>NZ_ATKM01000001.1 GCF_000418555.1 Pseudomonas sp. P818
CCCCGGCGCCATAGGCCCCCGGCTTGGCGCCGAACACCCGCCAGCCGGCCTGACGCCGCGCCTCGGCTTCATCCAGGCCACCATCCTTGAGCGCCAGCGACTCGCGCCAGACCCGCGCCGACAGCGGGTTCATGTCTTCCGGCTCGTCCAGCTCGATCACCGCCTGCACGGCCTCGTCGAACAGGCGGATCAGGTTGCTGAAGGCATCGCGGAAGAAGCCCGACACGCGCAGGGTGACATCCACCCGGGGGCGGCCCAACTGCTCCAGCGGCAACACCTCGAAACGCTCGACGCGCTGGCTGCCCGGCTGCCATACCGGGCGCACGCCCATCAGCGCCAGGGCCTGGGCGATATCGTCGCCACCGGTGCGCATGGTCGCCGTGCCCCATACCGACAGGCCGAGCTGGCGCAGGTGGTCGCCCTCGTCCTGCAGATGGCGTTCGAGCAGACGATCAGCCGCCTGCACGCCGAGGCGCCAGGCGGTCGGCGTGGGCAGATGGCGTACGTCGACGGTGAAGAAGTTGCGCCCGGTGGGCAGCACATCGAGTCGCCCACGGCTCGGTGCGCCGCTCGGCCCGGCGGGCACGAAACGCCCTTCCAGTGCCGCCAACAGGCCACCCATCTCGGCTTCGCCGCAGGCATCCAGCAACGGCGCGATATGCTCGGCCAGGCCGTCGAGAATCAGCGCCACCTCGGCGCCAAAGGCTTCGCTGCACTCCCCTGCTAGGCGCTGTTCGATCAGCCTCAGCGCCAGCAGCTCCAGGCGCTCGCGGGTATCGCCGACGGTGCGCCACAGGCTGTTATCCACAGTCATCAGCGCCTGTGGACGGGGCCCCGCCCAGGCCTGGCCCATATCGCAGTCCAGCGGATCTAGGCCCAGCTCCAGGCCGCGCGCCAGCGCGCGCAGCAGGCTGGCATTGGCGCCCTGGCCATCGCCACGGGGGATGCGCAGCAACGCCAGCAGGGTGTCGCGGCGCAGTTGCCCGGCGGGCGACTCGCCGAACACATGCAGGCCGTCGCGGATCTGCGATTCCTTGAGGTCGCACAGGTAGGCATCGAGCTGCGGCAGCCAGCTGTCGGCATCGTCGTTGAGTTGCAGGCCCAGCTCGCGGTCGAGGCTGGCCTCGCGCACCTTGGCCAGGATCTCGCCGCGTAGCTCCACGGCGCGGCGCTGGTCGAGCTGGCTGGCGTCGTAGTACTCGTCGGCCAGGCGCTCCAGATCACGCAGCGGGCCATAGCTTTCGGCGCGGGTCAGCGGCGGCATCAGATGGTCGATGATCACCGCCTGGGTGCGGCGCTTGGCCTGCGCGCCCTCGCCCGGGTCGTTGACGATAAAGGGATAGATATTCGGCAGCGGGCCGATCAGCGCCTGCGGCCAGCAGCCCTCGGACAGGCCGACGCTCTTGCCCGGCAGCCATTCCAGATTGCCATGCTTGCCGACGTGGATCAGCGCATCGGCGGCGAAGGCCGTGCGCAGCCAGGCGTAGAAGGCGATATAGCCGTGCGGCGGCACCAGATCGGGGTCGTGATACACCGCCGCCGGGTCGAGCTGATAGCCGCGCGCCGGCTGGATGCCGACGAAGCACAGACCGAAGCGCAGGCCGGCGACCATCATCCGCCCGCTGCGGAACATGGGATCGTCCTGCGGCTCGCCCCAGCGCTCGCGCACTGCCTGCTGATTCTGCTCAGGCAGGCTGTGGAAAAACCGCAGATAGTCGTCCAGTGCCAGACTTTGCGCACAGGGCCGTGTATCCAGGCCATCCAGATCGTTGGTGACGCCGCCGAGCAGGCTGTGGACAAGTGCGGTGCCGCTGTCCGGCAGGTTATCCACCGGATAATCCTGGGCTTGCAGGGCGCGGAGGATATTCAGGGCGGCGGCGGGAGTATCCAGGCCCACGCCATTGCCGATGCGACCATCACGGGTCGGGTAGTTGGCCAGGATCAGGCCGATTCGCTTTTGATCCTTTACTTTTATCGCCAGTTGGCACCAGTTACGTGCCAGTTCGGCGACGAAAGCCATGCCCGACTCATGGGCCTGATAGCACACCACATCGCTCTGGCTGCGTTCGCTGCGCCAGGCCAGGCCCTTGAAGCTGATGGCAGTGCCTATCAGCCGGCCATCCAGCTCCGGCAGCACCACATGCATGGCCAGGTCGCGCGAGCCCAGGCCCTGGGCGCTGGCCTGCCATTGCGCCTGATTGTCCAGCGAGCAGATGGCCTGCAGCACCGGGATCTCCCGGCGGAACACCCGCGCCTGCGGCGCCTCGGGGTTGGACAGGGCAAAGCCGGTGGTATTGATGATCAGTGCGGCGTCAGTGTCATCCAGCCAGGCCTGCACCTGATCCAGACAGGCCGGCTCCTTCAGGCTGGCTACCGCAATCGGCAGCGGGTTGAGGCCCTGGTTGAACAGGTGCTGGCAGAAGGTATCGACGAAGGCGGTGTTCGCCGACTGCACATGGTTGCGGTAGAACAGCAGCGCCACCACAGGCGCGCCGGGTTGCCATTGCGCCTGCCAGTCGGCCAGCGCCGCCGGGCTGCGCCGCGGGTGATAGAGGCCGACGCGCGGCAGCGGTTGCGGCTCCTGCCAGCTGTCGTTGCGTCCCAGCCAGCGGTTGCCGATGCAGCGGAACAACTGGCGCGCGTTATCCAGCCCGCCCTGGCGCAAGTACTGCCAGAGGCGCTGGCTGTCCTCTTCGGCGACGTTGCCGAGGGCGCTCAGCTGCGGGTCGGGCGCATCGTCGCCCGGCACCATGATCACCGTGGCGCCGCGCGCGCCCAGTTCCACCAGACGCTCGACCCCGTAGCGCCAGTAGCTGACCCCGCCATGCACCGAGATCAGGATGACCTTGGCATGCTGCAGCACCTGCTCGACGTAGTAGTCCACCGAGGCGTTGTTGCTCAATTGCGCCGGGCTGGCCAGGCGCAGGCTGGGGTAGTCGTCCGGCAGTTGCCGGGCGGCTTCGGCCAGCAGGGAAAGGTGCGAATCACCCGTGCACAGGATCACCAGCTCGGCGGGCGTCTGACCGAGGTCGGCGATGCTGTCGGCCGGCAGTTGGGCGCCGGGCTGGGTGCGCAAAAGGTGCATGTTCGTTCCGTGGGAGGGGCAAAATCGTGGGAGGGGCTTTAGCCGCGACGATCAGCAAACCCGGTCGCGGCTAAAGCCCCTCCCACAATCACTCAGGCCAACGCCGCCTTCAGCTCGGCCTCGATGGCCGCGCGGTCGAGCTGCTGGCCGATCAGCACCAGACGGCTGAGGCGCGGCTCGTCGGCCTGCCAGGCGCGGTCGAAGTGGCGGTCGAAGCGCTGGCCGACGCCCTGTACCAGCAGGCGCATCGGCTTGCCGGGAATGGCGGCGAAACCCTTGACCCGCAGGATGCCGTGTTTACCCACCGCGTCCTTCAATGCAGCCAGCAGGCGCGCCTCCTCGGCCTCCGGTAGTTCCACGTGGAACGAAGCGAATTCCTCGTGATCGTGATCCTCGTCTTCATCGTCATGATGGGTGCGACGGCCGTCGATATGCAGCTCGGTCTCGCTATTGAGGCCCAGCAGCACGTCCAGCGGCAGCTCGCCGCCGTGCGCCTCGATCACCTTGACCGCCGGCGGCAGTTCCTCGGCCACCTCGGCGCGCACCGCGGCCAGCGCCTCGGCATCGAGCAGGTCGGCCTTGTTGAGGATCACCAGGTCGGCGCTGGCCAGCTGGTCAGCGAACAGTTCATGCAGCGGCGACTCGTGGTCGAGGTTGGGGTCGAGCTGGCGCTGCGCGTCCACCTGATCGGGGAAGGCGGCGAAGGTGCCGGCGAGCACCGCCGGGCTGTCGACCACGGTGATCACCGCGTCGACCGTGCAGGCATTGCGGATTTCCGGCCAGTTGAAGGCCTGCACCAGCGGCTTGGGCAGGGCCAGGCCGGAGGTCTCGATCAGGATATGGTCGAGGTCGCCACGACGCGCCACCAGCTCGCGCATCACCGGGAAGAACTCTTCCTGCACGGTGCAGCACAGGCAGCCGTTGGCCAGCTCGAAGACCCGGCCGTTGGCCTCTTCCTCGCTGCAGCCGATGGAGCACTGCTTGAGAATCTCGCCGTCGATGCCCAACTCGCCGAACTCGTTGACGATCACCGCGATACGGCGGCCTTCGGCATGGGCCAGCAGGTGGCGCAGCAGGGTGGTTTTACCGGCACCGAGGAAACCGGTGACGATGGTGACGGGCAGTTTGGCGAGGGTTTGCATGAAAGGCCCCGTGGCGACGATGAGTTCGGCGGACGGGTACGGGCAGACAGGCACACCTGAGCGTGCTGGCCGCAGCGGAACACCCCGTCCGAGCAATTGGCTGACGAAACGAGGCAGGTCTCCTGGCTCACGGCTCGCGCGGCGCGCATCCCTTCACCTTCCCGCCAGTTGGCAGTGGTCTAACGAAGGGCATAACCGTTCACAGTTGCGGGGGCAGCCAGGGCATCGACCCTGTTCCCTCTTAGCTTCGCCGCGCTTCGGCGGCGAAGAACCTCGAAAGCGAGAAGGCTACGCAGGCCGCGGCGGCCGGTCAATCGCGGTTGACCGCTGACAGGTGCCATGATGAGCTACGCCACCGCTCAGCCCGAATACCGCTCATGTTGCCGACTGCCTCCGCCCCCCCATACGCCTCACCGATACAGGTCGTCGCCGGGCTGGGTTGCCGCCGCGGCTGCAGCCGGGACGAGCTCCTCGAACTGCTTATCCACAGCCTGGTTCGACATGAGCTGACGTTGAACAATCTGGCCGGCCTGGCCAGCATCGCCCACAAGCGCGAGGAAGCCGGCTTGCACGACCTGGCCGAATATCTGGGCCTGGAGCTAGTGTTCTTTTCGCCTGAGCAACTGGCTGGCTATCAGACGCCGACAGTCGCCAGCGCCCTTAGCCAAGCCACCACCGGCAGCCCCGCCGTAGCCGAGCCTTGCGCATTGGCCTTGGCAGCGCGCATGGGAGCCTTCGCCCACTTACTTGGCGAGAAAGACCGCAGCGCCAGCGCCACCTGTGCGCTGGCCACCTTCACCGATACGAGCATCTAGCCATGGATTACTTCGAGAACGTTATCAAGACTTTGCTTGAAGGCGAGGGATATTGGGTACGCCAATCCTTCAAGGTCAATCTCACCAAGGAAGAGAAAAGGGAAGTTGGCAAACATTCTATCCCTCGTCCCGAAATCGACTTACTGGCTTACAAGCCTAATGAAAACAGGCTGCTGGCGTTTGAAGCAAAGTCGTTTCTAGACTCGCCCGGCGTCAGACTCTCATGCCTCAATGAGAACCACGAAATCCCTGAAGGCAAGTACAAGCTATTTACCTGCGAAAATTACCGAAAGATCGTTTTTAAACGACTCAAACAGGACCTGATCGACTGCGGGATGGGTAACGGCGGCACTGAGATAGTTCTAGGGCTCGCTGCCGGCAAGGTCTACCAGTCTAAGAACTCCGAAATCAAAGAACTGTTTTCCCGGAACGGCTGGCTGTTCTGGTCGCCTGAGGATATCCGCAGCAAAGTGATTGATCTTGCTAAGCGTGGCTATGAGAACGAGCCAGCCATAATCACTGCGAAAATCCTGATGCGCCAACCGTGAAAAGCCGTGAATTTGTCGAGCACATCAAATGACCGTCTACTTTATCGGCGCCGGCCCCGGCGACCCCGAGCTGATCACCGTCAAGGGCCAGCGCCTGATCCGTTCGTGTCCGGTGATCCTCTATGCCGGCTCGCTGGTGCCCGAAGCGGTGCTGCAGGGCCACAAAGCCGAACAGGTGGTGAACACGGCCGAGCTGAATCTTGGGGAAATCATCACCCTGCTGCATCAGGCCCATAAGCGCGGCCAGGACGTGGCCCGGGTGCATTCCGGTGACCCTTCGCTGTATGGCGCCATCGGCGAGCAGATTCGCGAACTGCGTACCCTGGGCATTCCGTTCGAGATCGTCCCGGGCGTCACCGCCACCGCCGCCTGCGCGGCGCTGCTGGAATCCGAGCTGACGCTGCCGGGTATCGCCCAGACGGTGATCCTTACCCGCTATGGCACCACCTCGCCAATGCCCGAGGGCGAACAGCTGCATGACCTGGCCAGGCACCGCGCAACCATGGCCATCCACCTTGGTGTGCGCCAACTGCCGGCTATCGTCAGCGAATTGCTGCCGCACTATGGCGCCGACTGCCCCATTGCAGTTATCCACAGGGCCAGTTGGCCGGATCAGGACTGGGTACTGGGCACCCTGGCCGATATCGAGGAGAGAGTGGCTGCCAAGGGCTTTCGTCGCACGGCATTGATCCTTGTTGGGCGGGTGCTCGATCCCGGTGCGTTTGCAGAGTCGGCGCTATACGACGCCACTCATCGCCATCTTTTCCGTCCCGGCACTCATTGAGCCTGGCGAGAAACCGTACAGTTCGCTGAAAGCCTTACCAAATAAGGCTTTCAAAGACTTATCAACAAGATAGCCAAGCTGTTATCCAAGCGCTCTGTGGATAGCGGACATGTTAGCGAGCAGTTTCTGTACAAGTCGCTGAAAGCCCCTATTTACGAGGCCTACAGCGAGGTGTCACGAGGATATCCACATGTTGATCCACGGCAACTGTGAGCAACTGTTCAGAGCTGCACTTCGACCCGCTTGATACCCAGAAGTCGCAGCTCCGGTATCACTTCATCCAGGCTGGCAAAGGTTTCTACCTGCTCGGTTTCATCCACCAGAAAGAAGCTGCGGCCGGCCTCTTTCTTGAAAAACACGATCCACTCGGCGGTGTTGGCCGGATTAGCCATGATCTGGGTATCGAATAGAACGCCCTCGGCCGTTCTGCGTTTTACATCTGCGCGCTTCATCCGCTCTCCTGTTCAAGCCTTGCTCGGGCCCGCTTGCGCACTCCTGGCAGACGGGCAGCTCTAGTGTAAAGGATGAGAGAGTCGCCTTTGTCCTGCTACTGATGCTGGTGGATCGAACCCGTCCGTGTTTATATATGATTCATATACGAAACATATAAAGGATACCAGTATGGGCATCGTCAATATCGATGATGAGCTGCATGACCAAATCCGCCGTGCGAGCAGCGTCTCGGGCCGTTCCATCAATGCCCAGGCGGGCTTCTGGATTCGCATCGGCATGCTCTGCGAAATGAATCCGACGCTGAGCTTCAATGAGGTGATGGCCGCCGAGCTGCGCGCGGCCGGCGTGGCGGTACCGCCGCGTATGGCGGACGCGTCATGAGCAAGACGCCCGAACAGATCGCTCTGATGGCGGAGTCCGGCAGATTGCTCGCGTCCGTGTTCGGCTATCTGGATCGCCTGGATTTGCTCGGCATGTCCACTCTGCAAGTCAACGACCTTGTGGATAAGTACATCGTGGAGGAACTTAAGGCACGTCCGGCGAGCAAAGGGCAGTATGGTTTCGCCTACGCCATGAACACGTCGCGCAACGAAGTGGTGTGCCATGGCGTACCCAGCGCCGACGATATCCTGCGCGACGGCGATCTGGTGAATTTCGATATCACCCTGGAAAAGAACGGCTACATCGCCGATTCGAGCAAGACCTACCCGATCGGCGAGGTGTCGGACCAGGCTCGTCAACTGGCCCGAGTGACCTATGAAGCGATGTGCGAGGGCATCGCAGCCGTGAGGCCAGGCGCCCGCCTCGGCGATATCGGCCATGCCATCGAACGGCACGCTCGTGCCCACGGCTATTCGGTGGTTCGCGACTACTGCGGCCACGGTATTGGCCGGGAAATGCACGAACCACCGGAAGTGCTGCACTGGGGCAAAGCCGGCACCGGCCTGACGCTGCGCGAAGGCATGACCTTCACCATCGAGCCCATGCTCAACCAGGGCAAGGCGGATGTCCGTACCCTGCGCGACGGCTGGACGGTGGTGACCTGCGACGGCCAGCTCTCGGCGCAGTTCGAACACACCGTGGCGGTCACCCGAGACGGCGTTCGCGTGCTTACGCTGCGCCCGGAAGAGCTGCACCTGAGCAGCGTTTCGGCGTGATAGAAACGCAAAAGCCCGTCCATCTGGACGGGCTTTTTCTTCCCGGGCGGCCTTATTCGACCGTGACGCTTTTCGCCAGATTGCGCGGCTGGTCAACGTCGGTGCCCTTGAGCACGGCCACGTAGTAGGACAGCAACTGCAGCGGCACGGTGTAGAGGATCGGCGCGAGCAGGTCGTGGATGTGCGGCATGGCCACCACATGGGTGCCCTCGCCGTTGCTCATGCCGGCCTGCTGGTCGGCGAAGACGATCAGCTCGCCGCCACGGGCGCGCACTTCCTGCAGGTTGGACTTGAGCTTCTCCAGCAGCTCGTTGTTCGGCGCCACGGTGACCACCGGCATGTCGGCGTCCACCAAGGCCAGCGGGCCGTGCTTGAGCTCGCCGGCCGGGTAGGCCTCGGCGTGGATGTAGGAGATCTCCTTGAGCTTGAGCGCGCCTTCCATGGCCACCGGGTACTGCGCGCCACGCCCGAGGAACAGGCTGTGGTGCTTCTCGGCGAACAGTTCGGCGATCTTCTCCACGGTCTTGTCCATGGCCAGGGCTTCACCCAGGCGGGTCGGCAGGCGACGCAGCTCTTCCACCAGTTCGGCAGCCAGCGCCTTGTCCAGCGTGCCATGCACCTGGCCGAGGGCAAGGGTCAGCAGCATCAGGCCGACCAGCTGGGTGGTGAAGGCCTTGGTCGAGGCCACGCCGATTTCCGGGCCGGCCTGAGTCAGCAGGCACAGGTCGGATTCGCGCACCAGCGAGCTGGTGCCGACGTTGCAGATCACCAGGCTGGCCAGGTAGCCGCCCTGCCCCGGCGCCTTCTCCTTGGCGTTGCGCAGCGCGGCCAGGGTGTCGGCGGTTTCCCCGGACTGCGACACGCTGACGAACAGGGTGTCCGGCTGCACCACCACCTTGCGGTAGCGGAACTCGCTGGCCACCTCGACCTGGCAGGGAATGCCGGCCAGCTCTTCCAGCCAGTAACGGGCGACCATGCCGGCGTGGTAGCTGGTACCGCAGGCGACGATCTGTACGTTCTTCACTTTGGCGAACAGCTCGGCCGCCTGCGGACCGAAGGCCTGCACCAGCACGTGGTCGCTGCCCAGGCGGCCTTCCAGGGTGCGTTGCACCACCTTGGGCTGCTCGTGGATTTCCTTGAGCATGAAGTGGCGGTATTCGCCCTTGTCGGCGGCCTCGGCGCCTTCGTGGTACTGCACGGCTTCGCGCTGCACCGGCTGGCCGGCTGCGTCCCAGATCTGCACGCCGTCACGACGGATCTCGGCGATATCGCCTTCTTCCAGGTACATGAAGCGGTCGGTGACCTGGCGCAGGGCCAACTGATCGGAGGCGAGGAAGTTTTCCCCCAGACCCAGACCGATCACCAGCGGGCTGCCACTGCGCGCGGCGAGCAGGCGGTCCGGCTGGCGGGCCGAGATCACCGCCAGGCCATAGGCGCCATGCAGTTCCGGGATGGCGGCCTTGAGCGCAGCACTGAGGTCGCCGAGCTGCTGCAGCTTGTGATCGAGCAGGTGGACGATGGTTTCCGTGTCGGTATCGGAGGTGAAGACGTAGCCCAGGCCCTGGAGGCGCTCGCGCAGTTCTTCGTGATTCTCGATGATGCCGTTGTGCACCACGGCCAGCTCGTGCCCGGAAAAGTGTGGGTGAGCGTTGCGCTCGCTGGGCGCACCGTGGGTGGCCCAGCGGGTGTGGGCGATGCCCAGACGCCCGGCCAGCGGCTCGGCGTCCAGCGCGGCCTGCAGCTCGCTGACCTTGCCGACGCGGCGGCGGCGATCCAGCGCGCCCTGCTCGGTCAGGAGCGCCACACCGGCGCTGTCATAGCCGCGATACTCCAGACGCTTGAGGCCTTCGACCAGGACCGGGGTGATGTTGCGCTCGGCAATGGCGCCAACGATTCCACACATGGGGCTCTCCTTTCTAGTTTTCCAGCGCCGCGAGGATCAGCTGAATGCCGCGCGCGCGTATCTGTTCGGCCGCCTGGGCATCCAGGCGCTCGTCGGTGATCAGGGTATGGACGCTGCCCCAGGGCAGTTCCAGGTTGGGGATGCGCCGGCCGATCTTGTCGCTCTCGACCATGACGATGACTTCACGGGCCACCTCGGCCATCACCCGCGACAGACCGAGCAGTTCGTTGAAGGTGGTGGTGCCACGCTCCAGGTCGATGCCATCGGCGCCGATGAACAGCTGGTCGAAGTCGTAAGAGCGCAGCACCTGCTCGGCCACCTGGCCCTGGAAGGACTCCGAATGCGGATCCCAGGTACCGCCGGTCATCAGCAGCACCGGCTCGTGCTCGATATCGCGCAGGGCGTTGGCCACGTTGAGCGAGTTGGTCATCACCACCAGACCAGGCTTGTAGCCAAGCTGCGGAATCATGGCCGCCGTGGTGGTGCCGCTGTCGATGATGATCCGCGCGTGCTCGCGGATGCGTGCCACGCCGGCACAGGCAATCGCCTGCTTGTAGGGAGAAATGGGCTGCGTCGGCTCACTGATCAGCTCCTGCGGCACCGGCACCGCGCCGCCATAGCGACGCAGCAGCAGGCCGTTCTTTTCCAGGGCAGCGAGATCCTTGCGAATGGTCACTTCGCTGGTGGCGAAGTGCTGAGCCAGAGCGTCCACGCTCACTTCGCCCTGCTCGGCGAGCAAGGCGAGGATGGTGTGGCGACGTTGAGGCGTGTTGCGCTTCGACATGCTTAAGTTTCGATTCGAAAGATAATGGCGCGAATCAAAACATATGATCGAAAGGCCCGCAAGCGTCCGTCGATCAGTTCAACGTCAGTTTGACCCCGAAGCCGACCAGACACAGCCCTGCCAGTTTCTCCAGAGCCCTCGCGATACGTGGGTTGGCGCGCATGCGCTCGGCGAGAAAATAGGTCAGCAGCACGATCAGCAGGCCGTAGAGAAAGGTCAGCACCATGATGGTCACGGCCATGAAACCGAAAGTAATCAGCCCCTGATGGCGCTGTGGGTCGATGAACAGCGGGAAGAAGGCCATGTAGAAAATGATGGCCTTGGGGTTGAAGACGGTGATCACCAGGGTTTGCCACAGGTATTGGCGCGGCTTGATGTCCAGCGTCGGCGCAGCGCCTGGCTTGGCCAGGATCATGCGCAGGCCAAGGTAGATCAGGTAGGCCGCACCGAGCCATTGCACCACATGGAAGGCCGCCGGATAAGCCTTGAGCAGCGCGGCGACCCCGGCCACCGCCAGCCACAGCAGCACCTGGTCGCCGAAGATGATGCCGAAGGTCGAGGCCAGCCCACCGCGAATCCCGCCCTTGCCGGTGGACAGGATCAGCGCCAGGTTACCCGGCCCGGGAATGGCCAGCAGGATGATGAAGGCCACCACGAAGGCGGCGTAATCCGTCACACCGAACATACAGGACTGCCTCCAGCGGGTTATCCACAGGCCTGATCACCCAGGCTAGGCCGCACTCACTTCTTGGTCGGCCGCTTCCAGCCTTCGATATTGCGCTGCTTGGCCCGGCCGACTGCCAGCGTGTCCGCGGGCACGTCGCTGGTCACCACCGAACCGGCGCCCGTGGTGGCGCGGTCGCCCAGCGTTACCGGTGCCACCAGCGCGCTGTTGGAGCCGATGAAGACGTCCTCGCCCATTACCGTACGGAACTTGTTGGCACCGTCGTAGTTGCAGGTGATGGTGCCGGCACCGATATTGGTTCGCGCGCCGATTTCGGCATCGCCCAGGTAGCTCAGGTGCCCGGCCTTGGCGCCTTCGCCCAGCACGGCATTCTTCAGTTCGACGAAGTTACCCACATGGGCCTTGGCGCCCAGTTTGGTGCCGGGGCGCAGGCGCGCAAACGGGCCACAATCGGCGCCCTCACCCATCTCGGCGCCGTCCAGGTGGCTGTTGGCCTTGACGATGGCGCCCTTGCGCAGCACCGAGTCCTTGATCACGCAGTTCGGGCCGATCTGCACATCGTCTTCGATCACCACCTTGCCTTCGAGGATCACGTTGATGTCGATGGTCACGTCGCGGCCGACGTTCACCTCACCGCGTACGTCGAAACGATGCGGATCGCGCAGGGTAACGCCCTGAGCCATCAGGCGGCGGGCGATGCGGTGCTGGTAGTGGCATTCGAGCTGGGCCAGCTGGATGCGGTCGTTGGCGCCCAGCACTTCCATCTCGTCGGCGGCACGCTCGGTGGCCACGGTCAGGCCATCGGCCACGGCCATGGCGATCACGTCGGTCAGGTAGTACTCGCCCTGGGCGTTGCTGTTGGACAGGCGGCCCAGCCAGTCGGCCAGGCGCTTGCCCGGAACGGCGAGGATGCCGGTATTGCCCTCGCGGATCTGCCGCTGCGCTTCGCTGGCGTCCTTGTGCTCGACGATGGCCTGTACCACACCATCGGTGTCACGCACGATGCGGCCATAGCCGGTCGGGTCGGCCAGCTCGACGGTGAGCAGGCCCAGCTGGTTGTCGCTGACCAAGGCCAGCAGACGCTCGAGAGTCGCGGTCTCGATCAGCGGTACATCGCCGTAGAGCACCAGCACGGTATCGGCGCCGAGTTGCGGCAGGGCCTGGGCCACGGCGTGGCCGGTGCCGAGCTGCTCGGCCTGGATGACGAAATTCAGGTCATCAGCGGCCAGGCGCTCGCGCACCTTGTCGGCGCCGTGGCCGATCACTACCTGGATGCTGCTCGGCTGCAGGCGCCGCGCGGTGTCGATGACATGTCCCAGCATGGGCTTGTCGGCGACCGGATGCAGCACCTTGGGCAAAGCAGAACGCATCCGCGTGCCCTGACCGGCGGCGAGAATGACGATATCCAGACTCATAGAAAGCTCCTTGCTGGGCAAGATGGGACCGCGGCGATACAGGGCCGCGCGAAAAGAACGCTATTTTGCCAGAAACGCAAAGGGGCGACCTAAGTCGCCCCTTTGCGTGATACCGCGATACGCGATCAGCGGCTGCGGCCGCCGAACTTCTTGCGCATCTCTTCGATGGTGCGCAGCTGGGCAGCAGCCTCGGCCAGGCGTGCCGAAGCACTGCCGTAGTCGAACTCGGTGCCCTTCTCGCTCAGCGCCTTCTCGGCGGCCTTGCGCGCTTCGATGGCAGCGGCTTCATCCAGGTCGCCGGCACGAACAGCGGTGTCGGCAAGAACCTTCACCATGCTCGGCTGAACTTCCAGGAAGCCACCGGAGATGTAGAACACCTCCTCGGTGCCACCCTGCTTGATCACTCGCACCGGACCCGGCTTGAGATCGGTCAGCAGCGGGGTGTGGCCCGGCAGGATACCCAGGTCACCGAGGTGACCGTGGGCGATGACCATTTCCACCAGCCCCGAGAACAGCTCTTCTTCCGCACTGACGATATCGCAGTGGACTGACATAGCCATAACAATGCCTCGGTTGAGAGGCCGGATCGGGCAGCAGCCCTATCCGGCCCGGACGCCCCCTAAAGGGCGCACCCGTTACTTACAGTTTCTTGGCTTTCTCGATGGCTTCGTCGATGCCGCCTACCATGTAGAACGCTTGTTCCGGCAGGTGGTCGTAGTCGCCTTTGAGAATGCCGCTGAAGCCGGCAATGGTGTCCTTCAGGGACACGTACTTGCCCGGGGCACCGGTGAAGACTTCAGCCACGAAGAACGGCTGGGACAGGAAGCGCTGGATCTTACGAGCGCGCGCTACCAGCAGCTTGTCGTCTTCGGACAGTTCGTCCATACCCAGGATCGCGATGATGTCCTTCAGCTCCTTGTAGCGCTGCAGAACATACTGAACGCCACGAGCGGTCTCGTAGTGCTCCTGGCCGATCACGTTCGGGTCCAGCTGACGGCTGGTGGAGTCCAGCGGGTCAACGGCCGGGTAGATACCCAGGGAAGCGATGTCACGGGACAGTACGACGGTGGCGTCCAAGTGGGCGAAGGTGGTCGCCGGGCTCGGGTCGGTCAGGTCGTCCGCAGGTACGTAGACGGCCTGGATCGAGGTGATCGAGCCTTTCTTGGTGGAGGTAATACGCTCCTGCAGAACGCCCATCTCCTCGGCCAGGGTCGGCTGGTAACCTACTGCCGACGGCATACGGCCGAGCAGTGCGGATACTTCGGTACCGGCGAGGGTGTAACGGTAGATGTTGTCGACGAACAGCAGAACGTCACGACCTTCGTCACGGAACTTCTCGGCCATGGTCAGGCCGGTCAGCGCAACGCGCAGACGGTTGCCTGGTGGCTCGTTCATCTGACCGTAGACCAGGGCTACCTTGTCGAGAACGTTGGAGTCCTTCATCTCGTGGTAGAAGTCGTTACCCTCACGAGTACGCTCACCCACACCAGCGAACACGGAATAACCGCTGTGCTCGATGGCGATGTTACGGATCAGCTCCATCATGTTTACGGTCTTGCCCACACCGGCACCACCGAACAGGCCGACCTTACCGCCCTTGGCGAACGGGCAGACCAGGTCGATTACCTTGATACCGGTTTCCAGCAGATCGTTGCCGCCAGCTTGCTCGGCATAGCTCGGTGCCGGGCGGTGGATTTCCCACTGCTCTTCTTCACCGATGGGGCCGGCTTCGTCGATCGGGTTGCCCAGCACGTCCATGATCCGGCCCAGGGTCGCTTTACCGACCGGTACGGAGATGGCCTTGCCAGTGCTGTTGACGTCCAGGCCACGCTTGAGGCCTTCGGTCGAACCCATGGCAATGGTACGTACCACGCCGTCGCCCAGCTGCTGCTGGACTTCCAGGGTGGTTTCAGCGCCCTGTACCTTCAGGGCTTCGTATACGTTCGGTACCTGATCGCGCGGGAATTCCACGTCGATAACGGCGCCGATGATTTGAACGATACGTCCGCTACTCATCTTTGGTTCCTCTGAATATTTGAACCGTTCTTAAACCGCGGCAGCGCCGCCGACGATTTCCGAAATTTCCTGGGTGATCGCTGCCTGACGAGCCTTGTTGTAAACCAGCTGCAGGTCCTTGATGAGTTCACCGGCATTGTCGGTTGCGTTCTTCATCGCGATCATCCGCGCAGCCTGTTCGCACGCGCTGTTCTCGACCACGGCCTGATAGACCTGCGATTCAACGTAGCGCACCAGCAGCGCATCCAGCAGTTGCTGGGCGTCCGGCTCGTACACGTAGTCCCACAGACCCTTCTGCACACCTTGCTCTTCGCTCGCGGCCAGCGGCAGCAGCTGCTGCACTTCCGGCTTCTGCACCATGGTGTTCACGAACTTGTTCGAGACCAGGTAGAGGCGGTCGATACGGCCTTCGGCGTAGGCATCCAGCACGACCTTGACGCTACCGATCAGGTCGTTGATGGACGGCTCTTCACCCAGCTTGCTGATGGCGGCAACCACGTTGCCCCCGTTGCTGCGGAAGAAGCTCGCGCCCTTGCTGCCCACTACGCAGAAATCGGCATCGACCTTCTGGTCGCGCCAACCCTTCAGGCTTTTCAACAGCGCCTTGAACAGGTTGATGTTCAAGCCACCGCACAGACCACGATCCGAGGTCACCACGATATAACCGACGCGCTTTACATCACGCTCCACCATGAACGAGTGGCGGTATTCCGGGTTCGCCTTGGCCAGGTGACCGATCACCTGACGAATACGCTCGGCGTAGGGGCGACCGGCAGCCATGCGCTGTTGAGCCTTGCGCATTTTGCTGACCGCCACTTTTTCCATGGCGCTGGTGATCTTTTGCGTGCTTTTGATGCTCGCAATCTTGCTGCGAATCTCTTTTGCGCCTGCCATTTCACACCTTTTGGTTCAAGCAGGCGGGGGCCGAAGCCCCCGCTGCGGTTACCAGGTTTGGGTGGCCTTGAACTTCTCGATACCGGCTTTCAGGCCAGCGTCGATTTCGTCGTTGAAGTCACCCTTCTCGTTGATCTTCGCCATCAGGTCGGCGTGATCACGCTTGAAGAAGGCGATCAGGGCCTGCTCGAAGCTGATGATCTTGGCGACTTCGACGTCCTGCAGGAAGCCACGCTCGGCTGCGTACAGGGACACCGACATTTCGGCAATGGACATCGGCGCATACTGCTTCTGCTTCATCAGCTCGGTTACGCGCTGACCATGCTCGAGCTGCTTGCGGGTGGCTTCGTCCAGGTCAGAAGCGAACTGGGCGAATGCCGCCAGTTCACGGTACTGAGCCAGAGCGGTACGGATACCACCGGAGAGCTTCTTGATGATCTTGGTCTGGGCCGCGCCACCGACACGGGATACCGAGATACCGGCGTTGACGGCCGGACGGATACCCGAGTTGAACATGGCCGATTCCAGGAAGATCTGACCGTCGGTGATCGAGATCACGTTGGTCGGAACGAACGCGGAAACGTCACCGGCCTGGGTTTCGATGATCGGCAGAGCGGTCAGCGAGCCAGTCTTGCCGGTTACGGCGCCATTGGTGAACTTCTCGACGTACTCTTCGGAAACGCGGGAAGCGCGCTCCAGCAGACGGCTGTGGAGATAGAACACGTCGCCCGGGTAGGCTTCACGGCCTGGCGGACGGCGCAGCAGCAGGGAGATCTGACGGTAGGCAACGGCCTGCTTGGACAGGTCGTCGTACACGATCAGGGCATCTTCACCGCGGTCGCGGAAGTATTCACCCATGGTGCAGCCGGCGTACGGAGCCAGGAACTGCAGCGCAGCGGATTCGGAAGCCGAAGCTGCTACCACGATGGTGTTGGCCAGGGCGCCAGCTTCTTCCAGCTTGCGTACCACGTTGGCGATGGTCGATTGCTTCTGACCGATAGCCACGTAGACGCAGCGGATGCCACTGTCTTTCTGGTTGATGATGGCGTCGACGGCCAGAGCAGTCTTACCGATCTGACGGTCACCGATGATCAGCTCGCGCTGGCCACGGCCGACCGGGATCATGGCATCGACCGACTTGTAACCGGTCTGCACCGGCTGGTCGACCGACTTACGCCAGATCACGCCCGGAGCCACTTTCTCGACAGCGTCGGTAGCGGTGGCATTGATCGGGCCCTTGCCATCGATCGGGTTACCCAGTGCGTCGACGACGCGACCCAGCAGTTCCGGACCAACCGGGACTTCCAGGATGCGGCCGGTGCACTTGGCGCTCATGCCTTCGGCGAGGGTCAGGTAGCTACCCAGTACCACGGCACCCACGGAGTCCTGCTCCAGGTTCAGGGCCATGCCATACACGCCACCAGGGAATTCGATCATCTCACCGTACATGACGTCGGCGAGGCCGTAGATGCGCACGATACCGTCGGAAACGCTGACGATGGTGCCTTCATTACGGGCTTGAGCGGATACATCAAGCGACTCAATGCGCTGCTTGATGATTTCGCTAATTTCGGAAGGATTCAATTGCTGCATGCCAGTTCCCTCAAATCAGGATTTCAACGCTTCGGCCAGCTTGTTCAGCTTGCCGCGGACCGAACCGTCGATGACCAGGTCACCTGCACGAATGACAACGCCGCCGATCAGGGCGGGATTGACCACGGGCTTGGGCTGGACGGTGCGATCGAGCCGCTTGGAAAGGGCGGCAGCCAGAGTTTGCAATTGCTCGGTATTGAGCTCGAAAGCCGACTCGACCTCGACATCGAGGGCGCGTTCGGCTTCAGCCTTCAGCACGGCGAACTGTTCGCGTACTACCGGCAGCAGCGACAGTCGGTCGTTGCTGCCCAGCGAGCGCAGGAAGTTGCTGAACGAAGCGTCGATGTGACCGGCACAGATCTGCGCCAGAACATTGACTTTCTGCTCATCGGTCAACGCCGGGTTGACCAACTGCTGAGCCATGGCCGGCGTTTGAACCGCAGCCGCGGACAGCGACAGCATGTTCAGCCAGGCATCGGCCTGCTGTGCAGCACTGGCAAACTCAAACGCGGCTTTCGCGTAGGGCCGAGCGAGCGTGTTGGTATTGATCATCGCGAGCCTCGCTTAGAGTTGAGAGGCCAGTTTTGCGACCAGATCGTTGTGCGCAGCGCCGTCCACGGAGGACTGCAGGATCTGCTCGGCGCCGGTGACAGCCAGAGCTGCTACCTGCGAACGCAGTTGATCCTTGGCACGGTTCACTTCCAGATCGATTTCGGCTTTGGCGCCAGCGATCAGCTTTTCACCTTCGGAGCGGGCCTGGGCCTTGGCTTCCTCGACGATTGCGTTGGCGGTCTTGTTCGCCCGATCGAGAATTTCGGCAGCTTGCTCTTTGGTTTCACGAAGCATCTGGGCAGCGCGTTCCTGGGCCAACTGCAGATCGCGCTCGGCGCGCCCGGCAGCATCCAGACCTTCTGCGATTTTCTTCTGGCGTTCCTGCATGGCCTGCGTCAGCGGCGGCCATACGAACTTCATGCAGAACCAGACGAAAATAGCGAAGGCAATCGTTTGACCGAACAGGGTCAGGTTAATGTTCACAGCGATTTACCTCGTGCTATCTCGTGTTCCGGGGAAGAAAAGCCTGAAGAGGCAGCACACATCATGCTGCCTCGAACTCAGGAACTCTTAACCCGCGACAACGAAGATCAGGTACATCGCGATACCAACACCGATCATCGGAACGGCGTCGAGCAGACCGGCCATCAGGAAGGTCTTGGTTTGCAGCTGCGGGCCCAGCTCAGGCTGGCGAGCGGTGGATTCCAGCAGCTTGCCGCCCAGCAGGGCGAAGCCGATACCGGTACCCAGGGCACCCAGACCGATCATGATGGCAGCGGCGATGTAGACGAGTTCCATAGTTAGCTCCAGAGTTTTTAGAGGTTAAGGTTACGAGTTAGGGGTTTTCGGGTTTTTCGATGTCGATCAGTGGTGATCTTCGTGCGCAGCACTCAGATAAACCACGGTCAGCACCATGAAAATGAACGCCTGCAGCGGGATGACCAGGATGTGGAAGATAGCCCATGGCACGTTGAGACCCCACTGAACGTAGAAGGGCAGCAGCGCGATCAGGATAAACACCACTTCACCGGCATACATGTTGCCGAACAGACGCAGGGCCAGGCTCAGCGGCTTGGTCAGCAGGCCGATGATTTCCAGGAACAGGTTGAAAGGAATCAGCGCCCAGTGGTTGAACGGGGTGAACGACAGTTCCTTGGTAAAGCCACCGATGCCCTTGACCTTGATGCTGTAGAAGATGATCAGCAGGAACACGCCCAGCGAGATACCGAAGGTACCGTTGGGGTCGGCGGTGGGGACGATCTTGAAGTACGGCAGGCCCATGGCATGCGCCAGACCCGGAATGTAGTCGACCGGGATCCACTTCAGGCTGTTCATCAGGAACACCCAGACGAAGATGGTCAGGGCCAGCGGCGCAACCAGCGGGTTCTTGCCGTGGAAGGTGTCCTTGACGATGCCCTGAACGAATTCGATGCACATCTCGGCCATGTTCTGCAGGCCGGTCGGTACACCGGTCACGGCGCGCTTGGCAGCCATGCGGAACAGGGTGACGAAGATCAGGCCCATGAACAGCGACCAGCCCAGGGTGTCCACATGGACGGCCCAGAAGCCCATCGCTTTCACTTCTTCCGGGGTCTGGGCAATGATCCAGCCCTTGTCCGGATGAGCGCCGTAGACCAGGTTCTGCAGGTGATGCTGGATATATTCTGCTGGGGTATCAGCCATAAACGCCTCAAACGGTCCAATGCTTCAGAAAACTTTCATGAGCAGGGGGGCACAGGCTGCTGCCAGAAGGGCAAGCAGATACCCGATGAACAGCTTCATCGGGTCCAGTGGTTCAACCCCTACGAACGCCAGTGCAAACAGCACTGCCGTGATAATCCATTTACCCATGGCCCCGGCCCAGATCGACTGGACGATGGCCTTGGCCGAACGCGCGCCAAAGTAACGAAAGGCCTTGAATGCAAAATACGCGTTGGCCAGCAGGGCTATCAGCCCTCCCAGCAATGCCGAATAGGCCGCGACCCATCCGCCACTGACGGCAAAAAACACTGTGATCACAGCCGTCACGATGGCCTGAAAAATCAGGATCGGGAACCCTGGCTGACGATGAAACTGTTGAAAAACTACCTGCGTTGCCATTGCTGCGTTAAAAACAGGCTCGGACTGCTCATTTACAGCTTGTAAACTCCGCGTCCTCGCCTGTTTTTGCCTTGCACTGGCTGCCTCGCTTACGTTTTTCAACGGTCTGCCGTGGCCGACAAAATTGCGCGGGGAGTATATGGGCCAGCCTGCGCCCGATCAACCGTGCTGTAGTAGGAGCGAAGTAGGACTACAGACTGAATTGTTTCAACGAATGTGCGCCAGTACACCCTGCAATTCATCGAGGGAGCTGTAGCGAATCACCAGCTGACCTTTTCCCTTGCTGCCGTGCTTGATCTGCACAGGCGAGCCCAGACGCTCTGCTAGCTTCTGTTCCAGGCGACTGATATCCGGATCGGCCTTGGCCTTCACCGGCGCCGGTTTGGCACTCAGCCACTGACGCACCAGTGCCTCGGTCTGACGAACGGTAAGGCCGCGTGCGACAACATGTCGCGCCGCTTCAACCTGCTGTTCCAGGGGCAAACCGAGCAGTGCGCGGGCATGGCCCATCTCCAGATCGCCGTGGGCGAGCAGGGTCTTGATCTCCTCGGGCAGGGCGATCAGGCGCAGCAGGTTGGTGATGGTGACGCGCGACTTGCCGACGGCATCGGCGACCTGTTGCTGGGTCAGTTCGAACTCCTGCTGCAGGCGCTGCAGGGCCACGGCTTCCTCGATCGGGTTGAGGTCCTCGCGCTGGATGTTCTCGATCAACGCCATGGCGATGGCGGCTTCATCGGGCAGCTCACGGACCATGGCCGGGATCTTGTCCTGACCGGCCAGCTGGCTGGCCCGCCAGCGCCGCTCACCCGCGACGATCTCGAAGCGGCCGTTGCCGATGGGGCGCAGCACGATGGGTTGCATCACGCCCTGGGCGCGGATCGAAGCGGCGAGTTCCTCCAGGGCGGTCTGGTCCATGTCACGACGCGGCTGGTACTTGCCGCGCTGGATCAGCTCCAGCGGCACGTATTGCAGTTCGCGCGTATCGACCTGGGCGGCCTCTTCCTGCAGTGCGCTGACGGTGTTGCCACCGAGCAGGGCGTCCAGACCTCGACCCAGACCTCGTTTCTTCGCAGCCATGCGGATGTTCCTTAAGCGGTAGCGGTTTTCGCGGCGGCGCGCTGACGGCGCACCAGCTCGCCGGCCAAGGCCAGATAGGCGATGGCACCACGGGATTGTTTGTCGTAGACCAGCGCCGGCATGCCGAAGCTCGGCGCCTCGGCCAGGCGCACGTTGCGCGGGATCACGGCGTCATACAGCTTGTCGCCGAAGTGCTGCTTGAGCTGGGCGCTGACATCGTTGGTCAGGCTGATGCGCGGGTCGTACATGGTACGCAGCAGACCTTCGATCTGCAGCTTGGGGTTGAGCAACTGGGCGATGCGCTGAATGCTGTTGACCAGATCGGAGAGCCCTTCGAGTGCGTAGTACTCGCACTGCATGGGGATGATCACACCGTCGGCAGCGACCAGGGCGTTGATGGTCAGCATGTTCAGCGACGGCGGGCAGTCGATGAGGATGTAGTCGTAGTTCTCGCGGATCGGCGCCAGGGCATAACGCAGGCGGCTTTCCTTCATCTTCATTTCGAGCAGGGCGACTTCGGCGGCGGTCAGGTCGCGGTTGGCCGGCAGCAGCTGATAGCCGCCATGCTCGGAGAACTGCATGGCCTGGCTCAGGTCGCACTCGCCGATCAGCACGTCGTAGATCGAATGCTCGAGGCCGTGCTTGTCCACACCGCTGCCCATGGTCGCGTTGCCCTGCGGGTCGAGGTCGATCAGCAGCACGCGGCGCTTGGTCGCCACCAGAGAAGCGGCCAGGTTGATGCACGTCGTGGTCTTGCCCACGCCGCCTTTCTGATTGGCGATCGCGAATACCTTGGCCATCTTCCTTCCCCCTTAGACCGAGCGACGCAGTATCAACAGATGGCGCTGGCCTTGGCAACCTGGAACCCGCAGCACGTGGGTGGCACTGAGACGGAAGTCCGCCGGCAGGGCCTGCAGCTCGTCATCCGGATGCACACCCTTCATGGCCAGCCAGTGCGTGTCGGCGTTACCCAGGTGGCGCGTCCAGTTGCTGAAGTCTTCAAGACTGCTGAAAGCCCGCGAGCTGATGCCGTCGAATGCCTGCTCGGGTCGATAGGCTTCGACGCGGTTGTGGACAACCTCGAGGTTGGCGAGTTTCAACTCGAGCTTCACCTGGACCAGAAAACGGGTCTTCTTGCCGTTGGAGTCGAGCAGGGTGAAACGGCGCTCGGGGAACATGATCGCCAGCGGAATACCGGGCATGCCGCCGCCGCTGCCGACGTCCAGCCAGTTATCCCCACGCTCGGCCACGAACGGCACCACCGACAGGCTGTCGAGCAGATGGCGCGAGACCATTTCGTCCGGGTCGCGCACGGCGGTGAGGTTGTAGGCCTTGTTCCACTTGATCAGCAGGCCCAGGTAGGCGAGCAGCTGTTCCTGCTGCCGCTCGCTGAGCGAGATGCGCAGTTCGCGAGCGCCCTGCAGCAGTTCTTCGGCGTGACGCTGAGTGACCGACATCAGGCGCTCTGCTCCAGCTTCTGGCCGGCGCTGCGCTTCTTCAGGTGAATCAGCAACAGGGAAATCGCCGCCGGGGTGACCCCGGGGATGCGCCCGGCCTGGCCGAGCGTGGCGGGACGGGTATTGCCGAGCTTGAACTGGATTTCCTTGGACAGCCCGGAAATGGCGCTGTAGTCCAGATCTTCCGGCAGCTTGGTGTCCTCGCTGGCACGCAGCCTGGAGATCTCGTCCTGCTGCCGGTCGATGTAGCCGGCGTACTTGGTCTTGATCTCGACCTGCTCGGCCACCTGGTTATCCACAACCGGGGCCTCGGTCACTTCGGCCAGGGTGGCGTAATCGATCTCCGGGCGCGCTAGCAGATTGAGCAGGTTGTACTCATGAGTCAGCGGTGTGCCGAAGCGCGCGGCGATGGCATCGCCCTGCGGCGTGCCCGGGCGCACCCAGGTGCTTTTGAGGCGCTGCTCTTCCTGGACGATGCCTTCACGCTTGGCTTCGAATGCCGCCCAGCGCTCGTCATCCACCAGGCCCAGCTCGCGGCCTTTCTCGGTCAGACGCAGATCGGCGTTGTCCTCGCGCAGGATTAGCCGGTATTCGGCGCGCGAGGTGAACATGCGGTAGGGCTCCTGGGTGCCCAGGGTGATCAGGTCGTCGACCAGAACACCGATGTAAGCCTCGTCGCGGCGCGGGCACCAAGGCTCTTTGCCTTGAGCGCGCAGGGCAGCATTGCAGCCGGCGAGCAGGCCCTGGGCACCGGCCTCTTCGTAGCCGGTGGTGCCGTTGATCTGGCCCGCGAAGAACAGGCCGCCGATGACCTTGGTCTCCAGGCTGTACTTGAGGTCGCGCGGGTCGAAGTAGTCGTACTCGATGGCATAACCGGGACGCATGATGTGCGCGTTTTCCATGCCACGGATGCTGCGCACCACCTGCAGCTGCACATCGAATGGCAGCGAGGTGGAGATGCCATTGGGGTACAGCTCATGGGTGGTCAGGCCTTCCGGCTCGATGAACACCTGGTGGCTGTCTTTGTCGGCGAAGCGATGGATCTTGTCCTCGATCGACGGGCAGTAGCGCGGGCCGACGCCTTCGATCACACCGGAATACATAGGCGAACGGTCGAGGTTCGCCGCGATGATCTCGTGAGTACGGGCGTTGGTGTGGGTGATCCAGCAACTGATCTGCTGCGGCTGGTGCTCACGCTTGCCAAGGAAAGACATCAACGGCGTCGGTGTATCGCCCGGTTGCTCGGTCATCACCGAGAAGTCCACGGAGCGGCCGTCGATGCGTGGCGGCGTACCGGTTTTCAAGCGACCAACGCGCAGCGGCAGCTCACGCAAGCGGTGCGCAAGAGCGATGGAAGGTGGATCACCGGCACGGCCACCGGAGTAATTTTGCAGGCCAATGTGGATAAGTCCACCGAGGAAGGTGCCTGTGGTCAACACCACGGAATCCGCATGGAACCTGAGCCCCATCTGGGTAACCACGCCTTTGACCTCAGCGTTTTCCACAATCAGATCATCGGCTGCCTGTTGAAAAATCCACAGGTTGGCCTGGTTCTCCAGAATCTCGCGTACCGCTGCCTTGTACAGCACACGGTCAGCCTGGGCACGAGTGGCACGTACCGCTGGGCCTTTACGGCTATTGAGAATACGGAACTGGATGCCGCCCTTGTCGGTAGCGGTGGCCATGGCCCCGCCGAGGGCATCGATTTCCTTGACCAGATGGCTCTTGCCGATACCGCCGATGGCCGGGTTGCAGCTCATCTGGCCGAGGGTCTCGACATTGTGGGTAAGCAGCAGGGTCTTCACGCCCATGCGTGCGGCAGCCAAGGCTGCTTCGGTACCGGCATGACCGCCACCGATCACGATCACGTCAAAACGGGAAGGGAAATCCACCACGCACCTCGTGCCTGTTGAGAAAGGGGGTTTTCAGAAAGGCGGCAAGTATAGGGACTTCAGCCTCTTGAATGAAGCCTTCTGCACAAAAAATAGCCAATTGGTTGGTCGCGTTTCTTTCAGCCTGCTCCTCGACCTGATCACCCTTGACCCTGGAAGAAATACGCTCAGGCTTATAAAGAATAGAAAGAGAGAATTTTTATAAAGCTTGTTCTTTATCTTTATGTATAGAGCCAGGCGCTTCTGTGGATAAGGTGCTACAGGCCTTGTCATATCTACCGTACAGAGAATGATAAAGCTGTGTCGTTCCTGCTCGGTTCCATTGAGAAAGCTGCTGAACCACTGTGGATGGAACGACCTGTTATCCACAGATGTGGTTACACCCAGCTTTGTCATAGGCTTATGGGCAGGGTTCAGGGGCTGTTTTCCACAGGGTTTATTTGGGCCTGAATAACTCAAGGGGAATGAGCTGGCCAAGAGGATTGGTGGGGGCAATGTTCAGGGCACCGCTCAGAGAGGAAGCGCGTTCAGTTCCGCACGGGCCTCCCGCCAGGCGGGATAATGCTGATCCAGCAAGGCGACGAAGCGTTCACCGTGCGTCGGCTCGATCAGATGGATCATCTCGTGCACGATCACATACTCGAGAAGGTCACGAGGTTTCTTGATCAGCTCGGTATTGAGCCGGATATGAGCGCGATGGTGGTTGCAACTACCCCACTTGGTCTTCATGCGCTGCAGAAAATAGCCTTCCACACGCACGCCGATACGCCTTTCCCAATGCTCTATCAGGGGAGGTACCGCGGCATGCAGCAAGGCGCGTTGCCAAGCCTGATAGGTGGCTTCGCGCTTGTTCGCATCTGCTCCGGGGCGAACGCTCAGGGTGATGCGCCGATGATCCATCTTCACATCAGGAGGCGCCTCCCGCTCCACTACGGTGAGCAGATAGCGGCGTCCCCAGATGTAATGGCTTTCCCGGGTGACGAACTGACGAGTTGTTTCACGTGCCTGGGTTTGCAGTTGCGCCTGTTGCTGGCGAATCCAGCGTAATTTTGAAACGGCGTAGGCGCGTGCGACTTCCAACCGTGTGCCGGTAGGCGCCACCAGCGTCACCTTGCCCTCGGGGGGATGCACGGAAAGGTGGACATTCTTCACCGTCTTGAACGTGACAGTGATGTCCAACTCCCCCAAACGTATATGTGTCTGTGCCATCAGTCGCCCGGCTGATTTTTCAGCAGTTCAAAGAGCTCGATAGTGGCCTCACGATTGCGCCCGGTGAGGGGATACAGGAGGTTCTGCACGATGCGCTCCTTGGCTTCGTCGCCGCGCCAGCCTGCAGGAGCTTCATCGCGCATCACGCGGTCGATCCGCAGGGCCAGTAGAGCTAACGGGTCTCCGTAATTCGCACTTCCTTCCTGGGTTACGCCTTCTTTAAGGGGCGCATCGGAAATGATGTCCGGCAGGTTGCGATATAACACCAGCGCACGGGCATTGCCGCGCAGGATGGCGGGTTCGTTGCCGTCATGCTGTTTCTCGTGCCACTTCTTCACCAGCGCTTCTGCATTGCGCAGGAATGCTTCATAGGCCTCTGTGCTTTCGCGGCTTTGCTGGATCAGGTCGTCGAGCAGTTTGGACATCTGCTCATAGAAGCGTGGATCGGTCAGGCGGTCGCGAATGATGGTCTTGCGGACGTTGTTGATGATGGTTTCGGCGATGGCATTCTTCGATAGTTTGCCCTTCTCATTGAGCTTCTTGGCGATGGCGTCGTGGATGCCGGTCTCGATGATCAGCTCGGTCAATGACAGTTCGGCCAACTCACCCAGGGCCTTCGCCGGCTCCGCCTGAATGTAGGTGTTGATGAGATGGCGCATGTCGGCTTCGTAGGGCTTGATGTCCAGCTCTTCGCCGCTGTAGTGCTTGATGGCCGAACGCACCTCGGCATAGAACTCGGTTTCCCGCCGCAAGGTATCGATCTCGCTATCGGAATAACCGGCCTCTTCCAGGTTCTGAGCGATGGCGGCAAAGGCGCGCAGGTAGGTCGCCACCGCCTTGTAGAAGGCGATACGTAGGGCCTCGCTTTCCAGCAGCGCCTCTGGATTGCCGGCATGGCCGCAGAAATAGTGAATGAACTGCTCCAGTTCGCGGGGGTGTTCCACCGGCTCACACAGGTAATGCAGCGCTTCACGCGCGTCGTCCAGCTGTTTACGGCCTTCGTCGAGCCAGTTCTTCAAGTGGATGTTGTTATCCCCGCCGTTACCCGCGTCGATGTCCAGCTCGTCGGAGCTGTACACCGCGATGGCCTGCTGCACGTCACCGAACAGCTCCTTGTAATCGACGATATGGCCATAGTCCTTGTCGTCACCATCGAGCCGGTTGGTGCGGCAGATGGCCTGGAACAGGTTGTGGTCGTGAAGTTCGTTGTCGAGATAGATATAGGTGCAACTCGGCGCATCGAAGCCGGTGAGCAGTTTGCTGACCACGATCAGCAGCTTCATGCTGGCCGGCTCCTCGATGAAGCGGCGCTTGGTTTCGTCTTCGTACTGTTTGGTGCTCTGGCCTTCGCGCAGGACGTGCTTCTTGTAGGTGTCGTACTTGTAACGCTCGTCGCTGCCGGATGAAGCCTTCGAGATGGCCGCCGGGTTGGGTTCGAACGAGGTGATGATGCCTACATGGGAGCCAAAAGGAGTGGGCTTGAACAGCTGGAAGTAATGGCAGGCATCGTAGATCGAGGCCGCCACCAGAATCGCCGTGCCGCGATCATTGTCCAGGCGGGGCTTGAGGCTGAAGTCCTCGATGATGTTGGCAACGATGCGCTCCTTGCGCTCCTTGGCACTCATCAACTCTTCCATCGTTGCCCAGCGTTTGCGCAGGATGGATTTCTGGAAGTTGTTCAGCCCGCGGGTCTTCTTCTCGAACCAGGCATCGATGGCTTCGCGTGAGGTCAGTCGCTGCGGCACATCGCGTGCTTCGTATTTCAGGTCCAGCACCACCTTGTCGGCCACCGCTTCGTGGAACTTGTAGGTGTGGATATAGGTGCCGAACGCATCGCGGGTGGTTTGCCTGTCCTTGCGCAGCAGCGGCGTGCCGGTGAAACCGAGGAAAAGGGCATCGGCCAGCCAGCGCTTCATCTGTTTGTTCATGTTGCCGCCCTGAGTGCGGTGGCACTCGTCCACGAACACATAGAAACGTCCGTGAATAGACGGTGGCTCGCCCTTGAGATCGGCCGCATCGAACTTGTGGATAAGTGCGCACAACAGGCGTGGCGTGGTGGCTCCGAGCTTTTGCACGAAGTCCGCCCGCGAAATGATGCGCGGCGAGGCCGACTCCGCACCTATCACCCCAGCGTTGCGCATCACGCCTTCGATCTGCTTGTCCAGCTCGTCACGATCGGTCACCACCAACACCCGTGCTTGCGGGTCATGTTCCAGCAGCCACTTGGCCAGCAGCACCATCAGGATGCTCTTGCCGCTGCCCTGGGTATGCCAGATCACCCCGCCTTCTCGCTTGGCGAGGCGTTCCTGAGCTGCCTTGATGCCCTGGTACTGGTGCTGCCTTGGCACCTTCTTGAAGCCCGCGTCGAAGATGACGAAGTGGCGAAGCAGATCCAGCAAGCGCGCCTTGCCGCACATCTGTGCCAGCGGGCGATCCAGCAAGGCTCCTGCGATTACCGCGGCTTGCGGCTGTTCATCTTTCCACTGCACGAAAAACTGCTCCGGCGTACCGGTGGTGCCATAGCGCAGACCCTGCGCATCGCTACCCGCCAGCAGCAACTGCACGGTGCTGAAGAAACCCTGGTTGAATACTTCCTCCTGGTTGCTGAGCAGTTGGCGAATACCGTCGCCGACATCCACCGAGCTGCGCTTGAGCTCGAGCACCGCCACCGCCAGGCCGTTGATATAGAGCACGATATCCGGCCGGCGCGTGTTCACCCCCTTGAGCGTCACTTCCTCGGCCAGGGCGAAGTGGTTGCGTTCGGGCTGTGCCCAGTCGATCAACTGCACCGTGTCGTGGGACTGGCCTGCGGCGATCTGCACCGGCACGCCATAACGCAGCAACTGGTAGGTGCGCAGGTTGGCCTGATAGGAAGTGATGCCGGTGACGTCCACTGCGACTTCCAGCTTCTGCAAGGCGGCGCTGATATGGGCGGACGAATACCCGCGTGCGCTCAGATTGGCGCGCAGCAGGTCGCTTTCGATGGCGCGGTTGTTGTCGCGCTTGCTCCAGTTGCCCAGGTGTTCGTAGCCCAGACCGCCGGCGTTCTCCGAGGTGGTGAACAGATTCGCCACGCGGTTCTGTGAGTTGCGCTCGGACCGCGGCAGGGATTGGCTCATTGCATCATTCCTTGGTGCTTTCATTCGGGGTGTTGGCCAGTTCCCGCTCGATCTGTTCGATGCTCGGCAGGCTGGTTTGCAGCTCTTGCGGCAGGGATTCCACCAGCTTGTATTCGGCGATGCCCATTGGCTGCGACTTGTCGCCCAGGGCGTACTCGGCCACTACCTTGTTCTTGCTCTTGCACAGCAGCAGGCCGATGCTCGGGTTGTCCTGCGCGTGCTTCACCTGCCGATCCACCGCCGTCAGGTAAAAGCCCAGTTGCCCCAGGTGTTCGGGCTTGAACTTGCCCGCCTTCAGTTCTATCACCACATAACACCGCAGCTTGAGGTGATAGAACAGCAGGTCGATAAAGAACTCCTCGCCGCCCACGTCCAGCAGCACCTGCCGCCCGACGAAGGCGAAGCCCGCGCCCAGCTCCAGCAGAAAATCGGTGACGTGCTGTACCAGGGCGTGCTCGATTTCGCGTTCCTGGGCCTGTTCGCCAAGGCCGAGAAAATCGAAGCGGTAAGGGTCTTTCAGCGACTCGATGGCCAGATCGGACTGTGGCGCGGGCAAACGCTGGCCGAAGTTGGTAACGGCCTTGCCCGTGCGTTCCAGCAGGCGGGTTTCGATATGGATGTTCAGCACGTTGCGTGACCAGCCATGTTCGACGGCGGCCTTTGCATAAGCTAGGCGCTCCGCGGGCTCCTTCAGGCGTTCCAGCAACACCAGGTTATGGCCCCAGGGCAATTGTGCAGCAGCCTGTTGCACAATTTCGGCGTCCGGCCAGGCCTCGGCGAAGGCCCGCATGTATTTCAGATTGCGCGGCGAAAAACCCTTCATATCCGGGAAGGCGCTGCGCAGGTCATGGGCCAGCCGCTCGATCACCTTTGCGCCCCACCCTTGTTCGGCCTGGCGCGCCAGAATGTCGCGGCCGATCTGCCAGTACAGCCCCACCAGCTCCCGATTGACCGCTAGCGCCGCCCGTTGCTGTGCGCCGTGGATGCGCCCTTTGAGCTCGGCCAGCCAGTCGGCATAGCCCTGCGGAGTGGGAATCAGGGGACTGGGTTCGTCGGTCATTGGCGTTCCATCTTCTGCGTTATCCGTGGGCAGCATAGGGCGCGCGACCTATTCAGACCAGCCGCGTCCTGCCCGTCAGCAGTTCCTGCATCATGGCCTGCTTAAGGGCGCGGGTCTTGGTGTGGCGAGCTTCTAGGGTGGTGATTTCGGTGTCCATGTCGGTGAGCAAAGCGGAAATCGCTCGCTGCTCATCAACTCCGGGAAGTCTTAGCTCGGCGCTGGCGATATGCGCTCGATTCGTCGCATATACCTTTGTCCCTGCTGCAAGCTGGCGAAGATGAGTGCGAAATTTTGGAATGAATTGAATATAAGCTTTGAAGCCATCAGCCAGCACGTTTTTGTCAAATCTGATAGCAATGGTATGCAGCCCGGCAACCAGCTCAACTCCTGATACGTTTTGAACTTCAACTGACTTGCCGATACCATCTATATCTTCAGAGGCATCGGCATAAATCAGATCACCGTCTTGCAGACGATCCAAGTGGCTGGCCTTCGCACGTGGGAGACACGGCATTTCTATGCTGTTAGGATTGAGCATAACTCGTGAAGATCCATGGATATCGCCGTAATGTAAATAGCGGACGTCTTCGCTGTAAGAAAGCTCTGCACGCGAATTCACACCGTTCTTCAGGAAAGACAAATGATCTCCTAAACGCTTCACCTCCCACTCACCACTAAACCCCGGCAGGCGACTTTGGCCGGTAAGGAGTTGCTGCATGGTGGCTTGTTTGATGGCGCGCTTTTTGGCGATCAGACGATCCAGTCCGTCCAGTAGCGCATCCATATCGCTGAAGGCCGCTGCAATAGCGCCTTGTTCTTCAGGCTTGGGAACAGGTAATGGCACCTCCAAAAATTTCTCTCTGGGAAGATGAGCAATACTAGTTTGCGTAACGTAATTGGAGAACACACCACTGTTGCTCCAGTGATGGAGCAACGCCACCATCAGCCTGCAATCGAATCCCCGAGACGGGCGCAACCTGTGAAGCGCTTTTTGGTAGTAGCACTCCTCAATAAAGTTATTCCAAATTGCAGCACGCCCGACTTCACCACCTTCGCAAACTAGCAAATCACCTCTTTTCAGCCGAAACCGCTCCATATCGGAACGGCTCATCCGCATTAAAGGTAGATCAGTGACTTCAATCCTTCCCCATTGAACATTACGATTTCCCAAATATGGTTTAGGGTCACCAGTATTTTTGGAAGTATCTAGCATTTTTCCAAGCTGGACATCGAACTCATGACCGACCGTGGAAACATCCCAATCTTCTGGAATTACCCCCACTTCCGTCTGCTTATACCCCGGCCTTACTTCCATACCGCCCCCATCTTTTTCAGGTGCGCTTCCACCTTGGCGCTAAGAGCGGCCACTTCATCTTCCAACTCGGGCAATGGCGTATCGTATCGTTCGGCCAGCTCGCGTATACGTTGGGCCAGGGTTTGCGAGATGCGCTGCTGCTCCTGCTGCACCTCGGCTTGCAGATGGGCCAGCCATTTGTCTTCGACCACCAGGGTTTTGACTTCGGCTTCGCTTAGCTGGGCGTAGTGTTCGTAGGCTTGCTGGTCGAGTTTGGCGTCCAGCGCCTTGAGCGCTCGTTTCAGTGCGGCTTCGCTGTCCTTTAGCTCCAGCCATTTGCGCAGCAGCGGGATTTCATCGGGCTCGGCAACGTCGGCGCCGCCTTCTTCGGCGGCATTCAGGCGTTGGCTGACGCTCGCCTTGGTCAAGGCGCCTTTTTCATCCTGGGCTTCGAACAACAGCCCGTCCTCGCCGCCGTGCTCCTCTTCCAGCTCCGCGAGTTGGCTGACAAGGCTTTCCAACTCGGCCTGCGTTGCCTCCAGCGCAGCCTGTTCGGCGGCGAAGTAGCGGGCGACGATCAAGGGTTTGGGCAGCAGGTCGCAGACCCAGCCCTTGTCCCTGGTTTTGCCCTTCTTGTCGGTTTCGACGATGCGCCGCGGCTGGGCAACCCAGCCGTCGGCGGCGATCAGGTAGGCGTCGTCCTGCATGGTCTCGGCCCAGTAGTCCATCAGGTGCTGGTAGACGTCGTAGGGATCGAGCAGCGGCGCGGCATGGAAGGTGGCGAGCAGCGTTTCGGAAACCTGGGTGATCAACACCTTGGGCTTGTCGCCGGGCTGGATGCCGGCAAGCAGCGGCATGACGGCCTGTTGCCATTTGCCGAACAGGGTTGCGACTTTGCTTTGAAAATGCAGGAACTGCGGGTGGGCCAGGATGATCGCGCGTAACTCGCTGATCGGCTGGCGCAGCCGTGCATAACCGGGGCGCAGTGGCTCGAACAGGGCCTGGCGCAGGGCGGGCATTTCCTGCCAATCGGCGGCGAAGGCATCGAGATCGCGCTCGGGGATGCCGCCGTTGAGATGGGCGTCGATATCCTGCAGGTCTTCCGGTTCGCTGCTGTCGATATAGCGCGGCAGGTTGAGGTTGTAGTCGTTCCTCTGGCTGGCGATTTCATCCAGCGGCACCATGCGCGCATAGCGCGGCACATCCACACCGCGGCGGAAGGTGTCGACGATGCGGTGGATATCCTGCTCGCGCAGGCGGTTCTTGGGGCCGTCCTTGATGAAGCCCTTGCTGGCGTCGAGCATGAAGATGCCTTTGCGAGCGCTGGCGCTTTCCTTGTCCAGCACCAGGATGCAGGCGGGGATGCCGGTGCCGTAGAACAGGTTGGCTGGCAGACCGATGATGCCCTTGAGCATGCCGGAACGTACCAGTTGCCTGCGGATATGGGCTTCGGCATTGCCACGGAACAGCACGCCGTGCGGCAGGATGACCGCACCCTTGCCGGTGGTGGCCTTCATGCTGCGGATCACGTGCAGCAGGTAGGCGTAGTCGCCCTGCTTGGCAGGCGGCTCGCCCCAGGCGAAGCGTTGGTAAGGGTCGTTGGCCGGGTTGAGGCCGGTGCCCCATCGCTTGTCGGAGAACGGCGGGTTGGCAACCACGTAATCGTAGGCGCGCAGTTGTTCGCCATCCTTGAATTTGGGGTTCACCAGGGTATCGCCGCTAAGGATGGTGGCGTCGGGAAAGCCGTGCAGGATCATGTTCATTCGCGCCAGGCCGGCGGTGGTCACGTCCTTTTCCTGCCCCTCCAGGGTGATATGCCGGCCAGCCTCGGCGGCGACCTTCAGCAGCAGCGATCCCGAGCCGCATGTCGGGTCGTAGGCGGTGGTAGAGCCGCGAGCATTGGCCTGGGATATGCCGATCACCTGCGCAAGGATGCTGCTGACCTCGGAAGGCGTATAGAACTGGCCCTTGCTCTTGCCGGAATCCTGGGCGAAGTGACGCATCAGGTATTCGTAGGCATCGCCGAGCAGGTCATCGTTGTCGGCGCGGTTGTTGGCGAAGTTCAGTTCGGGCTTTTCGAAGATGGCGATGAGATTGCCCAGGCGCTCGACCATCGCTGGGCCTTCGCCGAGTTTGTTGGGGTCGTTGAAGTCGGGAAAGTCGCTGCGGGCCAGTTTGGTGTTGGCCTCGATCAGCTTCTGGATGACCCGGGTGTTGATCAGATTGCCGATATCCGGGTTGCCCTTGAGTGCCACCATGTCCTGGAACGACGCGCCGGGCGGGATTTTCACAGGCGGGGCGAAGTCGTCGCTGTTGCCGTACTTGTCGCTGATGTACTTGATGAACAGCATGAACAGTACGTAGTCCTTGTACTGACTGGCGTCCATACCGCCGCGCAGCTCATCGCACGAGGCCCAGATGGAGCTGTAGAGGTCGGATTTCTTGACGACGCCGTTGCGTTGCCCGGGAGTTGCGTTCTTGGGTGAAGCTTCTTTCACTGCTTTTTTCTCATAGGGTGCGGATACTTCACGAACCGCCAAAGAGTTGATGATCCTTGCCTTCATTGCCTCGATGGATTCGAGTATGGCGACAGAGCCGCCGCGCCCACGGCCAGTGACAATGCGCTGTTCGGCGAGCAACTGCTGTTTGATGCTGTCGTAAGTGGTTTCTGACCATGCCAATGCTTCGCGCAGGCGCTGATTGCCTGCGGTGCCGCCCATTGCTTCGAGCGTGCCAATGAAACGTTCGATATCGTGCTCGGTGCTTGTCACTTAACTATCCATATTCGCGATGGGGTGGGCGCTTATCGACCTTGCTTCACTTGCCGATGCAGAAGCTGGAGAAGATCCGGCCCAGCAGATCGTCACTGCTGAATGCGCCAGTGATCTCGCCCAGAGCCTGCTGGGCCATGCGCAGGTCCTCGGCCAGCAGCTCGCCGGCGCCCATCAGGGTGAGCTGGTTGCGGCCGTGTTCAAGGTAGTGTTCGGCCTGGTGCAGCGCTTCGAGGTGGCGGCGGCGAGCGCTGAAGCCGCTCTCGGCGGTCTGTTGATAACCCATGCAGGCTTTCAGATGTTCGCGCAGCAGTTCCAGGCCCTCGGCAGATTTGGCCGACAGGCAGAGGGTGACATGGCCATCGGCACTGGTTTCCAGCGCTACTGCTTCGCCGGACAGATCGGCCTTGTTGCGGATCAGGGTGACGCGCGCCGGGTCCGGGCGCTGTTCGAGGAACTCCGGCCAAAGGGCAAAGGGATCGGCCGCTTCCGGTGCGGTGGAGTCCACCACCAGCAACACCCGATCGGCCTCGCCGATGGCCTTGAGGGCGCGTTCCACGCCTATTCGTTCCACCTGGTCGTCGGTGTCGCGCAGGCCGGCGGTGTCGACCACATGCAGCGGCATACCGTCGATGTGGATATGTTCACGCAGCACATCGCGGGTGGTGCCGGCGATATCGGTGACGATGGCCGCTTCGCGCCCGGCCAGGGCGTTGAGCAGGCTGGATTTGCCGGCATTGGGCCGGCCGGCGATGACCACGGTCATGCCGTCCCGCAGCAGGGCGCCCTGGCCGGCTTCGCGCAGCACTGTGGATAAGTCGGCGCGCACGCCGTCGAGCTGGCTCAGCACGTGGCCGTCGGCGAGGAAGTCAATCTCCTCTTCGGGGAAGTCGATGGCGGCCTCGACATAGATGCGCAGCTGGATCAGGGATTCGGTCAGCGCATGCACACGCTTGGAGAATTCGCCCTGCAACGAACGCAGCGCGTTGCGCGCAGCCTGTTCGGAGCTGGCTTCGATCAGGTCGGCGATGGCTTCGGCCTGGGCCAGGTCGAGTTTGTCGTTGAGAAAGGCGCGCTCGCTGAACTCACCGGGCCGAGCCGGACGCGCTCCCAGCTCCAGGCAACGGCGCAGCAGCAGGTCGAGCACCACCGGGCCGCCATGACCCTGCAGCTCAAGCACGTCCTCACCGGTGAAGGAATTCGGACCGGGGAAGTAGATCGCCAGGCCTTCGTCCAGCGGCAGTTCCTGCTCGCCATAGAACGGGCCGTGATGAGCGAAACGCGGTTTCAGCTCACGTCGGCAGATGGCCTGGGCCAGCTGCCCGGCCAGCGGTCCGGACACACGCACGATGCCCACGCCACCGCGACCCTGGGCGGTGGCGACGGCGGCAATGGTGTCTCGGGCGTGGTTCATGGCGGCTTACTCGATGTGTACGGGTGGCTGTAGGAACGAGGGTGGATAGCTGTGAATAACAGCGATTCGCGAGCAGAGCTCGCTCCTACGACAAATGCTTGGATAGCAAAACGCCCCAATCATGGGGCGTTTGCTTGAGGCTTGGAAGCTCTGGCGAATCAGGCGTTGGCCGGTTTCGCTGCCGCTTCGATCCTGCGGGTAATGTACCACTGCTGGGCGATGGACAGGCAGTTGTTGACCACCCAGTACAGCACCAGACCAGCCGGGAACCACAGGAAGAAGAAGGTGAAGATGATCGGCATCAGCTTCAGCACGCGGGCCTGCATAGGGTCCGGCGGCGTCGGGTTGAGCTGCTGCTGGATGAACATGGTAGCGCCCATGATGATCGGCAGGATGAAGAACGGATCCTTGATCGACAGGTCGGTGATCCAGAACATCCATGGGGCCTGACGCATTTCGACCGATTCCAGCAGCACCCAGTACAGGGCGAGGAATACCGGCATCTGCACCAGGATCGGCAGGCAGCCGCCCAGCGGGTTGATCTTCTCTTTCTTGTACAGCTCCATCATCGCCTGGGACATCTTCTGGCGATCGTCACCGTACTGCTCCTTCAGCGCCTGTAGTTTCGGCGATACGGCACGCATGCGCGCCATCGAACGGTAGCTGGCAGCCGACAGTGGGAAGAAGATCAGCTTGATGATGATGGTCAGGACGATGATCGACCAGCCCCAGTTGCCGAGTACGCCGTGAATCACTTCCAGCAGCCAGAAGATCGGCTGTGCCAGGAACCACAGGAAGCCGTAGTCGACGGTCAGCTCCAGACCCGGGGACAGGGTGCCCAGGTGCTCCTGCAGCTTGGGACCGGCATAGAGGATCGCGCCGGTTTCGCCCTGCGCGCCGGCAGCAACCTGCACGGACGGGCCGGTGAAGCCTACGATGTAGTTGCCCTGGCTGTCCTTGCGGGTCTGTACCAGGTTGGTGCTGTCCTTGTTCGGCACCCAGGCGGTGACGAAGTAGTGCTGCAGCCAGGCGACCCAGCCGCCTTGCACGGTTTCCTTGAAGGACTGCTTGTCGATGTCTTTCATCGACACCTTTTTGTAAGGCTCTTCGCTGGTCCACAGCGCGGCACCCAGGTAGGTGGCAGTGCCGGTGGCGGTGGTCGAGGACGGGTCACCGCTGTTGTCACGCTTGAGTTGAGCGAACAGGTTGCCGCTCCAGGCCTGATCGCTCTGGTTGTCGATCAGGTAACGCACGTCGACCTGGTAGGCGGACGGATCGATGCAGCCAGGCTTCTTCAGCTGTTGCTCACGTGCCGAGCACTGCGGGTTGAGGCCGCGCTTGAAGCTGTAGCGCTTGATGTAGCTGACGCCGTTCTCGCTGTAGGTCAGGTCGACCACCAGGCTGTCCTGACCTTCGGCCAGTTCGTAGCTCTGCTTCTCGCTGGACCACAGGGCACGGCCGCTGGATTTGTCCGGTGCGTTCTGACCGATGAGGCCGCTTTGCGCCAGGTAGGTACGCTCGTTGCCGTTATCGAACAGTTGGAACGGTACGTCCGGGCGGTCCTGACGACGCGGGTACTGCGGCAGACGCAGCTGCACGATATCGCCACCACGCGGGTCGATGGCCAGGTCGAGCACATCGGTCTTGACGCGAATCAGCTCATCACTGGCGGCAGCAGTAGGTGCAACGGCAGCTGCAGTGGGCTCGGCCACGGCAGTTGGGATGTCATCGCTGCCAGTGCTGGCGGTAGCCGCAGGCGTATCGGGCAGGGAAGGCGTCGCAGCGGTCGAGGTGCTAACCTCGGCTGGCAGGGCAGCCTGGCCATAGTCCTCGTTCCATTGCAGGACCATGAGGTAGGACACGACTGCCAGGGCGACGATCAGGATCGAACGTTGGATATCCATGATTATTCGGCCATCGAAGGGGAACGGGATGTTTTTGCGGGTGGAACCGGATCGTAACCGCCGGCATTCCAGGGGTGGCAGCGACCGAGACGGCGCGCTGTCAGCCAGCCACCACGCAGGAAGCCATGTTGTTCGATGGCTTCGTAGGCGTAGCAGGAACAGCTGGGATAGAAGCGACAATGACTGGCCATCAGCGGACTGATGGCGTAGCGATAAACCTGGATACAGGCTAGAGCCGCTTTACGCATGGGGGTTGTCGCTTGTCCCAGGGGAGAAGTCTGCGTCGCGACTGGGCCGGCTTCGGGCCAGGCGTTTCCAGAGTTTGCCGAACTGCTGAGCGAGTTCGCCGTTCTCCAGATCGCCTAACCCTTTGCGGGCGACCACCACGATATCCCAGCCTGTCAGGTTGTCCTGATTGAGGCGAAAGGATTCGCGGATTTGACGCTTGATGCGGTTGCGCTCGACGGCGAGCTTGACGCTCTTTTTGCCGATCACCAGACCTAGGCGGGGATGATCAAGCTGGTTATCGCGCGCTAGCAACAGGACACTTTTGCCCGGAGCCTTGCCGCTAGGGGAGTCGAAGACTGCCTTGAATTGCCGGGGAGTCAGCAGTCGCTTTTCCCGGCCGAAGCCTCGACTCACCACCTGTCTGGATGAATTAGACAGTCAGACGCTTGCGGCCCTTGGCGCGACGACGCGACAGGACGGCACGGCCGTTCTTGGTGGCCATGCGGGCACGGAAACCGTGGGTACGAGCGCGCTTGATGGTGCTGGGTTGGAAAGTGCGTTTCATGGTGCGTTACCTGGGTGATCGACTAGGGTCGGAATGACCCTGGTTTAAAGAGACCGGCAATTCTAGAGAAAGCCGCGCGGTAGGTCAATTTCCAACCAACCTTATTCTCCAGATAGAAATAGAAAGAAGGAAAAGGGTTTAAAGCTCTTTTTCTATGTTTTTGTTGATTGGTGCTGCCGAGTGCTGTGGACAACCCGTTCAGCCGCGCGTTGGCAGTGGCGCGGCGCAGATGATAAGCCTGTCCAAAAGAGGTGTTTCGACTGTGTGCGGCCTGCCGACAAGCTGAGGATGGAATGGCAGTTTACCCACAGGTCGGTTTTGCCCTGGTTCGTCCCCAGGGTTTTACAGAAGCTTGTCGGGCGCTTATCCACAAGGTTCAGGTGGTGTGCTGATAAGCCTGATGAATGAAACTAAGGCTTTGATTTTACTTGGCCATCTAGTCCCAGTGGTGTGGATAACTCTGCCGTGGATCGTTACAATGGCGGCTGTTTTTGCATCGCCGCCTGGATAGGGGATAGTCAGTGTCAGTGGAACTATGGCAGCAATGCGTCGAGCTTCTGCGCGATGAGTTGCCGGCCCAGCAATTCAACACCTGGATCCGTCCTCTGCAGGTCGAAGCCGAAGGCGACGAGCTGCGCGTTTATGCACCCAATCGTTTCGTGCTCGATTGGGTCAACGAGAAGTACCTGAGTCGTTTGCTCGAGCTGCTCGGTGAGCGTGCAGGCGGTCTGGTTCCAGCGCTTTCCTTATTAATAGGCAGCAAACGTGCCGCCACCGCGCGTGTCGCGCCCACCGCGCCGCTACCCGCCGCTGCGCGAGCCGCTCAGGTTCAGGCTGCCGCGGTTAGCAAGCCGGTACCGCCGCCCGCGCAGGAGGAACCTTCGCGCGCCAGCTTCGACTCCATGGCGGGCGCTGCGCCGCAGCCGCCGACTCCTGCCGTCGCACCTCGTGCCGAGCGCACCGTTCAGGTCGAGGGCGGTCTCAAGCACACCAGCTACCTCAATCGCACCTTCACCTTCGACAACTTCGTCGAGGGCAAGTCGAACCAGTTGGCGCGTGCAGCGGCCTGGCAGGTGGCTGACAACCCCAAGCACGGGTATAACCCGCTGTTCCTCTATGGCGGCGTCGGCCTGGGCAAGACTCACCTGATGCATGCCGTTGGCAACCACCTGCTGGCGAAGAATCCCAATGCCAAGGTGGTGTACCTGCATTCCGAGCGCTTCGTCGCCGACATGGTCAAGGCACTGCAGCTCAATGCCATCAACGAATTCAAGCGCTTCTATCGTTCGGTGGATGCGCTGCTGATCGATGACATTCAGTTCTTCGCCAAGAAGGAGCGCTCCCAGGAGGAGTTCTTCCATACCTTCAACGCGTTGCTTGAAGGTGGTCAGCAGGTGATTCTCACCAGCGACCGTTACCCGAAGGAAATCGAAGGTCTGGAAGAGCGGCTGAAATCGCGCTTCGGCTGGGGCCTGACCGTGGCGGTGGAACCGCCGGAGCTGGAAACGCGCGTGGCGATCCTGATGAAGAAGGCCGACCAGGCCAAGGTCGATCTGCCGCACGATGCAGCCTTCTTCATCGCCCAGCGTATTCGCTCCAATGTGCGTGAGCTGGAAGGTGCGCTGAAACGGGTGATCGCCCACTCGCACTTCATGGGGCGCGACATCACCATCGAACTGATCCGCGAGTCGCTCAAGGATCTGTTGGCCCTGCAGGACAAACTGGTCAGCATCGACAATATCCAGCGCACCACGGCCGAGTACTACAAGATCAAGATTACCGATCTGCTCTCCAAGCGTCGCTCACGCTCGATCGCCCGACCGCGCCAAGTAGCCATGGCACTGTCGAAGGAACTGACCAATCACAGCCTGCCGGAAATCGGTGTGGCCTTCGGCGGTCGTGATCACACCACGGTGTTGCACGCTTGCCGTAAGATTGCTGAACTTAGGGGATCCGACGCGGATATCCGCGAGGACTACAAGAACCTGCTGCGTACGCTTACAACCTGATTCGCAGCTCCACGAGGCAAGGGACTAGACCATGCATTTCACCATTCAACGCGAAGCCCTGTTGAAACCTCTGCAACTGGTCGCCGGTGTCGTGGAACGACGCCAGACGCTGCCGGTATTGTCCAACGTGTTGCTGGTGGTCGAAGGCCAGCAGTTGTCATTGACCGGTACCGACCTCGAGGTCGAGCTGGTTGGCCGCGTCACGCTGGAAGATGCTGCCGAGCCAGGCGAGATCACTGTGCCGGCGCGCAAACTGATGGATATCTGCAAGAGCCTGCCGTCCGATGCGCTGATCGACATCCGCGTCGATGATCAGAAGCTGCTGGTCAAGGCCGGTCGTAGCCGTTTCACCCTGTCGACGCTGCCGGCCAACGACTTCCCCACCGTGGAAGAAGGTCCGGGCTCGCTGACCTTCAACCTGCCGCAAGCCAAGCTGCGTCGTTTGATCGAGCGCACCAGTTTCGCCATGGCTCAGCAGGACGTGCGTTATTACCTCAACGGCATGTTGCTCGAAGTGCAGAGCGGCATGCTGCGTGCCGTAGCCACTGACGGCCATCGCCTGGCGATGTGCTCGATGGAAGCGATCATCCAGCAGGAAGGCAAGCATCAGGTCATCGTGCCGCGCAAAGGTATTCTCGAACTGGCCCGCCTGCTCACCGAGCAGGATGCGGAAGTTGCGATCGTGCTGGGCCAACACCACATTCGCGCCAACACCGGCGAGTTCACCTTCACCTCCAAGCTGGTGGATGGCAAATTCCCGGATTACGAGCGTGTATTGCCGCGCGGTGGCGACAAGCTGGTGCTGGCTGATCGTCAGGGCCTGCGCGAGGCCTTCAGTCGTACTGCGATTCTCTCCAACGAGAAATATCGCGGTATTCGCCTGACCCTGGCTGCCGGTCTGCTGAAAATCCAGGCCAACAACCCGGAGCAGGAAGAGGCCGAGGAAGAGATCGTGGTCGACTATAACGGCGGCGGTCTGGAGATCGGCTTCAACGTCAGCTACCTGCTGGATGTGCTGGGCGTGATGGGCACCGAACAGGTTCGCCTGATCCTCTCCGATTCCAACAGCAGTGCTCTGTTGCAGGAAGCCGATAACGACGATTCGGCTTACGTCGTCATGCCGATGAGGCTCTAAGCCTTTAATGTCCCTCAGCCGTATTACGGTCACCGCGGTGCGTAACCTGCACCCGGTGACTCTCTCCCCCTCCTCTCGCATCAACATCCTTCACGGCGCCAACGGCAGCGGCAAGACCAGCGTGCTGGAAGCGATCCATCTGCTCGGCCTCGCTCGCTCCTTCCGTAGCACACGTCTGCAACCTGTCATTCATTACGAACAACCTGCCTGTACCGTTTTCGGCCAGGTACAGTTGGCCCAGGGCGGATCCAGCAACCTGGGCATTTCTCGTGATCGTCAGGGTGAGTTGCAGATTCGCATCGACGGGCAGAATGCACGAAGCGCTGCGCAGCTCGCCGATCTGTTGCCGCTGCAGCTGATCAATCCGGACAGTTTTCGCCTGCTGGAAGGCGCGCCGAAGATTCGTCGGCAGTTCCTCGACTGGGGAGTGTTCCACGTGGAACATCGATTTCTGAGCGCTTGGCAGCGCTTGCAGAAGGCCCTGCGGCAGCGGAACTCGTGGCTGCGCCATGGTACACTTGACGGTGCTTCGCAGGCCGCATGGGATCGCGAGTTGTGCAGCGCAAGCGAGGAAATCGATACCTATCGACGCGCCTACATTCAGGCGCTGAAACCGGTTTTCGAGCGTACGCTTGCAGAGCTGCTGCAGTTGGATGGGCTGACCCTCAGTTATTACCGCGGCTGGGACAAGGATCGTGAGCTGAGCGAAGTGCTCGCCGCATCCCTCCTCCGCGATCAGCAGCTCGGGCATACGCAAGCCGGACCACAGCGAGCCGATTTGCGTTTACGCCTTGCGGGGCATAACGCGGCAGAGATTCTGTCGCGAGGGCAACAGAAGCTGGTGGTGTGCGCATTGCGCATCGCCCAGGGCCACTTGGTCAATGAAGCCAAGCGAGGTCAATGTATCTATCTGGTGGACGACCTACCGTCGGAACTGGATGAGCAGCATCGTCAGGCACTGTGCCGGTTGCTGGAAGATTTGCACTGCCAGGTGTTCATCACCTGTGTGGATCATGAATTGTTGAGGGAAGGCTGGCAGACGGATACGCCGGTTGCCATGTTCCACGTGGAACATGGCCGTATCACCCAGACCCAAGACCATCGGGAGTGAAGGCATGAGCGAGAATCAAACGTACGACTCCTCCAGCATCAAGGTGCTGAAAGGACTGGACGCCGTACGCAAACGTCCCGGGATGTACATCGGTGACACTGACGATGGTAGTGGTCTGCACCACATGGTGTTCGAGGTGGTCGATAACTCGATCGACGAAGCGCTGGCGGGCTACTGCAGCGAAATCACCATCACTATCCACCCGGATGAGTCGATCAGCGTACGTGACAACGGCCGCGGTATCCCGGTCGACATGCACAAGGAAGAAGGCGTCTCGGCAGCCGAAGTCATCATGACCGTGCTGCACGCCGGCGGTAAGTTCGACGACAACAGCTACAAGGTATCCGGCGGCCTGCACGGCGTGGGTGTGTCGGTGGTGAACGCCCTTTCCAAGGAGCTGGTACTGACCATTCGCCGCAGCGGCAAGATCTGGGAACAGACCTATGTGCATGGCGTCCCGCAAGCACCCCTGGCTGCTGTTGGTGACACCGACGGCACCGGCACGCAGATCCACTTCAAGCCGTCCGAAGAGACCTTCGCCAACATCCACTTCAGCTGGGACATCCTGGCCAAGCGTCTGCGCGAGCTGTCCTTCCTCAACTCCGGCGTGGGCATCCTGCTGCGCGACGAGCGTACCGGCAAGGAAGAGCTGTTCAAGTACGAAGGTGGCCTGAAGGCCTTCGTAGAGTTCCTCAATACCAACAAGACTGTGGTGAACCAGGTATTCCACTTCAACATCCAGCGCGAAGAAGACGGCGTTGGCGTGGAGGTGGCCCTGCAGTGGAACGACAGCTTCAACGAGAACATCCTCTGCTTCACCAACAACATTCCGCAGCGCGACGGTGGCACCCACCTGGCGGGCTTCCGCTCTGCCCTCACCCGCCACCTGAACAACTACATCGAGCAGGAAGGCCTGGCGAAGAAATTCAAGGTCGCCACCACCGGTGACGACGCTCGTGAAGGCCTGACCGCGATCATCTCGGTCAAGGTGCCGGACCCGAAATTCAGCTCGCAGACCAAGGACAAGCTGGTCTCCAGCGAGGTGAAAACCGCTGTCGAGCAGGAAATGGGCAAGTATTTCGCCGACTTCCTGCTGGAGAATCCCAACGAAGCCAAGGCCGTGGTCGGCAAGATGATCGACGCTGCCCGTGCCCGTGAAGCGGCGCGCAAGGCGCGTGAGATGACTCGCCGCAAGGGGGCTCTGGACATCGCTGGTCTGCCCGGCAAACTGGCCGACTGCCAGGAGAAAGATCCGGCGCTGTCCGAACTCTACATTGTGGAGGGTGACTCCGCGGGCGGTTCTGCCAAGCAGGGCCGTAACCGCAAGACCCAGGCGATCCTGCCGCTCAAGGGCAAGATCCTCAACGTCGAGAAAGCACGTTTCGACAAGATGCTCTCCTCCCAGGAAGTGGGCACTCTGATCACCGCACTGGGCTGCGGTATCGGGCGTGAGGAGTACAACATCGACAAGCTGCGTTACCACAACATCATCATCATGACCGATGCTGACGTCGACGGTTCGCACATCCGTACTCTGCTGCTGACCTTCTTCTTCCGTCAGCTGCCGGAGCTGATCGAGCGTGGCTACGTCTACATCGCCCAGCCGCCGCTGTACAAGGTGAAGAAAGGCAAGCAGGAGCAATACATCAAGGACGACGAGGCCATGGACGAATACATGACCCAGTCGGCCTTGGAAGACGCCAGCCTGCACGTCAACGAGAACGCTCCTGGCCTGTCCGGCGGCGCGCTGGAGAAGCTGGTTGGTGAATACCGCGGCGTGATGAAGACCCTGGACCGCCTGTCGCGCGTGTATCCCAAGGAAATCACCGAGCACTTCGTCTACCTGCCGCGCATCGGCCTTGAACAGCTCGCTGATCACGCCGGCATGCAGGCCTGGCTGGAGCAGTTCAGCGCCCGTCTGAAGCTGATGGAAAAGTCCGGCCAGACCTACACTGCCAGCCTGCGCGAAGATCGCGAGCGCCATGTCTGGCTGCCTGAGGTGGAGGTCAAGGCGCATGGTCTGTCCAGCTATACCACCTTCAACCGCGACTTCTTCGCCAGCAATGACTACAAGACCGTCACTGCACTGGGTGACCAGCTGAACAATCTGCTGGAAGAAGGCGCCTACGTGCAGCGTGGTGAGCGCAAGAAGCCGGTCAGCACCTTCAAGGAAGCGCTGGACTGGCTGATGAACGAAAGCACCAAGCGCCACAGCGTGCAGCGATACAAAGGTCTCGGTGAGATGAACCCGGATCAACTGTGGGAAACCACCATGGACCCGGAAGTGCGCCGCATGCTGAAGGTGACCATCGAGGACGCTATCGCCGCCGACCAGATCTTCAATACCCTGATGGGCGATGCCGTGGAGCCGCGCCGCGACTTCATCGAGTCCAACGCCCTGGCGGTATCGAATCTGGACTTCTGATGTAAACCGCCAGTTGGCGTGAAATGAAAAGCCCCTGCCGATGTAAATCGGCAGGGGCTTTTTAATTTGAGCGGGCTATGGAGCTAAGGTTTGGCGCTCTTACTTGTAGCGCTTACGCCACGCCGCGCGCTGCCCTCGGACTTCCACCATGGCCGCTAGCATGGCGCGGTAGCGCTTGCTGTTGAGGGTCAGCAGGGTACTTAGCGGCAGCAGCAGGCCAATGGAATACAGCAGGTCAGGTGCTCGTCTGCCCCAGTGCCCCACGATCACCAGTATGCAGAACACCATGGCTGCCACGATCAGCCATAACGCCCAGGGACGGCCGCGAATCACCAGAAAATTGGCCAGACACAGGTAAATCGACATACCCATGTTGGTCATCACCATATAGAAACCGAAATCGGCCTGTGGAGGCAGATAAAGCTCAAGCAGCAGGTAAAGACTTATCGCGAGAGCAAAAAGGGCGAGGTAGAAGGCGCTGATGAATATTGGGAAATGTCGACGCAATATCGTGAGGAAATCGAGCCCCTGGTTCACTCCGCTAGCTCCTCGTATAGGCCTATGGCGTAGGTCTGTACCATGCCGCTGCCGAGCAGGCCGGTTCCGACGCTCAGCGCGTCTCTGATGTTGATTGCCAGCGCAGAAGAAATCTCGCTGGTACTGAAACGCTTGGGCAGCTCGCCGCTGCGCTGCAGTGCTTTGCGCAGGGCGGGAGTAAGTGCCGGATTACGGTTCTCCAGGATCTCGCTGGTCAAACGGCGTCGTTCCTGACGGCTCAGCCCTCTCAGGCTCTGGTACCAGCTACGCCCGGTCATGGCCTTGCGCATGTTCATTACACGTAGGATGGTGGCTCCTGTCGATGCCACTCCGGCCAGCGAAACGACGTCCAAGGCTCTGGACATGTTCTGGTACCACTCTTCGCTGTCCAGTTCGTCGTTGCGCGTCGGGTCGTTGATTTCGTTGATGACGCGCATCGTTCCGATACCGCACTGTGCGGTCGAAGCAGCAGCTGCGCTCACGCCAATAGCAGTGATCACCAGACTCGCTCCACCGGTGAACGGTACGATGGCAGTACCGCCGATGATCGCGATCCAGCCGAGCACCGCGCCGGCACAAGCCAGGCTGGTGTTGACGCTTTCTGCCACCAGCCGCGACTCGCGCGGGTTGGACTGCACTTGTTGGACGAATTGCTGCGGTGACACGTTGCGCTGAGCTTCACGAATGATGATGCGCTTGGGTCTGATGCTGCAGATCGGGGTGAACTCGCGCAGGGTCACCACGTTGAATTTTGCATCGATGTATACCACCCCGGCGCCGGAGATGGCGGGGTCGGCGTCGATGGCGGCATAGAGCTTGCGCAAGTCGATCATGGCTTCGATGCGCTGCCGTGCCAGCATTTGCGATGGGGTGTTGCGCAACCCTATCAGGTAGTCGGACATTGGCCCTCCTTGGTAAGAACTCCGATTGCCGCCGGCTCCGCCCAGAGGGGGAACCAGCGGATTGGCTGTCAGCTACTTTGTCGCCGACTCAGACGTTGGGGCAGGGAATCGGCGCCCAGTCGCCCATGTCCGGGTTGTTGCACATGCTGTTGACCTGGTTGGTGCCCGCTACGGCCACCTGCTGGCTCTTGGCCCGCTTGGCTTCGGCCTGTTGCAGAACCTGTTCGGTCTTGACCGCTTCGGTGGGAACCTTGGCCGGCGTCTTGGCGGGAGTCTTGGCTGCCGTGGTCACTTCGGCGCGCTCGACGCCAACGTTTTTCAGGTCAGCCTCGTAAGCCTGGGTGTAGTTGCTCAGGTTCTCGCCAGCCTTGCCGTTGACGGCGGTGATCAGGCTGTTGGACTCGCTCAGGCCGGCGATGATTTCCGCCAGACGCTTGCGCCCTTCCGCATCGTCGATCGCACCAGACTTGCGCTTCTCCAGCAGGCTGGTGAATTCCTTCTGGTAGCAGCTTTGCGACGCTTCGGCGTAGGCGATGCTGCGGTCGAAGGTGCTGGCACTGGCGTTGATGTCGGTGGAATAGGAGCTGATGCGCTGGCGGTCGTCGCTGATCTGCTGTTGCTTGGAGGTGTAGTAGGCCGCTGCACCGCCGACCAGGGCGCCACCGGCAGCGCCGATGGCTGCGTTGCGTTTACGATCTTCCTTGTCGGCGGTCAGGGCGCCGGTCAGGGCGCCGCCGACGGCACCGAGCACAGCACCGGTGGCGATCGAACGGGTGATGTTGGAGTCGGTATCGCGCAGGTGTTGAACCGGCTGATAGCAGCTCGGGTAGTAGTTGACCTCGGTGGATTTGCCAACACGATTTACGGCGGACGTGGAGCAGCCGCTGATCAGCATGGTCATCGAGGTGAAACCGATAGCAGCGAGGGTCAGAATGCGGCTACGGGGTTGCGAGGTGTGGTGCGATTTGGATGGACGCATAGCTAGGTTCTCTGCTGATGGTGGATTGATGTGTGTGAAACGGCTGTTCACGCTCATGGCTGTTGCACCGCTTGCGTTTCCAGCAACTGCTTGAGGATCTCGGCCGGGTCGGCGCGTCGTTGGGCGCGGTACAGGGCCACGTGGTTGACGAACAGGGTGGCGCGGTTGACCAGGCTGTTGCCGATAACCGGTTTGCGCGCGAGCTCTTCCTTGATGCGCTGGAACTGCGCCTGGATCACCGCGTTGGTGTAACGGGTACCGCTGGCCATGTTGTCGATGTAGATGGCCACCGCGCCGTTTAGCGCCTTCGTGCCGTTCTCGATGGCTCCAGCGAATATCTGTGCCGAGGCGGCGTCGTTGTTCTGCTGCGCCTGACGCTGGCTCTGCCGCAGGTTGGTCAGGCGGATGTTGTAGTTGTTGATGGTCTCGGCTACCAGAGCAGCGGACTGGATCAGGTTGCCGGCCGCCTCTTCGCGCTGGCGGGCGATCAACGAGACGTTGCGCTTGAGCTCCTCGTTGACCAATCCGAGCTCGGCCTGCAGGCGCGGGTCGGTGGCGCTGGCGATGATGCTGTCCAGGCGTTGGGTCGGGTCCTCGGCATCGCCGATATCGTCGGTCAGGCCGGCCAGGCGTCCCTGCTTCTGCCATTGGGCGAACAGCTCGTCGTAGCGCGAGCGGGGAGCGGACAACGCGCCGATAGCCACGCGAAAGCCGGTGGTTTCGTTGCGTTGCTCGCTGCCGTCAGCACCGAACAGCGGGTACTCGCGGCGCATGCCGGTGAACAGCGTGCCCTCGCCTTCCAGATAGTTGCCGCCCTTGACCACGAAGCCGCCATAGGTGCCCTGGCGGCGCCCGGCACTGACCAGCTGGAAGGACTCCTGAACCATCTCGGCGGCGTTGCCGATCACGTCGAACAAACCCAAAGGGTTGGCTTTCCTGGTGCCGATGGGCATCAGTCGAGGTGCCTGGCCGGTACCACCTGCGACCTGGTTGAACACGGCCCATTCGCCCAGCGGGCCATCGTCGTCGCTGCCTTCGACCGGGCGCGGGAATAGCCGCGCCTCCAGCTCCTGGCGGCTGACTTCCGAGCCGCCGCGGGCGGCGAACTCCCATTCCACTTCGGTGGGCAGGCGCACGAACGCAGCACCGCCCTCTTCTGCCTTGCTGCCCCGGCCGCTGACAGGCAGCAAATCACGGTGATTGGCCAGCAGCCAGGCGCTATAGACCGCTGCAAAACGCTCGGCCTCGAAACGTGACAGCTTCACTTGCGGCAGGCGCCCGGCCGCGCTGGTGACGGGCGCGCAGTCCGGTGCCGGTTCGCCGCTGGCCAGCGCCTGAGCCTGGGCCATGACCTGAGCGTACTGGCGCGCGGTGACCTCGTACTTGCCGATGAAATACATCATCGGCTTCAACGGGCTGCCGGTATCGATCTTGGGCAGGCGTTCAGCGATCTGCTTCTGCCACTGTGGGGCCAGATCCTTCAGGCTGAACTGGCCGTTGATGAAGTCGCGGCGATACCCGGAGATGAAGGACTGCTTGTAGCCGGCCTCGCCCTCGCTGAACGGATAGCCCAGGCTGACTTCGCGATCATCCAGGCTGCCCTGGGTCAGCACATAGACGTGGCGGAAGACCATTTCACCGCCACAGGGTAGCGGCAGGCTGACGTCACCCGCCAAGGGTTTGGGGTTGTCCAGCTTGGCCAGTTGTTCCGCATCCAGCTCGCGCGGAGCCTCGGTTTCCGCCTGCGCGGGTGTGGCAGCGTTATTTGTCGCTGGTGGCTCGTCGCCAGGCGAACAGGCCGCCAGAGCCAGTGTGGCGAACACCAGGGCGGAAGCAGCGAAACGACAGTCAGACATCGCGAATTCCTTGAGAGGCGTCGATCCGGGCCACACGCCGGCCTCCCAGCGCAGCGGCGAGGGCGCTGGCCAGCAGGACGGCACCGAGGGCCACCAGATAGTGCACGGGCAGCAGGCGACTGGCGTGATCGCCCGGCGCCTGCACGAAAAGATGGTTGATACCGCCCTCTGCCAGTCGGTACAGCAGGGCTGACAGGACGCTGGCGAACAGGCCGCTGTACAGCGCCTGAATGATCAGAAACAGCAGCAGCGCGCCGCTGCCGAAGCCCAGCAGGCGCAGCACCGCCAGTTCACGCTGTTTGCGCTCGACCGCGGCCAGGGCGCCGGCACTGGTGGCAGCCACGGCGCCACCCAGCGCCAGGGCGGTGATCAGCCAGAACAACAGATCGAGGTTGCGGCTCAGGGCCTGAACCTGGGCGATCTGCGCTGCCTGAGTGACTACCTGTATATGCTGTGCGGCGAGGTACTGGCGCAGCGGCTCGACGTCCTCGAGCGTACGCGCATACAGACGAAACCCCGGGTAGATACGTGGCGCCTGGGTCGCTGCCGCGCCGGGCCAGTCCAATACAGGCACAGCCAGACCATCGCGGTAATCCTCGACAGCCTCAAGCAGGGCCATCGGCGCGAACAGCGCATCGCGCTCGAAGGCGGACAATGGCAGTACCGCCAGCACCTGCAGGGTGGTCTGCTGCCACTGCAGATCGCTGCCGCGCTGGCGTCCGAAGCGGGCCTGCAGCTGGCTGCCGGGTGTGACACCCAGCTTTTCGGCAGCGGTGTGGCTGAGCACCACCTGTTGCAGCATCTGCGGCACCGGCAGGCCTTGCAGCAGCGGATCGCCGGGCGCCGTCGGCAGCATCTCCACGCTGACCCTCGCCTCCCCTGGCGCAACCTGCAATTCGCTGGTGGCCGCGATCTGCCGGGTACGTGCAATGGCGAAGGCGACGTCCTCGCGTTGGCTCAGCGCCTCGATGAACTCTGCCTGCAGGCGGGTACCGCCCAGTGGGATGATCTCGCGCACCGCAGGATCGCGTTGCAAGCGCTCGGTCAGGCTGCCGACCAGGCCGTACTTCAGGCCGAACAACACCAGCAGCGGTGCGATCACCGCCACCAGAGCCAGCACGGCGCAGGCCGATAGGCGTGCTTCGCGGCGGTAGTCCTGCCAGGCCAGGCCGGCGATCAGCAGCGGGCGCATCAGGCAGCGTGCTCCAGATGGGCGCTGACACCGCCGTCGGCGTCGCGCCGGCAACTCATGCGCAGGATGTGCAGGCCGGCGCGCTGCGCCAGCGCTTCGTCGTGCGTCGCCACCACGCAGGTCGCACCGGTCTCTGCGGCCTGAGTGAGCAGCAGCTGCATGACGCGTTCAGCGTTGAGCGGGTCCAGCGCCGCAGTGGGTTCGTCAGCCAGCAACAACTGCGGCCCGTGTGCCAGCGCTCGCGCGCAGCTGACTCGTTGCCGTTGGCCGATCGATAACTGCGCCGGATACTTGGCAAGCTGCTCCTGCACATCCAGCGCCTGTGCCAGACGCTGTACCTGGCCGTTGTCCGGCATGCCGAGCAGTTGCCGGGGCAGTGCGATATTGCCGCGCACGTCGAGAAAGCCGAGCAGCCCGCCGGCCTGCAGCACGTAACCCAGATGCCGGCTGCGTAGCTGCGCCAGCTGGCTTTGCCGGCCCTGCCGCCACAGCTCGGAGATATCGCTGACAGTGCCGGCCAGCTCCAGATCGAAAGCCTCGGCGGAATCCGGAGCCAGCACCAAGGCCAGCAGATCGAGCAGCGTGCTCTTGCCGCAGCCGCTGGGACCGACCAGCGCCACCTGCGCGCCTGCCTGCAGCTGCAACCGCTCGATGGCCAGGCTGTAGCGCTGTGCGCCCTGGCCACGTTGCTTGAGGACCTGCTGCAGGCGAATCATCATGGCAGCGTCGACAGCGGTACACGGTACAGGGCGTCGCCTGGCTCGGCGTTGCCGAAGCGCACCCAGTTGGCCATGTCGTTGTGGAAGGTTTCGTAGAGGCGAATCTTCGACTCCAGCTCGTCGATGAAGTCCTCCTGCTCGGCCACCGACAGCGACAGCCAGAGATCCTGGGTCATGCTCAGCGCCTTGCTGCGATACGGCAGGCCGTCGAGGTATTCGCCGAGCACGCCGCTCTGCGCCAGGTTGGCGCCCTGGCGCAACGCCGACGGATCGCGACTCATGTAGGCGCTGGCGCTGGCGATCTCGCTGAAGAAGTCGGCCGGCGAGGTCTTGGTCTTGCGCGCGGCGTCGACGATCAGTTTGAGCGACTGCTGCAGGTCGTTGAGCTGCAGTTTGGTCAGCATCACGCAGACCTGCAGTGTCGGCAGGTTGGGATTGCTCAGGTCGCGGTCGGCGGTCCAGGCGCTGACCAGCTGCGGCGCCTGACTGGCGCTGCGGCGGCCGAGAAAATCCATGTGCATGGCGTAGCCGATGGCCTGCGACTTGGCCGCCAGGTTGGCGCCGCCGGCCAGTTGTGGCATCACGGGCGCCTGCTGTGCGCGGATCTGCTGCGCCAGTTCGGCGAAGGTCGAGCCGATCTCGCGTACGCGCTCGCCGAAGGCTTCGACGTCACCGCCTGGTACCGAGACGTAGAGGTCGCCGATCTGCGGGTTGCTGTCGGCCGTCAGCACCCGATACTGCTGCTCGGCCGAGGCGTGGTTGGCCTTGCCGGCCGGCGTGCGCAGGTGCAGGGCGAAGATCTTGATCTGCTTGCTCAGTGCGGCCTGGCGCACCTCGGCTTCGTTCATCCGGGTGCTGCTGTACGGGTCGTTCTTGCGCAGTGCGCCCGCATCGCTGACCAGCAGGATCAGACGCCCGCCATAACTCGACCAGTCCATGCCCTCGACGGCCTGCATGATGCCGGCGAAGGCATCCTCGTTGAAGGAATGGCTGGACACGCTGGTCGCCTGCACCTGTTCGGCGGCGCGCAGGAAACGCTGCGGGTCGCTGCCCTCCTGCAGGCTGACCAGGGTCTTGCTCAGGTATTGCAAACCCGGAGTGCGCTCGGTGCTGTTGCGATAGCCGACCAGGCCGAAGCTGACGTTGTCCAGTTCGCCACGTGCCTGTAGCTGGCTCTGCAGCTCGCTGACCACCTGGCGCACGCGGTCGATGTAGGGCTGCATCGACACCGAGGTGTCGACCACTAGCACGATGCCGGTGCGGAAGCCTGAATCGGCGGCTGCCGCCGGTTTGCCGGCAGCCGACTGGGACTGCGCAGCGTTGCCGGGATCGATGGAGGCGATGTTGAGCAGCTGCACCGGCCGGCCCTCGGCATCGAAGGCCTCACGGAAGTCGAAGATCGGCATCAGGTAGAACTGATCCTGCGGCACCGCGCTGGCGGTGGGCTCCAGCGCCACCACCTGCGGTACCTGCTCGGGGTCGTTCTGCGCCTTGAGCAGCAGTTCGCGAGCCTGGCTGGTGCGATCGATCAGGCGCTCCACGTCCGCCGCCTGTTGCATGAACAGCACAGGTGCTCGCCCCGAACGTTCGGTGAACTTCAGTACCAGGCTCTGCTTCCAGTCGGCAGCCTGGTCGGCGGCGATCCAGCCCTGCACCCGGCCATCGCTGGCCGCACCGACCTGCAGCCAGGTCTGGCCGTCCTGGCTGCGCTTGGCGTACACGTAGAGCACCGAGAAGGCCGGCAGCGCCTCGCCGCTGGCGGCGCCGGGAGTGTTCAGCAGTTGCGCGCCGGGCTTGGCCAGGATGCGTTGGTAGAGAGTCTTCTTGCCCGGCATGAGCAGCGGATGCTCGCCAGCTTCACCCGTGTCGGCTACTTGCTGTGTGTCTGCGACTGGCTGTTCGTTGCGCTGCGGTGGGGTGTCCGAGGCCACCACCGGAGACGGCTGGGCGAGCCACCAATAGGCGCCGCCACCCAGACCCAGCGCGGCGGCTACGGCCACCGCCAGCAGCGCCATACGAGGGCTTTTGCTACCAGCAGTGGACGACCGCCCCGCTACGCTGGCTGCCGTGGCAGTCGGTGCGGGTGCCACGGTCGGCGCTGGTGCCGGTGCGCTGCGTGGAATCTCGATGGATACCGGTTGCAGCTCCCCCAGCTCGCTAGTCGAGGGCGCGCCCAGAGTGGTCTGCTGAGTGAGCGCTGGACGGATCACGGTCGCATCCGAGTCGGGTGCTGGCTGGGCATCGAGCGCGGCCAGCAGTTCCCCGGCATCGTTGAAGCGCTCATCCGGGTTCTTCGCCAGCAGGCGTTGCAGCAGGGTCTGATAACGACTGTGCTGCAGCGGCAGTTCCGGCAACGGCTGAGTCAGGTGTGCCAGCGCCGTGGACAGTGCATCGGTGCCCATGTACGGCAGCTCGCCGACCAGTATTTCGTAGAGCACCACGCCGAGAGCATAGAGGTCGGCGCGGCCGTCGATATCCAGACCGCGTGCCTGTTCGGGGCTCATGTAGTTGGGCGTGCCGACGGCAAAGCCGACCTGGGTGAACTGGGTACTGTCATCGAGTGACTTGGCGATGCCGAAGTCCGACAGCACCGCCGTGCCGTCGGCGCGAAAGAGGATGTTGGCCGGTTTCACGTCGCGGTGGATCAGCCCCTGGCTGTGGGCATAACCCAGCGCCGAGGCGATCTGGCGGATGTACTGCAAGCCCTGCTCGGGGCTCAGGCCGGCGGCGATACGCTCGCTCAGGGTACCGTTGGGCAGGTACTCCATGGCCATGTAGTAGTGCTCGCCGGCATTGCCGATGTCGTGCACGGTGACGATATGCGGATGCGCCAGGCGCGCCAGGGTCTTGCCCTCACGCAGGAAGCGCTCGCAGAACGAGGCGTCGGCGGCCAGCGCCGGGGCCATGATCTTCAAGGCTACCTTGCGCTCAAGTGAACGTTGCAGCGCCAGGTAGACGGTGGCCATGGCGCCTTCGCCAATCATCCTGTCGATGTCGAAACCGGGAATGTTCAGGTCCATGAGACGGGCTCGCTCGCCTTGATGACGATGGCGGTGATGTTGTCGGGTGCGCCACGGGTCAGGCCCAGATGGACAAGGCTGCGCACCACCTGATAGGGGTCGCTGTGCGTCAGCACATCGCGGATCTCGTGGTCTTCGGCGGTGCGGGTAAGGCCGTCGCTGCACAGCAGCCAGCTGTCGCCGGGCTGGATGTCGAAGACGCTGCAGGCGAGCTCCAGTTGGTCTTGCACGCCCACCGCGCGAGTGACGATGTTGGCGCGCGGATGCAGGCGTGCTTCGGCCTCGCTGAGCAGGCCGCTGTCCTGCAGGTCCTGCACATAGCTGTGGTCACGAGACACTGCCTGCAGCTCACCCGCCCTCAGCCGGTACAGGCGGCTGTCACCGGCCCACAGGCACAAACCTTGGTCGCCGCGGGTAACCAGCAGCACCACGGTGCTGCCCATCATGGTCACGCCGCGTAGGTGGGTTTGCTCGCGCACGGCGCTGTTGACCTGGCTCAGGGTGAGCCGCAGAACATGTTCGTAGTCACTCAGGTTGTCGCTCGCCTTGATGTTGCGCAGGCTGTCGACGATCAGGCTGCTGACGTAATCGCCGGCCGCGTGCCCGCCCATGCCATCGGCCACGACCCAGAGGCCCGCTTCGGGACGCTCCAGATAGGCGTCTTCGTTGATCTGACGAACTAGGCCGACATGACTGTAGGCCGCCGACTGGTAATGCAGTGCAGTCATTGCGCGACGACCTCCGGCCCCAGCAGATAAGCCGCGAAGGATTCGGTCGGTGGCAGCCCCTGGCAACGGCGCAGGCCAGCCGCGATGCGTTGCGAGCCACGCCCCCACCACAGACTGGCGCCGCTGCAGGCTTGGGCGGCAAGTGCGGCCAGACGCCCCGGGGCATCGACCACCGGCCAGTGCTGCAGACCATACGCCTCGTCATGCGCAGGCGTCGCCGTGTCCGGCAGGGGTTCCAGGCGCTGTACCTCGCTCTCGAAGTCTTCGAAGCGGGCGCCCTCTTCCAGGGTGCTGAGCAGCAGATCCTCGATCCGCTCGAACCACGTTTCGCTTGCCTGCAAGGCTTGCAGCGGCTGCCCACCGGGGATACGGCAGGCAACCGTCAGCGGGAAGTAGCGGCCGACGCGGTCGATGCTCGGCATCAGCACCCCGGCCATGGCCTCGCTACCGCACACGCCTGGTGCCAGAGCGAAGCGCCACAGCGGGCTGGTCAGGTAGGCGTCCAGCCAGCTTTCGCCGAGCTGGCCCTGGCTGGTCTGCAGGCCAGCCGACAGCCAGGTGTCCCAGCTGCGCTGGAAGTCCTTCGGCAGGTTGCGTTCGATGAAGTCGCCGCGACTGGCGACCTTGCCGTAGAAACCCATCATCGTCACAGCCGCTCCGGTAGGGTGAAGCCGGCTACTGCACGACTCTTGAAAGGATTGAAGGCACTGCTGGCGCGCAGTTCGTAGGCAACGCTGGAGCGATCCAGGCGTACGCGCAGGTTGAAACGATCCGGCGAGGCGCCGCCAATCAGTTCGGACTGATCGAGCAGGCGGAACCAGGCCCAGGGGCCCTCCAGGGTCAAGGCCGAGCGTCCGCCTTCGACCGGGGGCGACACCGTGAGGCGTACCACGCCGACGCTGCCGGGGTTCGGCCATTGCACCGCCACCGGCCGGCTCGGGCCGTGGTCGAAGCCGATCAGCTGACCGTCGAGATCCAGCTGCGACTGGCTGATGGTGGCATCCATGCTCACCGGCTTGAGGTCGAAGCGCACGCTGGGCTGCAGGCCGCCGCTGCGGAAATACTCGTCGCGGATCAGCGCTGCGCGCTGGAAGGTCTGCAGCACGCCGGCGGAAATACCCAACTTCTGCGCCGCGCCTGGCTGCCAGCGCCAGGTGCGTGCCGAGGTGTCGACGTAAGGCTGCAGGTACTTGCGAAAGTAGTTGTCCATCACCCCGCCAACACCGAAGAACTGGCCGAAATCATCCAGCGTGGCGTCGCGCTGGCTGCCCGGCACCATGGGGTAACGGCCGCTCAGCGACTGCCGCCAGACGTTGACCACGTCGCTCTGCCAGGCAGCGTTGAGCTGGTTGCGCACCCCGCCCATCATGCTGTTGGTGCTGGCAGCGACGACCGAACCCACCAGCCCCTGAACCAGTTTCGGCTGACGCGCGGCGGTCAGGTTGACCCTTGCCGCTGCGGCGCTGGCCTGATTCTTCGCTTCGCCGAGCAGCGCCTCGCCGCTGGCACCGACCATGCTGCTGAGTTGTACGTAGAGCTCGTTGAGGTCCGCCAGCAGACCATCGATGGCCATCGGCGCGGACGGGTCCTGGCTGACCAGGCTGTTGAGTTCGGCGAAGTGCGCGCTGACCGGATCGATCTGCGTAACCGCCGCCACGGCATTGCCGGCTGGGGTCTGGCCGAGCAGCGAGCCGAGCTTCTGCTTGAGCTGGTCGACACCCTCGTCGGTCGCCTTGGCCGCGCCTTCTGATTCGGGTGCTTGCTGCAGATCGGTTTCCCGCGCCACGGCGATCAGCAACTGCTTTAGCGGCGAGGACGGCCCCGAGAGTATCCGCAGCACGTCCGCCGCCTGGCCAACGCTGGTGATCGGCACGAAATCGAGGTCGGCCAGCAGCGCATCCCACTGCTGCACGTAATCGCGCAGGTAAAGCTGGCGCACGTCGGCGGCCAGGTTTACGGCATCCTGGGTACTGTCGAGCTGACGGCCCAGCACCCATTGTTCCTCGGCTACCACGCTGGCCTGGCCGACGCTGGCGCGGAGGAAGGCTTCGCGGTAGCCACGGCGAGTGTAGAAACCGCTCAGCGGGTCACTCAGCGCCTTGCCACTCTTGCGCGTGAAGACCAGTGCGGCGTCGCGCCCGGCGGCCTCGCTGAGGCGGAAGTCACTGACCCCGGCCGGCAGCTTCTGCCGCTTGACCCGGTCATACACGCGCTGCGCCAGCGGCAGGCGCTGCAACTGCATGCGCAGCTCGTCGACCAGGCGCTGATCCAGGCGCGCATCCGGCGGGCGCCGCTCGAACAGCGCCTGCAGGTGCTCATCGAGAGCCTGGCGCTGCTCGCCCGACAGATCGCGTGGCAGGCTCTGATCCCAGTCCAGGGCAATCCAGGCCTTGATGAACTCGGCGTCGTAATGCTCGCCGCCACCGAACATCAGGTAGGCCTTGAGCCCTTCGTAGAGGTAGTCGGAGCCACCGCCAGTGCGCAGCTGTTCCTCGATTCGGCTGACCAGGCGCGGGGCGAAGGTGGCCACCAGTAGGCGGCGATAGACGCTGGCGGCCTGCTCTTCGAGCATGTCGCCCTGGTACAGGCCCAGACCTTTGGCCCAATCCGGCGGATTGCCGGCCAGGTTGCGAACGGCGCTGAGCAATGGCAGCACCGCCAGCACATCGCGTTGCGCCGGGCTGAGGCTGCGTACCTGCTGCTCCAGAGGTGCAGTACGCGCGCCGACCTGGGCGATATGCTCGCGGTTGGCGCTGAAACTGAGTAGCCACAGTGTGCTTACCACCACTACCAGCGCCACGCTGGCGGCCAGCGAGCCGATGGCCAGCCACCTGCGGCGGCGCTCGACCTTCTGGTCGACGCCGACCAGGCCGCGCTCGGCGAATGCGACGCGGCTGAACAGGTGCTGGAGGAAATAGCTGCGACCACTGCCGCTCTGCCGCGCCAGGTGCTGGCGGTCGAGGTTCATGCTCTGCGCCATGGCACCGATCAGGCGGTCGATCGGGCTGCCTTCCTGGGTGCCGCTGGTGAAGTACACACCGCGCAGCAGGGTGCGCTCCTCGTAGGCATTGGGCTTGAACACGCCATTGAGGAATTCGCTGAGCAGGCTCTTGATCGCCGCGAACTGCTGCGGGAAACCGTAGATCAGGTCGCGTCGGGCCGGGTCGCGTTCGCGCTGCAGGCGCTCGACCAGACGTTGATTCAGGCGTTGCTCGAGGGCGACGAACTCGCTGTCGAAACTCTCCAGCGGGCCGCCGATGCTCTTGCCGTCATCCAGGGCGAAGGTAAAGCCCCAGACCTGGGCGCGCTCCTCACGGCTGAGGTCGTCGAAGAACTCCATGAAGCCTGGCACCAGGTCGCACTTGGTGAGCATCACGTAGACCGGGAAGCGCACGCCGAGCTGGATGTACAGCTCCTGCACCCGCGAGCGGATCGCCGCCACGTGTGCGGCGCGCTCGCTGTCGCTGCTCTGCAGCAGATCGGAAAGGCTGATGGCGATGAAGGCACCATCGATCGGGCGACGCACGCGCTGGCTCTTGAGCAGGTCGAGAAAGCCGAGCCAGGCGGCCTTGTCCACCTGGGCGTGGCTGTCCTGGGTTGTATAGCGCCCGGCGGTGTCGAGCAGCACAGCCTCGTCGGTGAACCACCAGTCGCAATTGCGCGTGCCGCCCACACCACGAATGGCGCCGGCGCCCAGTTGGGCCGCGAGGGGGAAATTAAGCCCCGAGTTGACCAGCGCGGTGGTCTTGCCGGAGCCCGGCGGGCCGATGATCACGTACCACGGCAGCTGATACAGGTTGCGCCGCTCATCGCCGCCCAGGCGCGCCTTCTTCAGCAGCGCCAGGGCTTCGTCCATGCGCTGGCGCAGGGTCGCCAGCTCCTCGGCGGTGGCTACGCTGGCGGCGTCCGGCGGCGTTTGCGCGGCCAGGCTGTCGAGCACCTTGCGCTCCTGCTGGCGTTCGCGCAGCAGACAGAACAGACGCCAGCCGAGCCACAGGGCGAACAGCAGGACGATCAGGGTCCAGCGGATCCAGGCCGGCTGCAGCGCGTTGAGCAGCGGGCCGATGAACCAGATGATCAGGCTCAGGGCGATCAGCCCGAGCACGGGGATGACCCAGCGGGTGATGAATCCGAACAGCGCCTTCACTCCACACCCTCCGCCAGTACGGTGATCTCTACCCGGCGATTTCTCGCCCGTCCTTCGGCCGTGGCATTGGAAGCCAACGGTTCGGTATCGCTCAGACCCTCGGCGCTGAAGCGCTCGGCCTGGCCGGTACGTGCCGCGAGAATCTGCAGCACCTCCTCGGCACGGGCGCGCGACAGCGCCCAGTTGGAGGGGAAGCGCAACGTGGCGATCGGCTGGTTGTCACTGTGCCCAGTGATGCGTACCTGGCCCTTGACCTTGGCGACCGCCTCGGCGATGCGCAGCAGCAATGGCTGGAAGTCATCACGGATGCTGGCGCTGCCGGAGCTGAACAGCTCGTCGCCGCGGATGGTCACCACCGAACGGTCGACGCCGTCCTCGACCGCCACGCGGTTGGCGCGGATGTCGTCGGCGAGGAAGGTGGCCAGGCGTGGTCGCTCGACCACGCGCGGCTTGACCACGGCGGGTTCGATGCTCTGCACCGGCACCTCGCCCAGAGCGTGAATCTGGCGGAACACCGGCTCGGCATCGGCCGCCAGCATCATCCGCAGCACCATCAGCAGCATCAGCAACAGAGCCAGCGCTACGGCCAGCCCGACCCAGGGCGGCAGCAGCCGCGACAAGCGATCCGGCGCCACGCTGACCCCGCGCCAGTGTGGCGACAGCTCGTGTTCGCGTTCGCCACGCATGCTGCGCAGGGTCGCGGCAGTGCGCTCGCGCAGCGCCTCCAGCTGGCTGCGGCCATCGTGCATGACCCGATAGCGGCCCTCGAAGCCGAGGCTGGTGCACAGGTACAGCAGCTCGAGCAAATCGAGTCGCTCGCGCGGGCTTTGCAGGCAGTGTTCGAGCAGCTGGAACACCTTCTCGCCGCCCCAGGCCTCGTTATGCACGGTGATCAGCAGGCTCTGCTTACCCCATTCGCTGGTGCTGCCCCAGGGCGTGCTCAGCACTGCCTCGTCGAGGGCGGTACACAGCGCATAGCGCGCCAGCAACACATCGTTGCGCGGCACGCCGGCGGCCTCGGCGCGTTGTTCGAACTGGCGCAGGTAACCCAGCAGCTGTGCACGCAGGCTGGCCGGTGCGGGATGGGCCAGGGTGCTGCGCAGGCGGGTGAGCATGCTCAACAGCGGGCCGGCGGCCTGCTCCAGTGGGTTCATGCCACGGGCCTGGCCTGCCGGCAGCGGTGCGGCCGGCATCTGCAGTGGGGCAGCCGGAGCCTCGGCGGCGGGCTGCGGACCACGACCACCCGGGCGCGGCATGAACTGGGTGCGATCGTTGTTCTGCGGTTGTGCTGCCGGCGGCTTGTTCAGCCAGTCGTCTTGATCTGTCATGGATTAACCCCGTATCGCCCAGAAGGCCAGGTTCAGGCCGGGGTATTCACCCGCCACGTGGAAAGCGAAGCCGCCGGAATGTGCCAGTTGCTTCCAGTGCTCGCTGCCGCGATCCAGCTCGTAATAGGTCGAGCCGGCGTGGAACGGAATCTGCCTTGGCGCCACCGGCAGCGGCAGCAGGTTGATGCCCGGCAGCTGCAGGTTGACCAGGTCGCGGATGTGCTCCACCGAGCCGATCTTGCTCTGCTGGCCGAAACGCCCGCGCAGGGTCTCGGCGGGCATGTCGGCGCGGACCACGAGGATGAAGCTGGCGCTGTCCAGCAGGCTGCGGTCGGCCAGCATCGCCACGTGGACGCCATAGGCCTTCTCGACGATGGGAATCGGTACGGCCTTGCTGTCGATCAGCATCGACAGCGCTTCGCGCAGTGCCTGCATCACCGGGGTGAAGCTGGTCTGCAAGTCGTCGTGCAGGTAGGTCGGGAACTCCGACGGGCGCCGGCCGGAGCTGGAGAAGGTGGCGAACTCACCGGCCAGGGCCAGCAATTCGCTGTACAGGCGCTCCGGGTGCAGCGGTTGCAGCTGGGCCAGGTGGGCGAACAGCGGCTGGGCGCGGTTGACCAGTTGCAGCAGCATGAAGTCGGCGATCTCCGAGGCGCCGCCGGCGCTGGAGGCCACCACGCGCCCGGCCAGGGCTTCGCCACGCTGATGCAGCAAGCCCAGCAGCTCGCCACGAAAGGCAGCCAGTGGTGCGCTGGCCGCCACGTCGAGCAGCGGTGGGATGTACTGTTCGTCCAGCACCAGGGCGCGGTCGGCGCGTTTTTCCCGCACGCGCGCCACGCCCAGTACGGCGTATTCCTGCAGGCCATCGGCGGCGGTCAACAGGCGCAGGGCGCGTTCGCCAACCATCACCGGCACACGGCTTTCGAAGGCCGCATTGTCGTCGCGCACTTCGCGGACCTGGCCGCGATAGCGCGCGCCGCCCAGTGCTTCGCCCGCTTCGACGGTGTCTCGCACACCCGCCCGGCGCAGCGGCAGGGCCAGATAGATCACGCCGTCGCGCAGGTCGTCGGGAATCTCCAGGGGCTCCGGCGCCACGTCATCCTGGGGAATGTTGAACGGCGTGCCGTCAGGCAACAGGCCACGGGCGCTGACGATGGCCAGCTTGCCCTGTGCCAGCAGGCCGATATCCAGCTGCAGCTCGGCGAAACCCCAGCCGGCGGCTGACAGCGGGCGGCTGCGGGCATCGATCAGTGCCTCCAGGTAGCGGTCATGCTGCTGGAAATGCTGGGTGCCGATGAACATGCCTTCGGACCAGATCACACGGTTGTTCCAGGACATACAGGCTCCTGTTAGCGAGAGTCGAGGCGGGACGGCGCGGCGAGCTCAGCGGCGCTGGCGGCGTGGGTCCCGAGGTCGATGCGGTAATGGCTGCGGATGCCCTGCTCTGGCTCCAGGACCACGCGCCACTGCGCCCGGTCAATTTCGCGGTAGCCGACCAGCAGGCCGAGATGACGTGTTTCCGGGTCGAGCGTGCGTTTCAGTTCCCGGGTCTGACCGGGATGGACCAGCCATTCGTCCTCAGCCACCAGCTCGCCGCCCAGGGTCGCTGCCGCGCGCTCGGCGAGGCTGAAGTAATCGGTCCGGCTGAATGCGGCGGCGCTGCGCAGCTCCAGCAGGCGCACACGCACCGGGGCGCTGTAGCCTTCGACGGTAGGGTTCAGTTCGTCGCCGGCCTGCAGTTGCAGCACGACGCTGGTTGGCCCTTGTGCGGCAGCGCTGTCGTCCATCGCGTCCTTGCTGCAGCCGCTGCCAAGCCCTGCCAGCACCAGGCCCAGCAGAGCGGGCCGAAGTAGTCGTTGTCGCACGTTGTCATCCTTGCCCGGGCCCGTCAGGGGCGTCGTTGACGGGCGATATGTTGCTCATAGGCCCGGCCGAACTCGCGGCCGAACAGGTCCTGAAAATCGTCTTCGGCTTCGCGCGACAAGGTCGCGTAGAGCTCCACGAACTGCTGCCAGCACTGCGCCTGGCGCGAGCCCGGCAGCAGGCTGGCCAGCCCGCCTCCCTTGCCCATGCGTGCTTCCAGTGTCTGCGGTTCGAAACGCGCCAGCAGGTGACGGATGGCGGCCTGTACACCGGCCATGACGGCCAGTTGATGGGCGCGCAGGTCCTCGAAACCGTCCTGTACGGCCTGGTCGGCCGGCATGAATGCCGAGTTGCCGCCACGCAGCAACAGCAGCAGGGCTTCTTCGGCGTTGGGCGCGAACTTCAGCGGGTTGTTTTCCACCGGCTGAACCATGGTCTGCTGCAGGCGGAACTCGCCCTTGAGGCTGCTGCGCGCCCGCAGTACATCGATCAGGCCCTCGACCATCAGGCGGTAGCTGCGTCCGATGCTTTCCATCTGCGCGGCGGCCTGCTGGCCATCCAGACGCAGCTGATCCAGCCCGGCACCGCGCAGGAAGGCCTGTAGCAGTGCATCGTCCGGCTGTGCAGTCTGCGGCTGGGTGGCTGGAGCCTGAGTGACCGGCGCCGCGACGGGTGCAGGTGTGGGGCTCGTTACCGGCGGGGTTGGTTCCGGTCGCGGGGCATGTTCCGGCAAGGGGGCAGCTGGGGCGGCTGCCGGCGCGATGTCATCGAACAGGTTCCAGTCATCCGGGATCAGTCCCGGAGCACTTGGGGTGGGTTGGGGTTCGATGGGAGCGGCAGGCGCCTTGAATTCCGGCGGTCGGAAATCATGCTGCTGCGCTGGCACATGGTCGGCAACGGGGGCCGGTGCGGCGGCTGTGCTCGGGCCAAGAAAATCGAACAGATCGGGCAGCGTCTCGTGCGGAGCGACGCGTTGCAGGTGGGCGCTGGCCGAGGCATCGAAGGGGTTGGCCGGTGCATCGAAAGGGCTGCTCGGAGCGACCTGTTGGTTGGCCATCAGGGCTTCGAAACTGTTTGCGGACGCGGCACTGGAAAACGGCGCGGAGCCTTCTGCAATGGAACTTTCCAGCGTCACTTCAATTTCGTATTCACCGATTCGAATAACTTCGCCGTGCTGCAGAAGTTCGCTGTTGCCGCGTTGCATGCGAATACCGGCCTTGACCAGCTCGACGCCGTTGGTGCTGTTGTCGGTGATGTAGTAGCGACCATCCTTGTTTTGCACAAGGCAATGTTTCGAGGAAACCAGGCGCGCCGGGTCAGGTAATACCCAGTCATTATCCGGGCCGCGGCCAATTGCCATCACGCCATATTCCAAGGTTTTCTCGGGACATTGGCCGGGGGTGATCTTGTGATAGCTGGTGATGGTCAAGCGCAGCGCCATGTGGCCTCCCTGCCCGGCTCCTGGTAACACCTTGAAAGCCGTGAAAGCCTTTATTCATGAGGCTTTCAGGCCGATGTGAGCCCTGGTGAAACGTCCGTCAACGGTGCTCTGCAGCGCGGAAGCACGCGATCTTACCTATTGTTCCCAGATTCCAGTACGTGTTCAAGCTCGCAACTTGGCGAAACTTTGCCCAAGTTCACAAAGGCCTTGGGCGGTCGCCATAGTACCTTGACTTTGTATATTTTTAAGTTAAAAAATGCGCGACACAATCGACATTGCGTAGTGGCCAATTAACATCGATCGTTAATTGGCGAAGTGCCATCCAGGATGAAGTTATGGCATTTATGTGACGCAGTTCAAATCGATAAGGAGATCGAATCCGTGGAGACTTCGCTGTTGCTCGCCGCCGTTTCGGATACTTCGCCCTGTGGTGAAGATCTGGAATACGACAGCGACTTTCTCCAGCTCGAGCGCGATGCGCTGGGGCGTCCCGAGCGCAGCATGGGCGATGCCATTCAGGCCGCTGAGCCACCGCAATGGCGCCAGTTGGAACAGGCCTGTCACGCCCTTCTGCAGCGCAGCAAGGATTTGCGCATCACTCATTACCTACTGCAGAGCCGCCTGGCTTTGCACGGTGTCGAAGGCCTGGCCGACAGCCTGGAATTGATCCTCGAACTGCTCACGCGCTACTGGCCCGAGATCCACCCTCAGCTCGACGCCGACGACGACAACGATCCCACCGTTCGCATCAACACGCTCTCAGGCCTCACCTGCGAAACCAACCTCGGTTTGCTGCGCAACGCCGTGCTGGTGCGTTCGCGGGTGTTCGGCAATATCACCTTGCGCGCGGCGCTGAATGCCGCCGGTCTGCACCCGGCCAGCAGCGAAAGCCTCAGTGTCGAAGAGCTTGGCGGCGCGCTGCAGGACGCCGACAGCGACGCCCTGCAGCTCACTCACGAAGCCCTGAAGCGTGCCGTGCACAGCTTGAACGCTATCGAGCGACTGGTCAGCGAGCAAGTCGGTTCCGCTCAGGGCGTGGACCTCTCGGCGCTGCAGCAACCGCTCAAGCTTGCCCTGCAGGTGCTCGGCGACAGCCCGGCAGGGGTAAGTTCAGAGGATTACCCGGCAGGCGGCGAAGCTGCGCAAGAGCAGCTGGCGCCGCACGCGTCGGTGCCTGCCGTGGCGCGCGCCAGCGGCGAAATCGCCAATCGCGATGACGTGCTCAGGAGCCTGGAGCGGATTCTCACCTACTACGCCCGCCACGAGCCTTCCAGCCCGTTGCCGGTGCTGCTCAACCGGGCTCGCAGCCTGGTCAACGCCGACTTCGCGACCATCGTGCGCAACCTCATACCCGATGGCATGAGCCAGTTCGAAAACCTGCGCGGCCCCGACGAGTACTAGGCCGACTGGCCCAGGTATGCGGGATCACGCTTTACCGTAGACGGCCGGTGGCCGACACGCCGCGTCGCGTCAGGCGACCAGGAGAGAAAGCATGGCGAACAGCAGTTCTCAGAAGTTCATCGCGCGCAATCGCGCGCCCCGTGTGCAGATCGAATACGACGTCGAACTCTACGGCGCCGAGAAAAAGGTCCAGCTGCCCTTCGTCATGGGCGTCATGTCCGACCTCACCGGCAAGCCGGCCGAGCCGCTGCCGGCGGTGGCCGATCGCAAGTTCCTGGAAATCGATGTCGACAACTTCGACTCGCGCCTCAAGGCGATGAAGCCGCGTGTGGCGTTCAACGTGCCCAACGAGCTGACCGGCGAAGGCAACCTGAGCATCGACATGACCTTCCAGAGCATGGACGACTTCAGCCCGGCCGCCGTGGCGCGCCAGGTCGACGCCCTCAACCAGCTGCTGGAGGCCCGTACCCAGCTGGCCAACCTGCTGACCTACATGGACGGCAAGACCGGCGCCGAGGACGTGATCATGAAGGCGATCAAGGACCCTGCATTGCTGCAGGCCCTGGCCAGCGCGCCGAAACCCCAGGACAACGAGCCCCAGGCCTGATTCGGAAGACCACCATGAGCGAACAGTTGCAACACGACCAGGCCGCACTGGCCAGCACCGAGCAGACCAGCGAGTTCGCCTCGCTGCTGATGCAGGAATTCAAACCCAAGACCGAGCGCGCCAAGGAAGCGGTGGAAACGGCCGTGCGTACCCTGGCTGAACAGGCCCTGGCACAGACCGATCTGATCTCCAACGATGCGATCAAGTCCATCGAGTCGATCATCGCCGCCATCGACGCCAAGCTCACCGCACAGGTCAACCAGATCATCCACCACAGCGACTTCCAGCAGGTGGAAAGCGCCTGGCGTGGCCTGCACTACCTGGTGAACAACACCGAGAGCGACGAGCAGCTGAAGATCCGCGTGCTCAACATCTCCAAGCCGGAGCTGCACAAGACCCTGAAGAAATTCAAGGGTACCGCCTGGGACCAGAGCCCGGTGTTCAAGAAGCTCTACGAAGAGGAATACGGCCAGTTCGGTGGCGAGCCATACGGCTGCCTGGTCGGTGATTACTACTTCGATCAGTCGCCGCCCGACGTCGAGCTGCTTGGCGAGCTGTCCAAGGTCTGCGCGGCGATGCACGCGCCGTTCATCGCGGCTGCTTCGCCGACGGTGATGGGCATGGGCTCCTGGCAGGAGCTGTCCAACCCGCGTGACCTGACCAAGATCTTCACCACCCCGGAATACGCCGGCTGGCGCTCGCTGCGCGAGTCCGAGGATTCGCGCTACATCGGCCTGACCATGCCGCGCTTCCTCGCCCGTCTGCCTTATGGCGCCAAGACCGATCCGGTGGAGGCCTTCGCCTTCGAGGAAAACACCGACGGCGCCGACAGCAGCAAGTACACCTGGGCCAACGCCGCCTACGCCATGGCGGTGAACATCAATCGCTCGTTCAAGCTCTACGGCTGGTGCTCGCGCATCCGTGGCGTGGAGTCCGGCGGCGAAGTGCCGAACCTGCCGGCGCACACCTTCCCCACCGACGATGGTGGCGTGGACATGAAGTGCCCGACCGAGATCGCCATCTCCGACCGCCGCGAGGCCGAGCTGGCGAAGAACGGTTTCATGCCGCTGCTGCACAAGAAGAACACCGACTTCGCCGCCTTCATCGGTGCGCAGTCGCTGCAAAAGCCGGCCGAGTACGACGATCCGGACGCCACCGCCAACGCCAACCTGGCCGCGCGCCTGCCGTACCTGTTCGCTACCTGCCGTTTCGCGCATTACCTCAAGTGCATCGTTCGCGACAAGATCGGTTCGTTCAAGGAACGCGACGAGATGCAGCTGTGGCTGCAGGACTGGATCCTCAAGTACGTCGACGGTGACCCGGCGCACTCCACCGAAACCACCAAGGCGCAGCACCCGCTGGCCGCCGCCGAAGTGGTCGTGGAAGAGGTGGAGGGCAACCCGGGTTACTACAACTCGAAGTTCTACCTGCGCCCGCACTACCAGCTCGAAGGGCTGACGGTGTCGCTGCGGCTGGTTTCCAAGCTGCCGTCGGCCAAGGGCGCATAACCGCCTTGTAACCGTGGGAGCGGCTTCAGCCGCGAATGCGTCTTCGCGGCCTTCGTCGCTCCCGCGGCACATCCAATGGATGCGCAAGGCGAGTGAGATTACCGGGGGCATCCCCACCTATACGCAGTGGCCCATGCCACCTCAGGAGAAAACATGGCTGTCGATATCTTCATCAAGATCGGTGACATCAAGGGCGAGTCTCAGGACAAGACCCACAAGGACGAAATCGAAGTGCTCAACTGGAGCTGGGGCATGTCCCAGTCCGGCAACATGCACACCGGCACCGGTGGCGGCGCGGGCAAGGTGAGCATTCAGGATCTGTCGCTGACCAAGTACGTCGACAAGGCTACCCCCAACCTGATGATGCATTGCTCCAGCGGCAAGCACGTGCCCAAGGTCACCCTGACCGTGCGCAAGGCGGGCGGTGATACCCAGGTCGAATACCTGATCATCAACCTCGAAGAAGTGCTGATCTCCTCGCTGAGCACCGGCGGTTCGGGCAACGACGATCGCCTGATCGAGAACATCACCCTGAACTTCGCCAAGGTCACGGTCGACTACCAGCCGCAGAAAGCCGACGGCACCAAGGAAGGCGGCCCGATCAAGTACGGCTGGAACATCCGTTCCAACGTCAAGATCTGATGCGGTTCGCCCTCGGTGCCATGTGCCGGGGGCGGGCGTAACAGGGAGACTCAGTTGTGGCAAAGCCTTCGTTTATCAATTTGTGGAAAGCCTATGAGGATATGTTGGTTGAATATCCTCAAGGCAATCCGTGCGATGGCCCCTGGGCCAACCAATGTGCCATTCGCATGAGTGTGGCGCTTAACAGCGAACGGACCCTGCAAGTCAACACTTCGACTTACAGTGAGCCTCGCTGTGCACACGGGCATGCCCGAGGAGCAGAGTCACTGGCCAATTGGTTATGGAAAAGGCCTCAGTTAGGCCCTCCCAAGGTCTACGGCAACAGTGCCGCAGAAAGGACCAGCCTGCTCGGTAAGACCGGTATTATTTTTTACAAGGATTTTTACCGTCAGCCTAACGATCCGGAAAACCGCCCCACCGGTGACCATATCGACCTGTGGAATCGTGGCCAGACCCAAACCGGTGACTATTTCTATCGGGCCAAGGCAGTCTGGTTCTGGGAGCTGACGTGATGTACAGAGTTTCTTTTGTAGTACTGCTGGGCACGTTGCTATTTACGGTCAATGCCTGCGCCACACAACCTCATCCATCATCACCGCCCGCAACCGAACCGACCATGCCAACCCATGCGACGTTCGCAGGACAGCCAATCAGTCTCAGCGATAGCGAGGGACGCTGCGCCTTGACCTATGGCAACCGGCCGGCACTGATAATGGATATGCAATGGCCTTGTCGGTTCAGCGAAGATCTGCAGAAGAACCTGCGAGTGGAATACTTCGAGCAAACACCGATCCTAATGGTCGAGCGAAGTGAACATCTCCCTGCCCCCAGCAAAGGCTGCAAGACCGACAGACAGCCTGTACGCCTGCATCATGACCGACTTGAGCCAGCCATGGTGGGCAGGATCGCTGCATGTGGACCTGCGCAATGGGACCAGAAAGCATTTATCGGGATGTTCGACTGGTAAACCTGCGCATGACCAGCCCCATGACCCCGCGCGAGCGCCTGCAGCCATCGCTGCTCGACCGCCTGACCGACGATGACCCCAGCAATCCGCAGGAAAGCGCGGAGCGCCGCGTGCTGTCGCTAAACCAGCTCAAGGCCTCGGTGCTGCGAGACCTGACCTGGCTGTTCAACACCATCGCCCTGCTCGATGCCGATGCCACGCGGCACACGCCAGCCGGCACCTCGGTGATCAACTATGGCCTGCCGGCATTGGCCGGCAGCAGTGTGTCCGGGATCGACATCGCCGCCCTGGAAAGCCTGATCCAGCGCGCCATCGTCACTTTCGAGCCGCGCATCCTCGCCCATAGCGTGCGGGTGCGAGCGCATGTCGGTCACGAACAGATGAACCACAACGCGCTGAGCTTCGAGATCCAGGGCGACCTGTGGGCGCAGCCGGCGCCCCTGCCCTTGCTGCTGCGCACCGAGCTGGACCTGGAGTCCGGCCATGTGCAGGTGCTGCCCGCCGCGCAGCGGAGACGCTCATGAACCCGCGTTTGCTGGAACTGTATAACCAGGAGCTGCAACACATTCGCGATGGCGCGGCCGAGTTCGCCCGCGAATATCCGAAGATCGCCAGCCGCCTCAGCCTGTCCGGCCTGGAGTGCACCGACCCCTACGTCGAGCGCCTGCTGGAGGGCTTCGCCTGGCTGACCGCGCGCGTGCAGCTCAAGCTCGACGCCGAGTACCCGGTGTTCACCCACAATCTGCTGGAAATCGCCTACCCGCATTATCTGGCGCCGACGCCGTCGATGACCGTGGTACAGCTGCACATCGATGCCAACGACGGCGCGCTCAATGGCAGCTTCAACCTGCCGCGCGACAGCGTGCTGCGCGCCACTCTCGGCAAGGACAGCCAGACCCCCTGCGAATATCGCACCGCACACCCGGTGACCCTGTGGCCGCTGCAGGTGGCGGACGCCGAATACATCAGCAATCCTGCCGCGACGCTTGGCCGTCTTGCCGCCAGCGAGCCGCGTGCCAAGGCTGCCCTGCGCATCACCCTGCGCAGCGGTGCCGAAATACCCTTCGCCAGCCTGGATCTGGACAACCTGCCGCTGTACCTCAACGGCCTCGACGAACTGCCGTTTCGTCTCTACGAGCAACTGCTGGGCAACCGCGTCGCGGTGTTCGCCCGCCAGCCGGGGCGCGACTGGGTCGAACGGCTGCCGGCCGACGCCTTGCGCCCGTGCGGCTTCGATGATGCCGAGGCGGCGCTGCCGGTAGTACCGCAGGCCTTCCAGGGCTATCGCCTGCTGCAGGAGTACTTCGCCCTCCCGCAGCGTTTTCTGTTCGTCGACTTCTGCAATCTGCGCCGCGCCGTGCGCCAGTGCAGCGGCAACGAGCTGGAGCTGATCGTGCTGTTCGATCGCCTCGACAGCCACCTGCAGAACCAGGTCGACGCCACCCAGTTCCTGCCGTTCTGCACCCCGGCGATCAAGCCGACCGCACACGGCCCATGGACTTCGAGATCCATTCGCTGCGCAGCGTCAGCGGCCATGGCAGTGGCCCGGAGCAGACTTTCCTGCCCTTCTATGCCGTGCGTGACCCCGCGCGCTATGGGCGCGATCAGGCCTACTACATCGTGCGCCGCGAGCCGCGCGTACTGTCGGCCGAACAGCGCCGCAACGGCACGCGATCTAGCTATGTGGGCAGCGAAACCTTCATCAGTCTGGTCGACAGCCACCAGGCTCCGTATCGCCATGACCTGCGCCAGCTCGGTCTCAGCGCCCTGTGCACCAACCGCGACCTGCCGCTGTTCATGAGCGTCGGCAGCGGCAAGAGCGACTTCACCCTGGCCGACAGTGCGCCGGTGCAGAGCGTGCGCTGCGTGGCCGGGCCGAGCCGTCCGCGCCCCAGCCCGGCGCACGACAACCAGGCCTGGCGGCTGATCAGCCAGCTGTCACTGAACTACCTGTCACTGGCCGAGCAGGGCCAGGGCGCCGCTGCCCTGCGCGAGATGCTGCGGCTGTATGGCGATGTGCAGAATCCGGCGTTGCAGCTGCAGATCGAAGGCCTGCGCGAAGTCAGCGCCAAACCCTGCACGCGGCGCCTGCCGATGCCCGGACCGATCGTCTTCGGTCGGGGTCTGGAAATCACCCTGGAGTTCGACGAGAACGCCTTCCGCGGTACCGGGGTGTTTCTCCTCGGCGCAGTGTTCGAGCGTTTCCTGGCGCGCTACGTGTCCCTCAACAGCTTTACCGAGACGGTGCTGCGCAGCACCGAGCGCGGCGAGATCATGCGATGGAAAGCCCGGCCCGGCCGTCGTCCGAACCTCTAGACACGCTTGCACAGATGCAGGCGCAGCCTTGGGAGTACGACTTCTTCCAGGCCTTGCGACGCATCGAGAACGAGCACCCGCATCTGCCGCGCCTGGGGCGTTCCCGACGCCTGGCAGACGATCCGCTGCGCCTCGGGCAGCGCCAGGAGGGCACTTTCGCCCCGGCCACCCTGGCCGCTGTGACCCCAGCCAGCGACGAGCGACCGGCACGTCTGGAACAGTATTTCTTCGGCCTCGGTGGGCCCAACGGGCCGCTGCCACTGCACCTGACCGAGTACGTGCGCGAGCGCCAGCGCAACCACGCCGACAGCACCAGCAAGCACTTCCTCGACCTGTTCCATCATCGCCTGCTGACCCTGTTCTATCGTGCCTGGGCCGAGGCCCGGCCGACCGTCAGCCATGACCGTCCCGACGATGATTACTGGTCGGCTCGCCTGGCCGCCTTCAGCGGTCGCGGTATGCCCAGCCTGCGCCAGCGGGGCTTGCTGGACGATGCGGCGAAGCTGCACTACAGCGGTCACCTGGCCGCGCAGACGCGTTACCCCGATGGCCTCAAGGCGATCCTCGCCGATTACTTCGGCGTGCCGGTGCAGATCGAGGAATACGCCGGCAGCTGGCTCAGCCTGCCCGAGCGCACGCGCCTGGGCGTGGAGTCCAGCCAGTTGGGCGTGGACTTCTGCCTGGGCAGCCAGGTCTGGGACCGCCAGCACAGCTTCCGCATCTGCTTCGGTCCGCTGACGCTCGAGCAGTACAACGCCATGCTGCCCGATGGCGACTCGTTCGCCGCGCTGGTGGCCTGGGTCGCCGAATACCAGGGCGACGAACTGGACTGGCAACTGAATCTCGTACTGCAGCGCGAGGAAATCCCCGCGCTGCGCCTCAACGGCCAGGCTCGCCTGGGCTACACCACCTGGCTCGGCCAGCCACAGCACGACGCCAGGGACCTGGTGCTGGCCCGCCATCACGCCACAGCGACCCCGCCGGCGGATCAATCAAGGAGAACTTCACATGGGTGAAATCAGTCGTACCGCGCTGTTCGGCAAGCTCAACAGCGTCGGCTACAAGGCCATCGAGGCCGCCACCGTGTTCTGCAAGCTGCGTGGCAACCCCTACGTCGAGCTGGCGCACTGGTTTCACCAGCTCCTGCAGCTGCAGGACTCCGACCTGCACCGCATCATCCGCCAGTTCAGCCTGGAGCCGGCACGCCTGGCGCGTGACCTGACCGACGCACTCGACCGCCTGCCACGCGGCTCGACCTCGATCACCGACCTGTCCTCGCACGTCGAGGAAGCGGTCGAGCGTGGCTGGGTCTACGGCAGCCTGATGTTCGGCGAGCACCAGGTGCGCACCGGCTACCTGATCATCGGCATCCTCAAGACGCCGAGCCTGCGCCAGGTGCTGCTGGGCCTGTCGGGCGAGTTCGCCAAGATCAAGGTGGAAACCCTCAGCGAGCGTTTCGACGAGTACGTCGGCGATTCGCCGGAGAACAACCTGGCCGCCAGCGACGGTTTCGCCGCCGCCGCACCGGGCGAGGCCAGTGGCGCCATGGCGCCGGCGGCGATGGGCAAGCAGGAGGCGCTCAAGCGCTTCACCATCGACCTCACCGAGCAGGCGCGCAAGGGTGAGCTCGACCCCATCGTTGGCCGCGACGAAGAGATCCGCCAACTGGTCGATATCCTCATGCGTCGCCGGCAGAACAACCCGATCCTCACCGGCGAGGCGGGCGTCGGCAAGACTGCCGTGGTCGAAGGCTTCGCCCTGCGTATCGCCGCCGGTGACGTGCCGCCTTCGCTCAAGGATGTCGAGCTGCGCAGCCTCGACGTCGGCCTGCTGCAGGCCGGCGCCAGCATGAAGGGCGAGTTCGAGCAGCGCCTGCGTCAGGTCATCGAAGATGTGCAGGCCTCGCCCAAGCCGATCATCCTGTTCATCGACGAAGCCCACACCCTGGTCGGCGCCGGTGGCGCGGCTGGTACCGGCGACGCGGCCAACCTGCTCAAGCCGGCGCTGGCGCGCGGCAGCCTGCGTACCGTGGCCGCCACCACCTGGGCCGAGTACAAGAAGCACATCGAGAAGGACCCGGCGCTGACCCGCCGCTTCCAGGTGGTGCAGGTGCCCGAGCCGTCCGAGGACAAGGCGCTGTTGATGATGCGCGGCGTGGCCTCGACCATGGAGAAGCACCATCAGGTGCAGATCCTCGACGAGGCCCTGGACGCCGCGGTCAAGCTCTCGCACCGCTACATCCCGGCGCGCCAACTGCCGGACAAGTCGGTCAGCCTGCTCGACACCGCCTGCGCCCGCGTGGCCATCAGCCTGCACGCCGTGCCGGCCGAGGTGGACGACAGCCGCCGGCGCATCGAAGCGCTGGAAACCGAACTGCAGATCATTGCCCGCGAACACGCCATCGGCATCGACGTCAGCCTGCGCCAGGCCAACAGCGAGAGCCTGCTCGCCACCGAGCGCGAGCGCCTGGCCGAGCTGGAAAGCCGCTGGGCCGAAGAGAAGCAGCTGGTCGATGAACTGCTGGCCACCCGCGCCAGCCTGCGCGAAAGCGCCGGCGTGGTCGATCAGGACAGCGGCACCGATCACCAGGCCCTGCGCGCGCGGCTGGTCGAATTGCAGCAGCGCCTGAGCCAGCTGCAGGGCGAAGCCCCGCTGATTCTGCCGACCGTCGATTACCAGGCGGTGGCCTCGGTGGTGGCCGACTGGACCGGCATCCCGGTCGGGCGCATGGCGCGCAACGAGGTCGAGACCGTGCTCAACCTCGACAGCCTGCTGGGCAAGCGCATCATCGGCCAGGACCACGCGCTGAAGATGATCGCCAAGCGCATCCAGACTTCTCGCGCCGGCCTCGACAACCCCAACAAGCCGATCGGCGTGTTCATGCTCGCCGGCACCTCCGGCGTCGGCAAGACCGAAACCGCGCTGGCGCTGGCCGAGGCGCTGTATGGCGGTGAGCAGAACCTGATCACCATCAACATGAGCGAATTCCAGGAAGCGCACACCGTCTCCACCCTCAAGGGTGCACCGCCCGGCTACGTCGGCTACGGCGAAGGTGGCGTGCTGACCGAGGCAGTGCGTCGCCGGCCGTACAGCGTGGTGCTGCTCGACGAGGTGGAAAAGGCCCACCCGGACGTGCACGAGATCTTCTTCCAGGTGTTCGACAAGGGCGTGATGGAAGACGGCGAAGGGCGCCTGATCGACTTCAAGAACACCCTGATCCTGCTCACCACCAACGCCGGTACCGAACAGGTGGCGCGCCTGTGCCAGGACCCGGACAACCTGCCCGACCCGGAAAGCATCGCCCGCGACCTGCGGCAGCCGTTGCTGGAGATCTTCCCGCCGGCGCTGCTCGGCCGTCTGGTAACCATCCCCTATTACCCGCTCAGCGACGCCATGCTCAAGGCCATCACCCGCCTGCAGCTGGGGCGCATCAAGAAGCGCATCGAAAGCACCCACAAGGTGCCCTTCGACTACGACGAGGCGGTGGTCGACCTGGTGGTTTCGCGCTGCACCGAGAGCGAGAGTGGCGGCCGGCAGATCGACGCCATTCTCACCAACGGCATGCTGCCGGACATGAGCCGCGAGTTCCTTACCCGCATGATGGAAGGCAAGCCGCTGGCCGGTGTGCGCGTCAGTGTGGCCGACAACGACCTGAACTACAGCTTCGCCGACAACGCCTGAGCCCGAGCGCGGGTCGGCTAGTGCCGGCCCGCGCTATGGCAGGCCGGAACCCCGACCTATGTTCTTCGCCCAATCTTCCCGCTTTGCCCGCATTACCAGCCCGCTCGGGCCGGACGTTCTGCTGCTGCGCTCGATGCACGGCAGCGACGAGCTGGGCCGCCTGTTCGAGTACGAGCTGCAACTGGTGTCCCACGATGCCAACCTCGATCTCAACCAGTTGCTCGGCAAGCCGCTGACGCTCTCGGTGCAGCAGCATGGCGGTGGCGACCGGCACTTCCACGGCATCGTCGCCGCCTGCGGGCAAAGCGTCGACCGTGGCCAGTTCGCGGCTTATCGGGTCACCCTGCGGCCCTGGCTATGGCTGCTCAGCCGCACCTCCGACTGCCGCATCTTCCAGCACATGAGCGTGCCGCAGATCATCAAGCAGGTGTTCCGCGACCTGGGGTTCTCCGATTTCGAAGACGCACTCAGCCGCCCGTACCGCGAGTGGGAGTACTGCGTGCAGTACCGCGAAACCAGCTTCGATTTCGTCAGCCGGCTGATGGAGAAGGAGGGCATCTACTACTACTTCCGCCACGAGGCCGATCGCCACGTGCTGGTGCTGGCCGATGCCTACGGCGCCCACGTGCCTGCGCCCGGTTACGCCAGCGTGCCCTACTACCCGCCGGACGGTCAGCACCGCGAGCGCGACCACATCAACGACTGGCAGCTGGCCCAGCATGTGCAGCCGGGCTCGATGGAACTCAACGACTACGACTTCCAGCGCCCCAGCGCGCGCATCGACGTGCGCTCGGTCATGCCGCGCCCGCACAGTGCCGGCGACTATCCGCTGTACGACTACCCGGGCGCCTACGTGCAGAGCAGTGACGGCGAGCAGTACGCGCGCAATCGCATCGAGGCCCTGCAGAGTCTGCACGAGCGCGTCGAGCTCGGCGGCAGCGTGCGCGGCATCGCCTCGGGCAACCTGTTCAGCCTCACCGGCTTCGGTCGCGCCGACCAGAACCGTGAATATCTGGTGGTCTGCGCGCGTTATCACGTCCTGCAGGAGTCCCTGGAGAGTGGCAGTGGCGGCGGTGGCCAGTTCGAGTGCCAACTCACCTGCACCGACGCCCAGCAGACTTTCCGCCCGCTGTGCGGCACGCCCAAACCAATGGTACAGGGGCCGCAGACCGCCGTGGTGGTCGGCCCCGCCGGCGAGGAGATCTGGACCGACCAGTACGGCCGGGTCAAGGTGCACTTCCACTGGGACCGCCACGACCAGTCCAACGAGAACAGCTCCTGCTGGATTCGCGTCTCGCAGAACTGGGCCGGCAAGAACTGGGGTGCGATCCAGATTCCACGCATCGGCCAGGAGGTCATCGTCAGCTTCCTGGAGGGTGATCCCGACCAGCCGATCATCACCGGCCGCGTCTACAACGCCGAACAGACCGTGCCCTACGACCTGCCCGCCAACGCTACCCAGAGCGGCATCAAGAGCCGCTCCAGCAAGGGCGGCACGCCGGCCAACTTCAACGAAATCCGCATGGAGGACAAGAAGGGCGCCGAGCAGCTGTACATCCACGCCGAGCGCAACCAGGACATCGTCGTCGAGGTGGATGAAACCCACTCGGTGGGCAACAACCGGGTCAAGAGCATCGGCATGAACGAGACCGTCACCATCGGCAACAACCGCCTGCGTGCGGTGAAGCTCGATGACGTGCTGCTGGTGGGCTCGACCAAGACCGACAGCATCAGCCAGAGCTACCTCATCGAGGTCGGCCAGAACCTGCGCCTGGTCTGCGGCAAGAGCATTCTCGAACTCAACGCCAGCGGCCAGATCAACCTCAGCGGCGTGGCGATCAACTTCCACGCCAGCGGCGACGCTGAATTCAACACCGGCGGCGTGCTCAACCTGAACATCGGCGGCGGCCCTGGCGCCACCCCCGATGGTCAGGGTGATCAGGGCAGCATCGATGCAGCCGTCAAATCCATGTTCGGGCAAGACAAAGGAAACGTCTGATGAGCTACACCACTCAAGAACTGAGCCTGCAACTGCCCGGCAAGGACCTGCTGGACAGCAGCATCAACATCCTGCGCCTCAATGACCTCGGTACCTCACTGGTGATCACCCGTGGTGCATTGGGCGACGGTGAAACCCTGCGCAGCCACTTCGAGGCCCAGGTCGCCAAGCTCGCTAAACAGGTCAAGGATCTGCGTTGCAGCGCCGTGCAGGATGTCCAGGTCGGCCCGGCGCAGGCCATCGTCGGCGTCGAGCTGCGCAGCCAGTTCAGCAAGGGGCCGGAGCAGGTCTACCAGTTCCAGCTCGGCGTGTTGCTGGCCGATGGTCGCCGCCTGCTCGCCCTCAGCTACGTCAAACCGACGCCGCTCGATGATGCCGACGCCGCGCACTGGGCGCAGATCAAGCACAGCCTCAGCCTCAACGGATGACCTGCGATGTCTGATGCGCTCTGGGCCGCCCGGCTCGGCGACGATCTGCTGCACACCACATTGCTCGCCGACATCGTCGGCGGCGTGCTGGAAGTGGCTGCCTATGCCGCCATCACCGCTGTGGCCTGTGCTGCGGTGGTCGCCGCCACCGGCCTGACCGTCCTCACCTTTGGTCTCGGTGGATTTGCCCTCGCCGCAGTAGTGGGTATCGCCGTGGGGGTCGGCATGAACAAAACCGGCTGGGACAAGGGGCTCACGACCTTCTGCGAAGGCCTGGGCAACGCCATCTCCCCGCCCAATGTCCAGGCCAAGATTCTCACCGGCGCCAACAAGACCAAAACCAACGGCCTGCCTTCCGCGCGCGCCGCTGGCAAGTTGGGCAGCGCCGCCGCGCCGGCAGGCACCGAGCTGGAGCAGGCACCGCCCGCCGAGGAGCCTGAGCCCAGCTTCCTCGACATGGCCAAGAGCTTCTTCAGTGAGATGTGGCAGCCGACGGTTGCCCAGCCGGCACCTGGCGTCATCCCCTGCCCGCTGGATTCCATCGAGTGCAAGAAGCACCCGCCGATGCCGGTGCAGCTGCTCGCCGAAGGCTCGATCAAGGTCAGCATCGAAGGCCAGCCGGCAGTGCGCAGCGGTGATCGCAGCACCTGCGAAGCCACGGTGGTGGAAAGCGGCAACATCTCGCCGAACGTGCGCATCGGTGGTGACGCCGTGGTGGTGCAGCCGATTCGCAGCGGCAAGACCCCCGGCATCGGCCTGGCCCTGACTGTGCTCATGGCGCTACGTGGCAACCCACGCAAGCTGTGCAGCAAGCTGCCCTGCCTGGTCGCCGGTTTCGCCGGCAACATGGCCATGGGCGGCGCGACCGCCTATGCCACCAACTCCATCGTCAACGCCCTTGGTTCGGCCAGCAGCGGTGCACCCAATCCGGTGCATGCCAGCACCGGGGCCAAGGTGCTCGGTGAAGACGATGACCTCGACTTCGTCCTGCCGGGGCTGATGCCCATCGAGTGGCAGCGCTTCTACAGCAGCCGTGACGAGCGCCGTGACGGTTTGCTGGGTGCTGGCTGGAGCCTGCCGTTCGAGATCGCCGTGCAGGTGCGCGCCCACCCGCAGGGTGGCGAAGCGCTGACCTATATCGACGAGCAGGGCCGCCCCATCGAGATTGGCAGCCTGCCACCGGGCGATGCCTGCTACAGCCCGGGTGAAGGTTTGAGCTTCCGCCGCGATGAAGGCGGCGCGCTGCTGGTGGAAAGCGTCGATGGCCTCTACCGCCTGTTCGAGCCGTTGCCCGAGTCACCTGACCGTCTGCGCCTGAGCAAGCTCGGCGACCGCAACGACAATCGCCTGCTGCTCGAATACGACGCCACTGGCCGGCTGCGCGCCGTGCGCGATGGCCATAACCAGCTGTGCATCGAACTGATTGCCGACGCCCGCCACCCGCAGCGCCTTGGCCGGGTCGAGCGCCTGTTCGCCGATGAGCGGCGCGAGGTGCTGGTCGCCTACGCCTATGACGCGCAGGGTGATCTCAGCGAAGTCCGCGACGACAAGGGCCAACTGCTGTGTCGCTTCGTCTACGACAGTGGCCGTCGTCTGATCGAACATCAGCGTCCCACCGGTCTGCGCTGCTTCTATGAGTGGGGTGAGTTTCAGGGTGCCGATGGCCGCGAATGGCGGGTGACACGGCACTGGACCGACGACGGCGACGAATACCGGCTGCAGTACGATCTGGATGCGGGGATCACCCGGGTCACCGACGGCCTTGGTCGCACCAGCGAACGCCACTGGAACAGCCAGTACCAGATCACCCGCTATCGCGACGCCCTCGGCCAGCTCTGGCTGTTCGAATGGAACGACGAGCGCCAGCTGCTGGCCGCCGTCGCACCGGACGGCGCGCGTTGGCAATTCGCCTATGACGAATCCGGCAACCTCTGCGAAACCCTCGACCCGCTGGGGCGTCGCGACTTCACTCAGTGGCTCGGCCACTGGTCGCTGCCGCAAGCCGAGACCGACGCTGCCGGCAATGCCTGGCAGTACCGCTATGACAAGCGCGGCAACTGCATCGCCGAGATCGACCCGCTGGGCCATGTCACCCGCTACCGCTACGACACCAGCGGCCTGCCGGTGGAGATCATCGACGCCAGCGGCAAGCGCAAGACCCTGCGCTGGAACGCCCTCGGACAGCTCACCGAGCAGGTCGACTGTTCCGGCTACCCCACGCGCTTCGCCTACGACGAGCGCGGCAACCTGGTGCAGATCACCGACGCCCTCGGCGAGATCACCCGCTACCACTACGACAGCCAGGGACGCCTGCTGCAGACGCAACTCGCCGACGGCCGCTGCGAGGAGTTTCAACGCGACGCCATCGGCCAGCTCAGCGCCTACCTCGATCCTGCCGGCAAGCCCGTGCGCTATCGCTATGACCGCCGTGGCCAGGTGCGTCAGCGCATCGATGCCCTGGGCCGCAGCGTCGGCTTCGAATACGACGCCTATGGTCGCCTGCTCGCCCTGAGCAACGAGAACGACGAACGCTACCGCTTCACCTGGGACGTGCTCGACCGTCTCACCGCCCAGCATGACCTAGACGACAGTGCCCGCCATTATCGCTATGACCCGCAGGGCAACCTCATCGGCCTGGCCTATACCCCGGCGCCCCACGGCACCGGCCTGGGTAGTGTCCCCGAGGCGCCGCCGGCACCGATCATCCACCGCTTCGAGCGTGATGCCGTTGGTCGGATGATCGCCAAGCACACCGATGACGGTCGCACCGAGTACGCCTATGACCCGCTCGACCGCCTGCTCAGCATCGACCTCACCGCCGTCGACGGCCAGGTGCAGTCGTTGGCCTTCGCCTACGACGCTCTTGGCCAGCTGCTCAGCGAGCAGAGCGCTGCTGGTACCCTGCAGCATGCCTACGACGAGCTCGGCAACCTGCTGGAAACGCAACTGCCTGACCAGCGCCGTATCCGCCGCCTGTACTACGGCAGCGGCCACTTGCAGTTGCTCCACCTGGATGATCAACTGGTCAGCCGCTTCGAGCGTGACCGCCTGCATCGCGAGGTGCTGCGCACCCAGGGGCAGCTCGTTACCCGTAGCCAGTACGACCGAACCGGACGCCTCACCGCACGCCTGCGTCGGCGCCTGGAGCAACCCGTGCAGCTGCCGGCCGAAGCCGAGCGGCGCTACGCCTACGATCCCAGCGACAACCTGATCGGCCGCCTCGACCGTGACCCGGCCAGCCAGCGCGAACAGAAGCAGCAGCTGCACTACGATGCCAGCGGGCGCATCATCGCCAGCCAGGACCTGATTCGCGGCAATCTGGAAACCTACAGCTACGACGCGGCCGCCAACCTGCTGCACCCGGTCGGTGGTGATGCCGCCAGCAGCGGCTGGGTGCGCCACAACAAACTGCTCACCTACCAGGACAAGCGCTACCGCTACGACGCCTTCGGCCGCCTGGTGGAAAAACGCAGCGGTCGTCACCAGGTGCAACGGCTGAGCTACGACGCTGAACACCGCGTGCGGGAAGTCACCAACAACGACGGCAGCCGCGTGGTCATGCACTACGACCCGCTCGGCCGGCGTATCGGCAAAAGCCACTACGACGCCCATGGCGTGCTGCTCGGCCAGTCCGACTTCACCTGGGACGGCCTGCGCCTGCTCAGCGAAACCCGCAACGGCCGGCACAGCCTCTACCTCTACGACGAAGGCAGCTACGACCCGTTGGCGCGCGTCGACGGCCAGGGCGAACACGCCCGCCTGCGCTATTACCACACCGATCCGAACGGGTTACCGCAGCAACTCACCGAAGACGACGGCCGCTGCATCTGGCAGGCCCGCTACCAGGTCTGGGGCAACACCCTGGCCGAACAGCAGGAAAGCTTTTTTGTCGAAGAGCAGAACCTGCGCTTCCAGGGCCAGTACCTGGACCGCGAAACCGGGCTGCACTACAACACCTTCAGGTTCTACGATCCGGATATCGGACGGTTTATCAGCCCGGATCCGATAGGGTTGCTGGGAGGTGCCAATCTCTATCAATACGCTCCTAACCCGCTGGCGTGGTCAGACCCGTTAGGGTGGGCTCCATGGGCTCGTGGAAAATTTGATGACTGGTTCAACGCAGCATCTATAAACGATATCAATAGTAATAAAGCGGCAGTCTCTGAAGCTCTGCGAGGCGCAGGGAAAATGCATGAAATGTTCCCAGTATCACTCGCAGCCAAAGCTAAAGAGCTCGGCTTTACTGCTCAGGAGCTAAAAAAATATGTTGTTGAGACCAAGAGGATTACCTTTGTTAATGTCACCGATTCAAAGGGAAGGCCTGTTCCCGATGGTTCACACCATGGAAGCCGTGCGGGTAGACATTTCCATAATAAATTAATTGCAGATTTGGAAGGTTCTACCAGCAAAAGAGAGGCTAAGATGATTATTGCCAAGCATCATAGAGCTCATATGAAACTAAGTAGGTGCACATAAATGTCAAGTGAAATTAAAAATGTTCATGTATGGGTAGGTAGTAATTTCTCGCAAGAGGACGAATACATGAGCTATTTCGAGATAGATCACTCTACCGAAGGTGATTTTGATGATCCAAACTACAAACTTTGTGGCTTCTGCAGAGATATTGGTATTGTTTGGTATGACGAAGATTTCATTGGTATTATTCCCCGTTGCGAGCATGAGGTTTCGCTAGATGAAATTCTGACCGAAGCCGCTGTAGATGAAGATGAACTGCCGTTGGTCAAGGCGCGTTGTGAGGCGCTTGGAATCAAGAAAGCCAATGCGATTTTTTGGTACCAAGACGCAGATCTGACTCTCAAACAGCCTATTAAAGATAGTTATAACGGTCTGAAATACATAGGCGTATTTCAAGGAGATTAAGCGAAAAAGGAACAGGTTTATTGTTAGGAATTATGAGTGCTTTTGTTAAAAATAAAAAGCTACTATTCAATGGTGCTGAAAGCGATTTCTACGTGTTCAGCTCAATATTGGATACGCCAGATTTTGGACAAGTGCTCTTCGACAACCGGCAGGTCCAGTATTTATGGGAACTGGGTGAGCGGCAGGCAGATGCGCTGGTAGGTCTGATTCCTGGCGCAAGAAAACATATGGATTTTCCAGGCGATACGCCCGCGTATAAGCAGGGAAACCTTGCGCTCTACGTGCAGCGCGTTACTGGTCGAGACGACAACCACTCGGTACTCATCGTCGTAGCTGCAGGCGAATCGCAACCTGCGCGCTTCGTGATCGATTTGTGTGGCGTGTTTGTGGACGAGTAAAGCTGCCCTCTGATTAGCGTCAGGCTCAAATCATGGTTTTTTTGCGATTGCTGCTATGGCAAAAGGCTTACACGTCGAAGCGCAATGAGCCTCTCCCGTCGCATGCGTAGGCTGGCTAATCTACTCACACCTACCGGGAACTGGATGTCCCGAGTCACGGAAGACAGACCGCGCCAGGATGGCAAACGACAGGATGTCGGAAGGTCATGAAAAACCCGCTTCGGCGGGTTTTTTGTTGCCTGCAGAAAAGTCAGGCGACGCTGAACGCTGGTAGCCAGGCATGACTCAGGTCTGCAAGTAAATCCGAGCCCTTCCTGTCAGTCCGCCGTGGCCAGAACCTGTGTATTACGCCCGGCGTGCTTGGCGCGATAGAGCGCGGTGTCGGCTTTGAGCAGCATGCCGGTGACGTCCTCGGCGACGGGGCTGGTGCTGCCGTAAACACCGGCGCTGAAGCTCAAGGCGATGGTCTTGTCGTCAACCTGCGCCGCGTGCTGGCTGAGGGATTGGCGAAGCTGATCGACCAGTTCCAGCGCGCCACTGGCGCCGGTGCCGGGCAGAATCAGCAAAAACTCCTCACCACCATAACGGCCGATGCTGTCGTTACGCCGCAGCCGTTGCTGGAGATGGTCCGCGCAGTGCCTGAGCACGGCATCGCCGACCAGGTGGCCGTGGCTGTCGTTGATCTGCTTGAAGTGATCCAGATCGAGCATGGCGATGGACAGCGGCGTGCGTTGGCGGCGGGCACGCTCCAGCTCGTCGGTGAGTTGTTCGAGTATCGCCAGGCGATTGGGCAATCCGGTAAGCGTGTCGCGCAGAGCGGTCTGGCGCAGCTCCGATTCGATGCGCTCGCGCGACAGCAGCACCAGACCGAAAGAGAACATGATGATGGTGGCGGCGCCGAGGGCGACCGATACGCTCTGTTTCAGGTTGCTGACGTCGTAATGCATCTCCGCCGGCGCACCGCTGAGGATCACTACCACGCGGATGCCCAGGCCGAACAGGCTGATGCCTGCACCGATCATCAGGATTCGGTGGGCGCGCCCGCCGAGCACGGCATGAAGGCGGCTCAGGTGCAGAATCACCAGACATTGGCTGAACAGCAGCAGGCAGGCGACCAGTTGGCGGGGTTCCTGGGTGTCGATCAGCAGGCTGAGTAGCACGCCCAGCAGCAGTGGGAAGGCAAAGGCCAGCCGCCATGGTGGGCGGCGGCCGTGGATCAGCGGCAGGCTGACCGTGTAGAACGCCAGAGCGGTGGACAGCAGCGTGTTGGCCAGCACGTAGCTGATCCACATCGACACCTGACCGAACAGGGTGAAGCCGATGTAGGCCAGCGAGTGGGACAGCATGCCCAGGCCGGTGGTGAGCATGCCGTCGCGATGACGCAATTGGCCCACCAGGATCAGACAGCTGCCCATGATCACGGCGACCAGTGCGACGGCTCCGAACAGTGTCTGAGTGTGGGCGATCATGTCAGCCTTCTTGTTTTCTGATCTGCGTTGACTCTGGGGCAATTCCCCTCACGGGCTCAGGCCCACCAGTAGCGCACCATATGGAAGAACACGGGGGCAGCGAAGCACACCGAATCCAGGCGGTCGAGCATGCCGCCGTGGCCTTCGATCATATGGCCCCAGTCCTTCACGCCACGATCACGCTTGATCGCCGACATCACCAGGCCGCCGGCAAAGCCGAGCATGCACACCAGCAGGGCGAACAGCCCGGCCTGCCAGAAGGCGAAGGGGGTGATCCAGCACAGCATGGCGCCGATCAGGGTAGCCAGTGCCACGCCGCCGATAAATCCTTCGATGGTCTTGGATGGCGAGAGATTGGGGGCGATCTTGTGTTTGCCGAACAGCTTGCCGCACACGTACTGCAGCACGTCGGAGAGCTGCACGACGATGATCAGCCAGGCGATCAGCAGCAGGTTGCGGCCCTCGTAACCGGGGATGTCCAGGGTCAGCAGCGCCGGTACCGAGGAAATGCAGTAAACGGCGATCATCAAGCCCCACTGCACCTTGGCCGCGCGCTCGAGATAGCGCGTGGTATCACCGCCCAGCGAGGCGAGGATCGGCAGCAGCAGGAACAGATAGACCGGGATGAAGATGGCGAACAGGCCGTACCAGCCGAAGGCGATCAGCAGGTACTGCATCGGCAGGGCGAAGTAGAAGGCTGCCACCAGTGCCGGGTAGTCGCTGCGCCGGGTCGGTGCCAGGGTCATGAATTCGCGCAAGGCGTAGAAGGACACGAAGTAGAACAGCACGACGACGCCGATGTTGCCGAACAGGAAGGCGATGCCGATCACCAGCACCATCACCCACCAGGCATTGATCCGCGCGTTGAGGTTGTCGATCACCGGGTTGGGTTGATCACCACTGCGCCGCTTGAGGACGAAGCCGACCAGGCTGGCCAGCAGGAGCAGGGCACCGATACCGGCGAACAGCAGCAAAGTGTTGTTATCCATCTCAGGCCTCCTCGGGTGCCAGTGCCAGCAGGGCGTTACGTGCGCGTTCCAGGAAGGCGTCCTTGCTCTCGCCCTCGATGCGCTCCAGCGCTGCGCCGAAACTCAGGGTGCACAGCAGAGGCAGCGGCAGCGCCCTGCCCTTGGGCATCACCCGGTTGAGGTTGGCGATCCACACCGGTACCAGCTCTATGTCGGGGCGTGCCTTGGCCAGGTGATAGAGACCACTCTTGAACGGCAGCAGCGGTTCGTCGCCGAGATTGCGTGTGCCCTCGGGGAAGATGATCAGCGAATCGCCGCCGTCCAGCGCATCGAGCATCGCCTGCAGTGGGTTGGCGCCTTCCTTGCGCTCGCGGTCGACCAGCACGCCGTTGAATACGTTATTGATCAGGAAGCTGCGCACGCCTGGCTTCTGCCAGTAGTCGGCACCGGCCACCGGCCGGGTGCGCTTGCGCAGCTCCGGCGGCAGCGACGCCCAGAGCAGGACGAAGTCGCCATGGCTGCTGTGGTTGGCGTAGTACAGGCGCTGCGTCGCCTGCGCGGTGCTGCCGAGCCACAAGGCTCGGGCACCGGTCAGCAGGCGAGCTGCCGAGGTGATGGCGAAAGCGGTCAATGCGGCGAGCATGGCGACTCCTTAAGCGAAGACGATGAAGAATCCGATTACGACGATGACGTTCTGTAGCAGCAGGCACAGCGCCTGTTTACGTAGCAGGCCGAGCGCACCCTGAGCGCGCAGGCTCCAGTCGCGACCAGCCTGCTGCGCATTCTGCAGCCTCAGCTTCTGCAGCGCCTGATCCAGCGCATGAGTCTGGCTGTCGAGCTGTTCGCCGGCCTCCGCCAGACGCTGGAACAGTTCGGCATCCAGCGTCACGCGCAGCGCCCAGTATTTTTCGGCCAGGCCGGCGAACAGCAGCGCTGCGCAGAGCAGCGCCAGGATCAGGCTTGGCGGTGCACCCAGCCATGGCGCCAGGCCGAAGAGCACGGCAACCAAACTCAGCGCGCTGGAAAAATGGTCGAGGCTACGCCCACGGCGCAACAAGGCCGCAACCAATAGCAGATCAGCCTGCATGAGCGACCTCCAGGGCCGGGCTGGCAACGAGCATGCCCTGCAGTGCGGCCAGGTGCTGCGGGCCAAGCACGACCTGTGGTCGGGCCTGGCGGATCAGCGCCACGGCCGCTTCCACGCTCTGGCAGCGGCCGCTATGCAGCAGCCAGGCCGCCACGGCGGTGGCACTGCGCGAGTAGCCCAGGGCGCAGCACATCAGCAGCGGGCCGTTATGACGCAGGCGTTCGATGGCCTCGGCGGCGCGTTGGCAGGTCAGCGCATCCGGCGCCACCAGGTCCAGTGACGGCAGGCTGCAGTAGGCGCTCGGTGTGCGCAGCAGCGGCAGTTCGGCGCACAGGTCGACCACGGCGGCGTAGCCATCGAGATCACCCGTGCCCGGCAGGCGGCCGAGGTAAATGCCCTCTGCCACCTGGCTGGGCACCGGCTGTCGAAACGTCCACAACCGCGAATTGATCCAGGCGCCAAGCAGATAGGGTGCGAGCAACACCGTCGCGGCCGGGCTGAGGCGCCCGTCGGCCTGCTTCTGGAAGCCGCCAGCGCCGAACAGCAGGTAGTTGAGCGCGACCATGGCCAGGGCAACGAACGGCCAGAACAGCCACAGCCAGGCGTTGCTCAGCTTGACGGCCAGCACGGCGCACAGCGTTGCGCCAAGCCCATAGCGCAGCGCCAGGCGCCAACGCCGTGGATCGCTGGTGAGGCGCATCTGCCGCAGCGGCGTAGCACCCTGCAGAGGCAGCAGCCACAGACAGAAGAAGCCCGCCAGCGCCCCGGTGGGCAGGTCGATGAAGTGATGCTGCCAGGTGGTCAGCACGGAAATGCCGATCAGCGCCATCCACCCGTGCAGCAGGCCACGCCACAACAGTCCGCGGGTGTGATTGGCGAACATTGCCCAGATGATCACCAGCAGGGTGATATGCAGCGACGGCGCCTGGTTGAAGGGTTTGTCGAAGCCCATCAGCACGTCGAACATCAGGCCGAAGGTGCCGTCCAGCGGTGGTCGCTCGAAGGTGAAGCGCAGCGGCCAGAGCAGGAAGCAGGCGACGCAGATCACCTGCGCGGCGAGCAGGCGCTGGGCGTGGCGATCCATCTCGCGGCGGCAGACCGGCAACAGGAAGGACAGGCCGTAGAGCAGGTCGATCGACCAGTACGGCACGATGGTCCAGGGCCAGAGCGGGATCTGCGGCTCCCAGGCGAAGACCAGGCTGCCGACATCATCGCGCTGCCCGGTGAACCAGTTGGCGATGCCGTAGCTGGCGAAGAACAGCGGGCCGAGCAACAGCAGCCAGAGTACGCCGCGCTTCCACAATCCCTGTTCGCGCGTGTGGTCCATCACTTCACCCGTTGTGCCAGGGACACGCTGAAGATGCCCCACTGGTCGATGCGCTGCGCCACCTTGCGAAAGCCCGCCGCTTCCACCAGCTGATCCATCTCCGCCTGGCTGCGCCGGCGCATGACCCAGGCCTGGCCGCCGCGGTGGCTGGTCAGGGCGCGGGCGATCAGCTCCAGCTGCGGGTGCCAGGGCTGGCCGGTGTAGACCAGGTAACCGCCCTCCTCGACCGCTGCGGCCAGCCCGGCCAGCGAGTCGCCGACCATCTGGTTGCTGCCGAACAGCTCGTACAGGCCGGAGACCACTGCCAGGGTCGGCTTCGGCTCGAGCGCAGCGAGATCGTCACGGTCGAAGGCATCGCCTTTGACGAAGCGGGCGATGTCGCCCAGGCCCTTCTGCTGGATCAGGGCATTGCCGTCACGCACGTTGATGTCGCTGTAGTCGCGCAGCAGGATCGAATCAGGGCGCTGCTGTTGGCCCTCCAGCGATTCGAGGATGTAGCGGCCGTGGCCGGCGGCGATATCGACGATGCGCACCGCCCTGCCCGTCTCACGCAGCCGGGCCATGGCCAGGCGCAGCAGTTCCTCGGCGTGCAGCTTGCGTTGGCGGATGCCACGCCAACCGATGGAATCCAGGTAGTTCGCATCGATCAGGCGGCCCAGCGCGCCCTTGCCGGTGGGCTGGTTGCGGTAGACGTAATCGAGGGTGCTGCCGGAATCGAAGCCGGTGTCGAAGCCCAGTTTCACCCCGGCCGACAGCGTGCTGCCCAGGCGCATGCCGGCGCGGGTGGCGCGCCAGTAGAGGTCGCGCAGCGAGTTTCTCGGCAGCGGCGCGGCCAGTTCCTCGGCTTCGGCGCAGGTGGCGCCCAGACGATCGGCATCGAGCAGCGAGGGCCGCGTCACCGGCTCCTCGAAGTTGCGCAGGATAAAGCGTCGCGCGCGGCTCAGGGCATGGGCGCGGTCGCGCTCGCCAAGAGTGTCGTGGAAGAAGCCGGGCAGCAGGTGCTTTTCCTTGCGCAGGCTGCCGAGGCGCTCGAAGAAGTCTTCCTGCGGTTTGCGATGGACGACGAAGTCGGCGCCGGAGATCAGCAGCTGGGTCGGCACCTGAATCGCCTGAGCGTCGGCGACGACGCGCTCGGCCGCCTCGTACAGGCCGAGCAGCATGGTCACCGAGATTGGCCGGGCGATCAGCGAGTCGTTCTCGAAGGAGGCGATGCGCTCGGGATCGTGGCTGAGAAAGCGCGCCTTCACGTAGCTGTTGACGAAGAAGTTGCCGCGCCAGGCGTGCAGCAGCTTCAGCCCAGGCCGGGCGAAGGGCACATAGAGTTTGACCTTGAAGGCCGGCGAGGCGAGTACCAGGCAGCGCACCTTCGGCGCGTAGTCATGAGCCCAGGTGGAGACGATCACCGCGCCGACGCTTTGCGCCACCACCGCCAGGTCCTCTTCGGCGATGCCGTGTGCGCTGCCGATATGCTCGATAAAGGTCTGCACGTCGCGCACGCTGGTGGCGAAGCTCGGGCTGTCGCCGCGCGCGCCAGGCGAGAGGCCATGGCCACGGGCATCCCAGGCGAAGAAGTCGCAGTGCGGCAGTTCCAGCTCGTCTACCAGGTGGCCCATGCGCCCACCATGCTCATGGCCGCGATGGAACAGCACCACGGCCTGACGTGAGCCGTCCGCCGGCACGGTTGCCGGCCAATGGCGATAGCTCAGTTCGACGCCGTCATGGGTGGTGAAGGTGTGCAGTTGTACGGGGCGCATGGAATCTCCTTATTCCTGGAATGGGTCAGGCCGCTTCGGCCAACCCCTGGCGAACTCGGTTATAGAGCGTGTAGAGCAGCAGGGCCAGGATCAGTGCCAGCGCCAGGTTGATCCACAAGGCAGGCAGCAGGCCCGTGGCGACGCCTGCACCGATCACGCCGAAGCAGAAGGCGCGGTCGCTCTTGCCCATCGGCCCGTCATAGCGGCGTGAGGCGCCGACCATGGGGCCGAGCACGCCGGCGTACTCGCTGATCACCGCCATCACCACCGCCAGGACCACAAGCAGCGGCGAGACGCCGGGCAGCAGGGCGAAAGGCAGATACAGGGCACTGTCGGCAATCACGTCGCACAGTTCGTTGAGGTAGGCGCCGAGCTTCGACTGCTGGCCGAACTCGCGCGCAAGCATGCCGTCGACGGCATTGAGCGCCATGCGCAGCAGCATCCACAGGGGGATCAGGGCGAACAGCCAGGTGATATGACTGAAAGCAGCGAGCAGGGCGCCGAGCAGCACGGAGACCACGGCCGCGGCCAGGGTCACCTGGTTGGCGGTGACGCCGCGTGCATGAAGACGCTCGACGCCGGGGCGCAGCAGGTTCTGGAAGGCGGGTTTGAGCTGGTAAATCGACGGCATGGCAGTGAATTCCCTTTACTGATCCAATCATCGGCCATCGCAGCGGGCGAGACTGTGCGCTCGTCGAGGCTTGTATCAACGCGCGTCGGTGACGAGCCCCGAGGCTCGTTGTGGCGAAGCGCCTCGCCACAACTTATACCCTGTTACGAGATTTGCCTAGCGTGGCTGAATCGCCCGGTAAATCAGCTAGATAGAAGCAATGATGGCGCTTTGATTGCATTTTGCGCACAGCTTATCCACAGAATCAGGCCGGCTCACCCAGGCGGCTCAGCTGCGGCTCTTCACCGCGCAGCTCGGTCTGTTGCTGGCAGACCCATTGGAAGGCGCGTTCGTTGAGTTCGGCGATGGCGCGTGGGCCCTCACCTTCGGCATACATCGGCGCGCCGATGATCACCTGAATGGTGCCTGAGCGCTTGCCCCAGCCCGCCTTGGGCCAGAACTCGCCGGCATTGTGCGCGATGGGCAGTACCGGCAGGCCGGCATTCACCGCCAGGGCCGTGCCGCCACGGGAAAACTTGCCGATCTGCCCTGGGGGAATGCGTGTACCTTCGGGGAATACCAGTACCCAGGCGCCCTGCTTGAGGCGTTCGTCGCCCTGCTTGGCCAGTTGTTTGAGCGCCGCCTTGGGGTTGCTGCGGTCGATGGCGATGGGCTTGAGCAGCGCCATGCCCCAGCCGAAGAAGGGCACGCGCAGCAGCTCGCGCTTGACTACCTGGCTGAGCGGCTCGAAATAGGCGGAGAGGAAGAAGGTCTCCCAGGTGCTCTGGTGGTTGGCGAGGATCACGCAGGGGCGCTGCGGGATGTTCTCCAGCCCGCGCACTTCATAGCGGATGCCGACGATCACCCTGGCCAGCCACACGGCGCAGCTGCACCAGGCCTGGATGACGAAACGATAGCGCTGGCGATACGGCAGCAAAGGCGCGACCACCAGGCTGATCAGGCACCAGAAGAACGAGCTGGACGACAGCAGCAGGTAGAAAAGCGTGACTCTGAAAGCCTGCAGGATCGCCATGAAGCTTCGCACCTTATGAGAGCAGTCGATCGGCGACGGCCGCCAGATCGTCGAATACCAGGGTTCCTGGCGGCAATGGCTTGGCCAGGGTACGTTCGCCCTTGCCGGTTTTCACCAGCACAGGCTGACAATCGACGGCCAGCGCAGCCTGCAGGTCACCGCTGGTATCGCCGACGAACCAGATTCCTGTCAGATCCGTGGCGTAATGCGCGGCGATCTGTTTGAGCATGCCCGGTTTCGGCTTGCGGCAGTCACAGCCGTCGTCAGGCCCGTGCGGGCAGTGAACGATCAGGCCGACTTCGCCGCCCTGCTCGGCCACCAGCTCGCGCAGGCGCGCGTGCATCGACTCCAGCGTCGCCAGATCGTAATAGCCACGGGCAATGCCGGACTGGTTGGTAGCCACGGCCACCGTCCAGCCGGCTTGCGACAGGCGCGCGATGGCGGCGATCGACGAGGGGATCGGAATCCACTCGTCGAGCGTCTTGATATAGGCGTCGGAGTCTTCGTTGATGACGCCGTCGCGGTCGAGGATCAGTAATTTCATTAACAGGCCTTAGGCTGCAAGCCACAGGCCGCAGGCCCGGCTGCATTGCCTGCAGCCTGTGGCCTGAAGCCTGTAGCCACTGGGCATCAGCCCAGTACCGAGATATCCGCCACGCCGAGGAACAGCCCGCGCAGACGGGCCAGCAGGGCGTAACGGTTGGCGCGCACGCGCGCGTCCTCGGCGTTGACCAGCACCGCCTCGAAGAAGGCGTCCACCGGCTCGCGCAGGCTGGCCAGCTTGGCCAGGGCCTCACTGTACTGACGCGCAGCGGCCAGCGGTTGTACCGCATGGTCGGCCTGCTGGATGGCGGCGTGCAGGGCGAACTCGCTGGGGTTGTCGAAGTAGTGCGCCTCGACCTGGGCGGCGACGCCGCCTTCGGCCTTGCTCAGCAGGTTCGACACGCGCTTGTTGGCGGCGGCCAGGGCAGCGGCCTGCGGCAGCGTGCGGAAGGCCTGCACGGCCTGTACGCGCTGGTCGAAGTCCAGCGGCGAGGTCGGATTGACCGCGCGCACGGCCTGGTACACGGCCACTTCGATACCTTCGTCTTCGTAGCGCGCGCGCAGGCGATCGAAGATGAACTCCAGCACCTGAGCGGACAAGCCCGCGGCCTTGATCTTGCCGGCGTACTGGGCGACGGCGAAGTCGACCGCAGCAGCGAGGTCCAGGTCCAGGCCCTTCTCGATCAGGATGCGCAGCACGCCGAGGGCGGCACGGCGCAGGGCGTAGGGGTCCTTCGAGCCGGTCGGCAGCATGCCGATGCCGAAGATGCCGACCAGGGTGTCGAGCTTGTCAGCCACGGCCACGGCGGCACCGGTCAGAGTGCTTGGCAGTTCGGCGCCGGCACCGCGCGGCATGTACTGCTCGTTCAGGGCCAGGGCGACATCTTCCGGCTCACCGTCGTTGAGCGCGTAGTAGTAACCGGCGATGCCCTGCATCTCGGGGAACTCGCCGACCATCTCGGTGGCCAGGTCGCACTTGCTCAGCAGGCCGGCACGAGCGGCGCGCTGGGCGTCGCCACCGACTTCGCGAGCGATGAAACCGGCCAGGGCAGAGACGCGCTGAGCCTTGTCGAATACCGAACCGAGCTGGGCCTGGAACACCACGTTGGCCAGGCGCTGGTTGAAGCCTTCGAGCTTCTGCTTCTTGTCCTGCTTGAAGAAGAACTCGGCGTCGGTCAGGCGCGGACGCACGACCTTCTCGTTGCCGGAGACGATCTGCGCCGGGTCCTTGCTTTCAATGTTCGCCACGGTGATGAAGCGCGGCAGCAGCTTGCCGTTGGCATCGAGCAGGCAGAAGTACTTCTGGTTGTCCTGCATGGTGCTGATCAGCGCCTCCTGCGGCACCTCGAGGAAGCGCTCCTCGAACGAGCAGACCAGCGGCACCGGCCATTCGACCAGGGCGGTCACTTCATCCAGCAGCGCCGGCGGCACGATGGCCGAGCCCTGCTCGGCGGCAGCCAGCTCGTCGACGCGGCGGGCGATGATCTCGCGACGTTCGGCGAAGTCGGCCAGCACGTAGGCGCTGCGCAGGTCCTCTGCATAGCTCGCCGGGCTGCTGATGCGCACGTCACGGTTGGCGTGGAAGCGGTGGCCCCGGGATACGCGGCCGGCCTTCTGGGTGAGGATTTCGCAGTCGACCACGGTGTCGCCGAACAGCATCACCAGCCACTGGGTCGGACGCACGAACTCGTCGCGACGGGCGGCCCAGCGCATACGCTTGGGAATCGGCAGATCGTTCAGCGAGTCCTGCACGATGGTCGGCAGCAGGTTCACCGCCGGCTGGCCGGGGATGTGCTGGGCGAAACGCAGTTTCGCGCCGCTGCGGTCGATCTCGGCGATGTCCACGCCGCACTTGCGGGCGAAGCCCAGGGCGGCCTGGGTCGGGTTGCCGTCGGCGTCGAAGGCGGCCTGGATCGGCGGGCCGTCGAGGTTCATGCTGCGGTCGGCCTGCTGCTCCTCGAGCTGCTCGACCAGCACGGCCAGGCGCCGTGGCGCGGCATAGGCGCGGGCGCTGGCGTAGTTCAGACCGGCGGCCTTGAGGCCTTTCTCGATACCGGCGAGGAAGGCGTCACCGAGGCTTTTCAGCGCTTTAGGTGGCAGCTCTTCGGTGCCCAGTTCGACCAGGAAATCTTTCGCACTCATGCTTGTGCCTCCAGCTTGGCCAGTACTTCGTCACGCAGTTCGGGGGTGGCCATGGGGAAGCCGAGCTTGGCGCGCGCCTGCAGGTAGCTCTGCGCCACCGCGCGGGCCAGGGTGCGCACGCGCAGGATGTACTGCTGGCGCGCGGTCACCGAAATGGCGCGGCGGGCGTCCAGCAGGTTGAAGGTGTGCGAGGCCTTGAGCACCATCTCGTAGGTCGGCAGTGGCAGCTCCAGCTCGATCAGGCGGTTGGCTTCGCTCTCGTAGAAATCGAACAGCTCGAACAGCTTCTCGACGTTGGCGTGCTCGAAGTTGTAGGTGGACTGCTCCACTTCGTTCTGGTGGAACACGTCTCCATAGGTCACGGTGCCGAACGGGCCGTCGGTCCAGATCAGGTCGTAGACCGAGTCGACGCCCTGCAGGTACATGGCCAGGCGCTCCAGGCCGTAGGTGATCTCGCCGGTCACCGGGTAGCACTCGATGCCACCGACCTGCTGGAAGTAGGTGAACTGGGTGACTTCCATGCCGTTGAGCCAGATTTCCCAGCCCAGGCCCCAGGCGCCGAGGGTCGGCGATTCCCAGTTGTCTTCGACGAAGCGAATGTCGTGCACTTCCGGGTCGAGACCGATGGCCTTCAGCGAGCCCAGGTACAGCTCCTGGAAGTTCTCCGGGTTGGGCTTCAAGACCACCTGGAACTGGTAGTAGTGCTGCAGGCGGTTGGGGTTCTCGCCGTAGCGGCCGTCGGTCGGGCGGCGGGACGGCTGCACGTAGGCGGCGTTCCAGGTCTCGGGGCCGACGGCGCGCAGGAAGGTGGCGGTGTGGAAGGTACCGGCGCCCACTTCCATGTCGTAGGGTTGCAGCACCACGCAGCCCTGCTCGGCCCAGTAGTTCTGCAGGGCCAGGATCAGGTCCTGGAAGGTGCGCACGGCAGGCTTGTTCTGGCTCACGAAAAAATCACCTGTGGAGGCTTGCGAGGGAAAGCCGGGGAGTATATCGAAACTCGGCGCAGGCCGCAGGGTACGGCACATAGGCATCGCCGATCGCCGATAATGACTGTATTTATATCCAGTTACTTTGCCGCTATAGTCAGCGCTTCGCCCCCTGACCGAGGCCTTCCAACATGCCCCGTTGCTTCTGGTGTACCGACGATCCGCTGTATCAGGCCTACCACGACGAAGAATGGGGCGTACCGCAGCGCGATGCCCGGCAACTCTTCGAGATGCTGCTGCTCGAAGGCGCGCAGGCCGGCCTGTCGTGGATTACCGTGCTGAAAAAGCGCGAGCGTTATCGGCAGGTGTTGCACGGCTTCGATCCGCAGCGCCTGGCCCGCCTCACTGACGAAGAAATCGAATTGCTGATGCAGGACCCCGGGATCATCCGCAACCGCCTCAAGCTCAAGGCCGTGCGGCAGAACGCCCAGGCCTGGCTGAAGCTGGAAGACCCGGTAGCCTGGCTCTGGTCGTTCGTCGGTGGCGCGCCGAAGATCAACCATTTCAGCGACCGCAGCCAGATGCTGGCGGTGACGCCCGAGGCCGAGGCGATGAGCAAGGCGTTGCGCAAGGCCGGCTTCAACTTCGTCGGGCCGACCATCTGCTATGCCTTCATGCAGGCCACGGGTATGGTGATGGACCACACCACCGACTGCGACCGCTACGCGCAACTGAAGGGCTCATGACCACCATCACCACCCTGGACGAACTGCAGGCCGTTTACGGCGAAAGCCATGAGCGCTCGCGGCGCAAGGAACTGCCGCGGTTGATCGAACCCTACCGCGCGCTGATCCAGGCTTCGCCCTTCGTGGTGCTGGCCAGCGCCGGCCCGGATGGCCTGGACTGTTCGCCGCGGGGTGATGCGCCGGGCTTCGTGCACATCCTCGATGACCAGACCCTGTTGTTGCCGGATCGCCCCGGCAACAACCGCATCGACAGCCTGCGCAACATCGTGCTCAACCCGCAGGTGGCATTGTTGTTTATGATTCCGGGCGTCGGCGAAAGCCTGCGAGTCAATGGTCGGGCGGAAATCACCCTCGATCCCGAGTTGCTGGAGCTGGGTCGTGCCCAGGGCAAGCTCCCGCGCAGCGCGCTGCGTATCCATATAGAGACCTGCTACTTCCAGTGCTCCAAGGCGGCGGTGCGCTCAGGGCTGTGGGATGTCTCGCGTCAGGTCGAACGCGCCAGCCTGCCGAGTGCCGGCGATATTTTTCGCCACATCTACGACGAGTTCGATGTCGAAGCCTACGAGCGTGACCTGCAGCAGCGGCTTCGGACGAGCCTTTACTGACTGCGCGGTCGCCCAACGGTACAATTGGCGCTTTTGTGAGCGGTTGGAGTCTGTCGTGGAAAAACTCAAGGGCGCCCTGGTGGTGGGTTTCCTGCGCCTGTTCGCACTGCTGCCCTGGCGCGCCGTGCAGGCCGTGGGCAACACCATCGGCTGGCTGATGTGGAAGCTGCCGAATGGCTCGCGCGACGTGGTGCGCATCAACCTGAGCAAGTGCTTCCCCGAGCTTAACCAGGCCGAGCTGGACAAACTGGTCGGGCAGAGCCTCAAGGACATCGGCAAGACCCTTACAGAGAGCGCGTGCGCCTGGATCTGGCCGGCGCAGAAATCGCTCAAGCTGATTCGCGAGGTAGAAGGCCTGGAGGTGCTGCAGCAGGCCCTGGCCTCGGGCAAGGGCGTGGTCGGCATCACCAGCCACCTGGGCAACTGGGAAGTGCTCAACCATTTCTACTGCAACCAGTGCAAACCGATCATTTTCTATCGCCCGCCCAAGCTCAAGGCGGTCGACGAGCTGCTGCAGCAGCAGCGCGTACAGATGGGCAATCGCGTCGCGCCGTCGACCAAGGAAGGCATCCTCAGCGTCATCAAGGAAGTGCGCAAGGGCGGCGCCGTGGGTATTCCGGCTGACCCGGAGCCGAGCCGTTCGTCGGGTGTTTTCGTTCCCTTCCTAGGCACCACGGCGCTGACCAGCAAGTTCGTCCCCGGCATGCTCACCGGTGGCAAGGCGGTCGGTGTGTTCCTGCATGCGCTGCGTCTGCCGGATGGCAGCGGCTACAAGGTGATCCTCGAGGCGGCACCCGAAGGCATGTACAGCGAGAACGTCGAAGAAGGCGTGGCGGCGATGAGCGAAGTGGTGTCGCGCTACGTGCGTAATTACCCGAGCCAGTACATGTGGAGCATGAAGCGCTTCAAGAAGCGCCCGGACGGTGAGGCCAAGTGGTACTGACGTACCGTCACTGAGCAAGATGCAAGTAAGGCGCCTCGATGGCGCCTTTTTTCTGCCGCCTGCTGGGCGCCAACGCGCGAATAGGCTATTAAAGGCGACATTGCTCGCCCAATCCTCGGAGTTCTCATGTCGAACAAGCGCCAGCAGGTGCGTACCCCGATGAAGTGTCGGATCAAGATCAGCCACCCCAGCTTTGGTGAGTTGCTGGCGCAAACCCGTGATCTGTCCGATAGCGGTGTCTATGTGAAGCACCCGGACATCACCGCCCTGGCAGTCGGCACCGAGGTCATCGGCCAGGTGCAGGATCTGCCTTTTCCCGCCCCGGTGTTGAAAATGGAAGTGATGCGTGTGGACGCCGAGGGAGCCGGCCTGCGGTTTCTCGGCGAGGCCTGAGCGATTCGCCTCGGTTCAACCTTCGCCAATAAATGTTTCGGATCCATGGAACATTTTGTTACATCTGTGCTCTGATCAAGACCTCACTCCGAGGTGGCGTCCATCAGAGGCGTTTTCGACATGAGTCGAGCGGTACCCGAACTTCCCGCCCAGGGCGCTGATGCGCCTGATCTGCTTTCTTCCTCTCAACCTGGCTGGCTACAACGCAACCGCCACCTGATCGGCCTTGGTCTCTCGCTGCTGTTGTTCGGCCTTGCGCTGGTTGCCTGCTGGCACCTGGTGCGCGAGATCAACCCGGATCAGGTCCGTGAATCCCTGGCGGCGGTGTCGCCGCAGGCGCTGTTCGGGGCCCTGCTGGCCACTGTGCTGGGCTTTGCGGTGATGCTCGCCTACGAGTGGTCGGCCAGCCGCTACGCGAATGTCCAGCTACCGCCGCCGACCCTGGCGCTGGGCGGCTTCTGTGCGTTCGCCATCGGCAATGCCGTGGGTCTGTCGGCGCTGTCCGGCGGTTCGGTGCGCTATCGGCTGTATGGGCGCAATGGCCTCGGTGCAGGCGATGTGGCGCGCATGAGCCTGTTCGCCAGTCTGTCGCTGGGCGTCAGCCTGCCGATTCTCGCGGCGCTGGCAGCCCTGTTCGACCTTGAAGATGCCTCGGCCGCGCTGCGTTTGTCCGAACCCGTGCTGGCAGGGCTGGCCGTTGCCGTGTTGGCCACGGCGCTGACCCTGGCGCTGCTGGTCAGCCGCAAGCGTCTGGCCGAGCGCCCCGCGCCCGGCTGCTGGCAGGTCGATCTGGGGCGCTTCAGCCTGCGTCTGCCCGGCCTGCGCATGAGTCTGACACAGCTGCTGATCAGCAGCCTCGACGTGCTGATCGCCGCCAGCGTGCTGTACCTGCTGCTGCCCGAGGCGCCGCCTTTCTCCTCCTTCGTGCTGATCTACATGCTGGCCCTGGCCGCTGGCGTGCTGAGCCATGTGCCGGGTGGCGTCGGGGTGTTCGAGGCGGTATTGCTGGCGGCTTTTTCCTCGCGTATCGACCCGGCCGGTCTGGTCGCGGCCATGCTGCTGTACCGCCTGCTCTATGTGATCCTGCCGCTGGTGGCGGCCGGGCTCCTGCTGCTGGCTGCCGAAGCGCGTCGCCTGTGGTTTCCGCGCCAGGTGGCGCGCATGGCCAGCGGCATGGCGGCGCCGCTACTGGCGCTGTTGGTGTTCTGCGCCGGCGCGGTACTGCTGTTCTCCGGGGTGACGCCGACAGTGGACGAGCATCTGGAGGCGCTTGGCTTTCTCATGCCACCGCAACTGATCGCCGCCTCGCACCTGGCGGCCAGCCTGGTGGGCACGCTCTGTCTGCTACTGGCGCAAGGACTGCGCCGGCGTCTGTCGGCGGCCTGGGCACTGACGCTGGTGCTGCTTTGCCTGGGGGTGGTGCTGTCACTGCTCAAAGGCTTCGACTGGCCGGAGGCTTTGGCCCTGGCAGCCATCGCCGGCTTGCTGGCGCTGTTTCGCCGCGAGTTCTACCGACGTAGCCGGCTGATGGACGTACCGGCCTCGGGACTGGTGCTGGCGGCCACGGCGGGTGTGATCGCCGCATCGGTGTGGCTGCTGCTGTTCGCCTATCAGGATGTCGCCTACAGCCATCAGCTGTGGTGGCAGTTCGAACTGGACGCCAATGCCCCGCGTGGCCTGCGAGCGGCGCTGGGCAGCGCGCTGGTGCTGCTGGCGGTCGGCTTGACCTGGCTGCTGCGCGCCACACCGCCGAATATCAGCCTGCCGGACCGGGATGCGCTGCTGCGCGCGCGGGCCATCGTCCAGGCCTCGCGTCAGCCTGAGGGCGGCCTGGCACTGAGTGGCGACAAGGCGCTGCTGTTCCACCCTGATGGTGACGCCTTCCTCATGTACGCCCGCCGCGGGCGCAGCCTGGTGGCACTGTTCGACCCTATCGGCCCGGCGGCGGCGCGTGCCGAGCTGATCTGGCAGTTTCGCGACCTGTGCGACCGCCACCATGCGCGGCCGGTTTTCTATCAGGTGCGCGCGGAGAATCTGCCCGGCTATATCGACATCGGCCTGACCGCGCTGAAGCTCGGCGAAGAGGCGCTGGTGGACCTGAAAACCTTCGACCTGGCCAGCAACGGCAAGGAGATGAAGGCGCTGCGTTACACCTGGAATCGTGGCCAGCGCGACGGCCTGAGCCTGGAATTCCATGCCCCTGGCCAGGTGCCGATGGAAGAGCTGCAGGCGATTTCCGATGCCTGGTTGCAGGGCAAGAACGTACGCGAGAAGGGCTTTTCCCTGGGCCGTTTCAGTCCCGAATACCTGGCGCACTTCCGCGTCGTGGTGGTGCGTTTCGAAGGGCGTGCGGTGGCCTTCGCCAACCTGCTGGAATGTGAGACGCGCGCTGTGGCCAGCCTCGATCTGATGCGCGTACTGCCGGATGCGCCGAAATCGACCATGGAGTTCCTCATGCTCGGTCTGATTCAGCAGTTCCAGGGTGAGGGTTACGCGCGCTTCAGCCTCGGCATGGTGCCCCTGGCCGGTCTGCAGACGCGCAAGGGGGCGCCTCTGCCCCTGCGCCTCGGTGCACTGGTGTTCGACCGCGGCGAGAATTTCTACAACTTCCAGGGCCTGCGCCGCTTCAAGGACAAGTTCCTGCCGCAGTGGGAGCCGCGCTACCTGGCCGTGCCGGCCGGGCTCGATCCCTGGGTGGCATTGGCCGATACCGCCGCGCTGATCGCCGGCGGCCTGGGTGGACTGGTGAGGCGCTGAGATGAGCAGGATGACAAGGAGGCTGGGTGCGCTGTTGCTGGTCGTGGCGCTGGCCGCGGGGGCGGCGGGCTGGTGGTGGTCGATGCGCGCGGCCGTGCATCTGCAGAGGGTGCAGATCCAGGGTAAATCGGCGCAGTTGCTCAGCCAGGGCGAGGCGCGTCAGCGTGTACTGCTGATCGCACCGACCGAGCAGGCGCTGGATGAATCCACGCTGCACCGTCTCGCCGAAGCTGGCGATCTGCGCCTGTTGCAACTGCCCTTCTCGCCTGGTGACTGCAAGGCGCAACGGCAACTGATCAGTCAGGCCAGCGAGGAGCTGGGCGGCGCGCCGACCCTGGTCGCCGGCATCGGCCCGGCAGCCACCTCGGCGTGGCGCTGGCTGGCGGCGCAGCAGGATGACCAGGCACAGGCACTTTCGGTCGGCTTCGACCTGGCAACACCGGACTGCGCCGAGCCCCTGCCGCAAAAGGCAGAGCACGGTCACTGGATCGCCCTGTGGAACGACAACCCGGGTGACGACAATGCCCGCTTCCTGCGTGAGCAGCAAAATGGCGAGCCGCGCATCGGCGCGTTGGGCTCGCCGCTGCCAACGCTGCTGGCCGATCAGCTGCAGCACCTGCTTGCCGGCCAGGGTGCGGCGATGCCGGTGATTGAGCATCCGTCGGCGCAGCCGGCCGAAACCCTGACGCTGTTCTATTCCGGCGATGGCGGTTGGCGCGATCTCGACCGCGCCTCGGCCGAGCACATGGCCGCTGCCGGCTATCCGGTGGTGGGCATCGACACCCTGCGCTACTACTGGCAGCACAAGAGCCCGGAGCAGAGCGCCGCCGATCTGTCGCGGCTGATGCAGCAGTACCGCGACAAGTGGCATGTGAAACGCTTCGTACTCGCCGGCTACTCCTTCGGCGCCGATGTGCTGCCGGCGATCTACAATCGCCTGCCGGCCAGTGATCAGCAGCAGATCGACGCGATGCTGCTGCTGGCCTTTGCCCGCAGCGGCAGTTTCGAGATCGCCGTCAGTGGCTGGCTTGGCAAGGATGGCGCGGAGGCGCCGACCGGACCGGAACTGCGCAAGGTGCCGGCGGCCAAGGTGTACTGCATCTACGGTAGCGAGGAAGCGCCCGAGAGCGGCTGCACCGAAGCCGGCGCCCCGGGGGAGCACCTGATGATCGAGGGCGGTCATCACTTCGATGGTGATTACGCCGCGCTGGCGCAGAAGATGCTGGCGGCGGTCAAGGCGCGTCAGCAGCCTCAAGAGTACGGTTTTGTAGGAGCGGATTCATCCGCAAAAGATCGCGGCTAAAGCCGCTCCTACTAAGCGGGACGCGGAGGCATGCCGGTCAGTTGAGCGGCGAGGCCGCGTATGTGTGAAGACGGCTCCTGCGCAAGGCTGCCTTGGCAGCTATCTGAGCAGGGTTCTGAGCACAAGCGGAGGCGATCTGGCGGCAATTCGTCGTGATCAGCGGGAAACCGTTCGTCGACTCGTAGTGCAGCAAAATGAACCAAAGTCTTCTCCAGTCGGTCCGTCACCGGGACGGGCAGGAGGCTCGTTTCCGATGCAATGCCTTGATTCGGAAGGGCTTCCGCGCAAAGGCCGGTCACCAAAGGTCACTGGGTTTGAAAAAGTTTTTCATGTCATTTTGCCTGGGAGGCGCTCTTTTACTGGGAATTTGTACCCAAGCCTCCGCCACCTTTCGCGTCTACACCGTTCCTGCCACTTCGCAAACGGCCGAGCCGCAGCCGGCCCGAGAAGTGATCGACCGCGCGCTTGGCGCGCTGGGCACGCCTTACCGTTGGGGTGGCACCAGCCCGCGGCACGGCTTCGACTGCAGCGGGCTGGTGCAATACGCGTTCAAGACCCAGGACGACCTCGAACTGCCGCGTACCTCCCGTGATCTGTCGCGTGTGGATGCGCCTTCGGTGAAGCGCAGCGACCTGCAGCCGGGTGATCTGCTGTTCTTCCGCATCCGCAGCCGTTCGGTGGACCACGTGGCCATCTACATTGGTGAGGGTCGCTTCGTTCACGCTCCGCGCCGTGGCACCAAGGTACGCATCGACCGCCTCAACGATGCTTACTGGGCGCGTCATTTCCAGTTGGCCAAGCGGGTGGTGCCGCAAGCCTGACGGCCGAGTACTTCCCGGTTGGCTATCTGATCAGGCACACCTCATTCCGTGATGCTGCGTAACGCCGTTCACTCGAAGAGCCAATCACGCGGGCCTGAAGTGAGCAGCATCGCGTGAATGCACGACCTTTCATCCGAGTGGCATTGGCCGGCTGCGACAAAACCTATCCCGCGAGTCAAGCAGGCGCTAGAATGCGCGCCGCTCGCGGCCACGTCGGCAGCGGCAGTGGGTTCCCTAACCCCACTCTATGAAAAAGGACATCGACATGACCCTGATTCCCGCGTCGGTCAGTCGGCCCGTGCTGGCCGGCCTGATCGCCTTTCACATTCTCATCATCATCGCCAGCAACTACCTGGTGCAGCTGCCGATCACCCTGTTCGGCTGGCATACCACCTGGGGTGCATTCAGTTTCCCGTTCATCTTCCTGGCCACCGACCTCACCGTGCGTCTGATCGGCAAGCACGCCGCACGCGTGGTCATTGCCCGCGTCATGCTGCCGGCGTTGGTGGCCTCGTATGTGGTGTCGGTGCTGTTCCACGAGGGCGTCTTTGGCGGCCTGGCGGCGTTGGGTGAATTCAACCTGTTCGTCTTCCGCATCGCCGTGGCCAGCTTCCTCGCTTACGCCTTCGGCCAGATGCTCGATATCCAGGTGTTCGACCGCCTGCGCAAGATGCGCCAGTGGTGGATCGCGCCAACCGCTTCGACCATCTTCGGCAACCTGCTCGATACCTTCCTGTTCTTCTCAGTGGCGTTCTGGCGCAGCGACGACCCGTTCATGGCGGCCAACTGGGTGGAGATCGCCACGGTGGACTACGTGATCAAGCTGGCCATCAGCCTGATGCTCTTCGTGCCGCTGTACGGCATGCTGCTCAGTGCCATCGTGCGGGCGTTGCCGCAGCGTACTGCCACCGCCTGAGTCGCATCGCACCTGCGTAGCCCGGATGTAGTCCGGGGGCAGACTGCAGAAACTTTCCCGGATTGCATCCGGGCTACGCTGCTGAGTCGGCCGAAGAGCTCGCCGCTGAAGCGCCTCCCACGGTGGTCGGTGTTGAGTGTGTGGGAGGGGCTTTAGCCGCGATGGCTACCCTGCTTGTCCAGCTTGCGCAGAAACACGCTCATTTCCTTCTCGGCCTGCTTGTCGCCCTTGGCCTGGGCGGCAGCGATGCCCTGCTGCCAGGCCTGGCGTGCAGCCTCGATGTCGCCTTCGGCCTGCAGCGCCTTGCCCAGCAGCTTCCAGGCCGCGGAATAGCCGGGGTCGAACGCCACGCAGCGCTGCAGGTGCTCGGCCGCCTGCGCAGCATTGCCGGCATCTAAGTGGGCCTTGCCCAGGCCGAAGCGTAGCAGGGCGTTGTCCATGCCCTTGGCCAGCATCTTTTCCAGTGCCTCGGTGCTTATGGGAGCCTCCTTCGTCAGCCACGCTCGTGTCGATTTTAGGAGCGAGCTCTGCTCGCGAATCTCTGGCGCGAAACGCTTCGCGAGCAGAGCTCGCTCCTACGAGATGCGCCTTCTCCAGCTTCAGAAGAACGTCAGCCCGGCCTGGAACAGGCGCTCGACGTCGCGGATGTACTTCTTGTCGACCAGGAACAGGATCACGTGGTCGCCAGACTCGATCACCGTGTCGTCGTGGGCGATCAGCACCTGTTCGTCGCGGATGATGGCGCCGATGGTGGTGCTCGGCGGCAGGGCGATCTCCTCGATCATGCGGCCGATGACCTTGCTCGATTTGGCATCGCCATGAGCGATCACCTCCAGGGCCTCGGCAGCGCCGCGGCGCAGGCTGTGCACGCTTTCGATGTCACCGCGGCGCACGTGGGTCAGCAGGGTGCCGATGGTGGCCAGCTGAGGGCTGATGGCGATGTCGATCTCTCCACCCTGCACCAGGTCGACGTAGGCCGGATTGTTGATGATGGTCATCACCTTGCGCGCGCCGAGACGCTTGGCCAGCAAGGACGACATGATGTTGGCCTCGTCGTCGTTGGTCAGGGCAAGGAAGATGTCGGCGTCGTTGATGTTCTCTTCCACCAGCAGGTCGCGATCGGAGGCGCTGCCCTGCAGCACGATGGTGCTGTCGAGACTTTCCGAGAGGTAGCGGCAGCGCGCCGGGTTCATCTCGATGATCTTCACCTGATAGCGACTCTCGATGGCCTCGGCCAAACGCTCGCCGATATTGCCGCCGCCGGCGATCACCACGCGCTTGTAGCTGTCTTCCAGACGACGCATCTCGCTCATCACCGCGCGGATGTGCGCCTTGGCGGCGATGAAGAACACCTCGTCGTCGGCTTCGATCACCGTGTCGCCCTGCGGCATGATCGGCCGGTTGCGGCGGAAGATGGCCGCCACTCGGGTGTCGACGTTGGGCATGTGCTGACGCAGCTGGCGCAGTTGCTGGCCCACCAGCGGGCCGCCGTAGTAGGCCTTGACCGCGACCAGCTGCGCCTTGCCTTCGGCGAAGTCGATCACCTGCAGAGCGCCGGGATATTCGATCAGGCGCTTGATGTAGTTGGTCACCACCTGTTCGGGGCTGATCAGCACGTCGACCGGGATCGCTTCGTTGTCGAACAACGCCTCGCGGGTCAGGTAGGCCGATTCGCGCACCCGGGCGATCTTCGTCGGGGTGTGGAACAGGGTGTAGGCCACCTGGCAGGCGATCATGTTGACTTCGTCGCTGTTGGTCACCGCCACCAGCATGTCGGCATCGTCGGCGCCAGCCTGGCGCAGCACGGTGGGAAAGGAGCCCTTGCCCTGCACGGTGCGGATGTCCAGGCGGTCGCCCAGATCGCGCAGGCGGTCGCCGTCGGTATCGACCACGGTGATGTCGTTGGCCTCGCTGGCGAGGTGTTCCGCCAGGGTGCCGCCCACCTGGCCGGCGCCGAGAATGATGATTTTCACTGATCGCTCCGTTAGCTGTGGCTGGTCACAGCGGTCTTTATCAGCTTGGCATAGTAGAAGCCGTCGTGGCCGTCCAGCTGCGGCAGCAGCTGGCGACCGTGCGCCGGTTGCAGGCCGAAGCCGCCGTCGATGGCGACCTCCTGCGCATCCGGGGTACGAGAGAGGAAGGCGGCGATGGTCTCGCTGTTTTCCGTCGGCAGTACCGAGCAGGTGGCGTAGAGCATGATGCCGCCGGGCGCGAGGGTCGGCCACAAGGCATCGAGCAGTTCACCCTGCAACTGCGCCAGGGCGGGAATGTCCTCGGGCTTGCGGGTCAGTTTGATATCCGGGTGGCGGCGGATCACGCCGGTGGCCGAACAGGGCGCATCGAGGAGGATGCGCTGGAACGGCTGGCCGTCCCACCAGGCGCCGGTATCGCGGCCGTCGGCGGCGATCAGGGTGGCTTCGAGGTGCAGGCGTTCGAGGTTCTCGCGCACCCGCGTCAGGCGCTTGGCTTCCAGATCCACGGCGACCACTTCGCCCAGGCTCGGCTCGACTTCCAGCAGGTGGCAGGTCTTGCCCCCAGGCGCCGCGCAGGCGTCCAGCACCCGTTGACCCGGGGCCAGCTCGAGCAGATCGGCGGCCAGTTGCGCGGCCTCGTCCTGCACGCTGACGCGGCCTTCTTTGAAGCCGGGCAGTGCCGTCACGTCGCAGGGCTGCAGCAGGCGCACGCCGTCGCGGCTGAAGGTGCAGGGCTCGGCAGCAAAGCCGGCGCCGCGCAGCTCCTCGAGGTAGGCGTCGCGGCTGCCATGGCGGCGATTGACCCGCAGGATCAGCGGCGGGTGCGCGTTATTGGCGGCGCAGATGGCCTGCCAGTGTTCGGGCCAGTGCGCCTTGAGCGTCTTCTGTAGCCAGCGTGGATGCGCGGTGTGCAGCACCGGGTCGCGATCCAGCTCTGCGAAAAGGGCTTCGTGCTCGCGTTGGGCGCGGCGCAACACTGCGTTGAGCAGGCCCTTGGCCCAGGGCTTTTTCAGCGCGCCGGCGCAGCCGACCGTTTCGCCGATGGCGGCATGCTCGGGGATGCGGCTGTGCAGCAACTGGTAGAGACCGATCAGCAGCAGCGCCTCGACATCCTTGTCGGCGGCCTTGAAGGACTTTTCCAGCAGCTTGTCCGCCAGCAGTTGCAGACGCGGTTGCCAGCGTGCGGCGCCGAAGGCCAGGTCCTGCGCCAGGGCGCGGTCGTGGTGTTCGACCTTGTCCAGTTGCGGCGGCAGGCTGCTGCCCAGCGAGGCCTTGCCGGACAGCACGGCGGTCAGGGCACGCGCCGCAGCCAGGCGTGGGTTCATTGGCCGAGCACCAGGCCGGGCGCGAACTGCTCGCGGCGGCTGTTGTACAGGTCGCTGAAGGCCAGCGGCTTACCGCCGGGCAGTTGCAGACGAGTCAGGCGCAGCGCGCCTTCGCCGCAGGCCACGGTCAGGCCGCTCTTGTCAGCGGCGAGAATGCTGCCCGGTGCGCCCTTGCCCTCACCGAGCTCGGCGGCATGCACTTTCAGGGCATCACCGTTCAGCGTGGTGTGGCAGATCGGCCAGGGATGGAAGGCGCGGATCAGGCGTTCCAGCTCGATGGCTGGGCGGCTGAAGTCGAGGCGCGCCTCGTCCTTGTTCAGCTTGTGCGCGTAGTTGGCCAGCGCATCGTCCTGCACTTCGCCCTTCAGCGTGCCTTTGGCCAGCCCGTCGATGGCTTGCAATACCGCCTGCGGGCCAAGTTGGGCGAGACGGTCATGCAGGCTGCCGCCGGTGTCTTCCGCCGAGATCGGCGTGCTGACCTTGAGCAGCATCGGCCCGGTGTCCAGGCCCGCTTCCATCTGCATCACGGTGACGCCGGACTCGAGGTCGCCGGCCTGCACTGCGCGCTGGATCGGCGCCGCGCCGCGCCAGCGCGGCAGCAAGGAGGCGTGGCTGTTGATGCAGCCCAGGCGCGGCGTGTCGAGCACCACCTGCGGCAGGATCAGGCCGTAGGCGACCACCACCATCAGGTCCGGCTTGAGTGCCGCCAGCTCGGCCTGGGCCTCTTCGTTGCGCAGGCTGGCCGGCTGGTAGACGGGTATAGCGTGCTCGACGGCGAGCTGTTTGACCGGACTCGGCATCAGCTTCTGACCACGACCCGCCGGGCGGTCCGGCTGGGTGTAGACGGCAACGATGTCGTGCTGGCTGGCCAGCAGAGCCTTGAGGTGTTCGGCGGCGAATTCCGGGGTGCCGGCAAAGACGATACGCAATGAGTCAGGCATGGGGGCTCGCTAAAGAAAAAGGCTTGCCGTGGCAAGCCTTCTGGATGGGGCGTCAAGCGCGTTGGCGATGCTGTTTTTCCAGCTTCTTCTTGATCCGGTCGCGCTTGAGGTTGGACAGATAGTCGACGAACAGCTTGCCGTTGAGGTGATCGCACTCATGCTGGATGCACACGGCTAGCAGGCCTTCGGCGATCAGCTCGAAGGGCTGGCCATCGCGGTCCAGCGCCTTGATCTTGACCTTCTGCGGGCGATCGACGTTCTCGTAGAAGCCGGGCACCGACAGGCAGCCTTCCTGATACTGGTCCATCTCGTCGGTCAGCGATTCGAACTCGGGGTTGATGAACACCCGCGGTTCGGACTTGTCCTCGGACAGGTCCATGACCACCACGCGCTTGTGCACGTTGACCTGCGTCGCGGCCAGGCCGATACCCGGAGCGTCATACATGGTCTCGAACATGTCGTCGACCAGCTGACGGATCGAGTCGTCCACGACGTCCACCGGTTTGGCGATGGTACGCAGGCGTGGATCAGGAAATTCGAGGATATTCAGGATCGCCATATGCGTTTGTGATGCACTTGTAGAATAAAGTCAAAATCCGCTGCTAAGATGATGAACAGCATTGAAAAACGGCTTCACGCCGCGTAATCAGCGGGTTTGGCACGCGGCGCTAGGGCGCTTCACGTGAAGGCACATAATAAAGGGATTCACCGTATGAGGAAATCACTACTCGCCCTGCTCTTTGCAGCTGGCGGACTGGCCCTGACCAGCTTGGCTCAGGCCGAAGTGCAACTCAAGGACGGTCACCCGGACCGCTACACTGTGGTCAAGGGCGATACCCTCTGGGACATTTCCGGCAAGTTCCTGCGCCAGCCGTGGAAATGGCCGGAGATCTGGCACGCCAACCCGCAGGTGGCCAACCCGCACCTGATCTACCCTGGTGATACCCTCAATCTCGTCTATGTCGACGGCCAGCCACGCCTGATGCTCAACCGCGGCGAGTCGCGCGGCACCATCAAGCTGTCGCCGCAAGTGCGCAGCACGCCGATGGCCGAAGCGATCCCGACCATCCCGCTGGAGGCGATCAACAGCTTCCTGCTGAGCAACCGTATCGTCGATACCCCGGAAGAGTTCAATGGCAAGCCCTACATCGTCGCCGGCAACGCCGAGCGCGTGGTCAGTGGCGCTGGTGATCGCGTCTACGCTCGCGGCCAGTTCGACGAAGAGCATCCGGCCTACGGCATCTTCCGTCAGGGCAAGACCTACGTGGATCCTGAGACTCAGGAATTCCTCGGCATCAACGCCGATGACATCGGTTCCGGCGAGATCGTCGCCGAGGAAGGCGATGTCGGTACCCTGCTGCTGAAGCGCTCGACTCAGGAAGTACGTCTCGGTGACCGCCTGTTCCCCACCGAAGAGCGGGCGATCAACTCCACCTTCATGCCCAGCGAGCCGGCGGGCGAGATCAAGGGGCTGATCCTCGACGTGCCGCGTGGTGTAAGCCAGATCGGCCAGTTCGACGTGGTCACCCTGAACAAGGGCGCGCGCGACGGCCTGGAAATCGGCAACGTGCTTGCGGTGTACAAGACCGGCGAGACCGTCCGCGATCGCGTCACTGGCGAGAGCGTGAAGATTCCGGACGAGCGCTCCGGCCTGCTGATGGTGTTCCGCACCTACGACAAGCTCAGCTACGGCCTGGTGCTGCAGGCCAGCCGGCAGCTGGCAGTGATGGACAAGGTCCGCAACCCGTAATACCCGACGAGCCCCGCAATAGCGGGGCTCGTGCTTTCCGGTCGCCAGGATGGCGGCGCCACCGATCAGGGAAGAATCCTCATGTCAGCCTCCTCCTCGTTTTCCTCTGCAATCTCTCCTGCCGAACTCGAAGCACGCCTGCGCCTGCACTTGCTGCCGGAGCTGGGGCCGCGGCGTTTTCGCAAGCTGCTGAGTGCCTTCGACAGCGCGTCGGCTGCGCTCAGTGCACCGGCCAGCGCCTGGCGTGCGCTGGGGCTGCCCGCCGCCTGCGCCGAGCCACGGCGCAGTGCGGAAATCCGCGAGCGGGCACGCGCTGCGCTGCAGTGGCTGGAGGTAACCGATCAGCATGTGCTGATGTGGGACGATCCGCGCTACCCGGCGTTGCTGGCCGAGCTGGCGGATGCTCCACCTCTGCTGTTCTTGGCCGGCGAGCCAGGCGTACTGGAGGTGCCGCAACTGGCCATGGTCGGCAGCCGGCGTGCCTCGCAGCCGGGCCTGGATAACGCACGGGCCTTTGCTCGCAGTCTGGCCGGCGGCGGCTTCGTCATCACCAGCGGGCTGGCATTGGGTATCGATGGCGCCGCGCATCAGGGGGCACTGGATGGGGGCGGCAAAACTGTCGCCGTGCTGGGCACCGGTCTGCAGTGTCTGTATCCGCGGCGACATGTGGGGCTGGCGGCAAGGATCATCGAGCAGGGTGGTGCGCTGGTTTCCGAATTGCCGCTGGATTGTCCGCCGCAGGCGAGCAATTTCCCGCGGCGTAACAGGATCATCAGTGGTCTGTCGCTGGGCGTGCTGGTGGTCGAGGCCAGCCCTTCGAGTGGCTCGCTGATCACTGCGCGGCTGGCCGCGGAGCAGGGGCGCGAGGTCTATGCCATCCCTGGTTCCATCCATCATCCCGGAGCGCGCGGCTGTCATCAGCTGATTCGTGACGGCGCCACATTGGTGGAGAGCATCGAGCATATCCTCGAAGCCCTGCGCGGTTGGCAGACGCCAGGTGACCAGCAGGTTTCGGCTGCGCAGCCTGACGCCGAGCGGCATCCTCTGCTGACGCTGCTGCACGCCGCGCCACACAGTAGCGAGGCCTTGGCGCGTAGCAGCGGCTGGCCGCTGGCGCAGGTGCTGGCTGCATTGACCGAACTGGAGCTGGACGGTTTGGTCTGCTGCGAGGGTGGGCGCTGGCTGGCGCGTGGTTCATGAAGGGTAATGGCCGCAGTGGTCTGGCTTGGATAGACTGCCGCCCATTCCAATGGCGGGAGACGACCCATGGCCAGCAACTGGCAGGTACAGCAAACGGCGCGTGTGGTGCGTGACGGCGGCGTGATCGCCTACCCCACCGAGGCGGTCTGGGGCCTGGGCTGCGATCCCTGGAACGAAGAGGCGGTGGACCGCCTGCTGGCCCTCAAGGAGCGGCCCGTGCACAAGGGCCTGATTCTGGTGGCCGACGATATCGAACAGTTCGACTTTCTCCTCGATGATCTGCCGGAGATCTGGCAGGAGCGCCTGGCTGGCAGCTGGCCTGGCCCGAATACCTGGCTGGTGCCGCACCAGGGGCTTTTGCCTGAGTGGGTCACCGGCGCGCACGACAGCGTGGCGTTACGTGTCAGTGCTCATCCGCTGGTGCAAGCGCTCTGTCGTCTGACCGGACCACTGATTTCAACCTCGGCCAATCCAGCCGGGCGCCCTGCTGCGCGTTCGCGTCTGCGCGTCGAGCAGTATTTTCCCGGCGAGCTGGACAAGGTGCTCGGCGGCGCGTTGGGCGGGCGCAGGAATCCCAGCCTGATTCGCGATTTGCGCACGGGCGATGTGATTCGCCCGTCCTGATCACCGCGTCCTGTAGGAGCGAGCTCTGCTCGCGAAGCGTTTGCAGGGTCGGCTTCGCGAGCAGAGCTCGCTCCTACGCTTACGGCAGCAAGATGGTCGAGCCGGTGGTCTGCCTCGAGCTCAGCGCATCCTGGGCGGCGGCGGCGTCCTTCAGCGCGTAGCGGTTGCTGATTTCCACCTGCAGCTGGCCGCTGGCGATCATGCCGAACAGCTCATCGGCCATGGCCTGCAGGCGTTGCGCGCTGGTAGCGTAGCCGGCCAGGGTTGGGCGGGTGACGTACAGTGAGCCCTTCTGCGCGAGGATGCCCAGGTTGACGCCGGTCACCGCACCCGAAGCATTGCCGAAACTCACCAGCAGGCCGCGTGGTGCCACGCAGTCCAGCGAGGTTTCCCAGGTGTCCTTGCCGACGCCATCGTAGACCACCGGGCACTTGGCTCCGTCGGTCAGCTCCAGCACGCGCTGCACCACGTTCTCGTGGCTGTAGTCGATGGTCGCCCAGGCGCCCTGCGCCTTGGCCCGCGCTGCCTTCTCCGCCGAGCTGACGGTGCCGATCAGCTTGACGCCCAGCGCTCTCGCCCACTGGCAGGCGAAGGAGCCGACGCCGCCGGCAGCTGCGTGGAACAGGATGGTTTCGCCGCCCTTGAGCTCGTAGGTCTGGCGCAGCAGGTACTGCACCGTCAGGCCCTTGAGCATCACCGCAGCCGCCTGTTCGAAGCTGATGCTGTCCGGCAGTTTCACCAGTTTGTCGGCCGGTAGCACGTGCAGTTCGCTGTAGGCGCCGAGCGGACCGGTGGCATAAGCGACGCGGTCGCCCACTTTGAGGCCGTCGACCTCGCTGCCTACCGCCTCGACCACACCGGCACCTTCGGTACCCAGGCTCGAGGGCAGCGCTGGCGGCTGGTACAGGCCGCTGCGGAAATAGGTATCGATGAAGTTCAGGCCGATGGCCCGGTTGGCCACGCGCACTTCGCGCGGGCCTGGCGCTGCCGGTTGATAGTCACGATATTCCAGCACGTCGCTGCCGCCGTGCTGGCTGAACTGGATACGCTTGGCCATCTTGGATTCCTTGTCTGGCTTGAATCGCCGCGCGGCGAAAGGGTCTATCCAATCGCCCCGATTGACCGACGTCAACTGCGGATGTGCCTGGGTGAATGCTATGCTGCCCGCCGATTCCGCCCTGCTCTCTGTTCAAGGTGCCGCCGTGACTGACCGTACCGAGGCCGTGAAGGCCTATCTGCTCGACCTGCAAGATCGCATCTGCTCCGCCCTGCAAGCCGAAGACGGCCAGGCCATCTTCGCCGAGGACGCCTGGCAGCGCCCGGCCGGTGGTGGTGGCCGCACGCGGGTGATCGAGAACGGCGCGCTGATCGAAAAAGGCGGAGTGAATTTTTCCCACGTGTTCGGCGACAGCTTGCCGCCGTCGGCCAGCGCCCATCGCCCCGAGCTGGCCGGTCGTGGCTTCCAGGCCCTCGGCGTGTCGCTGGTGATCCACCCGGAAAACCCCTACGTGCCGACCTCGCACGCCAACGTGCGCTTCTTCAGCGCCGAGAAGGAAGGCGAGGAGCCGGTGTGGTGGTTCGGCGGCGGTTTCGACCTCACGCCCTACTACGCCAATGAAGAGGACTGCGTGCACTGGCACCAGGTCGCCCGTGACGCCTGCGCGCCGTTCGGTGCCGAGGTCTATCCCAAGTTCAAGGCCTGGTGTGACCGCTACTTCCACCTCAAGCACCGTGGCGAGCCGCGTGGCATTGGCGGACTGTTCTTCGACGACCTCAACGAGTGGGACTTCGACACCAGCTTCGCCTTCATGCGTTCCATTGGTGATGCCTACATCCAGGCTTACCTGCCCATTGTCCAGCGCCGCAAGCTGACCCCCTTCGGTGAGCGCGAGCGTGAGTTCCAGGCCTTCCGTCGTGGCCGCTACGTGGAGTTCAACCTGGTGTTCGACCGTGGCACCCTGTTCGGCCTGCAGTCCGGCGGGCGTACGGAGTCGATCCTCATGTCGCTGCCGCCGCATGTGCGTTGGGGCTACGACTGGAAGCCCGAGCCGGGTAGCGAGGAAGCTCGCCTGACCGAGTATTTCCTCACCGATCGCGATTGGCTGGCATGAGCTTTTTCGCGTAGCCCGGATGCAATCCCGAGCAAATCAGCGACCGCTCCCGGATTTCATCCGGGCTACGAATTGGCGCCTCCACAAACAGGACTTTCCATGGACCGCTACTGCGTCTTCGGCAACCCCATCGGCCACAGCAAGTCACCGCTGATCCACCGGCTGTTCGCCGAGCAGACCGGCCAGGCGCTGACCTACGATGCGCGCCTGGCGCCGCTGGATGACTTCGTCGGCGATGCTCGTGCCTTCTTCGTCGAGGGCCTGGGCGGCAACGTCACCGTGCCGTTCAAGGAAGAGGCCTTTCGCCTGGCCGATGAGCTCACTGAGCGCGCCCGCCGCGCCGGCGCGGTGAATACCCTGAAGAAGCTGGCAGACGGCCGCCTGCTCGGCGACAACACCGACGGTGCCGGGCTGACTCGCGACCTGCAGGACAACGCCGGTTTCAGCCTGGCTGGCAAACGCATTCTCGTGCTCGGTGCCGGCGGTGCCGTGCGTGGTGTGCTCGAACCCTTCCTGGCGCAGCAGCCGGCGGTGCTGGTGATTGCCAACCGAACTGTAAGCAAGGCCGAGCAACTGGTGCGCGAATTCGCCGATCTCGGCCCGCTGGTCGCCGCTGGTTTCGACTGGATCGATGCGCCGGTCGACCTCATCGTCAACGGCACCTCGGCCAGCCTCGGCGGCGAGTTGCCGCCGATTGCGCCGGGCCTGATCCAGCCTGGGCATACGCTCTGCTACGACATGATGTATGGCAAGGAGCCCACCGCCTTCAACCGCTGGGCAGCCGAACAGGGCGCCGCGCGTTGCCTGGATGGCCTCGGCATGCTGGTCGAGCAGGCCGCTGAAGCCTTCGAGCTATGGCGTGGCGTGCGTCCTGATACGGCGCCGGTGCTGGCCGAGCTGCGCCGTCAGCTGGCGGGGTGAGCACCCCGAAGTCGGTGAAGAGCGCCGCTGCGTAGGGTGAGTTGGGGGCATGGCGCAGGTCCTGATGACCGCGCAAGTTCCGCGGTGCCGTAACCCACCATTGATGTCACGCGGGAAGAGCGCCCGGTGGGTTACGCGACGCGCCATCACCACGCTTCAGGTCGTTCGTGGATGGCGCCGCTAACCTGCCCTGGGGGTTCGACGCCGCTCACTCAATCCTCGAACTGCACCGGGCAGTGCTCGGCGCCCTCCAGCTTGAGAATCTCTTCCACCACCTGAGGCCGCGCCTGACGCAACACCAGGCTGCGCTTCAGCGCCTGCAGGCGGCGTGCCTCCTGATGCAGCATCTCCACGCCGGCGTAGTCGATGAAGTTGATGTGCCGCGCGTCGATTATCAGGCGTTGGCCGCGGCTGCGCTGCAACAGCTGCTGGATGTACTGGCAGGCGCCGAAGAAGATCGAGCCGTCGATGCGCAGGACTTCGTCGTCGCCGTCGTGCCACAGGCGCACGCGTGGCTGCGAGGTGCGCTTGAGGTAGAAGAACAGTGAGGCCAGCACACCGGCGTAGATTGCCGTCTGCAGCTCCAGCACCAGGGTGGCGGCGAAGGTCAGCAGCATCACCACGAACTCGGAGCGACTGACCTTGCGTAGCGCTCGAATCGCCGGCAGATCCACCAGCCCCCAGCAGATCAGCAGGATACCGGCGGCCATCACCGGCAGCGGGATATGCGTCAGCAGCGCTGCGCCGAACACCGCGAACAGCGCCACCAGCAGGGCCGAGAACACCCCGGCCAGCGGTGTGCGTGCACCGGCCTGCAGGTTCAGCGCCGAGCGGGTGAAGGAGCCGGCCGACAGCGAGCCGGAGAACCACGGCCCGATCATGTTCGACAGGCCCTGGGCGCGCACTTCCTGGTTGGCATCGAGGAACTGGTGCGACTTCACTGCCAGCGCGCGGGCGATGGACAGGCTGGTGACCAGCCCGAGCATGCCGCAGGCCACCGCTGCCGGTAGCAGGCGCAGCACGTCGTCGAGGTCGAAACTCAGCATGGTCAAAGGCGGCAGGCCTCCTTCGAATGGCGCCACCAGGGCGATGTCAGCGGTGAAGCGTGCCGGTAGCAGCCAGGTCAGCAGACTGCCGCAGACCAGGCCGATCAGCAGTGCGGGCGCCTTTGGCCAGAGTTTGCGCACGGCCACGCTGAGCAGCAGGGTAAAGGCCGCCAGCGCCAGACTTGGCCAGTGCGCCTCGGGCAGGTGCTGGCCGATCTGCAGCAGGCTGGTCAGGGCCGTGGGCTGGCTGGCGACCTCCACGCCGAGCAGATTGGGCATCTGGCCGATGGCGATCACCAGAGCCGCGCCGAGGGTGAAGCCGAGCACCACCGACTGCGAGACGAAGTTCACCAGGGCGCCGAAGCGCAACAGGCCGAGCAGCCACTGGAACAGCCCGGCGAGAAAGGTCAGCAGCAGGATCAAGGCGATGAATTCGTCGCTGCCCATGCGCGCCATGGGCGTGACGCTGGTGAACAGGACGATGGAGATGGCGGCGGTCGGTCCGCAGATCAGGTGCCAGGACGAGCCCCAGAGGCAGGCGATGATCACCGGTACGATGGCTGCGTACAGGCCGTATTCGGCGGGCAGGCCGGCGATCAGCGCGTAGGCCAGCGACTGCGGCAGGGCCAGGATGGCGCCGGTCAGGCCCACCAGCAGGTCGTTGCCGAGGGTCTTGCGACTGGTGCCGGGCAACCAGCGGAGAAACGGCAGCAGGGTCTGTCGGTCGGGTAGGCGCATGGTTCGGTTCAAGGGTGGGCCGCAGGCGACTCCACCCTACTCACTTGCGGCGGTTAATTCAAAGTCGCGCCTTCACCGCAGCCAGGCCATCGCCGCCGTCACGGGTGGTGACGCCCTGCAACCAACCATCGAGCACCTGCGGGTTGGCCTTGAGCCAGGCCTTGATCGCCGCGTCGTTGCTGGCCTGCTTGCTCAGCACCTGATCCATGATGCTGTTCTCCATGTCCTGGGTGAACTTGAGGTTGGCGAACAGCTTGCCGACGTTCGGGCACTGCGCGGCATAGCCCTTGCGCGCCAGGGTGTTGACCTGGCCGCTGTCGCCGAAATACTTCTCGCCGCCCTTGAGGTACTTCATGTCGTACTGCACGTTCATCGGATGCGGCGTCCAGCCGAGAAACACCACGAACTGATCGCGCTTCACCGCACGGCCCACCTGTACCAGCATTGCCTGCTCGCTGGATTCCACCAGTTTCCAGTCGCCGAGGCCGAACTCGTCGGCGGCGATCATCTGCCTGATCGACTCGTTGGCCGGCGAGCCGGAAGCGATGCCGTAAAGCTTCTTGCCGAATTTGTCGGCGTGCTTGTCGAGGTCGGCGAAGGTCTTCACCCCGGCCTCATAGGCATAGGTCGGTACGGCCAGGGTGTATTCGGTGCCTTCGAGATTCTGCGCCAGCTTGTCCACCTCACCGCTGGCGACGAACTTGTCGTAGTTGCTCTGCTGCGCAGGCATCCAGTTGCCGAGGAAGACGTCGACCTGGCCTTTCTGCAGCCCGGCGAAGATGATCGGCACGGCCAGGGTCTGGCTTTCCGCCCTGTAGCCCAGGCCGTCGAGCAGGAAGCTGGCGATGCCGTTGGTCACGGCGATGTCGCTCCAGCCGGGGTCACCGAGCTTGACCGTGCTGCAGGCTGCATCCTCGGCCCAGGCATTGCCGGCGCTGCTGAGCGCGGTGGCGAGTAACAGCACACTGAATCGGTTCATGGCGTCTCTCCTTTTTTTCTTCTGTTTTGGGGGCGGCAGTGGGTAAAGGTTCACACCTGAGGGAAGCGGGCACGGCGCTCCAGGTCGTCGAGATCGATATGGTTGCGCATGTACTGTTGGCTGGCGTCGACCCAGGGCTGGTGATCCCAGCTGGTCAGCTTGCCCTGGCTCAGCGCCTCGGCCACCAGTCGGCGGCGGCGCTGGCTGGCCAGGGTGGCGACGTGAATCGCCGGGATATCCCAGCGTTCGCGGGCCTCGGCCAGGAAACCGACGAGGATGTCCTTGTGCTCGCTGCAGTTGGCCAGGTTGCGGTGTTCTTGCGGGTCGCTGTCGAGGTTGAACAGCAGCAGCGGATCCTGCTCGGAATAGACGAACTTCCATGGGCCGCGGCGAATCATCATCAGCGGGCTGAGCGTGCCTTCGGCCATGTATTCGCCGAGCACTTCGTCATGCCCGCCCTCACCCTTGAGGTGCTGCAGCAGTGAGCGACCTTCCAGTTCCAGGCCCTGCTCGACCTGGCCGCCGGCCAGTTCCACCAGGGTAGGCAGCAGATCGAGGGTGGAGACCGACTGGCTGACCCGATGCGCGGCGAAGCGCTTCGGTGCATGGACCAGCAGCGGCACGCGGGCGGACATCTCGAACCAGTGCATCTTGTACCAGAGGCCGCGCTCGCCGAGCATGTCGCCATGGTCGCCGGAGAAGACGATCAGGGTGTCTTCGGCCAGGCCGCATTCCTCCAGGGTCCCCAGCAGCTTGCCGATGTTGTCGTCGATATAGCTGCAGGCACCGAAGTAGGCGCGGCGGGCGTCGCGGATCTTGTCCTCGGGCAGCGGCTTGTCCCACAGGTCGATGACCTTGAGCAGGCGCTGCGAGTGCGGATCCTGCTCACTCTGCTCGATGTGCTGACGTGGCATGGGGATGTCCACGCCCTCGTAGCGATCCCAGTATTCGCGGGGAATGGTGTAGGGGTCGTGCGGGTGGGTCATCGACACGGTCAGGCAGAACGGCTGCTCCGGCGTCAGGCGCACGTGGTCATAGAGATACTGGCGCGCCTTGAACACCACCTCCTCGTCGAAATCCAGTTGATTGCTGCGCACGCAGGGGCCGGCCTGCAGCACCGAGGACATGTTGTGGTACCAGCTGGCGCGTACGTCCGGCTCGTCCCAGTTCACCGCCCAGCCGTAGTCGGCCGGGTAGATGTCGCTGGTCAGGCGCTCCTCATAGCCGTGCAACTGATCCGGGCCGCAGAAGTGCATCTTGCCCGACAGTGCCGTGCGATAGCCGAGGCGGCGCAGGTAGTGGGCGTAGGTGGGTACGTCGGCGGGGAAGTCGGCGGCGTTGTCGTAGGCGCCGATCTGCGATGGCAGCCGGCCGCTGACCAGGGTGAAGCGCGACGGCGCGCAGAGCGGGCTGTTGCAGTAGGCCGAGTCGAACACCACGGCCTGCTCGGCCAGCTTCATCAGGTGGGGCATCTGCACCGGCGAGGCGGCATCGTGCAGCGGCAGGATCGGCGCGGCCATCTGGTCGGCCATGATGAAGAGGATGTTCGGGCGCTTCATGGTGGCGGCTATTCCATATCGTTGATTTATGCGACAGTGCTGGCGCCATGATTCCGGTAGAACGTCAGCAGGGTAAACCCGGCTGCGACACATGCCTCGGATAAGCAGAGCTTATGTTCAAAGCCATCGATGGGTTGTCGCTCGACGCGCTGCGGGTGTTCGAGTCGGCGGCGCGCCAGCTCAGTTTCACCGCCGCTGCCAGCGAACTGGGCAGCAGCCAGCCGGCCATCAGCCAGCAGATCAAACGCCTCGAGCAGCAACTGGCCACGCGCCTGTTCGACCGCGTCTATCGCGGCATCGCCCTGACCGAGGCCGGTGAGCTGCTGCTGGCTCATGTGCAGGAAGGGCTGGCGAGTCTCGATGCCGGGCTCGTCGCCGTTACCGCGCGTCAGCAGCATGAGGTGCTGCAGGTGGCCACCGACTTCGCCTTCGCCGCCTACTGGCTGATGCCGCGTCTGCAGCGCTTCAATCGCCTGTACCCGGAGGTGGACGTCAGCCTGATCACCAGCGAGCGCGACCCGGCCACGGTGCCCAGTGACATCGACGTGGCGATCCGCTTCGGCGATGGCCGTTTCAAGCATGGCGAGGCGCATCTGCTGTTTCGTGAAGAGGTGTTCCCGGTGTGCAGCCCGCGTCTGCTCGGCGAGCGTCAGCCGCCGCTGCCGGCTCAGGTGCTGACCGAGCTGCCACTGTTGCACCTGCGGCCTGAACACCGTTCGCGCTGGTTCGACTGGGAGGGCTTGTTCCGCGCCCTCGGCATCGCCCGCCTGCCGACGCCCGGTGCCCTGCGCTTCGACAACTACACCCTGCTGATCCAGGCCGCCATCGCCGGGCAAGGCGTGGCCATCGGCTGGCGCCATCTGGTGGATGAACTTCTCGCGCAGGGATTGCTCTGTCGTCTGGGCGAGGCCGAAGCGCACTCGGCGCTTGGCTACTACCTGGTACTGCCCGAGCGCAAGCGCCGCCAGCGCCTGAGCGCGCGTTTCGTCGACTGGTTGCAGGCCGAACTGGATTCGCCAGCGGCGACCGTTTAACCGGGCCATACTGCAATAGCGGGCGCCGAGTCCCTATACTGAGCGCCGCCGCACACCGCCATCGTGCGAAATGTGCTTGCGGCCCCTCCACTCCAACCGGTGAGCTGAACCGTGAAACTCCGTCATTCGATTTTGGGCCTGCTGCTGTGCGGTAGCCTTGTTGTTTCGAACCTCCAGGCCGCGCCGGCCCAGCCCAAGCAGGAGCTGGCCGCCGGTAGTGCATTGCTGATCGATCTGAAAACCGGCCAGGAGCTGTATTCCAGCAACCCGGACCTGCGCCTGCCGGTCGCCTCGGTCACCAAACTGATGACCGCCATGGTGGTGCTCGACGCCAAGCTGCCGCTGGACGAGGTATTGCCGATCACCATCCGTGACACCAAGGAAATGCAGGGCGTGTTCTCCCGCGTGCGCATTGGCAGCGAGATCAGCCGGCGCGACATGCTGCACCTGGCGCTGATGTCCTCGGAGAACCGTGCCGCCGCCAGCCTCGCGCACCATTATCCGGGCGGCCACGCGGCCTTTGTCGCGGCGATGAACGCCAAGGCCAGGGCGCTGGGCATGCACAACAGCCACTTCGTCGAACCCACCGGCCTGTCCGAACAGAACGTAGCCACCGCCCGTGATCTGGCGCTGATGGTCAAGGCGGCCAACCAGTACCCGCTGATCCACCAGTTCAGCACCGATTCCGAAGCCACCGTGGCCTTCCGCAAGCCCAATTACACCCTGGGCTTTCGCAATACCAATGCGCTGGTGCGCAAGGCCGACTGGAACATCAACCTGAGCAAGACCGGCTTCACCAACGCCGCCGGTCGCTGTCTGGTAATGGCCACCACCATCGCCAACCGTCCGGTGGCTTTCGTGGTGCTCGGCGCCTTCGGCAAGTACACCCATATGGCCGACGCCAACCGCCTCAAACGCTGGATGGAGACTGGCAAGGTCACCCCGGTGCCGGCCGCCGCACTCAGCTACAAGCAGCAGAAGCTGGCCGAGTGGAGCCTGCAGGCCGCGCAATGACCTGGCGCTGATGCAGAAAAGGGCGACTCGGTGAGTCGCCCTTTTTCGTTGTGCCGTCGTGTAGCCCGGATGCAATCCGGGGAAACAGTCACAAGGCCCCGGATTGCATCCGGGCTACGGTCAATCTTCCTCAGTCGTGGTGCGTCAGCGCGGGCAGCCCAGCCGTTCGCTGAGGAAATCGAGAAAACAGGTGATGCGCGACGCCAGCGCGGTGTTGCGGTAGTACACCGCGTTGATTGGCTGGCGCACCTCCACCCGTTGCTCGGCCAGCACCTCCACCAGTGCGCCGCTGGCGCGAGCGGTATCGGTCATGAAATCCGACAGGCACACCAGCCCCTCGCCGGCCAGGGCCAGCGCGAGAACGGTATCGCCGCTGGAGGCGCGCAGGCTTGGAGTGATGCGCCAGCGCTCGCCGAGCGCATGCCGCAGAGGCCATTCATTGAGGCTGTCAGGCTCGGTGAAACCGATCAGGCTGTGTCCTGACAGGTCTTCGGTGCGTGCCGGCGTACCATGCCGGCGCAGGTACTCGGGGCTGGCCAGCACGCGCCGATAGCTATGACACAGGGGCCGCGCGTGCAGGCTGGAGTCCGGCAGATGACCGATGCGGATGGCCAGGTCTGTGCGTCGTTCCAGTAGGTCGATGATGCGGTCGTCGCTGTTCAGTTCCAGCTCGATCTGCGGATAAAGCGCGCGAAATTCGCCGATCAGCGGCACGATCGCATGCAGCATGAAGGGCGAGGCGGTGTTTATGCGCAAGCGCCCTGCCGGTGCCTGGCGACGCAGGGTCATCTGCTCCTCGGCTTCCTCGACGCTGGCGAGGATGCGCCGCGCCTGAGCCAGGAACACCTCGCCCTCTTCGGTCAGCTCCAGGCGTCGCGTGGTGCGGCGCAGCAGGGTAACGCCGAGCTTTTCCTCCAGGCGACTCAGTGCGCGGCTGACACCCGAGGCGGTTTGTTCCAGCTGCTCGGCCGCGGCGCTGATCGAACCGCTGTCGACCACGCTGACGAAGGCGAGCATTTCTTCCAGGCTGGTTTTCATTGTTGATCTTCAGTCAAAGGTGTTTGCGGAGTTTCCGGCTTTTTCCGCAGGAGTCTGGCGCGGATACTGCGCCATCTCAACCCCGCGCGCCGCCAGGCAAGGTTCTGCAACTTTTGCGTGATCGATGGTGCCGAATCTTTCGATACCCGTTGCGCCCCGATGCGCGGCCGGCGTTTCCCGATCTATGAGGAGCTTCTCATGAAATTCATTCCCCCCTTCGGCCTCGGCACCTTCCGTCTCAAGGATCGGGTCGCCGTCGACTCGGTACGCACCGGTCTCGAATTGGGCTACCGGCATATCGACACGGCGCAGATCTACGGCAACGAGGCCGAGGTCGGCTAGGCCATTGCCGACAGCGGCGTGGCGCGTGACGAGCTGTTCGTCACTACCAAGGTGTGGACCGAGAACCTCGGCAGTGGCCGGGTGCTTCCCAGCCTGCGCGAGAGCCTGCAGCGCCTGGGCCTGGAGCGTGTCGACCTGACCCTGATCCACTGGCCGTCGCCGAATGACGAGATTCCCGTGGCGCAGTATCTGGGCGAGCTGCTCGAGGCCAAGCGCCAGGGTTTGACCGCGGCCATCGGTGTGTCCAACTTCACCATCGCCCATTTGCGCCAGGCCATCGAAGCCGTGGGCGTGGACGAGATCGCCACCAACCAGGTGGAAATCCATCCGCTGCTGCAGAATCGCAAGCTGGTGGCGTTCGCCCGGCAGCAGGGTATTCATCTGACCGCCTACATGCCGCTGGCCTACGGCAAGGTGCTGGCCGAACCGGAGATCCAGCGCATCGCCGCCGCCCATGGCGCCAGCCCGGCACAGGTTGCCCTGGCCTGGTCGCTGCAGCAGGGCTATACGGTGATCCCCTCCTCGACCAAGCGCGAGAACCTGGCCGCCAACCTGGCCGCTGCCGAGCTGCGTCTGAGCACCGAGGACATGGCTGCCATCGAAACGCTGGATCGTGGTGAGCGCGTTGCCAACCCAGGCTTTGCGCCGCGCTGGGATTGAGCCGTTGGTTTTGGTGCGCAGGCCTGGCCACGAATGTGTGGGAGGGGCTTTAGCCGCGACTCTGGGCGCTATCGGCCGCCAGCTATATCGATCAGTGCACCGGTGGTGTAGCTGGCCTTGTCATCGAGCAGCCAGATGATCGCTTCCGCGACTTCCTCGGCACGCCCGGCGCGCCCCAGTGGCGTGGTTCTGCCGAGGCGCTCGGCGCGGTCCGGCTGGCCGCCACTGGCGTGGATCTCGGTATCGATCAGCCCCGGCCGCACGGCGTTGACCCGCACGCCCTCGCCGCCCAGCTCCTTGGCCAGGCCGCGGGTCAGCACGTCCATGGCGCCTTTCGCCCCGGCATAGTCGACGTACTCGAACGGTGCGCCAAGGCTGGCGGCAACCGACGACACCAGCACCATCGAGCCACCCTCGCCGCCTCGGCTGCGGGCCATGCGCCGGGCTCCTTCGCGAGCAGTCAGGTAGCTGCCCAGCACATTGACCTCGAACATCCGTTGCAGGCGCTCGCCGCTCATCTCCAGCAGCGGCAGGGGCGGCGCGACGATGCCGGCATTGACCACCAGACCGTGCAGCGGGCCGAACTTGTCCATGGCCGCGAACAGGCGCTGCACATCCTCTTCGACTGCGACATCGCCCGGCAGGGCGACGGCTTGGCCACCCATGGCCTCGATCTGCGCCACCACCTCATCGGCGGCGGCGCGGTCGCTGCGATAGTTCACTCCGACCGTCCAGCCACCGGCTGCGGCCAGCAGGGCCGTGGCGCGGCCGATGCCACGACTAGCACCGGTGATCAGCAGGTTCTTGCTCATGGGGAGGTCTCCTGTTCGTTGTGGTCATCATGCGTAGGGTGGACGATGCGTCACCCGTCCACCACCTGACGAGTCCAATGGTGGACAAAAAAGCGTTGTCCACCCTACGGCAGGGGCTCGTCAGTAACCAGTGGGCAGGACGGGTGGCCGCTAGTGGACTCGGGGGTTACCATGCGCGCCCTTCTAGCGACCCGCACCTGCTCATGAAACCTGCAAGCTTGCGCGCCGACCTGCTGGCCGGCCTGACCTCGTCCTTCGCCCTGGTGCCCGAGTGCATCGCCTTCGCCCTGGTGGCCCAGCTCAACCCGCTGATGGGCCTGTACGGTGCCTTCATCATCTGCACCCTCACCGCCCTGTTCGGCGGCCGGCCGGGCATGATTTCCGGTGCGGCCGGCTCGATGGCGGTGGTGATCGTCGCCCTGGTGGTGCAGCACGGCGTGCAGTACCTGCTGGCCACGGTGCTGCTCGGCGGCCTGATCATGCTGGCGTTCGGCCTGCTGCGCCTGGGCAAGCTGATCCGCATGGTGCCGCACCCGGTGATGCTGGGCTTCGTCAACGGCCTGGCCATCATCATTGCCCTGGCCCAGCTCGAGCATTTCCAGCATGACGGCCACTGGCTGCACGGCAAGGCGCTGTACCTGATGCTCGGTCTGGTGGCGCTGACCATGCTCATCGTCTATCTACTACCGCGCCTGACCCGCGCGGTGCCGCCGGCCCTGGTGGCGATCCTCGGCATTGGCGCGCTGGTCTACCTGCTCGACCTGCCGACCCACACCCTGGGCGATATGGCGCAGATCGCCGGCGGCCTGCCGAGCCTGATGCTGCCGGATATCCCCTGGACCGTGGAAACCCTGGCCATCATCGCTCCCTACGCCGTGCTGATGGCCCTGGTCGGTCTGCTGGAAACCCTGCTGACGTTGAACCTCACCGACGAGATCACCGCCACGCGCGGCCACCCGGATCGCGAATGCGTGGCGCTCGGTGTGGCCAACATGACCTCCGGCCTGATCGGCGGCATGGGCGGCTGCGCGATGATCGGCCAGACCGTGATCAACCTCAGCTCAGGCGGGCGTGGTCGGGTCTCCGGCGTTGTCGCCGGGGTGATGATCCTGCTCTTCGTGCTGTTCCTCTCGCCGCTGATCGAACGCATCCCCCTGGCAGCACTGGTGGGTGTGATGTTCGTGGTGGCGCAGCAGACCTTTGCCTGGGGTTCGCTGCGCGTGGCCGGCAAGGTGCCGGCCAACGACGTGCTGGTGATAGTCGCCGTGACCGCCATCACCGTGGCCACCGACCTGGCCACCGCCGTGCTCTGCGGCATCGTCATTGCCGCGCTCAACTTCGCCTGGCAGCACGCCCGCGAACTCTATGCCGACAGCGATATACAGGCCGATGGCAGCAAGCTGTACCGCGCGCACGGCACGCTGTTCTTCGCCTCCTGCACCACCTTCCTAGCGCAGTTCGAGCCGGTCGACGACCCGCAGCAGGTGACCCTGGACTGCCGCCACCTGAGCTTCGTCGACTACTCGGCCATCGCCGCGCTGAAGACCCTGCGCGAGCGCTACGAACGCGCCGGCAAGCACCTGCGCGTGGTGCACCTGTCCGAGCGTTGCAAGCAGTTGCTCAAACGCGCGGGCGAATAGGTCAGTAATGTGACTGAGGGCCTTGCCTGTGACTAAGGCAGGCCGCGCGCTCACTCTTTAGCGAAGAGAACATTGTAGAGTCCCAAAAAGGGAACTATCGTTCCCATTTTGGGACTTGCCGGATCGCCAATGCAAACTCTCTCATTAAGTGAAGCGCTGTTCACGGGCACCCAGCGCAAGGTGCTGGGGCTGCTTTACGGCAAGCCGCAGCAGAGCTTCTACGCCAATGAAATCGCCCGCCATGCGCAGGTCGGCAAAGGCAGCCTGATGCGCGAGCTGGAGCGTCTGCAACAGGTGGGTATCCTGAGCATGACCCGTCAGGGCAACCAGACCCATTACCAGGCCAATCCGGACTGCCCGATCTATACCGAGCTGCTGGGCATCGTGCGCAAGACCTTCGGTATCGACGCGCCGCTACGTGAAGCGCTCACGCCGCTGGCCGGGCAACTGACGTGGGCGTTCGTCTATGGTTCGCTGGCCAAGGGCAGCGAACATGCCGGTAGCGATATCGACCTGATGCTGATTGGCGACGGCCTCAGCTATGCCGAGGTGATGGAGCGACTGCTGCCGGTCGAGGCGCAACTTGGGCGCACCATCAATCCGACGCTGTACACTCCGCACGAGTGGCAAGCCAGGAAGGCCTCTGCCAACAGCTTCGTGCTGCGAGTGGTGCAACAGGACAAGATCGAGCTGATCGGCCACGATCCGGAGGGAACCAAGCATGGGCAGTAACGACAATCTGGACAACCTGGTGCGCACGGGCAACCTCAAGACCGAACCGCCAGATCGCAAGGAATGCGAAGGCCTGCTGCGTTCGGCCATCGACCGCCTGCAGGACGCCCACAACCCTGCGCTGTCATTCTCCAGCCGCTTCGACCTCGCCTACAACGCCGCACACGCACTGGCTCTGACTGCATTGCGCCTGCAGGGCTATCGTTCCGACCGCCGCTATCTGGTATTCCAGTGCCTGACGCACACGCTTGCCGTCAGCAAGGCGCAAGTTCGCCTGTTTGCGTTGTGCCATGAGCGGCGCAATCTGGCGGAATACGAAGGTTATATGGACGTGGATGAGAAGTTGCTGGATGAGTTGATTGCAGCGGCTGACGCGCTTTTGCCTGAGGTAGAAAAAGCCATGGAAGCGGCATGGCCCGCATGAGCTCGCAGGGTGGTTCAAGCCTCGGGAAACCCAGGCCATAGGGTCATCGAACTCGACAGCACCTATGCAAAAGCCGCTGACGAATCGCTCCGCCAGCGGCTTTTTTTTCGTATGCCTGAGAGGGTGTTAGCGCCGCGCGCCGCGCACCCCTTCGGCCAGCTCGCGGCACAGGCCGAGCACGCCGTCGATGGCTTGCTGCGGGCTTTTCGCCTCGGCGATCTTGTCGATCAGCGCCGAGCCGACCACCGCGCCCTCGGCGCGCCTGGCCACTTCGGCGGCGTGCTGCGGGGTGCGGATGCCGAAGCCGATGCACACCGGCAGGTCGGTGTGGCGACGCAGGCGCGCCACGGCTTCCTCGACATGATCCAGGGTCGCCGCACCGGCGCCAGTCACGCCGGCCACCGACACGTAGTAGACGAAGCCGGAGCTGCCGGCCAGCACGGTGGGCAGGCGGTCGTCGTCGGTGGTCGGGGTGGTCAGGCGGATGAAGTCCATGCCTGCGCTCTGCGCCGGCTCGCACAGCTCGTCGTTATGCTCCGGCGGCAGGTCGACCACGATCAGGCCGTCGACGCCGGCCTCTTTGGCATCGGCGATGAAGCGCTCCACGCCGTAGACGAAGATGGGGTTGTAGTAGCCCATCAGCACCAGCGGCGTGCTCTGGTTGCCGGCGCGGAATTCGCGAACCATCTGCAGCGTCTGCTGCATGCCCTGCTTGCCGGCCAGCGCGCGGATGTTGGCGAGCTGGATGGCCGGGCCGTCGGCCATCGGGTCGGTGAACGGCATGCCCAGCTCGATCACGTCGGCACCGGCGTCCGGCAGGCCCTTGAGGATGCTCAGCGAGGTGGCGTAGTCGGGGTCACCGGCGGTGATGAAGGTCACCAGCGCGGCGCGGTTTTCCGCTTTCAGTTCGGCAAAACGGCTTTGCAGGCGGCTCATGCGTGCTTCTCCTGGTTGTCCTGCATGTGGTGCATCACGGTCTGCATGTCCTTGTCGCCACGACCGGACAGGTTGATCACCATCAGGTGATCCTTGGGCAGCTTGGGTGCACGTTTGAAGGCTTCGGCCAGCGCGTGGGCGCTTTCCAGGGCCGGGATGATGCCTTCCAGGCGGCAGCACTGGTGGAAGGCTTCGAGGGCTTCGTCATCGCTGATCGGCACGTATTCGACGCGCTTGATCTCGTGCAACCAGGCGTGTTCCGGGCCGACGCCGGGGTAGTCGAGGCCGGCGGAAATCGAGTGGGCATCGGTGATCTGGCCGTCCTCGTCCTGCAGCAGGAAGGTGCGGTTGCCGTGCAGCACGCCCGGCGCGCCACCGGCCATGCTCGCCGCATGCTTGCCGGTGTCGATGCCATGGCCGGCCGCCTCGACGCCGACGATCTGCACGCCCTGGTCATCGAGGAAGGGGTGGAACAGGCCGATGGCGTTGGAACCGCCGCCGATGCAGGCCACCAGCGAGTCGGGCAGACGGCCTTCCTTCGCCATGATCTGCTCGCGCACTTCGTTGCCGATCACCGACTGGAAGTCGCGCACCATGGCCGGGTACGGATGGGGACCTGCGGCAGTGCCGATCAGGTAGAAGGTGTTGTGGACGTTGGTCACCCAGTCGCGCAGGGCCTCGTTCATGGCGTCCTTGAGGGTGCCGGTGCCGGCGGTGACCGGAATCACCTCGGCGCCGAGCAGCTTCATGCGGAAGACGTTGGCCTGCTGGCGGTCGATGTCGGTGGTGCCCATGTACACCACGCACTGCATGCCGAAGCGCGCGGCCACGGTGGCGGTGGCCACGCCGTGCATGCCGGCGCCGGTCTCGGCGATGATGCGCTGCTTACCCATGCGCTTGGCCAGGAGGATCTGGCCGATGCAGTTGTTGATCTTGTGCGCGCCGGTGTGGTTCAGGTCTTCGCGCTTGAGGTAGATCTTCGCGCCGCCGAAGTGCTCGGAGAGGCGCTCGGCGTAGTAAAGCGGGCTGGCGCGGCCGATGTAGTCGCGCTGGAAGTAGGCCAGCTCTTCGAGGAAGGCCGGATCGCTCTTGGCCTTCTCGTACTCGGCGGCCAGCGAGTTGATCAGCGGCATCAGGGTTTCGGCGACGAACTGACCACCGAAGCGGCCGAACAGACCGCGAGCGTCGGGGCCGGTGCGAAATGAGGTCATGGCGTGCTCCTTGTCGACAGCCAGTGGCTGGCAGGGCGAGTGAGTGATGGGGCCATTCTAGCCCCATGAGACGCGGCGAAAAGCGATTTGATTGAGTTTACCTGTCAGAAAAACTCACAAATCAACAGGCCCGCTGGTGTGATGCAGCGCACGCGCGTGACCTATGAGCAGAACTCGGCGCTGCCTAATCTGTCCCAGCCGCAGGCGGCATGGCGTCGCTTCACAGGGAGAGACACACGAATGCACAAGGTAATGGCGGTAAGCGTGATCTGCGCAGCGCTGGCGACGACGGCTCAGGCTGCGACACTGGAACTCCATGGTATTGGCAACTCACGCGATGTGACGTGCAAGGGGCAGGACGTCAGTATCACCGGCGCGGACAACCACTTCCGTTTGAGTGGCGACTGTGGCCGCGTCGAGGTGCACGGTTCGAAACACGTGGTCAGCCTGGACAATGCCGCCGGCCTGGAGGTGACCGGTGCGGGAAATGAGATACAGGCCGGACGGCTCGGTGGTCTGGATGTGGACGGTGCCGATCACCGGATCACGGCCCAGGTACAGGGCGACGGTCAGCAGCCCGCGCAGGTCGTGCTATACGGCGCCAGCAACGTACTCACCCTTGAGCTGCAGGGGCCGGTGCAGCTGGAGGTCAACGGAATCAGCCAGCAAGTCACCTGGCAAGGGGACGATCCGGATGTGGAAACCAGCGGCATCGACCACCGTCTGCAGCGGCAGTAAGCAGGCGGCAGGTTGGCGACCCGCGGGGAACGTGATTAGATGCCTCCGACCTGTCAGAAAAAATCACCTCTCCCATGAGCCGCGATCTACCCCCCCTCAATGCGCTGCGTGCCTTCGAGGCGGCCGCTCGCCTGCAAAGCGTCAGCCGCGCCGCCGAGGAGCTGCATGTCACCCACGGCGCGGTCAGCCGGCAGATTCGCGTACTTGAAGAGCAACTGGGCCTCGGCCTGTTCGACAAGGACGGCCGGGGTGTCAAGCTTACCGCCGCCGGCATGCGCCTGCGCGATGCCACTTCGGAGGCCTTCGAGCGCCTGCGCGATACCTGCGCCACGCTGCGTCGCGAAACCGAAGAGCGCCCCTTCGTGCTCGGCTGCCCCGGCAGCCTGCTGGCGCGCTGGTTCATCCCGCGTCTCGATCGCCTGCAGCGCGAATTACCTGAGCTGCGCCTGCAACTCTCGGCCAGCCAGGGCGAGCTGGACCCGCGCAGCGCCGAGGTGGATGCCACCCTGCTGTTCGCCGACCCACCCTGGCCGGCCGACATGCAGGTATTCGAGCTGGCGCCCGAGCGCATCGGCCCGGTGCTCAGCCCGCGCTATGCCAACCATGCGCAGTTGGCTGCTGCCTTGCCCGAGGCGCTCTACGCCGAGGCGCTGCTGCACACCACCTCGCGCCCGCAGGCCTGGCCGCAGTGGGCGCAGGCCAAGGGGCTGGCGCCCGAGCGACTGCACCAGGGCCAGGGTTTCGAGCATCTCTATTACTTGCTGGAGGCGGCGGCGGCCGGGCTTGGCGTGGCCATCGCGCCGGAAACGCTGGTGGCCGACGACCTGCGCGCCGGTCGTCTGGTTGCGCCCTGGGGCTTCGTCGAAACCAGTGGCTGCCTGGCCCTGTGGACGCGCCGCCCCGACCCGCGCAGCGAGCGCCTGGCGCGCTGGTTACGCGACGAGCTGGCGGCCTGAGCAAGGTTCCCCGGCCAGGTCGTCTCTGTTCAAGAGCGCGACGCTACCAGCGAGGCAGGGCGCGGAGTCGGTTGCTAGCATCGCCGGACTTTCCTTTCCCTCAGCGGCCCGGCCGGTTCAGACGAGGCATCGATGTCCAACCCTCGCAGCAATTTCACCCCCTACACGCTGGAAGTGACCGGCAAGGGCATCCACGAAGTCGAGCAGGCACGTGCGGCGATACCGGCCGGCACGCCGATCAACATTGCCTTTCTGGGCAACGAGGACCACGCCCAGCGAATCCATGCGGCCAAGGTCATCCGTGCCTGCGGCGCCGAGCCGGTGCCGATCATTTCCTCACGTCGGCTGCGCAGCGAGGGCGATCGCGACGAGCTGATCGGCGCGTTGATCGAGCAGGCGGCGCCGAAACGCTTCATGTTCGTCGGCGGCGATCCGGCCACGCCTGCCGGGCCCTACCAGGACTCCCTGGCGCTGCTGGCCAGTGGTGTGCTGGAGCGCCACGGCATCGATCAGGTGGTGATTACCGGTTACCCGGAAGGACACCCGAAGATCGACAGGGTCGAGCTCATGCGCGCGCTGCAGTGGAAGCTGGATTTTCTGCGTGAGGCCGGCTGCGCCGTGGAGATCACCACGCAGTTCGGCTTCGATGCCGAGGCGGTGGTGCGCTGGATCGAGCAACTGCGCCAGCAGGGTATCGACACGCCTGTGCGCATCGGCGTGCCAGGCCCGGCCGATGTCGGCAAGCTGCTGCGCTTCGCCCGTCAGTTCGGCGTGGCGACCTCAGCTTCGATCCTGCGGCGTTACGGGCTGTCGATGACCAATCTGATGCAACGCGTGGGCGCCGAACGCTACTGGGAGCAGTTGCAGGCTGGGCTGGCTGGCCGGCAACTGGGCAGCGTTGGCTGGCATCTCTATCCCTTTGGCGGAATCGAGGATGGGGTTACCTGGATCAATGCCCGTCTGGGCGCCGACTGCAGGCTTGAGGCATTGCCAGGTTAACGGGTAGGCCCTAGCGACCGGACATCGCCAATATTGCCAAGCCGCCTCGGCAAAGATGACAATGCAATTCATTGTCATTTGATATGAACTCTGTTCCATGTCCGCCGACGCTCAGGTCCTGCACACTCTCTATCGCGATCATCACAGCTGGCTGCAAGGTTGGCTGCGGCGACGTCTGGGTAATGGCTGCGATGCTGCCGACCTGGCGCAGGACACCTTCGTTCGCCTGTTGCGTGCCGGCAATGCGGCGAGCATCCACGAACCGCGCGACTACCTGGCCACCGTGGCGCGTGGGCTGATGGTCGACTTCCTGCGGCGGCGCTCGCTGGAGCAGGCCTACCTCGATGCTCTGGCCCTGCAGCCACACGCCGAGCAGCCCAGCGCCGAGCAGCAGGCGCTGCTACTGGAGGCGCTGATGGAGGTCGACCGCATGCTCGCCGGGCTTGGCCGGAAGGTGCGCGAGGTGTTCATCCTTTCCCAGCTCGACGGTCTCACCTACGCGCAGATCGCCGCCCGCCTGGGCATTTCCCTGCGCAGCGTGAACAGCTACATGGCCCGCGCCATCGAGCACTGCTGCCTGCTGCAGGCCGGCTGGCGATCATGAACGAGGCGCAACGCACCGCGCTCAAGGCGGCCAGCAGCTGGTACGCGCGTTTGTGCTCCGGCCATAGCGATGCCAGTGAACAGCAGGCCTGGCAGCGCTGGTACGACGCCGACGAACAGCATCGGCAGGCCTGGCAACAGATCGAGCACCTGCGTGAACAGTTGGGCCTGCTGCCCGGACCGGTAGCCTCGTCCGCCTTGCGTGGCGTCGACCGCAACCGTCGCCGGCTGCTCGGCAGCCTGATGTTGGCAGGGCTGGCCCTGCCGCTGGGCTGGTTCGCCTGGCAGAGCGACACACGCCGCTACTGGCTGGCCGACTTTCGCAGCGGCGTGGGCGAGCGTCGCCAGTGGCAATTGAGCGATGGCAGTCGGCTGATGCTGGGTACGGCCAGCGCTGCGCAATGGCAAGACGATGGAGCGCGCCGCGTGCTGCGCCTGCTCAGTGGCGAGGCGCTGCTCGATAGCGTCGACGAGGTACGGCCGCTGCTGGTGGAAACCCGCCATGGCCTGGTGCGCTGCCAGCGCGCGCGTTTCTGCGTGCGCAGTGATGAAAAGGACAGCCATGTCGCGGTACTGGAGCAGTCCGTGGAGGTGGCCCCGCTGCGCCATCTGCCAGCGATGCAGCCACTCGCCTCCGGGCACCAGCTGCGCTTCGATGCCGAGCAACTGGGGATGCAGCGCGCCAACGATGCGGCCACGGCGGCCTGGACCCAGGGCAGCCTGATCGCCCTCGATCAGCCATTGGGTGAGGTGATCGCCGAGCTGGCGCGCTATCGCCACGGTGTGCTGCGTCTCGATCCGGCGCTGGCCGGTCTGAAGGTTTCCGGCAGTTTCCCCCTGACCGATACCGACCGCGCTCTGGCGGCGCTGGAGCACAGCTTTCCGTTGCGCGTGGTACGGCGCAGCGATTACTGGGTAACGCTGGTGCCGAAGGTTTAAAAATATTCATTGTCGTTTGCACTTTTTTCTCGACTGGCTCGGCCCTCTTGGAATATCGGCTACAGGCCTTTCATTCTCAGGGGAAATTCATGCGTCAACCTCGCTGCAAACTGCATAAGCTGACCGCCGCCGTCCAGGCCGCGCTGTTCTGTTCCGGCCTGGCGCTGGCCGTACCGATGGCCGCTGCAGCACCAGCGGAGCCTGCCGCGCAGGTGCAGTCATTCGATATCGCCGGCGGCCCATTGGCCGAGGTACTCAACCGCTACGCCAGTGCGGCCGGCGTCGCCCTGTCGTTCGATTCGGCAGCGCTGCAGGGCCAGATCAGCCAGGGTTTGCAGGGCAGCTACGCGGTGGATGAAGGCTTCGCGCGTCTGTTGCAGGACAGTGGCCTGCGCGCGGTGCGTCAGGGCGAGGGGGTCTACGGGCTGGAGCGCCAGCCACAGCGGCGTCCGCTCGAAGACGATGTGCTGGAGCTGGACTCCGTCACGGTCAGCACCCTGCGCAGCGACACCGCGGTGGGTCAGACCAGCCAACGCGTGACCGTCATCGACCGTCAGCAGATCGAACAGCAACTGGCGCTGAGCAGCGACCCGGGACAGGTGCTGAGCAGCCTGATCCCATCCTATTCACCGAGCCGGCAGAAGATGTCCAACGCTGGTGAAACGCTGCGCGGCCGTACACCGCAGTTTCTTGTCGACGGTGTGCCGCAGGCCAGCTCGATCCGTAACGACGGACGCAGCAGCTACACCATCGACCTGGCGCAGATCGAACGCATCGAGGTGATCCATGGTGCCTCGGCCGAGCATGGCGGCGGGGCTACCGGTGGCATCGTCAACTTCATCAGCCGTCGCCCCGAGGGTAATGGCGTCAGCCAGCACGCCGGGGTCAGCCTGGAAAGCGATGATCGCTTCAGCAGGGACGGCCTGGGCTACAAGATGAACTACCGGGTCAGCGCGCTACAGGGTGACTGGGAGACCCTGTTCGGCGCCACCTGGCAGGAGCGCGGTGCGTTCTACGATGCCAACGACGACCTGGTCGGCATCGCCTACCCCGGCGAGATTCAGGATACCCGCGACCATGACCTGATGTTCAAGCTGGGTTACTGGCTCGATGACGTGCAGCACCTGCAGTTCAGCGCCAATCATTACCAGCTCAAGGGCAACAACGATTACGTGCCGGTACTCGGCAACCGCGCCGCGGGCATCCCCACCACCGCGCGCAAGGGCGACCCGCAGGGCGATCCGGCGTTCAACGAGAACCGGCAATACACCTTCAGCTACAGCAACCAGGATCTGTACGGCAACGTGCTCGACGTGCAGCTCTATCATCAGCGCTACCGTGGCCAGTTCGGTGCGCTGCTCTCCGGGGCTTTTCAGGACCCGGACATCGCCCCGGTCGGCACCCTGTGGGAGCAGAGCCGCAGCGACTCGAAAAAGTGGGGCGGCAAGCTGACCCTGCGCCGTCGCGGCATGTTCGATGGCCTGCTCGATCTGACCGGAGGCGTCGACCTGATGCGCGACAAGGGCGAACAGGTGCTGGTGCAGACCAACCGCAGCTACGTGCCGCCTTCCACCTACGACAACCAGGCCGGCTTCCTCCAGGGCGACTTGCACCTGACCGACAAGCTGACCCTGATGGCCGGCGTGCGCCGCGAGCATTCCGAGCTGGATGTGGATGATTTCCGCACCGTCTGGGGCACCAACAACGCGGGCGGCGTGAGCGTGACCGGTGGCAAGGTGTCGTTCGGCAAGACCCTGAGCAACTACGGGTTCACCTATCAGGCCAGCGACTGGGCGCAGCTCTATGGCGGCTATTCCGAAGGCTTCGGCATGCCCGATATCGGCCGTGTGCTGCGCGGGCTGGACGAACCGGGGCTGGACGTGGAAAGCCTGCTGGAGCTGGAGCCGATCATCACCCGTTCGCGTGAAGTGGGCCTGCGCCTGAACTTCGAGCGGGTGGACATGGAGCTGAGCTACTACGAGTCCTTCTCCAACCTGGGTGAGCGCCTGTCGGAGGGCGCTGGCGGCAACTACATCGCCAACCGCGAGCGTGTGGAAATCCAGGGTTACGAGCTGACCGGCAACTGGCACCTCGACGACCGCCACAGCCTGCGCGGCAGCTATGCCCACAGCCAGGGCAAGTCCGACACCAATGACGACGGCAAGGTGGATACCCGCCTGACCGGCCTGAACATCGCGCCGGATCAGTACAGCCTGGGCTGGCAGGCCAACTGGAACGACGACTGGTCGAGCTACCTGCAATACAACTACTACGTCAGCCGCAGCTTCGATGACCCGCGCCTGGAGTTCGACGGCTACGCCCTGCTCTCTGCCAGCGTCAGCCGCCGTCTGCCGCTGGGCAGCCTGTCGCTGGGCATCGACAACCTGCTCGACGAGGATTACTTCACCTACTACTCACAATCGGCACGCATCGCCGACGACTACAACTTCAAGGGCCGCGGTCGCACCTTCACCCTCGGCTACCAGGTGGAGTTCTGACGCCAGCGTCTGGCCAGGCGCTCAGGTGGCGGTAAATGACACTTATGCGTGGCGGGCTAGTCTTAACAGAACCTTCAAGCCACAGGAGTTTCGTCATGACCGACCACCACACCTACAAGAAGATCGAGATCGTCGGCTCGTCTCGTACCAGCATCGAGGATGCCATCGAGAACGCCCTGGCCGAGTGCGCCAAGAGTGTACGCAACATGGACTGGTTCGAGGTGATCGACACGCGCGGGCATATCGAGAATGGCAAGGTCGGTCACTACCAGGTCACGCTCAAGGTCGGTTTTCGCCTGAGCGGTAGCTGACACAGGCAGACCGCCGGCCAGCCGCTACACTGGCAGGCGCGATATGTGGCGCTGCGCACAGCGACGCTGGCCGTCGCTGGCGGGGCGCGGCGGGTTCGGGCAAGCTGCCTGGGCTGACTTCAGGGAGGAAATGTCATGTTCAGACTCTTGCTGCTGATGAGCCTGCTGTCGCTGGCCGGTTGCATCGACAACGAACCGCCGCTGGCCGAGGAGCGCCGCCTGCTGCTCAGCGGTGAAGACTTCGCCAGCTACGAGGCGCCGCAGGAGGGTCGCTACCAGAAGGTGGTGACCTATGCCACGCGCACGATCGATCTCAGTTTCGAAAGCCGGGGCAGTGACTGGTTCTACCTCTACACCGGCGTCTCGCTGTATCCGCGCGCCGGCGATGCACTGATGACCAGCTACGCCGAGACCTTCGGTGCATCGTTCGGTCTGCGTGACAGCGGCCTGGTGCAACAGGATCTGCCGCTGGAAACCAAGCTGGCCAGCCGCGCCAGCCTCAAGCTGCTGACCCAGGACGGTGAGCCGGTAGGCAACCTGTTCTATGTCACGGTCGGCAACAAGTCGATGTTCACCATCTTCACCGGGGTGTATTTCGAGCAGGCCGAGGACTTCGAGGCATTCATCGCGCCCAAGCTCCTGGCATTGCGCGAATACCAGCACGACGATCCCTTGCTGACCTGGGCGGGCAGAACCCTCGGCTTTGGCGAGTGACAGCTGCCTAGCCGAAGAACCAGTAGCACACGGCAATCGCGGCGATGATCCCCGCCGTATCGGCGACCAGCGCGCAGCCCACTGCATGGCGGGCGCGCTGCAGGCCGACCGCGCCGAAGTACACCGCCAGCACGTAGAAGGTGGTTTCGGTGCTGCCCTGTACCGTGGCCGCCACCAGCGCCGGGAAGCTGTCGACGCCGAAGTTCTCCATGGTTTCGATCAGCATGGCGCGCGCTGCGCCACCGGAGAAGGGCTTGATCAGTGCGGTGGGCAGGGCGTCGACGAAGCGTGTATCCCAACCCAGCGCCTCGATCAGCCAGCGGATGCCGTCGAGGCCGAAGTCCAGCGCGCCGGACGCACGCAGCACGCCGATGGCGCAGAGCATGGCGACCAGATACGGCAGCAGGCTCTTGGCCACGTCGAAACCTTCCTTGGCGCCATCGATGAAGCTCTCGTACACCGGAACCTTGCGCAGGGCGCCGACCACCAGGAACAGCATGATCAGGCCGAACAGGGTGAGATTGCCGAGCAGCGAGGACAGCGCCGCCAGGGCCGTCGCGCTCATGCCGGCGAGCAGCGCCATGAACCCGCCCAGCAGCAGTGCGGTAGGAATCAGGTAGGCCAGCACCACCGGGTCCCACAGGCGCAGACGCTGCATCACCGCCACCGCCAGCAGACCCGCCAGGGTCGAGGCGCTGGTGGCCAGCAGGATGGGCAGGAACACCAGGGTCGGATCCTCGGCGCCTTGCTGCACGCGGTACATGAAGATCGACACCGGCAGCAGGGTCAGCGAGGAGGTATTGAGCACGAGGAACAGGATCTGTGCGTTGCTCGCCGTGGTCGCGCTCGGGTTGAGATCCTGCAGGGCGCGCATGGCCTTGAGACCGATGGGCGTGGCGGCGTTGTCCAGACCCAGGCCGTTGGCGGCGAAGTTCATGCTGATCAGCCCCAGTGCGGGGTGGCCGCGCGGTACTTCCGGCATCAGGCGGGCGAACAGCGGACCCAGCAGGCGCGCCAGCAAGTCGACCAGTCCGGCTTTTTCGGCGATACGCAGCAGACCCAGCCATAGCGTCAGCGTGCCGAACAGCACCACCATCAGCTCCACCGACAGCTTGGCCATGGCGAACAGGCTTTCCACCATGGCGCCGAATACGGCGGCGTCGCCGCCGATCAGCCAACGCGCCAGGGCTGCGATGGCTCCCAGCAGAAAAAAGCTCAGCCACAGGCCGTTGAGCATTGCGATCCCCCTTCGGTATGGCGGGGGATGATAACGCGCCGGCGGTGACTATGGGACAACCGGCAAACTGCCGTCACTCAAAACCAATTGGGGTCGCTGCGCAGCTGTTCCATGAGCATCTGCTGGACCTCCTCATCCGGGTCGCCCAACCAGCGCAGAGAGGCATGCTCGCTTGGCGCACGGTCTTCCGGCAGGCCGTCCGGCACCTGCACGTAAAGGGCGTAGGCGTCGTCGTCCTGCCACTCGAAGGCGACATAGGCGCGCTGGTTGAAGCATTTGTGCGCTTCGCATACCTGGCCCACCAGGTAACGATCACCGTCAGCTTCCACGGCCTTCATCGGAGTGGACAGGCCGCTGAGGTTTACCAGCCAGTCCGGCAGGCGTTCTTCATCCTTGACCAGATCCTGCCAGGCTTCGCGGTACTCGGCGTTGCTGCTCAGCAATTCGCCTGGCTGGAAGCTGGCATCGCGGTCGGCGGCCTGAGCCGCCAGGGCGCCGCCCATCAGCAGGGCGGCGGCAATGGCGTGAATCGACTGCATTTACGTCTCCCTACATGCGTGGGCGGCGGCCCATGACGAACGAAATGATGAACAGCACCAGGAACACCACGAATAGAATCTTGGCGATACCTGCAGCGGTGCCGGCGATACCGCCGAAACCCAGTACGGCGGCGATGATGGCGATGATCAGGAAAGTGACTGCCCAACTAAGCATGGTGTTTCTCCTCGATGGATCAGTGGGTAATGGCCCAGGCAGGCCAGGGGTCTTGCGCGTTGCTCGGGACCGATGGCTGGGGTGCAGTACCTGTGGGCAACTCCAGCTCGGCGGTATTGCGGCTGGCGCACAGGGCCTGACCAATCAGCACGACGCTGGCGAGCGTCAGACTGAGTAGAAGCAGCAGGCTGGCAAGTACCAGAGCAACTATCCACATGGCGGTTCTCCTGTTGCGCTTGAGGCGGATGGCACTGGGATTTGGCATCCATCTCTTCCTTTTCTTGCATCGTGACCGGCGCCTGACCGGTCACCCATCTAAAGCATTGCAGCGCCCGTGCCAGACTTTTGCTTTAAATAAAAACCTTTTAAGTCAAAGGCTTACATTTATCTGATGGCACATTGTGGCGGGCATCCTGCCCGAATGAGGTTTTCCCGGTCGTGCGTTTTGCCCGACAAACCGCAGGCTGCAGGTCGTTGCGGATGGCCAGAGTGGTCGCCCGTCGACTGCGCAGTCGGTATACTCGCTGCGCCCGTGTGCCACGCGGGTTCCGCGCCCAGAACAACAACCGCGCCGCGAGTCTCGAGCCGATGAACGACTACGAACAGGAAGACCCGATTCCCCAGGGTGACCTCGCCCTGCAGATCACTGCGTTGCCGCGCGAGACCAATGGTTTCGGTGATATCTACGGCGGTTGGCTGGTGTCGCAGATGGACCTCGCCGGCACGGCCATGGCGAGCAAGGTCGCAGGCGGTCGCGTGGCGACCGTGGCCATCGATCGCATGGCCTTTCTGGTGCCGGTGGCGGTGGGGGCACAGCTATCGTTCTACACCCAGGCGCTGGAGATTGGCCGCAGTTCGATCCAGATGATGGTCGAGGTATGGAGCGACGATCCGCTGTCCAATGAATGGCGCAAGGTCACCGAGGCGGTGTTCGTCTTCGTCGCCATCGACGGCAGTGGCCGCACCCGCCCGGTGCCGCCGCGCCGCGGCTGAACGACAGGGCGCCGCAGCAGCGAATCGCAGAAATGAAAACGCCGGCTGAAGCCGGCGTTTTCATTTGTCCTGGCGATCAGCCGCGGATGTTGTAGATGTCCTTTTCGTTGCTTTCCGCGTAGTCATACAGGCGCTGCAGGTAGGCTTTCTGCTGTTCCCAGACCTTGGCAGCAGCCGGGTCGGCCGCGGCACTGGCTTCGACCACTTCGGCAGCCACTTCCTTCAGGCGGGCCAGGACTTCATCCGGCAGGCGGCGTACTTCCACGCCATCGGCCTTGAGCTGTTCCATGGCTTCCATGTTCTTCGCGTTGTAGTCGTCGAGCATGTCGCCGTTGACGTCGCGAGCGGCGGCGCGAACGATGGCTTTCAGGTCAGCCGGCAGGGTTTCCCAGGCCTTGAGGTTGACGTCCAGCTCGAACAGCACGCTCGGCTCCTGCCAGCCCGGGGTGTAGTAGTACTTGGCGGCCTTGTGCAGACCCAGAGCCAGGTCGTTGTACGGGCCGATCCACTCGGTGGCGTCGATGGCGCCGGTCTGCATGGCGGTGAAGATCTCACCGGCCGGCATGTTGACCACGGTACCGCCCATCTTGGTCAGTACTTCGCCGCCCAGGCCCGGGGTACGCATCTTCAGGCCCTTGAAATCGTCGACCGAGTTGATTTCCTTGTTGAACCAGCCGGCGGTCTGCACGCCGGTGTTGCCGCAGGCCATCGGCAGCACGCCGAACGGCTTGTACACCTCTTCCCACAGCTGCTGACCGCCGCCGCGATGCAGCCAGGCGTTCATTTCCTGGGCATTCGGGCCGAACGGCAGGGCGCAGAAGAACTGTGCGGCCGGGACCTTGCCTTTCCAGTAGTAAGGCGCACCGTGGCCCATTTCGGCAGTGCCGCGGGAGACTGCATCGAACACTTCCAGAGCCGGCACCAGCTCACCAGCGGCGTATACCTTGACCTTCAGGCGGCCGTTGCTCATTTCATCGACCAGCTTGGCGAAGCGTTCGGCCCCCACGCCGACGCCCGGGAAGTTCTTCGGCCAGGAGGTGACCATCTTCCAGTTGAAGGTTTGGGAACTCGAACCCTCTTGAGGTGCTGCGGCGCTCTTGGCGTCTTCCTTGCAACCAGCCAGTGCGGTTGCTGCAAGGCCTACGCCCGCTGCGGCGAGTATGTCGCGACGTTTCATGCAATGCTCCTTATTGTTGTATTGGTCTTACCACGGGATCGCCGAAGGTAGACCGAGCGTGAATAACATAGGGGGTCGTGACCTACAAGCCTAGCCAATACGACTAAAGTTGTACGGGCATTGCTGCATTACCGGTAGCCTGCCTAGAATCGCCGGCCTGCGGCCCACAAGGACGCTGGCGGCGTGATGTGTAGCCAACCGGTTGCTGTCTGTCTCCTACTCATAACGATAAAGGACTCACTATGTCCGACAAGCCTTCATTTCCCCTTGCTTTGGTAAATCTGATCGATGCGCTCAACACCTGGTTCGGCAAGGCCTGTGCCTGGCTGACGGTGTTCCTGGTCATCGGCACCGCCATCGTCGTCGTCCTGCGTTACGGTTTCGGTATCGGCGCGACCGCTCTGCAGGAGGCAGTTCTATACGCTCACGCCCTGGTCTTCATGGGTGCCGCGGCCTGGGTGCTGCTGCGCAACGGCCATGTACGCGTCGACATCTTCTACCAGAAATTCAGCGGCCGCCGTCAGGCGCTGGTGGAGATTTTCGGTAACCTGCTGTTCCTGCTGCCGGTGGCGCTGTTCCTCGGCTGGGCGAGCTGGGATTACGTCAGCAATTCCTGGTCGACGCTGGAAGCGTCCAGCGAATCGGGCGGCCTCAAGTTCGTCTACCTGCAGAAGAGCATCATCCTGGTACTGGTCGTCAGCCTGGTACTGCAAGGCATTTCCAACCTGATCAAGGCGCTCTACATCCTCAGCGGTCGCCTGCCGGCTCCGGAGGTGAAGCATGGCTGAGTTGATGGCGATTCTGCTGTTCGTCAGTATCTGCGTGGCCTTGATGGCCGGCTTCCCGGTGGCCTTCACCCTGGCCGGCGTTTCCCTGCTGTTCGCCGGCATCGGCGTTGTCACCGGTACCTTCGATCCAGGTTATCTGAGCGCCCTGCCGAACCGCCTGTTCGGCATCATGAATAACCAGACCATGCTCGCCGTGCCGCTGTTCGTGTTCATGGGGGTGATGCTGGAGCGCTCGCGGGTGGCCGAAGACCTGCTCGAGTCCATGTCGCGCCTGTTCGGCACCCTGCGTGGCGGTCTGGCAATTTCCGTGTGCGTGGTCGGCGCGTTGCTGGCGGCTTCCACCGGTATCGTCGGTGCCACCGTGGTGACCATGGGTCTGCTGGCGCTGCCGACCATGCTGCGCCGCGGCTACGATCCGGCCATTTCCACCGGCACGCTGGCTGCCACCGGCACGCTGGGGCAGATCATCCCGCCATCCATCGTTCTGGTGCTGCTGGGTGACGTGATGTCCAGCGCCTATCAGCAGGCGCAATTGAAGATGGGCATCTTCTCGCCCAAGACCGTCTCGGTCGGCGACCTGTTCGTCGGTGCGCTGCTGCCCGGTCTGCTGCTGGTCGGCCTGTACATTCTCTACATCATCGCCACCGCCATCTTCCAGCCGAAGAAACTGCCGGCGCTGCCGCAGGAAGAGCTCGGCCCGATCGAATGGGGCAAGCTGATCAAGGCCCTGGTGCCGCCGCTGATTCTGATCGGCGCGGTGCTCGGCTCGATCCTCGCCGGCTACGCCACGCCGACCGAGGCGGCTGCACTGGGCGCGGTGGGTGCCATGCTGCTGGCGCTGAGCAAGGGCAAGCTGAACTTCGGCCAGCTGCGTGAAGTGGCCTATGGCACCACCGAAATCAGCGCCATGGTCTTCATGATCCTGATCGGTGCTTCGCTGTTCTCCCTGGTGTTCCGCGGCTTTGGTGGCGAAGCGCTGATCGAGGACGTGTTCGCGCAATTGCCAGGCGGCGTGCTCGGCGCATTCTTCCTGGTGATGGTGGTGATCTTCCTGCTCGGCTTCATCCTCGACTTCATCGAGATCACCTTCGTGGTGGTGCCGATCGTCGGGCCGGTGTTGCTGGCCATGGGGCTCGACCCGATCTGGCTGGGCGTGATGATCGCGATGAACCTGCAGACATCCTTCCTCACGCCGCCCTTCGGCTTCGCGCTGTTCTACCTGCGCGGGGTGACGCCGGCATCGGTGGCCACCAGCACCATCTACAAGGGCGTGGTGCCGTTCATCCTGATCCAGATTCTGCTGCTGGTGATCGCCTACATCTTCCCGGGCCTGATCACCTGGCTGCCGGAACAGGTCTACGGCAAGTAGGTCATAGCTTGCAGTCAGCAGACGCCCGTCCCTGTGACGGGCGTTTTGCTTCTTGCGTTGTCACACTATCGTTCATCTATCTCAGCGAGAGGTCGTCATGAGCACCGCCCAAGTCGAACGCGTGGAACTGGACCAACTGACCTGCTGGCGAATTCGCGTCGCCGGCAGCGAGCTGCTGGTGGCCCAGCAGGGCGCGCAGATTCTCAGTTACCGCCAGGGCGAGCAGCCACCGCTGATTTGGCTAAGCCCGGACGCGGCCTACCAACGTGGGCAAAGCGTGCGCGGTGGTGTGCCGGTTTGCTGGCCCTGGTTCGGTGATCTGCGGCGCAATCCGCAAGCGGTGCAGGCGCACTATCAGCTGGAGCAGGCGCCGGCCCATGGCCTGGTGCGGGCGTTGGAGTGGGAGCTGCTGGGCATCGAGGAGGAGGACGACGCCGTCACCCTGCGCTTCGCCTACGACACGCGCAATCAGCCGCTTGAAGGTTGGCCTCGGGATGCCGGCCTGACCTTCGTCGTGCGCCTGGCGCAGGATCTCGGCATGAGTCTGGAAACCCACAATCGTGGCGACACGCCGCTGACCCTGAGTCAGGCGTTGCATAGCTACTTCGCCGTCAGTGACGTGCGCCAGGTCGGCGTCGAGGGGCTGCAGGCCTGTCGTTATATCGACACCCTGCAAGGCTGGCAGGAGCTGCGCCAGCAGGATGCGCTGGTGTTCGACGCGGAAACGGACCGCATCTACCTCGATACCGCTGCGCGGCTTAGCATCGTCGATCCCGGCTGGGGCCGACGCATCCATCTGGATGCCCGTGGTTCACGCTCGGCCGTGCTGTGGAATCCCTGGGTCGACAAGGCCAGACGCCTGTCGCAGTTTCCCGATGACGCCTGGCAGAACATGCTCTGCATCGAAACGGCCAACGTGCTGGAGGACGTCGTGCAACTGAACGCCGGTGAGCGTCATCGCCTGGAGCTGCGACTGTCCAGCGAGCCGCTGGCCGGTTAGCGTGACCCCTGCTGTTCCAGCGCCTGGCGAAGCGGCTCGGCGCTGGTGAAGGCCTGTTGCCGGACCAGCTGCCCATCCTTTAGCTGCAACCACAGCACTTCGCCCTCCGCCGCCGGGTAGCGCGGGGCGATGCGGGCGTCGCGGTCGAGGAGGATGCGGTAGTTGTAGTCGCGCATCTTCGGCAGGGCGAAGAGCGTGGCGATGACGCCGGGCATACGGCTGATGTCGGCGAGAAAGACCGCCTGGCGTTCTTCCAGATAGCCCTTGGGCTTGCCTTCCAGCGCAGCGTCGACCAGCTTGGCGCCGTCCATGTCGCGGGCCACCAGCAGGATCTGCATCTCATCGTTCAGGGTGTAAGGCGCGTCGAACTGATCCAGCAGCGTCCAGGGCGCCAGGCGCTCGCCTGGCTCGAGGGCCAGTGCAGCGGTGGATAGCAGGCACAGCAACAGCAGGGCAGCAGCTTTCATGCTGGAACTCCTAGCAGGGACAGCGGGGGTTAGAGATCTTCGTCGGTCACCAGGCGCACTTCGCCGGCGTCCATGGCGTAGGCGGCGTCGGCCAGATCGTTGCTGATCTGCTCCACCTTCAGCGTGCCGCTGACCCACAGCGGGGCGTAGATGTCCTCGAGCGCGATGCCCTTGGGGTAACGCACCAGCACCAGCTGGTTGGGCGGCGGTGGCGGCACGTGGATGCAGGCGCCCGGATAGGGCACCAGGAAGAACAGGGTGCTGTTGCCTTTCTCGTCGTTTTCCAGCGGCACCGGATAGCCGCCCAGGCGGATCGCCTTGCCGTCGAGTGCGGCCACGGTCTTGGTGGAGTACATCACGGCCGGCAGGTCCTGGTCCTGCTGACGCAGCCCGCCTTCACTATAGAAGGTGCTGTCGCCTTCGGGGCTGTCATGGCTGATCTCGGGCATTTCCTCGAGGGCCTTGCGGTCCTCGGGTGGCATCAGGTCGAGCCAGTCGGTTTCCGGCAGTTCGGCGTGAGCCAGGCCGGTGCAAAGTAGCAGGGCGAACAGCAGGTGGCGCATGGTGGTTGGAGTCTCTCGGCGTTGGCAATCGACAACCGGCACGGGTGCGTGCCGGTTTCGAGAAAGGTCGGTCAGCCCTTCTTGATCGCGCCGTAGATTACCAGCAGAACGATGGCGCCGATCACTGCGCCGATGAATCCGGCAGCCTGTCCGGCTTCGTAGATGCCCAGCGCCTGGCCGCCGTAGGTGGCGGCGATGGAGCCGCCGATGCCGAGCAGGATGGTCATGATCCAGCCCATGCTGTCATCGCCGGGTTTGAGAAAGCGTGCGACCAGACCGACGATCAGGCCGATGAAAATGGTGCCGATAATGCCCATTGGCGTGTCTCCTTGGTGAGTGCTGCTCCTGCAGCAGGCCCTGCATGGGACAGGTCGATGGGGCGGTCAGTTCGTCTCGTCGGGTGGCAGTACGCCGTAACGGTGATAGATCAGCGCTATTTCGCCCTCCTCGCGCATGCGTGCGAGCTCGGCGCCCAGACGCTCGTAGAGTTCGCGCCGGTCGCTCTGGTAGCGTTTGAGCGAGGCGCCGAAATGATTGCCCAACACCTGCTGGTGGGCGTAGTGAGCGTAGCTGTAGTCGCGATACCCCATCGCCTCGAACTGCGCCTCCATGGGGATGCGATCAAGCACCGCGATGGTGTCGATGCGCCCTGCCCTGAACATTGCGGCCAGCTGTGCATCGTCGCTGGCGTAGATGCGGCCCAGCTGATCGTCGCTATCGAAGGGTTCGAAATAGGCCGTACCGCGCTTCACGCCCAGGGTCAGTTGGTACAGATCCTCATAGCGGCTCAATCTGCCTTCTTCGCCCGGTCGAATGACGAAGAGGATGTTCAGCTGCTGGTTGCCGATGCTGGGCAGAAAGTGGATGTACTCGCGGCGCTGCTCGGTGAGCAGTACGCGTGGCACCAGATCGACCCGGCCCGAGCGCAGGTCGTCGAGGCTGCGCAGGAAGGGGGCTTCACGCCAGTGCAGATCGATGCCGAGGCGATGGGCGGCGGTTTCCAGCACACTGATCAGCGGGCCGCTGGGCATGCCGTCGACCGCACGCATTTCCGGTGGACGCTCGCGAAAGTCGACCCGCAGCACATCGTCCGCAGCGGCGCAGGTCAACGTGAAGAGCAGAGGCAGTAAGGAAAGGAGACGTTTCATGCAGGGGCTCTTGAACGACCACCGTCGTTCAAGAGCTTAGCTGCGATTCACCCTTTCAGCTTTGACCGATCAGCGCCTGAACCGCCGCGATGCCGGCATCCAGACCGGCGCGATCAGCACTGCGAAGGGTGGCATGCCCGACCTTGCGTCCGGTCTTGAAAGCCTTGCCGTAGTGGTGCAGATGGCAGTCGGCGATGCTGATCACCTTGTCCACCGGCGGCACTTCACCAATGAAATTGAGCATCGCGCTCTCGCCCAGCTTGGCAGTGGAGCCCAGCGGCAGGCCGGCGACGGCGCGCAGGTGGTTCTCGAACTGGCTGCATTCGGCGCCTTCGATGGTCCAGTGCCCGGAGTTGTGCACGCGCGGGGCGATCTCGTTGGCCTTGAGGCCACCGTCCACCTCGAAGAATTCGAAGGCCAGCACGCCGACGTAGTCGAGTCTGTCCAGCACGCGGCCGACGTAGTCTTCGGCCAGCGCCTGCAGCGGGTGATCGGTGCTGGCGATGGACAGGGCGAGGATGCCGCTGTCGTGGGTGTTGTGCACCAGCGGGTAGAAACGGGTTTCGCCATCGCGGGCGCGCACGGCGATCAGCGACACCTCGCCGCTGAAGGGTACGAAGCCTTCGAGGATGCACGGCACGCTGCCCAGCTCGGCGAAGGCGCCGGTGACGTCTTCCGGCTTGCGCAGGACCTTCTGGCCCTTGCCGTCATAGCCCAGGGTGCGAGTCTTCATCACCGCCGGCAGGCCGATGCTGGCCACCGCGGCATCGAGGTCGGCCTGCGACTGGATGTCGGCGAACTCCGGCGTGGGAATGCCCAGCTCGCGGAACATGGATTTCTCGAACCAGCGGTCGCGGGCGATGCGCAGGGCTTCGGCGCTCGGGTAGACCGGCACGAACTGCGAGAGGAAGGCCACGGTTTCCGCCGGCACGCTCTCGAATTCGAAGGTGACCAGATCGACCTCGTCGGCCAGTTGGCGCAGGTGATCCTGATCGCCGTAGTCGGCGCGGATATGCTCGCCAAGCGCCTGGGCGCAGGCGTCCGGCGCCGGGTCGAGGAAGGCGAAGTTCATGCCCAGCGGCGTACCTGCCAGGGCCATCATGCGGCCCAGCTGGCCGCCACCGATCACGCCGATCTTCATTACTGCGCCCTCGGGTCCGGATTTTCCAGCACGGTGTTGGTCTGCTCGTCGCGGAACTGCTTGAGCGCAGCATGGAACTGCGGGTGCTGGTGACCGAGGATGCTGGCAGCGAGCAGCGCCGCGTTGACCGCGCCGGCCTTGCCGATGGCCAGGGTGGCGACCGGGATGCCGGCCGGCATCTGCACGATCGACAGCAGCGAGTCGACGCCCGAGAGCATGGACGACTGTACCGGCACGCCAAGCACCGGCAGGTGGGTCTTGGCCGCGCACATGCCCGGCAGGTGAGCGGCGCCACCGGCACCGGCGATGATCACCTGGATGCCGCGGGCTTCCGCCTCTTCGGCGTACTGGAACAGCAAGTCCGGGGTGCGGTGGGCGGAGACCACCTTGACCTCGTGGGGAATGCCCAGCTTGTCCAGCATCTCGGCGGTGTGGCTAAGGGTGGACCAATCGGACTTGGAGCCCATGATCACGCCAACCAGTGCGCTCATCGTCGTGCCTCTTCTCTCGGGCGCCTCGCGGCGCATCAAAAACCAACAAGCCACGCGGGCGGGCCAGCGTGGCTTGTCATGATTCGTTGGCCGGGTGCTGCCGGCCGAAGGCCGCGCAGTATAACGCAAAGCCGCCGCTGACGGGCAGTGGCGACGACCGTTTGTCATGCCGGCCGTGACCATGCGGCAAAACCGCCTAAACCTTGCTCTGGAGCAATGCCGGCGTGGGCTGCGCGCGCACACTGGGTAGACACTCGCATGGAAGAGGAACAGCGTATGAACCAGACCATGAAAGCCGCAGTCGTCCACGCCTTCGGCCAGCCGCTGCGTATCGAGGAGGTGAAAACCCCGCTACCCGGCCCCGGGCAGATTCTGGTGAAGATCGAAGCGTCGGGTGTATGTCACACCGACCTGCACGCAGCCGAAGGCGACTGGCCGGTGAAGCCGAGCCTGCCGTTCATTCCCGGTCACGAGGGCGTCGGCTACGTGGCGGCGGTCGGCAGCGGCGTGACTCGGGTGAAGGAAGGCGACCGTGTCGGTGTGCCCTGGCTCTACACCGCCTGTGGCTGTTGTGAGCACTGCCTGACCGGCTGGGAGACGCTCTGCGAGAGTCAGCAGAACACCGGCTATTCGATCAACGGTGGTTACGCCGAATACGTGCTGGCTGATCCGAACTACGTCGGAATCCTGCCGAAAACCGTAGATTTCCTGGAAATCGCACCGATCCTTTGCGCAGGCGTGACGGTGTACAAGGGCCTCAAGGAAACCAAGGCACGCCCTGGCCAGTGGGTGGCCATCTCCGGCATCGGCGGCCTCGGCCACGTGGCGGTGCAGTACGCCCGCGCCATGGGCCTGCACGTGGTTGCGGTGGACGTCGACGATGCCAAGCTGGAGCTGGCGCGCAAGCTCGGCGCCAGCCTGACCATTAGGGCCATCGGCATACGCACGCAAGGAAAACCCGGCCGAGGTGGTGCAGCGCGATATCGGCGGTGCTCACGGCGTGCTGGTCACCGCGGTGTCCAACGCGGCCTTCGGCCAGGCCATCGGCATGGCGCGCCGGCACGGTACGGTGGCGCTGGTCGGTCTGCCACCGGGTGACTTTCCCACCCCGATCTTCGACGTGGTGCTCAAGGCCATCAGCATCACCGGCTCCATCGTCGGCACTCGCGCCGATCTGCAGGAGGCGCTGGATTTTGCCGGCGAAGGGTTGGTCCGAGCCACGGTGCACAGCGACAGCCTGGACAACATCAACGGCATCTTCGATCAGATGCGCGGCGGGCAGATCGAGGGGCGGGTGGTTCTGCAGTTCTGAGGGGGCAAACAGCCATGGATAGGCAGTTTTCCTACAGAGCGGACGCGGAAGAGCGCACAGATTGCCGCCAGACGGCTGGCTATACTGTGCGCCTCTTCATCCGTACAAGGACGTGCCCAATGAAACATTACTTTCCCCTTTTTGCCCTTTCGCTGCTGTCGCTTCAGGCCTCGGCCATCGAACTGGCCAAGCACCCGCAAGTGTTCGATGCCGGTCAGGGCGTCAGCTTGGCCGTAGCCCCCACTGCTGATGGCAAGCAGGCACTGGTGCAGGTACGCGGCATCAACCACCCGCTCGATGAGGTGGTATTCCTTACCGACGTTCGCGAGCTGGGCAACGAGCAGCGTGACTACGGCGTTCGTCTTGACGGTCGTGACTACAACCTGCTGAACAAGCGCCGCGCCTGGAGCGGCGAGAGCTACCAGCTCAACCTGCCCAATACCCAGGGCTTCGAGCTCAGCTACAGCGAGGACAAGACCAAGGCGCTCAAGCCGAAGGATCTCCTGGCGCTTTATGAGAAGCAGGAGAAGGACGGCGTTCAGGCGCGCCTCGCGGCCTTCGATCGCAAGCAGCGCCTGGCCGACTACAGTGCCCGCCTGCAGGAGATGGATGGCGAAGCCAGCAAGGCCTGCGGCACGCCGCTGACGACCAAGGTGGATTGGAGCGCGATCAGCGACGATCATTTGATCGGCTTCAGCGTGCCGAGCTTCTGTGGCGAAGTGGTCAACCAGATGGCCTATCTGTGCGGCCGTGACGATCGCTACAAGGCCGAAGCCAAGACCCTCAAGGGCGTCGACTGCAGCTTCGGCGAGGCGCTGAAACTGCACGAGAAGGACGGCCAGCTGCAGTTCACCACCCACCCGGATGAAGCCAACCAGGGCGACTTCATCAACGCCATCCTGCGTAACCGCTGATCTTCGGTGGCGGGCTGCGGCCCGCCATCTGCGGCATATTTCTTGCGTTCTTTTGTCCATCTGCACCGATGGAACGCATCATGCTGCATGCCTCGCTGACCACCCTGCACGTGGTTTCCCTGATCCTGCAACGCTTCGCCGACCAGCCCGAACTGCACCCGCAATTGCTGGCCGGGAGCGGGATTGGTGCGGCCGATCTGGACAATGCCGACGCGCGCATCACCCGGGTGCAGGAGCTGCAGGTATGCGCCAATGCCCTGGCCCTGCGTGCCGACCTTGGACTGGAGCTGGGGCGCAGTCTGCATGTTTCCTCCTATGGGCTACTTGGTTACGCCGCGCTCTCGGCTGCCACCTTTGGTGACGCCTGGCACTTGTTGCTGCAGTACCCGGCCCTGCTCGGTACCTATTTCCGTCTCGATCTGCAGGTAGAAGGCGAGCTGGCCTGGATCAGCGCCAGTGGCTACCGGCATGCCCAGGCGCTGGAAGTGTTCAACGTGGAGATGTGCCTGGCTTCGTTGAAGCTGGTCGGTGACGAACTGCTGCGTCAGCCACTGCCGCTGGAATGCGCCGAATTCACCCATGCCCGGCCGCGCTATGTGAAGCGCTATGCGCACAGCTTTGCCTGTCCGCTGCGCTTCGCGGCGACGCGTAATGCCTTCGCCTTTCCCGCCGCGTTGCTGGAGCGCCGCCTGCCGCTGGCCGACAGCGTCACCCATGGCGACATGGTGGAACGCTGCCGGCGCCTGAACGCCGAGTTCAGCAGCCGCCAGGCCTGGCTGGAGCGGGTGCGCCAGTTGCTCGCCGCGCAACTGGCCGAGCCGCCGGGGCTGGAGAACCTGGCGCAGCAGATGCATTGCTCGCCGCGCACCCTGCGCCGCCGCCTGCAGGAGCTGGGCACCAGCTATCAGGGCCTGCTCGACGAGCTGCGCTTCGAGCGCGCCAAGGCGCTACTCAACGAAGAGCAATGGCCGGTGTATCGCATCGCCGAGGTGCTGGGCTTCAGCGAAACCGCCAGCTTTCGCCATGCCTTCCAACGCTGGAGCGGCGTAGCGCCGAGTCGCTTTCGCGCGTAGCCCGGATGCAATCCGGGAATGTCCGGCACCTTTTCCCGGATTGCATACGGGCTGCGGGTAATCACCGTGGGAGCGGCTTCAGCCGCGATAAAAGCTCGCCCTGAAGCGGCTCCTACAGGGGGCATTCCTTTGCTTGCACGTTGCGGTACATCTGCGGCGCGTAGCTCGTATGTAATCCGTGAATATCCGGCACCTTTTCCCGGATTGCATCCGGGCTACCGGTGATCACCGTGGGAGCGGCTTCAGCCGCGATAAAGGCTCGCCGCTGAAGCGCCTCCCACAGGCGTCGTTCATTCCTCCGCCTGCACGTTGCGATACATCTGCAATCGCGCTGCTTCATGCAGGCCGAGGCTCAGCGCCAGCAGACGCTGGAATTCCTCGGGGTGGTGTTCGGCCACGTTGTCGCGCGGCGTCGGCGAGCGCAGGTCGTGCAGGGTCGGCGAGCTGCCGTCGTGCTGCATCTGCACGAGAAAATCGCGGGTCACCGCGCCGATCACCGGAAAGGTGCCTTCCTGCAGCACCAGCGGTACCACGCGCTCACCTTCCGGCGCTGGCAGTTGCAGGTCGCGACCGAGACCGCCGTTGTCGAAGGGCACGCCGACCAGTCCGGCCACGGTGGGCAGCAGGTCGGCCAGGCCTACGGCCTCGTCGAACTCACGCGGCGCCAGCCATTTCGGCGCGTGGATCAGCAGCGGTACGTTGTTGCTCTCCAGCCCCAGTTGCTCGAAGGCCGGCGCCATGTGCGGGATCTGGCTGATGCGGGTGTTGTGGTCGCCGAAGAAGACGAAAATGCTGTCGTCGTAGAAGCCCTGCTCCTTGGCCAGCTCCATCAGGCGACCGATATTGAAGTCCAGAAGACGCACCGCGTTGTACTGCTCGACGCTGCGCGAGCCGGCCTGCTGCACCTGTTCCAGCGGCAGGTCGAGTGGCTCGAAGCCGTCGTTGTCCTTGGGGATGGTGAAGGGGCGGTGGTTGCCGGAGGTCTGCAAGTAAGCGAAGAACGGCTTGTCCTTGGGCAGGGCGCCGAGGATGCGCGTACTTTCCTTGAAGAAATCCAGATCGGAAATGCCCCACACGTCCACCTGCGGCGACTGCCAGTGGCGTTCCTCGTAGAGCTGCACACCGTCGATGCTCTGGCGGATCAGCGCGTTGATGTTCGCCCAGCCGGCGTTGCCGCCGATCATGTAGAACTTCTCGTAGCTTGGCAGGGCGTTGATCAGCGTGCGCTGGCGGGCGATCAGCGGGTTGCGCGTGGCGGTCTCCTGGCGCGACACGTCGGGGATACCGGTGATGCTCGCCCACACCGTCTTGGCGGTGCCGGTCACCGGCACGTAGAAGTGGCGGAAGAACCAGCTTTGCTGGGCCAGACGATCCAGATTCGGCGTTGGGTTCAGCGGGTTGCCGTAGGCACCCACGGCACTGGTGCCGAGGGATTCGAGCATGACGAAAATCACGTTGGGCGGGCGCTCGGCCTGGATGCGATGTGCCTGCACCGGCTGATGACGGAAGAAGTTCAGCCCCTGCGCATCGCGTTCGCTGACGCCCAGGTAATCGGCCACCACGTCGTAGTGCTCGCGCGTGGCGGCCTCGTCGAAGGCGGCGGGTTCGAGCTTGAGGGTGTCGAAGAGAAACAGCGCCGGGTTGAGGCCTAGTGCGCCGATCTGGCTGTTGCCGCTGTAGAAGGCGTCGCTCCAGCGCAGCGGCACCGGGTTTTCCAGGTTCAGCGCGCTGACGCGGCCGAGCAGACCGAAGAACACCAGCACGCCCACCACTGCCGCACCACCGATTGCCGGCAGTATGCCGACTCGCTGCGTTTGCGGTCGATCCAGGGTAACGCGCTCCAGACGCAGCAGCCCCCAGGCCCACAGCGCCACACCGGCCAGCCAAGCCAGGGTTATCCACAGCACGGGGTAGGTCTGCCAGAGCATGCCGGCGGAAATCTGCGCATCGCCGGTAAAGCGCAGCACGGTGGCGTTGAGGCGCACGCCCAGGTAGGCGTAGTGGCCGAAGTCGATGATATACAGCAGGCCCAGCGCCGCCACGGCCAGCAGCAGATAGCCCCGCAGCAGCCAGCGCACGGCGCGAAAGCGCGCCAGGCGCAGCTTCGGCAGCGCCAGCAGGAGGCCTGCCGGCAGCATCAGCAACAGGGCCAGGCGCAGGTCGAAGCGCAGGCCGATACCGAGGGTGCGCAGCACGTCCGGATCGCTGAGGCTGTCGACGGCGGAAAAGCCCAGCAGAAACAGCCCGCGCAGGGCCGCGAAGAGGACGAACAGCAGCGCCGTCAGGCCTGCCAGGTACTGCAGGCGGCGGGATTTCAGCCAGCTCATGCGAGGTTCCTTGTGGGACGGGCCATCAGCCAGCGCACAGCGGCGCTCAGCAAGGCGCCCAGGCTGTAGAGAGCCAGGTAGGGATCGATCAGGTAGTCCCAGTAGTTTTCCGAGGCGCCCAGGCGCAGCGCAAAGGCCAGGGTCGCCAGTATCAGCGCCAGGGCGCCGAGCCAGCTGCGCTGGACGATCAGCACCGCGCACAGCAGGCCCAGCACCAGCAGCATCGGCCGCGGCTCGAAGCCCAGCTGGTAGGGGTCGGCATAACTCAGGCCCAGCGCTGCCGGGTAGAGCAGAACGGCCAGGCCGGCGAACAGCGCCAGGCTGGCCAGGCGATCACGTGCGCCGACAGGGGCCAGGCCGAAGCGGCTCAGGGCCGCCCAGCCGAGCAGCACCAGGCTGGCCACCGACAGGTCGCCGATATAGGTGCGCAACTGCAGCGCCAGGCTGATGCCCTGCAGCGGCACCAGGCTGAGCAGCAGACAGCCCGTCAGCAGGACGCCGCGTTGTGTCGTATTGCGCGTCAGTCGCGTGAAGATCAGGAAAGCCAGCAGGGCAAAGGCCAGGTGCGGCAGCCAGAAGTCAGTCATGCGGGCGGCGCTCCGACAGCCAGGCCTCGTTGAAGGCCAGGTGCTTGATGAACATGTCGTTCCACGAATAGACCAGGTGGTAGGTACCCTCGCGGTCGCGGGTGAAGTAGGGGTACTCGTAGTCGAAGGTGCAGCCTTCGGCGCTGCACATGCGCGCGCTCACCCGCTCGAGGAACTGCGCCTGCTGCTCGGGCTTGCCGCCGCTGGTGCGGAATTTTTCGCTGACCACGGCAGGAAATTCGTCGCGCGGTATGGGTTCGCCCCAGGGGCTGGGCGTCTCGTCCAGCTCGCCCAGGGTGCGCCAGTTGCCCAGCTTGGCATCGGTGGCGTAAAGGGTCAGGCGGAAGCGGCCGTCCTCCAGGTCATTCATCGCCACCAGCAGACTGCCGTCGGGGCGACCGACCGCCGCCAGGGACGAGTTGGGGTTGCTCGGCTCCACTGGCTGCGGCCGGCTCCAGCTACGCCCGGCGTCCTCGCTGTAGCTGGCCAGCACACGGTGATGCTCCTCACCGGCGTAACGCAGCAGGGCCACGGCACGATTTTCGTTCAGCGGCACCACGGTGGGCTGCAACGAATAGCGCCCTTTGCCGATGCGGTGCTTGCCCAATACTTCACCTTTCGCGCTCAGGTGCAGGTACTCGGGAAACTTGCCGAGAAACTCGTGGTAAACCGGCAGGCCGATGCTGCCGTCGGCATGAAACACCGGCGCGGCGCGCACCAGGGTGCTGATATTGAGAAAGGGACTGGTGACCAGTTGGCGGGGCGCCGACCAGGTTTCACCGAGGTCGTCGGAGACCATGGCGTTGACCGCGCTACCGGCCCAGCCACCCAGCGACACCGAGACGTAGAACAGCCACAGGCGGTTGTCTGGCGCCAGGCTGATCACCGGGTTGCCCAGCTTGCGGATGTGCTTGCCGACCGCACGCTGGGTGGCCTCACGGGTGGCCAGTACGCGTTCGGCGCTCCACTGGCCGCTGGCGGCATCGAAGCGCGCGGCGCGGATCTGCACGTCGGCGGCGCCTTCGCGTGTTCCGGCGAACCAGGCCGCCATCAGGTCGCCCCCGGGCAGGCCGGTGATGGAGGCGGAGTGAACGAAATCCTCCAGGTCTGATGAGGCGAAGTGCGCGGCCAGGGCGGGTGCAGAGTCGGCTGCGGGCGTCGCCGACTGGCTGGCGAAGGGGGCCAGCGCATGGGGCGTGGCGCCGAGCCAGGCCCAGGTGAACACCGTGGCTGCGCTCAGCAGCAGGGCGCAGGTCTTGAAGGTCGAGGTCATGATCGGGGGTCAGGGATGTCCTGGCGAGGCCAGGTGCGAGCTGGCGACTTCTTCTACCGGGCGGGCGTCGACCGGGTCGTAGTAGATCTCCAGCTTGCGACCGGTGGCATCGAAGCCATAGATCTCGTAGCAGTGACCGGGGGTGATGCGGAACTTGGTGATCTGCACGCCCTGGCGTTTCATCTGCTCGCGAAACTGCGACTCGGGCATCCAGGCGCTGCGGTCGGGGCGGGCACAATCGGTATCGGCCAGCAGCGGCGCAGCGCTGAACAGCAGCAGGCCGCCGAGGGCGGTGCGGGCAAGGTGGGACATGGCGGCTCTCTCGTCACGGGGCACCGGCCCCAGGGCCGGCGCCAGGGCTGTGATCAGTCTTCGATCTCGGTCTTCACGGCCTTGCCACTGACCGGATCGTGGTAGATCTCGACCTTGCGGCCCTCCCTGTCGAAGCCGTAGATCTCGTAGCAGTTGCCTTCGGTGATCTTGAACTTGTTGATCCTGTAGCCATCGGCCACGAGCTTGGCCTGGAACTGGTCGGGGTCCTGCCAGGTGGAGCGGTCGGCCGTGGTGCATTCGGTCTTGGCGAAGGCCGGAACGGCGCAGACCAGCAGGGCGGGAACGAGCAGTAGACGACGCATGGTGAGGCTCCTCATGGGGTTCGGAGCCGCCACCTTCGGCGCGCAGGCTTAACGAAAGCTTAAGCCTCACACCTCGTTACATCTTGCCAACGGGCATCCGCGCGGTAGCGCAATTTGGCCATTTCGATCCCCTTTTGGCCGTTGCCAGCGTTCTCGACGCTGGCCGAGCAGGCGAACAATGCAGGCACAACAACGAGCCTGGAGCGCTTTGCATGCTCACCTACTACAGCGACGACCACCACCTGCACCATGGCAAATGCGAGCTGATCGACGGACAGCTGATGCCCTGTTTCGAGAAGCCGCAGCGCGCCGACCATATCCTGCAACGGGTCAAGGATCGCCGGCTGGGCGAAGTCCGCGCGCCCAGGGATTTCGGTCTGGCGCCCATCGAGCGCATCCACGGCAAGGCCTACCTGGAGTTCTTCAAGGGCGCCTGGGCGCGCTGGCAGGAGCAGGGCGGCAAGGGTGACCTGCTGCCCTTCACCTGGCCGGCGCGCACTCTGCGGCGGATGATCCCCAATGACCTGCACGGTCAGCTCGGCTACTACAGCTTCGACGGCGGTGCGCCGATCACCGCCGGCACCTGGCAGGCCGCCTACAGCGCCGCGCAGGTGGCGCTCAGCGCCCAGGCCGAGATCGCCAATGGCGCCCACAGCGCCTTCGCCCTGTGCCGTCCGCCAGGCCACCATGCCGCAGGCGACGTGATGGGCGGTTATTGCTACCTGAACAACGCCGCCATCGCCGCCCAGGCCTTCCTCGATCAGGGCCGCAGGAAAGTCGCCATCCTCGATGTCGATTACCACCACGGCAACGGCACCCAGGACATCTTCTACCAGCGCAGCGACGTGCTGTTCGCCTCGATCCACGGCGACCCGGCCGAGGAATTCCCGTTCTTCCTCGGTTATGCCGACGAACTGGGCGAGGGCGCTGGCGAGGGCTACAACTTCAACTACCCGTTGCCCATGGGCAGCTCCTGGGAAACCTGGAGCGCGGCGCTGGAGCAGGCCTGCCAGCGCATCGCCGAATATGGCGCCGAGGTGCTGGTGGTGTCGCTGGGCGTGGACACCTATATGGAAGACCCGATCTCGCAGTTCAAGCTCGACAGCCCGGACTACCTGGCCATGGGCCGGCGTATCGCCGCACTGGGCCTGCCGACCCTGTTCATCATGGAAGGCGGCTACGCGGTGGAGGCCATCGGCGTCAACGCGGTCAACGTGCTGGAAGGCTTCGAGGGCGCCTAATCAGCGCGTAGGGTGGACGACGCTTTTTTCGTCCACCGTCATGCGCACGGTGGACGGATGAAGTGTCAGCTAGGCGCTCCGGGCCACCCAACCAAAAGACCAACAATGACACTTCAGGGGTGAGAAACGATGAAAGCCATCAAACAGATGCTCGGCGCCGCCCTGTGCGGCGCCACCCTGCTCAGCGGCGCGGTGCAGGCCAAGGAGCTGCGCGTGTACAACTGGGCGGATTACATCCTCCCGGAGGTGCCCAAGGACTTCCAGAAGGAGTCCGGCATCCAGATCACCTGGGACACCTTCGAGACCAACGAGGCGCTGGAAGCCAAGCTGCTTACCGGCAACTCCGGCTATGACCTGGTGATCCCCTCCAACCAGTTCCTCGAAACCCAGATCAAGGCCGGCGTATTCGCCCCGTTGGACAAGTCCAAGCTGCCTAATTGGAAGAACCTCGACCCGGTGCTGCTCGGCCTGCTGGAGAAGAATGACCCGGGCAACCAGTACGGTGTGCCCTACATGTACGGCACCGTGCTGATCGGCTACAACCCCGACAAGGTCAAGGCTGCGCTCGGCGATGATGCCCCGGTCAACAGCTGGGATCTGGTGTTCAAGCCCGAGTACATGGAGAAGCTGAAATCCTGCGGCGTGGCCATGCTCGACTCGCCCACCGAGATCATCCCCATCGCCCTGCACTACCTGGGCCTGGACCCCAACAGCACCAACCCGGCCGACTATGACAAGGTCACCGAGCTGCTGCTGAAAGTGCGCCCCTACGTGGCCTACTTCCACTCTGCCAAATACATGACCGACATCGCCAACGGCGACATCTGCGTGGCCATCGGCTACTCGGGCAGCTTCTACCAGTTCGCCAACCGCGCCAAGGAGGCCGGCAACGGCGTGGTGATCAACTGGCGCCTGCCGAAAGAAGGCGCGCCGATCTGGTTCGACACCTGGGCCATCCCCAAGAGCGCGAAGAACCTCGATGAAGCCCACGCCTTCATCAACCACCTGCTCGAACCCAAGGTGATCGCGCCGATCAGCGACTTCCTCGGCTACCCCAACCCCAACGTGCCAGGCATGGAACTGGTGGGCGCGGAGATCGCCGACGATGCCGATCTGACGCCGACGCCGGAGCTGCAGAAGTCGCTGTACGTTGTGCAGCCGCTACCGCAGAAGATCGAGCGGGTGCGTACGCGTGCTTGGACCTCGATCAAGTCGGGCAAATGATCCGTCGCTAACGGCTCGCGGCTGAAGCCGCTCCTACAGATAGCGTCGCTTTTGTGGGAGGGGCTTTACCGAGGTGCTCACGTCTAGGCGGGCAACTGCATTCCCACGCAGAGTACGGGAACGATCAACAGCGGGTAGCGGCCTACACTCAACAAGCACAATAAAAATCGAGGATCCTTCATGCGTGTTTTGCACTTCAAGACCCTGACGCTCAGCGTCGCCTTCGCCGTTGGCAGCAATGCCGTGCTGGCCGCCAGCCTGGAAGGCGGTGCGGTCGCCGCACCGGATCAGTACGCCGCCAAGGTCGCCGCCCAGGTGCTCAGGAACGGGGGGAACGCGGTGGATGCCGCCGTCGCCACCGCCTTCACCCTGGCCGTCACCTACCCCGAAGCCGGCAACATCGGCGGCGGAGGTTTCATGACCCTGTTCATGGACGGCAAGCCGTATTTCCTCGACTACCGGGAAACCGCACCCAAGGCGGCGACCAAGACCATGTACCTGGACGACAAGGGGGAGGTGATCGAGAACCTCAGCTTGGTCGGCGCCAAGGCTGCCGGCGTGCCCGGCACGGTGATGGGCCTGTGGGAGGCGCACAAGCGTTTCGGCAAACTGCCATGGAGCGATCTGATCACCCCCGCCATCGGTTATGCGAACGACGGCTTCAAGGTCGCTGACCAGCAGTTCCAGTACCGCGAGGACGCCATCGGCCTGTTCAACGGCCAGACCAACTTCACCGACTACTTCGGCACCATGCGCCCGGGCGAGGTATTCAAGCAGCCACAGATGGCAGAGACCCTCACGCGTATCGCCGCCGTGGGTCCGGACGAGTTCTACAAGGGCAAGACCGCCGACCTGCTGGTCGCCCAGATGCAGCGTGACGGCGGGTTGATCACTAAAGAGGATCTGGCCAACTACCGCGCCAAGTGGCGCGAACCGATGCGCGTCGACTGGCAAGGCAACACGCTCTACACCGCGCCGCTGCCTAGCTCCGGTGGCATCGCCCTGGCCCAGCTGATCGGCATCAAGGAGCAGCGCGCCGCCGACTTCAAGGGCGTCGAGCTCAACTCCGCGCGTTACATCCACCTCCTGGCCGAGATCGAAAAGCGCGTATTCGCCGACCGCGCCGACTACCTGGGTGACCCGGATTTCTCCGACGTTCCGGTCGACAAGCTGGTTGACGCCCAGTACCTCGAGCGCCGCGCCGGCGAGGTCAACCCGACCGCTATCTCGCCGACCGAGCAGGTACGCCCGGGCCTGGAACCGCACCAGACCACGCATTTTTCCATTGTCGACGCCGACGGCAACGCGGTCAGCAACACCTACACGCTGAATTGGGACTTCGGCAGTGGCGTGGTGGTCGAAGGCGCGGGTTTCCTGCTCAACGACGAGATGGACGACTTCAGCGCCAAGCCCGGCGTGGCCAATGCCTTTGGCGTGGTAGGCAGTGATGCCAATGCCATCGAGCCGGGCAAGCGCATGTTGTCCTCGATGAGCCCGAGCATCGTCACCCGTGACGGCAAAGTCAGCCTGGTACTGGGTACGCCCGGCGGCTCGAGGATCTTCACCTCGATCTTCCAGGTGCTCAACAACGTCTATGACTTCAAGCTGCCACTGGAAAAGGCCGTCGCCGCCCAGCGCGTCCACCATCAGCTGCTGCCCAAGGACACCATCTACTACGACGCCTACGCGCCGCTCACTGGCAAGGTCGCCGACGAGCTCAAGGCCATGGGCTACGTGCTCGAAGACCAGGGCTGGAACATGGGCGACATACAGGCCATCCGCGTCGACGGGCGCAGCCTGGAAACCGCCTCCGATCCGCGTGGGCGTGGCGTCGGCCTGGTGGTGAAGCCCTGAAGGGGCAGCGCGTCTGAGATCGAGCGCATGCGTACGTGGGCGTGCAGCTCGATCAAGGGGTAAGTGATTCGTCACTAACAGCTCGCGGCTGAAGCGCAATGCCGTCCAGCCGCTCCTGCAAACGCGATGCTTCTAACCTATGGTGCCCGCCCTTGGGCGCCCTCGAGGAACAGATGCTCGCACCGAAGCGAAACGCGCACCTGCAGGTGCGCGTTTTTCGTTGTGATCGCCCTGGCTGTGCGTCTGCTGCCAGCCGATGAATGGCACTGCAGAAATAAGCCCAGCGTCACACCAGGCACTGGACGGGATGTATCTGGCTGGTCAAAATTTCGCCCTGCAATACTCCTGTGCAATGGACGCCCTTGAACGCCGAAAAGGCTTCGAGACGAGGACACGATATGGATGATCTCTATCCCGCCGGGCCCAGCGATGTGCCCGCAACGCTTACCCGCCCCAGTTCCCTCTACAAGCGCCAGGCTTGGCTTGCCGTTGGCAGTCTGGCCTTGTTCGTTGCGCTCTACTTCGCCCTTGCAGGCTGGTTCGGCTGGACCGCCTGGCGCCTGATCAGCAGCGCGCTGGCCGGCAGCGAAGACGCGATCGTGCATGGTCTGGTGGGCGGCTGCTCTGCCTTTCTCTGTGCGTTCATGCTCAAGGCGCTTGTTTTCATGGAGCGCGGCGGTGCGCCGAATCACGTCGAACTGCGCGCCGAAGAGCAGCCACAGCTGTTTGCCTTTCTCTACCGGCTGGCCGACGAAGCCGGCGCGCCGCGGCCTCATCGCGTGTATCTGTCGGCGCGGGTCAACGCGGCGGTGTTCTATGACCTTTCGGTTCTCAACCTGCTGTTCCCTTCGCGCAAGAATCTGGAGATCGGCCTGCCGCTGGTCAATATCCTCACCCTGAGCGAATTCAAGGCGGTGCTGGCCCATGAGTTCGGCCACTTCGCCCAGCGCTCGATGGCCATTGGCAGCTGGGTCTACATCGCCCAGCAGATCGCGTCGCACATCATCACCAAGCGTGACGCGCTGGATAAGCTGCTGCGCATGCTGTCGAAGTTCGACCTGCGCATCGCCTGGATCGGCTGGTTGCTGTCGTTGATCGTCTGGTCGATCCGCTCGCTGCTCGATACCCTGTTCCGCCTGGTGGTGCTGGCGCAACGCGCCCTGTCGCGGCAGATGGAGTTCCAGGCCGATCTGGTCGCGGTTTCCCTCACCGGTAGCGACGAACTGGTGCACGCCCTGCACAAGCTGCAAGCCGCCGACGAGGCCTGGGAGCGCACCCTGGCCTTCGCCAACAGCGAATACCAGCAAGGGCGTTCGGTGCAGGATCTGTTCAGCATCCAGACCCAGGTTCTGGAGCGGGTCACGCAGATTCTCAACGACCCCTGCTACGGCAAGGTTCCACCTCGCCCCAGCGACGCTCCCGAGCAGCACCGCGTATTCGTCTCCGGCTTCGCCCAACCGCCGCAGATGTGGTCGACTCACCCGGCCAACAGCGACCGCGAAGAAAATGCCAAGCGTCTGTATCTGCCCGCTCCGCATGACGCGCGCAGCGCCTGGGTGCTGTTCGACGAGCCGCAGGCCCTGCGCCAGCGCCTGACCAGTGACTTCTTCCACGGCGCGCAACTCGAGCCCGTCGCGCTGGAGCAGTCCCTGCGCACCCTGGCCGACCGCTACGACATGCTGCAATACGCCCCCGACTACCAGGGCGCCTACCTCGGGCGCAGCCTCACCCGCCACGCCGAACGAGCCGCTGAGCTCTATCAGGACGCCTCCCCGGCGACCGACCTGCACGGCGCGCTGCAGGCGCTCTATCCGCCCAGCCTCAGCCAGCAGCTGCACCAGCTGCGCGCTCTGGAAGAAGAACGCGGCATGCTGCAGGCGCTGCGGGACAAGGTCTACAAGGCCTCCGGCGGCTCCATCGTGTTCCGTGGTAGCAGCGTTTCACGCCGAGATCTGCCGCGCCTTATCGAGCAGGTCACCGACGAAGCCGAAGCGCTGCGGCAGGAGATCCTCGGCCATGATCGTCGCTGCCGGGCCACTCACCTGGCCATCGCCGAACAGTTCGGCAACGGCTGGCCGGCCTACCTGATCGGCCTGATCGAGGTGCTGCATTATGCCGAGCACAGCCTGGCCGACCTGCGCGATGCGCAAGGTTTGCTGGCCAACGTTACCTCGGTGGTGCTGGCCGACGGCAAGGTCAGCTCGCGCGAACTCAAGCGCCTGTTGCAGACGGCCAACGAGTTGCATCGAGTGATGACGGGTATCCATGGAGACAAACAGCTCGTGGTGCTGGATCAGCCTCTGCTGACGCGTCTGGGTGTCGAATCCTGGGCGGCCTCGCTGGAAGATTTCACCCTGCCTCAGGCGACCAATGACAACGTCAATGAGTGGATGCAGGTGATCGATGGCTGGGGCAACAGCCTCGCTGCCCAGCTATCCGGCCTGTGCAGCGCGACCCTGGAACAGTTGCTGCACAGCGAAGCCGAGCTGGCGCGTCACCTGCGTCAGCACAGTCAGCCCGATGCCGCCCCGGCACCCACGCAGGTGCCGCAACGCTACACCACGCTCTTGCCTGGGAAGGAACGCAAGCGCCAGTTGAAACTGGACTGGTGGGATCGCTTCCAGATTGCCGATGGCGCTCTGGCAACGAGCCTTCGCCTGTTGGTAGCAGGTCTTATCGTGGGGGCCGTACTGGGTTTCGGCAGCCTGACGGGTGTGGATACCAAGGTCGCCGTCTACAACGGTCTGGGTACGGCGGTGCTGGTGCGAATCGGCGACCAGGCATCGGTTGTCGGAGCCTATTCCTCTGCCCAGATCAACGTCGGTTTCGCCAGCAACACCGAGGTGAGCGCCCGCACCCTTACAGGCGATTTGATCGAAACCTTTACCCCCAGCGTGAGCAACACGGGGCTGCATTACGTCTACAACGTCGCGGGCGCCAGCCCTCTGGTGGCCTGGACGGCGTCATACGGCAATGCCGCCGAGGAAGAACCGCGCTTTCTCGGCGCGCCGCGCTGGCTCGATGCCCGTGCCGACTTCTTCTTCACCGACCCGCCCGAGTCCATCAGCACCAAGAGCGGCGGCGCTAAGCGCCGCATTCTCAGCGGTATGGGTGACGGTACGCCCGAGGAGATCCTCAAGCTGGCTGGCAGTGAAGCCCAGGCGCAGCAGATCATCCAGGCGCATGTTCGCTGGGATGAGCCCAGCGCGGCCAACGCCGCTCTGTGGAAGGCTTATGCCCAAGGCCTGGACGCGTCCGGCAAGGCTCCTTGAGCATTGATGAAAAAACAGGCGCCTTAGGGCGTCTGTTTTCTTTCGCGCTGAAGTGGCTCGCCACCAGCCGACACTCAACCGCCCACTTCCCCCGTCTCCAACTTGCGCCAGAGCAAACGCACCGCCGCCTTGCGCACCAGGGCGCAGCGGTACAGGCGGATTTCCAGCGGGATCTGCCACTGATCGCCGCCGCAGATGGCCAGTTCGCCACGGGCCAGTTCGGCGGTGACCGACAGGCGTGGCACCCAGGCCACGCCCATGCCCTGCAGCGCCATGCTCTTGAGGCTGTCGGCCATGGCGGTTTCGTACACGGTGGTCGAGCGTAGCGCGCGCTGGCGCAGCAGCAGGTTGACCGAGCGCCCGAGAAAGGCGCCGGCGCTATAGGCCAGCAGTGGTACGCTCTGCCCGCCGTCGAGGTCGTACAGCGGCGCGCCGGACTCGTTCACCGCGCATACCGGCAACATCGAGGTGGCGCCCAGGTGCAGCGAGGGAAAGATCGCCGGATCCATCTGCAGCGCCGCGTCCGGGTCGTAGTACGCGAGGATCAGGTCGCAGGCGCCTTCGCGTAGCGAGTGCACCGCCTCGCCGACGTTGGTCGCCACCAGGCGGGTAGTCAGTGGCAGGCCTTCGCGGCGCAGGCGGGCGATCCATTCCGGGAAAAAACCCAGGGTCAGCGAGTGTGCGGCGGCAATCGACAGCACTTCGCCCTGCTGACCTTCTAGATTGTGCAGGTGGCGCACCACCTCGCCGAGCTGCTCGACCAGGCTGCGCGCGGTGACCAGAAACAGGCGCCCGGCCTCGGTCAGTTCGATGGGGGTGCAGGAGCGATCCACCAGGGTCAGGCCGAGCATGGCTTCCAGGCTGCGGATACGCCGGCTGAACGCCGGTTGGGTGACGAAACGCTTTTCCGCGGCCTGGGAGAAGCTGCGGGTGGCGGCCAGGGCGACGAAGTCTTCCAGCCATTTGGTTTCCAGGTTCATCGAGTCTCCGTAGCCCGGATGCAATCCGGGGTTGGCCCGTCACGTTGCCCCGGATTGCATCCGGGCTACACGGTTTGGCGGGCGCAGCTGCCGTGGTGCGTCGCGTAACCCACCAGGCGGTGGATCACCGTTGCGCCGATGGTGGGTTACGCCGCGTCTCGAACGACGTGATGTTCGGCAATGGCAGCATGCGGCTAAGCCCACCCTACGTTTGCCCCTATCCCGCGGTCACATCCACATTATGCCGATTGTGCATGGGGCAGCAAGCAACGGCATTGGTAGCGGTACGGTCGGAGCCCATATTCTATGGGCATCGCGGCACCCGCCGTATTTCCCAAGAGTCATCTCTATCATGTCCTCTGCTGCATCTGTTCGCGTCGAAAAAGACCTGCTCGGCACCCTCGAAGTCCCCGCTGATGCCTACTACGGCATCCAGACCCTGCGCGCCGTGCAGAACTTCCGCCTGTCCGGCGTGCCGCTGTCGCATTACCCGAAACTGGTGATCGGCCTGGCCATGGTCAAGCAGGCCTCGGCCGACGCCAACCGCGAGCTGGGCCACCTGTCCGCGGCTAAGCACACGGCGATCAGCACCGCCTGCGCACGCATCATTCAGGGCGAGTTCCACGAGCAGTTCGTGGTCGACATGATCCAGGGCGGCGCCGGCACCTCGACCAATATGAACGCGAATGAAGTCATCGCGAACATTGCGCTGGAGGCCATGGGCTTTGAGAAAGGCCAGTACCAGCACCTGCACCCGAACAACGACGTGAACATGGCGCAGTCGACCAACGACGCCTACCCGACCGCCATTCGCCTCGGTCTGCTGCTCGGTCACGACAGCCTGCTGAGCGCGCTGGACAAGCTGATCCAGTCGTTCGCTTCCAAAGGTCTGGAGTTCGGCCACGTACTGAAGATGGGCCGCACCCAGTTGCAGGACGCCGTGCCGATGACTCTGGGTCAGGAATTCCACGCCTTCGCCACCACCCTGGGCGAAGACCTGCAGCACCTGAAGATGCTCGCCCCGGCGCTGCTCACCGAGGTCAACCTGGGTGGTACCGCCATCGGTACCGGCATCAACGCCGACCCGAAATACCAGGCTCTGGCGGTCAAGCGCCTGAGCGTGATCAGCGGCCACCCGCTCAAGCCGGCTGCCGACCTGATCGAGGCCACCAGCGACATGGGCGCCTTCGTGCTGTTCTCCGGCATGCTCAAGCGCACCGCAGTCAAGCTGTCGAAGATCTGCAACGACCTGCGCCTGCTCTCCAGCGGCCCGCGTACCGGCATCAACGAGATCAATCTGCCGGCGCGTCAGCCGGGCAGTTCGATCATGCCGGGCAAGGTCAACCCGGTGATCCCCGAGGCGGTCAACCAGGTGGCCTTCGAAGTGATCGGTAACGACCTGGCGCTGACCATGGCGGCCGAGGGCGGCCAGCTGCAGCTGAACGTGATGGAGCCCCTGATCGCCTACAAGATCTTCGACTCGATCCGCCTGCTCACCCGCGCCATGGACATGCTGCGCGAGCTGTGCATCGACGGCATCACCGCCAACGAGACGCGCTGCCGCGAACTGATGGAGAACTCCATCGGTCTGATCACCGCGCTCAACCCCTACATCGGCTACGAGAACGCCACCCGCATCGCCAAGGTCGCCCTGGACAGCGGGCGCGGCGTGCTGGAGCTGGTGCGCGAGGAGCAATTGCTGGACGAGGCCACCCTGGCCGACATCCTGCGCCCCGAGAACATGATCGCCCCGCGCCTGGTTCCGCTGCAGGGCTGATTCACCGAATGACGCACGCCGCCCCTTGGGCGGCGTGTTCATTTCCGCCCTCGAGCCTGTTCATGGGGCGGCACCGCTCAAGGCCGCACAGACGGCCCCACAACAACGACAATTCGGGTGATAACCAACATGAGTCAGAGCAACACCGCTTCCCCTTCTTTTCTGGCCCGCGTGCCGCTGTGGCAGCAGATCCTCGTCGGTCTGGCGCTCGGCGTGGTGGTCGGCATGCTGTTCAAGAGCCTTGCCCTGGCGCTGGCGCCGGTCGGCGCGCTGTTCCTCAACGCGATCAAGATGTTGATCGTACCGCTGGTGTTCGTCTCCCTGGTGGCGGGCATCACCGCCATGAGCGACAGCGCCAAGCTCGGCCGCATCAGCGTCAAGACCATCGCCATCTACCTGGTCACCACCGCCTTCGCGGTGAGCATCGGCCTGGCGTTCGGCACCCTGTTCAGCCCCGGTGAGGGCATGAACATGGTCGCCAGCGGCAGCGAAGAGGCCAAGCAGGCGCCTTCGCTGGTGCAGATCCTGGTGGGCCTGGTGCCGACCAACCCGGTGATGGCCTTCGCCGAAGGCAACATTCTGCAGATCATCGTCTTCGCCATCGCCCTGGGCGTGAGCATGAACCTGATCGGCGAGAAGGCCGCGCCGGTGGTCAAGCTGTTCGACAGCCTGGCCGAGGTGTTCTACAAGCTCACCGACCTGGTGATGCGCTTCGCTCCCATCGGCGTGTTCGCGCTGATCGCCGGCGTGGTCGCCTCCCACGGTATCGAAGTGCTGCTGCCACTGGCCGGGGTGATCGGGGTGATCTACCTGGCCAGCATCGCCCACATGTTGCTGATCTATGGTGGCCTGATCGGTGGTCTGGCGCGCCTCAGCCCGCTGCGTTTCTTCCGCGGCATCGCCCCGGCGCTGGCAGTGGCCTTCAGTACCTCGAGCAGCTCCGGCACCCTGCCGGTGTCCATCGAGTGCGCGCGCAAGAACCTCGGCGTATCGCAGGGCGTGGCCGGCTTCGTGCTGCCGGTGGGCGCCACCATCAACATGGACGGCACCGCCATCTACCAGGGCGTGCTGGCGCTGTTCATCGCCCAGGCCTTCGGCATCGACCTCAATGCCGGCCAGTACCTGATGATCATCCTCACCGCCACCCTGGCTTCGGTCGGCACCGCCGGTGTACCTGGCGCCGGCCTGATCATGCTCGGCCTGGTGCTGACCTCGGTCGGCCTGCCGCTGGAAGGCGTGGCGCTGATCGCCGGTATCGACCGCATCCTCGACATGGCGCGCACCACGGTGAACGTCGCCGGTGACCTGATGACCACCACCCTGGTGGGCAGCAGCGAGAAGGAGCTGGATCGCGAGATCTACAACAGCGACAACGCTGCCTGAGCAACCGTTTTCATAGGAGGCCTTCACCAGCCTCAACCTTCAGGGATGGCCTCGGCCATCCCTTTTTTTGGCCTGCCATTCAAGGTTCGCTGCCGCAGGGTGCGCCGCGCGCACCGCCGGTTGGCCTGCGTTACAGCTTCCAAGCCCGGCTAGCGTCTGCACCGCCTCGACGATCTGCGCCTCGGGCACTGCCGCAAAGCCCAGCACCAGCCCGGCGCGAGCTTCAGCCGTATCGCTGCCGGGTAGCCAGTAACCGCTCAAGGGGTTCATCTCGATGCCGGCTGCGCGGGCAGCGCCGATCAGCTCACGCTCACGGGCCAGGCTCTCGACCCTGATACTCAGGTGCAGACCGGCCTCAACCGTCGGCAGCGGCGAGCATCCGGGAATCGCCTGCGGCCAGGCCTCGATCAGCGCGTCGCGGCGGCTGCGCGCAGCCTGACGCATGCGCCGCACATGGCGCTGGAAGTGCCCGGCCGCGATGAACTCGGCCATCACCGCCTGGGTGCCAACCTCCGAGTGGCGTATCTCCAGCGCCTGGCGCCTCGCGAAACTCTCGGCCAGCGCGGGCGGCAGCACCAGATACCCCAGGCGCAGCGCGGGAAAGGCGAGCTTGCCGAAGGTGCCGATGTAGATCACCCGCTGCTGCTCATCCAGCGCTGCCAGTGGCGCGAGTGGGGTACCGCTGTAGCGGTACTCGCCGTCGTAATCGTCCTCGATGATCCAGCCGTTGACGCGCTTGGCCCACTCCAGCAAGGCCAGGCGCCTGGGCAGCGACAGGGTGACGCCGGTGGGGTACTGGTGCGCGGGCGTGACATAGGCCAGCCGGCACTCGTTCACGCGCTGCAGGGCGTCGACGTCCAGGCCATCGCCGTCTACCGCCACGCCGCACAGCTGCGCGCCGGCCACCGCGAAGGCATGGCCCGCCGCGCGGTAGCCGGGGTTTTCGATGGCTACGCGGTCGCCCGGTTGAATCAGCAACTGCGCGCAGAGGCTGATGGCCTGCTGCGAGCCGCAGGTGATCATTACCTGCTGCGCCTCGCAGGTCAGGCCGCGGCTGTTGCGCAGGTAGGCGGCGATCAGCTCGCGCAGCTGCAGGTCACCGGCAGGGTCGCCATAGCCCAGCCGTGCCAGCGAGGGTTTGCGCCAGAAGCGCGCCTGCAGACGTGCCCAGGTCGCGAAGGGGAACAGGTCGAAAGCCGGCACGCCGATGCGAAAGGCGCGCGGTGCGCCCTCGGCGGGCATCGCCAGGTGATGGCTCTGCAACAACTGCAGTGCCGGGCTGGTCGTTGCTGGGGCGATGGATGCCATTGGGGCAGGCCGATGGCATGTCAGCTCGGCGACGTAGGTGCCATCGCCGACCCGCCCGTTCACGTAGCCCTCGGCATACAGCTGGTCCAGCGCGCGGGTCACGGTATTGCGCGAGATGCCGAGCAGTGCGGCCAGCTCACGGCTGGCCGGCAGGCGTGTGCCACCGGCCAGGCGACCGTCCAGAATGCGCTCGCGCAACGCTTGATAGAGCTGGCGCGCCAGCCCCTGGCTGGGCTGCAAATGAATGCCGGAAAGGTCGAAGGGCAAGGCGGGCGAGCGTTTCATGATGGGTAAATTGGCTCTATTGAAGTCGTCGGTAATGGATCTTACGTCAGGCCAATATCCTGCCTAGCATGGCTCCATCACGCCAGGAGATGCCGCCATGTATTGCCCCGCCGCCTTTCGCCAGGACGATCTGCCCACCCTGCACGCGCAGATCCACGCCAGCGGCCTGGCCATCGTGACCAGCAGCGGTGCGCAGGGCCTGCAGGCCAGCCATCTGCCGTTGCTGCTCGAGCCTGGCGAAGGCGAGTTCGGCACCCTGTACGGCCACTTCGCCCGCGCCAATGGGCACTGGCGCGACCTGGCCGTCGGCGCCGAGGCGCTGGTGGTGTTCAGCGGAGCGGACGCCTACGTGCATCCCGGCTGGTATGCGGCCAAGGCCGAGCACGGCAAGGTGGTGCCGACCTGGAATTACATCGCCGTGCATGCCTGGGGCCGGGCCGAGGTGTTCGACGAGCCCGAGCGCCTGCTCGAGCTGGTCAGCCGCCTCAGCGAGCGCCACGAACAACGGCGCCCGCAGCCCTGGGCGGTCAGCGATGCGCCGCGCGACTACATCGACAGCATGCTGCGCGCCATCGTCGGTTTCGCCCTGCCAATTCGCCGACTCGAAGGCAAATGGAAGCTCAGCCAGAACCGCTCGAGCAACGACCAGGCCGGCGTGCGCGACGGCCTGGCCGCCTCAGCCAACCCGCAAGAGCGGGAACTGGCGGCACGGATGAATCCCACCGACTGATCACCAAAGGAAGGCCCTCATGCTCGATATCCGCCCCATCACCGCTGCCGATCACGCCGCCTGGCTGCCGCTCTGGCAGGCTTACCAGCGCTTCTACCAGGCCGAAATTCCAGCCGAGACCAGCGCCCTCACCTGGCAGCGCTTTCTCGACCCGGCCGAGCCGCTACACGCCGCCCTGGCCTGGCAGGACGGCGAGGCAGTCGGCCTAGTGCACTTCATCTACCACCGCAGCTGCTGGACGAGTGGTGACTACTGCTACCTGCAGGATCTGTTCGTCGCCGAGCACATTCGCGGCGGCGGTATCGGCCGCGCGCTGATCGAGCATGTTTACGCCGAGGCCCGCGCTGCCGGCGCCAGCCGCGTGCATTGGCTGACCCAGGAAACCAACTACCAGGGGCGTATGCTCTACGACCGCATCGGCGACCGCTCCGGTTTCATCCAGTACAGGAAGCTCTTCTGATGACCAGCGATCTTGCTCATTGGCAACCCCGTCCAACCCCGGACCAGCGCACGCTGCAAGGCCGTTTCGTGCGTCTCGAGGCACTCGATGTCGCGCGGCATGGCGAGGATCTGTGGCGCGCGCTGCAGGGACCGGACCCGGCGCTTTGGGATTATCTGCCCTACGGCCCGTTCACCGAGCGTGGCGCCTTCGATACCTGGCTGGCCGGCAATGCGCAGAGCCGCGATCTGCTGTTCTACGCGGTGGTCGACCTGGCCAGCGGTCGCGCCCTGGGGCTGTTCAGCTACCTGCGTATCACCGCGCAGGACGGCAGCATCGAAATCGGCCACGTCGCCTTCGGCGCGCCGATGCAGCGCACCCCGGGCGCGACCGAGGCGGTCTATCTGCTGGCGCGCCACGCCTTCGACGATCTTGGTTATCGCCGCCTGGAATGGAAGTGCGACGCGGCCAATGCCCGCTCGCTGCGCGCCGCCGAGCGCTTCGGCTTCACCCGGGAAGGGCTGTTCCGTCAGCACATGGTGCGCAAGGGCCGCAACCGTGACACCGCCTGGTTCTCCATCATCGACGGCGAATGGCCGGCATGCCGCGAGGCCTTCGCGCGCTGGCTGGCTGAGGAAAACTTCGATGAGGCGGGGCGGCAGAAGCAGCGCCTGGAGGCGCTGCGCGAGTGATTCGACGTTAAGTCGGTTTGGTTGCGTGCCTGAGCTTGCTCTCAGGTTTCGCTCCGGCAGCGACTGCGCCCGGTAGCTGATGGAAAGAATCAGTTCTTCCAGCAGTCGGCAAAGCGTTCGCACACGGCATAGCGTTTGTCCAGGTCGGCCATACGGGTCAGATGATTGCTGAGATTTTCTCTCAGCACCTCGCTACTTGCCGTGCGGTAGTAACGCAGCATTCGGATCTTTACTGTGAGTACTAGGTTTTGATCTGTAGACGCGCTATTAGGGACAAGTTTGCGTAGTTCGGCCGTGTCCAGTTGTCTGAGGTATTTGCGATATTCGTCTTCGTAGCGTTTGAGCGTTCTCTGATTGCTCGTCGAGAGTTCTTGCGCGGCGATATCAATGTTCTGCTGGTATTCGTTCCAGTACTCCGCTGGCAAGGTAAAACCCATGCGTCGAGTGCGCTCGTCGATCCGCTTGTCGAAGCGCTCGTCGAGTAGTGCCTTGTCCAACTGCGGCTGTTCGGCTTTCATCGATTCTGTGAGGCTCTCGGCGATGATCTTTTCGATCATGCTCACACGCTCTTGCGTATCGGGCTGCGCTACAGGTGCTTTGGGAAATAGGGCATTACTACCAGCGCATGCGGGTAGGCCATTGTTGAGCAGCGGTACTGGTGAGCGCGATACCTGATCGCCGACCTGGTTTAGACGGTTGAGCAGTGCGCGGCACATCTTGCCTGAATAGTCGAAGGTCAGTTCGTATTCAGCCCCGCTCTGTGGCGTATAGCTGAACATGCTTCCACAAACGCTGCTTCTACCTTGAGTGTTCACCTGTAGCACGACTTCACTTTCCGGTTTCAGGCGAATTTCCAGATACGTCTTGGCGTCGGGAGGCGGTTCGATCGACATGTCTGCCCGGCGGGAGGTGTTGGCTAAGAACAGATTATTCAGTATGCCCGTAGTGCGCCCTCCACAGTGTTCCGCGTCGAATACCGCGAGTGTGGCGCTGTCCAGACCGCTTATGAAACGCAACTTCGCTGCGTCGGTCTCGGTGGCGTCCGGGTACGAGCCGTGAATACTGCATCCACTCAGCAAAAGCATGAGCATGGTTGTAGCAACGGGCGTGCGAAGCGTGGGTAGATCGAGCATGGGCGAATCGTCCTTGATGCTTAAAGGCGTGGGGGGAAGCATGCTAGTAAAGGGAGGATGCGTCAGTCCAGCAAGTGAGCCCCAAGGCAGTCTGTCGTAGGAATCGCGCGCTGGGGTGATACTTTGAGAATAGGTACTGAGTCATACGTCTTTTTTGCGCATCCGAACATTCTTTAACACGCTCGCGTTCATGTTCACTCCATCTCGAACAACCCACCCCGCAGCTGCGCGCCGCCCAGGCGCTGGCGGATGTCGTCGTCGATGCGTGGGTCGTCGGGGGCGTAGAGCATCAGTTGGCGATAGGCGTTGACCCGGTTGATCTCGTTGCCCAGGTACTGCCAGACCACCCGGGTGCAGGCCGGTGTGCGCCGGTCGCCGCTGGAGACGCCGGTCTTGATGCCGTTGAGGCGGATGATGCGGCTCTTGAAGCTGGGAATCAGGATGGTCTGGCTCATCTCGTTGCCGGTGAGCGATTCGTAGTCCACCAGAAACAGGCGGTCCTGCAGGAAGAACGCCGTGCCCAGGTAGCGACAGCGCACCCAGTCCTCGCTGCCGCCGCGCGTGGGTTCCTGCCGCTCCTGGCGTTCCTGACGCTCGAACAGGTAGTTGCCGCGTTCCTCGCGCAGATGGATCAGTGATAGCAGCACATGCCCGGGCACCGACATGCAGTTGGAGTATTCGAAGTAGTAGCCGCAGTAGCGCTCCATCGGGCTGCTCTGGCGGCGCAACGGTGCGAACAGTTCCAGTAGTGGGTCGCTGTGCTGCTGCGCCGCGCCGCTGCGTGCCCCGATCAGCCGGCTGAACTGCTCGGCCGGCATGGCCAGCTCGAAGGGTTCGACGCCGAAGAAATCGCAGATGCGCTTTAGGTTGTGCGTGGTCGGCCGACTCTGCCCGGCCAGGTAGCGATTGAACTGCGCGCGGTTGATCGACAGCTTGCGACACACCTCGGCGATCGAACGGTAATGACTGCAGAGCAGTTTCAGATTGCTGCCGAGAGAATCGGACATATAACCGCTCCAGATGATGCGAATGACGCGATTCTAGCATCAACTCGCGTCATATCGCCGCGACCTGCGAAATTGCCCGATGAGGCCTGTATCACGAACCATTCCGCAATCCGCCCGCAGAGGCGTAATTCCCATTCAGAACAACAAGAGAGAAAGCCTCCATGCTCGATCTTCTCAATGACCTCATCTGGAGCAAGCTGCTGATCGTGATGCTGATCGGTCTCGGCCTGTTCTTCACCATCGCCTCGCGCTTCGTCCAGTTCCGCTACTTCGGCAGCATGTTCCGCATTTTCAGCGAGGCCTTTCAGCGTCAGCCGGGCCAGCTCAGCTCGTTCCAGGCCCTGATGCTGTCGGTGGCCGGTCGTGTTGGCGCCGGCAACATCGCCGGTGTGTCGGTGGCGATCATGCTCGGTGGCCCCGGCGCGATCTTCTGGATGTGGGTCGTGGCCCTGGTCGGCATGGCCACCAGCTACTTCGAGTGCTCCCTGGCGCAGCTGTACAAGCGCCGTGAAGCCGATGGCGGCTACCGTGGTGGTCCGGCGTTCTACATTCAGCACGGCCTAGGTCAGCGCTGGCTGGGTATCGTCGTATCGATCCTGCTGCTGGTGACCTTCGGCTTCGGCTTCAACGCCGTGCAGTCCTTCACCGTCGCCAGTTCGCTGCACGACACCTTCGGCATCCCGACCATGGCCAGCGGCGTGGCCCTGACCGTGGTGATCGGTCTGATCATCTTCGGTGGTATCAAGCGCATCGCCAAGTTCGCCGACGTGCTGGTGCCGGTAATGGCCTTCTCCTACCTGGGCATGGCGCTGCTGGTGATCGGCCTGAACATCAGCGAAGTGCCGGCGGTATTCGCGCTGATCTTCAAGAGTGCCTTCGGCCTCGAGCCGGCCTTTGCCGGTGGTATCGGTGCGGCCATCATCATGGGCGTCAAGCGCGGCCTGTTCTCCAACGAGGCCGGTCTGGGCAGTGCGCCGAACGTGGCGGCCGTCGCCGAGGTCAAGCACCCGGCTGCGCAGGGTATCGTGCAGTCGCTCAGCGTGTTCATCGACACCCTGATCCTGTGCAGCTGCACCGCGCTGATCATCCTGCTTTCCGGCGTCTATCAGCCGGGTATGGAACAGGCCGGTGTGGTCCTGACCCAGAGCGCGGTCGCGGCCGTGGTCGGCGAGTGGGGCCGCGTATTCGTCAGCCTGGCGCTGCTGCTGTTCGTCTTCACCACGCTGATCTACAACTACTACCTGGGTGAGAACGCTCTGGGCTTCTTCAGCCAGAAACGCGGCCCGGTGATGATCTACCGCGTGCTGGTGGTCGGCCTGGTGCTGTGGGGTTCGGTGCAGGATCTGGGCACTGTGTTCGCCTTCGCCGACGTGACCATGGGGCTGCTGGCCATCGCCAACCTGATCGCCCTGGCGCTGCTGTTCAAGGTGGGCCTGCGCCTGATGCGCGACTACGACAGCCAGATCAAGGCTGGCGTGGAGTCGCCGGTGCTCGATGCCAAGCAGTTCGCCGATCTGGACCTAGACCCCGCCGTGTGGGGCAACCAGCCGAGCAGCGCCGCCGACCCGGCGGAGATCGGTGATCGCGCCTACCAGCGCTGATCCGACTCGGACGGAAAAAGGGGGGGCAAGGCCCCCTTTTTCTTGGCCTGCCAACTCTGGCAGCCTTCCTTCGGGCAGTCGTGAGCGACGTTGCGCCTGCCCATGATTTGTGAGGAGAGCCCATGGCGACCCCGGAAAGACTACTGGTGCTGTACACAGGCGGCACCATTGGCATGCAGATGAGTGCAGACGGTCTGGCACCCGCCTCGGGTTTCGAGGCGCGCATGCGCACTCAGCAAGCCAGCGAGAACGCCAGCGAGCTGCCGCAGTGGAGCTTCCGCGAGCTGCTGCCGCTGATCGACAGCGCCAACATGAACCCCGGCCACTGGCTGGCGCTACGTGACGAGATCGTCACCGCCGTCGAGGCTCATGGCCACGACGCCGTGCTGGTGCTGCATGGCACCGATACCCTGGCTTACAGCGCCGCGGCGCTGAGCTTCCTGCTACTCGGCCTCGACGTGCCGGTGGTGCTGACCGGTGCCATGCAGCCGGCCGGCGTGGCCGGTGGCGATGCCTGGCCCAACCTGTTCGGCGCCATGCGCGCGTTGCATCGCGGTGTCGCGCCTGGCGTGCATCTGTACTTCGACGGTCAGCTGCTGCATGGCGCGCGCTGTTCGAAGCTGCGCAGCGATGCCTTCGATGCCTTCCAGGTGCTGCCGCGTCAGCGTCAGGCCGAGCATGTCGGGATCAGCGCCCTCATCGACTACCGTCAGGCGCGAGAGCGGGTGAACCTGGTCGTGCTGCCGCTGCATCCGGCACTGCAGGCGAGCCATCTCAGTGCATTGATCGACAGCGGCGTGAAGGGCGTGCTGCTGGAGTGTTATGGCAGCGGCACCGGCCCGGCCGGTGATGCCGAGCTGATGGCGGTGCTGCGCGACGCGCATGCGCGCGGTGTGGTGCTGGCGGCGATCAGCCAATGCCCGCAGGGTCATGTGCAGTTCGGCGTGTACGCTGCCGGCAGCCGTCTGGCCGAGGTCGGCCTGGTCTCCTGTGGTGGCATGACCCGCGAGGCCGCACTGGGCAAGCTGTTCGCCCTGCTCGGCGCCGGATTGACACAAGCCGAGGTGGAGCACTGGCTGGCACGCGATCTCTGTGGTGAGATGAGCGACTGATCCACCTGCCCGAACAGAGGAAGGACGATGAGCATCGAAATTCGCCCTGTAGTCGCTGCCGATCATGAAGCCTGGTTGCCCTTGTGGCAGGGCTACCAGCGCTTCTACATGACCGATATCCCGGCCGAGACCGGCGCCGTCACCTGGCAGCGCTTTCTCGACCCCACCGAGCCCATGGGCGCTGCACTGGCCTGGCGCGGCGATCAGGCCGTCGGCCTGGTGCACTGGGTCATCCACCGCTCGACCTGGACCACTGGCGACTACTGCTACCTGCAGGACCTGTTCGTCGCCAAGGGCGAGCGTAGTGGCGGTATCGGCCGCAAGCTGATCCAGCACGTCTATGACCATGCCCGCGCCGCCGGCTGCTCGCGGGTGCACTGGCTGACGCACGAGAGCAACAGCCAGGCCAAGCTGCTGTACGAGCGCATCGGTGAGCGCTCGGGGTTTGTGCAGTATCGCAAGCTGCTGTAGCGCCTTTCCCGGATTTCATCCGGGCTACTGCATCTTCAGGGCCTTCGTGCGATGAAATCGATCTCCACCAGCGCGTGGCGGGCCAGGCCAGTGGTGCCGATACAGGTGCGCGCCGGGCGTTTGCCTTCGGGGAAATAGCTGGCGTACACCGCGTTGAAGCGCGCGTAGTCGCCGTAAAAATCGGTGAGAAACGCCCGCGCCGAAACCACGTTCTCCAGGCCCAGGCCGAGCCCCTTGAGCACCACCAGCAGGTTGTCGAAGGTCTTGTGGGTTTGCGCTTCGATACCTTCGGGCAATGGCGCCGCTTCATTGCCCGGATCGATGGGTAACTGGCCGGTGATGAACACCCAACCATCGGCTTCGCAAGCGTGGGAAAACGGTGCGACCGGCGCGGGCGCAGCGGCGAACATGTGGTATTCGGGCAACGACATGGGCACTCCTGGTCTTCAAGTTAGCAGGCTGTTGAAAAGCTACCTGCGTTGGCAATGCTGCGTCAAAAACGGCCTCAAAATGCTCATTTACAACTCGTAAACTGCGCTTTTTCAGCCGTTTTTCCTTGTCTTGCCTGCCTCGCCTACGTTTTTCAACGGCCTGCTAGTGGCCGCACGAAGGCGCGGCCTGCTGCGACCATAGCCTATCGAGTCAGAAAACCGACCAACCGATGCGCTGACTGAGCAGCTCCAGTGCTTTCATGCCGGCCAGCGAATTGCCGGCGGCGTTCAGCTCGGGTGACCACACGCAGACGCTGAACTGCCCCGGCACCACCGCGACGATGCCACCACCGACGCCGCTCTTGCCCGGCAGACCGACGCGATAGGCGAAATTGCCGGCCTCGTCGTACAGCCCGCTGGTGGCCATGATGGCGTTGATCTGCTTGCTCTGCCGGGGCGACAGCACCTGCTCGCCGCTGTGCTTGCAGAAACCCTGGTTGGCCAGGAAACCGAAGGCACGCGCCAGGTCGACGCAGCTCATGCGCAGCGCACAGCAGCTGAAGTAGCTGCGCAGCACGGCTTCGACCTCGTTGTGGAAATTGCCGAACGACTGCATCAGGTAGGCCGCCGCCGCGTTGCGCGCGCGGTGCTGGTATTCCGAGTCGGCGACGTGGTTGTCCACCGTCACCTCGGGGTTGCCCGACAGGCGCCGGACGAAATCGCGCATCGACAGCGCCGGGGCGGCATAGCGCGACTGGTTGATGTCGCAGATCACCAGGGCGCCGGCATTGATGAACGGGTTGCGCGGCTTGCCACGCTCGAACTCGAGCTGCACCAGCGAGTTGAACGGCTGCCCGGACGGCTCGTGGCCCAGGCGTTGCCAGATGCTTTCGCCGCTGTGGCCGATGGCCTGCACCAGGCTGAACACCTTGGAAATGCTCTGGATGGAAAAGGGCATGTGCGCATCGCCGGCGACATGCAGCTGGCCGTCATTACCATATACGGCGATGCCCAGTTGATCGGGCACCACGCTGGCCAGCGCGGGGATGTAGTCGGCCACCTTGCCCTGGCCGATCAGCGGGCGGACTTCATCGAGAATTTCGTTCAACAGCGCTTGCATGTTCGGGCTCGCGAGTAGGCCGGGGAGCGTCCCGGCAGGTCAGTGCTAGACGCCTGCGGACGCTGCGGAATCACAGGCAGACGCTTGCCCTGAGCGGCGCGGCCGCCTAGTCTCGGCCCTCCCTCGTTGAAGACGTAGCCCGATGTCCACCGTTCTCAATGTGCTGCTGCCGATCTTTGGCCTGATCCTGGTCGGATTCGTCTGTCGGCGAACCAATCGCCTGGGGCCGACCGCCGCGTCGGAAATGAACCGCTTCGTGGTCTGGCTGGGGCTGCCGGCGTTGCTGTTCAGCCTCACCGCCAAGGCCGACTGGGCGCACATCTGGCAGCCCGGCTTCCTGCTCGCCTTCACCGGCGGCATGCTCGCAGTGTTTCTGGTCACCCTGGCGTATCGCTGGAAAACCACTGGCAGCCTGGTCGACGCCAGCATAGACGGGCTCAGCGCCGGTTATGCCAATACCGGCTACATCGGCATTCCGCTGTGCGTGCTGGTGCTGGGCGAGGATGGCATGGCGCCGGCGTTGATCGCTTCGCTGCTGGTGGTCTGCGTGTTGTTCGGCCTGGCGCTGGTGTGCATCGAGGTGGGCCTGCAGAGCAAGAAGGGCTTAGGCGGCGCTATCGTTCAGGTGGTCATGGCGCTGTTGAAGAACCCGCTGGTGGTGTCGCCTTTGCTTGGCGCGGCCTGGGCACTGGGCGGCGTGCAGCTGCCGGCGGCGCTGGACGAGTTCCTGCGCCTGCTCGGCGCGGCCACCGTGCCTTGTGCGTTGGTGTCGCTGGGCCTGTTCCTGGCGCAGCGGCAGAGCGGGCCGAGCGAGGGCGCCTGGCCACTGGTGGCATTGAAACTGGTACTGCAGCCCCTGGTGACCTGGTTCATCGCCTTCGTGTTGCTCGACCTGCCGGCCTTCTGGGCGCACGCCGCGTTGCTGCTCAGCGCACTGCCCACCGGCACCGGGCCCTTCATGCTCGCCGAGTATTACCAGCGCCAGGCGGCGCTGGTGTCGCGGGCAATCCTGTTTTCCACCCTCGGCTCGCTGCTGACCCTGTCGCTGATCCTGCTGGCGATCAGCCCTTGAGCTGCAGCTCCACGCCCAGCTGCTGCGACAGGCAGGGCCAGCGCTGCCAGGCCGATGCGGTATCCGGCGCCGCCAGACGCTCGCGGTAGGCCTGCACCGACGGCTGGTCGAAGCTGGCGTCATCGAGCATGCCGGCGAGGGCGTGATGCACGGCTTCGTCGAGCTGGTTGGCGAAGGGTTCGCCGATCAGCTGGTGGGCGATCAGGTTGGCGCGTGTGGTGTCCAGCGGGATCAGCGGCTGGCCGAGGTGAGCGATATAGCGATCATTGACCTCTTCCACCAGGCGATGGGCCAGATAGGCCTCGTCGAGCAGGCCCTCAAGCCCTTCGTGGCCCTCCATCAGCGCCGGTGGCTGCAGGAAGAAGTGCTCGGCGATCTTCAACACAGGCTTTACCGCGGCCTCGATTCCAGCCTCGCGTGCCACTTCGGCAGCCGCGTCGAGCACGTCCGGCACCTCTTCGATATAGGCGATGACGAAGGCCGTCAGTGCGCCCGAGGCGTCGTCTTCGGGCAGGCGGATTGACGGGTGCAGGCGGTCCAGTTGGGCCTGCAGGAAGTGTGCGAGTGCCTGGCTGTCGCTCTCCTGCTGACGGGCCTGGGTGATCGATTGACGAAGGGCGGCGGTGTTCATGACTGCTCCTATCTCTCAGGACATGGACGTGAACCTTAGTCGGCTCCCGTGGTCGGCTAAGACGCGATTGTCATAACTTTTTAATACTTATGCGAGTCTGCTATATCAATCTGTATCAGAACGGCTACAGCCCGCGTCAGTCGCGGCGTTTAGGACAAGGCCTGCGCGGCTTCAGCCATTTTCCTTCGCACGTTGCGAGGTGAAAGTCGCCGTCTATACTCGAGTTCGAAAGGCAGTACCTGATGGAACCGGACGGGCTCAGGCACGGAGAGGTTTCGGCAGCAGTCGCCAGCAGTCTGGGCGTGGTTCGCGGGCAGTGAGTCCGCAGTCATACCCTATGGCAGTCGATCCCTTAGCCGCAGGCTCCGCCGGCGGGATAACAAGAACAATCAAGGGGAACCCGCAATGATGCGACATCCACGAGTCTGGATGGGCCTCCTGCTGTGGCTGGCATTAGGCTCGGCGCACGCCCAGTGGACGGTCAACATGACGCCCGGTGTAACCGACGTCAGCCGCTCCGTGTTCGACCTGCACATGACCATTTTCTGGATCTGTGTGGTGATCGGCATACTGGTATTCGGCGCCATGTTCTGGTCGATGATCATGCACCGCCGCTCCACCGGCCAGGAGCCCGCGCACTTCCACGAAAGTACCACCGTCGAGATTCTCTGGACCGTCGTGCCACTGGCCATTCTGGTGGTGATGGCGATCCCGGCGACCAAGACGCTGATCGAGATCTACGACACCTCCGAGTCCGAACTGGACATCCAGATCACCGGCTATCAGTGGAAGTGGCACTACAAATACCTGGGCCAGGATGTCGAGTTCTTCAGCAACCTGACCACGCCACGCTCGCAGATCAACAACCGCGAAGCCAAGGGCGAACACTACCTGCTTGAGGTCGACGAGCCGCTGGTGGTGCCGGTCGGCACCAAGGTGCGCTTCTTGATCACTGCCGCCGACGTCATCCACTCCTGGTGGGTGCCGGCGCTGGCGGTGAAGAAGGACGCCATCCCCGGCTTCATCAACGAGTCCTGGACGCGCATCGAGGAGCCGGGCATCTACCGCGGCCAATGCACCGAGCTGTGCGGCAAGGATCACGGCTTCATGCCGGTGGTGGTCGAGGCCAAGTCCAAGGAGGACTTCGACGCCTGGCTGGCCGAGCGCAAGCAGGCTGCGGCCGCCGAGCGCGAGCTGACCAGCAAGGAGTGGACCATGGAAGAGCTGATGGCGCGCGGCGAGAAGGCCTACAACACTTCCTGCGCAGCCTGCCACCAACCCACTGGTGAGGGTCTGCCGCCGATGTTCCCGGCGCTCAAGGGCTCGTCCATCGCCAAAGGGCCAGCCGAGGGTCATATCGACATCGTCTACCACGGCAAGCCGGGCACCTCCATGGCTGCCTTCGGCAAGCAGCTGTCGCCGGTCGACCTGGCCGCCATCATCACCTACGAGCGCAACGCCTGGGGCAACAATGTCGGTGACATGGTCACGCCCAAGGACATTCTCGATTTCTCCAAGGCGCAGGAGTAAGGACATGAGTGCAGTGATCGACCACGGTCATACTGACCACCACCATGGCCCGGCCAAGGGCCTGATGCGCTGGGTGCTGACCACCAACCACAAGGACATCGGCACGATGTACCTGTGGTTCAGCTTCTGCATGTTCCTGCTGGGCGGCTCGATGGCCATGGTCATCCGCGCTGAGCTGTTCCAGCCGGGCCTGCAGATCGTGCAGCCGGAATTCTTCAACCAGATGACCACCATGCACGGCCTGATCATGGTCTTCGGCGCGGTGATGCCGGCCTTCGTCGGCCTGGCCAACTGGATGATCCCGCTGATGATCGGCGCGCCGGACATGGCCCTGCCGCGGATGAACAACTTCAGCTTCTGGCTGCTACCGGCGGCCTTCGGCCTGCTGGTTTCGACGCTGTTCATGGAAGGTGGCGGGCCGAACTTTGGCTGGACCTTCTACGCGCCGTTGTCGACGACCTACGGGCCGGAGAGCACCACCTTCTTCATCTTCGCCGTGCACCTGATGGGCATCAGTTCGATCATGGGGGCGATCAACGTGGTCGCCACCATCCTCAACCTGCGCGCTCCCGGCATGACCCTGATGAAGATGCCGCTGTTCGTCTGGACCTGGCTGATCACCGCCTTCCTGCTGATCGCGGTGATGCCGGTGCTGGCCGGTTGCGTGACCATGATGCTGATGGACATCCACTTCGGCACCAGCTTCTTCAATGCCGCTGGTGGTGGCGACCCGGTCCTGTTCCAGCACGTGTTCTGGTTCTTCGGCCACCCCGAGGTATACATCATGATCCTGCCCGCCTTCGGTGCGGTCAGCTCGATCATCCCGGCCTTCGCACGCAAGCCGCTGTTCGGCTACACCTCGATGGTCTACGCCACCGCGGCGATCGCCTTCCTGTCCTTCATCGTCTGGGCGCACCACATGTTCACCGTCGGCATCCCGCTGACCGGCGAGCTGTTCTTCATGTACGCCACCATGCTGATCGCCGTGCCCACCGGGGTGAAGGTGTTCAACTGGGCCAGCACCATGTGGCAGGGCTCGATGACCTTCGAGGCGCCGATGCTGTTCTCGGTGGCCTTCGTCATCCTCTTCACCATTGGTGGTTTCTCCGGGTTGATGCTGGCCATCGCGCCGTCGGACTTCCAGTATCACGACACCTATTTCGTGGTGGCGCACTTCCACTACGTGCTGGTGCCGGGGGCGATCTTCGGCATCTTCGCTTCGGCCTATTACTGGCTGCCGAAGTGGACTGGCCACATGTACGACGAAACCCTGGCCAAGCTGCATTTCTGGATGAGCTTCATCGGCATGAACCTGGCGTTCTTCCCGATGCACTTCGTCGGTCTGGCCGGTATGCCGCGGCGTATCCCCGACTACAACATGATGTTCGCCAACTTCAACATGGTTTCCAGTATCGGCGCCTTCATGTTCGGGGCTACCCAGCTGCTGTTCCTGTTCATCGTCATCAAGTGCATCCGTGGCGGCAAGCCGGCCCCGGCCAAGCCCTGGGACGGTGCCGAAGGCCTGGAGTGGACGGTGCCGTCACCGGCGCCCTATCACACCTTCAGCACGCCGCCGGAAGTGAAATAGGAGGTCTGCCGTGAGCGAGGTCATCGCGACTCGTCGCCTGGTTACCCGTCTGCTGCTCGTGGTGGTGGTGATGTTCTGCTTCGGCATCTTCGTCCTGCCACCGTTTTACGACGCCATGTGCCGGGTATTCGGCATCAACGGCAAGACGGCCGGGGCTTACCAGGGCGAGCAGTTGGTGGACGAGCAGCGCCAGGTGCGCGTGCAGTTTCTCGCCACCAACGCTGCCGGGATGGTCTGGGAGTTCGGCCCGCAGGCCGACGAGATCCTGGTCCATCCGGGGGAAGCGCGCGACATGCTGTTCGTCGCCTACAACCCCAGCGACAAGCCAATGAGCGCGCAGGCGATTCCCAGCGTATCGCCATCGAAAGCGGCGGCCTTCTTTCACAAGACCGAGTGCTTCTGCTTCACCCAGCAGGTGCTGCAACCGGGTGAGCGCATCGAGATGCCGGTGCGCTTCATCGTCGACCGCGACCTGCCGCAGGACGTGAAGCACCTGACCCTGGGCTACACCCTGTTCGATATCACCGAACGCAAACCGCCAGTGGCACAGGCGACCCTTGCTCGGGCGACTCCATAAGGAGAACAACAATGTCGAGTCACCAAAGTCACGAGAACTATTACGTACCGGCACAAAGCAAATGGCCCATCGTCGCCACCATCGGTCTGCTGGTGAGCTTCTTTGGCGTCGGCACCTGGTTCAACGACCTGTCGGCGGGGCGTGAAGGTTCCAACGGACCGCTGATCTTCTTCGTCGGCGGGTTGATCCTGGCCTGGATGCTGTTCGGCTGGTTCGGCAACGTTATCAAGGAAAGCCGTGCCGGCCTCTACAGCGCGCAGATGGATCGTTCCTTCCGCTGGGGCATGAGCTGGTTCATCTTCTCCGAGGTGATGTTCTTCGCCGCCTTTTTCGGCGCGCTGTTCTACATCCGCGCCTGGTCTGGCCCCTGGCTTGGCGGCGAGGGCGACAAGGGCATCGCCAACATGCTCTGGGAAGGTTTCGAGTACAGCTGGCCGATGCTGCAGAACCCTGACTCCAAACTGTTCCCGCCACCGAGCGGGGTGATCGACCCCTGGCATCTGCCGCTGGTCAACACCATCTTGCTGGTGTCCTCCAGCTTCACCATCACCTTCGCCCACCATTCCCTGAAGAAGAATCACCGTGGCCCGCTCAAGGCCTGGCTGGCCGCGACCATCGTGCTGGCCCTGGCGTTCCTGTTCTTTCAGGTCGAGGAGTACATCGAGGCCTACACCGAGCTCGGGCTGACCCTGGGCTCAGGTATCTACGGCGCGACCTTCTTCATGCTCACCGGCTTCCACGGTGCGCACGTGACGCTCGGTACGTTGATTCTGGTGGTGATGCTGGTACGCATCATGCGCGGGCACTTCGATCCCGATCAGCATTTCGGTTTCGAAGCGGCCGCCTGGTACTGGCACTTCGTCGACGTGGTCTGGCTCGGCCTGTTCATCTTCGTCTATGTGCTTTAGCGGCTGCCGCTTTTGGCCTACCAGGTGACATGAGAGACCAGTTGCCCTGAGTAGAAGCCCCAGGCGATCAGGGCAACGGTAATGGCGGTCAGGCCGACACGGACAGTCAGAGCGCCTACCACGCGGGAACCATGGCCTTCGTCCTTGACCAGGAAGAACAGGCCGCTGAACAGGCTGGCGAGAGTGGCCAGCAGCATGAGGATGATCGCGGCCTTGAGCATGCGAGACTCCGGGGGATTGAAGTGATGCAATGCAGTATAGCCAGCAACCCCGATCGTAACGGCAGGGCGCAATGAGCGCCTTCCGTCCTGGTTGGCTACCCAGCCTGCTGGTCGCCCTGTTGTTGCCGGGCCTGGTCTGGCTGGGCTTCTGGCAGTTGCAGCGTGGCGATGAGAAGCGCCAGCTGCTGGCCAGCTTCGAGGCGCGGCGTCAGGCCGAGCCAGTCAGCCTCGAGCAGCTCGAACCCATGCGTGATCCGGCTTACCGCCGCGTGCAGCTGCGCGGGCACTTAGACAGCGAGCACAGCCTGTTGCTCGATAGCCGCGTCCGCGATGGCCATGCCGGCGTCGAGTTGCTGCAACCTTTCTATGACCAGTCCAGTGGCCTCTGGGTACTGCTCAACCGCGGTTGGCTGCCCTGGCCGGACCGGCGCACAACACCGCAATTCGATACCCCGGATGGCGTGCTGCAACTCACGGCCTGGGTCTACGTCGCACCTTCTGGCGGTCTGAATCTGCGCTCCGGTGCAGCGACCGATGGCTGGCCGCGGCTGATCACCCAGGTCGAGGCGGAAAATCTCTGGCAGCAACTGGGCCGCGGTGGCCTGCCGTTCGAAGCGCGGCTGGAGGATGGTCCGGCCAGCTATCGGGTCGACTGGCCGGTGGTGGCCATGAGCCCGAGCAAGCATCTGGGCTATGCGGTGCAGTGGTTCGCCCTGGCGGCCGCGCTGCTGGGCCTGTTCATCTATCTCGGAATTCACAACGCACGGGAGAGCCGTCATGAACCCAGCCATCGCCATGCCTGAGGCTCCGCGCAAGGGCCGTGGGCGCCTGCAGTTGCTGCTGATCCTGGCCATTGCCGTCGGGCCCATGTTCCTCGCCAGTGCCATGTATCAGTGGCGCTTCTGGGTGCCGGAAACGCGCAGCTACCACGGCGTGCTGATCGGCGACGGCCGCACTCTGGCCGACCTCGGCGTCAAGGGCGAAGTCGAGCCGCGCTGGCAGATTCTGGTGACGGCACCGGGTGCCTGTGAGGCCGACTGCCAGCAGCTGGTCTACCTCGCGCGGCAGATCCAGATCGGCCTCAACCGCGAGACGTCCCGTGCCAGCCATGGTCTGGCGCTGGCCGAGCCACTGCCGGACGACTACGACGCCAAACTCAAGCGCGAGTACCCGCAGCTTGGGCGCTATCAACTGGATCTGCAGGCCTACGACAAGGCCGCCGAGGCGGTGCCCGGTGCGCAGCTGTGGCTGGCCGACCCGCACGGCAATCTGGTGCTGCGCTATCCGGCCGGCAGCAACGGCAAGGCGATTCTCGATGATCTGCGTTACCTGCTGAAAATTTCCCTGATCGGCTGACGCTTCGTCCTGTCCATATCGACAGCGCGCCAAGCCCCGTGCCCAAGGAGTCGACATGCACAAACCCGGTTATCGCCTAGCGTTGTTCGCGACCCTCCTGACCGTGGTGGTGGTGCTTTTAGGTGCCTACACCCGCCTGACCCATGCCGGTCTCGGTTGCCCGGATTGGCCGGGTTGTTACGGCTTTCTCGGCGTGCCGATGAGCGAGCACAAGCAGGCCATCGCCGAAGCGCGCTTCCCCGAGGCACCGGTGGAAGTCGCCAAGGGCTGGTACGAGATGATCCACCGCTACTTCGCAGGCGCGCTCGGGTTGGTGATCCTGATCATCGCCATCCAGGCCGTGCGCCGTCGTGAGGAGCCCATGCAACCCGTCAAACTGCCGCTGGCGATCCTGGCGCTGGTGATCCTGCAGGGCGCATTCGGCATGTGGACGGTCACCCTGCAGCTGTGGCCGCAGGTGGTCACCGCCCACCTGCTCGGCGGCTTCGCCACTCTCAGCCTGCTGACCTTGCTCACCTTGCGTCTGTCCGGGCGCTTCGCCCCGCTGCAATTGCCGGGGCGCCTGCGTGCCCTGGCGGCGGCATGCCTGCTGCTGGTGATCGGGCAGATCGCCCTGGGCGGCTGGGTCAGTTCCAACTACGCCGCGGTCGCCTGCGTCGACCTGCCCACCTGCCATGGTGAATGGTGGCCGGCGATGGACTTCGGCAAGGGCTTTCACCTGACCCAGCATATCGGCCCCAACTACCTGGGCGGGCAGCTCGACAGCGACGCGCGCACCGCCATTCACATGAGCCATCGCATCGGTGCGCTGCTGGTCACGCTGGCGCTGCTGGTCCTGGCCTGGCGACTGCACACGGCCGGGCTGCCGCGCCTGGCCGGGTTGCTGCTGCTGGCGTTGGCCGTGCAGGTCGGCCTGGGCATCAGCAACGTGGTCTTCCACCTGCCGCTGCTGGTGGCAGTGGCGCACAACGCAGGCGGCGCCGCTCTGCTACTGACCATGGTGCTGATCAACTATCGCCTGCGGGCACCCTCTGCGGCAGCTCGTGCGGCATCCGATGTAGCGGAAAGGCGCACGACTCTGATTTCCAACGGTCTGGTTCAAGGCCGGTAAATAACGAATCAAGGAGAAATGCCATGGCGACGATGCTGAGCACTCACTCCGAGCGTGCCACCTGGCGCGATTATCTGGAGCTGACCAAGCCGCGGGTGGTGATGCTGATGCTGATCACCTCGCTGGTCGGCATGTTCCTCGCCACCCGTGCGGGCGTGCCCTGGACCGTGCTGTTGTTCGGCAACCTCGGTATCGGCTTGTGTGCCGGTGCGGCGGCGGCGGTCAACCATGTGGTGGATCGGCGCATCGACTCGATCATGGCGCGCACGCACAAGCGGCCGGTCACGGCTGGACGCGTTTCGCCGTTGGCTGCGCTGACTTTCGCCCTGGCTCTGGCCATTGCCGGTATGAGCCTGCTGATGGTGTTCACCAACGAACTGGCCGCCTGGCTGACCCTGGCTTCGCTGCTTGGTTACGCGGTGATCTACACCGGCTTTCTCAAGCGCGCCACACCGCAGAACATTGTGATCGGCGGCCTGGCGGGTGCTGCACCGCCATTGCTGGGTTGGGTCGCCGTTACCGGGCACCTGAGTGCCGAGCCGCTGCTGCTGGTGCTGATCATCTTCGCCTGGACGCCGCCGCACTTCTGGGCGCTGGCCATTCATCGCAAGGCCGAATACGCCAAGGCCGACATCCCCATGCTGCCGGTGACCCACGGCGAGCACTACACCAAGGTGCATATCCTGCTCTACACCCTGGTGATGTTCGCGGTGACCCTGCTGCCCTACGCCATCCATATGAGCGGGCCGCTGTACCTTGCCTGCGCCTTGCTGCTGGGCGGGCGCTTCCTGCACTGGGCCTGGGTGCTGTACCGTGACAGCAAACCGCACGCGGCGATCAACACCTTCAAGTACAGTATCTGGTACCTGTTCCTGCTGTTTATCGCGCTACTCGCGGACCATTACCTGCTGCTGAATATCTAAGGCTTTTCATGACGCGTACCCACACAACGGTTTTCGTTCTTGTCGCCATCGTGGCCCTGGTGCTGGGCCTAACCGTCAACAAGGTGCTGAGCAGCAAGAGCCAAGGCGATCCGGCGGCGCTGCTCGATGCGGGTATCGTCCTGCTGCCACAGAACCGCAGCCTGCCGGCGCTGACCCTGGTCGATCAGGACGGCAAGGAAGTCGCGGTCGATCAGCTCAAGGGCGACTGGAAACTGCTGTTCTTCGGTTATACCTTCTGCCCGGACATCTGCCCGGCCACCCTCGCCCAACTGCGTCAGCTGCAGACCCAATTGCCCGAGGAAACGCGCGCGCGGCTCGAGGTGGTGATGGTCAGCGTCGACCCGCATCGCGATACGCCGGAGCAATTGAGCAAGTACCTGGGCTTCTTCAATGCGGGCTTCAAGGGCCTGACCGGCGAAGAGGAAACCCTGCAGAAATTCGCCAATTCGGTGAGCATTCCCTACATCCCGGCCGATACCAGCAAGGAAAACTACACCGTCGATCACAGCGGCAACCTGGTGATCATCGGCCCGGATGGCACCCAGCGCGGCTTCATCCGTGCACCGATCAACAATGCCAAGCTGGCCGAGCAACTGCCGGCGCTGGTTTCCGGTAGCTGATCCGCTGGGCGCGCTACGCACCGCTATTACCATCATTTCCCGGACTTCATGCGGGTACGGCCCCGAGGCAGACCCCTAGGGTGGGTCAGCGGCGCAAAAAGCCCCGGTCGTGTATACGCAACTGAGCGTGGTGCGCCGCGTAACCCACCAGGCGATGGAAAGCGTTGCGCCGATGGTGGGTTACGCCGCAGCAGATACAACGGGTTTCAACAGGCGAGACAGGCGGCTAACCCACCCTACGAAACGCGTCGATCCTGCTACAGCGCGAATGGCAGCGGCAGATCGACCTGCTGGCGCTGCGCCAGGCGGCGTTGGAATTCGGCGGGGTCGTGGATTAGCACTTCCTGCCCGGCGAAGGATTCGGCGGCGATCAGGCGTGACAGCCAGAAGCGCACGCAGGCCACGCGCAGCATGGCCGGCCACAGTTCGGCTTCGGCAGCGCTGAACGGGCGTAGCGCCGCATAGGCTCCCAGCAGAGCGCGGGCGCGAGCGCCGTCGAGGCTGCCGTCTTCGTGCGAGCACCAGTCGTTGAGGGTGATGGCCAGGTCGTAGAGCATCGGCCCGGAGCAGGCATTGTAGAAATCGATCACCCCGGCCAGATGGTTGCCGTCGAACAGCGCGTTGTCGCGGAACAGGTCGGCATGCAGGTTGGCCCTTGGCAGAGCGAGGATGCGCGGCTTCAGCTCGGCGATCTCGGCCAGTGCATCGCGCAGCAGCGGCAAAGCCTGCTCGTCGAGCTTCAGCGCCTGGCTCGGACCTTCGGCGAGCATCCAGTCCAGCCCGCGGTCGCTGCGCCGTTCGATCGGCGCATCACGCGTGGCCAGGTGAATGCGCGCCAGCAGGCTACCTACTTCCTGGCAGTGATGGGCGTTGGCCTCGCGCACATGCTTGCCGGAAAGGCGCGGCTGCAACAGCGCCGGCTTATCCGCCAGGCTGCGCAGTGCCTCGCCGTCCTGCGTGCGCAGGGCGTAGGGCACCGGCAGACCGGCATCGTGGAGTACGTCGAGCAGTTCGATAAAGAACGGCAGGTCGGCCACCGGGCCGCGCTCCACCAGGGTCAGAACGTACTCGCCCTGCTCCAGGCTGACGAAGAAGTTGCTGTTTTCGCTGCCTGCAGCAATACCCTGGAAATCGCGCAACCGACCAAGCCCGTAGGGCGCCAGGAAGACTTCGAGCTCATGACGCTCCAGGGGGGTGAATACCGACATATCAGACCTTAATCGCTTACCAGCTAAAGATTTCCCATGATGGGATCAGCATGTCCGGATCGTCCGAACGTATGAAGTTGCCGTCGCTGCCATCGGCTCGAACGAGGAAGTAGGGTTTACCGTTCTTCGGGATGACCTTGATGGCATAGAGGAAGCCGTTGACCCGGTATTCCTGAATGGTGCGGTCGCCGTCCTGGCGGATGGTCACATCCGGGTCGCCCGAGACCGGATCCTCGGCATGAGCGGCAAGTGGCAGGCAGGCCAGCAGGCCGACCAGCAAAAGGCGATTCAATGTACCCATGGTAACCTTGCTCCTTAATATTCACCGATGCAGCCATTCTAACAGGCTGCTGAAAAACTACCTGCGTTGCCATTGCTGCGTTAAAAGCAGGCTCGGAATGCTCATTTACAGCTCGTAAACTGCGCTTCCTCGCCTGCTTGATTCGCTGGCGCTCACCCTTCGGGCCAGCCTTTGGCTGTTACTCCCGTTGGTCGTTGCGCCTTGCACTGGCCGCCTCGCCTACGTTTTTCAACTACCTGTTAGCTGCACCCGCCGAAAAGGTTGATCCCGCGCATGAGCCAAGCTCCCCTCGTTCTGGTCGACGGTTCCTCGTACCTGTACCGCGCCTTCCACGCCCTGCCGCCGCTGACCACCTCCAAGGGCATGCCCACCGGAGCGGTAAAGGGCGTGCTGAACATGCTCAAGAGCCTGCGTAAACAGTACCCGGACAGTCCCTTTGCCGTGGTTTTCGACGCCAAGGGCGGCACCTTCCGCGACGAGCTGTTCGCCGAGTACAAGGCCAATCGCCCATCCATGCCGGACGAGTTGCGCGTCCAGGTCGAGCCGTTGCACGCCAGCGTGCGCGCTCTGGGCCTGCCGCTGCTGTGCGTCGAAGGTGTGGAGGCTGACGACGTGATCGGCACCTTGGCCCGCAAGGCGGCCGCAGAGAAGCGCGACGTGGTGATCTCTACCGGCGACAAGGACATGGCGCAGCTGGTCTGCCCGCACGTTACGCTGGTCAACACCATGACCGGAAGCGTCTATGACGAAGGTGGCGTGAAAGAGAAATTCGGTGTCGGCCCTGAGCTGATCATCGACTACCTGGCGCTGATGGGCGACAAGGTCGACAACATCCCCGGCGTGCCTGGGGTCGGCGAAAAGACCGCGCTGGGCCTGCTGGTCGGCGTCGGCGGCGGTCTCGATGTGCTCTACGCCAATCTGGACAAGGTGCCCGAACTGCCGATCCGCGGTGCCAAGGGCCTGCCGGCCAAGCTCGAAGAGCATCGCGAGATGGCCTATCTGTCGTATCAGCTGGCGACCATCAAGACCGACGTGCCGCTGAATATCGAGATCGACTCGCTGCATCCCGGCGAGCCGGATCAGGCCGCCCTGGTCGAACTGTACGGCCAGCTGGAATTCAAGAACTGGCTGGACGAACTGCTGCGCCAGAACAAGGCCCTGGCCGCCAAGGCCGCAGTGCCGGCCGGCGACCTGTTCGCCGAGCCTGCCGGGCCGGCAACCGAGCAAGCGTCCGAGACCCCTCCGATGGGCGCCGGCGATTACGAGCTGGTGCTGGAGCAGGCACAGTTCGACGCCTGGCTGAAGAAGCTGGAGCAGGCCGAGCTGATCGCCTTCGACAGTGAAACCACCAGTATCGACGCGCAGCAGGCGCAGCTGGTCGGTCTGTCCTTCGCGGTCAAGGCCGGCGAGGCTGCCTACGTGCCGCTGGCGCACAGCTATATGGGCGTGCCGCAGCAGCTCGACCGCGACGCCGTGCTCAAGGCGCTCAAGCCGATCCTCGAAGACCCGGCCAAGGCCAAGGTCGGCCAGCACGCCAAGTACGACATCAACGTCCTGGCCAATGCCAGCACGCCCATCGCCGTGCAGGGCGTGGCCTTCGACACCATGCTCGAATCCTATGTGCTCGATTCCACCGCCACGCGCCACGACATGGACAGCCTGGCGCTGAAATACCTGGGCCACAGCACCATCCGCTTCGAGGACATCGCCGGCCGGGGCGCCAAGCAGCTGACCTTCGACCAGATCGCCCTGGAGCAGGCCGGCCCCTACGCCGCCGAGGACGCCGACGTGACCCTGCGCCTGCACCAGGAACTGTGGGGCCGGCTCGAGGCGGTGCCATCGCTGGCCAAGGTGCTGCGCGAGATCGAAATTCCGCTGGTGCCGGTGCTCGCGCGCATCGAGCGCAACGGCGCGCTGGTCGATGCCAAGCTGCTCGGGGAGCAGAGCGTCGAGCTGGGCGAAAAACTGGTGGAGTTGGAGCGCAAGGCCTTCGAGATCGCCGGTGAGGAATTCAACCTGGCCTCGCCCAAGCAGTTGGGCGTGATCCTCTATGAAAAGCTCGGCTACCCGGTGATCAGCAAGACCGCCAAGGGCCAGCCTTCTACCGCCGAGGCGGTGCTCGCCGAGCTGGCCGAGCAGGACTTCGAACTACCCAAGGTGCTGATGCAGTACCGCTCCCTGAGCAAGCTCAAGAGCACCTACACCGACAAGTTGCCGGAGCAGATCAACCCGCGCACCGGGCGCATCCACACCAGTTACCACCAGGCGGTGGCAGCGACCGGCCGCTTGTCGTCGAGCGACCCGAACCTGCAGAACATCCCGATTCGCACCGCTGAAGGAAGGCGCATCCGCCAGGCCTTCGTCGCGCCCAAGGGCTACAGAATGATGGCGGCGGACTACTCGCAGATCGAGCTGCGCATCATGGCCCACCTGGCCAAGGATGAAGGTTTGCTGGATGCCTTCCGCCATGATCTGGACGTGCACAAGGCCACTGCCGCCGAAGTATTCGGCGTGGCGCTGGAGGAGGTGACCAGCGACCAGCGGCGCAAGGCCAAGGCCATCAACTTCGGCCTGATCTACGGCATGAGCGCCTTCGGCCTGGCCAAGCAGATCGACGTCGAGCGCAAGGAGGCGCAGGCCTATATCGACCGCTACTTCGCCCGCTATCCCGGCGTGCTGGCCTACATGGAACGCACGCGCGCGCAGGCCGCCGAGCAGGGCTATGTGGAGACGGTCTACGGCCGTCGCCTGTACCTGCCGGAAATCCACGCGCAGAACCAGGCCATGCGCAAGGGCGCCGAGCGCGCGGCGATCAACGCGCCGATGCAGGGCACCGCGGCGGACATCATCAAGCGCGCGATGATCAAAGTGGACGGCTGGCTGCAGGACAGCGGCATCGACGCGCGCATCATCCTGCAGGTGCACGATGAACTGGTGCTGGAGGTGCGTGAGGAACTGGTCGATGAGGTCAGTGCCAAACTCAAGAGCCTGATGAGTGGCGCCGCCGCCCTGGACGTACCGCTACTGGTGGAAGTAGGCATCGGTGCCAATTGGGATGAGGCCCACTGATTTCCTTGCCGCGGCGCAAAGCCGCGGCTGCTCTAGCTTTGGGGATGCCGGTAATCAAAAGATATTTTCTTATGGCAAATGGTTTTTAAGAAAGCGATGAACTTTCCGCAAACCCACCCGGTCAGAGTTCATGAATGGCCGTTAAGCCTTTCAATGCTCCTTTGTTGTGTTAAGTGTTGGCAGACATCTGAACCCCGCCCTAGCGGTTCAGACCTTGAACCCCGAACTTCTCCCTCCCCATACGAAGCTCGGGGTTTTTTTTGCCCAAAAAAAGCTGCCGCTAGCGGCATTCTGATGACCCTCTCCCATTTATGGGAGAGGGTGCCCGAAGGGCGGGAGAGGAAGCTTGCGCGCCCATTACGAGTCGTTCTCGGTGCGCACAGCGCACCCTACTTCAGGCCTCCTCAGCGCTTTCCTCATCCTCTTCCGGCAACAGGTCCAACCAGCCGGCCAGCACCATCTGCGCCTCTTCCACGCCCATGCGCTTGGGCGCCGAGAACAACTGGATACTGATGCCTTCGCCCCACTGCTTGCGAATGTCCTGACGGACTTTGAGCAGGGCGTTCTTCGCCGCGCCGAAAGCCAGTTTGTCGGCCTTGGTCAACAGAATGTGCAGTGGCATGCCGCTGGCCACCGACCAGTCCAGCATCATGCAGTCGAACTCGGTCAGCGGGTGACGGATATCCATCATCAACACCAGCCCGCACAGGCTCTCGCGACTACCCAGATAGGCTTCCAGATGTTTCTGCCAGTGCTGCTTGAGCGGGATCGGTACCTTGGCGTAGCCGTAGCCGGGCAGGTCCACCAGACGGCGTTCGTCATCCAGGCGGAAGAAGTTGAGCAGCTGAGTACGCCCTGGCGTCTTCGAAGTGCGCGCCAGGCTGGCGTGGGTCAGGGTGTTGAGCGCGCTCGACTTGCCCGCGTTGGAGCGGCCGGCGAAGGCGACTTCCAGGCCGCTGTCCTCGGGACACTGGTCGACCTTGGCGGCACTGATGAGGAAGCTGGCCTGCTGGCACAGACCGATGATGGGATTCTTCGGGAGCATGGAGGTATCCGTTGGTGCCTCGACTCCTGTTGAGCGGGCTCGAGGGCTTGCGACATTTCCGCGCACCTGCGTCACGCCCGGTGGCGTGGCAAGCGGCGTCGTTTCCGTTTCAGCGTCGCCAGTATATAATGCCGCAGATTTTGTGTGCGCTTTGTCCCACCCGCAGGAACCCGATTGCCGGGAGCGATTACATCTCTGCTCGTTAGAAAGCAGGACGCTTCCCACCCTGATGAGGTTGATCTGATGAAGAAACTGCTGCTTGCAGCTGCCGTTATGACTCTGTCTTTGAGCGGCTATGCTGCACAGGATCCGCAAGCTGTGTATGACCGCGCCTGTGGCGTATGCCACAACGGCCAGATCCCTACGGCGCCCAAGAAGGGCGACAAGGCCGCATGGGAACCACGCCTGGCCAAGGGCATGGATACACTGGTGCAGAGCGTCACCAATGGTTTGAATGCCATGCCGCCACGCGGTCTGTGCATGGACTGCACGGCCGAGGATTACCAGGCGGTCATCAAGTTGATGACCGAATGAGTAAGCCCGGCCGATAACCCTTTCTCTCTTAGCCGTAATTGGATTAGCTGATGAACAAAGTACTCGTGAGTCTGCTGTTGACCCTGGGCCTCACCGGCGTGGCTCAGGCTGCTGGCGATGCCGAAGCCGGTCAGGGCAAAGTCGCCGTCTGTGGTGCCTGCCATGGCGCCGATGGCAACAGCCCCGCGCCAAACTTCCCCAAGCTGGCCGGTCAGGGCGAGCGTTACTTGCTCAAGCAGCTGCACGACATCAAGTCCGGCAACCGCCAGGTCGTTGAAATGACCGGCATGCTGGACAACCTCAGCGACCAGGACATGGCCGATATCGCCGCGTACTTCGCCAGCCAGAAGATGAGCGTCGGTGCTGCCGATCCCAAGCTGGTCCAGCGCGGCGAAGCGCTGTTCCGCGGCGGCAAACTGGAAGAAGGCATGCCGGCCTGCACTGGTTGCCATTCGCCCGATGGTGCTGGCCTGGCCGCTGCAGGCTTCCCCAAACTGGGCGGCCAGCACGCTCAGTACGTGGCCAAGCAGCTGACCGATTTCCGCGAAGGCAACCGTACCAATGACGGCGACGCGATGATCATGCGCGCCATCGCCGCCAAGCTGAGCAACAAGGATATTGAAGCTGTTTCCAGCTTCATCCAGGGTCTGCACTGATAGACCGCCGTTGCTTTTGGCAAGACAAAGGGTGGCTTCGGCCGCCCTTTTTCGTATGCGCCATGGCTACAATGGGCGGAACCGGCCCAGCGGTAGCGAGTCATAGTCTCGAAACGCCACCAGGGCGAAGCTTATCCAGTCAAGGAGTACCCCCATGCGTAACCTGATTCTCGGCGCCGCTCTGGCGTTCAGCAGCCTGTTCGGCCTGACTGCCCATGCCGAACCGGTCGCCGGCCAGCAGTATGTCGAGCTGAAGAGCCCGGTGCCGGTGTCCAAGCCCGGCAAGGTCGAGGTCGTTGAGCTGTTCTGGTATGGCTGCCCGCACTGCTATCAGTTCGAGGCGACGCTCAATCCCTGGGTTGAAAAACTGCCGGATGACGTCAATTTCGTCCGCGTCCCGGCACTGTTCGGCGGTATCTGGAACGTGCATGGCCAGGCATTCATCACCCTGGAGATGATGAAGGTCGAACACAAGGTGCATGACGCCGTGTTCAACGCCATCCACCAGGAGAAGAAGAAGCTGGCTTCGGCTGAAGAGTTCGCCGACTTCGTCGCCACTCAGGGTGTGGATCGCGACGCCTTCCTCAAGACCTTCAATTCCTTTGCCGTCAAAGGCCAGATGGAAAAGGCCAAGAAACTGGCCATGGCCTACCAGATCACTGGCGTACCGGTGATGATCGTCGGCGGCAAGTATCGCTTCGACCTGGGTTCGGCTGGTGGTCCGCAGCAGACCCTGCAGGTGGCTGACCACCTGATCGCCAAGGAGCGCGAGGCGCTTTGAGCGCCCGCAGGCGCGACGCATGATGCGCCGCTGGCGGAAGACGCGTGCAGTTGGCCTGTGTGATCCACAGGTCAACCCGCACTGCTCGCCGCAAGCCGACTTGCCAGCCGACGGCCTTCTGCGCCTACTCAGTTTCAACGTCCAGGTCGGCATCAACACTCAGCGTTATCACCACTACCTGACGCGCAGTTGGCAGCATTTGTTGCCCCATGCGGGGCGCGCCAGCAACCTGCAGCGCATTGGTGATCTGCTGGCCGATTTCGATCTGGTGGCGCTGCAGGAAGTCGATGGCGGCAGCCTGCGCTCGGGCTATGTCAACCAGGTCGAGTACCTGGCCCAGCAGGGCGCCTTTCCCTACTGGTATCAACAGCTCAATCGCAATCTCGGGCGCTTCGCCCAGCACAGCAACGGCGTGCTCAGCCGCTTGCGGCCTACCCTGCTGGAGGACCATCCGCTGCCCGGCCCGCCTGGGCGGGGCGCGATCTTTCTGCGTCTGGGGGAAGGCGAGCACGCGCTGGGCGTGGTGATGATGCACCTCGCCCTGGGCGCCCGCACTCGCACTCGACAGCTGGCTTATATCCGCGAGCGGGTCAGCGAGTTTCGCCATCTGGTGCTGATGGGTGACATGAACACCCATGCCGTCGACCTGCTGGAAAACTCCCCGCTGCGTGATCTCGGCCTGCTCGCCCCGCAGGTCGAGGCGACCTTTCCCAGCTGGCGCCCGCAGCGCTGTCTTGACCATATCCTGCTCAGCTCGGAGCTTGAACTGGGGCGTGTCGACGTACTCAGTCAGCCTATTTCCGACCACCTTCCCGTAGCCGTGGAAATTCGCTTGCCGGAAGCACAGAATGGCGCGCAAATGCCTATGCTGAAGACGCCATCTCCCGAGTAAGCCGTATGAGCGATGACGCGCAACGCTGGAAAGACAAATACCTGAGCAGTCTGGAACAACAGGAAAAGCTCGAGCGACGTTGGGAGTCGCGCCTGGACCTGCTGCGCCGCGGCCTGGTGCGCAGCAGTCTGGCCGCCGAGGGGGCGGACAAGGCGGTCGATCAATGCATGCAGGAGATGCGCGAGATTCTCCGCCGCGACGACATCGATGCCGCCCTGGGCGGCCTGATTCCGCGTCTGGAAAAGGCCGTGCTGGACTCCGAGCAGCGTCGTCAGCAGCGTGCCGGCGAGGCCGCCACCGCACTGGCCGGTCTGATCGAGCAGCTGCAACGCCTGCAGCCGCCCCGTGAGGTGCGCAAGGCGCTCAAGTCACTGGGCAAGCAGCTGCAGGATGCCACCAGCCACCAGTATCTGTTGCCCGCGCTGCTCAGCCAGCTGAGCAACCTGCAAGGGCAGGCGCTGACCGTTCTGCAAGCTCCGGTGCAGGAGCAGCCCGGCCTGCTGCAGCGCCTGTTCGGCTCGCGGGGTGAAAGTAGCGAAGAGACCGCCCACGCTGGTCCTGCACCTGCACCTGCACCTGCACCTGCACCTGCACCTATATCTGAGCCTGAGGCTGAGCCTGCCACTGTCTCCGAGACTGCCGAGCGAACGCCAGCGGTCGTCGTGCCTGCGGGCGAGCCGGCGGCTGTTGCCACCTTGCCAAAGGGGAGGCATCAGGCCAGCGACGCCGCACCCATGCTCGACAGCCTGCCGTTGCCGCCTGGTCTGGTGCCGCATGAGGAGGCCGGCGACAGTCCGTTCTCCCTGCCCAGCAGCGAGCCGGGATACAGCGCGGTGGCCCCGCATATCGCCAGCAGCTTGCGCAGCCTGCTCGACGAGCTGGAGTTGCCGGCACGTCATCAGCCGCAGGGCGATGCGCTGCGCCAGCGTCTGGAGGGCAACCTCAACTGGTACGAACTGGTACCCGTGCTGGACGATTTGGCTGTGCTGGTATTGGCGGTCACCGACAGTGGCCAGCGTGAGTTCGCCGGTTATCTCAAGCAGCTCAACGAGCGCCTCGCCGCCTTCATCAGCACCCTCAGCGAGGCGCACGAGGGGTACACCGCCTCGGTGGAGAGCACGCGCAGCTTCAACCAGCAGCTGCGCGATCAGTTCAGTGATCTACAGAACAGCGTGCAGGAGGCGGCCGATCTTGAAGCGCTCAAGCAGGCGCTGGAGCAGCGCCTCGAAGGGCTGCTGCAGAGCGTCAGCAATCATCAGCGCCAGCGCGACAGCGGCGAGGATCAAGTGGCCGAGCGCTTGCAGGGGCTGGTCAAGCGCGTAGCTGAAATGGAGCTGGAGGCGCAGCAGTTTCGCCAGCACATCGAGGAGCAGCGGCAGAAGTCCCTGCTTGATCCTCTGACCGGCTTGCCCAACCGCGCCGCCTGGAGCGAACGCCTCGACCTGGAGATCGCCCGGCGCCAGCGCTATGGCGGCCAGTTGCTGATGGCGGTGCTGGATATCGACCACTTCAAGCGGATCAACGACGGCTACGGCCACCTTGCAGGCGACCGGGTGCTGAAGATCATCGCCGGTGAGCTGCACAAGCGCCTGCGCAAGACCGATTTCATCGCCCGTTTCGGTGGCGAAGAGTTCGTGCTACTGATTCCGGGCACGCCGCTGGAGGGTGGCGTGCAACTGCTGGAAACCCTGCGCTTGGCGGTCGAGGCCTGCCCGTTCCACTTCAAGGGCGAGCCGGTGACCATCACCCTGTCCGCCGGCATCGCGGAATTTCGCGATGGCGAGGCCACCGAGGTCACCTTCGAGCGCGCCGACCAGGCGCTATACCGCGCCAAGGGTGCCGGGCGTAACCGCGTCGAACAGGCCTGAAGGTCTCTGCTCAAGTCGTGATTTCTGCCCGAGGCTGGCTGGCAGATGCATGGGGACGTGCCCGTGGTGCATGGTCGTCATCATCCTGCAGCGGCACTTCATTGCCCTGCGCGTCATACAGCTTGCCGCCGATGAAATGGTCGCCTTCGTGCAGGGCAGCGATGTCGCGATAGCGCAGGCTGCGCTCGGTACCCGCCACGAACACTGACTGCTGGTCCGAATTGCCTGTGGTGAAGTGGTTGAACAGCAGGTTGAGCAGGATCGCCATGATCGCTGCCGAGCTGATGCCGGAGTGGAAGATGGTTTCGAACCAGTCCGGGAAGTGGTGATAGAAGCTGGGCATGGCGATGGGGATCATGCCGAAACCGATGGAGGTGGCGACGATCACCAGATTCATGTTGTTGCGGTAGTCGACCTTGGCCAGGGTGCGGATGCCGCTGGCCGCAACCGTGCCGAACAGCACGATACCCGCGCCGCCGAGCACCGAGGTCGGCACCGCGGCGATGCCCCGGCCCATGATCGGCAGCAGGCCGAGAGTGACCAGAATCAGCCCGCCGGTGGCCACCACGTAGCGACTCTTGACCCCGGTGACGGCAACCAGCCCGACATTCTGAGCGAAGGCGCTCTGGGTGAAGGAGCCGAACAGCGGCGCGATGATGCTGGCGATCATGTCGGCGCGCAGGCCGTTACCGAGGCGTTTGGAGTCCACTCTGGTGTCGATGATGTCGCCCACGGCGAGAATGTCGGCCGAAGTTTCCACCAGGATCACCATCACCACGATCAGCATCGAGACGATCGCCGCCACCTCGAATACCGGTATGCCGAAATGCAGCGGTGCCGGGAAGGCCAGCACCGGCCCTGCGCTGACCCTGGAAAAGTCGGCCATGCCGAACGCCAGGGCGACCAGGGTGCCGATCACCATTGCCAGCAGGATCGACAGGCGCGAGAGGGTGGCACTGCCCACCTTGCTCAAGAGAAGCACGGTAGCCAGGGTGAAGGCGGCCAGGCCGATATTGGCCATGCTGCCGAAGTCTGCCGTCTCACTGTCGCCGCCCATGGCCCAGCGCGCGGCTACCGGCATCAGGGTGAGGCCGATGGTAGTGATGACGATACCGGTCACCAGCGGCGGGAAGAATTTGGTGATCTTGGAGAAGATCGGCGTGATCAGCAGGCCGATCACCGCCGCACCTATCACCGCGCCGAACACCACCGGTAGCCCGCCCTCACCGCCATTGGCACCGGCTATCGCCACGATGGTGGCGACGCTGGCGAACGACACGCCCTGCACCAGGGGCAGTTGGCAGCCGAAGAACGGCAGGCCGATGGTCTGCAGCAGGGTGGCTGCGCCGCCGACGAACAGCGAGGCGGCGATCAGCAGGCCGATGTCCGCAGACGACAGGCCGGCTGCCTGACCGACGATCAGTGGCACGGCAACGATGCCGCCATACATGGTCAGTACATGTTGCAGGCCGTAGAGCAGATTGGAGCCGATGCCGAGGTTCTCGTCCTCGGGGCGCTGAGGCGTGGAGGTCATGGAAAAACTACTCGCTGTTGTTCTTGTGCGATCAATGTAGACAATATCGATCTATCTTGGCTACTTGTTTGTATACATTTTAATGGTGGTCATTTCCATGAGCGCCGCCGTGTTTTCGCCCATCAACGTGCCACTTGCGCTGAAAACGCGATCATCCGATGGCCGCGCCGACTCGCGAGGCACCCCCTGCAGGCCCTAGACTATGCGCACCTGTCAGCGGAGATACCCATGGACATTTTCAGCATCGCCGTGCTGATCTTTCTGGTCACCGACCCTTTCGGCAATATCGCCATCTACATCGCCGCGCTGAAGAACGTCGAGCCGCGCCGGCGCATCTGGATCGCCGCGCGCGAGCTGCTGTTCGCCCTTGGCCTGCTGCTGCTGTTCCTCACCTTTGGTGACAAATTCCTCACCAGCCTCGGGCTGTCACGGGAGGCAACCGCCATCGCCGGCGGTATCATCCTGTTCGTCATCGCCATGCGCCTGATCTTTCCCAGCCCGCAAGGCCTGCTCGGCGACGTGCCGGATGGCGAGCCGATGCTGGTGCCGCTGGCCACGCCTGCGGTCGCCGGGCCTTCGGCCCTCGCGGTGCTGATGACCCTGCGCAACACCCATACCGGGCCGCTCTGGGAGCTTTATCTGGCGGTCATCCTGGCCTGGGCGGCGACGGCATTCATTCTGTTGCAGGCTTCGTTCCTGCAGCGTTTTCTCGGTAATCGCGGGTTGATGGCGGTGGAACGCTTGATGGGCATGCTGCTGATCATGCTCAGCGTCGACATGCTGCTGGACAACCTGCAAAGCGTATTCGGTCACGCATGAAGTCTCTTTGCCTTGCCCTCGTTCTTGTTCTGCTCGCCGGCTGTACTGGCGGTTTACGTATCGACGACAGCCATACCGCGACTGGCCAGAACAGCCGCGTGCAGTACGTCGTGCTGCACTACACCTCCGCCGATCTGCAGCGTTCGCTCGACCTGCTGACGCAGACCGAGGTGAGCAGCCACTACCTGATCGGCGATGCGCCGCCGACCGTCTACCGCCTGGTGGACGAGAATCGCCGTGCCTGGCACGTCGGCGTCAGCGAATGGAAGGGGCGCACCTGGCTCAACAGCACCACCATCGGCATCGAACTGGTCAATCAGGGCTACTACGAGACACCGGCAGGCCGTTACTGGCAGCCTTTCGCCCCGAAGCAGATCGACACCCTGATCGTGCTGCTCAAGGACATCGTCAAACGTCACCAGCTACCGCTGGGCTCGATCATCGCGCACAGCGACGTGGCGCCGCAGCGCAAGGTCGATCCGGGCCCGCTGTTCCCCTGGAAGCGCCTTGCCGACGAGGGCCTGGTGCCCTGGCCGAACGAAGACGCGGTGGCGCGTCAGCAGGCGCTGTTCAGCACCAGCTTGCCCAATGTGCAGTGGTTCCAGGCGCAACTGGCGCAGCAGGGTTATACGGTGCCGCAGCATGGCGAGCTGGACGAGGCGACGCGCAACGTCATTGCCGCCTTCCAGATGAAGTACCGTCCGGCCAATTACGACGGTCAGCCGGACTCGGAAACCGCAGCGCGCTTGCTGGTGCTCAATCTGCAGGCGGCAGGCTGAGCGGCGCAGGCCTGGGCGTCAGCCGGCCAATTCGCCCAGGCGGCGCGCACCTCGGCGAGCAGTTCGCGCTCGTCGTAGCCACTGGCAAACAGCACCGGGAGTGTCGGACGCAACCGGCGCGCGGCTTGCACCAGTTCGCGCCCGTCCATACCGGGCAGGCCGATGTCGCTCATCAGCAGATCGATATGCTGCGGCGTACTCAGTAGTTCCAGGGCACTGGGCGCGTCGCGCAAGGCATGCACTTGGTAGCCGAACTCACCTAGCACCTCGGCAGTGAGTTCGCGCACGACGTCGTCGTCCTCGACCAGGAGAATGGTCTTGGCGCCGGCGGAGTCGATTTCGGTCATGAAGTTCTCTGTTTGTGCGCGCAGAATGGGCGAATGTTTGGCAAACTTCGGGGTCTGCGCATGGTCAGTGTGCCACACGCCTCCCTGGATAAGAACAAGCGAGACAGTCATCGAATGGACGTCCCAGTGTCGAATGAGTCCGCCATGGACGAAAAAGGTTTTCGCCGCATTCTCAATCGTAATGTCGGATTACCGCTCGGCCTGGGCCTGGTCGGCGCCCTGTTCTTTGCGCTGTTGATCGGTTATCTGCTCAATGTGATCCGTTGGGTCGAGCACACCGATCAGGTGCTCAACCGGGCCAGCGAGCTGTACAAGCTGACGCTGGATCTGGAGACCGGCATGCGCGGCTTCCTGCTCAGTGGCGATGAGGAGTACCTGGCGCCCTATGAACAGGCGCGCGGCAAGTATCGTCCGCTGACCGAGCAGATCATCGGCATGGTCAGCGACAACCCGCCACAGATGCAGCGGCTCGAACGCCTGCTGGCGCTGCAGGAGCAGTGGGATCTGTTCGCCCAGGAAGTCATAACCAGCCGTCGCGACGGCGGCAATTACCTGGCCGAGGTGGGCCGCGGGCGCGGCAAGAACCTCACCGATGGCATGCGTCGCGAACTCGATACCTTCATCAACAGCGAACGCGAGCTGCGCCGGCAGCGCAATGCCGAGGTCAGCAGCACCACGAGCTGGGGGGCCGGTACCTACCTGGTGGTCAGCATCCTGTTCAGCGCGCTGCTGGCGCTGTTCGGTCGCCGTGAATTGATGAATCTCTCGCAGACCTACTCACGGGCCATGGCCAGGCAGGCAGAACATGCCGAGGAGCAGGCGCGGCGTGCCTGGCTGGGCGGTGGGCAGACGCTGTTGTCGGAGCGCCTGCTTGGTCAGCCGCAGGTGCAGGAGCTGGCCGATCGTTCGCTTGAGTTTCTCGCCGAGTATCTCAACTGCGTGGTAGCGGCCTTGTACCTGCGCGATGCGCAAAACGGCGATCTCAGACGGGTTGCCGGTTATGGTTTCAGTCAGGATGCCAAACTCAAGGAGCAGTTCTATAACGGCGAAGGCCTGGTCGGGCAGGCGGCCCGCGGTCGGCGTCTTGTGTGCCTGGAGGACTTGCCGGCCGATTACATCAAGGTGGCTTCGAGCCTCGGCGAGGGCCAGCCAGTCAGCGTGGCCCTGGTGCCGCTGCAGTCCGAAGATCGCGTCAACGGCGTGATCGAGCTGGCCTTCATGCGTCCGCTCGAGCCACGCGAACGCGAGTTTCTCGAGGCCATTGCCGGCAGCGTAGGCACTGCCCTTGAGGCGGCACGTTACCGCCAGCGCCTGCAGGAGGTGCTCGGCCATACCCAGCAGCTCAATGAAGAACTGCAAACCCAGCAGGAAGAGCTGCGCGCCGCCAATGAAGAACTGGAGCAGCAGGCACGGGTGCTCAAGGAATCGCAGGCGCACCTGGAAACCCAGCAGGCCGAGCTGGAGCAGACCAACGAAAAGCTCTCCGAGCAGGCGCAGACCCTGGCCGATCAGCGCGACGAGCTGGATCAGCGCAATACCACGCTGGGCCGCATCCAGGCGCAGCTGGAGGAGCGCGCCGAAGAACTGCAACGCGCCAGCCGCTACAAATCCGAATTCCTCGCCAACATGAGCCATGAGTTGCGCACGCCCCTCAATAGCTCGCTGATTCTCGCCAAGCTGCTGGCGGAGAACGGCAAAGGCAATCTCGACGACGAACAGGTCAAGTTCGCCGAATCGATCTACTCGGCCGGCAATGACCTGCTCAACCTGATCAATGACATCCTCGACATCGCCAAGGTAGAGGCCGGCAAGCTCGAGGTGCGCCCCGAGCGCACACCGCTGGCCAGCATGCTGGAGAGCCTGCGCGATGTGTTCGTGCCCCTGGCTGGCGAGCGTGGCCTGAGCTTCCAGGTCGAGGAGCAGGGCGAGCTGCCCGAGGTGCTGTTCACCGACCGCCAACGCGCCGAGCAGATCCTGCGCAACCTGCTGTCCAATGCCTTCAAGTTCACCGATCGCGGCGGTGTGACCCTCAGCGTCTCGCGCCAGGATGATCATTACCTGGCCTTCGCCGTGCGCGACACCGGCATCGGCATCGCGGCTGATCAGCAAGAAGCGATCTTCGAGGCCTTCCGCCAGGCCGATGGCACCACCAACCGCCGCTATAGCGGCACCGGTCTGGGGCTTTCCATCTCGCGTGATCTCGCCGGCTTGCTCGGTGGCTCGATCACCGTCAGCAGCGTGCCGGGCGAGGGCAGTACCTTCACCCTGCTGCTGCCCGAACGGATGGTCGAAGACGCCGTTCAGAGCAAGCCGATGCCGCAGGTCTCGGCACCGCTGCCGGTGCCGGCGACGGCAGCTAGTCCCGCTGCTGCTGCGCCAATGCCGCGGACACCGGCGCCCTTTGCCGACGATCGCGAGCAGCTCGACCAGCGCGGCGGCCGTCGCGTGCTGGTGGTGGAGGATGAGGTGCGCTTCGCTCGCATCCTCTTCGATCTGGCCCACGAGCTGGGCTACGCCTGTCTCGTGGCTACCTGCGCCGACGAAGGCCTGGAGCTGGCGCGGCAGTACCGCCCGGACGCCATCCTGCTGGACATGCGCCTGCCCGACGGCTCCGGGCTCAGCGTGCTGCAGCGCCTGAAGGACGATGCGCAGACCCGCCATATCCCGGTGCACGTGGTCTCGGTCGAGGACCAGAGCGAGGCGGCCCTGCATCTGGGCGCGGTCGGCTATGCGCTCAAGCCCACCAGTCGCGATCAGCTCAAGGAGGTGTTCGGCAGGCTCGAGGCCAAGCTCAACCAGCAGGTCAAACGGGTACTGCTGGTCGAGGATGACCCGCTGCAGCGCGACAGCGTTTCCCGCCTGATCGGCGACGAAGACGTCGAGATCACCGCTGTCGCCCTGGCCGGCGAGGCGCTGGAGAAGCTACGCAGCACGGTGTTCGATTGCATGATCATCGACCTCAAGTTGCCCGACATGCTCGGCAACGAGCTGCTGCGGCGCATGGCCGAGGAGGACATCTGCTCATTCCCGCCGGTGATCGTCTACACCGGGCGCAACCTGACCCGCGACGAGGAAGCCGAGCTGCTCAAGTATTCGCGCTCGATCATCATCAAGGGCGCGCGCTCGCCGGAGCGCCTGCTCGATGAGGTCACCCTGTTCCTGCACAAGGTCGAAGCCGAGCTGTCCAGCGAGCACCAGCGCATGCTCAAGACCGCGCGCAGCCGCGACAAGCTGTTCGAGGGGCGGCGCCTGCTGCTGGTGGACGATGACGTGCGCAACATCTTCGCCCTATCCAGCGCGCTGGAGCAGAAGGGCGCGTCGGTGGAAGTTGCGCGTAACGGCCATGAGGCACTGGCCAAGCTGCGCGAGCACGACGACATCGATCTGGTGCTGATGGACGTAATGATGCCGGAGATGGATGGCTACGAAGCCACCCGGCAGATTCGCCTGGAGCCGCGCTGGAAGAATCTGCCGATCATTGCAGTCACGGCCAAGGCGATGAAGGATGATCAGGAACGTTGTCGTGAGGCCGGCGCCAACGATTACCTGGCCAAACCCATCGACCTGGATCGCCTGTTCTCCCTGATCCGCGTGTGGATGCCCAAGCTGGAGCGTCTCTGATGCCTGACGAAATCGAGCTGCGCCTGCTGATCGAGGCGATCTACCTGCGCTACAGCTACGACTTTCGCGATTACTCGAAAGCCTCGCTCAAACGCCGCGTGCGTCAGGCTCAGGCGCAGCTCGATTGTCCGACCATTTCGGCGCTGCAGGAACGCATCCTGCACGAGCCGAAGGCTTTCATGCAGTTGCTGCAGTACCTCACCATCCCGGTCAGCGAGATGTTCCGCGACCCCGAATACTTTCTAGCCCTGCGCGAGCAGGTGGTGCCGCTGCTGCACACCTACCCTTCGCTGAAGGTCTGGGTGGCTGGCTGCAGCACCGGCGAGGAGGTGTATTCCCTGGCCATCCTGCTGCACGAGGAAGGCCTGCTGGAACGCACCATGATCTATGCCACCGACATCAACCCGCATTCTCTGGAAAAGGCCGAGCAGGGCATCTTCGCCCTCGACAACCTGCGCACCTATACCCAGAACTACCAACTCTCCGGCGGCAAGCGGGCATTCTCCGACTACTACTCGGCGGCATACGATCGCGTGCTGTTCGACAAGTCGCTGCGCGCGAACGTGACCTTCGCCGACCACAGCCTGGCCACCGACAGCGTGTTCGCCGAAACCCACCTGGTGTCGTGTCGCAACGTGCTGATCTACTTCAACCGCGACCTGCAGGATCGCGCACTCGGTCTGTTTCATGAATCCCTTTGCCACCGCGGCTTTCTCGGCCTGGGCAGCAAGGAAAGCCTGGATTTTTCCGCCTATGCCGGACACTTCGAAGCGGTGTCGCGGCCCGAGCGGATTTTCCGCAAGCGATGAGCAGCCAACGGATCAACCTTCGCGGGCAGATGCGTGCGCCGCTGCAGGCGCTGCTGATCGGTGCATCGGCCGGCGGCGTGGAAGCCTTGCTCAGCCTGCTCGAAGATCTGCCAGCGGACTACCGACTGCCTGTGGTGTGCCTGCTGCATCAGCCGGATCGCAATGACAGCCTGCTTGCCGATCTGCTCGCGCGGCGTCTGCAACTACCCGTCAAGGAGGCCGAGGACAAGGAATACCTGCGCAGCGGCATGGTTTACGTAGCCCCCGCGGGTTACCACCTGTCCATCGAAACCGAGCGCAGCTTTTCCCTCAGTCGCGAGGAGCCGCGACATTTCTCCCGGCCCTCGATCGACATCCTCTTCGAGTCTGCGGCCGATGCCTATGGCGAGCACCTGGCGGCAGCGCTGCTGACTGGCGCCAACGAGGATGGTGCTGCCGGCCTGCTGGCCATTCAGCAGGCCGGCGGCCTGACGTTGGTGCAGGACCCGACCGACGCGCAGGTGCCGACCATGCCGAACGCCGCGCTGGCGCTGCTCGAACCGGATTTTCTCCTGTCTATCAATGCCATGCGCCTGCTGCTGGCCGAACTGGATACCCTGCCATGTTGAGGAAGATCGAATCCAAGGTGCTGATCGTCGACGATCTGCCGGAGAACCTGCTGGCGCTGCGCTCGCTGATCCAGAGCGAGGACCGCACCGTGTTCCAGGCCAGTAGCGCCGATGAGGCGCTGTCGCTACTGCTCGAGCACGAGTTCGCCCTGGCCATTCTCGACGTGAAGATGCCGGGCATGAACGGTTTCGAACTGGCCGAGCTGATGCGCGGCACGGAGAAGACCAAACATATTCCGATCATCTTCGTCAGCGCCGTGGGCCGCGACATGGACTACGCCTTCCGCGGTTACGAGAGCGGTGCGGTGGATTTCCTGCACAAGCCGCTGTCGCCCTTCGAGGTGCGCAGCAAGGTGTCCATGTTCGTCGAGTTGTACCGCCATCGCAAAGCGCTGAGCATGCAGCTGGAAGTGGTCGAGGCCGCGCGCCGTGAACAGGAGGCGCTGCTCACCGAGCTGCGCGAGACCCAGGCCGAGCTGCAGAAAGCGGTGCAGATGCGCGACTCGTTCATGTCCATCGCCTCGCACGAGCTGCGCACGCCGCTCAACGGCCTGATCCTCGATGTGCAACTGCGCCGGTTGCGCCTGGAACAGGGGCGCATGGATGCCTTCACCGCGGACAAGCTGCGGGAGATGATCACCCGCGACGAGCGACAGATCCGCAGCCTGAGCCGGCTGATCGACGACATGCTGGACGTTTCGCGCATCCGCACCGGCAAGCTGTCGGTGCGCCCGGAGCCGGGCGACCTGGGTGTGCTGGCCGGCAGCGTGGTAGAGGGGCTGGCCGCGCAGTTCGCCAGTGCCGGCAGTCATATCGAACTGCAGGTGGAGGGGCCGGCGCCGGTGATGATGGACGAGTTCCGTATCGAACAGGTGCTGGCCAATCTGCTGACCAACGCCCTGCGCTACGGTGGCGGCAAGCCGGTATCGGTGCGGGTCGGGGCGGCGGGCGAGCAGGTGCGTGCCGAGGTGCGTGATCATGGGATCGGTATCTCCGAAGCGGATCAGCAGCGAGTGTTCGAACAGTTCGAGCGTGTTTCTTCTGCCGACGCCCCCCAAGGGCTGGGGTTGGGCCTGTTCATCAGCGAGCAGATCGTCCAGGCCCATGGCGGACGCATCGAGCTGAGCAGCCGCCTTGGCGAGGGCTCCTGCTTCAGCGTTGTACTGCCGCGACGGAACTGATCGTGCAAATTGCACGTGTCGCAAATCATGCATCTTGCAAAGTGCATGAGAAGGATTGCGTTTTGCTTATCTAACTTGTTGATTTATAAGGAAATTTTTGGCGATAAAAATTGGCATGAGCGCTGCAGAATCAGTCGTGTAAGCCCCGACTGACCTGCTAATGGAGAAGCATCATGCACATCGTCCGACTGAGCCTGTTCTGTGTCGCTGCATTGCTGGTCAACGGGGCTTACGCCAAGGATTTCAGTGGTTCGGCTGGCGCCATCGCCAAGACCGCCGAATTCACCCTCTCCAACTCGCCGGTATGGGAATCGCGCGTCGGTGCGCAGCAGGATGGTTCTGCCGAGCTGCGCAAGCAGAGCGTTCACAGCGTCGGTGATGATGCCAAGTGGCTGCGTATCTCTGACGATGGCGACATCGATACCGCCAATCGCGAGCCACGTCCAGCCAACACCACCCCGCGCTGGGTGTTTTGACCGACAAGGAGTCCTGCCATGTCCAGAAGCGCCATCCTGTTCTTGATCATGACCCTGTCGAGCCTGGCCGTGCTGTGGTTGAGCCCAGGCCTGGAGGCAGGATTCGCCCTGCTGCTCAAGGGAGCCAGCGCCGTTTTCGGCCTGGGCTTTCTGGTGGCCCTGATGGCTGGGCGGCGTATCAAGTTCGACCCAGTCCTGCGCTGAGTCTGATCAGCAAGGCCAAGTGAAACGCCGCGAAGATCGCGGCGTTTTTTATGGTTCTTCACGTTATCGCGGGGAAGATACGCTTGCCATCGGACTGGCAATTACGTGTTGGTTGTCGATGACTTGGCATTATCCATTAGCACGCCGCCTGACCTGATGGGTTTCGCCCCTTACGGGCGCCACACCTTTCTTGCTTGCCCAAGAAAGGTGTGCCAAAGAAGGGCACCCCGACATCCGGGTTTCGCTACGCGAAACTTCCCTCGCTCCGGCGCCGCTCCGGGGGCCGGCTTACAAGGGCCGTCCCTGGCCCTTTAAGCCTCTCGCCGCATCCATGCGGCTCGTCCCCCTACGCAACACCTCCACTCGGCCTCCTGAAGGGGACCAGGTCGCGAGCTTGCATAAGCTTTGCGGAACTGAAATTGGCGGCGTCTGGCCTTTGCTTTTTGTCTTTAACTGCGATGGTACAGACGACGGCCAAGTCCCCTTCAGGAGGCCGAGTGGAATCGCCGTGGAAGGGGTTGAGCGACATGGATGTCGCGAGAGCTGCGATGGGCCATGGATGGCCCTTCGCAGCGTGCCCCTGGAGCGGTGATGGAACGAGGGAACCCCGGCGTAGCCGGGGCCGTATGCAGGGGTGTGTTTCTTTGCTTACTTTCTTTGCACAAGCAAAGAAAGTGAGTCGCCCGTAAGGGGCGAAACCCATCAGACCAGACAACACGCTAACGGAGAGTGCCAAGTCATCGAGCGCTAACACGTAATTGCCGGCTCGCTTTTGCCCCTCAGACCGGCAGGCTGAAATAGAAGTTGGCGCCCTCTCCGGGGCGTGAATGCACACTGAGCTGACCGCCGTGCAGCTGCACGATTTCCCGCGCCAGCGCCAAACCGAGGCCGACGCCGCCCTTGCGTCTGCCGACCTGGACGAAGGGCTCGAAGATGCGTGGCTGCTGCTCGAAGGGAATGCCCTCGCCCTGGTCGCGCACGCTGACTATGACGTGCTCGCCATGGCGGCGCACCTGCAGCCGTACCTTGTCTCCGGGGTTGCTGTAACGCAGGGCGTTGTCGGTCAGGTTGTCCAGCAGCCGTTCCATCTGTGCGACATCGAGGCTCAGTCGCGGCAGCGGCTCATGCGCCTCGCAGACCAGCTCCACCTCACGCTCCGTGGCCTTTTCGGCAAAGCGCTGCGGGGTGCGCTGGATCAGTTCGGCCAGGTCGCAAGGGCGGCGTTGCAGCGTCTGCATGCCGTTCTGGTAGCGCGAGAAGTTGAGCAGGTCGTCGATCAGTTGTACCAGGCGATGCATTTCCTCGTCGACGGTGCGCATCAGCTCCCGTTCGCGGCCTGTGGGCGGCAGCGACAGGCGCTCGCGCAGCAGGCTGAACGCCATGTGCATGCCGGTGATCGGTGTGCGCAGCTCGTGGGAGGCCCGCAGGATGAACTCGCTGCGTACGCGCTCGAAGGCGCGCTGCTTGGTCACGTCGCGCAGCACCATCACCGCGCCGACACTGCCGCCCTCGTTGACCTGTACCGGGGTCAGCGCCCACGCCAGCAAACGGGTTTCGCCGTCGCGCTCGATCTGCAGGTCGGCCGGTGGTTCGCCCAGCAACTCACCTGCAAGCACCTGACGTAAGGCCTCGTCCACCGCGTGGTCCGGCAGCAGCGGGCCGATGGGCTTCCCCTGCATGTCGGCGTGCCAGGACAGCTGGCGCAGCGCCACCGGGTTGGCGTGCTCAATGCGGCCCTGGGCGTCGAGGATGACCAGGCCATCGTCAATGCTGTCGAGTACCGCCTTGAGTCGGCCCTCGCTGCTGAGCAGCTGCTTGAGATTGCTCGAATGGTATTCGCGCAACGCTTCGGTCATCAGGCCGAAGCGGCGGCTCAGGACGGCTAGCTCCACGACGGGCGATACCGGCAGCACCACGTCGTACTTGCCCTGGCCGATCTGGTCGGCGGCCCGCGCCAGCATGTCGATGGGCGCGCCGAAACGGCGGGCGATGCCATGGGCGGTGAGTACGCCGATCGCCAGCACTGCCAGGCCCGTCAGCACCAGCAGCCCGGCGATCAATCGCGAACGTTCGGCGGCTTTGCGCTCAGCGGCGATCACCCAGGCGACGACCTGGTCCTGCTGTTCCAGCAGATGGTTGCGCAGGTGCTGGAAGGCGTCGGTGAAAGGTTTGTAGTTGGCCAGGTTGTGCGGCGTCTGACCTGCCGGGGTGCCCTCGCTCGCCGTTCTTTCCATCTCGTCATAGAGCGCTGATGCCTGTTCCAGTGCACTTTCGTACTCCTGGCCAAGGTTGGCCTGAAAGCCCTCGTCGAAGGCGGCGCGGAATGACTGGCGGATGGCTTCCAGGCGTTGTGCGTCGGGCTGTTGGTCGATCAGCACCATCAGCTCGTCGCCCAGGTGCTGACGCAGCTTCTGCCCGATTCGCACGGCATCGAAGCCGCGCTGGATCAGGTCGCTCTGACTGTGTGACATCTGCGTGACGCTGAACAGGCCGAGCAGCAGGCCCAGCAGGGCCACGGTGATCAGCGCCGAAATGCTGAGAAACAGGCGCGTGCGAAGCTTCATCGACAGCTTCATGGTGGTCCCATGGTTAGAGGTTGTACTGCTTGCGTTTGCGATAGAGGGTCGAGGTATCGATACCCAGTGTCTTGGCCGCCATGTCGAGGGTGCTGCTGCTGGCCAGGACGGCGGCGATATGGGCCTTTTCCAGCTCCTCCAGGCTCATCGGTGCACCGACCCGTACGGTGGTGGTCGGTGCTTCGCTGCTGCCGCCGAGGCCCAGGTGGGCGATTTCCACCGTCTCCTGCTGGCAAATGATACTGGCGCGTTCGATGACGTTGCGCAGCTCGCGGATATTGCCCGGCCAGCTATATGCCTGTAGCGCGGCTGCGGCCTCGGGACTGAAGGCGCAGGCCGGACGGCCGTAGTCGCTAACGAAACGGGCGAGGAAACGTTCGGCCAGGGACATCACGTCTTCATGACGCTCGCGCAGCGGCGGCAGTTTCAGGGTGATGACGTTGAGGCGGTAGAGCAGGTCTTCGCGAAAGCGTCCCTCGCGCACCATCTCGTCGAGGTCCAGGTTGGTGGCGGCGACGATGCGCACGTCGGCGCGGCGCGTGACCGGGTCGCCAACACGCTCGTATTCCTTGTCCTGAATGAAACGCAGCAGCTTGGGCTGCAACGTCAGCGGGAAGTCGCCGATTTCGTCGAGGAACAGGGTGCCGCCATCAGCCTGGCTGACCCGGCCCTGAGTGCTTTCGCTGGCGCCGGTAAAGGAGCCGCGGGCGTGGCCGAACAGCTCGCTCTCCATCAGCTCGGCGGTCAGCGACGGGCAGTTGATGGTCACGCAGGTACGCTTGGCGCGGCGGCTCCAGCCATGGATGGCGCGGGCCAGTTCGCCCTTGCCGGTGCCTGACTCGCCGAGAATGAGGATATTGGCGTCGGTGGCCGCCACCTGACGCGCGGTTTCCAGAATCGACATCATTGCCGGGCTGTGCGAATCGAGCCCGTCCTTGGCCTTGCGTACCTCGCCTTCGAGTGCTTCCAGGCGTGCGGCCAGGGTTCGCACTTCCAGCTGCTTGGCGGCCGCCAGGCGTAGTTGATCCGGAGTGCAGGGTTTGACCAGATAATCGGCGGCGCCGGCCTGAATGGCGTCGACTGCAGTGTCCACGGCTGAGTGGGCGGTAACGATCACCACGCGCATCCACGGCGCCTGGATGCGCATCTGTGCCAGCAGGTCGAGGCCGTTGTCCTCGCCCAGACGCAGATCGAGAAAGCACAGGTCGAATACCTGTCGCTGCAGAAATGCCTCGGCCTGTGCTGCGCTGCTGGCACCGGCGACGTCATAGCCCTCATCTTCGAGGCAGTAGCGGAAAGTACGCAGAATTGCTGCTTCGTCGTCCACCAGCAGGATGCGCCCGCTGGTCTGCTCTGCTACTGCCATGTATGTGCTCCGTCGAACTGGTCAATGCAGCTTAGTCAGGTAAAAACCGTGCAAGTTGCACGGCCTGACAACGCCGATACTGCACCCTGCATGCAGGCAGGATGCCGTTAATTTGTTTAACTTTATGTTTTAAAAGGATTTTCCTGAATTTTTCGGGCTGGTATGGGTCTTGCGATATTCCTCGTATCGTTTCAAGAACAGGAGTGAACTCATGCCCCCGTTCAAACCCTTGCTACTGGCAGCCGGTACCGCGCTGATGCTCGGCCTGACGCCTGTAGCCAGCCACGCTGCCGAGAGCGGCCTGGCCGCGCAACTCAGTGCTGCACGTCAGGAAGGCTCGATCTGGACCGCTTTCGCGCTTAACCGCCATCTCAACCCCTACAAGCTCGACATCGACGTGAAGGACGGTGTGGCCAACCTCAGCGGTAAGGTCGAGACCGATGTGCAGAAAGAACTGGCCGAGCAGGTGGCGCTGAGCATAGAGGGCATCGACTCGGTGGACAATCGCATCGAGGTTGCCAGCGACGCCGTCGAGGGCAATCCGCCCGGTATGGTGCAGCGTCTCGAGGACGCCAGCCTCGCGGCCACGGTGAAGTCCAAGCTGCTGTGGAACAGCAACACCCGCGGCCTGGACATCGAGGTCAAGAGCGAGTCCGGCAACATCACCCTCAGTGGCCATGCGCAGACCCCGGCTGCCAAGGAGCTGGCGGGCCAGCTGGCAGCCAATACCGACGGCGTGCGCGAGGTGTTCAACCATCTCAGCATCAGCACCGCTGACAGCAGTAGCAGCGAAGTGCAGACCACCCTCGACGAGGCGCGCGAAAACATCAGTGACAGCTGGATCACCAGCAAGGTCAAAGCGAGCTTTTTCTACAGCCGCAACCTGGATGCCATGAATATTTCGGTGAACACCGACGACGGCTTGGTCAGCCTGCGCGGCAGTGTGCTGAGCAGTGCCGAGAAGCGCCTGGCGGTCGAGATCGCCCGCAACATTCGTGGTGTGCGTGGCGTCGATGCCGACGCCCTGCGTATCAGCAGCTGAATTTCAAGCCATCTCGGCCGCTTGAGCGGCCGACAACCCGCAAGTCCCATCGCCAAGGAGAGAATCCATGAGCAGCAAGACCGCACAACTCAACGAACTGATCGAAATCACCCGTGACGGCAAGCGCTTCTATGAGCATGCCCATGAGGAGGTCAAGGACATCCGTCTGCAGGCGCTGTTCCGCGACATGGTCCGCGCCAAGACCCAGGTGATCGACGCGCTGAGCGTCAAGGTCGCCGCCAACCAGAGCGAGCCTGCCTCCGGCGGCACCATGCTGGGTAAGCTGCGTCAGTTCTACGCCGACACCCGCGCGACTCTGGCCAAGGACGAAGACGCCACCTACGTCGCGCAGCTGGAGGAGGCGGAAGACCGCATCCTGCATGCCTTCGAAGACGCGCTGGAAAGTGCCGATCAGGATGTCCGCGTGCTGCTGGCGGTGGAGATGCCCAAGGTGCGTGCCTGTCATGAGCGCATGCGTGCGCTGAAGCAGAATATGCAGTAATAGCTGCTTAGCTGTTCCGAGCCCCTGCACGCAAGGCGTGCGGGGGCTTTCTTGTTGCGCAGATCGGACTGGCAATTAAGTGTTAGCTGTCGATGATTTAGCACTATCCATTAGCACGCCGCCTGGCCTGATGGCTTTCGCCCCTTACGGGCGAATCAAGGTGTGGCGCCCGTAAGGGGCGCAACCCAAACGCTCAGTACACGCGGTAATGGATAGTGCTAAGTCAGTAAGCGGTACGCACACAAACTTGCCAGTCCGGTATCAACCCGCCTTTCACCAAAGCGCCTTTCTCTGCCAAAGCGAAACGTCGCCGACGTTCATTTAACTGTCACATTCGTTTCATACAGTGTTCACCAGGCCTGCTGATACTTGGGCCAGTTCCATCCAACACAACACCATCCTGCTAGGAGCAAGGCATGAAACTGAAGCGTTTGATGGCGGCCCTGACTTTCGCCGCCGCTGGCGTAAGCGCCGTATCTGCTGTAGCCGCCGTCGACCCGGCTCTGCCGACCTATGAAAAGACTTCCGGTGTATCGGGTAACCTGTCCAGCGTCGGTTCCGACTCGCTGGCCAACCTGATGACCCTGTGGGCAGAAGAGTTCAAGAAGAACTACCCCAACGTCAACATCCAGATCCAGGCTGCTGGTTCCTCCACCGCGCCACCCGCGCTGACCGAAGGCACCGCCAACATGGGCCCGATGAGCCGTCCGATGAAGGACAGCGAAATCCAGGCCTTCGAAGAGAAGTACGGCTACAAGCCGACCGCCGTTCCGGTTGCCATCGACGCCCTGGCCGTGTTCGTGCACAAGGACAACCCGATCAAGTCGCTGACCATGCAGCAGGTTGACGCGATCTTCTCCAGCACCCGTCTGTGCGGCGAAGACAAGGACCTGAAGACCTGGGGTGACGTCGGTCTGACCGGCGAGTGGGCGAGCAAGCCGATTCAGCTGTTCGGCCGTAACTCGGTATCCGGCACCTACGGTTACTTCAAGGAAGAAGCCCTGTGCAAAGGTGACTTCAAATCCAACGTCAACGAGCAGCCGGGTTCGGCTTCCGTGGTGCAGTCGATCTCCAGCACCCTGAACGCCATCGGCTACTCGGGCATCGGCTACAAGACCTCCAGCGTTCGTGCCGTACCGCTGGTAGACAAGAGCGGCCAGGTCGAAGAAGCCAATGAAACCAATGCGCTGTCCGGCAAGTACCCGCTGGCCCGTTTCTTCTACGTCTACGTGAACAAGGCGCCGAACCAGCCGCTGAGCCCGCTGGACGCCGAGTTCGTCAAGCTGGTGCTGTCCAAGCAGGGTCAGGAAGTGGTGGTCAAGGATGGTTACATCCCGCTGCCGTCGAAAGTGGTCGAGAAGACCATGAAGGAGCTGGGCCTGTAATTTCAGCGCCTGACGATATCGGCCGGCTGAGCTTCATCTGACGGCCGATAGGGCCCGCCACTCCAGAGAGTGGTGGGCTTCGTCGTGTCAGGTGGCTGTAACCTTTCTGTCATACAAGCTCGCTAGATTGACACGCCTGTACAGCCCTATGCGCTGCACTTGAGCCCGCGCAGAGACTTCTCGCATGAATGACTTGGCAAACGAATCCGTGAATCGCTCACAGAATCCCCTGGGGATCGATTTCAACACCCCCGCCCTGCAACGCAAGCGTCGCCTGCGTGCTCTCAAGGACCGCATGGCGCGTTGGTACGTCTCCATCGGCGGTCTGGCGGTACTCGGTGCCATCACCCTGATCTTCTTCTACCTGGCCCATGTCGTGCTGCCCATGTTTCAGGGCGCCGAGCTGGAGGCGCGCAAGGTGCAGCAGCCAGCCTGGCTGGCCGAGGCTCATACGCCGCTGCTGCTGGCGGTCGAAGAGCAGAATCAGGTGGCCATGCGCCTGGACAATGCCGGCGGCGCGCAGTTTTTCCAGCTCAAGAGCGGCGAAGCGCTGCAGCGCCTGCAGCTGCCGCTGCCGGAAGGTGTCAGCATCGCCTCCGTCAGTCAGGATCAGCCCGGTACCCGCCGCGTGGTACTCGGTCTGTCCAACGGTCAGGCGCTGGTGATCCAGCACAACTACAAGATCACCTACCCGGACAACGTGCGCACCATCGCACCGCAGATCGATTACCCCTATGGCGAGACGCCGATCGAGGTCGATCCGCAGGGCCGTCCGCTCGAGCATGTGGCCGTCAACCTCAACAGCGGCACGCTGATGCTGGCCGGCTCCACCGGCAACGAGCTGCACCTGATCAGCCTCGGCCGTGAAGAAAACCTGTTCACCGGCGAGGTCAACGTCAGTGAAGAGCGCATCAACCTGCCGCAGATCGGCGAGCCGATCAGTCAGCTGATTCTCGACCCGCGGCAAATGTGGCTGTACGTGTTCAATGGCGATTCCAGCGCCGACGTCTTCGACCTGCGCAAACGTACCCTCAATGGCCGCTACGAACTGCTCAAGGACGCTTCCAACAGCGTGACCAGCGCTACCAGCCTGCTCGGCGGCATCTCGATCATGATCGGCGACGCCATGGGCGGTATCCAGCAGTGGTTCATGGTGCGCGACAAGGAAGGCAAGTCCACCTTCCAGCCGATCCGCAGCTTCCAGCTGGGCGATAGCGCGATCACCCAGATTCTGCCCGAGGAGCGGCGCAAGGGCTTCATGGCGCTGGATGCCGATGGCCGCCTGGGCATTTTCCACAGCACCGCCCACCGCACCCTGCTCAAGCAGCAGGTCGCCGAAGGCAGCGCGATCGCCGCGCTGTCGCCGCGTGCTACCCGTGTCTTGGTGGAGTCGGACGGCAAGCTGCAGCGTTTCGTGGTCGACAATCCGCACCCGGAAATTTCCTGGAGCTCGCTGTGGGGCAAGGTCTGGTACGAAAGCTACCCGGAGCCTGATTACGTCTGGCAGTCGACCTCCGCCAACACCGATTTCGAAGCCAAGCTGAGCCTCTCGCCGCTGGCCTTCGGCACCCTCAAGGCCGCCTTCTACGCCATGCTTCTGGCCGCGCCGCTGGCCGTCGCCGCGGCGATCTACACCGCCTACTTCATGGCGCCGCGCATGCGTACCAAGGTCAAGCCGGTGATCGAGCTGATGGAGGCGCTGCCGACGGTCATTCTCGGCTTCTTCGCCGGCCTGTTCCTCGCGCCGTTTTTGGAGAACCACTTACCCGGCATCTTCAGCCTGTTGTTGCTGACGCCGGTGGGCATCCTGTTGTTCGGTTTCCTCTGGACCAAGCTGCCCGAGGCCGTGCGCCATCGCGTTCCCGAGGGCTGGGAAGCGGCATTGCTGATTCCGGTGGTGGTCGCAGTGGGCTGGTTCTCCATCGCGATCAGCGGCCACCTGGAAAACTGGCTGTTCGGCGGCAACATGCGTCTGTGGTTGTCCAACGACCTGGGCATTCCCTTCGACCAGCGCAACGCCCTGGTGGTGGGCCTGGCCATGGGTTTCGCGGTGATCCCGAATATCTACTCGATCGCCGAAGACGCCGTGTTCAGCGTGCCCAAGAGTCTGACCTTCGGTTCTCTGGCTCTCGGCGCCACGCCCTGGCAGACCCTGACCCGCGTGGTGATCCTCACTGCCAGCCCGGGCATTTTCTCGGCGCTGATGATCGGCATGGGCCGTGCCGTGGGCGAGACCATGATCGTGCTGATGGCCACCGGCAATACGCCGATCATGGACATCAATATCTTCGAAGGCATGCGCACCCTGGCGGCCAACGTCGCCGTGGAAATGCCCGAGTCGGAAGTCGGCGGTACCCACTATCGCGTGCTGTTCCTCGCCGCGCTGGTGCTGCTGCTGTTCACCTTCGTGATGAACACCCTGGCCGAACTGATTCGTCAGCGCCTGCGCACCAAGTATTCGAGCCTATAAAACATGCCTGCGCAGCAGGCCAACTGATGACCCTCTCCCATTCATGGGAGACGACTGCAAGGATGCAGGAGTTAGAGCGACGCAGGATGCCCAAGCCGAGGGTGCCCCGAAGGGGCGGGAGAGGGTCGTGCAGGCGTGTGCCCAAGCCCTCTCCCCCGGCCCCTCTCCCGCAAGCGGGAGAGGGGAGGTAAAGAACGATTTCATTCAAGGTGTGATGCCGTGAAACAGAACAACCTGAAATCCTGGTACAAGAGCGGCGCCCCGGGCGTGTGGATGAGCGGTGGCGCGGTGGCCATCGCCATCATCATGACCCTCGGTCTGCTGGCGGTGATCGCCACCCGCGGTCTGGGCCATTTCTGGCCGGCCGATATCCTCGAAGCCGACTACCAGGTGCCTGGTCAGGAAGCGCGGGTGATGCTGGGTGAGGTGGTGCAGGTCGAGGAAGTGCCGCGCGCCCGTCTCGCCGCGGCCGGCCTGCCGGTCGCCGCGGAAGGGGGCGAATTCATGACCCGCGAGCTGCTCAAGGTCGGTAACCGCGAGCTGTTCGGCGCCGACTTCACCTGGGTGGTCGGCGAATGGCTGAGCAACCCGCGCAAGCCGGCCGACATCACCGTGCTGGAGCGCCGCGAGTGGGGCAACTTCTACGGCAACCTGGTCAACGTCAAGGAAGGCGGGCAGATCGTCGCCGAGGGCGACGCCGCCTGGCCGGCGCTGCAGGAGCGCCTGGACCGTGTCGATGACCTGCATGCCCAGCTGGTGCGCCTGGAGAAACGCGACATCGGCCGCATCAACCACGGTCTTGAGCGCATCCGCCTGGAAGGCCGCAAGTTGCAGCTGCAGGGCAAGCTGGACGCTGCCGCGCAGGCCGACATGGACGCTCGCCGCGATGCGCTGAACGCCGAGTACAAGGTGCTCGAAGAGCGCATGGTGGCGCTGACCCAACAGATCAACCGCGACAGTGTGACCCTCAGCGCCAGTGATGGCCGGCAGACCGAGATCGCCCTGGGCAAGATCGTCCGCGCCTTCCGCCCGAACGCCATGAGCACCCTCGACAAGTTCGGCTTCTACGCCATGAAGCTGTGGGAGTTCGTCAGCGACGAACCGCGTGAGGCCAACACCGAAGGCGGTATCTTCCCGGCTATCTTCGGCACCGTGCTGATGGTCATGCTGATGGCCGTGGTGGTCACCCCCTTCGGCGTGATCGCCGCGGTCTATCTGCGCGAATATGCGCATCAGGGCGCACTGACCCGGGTGATCCGCATCGCGGTGAACAACCTGGCCGGCGTACCTTCGATCGTCTATGGCGTATTCGGCCTGGGCTTCTTCGTCTACGTACTGGGCGGCTCGATCGACCGGCTGTTCTTCCCCGAATCGGCCCCGGCGCCGACCTTCGGCACGCCAGGCCTGATGTGGGCCTCGCTGACCCTGGCGATCCTCACTCTGCCGGTGGTCATCGTCGCCACCGAGGAAGGTCTGGCGCGTATCCCGCGTGCGGTGCGCGAAGGTTCGCTGGCGCTCGGTGCGACCAAGGCCGAGACGCTGTGGAAGGTGGTGATCCCGATGGCCAGCCCGGCGATGATGACCGGCCTGATTCTCGCCGTGGCACGTGCCGCCGGCGAGGTGGCGCCGCTGATGCTGGTGGGCGTGGTCAAGCTGGCGCCGAGCCTGCCGCTCAACGGCAACTACCCCTATCTGCACCTGGATCAGAAGATCATGCACCTGGGTTTCCACATCTACGACGTCGGCTTCCAGAGCCCCAACGTCGAGGCCGCGCGCCCGCTGGTGTACGCCACGGCGCTGCTGCTGGTGATCGTCATCGCCCTGCTCAACCTGACCGCGGTCTATATCCGTAACCACCTGCGCGAGAAGTACAAGGCGCTGGATCACTAATTCTGCTGCAGGCGACAGGCTGCAGGCCTCAGGCAAGAGCCGACCTGTAGCCTGCAGCTTGAAGCCTGTAGCCTCCGAAGGAGACTGGTATGCAACACGAAACCCATACCCACGGTATCGATCTGGCCGCACTCGGCCGCGACAAGCAGAGCCTGAGCCTGGCCAACGAGACCACGGCTATCCAGGTGCCGGGCCTGAATCTGTACTACGGCCAGAAGCAGGCGCTGTTCGACGTCAAGATGGACATCCCCAAGCAGCGCGTGACCGCCTTCATCGGCCCGTCCGGCTGCGGCAAGTCGACCCTGCTGCGCACCTTCAACCGCATGAACGACCTGGTCGACGGTTGCCGTGTGGAAGGCGAGATCAACATCGACGGGCGCAACATCTACCGCAAGGGCGAGGACGTGGCCGAGCTGCGTCGCCGCGTCGGCATGGTGTTCCAGAAGCCCAACCCCTTCCCCAAGAGCATCTACGAGAACGTGGTGTACGGCCTGCGCATCCAGGGCATCAACAGCAAGCGCGTGCTCGATGAGGCGGTGGAATGGGCGCTGAAGAGCGCGGCGCTGTGGGACGAGGTCAAGGACCGTCTGCACGACTCGGCCCTCGGCCTGTCCGGCGGTCAGCAGCAGCGTCTGGTGATCGCCCGTACCGTGGCCGTGCAGCCGGAAGTGCTGCTGCTCGACGAACCCTGCTCGGCGCTCGACCCGATCTCCACGCTGAAGGTCGAAGAGCTGATCTACGAGCTCAAGAGCAAGTACACCATCGTCATCGTGACCCACAACATGCAGCAGGCGGCGCGCGTCTCCGACTACACCGCGTTCATGTACATGGGCAAGCTGATCGAGTTCGGCGACACCGATACCCTGTTCACCAACCCGGCCAAGAAGCAGACCGAGGACTACATCACCGGTCGCTATGGCTAAGGCACGCCTTGCGTGCCCGCTTCAGGCCGTAGGCTACAGGCTGCCGGGCAGAAGCGC
>NZ_ATKM01000002.1 GCF_000418555.1 Pseudomonas sp. P818
CCTGTAGCCTGCAGCCTGTGGCTCGCGGAGCGACCTATGAACAAAGACAACCTTACCCAGCACATCTCCCAGCAGTTCAACGCCGAACTGGAAGAAGTGCGCAGCCACCTGCTGGCCATGGGCGGCCTGGTGGAAAAGCAGGTCAACGACGCCGTTACCGCACTGATCGAGGCCGACTCCGGCCTGGCCCAGCAGGTGCGTGAGATCGACGACCAGATCAACCAGATGGAGCGCAACATCGACGAGGAATGCGTGCGCATTCTCGCCCGTCGCCAGCCGGCCGCCTCCGACCTGCGCCTGATCATCAGCATCTCCAAGTCGGTGATCGACCTCGAGCGCATCGGTGACGAGTCGACCAAGATCGCCAAGCGCGCCATCCAGCTGTGCGAGGAGGGCGAGTCGCCGCGTGGTTACGTCGAGGTTCGTCACATCGGCGATCAGGTACGCAAGATGGTGCAGGAGGCGCTGGACGCCTTCGCCCGTTTCGATGCCGACCTGGCCCTGTCGGTGGCGCAGTACGACAAGACCGTCGACCGCGAGTACAAGACCGCGCTGCGTGAACTGGTCACCTACATGATGGAGGATCCGCGTTCGATCTCCCGCGTGCTCAACGTGATCTGGGCCCTGCGTTCGCTGGAGCGCATCGGCGATCATGCGCGCAACATCGCCGAACTGGTGATCTACCTGGTGCGTGGTACCGACGTGCGCCACATTGGCCTGACGCGCATGCGCGAAGAGGTCGAAGGCAAGTCCAAGGACTGATGCCTGCATCCATGCCGACGGCCCGGGACTTCCGGGCCGTTTCGTTTGCGCGATTTGTTGTGCGTCAGACGTTTTTCCGTTGGCCTTAGGCCACTGGCCATGACTATGCTTATTGCCATTCGTACAGGAGTGGCCGATGAGCAAAGTCAGTGTGCTGGTGGTGGATGACGCGACCTTTATCCGTGATCTGGTCAAGAAAGGGCTGCGCGATAACTTCCCCGGCGTACAGATCGAGGAAGCGATCAATGGCCGCAAGGCCCAGCAGATGTTGAGCCGTCAGGCTATCGACCTGATCCTCTGCGACTGGGAAATGCCGGAAATGTCCGGCCTCGAACTGCTGACCTGGTGTCGCGAGCAGGACAACCTGAAAACCACGCCCTTCATCATGGTCACCAGCCGTGGCGACAAGGAGAACGTGGTGCAGGCGATCCAGGCCGGCGTCTCCGACTTCATCGGCAAGCCGTTCTCCAACGAGCAGTTGGTGACCAAGGTGAAGAAGGCACTGAGCCGTTCCGGCAAGCTGCAGGCGCTGGCCGCCAGTGCGCCGCCCAAGATGCTCAGCAGCGGTGGTTTCGCCAACGATTCGCTGGCTGCGCTGACTGGCGGCAAGGCCGAAGTGGTCAAGCCCAGCGCGCCGACGCCGGCACCTGCCGCCGCACCTGCACCAAGCGCTGCGCCTGCGCCCGCGGCTGCAAGCAAGGCGCCGGCCGGGCGTGGGCAGGGACAGTTGCGGCTGCCGAACGGCAGCATGGCCTGCGTGATCAAGGCGCTGAGCCTCAAGGAGGCGCTGCTGGTGGTCAAGCGTACCGAGCAGCTGCCTCAGGTTCTGGAGAGTGCGGTGCTCGACCTGGAGCAGGGCGAGGCGGCGGAAACCGCACGCCTCAACGGCTATCTGCATGCCGTAGCGGCCTTCGAGCCAAAGCCCGACAGTGAATGGCTGCAGCTGACCTTCCGTTTCGTCGATCGTGACCCGCAGAAGCTCGACTATCTGTCACGTCTGATCGCCCGCGGTACGGCGCAGAAGCATTTCACCCCAGGCGCCTGATGCAGGCGCCGGCAACCGTCGCGGATGTTTCCATGCGTACGGCTGTGGCCATCAGCCGACCAATGGCGGTGCGCCGGTTCACAGCCTGACGGTCGGTGTCTCGCGCCGCTCAAGCGGCGCTGCTAGTCTTGCTAACCCGGATATCGAAAAGCCATTAGATCCGAGTTGTTATGCTAGGGCGTCTGTTTTTCATCTGCAGCCTGCTGGTCCTCAGCGGCCAGGCCGCTGCCTTGACCATCTACAAGTACGTCGACAAGAACGGCGTGGTCACCTATAGCGACCAGGCCGCACCTGGCGCGCAGGTGTTCGTGTTCAACGACCGCATGGTCGAGCGCCTGGACAACCAGGTGAAGCTGGAAACCAAGAAGCACGAAGCCGGCGAGACCCTGCTGATTCGCAACGACCTGTACGCCCCGGTGGAAATCGAACTCAAGCTCGAGCAGGTGCAGAACGCCATCGGTGCACCGGACAAGCCGATTCGCTGGGTGCTGCCGCCGCGCAGCAATATCCGCCTGGCGACCCTTACCGCGCAGGACCCATCCAAACCGCTGCGCTACAAGCCGAAGCTGCGTTATGCCCTCGGCGATCCACGCCTGCAACCGAGCATTCATCGTTACCCGCTGCCGTGGCGCGGCGGCCCCTTCCGCCAGACTCAGGGCGCCAATGGCACCTACAGCCATTTCACGCCCAAGGGCCGCTATGCGGTGGATATCGCCATGCCCGAGGGCACACCCATCGTCGCCGCGCGCGGCGGGGTGGTGGTGAAGACCGAGAACCAGCAGAGTGGCCGCGGCAACAACCCGGCCGGCAACTTCGTGCGCATCCTGCATGACGACGGCACCATGGGCGTCTACCTGCACCTGATGAAGGGCTCGGTCAGCGTGCGCGAAGGCCAGCGTGTGGACACCGGCAGCCTGCTGGCGCGCTCCGGCAACACCGGCAACAGCACCGGCCCGCACCTGCACTTCGTGGTGCAGCGCAACGTCGGTCTGGCCGTCGAGTCGATCCCTTTCAACTTCCGTCAGCCGGTCAACAGCCTGCCGAACTTCGCCGTCGGCGGCGAGTAAGCGGCAGGTGTCGGAAGGGTTCTAGCTGCGCTCGCCCAGGTCGCGGCTCAAGCCCCTCCCGCGGTTCGATGCGGTCTTCCCTGCCCCCGATTCTGTAGGAGCGGATTTATCCGCGATCAGGGTTTGCAGTGTTGTCCGCCGTATCGCGTCTGAAGCCGCTCCTACAGGTCGCGGCTGGAGCTCTTCCCGCAATGCCGCACTGCGCCTCGCGGCATCTCTCTGCTCAGGCCATTTGCACTGATTTCCCGCATTTCACTTAAGCCAGGGCGCCGCCGTGTCGTCTGTGTAAGAAGCACGTCCGCCTTCTGCGCGACGCAGGCGGAAGCAGGCCTTCCGCTCGTCGTTCGTTGCCTTGTGAGCGGAAAGGATCTTTCACCTGGCGGTTAGCTTAAAGCCTTTAATATCAATGGCTTAGTTTGTTGGCACCGCTATTGCTACCACTCAGGAAAACGGGTGTCCGACTATGGCTATCGATTCAGATTACGTTCAAAGCATGGCGACCCAGCTGGCCCAGTACGAAGTTCAGGGCCAGCTGGCCAAGGCCAACCGCAACCAGGCGGCATACAAGGCGCAGCTCAACGCCCTGACCACCCTGGACAGCGCGCTGAAGACCTTCAAGAGTGCTGCCAATGGGCTGAAGTCCTCTGGCAGCAGCATGCTGGTCAACAGTGCCAGCTTCAACCAGGAGGGCTATGCCAGCGCCACGGTGGGCAGCAAGGCGGTGGCCGGCAGTTACGATTTCTTCGTCCAGCAACTGGCCAGCAAGAGTCAGGTTGCCCTGCAAGGCCTGCAGGACGGCAACCTCGGTAGCGGCACCCTGACCATCGGCCAGAATGGCGGCTCGTTCAACATCGATCTGGCATCCGTTACCACGCTCGACGAACTGGCCAAGGCCATCAACGGCGCAGCGGACAACGAGGGCGTGAAGGCGACGCTGGTGCGCAGCAATGGCCAGGTCAACCTGGTGCTGACCAGCGAGAAGACCGGCGCCGATCAGGCCATCAGCCTGAGTGCCAGCGGCAATGCCGCTTTCCAGGACGCGGTGGCCGGGCGCCAGGAGCTGTCCGTGGCCAGGGATGCCATCGTGCGTCTGGGCGGCGAGAGCGGCATCGAGCTGACCAGCACCAGCAACACCTTCGACAACGTGATCGATGGCGTCAGCCTGACCTTCAACAAGGCGCACAAGAGCGGCGATGCCCCTCTGACCATGGAAGTCGGCCAGGATCAGAAGGCCACCAAGGAGAAGGCGCAGTCCTTCATCAACGCCTTCAACGCGCTGATGACCAGTTTCGACTCGCTCACCGCCAGCGGCGGCGAGAGCGGCGGTCGTGGAGCCCTGGCCGGTGATGCCAGCGTGCGTGCCATCGAAGGCATGCTCAATCAGTTGGTGCGGACGTCATTTGGCGGGGCGAGCCTCACCGAGTCTGGCATCAGCGCCGACCGTAACGGCAAGCTGACCATCGATAACGCGCGCTTTGAAAAAGCCGTGGCAGCCAACCCCGAAGGTTTCGAAAAGCTCTTCACCGACAAGGGCAACCTGCTCGATACCCTGGACAAGAACCTGGCTGCCTACACCAGCAGCGCCGGTGGTCTGCTGACCAACCGCAAGGACACCCTCAACACCCAGCTGCGCCGTGTCGATCAACAACTCGACACCATCCAGAAGCAGTACGACTCCTACTACGCCCGCTATCTCCGCCAGTACACCGGTCTCATGCAGACCATGGCGGCGATGGAACAGACCTACGGAATGTTCTGATGAGTGCCTACAACCTCAATGAAAGTTACGACAGCTATCGCACCGTCGACCTCGAGGCGCGCGCCGCCGCGGCCTCGCCTTACGAGCTGGTGCTGGTGCTGTTCGATGGCCTGCTCGACGAGCTGGCCCGCGCCCGCGGCCATATCGAAGCCAAGCGTTACCAGCAGAAGGGCCAGTCCCTGGAGAAGTGCCTGAACATCCTGGGTGGTCTCAATGGCGCCCTCGATTACGAGAATGGCGGCGAGCTGGTGCAGGGGCTGGCGCGGCTCTACGACTACTGCATCTATCGCCTCTCCGACGTCAGCGTCAGCCTGTCGCTGGAGGGTCTGGATGAAGTGGTCGGTCTGCTTGGCGTGCTGCGTGAAGGCTGGGAAGGCGTGAATGCAACGCGCAAGTGAACTGCGCGCGCTGCAGCAGTTGCACGCGCAGCTGTCACAAGCGCTGGAGCAGGCTGACTGGACGCGCATCGGCGAGATCGATGCGCTGATTCGCGCCTGCCTGCAGTTACTGGCCGGGCTGCCGACGCTGAGCGACGAAGTGCTTGAGGCCAAGAAGCAGCTGCGACAGCTGCACGGGCAGGCACGCATTGCCTGCGCCGAAGAATGCGAGCGGGTGCGTCGGCTGTTGCTGACGCATCTGGAATATGCCGAAGGGCGCAGCGCTTACATGCGCGTGGACCTGTACCAAGCCGGGAGATAAAGGTGCTGCAACTGATCAATGCCACTGCGCGGACCAGTCCGAGCGGCTCCGCCGAGCAAACGCTACCGTCGGGGTTTGCCCAGGCTGGTAGCGCCGACGCTACCGCTCGGCCCTTCGATCAACAGATGGCCATTCAGGGCTTCGCCGCCGCTGCGCCACAGGCGTTGCAAAGCGCGAGCAGCACACCTGAAACCATCCATGTCAGCGAAGCGGATGCCGAACAGTGGCTGGCCAGCGTGCTGGGACAGCAGGCCGTGCGCATCGAGGCGCGGGAAGCGCCGGAGCCGGAGCAGGACGAACGCTTGCGCGAGGAGGAAGCCGAGTCGCTGGAGCAAACAGCCGTATTGCCTGCCGAGGTGCTCAACCAGGCGCTCCCTCGCGAGCCGCAACTGCCAGCGGACAGGTCGAGCACCACCCAGGCGGCCGCCCCAGGCCTGCCGCCATTGGCGGTTGCAGAGCCAATAGCGTCCCGGCCGCTGATGGCCGTCGAGGTCACGCCCAGGACCGCTTCGCCACTGATGATCGAAGAGGCTGCTGAAGTGCAGGTGCTTGAGCGCCTGCCTGGCAGCGTCGACAGCGACAAGGCGACGCCGGGCAGCACCGCCACCACCTCGACTGCCGCTACGCCGCTGAGCGCGGAGCGTCCGCTCAAACTGCACGCACCTCAGGCACAGTGGGGCGAGCAGATGCTGGCCAGCCTGCGTGAACACGTCGATATGCAGATCAACCAGCGCATCCAGAACGCCACCATCCGCCTCGACCCGCCGGAACTGGGCAGCCTGGAAATCTTCCTCAGCCACGAATCCGGTCGTCTCAGCGTGCAACTGTCCGCTGCCAATGCCGACGTGGCGCGTCTGCTGCAGCAGACCAGCGAGCGCCTGCGTCAGGAATTGGTGGGGCAGAACTTCGTGCAGGTCAATGTGCAGGTCTCCGCCGATGCCCAGGGCGGACGCCAGCAGCAACAGGCGCAGACCTGGCTCGCCGAAGACGAAGTGGCCGCTGCCGTCACGCTACCGGCCAGTGGCGAGCGTAGCGCTGCGCAATCGACCAGCGATGTGTTGGTCACCGTTTAATTTCCCGTGAGTGAATCGAGACTAGTCATGACAATGCCGCGCGTCCTCCTGCTGCTGGTTATCTTCAACACCCTGGTGGTGATCGGCGGCACCTTCTTCAACTACGCCACGCTCAAGTCCATGCAGAGCGGCCAGAGTGTGCTCGGCATTTCCGCTGGCGCTGGCGGCAGCGAAGCACAGGAGGCCAACAGCGAGTACCGCTTCTTCCCCATCGAGAAGGTGATCGTCAGCCTGCAGGGTGAGACCCGCGAGCATTATTTCGTTCTGGATCTGGTGCTGCAGGCCGACCCGGAGACCGATCCGAAGAAGCTCGAGCAGATCGATCCCATGGTACGCAATTCGGTGGTGGCGCATCTGTCCTCGCTGACCTTCGAGAAGCTGCGCGGTATGCCCATTCCAGAGCTGCAAGGCGCTCTGGAACGGGTGCTGCTGGATGATTTCGCCAGCAAGAAACTGGCGATGCCCTTCGCCCACGTATTGGTCAGCAAGCTGATAGTCCAGTAAAGAGCAGAGCCTAGCCATGAATGCCACCTGCGCCATCGACTACCGCTACGCCGCCGAACAGGGCGGAGCCGCGCTGTTCGCCCCCGGTGCCGAGCAGAAGTGGCTGCTGCAGTATCTGCCACTGGTCAAGCGCATCGTCAGCCAGCTGTCGTTGCAGGCCAATCAGGTACTCGACCGTGAGGACATGGAGCAGATCGGCCTGATGGGGCTGCTCGAGTGCCTGCGCCGCTACGGCACGCCGGACGAGCAGTTCGGGCGTTTCGCCGCGTTGCGCATTCGTGGCGCGATTCTCGATGAGCTGCGTCGTCAGGACTGGCGACCGCGCCAGGTGCGTCAGCAGACGCACAGGATCCGCGATGCCATTCGCCAGCTGGCGCGGCAGCTGGGGCGGGTGCCGCAGGAAGAGGAGATCCTCCGGGCGGCCGCGATCAGCGCCAAGGAATACCAGGAGTTTCTCCAGGCCGATGCCTGCGAAGCCATCGAAAGCCTCGACGAGCTGCTGCAGAACGGTCACGAGGGTTTCGCCTGCGGCGGCAGTGCGGTCGAGGAGCGGGTGCTCAAGGAACGCCTGCTGACCCAGGCGCTGAGCCAGTTAAGCGAACGCGAGCGGCTGGTGCTGACCCTTTACTACCAACACGAGCTGAGCCTCAAGGAAATCGCCCTGGTGCTGGAGCTGAGCGACGCGCGCGTCTGCCAGCTGAGCAAGCAGGCGATCGCCAAGGCCAGCCGTTACCTGAACGAGAGAGGCTAGGGTGCAGAAGTTATTAGGTGCATTGATCATCGTCGCCTGCGTGCTCGGTGGTTACGTCATGGCCCATGGCGAGCTGGCCATGCTCTGGCAACCGGCCGAGGTGATCATCATCGTCGGCGCCGGTTTTGGCGCGCTGGTGGTGGCCAACCCCAAGGACGTGCTGCTGGAGATGCTGCACCAGATCAAGGGGGTGTTCGTCTACAAGAAGCGTGGCGAGGAATTCCAGCGTCAACTGCTGATGATGCTCTATGAGCTGCTGGAAATGGTCGACGTCGGTGGCCTCAAGGTGCTCGATGCGCATATCGAGGAGCCGGAGCAGAGCGACCTGTTCGCCAAGTACCCGCTGATCCGTCAGGAGAAGAACCTGATGGCCTTCATCGCCGACAACTTCCGCCTGATGGCCATGGGCAAGATCAGCGCGCATGAACTGGAAGGCTTCCTCGAGCAGGAGCTGGAGGCCATGGAGCACGTGCTGATGCAGCCTTCGCGCTCGCTGCACAAGATCGGCGAGGCCATGCCGGGATTCGGCATCCTCGCGGCGATCCTCGGCATCGTCATCACCATGGGCAACATCGGCGGTTCGGTGGCCGAGATCGGCGCCCACGTCGCGGCGGCATTGGTCGGCACCTTCCTCGGCATCTTCATGTGCTACTGCGTGATGGAGCCGCTGTCGAGTGCCATGGGCCAGCGCATCAAGACCGAGATGTCTGCGCTCGAATGCGTGCGTACCACACTGGTCGCCCACGTCGCCGGCAAGCCCACGCTGCTGGCGGTGGATGCCGGGCGCAAGCTGATCGAGCAGGACGTCAAACCGGCGTTCAAGCAGCTGGAGATCTGGGTCAACCGTTACGAAGATGAAAGGGACGCTGCATGAAACCGCGCGGCGGTGACGGCCACGAGATCATCATCAAGCGGCGTGGCAAGAAGGGCGGCCACGACGAGCATGGCGGTGCCTGGAAGGTGGCCTTCGCCGACTTCACCATGGCCATGATGGCGCTGTTCATGGTGCTGTGGATCATCCAGCCGCAGACCCAGGACGCCAGTCGTGCCAATGCCGACATGCTGAACAATCCGCTGGTCGACGGCGGGGCCGGCATCTTCGACGGCTCCAGCACCACGCCGCTGGACCTCGATGGCGTGCCGGTGCAGGTTGCCCCGCGCCGCGACCCCGAGAACCGCGCGCGCACGCCTCAGGAAGACCCCGGCGCGGCTCTGGGCGAGGGCCAGCCCGGCGAGCCGCGCCGGCCGCATTTTGCCGAGCCGCTGCAGATGCAGGAGCTGGCCAAACTGATGAAGGAGCTGGCCCTGCAGCTGGATGCCGAGGCCAATATCGAAGTCCAGGTGGTGCCGCAGGGCCTGCGCATCCTGATCAAGGACGATGCGCAGCGTTTCATGTTCAACCGCGGCAGCTCCCACCTCAATCCGCACTTCGAGACCCTGCTGCGGCGTCTGGCCGGCATTCTGGGGCGGGTGGAAAACCATCTGATCATCAGCGGTCATACCGATTCCATGCCCTATCGTGGCGTGGTCGGTGGCTACAACAACTGGAATCTCTCCGGCGACCGTGCGCTGCGCGCGCGCAACGTGCTGGTCGAGGCCGGCCTGCCGACCGGCAACGTGCTGCAGGTGGCCGCCCAGGCAGACGGCATGCCGCTGCTACCGAACGACCCGGAGAACGGGGCCAATCGGCGTATCGAGCTGCTGTTGCTGACCAGCCAGGCCGAAGGCCTGTATCGCGAGTTGTTCGGCGAGGCGCAGGTGCGGGCCGAAGTCCGTGCCGAAGGCGTAAGGCTCAGCCTGCCGGAGTCCTGAGCGATGGCGCGTTCCGCCTCAGGGATTGCGGGCCTGGCAGTACACCTGCCGGGTTTCCAGCGCATAGAGACAGCCATCGATACTGGTCAGGCGAATGGTCGAGCCCTTGTGCCGGCCATAGAGCAGGTTGAACACCAGCTCGTCGTCGATCTCGCTGGCCAGTCCGGTGACCTGGCCGTCCTCGACACGCAATCGATAATTGCCGAGGAAGCCGTAGTCCACCACGCCCGAGGTTTCCAGAATGCTGTCGCCCTGGCGGGTCATGGCATAGAAGCGACCGTTGTTGACCTGCAGGCTGTGACTGATGTCCAGCACCTGGCCATTGCTCAACTGCACCTGCCCGCTGGACTGGTAGCGGCCGTCGAGTTCGCTGCTGGAAAGGAAACTCAGCCACAGGGCAAGCATGCCCAGCAGCATGGCCATTGCCGTGGCGAACATGCTCAGCAACCAGGCGCCGCTGATGCCGCACTGTCTACCGAGGCTCATGGCAGGCACCTGCTCAGCTGCGCGTCGGCCACCTGGCTCAGCTGGCTTTCATGCAGCATCAGCGATCGCGCTGCGCCGCTGGGCTGCAGACACAGCAGCTCATAGAAACCGCCGTGCAGGCGCAGCACCACGGTCGCCGGCTTGCTGGCCAGTACCGCAAGCCGGCTGGTCAGACCGTGAGTTTGCAGTATCAGCTGCTGCAGACGGTGCGAGTCCTGATCGATGTAGTGCACGTGCAGCGGGCCCAGATTCATTTCGCTGTTGTGCAGATCCTTGGGCTGGCTGATGTGGTACAGCGTCGCGAACAGGCTGATTCCGGCGATGCCGAAAACACTCAGCAGGATCAACCAGGATGCCCGCTGGCGACTATGCCGGCGCAGAAAGGCAGGTTGCACGGCCGGTGTGTCGAGCGTTTCGCTGGCTGCGCCAATGTCATCGGCGCTCGGCGGCTCGACCAGGTAGTTGGGGTTGAGTAGATAGCCGCGGCGCGGCAGGGTCTGGATGATTTCCCGGCTTTTCTCGTCGCTCAGTATCTGGCGCAGGGTATAGATCTGCTGGTTGAGGCTGCCCTGTCCGACCACCCGATCAGCCCAGGCATGGTTCATCAACTCGTCGCGTGACACCACCTCGCCAGGTTCCTGCAGCAAGCGTTCGAGCAGGCGGCTGCCGGAATAGCCCAGGTCGATCTTCTCCTCGATGCCACTTTTGATCAGAGTCAGCTGATACAACGCCGGGTAGAAATGTGCATAGCAGTCGCTGCGCCCGGTCCTGATGATCAGGCAGGCGACAGTGCTTCCCGGCTCGGCGAGCGGCGTTTCGGAGCTGGAATTCATGCGGTCCTTGAGGCGGGCGGTGTTCCGATTGGAAAGATCCGGACGATAAGTGGGTCGGCATTCTGGCGTCAGGAATATGCACTGGCAAGTCTTGTGCCAGCCACTCGGTGCAGTCCGGAGCAGAACCTGCGCATCAGATTTAGGCGATTGCCGGCCACTTTGCCAGTTAAATCGGCGTATTCAACGCGGATTGCCAAGGCTGCCTGATCATGCCGCGCATTTATTGCGCTTGATCAGCCTTGCTGATGACATGGCCGAGAGGCCATGAAAAACGCCCCGCGACTGCGGGGCGTTGGAGGGGGTGGCGCCATCCATTGCGCCTGGATGACGCGGGATCAGCCGAGCAGGGACATGACCATGCCCGGCATCTGGCCGGCTTGCTTGAGCATGGAGATGCCGGACTGCATCAGCATGCTGTTCTTGGTCATGTTGGCGCTTTCCTTGGCGAAGTCGGCATCCATGATGCGTCCCTTGGCCATGTCGGTGTTGTCCTTCATGTTGGCCAGGTTGTTGGCGGTGTGGTTCAGGCGGTTGATGTTGGCACCGAAACTGGCGCGCAGCGCACCGATGTCGTCCAGCGCGTCGCTCAGGGTGTCGATCATCGCGTTGGCGTTGGCATTGGTGGCGGTCGCCGGATCCTGTGTGCTGGCCAGCTCGGTGCCCGGGGTACCGGCAGTGGTGTAGGTATCGGAAATCGCTGCCAGGGAGGTGCCCAGAGCGGTCAGCTTGGCGCTGACATCCAGCTCCAGTTTCTCGGCGGAGCTGGAACCGATCTGGAAGTTCACCGCAGCGGACAGCTTGCCACCGGCACCGGTCACGGTCGTGCCGTCGCTGAACAGGTTCTCGCCGGCATACTTGGTGTTCTTGACGATATTGGCCATTTCCTTGCCGAGTTCGTCGTACTCGTTCTGCAGGGCGATCAGGTCGGCACCGCTGTTGGTGGCGTTGGAGGCCTGGGTGGCCAGGTCCTTCATGCGCTGAACGATGTCGGTCATCTCGCTGAATGCACCTTCGGCGGTTTGCAGCAGGGAGATGGCATCACCGGTGTTGCGCATGGCCACGTCCATGCCGCGCGACTGGGCGTTGAGGCGGGTGGCGATCTGCAGACCGGCGGCATCGTCGGCGGCGCTGTTGATGCGCAGGCCGGTGCCCAGGCGCTGCTGGTTGGTGCCCAGGGCGTTGTTGGTCTTGCCCAGGTTGGTCTGGGTCACCAGCGAGGAGTAGTTGGTATGAATCGAGAGAGCCATGATCGTAATCCTTCGTGCGTGAACGCCTGGAAGCGGTGCTGTAGGTACAGGGCGACCGTTTTCTCGAACGCCTTAAGGGCGCTGGCGTTCAATCGTGAAATGGGGGTGGCGCAGTCCCTTGCGCCGGCCAAGCGCGTGATCAGCCCAGCAGGGACATGACCATGCCCGGCATCTGGCCGGCTTGCTTGAGCATGGAGATGCCGGACTGCATCAGCATGCTGTTCTTGGTCATGTTGGCGCTTTCCTTGGCGAAGTCGGCATCCATGATGCGTCCCTTGGCCATGTCGGTGTTGTCCTTCATGTTGGCCAGGTTGTTGGCGGTGTGGTTCAGGCGGTTGATGTTCGCGCCCAGCTGCGAACGCAGGGTGCCTACGGCGTCCAGAGCGGTTTCCAGCTCGTCCATGGCGCCGCCGGCATTGGCCGCGGTGTCGAGGGTCTCGGCCTTGATGGTGGTGATCGCGCCAGTGACGGCGGTTAGGTTGGCGGAGGCGTTGAACGACAGGGTCTCGGCGCTGCTGGAGCCGATCTGGAAGGTCATCGCCGCGGTCAGCTTGCCACCGGCTGCGAACAGGGCTTCGCCTGCGTACTTGGTGTTGCTGATGATGTTGGTCAGTTCGTTGCCCAGCTCGTCATATTCGGCCTTCAGCGAGGCACGGTCGTCGTCGCTGTTGGTGTCGTTCGCCGCCTGGGTGGCCAGATCCTTCATGCGCTGCATGATGTCGGTCATTTCGCTGAAGGCGCCTTCGGCGGTCTGCAGCAGGGAAATGGAATCACCGGTGTTGCGCATGGCCACGTCCATGCCGCGCGATTGGGCGTTGAGGCGGGTGGCGATCTGCAGACCGGCGGCATCGTCGGCGGCGCTGTTGATGCGCAGGCCGGTGCCCAGGCGCTGCTGGTTGGTGCCCAAGGCGTTGTTGGTTTTGCCCAGGTTGGTCTGAGTGACGAGAGAGGAGTAGTTGGTGTGAATCGACAAGGCCATGATCGTAATCCTTCGTGCGATGAGCGCGGAATGAAGCTGGCTGTGATTGCCTGCTGTACCTGAAGGGCGACCGACTTTTGGCGTGGATTAAATGACGCGCATGTTTTTCCTGCGCTGCGGTGGAGCTTCACATTGGCCGGCCGTTGAAGAGCCGGGCGCGGCGGCCGGGGCGATGCAGAAATGAAAACGGCGACCCGAAGGTCGCCGTTGTCGTGTGGCCAGGGCCGAATCAGCCGATTTCGATCATCTCGAAATCCATCTTGCCGACGCCGCAGTCGGGGCACAGCCAGTCTTCCGGCACGTCTTCCCAGCGGGTGCCGGGGGCGATGCCGTCGTCCGGCCAGCCCTGGCTCTCGTCGTAAATCAGTCCACAGACCACGCATTGCCACTTCTTCATATCGACCTCGGGTGAATCTCACGGTGCCGGCAAGCTACCGCAATTGCGTGGATGCGCCAAGCCGGCCGGTGGCAATCGCCGCCAGCCGGTGGCCAACCAAAGTCGGGTCGTGCAGCGCACGGCCCGCCGGGCCTCAGCGAGCGGCCATCAGTGGATCGCTCAGCCCCATGCCGTACATCGCGATCAGCGCGATCACGCCGGCTACGGCCAGGTAGTAGAGCGTCGGCAGAATGGTCTTGCGCAGGGTGATGCCCTCGCGCCCGAGCAGACCGACGGTGGCCGAGGCCGCCACCACGTTGTGGATGGCGATCATGTTGCCCGCCGCCGCGCCGACCGACTGCAGCGCCACCATCATCGCCCCGGACACGCCGAGCAACTGCGCCGCGTTGAACTGGAACTGCGACAGCATCAGGTTGGATACCGTGTTGGAGCCGGCGATGAAGGCGCCGAGACCGCCCACAGCCGGAGCGAAGAATGGATAGATGCCGCCGACGCTATCGGCCACCAGCTGCGCCATGGCCACCGGCATCGACACCAGGTCGCTGCCATTGACCCCGGAGTTGATCAGGATACGCACCATGGGAATGGTGAAGATCAGCACGAAGCCCGCACCGAGCAGGGTCTTGCTCGATTCGCCCACTGCTGCCTTGAGCTCGGAGAAGCGCATGCGATGCAGGAAGAAGGTCACCAGCACCACCATGCACAGGATGCCCCCTGGCAGGTACAGCGGCTCGATGGTGCCGGACACGCCGGTCTCGCCGAGGATGTCCTTCCAGCCGAAGGTAAAGCTCATCAGCGCCGCTTTCACCTCGGGGAAGGTGCGCGAGATCACCAGGAACACCGCCAGCAGCAGATAGGGCGCCCAGGCCATGGGCACCGAAATCGGCGCCTTGCCGGCCACGTCTTCCAGTTTCATTTCGATCTTGCCCATCCAGTCGGACGGCCAATCCTTGGGATCGGCGAAGTCCCAGGTCTCCTTCGGCAGCAGGAAGCCGGCCTTGGCCGCCGGCACCACGATGGCCAGGCCGACCAGGGCGCCGATCATCGAGGGGAATTCCGGACCGAGGAACACGCCGGCCGCCATGTACGGCAGGGAGAAGGCGAAGGCGGTGAAGATGGCGAACGGCGCGATGGCCAGGCCTTCCTTCCAGCTCTGATTGCGGCCGAAGAAGCGCGTCATGATCATCACCATGATCAGCGGCATCAGCAGGCCGATCAGGCCGTGGGTGATGGCCACCCGCGAATAGATCAGGTGGAAGAAGGTTTCCCAGGTGCTGCCGGTGGCCACTAGTTGCTCGGTGATGCCGGTCTTGTCCAGGCCGGCGCCGACGCCCACCAGAATCGGCGTACCGACCGCACCGAAGGACACCGGGGTGGACTGCACCATCATCCCCAGTACCACCGCGGCCAGGGCCGGGAAGCCCAGGGCCACCAGCAGCGGCGCGGCCACCGCGGCCGGAGTACCGAAACCGGAGGCGCCCTCGATGAAGCAGCCGAACAGCCAGGCGACGATCAGCGCCTGCACGCGGCGATCCGGGCTGATGTTGGAGAAGCCCCGACGAATCGCCGCGATGCCACCGGAGTGCTTGAGCGTGTTGAGCAGCAGGATCGCGCCGAAGATGATCCACAGGATTGCGGCGGTGAGGATCAGCCCCTGCAGGCTGGAGGCGATGACCCGGTTGAGGGACATGTCCCAGGCCAGCAGACCGATCAGGGCGGTGAGGACGAACACCAGCGGCATCGCGTACTTGGCCGGCCAGCGAAAGCCGATCAACAGTACACCCGCCAGTACCAATGGCACGAAAGCCAGGATGGACAGCAGCGTTTGACTCATGGGTTGGTTCCTTCTTTTTCTTGTGAACCACAGTTTTCCGGGGCTACCCGGCGCCACGCATCTGGAAGGGCCGGGCGCCACGGCACCAGCCTTTCCGCGAGTCGCGACGGTAGCCGCCGCGCTCATGCTCGAAAGCCCCGACGGTCAGAAACCGTCAGGGCTTGTTACTGCTCAGTGGAGGCTTTCAGGCCATCCACGGCTGCGAACTCGCTTTGTGTGGGAGGGGCTTTAGCCGCGACAAGCAAGCGATAGAAAGCTCGCGGCTGAAGCCCCTCCCTCAGTCGTTCAAACCTCCTCTTTGAAACGCAAACGCCAGGCATGCAGCAGCGGCTCGGTGTAGCCGGACGGCTGCTCGCGGCCCTTGAAAACCAGATCACTGGCGGCGCGGAAGGCATGGGATTGTTCGAAGTTCGGTGCCATCGGCCGGTAGGCCGGATCGCCGGCATTCTGCCCGTCCACCACCTGCGCCATGCGCTGCAGCGTCTCGCGCACCTGGGCCTCGCTGACCACGCCGTGGTGCAGCCAGTTGGCGATGTGCTGAGCCGAAATGCGCAGGGTGGCGCGGTCTTCCATCAGGCCGACGTTGTGGATATCCGGCACCTTGGAGCAGCCGACGCCTTGCTCGACCCAGCGCACCACGTAGCCGAGGATGCCCTGGCAGTTGTTGTCCAGTTCCTGCTGGATATCGCTGGCGCTCCACGGCCGTTCGGCGCTGACCGGCACGCTGAGCAAGTCATTGAGCAGGCTGTCGCGCTGGCTGGCCAGGTCGATCAGTTCCAGCTCGCTCTGTACCGCCTGCACGTCGATCTGGTGATAGTGCAGGGTGTGCAGCACGGCGGCGGTCGGCGACGGCACCCAGGCGGTATTGGCGCCGGCTTTCGGGTGGCCGATCTTTTGCTCCAGCATGGCCGCCATCAGGTCCGGCATGGCCCACATGCCCTTGCCGATCTGCGCCTTGCCGCGCAGCCCACAGGCCAGGCCGACCAGCACGTTGTTGCGCTCGTAGGCCTGGATCCAGGCGCTGGATTTCATGTCGCCCTTGCGCAGCATCGCACCCGCTTCCATGGCGGTGTGCATCTCGTCGCCGGTGCGGTCGAGAAAGCCGGTGTTGATGAAGGCCACGCGCGCGCTGGCGGCCTCGATGCAGGCCATGAGGTTGACGCTGGTGCGCCGCTCCTCGTCCATGATGCCCATCTTCAGGGTGTTTACTGGCATACCCAGCAGCTGTTCGACGCGACCGAACAGCTCATTGGCAAAGGCCACTTCGAACGGCCCGTGCATCTTCGGTTTGACGATATAGACGCTGCCGGTGCGCGAGTTGCCGCGACGCTGCAGGTCATGCAGGGCGATCAGGCTGGTGACCACCGCATCGAGGATGCCCTCGGGAATTTCATGACCTTCGCCATCAATGATGGCCGGGTTGCTCATCAGATGGCCGACGTTGCGCACGAACAGCAGCGAGCGGCCGTGCAGGGTCAGTTCGCTGCCATCGGCGGCAGTGTAGACGCGATCGGCGTTTAGACGCCGGGTGATGCGCTTGCCACCCTTTTCCAGGTCCTCGGCCAGGTCACCCTTCATCAGACCCAGCCAGTTGCGGTAGACCACCACCTTGTCGGCGGCATCGACGGCGGCCACCGAGTCTTCGCAGTCCATGATGGTGGACAGCGCCGCTTCCATCAGCACGTCCTTCACGCCGGCGGCGTCGGTGCGGCCGATTGGGCTGCTGGCGTCGATCTGGATCTCGAAATGCAGGCCGTTGTTCTTCAGCAGCACGGCGCTCGGTGTGGCAGCCTCGCCCTGGAAACCGATGAACTTCTCCGGTTGCGCCAGGGAGGTCTGCGCGCCGCTGCTCAGGGTTACCTGCAACTGGCCGGCGGCCACGGCATAGGCGCTGGCATCGGCGTGCGAGCCCTTGGCCAGCGGCGCGGCCTGGTCGAGGAAGGCGCGGGCGAAGGCGATCACCTTGGCGCCGCGTACTTCGTTGTAGCCCGGCCCCTTGCTGGCGCCACCCTCTTCGCTGATCGCATCAGTGCCGTACAGGGCGTCATACAGCGAGCCCCAGCGGGCATTGGCGGCGTTGAGTGCGTAACGTGCGTTCATCACCGGCACCACCAGTTGCGGGCCGGCCTGGGTGGCGATCTCGCTGTCGACGTTGGCGGTGGTCGCCTTGACCTTCTCCGGCTGCGGCAGCAGATAGCCGATGGATTCGAGGAAGGTGCGGTAGGCGCCCATGTCGGTGATCGGCCCGGGATGGGCGCGATGCCAGGCATCCAGCTCGCTCTGCAGGCGATCGCGCTCGGCCAGCAAGGCACGGTTGCGTGGCGCCAGGTCATGCACCAGCGCGTCGAAACCGCTCCAGAAGGCCGCTGCCTCGATACCGCTGCCGGGCAGCACCTCGCTTTCGATGAATTGCTTGAGCTCGGCGGCTACCCGCAGGCGCTGACATTGCACGCGTTCGGTCATGTTGCTGTTCTCCTGTCTAATCGCTTGCTAGAGGGGCCAGTCGTTGTCTGTTGGAACCCTCTTCCGTCACTTCGTGACACCTTCTCCAGAGGGAGAAGGTCATCAGTTGGCGGCTGCGCCGCATGTTTAAAGGGCCGCAATACCCGCCTTGGCCACTTGCGCATCCTGTTCGGCCTTGACTCCAGACACGCCCACGGCACCCACCACCTGGCCGTCCACCAGCACGGGTACACCGCCCTCCAGCGAGGTGATCAGTGGCGCGCTGACGAAGGCGGTGCGACCGCCGTTGACCATGTCCTCGTAGCCCTTGGTTTCGCGGCGGCCGATGGCGGCGCTACGGGCCTTCTCGGTGGCGATGTAGGCCCCAATCGGCGCGCAGCCGTCGAGGCGTTCCAGGGCCAGCGGGTGGCCGCCGTCATCGACCACGGCGATGGCCACGGCCCAGCCCTGTTGCTGCGCTTCGCTGCGGGCCGCCTGGAGGATCTGGCTGACTTCGATCTGGCTGAGTACGGCTTTGCTTTGCATGGCATACCTCGTATTCGTAACTTTTATCCCTCTCCCGAGGGTTCAGTTGTAGGGTGGATGTCGCTTTTTACATCCACCGCTTTGGTGGATCGGTGAAGCGGGATCCACCCTACGGTTAGTCGCGTAGCCCGGATACAATCCGGGGTCTGCGGTGTCGGTTTTCCCGGATTTCATCCGGGCTACCTTTGCTGTAAGGGTCAGCTCATCGCCTCCTCGACTATCTCGATCCAGTGCCTTACCGGCGTGCGTCCGGCACCATCCAGATGGGTCTGGCAGCCGATGTTGGCGGTGACGATGGCGTCCGGTTTGCCGCTTTCCAGGGCATTCAATTTGTTGTCGCGCAGCTGCCGCGACAGCATCGGCTGGGGCAGCGAATAGGGGCCGGCCGAGCCGCAGCACAGATGGCTGTCCGGCACGGCGGGGAGACCGAAGCCGAGGCGCGTCAGCACGCCCTCCACCGCGCCACCGAGTTTCTGCGCATGCTGCAGGGTGCAGGGGCAATGGAAGGCCAGGCGCTGCTCGGCACGTACCTGCAGCTGTTCCAGTGGCTCACCCAGCAGCACTTCGACCAGATCCCTGGCCAGGGCGCTGACTCGCGCCGCCTTGTCCGCATAGGCGGGATCGCTTGCGAGCAGATGGCCGTAGTCCTTGACGAAAGCGCCGCAGCCGCTGGCGGTCTGCACGATGGCCTCGGCGCCGGACTCGATGGCCGGCCACCAGGCGTCGATGTTCTGCCGCGCGCGTTGCAACCCGGCTTCCTGGGCGTTGAGGTGGTAGTCCACGGCGCCGCAGCAGCCGGCCTCGCGGATCGGCGTGACGCTGATGCCCAGACGATCCAGCACGCGCGCGGTGGCGGCGTTGGTGTTGGGCGAAAGCCCCGGCTGCACGCAGCCTTCGAGCATCAGCACGCGGCGGGCATGCTGCTGCGTCGGGCGCGGCTTGGCCGGGCGAACCTCGCGCGGCAGCTTGGCCTTGAGCGCGGCCGGCAGCAGCGGGCGCAGGGCCAGGCCGGTCTGGGTCAATGTCTTGAACAGCGCCGGTCGTGGCACCACGGCGCGCAGGCCCTGACGCAGCAGGCGCTCGTTCAGTGGTCGAGCTACCTGGCTTTCGGCGACCTCGCGGCCGATATCCAGCAGGTTGTGGTACTGCACACCGGATGGGCAGGTGGTTTCGCAGTTGCGGCAGGTCAGACAGCGATCCAGATGCTCCTGGGTCTTGGCGGTCACTTCACCGCCTTCGAGCATCTGCTTGATCAGGTAAATGCGCCCGCGCGGGCCGTCCAGCTCGTCGCCGAGCAGCTGGTAGGTCGGGCAGGTGGCGTTGCAGAAGCCGCAATGCACGCAGGAGCGCAGGATGCGCTCGGCTTCCTCGGCGCGCGGCAAGCGTTTGGCCTGTTCACTCAAATTGGTCTGCACGTCTTATACCTCGGCGTACATGCGGCCAGGGTTGAAGATGCCCTGGGGGTCGAGCTGGTTCTTCAGCTGGCGCTGGTAACGCAGCAAAGGAGCAGCCAGCGGCTGGAAAGGTTGCGCCTGGCCGGCAGCGAAGCAGGTGGCATGGCCGCCGAGCTTGGCCGTTACGCGCTGGATCAGCTCGCCATCGGCGTCCGTCTTCAGCCAGCGCTGCGCACCGCCCCAGTCGATCAGCTGGCGGCCAGGCAGATCGAGCAGACCGCTATTGGCCGGAAGCGACAGGCGCCAGAGCGTGCCGCTGGCGCTGAAGAACGGCAGGGGCTGTTCACGCAGGTCGTGCCCGTAAGCGTTGTCGATCTCTTCGCCACCGAGGCGTTGGCGCGCGGCCAGAACCGAGCCTTCGCCACCTTCCAGGCGCAAGTGCAGCGCCGCACCGTCATGGCTGGCGGCGCTGATCGGCAGCGGCTGCTGGCCCCATTCGGCGAGCTTGTTCAGTGCCTGCAGGGCGTCCACTTCCAGGCGCAGGCTGAGCACCTGGCGCGGCTTGGGCAGCACCTTGAGCGAGACTTCGGCGAGCAGGCCGAGGCAGCCGAAACTGCCGGCCATCAGGCGCGACAGGTCGTAACCGGCGACGTTCTTCATCACCTCGCCGCCGAAGCGCAGCAGCTTGCCCTGGCCGGTGATCACGCGGGTGCCGAGCACCTGGTCGCGCACCGAACCGGCCCAGGGCCTGCGCGGGCCGGACAGCCCGGCGGCGACCATGCCGCCCAGGGTGGCGCCATCGCCCAGGTGCGGCGGCTCGCACGGCAGCATCTGGTTGTTCGCCTCCAGCGCCGCCTCGATCTCGGCCAGCGGCGTACCGGCACGGGCGGTGAGCACCAGCTCGGTGGGGTCGTAGCTGACGATGCCGCGATGCTGACGGGTGTCCAGCACTTCGCCACTGGTGGCGCGGCCCAGATGGGCCTTGCTGCCGCTGCCCTGGATGCGCAGCGGGGTGGCGCTGTTCAGTGCGTGGTTGACCTGTTCCAGCAGCGCGGTGCTGGCGTCGAAATCATGCGACATCAGAAACGCTCCAGTTCCGGGAAGGGCAGTTGGCCGTGGTGCACGTGCATGGCGCCAAACTCGGCGCAGCGGTGCAGGGTGGGGATGTTCTTGCCCGGGTTGAGCAGACCGCTGGGGTCGAACGCAGCCTTTACCGCGTGGAACAGGGTGATTTCGTCGCTGTTGAACTGCGCGCACATCTGGTTGATCTTCTCGCGGCCGACGCCGTGTTCGCCTGTGATGCTGCCGCCGACCTTGACGCAGAGTTCGAGGATCTTGCCGCCGATGGCTTCAGCGCGCTCCAGTTCGCCCGGCACGTTGGCATCGAAGAGGATCAAGGGGTGCATGTTGCCGTCGCCGGCATGGAACACGTTGGCCACGCGCAGGCCGTACTCCTCGGAAAGCTCGGCGATGCCGCGCAACACGCCGGGCAGTTCGCGGCGGGGGATGGTGCCGTCCATGCAGTAGTAGTCCGGCGAGATGCGCCCGACCGCGGGGAAGGCGTTCTTGCGCCCCGCCCAGAATTTCACCCGCTCGGCTTCGTCGCGGGCCAGGCGCACTTCGGTTGCGCCGGCTTTCTCCAGCACCTCACGTACCCGTTCGCAATCGTCGGCGACGTCGGCCTCTACGCCGTCCAGCTCGCAGAGCAGGATGGCTTCGGCTTCCACCGGGTAGCCGGCGTGGATGAAATCCTCGGCGGCGCGAATGGCCAGGTTGTCCATCATTTCCAGACCGCCGGGGATGATGCCGGCGGCGATGATGTCACCGACCGCGCGACCGGCCTTTTCCACCGAGTCGAAGGCCGCCAGCAGCACTTTGGCCACCTGCGGCTTGGGCAGCAGCTTGACCGTCACTTCGGTGACGATGCCGAGCATGCCCTCGGAGCCGGTGAACAGCGCCAGCAGATCGAAACCCGGCGCGTCCAGAGCGTCGCTGCCGAGGGTCATGAACTCGCCTTCGACGGTGAGGATGTCGACCTTGAGCAGGTTGTGCACGGTCAGGCCGTACTTCAGGCAGTGCACGCCGCCGGCGTTCTCGGCGACGTTGCCGCCGATGGAGCAGGCGATCTGCGAAGACGGATCAGGGGCGTAATACAGGTCAAAGGGCGCGGCGGCCTGGGAGATCGCCAGGTTGCGTACGCCGGGCTGAACGCGGGCGAAGCGGCCTTCGCGGTTGATCTCGAGAATCTGGTTGAAGCGCGCCATCACCAGCAGGATGCCCTGCTCCAGCGGCAACGCGCCGCCGGACAACCCCGTGCCGGCACCGCGCGCCACCACCGGTACGCCACGCTCATGGCAGAGCTTGAGCAACTGCTGCACCTGCTCGATGCGCTCGGGCAGCACCACCAGCATGGGCGTGGTGCGGTAGGCGGACAGGCCATCGCACTCGTAGGGCTTGAGGTCTTCCTGGGTATGCAGGATGTCGAGGTCGGGCAGGCGCTGGCGCAAATCGGCCAGCAGCGTGGCCTTGTCGACCTTGGGCAGCGCGCCGTCGATGCGCTCGTCGTACAGAATGCTCATGGCAGGCTCAATCGTGGACGTTGTTTTTATAGGCGGTCATCCCGCGACCATCGGCCGCATGTTTAGGCTGTCGATTCCCGGGCGTCCATTCTCTTTGCTGCTGGTAGGACCAGTTTCTTTCGCCAGGCTTTCACCTGAATTCAGGTAAAAGACTTATCCTTGCTGGGCTAAAGGCTGGCTTGGAAAGCAAGCGAAAGGGGCTGCGAAAACTGGTACGACCAGTTGTGAGGAGGGCTGAAATGGATGCGAGTCAGGGCGCCGCACGACGCCAGGTGAGTGACGTGGTGGCCGAGCGAATCGAGCGGCTGATCGTCGATGGGGTACTCAAGGTGGGCCAGCCGCTGCCGTCGGAACGGCGCCTGTGCGAGAAGCTGGGTATCTCCCGCTCGGCGCTGCGTGAGGGGCTCAAGGTGCTGCGCGGGCGCGGCATCATCGACACCGCCCAGGGCCGCGATTCACGTGTGGCCAAGCTCAGCGGCGAGCGCGACGCCAGCCCGCTGATGCACCTGTTCAACTCGCAGCCGCGCACCCTGTATGACCTGCTGGAGGTGCGTGGCCTGCTCGAGGGCGAGTCGGCGCGCCTGGCGGCGCTGCGTGGCACCGACGCGGATTTCGTCCTTCTGACCCGGCGTTATGAAGAGATGCTGGCGGCCCATACCCAAGAAGATCCGGTGGACCCGCGCGAGCATGCGCGCCTCGACCACGCCTTCCACCTGGCCATCTGCGAGGCGTCGCATAACCCGGTGCTGGTGCACACCCTGCAGTCGCTGACCGACCTGATGCTCAGCACCGTGTTCGCCTCGGTGAACAACCTCTACCACCGCCCGGCGCAGAAGCGGCAGATCGACCGCCAGCATTCGCGCCTGTACCACGCGGTGATCGAGCGTCTGCCGGAACAGGCCCAGCGCGCCGCGCGCGATCACATCAACAGCATTCGCGACAACCTGCAGGAGATCGAGCAGGAAGAGCAGCGCCTGGTGCGCGCGACCATGCGTCTGGAAGGGTGGACCTGACGTAGGGTGGACAACGCGCAGCTTGTCCACCTTCTCTATCCGGCGACAGGCTCTCGCGGTGGAAAACGCTTCGCGGTTTTCCACCCTACGCATCGGCGTTATCTGAAGGTGCTGGTCACCACGCCTTCTTCCACCACCTGAGCCTCGATCACCTTCTGGCTGCCGAGGTTGCGCACGCGGATCACTTCGCCTTCGCGACCATTGGCCAGCGCTTCGCCGGTGGCCGAGGCGGAAATGCCGTCCTGGCTGGCGATGATGGTGACCTGCTGGCCGCGGCGAATCAGCAGCGGTGCGCTAAGCAGATTCGGCGCGATCAGCTGGCCGGCGCGCACACGGCGCTTGGCACCCTGACCGACCACCTCGTCGAGGCTGTTGTAGAAACCGCGCGATGCCTTGCCGATATTCACTTCCTGCAGTTGCAGCTGTTCGGCGCTGATGGTCTGGCCGCGTTCGATCACGCGTGCAGCATGTACCACCGGCAGGAAGACGTTGGCCTGCACCAGGGCGGTGATGCTCCAGCCGGGACTGTCCGGGCAGCTCAGCTCCAGGCGCTGGCGCGCAAGCACCGAAAGGTCATTGCTGCTGACCGTCACGCTCGGTGCCTGGCTGCAGGCCGGCAGTCGTTCCGCGCTGCCCACCAGCGTGGTGTCGAGGCTGTGTCGCTGGCCTTGCCAGGCCTGGCGCTTGGCTTCCTCAGCGAGCCTCTGTTGCATGTGCGTGGCGATGGCCTGATCGATCTGGCTGGCGGCATCGGTCTGCGCGGCGGTTGCATTGGCAGCCACGGCAATGAAGAGGAAAAGCACCGATGCGCAGGCGGAAAAAGCCTTTCCGCTTTTCGCCCGGGGAACGCGGCGATGCGGAAAAAGGGCGACGCGATAGTCTTCGGTCGAATCGATAAAACCCTGAAAAATCAATGTAGTACGGCTCTCTTATGGGTTGGGCACGCTTTGTGCTCAAGGCACCTGGGCACAACCTTGGGTGAAGGGTACCGGTAAATGAGTATACGGATTGATGACGTGGTGGGCCTGCATTCGCGTGCGCTGGAACTGCGCATGCAACGCAGCGAAATCCTCGCCGCCAACCTGGCGAACGAAGACACGCCGGGCTTTCTTGCTCGCGATATCGATTTCGCCGGCGAGATGCAGCGCCTCGATCCGCAGCAGGCGTTCGCCGCCAGCAGCGCCGACCTTAAGTACCGCGTACCGACCCAGCCGTCGCAGGACGGCAACAGCGTCGAGCTGAGTGTGGAGCAGGCCGCGTTCTCCAAGAACGCCATGGACTTTCAGACCAGCCTGACCTTTCTCAGCATGAAATTCAGGGGCCTGAAACAGGCCATCGAGGGACGCTGATCATGGCTTTCGACTCCATCTACCGCATCGCCGGCTCGTCGATGAATGCACAGACCGTGCGCCTGAACACCGTGGCCAGCAACCTGGCCAACGCCGACTCGGCTGCAGCCAACGCCGAGGATGTGTACCAGGCACGCAAGCCGGTGTTCGCTTCCGTCTACAACAACGACCAACTGACCCGCAGCGTGGGCATGGGTGGCGCCCATGTGCAGGTGCTCGATGTGGTCAGCGCTGGCCGCGAACCGGTGCGCCGCTACGAGCCGGACAATCCCCTGGCCGACGACCAGGGCTACGTGTTCTACGCCGACATCGACCAGATCGAGGAAATGACCGACATGATGTCGGCCACCCGCAGCTTCGAGACCAGCGTCGAAGTGCTCAATCGCCTGAAAAGCATGCAGCAGGGCCTGCTCAAGCTCGGAGAATCCTGATGGCCACGGTCAGTAACAACAGCCAGAACACTTCCGCCTACAGCATCGACGAGGCGGTCAAGCAGTCGGTCAACGTCAGCGACGCGACCCAGCTGGAAAACAACTTCCTCACCCTGATGGTCGCGCAGATCCAGAACCAGGATCCGACCAAACCGGTGGACAGTACCGAGTTCCTCAACCAGTTCGCCGCCATGAGCCAGGTCAAGAGCCTGGAAAACATGGCCTCGCTGAGCAAGAGCAACCTGGTGCTGCTGGACAACCTGCAGACCCTCACCGCTGCTGGTCTGGTCGGCCAGGAAGTGAAGGTGGCCACCGAGCAGCTGGAGCTGGGCACGGACAAGGTCAAGGGCGAGGTTAACCTCGAGCATGCCGCCGGCAAGCTGACCCTGGTGGTCACCGACAGCAACGGCGTGAAGAAGGAGATCGCCCTCGGCTCCCAGGCGCCGGGGCGCGTGCCCTTCGAGCTGGACCCCAAGGCCCTTGGTCTGGCGCCGGGCAGCTACAAGGTCGAGCTGCAGAGCGACAGTGGCGAGTACCCCAAGGTGGAAGTGGCCGGCCGCATCACCCAGGTGCGCGTCAGCGCCGAAGGCCCGGTGCTGGAAATCGTCGGCATCGGCTCGGTGCCTTTCTACAACATCACCGAATTCGGCCAGACGCAGACCGCCGGTCTGCTCTGATCCTTTCTTTCCATTGTTTTCAAAGGTCCAGTCGCCATGAGTTTCAACATCGCCATGACCGGCCTCAGCGCCGTCAACGAACAGCTCAACACCATCAGCCACAACATCGCCAACGCCGGCACCACCGGCTTCAAGTCGTCGCGCACCGAGTTCGGCAGCATCTATGCCGACAGCCAGGCGATGGGCGTGGAAGTGCTGGCCACCACCCAGAGCATCAGCCAGGGCGGCTCCCTGGTGACCACCGGGCGCAGCCTGGACCTGGCCATCTCCGGCGGCGGCTTCTTCGTCACTCGCGGCAGCAACGGTGATGTCAGCTACACCCGCGCCGGCGTATTCGGTGCCGACAAGGACAACTACATCGTCAATGCCGCCGGCCTGAAGCTGCAGGGCTATCCGGTGGACGCCGCCGGCAACCTGCTGGTCGGCGCCATGGGCGACCTGCAGCTGCAGAACGCCAACCTGCCGGCGCGCGCCACCGACAGCCTGGCCTTCGTCATGAACCTGGATTCCAACCAGAGCGTGCCGACCGCTGCGCCCTTCGATCCGGCGGACGTCAACACCTACAACTCCACCTACACCACCAAGGTGTTCGACTCCCAGGGCAAGGAACACACCCTGACCCAGTATTTCGTTAAGACCGGCGACAACGCCTGGGAAGCCCACTACTACGCCGACGGCGCCGCCGTCGGTGGCCCGCAGGCACTGACCTTCGGCACCAACGGCAGCCTCACCGCGCCGGTCGGCCCGGTGGCTGTCGGCTTCCCGCTGCCGGGTGTCGATCCGATGAACATCGCCATCGACTACAGCAACTCCAGCCAGTACGGCTCCGACTTCGTCGTCACCAGCAACCGCGCCAGCGGCTACGCGGCCGGCGAGCAGACCGGCCTGTCGGTGGAGAAGGACGGCATGGTCTACGCCAACTACAGCAACGGCCAGCGCATGCTGCAGGGCCAGGTGGCGCTGGCCAACTTCGCCAATGCCGGTGGGCTGAAGAACGTCAGCGGCACCGCCTGGGTGGAAACCGCCGACTCCGGCGCGGCGTTGATCGGTGTGCCGGGTGTCGGCCCGTTCGGCGAGCTGGTGGCCGGCTCGCTGGAGAATTCCAACGTCGACCTGACCCAGCAACTGGTCGGCCTGATGGAGGGCCAGCGCAACTACCAGGCCAACACCAAGGTGCTGACCACCAACAAGGAACTCACCCAAGTGCTGTTCGGCGCAATCTGAGGCTGACCCATGGACCGTCTCGGCTACACCGCAATGACCGCCGCCAGCCGCACCATGAGCTCGCTCACGGTGCGCGCCAACAACCTGGCCAACGTCAACACCCCCGGCTTCCGTGCCGACCTGGAGCAGGCCCAGGCCGTCGCCGTGGAAGGCTACGGCTACGACAGCCGGCACCTGGCACAGGTGAAGAACAACGGCGTGAGCCTGGCGCCCGGCGCGCTGATGGCCACCGGACGTGATCTCGACGTGGCGATTCAGGGCCGCGGTCTGTTCGCCGTCGAGGGTGACGGTGGCGCGGAGCGTTATACGCGCAACGGCGCGCTGCAGGTCGATGCCGACCTGCGCCTGACCCTGAACGGCCGCGCCGTGCTGGGCGAAGGCGGCCCCATCGTGCTGCCGGAGTACGACAGCCTGCATATCGGTCGTGACGGTACGGTTTCGGTGATCCCGCGTGGCGACTTCGTTACCGCGGAGGTCGATCGTATTCGCGTGGTGGACGTCGATGCCGCCGACCTGACCAAGGATGCCAGCGGACTGCTGACGCGAACCGATGGCCAGCCGGCCGAAGACATGGACGCGCCGGTACTGGTTTCCGGCTATCTGGAAGCGAGCAACGTCGGCGCCATCGATCAGTTGGTGGCGACCATGAGCCTGAACCGCCTGTTCGAGACCCAGGTAAAGATGATGAAGGCCGCCGAGGACCTGTCCGAGGCCGGCAACCGGATGATCCGCGGTTCGTAGCGCCGTAGAACCGTAGGGTGGGCTTCAGCCCACCGGCGTGCTCTGCAATGGTGGGCTAAAGCGGATCGCCGCCCGGCCCACCCTACGGGTGACGAGAAACGACGAGTAGCCCGGATGTAATCCGGGAACGATTTCCCCGGATTGCATCCGGGCTACAGAGGAGACACGACATGAGTTCCGCACTTTGGGTCAGCAAGACCGGCCTGGCCGCCCAGGACAAGGCCATGAGCGCCGTGGCCAACAACCTGGCCAACGTCAACACCAACGGTTTCAAGAGCGACCGCGTGGTGTTCGAGGACCTGTTCTACGCCATCGAACTGCAGCCGGGCGCCCAGGCCGATCAGGTCAACACCGTGCCCTCCGGCATCCAGCTCGGTAGTGGCGTGCGCGTGGCCGGTACGCAGAAGGTATTCACCGAAGGCAGCATCCAGACCACCGGCCAGCCGATGGACCTGGCGATCATCGGTGCCGGCTTCTTCCAGGTGGAAGCGCCCAACGGCGATATCTACTACACCGAGAACGGTCAGCTGCAGCTCAACGCCGAAGGTATGATCGTCAACTCCCAGGGTCTGCCGCTGACGCCTGCTATCGAAGTGCCGGCCGGCAGCAGCCGTTTCACCGTGGGCAGCGACGGCATCGTCACCGCGGTACTGGCCGGCGACACCCTGCCGTCGGAGCTGGGCCAGATCACCCTGGTCAACTTCACCAACCCGGGCGGCCTCGAAGCCCTCGGTGGCAACCTCTATCGCGAGACCGTGGCCAGCGGCGAACCCGTCGAGGGCGTGCCGGGCGAGGAGGGCCTGGGCAATCTCAAGCAGGGCGTGCTGGAAGGCTCCAACGTGCAGGTGGTCGAGGCCATGGTCAACATGATCTCCATCCAGCGTGCCTACGAGGCCAACGCCAAGGTGCTCGACGCCGCGTCGGGCATGCAGCAGTTCCTCAACCAGACCGTGTGACCGCCATGACCCGCCTGCTTCCGCTCGCTCTGCTGCTGGTCCTCGGCGGCTGCGCCAGCTTCAACGAGATGCTGCCTGACGAGGACTCCAGCCACTACGAGCCGCTGGCGCTGGACTACAGCGTGCCGCCGACCACCAGCGGCGGGCTGTTTCGCAGCGGCTACAGCGGCTCGCTGATCGGCGACAAGCGCGCAGTGCGGGTCGGCGACATCCTCACCGTGGTGCTGGACGAGTCCACCCAGTCGAGCAAGAGCGCCGGCACCAGTTTCGGCAAGAAGTCCGGGGTTTCGGTTGGCATACCCACTGTGCTGGGCAAGACCTACGACCGCCTGGAAAGCTCCGCCGAGGCCGAGCGTGATTTCAATGGCTCGGCGCGCAGCTCGCAGCAGAACACCCTGCGCGGGTCCATCGCCGTGACCGTGCATCAGGTGCTGCCCAACGGCACCCTGCTGATCAAGGGCGAGAAGGCCCTGCGCCTGAACCAGGGTGACGAGTACATCCGTTTGGTCGGCCTGGTGCGCATGGACGACATCAACCGCGCCAACCAGGTGTCCTCGCAGAACGTGGCCAATGCGCGCATTTCCTACGCCGGTCGCGGCGTGCTCAACGACAGCAACTCGGCAGGCTGGCTGACGCGCTTCTTCGCCCACCCGCTGTTCCCGCTCTAAGGCCTGGACCATGATCAAACGTATTCTCGTCGCCTGTGTCCTGATCTGGCCGTTATCGACCAAGGCCGTGCCGCTGATGGACCTGGTGGATATCGAAGGCATCCGTGGCAACCAATTGATCGGCTATGGCCTGGTGGTCGGCCTCGACGGCACCGGCGACAAGAACCAGGTGCGCTTCACCAGCCAGTCGGTGGCCAACATGATCAAGCAGTTCGGCATCAACCTGCCGCCGAACGTCGATCCCAAACTGAAGAACGTCGCCGCGGTGACCGTCACTGCGGAAATTCCGCCGTCCTACAGCCCTGGGCAGACGGTGGATGTCACCGTCGCCTCGCTGGGCGACGCCAAGAGCCTGCGCGGCGGCCAGCTACTGATGACCCCGCTGCAGGGTGTCGACGGCGAAACCTATGCCCTGGCCCAGGGTGCCATCGTCGTTGGCGGCCTCAACGCCAGCGGCCAGAGCGGCTCCAGCGTGGCGATCAACTCGGCCAACAGCGGTCGCGTGCCCAACGGCGCCACCGTTGAGCGAATGATCCCCAGCGACTTCAGCGAGCGTGACGAAGTCATGCTCAACCTGCGCCAGCCCAGCTTCCAGACCGCCGCCAAGGTAGTCGAGGCGGTCAACGGCCGTTTCGGCAGCGGCACCGCCAGCGCCCTGAACTCGACCAAGATCGCCATTCGCGCACCCATCACCAGCACCCAGCGCATCGGCTTCATGGCCATGTTGGAGGGTCTCGAAGTGGAAGAAGGCCGCGAACGGCCCAAGGTGGTGTTCAACAGCCGCACCGGTACCGTGGTGGTCGGCCAGGGTGTGCGCGTCAAGGCCGCCGCTGTGGCCCACGGTACGCTGACCGTGACCATCAGCGAGAACCCGCAGGTCAGCCAGCCCAATGCCTTCTCCGGCGGCCAGACCGCTGTGGTGCCGCGCTCCGACGTCGCCGTCAGCCAGGACAAGAACGCCATGTTCAAGTGGCCCGATGGCGCCAGCCTGGACAGCATCATCAACACCGTGAACAGCCTCGGCGCCACCCCGGACGATGTCATGAGCATCCTCCAGGCGCTGGAACAGGCCGGTGCCCTCAATGCCGAACTGATCGTGATCTGAGCCATGAGCATCGTTTCCCTCGCCCAACACATGAACAGCCACCGCGGCAGCGCCGACGGCATCGGCACTGCCCGCGAGCAGCAGCTGCAGGCTGCGGCCGAGCAGTTCGAGGCCTTGTTCCTGCAGCAGATCCTCAAGCAGATGCGCAAGGCCAGCGACGTGCTCGCCGAAGGCAACCCGATGCGCAGCCGCGAGATGGACACCATGCGCGACTTCTACGACGAGGTGCTGGCCGAGACCCTGGCCGGGCGCAAGCAGACCGGCATCGCCGACATGCTGGTCAAGCAGCTGTCCGGCGCTGGCGGCAGCGCGGTGGACATGGATGCGGCCGGGGCAGCGGCGCGTGCCGCCGAGCTGCCGTCACGCAGTGGCAGTCTGCTGGAGCCGCTGCGCAGCACCTGGCAGCGTGGCATCGACAGCCTCGGCAAGGTCTGGGACAAGGGCTCGGCGGGGTTCGTCGCCCTGGTCGATCGGGTCATCCAGCAGGAATCGGCCGGTCGCGTCGATGCCGTATCGCCCAAGGGCGCGCGCGGCCTGATGCAGCTGATGCCGGACACTGCGCGGGAAATGGCCGCCGAACTCGGCCTGCCATTCAGCGAAGCCCGCCTGACCACGGACGCCGCCTATAACAAGCGTCTGGGCAGTGCCTACCTGGACAAGATGCTGCAGCGCTACGACGGCCACCAGGCCCTGGCGCTGGCCGCCTACAACGCCGGCCCCGGCCGCGTCGACGAGTGGCTCAAGGTCAACGGCGACCCGCGCCGCGGCGAGATCGCCACCGGCGCCTGGATCGAGCGCATCCCCTTTCAGGAAACCCGCGACTACACGCGCAAGATCCTCGGCGATTTGGCCAAGGCCGAGCAGCCGCCCAAGGATGATGCACAGGTCAGCAGCCCGCTCAGCGCGCAGACCCGCCAGCAGCTGGCCAGTGCCCTGAGCGCTGACAGCGGCCTGCTGCTCGGCACCGTTGCCGGCAAGCAGGCGCTGGTGCGTGATGAATTTAAGTCCGCCGGCGATTCCGTCGCCCTGTCCTCAGTAACAGCCCAATCCGCTGCCGACGACGCCCGTGCGCCGCGTCTGGCGGCCTTCGCTCAGCCGATGCGCTTCGAGCGACAGGAGAGTTAATTCGTGAGCATCCTCAACCAGATCGCCTACAGCGGCGTGCGTGCCAGCCAGGTGGCCCTGGCCACCACCGGGCAGAACATCGCCAACGTCAAGACGCCGGGCTTCAGCCGCCTGCAGACCATCACCGGGTCGCTGGCCGGGCAGGGCGGGCTGAGCGTCGGCGGCGGTGTCGAGGTGATCAGCATCCGCCGCATGACTAACGAATTTCATAACCAGCAGCTGTGGCGTGCCACCACCGAGCAGAACTTCTATAGTGCCTCGCAGCAGTACCTGACCGCGCTGGAAGCGCTGATGTCCGGCAGCGGTTCGAGCATCAGCGCCGGCCTCGACCAGTTCTTCGCTGCCCTCAGCGAGGCCAGCGCCACGCCGGGCTCCATCGCCCTGCGCCAGCAGATCATCAGCGAGGCCGGCAACCTGGCGCAGCGCTTCAACGGCCTGAGCAGCAATATCGACGCGCAGGTCAAGGCGCTGCAGGAGCAGCGCACGGCCATGGCCACCGAGATCAACGGCCTGACCGAGAACATCGCCCTGCTCAACAAGAAGATCGTCGAGACCGAGTCGGTCAAGGGTGACAGCACCGCGTTGCGTGATCAGCGCGAGAGCCTGGTCGGCCAGCTCAGCCAGTTCGCCAAATTGCGTATCAACGAAACGGCGGACGGTTCGGTCAGCGTCGCCCTGGCCAATGGTCAGCCGCTGGTGGCCGGGCCTACCGCCGGCCAGCTCAAGGTGGCGATGACCGCGAGCGGCGAGCAGGAAGTCAGCCTGGCGTTTGCCGGCACCAGCTTCCCGCTGCGCCAGGATGGCTTCGGCGGCGCCTTCGGCGGCCTCCACGAGGTCGAGTACGGCAGCTTGCGGCCCAACCTGGACGCCCTGCATGACATGGCCAGCCAACTGGCGCAGATGGTCAACGACGTGCTCGCCACTGGCTTCGACCTCAATGGCAATCCGGGCCAGCCGCTGTTTGTCTACGATCCGACCAGTACCACTGCGCTGTTGCGTGTCGAGCCTTTGACCGCCGAGCAACTGGCGCTGTCTTCGGCTGCAGGGGAGACCGGCAACAACGAAGTGCTGCTGAACCTGCTCGGGCTGAAGAACCAGACCATCACCCTGAACGGCAGCCAGGTCACCCTCAACGACGCCTACGCCGGCCTGCTTGGCCAGGTGGCCAGCGACAGCCGACAGAATCAGGCCGACCTCAAGTCCGCCACCGCCGTGACCCAGCAGGCCCAATCGCAGCGCGACAGCGTCAGCGCCGTGAGCCTGGACGAGGAGGCGGTCAACCTGATGACCTACCAGCAGGCCTACCAGGCCAACATGAAGGTGATCAGCACCGCCAACCAGTTGTTCGACGACATGCTTGCCGCGTTCTGACGCGGTGCCAGAGAGATTTCAGCCATGATGCGCATCACCAACTCGCAGATCACCTCGCTGATGCACAACTCGATGAATGCCAGTTCCGCCGAGTTGGGCAAGCTGATGCAGCAGATGGCCACCAACAAGCGCATCCTGCTGCCTTCCGACGACCCCATCGCCAGCGTCCGTGTACTGCGCGTGCAGCGTGAAGAAGCGAGCCTGGAGCAGTTCCGCAAGAACATCGCCAACGTCTCCGGCAGCCTGTCGACCCAGGAGGCCAACCTCAAGTCCACCTCCGACGCCATGCTCAACGTGCGTGACCTGCTGCTGTGGGCGGCCAACGGCTCCAACACCAGCGAAGACCTGGCGGCCATGGCCGGCGAGCTGTCGATCATCGAGGACACCATCTTCAGCTTCGCCAACGTGCGCGATGAGGAAGGCCGCTATCTGTTCTCCGGCACCCTCAGCGACACCCCGGCGCTGGCCTTCGATGCCGCGACCCAGACTTACAGCGTCACCGGCAACGACAAGCACCGCCAGGCCGCCGTGGCCAACGGCGTGCTGGTCGACGAGAACGTCACCGCCGCCAGCATTTTCGGCGGCGGCGTGGCTGTGCTCAACGAGCTGCGCGGCCTGATCAACACCCTGCAGGATCCAGCGCTGGACGCCGGCGACCCGGCCGTACGGCAGCAGATCGTCGATACCCTGAGTGCTCTGGACCAGGCACATGGGCGGGTGATGGGCTCGATCACCGAGCTGGGTGGCCGGCAGAACGCCTTGACCCTGCTGACCGACAGCAACGACGACGTGTCGCTGGTCAACCAGAAGATCGAAGGCGAGCTGTCGCGTCTCGACTATGCCGCCGCCACCATCGACCTCAACGACTATCAGCTGGCCTTGGGGGCGACGCAAAAGACCTATCTGAAGATCAATCAGATGTCGCTGTTCAGTCTTCTTTAAGGAGTGGCATGGGTGATCAAGGTCGATACGCAGCTACCGGTCGTCACCGCTCTCGATCCGCAGGCACGGCGTCCGGTGCAGGGCGAGCAGGCGGTGCAGCGCCAGCGCAAGCAGGCGCCCGCCGAGCCTACAGCGCAGCCGCGCGGCAAGAGCACCAGCTTCAACCTGCAGCTCAATCAGCAGCTGACCTCGATGCAGGCCGCCGACAGCTACCTCGGCGAACTGGCGGGGCGCCTCGGCCAGCTCAAGCTCAGCCTCAGCCGCGAGCTGAGCAATGCCCAGGCCGGCGAACGTGAAGGTCTCAAGCGCGAGCTGGAACAGGTGCGCCAGTTGCTTGCCGAGCGCGGCCAGCGCTCCGGCGAGGCGCTGGATGCCAGCTTCAAGCTGCGCCTCACCGAGCCGGTGCGCAGCCGCTTCAGCCTGCAGGGCCTGGAATCCATGGCCGCCATCCAGCAGGCCGGCAAGGAAACCCTGCTGTTCAGCGCCGGGCGCAAGCTGGCCGAGCCGCTGGCAGTGGTGCTCGATGAGGGTTTGAGCGAGCAGCAGATTCTCCGCCGCTTCAATGCCGGCCTCGGCCCGGCCGGCATCCGCGCCGAAGTGGATAACGGCGGTGCGCTGAAATTCAGCGCCCGCGAAAGCGAGTGGCAGCAGCTCAAGGGCGAGCTGCGCATGCAGGGCGAAGGCAAGCTGGCGGCCAAGGCTGCCGCTCCGGTGATCAGCCAGGAAGACCAGTTGCTGCGCCTGCCCGATGCCGCCCGCCTGGACGGCGCGCGCGAGTTGCGCCGGGCACTGGACGAAGTGGTGGCGGCGCTGGACAGGATTGGCGCGCTGCGCGAGCAGCTCAGCCATCGCCAGGAAGAGATCCGCGAGTTTCTCGCCCGCCATGCCGAGCAGAACGAGCGTGAATGGGCGCGCGACTTCGCCGGTGAAGTCTTCAATCTGATGCGCCGCAGCCCCAGCAGCTACGCCGCGGTCACCCAGACCGTGGTCGCCCAGGCCAATATCAGCAGATCTACGGTGGTCAGCCTGCTGTCCTGAGCATTGTCGTCCGGTTCCTCAGCCGTCAGCCGCCCTTCCCCTGTTTCATGGCGACTGGCGGCTTTTTTATCCGAGCGCGAGCGGAAATGACGACCAGTCGTCCGCTTCATGACCGAGTGCACAGAATGATGGCGTTTTAATGGCTATCATGTCGTCCTTTCCGCAGCATCTGGGCCTCACGCCCGTCGAAACTGCCCCCGCATTCCAATAAAAACCCCGTATTCAAGGGTTCATCCGTCACTGCTGGCATCCGCCCGCGGTGCATTGCCCGTTCTCGAAATTGGAGTACCGACGTGTTGAAGAAGTACCTGTCTCTTATCCTGCTCGCCTGCACCGCGCTGGTGAGCATGCCCGGCCTGGCTCAGTTGAGCGATTCCGAAGCCATGAACATGGCCGGCCTGCAGCGCTCGCTGACCCAGCGCATGGCCAAGAACTATCTGATGATCGGCGCCGATGTGCGTGTTGATGCTGCCCAGCGCCAGTTGAAGGAAACCGTCGAGCGTTTCGACGCCAGCCAGAAGGCGCTGGCGAGCTATGCGCCGACTGCCGAAATCAAGGCTGCGCTGGCCAAGGTCGATGCCACCTGGGCCGTCCATCGCCAGCAGATCGAAGCCAAGCCGGAGCAAGCCAAGGCGGCGCAGATGCTCGCCACCAGCGAGGAACTGCTGCAACAGACGCAGAATGTCAGCGACCTGATGGGCAAGCATCTGGGTGCAATGGGCGCCTCCGTGCACCGCACCGGCTGGGCACGTGTGCAGACCCAGCGCATCGCCATGCTCTACATGGCCAAGTCCTGGCGTGTACCTGCGCCGGACCTGGACGCCAAGCTGGACAAGGCCGTGAGCGACTTCGAAACCATCCTCAAGGAACTGGAAGCCCGCGGTACGCCGAACGAGGAGATCGCCAACGCTCAGCGCCGCGCCCGTGCCCACTGGGGCTTCACCCTCAAGGGCATCGACCTGCATGCCGCACAGGACTTCGTGCCGACCGCGATCACCGTGAGCACCGACTCGCTGTTCCGCCAGCTCAACGAGCTGACCCGTCTGTACGCCGGTCTGCAGGCCAAAGAGGCCTGAGTACCGTCAACCTGCGACGGCGCCGGGTAGCGCCGGCTGCAGGTCTTTGGCAGAGGACGGTCAGCGCCGGTTGACCGTCTGCGCCGCACGCAGCACATCGCTGCCGATCTTGCCTTCGTATTCCTGCCACAACGGCTGCATCGCCGCGCGCCAGGCAGCACGCTGCTCGCCGCTGAGGCTGACGAGCTGGCTGCCGCCCGCGATCAGACGTTGGCGATCGCGGGCATTGAGCGCTTCGGCCTCGTTATTCACCGCCAGCGTGACCTCGTCGATGATCGCCTCCAGCTGCACGCGGACCTGATAGGGGATGCTGGTCCAGAAGCCGGAGTTGCTCACCAGCATGTAACTCAGCACGCCGTGATCGGTTTCCGTGACATAGGGCTGCAGCGCGCCCAACTGCTGGCTGGCGAGGTTGGACCAGGTGTTCTCAGCACCCTGTACGCGCCCGGCCTGCAGGGCTGCGCGGGTTTCGGCGAACGGCAGGCGCAGGCTGCTGGCGCCGACCCGGGCGAACTGCTGCTCGAGGATTTCCGACGGCTGGATGCGGAACGCCAGGCCGGCGGCGTCGGCAGGCGTGTGCAGCGCGCGGGTGGCCGAGAGCTGTTTCATGCCATTGTTCCAGTAGGCCAGGCCATAGATGCCATGGCTGGCCATCGAACGCAGCAGCTCGCGACTCTTCTCGCGCTTCTGGAAGCGCTTGACCGCCTCCAGGTCATCGAACAGGAAGGGCAGGTCGAACACCTGCAGCTGAGTGGTGTACTGCTCGAACTTCGACAGCGACGGCGCCAGCAGTTGCACCTTGTTGTCGCGCAGCGCCTGCAGCTCGTCGTCATCGCCGAACAGCGTGGAGTCGGGATACACCTCCACCTGCACCTTGCCGGCCAGGCGTTCCTCGGCCAGGCGCTTGAACATCAGGGCGCCCTTGCCCTTGGGCGTGTCCTCCGCCACCACGTGGGAGAACTTGATCAGGATCGGTTCGGCCAGGGCCTGGGCGGAGCACAGCAGGGTGGCGAGGGCAACCGCCAGAGAAGTCTTGAACATCGACATACCTTTTACGGAAAACGCGTGGCGAGGCCTGCGCCGAAACTGGCGGGCCTGGATGCGAATCGGGATGGCTTGCAGGGTTCGGCCTGGCGGATGACGCCGGCCTCGCCCCTCGGGGACTACCGGATCGATGCCCGGTTATTGTTGGCATGCTGTCGCTGACTCATCGGTCAGCGACAGAGAGCGCGCATTTTTGCGAAAGCAGGGGGCTGGCACAAGGCGGGTTTCATGAACCGGCGCGCATTCCGGGGAAGTTCTGCGTGCAGCTAAAGATAAGGGCTGGATCACCAGCCCTTATCTATTTCGCAGTTACTGCCAGTTGGCCGCGATAACCAAGTCCAATTGTTCCTTCTGAGTCGGTGTCAGGCCGCTTTCGCCACCAGCGGGAGCGCCAAAGGCTGCCATGGCATTCACTAGGTTGTTGACCTGGCTGGAGCTTAGCGCTCGCCCATCATCTAGTTGGAACTGCTCAACCTGGCTGGACGTGCTGCTGTACCAGTTCTTGATGAAAACTTGGTCATCGGTACCCAGTAGCTGGAGTTGCAGGTCGTTACCGCTGCGGCCCAGCCAGATCTGCTCGGCACCAATACCTTCGCCGAAACGCAGCACATCGGTGACATTGGCGTAGCCGTTGGCGATTTCGTAGATGG
>NZ_ATKM01000003.1 GCF_000418555.1 Pseudomonas sp. P818
GTGCTGCCCTTGAGCGACAGGATCAGGTTGGTGCTGGAGCGGGTGATGATGATGTCATCAGGCGTGATGTCGTCGGCGAAGACGATGGCATCGGCCTTGTTGGTGCCGGTGTCGTAGTTGTTGATGGTGTCCTGGCCCCAGCCACGGCTGAAACGGTAGGTATCGCTACCTGCGTCGCCGCTGAGGGTGTCATTGCCAGTGCCCCCATCAAGCACATCATTGCCATTGCCGCCGTACAGGCGGTCAGCACCGGCACCACCGAATATCACGTCATTGCCGTCGTTACCATAGAGACGATCATCGCCGGCGCCACCATCCAGGAAGTCTGAGCCGCCATTCCCGGTCAGGAAGTCATTACCCGCTTCGCCGAAAAGAAAATCTGTATGGTCGCCACCGGTCAGTGTGCTATTCGTGCTTGAATCAATAATTACTGTGCTGGAAGCGCCCAACTGTTTCTGGAGGTCTTCGATTTGTACCGCATTCAGTTGGCGTACCCATTCCCCCGCGATAGCCACTTCGTTGGATGCCCAGCCAATGGTGCCTGCGACAGCCGAGCCAAACTCGAGAAGATCAACAACACCCTTGACAGGATTCTCCGTATGAACCTGCGCCAGTTTGCCTAGTGCACCGCTGAAGTCTACAGTGGCACCCTCTTCAGACAGTGCTATAGACACTGCATCAAGATAGGGCTTGAGGCGAGTCTGGAGCAACAGACCCTCATATACAGAACTTACCAACGCCTCGTATGCGGCCCTGATGTACTTCTCTTGGTTCGGCCCAAAGGAGAATCCTTCCTCTGTAAGGTAATAAGTGGAACCAAAGGCAATTGAGCCGCCTCCCGCGCTACCTGACCGACCTTGGGAGCCAGCTGCGAAGGAGATACTGATCTCTCCATCTTTGCCGTCATCATTGGTTGGCTTAAAGTCAAAGAAGTACTGGCCATTGAATACTTCCAGCACGCGTACCATCTCTAGTAGTTCCTTTCTCCGCAACTGCTCGGCAGTTGGGGAGGGGGCTTGCTGAATTTCACCTGGCGCAATAGAACCGCTACCAGTACCGCCCCCACTGGTTGAGCCCGAGCTGAGGAGTGGCGCCCTGTCAATTTCCCAAGAATAAGCAAACTTAATATCATAAATCTTGCCATCAGCTAGATCGGATATGCGCTCGTCGAATGTGCGGAAGTCAGCGCTATCAGCCCAAGCGCTAATTAATTTATCCAGTAGTACCTGTTGTTCCTGGCGGCTGCCGGCAACCGAGTATTCGCCTAAAATATTTTTTAGGTTATTACTTGTTGCTGCTGCCTCGCGTAGGTCACGTACGGCACCCGAGCCATACATGTTGGGGGCGTCAGCCAACTCAGCTGGAATCTCGATGCGGTCGCCGAACTCGCGGTAGAAAGGGTTGTTTTCGAAGTAGACATCGCCGCTGACGCCGGTGCCTCCACCCCGGTTTTCCTCCCATTCGAAGGTGCTGAAGCCATCGATGTGATTGTTATTGCCCAAGTTCAGGCGTTTGCCGTCTGACTCCGTATTGATGCTTTTGATACTCAGTTCATCTAGGGTGAACAATTCGCCACCTTGGCTAATACCGTCACTATTGAGGTCCCGCCATACACGCAGGTCGCTCCAGACAGCATCGCCAGCATCCAGCTTACCATCGCCATTTGCGTCGACAGCTTTCATGGCTTCGAAGCCGTCACGGGCTTTCTGTCCATTGGCTAGTAGGGTGTTCTCGCCGAATAGCTCTAGGCCGCTGTCGATGGTTCCATTGCCATTGCGATCTAGAACCAGTAGACCATCGTCTGACCCGACCCAACCAGAACCATGCTTGTCGCCGTCGCCATCGTGGTCGAACAACACCCGGCCTTCTGCGCCGAACGTCTCTATACCATCGCCGTCAAGGTCAAGAACTATGGGAGAGGCGGTACGATTGGCTAAATTTAAATTGGTATTGGTATCTGGACTGATATGTCTGTCATATGCGAGAGCATCTCTAAGAGCCTGATTGTGTGCATTAATAGAGTTAAACACAGGTTTGAGGTTAACGTCTCCGCCTAGAAGTTGTTCGGCTGTTTCTCTGGCGCCCTCTTGGTTGTCGGGGCTCCACGGTTCGCCCCCAGACTTCCACGCGGTATAGGCGGCCTTTAGGGCATTGGTGACAGAGTCTGTTGCATATTTGTTGCGATAGTCTACATGTGGCTCAGCATTTGTGTTTTGTTGCGACATGATAACCTCCTTGTGTTGATTGCTCTGTAGATTAACTATTTTTTGGTGTGCGTTTGGTTGGGCAGCATGCGCTGCTGCTTGCGCAATAGATGATGCAGAGTTAGTAACTTTGTAAGTTCCTATGGTGCTAACGATTCTATTGTCTGCTTTTTCTGGGGGCTTTGAGTTATTTAAATTTACTTTGCTATCTTTCAGAAAGGCTTTCGCTCTGATGTTGCTTTAGCGGACTGAGGAAATAATCGATCACCTTCCTCTTATCCGTCTTCACCTCTGCCCTGATCGACATTCCCGGCGTCAATGGCACCTGCTGACTGCCCACCAGAATGCTGTTCTCCTTGAGCTGTATCCGTGTGCTGTACACCAGCCCTAGGCGCTCGTCCTCAATGGCATCGTCAGAGATGCTCTGCACGGTGCCGTGCACCACGCCGTATTTGGTGAAGGTAAAGGTGTCTACCTTCACCTCCACTTCATGACCTGGCCGCACGAAACCGATGTCCTTGTTCTCCAGCAGGGCCTCGACCTCCACCGGCTGGTTGCTCGGCACGATGACCATCAGCGGCTGCGCTTCGGTCACCACGCCGCCTGCGGTGTGGATGGCCAGTTGCTGAACGGTACCGTCCACCGGGGCGGTGAGGTGCATCAGGCGGTTGCGCTGCTCGGCCTTGCTCAGTTCCTGTTGAAGGGCGGCGGCACGCTGCTCAGATTCATGCAGCAGATCGAGCATCGCCCGGCGCGTCTGCGCCAGTACGCTTTGACGGCGGCTTTCGGCCTGTTGCTTGGCGGCTTGAAGTTCCAGCACACGGGCTTGCTGCACCGCCAGCTCACGCTCCTGATTCAGGCGCTGTTGTTCCTTTTCCAGGTAGGCATGCTTGGCGATATAGGCCTTGTCTAGCAGGCGTTTGTAGTCCGCCGCCAACTGCTGGGCGATGGGCAGGGACTCCTGCAGCTTGGCCACCCAGGCCTGGGCGGCCTGGATCTCCGCCGTGCGTTGGGCGATCTCGGCGTCGCTCTGCTGCAATGCGCTTTGCAGTTCCAGGTATTGGCCTCTCAGCCAGGTCTGTGCCGATTGCTGCTGTGACTCGGAGGCCTGTGGGATGCGGCCGACCAGGGACGTCGGATCGCGACTCTCTTCAATGGCGTCGAGCAAGGCACTCGCGCGAGCGCTGTCGACCTGGGCGGCCAACAGGTCGCTTTGCAGGCGCTGGACATCTGCGCCGGTGATCTGAGTATCCAGTTCGACCAGCACCTCACCGGCCTTTACGGTCTGGCCGTCATAGACGTGAATGGCCTTGACCACCGCCACTTCGCTGGGCTGGATGACCTTGCTCTTGCCGCTGGGGACGATCTTGCCGGTGGCGGTGGCGACCACATCGATTTCGCCGACACAGGCCCAGAGCAGCGCCAGGGCGGCAAAGGCCATGATGGTCCACTGGATGATGCGCGGCGCGGGGTGTACCGGCGCTTCCTGCAAGGCCAGCGCAGCGGGCAGAAAGTGCACTTCGTGATTCAGGCGTGGTGGAGCATCCATTGCTTTGCGGTTACGCCAGGAGTGGCGCCAGGCCTGGCGGTAGCGGTTGATCAACTCGCGCTTGGCACTCATGCGGCACCGCCTTGTTGCAGACGGTGCAAGCGAGAGTAGTGGCCGGCTTGATGGGTAAGCAGCTCAGCATGGCTGCCCTGCTCGACGATCTGCCCTCGATCCATGACCAGTATGCGGTTGGCATCGCGTACCGCGCTCAGGCGGTGCGCGATGATGATCACCGTGCGCCCTTTACAGATGGCCTGCATGTTCTGCTGGATGATGCGCTCGGACTCATAGTCCAGGGCGCTGGTGGCCTCGTCGAAAATGAGGATGCGCGGGTTGCCGATCAGTGCGCGTGCAATGGCGATTCGTTGGCGCTGCCCGCCGGACAGCGAGGCGCCTTGCTCGCCAACCACCGTGTCGTAGCCTTCCGGCAACTCCAGGATGAACTCATGGGCACCAGCCATCTTGGCTGCCTGCATGACCTGCTCGATGGGCGCGCCCGGGTCGGTCAGGGCGATGTTCTCGCGGATGCTGCGGGCGAACAGCATGTTGTCCTGCAACACCACGCCGATCTGTCGGCGCAGCGAGGAGACGTCAGCCAGGGCCAGGTCCATGCCATCGACCAGCACCCGGCCGCGCTCGGGCGTATAGAGGCGCTGCAGCAGTCGCGTCAGGGTGCTCTTGCCCGAGCCGGAGCGGCCGACCACGCCGATCACTTCGCCGGCCTGAATCTGCAAGCTGATGCCGCGCAGAATCTCCGAACCATCCGGACGATAGCGGAAATGCACCTGATCGAACTCGATCTGCCCCTTGAGCGGAGGCAAGGCACTGCGGGTCGCCTGGGACAGTTCGGTGCGGGTATTGAGGATATCGCCCAGGCGCTGCACTGAGACCCCAGTCTGCTGGAAGTTGGTCCACAGCTGGGCCAGGCGCATGATCGGCTGCGACACCCGCCCGGCTAGCATGTTGAAGGCGATCAACTGACCCACGGTCAGATCGCCCTCGATCACCAGGCGCGCGCCCAGCCAGAGCGTGGCAACGGTGACCAGCTTGCCGACGAAGCCGACGCTTTCATTGGCAATGGCCGACAGATTCTGCGTCTTGAAACTGGCAGCGACGTAGCCCGCAAGCTGGTTGTCCCACTTGCGGTTGATCTGCGGCTCGACTGCCATGGCCTTCAGGGTGTCGATGCCATTGACTGTCTCGACCAGAAAGGCCTGGTTCTCCGCGCCGCGCGTGAAGCTTTCGTTGAGGCGGGCGCGAAGCATTGGAGTGATCAGCAGCGAGATCACGAAGTACAGCGGCAGCGACAGAATCACCACGAGGGTGAGCCAGCCGCTGTAATAGAACATCACAGCAATGAAAACCACCGAGAACAACACATCGAGAACCAGCGTGATGGCATTGCCGGTGAGGAAACTGCGAATGTTCTCCAACTCGCGCACCCGCGCCACCGAATCGCCGACCCGGCGCGCCTGGAAATAGGCCAGTGGCAAGGTCACCAGATGACGAAAAAGCTTCGACCCCAGCTCCACGTCGATACGGCTGGCCGTGTGGGCGAACACATAGCTGCGCAAGCCCGACAGCAGGGTCTCGAAGATCATGATGCCGAGCAGGCCTATGGCGATCACATCCAGTGTCGACAGGCCCCGGTGCACCAGCACCTTGTCCATCACCACTTGGAAGAACAGCGGTGTGAGCAGCGCGAAGATCTGCAGCACGAAGGACACCAGCAATACTTCGCCGAGCAGCTTGCGGTATTTGACGATGGCCGGGATGAACCAGGTGAAGTCGAAGCGCGACAGGTCGCCTGCCATCGAGGCTTCGGAGCGGATCAGGATCAGCTCGCCGCTCCAGCGCTCTTGTAACTGCTCGAGTGCAATGACTTCCGGGCGCTGCATCTGCGGATCGTGGATCAGCGCCTGGCCTTTGCTCTCGTCGAGGCGGGCGATGATGAAGAAGCTGCCGTCTCGGTCGGCGGCCATGGCCGGCAAAGGCGTGTGCGCGAGGCGCTCGAGCGAGCTGCGCGCGGACTTCGCTTTAAGACCGAGCTTTTTTGCCGCCAGCAGCAATTCGGCGCGGCCAAAAGCGCGACCGTCGTCGGCGAACTCATGGGCGAGCTGTTCAGGTGAGGCAGCCACGTTATGGAAACGGGCCAGCATGACCAGGCAGGCCAGGCCGGTGTCTACGGCAGGCGCACCGGTAGAACCCTGATGTTCGTCGGACATTTGCATTCCTTTGCGGCGAGTGCCCGCCCGACATTGGGCCGGGCCTCAAGTAACTAGCGCGGGAATGTACTTGATGGCCTGATGCCATGTGAAGAGCCGCCATCCCGTAGCGTGAGCTGGAACGGAATAATGCAAAGCATGTCACAGGTCACCTGCGGCCCGTGGCGCAAAGCACGGGATGACATATAGGGTGCGCAGCGCGCACCATTGGCGCGAGTCTCTGTTGTGCACAGCGCACTCTACGGCTCCTTTGCCGCGAACGGCATCGAGACCGCCGCTGCGCTGGTGTATAAGGAAACCTCGCCTTCTCGACACTCCGGGCCACCATGAGCCAAGCCGCAGAAACCGACAGCGCCGTCTACAAGACCCTGCTCGAGTCCACCCGGGCGATCCCCTGGAAGATCGACTGGAAGAGCATGACCTTCGCCTATATCGGCCCGCAGATCGAGACGCTGCTGGGCTGGTCGCAGGCCAGTTGGGTCAGCGCCGAGGATTGGGCCGCGCGCATGCACCCTGAGGATCGCGAGCGGGTGGTGGGCTTCTGCGTGTCGCAGTCGCAGAACGGTGTCGACCACGAGGCCGACTATCGCGCGCTGACTGCCGCTGGCGACTACGTGTGGATTCGCGACGTGGTGCATGTGGTGCGCGACGACAATGGCGAGGTGGACTCGCTGATCGGCTTCATGTTCGACATCAGCGAGCGCAAGAAGACCGAGGAGCAGCTGCTGACCCTGCAGAAGCAGCTGGAGGAATATTCCTACAAGGATGGGCTGACTGGCGTGGCCAACCGGCGCATGTTCGACACGGTGCTGGCCAGCGAATGGGCCAACGCTCAACGTAGCCAGCAGCCGCTGTCACTGATCCTGCTGGATATCGACCATTTCAAGCAGTACAACGACCATTACGGTCATGTTCAAGGCGATGATTGTCTGAAGTGCGTCGGCCAGGCGCTGAGCCTCGCGGTCAACAGGCCGCGGGATTTCGTCGGTCGCTTCGGTGGTGAGGAGTTCGTGCTGGTGCTGCCGGAGACCGATGAGGGCGCCGCCCGGCATATCGCCGAACGCTGCCGCCAGCAGGTGCGCCGGCAGCGCATTGCCCACGAGCGCTCGGCGGTGTCGTCCCTGCTCACCATCAGCCTCGGTGTCGGCACCATCGTGCCGGGCGCCCACGACCGTTCGCAGGACTTCCTCAACGCCGTCGACAAGCTGCTCTATCATGCCAAGCAGCGAGGCCGTGACCGTCTGGAAGTGGCCAGGATGCCTGTCCGTTCGGGCCAGGACGATGCTGCAGACGCCCGAGCTTAAGCAATCGTTAACCTGGGCGTAACGATTCTGCCACCTGCTTGATTGATGACCACAAGGTCACGCTCCTAAGGTGCCTCCACGACAGCGGAACTCGTGGAGTCTTCAATGACAACAACAATATCCCCACCGCCGCAGTGGTCGCGTCGTCGCGCTGAAAAAGCCCGGCGACTCGATCAGGTGCGCAACCTCGCCAATGGCGTGGTCCTGCCCAGCGACAAGATAGTCGCGGCCCTCGAAGCCTTGATTGCCCCCGGTGATCGCGTGGTGCTCGAAGGCAATAACCAGAAGCAGGCGGATTTCCTCTCCCGCTCGCTGGCCAAGGCCGACCCCGGCAGTCTGCACGACCTGCACATGATCATGCCCAGCGTCAGCCGCGCCGAGCACCTCGATCTGTTCGAGCGCGGCATCGCCCGCAAGCTCGACTTCTCCTTCGCCGGGCCGCAGAGCCTGCGCATCGGCCAGCTGCTCGAAGACGGGCAGATGGAAGTCGGCGCCATCCACACCTACATCGAGCTGTACTCGCGCCTGCTGGTGGATCTGATTCCCAACGTCGCGCTGGTCGCCGGTTTTCAGGCCGACCGCCACGGCAACATCTACACCGGCCCGAGCACCGAGGACACCCCGGCGTTGGTCGAACCCACGGCGTTTTCCGACGGCATCGTGATCTTCCAGGTCAACGAGATCGTCGACGAGCTGCCGCGCGTGGACATCCCTGCCTCCTGGGTCGACTTCGTGGTGGTGGCCGACAAGCCCTTCTACATCGAGCCGCTGTTCACCCGCGACCCGCGCCATATCAAGCCGGTGCACGTGCTGATGGCAATGATGGCGATCCGCGGCATCTACGAAAAACACAAGGTGCAGTCGCTCAACCACGGCATCGGTTTCAACACCGCCGCCATCGAGCTGATCCTGCCCACCTACGGCGAATCCCTGGGGCTGAAGGGCAAGATCTGCCGCAACTGGACGCTCAACCCGCACCCGACGCTGATCCCGGCCATCGAGACCGGCTGGGTGGAAAGCGTGCACTGCTTCGGCACCGAGCTGGGTATGGAGGGCTATATCGCCCAGCGCCCGGGCGTGTTCTTCACCGGCCGCGACGGTTCCATGCGTTCCAACCGCATGATGTGTCAACTGGCCGGGCAGTACGCGGTCGACCTGTTTATCGGCGCCACCTTGCAGGTGGACGGCGATGGTCATTCCTCCACCGTCACCCGTGGGCGCCTGGCCGGCTTCGGCGGCGCGCCGAACATGGGCCACGACCCGCGCGGCCGCCGCCACGCCACGCCAGCCTGGCTGGACATGGCGACGCCCGGCGGCGAAGGCCCGGTGACCCTGCTCGAACGCGGCAAGAAGCTGGTGGTGCAGATGGTCGAGACCTTTCAGGAGGGCGGCAAACCCACCTTCGTCGAGCGCCTGGATGCCGTGGACGTGGCGAAGAAGGCCGGCATGCCGCTGGCACCGATCATGATCTACGGCGACGACGTCACCCACCTGCTCACCGAAGAGGGCATCGCCTACCTGTACAAGGCGCGCACCCTCGAAGAGCGCCAGGCGATGATCGCCGCAGTGGCCGGCGTCACCGCAATCGGCCTGCGCCACGACCCGAAAGACACCGCGCGCATGCGCCGCGAAGGGCTGATCGCCCTGCCCGAAGACCTCGGCATTCGCCGCACCGATGCCAGCCGCGAACTGCTTGCGGCCAAGAGCATCGCCGAGCTGGTCGAGTGGTCGGGCGGCCTGTACAACCCGCCCGCCAAGTTCAGGAGCTGGTGATGAATGCACTCACTGCATTACAGCCGAAGCTCGCACTGAGCGACTGGCTGGCCGACCTGGTAGTCGACGCGTTGATCGACGAGGCCGACCTGTCGCCCAAGCCGGGGCTGGTCGATCGTCGTGGCAGTGGCGCGCACACCGATTTGCACCTGGGCCTGATGCACGCTTCGGCGCTGGCCCTGTGGCCGAGCTTCAAGGCCATGGCCGAGGCGGCGCAGCAATGGGGCAAGATCGACCAGGCACTGCGTGAAGACGTGGGCCGCATCGGTCGCGAAGGTGAGGTGGAGATGCTGCGCGTCACCGGCGGCGTCAACACCCATCGCGGTGCGATCTGGGCGCTGGGGCTGCTCAGCAGCGCGGCCGCACTGGATGTCAGCACCCTGGCACCGGCACAGGTCGCTTTACGGGCGGCGCGCCTGGCCCTGCTCGATGACCGTGCCGCGCCCCTCACCGGCGACAGCCATGGCGCCCAGGTCTGCCGCCTGTATGGCGTACATGGCGCACGCGAAGAGGCGCAGCTGGGCTTTCCATCGGTGATCCAGCAGGCGCTGCCGCAACTGGCGCGCAGCCGCGCCGCTGGGGCCGGGGAGCAGAACGCCCGCCTGGATGCGCTGCTGGCGATCATGACCCAACTGGCCGACACCTGCGTGCTCTACCGCGCCGGCGTGGCCGGGCTGACCCGCATGCAGAGCGGCGCCCGCGCGGTGCTCGCCGCCGGCGGTTGTGCCAGCCTCGACGGGCGTCGCTGCCTGCGCGAGCTGGAGCGCGACATGCTGCACCTGCGTGCCTCGCCTGGCGGCGCTGCCGATCTGCTCGCCGCCACCCTGTTCCTCGACCGCCTGCAGCATGGCCTGCCGGCGCAGCTTGGGAGTCTGTGAAATGGAAACCCTGTCTTTTCAATTCCCCGCCGGGCAGCCGGCCAGGGGCCGCGCGCTGGTGGGCTGCGTCGGTTCCGGCGACCTGGAAGTGCTGCTCGAACCCGGCCAGGCCGGCACCCTGGCCATCGAAGTGGTCACCTCGGTCAACGGCAGCGCGCCGCGTTGGCAACTGCTGTTCGAACGCATGTTCCGCGAGCAGCAGCTGCCCGCACTGAACATCGCCATTCATGATTTTGGCGCCACGCCCGGCGTGGTGCGCCTGCGCCTGGAACAGGGCCTGGAGGAACTGAACCATGGCTGAGCAGAACATCCAGCGCCTGCTGGCGCAGCGCAGCTTTACCGAACTGGGTGCCCGCGAGCGGGCTCGAGCACTGCTCGATGCCGGTAGCTTCCGCGAGCTGCTCGATCCTTTCGCCCGGCTGATGTCGCCCTGGCTGCCCAAGCAGGGCATCGTGCCCCAGGCCGACGACGGCGTGGTGGTGGCCAAGGGGCTGATCGACGGCGCGCCTGCGGTAGTCATCGCCATCGAAGGCGCCTTCCAGGGCGGCAGCCTTGGCGAAGTGGGCGGCGCGAAGATCGCAGGCAGCTTGGAGCTGGCCGTCGAGGACAACAAGGGCGGCACGCCGACCCGCGCCGTGCTGCTGCTGGAAACCGGCGGCGTGCGCCTGCAGGAAGCCAACCTGGGCCTGGCGGCCATCGCCGAGATCCAGGCCGCCATCGTCGAGCTGCGTGAATTTCAGCCGGTGATCGGCCTGGTGGCCGGCCCGGTCGGCTGCTTCGGCGGCATGTCCATCGCCGCCGGGCTGTGCAGCTACCTGCTGGTGACCCGCGAGGCGCGCCTGGGCCTCAACGGCCCGCAGGTGATCGAACAGGAAGCCGGGCTGGATGAATACGACTCGCGCGACCGTCCCTTTATCTGGAGCCTGACCGGCGGCGAGCAGCGCCATGCCAGCGGCCTGGTCGACGGCTACGTGGCCGATGACGTCGAGGCCATTCGCAGCGAACTGCACGGCCTGTTCGCCAAGGGCAAACCTGAGCTTGAGCGCAGCCGGCGCCATGCCTGGTTCCTCGAGCGCCTGCGCGCCGTCGATACCTCGGTCCAGGCCGATGCCGCTGCCGTGCGCAGCCCTGGCCTTCGCCAAATGCCTGGCCTACCAAGGAGCATGAACATGACAACAGCACAGGAACAACGCGGCCTGCACTGGTTCCAGGCCCTGGCCGGCGATGCTCAGTCGATCCCCGGACTGCCTGCCTCGCTGCGGGTGGCCGATGGCGAGCTGGCGGGGCAGGCGGTGCGCTATCTGGCGGTGATCGCCGATGCCAACAATTCCTTCCCCCGCGCCCGCAATGGCGAGGTCGGCCTGCTCGAAGGTTGGGGCCTGGCCCAAGCCGTGGATGAAGCCATCGAGGCGGATCGCGACCAGGCGCACAAGCGCGCGCTGATCGCCATTGTCGACGTGCCCAGCCAGGCCTATGGCCGCCGCGAGGAAGCCTACGGCATTCATCAGGCGCTGGCCGGCGCGGTGGACGCCTATGCCCGTGCCCGCCTGGCCGGCCATGCAGTGATCGGTCTGCTGGTGGGCAAGGCCATGTCCGGCGCCTTTCTCGCCCACGGCTACCAGGCCAACCGCCTGATCGCCCTGCGCGACGCCGGGGTGATGGTGCACGCCATGGGCAAGGCCGCCGCCGCGCGCATCACCCTACGCAGTGTCGACGAGCTGGAGGCGCTGGCCGCCAGCGTGCCGCCGATGGCCTATGACCTGGACAACTACGCCTCGCTCGGCTTGCTGGCGGAGGTGCTCGATGTAGAGCAGGCCGTGCAGCCGACGGCGGCTGACCTCGCACAGGTGAAGGATGCACTGGGCCGCGCCCTGGCCGATATCGCCGAGGCGCCGCGCGATTTGCGTAACCGTCTGGGCGCTGCCAATCGCGCAGCGTCCTCCCAGGTGCGCGAGCTGCTGCGCGCGCAGTGGTAGGAGCCGAGCATGCTTACACCCCGTCCACATGATCTGCTCTGGGGCCTGCGCCCGGAGCAACTGCCGCAGGAGGCGCCGGCCTGGGCTCGCGCCGCCCTGGATGGGCATGTGCCGGTGGTGGTGCGCCGAGCCCCGGCCGAGTCTGGCTGGGTAGCGGTGGGTGTGCGCGGCGCCGCGCGTGAGCAGCGTTACGCTACCTGGATGTGCCTGAGCGAGGTCAGCCATGTGATCAGCCCCGAAGCGGTTGCCCGCGCCGGTCGCTGGCGCCAACACGGGCAGAGGCAATGGCCAGCGTTACGGGCGTTGGAGCAACTGGCGCAGCAGCTCGATGCGCTTGGCCTGAGTTGGGGCGTGACCGGCAGCCTGGGCTTCGAGCTGGCCAGTGGTATCGCCGCCGCGCATGCAGGCAGCGATCTCGACCTGCTGCTGCGCGCGCCCGACCCAGTTTCTCGGACGCAAGCACGGGCGCTGTGCATGTTGCTGGACGAGGCCCCGGGACGTATCGATCTGCAACTGGAAACCCCGCAGGGCGCCGTGGCGCTACGCGAATGGGCCAGCGAGTCGCCGCGTGTATTGCTGAAAACCCAGGACGGCCCAGTGCTGGTCAGTAACCCCTGGCAAACGCAGCAGGTGGCGGCATGAGCACGCTCTGGGCCTTCCCTGGGCAAGGCGCGCAGCAACCCGGCATGCTGAACGACTTGCCCGATGCGCCGGAGGTACAAGCCTGTATCGAACACGCCATTGCCGCCCTGGGTGAAGACGTGCGCCTGCTGGATTCGGCCGAAGCGTTGCAAAACACCCGCGCCGTGCAGCTGTGCCTGTTGATTGCCGGCGTAGCGGCGGCGCGCGTGCTGAACGAGCGCGGCCATCGCCCGGATATGGTCGCCGGGCTTTCCATCGGCGCCTATGCCGCCGCCGTGGTGGCTGGCGCGCTGGACTTTGCCGACGCGGTGCGCCTGGTCGCCTTGCGTGGCGAGCTGATGCAGCGCGCCTATCCCGAGGGCTACGGCATGACCGCCATCCTCGGCCTCGACCAGGGCAGCGTCGAGCGCCTGCTGGTCGATGCCGAGGGGCCGGTGTATCTGGCCAATATCAATGCGGAAACCCAACTGGTGATCGCCGGCAGCGATGCCGCCATGGCCACCGTGGCCGAACGTGCTCGCGCCCTCGGTGCTGGCGCGGCAAAGCGCCTGGCGATGAGCGTGCCGTCGCACTGCGAGCTGCTCGATGAGCCGGCTCGCGCGCTGGCCGCCGCCTTTGCCCGCATCGAATTGCGCGCGCCTCAGGTGCGCTACCTGAGCAGCAGCTCGGCGCGGCTGATCCGTGATCCCGAAGCCCTGCGTGATGACCTGGCTTACAACATGAGCCGCGTCGTCGACTGGCAGGCCACCCTCGTTAATGCCTATGAGCGAGGCGTGCGCCTGCACCTGGAGCTGCCACCCGGCAGCGTGCTGACCGGCCTTGCACGCCGCGTTTTCGAGTCGGGCCAGGCGATCGCCTTCGCCGGGGCACGTCTGGATACACTCGACGCCATGTTGCGTCAGGAGGTAAGCCGCGACCGCTGAGCCGTAGCGTTTACCGAAGCACAAGAACAACAACTTCGATACGTAAGACGAGGACAACAACAATGATCATCTACGGTGTCGCCTTTCTGGCGTTCTGCACCCTGGCAGGCATCTTCATCGGAGAGCTGCTGGGCAAACTCATTGGCGTACCCGCCAACGTCGGCGGTGTCGGTATCGCCATGATGCTGCTGATCTTCCTCGGCAGTTACCTGAACAAACGTGGCCTGTTCACCGGCAAGTCGGAACAGGGCGTGGAGTTCTGGAGCGCCATCTACATCCCCATCGTGGTCGCCATGGCCGCTCAGCAGAACGTTTACGGTGCTCTCAGCGGCGGCCCGATGGCGATTCTCGCCGGTACTGCCGCGGTCGCTATCGGCTTCGCGCTGGTTCCTGCACTGAGTCGTATCGGGCAAAAAAAGTCCGATAGCGAAGCTGCCCCCTCCCTGACCAAAGCGCCGCGGTGACTGCCATGTACGAATCTCTGATGAAGGTCATTACCGGCTATAGCCTGCTCAGCGGCTTCGCCATAGTCGGCATCACCATGTGGGTGTCCTACTGGATGTCCGACAAACTCACCAAGGGCCGCCTGCACGGCTCGGCCATCGCCATTTTGCTCGGGCTTTTGCTCTCCTACATCGGTGGCGTTTACACCGGCGGCCAGAAGGGCCTGGTGGACATTCCACTGTTCGCTGGCATCGGCCTGCTCGGCGGCGCCATGCTGCGCGACTTTGCCATTGTCGCCACCGGCTTCGGCGTCAGTGTCGAAGAGCTCAAGCGCGCCGGTTTTGCCGGGGTGCTGGCGCTGTTCGTCGGCGTGCTGGCGTCCTTCGTGGCTGGCGTGGCGGTGGCCATGGCCTTCGGCTACACCGACGTGGTCAGCCTGACCACCATCGGCACCGGCGCGGTGACCTATATCGTCGGCCCGGTCACCGGTGCGGCCATCGGCGCCAGTTCCGACGTGATGGCGCTGTCGATTGCCGCCGGCCTGATCAAGGCAATTCTGGTGATGGTCGCCACGCCCTTCATCGCGCCCTATATCGGCCTGAACAACCCGCGTAGCGCGGTGATCTTCGGCGGCCTGATGGGCACCTCAAGTGGCGTGGCCGGTGGCCTGGCGGCGACCGATCCCAAGCTGGTGCCGTACGGTTGCCTCACTGCAGCTTTCTACACCGCACTGGGCTGCCTGCTTGGCCCATCGCTGCTCTACTTTCTGATGCGCGGCCTTCTGGGCTGATCTTTCGCTCGCCGTCATGGCGGGCTTTTTATTCGCCCACGGGCAAGATGGGCAAGCCGGCCTGCGCCAGGGCGCGCAGGCCGGTGCAGGCCGGTGCAGGCATGCTTACTCGGGGAGTTGGCAGCCTTTCTGGCGCAGCGACTCGATCACCCAGCGGCGGTCGTTCTGGCCTGCTGCTATACGCTCGAGCTGAGCGATTTCCGCGCGGTTCTTGGCGTCGGCGCGTTCATAGACCCCGGCGACTTCGTCGAAGGGCACGCAGAGCAGACCGTCGTCATCACCGATGACCAGATCGCCCGGCTCGATGACCATGCCGTCGATGGCGATCGGCACGTTGATTTCACCCGGGCCGTCCTTGTACGGGCCGCGGTGGGTGATGCCGGCAGCGAACATCGGAAAGTCACCCGCGCGGATGGCAGCGGCATCACGGATCGCGCCGTTGATGACGATGCCGGCGACGCCGCGCTTGGCTGCATAGGCCACCATCATTTCACCGATCAGGGCGTTGCTCAGGTCGCCGCCAGCGTCCACTACCACCACGTCGCCTGGCTCGGCGATATCCAGAGCGTAGTGCAGCATCAGGTTGTCACCCGGACGGGCCTTGACCGTCAGGGCTGGGCCGGCCAGAACGCCGCCGCCGTGCATCGGACGCAGGCGCGAACCGCCGGCGGTCATCCGGTTCATCGAGTCGCTGACGCAGGCGACGGGGACGTTGCGGAAACGCTCGACCCACTCCGCGCTGACTTTGCGGCTGGCAGACAGAACCCTGAATCCGATGGACATGATTGATACCTCGTGTTGATGACAATTTTTGTGATTTTATGAAACGCTATTTCATAAATATCATTGGATCTGTCGGTATACAACTGGCGAGTAGCGGGCCTTGGCGTTATTTCGCTCGATTCATCGGATTTACAGCAGTCCGTGCTGCCAGAAGCATCCGTATGTCCAGATGGAAAAGCGAAATATTGAAATGACGTTTCTTTGTGGTAGGCTGAATTCGTCGCCGCCGGGTCGCCTCCCGCAAGCAGGCGAACTAACAAGAACAAGGTACGCACCATGAATCGAAGCATCCTGGCCGCGGGCTCGGCGCTAGCCGCCACTGCCATGGCATTTGCTGCCGAACGTCCGACTCAGTTCCATGGGTCGTCCGACCAACGCCTCCCCACCATCGCTGCTGACAAGCCTTGGGCAGTTGCTGCCCGCCGGGTTGCTTTTGGCCGTGAGCGGTCTGGCGTACCTCTCTCATCCTCGCCGCGAAGCCACATGGCGCACGCCTTCGCTGCAGGGCACTGACCCCGTTCAATTACAACAAGACGGCTTTTCGCAGTTGCCATGCCGCGCAGAGGCTTGCGTGACGCACCGGCACCTCGTCAGGCCCCAGCCATACAGACGTTGTCACGAGGAACTGATCATGGGATTCGCCAAGAACTATCTGCTTTCCAGCCTGCTGCTGATCGGTAGTGCCGCCGCCGGTGTGGCGCACGCTACCAACTGGACGGGCTACACCTATTCCGCCGTTTCCACGACTGCCGCCGTGCAGGGCATGGAGCGAATTTCCCAGCGTATCGACAAGGAAACCGATGGCGACCTGTCGATCACCCTGCACCTGGGCAAGACCCTGCAGATTTCCTCCACCGACATCACCCAGGCTGCTGGTGACGGCATCGTCGACTTTGCCGCCGATCTGTTCTTCTCCGGCAACGTGCAGATCGCGCGCATCCTCAACCTGCCCATGCTGATCAACAACCCTGAGGAGTGGGACAAGGCCTACAAGGTCATGGAGCCCTACCTCAAGGAAGGCTTCGCCAAGCAGGGCGTGGCCTACCTGGGCAGCTATCGCTACCCGCAGCAGACCCTGTTCACCCGGTTCGAGATGCGCTCGCTGAACGATCTGGCCGGGCGCAAGATTCGCGTCACTTCGCCGGAGCAGGGCGCCTTCGTCGAGGCCTTCGGCGGTTCGGCGATCACCCTGGCCGGCACCGACGTACCCAGCGCACTGGAGCGTGGCGTGATCGACGGCGTCCTGACCGCCAGTGCCGGTGGGGCGAAGAACTGGCATGAGTTCCTGCCGAACAACTACCGCCTGCCGGTCAACTATGCATTCAGCGCCCTGATCGCCAATCAGGACTCTTATGAGGATCTCTCGGACACCACTCGCGAGAAGCTCGATGCCATCGTCAGCGACGAGATCGTTAAGATCGACCAGGGCTTCGTCGAGGACGAAGAAGCACAGAAGCAGAGCCAGGCCAAGGCCGGCATGAAGATCGTCGAGGTCGATGCCGAGACCATCGCCGCTGCTCAGCAGAAGCTGGCGCCGTTCTGGCATCAATGGGCCAAAGGCGCGGGCGCCGACTACGAGAAAATCCTCGGTGAAGTGCTGCAGGCCCTTGGCAAATAAGACTCGGAGCGAACGATGAGCGAAGTGGATCTACATGCAGGGCAGGTGGTTTCGGCTGGCCGCCTGTTCGACGGTGTGGCGATGCTGGTGCGCTTCACCACCGGGTCGGCGCTGGTGCTGCTGGTGCTGTTGGTATGTGCGGAGATTGTGGCGCGCTTCTTCTTCAACCATTCGTTGAAGATCGTCGAGGAGCTGGCAGGCTATCTGGTCGTCAGCCTCACGTTGTTCGGTGCCAGCCTCAGCCTGCGCAGCAACAGCCTGTTCCAGGTCGGCTTCGTGCTGCATGCGCTGCCGGCTGGGCTGCAGCGCGTGTTCAATCTGTGCTTCCAGCTAATCTCGCTGGGTGTCTGCGGTGTGCTGATCTGGCAAACCGGCAAGCTGGTGCTGAGTTCCTATGCGCGCGGTAACGTCGCGCCCACCACGTTGATGACTCCGCTGTGGCTGCCGCAGTTGCTGGTGCCGCTGGGCCTGCTGATGATCGCTCTGTTCATCGTCGAGCACCTGATCGTCACGTTGCGCGGTGGGAGGGTCGAATGATGGATGCTGCCATCGCTTTCATCGTGCTGCTGGTGTTGATCATCGGCGGTCTGTGGGTGCAGTTCGCGGTTGGCGCCGCAGCGCTGGTCTATCTCTTTCTGTTCAAGGGCGTCGCTGGCTGGAAGGCGCTGGGGCTGGTCAGTTGGGGCTCGGCCAACAGCTTCACCCTGGCAGCCATTCCGCTGTTCATCTTCATGGCCGAGATCCTCCTCGCCAGTGGTCTCAGTGGGCGTCTGTACAACGGCATTGCTCCTTTCGTGAAACGTCTGCCTGGTGGTCTGCTGCACACCAATATCGTTGGTAGTGGTGTATTCGCCGCAGTGGCCGGCGGTAGCGCACCGACGGCGGCGGCGATGTCCACCGTGGCCCTGCCGGCACTGTCGGCGCGCGGCTACAACCGGCGTCTGGTGGCGGGTTCGCTGGCGGCTGGCGGTACGTTGGGAATCCTCATCCCGCCGTCGATCACCATGATCATCTACGCGACCTTCACCGAAACCTCGATCGCCAAGTTGTTCGCCGCCGGCCTGATACCAGGCATCCTGCTCGGTGCCTGCTACAGCCTGCTGATCATGGTGCGGGCCATCGCCAATCCGAATCTGGTGCCGCGTGATACGCAGACGCGCGAGCTGGGTGATTACCTGCGCGCGCTGGGTGATGTGTTCCCCTTCGGTCTGCTGATCATGATGATCCTCGGCAGCATCTACAGCGGCATGGCCACGCCGACCGAGGCCGGTGCCCTGGGCGTGGTCGGCGCGATGTTGATTGCCGCGCTGTACCGTCGGCTGAATCTGACCATGCTGCGCTCGGCCCTGTCGCGCACGTTGCTGATGAGCGGCAATGTGTTGTTCATTGTGTTCATCTCGATGATCTTCGCCTATGCCACCGCGTTGTCCGGGGTAGGCGAGCAACTGGTGGACTGGGTGGCTCATGCCGGGCTGTCCAAGGTGGGCTTGCTGCTGATTCTGATGCTGGTATTCGCCATTCTGGGCTGCTTCATGGAAGGCCTGGGCATGATCGCCATCATCGTCCCGGTGATCTTCCCGACCCTGATGGCCATGGGCGTGGATCCGATCTGGTTCGGTATCTTCGTCGTCGTGCTGGTCGAGCTGGGGCAACTGACCCCGCCGCTGGGGGTGATCCTCTTCGTGGTTGCCGGTTCGGACAAGGAAACCAAGGTGGAAGACGTGGTGATGGGCGTGTTGCCGTTCTTCATCATCATCTTTGGCTTCCTGCTGCTGCTCATCGCGGCGCCGGACATCGCCCTGTGGCTGCCCAATCTGACTGCTGGAGGTTCATAGCATGGCGTTTCCCCATCCCGATCCGCTGCTGATCGAGGCCGAAGTCTTCACCAGTCTGCCGGCTTCCCTGCGTCGCCCGGGAACCAGATCCTACTGGGCCGACAAGAACCGTCGTGGCGCGCCGGTGGACAGTTTCATCGAAGGACCATCGTTCGATCTGCAGGGTAACCTGTGGTTCGTCGACATCCCCTTCGGGCGCATCTTCCGTGCCTCGCCGGCTGGCGAGGTGGAGCTGATAGCCGAATACGACGGCCAGCCCAACGGGCTGAAGATCGACGCCCAGGGGCGTATCTTCATCGCTGACTTCCGCAACGGCATCATGACCCTCGACCCGGCCAGCGGTAAGGTCGAGACCGCGCTCGGCGACGCCGACACCGAGGGCTTCAAGGGCTGCAACGATCTGCATTTCGGCCCCGATGGCGCGCTGTACTTCACCGACCAGGGGCAGACGGGGTTGCAGGATCCCAGCGGTCGCGTCTATCGCTGGCACCCGGACAGCGGGCGCCTGGATTGCCTGATCGACAAGGTGCCGAGCCCCAATGGCCTGGTGCTGGATACCACCGGCCACACCCTGTACGTGGCGGTGACCCGCGCCAATGCGGTCTGGCGGTTGCCGCTCTCGCAGAGCCAACGGGTGGTCAAGGCCGGACTGTTCCTGCAGTTCTCCGGCGGCCGTGCCGGGCCGGACGGCCTTGCACTGACCCGCGACAATGGCGTGGTGGTGTGCCAGACCGGCATGGGCCTGGTGTGGGTGCATGACGCCCTCGGCATTCCGATTGCGGTGGTGCGCTCGCCCAAGGGGCTGGGAACCACCAACTGTGCGTTCGGCGGACCGCAGGGGCGTACGTTGTATATCACCGAGTCCGATTCCGGTTCGATTCTGCGCGCCGAGTTGCCGGTGGCGGGGCATCCGATGGCCTCGGGCTGGGGCCAGCGCTAGTCAAGCGCGCGAGCCGAGGTGTGGCCGTCCTGGCACTGATTTACGCGCAACTCGCTGCAAGGCTGGCGCATCGGGTTGCCGGGGCTCGATAATGCCCGGCAAACCGATAAATCGCCTGTCGCTGAGGAATACCCGATGATCAAAACACGCCCCCGCCCGGCCGTCAGTGGCGTCGCGTCGGCCGACCGCGTTCTGACCGTATTGACGGCATTCAAGGTGGGTGATGTTTCCTTGGGCCTGGTCGAGTTGGCCGAGCGCACCGGCTTGAACAAGAGCACCATCATGCGCCTGACGGTGTCGCTGGAAACCTTCGGTCTGATCAACCGCATGGCCGACGGGCGTTACCAGCTCGCCAGTGAGGTGATGCGCCTGAATGCCGTCTATCAGGATGCCCTCGATCTGGAGCGTCACGTCATGCCCGTGTTGCAGGCGCTCACCGACGAAACCGGTGAAACCGCATCGCTCTACGTGCGTCATGGTGCCTATCGCCTGTGCCAGTACCGGGTCAATTCACCGCATCGTCTACGCCTGCACCTGCAGCCAGGCGACATGCGACCGATGGACAATGCGGCTGGCGCCCTGGCCTTGCGCACCAGTATCGACAAGGCGCTCAGCCTCACCGAGCCGTTCTACTCCAGCGGGGTTACCGATCCGCATGCGGCGGCCATGGCCCTGCCGATCTTCGGCGCGGGCGATGAGATGGTCGGTGCGCTGATGATCTCCGGCCCTGCCAGCCGTCTGACTGCAGAGCGCGCCGACATTCTGCGCGATGTGTTCTGCAAGGCTGCCGCCGGTCTGGCGCGCAGCCTGGGCTGCAAGGCCGAGTTCCCCTGGGGCTGAAGGCCTGCTCGGCTGCGCCTGGCTGGGCGCGGCCCATGAGCTGTCGATAATTCTTCACAGGCACGCTGCCCCCAGCTCTTTGCTGTCTCAGCAGAGGGCATGGGTATGTCGTGCATGAACGATTAAATAGAAATGCCATTTCCTTTTCTGTTATGAAATCCTGTTGGCGATCTCGTTTTTCATGATTTTGTGCTGACTATTTCGGGTTTTGCTAACAGGCATCTTTTTTATTTATAAATTTTTGAAACGTCGTTTCTTTATGGTAGCCTGCCAGTAGTTCCGGTCAGGGGGAGCCCGGCCGTTGGTGAACACAAAAGAACAAGGTACGCACCATGAATCGAAGCATCCTGGTCACAGGCCCGGCGCTGTCGCCATCTGCCATGGCATTCGCCGCCGAACAGGGCGTCAAGGTCATCCCGACCCGTCCCTACGCGCCGCTCGACGAACTCCTCGCTATCATCGCCGCCGAAAAACCCGGCGCGGTCATCGTCCGTCAGGGCAAGTTCGGCCGTGATCTGATCGAGGCTGCGCCCGATCTGAAGATCATCGCCAAGCATGGCGTGGGCTACGACACCATCGATATTCAGGCCGCTGCCGAGCGTAATATCCCGGTGACCATCGCCCTGGGCGCGAACGCGCAGTCGGTGGCCGAGCATGCCTTTTCGTTGATGTTCGCCGTGGCCCGTCAGGTAGCCTGGCTGGATGGGCGCATGCGTGCCGGGCACTGGGACAAGGCCACCGCCAAGGGCGTGGAGCTGTCCGGCAAGACCCTTGGCCTGGTCGGTCTGGGTTCGATTGGCGGAATATTGCTCGATCTGGTCGCGCCCCTGAAGATGCAGGTGCGTATCTTCGATCCCTATCTGAAGAGCTTGCCCGAGCGTGACAATGTCAGCCGTGAGAGCGACTTCCAGCGCCTGCTTGAAGAATGTGACGTGATTAGCCTGCACTGCCCGCTGACCGCCGATAATCGTCACCTGATCGGTGCCGAGCAGCTCAAGCGGATGAAGCCCAAGAGCATCCTGGTCAACACTGCCCGTGGCGAGCTGATCGACAGCCAGGCGTTGATCGCGGCGCTGCGTGCCGGCGAGATCGGCGGTGCTGGTCTGGACACCTTCGAGCAGGAGCCGCCGGCGGCCGATAGCGAGCTGTGGTCGCTGGACAATCTGGTGGCCACGCCGCATGTGGGCGCCAATACCCAAGAGTCGCAGGATCGTGTCGGCCTGCTGGCGGTGCAGCAGATCGTCGCCCAGTGGGCTGGCGAGGCACTGGAGCCGCGCTGCGTGGTCAACCGACACCTGTTGCCAGGCGCCTGATGCAAACCGGGCGCCGCCAATGACGCCCGTTCCCACAATAACAACAAGGGAAAACCCATGACTGTGCTACTTGCCAGCGACATGCTTCGCCATGGACTTCGTACCCTCATGGCCATGCTGCTGTGGAGCTTCGTATCCATGGTCAGCGCCGCTGATTACCCGAGCCGCGCCATTTCTCTTATCGTGCCTTATGGCGCGGGCGGCACCACGGACATTTCCGCCCGACGCCTGGCGGCGCTGGCCGAGCCGCTGCTGGGTCAGCCAGTGGTGGTGGAAAACCGTCCTGGTGGCGGTGGTATCAATGCCATGCGCGCGCTGGCGGCGGCCAGGCCCAATGGCTACGCGCTGATCGCCACCACCTCGTCGCCGTTGTTCGTGACCCCGGCGCTGCGTCCGGTTGGCTATGACCCGATTGCCGACTTCACCTCGCTGATGAACTACTCCGGCCCCTATCACGGTGTACTGGTGCGCGCCGACAGTCCTTATCACTCGCTGGATGAGCTGATCCGCGCGGCGGCTTCGGGCAAGCGCCTGACCTACGGCACCGCCGGTGCGCTGAGTGGCCCGCGGCTGACCTTCACTGCGTTGGCGCGCAAAACCCGTGCAGACCTGCAGCACGTGCCCTTCAGCAGTGCCTCCAGCGTGACTGCGGCGTTGCTCGGCGGGCATATCGACATTGCCCTGGTACCCGCCTACCGCGACATGGTCAGGAGTGAGCGCCTGCGTCTGCTCGGCGTGCTCGACGACAGTCGCGATCCGGATTTCCCCCAGGTACAGACTCTGACCGAAGCCGGATACGCCATCGAATTCCCCTCCATCGTCGGCCTGATGGTGCCGCGCGGGGTGCCCGCCGAGCGTGTCGAGCGTCTGCGTGCGGCGTTCGCCGAGGCGGCAGCCTCTGAGGCTTTCGCCCGCGACATGGACAAGCTCAGTCAGCCGGTGCGGATCATGTCCGGCGCGCAGATGGATGAGGTGATCAAGCGCAATCTGCTGGTCTACCGCAACCTGGCCGAGGAACTGAAACGATGAGTGCCAAGCTGTCCGGCGGCGTCGCTGCCAACCCCCGACGTTTCGGCCTGCAGAGTTTGGCTGTCACATTCCTGCTTCTGCTGGCGCTGGCCGGCCTGCTCACCCTGCAGAGTCAGGTGCTGGTGTTCGACTTCGGTGACAGCGGCCCGGATGCGCGGTTCTTCCCGCGCCTGGTTCTCGGCTTGCTGGCACTGGCTTGCGGCCTGCGCCTGTGGGTGCGGCGAGGCAGCCTGGAGGATGCGCCCGGTTCGCTGCTGGATTGGGCGCGCGTGCTGCTGATCGGCCTGCTGATCGCCGCCGCTGTGCTGTTCATGGATGCGCTGGGCTTTCTGCTCTGTGCGGCGGCGGTGGGTGTGCTGCTGGCCTGGTTGCTGGGTGAGCGGCGGCTGCTGCTCGGCCTGCTCCTGCCGTTGGCGGTGGCCGCGCTGGTCACTTTCGGTGCGCGCTACGCACTGAACATTCCTCTTCCCTGACTAGCGGAGCCTGCCATGCTTCTCGAAGCCTTTTATGCATTGTTCGATATCTGGGTGCTGGTCGCGGCTGTCTGCGGTGTGGTCGTCGGCATCGTCATCGGTGCCATTCCGGGCCTTGGCCCGACCATGGCCATCGCCCTGCTGATTCCGGTGACCTTCGGCATGTCGCCAGTTCCGGCGATCATCCTGCTGCTGGGGGTATACCAGGGCGCGATCTTCGGCGGTTCTATCTCCGCCATTCTGCTCGGCGTGCCTGGTACGCCTTCATCGGCCGCGACCGTGATCGACGGTTACCCCATGGCGCGTCAGGGGCGTGCCGGTGAGGCGCTGCGCGTGGCGCTGTATGCCAGCGTGTTCGGCAACCTGTTCAGTTGTGGGGTGCTGATCCTGCTGGCGCAGCCGCTGGCCGCCTTCGCCCTGGACTTCGGCCCGGCGCAGATGGCCGCGCTGATGTTCTTCGCGCTGTCGATCATCGTCCTCTTCGGCGGTGGCTCGAAGCTCGACTCGGCGATCATGGTGCTGGTCGGCATCGCCGCTGGCATCGTCGGTCTCGACCCCATCGAGGGCCTGCCGCGCTTCACCTTCGGCAGCTTCTCGGCCGAGGATGGCCTGCAGTTGATTCCGGTGCTGATCGGCCTGTTCGCCATGTCCGAAGTGCTGCAACAGGTCTTCGACCGCCGTCGTGGCGAGCCGCCTCAGGCCGATCCGGTGGCGGTGGACGGTGGCAAGGGGGGCTTTGTGGCCATGTGGCGGATGCGCAGCACGCTGCTCTTGTCGTCGCTGATCGGTACCTTCGTCGGCATTCTGCCGGGCATCGGCTCCACCGTGCCGGCCTTCGTCAGCTACAACCTGGCGCGCTCGCGTTCGTTACGCAAGGAGGCCTTCGGCAAGGGTGAAGTCGAAGGTGTGGCCGCGCCGGAGGCTGCCAACAATGCCGTGACCGGAGGAGCACTGGTGCCGACCCTGGCGCTGGGCATTCCCGGTGATGCGGTGACCGCCGTGATCCTCGGTGCCTTCATGTTGCAGGGTTTGACCCCTGGGCCGTTCCTGTTCCGTGACCATGGTGTGGAGGTCTACGCGATCTTCCTGGCGTTGATCCTGCTGTCGATCCCTTGCGTGATCTTCGGCCTGGCCATGTTCCGTGGCGCGGTGCACGTGATCCGTATTCAGGCGCGCCACCTCTATCCGCTGATCGCTATTCTTTCGCTGTTCGGCGCATATTCGGTGAACAACAGCCTGTTCGACGTTGGCGTCATGCTCGCTGCGGGTGGTGTCGGCTTTACCCTGCGCCGTGCCGGTTTCCCGCTGCCGCCGCTGTTGATCGGCCTGATTCTCGGGCCGCCACTGGAGCAGAGCCTGCGCCAGGCGTTGCTGGCAGGAGGTGGCAGTGCCGACATCTTCCTCAATTCGCCCATCGTCCTGGCACTGCTCGGGGTGACCCTGCTGTGCATGCTCGGGGCGGCCTGGCAGCACTTGCGCCAGGCGCGTCGCGGAGTCTGACCATGCGCCTGCCCGTCGTAGCGCCGATATGCGATTGCCATATCCATGTGTTCTCGCCGACCCGTGACTATACCGAGGCCAGCTATCAGCCGCCGCGCAAGAGCATCGAGGCGTTTCGTCAGGAGGCGCAGGTCGAAGGCATACGCCGTGCGGTGCTGGTGCAGGCATCGATCGATGGCAGCGACAACGGCCATCTGCTCGAGGTGCTGCGCAGTGCCACGGATATCGAGCTGCGCGGCGTGGTGATGATCGACGAGCACAGCCAGAACCTCGCTGAACTGGCCGCTGCCGGCGTGCGCGCAATCCGCATTCAGGATCGCACTCGCCTCGGTATCAACGACCTGCTGCGGCTACCGACGCTGGCCGCGCGGGCAGCCGAACAGGACTGGCATGTCGAGCTGAACACCGAGCCGCAACGCTATGCAGCGCTGCTGGCACTGCTCGGCGAACTGCCAGCAGGGCAGGCGTTGGTGCTCGATCACTTCGGTCAGATTGCCCCAGCCAGTGTCGAGGATCTTGCTGGCCTGAGCCGTCTGCTCGACAGCGGGCGGGTGTGGGTCAAGCTGGTGCCGACCCGGGTCAGTCGTCAGCCCGGCCGTTATGACGATCTCGTCATGCCGCTGCGCCATCTGCTCGCGCACTACCCTGAACGCTGCCTCTGGGGCAGTGACTGGCCGCACGTGATGACGGCCGAGCCGTTGCCGCAGTCGGCGGACATGCTGGCGTTCCTGCAGCGTGAGCTCGATAGCCGCCAGTTACAGGCCTGTCTGGTGGACAACCCTGCCCAGCTCTATCGTTTCTAACCTTGAAATAATAGAACGATATTTTCATTTTAATGAATGGCTGCTCTGTGGGCTGAGGCGGTCTGTATGGGCTATGGGTAACCTGAATCCTGCTTCTTCTGGGTTTTATCCGGGCTGGTGCATTTCATTCAGCGTGATCGATGCGCTTTACTCCGGTTTCCCTGTGGTCGCGGCTGAAATGAAAACGAAATGGCATTATTGAAATGGCATTTCTATATGTTAGGCTTCAGCCTATTCGCGGCAGACTCGATCTGCCCCTGGTGAAATAGAACAACAAGGTCCGCACCATGAGTCGAAGCATCTCCCTGGCGGGCGCCTGGTCGCAGCCTTGCCCGCTGTCCATTGGCGCTGCTGCGCCGGACTGTCAGTCCCACTCCTCATGCGTCTGCTGCCTTGTGCCGCAGCCTGCGCCTGCCGCTGCCCGGCTGGCGCCTGTCTCCTGTTGTTTGACGATCTGACCGGCCTGCCTGCCGGTCGTCAGAACGGTGCGCCCAGGTTTTGCCGGGGCGCCTTTGCATAGAGAAAAAGGGCCAAGGCAGTCATTGCCACGGCTATCAGGAAGCCCCAACGAGGATCGCCCCATGATCGGCAAAATCACAAGAAAGCTAACGGCCAGTGCCCTGTTCGCCCTGGCCATGTCGACTCTCCCGGCTCACGCGGACGACTATCCGCGGGGCAATATCGATTTCATCGTGCCGTTCCCGCCAGGTGGTGGTACCGACATCTCCGCACGTCAGCTGACCCAGCAGATCAGCGAAAGCACCGGCTGGACCTTCGTGGTCGAGAACCGCCCAGGTGCTGGCGGCAACATCGGTCTGGCACAGCTGGCCCGGGCCAAGGCCGACGGCCTCAACCTGGCCATCGGCCAGACCTCCAACCTGGCGGTCAATCCGAGCCTGTACAAGGATATTCCTTACGATCCGCTGAAGGACTTCCGCCAGATCGCGGTGATCTCCACCCAACCCATGGTCATCGTCACCCGTAGCGATTCGCCGATCAAAGACCTGCCCAGCTTCCTCGCCGATGCCAAGGCCGAGCCGGGTCGTCTGCTGTTCGGCACGCCAGGCTCGGGCACCGTGGCGCATCTGTCGTTGGAGCTGCTGCAAAGCAAGGCCGGCATCGAGCTGACCCACGTGCCGTATCCAGGCATCGCCCAGGCCATCAGTGACGTGATGGGGGGTGTGGTCGACATCTACATCGGCAGCATGCCCAGTGTCCTGCCGCATCTCCGCGCTGGCTCGCTGCGTCCGCTGGCCGTCACCTCGGCGCAGCGCAGCCCGATCCTGGCAGACGTGCCGACCGTGGCCGAAAGCGGTTTCGCCGGTTTCGAGACCGCTGACTGGAAGGCCGTTGTCGGGCCGGCCGGGCTCTCCGACGAGCGCGTCGCCCAGCTCAACAAGGTGATCAACGAAGCCCTGAGTTCGGACAAGGTGCGCCAGGCCATGGAAGCCGAAGGCAGCACCGTGCTCAACGAAGACAGCGCTTACTTCACCAACCTGCTGACGCAGGAGATCGAGCGCTGGCACGACGTGATCAAGGTCTCCGGCGCCACCGTCAACTAAGGCTGCAGTTGCCGGGCGCGGTATGTATCGCGCCCGGCCTCCCGAGGAGTTCGCAATGTCACAGCGTAACTATCAGGACGCGATCAGCGGCCTGCTGATTGCAGGGCTCGGCGTGGTGGTCGCGCTGTACGCGGTCAACCACTACAGCATCGGCAGCATCCAGCGCATGGGGCCGGGCATGTTTCCGGTGGCCATGGGTACCGCTTTGGCTGTGCTCGGTGCGCTGCTGGCCCTGTTCGCCTGGTGGCGTCCGGGCCTGCGTGAGGGCATGGCGGTGCAGTGGCGCCCGGCACTGCTGGTGCTCGGTGCCATCGGTTTCTTCGCCGTGGTGGTAACCTTCTCCGGGCTGATCCCGGCCGTGCTCGGCGTGGTGCTGATTTCCGCCATGGCCGACCGCAAGACCCGCGCGAAACAGGCATTGCTGCTCGCCTTGGCGCTGGCGCTGCTCGCCTACCTGATCTTCCAGCTCGCGCTGGATATGAATTTCGACCTGTTCTGAGAGGTGCCGGAATGTCCTTCGCTGACAATTTGCTGATCGGCATGGAGACCGCCTTCTCCTGGTACAACCTGTTCTACTGCTTCGTCGGGGTGTTCATGGGCACCTTGCTCGGGGTAATCCCGGGCATCGGCGTGCTGGCGGCCATCTCCATGCTGTTCCCGATGACCTTCCATCTGGAGCCTACCGCCGCGCTGATCATGCTCGCCGGGATCTGGTACGGCACCAGCTACGGCGGCAGCACCGCATCGATCCTGCTCAACGTGCCGGGCACCCCGTCCAGCGCGGTGACCTGCCTCGACGGCTATCCGATGGCGCAGCAAGGACGCGGCGGCGTGGCGCTGTTGATGACCACCGTGGCGTCGTTCTTCGGTGGCTCGTTCGGCATCATCCTGCTCATGAGCCTGGCCTCGACCATCAGCCACTACGCCCTGAGCTTCTCCTCGGCCGAATACTTCGCGCTGATGCTGCTGGGCCTGGTGGCAGCGTCCAACATCTCCGGCGGCTCGCTGCTCAAGGGCCTGATCATGGTGGCCTTCGGCATCCTCTTCGGCACCGTGGGCAGCGATATCTATACCGGCACGCGGCGTTTCGACTTCGGCGTGCTCGACCTGGCCGACGGCATCAATCTGGTAGCGCTGGCCATGGGGCTGTTCGGCGTGGCCGAGGTGATCGCCAGCATCGGCAAGGTGGATGGCGGTCAGGTCGACCGCCGCTCGCTGCGCCTGGCGGCGATGAAGCCCACGCGTGACGACCTCAAACGTTCCTGGTGGCCGATGTTGCGCGGTTCCAGCATCGGTTCGTTCTTCGGCACCCTGCCGGGCACCGGCCCGTCCATCGCGGCATTTCTCGCCTACGCTACCGAGCGTCGTCTGGCGCGCGAACCCGAGCGCTTCGGCAAGGGGGCCATCGAAGGCATCGTCGCCCCGGAATCGGCCAACAACGCCGCCGACCAGACCGCTTTCATTCCCACCCTGGCGCTGGGCATTCCCGGCAGTGCAACCATGGCGCTGATGCTCGGTGCGCTGATGATCCACGGCATCGCGCCCGGCCCGCAGTTGATGGCCGAGCAGCCCTCGCTGTTCTGGGGCCTGGTGATCAGCTTCTGGATCGGCAACCTGCTGCTGGTAATCCTCAACGTGCCGCTGATCGGTCTGTGGGTGCGCTTGCTGATGGTGCCTTACCACCTGCTGTTCCCGGCGGTGCTGATGTTCGTCTGCATCGGTACCTACAGCGTCAACCACAGCGCCTTCGACGTGCTGGTGGTGACCCTGTTCGGCGCCTTCGGCTACGCCATGCGCGTGCTTGGTTTCCCCGCTGCGCCGCTGCTGCTCGGCTTCGTCCTCGGGCCGATGATGGAGGAGCATTTCCGCCGCGCCATGCTGTTGTCGCGTGGGGATTTCATGACCTTCGTGGAGCGACCGATCAGCGCGACCGTGCTGGCCTTCACCGTGCTGGTGCTGCTGTTGGGCTTGCGCCCGCTGCTCTCGGCCTGGCGCAAGCCGAAACCGATCTGAGTCGTGTTGTTTGAGCGGGCTCAGGGGCTGTCAGGTGCCTTCACGATGACTGCCTGCTGTACATCCGACACTCGGCCAGCAGCGCCAGCAGGTTGGGGTCGCGCTCCCTGGCCTTGAGAAACACCACGCCGATATGCTGCTGCAGGTGGTACTTGGCCTGCAGCGCAATCAGCTTCACGCGGTTCTCGTATACCGCCGCCACGCGCCCCGGCAGCAGGGCGTAGCCGACACCGGAGCTGACCATGCTGAGCAGGGTGAAGATGTCCTTGACCTGCATCGCCACCTTGGGCTCGAAGCCGGCCTGCTGGAACACCCGCTCGCCATCGCGGAAAGTGGCGTAGCCCTGAGTCAGGGTGATGAAGGTTTGGTCGCGCAGGTCTGCCAGGTCGACTTCGGCGTGATCGGCAAACGGCGAATCGTTGGGCGCGGCGAGGAAGATGTCATCGGAGAACAGCGCCAGCTGCTCGCAGTCCGGGTCGCTGACGCTGTCGTCGAGGGCGATCAGAATGGCGTCCAGCTCCATGTTCTTCAGCTTGTACAGCAGGTCGACGTTGGAACCGAGCACTAGGTCGATGTTCAGCTCGCTGCGGCGCAGCTTCAGGCCCATGATCAGTTGCGGCACGGTCTTTACCGTCAGCGAATAAAGCGAGCCAAGCTTGAAACGCTCGGCGCCGAAGCCGGCCGCCTCGCGGGTCAGACGCACCATCTCCTGGGCGTCCTGGATCAGCTTCTGGGCTTTCTCTTCCAGCACATAGGCGCTCTCCAGTGGGATCAGGTTGCGCCCCTCGTGCTTGAACAGCGGGCAGCGCAGCGCGCTTTCCAGCGAATGGATGGCGCGGTGCACGCTGACGTTGCTGGTCTGCAGCTCGCTGGCGGCACGCGCCAGATTGCCGCTGCGCATGAAGGCGAGAAAGACCTCCAGCTTCTTCAGGGTCAGTTCTTCATCGATCAGCATCATGCAGTTCCTTCAGACGCGATGGGCCATTGTGCCGCATCCACGCTGGCAAGCGGTGAATCGCCCTCGTGGCGTTGTCGTGTCCGGAATGCCCGCTTCTTTATCATTTCAATAATGTTGATGTGAGTGTCGGTCAGGGGCTACCGTACAGGCAGTCCGGCATCGCTACCTACGCCATGCTCCGCCCCCGCCTGAGGAATACCGCCATGAACGACACCACCTCGCTGCCCGCCACCTCCGGCCTGAAGGCCCTGCAAGCCATGATCCGTGGCGAGCTGCCGGCGCCTTCCATCGGCGAGACCATGGGCATCCAGGCGGTGCAGGTGGAGGCGGGCAGCATCACCCTGGAGGGGCGCCCGGATGCGCGCCACCTCAACCCGGCCGGTGCCGTGCATGGCGGTTTCGCCGCCACCTGCCTGGATGGCGCCGCCGGGCTGGCGCTGTTCTCCACCCTGGAGGTGGGCGTGCCGCATTCGACGGTGGACCTCAACGTCAAGTACGTGCGCCCGTTGCGCCCCGGTGAGGTCTATCAGGTGCGCGGCTGGGTGGTCGAGCGCACCCGCAACCTGGCGATCTGTGATGCGCACATCCTCGATGCGCAGGGCAAGCTGTGCGCCAAGGCCACCACCACCTTCGTCATCGGCGCGGCCAAGGCATGAAGGCGCTCATGGTCGAGGGCCCCGGCCAACTGGCCTGGATCGAGGCGCCCGAGCCACAACTTATCACTGCTGCCAGTGCGTTGGTCAGGCCCATCGCCTCGGCGTCCTGCGATCTGGATCGGCGCCTGATCGCCGGCACCACGCCGTTCAAGCCGCCGTTCGCGCTGGGCCACGAATGCGTGGCCGAGGTGCTGGAGGTAGGCTCGGCGGTGCGCAACCTGCGCCGTGGCGATCTGGTTTCGGTGCCCTGGAAGATCGCCTGCGGCACCTGCGCCCAGTGTCTGGCCGGGCGCTCCAGCGCCTGCACGGCGGTACCGCCCATGGCCTGCTACGGCGTGCCGGCGGGTGGGCACTGGGGCGGACTGTTCTCCGAGCAGGTGCTGGTGCCGTTCGCCGACGCCATGCTGGTGCCCTTGCCGGCGGGGCTCGACCCCGTGGCCGTTGCCAGCGCCAGCGACAACCTCACCGACGCCTGGGTGGCCGCCAGCCGCCCGCTGGCCACGCGGCAGAATGCCCGCGTGCTGGTGGTCGGTGGCACGGAAAGCCTCGGCGTGCTCGCCGTGCAGATGGCCCGGGCAGCCGGAGCGGGCAGCGTGGATTACCTCGACGATCATCCCCTGCGCCAGCGCCTGGCGGCGAAGAGCGGCGCCGGTGTCGACCTGGGCGGGCGCGATCTCGACCGTCGCTACGACCTGGTGATTTCCGCCACCCGCGATCATCAGGCGCTGCGCCGTGGCCTGCTGGCGCTGGCGCCCGGTGGGCATTGCTCGTGCATCGGCATCATCTTCGACGACCCGAAGATTCCGTTGTTCGACATGTACCTGCGCGACGTCACCTTCTCGGTCGGCGCCTGCAGCGTGCAGCAGCACATCCCCAGGGTGCTGGATCTGGTGCACAGCGGCTGCTGCGATCCGCTGCTGGTCGAGCCGCAGGTGGTGGGCTGGGAGGACGCGCCGCAGGCGCTGATTCAGCCGCTGACCAAGTGCATCGTGGTGCGCGAGCGCATCACCTGAGATGGCTCAGTTGAGCTGTTCGGCAAGCGCCAGCATCACCCGCCGCCAGGCGTCCTGACCGTCGGCGTCGGTGGTGGCGAAGGCGTCGCGCAGGGTGCGCCGCTCCAGCTCGGTGGCTTCAGCCTCCAGTGCCGCACCCGCTTCGCTCAGGGCCAGCAGCTTGAAGCGATGCCGGCCCGGTTCGCGGGTGTACTGCACCAGCGCCTGTTCGAACAGGTGCGATAGCGGGCGATGCAGCGCCTGGTTGCTGACGCCCAGTGTGGTGGCCAGTTCGCCGATGCTGATTGCATCGGCGCGGGCGATCACATACAGAATACGGTGGTGCACGCGGGACAGCCCGCACGCCTCGAGAAAACGGTCGGCCTCCACCGTCAGGCCGCGGAAACCGAAGTGCAGCAGCTCGAGGCTATGGTCGAGCGGGTCCAGCGGTTTCAGGTTCACGGACGCCGTGTTGATCTTTTTCTCGATGACCATAGGACATTCACGCCGGTTGAGGTGCGCACAAGCCTAAGGCTTCGGCCGGTCTTCTCACAACACGCCACAGGAACACAGACGCATGCAACTGATCTACGCCGCTGCCTCACCCTTCGCTCGCAAGGTTCGCGTGCTGGCCGCAGAAACCGGTCTGCTGGAACGAATCGAACTGCTTGATACCGCCGTGCTGCCAATCACTCTCAACGAACGGGTCAACGCCCTCAACCCGTTGGGCAAGATTCCGGTGCTGCTCACCGATGACGGCGAGGCGTTGTACGACAGTCGGGTAATCTGCGAATACCTCGACACCCTGCATCAGGGTGCGAAGTTGCTGCCGAGCGGTGCATCGCGCTGGCAGGTGCTGCGCCTGGCCGCCCTGGCCGACGGCCTGATGGACGCGGCCTTGCTGGCGCGCTACGAGCGTGGCGTGCGCCCAGCCGAGCTGCAATGGCCGGCCTGGCTCGACGGCCAGTTGGGTAAGGTGCAGCGTGCGCTGACGGAGCTGGAGCGCCAGGTCGAACAACTGCAGGGACCGCTCGATCTGGGACAGATCGGCATTGCCTGCGCCCTGGGTTATCTGGACTTCCGCTTTGCCGACCTTGACTGGCGCGCCGCGTATCCCGGCCTGGCGGCATTCCAGCAGGCCTTTTCTCAGCGCCCCTCAATGCAGAGCAGTGCGCCGGTGTAGGTAATGCCGACGGTCGTTCGCATCGCATGGTTAATGTAAAACGGCTACCGTCGACTTTGTGACGTTCTGGCGCATCGGCTGATGTCGTTGAGCGACTATGATGCACTGATATTGCGACTGATTTCGCCATTAATTTGGCTTTAATTGGATTTTATAACCGCCTGTCCGGGGTTTTCATCGGAAAATTGACATTTTTCTTGGCGAGCTGGTTCAATGCGTCGCCATATAAGTGTCACGATTGGTCAAGGGCCTGAACCTGACTAGAGTGTAATCATGTGACCGGGGGGACGCCTCGCCAGATTTTTTCTATAAGGCGTAGGCGCATGAAGCGCTTTTTCAGTTCAGTGGGTTGATCAGTTGAAATTCTCAAAGGGAATAGCCGGGCTTTTCAGCCTGGCTGTTGCGTTTTTCGCTAGTGCAGCAGTTTCCCAGCCCTCCAGTGTGGCCTTTTGGTACGCCGAGGAGCCGCCGCTGCCCGAGCTTTCGCAGTTCGAGTGGGTGGTCGTCGAGCCCGGGCATGTTTCCCCTTCCGATCTCACCTACCTCAAGGCCCAGGGCAGTACCGTTTTCGCTTACCTGTCGGTCGGTGAGTACGATGGCGACCTGACTGCCGCTGGCTTGCAGGGCGCTGCCAGCACCATCAGAAACAGCGCCTGGAACAGTCAGGTCATGGACCTCGACGCCCCTGCCTGGCGCGACTATCTGCTTGGTAGAGCCACTGCTCTGAAAGAGCAGGGTTATGACGGTGTTTTTCTCGATACGCTGGACAGCTTCCATCTTCAGCCCAGGGAATCTCAGGAACCTCAGCGTCTGGCATTGAAGACTCTGCTGCAGCAGATGCACCGCCGCGAGCCTGCGCTCAAGCTTTTCTTCAACCGCGGTTTCGATGTTCTGCCTGAGCTGCCCGGCGTCGCTGCCGCGGTAGCCGTCGAATCCCTTTATGCCGGGTGGGACGCTGCGAGTGGCGGTTATCGCCAGGTGCCGCAGAGCGATCGCGACTGGTTGTTGCCACACCTGGACGCCGCAAGGTCACAAGGCATCCCGGTCGTGGCGATCGAGTACCTGCCTCCCGAGCAGCGCGAGGATTCTCGCGAACTTGCTGCTCGTCTGGTTCGCGAGGGCTTCATTCCTTACATCACGTCGCCCGCACTGAACGCGCTAGGGATAAGCTCCATCGAGGTTCAGCCACGCCGCATCGGTTTGGTCTATGACCCCCGGGAAGGCGAGGTGGAAGACAACCCGGGTCATATCTATCTCGGCGGGCTGCTCGAATATCTTGGCTATCGCGTCGACTACTGGCCGGCTGATGCCTCGCTGCCGCAGCGCTCGCTCAAGGGGTTGTATGCCGGCGTCGTGGTGTGGATGACCAGTGGCGCCCCGGAAAAGCGCGACATCTTCGACTCCTGGCTGAACAAGCGACTCGATGAACAGGTTCCGCTGGCGTTCTTTTCTGGTCTGCCGGTGGACAACGACAGCCTGCTCGGCCGTCTGGGCATTCGTACCCTGTCGCAGCCCATTACCGACGACGCCGTGCTGGAGTCGCATGACGCGGCGCTGATCGGTGGGTTCGAGGCGCCCATGCGCTTGCGTACCCGCGAGCTGCCGGCACTGACGGTCACCGACCCGGGAATCACTCAGGCCGCCGTGGTGCTAAGCGGTGGCGGTAAACGCTATGTACCGGTTGCGACGGGCAGTTGGGGTGGTTTTGCGCTGACGCCCTATGTCTTCGAAGAGGGAATGGATCACCGTCGCTGGATTGTCGATCCCTTCGCTTTCCTCCAGCGCGCCTTTGCCTTGCCACCGCTGCCGAGGCCTGACACCACAACGGAAAACGGCCGACGTATCGCCACCGTCCATCTCGATGGCGACGGTTTCGTGTCGCGCGCCGAGGTGACCGGTACGCCTTACTCCGGTATTCAGGTGCTGGATGATTTCATCACCCCTTACCCATTGCTGACTTCTGTGTCGGTGATCGAGGGCGAGGTCGGTCCCAAGGGCATGTATCCGCACCTGGCTCGCGAGCTGGAGCCGATCGCGCGCAAGATCTTCGCCGACCCGAAGGTCGAGGTCGCCAGCCACACCTACAGCCATCCCTTCTTCTGGCAGCCCGAGAAATCCTCCCAGCGTGAGGATTTCGAGGCGCAGTACGGCTACATGATGGCCATTCCGGGCTACAAGACGCTGGATATGCAGCGTGAGGTCGTCGGCACGCGCGACTACATCAATCAGCGCCTGACCACTCCGGAAAAGCCGGTGAAGATGATCTTCTGGTCGGGTGATGCCATGCCCAGTGCCGAGACCATCAAGCTGGCGTATGACAGCGGTCTGCCCAACGTCAACGGTGGCAACACGGTTCTGACCAACGCTTACCCTTCTCTCACCGGGCTCTATCCGTTGATTCGCCCGACCGCGGGAGGCCTGCATTTCTACGCGCCGGTGATCAACGAGAACGTCTACACCAATCTGTGGACGGGCCCCTACTACGGCTTCCGTGGCGTGCAGGAAACCTTCGCGCTGACGGACAGCCCGCGCCGCCTGCGAGGCTTTCACCTGTATTACCACTTCTATTCGGGGACCAAGCAGGCCTCCATTCGTGTGATGAAGCAGACCTACCAGGCCATGGTCGACAGTCAGCCGTTGTCGCTGTGGATGAGCGATTACATCAAGCGCGTAGAGGGCCTTTACAGGGCGAGCGTGGCCAGGCGTAGCGATGGCGCGTGGTTGATCAAGGGATTGGTGGGCATGCGTACGCTGCGTCTCGACCCGGCTTTGGGGTGGCCCGATCTCTCGCGTTCCGAGGGGGTTGCGGGTGTGCGCGACCTGCCGCAAGGGCGTTACGTGCACCTCAGCGGGCCTGAAGCGGTGTTGGCGCTGCGCGAAACACGCGATCCGCGTCCTGCCCTCGAAGAGGCCAACATCCCGCTGACGGGGTGGAGCTACAGCGATGGCAGAAACGTCACGTTTTCCTTCGAGGGAGAGTTCCCGCTGGCGTTCAGCGTGCGTTCGGACAAGGCATGTCAGGTACAGGTGGGTGGGAGTCGCTTTCAGGCGAAGGCTGACAAGGGTCTCTGGCACTTCGAGTTGCCAATGAAGCGGGTGAGAGATGGAAAGCTTATCTGCAACCAGTAAACGCGAGCGCCAGACGCGCCTGCTCAACCCCTGGATGATCGTGCTCGTCGCGCTCTTCGTGGTTGCGCTGTTGGCTCTTTCCTACAAGAGCGAGGACGTATTCCTTCCCTCTGACGATTCGCCCCCCGACGCCGTGGCCATCAGCTATACGGAGTTGCTGATCAAGGCCCACCCTGAAGACGATCAGCTACGCCTGAGGTTGATCGATCAGTTGATTCAGGTCGGTGACTACAAGCGTGCGCGTGAGTATCTGGAGCAACTGCAAGGCCGCCTGCTGGCCGTCACGCCGTTCTATGCGGCGATGTTGGATATCCTCAGGGCTCAGGCCGACCCCGCAGGTATTAGCGAAGAGCGGCGGGCGCAGCTGATCGAGGCGTTGCGGACGCTGCAGATCGCCGATATGGACAACGGCATGCTGGAGCGTATCGCGCGCTACGCATTGGAAATCGGCGGCCTGGATGTGGCGGTGACGTCCTACAAGGCCCTTGCCGAACGTGATATCGCGCGGCGTACGCACTGGCTTGGCGAGGCCGCATTGTGGAGCCTGGCGAACAACGATCAAAGCGGCGCCGCGCAGCTATACCTGCAGTTGGCTGCCGCAGAGCCCGACGCTCGCAAGCGCGCCGAGCACCTGCGTGAGGCGTTCAACGCCTTGCGCGCTGCAGACCACTCCGAGCAGGCCGCTGAACTGCTGGTGCAGCACCTCGGCGAGCTGGACGCCGAGCAGGAATCGCTGGATTGGCTCGCCGAGGGGGTGGATGCCGCTCAGGCGGCGCAGCGCTTCGATCTCGCCGACATGTTCATTCAGCGCTGGTTGAGCCTGAAAGCCGATGACCATCGGGCGCGCAATGCCGATTTCCGCCTCAGCCTGGCGTCCGGCGCGATCGATCGTGCCTGGCAGATCGGGCCGGAGCTGCTGGCGCAGACGCCCGATGATTTCGAGTTGATGGCTGAACTGGCGCGCCTGGCAGAATGGACCGGGCATACCCAGCAGGCATTGAACTACTGGGTGCAGATGCTGGCGCATCGAGAGGACCCGGCGATGCGTGAGCGCGTCTGGCGTTATGCGCTGCAACTGTTCGACTTCGATCAGGTGGTCAGCACGCTCTCGGCGATCGACCGCCAGCGGCAGATGACGGATCAGGAAGTGGACACGCTGGTGTATAGCCACGAAGTTCGCGGTACCCCCGAGGATGCGGAGTCCTGGTTGCGCGCTTACCTGCAGCGCTATCCCAACCATCTGTTCGCCCGCAAGCGCCTGCGCATGCTGCTGGAGAATACTCAGCAGCTCGACAAGGAAGCCGAGCTCTGGGCCAGCATGGCTGGGCGCACGAGCCTGACCACGAAAGATCGCATCCGCTGGGCCAGGGTGTATTGGAACCTCTTCCAGCCGGATCAGGCCTGGGCGGTGCTGACTGCCATAGACGCGACCGAGGTGGATGACCCGGAGTACTGGCAACTGCGTGCAGACCTGGCGTGGAAGCTCGAGCGTGATACCGATGTGCGCGAGGCATACGAGCGCCTGGTCAGTCTCGACGTGCCGCTGGGTCGGGATGATGAAGATCGCCTGATCCGAATCTACTGGGACAAGGAACCGCGCCGTGCGCTGCAGGTTTTGGTGGAGAGCTGGCGGCGTACCGGCAGGGTGGCGCGGCTGACCGTGGCGCTGCAGCTGGCCGAGACCTTGCGCGACTGGGATACGCTCAGAGCGTTGCTGGCCGAGGCCGAGCAGTCGCCGGCGGGGCGCGGTAGTTCGCAGTACTGGCTCGCTCGTGCGGCACTGGCAGCCGAGGATGGGCAGTACGAGCAGGCCAACCAGTTCTACAAACAGGCCCTGGCTCAGTTCCCGGAAGACAACCTGGTGCGTCAGCGCATGCTCTGGTTCTACATCGACAATGCCCAGCGCGATGTCCTTGCATCGCTGCTGCCGCAGTGGCGCTCACGAGCCGTTGCTGACAGTCGCCTGTGGCTGCCCTACGCCACCGGCCACATGATGCTCAACAATACGCGTGAGGCCTTGCTCTGGTTCCGTCAGCACCTCAAGTCCAATCCGGCCGATCGCCTGGCATGGGCCGCCTACGCCGATGCCGCCGAGGCTGCCGGCTATGCCGATCTGGCCTGGCGCCTGCGTCGTCAGTTGCTCAAGGATATGGACCGCACGCGGATCATCGCGACGCCGGAAGGTTATGCCATGTACCTGCGCCTGCTCGCCGGCAGCCAAGGCTCGCTGGTCTCCCTGTCGCAGGCCAGGCAGTTGTGGAATGGCGAACAGGCGACACTGCAACTCTGGTTCGAACATTTTCTCGAACGGCTGGATGCCGGCAACCAGGCGGCGCTCAAGGACGACTGGCTGGCCTGGGGCGCTGCGCGCGGCCTCGAGCCCGGTAACTACGATCAGATCCAGCAGGCGCTACGCAGCGACAATCGCGAGCAAATGCAGCGTCTCCTGCAGCATGGCAGCCTGGATGTCGCCCATCAGGTCGAGGTGCTCGCTCGCCTGGGACACGACGGCGAGGCGTTGGCCACCGCACTCAGCGCCCAGGGCGACGAGCAGCCGGTTTCCATTCGCCAGCAATTGCTTAATCAGACCACCGGCATGCTCGAGCGCTCACCTCAGGGCATCCAGCTGGGTTGGCACAAGATGGATTTCGGCGACCTGGATATGTCCGGGCCTCGCCTGCGCGTCGCGCGCAACCTGGGGGACGACTGGTATGCCGATCTGCAGCTCGACCAGATGCGCTATGACAGCGCCAACCTGGACAGCGCGGTGATGGGCAACGAGCGCAATCTCAAGCTGCATGCTCGTCGGGAGCTGTCCGATGGCGACCTCAGCCTGTACCTCGACAGCAGTCTGCGCGATGACGATGACCGCCATGGCCTGGGCGTCGAGCGGACCTGGCGGCTGAGTTCGCGCGATGAGCTGGGCGTCGCCGTGGATTGGCACAGGCTGGCCGATGACACCGGGCTGTTGCGCGCTCTGGGTATGCGTGACGGCCTGGGCCTGAGAGGTCAGCACGGCTTTTCCGCGCGTGACCAGCTGAGCTGGTCGGTCACGCATAGCCGCTACAGCTCGAGAGGCGGCGATGCGCTCGGCACGGGTAATGCTGTATCCCTCGAGTGGGGGCACATGCTGTTCTTCGATGATCCCTCCTGGCTGCTGCGCACCGGCCTCGATTATCAGAAGAACAGTGTCGAGAGCGAGGTACCCAGCGAGCTGCTGAGTGCCAACGGAGGCGCCTACATACCCTTCGACACCACGCCGGGCGCGACGATTCTGGGCGAGGAGCTGATGCAGGACCGTTACGGCCAGGTGTATGTCGCCAGCACCTGGCGCCGTGGCTTCCCCGGCGCCCTGAATCGAACCCGTCCGCAGTTCACCTGGATGGTCGACACCATTGCCGGCTGGCAGTGGACGGAAAAGCAGTTCAACTACGGTATCAACCTGGGCGTTGGCGTCGAGCTGTTCGGCGATGACGAGTTGGCGGTGACCCTCGGCTATCAATCCGCCCCGCGTGGTGGAGAGGGTGATGCCGGTGGTTCCATGGGCATTACCTACAGCACCCGCTTTGGGCGCTAAGCAAGGATTCTCAAAGGAGGAATGACGATGCAAATCATCCGTTGCCTGACCCTGGCGGTCATTGCAGTACTCGCTACCGGGTGCTCGAGCTTCACTCGCGAAAGTGGTCAGACGCTGCCGCGTGACGCCTCCTGGGGTGTGGCGCCGCTGGTCAATTACGCCCAGGCCCCGCAGGCCGGTGAGCGCGCCGAGCAGATTCTCATCAGCATTCTGGCTGAAGAGGGCGTGCGGCCGCTGATGTATCCGCAGCAGCCGCGGCAGGACCTGTTGCTGCAGGACGACCGTGAGCGCCAGATCCAGGCCCTCGACTGGGCGCGCCAGCAACGTCTGGCTTACGTGATCACCGGCAGCGTCGAGGAGTGGCAGTACAAGAATGGCCTCGATGGCGAGCCAGCCGTAGGCCTCAGCCTGCAGGTGCTGGAACCGGCCACCGGTCGTGTGCTCTGGAGTTCGAGCGGCGCCCGTGCGGGCTGGTCGCGCGAGAGCCTTGCGGGGGCGGCGCAGAAGGTACTGCGTGAGCTGGTCGGTAACCTCGACTTCGAGTGATGACGATGCAGTCTGCCCACAAGGATTTCATACTTGCGCCGAGGGCCAGTGGCCGTGTTTCCTGGTGGGAAACCTGCCTGCTGACGCTGCTCGCCCTGGGTTTCGGCTACTGGCTATCGCCGGACGATCCGTTGCTCGTGGCGGCGTCGTTCCCCTGGATGATTCTCGTACCGATACTGCTCGGCGTTCGCTATGGATTCCTGCAAGGGCTGTTCAGTGCGGCGTTGTTCATCGCAGCGCTGTTTGTGTTTCGGCTGGCAGGTCGCGAACTCTATCTGGATATCCCTGCCTCCTTCATCGTGGGAATGCTGCTGTGCAGCATGCTGGTAGGCGAGTTCCGTGATATATGGGAACGCCGTCTCGAGCGCCTCAGTCTGGCCAACGAGTACCGCCAGCTGCGGCTCGACGAGTTCACTCGCTCTCATCACATCCTGCGCATTTCCCATGATCGTCTGGAGCAGCGTGTAGCTGGCAACGACCAGAGTCTGCGCAGCTCCCTGCTCAGCCTGCGCGAACAATTGCGGGCCTTGCCGGGTGATCGCGATGCGCTCAAGACCCTGGCCGACACGGTCATATCGCTGCTTGCGCAATACGGTTCGCTGCGGGTTGCAGGGCTCTACAGGGTCATGGACAACGAGCAGGTCGAGCTGCAGCCGCTTGCCACGCTTGGCGAGATGGGTGAGCTGAACAGCAACGATGTGCTCCTGCGCCAGTGTCTGCAGCGTGGAGAGCTGGTCAGTGTCCGCTCCGAGGTACTGGAGCGTGGCGAGGGTGGCCGTCATTCCGCATTGCAGGTCTGTGTGCCGCTGATCGACACCGAAGACCGCATCCTGGCCGTTCTGGCGATTCAGCAGATGCCGTTCTTCATGTTCCACGAGCGCAGCTTCAGCCTGCTGGCGATTCTGGCCGGACATATCGCCGATCTGCTGATGAGCGATCCCCAAGCGTTGCAGCTGCCGGACGCCGACGCCCAGCACTACTCGCAACTGCTCAAGCGCTCGCTCAGCGACGCACGAGACCACGATCTGCCGGCCAGCCTGTTTGCGTTCGAGCTCTCCGAGGAAAACGGCGAAGAGATTCAGCGTCTCCTGGAGGGGAGCCAGCGCGGCCTCGACTTGCAGCTCAAGGCGATCAACGGGCGCGGCCGTCGTCTCGTGCTGGTGCTGCTGCCACTGACCTCGGGTGAGGGTTCGCTGGGTTATCTGGTGCGTTTGCGGCAGCTGTTCGCCGAGCGCTTCGGCCAGGACCGAGAGCTGGAATCGTTGGGTGTACAGACGCATCAGTTCCTGTTCGAGGGTGGTGATGAGCGTGATGCGTTGAGACATTTTCTCTTCAATGAGTGCGCATTGAATGATCAGCAAGTGGCTGTTTAGCGGCGCCGCGCTGCTTGAAATCGGGAGCTGGGCCAGTGCGGTCAGCGATCTCCCGGTGCATCAGGCCGCGTTGCTTTATGCTTCCGCACATGGCCTGGGCAGCGCCATGCTGGCTGCCGGCATCTGGCTGTTACTGCCGCGTCGCTATCGCTACCCTTTTCCCTGGAGCCCGCTGTTCATTTTCAGCGTCTCGTTCTTCATCCCCCTGATCGGCATGATCGGCGTGGCGCTGGCGCTGTTTCCTGCCTTGTACTTGCCCCGCAAACGTCAGACACAGCCCTGGGAGGCCACTGCCGTTCCCGAGCTGCCTTTCAAGCCACGCGAGCGCAAGCAGGAGTTGATGTTCAGCGATGGTGGACTTCAGGATGTATTGCGCCATGCGCGAGACCCCGATCAGCGTTTGACGGCGATCTTCGCGACACGCCGCATGCGCAGCAAGGAAGCCATTCCGATTCTTAAACTGGCGTTGCGTGATCCATCCGATGACGTGCGTCTGCTCGCTTACTCGATGCTCGATCAACGTGAAAGCCGAATCAACCAGCGTATCGAGCACGCTTTGGCAGACATGGAAAACGTCAGCACAGACCGCAAGCTCGCCCTGCATGCGCAACTGGCGCGTTGGTACTGGGAGCTTGCCTATGTCGGGTTGGCCCAGGGCAGCGTTCTTGATCATGTGCTGCAGCAGGCCTGGGGGCACGTGACGTCTGCTCTGGTGAGCAACACAAGTGGTGAGCTGCACCTGCTTGCCGGGCGTATCGCCATGGAGCAGGGCAACCTTGATGAGGCAATGGCACAGTTCGATCTGTCCGCCCAGACCGGTATGGATGCGGTGCAATTGGCACCGTATCGGGCCGAAATCGCGTTTCTGCGTCAACGCTATGAAGAAATTCCGCAAATGCTGGCGACGATGCCGGCCGAGCTGTTGCAACGCCCCCCCTTCGCGGCATTGGCTAGATACTGGTTATGAGTGAGAAATCCGCTGTTCCCGACGTGCAGAGCGTCGATGTCTGCCTGTTGCTCGAGGGAACCTGGCCCTACGTGCGTGGGGGCGTGTCGAGCTGGATCAACCAGCTGATCCTGGGGCTGCCCGAGCTGACCTTCTCGGTCTTGTTCATCGGTGGTCAGAAGGAGGTCTACGGCAAGCGCCACTACGCCATCCCCGATAACGTGGTGCACATTCAGGAGCACTTTCTCGAAGACGCCTGGAGTGCAATTCCCACCACCAGTACCCGTTCGAGTGCCGAGCTGGCCGAGCTGATGGTCGACGTGCATCGCTTTCTGCACAGTCCGGACGAGCCCAGCGAGGAGCAGGGTAACGCCTTCGTGGATACCCTTGCAGCGGGCCGTATCGGCCGCGAGGCCTTCCTGCAGAGCCGCGCCAGCTGGAATGCTATCGTCGATGGCTATACCCAGCATTGCGCCGATCCGTCATTCGTCAATTACTTCTGGACGCTGCGTTCCATGCAGGCGCCGCTGTTCATGCTGGCGGAAGTCTCCAGAACGCTGCCGCGCGCGCGCATGTTGCACTCCATCTCCACGGGGTATGCCGGCCTTCTGGGCAGCATTCTGCAGCGTCGGTGGGACTGCTACTACCTGCTCAGCGAGCACGGCATCTACACCAAGGAACGCAAGATCGATCTGGCTCAAGCGGCCTGGATCGCCGAAAGCCCCGACGAGCGCCTGAGCACCGGCCTCGATGCGGAGGTCAGCTATATCCGCAGGTTGTGGATCCGCTTCTTCGAGCGCATCGGGCTGATCACCTATCGCTCTGCAGACTCCATCATCGCGCTATACGAGGGCAACAGGCGGCGTCAGGTTCTCGACGGCGCTCCCGAGGCGCGCACGCGGGTGATCCCCAACGGTATCGATCTGGCCAGTTGGGATCAGGCGCTGCTCAGTCGGCCCGAGGGCGTGCCGCCGGTGGCTGGTCTGGTCGGGCGTGTGGTACCGATCAAGGACGTCAAGACCTTCATCCGCGCGATTCGCGGCGTGGTCAGCGTCATGCCCGAAGCCGAAGGCTGGATCGTCGGCCCGGAGGAAGAGGATCCGGATTACGCCGCCGAGTGCCACAGCCTGGTAGCCAGTCTGGGGCTGCAGGACAAGGTGCGTTTTCTCGGCTTCCGCCAGGTGCGCGAAGTCGTACCGCAACTGGGCGTCATGGTCCTGACCTCGATCAGCGAGGCGCAGCCGCTGGTGGTACTCGAGGCCTGGGCCGCCGGCACGCCGGTCGTGACCAGTGATGTCGGCTCGTGCCGCGAGCTGGTCGAAGGCTCCACGCCGGAGGATCGCCAGCTCGGTACGGCAGGGGAGGTGGTGGCCATCGCCGACCCTCAGGCCACCTCGCGCGCCATTCTCTCGCTGTTGCGCAACCCGGAGCGCTGGAAGGCTGCCCAGGCCGTCGGCCTTGAGCGTGTGCGGCGTTACTACACCGAAGAACTGATGCTCGCGCGTTATCGTGAGCTGTATCGCGAAGGCACGGAGAGCGCGTAATGGCGGGTATTGGCTTTGAACTGAGGAAGATCCTGTCCAAGGACTCCTACACATCGACGATGCGCGCCTACCTGTATGCCGGCCTGATCAGCTCCGGGCCTTGGGTGTTGTCGATCATCAGCGTAATGCTCATCGGCGTACTGAGCCTGGGGGCGGTGCTACCGGAAACGCTGATCGGTCAATTCCTGGTCACCGTGACCTACCTGATGGCCTCGTCGCTGATCCTCACCGGCGGGCTGCAGTTGTTCTTCACCCGCTTCGTCTCCGACCGGTTGTTCGAAAAACGCCTGGACCTGATCCTGCCCAACCTGGTGGGCATACTGCTGCTGGTAACGATCGTCTCGGGGCTGCTGGCGATCTGCGTGCTGGGGCTGCTGTTCGATCAGTCGTTTTCCTATCGCCTGCTGGTGATGGCCAACTTCGTGGTGCTGTGCAACCTGTGGCTGGTGATTATCTTCCTGTCGGGCATGAAGGCCTACAACCGCATTCTCGGCGTGATGTTCCTCGGCTACTCGCTGATGGTCGCCTCGGCCTATCTGCTGCGCTTTCTCAACATCGACGGTCTGCTGCTGGGCCTGCTGATCGGGCACTCCAGCCTGCTGTTCATCTTCCTCTTCGACATCCTTCGCGAGTACCCGGCAGAACGCCTGGTCGCGTTCGATTTTCTAAAGCGTCGCCACGTGTTCGGCAGCCTGCTGCTGACCGGGCTGTGCTACAACCTGGGCATCTGGATCGACAAGTTCATCTTCTGGTTCAACCCCTCGACCTCCGAAGCGGTGATCGGCCCATTGCGAGCGTCGATCCTCTATGACCTGCCGATCTTCCTCGCCTACCTGTCCATCATCCCCGGCATGGCGGTGTTCCTGGTGCGTATCGAGACCGATTTTGCCGAGTGGTACGAGCGCGTCTATGAGGCGATTCGTGGCGGGGAAACCCTGCAGCACATCGGCTGGCTCAAGGAGCAGATGATTCTGGCGATTCGCCAGGGTCTGATGGAGATCTGCAAGGTTCAGGGGCTGACCCTGGTGCTGCTGTTTCTGCTGGCGCCGCAGCTGCTGTCGTGGCTGGGCATCTCGCACTACTACCTGCCGCTGTTCTACATCGACGTGATCGGCGTGAGCATTCAGGTGGTGTTCATGGCCTTGCTCAACGTCTTTTTCTATCTCGACAAGCGCGCCATCGTGCTCGAGCTCTGCGTGCTGTTCGTCCTGGCAAACGGTGCGTTGACGCTGTTCAGCCAGATGCTCGGCCCGACGTTCTTTGGCTACGGCTTTACCCTGTCGCTGCTGCTCTGCGTACTTCTCGGGTTGTACCGGCTCAACAGGGCGCTTGATGATCTTGAATTCGAGACCTTCATGTTCAGTCGCTGACTGATTCGACTCTGCGCTGTCTTGCTCATGGAGTCCAAGGGCGGCAGTTGCCGCCTGGACTCAGCCATATGGCGCAGGTCGAACCTGGGGTCACAGGCGAAAGCGCATCAGCAACGTGTTGAGCGCGACGGCCAGGCGTGACAGCTCCTGGCTCGCAGCGTTGGTCTGGTCGGCACCGGCCGAGCTTTGCAGCGACAGGTCACGGATATTGACCAGGTTGCGGTCGACCTCGCGTGCCACCTGCGCCTGCTGTTCCGAGGCGCTGGCGATCACCAGGTTGCGCTCGTTGATGGTGGCGATGGCGTCAGTGATCGTACCTAGCGCATCGCCAGCGGATTGGGCCAGCTCCAGGGTCGAGTCGGCGCGCTCCATGCTGGCGTTCATGGTAGCCACGGCCTGCTCGGTTTCCGTCTGTATGGCGCTGATCATCTGCTCGATCTCGCCTGTGGACTGCTGAGTTCGCTGCGCCAACGCCCTGACTTCGTCCGCCACCACAGCAAAGCCGCGGCCGTGATCGCCGGCACGCGCTGCTTCGATAGCGGCGTTGAGCGCCAACAGGTTGGTCTGGTCGGCGATGGCGCGAATGACATTGACCACTTGGCCGATATTGCGCACGTTGCTCGCGAGCAGGCCGACCTCTTCGCCTGCGTTGCCGATGTCGGCGGTCAGCAGGCGAATCGAGTCAATCGTCTGGCCGACCTGAGCATGGCCATGACGCGCACTTTCATCGGTATCACGCGTGGCCTGTGAGGTGCTCACGGCATTGCGCGCCACTTCCTCCACCGCTGCCGTCATCTCTGTCACGGCGGTGACAGCCTGTTCGATCTCGTCGTTCTGCTGATGCAGGCCGCGTCTGCCATCTTCGGTCACCGCATGCAGCTCCTCTGACGAGGACGCCAGCAGGCTGGACGAGTCGGCAATCTGTTGCAGGGTGTCGCGCAGGTTGTGGCGCATGGTGCCCAGTGCACTGAGGAGCTGGGCGGGTTCATCCTTGCCCTGATCGGAAAAGTCGCGGCTAAGATCGCCTGCTGCGATTTCCTGCGCTATCCCGACGGCCTGAGCCAAAGGTTGGGTGATGCTGCGGGTCAGCAGCACTGCCAGGGCGACGGTGCAGATGATGGCGACCAGCAGCGTGATCAGGACGATGGCGTTCGCCGCTGCGTAGGCAGCCTCGCTGTCTGCCGAGGCCTGCTCGGCGCCCAGCTCGTTGAGTTTTACCAGTGCCAGCAGGGCTGCGCCCAGGTCGTCCGCATGCTCGCTGAGCTGGCCGCCGACCAGTCGGGCTACCTGGGCATCATCGCCGGACATGATCGCCTCTATGACCTGTGCCTGCGTGGCCATGTAGCGCTCGCGACTGCTGCGAAAGCGTTCGTAGGTGCTTCTTTCCTCGGCCGAGCCGATCAGAGCGATATATTCCTGTTCGGCATGGTCGAATTCGCGCTTGCTCTGCTCCAGCGTAGCGAGGTCGGCGGTCCGCTGTTCTGTCTCGCGAATGATATGGGTGCGCAGAGTCAGAGCCCTTATTCTGGCTGCACTCATGCCCATCTCTTCGAGCGCCAGCATCGAGGGAAACCACTTGGCTTCTATGGCGTCGGAGGCGGCGTCCATGCGCTTCATCTGCATCAGGGTGACAGCGCCCAGCAGGATGACCAGCAGGGCCAGCAGGGCGAAGCTTGCCGCCGCGCGTGTACCGATCTTCAGTTTTCTCAACATACAAGTCTCATGACAGAACGACGGACCTGTTCGGTCCATCGGGGAAGGATTGGGTGACGATCAGCCTGGGATGCGCTGGATGCCGGGCAGGTCGGCGAGTGCGAAACTCGGGCGACCGAACAGGTAACCCTGCAGCCATTCGCTGCCAATGTCCTGGGCCAGCTGCAGGTCTGCTTCGGTCTCGATGCCTTCGACGATCACGCAGGGTGCCAAGGTCTTGCACAGCTCCAGCAGATGCACGAGGGTTCGTTCGCCCTGGGTGTTTTCGCGGGCGCGCTGGATATAGCTCTGATCGATCTTGATGATGTCCGGCTGGCTTTGCAGGATGAACGCCAGTGTGCCGAAGCCCGAGCCGAAGTCGTCTACCGCCACCTGGCAACCACTGTTGCGCAGGTGAGTGACCAGCTCCACGGCACTGTTATGGCAGGGCGGTACGCTGCTTTCGGTAATCTCCACAGTCAGCCTGCGGGCCACGCATGGGTCGGCGTTCAGGGTCTCGAGCGTGCTTTCCCAGTCGGGATCCCACACCGTACTCAGGGCCGAGATGTTGCACCCGAGGGTGAGCTCGGCATGGCTCTGCAGGAGGTCGATCATGACGTTCAGCACCCGATGATCCAGGGGGCGGATGACGTGCAGGCGCTCGAGCAGCGGGAAGGGGTTGAAGCCCAGCCCGCCACTCTCGTGACGCAGCAGGCTCTCCCGGTAAAGGATGCGCCCCGGCTCACGCGCCGCGACCACGGGCTGGAAGGCCAGGCAAAAGTGCCCGCGCTGCAGTTCGTCGTAGAACAGGTGGGCGCGTTGCAGATCGTCCAGGGCTCCGGGAGCCATGGGCGGCATTAACTGAGGGTTACGGTTCATGCCGGCTCCTGCCGGCAGAAGCCGTATATCGCTGGGCCGTACATCCTGTTCTTACCTTTTTCAGGGGCCATTGTCGGGCAAAGCAATGAACACACCGGCGAGAGCTAAATCCTCTTGCCGATGTTGGGTTAAATAATGCTTGGAGAGTCGTGATGTCGTTGCATCACGCAGGGTCACCAGAGCGCTGGACAGCGCGTGTGGCCTGGCCGAAGGCACGCGTCTGCGTCCTGTGAAAGGGGAGTCGAGCGACTCGCCGAGGTCTGGAGGCTGGCGCAAATCCTTAGGTGGCTATCATCCTCTTCGAGCGCAGGGGCGAGAAGTGTTCCGCGGCACCATTCGCATGTCCGTGGAAACCGGTACTCAGCCGTTATTGGACAGGAAGACTCGATGTATTCGATTACCAGCGACTGCTTTCGCATACTGGCCAAGGCGTTTCTCGAACGTGGCGGTGCCCGCGAGGAGGGGCTGGCCGAGTTCGCTCAACTGCTCACCGGCAGCGGGACGATTCCCATGCTGCAGGTCTACCGTTTCGTCGAGCTACTGGTGGCCGAGAGCGGTGATCAGGACATGGGGCTGCGCGCCTACCAACACTTCCATCCCTGCCTGCTGGGCGTGAAGAGCTACGCCATGATGTCCAGTGCGACCCTGAGCGATGCATTGCGACACATGGCGGAGTACCACCCGCTGACCACCGACGGGTCGCACATGTTCATCGAACAGGATGCCCAGGGCTTTCATCTGATGGGCCTGGAGATTGGCGCCGTAGGGCCGCAGGCGCCACGGGCATTCATCGACGCCGGGGCCGCCCTGGCCCTTGCTGTGGTGCATTGGCTGGCGCCTTTCGAGCGGCCGATGCCAGTGCTGCTGGAGCTGACCTACGCGCAACCCGAGGATACCGATGAGCTGCGCCGGCTGTTCGGTGACAACCTGCGCTTCGGCGCGCCGCGCAACCGTATGACCTTCAGCTTGAGCGATGCTGAGATCTGCTTACCTACCGCTGCGCAAGCCCTGCATCCGCTGCACGTCGGATACGCCAGAACCTGGATGAGCGAGCAGGTAGATGGATCGTTGGAGGGCCGGGTGCGGCGCATCCTCAGTGCGCAGCTCAGCCTGGGGATCAGCCCCGGTCTGGGTGAGGTGGCGACGCAACTGGGCATGAGTAAGCGCAGCCTGCAGCATGGCCTCATGCGCGATGAGGTGAATTTCTCCGACCTGCTCGACGCTGCACGTCAGCGACAGGCGGCCAGCCTGCTGCGCCACAGCACGCGTAGCCTCAAGTACATCTCGGCGCAGCTCGGCTTTCGCGATCAGAGCAGCTTTCACAAGGCCTGCGTGCGCTGGTTCGGCATGGCACCTCTGCATTATCGCAGCGAGCCGCAGCAGCACAGCGTAAGTCCCTGAGCGCCACTTCAGGTCGCATCCGGCGTCGTTGGACGGTAAGCAGGACAAATCTGTTGTTGTCACTTATCATACATCCTACAACTGCGCAGGCGGTTGCGAATCCCGGCACTGCCGCCGGGCCTCATTCATTGTCCCGATGGCGCCTTGCCCGCCATTCACTGACAGGAGAACGCCATGCTGAGTCTGACTGGCCACAATTACATCGGCGGGGAGCGCCGCGCCGCCGGCACCGTCGAGCACAAGAGCCTCGACGCCAGCAGCGGTGAAGCGCTGCCGTACACCTTCATCCAGGCCACGCCGGAAGAAGTCGACGCTGCCGCCCAGGCTGCTGCCGCCGCTTATCCGATTTATCGCAACCTGTCGGCCGTGCGCCGTGCCGAGTTTCTCGAGGACATTGCCGACGAAATCGATGCCCTCGGTGATGACTTCGTTGCCTTGGTCTGCCGCGAAACTGCTCTGCCGGCTGCCCGCATCCAGGGTGAACGTGGTCGTACAAGTGGCCAGATGCGTCTGTTCGCCAAGGTGCTGCGTCGTGGTGACTTCTACGGGGCGCGCATCGACCGCGCCCTGCCGGATCGTCAGCCGCTGCCGCGCCCGGATATCCGCCAATACCAGATTGGCGTCGGTCCGGTCGCCGTGTTCGGCGCCAGCAACTTCCCGCTGGCCTTCTCCACCGCCGGTGGCGATACCGCTTCTGCCCTGGCAGCCGGTTGCCCGGTGGTGTTCAAGGCGCATAGCGGCCACATGGCCACTGCCGAATGTGTGGCCGATGCGATCATTCGTGCAGCCGAGAAAACCGGCATGCCCAAGGGCGTGTTCAACATGATCTTCGGCGGCGGCGTCGGCGAGATTCTGGTCAAGCACCCAGCCATCCAGGCGGTCGGCTTCACCGGTTCGCTGAAAGGCGGTCGCGCCCTGTGTGACATGGCGGCTGCCCGTCCGCAGCCGATCCCGGTGTTCGCCGAGATGTCCAGCGTCAACCCGGTGATCGTCCTGCCGGGCGCCCTGAAGGCGCGTGGCGCCACCGTGGCCAAGGAGCTGGCCGGCTCCGTAGTACTGGGCTGCGGTCAGTTCTGCACCAACCCGGGCCTGGTCATCGGCATTCGCAGCGCCGAGTTCAGTGAGTTCGTCGCCGGCCTGGCCGATGCCATTGGCGCACAGCCGGCGCAGACCATGCTCAACGCCGGCACCCTGCGCAGCTACACCAGCGGCGTCGCGCAGCTCAAAGGCCATGCAAAAGTCAGCCACCTGGCTGGCAACGAGCAAACTGGCAACCAGGCGCAGCCGCAGCTGTTCAAGGCTGACGTCAGCATGCTGCTCGAAGGCGACCACCTGCTGCAGGAAGAAGTCTTCGGCCCGACCAGCATCGTCGTCGAAGTCGCCGATAGCGCCGAGCTGACCCGTGCCCTGCAGAGCATGCACGGTCAGCTGACCGCCACCCTGATCGCCGAGCGTGAAGACCTGAGCGCTTTCCGCGACCTGCTGCCGCTGCTGGAAGTCAAAGCCGGCCGTGTGCTGCTCAATGGCTACCCGACTGGCGTTGAAGTCTGCGACGCCATGGTGCATGGCGGCCCGTATCCGGCGACCTCCGACGCTCGCGGCACTTCGGTCGGCACCCTGGCGATCCACCGCTTCCTGCGTCCGGTCTGCTACCAGAACTACCCGGACGAGGTACTGCCGGAGGCGCTGCAGAACGCCAACCCGCTGGGCATCCAGCGTCTGGTCGACGGCGTGCACACGCGTGATGCGCTGAGCTGATCCGAGCGCTGTAACGAACAATGCCGCACCCTTCAAGGTGCGGCATTGTTCGTTCAGGCGGCTGCAACCTTACTTGGCAGCGGCCTGGGTTTTCTCCACCGCCTGGATGATCACCTTGGCCACATCGGCCGGACGCGATTGCTGCGGCACGTGGCTGGCGGCGACCTCGGTGGTTTGCGCACCGATCTTCTTGGCGAAGTCGCGCTGCATCTCCGGCACGATCATGCGGTCATCGCTGGCGACCAGGTACCAGGACGGCTTCTGCTTCCAGGCCGCGACGCTGGTGCGCTCATCGAAAGCTGCCGCGCGGATCGGGCCTTGCGTGGCGGCCATCACCGCCGTCTGCGCGGCTGGCAGATCCTGGGCGAAGTCGGCGGCCATGCCCTGCGGTGTCAGGTAGAGGAAGCCATTCTTGTCCGCCGCGATCTGGCTCGAGCCCGGCGCGGTGCGGTAGCCGCTGTAGAGCTCGCCGCTGGACTGACCGGCGTTGGGGGCGAACGCGGCGACATAGACCAGGCTGCGCACTTTCTCGTCGGCCCCGGCCTCGGTGATCACCGTGCCGCCCCACGAGTGGCCGACCAGAACCACGTCGCCGTCCTGATTGTTCAGCACGCGCTGGGTGGCGGCCACGTCGTCGACCAGCGAGGTCAGCGGATTCTGCACCACGGTGACCTTGATGCCTTTTTCCTGCAGCAGCGGCACGACCTTGGCCCAGTCGGAGCCGTCAGCGAAGGCGCCGTGGACGATCACTACCGAAGGCTTGGCCTCGGCAGCCTGGGCATTGATGGCGAAGAAGGGGCTGGCGATGGCAAGTGCCAGGATCAACGGCTTGGAATTGAACATGATGGAATCTCCTGTGCTTGGGAGAGTTCAGTGTCGATAATGCGCCGGTGCCCCGGTATCGGTCGTTTATCCGAGGACGGCAAAAAAACAGGAGAGCTGCCCATGCAGGTGAATGACGCCGTCGCGCTGGAAGACGCCATGCTGGCGCTGGCCATGGTCGGTGACCTGAGCATGGGCCAGCCCATCGATCAGTCGCGCCGTACCGCGCGCCTTGCGCAGTGGCTGGTGCAGGCCAGTGGCGGCGATCAGGCGCAGCTCGATGCGGTCCGCCAGGTGGCGCTGCTGCGCTGGTCGGGCTGCACGGCCAACGCCGAGGGCTTCATGCGCCTGTTCGGCGATGATGTCGGTGGGCGCCGCGACATGCTCGCGCACACCCTCGATGCCGCCGGCCAGCGCGCCATGTTGCGCACCACGCCATTGGCCGTGGTGCACTGCGAAGTCGCCGGCGAGGTGGCCCGCACCCTCGACTTGCCGGGTCAGGTCGAGCTGGGGCTGCGGCATATCTTCGAATGCTTCGACGGCAGCGGTCGGCCGCTGGGCCTGCGTCATCCCGATATTCCGCAGGTGGTCTATCAGGTGGTGCTGGCCGGCGATCTGGAAATCCTTTCGCGCGTTCACGGTCTGGAGGCGGCGCTGGAGTGGATCGGCGCACAGGGCGATCGCCGCTATCCTGCGGGCCTCGCCGAGCTGCTTGTCCGCCACGCAGCAGAGTGGCTGGACGCACTGCGCACGCCCGAGGGGATACGGCCTGGCGTCGGACCGCAGGTCTCGCTGACCCTGGTGGGCGACGTGATCGATCTCAAGTTGTCCTGGTTGGCCGGCTATTCACGCCAGGCTGCCAGCCTGGTGCGCGATGCCGGCCGGCTGTGGGGCTTGCCCGAGGATCGCCTCGACTTACTCGCCAAGGCGGCGCTGATCCATGGCCTGGGCCGCGCGGCCGTGCCCAATCGAATCTGGAGCACGCCCGGCCCGCTGCTCGAAGGCGACCTCGAATCGGTACGCCTGGTGCCCTACTGGACGCACCGCGCCTGTAGCCAGATCGGCGGCCTGAGCGAAGCCGGACAACTGGCTGCGCACGCCTACGAACGCCTGGATGGCAGCGGCTATTTCCGCTCGCTGAGTGGTGATGCCCTGAGTGGCGAACACCGACTGCTGAGCGCCGCACTGGCCTGGCTCGCATTGCGCGGCGAGCGCCCCTGGCGAGCGGCTCTCAGTGACGAGCAGGCCGCCGGGGTATTGCTGAATGAAGCCGAACAGGGCCGCTTCGACCCACGCGCCTGCCAGGCGGTGATAAGCGCCGCGCATGGCGAGCAGGCGCCGCTGGCCTGCAAGCCCGGCAACGGCCTGCTCAGCGAACGCGAGACGCAGATACTGCAACGCATCAGCAGCGGGGCGAGCAACAAGGAAGTGGCGCGCGACCTGGGCATCAGCCCGAGCACGGTGCGCACCCATGTCGAAAGCGTGTTCCGCAAGTTGCAGTGTTCGACGCGAGCGGCAGCGACCCTGAAGGCGCTGACCTTGGGAGTGATTTGAGGCAGGGGCGGCGGCTCAGTCGCCCCCTCCGCCGCCATCGCCCCCGCCGCCCGAGTCGAAGCCCCCGTCACCGAAGCCAGGGCTGGAATCCTGTCCGCTCAGGCCGCTTCTCCTCTTTTTGCCCGCGCGTGACTTGGGCCTTGAGCGTTGCCACGAATAGATGAAAAGCACCACGAATGCGATAGCGATCAGCGGCAGAATATCCATGCGTTTTTCTCTCCATTGCCTTAGCGATGATCCTGGCGGCACCGGCCTGCTGATCTCGGACGCCTACCCAGCGAAAACCTCGCCGTTAGAGAGGCGTCCGAGTCGCCTACAGCGCGCTTTCCGCAAGCGCCGGCACGGTAAACTGAAACTCCGACCCCTTGCCCAATTCGCTCTCGACGACGATATGCCCGCCGTGGGCTTCCACTATGCCTTGGGTAATGTACAAACCAAGCCCGGTCCCGGTTGGATTGCCATCCTTCGCCGTCCAGTAACGGTCGAACACATGAGGCAGGTGCTCCTTGGGGATGCCCTCGCCGGTATCGCGCACCGTGAACAGGATGTCATCGCCGACAGATTTCGCGCGCACTCCGACCTTGCCCTGTCGTGGGGTGAACTTGATCGCATTGCCGATCAGGTTCGAGAGCACCTGAAACAGCCGCTCTGGATCAGCGTGAATGCGCAGGTCTGGATCAGCCTCGAAAGAGATGCTGATGTCCTTATCAAGGGCGAGGGGGGCGAGCAGCGATTGCGCCTCTTCGAACATGTGTCCGACATCGAGCTTCTGCGGGGTGATGGTGTAGCGGCCTGCGTCGATCTTCGACGTGTCGAGCAAATCCTCGAGCAGGGTGTTCATCCGTCCGGCGGCCTGCTGCATGGTGTCGAGTGCCGTGGCGATGCGTCGCGAGGTGTGCGGGCCGTCGGAGCTGAAGGTCTTCTGCATCATGCCGCAGAGCATCGAAATCACCGTCATGGGGTTTCTCAGGTCATGCGAAACCACGGCAACCAGCTCATCACGGGCACGCACCGCCTCCTGCTCGCGGCGGACTTGCCGGGCGAGGTCATGCTCCAGCGCCGAGCGGCGCAGGTCGTTGGCCGCAAACAGATCTCCCTGGCTCCATTTGGTTGAGATACCGGCCATCTCGACCTTCCAGATTTCGAACGATGTACGAGGCCGCAAGCGCAGGCCGGCATCGGAATTTTCCAGGTCCATGGGCTTGCGCGGATCGCCGCTCCAGTTGATGCTTTCCTTCACCTCCGGACGAAACCACAACACAGCGTTATCCACCGGTTTGGGCAGGCTCATCGCCAGCACACCGCTGGCCACCTGCGGATACTGCGCCGCGGGCGGATAGACAGCAGAAAGGTGATGACTGGAAAACACCGGCTTGCCTCTGTCCTGCAACCATTTGTGCAACGCGCGGATTTCCTGCGGCTGCGGGCAGTTGCCGTATCGGTGTAACTGCTTGTCTTCGATGATGGCGACACCGCCAGCCGCCGTCAGCGCCATCAGCACGTCAGGTCGCCCTGCCAGCCCATCGAAAACGGTCTGCGGCGAATCGATCATTGCCTGATTGAGCAGCGCCAGCGCATCGATTTTCTCTTCACGCTGACGGTTGATCTCCAGCGACTCCATGGCGCTGATCTGTAACGACAACACCTGACCGATAGTCTGGCAGGCGCTGCGCAGCTCATGCGGTACGTGCAAAGGCTGGCGATTGCCGCAACTGATCAGGCCCCAGAGCTTGTCGTCCTTGAGCAGAGAGATACTCATCGACGACAGCACCCCCATGTTCTTCATGTATTGGCAGTGAATCGGGGAAACGCTGCGCAGCGTGGCGAAGCTCAGGTCCAGCGGGGTCTGCGTGTCGGGACGCAGCTTCGGCACCAGAGGCACTGGTTGGTAATCGGCGTTGGGGATGATTCGCAGCCAATTGGTGCGATACAACTCGCGGGCCTGTTCGGGAATGTCCGAGGCGGGGAAGAACAGGCCATTGAAGAGCTCCATTGACGGCGCGGAGGCTTCAGCGATGACCTGACCATGGCCCTCTTCCTCGAAGCGGTAGATGAGCACCCGGTCATAACCGGTCATCGCCTGAATTTCCCTGACACTGATGTCATACAGCTCCTGCAGCGTGGTCGCTACCTGCAGGCGCTGGAGCAGGCGGGCCAGGTTGGTGTTGAGTCCCGCGACGTTTCGCGGCTGGAAATTTTCCACGTGTATTTCCAGCTCCAGGATCAACACACCCTGATACCGGTGCAACAAGCCCTCGAACACCGTGCCATTGATGTGAAAGTGCAGGGGCCCTGCGTCGGCGAACGCTGGCCGCACCAACGCCTCGCGTACTGCTTCGGTATGGGCCTGGCCAATCAGCTTGTGTAACGGTTGGCCGATCAGTTCTTGCGGCGTGTGCGCCAGCAAGGTTTCGACATTGGCGCTGATCTGGATGATCTCCAGAGTGGGCTCGCTGAGTGTCAGCAGCAAGCCATGGGGCTGAATCGCGCCGGGGAAGCGGATCGGCTCGTCGGCGCAGTTGTTCAGCAAGTCTTCAAAGGCATCTTTGTTTTGCGGGGTCATATCAGTACCTCTCTGCTTTCGAGCCAGCGCTCGAAACAGCCGAATGTGGCTCGGGCCGCCATGACAACGGCTCCGCGTTCGTCCGTATCCAGGGATCGGCTACCCAGATAGGCAATGAAATTACGCCAGCGTCGCCCGGTGTCCGCCCCGTAGATATCGAGAAATGCCGCTCCGTTGTCGGCATTCAGGCCCAGCCGCGAAGCCACTTCCCGGCGCAGGATTTGTCCACCGAGCGTTGCCCCCTCGAGCACATATAGAACGCCCAGGCAGGTGGGCCTGCAGTTAATTGCCGGCAATGAACGGCAGATCGGCAAACACTCGATGGTCTCGGCTGACAGGCCTAACGCATGCAGGTCTTTGCACAGTGTGGGCGCTTTGAGACGCGACACCAGATCGAAATCGGCAGACGTCACGTCGCTGTCGAGCAAAGCGTTTTCAAGCGGCATATAAAAGCCGTAATACGCCTGCATCAGTCGTTGAAAGGCGTTCGTGTCGAGCAGGTCAGAGAAAAAAGGAAGCTGTTTTTCCAGCCTGATGTGCAGTTCCGCTGTACCGGCCCGCAGATCTTGCAGCACCGGCAGCACAGGCACTTCGCGGGCCTTGGCTTGCATGTAGGTTGCCCTTGTGAGGGCCACTTGTGGCCAATTTTAAGGTGAGCAGGGGCTAACCCTATCACGCGAGCTGGGATATCCAAGCTAAAACGGCTCAAACCGGATAAGCGTGTCACTGAAGGCCAAGCTGGGAATCAGAGCCTGGCTTGCAGTGTGTCGCACCTGTGACTTTGATGTGCGAGAGCCGGGGCACGAGGACATGGGCGCGCCAGGTGCTGCATGGAAGAACCCTTGCCGCAGCATAAGGCCCTGGTTGGAAGTGGCAGCCGTGTCATGCACCCACCAGAAAAAACAAAGGGCCCAGGTTTTCACCTGGGCCCTTGATTGATCTGGCGCATCCGGCGGGATTCGAACCCACGACCCCTGCCTTCGGAGGGCAGTACTCTATCCAGCTGAGCTACGGATGCGTTGCGGGGCGCAATGATACGCATCTGGGCGCTAAGCGTCCATCGTGCATGAGTGTGCATTATTCAGAACGCACTTTACACTTTTGCGGTGGTTAAGAGCCCCGTGAGCAAGTTTTTTATCATTCTTTCGTCGATTTAGCCCCTTCGGCTATTGCCCTTTGCCGTTGCCGCTCCTAGGATTCGTTTGAGATTTCAAACGGTGCGTTCGGTCATTCTGAACCCCAGCACGTTCAACGGCTCTGAATCCATTACCAGGCCTCGCAAGGCTAGGTTTTTCGCCTTGCGGGCTCTGCCCGTGACTCCAACGACTTTGCACCGACGCCCGGGCGCCGGAACTGAAGGAGACTGCCATGCAACTGAAAGACCCCCAGCTGCTGCGCCAACAGGCCTATATCGATGGCCAGTGGCTGGACGCCGACAGCGGTCAGACCATCGCCGTGAACAACCCGGCCACCGGTGAGATCATCGGTCATGTGCCGAAGATGGGCCGTGCCGAGACGCGCCGTGCCATCGAGGCCGCCGAGAAGGCGCTGCCGGCCTGGCGTGCACTGACTGCCAAGGAGCGCGCCAACAAGCTGCGCCGCTGGTTCGAGTTGCTGATGGAGAACCAGGATGACCTCGGTCGCCTGATGACCCTGGAGCAGGGCAAGCCGCTGGCCGAAGCCAAGGGCGAGATCGCCTATGCCGCCTCCTTCATCGAGTGGTTCGCCGAAGAAGCCAAGCGCGTCTACGGTGACGTGATCCCCGGTCACCAGCCGGACAAGCGCCTGATCGTGATCAAGCAGCCGATCGGCGTCACCGCCGCCATCACCCCGTGGAACTTCCCCGCCGCGATGATCACCCGCAAGGCCGGCCCGGCACTGGCCGCCGGTTGCACCATGGTGATCAAGCCGGCTTCGCAGACGCCGTTCTCCGCCCTGGCCCTGGTCGAGCTGGCCGAGCGCGCGGGCATCCCGAAAGGTGTGCTGAGCGTGGTCACCGGCAGCGCCGGCGAAGTGGGTGGCGAGCTTACCAGCAACCCCATCGTGCGCAAGCTGTCCTTCACCGGCTCGACCGAGATCGGTCGCCAGCTGATGGCCGAATGCGCCCAGGACATCAAGAAGGTGTCGCTGGAGCTGGGCGGCAACGCGCCGTTCATCGTCTTCGATGACGCCGATCTGGATGCCGCAGTCGAAGGCGCGCTGATCTCCAAGTACCGCAACAACGGCCAGACCTGCGTCTGCGCCAACCGTATTTACGTGCAGGACGGCGTCTACGATGCCTTCGCCGAGAAGCTGATCGCCGCTGTATCCAAGCTGAAGATCGGCAACGGTCTGGAAGACGGCACCACCACCGGCCCGCTGATCGACGAGAAGGCCGTGGCCAAGGTGCAGGAGCACATCGCCGACGCGGTGAACAAGGGCGCCAAGCTGGCCCTGGGCGGCAAGCCGCATGCCCTGGGTGGCACCTTCTTCGAACCGACCATTCTGGTGGACGTGCCGAAAACCGCTGCGGTGGCCAAGGAAGAGACCTTCGGCCCGCTGGCGCCGCTGTTCCGCTTCAAGGACGAGGCCGAGGTGATCGCCATGGCCAACGATACCGAGTTCGGCCTGGCTTCCTACTTCTATGCCCGCGACCTGGGCCGCGTGTTCCGCGTGGCCGAGGCGCTGGAGTACGGCATGGTGGGCATCAACACCGGCCTGATCTCCAACGAAGTCGCGCCGTTCGGCGGCGTGAAGGCTTCCGGCCTGGGCCGCGAAGGCTCCAAGTACGGGATCGAGGACTACCTCGAGATCAAGTACATGTGCCTGGGCGGCATCTAGTCGCTGCTGCACTCGGCCGGACGTCGTTGGCGCAAACGGGAAAATGCTCATTGGCTACAGCCAACTCCGCTTTTCCCGCTTGCGCCGCCTAGCCCGGCCATCGCTCGCGACGCGCCTAGCGTTCTGATCTGGAACGTAGCGAGCCAGAATTTCCCCCGCCTCCGGCGGCCCGACGCAGTCGATCATCGTATGCTGCGGCGAACCACCTCCAGAGGCATTTCCTTGAACCGAGCCGCCCGATGACGGCCATGAGGACACCATGAGCAAGACCAACGAATCCCTGCTGCAACGCCGCCAGGCCGCCGTACCGCGCGGTGTCGGCCAGATCCACCCGATCGTCGCCGAGCGTGCCGAGAACGCCACCGTATGGGACGTCGAAGGCCGCGAGTACATCGACTTCGCCGGCGGCATCGCCGTGCTGAACACCGGCCACCTGCATCCCAAGGTGGTCGCCGCCGTTCAGGAGCAGCTGACCAAGCTGTCGCACACCTGCTTCCAGGTGCTGGCCTACGAGCCCTACATCGAGCTGTGCGAAGAGATCGCCAAGCGCGTGCCGGGCAACTTCGCCAAGAAGACCCTGCTGGTCACCTCCGGCTCCGAGGCCGTCGAGAACGCCGTGAAGATCGCCCGCGCCGCCACTGGCCGTGCCGGCGTGATCGCCTTCACCGGCGCCTACCACGGCCGCACCATGATGACCCTGTCGCTGACCGGCAAGGTGGTACCGTACTCCGCCGGCATGGGCCTGATGCCCGCTGGCGTGTACCGCGCCCAGGCGCCGTGCCCGCTGCATGGCGTGAGCGAGGACGAGTCCATCGCCAGCATCGAGCGCATCTTCAAGAACGACGCGCAGCCGCAGGACATCGCTGCGATCATCATCGAGCCGGTGCAGGGCGAAGGCGGTTTCTACGTCAACTCCCCGGCCTTCATGCAGCGCCTGCGCGCGCTGTGCGACCAGCACGGCATCCTCCTGATCGCTGACGAAGTGCAGACCGGCGCGGGCCGTACCGGTACCTTCTTCGCCACCGAGCAACTGGGCGTGGTGCCGGACCTGACCACCTTCGCCAAGTCCGTCGGCGGCGGCTTCCCGATCTCCGGCGTGTGCGGCAAGGCCGAGATCATGGACAAGATCGCCCCCGGTGGCCTGGGCGGCACCTACGCCGGCAGCCCGATCGCCTGCGCCGCGGCCCTGGCCGTGCTCAAGGTGTTCGACGAGGAGAAACTGCTGGAGCGCAGCCAGGCCGTGGGCGAGAAGCTCAAGGCCGGCCTCAAGACCATCGCCGAGAAGCACAAGGTGATCGGTGACGTACGTGGCCTGGGTTCGATGGTCGCCATCGAGCTGTTCGAAGGCGGCGACCACAGCAAGCCGGCGGCCGAGCTGGTGGGCAAGATCGTCGCCCGTGCGCGCGAGAAGGGCCTGATCCTGCTGTCGTGCGGCACCTACTACAACGTCATCCGCTTCCTGATGCCCGTCACCATCCCGGACGCGCAGCTGGAAAAAGGCATCGCCATCGTCGCCGAGTGCTTCGACGAGTTGGCCTGAGCCGGACCCTGAGCACGCCTGTGCGTGCTGATGAAAAGACCCGCCCTGTGCGGGTCTTTTTTTGCCCGAGCATCTATGGTTGGTTGACGAGGTAAAATGATCGTTTTACCTTGATCCCATGAATATTGACGCCAAGCTTATATTCGTGGCCGAAGAGCTGTTCGACCGTCACGGCTTCAACGCAACCGGCATGGATCGTCTGGCGCAGGCCGCCGGGATGTCCAGCCGCACGCTGTACAAGCACGCGGGCAGCAAGAACGAGCTGATCGCGGCCGTGCTGATGACACGTGGACAGCGCTTCCTGCAGCGCCTGGAGTTGGACAGCGTCGCGGCGTTGTTCGATGCCCTGGCCAGCTGGATGGGCGAGGAGGGGGCGCGGGGCTGCCTGTTTCTGCGTGCTCAGGGCGAGCTCGGCATGGCCCTGCCGGAAGTCACCGAGGTCGTGGCGGCGTACAAGGCGCGCTTCAGCGAGACGGTGCGGCGGATTCTCACCCGTCAGTTGGGCGCCAGCCCCGATGAGGAACTGGTCGAGCAGGTGGTCATTCTCTTCGAAGGTGCCACGGCCGCGGCCAGCTACCGCGGCCCGGCTGCAGTGGCCACGGCAGGGCGCGCGGCGACGCTGCTGGCCCTGCGGGGGCGGGCGTGACCCGCGAATGGCGCCTCGGTGTCACGGGCTTTGGCCTGATCGCGGTGTGCTACGGCTTCGCCCGTTTCGCTTTCGGCCTGTTCCTGCCGCAGATCGATGCTGACCTCGCTCTGCCGGACGCCGTTGGCGGCCTGATCGCCGGTGGCTCCTTTCTTGGCTACTGCCTCGCCATCGTCGTCGCCGCACAACTGACCGAGCGTCTCGGCGCGCGTACCGTCGCCTTCGTTGCCGCATCGATCGCCATGCTCGGTATGCTCGGTATCGCCCTCGCACCCTCGGCGTTCTGGCTCGCCGCTGCGGTATTGCTCGCGGGCGTGAGCACGGGGCTGGCTTCACCGCCCATGGCCGCAGCAGTGGCGGCGATCGTCCAGCCGCAGTGCCAGGACGGCACCAATACCCTGATCAACGCCGGCACCAGTGCGGGCGTGATTCTGTCCGGCCCAGTCGCGCTGATGTTTGGCGCCGAGTGGCGGCTGGCCTACGGCGTTTTCGCAGCCGCGGCATGCGTGCTGGCGGTGCTGGCGATTTTGCATGTGCCGCGTACCGCCGCGCCGCCTGTGCAGGCTCACGCTGGCGCTGCGCTGTTCAGCGCCACCCTGAAACGACTGATGGTGGCGTCCCTGCTGATGGGCGCGGCCAGTACGGCCTTGTGGTCGTTCGGCAGCGAGATCGTGGCGCAGCGTCTGGGGTGGCAGAGCGCCGGGGCCGGATTGCTCTGGGTGGTGATCGGCGCCGCCGGGGTCGCCGGTGCCGGGGCTGGCGCTTTGGTCGCCAGGCTGGGCATCGACTGGGCGCACCGGCTGTGTCTGGCCGCGCTGGCGGCGGCCATCGTCCTGGTCGGCATGGGTGGCATGCCGGTCCTGGTGCTGCTCGGCGGCGCGTTGTTCGGCGCGGCCTACATCACGCTGAGCGGCATCTATCTGGTCTGGGGCGTGGCTGCATTGTCAGAGCGCCCAGCCACCGGGCTGACCATCGCCTTTCTTGGCATTGCCGTTGGCCAGACGTTGGGTGCACCGGTGTTCGGCGCTCTGGCGAGCTGGCTGAGCCTGACGCATGCCGTGGTGCTTTTTGCGCTGCTGGCGCTGCTGGCAGGCACTATGCGCTCGGCTGTAGTCGAGGCTGTGCCCGCCCGCTGAGGCAGCCATTGCGCAGAAAAAGACCCGCGCGAGGCGGGTCGAAGGGTGACAAGCAACAACAGGATTCGGCGAGCCCGGAACCAGTGCGTCAGGCTCGGGGTCAGGTACTTACTTGGACTCGAAGATCACGTAGACCTTGCGGCAGGCTTCCAGCACTTCCCAGGTGCCGGAGAACCCGGCGGGAATCACGAAGCGGTCGCCGGCGCGTACGGTCTTGGCGTTGCCGTCGGCATCACGCAGCACGGAAACACCCTGGAGGATTTCGCAGTACTCATGCTCGGTGTAGTTCACCGTCCACTGGCCCACTGCACCTTCCCAGATGCCGGTGCTGAACTGGCCGCAGGGGCTGCTGTAATGGTTGCGTACGCTCTGCTCGGGGTCACCCTTGAGCACTTTCTCCGCTGCGGGGCGATAGTGTTCGGCGGCCGTGCCGGCCTGGGCGAAGTCGACGATCTGCTCGATGTTCATCTGGCTGTTCCGTGGTGGTCGGTGGCGGCAGCCGCGCGGCCGGCAGGGCGCGACGGCAAAGACGTGGCAGCAGTCTATGTTTAAAAAAACGAACATGACAAGGGCTTTTGCCTGCCTATGTCAAAAATATTGAAAAGCCACAGCCCTCTGGTTTAGTGTGGCGAACAGGATTTGGCCAGCAACCTGGCCTTGCAGAATTATTGACAGTGCGCGTCCCTGCGGGCGCCGCTTCCACCCATTGAGAGGATGCCGGAATGACTAGCCTGACTCGTAGCGACTGGGAACAACGCGCCAAGACCCTGACCATCGAAACCCGCGCCTTCATCCACGGCGAATATCGCGCTGCCGAGTCCGGCGCCACCTTCGAGTGCATCAGCCCGGTTGATGGGCGTCTGCTAGGCCTGGTGGCCAGCTGTGATCAGGCCGACGCCGAGCTGGCGGTCAAGGACGCCCGCGCCACCTTCGACTCCGGCGTGTGGTCCCGTATGGCGCCGGCCCAGCGCAAGAAGGTCATGATCCGTTTCGCCGAGCTGATCGAGGAGCATGGCCAGGAGCTGGCTCTGCTGGAAACCCTGGACATGGGCAAGCCGATCAGCGATTCGCTGAGCATCGACGTGAACAGCGCGGCCAACGCCATTCGCTGGAGCGGCGAGGCCATCGACAAGGTCTATGACGAAGTCGCTGCCACGCCTCACGATCAGCTCGGGCTGGTCACCCGCGAGCCGGTGGGCGTGGTCGCCGCCATCGTGCCGTGGAACTTCCCGCTGCTGATGTCCTGCTGGAAGCTCGGTCCGGCGTTGGCCACCGGTAACTCGATCATCCTCAAGCCCTCCGAGAAGTCGCCGCTGACCGGCATCCGCATCGCCCAGCTGGCCATCGAGGCTGGCATCCCGGCTGGCGTATTCAACGTGCTGCCGGGCTTCGGCCACACCGTCGGCAAGGCCCTGGCCCTGCACATGGATGTCGACACCCTGGTGTTCACCGGCTCGACCAAGATCGCCAAGCAGCTGATGGTTTACGCTGGCGAGTCGAACATGAAGCGCGTCTGGCTGGAGGCTGGCGGCAAGAGCCCGAACATCGTCTTCGCCGACGCACCTGACCTGCAGGCCGCTGCCGAAGCCGCCGCCAGCGCCATCGCCTTCAACCAAGGCGAAGTCTGCACCGCTGGCTCGCGCCTGCTGGTGGAAAACTCGATCAAGGACAAGTTCGTGCCCATGGTGGTCGAGGCGATCAAGGCCTGGCGGCCGGGTAACCCGCTGGACCCGGCGACCAACGTCGGTGCGCTGGTCGACACCACGCAGATGAATAACGTGCTGAGTTACATCCAGGCCGGTCACGACGACGGCGCCAAGCTGGTGGCCGGCGGCAAGCGGGTGATGGAAGAGACCGGCGGCACCTACGTCGAACCGACCATCTTCGACGGCGTGAACAACGCCATGCGTATCGCCAAGGAAGAGATCTTCGGCCCGGTGCTGTCGGTGATCGGTTTCGACGATCAGGACGAGGCCATCGCCATCGCCAACGACACCGTTTACGGCCTGGCCGCTGCGGTGTGGACCAGCAACCTGTCGCGCGCCCACCTGGTGGGCAAGGCGCTGCGCGCCGGCAGCGTGTGGATCAACCAGTACGATGGCGGCGACATGACCGCGCCGTTCGGCGGCTTCAAGCAGTCCGGCAATGGTCGCGACAAGTCGCTGCACGCGTTCGACAAGTACACTGAGCTGAAGTCCACCTGGATCAAGTTGTAACGATAGCGGGGCGATCTCCTGGTTGTCGGCCAGGTGATCGGCTCCCCTCTTCCATTCATGGGAGAGGGGCTGGGGGAGAGGGCCGAGAGCGCAGCGAAACTGCCGGCTACCTCGCTCCCGAAACCTACGGCCGGGTTCCCGAGGAACCCGGCCGTTGTCTTTGCAGCGGCTCGTCAGCCAAGGAATTCGCCAATGCGTTGGGGCACCTATTTCGCCGTCTGTGCGGCGGTCATCAGCATCGGCCTGGCGCTGGGCGTGACCATGCCGCTGGTGTCGCTGCGCCTGGAAAGCTGGGGCTACGACTCCTTTGCCATCGGCGTGATGGCCGCGACCCCAGCCGTTGGCGTGCTGCTCGGTGCCTTGCTGGCGGGGCGCCTGGCGGCACGCTTCGGTACCACCGTGCTGATGCAGCTGTGCCTGCTGCTGGGCGCGGTGTCGGTGGCGGGGTTGGCGCTGGTGCAGAACTATGCGGTCTGGATCGGCTTGCGCCTGTTCATCGGTGTGGCGCTGACCGTGGTGTTCATCCTGGGCGAAAGCTGGATCAACCAACTCGCTGTGGAGAAGTGGCGCGGTCGCCTGGTGGCCCTGTACGGCACCGGCTATGCCCTCAGCCAGCTCAGCGGCCCCCTGCTGCTGACGGCGCTCGGCACGGCCACCGACCGGGGTTTCTGGACGGGCGTGTGCCTGCTGATCGGCGGCTCGCTGATCCTGATCGGGCGCAGCGGCGCGCCGCAGGTGGATGCACACAGTGCCTCCGGGCGCGGGCTGCTGGTGTTCTGCCGCAAACTGCCGGCGATCGCCTGGGCAGTGATGCTGTTCGCCGCCTTCGAAGCGATGATGCTGACCCTGTTGCCGATCTACGGCCTGCGCCAGGGCTTCACTCAGGAGGTGGCGTTGTTCATGGTCAGCGTGGTGGTGGTCGGCGACGCGGTGCTGCAGCTGCCCATCGGCTGGCTGGCCGACCGCATGTCGCGGCAGTTGCTGTTCCGCGCCTGTGGCGTCGTGCTGCTGCTGTCCAGCCTGGCCATTCCATCCTTGCTGCACACGCCGTTGATCTGGCCGGTGCTGGTGGCCTTCGGCGCCAGTGCCGGTGGCCTGTTCACCTTGTCGCTGATCATGATTGGCGAGCGTTATCGTGACGACGAACTGGTGCGCGCCAATGCTCACGTCGCCCAGCTGTGGGGGCTGGGCTGCCTGATCGGGCCGTTGACCACTGGCGCCGTCAGCCAGTGGCTGAGCGGCCATGCGCTGCCGCTGATGATGGCCACCGGTGCGCTGGTGTTCATCATCCTGGCGAGCAAGCGTGGCGCCTTCAGTGAGATGAAGGCAGCGCGTTCCTGAATCCGCTCAGCGCCATTGCCCCAGCGCCCGGGTCTGCTGCAGGTCGGCTTCCTCGATGAGCTCGGCGATGGTCGTACCGATCTGCTTCACCGCTGCCTCTAGGGCCGCGCTCGGCGGTTCGGCGTAATTCAGACGAATGCAGTTGCGGTACTTGCCGGCCGCCGAAAAGATGCTGCCCGGCGCGATCTGGATCTTGTGCGGCAGCAGCGCGCGATTGAGCTTCTGGCTGTCGAAGCCCTGCGGCATCTCTACCCACAGCATGAAGCTGCCCTGCGGTCGGCTGACCCGGGTGCCTGCCGGGAAATAGCGGCTGACCCAATCCACCATCAGGTCGCGACTGCGCAGGTACTGCGCGCGCATGCGCCTTAGGTGCGGTTCGTAATGCCCGTCCTTGAGGTATTCGGCCAGCGCCAGCTGTGGCAGCTGCGCGGTACTGCCGGTGCCCAGGTACTTCATGTGTACCACCTGCTCCAGGTAGCGCCCCGGGGCGATCCAGCCGACCCGCAGGCCTGGCGCCAGGGTCTTGGAGAAGGAGCTGCAGAACAGCACGCGACCATCCTCGTCGTAGGACTTGATGCTGCGTGGGCGCGGGTAGCTGTAGGCGAGGTCGGCGTACACGTCGTCCTCGATGATGGCCACATCGAAGCGCTGCGCCAGAGCGACCAGGGCGCGCTTGTTGGCATCGGGCATGATGTAGCCGAGCGGGTTGTTGCAGTTGGGGGTGAGCTGGATGGCCTTGATCGGCCACTGCTCCAGAGCCATCTCCAGGGCGTCGAGGTTGATCCCGGTGAGCGGGTCGGTGGGCAGCTCCAGCGCCTTCATGCCGAAACCCTTGAGCGCCTGCATGACGCCATGGAAGCTCGGCGAGTCGACCGCGACGATGTCACCGGGCTGGCAGATGGCGCGCACGGCCGCCGACAGGGCTTCGTGGCAACCGGTGGTGACCACTAGGTCCTGGGCTTCCAGTTGGCAGCAGGAGTCGAGCATCAGCCGGGCGATCTGTTCACGCAGGCGAAGATCACCGCGAATGCCGCCATAGGTGAGTACGTCCGGGTCCTGCCGGCGCGCCTGACGCGACAGGTTGCGCAGCAGCGGCTTGAGCGTCGGGCCGCTGATGTCCGGACGGCCGCGGCCCAGCTGCAGCACGTCGTGCTGTGGCGAGCTGCTGATCAGTTCCAGTACGTGATCCCACTGCGAGACTTCCACGGGGCGCTGGGCCGCTCGACTGATCTGCGGCAGGGCGGGCATCTGCCGCCCCATCGGCACGAAGTATCCGGACTTCGGTCGCGGCGCGGCCAGCCCAATGTCCTCGAGGTGGCGGTAGGCCTGCTGCACGGTGCTAAGGCTGACGCCGTGTTCCTGGCTCAGGCTGCGTATCGACGGCAGGCGGTCGCCTGGGCGGTACAGTCCCTGCTCGATACGGGTGCCGATCAGTTCGGCCAGGTTCAGATAGAGCGTCATGACAGTCGTCCGCCTGTTGCAGGGTGTCTGGACAGCAACCAGTACAGATCGCCGGGAAAAATTCCATTCAGTGGGAAACGGCGAAATCTGTATGGAGTTAATAAGAGATTTTTGGATCTGTCATGCCTTTTATGGTCACGGCATGCTGATCTCCCATGACAGAAGGCAGCGGGAGAGCAACCATGAGCGGATTCAGCAAGACAGATTTCGCAGCCGTGGGCGAGTTCGTGCGGGGAACGCCGTGCAAGGATGAGGCTCGTTATTTCGGCCGCAACTGGCCGGCTTTCTGGCGGCGCCTGAATACGCGGGGCATGCTGCGCAAGCTCACCGATCAGCAGCTGCGCGACATCGGCCTGAGCCGCGCCCAGGCCGAGCGCGAGGCGCGCCTGCCGTTCTGGAAGCTGTAGGGCCCTGGCGTCACTATACGGCTCGCCCGTAGGAGCGGCTTCAGCCGCGATGTGTAGGCCTACAGCAATTCTTTCAAGCGGTGCCAGGCCATCCCCAGTGCCAGCAGCGGCGAGCGCAGGTGCTTGCCGCCGGGGAAGGTCATGTGCGGGACCTGGGCGAACAGGTCGAAGCCGCGGCTTTCCTGTCCGGCGATGGCCTCGGCGAGCAACTTGCCTGCCAGATGCGTGGCGTTGACGCCGTGTCCGGCATAGGCCTGGGCGTGGAACACGTTGGGCTGGTCCTTGAGTCGGCCGATCTGTGGCAGGCGGTTGGCACCAATGCCGATCATCCCGCCCCACTGGAAGTCGATACGCACGTTGGCCAGCTGCGGGAATACCTTGAGCATCTTCGGCCGCATATAGGCGGCGATGTCGGCCGGATCGCGCCCGGAATAGTGGCAGGCACCACCGAACAGCAGGCGACGGTCGGCCGAAAGACGGTAGTAGTCGACCGTCACGCGCTGGTCGCACAGCGCCATGTTCTGCGGAATCAGCTGGCGCGCCTGCTCTTCGGAGAGTGGTTCGGTGGCGATGATATAGCTGCCGGCCGGTAGCACCTTGCCGCTCAGCGTCGGGTTGAGACCGTTGATATAGGCATTGCAGGCCAGCACCAGGTACTTGGCGCGCACCTGGCCGTTGGCAGTGTGCACGCGCACTTCGCTGCCGTAGTCGATGCCGGTCACCGGTGAGTCTTCGAACAGCTGCACGCCCAGCGACTGGGCGGCAGCGGCTTCGCCGAGCGCCAGGTTGAGCGGGTGCAGGTGGCCCGAGCCCATGTCGATCATGGCGCCATGGTAGTTATTGGAGCCGACCACTTCATGGATGCGCTCCTTCGGCACCATGCGCAGTTCGTGGCGATAACCGAGGCTTTCCAGCTCGGCCTTGTCCTCGGCAAAACCGTCCATGTGCGCCGGCTTGTTGGCCAGATCGCAATAGCCCCAGGTCAGGTCGCAGTCGATGCGAAACTGCTCGACGCGGCTGCGCACGATCTCCACGGCTTCCAGGCCCATCAGCTTGAACTGGCGTACGCCCTCCTTGCCGACCACCGATTCGAACTGCTCGACATCATGGCCGACACCGCGAATCAGCTGCCCGCCGTTGCGGCCGCTGGCGCCCCAGCCGATCTTGCGTGCCTCCAGCAATGCCACCGAGAGGCCCTTCTGCGCCAGCTCGATGGCCGTGTTCAGGCCGCTGAACCCGCCACCGACGATGCACACGTCCACCTGCCGTTCGCCGTCCAGCGGTGGGTAGGCCAGCTGGCGATTGACGCTGGCGGCGTAATAGGAGGCGGCATGCTGTGGGCTGTGGACGGGCTGGTGAACGCGGGCGTTCATGTGCGAAATCCTGATTTCGTTGTGTGGAAAATTCAACGCAGCATAAGCGCGTGATTGTTATCACGCCAAGAGACAGGCAGAAAAAAGCAGCCTGCCTTCGCTCATGGCGTTTTGGCCTGTCGCCGCTGAAGCGCTTCCACAGGGAGTGCCGGGCCGTGGCGGGAAGGGCTTTAGCCGCAACTGGAGGTGTCTGAGCGAATGACATTGCGGCGCCTGGCAGTAAACTTGCCGCTGTCGCTTAAGGATGTCCAATGATGAGCTGCACCGACCGCAAGATCGACCACCTGCGCAGGCAAATCCCGCGCTTCGACTGCGTGCCCGGTTGCCACGACTGCTGTGGGCCGGTCACGGCCTCGTCCGAGGAGCTGGCGCGTCTGCCGGTCAAGAGCGATGCCGAGCACGATGCGGCGCTGGCCGAATACAACTGCGTGCATCTGGGGCCCAACGGCTGCGAGGTGTATGAGCAGCGCCCGCTGATCTGCCGCCTGTTCGGCACCACGCCGAACCTGCCCTGTCCCCATGGCCGCGGGCCGGAGCAGCCGATCGTGCCGGCGGTGGAGCGTCAGGGGCACCGGCTGGTCGCCACCACGCGGCAGCGCCTGGTGTAAATCCCTGGGACGCCGAACCTGGATCGTGCCGGCATGCTATGGAGCAGCGCATAAAGAACGCCATTCCGTAGGAGCGAGCTCTGCTCGCGAACCTGGCCTCGCAAAAGCTTCGCGAGCAGAGCTCGCTCCTACAGATTCACTCCGGTACGGAGAGTGCCAGCGATCATCCTTCTCGCTTGCAGCGTGCCGCTGCTTCACTCCGGCACCGGCAGGGCCAGGCTCTCCTTCACCTCTTCCATGACGATGTAACTCTTCGACTCGCGCACGTGCGGCAGCTTGAGCAGGATGTCGCCGAGCAGCTTGCGATAGCTGGCCATCTCGTTGATGCGCGCCTTCACCAGGTAGTCGAAGTCGCCGGACACCAGGTGACATTCCAGCACGTGCGGCAGCTTGAGCACGGCGCGGCGGAATTCCTCGAAGGTGTCGCCGGACTTGTAGTCCAGGCTGATTTCGACGAATACCAGCAGGTTGGCCTTGAGGTTCTGCGGGTTGAGGCGGGCGTGATAGCCCATGATGATGCCTTCGCGCTCCAGGCGGCGTACGCGCTCGGTGCAGGGCGTGGTCGACAGCCCCACGCGCTCGCCCAGTTCGGTGAAGCTGATGCGTCCGTCCTCCTGCAGGATGCGGAGGATGTTGCGGTCGATCTTGTCCAGTTCACGACGGCTTTGATGCTGGGTTCTCATGGGGAATCCGCCTCTGCAAAACGGCTTTTTGCCAAGAATTCTCGCCAAATATAGCCGTGTATATGGTGAAAAGCACTGCACGGCTCTTCCTATACTGCGCCCATCGACAACAATGGCCTGTAACGCACGCGCCTTGGGCGCGGCGGGGAGAAAAACATGCGTGTTCTGGTTCTCGGCAGCGGTGTAATTGGTACCGCCAGTGCTTACTACCTCGCCCGTCAGGGCTTCGAGGTGGTGGTGGTCGACCGCCAGGACGGCCCCGCCTTGGAAACCAGCTTCGCCAACGCCGGTCAGGTTTCCCCCGGCTATGCCTCGCCCTGGGCCGCCCCCGGCGTGCCGCTGAAGGCCATCAAGTGGCTGCTGCAGAAACACGCTCCGCTGGCGATCAAGGCCACCGGTGACGTCGATCAGTACCTGTGGATGGCGCAGATGCTGCGCAACTGCACCGCCAGCCGCTATGCGATCAACAAGGAGCGCATGGTGCGTCTGTCCGAGTACAGCCGCGACTGCCTAGACGAGCTGCGTGCGGAGACCGGCATCAGTTATGAAGGCCGTCAGCTCGGCACCACCCAGCTGTTCCGTACCCAGGCCCAAGTCGATGCTGCCGCCAAGGACATTGCCGTGCTGGAAGCATCGGGCGTGCCGTTCGAGCTGCTTGATCGCGACGGCATCGCTCGTGTCGAGCCGGCCCTGGCTTGCGTCAAGCACAAGCTGGCCGGTGCCCTGCGCCTGCCCAACGACCAGACCGGCGACTGCCAGATGTTCACCACCAAGCTGGCTGACATGGCCAAGGCGCTCGGTGTCGAGTTCCGTTTCGGCCAGAACATCCAGCGCCTGGACGCCGTGGGCGACCGCATCAACGGCGTGTGGATCGACGGCAAGCTGGAAACCGCCGATCGCTACGTGCTCGCCCTCGGCAGCTACAGCCCGCAGCTGCTCAAGCCGCTGGGCGTGCGCGCACCGGTCTACCCGCTCAAGGGCTACTCGCTGACCGTACCGATCACCAACGCCGACATGGCGCCGACCTCGACCATTCTCGACGAGACTTACAAGGTCGCCATCACCCGTTTCGACGGCCGTATCCGCGTCGGCGGCATGGCCGAGATCGCTGGTTTCGACCTGTCGCTCAACCCGCGCCGTCGTGAAACCCTGGAGATGATCACTGCCGATCTTTACCCGCAAGGCGGCGATCTGCAGCGCGCCGAGTTCTGGACCGGCCTGCGCCCGGCCACGCCTGATGGCACGCCGATCGTAGGTGGCACGGCCTTCCGTAACCTGTTCCTCAATACCGGTCACGGCACTCTGGGCTGGACCATGGCTTGCGGTTCCGGTCGTCTGCTCGCCGACCTGATGGCCAACAAGCGTCCGCAGATCAGCGCCGACGGCCTGGATATCTCGCGTTATTCGCGCAAGGCTCGCGAAGTGCACAGCGCACCGCAGCCGCTGCGCACCTGATAGGCTGCGCGGCTCGGAAATTCAAAGGAGATTCGCAGCATGTCGATCCAGCGCCTGCATGTGGCCAAACGCTACAGCGAAGTGGTGATCCACAACGGCACGATTTACCTAGCCGGCCAGTTGGCCGACGACTTCGACGGTGACATCCGCGAGCAGACCCGCCAGACCCTGGCCAACATCGACAAGATGCTGGCCGAGGGTGGTAGCGACAAGAGCAAGATCCTCTCGCTGACCATCTTCCTCAAGGACATGGCCGACTACGACGGCCTCAACGCCGAGTACGACGCCTGGGTCGCCGATGGCCATGCACCGGCGCGCGCCTGCGTCGAGGCGAAGATGTACAAACCCGAAGTGCTGGTGGAAATGTGCGTGGTGGCTGCCGTTTGAGGCGGCCACTGCTGGAACGGTTTTTTGCGGCCCGCCATCCCTGGCGGCCGCCCTTAGGGGCGTCGCGGGGCGACGTCAGGAATTGTTCCAGACAATTTTTTGTGTTGGCTTCTCGCCCGGCTCCCCGCCGGGCTTTTTTTATAGCCTGTAGCCCGGATTGCATCCGGGTTACGAAATCAGCGAAGCAGTGAGAAATAACGAACCATGCGCCCTGCCCGTGCCCTGATCGATCTCGACGCCTTGCGTCACAACTATCAACTGGCCCGCGAACTGAGCGGCGCTCGCGCCCTGGCCGTGGTCAAGGCCGATGCCTATGGGCACGGCGCGGTGCGATGTGCACAGGCGCTGGAGAGCGAGGCCGACGGCTTTGCCGTGGCCTGCATCGAAGAGGCGTTGGCGCTGCGCGAGGCCGGCATCAGGGCGCCGATCCTGCTGCTCGAAGGCTTTTTCGAGGCCGACGAACTGGCACTGATCGATCAGCATGAGCTGTGGTGCGTGATTCACGCGCAGTGGCAGATCGAGGCCGTCGAGCAGGCTCAGCTCAGCAAGCCGCTGACCCTGTGGCTCAAGCTCGACAGCGGTATGCACCGCGTCGGACTGCATCCGGCCGAGTACCAGAATGCCTACCGGCGCCTGCTGGCCAGCGGCAAGGTCAGCAAGATCGTGCTGATGAGCCACTTCGCCCGTGCCGACGAGCCCGAGTGCGGGCGTACCGCGGAGCAGTTGGCGGTGTTCCAGCGGGCTCGCGAAGGCCTGAGCGCCGAGGTCAGCCTGCGCAATTCGCCGGCCGTGCTGGGCTGGCCCCAGGTGCCCAGCGACTGGGTGCGCCCCGGCATCATGCTGTACGGCGCCACGCCGTTCGAGCAGGCCCAGGAGCAGGCCGCGCGTTTGCGTCCGGTGATGACCCTGGAGTCGAAGGTCATCAGCGTGCGCGAACTGCCAGCCGGCGAGCCTGTGGGTTACGGTGCACGCTTCGTCAGTGAGCGACCGACTCGTGTCGGCGTTGTCGCCATGGGCTATGCCGACGGCTATCCGCGTCATGCTCCGACCGGCACGCCGGTGATGGTGGACGGCCAGCCGGCTCGCCTGATCGGCCGTGTGTCGATGGACATGCTCACCGTTGACCTAACCGATCTGCCACAGGCCGGCCTGGGCAGCCGTGTCGAGCTGTGGGGCAAGCAGGTACTGGCCAGCGACGTGGCCATGGCCGCAGGCAGCATCCCCTATCAGATTTTCTGCAACCTGCGGCGGGTGCCGCTGCTCTATCTCGGGGGCTGATCCGACCGCCTGTAGAAGAGCATGAACGCAAGTGTTGTAAATTCCGAACGCTATGCCATGATACGAACACTTTCCGTATCACTCCCAGAGGGGGACCCCAGCATTGGACGTCGGCGTTCGACTGCAATCGATTCGTAAGCTCAAAGGTCTTTCCCAGCGTGAGCTCGCCAAGCGCGCGGGCGTCACCAACAGCACCATTTCCATGATCGAGAAAAACAGCGTAAGCCCCTCGATCAGCTCGCTGAAAAAGGTGCTGAGCGGTATTCCCATGTCGCTGGTGGAATTCTTCTCCCTCGACATGGAGCAGGAGAACCAGATTCAGGTGGTCTACCGGGCCTCCGAGCTGACCGATATCTGCAGTGGCGCGATCACCATGAAGCTGATCGGCAAGGCCCATCCGAGCCGCGCCATTTCCTTCCTCGACGAAACCTACCCGGCCGGCACCGACACCGGTGACGAGATGTACGCCCATGAGGGCGAGGAAGCCGGCATGCTGGTCGAAGGCAAGCTGGAGCTGACCGTAGGCAACGAGGTGTTCATCCTCGAGCCTGGCGACAGCTACTACTTCGAGAGCAGCAAGCCGCACCGTTTCCGCAACCCGTTCGATGTACCGGCGCGACTGATCAGCGCCACCACGCCAGCGAACTTCTGATCAATAACCCTGCGACAATATGGGTTGTTTCGGCCAGGCCCGCTTGCCGTTATACTGTCGCCCGCTCGCGAATCCGTGGCCGCGGGCGTGACTAGCCACGAAGAGGGTGTACCGTGAATCTGATGAAGAAAATGCTGGCAGTACCGGCTGCCGTATTGGCCCTGTGGGCAGTGACTGCTCAGGCCACGACCGATGAAGCCATCGCCGAGCGCCTCAAGCCTGTAGGCGAGGTGTGCATCATGGGCGAAGAGTGCAAGGGCGTGGAAAACGTCGCTGCATCCGCTGGTGGCGGTGCGCGTACCGCTGACGACATCATCGCCAAGCATTGCAACGCCTGCCATGGCGCTGGCGTACTGGGCGCTCCGAAGATCGGTGACACTGCTGCCTGGAAAGAGCGCGCCGATCACCAGGGCGGCCTCGACGGCATCCTCGCCGCAGCCATCTCCGGTATCAACGCCATGCCGCCGAAAGGCACCTGCGCTGATTGCACCGACGAAGAGCTGCGTGAAGCCATCCAGAAGATGTCCGGTCTGTAAGACCCGCCGCTTCCCTGAAAAAACCGCCCTCCGGGCGGTTTTTTCGTTTCTGGCGATGGCATGCAACCATGCTGGTATCCAGGCAGTCCAAGCAGCATTCGTCATGGATGTCGCGAGGAGCACCAGATGCCGCACAGCTGTACCCTCGAGCAGGCCGTCGACCACGTGCTGAGCGAGATCGACGGGCCGATTCATCTGGGCCTGCCGCTCGGTCTGGGTAAACCCAACCGCTGGGTCAATGCGCTGTATGAGCGCTTGCGGGATCTGCCCGAACGGCAGCTGACCATCTACACCGCGTTGTGCCTGGCGCGTCCACGTGCCGATCAGGACCTGCAGCGGCGTTTTCTCGAACCCTTCGTCGACCGGGTCTATGGCGATTATCCCGAGCTGCAGTTTCTGGCCGATCTGCACACCGGCAATCTGCCGGCCAATGTGCGCGTCGAACAGTTCTTCTTCCAGCCGGGCAGCCTGCTCGAATGCGAGCCGGCGCAGCAGGATTACATCAGCAGCAACTACAGCCATGTCGCCCGCGACCTCAATGCCAAGGGCCTGAACCTGGTCGCGCAGCTGGTCGCCGCCGATCCCGCGCAGCCCGAGCACTTCAGCCTGAGCTGCAACCCGGATGTCACCCTCGACCTGCTGCCCTTGCTGCAACGCCGTCGCGCGGCAGGCGAAACCGTGCTCAGCGTCGCTCAGATTCACCACGACCTGCCCTACATGGCCGGCGATGCGCAGGTGCCGCGCGATACCTTCGATATCCACATCGTCGAGGATGAGCGGACCACGCTGTTCTCCACGCCGAACATGCCGGTGACGTTGCAGGATCACTGCATCGGTCTACTGGCCAGCACGCTGGTGCGCGATGGCGGTACCCTGCAGATCGGCATTGGCGCGATGGGCGATGCCCTGGCCGCGGCCCTGATGGCCAGGCAGCAGGACAACGACCGTTATCGTGCCGTGCTGCAGGCGCTGCGGGATGGCGACGCCTGGGCCGAAGATATCGGCGCCAACGGTGGTCTGGCAGCGCTCGAACAGGGCCTGTATGGCTGCAGCGAAATGTTCGTCAATGGCCTGCTGGCGCTGGCCGAGGCTGGCCTGCTGCGCCGTGCGGTCTATCCGGAGCTGCGTCTGCAGCGCCTGGCGTTCTGCGGTGCGCTGGACGATCAGGGACGCCCGCGCAGCGTACAGGCGCTGCTCGATGCCGGGCTGGCGGCAGCGTTGCAGCCTGGCGATCTGAGCTGGCTGCGCGACAGCGGTCTGCTGCATGGCGATGTGCAGCTGGAAGATGGCTGTTTGTATCTGCCGGATGGCAGCCGTGCGGCAGCGGATCTGAATGACCCGGATACCCAGGCTCGCCTGCAAGCCTGGCTCGGTCGTGCGCAGGGTGGCGTCGTGTTGCATGGCGGCTTCTTCCTCGGGCCGGAGGGCTTCTACCGCCGCCTGCGTGAGCTGGATGAGGCCCAGCGGCAGCGCTTTGCCATGACCGGTATCCGCTACATCAACGAACTGTACGGCGAGGAGGCGCTCAAGCGTCTGCAGCGCCGCGATGCGCGCTTCATCAACACGGTGTTCACCATGACCCTGCTGGGGGCGGGCGTGGCCGATCAGCTGGAAGACGGTCGCGTGCTCAGCGGCGTCGGCGGGCAGTACAACTTCGTTGCCCAGGCCCATGCGCTGGAGGATGCGCGCTCGATTCTGCTGCTGCGCAGCTGGCGCGAGTCGGGTGGTGAGGTCAGCTCCAATATCGTCTGGGAATATGGCCACTCCACCATCCCCCGTCATCTGCGCGATATCGTGGTGACCGAGTACGGCATCGCCGATCTGCGCGGCAAGACCGACGCTCAGGTGATCGAGGCGCTGCTCAATATCAGCGACTCGCGCTTTCAGAACGGGCTGATCGAGCAGGCGCAGCAGGCGGGCAAGCTGCCGGCGGATTTTCGCCTCGATCAGCGCTTCGCCAACAACCTGCCCGAGCGTCTGCAACTGGTGCGCGAGCAGCATGCCGGGCTGTTCGCCGAATATCCGCTGGGCAGCGACTTCAGTGCCGTGGAGCAGGACCTGGTGCGGGCGCTGAGCTGGCTCAAGAGCAAGCTGCGCCTGACCGAGATGCTGGAGTTGGGCAAGGCCACGCTCGATGCGCCGGAGCCGGGCGCCTATCCCGAACACCTGCGGCGCATGAGCCTGGAAGCCCCGGATGGCGTGCGCGAGGCTTTGTACCAGCGCTTGTTGCTAGCGGGGCTGCAGGCGACCGCTTCGCCGTAGCACAGCGCTTAATCGAGGAAGCGCACCTGGCCGTTCTCCAGGGCGGCGACACGGGCCAGCGATTCGACGCGGTAGCCTTCGCTTTCCAGTAGGTTGCGGCCGTCCTGGAAGGACTTCTCGATGACGATGCCGATGCCGGCAATCTGGGCGCCAGCCTGCTGGATCAGGTCGATCAAGGCCTTCGCGGCGTGGCCGTTGGCGAGGAAGTCATCAATCACCAGCACCTTGTCGGCGGCAGTCAGGTGGCGTGCGGAGATGGCGATGGTGCTTTCGGTCTGCTTGGTGAAGGAGAACACCTTGGAAATCAGCAGATCGTCCTTGAGCGTCAGCGACTGGAACTTGCGCGCGAAGATCACCGGAATGCCCAGTTCCAGGCCGGCCATCACTGCCGGGGCGATGCCCGAGGCCTCGATGGTGACGATCTTGGTGATGCCCTGGCCGGCGAAACGCTGGGCGAACTCGTGGCCGATCTCCTGCATCAGGCGCGGATCGATCTGGTGGTTGAGAAAGGCGTCCACCTTGAGTACGTGCTCGGACAGCACGATGCCTTCGTTGCGAATCTTCTGTTTCAACGACTCCACGGTCGATCCTCTGGTTGAGCAGAAAAGCTGCGGATTTTCGCTCAAAACACCCCGGATTGTGTAGTGAAACCGAAGCCTGGCCGACAGCCGTAGACGGTTGACCGCTCAGACAGGATACTGGCGCCTTCCAGGGGTGGACCGGATGCAATCCGCGGCATGGTCATGACCTTGGCATCGCACGCTCAGGCGCTTTTGGTCAGCCGCCGCAGAATGTCCCTGGGGATGCCGCGGGTATCGAGCGGCAGCTTGTCCGGCGCCGGCTCGATGCCCAGTTCGTAGAGCCAGTTGAGGGCATATTCGCGCAGTTGCTTGAGCTCGTAGGCCTGCCACTGCTGGCGAATCGGCGCAAAGGCTTCGATCTCGTAATCGAACGCGCGCAGCGGTTTGCGACTGGTCAGCGCGGCACTGAGCAGTGGGTGGGCGTGCAGATCATCGAGGGTGAACAGAAAGGACTCGCGCATGGCAATGCGCTGCGGTATGTCGAGGTTCGGCACCTGGCTGTAGCGGTCGGGATCGAGTTCGATCTGCTGGCGCTGTTCGCTGTACTGATCCTCCGGCGACAGAGTCAGGACGCTGCCGCTTTCCAGGTCCAGCCAGTGTTCCTGCTGTTCGCGGCCGTTGATCAGCTGTATCAGGGCATCGAGGTCGAGGGTGAAGGTGCGCATGGTTTCAGCCCCTGTTTCTGAGCGATGTTTTCTTTCTGACTGGAAAATCTGGCGAGGGTGCCGGTGGCATCGAAGTGGTGGGCTGAAGCCCACCCTACCCCAGACGCGGGGTGGACTGCGCGGCGATCCGCGTCAGCCCACCGACTAACGACTATACCCCCGCACGTAGGGTGGGCTTCAGCCCACCAACCACCCGCCCATACATCAGCCGGAGTGTAACGGGCGGCGATTCGCTTCAGCCCACCAGACAGCCAGTCCCGCACTTCAGCGCTTGAGCATGGCGCGCATATTGGCCAGGGCGTCGTTGCCGCGCGCAGTCTTGACCTCCACGGGCGCCTCCTCCAGGCCTTCCCAGACCAGGTCTTCCTGTGGCAACTCGTCGAGGAAGCGACTCGGCGAGCAGTCGATGATCTCACCGTACTGCTTGCGCTTGGCGGCGAAGGTCAGCGCCAGGTTGCGCTTGGCGCGGGTGATGCCCACGTAGGCCAGGCGCCGCTCTTCCTCGATGGTGTCGGCCTCGATGCTGGAGCGGTGCGGGAGAATCTCCTCCTCGAAGCCGATGATGTACACCGAGGGAAATTCCAGACCCTTGGAGGCGTGCATGGTCATCATCTGCACGCCCTCGGCGCCTTCTTCCTCTTCCTGCTGACGTTCGAGCATGTCGCGCAGCACCAGCTTGCCGATGGCGTCCTCGATGGTCATGTCGCCGTCTTCGTCGCGCTCCAGGGTGTTCTTCAGCGCATCGACGAGGAACCAGACGTTGCCCATGCGTGCCTCGGCCACCTTGTCGCTGGAGGCGTTCTGCCGCAGCCAGTTCTCGTAGTCGATGTCCATGACCATGCTGCGAATGGCGGCGATCGGATCGTTCTGCGCGCACTCCTGGCGCACCCGATCCATCCATTTGGTAAAGCGCTGCAGGCGTTCGGTGAAACGCGCGTCGAGGTGTTCGCCGAGGCCGATCTCGCCGGCGGCGGCGTACATGCTGATCTTGCGCTCGCTGGCGTAGTTGCCGAGCTTTTCCAGGGTGGTCGAGCCGATCTCGCGGCGTGGCACGTTGATCACCCGCAGGAAGGCGTTGTCGTCATCCGGGTTGACCAGCAGGCGGAAGTAGCTCATCAGGTCCTTCACCTCCTGGCGGGCGAAGAAGCTGGTGCCGCCAGACAGGCGATAGGGAATCTGGTGGTGCTGCAATTTCAGCTCCATCAGCTTGGCCTGGTAGTTACCGCGGTAGAGGATGGCGAAGTCACTGTACGGGCGCTGGGTGCGCAGGTGCTCGGTGAGGATCTCCAGCGCCACCCGCTCGCACTCGGCCTCCTCGTTGCGTGTACGAATCACGCGGATCTCGTCGCCATGGCCCATCTCCGACCACAGCTGCTTCTCGAACACGTGCGGGTTGTTGGCGATCAGCACGTTGGCGCACTTGAGGATGCGGCTGGTGGAGCGGTAGTTCTGCTCCAGCATTACCACTTTCAGCGACGGATAGTCCTCTTTCAGCAGCATCAGGTTTTCCGGGCGCGCGCCGCGCCAGGCGTAGATCGACTGGTCATCGTCGCCGACCACGGTGAACTGGTTGCGCATGCCCACCAGCATCTTCACCAGCAGGTACTGGCTGGCGTTGGTGTCCTGGTATTCGTCCACCAGCAGGTAGCGGATGCGGTTCTGCCACTTTTCCAGAATGTCGGCGTGCTCCTGGAAGAGTTTTACCGGCAGCAGGATCAGGTCGTTGAAGTCCACCGCGTTGTACGCCTTGAGCGTGCGCTGGTAGTGCAGGTAGACGATGGCGGCGGTCTGCTCCTTCGGCCCGCGGGCATTGGCCAACGCCTCGTCGGGCAGGATCAGGTCGTTCTTCCAGCTGTCGATGTAGTTCTTGATCTCGTCGGCACCGTCATCGCCGGAATACTCCTTCTGCATGATGTCGGTGAGCAGCGCCTTGATGTCGCCGTCATCGAAGATGGAGAAGCCAGGCTTGTAGCCCAGGCGCGCGTATTCCTTGCGGATGATGTTCATGCCCAGGTTGTGGAAGGTGGACACGGTCAGGCCGCGCGCTTCGCTGCCCTTGAGCAGGGTGCCGACGCGTTCCTTCATCTCGCGCGCGGCCTTGTTGGTAAAGGTCATGGCGACGATGTGCTGGGCGCGGATGCCGCAGTTCTGCACCAGGTGGGCGATCTTGCGGGTGATCACGCTGGTCTTGCCGGAGCCTGCGCCGGCGAGCACCAGGAGTGGGCCGCCGACATAGTTCACGGCCTCTTGTTGCCGGGGGTTCAGTCGGGACATGGGATCGATCACAGAAAAAGGGCCGCGCATTTTAACAGGCCTGGCGGCTTCTGCCGCGACCGTCCGGAACTGTGGCCTGGCGCACGGAATTGAAGCGCGGCGCACTGGGTTACGCAAATGGATGCAGTACTCTGGTTCCACTTGCCGGTTTTTTGGCTATACCTCAGGATGTGCGTTCACTTTCACCCGGATGTGATTGATTAGACGTCGGTTAAGACGCGCTCAGGCGACTCGATTCGCCATCATTCTTGTCATTGGGGGAGGTTGCTTGTCCACGCTCGTCGAACCCATGCGCCTGGTTCTGCTGGCGGACGCGCCAGGCTGGGCTGAATCGTTGCGCGAACACCTGGGCGCCCTTGGCAGCCCCTTTCCGCTGATCACCGCACCTTCCTGGGAAGCGGCCAGCAATCTGTTCGATGATCATGCCAGCGGCCTGCTGCTGACCACGCCACAGCGAATGCCCGAGGCCGGCCGATGCCCGCTGCCGATGGTGCTGCTGCTCGAAGACGAGCCCGTCGAGGAGCCGAGCGGCGTCAGCGACTGGCTGGTGCGCGGCAGTCTCAATCTCGATGTATTGCGCCGCTGCCTGCGCTACGCGCGGGAGCAGGGCAATCTCAAACATACCCTGCAGCGTCTCGCCGAGCAGGACCCGCTGACCGGTATCGCCAACCGCCAGGGTTTCCAGACCCTGCTTGCCGCGCGCCTGGCCGAATGCGGCGGCCGCGGCCTGGTGCTCGGTCATCTCGACCTGGATAACTTCCGCCATGCCAACGACGCCCTGGGTTACCAGGGCGGTGATCGCCTGATCCTGCAGGTGGTGGCGCGCCTCAAGGGACTGTTGCAGCCCTGCGACCAGCTGGCCCGCCTGGGCAGCGACGAGTTCGCGCTGTTACTGGACGTGCGCCGCGACCCGCAGCGCGTGGAGCGCCTGGCCGAGCGCGTTACCGAAGTGCTGGGCGAGCCCTACTGGGTCGACGGCGAAAGTCTGCTGATCGGCTGCAGCCTGGGGCTGGCCCATGCCCGCGCCGGGGAGGGCGCCGACCCGCTGCTATGGCACGCGCATATCGCCATGCAGCACGCCAAGAGCCAGCAGGGTTGCGTGTTTCACGTCTATGACGAGCGGCTCAACCGCAGCGCGCGCAGCCAGGCCGATCTGGAGAGCGAGCTGCGCCGCGCGTTGCGTCGGGACGAGCTGGAACTGCATTACCAGCCGCGGCTGTGCCTGAAGAGCGGGCGCATCGTCGGCCTGGAGGCCCTGGTGCGTTGGCAGCACAGTGAGCGCGGGCTGCTCTCGCCCAGCGAGTTCGTGCCGCTGGCCGAGGAAACCGGACTGATCGTACCGCTCGGTTACTGGGTCATCTCCCGGGCCCTGCGTGACATGCAGTGGTTGCGCGGACGTGGTCTGCCGGCGCTGCACATGGCAATCAACCTGTCGTTCCGTCAGTTCCAGGACAGCCAGTTGCTGGCGACGCTCGGCCGCCTGATCGAAGAGCGCGGTGTCGATGCGCAGTGGCTGGAGTTCGAACTGACCGAAACCGCAGTGATGCGCCGCAGCGAGCAGGTGCAACAGACCATGCTGGCGCTCGGACGGCTTGGCGTGCGCTTTTCGCTGGATGACTTCGGGACCGGTTTCTCCTCCTTCGTCCATCTCAACAGCCTGCCGATCACCCTCTTGAAGATCGACAGGAGTTTCGTCGGCGGCATGGGCGAGCGCGCCGAGAACCGTCAACTGGTGCGGGCGATGATCAACCTGGCGCACAACCTCAATCTCGAAGTGGTAGCCGAAGGGGTGGAAAACATCGAGCAACTGGACATGCTGCGCCAGTTCGGCTGCGATCAGGTGCAGGGCTACCTGATCAGCAAGGCCGTACCGCTGGCGGAGCTGGCGCGTTTTCTGGTGTTCGGCATGCGCCAGCCGCTCCTCGGCGGATCGTAACCCCTAGCCCGGATGCAATCCGGGGACATGTGTCGGGCTTCTCCGGATTGCATCCGGGCTACGACAGGCAGACCTCGCCCTCGATAGCTTTCGGCCGCTGCAGGCGCGCGGTCTTCCACTGGAAACCCAGCACCAGGCCGGTAGCCGTCGCCGCCAGGCCGGCCGCCAGCCCCCACCAGACGCCCTGTGCGCCCCAGCCGAGGGCGAAGGCCAGCAGCCAGGCCAGCGGCGCGCCTACGCACCAGTAGCCGGTCAGGCCGATCACCAGCGTCGTGCGGCCGTCGTTGAGACCGCGAATCGCGCCCATGGCGATGCTTTGCAGGCCGTCGAACAGCTCGAACCAGGCGGCAATCGCCAGCAGGCTCACCGCCAGGGCGACGATATCGGCGAACGCCGGGTCATGGCGGTCGAGGAACAGACCGATGATCCGCTCCGGCAGCAGCCAGAACAGCAGGGCGAACAACAGCATCAGCATGGCGCCCAGGCCCATGCCCAGGTGTCCGGCCAGGCGCGACAGGTGCAGGCGCTCGGCGCCATAGTGCAGGCCGACACGAAAGGTCACCGCATAGGACAGGCCCTGCGGCACGATGAAGGCCAGGGCAACCGTCTGCATGGCGATCTGGTGCGCCGCCAGCTGAACGCTGCCCAGCGCGCCCATGCACAGGGTGGCGAAGGTGAACAGCCCCTGTTCGGCTGCATAAGTGCCGCCGATGGGCAGGCCCAGACGCAGCAGTGCGCGCATTTCCGCCCGCTGCGGGCGACCCAGGCCACCCCGCAGCCGATAACGCTGGTAGGTCGGCGAGATCAGGATATACAACGCCAGAGCCAGGGCCATGGCGCTACTGACCAGCGCGGTGGTCATGCCGATACCACTCAGGCCCAGGCTGGGCAGACCGAGCCAGCCCTCGATCAGCGCAAAGTTGATGACGAAGTTGGCGACCGTGCCGATGATGCTGATGGTCATCACCGGGCCGGGATGGCCGATGGCGCTGGTGAAGCCGCGCAGCGCCATGAAACACAGGTAACCGGGCAGGGCCAGCGACAGCGGGCGCAGGAATGCCATGGCCTGGCTGGCCGCAGCCGGGTCCTGGCCCAGGTGCGGCAGCAGCGGGCCCAGGCCGTTGAGGCACAGGGCGCTGACCATCCCCAGCAGCATCGCCAGCCACAGGCCATTGCGCAGCAGACGGGTGACGCCGCTCGGGTCACCAGCACCATGGCGAATGGCGACCAGGCTGCCTACCGCAGCGATCACTCCGGTGCAGAAGATAGAGAAGATGAAGTAGCAGGTAGCGCCCAGCGCGCCACCGGCCAGCTCCTGCGGGCCGAGCCTGGCCATCATCAGGGTGTCGGTAAAGATCATCAGCGCATGGGCCAACTGGGCGGAGATCAGCGGGCCGGCCAGGCGCAGCAGCGCGCCCAGCTCGTGACCAAGGGCATTGTTCATGATGAGTAAAACTTCGGCAGGATAGACGTCCCCTGGCTGTCGGGGAGTGCGTAATGGCGGCTATTCTCTGGTTCGAGCCGAATATTCACAAAAGGAAAAAAGCCATGCCAGGTATGACTGAAACTCATGGTTGGATGCCATGAATCGCCGCCTGCCACCGTTGTATGCGCTGCGCGCCTTCGAGGCTGCGGCCCGCCACGCATCCTTCACTCGAGCCGCCGAAGAGCTGGCGATCACCCAGAGTGCGGTGAGCCGGCATATCCGCACGCTGGAGGACTACTTCGGCTGCCGCCTGTTCGAGCGACGTGGCCGCGTTCTGCACCTGACCGATCCGGCGCGTGCGCTGCTGCCGGGGCTGAGCGAGGGCTTCGACGCCCTGGAGCGGGCCAGTGCGGCGCTGCGCGCCGACGATCAGGTGCTGCGTCTGAAGGCGCCCTCGACCCTGACCATGCGCTGGCTGCTGGCGCGCCTGTCGCACTTTCGCCTGGCCAACCCGGACAGCGAAGTGCAGCTGACCAGCGCCTGGATGGATGTCGACAAGGTGGACTTTCGCCATGAGCCCTTCGACTGCGCGGTGCTGCTGTCCGACGGCCATTTTCCTGAGGAGTGGGAAAGCGTGCTGCTGTTCGAGGAATGGCTGACTCCGGTGTGCGCAGCTGTCGATACCGAAGCCGGACCCTGGTCGCTGGAGCGTCTGCAGGCCGCCGAGCAACTGCACCCGACGCCGGATCGCCGCGACTGGCGGCGCTGGTTGCAGGTCACCGGCCTGGCTGAGCAGGTGCCGCTGAAGACCGGTCAGCTGTTCGACATGCTCGAGCTGGGCATCGTCGCGGCAGCACGGGGTTATGGCGTGTCCATCGGCGACCTGCTGATGGTGGCGGAGGATGTCAATGCCGGCCGACTCGGTCTGCCCTGGCCAACGGCGGTATTCAGCGGCGACAGCTACTACCTGGTGTGGCCGCGCGGCCATCGGGCGCAGGCGCGTCTGCAGCGGTTGCGTGACTACCTGCTGGCGGAGGTGGCGGCGATGCAGCTACCGCGAGTGGCGCGCGTGTCGTGAAGAGAGGCGTGGTAGCGATCACTGATAACAAATGATGGCCATTCGGCATCTGCTTGTTGACCAAGCTTCATTGTCAAGTATCCTTTCGCACTACGACTAAAGTCGTACGACGACGTTCTTTAACTCCTTTTTCGTTGACCTGCCGTAGTGGCGCCGGGTCCTGAGAGCACAGCATGAACCCTTCTCGTTCCCGTATTGCCCTGCAGCTGGCCGTCGCCCTGGCGTTGGTGCTGGTATTGCTGATCAGCATCAGCACCCTGTTCGCCCTGCGCTCGCTGAACAGCGCCAACCTGGTGACCCGCGCCGAACACCTCGGTAGTGAGGCGCGCCTGCTGGCCGACCAGTTGGCGACCTTCCATGGCAGCCTGCGTGACAGCACGCAACGCCTGGCCGGGCTGTTCGAACAGCGCTTCGCCAGTGGCTTGCAGGTGCGCAACGAGGAACGCATAACGGTTGGCAGCCTGCAGACCCCGGCGCTCTATCTCGGGGCCACCCAGCTCAACAACGACTTCAGCGAAGTCGACGACTTCACCCGCATGACGGCAGGCGTCGCCACGGTATTCGTGCGCGACGGCGACGAGTTCGTGCGCATCACCACCTCGCTGACCAAGCAGGACGGTACACGTGCGTTGGGTACCGTGCTCGATCATCAGCATCCGGCCTATCAGAAACTCCTGGCTGGCCAGGGCTATGTCGGCCGTGCGCTGCTGTTCGATCGCTACTACATGACCCAGTACACCCCGGTGCGAGATAACGGCGGACGGGTGATCGCGGTGCTGTTCGTCGGCTTCGACTACACAGATGCGCAGAACCTGCACGTGCGTTGGGTAAAACTCCTGGCTGGCCAGGGCTATGTCGGCCGAGTACACCCCGGTGCGAGACAGATGCGTAATCTCACCGATTTCCGTATTGGCAGCACCGGCTCGCTGGCATTGCTCGACGAACAGGGCAAGTGGCTCGTGGCTCCGGCTGGCGCCACGGCCATGAGCGCTTTGCCCGAGTCGCTCGGCGAACTGATTGCCAGCCCTGGCAAGGGTGGTTTCTGGAGCGATGGTCGCGACGAGTTCTATAGCGTTGCCATGCCGTTTGCCGGCGGGCCCTGGACGGTGCTGGCAAGCATGCCGCGTGAAGAAATCCAGGCGGTGACCTGGCGCGTCGGTACTCAGCTGGCTATCGGCAGCGCGTTGACCTTGCTGCTGGCGGTGATCGCCGTGGTCTGGCTGCTGCGGCGCAAGCTGCGTCCGCTGGGTGATCTGGTGCAGCAGGCGCAGGCGCTGGGCGCGGGGCATCTCGGCGCACGCATGGCGCAGTCCAGCGACGATGAAATCGGTGAGCTGGCGCGCAGCTTCAACCGCATGGGCGAGGCTCTGGCGAGCATGGTGGCGGGCATTCGCAGCGCCGCGCAGGATGTCAGTGCGCGCTCGCAGGCCATGTCCGCGCTGTCGCGAGACGCCTACCAGGGCATCGATCAACAGTCCGGCGAGATCACCAGCATGGCCGGCGCTGTGGAAGAGTTCAGCGCCACTTCGCAGAACATCGCCGACAACATGCGCAGCACCGAGCGCCTAGCCAGTGACAACGCCCAGCAGACCCGTATCGGTCGCACCTCGATGGATCAGGCCTCAGAGGCGCTGGTGCAGATTGCCGAGGCACTGGAGCAGACCTCGACCGTGATCAACAGCCTCGGCCAGCGTTCCCAGGAAATCGGCGGCATCGTCAGTGTGATTACCGCGATTGCCGATCAGACCAACCTGCTGGCGCTCAATGCAGCCATCGAAGCGGCGCGCGCCGGTGAGCAGGGCCGCGGTTTCGCCGTGGTCGCCGACGAGGTGCGCAACCTTGCCGGGCGTACCCGCGAGGCGACCAACGAAATTTCGACGATGATCGGCAGCATCCAGAGTGAAACCAACAGCGCCATCGCCACCATGGAGCAGGGCCGTCAACTGATGCAGGATGGTTTGGAGCGCAACGCCAAGGTGGCCGCGGCTCTGGCGCAGATCAGCGAGCAGAGCGAGGCAGCGGGCGAGCAGTTCGCTGCGATCACCACCGCCACCAGTGAGCAGAGCAGCACCGCGACCGTGCTCAGCTCCAATCTGCAGAGCATCGCCCAGGCCAACGGCGAGCAGCGCGAAGTGGTGGCCAATCTGGCCGAGACCGCACGCGAGCTGGACCGTCTTGCTGTTCAGTTGCGTCAGGAAGTCGAGCGTTTCCGCTGACTTATCCCGCGGCGGGGCGATACTGCAGCGCCTCAGCCAGATGCTCGCGGCTGATCGCCGCTTGCTCTGCCAGATCGGCCAGTGTGCGCGCCACCTTGAGCACGCGGTGCGCGGCGCGTAGTGACAGGCCCAGGCGTTCGCAGGCGTTTTCCAGCCATTGGCGATCGGTGCTGCTCAAGGGGCAGTGCTGACGCAGGCCGGGTAGGTCGAGAAAGGCGTTGGCCACGCCCTGGCGGCGCATTTGCCGCTGGCGGGCAGCCGCTACCTTGGCCGCCGCCTGAGCGGTGCTTTCACCTTCTTGAAGAGGAGCGTCCAGTGCGGTGCTTTCGCGGGCGACCGTCAGGTGCAGGTCGATGCGGTCGAGCAATGGTCCGGACAGCTTGGCGCGGTAGCGCTGGATCTGCTCCGGGGTGCAGCGGCAGCGGTTGCTCGGGTCGCCGAGATAGCCGCAGGGGCAGGGGTTCATCGCCGCGACCAGCTGGAAGCGCGCGGGAAATCGTACCTTGTCGCGCGCCCGGGCAATGACGATATGGCCACTCTCCAGCGGTTCGCGCAGCACCTCCAGCACCTTTCTGTCGAACTCCGGCAGCTCGTCCAGGAACAGCACGCCCTGGTGCGCCAGAGTGATTTCTCCGGGCTGCGGGCGACTGCCGCCGCCGACCAGCGCCGGGCCGGAAGCGCTATGGTGCGGAGTACGGAAGGGTCTCTGCGGCCAGTGCTGCAGCGGCGTATGGCTGGCCACCGAATGGATCGCGGCGACCTGCAGTGCCTCGCTTTCGTCCAGCGGTGGCAGCAGACCGGGCAGGCGGCTGGCCAGCAGCGTCTTGCCGGTACCGGGCGGACCGCTGAGCAGCAAGTTGTGCGACCCGGCCGCGGCCACCAGCAGGGCGCGCTTGGCGGCCAACTGGCCCTGGACTTCGGCCAGGTCCGGGTAAGGCAGGCTCTGTCTGAGCAATCCCTGTGCGGCATAGGGCTCGAGTGGCGCGCTGCCATTGAGGTGGGCGGCGATCTGCAGCAGATGCTCCACGGCGATGACCTTCAGTCCGGAAGCGAGGCTGGCTTCCTCGGCATTGGCTTGCGGCACCAACAGGGTGCGTCCGGCTTGTCGCGCTGCCAATGCGGCCGGCAATACGCCCTGTACCGGACGTACCGCGCCGGAAAGCGCCAGCTCGCCCAGACATTCGTATTCGTCGAGCGACTCAGCCGGCACCTGGCCGCTGGCAGCGAGAATGCCCAGGGCGATGGCGAGATCGAAGCGGCCGCCGTCCTTCGGCAGGTCGGCAGGCGCCAGATTCAGGGTGATGCGCTTGCTCGGAAACTCGAACGCGGCATTGAGGATGGCGCTGCGCACGCGGTCCTTGCTTTCCTTGACCGCGGTCTCCGGCAGACCTACCAGCGTGAGGGAAGGCAGGCCGTTGGCCAGGTGCGCTTCGACGGTGACGGCCGGTGCTTCGACGCCGACCTGGGCGCGGCTGTGGACGATGGCCAGGGACATGATCGCTCCTTGATCAGGTGGGGTGCAGTGCCTGTAGGAGCGGCTTCAGCCGCGAAGCCTGTTCGCGGCTGAAGCCGCTCCTACAACATAACCTTAGTCTGCGGCAGTGAGCTTGGCTTCCAGCTCCGCGACCTTGGCCTCCAATGCTTCGAGACGGGCGCGGGTTCGGGCCAGCACCACCATCTGGCTGTCGAACTCTTCGCGACTGACCAGCTCCAGCTTGCTGAAACCACTTTGCAGCAGGGCTTTGAACTGGGCTTCCAGTTCTGCGCGCGGCAACGGGCTGTCGCCGCTGAACAGGCGCGAGGCGTGGCTACTGAGGGTGTCGAGCAGGGCTTTCGGCGGCAGCATGATGAGGTTCCGTAAACAGACGGTCGGCAGTGTAGCACGCGACTGGAGACGGGACCTTCGTGCATGGGTTGCACGATTTTTGAGCACGTGGTGATGCGGCTGTGCACCAATATTGTGCGGAGGATTTCGTCTGGATCGGCGGGCGACGCTCCATTCGCCGGTAAAAGCCTGAAAGATGGCGCTTTCACAGGAGCTGGCAAGCTTTCTGCTTAGACCCCAGCGACGCATGCACCGAAGCAGTACCGGTGTGGCAGGCGAAGCGGGGGAGTGTTTCGTCGGGAGCGGTTGGTGGGTATCGGCCAGACCAGGCTGGAACGGTCGATGCATTACAAAAGCCAGACACTGCGCTTAGACTTGAGCCGGGTTCGCAATTCCTGGGGCAAGTCCACCTTACACGGGAGAAAGTTTCATGAAGCTAGTCACTGCCATCATCAAGCCGTTCAAGCTCGACGACGTGCGCGAGTCGCTGTCGGAGATCGGCGTGCAGGGCATTACCGTCACCGAGGTCAAGGGCTTCGGCCGCCAGAAAGGCCATACCGAGCTGTATCGCGGTGCCGAGTACGTGGTCGACTTCCTGCCGAAGGTGAAGATCGACGTGGCCATCGCTGACGATCAGCTGGACCGCGTGATCGAGGCCATCACCAAGGCTGCCAACACCGGCAAGATCGGCGACGGCAAGATTTTCGTAGTCAACCTGGAACAGGCGATTCGTATCCGTACCGGCGAAACCGATACCGACGCGATCTAAACCGCCTCCGAACCCCACGCCCCAGGAGTAGACCCATGACTCTGCGAACTTTCGCAGGGCTAGGAGCCCTTTTGTCCTCGAATTCTGGCCATGCGCTGTTTTCGGGGGCGAATGCCGGAGTTGGCGATACCTGCGCCGCTCTGCTGTGCCAGACCCTCTTCAGGTCTCGCGCTCGCCTAGTGATGGGAATGCCTGGTCGCCTCGCGGCACAGGGGTTCCGGTGATCCAGAACGAGCGTGGCAACGACCTGTAAAGCATGCGGAACGCGTCCGGCGCCAACCTGGACGTTTCAACCGAACAGCGCACAACGAAAGCGCCGGCAAGAGGTGAAAAATGGATAACACAGCATTGACTGCATTGCAGTACGGCTTCGATACCTTCTACTTTCTGATCTGTGGTGCCCTGGTGATGTGGATGGCAGCGGGCTTCGCCATGCTCGAGTCCGGCCTGGTGCGCGCCAAGAACACCACCGAGATCCTGACCAAGAACGTCGCACTGTACGCCGTGGCCAGTGTCATGTACCTGGTGATCGGCTACCACATCATGTACTCCAGCCCGGAAGGCGGCATCCTGCCGAGCCTGGGCTTCCTGATCGGTGACGAGAACACTGCCGAAGCCGTGCTGGCCGGTGGCGACGACGCGCCTTACTACTCGGCTCGTTCGGACTTCTTCTTCCAGGTGGTATTCGCAGCAACCTGCATGTCGATCGTTTCCGGTGCCGTTGCCGAGCGCATGAAGCTGTGGGCCTTCCTGGCCTTCGCCGTAGTCATGACCGGCTTCATCTACCCGGTTCAGGGTTTCTGGAAATGGGGCTCGGGCTTCCTCAACGAAGCGGGCTTCCTCGACTTCGCCGGTTCGGGTGTCGTGCACATGGCTGGTGCCTCTGCCGCTCTGGCTGGTGTCCTGCTGCTCGGTGCACGTAAGGGCAAGTACGGTGCCAATGGCCAGGTCAACGCCATTCCCGGCGCCAACCTGCCGCTGGCAACGCTCGGTACCTTCATCCTGTGGATGGGCTGGTTCGGTTTCAACGGTGGTTCGCAGCTGAAGATGAGCACCATCGAAGACGCCAACGCCGTCGCTCAGGTGTTCACCAATACCAACATGGCTGCCGCCGGTGGTCTGATCGCTGCGCTGATCGTGGCCCGCATCCTGTTCGGCAAGGCTGACCTGACCATGGCGCTCAACGGTGCTCTGGCTGGTCTGGTGGCTATCACCGCCGAACCGCTGACCCCGAGCCCCCTGCAGGCGACCCTGATCGGTGGCGTGGGCGGCGTGCTGGTGGTGTTCTCGATTCTGGGTCTGGACAAGCTGAAGATCGACGATCCGGTCGGTGCCATCTCCGTACACGGCGTGGTCGGTATCTGGGGCCTGCTGGCTGTGTGCCTGACCAATGGTGACGCTTCGCTGGGCGCTCAGCTGCTGGGTATCGCCAGCATCTTCGCCTGGGTCTTCGTCGCCAGCCTGATCGTGTGGAGCATCATCAAGGCGGTGATCGGCCTGCGCGTCAGCGAAGAAGAGGAATACGAGGGTGTGGATATCGCCGAGTGCGGTATGGAAGCCTACCCGGAGTTCACCGGCAAGAAGTAAGCTTCGCCGGAATGACAAGGGCGCCTTTTGGCGCCCTTTGTTTTTTCTGACAGCACGCTAGAATGCGCGCGCTGGAGCCATCGAGAGTGAGAAACGGCATGTGGCAGCAACGCATCATCAGCCTGCGTCCGCGTGAGCGTGGCTTTCATCTGGTGACCGAAGAGGTGCTGGAGAAATTGCCGGAACTGGCGCAGATCCGCATGGGTCTGTTGCATCTGTGGCTGCAGCACACCTCGGCATCGCTGACGGTGAACGAGAACGCCGACCCCGCGGTTCGTCGCGATTTCGAGCGTTTTTTCAACCGTCTGGTGCCTCAGGGGGAGGCGGGCTACGAACACGATTACGAAGGGCCGGATGATCTGCCGGCGCACTTCAAGGGCAGTTTGTTGGGCTTTCAACTGCAGCTGCCGATACAGGATGGACGCTTGGCGTTGGGCACCTGGCAGGGGATCTACCTGGGCGAGCATCGCGATCATGGCGGTGCTCGGCGAGTGGTGGCGACCCTGCACGGCGAGGTGATTTGAATTTTTTCCGGTCGTACGGTGCACATCGTGCGGCTGGGCTATAACTAACCTGCTTTTCGCAAGTCATGAGGTTGAACATGAGCGACGAAGACCTGGAACAAGACGATCTGGAAGGGGCCGACGAGGACGATGGCGAGGAGCTGGCTGCCGCCGATGACGGTGACAGCGGCGACGACGAAGGCGACGGCGAAGTCGTAGCCAGCGGCAAGAAGAGCAAGGCCAAGGCCGTCGAAGTCGACGAGATGCCCAGCATCGAAGCCAAGCAAAAGGAGCGCGATGCCCTGGCTCGTGCCATGGAAGAGTTTCTCGCCCGTGGCGGCAAGGTGCAGGAGGTAGAACCCAACGTGGTCGCCGACCCACCCAAGAAGCCCGACAGCAAATACGGCAGCCGCCCCATCTGAGGACGACTCGCTGCAAGGAACCCGCCCCAGTGGCGGGTTTTTTGTTGCCCGTCATCCATGGCGACGATTCGTGCACACCGTCCGTGGCTCTTCGGCACCGGTGAGGTGGCCTGTGGTCGTACGCGCTTGGCACCCCTCTCCCATTCATGGGAGAGGGGCCGGGGGAGAGGGCCGAAAAAACCACGCAAACCTGCCGGCTAGCGGTTGTGTCGTGAGTATCGACGCCTCGCGCGGCTTGTCCTCAGTAGCTCAGGACCTCTCTGCGGGTCAGCGCGCCCAGCTACCCAGCAACGCCGGCAGTTCGGCCAGGCTGGCGATCTGCGCATCCGGCGTGGTTTCGCCCTCCCAGACTCGACCTTGCGGGTTGAACCAGATCGCCCGCATGCCGGCAGCCTGAGCGCCGGCGATGTCGTCGCTGGGGTGGTCGCCGATATGCACGGCGCGCTCTGCTGCTACGCCGCCTGCGCGGCTTAGGGCTTCACGGAAGGGCTTCGGGTCGGGCTTGCCGATGCCCAGTTCCTCGGCGCACAGGGCGAACTGGAAATAGTCCGACAGGCCCAGGCGACGCACATCGGCATTGCCATTGGTGATCACGCCGAGCATGAAACGCTCGGCCAGGGCTTCCAGCGTCGGGTGCACTTCGGTGAACAGTTCGACCTGATGGCGCGCGCTCAGAAATACCTGGAAGCCGGCTTCGGCCAGTGTTTGCGCTTCGCCGTGCGGGTATCCTGCATCTTCCAGGGCGTGAAACAGAATGCGTCGACGCAGCTCGCTGAGGCGATGCTTGAGCATCGGTTCGGCTTCGAGCAGGCGGCTGCGCACGGCCCAGAGGTGCTCGACCGGTACCGCGCCCAGACGCGGCGCGTGCAGGGCGAGCCAGTTGCGCAGGGCCGCCTCGGCGTCCTGCATGACCGGCGTGACGTCCCATAGCGTGTCGTCGAGGTCGAAGGTGATCAGTTCAATGCTCATTCGCTGCCGCCTTTGCGTTTGGCCCTGGGGTGGGCCTGGTCATAGACATTGGCCAGGTGCTGGAAGTCCAGGTGGGTATAGATCTGCGTGGTGGCGATGTCGGCGTGGCCGAGCAACTCCTGCACGGCGCGCAGATCCTGTGAGGACTCCAGCATATGACTGGCGAAGCTGTGGCGCAGCATGTGCGGATGCAGGTGCTGGCCCAGTTCGCGTACGCCGGCCTGGCGCACGCGCAGCTGTACTGCACGTGGCCCGAGGCGGCGGCCCTGCTGGCTGATGAATACCGCGCCATCGCTGGGGCCTGCCAGCTTGCGCAGGGGCAGCCATTGCTCCAGCGCCTGGCGTGCCATGCTGCCGACCGGCAGCTCGCGCACCTTGTTGCCCTTGCCGCGTACGCGCACCAGGCCGGCAGGCAGGTCCAGGCCATCGAGATCGAGCCCTACCAGTTCCGACAGGCGCAGCCCCGAGGAATAGAAAAGCTCGAGCATGGCCTGGTCGCGGCGGGCGATGAAGTCGTCCTCCACCGCGCCGTCGAGCAGTTGTGCGCTGCGGTCGGCGTCCAGCGTGCGCGGCAGGCGGCGTTCGCGTTTCGGTGGGCTGAGGCCGGTGGCCGGGTCGTGACGGCACAGACCTTCACGCAACAGATACTGATAGAGGCCGCGGGTGGCCGAGAGCAGCCGCGCCAGGCTACGGCTGGACAGGCCCTGCTGATGCAGGCGGGCGACCAGGCGGCGCAGGTTGCGGGTATCCAGCTCGGCCCAGTCGCTCAGGCCTTCGGCTTCGCAGAACGCCAGCAGCTTGCCGAGGTCACGGCGATAGCCGTCGAGGGTATGCACCGACACCTGGCGCTCGCGGCGCAGGTGTTCGAGGTAGGCGTCGAGTCGATCGTGCATCGATGCTCCCAGAGGTCATGTAGGAGCGAATTCATTCGCGATCATGGCTGGCTCGGCGTCCACCCTATCGCGAATGAATTCGCTCCTACAAGGTCGGCCAGCCATGAAGCCCGCGTTCGATGGGGCAAGCGCTGCGTCAGCGTACCGAGCGCAGCGGTGTGGCGAAGCTGGGCAGCACGCGCGCCAGGACTTCGGCGATATAGCCGAGGAACAGCGTGCCGAGCGAGCTCTTGTAATGCTGCGGATCGGCGCTACCGATGGCGAGAATGCCATGCAGCCCCTGATGGTTGAGGCTGACCACGGCGGCGGAACCGACTTGCGCCGCGTCGTCCTTGCCGAACAGGAACTCCAGCTCATGCGGGCGCAGCACGCCGCAGATGGTCTTGCCACCGCTGAGCAGGCCGCCGACCTGTTGATGCGCCTCGGCCGAGCTGACCGAGCGACCCACCGGCAGCTTGTTGTCGCTGAACAGGATCAGGCCGACGAAGGGCACCTGGAATTCATGGCGCAGGCTGTCTTCGACCACGCCTACCACTTCCTCGAGGCTGCCGGCATCGAGCAGGTCGAGCACCAGGCGACGGGTCTTGTCGAACAGGCGGTCATTGTCGCGGGCTACGTCCATCAACTGGCCAAGGCGGTGGCGCATCTCGATGTTGCGCTCGCGCAGCAGCTTGACCTGGCGTTCGACCAGCGACACGGCGTTGCCGGGCTGGTGCGGAATGCGCAGTTCGGGGATCAGTTCTTCATGGTCGATGAAGAACTCCGGGTGCAGGCGCAGATAGGCTGCGACCGTTTCCGAATCGAGCGGTTTGGGCGAATCCTGCTGGTCGGTCATAGGCGAACCTGTCCTTCGTATACGCGGGCAGCGGGCCCGGTCATCATAACCGGCTCACCTTCACCTGCCCATTCGATGGACAGTTTGCCGCCCGGCAGCTCCAGTTGCACGGGCGAATCCATCCAGCCCTGACGAATCGCCGCGACTGCAGCGGCGCAGGCGCCGGTGCCGCAGGCCTGGGTTTCGCCGGCGCCACGCTCCCATACGCGCAGGCGCGCATGCTTGCGGTCGAGCACCTGGAGGAAACCGACGTTGACCCGCTGCGGAAAGCGCGGGTGATGCTCCAGCTTTGGCCCGAGCGTATGCACCGGCGCGCTGTCGACGTTGTCGACACGCAGCACGGCGTGTGGGTTGCCCATCGACAGTGCGGCCAGCTCGACGCTCTGGCCGTCGACCTCGACGCGATAGCTGAGCGCGGCCTGTTCGGCCTGGAACGGCACCTGTTCCGGCTGTAGACGCGGTGCACCCATGTTGACGCAGACCTGGCCGTCGTTCTGCACGCGCAGCTCGATCACGCCGCTCTTGGTCTCGACGCGAATCACCTTCTTGGTGGTCAGGCGCTTGTCCAGCACGAAGCGGGCGAAGCAGCGTGCGCCGTTGCCGCACTGCTCCACTTCCGAGCCGTCGGCGTTGAAGATGCGGTAGCGAAAGTCGACATCCGGGTGGCTCGGCGGCTCGACGATCAGCAACTGATCGAAACCGACGCCGGTATGGCGATCGCCCCATTGCTTGGCGTGCTTGGGCTGCACGTGGGCATGCTGACTGATCAGGTCGAGGACCATGAAGTCATTGCCCAGGCCGTGCATCTTGGTAAAGCGCAATAGCATGGCTTTACCCTCAGTCTGGCAGCAGGCTTTCGCCGGCGTAGAGCTCTTGGACGGTCTCGCGGCGACGCACCTCGAAGGCCTGTTCGCCGTCCACCAGCACCTCGGCGGCACGGCCGCGGGTGTTGTAGTTGGAGCTCATGACGAAACCGTAGGCACCGGCCGAACGCACGGCCAGCAGGTCGCCTTCTTCCAGCACCAGATGACGGTCCTTGGCCAGGAAGTCGCCGGTCTCGCAGATCGGCCCGACCAGGTCGTAGTTGCGCGCTTCGCCGTCACGCGGCTGTACCGGCGACACGTCCATCCAGGCCTGGTACAGCGCCGGGCGGATCAGGTCGTTCATCGCCGCGTCGACGATGGCGAAGTCCTTGTGCTCGGTGTGCTTGAGGTATTCCACCTGGGTCAGCAACACGCCGGCGTTGGCGACGATGAAGCGGCCCGGCTCGAACACCAGTGACAGGTCGCGACCGGCCAGGCGCTTGCGCACGGCAGCGATGTAGTCGCCGGCCAGCGGCGGTTGTTCGTCGCGGTACTGCACCCCAAGGCCGCCGCCCAGGTCCAGATGCTTGATGGTGATACCGCGCGCGGCCAGCTTGTCGACCAGCAGCAGCAGGCGATCCAGGGCATCGAGGAAGGGTTCGAGGGTGGTCAGCTGCGAGCCGATATGGCAGTCGACGCCAATCACTTCCAGGTTCGGCAGCTCGGCAGCGCGGGCATAGACCGCCTCGGCCTGCTCGATATCGATGCCGAACTTGTTTTCCTTGAGGCCGGTGGAAATGTACGGGTGGGTGCCGGCGTCCACGTCCGGGTTGACCCGCAGCGATACCGGCGCCTTGACGCCCAGTTCGGCGGCGACCTTCTGCAGGCGCTCCAGCTCGACACTGGATTCGACGTTGAAGCAGTGCACGCCGACTTCCAGGGCGCGGCGCATGTCATCGCGGCTCTTGCCGACACCGGAGAAGACGATACGGCTCGGCTCGCCACCGGCGGCCAGCACGCGCTCCAGCTCACCGCTGGAAACGATGTCGAAGCCGGCACCGAGGCGCGCCAGGACGTTCAGCACACCGATGTTGGAGTTGGCCTTGACCGCGAAGCAGACCAGGTGCGGCATGCCGGCCAGGGCATCGGCATAGGCGCGGTACTGCCCCTCGATATGGGCGCGGGAATAGACGTAGGTGGGCGTGCCGAAGCGCTGGGCCAGCGCGGACAAGGCAACGCCTTCCGCGAACAGCTCACCGTCGCGGTAGTTGAAGGCTTCCATGGGGCAGCTCCTGTCAGAGTTCGAAACGGTCTCGGCTGTTGCCGGCGTTGTCGTCGCCCGGCAGGTACAGCGGGCCTTTCTGACCGCAGCCAGCCAGCAGGCAAACGGCGGCGAGGAGCGCGAGGGTCAGTCGCTTCATGGGGCAGTCCTTGAAAAAAGCGTGAATTGCGCCGGAGTATACCGACCCCCTGCCACCTTGCCTATGCGCCCGGCGCCCGCCTGGCGGGGCGCCGGCTCGATTGGTGTGCGTATCTGGCGTGCATGTCGGAGGCATTCGCGCCTGCCTGGGTTAGCATGCGGCGAGTGACAAGGAGCCTCGATGGACAATCCCACGATTCTGGCCGGCTCGGTCTCGGTGGCTTATCTGCAGGGTCTGGTCGAATACCTGCAGCGCCAGGGGGTAGCCCCCGATGCGCTGCTCGCCCATGCCCAACTGAGCCCTGAAGTCCTCAGTCAGCGCGATCAGCGCATCGCTGCCAGTGCCTATCTGACATTGCTCGGCGAGGGTGTGCGCCTGACCGGCGATCAGTACCTGGGCCTGCACCTGGGGGAGTCGGTACGGCCGGGCTATTACGGCGTGCTCGGCTACCTGATCATGAGCTGCGCCACCCTGGCTGACGCGCTGCACCGCCAGGCGCGTTACGCCTCGCTGGTTGGCAACCTGGGCCTGGTGGTGCTCGAAGACGAGCCCGTCCGGCCTGGTTGTGAGCCGCTGGTTGCCCATAGCTGGCAGCCGTTGCTGGCGCAGCAGCAGCGACAGCTGAGCGAGGAAACCCTGGCCGGCTGGGTCAGTTTCGGGCGCTGGATCAGTGGCCTGGACATCGCGCCGACCGAGGTGCGCTTCCAGCATCCTGCGCCGGCCGATACCTCGGAGCACGCGCGCATCTTTCGCTGCCCGGTGCTGTTCGACCAGCCAGACAATGCCCTGATCTTCCCCAGGCGTTTGCTGGCGGTGCCCTTGAACCAGGCCGATGCGCAGGTGCGTGGCATGCTCGATGCCTATGCCGATCGCCTGCTGGTCGAGCTCAATCGGGGTAACAGCGTGCTGGATCGCGCGCGCCTGGAGTTGGCGCGCCAGCTACCCGAGCAGGGGCCGGACCTGGAGGCCATAGCTGCTGCCCTGGCGCTGAGCCCGCGGACCTTGCAACGGCGTCTGCGCGAGGGTGGCCTGTCATTCAGTCAGCTGGTCGATGAAACGCGCCAGCAGCTGGCGCTGCACTACTTGCGCGACCCGGCGCTGGAGCTGGCGGAAATCGCCTTTCTGGTCGGCTTCAGCGAGCCAGGCTCGCTGGCGCGTGCATTTCGTCGCTGGACGGGAACGAGTCCGGGCGAGTACCGTCGCCACCTTTGCGCCTAGGCCGACTATTCTGGCCTGACGTTTACCGCTAATTTTCTTGCAGTCGCTGCATCTAGTGAGGACACCCCGATGAGCCTGAGCGAAGCCCGCTTTCACGACCTGGTCGATGCCACCCAGCAGGCGGTGGAGGACATCTTCGACGACAGCGGTCTGGACGTCGATCTGGAGAACAGCGCCGGTGTGCTGACGGTGCGTTTCGACAACGGTAGCCAGCTGATCTTCAGTCGTCAGGAGCCGATTCGTCAGCTGTGGTTGGCGGCACGCTCCGGCGGCTACCACTTCGACTACGACGAGGCTGAAGAGCGTTGGATCTGCGATACCAGCGACGAGCAGTTGGGCGAGATGCTGGTGCGCATCACCCTCGAGCAGTGTGGTGCTGAACTGGAGTTCGATGAGCTCTGAGCCGGACGAGGCGCCGCTGGCCTCGCCATGCCGGCGCCAGTGCTGCCTGGACGAGCATGAGCAGTGCCTGGGTTGCGGCCGCACCCTGCAGGAAATTCTCGACTGGGGCGCTGCTGATAACGCGCGCCGCCGCATGATCTGCCAGGCAGCCGAGCAGCGTTTGCGTGAGCGCCGGCAGGACCACTGACAGGCAGCCTTGTTTATTTGTCCGGCTGTGTTAGGGTCGGTAGGACATTCAGCTGAACCCCGCCTTCGGGCGGGGTTTTGCTTTTTTATGGCTTACGCAAGGAGACCGCCCGGCATCATGAACAGCGCACCTACCATCACCATTACCCGCCTCGATCTGCAGCGTCTGGAGCGCCTGCTCGACAGTCTGGACGAGTTCGGACCCGGCGCAGAGGCGCTGCAGGCCGAGTTGGATCGTGCCGAAGTGGTGGGGCACGACGAAGTGCCGGCCGGTGTGGTGACCATGAATTCGCGCGTGCATTGCCGCGAAGAGAGCAGCGGCAAGGACTATCACCTGACCCTGGTCTACCCGCAGGACGCCGGTGGCGAAGGCAAGGTCAGCATTCTCGCGCCCGTTGGCAGCGCTCTGCTCGGGCTGTCCGTCGGTCAGCACATCGACTGGCCGGTACCGGGCGGCAAGCAGCTCAAACTGACCCTGTTGGCGGTCGAATACCAGCCGGAAGCGGCAGGCGAATACGACCGCTGATCGGCTCTGCGCCCATCCTGCCGACGCGGTTATTTGCAGCCTGAGGACTCGCTATGCTTCAGGCGCCCTGTTGCAACGCAGCATTGAGTGCATCTTCCAGCTCGTTCTTGTAGCGCAGGTAGTGCACGGTCTGTGCCTGCTGCCCGGCCAGTACCGCGGACAGATCGAGGTCGGTGATGTAGCACGGGTAGCGTTCGCCGCCGGCACGCTGGGCGAGGATGTGCTGAGCCACGGCGCGATACAGTTCGCGGCCGTACTCCAGTTCCGAGAACTCGCGGTGGTTGCAGTACAGCGTGACGTGGCGCTGGCGGCCGTCGCCGGGTTCGACGATGGCCTGCACGTCATAGAACGGATGGCTGACCTGCGACTCGGGGGCCGGCCTGCGCTCGATACGTTGGGCGCGCAGCGGTGCAGCCGGTAGCAGTTGGTAGTAGAGGATTTCCAGCGCGGGCTGGTTGTCGCTGCCATCGAGCGGCAGCATGGCGTTGCGCCGATACAGCAGCGACTGCAGAAAGCGCTGCAGCGGCGTCAGCAGGCTCTGCTCATCGCGAAACGGCAAACGCCGGCGCCATAGGGCGTTGTTCTCGTCGAGCAGGGTCAGCTCGGCTTCGCCGCTGGTTTCGTGCAGGCGGTAGAACACCTGAATGCATTGCGGGCGGCCCATGGGCAGGATCAACGCCAGGTCGTCCCCCTCGAGGGCATGGCGGTCCAGGCGCAGCGGGCTGTAGAGTGCCTGCTCGGCGCCGAGATGAGCGAGCAGGGCAGGCAGATCGCCCAGTGCGGTATGGCTGACCTGGCCTGGGGCTAGTTGCAGTACGTGATAATGCTGGCGTACCTGCACCAGGTAGCGTGACTGGCGGCCTTCGACATAGCTCTCGAGCAGGTCGCGCAGCAGTTCTTCGACCCGGTCGGCAATGGGTTGGGCGCGGTTGCGGCAGTAGCAACGCACCATCACCCTGGGCTGCTGGCCGCCCACCGGCACGCTGTTGAGCAGGTCACGCAGGCAGTCGAGCAGTGCGTCCTGGCCGTCATAGCGGCTGACCTGCAGCTCGTTCCAGCTGTTGAGCATCACCTGGTCGAGGGTCAGTACCAGGTTTTCCCGCACCCCTGAATACCCCAGCGCATCGGTGCGGTCGGTGGTCATGTGCACGTTCATCTGACTGTGCTGCTTGAGCGGGTCGACGCCGACATTGACCAGCAGCAATACCTGGCTGGGGATGCTGGCTCGCAGTAGAGCGGCTTCCTCCACCGCCTGCAGGGGCAGCGGAAAGCTCTGCTGCAAACTGCCGATCAGGTTGGATAGCTCGTACTCGGTAAGGTCGCTGGCACCCGGGTGCAGGGACAGGCGTGTGCTGCTGTCGATCACGCCGTTGCGATGGCACCAGGCGAGCAGCTCGATCAGTTCGCGCGAGCGCTTCAGCGGCGCGAAATCAGCCCATTCCTGAGCGCCCAGGCTGCCATTGAACAGCGCCCAGAGGTATTCGCCCTGCGCCTCCGGGCTGGGGTACTGAACCAGGGTCAGGGTGTCTTCGGCCAGGTCCGGGGCGATGCCGGGGTTGATGAACTCCACCTTGCCGGCCTTGCGCTCGAAGGCGGCGTACAGGCGCCTGCCCAGCACATTCAGGTCGCGGTTGTTCAGCGAGCTGCCGGCCTCGGTGCTGCGGGCGAATTGCGAGAGAAACCGGTAGCTGTAGGTCAGCTCATTGACCAGCACGCGGCGCTCGGCCGCGACCTGGCGTACCTTCCACTGGCTGCGACTGTCGAGTACGCTGAGCTGGCGGTTGTGCCAGCCCCACTCGCTGGTCAAACGTTCCAGTAGCAGGCGCTGCCAGCTCTTGGCACGGCCGCGGGTCGGGGGGCGGCTGATCTTCTTGTTCACCTTCAGATACAGGCAGCGGCGGATCAGCTCCAGCCTTTCCAGGTCACCGCGGGCGCTGAGGTATTCCTCCAGTCGGCGGTAGACGACGATGTAGGGGTCGAGTTCGTCGAGGTCCAGGCGACCTTCGAATACGGCCTGCTTGAAGCGCAGCGCCAGGCATTCGACCTTCGGGTGTTCGCTGGCGTAAACCTCGGTGAGCAACAGCTTGAGCGCGGACTTGTAGGGCGATTCGATGCCCTTGTACAGCTGCCACATGCCTGCACCGATGAACTCTTCCGGCGGAATGCGCGCCAGGTGGCCGAGATCGAGTACGTCTTCGGCGCGCACGAAGCGTTTGCTCAGCAGGGTGCGGCAGTAGTCCTGGTAGCGCGCCTCATCGTAAACCGGCACCAGCCACCAGATCGGTGTGCGTCCGCCGAGCCAGATCGCGGTGCGGTAGAACTCGTCGAGCAGCAGATAATGCTGGGTGGTGCCGCAGTCGTCGGAGGTCAGTTGCGCCTCGCGAGCGCCCTGGATGAAGCGCTGCGGGTCGACCAGAAAGACATGCACTTCGGCGCCTTGGGTGGCCGCCCAGCTTTCCAGCTGATCGCACTTCTTGCGCAGGTCCTGCAGTTCCTGCGCCGTAAGATTGGGCGAGTGGCACAGCCACAGGTCCATATCGCTCTGTTCGGCCTGCGCCACGGTGCCCAGGCTGCCCATCAGAAACAGCCCATGCAGCGGCGCGGCGCCCTGGCCACGGCGCGGTTTGTAGACGAAGGAGCGAGTCAGGCGCTGCACTTCGGCGAGGCTGGCATCATCCGGCTCGAACCCGCTGAGGCCGGCCGGGGTGCTGGCCGAGACATAGCCGGGCAACAGCGGATGGTTGACGTGCAACAGCAGCGGCAACAACTTGAGGACCAGTTGCTGACGGCTAGACAGCGCCTCCATGGCCCGCAGCAGGCGACCCTGGTTGATCTGCAGAAAGCGTGCGCGCAGCTGCGCCAGCACCTTGCGGTCGATGCCGTCGTCGATATCGGGGCGTATTTCCTGCGTGCGCGTCATGCTCGAACTCTGCTGCGGGGTGCTGCAAGCCTATCAGCGGCGTGCTCGTCAGAGCAGTATCTGGACGCTATATCGCCCGCCCGGCCCTTCGCTGAAGGGCGGCCGGCGGGCGACTGAACTTAAGCGGGGGTGGTCTGGCGGGCCGAAAGAATGGTCAGCAGCGCCTGCGCATGTTCGGCTGCATCAATGCCCAGGCTGGTCAGGTAGCCGCCATCTGCCTGGCTCACCAGGCCTTTTTCGTAAAGGCGGGTGATGGCGCCTTGCGCCTTGAATGAAGCGTTGTTGTGCACCTTCAGCCCTTCCTGATGGTTGTCCAGGTTGTACAGGGCGAGGATTTCCAGCTCGTCGATCAGGTCAGCGGTGAATGACTTCATGGTGACTCCGTCTTGTTGTTGTGGCGCTCTTGCAGTGTAGAACCATGCAGGGGGCTCTGCCCATCGACGAGTTTCCAGACGGCGAGAATCCGCTGGTAAGTGCCGTCCTGCCTGATCTGGCGCATACCCCTGTCGAAGTCCCGCAGCAGGGCCGCTGCCTGCGGATGGTGGCGGGAAAAGCTCAGGTAGAGACGCGGGCGATGCACCCGCGCCAGCGTTTTGAATACGCCGACCAGTTCCGGGTTGTCGCGCAACAGCGCTTCGGTGGTACCACGGAAGGCGATCACATAGTCCACACGGTCGCGCTGCAGCATGAGAAAACCATTGATGTCGCGCCGCACCGGGATGCGCTGGATATCCGCATAGCCATCGAAGTGCTCGCCGTAGGTGTAGCCGATGGTGACTGCCACACGTTTGCCGCGGATGGCATCCAGATCATCTATTGCTGCGTCCCCTGCATGGCCCCAGAGCAGAATGTCGTCACTGAACAGCTCCTCCTGCGGTAACAGGAACTCCGTGCGGATGTGTGCGTCAGGCGTGGTGTTGAAGCAGCCTGCCAGGCTGCCTGAGCGCGCCAGCTCCATGCACCGCGAATAGGGGTAGGGCGCCAGTTCGACGGGAGATTCGCTGGCGGCGAAGGCGGCGCGCACGATATCCGCCGACATGCCTTCGACGCGTTCGTTGCGCCAGGCTGTGTAGGGATACCAGTCGTCCTCGGCACCGATGCGGGGCGTATCGGCGAAAACCGCGCCGACCCAGAGCAATGACAGCAGCTGGGCGCGCAATACAGCGATGCGGGGCGACGGGCAGGCCATCGAAGGTGATTCCTTCTCGGACGTAACTGCCGCTGACAGTAGCAATCTGTCTGCCAGAGCGACCAGTGGCCTGGGTCAATCCCGGTCAGTTTTCTTCCGGCAGCTCGGGCAGGGCGCGCAGTGCCTGCTCGTACCAGGCACCATCGAAGGGACGATCCTCACGCAGCATGGCGTCGACTTCATGCGCCAGCACCAGGGCCATGAGCTCGAGAATTTCCTCGCGCTCGTAACCGACCAGCGTCAGCTTGTTGTACACCGCCTTGGCCGCCGCCGGTTCGCCGCTTTCCAGCTGGTTCTCTATCGCCTGGATCAGTGTGGCTTCGGCGAAGTCTTCATCTTCCTGGTCGTTATTCTGGCTCATGATTTCTCTTCGTATTCCCGGGTGTTCAGTCGCAAGGTTCGCCGATGCCTTTCAGGCTGAGCTTGAAGAATTGCAGGCGAAAGCCCGAGTTTGCGGCTTGTCTGCAAAGGTCTTTGTTGAAGGCGCGATACTCGGCGATGAAAATCGGCTTGCCCTGACTGCGCATATGGCTGTAGCCGGCACATTCGTTATAGCGGTAGCAGCTCTCGTTGACGGCAAAGTCGAAGTGATCGCCAAGCTCGGGCAGCAGCTCGACAGCGTTCTTCAGACCGATGCTCAGGTCACGTTTGTGCGCTTCGCTGGCCAGCCAGCGGTTGAAGTCTATTTGCTGGGTTTGCGTCAGGCCAAGGCCGTTGTCATTGCTGTAGCCGTCCACATTGTCCGGGTCGACACCATCGCAGCCTTTGTCTACGGCCAGATCCAGGCGTTTGGAGAGCAATTGGCGCACGTCGTCACGGCGATAGTCGAGCCAACGCTCCCCGGCCCAGTCAGGTAATGCCTTGCCCAGGGCCTCTTTTGGGTAGGCTTGGGCATCGCTGCGCCAGTCTTCCCAGGTACCGGCACTGAAATAACAGATCACGATCCGACCACCCGCCTTGAGGTTGGTGATGGTTTGTTTCGGCGTGTCGTACAGATCTATGTCGTAGACCAGGCGGTTGGGCATCTGCAGCTTGCCATCAAGTTGCAGATGCCAGGACGCATTGACGGGGATGGTAGCCGGTGTAGCCGCAGTCAGTGCCGGGGCGATAACGCTGAGCAGAGCAAGTAGTGGGCGCATGGCGGGCTCGGGAACAAGAGAGGGATGCAATTAACTTAGGCCAGGGTTGCAAGCGTGGCCAGGTGCGGGCTTTCTCAGCCAGCGGCAAAGTCCGTCAGGGCCTGGCCGGCCAATCGGTAGGTGGTCCACTCGCTTTGCGGGCGGGCGCCAAAGGATTCGTAGAAGTCGATGGCCGGCGTATTCCAGTCCAGCACCGACCATTCGAAACGGCCGCAACCACGTGCCACGGCCAGCTGCGCCAGGTGGCGCAGCAGTGCCTTGCCTGCGCCCAGGCCGCGCGCCTCGGGGCTGACGTAGAGGTCTTCCAGATAGAGGCCGTGTTTGCCCAGCCAGGTGGAATAGTTGAAGAAATACACCGCATAGCCGATGGGTTTGCCGTCGTGCTCGCAGATCAGGCCGTGGGCAGTGCTGCCGTCGGCGAACAGGCTGTCGCGGATGCCGGCGGCATCGGTCTTCACCTCGTGCTCGGCCTTTTCGTAGATGGCCAGATCGGTGATGAAGCGCAGGATCAACTCGGCGTCGTCGGGGGTGGCGGGGCGGATGTTTAAAGGCATGAAATGTCTCGTGGCAGTGTTCAGCTGTAAGTGACGGTCAGCCATGTCAATGGCAGGCCAACCAGGCAGAGGAAACCGAATGCGGCGACCCAGGCGCTGCGCGAACCCATAGGGTCGGCCACGCGCAGCGGCAGCTTCGGGTAGTGGCCAAGAGTCAACAGTCGTAGAGCCACCCAGCCGGTGGTGTAGAAGACGTAGCCGATGATAATTTCAAGCACCATCTCGGCGACTAACGCCAAGCCGCGCAGCAAAAAATCCCCCATGGGAACTCCTTTTCCCGGTTTCTCCAAGCCTCGTTTAGCGCTTGGCGAGAAGTTCGCGGCCGCGTGCCACTGCCGCACGCACCTGCGCCGGTGCGGTGCCGCCGATGTGGTTGCGGGCATTCACCGAGCCTTCCAGGGTCAGCACGGCGAACACGTCCTGCTCGATCTGGTCGCTGAACTGGCGCAGCTCGTCCAGGCTCATCTCGGCCAGGTCCTTGCCGCTATCGACGCCGTACTTCACGGCATGACCGACGATCTCGTGGCAGTCGCGGAACGGCAGGCCCTTGCGCACCAGGTAGTCGGCCAGGTCGGTGGCGGTGGAGAAGCCGCGCAGCGCCGCTTCACGCATGATGGCGTGCTTGGGCTTGATCGCCGGGATCATGTCGGCGAAGGCGCGCAGCGAATCGCGCAGGGTGTCGGCGGCGTCGAACAGCGGTTCCTTGTCTTCCTGGTTGTCCTTGTTGTAGGCCAGCGGCTGGCCTTTCATCAGGGTCAGCAGGCCGGTCAGGGCGCCGAACACGCGGCCGGTCTTGCCGCGCACCAGCTCGGGCACGTCCGGGTTCTTCTTCTGCGGCATGATCGAGCTGCCGGTGCAGAAGCGATCCGGCAGGTCGATGAACTGGAACTGTGCGCTGGTCCACAGCACCAGCTCCTCGGAGAAGCGCGACAGGTGCATCATCGCCAGCGATGCGGCAGCGCAGAATTCGATGGCGAAGTCGCGATCCGATACGCCGTCCAGCGAGTTGCCGCCCACGGCGTCGAAGCCCAGCAGCTCGGCGGTGATCTCGCGCTGGATCGGGTAGGTGGTGCCGGCCAGCGCGGCGCTGCCCAACGGCATGCGGTTGGTGCGCTTGCGGCAGTCGACCAGGCGCTCGTAGTCGCGCGACAGCATCTCGAACCAGGCCAGCAGGTGGTGGCCGAAAGTCACCGGCTGAGCGGTCTGCAGGTGGGTGAAACCGGGCATGATGGTTTCCGCTTCGCGCTCGGCCTGCTCCAGCAGGCCCTGCTGCAGGCGGGTGATCTCGGCCAGGATCAGGTCGATCTCGTCGCGCAGCCACAGGCGGATGTCAGTGGCCACCTGATCGTTGCGCGAGCGGCCGGTGTGCAGCTTCTTGCCGGTCACGCCGATGCGGTCGGTCAGACGCGCCTCGATGTTCATGTGCACGTCTTCCAGGTCGACACGCCAGTCGAAGGTGCCGGCTTCGATCTCGCCCTGGATCTGCTTGAGGCCGTCGATGATCGCATCGCGCTCGGCATCCGTGAGCACGCCGACCTTGGCCAGCATGGTGGCGTGGGCGATGGAGCCCATGATGTCGTGGCGGTACAGGCGCTTGTCGAATTCGACCGAGGCGGTGAAGCGGGCGACGAAGGCGTCGACGGGCTCGCTGAAGCGGCCGCCCCAGGATTGGTTGGTTTTTTCGCTGCTCATGGTTCGGGCTCTGGATCGGGCTGACTTAATTGCTGGCCAGCATGGCGGACAAAGTGCGTCGATAATAACAGGGTCGGCAGGCGTTTCGCCGGGCCGCTTTTGCCGCCGAGCGGCCGACAGGGTTGTTGGCTGCTTCACAATTTTGCGCTGAAGGTGGCATTTCGGTGCTTTATTTTGTCCGGCTGGAGCCGTCTGGCTTGCCGGCTCGCAAGGCGACACGGAAACTGCGTCGATGCACACACAACTGCTTGCCAAGAACAAACCCAGCGCCACCGTCGACGACTTCTTCGTCCCCGAACTGTGCCAGCCGGAAGCCCTGCTGAGCATGGTGCTGCTGGCTGAGCTGCTGGTATTGGTGCTGGTGCTCGCCGAGCCGATGACGCCGGGCTTCGACTGGGTACGCCTGGCCCTGACCTCGCTGTTCGTGCAGTGGATCGTGCTGCTCTCGGCAGCCGTACTGTGCCGCCTGCGCCCCTTGCTGGCCCGTCTGCGCCCGGCGCTGGCGGGCGGCTTGTGCTGCGCCCTGGTGGTGCTGCTGACCTTGAGTTGCACGGCGGTGGCCGACTACTACGACCTGGGCGGGCCGTTGCCACGCAGTGGCGAGGTGAATCTTTATCTGCGCCATGCCCTGATCAGCCTGATCATGTCCGCACTGCTGCTACGCTATTTCTATCTGCAGAGCCAATGGCGGCGGCAAGAACAGGCCGAGCTGCGCGCGCGCATCGAATCGTTGCAGGCGAGGATTCGCCCGCATTTTCTGTTCAACAGCCTCAACAGCATCGCCAGTCTGGTCACGCTCGATCCATACAAGGCCGAGCAGGCAGTGCTGGATCTGTCCGATCTGTTTCGTGCCAGCCTGGCCAAACCCGGCACGCTGGTGCCGTGGAAGGAGGAACTGGAGCTGGCGAAACGATATCTATCTATCGAGCACTATCGGCTTGGTGAGCGACTACAGTTGCAGTGGGAGGTCGAAGGTGTGCCGGAGGATCTGCCGATTCCCCAGCTGACCCTGCAGCCTCTTTTGGAAAACGCGCTGATCTATGGCATCGCGCCACGTATCGAAGGTGGCCTGGTGCGGGTCGAAGCGAATTACCAGGATGGTGTGTTCAGCTTGTGTGTCAGCAATCCGTATGAAGAGCGGGGCGAGCAGCATCCGTCGCGGGGAACGCAGCAAGCGCTGAGTAATATCGATGCGCGTCTGGCGGCACTTTTTGGGCCGCGCGCGAGTCTCAGCGTGGAGCGCCGTGACGGCCGTCACTACAGCTGTCTACGCTATCCTTGTGCGAGACTCACGCAGGAAGCCAGAGCAATATGAATGTCCTGATCGTCGACGACGAACCCCTCGCCCGCGAGCGCCTCAGCCGCATGGTCGGTGAGCTCGAGGGTTACCGGGTCCTGGAACCCGCCGCCAGCAACGGCGAGGAAGCCCTGACCCTGATCGATAGCCTCAAGCCGGATGTGGTCCTGCTGGATATCCGCATGCCCGGCCTCGACGGCTTGCAGGTCGCAGCCAAGCTGTGTGAGCGCGAAGCACCGCCTGCGGTGATCTTCTGCACGGCGCACGACGAATTCGCCCTGGAGGCCTTCCAGGTCAGCGCCGTTGGCTATCTGGTCAAGCCGGTGCGACCCGAAAGCCTCAGCGAGGCGCTGAAGAAGGCAGAGCGGCCCAATCGCGTGCAACTGGCGGCCTTGACCCGCCCTGCCGCAGAGACGGGCGGTGGCCCGCGCACCCATATCAGCGCCCGCACCCGCAAGGGCATCGAGCTGATTCCGCTGGATCACGTGGTTTATTTCATTGCCGATCACAAGTACGTGACCCTGCGCCACGAGGGCGGCGAAGTGCTGCTGGACGAACCGCTCAAGGCGCTGGAAGACGAATTCGGCGACCGCTTCGTGCGCATCCACCGTAATGCGCTGGTAGCGCGCGAGCGTATCGAGCGTCTGCAGCGTACGCCGCTTGGGCATTTCCAGCTGTTCCTCAAAGGCCTGGACGGCGACTCGCTGGTGGTCAGCCGCCGCCACGTCGCGGGTGTGCGCAAACTGATGCAGTCACTCTGACGCCCTGCCTCGCACGTCAGGGCGTCCCGGTCTTTGCAATCAGCGACAGACCTGCGGCCTATGGCCGCCTGGCAGCGCCCGGAATGGGCGAGCCTGTTATGATTCGCGGCAATCCGTTTTCTGGAATTGCCCCATGCCCCGCGAAATTCGCATCGCCACCCGTAAGAGCGCCCTGGCCCTGTGGCAGGCCGAGTATGTCAAAGCCCGTCTGGAGCAGGCTCACCCTGGCCTGAAGGTCAGCCTGGTGCCCATGGTCAGCCGCGGCGACAAGCTGCTCGATGCGCCGCTGGCGAAGATCGGTGGCAAGGGCCTGTTCGTTAAAGAGCTGGAAACCGCCCTGCTGGAAAACGAGGCCGACATCGCCGTGCACTCGATGAAGGACGTGCCGATGGACTTTCCCGAGGGCCTGGGCCTGTATTGCATCTGCGAGCGTGAAGACCCGCGTGACGCCTTCGTCTCCAATACCTATGACAGCCTCGATGCGCTGCCAGCCGGCAGCGTGGTCGGCACCTCCAGCCTGCGTCGCCAGGCCCAGCTGCTGGCGCGCCGGCCCGATCTGAAAATCCAGTTCCTGCGCGGCAACGTCAACACCCGTCTGGCCAAGCTCGATGCCGGCGAGTACGACGCCATCATCCTCGCTGCGGCCGGTCTGATCCGCCTGGGTTTCGAGGATCGCATCCGCAGCTCGATCAGCGCCGAAGACAGCCTGCCTGCCGGCGGGCAGGGTGCCGTGGGCATCGAGTGCCGCAGTGCCGACAGCGATGTGCATGCGCTGCTGGCACCCTTGCACCATCACGAGACGGCCCTGCGGGTGACCGCCGAGCGCGCGCTGAACAAGCACCTCAATGGCGGCTGCCAGGTGCCTATCGCCTGCTATGCGCTGCTAGAAGGTGACCAACTGTGGCTGCGCGGCCTGGTCGGCCAACCTGATGGAGGCCTGTTGCTGCGTGCCGAAGAGCGCGCTGCCAGCAGCGATGCCGAGGCGCTGGGCGTACGCGTGGCCGAGGCGCTGCTGGCGCAGGGTGCCGACGCCATTCTCAAGGCCGTTTACGGTGAGGCCGGGCACCCTTGAGCACCTGGCGCCTGTTGCTGACGCGTCCTGCCGAGGACTGTGCGGCGCTGGCGCAGACCCTGGCCGCCCTTGGGGTGGCCAGTCACTGCATGCCGCTGCTGGCCATCGAGGCATTGGCCGAAACCGGCCAGCAGCGCGACACCTTTGCCGAACTGCAGCGTTATTGCGCGGTGATCGTGGTCAGCAAGCCGGCCGCGCGGATTGGCCTGCAGCTATTGGCGCGACATGCCGCACCGGCGCCCGATCTGCCCTGGTTCAGTGTCGGTGCGGCTACCGCCGCGGTGCTCGCCGAGCAGGGCTTGCGCGTGTATTTCCCCGACTCGGGTGATGACAGCGAAGCGCTGCTTGCCCTGCCTGAACTGCACCACGCCGTTGCCGCGGCACCTGCGCCGCGCGTACTGATCCTGCGTGGCGAAGGTGGCCGAGAATTCCTCGCCGAACGCTTGCGCGGCCAAGGCGTGACGGTCGACTATCTGCCACTGTATCGCCGCGTGCTGCCGCATTACGCGCCGGGCGAGCTTGGCCGGTGCGTGCGAGCGGAACGCCTGAACGGCCTGGTTGTCAGCAGTGGACAGGGTTTCGAACATCTGCTGCAGCTGGCTGGCGATGACTGGCCGGCATTGGCTCGGCTACCCTTGTTCGTACCCAGCCCGCGTGTCGCCGAGCAGGCGCGCAAGGCGGGTGCGGAAATCGTTGTGGACTGTCGCGGCGCCAATGCCGCGGCCTTGCAGGCAGCGCTGGAGCAGTTTCCGGCTGCCGCCCTCTAAAAGGACGGATACGTGAGCGAAGCATCCACCCCGAAGACGCCAGAAGAGCAACCGGCCAGCGAAGCCGTGAAGACCACACCAACCCCCTCATCCGCCCAGGCACCTCGCACTGGCGGCGGCAGTGGTCTTGCCGCGCTGGCTTTGCTGATCGGCCTGGCGGGTGCCGGTGCGGGCGGCTGGAGCCTCTGGCAGCTGTACGAAATGCAAAACAGGGATCAGCAGCAAGCTGAAGACCTGCAGCGCACCCGCGACGACAGTGCGAAGAAAGTGGATGAATTGGCCCAGCGTCTGGATTCGCGCCTGTCCGCCCTGCCCAGCGCCGCCGAGCTGGACGAGCGCCGCCGTCTGCTGGCCAACCTGCAGAGCGATCAGCAGCGCATGAGCCAGCGCCTGGAAAGCGTGCTCGACGGCAGCCGCCAGGATTGGCGCCTGGACGAGGCCGAGCACCTGCTGCGCCTGGCCACCCTGCGTTTGTCTGCCTTGCAGGATGTGGCCTCGGCCGAGGCCCTGGTCGAGGCGGCCGACGATATCCTCCGTGACCAGGACGATCCCGCCGCCTTCGCTGCTCGTGAGCAGCTCAGCCGCAGCCTGGAAGCGCTGCGCACCACCGCGCGGCCGGATCGCGTCGGCCTGTTCCTGCAACTGGGCGCCCTGCGTGAGCAGGCCGCCACCCTCAACCCCCTGGCTCCCACCCTCGAAGGGCAGGGCGATGTGCTCTCCGACCTGGCCGCCGAAGGCGATGGCAGCGCCTGGTGGAGCGAGTGGGCGAAGAAGCTTTCCGACTACTTCCGCATCGAATTCGACGCTGATCGCAACGTACGTCCGCTGCTGTCGGGGCAAAGCCTGTCGCAGGTTCGCCTGAGCCTGTCGCTGGCGCTGGAACAGGCGCAGTGGGCTGCGCTGCATGGTCAGACCGGTGTGTACAAGCAGTCGCTGAAGCAGGCCGAGGAAATTCTCGACGCACACTTCAATCTGGACAACCCGGACAGCCGCGCCCTGCGTCAGCGCTTCAGCGAGTTGGCCGATGCCAGCATCGAGGTCAAGGTGCCGGATCTGAGCGAGTCGCTCGACACGCTGCAGGCCTACCTGCAACGCAAGCAGGCGCAACGTCGGCAGGGGGCCGCCGCGGCCGGGGAGGCGCAATGAAACGCCTGTTCTGGCTTCTGCTACTGCTGGCCATCGCCGCCGGGCTCTACCTGCTCAGTCTGGCCATCGAGGCTGACCGCGGTTACGTGCTGTTCGCCTACAAGGGCTTCCGTTACCAGTCCGGCCTTTGGGCATTCCTTGGCCTGCTGGTGGTCGTGGTGGTGCTCTACTACCTGATCAAGTGGACGCTGCGTCTGCTGCTCAGCTCGACGCGTCTGGCCAACCCCTGGTCGCGTCTGCACCGCGATCGCCGCGTGCGACAGGCTTCCGAGCAGGGCATGCTGGATCTCGCCGAAGGCCGCTGGGCCCGTGCACAACGCCAGCTGACCCGAGCCGCCGAAGCCGACAGCCAGCCGCTGATGTATTACCTCGGCGCCGCGCGGGCCGCCAACAAGCTTGGCGAACATGAACAGAGCGATGCACTGCTCGAACGCGCACTGAACAAGCAGCCACAGGCCGAGCTGGCGATCGCCCTGACCCACGCCGAGCTGCAACGCAGCCGTGGCGACAGTGACGCGGCGCTGGAAACCCTGCAGGCCATGCGTCAACGCCACCCAGGCCATCATCTGGTTCTGCGACAGTTGCAGCGTCTGTATCTGCAGCGCCAGGACTGGTCGGCACTGCTCGGCCTGCTGCCGGAGTTGCGTAAGGAAAAGGCGCTACCCGCCGCAGAGCTGGACGAGCTGGAGCGCGAAACCTGGCGTGGTCGCCTGGCCGAGGTCGGCGAGTACGGGTTGGCGCAGGGCGAGACGGCCCTGCAGCCACTGAGCAAGGCCTGGAACCAGTTGTCGGCCAGCCTGCGCAACGAGCCAGAGCTGATCGCCACCTATGTCGAGCAGCTGCGTCGTCTGGGCGCCCAGGAAGAAGCCGAAGAGGTGCTGCGCGGCGCACTCAAGCGCGATTACGACAGCCGTCTGGCGCGCTTCTATGGTGTGCTGCGCGGCGCCGACCCGGCGCGCCAGCTGCAAACGGCCGAACTCTGGCTCAAGCAGCATCCTGAGGATCCAGCCCTCCTGCTGACCCTGGGCCGCCTGTGCCTGCAGAACCAATTGTGGGGCAAGGCGCGTGACTATTTCGAAACCAGCCTGAAGCTCGAGCGTCACCCGGAAACCTGTGCCGAACTGGCGCGCCTGCTGGCGCAGCTGGGCGAACTCGAACGCAGCAATCAGCTGCTGCTGGAGAGTCTCGGCCTGCTGCATCAGGGGCTGCCGCCACTGCCGCAACCGCAGGGCGTCTCAGCCTGAATGGTGCGGTCGATTGCCGCTGCTGCCTGGCCGTACGGACGGAGGGACGTTCCGGTATGATGAACAGCCTGCTCTGAACCCCGGGGCGCCTTGAAAGGCGCCCTCGCTTTCCTCTACCGTACGGCCCTCGATTTCCCTCCTGGAGCCATCATGCAATTGGCCAGTCCGCGCCCCCTGTTTTTCCTTGCATTCATCGGCTGTGTACTGCTGATGGCGGCTGCGCTGTACCTGGAACATGTCGTCGGTCTGGAGCCCTGCCCGATGTGCGTGCTACAGCGTATCTGCGTGGTCCTTTTCGGCGTGGTCTGCCTGATCGCGGCGATCCATGGTCCGGGGCGTCTCGGTCGGCGTATCTATGCTGTTTTTGCCCTGTTGTTCGCTGCTGCTGGCGCTGCCACCGCGGGTCGGCAGATCTGGCTGCAGAGCGTACCGGCCGACCAGCTCGAAGCCTGTCTGCCGAGCCTCGAGTTCATGATGCAAGCTCTGCCCATGCAGGACATCGTGCGTCTGGTGTTCCAGGGCAGTGCCGATTGCGCCGAAGTGAACTGGACGCTGTTCGGCATGAGCATTCCCGAATGGAGCCTGCTCGGTTTCATCGGCATGCTCGCCTTCTGCCTGTTCCAGCTGCTGCGTCGCAACTGAGAATGCGAATTGCACGAAGCCACGCCGCTCGTGGCTTCTCTATTAAACGCTCGTATGAAATTTCTCACGGGTATGCCTTGATGGTGCTCGTCCGCGGGCATAATCTGGCTCGCACGCACCGCCGGAAAAACGCCATTTCGCGGTTGCCTTCCCAAGACCAAGCACCGATTGACAAAAAATCGTCGGGAATGATTTTTGATGTTGCGTAGCGATGGCCCGAAGGGTGGCCGCCAAGGTTGGCGCGCCATAAAGAGCGTCTCGGGAGTGGACGCATAACAGGCATTATCGATAAGGGAAGCGAGGTTCATCATGCTCGAGAAATGTCGGAACGCACAGGAACGTTGGGGTGGGGTTCACCAGCTGATCGATCGCTGGCTGGGGGAGCGCCGTGAACTGGTGCTGGCCTACACCGCTCTCACCAAGGCGCCACAGGCTCCGGCCATCAACTGTGAGTCCCTGCAGGGCTTCTGCGAGCTGCTGGTGGACTACGTCTCGGCGGGCCACTTCGAGGTCTACGAGCAATTGACCAGCGAGGCCAAAGCCTTCAACGACCGGCGCGGTCTTGAGCTGGCCAAGCAGATCTATCCGCGCATCGAAGCCATTACCGAGGTCGCCCTGGCGTTCAACGACCGCTGTGACAACGGCGACAGCCGCGACAACGCCTCACTGGTTGCCGAACTCAATCGCCTTGGTCAACTGTTGCACGAACGTTTCGAACTGGAAGATTGCCTGATCGAGGTGTTGCACAACGCCCATCAGGAACAGGCGGCCGAAGCGCTCTGACCGCTCGATGTCAAAAAAGCCCGGTCTGAGTCCGTAATGCCGTTCACATAGGAAACGGTCGAACGCGATCAGTCCCCTCGCCCCTCCGGGGAGAGGGTTAGGGAGAGGGGAAAACTGGAAGTTTTTTCAGTGTTTTCAGCCCTCTCCCCCAGCCCCTCTCCCATAAATGGGAGAGGGGAGCCAAGCGCGAGCACCTTAAGTGAACAGCATTCCGGATCTGAGTCCGGGCTTTTCATTGTGGATAAGGGCGGCGCTCAGTTGGCCACGTCCAACAGGCGCAGGTCGAACACCAGAGGCGCGTGGGGTGGAATCAGATCGCCGGCGCCATCTTCCCCGTACGCCTGATCCGATGGAATCACCAGGCGCCAGTGCGCGCCCTTCGGCATCTGCAGCAATGCGCTGCGCCAGCCGGCGATCAGGCTGTCCAGGCGAAACCACTGCGGTGTAGTGCTCTCGTCGAAGACACTGCCGTCGGCCAGTTCGCCGCGATAACTTACCTGCACCCGACTGCGTGCGGTGGGCTTGACCCCACTGCCAGGGCTGAGCTCGGTCACCAGTACGCCATTGGCCAGCGCCCGCACGTTGGGGCGGCGACTTTCCTCGGCGAGAAAACGTTGCTCGGCTTCGATGGCCTTGGTATGGCGTTGGGGCGAGGCTTCGATACGGGCTTCGTGCTCATCGAGCAGTTGCTCGATGCGGCCTGCCTCGAGCCGCAACGGTTTGCCCTCGTAAGCCTGGCGCAGGCCTTCGAGCAGCTCGCTCAGCGGCAGGGCGGGGACCTCTTCATGCAGGCGTTCGCCGAGGCGCACACCGAGACTGTAAGCCAGATCCTGCTGATGCTGGTCGGCCTGCACGGCCAGGCTGCAGCAGAGAGCGAGGGTGGCGAGTACGGCGCGGCTCATGAGGGTTTCTCCCGGTGGCTATGCCTGCGATTATGCCAGGCGAGCGGTACCCGTGCTGCGATCACCAAAAGGCCTATGGCGAGGCGCCTCGCCTGCGTCTAGTATGGGCGCATCCACATCCGCCTGGAGGCGCGCCATGTCGGCCAAGAAGAAGTCCGTGACTACCCCGTTGCACCTGTTGCATCAACTGTCTGCCAGCCTGCTCGAACATCTGGAAAATGCCTGCTCGCAAGCGCTGATCGACGCCGAGAAACTGCTCGCCAAACTGGAGAAGCAGCGCGGCAAGGCTCAGGAAAAACTGCACAAGGCCCGCAGCAAGCTGCAGGACGCCGCCGTTGCCGGCAAGACCAAGGCGCAAGCCAAGGCCAAGGATGCCGTCGCCGAACTGGAAGAGCTGCTCGATGCGCTCAAGGCCAGCCAGAGCGAAACCCGTACCTACATCGCCCAGCTCAAGCGTGACGCTCAGGAAAGCCTGAAGCTGGCGCAGGGCGTTGGCAAGGTGAAGGAGGCTGCCGGCAAGGCGCTGGACGCACGTGAAGCCAAGGCCGCCGCGCCGGCAGCCAAGCCTGCAAGCAAACCGGCTGCGGCGAAGAAGCCCGCTGCCGCAAAAGCAGCGGTGAAGAAGGCTCCGGCCAAACCCGCTGCTGCCAAACCGGCCAGCAAACCAGCCGCCAAGCCGGTGGCGGCCAGCAAGCCGGCTGCAAAACCCGCGGTCGCCAGCAAGCCAGCGGCTAAACCTGCTGCCAGCAAGCCTGCAGCGGCTAAACCGGCCGCGCCCAAGGCTGCCGCCAAACCTGCTGCCGCCAAGCCGGCGGCCAAACCAGCCGCAAAGCCAGCCGCAGCGAAAGCGCCGGCCAAGCCAGCAGCGGCCAGTAAGCCAGCAGCCAAGCCAGCTGCCGCCAAACCTGCTGCGAAGCCCGCCGCCAAAGCCACGCCTGCCAAGCCAGCTGCTGCGAAGAAGCCGGCTGCAGCGAAGAAGGCCCCGGCCAAGCCGGCAGCAGCCAAGCCAGCTGCTGCGCCGGCAGCTCCGGTTGCGCCAGCCGCGCCGGCTGCGCCTGCCGTGAGCGGCAGCGATACGCCGAGCGCCTCCTAAGGCAGATGGATGGCGCCGCGCAGCACCTGCAGCGCGGCGCTGTCATTTTCGGCCAGGCGAATCAGCCAATCCTCTTCACCCGCTTCGCAAGGCCAGCTCTCGGCCAGCGTCTGCAGCCGTTCGAGCAATACCCGTTCGGCCTGCAATTCCAGTTTCTTGATCTGTTCGCGCAAGGCCGCCAGTTCGGCATCCTCGCCTGCTGCCGTGCGCCAGTTGTGTCGTGTCTGACGCAAGGGCGAGATCACCTCTCCCTGCCAGGGGCCGGCCACTGCCGTCAGGGCACGCAGGCGTTCATCCAGGCAGCGCACGCCACGCTGCTGCAGCCAGGCGCCAGTCAGTAGCAGGCAAACATCACCACCCGCGTCCTGCAGTTCCAGGCAGGCCTGTTCCACGCCCGGTCTGGTATAGAGTTCGACGGCGAAATTCCACAGATCCTGCACGCGGCCTCCGGGGCGATTTGATAGACTCCGCGGCCATTATGATCCGACTCCAGAACCTCACTCTACAGCGTGGTCCGCAACGCCTGCTCGAAGGCGCCGAGCTGACCCTGCACGCCGGTCACAAGGCCGGTCTGATCGGTGCCAACGGCGCCGGCAAATCCAGCCTGTTCGCCTTGCTGCGTGGCGAGTTGACGCCAGACGCCGGCGATTGCCTGCTACCAGCTGACTGGCGTATCGCCCATATGCGTCAGGAGGTCGATGACCTCGAGCGGCTGGCCGTGGACTACGTGCTCGACGGCGACCACAACCTGCGCCGCGTGCAGGCCGAGTTGGCCGCGGCCGAGCAGAGCCACGACGGCGCCGCCATTGCCCGTTTGCACAGCGAACTGGACAGCGCCGACGGCTACACTGCCGACGCCCGCGCGCGCAAGCTGCTGGCGGGCCTGGGATTCGAGAACGCGCAGATGGATCGCCGTGTCGGCGATTTCTCCGGCGGCTGGCGTATGCGCCTGAACCTGGCTCAGGCACTGATGTGTCCGTCCGACCTGCTGCTGCTCGACGAGCCGACCAACCACCTGGATCTGGACGCGATTCTCTGGCTCGAAGGTTGGCTGCAGAGCTACCCCGGCACCTTGCTGCTGATCTCCCACGACCGCGACTTTCTCGATGCCGTGGTCGATCACGTTGCCCATGTCGAGCAGCGCAAGCTGAACCTGTATCGCGGCGGCTACACCGCCTTCGAGCGCACTCGCGCCGAACGCCTGGCCCAGCAGCAGCAGGCCTACGAGAAGCAGCAGGCGCAGCGCGCGCACATGGAAAAGTACATCGCCCGCTTCAAGGCCCAGGCCACCAAGGCCCGTCAGGCGCAGAGCCGGATCAAGGCGCTGGAGCGCATGGAGGAGCTGAGTGCGGCGCACGTCGACTCGCCCTTCGACTTCGTCTTCCGCGAGGCCGAGAAGATCTCCACGCCGCTCCTCAGCCTCAGCGAAGGTCGTCTCGGCTATGGCGACAAGACCGTCTTGCAGCAGGTCAAGCTGAGCCTGGTGCCCGGCGCGCGTATCGGCCTGCTTGGCCCCAACGGCGCAGGCAAGTCGACGCTGATCAAGAACCTCTCGGCCGAGCTGCAGCCGCTGAGTGGCAGCCTGACCCGCGGCGAGAATCTGGTGATCGGCTATTTCGCCCAGCACCAGCTCGACGCGCTGGATGACAAGGCCAGCCCGCTGCTGCACCTGCAACGTATCGCACCGAGCGAGCGCGAGCAGACGCTGCGCGACTTTCTCGGTGGTTTCGATTTCCGTGGCGCGCGTTGCGATGAGCCGGTGGTGAATTTCTCCGGTGGCGAGAAGGCACGCCTGGCCCTGGCATTGATCGCCTGGGGCAAGCCCAACCTGCTGCTGCTCGACGAGCCGACCAACCACCTCGACCTGGAAATGCGCCTGGCGCTGACCATGGCCCTGCAGGAGTTCGCTGGCGCCGTGGTGGTGGTCTCGCACGACCGCCATCTGCTCAAGAGCACCACCGATGAGTTCCTGCTGGTCGCCGATGGCCGGGTAGTACCGTTCGACGGTGATCTGGACGACTACACGCGTTGGCTGGTCGATTACCGTCAGCGCCAGGCACCGCCCAGCGCACCGGCCGAAGGTGCCGCGGACAAGACCGACAAGCGTGCCCAGCGCCAGGCCGCCGCTGCGCTGCGTCAGCAACTGGCGCCGCACAAGAGGCAGGCCGAGAAGCTCGAGCAGGAGCTGGGCAAGGTGCAGGAAAAGCTCGCCGCCGTGGAAACCCAGTTGGGCGACAGCGGTCTGTACGAATCCGCGCGCAAGGACGAACTGCGCCAGCGCCTGGCCGAACAGGCGCAGCTCAAGGCGCGTGAAACCGAGTTGGAAGAGGCCTGGCTGCTGGCGCTGGAAACCCTGGAGGCGTTGCAGCAGCAACTGGAGGAAGCCGAGTAATGGAACAGCTGGAACTGCTGATGGCCTGGCGCGAGCCGCTGATTCGTACTGGCCAGGTACTGCTGATCATCCTGCTGGCATGGATCGCCCAGCGCATTCTCACTCGCGCCATCAGTCGCCTCGGCGAGCGCTACAGCCTGTTGCCGCAGGAAGTGCTGCAGCCGCTGCGCGGCCTGGTGCGCTGGTTGATCATGGGCAGTGCCTTCATGCTGGTGCTCGAGCGTTTGGGCGTTTCAGCCAACGTGCTGTGGACGGCGCTGACCGGTTTCACTGCCGTCGCTGCGGTGGCGTTCTTCGCCATCTGGAGCGTGCTGTCGAACATGTTCTGCGCGCTGCTGATCTTCACCATGGGTCCGTTTCGCCTGGGCGATACCGTCGAGGTCATCGAGAGTGCCGACAAGCCTGGCGTAAAGGGGCGGGTGATCGCCATCAATCTGTTCTATACCACCCTGCAGGACCTCGACGAAAACGCCGCCGGGGCATTGTTGCAGGTGCCCAACAGCCTGTTCTTCCAGAAGTCGGTGCGGCGCTGGCGCTGAGTACGGGGGCAGGAGTAGGCTGTAGCGCTCTCCCCTGATTTCAGCTTTCGAGGTACGCATCATGGCATTGGAAACCTGGCTCGCTTTCTTCGTCGCCTGCTGGGTGATCAGCCTGTCGCCGGGCGCCGGTGCCGTGGCCTCGATGTCGGCCGGCATGCAATACGGCTTCTGGCGTGGCTACTGGAACGCGCTCGGCCTGCAGCTCGGTCTGGCGTTGCAGATCGCTATCGTAGCTGCCGGCGTGGGCGCCGTTCTGGCCACCTCGGCCCTGGCTTTCAGCCTGATCAAATGGTTCGGCGTGGCCTATCTGGTGTTCCTTGCCTACAAACAATGGGTCGCGCTGCCCAGCGATCTGGATGCCGGTGCGGCCGAGCGTCCCATTGGCCGGCCGCTGACCCTGGTGTTACGTGGTTTCCTGGTCAATTTCAGCAACCCCAAGGCGATCGTGTTCATGCTCGCGGTACTGCCGCAGTTCATCAATCCGCATGCGCCGCTGGTGGCTCAGTACTTGGTGATGGGCGTGACCATGATCACTGTCGACCTGATCGTCATGGCGGGCTATACCGGACTCGCCTCGCGCGTGCTGCGCCTGCTGCGTACACCCCGCCAGCAACGGGTGATGAATCGCAGCTTCGCCGCACTCTTCGCCGCCGCTGCCGGCCTGCTGGCCACGGTCAAGCGCGCCGCTGTCTGAGTCTCGTTTGGCCTCGACCGAATGTCGGTCGAGGCCGTTCGCTGCAACGCTCCGTTCGGCTGAATGTTACGAGATATTTCAGATTGTTCTTGTGCTGAGCCGTTAGGCCGGCAACAATTTAATGCCACCCATTCTCGTTTGGGATGCATTAATGATCCGCTTTCGTTTCCCCCTTTCCTGGCTGGTGCTGCCACTGCTGGCCTGCCTCAGCTTTATCGCCGTCGGCGAGCCCCTGGATGGCGCCGCCCAGGCGCTGCATCTGATTGGTTATATCGGTGCTGACTACCCCGCGACTGTCGCCGATGGCCAGGTCGTCGACGCTGGCGAATACCAAGAGCAGTTGGAGTTTCTCGATGTGCTGCAGGGGCTGATCGTCGCCCTGCCGGCCCAGGCAGGGCGGGCCGAGCTGGAGCAGGGCGTGGCCGAGCTGCACCAGGCCGTTACCCAGCGCAGGCCCGGTGAGGAAGTCTCCAGCGCTGCACGCCAGCTGGGCGCGCGCCTGGCCGATCTTTATGCGGTGTCACTGACTCCGGTGCTGACTCCGGACCCGGAGCGTGGTGCGCCGCTCTACGCCCAGCACTGCTCGGTGTGCCATGGCGATACCGGCCTGGGCGATGGGCCGGCCGGCATCGGTCTGGAGCCACCGCCAGCCAATCTGCGCGACGCCGAGCGCCTGGATCGGCTAAGCCTTTACGATCTCTACAACACCCTCGGCCTGGGCATCGAGGGCACCGACATGCCAGCCTTCGCCGACCAGCTCGACGACCGTCAGCGCTGGGATCTGGCTGTCTATATCGCTGGCTTCACCGCTGCGCCGGTGCAGGGCAAGGCACGTTTCGCCATGAGCGAGCTGGCCGGCCGCACGCCTGCCGAGATCGCCGCTGCCGGTGGAGACGTCGCCGCGTTCCGCGCTCAGCGCGCGCATCCGGTGCTGGAGCAGCGCGGCCCGCAGCAACTGATCGGTTACACCCGCGCAACCCTGGAACGCAGCCTGCAGGCCTACCGCGATGGTGACCGCGAGCAGGCCTACGACCTTTCCGTTGGTGCCTATCTGGAAGGTTTCGAGTTGGTCGAAAGCGCCCTCGACAACCTCGATGCGGTGCAGCGCAAGACCACCGAGCGAGCCCTGATGGCCTACCGCCAGGCGCTGCAGGATGGCGCCGGCGTTGCGCAGGCGGCTCAGGCGCTGGAGCTGGCCAAGGTCGAGCTGGACAAGTCCGCCGCGCTGCTCGCCGATGGCGCCATGGACGGTAGCCTGAGCTTCTTCGCCAGCCTGCTGATTCTGCTGCGTGAAGGCCTGGAAGCCATTCTCGTACTGGCGGCGATTCTCGCCTTTCTGCGTAACACCGGGCAGCAGCAGGCGGTGCGCAGCGTTCACTTCGGCTGGGGCCTGGCACTGCTCGCCGGGGTCGCCACCTGGGCGGTGGCGGCTTACGTGATCGACGTCAGCGGCGCCCAGCGCGAACTGCTCGAAGGTATCACCGCGCTGTTTGCCAGCGTCGTGCTGCTGTGGGTCGGCGTTTGGATGCATGACCGCCGCCATGCCGCGGCCTGGCAGGATTACATCAAGAGCAGCCTGGTGGGCGGCGGCGGACGTTTCGGCTTCGCCGTGCTGGCGTTCTTCTCGGTCTATCGCGAGCTGTTCGAAGTCATCCTGTTCTACGAAACCCTCTGGCTGCAGGCCGGTGCTGCCGGCCACGGCGCCGTGCTGGCCGGCGCTGCCGCCGCCCTGGTGCTGTTGATCGGTCTGGCCTGGGTGATCCTGCGTGGCTCGCGCAAGCTGCCGCTGGCGACCTTCTTCGGCATCAATGCGGTGCTGCTATGCGTGCTGTCCGTGGTCTTCGCCGGCCATGGCGTGGCCGCGCTGCAGGAAGCCGGCGTACTCGGCACCCGTCCGGTGGCATTCTTCGAGTTCGACTGGCTGGGCATTCACGCCGACGCCTGGAGTCTTGCAGCGCAGGGCCTGGCCCTGGCCGGTATTGCGCTGCTGTACGGGCGCAGCCTGCTGGGTGAGCGCCGACGCCTGGCCGAGCAGGCCTGATGGCGTGACGCGGGGCGGTTTCACCGCTCCGCTGTCAATAGCGTGAACCGCTGCCACGACAACGAGTCTCAGTGCACCTAGGCTGATTCCAATTCCTTTGCCGAGTGCACGCATGTCTTCTCCGATCCATTCCACTCATTACGCCGACAGTCCTGATCTGGCGTTGGCCCCTTTGCGTCATCCCACCCTGGAGCAGGCGCTGTCAGCAGCCTGTGCCCAACTCGACGTGCGTGAAGCCTTTCTCGCTGCGTTGCGTGACCCGGCCATCGGCCCGCAGCCAAGATTGCTGCTGGCGATTTCCGGTGCCGACCTGCAAGGCCAGCGGCGTTTGGCTGCGCTGGTGGCCGAGCTGCTGCCGGACGAGGTGGAGCTGGATCTGATCGAGTTGGCCGACGACAACCTGTCGCGAGCCGTGCGGGAGCGCTGCGAGCCTTTCTACAACCTCTGAGACGCTCGCCTGCTGGCATACTGGGCGCTGGTTTCTCTGCGGAAGTTGCTGCATGCGCGTATGGATCGACGCCGACGCCTGCCCTCGGGCGGCGCGGGATCAGGTGGTCAAGTTCGCCCTCAAGCGGGGTTTCGAGGTGGTGCTGGTGGCCGGGCAGGCCGTGGCCCGGCCGAATTTCGCCTGCGTGAAACTGATCGTGGTACCCAGCGGGCCGGATGCGGCCGACGATCATCTGGTCGAGCATGCCGTGCCCGGCGAACTGGTGATCTGCAGTGACGTGCCGCTGGCCGACCGCCTGGTGAAGAAGGGCGTCGCTGCGCTCGACCCGCGTGGCCGCGAGTTCGACGAGCGCAACATGGGCGAGCGCCTGGCGGTACGTAATCTGTTCACCGACCTGCGCGAGCAGGGCCAGGTCGGCGGCGGCCTGGCGCCCTATTCGGAGAAGGATCGCCAGGCTTTCGCCAATGCGCTGGACCGGATTCTCACGCGCTTGAGTCGCTGGCGGCCCCGGCTAACTAGGCAATGACCGTAGGAGCGAGCTCTGCTCGCGAATTTCCTGAGGCTGGGCGCTTCGCGAGCAAAGCTCGCTCCTACAGAGGCATCCGTTCAGTGCTGTAGCCCGGATGAAATCCGGGGGATGACAAACGCTCTGTCAGCCACATAGATAGGTGCCGGTGCCCACGGCCACCAGCACGCCTTCGTCGTTATGCAGTTCCATGCGAATCACCGCCACCTTGTTGCCGGCGCGCAGCGGCATGGCCGTGGCGGTGAAGCGCTGGCCGCGGCCGGGGCGCAGGTAGTCGATGCGCAGGTCGATGGTGCCGAGCTTGGACAGCTTGCTCATGCGCTCGGCTGCCGGCAGGTGCTGGTGGTTGGCGAAGGCGCCGATCAGCGCCATGGCGCCGCCACAGACGTCGAGCAGTGAGGAAATCACCCCGCCGTGCAGGATGCCGTGGACGAAGTTGCCGATCAGCTCGGGCTTCATCGGCAGGTGCATGGTCACCCGTTCGTGGCTGAGCTCGTCGAGCTCGATGCCGAGCACCTGATTGAATGGGATGCGCTGGAAGAAACTGGCCACCGCCTGCTGCAGGTCGGGGCTGAGGACGAAGTTCTGGGTCATGGCAGGGGCTCCGGAAAATCCTGTTGCCACGCTGCCGCAGCGCGAGCGGCTTGACCAGCGTCGCGGCCAGACTGCCCTGAGCAATGACCGAAGCGCCCTGTAGTGGCGCTGGCTGGAAGACGGGCCGGGCGGCGTTGTGCTTTACCTACATTGATCGCCAATGGTGGGCTAAAGCGGAACGCCGCCCGACCCACCCTACAGGCGGGAACCCCGAACTTTGTAGGGTGGGCTTTAGCCCACGGTGATCGATACTGAAGCTGAAGCGGAACGCTTCCCGGCCCACCTTACAAAGTCCCTGTATGGCGTCAGTCAGTGGTGCGTCAGCTCCAATACACGGTCGACCATCTTGTTGATGCCCGATGCCGCCTCGCTGATGGACTGCGCCAGCATGTAGGCGGGCGTGGTGACCAGCTTGCGTTGCTCATCCTCGATGATGTCGCTGACCTCGCACTCGTGGTGCTCGGCGCCCATCTGGGTCAGGGCCGCGGCAGTGTCGTGATCGCTGCCGATGGTGCACACCACGCCGGCGCCGAAGATCTTCGCTGCCAGTGCCGGGGCGATGCACATCAGACCGACCGGCTTGCCGGCATCGACGAAGGCCTTGGATGCGGCCAGGACGTCCGGCTGCACGGTGCACCCCGCGCCGGCGGTGGCGAAGTCGGAGAGATTCTTCGCCACACCGAAACCGCCCGGCAGGATCAGCGCATCGAACTCGGCGACGTGCAGCTCTTTCACGTCCTTGATCTTGCCGCGGGCGATGCGTGCCGACTCCACCAGCACGTTGCGCGTCTCGTCCATCTCGTCGCCGCTGTAGTGATCGACCACGTGCAGTTGCGGCACGTTGGGAGCGAAGCACTGCACGACCGCGCCGCGCTGGTCGAGGCGCAACAGGGTAATCACGCTTTCATGGATCTCGGCGCCATCGTAGACGCCACAGCCGGACAGAATCACTGCCACTTTCTTGCTCATGCTCGACTCCTGGTGAGGAAAGACGCGACCGTAAAGCGGGCGCGGGTGTTACCGATTTCTGGGTTGTCGCCAAATGCCACTCGGGCTGTCACCTGCCGCCGCGAAGCCTGGCGAAGCTGCGCATAGGATGAATAACAGCTCATTCCCGACACAAGTACAACGATATGGCGCGGTCATGAATTACGTTCTCTACGCGGTGCCCTTCTTCTTCCTGCTGATCGGCCTGGAGCTGCTCGCTGACCGCTGGCGCGGCATGCGCACCTATCGCCTGGCCGATGCGCTCAACAGCCTCAGTGCCGGCGTGCTGTCGCAGGCCACCGGGATACTCACCAAGGTGGTCGGCCTGCTTACTTACGCCTTCGCCTGGGAGCAGCTGGCGCTCTTCGAACTCTCCGAAGGCAGCTTCTGGGTCTGGATTTTTGCCTTCGTCTTCTATGACTTCTGCTATTACTGGAACCACCGCCTGGGCCATGAGCGCAACGTGCTGTGGGCCGCGCATGCGGTGCATCACCAGAGCGAGGACTACAACCTCTCCACCGCCTTGCGCCAGACCAGTACCGGTTTCATCTTCGGCTGGATCTTCTACCTGCCGATGGCCGTGGTCGGTGTACCGCCGCTGGTGTTCCTCACCGTCGCCGCCCTGAACCTGCTCTATCAGTTCTGGGTGCATACCCGCCACATTCCCAAGCTGGGCTGGTTCGAGTGGCTGTTCATCACACCGTCCAATCACCGCGTGCACCATGCGCAGAATCCTATCTACATGGATCGCAATTACGGCGGTGTGTTCATTGTATGGGACCGGCTTTTTGGCACCTTTCAGGAGGAGCTGGACGAGGAACCGGTGATCTTCGGCGTGACCGTGCCGCTGGCCAGCTGGAATCCGCTGTGGGCCAATCTGCAGGTCTACGCCGGGCTGTGGAGCGATGCCCGGCGCGCCAGCTCCTGGTGGGACCGCCTGCGCATCTGGTTCATGCCCACCGGGTGGCGTCCGGCCGACGTGGCTGTGCGCTATCCGCAGGTCAAGGCGGATCTGAGCAACTTCCGCAAGTTCGAGGTGCCGCTCGGGCGTGGCGCGCAGGTCTACGCGCTGCTGCAATTCGTCTGCTATCTGCTGGCCGGCGTATGGCTGCTGGCACAGGGCGATGCGCTTTCGATCGGTGCGGTGCTGCTGGCCTGTCTATGGATGGCGCTGGGTCTTTGCAGCATCGGCCTGTGGCTGGAGAACCGCAGCAATGCCTGGCAGATGGAGTGCCTGCGCCTAGTGAGCAACCTGCCGGCGTTCTGGCTGGCCGGTGAACTGGGCATGCTGACGTTGGATGCCAGGGCCTGGACCTGGTTTGTCGCTTACAGCCTGGCCAGCCTGCTCGGCATCTGGCTGGCGCGCGGTTCAGCCGCGCCGGCGCTGACGCCACCGGTTTAGCCAGGCGAGGGACAGTAGCAGCACCACAGCGGCCAGCAGGATGACCTGGTAGTTGCGCAACTCTTCCAGCAATCCGCCCATGGCATTGCCCAGGCTGTAGGCGAGCAGGCTGATGCCGCCGGCCCAGACGCCGGCACCGATGGCGTCGAGCAGCAGATAACGACGCCAGGAATAGCCGGACAGGCCGATGGTCAGCGGCATCACCGTGCGCAGGCCGTAGAGGAAACGAAAGCACAGCACCCACAGGTCCGGATAACGCTTGATCAGCGCGCTGGCGCGTTCGCCAAGCGGTTGCCAGCGTGGTTTGCGTGCCAGCAGCGCGCGGCCATGGCGGCGGCCGAGGTAGTACCACAGTTGATCGCTGGCGAATGTGCCGAGGAAGGCACACAGCGCCACCCATTCGATCTCCAGCACGTTGCGCACGGCCATGTAGGCCGCCAGCAGCAGGGATACCTCACCCTCTAGGAAGGTGCCCAGTACCAATGCCGGATAGCCGAACTGGCGGATCAGATCTTGGAGCATGCCATGCGCTCGATGAAGGGGTGCTGAAGACTACTCTGACCGCGAGGAACCCGGAAGGTGGCGTGTCATGCCACAATGGCTAGGTTTCGTGGCATTGCCGCCGCCCTGGCTGCGACCCGCAGTCGCATTGCGTCATGCGGCTGTCATCATTTGGTCATAATGCCCGCTTATAACCGTCACACTGGCCCGCCCGTGCGGGCTCTGGAGTCTGCCGTGAGCGTTACCCCCGCCAATCGTCTGTTCCCTGCCACCCGTCTGCGTCGCAACCGTCGTGACGACTTTTCCCGTCGCCTGGTGCGCGAGCATCGCCTGAGCGTCGATGACCTGATCCTGCCGGTGTTCGTCCTCGACGGCGAAAACCGCCGCGAAGCCGTGCCGTCGATGCCGGGTGTCGAGCGTCTGTCCATCGATCTGCTGCTCCAGGAAGCCGAGCACTGGGTCGAGCTGGGTATTCCGGCGCTGGCGCTGTTCCCGGTCACCCCGCTGGAGAAGAAATCCCTTGATGGCGCGGAAGCCTGGAACCCGGACGGCATCGCCCAGCGCGCGATCCGTGCCCTGCGGGCGAAATTTCCCGAGCTCGGGGTGATCAGCGACGTCGCTCTCGACCCCTTCACCACTCACGGTCAGGACGGCATCCTCGACGAGTCCGGCTACGTGCAGAACGACATCACCGTCGATGCGCTGGTCAAGCAGGCGCTGTCGCATGCCGAGGCCGGTGCGCAGGTGGTGGCGCCGTCGGACATGATGGACGGCCGCGTGCAGGCGATCCGCGAGGCGCTGGAGCTGGCCGAGCACGTCAACGTGCGCATCATGGCCTATTCGGCCAAGTACGCCAGCGCCTACTACGGCCCGTTCCGCGATGCGGTGGGCTCGGCAGCCAACCTCGGCAAGGGCAACAAGCTCGGCTACCAGATGGACCCGGCCAACGGCAACGAGGCGCTGCATGAAGTGGCCGCTGACCTGGCTGAAGGCGCCGACATGGTCATGGTCAAACCCGGCATGCCCTACCTGGACATCCTCTGGCGGGTGAAGGATGCCTACAAGGTGCCGACCTTCGTCTATCAGGTCAGTGGCGAGTACGCCATGCACATGGCCGCGATCCAGAACGGCTGGCTCAGTGAGGCGGTCATACTGGAGTCGCTCACCGCCTTCAAACGAGCCGGTGCCGATGGCATCCTCACCTATTTCGCCGTACGGGCGGCAGAACTGCTAAAACAAGGGCGATGACGCCCTCAGGAACTCAGCGATGAACAGCGAAGGACTCAACAGCGAAGTGCTCGACAACAACCCGCCTCAGGCCGAGGTGGTCGCCGAGACGCCAGCGGTGGAAACCCCGCCGCCGGCCCCGATTCCCAGCCTGGATGACAGCAGCCTGTACATCCACCGTGAACTGTCGCAGCTGCAGTTCAATATCCGGGTGCTGGAGCAGGCGCTGGACGAGTCCTATCCGTTGCTCGAACGTCTGAAGTTCCTGCTGATTTTCTCCAGCAACCTCGACGAGTTCTTCGAGATCCGCGTCGCCGGCCTGAAGAAGCAGATCAACTTCGCCCGCGAACAGGCCGGCGCCGATGGCCTGCAGCCGCACCAGGCGCTGGCGCGCATCAGTGAGCTGGTGCACGAGCAGGTCGAGCGGCAGTACGCCATTCTCAACGACACCCTGTTCCCGGCGCTGGCCAAGCACAACATCAACTTCATCCGCCGGCGGTTCTGGACCACCAAGCTCAAGACCTGGGTGCGCCGTTATTTCCGCGACGAGATCGCGCCGATCATCACCCCCATCGGTCTCGACCCGACGCACCCCTTCCCGCTGCTGGTGAACAAGAGCCTGAACTTCATCGTCGAGCTGGAGGGCATCGATGCCTTCGGCCGCGATTCCGGTCTGGCCATCATTCCGGCGCCGCGCCTGCTGCCGCGCATCATCCGCGTACCCGAGGAAGTCGGCGGCCCCGGCGACAATTACGTGTTCCTCTCGTCGATGATCCACGCCCACGCCGATGATCTGTTCCAGGGCATGAAGGTCAAGGGCTGCTATCAGTTCCGCCTGACCCGTAACGCCGACCTGTCGGTGGATACCGAGGACGTCGAGGACCTGGCGCGTGCCCTGCGTGGCGAACTGTTCAGCCGTCGCTACGGCGATGCCGTGCGCCTGGAGGTGGTCGACACCTGCCCGAAACACCTGCGTGACCACCTGCTCAAGCAGTTCGGCCTGACCGAGAGCGAGCTGTACCAGGTCAATGGCCCGGTCAACCTGACCCGCCTGTTCAGCATCACCGGCCTGGATAACCACCCGGATCTGCAGTACGCGCCGTTCACCCCGGTGATCCCCAAGCTGCTGCAGAACTCGGAGAACATCTTCAACGTGGTCAGTAAGCAGGACATCCTTCTGCTGCACCCCTTCGAGTCCTTCACGCCCGTGGTCGACCTGCTGCGCCAGGCGGCGAAGGACCCGCACGTACTGGCGATCAAGCAGACCCTGTATCGCTCCGGGGCCAACTCGGAGATCGTCGACGCGTTGGTGGAAGCGGCGCGAAACGGCAAGGAGGTCACCGCGGTGATCGAACTGCGTGCGCGCTTCGACGAAGAGTCCAACCTGCAACTGGCCAGCCGCCTGCAGGCTGCCGGTGCGGTGGTGATCTACGGTGTGGTCGGCTTCAAGACCCACGCCAAGATGATGCTGATCCTGCGTCGCGAGAACGGCGAGATCGTCCGCTACGCCCACCTCGGCACCGGCAACTACCACGCCGGCAATGCCAAGCTGTACACCGACTACAGCCTGCTCACCGCCGACGTCGCCCTGGGCGAGGACGTGGCCAAGCTGTTCAGCCAGCTTATCGGCATGGGCAAGACCCTGCGCATGAAGAAGCTGCTACACGCGCCCTTCACCCTGAAGAAGACCCTGCTCGATCTGATCGCCAAGGAGACCGCTGCAGCCGCCGAGGGCAAGCCGGCGCAGATCATCGCCAAGTTCAACTCGCTGACCGATCCCAAGGTGATCCGCGCGTTGTACAAGGCCAGCCAGACCGGGGTGAAGATCGACCTCGTGGTGCGCGGCATGTGCTGCCTGCGTCCGGGCATCGCCGGGGTGTCGCACAACATCCAGGTGCGCTCGATCATCGGCCGCTTCCTCGAGCACACGCGGGTGTTCTACTTCCTCAACGGGGGTGACGAGAAGATCTATCTGTCCAGTGCTGACTGGATGGAGCGCAACCTCGACAAGCGTGTGGAAACCTGCTTCCCGGTGGAGGGCAAGAAGCTCATCACCCGGGTGAAAAAGGAGCTGGAAAGCTACCTCACCGACAACACCCAGGCCTGGGTGCTGCAGTCCGATGGTCGCTATGTGCGTCAGCAGCCGACTGGCAACCAGAACCCGCGCAGCGCGCAGTCCGGCCTGCTGGAAAAGCTCACCGCCCCGGTCGTCGTCGCTCGCTAAAAGCGGCCGCTTGCGGCCTTCTGATGACCCTCTCCCGCTTGCGGGGCGAAGAGGCGCGCTTTTGGAAGCACTGCTTCCTGCGCCGATGAGCGCCTGATCGCTGGCGATCAGGCTGGGGCGCGGAGCGGGGTGCCCGAAGGGCGGGAGAGGGCTTTGGTGTCCTGGCGGGTTTCACCCGCCCTACAGGCCTAGCCGCGCCGTAGGGTGCGCCATGCGCGCCGGGGTATCAGCGCACACTCAGGGTCAGATCGATGCGCTTGAGCCACTCGGCTTCGGCCTCGAAGTCCGCCAGGGTCAGCGGGTTGGCCGCCAGCCAGCCGTCAGGGAAGATGATTTCCAGGCTGTTGTCGCCGACCTTGAACTGCACTTGTGGCATGTCCTGGGTGCCGCGGATGTGGTGGAACAGGATGGCGAAGCGCAGCAGCACGCACAGGCGCATCAGCTTGATGCCTTCCTCACCGAAATCGGCGAACTTGTCCTTGGGAATATTGCGCCGGTGGCCGCGCACCAGCAGGGCGAGCATCTGCTGGTCCTGGCGGGAGAAACCGGCCAGGTCCGAGTGCTCGATCAGGTAGGCACCGTGCTTGTGGTACTGATAGTGGGCGATGTCCAGGCCCACTTCGTGGACCTTGGCGCCCCAGCTGAGCAGCTCGCGATGCCAGTCCTCGGTCAGGCCCCAATCGGCCGCGACCTTGTCCAGTGCCGACAACGCCTTGGCCTCGACCCGGGCGGCCTGATCGGTATCGACGTGATAACGCTCCATGAACGCTGCCAGGGTGCGCTCGCGCACGTCTTCGTGCTGGTGACGGCCGAGCAGGTCATACAGCACACCTTCGCGCAGCGCGCCTTCGGAATGGCTCATGCGCTGGATCTCGCAGGCATCGAAGATGGCTTCGAGAATCGCCAGGCCGGCGGGGAAGATGCCACGGCGATCCGGCTTGATCCCTTCGAGGTCGATCTTCTCCACCTCGCCCAGCTTGAACAGCTTGCGCTTGAGCCAGGCCAGACCCTCGACCGTGACTTCACCATTGCCCAGGCCGGCGGCCTTGGTCGCCAGGCCGATGGCCTTGATGGTGCCCGAGGCGCCAACGGCATCCTCCCAGCCCAGACGACGCAGCCCCTGTTCGATGCCCATCAGTTCCAGACGGGCAGCGGTGTAGGCCTGGGCATAGCGCGCCGGAGTGATCTTGCCGTCCTTGAAGTAACGCTGGGTGAAGCTGACGCAGCCCATTTGCAGGCTCTCGCGCAGCAGCGGCTCGAAACGCTGACCGATGATGAACTCGGTGCTGCCGCCACCGATATCGGCGACCAGGCGCTTGCCCGGGGTGTCGGCGATGCTGTGCGAGACGCCGAGATAGATCAGGCGCGCTTCCTCGCGGCCGGAAATCACCTCGACCTGATGGCCGAGAATCTCCTCGGCGCGGCGGATGAACACCGCGCGGTTGCGCGCTTCGCGCAGGGCATTGGTGCCAACGATACGCACGGCGCCTTCCGGCAGGCTGTTGGTGAACTGGGCGAAGCGGCGCAGGCAATCCAGGCCGCGCTGCATCGCTTCCTCGCTGAGCTGGCGCTCGTCGTCCAGGCCTGCCGCCAGCTGGACCTTGTCGCCAATGCGTTCGAGGATGCGGATCTCGTGATTGTCGGCCTTGGCCAGCACCATATGGAAACTGTTCGAGCCCAGGTCGATGGCGGCGATCAGGGGAAAACTCTCGGCAGGGGCTTGGGGCATGATTGCGGCATCTCGTTCGATTTCCGCGCATCCTGCCACGACTGAGCGCATGAGCCAACGCATACGGATGTCGCAGCAAACATGTCTAGACCTGTGGTAATCGCAGCTCCAGCGCATTGCGGGGCTGTTTCAGCACCTGCTCGTCGCAGTTGTGCCCCTCGCCGCCACGGTCCACCACGAGGAAGCGGCCGGGATGCTGCAGGCATAACAGCGGGTGGTGCCAGGTGCCACGCGCGTAGTTCACGCCCTGGTCCGGCGCGCTGATGAAGGCGCGTATTTTCGACTCGTCCAGCTCGCCGGGTGGGGCGACGACGATCAGCATGCGTCCGCCGTCCACCGGGTAGAAAGCCTGGCTGCCAAGCGGATGACGTTCGAGCATGCGGATTTCGATGGGCGCGTGCCAGGCCTTGCCCTCGAAGATATTCACCAGAGTTCTGGGCAATTCGCCAGCCAGCTCCACCTGCACCAGGTCGTGGTAGCGGGTGGTGGTGCCGGCATTGATCGGAAAGGCTGTGGCGCCGGCTGTTTCGATCACGTCGCCGAAGGGTGCGAAGGCTTCGCGGGTCAGCGGCTCGATGCGCAGCGGCAGGGGTGCTGGCGCGTTCACAGGTTCACCGAGCCGATGAAGTTGCGCAGTTCCTCGGTCTGCGGGGCGGCGAACAAGGCTTTCGGATCGCCGATCTCGTGGACCTTGCCCTGGTGCATGAATACCAGCTTGTCGCCGACTTCGCGGGCGAAGCGCATCTCGTGGGTGACCATGATCAGGGTCATGCCCTCGCTGGCCAGTTGCTTGACCACCGCCAGCACCTCGTTGACCAGTTCGGGGTCGAGCGCCGAGGTGATCTCGTCGCACAGCAACACCTTGGGCGACATGGCCAGGGCGCGGGCGATGGCCACGCGCTGCTGCTGGCCGCCGGACAGGCGCTCGGGATAGGCGTCGAACTTCTCCGCCAGGCCGACGCGCTCGAGCATCTGCCGGGCGATCTTCTCGGCTTCGGCGCGCGGGGTTTTCTTCACCACCTGCGGCGCCAGCATGACGTTCTCGCCGACGGTCAGGTGTGGGAACAGGTTGAACTGCTGGAACACCATGCCGACTTTCTGCCGCAGGCTGCGCAGGTCGGCGCGGGCGGCGTCGATGTACTCGCCGTCGACTTCGATGACGCCGTCGTTGATCGACTCCAGGCCGTTGAGGGTACGCAGGAAGGTGCTTTTTCCCGAGCCGCTGCGGCCGATGATGGCGACCACTTCGCCTTCCTCGACCTTGAGGTCGATGCCCTTGAGCACATGGTTGTCGCCGTAATACTTGTGCAGGGCGGTGACGTTAAGCAGTGACATTCAGCCTCCTTTCCAGGCGGTATGCAGCGAGCGAGAGCGGGTAGCAGAGCAGGAAGTAACCGAGGGCGACGAAGCCGTAGACCATGAACGGCTCGAAAGTGGCGTTGGCCAGCATGCTGCCGGTCTTTGTCAGTTCGGTGAAACCGATGATCGAGGTCACCGCAGTGCCCTTGACCACCTGCACCGAGAACCCGACGGTGGGCGCCACGGCGATACGCAGCGCCTGCGGCAGCACCACGTGGCGCAGGGTTTCCAGGCGGCTCATGGCCAGGCTTTCGGATGCCTCCCACTGGCCACGGCTGATCGATTCGACGCAGCCGCGCCAGATCTCGGCGAGAAAGGCGCTGGTGAACAGCGTCAGCGCGGTGGCCGCAGCCAGCCAGGGCGACACGTCGACGCCGAGCAGGGCGATGCCGAAGAACACCAGAAACAGCTGCATCAACAGCGGCGTGCCCTGGAATAGTTCGATATAGCCACGGGCCAGGATGCGCGGCGCCGACAGTGGCGACAGCCGTGCCAGCAACACCAGCAGGCCGGCGATGCCGCCACAGACGAAGGCCACCAGCGACAGCAGCAGGGTCCACTGCAGGCCGGTGAGCAGGTTACGCAGGATGTCCCAGAGGGTGAAGTCCATCAGCGCTCTCCCATGATGAAGCGGCGACCGAACCAGGCCAGCAACTGGCGAATCCCGATGGCCATGAGCAGGTACAGCGCCGTGGTCAGCAGGTAGGTCTCGAAGGCGCGGAAGTTGCGCGACTGGATGAAGTTGGCGGCGAACGACAGCTCCTCGGTGGAAATCTGCGAGCACACCGCCGAACCGAGCATGACGATGATGATCTGGCTCGACAGCGCCGGCCACACCTTGCCCAGCGCCGGGCGCAGCACCACATGGCGGAAGGTCTCGAAGCGGCTCATGGCCAGTGCGCTGGCAGCCTCGAGCTGGCCGTGCGGGATGGCCTGGATGCCGGCACGGATGATCTCCGTGGAATAGGCGCCGAGGTTGATCACCATCGCCAGCACCGCAGCCTCCCACTCGCTCAGGCGCACCCCGAGCGAGGGCAGACCGAAGAAGATGAAGAACAGCTGGACGATGAACGGCGTATTGCGGATCAGCTCCACGTACACGCCGAAAATCTGGTCGAACGGGCGGATGCGCCAGGCGCGCAATATCGCCCCGACGATGCCGAGACCGACGCCCAGCAGGGTGCCGATCGCCGTCAGCGCTAGGGTGAAGGCCGCGCCCTGCAGCAGCAGGTCGCTGTGCTGCAGGACGGCGGCGAAGTCGAACTGATACGCCATGGCTCAGCGCTCCGTCAGGCTCAGAGATCAGCCGGCAGAGGCTGCTTCAGCCATTTCTGGCTGAGCGCTTCGAGGCTGCCATCGGCTTTGGCGTCGGCGATGATGGTGTTGACCTTGTCCAGCAGCGCGGCCTGGTTCTTGTTCACACCGACGTAGACCGGCGAATCCTTGAGCTTGAGCTTCATGCTCGGTACGCGCTTGGGGTTACGCTCGGAGATGGCCACCATCACCACGTTGCCGCTGGCAATCAGCTCGACCTGACCGGACAGGTAGGCGGCGATGGTCGAGTTGTTGTCCTCGAAGCGCTTGATGGTGGCGCCTTTCGGAGCGACGTTGCTCAGCTCGATGTCCTCGATGGAGCCGCGGGTGACGCTGATGGTCTTGCCATTCAGCTCTTCGAGGCTGGAGACGGCTGCGTCTTCAGGGCCGAACACGCCGAGATAGAAGGGCGCATAGGGCGCCGAAAAGTCGATCACCGCTTCGCGCTCGGGGTTCTTGCCCAGGCTGGAAATCACCAGGTCGACCTTGCCGGTGGTGAGGAAGGGGATGCGGTTGGTGCTGTTGACCGGGGTCAGCTCCAGTTTCACCGCCAGCTTGTCGGCCAGCAATTGCGCGGTGTCGATATCCAGGCCGCGTGGTTTCATGTCCGGGCCGACCGAACCGAAGGGCGGGAAGTCCTGCGGTACGGCGACTTTCAGTACTCCTGCCTTGCTGATGTCATCGAGTGCATCGGCGTGAGCGGTACTGGTGCCAAAGGCCAGGGCGGCGAACAGGGTACCCAGCAGGGTGCGGTGAATTTTGCGCATGTCGAACTCCCGATCAATGAAGGAAAAGCCAAGCGTTTGCCTCATTGGGGCAGTGCATCGCCTGTGCCAGATTCAATGAAATCGATGCTTTCATCGCCGCAGGCTAGTGGGAATAAGGTCTTACTGGTCTGAACAGTTGGCGTTGCTGACCAGGTGGTCAGAGATCTTTCTGTGCCATCTCGGTGCGTTACTCTATGGGGCTGTTCCACAAGGGGGCGTCGCTTGCCTGGAGCCGTCTTCTGGCCTTACAAAGGCAGCTCCACTGGACTGACCGGCCCGAACAGCAATGAATGCTTCCGCTCCCCGCGCGGTACCCGAATACGCCCTGCAGGCCATCCGCCGCCTGATCGAGGAGGAGGGCTATCGCCCCGGTGACGCGCTGCCCTCGCAGCGCGACCTGGCCGAGCGCCTGGGCGTCAGCCGTGCCTCGCTGCGCGAGGCGTTGTCATCGCTCAGCGCGCTGGGCCTGGTCAGCGTGCAGGCCGGCAAGGGCGTGTTCGTTCAGCAGGCGCCGAAAGCCGAAGCTGCCGGTGCTTTCGTCTGGCCGTTCGCCGCGCAGGTGTCGGCCGCCGACACCTTCCAGCTGCGCTTCGCCCTGGAGGGTTTCGCCTGCGGCCTGGCGGCCGGGGTGATGACTGCCGAGGAGCTGGACATCCTCGAAGACAACGTCGAACAGATGCGCCGTGAGCTTCGCGCCGGCGACTTCGAGCAGGCGACGCGCCTGGACTTCGAGTTCCACCAGCGCATCCTCGCCGCCAGCGGCAATCAGGCGATGTTCGCCCTGGTGACCTCCAGCGCCGACATCTTTTTGGAAAGCCAGAAGCTGCCGTTCATCCGACCGGAGCGGGCTATGGAGACCTGGCAGGAGCACCGCAAGATCCTCAAGGCCCTGGCCAGACACGCCGCCGGCCCGGCGCAAAAGGCCATGCAGCAGCACATCCGCGCCGCCGCGCTGCGCACCGGCATCGCATTCGCCACACTGGGCGATTGAGGCTTATAGTGACAGCCTATTGAAAGGCTCAATCGCCCGCGCCTTTCGGTGTCACTAAAGCCGGGCTATGATGGCGCCACTTTTTTGCTTCCGAATATACGGAGACCCCTCATGAGCGAATTCATCACCAACGTCAGCGACGCCAGCTTTGACCAGGACGTCATCCAGGCTGAGGGTCCGGTTCTGGTGGACTACTGGGCTGAATGGTGCGGCCCGTGCAAGATGATCGCGCCGGTGCTCGACGAGATCGCCAAGGACTACCAGGGCAAGTTGAAGATCTGCAAGCTGAACATCGACGAGAACCAGGAAACTCCGCCCAAGTACGGCGTGCGCGGTATCCCGACCCTGATGCTGTTCAAGAACGGCAACGTCGAAGCGACCAAGGTCGGTGCACTGTCCAAGTCGCAACTGGCTGCCTTCCTCGACAGCAACATTTAAGAAGTAGGGTGGGCTTCAGCCCACCAAGCTGGTTGCAGTTGGCATGGTGGTGGGCTGAAGCGGAGCGCCGCCCGGCCCACCCTACAGCGCTCCAAAGAAGCCCCGCCTTGTGCGGGGTTTTTTCGTTTTCGGGCTAGACGCTGTTTTTTCACGGTGTTAAATTCGGCCTCGCTGCATCCCCTATGCAGCTCTCTGCATGCCGTCGCCGATTCATTCCTATACGAATTCGTTCGCGATCCTGTCGCCTTCTCTGCGGCGCGGCTTCTCAAGCTAACAGCTTTCTTCTCCTCTCGATGATCACGTCATTCCTATGAATCTGACCGAACTCAAGCAAAAGCCGATTGCCGAACTGCTGGACATGGCCGAACAGATGGGCCTGGAAAACATGGCTCGTTCGCGCAAGCAGGACATCATCTTCGCCCTGCTGAAAAAGCATGCCAAAAGCGGCGAGGAAATTTCCGGTGACGGCGTGCTGGAGATCCTCCAGGACGGTTTCGGCTTCCTGCGTAGTGCCGACTCCTCCTACCTGGCCGGCCCGGACGACATCTACGTCTCGCCCAGCCAGATCCGCCGTTTCAACCTGCGTACCGGTGACACCATCGTCGGCAAGATCCGTCCGCCGAAGGAAGGCGAGCGTTACTTCGCCCTGCTCAAGGTCGACAGCATCAACTTCGACCGCCCGGAGAACGCCAAGAACAAGATCCTGTTCGAGAACCTCACGCCGCTGTTCCCGAATCAGCGCCTGACCATGGAAGCCGGCAACGGCTCCACCGAGGACATCACCGGCCGCGTGATCGACCTCTGCGCACCGATCGGCAAGGGCCAGCGTGGCCTGATCGTTGCCCCGCCGAAAGCGGGCAAGACCATCATGCTGCAGAACATCGCCTCGAACATCACACGTAACAACCCGGAAGTGCACCTGATCGTTCTGTTGATCGACGAGCGCCCGGAAGAAGTGACCGAGATGCAGCGCACCGTGCGCGGCGAAGTGGTCGCCTCTACCTTCGACGAGCCGCCGACCCGCCACGTGCAGGTCGCCGAAATGGTGATCGAGAAGGCCAAGCGCCTGGTCGAGCACAAGAAGGACGTAGTCATCCTGCTCGACTCCATCACCCGTCTGGCGCGCGCCTACAACACCGTGATCCCCAGTTCCGGCAAGGTCCTCACCGGTGGTGTCGACGCCCACGCCCTGGAGAAGCCCAAGCGCTTCTTCGGCGCCGCGCGCAACATCGAGGAAGGCGGCAGCCTGACCATTCTCGCCACCGCGCTGATCGAAACCGGCTCGAAGATGGACGAGGTGATCTACGAGGAATTCAAGGGTACCGGCAACATGGAGCTGATCCTCGACCGCCGCGTGGCCGAGAAGCGCACCTTCCCGGCGATCAACATCAACAAGTCCGGCACCCGCCGCGAAGAGCTGCTGACCGGTGAGGAAGAGCTGTCGCGCATGTGGATCCTGCGCAAGCTGCTGCACCCGATGGATGAGATCGCTGCCATCGAGTTCCTGATCGACAAGCTCAAGGCTACTAAAACCAACGACGAGTTCTTCTTGTCGATGAAGCGCAAGTAAGAGGATCTACTGCGCGGAGGTGATGCTGCGTTAAAAACAGACTCGAGATGCTCATGTACAGTCGTACACTCCGCTCTCTCGCCTGTTTGATTCGCTGGCGCTCACCCTTCGGGCCAGCCTTTGGCTGTTACTCCCGTTGGTCGTTGCGCCTTGCCTGACCTCCGCTCGCTACGATCCGATTGCACTGCCACAAGGCCGGGGAAACCCGGCCTTGTCGTATCTGGAGGCTTTCAAGCCTTCTGAAAGCCCGACTTCGGCGCTAAACTTTGCGGCCGACTCCTGCCTGTCCGACACGAGGCTCCTGCATGCAGTATCGCGACCTGCGCGACTTCATCCGTGAACTGGAAAAGCGCGGCGAACTCAAGCGTATCCAGACCCCGGTATCGCCCATTCTGGAAATGACCGAAGTCTGCGACCGTACCCTGCGCAAGGGCGGGCCGGCGCTGTTGTTCGAGCAGCCCACCGGTTTCGACGTGCCGGTGCTCGGCAATCTGTTCGGCACGCCCAAGCGCGTGGCGCTGGGCATGGGCGCCGAGGACGTTGCCGAGCTGCGCGAGATCGGCAAGCTGCTGGCCTTTCTCAAGGAGCCGGAGCCGCCCAAGGGACTCAAGGACGCCTGGAGCAAGCTACCGATCTTCAAGAAGGTCATCTCCATGGCGCCCAAGGTGGTCAAGGACGCGCCCTGCCATGAAGTGATCGAGGAGGGCGATGACGTCGACCTCGGCAAACTGCCTATTCAGCATTGCTGGCCGGGCGACGTGGCGCCGTTGATCACCTGGGGCCTGACCATCACCAAGGGCCCGAACAAGGAGCGGCAGAACCTCGGCATCTATCGCCAGCAGGTGATCGGCCGCAACAAGGTGATCATGCGCTGGCTCAGCCATCGTGGCGGCGCGCTGGATTACCGCGACTGGTGCCAGAAGCATCCGGACAAGCCTTACCCGGTCTGCGTTGCGCTCGGCGCGGATCCTGCGACCATCCTCGGCGCCGTGACGCCAGTGCCCGATACGCTGTCCGAATATGCCTTCGCCGGCCTCTTGCGCGGTCATCGCACCGAGCTGATCAAGGCGATTGGCAGCGATCTGCAGGTGCCGGCCAGCGCCGAGATCGTGCTGGAAGGCGTGATCCATCCGGGCGAGACCGCGCCGGAAGGCCCCTACGGCGACCACACCGGCTACTACAATGAGGTCGACACCTTCCCGGTGTTTACCGTCGAGCGCATCACCCGCCGCCGCGATCCGATCTATCACAGCACCTACACCGGCCGCCCGCCGGATGAACCGGCAATCCTCGGCGTGGCGCTGAACGAGGTGTTCGTGCCGATCCTGCAGAAGCAGTTCCCCGAGATCACCGACTTCTACCTGCCGCCGGAAGGCTGCTCCTACCGCATGGCGGTGGTGACCATGAAGAAGCAGTACCCGGGCCATGCCAAGCGCGTAATGCTCGGCGTCTGGTCGTTCCTGCGACAGTTCATGTACACCAAGTTCGTTATCGTTACCGACGACGATATCAACGCACGGGACTGGAATGACGTGATCTGGGCGATTACCACGCGCATGGACCCCAAACGCGACACGGTGATGATCGACAACACGCCGATCGACTATCTCGACTTCGCCTCGCCGATCTCCGGCCTGGGCTCGAAGATGGGCCTGGACGCCACCCACAAATGGCCGGGCGAGACCAGCCGCGAATGGGGCCGCGCCATCGAGAAGGATCCGGCCGTGGTGGCGCGTGTCGACGCGCTGTGGAGCGAGCTGGGAATCGATTGATGAACGTCACCCTGCAACCCTCCGGCATCACCCTCGCCCTGCAGCCGGGGGAGCGCATCCTCGATGGCGCTCGCCGTCTGGGCTACGACTGCCCACAGAGCTGTCGCAACGGCAACTGCCATATCTGCGCCGCGCTGCTGGTGGAAGGGCGCGTGCGGCAGAACGGCGCCGAGCTGGATCACGGCGAGCTGTTCACCTGCCTGGCCGAGCCGCTGGAAGACTGCGTGCTGCACTGGGATGGGGTGTTGGCGCCGGGTGAACTGCCGGTGCGCGAGCTGAGCTGCCAGGTCATCGAGTGTCAGGCGGTGGGTGGCGATGTGTTCCGCGTGCGTCTGCGCACCCCGGCCGGCAAAGTGCCGCGTTATCACGCCGGGCAGTACCTGCTGTTGCAGCGCCCGGATGGCGAGATGGCGGCCTTCTCCCTGGCTTCCGCACCGCACGCCGGGCGTGAGCTGGAGCTGCATATCCTTGCCCGCGAGGAGAGCAGCATTGCCCTGCTGGAGCACCTGCGCAGCACCGGCATGGCTCGCGTGCAGATGCCATACGGCGACACCCATCTCGCCGAGCTGCCCGATGGCCCGCTGGTGCTGATCGCTGCTGGTACCGGCATGGGTCAGATGCACAGCCTGATCGAGCACTGCCGCGCTGCCGGTTTCGCCCACCCGGTACACCTGTACTGGGGCGCACGCCGGCCCGAGGATTTCTACGAGCTGCCGCACTGGGCCCAATGGCAGCAGCTGGACAATCTGCACCTGCATCAGGTGGTCAGCGACCAGTGTGGCTGGCAGGGCCGTTGCGGTCTGCTGCACGAAGCGGTGCGCGAGGATTTCCCGGATCTCAAGGCATTGCACGTCTACGCCAGCGGCTCACCGGCGATGGTCTACGCCACGCTCGACGCATTGGTCGAAGCCGGCATGGATGCCCACCAGATGCGCGCCGACGTATTCGCCTACGCGCCGCGCTAAAGGTCAATGGCGATCAGAAGGTTGCCAAAGCCTAGCGCCTGCTAGTTAAGGCCGTACGCGTTTGGCTCCCCTCTCCCGCTTGCGGGAGAGGGGCTGGGGGAGAGGGCTGAAATATCGGCGAAACGGCCATTCACCTCTCCCCTAGCCCTCTTCCCAGAGTGGCGAGGGGACCGACCGTGTTCGAGCGATTGACCGCATTACGCCAACGCCGCCTTTCGCAGGAGCCCCACTGTGGGGCAAAGCTTTCGTTGCTCGCCTCCTAGCGGCAACACTTCAGGCCATCACAGGGCGAAGGCAAAAATTGCTTCCGGCATGTTTTCGAGTTCGCGCTCCCCTTGTTCGCGGCGAGGCTCCGCTGCGCAAAGGCGCGGTAAGTCTCACTTTCAGGCGCCGCTGGTCGATCCGTTCGGCTCGATCTCCCCAAACGTGAAGTTGTTCAGTTTTTAGACATTTTTTCGCCAGAAACCAAGTGGTCTAATTCCGGCCGACTTTCCAACGCCGTTTTTCTGCTATTCAAAGGACTGAAAGCATGTCTTTCCGTATTAGCCCTTTATGGCCTGCCATCCCTGGCGACTACTCTCCGGGCTGTCGCAGCGCGACGTTAAAAGTGGCTCCCGGCCTTTTTTGGGCCCTATGGCTTTGTTTGTTGTCTCTTCCCGCTATCGCCCTGGCGCAGACGCCGGGCGACCGTGAGCTGATCCGCGAGCGCCAGGAGCGTTTGCTGCAGGAGCAGCAGCGCCGCCTCGAAGAGCTGCAGCAACTTCCAGGCGAAAGCCCTCAACTGCAAACCGCACCGGTCGAAGACGAACGCTGCTTCGACATCGAGCAGATCCGCCTGGAAGGTGCCACTCTCCTCGGTGAGGACGACCAGCAAACCATTCTGCAGCGCTTCGCCGGCGAGTGTTTGGGTGTTGGCCAGCTCAACGAGCTGCTCAAGGCTATAACCCAGTTCTATATCGATCGTGGCTATGTCACCTCGCGCGCCTACCTGCCGCAGCAGGACCTATCCTCGGGCGAGCTACGGGTCATCGTGGTCGAAGGCCGCCTGGAAGGGCTGGACAGTTCCACGCTTGCCAGCGACCGCGAACTGGCCATGGGCTTCCCCGGCCAGCCAGGCGAAGTGCTGGACCTGCGCGAACTGGAGCAACTGGTCGATCAGCTCAACCGCCTGCCATCTCGCCAGGCCCAGCTGGAGCTGGTGCCGGGAGAGGAAGTAGGCGGCAGTCGCGTTAGATTGCAGGGGCAGCGTGACAAACCCTGGCGTGCCGGACTCAACCGCCATAACGACGGGCAGAAGAGCACCGGCGAGCAACAGTGGGGCCTGAGCTTCGACTGGGACAGCCCGCTCGGCCTGGCCGATCAGCTCAGCCTGCGCGCCAACCGCGATGCGGTGAGCGACAGCTACCGCCACTCTCACAGCCAGAGCCTGATCTACCAGGTGCCCTACGGCTGGTGGAACTTCAGCTACAGCTACAGCCAGAGCTACTACCGCACGCAGAGCGAGGGCAATGGCTTTCTCTTCGAGCAGGACGGCGACAGCAAGACCCACGCCTTGCGCGGCGAGCGTGTGCTGCATCGCGATAGCGTCAGCAAAACCTCGCTCAACCTGGGTGCCAGCCACCTGCGCACCAACAACTTCCTCCTCGGCAACCGTCTCGACACCTCCAGCACGCGCCTGTCCGAAGCGCAGCTGGGCTTCAACCATGGCCGCCGTATCGGCAGTGCCTTCGTCAACGCCGATCTCGGCTGGCAACGCGGCATCGGTGCCTTCGACGCCCAGCGCGCCGGCGACCCGCAGGGCAGCCAGCCAGTGGCGCGCTACAACAAATACACCCTGGCCCTGAGCTACCTGCAGCCCTTCGCGCTGTGGGGCGAGTCCTTCAGCTTCGACAGCCTCGCCTACGGCCAGAAGAGCGAAGACGTGCTGTTCAGCCCACAGCGCATCAGCATTGGTGGGCTCAGCTCGGTGCGTGGCTTCAAGGACCAGTCCTTGTCCGGCGACACCGGTGGTTACTGGCGCAACCAGTTGCGCTGGCGCCGGCCGGTCACCTGGGAGGCGCTGCGCCCCTTCGTGCACGAGTACAGCCTGGCCTTCGCCTATGACGTCGGCGTGATCCACGGCGGCCGGCACAACCCTGAGCAACGCGGCCGCATGACGGGCAACGCTCTCGAGTTCGCCCTGCGCGGCCAGCACCTGGCGGCCTCGGTGAGCTTCGCCCATGCCCTGGAGCGCCCAGACGCCATCGAGCGCGACGAGCGCCCGGTCTATTTCCGATTCGACCTGTTCTTCTGATTGCCCGGCCGGACGGCTGGTTGGAGTATCGACATGGACGTACGCAGTCCCCTGTTTCAGAACATCGCCCTGATTGTTGCCGGCGTGCTGTTTCTCAACCCCATCGTCGCCACTGCGGCGCAACTGGCGGTTGACCAGGCCGCTGGCGGCAACACCGCCGTGACCCAGGCGCAGAACGGCGTGCCGATGGTCAACATCGCCACGCCCAATGGCAGCGGCCTGTCGCACAACAAGTTCACCGACTACAACGTCGGCCAGCAGGGGCTGATCCTCAACAACAGTGCGCAGAACGTGGTGCAGACCCAACTGGGCGGCTACGTGGTCGGCAACCCCAACCTGAAGAACGGCGCTGCCGGGCTGATCCTCAACGAAGTCACCGGCGGCAACGCCAGCCAGCTCAAGGGCTACACGGAAGTGGCCGGGCGCTCGGCGGCGGTCATCGTTGCCAACCCGCACGGCATCACCTGCGATGGCTGCGGCTTCATCAATACCCCGCGCGTCACCCTCAGCACTGGTACGCCAGTGATCGAGAATGGCCGCCTGCAGCGCTTTGACGTCAATGGCGGGCAGATCAGCATCGAAGGCCAAGGCCTCAATGCCGGCAACGTCGACCAGTTCGACCTGATCACCCGCAGCGCGCAGATCAACGCCGAGCTGCACGCGAAGAAACTCAACATCATCACCGGCCGCAACGAAGTGGACGCCACCCGGCAGGTCGGCACCGAGCAGGGCGTGGGCGTGAAACTGGCCGATCGATGCCAATGGCAAGCTGAGCCTGAACCGTGTGGACCATCGACCTCAACGCTGACACTTACGCAGGCCGTGCGGGAAAGCCTGGCCGCCAGCCAGCGCCTGACCGTTCGAGGGCCATCGACAGCTCGGCACTGGGCGGCATGTACGCCGGCGCCATTCGCCTGGTCGGCACCGAGCAGGGCGTGGGCGTGAAACTGGCCGGCGACATGGCCGCCAGTGCCGGGGATATCCAGATCGATGCCAATGGCAAGCTGAGCCTGAACCGTGTGGCCGCCAGTGGTGATGTTGCGCTCAAGGCCAGCACCATCGACCTCAACGCTGACACTTACGCAGGCCGCAACGCCACGCTCGAAGCGCAGCAGGTCGAAGTGCGGGAAAGCCTGGCCGCCAGCCAGCGCCTGACCGTGCAGGCTGAGCAACTGAACAACGCCGGCATCATCGAGGCAGGTGTGCGCGCTAATGGCAGTGTCAGCAGCGCAGGCCATCTGCAGCTCGATGGCGGCAAGGTGCGTAATGCCGGAGAGATGACCAGCCATGGCAGCATGGCGACTGACCTGCAAACGCTGGACAACGCGGGCGGCAAGATCGCCACTGCCGGCAGCGCCACGCTCAAGGCTGATCAGCTCGACAACCGCGAAGGCGAGATCCTCGCTCAGGGTAATCTGACCCTCGACGCTGCAAGGCTGGACAACCGCGCCGGTAGCGCGCTGGCTGGCCAGGCCTTGGCCATCGAGGCCGAGGCAGTGGATAACCGCGCCGGTACCCTGGCAGCCGGTGGCGCAATCGAGGCGCGTGTCACCAACGCCCTGAACAACGACGGCGGGCTGGTGGAAGCTGGCGGCCGTCTCGATGTCGAAGCCGATAGCCTGAGCAATACCGATGGTCGCCTGCGTGCTCTGGGCAGTGGCGGTGAAAGTCGCTTCGTCATCGGTTCGCGCCTGAACAACGACGAGGGCGTCCTCGAAGTAGCCAGCGCGGTGCTGTCCTTCGACACCGAGTCGCTCAGCAACCAGGGCGGTGTCGTGCGTCACCTCGGCAGCGGCGGGCTGGGCCTCGACATGCAACTGCTCGGCCAGGCCGGCGGCGAATTCATCACCAACAGCGCGGTGAGCCTGAGTGCCGAGGAATGGGTCAACCGCAGCCTGTTGCAGGCCGCGTCCATCGAACTCGATGTACAGCGTCTCACCCAGACCGCGACCGGTGGCCTGCTCTCCGTGGCTGGCCTCGCGCTCCAGGCAGATAGCTGGACCAACGATGGCCGGATCGAGACCGATGGTGACCTGAGCCTGATCCTCAGCGGCAATTACCGTGGCAACGGTACGCTGATCAGCAAAGGGCATCTCGAGCTGGAGGCGGACAACATCCAGCTGGGCAGCGATGCCCGGCTTCGCAGCGCAGGTCATGGCCGCCTGGTCGCGCTGGGCGAGCTGGTCAATAACGGACAGCTGACTGCTGGCACCTGGCTAAACCTGGCGGCCAGCGCGCTGAAGAACAAGGGCACTGTGGGTGCTGGCGGTGAGTTGCTGCTGGTAGCGCAGGACATTGGCAACGAAGACGGGCTGATCTTCAGCGGCGAAGACATGCGCCTGTTCGGGCAGCGTATCGAGAACCGTCGGGGTGACCTCTACAGCCTTGGCAACCTGTTGATCGCCGCCGACGCACAAGGCGGCATGGCCGAGCGCTTGAGCAACCTGTCCGGCACCGTCGAGTCGGCCGGTACCCTGGCCGTTGCCGCTCGGCAGATCGAAAATGCCCGGGAAAGCTTCGAGATCGCCTCGCGCAAGTACTCGGCACGTCTGGTACATGTGGGCTGCATCGACTGCAGTGGCACCAATGAAGACGCGCTGTTTCGTCTCGATGAATATGATCGTACGGAGGTCGTGAGCGGCAGCACCTCGGCCAACATGCTGGCTGCCGGTGATATGCACCTGTCCAGCGAGACGCTGGACAATCTCTATAGCCAGATCGCCGCCGGCGGTGACCTGCACATCGACACCGGGCGACTGACCAACCAGGGCGCGCAGACCGGTGAAGTGTTCCAGTCGCGGGTCTTGCAGTCGCACCGGATACGCGCCAACCGCGTGCCGCTCCAGATCGCCGACGCCAACAGATTCAGCGCGCGCAACTGGCACGGCAGCTCAAGTTACAACCCAACCAACCTCCAGGGCGAGCTCAACAATTTCTTCGATTGGCACGTTTCTCGGGTGCTCAGCACCAGCGAGCCGGTGCTGAGCAACATCGAGTATCACCACGCAACCATTCAGGCAGCGGGTGACCTGCGTATCGAGGCCGATGAGCAGATCAACAACAGCCTTATCCGCCCGTCATTCAGCTACGTAGCCGGCGGCAGCCGTGACGTTGATACCAGCGTACCGGGTGATGGTATTTCCACGACCATCACCCTCAATCCGCAGCTGCCGCCCGACCTGCAGCAGAAGGCCGTCGACCCGCTGTCGCTGCCCGGCTTCTCCCTGCCTAGCGGGCAGAACGGCCTGTTCAGCCTGAACACCAACCCGGGCCATCGCTACCTGATCGAAACCAACCCGGCCTTCGCCAACCTGGGCAACTTCCTCAACTCCGACTACATGCTCGGCCTGCTGGGCTTCGACCCGGACGAGATGCAGCGCCGCCTGGGGGACGGCCTCTACGAGCAGCACCTGGTGCGTGAAGCGGTGCGTGCGCGTACCGGCCAGCGCTACCTGGCAGGGCTGGACAGCGACGAGGCGCAGTTCAGGTACTTGATGGACAACGCCATCGCCAGCAAGGAGGCATTGAACCTCAGCCTGGGTATTAGCTTGAGCGCCGAACAGATTGCGGCCCTGACCCACGACATCGTGTGGATGGAAGAGCGAGAGGTGCAGGGGCATAAGGTGCTGGTACCGGTGCTCTACCTGGCGCAGGCCGAAGGTCGTCTGGCACCAAGCGGCGCGCTGATCCAGGGGCGTGACGTGGCGCTGATCTCCGGCGGCGACCTGAGCAACCAGGGCACCCTGCGTGCCAGCGACAACCTCAGTGTCACCGCTGCCAACATTGGCAACAGCGGCCTGATGCAGGCCAACCAGCGCCTGCAGCTGCTGGCCACCGACAGCATTCGTAATGCTCAGGGCGGGATCATCGCGGGCAATGACGTCAGCCTGTTTGCGGTCAATGACATCAGCAACGAGCGCAGCGTCACCACGCACGAATCCTCCAGTGGCGATCGTTATCAGCACCGCCGCGACTTCATCGACAGCGCGGCGCGCATCGAAGCGGGCAACGACCTGCAGGTCAGTGCCGGCAACGACATCCGCAACATCGGTGGCGCCATCAGCGCGGGCGGTGATGCCAGCCTGCAGGCGGGCAATGACCTGATCCTCGCCTCGGCCGAGACGGTCGACGAGCAAAAACGCCGTGACCGCAAGGGCCATACCTATCGAACCGACATCACCCAGTACGGCAGCGACGTGCAGGTGGGCGGTGACCTGACGGCTGTTGCTGGTCGCGACCTGCTGGTGGTCGGCAGCACCGTCAAGGCCGGTGGCGATATCGGCCTGGGCGCAGGCGGCGACATGACCATCGCCTCGGCAGCGAACGAGAGCAGCTTCGACCACTACCGCAAGAGCGGTGGTAAGAAGGTCGTCGCCCAGGAGCAGCACGTCAGGCAGGTTGCGTCGGTCATCGAGGCCGGTGGCAATCTCGACATGCGCACCGATGGCAATCTGCTGCTTGTCGCCAGCCAGCTCAAGGCCGGTAACGAAGCCTATCTGTACGCCGGCGAACAGCTTGCCCTGCTGGCGGCGCAGAACAGCGACTACTCGCTGTACGACAAGAAGAAAAAAGGCGGCTGGGGCAGCAAGGAAACCCAGCGCGACGAAGTCACCACCGTGCGCAACGTCGGCAGCTCCATCACCACCGGCGGCGATCTGATCCTGGTCAGCGAAGGCGACCAGCTCTACCAGAAAGCGCGCCTGGAAAGCGGCAACGACCTGATCCTCGACAGCGGCGGCAGCATCACCTTCGAAGCGGTCAAGGATCTGGATCAGGAGAGCCACGAGAAGAGCAGCAACAGCCTGGCCTGGACTTCAGCCAAGGGCAAGGGCAGCACGGATGAAACCCTCTACCAGAGCCAGTTGATCGCCAAGGGCGACCTGGTGATACAGGCCGTGGACGGTCTGAAGATCGACGTCAAGGAGGTCAACCAGCAGAGCGTCAGCCAGACCATCGATGCCATGGTCAAGGCCGATCCCGAGCTGGCCTGGCTCAAGGAGATGGAGCAGCGCGGCGATGTCGATTGGCGGCAGGTGAAGGAGATCCATGACTCCTTCAAGTACAGCCATTCGGGGTTGGGCGGGGCTGCGGCGATGGTGATTGCTATCGTGGTGGCGTACTTCACGGCGGGGGCAGCCAGTGGGCTGGTAGCTGGAGCAGCAGGGGCCGGAGGGGCGTCCACTGCAGCAGGCGCAGCATGGGCGACAACCGTAACAACGGCTGCCGGTACGACCGCGGCAGGTTGGGCTAACGTGGCTGCTACTGCAGTTTTGACCTCGGCAGCTAGCGGGGCTGCCGTTAGTACCATCAACAACCGCGGCAATCTTAGTGCAGTGCTCAAAGACGTTACGTCGGAGCAGGCATTGAAGGGGTACGCCGTGGGTGCGGTAACGGCTGGGCTCACTGCTGGCGTTTACGACAAGTGGACCGGCACAGAAACGGCCACCAACACTGCTGGCGCCGCTACCGGGAACAGTGGTGCGTTGGCCAATAGTGGTGCCGTAGCAACCGGCGGTGGCCTTTCCTCGTGGTCGGGTATCGGGCAGTTCGCAGCGAACCAGGCGCTTCAAAACAGTACATCCGCAGTGTTGAACAAAGCGTTGGGGCAGGAAGGCAGCCTAGGCGATGCGTTGCAGATGACACTAGCCAACACCTTCATGGCTGCGGGCTTCAACTGGGTTGGTGATATTACTCAGCCAGGCGCCAAGCTGGAGCTGAAAGATGGCAGCCTCGTCAAAGCAGGCCTTCATGCTGTGATGGGCGGTCTCGCCGCTGAGGCCATGGGCGGTGACTTCAAGACAGGAGCCTTGGCAGCCGGTGTGAACGAGCTGCTGGTTTCTGAGTTGGATGCCCAGTACAAGAAAATGGGCATTGAGGACAGAAGCGCGCTGCTGGTGATGAACTCGCAGGTGATTGGAGTGCTGGCTGCTGCTGCACAGGGAGGGGAGGAGAAGGCGCTGCAGGTTGGGGCGCAGGTGGCGGGGAATGCTACGCAGTACAACTTCATGGGTCATCAGGAACTGGATGAGTTTGTTGCAGACGCTCAAGTGTGTGAAGCAAGAGGAAACTGTGACGAGGTAAGGCAAAAATTCAGGGACATTTCTCTCGGTGGCGATGATGCGTTAGGTGCCCTCTGTGCTACTGATCCGGCTAGTTGTATTGAGTTGTATGGTGATCTGGCTCATGATCGCCTAAGTTTGCAGGAGAGAATCAGCAAACTCTATTTCGACGACAGTATTCCCTCGGTACTCAAACGTGATCTGCATGTTTATCAAATGCAGAATATGAGTGCGGTTGGTACACTGACGAAGGCACAGGTGCAGATCGGTCTTGAGAACCAAGGTCTCTCTAGTGATAGCGCTCAGCTAGGCGCTATGGTGGCTGCGGCAGCAGCGTCTGGCGGCCTAGTAGGTCGAACTGGTGGGGCAAACGGTGCATCCAGTGCGGCTACACCGAATGGGGCGATTTGGTCGTCGACTAAAAGCAAGTCAGCAGTTGAAAATGCCTTGGGACATTGGAATAAACACAAGAGTGAGTTTCCAGAACTTCAGAATGCAAAGCAATATGCGGAGCAGTCCAAACGGTTCTTAACTAATCCACCGCAGGGGACTCTGACAAAGACCAATGCTCGAGGTGATACTCTTAGATATGATCCTAATACAAATACGTTTGGCGTATTAGGGCAAGATGGTGCGCCGAGAACAATGTTTCGTCCTGCAGATGGAATTAATTACTGGAATCGGCAGTAGGAGTTAAAAGATGAGTTACCCCTGTCCTTGTTGTGGGTATTTGACGTTCCATGAAGAGCTTCCTGGGACTTTTGAGATTTGCCCTGTTTGTGGGTGGGAAGATGACGAAACACAATTTCGTGATCCAACTTACACTGGTGGTGCGAATGCTGTAAGCCTTGAGCAGGCCAGGAAAAATTTCGGAGCTATCGGCGCTGTTGACAAAGAAAGCTTGGGTTCTGTTCGTGAGCCATTGCTAGAAGAGATTCCTAACTAAAAGGATATTCGGGGACAGACCACGAATATCTCCGCTCTTTAAAAACATAAACCAACCCGGCCTTCGCCAATCTTGGCAACTTCCTCAACTCCGACTACATGCTCGGCCTGCTGGGCTTCGACCCGGACGAGATGCAGCGCCGTCTGGGCGATGGCTTCTACGAGCAGCGTCTGGTGCGTGAAGCGGTGCGTGCGCGTACCGGCCAGCGCTACCTGGCAGGGAACAATAGGGAGGAACAATAGGGAGGAACAATAGAGAACAATAGGGGACAGACCACGTTTATTGGTCTAGGGTTATGGAATTCCATGGAAGGAGGTCTGTATGCCACGTCGAGCACGCATATCATTGCCAGGCGTTTCAGTTCATCTGATTCAGAGAGGGAACAATCGCTCAGCCTGTTTTTACGCTGACGAGGACTATCTTTTTTATCTGGATGTGTTGATGGAGCAAGCAAAGAAGCATGGATGTGCGATCCATACTTGGTGTCTGATGACCAACCATGTTCATTTGTTGGTTACGCCCGAAAGCTCTGATAGTGCAGGGCTCATGATGAAGGGGCTAGGGCAGCGTTACGTGCAGTATGTTAATCGAACATACCGCCGTAGCGGGACGCTGTGGGAAGGTCGTTTCCGCTCGTGCCTCATGCAGGAAGAGGCATATGTGTTGGCTTGCTATCGATACATTGAGATGAATCCTATCCGCGCAGGCATGGTTGAGCACCCGGCGGAATATCGCTGGTCGAGCTACCGGGCCAACGCGCAAGGTGAGTCCTCAGTGCTGCGCTGTCCACATCCTCTCTATCAGGCACTGGGTCGAGATGAGGTGCTCAGGACTGAGGCTTACAGAGAATTGTTCCGCTATCAGCTAGACCCGGGGCTTGTTGATCAGATACGTGCCGCGACAAATGGAAACTACGCACTGGGAAGTCCGAAATTTTCTGCCGAAGTTGAGGCCGCGTTGGGGCGAAGAGTCACAAGAGGCCAGCCAGGGCGTCCCAAGAGCGCGCCAGATATTTAGAATATCGTGGTCTGTCCCCTATTGTTCCTGCCCTATTGTTCCCCTTTTGGCAGCTCTTGCGGAGTTGGTCGCTGCAGGCCAGATATTGTGGCAAGAGCTCCAGATGGCAATATTCGAATTATTGAGGTTAAAACCGGAAGTGCCGATCTTAGTATTCGGCAGTCAAAAATATTCCCTCAAATTGAGAACGGAAGTTCAATTCCTCGAGGGAAGGTGGCTAGAGATTTCGGGCTAATCCCTGGCAAGCCTCTTAAAGACCAGGGCTACCCTAATGGCATCCCGATTGAGACTAAATATTTTCCAGGTGCTAAATAGTGAAAGTGAAAGAAATTCTGCCAGTTCTCGAGCGACTTGGCTGGTTATGCAAGAAAGATGAGGCTGGCGACTACTTCTGCCTATTGGATATTGATGGGGCGCAAGTCCAGGTTATTCCGACAATAGGGAAGCGTTCCGACCATACTAGAGTTTCATTGATGCCCTCTGTATCAACGAAAGAATTTACAGCTGCTGCTGCATTTATCTTGGGGGAGGCAGGAAACCATGAGCCTATCATTGTAAGTAATGATGTGCCGGAGAAAATAGTTGACTTCTCATTGAATGATGTCGCCAGGCTTTCCCTGGGCGCTATATCTTGGGCTTCTGCCCAAGATATAGGAAAAGGCTTAGCGGATTATAGGGCGTTACCAACAGATGCGAAGGGAGCTATGCCGTTGCGGCATTTGGCTGCTTTGGCTGTCTCTGGAGACGTGGAGAGGCTGGCAACTTATAAACTAAGCTTTGAGCTGGGCGACAGATTAGGCTTTGTCCCGTATATCACTCAGGACATGATAGAGCGCGCGCTCTTGATTGCGCGAGATGTACGCTGACGCTAATTGTACAGATACAGTATCCACCCAGCACCGTATAGGGGAAAAGGGGACACCCATTAGCCGGCCAGGCGTCAAGACTCAAAGCAACCTGCTCTGCTTTTTAACGGCAGAGTTTCTCCAGTGCCGAACCTGATGAATTGACCCGGTCGAGCCGTTTCCTCGTTCATTGGCTGCGACCGAGTCGCGCCAGTCACCCATATGGATCAAGCGGTGTCTATGGATCAGCACCGCCCTGGCGAGAAGTCCGCCCCAGAGAAACGTTGGTGCCGCCAATGTGTCCAAACCATGTCACAGAACTGTGGCTCGTATGAAAACCATACGTCCAGTCTCCTCTGGCTCACTTGGCAGGCGACTCGGGTGCAACACACTCAGGCGGTGGCAGCAGGCCTCCACTCAGACTCGCTGGCTAGCATCCAGTCCCCTTTCCGGCTGACCTGCTACCACCTTCACTCGCCTCAGGCGAAACAGCGTTTGGCGTCAAATGGCTGTTTCTCCTTGAGGATGTGATAGCTGGTCCGGGCGAGCTTGTGTGCCAAGGCCTTGGTGGCTATCACGTTGTTCGTTTTCGCTTTCTTCCTGTCGAAAAAGCGCTTGGCTTCTTCGTTGAAGCGTCGCGCAAAGTTGGCAGCTTCGACAAAGGCCCAGACCAGATAGGTATTACCGTTCCATTGGTTTTCGTTGCCACGCTCTGGCTCGGTGCCACCAATTTAAAGTTGGCACTTTCCGATTCGCTGCCGAGTCGTAACTGATGTAGGGGATGGCGAAGCATCGAGAGCATTGCCAGGTATTGGCTTCGTAGCCGTGTCATGCCCTGCGTACGAACGGCAGCCGCATAAGCGCTGCCGGTTCCAGGCGCGCCGCTCCTTCTTTGGCCGCCACAGACATGCGAGGAGATTGTCATGGGCTTGGGAACCATACTGCTGATCATTCTGCTTCTGATGCTGGTTGGTGCGCTCCCCGCGTGGCCCCATAGCCGCGGCTGGGGCTACGGGCCTACTGGTGGCTTGGGGCTGGTGCTGGTCATCGTGCTGGTGCTGGTGCTGCTGGGATACATATGAGCCTGCGCCGCTGACGGGCCGGCAACTTCCACCTCGTTCCCGTCGCCCATTTTGCGCAGGTCGCCAGTGGGATCTGGCAGCCCGTAGAGTGGGCTTTGGCCCATCAGCGGCGGTTGGTGTGGGCTAAGCGGATCGCCGCTCGGCCCACCCCACAAAGCTCGGCGTCACAGGGACGGGCCGTGCTGCCTCTAGGCGCCCTGGCGAATCTGCACCACCAGCTTTCCCACCGCCTTGCGCTGGCCGAGGGCATCGATGGCGTCGCCACCACGCTCCAGCGGGAAGGTTTGCGACACCAGCGGCTTGAGCTTGCCTTCGGCATGCCAGGCGAACAGTTGCTGGAAGTTCGCTGCGTTGTCCTGAGGCTGGCGTTGGGCGAAGGAGCCCCAGAACACGCCGACCAGGGATGCGCCCTTGAGCAGTGGCAGGTTAGCCGGCAGCGCCGGAATGCCACCGCCAGCGGCGAAGCCCACTACCAGGAAGCGGCCATTCCAGCCGATGCTGCGGAAGGCTTCCTCGAACAGCGCGCCGCCTACCGGATCGTAGATCACGTCAACGCCCTGGCCGCCGGTGAGCTTCTTCACTTCGTCCTTCAGGCTTTGTTCGCTGTAGTTGATCAGCTCATCGGCACCAGCGTTGCGCGCCACTTCCAGTTTCTCAGCACTGCTTGCCGCGGCGATCACCTTGGCGCCCATGGCCTTGCCGATTTCCACAGCCGCCAGGCCGACGCCGCCGGAGGCGCCGAGCACCAGCAGGGTTTCACCCGGTTGCAGGTTGGCGCGCTGCTTGAGGGCGTGCATCGAGGTGCCGTAGGTCATGCCGAAGGCCGCCGCGGTGGTCAGGTCCATGCTCTTGGGCACCGGCAATACGTTGTAGGCCGGCACGGCGACTTCTTCGGCGAAGCCGCCCCAGCCGGTCAGCGCCATGACCCGATCACCGGCGCGCAGGTGGCTGACCTTCTCGCCCACGGTCTTGACCACGCCGGCTACCTCGCCACCCGGGGCGAAGGGGAAAGGCGGTTTGAACTGGTATTTGCCTTCGATGATCAGGGTATCGGGGAAGTTGACCCCGGCGGCCTGCACCTCGATCAGCACCTCGTTCTTCTTCGGCTCGGGGCTTGGCAGGTCTTCCAGTACCAGGGTTTCGGCAGGGCCGAAGGCTTTGCACAGCAGGGCTTTCATGAAGGTCATTCCTCTTGCAGGGTGCCATGCAGTGTAGAAAGCGCCCGTCGAGGGTCAACGAGCATGCCGATGCCTGATAGGTCGGCATAAGCGCCGGGCTTGGGTGCAGGCCTGTGGATGGCTATGCTAGGCACATCCCCGATGGAGTGCCGAACGTGAAACTGTTGACCGCCCTGCTGCTGAGCCTGTCGATCTGCCTGCCTGCCCTGGCCTCTTCGGAAAAGAAGGAAGAGGCGCCGACGACGATTTATCACAACCTGTTTCCGGCGCTGATCGGCAATCTGGCGGATCAGGGCGGCCGTCTCAAGTTCTTCAAGGCCGACGTGTCGCTACGGGTCACCGGCACCGAGGCCGAGGAAAAGCTCAAGCAGCACGAACCGCTGATCCGCCATCAGCTGGTGATGCTGTTCTCGGCACAGACCAGCGAGACCATCAACGCCCCCGATGGCCGCGAAAACCTGCGTCTGGAAGCGTTGAAGAAAGTGCAGGACGCGATCAACGGCGAGGAGGGCAAGCCCATCGTCGAAGACCTGCTGTTCAACAATCTGATTATTCAATAAATGAGATAATTGTTAGTTGTTGATTT
>NZ_ATKM01000004.1 GCF_000418555.1 Pseudomonas sp. P818
ACTTGCTGAAAACTTGGGAAAGTATGAAATATGTGCTCAACAATCTGATCATTCAGTAGTGGCGAATTCCCTTGGCGTTCGGGCGCTGTGTTAGCGGTGAAGGTCAAAGCGATTCGCGGCTGAAGCCGCTCCTACATGTTGTTTAGGCCATCTGCGCCAGGGTCTTGCGAAAGCGGGTGAGCGCCGCTACGAAGAACAGCGCGCCGATGCCGGCAATGGCCAGCATGTACGGCCAGACGATGGCCAGCCCCGCGCCGCGATAGAGAATGGCCTGGGCCAGTGCGACGAAGTGGGTGGTCGGCGCCGCCAGCATGATCTGCTGTACCAGCTCCGGCATGCTTTCGCGCGGGGTGGTGCCGCCGGAAAGGATCTGCAGCGGCAGCAGCACCAGGATGATCAGCAGGCCCAGCTGCGGCATCGAACGCGCCACGGTGCCGAAAAAGATGCCCATCGAGGTGGTGGCGAACAGGTGCAACGCCGCGCCAGCCAGAAACAGCGCGATGGAGCCTTCGATCGGTACCTGCAGCCAGCCCTGTACCACCAGCAGCAGCGACAGGGCTGCGGCCGTCAGTACCACCAGGCCCATCGACCAGACCTTGGCCAGCATGATTTCCAGTGGCGTTACCGGCATCACCAGCAGGTGCTCGACGGTGCCGTGCTCGCGCTCGCGGATCAGCGCCGCGCCGGTGAGGATGATCGACAGCATGGTGATCTGGTTGATCACCTCCATCACCGAGCCGAACCAGGCGCGCGTCAGGTTGGGGTTGAACTGTATGCGCAGCGCCAGTTCGGCCGGCTGCTGCAGCTCGCCACGGTAGCGGCGGACGAACTCGGCCACCTCGCTGGCACCGATGTTCTGGATATAGCCAGCACCGGTGAAGGCCATGCTCACCTGGGTGGCGTCGACATTGAGCTGGATCGCCGGACTGCGGCCGGCGAGCACGTCGCGCTGGAAGTTCGGCGGAATGTTCAGGGTGAAGGTATAACGCCCGGAATCCATGCCGCGATCCATCTCGTTCAGGTCGATACGCTCCGGGGTTCGGAAGTAGGGCTCCTGAAAGGCCTGGATCAGTCGCTCGGAGAGTTGCGACTGGTCTTCGTCGACCACGGCGATGGCGGCATTGTGCAGGCTCTCCGGCATGCTGGTGGCGGCGGAGTAGATGCCCATGCTGAAGGCCCAGAGGATCAGCAGCACCAGTGCCAGGTCATGCTGCAGGCTGCGCAGCTCCTTGATGCCGAGGTGGAGGATATTGGCCAGGCGTTCCATCAGGCCTCCTGTTTGCGCAGCAGGCTGGCGCTGAGCAGTGTCAGCAGCGGGATGGTCAGCGCCAGGGTGAGGAAGTAGCCGACCAGGTCATGGAATTCGAGCGCCTTGGAAAACAGGCCGCGGCTGATCACCAGGAACTGCGAGGTAGGGTAGAGCTGGCCGACCAGGGCGCCGAATCCTTCCAGCGAGGCGACCGGGTAGATCAGCCCGGAGAACTGGATGGCGGGCAGCAGGGTGGCGATGGCGGTGCCGAATACCGCGGCGATCTGGCTCTTGGTGAAGGTCGACATGAGCAGGCCGAGGCCGGTGGCGCAGGCCAGGTAGAGCAGGGCGCCGGCCAGTAGGGTCAGCGGGTTGCCCTTGAGCGGTACGTCGAACACGGTCACCGCCAGCAATACCAAAAGGACGAAGTTGAACAGGCCCAATGCGATGTAGGGCAACTGCTTGCCGAGCAGGAACTCCAGGCGAGTGACCGGCGTGACGTAGAGGTTGATGATCGAGCCCAGCTCCTTCTCGCGCACCACGCCTAGGGCCGTGAGCATCGCCGGGATCAGCATCAGCAGCAGCGGAATCACCGCCGGCACCATGGCCTTGAGGCTTTCCACGTCCGGGTTGTAGCGGTAGCGCACTTCCAGTTCGGCGGCGCTGGCGGCTTGCGGCTGGGGTGAGCGGCGCGCCAGTTCGCTCAGGTAGTGCTGATGCAGGCCGGTGACATAGCCCTTGATGGTTTCGGCGCGGGTCGGCATGGCGCCGTCGATCCACATGCCGATCTGCGGATTGTCGCCGCGCTTGAGGTCGCGGCCGAAATTCGGCGGAATCTCCACCGCCAGGCTGATGTCGCCATTGCGCAGGCGTCGTTCCAGTTCGTCGTAATCGGAGAGCGGCGCCTTCTCCAGAAAGTAGCGCGAGCCGGACAGGTTCAGGTGGTATTCCTGGCTGGTGGTGGTCTGGTCGCGATCCAGCACGGCGAAGCTCAGGTCCTCCACGTCGAGGCTGATGCCGTAGCCGATGATGAACAGCAGCAGCACCGTGCCGAGCAGGGCCATGCCGCCGCGAATCGGGTCGCGGCGCAGTTCCAGCGCTTCGCGCCGGGCGTAGCTGAGCAGGCGGCGAAAACTGAACAGCTGGCGCTGCGGCGGTGGTGCCTGTTCAAGCGGCGGCGCCTCGCTGGCGGGCTGTGCGCCAACCGCCTCCTGCAGGTAGGCGATGAAGGTGGCTTCGAGGCTATCCAGCCCGCGTTTTTTCATCAGGCCTTGCGGCGTGTCGCTGTCGAGCACCTTGCCGGCGTGCATCAGCGAGATGCGATCGCAGCGCTGCGCCTCGTTCATGAAGTGGGTGGAGATGAAGATGGTCACGCCGTCCTGGCGCGACAGGTCGAGCATCAGCTGCCAGAAACCGTCGCGGGCGACCGGGTCGACGCCCGAGGTGGGCTCGTCGAGAATCAGGATCTCCGGCTTGTGGATCACCGCCACGGCCAGCGACAGGCGCTGGCGAATGCCCAGCGGCAGGCGCTCGGGGAGCATGTCCATGACCTCGCCGAGGTCGAAGCGCGCGGCCATCTCGCTTACCCGTGGCTCGATCTCTGCGGTCGGCACATGGAACAACTGGGCATGCAGCACCAGGTTTTGCCGCACCGTCAGCTCGCCGTACAGGGAGAATGCCTGCGACATGTAGCCGACCCGCTTGCGCGTGGCCATGTCGCGCGGGTCGACTGCCTGGCCGAACAGCAGTGCCTCGCCCTCGGACGCTGGCAACAGGCCGGTAAGCATCTTCATGGTGGTGCTCTTGCCGCAGCCGTTGGAGCCGAGAAAACCAAAGATCTCGCCACGACGGATGCGAAACGACACCGAATCGACGGCGACGAAATCACCGAAGCGCATGGTCAGGCCCTTGGCCTCGATGGCGATCTCATTGCTGTCTTGCAGGGGCGGGATCACCACCTGTTGGTGTCCGCGGCGGCGTTCTTCTGGCAGCAGGGCGATAAAGGCCTGCTCCAGGCTGGCGCTGCTGGTGCGGGCGCGCAGTTCGGCCGGGCTGCCTTCGGCGAGCACACGGCCGGCATCCATCGCCACCAGATGGTCGAAGCGCTCGGCCTCCTCCATGTAGGCGGTGGCGACGATCACACTCATCTGCGGGCGCTGCCGGCGAATGCGCTCGATCAGCTCCCAGAACTGGTTGCGCGACAGCGGGTCGACGCCGGTGGTCGGTTCGTCAAGGATCAGCAGGTCGGGGTCATGGATCAGTGCGCAGCACAGCCCCAGCTTCTGCTTCATGCCGCCGGACAGCTTGCCCGCCGGGCGCTCGCGAAATGCTGCCATACCGGTGCTGTGCAGCAGGTCGTCGATGCGCCGCTCGCGCTCGGCGGCGTCCTGGCCGAACAGGCGGCCGAAGAAGTCCAGGTTCTCGAACACCGACAGCGTGGGATAGAGGTTCTTGCCCAGGCCTTGCGGCATATAGGCAATGTGAGGACATACAGTGCGCCGGTGGCGAGCATCGGCCATGTCGCCACCTAGCACCTCGACCTGGCCGTCCTGAATCTTGCGCGCGCCGGCAACCAGCGCCAGCAGGCTGGATTTGCCGACGCCGTCCGGGCCGATCAGGCCGACCATGCAGCGCGCCGGCAATTGCAGATCAATGGCGTCGAGGGCGTAGGTCTGGCCGTAGCGCAGGCCGACGCCGGCCAGGCGTGCGACCGGCGTGCTCATTGCGGAACCTTGATCGCCAGGTGCGCGGGCCATTCGGCGTCGGGGTCGAGGCGCAGGTAAGCCATACCCGGTACGCCAGTCTTGACCTGCTGTAGATGCTTGTTCAACAGTTCGGGATCGATGCGCGCCTTGACCCGGAACATCAGCTTCTCGCGTTCGCTGGCGGTTTCCACGGTCTTCGGCGTGAACTGGGCGACGCTGGCGACATAACTGACCTTGGCCGGGATCACGTACTGCGGCGCGGCGTCGATCACCAGGCGGACCTCGCTGCCGAGGGCGACGCGACCGGCCTGGCGCTCGGGCAGAAAGAAGGTCATGTAGACGTCGGTGAGATCCACCAGGTTGAGCAGCTTGCCGCCGGCACCCAGCACCTCGCCGGGTTGTGTGACGCGGTATTGCACTCGGCCAGCGCGCGGTGCCTTGAGCTGGCTGTCGTCGATGTCCACCTGCAGCCTCTCGACGCTGGCGCGCGCCGCTTCGGTGGCCGATTGCGCCTCGATGGCCTGCGACTGGGCTGCAGCTATGCCGGCCTCGGCCGAGCTGACCTGAGCGCGCGCGGCGGCCAGTGCGGCTTCGGCGCTTTGCAGGCGGGCCAGGTCATCATCCAGGGTTTGCTGAGCCAGGGCGTTGCGCTGCACTAGGGTGGCGCTGCGCGCGTGACGTTTGCGCGCGGCATCCAGCTCGGCCTGGCGCTGGCGCACCACGGCATCGGCTGCAAGTTTTTCGCTTTGGCGCAGGCTGATCTGGCTGGCCGCCGTGTTCTGGCTGTTCTCGGCCTGGCGCAGCTGGGCGCGGGCCTGGGCCAGCTGGGCTTCGAGCACCTGGGTATCCATGCGCGCGAGGATCTGGCCGGGCTCGACGAAGTCACCCTCGTCGACCTCGATGCTGGCGATGCGCCCGGCGAGCTTGGTCGCCACATCCACTTCGGTGGCTTCGATGCGGCCGTTACCGCTGGCGAAACCGGCACCGAGGCCTTGTGGGCGCAGTTGCCACCAGGCCACTGCGGCCAGCACGGCCAGGGCGGCGACGATCAGATAGGGCAGGCGACGTGGTCTGTTCATCGGTCATATCCTTTCGTGAACCTCTCGCAAGACAGGCTCCATGAAGAGGTTTCCATTGTCCGTCGCCACCAGTCTAGGTGGTTTGATGCAGGTCAACCGTGGTTTCCTGCCGCGGGGCCGGCTGTTCGTCGCTGCCGGTGCGCGCCGCTCGGGAGTGCCGATTCAGCGCATGGCTAGAATCGCCTGCCACTGGGCTTCGCTTACCGGCATCACCGACAGACGACTGCCGCGTTGCACCAGTGCCAGGTCGGCGAGTAGCGGGTTGTTCTTCAGCTGCTGCAGTGTCAGCACCTCGTCGAAGGCTTCGACGAACTCGACGTCCAGGGCGCTCCAGGGATTCTTCTCGGCGCTGGCCTTGGGATCGTGGTAGTGGCTTTGCGGGTCGAGTGCGGTGGGGTCTGGATAAACCTCGCCAGCGATGCGCGCGATGCCGGCGATGCCGGGTTGCGGGCAGCTGGAGTGATAGAAGAAGAACAGATCGCCCGGTTTCATCGCGCGCATGAAGTTGCGCGCCTGGTAGTTGCGCACACCATCCCAGCGCGTTTTGCCCAGACGCTGCAGATCGCGAATGGACAGTTCATCGGGTTCTGACTTCATCAGCCAATTAGGCATGAACATTGCTCCTGCAGGTGTGTCCGTCAGCGGAGGCTTGTTTGGGTGAACTCGCCGACGGTCGGTTGATAGAGGAAATTGCGCAGCGCATTGTGCTGGCGGAAAATGCTCGGCTAAACGCTTGGCGCCGTCCTGTTGCACACAACAATAACGCGCGACCAACGCGCGCATTGCCTTGAAGGGGGAGGCAATAGATGAAACGCAAGCCAGATCTTCTGTGGGTTCTCGTCGTACTGTTCAGCCTGGGCGTGGTTACCACGGGTTACACCCAGAGCCTTTGGGAGCGCCACAGCGACGCTCCGATCAATGTAACGCAGCAGCCCTGATTCTCCGGCTGCCCGCGTAGGCACCGCAGGGAGCGCGGTGCGACGCCTCTGTCGTCAATACCAGGCCCTGTCCGTCACCGTTGCCTGCAAGGGCACGTCCCAACTGGCCATTGCCAGTTCGTCCACGCGCTGACATTCATGTGCCAGACCCAGTAGTGTCGGCATGTGCCAATTTTTGCGCCTATGCAGATAAGCCAGGCTGCGGTCGTAGAAGCCGCCCCCCATGCCCAGACGACCGCCGCGATCATCGAACCCCACCAAGGGCAGCAGCACCAGATTCAGCGCCCAGACCTTGCGTTGACGTTTGGGCTGCGGGCGCGGCTCGAGGATGCGAAAGCGATTGCCCGCCAGCTTCTCGTGCCGGGTGACGCGCTGAAAGACCATCTTGGTGCGTGGCCAGGCGCTGAGCACCGGCAGGTAGGTGCGCTTGCCGCGTTTCTGCGCAGCAGCCAGCAACGGGCGCGGATCGATTTCGCCATCGTTGGGTAGATACAGCGCGATATGCCTGGCGCGACGAAAAGCCGGGCTCTGTACCAGCTGTCGATACAGATTGCGTGCGGCCATACGTTGCTGGCTGCGGCTGAGCGCTCGACGACGCTGGCGCAGCACGCGGCGCAGTTGCGGGCGACTGAGTGGTGCGGAGGTGGTCATGAGAAAAGGATGGTGCGAGGCAGGTAGCCGTAGCTACCGGGAGAAATGATGACTTCCCAGCGTGCCGCTGTCGGTTTAGCCCTTGAACCCGAAAGTTCAAGGTGGAGGTTGCAGGAGGCGTTAAGGCTTTCCGTCAGGCGGACATGCACACCGGCCCCAACATGCAACCCCCGTGGTTGTGCGTATCGGCTCAGGGACATCCCCGACTGGCGCACACCCCAGGAAGTTGCGCCCAGTATACCCGAACAGAGGGCTTGCGGGGCGGCCTGCGACGAACAGGCAGGCATTCCGGTGCTCAGGATGCCGAGTCGTCGGCCAGGGCCTGGTCGACACGATCGAGCAGATCGCGCACCTGCTGACGGGTGGAGCTGGCGTCCTGGTCCAGGCGCTGCTGCTTGTGCAGCAGGTCGTGGGTGATGTTCAGCGCGGCCATCACGGCGACGCGGTCGGCGCCGATCACCTTGCCGCTGGTGCGGATCTCGCGCATCTTGCCGTCCAGGTAGCGGGCAGCGCTTTCCAGGTTGGCGCGTTCGTCCTGCGGGCAGGCGATGCAATATTCTTTGTCCAGGATGTGGACGGTCACGGTGTTCGACTGGGTCATGTGTCCTGCTCCAGGGCTTTGAGGCGCGAAATCATCGATTCGACCTTATGCCGGGCCAATTCGTTCTTTTCGATCAGATGAGCGCGTTCCTCGCGCCAGGCCTGTTCATTCGCCAGCAGGAGTCGGTTGTGAGCCTTCAGCTGCTCGACACGCTGGATCAGCAGCTCCAGCTTGGCGGTCAATGCGTGCAGTTCGGCGTCTTCCATGGGCTCTCGCTATGGGAGGGAATGGCTGGACTATATAGGCCTGTCCCGTTCAGGGCACCTCTAAAAACTACCTGCGTTGTCATCACTGCGTTAAAAACAAGCTCAAAATGCTCATTTACAACTCGTAAACTCCGCTTTTTCGCTTGTTTTTGCCTTGTGCTGACTGCCTCGCCTACGTTTTTAGATGCGCCCGTTACGGGTCAAACCATGCTTGGCAGTGGTGTGATGCACATGGCGGCATCACACCGGCGGCCTCGGATGGTCTTGGCGCGCCTGCCGGTGCTAGGATACGAGGCCTCCATTCTAGAGATTGCGCCGCCTGGCGCCTAGCTATCTATGTCGATTCCAAGCTCTCCCTACGCCGCCTTCGCCGCTCTGCTCAGCAGTGCCGGGCATCCCGTTTCTCCTGCCGAACTGCATGGCCTGTTGCTTGGCCGTAGCTGCGCTGGTGCCGGCTTCGACGCCGACGCCTGGCTGCTCGACGCTGCCGACCTGCTCGGCGGCGAGCCGCAGGATAACGTGCGCCAGGCGCTGATCGGCTTGCAGGAGATGGTCAAGGGCGAGCTGTGCAGCGAGGACATCACCGTAGTGCTGCTGTTGCCGGATGACGAAACCCCGCTGGCGCAGCGCGCAGCCGCTCTGGGGCAATGGTGCCAGGGCTTTCTTGCAGGCTTCGGTCTGACCGCCCGCGACGGCGCGCTGAGCGCCGAGGCCATGGAAGTGTTGCAGGATCTCTCCGCCATCGCCCAGGTGCAGAGCGCTCTGGAAGAATCCGAAGATGGCGAGAGCGACTATATGGAGGTCATGGAGTACCTGCGTGTGGCGCCGCTGTTGCTGTTCACCGAGTGTGCCAAGCCCGCCGCGCCTGCCGCCAAACCTTCCCTGCACTGATTCTCCGTCGGAGCCTGCCTTGATCAGCATCCCCAAGTCCGAATATGCCCGTCGGCGCAAGGCGCTGATGGCGCAGATGGAACCCAACAGCATCGCCATCCTGCCTGCTGCGCCGGTGTATATCCGCAACCGCGACGTCGAGCACGTCTACCGCCAGGACAGCGACTTTCAGTACCTCACCGGCTTTCCCGAGCCGGAGGCGGTGATGGCGCTGATTCCCGGTCGTGAGCATGGCGAGTACGTGCTGTTCTGCCGCGAGCGCGATCCCGAGCGCGAGCTGTGGGATGGCCTGCGTGCCGGCCAGGACGGTGCGATCAGCAAATTCGGCGCCGACGACGCCTTTCCCATCGGCGATATCGACGACATCCTGCCCGGGCTGATCGAAGGCCGTGAGCGCGTCTACTACGCCATCGGCTGCAATCAGGAGTTCGATCATCGACTGATGGAGTGGGTCAACCACATCCGCGCCAAGGCTCGCCTGGGCGCCACACCGCCGAACGAGTTCGTCGCGCTCAATCACCTTTTGCATGACATGCGTCTGTACAAGTCGGCCGCCGAGGTGAAGGTGATGAAGGAGGCCGCCGAGATCAGTGCACGCGCCCATGTGCGTGCCATGCAGGCCAGCCGCGCCGGTCTGTACGAATACCATCTGGAAGCCGAGCTGGATTACGAATTTCGCAAGGGCGGGGCGAAGATGCCGGCCTACGGCAGCATCGTCGCCGCTGGTAAAAATGCCTGCATCCTGCACTACCGCGAGAACGATGCGCCGCTCAAGGACGGCGACCTGGTACTGATCGACGCCGGCTGCGAGATCGACTGCTACGCCAGCGACATCACCCGCACCTTCCCGGTCGGCGGCAAGTTTTCGCCCGAACAGAAGGCTATCTACGAGCTGGTGCTGGCCTCGCAGGAGGCGGCGTTCAAGGAGATCGCCCCGGGCAAGCACTGGAACGAAGCCCACGAGGCCACCGTACGGGTGATCACCGCCGGGCTGGTGGAGCTGGGACTGCTAAGTGGGGATGTCGACGAGCTGATCGCCACTGAGGCCTACAAACCTTTCTATATGCACCGCGCCGGCCACTGGCTGGGCATGGACGTGCACGATGTCGGCGACTACAAGGTCGGCGGTGAATGGCGCGTGCTGGAACCGGGCATGGCAATGACCGTCGAGCCTGGCATCTATATCGCTCCCGACAACGACAAGGTCGCCAGGAAATGGCGCGGCATCGGTGTGCGTATCGAGGATGACGTGGTGGTGACCAAGAAGGGCTGCGAGATTCTCACTGGCGGTGTGCCCAAGACCGTCGCCGAGATCGAGGCATTGATGGCTGCCGCGCGCACCGAGGCGGCCTGAGCCCATGTCCCGCGTGAACCTGGCGATCATCGGTGGTGGGTTGGTGGGCGCCAGCCTGGCGCTGGCCCTGCAGGACACTGCGCGTCAGCGCGGCTGGCGCATTGCCCTGATCGAACCCTTCGCCCCGGGCAGCGAATACCAGCCCAGCTATGATGCCCGCTCCACCGCGCTGTCCTACGGCAGCCGGCTGATCTACGAGCGCCTCGGCCTGTGGCAGCGCATCGCCCAGCGTGCCGAGCCGATTCAGCAGATTCATGTATCCGACCGCGGCCGTTTCGGCGCCACGCGTCTGCAGGCCATCGAAGAAGGTGTGCCGGCGCTCGGCTACGTGGTGGAAAACGCCTGGATCGGCCATTGCCTGTGGCAGGCGCTGGATCAGGACCTGATCGAATGGCGTTGCCCTGCCGAGGTGGTCGCCATGCAGCGCCAGGGCGACGGCTATCGCCTGACCCTGAATGACGAAACCTGCCTCGACTGCGATCTGGCCGTGCTCGCCGACGGCGGGCGTTCCGCTCTGCGTGAACAGCTCGGCATCAACGTCAGCAGCAAGCCCTATGGGCAGAGCGCACTGATCGCCAACGTCAGCCCGCTGGAGGCGCATCGTGGTCAGGCTTTCGAGCGCTTCACCGATGACGGCCCGATGGCCATGCTGCCGCTGGAAGGTAACCGCTGCGCGCTGGTCTGGACGCGCAGCAACGCCGATGCCGAGCGCCTGTTGCGCGTCAGCGAAGCACAGTTTCTCGGCGAGCTGCAGCAGGCCTTCGGCTATCGTCTGGGCGCCTTGCAGCAGGTCGGTGCACGGCACCTCTATCCGCTCAGCCTGGTCGAGGCGCAGGAGCAGGTGCGGGCGCATCTGGTGGTGCTGGGCAATGCCGCGCACAGCCTGCACCCCATCGCAGGCCAGGGCTACAACCTGTCGCTGCGCGATACCCTGGCGCTGGCTGAAGTGTTGATCGCCAGCGAGGCGCCACTGGGCGATTTCGCCACGCTGCAGCGCTATCGGCAGCGGCAGCAGCTCGATCAGCAAATGACCGTCGGTTTCTCCGACCAGGTGACGCGCCTGTTCAGCAACGCCCAGCCGCTGTTGGCTGCCGGGCGTAATCTGGGCTTGCTCGGCCTCGACCTGTTGCCGCCGGCCAAGCGCTGGTTCGCCCGGCAGGCAATGGGCATGGGTACGCGAAGTCTGTGACAGCCAAGGAATGAATATGCGAGCGGATCTGATCATCGTCGGCGCCGGAATGGTCGGCAGCACCCTGGCCCTGGCGCTCGAGCACAGCGGCCTGGATATCCTGGTGGTCGATGGCGGCCCGCTCAGCGTATCGCCCTTTGCGGCGCAGGCGCCGTTCGAGCCGCGCGTCAGCGCTCTGTCGATGGCCAGCCAGCGCATTCTCGAGCGCCTCGGCGCCTGGCCAGGTATCGCCGCACGGCGCGCCTGCCCTTATGGCGAGATGCGCGTGTGGGACGGCTCCGGTACCGGCAGCATCCACTTCGCCGCCGCCAGCGTGCATGCCGAGACGCTGGGGCACATCGTCGAGAACCGCGTGGTGCAGGATGCCCTGCTCGAGCGCCTGCATGACAGCCAGATCGGCCTGTTGCCGGGCGCACGCCTGGAGCAGTTGCGCCGCAGCGGTGACGACTGGCTGCTGACCCTCACCGACGGTCGTCAGCTGCGCGCGCCGCTGTTGGTGGCAGCCGATGGCGGCAACTCCGCGGTGCGGCGTCTGGCCGGCTGTGCCACCCGTGAATGGGATTATCTGCATCACGCCATCGTCACCAGCGTACGCTGCGAGCGCCCGCACCAGGCTACTGCCTGGCAGCGCTTCACCGATGACGGGCCGCTGGCTTTCCTGCCACTGGCAGGGCCGGCTGGCGAGCACTGGTGTTCGATCGTCTGGTCCACCGTGCCGGTCGAGGCCGAGCGGCTGATGGCGCTGGACGATGAGGCCTTCTGCGCCGAGTTGGGCAAGGCCTTCGAGCATCGCCTCGGCAAGGTGCTGCATGCCGACCGCCGCCTGTGCATCCCGTTGCGCCAGCGTCATGCCAAACGTTATGTGGAGCCGGGGCTGGCGCTGATCGGCGATGCCGCGCACACCATCCACCCGCTGGCGGGGCAGGGCGTCAACCTGGGTTTGCTCGATGCCGCGGTGCTCGCCGAGGTGCTGCTGCACGCCGTCGAGCGTGGCGAGAGCCTGAGCGAAGAGCGCGTGCTGAGTCGTTTCGAGCGTCGGCGCATGCCGCACAACCTGGCGATGATGGCGGCGATGGAAGGCTTTCAGCGTCTGTTCCAGGCGGACCCGTTGCCGCTGCGCCTGCTGCGCAACATCGGCCTCGATCTGGTCGATGGCCAGGCCGAAGCCAAGGCGCTGTTCGTGCGTCAGGCGCTGGGGTTGTCGGGCGATTTGCCGACGCTTGCCCGGGCGTGACGGCAGAGCATGGTCGCGTTTTGCGCAGATAAAAATGCCTTGTAACAACTGGCCATTCCTACAACGAAGGTTTCGTTGAGAAGGCAAATAACATTCACTACTATTCAGCCACTTTGCTAATCCACAAGAGGCTGGTCCCCATGAAGGCTCGCAACGCACTGCTCGCTGCATTCACTCTCAGCACCCTGGCTACTGCCGTGCAGGCTGCTGATGAGGTGGTGGTTTACTCTGCCCGTATCGACGAGCTGATCAAGCCGGTGTTCGATGCCTACACCGAGAAAACCGGGGTCAAGGTGAAGTTCATCACCGACAAGGAAGCCCCGCTGATCGCCCGCCTCAAGGCCGAAGGTGCCAACACCCCGGCCGACCTGCTGATCACCGTCGACGCCGGCAATCTCTGGCAGGCCGAGCAGGAAGGCGTGCTGCAGCCGACCAAGTCCGACGTGATCGACGCCAACATTCCCGCTCAGTACCGCTCCAGCACTGACAGCTGGACTGGCCTGTCGCTGCGCGCGCGGACCATCTTCTACTCCACCGAGCGCGTCAAGCCGGAAGAGCTGTCCACATACGAAGCCCTGGCCGACAAGAACTGGGAAGGCCGCCTGTGCCTGCGCACCAGCAAGAAGGTCTACAACCAGTCGCTGACCGCCACCCTGATCGAAGCCCACGGCGCCGAGAAGACCGAAGAAATCGTCAAGGGGTGGGTCAACAACCTGGCCACCGACGTGTTCCCGGATGACACTGCGTTGCTGCAGGCCATCGACGCTGGCCAGTGCGACGTGGGGATCACCAACACCTATTACTACGGCCGCCTGCACAAGCAGCAGCCGGACCTGAAGGTCAAGCCGTTCTGGCCGAACCAGAACGACCGTGGCGTGCACGTCAACCTGGCCGGTGCCGGCGTGACCAAGCATGCACCGCATGCCGAGCAGGCCAAGAAGCTGCTGGAGTGGATGACCACCCCGGAAGCGCAGAGCATCTTCGCTGGCGTCAACCAGGAGTTCCCGGCCAACCCGGCGGTTGCACCGTCCGAGGAAGTGGCTGCCTGGGGCACCTTCAAGGCCGACTCGGTTGCTACCGAAGTGGCGGGCAAGCGTCAGGCTGAAGCCACCATGCTGATGGATCGCGCTGGCTGGCAGTGAAGCGGCTACAGGCTACAGGCTGCAGGCCGCAAGCTTTAAGGCTGAAGCCTGAAGCTTGCAGCTTGCAGCCTCCGGCTGTTTTACTTCGACGCCCCGCCTAGCCGGGGCGTCGTCATTTGCGTAGTCGAGGAATCCGCGTGCCGCATCCCGTCCAGCGTCGCTGGTACCCCATCGTCCTTGCCGTTGCCGCCCTGGTACTGATGCCACTATCGGTTCTGTTGTTGAGCTGGCATGAGGTCGATCAGCAGATCTGGACGCATCTGTGGCAGACGCAGATGACTCGGCTGATCGGCAACACCGTGACTCTGGTGCTTGGCGTTGGTGTAGGTGTGACGCTGCTGGGCGTCAGCCTGGCCTGGCTGACCAGTCTCTGCGAGTTCCCCGGTCGGCGCTGGCTGGACTGGGCGCTGATGCTGCCCTTCGCCATTCCCGCCTATGTGCTGGCCTTCGTCTTCGTCGGCCTGCTGGACTTCGCCGGCCCGGTGCAGACGCTGCTGCGCGAATGGTTCGGCAGCGGCTTTCGTTTGCCCCGCGTGCGTTCCACTGGCGGCGTCATCATCGTTCTGGTGCTGGTGTTCTACCCCTATGTCTACCTGCTCGCCCGCGGCGCGTTCCTGGCCCAGGGCAAGGGCTTGATGGAGGCGGCGCGGGTGCTCGGGCAGAGCCCCTGGCAGGCCTTCTGGCGTGTGGCGCTGCCGATGGCACGCCCGGCTATCGGTGCCGGTCTGGCACTGGCGATCATGGAAACCCTGGCCGATTTCGGCGCGGTATCGGTGTTCAATTTCGATACCTTCACCACCGCGATCTACAAGACCTGGTACAGCTTCTACAGCCTGACCAGTGCAACCCAGCTGGCCAGCCTGCTGCTGCTGGCTGTGGCGCTGGTGCTCTACGGCGAGCGTCGCGCCCGTGGCGCAGCACGGCCGGCCAACGAGCGGCCACGCGGCAAGGCGCTGTACCACCTGCACGGCTGGAAGGCCTTCGCCGCCAGCGCCTGGTGCGGCCTGGTGTTCGCCTGCGCCTTCGTCATTCCGTTGCTGCAGTTGCTGGCCTGGTTCTGGCAGCGCGGCCGCTTCGATCTCGACGAGCGTTATGCCGGGTTGATCCTGCACACCCTCTATCTGGGCGGCATGGCGGCGCTGATCACCGTCAGCGCGGCCATGCTGCTGGCCTTCGCCCGCCGACAGGCGCCGACGCGCGGTGTGCGTCTTGGCGTCGCGCTGGGCAACCTGGGCTACGCGCTGCCGGGTTCGGTGCTGGCGGTGGCGATCATGCTGGCGTTCAGCTTTCTCGACCGCGAGCTGGTGATTCCGCTGTCCACGGCACTGGGCGGTGCTGGCAAACCGCTGCTGATGGGCAGCCTGACGGCGCTGCTGGTGGCCTACCTGATCCGCTTCATGGCGGTGGCGTTCGGGCCGCTGGAAACCAGCCTGGCGCGGATCCGCCCGTCGCTGCCGGAAGCCTCGCGCAGCCTGGGCGTTGGCGGCCTTGGCCTGTTCTTCAAGGTCTACCTGCCGCTGCTGCTGCCGGGCACCCTGTCCGCCGCGCTGCTGGTATTCGTCGATGTGCTCAAGGAGATGCCGGCGACCCTGCTGATGCGGCCGTTCGGCTGGGACACGCTGTCGGTACGCGTATTCGAAATGACCAGCGAAGGCGAGTGGGCGCGCGCCTCGCTGCCGGCGCTGACCCTGGTGCTGGTCGGTCTGTTACCGGTGATTCTGCTGATCCGCCGCTCGGCCCGTGGTTTCGGTTGATCAATGCCAGGCTGTAGGGCGGGTGCAACCCGCCAGTGTTGGGGCATGGCGGGGTGCACCCGCCCTACGACCTGAAGCCAGGATGACCCCCCGGACGCATGCGGCTACAATGCGCGCCATTCGCGAGCCGGGTGACCCGGCAAGATTCATCTAGAAGCGTTGCCGAGGCCGCCAGTGCAAGGCGCAGACAGGCGAGAAAGCGGAATGTGCTTTTGCACATGAGCATTTCGAGTCTGGCTGCAACGCAGCAATGGCAACGCAGGTAGCTTCTAGGGGTCTGAATCGCTTCGCCAAGCCCGGAAGGAGATAACCCATGGGACAGCGCACCCCCCTCTATGACCTGCACCTGGCGCTGGGGGCCAAGATGGTGGACTTCGGCGGCTGGGACATGCCGCTGCATTACGGTTCGCAAGTGGAGGAGCACCATCAGGTGCGCCGCGATTGCGGCGTGTTCGACGTCTCGCACATGTGCGTGGTGGACCTGAGTGGCAGCCAGGCGCAGGCCTACCTGCAGCGTCTGCTGGCCAACGACGTGGCGCGCCTGGAGAGCCCCGGCAAGGCGCTGTACAGCGCCATGCTCAACGAGCAGGGCGGGGTGATCGACGACTTGATCGTCTATCTCACCGGCTCCTCTTCCCAGGAGCAGGGTTACCGTCTGGTGGTCAACGCCGGTACGCGTGACAAGGACCTGGCGTGGATGCACGCTCAGGCGGGCGATTTCGATGTGCAGCTGAGCGAGCGCCGCGACCTGGCCATGCTTGCCATTCAGGGGCCGAAGGCCCGCTCACGCGTCGCCGAGTTGCTGACCCAGGCACGTGCCGCGCTGATCCACGAACTCAAGCCGTTCCAAGGGCTGGCCGAAGGCGACTGGTTCATCGCTCGCACCGGCTATACCGGCGAAGATGGCCTGGAGATCGTGCTGCCGGTGACCGAGGTGGTGTCTTTTCTCAACGACCTGGTCGGGGCCGGTATCTCGCCCATCGGGCTCGGCGCCCGAGATACCTTGCGTCTCGAGGCAGGCATGAATCTCTACGGCCAGGACATGGACGAGCAGGTCAGCCCGCTGGCCGCCAACATGGCCTGGACCATCGCCTGGGAGCCAGCTGCGCGCGACTTCATCGGCCGCCCGGCGCTGGAGGCGCAGCGCGCTGCCGGTTGCCCGAGCAAACTGGTTGGCCTGGTGCTGGAAGAGCGCGGTGTGCTGCGCGCACATCAGGTGGTGCGTGTAGATGGCATCGGCGAGGGTGAGATCACCAGTGGCAGCTTCTCGCCGACGCTGAACAAATCCATCGCGCTGGCGCGGGTGCCGGCAGCGACCGGGGACCGTGCCGAGGTGGAAATCCGCGGCAAGTGGTACCCGGTGCGGGTTGTTAGGCCAGGTTTTGTGCGTAACGGCAAAACCCTTATCTGAATCTTTTTGGTCGCGGCGCTGGCTTCCCCTCCTGCCGCGGCCTGCTAAATTGTCCTGACGGCCCACCTGCCGTCATCGCTTACGAGGAAAGACACATGAGCAATATCCCCGCCGATCTGCGTTATGCCGCCAGCCACGAGTGGGCTCGTCTGGAGGCTGACGGTAGCGTGACCGTGGGCATTTCCGACCACGCCCAGGAAGCCCTCGGCGACGTGGTGTTCATCGAGCTGCCGGAAGTCGGCAAGCAACTGAATGCCGGCCAGGAAGCTGGTGTGGTGGAGTCGGTCAAGGCCGCATCCGACATCTATGCGCCAGTGGGCGGCGAGGTGATCGCCATCAACGAAGCGCTGGCCGACAGCCCGGAAAGCGTCAACAGCGACCCTTATGGCAGCTGGTTCTTCAAACTCAAGCCGAGCGATGCCAGCGAGCTGGACAAGCTGCTGGACGCTGGCGCCTACCAGGCCGCCGCTGACGCCGACGCCTGATTCTCTGGCTTCGACCCGGAAACCCGCCAAGGCGGGTTTCTGCGTTTCTGGGCTCCGCTAATGAATTCGCATGTAGGGCGTCAGTGGTGGCCCGTATGTAACCCTGGGAGTGACGATACCCCGTGTGGGAGGCGCTTCAGCGGCGAGCTCTTGTCGCGGCTAAAGCCCCTCCCACGATTTGTGCTGTGCATGCATCGGTTGATTCAGGTAGGCGCGCTCTTGTAAGGCCCGTTCAATCCCTTCTTTGACCGCTGGTCAGCATGGGTGGCATTTTCATTCAACACAATATATAAAAATACATATTGTATTTAGTGTAGGTGTTGCAATGGACGAGCCCATCGATATCCAGCAATTGCGTGCCAATGCCGATGCTGCCGGGCAACTGCTCAAGGCGTTGGCCAATCCGGATCGCCTGCTGCTGCTCTGTCAGCTGTCGCAGGGCGAGCGCAATGTCAGTGAGCTGGAGGCACTGCTCGGCATTCAACAGCCGACGTTGTCGCAACAGCTGGCCGTGCTGCGTCGCGAGGGGCTGGTGGAGACTCGCCGCGACGGCAAGCAGATCTATTACCGCATCAGCAGCCCGGCGGCGCTGGCAGTCATCGAGACACTCTACCGGCTGTTCTGCGAGGGCCAACAATGAGCATCGACTGGGCCAGCTTCACGCCCTGGAGCGCGCTGGCGGGCGGCGCACTGATTGGCCTGGCGGCAGCGCTGTTTGCCCTGCTCAATGGCCGTGTGGCCGGAATCAGTGGGCTGCTCGGCAGCCTGCTGCAGCGTGAGGGCGAAGGGCGAGGTGAAAAAGCGGCTTTTCTGTTTGGCCTGTTGCTGGCACCGGTGCTCTGGGCGATGTTCGCCGCGTTGCCGCCGGTTCACTTCGACGTCGGCAGCTTCGGCCTGATTCTCGCCGGCCTGCTGGTGGGTATCGGTACCCGCTATGGCTCGGGCTGCACCAGTGGTCATGGCGTGTGCGGTATTTCCCGCCTGTCGCCGCGTTCGCTGGTGGCCACCTTGTGCTTCATGGCCACGGGGATCGCTACGGTGTTTGTCCTGCGTCATCTGCTGGGGGGCTGAATATGTCCAGACTGAGCGCATTCATCGCCGGGCTGCTGTTCGGCCTCGGCCTGCTGCTGGCGGGCATGGCCGATCCGGCCAAGGTGCTGGCGTTTCTCGATCTGGCGGGTAACTGGGACCCATCGCTGGCACTGGTGATGGCCGGCGCCATTGGGGCGGCTGCGTTACCGCTGAATCTGGCGCAGCGGCGTACCAAGGCGTTGCTCGGCGGCGCCATGCAGTTGCCGACCCGGCGCGATCTGGATGCCCGACTGGTCGGCGGTAGTCTGCTGTTCGGTGTCGGTTGGGGCATCGCCGGCATCTGTCCGGGGCCGGCGCTGGCCATTCTGCTGACTGGGCACTGGCAGGCACTGCTGTTCGTCGCCGCGATGCTCGCCGGCATGCTGATCTTTACCGCGCTGGAAGGCCGGCGCGGGCGTTGACCTGGAGAACCTCGATGAAAGCCAATGTTGGAACGCTCGATCGTAGCCTGCGTATTGCCGTGGGTCTGGTGCTTATTGCCCTCAGCCTGGCCGGCGTGATCGGCCTGTGGGGCTGGATTGGCGTGGTGCCGCTGGCGACCGGTATCTTCCGCTTTTGCCCGGCCTACCCCTTGCTGGGTATCAACACCTGCAAGTTGAAATGACGCCAGTGCCTCGATGCGCTTGAACGAAAAACGCCCGGCATCTGCCGGGCGTTTTCATGTGGCTGCGGTCACGAGCCGTCAGGCTCCCTGCGCGGCTGGCTGCTGCTGGGTGATGCAGTGGATATTGCCGCCGCCCAGGAGGATCTCGCGGCCCGGCACCATCACCACGCGATGCTCGGGGAAGATGCGCTGCAGAATCGCGCGGGCCTCTTCATCCTTCGGATCATCGAAGCTCGGCGCGACGATGCCGCCGTTGACGATGAGGAAGTTGACGTAGGAGCCGGCCAGGCGTACGTTCGGGCTGCGCTCCTGACTGCCCTCGACCATATCGACGCCGGCGCACTCTTCGACGCTGGCGTGGAGCGGGCCCGGGATCGGCATCTTGTGCACGATCAGCTGGCGGCCCTTGGCATCACGCACGCTCTCCAGCACGCGCATGGCGGCCTGGCAGCGCGGGTAGTTGGGATCGTTCTGATCGTCGGTCCAGGCCAGCAGCACCTCGCCCGGGCGCACGTAGCAGCAGAAGTTGTCGACGTGGCCGTCGGTCTCGTCGTTGTACAGGCCGTCGGGCAGCCAGATCACCGTGTCGATGGCCAGGTGCTCGCGCAGCACGGCCTCGATCTCTTCACGCGACAGGTGCGGGTTGCGGTTCCTGTTCAGCAGGCATTCTTCGGTGGTGATCAGGGTGCCTTCGCCGTCAACGTGGATCGAGCCGCCTTCGAGGACGAAACCCTCGGTGCGATAGCGCTTGCAGCCTTCGATCTCGAGAATCTTGCGCGCTACCTGATCGTCGCGCTGCCACGGCCAGTACAGGCCGCCGTCGAAGCCGCCCCAGGCGTTGAAGGTCCAATCCACGCCGCGCACGTCGCCGCTGTCGTTGATCACGAAAGTCGGCCCGGTGTCACGCACCCAGGCATCGTCGGTGGTGATTTCCACCAGGCGGATGTTGTCGTCGTCCAGGCGGGCGCGGGCGTTTTCGTACTGCGCGGCGGAGACGCACACGGTCACCGGCTCGAACTGGGCGATGGCCTTGGCCACGGCGGTGAAGGCCGCCTGCGCCGGCTTGCCGCCGTTGCGCCAGTTGTCCGGACGCTCGGGCCAGACCATCCAGGTCTGGCTGTGCGGGGCCCATTCGGCGGGCATATGGAAACCGTCGGCGCGTGGTGTGGTGTTGAGGGTGGTCATGTTTCACCTGTAGCCCGGATGCAATCCGGGGAGTCGTGAGAAAAAGCCCCGGATGGCATCCGGGCTACGTTCATTCGGATGGGGTTTCGCCATCGAGCGTGGAAAGCGGCCAGTATAGGTTCGGCCGGCGGTCGCGGAACACACCCCAGGCGGTACGCACCTTCTCCAGCGCGTCCAGGTCGAAGCTGTGCACCAGGATGCCTTCTTCGGTCTGGTTAAGCTCCTTGACCTTCGCGCCATACGGGTCGGCGATGAACGAACTGCCATAGAAGGTGATGTCGTAGCCGTCCTGTTCTTCACGGCCGATGCGGTTGCTGGCTACCAGTGGCATGACGTTGGCGCCGGCATGCCCCTGCTGCACGCGCTGCCAGTGCTCGCGCGAGGAGATGCTGGCGTCGTGGGGCTCGCTGCCGATGGCGGTGGGGTAGAAGAGGATCTCCGCACCCATCAGCGCCATGCTGCGCGCGCACTCCGGGAACCATTGATCCCAGCAGATGCCCACGCCGATGCGCGCATAGGCGGTATCCCAGACCTTGAAGCCGGTGTCACCGGGATTGAAGAAGTACTTCTCGTGATAGCCCGGGCCGTCCGGGATATGGCTTTTTCGATAAATCCCGAGATTGCTGCCGTCGGCATCGATGATGGCGATACTGTTGAAGCGGGCGCGGCCGGCACGCTCGAAGAAGCTTATCGGCAGCACCACCTGGAGCTCTGCAGCGACTTTGCGGAAATGCGCGATTGCCGGGTTGTCCTCGACCGTGGTGGCCAGCTGGGTGTAGTCGGCATTGGGCTTCTGACAGAAGTAGGGGGTCTCGAACAGCTCCTGAATCAGGATGATCTGCGCTCCCTGGGCCGCCGCCTGGCGCACCAGCTGTTCGGCCTTGGCGATGTTCGCGGCAGTATCCCAGGAGCAGGCCATCTGGGTCGCGGCAACGGTAACGATACGGGACATAACGCACTACCTCTCTAGCTCGTCATAGGCCTCTACGGCTCTGTCGGGAGGCCTTTTCGTAGTGCCATGGCGGAACATCGACCATAGCGGGGTGGTCGATTTATATCCGATAAATATCGATATTAGAAGAGGTGGGAAGTCTGAAGGCGGAAAAATATCGACTTTTCTCGGATTTTTATTGGTTTTGGTTCTGCGCTAGGAGGCCTAGGTCTGCGCACCGCTGGAGCTCAGCGGCATGCGCCGAATCAGGCTAGCGGAGCCGGTCTTTTCGGCAAGGCTGCCGGCAGGTAAAGACCCAGATAAGCATCGAACACGCGCATGCCCTCCTCGGCCAGGCGTGGAGTGATTGTCCCGTGCAGTTGCACAGAGCGCGCGTAGACGCGATCACCCAAGGACATCGCCAGGTTGAATACCTCGATATCCGTCGGCAACTGCGGCAGGGGGAAGTGACGGTCGAACAGCGCGCGCATCAGTCTGCCCAGTTCCAGATCGTGCTGGTGATCGGCCTGCGTGACCTCCGTCAGGCCATGCTGGGCCAGGATCAACTGACGCGCTGCGGCGTCCGCTTCATAGATCGCCAACATGCGCTGCTCGATCAGGCGTGACAGGTCGTGCCAGCTGCGCAGGGCAGCGTGATCGACCGGTTCCAGCAGGCTGGCGCGAAAGGCCGCATGCACGTCGGCGGTCAGCCCTTCGAGCAATGCTGGAACGCTGGCGAAGAAGTGATACACCGACGAGGGCGGAATGCCCGCGCGCTCGGCGACTGTGTAGATAGACAGGCTGGCCATGCCCTGCTCGGCCAGCAGTTCGCGCGCCGCCCCGAGGATTACGGCGATACGGGCCTGGCTGCTGGCGCGCGGCTTGCGGGGGCTTGCGGGGCGCGACATGGTGAGCTCCTCGATGGACGAGGCGCTATTGGACGTCAGGCTGTGTCGGCTAGGCAAGCCTCGCCGCGGTCATCAGCTGCCGTCGCGGAAGCGCTGCCAGACCTGGACGCGCACCTGGGCGTGTTTCTCCGGCAATACCTCCAGCGGATACAGGCGACGCTTGGTGTCCTGATCCGGATAAAGGCCAGGTTGCTGCAGCAGGGCGTCGTCGATGAACTGCATGGAGTCGGCGTTGCCGTTGGGGTAGAGGGTTTCGGCGGTGATCTGGGCGATCACCTGCGGCTGCATCAGGTAATCAATGAAGCGGTGGGCGAGGTCCGGGCGGGCGGCGCTGGTCGGAATCACCAGGTTGTCGATGAACAGCACCGAGCCTTCGTCGGGCACCATGAAACGCACCGGCTGGCCTGCTTGCGCCGCGGCCAGGGCGTCGCCGACCCAGGCCATGGCCAGGCACAGGCGGCCATTGCTGAGGTCGTCGATGTAGCGCTCGCTGTCGACGTAGCGCAGGTGTGGACGCAGGGCTTCGAGCACGCTGCCGGCACGTTCGACGCGGCTCGGTGCGCTGCGCGCCAGGCTGCGGCCCTGGTAGTTCAGCAGTAGTGACAGGGTTTCGTCCGGGGCATCCAGCACGCTGATGCCGCAATTGGCCAGACGTGCGCTCTGCCCGGCATCGAACAGCAGGCTCCAGCTTTCGGGCAGCGGCCCGCCGTAGGCGGCTTCGGCCCGAGGGGTGTTGATCGCCAGGCCGACCGCGCCCCACAGGTAGGGGATCGCGTAGCTGTTCTGCGGATCGACGGCGGCCAGTTTGCTCAGCAGTTGTTTATCCAGGTGCTGACGGTTGGGCAGTCTGGTCAGGTCCAGAGGCTGGATGCGTGCGCCGCCGATCAGCGCCGGCAGTTCGTTGTGCGACGGTACCGCGACATCGATGGCTTCGCCGCTGTTCAGCGCGGCGTTGAGCTCTTCGGCGCTGGCGAAGGTGTGGTACTCCACGGCGATGCCGGTGTCGCGGGTGAAGTCCTCCAGCACCTGCGGCGCGATGTAGTCGTTCCAGTTGTAGACCCGGATGCTGTCGGCGGCCTGAGCCAGGGCGCAGGTCAGGCCGAGCAGGGCGGCGGCAAGAGCGCGTTGCATGAATAGCTCCCCGTTGATGAAGGCAACGATAACCGGCGGCCTCGGTCGCCGGAGGTTGTTTCATGTCAGCGGAGTCGCCGTGCGGCGAACCGCTGGCCCTGGCGCAGAGCGCCGGAGCAGGCAGTTGGCAGGCAAAAAGAAGCCGGCTCTGCGGCCGGCTTTCTCGGTGTCACACGGTATGCAGGTACCAGTTGTACTCGAGGTCGGAGATGGTGGTCTCGAACTCCTGCAGCTCGGCTTCCTTGCACGCGACGAAGATGTCGATGTACTTGGGATCGATGTACTTGTTCAGCACTTCGCTGTCGTCCAGCTCGCGCAGGGCATCGCGCAGGTTGTTCGGCAGGCTGGGTTCGAGCTGCTCGTAGGCGTTGCCCTCGATCGGCTCGCCCGGCTCGATCTGGTTGGTCAGGCCGTGATGAATACCGGCGAGGATCGACGCCAGCATCAGGTAGGGGTTGGCATCGGCACCGGCTACACGATGTTCGATACGCACGGCGTCCGGGCTACCGGTCGGTACGCGCACGGCCACGGTGCGGTTGTCCAGCGCCCAGCTTGGCGCGTTGGGTACGTAGAACTGCGCACCGAAGCGGCGGTAGGAGTTGACGTTGGGGCAGAGGAAGGCCATCGACGCTGCCATGGTGTCGAGGATGCCGCCGACGGCGTGGCGTAACGAGGTGTTCTCCAGCGGATCTTCGGCGGCGAAGATGTTCTTGCCGGTCTTCTTGTCCAGTAGCGAGATGTGCACGTGCAGACCGTTGCCCGCCTGGCCCGGATAGGGCTTGGCCATGAAGGTGGAATCCATCTCATGGTCGTAGGCGATGTTCTTGATCAGACGCTTGAGCAGCAGGGCATAGTCGCAGGCCTTGATGGCGTCTTCGACGTGATGCAGGTTGACTTCGAACTGTGCCGGGGCGCTTTCCTTGACGATGGCGTCGGCCGGGATGTCCTGCTCCTTGGCGGCTTCGAGCATGTCCTGCAGGCAGTCGACGTACTCGTCGAGGTCGTCGATCAGATAGACCTGGGTGGAGTGCGGGCGCTTGCCGGAGATCGGCGAGCGCGGCGGCTGCGGACGGCCGTTCACGTTCTCCTGGTCGATCAGGTAGAACTCCAGTTCGAAGGCTGCGCAGATACGCAGGCCCAGTTCGTCGAACTTCTGTACCACCTGGCGCAATACCTCGCGCGGGTCGGCGAAGAAAGGCGTGCCGTCCAGCTCGTGCATGGTCATCAGCAGCTGCGCGGTCGGGCGCTTCTGCCAGGGTTCGTTGCACAGGGTATTGGGGATGGGGAAGCAGATACGGTCGGCGTCACCGATGTCCAGGCCGAGGCCGGTGCTCTCGACGGTGGAGCCGTTGATGTCGAGGGCGAACAGCGAGGCGGGCAGGTTGATGCCTTTCTCGTACACCTTGTGAAGGGCGTTCCGGTCGATGCGCTTGCCGCGCACCACACCATTCATATCTGCAATAAGAAGGTCGACGAACTGGACCTCGGGATGTTCCTTGAGGAACGCGTTCGCTTCGTTAAGCTGAACGGCACGCGGGGGTACCGACATGATGCAACACCTTTTTGTTAAATATATCAATCATGCGACTGCATGGGTGTGAGTCAATCCGAAACGCACTTTACTGTCAAGCAGGCCACATAGTGCCCTGTAGTGGGGCATGATGGCCATTTTTGGGGCATTTCAGGGTCTTTCACAGGGCTCCAAACGCAGATCTTTCAGGGTGCTCAGTGGGGTGTGTTCAATTTTTTACAGGGCTATTGTGTAAAAAAATGAACAAGGCTAAGCTCGGTTCAAACCCACTAACAGCAATAATACGGGTGTCTCATGTTTTGCCTGCCGGCCATCGGCGTCAGCGCTTGTGCCAGGACCATCGGTCACGCTACCTCTACCCGCAGCAGCGAGGCGAGTCGGCCCCTCATGCGGGTCCGAGTGGCCATGAACCTGTCCGCTGCCATGCGGCAACATCCTTTCTCTGCGACCGCCGCGTCGCGCGACCTGTCTGACCAGGCGTTTCGTTCATTGCATACCCTGCACGATAGCGTACGTGGCCGCATACCGCTGCCTGGCGTGCACCTTGGCGCGCCTCCTGCAGTGTGCAAACCACTGGCTGGTTTCGCTGGGCGCGCGCTAGGCCTCGAGATAGACAGCTCGATGTTCGACGGCAAGGGTGAGCGATTTTATTTCGGTGGAGTGAAATGCAAGGTGCCGGAGGTGCCACACCCCTAGTAGCATCCACACGAATATCTCGCCTTCTTCCAGGCCTTTGGTGAGGCTTGCAGGGAGAGGGCGGGGCAACGCTGAACCCGCTATAAAACAAGCAGGTTCTACAACCCTGAGGTCTCTATGAGTACCAAGCTAGACCAGCTCACGAGCTGGCTGAAAGAACGCAAAATCACCGAAGTCGAATGCCTGATCAGCGACCTGACCGGCATTGCCCGCGGCAAGATCTCGCCGACCAACAAGTTCCTCGACGAGAAGGGCATGCGCCTGCCCGAGAGCGTGCTGCTGCAGACCGTGACCGGCGACTACGTCGAGGACGACATCTATTACGACCTGCTGGACGAAGCGGACATCGACATGTTCTGCCGTCCGGACGCCAACGCTGTATTCGTCGTGCCCTGGGCCATCGAGCCCACCGCCATGGTGATCCACGACACTTTCGACAAGCAGGGCAACCCCATCGAGCTGTCGCCGCGCAACATTCTCAAGAAAGTGCTGCAGATGTATGCCGAGAAGGGCTGGAAGCCCATCGTCGCACCGGAGATGGAGTTCTACCTGACCAAGCGCAACAGTGACCCGGACTTCCCTCTGGTGGCGCCAGTAGGACGCTCCGGTCGGCCGGAAACCGGTCGTCAGAGTTTCTCCATCGACGCGGCGAACGAGTTCGACCCGCTGTTCGAAGACATGTACGACTGGTGCGAACTGCAAGGCCTGGATCTGGACACCCTGATCCACGAAGAAGGCCCGGCGCAGATGGAGATCAACTTCCGCCATGGCGATGCGCTGCATCTGGCCGACCAGATTCTGGTGTTCAAGCGCACCATGCGCGAAGCCGCGCTCAAGCATGACGTGGCCGCCACCTTCATGGCCAAGCCGATCACCGACGAGCCCGGCAGCGCCATGCACATCCACCAGAGCGTGGTCGACATCAAGACCGGCAAGAACATCTTCTCCAACGACGACGGGACGATGAGCGAGCTGTTCCTGCATCACATCGGTGGCCTGCAGAAGTACATCCCCGAGTTGCTGCCGTTGTTCGCGCCCAACGTCAACTCGTTCCGCCGTTTCCTGCCCGACACCTCGGCGCCGGTGAACGTGGAGTGGGGCGAGGAAAACCGCACCGTGGGCCTGCGCGTGCCGGAGGCCAGCCCGCAGAACCGTCGCGTGGAAAACCGTCTGGCTGGCGCGGACGCCAACCCCTACCTGGTGCTGGCGGCGACGCTGCTGTGCGGCTACATGGGCATGGTCGGCGGGGTCAAACCCGGCGCGCCGGTCAAGGGGCGTGGTTACGAGCGACGCAATCTGCGCCTGCCGGTGACCATCGAGAGCGCCCTGGAGCGCATGGAGGCCTGCAAGGATGCCGAGAAATTCCTCGGCGAGAAGTTCATCCGTGGCTATGTCGCGGTCAAGCGTGCCGAGCACGAGAACTTCAAGCGGGTGATCAGTTCTTGCCATTGCAGGCCGACTCGGTGGGCTGAAGCGGATCGCCGCCCGGCCCACCCTACAGTGCCGCGAGCCGGCAGGGCCAACAAATAAGGTGTGGTAATGAGCAAGCAAGCGAACAATCCCAAGACAGCCCAATGGCAGGCCCTGAGCCAGGCCCACCACCTGGCGCCGTTCAGTGACTACAAGCAGCTGGCCGAGAAGGGCCCGCGCATCATCACTGAAGCGAAGGGCGTGCACCTGTGGGACAGTGAGGGCAACAAGATCCTCGATGGCATGGCCGGCCTGTGGTGCGTGGCTGTGGGCTATGGCCGCGAGGAACTGGTCGAGGCTGCTTCCAAGCAGATGCGTCAGCTGCCGTTCTACAACACCTTTTTCCAGACCGCCCACCCGCCGGTGCTGGAGTTGGCCCACGCCATCTCCCAACTGGCGCCGGCCGGCATGAACCATGTGTTCTTCACCGGTTCGGGCTCCGAAGGCAATGACACCATGCTGCGTCTGGTGCGCCACTACTGGGCGTGCAAGGGGCAGCCTGCGAAGAAGATCATCATCGGTCGCGAGAACGGCTACCACGGTTCCACTGTGGCCGGCGCCAGCCTCGGCGGCATGAAGTTCATGCACGAGCAGGGCGATCTGCCGATTCCGGGTATCGCCCATATCCCGCAGCCCTACTGGTTCGGTGAGGGCGGCGACCAATCGCCGGAAGAATTCGGCATCTGGGCCGCCGATCAGCTGGAGAAAAAGATTCTCGAGCTGGGCGAAGAGAACGTTGCCGCCTTTATCGCCGAGCCGATCCAGGGCGCCGGTGGCGTGATCATCCCGCCCGAGACCTACTGGCCGCGGATCAAGGAGATCCTGGCCAAGTACGACATCCTGTTCGTCGCCGACGAGGTGATCTGCGGCTTTGGCCGTACCGGCGAATGGTTCGGCAGCCAGTACTACGACCTCAAGCCGGACCTGATGACCATCGCCAAGGGCCTTACCAGCGGCTACGTGCCGATGGGCGGACTGATCGTCAGCGACAAGGTGTTCGATGTGATCGAGGCGCATGGCGATTTCAACCACGGCTTCACCTATTCCGGTCATCCGGTAGCGGCTGCGGTGGGCCTGGAGAACCTGCGCATTCTCAAGGAAGAGGGCATCGTCGAGCGGGTGAAGGCGGAAACGGCACCCTATTTGCAGCGTCGTCTGCGTGAGCTGGCGGATCACCCACTGGTGGGCGAAGTGCGCGGCGTCGGCATGCTCGGCGCCATCGAATTGGTGCAGGACAAGGCGACGCGCAAACGTTATCCGGGTAACAAGGCGGTCGGCATGATCTGCCGCGGCCACTGCTTCAACAACGGTCTGATCATGCGCGCCGTGGGCGACACCATGATCATCGCGCCGCCTCTGGTGATTAGCCAGGCGGAAATAGACGAACTGGTGGAAAAAGCACGCAAGTGCCTGGATCTGACCCTGCGTGACCTGGCGGTCTGAATGCCCGCAGTCACGGAAAGTTGTCAGCGGTGCCATGACCTTGCCAGACTGCGCCAGAGTGTGCGAGCCGGGCTGATTCGAACGGCTTGTGCGACCTCTGGATTACCGACACAACAACAGGAGCTGTACGCATGAAAACATTCGGCAAGACCCTTCTCGCGTTGTCCCTGACCGCGGCCGTGGCAGGCGCTGCTCAGGCTGACAACAAGGTGCTGCATGTCTACAACTGGAGCGATTACATCGCCGAAGACACCCTGGCCAACTTCGAGAAGGAAACCGGCATCAAGGTCGTCTACGACGTCTTCGACAGCAACGAAGTGCTGGAAGCCAAGTTGCTGGCCGGCAGCTCCGGTTACGACGTCGTCGTACCCTCCAACCCCTTCCTGGCCAAGCAGATCAAGGCGGGCGTGTTCCAGAAGCTGGACAAGTCCAAGCTGCCGAACTGGTCGAACCTGGACAAGGACCTGCTCAAGGCGCTGGATCCGAGCGACCCGGGCAACCAGTACTCGATCCCCTACATGTGGGGCACCATCGGCATCGGCTACAACGTCGAGAAGGTCAAGGCCGTGCTCGGCGAAGACGCGCCGGTCGACTCCTGGGATCTGGTGTTCAAGCCCGAGAACATGGAGAAGCTGAAGTCCTGCGGCGTTTCCTTCCTCGATTCGCCGACCGAGATCCTGCCGGCCGCCCTGCACTACCTGGGCTACGCTCCGGACAGCAGCAATACCGAAGAGCTGAAGAAAGCCGAGGAGCTGTTCCTCTCCATTCGTCCTTCGGTGGCCTATTTCCACAGCTCCAAGTACATCTCCGACCTGGCCAACGGCAACATCTGCGTCGCTATCGGCTACTCGGGTGATATCTACCAATCCAAGGCGCGTGCCGAGGAAGCGAAGAACGGCGTGGAAGTCGGCTACAACATTCCGAAAGAAGGCGCCGGCTCCTTCTTCGACATGCTGGCCGTGCCGGCTGATGCCAAGAACGTCGAGGCTGCACACGTGTTCCTCAACTACCTGATGGAGCCGGCGGTGATGGCCAGCATCACCAACTACGTGCAGTTCCCCAACGGCAACGCCGCGGCCACGCCGCTGGTGGATGAAGCCCTGCGTAACGACCCGGGTGTATACCCGACGCCGGAAGTGCTGAAGAAGATCTACACCTTCCCGGACCTGGCGCCGGCGGTGCAGCGCAACATGACCCGCAGCTGGACCAAGATCAAGTCCGGTCGCTGATCGCAGCAGCAGTACGACCTGGCGGGCACGCCCGCCAGGTTTCTCATGGACCCTTTACAGGGCCACGATGGCCATCGATGTGCGCGTGTTCAGGCCGAGAGCCTTGGATGATGCCGGTGCGGCTTGATCTGGCAGTCGCTGATTCCCAACGCGTTTTCCTATAAAGTGCCGCGCTTTTTTAAGCGGCGCACCAAAGCGAGGATGAAACTGTGCGAGTAACCCTGCCCAAGACTCTGATCGCCCTGGCAGCCGCTAGCCTGAGTGGAGCCGCTCTGGCTCAGCAGACGGTGCACATCTACAACTGGAGCGATTACATCGGCGAAGAGACGCTCGCCAAGTTCGAGGCGAAAACCGGCATCAAGCCGATCTATGACGTCTTCGACTCCAACGAAACTCTCGAAGGCAAACTGCTCGCCGGCCGCAGTGGCTACGACGTGGTAGTACCTTCCAATCATTTCCTCGGCAAGCAGATTCGCGCTGGCGCCTTTCAGCCGCTCGACCGAAGCAAGCTGCCGAACTGGAGCAATCTGGACCCCGCGCTGCTCAAGCAGCTGGAGACCAACGACCCCGGTAACCAGTACGCCGTGCCCTACCTGTGGGGCACCAACGGCATCGGCTACAACGTCGAGAAGGTCAAGGCCGTGCTCGGTGTCGACGAGATCGACTCCTGGGCCGTGCTGTTCGAGGCGGAGAACATCAAGAAGCTCAGCCAGTGCGGCGTCGCCTTCCTCGATTCGGGCGATGAGATGATTCCGGCCATGCTCAACTACCTTGGCCTGGACCCCAACAGCACCAACCCCGACGACTACGCCAAGGCCGAAGCCAAGCTGCTGGAGGTGCGCCCCTACGTCACCTATTTCCACAGCTCCAAGTACATCGGCGACCTGGCCAACGGCAACATCTGCGTGGCGGCCGGTTTCTCCGGCGACATCCTGCAGGCCGCCGATCGCGCCGAAGAAGCCGGCAAGGGCATCGAAATCGCCTACAGCATTCCCAAGGAAGGCGCCAACCTCTGGTTCGACATGATGGCCATCCCCGCCGATGCCGCCAACGCCGAGCAGGCGCATGCCTTCATCAACTTCCTCCTCGAGCCTGAGGTGATCGCCGAAGTCAGCGACTACGTCGGTTATGCCAACCCCAATACCAAGGCGGACGAATTCATGGACGAGGAAGTACGCAACGACCCGTCCGTGTATCCGCCACAAGCGGTGCTGGACAAGCTGTACATCTCCGCCGAGCTGCCGGTTCGCGTGCAGCGCCTGATGACTCGCACCTGGACCAAGGTCAAGTCGGGTCAGTAATCGTTCCTGCCCGGCCGCTGGGGTCGGGCACAATCTTCCGGGAGTTTTCCTAAATGGCTGTTGCCTCCAGCGCCTACAAAAAAGCCCTCGAGGGAGATCAGACACCCAAAGAGGTGCTGGTCAAGATCGATCGGGTGACCAAGAAGTTCGACGAGACCGTGGCGGTCGACGACGTCTCGCTGACCATCAACAAGGGCGAGATCTTCGCCCTGCTCGGTGGCTCCGGCTCCGGTAAATCCACGCTGCTGCGCATGCTTGCCGGCTTCGAGCGGCCCACCTCCGGGCGCATCATTCTCGATGGTGTCGATATCACCGACATGCCGCCGTACCAGCGGCCGATCAACATGATGTTCCAGTCCTATGCGCTGTTCCCGCACATGACCGTGGCGCAGAACATCGCCTTCGGCCTGCAGCAGGACAAGCTGCCCAAGGCCGAGATCGAAGAGCGCGTGGCCGAGATGCTCAAGCTGGTGCACATGACCCAGTACGCCAAGCGCAAGCCGCACCAGCTCTCCGGTGGTCAGCGTCAGCGTGTGGCCCTGGCCCGCTCCCTGGCCAAGCGTCCCAAGCTGTTGCTGCTCGACGAGCCGATGGGTGCGCTGGACAAGAAGCTGCGTTCGCAGATGCAGCTGGAGCTGGTAGAGATCATCGAGCGCGTCGGCGTGACCTGCGTGATGGTCACCCATGATCAGGAAGAGGCCATGACCATGGCCCAGCGCATCGCCATCATGCACCTGGGCTGGATCGCCCAGACCGGCAGCCCGGTGGACATCTACGAGACCCCGACCAGCCGCCTGGTGTGCGAGTTCATCGGCAACGTCAACCTGTTCGACGGCCAGATCGTCAGCGACGAGGCCGACCACGCGATCATCGATTGTCCGCACCTGGACAAGCCGATCTACATCGGCCACGGCGTCAGTACTCGCGCCGAGAACAAGTCCGTCAGCTACGCCCTGCGTCCCGAGAAGCTGCTGATGGCCACCGCGCTGCCGGATGACCACGAGCACCCCGAGTACAACTGGAGCCGCGGCCACGTGCATGACATCGCCTACCTCGGCGGCCATTCGGTGTACCACGTCAAGCTCACCTCCGGGCAGATCGTGCAGTGCTTCATCGCCAACGCCGAGCGCCGCGGCAAGCGCCCGACCTGGGACGATCCGGTGGTGGTGTACTGGGAAGACGACAGCGGCGTGGTACTGCAATCATGAAACCGAGCAAACTGGCGCGCTATCTGCCCTCCGGGCGGCATGCCGTTATCGGCATTCCGTTCCTCTGGCTGTTCCTGTTCTTCCTGTTGCCCTTCGTCATCGTGCTGAAGATCAGCTTCGCCGAAGCCGACGTGGCAATTCCGCCCTACACGGAAATCTACCAGTGGGCGGACAACAAGCTGACGCTGCTGCTGAACTTCGGCAACTACATCTTCCTCAGCGAAGATGCCCTGTACCTGTCGGCCTATCTGGGCTCGCTGCAGATCGCCTTCTTCAGCACGCTGCTGTGTCTGGTGATCGGCTATCCGATGGCCTATGCCATCGCCCGCGCGCCGAAGGAACGCCAGACCGTTCTGCTGCTGCTGATCATGATGCCGACCTGGACCGCGATCCTGATCCGCGTCTATGCCTGGATGGGCATTCTCGGCAACAACGGTCTGCTCAACAGCCTACTGTTGGGCATCGGCCTGATCGACTCACCGCTGCAGATCCTCAACACCAACACCGCGGTGTACATCGGCGTGGTCTATTCGTACCTGCCGTTCATGATCCTGCCGCTCTATGCCAACCTGGTGAAGCACGATCTCAGCCTGCTGGAAGCTGCCTCCGACCTGGGTTCGAGCAACTTCAACAACTTCTGGCGGATCACCGTGCCGCTGTCGAAGAACGGCATCATCGCCGGCTCCATGCTGGTGTTCATCCCGGTGGTGGGTGAGTTCGTCATCCCCGAACTGCTCGGCGGGCCGGAGACCCTGATGATCGGCAAGGTGCTGTGGCAGGAGTTCTTCAACAACCGCGACTGGCCGGTGGCGTCCGCCCTGGCGGTGGTGATGCTGGCGATCCTGATCGTGCCGATCATCCTGTTCAACCGTAACCAGGCGAAAGAGCTGGAGGGCCGGCCATGACTGAGCTAATCGCAATGAGCCCGTCATCCTGTTCAACCGGCTTTCCAACCAGAAGCGTGGCCAAAGAGCTGGAGGGCCGCCCATGAAGCGTTTCAGTTTCTCCAGCATCATGCTCTGGGCGGGGCTGGCATTCATCTACCTGCCCATGGTCATCCTGGTCATCTACTCGTTCAACGCCTCGCGGCTGGTAACGGTGTGGGGCGGCTGGTCGGTGAAGTGGTACGTCGGCCTGCTGGACAACACCCAGCTGATGAACTCGGTGATGCGCTCGCTGGAAATCGCCTGCTACACCGCCATTGCGGCGGTGGCGCTGGGCACCCTGGCGGCCTTCGTGCTGACCCGCATCACCCACTTCAAGGGACGCACGCTGTTCGGTGGCCTGGTCACCGCGCCGCTGGTGATGCCGGAAGTGATCACCGGTCTGTCTCTGCTGCTGCTGTTCGTGCTGATGGCACAACTGATCGGCTGGCCGATGCAGCGCGGCATGACCACCATCTGGATCGCCCACACCACCTTCTGCTCGGCCTATGTGGCCGTGGTGGTGTCGTCGCGTCTGCGTGAGCTGGACATGTCCATCGAAGAGGCGGCCATGGATCTGGGAGCGCGGCCGTGGAAGGTGTTCTTCCTGATCACCGTGCCGATGATCGCGCCGTCGCTGGCAGCGGGCGCCATGATGTCCTTCGCCCTGTCGCTGGACGACCTGGTGCTGGCCAGCTTCGTCTCCGGTCCGGGTTCGACCACCCTGCCGATGGAGATCTTCTCCGCCGTGCGCCTGGGGGTCAAACCGGAGATCAACGCGGTGGCCAGCCTGATCCTGCTGGCGGTGTCGTTCGCCACCTTCCTGGCCTGGTTCTTCGCCCATCGCGCCGAGGAAAAACGCAAGAAGGCCATGCAGCAGGCCATGGACGAGACCGCCAATCCTTCCTGGCAGCAGGTCATCGACAGCCGTCGCAACCCTGGCAGCAACTGAGCTTCTGGCTGAAAGCAGAACGGGCCCGCGGGGCCCGTTTTTCATGGTGTCACTGATCGGCGCGGTACCGCGATCTGTAGGAGCGGCTTCAGCCGCGAAGGTTGTGAGGCCCAGCCGCTATTTCACCAGCGCCTTCCACCCCTTGAGGCTGCTGACGATCTGCGTCTGAGTTGCGCGCAATTGGCGCTGCTCGTCGTCCAGCGCCTGCTGCGCCAGTTCGTAGAGCTTGTTCAGCTCGCCATACAGGCGGTCGACCTCGGGTACTTCCAGCACGCCACGGGCCAGGCGCAGCCAGACCAGCAGGCGCTCCAGGCGCGGCATCTGCTCGGCCAGATCCTCCGGCTGCTGCTGATAGCGACGCAGCTGCAGTGCGGCGCCTTCTTCGCCCAACAGGGTCGGCAGCCAGTTACCCAGCGCGGCAGCGCCCTGGCGGTTACCGCGATTGTTGCGCTCTGTCGTCCAGCTACGTAGCAGCAGCCAGTGCGACAGCTTCAGCGACAGCAGGCCCCAGCGGCAGCCATCCAGTTCGGCGGCGAATAGCGCGGGAGCATTGCGCCGCATGCTGTCGTCGTCCTGGCCGGCTGCCAGGCGCGGCCGCCAGTCATCGAGCAGCGCATCGAGTGCTTCACGCAATTCGCGCGAGCTGGCACGCGGCGCTGCCTGGCCGAGGCTGGCGAGCAGGGCGCGCAGGTCGACCAGTTGCTCCAGCCATTGCTGCAACAGGCTCCAATGGCCGTTCCAGCGATATTGCTCGGCCAGGCGCTGGCTGGCGCCGAGCAGATGCCAGGCCAGCGCCGCGAAAGCGTCGTCCAGGCTCATCTCGGCCGTCAGCTGGGGAGCCGGCAGGCTCAGGCTGTAACTGCCGGCATCGAACAGGCGGTAGCCACGCTCGGCCTTGCTGATGTCGCAGGGCATCAGCGGCAGCTCGGCGGCCAGCTCGCAGGCCAGCTCCAGCAGTGCAGCGGGCTCGCCCTGGCGCAGTTCCAGTTCCAGCTCGCAAATCTCTTCTTCGCCTTCGCCGGCGGTCACCTTGCCCAGGTCCAGAGCGGCCTCGATGACCACCTTGGCCTTGCCGCGGCCCCAGGCGATCTCGGCCTTCTCACGGACGAAATCGGTGGTGAACAGCGGCTGCAGGGTTTTCTTGTCCAGCTCGGCCAGGCTGGCCGGCCAGCAGCTGTCGTCGAGCTTTTTCAGGTCGAGCTTGGCCTTGCTCAGGTACCAGTCCCACTCGTTGCGCTCGGACAGGCCGGCAACGCTCTGGCCGCGGCTTTTCAGGGTCTGGATGAATTGTTCGCCATCGCGGCGCAGGCGCAGGGCGACCTTGGCATTGGCCAGGTCGCGATCCGGCGTGTCGTAGTACTGATTGAACAGCTCGCCGCGCTGCCAGCCGCTCTTGTTGCGCTTTTTCAGCAGCGGATGCTCGCGCAGGGCGGCCAGGGTGGCGCGGCTGGCGCGCAGTTTGATTTCGGTTTCTTTGACCATGGTCGAGAGCTAGATAGCCTTTTATGAAAATGTGACAGACCGATGACGCGTGCTGGCGAATGACGAAGCCGGTCCCTATACTTGCGGCCTTCTCAAAACGGGGGCTTACCCTATGCCTATCAATCCCTTTGTCAGCCTGTTCGGCCGTTCACCCATCGGCCCCATGCAACAGCATATCGCCAAGGCCCACGAGTGCGCGGCGAACCTGGTGCCCTTCTTCGAAGCCGTGATGGCCGAGGATTGGGCCAAGGTGGAACAGGTACAACAGGAGATGTCCCGGCTGGAGCACGAGGCCGACAAGCTGAAGAAAAGCGTGCGCCTGCACCTGCCCAAGAGCCTGTTTCTGCCGGTGCCGCGTTCGGACCTGCTTGAGCTGCTCAGTGTACAGGACAAAGTCGCCAACCGTGCCAAGGACATCGCCGGCCTGATGCTCGGCCGTCAGATGGCCATTCCGCAGCCGCTGCAGCCGCTGATGCGTACCTACGTACAGCGCAGTGTGGACGCCAGCGCCCAGGCGCTGAAGGCAATGAACGAATTGGACGAGCTGCTCGAGACCGGTTTCGCCGGCCGTGAAGCGGTGCTGGTGGAAACCCTGATCGAGGAGCTCGGGTCGATCGAGAACGACACCGACCGCCTGCAGATCGAGGTCCGCCGCAACCTGTTCAAGCTGGAGAAGGACCTTCCTCCGGTCGATGTGATGTTCCTCTATCAGATCATCGACTGGATCGGCGACGTCGCCGACCGTGCCCAACGAGTGGGCAACCGACTGGAACAACTGCTGGCGCGCTAAGCGCCAGTGTCCTTTCTGGGATCTACGGAAACTAATTTATGTCTCTGATTGCGGACTACGGGCTGGTTCTGCTCGTGCTTGCCTGCCTTTTCGGGTTTTTCATGGCCTGGGGTGTTGGAGCCAACGATGTAGCCAATGCTATGGGTACATCCGTTGGCTCGCGTGCACTGACCATCAAGCAGGCGATCATCATCGCCATGGTCTTCGAATTCGCCGGCGCCTATCTGGCCGGCGGCGAGGTGACCGAAACCATCAAGAACGGCATCGTCGATGCCAATCTGATTAGCCCCAACCTCATGGTGCTGGGCATGATGTCGGCATTGCTGGCTGCCGGCACCTGGCTGCTGGTCGCTTCGACCCGCGGCTGGCCGGTCTCGACCACGCACACCATCGTCGGTGCGGTGATCGGTTTCGCCGCGGTCGGTGTGTCGGTTGATGCCGTGCACTGGAGCGGCGTCGGCCCCATCGTCGCCAGCTGGGTAGTCACGCCGATGCTGGCCGGGATCATCTCCTTCTGCCTGTTCGTCAGCGTGCAGAAGCTGATCATCGATACCGACAATCCGTTCATGAACGCCAAGCGTTATGTGCCGCTGTACATGTTCATCACCGGCTTCATGATTTCGCTGATGACCATGACCAAGGGTCTCAAGCATGTCGGCCTGAATCTCTCCAGCACCGAAGGCTTCCTGCTCTCGATCGGTATCGGCGTGCTGGTCATGCTGATCGGTATCGCGCTGCTCAGCCGCATTCATGTCGACGCCGAAGCCGACAAGGCCTTCCACTTCTCCAGCGTGGAGAAGGTGTTCGCCATCCTGATGATCTTCACCGCCTGCTCCATGGCCTTCGCACACGGCTCCAACGACGTCGCCAATGCCGTCGGCCCGCTGGCGGCCATCGTCGGCGTGATTCAGAGCGGTGGCGAGATGGCCGCTGGCGCTAAGTCGCTGGTGCCGGGCTGGATCCTGCTGCTCGGTGCGCTGGGTATCGTGGTCGGTCTGGCCACCTACGGCTACAAGGTGATCGCCACCATCGGCAAGGAAATCACCGAGCTGACCCCCAGCCGCGGTTTCGCCGCCGAACTGGCCGCTGCTACCACCGTGGTCAGCGCCTCGGGCCTGGGCCTGCCGGTATCCACCACCCACACTCTGGTCGGCGCCATTCTCGGTGTCGGCCTGGCGCGCGGCATCGGTGCGCTGAACCTGGGCATGATCGGCAAGATCTTCCTGTCCTGGATCATCACCCTGCCGGCTGGTGCGATCCTGTCGATCATCTTCTTCTTCATCCTGCGCGCGCTGTTCGGCGGGGTCTGATCCCGGCCTGACGGTTTCCCCTGAGGTTGGATGCCCCTATGATGGGGCTCCGACCCAGGAGATCGCCGATGCCCTTGCCGTCCTTCCGAGAGCAGTTCGCCGCGCTGATCGCAGCGCCCTCGGTGAGCTGCACCCAGCCCAACTGGGACCAGAGCAACGCGCCTGTCATCGAGCTGCTTGCCGCCTGGCTCGGTGACCTGGGCTTCACCTGCGAAACCCAGCAGATCGCCCCGGGCAAGTTCAATCTTCTCGCCAGTTATGGCTCCGGCCCTGGTGGTCTGGTGCTGGCTGGGCACAGCGATACCGTGCCCTTCGATGCGGCCCTGTGGCAGACCGATCCGCTCAAGCTGAGCGAAGTGGGCGACCGCTGGGTGGGGCTCGGCAGTTGCGACATGAAAGGCTTCTTCGCCCTGGCCATCGAGGCCGTACGGCCGCTGCTCGACCAGCCCTTCAAGCAGCCCTTGCTGATTCTCGCCACCTGTGACGAGGAAAGCTCCATGGCCGGTGCCCGCGCCCTGGCCGAGGCCGGGCGGCCGCTTGGCCGTGCGGCGGTGATCGGCGAGCCGACCGGCCTCAAACCCATCCGCCTGCACAAGGGCGTGATGATGGAGCGTATCGATATTCTCGGGCGCAGCGGTCACAGCTCCGACCCGAGTCTCGGTCATAGCGCGCTGGAGGCCATGCAGGATGTGATAGGTGAGCTGCGTGGCCTGCGTGCGCAGTGGCAGCGCGAATTCAACAACCCGCAATTCGGCGTGCCACAGCCGACGCTCAACCTCGGTTGTATCCACGGCGGCGACAATCCCAATCGCATCTGCGGGCAATGTGCGCTGGAGTTCGATCTGCGCCCTCTGCCCGGCATGGACCCGGAGCAGTTGCGTGAGGCCATTCGCGGCAAGCTGCAGCCGCTGGCGCTCAAGCATCAGGTACGCATCGACTATGGTCCGCTGTTCCCCGAAGTGCCGCCATTCGAGCAGCGTGCCGATGCCGAGCTGGTGCGTCTGGCCGAGCGGCTGACCGGACACAGCGCACAGGCGGTGGCATTCGGCACCGAGGCGCCTTATCTTCAGCGACTTGGCTGCGAGACCCTTGTGCTCGGCCCTGGCGATATCGACTGCGCGCACCAGCCGGGGGAACACCTGGAGCTGGCGCGTATCGAACCTACCGTGGCGCTACTGCGCCAACTGATCCAACACTATTGCCTGACCCGGAGCGAAGACGTGCAGCGACGATGAGACCGACCTTCTGACCGAACATGACGGCCATGCCGTCCTACGTCTCTACGTTAATGGATTGCTCATGCACGACTACGTCAACTGGTTACGCCACGCATCGCCCTATATCAACGCCCACCGCGACTGCACCTTCGTGGTCATGTTGCCGGGCGAGGGCGTTGCCCATCCGAATTTCGCCAATATCGTCCACGACCTGGTGCTGCTGCACAGCCTCGGCGTGCGCCTGGTACTGGTGCATGGCTCGCGCCCGCAGATCGAGGCGCGCCTCGCTGCCCGCGGCCTGACTCCGCACTACCACCGCGACCTGCGCATCACCGATGCGCCGACCCTGGAATGCGTGATCGATGCCGTCGGCCAGCTGCGCATCGCCATCGAGGCGCGTCTGTCGATGGACATGGCGGCCTCGCCGATGCAGGGTTCGCGCCTGCGTCTGACTAGCGGCAACTTCGTCACCGCGCGGCCGATTGGTGTGCTCGATGGTATCGACTATCACCACACCGGCGAAGTGCGGCGCATCGACCGCAAGGGTATCAACCGCCAGCTCGACGAGCGCAGCATCGTGCTGCTGTCGCCATTGGGCTATTCGCCCACCGGGGAAATCTTCAACCTGGCCTGCGAGGACGTCGCCACCCGCGCCGCCATTGACCTGGGCGCGGACAAGCTGCTGCTGTTCGGCGCCGAAGACGGCCTGCTCGACGAGAACGGCAAGCTGGTGCGTGAGCTGCGTCCGCAGCAGGTGCCGGCGCATCTGGCACGGCTGGGCAGCAACTATCAGGGTGAGCTGCTCGACGCCGCTGCCGAGGCCTGTCGGGGCGGCGTCAAACGCAGCCATATCGTCAGCTACGCCACCGATGGCGCACTGCTCAGCGAACTGTTCACCCGCACCGGCAACGGCACGCTGGTGGCGCAGGAGCAATTCGAATCCCTGCGTGAGGCGACCATCGAGGATGTCGGTGGTCTGATCGAGCTGATCAGCCCGCTGGAAGAGCAGGGCATTCTGGTGCGTCGCTCACGCGAGGTGCTGGAGCGCGAGATCGAGCAGTTCAGCATCGTCGAGCGCGAAGGGTTGATCATCGCCTGCGCGGCGCTCTATCCCATCGCCGACTCGGACTGCGGCGAGCTGGCCTGCTTGGCGGTCAATCCCGATTACCGCCATGGCGGCCGCGGCGACGAGTTGCTGGAACGCATCGAGGCCAGGGCGCGGGCGCAGGGCATCAAGACCCTGTTCGTGCTCACCACCCGCACCGCCCACTGGTTCCGCGAGCGCGGCTTCGAGCCAAGCAGCGTCGAGCGTATGCCCACCGCGCGAGCATCGCTGTACAACTACCAGCGCAATTCCAAGGTATTCGAGAAGGCTTTGTAGGCGGGGCGAGAGCAGGCCGCAACTGTAGGAGCGGATTTATCCGCGAGTTTCGCGGCTGAAGCCGCTCCTACACTGGAGCGATGCAGGAGGCCAAGGCCGAGCATGTAGCCGCGACGGGTTCACCGCTCGCGGCTAAAGCCCCTCCCACGATGCGTTCAGGATTCAGGCGCTGTGCTGCTGCAGGCGCATCTGTTCGAAACCATCGTCCCAGCCGGCCTCCCAGGCTGCAGCAGGGATTTCGTCAGGGTAGGGCTGGCGGGTTCTCGGCTGGCCGGTGAGGCCGGCCATATAGCCTTGCTGGTAAGCCTTGGTCAGGCTCTCCAGGCTCCATTGCGGCGTGGCTTCTTCGGCCATGGGCGCTGCTCGTCTATCGTCCTTTACCCGGCAATGCTAGCTTGCCGGGCGGCCCCGGGAGTGGCCGCCCATCCTGGCTTTTGCTCCGCTGGTTGGCTTTGTGACGCAGTCGACGCTTCGTCGCCTTACACGGCCAACGCCAGAATGCTCGCCTGATAGGCCGCGACAAAGGCGTCGAAGTCGCCCTTGGGCTGCGCTTCCAGCTCTGCCTGCTCGGCCAGCGACCGATGCGCGGCCGTCTCGAAGGCCTCCTGCTGCTGCGTGCTGAGCGGCTGCGCGCGGAAGTACTCGGCGTGGCGCAGGCTCTGCTGCAGGGCGAAGTCGGTGAAGCTCTGGCCCTGACGCAGAATCGCCAGCACCTGCGCCGATGGTGTCATCTCCACGTCGGCGACCTTGGCCTGCTGTTGCGCCAGGGCCTCGACATGCGCGCCACTGCCCTGGCTGCGGTCGAGCAGCTCGGCCAGTGGCAGGATGCGTTCGAGCAGCTCGCCGGCCCAGACCTTGAGTTCCACCTGCTGACTGCCCTTTTGCAGATGCAGGCCGGGACGACGGCCTTCCTTGACCACCTTGAGGAAGTTGCTGGTGCAACTGCTGCACTCGCCGTTCTCCAGCAGCGGGCTGTCTTCCAGCGCGCAGAACAGCAGGAAGGCATCGATGAAGCGCGCCTGCGCCACGTCTATGCCCAGCGGCAGGAAGGGATTGATGTCCAGGCAGCGCACTTCCACGTACTGCACACCGCGGCTCATCAGTGCCTGGATCGGCCGCTCGCCGCTGTGGGTCACGCGTTTCGGACGGATGCTCGAGTAGTACTCGTTCTCGATCTGCAGGATGTTGGTGTTGAGCTGCAGCCACTCGTCGCCACGCTTGGTGCCAGCCTCGACATAAGCCGGGTAGGGCGTGCCGACGGCCAGGCGCAGGCTGTCGGTGTAGCTGGCCAGGTCGTTGTAGCAGGGGGTCAGGCCGGACTGCGCGCTGCTCTGGTAGCCCAGGTCGCTCATGCGCAGGCTGGTGGCGTACGGCAGGTACAGGGTGCTGGCGTCCAGCTCCTGCAACTGGTGCGGGCGGCCGCGCATGAAACCCTTGTCCAGCGCCGGCGAGGCGCCGAAAAGGTACATCAGCAGCCAGCTGTAGCGACGGAAGTTGCGGATCAGCGCGATATAGCGCGCCGACTGATAGTCACGCGCACTCTGCTCGCTGCCTTCGCTCTGCTGCTGCAGTTGCCACAGTTTTTCCGGCAGGGAGAAGTTGTAGTGGATGCCGGCGATGCACTGCATGGTCTTGCCGTAACGCAGCGCCAGGCCCTTGCGGTACACGTACTTGAGGCGGCCGATATTGGAGCTGCCGTAGCGGGCGATGGGGATGGTCTCTTCGTCCGGCAGCGCGCAGGGCATCGACGGGCTCCACAGCAGTTCGCCATCGAGCTTGTCATAGGCGAAGCGGTGGATGTCTTCCAGTTCGGCGAGGGTGGTGGCCGGATCCTTGGCGGTGCCAGTGATGAACTCCAGCAGCGACTCGGAGTAATCGGTGGTGATCTGCGCATGGGTCAGCGCCGAGCCCAGCGCCTGCGGGTGCGGGGTCAGGGCCAGTTGGCCGTCGCGGTCGACGCGCAGGCACTCGCGCTCGATACCATGCAGGCATTCACCCAGCAGGGACAGGTTGGCCGGCTCGCCGAGCTGGGCCAGGCGGCGGGAGAGAAGATCGCTCAAGATGCAATTCCTAACTGGGCAGTCGCCACAATATGGGGATCGCCCCCGCACTCTGCAAGGGGCGACGATGCAGCCACATTAGACGACTTCGCGCCCGGTCGATTACACGCAGGCGAAGGTGCCTTGTGCCTTGGCGACCAGCTTGTCGCCCTGCAGCACTTCGGCTTCCACCACCTGGGTACGACGCCCGGCGTGCAGCACCTTGGCGTGGCACAGCACGCTGCCCTCGGAAACGGGGCGGATGTAGTTGATCTTGCACTCCAGCGTCACGCTGCTCGGGCCGCCATCGCCCAGGCTGTGGCTGGCCTGGCCCATGGCGGTGTCGATCAGCGAGAACAGCGCGCCGCCGTGCAGCTTGCCGTGCAGGTTGCGCAGCTCGTCGGTGAGGGTCAGGCGCACGCGCGCTTCGCCGCCGCCGGCCTGGAGAATCTCCAGGCCGAGCAGGCGGGAAAAGGCGCTGCTGGCGCCGACGTTGCCTTCCGTAGTCATTTCTTCAACTGCTTGGCGTTGGCGAACAGCGCGGCCATGCCGCCGGTGGCGGGAGCCGGTTTGTCCTGGCTGGAGTAGCGCTCGCTGCGCGGCGTATTGCCGCCGCGGTTGCCGTTGCCGCGTTGCCCACCGCGCGCGCCCTCGACTTTCTCGCCGGGGGTGTCGCCCATGCGCATGGACAGGGCGATGCGGTTACGCGGGATGTCCACTTCCATCACCTTGACCTTGACCACGTCGCCGGCCTTGACCGCCTCGTGCGGGTCCTTGATGAACTTCTCCGACAGCGCGCTGATGTGCACCAGACCGTCCTGGTGCACGCCGATATCGACGAAGGCGCCGAAGTTGGTGACGTTGGTGACCACGCCTTCGAGCACCATGCCCAGCTTGAGATCGTTCAGCGTTTCCACGCCTTCCTGGAACTCGGCGGTCTTGAACTCCGGGCGCGGGTCGCGGCCGGGCTTGTCCAGTTCCTTGAGGATGTCGCCGACGGTGACCAGGCCGAAGCGCTCGTCAGTGAACTTGGCCGGATCGAGACGCTTGAGGAAGCTCGAATCGCCGATCAGCGAGCGGATGTCGCGGCCTGTGTCCTGGGCGATGCGCTCGACCAGCGGGTAGGTTTCCGGGTGCACCGCCGAGGCGTCCAGCGGGTTGTCGCCGTTCATCACGCGTAGGAAGCCGGCAGCCTGCTCGAAGGTCTTCTCGCCCAGGCGCGGCACCTTCTTCAGCTCGGCGCGCGAGGCGAAGGCGCCGTTGGCGTCGCGGTACTGCACGATGTTCTGCGCCAGGGTGGCGTTGAGACCGGAGATACGCGCCAGCAGAGCGGCAGAGGCGGTGTTGACGTCCACGCCGACGGCGTTCACGCAGTCCTCGACCACGGCGTCCAGGCTGCGCGCCAGCTTGAGCTGGGAGACGTCATGCTGGTACTGGCCGACGCCGATGGATTTCGGGTCGATCTTCACCAGCTCGGCCAGCGGGTCCTGCAGGCGGCGGGCGATGGAGACTGCGCCGCGCAGCGACACATCGAGATCGGGGAATTCGCGGGCGGCCAGTTCCGAGGCCGAATACACCGAGGCGCCGGCCTCGGAGACCATCACCTTGGTCAGCTTCAGGCCCGGCACCTTCTTGATCAGCTCGGCGGCCAGCTTGTCGGTCTCGCGGCTGGCGGTGCCGTTGCCGATGGAGATCAGGTCGACGCCATGCTTGGCGCACAGCTTGGCGAGGATCGCCAGGGTGCCGTCCCAGTCGTTGCGCGGGGCGTGCGGGTAGACGGTGGCGGTTTCCAGCACCTTGCCGGTGGCGTCGACCACCGCCACCTTGCATCCGGTGCGCAGGCCCGGGTCCAGTGCCAGGGTGGCGCGCGGGCCGGCCGGGGCGGCCAGCAGCAGGTCGTGCAGATTGCGGGCGAACACGCTGATCGCCTCGTCCTCCGCCTTCTCGCGCAGCTCGCCAAGCAGGTCGGTTTCCAAGTGGTTGTACAGCTTGACCTTCCAGGTCCAGCGCACCACCTCGGCCAGCCACTTGTCGGCGGCGCGGCCCTGGTTCTGCAGGCCGAAGCGCTCGCCAATCATCAGCTCGCAGGGGTGCAGGGTGCCGGGCAGTTCTTCGCCGACCTTGAGGCTGGCGCTGAGAATGCCTTCGTTACGCCCGCGGAAGATCGCCAGTGCGCGGTGCGACGGCACGCCCTTGAGCGGCTCGTCGTGCTCGAAGTAGTCGCTGAACTTGGCGCCTTCGTTCTCCTTGCCCGGCACCAGGCGCGCGCTGAGGGTGGCGTTGTCCTTGAGGAAACTGCGCAGCTTGTCCAGCAGCGCGGCGTCTTCGGCGAAGCGCTCCATGAGGATGTACTTGGCGCCTTCGAGCACGGCCTTCACATCGGCGAAGCCCTTCTCGGCGTCGATGAAGCGCTCGGCTTCCTGCTCCGGGGTCAGGCTCGGATCGTTGAACAGCGCATCGGCCAGTTCGCCTAGGCCGGCCTCCAGGGCGATCTGGCCCTTGGTGCGGCGCTTCTGCTTGTACGGCAGATAGAGGTCTTCGAGGCGCGTCTTGGTGTCGGCCAGGTCGATCTCGCGCTTGAGCTCTGGGGTCAGCTTGCCTTGTTCCTCGATGCTGGCGAGGATCGCCACGCGGCGTTCGTCCAGTTCGCGCAGGTAGCGCAGGCGTTCTTCCAGGTGGCGCAGTTGGGTATCGTCGAGGCTGCCGGTCACTTCTTTACGGTAACGGGCGATGAAGGGCACGGTGGAGCCCTCGTCGAGCAGGGCCACGGCGGCGGCGACCTGTTGCGGGCGCACGCCCAGCTCTTCGGCGATGCGATTGTTGATGCTATCCATATAAAAACTACCCACTGAAGCGACAGGGCGGCCGTAAACATGCCGGCCAGATACGAAAGCGGCGCATTATAAACACCGCATTCGCGAGAGCTGCGAACCGTTCGGGGAAAAATCTGCTAACAATGGCTAAAGCGCCCATCCATGCGCCTGAGCGATAATGCCGCCACTTGCCGTCCTTAGTACGGCTGTCCAAGGAGACGCCATGACCCAGTCCGCTGCTACTGTCGCCGAAGGCGAGAAGATTCTCATCGTCGATGACGACGCCCGTCTGCGCCGCTTGCTCGAGCGCTTCTTCGATGAGCAGGGCTATCGGGTACGCGCAGTGGAGAACGTCGAGCAGATGGACCGCCTGCTGGCGCGTGAGCTGTTCAATCTGGTGGTGCTCGACCTGATGCTGCCGGGTGAGGATGGCCTCTCGGCCTGCCGCCGCCTGCGCGAATCGAACAACCAGATCCCGATCATCATGCTCACTGCCAAGGGCGATGAGTCCAGTCGCATCCAGGGCCTGGAGCTGGGCGCTGACGATTACCTGGCCAAGCCCTTCAACCCGCGCGAACTGCTGGCCCGCATCAAGGCTGTGCTGCGTCGTCAGGCACCGGTGGTGCCGGGCGCACCCGGTACCGAGGATGAGAGCGTGAGCTTCGGCGAGTACGAGCTGTCGCTGGCCACCCGCGAGCTGAAAAAGGGTGAGGAAGTGCACATGCTCACCACCGGCGAGTTCGCCGTGCTCAAGGCCCTGGTACAGCATGCCCGCGAGCCGCTGACCCGTGACAAGCTGATGAATCTGGCCCGTGGCCGCGAGTGGGATGCCCTGGAGCGCTCCATCGATGTGCAGATCAGCCGCCTGCGTCGCCTGATCGAGCCGGACCCGTCCAAGCCGCGCTATATCCAGACCGTCTGGGGTGTGGGTTACGTGTTCGTTCCTGATGGCAACAAGTGATGCGTAGGAGCGAGCTCTGCTCGCGAATTGAGGTCACGTTTTCGCGAGCAAAGCTCGCTCCTACGGTTCCGCGTTGATGAAAACCCCCTACTGGTTCCCGCAAAGCTTCTTCTCCCGCACCCTCTGGCTGGTGCTCATCGTCGTGCTGTTCTCCAAGGCGCTGACGCTGGTGTACCTGATGATGAACGAGGACGTGCTGGTCGACCGCCAGTACAGCCACGGTGCGGCGCTGACCCTGCGGGCCTACTGGGCGGCCAACCCCGATGACCGTGACCATATCGCCCAGGCCGCCGGGCTCAAGCGCATCCCGCGCGACAAGGTGCCGGCCAGCGAGCAACACTGGCCCTACAGCGAAATCTTCCAGCGGCAGATGCAGACCGAACTTGGCCCGGATACCGAAACCCGCGTGCGCGCGACCACGCCGCCGGCGCTCTGGGTGCATGCGCCGAGTCTCGGCGATGGCTGGGTGCGGGTGCCGATGTACCCGCATCCGCTGCGCGGTCAGCGTATCTGGAGCGTGCTCGGCTGGTTCCTTGCGATCGGCCTGTTGTCCACCGCCGCTGCCTGGATCTTCGTGCGTCAGCTCAACGCGCCGCTCAAGCGCCTGGTCTACGCCGCCCGCCAGCTTGGTCAGGGGCGTAGCGTGCGCCTGCCGGTGAGCGATACGCCGAGCGAAATGACCGAGGTGTATCGGGCCTTCAACCAGATGGCCGAGGATGTCGAGCAGGCCGGTCGCGAGCGCGAGCTGATGCTGGCGGGTGTTTCCCATGACCTGCGCACGCCGTTGACGCGTCTGCGCCTGGCGCTGGAGTTCATGGACAACGATTCCGAACTGACCGATGACATGGTCCGCGATATCGAGGACATGGATGCCATCCTCGATCAATTCCTCGCCTTCATCCGCGACGGCCGCGACGAGCCGGTGGAAGAGGCCGATTTCCCCGAGCTGGTGCGCGAAACCCTGGCCCCCTACAACCAGGGCGTCGAGCGCGTCCGCCTGTGCCTCGAGGCCATCCCGCCGTTTCCGCTGCGCCGGGTGTCGACCAAGCGTCTGCTCACCAACCTGGTGGAGAATGCGCTCAATCATGGCGGCGGCGATGCGGTCGAGGTGGTCGCCAGCCTGGCCGGCGATCAAAGCGCACCCTATGTGGTGCTGAGCGTGCTGGACCGTGGCAACGGCATCGATCCGGCCGAGCTGGACACCATCTTCAATCCCTTCATCCGCGGTGATCGGGCCCGTGGCGGGCGCGGTACCGGCCTTGGCCTGGCCATCGTCAAGCGCATCGCGGCGCTGCATGGCGGCAGCGTCGAGCTGCGCAATCGCAGCGGTGGTGGTCTCGAAGCCCGCGTGCGACTACCACTGGGGTTGTTGCTACCGCGCGACGCGGTGTAGCCGAACGTCCAATTACAGCGTTCGAGTGCTGGCAATATGCTGCCAAGCGCTTTGGCGCTGGGCTATGCTGTGCCTGCGCATCACTTCGAGGCCTGCATGCCTGCCGCCTTCCCTGACCGCTTGCCGAACTGGACCTGGTGGCTGCCGCTGCCGATTTTCCACCTGGCAACCTGGATTTCCCTGGCAACCCGTCTGAACGACGGGGTAGCGCTTTGCTATCTGCCGATGGTGCTCGGCCTGGCGTTCTGCCTGTGGTGGGGGCCGCGTGTGCTGCCGGCGCTGTACCTCAACGCCCTGTTCAGTGTGCCGCTCTGGGGCCTGCCCTGGCAGTGGGCGCCGCTCTATGCGGTGCCGGAAACCGCTGCAGTGGCGTTGGGGTGGTGGCTGCTGCGGCGTCACTCGTTCGACCCGGCGCTGGGACGTTTGAGCGATGTACTGAGATTTCTTGCCTTCGCTGTGCTGATGCCGGCAACCCTGGTAGCGCTCGGTCTGCAGGGCAACCTCTGGCTGACCGGTTTTCAGACCAGTGAGCGCTGGGCGCAGGCGAGCCTGGCGGTCTGGTTGAGCGACACCATCAACCTGCTGGCGCTGACCGCGCCCTTGCTGGCGTTCTGCACCCCACTGCTGCACGCCCGCGCCTGGCTGCGTGAGCGAAGCGATGTTGCGCTTGCGCCGCTGCCCATCAGCCGCTCGCCTGGCGGCTGGTTACTGGCGACGGGCGTATTTCTGGTGTTGCTGGTGCTAAGCGCCAGCCTGCAGGCCCAGTTCGCCTTGCCGCTGTTGGGGCTCAGCATGCTGGTGCTGGCACTGCGACACGCCTTCGCGGGGGCGCTGTATGGCGTCTTGCTGGTTTACGCCGCCACCCTGCCATTGCCTCTTTGGCGCGGCAGTTTGAGTTTCACCGAGTTGGACCTGCAGCGTAACCAGATGCATTTCACCGCTCTGTTGCTGATGGGCGCCGCGCTGGTGGTGGGGCGCGCACTCAGTGATCTGCGCCAGGCGCTGGCGCGTAGCGCGCAGATGCAGCAGCAATTGGCTCGCGCCAACCTGGCGATGGAAGCCAGTCCGCTGGGTGTGACCATCGCCGACGCGCGCCAGGCCGATTTGCCGCTGGTTTACTGCAATTCGGCGTTCAGCCAGATCAGCGGCTACCGCGCCGAAGAGGTGCTGGGGCGAAACTGCCGGTTCCTGCTTGGCGAGGATCGTGCCCAGCTGGAGCTACAACCCTTGCGAGCAGCCCTGCGCCATGGCCACAGTGGTCAGGCCGTGGTGCGCAACTACCGCAAGGACGGCCAGCCGTTCTGGAACGAGGTGGTGCTGGCACCCATGCGCGACGAACTGGGTATCAGCCATTTCGTCGGGTTGCACCATGATGTGACCCAGCGCGTCGAGCTGGCGGCCCAGGTCGAGCAGCAGCGCGCGCAACTGCTGCGCCAGAGCCACCTGTTCAGCCAGACCGAGGACATCGCCAACCTCGGCGGCTGGGTATTGGAGATCAGTGATTACAGCCTGTTCTGGAGCGATGGCTGTTATCGCATCGTCGAGCGCGACATTCAGCAGGGGCCGCCCGATCTGCAGCAGGTATTGGACTACTGCGATACGCCGAGCCAGGCGCTGATCATGCAAACGCTGCAGGCGGCCTTGAATGGGCTGGACGATCTGGATGTCGAGGTGCGCCTGGCCGCGCGTCTGGGCGGCCGGCTGGTGCGTCTGCGCGGCATGGCCGAACGCGATGAAGACGGCAGCCTGGTGCGCATCTACGGCGTGGTGCAGGACATCAGCGAGCGCAAGCGCACCGAGTCGCAGCTGCGCGAGCGCGACGAGCGCCTGCGGCTGTTCTTCGAGGCGCCACTGATCGGTATGGCGCTGACCACCCAGAGCTTCGGCTGGGAAGAGGTCAACCAGAAGCTGTGCAGCATTCTTGGGCGTAGCCGCGATGAGCTGCTGGCCAGCAGCTGGCAACAGCTGTCGCACCCGGACGATCTGCCCGCCGAGCAGGCCAGCGTGGAGCAGGTGCTGCTGGGCAACAGCGACGGTTTCGAGATGGACAAACGCTTCCTGCGCGCCGATGGCCAGGTGGTGTTCACCCGCCTCAGCCTGCGTGTGGTGCGCGGCGGCAGTGGGCGGCAGACGGTGTTCCTGTTGCTGGTCGAGGACATCAGCGCGCGGCACCAGGCCGAGGCGCGTTACCGGACCCTGGTCGAGCATGCGCCCGAGGCGATCCTGTTGTTCAACCCCGATGGCGGCATCGTCGAGTGCAACGAGAACGCGCTGCGTCTGTTCCGCTATCGCCGTGAAGAGTTGCTTGGCCGGTCGATCCAGAGCATCAGCCCGCTACGGCAGGCCGATGGCCGCCTGTCCTCACGAGCCGGCAAGACCTTCATGCGTCAGGCCGTGGCCGGTGAGGCGCCGGTATTCGAGTGGAACCACCGCGACAGTGCCGGGCGCCAGCTGCCTTGTGAAGTGCGACTGGTGCGCATGCCCGGCGAGGAACTGCTGATTCGTGCCAGCATCATCGATATCTCCGAGCGCCAGCGTTACCAGCGCGAGATCGAGCGCCTGGCCTACAGCGACGAGCTGACCGGTCTGCCCAATCGCCGCCTGCTGCTCGATCGCCTGCAACATGCCATGGACCGGGAGAATCGCGAGGGCAGCCTGGGTGCGCTGCTGTTCATCGATCTGGATCACTTCAAGACGGTCAACGACAGCCTCGGTCACCTGGTTGGCGACGCCCTGCTGGTGGAGGTAACCACTCGCCTGGCGCGCGAACTGCGCACCGAGGACACCCTGGCGCGTCTGGGCGGTGACGAGTTCGTGGTGCTGCTCGAGGCGCTGGGAAGCGAGCCGCAGGCCGTTGCCGAGCATGCCGCGGCGGCGGGTGAGAAGCTGTTGCGCGGTCTGCAGGGCAGCTGCCTGATCGACGGCCACGAACTGGCGATCAGTGCCAGCATCGGCATTGCCCTGCATCCGATGGGGCTGCAGCACGCCTCGGACATTCTCAAACAGGCCGACACCGCCATGTACCGGGCCAAGCACGCCGGGCGCAACGCCCTGCATTTCTTCGCCCCGGAGATGCAGGCGGCCATCGACCAGCGTCTGCAATTGCAGGGCGAGCTGCGTCAGGCCATCGCCCGTCAGCAATTGCAACTGGTGTTCCAGCCGCAGCTGATGCTGGCCGACAACAGCGTGGCGGGCGCCGAGGTGCTGCTGCGCTGGATGCATCCCGAGCGCGGCGAGATTGCGCCGGACCAGTTCATCCCGCTGGCCGAGGAAACCGGGCTGATCCAGGACCTCGGCCTGTGGGTGCTGGAACAGGCCTGCGCCGCCCTGGCGCGCTGGCAGGCGCAGTGGCCGCAGCTGGTGCTGGCAGTCAACCTCAGCCCGCGCGAACTGCGCCAGGCAGGCTGTGTGGAGCGCGTCGAGCAGTGCCTGCGGGATCACGGCGTGCCGGCGCAGTCTTTGGAGCTGGAAATCACCGAGGGCGTGCTGGTCGAGGATGTCGAGCGCTGCATCGGCCATATGCAACGGCTCAAGGCGCAGGGCGTGCGCTTCGCCATCGACGACTTCGGCACGGGCTACTCGTCGCTCACCTACCTCAAGCGCCTGCCGCTGGACCGGCTGAAGATCGACCGCAGCTTCGTCGCCGATCTGGACGGCGCGGCGAGCGGGCGCATGCTGGTGCAGACCATCCTGATGATCGCGCGCAACCTGGATCTGGAATGCGTGGCCGAGGGCATCGAGCAGCCCAGCCAGTTGGCGCTGCTGCGTGAGCAGGGCTGCGCGCTGGGCCAGGGCTATCTGTTCGGCAAACCGATGGACGAGGCGGAGTTTCTCGCCTGGCTGCAGGCGCGCCAGGCTTGAGCCAGGTTTACCAGCTCAGGCTGTTACCGCTCAGCCGCGCCTTTCGGCCGTAGGGCCAGGGATAGTTCAGGTCACCATGCCCGCTCGGCAGGTCGCCGTATAGCGGCACGCCCAGCGGCGCCAGGTATTCGCCGACGATCTGCTCCAGGCTGTGGTGCACGCCGCGCCGCGGGCAGTCGGTGAAACTACCCAGGCACACCGCGCGTGGTTTTTTCCCGGCGAAACTGTGCAGCAATTGCCAGAGGCTGCGCTCCAGGCGGTAATAAGGCTCGCCGACATCTTCCAGAATCAGGATCGAATCCTCGGCCAGGTGCATTCCCGCGTCCGTGCCGCAGACGCTGGCCAGCGCCGTGAGGTTGCCGCCCTGCAGGGTGCCTTCGATGGCATGCTGCGGGCCGCTGATATGGCGCAGCGGCAGCTGCCGCTGCTGGCCCTTGAGCAGGCTCCACAACGCCTGCATCGAGGCCAGGCGCTCGCGCTGACCGCTGGGCGCCGACAGCACCTGATGGCCGAGCGCGGTGGCCACCGGGCCATGAATGGCCGGCAGGCCGCGCTGGGCAAAGGCCTCCAGCAGAATCGACAGGTCGGAGAAGCCGATCAGCGGGCGCGGGCTGGCCTGGTGCAGCAAGGTCCAGTCGATATCCGCCACCAGTTGCGCGCAACCGTAGCCGCCGCGCAGGCACCAGACGGCGGCGATGTCGGGCAGGGCGAAGGCCTGGTGCAGATCCTCCAGGCGCTGCTCCGGCGTGCCGGCCAGATAGCGATGGCGGGCACGCACGTGCTGGCCAAGGTGGTAGCGCACGCCGAGCACATCGAGCTGCGCCAGCGTCGCTTCCAGTACGTCTTCGGCAATGGCCGAGGCCGGTGCGATCAGCGCCAGGCGACCGTCGAACACTGGGCTCATCCGCGGCCCTTGGTGCGGGTCTGCCCGGGTTCGGCGTTCTTTTCCAGATACTGGATGATCATCCCGGCAACGTCCTTGCCGGTGGTGGTCTCGATGCCTTCGAGACCCGGCGAGGAGTTGACCTCCATCACCAGCGGGCCGTGATTGGAGCGCAGGATGTCCACCCCGGCGACGTTCAGCCCCATGACCTTGGCTGCGCGTACTGCGGTCATGCGTTCTTCCGGGGTGATCTTGATCAGGCTGGCGCTGCCGCCGCGGTGCAGGTTGGAGCGGAACTCGCCGGCCTTGGCCTGGCGCTTCATCGCTGCGATCACCTTGTCGCCGACCACGAAGCAGCGAATGTCGGCGCCGCCGGCTTCCTGGATGTACTCCTGAACCATGATGTCCTGCTTGAGGCCGAAGAAGGCTTCGATCACCGATTCGGCGGCCTTTGCGGTCTCGGCCAGCACCACGCCCATGCCCTGGGTGCCTTCCAGCACCTTGATCACCAGCGGCGCACCGCCGACCATCTGGATCAGGTCGGGGATGTCGTCCGGTGAGTGGGCGAAGCCGGTCACCGGCAGGCCGATGCCCTTGCGCGACAACAATTGCAGGGCGCGCAGCTTGTCGCGCGAGCGGCTGATGGCCACCGATTCGTTGAGTGGGTAAACACCCATCATCTCGAACTGGCGCAACACCGCGCAGCCATAGAAGGTCACCGAGGCGCCGATACGCGGGATCACCGCATCGAAGCCTTCCAGTGCCTGGCCGCGATAGTGAATCTGCGGTTTGTGGCTGGCGATGTTCATATAGGCGCGCAGGGTGTCGATCACCACCATGTCATGGCCACGCTGCTGACCGGCCTCCACCAGGCGGCGGGTGGAATACAGACGCGGGTTGCGCGACAGCACGGCGATCTTCATTGGACACCTGGAAGGGAGGAGGAAAGTGAGGGTTTGTCCTGCACGTAGCTGAGTGCCGGATTGACCACCAGCTGCCCGGTGATCAGCGCCTTGGAGCCGAGCAGTACGCGGTAGCGCATGGTCTTGCGACAGGCCAGGGTGAATTCCACCGGCCACAGGCGATCGCCCAGGGCCAGATCGGTACGGATCACGTAGCGGCTCTGCGCCTGGCCATTCGAGCTCTTGATGCGTTTGACCGACACCAGCGGCGCCTCGCAGCGATGGCGGCGCTGCACCTGGGTGCCGAGGTAGGCGGTGAAACGCACCCAGTCCTCACCGTCACGCTGGAACGGCTGAATGTCGCTGGCGTGCAGGCTGGATGTGCTGGCGCCGGTGTCGATCTTGGCGCGCAGGCCGATGATGCCGAGCTCGGGCAGATTGATCCACTCACGCAGGCCGATCACGCTGAGCTGGTCGAAAGTCTTCAAGGTGAGAGTGTCCCCTGCGGCATACAACGCCTATGATTCCGCGCATTCTAGTTGTGCCGTGTGACAACTGCATCCACGATGGATGCGAATGCCAACCCCTTCAGAGTGCGAGATGAGCGAAAAAGACGACGACAAGGTGCGCCTGGACAAATGGCTGTGGGCGGCGCGTTTCTACAAGACCCGCGCCCTGGCCAAGGCGGCTATAGAAGGCGGCAAGGTGCATCACCGCGGCGATCGCTGCAAGCCGGGCAAGGAGCCGAAGATCGGCGATGAATACGTGCTGCGCACCGGCTTCGACGAGCGCACCGTGGTCGTGCTGGCGCTCTCCGGCGTCCGTCGTGGCGCCCCCGAGGCGCAACTGCTGTATCGCGAAACAGAAGAGAGCATCGCCCGCCGCGAACAGGCCGCGGCCATGCGCAAGGCGGGGGCTCTGGGGGTACAGACCGATGGCCGGCCGAGCAAGAAGCAGCGCCGGCAGATCCATCAGTTCAATGAACAGCAGGAAGGTGGCCTGCGCCACCCCTGGGCGGATGAGGATTAGGCGCAAGCCTGTAGGAGCGAGCTCTGCTCGCGAATGCGAACTGCGGTAAAGCTTCGCGAGCAGAGCTCGCTCCCACTTTCTCGTTCAGTTTGTAGCCCGGATGAAATCCGGGGAATCGTATCGACCTTTCTTGTTCAGCGCCCGCTGACGATGCTCATGCGGCCCAGCAGCGGCAGCCTGGCCAGGCGCGAGGTGATCGGCAGGGTGACCTTCTCCAGCCATTCGCTGGCGCGGTAACCGAGCGGGGTGTAGCAGCTCCAGGCCAGCGCCAGCAGGCTGAGGAATACGCCGCCGACGAAGGCGTCCGCCCCCCAGTGGGCGCCGGCCACCAGACGCGGCAGGATGCCGATCGCGGCAATCGTCCAGACCAGCAGCAGGCGCCAGCCACGGGCGAAGAAACTCATGAAGTACGCCCAGATCAGCAGCACGGAGGCATGATCGCCGGGGAAGCTGCGGCTGGCGCTGTCTTTCAGGTCCCAGCGTTCTTCCCAGGCCGGGAACATTTCCGTCAGACGCGCGCTGCCTTCCACCACCAGCGACGGACTGGCATGTTGCCAACCCATGTATTCGACCAGATCAGCGAACAGCACACGCATCAACAGCATCACCGTCAGGGCGACGAGAAAGGCGAACAGCGCACGGCGCACCTGTGGGCCAGTGAAGATCAGATCGGCCTTGAGCATCACCGCCAGCATCACCACACCGACGCCAGCGTCGACTGGGCGCATGCTGCCGATGGCCCAGATATGCGCCCACAGGCCGCCAGCGTGTACCGGGTCGTTGAGCAGCTTGAACAGCCACAGATCGAAGACGTTCCACAGCTCGCGGGTGGGCTGCCACAGCCAGCTGGCGAGCAGCGTGAAGGCCACGATATGGCAGATCAGCAGGGCGCGTGGCTGCCAGTGGCGATTGATGAACGTGCTCGACATGAACGATCCCTTTGCAGATTGATGGCTGGCCCTATCCTCAGGCGCGCGGATGATAGGGCGTGCTGACTGTCGTACAAGGGCAGCAGCGCGCTCGTTCAGGCAAGGTTCAGGAGCGGCGCCTGGGGGGTTACGCCTGCACATGACGGTCGGGCCTTGGTTGTGCGGGCGTTTGTGCATAAAATCGCCAGCCTTTTTCAGACCCCGGGCCAGCCGCTATGAACGACTTCAGTCAACGTTTCCTGTTCGACGACACCGATGTGCGTGGTGAGATGGTCGCGCTGCGCGAGAGCTATGCCCATGTGCTGGCCAAGCACGCCTACCCGCAGCCGGTGGCGCAACTGCTCGGCGAGATGATGGCCGCCGCGGCGCTGCTGGTCGGCACGCTGAAGTTCGACGGCCTGCTGGTATTGCAGGCGCGCGCCGAGGGCCCGTTGTCACTGCTGATGGTCGAATGCTCCAGCGCCCGCGAGCTGCGTGGCATCGCTCGTTATGACGCCGAGCAGATCGGCGCCGACGCCGACCTGCAGAGCCTGATGCCCAACGGCGTGCTGGCCATCACCATCGACCCGACTCGCGGGCAGCGTTACCAGGGCATCGTCGACCTCGACGGCGTCGACCTGGCCGAGTGTCTGTCCAACTACTTCGCCAGCTCCGAGCAGCTGCCGACCCGTTTCTGGCTCAAGGCCGACGGTCAGCGTGCCCGCGGCCTGCTGCTGCAGCAGTTGCCGCCGCACCACCAGACCGAACCGCAGGAGCGCGCCGAGAGCTGGAACCATGTGCTGACCCTGGCCGATACCCTGACTGCCGAAGAGCTGCTCGGTCTGGACAACCCGACCCTGCTGCACCGCCTCTATCACCAGGAAAACGTGCGCCTGTTCGACGAGCAGCCGCTGCAGTTCCGCTGCAGCTGCTCGCGCGAGCGTTCCGCCAGTGCCCTGGCCAGTCTCGGTCAGGCCGATGCCGAGCTGCTGCTGGCCGAGCAGGGCGGCAGCGTGGTGATCGATTGCCAGTTCTGCAACGAGCGCTACGCCTTCGATGCCGCCGATATTGCCCAGCTGTTCGCCGGTGCCGGCAGCGAAGCGCCGTCGCAGACACGCCATTGATGAACTTTTCGAAACGATAGGCGTTCTCTATCAGATCGGAGGCTGCCAAGCAGTTCGCTTTTCTGGCATACTCCCGCGACTTTTTTACCGTGTAGTGCAGTTGCCCCTGTACTACACAACGTTCGGAAGACTCGGCCAGCGGCCGACGGGGACCCTCATGACGCAAGCCAACAACGCCGTGTACACCGACATCAGCGCCGCGCAACTGGTCGAAGAAGCCATTCGCCGTGGTGAAGGGGAACTGGCCGCCAACGGCGCGCTGGTCGTTCGTACCGGTCATCGCACTGGCCGCTCGCCGGCAGACCGCTTCATCGTTCAGGAGCCGAGCACCGAGGCGCAGATCGCCTGGGGCAACATCAACCGTCCGTTCCCGGCCGACAAGTTCGATGCCCTGTGGGATCGCGTCGCGTCGTTCAACAATGCTCAGGAACATTTCGTCTCCCACGTGCACGTCGGCTCCGCCGAAGCGCACTACCTGCCGGTGAAGATGACCACCGCTACCGCCTGGCAGAACCTGTTCGGTCGTCAGCTGTTCATCAACCCGAGTGCCTACAACCCGGCCGGCAAGGCCGAGTGGGAAATTCTCAACGTCGCCAACTTCGAGTGCGTGCCTGAGCGTGACGGCACCAACTCCGACGGCTGCGTGATCATCAACTTCGCCGCCCGCAAGGTGCTGATCGCCGGTATGCGTTACGCCGGTGAAATGAAGAAGGCCATGTTCTCCGTGCAGAACTTCCTGCTGCCGGAAAAGGACGTGCTGCCGATGCACTGCGCCGCCAACATCGGCGAAGAGGGCGACGTGACCCTGTTCTTCGGTCTGTCCGGTACCGGCAAGACCACCCTGTCCGCCGACGAGTCGCGTTACCTGATCGGTGACGACGAGCACGGCTGGGGCGAGGGCGTGGTGTTCAACATCGAAGGCGGCTGCTACGCCAAGTGCATCGACCTGTCCGAGAAGAACGAGCCGGTGATCTGGAAAGCCATCCAGTTCGGCACCGTGCTGGAAAACGTCGTACTCGACGAGCAGCGCACCCCCGATTACGCCGACGACAGCCTGACCCAGAACAGCCGCGCGGCCTACCCGCTGGAGTACGTCGAGAAGCGTAGCGAGAAGAACCTGGGCGGCGAACCGAACGCGGTGATCTTCCTGACCTGCGACCTGACCGGCGTATTGCCGCCGGTGTCGATTCTCAACAACGAACAGGCGGCCTACCACTTCCTGTCCGGTTACACCGCGCTGGTCGGTTCCACCGAAATGGGTTCGGGCGGCGGCATCAAGTCGACCTTCTCCACCTGCTTCGGCGCGCCGTTCTTCCCGCGTCCGGCCGGCGTCTACGCCGAGCTGCTGATCAAGCGCATCAACGCCTTCGGCTCCAAGGTCTACCTGGTCAACACCGGCTGGACCGGCGGTGGCTACGGCGTCGGCAAGCGTTTCAACATCCCCACCACCCGCGGTGTGATCGCTGCCATCCAGAGCGGTGCGCTGATCGGTGCCGAGACCGAGCACCTGCCGATCATCAACCTGGACGTGCCCAAGGCCGTTCCGGGCGTCGAGACCAACCTGCTCAACCCGCGCAATACCTGGGCTGACAAGAACGCCTACGACGAGGCCGCCAAGGGCCTGGCCAAGCTGTTCATCGACAACTTCGCCAAGTTCGATGTCAGCGAGGCGATCAAGAACGCCGGCCCGCAGCTGTAAGCTGAACCGCGTTCTCTGACAAAGCCGCCTTCGGGCGGCTTTGTCGTTCATGGCCAACGCTGGCGAACCGCGTTATGGTCATGGGCCATTCGGCGGTCAATGGAGTGACAGCGCATGTCCACCCTCAAACGCGTCTTCGGTTTCGATCAACTGCGTCCCGGTCAGGAGGCGGTGATCAGCGCCGTGCTCGCCGGTCGTTCGGCGGCGGCGATCTTCCCCACGGGCTCGGGCAAGTCCCTGTGCTACCAGCTGCCGGCCCTGCACCTGCCGCACCTGACCTTGGTCATCTCGCCGCTGCTGGCGCTGATGCAGGATCAGCTGGCCTTCCTGCACGGCCATGGTATCGCGGCGGCGAGCATCGACTCGGCGCAGAGCCGCGAGCAGAGCATGGAGGTGATGAACCGCGCACGCAGCGGCGAGCTGAAGATTCTGATGATCTCGGTGGAGCGCCTGAAGAACGAGCGCTTCCGAAATTTCATCGCCCAGGTGCCGATCTCCCTGCTGGTAGTCGACGAGGCGCACTGCATTTCCGAGTGGGGCCACAACTTCCGCCCGGATTACCTCAAGCTGCCCGACTATCAGCGCCAGTTCGGCATCAAGCAGGTGCTGCTGCTCACCGCCACGGCCACGCCCAGGGTGATCGCCGACATGCGCGAGAAATTCGCCATCCTTGATGCGGACGTGGTCACCACTGGCTTCTACCGGCCCAATCTCAATCTGCTGGTAGAGCCGGTGCCTGGCGGTGCCAAGACGCAGCGCCTGCAGCAATGGCTGGCGCCGCGGCGTGGTCAGGCGAGCATCGTCTACGTCACTCAGCAGAAGACCGCCGAACAGGTCGCCGAGCGTCTGGCGCGTGACGGTTTGGCGGTCAGCGCCTACCACGCCGGCATGGCCCATGAGGTACGCGAGTCGATCCAGCGGCGCTTCATGGCCGGCGAGCTGGAGTGCATCGTCGCCACCATCGCCTTCGGCATGGGCATCGACAAGCGCGATATCCGCAACGTGGTGCACTTCGACCTGCCCAAGTCGGTGGAGAACTACAGCCAGGAAATCGGCCGCGCCGGGCGCGATGGCCAGGCCTCGGACTGCCTGGTGCTGGCCAGCCGAGACGGTCTCAGCGTGCTGGAGAACTTCGTCTATGGCGATACGCCGGAGCTTGCCGGCATTCGCGCCGTGCTCGACGACCTGCGCGCAGTCGGCACGGGCGGGCAGTGGGAGTTGATGCTCGGCCAGCTCTCCGAGCTCAGCAATATCCGTGCGCTGCCGCTCAAGACCCTGCTGGTGCAGCTGGAACTGCGCGGCATCGTCGCGCCGCGCTACGCCTACTTCGCCGAATATCGCTTCAAGCTGCTGCTGGACGACGAGGCCTTGCTGGCGCAATTCGAGGGTGAGCGGCGCCAGTTCGTCGAGGCGATCCTCGCCTGTTCGAAGCGCGCGCGTACCTGGTCGACGCTGGACTTCGATGCGCTGTATCAACAGTACGGCGCCGAACGCGCGCGGGTGGTCAAGGCGCTGGATTACTTTCAGGAAAAGGGCTGGCTGGAGCTGGAAAGCAAGCAGATGACCGAGGTCTACGCCGTGCTCGACGGCGGCTTCGAGAGCGAGACCCTGGCGGCCGATCTGCATGCGCATTTCCGCGCCCACGAGGCCAGCGAGATTGCCCGTATCCAGGCCATGCTCGCGCTGTTCGAGAGCCGCGAATGCCTGAGCCGACGTCTGGCGCTGTACTTCGGCGACGAACAGGCGCCCGAGCGTTGCGGGCATTGCTCCGTGTGTCAGGGGCGCGTCGCGACCCTGCCGCAACCACCGGAATTACCGCCCTTGAGTGGTCGCGACGCCCAGGCGTTATGCGCCGCCTTTGTCGAGAAGCACCGGCAGTACGCCGGGCACGAACCGAGCCATGAGTGCCTGACGCGTTTTCTCTGCGGGGTGACCACGCCATTGTTCACCAAGCTCAAGGCGCGCCAGCTGGCCGGCTTCGCCGCGCTTGAGGATTACCCCTACGCCGAGGTGCGCGACTGGTTGCACGGCGCCTAGTCCGAGACTGTGGGAGGGGCTTTCGGCTCCGGCATCCTGTGCTTCGCTCTACCTCCTGCATCCATGCAGTCGTAGCCGCGGCGCTTCTGAGGCGCACGTCGCCGCTAAAGCGCCTCCCACAGCGTCAGTCAGCGGCTGCGCTGCCCTTCCGCCAGGGTCCAGTCCACCAGCTCACGCGCCAACTGATCTGCGGCCAGGCCGAAAGCCGCCACCACCGAGGCAATCGAGGTATCGCCAGCCGCCTGGCTAGCGCTGAAGCGGCGGCTGGCAATGATCTGCTGGCTGCGCGTATCCACCAGCTTGACGTCGAGACGGATCAGCGCGTGCGGGATGCCGTCGCGGTATTCGCTGTGGAAGCTGCGCAGGTCGCTGACCAGTTCCAGATCGGCTTGCAGGCGCTGCTCTTCATTGCTCAGGGCCTGAATCCGCCCGTCATTCTGAAAGGCGTCGAGCAGGCGACCGCGCAACAGCTGCGGCGTGCGCTCGCTCCAGCGCACGCCCTGGTAGGTATTGACCCGCCCTGGCTCGGGCAGCACGACGATGCGTGTGCCGTCGAGCAGCTGGTTGCTGATCGGGCTGTTCACCCGCAGCGACCAGTCGACCCGTTGCGTCTGCGTCGGCAGCGCAGTGGCCGGCAGCAGGTAGATATCCAGAGGTTCGCTTTGCGGCAGGATCGAGCAGGCGCCGAGCAGGGCTGCGATCAGCACCAGGGTAAGACGCTTCATGGTTGGAACTCCTTGATGCTGTCACTGCGCAGCAGATAACCGCTGGGGTCCTGCTCCAGGCGGCGGGAAAAGCCGCGCAGGGCGCCGAGGGTTTCACGCAGTTCGCTGATCGTCGGGCCGAGATCGCCCAGTCCCTGCATGCCGCTGTCCAGCGCGCCGCGATTTTCCTGCAACAACTGTTCGATGGTGTGGCTGCTGCGCTCCAGCGAGACCATCAGGCGCTCGGCGCTTTCCAGCACCTGGCTGCCCTGGCTGTCGAGCAGTTGATTGGCGTTCTTCATCAGCGCGGCGGCTTCGCGGGTGGCGGCGCTGGTCTGGCGCAGGGCTTCACTCAATTCATCACGCTGGTCGGCGATGCCGGCGGTGGCCTGTTCGAGGTTCTCCAGGGTGCGCGCGACGCGCTCCGCGTTCTCCCGCGAGAGCAGATTGTTGGCGCGGTTGAGCAGGCGTGTGACGCTGCTCACCAGATCCTCGCCATTGGCCATCAGCCGCGACAGCGGCGAGCGGTCGGCGACGATGACTCCCGGCTGACCGTCCTTGCCCTTGAGCGGCGGGCTTTCCGGGCTGCCGCTGTACAGCTGGATCACCGCCAGGCCGGTGATACCGGTGATCGCCAGGCGGGCGCGGGTGTCCTGCTTGATCGGCGTGTTGCCGACGATGCGGATGCGCGCGCGCACCGTGCGCGGGTCATCGGGGTCGAGGCCGAGGCTGATCACGTCGCCGACCTTGATCCCGCTGTACTGCACCGCGCTGCCTTGCGACAGACCGGTAACCGCCTCGTTGAAGATCACCTCGTAATCGGTGAAGGCGCGATCCGCTCCGGCCTTGTTCAGCCACAGGCCGAACAGCAGTGCAGCGCCAACCGTGAGCACGGTGAACAGGCCGATCAGTACATGATGGGCTCTGGGTTCCATTCATCGACTCCCTGCCGCCGCGGCGGCCTGTGCAGCCGCGCGTCCACGCGGGCCGTGAAAATAGTCCTGAATCCAGGTGTCGTCGGTGGCGGCCACCACATCCAGGCGGTCGGCCACCAGCACCTTCTTCTGCGCCAGCACCGCGACGCGATCGCAGATGCTGTAGAGCGTGTCCAGATCGTGGGTCACCAGAAATACACTCAGACCCAGGCTGTCACTGAGGGTGCGGATCAATTGGTCGAAGGCCGCCGCCCCGATTGGGTCGAGGCCGGCGGTGGGCTCGTCGAGGAACAGAATCTCCGGGTCGAGCGCCAGGGCGCGGGCCAGGGCGGCGCGTTTGACCATACCGCCGGACAGCGAGGCGGGATACTTGCCTGCGGCATCCTGCGGCAGACCGGCCAGGGCGATCTTGACCCGCGCCAGACGCTCGGCGGCGGCGCGCGACAAGCCGGCATGCTCGATCAGCGGCAGGGCGATGTTCTCGCTGACCGTCAGCGAGGAGAACAGCGCGCCGCGCTGATAGAGCACGCCGAAACGCCGCTCCAGCTGCGAGCGGCGCTCGGCCGACAGACTCAGCAACTCTTCACCGAACACCCGCACCGTGCCGGCGTTGGGCTGGCGCAGGCCGACGATACTGCGCAGCAGCACCGACTTGCCGGTACCCGAGCCGCCGACCACGCCCAGTATCTCGCCGCGATACAGGTCGAAATCCAGATGCTCGTGCACCACCTGGCTGCCGAAACGGTTGCTCAGGCCGCGTACCTCGATGATCTTGTCCCGCCTCACCAGCCCATCTCCATCAGAAACAGCGCTGCCAGAGCGTCGAGCAGGATCACCACGAAGATCGACTGCACCACCGCCGAGGTGGTGTGCTCGCCCACCGACTGCGCGCTGCCGCTGACCTTGAAGCCCTCCAAGCAGCCGATCAGGGCGATCAGAAAGGCGAAGATCGGCGCCTTGAGCAGGCCGACCAGAAAGTGCCGCAGCAGGTCGCTGTCCTGCAGGATCGACAGATACATCGTCAGCGGAATGTCCAGGGACACGGCGCACACCACTGCGCCGCCGACTATGCCGCTGAGCATGGCGATGAAGGTCAGGATCGGCAGGGCGATGAGCATGGCGAACACCCGTGGCAGCACCAGCAGTTCGACCGGGCTCAGGCCAAGGGTGCGGATGGCGTCGATTTCCTCGTTGGCCTTCATCGAGCCGATCTGCGCGGTGAAGGCGCTGGCGGTTCGCCCGGCCATGAGGATGGCGGTGAGCAGCACGCCGAACTCGCGCAGGAAGGAGAAGGCCACCAGGTTCACCGTGTAGATGGTGGCGCCGAAGTCGGCGAGGATGGTGGCGCCGAGAAAGGCCACCACGGCGCCGACCAGGAAGGTCAGCAGGGCGACGATGGGCACGGCGTTGAGCCCGCACTGTTCCAGGTGTGCGGCCAGCGAGGTGAGGCGCCAGCGCATCGGGCGCAGCAGGATGGTGAGCATGCCGCTCAGGGTCAGGCCCATGAAACCGAGCAGTTCCCGGCCATGACACCAGGTGGTTTCCACCGCTTCGCCGATATGCCCGAGCACCTCGCGTAGCGCCGAAGGCGTGGCGTGTTCCTGCACCTGCTGGCTGCCGGCCATGGCATCGGCCACCGCCAGCAGCAGGGCGCGGCGCTCGGCGCTGAGGCTGTCCTGTTGCGCCAACTGGCGCAGGCGCTCGCTGCCCAGCAGCTCGACCAGCAGCGCGGCACCGGCGGTATCCAGCGCGGCCAGTTCGTCGAGGTCGACGCTTTCCTGGCCGTGCAGGCGTTTGCGCAGAGCCAGTACCTGGGGTTCGAGTCGGCTGTAATGGGCCAGCGTCCAGTCGCCACCGATGCGCAGGCCGCTGGCGGCATCCGTGCTGCTGGTCTGGAGCGGGGTCAGGTATGGCGTGGTCATGGCGACAGCTTAGCGCCGCGCGGGCGCATCAGGCCAGACGTGCCGTTCACTCGGCGTTCTGTGCCTCTTCCCGGGCGAGTCCCTGGATATAGGCCGCGAAGCTCGGATCTTCACCGCGCAGCAGCTGCGGTAGGCGCTCGCGGAAGTCCTCGCGGCGGCTCCATTCGCGCATGTAATCTTCCCAGGAATGCCAGCGGCGTCGGCGTTTCTCGTCCATCTGCGGCTCATAGAGCAGCAGGTAGGCGCGCTCGAACAACGACACCAGCATGTCGAAGATCACCAGCATGCGCTCCTGCTGTTCTTCGCTGAGATCGGCTGTAGCGTGTTGGCTGCGCAGGCGCAGATCGGGGTTGGCCAGTACCACTTTGAGAAAGTCTATGTAGGCGTCGGACACCTGCTGCCAGGTGGCATCCTCCTCGTTCTGCCGTTCCTTGCGTTGCTCGAAGAGGAAGACGGCGATGGCAAATGGCAACGCCACCACGGTGACGATGTAGGACAGCAGTTCCCAGGTAGCCGTGTTCATGAGCGTTCTCGCGGGTTGTTCGTGGGCAACTCTAGCCACACTAAAGAGTGGATGACAGAGGTCTCGACTAAGGTGAAGCTCAGCATCCATACCTAGCGAGTGTGTCCAATGTCCGTTGAACATCTGGATGTCCTGATCATCGGCGCCGGCCTGTCCGGAGTCGGCGCCGCCTGCCATCTCAAGCGCCTGTGCCCGGGCAAGCGTTTCGCCATTCTCGAGGGGCGCGAGGCCATGGGCGGCACCTGGGATCTGTTTCGCTATCCGGGCATCCGTTCCGACTCGGACATGTACACCCTCGGCTACAACTTCAAACCCTGGAGTGAGCCGCAGGCCATTGCCGATGGTCCGTCTATTCGCCGTTACATCCAGGAGACGGCCGCCGAGCATGGCGTCGACCGCTTGATTCGCTATCGGCACAGGGTACTCGAGGCCAATTGGTGCAGCGCCAGCGCCACCTGGCAGTTGCGGGTGCGGCGCGGCGAGGACAGCGAGCCGCTGCGCATGAGCTGCCAGTTCCTGATGATGTGCACCGGCTACTACCGCTACGAGGCCGGCTACACCCCCGAATTCACCGGGCGTGAGAATTATCAGGGCACCTTCATTCATCCGCAGCTGTGGCCCGAGGGCTTCGACTACAGCGGCAAGCACGTGCTGGTGATCGGCAGCGGCGCCACGGCGGTGACCCTGGTGCCAGCGCTGGCCGAGCGCGCGGCGCAGGTCACCATGCTGCAGCGTTCGCCCAGCTACGTGATCAACCTGCCGCAGCGCGATGCGCTGTCCAATGTGCTGCGGCGGGTGTTGCCGGAGAAGTGGGTGTATCGCCTGGCACGCGGTCGCAACGTGACGCTGCAACTGGTCTTCTACAAGCTGGCCAAGCGCTTTCCCAATCTGGTGCGGCGGATACTGCTGGGGCTGGTGCGGCGCCAGCTGGGCGAAGTTGATCTGCGCCATTTCAGCCCCAGCTACAAGCCCTGGGACCAGCGCGTCTGCGCGGTGCCGGATGGCGACCTGTTCCGCGTGCTGCGCCAGGGCAGGGCACAGGTGGTCACGGCCGAGATCGAGTCTTTCACTGCCCAAGGCGTTCGGCTCAAGAGCGGCGAGGAGCTGGCTGCCGATGTGATCGTCAGCGCCACCGGCCTGCAGTTGCAGTTGTTCGGCGGCATCGATGTGCAGGTCGATGGCGTGCCCTTCGAGGCGCCGAAGAGCATGGGCTATCGCGGCATCATGCTGCGCGATCTGCCCAACCTGGCGGTGGTGATGGGCTATACCAACGCCAGCTGGACGCTCAAGGCCGATCTTTCCAGCGAATACTTCTGCCGCCTGATCAATCATCTGGACAGCATCGGCATGCGCCAGGTGACCCCACGCGACAAGGGCGGCAGCGTCCGCCCGGAGCCCTTTCTCGATCTGCAGTCGGGCTATATCGAGCGCGCCGCGCACCTGTTGCCGGCGCAGGGCGATCGGGTGCCGTGGAAGCTGCATCAGAACTATCTGCTCGATCTGGCGCTGCTGCGCTACGGCAAGCTGGAAGACGATTACCTGGAATTTTCTGCGCCTCGACAGGAGCCGCAAGCGGCGTGGGTGCAGCCCTGATGCGATGGGGTATAGCGAATTTCCTACAAGATGTTGCGCAATCGCGCCGCTTACTTTCCTGGCATAGCGCCACTACACTTTTGCGAGCTGCGTCACGGAAGAACAACAAGGTGCCATGCGCCTAATCAACCAGAGGTCGGCCATGAAGGAACAGCGCCATCTACCCGCACTGCGCGCTCACATCGAGCAACTGCTGAGCAAGGGCTGGGTCATCTCCAGTCGTAGCCCTTTGATGCTGCAGAACGGCCATCGCTGCTATCTCGTTTCCCACGGCATGCTGATCAGCGAATCTGCCTCGCACGCGGCCTGACGGTTTCCCGACCGCTGCGCCCAATTCCCATCTGGCGCAGCGGCGTTTTTGGTTACCGGATATTGCCTCTCTGTCCCGCCTCATTTCTCTTCTTCGCCCCGTGACAAGCGGGCTGTAGCCGTTCAACCAGCCTTTGAGCGCCTCCCTCTACGCAACCCTTCGCGGATGTAACGCCTTGGTCATCGCGTGGTCAGTGCCTATAACCAACCGGTCACTGAGTAAAGGAGCCACGTCATGCCCAGCCGTCGTAGAGTCCTGCAAGGCAGCGCCAGCCTGCTGGCGTTAGCCGCCCTGATGCCCTGGTTGCCATCATCCGCCTTCGCCTCCAGTACCTTGCTGAGCCGGGCGATTCCCAGCAGCGGCGAGCAACTGCCGGTCATCGGTCTGGGCACCTCGCGCACCCACGATGTGGCGATGACCGATGAGGCGCTACAGCCCTTGCGTGAAGTGCTGCAGGCGCTGGTCAATGGCGGCGCCAGTCTGGTGGATACCGCGCCCAGCTACGGACGCGCAGAGGCCGTGTGTGGTGCATTGGCTGCAGAAGACGACATGCGCAAGAAACTGTTCCTGGCCAGCAAGGTGTCCTCCTCCGGGCGCGCAGCGGGTGAGCGGCAGGTCGAGGCGAGCTTCGCCGCGCTCAAGACCGACACCATCGACCTGATGCAGGTGCACAACCTGCAGGACACCCGCACCCAGCTTGGCCTGCTGCGCGAGCTGAAGGAGCAGGGCCGGGTGCGCTATGTCGGCGTCACCCATTATCTGGATTCCGCTCACGAGCGCCTGCTCGAGGTGCTGCGCAACGAGCCGGTGGATTTCGTCCAGTTCAACTATTCCATCGGCGAACGCAACGCCGAGCGCGAGCTGTTGCCCTATTGCGCCGACAAGGGCATCGCGGTGCTCATCAACCGGCCCTTCCAACGTTCGGCGCTGTTCGATCGGGTAAAGGGGAAGAACCTGCCCGACTGGGCCGCGGTAGAGCTGGATGTCACCTCCTGGGCGCAGCTGATGCTCAAGTTCATCCTCGCCAACCCGGCGGTGACCGCGGTGATTCCGGCCACCTCCAACCCGCGCTACATGGCCGACAACATTCTTGCCGGGCAGGGACGCCTGCCTGATGAGGCGCAGCGCAAACGCATCATCGAGCTGTTCGCCTGATATGCAGGCGCTTACGTGGCGCCTGGCGCGGGCCATCAATGCCGAGAAGCAGGAGCTGGCGGCCGTGCTGGCCGGCTTCGCCCTGTTCTTCTGCCTGTTCGCCGGCTACTTCATGCTGCGGCCGATCCGCGAGGCGATGGGCATCACGGGTGGGGTGAACAACCTGCAGTGGCTGTTCACCGCCACCTTCGTCGTCATGCTGCTGGCGGTGCCGCTATTCGCCTGGCTCAACTCGAAAGTCCCGCGCATCCATTTCATCGACTGGGTGTACGGCTTCTTCTGCCTCAACCTGCTGGTCTTCGTCCTGCTGTTTCGCCTCGATCACGACAGCGTCTGGCTGGCGCGGGTGTTCTACGTATGGATCTCGGTCTACAACCTGTTCGTCGTCTCGGTGGCCTGGAGCCTGATGGCCGATGTGTTCGACGGCGCCCAGGCGCGCCGGCTGTTCGCCTTCATCGCTGCCGGCGCCAGTGTCGGCGGGTTGTGCGGGCCGCTTGTGAGCACTGTACTGATCGGGGCCATCGGCGAGTCCGGGTTGATGCTGATGGCCGCCGTGCTGCTCGGGGTGGCCATGGCGCTCAAGCGCTATCTGATGGTCTGGCGTGAACGCCAGGGCGCCGGGCGGCCGGGAGCGCTGCCCAGCGAAAGCCCGCGCAGGCCGGTGCCGGGCAATCCGTTCAGCGGGCTGACGCGCATGCTCGGCTCGCGTTATCTGCTGGGCATCGGCGCGTTCATCCTGCTGCTGACCTCGGTCAGCACCTTCCTCTACTTCGAACAGGCGCGCCTAGTGGCCGAACTGTTCCCGGATCGCGCCGCGCAGGTGCGGGTGTTCGGCGTGATCGATTTCGTCGTGCAGGCCGGCGCCCTGACGACTCAGTTGTTCATCACCGGCAGGGTGGCGCAGAAGCTCGGTGTGCGCGTGTTGCTGTCGCTGGTGCCGGCGCTGGTGTGCCTGGGCTTTATCGGCCTGGCGCTGGCGCCGACCTTCGCCATGCTGGCGGGGCTGATGATCGTGCGGCGCATCGGTGAGTACGCCTTCGTCCGGCCGGGGCGAGAGATGCTCTTCGCCCCGCTGGATGCCGAGAGCAAGTACAAGGCGAAGAATTTCATCGACACCGTGGTCTACCGCGGCGGCGATGCCCTCAGCGGCTGGGCCAAGGCAGGCCTGGACATGCTCGGCCACGGTGCCTGGCTGGTGGCCATGGTCGGTGCGCTGTGCGCCGCGCTGTGGGGCGTGCTCGGCTGGTACCTGGGCGGGCGCGCGGACAGGCAGGCAGAGAGGTAGCGTGGGGCGCTGCGCAGTTATCCGGGTACAGCGACGATTTCCTCGATCAGCCATTGCAACGCGGCGTCGCGCTGACGTTGCGCCAGGCTGACGATCTCCAGGTGAAAGGGGCCCAAGGCGAAGGGCAGGTCGAACAGTTCAAGCGGCAGCAGGGTGGCGAAATGCCGGGCCAGGGCAGTGGGCAGCACCGCCGCCAGCTCGCTGCCGGCGACGATATGCGCCGCCTGCAGGTAGTTCGGCGTGGTGTAGAAGATCTGCCGCGACAGGCCCTGTTCGCCCAGCCACTGATCGACCATGCCGCGGGTCTGCCCGCCGTGCACCCAGAGGTGGCGCAGGCGCAGGAAGGTCTCCAGATCCAGGCTGCCCCGACGCAGCAGCGGATGCTCGCGGCGTACCGCCAGCTTGAGCGTCTCGCTCATCCAGTGACGGCGGGCGAACCGCGCCGGCATCTCGTCGAAGCGGCCCAGCACCAGATCCAGCTCGCCCTTGTCCAGCGCCTCCATCGGCAGGCTGGGGCTGAGGTGGCGAATATCGATGCCGATGCCTGGCGCCTTGCGGCTGAGGCGGTCGAGCAGGCGCGGCATGCACACCAGCTCGACGTAATCGGTGACGGCGATGCGAAAGCGCTGGCGGCTTTCGCCCGGCTCGAAGGTCTCGCCGGCGCTCAGGCTCTGCTCCAGTTGACGCAACGCGCTGCGGATCGGCGCCTCCAGCGCCAAGGCCCGCGGGGTGGGTTGCATGCGCCGGCCCACGCGCACCAGCAGCGGGTCGTCGAGCAGCTCGCGCAGACGACCCAGGGCATTGCTGACCGCCGGCTGGCTCAGCGCCAGGCGTTCGGCTGCGCGCGAGACGTTCTGCTCGCGCAGCAGAGCATCGAGTACGCGCAGCAGGTTGAGGTCGAAGTTGGTGAAATTCATCTACTGAATACGTCGTATCACAAGACTAAATTTCAAAAATAGTAGCGGCTTGCTTATCGTGACCCAAGCTTCTGGCGCCTTTAAAAACGTAGGCGAGGCAGTCAGCGCAAGGCGAAAACAGGCGAAAAAGCGGAGTTTACGGGTTGTAAATGAGCATTTTGAGCCTGTTTTTAACGCAGCGATGACAACGCAGGTAGTTTTTAAGGGTGCCCAGCCTGTTCGTGCACGAGAGGAATAACAATGAACAAAGTCGTCTCGCCGCTTCGCTGCGCCGCCGTGATCGGCGCCGGCACCATGGGCCGCGGCATCGTCATCAGCCTTGCCAATGCCGGCCTGCAGGTGCTGTGGCTGGACAACAATCCGCAGATGGTCGAGCAGGGCCTGGCAATGGCCGAGGAAACCTGGGCGCACAACGTCGCCAAAGGTCGCATCGATGAGGCCGAAGCCGCGGCGCGACGCGCCCGAATCCATGCGGTGCAAAGCTATGCGGCCCTGGTCGACGCCGACTTGGTGATCGAGGCGGTGTACGAGAATCTCGAACTCAAGCAACGCATCTTCCGCGAGCTGGACGCGGTGATGAAGCCCGGCGCCATCCTCGCCAGCAATACCTCAGCGCTGGATATCGACGCCATCGCCGCCGTCACCGCGCGGCCGGAAGCCGTGCTGGGCCTGCACTTCTTCAGCCCGGCGCACATCATGAAACTGCTGGAGATCGTGCGTGGCGGCAAGACCGCGCCGGCCGTGCTGCAGGCCGCACAGGAGCTGGGCGAGCGCATGGGCAAGGTGGCGGTGGTGGCCGGCAACTGCCACGGCTTTATCGGCAACCGCATGCTGCACACCTACGTGCGCGAGGCACGCATGCTGCTGCTCGAAGGCGCCTGGCCGTACCAGGTGGATGCGGCGCTGCAGGGCTTCGGCTTCGCCATGGGGCCGTTTCGCATGTACGACGTAGTCGGCATCGACCTGGAATGGCGCGCCCGCGAACTGGCAGGGGAGGGGCAGGATGATCCGGCGGTACAGGTGGACAACCGCCTGTGCGAGCTGGGCCGCTTCGGACAAAAGAGTGGCAAGGGCTACTACCTCTATGCGCCCGGCAGTCGCCAGGCCGAGCATGACCCGGTCGTCGACGGCTTGGTGCAGATGCAGTCGGAGCGCCTGGGTTTCACCCGCCGCGATATCGGCAACGAGGAGATTCTCGAGCGCTGCCTGCTGGCGCTGGTCAACGAGGGGGCGAAGATTCTCGAGGAGAACATCGCCGCCAACAGCCACGACATCGACCTGGTCTATCTCAACGGCTACGGCTTTCCCGCCGAGCGCGGCGGCCCGATGGTCTGGGCCGATGGCGAGGGCGTCGCGGCGATTAATCGGCGCCTGCTGCAACTGACCGAGCGTTTCGGCGCGCACTGGCAGCCGGCGGCGCTGATCGAGCGCCTGGCTGCCGAGAACAAACATTTCAGCGACGTACAGGAGGGCCGGGTATGAGCTATCAGGCGCCATTGCGCGATATGCGCTTCGTGCTGCACGAGCTGTTCGACGCTGCCGGCCACTGCGAGCGCCTGGGCAACGGCCTGGACCGCGAGCTCATCGACGGTGTGCTGGAGGAGGCGGCAGCCTTCGCTGCGGGTGAGGTCGCGCCGCTCAATCGCAACAGCGACGAAGAGGGCTGCCGCCTGGAGAATGGTCAGGTCAGCACGCCCAAGGGCTTTGCCGAGGCCTACCGGCAATACGTGGACAACGGCTGGGCGAGCATGACCGGGCCGGTGGAGTACGGCGGCCAGGGCTTCCCGCAGCTGGTGGCCTTCGCCTTCCACGAAATGCTGATGGGCGCCTCGCTGTCCTTCCGCGTCTACTCCGGGCTGACCGAAGGCGCCGTACTGGCGCTGCACAAGCACGGCAGCGAAACGCTGAAACAGCAGTACCTGAGCAAGCTGGTCAGCGGCCAGTGGACCGGCACCATGTGCCTGACCGAGCCGCAGGCCGGCACCGACCTGGCCCTGCTGCGCACCCGCGCCGAACCGCAGGCCGATGGCAGCTACAAGGTCAGCGGCAGCAAGATCTTTATCAGCGGCGGCGAGCAGGATTTCTCCGAGAACATCATCCACCTGGTGCTGGCGCGCCTGCCCGATGCACCGGCTGGCGTGAAGGGTATTTCGCTGCTGCTGGTGCCGAAGTTCATCGCCGCTGCCGATGGTACGCCGGGTGAGCGCAACAGCCTGTCGTGCGGGGCCATCGAGCACAAGATGGGCATCAAGGGCGCCTCCACCTGCGTGATGAACTTCGACGGCGCCACCGGTTGGCTGGTGGGCGAGGCCAACCAGGGCCTGGCCTGCATGTTCACCATGATGAACGACGCGCGCTTTCAGGTCGGCCTGCAGGGGCTCGGCATTGGCGAGGCGGCCTTCCAGGGTGCGCTGCGTTATGCCCGCGAGCGTCTGCAGTCGCGTGGCCTGGCGGGTGTGCAGGCGCCTGACAAGGCGGCCGATCCGATCATCGTGCACCCCGATGTGCGGCGCATGCTGCTCACGCAGAAGACCCTAGTCGAGGGCAGCCGCATGCTCGCCGCCTACACCGCGCGCCAGCTGGACCTGGAGCACGGCGCCGAGTCGGCCGAGGCGCGCAAGGCGGCCGGCAAGCGCGCGGCGCTGCTGATCCCCATCGTCAAGGCGTTCTTCACCGACATGGGCCAGGAGGTGGCCAGTCATGGCGTGCAGGTCTACGGTGGGCACGGCTTTATCCGCGAGTGGGGCATGGAGCAACTGATGCGCGACAGCCGCATCACCCAGCTCTACGAAGGCACCAACGGCATCCAGGCGCTGGACTATATCCGTCGCAAGCTGCTGGGTGACGGCGGCGCCGAATTGAGCGCGCTGCAGGCAGAGTTCAGCGCGCTGTGCGATGCCCAGAGCACGCGCCCGGCGCTGAAGGAAATGGCGACCGTCGTGCAGGCGCGTATTGGCGAATGGCGTGAGCTGAGTACGGAAGTGATCGCCGCCTGCCAGCGCGATGCGCAGGAGATCGGTGCCACTTCGGTGGACTTCCTCCAGTACTCGGCCTACGTGCTGCTCGCCGGTTTCTGGCTGCAGGCCGCGGCGCGGGCGCAGGATGGGCTGGAAGCGGACAGCGGCGAGGCCGCGTTCTACCAGGCCAAGCTGCACAGCGCCGAGTTCTATCTGCGCCGCGTGCTGCCGCGCGCCAGCGCGCACCGCGAAGCCCTGCTGGGCGGCGCGGATTGTTTGATGGCCATGGATGAGGGCAGTTTCGCCTTTTAGAACCCTCTCCCCCAGCCCCGCTTTGCGCCCCGGCCCTTCGCAGGGCTCAGGGCGCTCCAGCGGGCGAAGCGGTGCTTTGCTCTTTCCGCTTACGCCCCGCAAGCGGGAGAGGGCTGGGTAGAGGGATCGTAGCCCGGATGCAATCCGGAGAAATTTGCCTGACCGATCCCGGATAGCATCCGGGCTACAACAAGAGGAGCACCCCATGCATCCCTTCAGCTTCGCCACTACCGCGCAGATGCTCTGCGAATCCGGTGCCAGCCTGCGTCTGGCCGACCTATGCCGCGAGCGCGGCGCGCAGCGCGTGCTGATCGTCACCGATCCCGGCATCACCCGCCTGGGCCTGCTGGAACCCCTGCTGCCGGACTTCGCCCGCGCCGGTATGGGCGTGCAGGTGTTCGACCAGGTGCTGGCCGATCCGCCCGAGGCCGTGGTGCTGGCCGCCGTGGCCCAGGCCCGCGAGCTGCAGGCGGAGCTGGTGGTCGGTTTCGGCGGCGGCAGCTCGATGGACGTGGCCAAGCTGGTGGCCTTGCTGGCGCATCCCGACTGCGCCCAGGCCCTGAGCGAGATCTACGGCGTGGCCAATGCCCGCGGCCGGCGTCTGCCGCTGATCCAGGTGCCGACCACCGCCGGCACTGGCTCCGAGGTGACGCCAATTGCCATCGTTACCACCGGCGAGACCACCAAGATGGGCGTGGTTTCGCCGCTGCTGCTGCCGGATCTGGCCCTGCTCGATGCTGACCTGACCCTCGGCCTACCGCCTGCGGTCACCGCCGCCACCGGCATCGACGCCATGGTGCATGCCATCGAGGCCTATACCAGCGCGCTGAAGAAGAACCCGCTTTCCGATCTGCTGGCGCGCGAAGCGCTGCGCCTGCTGGCGGCCAACCTCGACGAGGTGGTGCGCAACGGCGGCAACCGCGAGGCGCGCCAGGCCATGCTGCTCGGCGCCTGCCTGGCCGGGCAGGCCTTCGCCAACGCGCCGGTGGCAGCGGTACATGCGCTGGCCTACCCCCTGGGCGGGCATTTCCATATTCCCCACGGGCTGTCCAATGCTCTGGTGCTGCCGCAGGTGCTGGCCTTCAACGCGCCGGTGGCCGCGCCGCTGTACGCCGAGCTGGCGCCGCTGGTATTGGGCGAGCGACTGCGGGCCGGCAATGCCGCAGCGCAGACCGAGCAACTGATCGAGGCGCTGGCAGCGTTCAGTCAGCGCAGCGGCCTGCCGACGCGGCTGCGCGACGCCGGAGTGAGCGAGGCCATGTTGCCCACCCTGGCGGCGGACGCCATGCTGCAGCAGCGCCTGCTGGTGAACAATCCGCGCGAGATGAACGAGCAGCAGGCGCTGGCCGTTTATCAGGCTGCCTACTGATTCAGATCGCAGCTAGCAGGCTGTTGAAAAACTACCTGCGTTGCCATTGCTGCGTTAAAAACAGGCTCGTGCGCGAGTCCGATCAAAATACTCATTTACAGCTCGTAAACTCCGCTTTCTCGCCTGTTTTTACCTTGCACTGGCTGCCTCGCCTACGTTTTTCAACGGCCTGCTAAAGCCCCTCCCACAAGAGCGCCGCAGCCTGTGGGAGGGGCTTTAGCCGCGATACCAACCCAAGGATCATCATGAGCCAACCCCAACACCTGCGTGGCGACTACCGCCACTTCCAGCCGATCACCACGCGCTGGCACGACAACGACATCTACGGTCACGTCAACAACGTGACCTACTACAGCTACTTCGACAGCGCGGTGAACGCCTACCTGATCGCCGAGGGCGGGCTGGATATTCATGGCGGCGAAGTGGTCGGCTTCGTGGTCAGCTCCAGCTGCGACTACTTCGCCTCCATCGCTTTCCCTGACGCTATCGAGGTCGGCCTGCGCGTCGGCAAGCTGGGCAACAGTTCGGTGCAGTACGAGCTGGCGATCTTCAGGGCCGGTGAGGAGCAGGCCTGCGCCGCCGGGCGTTTCGTCCATGTGTTCGTCGATCGGGCGAGTAATCGTCCGGTGAGCATCCCCAAGCCGCTGCGCTCGGCGCTGGAGCGTCTGCTGGCCGCCTGAGGCGTGCTAGGCTGTGGCGATTCATGCCGCCAGGGAGTGCCCATGTCCGATCTGCAACGCGAGCAGGCGCAACGCCGTGCCGAGCGCATCGCTGCGTTCCGCGCCGAGCTGGCCGAGCTGCACCGCGAGCAGGTGTTGCAGCTGAGCGCCGAGCAGGAGCAGGGCTTGACTGCCTATCACGAGCAGTTGCTGGCGCACTACCGACAAACCCTGGATATCGACGCCGATGCCCGCGCGCGCCAGCTGTCGCTGGGCATGCGCCTGGCCTCACTGGTCGGTGCGCTGGCCCTGGCAGCCGGGTTGTTCTTCCTCTTCTACCAGTTCTGGGGCCTGTTCGATGCCGGTGTGCAGGTCGCTGTGCTGCTCGGCAGCTCACTGGGCAGCCTGCTGCTGTGCTTCTGGTTGCAGGCGCGCGACGCCTCCGGTTACTACGCCAAGCTGGCCGCGGTGCTGGCATTCGTCTGCTTCGTGCTCAATCTGTCGATGCTCGGGCAGATCTTCAATATCACGCCTTCGGACAAGGCGCTGTTGCCCTGGGGTGCGCTGGCGTTACTGCTGGCCTATCAATGCCGCCAGCGTCTGCTGCTGGTCACGGCGTTGCTGTGCTTCGGCCTGTTCCTCGCTGCACGATTGAACGACTGGACGGGCTTGTACTGGTGGTCGCTGGATGACCACCCGGAGAACTTCCTGCCTGCCGCGCTGCTGTTTGTGCTGCCACAGTTCATCGATCAGACGCGACGGATCGGTTTCGCCGCCTGCTATCGGGTGGTCGGCTTGCTGTACCTGTTCGGGCCGGTCCTTATCCTCAGCTACTGGGGCCAGGGCAGCTACCTCGATTGGCCGCCGCGCTGGGTGGAGGCCTTCTATCAAACGCTGGGCTTCGTCCTGGCGGGGCTGGTGATCTGGCTGGGCGTACGCCGCGGCTGGGCCGAGGTGGTCAATACCGGGTTGGGCTTCGCCCTGGTGCTGCTGTTCAGCAAGCTGTTCGACTGGTGGTGGGAGCTGCTGCCACGCTACCTGTTCTTCCTCCTGCTCGGGCTGATCGCGCTGTTGTTGCTGGTCATGCTGCAGCGCTGGCGTCGTGGAGGTGCAGCATGAACCGCCCACTTTGGCTCGGTGTCGGGCTGATCCTGGCGAGCAATGCCGTGGCCCTTGCGGGCGTCTGGTACAACCGCAGCGGTGAGCCGCAGGCGCAACTGCAATTGAGCGAGCGGGAGATCCAGCTGCCCTACGACAGCTGGCTGCGCGGCGAAGAGAACAGCGGCCTGCGTCTGCAACTGGCCTGGCGCCCGGCTGATGCCGAATGGTCCTGGCTGGACGAGGCCAAGCTGCGGGAACTGGGCTTTGCGCCGAACGACCTGGGCCGCAGCGCGGAGCGGCCGCTGTGGCTGGTACTGGAACTGGACGGGCCAAGCTATCGAAAGCAGGTCGAGCGGGCCAAGGCCGCCCTGGCCAGTGCCCAGGCGGTGCTGGCCTTACGACCGCAAGACGAGAGCTTGCGCCAACAGCGCGATCAGCGCCGGCTCGAACTGCGGCACGAGCAGCAGCAGGCCACGCGTCTGATGCTGGTGGATGCCGGCCTCGATGCCGAGGCTCTGCGCCAGGCCTGGCCGGATCGCCAGCGCCAGGTCATCCTGGCTGGTCGCCTGACCCCCTATCGCTATGGCGACATGTCCAACTACAGTGCCAGCGTAGTGCTGGAGAGTGATCGCATCAGCGTGCCCAGACGCTACCGGGAGGCCTTCGCTCAATGGCGGCTGCGCGCCTATGACGAAAAAAGGCCCAAGGTGCAGCTCGAAGTTGCCTTCGGCCAGCGCCATGAGCCCTGGTTGATCGGCGTCGGTCAGTGACGGCGCCAGTGTTTGTGGTGCTTCTTGTGCTTCTTGCCGTGGTAGTGGCGACGCTTGTCACGGCGGTCATCGTCGTAGCTGGCATTGCCCATGTAGTTGCCCAGCGCGCCACCAGCGCCGCCACCTACTGCTGCGCCAACCACGCCGCCGGTATTGCCGCCGACCTGCTGACCCACGACGTTGCCGCCTGCCGCGCCTAGCGCGCCGCCGATGGCGGCTTCGGTGCGGCTGCGACGATCAGCGCCGACCATGCTGCCGGCCGCGCCGCCTAGGCCTGCGCCGACTGCAGCCCCGGTGTTGCCACCGACCTGCTGACCAACCATCGCGCCCACCGCGCCACCGAGTGCGCCACCCAAACCCGCTTCGGTGCTGCCGGCAAAGGCGAAACCGCCACTGCTCAGGCCAAGAGAAAGGAAGAGGAACTGTAGAGACTTCATAGGCTTCTCGATCACGGAGCCGCATTGCGGCGGGAGTTGCTCCATTGACCCAAGCGGCTCGCCCGTGGTTCCCCGCTACCCAGCCGCCTGTCGGATTGCGCGGGGTGATGCTCAAAGCAGGGGCTCGCGTCCCCACTGTTCCAGCGCCTGAGCCAGGGGCAGCACCTCGCCGGGGCGGCTCAGGGCGTAACCGGGTAACTGGCCTATACGTGCTTGGAACTCCGGGTTCTGCAGTACCCGCAGCAGCGCGGCCATCGCCGGCAGTTCGAGGCTGTCCTCACGGCATAGCAGGCAATAGTGCTCGCGCGCCATGGGAATGAAGTCGAGGCCGAACTGGCGCGCCGCCGCTTCCACGCCGAAGCCGACATCGGCCATGCCGCTGGCCACAAAGGCTGCCACTGCCGCGTGGGTGAACTCCTCGTTGTGGAAACCCTTGATGGTCGTGCTGTCCAGACCACCTTGCTGCAGCAGGTCCTGCAGCAGCAGGCGCGTACCCGAACCCGGTTCGCGATTGACGAAGCGCAGCTCGCCGCGCGCCAGGTCCGCCAGGCCTTGCACGCCGTGCGGGTTGCCGGGGGCGAGCATCAGCCCCTGGGTGCGCACGACGAAGGTGATCACCCGCTGATCGGGACGCAGCCAGGGCTGGATGCGGCTCATGCTCAGCGTACCGAGCGGCCCGGCCGGCACGTGCAGGCCGGCCACCTCGCAGTCGTGGCGCTGCAGGGCGATCATCGCCTCGCTGCCGCTGCGAAATTGCACTTCCCACTGCCAGCTGGGGTCGTGCTCCAGCCATTCGCGTAGCGCCGCCACGGCGAAGCCGTGGCTGGCGTGGATGCGCAAGCCGGGATTGCTGGCCTGCAGCACACGGTTGAGCTCCAGCTCCAGCTCGCTCGCCAGATTGTCCAGCTGCGGCGACAGCCGCGCGCGGATGCGCTGGTCGGCCCACAGCAGTTTTTCCCCCAACGGTGCCAGCCGTGCCCCCTTGCCGCGTTCCAGCTCGATCAGCGGGCTGCCGAAGAACGCCTGCCACTTGCCCAGCAGGTTCCAGGCGTGGCGGTAGGAATAGCCGACGCGCGCGGCGGCCTCGGTCAGCTTGCCGGTGTCGTGCACGGCCTGCAGCAGTTCCAGGCCCTGCGGGTCGAGGCTACTGCCGTCGCGTTGGTGAAAGCGCCAGCGCGGTTGAATATCGATACGGATCATATGCTCAATACTTCATATTTGTTCGGCAAATTTCCCATGTTAATTTGCGGTATATGGGCGCTTTATGACCCAGTATAAGAACTTTACTTCATATGTGGCGAGCCTTGCGGCTCCGCCTGGGATAAGCCGACCGGCAGCCGTGACTGGCCGGATTATCTCCTGACAGTACCGGTATAGCCGCCGGCTGGAGCATCGAACATGGCCCTTCTTCCCCAGCGCTTCGCCCCCGAGCAGTGCGAGGCCGTCGCCCGTGAGGTGCTCGCCGCCCACCGCGGCCAGCCCGGCGCCCTGCTACCCATCCTCCACGACATCCAGGACCGCCTCGGCGCCGTACCACCCGAGCTGTTGCCGCTGATCGCCGAGGACCTCTGCCTGTCGCGCGCCGAGGTGCACGGGGTGGTCAGCTTCTACCACGATTTCCGCGCCACGCCGCCCGGTCGCCAAGTGCTCAAGCTGTGTCAGGCCGAGGCCTGCCAGTCGATGGGGGTCAAGGCGCTGACCGCTGAACTGGAAAGCAAGCTCGGCCTGCCGCTGGGTGAGACCCGTGAGGACGGCAGCCTCAGTTTCGAACCGGTGTACTGCCTGGGCAACTGCGCCTGCGCACCGAGCGTGATGCTCAATGGCGAACTGCACGGTCGTGTCGACGCCGAGGAAGTGCTGGCGCTGCTGGCCGAACAGGAGGCCCAGGCATGAGCGAACCGATCAAGATCTTCGTCCCGCGCGATGCCACCGCGCTCAGCCTGGGCGCCGACAAGGTAGCCGAGGCCATAGTCGGCGAGGCCGCGGCGCGCGGCATCGAGGTGCAGCTGGTGCGCAACGGCTCACGCGGGCTGTTCTGGCTCGAGCCGCTGGTCGAGGTCGCCACGCCGGCCGGTCGCGTGGCCTATGGCCCGGTCAAGGCACGCGATGTCCTTGGTTTGTTCGATGCCGGTTTCCTCGAGGGTAAGCAGCATGCGCTGGGCCACGGCCTGACCGACGAAATCGACTACCTCAAGCGCCAGGAGCGCCTGACCTTCGCCCGCGTCGGCATCACCGACCCGCTGTCGCTGGAGGATTACATCGCCCACGACGGCTACCGCGGCCTCAAGCGCGCCCTCGGCATGACGCCCGAAGCGATCGTTGCCGAGGTCACCGAATCCGGCCTGCGCGGCCGTGGTGGCGCGGCGTTCCCCACCGGCATCAAGTGGCGCACCGTCCTCGGCTGCCAGGCCGAGCAGAAGTACATCGTCTGCAACGCCGACGAAGGCGACTCGGGCACCTTCTCCGACCGCATGGTGATGGAGGATGACCCCTACGTGCTGATCGAGGGCATGACCATCGCCGGCCTGGCGGTGGGAGCTACGCGCGGCTACATCTACCTGCGTTCTGAATACCCGCACGCCGAGGCGGTGCTGCTCGAAACCATCGCCCGCGCCACGGCCGCCGGCTACCTGGGCGATGATGTGCTCGGCAGCGGCAAGGCCTTCCATCTGGAGCTGCGCCGCGGCGCTGGCGCCTATATCTGCGGCGAGGAAACCGCGCTGCTGGAAAGCATCGAGGGCAAGCGCGGCACCGTGCGGCCGAAGCCGCCGCTGCCGGCCATCGAGGGCCTGTTCGGCAAGCCGACGGTGATCAACAACGTGATCTCGCTGGCGTCGGTGCCTATCATCCTCGACAAGGGCGGCGCCTACTACAAGGACTACGGCATGGGCCGCTCGCTCGGCACCCTGCCGATCCAGCTGACCGGCAACATCGCCCGCGGCGGCCTGATCGAGAAGGCCTTCGGCATCACCCTGCGCGAGCTGCTGTATGAATACGGCGGCGGTTCGGCCAGCGGCCGGCCAATCCGCGCGGTGCAGGTCGGCGGCCCGCTCGGCGCTTACCTGCCCGAGTCGCAGTTCGACACCCCGCTGGATTACGAGGCCTTCGCTGCTCTCGGCGCGGTGCTCGGCCACGGCGGCATCGTGGTGTTCGACGACACCGTCGACATGGCCGACATGGCGCGCTACGCCATGGAGTTCTGCGCGGTGGAATCCTGCGGCAAGTGCACGCCCTGCCGGATTGGCTCGACCCGCGGCGAGGAGCTGCTGTCGCAGATCATCGTGGCCCGTTCCGAAGGCCCGCAGCCGGGGCGCATCGAACTGCTCAAGAGCCTCTGCGACACCATGCTCGGCGCCTCGCTCTGCGCCCTTGGCGGCATGACACCCTATCCGGTGCTGAGCGCCATCAACCACTTTCCCGAGGACTTCGGCGTGTCGCAAGACAGCGCCGAAGCCCGCTGATCCGGAGGCGTCCCCATGGCCCTGTATCGTGAACTCGACTATGGCACCCCTGCTCGCAGCGGTGCTCCGGTAACCCTGGAAATCGACGGCAACGCCATCACCGTGCCGGCCGGCACCTCGCTGATGCGCGCGGCTCAGGAGGCCGGCATCGCCGTGCCCAAGCTGTGCGCCAGCGACAGCCTGGAGCCGTTCGGCTCGTGCCGCCTGTGCATGGTGGAAATCGAAGGTCGTCGCGGCTTCCCCGCCTCCTGCACCACGCCGGTGGAGCCGGGCATGGTGGTGCGCACGCAGAGCCCGAGACTGGCCGAACTGCGTCGCGGCACCATGGAGCTGTACATCTCCGACCACCCGCTGGACTGCCTGACCTGCTCGGCCAACGGCAACTGCGAGCTGCAGGACATGGCCGGTGTGGTCGGCCTGCGTGAAGTGCGCTACGACCCGGTGAAGACGCACCTGGCCGAGGCCAAGGACGAGTCCAACCCCTATTTCAGCTACGACCCGTCCAAGTGCATCGTCTGCAACCGCTGCGTGCGCGCCTGCGAGGAAGTGCAGGGCACCTTCGCCCTGACCATCGACGGCCGCGGCTTCGATTCGCGCGTGGCTGCCGGCCAGGCCGAGGATTTCCTCGACTCCGAGTGCGTGTCCTGCGGCGCCTGCGTCAACGCCTGCCCGACTGCCACGCTGATGGAAAAGTCGGTGATCGAGCTGGGCCAGGCCGAGCGCAGCGTCACCACCACCTGCGCCTACTGCGGCGTCGGCTGCTCGTTCAACGCCGAGGTCAAGGGCAACACCGTGGTGCGCATGGTGCCGAACAAGAACGGCCACGCCAACCACGGCCACGCCTGCGTCAAGGGCCGCTTCGCCTGGGGCTACGCGACCCACCCGGACCGCATCAAGACCCCGATGATCCGCGACAGCATCCACGAGCCGTGGCGCTCGGTGAGCTGGGACGAGGCCATCGGCTACGCCGCCAAGCGCTTCAAGGAGATCCAGGCGCAGTACGGTCGTAATGCGGTCGGCGGGCTGACCTCCTCGCGCTGCACCAACGAGGAAACCTACCTGGTGCAGAAGCTGGTACGCGCCGCCTTCGGCAACAACAACGTCGATACCTGCGCCCGCGTCTGCCACTCGCCGACCGGTTACGGCCTCAAGGTGACCCTCGGCGAGTCCGCCGGTACCCAGGATTTCGACTCGGTGCTGTCCGCCGATGTGGTGCTGGTGATCGGTGCCAACCCCACCGACGGCCACCCGGTGTTCGGCTCGCAGCTCAAGCGCCGCCTGCGCGAGGGCGCCAAGCTGATCGTCGCCGACCCACGTGGTATCGACCTGGTGCGCAGCCCGCACATCCGTGCCGAGCACCACCTGCAACTGCGTCCCGGCAGCAACGTCGCTCTGCTCAACAGCCTGGGCCACGTGATCGTCACCGAGGGCCTGGTCAACGAAGCCTTCGTTGCCGAGCGCTGCGAGGCAGAAGGCTTCGAGCAATGGCGCACCTTCGTCAGTGAACAACGCAACAGCCCCGAGGCCATGGAAGCCCTGACCGGCGTGCCGGCCGCCTCGGTGCGCGCGGCTGCGCGGCTGTATGCCACTGGCGGTAACGCGGCTATCTACTACGGCCTGGGCGTCACCGAGCACAGCCAGGGTTCGTCCACCGTGATGGCCATCGCCAACCTGGCCATGGCCACCGGCAACATCGGCCGTCCGGGTGTCGGCGTGAACCCGCTGCGCGGACAGAACAACGTGCAGGGCTCCTGCGACATGGGTTCCTTCCCCCATGAGCTGCCGGGCTACCGCCACGTTTCCGATCCGGTGGCGCGGCCGCAGTTCGAGGCCGCCTGGGGCGTCAAGCTACTCGACGAGCCGGGCCTGCGCATCCCCAACATGCTTGCCGCGGCGCATGCCGGCACCTTCAAGGGCATGTACATCCAGGGCGAGGACCCGGCGCAGTCCGACCCCGACACCCAGCACGTCACCGATGCGCTCAAGGCCATGGAGTGCGTGGTGATCCAGGACCTGTTCCTCAACGAAACCGCCAAGTACGCCCACGTGTTCCTGCCTGGCGCCTCCTTCCTGGAAAAGAACGGCACCTTCACCAACGCCGAGCGACGCATCTCGCCGGTGCGCAAGGTGATGCCGGCGCTGGCGGGCAAGGAAGACTGGGAAGTGACCGTGGCGTTGTCCAACGCCCTCGGCTACCCGATGAACTACAAGCATCCGTCCGAGATCATGGACGAGATCGCCGCGCTGACGCCGACTTTCACCGGTGTCAGCTACGCCAAGCTCGACCGCATGGGCAGCATCCAGTGGCCGTGCAACGACGAGGCGCCGGAAGGCACGCCGATCATGCACGAGGACGCTTTCGTGCGCGGCAAGGGACGCTTCGTGGTCACCGAGTTCATCCCCACCGAGGAGCGCACCTCGCGCAAGCGGCCGCTGGTGCTGACCACCGGGCGCATCCTTTCGCAGTACAACGTCGGCGCGCAGACCCGGCGTACCGCCAACAAGGCCTGGCACGCCGAGGACATCCTCGAGCTGCATCCGGTGGACGCCGAGGATCGCGGCATCAAGGACGGCGACTGGGTCGGCATCAACAGCCGTGCCGGCGAGACGGTGATGCGCGCCAAGGTCACCGAGCGCATGCAGCCGGGTGTGGTGTACACCACCTTCCACCATCCGGAATCCGGTGCCAACGTGATCACCACCGACAACTCCGACTGGGCCACCAACTGCCCGGAGTACAAGGTCACCGCGGTGCAGGTGCGCAAGGTCGAAGTCCCGTCGCAGTGGCAGCAGGAGTTCGATAGCTTCACCCGCGAGCAGGTCAGCCTGCTGCCGGTGGTGCAGCTATGATGCTGCAACCAACGCAGATGGCAGGGGTGCGTGGTGCGCGCCCCTGCCGCGCTAACCTGTTCCTTGCGGCTTGCCGAACAACCAGCGGAGCACAGCCATGGGCATGAATGCCACGCAACTGATCAATATGGCCAATCAGATTGGCGCCTTCTTCGCCTCCCAGCCCGACCAGGAGCAGGCGCGTACCGAGTACGCTCAGCATCTGCGTCGTCAGTGGGACCCACAGATGCGCACGGCGCTTTACGCTCACCTGGACGCCAGCGGCGGCGAGGGTCTGAGCGATTTCGTACTGCAGGTGCTGCGCGATTCGCGCGGGCAGATCGCGCCACAGGCTGCTACTGTCTGAGTGCTGCAATCCGGCCGTTTCGCAGGGCGCCGTCAGGTACCCTGCGATCATCGCGAGGAATCCGCATCACATGACTCACCGTGCACCACGTCCACTTGCTGATGAAATCGCCGCCAGCCCGGCAACGGGCGGCTACGCCTATGCCGAGCTGGACGAGGCCGCCAGCCAGGGGCATGCGGTGCTGGCCGAGGAATGTGCGCTGGCCATCGCCTACAACGGCATCAGCCATGCGGTGATGATGGTCTCGCCCAGTGCGCTGGAGGATTTCGTCGTCGGCTTCAGCCTGACGTCTGCAGTCGTGGCGGCGGCCGAGGATATCTACGACATCCAGCTGAGGCGCGCGGGCGAGGCGTTCAGCGCCGAGGTGGAGATTGCCAGTCGTGCCTTCTGGGCGCTCAAGCAGCAGCGGCGCAATCTGGCCGGTACCAGTGGTTGTGGCCTGTGCGGCGTCGAGGCACTGGAGCAGGCGCTGCCGCAACTCGACACCCTGAGCGTCAACCCGCTGCCACCGGCCGCGCACCTGGCCGATCTGCGTACGCGCATCGGCGAAGTACAGAAGCTGGCGCGCCAGAGCGGCGCGCTGCATGCGGCATTGTTCGTCGATGAGTCTGGTAAGATCGTCCTGTGCCGCGAAGACATTGGCCGGCACAACGCCCTGGACAAGCTGATCGGCGCGTTAAACCGTGAAAATCGCGACGCCCGCCGCGGCTTTGCCGTGGTCACCAGCCGCTGCAGCCTGGAGCTGATCCACAAGGCGGTGCGCGCCGGCTTCGCCAGCCTGGTCAGCCTGTCGGCGCCGACCGAACTGTGCGTGCGCTGGGCACGCCGGCACCGTCTCAACCTCATCCACCTGCCGCACCACAGCGCGCCACGCGTGTACAGCCCGGCGCCCTAGGTTCCCGCTTGGTAGCCGGATGCAATCCGGGAAAATCCTCGAAGAGCGTCCCTAATGCTGTTCACTTAAGAAACGGTCAAACACGATCAGTCCCCTCGCCCCTTTGGGGAGAGGGTTAGGACGGGCCGCGTTCGGAGAGGGGAAACCGGCGGTTTCGCGGTGTTTGCGGCCCTCTCCCCCAGCCCCTCTCCCATGAATGGGAGAGGGGAGCAAAACGTGTGCGACCTTAAGTGAACAGTATTACGAAGAACGTCCCGGCTTGCATCCGGGCTACAGGCCCTGCAGCAACTCCTGGTAATCCTCCACCGCGTCGAATTCTTCGGTGTCCTTGGGCCCGGCCTGGCTGTCCGGCTGACGCACGGCAAGCAGGTGGGCGACGCCGAACTGTCCGGCGCTACGCAGAATCGGCAGGCTGTCGTCGATGAAAAGGCTGCGCGCCGGATCGAAGTCGACGTCCTGACGCAGGGCGAACCAGAACTGCTGGTTCTCCTTGGGAAAGCCGTAGTCGTGAGAGCTGATCAGGCGCTCGAACCAGGGCGCCAGTTCGACCCGTTCCATCTTCAACGACAGCGAATCGCGATGCGCGTTGGTGATCAGCACCACACGCTTGCCGGCTTCGCGCAGGGCGCGAAGGAACAGCTCGGCGTCCGCGCGCAGGGCGATCAGGTCGGCGACCTCGCGCTTGAGATCGCGGATCGAGAGCTTCAGCTCGCGGCTCCAGAAGTCGGTGCAGTACCAGTTCAGCGTGCCGGCGTGCTGGCGAAACAGCGGCAGCAGCTCGGCCTCGGCCAGCGCCAGACTGATGCCATGGTGTTCGGCATAACGCTGCGGCAGGTGCTTGAGCCAGAAGTGATTGTCGAAATGCAGATCGAGCAGCGTGCCGTCCATGTCCAGCAGGACGGTGTCGATCTGGTGCCAGGGTAGTGAAGGCATGGGCGCGTCTGGTGATGAAAGTCGTGAATCTGCCGGCGCGCGTCGCGAACGCGCAATCTGCGCCGGGGATAATCGCAAAAGCCGCGGTATGATAACCCGCCAGGTCAGGCCAAGGAGTTTACCCCATGCGTCAGAAGCCCACGGTTCTCGCACGCGAGATCGTCGCCAGTAGCCGCCTGTTCCGTGTCGAGGAGGTGCAGTTGCGCTTTTCCAACGGTACCGAGCGCACCTATGAGCGGCTGGTCGGCAAGGGCGCCGGTTATGGCGCGGTGATGGTGGTGGCGATGCTCGACGCCGAGCACGCCGTACTGGTCGAGGAATACTGCGGCGGCACCGATGACTATCAGCTGTCATTGCCCAAGGGGCTGATCGAGCCGGGCGAAGACGTGCTGGTGGCGGCCAATCGCGAGCTCAAGGAGGAGGCGGGGTTCGGCGCGCATGAGCTGGAGTACATCACCGAGCTGAGCCTTTCGCCCGGTTACATGAGCCAGAAGATCCAGGTGGTGCTGGCGCGCGATCTGTACGAGGAGCGTCTGCCCGGCGACGAGCCGGAGCCGATGCGGGTCGACCGCATCAGCCTGCGCGAGCTGTCCAGCCTGGCCCAGCACGCCCAGTTCAGCGAGGGCCGCGCCCTGGCCGCGCTGTACCTGGTGCGTGACCTGCTGAGTCAGCGCGGGGAGTTCGTGCAGTGAGTCATGCCCATATTCCCCAAGTGATCGAGCTGGTACGTGCCGCAGGTGCGGCGACCCTGCCGTACTGGCGCAGCGATGTGGCGGTGACGGAGAAGGCCGATGCCTCGCCGGTCACCGCTGCCGACCTGGCTGCCCACCATATCCTGCTCGATGGCCTGCAGGCGCTGGCGCCGGATGTTCCAGTGCTGTCGGAGGAGGCCGCCGATATTCCGCTGGCCGAGCGCGCTGCCTGGACGCGCTGGTGGCTGGTCGATCCGCTCGATGGCACCAAGGAGTTTATCGCCGGTTCCGAGGAGTTCACCGTCAATGTCGCGCTGATCGAGCAGGGGAGAGTGGTCTTCGGCGTGGTCGGCATTCCGGCCAGCGGCCGTTGCTATTACGGCGGCGCCGGCCTGGGCGCCTGGCGCAGCGAAGCGCCGGGTGAAGAGCAGTCGATCAGCGTGCGTGTGGCGCCGGCGCAGGGCTTTACCCTGGTGGCCAGCAAGCGCCATTCGAGTCCGGCGCAGGAGCGCTTGCTCGGTGAGCTGGTCGCGCGCTTCGGCGAGCCGGCGCTGGCCAATATCGGCAGTTCGCTGAAGTTCTGTCTGCTGGCCGAGGGCAATGCCGACTGCTACCCGCGTCTGGCGCCCACCTCGCAATGGGACACCGCTGCGGCACAGGGGGTGCTGGAAGGGGCGGGCGGCGAAGTGCTGAATCTGGCCGGCGAAGTGCTGACCTACGAGGCGCGCGAATCCTTTCTCAACCCCTCGTTTCTGGCCTTGCCGGCCGCCGCCGAGTGGCGTGGCGAGCTGATCGAGTTGGCGCGCGATCTACAATCCTGAGACCCTTGGTGTAGGAGCGGCTTCAGCCGCGAAGTTGCCGTACGCCGCCCTTGGGAGGGAATCGCGGCTGAAGCCGCTCCTACGCTCGTGCTGTACTCAATCGAGCATATCGCTGTAACGCTCGTCCTTCCTGAATACCAGCGGCTGATCGAAACCTGGCACCTTCACTTCCTCGGTGGTGATGGAGATCGCCTGGTCGTCGATCATGTCGTTGCCGAAGTTGTAGATGATGTCCAGCTTGCCTTGCAGCGCCTGCTGGTCGTAGGCAGCTGCGGCGGCGCGGGTGGCTTCGCGGCGGGCCAGGTAGGCGTCGAAGGCGGCCTGGCCGTGGCGCTTGCGCAGCATGCGCTCGACCACGTGCGGGGCCAGCACCAGGGCGCTGGCGTTGTTGCCGCCAAAACCCTTGGAGTTGATGAAGGCCACGTCCAGTGCCTGCTCACCCACCTTGCGATCGACGGTGGACAGGCTCAGGTGATCCTGATGCACGTCGCCAGCGACCGCGTCGATGGTCTTGATGCCCGGTACGAAGCCGTACTTGAAGGCGCCGAGGGCGGCGATCACCTGGTCGCCGCTGGCGGTGGCCAGGGAGTGGCCGACGAAGGCCTTGACCGCCGTGACTGGCCACTGCTCGATACCGAAGGCCGCCGCGACGCGGTCGAGAATCTCCGACTCGGTGACGCGGTTGGCCGGGGTGCTGGAGCCATGTGCGTGCACGAAGCTGCGGCTGCGCACGGCGTCCAGGCCGAGCAGTTGTACGGCGCTGGCCACGGCCTTGGCCACGGTCAGGTAGTTGCCCGGGCCGGGAGCGGAAATGGATTTCTTGAAACCGTCGGCGTTGATGAATACGTCCGGCACGGCGCCGTGAATGTCGGCACCCAACTCCAGCGCAAGCTCGTCATCCATCAGCACCACGAACTGGCAGGCTTCGGCCAGGGTGAAGCCGCAGTTGTCGCCGAACGGGCGGCTGGCGCGGCGGAAGTCCACGTCCTGCTTGCCCTCGATCTGACGCAGGCCTTCTTCGGTGGCCAGCGCGCCCATGGCGCCGTAACCCTCGATGCACTCCTGGTTGATCGGCGCCTCGCTGCTGCCGACGATGACCACGCGCGCCTTGCCTGCGGCGATCTGCTCGATGCCCTTCTGCAGGTTGTAGAGGAAGGTGGCGCAGGCACCGGTGATGCTGCCGGTGGTGCCGACGCTGCCGAGCACGTAGGCGTTGATGAAGTCGGCCGGCATGGTGTTCAGACCCAGGGCCAGCTGCTTGGCGGTGACGCGGCCGCCTTTGAGGCGCGACTGCATCATGCCGCCGAAGCCGTTCTCGTCGAGCTGGCTCATGATGCAGCTGGCGAACACGGCGATCTCGTCCGGGGCGACGTGCTGGACGATGCGCTGCCAGTCGATGCCCACCGAACGCAGCGCGTCGGTGACGCCGACCACGGTCATGGCCAGGCCGCGCGGATGGAAACGCGAGTTGTACAGCTCGCTCGGCTCGAAACCGGAGGGCAACTGGCCGGCGGACTTCACCGCCAGCGGGCGGTAGCTGTCGACCTTGAATTCGCAGCTGTCGTGCAAGGTGACGCGCACTTCATTGCCGTCGAGCTCTTCTACGGACCAGTTGGCCGGCAGTGGCTCGGGCAGTTGTTTGCGCTGGGTGATGAAACTCAGGTTGGCGCCATTAGCGGGGGCGACGCCGATGCTCTTCTGCCAGTGGGCGGCGTCCGGGTCCAGATGCTGCTTCTCGATGCGGCGCACCAACGTGCCGGCGAGAATGTCCTTGCCGTAGCGGCTTTCGATGTCGGCCAGGCTCAGCGGCTGGCCGTCCTGATCGCGGTACTGGCCGTCGACCACGCTTACCAGCTTCATCATCTGCGCCAGCCCGGCCAGGGTTTCCTGGCGTGCCTGAGGCTCCAGCGACTCCTGCACGGTACGACGGAAACCGTGGTGGAAGGAGCTGCGCCCGGCTGCGTTGTAACCCCCAAAACCCACGATCACAGGTAAGCGCGACATAACTCAAAAGCTCCTGAACAAGGCCAGCGCGACGCCAGGCCGGCGCCAGTGGGCGCGAGCGGGGTCATAGGGCGGTGGCATTTGGAAAATTTCGGCTGCCTAACCTGACGTGGATCATGACTGTCGAGTCACTCATTCGTCCAATGTCGTGGCGAGTGCGGTGAGTGTCGCGGTTGGGATGGGGCGTCTCAGGGGCGTAGAGTGCGCTTGGCGCACCCACGGATAACAAGCCCGCCAAGTGGCGGGCTCGAAGGGCTCAGCCCTGGTAGCTGATATGTCCGTCGACCAGTGTGTAGCGCACTGCGCCGGGCAGGCAGTGGCCGATGAACGGGCAGTTGCTGCCCTTGGAGTACCACTGCTCACCGGCGACGGTCGAAGCCTGCGCATCGAACAGCACGATATCGGCTGCGCCGCCGACGCTCAGCTTTCCGGCGGGCAGGCGCAGTGCCGCGGCCGGGCCGCTGGACAGGCGTGCCAGCAGTGTCGGCAGATCGAGCAGGCCGTCCTGCACCAGGCTCATGGCCAGTGGCAGCAGCAACTGCACGCTGCTGATGCCCGGTTCGGTGGCGGCGAAGGGCGCCAGCTTGGCGTCGCGCTCGTGCGGCTGGTGATGGCTGGCGATGGCGCTTATCACCCCGGCCTTCACCGCCTCGCGCAGGCCGTCGCGGTCGGCACGCGAGCGCAGCGGCGGCTGCACGTGGTAGAGGCTGGAGAAGTCGATCAGCGCCTCGTCGGTGAGGATCAGCTGGTACAGCGCCACATCGGCGGTCACCGGCAGGCCGCGGGCCTGAGCATTGGCGATCAGTTCGGCGCCGCGCGCGCTGGTGATCTGGCTGAAGTGCGCGCGCACGCCGCTCTGTTCCACCAGCAGCAGGTCGCGGGCCAGGGCCACGGTCTCGGCGGTTTCCGGAATGCCGGCCAGGCCGAGGAAGCTGGCGGTCGGGCCTTCATGGGCCAGGCCGCCTTCGGCCAGGTCGGCATCCTGCGAATGGAAGATCACCTGCAGGTCGAAGGTGGCCGCGTATTCCAGCGCGCGGCGCAGGGTGCGGGCGCTGCGGAAGTTGTCCAGGCCGTTGCCGAAAGCCACGCAGCCGGCATCGCGCAGGGCGACCAGCTCGGCCAGCTGCTCGCCGGCCAGGCCCTTGCTCAGTGCGCCGATGGGGAAGACCTTGGTGTGTCCGGCTTCGCGGGCACGATCGAGGATCAGCTCGGCCACTGCCGGAGTGTCCAGCACCGGCTTGGTCAGCGGCGGGCAGCACAGGCTGGGGGCGCC
>NZ_ATKM01000005.1 GCF_000418555.1 Pseudomonas sp. P818
CCGGGGCGGGCCCCCCCCCCAGCCGCTGCAGCCAGGGTTTCCGTGGCGATGCTGCCCTTGCGGCTGTAGCCCGGTTCACGCAGGGCCACCGACAGGTCGACCAGGCCGGGGGCGGCGATCAGGCCCTGGGCGTCGAGCGTCTTGTCTGCAGTGAAACCGGCCGGGGCCTGGCCGATGGCGGCCAGCTTGCCGCCGTCGATATAGAGGTCGGCGACCTGATCCAGGCCGCTTGCCGGGTCGATCACGCGGGCGCCGAGGATTGCGGTACGCATCAGTTGGCCTCCTCGGCATTGAGTTGACGTTGGGCGTTCTGCCCGCTCATGGCCATCGACAGCACGGCCATGCGGATGGCGATGCCGTAGGTGACCTGATTGAGGATCACCGACTGTGGGCCGTCGGCCACCGCCGACTCGATCTCCACGCCGCGGTTGATTGGGCCCGGGTGCATGACCAGGGCATCGGGCTTGGCCAGTTTCAGGCGCTGTTCGGTGAGGCCGAACAGGCGATAGAACTCGCCCTCGCTGGGCAGCAGACCGCCCTGCATGCGCTCGCGCTGCAGGCGCAGCATGATCACCACGTCGACGTCCTTGAGGCCTTCATCGGCATCGCTGAATACGCGCACGCCGTAGCTTTCCTCGAGGCCGATGGGCAGCAGGGTCTTCGGCGCGATCACGCGGATGTCCGGGCAGCCCAGGGTTTTCAGCGCCAGCATGTTCGAGCGTGCCACCCGCGAGTGCAGGATGTCGCCGACGATGGCCACCGAAAGCTTGTCGAAGTCGCCCTTGTGACGGCGGATGGTGAGCATGTCGAGCATGCCCTGTGTCGGGTGCGCGTGGCGGCCGTCGCCACCGTTGATGATCGCCAGGTTCGGGCACACGTGCTCGGCGATGAAGTGCGCGGCGCCGGAGTCGGCATGGCGCACGACGAAGATGTCGGCGGCCATGGCCTCGAGGTTGCGCAGGGTGTCGAACAGCGTCTCGCCCTTGCTGGTCGAGCTGGTCGACACGTTCAGGCTGATGACGTCGGCCGACAGGCGCTGGGCCGCCAGCTCGAAGGTGGTGCGGGTGCGCGTCGAATTCTCGAAGAACACGTTGCACACGGTCTTGCCGCGCAGCAGCGGGACTTTCTTCACCGCCCGCGCGCCGACTTCGAGGAAGGAGTCGGCGGTGTCGAGGATTTCGGTCAACAGCTCGCGGGGCAGGCCGTCGAGTGAGAGGAAGTGACGCAGCTGACCTTGGTCGTTCAGCTGCAGCGGGCGCTTGGCGGCGAGTGGCGTCATCGCGGGGAGTCTCAGTTGGCGAGCGTCTGGAGTTCGAGGGTCAGCGGCGTGGGGCCGGACAATTTTACCCGCTCGTTGGTTGCCAGCGACAGGGTGGCACCGACCACATCCGGGCGGATCGGCAACTCGCGGGCATTGAGGTCGAGCAGGCTGACCAGGGTCACGCTGGCCGGGCGGCCATAGTCGAACAGTTCGTTCAGCGCGGCGCGGATGGTGCGCCCGCTCATCAGCACGTCGTCGATCAGCACCAGGTGCTGGCCCTCGATCTCGAACGGCAGTTCGGACGGTTGCACCTGTGGATGCAGACCGTTCTGGGTGAAGTCGTCGCGGTAGAAGGAGACGTCGAGGATGCCCAGGGCGTCATCACGTCCCAGCGCCTGCAGCAGGGCCTGGGCGACCCAGACGCCGCCAGTGCGGATGCCGATAAAGCGTGGCTCGCTGATCTGGCGCTGGTTCAGATGCCGGGTCAGCGCATTGGCCATGGCCGGCAGCAGGTCGTTGGGGTTGGGTAGCATGGCGAAACTCCTTGGTGCGGGCCGATTCGCTCAGCCCGTGCAGTTTTCCTCTAGCCAGCCCTGTAGCAACAAGGCTGCGGCAATGGCATCGACCGGGCGCTCGCGGTAGCCGCCGCTCTGGCCTTCGCGCAGGCGCTGGCCCTTGGCCTCGAAGGTGGTCAGGCGCTCGTCGTGGGTGTAGGCGGGCAGGTTGAAGCGGCCATTGAGGCGGCGGGCGAATTTCTCGGCGCGGGCGCTCATCTCGCTGGGCGTGCCGTCCATGTTCAGCGGCAGGCCGACTACCACGGCGTCCGGCTGCCACTCCTTGATCAGCGCCTCGACACGGTTCCAGTCCGGCACGCCGTTCTGCGCCTTGAGCACGCACAGCTCGCGGGCCTGGCCGGTGATCACCTGGCCGACGGCGACGCCGATCTGCTTGGTGCCATAGTCGAAGCCCAGCAGCAGGCGTAGCGGCTTGTCGCTCATCAGGCGTGCCCAGCCTGCGAGGTGAGCAGGCTGAGGTTGACCCCCAGGCGCGCGGCGGCAGCATTCAGACGCTGATCGTAGGGCAGGTCGAAGAGAATGCTGCTGTCGGCCGGGCAGGTGAGCCAGGCGTTGTCGGCCAGTTCCGCTTCCAGTTGTCCGGCTTCCCAGCCGGCGTAGCCAAGGGTGATCAGGTACTTGTCCGGGCCAGTGCCGTCGGCGATTGCGAACAGTACGTCCTGCGAAGTGGACAGGCCCAGTTCACCCAGCTCCAGGGTTGCCTGGAACTGCGGACCGGCGGGGTGCAGGACGAAGCCACGGTCGGTCTGCACCGGGCCGCCGGCGAAGATCGGCAGGCTGTGGCACAGCGCTGCGGGCTCTTCGTCAGGGCGCAATTGTTCGAGCACTTCGGCCAGATTGAGGCCGTTGGGTTTGTTGATCACCAGGCCCATCGCCCCCTGCTCGTTGTGCTCGACCAGGTAGGTGACGGTTTGCGCGAAGTTCGGATCGGCCATGTGCGGCATGGCGATCAGGAAGTGATGCTTGAGCGAAGTGGGGGCTGATTTCTTCATGACGCCTAGTTTCGGCTTTAAGGCGCCGGGCTTCAAGCTGTAGGGCGGTTCAGCTGCAGGACGGGAGCGACGTGCAGGTAATCCGGATGAAATCCGGGGTGGTGGTGAAGTTCCCGGATTTCATCCGGGCTACGGATAGCGGCGCAGGGCAGGCCGCGTGTACCTCGGGACTAGTTGCTCGACAGCCGATCGCCGCGTTCGAAGCGCCAGGTGCGGATGATTTCCAGGCGGTCGATATCGGCCAGATCGCCGGTGAAGGGCGCATAGGGGGCGGCCAGGCGCACGATGCGTTGCGCCGCCTGGTCGAGCACGGGCTGGCCAGAGGACTCCAGCACCTGTACTTCATACAGCGAGCCATCGCGGTTGATCGACACCAGCAGGCGCAGGCTGCCATAGATGCGCTGGCGGCGGGCATCATCGGGGTAGTTGAGGTTGCCGATGCGCTCGACCTTCTTGCGCCACTCGTCCTTGTACCAGGCACCCTTGTCGCGCATGGTCGAAGCGGCGTTGAGGCGGTGGATCTTCGGGCGCTTGGCGTAGGCCTGAACTTCCTGCGCCAGTTCGGCTTCCAGGCTGGCGATTTCTGCCGACAGCTGGGCGGAGTCGAATACGGGGGCCGGGCGCGTTTCCGGAACCGGTTTGGCTTCCTCGCGTTTGACCGGTGTCTTCTGTTGTTGCGGTGCACGCGTGGCGACGGCGGCCTTGGGTGCTTCCTGCTTGGTGGCGGGTTGCTGCGGCGTTGCCGGCGGCGTCACCTTGCGCACCTCGCTGTCCTGGAAGGGCGCCTGCTCGGTGGTCTTCGGCGCGGCGGCATGTTCCAGCGTACCGCTGCCTTGCTGGTTGTCCTGCGCGAGGAAGTCCGCCTCCTTGGGCTTTTCTTCGCTCTTGAAGGTGGACAGGGTGATTTCCAGCGTCTTGCTGATTTCCGGCGGCGATTCCAAGGTGAAACCGACGCCCAGAATCAATGCCACATGCAGGGCTGCGGCGAGAAACAGGGTGAACCCCAGGCGATCCGCCGGTCGGACGGCGGCGGAGGAGATGGAGGGTGGGGTAGCGGCTGCGTTCATCGCTTATCGGGTCTGCGTTCGAATGGGGCGCAGTCTGCCGGGTAGCGGTGGGCGCCTGCAAGTTGCAGGCGCCAGGCTGCCACCTGCGTCAAGCTTTTAACCCGCGCTTGTTGGCAATGCAGTCCATCAGGCGCTCCCCGATGCGGGTGTCGAAAGCGGCATCGATCTCGCGGATGCAGGTCGGGCTGGTGACGTTGATTTCCGTCAGATGGTCGCCGATCACGTCGAGCCCGACGAAGATCAGCCCCTTTTCGCGTAGGGTGGGGCCTACTGCTGCGGCGATCTCGCGGTCGCGCTCGGTCAGCGGTCTGGCCTCGCCGCGTCCCCCCGCAGCCAGGTTGCCGCGGGTTTCTCCGGCAGCCGGAATGCGAGCCAGGCAATAAGGTACCGGTTCGCCGTCTATCATCAGAATACGCTTGTCGCCGTCCTTGATTGCCGGCAGGTAGGCTTGCGCCATGATCTGCTGTTTTCCGTGCAGAGTCAGGGCTTCCAGAATCACCGAGAGATTGGGGTCGCCTTCACGATGGCGAAATATCTGCGATCCGCCCATGCCATCAAGGGGTTTGAGAATGATGTCACGGTGCTCATCGGCAAACTGGCGCACAATATCGGGGCGCCGACTGACCAGGGTCGGTGGCGTGTATTGGGGAAACTGGGTGGCGAAGAACTTTTCATTGCAGTCGCGCAGACTCTGCGGCCGATTGACCACCAGTACGCCGTCGCGCTCCGCCTGCTCGAGCAGGTAGGTGGAGTAGACGAACTCGTTATCGAAGGGCGGGTCCTTGCGCATCAGGATAACGTCCAGCTCGGCGAGTGGTGTGTCCTGTTCCATGCCAAGGGTGAACCAGCGCTGCGGATCGTTGAATACTTCCAGCGGGCGCAGACGGGCGCGAGCCTGGCCGCGAGCCTGGTACAGATCCTGCTGCTCCATGTAGAACAGCGACCAGCCGCGTGCTTGAGCGGCCAGCAACATGGCCAGCGAGCTGTCCTTCTTGAAGGAAATGCTGGCAATCGGATCCATGACGATCCCGAGACGAAGGCTCATGGGGGTAACTCTCCGCGAGAATGAGGTGGGGGCCGGGTAGGCCATGCCTTAAGAGGCTGTCAGGGTGGCGTCGGCCGTGGCCTTGGTCAAGGGGCTGGCGCCGTCCCGGCGGCCTTATAGATTGCATCTGGAGAGTGTGCTAAAAAGGCCCGACGATTGGGTCAAGCCCCATCGAAGACTGGGCCTCAGGCATACTGATAACGCGAATATAACGACTCACCGAGGCGATGGTAGGGCGAACATGGAACAGCATTCCGAGGGTTTGAAAGTGATGGTGATCGACGATTCGAAAACGATTCGTCGCACCGCCGAAACTCTGCTGAAAAAAGTGGGTTGTGACGTCATCACCGCGGTCGATGGCTTCGATGCCCTGGCCAAGATTGCCGACACTCACCCCAGCATCATCTTTGTCGACATCATGATGCCGCGTCTCGACGGGTATCAGACCTGTGCCCTGATCAAGAACAACAGTGCCTTCAAATCCACCCCTGTGATCATGCTGTCCTCCAAGGATGGCCTGTTCGACAAGGCCAAGGGGCGCATCGTCGGCTCCGATCAGTACCTGACCAAGCCCTTCAGCAAGGAAGAGCTGCTCGGTGCGATCAAAACCCACGTGCCTGACTTCACCCCGGTGGAACAAGCCTCCTGACGTACCGGCCTCACGGCCTCTGCGTCTCTTCTGCATTGGGAAACACCATGGCTCGAATTCTGATTGTTGATGACTCCCCGACCGAGATGTACAAGCTGACTGCCATGCTGGAAAAGCACGGCCATCAGGTATTGAAAGCGGAAAACGGCGCCGATGGCGTGGCGCTGGCCCGCCAGGAGAAGCCGGACGCGGTCCTGATGGACATCGTCATGCCCGGCCTCAATGGTTTCCAGGCGACTCGTCAACTGACCAAGGACGCCGAAACCAGCCACATCCCGGTGATCATCGTCACCACCAAGGATCAGGAAACCGACAAGGTCTGGGGCAAGCGCCAGGGCGCCAAGGATTACCTGACCAAGCCGGTCGACGAAGACACCTTGCTGAAAACTCTCAATGCGGTACTGGCCGGCTGATGCCGTGCCGTCCGCGTATTGAATAAGAAGAAGGCCACGGCTGGCATGTCGGACGCACAGACTCCTTACCAGATCCTCCTCGAGATCGACCAGCGTTGCCGAGCCCTGGCGGCCGGCCTGCCGTCGCAACAGGCGGCGGTACAGACCTGGAGCGGTATCGGCTTTCGCATGGGCGAGCGATTCTTCGTCGCGCCGATGGGAGAGGTGGGTGAGGTGCTGCACGAGCCGCGCTACACCTTGCTGCCGGGTGTGAAGGGCTGGGTCAAAGGGGTGGCCAACGTGCGTGGCCGCCTGTTGCCGATCATGGATCTGTGCGGGTTCTTCGGTAATGAACTGTCGCCGCTGCGCAAGCTGCGGCGGGTGCTGGTGGTCGACCACCAGGAAATCTTCGCCGGCCTGACGGTCGACGAAGTCTTCGGTATGCAGCATTTCCCCGTGGATGCCTACTCAGAACAACTGCCGCCTCTCGAGGCGAGCATTGCGCCGTTCATCCACGGTGTATTTCAACGTGAACAGCCCTGGCTGGTGTTCAGCCCTCATGCGCTGACGGCCGATCCGGGCTTTCTCGACGTTGCTTATTGATAGGCCGTGTTAACGGCGCAGGCGATTTGAAAGCCTGCAGATTTTCGGTTGGGTCGGTTCTTCCGGCTCTTTGGCTTTACATGGGAACCCTAGTGCGGTCGGTCCAGGCGGGGGCCAGATAATGAAAAAACTCAATGCAGGCAATTTGTTGGCGGGGGCACGCAGCAGTACGCTGATCGCAGCGCTGTTCGTCGTGCTTATCGTTTCCATCGTGCTGTTGTTCGCGAACTTCGCCTACATCAACACCCAGTCCGGCTACGATACCGAGTACATCAGTCACTCCGGTGAGCTGCGCGTACTGTCTCAGCGTATCGCCAAGGATGCTACGGAGGCTGCGGCCGGTACTGCCGCTGCCTTCGGCTTGTTGCGCGAGGCGCGTAACGACTTCCAGCAGCGCTGGGGTTATCTGACCGATGGCGATGCCAGCACCGGCCTGCCGCCGGCGCCGGCAGCCGTGCAGGCGCAGATGGCTGCGGTGCAGCAGGACTGGGATGCGCTGCGGCAGAACACCGACGCCATTCTTGCCAGTGAGCAGACCGTACTGTCCCTGCACCAGGTAGCCGCCACTCTGGCGGAAACCATTCCGCAGCTGCAGGTCGAGTACGAAGAGGTGGTCGACATCCTGCTGGAGAGCGGTGCGCCGGCAGCCCAGGTTTCCGTGGCCCAGCGTCAGTCGTTGCTGGCCGAACGTATCCTCGGCTCGGTGAACAAGGTATTGGCCGGTGACGAAGACTCGGTTCAGGCCGCCGACATGTTCGGCCGTGATGCCAGCCTGTTCGGCCGCGTACTGGCCGCGATGCTCGAAGGCAACGCAGCGATGGAAATCACCCAAGTGACCGACGAGGAAGCCCTCGAGCGTCTGGCGGAGATTTCCGAGCTGTTCGAATTCGTATCCGGTTCGGTGGACGAGATCCTCGAAACCTCGCCGGAACTGTTCCAGGTGCGTGAGTCGGCGAACTCCATCTTCACCGTGTCGCAGACCCTGCTGGAGAAGGCTTCCGCTCTGGCCGGTGGTTTCGAAGACCTTGCCGACGGTCGTGCCGTCAACACCCTGATCGGCTATGTGCTGGGCGCCCTGGCGCTGGGTTCGATCATCCTTATCGGCCTGGTGATGGTGCGTGAAACCAACCGCCGTCTGGCCGAAACCGCCGAGAAGAACGAACGTAACCAGGCGGCGATTCTGCGTCTGCTCGACGAAATCGCCGACCTCGCCGACGGTGACCTGACCGTGGCCGCGACGGTAACCGAAGACTTCACCGGTGCCATCGCCGACTCCATCAACTACTCCATCGACCAGCTGCGTGACCTGGTAGCCACCATCAACCTGACCGCCGTTCAGGTAGCCGGTGCGGCCCAGGAAACCCAGGCCACGGCGATGCACCTGGCCGAAGCATCCGAGCACCAGGCGCAGGAAATCGCCGGTGCCTCCGCGGCGATCAACGAAATGGCCGTGTCGATTGACCAGGTATCGGCGAACGCCTCGGAATCCTCCGCGGTAGCGGAACGTTCCGTAGCCATCGCCAACAAGGGCAACGAAGTCGTACACAACACCATCACCGGCATGGATAACATCCGTGAGCAGATCCAGGACACCTCGAAGCGGATCAAGCGCCTCGGTGAATCGTCCCAGGAGATCGGTGACATCGTTAGCCTGATTAACGACATTGCCGACCAGACCAACATCCTCGCACTGAACGCCGCGATCCAGGCGTCCATGGCTGGTGATGCGGGCCGCGGCTTCGCCGTGGTAGCGGACGAGGTACAACGCCTCGCAGAACGTTCCTCGGCGGCGACCAAGCAGATCGAGGCACTGGTAAAAACCATTCAGACCGACACCAACGAAGCCGTTATCTCCATGGAGCAGACGACTTCCGAAGTGGTGCGCGGTGCCCGCCTGGCGCAGGACGCCGGTGTGGCACTGGAAGAGATCGAGAAGGTATCGAAGACCCTCGCGGCGCTCATCCAGAACATTTCCAACGCCGCCCGTCAGCAGGCCTCTTCGGCCGGTCACATTTCCAACACCATGAACGTGATCCAGGAGATCACCTCGCAGACGTCCTCGGGTACCACCGCCACCGCCAAGAGCATTGGTAACCTGGCCAAGATGGCCAGCGAGATGCGCAAGTCGGTGTCCGGCTTCACCCTGCCAGACGCCTGATAAAGGAGTGCGGAGGCTGGCTGCAGCCTCCGCTACACAGCCATGACCCAGGGCGAAGGTATGCAGTCAGCGGGCGTTTGGGCATTGCGCCCGGTGACCGACATGTCGCAAGCCGATTTCCAAGACTGGCAGACGCTGCTCGAGGCGCGTACCGGTGTGGTGATCAGCGAGCAGCGGCGCGCCTTCCTGCAGACCAATCTGAGTGCGCGCATGCGCGAACTGGGTGTCGAGGATTACGCCAGCTACTACCGCCAGGTAACCGATGGCCCGCGTGGCGCGGTGGAATGGTCGACCCTGCTGGATCGGCTGACCGTGCAGGAAACCCGTTTCTTCCGTCATCCGCCTTCCTTCGAGGTGCTTGCGCAGTACCTGCAGGAGCGTCTGGCGGCTGGTTTGAGCAAGCCCTGGGAGCTGTGGAGCGTGGGTTGCTCCAGTGGTGAGGAGCCCTACTCGCTGGCGATCATGGCCGCCGAGGCCCTGCAGGGCAGCGAATTGCCCGAGCACTTCGCCGTGACCGGTACGGATATCAGTCAGGGCGCACTGAGCAAGGGCCGCGAGGCGTGCTACTCGGCGCGGCGCCTGGAGCAGGTGAGTGACGAACTGCGCGAGCGCTACTTCATCGCGCAGGCCGATGGACGTTTCAAGGTGATACCGAGCCTGGCTGCGCGCGTGTGCTGCGCCCGGCTCAATGTGCTGGAACTGGCCAAGGCGCCGATGTCCGGCATGGATGTGATTTTCTGTCAGAACTTGCTGATCTATTTCCGCCGCTGGCGTCGCCGCGACATCCTCAACCGCCTGGCCGAGAGCCTGGCGCCGGGTGGCCTGCTGGTCGTGGGCGTGGGCGAAGTAGCCGGTTGGCAGCACCCGCAACTGGTGCCGGTGGCCGACGAGCGAGTTCTGGCGTTTACCCGCAAGGGATAAGGCCAAGTTTATGAGTGGAGTGGCTATGGGTGATCGGCATGATTATGTCGCCCTGGAGTGGGTAAAAGGCGAGATTGGGGAAACCCTGAAGCAGGCGCGGCAGGCCCTGGAGGCGTTCGTCGAGAACCCGCAGGACCCCACGCGCATGCGTTTCTGCCTGACCTACGTGCACCAGGTTCACGGCACCTTGCAGATGGTCGAATTCTACGGCGCTGCCTTGCTCGCCGAGGAAATGGAGCAGTTGGCCAAGGCGCTGATGGAAGGTCGCGTGGCCAACCAGGGCGAAGCCCTGGAAGTGCTGATGCAGGCCATCCTGCAACTGCCGGTGTACCTGGATCGTATCCAGACCGCCCGTCGCGATCTGCCGATGGTCGTGCTGCCGCTGCTCAATGACCTGCGTGCCGCCCGTGGCGAAAAGCTGCTCTCGGAAACCAGCCTGTTCTCCCCGGACATGTCCGTTCGCCAGCCGGCACTGCCGGAAGGCAGCATGGCGCGCCTGCGCACTGCCGAACTGCCGGTGCTGCTGCGCAAGCTGCGGCAGATGCTGCAGATGGCGCTGGTCGGCGTGATCCGCAATCAGGATCTGGCCACCAACCTCGGCTACATGGCCCGCGTTTTTGCCCGCCTGGAAAACCTGTGCAAGGACGCCCCGCTGGGCGGCCTGTGGCAGATCGCCTCCGGCCTGGTCGAAGGCCTGGCCAATGGCAGCGTGGTCAACGGTACCTCCGTGCGCACCCTGCTGCGTCAGGTCGACAAGGAACTCAAGCGCCTGGTCGAACAGGGCGCCGATGGCATCAACCAGTCCGCGCCCGACGAGCTGACCAAGAACCTGCTGTTCTACGTGGCCAAGTCGCCGGCGCAGTCGCCGCGTATCCGTGCCCTGAAGGAGCAATACCGTCTCGACGAGGCCCTTCCTGACACCGACGTGGTGGACGAGGAGCGTGCCCGTCTGGCCGGCCCGGACCGCGACGCCATGCGTTCTGTGGTGGCGGCGCTCTGTGAAGAGTTGGTGCGGGTCAAGGACAGCCTGGACCTGTTCGTGCGCAGTGACCGCACTCAGCCCGGAGAGCTGGACGCCCTGTTGGCGCCGCTCAAGCAGATCGCCGATACCCTCGCGGTGCTGGGCTTCGGTCAGCCGCGCAAGGTCATCCTCGACCAGATCGACGTGGTCCACAGCCTGTCTCTCGGTCAGCGCGAGCCCAACGACGCCGTGTTGATGGATGTCGCTGGTGCGCTGCTCTACGTCGAGGCGACCCTGGCCGGAATGGTCGGCCCGAGCGATGACAGCAAGAACGAGCAGAGCCATCTGCCGACTACCGACGTGGCGCAGATTCATCAGCTGGTGATCAAGGAAGCGCGTAATGGTCTGGAACAGGCCAAGGACGCGATCATCGAGTTCATCGCCTCGCAGTGGAACCACGAGCATCTGGCCCGCGTGCCCGGCCTGCTGACCCAGGTCCGTGGCGGTCTGGCGATGATTCCGCTGCAGCGCGCAGCCGACCTGCTCAACGCCTGCAACCGCTACATCCAGGAGCAGTTGCTGGCACGCAAGGCCGTGCCCAACTGGCAGAGCCTGGACACCCTGGCCGATGCCATCACCAGCGTCGAGTACTACCTCGAGCGTCTGGCAGAAGACCATGGCACTCAGGGCGACCTGATTCTCGATGTCGCCGAGGAGAGCCTGGAGGCCCTGGGTTACCCGCTCAAGGAAAAACCTTCGATCCTCGACCGCGTCGAGTCGCAGGAGGAGAGCCTGGCGCCCCTGGCCGATCCGTTGCAGGAAATCGAACTGCTGAGCGCCGAGGACGAGCAACTCGAAGAGCCGCTGGCGGAGATCGAACCGCTGGCTCTCGAACCGGATGAGCCTGCCAACGATATCGCTGTGGATTTGCCGTCTCTGGACGACGAGCCCGAGCTGCTGGCTACCAGCGAGACTGCCGACACGTTCACCTTCGAGCTGGACGAGCTCGAAGAGTTGCCGGCGCTACAGAGCGAAGAGATCGTTGCCGCACCCTTGCTCGATGCCGAGCAGGAACCTGCGCTGGAGCTCGAAGAACTGAGCCTTGACCTGCAGGCCGAGACGCCGCAGTGGGACGAGCTTGAGCTGGCGGATCTGGAATTGCCGGAAGTCGAACTGCCCAGCGCCCCCGAGCCCGAGGTCGAGGCGCCGGTTGCAGAGAAGCCGCTGTCGATGGCCGATGTGATGGCCGCCCCGGTGCAGGCGATCAACCCGCCTGCCGCCGATGTGCCTCCGAGCCTGCTGCCGCCGCCTGCCGATGAAGAGCCGGTGGACGAAGAGCTGCTGGAAGTCTTCATCGAAGAAGCCGGTGAGGTGCTGGAAACCATCGCCGAGTACCTGCCGCAGTGGCAGACCGACCTGGACAACAAGGATGCGCTGATCGAAGTCCGCCGCGCCTTCCATACCCTCAAGGGTAGCGGTCGCATGGTGCGTGCGCTGGTCATCGGCGAGTTGGCCTGGTCCATCGAGAACCTGCTCAACCGGGTGCTGGATCGCAGCATCGAGCCGAGCGCGCCGGTGCAACAGGTGGTGCTCGACGTCGTGGCGCTGATGCCGGCGCTGGTCGACGAATTCGCTGCCAAGGCGCAGCGTCAGCGCGATGACGTCGACCTGTTGGCCGCTACCGCGCATGCGCTGGCCAAGGGGCTGACGCCCCCAAAATCTGAAGCCCCGGCCGCCGAGCAGGTAGCTGAGCCCGCGGGCATTGCCGAGGCTACCGCCGTCGTCGGGGAAGGTGAGAGCCTTGTCGACGAGGTCATCGATGCCGAGCCTCTAGAAGCTGAGCTCCACGATGGCGAATCCCATGAGGAGGAGCTTCTCGATGGAGAGCCCCTCGACCCGCAGCTGCTGGAGATTTTCCGCAACGAAGCGGAAACCCATCTGGACACCCTGGTGGGCTTTCTCGCCGACTGCGCGCAGGAACTGCCGCAACCGGTGACCGACGACCTGCAGCGCGCCTTGCACACCCTCAAGGGCAGCGCCTACATGGCCGGTATCCTGCCGGTGGCGGAAATCGCCGCCCCGCTGGAAAAGCTGGTCAAGGAATTCAAGACCAACCTGATTCAGGTGGACCTGTCCGCCGCCGAGCTGCTCAGCAGTGCCGAGGGCCTGTTCCGTGCCGGCCTCGACAATCTGGACAGCCAGCCTCTGGCGCCCATCCCGGGTGCCGAAGCGTTTCTGGCCCGCGTACAGGCACTGCATCAGGAACGCCTGGCCAACGCCGAGGACGAGCGTCAGGCGCAGAGCGGCGAGAGTCGCGACCCGCAACTGATCAGCATCTTCCTCGCCGAAGGCATGGACATTCTGCTCGATGCCGAGGACCTGCTGCGCAAATGGCGCGAACACCCCTCCGAGCGTCAGGAGCTTTCCGCGCTGCTGGAAGAGCTGACCACGCTCGGCCGTGGTGCCGAGATGGCCGAGCTGCCGCAGATCGACGAGCTGTGCGAGGCCCTGCTGGACCTTTACGGTGCGGTCGAGGAAGGCAGCCTGGCGGTCAGTGAGCGCTTCTTCGACGAGGCGGAAAAAGCCCATGAAGCGTTGATCGGCATGATGGATCAGGTCGCAGCCGCCTTGCAGGTCAGTCCGCAGCCCGAGCGTGTACAGGCGCTGCGTGATCTGCTCAGCGAAGCCATCGATCCCAATACCCTGGCCTTGCTGACGCCCGGCGCCGAGGGAATGGAGATCATCGAACTCGATCAGGCCACTGCCGAGGCGGAGCAGGCCTTGGCCGAACCGCAAGGTGTCGAGCAGTTTGCCGAGGCGGAGATCGTCGAGGACGCAGGCGAAGCGCCGCAAGCGGAAGACGAATCGGGTGAGGTCGATGCCGAACTCGATGAAGAAATGGTCGAAATTTTCCTCGAAGAGGCGGTGGATATTCTTGAAAGCGCCGGTCAGGCGCTCGAGCGCTGGCTCGGCGAGCCGGACAATACCCTGCCGCTGTCTTCTCTGCAGCGCGACCTGCACACCCTCAAGGGTGGTGCGCGCATGGCCGCGATTCGCCCGATTGGCGACCTTGGTCACGAGCTGGAGTCGCTCTACGAGGGCCTGGTCGACCGCCGCTACAGCTACTCGCCGGCGCTGGGCAGCCTGTTGCAGCAAAGCCACGACCGCCTGGCGCAGATGCTCGATCAGCTGCAGGCACGCCGACCTCTGGTCTCCGGTGATGACCTGATCCAGGCGATCCGTGAGTTCCGTCAGGGCGGCGCGCCGCAGAACTTGTCGGCCGCCGTTGCTCCGGTCGAGCCCGAGCCGCAGGACATGCCTGTCGAGGTTGTCGAAGAACAGGCCGAAAGCTTCGAGCTGCCGCCCCTGGCGTTGGTCGAGGACGAAATCGTGTTCGATGACGAGCCCCAGGCCGAGCCTGAGGCCGATTTGCCGCTTATCGATGAAGTCGAACTGGCGCTGCCCGACGCCGAGCCGCTTCCGAGCGAAGCTATTGCTGAGCCTGAGCCTGAGCCTGAGCCTGAGCCTGAGCCCGAGCCGCAGAGCGCCACGCTGGCCAACTGGCACGACGAGCGCGATCCCGAGCTGGTGGAAATCTTCCTCGAGGAAGGCTTCGACATCATCGACAGCGCCGGCGCCGCGCTGCAGCGCTGGATGAGCGATGTTGACAACAGTCTGGAGCTGGAAGCGCTGCAGCGTGATCTGCACACCCTCAAGGGCGGTGCGCGCATGGCCGAGATTCGCGAAATCGGCGATCTGGCCCACGAACTGGAATTTCTCTACGAGGGCCTTGGCGCGGGTCGCCTGCGCGCCAGCCCGGAGTTGTTCAGTCTGCTGCAGGCTTGTCACGACCGCCTGGCCGAGATGCTCGACGCCGTGCGTGGCCAGCGTGCGGTGCCGCAGGGCGATGCGCTGATCGAGACCATCAAGCGCTTTCGGGCCAACCCTGACGAGCAACTGAGCATGCCGTCGGCGGTGCAGCTCAAGGCCGTGGTTGAGAGCGACGACGCCGAAGAGGCTGACAGCGATATCCTCGATATCTTCCTCGAAGAGGCCGACGATCTGCTCGAGGCGATGGAAGTCGCCATCGGACGCTGGGAAGAACAGCGTGACGACAGCAGCGCCATCGACGAGATGCTGCGCATCCTGCACACCCTCAAGGGTGGCGCGCGCCTGGCCGGGCAGAAGCGTCTTGGCGATCTGAGCCACGATCTGGAGCAGCATCTCAGCGAGGCACTGCAGCAGGGCGCGCCCTGGCCGGAGAGCCTGTTGCTCGACGTGCAATCCGGTTTCGAAGGGCTGCAACAGGAACTCGACCGACTGCGCCAGCGCCTGACGGCCAGTCTCGCCGAGGAGCCGGTCACGGCTCCCGTGACCGAGCCAACGCCTGCGCCGACTACGGTCACCATCCTGCAGAGCCCCATCGTGGCTGCCAGCGAAATGCCGACGCAGGTGCAGGCGCCCAAGGTCCTGCCGTTCGTGCAGCGTGCGCAGGAGGCCGCTCAGGAGGCTGCAGCCCGCCGTGCGCCGCAGGAGTTGGTCAAGGTACCGGCAGAGTTGCTCGAGGGTCTGGTCAACCTGGCGGGTGAAACCTCGATCTTCCGCGGCCGTGTCGAACAGCAGGTCAGCGATGTCAGCTTCACCCTGAGCGAGATGGAAGCGACCATCGACCGCGTTCGTGATCAGCTGCGCCGTCTCGATACCGAGACCCAGGCGCAGATTCTCAGCCGCTATCAGGCCGAGGCCGAGCGCGCCGGTTACGAAGACTTCGATCCGCTGGAAATGGACCGCCATTCGCAACTGCAGCAGCTCTCGCGCGCGCTGTTCGAATCGGCTTCCGACTTGCTCGATCTGAAGGAAACCCTGGCGGCGAAGAACCGCGACGCCGAGACCCTGCTGTTGCAACAGGCGCGGGTCAACACCGAGCTGCAGGAAGGTCTGATGCGCACCCGCATGGTGCCGTTCGATCGCCTGGTGCCGCGTCTGCGCCGAATCGTGCGTCAGGTGGCCGGTGAGCTGGGCAAGCAGGTCGAATTCGTCGTCGGCAACGCCGAAGGGGAAATGGACCGCACCGTACTCGAACGCATCGTCGCGCCGCTGGAGCACATGCTGCGCAACGCCGTCGACCATGGCATCGAGATGGCAGAGGCGCGCCGCGCTGCCGGCAAGTCGGACACCGGCACCATTCGCCTCAATCTGGGCCGTGAGGGTGGCGACATCGTTCTCACCCTGGAAGATGACGGTGGTGGTATCCGTCTGGAGGCCGTGCGCCGCAAGGCCATCGAACGTGGTCTGATGGATGCCGACAGCGACCTGAGCGATCACGAGGTGCTGCAGTTCATTCTCGAGGCCGGTTTCTCCACCGCCGAGAAAGTCACGCAGATTTCCGGGCGCGGCGTCGGCATGGACGTGGTGCATTCGGAGGTCAAGCAGCTCGGTGGCTCGATGAGCATCGACTCGACGGTCGGCCAGGGCACCCGCTTCACCATTCGCCTGCCGTTCACCGTGTCGGTCAACCGCGCACTGATGGTGTACTCCGGCGAAGACCTCTACGCCATCCCATTGAACACCATCGAAGGTATCGTGCGCGTCTCGCCCTATGAGCTGGAGGCCTACTACGCCCCCGATGCGCCTCGCTTCGAATACGCCGGGCAGGCTTACGAGCTGAAGTACCTGGGCGACCTGCTGAACAATGGCCAGCAACCCAAGCTGGTGGGGCAGAGTCTGCCGCTGCCGGTGATTCTGGTGCGCTCCAGCGAGCACGCCGTGGCGGTGCAGGTGGACAGCCTGGCCGGCTCGCGCGAGATCGTGGTGAAGAGCCTTGGTCCGCAGTTCGCCGGGGTGCACGGTATTTCCGGGGCGACCATCCTCGGTGACGGTCGCGTGGTGGTGATTCTCGACCTGCTGGCAACCATTCGTGTGCTGCATGCGCACCTGCAGAGCCAGCTGATGCCGCGTCTGGCTTCGCGTCAGGCTGCCGTCAACGAGGACGTGGAGATCGACCGTCCGACCCTGGTCATGGTGGTGGACGATTCGGTCACCGTGCGTAAGGTCACTAGCCGTCTGCTCGAACGTAACGGCATGAACGTGGTTACCGCCAAGGACGGGGTGGACGCCATCGCCCAGCTGCAGGAACACAAGCCCGATATCATGCTGCTGGACATCGAGATGCCGCGCATGGACGGCTTCGAGGTAGCCACGCTGGTGCGTCACGACGAGCGCCTGAAGGACCTGCCGATCATCATGATCACCTCGCGTACCGGCGAGAAGCACCGCGATCGAGCCATGGCCATCGGCGTCAACCAGTACCTCGGCAAGCCCTATCAGGAGTCCTTGCTGCTCGACACCATTGCACAGTTGGTGGATAGCCACCGGGTCAAACGGACATGACAGACAAATCCTCCGCGCGTATCGCTGTAATCGCCGACACCTCGCTGCAGCGCCATGTGCTGCAGCAGGCATTGGCCGGTGGCGGCTATCAGGTGGTGCTCAACAGCGATCCGGCGCGACTCGACGAGGAAGCGCTGGCGGCCTGCGACACCGACCTGTGGTTGGTGGACCTGGCGCAGTCGGAAGATTCGCCGTTGGTCGACAGCCTGCTGGAGCGCGCCAGCGCCCCGGTGCTGTTCGGCGAGGGCCATGCACCCGAACGTCACTCGGAAAACTACCCGCGTTGGGAGCGCAGTCTGTTCGGCAAACTCAAGCGCCTGGTCGGCGACCCGACCCAGGCGGTCGGGCCGAGCCTGCAGGCATTGCTCGACGAGGCGCAGCGTCCAGCGCGTCTGGAGCTGCCGCAAGCACTGGCCAATACCCCGCTGAAAGCGGGCGAACCGGCACGCCAGGTCTGGCTGCTGGCGGCCTCGCTGGGCGGCCCGGCGGCGGTCAAGGCCTTCCTCGATGCGCTGCCGGGTGGTCTGCCCATCGGCTTCATCTATGCGCAACACATCGATGCCAGTTTCGAGGCGGCACTGCCGCAGGCGGTCGGTCGCCACAGCCAGTGGCATGTCAATACGGCGCGCCATGGCGACCCGGTGCGTTGCGGTGAGGTGGTGGTGGTGCCGATCAGCAATGAACTGGGTTTTGCCGAGGACGGCGCGATGCAGATCGCCGAGCGCGCCTGGCCGGAGCCCTACAGCCCTTCCATCGATCAGATGATGCTCAACCTGGCGCAGCAGTTCGGTGCCCAGTGTGGCGTCATCGTGTTCAGCGGCATGGGTAGCGACGGCAGTGCCGCCGCCGCTTACGTCAAACGCCAGGGCGGGGTGATCTGGACCCAGCGCGCCGAAAGCTGCGCCAGCCCGAGCATGCCGGACAGCCTGCGCGAGGGCGGCTACAGCAGCTTCAGCGCCGACCCGCGCGAGCTGGCCGTGGCCCTGGTCAATCACCTCGCCGAACATTGCAGTTGAGGACGTTTCAATGAGCCAAGCCGTCGCCACCCAGAACAGCGCTGCCGGTCTCACCGGCCTGCTGGTACCCCTGGCCGACCGCACCTTGCTGCTGCCCAACGTGGCGGTGGCCGAGCTGATTCCCTATCGCGCCCCGCAGGTCAGCGAAGGCATGCCCGAGTGGTTTCTCGGCCAGATCGCCTGGCGTGATCTGCGCTTGCCGCTGCTGTCCTTCGAGGCTGCCAGCGGTGGTCAGGCGCAGGTCGCCAGCGGCGCACGCGTGGCGGTGATCAACGCCCTCGGTGGCCGGCCCAAGGTCAAGTTCATCGCCCTGCTGGTGCAGGGCATTCCACGCTCGCTGAAGGTTGGCAGCGATCTGCCGGCGGCCGATGTCGAACTGGCGCCGCTGGAGCTGGGCGCAGCGCGTGTTGGTGAAGACGTGGTGCGTATTCCGGATCTGGCGGCGCTGGAGCAACTGCTCGCCGATGCCGGCCTGATCTGACGTATTCCTGCGCTCAGGCGAGCGCCCATGAAAAAGCCCCGGCATTGCCGGGGCTTTTTCGTTACTGCGGTGAGCTGATCAGCGCTGCGGTTGCTGCGCTTCGGCTTTCTCGGCAGACAGGTTGTCTTCGGAGGTATGGCCGCTCCAGTAGTCGGCATTGGTGATGCCGAGCTTCTCCGGGTGGAAGACCGGGTCCTTGCCTTCGTCCTGCTGCTGCTCGTAGTCCTTCAGGCACTTGTAGGCGACCTTGTGCATGAGCAGGATGGCGATGATGTTCAGCCAGGCCATCAGGCCCACGCCAAGGTCACCCAGGTCCCAGGCGAAGGTGGCAGTGTGCACGGTGCCGTAGACGGTAGCCGCGATGATGCCGAACTTCAGCAGCAGGGTGAGGATGGGGCGCTTCACCTTGCGGTTGATGTAGGCAATGTTGGTCTCGGCGATGTAGTAGTACGCCAGGATGGTGGTGAAGGCGAAGAAGAACAGGGCGATGGCGACGAAGGCATTGCCGAAGCCGGGCATCATGTTCTCCATCGCGGTCTGCACGTAGCCCGGACCTGCGGCGACGCCAGCGATACCGGTGAACATCGCGCTGCCATCGGGTGCCTGCACGTTGTACTGGCCGGTGATCAGCAGCATGAAGGCGGTGGCGGAGCAGACGAACAGGGTGTCGATGTAAACCGAGAAGCCCTGGACCAGGCCCTGCTTGGCCGGGTGGCTGACGGCAGCGGCGGACGACGCGTGCGGACCAGTACCCTGGCCGGCTTCGTTGGAGTACACGCCACGCTTGACGCCCCACTGGATGGCCATGCCGACGATGGCGCCGAAGCCTGCCTCGAGGCCGAAGGCGCTCTTGACGATCAGCATCACCACTTCCGGCAGCTTGCCGATGTTCAGCAGGATGATGACCAGCGCTACCAGAATGTAGCCCAGCGCCATGAAGGGTACGACCACCTGGGTGAAGTGGGCGATACGCTTGACGCCACCGAAGATGATCAGACCGATCAGCACAGCCAGCACGGCGGCGGTGACGTTCGGGTCGATGCCGAAGGCGGTGTTGACGCTGGAGGCGATGGAGTTGGCCTGTACGCCCGGCAGCAGCAGGCCGCAGGCGAACACGGTGACCACGGCGAACAGCCAGGCGTACCACTTCAGACCCAGGCCCTTCTCGATGTAGAAGGCCGGGCCGCCGCGGTATTCACCGTTGAGCTTTTCCTTGTACACCTGACCGAGGGTGGATTCGACGAATGCCGAGCTGGCGCCGAGGAAGGCCACCATCCACATCCAGAACACGGCACCCGGACCACCGAAGGTGATCGCGGTGGCCACACCGGCGATGTTGCCGGTACCGACGCGACCGGCGAGGGTCATGGTCAGAGCCTGGAAGGAGGTGATGCCATGTTCATCGGTCTTGCCGGTGAACATCAGGCGAATCATTTCTTTGAAGTGGCGAACCTGGAGGAAGCGGCCGCGCAGGGAGAAGTAGAGACCAACGCCGAGACATAGATAGATCAGCGCCGGGCTCCAGACCAGACCGTTTAGGGTCGAGACCAGTTCGTTCATGCAATGCTCCTGGGCATGCGGCCGCCTTTTGGGCGGTGCCGAGGCCCGTTGTTTGTTATTGGAAGAGAACGACGCTGCGGGGCGCCGGCCTCGGCCGCGCGCAGGTTGCTGGTGAGCGGGTCGCGCGTGCGGCGCGCAGAGCATGACAAAGACTGCCGGTCTTGCAATCTCTTGAGGTCACAATTTGTTACGTCAAGGCGACATTTTGCGCTTACAGGTCGCCCCAGAGCTGCTGAGCGACACTCAGGGCCACCACGGGGGCCGTTTCCGTACGCAAAACACGCGGTCCGAGGCGGGCGGCGTGGAAGCCGGCGCCCTTGGCCTGGTCGACTTCGGCATCGCTCAAACCGCCTTCCGGGCCGATCAGAAAAGCCAGGGAGCGTGGCGGGGTAAGGCCGACCCAGGGCTCGGCGACCGGGTGCAGCACCAGCTTCAGGTCGGCTTCGATCTGTTGCAGCCAGGCGTCCAGCTCCAGCGGCGCATGGATCACCGGCAGCACCGAACGGCCGCACTGCTCGCAGGCGCTGATCGCCACCTGGCGCCAGTGGGCCATGCGCTTGTCGGCGCGTTCGTCCTTCAGCCGCACCTCGCAGCGCGCCGAGATGATCGGGGTGATTTCGCCGGCACCGAGCTCGGTGGCTTTCTGAATCGCCCAGTCCATGCGCTCGCCGCGCGACAGGCCCTGCCCCAGATGGATGCGCAGCGGTGATTCGCTCAGCCCGGCGAAGGATTCGCGCAGCTCGACGCGCACGCTCTTCTTGCCCACCTCGATCAGCTCGCCGAGGTATTCCTGGCCGCTGCCGTCGAACAGCTGTACGGCATCGCCCACCGCATGGCGAAGCACACGGCCGATGTAATGGGCCTGTGCCTCGGGCAAGTCGTGTTGGCCGAGGGACAGCGGGGCATCGATGAAGAAGCGGGATAGGCGCATGGGAAAAGGCTTCAGGCGGCAGGCTACAGGTGGGCGGAGTGTATCGCCTGTGGCTTGTAGCCTGAAGCCTGTGGCCGCTTTTAGCCCGGATCGCGATGGTCCGGGTAGTGGCTGTTATCTACCGCCACGCTGACCGACTCTCGGGTGGCGATATCGATGCCTTCGCTGGCCACCTCGGCGAGGAAATCGATCTCCTCTGGCGTGATCACGTAAGGCGGCAGGAAGTACACCACGCTGCCCAGCGGTCGCAGCAGCGCACCGCGTTCCAGTGCGTGCTGGTACACACGCAGGCCGCGCCGCTCCTGCCAGGGGTAGGCGGCTTTGCTGGCCTTGTCCTGCACCATCTCGATCGCCAGGGCCATGCCGGTCTGGCGCACTTCCGCCACGTGCGGGTGATCGGCCAGGTGCGCGGTGGCGCTGGCCATACGTGCCGCCAGGGCCTTGTTGCGTTCGATCACATCGTCATCGCGGAAGATGTCCAGCGTCGCCAGGGCGGCGGCGCAGGCCAGCGGATTGCCGGTGTAGGTGTGCGAGTGGAGGAAGGCGCGCAGGGTGGCGTAGTCATCGTAGAAGGCGCCATAAGCGTCATCGGTGGTCAGCCCCGCCGCCATCGGCAGGTAGCCACCGGTCAGTGCCTTGGACAGCACGAGGAAGTCCGGGGTGATACCGGCCTGCTCGCAGGCGAACATCGTGCCGGTGCGGCCGAAGCCAACGGCGATCTCGTCGTGGATCAGGTGCACGCCGTAGCGGTCGCAGGCCTCGCGCAGCAGCTTGAGGTAGATCGGGTGGTACATGCGCATGCCGCCGGCGCCCTGGATCAGCGGCTCGACGATCACCGCGGCGACCTCATGGTGGTGCTCGGCCAGCGTCTGCTCCATATGGGCGAACATGGCGCGCGAATGCTCCTCCCAGCTCACGCCCTCCGGACGCAGGTAGCAGTCCGGGCTGGGCACCTTGATGGTGTCGAGCAGCAGCGCCTTGTAGGTATCGGTGAACAGCGACACGTCGCCCACCGACATCGCCGCCACGGTTTCGCCGTGATAACTGTTGGTGAGGGTGACGAAGCGCTTCTTGCCGGTCTGGCCGTTGTTGAGCCAGTAGTGGAAACTCATCTTCAGCGCCACCTCGATGCCCGAGGAGCCGTTGTCGGCGTAGAACACCTTGTTCAGCCCGGGCGGAGTGATCTGCACCAGGCGCTCGGACAGTTCGATCACCGGCTGATGGGTGAAGCCGGCGAGCATGACGTGCTCGAGGCTTTCCAGCTGTTCGCGGATGCGCGCGTTGATGCGTGGGTTGGCGTGGCCGAAGACATTCACCCACCAGGAGCTGACCGCGTCCAGGTAGCGCTTGCCGTCGAAGTCTTCCAGCCACACGCCGGAGGCCTTGCGGATCGCCACCAGGGGCAGGCGCTCGTGATCCTTCATCTGGGTGCAGGGGTGCCACAACACGTCGAGATCGCGTTGCATCCAGTGATCGTTCAGGCTCATGAGCTATCTCCCAGTATTCGGCGGCACAGCCTACCAGAAGCCGCAGCACAGGCGTGGCAGCTGCCGTCGGTCAGGCCTTATGCGCCGCCGACGCCGCTGGCGACGAACTTTGCGCAGGGCCTTGGCACTAAGCGGGTCTGCACCGGCGAATGGTCGAAACGAGATATCGCATTTCTCGATGTTTCATAGCGAAAAATTCCGCTTTAAATCGATATATTTGCCGTTAGTCTTGCTCGGAATCTGGATTAGGAAAGCTCCCCATGCAATGGCGCAATACCTCTGCTCGTTATGGTCTGGTCAGCGTGCTGCTGCACTGGCTGGTCGCACTGGCCGTATTCGGCCTGTTCGGCCTTGGCTTCTGGATGGTGGGGCTCAGCTATTACGATCCGTGGCGGCAGAGCGCACCGGACCTGCACAAGAGCATTGGCATCCTGCTGTTTGCCGTGATGCTGCTGCGGGTGCTGTGGCGTTTGCTCAATCCGGCGCCGGCTGTGCTGGCCAGCCACGGCCAGTTCACTCGCCTGGCTTCCAAACTGGGGCATGGCCTGCTCTATCTCGGCCTGTTCGGCGTGATGATCTCCGGTTACCTGATCTCTACCGCCGATGGCCGTGGCATCGACGTATTCGGGCTGTTCAGTGTGCCGGCAACCCTGACCGGTATCCCGCAGCAGGAAGACATCGCCGGCGCCATCCACGAATACCTGGCCTGGGGACTGGTGATCTTCGCCGTCCTGCATGGCCTGGCCGCACTCAAACACCATTTCATCGACCGCGATAGCACCCTGCTGCGGATGTTCGGGCGCTGACGCATTTCATAACCGGGCCAAGGCCCATCTAGATCGACAACCTCGCAAGGAGAACACCCATGTTGAAGAACGCCCTCGCTGCACTGGTTCTGGGTTCCGCGCTGATCGGCGGCCAGGCCATGGCGGCCGACTACGCCATCGACAAGCAAGGCCAGCATGCCTTCGTCAACTTCAAGATCAGCCACCTGGGTTACAGCTGGCTGTACGGCACCTTCAAGGACTTCGACGGCACGTTCAGCTTCGATGCCGCCAACCCCGAGGCGAGCAAGGTCAACGTGACCCTGAAGACCGCCAGCGTCGACACCAACCACGCCGAGCGTGACAAGCACATCCGCAGTGCCGACTTCCTCAACGTCAGCAAGCACGACACCGCGACCTTCGAGTCCACTTCGGTCAAGTCCACTGGCGAAGGCACCGCTGACGTCACCGGTAACCTGACTCTCAATGGCGTGACCAAGCCGGTGGTGATCGCGGCCAAGTTCATCGGCGAAGGCAAGGACCCATGGGGCGGCTACCGTGCCGGCTTCGAGGGCACCACCACCCTGAAGCTGAAGGACTTCGACATCACCAAGGACCTCGGCCCGGCTTCGGAAACCGTCGAGCTGATCATCTCGGTCGAAGGTATTCGTCAGTAAAGAAAACGGCCGCTAGCGGCCCAGCTGATGACCCTCTCCCATTTATGGAAGCGGGGTGCCCGAAGGGCGGGAGAGGGCTGGTTCTCCACTGGCCTCTCCCCCTAAACAAAAACGCCGCCCATCGGGCGGCGTTTTCGTTTGCGCATCAGCTTACTCGTCGCGATTGCGCGTCAGCAGTGCCGGCTTCTCGCCACGCGGACGGGTACTGTTGCTCAGCTCGTCGAGTTGCTCGGCGGTGGGGAAGCGATCCAGGCGCGAGCCCTTGTGCATGATGATCGGCTGTTTCTCGCGCGGGTTGCGTACGGGCGCATCGGAACGCGGCAGCTCGTCACGGTCGAGCGAGGTGATGCGTCCATCATGGGCGGGACGAGCGCGGCCACGGTTGCCACCGTTGCGCCCCTGACCACCTTGGCCGGCGCCACCCTGGCGACGGTTCTTGCCTGCGCCATTGCCGCCGCCGTTGTTGTTGCGCGGCCCTTTGCCGTTCTGCCGCGGCTGACCCTGAGTCGCACCGTTGGCCTGAGCGCCGCCGGAGCGGCGGCCACGACCCTGCTGCTTGTTCTGGTTGGGGCTGACGTAGTCGACACGGTTACCGAAGTTGTCGATTTCATCGTCGAGAAATTCTTCCGGGTCACGATCCGGAGGCAACGGTGGAATCGCTGCGGCGGTCTGGCTCTGGCCATCGCTGCGCGGGCCCTGGCCACGGCGCTTCTGGCCCTGCGGCTTGGCCTTCTGTTCCTTGCCGCTGTCCTTGCCCTTGTCCTTGCGGCCGCTGCCGTGGCGCTCGCCCTTGGGCTTGTCGCCGCCTTCGGCCTTCTGCTTCTTCTGCCCGGCATTGCGTGGTTGACGCGGCTCGCGCACTTCCGGGCGCTCCGCTTCCACGGCGCTGGCATCGAAGCCCATCAGATCGCCGTCGGGGATCTTCTGCTTGGTCATGCGTTCGATGCTTTTCAGCAGCTTCTCTTCGTCCGGTGCGACCAGCGAGATGGCCTCGCCGCTACGCCCGGCGCGACCGGTACGGCCGATGCGGTGAACGTAGTCTTCCTCGACGTTGGGCAGCTCGAAGTTGACCACGTGCGGCAGCTGGTCGATGTCCAGACCGCGAGCGGCGATATCGGTGGCGACCAGGATGCGCACCTTGTTCGCCTTGAAGTCGGCCAGGGCCTTGGTGCGTGCGTTCTGGCTCTTGTTGCCGTGGATCGCGGCAGCCGGCAGGCCGTGCTTGTCGAGGTACTCAGCCAGACGGTTGGCGCCGTGCTTGGTGCGGGTGAACACCAGCACCTGTTCCCAGGCACCCTGGGTGATCAGGTGGGCCAGCAGGGCGCGCTTGTGGCTGGCAGCCAGGCGGAACACGCGCTGCTCGATACGCTCGACCGTGGTGTTCGGCGGCGTGACCTCGATGCGCTCCGGATTGTGCAGCAGCTTGCCGGCCAGGTCGGTGATGTCCTTGGAGAAGGTCGCCGAGAACAGCAGGTTCTGGCGTTGCGCCGGCAGGCGGGCGAGGACCTTCTTCACGTCATGGATGAAGCCCATGTCGAGCATGCGGTCGGCTTCGTCCAGTACCAGGATTTCCACGTGGGACAGATCGACGCTGCCCTGGCCGGCCAGGTCGAGCAGGCGGCCCGGGCAGGCGACGAGTACGTCGACGCCCTTGGCCAGTGCCTGGACCTGCGGGTTCATGCCGACGCCGCCGAAGATGCAGGCGCTGACGAATTTCAGGTCACGCGCATAGATCTTGAAGCTGTCGTGCACCTGGGCGGCCAGTTCGCGGGTGGGGGTCAGCACCAGCACGCGCGGCTGTTTCGGGCCGTGGCGCTGTTCGCGGTCCGGGTGACCGGCGGGGAACAGACGCTCGAGAATCGGCAGGGCGAAGCCTGCGGTCTTACCCGTGCCCGTCTGGGCCGCCACCATGAGATCGCGACCTTGCAACACGGCGGGAATGGCCCGCTGTTGCACCGGAGTGGGCTGGGTGTAGCCGGCGGATTCGATCGCACGGACTAGAGCCTCGGAGAGACCGAGGGAAGCAAAGGACATGGGCAATCCTGTACGTAGTGAGGGCGTGGCCCTATGGGGTGATATTGCCTGGCTTGAATCATGCGTGGGGCGCGTGATCCCGTCCGGTACTGCTGGCTTCTGAGAGCTAGCATCCGGGCGCAAGCCTGGCGGGAAGGCCCGAGTATAACAGAGCTGATGGCCTGCGTAGCTACCAGCCTGTCGGTTGGTTCACGGCCTGAGATTTTCAGGCTTGGCGTAGCGCCGTTGCAGTGCCGCGTAGGCAGGCTCGCGTTTGAAGCGGCGCAGCTCGCGGGCGAAGTCGCTGGCCAGGCGCTCGAACGCCGGATCGTTGCGCAATGCCAGATACAGGCGGTCGCGGCCGACGGCCTTGCGGTTGTAGTCGATCTGTTCGAGCAGGCCCAATTGTGCGCCCAGGTAGAGCCCGGCGCGGCGGTCGCTGACCACGAGGTCGACCCGATGGCGAATCAGCTTGCCCAGATTGGCCTCGTGAGTCGGTGCTTCCTCACGGCGGAACAGTGTCGAGGTGCGGAAGGTTTCGTCGTTGTACCAGTAGCCGGGCGAGATGCCGATCACCAGGCCGCGCAGGTCTTCCAGGCGCTCATAGGGATAGGGGCGATTGCGTGCGTAGAACAGCACGAACTCGACGTCGCTCAGTGGCTCAGCGACGAAGCGCATGCTCGCCTCACGCTCGGGCAGATGGAAAATGTCCAGAATGCCGTCGGCGTGGCCATGCTCCAGCGCCAGCAGGCAGCGTTTCCAGGGCAGGAACTGCAGATCCAGCTGCATGCCCAGGCGGCGCAGCACCTCGCGGGTTATCTCGTAGTCGAGGCCGGCTGCCTGGCCATCTTCTTCATAGACATAAGGCGCCCAGGCTTCCGTGACCAGGTGCAGCGTTTCGCCGCGAGCGGCGAACGCTATGCAACCTAGCAGCAGGAAGGCAGTAATTTGGCGCTGTATTAATGGCATTGCGCCAGGGTAGCCGCTTTGCCCGCGCCTCGAAAGCCCGTCCGCCTGTCAGTCCACGACCCGGTAGCATGGCTCGTAGGCGCTGCCGCCCGGCAGTTTCATGCGGTGCTGCTCGACGAAGGCCTGCAGCAGGCGATCCAGCGGACGCATGATGGTGGTTTCGCCACGGATCTCGTAAGGGCCGTGCTCCTCGATCAGGCGGATGCCGTTCTCCTTGACGTTACCCGCGACGATGCCGGAAAAGGCGCGGCGCAGGTTGGCGGCAAGGTGATGCAGCGGCTGCTCGCGGGTCAGGTTGAGGCTGGCCATGGCTTCATGGGTCGGTTCGAACGGGTGCTGGAAGCTCTCGTCGATCTTCAGCAGCCAGTTGAAGTGGAAGGCGTCGTTGCGTTCGCGGCGGAACTGACGCACGGCCTTGATGCCAACAGCCATTTCGCGGGCCACTTCGGCCGGATCGTTGACGATCATGCGGTAGCGCTGCTGCGCCACCTCGCCCAGGGTGGCGCCGATGAAGTCGTGCAGCTGCTGCAGGTAGGGGCCGGCGCTCTTTGGCCCAGTGAGAATGACCGGGAAGGGCAGATCCTGGTTGTCCGGGTGGGTGAGTATGCCCAGCAGGTAGAGGAACTCTTCGGCCGTGCCGGCACCGCCCGGGAAGATGATGATGCCGTGGCCGACGCGAACGAAAGCCTCAAGGCGCTTCTCGATGTCCGGCAGGATCACCAGTTCGTTGACGATCGGGTTGGGCGCCTCGGCGGCGATGATGCCCGGCTCGGTCAGCCCCAGGTAGCGGCCGGTTAGGTTGCGCTGCTTGGCATGGCTGATGGTGGCGCCCTTCATCGGGCCTTTCATCACGCCCGGGCCGCAGCCGGTGCAGATGTCCAGGCCGCGCAGGCCCAGCTCATGGCCGACCTTCTTGGTGTACTTGTACTCCTCGGTGCTGATCGAGTGGCCGCCCCAGCACACCACCATCTTCGGTTCGACGCCGCTGCGCAGGGTCTTGGCATTGCGCAGCAGGTGAAAGACGTAATCGGTGATGCCTTCGGAGCTGTCCAGGTCGATGCGCTTGTGCTCCAGCTCGCTCTGGGTGAAGACGATATCGCGCAGAGCGCTGAACAGCATCTCGCGGGTGCTGGCGATCATCTCACCGTCGACGAAGGCATCGGCTGGTGCGTTCAGCAGCTCCAGGCGGATGCCGCGATCCTGCTGATGGATCTTCACTTCGAAGTCCGGGTAGGCCTCGAGGATGGTCTTGGCGTTGTCGCTGTGCGAGCCGGTGTTGAGGATCGCCAGGGCGCACTGGCGGAACAGGCGGTAGACGCTGCCCGAGCCGGTTTCGCGCAGTTGCTGCACTTCGCGCTGGGAGAGGGTTTCCAGGCTGCCCTTGGGGCTGACGGAGGCGTTGATCGTGGAGCGTTTGAGCATGAAGTGAGGTCCTGGTAGCAAGCTCGCGCCAAAGGCCGGCGCTGAGGAAGTTCGAATTCGTTGTCGCAGCGGGTTTTGCGGTGCTCGGTTGATGAGGGTCAGCGTCTGGCCGCTGGTGTGTCGGTTGCGGGTTCGCTCGGGTTCAGCAGAAATACCACATAGCCGCGGAACCAGGGACTGCTTTGCAGGTAATCCGGCGCCTGCCATTCGCCGTTTTGTATCAGGCCGATGCGAAACGGCAACTGCAGCCGCGCAATGCTCGGCAGGTAGCGCTGGTAGCCGGCGATGCTGTGGCGGCCCTGGTAGGTTTGCATGACCACTTCATCGACCACCCCGGCGAGGCGGTTCAGCGCCGCCGGGTCGGCGTTGCCGGCCCAGTCCAGCAGGCCGGTGATGCTCAGGCGGTATTGCCGCGGCAGGCGCTGGCGCAGTTCTTCTAGGAAGGCTACGTAACGATCCAGACGCAGCGTTTGCGCATCGAAATCGATCTGCACCCCGCTGACCCGGTTGCCGGAACGCTGCCAGCGCTGCAATTGGCTCAGCAGCAGGGCGAATACCTCGTCGTTCCAGTCCAGGGTATGCGCGCGATACACCACCCAGAGCTCGACGTCCTTCGACAGCCTGGGCGTGGCCGGGTTCTGTGCCTGCATGCGTGCCGATGGATCGCCGGCGCGGCGCGGACCATCGATCTGCCCCTGCAGCACGTACAGCGTACGGGCCTGGGCCAGCACCGGCTGTGGCGTCACGCCGGCCCACAGCCAGAATGCCTGATGCTCGCTGGCATCGACGCGCGCGGCCTGCGCCGGCAGGCCGGCTGCCAGCAGGAGCAGGCCTACCAGTAATACTTGAGTCGCTGCGCCCACTGGGTATCCGCGTAGCTGCGCTTGAGGGTCTGGAACCACTGCTTGCGTTGGTCCTTGCTGATGTCCTGGCGGTCGCAGCTGTTGTAGCCGCTGGGCGCATAGCAGTTGATTGCGCGGAACAGCGCGTAGGCCTTGTCCTCACGGCTGACCTGCGGGCCAGTCAGCAGCAGCTGGTAGGCGGCCAGGCGGGAAAAGGACGCGCCCTGGAACTGGCTCGGTGCGCTGCCCAGTTCGCCGGCCGCCGGCGGGCGATTCAGCCAGTGATCATCGAGGCCATGGACGCGGATGAAGTCGCCCAGGCACAGCATGCCCTGAGCGTCCTCGGCATTGGCGGCGAGGCGTTCGGCGATCCTGACCAGGCTCGGGCAGGCATAGCCGGCATCGCTGCCGCCGCTCCAGGCGAACAGGCCGGGATCGAGGCGCTGCGCTGGCTGTGTCGCCTTGTACGGGAACTGCGCGAAATCGCTGAGGAAATCGGTGTAGCGGCCGTAATCCAGATCGCGATAGAGCAGGGTGTACAGCGCGGTTGCGCGCTCGCCCGCCGGCGCCTGCTCGTTGCCGGCCTGCTGGCGCAGCAGCTCGGGGCCGGCGCCATAGGCAAGCAGGCGCTCACGGATCGGCGCGGTGGTGATCGGCGAATTGGCGGCGAACACCTTGCCCAGTTCGCCACTGCGCTCATGGTTCAAGGCCAGGGCCAGTTGCAGCTGGGCCTGCTGCAGCGGGTCTTGGCTGCGTGCCAATAGCGTCTGCCAGTGCTGCAAGGCTGCGGCCTGCTCACCCTTGGCTTCCAGCGCCAGGCCGCGCAGGGTTTCCTGGCTGAAGGCGAGGGCATTCATCGGCCCGGAACCGGCATCCGGCAGGGCGGTGAGAGTCTGCTGGGCATCGCCGCCGCGGTAGAAATGCCAGGCAGCGACCAGGTAGGCATGCAGGCCGGGCTGGCTGGCGAAGCGCGGTTGCTGCGCCTGCAACTGCTCAAGGCTGAGGCGCGGCTCGCTGTTGCTGCCGGGATCGCGCAGCTGGATCAGGTCGACCATGGCCAGCAGCAGCGGGTCTTCGATGGCATCCGGGGCGAGGCTGGGCAGCAGCTTGCCGTCCAGCTCCTCGATCAGTGCGGGCATGTCGACCTGCTGCGCGCCACGCTCGAATTGCTGAGCGAATGCTTCGGCGAAACGCCGGGTGTTGCCGGCGAGCCAATACACGCGGCGTTGCAGGCCGCGCGCCGAGTCGCTGTAGAGGCCCTGTGGATAGTTCGTCAGATACTGCTCGAAGGACTTCGCGCTGGAATCGAGGCTGGATTTATCCACCTGCTCCGGACTGAAGAAACCGTACTCGTCGAAGGCGTTCAGTTGCGCCTGGTTCAGGGCGACGCGACCGAGCAGGTATTGGGCGGTTTCGCGCAGCCAGGGCTGTTCGCTGTCCGCGAGTTCGGCGAAACGTTCGCGGGCCTGCTCGAAGTCGCCGCGATAGAAGGCGTCGGCGCCGCGCAGGTAATTGCCGAAGGCCTCGGCAGCGGGCGACTGCAGCTGCGTCGCCGGCGGCAGGATGTCCTCTGCTTGCGGATCACCCTCGCCGCACAGGCTCAGCAGGCTGCGACGCGAGCGGGCCAGCGCCTGCGCTTCGCTCGCGGCCAGATCCGGCGTGGCGCTGAGGGCATCGACGAAGCCGCGCATGGCCTGCAGGTCGTTGCTGCGGCAGCGATTACCCTCGCCTTCGGCGAAGCGGTGTATGGCGAAAGCATCCACTTCGCTGTCGATGCCCAGACGCTGCAAAGCCTGGGTCAGGTACGCCACGTTCGGGTCGACGCCTTGCTCGTCGGCCTCGGCCGCCTCGCTAATGGCGCGGTTCGCATCGAGCATGCCGAGGCTGAAGGGCACCAGGCCGTAGCCGTACTCATAACCGTCGAGCGCCTGCGGTGTGCGGGTCAGCTTCAGGTAGCCGGCATCGTCGAGCAGCAGCTGCAGGTTCACCCGGCTATCGTTGCCGGGGCTGAGAAAGGCCAGGTTGTTGCACCCCGAGAGCTGGTCCGAGATCAGCTTCCAGCTCGGTGTGCAGGTCATGTCGGAGCTGGCCAGAGCAGCTGGCGCATGCAGGCCGCAGAGCAGGGCGAGGGGAAGGAGGCGCTTGAGTGTCATTGGCTCATCCTTGAGCGTGGGAGCCGCTGCGCGGCTCCCTGCCCGTCAGCGTTTGAGGTCGAGGTTGTTCCAGATGGCCAGGCTGGGACCGGCCAGGTTCATGCTGTAGAAGTGCAGGCCCGGCGCGCCACCTTGCAGCAGGCGTTCGCACATCTCGGTGATCACCTGCTCGCCGAAGGCGCGAATGCTGTCGCTGTCGTCGCCATAGGCTTCCAGCTGCTTGCGCACCCAGCGCGGAATCTCCGCACCACAGGCGTCGGAGAAGCGTGCCAGCTTGCTGTAGTTGGTGATCGGCATGATGCCCGGCACCACCGGGATGTCCACGCCCAGCTTGCGCACGCGCTCGACGAAGTAGAAGTAGCTGTCGGCGTTGAAGAAGTACTGGGTGATGGCGCTGTCGGCACCGGCCTTGGCCTTGCGCACGAAGTTGGCGATGTCGCTTTCGAAGTTGCGCGCCTGCGGGTGCATCTCCGGATAGGCGGCCACTTCGATATGGAAGTGATCACCGGTTTCAGTACGAATGAACTCGACCAGCTCGTTGGCGTAGCGCAGCTCACCGCTGGCCATGCCCATACCCGACGGCAGGTCGCCGCGCAGGGCGACGATGCGCTTGATGCCGGCATTCTTGTACAGGTTGAGCAGTTCGAGCAGCTCGGCCTTGCTGTCGCCGACGCAGGACAGATGCGGCGCGGTCGGCACCTTCACCTCGCCATCGAGCTGCAGCACGGTGTTGAGCGTGCGGTCGCGGGTCGAACCGCCGGCGCCATAGGTGCAGGAGAAGAAATCGGGTTTGTAGGCCGCCAGTTGGCGCGCCACGTCCATCAGTTTTTCATGCCCGGCTTCGGTCTTGGTGGGGAAGAACTCGAAGCTGTAGCGGCGTTCTTGGCTCATAGGTTTCTAGCCTTGGAGACGTAGGGTGGATGACGTTTTTCCATCCACCGTGCGGGAAGTCGGCGGTGGATAAGCCAGAGGCTTATCCACCCTACGCATTAGTAGCGGTAAGCGTCCGGCTTGAACGGGCCTTCCACGGACACGCCGATGTACTCGGCCTGCTGCTTGGTCAGCCGAGTGACTACGCCACCGAAGCCCTTGACCATTTCCAGCGCCACTTCTTCGTCCAGCTTCTTCGGCAGCACTTCGACAGTCAGACGCTCGGCTTTCTTCTCGGCGGAGAGGTCAGCGAACTTCTGCTCGAACAGGAAGATCTGCGCCAGTACCTGGTTGGCGAAGGAGCCGTCCATGATGCGGCTCGGGTAACTTCTGCGGCCGGTGGCGTTACCCAGGTTCACCAGACGGCCTTCGGCCAGCAGGATCAGGTAGTCGTCGTTGGCCGGATCGAAGCTGCCGGCACCGGTGCGGTGGATCTTGTGCACCTGCGGCTTGACCTCTTCCCATGCCCAGTTCTTGCGCATGAAGGCGGTGTCGATCTCGTTGTCGAAGTGACCGATGTTGCATACCACGGCGCGCTTCTTCAGGGCCTTGAGCATGTTGGCATCGCAGACGTTGACGTTACCGGTGGTGGTGACGATCAGGTCGATCTTGCCCAGCAGCGCCTTGTCAATGCTGGCTTCGCTGCCATCGTTGATGCCGTCGATGTACGGCGATACCAGCTCGAAGCCGTCCATGCAGGCCTGCATGGCGCAGATCGGGTCGACTTCCGAGACCTTGACGATCATGCCTTCTTGACGCAGCGACTGCGCCGAGCCCTTGCCCACGTCACCGTAGCCGATGACCAGCGCCTGCTTGCCCGACAACAGGTGGTCGGTGCCGCGCTTGATGGCGTCGTTGAGGCTGTGACGGCAGCCGTACTTGTTGTCGTTCTTGCTCTTGGTCACGGCGTCGTTGACGTTGATCGCCGGGACTTTCAGGGTGCCGGCCTTGAGCATGTCGAGCAGGCGGTGCACACCGGTGGTGGTCTCTTCGGTGATGCCGTGAATGCGCTCGAGCATCTGCGGGTATTTCTTGTGCAGGATCTCGGTCAGGTCACCGCCGTCGTCCAGCACCATGTTGGCGTCCCACGGCTTGCCATCCTTGAGGATGGTCTGCTCGATGCACCACTCGTACTCTTGCTCGGTCTCGCCCTTCCAGGCGAATACCGGGATGCCGGCTGCGGCGATGGCGGCAGCGGCCTGATCCTGAGTGGAGAAGATGTTGCAGGACGACCAGCGCACTTCCGCGCCCAGGGCGGTCAGCGTCTCGATCAGCACGCCGGTCTGGATGGTCATGTGGATGCAGCCGAGGATCTTCGCGCCTTTCAGCGGCTGGCTGGCGGCGTACTTGCGGCGCAGGCCCATCAGTGCCGGCATCTCGGACTCGGCGATGGTCAGTTCCTTGCGGCCCCAATCGGCCAGGGAAATGTCGGCGACTTTGAAATCGTTAAAAGCAGCGCTCATGAAAGCTCTCCATTCGTTGTCTGCGAATGGGCGCCGTTGATGCGTTTGGATAACGCCCCGGGCGAGCCTGACAACCTGGAAGGTTGCTGCAGCGCCCCTCGACCGGGTGGCGGGAGCGACCGGAGCGGTGCCGGTCGCGTGAAACTCGCAGATTATAGCGAGCCAAACGCCCGCGCCCAAGGTTTTCCGTCGCCTGCGTGCTGCACGGTTGGCCGCTGCCGCCGGAGCATTGGCCGGATCGCCATGCAGATAGGTGCCTGTCGGTCATGGACCGCGAATCGGCAAGCGCACAAGCTGTGCACTTCCCCAACACATTGCGGAGCCTGCATGACCCTCGCCTACTGGTGCGTACTGATCGCCATCCTTCTGCCGTACCTGAGTACGGCCACTGCCAAATTTCTCGGCCCCGGCTATGGGCCGCGTGCCAATCAGGATCCGCGCGCGTTCCTGAGTACCCTGGACGGCTGGCGCAAGCGCGCCAACAACGCCCAGCTCAATGGCTTCGAAGTGACGCCTGCGTTCGCCGCCGCAGTGATCATCGCTCACCAGGCCGGACGCGCCGAGCAGGCCCTGCTCGACCAGTTGGCCGTGGCGTTCATCGTCAGTCGCCTGCTGTACTTCGTATGCTACCTGGCCGACTGGGGGCCGGTGCGGTCGCTGGTATGGTTCGCCGGTATGGGGCTGATCGTGGCGTTGTTCGTGGTATCCGCCAGCTGAACGCCGGCTGACTGCCGTGCAGGCCGGACAGCTGTTGTGACAAGAGGTCGCTTGGCCCGGCCGGTGTGAGCCGCGATACTGGCGGCCCTCTGTCACCCGGAAGTCGTGTCGATGGCCCTGAAGAAATGCCTGCTGCTCACCTGCGTCTGCCTGACTTTGGCCGCCTGTGGCGGGGTCGATCCCGACTCGCCGCTGGGCAAGCGCCAGGCGTTGTTCAAGGAGATGCTGAAGGTCAGCGAGGATCTCGGCGGCATGCTGCGCAATCGAATCCCCTACGACGAAGCCGGGTTCATCGCCGGTGCTGCCGAGCTGGATCGTCTGTCGCGCGAGCCCTGGCAGCACTTCCCGGCGGTGGCCGATGACGAGCGCAGCAAGGCCAATCCCGAGCTCTGGCAGCGCCAGGAGCAGTTCCAGAAAATGGCGCGCGATCTGGAGCAGGCCACCGCAGCGCTGGTGCAGGCGACGACGGCACCGCCGCTACGCCGCTCCGCGCTGGAGCCTGCGATGCAGGCCGTCGAGGACAGCTGCGAGGCCTGCCACAAGGCGTTTCGCGCCTACTGATCGGCGTTCGCTTCGGCTTCGGCCTGTTCCAGTTCGGCGCGCGCCTCGGCCAGCCTGGCCTGATGCTTGGCGATCTTCTCCTGGTCGCCGGTGCCCATGGCGTCGCGCAGGTCCTTTTCGCGCTCCTGCACTTCCTCGCGCGCTTCCTTGACGCTGGCCAGGCGTTCTTCGTGCAGCGACGCGTCATCGCAATGGGCGTCGACATTGCCCAGCGCTCGCCGCAGCCCATCCAGCTCCTGGGAGTTGCCGCTCTGCTGCGCGGCTTCGATCTTGTCCTGAAGCACTTGGCGTTTGACGGCGCAACCACCTTCGCCGTCGGCAGCGAGCAGGGGCGTGATGTTCAGGTTGGCCGCCAGCAGCAGGCCAAGCACAGCGGTTTGGCGAATCATGGTCTGTCCTCGTTAGGTCTCTTTCGAAGTGACCCTGCCGAGGGTGGGAGGTTCGATCCGATTGAGCCGCTGGCGATTGCGCCTCAGCTGCGCGGCGAGCTTTCCGGCGGCTGGAAACCGGCGATGCCTGCCTGCTGCAGGCGCACGCCGAGACGCTGGACGTCCGGATGGCTGAAGAAGGCCCACAGGCGCTCGGCGCTCTTGGGGCCCACTCCCGGCTGTTGCAGCCAGTCCTTGCGGTTGCGAGACAGCAGTGTGGACCAGTCATCGTCCTCGCCGAGCTGCAAACCAGGGGGTGCTCCGAGGGCCTGCAACCATTGTTGCAGCGGCCGTTGCTGGGCCTGGGCGAAGGCCTGCTGCAGCTGTGCAGCGCGCCGTGGCCCGATACCCGGCAGTTGCTGCAGGTGTTCTCTGTCGAACTCCAGCCAATCGAGCAGGCCGTCCAGTTGCTCGCCGGCCAGCAGCGTGTCCCAGACGCCGGGTCCGACCCCGGGAAGGTTCAGGCCCTGCTTGCCGGCGAGCCAGTTCAGCCGTGCGAGGAACTGCTGCCGACAGTCTGCACTGGGGCGCCAGCAGCTCAGGGCGTGGTACTGCTCGGGGTTGGGTGCTTGCACCGCGGCGCGTTCCGGGCTGCGCCAGATCACCTGATCGAGGCGCGGAATGGTCAGGCCAGCCAGGCGAATCGACACCTGGTCGCCAGGCCGAATATCCAGTTTTTCCCAGGCCTGCAGTGAGCCAAGCGCAACGCGGCCGATGCGGCGTTCGTCGAGGTCGACCGGCTGCAGATGCAGGATCGGCGTGATGCGACCGGTGCGGCCGATCTGGAATTTAACGGCCTGTACCACGGCCAATGCCTGGCTTGCCGGGTATTTCCAGGCGATTGCCCAATGTGGCGCTTCGGCCTGCCAGCGCTCGCCCGGCGGCCGTGTGCCTTGGCGTAGTACCACGCCATCGCTGGCGAATGGCAGTCCCTGGCGATACCAATGCTGACGCCATTGCCTGGCTTGCTCGACGCTGCGTATGGGCTGACTGTAGTGCAGGCTGTCGCCGAACCCCAGCGCCTGCAACTTGCTCAGGCGTTCGTCCATGCTCGCCGGCCCGTCCGGCCAGTCCCAGACGAACAGGCCGATGGACCTGCTCTCCTGCTCATCCAGTGACTGTCGTGCCATCAGCCCGGCCGCCTTGCCGCGAGCCCCCTGGCTTCCATCGCGGCCTTGCACATGGTCATTCAGGCGCCAGTAAAGCTCGCCCTGCAGCACGGCGTCGAGCGGTTCGGGCAGTTGTGTCGGTACGCCTGGCAACTGCCGGGCGCGGGCCGTCCAGTCCTGCCCGAGGCGTCCGTCACCACGGCTGATGGCCTGCTGCAGCATGCCGTTGCGGTAGACCAGCGTGACTGCGACACCATCGACCTTGGGCTGAATCCACAGGTCGTCGCGGTTGGCGATCCATTCGCTCACTGCGGCCTCGTTCAGTTTGCGCAGGCCGGTTTGCGCCACCGGATGAGCGAGTTTGCCTGTGCTGCCCGCCAGCGGTTCCGGCAGCTTGTCGAGTGCGCTTGGAAAACACTCATGCCAGGCCTGCAGACGCTCGCGTGCCTGATCGTAGATTTCGTCGGCGACCAGCGAGCGGCCCTGGTTGTGGTAGGCCTCGTCCCACTGCGCGATCTGTTGGGAAAGTGCGCCCAGTTCCACGGTCGCGTGCGCCTGCGTCCAGTTCGGGCAGGGCTCGGCCAGTGCGGTCAGCGGGAGCAGCATTAGAGGCAGCAGCATGAGTTTCATCGCGGAGCTTCCTTGCTCAAGGTACCCAGTCAGCCTAGCAGGCCTGCACCGCGTGTTCGAATTGCGGGCATGAACGGCTTCACGCGGCCATTCGCTTTCGCTTGTCGCTGTTTTGAGCGGGTGATAGATTGCCGCGCCTTTCCCAACCCCCAAACAAATGGATTTGCCCGGCGGGGGCGCATGGACAGCCGGGCCTCAACCCTTAGAGGTCTTCACTAATGCGTATTGCTTCCGTTGCCTGTTTCGCCGTTCTGGCCTTCGCTTGCCTGTCTTCCCACGCTGCCGAAGTCGACTCGCTCCAGGCCAAGTGCCAGGAGCAGATGGCTGCCAATCAGGACGGCCTGGCTCAGCTCAAGCAGTTGGCGGCACTGGCTGGCAACGACAAGGCCAATGAAAACCTGGCTGCCCTCGATGGCGGTTGTGAGCGTCTGGCCGCCGAGGCCGAGACTTCCACTCAGGCAGCTACACCCGACCAGCTGAGCGCTACCAAGGATGCACTCAAGGGCCTGAGTTCGATGTTCGGCAAATAAGCCGTCCAGGCACGAAAAAGCCCCGCCAGAGCGATCTGACGGGGCTTTTTGTTTTGGCTTACAGGCCGGCAGCGGCGCGCAGGTCGGCAGCCTTGTCGGTGCGTTCCCAGGTGAAGGTGGTGAAGCTGTCGTCGCCGACGGTCTTGGACTGCGGCGTACGGCCGAAGTGGCCATAGGCAGCGGTGTCCTGATACATCGGGTGCAGCAGGTCGAGCATCTTGGTGATGGCGTAGGGACGCAGGTCGAACACGTCACGCACCAGTTTGATGATCTTGTCTTCGGCAATCTTGTGGGTGCCGAAGGTGTTGATCGAAATGGAGGTCGGCTGGGCCACGCCGATGGCGTAGGACACCTGGATCTCGCAGCGCTCGGCCAGGCCGGCAGCGACGATGTTCTTGGCCACGTAGCGGCCGGCGTAGGCGGCGCTGCGGTCGACCTTGGACGGGTCCTTGCCGGAGAAGGCGCCGCCGCCGTGACGGGCCATGCCGCCGTAGCTGTCGACGATGATCTTGCGCCCGGTCAGGCCGCAGTCGCCCACCGGGCCGCCGATGATGAACTGGCCGGTCGGGTTGATGTGGAACTGGGTGTCCTTGTGCAGCAGCTCGGCCGGCAGCACGTGCTTGACGATCAGTTCCATCACGCCGTCGCGCAGGTCGTCGTATTTCACTTCGGGGTTGTGCTGGGTGGACAGCACGACCGCGTCGATGGCCGCGACCTTGCCGTTCTCGTAGCGGCAGGTGACCTGGCTCTTGGCGTCCGGGCGCAGCCACGGCAGCAGGCCGGACTTGCGCGCCTCGGCCTGACGCTCGACCAGGCGGTGCGAGAAGCAGATCGGCGCCGGCATCAGCACGTCGGTTTCGTTGCTGGCGTAACCGAACATCAGGCCCTGGTCGCCAGCGCCCTGATCTTCCGGCTTGGCGCGGTCGACGCCCTGGTTGATGTCCGGGGACTGCTTGCCAATGATGTTGAGTACGCCGCAGGTGGCGCCGTCGAAGCCGACGTCGCTGCTGGTGTAGCCGATATCGCAGATCACGTCGCGGACGATCTGCTCCAGGTCGACCCAGGCGCTGGTGGTGACTTCACCGGCAACGATGGCCACGCCGGTCTTGACCAGGGTTTCCACGGCCACGCGGGCGTGCTTGTCCTGGGCGATGATGGCGTCGAGCACCGCATCGGAGATCTGGTCGGCGATCTTGTCCGGATGCCCCTCGGACACGGACTCGGAGGTAAACAGGGAATATTCGCTCATCTATCGGTTCCTTTCTTGCCGGAGGCTGAAGGCGCTGTGCGCATCGGGTTTGGCAAAGTGCCGTAATTGAATCTGAAAGCCGTTTTTCAGGCCTATGTACAGGCTTTCGCCGGGCGTCAGGCCGGCGGCCGTCGCCCAGCGCGCCAGGTCTTCCTGTTCGAAGCCCAGCCACAGGTCGCCGCAGGCTTCGCGCGCCCAGCTCTGGTCATGGCTGCACAGTTCGCTGAGCAACAGACTGCCACCAGGGGCGACCAGCCCGGCCAGCTTGCGAAAGGCCTCGGCCGGCGTGGCGAAGTGGTGCAGTACCATGTTCAGCACCACGCAATCTGCGGGCTGCTGTTCGTCCTGGAGGGCATCGGCCAGCTTCAGCTCGACGTTATGCAGGCCCTCGGCAGCGCAACGCTGGCTGGCCAGTTCGAGCATAGCCGGGCTGTTGTCCAGTGCCGTGACCTGGGCGAAACGCCGCGCCAGCTCGGGCAGGAAGGCGCCGTCGCCGGGGCCGATCTCCAGGGCACTGGCGCCTGGCGCGAAATGCAGCGCATCGAGCAGGGCCAGCAGGCTGTCGCGGTACTGCGGCAGGCCGGCGATCAGGTCCTGCTGGGCCTGGAAACTGCTGGCCATGCGCGCGAAGAAGTCGCGGCTGACGGTGGCGCGCTGCTGATGCACGGTGGCGATGCGCGCCTGCACGTCGCCGGGTAGCGACAGTTCGTCGATGTCTTCCAGCAGCGCGGCATGCAGGCGGCCATTGGGCAGGGCGCGGCGGTAGAAGATCGCATTGCCCTCGCGGCGCGTCGCCACCAGCCCGGCCTGGGCCAGCACCTTGAGGTGATGGCTCATGCCCGACTGGCCGATGGCTAAGATCTGCGCCAGCTCCAGCACGCCGAACGAATCGTTGCTCAGTGCGCGCAGCACGTTCAGACGCAACGGATCGCCGCCGGCCTTGCACAGGGCGGCGAGCGTGTCGCAGGGGTCGAATTCCAACTCGGGTGCGCGCAGGGTCATGGTGGCGCAGTCTAGTCGGTCATTTTTCATACAGCAATACCAATATCAAAAAGTTTTGATATTGGATTCGGGGTTAGCAGGCCGTTGAAAAACGTAGGCGAGGCAGCCAGTGCAAGGCAAAAACAGGCGAAAAGCGGAGTTTACGAGCTGTAAATGAGCATTTGAGCCTGTTTTTAACGCAGCAATGGCAACGCAGGTAGTTTTTTCAACAGCCTGTTAGGCGGGCATCTGGCTCAGCTGCAGAAAGGCTGCCGGCGCCGGGCTCAGGCTGGCGCCGAGGCGCCACAGCACGTGAAGCTCGCGTTCTATGTGCAGGTCCTGTACCGGCAGGCGGCGTAGTTCGCCGCTGGCCAGTTCACGCTCCACCACCCGTTGCGACAGCCAGGCGATGCCCTGGCCGTCGGCGAGCAGGCGCTTGAGCGCCTCGGTGCTGCCGATCGCCATGCCGGCGCTGGGCTCCAGACCATGCGCCTGGTAGGCCTGCTCGATGCTGACGCGCGCGCCGGAGCCCGGCTCGCGCATGTACAGCGGATAGTTCTGCAATCTTTCGGCCTTGAGCGCGGTGCTGCCGGCCAGGGGGTGATGGGGCGATACCACTGGCAGCAGGGCGTCACTCGCCAGCAGATGATGGGCGTAGTCGCTTTTTGCGAACGGGCCCTCGACGAAACCCAGGCTGATGCGGCCCTCGTCCAGTTGGCGGGTCACGACATCGGTATTGCTCACTTCCAGACTGACGAAGATATGCGGATGCATCGCGCGAAAGCGGGTCAGCAGGGGCGGCAGCAGGTAGGCGCCGAGCGTGGCACTGGCGCCCAGGTGCAGCTCGCCCTGCTCGAGTTGGGCGAAATCACGCAGATCGCGTTCAGCCGCGCGCTCCAGGCTGAAGATGCGCTGGGCATAGTCGAACAGGCGCAGACCGCCTTCGGTCAGCTGTACGCCGCGCGGCAGGCGGTCGAACAGGCGCAGGTCGAGGCTGGCTTCGAGGTCGCGGATCTCGCGCGTCACCGCTGGCTGGCTGATATGCAGGCGTTCGGCGCCAGCGCTGATGCTGCCGGCTTCGGCGACCGCGAGAAAGACCTTGAGGTGATGCAGATTCATGGCTTAGGCATAAATGAAAGGCATGTAGAGGATGCTGAATATGTATTTTTAATATGGCAAGCCGGTTCTTAAGCTTGCGCTGTCATTCATGTCACGGGACCACCCGACTCATGCCGCGCCCTTTCAGCCGTTTACCCGAGCCCCTGGCATTCATTCGTCATTTCACCCCGAGCTGGTTCGCCATGACCATGGGCACCGGCGTGCTGGCGCTGGTGATCGCCCATCTGCCCTGGCACATGCCCGGACTGTGGCTACTTGCCGAAGGGCTTTGGTTCGTCGCGGTGGGGCTGTTCGTTCTGTTCAGCCTTTTGTTTCTGCTGCGTCTGGCGCTGTTTCGCGAAACCGTCTGGCCGATGCTGCTGCATCCGGTGCAGTCGATGTTCCTGGGTGCCATACCCATGGGCCTGGCGGTGCTGATCAAGGGGTTGCTGCTGTTCGGCGTGCTGCGCTGGGGTGAGGGCGTCTACGCTCTGGCTCACCTGTTGTGGTGGCTGGATGCGGCACTGGCGCTGCTGGGAGCCTTGCTGGTGCCCTACCTGATGTTCACCCGCCAGCATCACGCGCTGGAAAAACTCACTGCAGTCTGGCTGCTACCTATAGTCGCACCCGAAGTCGCGGCCAGTGCGGCGGGATCGCTGGCGCCACACCTGGACGCTGCGGCCGCGCAGCAACTGCTGGTGGCCGGTTTCGTGCTGTGGGGGCTATCGCTGTCGCTGGCGTTCTCGCTGATCACCCTGGTGCTGCTGCGCCTGGCTCTGCACAAGCTGCCGGATACCGATTTCGCCGCCACCAGCTGGTTGCCACTGGGGCCGCTGGCGACCGGCTGCCTCGGGCTGCTCAGCATGGGCCATGCTGCGCCCATGGCCTTCGCCGGCACGCCGCTGGTCAGCGCCGCCGAGCTGGCGCGGGATCTAGGTCTGATCGGCGGTCTGGCGCTATGGGGCGCGGGTTTGTGGTGGTTGGTGATCGCCACCCTGTTCACTCGTCACTACATCCGCGACAACATGCCGTTCAACCTCGGCTGGTGGGGCTTCATCTTTCCGTTGGGGGTGTTTGCCCTGGCTACCTTCGAGCTGCAGGCGGTGACCGGGCTGAGCTTCTTCGCCTTCGTCGGTCTGGTGCTGGCGGTGCAATTGGCGGCGGTGTGGTCGCTGGTATTCAGTCGCACCCTTGCCGGTATCTGGCATGGCGAGCTGTTTCAGGCCCCCTGTCTGGGTGGGCCGGGCAGTCCTGCGATGAGCGTACTGAGCGAGCAGGCGGGTTGATTTGGTCTCTACGACCATCTGTCATTGCTCCGCAGGGGCCGGCTGGGCGAAAATAGGCGTCTTTTTCGCCCCCTTCATTCAGAAGCAGCCCCCGTAGGAGATTTCAGCGATGCCCAGCCGTCGTGAGCGAGCCAATGCCATTCGTGCCCTCAGCATGGATGCTGTGCAGAAAGCCAACAGCGGCCACCCCGGTGCCCCCATGGGCATGGCGGACATCGCCGAAGTGCTGTGGCGCGATTACCTGAAGCACAACCCGGCCAACCCGAACTTCGCCGACCGTGACCGCTTCGTGCTGTCCAACGGTCACGGCTCGATGCTGATCTATTCGCTGCTGCACCTGACCGGCTACGACCTGTCGATCGACGATCTGAAGAATTTCCGCCAGCTGCACAGCAAGACCCCCGGGCACCCGGAGTTCGGTTATGCGCCGGGCGTCGAGACCACCACTGGCCCGCTCGGCCAGGGCATCGCCAACGCCGTGGGCTTCGCCCTGGCGGAAAAGATCATGGCAGCGCAGTTCAACCGCGACGGCCACAACATTGTCGATCACCACACCTACGTGTTCCTCGGCGACGGCTGCATGATGGAAGGCATCAGTCATGAAGTCTGCTCGCTGGCCGGCACCCTGGGTCTGGGCAAGCTGATCGCCTTCTACGACGACAACGGCATCTCCATCGACGGTGAAGTACACGGCTGGTTCACCGACGACACCCCGGCACGCTTCGAAGCCTACGGCTGGCAGGTGATCCGCAACGTCGACGGCCACGATGCCGACGAAATCAAGATGGCTATCGACACCGCGCGCAAATCCGGCGACCGTCCGACGCTGATCTGCTGCAAGACCATCATCGGCTTCGGCTCGCCGAACAAGCAGGGCAAGGAGGAGTCCCACGGCGCCGCCCTGGGCCATGACGAAATCGCCCTGACCCGCGCGGCCCTGAATTGGCATCACGCGCCGTTCGAAATTCCTGCCGACATCTACGCCGAGTGGGATGCCAAGGAAGCCGGCCTGGCTGTCGAAGCCGATTGGGATCAGCGCTTCGCCGCCTACTCTGCCGCCTACCCTGAACTGGCCAACGAATTCATTCGCCGCATGGCGGGCGAGCTGCCGGCTGATTTCTCCGCCAAGGCCAGCGAGTTCATTCGCGCCGTGGCCGAGAAGGGCGAAACCATCGCCAGCCGCAAGGCCAGCCAGAACTGCCTGAACGCCTTCGGTCCGCTGCTGCCGGAGCTGCTCGGTGGTTCGGCCGACTTGGCCGGTTCCAACCTGACCCTGTGGAAGGGCTGCAAGCCGGTGGTCGCCGAGGATGCCTCGGGCAACTACATGTATTACGGCGTACGCGAATTCGGCATGAGCGCGATCATGAACGGCGTGGCCCTGCACGGCGGCCTGATCCCCTACGGCGCGACCTTCCTGATGTTCATGGAATACGCGCGCAACGCGGTGCGCATGTCGGCGCTGATGAAGCAGCGTGTGCTCTACGTGTTCACCCACGATTCCATCGGCCTCGGTGAAGATGGCCCGACCCACCAGCCGGTGGAGCAGCTGACCAGCCTGCGCACCACGCCGAACCTGGACACCTGGCGCCCGGCGGATACCGTCGAAGCCGCGGTGGCCTGGAAGTGCGCGCTCGAGCGCAAGGATGGCCCGAGCGCGCTGATCTTCTCCCGCCAGAACCTGCCGCATAACCTGCGCGATCACGAAACCGAAGCGGCCATCAGTCGTGGTGGTTATGTCCTGAAAGACTGCGCCGGCGAGCCGGAGCTGATCCTGATCGCCACCGGCTCGGAAGTCGGCCTGGCCATCCAGGCCGCTGACAAGCTGAGCGAGCGGGGCCGCAAGGTGCGCGTCGTGTCGATGCCTTCGACCAACGTGTTCGACCAGCAGGACGCCGCCTACAAGCAGTCCGTGCTGCCGCTGCAGGTCACCGCGCGTATCGCCATCGAAGCCGCTCATGCGGACTTCTGGTACAAGTACGTGGGCCTCGAAGGTCGCATCATCGGCATGGACACCTATGGTGAGTCGGCCCCTGCCGGCCAGCTGTTCGAACACTTCGGTTTCACCGTCGACAACGTCGTCGGTACCGCCGAAGAGCTGCTTGACGCCTGAGCCAGAGCGACAGCGTAGGGCGGGTGATGCTTTTTTCACCCGCCGTTACACCGCCGGGGGATCGATAAAGCGCGATCCACCCTAGGGTTCATACGAGACCGCCCATGTCCAATCGCCCCTATCGCGTCGCCCTCAACGGCTATGGCCGCATCGGCCGCTGCGTGCTGCGCGCGTTGCACGAGCGTGGCAACTCGTCGAACCTGGAAATCGTCGCGCTCAACGACCTGGCCGACCAGGCCAGTATCGAATACCTGACCCGCTTCGACTCCACCCACGGGCGCTTTCCCGGCGAGGTGAAGGTCGATGGCGATTGCCTGCACATCAATGGCGATTGCGTGAAGGTGCTGCGTCAGAGCGAGCCGGAGGCCATCGACTGGGCGGCGTTGGATATCGATCTGCTGCTCGAATGTTCGGGGCAGTACGTCACTCGTGACCAGGCGCAACGTTTCATCGCTGCCGGCGTGCCGCGCGTGCTGCTGTCGCAGCCGATGGCCAGTGAGGCAGATATCGATGCCACCGTGGTCTTTGGCGTCAATCAGCAGGGCCTGAGCGGTACCGAGCGCCTGGTGTCGAATGCGTCATGTACCACCAACTGCGGCGTGCCGCTGTTGAAACTTCTCGATGAGGTAGTGGGTCTGGAATACGTCTCCATAACCACTATCCATTCGGCGATGAACGACCAGCCCGTGATCGATGCCTACCACCACGAAGACCTGCGCCGTACGCGCTCGGCCTTCCAGTCGGTGATTCCGGTGTCGACCGGTCTGGCTCGGGGCATCGAGCGCCTGCTGCCGGAGCTGGCCGGGCGCATTCAGGCCAAGGCGATTCGCGTGCCGACGGTCAACGTCTCCTGCCTGGACATCACCCTGCAGACGGCGCGCGACACCAGTGCCGCCGAAATCAATCGGGTGCTGCGCCAGGCTGCCGAGCACGGCCCGCTGAAGAATCTGCTGGCCTACACCGAGCTGCCCCACGCCAGCTGCGACTTCAACCACGACCCGCACTCGGCCATCGTCGACGGCAGCCAGACCCGCGTGTCCGGCCCGCGTCTGGTCAATCTGCTGGCCTGGTTCGACAACGAGTGGGGCTTCGCCAACCGCATGCTCGATGTCGCTGAACATTTCCTATCAATAGCCAATCCTGCTCCGAAGGACTGAATCATGACCGTTCTGAAGATGACCGATCTCGACCTCGCCGGTAAGCGCGTGCTGATTCGCGAAGACCTCAACGTTCCGGTGAAGGACGGCGTGGTCAAGAGCGATGCACGCATCCTCGCATCCTTGCCGACCATCAAGCTGGCGCTGGAAAAGGGTGCGGCCGTGCTGGTCTGCTCGCACCTGGGTCGCCCGGAAGAGGGCGTCTATAGCGAGGAAGACAGCCTGGCGCCGGTCGCCGCCTACCTGAGCAAGGCGCTCGGCCGTGACGTGCCGCTGGTCAAGGACTACCTCGGCGGTGTCGAGGTCAAGGCCGGTGAGCTGGTGCTGCTGGAGAACGTGCGCTTCAACAAGGGCGAGAAGAAGAACAGCGACGAACTGGCCCAGCAGTACGCGGCCCTGTGCGACGTGTTCGTGATGGACGCCTTCGGTACCGCCCACCGCGCTCAGGGTTCGACCCATGGCGTGGCCAAGTTCGCCAAGGTGGCCTGCGCAGGCCCGCTGCTGGCTGCCGAGCTGGAAGCGCTGGGCAAGGCCCTGGACAAGCCGGCCCGGCCGATGCTGGCCATCGTCGCCGGCTCCAAGGTGTCGACCAAGCTCGACGTGCTCAACTCCCTGGCCGATATCTGCGACTCGCTGATCGTCGGCGGCGGCATCGCCAACACCTTCCTCGCCGCTGCCGGCCTGCCGGTGGGCAAGTCGCTGTACGAGGCCGACCTGGTCGACACCGCCAAGGCCATTGCCGCCAAGGTCAGCGTGCCGCTGCCGGTCGATGTGGTGGTGGCCAAGGCCTTCGCCGAGGATGCCGAAGCCACCGTCAAGGCGGTCAAGGACGTGGCTGAAGACGACATGATTCTCGACATCGGCCCGCAGACGGCCAAGCAGTTCGCCGAGATGCTCAAGGCCTCGCAGACCATCCTGTGGAACGGCCCGGTCGGCGTGTTCGAGTTCGACCAGTTCGGCAACGGCACCAAGGCCCTGGCCCTGGCCATCGCCGAAAGCCCGGCGTTCTCCATCGCCGGCGGTGGCGACACCCTGGCGGCCATCGACAAGTACGGCGTGGCCGAGAAGATTTCCTATATTTCCACCGGTGGCGGTGCTTTCCTCGAGTTCGTCGAAGGCAAGGTGCTGCCAGCCGTGGAAGTGCTGGAGCAGCGCGCCAAGTAAAGGCGGGCCAGGCTGATTAAACCCTGACGCGAACGGGTGGTCTGTAGAAAACCGGATCATCGTACAAGGAGTCGTGTCATGGACAAGTTAGCCGCATTGAGCGTCATTGGTATGTTGCTGGCCGGTTGCGCCGGTGCAGGAAGGGAATCGGCCTGCGAGGTCTTCAGCCCCGCGCAGATCGAAACCCCGTCCACCCAGGATGACCAGCGTGTCGAGGAAAGCACTGGCCAGCCTACCAGCCCGGCACCGGAACAGCGTTGCTGACGAGGAGAGGCAATTGAGCGGTATCAAACTGGCAGGGCTCGCGGTCATCGCCCTGCTACTGGCAGCCTGCAGCAGTCAGCCGGTCGCGCCGGAGCAGTGGAATCGCTGGGTGTGCGACAGCCAGGCCGAGGTCCAATGGCGCTTCGCCAATGGCAGCTTCGATCAGATAGACGTGCGCCTGGGCGGTGACGACATCGTCTATCGCCTGACCCAGGAGCCGGCCGCATCCGGCGCGTTGTATAGCGACGGGCGCTTGTCCTTCCACACCAAGGGTGAGGAAGGCCTGGTTTACTGGACGGCCACCGATGACCTGATAGGCCGCGGCTGCAAGGCTCCGTAATACCCTCGGCGATGCCGAGATAGAGACCGCGGGCCTACCCCGGCTCGACGAAACTTGAACAACGCCTGCCCCTGCGGCAGGCTTGCACGATCAACGACCTCCAAACCGGGAGACAGAAACACCATGGCACTTATCAGCATGCGCCAGATGCTCGACCACGCCGCCGAATTCGGCTACGGCGTGCCGGCCTTCAACGTCAACAACCTCGAGCAGATGCGCGCCATCATGGAAGCCGCCGACAAGACCGATTCGCCGGTCATCGTGCAGGCCTCCGCTGGTGCCCGCAAATACGCCGGTGCGCCTTTCCTGCGCCACCTGATCCTGGCTGCCATCGAAGAATTCCCGCACATCCCGGTGTGCATGCACCAGGACCACGGCACCAGCCCGGACGTTTGCCAGCGCTCGATCCAGCTGGGCTTTTCCTCGGTGATGATGGACGGCTCGCTCAAGGAAGACGGCAAGACCCCGGCCGACTACGACTACAACGTCCGCGTCACTCAGCAGACCGTAGCTTTCGCCCACGCCTGCGGCGTGTCGGTGGAAGGTGAGCTGGGCTGTCTGGGTAGCCTGGAAACCGGCATGGCCGGTGAAGAGGATGGCGTCGGCGCCGAGGGCGTGCTGGACCACAGCCAGCTGCTGACCGACCCGGAAGAGGCGGCGGCCTTCGTCAAGGCCACTCAGGTCGATGCCCTGGCAATCGCCATCGGCACCAGCCACGGCGCCTACAAGTTCACCAAGCCGCCAACCGGCGACGTGCTCTCCATCGAGCGCATCAAGGAAATCCACAAGCGCATCCCCAACACCCACCTGGTGATGCACGGCTCCAGCTCGGTGCCGCAGGACTGGCTGGCGATCATCAACGAGTACGGTGGCGACATCAAGGAAACCTACGGCGTGCCGGTCGAAGAGATCGTCGAAGGCATCAAGCACGGCGTGCGCAAGGTGAATATCGACACTGACCTGCGCCTGGCTTCCACCGGTGCCATCCGTCGCTTCCTCGAGCAGAACAAGGCCGAGTTCGATCCGCGCAAATACTTCGCCAAGACCATCGAAGCCATGCGTGACATCTGCATCGCCCGCTACGAAGCCTTCGGTACTGCCGGCAACGCCTCGAAGATCAAACCGATCTCCCTGGAAGGCATGTACCAGCGCTACGCCAGTGGCGAGCTGGCCGCCAAGGTCAACTAAGCCAGGCGCGCTGCACGAAAAACGCCGCGGCTCCTCACGGAGTCGCTGCGTTTTTTATGGCTCGCGTTCAGGCCGCGTTAGTTCGCTGCGCCAAGCAGCGAGCGGTGTTCGATCTTGAGCAGATCGAAACGCGCGGCGCCGGCTTCGGTTTCATAACCGGTGTTGTCCTGGGTGTAGACCCCGGCCTTGAAGTACAGCGGTTTGACCGCCCAGGTCGGCTCCACTCGGGTGTTCCAGTTGATGCTGTTGAGGCTGATGGCCAGGGTGCCATCGGGTTTTAGGTTGATCACATAGCGAAACGGCTGGTTCAGGCGGATGCCGCTGGCGATGTTCACCACCTGGATCTCCGAGGTTGGCGTCAGGCGGACCTTGGCGACGATATTGCCGTCGGCGGTCTTGGTCTTGTACTGGTACTCCAGCTTGAGCAGCGGCTCGGAACTCTTGAAGGCATGAATCTGGCCGATGACGATCTTGCCGGTGGACGGCACCTGGCTGACGCTCAGCGATGCGCGCAGAAAATTGTCCGCCTCCGGGTAGGTCCAGTTGCGCAGACGCCCGTCGGCGAAGGTTTCGCGCAGTTCGCTGCGGGGGTATTTCGCGCTCTCGGTCGTGGTGCCGTTGACCGGCGCCCAGAAGAAGATGGCACCTTCCTTGGACTGGAAATAGTGATCCTGATAACCACCGGCCAAAACGCGGGTCTCGATGGTGGTAGCCGGAACGCCGACTGGAATGCTGAGATTCCACATGGCGAGTTCGATCATGTTCAAAGCTCCTGAAAGACGGAAACTTCAGTCGAGTGGCACATCTCATCCAGGAGTCAGTAACGGCTTACTTGGCGTTCCAGCCGGTGACGCGCGAGCTAGAAGGGTGGCAGGGCTGCCTGTCACGGGCGGCGAATGCGCTCGTGGCGCGCTTTATAACGGCAAGCCAGGTAAAAGCGTGATAGCCGTTTGTCGGCTTATTGGCGCCAATATAAAGTCATTATCATTGGCGCTTCCGCTCCACTGCGCAGCACCCTCAAGCGCGAGGGTTGGCGCGGCTCCGGAGGCAGGTAAAACCCTGTAAAACACCCGGGGCATAACGGCAGTTGGGGTGCGCCATAATTCGCGCACTGTCGTTCCGGGAAGCTCTCCTCCATGTCCAGCAAGCCGCGCCTGTTGCTCGCTTTCGTCCTTGCCGTGTTGCTGGCTTCGCTGCTCGCCTCGATCTTTCAGACCCAGACCAACCTCGCCGCGCTGCAGGCGCTGGGTGCGCCGGTGCCGCTGGATGTGCGGGTCGGCACGACCTTTCTCGACCTGCTCGGTTTTGCCCCGACCTTCATCCTGCTCAGTGCGCTGGGCTTTCTTGTCGCCCTGCCAGCGGCCGCCTGGTTCGCCAGGCGCGTGCCGACGCTGCGTTGGTTGATTTTCGTGCTGGCCGGCGCGATGGCCATCTGGTCGGCTCTGGCCTTGGCCAACGCCGTAGCGCCGATGCCGACGTTGATCGCCGCTGATCGCAGTCCGGTCGGCACGCTGGGGCTGATGGCCTGCGGCAGCGTCGGTGCGCTGCTGTTCGGCCTGTTTGGCCGCCAGGTGCGCTACCGCACGCAGCCGACTTCTTCCGACTCCCTGTGACAAGGCGTTGCCCATGTTGAGAAGTACCCGCGCGCTGTTGCTCGGCGCCCTGTTGGTCAGTACGCCGCTGCTGGCGCTGGATTACCGCATCGAGACCTTTAGCGAAGGCCTGGAGAACCCCTGGGCAATGGCCTTCTTGCCGGATGGGCGCATGCTGGTCACCGAGCGCGTCGGGCGCCTGCGCATCATCGAAACCGACGGCAGTGTCGACCCCGAGCCGGTTGCCGGCCTGCCCGAAATCTTCATCGCCGCTCAGGCCGGGCTGATGGAAGTGGCGCTGGATCCGGACTATCGCGACAACCGCTGGCTGTACCTGACCTATGCGCACGGTTCGCAGGAGGCTAACAACACGCGTCTGGCTCGTGCCCGACTGGTGGATGACGAGCTGCGCGATTTCGAGGTGCTGTTCACCGCCCAGCCGCTCAAGGCGGGTGCTTCGCACTACGGCGGGCGTATCGCCTTTCTTGCCGACAAGACCTTGGTGCTGACCCTGGGTGACGGTTTCGACTGGCGCGAGCAGGCGCAGAATCCGGCCAATCACCTGGGCAAGATCGTGCGCCTGAACCGCGACGGCAGCGTGCCGCAGGACAACCCGCTGGTGGCGCAGGAGGGCGCTGCGGCGGAGATCTACAGCCTGGGGCATCGCAACGTGCAGGGGATCTTCTTCGATGCCGAGAGCGATCGTCTGTACAGTCATGAGCATGGCCCGCGCGGCGGCGACGAACTCAACCTGATCGAGCCCGGCAACAACTATGGTTGGCCGCTGGCGACCTTCGGCATCGATTACACCGGTGCGCGGGTCAGCCCCTACACCGAGCTGCCCGGCCTGACCCAGCCCCTGCTGCACTGGACGCCGTCGGTGGCGCCTTCGAGCCTGACGCTGTATCGCGGCGGGCTGTTCCCCGACTGGCAGGGCGATCTGTTCGCCGCCACCCTGGCCGAGCGCAGCGTACGCCGCATTCGCGTGCGCGACGGCATGCTGGCCGGTGAGGAGATTCTCTTCGAGGAGCTGGAGGAACGCATTCGCGACGTACGCAGTGGTCCGGATGGTGCCCTCTATCTGCTCACCGACAACCCGCAGGGGCGCCTGCTGCGCGTGGTGCCCAGCGAGTAGGGCGCTATCCGTTACACTGGCGGTCCTGATGAACAAGGGACCTGAGCGGTGAAATATCTACAGGGGTATCCGGTGGCCGTGCAGCAGCAGGTGCGCCAGCTGATCGCCGATGATCGGCTGGGCCACTATCTGGCGCAGCGCTATCCGGGGCGCCACGAGGTACAGAGTGACAAGGCGCTCTACGGCTACGTGATGGCCCTCAAGCAGGAGCACCTGAAGAACGCGCCGGCCATCGACAAGGTGCTCTACGACAACCGCCTCGATCTCACTCATCGCGCCCTCGGCCTGCACACCGCGATCTCGCGGGTGCAGGGTGGCAAGCTCAAGGCGAAGAAGGAGATTCGCGTCGCCTCGCTGTTTCGCGACGCGGCGCCGGCCTTTTTGCAGATGATCGTGGTGCACGAACTGGCGCACCTGAAAGAGGCCGAGCACAACAAGGCCTTCTACAAGCTCTGCGATCACATGCTGCCGGGCTATGCGCAGATCGAGTTCGACCTGCGCATGTACCTGACCTGGCGCGAGATGACGGCGGCCAGTTGAAGCGCAGTGCGCGCCTGCCTGCTAGCCGTGCAGGCGCACGTTGAGCTGGTCGACCACCGGCGCCCAGTCGGCGTCTTCGAGAATCTCGTCGCGCAGCAGCGCTGCCTGAGCCGGGGTCCAGAAGGGGGCCTCGGACAGCTTGCAGGCGTCCGGCAAAGGCGAATGGGTGCTGATGAAGGCGTTGATGCTGGCCGGATCGTCGGGCAGGCCGAGCTGCTTGAACAGGGCCGGCAAGCTGTGCACTGGCGTTTCCATGGTGGCTTCTCCAAACCTGGGGTTCATCGTTATTTACCCACTCTGGCTCGGATAGTTCCGCTCACAGCGCCTGCAGCACTTCGAACACCTGCAAGCGATTGCCCATCGGCAGATTGATTTCATCGCCAGGGCGTTTGCCGAGCAGCAGCCGTCCCAGCGGTGCGGCATTGCCCAGTACCTGAACGCTCTGGCTCGCATGCTGCAGTTTCATGCTGGCGCCTTGCGGGCCAAGAAACAGCCATTGCTCGTGGCCATCCTCGTTGGCCAGCAAAACCAGCGCGCCCAGTTCGATGCCCAGGGTCGCATCGAATGGGCGCGGGCGCAGCTGGCGCCAGGTGATCAGGGTCTGACGCAGTTCTTCGACTCGGCGTGCCTGGCCGCTGGCCAGATAGGCGGCCTCCAGGCCCAGGGTGTCGTATTTGTTCTCGGCGACGTTCTCCTCATGGGTGGCCGCCTCGTGAGCGGTAAGGGCGGCGAGGCTGGCCTGTTCGAGGTCGGCCTGCAGATGGGTGAGCACGTCTTGCAGCAGCAGATTCTTGTCCATGGTGCGCTATTTGGGCGGTGACGAGATGGGGCAGGCCCATCTTCAGGGATGCGGGGTGGCCAGTTGCACGCGGTTGCGTCCGGCGGCCTTGGCCCGGTACATGGCGGCGTCGGCCAGACGGATCAGTGTGGTGGCATCGTCGCCGCCGCGGGTCAGGGCGATACCGATGCTGGCGCCGACGCGCACCGCACGATCTTCCAGATACATCGGCGTGTCCAGTCCTTCCAGCAGGCGCTTGGCCAGGTCGTGGGCATCTTCGGCCGATTGCACATTCTCGCAGACCACCACGAACTCGTCGCCGCCCAGGCGCGCCGGCAGATCGGCATCGCGGATGTACTGACGCAGTCGCTCGGCGATTTCGGCCAGTACCAGGTCGCCAAAGCCGTGGCCGTGCTGGTCGTTGATCGGTTTGAAACCGTCCAGGTCGATCAGCATCACCGCCAGCAGTTCGTTGCGGCGCAGGCTGCGCGCCAGCGCCTGATCCAGGTGCTGCTGCAGGGCTGTGCGATTGGCCAGGCCGGTCAGCGGATCCTGCAGCGCCAGCTCGCTGAGCCGCTGGTTGGCCTGCTCCAGCGCCAGGGTGCGTTCGGTGACGCGTTTGGCCAGGATCTGCTCGTTGAGCTGCAGCGCCGCCTCGCGCTGGCGCTTGAGTTCGTTGAAGCGTGCGGCCAGGGCGAAGGACAGCAGGATCATCTCCAGCCCCGAGCCGATCTGCATGGCATACAGGGTGATGAAGTTCGACGGAATCAGGGCGAAGTTGCGCAGCGCCAGCAGGACAGCGCCCGTCAGCAGCATCAGCCAGGCCAGGGCGAACAGGCGCGCACCGGGCACGCGGTAACCGACGCAGACGAAGCTGGTGACCAGCAGTGTCAGGGTGGCGATCAGCCCGGTCATCGACATCAGCTGCAGCGCACGTTGCACCGGTAGCAGCAGCGTGGCAAACACGGCAGCGCCGATCGCTATGCACAGCATCAGCAGGCCCCGGTCCCAGCGCGGCAGCCACTGGCTGGTATCGAGGAAGCTGCGGGCGAAGATCACCGACAGCAGCGCTGCCGAGGTCAGGCTGACCGGCAACATGCGATTGCTCCAGGGCGCGGCGTCGGACCACAGATACTGCGCGCCAAGGCCGTTGAGCGACAGTACGCTGAGGGCGAAGGCGAACATGAACAGCACGTAGTTGAGAAAGGGACGTTCGCGCAGGGCGAGAAACAGCAGCAGGTTGTACAGGCCCAGCGCGATCAGCACGCCGAAGTAGATGGCGTGCACCAGATAGCCGTCCTGGCTGTGCTGCTCGAAATCGCGCAGCGACATCAGCGCGCCGCTGAGGGTCATGCTGCCGCGTGAGTCGACGCGCAGGTACAGCGTGCGCTGCTCGCCAGGCTGCAGGGTGGTCTCGAATACCGGATAGCGATGGCCGACGGCGCGCTCGGCGTAGGGCACGGTATCGCCGCTGCGTGATTCGCGCACGCCATCGGCGCCGATGTCGTACAGGCGTACTTCATCCAGTGAGGCGTAGTTCAGCTCCAGGCGCCAGACACGCGTTTGCTGAGCGTCCGACTGCAGTCCCAGACGCAACCAGATCACCCCCGGCACGTAGCCGAAGCTCAGATCTCGGCGGCTCAGCGAGGATTGAAACGGCGCGTCGGCGGCGCGCACGTCGTCCAGGCTCAGCGTGCCCTGCGGGTCGGCGAGAAAATCCACCAGGCCGTATAGATCCTGCGGCGCGCTGGCATCATCCAGGCGCGTGGCGGCGTAAGAGAACTGGCTGGTCAGAAGCAGGCAAAACACCAGCAGCAGGCCCGACAACGGGGTCGCTAAGGCTGGAAGGTTGCTTCGCTTGACTGCCATGGGCTGGGCCTGGGAAATAGGCGTTGTCAGATAGTGGCAGAAAGCCAAGCGGCGCGGCTAGCAGGCTGTTGAAAAACTACCTGCGTTGCCATTGCTGCGTTAAAAACAGGCTCGTGCGCGAGTCCGATCAAAATGCTCGTTTACAATTCGTAAACTGCGCTTTCTCGCCTGTTCTTGCGGGGCCGCCATCGGTATTGCACTGGCTGCCTCGCCTACGTTTTTCAACGGCCTGCTAGTGGGCATCCTTCTGCAGGTGTGCCGCCAGGGTGCGCAGCGGTGCGAGCTGACGGCAGATCAGCGCCAGCTGTGTCTGCACCAGGCGCTGGCGTTCGTCGACGTCATCGGCGATCTGCTCCAGGCTCTGCGCCAGCGCCTGTTCCTCGTCGCTGTGAATGGCCAGGGGCTGCTCGCCGCGCAGGCCGGTGGCGATTTCATCGAGACTGTGCGCCAGCGTTTCGGCCTGTTCCAGCAGTTGCGCCTGCGCTTCCTGTGGCAGCTGTTCGCCGCGGTGTGCGCCGAGTGCCGAAAGATAGCTGAGCAGGGTGTGCGACAGCACCAGAAAGCGAAAGCCGAGGTCGGCATCCTTACGGAAGTGCCCCGGTTCCATGAGCATGTTGCCGAGGGTGGTGGACAGCGCCGCGTCGGCGTTGTGCGCGTTGCGCCGGGCCAGGCGGTAGCCGAGGTCGTCACGCTTGCCGCGGGCGTACTGGGTGATGATCTGCCGCAGGTAGGCGCTGTTGCAGCTCAGCGTGCCGGCGAGCATGCGGCCCAGGCGCCGGCCCTGCCAGTCCGGCAGGATCAGGAACACCGCCAGCCCGGCGATCATGCCGCCCAGCAGGGTATCGACCAGGCGCGGCAGGAACAGGCCGTAGCCATCGCCGATCTGGTTGAAGCAGAACAGCACCAGCAGGGTGATCGCCGCCGTGGCCAGGGTGTAGCGCGTGCTGCGCGTGGCGAAGAAGGCGACCCCGGCGACCACGGCGAACAGTGCCTGGATGCGCGGATCGGGGAACAGATCGAACAGTGCCCAGCCGATTCCCAGGCCGAGCAGGGTACCGGCGATGCGTTGCACCAGCTTCAGGCGCGTGGCGCCGTAGTTCGGCTGACAGACGAACAGGGTAGTCAGCAGAATCCAGTAGCCCTGGGCCGGGTGAATCAGGTGCAGCAGGCCGTAGCCGGCGGCCAGGGCGATGGACAGGCGCAGGGCGTGGCGAAACAGCAGCGAGGTGGGCGTCAGCTGCTGGCCGATGCGCTCGGCCACTTCACGCAGTGAATGCGGTTCGCGATCGAGCAGGCTGCTGTCCTGTTCATCGGCCAGGGCATCGGGGTTGCTGGCGTTGCCCAGCAGCAGGTCGAGGCTGGCGAGGTTGCCGGCCAGTGCGCCGAGCGAGCGCAGCAGGCGGCGCCAGGCCGGGTTGCTCTGCAGATGCAGATGGTCCAGCGAGGCATGCAGATCTTCCAGCGCCTGGCTGCACAGCTCGCGGTATTCGAAGGGCTGGCGCAGTTCGATGGCGCTGCCCAGGCGTTCGCAGGCTTCGCCGTGCAGGCGCAGTAGGCGCTGGCAGCGAAACAGCACGTCGCTGTGGAAGAAGGCCTCGGCCAGCTCGTTATAGGGGTAGTGCGAGGAGCTGGCGCGTTCGTGAATGTCCTGGGCGAGGAAGTACAGCTTCAGGTAGCGATTGACCTTGGGCCCGGGACGGCCATTGCCGACCCGGTGCAGGATGATCTCCTTGGCCGCATTGAGCGCCGACACCACGCGCCCGTTCTGCTGCGCCAACTCCAGGCGGCGCTGCTCGACGTCCAGCTGGCGTACGGGTTCGAACAGTGCCGCCTTGAGCTTTAGGTATTTGCCCAGCTCTCGAAACAGCCGGGCCAGGCTTTGCTGCACCGGCTGATGAGCGAACAGGCCATGCCAGATCACCGACAGCAGGCCGTACCATGCGGCGCCGGCCACCAGCAGCAGGGGCTCCAGCCACAGGCCGGCGACGCCGCCGCGCTGTTCGACGCCGATCATGCTGTACACGGCGAGGATCAGCGTGCCGGAGCCGAGGGTGGCGAAACGCTCGCCCAGAGCGCCGAGCAGGGTCAGGCAGAAGGCCGACAGCGCCAGGGCGATGACGAACAGCCAGGGGTAGGGAAACAGAAACTCCACTGCGTAGGCCGCCGCGCTGAAGCAGGCCAGGGTCACCAGCACTGCGCCGAGGCGGCCTTGCCAGCTGTCATCGGTCTCGGTCAGGGCACTGGCAATGATGCCGAGAAACAGGGGGATCAGCCCGTGCATCCAGCCCTGCCACCAACACAGCGCGAGGGCTCCGGCCAGGGCGATGAACACCCGCAGGCTGGCGCTGAACTTGTCCAGCGCCCAGAGACGGCGCAGCGATTGGCGAAGGCGAGGACGGGGCATAGGCGACCTGAGCAAGGAAGATGCGAGCAGCCTACCGGAACTGGCCAGTCACTGGGTATCCGTCAGCATGCAATTGCCGGGGGCTGACCGCATCTGCCGCTGCTGACGCAACCACAAAGCTCACCCGTACACGCCCTGTTGCATATCCGTTGGCCCATTCGCCGGGGCCACAAGGGTCATGGACTATGCTCAGAAAGGTCCCGCTGCCACATCTTCGCTACCACCGCGGGCCTGGGAGTCGAACGTGTCACCTGGCTGGTTGCGTCTGTGTCTGTGCGCCCTGATCCTCTGCGGATCGGTGGGGGTGAGTGCTGCGCCGGGCGCGGTGGTGCGCTTGCAGGTGGATGGGGTGATCGGCCCCGCCAGTGCCGATTATCTGGTGCGCGGCCTGGCCAGGGCGGTGGACGAGGGTGCCCAGCTGGTGGTGATCGAGATCGACACGCCCGGCGGCCTGGACAGCGCCATGCGCGACATCATCAAGGCGATTCTCGCCAGCCCGGTTCCGGTCGCGACGCATGTCGCACCCGGAGGTGCGCGGGCGGCCAGCGCCGGTACCTACATCCTCTACGCCAGCCATGTGGCCGCCATGGCCCCAGGGACCAATCTTGGCGCCGCCACGCCAGTGGCCATCGGCATGCCGGGCTCGCCAGGCAAGCCCGAGGGCGACGGCAAGGGCGAGACGAACAAACCGACACAAGGCGAAAAGGGCTCGGACGACGCCATGACCGCCAAGCAGGTCAATGACGCCGCGGCCTACATCCGCGGGCTGGCCAATATGCGTGGACGCAACGCCGAATGGGCCGAGCAGGCGGTGCGCGAGGCCGTCAGCCTGTCAGCCGAGGAGGCGCTGGAACGCAAGGTGATCGACTACCTGGCCGGCGATACCAGCGACCTGTTGCGCCAGCTGGATGGCAAGACCCTGCAGGCGGCAGGCGTCGAGCGGACCCTGGCCACGGCCGGCGCGCCGCTGATCAGCCATGCACCGGACTGGCGCACCCGCCTGCTGGCGGTGATCACCAACCCCAGCGTGGCGCTGATCCTGATGATGATCGGCATCTACGGGCTGTTCTTCGAATTCGCCAACCCCGGCAGTGGCGTTGGCGGCGTGCTCGGCGGCATCAGCCTGGTGCTCGCGCTCTACGCCCTGCAATTGCTGCCGGTGAACTACGCCGGCGTGGCGCTGATTCTGCTCGGCATCGCCTTCATCACCGCCGAGGCCTTCCTGCCCAGTTTCGGCGTGCTCGGCATCGGCGGGGTGGTGGCGTTCGTGTTCGGCGGGCTGATCCTGATCGATACCGATGTGCCGGGTTTCGGTATTCCGCTGGCGCTGATCGTCACCCTGGCGCTGATCAGCGCTGCGCTGGTCCTGGCCATCGTCGGCATGGCGCTCAGGGCCAGGCGGCGCCAGCAGGTGGCCGGTGCCAGCGGCTTGGTGGGCAGTCTGGTAGCGGTCGCTGCGGTGCGTGACGACGATCCGCGCGCCGGTTGGGTAGCGCTGCAGGGCGAACGCTGGCAGGTGCGGGGTACCGCGCCATTGCGGCTTGGGCAGCGGGTACGAGTCACGGCGCGCGACGGCGTGCATCTGCAGGTCAGCGCGGTGGATGAACCACCGCCCCAAGGAGGTCACTGATGGGTTTCGAATTGAGCTTCATTTCACTGGCGATCATCGTTCTAGCGCTGCTCGTCTCATCCTTTCGCATCCTGCGGGAATACGAACGTGGCGTGGTGTTCCAGCTGGGCCGCTTCTGGCGGGTCAAGGGCCCGGGGCTGATCCTGATCATCCCCGGCCTGCAACAGATGGTGCGGGTGGACCTGCGCACCATCGTCCTCGACGTGCCGCCGCAGGACGTGATCTCCCGCGACAACGTCTCGGTCAAGGTCAACGCGGTGATCTACTTCCGCGTGCTCGATCCGCAGAATGCGATCATCCAGGTCGAGGATTACATGGTCGCCACCAGCCAGCTGGCGCAGACCACGCTGCGCGCGGTGCTCGGCAAGCACGACCTGGACCAGATGCTCGCCGAGCGCGAACAGCTCAACTCCGACATCCAGCAGGTGCTGGATGCGCAGACCGACGCCTGGGGCATCAAGGTGGCCAACGTCGAGATCAAGCACGTTGACATCAATGAATCGATGGTGCGCGCCATCGCCCGCCAGGCCGAAGCCGAACGCGAGCGGCGGGCCAAGGTGATTCACGCCGAAGGCGAGCTGCAGGCCTCCGAAAAACTGATGCAGGCTGCCGAGATCCTCGGCCGGCAGAGCGGCGCCATGCAGCTGCGCTACATGCAGACGTTGAGCAATATCGCCAGCGACAAGAACTCGACCATCGTCTTCCCGCTGCCGGTGGAACTGCTGCGCGGCATCGTCGACCTCAAGGAGCCCAAAGCTTGAGTTTGGAACTGATCGGTTCTAAATTGCGTCCATGACGACACGTGGACGCCCCAAGAGCTTCTGCCCGGACCGGGCCCTGGAAAACGCCATGCAGCTGTTCTGGCAGCGCGGTTATGAGGCCGCATCGCTGCAGGACCTGCAGGCGGCCACCGGGCTGTCCAAGAGCAGCCTGTATCAGACCTACCCGAGCAAGCAGGCCTGGTTCGTCGCGGCGTTCAGCCGCTACGTAGCACAGCGTCGTGCCTTGCTGCTGGAGCAGCTCGATGCCAGCGCCTCACCGCTGGCCTTCATCCGCGAGCGCCTGCTCAGCGTGCTCGAAGACGATGGCCCCGGTGGCGTGCCGCGTGGCTGCATGCTGGTCAACGTCGCCAATGAATTCTCCTTGTCGGAGCCGGCGCTGGTGCCGGTTCTGCAACAGGCCACTGCGGGTGTCTGCCAGGTTTTCGAAGAGGCGCTGGCGCGCGCCGTGGCCTGCGGGGAACTGCGCAACGGGCAGGACCTCGCGGCCCGGGCCGGCTACTTGCAGTGCGTGATGAGCGGGCTGCGCACGCAGGTGAAATCCGCGGTGCCGGCGGACTCGATCCGTGCCACCGTGGCCGTGGTGATGGCGAGCCTGGACTGCCAGTGAGCCAGCCAGGGCCGGGCCGTCGTTGGTTTAATTCTGGACTGATTGGTTTTGAATGGAGGTGATATGCGCGAGTTGTTCGAACTGTGCGGCGCCGATCGCGAGTTGTTGTTCTCGCCCTACTGCTGGCGCGTACGCCTGGCCATGGCGCACAAGGGGCTGGACTGGCAGAGCCGGCCGATACGTTTCACCGACAAGGAACTGATTGCCTTCTCGGGACAGAAGCTGGTGCCGGTGCTGAGCGACGACGGCGAAACGCTGCACGACAGCCTGGCGATCTTCACCTACCTGGATCGGCGTTATCCACAGCGGCCGTTGCTCGGCGAGGGCCTGGCGGCCGAGCGCGCCCGTCTGGTCGAGCGCCTGAGCTTTCACATGGTGCGCATACCGTTGTTGAAGATACTGATCCCGCGCGTCTGGCAGGTGATCGACCCGGCCGACCGCGAGTATTTCCGCAGCAGCCGCGAGCAGGCGCTGGGCATGAGTCTGGAGGCCTTCGCCGATCCGCAGGGCGGCGAGCGGCTGTTTCGTGAAGGTGTAGCACCGCTGGAAATGTGGCTTCGCGATCAGCCCTTCCTCGAAGGTCAGGCCCCTGGCGGCTGCGACTACCTGCTGGCCGGCATGATGCTCTGGGCCTGGTGCCTGGGCGCGCAGCCCTGGACCGACGATTCGGCCCTGGGCGCCTGGTTCGCGCGCATCCTGCAGGCTTACGAATCCACCCACGGCCCGGTCAAACGGGCCATGATCGAGATGGAGCAGAGCAAATGATCGACCTGTACTACTGGACCACACCGAACGGCCACAAGGTCAGCATCTTCCTCGAAGAAGCCGGGCTGGAGTACCGCATCGTCCCGGTGCATATCGGCAAGGGCGAACAATTTGCTCCCGAGTTTCTCAAGATCGCGCCGAACAACCGCATTCCCGCCATCGTCGATCATGCGCCAGCCGATGGCGGCGAGCCCATCGCCCTGTTCGAATCCGGGGCGATTCTCGAGTACCTCGCCGACAAGACCGGGCAATTCCTGCCGCGCGAGACACGCGCACGTTTCAGCGTGCTGCAGTGGCTGTACTGGCAGATGGGCGGCGTCGGGCCGATGGCGGGCCAGAATCATCATTTCGTGCGTTACGCGCCGGAGCCCATCCCCTATGCCATCGATCGCTACGTGAAGGAAACCGCCCGCCTCTACGGCGTGCTGGATCGCCAACTGGCCGGGCGTGAATACGTCGCGGGCGAGTACTCCATCGCCGACATGGCCATCTATCCCTGGGCCAAGCTGTGGAAGATGCAGCAGCAGAAGCTGGAGGACTTTCCCAACATGGCCGCCTGGCTCGAGCGTATCGACGCCCGCCAGGCCGTGCAGCGTGCCTACGCGCTGGTGGAGCAGGTGAACGCCGATCCACAGGCGCTGCTCACTGCCGAAGCGCGGCGACTGCTGTTCGGGCAGTGACGGGCGGACAGCTTTTCTGACGTTTTTCCCGGTGCGGCGCGTGACGCTTTTCTAGACTTCAGGGTGTTGATCCTGAACGCTGGGAGAGAACCATGCGAATCGGCGTACCCAAGGAAATCAAGAATCACGAGTACCGTGTCGGCCTCACCCCGCAGTCCGTGGCGGAACTGACCGCGCTGGGCCACGAGGTGTGGATCGAGACCCAGGCCGGCGCCGCCATCGGTTTTGCCGACGCAGACTACCGCCAGGCCGGGGCGCAGATCGCCCAGGGCGCCGGCGAGGTGTTTCAGCAGGCGCAGTTGATCGTCAAGGTCAAGGAGCCGCTGGCGGTGGAACGGGCCAAATTGCGCGAGCAGCACACGCTGTTCACCTACCTGCACCTGGCGCCGGACCGGCCGCAGACCGACGAGCTGATAGCCAGCGGCGCCACCTGCATCGCCTACGAGACGGTGACCGATGCGCAGGGCCGCCTGCCGTTGCTGGCGCCGATGTCGGAAGTGGCCGGGCGCATGTCGATCCAGGCCGGTGCCGGCTGCCTGGAGAAGGCGCGTGGCGGTCGCGGTGTGCTGCTTGGCGGCGTGCCCGGGGTGGCGCCGGGCAAGGTGGTGATTCTCGGCGGCGGCGTGGTGGGCAGCCATGCCCTGGCCATGGCCGTTGGCCTCGGCGCCGATGTCACGGTGCTGGACAAGAGTGTCGATGCCCTGCGCCGGCTCGACGCGCAGTACGGCAACCGCATCACCACGCTCTATTCCACACGCGCTGCGGTGCAGGAACAGGTGCTGGCAGCCGATCTGGTCATCGGCGGCGTGCTGATTCCCGGGGCGGCTGCGCCCAAGCTCATCACTGCCGACATGGTGCGGCAGATGAAGACCGGCGCGGTGCTGGTGGATGTCGCCATCGACCAGGGCGGCTGCGCCGAAACCTCGCATGCCACCACGCATGCCGAACCTACTTACGTGGTCGACGATGTGGTGCATTACTGCGTCGCCAACATGCCCGGCGCGGTGGCCCGTACCTCGACGCTGGCGCTGAACAACGCCACCCTGCCATTCGTCGTGGCGCTGGCGCAGAAGGGGACGCGCCGAGCGCTGGAGGAGGATCCACACCTGCTGGCCGGTCTGAACATCGCGCGCGGTGCCATCACCTGTGCCAGCGTTGCCGAGGCTCACGGGCTGCGTTTCCAGCCACCTGGCAGTCTGCTCGAGCAGCTCTAGGCGGTGCACGGGGTTCGGCCGTTGCTCTCAATATCTACAGCGGCCAGACCCAAAGCAGCAGCGGTACGCTGATCAGCACCACGAGAATTTCCATGGGCAGACCGAGGCGCCAGTAGTCGCCAAAGCGGAAGCCGCCGGGGCTGAGAATCAGCGTGTTGTTCTGGTGGCCAATGGGCGTCAGGAACGAACAGGAGGCGCCGATGGCCACCGCCATCAACAGCGCGTCCGGGCTGACACCAAGCTGGCTGGCGGCGCTCAGGGCGATGGGGCACATCACCGCGGCGGTCGCGGCGTTGTTCATGAAGTCCGACAGCGTCATGGTCACCACCAGCAGCAGGGTCAGGGTGATGATGGCGTTGCCCTGTGCCAGGTTCTCCATCAGCAGGCGGGCCAGCAGGTCGGCGGCGCCGGTGGACGACATCGCCCCGGCCACCGGGATCAGCGCGCCGAGCAGCACGATCACCGGCCAGTCGATGGCTTCGTAAACAGAGCGCAGCGGTATCAGGCGCAACAGCATGTAGGCCAGCACGCCACTGGCGAAGGCGATCGCCGCAGAGAGCAGGCCGAAAGCGGCTGCAGCAATGGCCAGCAGCATGATGCCGAGGGCGAGGTTGGCCTGCCGCGGATCGGGAATGTTGATGGCCCGCGCGGCCAGCGGCACGCAATCGTAGTCACTGGCGAACTCGCCGATATCCTCGGCGCTGCCCTGCATCAGTAACACGTCGCCGCTCTGGATCAGGGTCGAGCGCAGACGCTTGATCGAGCGGTGGCTCTGCCTGGAGATGGCCAGCAGATTGATCGAGTAGCGGCTGCGCAAGCGCGTGCTGCTGGCGGAGCGGCCGATCAGCGACGAGTCGGGCTTGACCAGCAATTCCTGCATGGCACGGTCTTCGCCGTTACTGACTTTCTTCTCGGTTTCACCTTCCCTGTCTTCCTTCTGTTCGGCCTCCTTGGCTTCGCGCTCGGCCTCCAGCAGCAGATCCAGCTGGCCGAGCACTTCGCCCAGCTCCTGCGGGTCGGCCTCGATCACCAGCACGTCGTCGGCCTGCAGTACACGCCGTGGGTTAGGTGCGGTCAGGCGCAACTTGTTGCGCACCATGGCTACCACTTGAGCGTCGGCTTCGTCGAGCAACTGCTCGATCTCGCGCAGGGTCTTGCCCTGGGCCTTGCCACCTTCCTTGACCCGCGCCTCGGTGAGGTAATGGCCGGTATCGAAGCTGGCGGCGTTACCCACTTCGCGTCTGGGGACCAGGCGCCAGCCGAGCAGGGCGATGAACAGCACGCCGGCCAGCGCCACGGCGACGCCGGCCGGGCTGAAGTCGAACATGGCGAAGGGACCACTGCCATGCTGGGCGCGAAAGCTGGAAACGATCAGGTTCGGCGGTGTGCCGATCAAGGTGGTCATGCCGCCGAGGATGGTGCCGAAGGCCAGCGGCATCAGCACACGCCCCGGCGGCAACTCCAGGCGTGCGGCAATCTGCAGGGCGATGGGCATCAGCAGAGCGAGGGCGCCGACGTTATTCATGAACGCCGAGAGCAGGGCGCCAAGGCTGGTCAGTGCAGCGATGGACAGCAGTTTGCCCGCGCCGCTGGGCAGCAGGCGCTGCGCCAGCCGGCTGACCGCTCCGGTACGCTGCAAGCCGTGGCTGAGCACCAGCACGCAGGCCACGGTGATCACGGCCGGGTGGCCGAAACCGGCGAAGGCCTCGGCTTCGGGCACCAGGCCGGCGATGACGCAGGCCAGCAGGGCGCCGAGCGCTACCACGTCGTGACGCCAGCGGCCCCAGATGAACAAGCCCATGCTGGCGACGAGAATGACAAAAATCTGGCCTTGTTCGAGGGTCATGGGGCGGAACCATCCTGGTCATACGCAGCGTTACGTCTGCTGTTCATTAGCAGAGTGTGCGCCGCGTCGGCAGTTCCCGGCGCGCGCTCGGCCAGCGCGCTATTTTCGCGCTTCAGACGTATTGCGCGGCGGCGTAACCCGAAGCCCAGGCCCACTGGAAATTGAAGCCGCCGAGATGGCCGGTGACATCCAGTACTTCACCGATGAAGTACAGCCCCGGCACTTTCAGCGATTCGAGGGTTTTCGACGACACCTCGTCGGTGTTCACCCCGCCCAGGGTCACCTCGGCGGTGCGATAGCCTTCGGTACCGGCCGGCACCAGTTGCCAGTCCGACAGGCGCTCGGCAATCGTCCTGAGCTCGCCGGGCGTGTACTGCTTCAACGGTTTGTTGCTGAACCAGCTGTCGGCCAGCAGGGCCGCCATCTTCTTGGTAAACAGCTCGGCCAGCAGGGTTTTCAACTCGCTGTTGCCGCGTTCGCGCTGTTGGCTGGCCAGCCACTCGGGCAGGTCGATATGCGGCAGCAGGTCGATATGCAGGGTATCGCCCGGCTGCCAGTAGGAGGAGATCTGCAGGATCGCCGGGCCGGACAGACCGCGGTGGGTGAACAGGATGTTCTCGACGAAGCTCTGGCCGTTGCAGCTCACCCGGCAGTCTTCCACCGAGGTGCCGGAAAGCTCCGTGCACAGTGCCTTGAGCTGCGGCTCGGTGATGGTGAACGGCACCAGGCCAGCGCGGGTCGGCAGCAGTTCGTGACCGAACTGCCTGGCCACCTGATAGCCGAAGCCGGTGGCGCCAAGGGTCGGGATCGACAGCCCGCCAGTGGCGATCACCAGCGACTGGCAGGCCACCTCGCCGAGGTCGCTGTGCAACAGGAAGCCGCCTTCGCGCTTCTCGATGCGCTGCACAGCCGTATTCAGGCGAATCTCGACGCCCGCTTCGGCGCATTCGGCAAGCAGTAGATCGAGGATGTCGCTGGACTTGTTATCGCAGAACAGCTGACCGAGTTTCTTCTCGTGGTAGGGCACGCCATGCTTGGCCACCAGGCCGATGAAATCCCACTGGGTGAAGCGCGCCAGAGCGGACTTGCAGAAGTGCGGGTTGCCGGAGAGGAAGTTGGCCGGCTCGCAGTACAGGTTGGTGAAGTTGCAGCGGCCGCCACCGGACATGAGGATCTTCTTGCCGGCCTTGTTGGCGTGGTCGAGCACCAGCACCCGGCGGCCACGGGCGGCGGCCGTGGCCGCACACATGAGGCCGGCGGCGCCTGCGCCGATGATCAGTACGTCGGTTTGCAACACGAGATGTCCCCAGATGGATCGCTGACGCAGAAGCCGCCTGCGCGAAAACCCCGCAAGTTTACCCGAAGCCGCTCTGTGCCGATGGTTCTGCCAGCACGCTGCCGATTCCGGGGCAATGCCCGCCGAGGGCTGTTTCAGATTTGAGACAGTGACGAGTAGGGCTGCGCCTGCTATCACTACAACGATGATTTCGGATGGATCGCCACCCATGCCTGCAGCGCGCGTCTGGCTATTGCTCCTTTTGCTGTCGCCCGCGCTGGCAACGGCAGAGTCGCTGCGTCTGGTGGCCAACCCCTGGCCGCCTTTCAACGATCAGGAACTTCCCGGCAAGGGGCTTGCCAGTGACCTCGTGGAGCAGGCGCTCGAGCGCGCAGGCTACAGCACCAGCTACGTGGAGGTGCCCTGGGAACGGGCGGTGCGTGGGTTGAAACGGGGTGATTACGATGTGTTGATCAACGCCTGGTACAGCGCCGAGCGCACCGAGTACGGTTATTTTTCCCAGCCTTATCTGGTCAACCGCATCCGCCTGATGCAGCGCAAGGGCGGCGAGATCCGCTTCGAAAAACTGGCCGATCTTTATCCGTACAGCATCGCGGTGATCAGAGGCTACGCCTATTCCAAGGAGTTCGACAACGATCCGCGCCTGCTCAAGGTTGGCGTTGGCAGCTTCGAGATTGCCGCGCGCATGTTGCACGCCGGGCGCGTGCAGCTCGCGCTGGAAGACGAGCTGGTGGCGCGCTACGTACTCGCTCAGGAATTGAGCACCCTCGGCGACGAGCTGGAATTTCTGCCGTTACCTCTGAGCGAGAATGGTCTGCACATACTGGTGCGCCGCAGCCATCCCCATCATCGCGAGATCGCCAGACGTTTCGATGCCGCGATTCAGGCGATGAGCGACGACGGCAGCTATGCCGCGACGCTGCAGCGCCACATCCCCTGATCAGGCCTGCACGGTGCGCGCGCGGCCCTGCTGCTTGGCCCGATACAGGCGGATATCGGCCTCATGCAGCAAGCTTTCCAGGTCTTCCGGTTCACCCTGGTAGAGCCCGGCACTGAACGATAGCGGCGGGGCGCCGACGGCGTAGTGCAGACCGGCGCACTGCTTGCGCAGCTTATCCAGTGCCTGAGCGACATGATCGGCGCCATGCAGGGTGAGCAGGGCGAATTCCTCGCCGCCCAGGCGGCCCAGCAGCATATCGGGAAAGGCACTGCTCATCGCCCGTGCGAACACCACCAGAGCGCTGTCGCCGCTGGCATGACCGAAACCATCGTTGATCTGCTTGAAGTGGTCGAGGTCGAGCATCGCCACGCTGATTTCGCGATTTTCGCGCTGTGCCTGCTGCAGCATCTGCAGGCCCTGTTCGTAGAAGGCGCGGCGGTTGTTCAGCCCGGTCAGGGCATCGAACTGCGCCGCCTTTTTCAGCGCACGCAACAGATCGCGGCGCTCCAGGGTCGACATCACCCGGCAGTTCAGCTCTTCCGGGCAGAACGGCTTGCGCAGGAAGTCATCGGCGCCGTGCTTGATGAACTGGGCGCTGAGTGAGCCTTTTGGGTCGGCGGAAACGCCGATGATGATGAGGTCGTTGAGGCGCAGTTTCTGTCGCAACAGCTTGACCAGTTCGAAGCCGCTGACGCCGGGCATGGCATGGTCGAGCACCAGCAGGTCGAGGTCCGGGTGCTCATTGAGCTGGCGCAGGGTTTCCTTGCCGTCACAGGCCTCGATGATCTGATAGTGATGCGGCTCGAGGATGTGGCGAATGAAGCTGCGCTGCGCCAACGAGTCGTCGGCGATGAGGATCTTGATGTGGCTGTTGTGGTCCAGCCGGTGCAGCAGGCGGAAGGCGTACTCATAGGAGTGCTGGCTTTCCTTGAGCACGTAGTCGACCACGCCTTTCATCAACAGCTCGTCGCGCCGTTGTTCGTTGTAGCTACCGCTGAGCACGATGCAGGGCAGGTTATAACGCATGACCAGATCGACGCTCTCGCCATTCGGCGCATCCGGCAGGTGCAGGTCGACGATGGCAGCGAAGAACAGTGAAGCGGAGGTCTCCAGCATGACCTCCGCTTCCGCCAGTGACGCACAGAAAATCGGTTCCAGATCAGTTTCCTGGCGGAACAGATGCTCGAGGATTTTCAGAACCAGCGAACTGTCTTCGATGACCAGAATATTGCGCATGGATAACTCCGGCCCAGGCCGTTTGAACTGTCTCTCAGCCTTACAATAGCCGTACTCGCAGCGTTCGGCCTTTGATTTTGCCTTCGCTCAGGCGCTTTAATGCCTGGCGCGCTACATCGCGCTGTACCGCGACAAGCGCCTGGTAATCGAACAGGGTGATCTTGCCGACCTGATCGCCCGGAATACCGGCATCACCGGTCAGCGCGCCGAGGATATCGCCGGGGCGCAGTTTCTCCTTGCGTCCGGCGCCGATGCACAGGGTATGCATCGGCGGCAGCAGCGGCTCGCCAGCAGCCCTGGCTGCAGGCAGCGGATACCAGGCGAGCGCCTTGCCTTGCAGGGCTTCGATGGCCTGGGCACGACCGGCTTCGGCTGGCGCCACCAGGCTCAGCGCCAGGCCTTTCTCACCTGCGCGACCACTGCGGCCGATGCGGTGCACATGCACCTCGGCATCACGTGACAGCTCGACGTTGATCACCACCTCCAGGCCTGCGATATCCAGGCCGCGTGCAGCGACATCGGTGGCCACCAGCACGCTCAGACTACGATTGGCGAACAATGCCAGAACCTGATCGCGCTCGCGTTGTTCCAAATCACCATGCAGGGCCGCAGCGGAGATTTTCTCCGCCTCGAGTTGTGCGGCCAGCTCGTCGCACTGCTGGCGGGTGGCGCAGAAGGCCACCGCCGGCTGCTTGCGGAAATGCCGCAGCAAGGTGCTGACGGCCTCCATGCGCTGTCCGGGGGCAATTTCATAGAAGCGTTGTTCGATCTGCCCATCATCGTGCAGGGCCTCGACCTCGACCCGCTCGGGCGTGCGCAGGAAGCGCGCGGCGAGTTGCTCGATGCCAGGCGGATAGGTGGCGGAGAACAGCAGGGTCTGCCGGCGCGCCGGGGTCTGTTCGATGATCTCGCTGATGCTGTCGACGAAGCCCATGTCGAGCATGCGGTCGGCCTCGTCGAGCACCAGGGTATTGAGCCCGTCGACTTTCAGCGTGCGCTTGCGCAGGTGTTCCTGCACCCGGCCCGGCGTGCCGACGATGACGTGGGCACCATGCTCCAGCGAGCCGATCTGCGGGCCGAAGGGCACGCCGCCACACAGGGTAAGCACCTTGATGTTGTCGGCGGCGCGCGCCAGCCGGCGGATTTCCTTGGCCACCTGGTCGGCCAGTTCGCGGGTCGGGCACAGCACCAGCGCCTGGCAGCCGAAGTAACGTGGGTTGAGCGGGTGCAACAGGCCGATGCCGAACGCGGCGGTCTTGCCGCTGCCGGTCTTGGCCTGGGCGATCAGGTCGCGGCCCTTGAGAATCAGCGGCAGGCTGGCGGCCTGGATCGGCGTCATCTCGGCGTAGCCGATGGCGGCAAGGTTGGCCTGCATGGCGGCGGAAAGAGGCAGGCTGGCGAAGGCGTTGGCGGTCACGGCAAATGCTCGGGGATGGCGAAACAGGGCGGCAGTGTAGCAGGCCCGCTCATTCGTCCGCTGAAACCTCGATATTGCGCCCGCCGCGCCCGTCTTTCGTATCCAGCTGCAGGAAAATCGCCGCTGCCAGCATCGACAGCAAACCCACGCACAGGTAGGTGGCCTGGAAAGCCTGCAGCACGTGCTCGCTACCGCCCAGTTCACGGCTGAAGCCGCTGAGCAGCGCCGCTGCCGAGGCAACGCCAAGGCCCATCGCCAGCTGCACCACCACCGACAGCAGGCTGTTGCCGCTGCTGGCGTCGCGGTTGTCCAGGTCGATCAGGGTCACGGTGTTCATCGCGGTGAACTGCAGCGAGTTGCAGGCACCAATCAGGCTCAGCTGGATGATCAGCTGCAGCGTCGACGTATCGCCGTCGACGAGCGCCAGGCTGGCGATCAGGGCACCGAGCAGCAGCGTGTTGCTGGTCAGGATGTTGCGGTAGCCGAGGCGTTCGATCAGCGGTCTGGCCAGCGGTTTGGCCGCCATGGCGGCCAGCGCCAGGGGGATCAGGCTCATGCCGGCCTGGGCGGGCGAATAGCCCATCGCCAGTTGCAGCAGCAGGGGTGTGAGAAAGGGCAGTGCGCCGCTGCCGAGGCGGGCGAAGAGGTTGCCGATGATGCCCACGGCGAAGCTGCGGGTGTGGAATAGCGACGGCGCGAACAGCGGGTGCTCGATGCGTCCGGCGCGCAGCCAGTAGGCAGCCAGGCAGGCCATGCCACCGAGTAACAGCAGCACCACGCGCATGGTTGGCAGGTGCAATTCGCCCAGACCTTCCAGGGCCACGGTGATCAGCAGCATGGCAGCGCCGAACAGCAGAAAACCGGCGGTATCGAAGCGGCTGCGTTCCGGCCCGCGCAAATCCGGCATATGTCGCAGCGCCGCCCAGCAACCGAGCAGCCCCACCGGCAGGTTGATCAGGAAGATCCAGTGCCAGCTGGCTACTTCCACCAGCCAGCCGCCAAGACTCGGGCCGATCAGTGGGCCGAGCAGGCCGGGCAGGGTGATGAAGCTCATGATCCGCACCAGCTCCGAGCGCGGATAGGCGCGCAGCACCACCAGCCGTCCGACCGGCATCATCAGCGCACCACCCAGGCCCTGGATGACCCGCGCAACGATCAGCATGCTCAGCGATTCCGACAGCGCGCAGAGCAGCGAGCCGAGGCTGAACAGGGCGATGGCGCCGAAGAAGATGCGCCGCGTACCGAAGCGGTCGGCGATCCAGCCAGAGGCGGGAATCAGCAGCGCCACGGTGAGCATGTAGGCGATCACCACCGACTGCATGCGCAGCGGGTCTTCGTTGAGATCGCCGGCCATGGCCGGTAACGCAGTATTGAGGATGGTGCCGTCCAGCGTCTGCATGAAGAAGGCGATGGCCACTATCCATGGCAGCAGGCGGGCGGTGCGTGGGTCGAGTTGGTTGAGCGTGGGTTGCATGAGGCGTCCGGCAGTCAGTGGCGGCTGTCACCGCTCCGCCATTATTGCGCAAGTGCTCCCGTTCGACGGCACTGGCGCGAATAAATTCGCTCCGGCCTGCAAGCGGTATTCAGCCGGCTCGGTATGGCTCGGGGCTCGGACGATAGGTGCGGATTGATCCGCGACGGGGCGCGCGAGCCCTTCGAACTCAGGCTACCGAGACTTCTCGCTGCGGTTGCCCGCGTACCGGTCGCTCGCCAGCGACGAAATAGGGGGCGGTGCTGCGCGGCAGTGGCTGACGCCCGCGGATCCGGTCGGCGATCTTCTCGGCCATCATGATGGTGGTGGCGTTGAGGTTGCCGGTGATGATCTCCGGCATGATCGAGGCATCCACCACGCGCAGGCCCTGCACGCCGTGCACGCGGCCCTGGCCGTCGACCACCGCCATGTCGTCCTCGCCCATCTTGCACGAGCAGGACGGGTGGAAGGCGGTTTCCGCGTGCTCGCGAATGAAGGCGTCCAGTTCGGCATCGCTCTGGCAGTCGATACCGGGGCTGATCTCGCGGCCGCGGTAAGGGTCGAGCGCCGGCTGCGCCATGATCTCGCGGGTGATGCGGATGGCGTCGCGAAACTCCTGCCAGTCCTGCTCATGACTCATGTAGTTGAACAGGATGCTCGGATGCTGGCGCGGATCTTTCGACTTGAGCTGAATGCGCCCGCGGCTGGGCGAGCGCATGGAGCCGACGTGGGCCTGGAAGCCGTGCTCGTTCACCGCGTTGCTGCCGTTGTAGTTGATCGCCACCGGCAGGAAGTGGAACTGAATATTGGGCCATGCGAACTCGGGGCGGGTGCGGATGAAGCCGCCGGCCTCGAACTGGTTGCTGGCGCCGATGCCGTTGCCGGTGAACAGCCACTGGGCGCCGATACCCGGCTGGTTGAGCAGCTTGAGCGCCGGGTACAGCGACACCGGTTGGGTGCAGGCGTACTGCAGGTACATTTCCAGGTGATCCTGCAGATTCTGGCCGACGCCGGGCAGCTCGTGCACCAGCGCGATGTCCAGCTCGCGCAACAGGGCGGCAGGGCCGACTCCGGAGCGCTGCAGGATCTGCGGCGAGGCGATGGCGCCGGCGCACAGCAGCACTTCGCGACGAGCACGGGCAATGGCTGGCTCGTTGGCGTTGCCGATCAGGTAGCTGACGCCGCTGGCGCGCTTGCCGTCGAACAGGATGCGGTCGGTGGTGGCATGGGTGACGATAGTCAGGTTGGGCCGCCCCCGCGCCTGGTCCAGATAGCCACGGGCGGTGCTGGCGCGGCGACCTTCGGGGGTCACGGTACGATCCATCGGGCCGAAGCCTTCCTGCTGGTAGCCGTTGAGGTCGTCCGTGCGCGGATAGCCGGCCTGCACCCCGGCCTCGACCATGGCGTGGAATAGCGGGTTGTTGCCGACCTTGGGCGTGGTCACGCTGACCGGACCGTCGCCGCCGTGGTAGTCGTTGGGGCCGATGTCGCGGGTTTCCGCCTTGCGGAAGTAGGGCAGGCAGTCGTGGTAGGTCCAGTCTTCCAGGCCCTTGGCCTTGGCCCAGTGGTCGAAGTCCAGAGCGTTGCCGCGGATGTAGCACATGCCGTTGATCAGGGAGGACCCGCCCAGGCCCTTGCCGCGCCCGCACTCCATGCGGCGGTTGTTCATGTGCGGCTCGGGGTCGGTCTCGTAGGCCCAGTTGTAGCGCCGGCCCTGCAGCGGGAAGGCCAGGGCGGCGGGCATCTGGGTGCGGAAATCCAGGCGATAGTCGGGGCCGCCGGCTTCGAGCAGCAGCACGCTGACGTCTGCATCTTCGGTCAGGCGGGTGGCCAGCACGTTACCGGCCGAGCCGGCGCCGATGATGATGTAATCGAACTCTTGCGACATGGCTCCTCCTGCTGCCCGGTTGCAATCCGGGAAAACGCGGTGACGGTTCCCGGATTGCATCCGGGCTACGGGGCGACGATCTTTTTGTAGGAGCGGCTTCAGCGCGATGCTTTCGCGGATCAAACGGTGCGCCGCCCGGCCGCTCCTACATGGCGTGGCGTTGGCGCTCAGAACACCGAGGTGTAATCGCCCATTTCCAGCTGCACCGACTTGATGCGGGTGTAGTGGCCGAGGGTGACCAGGCCGTTCTCGCGGCCGACGCCGGACTGCTTGTAGCCGCCCACCGGCATCTCGGCCGGCGACTCGCCCCAGGTGTTGATCCAGCAGATACCGGCTTCCAGCTTGTGGATCACCCGGTGCGCACGGTTGAGGTCGCGGGTCACCACGCCGGCAGCCAGGCCGTAATCGGTGTCGTTGGCGCGGCGGATCACTTCGTCTTCGTCGTCGTAGATGAGGATGCTCATTACCGGGCCGAAGATTTCCTCGCGCACGATGGTCATGTCGTCCCGGCAATCGGTGAACACGGTTGGCGCCACGTAGGCGCCCTTGGCGTAGTCGCCGTCGGTGACGCGCGCGCCACCGATCAACAGGCGCGCGCCTTCGCTGCGGCCCTTGTCGATGTAGCCGAGCACACTCTCCATGTGCGCGTAGCTGACCAGCGGGCCGAAGTTGGTGGCGTCATCCAGCGGATCGCCCAGGCGGATGCGCTTGACCCGGTCCAGCACCTTGGCCTCGAAGCGCGCCTGCAACATGCGCGGCACGAACACGCGGGTGCCGTTGGTGCACACCTGGCCGGAGCTGTAGAAGTTGGCCATCACCGCGATGTCGGCGGCGCGGTCGAGGTCGGCGTCTTCGAACACGATCAAGGGCGACTTGCCGCCCAGCTCCATGGTCACTTCCTTGAGGCTGGAGCTGGAGGCGCTGGCCATCACCTTCTTGCCGGTGACGGTGCCGCCGGTGAAGGACACCTTCTCGATGCCCGGATGCTCGGTCAGCCACTGGCCGACTTCGCGGCCGCTGCCGGTGAGCACGTTGAACACGCCGGCGGGTAGGCCGGCTTCGGTGTAGATCTCGGCCAGCTTCAGCGCGGTCAGCGAGGTCACTTCGCTGGGTTTGAAGATCATCGCGTTACCGGCAGCCAGGGCCGGGGCGGATTTCCACAGGGCGATCTGGATCGGGTAGTTCCACGCGCCGATGCCGGCGACCACGCCCAGCGGTTCGCGGCGGGTGTAGACGAAGGAGGTTTCGCGCAGCGGGATCTGTTCGCCTTCGATGGCCGGGATCAGGCCTGCGTAGTACTCCAGCACGTCGGCGCCGGTGACGATGTCGACGTAGCGGGTTTCGGACAATGGCTTGCCGGTGTCGAGGGTTTCCAGCTCGGCCAGCTCGTCGTTGCGCGCGCGGAGGATATCCACCGCCTTGCGCAGAATGCGCGAGCGCTGCATGGCAGTCATCGCCGCCCATACCTTCTGCCCTTCGGCGGCGCTGGCCACGGCGCGATCCACGTCCGCCTGGCTGGCGCGCTGCACCTTGGCCAGCACCTCACCGGTAGCCGGGTTGATGCTGTCGAAGGTTTCTCCACTGCTGGCGGCGACGTACTGGCCGCCGATGTAGAGCTGCTGTTCGGCGAAACGGGGCATGGGCTGTCCTCTGTCTTCGATCTGTTGAGAGAACAGCCTATTTTATTTAAATTGAACGATCAATCAACAAAAACGACAGGGCGCAGCCAAACGCGACATGCCAAGTGAGCAAACCACGCGGCGGTAGGGTGGGCTTTAGCCCGCCAGGGTCAGGAAGGATCGAGCTCCCGAGGCCTCGCCGCCGGCAACCCCTAACGGGCCTTGGCCAGCTGCAGGTCGAGGTAGTCGTAGGCGATGCGGCGCGCCTGTTCGGTATCGAAGGCTTCGCCGGAAAGCGCACCGCGCAGCCACAGGCCGTCGATCAGCGAGGCCAGACCACGTGCGGCAAGGCGTGCCTGATCCTGCGGCAGCGCGCGGCGGAACTGACCACACAGGTTGGAGTAGAGACGGTGATCGTTGACCCGCTGCAGGCGGCGCAGGGCCGGCTGATGCATGCTGCTGGCCCAGAATGCCAGCCAGGTTTTCATCGCCGGGCCGCTGACCTGGCTGTCGTCGAAGTTGCCATCGATCATCGCCTTCAGGTGTGCGCGCGGGCTGTCGTCGCTCAGCGTTCGGCGCCGCTCGGCCACGGCATCGCGCAACGCCTGCATCAGGTGACGCATGGTCGCTTCGAGCAGGCCGTTCTTGTCCTTGAAGTAGTGGCTGATGATGCCGTTGGAGACGCCGGCCAGGCGGGCGATATAGGCGATGCTGGCATCGGCCATGCCAACCTGGTCCACGGCTTCCAGAGTGGCGGCGATCAGTTGCGAGCGGCGAATGGGCTGCATGCCGACCTTGGGCATGGGGCTCTCCGTGGAGGTAGGAGGGCGCAGTCTAGGCGGATATTGATCATTCGATCAATTACATGGCGCGGCAAGCAGAAACGACAAAGCGGGCCGCAGCCCGCTTTGTGGTGTTACACGTCGAGGCTTATTTCAGCCACTCGGCGACGCGCTCCGGGTTGGCCGCGATCCAGTCCTTGGCGGCCTGATCCGGCTTGGCGCCTTCACGAATGGCCAGCATGACCGAACCGACTTCTTCACCGCTCCAGGAAATCTTGCTGAGGAAGGCGGCAGCGTCGGCAGCCTTGCCCTTGAGCTGCGGGTTGGCCACGGTGTCGACGCGCTCGTCATCACCGAAGACTTTCTTCGGATCTTCGAGGAAGCGCAGCTTCCACTTGGCGAACATCCAGTGCGGGATCCAGCCGGTGACCACGATCGGCTTCTGCGCTTTCTCGGCGCGGGTCAGGGCGGTGGCCATGGCCGGGCCGGAGCTCGGCATCAGCTTGATGCTGGACAGGTTGTATTCCTTGATGGCGTCCTCGGTGCGGCGCATCACGCCAGCACCAGCGTCGATACCGGTGATCTTGCCGTCGAAGTCCTTGGCGTACTTCTCCAGGTCTTCGATGGTCTTGGCTTCGACGTAGTCCGGCACGATCAGGCCGATCTTGGCGCCGGAGTAGTTGGTGCCGAGCACTTCAACCTTGTCCTTGAGCTTTTCGTAGTACTCACCGTGGGTGGCCGGCAGCCAGGCGGAGAGGGTGACGTCGAGGTCGCCGCGGGCCACGCCCTGCCACATGATGGCGGGTTCGACCGGTTTCAGCTCGACCGTGTAGCCGAGTTTGCTTTGCAGGATTTCACCGGCGACATGGGTAACGGCAACGCTGTCGTCCCAGCCGTTGACGTAGCCGATCTTCAGGGTGGGTTTGTCAGCGGCCAGGGCGCTGCCCATGCCGATGGCCAGGGCGGCGGCGCCGAGGCAGAGGTGTTTGAGTACGCGCATTGTGGTGTTGCTCCGTCAGTTGAGTGGCAGTTGCAAAGTCGTTGACTGGCTCGTTCTCATTGCGGGCCTTGCGAAACCGTGTTGCGCAGCAGATCGCCGGTTCGCGGGCAAAGCCTCGCCGTCACGGCCAAAATTGGCCGCTAGCGTTCAGCGAGGAGGTTTCCAGGCTCGAACCCTCAGGTTCGAGCCCGAATCGGGTCGTGGCCTGTTACAGCCCGACGTGTTTCTTCACGGCGGCTACGCCGTCCTGACCGTCGAAGGTGGTCACGCCGCTCAGCCACTGGTCGAGGATCGCCGGGTTGGCCTTGATCCACTCCTTGGCGACGTTCTGCGGGTTTTCCTTCTCCAGTACCTTTTCCATCAGCTGGCTTTCGATATCGACGGTGAACTGCAGGTTGTTCAGCAGTTTGCCGACGTTCTCGCAGCGCGCTTCGTAATCCGGCGGTACCACGGTGTAGACCTTGGCTGCGCCATAGTCGGGGCCGAACACGTCGTCACCACCGGACAGGTAGGTGATGTCGTGCTGGGTGTTCATCGGGTGCGGCGCCCAGCCGAGGAACACCACCGGTTCCTTCTTCTTGATGGCGCGCGACACCTGCACCAGCATGCCGGCTTCGCTGGACTCGACCATGCGGAAATCGCCCAGGCCGAACTGGTTGTTCTTGATCATGCCGTCGATCAGCAGGTTGCCGTCGTTACCCGGCTCGATTCCGTAGATCTTGCCGCCCAGCTGGTCCTTGAACTTGGCGATGTCCTGAAAGCTCTTCAGCCCGGCTTCGGCCGCGTAGGTCGGTACCGCCAGGGTGTACTTGGCACCTTCGAGGTTGGCCTTCTCCAGCACCTTGACGCCGCCGTCCTTGAGGAAGGGCTCGATCACCGAGTCCATCGAGGGCGCCCAGTAGCCGAGGAACACGTCGATCTGGCCGCTTTTCACGCCAGTGAACGCGATCGGTACCGAAGCCATGATCTTGCGTGGCTGATAGCCCAGGCCTTCGACCAGGGTCATGGCCACGCCAGTAGTGGCGGCAATGTCGCCCCAGCCGATCTCGGCGAAACGTACCTGCTTGCAGCTTGCCGGTTCCGCGGCCATGGCGCCCTGCATCAGTGCGCAGGACAGCAGGCCAATGGCGGCGGTGGTCTTGAACGATTTCATCTGCGGTTCCCTGTGAAGTGAAAAAGTATTTACTGGCGCTGCAGTTTGCCGCTGAACCAGGCGAACACGCCGCGCTTGGCGGTCTGTTTGGTGCCGAAGCTTTCGGTGATGCGGTCGAGGATGATCGCCAGCAACACCACGGCCATGCCGCTTTCGAAGCCTAGACCGATATCCAGGCGCTGGATACTCGCCAGCACGTCGTTACCCAGGCCGCCGGCACCGACCATCGAGGCGATGATCACCATCGACAGGGCCATCATGATGGTCTGGTTGACTCCGGCCATGATCGACGGCATGGCGTTGGGCAGCTGGACCTTGAACAGCAACTGGCGGCTGGTGCAGCCGAACGACTGGCCGGCCTCGACGATTTCCTTGTTCACCTGGCGAATGCCCAGGCTGGTCAGGCGCACCGCCGGCGGCATGGCGAAGATCACCGTGGCGATGATGCCGGGCACGCGACCGAGGCCGAAGAGCATGGCTGCCGGGATCAGGTAGACGAACGCCGGCATGGTCTGCATGAAGTCGAGAATCGGCCGGATGATGGTCGCCACGCGCTCGCTGCGTGCGGCCCAGATACCCAGCGGGATGCCCAGCAGCAGGCTGATCAGCGTCGAGGAGAAGGTCAGGCCGAGAGTGACCACGGTCTGCTCCCAGAAGCCGGTCATCACGATGAGGATGAAGGCTACCGCGGTGAAGACGGCGAAGCGCACCCCGATGCGCCACAGGCCGAGGCCGACGAAGATGGCGATCAGCAGCCAGGCCGGCGGCAGCATCAGGAGGTTTTCGATGCCCTCGGAGAAACCGCTGACCATTTGACCGATGCTGTCGAACACACCGCTGTAGTTGTCCAGCAGGTGCTGGACGACGTCGTTGACCCAGCTGCCCAGGTCGAGTTTCTTGTCACTCATGGGATTCCCCCTGCAGGCGGGTCAGCAGACGGCCCTTGCTGATGGCGCCGCAGTAATGGCCCTCAGCGTCCACTACCGGGATCGGTCCTTCGTTGTCCACCAGGCGGGTGATGACCTGCTCCAGCGGCATGTCCTCGGGTACCGGTTGCACGGGTTTGAGGGCATCGGCTTCGAGTGGTCTGGGTTTGTCGCCATCGACCATCAGGGCAATCTTTTCCAGGCTGATGGAACCCTGGAAGTGGTTGTCCTCATCGACGATGAACGCGTAGTGCTTGTCCAGCGCCTGCAGCTCCTTGCAGATTTTCGCCGCGTCCGGGGCCTTGCCGTTGTAGACGTAGGTCGGCACGCTGTCGGCCTTGAGCTGGCCGGCGGTGAGATAACGGCTGGTGTCGACGGTATCGAAGAAGTTGCGTACGTATTCGTTGGCGGGCTTCTCGATCAGCTCCTGCGGAGTGCCGACCTGAATCAGCTTGCCGCCTTCCATGATGCCGATGCGGGTACCAATGCGCATGGCTTCTTCGATGTCGTGGGAAACGAAGATGATGGTGCGGCGCTGGGTTTTCTGCAGCTCCAGCAGCACGTCCTGCATCTCGCGGCGCTTGAGCGGGTCGAGGGCGGAGAAGGCCTCGTCCATGATGATCATCGACGGGTTGACCGCCAGCGCGCGGGCCAGGCCTACGCGTTGCTGCATGCCGCCGGAGAGCTCGTTCGGGTATTTGTGGGCGAAGGTGTCGAGGCCGACCTGCTTGAGCACTTCCATGGCGCGCTGCTCGCGCTCCTTGCGGCCGACACCGGCCACTTCCAGACCGAAGGCGGCATTGTCCAGCACGCTGCGCGAAGGCATCAGGGCGAAGGACTGGAAGACCATGCTCATGTCGCGGCGGCGCAGATCGATCAGTTGCGACTGGGGCAGTTTGGCCACGTTCTGGCCGTCGATGTAAACGTCGCCGGCGCTGGGCTCGACCAGGCGGTTGATCAGGCGGATCAGGGTGGATTTGCCGGAGCCGGACAGGCCCATGAGGACGAAGATCTCGCCCTCCTCGACGCTGAACGACACGTCGCTGACTCCGATTACCGCGCCTTTTTCAGCAAGGATCTTTTCCTTGCTCCAGCCTTCCTTGAGCAGGTCAATGGCTTCTTGTGGGTTGGAGCCGAACACCTTGTACAGGTGTTCGACCACGATCTTTCCAGACTGCATGGGACGTTTCCCCTCAATCGGCATCCAGTTGGCGCTGGCACGGCTGGGCACGCATCATCGAAGCGTAAAACAGCGGTGACAGACCTCTGATATCTGTGGGTGTTTTCTGAAAGTCGAGGTTGGCGAACGTTTTGCTACGTTGGCAGGTGCCGGTACTCGGGCACGCTCAGACGACACGCTGCCGGTTGCTGTCGCAGCCCTTGGCGTCGTTGAATCGTGTGAATGAGTGATCGTTGCCTTGCCGTGCTGCAAACCGCTTTCCAAACCCTCTGGCAGTGTTTCGAAATCCAGTCCCTTGGGGGTTCATGCTCCGTCCTGGAACATGCGTACATCCGAAATTTCTTGTTGGGCTGGCGCCCATAGGTGGTGGGCCAGCGCTTATCTGTTCTTCGGTCCGGGGTTGTGGGCCCCAGTCTGCCGCTCCTCTGCAGGAGTCGGCAGCGACGTCATCGGCTGACTCAACGATATAGCCTTGGAGGCTGCGCAATTATCGGTTTGCGACTCTGACATGTTGGGCGACGACATAGCGCTGTCCGCTGCGTGTTACCAGTTTTTCGCCCGCTATCGAGTCGTCGATGTGGGGCGAGCCCACCAATTTTCATTTCCTCCCTGCTTGAGGTTTCGACTGAGTGATGTGGCACACGCGCAAAAAACCTTAACAGACTTTTTTACCCTAAGGCCAACCCTCAAAGCCGCGTGCGGCGCGGTTTCCCGCTCTCTGATCGGGCTGCAGACACCATTTCACGGGGGCTGCGCTTGTGTTGAAAAAAATTGACAGCGGCCAGGCGAAAAAGATCATTTTGCGTCGAAAAGGTTCGCGCACCGGTCGATCATCAGCAGCGCTGCATGCGGTCCCAACTGGGCGGGAAACCCCTTTGCCTGAATTGTTGGCAGGCCAGCAGGATATTGGCGATTTGGCATCGAGAGGCTGTTTTTTTGGCCAATCTCGATGCGCTTTTCAGGAGCGTTTGTTCACGCCCACGAGCCAGCTGTTGACCAGTTCGGGATTCTTGTCCATCCAGCGTTTGGCCACCCGCCGGCGGTTGGTATTGCCCTCCAGGACACCGCTCATCAGTTGGTTTTCCGCAGCGATGGTGAAAATCATGTTGCGGAACAACTGGGCCACGTTCGGGCACTCCTTGGCGAGGTTGCCGCGGGCGACGGTATTGACCTGTGCGGCGCCATAGTTGGGGCCGAAATACTTGTCGCCGCCGGAGAGATAGAACATGCGCAGCCGGTCGTTCATCGGGTGCGGCTCCCAGCCGAGGAACACTGCAGAACGGCCCATCTGCTGAGCGCGCTCGACATGGTTGAGCATGCCCTTCTCGCTGCTTTCCACCAGCGTGAAATCGCGCAGCCCGAAGACGTTCTCACGAATCATGCTCTTGACCATTTCGTTGCCCTCGTTGCCAGGCTCGATGCCGAAAATCTGGCCGCGCAGTTCGTCCTTGAAGCGATGGATGTCGGCGAAGTCCTGCAGGCCAGCTTTATACGCAGGTTCCAGGACGGCGAGGGTGTAGCGCACAGTAGGCAGATTGGTTTGCAGCTTTTCGATGCGACCGCTTTGCAGATGGGCCTCTATCAGTTGGTTTTGCGCCGGCATCCAGTTGCCCAGAAAGACATCGACGTTGCCTTCGGCCAGGCCCTGATAGGTTTCCGGAAGCGACAGACGCTTAACCTGGGTGCGGTAGCCCAGGTCAGTCAGTATCAGGCGGGCGACGGCTGTGGTCATGGTGATATCGGTCCAACCGACATCGGCGAGGGTGATCAGCTCACAGCGTTCTGCCTCAGCGGCCTGCAGGCTGGAGCCGTAGAGCAGGCCAAATGCGAGTAGCCAATGAGCGAGTCGTTTCATGAATTGCACCTGCCTGTTCGAGATAGGGATTCGGTTGCCGACTAGAAAGCAAATGGCGGGCCGTCTGCATCGTGAAAAACGACCTCCGCATATCCACGGTGGCCGTGGTTCATTTCCTGGCTATTCCCGCTTCCGTGCGCGGCGGGTGTTGGCAAATTGGCGACCGGCTTTACGGCGCCGCTTCTGGACGCGAAGCGTCCGGGCGACTGATGGCGAGTCGCCCTTTTCGAGGTGGGGCATGTTTTGAGCCGGGCTGGGGCGAGCGCAGCTTTTCTCGCCAGCTTTTGGTGCGTTCCGGACTTGCCTAGAACGGCTGTTCAGAGATCCTGTTACCGCCCATCCGTTACTACCTCCGATGGCCTGTGTAGGGGCTATCCTCGACAGTGCTACCGAAATGCACAGAGCCCCTTGAGATCGGGCTTCCTGGTTCGTTCGCAGGTGCTGTGCCGCGGCTTGGAAAGCCCGGGTGGTGTGGACCTGATTTTTTATTGAAGGCCTGATCAATTTCGGCATGGGCTTTGCCTGATTTATATGACCAGCTGGTCTCGAATCAGCGCCATAACAAAACTACGGTCCGCCACCGTCGGATCGATACCGTGCTTAGCGTGAGGGTTTCATCGATGTCGCAGTCCAGCCAAGGGTCGCAACCCCAGAACCGTGCCCCCCAGTCCATCGGCTTCCTGCTCCTGGACAATTTCACCCTGATTTCCCTGGCCTCGGCGGTGGAACCCCTGCGCATGGCCAACCAGCTCTCCGGCAAGGAGCTGTATCGCTGGCATACGCTGACCCTCGACGGTCTTCCTGTCAGCGCAAGCGATGGCCTGCAGATCACTCCGGATGCCGCCATGCAGAACGCGCCGGCGCTGGATGCGGTGATCGTCTGCGGTGGCGTGGACATTCAGCACAGCGTCAAGCGCGAGCATGTCAGCTGGTTGCAGCTGCAGGCACGCCAGGGCCGCCAGCTCGGCGCCGTGTGCACCGGCAGCTGGGCGCTGGCCAAGGCCGGTCTGCTCGACGGCTACGATTGCAGCGTGCACTGGGAATGTCTGGCCTCGATGCAGGAGGCGTTCCCGCGTGCGGCCATCACCACCCGCCTGTTCTCCATCGACCGCAATCGCAACACCTCGTCTGGCGGTACCGCACCGATGGACATGATGCTGCACCTGATTGGCCAGCAGCATGGCCGCGAACTGGCCGCCGGCATCTCCGAGATGTTCATCTACGAGCGCATCCGCAACGAGCAGGATCACCAGCGCGTGCCGCTCAAGCACATGCTCGGCAGCAACCAGCCTAAGCTGCAGGAAATCGTCGCGCTGATGGAGGCCAACCTCGAGGAGCCGATCGACCTCGACGAACTGGCCTGCTTCGTGGACATTTCCCGTCGTCAGCTCGAGCGCCTGTTCCAGAAGTACCTGCACTGCTCGCCATCGCGCTACTACCTCAAGCTGCGCCTGATCCGTGCACGCCAGCTGCTGAAGCAGACCAGCATGTCGATCATCGAAGTGGCCTCGGTTTGCGGCTTCGTTTCCACCCCGCACTTCTCCAAGTGCTATCGCGAATATTTCGGCATTCCGCCGCGCGACGAGCGTGCCGGTCAGCAGGGCAACAACCTGGTGATGCTGCTGCCGATCCCCGAGCATCAGAGCAACTCCAGTGCGGTACTGGCACTGAGTCGTGCTCAGGGCGAGTCGACCTTCGCCAGCGTGCGTATCTGAGTCGAGCCGCAATGAAAAACGGGGCGCCACTGGCGCCCCGTTTCGTTTTTGGGGTGGTCGTTTCTGGTGGGCTTAAGCCCACCCTACGGTCTGAAGCGGATCGCCGCCCGGCCCACACTGCGCGGTGCAGTGTAGTCGTTGTAGGGTGGGCTTCAGCCCACCAATCTATGCGTGAACCACTCCGGCATGGCGTTGAGGTCCACGTTGGTGAGCTCGGCCTTTACGGGGCTGCGACACCCTGCGGGTAGGCCGAAGAGGATTAAGTCAGGCCGGCTTCGGTACCAGCGCCGGCAGCAGATGACGGCTGATGGCTTCGCGCACATTCGGCAGCAGGGTGGCGCTGCCGCCGAGCAGCTCTTCCACCAGGCGGCGCAGGGCCGCGGCACGCTCCGGGCTGAGGCCGCTGACGGCCAGTTCGCAGGACTGCTCCGGCGTGGCGCCCGCGGGAATACTCAGGCCCAGTGCAACCAGGCGTTCGCGAAAATCTTCCTGGTCGATCAGGTCGGCGTGCATCATGGTCGTGACTCCTTGTGGCAAAGCAGGCGTTTGACAACGTAGACGAAGCGGCAAGGGCGATGCAGGCAGTATTTCAACCGCCTGCTAACGCAGAACGCCTTCTTCGACCAGCAGGTTGAAGATAGCCTCCGCACCCTCCTGTGGCGAGACATCCTTGAGTATCTTGCCACCGCCACCACTGGCTTTGGCCGTTGCGGCCTTCATGCGTTCCGCACCGGTCTTGGCCTTGATCACCTTCAGGCGCTTCGGCCTTGGCTTGGCCGGCTGCAGGCTGGCTTCGGCCAGCAGTGGGTCGTCTATCACGGTGACTTCGTGGGCTTCGATCTGACCACGGCGAGCCGGGCCGAAGGCGCTCTGGCGTGCGATCGGGGCGGCATTGTCGACGCTGGCCACACAGGGCAGGCGTACCTTGAGGCGACGGCGCTGGCCACGTGGCAGTGCCTGCAGCACCTGGGCCACGCCGTTCTCGACCTTCTCCACTTCGGCCAGGCCGACCACCATCGGCCAGCCCAGGCGCTCGGCCAGCAGGAACGGCAGCATGCCGGAGCCTTCGCCGGTTTCAGCCTGGCTACCGGTGAGTACCAACTGCGTGCGGCTGCCTTGCAGGTAGTCCACCAGCAGCGGCAGGGCGTCGGCGCCTTCCGGCTGCTCAAGTACATCGAGCTGCTCCAGACCCATACCCAGGTAGCCGCGCAGCGCTTCAGACTGCGGATCGCCAGCATGCAGCAATTGCAGATTCTGGCCGGCCAGACGCAGGCCGAGTTCCACCGCGCGGGCATCCTGCTCGGCACGTCGCGAGCGACCCGAGGTCGGGTGGGCGCCGACCGAAACCAGGGCAACGATATTCAGATCAGTCATTTGGGCAACCTCGAACCGTGGGAGCGGCTTTAGCCGCGATATGGCCATACGCGCGATCCGTCGCGGCTGAAGCCCCTCCCACGAGGGCGTATTGGTGAGGATCAGGCTGCTTCACGCTTGCTCTCCTGGCGCCAGGCCGCGACGCGTTCCATCAGCGCACGAAGGATCTCCGCCGAGTCGCCGATCACCGAGAGGTCGGCACGCTTGATCATGTCGCAGCCAGGATCCATGTTCACCGCCACCACCTTGTCGCAGGCGCCAATGCCCTGCAGGTGCTGGATGGCGCCGGAAATACCGACGGCCAGGTAGACGCGGGCGGTTACCCAGGTACCAGTGGCGCCAACCTGGCGGTTACGCGGCATGAAGCCGTCGTCCACCGCCACGCGCGAGGCGCCTTCGGTGGCGCCGAGGACGATGGCGGCCTGGTGGAACAGCTCCCAGTCCTTCACGCCGTTGCCGCCGGAAAGAATGAACTCGGCTTCGGCCATGGGAATCTGTGCCGGGTCCACGGCCACCGGGCCGAGATCCTCGATGCGCGGCAGGCTGTGGGCGACCTTCTCGGCCAGCTCCAGCGGGCGCGCTTCATGACGGGTTTCGCTGACCGGTTCGGCGCATTCGGCTGCCGCCAGAATCAGGCGGGGCAGGGCGCGCTGGATGTCCTGCTGGCCGCTGCCGGCACGGCCAATAGCCTGTTCGCCGGCGACCTGCCAGACGCGCGTGGCAGGGCGTTCGCCCAGCTTTGCGGCCAGGCGACGTCCCAGTTCACCGCCACCGGTGCGGCTGTCGGGCAGCAGCCAGTGGCGCGGCGCCAGTTGGCTTTCCACGGCGCTCAGCGCCAGTACGCGGGCTTCCGGGGCATAGCCGTCGAAGGTGTCGCCGACGATGCGCAGCAGGCGGTCGACGCCGGCCGTGTCGAAGGCGCTTTCCTTGTCCTCGCCGAACACCACGGCAACCACGGCGCCGCTCTCGCCGGCCAGCTTGCGGGCCAGGCCGAGCAGATCCTTGTCATGGCTGGACAGGCGACCGCCGACCATGTCCGGCACCACGCAGACGTGGAAGGCCGGTTGCTCGACGACATGCAGCGGCAGCTGCACCTCGACACTGGCGCTGCTGCGCTTGCCGGCGGTGCCCTGCTGGGCACCGCTGCGATCGATACGCTTGAGCCCGGCCGGGCCGATGAAACCGGCGGCGATGGCGTGCGGGTTCTTGCGGATGATGCCGTTGGGGCCCATCCAGCTGGTCTGGTTCTGGCTCTGCATGGCCGCGTGGAGCGGATGCAGGCGGTTACGGGCGATCCACTCGGCGCGAGGGTCGCGGCGGATGATGTCGCTCATGCCTGGGCCTCCTGGGTGCGCTGGGGTTGTCGTTTCATCACTGCACCTCCGCCAGTTCGCGCTTGGCGTTCGGTCGCTTGGCCGCCACCTCGGTAGCCTCGATCAACACTTCGGCCACCAGTTCGGCGATGTCCTTGATTTCAGGACGCGGTGCGACCACGCCTTCGAGCATCGCCGTGCACTGCGGGCAGCCGACGGCTACCAGCTCGGCGCCGGTTTCCTTGATGTCCACCATGCGCATGTCGGGGATACGCTGCTTGCCGGGGATGTCGGTGATCGGCGCGCCGCCACCACCGCCGCAGCAGCGCGAGCGGAAGCCCGAACGTTCCATCTCCTTGACCTCGATGCCGATGGCCTTGAGCACGGCGCGTGGCGCCTCGTACTCGCCGTTGTAACGGCCGAGGTAGCAGGGGTCGTGATAGGTGACGCTGGCGGCCTTGCTCTGGCCGAGATTCAGCGAGCCCTTGCGCACCAGCTCTTCGATGAAGGTGCTGTGGTGCAGAACCTGGTAGTTGCCGCCGAGGGCGCCGTATTCGTTCTTCAGCACGTGGAAACTGTGCGGGTCGCAGCTGACGATGCGCTTGAAGCGATACTTGGCCATGGTGGCGATGTTGCGCTTGGCCAGGCTCTGGAAGGTCGCTTCGTCACCCAGGCGGCGAGCCACGTCGCCACTGTCGCGCTCTTCCAGGCCGAGTACGGCGAAGTCCACATCGGCAGCCTTGAGGATCTTGACGAAGGCGCGCAGGGTACGCTGGTTGCGCATGTCGAAGGCGCCGTCACCTACCCAGAACAGCACGTCGGTCTCTTTCTTGTCGGCCAGCAGCGGCAGGTTGAGGTCGGCCGCCCAGTTCAGGCGACCGCCCGGGTTGAAGCCGCCCGGGTTGTCGGTGGCGATCAGGTTGTCCAGTACTTCGGCACCCTTGTTCGGGGTGGCGCCCTTTTCCAGAGTCAGATGACGGCGCATGTCGACGATGGCATCGACGTGCTCGATCATCATCGGGCACTCCTCGACGCAGGCACGGCAGGTGGTGCAGGACCAGAGGGTCTCGGCATCCACCAGCGCCTTGCCTTGCAGTGACACGATGGGCTGATGCGGGCCGCCACTGTGTTCGCCCAGCGGCTTGCCGGGGTAGGGCGAACCGGCGAACTGGGCGTCATTGCCACCGGCCAGGCCGATGACCATGTCCTGAATCAGCTTCTTCGGGTTCAGCGGCTGGCCAGCGGCGAAGGCCGGGCACATGGCCTCGCACTTGCCGCACTGCACGCAGGCATCGAAGCCGAGCAGCTGGTTCCAGGTGAAGTCGGTGGGTTTTTCCACGCCCAGCGGGGCTTTCGGGTTGTCCAGGTCGAGGGCTTTCAGGCCGGTCGAGCGACCGCCGCCGAAACGCTCGGCGCGGCGGTGCCAGGCCAGGTGCAGGGCACCGGCGAAGGCGTGCTTCATTGGCCCACCCCAGGTCATGCCGAAGAACAGCTCGGACACGCCCCAGGCCACGCCGACGGCAAGAATCGCCGCCAGCACCCAGCCGCCGAAGTCGGCCGGCAAAATCCCGGCAACCGGCAGCGTGGCGATGAAGAAGCTGGCCGCGAACATCAGCAGGCTCTTGGGCAGACGCATCCACGGGCCTTTCGACAGGCGCGACGGCGGATTCAGGCGACGCTTGGCGACGAACAGGGCGCCGACGAACATCAGCACCGTGGCCGCCAGCAGGGCGAAGCCGAGGATACGGTTATGCAGGCCGAAACCGTGCACGACGATCGCCAGTACGGCGGCGAGGACGAAACCACCGGCGGTGGCCACGTGAGTCTTGGACATGTACTTGTCGCGTTCGACCACATGGTGCAGATCCACCAGGTAGCGGCGCGGCATCTTCAGCAGGCCGCCAACCCAGTCGACTTTCGACGGTCGGCCGCGACGCCACATGAAGAAGCGCTTGGCCGCGCCAATGACCGCAAGGGCCAGGGCGGCGAAGAGCAGGATGGGGAGAATGGTGTTCAACATCGGTTGGTCTCCTTGGCGGGACCGAGAGAGTTACGCCGAACCAGTTCCCTCTCCCTTGGGGAGAGGGTTAGGCAGAGGGGAGTGGCCCGCTACCGTGTTGGCAGATCACCCTCTCCCCCCGCCCTCTCCCGCAAGGGGGAGAGGGGGCCGCTTAAAAGTCCTTGCACAGACGCAGGGCGTCGTAGATCGCCGCGTGGGTGTTGCGCTGGGCAACGCAGTCGCCGATGCGGAACAGCAGATAGCCATCGCCCGGCTCGGACAGGCACGGCTGCGGCTTGATCGCGAACAGTGCCTCGACGTCGATCTGCCCCTTGTTGCGCGAGCCTTCCTTCAGTGCGTAGTACAGCGATTCGTCAGGACGTACGCCGTTCTCCACCACCACCTGGTCGACCACGCGCTCTTCCTTGGCGCCGGTGTATTCGTTCTCCAGCACGGCGACCAGCTTGTCGCCCTCGCGGTAGACCTTCTCCAGCATTAGGTCGCCGGTCATGATGACTTCTTTCGGGTACAGGCTGCGGTAGTAGGTCGGGAAGCTGGTACCACCGATGGCCACGCCCGGCTTGATATCGTCGGTGACGATCTCGACCTGCGCGCCCTTGTCGGCCAGGTAGTCGGCCACGGACATACCGGTGAACTCGCAGATGGTGTCGTACACCAGCACGTTCTTGCCCGGTGCAACCTTGCCCGAGAGCACGTCCCAGCTGCTCACCACCAGACCTTCTGCAGCGCCCCAGTGGTCGTTCTGCTCGAGGAACGGATGACCACCGTTGGCCAGGACGACGATGTCCGGACGCAGGTCGAGGATGCTCGCCTCGTCGGCACCGGTGCCCAGGCGCAGGTCGATGCCCAGACGCGCCAGCTCCAGCTGGTACCAGCGGGTGATACCGGCGATCTGGTCACGCTGCGGTGCGCGGGCGGCGATGGTGATCTGCCCGCCAAGCTGGTCCTGCTTCTCGAACAGGGTCACGTCGTGGCCGCGCTCGGCGGCAACGCGTGCAGCTTCCATACCGGCCGGGCCACCGCCGACGATCACCACCTTGCGCTTGGCACCGGTGGTCTTCTCGATGATGTGTGGCACGCCCATGTATTCACGGGAGGTGGCAGCGTTCTGGATGCACAGTACGTCCAGGCCCTGATACTGGCGGTCGATGCAGTAGTTGGCGCCGACGCACTGCTTGATCTGGTCGATCTGACCCATCTTGATCTTGGCGATCAGGTGCGGGTCGGCGATGTGCGCGCGGGTCATACCGACCATGTCCACGTAGCCGCCTTCGAGGATGCGCGTGGCCTGGTTCGGGTCCTTGATGTTCTGTGCGTGCAGCACCGGCACCTTGACCACTTCCTTGATCCCGGCTGCCAGGTGCAGGAAGGGCTCCGGCGGGAAGCTCATGTTCGGAATGACGTTGGCCAGGGTGTTGTGCGTGTCGCACCCTGATCCAACGACCCCAATAAAATCGATCATGCCGGTGGCGTCGTAGTACGCCGCGATCTGCTTCATGTCTTCATGGGACAGACCGTCCGGGTGGAACTCGTCACCGGTGATGCGCATGCCCACGCAGAAGTCGTCGCCGACTTCCTTGCGCACGGCCTTGAGTACCTCCAGGCCGAACTTCATGCGACCCTCGAAGGTGCCGCCCCATTCGTCGGTACGCTTGTTCACGCGCGGCGACCAGAACTGGTCGATCAGGTGCTGGTGCACGGCGGACAGCTCGACGCCGTCCAGGCCGCCTTCCTTGGCCCGGCGTGCGGCCTGGGCATAGTTACCGATGATGCGCCAGATTTCCTCGACCTCGATGGTCTTGCAGGTGGCGCGGTGTACGGGTTCACGGATGCCGGACGGCGACATCAGGGTCGGCCAGTGATAGCCATCCCAACGCGAGCGACGGCCCATGTGGGTAATCTGGATCATGATCTTGGCGCCGTGCTTGTGCATGGCGTCAGCAAGATTTTGGAAGTGCGGAATGATACGGTCGGTGGACAGGTTCACCGAGCTCCACCACTGCTGCGGGCTGTCGATGGCGACCACCGACGAGCCTCACCGAGCTCCACCACTGCTGCGGGCTGTCGATGGCGACCACCGACGAGCCGCCGCAGATGGCCAGGCCGATGCCGCCCTTGGCTTTCTCTTCGTAGTACTTGACGTAGCGCTCGGTGGTCATGCCGCCGTCGGTGGCATAGACCTCGGCGTGCGCGGTGGAGAGCACGCGGTTGCGGATGGTCAGTTTGCCGATCTGAATCGGCTGGAACATTGCTTCAAAAGCCATTGCGGCACCCTCACGGAAAAGCGGCCTGGGGTCTTGTGGTCGGGAGGTGCTTCAGTAGCCTGAAACCCTCCCGCCTATCTTTGTTGTTTAGAGCGGTTTGACGCGGAACAGGCCGTGGTCGTGGCCTTCCTGCGAGGCACCGTAGACCTGCTCGGCGACGGTGCGAATGCTGCTGCCCTGAGCCTGCAGAATCTGGTCCATGGCGCCGGCGAACCAGCCGGTGAACATGTAGTCGACCGGGCGCCCGCACTTGCCGTACACGTAAACGAAGGCCGAGTGATCCAGGCGCACCTCGCAGGTACCGGCCTCGAGGTCGATGGACTGTATCTTGAACAGACCCCAGCCGCGCTGCGACAGGCGCTTCATGTAGTGCTCGAACACCGCCACGCCGGACAGGCCATGGCACTCGGCTTCCTTCTCGCACCAGTGCCAGGCGGACTTGTAGCCGGCCTTGTAGAGAATCTCGGCGTACTTCTCGGCGCCGAGCACTTCCTCGATGCCGATATGGTTGTTGACGAAGAAATGCCGCGGTACGTAGAGCATCGGCAGGGCGTCGGTGGTCCAGACGCCGGTTTCGTCGTCGACCAGAATGGGCATTTCGGGGGCGTGGGTGGCCATTTGTGGATAACTCCTGAGTTTGATCGGTAGGAGCGGCTTCAGCCGCGAAGCTCAAGGCACACCGCCCTGCGGGACGGATCGCGGCTGAAGCCGCTCCTACATGAATTGGATTGAAAAGGACTTACTCGCCCCAGACGTCGGCCAGTACGCGCACCCAGTTCTCGCCCATGATCTTGCGCACCACGCGCTCGGAATGGCCGCGCTTGAGCAGGGTTTCGGTGAGGTTGGGGAACTCGCCGACGGTACGGATACCCAGCGGGTTGATGATCTTGCCGAAGTTGGTCAGGCGGCGGGCGTAGCCCTTGTCGTGGGTCAGGTATTCGAAGAATTCCTTGCCGTGACCCTGAGTGAAGTCGGTACCGATGCCGATGGCGTCTTCACCGACGATGTTCATCACGTACTCGATGGCTTCGGCGTAGTCGTCGATGGTCGAGTCGATGCCCTTGGCCAGGAACGGCGCGAACATGGTCACGCCGACGAAGCCGCCGTGGTCGGCGATGAACTTCAGTTCCTCGTCGGACTTGTTGCGCGGGTGCTCTTTCAAGCCGGAAGGCAGGCAGTGGGAGTAGGTCACCGGCTTCTTCGACTCGAGGATGACTTCCTCGGAAGTCTTGCTGCCGACGTGGGACAGGTCGCACATGATGCCCACGCGGTTCATCTCGGCGACGATCTCGCGGCCGAAGCCGGACAGGCCACCGTCACGCTCGTAGCAGCCGGTGCCGATCAGGTTCTGGGTGTTGTAGCACATCTGCACGATGCCCACGCCGAGCTGCTTGAACACCTCGACGTAGCCAATCTGGTCCTCGAACGCATGGGCGTTCTGGAAACCGTAGATGATGCCGGTCTTGCCCTGTTCCTTGGCCTTGCGGATGTCGGCGGTGGTGCGTACCGGCATCACCAGGTCGCTGTTCTCGCGGATCAGCTTGCTGCTGGCGGCGATGCTGTTGACGGTGGCCTGGAAACCTTCCCACACCGACACGGTGCAGTTGGCGGCGGTCAGGCCGCCTTTGCGCATGTCTTCGAACAGTTCGCGGTTCCACTTGGCAATGATCAGACCGTCGATGACGATGCTGTCGGCGTGCAATTCGGCTGGGCTCATCAGGCTTGTCCCCTAATACTGGCGCGCCGAGTCGGCTGTCGGCGCTTTGGGGAGAGCTTATCCCCGGGGGGCTGGGCGACCCGGTACAAAAACGACTGGGGGTTTGCCGAAAGCGTCAAGCCGAGGTCGCGAACGGATATGTTCGCCCCGCGCACCTCATCACCTGTAGGAGCGGCTTTAGCCGCGATCGTTGACGGCGAGCTTCGCGGCTGAAGCCGCTCCTACGGGCAGTCGTGCATTCAGGCTGGTCGCTCGTGGCGGTCCTGGCTGGGGCTGGCGGCGAAGCGCCTGCGATAGCAGCGCGAGAAGTAGGAGGCCGACTCGAAGCCGCACGCCAGGCTCACCTCCATTACGCTGAGGTCGCTCTGGCGCAGCAACTGGCGCGCCTTGTCCAGGCGCAGCTCGAGGTAGAAGGCCGATGGCGTGGTGTCCAGATGATGGCGAAACAGGCGTTCCAGCTGACGCACGCTGATGCCCACCTGAGCGGCCAGCGTCTCGCTGGATAGCGGCTGCTCGCACTGGCGCTCCATTTCGCCGATCACCCGCACCAGTTTCTTGTTGTGCAGGTCGTAGCGGCTGGCCACCTGCATGCGCTGGTGATCCAGGCGGGTGCGTATACGGCTGACCACGAACTGTTCCGACACCTGCACCGCCAGCGCCTCGCCGTACTCCTGACCGATCAGCCCCAGCATCAGATCCAGGCTGCTGGTGCCGCCTGCGCTGGTGATGCGCTTGCCGTCGATCTCGAACAGTTCCTGGGTTACCAGTAGTGCCGGGTAGCGTTCGCGAAAGGCATCGATGGCTTCCCAGTGCAGAGTCAGGCGCTGGTGCTGGAACAGCCCGGCCTCGGCCAGTACGAAGCTGCCGGTATCGATGCCGCCGAGCACCGCCAGTTCGGGCTCGCGCCGTTGCAGCCAGTGCGCCAGGTGATGGTCGTAGTGCGCCAGTGGCTCGAAACCGGCCACCACGAACAGGGCGCGGGTGGCGTGTGGCAGTTCCAGCGCGCCATCGACGTTCAGCGACATGCCGTTGCTCGCCTGCACGGCGTCACCGTCCTGGCTGAGCAGGCGCCAGCGATACAGCTCGCCACGAAAGCGGTTGGCCACGCGCAGCGGCTCGATGGCCGACATCAGGCCCATCATGGAAAAACCGGGCAGTAGCAGGAAGCAGAAGGTCTGGGGCATTCGGTTCACGGCTTCGGTGCAGGGTGCTGGTAGCCCGGATGCAATCCGGGGGGAATTCCGTATCGGCATGCCGGGAGATTAATACGCCATCATCGCTCTTGTACTCGAAAGTGGTCGGATAAGGTCAACAAACAGTCGTTCAAATGCGAATTTCGCCGTCTTGTCGAGCGTAAGGTGCTTTCATCGGGAGACGAAGATTCCCGAGCACGGTGGGGGCTTAAAGCCTCTAGAAGAACGAAATAGAACCGCTGTGACACGATGAGGAGCACCCAGATGAAAGGTCTTACCGCACTGGCCGCGTGCTGCACCCTGAGCCTGTTCAGTACCTCCCTGCTGGCCGACGACGCCAGTTGCAAGAATGTCCGCATCGGCGCCGTCGGCTGGACCGATGTGGTCGCCACCACCGCCGTCGCCAGCGAGCTGCTGAGCGGCCTCGGCTACGAAACCAAGCAGACCCAGGCGTCGCAACAGATCATCTTCGCCGGTATCCAGAAGGGGCAGATCGATGCCTTCCTCGGCTACTGGAAGCCGATCATGGACGACAACATCAAACCCTTCCTCGATGCCGGTGCGGTCAAGGTCGCGGCCGAACCGTCGCTGGATGACGCCGTGGCCGTGCTCGCCGTGCCCAGCTACACCGCCGACAAGGGCCTGAAGACCCTGGCCGACATCGCCAAATTCAAGGACGAGCTGGACGGCAAGATATACGGTATCGAGGCCGGCTCCGGGGCCAATACGGCGATCCAGAAGATGATCGATTCCAACCAGTTCGGTCTCGGCGGCTTCAAATTGGTGGAGTCCAGCGAGGCCGGCATGCTGGCCGCCGTTGGCCGAGCCGTGCGCAATGAGAAACCCGTGGTGTTCTTCGGCTGGAAACCACATCCGATGAACCTGTCCATGCAGATCACCTACCTCACCGGCACCGAAGATGTGTTCGGCCCCAACGACGGTGCCGCCACGGTTTCCACCGTGACCGCACCGGATTACGCCGAACGCTGCCCCAATGCCAACCGCCTGCTGACCAACCTGCGTTTCACCAGTCAGCAGGAGGCCGAGCTGATGCAGCCGATCATGGATCGCAAGCCGGCCGCACAGGTGGCGCGTGACTGGATCAAGGCCAACCCGCAGGTGGTCGAGACATGGCTCGAGGGCGTCACCACCCTGGACGGCAAGCCCGCCAACGCCGCGCTGGTCGCCGGTAACTGAAACCCCGGCGCAGGGCTAGCTGGCGCCGATTTCCCTCTTTGTTTAGCGCCTGCGGCCTGGCCGTCGGCACTAGTTCGCCCCTGGAAAGGACAATCGAAATGAATTACGAGGTTATCGTCACCTGTGCGGTGACCGGCGCTGGCGACACCGTCGGCAAGCACCCGGCCATCCCGGTCACGCCCAAGGAAATCGCCGCCGCGGCCATCGAGGCAGCCAAGGCTGGCGCCACCGTTGCCCACTGCCATGTGCGCGACCCGCAAACCGGCAAGCCGAGCCGCAACGTGGCGCTGTACCGCGAGGTGGTCGAGCGCATCCGCGAGAGCGACACCGACGTGATCATCAACCTCACCGCCGGCATGGGCGGCGATCTGGAAATCGGTCGCGGCGAGCAGCCACTGGAGTTCGGCGCCGGCACCGACCTGGTCGGCCCGCTGGAACGCCTGGCGCATGTCGAGGAGCTGCTGCCGGAAATCTGTACCCTGGACTGCGGCACCCTGAATTTCGGCGACGGCGACTTCATCTATGTCTCCACTCCGGCGCAGCTGCGTGCCGGCGCCAAACGCATCACCGAGCTGGGGGTGAAGGCCGAGCTGGAAATCTTCGACACCGGCCACCTGTGGTTCGCCAAGCAGCTGCTCAAGGAGGGCCTGCTGGAAGACCCGCTGATCCAGCTGTGCCTGGGCATTCCATGGGGCGCGCCGGCCGACACCACGACCATGAAGGCCATGGCCGACAACCTGCCGTCGGGCATCACCTGGGCCGGCTTCGGCATCGGCCGCATGCAGATGCCCATGGTCGCTCAGGCCATGCTGCTCGGCGGCAACGTGCGGGTCGGCCTGGAGGACAACATCTGGCTGGATCGTGGCGTACATGCCAGCAACGGCCAGTTGGTCGAGCGCGCCATCGAGATCATCGAGCGCCTCGGCGGCCGTGCCCTGACCCCGGCCGAAGGCCGCGAGAAGATGAAGCTCAAGCGCCGCTGACGATTTCTCCCCTCTCCCGCTTGCGGGAGAGGGGGGCGGGGGAGAGGGCGGATGCCCAGCGCTCCCGTAGCCCGGATGTAATCCGGGGCATTCCCCAACGCCAATTTCCCGGATTGCATCCGGGCTACCGGAGTTCAACCATGACCTTCGTTACCGATATCAAGACCTTCGCCGCCCTCGGCACCGGCGTGATCGGCGCCGGCTGGATCGCCCGCGCCCTGGCCCACGGCCTCGACGTGATCGCCTGGGACCCGGCGCCCGGCGCCGAGGCCGCGCTGCGCGCGCGCCTAGCCAATGCCTGGCCGGCGCTGCAGCAGCAGGGCCTGGCCCCGAGCGCCTCGCTGGGGCGCCTGCGCTTCGTGGACAGCATCGAGGACTGCGTGCGCGATGCCGATTTCATCCAGGAAAGCGCCCCCGAGCGCTTCGACCTCAAATGCGAGCTGCACGCCAAGATCAGCGCCGCCGCGCGCCCCGAGGTGCTGATCGGCTCCAGTACCTCGGGCCTGCTACCCAGTGAGTTCTACGCAGATGCCACGCATCCCGAGCGCTGCGTGGTCGGCCACCCGTTCAACCCGGTCTATCTGCTGCCGCTGGTGGAGGTGGTGGGTGGTGTGAAGACCGCGCCCGAGGCGGTGCGGGCCGCCATCGAGGTATACCAGTCACTGGGCATGCGCCCGCTGCATGTGCGCAAGGAGGTGCCGGGCTTTATCGCCGACCGTCTGCTTGAGGCGCTGTGGCGCGAGGCGCTGCACCTGGTCAACGACGGTGTGGCGAGCACCGGCGAGATCGACGATGCGATCCGCTTCGGTGCCGGCCTGCGTTGGTCGTTCATGGGCAGCTTTCTCACCTACACCCTGGCCGGTGGCCCGGCTGGCATGCGCCACTTCATGGCGCAGTTCGGCCCGGCGCTGAAGCTGCCCTGGACGTACCTCGAGGCACCGGAGCTGACCGAGGGGCTGATCGACGCAGTGGTCGAGGGCACAGCCGAGCAGCAGGGCGAACGCAGCCTGGATGCCCTGGAGCGCTATCGCGACGATTGCCTGCTGGCGGTGCTGGAGGCGATCCGCCAGACCAAGGCCAGGCACGGCTTCGAGTTCGCCGAGTAATCGAACCCTTCCCGGTGCGCACGGCGCACCCTACGGCCAGTTCCTGTCCAGCTCCCCTCTCCCATTTATGGGGCAAAAGCGGGAACAGCGAAGCACTGCTTCGCCCGCTGTTGCGACCTGAGCTCTGCGAAGGGCTGGGGCACAGAGTGGGGCCGGGGGGAGGGGCTTTTCAGGAGGCGTATGCATGCTAGCCAAGCCAAGGACCACCCACCGCACCACCATCTCCCCTGACTGGGTCGACTACAACGGCCACCTGCGCGATGCCTTCTATCTGCTGATCTTCAGCCACGCCACCGATGCGCTGATGGATATGCTGGGCCTGGACGAAGCTGGCCGTGCCCGCACCGGGCATACCCTGTACACCCTGGAATGCCACCTCAACTTCCTGGCGGAGGTGAAGGAGGGCGAAGCGGTGGAAGTGCGCACGCAATTGTTGGCACACGACACCAAGCGCCTGCATATCCACCACGCGCTGTACCGACCTGGCGAGGCCGTCAGCCTCGCCCAAAGCGAGCAAATGCTGATGAACATCGACAGCGCCGCCGGCCACGCGGCACCGTTCGACGCTCAGGTGGCCGACAGGGTCGCGCAGCTGGCCAGTGAGCATCAGGGGTTGCCACCGCCGGCGTGCGTTGGCCGGGTCATTGGCCTGCGCCGCGGTTCTTAGAAAAGATCCGCGTCGCAACCCTTACTTCGGCTTGTACGCGCAATACCCCGGCCGCGGGCCGACCTTGGGGTGATGGCGGCAGGTATCCGGGCGCTTGTCGTAGACGGTGCACAGGCGCGTCTTGCGATCGAGGAACAGGCAGTCGTTGTTGGACATGCGCGTCAGGGTGAAGATGCCCGACTTCTGGTTGAAGCGCTCGACCACGCCATCCTTCTGCAGGCGCTTGGCGATGTTCTTCGGTGGCTCGCTGCGCTCGAACTCGTCCACCAGCTCCAGGCGGATCAGATCGTTCAGGCGTACTTCCACGGGCAGGGTGCAGCAGCTGGAGATGCAGCTGTGGCACATGTCGGCCGTGTATTTGGCCCAGGTTTCCAGGCGGTCGATCTCGGCGGCGGCTATCAGGCGGGGCTTCATCATGGCTTTGTCGTGCGGTCTGCGCCGCTGCTGTCACGGGGCGGCGATGATAGCGGGCGCGCGGCATTTGTGAAGCACCGGCTGGCAGTTGGCTACTTTGCGTTGTGCCTGTGACCTGTGTGGCAGTCGTCTCTCTGTGGCTGGACGCTCGCTGCTCCTATACTGGCAGCCACCTCGGGCTGCCGGCAGGGACGCGAGGACACTTCCACAGCGGTAGGACATAACGCATGCAATGGATCTTCATGCTGGTCGGACTGGCGCTCGGCGCGGGCGTCAGCGAATCCGTCACGGGCGCCATTCTTGGCGGCCTGCTCGGCCTCAGTCTGGGGCAGGCGCTGCGTCTGCAAGGGCTGGAGACGCGCAACGCGCAACTGACCGCACAGCTCAACGAATTCGCCGAACGCTTCGAGCGCGGCACGCGCGCCATGCACGAGCGCCTGGTCAAGGTGGAGCAGGGGCAGCGCGATGAATCCGCGCCCGAGCCAACTCCAGCCCAGGCCAGCGTCAATAGCGAGCCGCAAGCCGAACCAGCGCTGGAACCGGTGGTGGCGCAGGCCGCCGAGCCGACGCCGGAACCGGAGCTGGACTGGACGCTGGCGCCGGAGATCGAGGCGCCAGCCCCGCAGCCGGCCGCAGAACCTGCACCCGCCGCCGCACCAGCTGCTCATCGACCGCCACCCGCGCCGCAGCAAAGCCCCTGGCGCGCGCAGGCGCCGCGTGAACCGAATCTGCTCGAACGCGGCTTCGCCGCCGCCAAGGCCTGGCTGCTCGGCGGCAACACCGTATTGCGGGTCGGCGTGGTGCTGCTGTTCCTCGGCCTGGCCTTCCTGCTGCGCTACGCCACCGAAGGTGTCGAGGTGCCGATCGAGCTGCGCTACATGGGCGTGGCGGCCAGTGCCCTGGCTCTGCTCGGCCTGGGCTGGTGGCTACGCCGGCGCAATCCCGGTTACGCCCTGGTGCTGCAGGGCACCGGCATCGCCGTGCTGTACCTGACAGTGTTCGCCGCCATGCGCCTGCATCCATTGCTCGACCCCGGCATGGCGCTGGGGCTGCTGGTGGCGGTGACGCTGTTCTCGGCGATTCTCGCCGTGCAGCAGAATGCCCTGGGCCTGGCCGCCGCGGCAGCGCTGGGCGGGTTCGCCGCACCGATCCTGACTTCCACCGGCAGCGGCAACCATGTCGCGCTGTTCTCCTATTTCGCCCTGCTCAATGCCGGCATCTTCGCCATCGCCTGGTTCAAGGCCTGGCGCCTGCTCAACCTGATCGGCTTCGTCGGTACCTTCGGCATCGGCTTCGCCTGGGGCCTGCGTTCCTACACGCCTGAGCTGCTGGGCAGCACCCAGCCGTTCCTGATCCTGTTCTTTTTGATGTACGTGGCCATCGGCCTGCTGTTCGCCCGCCGCACCCTGCGTGACGCGGCGGATGCGCCCGAGACGCGTGACGAGCTGCTGCGCTGGTCGGCGCGGCGTGGCGATTATGTCGATGCCACCACCCTGTTCGGCCCGCCACTGATCGGCTTCGGCCTGCAGGTGGCGCTGGTGCGCCATATCGAGTTCGCCGCGGCGTTCAGCGCCCTCGGCCTCGGTCTGTTCTATCTGTTGCTGGCGCGCGTACTCAAGGCGCGCGCCGGCGAGCGCGCCTTGCTGCTGGTGGAAACCTGCCTGGCGCTCGGCGTGGTGTTCGCCAGCCTGGCCATTCCGCTGGGGCTGGATGCGCGCTGGACGGCGGCGGCCTGGGCGGTGGAAGGCGCCGGTATCTACTGGCTCGGCCTGCGCCAGGGCCGACCGCTGGCGCGCGCCTTCGCCCTGTTGCTGCAGCTCGGCGCAGCGCTGGCCTTCCTCAGTGGCCTGGATCTTGGCTACGCCAGCCTGCTGGACGGTTCGCCGCTGGGCGCGCTGATGCTCGGCGTGGCGCTGCTGTTCAGCTACTGGCAACTGCGCCGCGAACCTGAGGCGGGCAGCGTTTGGGAGAGGCGGCTGCTGCCCTGGCTCGGCATCGCCGGCCTGGCGTTTCTCTATCTGATCGCACCGCTGCTGTTCGAGGCCCCCGGCACGGCCATCGCCTGGGCGCTGGCGGGGCTGGCGACGCTGTTGGTCGGGCTGCGCATCGCGGCGCCGAGCTTCGTCTACAGCGCCTTTGCCGTGCAGTTGCTCGGCGGGCTGCTATTCCTCGGGCAGATGGCGCTGGATTCGCTGTTCGGCGGTAACAGCTTCAAGGGGGGCTGGTTCGGCCTGCTGGCCGCGTCGATGGTCGGCTTCGGCCTGATTGCCGGCATGCTGCTGGCGGCGCGCGACCCACAGATTCGCGAGAACCGCCGGCTGCTCGGCGCATTGTCGATGGTCATGCTGGTGGGCCTGGTGTTCATCAATCTGGCCGTGCTCTTCGTTCTGCCCTGGGTGGCGGCTGCGGCGGTATGGGGCGGCACGGGACTGCTGATTCTCTGGCTGGCGCTGTATCTGCAGCAACGCGCCGCCTTCCTGTTCAGCCTGGCGCTGCAGCTGTTCGCCGGCCTGGCCTTCCTCGCCGCCGGACCGTTGCTGCTGGCAGGAATCAGCGGCGAGGGCCTGTCTCCGCTGGCGCATACCGGCTTCTGGACGCCCGCTGTGCTCGGCCTGGCCGCGCAGATCGGCGCCTGGCGTCTGCACAGCCTGGCGCACGGCGCTCGCGACACGGGCATCGACGGCGTCAGCCTGCAGCGCCTGGGCCAGCTGTTACTGGCCTGGGGCGCGGCGTGGTGGGCACTGGCCCTGGCCAGCGAGGTGCTGCGCTTCGTGGCGCCGCAGCTGCAGGCAGCTGCTCTGTTGCTGGCGGCGGCGCTGACGGCGCTGCTCTGGATGTTGCTGGCGCTGCGCACTCGCTGGCGCGAGCTGGCGCTGCTGTGCAGCCTGCTGGCGCCGGTGGCCGGTTTGATCCTGGCCTATGCCTGGCATCCCTTGCATCACCCGGCGGCGAATTTCGGCTGGCTCGGCTGGGCTGCGGTGCTGGTGGTGCATCTGCTCGCCCTGCGCCGTCTGGCTGAACTGCTGCCGAGCCGCGCGGCCAGCGTCGCCCATGTGCTCGGCTGCTGGTTGTTGATAGGCGTGCTGGCGTTGGAACTGCGCTACCTGCTGCTGAGTCTGGCCGATCACTACAACGCCTGGCGCTGGCTGGGCTGGGCGCTGCTGCCGACGGCCTATCTCTGGCTTATGGCGCAGGCGCGTCGCCTGCCCTGGCCGGTGGCCGGCTTCGAGCGCGAATACCGCCTGTGGGCAGCGGCGCCGCTGGCCGCGCTGATGCTCGCCTGGTTCTGGCTGGCCAACGCCAACAGTGCCGGCGACAGCGATCCGCTGCCTTACCTGCCGCTGTTCAACCCGCTGGAGCTGGGGCTGCTGCTGTGCCTGGGCGCGCTGCTGGCCTGGGGCCGCTTCGCCCTGCCGCGTCTCGGCCTGGAGCCTGCGCGAGCGCTGCAGGTGGTGCAGGGCGTGGCGGGGCTGTCGCTGTTCGCCCTACTGACGCTGATGGTGATGCGTACCGCACATCACTGGGGCGGCGTGCCCTGGCAGAGCGCTGCGCTGTTCGACTCGATGCTGGTGCAGGCCGGCCTGTCCATCGTCTGGACCCTGATCGCCCTGGCGCTGATGCTCTTCGGCCACCTGCGTGTACGCCGCGAGCTGTGGCTGGTGGGAGCGGCGCTGATCGCCCTGGTGGTGGCCAAGCTGTTCTTCGTCGAGCTGGGCAACCGCGGCGGCCTGGAGCGCATCGTGTCGTTCATCGGGGTTGGCGTGCTGCTGCTGGTGGTGGGTTACTTCGCCCCCTTGCCACCACGCAAGTCCGAACCTTCAACCAGCAACGAGCAGGAGCCTGCCGCGTGAATATCCTTCGTCTTGGCCTGCTGCTGTCCCTGTCGCTGAGCGCCGCGCTGCAGGCCGCCGAGCGTGCGCAGGACTTTCGTCATGCCGCGCCGTTGCGACTGTCCGGCGAGGGCCCCTGGTACCGCCTGGAGCTGCCTATCGCTGCGCACTTTGCTGCGCAGCATGGCGACCTGCGCGACCTTCGCGTGTTCGATGCCCAGGGCCAGGCGCAGGCCTATGCGCTGATCCCGGGGCGCAGCGAGACCGTGGCGCATGAGCAGGAGCACGGCGTGCGCTGGTTTCCCCTGCATGGCCGCGCCGATGCACAGGCGGCGCCGGCCTTGCGGGTCGAGCGCAGCACCACGGGCACACTGATCGAGCTGCGCGGCGAGTCCGCCGCCGAACCGGGCCAGCAGCTGCGTGGCTGGCTGCTCGACGCCAGCGCCATCGACGCCCCATTGGTGCGCCTGAGCCTGGACTGGAGCGGTGGTGAGGACGGCTTCCAGCGTTTCAGCATCGAAGCCAGTGACGACCTGCAGCGCTGGCAGAGCTGGGGCGAGGGGCAGGTGGCACGGCTGAGCTTCGCCGACGAACGCATCGATCAGCGCCAGATCGAGCTGCCCGGCCAGCGCGCCCGCTATCTGCGTCTGCTGTGGCGCGCGCCGACGCAGGCGCCGCAGCTGGAGGTGGCGACCCTGCGCAGCCGCCGTCAGGATCAGCAGGCGGCGCCGTTGGTCTGGTCCGAGCCGCTGCCGGCCGAGCGCGGCGCCGATGGGCTGTATCGCTGGCAGCTGCCGCTGGCGTTACCCCTGGAGCGGCTGCGCCTGCCGCTGGCGCAGGCCAATACCCTGGCACCGCTGCGTATCGAGGCGCGCAGCAGCGATCAGGGCGCGTGGCGGCCGCTGGCCAGCGGTCTGCTCTATCGCCTGCCGGAGAATGGCCGGGAGATGGTGCACGACGAACTGGCCTTGCCGGGCTGGCCGGTGCGTCAGTTGCGTCTGCAGCTCGACCCGCGAGGTGGCGGTCTGGGGCCGGAGGTGCCGAACCTGCAGGTCGCCTTGCGCGCCACCCAGCTGATCTTTCTCGCCCGCGGCGAGGCGCCCTACCGTCTGGCACTGGGCAATGCCGGTGCGCAATCGGCGGCGCTGCCGCTGCCCAGCCTGATTCCCGGTTACCAGACCGAGCGTCTGGCCGGCCTCGGCCGCGCCGAGCTGGACGACGCGAGCCTGCTGGCCGGCGCGTCTGAGCAGCCCACCACGCTGGCGCAGGGTGACTGGCAGCGCTGGGGGCTCTGGGCTGTACTGCTGCTGGGCGTGGGTTTGCTGGCTGCCATGGCCGCCAGCCTCCTGCGCCGCCCGCCAGAGGCCTGAGCGGCGTTACCGACCAACAAAGCCCAACTGCGGCAGGCGTTTTGCAGTATCTTAGGCACCCCGCGCCAATCCAGCATTGAAGGTCAGAAAGGCCCTTGCGTAACTCGGTTCGCGTTACCGCTCATCCGTCTTGTTTCGCCGCATTCGGACACGGCGTGCATGCCGCTTCCCGGCTGCAATCGATCCGGAGGGCGCACTGATGCAGGCCTGCCTGGCTTCCGGCTGGAGCCTGTCGCCGCCGGTACTGATGACCTTGCTGGTAGGCATCGGGATCATCCTGCTGGCGCACTGGGTTACCCGGCAGCGCGACTTCCCGGGGCGGGACAGCTTCATCCTGCTGCACCTGGCCAGCTTGTGGTGGATGGGCGCTGCGGCTCTCGAGATGAGCTTCTTCGCTGCCGACTGCAAGATGTTCTGGGCCAGCATGGCCTGGCCCGGCATCGTCTCCACGCCCACGTTCTGGGCGGTGTTCCTCTGGCAGTACGTCAACAGCATGCGTACGCCATTGCCCCGCATCAGCATTCTCGGTTTGAGTCTGGTGCCGTTGCTGGTCTGGGCATTGGCGCTGAGCAATCCCTGGCATGGTCTGTTCTATGGCGCCGGCAGCGCTCCCGTCGACGACAGCCTGGGGGCACCGGTGCGCTATCAGCACGGCCCGCTGTTCTACGCCGCGGCCGTCTACGTCTACCTGTTCATGGCGTTCTGCATGGGCGTGGTAAGCCGCGCCGCGGCACTCAGCCAAGGCCTGCACCGCCGCCATTACCTGGCATTCGTGCTGGTCACCACCGTGCCCTGGGTGGCCAACATCGGGTATGTGGCCTTCGGCTGGACGTTGTTCGGATTCGATCCGACGCCTTTCAGCTTCGCCTTCACCCTGGTGGCGTTCTCCTGGCTGATCGTCGGTGTGCGTCTCTTCGACCTGCTGCCCGTGGCACGCCATCTGCTGCTCGAGGCACTGATCGATCCGGTATTGGTGATCGACCCACGCGGCAGGGTCATCGAAGCCAATCCGGCCGCGCTCAAGCTGGCTGGTCTGCAGCAGGGCTGGCAAGGGCGTGATCTGGCCGAATGGCCGATATTCGGCGCTGACCTGCAACGCTTGCTGCGGGAACAGGATGACGAAGCGAGCGAGCAGACGCTCAGCCTGACCAGTGCCGCGCGCTATTACGAGGTACGCGTGCGCGCCATCGAGCGCACCACGCGCAACGGCCCGCTGTTGCTTGGCCGCATGCTTTACGTGCGCGACGTCACTCAGCGGCATCTGGCCAAGCTGAAACTGGCCGAGGCCCTGGCTGTCAGCGAGGAGCGCTTGCGCACTATCTCCGTCTTGCACGAGCAACTGCGGGAGCAGGCGCTCTGCGACCCGCTGACCGGGCTCTACAACCGCCGCTATCTGGATGAGTTCTTCGAACGTGAGCTGGCCAGAGCGCAGCGTGAGAGTCTGCCCCTGGCTCTGGCGCTGATCGACCTCGATCACTTCAAGAAACTCAACGACGAATGCGGGCACCTGGTCGGCGACGACGTGCTCAAGGCCGTTGCGCAGCACCTGCTGGACAACCTGCGCAGCACCGATGCGGTGTTCCGCATCGGTGGCGAAGAGTTTTTGCTGATATTGCCGGGCGCCGATCCGCGTGAGGCTGTCGAACGTCTGCAGGGTATCTGCGCGCAACTGGCGGTACGCGATATCGCCACCCGTGGTGGTGATCAGCGCGTGACCCTGTCTGCCGGCCTGGCCCATTGGCCCGAGCAGGGGCAGGCGCTCGACGAGCTTTTGCAGGTCGCCGATGCCGCCCTTTACCAGGCCAAACGCGACGGCCGTAACCGCGTCTGCGCCCTGCTGGCCGATGGCGATGCCAGCCATCCATCCCGGCAAGCAGCATTGCGCGGCGACTCGGGTTAAACTGCGCGCGATTTTTCTCTTTCCGGAGTCCTCCATGTCCCGCGTCACCCTCAGCCGCTACCTGATCGAGCAGACTCGCAGCCATAACACCCCGGCCGATCTGCGTTTCCTTATCGAAGTCGTGGCACGGGCCTGCAAGGCGATCAGCCACCAGGTTTCCAAGGGCGCCCTCGGTGGCGTACTGGGCAGCCTGGACAGTGAGAACGTGCAGGGCGAGGTGCAGAAGAAGCTCGACGTGATCTCCAACGAGATCCTGCTCGAGGCCAACGAATGGGGCGGCCATCTGGCCGGTATGGCGTCCGAGGAAATGGACAACGCCTACCAGATTCCCGGCAAATACCCCAAGGGTGCCTACCTGCTGGTATTCGACCCGCTGGACGGCTCCAGCAACATCGACGTCAACGTCTCGGTCGGCACCATCTTCTCCGTGCTGCGCTGCCCGGACCGCAACGGTGACACCGGCGACCTGGGCGAGGAGGCCTTCCTCCAGCCGGGCACCCAGCAGGTTGCGGCCGGCTACGCGATTTACGGTCCCCAGACCATGCTGATGCTGACCCTCGGCGATGGCGTCAAGGGTTTCACTCTGGATCGCGAACTGGGCAGCTTTGTGCTCACCCACGACACCATCAAGGTGCCGGAGTCGACCAAGGAATTCGCCATCAACATGTCCAACCAGCGCCACTGGGAGGCGCCGGTACAGCGTTACGTCTCCGAGCTGCTGGCCGGCGAGACCGGGCCCCTGGGGCGCAACTACAACATGCGCTGGATCGCCTCGATGGTGGCCGACGTGCATCGCATCCTCACCCGTGGCGGTGTGTTCATGTACCCGCGCGATGCCCGCGAGCCGGACAAGCCGGGCAAGCTGCGCCTGATGTACGAAGCCAACCCGATGTCGATGATCATCGAGCAGGCCGGCGGTGCCGCCACCGACGGTAACCAGCGCATTCTCGATATCCAGCCCACTTCCCTGCACCAGCGCGTACCGGTGTTCCTCGGTTCCAAGGAAGAAGTGCTGCGCATCACCGCGTACCACCGCAACTGATGTCCGCCTGGCAGCCGCTGCTCGACTGGTGGTTCGGTGCCGATCACGGCACCGCTGCCGAGGTGGTGGCGGCTCGCCAGAGCTTGTGGTTCGGCAAGCGCGACAGCCAGGACCGTGAGGCCGAGGCGCATTTCGGCGCTCTGGTCGAGCAGGCACTGGCTGGCCAGCTCAACGGTTGGAAGGACGACCCGCAGGGCTGGCTGGCGCAACTGATTCTGCTCGATCAGCTGCCCCGCATGATCTTTCGCGATACGCCGCGCGCCTTCGCCGGTGACAGCCTGGCCCAGCCGTTGTTGCAGAATGGTCTGGAGCGCGGCTGGGATCGCCGCCTGGCACCGATCCAGCGAGTATTTGCCTATCTGGTGTTCGAGCACGCCGAGGATCTGCCCTTGCAGAATCGCGCCGTCGAGCTGTTTGCCAGTCTGCTTGACGAAGCTGCTGACGACGAGCGCACGTTGTTCGCCGACTATCTCGATTTTGCCGAGCGCCACCAGCGGATAATTGCCCGTTTCGGTCGCTTTCCCCATCGCAACGCGATTCTGGGGCGGCGCTCCACTGACGAAGAGCAGGCCTTCCTGCGGGAACCCGGCTCGCGTTTCTGAACTCCAAGCGGGCAAGTCGTCGCCGGCTATGCCAAGCTTGCTGGCACCTTCCCATCAGGAGCTTCATCCATGTCGATGCGTATCGTCGCGTTGCTCGCCTGCTGCCTGCTCGCCGCCTGCAGCAAGGTCAATCAGGAAAACTATTCCAAGCTCAAAGCTGGCATGAGCAAGCAGGAAGTGGAAAGCCTGCTCGGCGCGCCGGGCGAATGTGCCGGTGCACTGGGTATGACCAGCTGCACCTGGGGCGACGACAAGGCCTATATCAGCGTCCAGTACGCCGGGGACAAGGTCATGCTGTTCTCCGGCAAGGGACTCAAGTAGACAGGAGCTTCCATGCGTTCGATCCTAATCGCCAGCGCCATTCTCGCTCTCGCCGGCTGCGCCAACTCCGGCACTGGCAGCATTCCCAAGCCGCCGCCGCAGACCATGCAGGTCGACCTGCAGCGCTACCAGGGCACCTGGTACGAGCTGGCGCGCCTGCCGATGTTCTTCCAGCGCAACTGCGTGCAGTCCGAAGCGCATTACGGTTTGCGTGATGACGGCCGCATCGACGTGACCAACCGCTGCCGTGACAAGGACGGTGAGTGGATCGAGGCCAAGGGCGTCGCCGAGCCTCAGGTCGAAGGCAAGACCGACAAGCTGTGGGTGCGCTTCGACAACTGGGCCAGCAAGCTGCTGCCGATCAAGGGCGACTACTGGGTGATCTACCACGACGAGGATTACCGCGTGGCGCTGGTTGGCCACCCGGAGCACAAGTACCTGTGGCTGCTGTCGCGCACCCCTGAGGTGGACCAGGAAACCCGCGACAAGCTGCTCGACATCGCGCGCGAGCAGGGTTACGTAACCTCGGACCTGATCTGGCGCCAGGCCGACTAGCCTGTAGCCCGGATGTAATCCGGGGATGCCTACGGGGTATTTCCCGGATTGCATCCGGGCTACGGATTACTCCCAATCCAGGCGCGCGAGCTTCCATTCGCCGCCGTCGAGCCACCACTCCAGTTTCACCGAATAGTGCCGTGCACTATCGGGAATCAATCCTTCGGCCCCGCTAAGGCCCACCTGCGCCTCGGTGTAGCCCTTGCTGCTGATTGCCGAGTCGATCCAGCTGTTCTTGCCCAGGGCGAGCACCTTGATGTTCTTGTGGCGCAGAAACAGCAGGGTCATGGTGCGCTTGGCCCATTCGCGGTCAAGCTCCTGGCGGGCCAGGAAATCGCCATGCAACTGGTCCATCACCGCGCCGGTGCTCTTGGCTTCGATATTGTCCTGCAACTGCTGCACGGCGGCTTCCAGTGCAGCCTGCGGGTCGTCACGACCGCCACAGCCGACGAGCAGGAGGGTGATGGTCATGAACAGCGACCAGGACAGATGACGCATCGACATGCTGAACTTCCTTTTCATGGTTATGATGCCAGGCAGAGCGGACACGGCAGTTGTAGCCCAGCCAACAGGAGCCAACCATGCAGACTTTGTATCCGGAGATCAAACCCTACGCACGCCACGAGCTGGCGGTCGAGGCGCCGCACGTGCTGTACGTCGACGAGAGCGGCTCGGCGGATGGGTTGCCGGTGTTGTTCATCCATGGTGGTCCCGGTGCCGGCTGTGATTCTGCCAGCCGCCGCTATTTCGATCCGGCACTGTATCGCATCGTCACCTTCGACCAGCGCGGCTGTGGCCGTTCCACGCCCCACGCGAGCCTGGAGAACAACACCACCCAGGCGCTGATCGGCGATATTGAGCGTATTCGCGAGCACCTGGGGATAGACAAGTTCGTGCTGTTCGGTGGCTCCTGGGGTTCCACCCTGGCGCTGGCCTACGCGCAAACGCATCCACAGCATGTGCACGGGCTGATTCTGCGCGGCATCTTCCTGTGCCGGCCGCAGGAGTTCAGCTGGTTCTACCAGGAAGGCGCCAGCCGCCTGTTCCCCGATTACTGGGAAGACTACGTCGCACCGATTCCGCCTGAGGAGCGTGGCGATCTGATGCAGGCTTTCTACAAACGCCTTACCGGCGCCGACCAGATCGCCCAGATGCACGCGGCCAAGGCCTGGTCGACCTGGGAAGGGCGCACCGCCACCCTGCGCCCCAATACCCAGGTGGTCGAGCGCTTCAGCGAGGCGCACCGAGCGTTGTCCATCGCCCGTATCGAGTGCCACTACTTCGTCAACGACGCCTTTCTCGAGCCGAACCAACTGCTGCGCGACATGCCGAAGATCGCGCATTTGCCGGGCATCATCGTGCATGGCCGCTACGACGCCATCTGTCCGCTGGATAACGCCTGGGCGCTGCATCAGGCCTGGCCCAACAGCGAGCTGCAGATCATCCGCGACGCTGGCCACTCGGCGGCGGAGCCTGGCATCACCGATGCGCTGATCCGCGCTGCCGAGCAGATGGCCCGCCGTCTGCTCGACCTGCCGCCGGAGGATGCATGAAGCTGCTGATCCAGCGCGTCACTGGCGCGCGGGTAGAGGTCGAAGGTGAAGTGGTGGGGAGCATCGATCAGGGCCTGCTGGCGCTGGTCGGCATCGAGCCGCAGGACGATCAGACCAGCCTGACTCGCGCCCTGCACAAATTGCTCAACTACCGCATATTCAGCGACGAGGCGGGCAAGATGAACCGCTCGCTGACGGATGTGCAGGGCGGGCTGCTGCTGGTCTCGCAATTCACCCTGGCGGCCGACACCAAAAGCGGCATGCGCCCGAGCTTCTCCAGCGCGGCGGCGCCTGCGCAGGGCGCTGCACTGTTCGATGGCTTGGTCGAGATGGCTCGAGCTCAGCACCCGCAGGTCGCCACCGGACGCTTCGGCGCCAATATGCAGGTGCATCTGGTCAATGATGGGCCGGTGACCTTTCTGCTCGAGGTATAGCGGCAGCTTGTGGGAGCGAGCTCTGCTTGCGACTCGAACGCTTCGCGAGCAGAGCTCGCTCCTACAGATTGGTCGTTCTCGTTAGAACAATCTCGCCAGTAACGCCGGCACCGCCGTCTCCACCCGCAGGATGCGTTCGCCGAGCTGCACCGGCTGCAGGCCTGCGGCCTCACGCAGCAGATCGACTTCGTAGGGAATCCAGCCACCTTCCGGGCCGATGGCCAGGGTCACCGGCTCCTGCACGGCGCGCGGGCAGGCCGGGTAGTCGCCCGGGTGGCCGATCAGACCCAGCGTGCCGCTTGCCAACGCCGGCAAGCGATCCTCGACGAAGGGCTTGAAGCGTTTCTCGATGCTCACCTCGGGCAGCACCGTATCGCGCGCCTGCTCCAGACCGAGAATCAGCTGTTCACGAAGCGCTTCGGGGGCGAGAAAGGGTGTCTGCCAGAAGCTCTTCTCCACGCGGTAGCTGTTGACCAGCACCAGACGCGGTACGCCCATGGCGCTGACGGTTTGCAGCACACGTTTGAGCATCTTCGGCCGCGGCAGGGCGAGCACCAGAGTCAGGGGCAGCTTGGCTGGCGGAGCCTGGTCGAGGCTGACCTGCAGCTCCGCATGCTCGGCGTCCAGCGCGAGCAGTTGCCCCTCGCCCATCAGCCCGCCAAGGCGACCGACGCGCAGGCGATCACCCGCTTCGGCGCGATGCACCTCATGCAGATGCTTCAGGCGTCGGCCAGTGAGGCGGACCCGATCGACGCCGGTGAAATCGGCGTCTTCCAGCAGCAGCAGATTCACGACAGGGGCGCGGGCGGCTGGTCTTCGGGCTTGGCCTCTTCCTCGGCCGGCTCCTCGTCGCGCTTGCGCTTGACCAGCGCACCGGCCAGCAGGCCGCTTTCGAACAGCAGCCACATGGGTAGGGCCAGCAGCGTTTGCGAGAACACGTCCGGCGGCGTCAGCACCATGCCGACCACGAAACAGCCGACGATCACGTAGGGACGGCTCTTGCGCAGGGTGGCGACGTCGACCAGGCCGACCCAGATCACCAGAAAGGTGGCGATGGGAATCTCGAAGGCCACGCCGAAGGCGAAGAACAGGGTCAGGACGAAGTCCAGGTACTGGCCGATGTCGGTCATCATCGCCACGCCCTGTGGGGTCACGCTGGCGAAAAAGCCGAACATGATGGGGAACACCACGAAATAGGCGAAGGCCATGCCGGCATAGAACAGGAAGATGCTGGAGATCAGCAGCGGCACGGCGATGCGCCGTTCATGAGTGTACAGCCCTGGCGCGATGAAGCCCCAGGCCTGGTGCAGGATCACCGGCATGCCAAGAAACAGCGCGCACATCAGCGTCAGCTTGAACGGCGTGAGGAAGGGCGAGGCGACGCCGGTGGCGATCATCGTCGCGCCTTCCGGCAGGTAGGCGCGCAGCGGCGCCGCCACCAGGGCGTAGATGTCCTGGGCGAAATAGAACAGGCCGGCGAAGATCACAAAGATAATCACCACGCAACGCAGCAGGCGCGTGCGCAGCTCGGTCAGGTGCGAGACCAGGGGCATTTCCTGGTCGGCGTCCGGCAGTTTGCTCATGGCTGGGGATTCTTGTCCTGGGCGGCGGGCTGGGGCGTTTCGGCGGGCTTGCTGGTCTCGTTGACCGGCTTGAGGCTGGTGGTGTCGAGGATGTCCTGCTTCATCGCCTTCATTTCCCGCTCCAGCTCGAGAATCCGCTCGTTGTGCAGTTGGCGGCGGATCTCGTCGGCGCCGATCTCGCGTTCCACCTCGGCCTTGATCGAGTTGAAGCTGCGCTTGATCCGACCGATCCACAGGCCGGCCGTGCGCACCGCGCCCGGCAGACGCTCAGGGCCGAGCACCACCAGGGCGACCAGGCCGACCAGCAGCAGTTCGGTAAAACCGATGTCGAACATGGCTTAGTCTTTCTTCGCCGGCTCTTCGACCTTGCGTGCCTGGGCGTCGATGGTCTGCCCCTTGGGCTCTTCGACTGCCGGCTTGTCGGCTTCGCCGTTGTCCATCGACTTGCGGAAGCCCTTGATCGCGTCGCCCAGGTCCGAGCCCAGATTTTTCAGGCGCTTGGTGCCGAACAGCATGACCACGATGAGCAGGATGATCAGGAGTTGCCAGATGCTGATACCGCCGAAACCCATGATGAGTTCTCCGTTGTGAAAGTTATTCGGATTGCGGTCGCGCGGCTTTTTCCGCGTGGCCGGAGAGGCCGAAACGGCGATCCAGTTCATCCAGCACGGCCTGCGGATGCTGGCCGAGGGCGGCGAGCATGACCAGGCTGTGGAACCACAGATCGGCGGTTTCGTAGATCAGGTCCTTGCAGTCACCGCTGGCGGCGGCGTCCTTGGCGGCGAGAATGGTTTCCACCGATTCCTCGCCGACCTTTTCCAGAATCTTGTTCAGGCCCTTGTGATACAGGCTGGCGACATACGAACTGTCCGGCGCCGCACCCTTGCGCGCTTCCAGTACTTCGGCCAGGCGGCTCAGGGTGTCACTCATGGCTGTGTCCTGCATAGATGGCGTGCGGATCTTTCAGCACGGCGTCGACGGTTTTCCAGCCGCCATTCTCGTACACGCGATAGAAGCAGCTCTCGCGCCCGGTGTGGCAGGCGATGCCGCCGAGCTGCTCGACCATCAACACGATCACATCGGCGTCGCAGTCCAGACGCAGCTCGTGCAGCTTCTGCACATGGCCGGACTCCTCGCCCTTGCGCCACAGCTTGCCACGCGAGCGTGACCAGTAGATGGCGCGCTGTTCGCTGACGGTAAGGGCGAGGGATTCGCGGTTCATCCAGGCCATCATCAGGATGCGGCCGGTCTGGTGGTCCTGGGCGATGGCCGGCACCAGGCCGTCTTCGTTCCAGTGGATTTCGTCGAGCCAATCGTTCATCGGTGTTCCAAATCTGCCGGGCTTGCCGGACTGTCAATTCGCCAAGTGTGCCAGTGCTGTGGCTAGCTGGCTATCGGCGCAGCACCAGATAGAGACCGCCGCCGACCATCAGCCAGGCCGGCCAGGCGGCCAGCAACGGCGCCAGGCCTTGAAGCGTGCCGGCGCCGATCAGTGCTGCACCGAGCAGGCGTAGTGGCCATTGATCGCGGTCGGGGCGCTGCTCTTCGCGCTGCTGCGACCTCTGCAGGCGTTCCAGGGTGTCGCGGGCGATCTGTGACAGGTGTGGCACTTGCTCGGCCTGTTGCTGCAGGTTGCGCAGCAGGTGCAGCGGGCTGATGCGCTCGCGCATCCAGCGTTCGAGGTAGGGCTGGGCGGTGCTCCACAGGTCCAGATCCGGGTACAGCTGGCGGCCCAGGCCTTCGATGTTGAGCAGAGTCTTCTGCAGCAGTACCAGCTGCGGCTGCACTTCCATATTGAAGCGACGTGCGGTCTGGAACAGGCGCAGCAGCAGCTGACCGAAGGAGATGTCCTTCAGCGGCTTTTCGAAAATAGGCTCGCACACGGTACGGATGGCGGCCTCGAACTCGTTGACCTTGGTTTCTGCCGGTACCCAGCCCGAGTCGATGTGCAGTTGCGCCACCTTGCGGTAGTCACGCTTGAAGAAGGCCAGCAGGTTGCGCGCCAGGTAGTCCTGGTCCTCGTCGGTGAGGCTGCCGACGATGCCGCAGTCGATGGCGATGTACTGCGGGCTCCAGGGCGTACGGGTGCTGACGAATATGTTGCCAGGGTGCATGTCGGCGTGGAAGAAACTGTCGCGGAACACCTGGGTGAAGAAGATCTCCACGCCGCGTTCGGCCAGCAGCTTCATGTCGGTGCGCTGGTCGGCCAGGGTGGCCAGGTCGGTCACCGGGATGCCGTAGATGCGCTCCATGACCAGCACCTGGTGGCGGCACAGGTCCCAGTACACCTGCGGCACGTAGAGCAGTGGCGAGCCTTCGAAGTTGCGCCGCAGCTGGCTGGCGTTGGCCGCCTCGCGCAGCAGGTCGAGCTCGTCGTAGATGGTCTTCTCGTAGTCGCTGACCACCTCCACCGGATGCAGGCGGCGGGCATCGGCAGAGGCCCTTTCGGCGATGCGGGCGATCAGAAACAGCCAGGCCAGGTCCTGGCGGATAACCGGCTTGAGCCCGGGGCGCACCACCTTGACCACCACTTCCTCGCCGCTTTTCAACTGCGCGGCGTGGACCTGAGCCACCGAGGCCGAGGCCAGCGGCTGGCTGTCGAAGCGGGCGAACAGCTCGCTCACCGGCGCGCCGAGCTGGCGCTCGATCAGGGCGATGGCCTGATCCTCGGGGAACGGCGGCACGCGGTCCTGCAGGTGGGCCAGTTCGTCGGCGATGTCCGGTGGCAGCAGATCGCGACGGGTGGACAGCAACTGACCGAACTTGATGAAGATCGGCCCCAGATCCTCCAGAGCCAGACGCAGGCGCGCGCCGCGTGACAGCGCCAGCGGCCTGCGCGGCAGCCAGCGCCAGGGCAGCAGCCAGGACAGTGCGCGCAACCAGAAGGGCAGCGGCAGCTCGAAGAGCATTTCGTCCAGTTGATAGCGGATCACTACGCGCTGGATGCGCAGCAGACGTCGAACGGCAAGCAGCTTCATGCGTCGGGCTTATTGGCAGAAGTGAGGCGCTCGATGCGTGCTTCCAGGCGGTCGAGGGCGAGTTTGAGTTGGTCCAGCTCGGCGAAGCGCACATCGGCTTCGCGCTGGCCCACCAGGGTTCGAGATTCTTCGGCCAGGTAGTCGGCCAGATCCTGCCTGAGGCTGGCGGCGCCGTTGCTGGCCAGGTTCACCCGGCTGCGCAGATGACCGGCTAGCAGGGTGGTGGCCACCGGGCCGAGCCAGCGCGAGACTTCGTATTCCCAGTCCAGCTCCAGATCCTGCAGGACGCCGGCAAGTTGCAGCAGCACCGCGCTGTCGCCATCGAGCGATACTTCGGGACGATGCAGCACGGCGGTCTTCTCGCGGCTCAGGGCCAGACGCGCCAGGCTGGCAGCCGGAGCCGTGAGCGTACAGTCGGCGGGCGCATGCCACTGCGCAGCCAGCTGCAGACCATCGCCGCTGGGCAGGATATACAGCTCAAGTGCCGGGCTCTGGCAATGCACGGCGATGACCTTGCCGCTCAGCGACTGCAGACGCGGCAAGGCCGTACCATCGAGGCGCAGGACGCGGTTGAGGCCCGTCTCGACGCCGGCCAGCAAACCCGTGATGAGCATTAAGGCTTGATGCCTCTGTGCAGGGCGACGATACCGCCGGTCATGTTGTGGTAGGTGACGCGTTCGAAGCCGGCGTCGACCATCATCGCCTTGAGGGTTTCCTGATCCGGGTGCATGCGGATCGACTCGGCGAGGTAGCGGTAGCTGTCGGCATCATTGGTGATCAGCTTGCCGGCCAGCGGCATGAAGCTGAACGAGTAGGTGTCGTAGACCTTGGCCAGCAGCGGGTTGCCGGGCTTGGAGAATTCCAGCACCAGCAGGCGGCCACCGGGCTTGAGCACGCGCAGCATGGAGCGCAGGGCGTCTTCCTTGTGGGTGACGTTGCGCAGGCCGAAGGCGATGGTGACCACGTCGAAGTGGTTGTCGGGGAAAGGCAGCTTTTCGGCATCGGCCTGGACGAACTGCACGTTGCCGGCCACGCCTTTGTCCAGCAGGCGATCACGACCGACTTTGAGCATGGAGTCGTTGATGTCGGCCAGCACCACTTCGCCGGTCGGCCCGACGATGCTGGCGAACTTGCGGGTCAGATCACCGGTACCGCCAGCGATGTCCAGTACGCGGTTGCCTGGACGCACGCCGGACAGCTCGATGGTGAAGCGCTTCCACAAACGGTGCAGGCCACCGGACAGCACGTCGTTCATCAGGTCGTACTTGGCCGCCACCGAGTGAAAGACTTCGGCTACCTTCTCCGCCTTCTGGCTTTCCGGCACGTCCTGGAAACCGAAGTGAGTGGTGGGTTCCTGCTCCTGGGCCTTGCGTGGATCGCTCATGTCGCTCTCACCGGATAGAAAACCGCCCCATTCTAAAGCTGCATGCGGTCTTTGTCTTGCTCGGGTGCCCGGTCGTGCGGTGGGCTGGTAGAGTGATGTGACCTCATGCCGCAGCCGTGCGGCGCGCTGCCAGTTCAAGGAGTTGCCATGTCCCGCATTCGAGTCGAACGATCCCATACCCTCGGTCGCGAGGGCGCCCGCGAAAAGGCCGAGCGCCTGGCTGAACGCCTGGCCAGCGAGTACGACGTACGTTATCGCTGGAACGGCGATACCCTCGAGTTCAAGCGCAGTGGTGCTGACGGCAGCATCGCAGTGGGTGAAGACACCGTACGTGTCGAGCTCAAGCTCGGGCTGCTGCTGTCGCCCATGGGCGGCATGATCCAGCGCGAGATCGAGCAGGTCTTGGATAAGTCGTTGGTGTGAAGGGGCTGCAGGCCGCAGGCTACAGGCGGCAGGTAAGAGCAAAAGCAATTCGCTACGCTGCTTGGCCTGAAGCCTGAAGCCGCTCCTAGTATGTGATTTCTAATTTTTCTCCCTAGTGTGTACCCAAGCCTGCAAACCGTGGGCGTTTCCGCTAACTGTCAAAGCGCGTGAGGTGCACCATGTCGAAAGTTGCCGTGAAGAAAAAAGTCGAAGCCGTGGTCGAAGACAAGGCCGGTCTGTTCGACGACGTGAAGGGCTATGCCCGCAAGATCTACCTTGCCGGCCTGGGCGCCTACGCCAAGGCCGGTGCCGAGGGCGCCGAGTATTTCAAGGAGCTGGTCAAGGCCGGTGAGGGCGTCGAGAACAAAGGCAAGAAACTGGTCGACGAGCAGGTCGAGGCCGCCAACAGCCAGATCGAATCGGTCAAGCAGTCGGTCAATTCCAACGTCACCAGCGTCAAGGGCAAGGTCGAAGTTCAACTCGACAAGATCGAGAAGGCTTTCGATACTCGTGTGGCTTCCGCTCTGAACCGTATCGGCATTCCGTCCAAGCAGGATGTTGAAGCGCTGTCTGCTAAGCTGGATGAGCTGAGCGCGTTGCTCGAGCATGTCGCGCGTACCAAATAAGGAGATCAGGATGGCTGTTAAGAAGAAAACCGAGAAACAGACCAGCTCCTGGATCGGCGAGGTCGAGAAATACTCGCGTCAGATCTGGTTGGCAGGCTTGGGCGCTTATTCCAAGGTCAGCAAGGACGGCACCAAGCTGTTCGACACGCTGGTCAAGGACGGCGAAAAGGCCGAGAAGCTGGCCAAGAGCGAAGTCGACAAACAGGTTGACGCGGTGAAAGCCGGTGTCGGCTCCAGAGTCGGCTCTGCCAAGTCCAAGGTCGACGAGGTCAAGGGCAAGGCGATCGGCAAGTGGAGCGAGCTGGAAGAGGCGTTCGACAAGCGTTTGAACAATGCCATCTCGCGTCTGGGCGTGCCCAGCCGCAATGAGGTCAAGGCATTGAACGACAAGGTCGACAGTCTGACCAAGCAGCTGGAGAAAATCACCGGCGTGTCGGCCAAGTCGGTCGCCAAGCCCGCTGCCAAAGCTGCGCCCAAGCCTGCTGCAAAAGCCGCCGCCAAGCCGGCTGCAAAAGCAGCTGCCAAACCCGCTGCGAAGCCTGCAGCCAAGCCAGCCGCGAAACCAGCTGCTGCTAAAGCTGCCGCGAAGCCTGCGGCTGCAAAACCGGCCGCTAAAGCTGCCGCCAAGCCCGCGGCCAAGCCGGCAGCCAAGGCCGCAGCGAAACCCGCTGCCAAGCCAGCTGCTGCCGCCAAGCCTGCGAGCCCCGCCAAGCCGGCAGCGGCCAAACCAGCCGCGAAACCGGCTGCAGCGAAGAAACCGGCCGCGAAAAAGCCAGCCGCGCCCAAGGCCGCTGCAGCGAAGCCTGCAGCACCGGCTCCGGCCCCGACGGCCGCTGCGACTCCGGCAGCTGCACCGGCTCCGGCAGCTACTCCGGCAACTCCCGCCGCCTCGTCCTGAGTTTCTCGGGAACAAAAACGCCCGGCCTGGTGCCGGGCGTTTTCATTTCAGGCCATAAGTGGCCTGGCAACTGCGGATGTGCGTCAGGCTTCCAGATAACGCTGTGCCAGGTGCTCAACGGTGCCGCGGGACGGCTGGTTCAGGTGCGGCGCGACCAGCATCATGATCTGGTACACCACCAGGCGTACTTCTCCCTCCTGATCGAGAATGCGCTGATAGTCGAGGGAGAACAGCAGAGTCAGGGTGATCTGCTCGACCAGTTGGCCGAGCGCCTGGGTGTCGCTGTTCAGTTGCCCGCCCGCCATCAGACGGGCGAGCAGGGCGGCGAGGGTGCGTTTCAGCGCATTCAGCCAGTGGCGAATGCCGCGCGCCAGTTTCGGCAGCCGTCCGGCCAGGTTGGACATGTCCTGGAACAGGAAGCGGTACTGCGACAGGCGTTCGACGATCAGATGCAGGAACAGCCAGTAATCCTCGACATCCAGTTCGGCCTCCGCTGGTGGATCGAGCAGCGGCGCCATCTCGGCCTGGAAGCGTTCGAACAGCTCCAGCACCAGCGGCTCCTTGCCGTGGAAGTGGTAGTAGAGATTACCCGGGCTGATGTCCAGTTCGTTGGCGATCTCCAGAGTGGATACGTTGGGCTCGCCCTGCTCATTGAACAGCTGCAGGGCGGCTTGCAGAATGCGTTCGCGGGTTTTCATCCTTGGCTTCTTGTTCGACTGAGCGCGAAGAGCTGACGATAACCGGCCGCTGCGCTGCCGGCCATTGCTTTCAACGGATATGCACGTAGGTGCCCGGTGCCGCCTCCATGGCCGGATGGTTCTGGTTGCCCAGCGCCATCAGAGTTTCCCGCTGCTCGCCGGAACGCGCCTGAATCCACTCCAGCCACTGGGGCCACCAGCTGCCCTGTTGATGCCGGGCGTCGTGGTACCAGGCGCGTGGGTCGGAGGTGAGCTTGGTGTTCTCGTAGTAGTTGGCCTTGGGGTTGCCCGGCGGGTTGAGAATGCTCTGGATATGGCCGCTGTTGGAGAGGATGAAACGGCGGTTGCCGCCAAGCAGCAGGGTCGAGCGATAGACCGCATCCCAGGGCGTGATGTGATCGTTGATGCCGGCCACGCTGAAGCTGTCGACGTTGACCTTGGCCAGGTCGACCGGTGTACCGCAGACCTCCAGCCCGCCGGCACGGCGCAGCGGGTTGTGCTTGAAGAAGTCGATCAGGTCGCCATGCAGGGCAGCGGGCAGGCGGGTGTTGTCGTTGTTCCAGTAGAGGATGTCGAACGCCGGTGGCTGCTTGCCGAGCAGGTAATTGTTGATCCAGTAGTTCCAGATCAGGTCGTTGGGGCGCATCCAGGCGAACACCCTGGCCATGTCGCGGCCATCGAGTACGCCTTGCTGGTAGGAGCGGCGCTTGGCCGACTCGAGGGTTTCCTCATCGGCGAAGAGCATCGCCGGGCTGTCGATCTGGCTGTCGAGCAGGCTGACCATGTAGGTGGCGCTGGAGACTTTACGCAACTGCCGACGTGCCTGTAGATGGCCTTGCAGGGCGGCGATGGTGAGGCCGCCGGCGCAGGCGCCTAGCAGGTTGACGTCCTTGCTGCCGGTGATGGCGCGGCAGGCATCGACGGCTTCCTCGACCGCCTGCACATAGCTCGACAGGCCCCACTCGCGGTGGCGCGGATCCGGGTTGCGCCAGCTGATCATGAAGGTCTGCAAGCCGTTTTTCAGCGCGTATTGGACGAAGCTCTTGTCGTTGGACAGATCGAATATGTAGTACTTGTTGATCTGCGGCGGCACGATCAGCAGCGGCCGCAGGTACTGCTTTTCGCTCATCGGCTTGTACTGGATCAGCTCCAGCAGCTCGTTGCGAAACACCACGGCGCCTGGCGTGCAGGCCAGATTACGGCCGACCTCGAAGGCGTGCTTGCTGACCTGGCTGGGCAGGCCGTCGTTATGCAGCAGGTCGTCGAGCAGGTGGCGCAAACCCTTGAAGGCACTGCTGCCGCCGGTGTTGAACAGCTCCTTTACCGCCTGCGGATTGAGCGGGCTGTTGGACGGCGACAGCGCGTCGCTCATCAGCGAGGCGAGAAAGCGTGCGCGTGCGCGATCATCGGCCGACAGATCGCTATCGTCGATCCACGCCGCCAGCTGTTTCTGCCAGGCCAGATAGGCCTGCAGGCTGCGTCGATAGAAGGGATTGAGGTGCCAGGTCGGGTCGGCGAAACGCGCATCCTGCGGGTTGACCTTGTGCAGGGTATCGCCGAGCAGCACGCGGCCCAGCTGGCCGCCGAAGGCCAGCAGATGCCGGCCGCTGCGTACTGGGTTCTTCAGGCTCTGGGCGGCCAGCAGGCGCACGGTCGATAACAGATCGCGCCCGCGTACGCCTACTACTGCGTTTTGGGCATTCATGAAGGTGGCAGGTGCCGGCAGTGAGGCCGGGTTCGACTTGTCTCGCATGGTGTAACACTCCATCGTCAAACCGCCTGGCAGATCGTTGCAACGACCTGCAAGAGACTTTCATGGCGCGGACTGCCTGACGCGCGCCTTTTACTTGTGCCGGGTGTGCAGCAAGCCCTGTACCAGGCGCACGGGAAGTGCATTGCAGAGCGCCTGTGGAAAATCGAAGGGGCCGTGATCGGCCCCTTTGTCGAGCATGCAGAACATTGCGCACCAAACCGGTGCCGTCAATGCTGGCGCACGGGGGTGGGCTGCGGGTGCATCACCGCACGGTGCCGCTCTTCCTCAAGGAACTTCATGATGATCGGCGCCACCGCTTCGGCGCGGGTCACCAGAAACAGGTGACCGTCGTCGATGATGTGCAGCTCCGAGTTGGGGATGCGCCAGGCCAGCAGGCGCATGTTGATCAACGGAATCAGCGGGTCGTCGTCGCCGGCCATGATCAGCGTGGGTTGGCGAATCTTGTGCAGCCAGTGGATGCTGGTCCAGCCGAGGCCGGCGAACAGTTGCCAGTAGTAGCCCATCTTGCCGCCCGAGCGCACCTTGCTGGCATGCGCCATGGCCAGTTTCGGGTCGCGACGGAAGGCGCCACCGTAGATGTCCGGGGCGATGCGCACGCCATAGGAGGGCTGCACGTAGCGCCGCGGACTGGCCATGCGCCAGAGCACCTTGGGCTTGCCCGGCACCATCACCGCTCCGGCCGAGGTGGCGGCAAGGATCAGCTTCTTGCAGCGCTCGGGGTAGTCATGGGCGAATTGCTGCGCCAGGGCGCCGCCCCAGGAAACGCCGATGGCGTTGACCTGACCGTAGTCGAGGTAATCGAGCATGCGCGCTGCCAGCTTGGCCAGACCCGGGAAGCGGTAGGGCGTGGCCGGGGTCGATGAGCCACCGACGCCGGGGACGTCGAAAGCGATGATTTCCAGCTCCGGATCCAGGGCGGCGACGAAGGGCATCACCAGTTCCAGGTTGGCACCGATGCCGTTGAAGATCAGCAGCGGCACCAGTTGGCTGTTGCCCGGCCGCACCGCGGTGCGGATGGTCTGCCCATCGAGATCGATGGTGCGGAATACGAATGGTTGCGGCATGGGCGCAGCCCCTGTGGAGTTGAGCGCTGGCGACGGCCGTCCGGGCCGCCTCCAGAGTTACCAGGGATTACCTGGTTGCACGCCGGTCAGACCGTCGTGGCGTGCGGCACTTCCCGGTGCCGCTGCGGTTGAAGCCGACTATCAGCGTTCGTGTACATAGGTGCCCGGGGCGGCTTCGCCGGCCGGGAATTTCTTGTTGCCCAGGGCGCGTGGAGCATTCTTGGTTTCGCCCGAACGCTCGGCCAGCCAGCTTTGCCAATGCAGCCACCAGGAGTCGGCATGCTTGGTCGAGCTTTCCTGCCAGGCCTTCGGGTCCAGCGGCATCTCGCTATTGGTCATGTAGCGTGCCTTGGGGTTGCCTGGCGGGTTGAGAATGCTTTGGATATGTCCGCTGTTGGACAGTACGAATTCGCACTTGCCGCCGAACAGATGAGCCGATTTGTAGCAGGAATCCCATGGCGTGATGTGGTCGGTGGTGCCGGCGACGACGAAGAAATCGCAGGTCACCTGTTTGAGGTCGATCGGTGTACCGCACACTTCCAGCGCGCCCGGGCGGGTCAGCGGGTTGGTCTGGAACATTTCGATGAACTCGCCGTGCAGCGCGGCGGGCAGGCGTGTGGTGTCGTTGTTCCAGTAGAGGATGTCGAACACCGGCGGCTCGTTGCCCAGCAGGTAGTTGTTGACCCAGTAGTTCCAGATCAGGTCATTGGGGCGCATCCAGGCGAACACCTTGGCCATGTCGCTGCCTTCCAGCACGCCGGCCTGGTAGGAGCGGCGCTTGGCGGCTTCCAGAGTCTTCTCGTCGGCGAACAGTGCTACCTGAGTGTCGAGCTGGGTGTCGAGCACGCTGACCAGCAGGGTCAGGGCATTGACCTTCGGCTGGCCGAGCGCGGCGTAGTGGCCGAGCAGCGATGCGGTGGTCAGGCCGCCGGAGCAGGCGCCGAGCATGTTGATGTCCTTGCTGCCGGTGATGGCGCAGATGACGTCGATGGCTTCCTTGAGCGCCTCGATGTAGGTGGACAGGCCCCACTCGCGCTGCGCCTTGGTCGGGTTGCGCCAGCTGACCACGAAGGTCTGCACCTGGCTGCGCAGGAGGAAGCGCGCCAGGCTCTTGTCCGGCGACAGGTCGAAGACGTAGAACTTGTTGATCTGCGGCGGCACCACCAGCAGTGGACGCTCGTGCACGCTTTCGGTGATCGGCTTGTACTGGATCAGCTCCAGCACGTCGTTGCGGAACACCACGGCGCCCTCGGTGGTGGCCAGATTCTTGCCAACCTCGAAGGCCTCCATGTTCACCTGGCTGGGCATGCCACCGTTGTGCACCATGTCCTTGGCCAGGTGCGAGAGACCATCGAGCAGGCTCTTGCCGCCGGTTTCGAAGAAGCGCTTGACCGCCGCCGGATTGGCCATGCTGTTGGAAGGCGCCATGGCTTCGGTCATCAGGTTGATCACGAAATGGCCGCGGCTGGCGTCCTGATCGGACAGCGAGCTGTGCTCGATCCAGTCGTGCAATTCCTTGCGCCAGGCCAGGTAGGTCTGCAGGTAGCGGCGATATAGCGGGTTCTGGCTCCAGGCTGGGTCGGCGAAGCGGCGGTCGCCGTCTTCGGGTTTGAGCGCGGACTGGCCGAGCATGACGTTCTTCAGTTCCAGGCCGAAATGGGCGACGTGCTTGGCGCTGTGGAAGGGCTGTTTGAGTGCCTGGGCGAGCACCATGCGGGCAGAGGTCAAAAGATCCTTGCCGCGGATACCGATCACCGGGTTGAGTCCCAGGGTGTTTTCCGAGGCCTGGCGTTTCAGGTCTTCGTTATTCTTGTCACTCATCTACGACGCTCCAATGTCCTGAGTCGCGCACCGGCCGTGCTCGCGGCGAAACAAGGGCCAGGTACTGCTCGGGTTGCCGGGGGCGGATCGAGTCCGCGTCATGCATTGCATCTGGCTGGGCCAAATGCAGGGAACCTGCCAGTTCCTTGGTTACCCGAGTTTTTGCCGTTAGGCAAGCTGATCGATAGGGCAGGAGTATGCCGCGATAGTTTAGAAAAATCGTTCTAACTACCGGGTAATGGGCGGGGAAATGCGGGCGGGCGCTCTGCGACAAGGCTTGCGCCTCGAGTCAGAGCATCAGGCGCACGACGGACTCGTTGGGGTCGCGGGACTTGCCGGCAGCGCTGAGTTGCGCCAGGTAGTCGGCCCACAGCTCGTCCTGCCGGGTGGCCAGTTCGTGCAGATACTCCCAGGTGAACAGGCCGCTGTCATGGCCGTCATCGAAGCACAGTTTCAGTGCATAGTTGCCGGCGGGTTCGATGCGTTCGAGGCCGACGTTGAGCTTGCCGGTCTGTAGAATCGGTTGGCCATGCCCTTGCACTTCCGCCGAGGGGGAATGCACGCGCAGGAACTCGGCGCTGAGCGAGTAACTCTGCTCGCCGTAGCGCAGCTCCAGAGTCTTCGAGGCCTTGTGCAGTTTGATCGCGCTGGGGATGGGCATGGGAGAATTTCCGGCTACAGGCTACAGGCTACAGGCTACAGGCTACAGGCTACAGGCTACAACAGGTCTTCGTCCTGCGCCAGTTCGCCGAGGTGGCCGTTGACGTAGGCCGCATCGATGCGAATCGCTTCGCCGTTCTGCTGGCCAGCCAGATCGGAGGCCGTGAAGGAAACCTCTTCAAGCAGGCGTTCGAGCAGGGTGTGCAGGCGACGGGCGCCGATGTTCTCGGTCTTCTCGTTGACCTGCCAGGCGATCTCCGCCAGGCGCTTGATGCCATCGTCGGCGAATTCGATATTCAGTCCTTCGGTCTTCAGCAGCGCGCTGTACTGCTCGGTGAGCGAAGCGTGCGGCTCGCTGAGGATGCGTTCGAAATCCTGCGGGCTCAGGGCCTTGAGCTCGACGCGAATCGGCAGGCGGCCCTGCAGCTCAGGCACCAGGTCGCTCGGTTTGCTCAGGTGGAAGGCGCCCGAAGCGATGAACAGGATATGGTCGGTCTTGACCATGCCCAGCTTGGTGTTGACCGTGCAGCCTTCGATCAGCGGCAGCAGGTCGCGCTGCACGCCCTCACGCGAGACGTCGGCGCCGCCAGCGTTGGCACGCTTGGCCACCTTGTCGATCTCGTCGATGAAGACGATGCCGTGCTGCTCGACAGCCTCCAGCGCGCGGGCCTTGAGTTCTTCCTCGTTGACCAGGCGCGCAGCCTCCTCGTCGCGTACCAGTTTCATGGCATCGGCGACCTTGAGCTTGCGGCTCTTCTTCTTGCCCTTGCCCATGCTGGAGAACAGGTTCTGCAGCTGGTTGGTCATCTCCTCCATGCCCGGCGGGGTCATGATCTCCACACCCATGGGGGTGTCGGCTACTTCGATGTCGATTTCCTTGTCGTTCAACTGACCTTCGCGCAGGCGCTTGCGGAACAGCTGACGGGTATTGGAATCCTCGCTGCGCGCCGGCTCGTCGCCGAAGCCCTGGCGCGCGGGCGGCAGCAGGGCGTCGAGGATGCGTTCCTCGGCGGCGTCCTCGGCGCGGTGGCGGACCTTGGTCATCTCCTGTTCGCGCAGCATCTTCACCGCGGCATCGGCCAGGTCACGGATGATCGACTCGACGTCACGGCCAACGTAGCCGACTTCGGTGAACTTGGTGGCTTCGACTTTCAGGAAGGGCGCATTGGCCAGCTTGGCCAGGCGGCGAGCGATCTCGGTCTTGCCGACGCCGGTCGGGCCGATCATCAGGATGTTCTTCGGCGTTACTTCCTGGCGCAGCTCGGCCGGCAGCTGCATGCGCCGCCAGCGGTTGCGCAGGGCGATGGCGACGGCGCGCTTGGCGTCGTCCTGGCCGATGATGTGGCGGTTGAGTTCGTGGACGATCTCGCGGGGCGTCATGGACATGGAATCTGGCTCGCTATCGAATCGGTATGCAGAACGGACGTCACTCGGGGGCGTCCAGTTCCTCAATGGTCTGGTGATGATTGGTGAAGACGCAGATATCGCCGGCAATACCGAGCGCGGTCTCGGCCACTTCACGGGCGGACAGGTCGGTCTTCATCAGCAGTGCGCGTGCGGCCGCCTGGGCGAAGTTGCCGCCGGAGCCCATGGCGATCAGGCCTTCTTCGGGTTCGACGACGTCGCCGTTGCCCGTGATGATCAAGGATGCGTCCTTGTTGGCCACCGCCAGCATGGCTTCCAGGCGGCTCAGGCTTCGATCTGTGCGCCAGTCCTTGGCCAGCTCGACGGCGGCGCGGACCAGATGGCCCTGATGTTTCTCAAGCTGCCCTTCGAAGCGCTCGAACAAGGTGAAGGCGTCGGCGGTGGCGCCAGCGAAGCCGGCCAACACCTGGCCGTGGTAGAGGCGGCGCACCTTCTTGGCGTTGCCCTTCATGACGGTGTTGCCGAGGGATACCTGGCCGTCGCCTGCCATCACGACCTTGCCGTGGCGGCGCACTGAAACGATGGTGGTCAAGGGTGAATCTCCACGCTGCGGGGCGAACTTGCCCGGATGGAAACTCAGATGGGGTGCCCGCCCCAGCTTTTCAACCGGCGGCGGGCTCAACAGGCTGTTGAAAAAACTACCTGCGTTGTCTGGCCGTCGTTAAAAACAGCCTCAAAATGCTCATTTACAACGCGTAAACTGCGCTTTTTCGGCTGTTTTTGCCTCGGCCAGCCTGCCTCGCCTACGTTTTTCAACGGCCTGTTGGGCGATCAGCGGACCTGACGCTGCTGTAACAGCAGGTTGCTGTAGCCGTTGCCGGCCAGGGTCTTCTGCGCTGCCGCCAGTTGCTCGCGACTGGCGAAGGGGCCGACCAGCACGCGGTGCCAGGTCTCGTCGCGTACCTTGCCGGTTTCCACGCGCACGTTCTGCCCTAGCAGAATGATCTGCGCGCGCACGGCATCGGCATCGTCGCGTTTGCGGAACGAGCCGGCCTGGAGGAAGAACTGCGTGGTCACCGGCGCGCTGGCCAGCACGGGCGGCGGAGGCGGTGGCACCTGGCCGTTGAGCGCGGCTTCGGCGCGAGCGGTGTCGATCTTTGCGGCTTCTTCCGGGGTGACCGGCTTCTGCTCCGGTGCCGGTGGCGGCGTTTCCTCCAGCGCTTGCGGCAGGATCACTTCCGACTCCGGCAGCAGGGTGTAGAAGTCGTATTTGGGCCTGGCCGGCTCGGGCTGCGTCGGCTTCGGCTCGGGCTTGGTGCTGCGCACCTGCTCGCCCTTGTCGCGCTTGATTTCGTCACGGCCCGGTTCGAGACTGAACAGGAACATGAAGAAACCACCGACCACCAGGCCGCAGGCCAGCCAGATCCAGCCCGGTACGGGTTTCTTCGCCGGGGCCTGATAGCGACTGGCGCCGCGTTTCGGCGCCGGCTTCTTGCGCGCTGCCATTTACATGCGCTCCAGTGTTTCCAGGCCGAGCAGCTCCAGGCCCTGCTTGAGCGTGCGGCCGGTCAGGGCGGTCAGGCGCAGGCGGCTGTCACGGGTGGCCTCGTCTTCGGCGGCGAGAATCGGGCAGTTCTCGTAGAAGCTGGAGAACAGCCCGGCCAGGTCGTACAGGTAGCTGCACAGCATGTGCGGCGTGCCCTTGTCGGCGACGCTGGCGAGCAGCTCGCCAAACTGCGCCAGCTTGGCGGCCAGGGCCTGTTCCTGCTCGGCGACCAGGGCGATCTGCCCGCCGATCTCGTCGATGCCCTTGCCCAGCTTGCGGAACACGCCGGCCACGCGGGTGTAGGCGTACAGCAGGTAGGGCGCGGTGTTGCCCTCGAAGCTCAGCATCAGGTCGAAGTTGAAGCTGTAGTCGCTGGCGCGGTGCTTGGACAGGTCGGCGTACTTCACCGAGGCGATGCCGACTACGCGGGCGATGCGGCGCAGCTCGTCCTCGGCCAGTTCCGGATTCTTGCTCTTGACCAGCTCATAGGCGCGCTGCTCGGCCTCGTCGAGCAGTTGCACCAGCTTAACGGTGCCGCCGTCGCGGGTCTTGAACGGGCGACCGTCCGGGCCGTTCATGGTGCCGAAGCCCATGTGCTCCAGCTCCATGCTGGCGGGGACGAAACCGGCCAGGCGGGCGCAGGCGAAGACCATCTGGAAGTGCAGGGCCTGGCGCTGGTCGACGAAGTACAGCACGCGGTCAGCCTTGAGCACGCCCGCGCGGTAGCGGGTCGCAGCCAGGTCGGTGGTGGCGTACAGGTAGCCGCCACCGGCTTTCTGCACGATCAGCGGCAGCGGGTTGCCTTCGGCGTTCTTGAACTCGTCCATGAACACGCATTTGGCGCCGTTGTCCTCGGTCAGCAGGCCCTTGGCGGCGAGGTCGGCGACCACCTGTGGCAGGTCGTCGTTATAGGCGCTCTCGCCCTTGACGTCGGCCATGGAGAGCTTGACGCCGAGGCGGTCGTACAGCGCCTGGCAGTGCGACAGGGAAATGTCGTTGAAGCGATGCCACAGGCGCAGGCACTCGGCGTCGCCGGCCTGCAGCTGGACCACCAGTTCGCGGGCGCGGTCGGCGAACTCGGGCGACTCGTCGAAGCGTTTCTTCGCTGCGCGGTAGAAGCCTTCCAGGTCGGCCAGCTCGCTCTCGGCGGCCGCCGGGTTTTCCTGCATGTAGGCCAGCAGCATGCCGAACTGGGTGCCCCAGTCGCCGACATGGTTCTGGCGAATCACCGTGTCACCGAGAAACTCCAGCACCCGCGCCACGCCGTCGCCGATGATGGTCGAGCGCAGGTGGCCGACGTGCATTTCCTTGGCCAGGTTGGGCGCGGACAGGTCGACCACCACGCGCTGCGCCGGGCCGTTCTTGCGCACGCCAAGTTTGGCATCGGCCAGTGCCGCTTCCAGACGCTGTGCCAGGGCATCACTGTTCTGGAAGAAGTTGAGGAAGCCGGGGCCGGCGATTTCCACCTTGGTGATCTGCTCGTCGGCCGGCAATGCTGCGATCAGCTTTTCGGCCAGGTCGCGCGGCTTCATGCCGGCCGGTTTGGCCAGCATCATGGCGATGTTGCTGGCGAAGTCGCCGTGACTCTTGTCCTTGGTGTTCTCCACCTGGATGACCGGCGTCAGGCCTGCAGGCAGCACGCCTTCGGCGGTCAGGCGGTCGAGGGCTTGCTGGATCAGGTGGCGAATGCTGTCTTTCATGTTCGGCTCGGGTTGCCTTGGGGCTTTGGTCGAAAACTGCGCATTATAGAAGTAGCTGCAGGTTGCAGGCCACAGGCTTCAGGCAAAGCGATCGGCCTGTGGCCTGCAGCTTGCAGCCTGAGGCCTAGAAAAGATCGATCGGGTCGACATCCAGCGACCAGCGCACCGCACGGCCACTGGGCATTTGCTCCAGCGCATGCAGCCAATGGTTGAGCAGGCGGTGTAGCGGGGCGCGGGCATTGCCCTGCAGCAGCAGTTGCGCGCGAAAACGTCCGGCGCGGCGTTCCATTGGCGCCGGTACCGGGCCGAGCAGTTCGATGCCGGACAGTCCCAACTCACCCAGCAGGTGCTCTGCCTCGCTGCAGGCCTCATCGAGAAAACCTTCTGCCTGGCCGGGCTTGTGCGCTTCGGCGCGCAGCAGGGCCAGGTGGCAGAACGGCGGCAGGCCGGCACTGCGGCGCTCGCTCAGCGCCTGCTCGGCGAAGGCGAAGTAGCCCTGTTCGGTCAGTTGCACCAGCAGTGGATGGTCTGCCAGGTGGCTCTGAATGATCACCTTGCCCGGCTCCTCGGCACGCCCGGCGCGGCCGGCGACCTGTACGATCAGCTGCGCCATGCGTTCGCTGGCGCGAAAATCCGCCGAGAACAGGCCGCCATCGGCGTCGAGGATCGACACCAGCGTCACCCGTGGGAAGTGGTGACCCTTGGCGAGCATCTGGGTGCCGACCAGGATGCACGGCTCGCCCTTGTTGATGGTGGTGAACAGGCGATCCATGGCGCCCTTGCGCGAGGTGCTGTCGCGGTCGATGCGCAGCACCGGGTAGTCGGGGAACAGCAGCGCCAGGCGTTCTTCGGCACGCTCGGTGCCGGCGCCGACCGGGCGCAGGTCGACGTGCTGGCATTTTGGGCAGTTGCTCGGTTGCTTCTCGACATGGCCGCAGTGGTGGCAGCGCAGCTCCTGATAACGCTGGTGCACGGTCATGCGTGCATCGCAACGCGGGCACTCGGATAGCCAGCCGCAGTCGTGGCAGAGCAGGGTCGGGGCGAAGCCGCGGCGGTTGAGAAACACCAGCACCTGCTGGCCGGCCGCCAGGGTCTGGGCGATGGCCTGCTGCATCGGTCCGGAGATGCCCGAGTCCAGTGGCCGGCTCTTCACGTCCAGGCGCAGGAAGCGTGGCTGGCTGGCGCCGCCGGCGCGCTGCGTCAGCTTGAGCAGGGCGTAGCGGCCGCTGTGGGCGTTGTGCAGGCTTTCCAGCGAGGGTGTGGCCGAGCCGAGGACGATGGGGATGTCTTCCTGGCGCGCGCGAACCAACGCCAGGTCACGGGCGTGATAGCGCAGGCCTTCCTGCTGTTTATAGGAGGCGTCGTGTTCTTCGTCGACGATGATCAACCCAGGGTTCTTCATCGGCGTGAACAGTGCCGAGCGGGTGCCGATGATGATGTCGGCCTCGCCATCGCGCGCGGCCAGCCAGGCATCGAGGCGATCGCGATCATTGACCGCTGAATGCAGCAGGGCGATGCGTGCGTTGAAGCGCCGGGCGAAACGGTCGAAGGTCTGCGGCCCGAGGTTGATCTCCGGGATCAGCACCAGGGCCTGCTTGCCGGCTTGCAGGCATTGATGGATCAGTTGCAGGTAAACCTCGGTCTTGCCGCTGCCGGTGACGCCCGCCAGCAGGAAGGCATTGAACTGGCCCCAGCCCGACGCCACGGCATTCACCGCCGCGCGCTGTTCGGCGTTCAGCGGCAGTTCCGGCTGCGCCAGCCAGTGCGCGGGCTTGGGATGAGGCTGGGTGCGGCGCACCTCGACCCGTACCAGCCCCTTCTCATGCAGTAATTGCAGGCTGTCGCGGTTGAGTTGCAGCTGGCTGAGCAGGCTGTGGGCCACGCCGTGCGGGTGTTGTGCCAGTGCCTTGAGTGCGTCGCGCTGGCGCGGAGCTCGGGCCAGCCGTGGGTCGTCGACACTGGCGCCTTTGCTGGCCAGCCAGTAACGCTCCTGGCGAGTTTCGGCCGGCTCGCCCTGGCGCAGCAGTACCGGCAAGGCCCAGCTCAGGGTGTCGCCGAGGCTGTGCTGGTAGTACTGCGCTGTCCACAGACACAGTTTGAACAGCGGCGACGGCAGCGGTGGGCGAGCATCGAGCAGTTCCAGGGCGGGCTTGAGCTTGTCGAGTGGAACTTCGCTCTGGCTGTCGACTTCCACCAGCACGCCGATTATCTCGCGGCGGCCGAAGGGCACGCGCAAGCGTACGCCTGGCTGCAAGGCACTGCGCGACACGCCACCGGGGGCGAGGTAGTCGAACAGGCGGCGCAGCGGCGAGGGCAGGGCAAGGCGCAGGATCAGGTTGGGCAAGCCAGGAGCTCCTTTGACAGGCCGGCGATCTTAGCACGCGACGGTCGGCACCTTGCGCAGCTTGCATCGTGTCGGGTGTCTGGTAAGATGCGCGGCCTATTTCTGTGCGGTGCCTGACATTGGTCGGGTGGCGGCACGACTACCCCGAGGAAAGCACCATGAAAGCCGATATCCATCCGAACTACGTCGAGATCGACGCCACCTGCTCCTGCGGCAACGTGATCAAGACCCGCTCCACCATTGGCAAGAACCTGAGCCTGGACGTTTGCTCCGAGTGCCACCCGTTCTATACCGGTAAGCAGAAAGTGCTGGACACCGGCGGCCGTATCGATCGCTTCAAGCAGCGCTTCGGCGTATTCGGCGCCAAGTAAGCGACCGAACGATAACGGAAACTGGCATGCGCCACTCCGTGATACTGAAAAAGGCGTCCCTGGTGGGCGCCTTTTTCGTTTCTCTGCTTTGTAGCGGCCTGGCCCAGGCCTTCTGTCCGCAGCGTGCCGATCTTGCTCAGGTCGCCGTGCGCCAGGTGGTCGATGGCGACACGGTGCGCCTGGTCGACGGGCGCAGCATTCGCCTGATCGGTATCAACGCCCCTGAACTGGGGCGCAAGGGGAAAAGTGACGAGCCTTTCGCCGTGCAGTCCAAGCGGCGTCTGCAGGCGCTGGTCGATGCCAGCGATGGGCGTGTCGGCTTGCTTTACGGCAAGCAGCGCAAGGACCGCTACGGGCGCACCCTGGCGCACCTCTATGACCGCCAGGGGCGTAATCTCGAAGCGCAATTGCTGAGCGAAGGTCTCGGTTTCATGGTCGCGGTGGCGCCCAATGCTGCGCTGGCCAGCTGTCAGGCGCAGGCCGAGCGCCAGGCGCGGCGTCAGCGCCTCGGCCTGTGGCGTACCAATCAGGTGAAGGCGGCCGGCCAGCTGAACGGTGGCGGTTTCGCCCTGCTCGGCGGTCGGGTTGTCGACGTGCAGCGCAATCGCGGCGGCCTGTGGATTGATCTCGATGGCGGTCGGGTGCTGCGCGTCGCGCCTGAACTGCTCGGCGAGTTCGATCTGCCCGCTTTGCAGAAACTCAAGGGGCGGCGGGTGGAGGCGCGTGGCTGGGTCATCGATCGCCAGAGTCGCGGCGGCTTGAAATCCGGGCAGGCGCGCTGGATGCTGCCGCTTACCCATTCGGCGATGCTGGAGGTGTTGCCATGATTCGTGCATTGATGCTGTGTCTGTTCTGCAGCTGGCTGGCCGGTTGCGCGGTCAATCCCGCGACCGGTCGTACCGATTTCGTGATGATGAGCGAGCGCCAGGAGCTGGATCTCGGCGCGCGCTACAACCAGGAAATCCTCAAGCAATACCCGCGCTACGAGGATGCCAAGTTGCAGGCCTACATCCAGCGCGTCGGCGAGCGGGTGGCGCGCAGCAGCCATCGCAATCAGCTCAACTACGTTTTCACCCTGGTGGACAGTCCGGACGTCAATGCCTTCGCGCTGCCGGGTGGCTACATCTATATCCACCGTGGCCTGCTCGCCTACCTCAACTCCGAGGCGGAGCTGGCTGCCGTGCTGGGTCATGAGGTGGGGCACGTGACGGCCCGTCACAGCGTGCGCCAACAGAGCCAGTCCACGGCCTGGGGGCTGCTCGGCCAGGCTGCGGCCATCGGTACCGGTGTCGGTGCGGTGGGCGATCTGACCAATGTGATGGGCAATGCCTTCGTACGCGGCTACGGGCGTGACATGGAACTGGAGGCCGATGGCCTGGGCGCGCAGTACCTGGCGCGCAGCGGCTACGACCCGCAGGCGATGATCGAGGTGGTCAAGGTGCTCAAGAGCCAGGAGGACTTCGCCCGCGAGCAGGCCGCCAGGCGTGGCGAAGCACCGACAGCGGGCGGCTATCACGGCTTGTTCGACACTCACCCGGACAACGATAGACGCCTGCAGGAAGTGATCGGTCGTGCGCGTGCGCTGGCCGGCGGCAACCAGGAAGTGGGGCGCGATAATTTCCTGCAGATGCTCGACGGCCTGGTGTTCGGCGATTCGGCCGCTAGCGGGATTCGCCGCGGGCGCAACTTCTACCATGGCGAGCTGGATTTCACCCTGAGCTATCCGCAGGGCTGGCAACTGGTCAACCGCCCGGATGTGCTGATCGGCCATACCCCGGATGAGCAAGCCTTCATCGCCATGACGCTGGAAGCGGTGGACAAGCAGCTTTCGCCCGCCGAATTCCTGCGCAGGCGAGTCGGCAATCAGCGCCTGGTCGCCGGTGAGGAACTGCGTCTGGGGGCGCTGCAGGGCTATACGGCGGTGTTGCAGGGGCAGTCGGCGCGGCGTGTTGCGGTGATCTACCGCGGCGACAATGCGTATCTGTTCGTGGCTGCGGTAAAAGGGCGCGCTTCGCTGGAAACCGAGGACCAACGTTTCCTCGAGGTCATCCGCAGTTACCGGCCTCTGAAGCCCGCCGAACGCAAGCTGGCCGAGCCGGTGCGCCTGCATCTGGTGCGCGCCAGGGCGGGGCAGAGCCTGGCCGCTCTGGCCAAGGATTCGCCTTTGCCGGCTGATGGCGAAGCGCAGTTGCGCCTGCTCAATGGACTCTACCCAAGCGGCGAACCGCGCCCCGGCGAGTGGCTGAAAACGCTGCGCTAGCGCTGCGCTTCAATCGCGACCGAACGGTCTTGTGCAGGTGTATACAACTTGCGTATCCTCGGCCGCCTGCCCGTTCAACAGCCAACAAAAGCGGAAATGCCACTATGTCAGATCTAAAAACTGCCGCTCTCGAATATCACGCTCAGCCCCGCCCCGGTAAGCTGAGCGTCGAGTTGACCAAAGCCACTGCCACTGCCCGCGACCTGTCGCTGGCCTACAGCCCGGGTGTCGCCGAGCCGGTACGCGAAATCGCGCGTGACGCCGAGCTGGCCTACCGCTACACCGGTAAAGGCAACCTGGTCGCCGTTATCTCCGACGGTACCGCCATCCTCGGTCTGGGTAACCTCGGCCCGCTGGCTTCCAAGCCGGTGATGGAAGGTAAAGGCGTGCTGTTCAAGCGTTTCGCCGGTATCGACGTGTTCGATATCGAAGTCGATTCGGAGAGCCCGCAGGCATTCATCGACACCGTAAAGCGCATCTCCATCACCTTCGGCGGCATCAACTTGGAAGATATCAAGGCCCCCGAGTGCTTCGAGATCGAGCGCGCTCTGATCGAGCAGTGCGACATTCCGGTATTCCACGATGACCAGCACGGCACCGCGATCGTGACCGCCGCCGGTATGCTCAACGCCCTGGAAATCGCCGGCAAGACCCTGGAAGAGGCGAAGATCGTCTGCCTGGGCGCCGGTGCTGCTGCCATCTCCTGCATGAAGCTGCTGGTGAGCATGGGCGCCAAGGTCGAGAACATCTTCATGATCGACCGCAAGGGTGTGATCCACGCCGGCCGTGATGACCTGAACCAGTACAAGGCCGTGTTCGCCACCGAGACCGACAAGCGCACGCTGTCTGACGCGCTCGACGGCGCTGATGTGTTCGTCGGCCTGTCCGGTGCCAACCTGCTGAGCCCGGAAGATCTCAAGCGTATGGCGGCCAACCCGATCGTCTTCGCTTGCTCCAACCCGGATCCGGAAATCAAGCCTGAGCTGGCGCATGAGACCCGCAATGACGTGATCATGGCCACCGGTCGTTCCGACTATCCGAACCAGGTCAACAACGTGCTGGGCTTCCCCTTCATCTTCCGCGGTGCGCTGGACGTTCGCGCCACCCGCATCAATGAAGAAATGAAGATCGCCGCTGCCCTGGCGCTGCGTGACCTGGCCAAGCTGCCGGTCCCGCAGGATGTGTGCGATGCCTATGGCGGTATCGAACTGTCGTTCGGTCGTGAGTACATCATTCCGAAGCCGATGGATCAGCGTCTGATCACCGTGGTTTGCGATGCGGTGGCCAAGGCCGCCATCGAGTCCGGCGTGGCGACTCTGCCGTATCCGAAGCACTATCCGCTGAAGTCGGTGGATGACGTGTTCAACGGCTGATCACCCGAACAATAAAAAACCCGCTTCGGCGGGTTTTTTATTGTCATCTTGGCTACAGGCTACAGGCTACAGGCTACAGGCTACAGGCTACAGGCTCTTGCCTGCCGCTTGCAGACTGAGGCCTGCCGCCGCTTCTAGAACAGATCGATCGGCGCCATTTCGTCAGCCGGCAGCGGGCTGCCGGGAGCGCCCATGCCGGGTTCGAATTCGCTCATCGGCGGCGGCGAGTCCTCGCTCTTGAACAGTTCGAAGTACGCATCCGGCGTGCCAGGTGCAGCGGCGCGGCCGCTGACCGGATCAACGCGCAGGGTCAACAGGCCCTTGGGTTCCTTGGGTAGATGGTTGGGGCGGTCTTTGAGCGCTGCGCCCATGTAGTTCATCCAGATCGGCAGGGCCACGGTGCCGCCATACTCGTGCCGGCCCAAGCTTTCCGGCTGATCGAAGCCAGCCCAGACGGTGGTCACGTAGTCGGCGTTGTAACCGGAGAACCAGCTGTCCTTGGACTCGTTGGTGGTGCCGGTCTTGCCCGCCAGGTCGTTACGCCCCAATGCCAGGGCGCGGCGACCGGTGCCGCGCTTGATCACATCCTGCAGCATGCTGGTCATGATGTAGGCCGTGCGCTCGTCGATGATCTGCTCGGCCACCTTGGGTTCTTCCAGAGGCAGATCATCGGTCGCGTTCACCGTCAGGTTGGCATTCTCCTCGGTCGGCTCGCTGCCGGGGACGCGCGCCGGGTTGGCGCGGAACAGCAGTTTGCCATTGCGATCTTCGATGCGTTCGATCAGGTAGGGCTCGATCTTGTAACCGCCGTTGGCGAAGGTGGCCCAGCCTTCGGCGATTTCCATCGGCGTCAGGCTGGCGGTGCCGAGTGCCAGCGACAGGTTGCGTGGCAGGTCCTGCGGGGCGAAGCCGAAACGTTCGATGTAGCGCAGGCTGCGGTCGATGCCCATGTCCTGCAGCAGGCGGATCGAGACCAGGTTGCGCGACTTGTACAGTGCCTCGCGCATGCGAATCGGGCCGAGGAAGGTGTTGTTGTCGTTCTTCGGCCGCCACTTCTGTGATAGGTAGTCGTCGGAGAGGATGATCGGCGCATCGTTGACCAGTGTCGCCGCGGTGTAGCCGCTATCCAGTGCCGCGCTATAAATGAAGGGTTTGAAGCTGGAGCCCGGCTGACGCTTGGCCTGTACGGCGCGGTTGTAGTTGCTCTGGTCGAAGGAGAAACCGCCGACCAGTGCCTGAATGGCGCCGCTATAAGGATCGAGGGAAACCAGCGCGCTCTGCGCCGCCGGCACTTGGGTAAAGCGCAGGCTGCCATCTTCCTGGCGCTGCACGCGCACGATATCGCCGACCTGGGCGACGTCACCGGGTTGTTGTGGGCGCGGGCCAAGACTGTTGGTATTGAGGAAGGGGCGTGCCCATTTCATGCTGTCCCACGCCACGGCCTGCTCTTCGCCATTGCGGGTCAGCACCAGGATGCCGCTCTTCTCCACCTGGGTCACCACCGCAGGCTCCAGGCCACCGATACTGCGGAACTTGCCCAGTTCGGCAAGCCAGGCTTCGCGGGTCATGCCTGGCAGGCGGCTCTCGGGACCGCGGTAGCCGTGGCGCTGGTCATAGGCGATCAACCCGTCACGCAGCGCGGTGTTTGCCACTTCCTGCAGTTGGCTGGGCACGGTGGTGGTGACATTGAAACCTTCGGTGTAAGCCTCGCTGCCATAGCGACCGACCATCTCCGCACGCGCCATCTCGGCTATATAAGGTGCGCTCAGTTCGGGAGCAGGTACGTGGTAGCGGGCATCGACTTCTTCGGCCAGGGCTTGCTCGTAGCTGGCCTGGTCGATGCGGCCAAGGCGATACAGGCGGCCGAGAATCCAGTCGCGGCGTTCCTTGGCGCGTGTCGGGTTGACCAGAGGGTTGTAGCGCGACGGGGCTTTCGGCAGTCCGGCAATCATCGCCATCTGCGCCAGATTCAGGTCACGGATCGACTTGCCGTAGTACACCTGAGCGGCAGCTTCGATGCCGTAGGCGCGGTGGCCGAGGTAGATCTTGTTGACGTACAGCTCGAGGATCTCGTCCTTGCTCAGTTCACGTTCGATCTGCAGGGCCAGGAGAATTTCTGTGGCTTTGCGCGAGAAGCTGCGCTCGCTGGTGAGGAAAAAATTCTTCGCCACCTGCATGGTGATGGTGCTGCCGCCGCTCTGAATCTGACCGCTTTTCAATAATTGCGTGGCAGCGCGCATCAGGCTGGTCACATCGACGCCATAATGGTTGGCGAAATTATCGTCTTCTGCTGCCAGCAGGGCGCTGATGAATTCCTTGGGGATCTCGTCGAAGCGAATGGGCGAGCGGCGCATCTCGCCGAACTCGGCGATCAGCTTGGCATCGCTGCTGTAAACGCGCAGCGGGATCTGCAGCTGGACCTGACGCAGCGACTCGACGGAAGGAAGGGTCGGGCTAAGATAAAGAAACGCACCGCTGAAACTGAGCAACAGCCCACAAAAAACGGCAACGAAAGACCACCAGATAAACTTCAGCAGGCGTATCAAAATGTTCGGAATTCCAAGTAAAAGAATGAGTTAAGCAGGAGCCGTGGCTCAAAGGGAAAAGCTGATCACATTATAAGCGTTTTTTTTCCCGGGGAGCCATTTGCGCTTCTGTCAAGACTGATATTTAATGTGGAAAAACATAAATAGTCCGTAAGTCGCGGATGCCAATAGGAAAACGGTCGTGCTAGGGCTCTTCACTAAGAAAGCGAATACGCTGCTGGGGATCGATATCAGCTCGACTTCGGTCAAGCTCCTCGAACTGAGTCGCTCGGGAAGCCGCTACAAGGTAGAGGCTTATGCGGTCGAGCCGCTTCCGCCCAATGCAGTGGTAGAGAAGAACATCGCCGAGCTGGAGGGGGTCGGTCAGGCCCTGTCTCGCGTGTTGGCCAAGGCCAAGAGCGGCGTCAAGACAGCTGCCGTAGCCGTTGCCGGTTCGGCCGTCATCACCAAAACCATCGAAATGGAAGCTGGGCTTTCCGAGGATGACCTGGAAAACCAGCTGAAGATCGAGGCTGACCAATACATTCCTTATCCGCTGGAAGAAGTCGCTATCGATTTCGAGGTGCAGGGGCCGGCGCCGCGTAATCCCGAGCGGGTCGAGGTGCTGCTGGCTGCGTGCCGTAAGGAAAACGTCGAGGTCCGCGAGGCGGCACTTGCGCTTGCTGGTTTGACCGCCAAGGTGGTCGATGTAGAGGCCTATGCGCTTGAGCGCGCCTATAGCCTGCTGGAGGTTCAGCTGGGCGGTGATCATGACGATCTTACAGTGGCGGTGGTCGATATCGGCGCGACCATGACCACCCTCAGCGTTCTGCACAACGGTCGCACAATTTATACCCGGGAGCAGCTCTTCGGTGGCAAGCAGCTGACCGAGGAAATCCAGCGGCGCTATGGTCTTTCTGTTGAAGAGGCTGGTCTTGCCAAGAAGCAGGGCGGTCTTCCAGATGACTACGACAGTGAGGTTTTGCAACCGTTCAAGGAAGCTGTCGTTCAGCAGGTATCTCGCTCGCTGCAGTTCTTCTTTGCTGCTGGCCAGTATAACGATGTCGACTACATCCTTCTGGCTGGCGGTACCGCGTCCATCCCCGATCTTGATCGATTGATTCAGCAGAAGATCGGTACGCAGACGCTAGTGGCCAATCCCTTTGCCGACATGGCGCTCAGCAGCAAGGTCAACGCTGGTGCGTTGGCCAGCGACGCGCCGGCACTGATGATTGCCTGTGGTCTGGCGATGAGGAGTTTTGACTGATGGCGCGGATTAACTTACTCCCCTGGCGCGAACAGCTACGCGAGGAGCGCAAGCAGCGGTTCTTGGTCAGCCTTGTCGGCGTGCTCGTCATCGCGGGCGGCTTGGTGTTCCTCGGGGATCAGATGCTGAGCGCAGCTATCGATAACCAGAACGCGCGAAATGAGTTCATCAAGAAGGAAATTGCGGTTCTTGATGCTCGCATCAAGGAAATTAGTGAGTTGAAAACTAGGCGTCAGCAGCTTCTTGAGCGGATGAAAATTATTCAGGACCTACAAGGTAATCGGCCGATCATTGGGCGTGTATTTGACCAGTTGGTAAGAACGCTTCCGGACGGCGTTTATTTTACCAGCGTCAAGATGGCTGGTAAGAACATCGCTATCGTTGGTGCGGCTGAGTCAAACAATCGGGTCTCGAACTTGATGCGCAATCTGGATGGCTCTGAATGGTTGATGGCTCCTAATTTGACTGAGGTCAAAGCGGTTACGGCGGGGGCTCTGGATCAGGCGAACGTCTTCCAGTTGACCGTTCAGCAAACACAGCCTGAACAAGGGAAGGCGGAGGCGGCGCAATGAGTATTAAAAGTTCATTGGACAGTTTGCGCAGTGTCGATCTCAATGATCTTGATCTGAATAATGTCGGGTCGTGGCCTGCGGCGGTAAAGTTTATAGCTGGTCTGCTGATGCTTATTGTTGTGCTGGTGTTGGGCTATAACTTTCACTTGAAAGATTTGCAAGGCATGCTGGAGCAGCGCCAGCGGGAAGAGGTAGACCTAAAAGAGCAGTTTACCAGCAAGGCTTTTCAGGCGGCGAACTTGGAGGCCTATAAAGAGCAAATGCAAGAGATGGAGGTGTCCTTCGGTGCTCTTCTACGTCAGTTGCCAAGTGATACCGAGGTCCCAGGGCTGCTGGAGGACATTACTCGCACCGGGTTGGGTAGTGGTTTGGAGTTTGAAGAAATCAAGCTTCTGCCTGAGGTGGCTCAGCAGTTTTACATCGAGCTGCCAATTCAGATCAAAGTCACGGGTGGTTATCATGATCTGGCGACTTTCGTTAGCGGTGTAGCCAGTCTGCCTCGTATTGTCACCTTGCATGATTTTCAACTGGCCCCTGCCAACGCTGAAAGTTCCAGTCGCCTGAGCATGCAGATTATGGCCAAGACCTACCGCTATAACGATAAGGGGGCCCAATGATCAGGTTCTCGCGTTTGGCTCTGGTAGCAGGGTTCTCGCTTTTGGCGGGCTGTGGTGGCAGCGGTGATTTTTCCGATTTGCGTACCTTTATGGACGAAGTGCGCGCAAAGCCGAAAGGCGCCATTGAGCCGCTACCGACTTTTCAGCCCTATGAAAGCTTCACTTACCGTGCTGCTTCCCTGCGCAGCCCATTTCAGCCGCCGGTCAAGATTGATGTCGTAACCCGCCAAAAAGGTGCGCCAGAGATCAAGCCGGATGAAAGTCGCGTGAAGCAATTCCTCGAGGGGTTCAATATTGAAACCTTCGAAATGGTTGGCACTTTGAGAAATGATCGTGAATTGTACGCGCTGGTTAACGGTGCGGGCGGGGTTCATCGGGTAAAAGTGGGCGACTATCTGGGGCGCAATCACGGCAAGATTCTTGCGATCGATGACTCCAAGATCGATGTGATGGAAATTGTTCCAGACGGCGAAGGTGGCTGGCTTGAGCGACCACGCAGCCTTTCCTTGAAGGAGCGCTCCTGACGGAGCGGGGTGAGAAATGAATACAAATAATCTGTCTGCCAAACGGGATCCGAAAATGAACAGCTCTCTCTCGCGTCTGAGCGTTGCCTTGTTGGCCGCGCTGCTGTCGCCCGCAATATTGGCGGCCAATCTGCAGGATTTGAGTGTTGCTAGTCTCCCTGGGGATCGAGTGGAGCTGAAGCTTTCCTTCGATGAGCCGGTTACTGCTCCTCGCGGCTATACCATCGAGCAACCGGCGCGTATTGCGTTGGACCTGCCAGGGGTGTCGAACAAGCTTGGCTCGAAGAATCGTGAGCTTGGTGTAGGCAATGCGCGCAGCGTAACTATTGTCGAGGCCAAGGATCGCACCCGTCTGATCGTTAACCTCACCAATCTGGCGCCCTACAGTACTCGAGTCGAGGGCAATAACCTCTATGTGCTGGTTGGCGACTCCTCTGCCGTTGCGGCGTTCCCGGCCACATCGATACCGGCACCGGTAGCGTCTGTTCCGCCGAAGAAGGCCTATGGTCCGCAACCGAAGACCATAAGCAACATCGACTTTCAGCGTGGTGAGCAGGGGGAGGGTAATGTCGTCATCACCTTGTCCGATGCTTCGGTAAGTCCAGATATCCAAGAGCAAGGCGGCAAGATCCGTCTTGATTTTGCCAAGACGGATTTGCCCGAATCGTTGCGGGTGCGTCTGGACGTGAAAGACTTTGCGACTCCGGTGCAGTTCGTCAGTGCCACTGGTAGTGCCGATAGAACGAGCATCCTTATCGAGCCGGTAGGTCTTTATGATTATCTGGCGTACCAGACCGAAAACACGCTGACACTGAGTGTCAAACCGCTTACTCAGGACGACGCTGAGCGCCGGAAGGCTGAGCGTTTTGCTTACTCTGGCGAAAAGCTGTCGCTTAACTTCCAGGATATCGATGTGCGATCGGTTCTGCAGCTGATTGCTGACTTTACCGATCTGAACTTGGTGGCGAGTGATACCGTTGCAGGCAATATCACCCTGCGTCTGCAGAACGTGCCCTGGGACCAAGCTCTGGATTTGGTATTGAAAACCAAGGGCCTCGATAAGCGTCAAGTGGGTAATGTCCTGCTGGTCGCGCCTGCTGACGAAATTGCGGCGCGTGAGCGTCAGGAGTTGGAGTCGCAGAAGCAGATCGCTGAGCTGGCTCCACTGCGTCGGGAGCTTATCCAGGTGAATTACGCCAAGGCGGCAGACATGGCGAAGCTGTTCCAGTCTGTTACCAGCGCTGACGGGGCCTCGGATACTCGTGGCTCTGTAACCGTTGATGAGCGCACCAACAGCATTATTGCCTACCAGACGCAGGATCGGCTGGATGAGTTGCGCCGTATCATTGCTCAGCTCGATATTCCTGTACGCCAAGTAATGATTGAGGCGCGTATCGTCGAGGCTAACGTGGATTATGACAAGGCTCTGGGTGTGCGCTGGGGCGGTGCGAGTCGTCGCGGAAACTGGAGTGTCTACGGTAAGGATGGTGCAACCTCCTTTGATAACGATAGCGGACAGGTGTTCCTGCCTGGCACTGATACCGTGGGCAACGTTTCGCTCCAGGATGGCGTGGCTCCGGTGCCTTTCGTTGATATGGGGGTGCTTGGCAGTACTTCGGGTATAGGTATCGGTTTCCTCACTGACAATGTCACGCTGGATCTGCAACTTTCCGCGATGGAGAAGACGGGTAACGGCGAGATCGTTTCTCAGCCGAAGGTTGTTACCTCGGACAAGGAAACTGCCAAGATCCTGAAAGGACAGGAGGTTCCCTATCAGGAAGCAAGTTCCAGCGGGGCTACCAGTACTTCATTCAAGGAGGCTGCACTGTCTCTTGAAGTCACGCCGCAGATCACGCCCGACAACCGCATCATCATGGAAGTCAAGGTGACCAAGGACGCTCCAGACTTCGCTCGGGCTTTGAATGGTGTGCCTCCGATCAACAAGAATGAGGTTAATGCCAAGGTGTTGGTTAATGATGGCGAGACCATTGTGATTGGGGGGGTCTTTTCCAATACCCAGACTAAGGGTGTTGAGAAGGTCCCGCTCCTTGGGGATCTGCCTTTCCTTGGTCGGGTATTCCGGCGCGATGTTGTTGCCGATAACAAAGCCGAGTTGCTGGTTTTCATCACACCGCGCATCATGAACAACCAAGCCATTGCCGTGAATCGATGATCTAAGTGCGGAATGTAATCCTCGTAGGCCCGATGGGAGCTGGAAAGAGCACCATCGGGCGTTTGCTTGCCAAAGAGCTGCGTTTGCCTTTCAAGGACTCCGACAAGGAGATCGAGCAGCGTACCGGTGCCGATATTCCCTGGATCTTCGATGTCGAGGGCGAGCAGGGTTTTCGTGAGCGGGAGCAGGCGGTGATCGCCGAGCTCTCGCAGCAGGACGGTCTCGTGCTGGCCACGGGGGGCGGAGCGGTAATGCGTCCCGAGAATCGCCAGGCTTTGCATGCGGGAGGGCGGGTCGTCTACCTGCATACCTCCGTGGAGCAGCAGATCGAACGGACTTCGCGTGATCGTAATCGTCCGTTGTTGCGTACGGCCAATCCGGCCCAGGTGCTCAGGGATCTGATGGCCATGCGCGATCCTCTCTACCGGGAAGTTGCCGATATCATCATCGAGACCGACGAGCGTCCACCGCGCATGGTGGTGCAGGAAATTCTCTCGCGCCTGGAGGCCTTGTCGCCCCGTTAAAGCGCGAGGCGAACTGCGCTATCCTAGTGGCCTTTTTATTCTGGGGGCCTCATGCAGACTCTTCACGTTGAACTCGGCGAGCGCAGTTATCCCATTTATATCGGTGATGGTCTGTTGGCACGTTCCGAGCTGCTTACGCGTCATATCGCAGGGCGGCAGGTGGCAGTGGTTACCAATGAGACTGTCGCGCCTCTGTACCTTGAAACGCTGATGCGATCCCTGGAAGGTTTCAAGGTTGCCTCAGTCGTGTTGCCCGATGGCGAGGCGTTCAAGAACTGGGAAACCCTGCAGCTGATCTTCGATGGGTTGCTGAAGGCCCGGCATGATCGGCGTACGACCGTTATCGCCCTGGGCGGCGGTGTCATTGGTGATATGGCAGGCTTTGCCGCAGCCTGTTACCAGCGTGGCGTGGACTTCATTCAGGTACCGACGACCTTGCTGTCTCAGGTGGACTCCTCGGTGGGCGGCAAGACCGGAATCAACCATCCGCTGGGCAAGAACATGGTCGGTGCGTTCTATCAGCCCAAGGCGGTGCTGATCGATACCGCCAGCCTGCATACCCTGCCGGAGCGCGAGCTGTCAGCCGGTTTGGCTGAGGTCATCAAGTACGGTTTGATTTGCGATGAGCCTTTCCTGGCCTGGCTCGAGGACAACATGGTCGCGTTGCGCGCCCTGGATGGCGCTGCGCTGACCTATGCCATTGAGCGTTCCTGTGCGGCCAAGGCGTGGGTGGTCGGGGCAGATGAGCGTGAGTCGGGGGTGCGAGCCACTCTCAATCTGGGGCACACCTTCGGTCATGCCATCGAGACCGAGCAGGGTTATGGTGTGTGGCTGCATGGCGAAGCCGTTGCCGCTGGAACGGTGATGGCGCTGGAAATGTCCCACCGCCTTGGCTGGCTGTCGGCGGCGGATCGGGATCGTGGCGTGCGCCTGTTGCAGGCCGCTGGTCTGCCAGTGGTGCCGCCGCAAGATATGACGCCCGAGCGGTTTCTTGAGCATATGGCAGTGGACAAGAAGGTTCTCGATGGCCAGCTGCGCCTTGTCCTGCTCAAACGTCTGGGTGAGGCGGTAGTGACTGCGGATTACCCGCGTGAAATTCTCGACGCCACGCTGCGTAGCGACTACGCCGCGCTGGCTCAGTCGTCCAACTCTTGAAGAGTGATTCATGACCAGTTTGCATGCTGACGAAGCTTTTCTGGCCCATTACCAGTTCAGCCACGACCCCTTTGCGCCGCGCGTTCCAGGCTTCAAGTTCTTCCCGGCACAGCGCAAGCCCGTGCTGGGGCAGTTGCATCACCTTGCGCGCTACAGTCAGCTGCTGCTGGCGGTAGTCGGGCCTGAGGGTAGCGGCAAGACGCTGCTGCGTCAGGCCTTGGTTGCCAGTACCAACAAGCAGGCGGTGCAGAGCATCGTGATTGCTCAGGGCGTGACGGGCAGCGAGGCGTTGTTGCGTCAAATAGCGCAGGGCTTGTCCATTGCCCAGGCTGATGTTCGCTCGATTCTGGCGCAGGTCGGACAGCTGGCGTTGACTGGTCAGGAGGTTTACCTGCTGATCGATGATGCGGATCAGCTGGATGATGTCGCGCTGAAGAATCTGCTGGTGCTCGCGGCGGGGGGCGATGAAGGGCGTCCGCATGTCTTCCTGTTTGCCGAGCATGAATTGCTGGCTCGACTGGAGTCGCTGGCGGGCGGCGAAGAGTGCTATCACGCGATCGAGCTTCAGCCCTATGCCGAGGAAGAAACGCGCGAATACCTCGCGCAGCGGCTCGAAGGGGCTGGGCAAGGCATCGAATTGTTGACCGAAGAACAGGTCGAGGATATTCATGCACGTTCCCAGGGGTGGCCTGGAGCGATCAATCAGGAGGCGCGGGAGCTGCTGGTTGAGCAGATGCTTGCGCAGCGTGCGGCTGGTCGTGGTGCTGCAGGGGGTGGTTTCACTTTGCCGAAGAAGCATTTGCTGGCGCTGGCGGTGGTCTTGGTAGGTGTCGCAGCCGCCTGGTTCATGCAGGGTCGAGAATCTTCCTCGCCTGCGCCTGTAGCGAGCAATACCTCGCTGCCCTTGCAGTCCTCCAGTCCGGCAGCAGAAGCTGAGGAGCCCGAGCAGGCGCCTGCATCGCAAGGCCGTACGCCTGCCATTGAATTTGCAGGTGCCAGTCAGCCACTGCCGTTGCCACTGGTAGGTGAGCCACAAGCAGTGATTCGTCAGCCATTGGCCGAAGCAGCCGGCGAGGAGCTGGATAACTTCGAGCCGCCGGCTGTGCCTGAACCCTCGACAGTTACTCCGCCATCGGCTCCAATCGCTGCTGCACCTGCACCTGCACCTGCACCTGCACCTGCACCTGCACCTGCACCTGCACCTGCACCTGTAAAGCAGCCTGAGCCGGCGGCGCCCAAGCCCGCAGCTCCTGCACCGGCACCGGCACCGGCGGCTAAGCCTGCGCCTGCTCCTGCTGTGGCGCCCACTACTGCTTCGAGTAACTGGTATGCGCAGCAGCCGGCGTCCCGCTATGCCCTGCAGGTGGTTGGGTCTCGTTCGGAGGCCAATATCCAGGCGCTGGTGCGTGAGGGCGGCAGCGAGTACCGCTACTTCAAGAAAATCCATCAAGGGCAGCCGCTGTACGTGCTGACCTATGGTAGCTTCTCCAGTCGTGACGCCGCTCAGGCTGCTGTGAAAACCCTGCCTGCCAAGCTTCAGGCTGGTAAGCCCTGGCCTCGCACCCTGGGCAGCATTCAGCAGGAAATGAGCCGCTAGCGCTTTGTCGCAAGATGACCGTCTGGTCGTTAGCACGACCTTGCGGTCCAATCCTTCGTTTTTGCGACATAAATATTCACCCCTTCGTCACGAAAATTTGTGACGTCATGGGTGGATATGTACAATGACCTCCCTTTTGCCCATGCAAAGCACGCCCGTGCCTGCTATTCGGGTTTAAGTAATTGAATTAGAAAGTAATTTGCCTGAGGTCTAGGCAGCCTGGTGAGAGTTTCCCCTATGAAAGCAGGTTTGTACCGTCCTGATGAGTTCAAGGATAACTGCGGCTTCGGCTTGATCGCCCATATGCAAGGTGAGGCTAGTCATCACCTGCTCAAGACCGCTATTGAGGCCCTCACCTGCATGACTCACCGCGGCGGTATCAACGCCGACGGCAAGACCGGTGATGGCTGCGGCCTGCTGATCCAGAAGCCCGATCAATTCCTGCGCGCCATCGCCCAGGAGCAATTCGGCGTCGAACTGCCTGCGCAATATGCCGTGGGCATGGTGTTCTTCAATCAGGATTCGGCCAAGGCCGAGGCCGCGCGCGAGAACATGAACCGCGAAATCCTCGCGGCCGGCCTGCAACTGGTGGGCTGGCGCAAGGTGCCGATCGACACCAGCGTGCTCGGTCAGCTGGCGCTGGAGCGCCTGCCGCAGATCGAGCAGGTGTTCATCGGTGGCGAAGGGCTGAGCGACCAGGAATTCGCCATCAAGCTGTTCAGCGCCCGCCGTCGTTCCTCGGTGGCCAATGCCGACGACGCCGATCACTACATCTGCAGCTTCTCGCACAAGACCATCATCTACAAAGGCCTGATGATGCCGGCGGACCTGCAGCAGTTCTACCCGGATCTGGGTGACGAGCGTCTGCAGACCGCCATCGCGGTCTTCCACCAGCGTTTCTCCACCAACACTCTGCCGAAGTGGCCGCTGGCGCAGCCCTTCCGCTTCCTCGCGCACAACGGCGAGATCAATACCATCACCGGCAACCGCAACTGGGCGCAGGCCCGTCGCACCAAGTTCGCCAACGAGCTGATCCCCGATCTCGACGAGCTGGGCCCGCTGGTCAACCGCGTCGGCTCCGACTCCTCGAGCATGGACAACATGCTCGAGCTGATGGTCACCGGTGGCATCGACCTGTTCCGCGGCCTGCGCATGATCATTCCGCCGGCCTGGCAGAACGTCGAGACCATGGACGCCGACCTGCGCGCGTTCTACGAGTACAACTCCATGCACATGGAGCCCTGGGATGGCCCGGCCGGCGTAGTGCTGACCGATGGTCGTCACGCCGTGTGCCTGCTCGACCGTAACGGTCTGCGCCCGGCGCGCTGGGTCACCACCAAGAACGGCTACATCACCCTGGCCTCGGAAATCGGCGTGTGGGACTACCAGCCCGAGGACGTCATCGCCAAGGGCCGTGTCGGCCCGGGGCAGATCCTCGCCGTCGACACCGAGACTGGCCAGGTGCTGGACACCGAGTCCATCGACAGCCGCCTGAAGTCGCGCCACCCCTACAAACTGTGGCTGCGCAAGCATGCCCAGCGCATCAAGGCGACGCTGGAAGACCGCGATCACGGTTCGCCCTTCTACGACCCGGACCAGCTCAAGCAGTACATGAAGATGTTCCAGGTCACCTTCGAGGAGCGTGACCAGGTGCTGCGTCCGCTCGGTGAGCAGGGCCAGGAAGCGGTCGGTTCCATGGGCGACGACACCCCGATGGCGGTGCTCAGCCAGCGTGTGCGCTCGCCTTACGACTACTTCCGTCAGCAGTTCGCGCAGGTCACCAACCCGCCGATCGACCCGCTGCGCGAAGCGATCGTCATGTCCCTGGAAATCTGCCTGGGCGCCGAGCGCAACATCTTCAGCGAATCGCCCGAGCATGCCACCCGCGTGATCCTCAGCAGTCCGGTGATCTCGCCGGCCAAGTGGCGCGCGCTGATGAACCTGGATCGTCCGGGCTTCGACCGTCATGTCATCGACATGAACTATGACGAGTCGCTGGGCCTGGAAGCCGCCGTGCGCAACATGGCCGATCAGGCCGAGGAAGCCGTGCGCGCCGGCAAGGTGCTGCTGGTGCTGACCGACCGTCACATCGCCCCGGGCAAGTTGCCGGCGCATGCGTCGCTGGTCACCGGTGCCGTGCACCACCGCCTGGTGGAAAAGGGCCTGCGCTGCGACTGCAACATCCTGGTGGAAACCGCCACCGCGCGTGACCCGCATCACTATGCCGTGCTGCTGGGCTTCGGTGCCTCGGCGGTGTACCCGTTCCTGGCCTACGAAGTGCTGGGCGACCTGATCCGCACCGGCGAAGTGCTGGGCGATCTGTACGAAGTGTTCAAGCACTACCGCAAGGGCATTTCCAAGGGCCTGCTGAAGATCCTGTCGAAGATGGGTATCTCCACCGTCGCGTCTTATCGCGGTGCGCAGCTGTTCGAGGCCGTCGGCCTGGCCGATGAAGTCACCGAGCTGTGCTTCCGTGGCGTGGCCAGCCGCATCCAGGGCGCGCGCTTCGTCGATATCGAGAGCGAGCAGAAGCTGCTGTCCTTCGAGGCCTGGAACAACCGCAAGCCGATCCAGCAGGGCGGTCTGCTCAAGTTCGTCTACGGCGGCGAATACCACGCCTACAACCCGGACGTGGTGCGCACGCTGCAGGAAGCCGTGCAGCAGGGCAACTACGCCAAGTACAAGGAATACTCGACGCTGGTCGACACCCGTCCGGTGTCGATGATCCGCGACCTGCTCAAGGTCAAGGAGTCCGCCACGCCGATCAGCCTCGACGAAGTCGAGCCGCTGCAGTCGATCTTCAAGCGCTTCGACGCCGCCGGTATCTCCCTCGGCGCGCTGTCGCCGGAGGCGCACGAGGCGCTGGCCGAGGCGATGAACCGTCTGGGTGGTCGCTCCAACTCCGGTGAGGGCGGCGAAGACCCGGCCCGCTACGGCACCATCAAGAGCTCCAAGATCAAGCAGGTGGCCACCGGCCGCTTTGGCGTGACCCCGGAGTACCTGGTCAACGCCGAAGTGCTGCAAATCAAGGTGGCCCAGGGCGCCAAGCCCGGCGAGGGCGGCCAGCTGCCGGGCGGCAAGGTCAACGGTCTGATCGCGCGTCTGCGTTATGCGGTGCCGGGCGTGACCCTGATCTCGCCGCCGCCGCACCACGACATCTACTCGATCGAAGACCTGGCGCAGCTGATCTATGACCTCAAGCAGGTCAACCCGAAGGCGCTGGTGTCGGTCAAGCTGGTAGCCGAGGCCGGTGTCGGCACCATCGCCGCCGGTGTGGCCAAGGCCTATGCCGACCTGATCACCATTTCCGGCTACGACGGCGGCACCGGCGCCTCGCCGCTGACCTCCATCCGCTATGCCGGCGCGCCGTGGGAACTGGGCCTGGCCGAAACCCACCAGACTCTGCGCGGCAACGACCTGCGCGGCAAGGTGCGCGTGCAGACCGACGGTGGTCTGAAAACCGGTCTGGACGTGATCAAGGCGGCCATCCTCGGCGCCGAGAGCTTCGGCTTCGGTACTGCGCCGATGGTGGCCCTGGGTTGCAAATACCTGCGCATCTGCCACCTGAACAACTGCGCCACCGGCGTGGCCACGCAGAACGACAAGCTGCGCAAGGATCACTTCATCGGCACCGTCGAGATGGTGATGAACTTCTTCACCTACGTCGCCGAGGAAACCCGCGAGTGGCTGGCCAAGCTGGGCGTGCGCAGCCTGGAAGAGCTGATCGGCCGCACCGACCTGCTCGAAGTGCTGCCGGGCGAAACCGCCAAGCAGGGCAATCTGGATCTGTCGCCGCTGCTGGCCAGCGCGCATATCCCGGCCGACAAGCCGCAGTTCTGCCAGGTGCCGAAGAACCCTCCGTTCGACGAAGGCCTGCTGGCCGAGAAGATGGTGGACATGGCCAAGGACGCCATCGCCGGCAAGACCGGCGGTGAGTTCGAGCTGAACATCGGCAACTGCGACCGCTCCATCGGCGCGCGCATTTCCGGCGAGATCGCCCGCGTACATGGCAACCAGGGCATGAATGACGCGCCGATCACCTTCCGCTTCAAGGGTACTGCCGGTCAGAGCTTCGGCGTATGGAACGCCGGTGGTCTGAACCTGCGTCTGGAAGGTGATGCCAACGACTACGTGGGCAAGGGCATGACCGGCGGCAAGATCGTCATCACTCCGCCTGCCGGCAGCCCGTTCGCCACCGAGGACAGCGCCATCATCGGCAACACCTGTCTGTACGGCGCCACCGGCGGCAAGCTGTTCGCCACTGGTACTGCGGGCGAGCGTTTCGCCGTGCGCAACTCCGGCGCCCACGCCGTGGTGGAAGGCACGGGCGACCACTGCTGCGAGTACATGACCGGCGGTTTCGTCTGCGTGCTGGGCAAGACCGGCTACAACTTCGGCTCGGGCATGACCGGCGGCTTCGCCTATGTGCTCGATATGGACAACGGCTTCTACGACCGCGTCAACCACGAACTGGTGGAAATCCAGCGCATCAACAGCGAAGCGATGGAGGCCTACCGCAGCCACCTGGAAAGCGTGCTCGCCGAGTACGTCGAAGAGACCGGCAGCGAGTGGGGTCAGAACCTGCTGGAGAACCTGGACGATTACCTGCGCAAGTTCTGGCTGGTGAAACCGAAAGCGGCCAGCCTGAAGTCGCTGTTGTCCAGCACCCGTGCCAACCCGCAATAAGAATGCGCCTGAAGTGGTTTGATGAGGTAATGCAATGACTGAACGTCTGAATAACGACTTCCAGTTCATCGAAGTCGGGCGCAAAGACCCGAAGAAGAAACTGCTGCGTCAGCGCAAGAAGGAATTCGTCGAGATCTACGACAACTTCAAGCCGGCGCAGGCCGCTGACCAGGCGCATCGCTGCCTGGGCTGCGGCAACCCGTATTGCGAGTGGAAGTGCCCGGTGCATAACTTCATTCCGAACTGGCTCAAGCTGGTCTCGGAAGGCAACATCCTGGCCGCCGCCGAGCTCTCGCACCAGACCAACACCCTGCCGGAAGTCTGCGGCCGCGTGTGCCCGCAGGATCGTCTGTGCGAAGGTGCGTGCACCCTCAATGACGGCTTCGGCGCGGTGACCATCGGTTCTGTGGAGAAGTACATCACCGACACCGCCTTCGCCATGGGCTGGCGCCCGGACATGTCCAAGGTCAAGCCGACCGGCAAGCGCGTCGCGGTGATCGGTGCCGGCCCGGCGGGCCTGGGCTGCGCCGACGTGCTGGTGCGCAACGGCGTGACCCCGGTGGTGTTCGACAAGAACCCGGAAATCGGTGGCCTGCTGACCTTCGGCATCCCCGAGTTCAAGCTGGAAAAGACCGTGCTCAGCCGTCGCCGTGAAGTCTTCACCGGCATGGGTATCGAGTTCCGCCTGAATACCGAGATCGGCAAGGACGTGACCATGCAGCAACTGCTGGATGAGTACGATGCCGTCTTCATGGGCATGGGCACCTACACCTACATGAAGGGTGGCTTCCCGGGCGAGGACCTGCCGGGCGTCTACGACGCGCTGGACTTCCTCATCGCCAACGTCAACCGCAACCTCGGTTTCGAGAAGTCGCCGGAAGACTTCATCGACATGAAGGGCAAGCGCGTCGTGGTGCTGGGTGGTGGCGATACCGCGATGGACTGCAACCGCACCTCGATCCGTCAGGGCGCCAAAGCCGTGACCTGCGCCTATCGCCGCGACGAAGAGAACATGCCCGGCTCGCGCAAGGAAGTGAAGAACGCCAAGGAAGAGGGCGTGAAGTTCCTCTTCAACCGCCAGCCCATCGCCATCGTCGGTGAAGACAAGGTGGAAGGCATCAAGGTGGTCGAGACCCGTCTCGGTGAGCCCGATGCCCGTGGCCGTCGCAGCCCCGAGCCGATCCCGGGTTCCGAGGAGATCATCCCGGCCGAAGCCGTGCTGATCGCCTTCGGTTTCCGTCCGAGCCCAGCGCCCTGGTTCGAGCAGTTCGAGATCCAGACCGACAGCCAGGGCCGCGTCGTGGCGCCCGAGCAGTCGCAGTTCAAGCACCAGACCAGCAACCCGAAGATCTTCGCCGGTGGCGACATGGTCCGTGGTTCCGACCTGGTGGTGACGGCGATCTTCGAAGGTAGGAACGCCGCCGAAGGCATCCTCGACTATCTGGGCGTCTAATGACGCAGGGCAAGTAGAGGCGAGACAAATCGTCGCGATGGACAAAAGGCACGGCACTCGCCGTGCCTTTTGTTTTGCGCTCTGCGAAAATGCCCGCACTTTTTTCGCCGGATGCCGCCATGACCGCCCTGAAGAACGACCGTTTCCTTCGTGCCCTGCTCAAGCAACCCGTGGATGTCACGCCGATCTGGATGATGCGCCAGGCCGGCCGCTATCTGCCGGAGTACCGCGCGACCCGGGCCAAGGCCGGCGATTTCGTGAGCCTGATGAAGAATCCCGAGCTGGCCTGCGAGGTCACCATCCAACCGCTGGACCGCTACCCGCAACTGGATGCGGCGATTCTCTTTTCCGACATCCTCACCATCCCTGATGCCATGGGCCAGGGCCTGTACTTCGAGACCGGCGAAGGTCCGCGTTTCAAGAAGGTGATCAGCAGCCTGGCCGACATCGAGGCGTTGCCGGTGACGGATGCCGAGAAGGATCTGGGCTACGTGATGGACGCCGTGCGCACCATTCGCCGCGAGCTCAACGGCCGCGTGCCGCTGATCGGCTTCTCCGGCAGCCCGTGGACGCTGGCCACCTACATGGTCGAAGGCGGCTCGTCGAAGGATTTCCGCAAAACCAAGGCCATGCTCTACGACAACCCGCAGGCTTTGCATGCACTGCTCGACAAGCTGGCGCAGTCGGTCACCGCCTATCTCAACGGGCAGATCCTGGCCGGCGCTCAGGCGGTACAGATCTTCGATTCCTGGGGCGGCGCGCTGTCGGCGGCGGCCTATCAGGAGTTCTCCCTGGCTTACATGAAGAAGATCGTCGACGGCCTGATCCGCGAGCACGACGGGCGCCGCGTGCCGGTGATCCTGTTCACCAAGGGCGGCGGTCTGTGGCTGGAGTCCATGGCCGACAGCGGCGCCGAGGCGCTGGGACTGGACTGGACCTGCGACATCGGCAGCGCCCGTGCCCGTGTTGGTGCCAAGGTCGCCCTGCAGGGCAACATGGACCCGGCGGTGCTCTACGCCAAGCCGGCAGCGATACGCGCCGAAGTGGCGCGCATCCTGGCCGCCTACGGCGCCGGCAGCGGCCATGTGTTCAACCTCGGCCATGGCATTACTCCGGAGGTCGACCCGGCTCACGCTGGCGCCTTCTTCGAGGCCGTCCACGAGCTGTCCGCGCAATATCACCAGTAAGTGGGGCCAGGCAGCCGAACACCTGTTTGCCTGGCCGCTAACGGCTACCGTTGCGTGGTGCTAACGGCGCCACGCGGTCCTTTTTCTTGCGCGGCGAAATCAGGCGCACGCTGATCACGCTGTCTGCCGCGCCATGCTCGAACAGGCTGTTCTGGGGCGTGGGTTTGCCGCCGAAGAGTGATGGGTTGCCGGAGAAACCTACCGGCTCCAGCGGGATGCCGCGGGGGCTGAGATCCAGTTGGCCATTGCCGTTGCTGTCCTGGAACACCTGCACGGCGTAGCGACCGGGTGGCAGGTCGGTAATAAGCAGCGGCGTTTCCGCTCCCTGCAGTTCGTGCAGGCTGGGCTGCCAGTCGGGCTGGTCGGCTGGCACCAGGGCCAGATACAGGTTTGCCTGATCCTGCCTGCCTTCTACTTCGACCAGCAGGTCGCCTGCCTGGATCGTCTGGCAAACGAGGAGCGGAACCAATAGGCAAAGTTGGCGCATGCAGGTTACGGTTTGAAGAAGGCTCTGTGGCATAATCCGGCCATTTTGCAGGGAATGCGCCGCGAATGCGTCATGTTTTAGTCGTCCACTTTTCTCAGACTGGCCAATTAGACCGCCTGGTGCGATCGGTCTGTGGGCCACTGCGCGAGTGTGACGACATCCAGGTGGATTTCCTGGCGCTGCAGCCGGCTGAACCTTTCCCCTTTCCCTGGCCATTTCTCGGTTTTTTTCGCATCTTCCCGGAAACCGTGCTGATGAAGCCGCAGCCATTGCTGCCGCTGGCCGTGGATGCCGACAAACGCTATGACCTGGTGATCCTGGCCTACCAGGTCTGGTTTCTCTCGCCGTCGCTGCCGTGCACCAGCTTTCTCGCTTCGCCCGAGGCGGCTCGCCTCTTGAAAGGCGCCCCGGTGGTCACGCTGATCGGTTGCCGCAATATGTGGCTGATGGCGCAGGAGAAGGTCAAGGCGCGCCTGAACGCGCTGGGCGCGCGCCTAGTGGACAACATCGTGTTGACCGATGCCTGCGGCACGGCCGCCAGTTTCCTGGCCACGCCGCTGTGGATGTTTACCGGCCGGCAGAAGCCCTACAGCTGGGTGCCGCGCGCCGGTATCGACGAACGGGAATTGGCGGCGGCCAGCCGCTTCGGCGACGCTATGGCGCGGCGGCTGCTGGCTGACGACCTGCTGATCGAGGCTCCGATGCTCACTGGCTTGGGCGCAGTCAAGGTAGATGAAAAACTGATCGCCAGCGAAAAGGTCGGCAATCGCAGCTTTACCCTGTGGAGTCGTCTGCTCTCGGCGCTCGGCCCGCAGCAGAGTCGGCGCCGTGGCGCCGGGCTGGTGCTGTACATCGTATTCCTGATTTGCCTGATCCTGACCGTGGTACCCATCACGGCTGTTTTGAAGAAGTTGCTGGCGCCGCTGTTCAAGGCGCGTATCCAGCGAGAGAAGGCCTACTTTGCCGGCCCATCCGGCGAGTGAAGTGACCCGAGGTAATTCCGTGGTAACCCCTGTATTCATCAACCGCATCAGCGCCTGCCTGCCGCACGAGCCCGTGGACAACGAGCAGATGGAAGCGCGCCTGGGCATGGTCGGTGGCAAGCCGTCGCGTGCGCGCAAGCTGGTGCTGCGCCGCAATGGGATCCGGCAGCGTCACTACGTGATCGACCCCGCGACTGGTGAGCCGAGCATGAGCAATGCGCAGCTCAGTGCCGAAGCGATACGTGGTTTGCAGGGCGAAGGGTTTGAACTGAACCAGCTCGACTGCCTGGTGGCCAGCACCTCGTCGCCGGATCAGGTGATGCCGGGGCACGCGGTAATGGTGCATGGCGAGCTGGGCAATCCGTCCTGCGAGGTGGCGACCACGGCCGGTATCTGCCTGTGCGGGATGACAGCGCTGAAATATGCCTGGATGAGTGTGGCCAGTGGCGAGAGCCGCACTGCCGTGGCCTGTGGTTCGGAGGTCGCCTCGACGCTGATGCAGGCGCGTAACTTCAACGCCGAATACGAAAGCCGTATCGATGAGCTGGAAAAGCACCCGGAGATCGCTTTCGAGAAGGACTTTCTGCGCTGGATGCTTTCCGATGGCGCAGGTGCCGTGCTGCTGCAGGATCGCCCCAACGAAAGCGGGCTGAGCCTGCGTATCGACTGGCTGGATATCCTTTCCTTCGCCGACCAGATGCCGCCCTGCATGTACGCCGGCGCCGACATGCAGGACGGCACACTGCGTGGCTGGAGCCACTACGATGCCGACGAGCGCGCGAAGCAGTCGGTGATGGCGATCAAGCAGAACGTCAAGCTGCTCAACGAGAACATCGTCAAATACACCGTGGAAGAGGCGCTGCGCCGGATCATGGCGCGGCGCGAGCTGCGTGTGGCGGACATCGACTGGTTCCTGCCGCACTACTCCTCGGAGTTCTTCCGCGAGCCGCTGGCCGCGGGCCTGGCCAAGGTCGAGCTGCCGATCCCGATGGAGCGCTGGTTCACCAACCTGACCAGCAAGGGCAATACCGGCGCGGCCTCGATCTTCATCATCCTCGAAGAACTGTTCAACGGCGGTCCTTTGCGCAGCGGCCAGCGGTTGCTCTGTTACGTGCCTGAAAGCGGGCGTTTCTCCAGTGCATTCATGCACCTGACGGTGGTTGGCGATGAAAGTTGACGAGGTTCCGCAGGATCCCGGCTCTGCCTATGGCGGGCATAGCAAGCTGCTCTATGCGGTCGATGAAAGCGGTCATTACCAGGGCGCGCAGAGCGTAGGCTGGGATCCCGAGTCTTACGCCACGCAACTGGCCGTCGCCGAGTTGCAGGCCCAGGAAGCCGAGGCTTTGGCGCTTTGGCAGCGTGGCGAGCTGTCGCCGCTGAAATGTCTGATGTATCGCTATCGCATGGACGAGCCGGCGCTGGCGCAGATCACCGGTCTGTGGCAGTGGCGCGTGCGCCGCCACTTTCGCCCGCAAATCTATCGCCGCCTGAGCACCTCGGTGCTGGCACGCTACGCCGAGGCCTTCGGCCTGACCGTCGACGAGTTGCGTCGTTACCAGAGAGAGTTGCCATGACTGCGTTCCAGCACCGCCAGAGCGCCCACTGCGAAAGTGGCGTCATGGCCAGCCTGCTCACCCATGCCGGTTTGCCGATGAGCGAGCCGATGGCCTTCGGCCTGGCATCCGGTCTGGCCTTCGCCTATCTGCCCGTCGTCAAGATCGGCGGCATGCCGCTGATCGCCTACCGCATGCCGCCACGGCACCTGATCAAGACCCTGAGCAAGCGCCTCGGCGTGCGCCTGACCAGCCGCACCTTCGCCAACCCCGAGCAGGGCCGTGCGGCCTTGGATGCGGCGCTTGATAGCGGGCGCCTGGCTGGTCTGCAGAGCTCGGTGTTCTGGTTGCCGTACTTCCCGGCTGAGATGCGCTTTCACTTCAACGCTCACAACCTGCTGGCCTATGGGCGCGAGGGCGACGAGTACCTGCTCAGCGATCCGGTGTTCGAGGAGCCGGTGCGCTGTGCCAGCGCAGATCTGCAGAAAGCGCGCTTCGCCAAGGGCGCGCTGGCTGCCAAGGGGCTGATGTACTACCTCGACGACGTGTCGCCGGAGCAGGACTGGGAACGCCTGATTCGCCAGAGCGTGCTGTCCACCTCGCGCATCCTCGACGGCATGCCGCTGCCGTGGATCGGCATTCGCGGCATCCGGCACCTGGCCAAATGCGTCGAGGCGCTCGACCCTGCGCAGGTCAAGTACAACCGCCTGTATCTGACCCATATCGTGCGCATGCAGGAGGAGATCGGCACCGGCGGTGCGGGTTTTCGCTTCATGTACGCCAGCTTCCTGCAGGAGGCCGGTGAGAAGATCGGCGATGCCAGCCTGCAGGAGGCTTCGGTGCGGCTCACGGCGGTGGGCGACGACTGGCGCCAGTTCGCCTCGGCCTGCGTGCGGGCCAGCCGCAGCAAGGGCGAGGTGCCGGACTTCAGGCCGATTGCCGACAGCTTGCGGGCTATTGCCGATCAGGAGCAGGGCCTGATGAGGGAGTTGGGCGCCTGGGCCAAGCGCAAGGGTTGAGGCTGATCGCGGTGGGCTGAGGCTCACCCCGCAGTCACCGAATTGCATCTGTCGCCCCGTAGGGTGGGCTTCAGCCCACCAACGCAGTCAACAAAGCAGATCAGAGCTGCAACTGCAGCACATCGATGCCGGCCGTCAGCTCGGCGAAGTCCTGTGCTTCGGTTGGCGCTTCGATCAGCACCGCCTGCGCCTGAAAGCCGTCATTCTCGTCGATCACCACCAGCAGCGCCTGATCGACCAGGCCATCGCCGAGGTCCAGCAAGGCCAGTGCCTGAAGCTGTTTCCAGACGTTCGGCCCTGCGCCGATAAACAGGTTGGGGCCTTCCAGCCCCAGCTGTGCGGCAACATGGAAGCCGGCGGCGTTGCTCACGCTATTGACGAACTCGAAGGGCTTGGGCTGGAGCTGGTGAGCGCACACCGCGTCGAGCAGGGCGCCCATGGTGGCGCGCGCTGGGTGATGGGAGGCAAGGTACAGGCCGCAGCGACTCTGGACGCTATCTTTCATCGGCGTGGTACAGAGCAGGGCCTGCAGGATAAGCCGGTCGATGCGCCGTGGCGGAGCTGCCAGCCACTGGCTCAGGGCGGCCTTCAGGTCCTTGTCGGAACAGCCCGCGGAGCCGCTCACGCTACATGCGGCGATCACCTGTTTCATCAATCGCTCCCCTGGCAGCTTTGCAATACGAGGCTGGCATTGTTGCCGCCGAACCCGAAGAAGTTGGCCAGCAGCAGGCGGTTCCCTGCGACGGCTATGGGGCTGGCCTGCAGCGGCAGCAAGGCCTGGTCGGCATAGTCCAGGCCAGGCAGGTGGTCGCAGCTTTCCATCATCAGCAGGGTTTCACTGAGGCCACAGGCGCCCAGCGTATGGCCCAGCCAGGGTTTGAGCACGCACAGGGGCGGCAGTTGGTCACCGAATAGTCGGCGCACGCCGTTACTCTCGGCGCGGTCATTGGCCGCGGTGGCGGTGCCGTGCAGCTTCACCAGACCGATCTGCTCGATGCTGGCGCCAGCGCTGCGCAGTGCTTCGCGCATCACCCAGTCGATATGGCTGCCATCTTCGCGAGTGGTGGTCAGGTTGCTGGTATCGCAGGCACTGAAGCCGCCGAGCAGCTTCGCCAGTGGGGCGTCACCAGGCTCCCGCGCCAGCAGCGTGGCGGCATAGGCCTCACCGAGAATCAGGCCGTCGCGTTCGGGGTGGAAGGGACGGTAGGCGCCGCTCGGACTGGTCAGGTCGAGCGCACCGAAGCCCTGCCTGGCGACGGCACTGGGCGTCTCGAAGGCCAGTACCAGTACGCGCTCGTACAGGCCGGCCGCCAGCATTCGTGCACCATAGAGCAGACCGTTGGCTGCGCTGGTGCATGCGGTGTTGAGGGTGAAGGCGTCAGCGAAGCCCCAGCGTTGGCGAGAGCGCTCGGCCAGCAGGTCGAGCGATGTCGAGTGCTCCAGGCGGAAGCCACCTGCCGCGGCGGCACGCTGTTCAAGGTCGTCGATGTCCAGGCTGGTGCTGGCGACGATCAACAAACAGTCATCCAGTTTGCCGGAGGTATTGCCGAGGACTTCGCCGATCAGTCGGTCACAATGCTCGTCGCGGCTTTCCCCGTTGCTGCTGGCGTACAGATAGGGGCGCGGTTGCTGCAGTTCATGCAGCAGGAAAGAGCCGGGAGCCGGCAAGGCGCCCTGGCGCAGGGCCATGCCGGCTGCGTGCAGGTCGGCACCGAGCGCACTGAGCAGGGCGCCTCGCTGCAAAAAGACGTGGTTCACGATTTCAGCCTGATAAAGGCCGCAATGCTGGCGATGCTGTTGAGAATGCGCCTGCCGTCCTTGGCGCCTTCGATGCGCACACCGTAGCGCTGTTGGAGGGCCAGCGAGACCTGCAGGGCGTCGAGGCTGTCCATGGCGATCCGGCTCTGCTGGCCGAACAGCGGCTCGTCATTGGCGATGCTTTGCCAGTCGATGTCGTCTTCCTTGTCGCACTCACGGATCAGCAATTGCTTGAGTTCTTGTTCTAGTAATGTGTCGTCCATTGCGTTTGCTGCACTCGTTTGCGGAACAGGAGAAGCCCGCCGCCGCCCAGCAACAGGGCGAACAGCAGAAGGCGGGCGCAGTCGGGGGCGATGTCGGCGAGGCTTCCCTGGCCGACCAGCAGGGTCAGAAAGGCGTCCAGCGCCCAGCTCATGGGGGAGACTTCCGCCAATTGACTCATGGCCTCGGGCATCACGCTCTTGGGCACCATGATGCCGCCGATTGCGGCGAGGATGATATTGATGCCGCCGCCCAGCAGCAACGCCTGCTCGCCACTGCGCGCCAGTGAAGCCAGGAACAGGCCGAGGCTGCAGGCCGCCAGGCTCAGGCTCAGTGCGAGCAGCAGGTAGGCCAGCGGGGCGCCCGGCAGGCTCAGACCACTGAGACCGAGCAAGGGCAGCACATGCACGCCGATAGCCAGCAGCAGGGCGAACTGCACCAGGTTGATGGCCACGTAGGGCAGCAACTTGCTCATTACGAGGGTTGTGGGACTGAGCCCCAGCGCGCGGAAACGCAGCAGGGCGCCGCTTTGCTGTTCCCGCTGGAAGCCACCGGCCATTGGCAGCGCGACGAAGAACATGCCGAAGATCAGCCAGGCCGGCACGCTCAGCTGGCTGGCGTTGGCTCTGCCACTTAGCTCGCCGCTGGCCAGCATCTGCCGTTCGCTGATCTCGCTCTGGGTGCGCTGGCGAATCAACTGCCAGCGTTGCTCGGTACTCATACCCGCGTCCAGCGCGTCGCTGTCCTCCAGGTAGGCCAGCAGGCGGGTCTGCGCCAGGGCGATGTTCAGCGCTGCGCGCAGACGCTGGCGGGTCTGGCCATCGGTGCGCGGAGGGAAGCTCAACCTGGGGCCTGTGTGAGGTGTTTCCAGCAAGGTCTCGGAAAAACTCTCGGCCAGACTGATGCGGGGCAAGGGCTCCTCGCTGCTGGTGAGCAGGTGGCTGCCCGGCAGTTGCTCCTGCAGCGCATGCTGGAAGAACACGCTGGCTTCGCTGGCTTGCGCGACCTCCAGCACCAGGCTCAGGGGCGGTGGCTCGTCGCGCAGGTAATTGGACAAGGCTGCCGCCATCAGCACCAGAAACAGGATCGGCATGATGAACAGCACGGCCAGCGCATGCGGATCGCGCAGCAGCAGCAGGCATTCCTTGCGGATCAGCGCCAGCATCGGGCTCACAGGCGGCCTCCGTTGAGGCTCAGGTAGAGCTGCTCCAGTGATGGTCGGCCGAAACGCAGCAGGCTCGGAGGCACCGGCTGCGCGGCGATGAACCGGGTGATCGCCAGCAACTGCTGAGCGTCCAGGTTGCCGATACGCAGGCCATTGGGCAGGGCCTCCGCCTCCAGATTCAGCTGGCCGAGCAGCGCCTGAAAACCTTCGGGAACCTGCTCTGGCCACTCCAGCAGCAGGCCGTGGCCACCTTCGAGCAGTTGCTGTTTGTCCACGTCGAGGCGCACCCGGCCTTCGTGCAGCAGCAGGATGCGTCCGGCGACCCGCTCTACCTCGTCCAGATAGTGGCTGGTGTAGATCACGCCATGGCCTTCGCCGGTCAGGCGCTCGACGGCATCCAGCAACAGCTGCCGGCTGCTCGCATCGACGCCGACGGTGGCTTCATCGAACAGATACAGGCGCGCAGGCTGGAGCAGGCCGATGGCGAAATTCAGTCGCCTTTGCTCGCCGCCTGAAAGGCGCGCGGCGCGACGTGAGAGTTTGTCTGCCAGAGCCGTGCTGGCGATGCACAGCTCCAGGCGCTGGCGGCGCTGCGCGCCCTGCAGACGGTAGAGGTCGGCGAACAGCGCGAGGTTTTCGGCTACCGTCAGCTCGGCATAGAACGCCAGCTGTTGTGGCACCAGTCCGAGGCTGCGCGGACCGTGCCAGTTGATCTCACCCTGCTGCACGGCCAGGGTCTCGCTGAGCAGCGCGAGCAGGGTAGTCTTGCCGGCGCCGTTGCTGCCGAGCAGGCCCAGGCACTGGCCCTCCTGCAATTGCAGGTCGATATTTTGCAGGGCAAGACTATCTGCCCCCGGATAGCGGAAACTGACGTCGCGTAGTTCAAGCACGAACGAGCACCAGCAGCAGTTTGCCGTCCAGCAGCGGTTGGGTGCCGGCCTGGATGGCGAAGGCGTAGAGCGCCCCGGCAGGGCTCAAGGCTTCCTGCCGGGCGCTGATCAAAAGCGGCTCTTCGCGCGCTGTGACCGGGTGCAGATTGAGCTGGGAAAGTTTGCCGACCAGGGCCATTTCGATGGCATCCGCTTCGCCGTATAGGGCACCATGTGCCGCGCAAAGTTGGGCCGCCGCTTCGAACAGCAGGCAGGGAGAGGCATCTTCGCCGAGCTTGTCGAGGTGATGCCAGGCGCTGAGACCGCGGATGCTCTGGGCATCGTGATCGACCAATGCATCCAGCCAGAGCGCATCGCCCTGGTGCGGCAGCAGTGTGTGCAGTTGGGTGCGATCCATGGCAAGCGGTCGGTGCGTGTGGGCGACGCAGTGTAACAGAGGCAGGGATAGAGGGAGGATGGGGTGACGATCTGGCAGTGGGTGGCTTTTGTGACGATCAGCGCAGCGCTGGTGGGAATTTCCTGGCGTACGCTGGGCAATCCGCGTAGCCACGGGTTTTACCGTTTCCTGGCATGGGAGGCGATGGCGGTGATGCTGGTGCTCAACGCCTCATCCTGGTTTGGAGATCGGGCTGAGCTGAACCAGCGCATAGCCTGGGTTCTGCTCAGCCTTTCGCTGTTGGTGCTGTTCGCGGGGATCTACCAGATGCGGCGTTTCGGCAAGGCTGGAGCACAACGCCAGGATGAAGAGTTGTTCGCCTTCGAGCGAACCTCTCAGCTGGTGACGGGCGGCATCTTTCACTACATCCGGCATCCCATGTATTGCTCACTGCTGTTGCTGGCGTGGGGCATCGCCTTCAAGCGCATGGACGCGCTGATTCTCTCGCTGGCGCTGCTCTCCAGCGTGTTGCTGTGGTGTTCGGCGCGTTGCGAGGAGCGCGAGTGCCTGGCCTATTTCGGCGAGGCCTATCGCGACTACATGGCACGTACACGTATGTTCGTGCCGTATGTGTTCTGAGCGGGATCAGTCTGACGCCTGATTTTCCAGCAGAAGTTTTCGGTAGGCGCGTTGATAGTCCTCGTAACCGAGATGCTGCTGTTGCAGCTCGCGTATCTGCTCATCCAGGCTCTTGCTTCGCGGTGAAGCGCTTTTGCGTTGCGCCTCTGCGGTGACGGTGGCAGTCAGCTGCACGTTTGCCAGCAACTCGTCGATGACCGGATCGATCTTGCTCTTGGTTCCCTGCCACTTCATCAGCGATAAACCGCCTTTGCCGCGCAGGTGGTAATTGGCCTTGGCCAGGGTTTGACGACGTGGGCCGAGAATGACTATTTCGGCAGTAGACAGGTAGGGCGCCATGTCCCATGAGCGGCGGGCTGTGTAGGTCACCACATAGGGACACTGCTCGCGGGGGATCTTCGCGTACAGCTGCGTCTCGATGCCATGACGGGCGAAGCCCTGCTGCAGCACGGGTACGAAATCACTGACCTGCACCTTTGGGTTCTCCTCGATGCACATCTGGTCCGCTGCGCTTTGCAGTGGGGTGACTTGCGTGGCGGTGCAGCCGACCAGCACGGTGGCGGCGAGTAAGGGCAGGCAGGAGCGAACAGGCGACATGGTCAATGGTCTTCCTTGGATAAACCAAGGCCACCGTTGCGGTGGCCTTGGCTGCGGGGCGGTGATTACTTCACCTTGGCGTATTTGGCCTTCAGTGCAACGCCGGCCATGATGGCGCCAGCGTGGCATTCGTATTTGCTGTCGTCGCGGTATTCCTTGTTCTTGTAATTGCTCGCCAGGTCGACCACGGCGTTGGCACCGGCGGCCTTGGCGGCGTTCTGCAGCTTGATCAGGGCCGATTGCAGCACCCAGCTGCAGGCTTCCTCATCGCTCTTGTTGAAGGCATTGGTCTTCTGGCTGGTGGTGACGTTGGCGTTGATGATCTGCGCGCCAGCCGGGATCTTGTTCAGGTAGAACTTCACCGAACCATCGAGACGGCCAGCCTGGGTGGCTTCGTTCACCACGGACTGGAAGTCGAGGAAGTGCGCGGTATCACGGGCCTGGCTGAGGCCGGGCAGAAGGCTGGCGCAGAAGGCGGTGGCGATCCAGTACTTGTGTTTCATCAAGCTCTCTCCTTGGTGATGTGGGTGCCTGCAAATTGCTGCGCTCGGCCATGCAGCTTTGCAGACATCCTCTTATTGCAACGAACCGGTAAGGTTTTGTGCGATGCGGACTTCCTGCAGGATCACCCGATTGAGCTTCTTCACCAGCGCGTTGTAACGCTTGTGAATCTTGCCATCCGCGTAGTCCAGATCGTGGCTGTCACGATAGCGGATGTCATAGCGTCCGCCAGCGTAGTCGATGGTAATGGAGGCGCTGTGCTGGCGGAAGTCGATACGCGCCAGGATGCGATTGGCCTCTTCTTCTTCCAGGGTCCACTTGGCCCGTGTCAGGGCGCGGATCAGCGGTTCGCGCAGCTGCTCGTCGCTCAGTGTGGTCGTGGCGGGCAGCTGCTGATGAACGGTCATGATCGGTTGCACGCGGCTGCAGGCCGCGAGCCCCACCAGCATCAGGACGAACAGAAAACGGGGAAGGGTTCGCGTAGTCATCAGTTTCATGCTTGGCGCCAGCGTTTGAAGATCAGGGAAGTGTTCACGCCACCGAAGGCGAAGTTGTTGTTCATCACGTACTCGTGGCTCATGTTGCGGAACTCGCCGCACAGATAGTCCAGCTCGCCGCAGGCCGGGTCGATGTGATCGAGGTTGAGCGTGTGCGCATAGCTGTCGGAGTTCATCATCTCGATACTGAACCAGGACTCCAGTGCGCCGCAGGCACCCAGGGTGTGGCCGAAATAGCTCTTCTGCGAGCTGATCGGCATGCGCGGGCCGAACAGGCTGCTGGTGGCCAGGGTCTCGGCGACGTCGCCTTGTTCGGTAGCGGTGCCATGGCCGTTGACGTAACCGATTGCCGAGGGCTCCAGGCCGGCGTCATCGAGTGCCAGCTGCATGGCGCCGCGCATGGTTTCCTGCACCGGCTTGGTAGCGTGCTGGCCGTCGGAGTTGCAGCCGAAACCGACGATCTCGGCATGGATGGTGGCGCCGCGGGCGAGTGCATGCTCCAGCTCCTCGAGCACCAGGATGCCGGCGCCCTCGCCGATTACCAGGCCGTCACGGCCGCTGTCGTAAGGGCGCGGGCTGGTGTGCGGGGCGTCGTTCTTCAGGCTGGTGGCGTAGAGCGCGTCGAACACCATGGCTTCGGTCGGGCACAGCTCCTCGGCGCCACCGGCGAGCATCATCTTCAGGCGACCGAACTTGATCGCCTCGTAGGCGTAACCGATGCCCTGGCTGCCACTGGTGCAGGCGCTGGAGGTGGGGATCAGGCGGCCCTTGAGGCCGAAGAAGATGCTGATGTTGGCCGCCGTGGTGTGCGGCATCATGCGGATGTAGGAGTTGGCGTTGAGACCGTCGGCCACCGAGTTCAGCAGCATGTTGCCGAAGGCCTTGACCTCCTCGGTGCTGCCGGTGGACGAGCCACAGGCCACGCCCATGCGGCCGTCGGCGATGCACGGGTCGCCGAGCAGGCCGGCGTGCTCCAGGGCGCGTTCGGCGGCATATACGGCCAGCTTGGACACCCGGCCCATGCTGCGGGTCTGCTTGCGGTTCCAGTGCTTGGGCTGGACGAAATCGTCCACCGGGCCACCCAGGCGGGTGTTCAGCTCGGTGAAGCGATCCCATTCGTCCATGCGCCGGATACCACTCTTGCCGGCCTTGAACGCGGCCGAGATGGTTGGCCAGTCGCTACCCAGGGAGGTGATACCGGCCATACCGGTGACGACTACACGCTTCATCAGCACAGACCGCCATTCACTGCGAGAACCTGACGGGTAATGTACGCCGCTTCGCTGGACATCAGGAAGTTCACCGCACCAGCGACTTCCTCCGGTGTGCCCATACGCGCCGCCGGAATCATCTTGAGGATCTCTTCGACCGGTACCAGTTCGTCGATAATCTCGGTATCGATCAGGCCGGGTGCCACGCAGTTCACCGTGATCTTGCGTTTGGCCAGCTCGATCGCCAGGGCCTTGGCGGCGCCGATCACGCCGGCCTTGGAGGCGCTGTAGTTGACCTGACCACGGTTGCCGACCAGCCCCGACACCGAGGTGATGCAGACGATGCGCCCAGGCGCGCGACGGCGAATCATCGGCATGGTCAGCGGGTGCAGCACGTTGTAGAAACCGTCCAGGTTGGTGCGCAGCACCTGGTCCCAGTCGTCTTCGGAGAGGGCCGGGAAGGCACCATCGCGGGTCAGGCCGGCGTTGCACACCACGCCGTAGTAGGCGCCGTGCTGCTCGACATCGGCCTCCAGCGCTTCGCGGCAGGCCGCGCGGTCGGATACGTCGAACTGCAGGATGCGCGCCTGGCGTCCCAGTTCGGCGATCTGCGCCTGCACGGCTTCGGCCTCATCGCGGCGTGAACGGCAGTGCAGGACGATGTCATGGCCCGAGCGCGCCAGGCGCAAGGCGATGGCGCGGCCGATACCACGGCTGGAGCCGGTGACCAGAACGGTGGCGGCAGAAGTATTTTCAGTCATGGGATTGTTCTTGCGATTCTTGAAGATAGACCGCCGGTTGCGGCGGGCGGAATACATTGAGGCGGGCTTCGGCCTGGATGCCGGGGCCTGTCAGGTGGCATTCGAACACGCCCATGCCGTTGTCGTCCTGTAGCGAGCACTGAGCGCGGATGTGCAGTTCGCTGCCGGCCGGGAAGTGCTCGACGTTGCAATTGTACTTGCGTGTGCCGAGCAGAAAGCCCAGCTCCACCGGCAGGCCGGCACGTTTGGCCTGGACGCCGGCGAAGGCGGCGATGGCCTGCGCCATCAGCTCGATGCCGGTCCAGGCCGGCAGGTGGCCGTCGGCGTCGCTGAGCAGGCCGTGCGGGCGTACGACGAGGCGCACCTCGATCGCTTCCGTGTCGCAGCTCAGGACTTCGTCGAGCAGCACCATGTTGCCGGCATGAGGCACCAGTTCGGCGACGGGCCACAGCTTCATGGCGCGTCCCCCAGAATCAGGGCGACATTGTTGCCGCCAAAGGCGAAGGAGTTGCTCATCAGGTGGCGGCCCTGGCTACGAGGTAGCCGGGCCCCGGCCTGGACGAGTTCGATCGGGGCCAGTTCGGGATCGCGCTGCCCGTCCCAGAGGTGCGGCGGCAGCAGGCCGTCACGGTTGTAGTCGCTCAGGGTCAGCCAGCAGAAGGCCGCCTCCAGCGCACCTGCTGCGCCCAGGGTGTGGCCGGTCATGGGCTTGCTCGATGAGCAGGGCAGGCCGTTGGGGAACAGGCCATGCACGGCCTTGCTCTCCATCGAGTCGTTATGCCGGGTGGCAGTGCCATGCAGGTTGAGGTAGTCGATCCGATCCGGCGTCAGGCCAGCATTGGCGAGGGCCTTTTCCATCGCGTTGCGTGCGCCGAGACCGTCCGGGTGCGGGGCGGAGATATGGTGGGCGTCGGAGCTGGCGCCGCCACCGAGAAAGGCGATGGGCGCGGGCTCACGCGTCATCAGGAAGAGGACCGCGGCTTCGCCGATATTGATGCCGTTGCGGTTCACCGAGAACGGATTGCAGGGCTCGGCGGATACCGCCTCCAGCGATGAGAAACCATTGAGCGTCAGGCGGCACAGACTGTCCACACCGCCGCAGATCACCGCGTCGCACAGTCCCATGCGCAGCAGGCGATGGGCGCTGAGCAGGGCGCGGGCGCTGGAGGTGCAGGCCGTGGACTGGCAGTACACCGGCCCGCCAAGCTTCAGCCAGTCCGCCAGGAAATTCGCTGGCGCGGCCATCTCCTGCTGAGCGTAATGGTAGTCGGCAGGCAGCTCGCCTTCGCTGAGATGGCGTCCGATGTGGTCGCCTGCTTCGCGAATGCCCGAGGTGCTGGTGCCCAGCACCAAGCCGACGCGATGAGCGCCATGGCAGGCGATGGCCGCCCGCAGCTCGGGTTCGATCTGCAGCGCCGCAGCCAGCAGCAGCTGGTTGTTGCGGCTGTGCGAACGCTCGAAGCCGGGCGGCATGGCCGGCAGCTCGGCATGCACGGCGCCGACCGTCAGGCTGCGCTCCCTGACCCAGCCCTCTTCGGCACGCATGCCCGAGGCGTCGCCGGCGAACAGCGCATCGGCCACGGCCTGCTTGCCTTCGCCGAGGGCACAGAGCAGGCCGAGCGCATTGAGGTAGCCAGGGATGGGGGCGCGGGACATCAATCGTTTTCTTCCAGGTTCAGTGCACGTATCCGGTAGTTCAGGCCGGTCTTGCCCATGGTGAAATCCAGCGGGCCGTGGTAGTCGATGATCCAATCCGGCGCGAGTCGGCGCCGGTCATCGCCTACTTGTTGCCAACTGCTGGCCGGGTAGGCCTGCAGCGCATCGTCTCGGGTCAGAGCGAACAACAGCGCGGCGAACAGTTCACGCGCCTCGGCATGTGGGGGCAGCAAGCCGTCGTTGCGCCATTGTCCGGCATCCAGCAGCTGGCGTGCCTGTGGGATGCCGAGTGGATCCATCAGTGACCAGCGCAGGGCCGAGCCCTCGCCTTGGATCACCAGCAGCCAGTCCTGTCGCACCTGCGCCTGCTCACGCTGGATCTGCAGGCTGAGCGGCAAGGGGGCGACCAGTGCTGGTGGCGTCTGCGGCACGGGGGTATGGGCGGCGCAGGCGCTCAGCAGCAGGCTGACGACGAACAGGAGTATGCGTGGCATCACGGCTTGCGCGCCACTACGTTGAGCAGCGTTTCGTCGCGCTGGCCGACGGGCTTGGGACGCATCAGCCCCCAGCGCTCCAGCAGGCCGAAGTCCTTGGCCCGGCTCCACCACAGGTAGGGATAGGAGGTGCTGGCGTCGTCGAACTGGAAACCCTGCTCACGCAGCATGTCCAGGTATTGTTCGGCGCTGCGTTGTACGTGCATCGGGTGACGGAACAGCCAGCGGATCACCCAGGTGTCGATGTAGAACTTGGTCGACTCGGCCAGCAGCAGTCGCCCGCCCGGCTTGAGCACGCGCCAGAACTCGGCGAGGGCTTTCTCCTGTTCCACCAGGTGATGCAGCGTCTGATGGCAGAACAGCAGGTCGACGCTGGCGTCGGGCAGATCGATTGCCGCGCAGTCGCTGGCGACCAACTCAACCTCCAGGCCGAGGCGCTCGGCCTCGCGGCGCGAGCAATCGAGGCTGTGTGGGTCGGCGTCGAGACCGATCATCCGCGCCGGTGCGAAGGCGGCGTCGAGCAGGCCGAAGGAGCGCCCTTGGCCGCAACCCGCGTCCAGCAGGACGGGGGCGTGCGGCAGTGGTTCGCCTAGCAGGCGTACCAGATCGTTGATCGCGACCCGCAGTACGTGGTGCTGCCACACATGGCTCTGCAGGAACCAGAAGCCAAAGCGGGTTTCTTCGACGTAGGTGGGCGAGACGGGGCGCAGGGCGTTCATCGACGGTCCTTGTCAGTTCGAGGAGCAAAGCTCGGCCAGCACCCGCAGGCGCCGACGAGGTTCGGAAACATAGGGATTCTTACCGTCCCAGGCGTAGCCGGCAAGGATCGAGCTGATCATGCGGCGGATCTCCGGGGAGGCTTTTTCGTAGTAGATCACGTCCTGGAACGAACCCTCGTACCAGCCTTCGACATAGACGCGGAAGGTGTCCACGCCGCGTTTGAGCGGGATGGCGAACTCGTTTTCCCAGTCCACCGTTTCGCCACCCAGCTGACGATGCAGCAGCCCGGCGGCCATGCTTGCCGAACGCATGGCGATGGTCACCCCCGAGCTGAATACCGGGTCGAGAAACTCGGCGGCGTTGCCCAGCAGGGCAAAGCCTGGCCCGTGCAGGCTCTTGACGTTGGCCGAGTAACCATTGATCTCGCGCGCCGGGGTATCCCACACGGCATTGCCCAGCACCTTGCTCAGCGAAGGGGTCTCGGCGACGAACTGCTTGAGGCAGGCATCGAGATCCTTCGGGTAGTTCTCATAGTGCTCGGCTGCGGCGACCACACCCAGCGAGCAGCGGCCGTTGCTGAATGGAATGGTCCAGAACCACACGTCGCGCAGGGTCGGGTGAGTGGTGATGAGGATCATCTCGCGGTTGAAACCCGAGGCCGGGTCGATACGGTCCTCGATATGGGTGAACACGGCGCGACGGACCGGGAAGGCTGACGGTGTGTCGAGGTCGAGCAGGCGCGGCAGCACGCGGCCATAACCGCTGCCGTCGAGGACGAAGGCGCACTCGACCTGGTACTCGAAGCCGTCGGCCAGGCGGCGTACCGACAGGCGCGGGCAGTCGCCGGAGAAATCCGCGGCGAAGATTTCCTCCTCGTAGCGAATCTCTACGCCCTGACGCTCGGCCTCGTCGGCCAGCAGCTTGTCGAAGTCGGCGCGAATCACCTGATAGGTCGAGCCCTTGCCCTCGGTGAACTTGTCGCGGAAGTCGAAGCTGGTGTAACGATCGCCCCAGGCGAACGCGGCGCCGTGCTTGGTCTGGAAGCCGGCTGCCTGCACGGCTTCGAGCATGCCGGCTTCCTCGACGAAGTCCAGGCAGTGCGACAGCAGACTTTCGCCGATGGAAAAGCGTGGGAAACGCTGGCGCTCAAGCACCAGCACGTCATGGCCCTGGCGTTTGAGAATGGCGGCGGCGATGGCGCCGGACGGACCGGCACCGATGACGACGATCTGGCGTTGTTCGAGTTCAGGAGATTTCATAGCGGGCTTTCGCTTCATGATTGGCCACATGCCGACCCAGCAGGGCAGGTAGCAGAGTAGAGAACAGACTCATCAGCAGCAGGCCGAAGTACACCGTTGAATCAATCAGCTGGAGCTGCAGGAGCAGGTTGAGGAACACGATTTCGGTCAGGCCACGGATATTCAGCAGCAGGCTTTCACGCCATTTGATCCGGGCCGCCGCAGCCGGGTCTGCCCAATGCAGGCCCAGCCAGCTACCAAGCACCTTGCTGATGACCGGCAGCGCCAGCAGGGTACCTATCACCAGCCAGGACAGGTGTTGATCCAGGCCATGGAAATCGACGCGCAGCACGCCATAGGTGAGTATCAGCGGAACCGCGAGGCCATTCATCGCCAGCTTCCAGTGGCGCTCCGCCAGCGGCAGGACGAAGGGCTGGCGCAGGTAGCCCAGGCACAGCATGTAGCCGATGCCGAACACCAGCGCATTCAGTTCAAGCTGCTCGAAGGCCAGCATCAAGGCGAAGAATGGCAGGCTGTAGAACGCGGGGTGGTTCAGCCTGAGTGAGCGCAGCAGCAGAGGCAGCAGCGCCGCCAGCAGGGGCCACAGCAGTGTCGTGGGCTGGCTGCTGCCCTGAGCCAGACCGAACAGGCTCCAGCACATGAAATCCATCAGGATCGCCGCATGCAGCAGGCGTTTGCTGTCGGCCGCGGGGTAACCGATGCTCTGCAGAAACAGGTAGAGCACGGGAATGGCGGTGATGGAGAACAGCAGGCCGATCCCGATCGCACTCAGCCAGCCGCGCTCGCCGGGCAGCAGCCAGAGCGAACAGGCCAGGCCGGCGAGCATCGGCACGAGGAAGCTGGGCAGGGCGATCTTCACGCACGCCGGGCTGAGGTCCAGGTCGATCACATCGCTGAGGATGTAGCCCAGCAGCAGCGCGAAACACAGTCCATAGGCCAGGTCCAGCCAGCCGGGGGCGAGCAGCTCGGCGGCGCTCAGGTGCAGGTGCGGCTCGGCCCAGAGTAACAGCAGCGCCGGGATGGCCAGCGCGGCCACCAGCAGTTGGCCGACGATGGGAATCAGGCGTCGCCCGCTGAGTACGCTGACCATCGCGTAGAGCACCAGGGCCAATAGCCAGAACAGAGCGACGCTCACGGATGCTGCTCCCGTTTATGTGCATCAGCAGCCCAGGGGGCGAGAAGAAAACTGAAGGCCAGGCCGATGCTGATGGTCAGGCCGAAGTTGCTCACCGCCGGTGTGCTGGACACTGCCAGCAGGCCGAACGATAGCCAGGTGGTCAGTGCCGACAGCAGAGTGCCGAGCAGGCTGGTGGCGGCGCCGCCGACCTGTTCACGGATCAGAATGGCATAGTCGACGCCGATGGCGGTGACCAGCAGCAGGCCGAACAGGCTGAACAGCGTCAGCGGCTGGCCTAGCCAGCCGAGGCTCGCCAGGCTGGCCAACGCTGCCAGCAGCGATACCGCCAGCACGCGAGCTGCGCCGCGTGCGCCGAACGAGAAACACAGCACGACGAAGATCAGCAGGCAGGAGGCCAGTTTCAGCTCGGCGGCGCTGACCTGCGTAGCGGCGAACAGGCGATTGAGTTCGCCGAGGCGGTCGACCAGCTTTACGCCTTCCAGCCCTTCGGCCTGCGCCACGAGCAGGTCGCTGTCGCTCAGCCCCTGCAGGCTGATCAATCCGGCGACCTGACCGTTGGCTTCATTGCCCAGCCAGAGCGGTCGCCAGGGTTCACCGAGCGGTGCGGCGAGCACCTGTTGGATATTCAGCAGCGGCAGCGCTTGCAGCTGCCGCGCCTCTTGCTCGATGGCGGTGAGGGGAATGCCCAGCTCGGTGAGCGCGGCGCTGTGTTGCGGCAGCTGCGCCAGTGCCTGGCGCAGTTTTGCCTGCTGGGAGACGGGGGCTACCAGTTGACTCAAAGCCAGGTAGCTCTTCAGCTGGCCTTGCTCCACCAGCTTGTCCAGGCGCTGGCTCAACTGCAGTTGGCGTTGCAGCAGTTGCTCTTCGTCATCGCCGCGCACCAGAAAGAACTGGCTGGTAGGCTGCGCCCCGACGATCTGGCTGATGGCTTTCGATTGCTCCAGCAATTGCGGCGGCACGCTGGCCCACTGGCGCAGGTCGTCCTTGTGCGAGAGTTGCAGCAGGCCGCCCGCGCAGAACAGGGCGAAGATCAACAGCAGCCAGGGTGTCGACAGGCGACGCAGCAAGGCTTCGCGCCAGGCGAGCAGGTGCTGCGCCAGGGTGTGGGGCGGCTGCCAGGGCCGGATCGCGGCCTTGCCCAGCAATGTCGGCAGCAGAAACAGGGTGCTCAGATAGGCTCCGAGCAGACCGGCAGCAGAAAAGATCGCCACCTGCTTGAGCGCCGGGAAGGGCGTGAAGGCCAGGGCCAGATAACCGATGACATTGGTCAGCAGACCGAGGGTCAGGCCGAGCAGCGTGGCACGCAGGGCACGCCAGCTGTCCCAGGGTTGCAGCGTCCAGCTTTTCGACAGCAGGTGCAGCGGATAATCGATGGCCACGCCGATCAGGCTGGCGCCCAGCACCAGGGTCATCACGTGGACATGGCCGAATACCGCGACGCAGGCCGTAAGTCCGGCCAGCACGCCGATGGCGGCCGGTACGAACGCCAGCAGCACGCGCACGCGTCGGAACACCAGCAGCATCATCAGCAGGGCGCCAGCACTGGCCAGCCCGCCCATCAGACTGATCTCGCGGGTGGCCTGACGCTGGCCATGGGCGGAATAGAGCAGGCCGCTGCTGGCGAGCATCTGGCCGCCGCGCGCCTCGATTTCCTCGCGGGCCTGGGCGACCAGATCGTCCACTGCCAGAGCCAGGTTGCCGTCGAAGGCGTCGGCATTGGTTCGGGCGCGCAGCAGGGCCCAGGTGGTTCCCTCGCTTTCGGCGATCAGCGCACCGCTGAGATCGACCTGAATATTGTGATGATGCGGGAGATTCTTCTCGGCCAGCGTACTCAGGCCGAGCAGATCGTCATTGGTGGCGACGACACCCTGGCTGCGAAAGGGGTCGAACAGGTCCTGGGTGCGCCTGGCCACGAACGCCGCAGGATCGTCGATCAGCAACTGGCGGTCGGCTGGCGGCAGCAGCGCCAGGCGTTGCTCCTGCAATTGCTGGCGGATGGCGCTCAGGTCGGCTTGCGGGTCCCACTGCACCTTCTCGAACAGCGTCTGCCGTTGCCAGCGGGCGCCCAGCTGCGCTGCCAGAGCCAGGGCCTGTTGGCGCTGCGGGTGGCTGATCAGCACCAGCAGTTCGCGGTTGAGCGGCTCCTGCATGCGTTGCACGGCCTGCTCTTCGAGGGCATCCGGCTTGCCGCTGGGCACCAGCTCCAGCAGGTTGGCCGAGATCGGTGCACCGCCGCGCCACTGCCAGGCGGCAACGACGATGAGCAGCAGCAGGGCAAGCGGGAACAGTCGTGAGCCCCAGTATTCAACTCTGGAAGTCATGTTGCTCCGTGTCGCTCAGGGACTGGTCGGCCTGATTGTCCTCGAGACGCAGCACGGTGCTGTCGCCCTGGGTTTCCTGTAATTCGATGCGTTGCACCAGCTCACCACCGCGGATCACGATGGCGTTGAATACCTGTTTGAGCAGCACGCTGCGCGGCTTCAGATCGAGCTGCCAGGCGTCGGCGGTGCCGCTCAGGCTGAGTTCGAAGTCCTGGCGCAGGCCGCTGCTGTCACCCTTGAGCACGGCGAGAAACAGGCGGTTCTGCTGGGCAGTGGCGCTTTGCTGGGCGACGAACTGCCAGCCTTGCTCGGTGCGCCGGGCAATGCCTTTGTCGTCGATGCGGTAGTCCTGTTGCAGCGGGCGTTCGAGTAGCCAGAGCAGGCCGTGGCCCCTGGCCAGGACGAAGGTGCCGCGGCTGGTCAGCGGTTGCGGCAGGGCACGCAGGTGCTTTTCCTGAACGAAACTGCCGCGCACCACCTCGGGTTTGCCGAGCTGCTCACTGAGCTGGTCGAGGTCGAAGGCCAGCGCCAACTGGGTAAAGCCAGCCAGCAGTAGCCCGGATGCAATCCGGGAGAGGGTGCGGGTAATGAGGCGTTTTCCTTCTCTACCCTCTCCCCCAGCCCCTCTCCCGCAAGCGGGAGAGGGGAGCCTGTGCCGTGCTCCGAGTTTTGTCCTCGTCTCAAATCTGTCCCCTCTCCCCTCGGGGAGAGGGTTAGGGAGAGGGGGGCGAAAGTCCGGATGTGCGCCGTTCACGCGATGGCCCTCTGCACGGCATCGATGAAGACCTGTGGCGAGGCGAACTGCATTTCCCGCGTGGCGATTTCCACGGCCACCTGCACGGTGCTGCCGCGAGTCATGCGCTCGCCCGTCTCGGCGTCGCTGATCAGGTAGTTGATCTTCAGGCGGCTCTCCCATTCGACCAGGTCGGCGCGCACGATGATGCGCTGGCCGAACTGCGCGCCGCGCACGTAGCGAACCTGCAGGTCGATCACCGGCCAGGCGTAGCCGGAGTCGCGCATCTGCCGGTAGTTGTGGTCGAGCTTGTCGAGCAACGCGCAGCGCGCCTGCTCGAAGTATTTGACGTAGTGGCCATGCCAGACGATCTCCATCATGTCGACGTCATAGAACTGCACCTGCAGCTCGATTTCCGCCTGCAGTACGCCCTTGCTACGCATACAGCCTCCAGTGCTGGGCACGGATACGTTCCAGGCACAGGCGCAGCTCGCCTTCCAGGGCGCGGTCTTCGATCACCGGCGGGAAGTCGTTGGCCAGTTGCTCACGCATCGCCGCCAGCGGCGCCGGGATGTCGCGCTTGCCGGCACGCTCGCGCAGCCAGACGCCCTGGTTGGCGGCCAGCAAGGTGGCGGCGGCCACCTGCTCGGTCAGCTCCAGGCTGCGCAGCGCATCGCGTGCGGCGATGGTGCCCATGCTCACCTTGTCCTGGTTGTGGCATTCGGTGGAGCGCGAGAACACGCTGGCCGGCAGGGTGTTCTTCAGCGCTTCGGCGGTCCAGGCGCTGGCGCCGATCTGCACGGCCTTGAAGCCATGGTTGATCATTGCCGTTTCCACTGGTGCGCCGGACAGATTGCTCGGCAGGCCATGGTTGTAACGGGTGTCGACCAGCAGGGCGAGCTGGCGGTCGAGCAGGTCGGCGACGTTGCCCACCAGGTTTTTCAGGCTGTCCATGGCGAAGGCGATATGCCCACCATAGAAATGCCCACCGTGCAGGGTGCGTTCGGTCTCGGCATCGAACAATGGGTTGTCGTTGGCGCTGTTGAGTTCGGTCTCGATGAACTGACGCAGCAGGCCCAGGCTGTCGGCCAGCACCCCGAGCACGTGCGGTGCGCAACGGATCGAGTAGCGATCCTGCAGGCGGTGCAGCGGCGGCAGCGGCGCCTCGACGGCCAGGTCCTGGCGAATCCAGGCGGCGACCTGGGTCTGACCAGGATGAGGTTTGGCAGCGAACAGGCGCTCGTCGAAATGCTCCGGGTTGCCTTCCAGGGCGATCACGTTGAGCGCGGTGATGCGCGTGGCCAGCTTCAGCAGGTAGTCGGCGCGGGCGTAGGCCAGGCAGGCCAGGGCGGTCATTACCGCGGTGCCGTTCATCAGCGCCAGGGCTTCCTTCGGACGCAGGGTCAGCGGCGTCCAGCCCAGTTCGCGATGCACATCCGCCGCACTGCGTCGTTCGCCCTTGTACAGCACCTCGCGCTCACCGCTGAGGGTGGCGGCGACGTAGGACAGCGGGGTGAGATCGCCGCTGGCACCGACCGACCCTTCTTCCGGTATCAGTGGCAGCACGTCGTGATCGATGAACGCCTGGATGCGCTCCAGCAGCTCCACCCGTACCCCGGACACACCGTAGCACAGCGACTGCAAGCGGGCGGCGAGCACGGCACGCGTGCTGGGTGCGTCGAGCAGCTTGCCCAGACCGCAACCATGGAAGGTGAACAGGTGCTGGGGCAGGGCCTCGACCTGGTGCAGCGGCACTGCCACCACGCAGGAGTCGCCATAGCCGGTGGTGACGCCGTAGATCACGCCTTCCTTGTCCAGCAGGGTGTCGAGAAAGCGTGCGCCCTTGGCGATCTTTTCCCGGTAGGCGGCATCGTCCTGCAACTGGGCGCGAGCCTGGCGCTGCGACAGGGCTACGATGTTCTCGATGGTCAGGGCGCGCTCGCCGAAGATCACCGGCTCAGGCTGGTATGTCGTCATCTCGCTTCCAGAATGGGTAGAAGTTGAACCATTGTTGTGGGGCGTCCAGGCAGTGTTCGCCCAGGCGTTGCGCATAGCGTTGTGTCCAGTCGCGGATCACCTGATCGCGCTCGCTGCGCTTCCAGGTCACCGCGTCGGCGAAGTGCTCCAGGCGCACCTGGTAGCGGCCGTCGATCTTCAGGCAATGAATCAGGTCGACCTGGCACTGCAGCAGGCCGGCCAGCAACCAGGGGCCCTGGGGGAACGCGGCCGGCAAACCGAGGAAGTCGACCACCACGCGGCGCCCGCCGTGCAGGGGCACGCGATCACCGGCGATAGCCAGCCATTCACCGCGTTCCAGGCGTTCGGCCAGTTGCAGCATGATCGCCGGGTCCAGTTCGCTGACCTGGATCAGGCGCAGGTGGCTGGCGCCGGACTCGCCCAGCAGCCGGTTGAAGCGCTCGGCATGCTTGGTGTGCACCAGCACGTTCATGCGCACCTTTTCGCCCAGCTCGGCCAAGGCCCGGCACACTTCCAGATTGCCCAGGTGCGCGCCTACCAGAAGGCGGCCACGGCTGTCGCCGTGCAGTCGTTCACGAAGATTGTCGGGGTCGACCAGCTGCAGTTGCTGCAGCGCCAGGCGGCCATTCCACACATCGACTTTGTCCAGCAGGCTGTCGGCGAAGGCGAAGAACTGACGCAGCACCGACCTCCGGCTGGGGCGCAAGTCGGGACGTGCACTCCAGGCTGCCAGGTTGTGTTGATACTCCTGGATGCTGGTGCGTGCGCTGCGGCCAAAGGTGTAGAAATACAGGACGATCAGATACAGCAGCGGCACCAATGGACGGCGGCCAAGCAGACGCGCGGCCGCGACGGTGAAACGCATCAGCAGAAAACTGCCGCGTTCCTTCTGCCGCGCCCAGTGTTCGTTATGCTCGGCAGTGCTCATGCGACCAGCCTGCGCCAGAGAATGCGTGGCGCGCGCAGCAGCATGCCGAAGAACAGGCGGGCATGCATGGCCGAAATCAGCAGATTGTCGTGCCACAGGCGAAAGTGCGAGAGGCCATCGGCCGGGTAATGTACGCGAGTCGGCAACCAGTGCATCGGCTGTTCGCGCCAGGCCATGCGCACCAGGATCTCGGTATCGAAATCCATGCGCCGACCGAGTTTCACGCTGTCGAGCAGCGCCAGGGTGGCGGGCAGCGGATAGACGCGAAAGCCGCACATGGAGTCGCGAACCTGCAGCGACAGGCAGTTGATCCACACCCATACGTGGGTCAGGTAGCGGGCATAAAGGCGCGATCTGGGCACGCTCGCATCGTATTGCGGGTAGCCGCACACCATCGCTTCTGGATGCGCTCGAGCGGTGTCGAGGAAATCGTCGATCCGGCTCAGGTCGTGCTGGCCGTCGGCATCGACCTGCAGGGCATGGCTGTAACCGAGGCGCGCCGCTTCGCGCAGGCCGGCCATCACCGCGCCGCCCTTGCCCAGGTTGCCGGGCAGGCGCAGTAGATGAGCGTCCGCCTGTTGCGCCAGTTGGTCCATGACTGCAGCGCAGGAGGCGCTGGAACCATCGTCTACCAGCACGCAGGGCAGCCCGGCACGCTGCAGTTCGCTGACCACGCCGGGCAATGGCCGCTCGTGGTTGTAAACCGGGATCACCGCGCAGGGCTTGAAGCCTGACTCAGCCATGGGCCGGCTCCAGCAGAATTCGACCGGAGGAGCAGGGCGCATCGCCATTGTGGTAAGCGAAGTAGAGCTTGCCGCGTTCGGCATCGAAACGCAGGGTCAGCTGCAGGGTGTCGCCGGGGCGTACCAGTTGCTGGAACTTGAGCACTTCCATGCCGGCGAAGCGAGGTGGCAGCTGGGCGATCAGGTCACGGGCCAGCTGCTGAGCCCAGTCCACCTGCACCACGCCAGGCAGCACCGGGGTTTGCGGGAAGTGGCCGGTGAAATGGGCAAGGTCCAGCGGTACCAGCAGCTGCAGGTGCCATTGGCCGTCGCGCTCTTCAGCGCTCACGGGCGCTACCCGCGTCGGCCGCGGGGCAGTCAGTAGACTGTCGATCTGGCTTTGCGGCAGTTTGCCCTGGCTGCTGTAGGGCAGTTCCGGCAACAGGCGCCAGCGACGCGGCAGGGCAATGGCCTCGCAGTGATCGGCCAGGTGCCGGCGCAGGGTCTCGGTCAGGGTGCGGCGGCCCTGGTTGCGCAGTGCGTATACGCCGCTCGGGCTGAGAGCCAGCACGGCGCCGAGGAAGGCGCGGCCTTCCTGAACGACACCGAGACGGCCGTCGACGACCCAGTCATGGCTGATCAGCGCTTGTTCGAGCATGGGCAGGGAGATGCGTTTTTCTTCCAGCTTGACGATGCGGTCGAGGCGCCCACGCAGGACGAAACGGCCGTCAGCGCCGATCTCGGCGGCATCCGCGCTCTGTTCGATATGCCCGGCCGGCAGGTATGGCGAGACGATGCGCAGGGCGCCGGTTTCATCGAGGCTCAATTCGACCCCGCAAAATGGCTGCCAGGCCGTGGCGCCCTGGCGCCAGCCGATACCGCCGGTTTCCGAGCTGCCGTAGATTTCCGTTGGCCACTGACCCAGGCGTTCGTGCAGGGCCTGAGCTGCTTCTGCCGGCAGGGCACCGCCGGAGGAAAAGACCTGTTTGACCCGGCTCAGCGCTGGCCAGTCGAGGTTGTCGCTCATGCGCTTGAGCAAGGCCGGGCTGGCGACCCAGGCGAAGCCAGGGGCGGCGCAAGCTACTGCGCTCGATGCTGCCGCGTTGAGAAGCGGCTCGGCCTGCTCATTTACCGCCTGTAAACTCCGCGGCCTCGCCTCTTCTCGCCTTGCATCCTCTTCGCTCGCTACGCATGCACTGCCCCTGGCGATAGCCAGGCTCGCCCGTTGCAGGTCTTCGGGAAAAGGCAGGGCTCGACGATACAGAGGGCGACCGGCACACAGGGGCCAGAGCAGGCGGAACAGCAGGCCGTAGATATGTTGGCAGGCCACGCTGCCGAGCATGGTCGCCATACCCAGGTTGGCGCCCCAGAGTTGTTCCAGCGCCTCGACCTCATTGGCCAGCTGCGTCAGGCTCTTGTCGATCAGCTTGGGTTCGCCGCTGGAGCCTGAGGTACACAGGGTCAGGCGGCAGGCGTCGAGCTGCAGGCGAGCGCCAGGCAGCGCGGTGGCGGCCTCGAATTGGTCAAGGCTGTCCAGCCACAGGTCGACCTGCGTGGCCAGACGCTGTCGCGTTTGCGCCTGGGCATCGGCCGGCAGCAGTACCTGCACACCGGCGCGCCAGGCACCGAGCAGCGCGACGGCCAGTTCACCGGCATCTTCCAGATACAGCGCTACGCGCTGAGCTCCGCGCGCCTGCAGGGCCGCCGCCAGAGACAAGGCGCGGTGGCGCAGCTCAGGCTGGTGAAGGTTCGGTTCCAGGGCGACCAGGCGCTCCGGGTGAGCCTCCAGCAGCAGGTCGGTGAGGGGCAGCCAGGTCATTCGTGTTTCCTTACTTGCTGACGGATCAGCCATTCGCCAGCGAACATCAGGCCGATCAGGCCGTAAGAGATCAATCCGGTGTAAAGCGTCCACCAGGAGAGCGGAGCCCAGGCCGCGAGGGCCATCAACAGGAAGGTGTTGCCGAGAAAGAACATTGCCCAGACCTGGGTGACCCTGCGGGTATAGCGCACCGCGATTTCCGGCAGTTCGGGCTCGCGCAGGCGCGCCATGCGCTCGACCAGCGGCGGGCCGAACTTCAGGCTGAGGCCGAACAGTGCCAGCAGCATGAGGTTGAGCAGTACCGGATACCAGCGCAGCAGCGCCGGTTCGTCCGCCATGCCGAGTACCAGGCAGAACACCAGGGCTGCCGCGGCCAGCCACAGGCCGCCTGGGCGACGGCGCGCCGTCAGCGCGCGGGCCAGCCACAATCCACCCAGCAGAGCAGCGAACAGGCGCGGTGACCAGTGCTCCATGCCGTAGTAGACGGCGAAGGGATAGAGGACGCCGGCTATCAGCAGCAGCAGGCCAAACAGGCGTGCCATGGGGTCAGGCTTGCGCCTGAGGCGCTTCGTTGATCAGGCGGTACACGGCCTCGACCACGTCGCCCACGCTGCGTACGCTCTTGAATTCTTCGGCGGCGAGCTTGCGGCCGGTTTGTCGTTTGATGTGGTCGATCAGGTCGACCGCATCGATGCTGTCGATCTCCAGATCTTCATACAGGCTGGCTTCCAGGGTCACACGCTCCTCATCCAGCTCGAACAGCTCTACCAGGGCGCTGCGCAGGGTGACGAAGATTTCTTCGCGGCTTTGCATCTGGAGTAATCCTCAAGCGGTTTGCTGGGCGGAAACGAACGCAGCCAGGCTCGCGACATTGGCGAAGTGCTTGCGAGTATCCTTGGCTTCGGCGTCGATCTTGATGCCGAAGCGTTTCTGGATCGCCAGCCCCAGCTCCAGAGCGTCTACCGAGTCCAGGCCCAGGCCTTCGCCAAAAAGAGTCTGTTCCGTGCCGATATCGTCGGCGCTCATGTCCTCGAGGCCGAGGGCATCGATGATCAGGTTCTTGATTTCACGTTGCAGATCGCTCATCTAAGGCGAGCTCCTTCATAAAGTGTTGATGCAGATGGTCGTTGAGCTTGCGCGAGGCAATCGGCAATGGGGCCTGCTCGGTGAATTGCCGCGGGTCGATATCCTCCCCGACCCGCAAGCGAAAGTGAAAACGGCGCGACGGGATGCTGTACCAGGGCTCGGCCTTGGTCAGGGTCGTGGGCGTCACGCTGATGACAACGGGGGTGACCACCTTGGCGCCGCGCACCGCAATCGCTGCGGCGCCGCGGTGAAACTCCGGATTGGTGCCGGGCACCGTGCGGGTGCCCTCGGGGAAGATGATCAGGGTTTCGCCGCTTTGCAGGGCGCCTGCTGCCTCGTCGAGCATGTCCATGCTGCCGCTGTTGCTGATGTACTGAGCGGCGCGAATCGGCCCACGCATGCAGGGGTTTTCCCACAGGCTCTGCTTGACCACGCAGTTGGCGTCGCGGATGAAGGCGATCAGCACAACCACGTCGATCAGCGAGGGGTGATTGGCGATCACCATCTGCCCAGGACGCCCCAGGCGCTCTGCACCCTCCACCTCATAGGTGAGTACACCCGTGCGGAACATGAACTGCACGAACACACGGAAGGTCCAGCTGACCACTGCGCGCGCGCGAGTGCGGCGCTGCAGCAGGTCGCCAGGGAGCAGGCCGAGTACCGGAAAAACCAGCACGCGCAGCAGTACGCCGCCTATGCCGAACAGGGCGAAACTCAGTGCCGTCGCAATGAGCCTCCAGGCATACGGCGGGCTGTAGGTACTCAGTCCTCGTTGCGTGACCAGGTCCATTGACGGTCTTTCCAGTAGTGAATCAGCGTTCGCTGCCCGCCATGGTAGGCGCGCAACAGGTTCAGGGGGTGTGGCCAGGCGGCGGGTAAGCCGGATTCGGCGGGCGCGAGGCTCAAGGTCCAGGTTTTGCCCGGTTTCAGCAGCAGAGCCAGCGCATAGGAAAAAGGTACGTCATCTATATAAGGCGTGTAGAGGTCGGGCGGCAATTCCTCTGCGACGACCAGCAAGACACCGGGGGCACCTTCGGCGAGCAATCCACCCGCTTCGAGCATGGCTTGCTCCAGGCCATCGCCTGTCGCCGCCAGCGCGGTCATCTCGCTGTTGTCCCCGCGCAGGATCGACCACAGGCCAATGATCGCGTTGTGCACCGAGAGGCTGAACTGGGTGGGAGACAGTGGCTCACCTTTTGCCAGTTCGGTAAGGATGACCAGTGTGCGCGGCGTTTCACCGTGACGCGAGACGAACACCAGAGGGAGCGGCCCGTGCTCTTCGGCAAGCGGCCAGGCGACATGGAACAGCATCCGCGCCAGTCGGCTGAGGCGACGGCGCTGCATGGCGGGCAGAAAGCTCACGTCCGGTTGCTGTTGATCGTCGGGCACGACCACAGGGGCGCTGCACCAGGCACGCCAATCATCCTCTGACTCCAGGCCGGGGGCCCAGGCGCGCAGTCCTTCGATCTGGAAATTCATAGCACGAGGCTTTCGCCACTCCGGGCATACTTCTGTTCGGCACGACGATACGCCTGAAAGAAAAGAGCTCAGTCAGCGTCCATGGCATAGTGCCGGTATCTGTTCGGTCGGGCATTATCTAGATGCGCACAGAACTGTGCAAATGTTGTGCAGCTTCTTCTGATAGGCGGATGATGGCAATGTGGTCTGCTTCTCGTGTCTGTCATGGGCTTTGCATAGAATTCGGAACATTCCAGAACAGGGAGAGCAGCGATGCGACGTGTGGTGTTCAACCAGAAGGGCGGCGTAGGCAAGTCCAGCATCGCCTGCAATCTCGCAGCGGTGAGTGCGGCGCAGGGTTATCGCACGCTGTTGATCGACCTCGACGCCCAGGCCAATTCGACCCACTACCTCACCGGGCTGACCGGCGAGGAAATTCCCATGGGCATCGCCGATTTCTTCAAGCAGACGCTTTCGTCCGGGCCGTTCGCCAAGAAGGGCAAGGTGGACATCTACGAGACGCCATTCGACAACCTGCACGTGGTCACGGCTACCGCCGAGCTGGCCGAGCTGCAGCCCAAGCTGGAGCAGAAGCACAAGATCAACAAGCTGCGCAAACTGCTCGACGAGCTGGCCGAAGACTACGACCACATCTATCTGGATACTCCGCCGGCGCTTAATTTTTATACGGTATCCGCGCTGATCGCGGCAGACCGCGTGCTGATCCCCTTCGATTGCGACAGCTTCTCGCGCAACGCCCTGTACGGTCTGCTGGCCGAGATCGAAGAGCTCAAGGACGATCACAACGAGGACTTGGAGGTAGAGGGCATCGTGGTCAACCAGTTCCAACCGCGTGCCACCCTGCCGCAGCAGCTGCTGGATGAGCTGATCGCCGAGGGTTTGCCGGTACTGCCGGTGAATCTGATGAGTTCGGTGAAGATGCGTGAGTCGCACCAGGCATGTACACCGCTGATCCATCTGGATGCACGGCACAAGCTGACGCAGCAATTTGTCGAGCTGCACGACCTGCTGAACGCTGCTGACTGACCTCGGCCTGGAGCTTTCGGTCCAGGTGAAACAACAACGCCCCGTTGATACCGGGGCGTTGCTGTTTGAGCGGGGCGTCAGAGCTTGTTGGCGGTTTCCTCGGCGATTTGCCGCAGGCCCGCTTCAGTGATGGCTTTCCAATCGCTGTCGGTGACAGCCTGCATGCCATCGCTTGTCAGCGTGACGATCTCCATCTTCTTCTGGCCGGCGGCCTCGATGTCGAGACGCGACTTGTTGTTCACCGTCACGTAGAGGAAGCCTGGCGAGAACCACGACCAGAACTCCTTGACGCGCACCTTGATCTCGGTGGCGCCGGCTGTGCTGGGCTCGGAGACCACCTCATAACCGGCTTGCTTGTAGGCTGAGGCCACCGAATCGGCTACCAGGGCCGAAACCGTACGGCCGGAGGGCAGCAAGACGTCTCCCAGGGCTTTGCCATAGCCGTTGCGTTTGCGGCCAATGGCTCGCTGGGTAATGGAGCTGTCGCCGATTTCTGCGTTTTTCAGCGAAGGGATATCGGCCTGGCTGGGCTTGGCCTCGAATACGCGCTCATCGGTCGCGCTGATGTACACCTTGCCTTTGCTGGTTGCGGAGGCCGCTGGCTGAGCCAGCGAAGGTGCCACCACGTCGATCTCGGAGCGACTGGTGGCACAGCCTACGCACAGCGCAAGCAGGAAGGTGGCGGCTGCCATTCTGAACGTCTTTTCCATATTCATCGGAACGGATCCTTGTAGGTAAGTGAAATGGCCGTAGGGCGGGGGGATTCTACAGACACAATGGCGAGCTGACATCTTGTGGTCAGCCCGTTTTCAGAGCCTGTACGGATTAGCAGGAGTGGGCGGCGATGCGGCCGCCCGGTATCGGTACCTGGGAGGCAGCCGAGGGTTTCAACGCACCACGAACACGTCGCACGGCGCCTTGTGCAGGAAGTGCTGCGCCAGGCTACCCAGCAGCGCCTGAGAGAAAGCGCTGCGGCCATGGCTGCCCAGCACCAGCAGTTCGCCACGGCGCGTCTTGATCTGCTCCTGCAGGCTGCGCAGGATGCCGCCCTGCAACACTTCGTGGCTCAGCTTGGGGCCGTCGGCCGGAAGCTTTTGCGCCTCGTCATGCATCAACTGGTCGATCAGCCCCTGCTGGGTCTCAAGCTGCAGCTCGACTTCCTGCGGTGTGCCCTTGTCCGGCTCGAACACGTGCAGGGCATGCAGCTCGGCATCTCCGGGTAGCAGGAGATAGGCCTGCCCCAGGGCGCTGCAGGCGCACAGGGAAAAGTCGATTGCAGCCAGTGCGCGCTTGTAAGGCTGGAAGTCGTTACGCGCCACCAGTAGCAGTGGCACGGTGCAGCGACGGGCGATGCGGTCGAGGCTGGTGCCGGAGAAGAAGTCGTGGCGTTTATGATGCCCACCCAGCACCAGCAGGTCGCAGCCGCTGTCCTGTACCTGTTGCAGTACTACTTCCGAAGGCTTGCCACTGAGCATGCGCAGCTCGGTGCCGGGCGGGGCGTACTGGGTCAGGCTGCGATCCAGCGCCTGGCGTGCCTTTTCGTGCTGTTCGCTGCTCTCGCTCGGATCCAGCACATGCAGGATGGTCAGGCGGGCGTTGTGCTGTTGGGCCAGCTGAGTGGCGCGGCATAGCGCCATGTCGGCGGTGTCGCGCAAGTCATGAGCGATGAGGATGTGATTGAACATGGTGGCGGCTCTCCTGCCGATGCCCGTCGGCAATTTTATTGTGCCTGTTCAGATAGCCGCTCTTTTGACCTGTGGCAAGGTCGGGGACTGTTACCGATTGCGAATCCGCTAGCGACGCCGTTCAGCGTAAACGCAATTGGTAGTGGCCGCGACTTTCCGCGACCACTTCGCCGCTGCCGTCGGTCAGGTGCAGTTCGAGCACATATTCGGCCTTGCCCAGCTGGCTTGCCTGTTCTTCCAGGCGGGCGATTTCCTCGGCCGAGAGACGTGCTTCGACTTGGATGTCGGCCATGGCCGGGCGGCGAAAGCGCAGGTTCATTTCCTTGATGATGGGGTAGAAGCGCTGGGCGTCGAAGCTGGTCAGGAACAGCGCGCCGCCGGGAATTTCCGCGAGGGTGAAGAGGGCGCCTGCATACATGCTGCCGATATGGTTCTGGTTGCCTTGCAGCGGCATGCGCAGGCGCACGAAACCAGGCTCCAGCACCTCGGCCTTGAGGCCGCTGTGTCTGACGAAGGCGATCTGTTCTTCGGTGAGTTGGCGAGCGATTTCCACGGGCAGCGGCATGCTGAAACTCCTTGAACGGGTGCTTCGCCAGACTAAGGGGTGCCGCGCTCGCTGCAATTGACCGCAGCGCCCGTAGTGACTGGCCGAAGCGCTCAAGAGCCTCAGGTTACAGGTGCATCCTAGATGCCCTGCTGACGCAGCCACGCCTGCAGTTGCGGTAGCGGCATGGCGCCACTCTGGCGGGCGACTTCGACGCTTCCCTTGAACAGGATCAGGCTGGGAATGGAGCGGATGCCCAGTTGCCCGGCCAGGTTGGGATTGGCTTCGCTGTCGAGCTTACCGAGGCGGCAACGGCCTCGCAGTTGTGCGGCTGCCTGCTGGAAGGTGGGTGCGAAGGCCTGGCAGGGGCCGCACCAACTGGCCCAGACATCCACCAGCAGCGGCAAATCGCCCTTGAGCTGGCTGGCGAAATTGCCTTGGGTGAGCGTTATGGGGGCAGCGGGCAGCACTTCACTCTTGCAGCGTCCGCAGCGTGGGGCGTCGCCCAGGCGCTCGGCGGGAATGCGGTTGAGCCCGTTGCAGTGTGGGCAGGGGATTAGCAGGGGATCGCTCATGATTCGGCTCCAGGGCACCTCTAAAAACTACCTGAGTTGCCATCACTGCGTTAAAAACAGACTCGGAGGCCGCTTGCGGCCAACGCACTTTAGTGCGGCCCCGAGGGGCGAGCGGAGCGAGTCATGCTCATGTACAAAAGTACACTCCGCTTCCTCGCCTGTTTTTGCCTTGTGCTGACTGCCTCGCCTACGTTTTTAGAAGTGCCCTCTAGTGGTTGTGACCGCTATCTGGAGCCGACGCAGCGGCTTTTCAAGCGGTCAGCCGCGCGCAGCCTCGAGAGCCTGGCTCAGGTCGGCGAGGATGTCGTCGATATGCTCGATGCCGATGGACAGGCGCACCATGTCGCGCGGTACGCCGGCCTTTTGCAGTTCCTCGTCGCTGAGCTGGCGGTGGGTGGTGGACGCCGGGTGGCAGGCCAGCGACTTGGCATCGCCGATATTGACCAGGCGCACCACCAGTTGCAGCGCATCGATGAAGCGTGCCCCGGCTTCCTGACCGCCCTGAATGCCGAAGGAGAGGATCGCCGCCGGCTTGCCGCCGAAGTAACGCTGGGCCAGCTCGTGTTCGGGATGAGCGGCCAGGCCGGCATATTTCACCCAGGCCACTTGCGGGTGATTTTGCAAATATTGCGCGACTTTCAGCGCGTTCTCGGTGTGCCGCTCCATGCGCAGGGCCAGGATTTCCAGACCTTGCAGGATGAGGAAGGCGTTGAACGGCGATAGCGCCGCGCCGGTGTTGCGCAGCGGTACCACGCGGCAGCGGCCGATGAAGGCAGCAGGGCCGAAGGCTTCGGTGTAGGTGACGCCGTGGTAGGAGGGATCGGGCGTGTTGAGCAGCGGGAAGCGCGCCTTGTTGTCGGCCCACGGAAATTTGCCGGAGTCGACCACGATGCCGCCGATGCTGGTGCCATGGCCACCGATGTACTTGGTCAGCGAGTGCACGACGATATCCGCGCCATGCTCGAACGGGCGGCAGAGAATCGGCGTGGCCACGGTGTTGTCGACGATCAGCGGCACGCCGTGGCGATGCGCGGCTTCAGCCAGTGCCTTGAGGTCGACGATGTTGCCGGCCGGGTTGCCGATGGATTCGCAGAACACCGCCTTGGTGCGCTCGTCGATCAGTGCTTCCAGTGCGGCGATGTCATCGTGCGCGGCGAAGCGGGTCTGGATGCCGCAACGCGGCAGTGTATGGGCCAGCAGGTTGTAGGTGCCGCCGTAGAGCTTGGCCACCGAGACGATGTTGTCGCCGGCCTCGGCCACGGTCTGGATGGCATAGGTAATGGCGGCCATGCCGGAGGCCACGGCCAGCGCACCGACGCCGCCTTCAAGCGCCGCCACGCGCTCCTCGAGCACGGCGTTGGTCGGGTTCATGATGCGCGAATAGATGTTGCCGGCGACTTTCAGGTCGAACAGATCGGCGCCGTGCTGGGTGTCGTCGAAGGCGAAGGAGCTGGTCTGGTAGATCGGTACCGCCACCGCCTTGGTGGTCGGGTCCGGGTCGTAGCCAGCGTGGATGGCCAGTGTTTCCAATTTCATGCGCGCGTTCCTTCAGGGCAGATTGAAAGGATCGCAGCATGGATAAAGCAGCAAGGCCCGGTCAATGCGCTGAAGCAATGAAACGGGCCTCGGGTTAGAACATTGTATTCGCAGCTTATGCCCTAGATCGGCGTCAGCGGGAAGAACCAGGGGATGACCAGCGTTGCCACGCCCCACAGCAGCAGGTTCAGCGGAATGCCGACCTTCATGAAGTCGGTGAAGCGATAGCCACCAGCGTTGTAGACGAAGGTGTTGGTCTGGTAGCCGATGGGGGTGGCAAAGCTGGCGCTGGCAGCGAACATCACCGCGACCACGAAGGCGCGCGGATCGACGCCCAGATGCTGAGCCATGCCGATGGCGATGGGCGTCACCAGCACCGCCACCGCGTTGTTCGACAGCATCTCGGTGAGGATCGAGGTGAACAGGTAGATGAAGCTCAGCATCAGCAGCGGCCCGGCCCAGGGCAGCCAGCCCATGACGTTCTCCACGAGCAGCTTGACCAGGCCGACCTTGTCCATGGCGATGCTGATGGCCAGCATGCCGAAGATCAGGCTGAGGATCTTCCAGTCCACCGCCTTGTAGGCGTCTTCCACATCCAGACAGCGGGTAGCCAGTACGGTCACGGCGCCGATGATCGCCAGGCCCTCGATGGGCATCACGCCGAAGGCGGCCAGCAGCATCACGGCCAGGGTCGCGAGAATGGCAATGGGCGCCTTGTCGCGGCGGAAGGCACGCTCCTGCACGGCGTTGAGGCTGATCAGCTCGCCGTTGTCGGCGAAGCGCTTGATCTGCGCCGGGGTGCCTTCGACCAGCATCACGTCGCCGAACTGCAGCTCGAAGTCGTCGAGGTTGCCCTGCACGTTCTCGTCCTGGCGGTGCACGGCGAGCACGGCGATGCCATAGCGCGCGGTAAGGTCGAGGTCGCGCATGGGGCGGTGGCTGTAGCGCGAGTTACGTCCGACGATGGCCTCGGCGAGGATCACGTCATGGCTGCTGATGGTTTCGAAGGCGTCGCCACGGTTGAAGCTCAGATGGCCGCTTTCGCGTAGTTCCACCACATCCTTGACCTGGCCGTGCAGCACCAGCCGGTCGCCGCTGGCCAGCAGGGTGTCGGCGCCGGGTTCGGTCAGTTCCTGCTCGTCACGGAACAGCTTGAGCACCTGCAGGCCGCTACCCCCGTTGAGGTTGGCCTCGTGCAGGGTCTTGCCGATCATCGGCGAGTCGTGCGGCACCAGCAGTTCGGTCATGAAGGTACGCGACAGGTCCGGGCGCAGTTGGCGTGACAGAGTCTCGCGTTCGGGCAGCAGATGGCGGCCGATGGTCAGCAGGTAGAGCATGCCGACCGTCGCCATGACCAGGCCAACGCCGGTGATTTCGAAGATGCCAAAGGGCGCCATGCCGGCCTTGCGTGCCACGCCGTCGACCAGAATGTTGGTCGAGGTGCCGATCATGGTCAGGGTGCCGCCGAGAATGGTGGCGTAGGACAGCGGAATCAGCAGCTTGGATGGCAGGGTGCCGGCACGACGCGCCAGGGCGATGGCCACCGGGGTGAGGATGGCCACCACCGGTGTGTTGTTCAGGCAGGCGGACACCACCAGCGCGGTGACGGTAAGGCCTGTAAGGACGCGGATCGGGCTGGTGCCGACCAGATTGCCCAACCAGTTGCCGAGGGCGTCGATGCAGCCGGTACGTTCCAGGGCGGCAGAAAGCACGAACATGCAGGCGATGGTCACCGGCGCCGAGTTCGACAGCACGCTGAGCACTTCGCCCGGCGTCAGCAACTGGCTGACCAGCAGGGCCGCTACAGCGATGGCCGCGACGATATCCGGGCTCCACTTCTCGCGGACGAAGGCATAGAGCACCCAGATCAGCAGGGCGCCGACAAACAGCAGGGGCAGGGAATCCCAGAACATGAAAATCCTTAGAACCTGCCTCTGACCCGCAAGGCGCCTGACTGTTGGGCAGTAGCTTTCAGCTGGCGGGGCGGCAGGCAGGTTCTTTTGCGTCGAATCTCGTGTGAGGTATCGGGCGCGCACTGGGCGGCCTGGCTGGGCGCCAAGATAGAGGGGTTCTCTTAGATAGTCTAAGAATGTTTGGGTAGATTGATATGCCTTTTCGGTTTAACAGATAAGGAGCGGCACCGAGCAGAACCTCAGGACGAACAACTGATCTCCAGATGCTTGCCCCACTCCGGTGGGCGCTCGGCGTAGCGCTCCTTGCCCGGCTGCTCGTCGAAGGGGCGGGACAATACCGCGTGCAGTTCGCGCACCGGGCCATAGTCACCGGCCTCGGCCGCTTCGATGGCCTGCTGCGCCAGGTAGTTGCGCAGGATGTACCTGGGGTTGACCGCGTCCATGCGCGCCTGGCGTTCGTTTTGTTCCCCGCCTTCCAACTGGCAGCGCGCCAGATAATCCTGGCCCCAGGCATCGAAGCCGGCCAGATCCACGAAGTCGTCACGCACGACTTTCAGCGCTTCGGCAGGTGCCTGCTGGCCAAGGTGGCGGAAGAACAGTGTGTAGTCGGTGGCCTTACTCTGCTGCATCAGTTGCAGCAGGCGCTGGATCAGCGCTTCGTCGTCGTCCTGGGCACTGGTGAAGCCCAGGCGTTTGCGCATCAGGTCGAGGTAATGCGCCTGGTACAGCGGCAGGAACAGCTCCAGCGCCTCGCGCAGTTTCTCCACGGCTGCGAATGGCGTCATGGCCTGAGCCAGGGCCGCCAGGTTCCAGTGGGCGATCGGCACCTGGTTGCTGAAGCTGTAGCGGCCAGTGTCGTCGGAGTGATTGCAGATGTGATTGGCGTCGAAGTCGTCGAGGAAGGCGTAGGGACCATAGTCGAAGGTGATACCGAGGATCGACATGTTGTCGGTGTTCATCACCCCATGACAGAAGCCGTAGGCTTGCCAGTGGGCGATCATCGCGGCGGTGCGCTCGATCACCTCGCGCAGCAGCGCCAGCCAGGGCTCGTCCTGCTCCAGGCAGGCCGGGAAATGGCAGGCCATGACGTGTTCGCCGAGGGTTTTCAGCTGCTCGTGCTGGCGGGTGTAGTAGAAGTATTCGAAGTGGCCGAAGCGCACGTGGCTCTGCGCCAGGCGCAGCACCATCGCCGCGCTTTCCTTCTTCTCGCGCCACACCGGTGTATCCGAGCCGGTGACGCACAGTGCGCGTGAACTGGGTATGCCGAGGGCATGCAGGTGTTCACTGGCGAGGAACTCGCGGATCGAGCTACGTAGCACTGCACGGCCATCGCCCATGCGCGAATAGGGCGTCATGCCGGCGCCTTTGAGGTGCAGGTCCCAGTGCTCGCCAGCCTCGTTGAGCACTTCGCCCAGCAGCAGGCCGCGACCGTCGCCCAGGCGCGGCGTGTAGCCACCGAACTGGTGGCCGGAGTAGACCATCGCGCGCGGCTCTGCCTGTTCCCACAGCTTGTGTCCGGCGAACAGCTCGGCGAACTCGCTGCGTTGCGCTTCGGCAGGCTGCAGATCGAGCAGGGCCATGGCCGACTCGCTGACCACCACCAGACGCGGCTGCTCGATGGGCTCGGGCAAAACCTCGGTGGAGAAGGCGTCGCCGAGGCGGGCGAAGCGGTTGTCGAAGGTCAGCTGGTCGAGATTTTTCACCGGGGCTCCTGGCGCTCAGGGCGCTGCGGGCGGTTTGGGTGCTTGCTGCACGCTGGCGGCGCCGGCGGCCGCGGCCTGGGCCAGATCCTTCTGATCGAGTTTCTGCTCGCCGTGCTGCAGGTTCTTCACGTACACCTCGACCTGGCGGAAGGCGATGTTGATGCCGTTCTTCGGGAACTCACGGTCGATGAAACGGTTGATCTCGTCGGTCGCCGGGTTGCGGTCGCCGAGGTCGCGCACATGGATGCGCAGTTCGTGGTCGAGCGTGCTCTCGCCGAAGTTGAGGAAGTAGACGATGGGCGCCGGCTCCTTGAGCACTCGCGGGTTTTCCTGCGCGGCCTGCAGCAGCAGCTTGCGCACCAGGTCGAGGTCCGAACCATAACCGACACCCACCTTGAGGGTGACGCGGGTGACCGTGTCGGTCAGCGACCAGTTGATCAGCTGACCGGTGATGAAGGTCTTGTTCGGAACGATGATTTCCTTGTGATCGAAATCGGTGATGGTGGTGGCGCGGATACGGATCTTGCTCACCGTGCCGGAGAGATTGCCGATGGTCACCACGTCACCGATGCGCACCGGGCGCTCGAACAGGATGATCAGGCCGGAAATGAAGTTGGCGAAGATCTCCTGCAGGCCGAAACCCAGGCCGACCGACAGCGCCGCCACCAGCCACTGCAATTTGTCCCAGCTTACGCCAAGGGTGGACAGCGTGCTGACGATGCCGATAGCGACCAATGCATAGGACAGCAGGGTCGTGGTGGCGTAGGCGCTGCCCTGTGCCAGGCGCATGCGCGACAGCACCAGCACTTCGAGCAGGCCCGGCAGGTTGCGCGCCAGCGCCACCGTGATGGCGACGATGATCAGCGCGCCGATCACGTCCATCAGGCTGATCGGCACCAGGGCCGCGTTATCCCCGGTGCCACTGCTGTATTCGTAGAGGTTGATGGTGTCGAGGTAGGTGAACACGCCGATCAGATCGGCCCAGACCGCGTACAGGCAGACCAGGAAACCGCCGAGCAGGGCCAGGCGGATCAGGCGCAGAGACTGCTGGTTGACCTGCTCGATATCCAGGGTCGGCTCTTCCAGCGGTGCTTCGCCGTCCAGGCTTTCCTTGCTCTGTGCCTGGCGTTTGGCCAGGGCGCGCTGGTAGGCCAGGCGCCGTGCCGCCACGCTCAGACCGCGTACCAGGGTGGCCTCGACGATCAGCAGGATGATCAGCAGGTAGAGGGTATCGATCAGCCGGTCGGTGAGCTTGAGCGCGGTGTAGTAATAGCCGAAGGCGACCGCGCCGATCAGCGCCAGTGGCAGCAGGTTGAACAGCACGCCGAGGGCGGTGCGCAGCCCCGAAGCGTTCTCGCGCAATGGTGCGTTGAACAGCAGGTGGAACAGCAGCCAGGCCATCAGGGCGTAGCAGGTGATCACCACGACGATGCCGATCACATCGCCTGCCAGGCTCGCTGGCTGGTGCTCGGCGATGCTCACCACGGCCACCAGGGCCATCACCACCAGACCCAGACGACGTAGGTGCTGGCGGAAGAAGGTGACGTTGGCAGGTGGCCAGTGGAAGTGCAGGACGGCCACGCCATCCGGCGAAAGGATGCGGTGCAGGGTGTAGAACACCAGCCAGGCTTCCGCCATTTCGTAGAGCGCGGCGCCCAGATAGAGGTTCTGTCCGCGTGCATCGTGCAGCAGGGCATACCCGCACAAGGCGAGGAACAGGGTGACCGGCAGCGCCAGGATTATGTTGAGGCCCAGGGCCATCGGCGTGTGCAGCTGGCTGTCATGCTTGTAATGGCCGATGTCGCCATGCAGCGCGCTGAGCTTGTCGAACAGGTACTGGCGGCGCCAGAGGATCAGCGCGCAGAGCAGGATCAGCGGCAGGAACACCAGCGGACGCTCGATCAGGCCCGCCCCCAGTTCGCTGATGGCCATGCCCCAGGGCATATCGGCCAGTTGCTTCTGGAATTGACGTGGCGCCGACTTCAGCCAGTCGAGATCCAGCGGCTTGTTGCTGGGAATCCAGAACATCTGCTCGTCGATGGTGGCGCGCAGGCTGCTGGCCGTGCTTTCCAGTTCCTTCTGGTTGAGCTGGAGGGTGATCGACTCGTTGAGCAGCGCATTCAGCGAGCGGTTGAGGCGGTCGTGCAACTCACGTCGGGTAGTGAGCTGCTCGCGTAGCGCGTTGCGCAGTTCCGGGGTGACTTCTTCGCTGGGTTGGCCGCTGAGCAGGTTCTCCACATAGCGGGCGGGATCACTGATCTCTTCGCGCTGCTTGTTCAGCTCGAACTGATAGAGGCGAATGTCGGCGATCTCGTTGGCCAGCGAGCCGTCCTCGATCTTGAGTTTGGGCAGCGCCTGCTTCTGTTGGTAGAGAATCCTCGACAGCAGCAGGCTGCCCTGCAGCACGCGGATCTGCTCGTCCAGCGCCTGGTTGGCCTGGTTGAGGTTGTCCAGTTGCTGACGGGTCTGCAGGTTCTGCTCGGTCAGGGCGTTGAGGCGCTCCGTGGCGCGCAGCAGATAGTCGGAAAGCTTGAGGTTGAGCGAGCTCTCCCTGGCCAGCAGACGGTCGGAACTGGCGCGCTCGGCCTCGCGTGACTGCTCGGCGACGGTCTGCTCGGATTCGGCGCGGCGTCGTTCGTTGATCAGGCCTTGCAGGGCCTGGCGCTCCTGCTCGGCGCGATTGATACGTTCTTCGAGCAGGGCGCGCTGAGCGCTGCCGAGATCCTGCAGCAGGCTGTTGCCGGACAGCTCCTGGCGGCGCAGCTGGGTTTGCGCGGCGAGCAGCGAGAGCTCGGCGTTGAGCTGATTGCGGCGCTCCTGGGTCAGTGCCTTGCCTTCGAAACGGCCGCTCTTGAGCGCGTCGTTGATCAGTTGGCTGCGCGCCTGGTTCTGGCTGATCTCTGCCTGAGCACGTTCCGGGCGGGTCTGGGCGGTGATCACCAGGCTGTTGGCCTCGATGATCGCTTTGTTCCATTCGCTGATCTGACTGGAGCGTTCGTTGAGCAACTGCTCGAGCTGGGCGAGCGGGGTGCGTGCATGGCGCGCGGAAATCTGTTGTTCGGGGCTGGATTTGAGCCTGTCCAGTTCGCGCTGGGCCTCGCTGATCAGGCGCGGAGCACTGTCGAGTTGTTTGCGTAGGTCGTTCAGGCGCTGCTCGGCGTTCTGCCGGTCCTGCAGCATGCGCAGGGTCTGCTCGAGTGTCTGCTTGAGCGCCAGCTGTTCGGCTTCCGGCAGTTTGCGATCAGCCAGGCCGTCCAGGCTCTGCTGCACGCTTTCGCTGGTCGGCGGCTCCTGGGCGAACACCTGCGGAATGCCGAGACATAAGGCGAACAGAACGGCTGCTAGGGAAAGGCGCGACAGATGCATGGTCGATTGATCTACTGAATGGACGGTGGCGATTGACAATACCCGCGATACAACGAAGACGCGGGCCTGTTGGCCCGCGCGATGCTGATGCTAGCAGAGTCCCAGCGGGGTGTTTCGCTCGTCTGCTAAAAGTGCAGCCCTGGGCCCGGACGTGTGCCCTCGGGGAATCTGACGCCGACTTTGCGCACCTTGTTCCCTTCCATGGCCGCGACCGTCCAGGTCAGACCCTGCCAGTCCACCTGGTCACCGACCACCGGCTCACCACCGATTTCGTGAGCGATGAAACGGCCCAAGGGCTGGTTGCCCTCCAACTCGTCGAGCTTAAGGCCGTAGAGGGCTGCAACAGCGCTCAGTTCGGCGTCGCCTTCCAGTACGAAGTCACCGAAGAAGCGCAGATCCTGACCGCGTTTCGGGGCCTGGCTGAACAGCTTGCCGAGTGCCGGCAGGTCATGTTCGTGGCCGATCACGCAGAGCAGGTCGCCTGCTTGCAGGCGCGTGCTGCCCGATGGGTGAAGCAGCTCGCGGCCGCGGAACAGAGCGGCGATACGCGTACCCTCGGGCATGTTCAGCTCACGCAGCGCGGCGCCGATGCACCATTTCTCGGCGCCAAGGCGGTAGACGAACAGCTCCCACTGGCTGGTCGGGTGCACTTCAAGGCCGGCGCGTGACACCGGGGCCGGCTCTGGCGGTACGGTGACGCGCATCAGCTTGGCCGCCAGCGGCAGGCTGGTGCCCTGCAGCAACAGGGAGACGATCACGATGAAGAAGGCGACGTTGAAGAACAGCTGCGCATTGGGCAGGCCGGCCATCAGCGGGAATACCGCGAGGATGATCGGCACCGCGCCGCGCAGACCGACCCAGGCGATGAAGATCCGCTCGCGGTCGTGGAAGGCGCGAAATGGCAGCAGGCCGAGAAAGATCGACAGCGGTCGCGCGAAGAGGATCATCCACAGTGCCAGGGCCAGTGCCGGCAGGGCGATCGGCAGCAGCTCGTGCGGGGGGATCAGAAGGCCGAGGACGAGGAACATGCCGATCTGCGCCAGCCAGGTGAGGCCGTCGAGCATGTGCAGAATGCCGTGGCGCGAACGGATCGGTCGGTTGCCCAGCAGCAGGCCGCACAGGTAGATGGCGAGGATGCCGCTGCCACCCACGGCGGTGGTGATGGCAAAGATGATCAGGCCGCCGCTGACCACCAGTAGCGGATACAGGCCGGTAGCCAGCTCCATGCGATTGATCAGTTTCAGCAGCAGCCAGCCGCCACCCAGGCCGAGCAGAGCGCCGAGACCGAACTGCTGCACCAGCTGGATCGGCAGGTCCCAGCTGAAGCCGGTCTGGCCGCTGGCGAGCATGGCGATCAGGGTCACGGTGAGGAACACCGCCATCGGGTCGTTGCTACCGGACTCGATTTCCAGTGTGGAGCTGACCCGTTCGTTGAGACCGCGCCCGCCCAGCAGGGAGAACACCGCCGCGGCATCCGTGGAACCGACGATGGCGCCGATCAGCAAGCCCTCGAGCAGCGTCAGGTTGAATAGCCAGGCCGCGGCCAGGCCGGTCAAACCCGCCGTTATCACCACCCCGACCGTCGCCAATGACAAGGAAGGCCACAGGGCCACACGGAAGCTGGAGACCCGTGTGCGCATGCCACCGTCGAGCAGGATCACCGCCAACGCCAGGTTGCCGACCAGATAGGCCAGTGGGTAGTTGTTGAAGACGATGCCGCCAGGGCCGTCGGTACCGGCGAGCATGCCGACCGCAAGGAAGATCACCAGGATGGGGATGCCGAAGCGGGTGCCGAACGCGCTGACCAGAATGCTGGCTGCTACCAGCAAGGCGCCGATCAAGAACAGATTGTTGATGGCGCTGGCATCCAACTGCGCGTACTCCTGGCTGGCAAACGTGGGGCGCCGCTATGCATGGCGCGTGCCAGGGATTCTAACCGTAGCCTTCGTACCGCTGTCAAAAAGGTTATTACATTTTTCTAAATCACCCTGAGGCGTGCCCTGTCGGGCCGCCACGGGGCGTTCGGCTCGGCGTCAGAACCAGGTGTCCTGCATGCCCAGGCAGGTATCGTCGCGCGCTTCGAGAATGGCCAGGTCGTGGTGACAGCTCGGCACTTCCCAGGTCAGGAAGTAGCGCGCGGCCTGCAGCTTGCCGCGGTAGAAGGCCTGTTCTTCGGCATTGTCCGTGCGGGCCAGGCCCTGCTCGGCGCGAATCGCCTGCTCCAGCCAGCGCCAGCCGATCACGGTGTGGCCGAACACCTTCAGGTACAGCGCCGAGTTGGCCAGGCCCTGGTTGACCTTGCCGCTCATCAGGTCGCCGAGCAGGGCCAGGGTTACCGCCTGCAGGCGGGCCAGCAATTGTTCGAGCGGCTGACGCAGCGCGGTGAGCGATTCGTACTCGCTGGCGCGCTGGCAGCAGTCGTTGATCAGCTTGAGCAGCTGCTTGAGCGCGGCTCCGCCGTTCATCGACACCTTGCGCCCGAGCAGATCGAGCGACTGGATGCCGTGCGTACCCTCGTGGATCGGGTTGAGGCGGTTGTCGCGGTAGTACTGTTCCACCGGGTATTCGCGGGTATACCCGTGGCCGCCGAGAATCTGGATGGCCAGTTCGTTGGCCTTGAGGCAGAACTCCGAGGGCCAGGATTTGACGATGGGCGTGAGCAGGTCGAGCAGCTCCAGCGCGCGGGTGCGATCTTCGGCGGTTTCCAGGGTCTGGGTGTCGTCGAACAGCCGGGCAGCATACAGACCGAGGTCGAAGGCGCCTTCGACGTAGGCCTTCTGCGTCAGCAGCATGCGCCGCACATCGGCGTGTTCGATGATCGAGATTTGCGGGCTGGTTGGATCCTTGCCGTCCGGCTGGCGGCCTTGCGGGCGATTGCGTGCGTAATCCAGCGAATACAGATAGCCGGCATAGCCGAGCATGATGGCGCCCATGCCGACGCCGATGCGCGCCTCGTTCATCATCTGGAACATGTAGGACAGACCCGCATGTGGCTTGCCCACCAGATAGCCGACGCATTCGCCGTTGTCGCCGAAGTTCAGCGCCGTGGAGGTGGTGCCGCGCCAGCCCATCTTGTGGAACAGGCCGGCCAGCGTGACGTCGTTGCGTGCGCCCAGACTGCCGTCGTCATTGACGTGGAACTTGGGCACCAGGAACAGGCTGATGCCCTTCACCCCAGGCGGTGCGTCCGGCAGCTTGGCCAGCACCATATGCACGATGTTCTCGGAGATCGGCTGGTCGCCGCCGGAGATGAAGATCTTGTTGCCCTTGATGCGGTAACTGCCGTCGGCATGCGGCTCGGCCTTGGTGCGGATGTCCGACAGCGAGGAGCCGGCATGCGGCTCGGTCAGCGCCATGGTGCCGAAGAAACGGCCATCGATGATCGGCTGCAGGTAGCGGGCCTTCTGCTCCTCGCTGCCGAAGGCCTCGATCAGGTTGGCCACGCCCATGGTCAGCATCGAGTAGGAGCTGGTGGCGATATTGGCCGACTGGAAATGGGCGAAGCAGGCCTGTGACAGCAGGTTGGGCAGTTGCATGCCGCCATGCTCGAAATCGCGAGTGGCGTTGAGGAAGCCCGCCTCGTGGAAGGCGCGCAGGGCCGGCTCGACCTCGGGAATCAGCACCGCGCCGCCGTCGACGTACTGCGGCTCGTGTTCGTCGTTCTTGCGGTTGTGCGGGGCGAACAGTTCTTCGGCGATACCGCGTGCGGTGCTGATCGCCGCCTCGAAGGTCTCGCGATTGTGGTCGGCGAAGCGCGGGCGCTGGGTCAGGGCTTCGGCGTCGAGTACTTCATAGAGTTCGAACGCCAGATTGCGGGAACTGAGCAGGGTCTCGGACATGGAACGGGCCTCCAGATGATCGAGCGAGTCTAGGCAGGCGGTCGCCCGGCTGCCCAGCATCATCATCGGTGGTGATAATCGCTCGTTGGTGGAAGGTAGGGCGGGTGAAACCCGCCGCTCCGGGAATGGCGGGTTGCACCCGCCCTACCAGGCTGTCAGGCGAAGCCCCGCGCCAGCTCACGGGTCAGCTCGGCCGCCGGCATTGGCCGGCAACTGGCGGCGTTCTGCCCGGCCCACAGCGGCGAGAAGTCGCCGCTGCCCTGGGCCTCGGCCGCCGCGCGCAGCGGTGCGATGGCCGCGGTGGCCAGGGGGAACTCTGGCGCATGCCTGCTGATCGGCCCCAGCTCGCGCATCAGCCGGTTGACGATGCCGCGCGCGGGACGGCCGCTGAACAGGTTGGTCAGCGCCGTATGGCGCGCCGCCGGGCTCTGCAGCGCATCGCGGTGGATGGCGCTGGTGTTGGCCTCGGGGCATAGCAGGTAGGCGCTGCCGACCTGTACCCCGGCGGCGCCGAGGGCCATGGCGGCGGCCACGCCGCGGGCGTCGCCGATGCCGCCGGCGGCAATCACCGGCACGTTGAGGGCATCGACCAGTTGCGGCAGCAGGGCGAAGGTGCCGAGCTGGCGGCTCAGGTCGTGATCGAGAAAATGCCCGCGATGGCCGCCGGCTTCCAGTCCCTGAGCGATCACTGCATCGACGCCGCGTTCCTGCAGCCACAGCGCCTCGTCCAGCGTGGTGGCGCTGGAGAGAATCTTTGCGCCGCTGCGCCGGACTCGCTCGAGCAGATCCGGCTGCGGCAGGCCGAAATGAAAGCTGACCACCGCCGGGCGAAACTCTTCTACCAGCGCGGCCGCCTCGTCGTTGAACGGCAGGCGCCCAGGCCCGCTGGCGATGCTCGCCGCGTCCACGCCCAGCTCGGCATAGTAGGGCGCCAGCGCTTCGCGCCAGCCAGCCTCGCGGGCCGCGTCCGGCTCGGGCGGCACATGGCTGAAGAAGTTGAGGTTGAACGGCCGCTCGGTCAGCTCGCGCATCGCCTGCAGCGCCTGACGCATGGCTATGGGGGTGAGCATGGCGCAGGGAATCGAGCCAAGGCCGCCAGCTTCGCACACGGCAGCAGCCAGACGGTGATCCTGCGAGCCGGCCATCGGCGCCTGGATCAGGGGCAGTTCGCTACCGAGCAGTTCTTGCAGAGACATGGCGGGTTCTCGCTATCCGTGGAGAAGCGCAGCCTAGGCCGTAAGGGCGCGAAGGGGCAAGCCGCAATGCCGGGCGCCGGCCTGTTAAACTGCGCGCCTGATTCGAGGACTCGCACATGAACTACCGCCACGCCTTCCATGCCGGCAATCACGCCGACGTGCTCAAGCACCTGGTGCTGACTCGCCTGCTCGCCCTGCTGTCGAAGAAGGAGGCACCCTTTGCCTATCTCGACAGCCACGCCGGCCTCGGCCTCTACGATCTGCAGGGCGATCAGGCCAGTCGCACCGGCGAGTACCTGGAAGGCATCGGCCGCCTCTGGCAGGCCACCCAGCTGCCGGATGCGGTGGAAGCCTATCTAGAGGTGGTGCGGGCGATGAACCCGGATGGCGAGCTGCGTTACTACCCGGGTTCGCCGGAGCTGGCGCGCCTGCTCAGCCGTGAGCAGGATCGTCTGCAGCTCAACGAGAAGCACCCCGAGGACGGCCGCCTGCTCAAGGACAACATGCGCGGCGACCGTCGCGTAGCGGTGCACCTGGGCGAGGGCTGGCTGGTGCCGCGGGCGCTGATGCCGACCCGCGAGAAACGCGTGCTGCTGCTGATCGATCCGCCGTTCGAGAAGGCGGACGAACTGCAGCGCTGCGTCGAGGCGTTGAATGAGGCGCATGGGCGCATGCGTCAGGCCATCGTGGCGATCTGGTATCCGATCAAGGACGAGCGCCAGCTGGCGCGCTTCTACCGCGATTTGCAAAAAAGTGCCGCGCCCAAGCTGCTGCGCGCTGAACTTTACGTGCATGCCCCGGACGACGCCACGCGCCTGAGCGGTTCCGGCCTGGTGATCAGCAATCCACCGTGGGGGCTGGAAGACGAGCTCAAGCAGCTGCTGCCCTGGCTGGCCGACGCGCTGGGGCAGAGCCAGGGTGGTTGGCGTTTGGATTGGCTGATAGAAGAAGCCGCAAGCGGCAAGCCATAAGCTGCAAGCGAGCCGCACACTGCTCTTGCCTGCAACGCGTAGCCCGGATGCAATCCGGGAGCCGTGGCCCCCAATTCCGGGATTGCATCCGGGCTACTGCCCGTTATTCAACCGCGTTTCTGGTTAGGCTCGATGTGATAGCTCAGGTTGCGCCTCGGGCTGAGGTACTCCAGCACCTCCAGCGGTAGCTGCGAAGGACGCAGGCTGCGGGCGATGGCCAGCTTCGGCTCCTGCGCGAGGTCGAGGATCAGGGCTTCCTCCTTGGCTACCTCGGCGTCGTAGACAATCAGCGTGGGCTTGAGCGCCTGGCTCGGGTTCATGCCCAGCACCAGCGCATAGCGCTCATCCTCCAGCTGCACCAGGCTACCGGGTGGGTAGATGCCCATGACCCGGATGAAGGCCTTCAATGCCACTTCGTCGAAGTGCTCGCGCTGCTGCTTGAACATCAGCGCCAGGGCTTCGTGCGGGCTCAGCGCCTGGCGCGGGTCGAGCGGGTTGCACAAGCCGTCGAAATGGTTGGTGATGGCCACCAGTCGGCTCAGGCGGCCGATAGCGGCTTCGCGCAGGCCGCGCGGGTAGCCGCTGCCGTCACAGTGTTCGTGGTGCTCGTGGATGATGCGCAGCACTTCGTCATCGAGCATCAGCTTCTGCCCGATGCTCAGGCCGAACTCGGTGTGCATCTGCAGCAGCTGTTGCTCCGGGCGCGTCAGGGGTTCGGGCTTGAGCAGCACCTTGCTCGGCACTTCCAGCTTGCCGATATCGTGCAGCAGCGCACCGAGGCCAAGGCTATGGCAGGCCTCGCTGTCGAGCCCGAGCTGGCGCCCGAGCAGCAGGGACAGCACGGTGACGTTCAACGCATGGAAGTAGCTGTCCTCAGAGGCCTTGCCGGTGATGCTGTGCAGCACCACGCCCGGGGCGCCGAGCAGCGTCTCGACCATCTCGCCGACAATGGCGCCGGCCTGGCGCATGGCATCTTCCGGGCGGCTGCGCAGGGTCTGGTTGAGCGCCTTGATGCGCTGGCTCGCTTCGATGAAGCGGCGATCCACGTCGGCCAGGCGGCTGCGCAGTTGGCGCAGTTTCTGCGCGCGCTCCTGACGCTCCTGTGCTTGCGGATCGACGGGCAGTTCGATGGGGGAGGGCGCCGGTGCGTCTTCGGCGAGCTCCAGAGGTGGGCAGTCGCTACGAGCTGGATCGTAGCGCAGCTGCTTGAGGTTCAGGGCGCGCAGGGCGCGAATCTGCGCTTCATCCTTGATCTTGAAATTGCTGAAGGCGAAATCATGTTCCCACCAGCTCAGGTCGAGTTGGACGTAAAGGCCGACGCATAGCTGATCGGGCGTGATGTAGGGCGCAGTGGCAGACATGCCGGGCTCGTCCAGTGATGGCTAATTGCCCCGAATTCTAGTCCGGCCGATGCCGTGATGGCAGCAGTTCTTCCGATCAGGCCATCACATCGATGCTGTTGCCCAGGTGAGGCGGATTGCTGGGGGCGCTGACCGGCGCAGCGGTCTGCACCAGCCCGGTGATGTTGGCAGCCTGCAGCTCCAGCGTCTTGCGCAGCAGCAGGAGCGACATCTGCGCGGAGATTTGCGCCGATGCCTGACTCGATACCTGGCTGGAAATGCTGCTCAGCTCCACGACTCTCTACCTGCGTTCAGGATTCAGGGGGTAGACATACGCCGGTTCCGCCCAGGCCGCAATAGCCATTGGGGTTCTTCGCCAGATATTGCTGGTGATAGGTCTCGGCATAGTAGAAGGTCGGCGCCTGCAGGGTTTCGGTGGTGATGCTGCCCAGGCCGGCCTTGTCCAGCTCGGCCTGGAAGCGTGCCTGACTGGCTTTGGCTGCGCTCAGTTGAGCCTCGTCCTGGCAGTAGATCGCCGAGCGATACTGGGTGCCCTGGTCATTGCCCTGACGCATGCCCTGAGTCGGGTTGTGTGCCTCCCAGAACACCTTGAGCAACGCCTCGAAGCTGGTCTGCTTCGGGTCGAACTGCACCAGCACCACCTCGGTATGCCCGGTCAGGCCGGAGCAGACCTCCTCGTAGGTGGGGTTGGGGGTAAAGCCGCCGGCGTAGCCGACCGCCGTGCTGAACACGCCCGGCTGCTGCCAGAAACGCCGCTCGGCACCCCAGAAGCAGCCCAGGCCGAATACTGCCTGCTGCAGGCCGGCAGGGAAGGGCGGTTTGATCGGGTTGCCGTTGACATAGTGGGTGTCGGCCACCGGCAGTGGCTCGGCACGACCGGGCAGAGCCTGCTCGGCAGTCGGAAGGGCGTTTTTGTTGACGAGAATCTGGGAGCGCAGAACCATGGCGGTCTCCTGAAAAGTCACTGAGTTTGGACTACGCGCAGTGACGCGTATTACGTCCGCTGGTCGGCCTGGGGCCTGCAGGGATAGCGGCGCAGGCTGTCGATCAGCTCGCGGCCGGAAATCGGTTTGTCGAACAGATAGCCCTGGCCGACGTCGCAGCGCTGGCGACGCAGGAAGGCGAGTTGTGCGCCGGTTTCGATGCCTTCTGCGACCACCTTGAGCTTGAGGTTGTGCGCCATGGCAATCACCGCCGAGGTGATCTCCATATCGTCCTGATTGTCAGGGATGTCCTTGATGAAGCTGCGATCGATCTTGATCACGTCGATGGGGAATTTCTTCAGATAGCTGAGCGAGGAATACCCGGTGCCGAAATCGTCCATGGCCAGGGTCAGGCCCAGGCTCTTGAGGCGACCAAGCTGGTGGCGGGTGTCATCGGTGGCTTCCAGCAGCAGGCTCTCGGTCAGTTCCAGTTCCAGCAGGCGCGGGTCGAGCTGCTCTTCGTGGAGGATGGCGGCGATGGAGCCGACCAGATCGGGGTCGGAGAACTGCTTGGGCGACAGGTTGATCGCCACCTGCAGTTCGCCCATGCCGATGGCGGCGATCTGCTTGCTCATGCGGCAGGCCTGGCGTACCACCCACTTGCCGATGGGGATGATCAGGCCGGTCTCCTCGGCGACGCCGATGAACTGGTCGGGGCGGATCATGCCCTTCTCCGGATGCTGCCAACGCAGCAGCGCCTCCATGCCGAGCAACTGGCCGCTCTTGAGGCACAGCTTGGGCTGATAGAAGACTTCCAGTTCGTTCTGGGTCAGGGCGCGGCGCAGGTTGTTCTCGACGAACAGCTTGTAGTTGGCCTCGGCATTGAGCACTTCGGTGAACAGCTGCACCTGATGCTTGCCGTTGGCCTTGGCCTTGTGCAGGGCGAGGCCGGCATGCTTCATCAGGGTCTGTGGGTCGTCGCCGTGTTCGGGCGCGATGGCCAGGCCGACCGAGCCGGTGATGCTGATCAGCTGGTTGTCGACGAACAGCGGTTTGTCCAGGGTCTGCAGCACCTGATGGGCGACCCGCAGGCCGCTGTCCTCGTCGCAGCCATCGAGCAGGATGGCGAACTCGTTGCTGGCGAAGCGCGCCAGGGTGCCCTTGGCGCCCAGGCTGTTGCGCAGGCGCCGGGCCAGCGCCGAGAGCAGCTTGTCACCGGTCTGGTGGCCGAGGCTGTCGTTGATGCGCTTGAAGTTGTCGATGTCCACCAGCAGCAAGCCCAGTGATTGCTGGTTATTGCGGGCGAAGCGTTCTTCGAGGCTGCGGATGAACGAAGGACGATTGCCCAGGTTGGTCAGGTTGTCGGTGTAGGCCAGGCGCTCGATGCGTTGTTGCGCCAGCTTGGCCTCGGTGATGTCTTCGTAGATGCCGATATAGTGAGTCAGCTCACCATCGTCGCCGTACACCTTGGAGATCGACAGGTGGCCCCAGTAGGGCTCCTGATTCTTGCGCCGGCTGCGAAACTCGCCCTGCCAGCTGCTGTGCTCGGCCAGGCTCGAATCGGTATCGAACAGCAGGTCGCTGAGGTTGGCCAGGGCTGGCAGCTCCGACAGGCGATGGCCGCAGACTTCGTCGCTGCTGTACAGGGTAATGGCGGTGAAGCTGGGGTTGACGTATTCCACCCGGCCGTCGCGGTCGACCAGCAGGAAGGCGCTGGCGCTCTGCTCGACGGCGCGCTGGAACAGGTACAGCGCATGGGTGACCGAGCGCTTCTCCTGGTTGACCAGCACCTGGGCGAACTGATCGGCCAGCTCGCCGGCGAAGGCGATCTCGTCAGCCTGCCAGATACGCTTGGGGCCGATGTGTTCCAGGCAGAGTACGCCTACCACTTCGCCTTCGATACGAATGCTGGCATCGAGCATCGAGGTGATGCCCAGTGGCTCCAGGTAGCCGGGCGCCAGCTCGCGGGTGCGCAGGTCGTGTTGCGCATCGTGAGCGTCGATCGCCCGACCGCTGTGCAGCGCCTCCAGGTAATGCGGAAAGTTGCGTGCGTCTATCGAGGGCAATTGCTCGTGACGGTCCAGATCGCGACGGTACAGCGATATGGAATCGAGACTCTGGGTACTCACGCGCCAGATGCCCGCGCGGGCCACGCCGTAGACTTCGCAGGCAGCCTGGGTGATCAGCTCGGCGGCTTCCTGTTGCGGATCGCTGGAACCATAGCGCTGGCGCGCCAGGCGTACGATCAACTGCTGTTGGGTATGCGAGCGGGCCAGATGTTGCAGATGATTTTCCTGCGTGCGCTGGTACTGCTGCAGCGAATTGCGCAGGTTCTGATTCTGGCTGTGCAGCTCCAGCTCGCCAGGAGGGAAGGTGTCGAAGTTGTTATCGGCGATCAGCAGATAGCCGCGCAGCAGCTGGCGGTTGCGCTGCTTGAAGGGCTCGCCGACTTCCAGGATGTTCAGTGCGCCTTGCGGCGTATGCAGGGTGTAGCGCACCAGATAATGGGCGTGCTGCAGCAGCTGCTGCTGGATGGCATCGTGCAGGCGATAACGTGCTTCCGGCTCCATCAGGCTGGCGTAGGGGGCGTCCACCAATGCGCACAGATCGGCGGCACTGATGCCGAGTTTGCGCTCACAGGCCGGGTCGAGAAAAAGCAGCGCCCAGCTTGGCTCGTTCAAGCGCTCGAAACGCAACATGCCGAGCCGCGATGGTACTGGCAACTGCGTCACAACCTCGGCTGCCGAGCGGGTGCCAGCATCGGGATGGCTTTTCATTGGGCGTTGGGCTTCCAGTATGCTGACCAGGCGAGGCTTCCGTTCTCAGCACAGACCGCTGCTACCAGGGCGTAGCGGCTTGGACGGAGGCTAGGGCTCAGGCCTACTTCACTATAGCGTTCGGCAAGGGTGCATCATGCAAGCAAGACTGACAAGGAAACTGATGGCAATGCTGTTGGGGGCGACGCTTTCTGCTGCCATCCCGGCGTTGGCCGGTGCCGATGAAAAGGGGGCATTGCAGGGTGCTGATCAGGCCGCATACCTGGACGGGCTCAAGCGTCTGTATCTGACCGACAACGAGCGTCAGGCACTGCTGGCGCACAACAATGCCCTGCTGGAAACCTACGCCCTGCGCGCCGGCTACCAGGTTGGCCAGGCGCAGCGGCAGGATCTGCTCTACCGCTTCGCTGTCGGCAATGCCGGCGAACTGATTCTGCGCGAGGAGCGCCGTGACGTGCAGGGGACTGCCATCGCCGTGCGCAATCAGCGTGTTTCGGTGTTCGGTATCGATCCGTTCATCCGCTACGAATGTCCGACCGGCGGTATCCGTTGTGTGCTGCTCAATCCGGTCGATGGCAGCGAGTTGCTGAGTATCGTGCGTGACCATCAGGGTGCGGGCGAGCTGGCCAAGGCCCTGAGCTTTCTGATCCGTAACGTGCAGAAGGGTTGACCTGGCCCTCACAGGTTCAGCAGGAACATGGCCTTGGCCAGAAACAGAATGGCCAGCATCTGCAGCAGAACGCTCAGATGAATGCGTCGCGAGCGTGCCGCTGTCAGGCGGCCGCGGCGCATCAGGAACACCACCAGCAGAAAATGCCCGAGTATGCTCAAGGCCAGGGTGATTTTCAGGCTGAGAAGGATGCCGAAGCTGCTGGCCAACGGCGTATGCAATGCCGCGCGGTAGTGCCAGGCCAGGCCCAGGCCGGCCGCATAGAGCGCCAGAATCACCCAGTGCATGACCTGCCGTGCGCGCTGTCCAAGCGCGCGTGAGAAACCTGCCTTGGCCTCCTCCGCAAGCTCGCGGGTGGCGCGACTGAGGATCATCACTTCGAAGAAAACGCCGCCGATGAAGAAGGCGGCGGCAGTCAGGTGGGCGAATTTCAGAAGCAGATAGAGCATGGGAGTGCGCCGGATCGATATCGATGGCGCGATCATGGCGGCTGCTGCGCTAAAGGACATGACCGGGATCAACTCGGCCGTGGCTTTGAGCAGGCGAAAAAAAACCCCACCCAAATGGGCGGGGTTGAGGATGCGAGCGTGGCGTGCTCGAAACGATTTACAGCAGGATGGTGCGGATGTCGGCCAGCAGCTGCGACAGGCGCTGAGTGAAGCGGGCAGCGGCTGCGCCATTGATCACGCGGTGATCGTAGGACAGCGACAGCGGCAGCATCAGCTTGGGCTGGAAGGCCTTGCCGTCCCAGACCGGTTGCATGGTGGCCTTGCTCACACCAAGGATCGCCACTTCCGGCGCGTTGACGATCGGCGTGAAGCCGGTGCCGCCAATATGGCCGAGGCTGGAGATGGTGAAGCAGGCGCCCTGCATGTCGTCAGCCGAGAGCTTCTTCTTACGGGCCTTGTCGGCCAGCTCGGCCGCTTCGCCAGCCAGTTGCAGCAGGCTCTTCTGGTCGACGTTCTTGATCACCGGTACCAGCAGGCCGTCCGGCGTATCGACGGCGAAGCCGATGTGCACGTACTTCTTGCGGATGATCGCCTTGCCGCTCGGGGCCAGCGAACTGTTGAAGTCCGGCAGTTCCTTGAGCAGGTGGGCGCAGGCCTTGAGCAGCAGCGGTAGCACGGTCAGCTTGACGCCGGCCTTTTCCGCCACGGCCTTCTGCGCAACGCGGAAGGCTTCCAGGTCGGTGATGTCGGCCGAGTCGAACTGGGTCACGTGCGGTACGTTGAGCCAGCTGCGGTGCAGGTTGGCAGCGCCGACCTGCATCAGGCGGGTCATCGCCACTTCTTCGATTTCACCGAACTTGCTGAAGTCCACGGCCGGAATCGGCGGAATGCCGGCGCCGCCGGTAGCGGCTGCAGCAGTCGCCTGCGGTGCGGCCTTGGCCTTCTGCATCATCGCCTTGACATACGCCTGCACGTCTTCCTTGAGGATGCGGCCTTTCGGGCCGGTACCGGCGATATCCGCCAGCTCCACGCCGAAGTCGCGGGCCAGCTGACGCACGGCCGGGCCGGCATGCACCTTGGCGCCATCGCGCTTGGGCGCATTGGCGACTTCGGCGGCAGCTGCCGACAGCGAGGCGATGGCGCGCACTTCGGCGGCCACTTCCGGCGCCGCACCTTCCGGCACGCGGTGCACTTCCTGGCTGGCTTGCGCCGGGGCGGGCGCAGAAGCAGAGCCGGCTACCTTGAGCTTGAGGATCAGGTCGCCGGTGCCGATTTCGTCATCCAGCTTGACCAGCACTTCTTCCACCACGCCGGCAGCCGGCGAGGGGATTTCCATGGAGGCCTTGTCGGACTCCAAGGTCAGCAGGCTCTGGTCGGCTTCGATGCTGTCGCCGGCCTTGACCATGATCTCGATGACCTTGCCCTTGGCGCTGGAGCCGATGTCCGGCACACGTACGTCCTGCACGCTGCTGCCGCTAGGCGCGGCTGCCGGTGCAGGGGCTGCAGCGGGTGCGGCAGCTTGTGTCGGCGCGGCAGCCGGAGCCGAGGCCGCCGGAGCAGCCCCTTCGACTTTCAGCTTGAGAATCAGGTCGCCAGTGCCAATTTCATCATCCAGCTTGACCAGCACCTGCTCCACTACGCCGGCAGCCGGCGAGGGGATTTCCATGGAGGCCTTGTCGGATTCCAGAGTCAGCAGGCTCTGGTCGGCTTCGATGCGATCGCCGACCTTGACCATGATCTCGATGACCTTGCCCTTGGCACTGGAGCCGATATCCGGCACGTGCACGTCCTGCACGCTGCTGCCGGTGGCAGCCGCGGCGGGCGCTGCTGCCGGAGCGGCCGCTTTAGGGGCTTCGGCAGGCGCAGCTTCGGCTTTCGGCGCAGGCGCGGCTTGCGCGGCACCTTCGACTTCCAGCACCAGCAATTCGTCGCCTTCCTTCAGGCGATCGCCGATCTTGACCTTGATTTCCTTGATCACGCCGGCTTTGGGCGAGGGCACTTCCATGGAGGCCTTGTCGGACTCCAGGGTCAGTACGCTCTGCTCGGCTTCGACACGGTCGCCGACCTTGACCAGCAGTTCAATCACCTCGCCTTCACCGCCGAGGTCGGGTACGCGAATCAACTCACTCATCGCTACGCTCCTTAGCAGTCCAGGGGGTTGGCTTTGTCGGCGTCGATGCCGAACTTGGCGATGGCGTCAGCCAGCACCTTGGCTTCGATCTCGCCACGGTCTACCAGGGCTTCCAGGGCGGCCAGCACGACCCAGTTGCGATCCACTTCGAAGAAGTGACGCAGCTGCTTGCGGCTGTCGCTGCGGCCGAAGCCGTCGGTGCCCAGGACCTTGTATTCCTTGCTCGGTACCCACTGGCGAACCTGTTCAGCGAACAGCTTCATGTAGTCGGTGGAAGCGATGACCGGGCCCTTGCGACCGCTCAGGCACTGCTCGATATAGGTCTGCTGCGGCTTCTGGCCCGGGTGCAGGCGGTTGCGACGCTCCACGGCCAGGCCGTCGCGGCGCAGTTCGTTGAAGCTGGTGACGCTCCAGACATCGGCAGCGATGTTGTACTCGTCGCGCAGGATCTTCGCCGCTTCGCGCACTTCGCGCAGGATGGTGCCGGAACCCAGCAGCTGCACGTGGTGCGCAGCTTCCTTCTTGTCTTCCTCGAGCAGGTACATGCCCTTGATGATGCCGTCTTCCACGCCTTCCGGCATGGCCGGCTGCTGGTACGACTCGTTCATCACGGTGATGTAGTAGAAGATGTCCTGCTGCTCTTCGGCCATCTGGCGAATGCCTTCGCGGATGATCACGGCGAGCTCGTAGCCATAGGTCGGGTCGTAGGTGCGGCAGTTGGGGATGGTCGCTGCCAGCATGTGGCTGTGGCCGTCTTCGTGCTGCAGGCCTTCACCGTTGAGGGTGGTACGGCCGGCGGTACCGCCGATCAGGAAACCGCGGGTGCGGCTGTCGCCAGCGGCCCAGGCCAGGTCACCGATACGCTGGAAGCCGAACATCGAGTAGAAGATGTAGAACGGCAGCATCGGCTGGTTGTGGCAGGAGTACGAAGTACCGGCGGCGATAAAGGAGCTCATGGCGCCGGCTTCGTTGATGCCTTCCTCGAGGATCTGACCTTTCTTGTCCTCTTTGTAGAACATCACCTGGTCTTTATCGACCGGCTCGTACAGCTGACCCACCGAAGAGTAGATGCCGAGCTGACGGAACATGCCTTCCATACCGAAGGTACGGGCTTCGTCCGGGATGATAGGGACGATGCGCTGGCCGAGTTCCTTGTCCTTGACCAGCTGCGCGAGGATACGCACGAAGGCCATGGTGGTGGAGATTTCGCGGTCGCCCGAGCCGTCGAGGATGGCCTTGAGGGTATCCAGCGGCGGGGGGGGGATGCTGAAGCTCTTCTGCCGACGCTGCGGGACGAAGCCGCCCAGCGCGTTGCGGCGCTCGTGCAGGTACTTGTACTCGGGGCTGCCCGGCTCCGGGCGCACGAACGGCAGGTTTTCCAGGTCCTCGTCCTTGACCGGAATGTCGAAGCGGTCGCGGAACTGACGCAGGCTGTCGACATCGACCTTCTTGGTGTTGTGCGCGGTGTTCTTCGCTTCACCGGCGCCGGTACCGTAGCCCTTGATGGTCTTGGCCAGGATCACGGTCGGCTGGCCGCTGTGGTTCACGGCCTGGTGGTAGGCCGCGTAGACCTTGTACGGGTCGTGGCCGCCACGGTTGAGCTTCCAGATCTCGTCGTCGGAGAGGTCCTTGACCATCTCCTTGAGTTCCGGGCTGTTGAAGAAGTTTTCGCGCACGTAGGCGCCGTCTTTGGCCTTGTAGTTCTGGTATTCACCGTCGACCACTTCGTCCATGCGACGCTGCAGGGCACCGTCCTTGTCCTTGGCGAACAGCGGATCCCAGAAACGGCCCCAGACCACCTTGTTGACGTTCCACTGAGCACCGCGGAACACGCCTTCGAGTTCCTGGATGATCTTGCCGTTGCCGCGAACCGGGCCGTCGAGGCGCTGCAGGTTGCAGTTGATGACGAAGATCAGGTTGTCCAGCTTCTCGCGGCCGGCCAGGGAGATGGCGCCGAGGGATTCCGGCTCGTCGCACTCGCCGTCGCCCATGAAGCACCAGACTTTCTGCTTGCCGGCGGGGATGAAACCGCGCGCTTCCAGGTACTTCATGAAGCGGGCCTGGTAGATGGCCTGGATCGGGCCGAGACCCATGGATACGGTGGGGAACTGCCAGAAGTCCGGCATCAGCCAGGGGTGCGGGTAGGACGACAGACCTTTGCCGTCGACTTCGCGGCGGAAGTTCTTCATCTGGTCTTCGCTGATGCGGCCTTCCATGAAGGCGCGGGCGTAGACGCCAGGGCTGGCGTGGCCCTGATAGAACACCAGGTCGCCGCCGTGTTCTTCGGTCGGGGCCTGGAAGAAGTAGTTGAAGCCGATGTCATACAGCGTCGCGGAAGAGGCGAAGCTGGAGATGTGGCCGCCCAGATCCGGGTCGTCCAGGTTGGTGCGCATCACCATGGCCAGGGCGTTCCAGCGCACCAGCGAGCGGATGCGGCGTTCCATGAACAGGTCGCCGGGCATGCGCGCTTCGTGGGTGACCGGGATGGTGTTGCGGTACGGCGTGGTGATGGCGTAGGGCAGCTGCGCACCGCTACGGGTGGCCAGCTCGCCCAGACGGGTCATCAGGTAATGGGCTCGGTCTTCACCCTCACGGTCGAGGACGGATTCAAGGGCGTCCAGCCATTCCTGGGTTTCGATCGGATCGAGGTCTTGCATGGCTTGCTCCAGGGCGGAAAGGCTTCCAGAATCGGAGGCCAGTTGGGTCTCGCCGGCTTTTTGGGCGGGCGAGTTGAAATTCTTGGATTTACCGGGGGTAGGACCGGCCGCGTGTAGTTTTACTACATTTCGACGACGGATTCAGCCCTCTGGATACAATTCTTCCGTAGTAAAACTACAATCCGCGGCGCCGCCGGCCGCGTGTGCCTTGAGCCAGCGGGGTTCCGGGTGCCTGCACGGTGCGTCCGGCAGTCCGCGAAAAGGATAGACCATGAGCCTGCCGTTGCTGGTCGATTTGCCCCCCTCCCTGATCTCACTCGCCGAGCGAGCCGAACAGTCGCTGCAAGCGGCGTTGGCCGAGCATGAGGGGCTCGCCGAAAGCGTTGCTGTCTGGCCGCAAGCGCGGCGCACGGCCTGGCGACAGGTCTCGGCCCTGAGCGACTACGTCACTGAGCAGGCCCGGCGTGATCCGCAGGTGTTCGTCGCGCTGGCCGATTCCGGCGAGCTGGAACGCAGCCTGGCGCCAGGCGAACTGCGTCAGCAGCTGGAGGCACAATTGGCCGAGTGCGCCGACGAGGATGCGCTGGGCCGTTGTCTGCGGCGTTTCCGCAACCGGCAGCAGCTGCGCATCATCTGGCGCGATTTCAGTCGGCAGGCGGCGCTGGCTGAGACCTGTCGTGACCTTTCGGATCTGGCCGACGCCTGTATCGATCTGGCCTATCACTGGCTCTATCCACGCCATTGCGCGCAGTTCGGTACGCCGGTGGGGCGGCGCAGCGGCCAGGCGCAGCACATGGTCATTCTCGGTATGGGCAAGCTCGGCGCGCACGAGCTCAACCTGTCTTCGGATATCGATCTGATTTTTGGCTACCCGGAAGGCGGCGAGACCGAGGGGGTCAAGCGTCCGCTGGACAACCAGGAGTTCTTCATCCGCCTTGGGCAGAAGCTGATCAAGGCGCTGGATGCGATCACCGTCGACGGTTTCGTCTTCCGCACCGACATGCGTTTGCGCCCCTATGGCTCCAGCGGTGCGCTGGTATTCAGCTTCAATGCGCTGGAGCAGTACTACCAGGATCAAGGCCGCGACTGGGAACGCTACGCGATGATCAAGGCGCGCGTGGTGGGTGGCGATCAGGCCGCGGGTGCCGAGCTGCTGGAGATGCTGCGGCCCTTCGTCTATCGCCGCTATCTGGACTTTTCCGCTATCGAAGCGCTGCGCGCCATGAAGCTGCTGATCCAGCAGGAGGTGCGGCGCAAGGGCATGAGCGAGAACATCAAGCTGGGTGCCGGCGGCATCCGCGAGATCGAGTTCATCGCCCAGGCCTTCCAACTGATTCACGGCGGGCGCGACCTCAGCCTGCAGCAGCGGCCGCTGCTCAAGGTGCTGACGACCCTGGAGGGGCAGGGTTATCTGCCGCCGGCGGTGGTCGCGGAGATGAAGGAAGGTTACGAGTTTCTGCGTTACGCCGAGCATGCGCTGCAGGGCATCGGTGACCGGCAGACGCAGATGTTGCCGACCGATGCGCAGGATCAGGCGCGTGTGGCAGCGATCATGGGTTTTGCCGACTGGGCGAGTTTTCACCAGCGCCTGATGCACTGGCGTGGCCGCATCGAATGGCATTTTCAGCAGGTGATTGCCGACCCGGACGAAGACGAAGCGGATGCTGGCGAAACAGTGGTAGGCGCCGAATGGCTGCCGTTGTGGCAGGGCGCGCTGGATGACGAGGCGGCCGAGCAGCAGCTGCAGGAGGCCGGCTTTGCCGAGGCCGTGACGGCCAGTCGGCGCCTCGCCGATTTGCGCAATGGGCCGCAAGTGCGCGCCATGCAGCGCCTGGGGCGTGAGCGACTGGACGCCTTCATTCCGCGTCTGCTGGCGCAGACGGTAGAGCACGAGGCGCCGGATCTGGTGCTCGAGCGGGTGTTGCCGCTGGTGGAAAAGGTCGCGAGGCGCTCGGCCTATCTGGTGCTGCTGAGTGAGAACCCTGGCGCACTGGAACGGCTGATCACTCTTTGTGCGGCCAGCCCCTGGATCGCCGAGCAGATCGCCCGCTACCCGCTGTTGCTCGATGAGTTGCTCAACGAGGGTCGGCTGTACTCGCCACCGCTGGCCCCGGAACTGGCAGCCGAGCTGCGCGAGCGGCTGATCCGCATTCCCGAGGAGGATCTGGAGCAGCAGATGGAGGCGCTGCGGCATTTCAAGCTGGCCCACAGCCTGCGCGTAGCCGCCTCGGAGATTGCCGGCACGCTGCCCTTGATGAAGGTGTCGGACTACCTGACCTGGCTGGCCGAGGCGATTCTTGATCAGGTCCTGGCGCTGGCCTGGCAGCATACGGTGCAACGCCATGGCCGCCCGCAGCGTGTCGATGGCACGCCGTGCGACCCGGATTTCATCATCGTTGGTTACGGCAAGGTCGGCGGCCTGGAATTCGGCCACGGTTCGGACCTGGATCTGGTGTTCATCCATGACGGCGATCCGCAGGCCGAGACCGATGGCGCCAAACCCATCGACGGCGCGCAGTTCTTCACCCGCCTGGGTCAGCGCATCATTCACCTGCTGACCACCCAGACCACCTCTGGCGCCTTGTATGAAGTGGATATGCGCCTGCGACCTTCGGGCGCAGCCGGGCTTCTGGTCAGTTCATTGGGCGCCTTCCAGCGCTATCAGGAAAACGAGGCCTGGACCTGGGAGCATCAGGCGCTGGTGCGTGCGCGGGTGCTGGTGGGCTGTTCGCGCCTGGCCGGCGAATTCGCCCGGGTGCGCGCCGAGGTGCTGGGGCGCCAGCGCGATATCGAGGCGCTGCGCGTCGAGGTCAGCGAGATGCGGGCGAAGATGCGCGACAACCTTGGCAACAAAAATACCGCGGCCGGAACGGCGCCGAACGCCTTCGAGGCCACGTCCTCCTTCGATCTGAAGCAGGACGCCGGTGGTATCGTCGATATCGAATTTATGGTGCAATACGCGGCTCTGGCCTGGTCGTGGCAACACCCGCAGCTACTCGAGTTCACCGATAACATCCGCATTCTGGAAGGTCTGGAGCGGGTCGGTCTGATGGGCGCCGAGGATGCCGCTTTGCTGCGTGAGGTCTACAAGAATTACCGCTCGGCCGCTCATCGCCAGGCGCTGCAGAAGCAGCCTGGAGTGGTGCCGGGTGATCAGTTTCAGGACGAGCGTCGTGCCGTGATGCGTTTGTGGCGTGAGCTGGGGCTGAGTTGAATGAAGGGGCTGCGGCCCCACCGAATTGTTCGAACCGTGAAGCGAATTTGAGGAGCAGGCAAGATGTCGATGTCCGACCGTGATGGCGTGATCTGGTACGACGGCAAACTGGTGCCGTGGCGCGAAGCCAACACCCATGTGCTGACCCACACCCTGCACTACGGCATGGGCGTGTTCGAAGGTGTGCGTGCCTACAACACTCCGGACGGCACCGCGATCTTCCGCCTGCAGGCGCACACCGATCGCCTGTTCGACTCTGCGCACATCTTCAACATGCAGATTCCTTTCTCCAAGGAAGAGATCAACGAGGCCCAGCGCGCGGCTGTGCGCGAGAACGGCCTGGAAAGCGCCTACCTGCGTCCGATGGTGTTCTTCGGCAGCGAAGGCATGGGGCTGCGCGCCGCGGGTCTGAAGGTGCACGTAATCGTTGCCGCCTGGCACTGGGGCGCCTACATGGGCGAAGAGGCGCTGGAAGCCGGTATCAAGGTGCGCACCAGCTCCTACACCCGCCACCATGTCAACATCGCCATGACCCGGGCCAAGGCCAACGGCAACTACATCAACTCGATGCTGGCGCTGCAGGAAGCCATCTCCGGTGGCGCCGACGAGGCCATGCTGCTGGACCCGGAAGGCTATGTGGCCGAGGGTTCGGGCGAGAACATCTTCCTGGTCAAGGACGGTGTGGTGTACACCCCGGAAGTGACCTCCTGCCTCAACGGCATCACCCGTAGCACCATCCTGACCCTGGCCGCAGAGCACGGCATCAAGGTGGTCGAGAAGCGCATCACCCGTGACGAGGTGTATATCGCCGACGAGGCCTTCTTCACCGGCACCGCCGCTGAAGTCACGCCGATCCGCGAAGTCGATGGCCGCAAGATCGGCGCTGGCCGCCGTGGCCCTGTGACCGAGAAGCTGCAGAAGGCCTACTTCGACCTGGTCACCGGCAAGACCAGCGGCCACGCCGAATGGCGTACGCTGGTTAAATAAGCGCTTGCTCGAAGGCTCGACGGGGAGGCGAAAGCCTCCCCGGTCGTTTCTGGAAAGAATATGAAGATACTTATCGTTGGGCCAAGCTGGGTAGGCGACATGGTGATGGCGCAGACGCTATTCCAGTGCCTGAAACAGCGCCACCCTGCGTGCGAGATAGACGTGCTGGCGCCGGACTGGAGCCGGCCGATCCTCGAGCGCATGCCCGAAGTGCGCGCCGCGCTCAGTCTGCCGCTCGGCCATGGCGTCCTCGATCTGGCCACGCGTCGGCGTATCGGCAAGTCGCTGGCCGGTCAGTACGATCAGGCCATCCTGCTGCCCAACTCGCTCAAATCCGCCCTGGTGCCCTGGTTTGCCGGCATTCCCAAGCGCACCGGCTGGAAGGGCGAGATGCGTTATGGCCTGCTCAACGATATCCGCACGCTGGACAAAGAACGCTACCCGCTGATGATCGAGCGTTTCATGGCGCTGGCCTATGAGCCAGGTGCTCTGTTGCCGCAGCCCTATCCGCAGCCGCGTTTGCAGATCGATGAATCGAGCCGTGACGCCGCTCTGAGCAAATTTGGCCTGCAGCTGGACCGTCCGGTGCTAGCGCTATGCCCCGGCGCCGAGTTCGGCGAGGCCAAGCGCTGGCCTGCCGAGCACTACGCCAAGGTCGCCGAAGTGAAGATCCGTGAGGGCTGGCAGGTCTGGTTGTTCGGCTCGAAGAACGACCATGCCGGTGGTGAGGACATCCGCTTGCGCCTGATTCCGGGCCTGCGCGAGGAGGTCAGCAACCTGTCCGGGCAGACCAGTCTGGCCGAGGCCATCGACCTGATGTCGGCGGCGACTGCTGTGGTGTCCAATGACTCCGGACTGATGCACGTCGCGGCGGCGCTGAACCGTCCGCTGGTAGCGGTCTATGGCTCCACTTCGCCGGGTTTCACCCCGCCGTTGGCCGATCAGGTCGAGATCGTTCGCCTGGGCCTGGAGTGCAGCCCCTGTTTCGAGCGCACCTGCCGCTTTGGTCACTACAACTGCCTGCGAGAGCTCAAGCCAAGGCCGGTGATCGAGGCGCTGGATCGACTGGTCGGTGAGCCTCTGACCCTGGTCGAGGGTGACTGATTTGCGGGTGCTGATCATCAAGACCTCATCGCTGGGCGACGTGGTGCATACCCTGCCGGCACTGACCGACGCAGCCCGCGCCATTCCCGGCATCCGCTTCGACTGGGTGGTGGAAGAAGGCTTCGCCGAGATTCCCGCCTGGCATCCGGCGGTGTCCCAGGTGATTCCGGTGGCCATCCGCCGCTGGCGCAAGCACCCCCTGCGCACTTGGCGCAGTGGCGAATGGGCGCGCTTCAAGCAGCGTCTGCGTGAAACCCGCTACGACCTGGTGATCGACGCCCAGGGCCTGCTCAAGAGCGCCTGGCTGACGCGTTACGTGTCGGCGCCGGTGGCCGGTCTGGATCGCGATTCGGCGCGTGAGCCGCTGGCCAGTCGCTTCTACGATCGTCGTTACGCGGTGCCCAAGGATCAGCACGCCCTGGAGCGCGTGCGTCAGCTGTTCGCCAAGGCGCTGGACTACCCCTTGCCGGCCGGCACGGGTGATTACGGGCTGAACCGTGCGGCAATGATGGATGCTCCGGCGCAGCCTTATCTGGTGTTCCTGCACGGCACCACCTGGGCCAGCAAGCACTGGCCGGAGGCCGATTGGCGTGCGCTGGCCGTGCGTATGGACGAGCTGGGTTGGGCCGTGCGCCTGCCCTGGGGCAACGATGCGGAGAAGGCTCGCGCCGAACGCATCGCGGCCGGCCTGACGCATGCCGCTGTGCTGCCGAAGCTGAACTTGGCCGGAGTTGCCAAGGTGATCGCCGGTGCCAGCGCCTGCGTCTCCGTCGACACCGGCCTCGGCCATCTGGCTGCTGCGCTGGATGTGCCGAACATTTCCCTCTACGGCCCGACCCTGCCCGGCAAGGTGGGCGCCTACGGCCGTAGCCAGATTCACCTTTGCGCCAGCGGCCCGAACGCCGGCTGCGGCGACCGTGACAAGCCCTGCTTCGATGGCCTCGGCGCCGAGCGCGTCGGCCTGGAACTGGAGGCGCTGCTGCTGGCGCCTCCCGGCACCCTTTAAGGAGCGGCTATGCAACTGGCCTTCGTTCTCTACAAGTACTTCCCGTTCGGCGGGCTGCAGCGCGATTTCATGCGTATCGCCCTGGAGTGTCAGGCGCGCGGCCATGCCATTCGCGTCTACACGCCGATCTGGGAAGGGGAAAACCCTGGCGGCTTCGACGTGCGCGTGGCGCCGGTGCGGGCGCTGTTCAATCACCGCCGTAACGAGAAATTCACGGCCTGGCTGCAGGCCGATCTGGCGCGCGATCCGGTCGACCGGGTGATCGGCTTCAACAAGATGCCGGGTCTTGACGTGTACTACGCCGCCGACGGCTGTTTCGAGGACAAGGCGCAGACCTTGCGCAACCCGATCTATCGCCGCTGGGGCCGCTACAAGCACTTCGCCGACTACGAGCGCGCGGTGTTCTCGCCCGAATCGAAGACCGAGATCCTGATGATCTCCGAGGTGCAGCAGCCGCTGTTCATCAAGCACTACAAGACGCCGCTGCAGCGTTTCCACCTGCTGCCGCCGGGGATTGCCCAGGACCGCCGCGCGCCGGCCAATGCAGCCGAGATTCGCGCCGAATTCCGCCGCGAATTCAAGCTGGCCGACGAGGACCTGCTGCTGGTGCAGATCGGCTCCGGCTTCAAGACCAAGGGGCTGGATCGCAGCCTCAAGGCGCTGGCGTCCTTGCCGCGCGAGCTGCGCAAGCGCACGCAGCTGATCGCCATCGGCCAGGACGATCCGAAACCCTTCCTGCTGCAGATCAAGGCGTTGGGTCTGTCCGATCAGGTGCAGATCCTCAAGGGGCGCAGCGACATTCCGCGCTTTCTGCTCGGCGCCGATCTGCTGATCCATCCGGCCTACAACGAGAACACCGGCACCGTGCTGCTGGAGGCGCTGGTCTCCGGCCTGCCGGTGCTGGTCACCGATGTCTGCGGCTACGCCCACTACATCGTCGATGCCGACTGCGGCCGCGTGCTGCCCAGCCCGTTCGAGCAGGAGCAGCTCAACCGCACCCTGGCCGACATGCTGGCCGATCCCGAGCGCCGTGCATTCTGGGGGCGCAACGGCCTGGCCTACGCCGACAGCGCCGACCTGTATTCGATGCCGAAGAAGGCCGCCGATGTGATCCTCGCGGAGAAGCGCGCGTGAAGCTGATTCTCGCCGAACCCTTCAAAAGCCTGTGGGCGGGCCGCGATGCGTTCGAGGCCGTCGAGGCGCTGCAGGGCCAGGTCTATCGCGAGCTGGAAGGTCGCCGTACGCTGCGTACCGAGGTCGACGGGCGTGGCTACTTCGTCAAGATCCACCGTGGCATCGGTTGGGGCGAGATCGCCAAGAACCTGCTCACGGCCAAGGCCCCGGTACTGGGCGCCGGGCAGGAATGGCAGGCCATTCAGCGTTTGACCGAAGCCGGCGTGCCAACCATGACCGCCGTGGCCTACGGCGAGCGCGGCAGCAATCCGGCCAGCCAGCACTCGTTCATCATAACCGAGGAACTGGCGCCGACCGTCGACCTGGAGCAGCTCAGCCTCAATTGGGCTCAGCAGCCGCCGAAGCCGGCGCTCAAGTGGGCGCTGATCGAGCGAGTGGCGCAGATGACCGGCGAGATGCACCGCGCCGGAGTCAATCATCGCGACTGCTATATCTGCCACTTCCTGCTGCATACCGATCGGCCGATCCAGGCCAGCGACCTGCGCCTATCGGTCATCGATCTGCACCGGGCCCAGGTTCGAGACGCAGTGCCCCGCCGCTGGCGCGACAAGGACCTGGCGGCCCTGTACTTTTCGGCGCTGGATATCGGCCTGACTGGCCGCGACAAGCTGCGCTTCCTGCGCACCTACTTCCGGCACCCCCTGCACCAGGTATTGCATGAAGAGGCGAGCCTGCTCGCCCGGCTGGAGCGCAAGGCGGCGAAACTGTATGAGCGTAAGCAGCGTTATGGAGATCGACTGTAGATGTCGAATAGCAAGACATTGATCGGCCCAGGGGTGAGCATCGCGCTCGTACCCTGTCCGGCGCTCGGAGATACCACTTTGTTCCTGCGCCTGGCCTGGCGTCTGCAGGCCGCTGGTGCCAAGGTCAGCCTGGCTTCCGCTTTGTTGGCCTCTATATACGAGTACCTGCCCGGTCTGGAGATAGTCGGCGGCAAACCCGATGTGGTGGGGCTGGCAGAGCGCAATGACCTGGTGATCTGTGCCATCGACTGGCAGCTCGACGCGCCGCTGAGCAATGTGGCCTATCTGGCTGGCAAGAAGCTTCCACGCGCATTCAGGCCAGAGCAACAGCCCGTGTCACTGCTCGGGCATGAGATCCCGGGGGCACATAACGTGATCTGTCGCGATCCGAAGGCCGGCAAGAGCATGGTTCAATGGATCGATCTTTATGCCGAGCAGATACTGGGGCTCGACCTGACTCAGCCCATTGCAGGCCTGCAGGCGATGCCTGTTCCGCCGGCGGATGCGGAGCGGCGCGTCGCGATTTTTCCGACGACGCCCCATGCCAGCAAGAACTTTTCATGCTCCGGATTTCGCCGTCTGGCACGTTCTCTGGCTGCCAGAGGGTGGCTGGTCGAGTTCGTCGGCATCCCCGCCGAGCAGCAGAGGTTGAGTGCTGAATATGCAGGCTACAAGGTGCATGCCTTCGCGGATCTGAAAGGGCTCGTCGACTTTCTGCGTACATGCTCCGTTGTCATCAGCAACGACTCCGGCGGCGGGCATCTCGGTTCGCTCATGGGGTTACGTACGTTCACCATCACTCGTCGTCGTACCGATTTCACCTGGCGGCCGGGGTTCAACGAGTTCAATTGCGTGGTCAACCCGGTGCTGAGCTTCAAATGGCTGGGCAAGACGGTTTGGCGTCCGTTCATCCCGCTGCGCCGGATCGTACAGGCCTTGCCAAGCTGGAAAGGAACACAGGCATGACGGCCTGGAAGCACGATCTGCAAGATCCAGAATTGCTCGCAGCGTTCGGCACACTCGAGGCCGTATTCGCCCTCGAGGGCGAACGCCTTACGTCGGATCCACTATCCGAGGTGATTCGCATCGAGCGCGGCGGCGTACGTTATTACGTCAAGCGTTACTGGGGAGCGGGCAAGGGGCTACGCCGCTATCTGGGACGGCCGCGGGTCAAGGCCGAGTGGCAGAACCTCAAGCTCTTCGCCAAGTGGGGCATCCCCACTGCGCCGATCATCGCCCATGGTTTGGAGCGCCGCGCTGGTGCTTTCGTACGCGGTGCGCTGGTGACACGAGAACTGGAAAACACCCGCGACATGGCCGAAATGGCCAGTCAGGGCGATCCGCGGCTGCACGATTCGCACTGGGTGGCAGCGGTCAGTCGGCAACTGGCGAGCCACACTCGAACGCTGCACGACCATAGCTTCACCCACAACGATCTCAAGTGGCGCAACCTGCTGGTCAACGACAAGGTCGAGCTGTTCTTCATCGATTGCCCTACCGGCAGCTTCTGGTGGGGGCCCTTGCTGCGTTACCGCATCGTCAAGGACCTGGCCTGCCTGGACAAGGTCGCCAAATACCATCTGTCGCGCACGCAACGCCTGCGCTTCTACCTGCAATATCGCCAGCGCAGTCGGTTGAGCCGCGGTGACAAGCAGCGTGTGCGGAAGATCCTCAGGTTCTTCGAGGGACGCGAATGAGCGATTTCATTGCCGCGCAGGATCGTGCGCTGCTCGAGAGCCACGGGCTGGCCAGCTTCGACGCCTTGTGGGCGTTGAAGCTGGAGGCCGTGGACGAACCCAATACCGAGCGCGGTGGCTGGAGCACGGTGTATCGCCTTGAGCTTGGCGAACGCGCTTTCTATCTCAAGCGGCAAAGCAATCACCTGACGCGCAGCCTGCTGCACCCGTTCGGCGAGCCAACCTTCGCTCGCGAGTTTCGCAATATTCGCCGCTATGCCGAGCTGAGCATACCGGCCCTGCAGGCGGCATTCTTTGCCGAACGCAGTGTGCCGAGCGAGCGTCGTGCCGTTCTGCTGACGCGCGCGCTCGACGGCTGGCAGGATCTCGAACACTGGCTGATATGCTGGGGGGAACTCGATAGCGCCAGGCGTACAGCCATACTGCGCGCCTGTGGCGAACTGGCGCGACGTCTGCATCAGGCGGGGCAGATGCATGGTTGTTTCTATCCCAAGCACATCTTCTTGCGTGAGCGGGCCGAAGCATTCGACGCGCAGTTGATTGATCTGGAGAAGACCCGGCCGTTGCTGCTGGGGCGTCGTGATCGGATCAAGGATCTCGAGCCGCTTTTACGTCGAGCCAGAATCTGGAGCGAGTCGGAGGTGCGTGAGCTGCTGGAGGCTTATTTAGGCGGCCCGGCCGATGTCGAGATTTGGTGGCGCCTGCTCGGTGCACGCCAGCGTAACAAGGAGGCGCGTTGATGGGCTTGAGCGAGCTGAGCCAGGCAGGGCGCGCGCCGGTGCTGCCGTTGACGCTGGAGGTAGTCGGCGAGGCGCTCGTGCTTGAGTGGCTGCTGCGCGTCCTGCCGGGGCAGCGATACGTCGGCCTGGCCCGTTGGCAGGGCCGCCCCGTACTGGCCAAGGTGCTGGTGGGCGGCAAGGCGCAGCGGCATTTTCAGCGTGAGCTGGAGGGCGCCGAACGGATGGCGCGCCAGGGGCTGGTCACGCCGGAACTGCTGGCGCATGGATTCGTCGAGGGGCAGGGTGGCTGGCTGTTGTTCGAGTATCTGGATGGTGCCCAAAGTCTCTGGGAGGCCTGGCGCGAGGTCGCGCAGCAGCCGGTGCTTGGCGATGGCCAGCAAGGGGTGCTGGCGGAAGCGCTGAGCGCCATCGGGCAGATGCATGCTCAGGGCCTGTGGCAGGACGATCTGCATCTGGACAACCTGTTGCGGCACGAGGGGCGCCTGTACCTGATCGATGGCGGCGGCGTGCGCTGGGAAACGCCGGGCCAGCCACTGTCCCGCGCGCGCGTGCTGGAAAACCTCGGCGTGTTCTTCGCACAACTGCCGGCTGAGCTGGATCCCTTTCTCGAAGAGCTGCTGATCCACTATCTGCTGGCCAATGGCGAGCACGCGTTGCCGCTGGAAATGCTCCAGGCCGAGATCGCCAAGGTGCGGCGCTGGCGTCTGCGCGATTACCTGAAAAAAGCGGCGCGCGACTGCAGCCTGTTCGCCGCGCGCATCGGCGCCTTCGGCCTGCGCGTGGTGCGTCGCGAGGCCGAGGCGGTCCTGCAGCCGCTGCTGCACGACCTGGATGCTCGCATAGAGGCCGGGCATATCTACAAGACCGGTGGCGCCGCCACGGTGGCGCGCGTCGAGCTCGATGGCCGGCAACTGGTGGTCAAGCGCTACAACGTGAAGAACTGGCTGCACTGGCTCAAGCGCTTCTGGCGACCCAGTCGCGCCTGGCACAGCTGGATCGAAGGCAATCGCCTGGAGCTGCTCGGCATCGCCACGCCGCGCCCGTTGGCGGTAATCGAGCGGCGCTGGTGCTGGCTAAGGGGGCGCGCATACCTGATTACCGACTATTGCGGCGGGCAGGATATAATTGCGCGTTTTGAGGCATACAAGCAGGCCATACCCCCGGAAAACGAGCTGCTGGCGCTGGATCGACTGTTCGCTGCCCTGCTGCGCGAACGCATCAGCCACGGCGATTTCAAGGGGCACAACCTGTTCTGGGATGACGTGCAGGGCGCCTGGTCGCTGATCGACCTGGATGCCATGCGCCAGCATCACAGTACGCGCAGTTTCGCCCGGGCCTATGCCCGCGACCGCGCCCGTTTTCTGCGCAACTGGCCGGCGGACTCTGCCCTGCACCAGTTGCTCGACCAACGTTTACCGCAGGTGCCCGGCACCTGCCCGAATTAGAGGCTCAAACTTGTGGCACTGACCATTCTCGGCCTGTCCGGCGCCCTCAGTCACGATCCGTCCGCCGCGCTGTACATCGACGGCAAGCTGATCGCGGCGGTGGAAGAGGAGCGCTTCGTGCGCGACAAGCACGCGAAGAACCGCATGCCCTACGAATCGGCCAAGTTCTGCCTGGAACAAGCCGGGATCAAACCGTCGGACGTCGACGTGGTGGCGATTCCCTTCGCCCCCATCAGCATCTTCGAGAAGGCCCGCTGGCAGTACGCCAAGCGCTATGCCTACGCGCCGGATCGCGCCCTCGATGCGATCCTGTTCGGCAACCGCCGTTACAAGCGCTACAAGAAGCGTATCGAGTGGTGCCTGGTACAGCTGGGCTTCGACCTGAAGAAGGTCAAGATCGAACCGGTCGAGCACCACCTGGCCCACGCCTCCAGCGCCTACCACTGCTCGGGTTTCAAGGAAAAGACCGCGATCCTCGGCATCGACGGCAAGGGCGAGTACGCCACCACCTTCTTCGGCTGGGGCGAGAACGGCAAGATCCACAAGATCAAGGAATTCTACGATCCGGATTCGCTCGGCGGCCTGTACGGCGCGATCACCGAGTACCTGGGCTTCGAGATGCTCGATGGCGAGTTCAAGGTCATGGGCATGGCGCCCTATGGTGATGCCGCCAAGTACGATTTCTCGCGTCTGGCCAAGTTCGAGAACGGCGAGCTGATCATCAATACCGAGTACGCCAACGTCATTGGTTTCCGTCGCTACAAGGAAAACGGCAAGGGCTACTACTTCTCGCCCAAGCTGATCGAGTGGCTCGGTCCGAAGCGCCAGGGCGACATCGCCGACGACCCCTACATCCATTACGCGGCCAGCATGCAGGCGCTATTCGAGAAGCTGGCGCTGGAGATGATGGAGTACTACTTAGGCGACATTCTCAAGGAAACCGGTAAAATCGCCTTCGCTGGCGGCTGCGCGCTGAACGTCAAGCTGAACCAGAAGATCATCGCCCGCGATGACGTCAAGGAGCTGTTCGTGCAGCCGGCCTCCGGCGATGCCGGCACCGCCGTCGGCGCCGCCGCCTATGTCTCGCACCAGCGCGGCGTACCGGTGGAGAAGATGGAGCACGTCTACCTCGGCCCCTCGTACAGCAACGAGGAGGTCATAGCCGCCTGCGCCAAGCACCCGAACAAGCCGGTGTTCAAGCGCATCGACAATACCCCCGAGCGCATCGCCAAGATCATGGTCGACGGCAACCCGGTGGCCTGGTTCCAGGGGCGCATGGAGTTCGGCCCGCGCGCTCTCGGCGGTCGCTCCATCATCGGCTGCCCGAGCGTGCCGGGCGTGGCCGACCGCATCAACGAGCAGATCAAGTTCCGCGAGCGCTGGAGACCCTTCTGTCCGTCGATGCTCGACACCGTGGCGCCGAAGATGCTCAAGGTGGATCACCCGAGCCCGTTCATGACCTTCACCTTCGAGGTGAACGAGGAGTGGAAGGAGCGCGTCGGCGAAGTGGTGCACGAGGACGGCACCTCGCGCGCCCAGGTGCTGGAGCGCCAGTACAACCCGCGCTGGTACGACCTGATGCTGGAGCTGGAGAAGCTCACCGGCAACGGCGTGTCGCTGAATACCTCGCTCAACCGCCGCGGTGAACCGATGATCTGCTCGCCGACCGATGCGCTGAACATGTTCTACGGCTCCGACCTGCAGTACCTGATCATGGAAGACATTCTCGTGGTCAAGGATGGCAAGGATTGGTATGACCACGTCTGACCAGGCACATGGCGAGACCGAGCGTTGGGTGCTGCAGTTCTGTCACGGCTATGACGGCCCCTTCCTGGATTGCGCGCGGCAATACGCCGTGCTGTTCAAGGGCACGTCCTACAAGGTCTGCACGGTATACCTGACCGGCAAGCCGAGTGCCGAGGTCGAGCGCGGCTCGGCCTCGGACGAGGTGATCTTCCTCGACTACTCCAGCGCTCAGGTGCGCGGCCTCAAGCTGGGGGCGATCCGCGATTTCCGGCGGATCGCTGCTTCGCGCGACTTCGCCCTGTGCATCGCCCACCGCTTCAAGCCGATCTACGTTGCACTACTCGGTAGCAGCCTGCCGGTGATCGGCGTGCACCACGCCTTCGGTGACTACAAGCGTCGTTCCCGACAGCTGTTCGCCAACTTCTTTCGCAAGCGCCTGGTGCTGCTCGGTGTGTCCAACGCCGTACGCGATGACATGCGCGCCTGCCTGCCCGATTGGCCGGCCGAACGCATCGAAACCCTCTATAACCGCATCGACGTCGAGGCCGTGCAGGCCGAGCAGGTATCCCGCGAAGTCGCGCGCGACCATCTGGGTCTGCCCCAGGATGCCTGGATAGTCGGCAACGTCGGTCGTCTGCATCCGGATAAGGACCAGGCCACCCTGATCCGCGGCTTCGCCCTGGCATTGCCGCAACTGCCGGCAGGCAGTCTGCTGGCGATCATGGGCAGCGGCCGCCTGGAGGCGCAGCTCAAGGCGCTGGCGGCTGAGCTGGGCGTCAGCGAGGCGGTGCGTTTTCTCGGCCAGGTGCCGAATGGTCGTCGTTATTTCAAGGCGTTCGACGTGTTCGTGTTGACCTCCGACCACGAGCCGTTCGGCATGGTGCTGCTGGAAGCGATGGCGGCCGGAGTGCCGCTGCTGGCGACCGATTGTGGCGGCGCTCCAGAGGTGGTGGGCGAGCCGCAAGCGCTGTTTGCACTGGGTGACGATGCAATGTTGGCATCTCGCCTGTCGGCTCTACCGACCACCGAGCGCAAAGGTGCCGAGCATGCCGTGAAGGACTGTTTCACGGACGCGGGTGCCCATGCTCGTTTCTGGTCGCTGGGCTTGATGCCATCGAGGAAGTCATGATGCCTGAGCGCGTATCCAGGCAACTGGTCTATCTGGTTTACGGAGGTAAGCCGGAATATCACCAGGAGGCCAAGTACAGCATCCTCTCGGCCCTGCATCATGTGCAGGGAGCCTGTCCTCGAATTCTGCTGTACACCGATGAGCCCGAGCAGTTCCTCGGTTGGCCGGTGGATTTGATTGTGCTCGATGCCGATACCTTGAAGGCCTGGACAGGCCCGGCGAGCTATCTGCATCGCCGCAAGGCTGCTGCAATCCGCGACGCATTGCAGTATGCCGAGCAAAGCATCTTCATCGATACGGATACCTTCTTTCTGGACTCGCCAGTGAGGCTCTTCGAGCGACTGGCAAAAGCGCCCTGGCTCGTCGATGAAATCGAGGGTGTCTGGAAAGAATACAAGGGCGACGCCCTGCATGATGCTTTGGCACCCTATTTGGCAGAGCGGCATGGTGTCGATCAGCAGATGTTGTTGATCAATTCAGGAGTTCTGGGCTTCCAGGATGATGCTTCTGGTTTGATGGATGAGGTGCTGAGTCTCATCGATGTCATGCATCCGATGGTTCCCAAGATTCATATCATCGAGCAATTCGCCGTTGGCGTCGCGGCCAGGCACCTGGGGCGACCTGCGGAGTCTCGTGGGGTGATAAAGCATTACTTCTCAGGCAAGAACTATTGGCGCCACCTGGTCGCGGCGTTCTTCCAGCGCCATGGTGAGGCGTTCTCGGCGCATGCCATAGATGCGGTGCGTGAGGTGCCCACTACGAAGCCCAGGCCCGCCTGGTGGCACCGTCTGAATTTTCGTTTGCGCAGTCTGTTCCTGTCTTCGCGCTCCCGTTCTCATGCCAAGCTGGCGTACTACGCTGCTGTGATGCATGCCGATCCCTATGCACAGGCCTGCGGCCGTGGTTATGCAGAGGAGTTGCGGCGCAAGGCCATTCCTGCGGGCGAAAGCCTGGGTGTGCAGCCCTGGAGCAAGGTTCTGAGTCGGTCGCAGAAAGAACATCTGGTCAGCCTTCTGAGTGAGGCTGCTTCAGGGAGTTCGCGTGATCTTTCCTAGTTGTGTTTTCGAGGTGTTGCGGTGAACGTGCTTTTTCTGGTTCAGGCCGAGCAGCGAGCGATATTGGACCGGCTGTACGACGGCATTGCCCAGGCGTGTGACAGCTGTGACATCCGCTGGCTGAGCAGCGACGAGCAGGCCAATCTGAAGCGTTATTTTCGTGAGCACGTCGACCTGGCGAAGTACGACCGGATCCTTTTCTTCCTGCGCTTCAAGAAGGAAATGCGTCAGTGGCGGTTCATTCGTACGCTGCCGAACCTGGTGATCCTCGAGCATGACGCCTACCAGAACTACATTCCGTGCAAGTACACGGGCAAATTCAGCGCCCACTATCGCCGCATGCCCTGGGTGCGCGTCATCAGTTCCGGCGCTGGTGTCAGCCAGCGCCTGCGCGAAGAAGGCTTCGATGCCTGCTTCGTCCCCAAGGGCTATGACCAGGCCTTGCTGACCTGTATGAACCGGGAGCGAGACATCGAGCTGGCGTTCGTCGGCAGCACCAAGAGTGTGGCCTATAGTGGTCGCAAGGCGCTGCTGGATGAATTGGGGCGTCACGAGAACCTGCTCGTCACCAAGACCAAATCGGGCGAGGAGTACTGCGAGACCCTCAATCGCATCCGTTTCTTCGTCAGCGCGGATGTGGGAATGGGCGAGTACATGATCAAGAACTTCGAGGCCATGGCCTGTGGTTGCGTGTTGCTGGCCTACGACCATGGCGAATTGGAAAACGCTGCTCTGGGCTTCGTCGATATGGAGAATCTGGTTCTGTACCGAACTGTCGACGAGTTGCGTGAGAAGTTGAACCTACTGCGGCAGGACCCGCCGAGAGCGGCTGCCATCGCCGAGGCCGGACGGCAATTGGCCGAGCAACGCTATGGTTTTGCCTCCATCGGCCGTCAGATCGTAGAGCTCATGCGTCCGCCGTTGCGTCAGGCGCCACAAGCCTCCTGGCTACAAATCCAATTGCGCAGAATCGGCGTTTACTGATGCAAGCACCAGTGGACATCCTCAATATCATGTGGGGCGGGGGAAGCGCATTTGTCTCCGTGCACAAGGTGCACCGTGATGTTCTGCGGTTCGCCGAGCCTGGCGCGGTTGTCGGTAGTCTCTTGTTGCAGGGGGGGGAGGCCCAGCCCCTGGCAGAAATCGGCGAGGTTTCGCGTCTCGAGCTTTCTTCTGCGCGTATCAAGGGGCGTGGTCTTGCTGCGCTGAGACGCTGGTTCGACCGTCGCCGTCTTGCCGGCTGGCTGGCCGCCCGCCAGCCACGGCTGGTGCTACTCGACGGCATCGGTGTAGCTGCATACGTGCTTCCGTTGCTGGCTGCATTGAGCAGCGCGCGTGTAATCGTGCTTTTCCATGGCCACAGGCGCCTGAGGCCTCATCAGATCAGACTTCTGCAGAGTTTCCCTTCCGAAAGGCTGGATCTGGTTGCGGTTTCAGCGACGTTGGCGAGCGATCTCGAGCGTCAGATCGGGCGCAGCGTGGCAGGCGTACGCATCGCTCTGGAGCCAGCTTCGCTGCGGGCGTCGCTCAGAGCGCGAGACGAGGCCTTGCGGACTTTGGGCCTCCCAGAGGTAAAGGAGGGCCGCGTAATCGGGGGCGTAGGGCGACTGGTCAAGGAAAAGGGCTTCGCTCTGCTGATCGAAGCGGCAGCTGGCTGGCTGAGGGGGCATCCCGAGGATCGCCTTGTAATAGTTGGTCAGGGGCCGCAACGAGAGGAGTTGGCCAAGCTGGCACAGGCGCTCGGTGTCGCCGCACAAGTTTATCTGCCCGGGCATGTGGCAGATGCGCCCAGCCTTTATCAGGCATTCGATCTGTTGTGTATTCCTTCTAGCCAGGAAGGCTTGGGGCTGGTGTTGCCTGAGGCCGTGATTGCCGGTGTGCCGGTATTGGCGACGGATTTGCCGGTTTTTCGCGAACAGCTCAATGGTGATTTCGGCTTGCTTGCGCTTGATCAGCAGAGCTGGGAGGCTGCTCTGAATCACTATCTGTCGAGCGACCTGGGTGCACTGGCGAAAACGCAGTGTGCAGGCCTCGACCCCGAACGTGCCTGGGCGCGCTTCTGTGAATTTTACCGCGGGTTGTTGCGCTAGTTATCCAGAACGGCCGCGGTCAGGGCGGCTATGGGGAATTGTTCGGCGATGCCGAGATTGTCCAGTAAGCGCGAGAAGTGTGCGAGGTTGCGTCTGGCTTTGGCTTTTGACAGCGGCCGGCGCTGAAAACTGAGATCCGCAATGTCGATCAGCCCCAACGGGCCTTCTGGCGTTCGCACGATATTGCCCAGGTGAAGGGATCGGAAATAGATGCCAAGACGGTGCAGGTTCCGAATGAAAGCGATCAGATCCGGTAACAGCTCGGCGAAGGCCTCCGGGTCATCCAGATAGATGTCCTTGAGCGTTTTACCCTGCAACGGGCTGTATAGCACCGCACTCAGTGATGGGGCGTCCAGCTGGTATAGCTCCAGCGGTGAGAGGGTGGGTATGCCGAGTGAGTTCAGGCGCTTGGCATTGCGCCAGAAACGCTGCGAGTAAGGCACCAGCAGCGCCGAGGAAAGCAGGCGTTTGCGCCTGAACATCTTGAGAAAAGTGCCGTCGGTCAGCCTGTACACCTTGGGGCCGAGACTGTCCTCCTCCATTACCTGCGCGCCAGCCGTCAGCTTGGCCAGCATGTCGTTAGTCAATTTGGTTTTGATAGGCATGAATAGGCCGGACGTTCAGTTGGCTGCGAAGCGGGCGAGTATATGAGAGTGCAGAGCCTGATAATGGTTTCCGGCCAGCATTTTCAGTACAGGGTCATTGAGCAATAGCTGCAGCTCCCCGGCCGTCAATGGTCGTCCGAGTCGTTCCTGGGCATTGATGACAGCCTTGTCCCACCAGGCGCTGGCGCAGGCACGGTCGAACTCGTTGGGGTAGCTGTGGCACCCATAAAGCAGTTCACGGAAGAACTGTCGGCGCTCGCTTGGAATCAGTCGGGTTACAAGCTTCTGCCAGCTACGGTAAGGCTGAGGCGGGCGCGGCAAACGGTCATTCAGAAGGAGGGTGTCTTGCATCGCCTCCTGGCTGATCGGGGCCATGTGATGTTTGCTGAACCATGCCTCCACCTTCGCACGAAACTGTGCCTTACGGCTCCAGTAGTGATGAATCACATCGGTGCAGGCATTGAGTTCCATGCGCCCGTGTGCGGCCAGGGCCAGGCAAAGCTCTTCCAGGGTGTAAAGCTCTGGTGCCATCGGTCGCAATTCATCCATCCAGGCGATGGAACGCTCCAGCAGGCTCTGATCGCTCTGCATTAGCCCTATGACCCCGGAGTTGGTCTGGCGCAAGGTCGTGAGAGGAAGCTTGGCCTGTTCCAGCCGAGCCAGCATCTCGGCAGGCAGGGGAGAGGCTTCGCTGAGTGGTCGTCCTATCGCATTGCAGAGAAGTTTTCCCGGAGCGACGCGATTGAACAACGCGACGGGTGATTCGCGAAAAAAAGTATCGGTATCAATCAGAACGGCCTTTTCGCAATTCTGTAATGTCTCCTTGAGCACCATGTGCTTGATCCGGAAATGGTAGCGGTGCGGGCCCGCCCAGCTCGGATCGATCGCACAGATCTGCACCGGGAGTTTGTCGAAAAAGCTCGGGTCATCAGTGAATACCCGAATACTGAAAGGTTCGATGCGTTTGCATTCATGGGCATGCGTCAGTGCACTGACGATGCTGAACACGGCTTCGCGTTGATAGGTCGCTGCGCCGAAAGCCAGGTAGACCAGTTGTGTCGCGTGGGTCATTGAAGAAGAGCCAGTATCTTGATGGCGTGTAGAATACCATCCTCTGAATACAAGGCTGTCGTCAGATGGCTCATCTTAATGGAGTGAAGATGGTAGGCGTTCGCAGTACCTGGGCCGTTGGCGTCCTGTTCGCGGGTTATCTGTGGTTTTTGTTTGGCATTGTCTGGTTGCCTAGCAACAAACTTTACCAGCAAGGGTTGGTATTACTGCTCTGGCTGCCGGCACTGGTTGCATTGTTTGCTCTGTACAAACGGTTGCAGCCGATCTGGTCGGCGAACAAAGTGTTTCTGGGGTTATTGTTGGCACTGTTGACTTGGGCGGCGCTGAGCACGCTTTGGACGGTGGCCGAAGCGCCGCTCAAGGAGCTCAAGCGGGTTGTCTACGTTGCGTTGTTTCTGGCTTTTTTTCTGATCCTGGCGGAGTTGCGCTCCGCATTCGTATGGAAGGGCTTGGGCCTGGCATTCGTTGCGCTGGCGCTGTCCTGTCCAGTCAGTTTCTATCTGTTCTACGTTCAAGGCATGAACCCGCTGGAAGCAAGGCTCGATGGCATGGGGCAGGCGGGGCATCCCATTCTTGGTGCTTATGTGATGGCGTTGGCGGTGATGTGGGGGCTGCAGTTCATACCGCGTCAGCCTTGGCAGCGACTCGTATGGGCTGGGCTGATTTCCGTGCTGATCGCATTTGTCGTGCTCGGACAGAGCCGCGGTGCCATGTTGGCTCTCGCATTGGCTTTGCTGTCTATGCCGCTGTGGAACGGTGGGCGCATCGCCTGGCTGGTCGCACTGACTACCTGTGCCTTGGCTGTTGTTGGTGCGGTTATGTTCATGCCGTTCATTCTGCAGCGGGGGTTCTCCTATCGCCCGGAGATATTCGCCTCCAGTGTGCAGATGATCATGGATAATCCTTGGCTTGGTCTTGGAGTCGGCGCGGATTACCGCGTATATACCGCCAATTTCCCTGATGGGTTCGATCATTCTCATAACGCTTTCACTCACGCTGCCATCGAGCTGGGGATTCCGGGATTGCTGCTTTGGAGTGGGCTGTGGCTTGCGGCTTTCCGTGTTGCCTGGCTTGAGCGATTTTCATGGGAGGGGCGGCTGTTGCTGAGCAGTCTTCTGGTTTCCTTTGTCGCATTGCAGTTCGATGCGGCTAGTCTCTGGGATAGTCCCCGCGCTGAGTGGTTTGTCACCTGGCTGCCCATCGGGCTGGCAATGGCACTCATTGTCCGTCGGGGTGGCGCCGGGCCTGGTATTCAGCGGCTCGATTGAATTGGCCGGTCTTATGCCCAGTGCGGCACCATGCCTGGGCATAAAACTTCTGAGCGTGCTGGGATGCGTAACGGAAGCGTGCTGGTACAATCCGCCCCTTGCTAATCCTGCCAGTGCATGAGGCGAGCCGAATGGCCAATTCCAACCAGCAATCCAGCATGAAGGTGTATCTGCGGTTGCTGCGCTATGTGGTCCCTTACTGGGGCTTGTTCACCATCAGTCTTCTGGGCTTTCTGATCTTCGCTTCTACCCAGCCGATGCTGGGCTACATCCTCAAGTATTTCGTCGACGGGCTGTCCAACCCCGACGCCAGTCTGTTTGCAGGCGTGCCATGGCTGCTCGAGCATGCGCCCTGGCTGGCCCATCTCAAGCTGCTGCAGGCCGTGCCGTTGCTGATCGTGCTGATCGCCCTGTGGCAGGGCATCGGTTCCTTCCTGGGCAACTACTACCTGGCCAAGGTCTCCATGGGGCTGGTGCAGGACCTGCGCGTAGCGCTGTTCAACAACTTGCTGACCTTGCCCAATCGCTACTTCGACAACCACAACTCCGGTCACCTGATCTCGCGCATCACCTACAACGTGACCATGGTCACCGGTGCCGCCACCGATGCGATCAAGGTGGTGGTGCGTGAAGGGATGACAGTGGTGTTCCTGTTCGCCACCCTGTTGTGGATGAACTGGAGGCTGACCTTGGTCATGGTGGCGATCCTGCCGGTCATCGGCCTGATGGTCACCAGTACCAGCAAGAAATTCCGCAAGCAGAGCAAGAAGATCCAGACCAGCATGGGCGACGTCACCCATGTCACCTCCGAGAGCATCCAGGGTTACCGGGTGGTGCGCAGCTTCGGTGGCGAGGACTACGAGAAGCAGCGCTTTCTGGAGGCCAGCGAGGAGAACAAGAACAAGCAGCTGAAGATGGTGCGCACCGGTGCCGTGTACACCCCTTCGCTGCAACTGGTGATCTATAGCGCCATGGCGGTACTGATGTTTCTGGTGCTCTGGTTGCGCGGCGACTCATCCGCAGGTGACCTGGTGGCCTATATCACCCTGGCCGGCCTGCTGCCCAAACCGATTCGGCAGCTTTCGGAAGTCAGCTCGACCATCCAGAAAGGGGTGGCCGGTGCCGAGAGCATCTTCGAACAGCTGGATGAAACACCGGAGGTTGATCGCGGTACTCAGGAGCGTGAGCGCATCAGCGGCCGGCTCGAGGTCCGTGATCTGAGCTTCAGCTATCCAGGCTCGGAGAAACCCGTGCTGGAAAACATTTCCTTCGTCGCCGAGCCGGGGCAGATGGTGGCGTTGGTCGGGCGCTCCGGCAGCGGCAAGTCGACCCTGGCCAACCTGATTCCGCGTTTCTATCACCATGAGCAGGGGCAGATTCTTCTCGATGGGGTGGATGTCGAGGACTATCGCCTACGCAACCTGCGCCGCCATATTGCTTTGGTGACTCAGCACGTCACCCTGTTCAACGATACGGTGCGCAACAACATCGCCTATGGCGACTTGGCCGGTGCACCACTTGAAGCCGTGCAGCAGGCGGCTACCGATGCTTATGCTGCCGAGTTCATCGAGAAGATGCCGCAAGGCTATGACACCCTGGTCGGCGAGAACGGCGTGCTGCTTTCCGGTGGGCAGCGTCAGCGCCTGGCCATCGCTCGTGCGCTGCTCAAGGACGCCCCCGTGTTAATCCTCGACGAGGCCACCTCGGCGCTCGACACAGAGTCCGAGCGGCATATACAGGCCGCGCTGGATCAGGTGATGCAGGGCCGTACCACCCTGGTCATCGCGCACCGCCTGACCACCATCGAGAAGGCTGATCTGATTCTGGTGATGGATCAGGGGCAGATCGTCGAGCGCGGCAATCACGCCGAGTTGCTGGCACAGAACGGTTATTACGCTCGCCTGCATGCCAAGCAGTTCGAGGAAGGTGACGAGTCGGTCGTGGCTGAGCAGAACGTCTGATGCTGAACCGTCTGCAATTCTGGCGTGAACGCGGCTGGACGCCGATTTCCGCAAGCGACTATGCCGATGCCTGGTCGCGTTTCGGGGGCAGCGTTGCCACTCATCCCGAGGTGGTAGCGCGGCTGGCCGATCTGGCAGGTATCCCGGTGCGCTATCTGGGCTGGTTCGTGGATAGCCAGTTGCAGGCTGCGATACCGACCTGGGGGCGCTACTTGGCCCTGTCCAAGGATGTGCTCAAACAACAGGGCCGGCGCGGCCTGTTCGATCTGGGCAATGCCGAGATCATCCTGCCCCTGGCCGCTGATGTGCGTATGTCGCTGCGCCACCGGGTGAGCTATCTGTCCGAGCTCAATGCAGCCCAGGTAATCGGCATCAGTGAGCAGCCCGAGGGGCTGGCGCTGGCTCGCGAACCTGAGCAGTACAGCAAGAAGTTCCGCTACAACCAGCGCCGCGAGCAACGCCTGCTGGAAGAGGCGGGTGGGGTGATCCGGCCGATGCTGGAGCTGACGCCCGAGGAGCAGGCGCGCATCTATGCCGATCTGTTCCTGCGCCGCTGGGGCTTCGAGGCCACGGGCAAGGCCCATCTGGCTGAAGTGTTCGGCTTGTTGCGCGACTTCATGACCGGCTCGCTGATCTACCTGAACGACGAACCTGTGGCGATCCAGGTGCTCTATCGAGTGGAAGCGCCGCAATGGATCAGTCTGGAGTACATCAACGGCGGGGTCGACCCGCAGCAGCGCGAATTCAGCCCCGGTAGCGTGCTGAGCTTCGTCAATACACAGAACGAGTGGGCGCATGCACGAGCGCTGGGCAAGCCGCTGCGCTACTCCTTCGGCCGTGCCGACCGCGAGTACAAGGATCGCTGGTGCAACCGGGTGCCGGTCTATCAGGTGTGAAACCATGAACGGACGCAAGCAACAACTGCTCAAGCGCCACCGGCGCAACAAGCGCATCGCCCTGCTGATGGCGCTGCTGGCGCTGGTGCTGCTGGGGGTATTCGTCGCCTGGTGGCTGCCGCCGCTGCTCCTGGCGCTGGGCTGGGTAGCGCATGAGGCCTGGTTCGCCGATCACCTGTTCTATTCGCCGCGCGACGATTACCGCTACGACTTCCCGGCGGACTGCCTGAGCGTGCCGGTGCGACTGGAGCAGGGCGTGCTGCGCGTCGATGCCGATCTGGCCGGTCATGACACCCTGATTCTCGAACTGCGGCTCAAGGCCACCTGGCTCGGGTGCTTGCTCGACCCCCATGTGCTGCTGGGTAGTGATCGTCAGGACTTCGAACGCGGCGTGGCTGGGCGACGTTACCTCAATCTCTCCGGGCAACAGGTCGATGGCCTGGCTATCGCACCGCGTTTCTGCCGCATCGAGGGTGAGCTGCGCCTGCATGCCATGCGCAACCCGGACTTCGCGGCGCAACGCCTGCTGATCATCGCACCGCATGCCGATGACGCCGAGCTGGCTGCCTTCGGTCAGTACAGTCGCTCGCCCGAGGCGGCCATCGTCACCCTGACCCAGGGCGAGATAGAAGCCGAGCATTACCGGCGACTGGGTCTGGACAAGGCCGCTGCTGCGCGTCTCAAGGGCCGCTTGCGCACCTGGGACAGCCTGGCCGCGCCGCTCTGGGGCGGTGTGCCGCAGATGCGCTGCGTGCAGCTTGGCTACTACTGCCTGCAATTGCCCGGCATGGCCGAGCAGCCCGACAAACCCTTCGGCTCGCGTGAGTCCGGCGAGAGCGATATCCGCAGCGTGCGTGCTCATAACCCCTTGCGCTTGCCCGCTGATGCCGATGGTCAGCCGACCTGGCACAACCTGGTCGCCGATCTGGCTGCCGTGATCGATCACTATCGCCCCGAGGTGCTGCTTACCCCGCACCCTGAGCTGGACCCGCATCATGATCATGTCGCCAGCACCCGCGCCGTGCTCGAAGCCTGCGAACGCAGCAGCTGGCAGCCGCAGACCCTGTTGCTCTACGCCAACCACCTGCATGATAACGACCGCTGGCCGATGGGGCCGGCGGGCAATGGCATTGCCCTGCCTCCGGCTATCGCTGCACTGCCTGCTGAGCGGCTGTGGAGTCCTTCGCTCGACGCCGAGCGGCAAGTCGACAAGGCCATGGCGCTTGGCATGCAGCATGATCTGCAAGGCCCTTTGCCCCTGAAAAGGCGCTTGCGCCGGTTGATTCAGCGAGTACTGGTCGGGCGGCGCTGGCCTGCCACGGGCGAGGACGAATTTTTCCGCAAGGCAGTGCGCCGGCACGAGCTGTTCTGGGTGCGCTCGCGCTGAGCCTTGCCAATCCCTCATGTTATGATTTTTTCTGTTTTTCTCCCCTTCTGGAGCCACCATGAAACTGACCATGCCCCGCTATGACCAAGCCGCCGTACTGGTGGTGGGCGATGTGATGCTCGATCGCTACTGGCATGGCGGCACCTCGCGGATTTCCCCGGAAGCCCCGGTGCCTGTGGTGCGTGTCGACCAGATCGAGGACCGCCCAGGCGGCGCTGCCAACGTGGCGTTGAATATCGCGGCGCTCGGTGCGCGCGCCCTGCTGGTTGGTGTAACCGGTGAAGACGAAGCCGCCGAAAGTCTGAGCGACAGCCTCAGTGGCGCCGGCGTGGAAACCCACTTCCAGCGCCTCGACGACCAGCCGACCATCGTCAAGCTGCGCGTCATGAGCCGTCACCAGCAGCTGCTGCGCATGGATTTCGAAGAGCCTTTCAATACCGACACCGCCGCTTTGGCGCGTGATGTCGAGGCACTGCTCGCCGGGGTCAAGGTGCTGGTGCTCTCGGACTACGGCAAGGGCGCACTGCAAAATCATCAGGCGCTGATCCAGGCCGCGCGCAAGAAGGGCATCCCGGTGCTGGCCGACCCCAAGGGCAAGGACTTCTCCATCTACCGTGGCGCCAGCCTGATCACGCCGAATCTGCACGAGTTCGAAACCATCGTCGGTGGCTGTGCCGATGAGGCCGAGCTGGTCAGCAAGGGCGCCAGGCTGATGCGTGAACTGGAGCTGGGTGCGCTGCTGGTCACCCGTGGCGAGCACGGCATGACCCTGCTGCGCCCCGAACATGCGCCGCTGCATCTGCCGGCCCGGGCCCGCGAGGTGTTCGACGTCACCGGCGCCGGTGATACGGTGATCTCCACTCTGGCCGCGTCCATCGCAGCCGGTGAGGAGCTGCCGCAGGCCGTGGCCCTGGCCAACCTGGCTGCAGGCATAGTCGTCGGCAAGCTCGGTACGGCCGCCATCAGTGCGCCGGAGTTGCGCCGAGCGGTACAGCGCGAGGAAGGCTCCGAGCGCGGCGTGCTGAGCCTCGACCAACTGCTGATCGCCATCGAGGATGCCCGCGCCCATGGCGAGAAGATCGTTTTCACCAACGGCTGTTTCGACATCCTCCACGCTGGTCACGTGACCTATCTGGAACAGGCGCGTGCCCAGGGCGACCGTCTGATCGTGGCGATCAACGATGACGCCTCGGTCAGCCGCCTGAAGGGGCCGGGCCGGCCGATCAATGCCGTCGATCGTCGCATGGCGGTGCTCGCCGGTCTCGGTGCGGTGGACTGGGTGGTGAGCTTCGGCGAAGACACCCCCGAGCGCCTGCTCAAGCAGGTGCAGCCGGACGTGCTGGTCAAGGGCGGCGACTATGGCATCGACCAAGTGGTCGGCGCCGATATCGTTCAGGCCTATGGCGGCGAAGTGCGCGTGCTCGGGCTGGTGGAGAACAGCTCCACCACCGCCATCGTCGAGAAGATCCGTAGCAAGTAGACGGCGCGTTCAAGCTGGCCGCGCGGTTAATCCGCTCCACGTATGCCGGCTCTGCCTTGACCCGATTGCCGTCCTGCGGCGGCTTGAAGGTCATAGGCACTCGCCAGCCCTGAGCTCATCATCAATGGCATCCCCTCAGGTGGAGTGAGATGCCATGACCGTCGATGTACAGGGCCAGGCCCTGAGCGTGCTGAGCAAGCTGGCCCAGGCCGACTGGCCGGATCGGCTCAAGGTGCGCAAATCCTTCGAGAAACTCGTCTACAGCGGCAGCCGTGCCAGCTTCCGCTTCGCCGCCGGCCGCGCGGCCGGCAAGCCGCGAGATGCTCGGTCTGCGCCTGACGATCTGTTCGATCTGTCGCTATCCGACGAACAGCAGATGCTGGTGGACATGCTCCAGGGCTTCGCGCTGGAGGTGCTGCGCCCTGCTGCGCACGAGGCCGATGCCCAGGCGAGCGTGCCGGCTGCGCTGATCGATCAGGCGCGTGAGCTGGGCCTGGCGCACTATGGCGTCAGCGAGGCCCACGGTGGGCTGGCCAGTGAGCGCACAGTGTTGAGCAATGCGCTGATCGCCGAGAGTCTGGCACAAGGCGACTTTTCCCTGGCCGCTGCCTTGCTGGTGCCACTGTCTGCCGCCAATTGCCTTCGTCGCTGGGGCAGTTCGGCGCAGCAGGCCGCCTGGTTGCCGGCATTCGTCAGCGAAGACGGGGCGCCACCCTTCGCGCTGGCGGTGAGCGAGCCTGGTGTGCTGAACGACCCGGCTCGGCCCGCCACGCGGGCGCGCAAACGCGGCAAACACTATCTGCTCGATGGCGAGAAGACGCTGGTGATCGCCGGTCTGAATGCCAGTCGCCTGATCGTCAGCGCCCAGGCCAGTGATGGCCCGGCATTGTTCGTTGTCGATGCGGCGAGCAAGGGTATCAGTCGTCGTGCCGAACCAGGCATGGGGCTCAAGGCGTGCGGCCTGGCACGTATTCAGCTGAAAGGCGTCAAGGTGCCGGTCGATTGCCGACTTGCCGGCGAGGGTTTCGACTTCCCGGCTTTTCTCGATTACTCGGCATTGGCGTTCTGCGCCCTTGCCGTGGGCACGGCGCAGGCTGCATTGGATTATGTGACGACCTACTGCAACGAGCGCCAGGCGTTCGGCGAGCCGATCAGCCATCGCCAGGGCGTGGCCTTCATGGTGGCCGACATCGCCATCGAGCTCGACGCCATGCGCCTGCTGACCTGGCGCGCCTGCGCCCGCGCCGAGGCAGGACTGCCATTTCGCCGCGAGGCCTATCTGGCGCGCCTGCTCTGCGCCGAGAAGGCGATGAAGATCGGCTCCGACGCGGTACAACTGCTCGGTGGTCATGGTTTTACCCAGGAGCATCCGGTCGAGCGCTGGTATCGCGATCTGCGCAGCGTTGCCGTACTGGCCGGCGGCCTTCATCTCTGAACAGGCGGGTAATCATGAATCTGGAAACTCCGAAAAAATTCCGCGGCCTGCAGCACCAGGCCGGGCAAGTGGCCAAACACTACTTTCGGCCGATTTCGCGCAAGTACGACAAGGCCGAGCACGCCTACCCGAAGGAGCTGGACTTGCTCGCCGCACTGCTCGATGGCATGAACGAAGGTTCGCCCGATGCCGTCGGTGCCGGTTCGGCGAGCAAGCGCGGCGCCGCTCGTGAGCAACAGGAGGGCATCAAGAATGGCGGCAACATGGCAGCACTGCTCGGGGTGATGGAGTTGTGCTGGGGCGATGTCGGCCTGCTGCTGGCCATGCCGCGTCAGGGGCTGGGCAACGCGGCCATCGCGGCGGTAGCCAATGACGAGCAACTGGCCCGCTTTGGCAAGACCTGGGCGGCCATGGCCATTACCGAGCCGGGCTGCGGCTCGGATTCGGCGGCGATCCGCACCACGGCGGTGAAGGACGGCGATCACTACGTGATCAACGGCGAGAAGATCTATGTCACCTCGGGTGAGCGCGCCGATGCCGTGGTGGTCTGGGCCAGCCTCGACCGCAGCCTTGGGCGCGCGGCGATCAAGTCCTTCGTGGTGGAGAAGGGCACGCCGGGCATGACGGTCACCCGCCTGGAGAAGAAGCTGGGCATCAAGGCATCGGACACGGCGTCGATCAGCTTCAGCGACTGCCGGGTACCGGCGGCCAACCTCCTGGGCAACGCCGAAATCGACGTGCAGAAGGGCTTTGCCGGGGTCATGGAGACTTTTGACAACACCCGGCCACTGGTCGCCGGCATGGCGGTCGGTGTGGCGCGCGCAGCGCTGGAACGTACCCGTGAGCTGCTGAGCAAGGCCGGTTGTCGCTTCGACTACGCCAAGCTGCTGCTGAGCGTCAGCCATGCCGAGGCCACCTTGTATCGCCTGGAGGCGGAATGGGAGGCCGCGCGCCTGCTGACGCTGAAGGCGGCGTGGATGGCCGACAACAAGCTGCCCAATTCCAAGGAGGCGTCCATCGCCAAGGCCAAGGCCGGGCGTGTGGCCAGCGAGGTGACGCTCAAGTGTGTGGAGCTGGCTGGCGCCCTTGGTTATGGCGAAGACGAACTGTTGGAGAAGTGGGCGCGCGACTCGAAGATTCTCGACATCTTCGAAGGTACCCAGCAGATCCAGCTGCTGATCGTCGCCCGGCGGCTTTTGGGCAAGAGTTCCAGCGAACTCAAGTAGAGCCTACACCGCGACCGGAAAACAAAAGCCCGCATCTGCGGGCTTTTGTTTAGAAGCGGAAGACTTCCGTGTCGATCTTGATCGGTTCTGCCACCGGAATCTTCGGTCCCGCGGTGGCGGGCTCCTGCGGCTTGGCTTTGGCCACCGGAGGCTTCTTGCGCGGCGGCTCGGGTGTGGGCTCGTCTGCGGCGGCGACCGGTTGAATGGCCACTGCCAGCTCGGCGGCCAGGCGCTGCAGCAGGGCGCTCTGCGCCTTGACCTGCTCGGCCAGTGGGCCGCCATGCGCTTCCTCCAGACGGATCAGCCGGCTGTCGCGCAGTTGTCCGCGGCGATCGAGCAGGCGCCATTGCGCTTCCAGTACGGCAGGCTGGGTCGGGCCGGAGTCCAGGCGGGTAATGGTCAGCATGACCTGCGCATCGGCGCTGAAGCCGGGGGCGGCAGGCGCCAACACCAGGCGCTGGCTATCCAGGCGCCAGGCCAGCTGGCGCAGCATCTGCTGATCGATGTCATTGGCCAGGCCGCTGGCCCAGCGAGCGTTCTGCGCGGCAACGAGGCTGCCATCGGCCTGGCGCTGCAGCAGGTGCTGCTGGCGCAGGTAGTCGGCCACGCTGATCGGGCCGACCAGCACGGTTACACCGTTATCCCGGGTCGGCGTCACGGCTTCGCCGCTGTCGAGTTGGTATAGAGGCACCGGCTTCTGCTCAAGCAGGCTACAACCGCTCAGCGCGAGCAAAGCGGTCAGAAGCAGGGCCACAGGGCGTACTACAGTCATCATCAATTCCAGGCAGCCGCTTGTGGGGCAGCTGCACATCGATCCCATATCATGCAGGGGTCATGGATGACCCAGGGCGCGTATCATCCGTCAAACCGCGCTACGACTCCAGCCTTGACTGCTTGCCGGTAGCGCGGATATCCCGGATGAACGGGGGCGTTGCCGACGCTATTCCACCAGAAGCTGGTCGACGCGCTGGAAGCCGCGCGGTAGCTTGTTGCCACGGCGGCCGCGCTCGCCCTTGTAGTGCTCGAGGTCGTCGGCTTTGAGTGTCAGGGTACGCTTCCCGGCCTGCAAAACCAAACTCGAACCGCTGGGCAACACGGCCAGATCGGTCAGATATTCCTCGCGCGAGGCCACGCGCTCGCCTGGAATACCAATGATCTTGTTGCCCTTGCCTTTGCCCAGTTGCGGCAGATCGGTGACCTTGAACAGCAGCAGGCGGCCTTCGGTCGTCACCGCTGCCAGCCAGTCGTCTTCCAGGTTGGTGACCGGTTTGGGAGCAACCACCTTGGCGCCATTGGGCAGGCTGAGCAGCGCCTTGCCGGCCTTGTTCTTGGCCTGCAGGTCCTCGCCCTTGACCACGAAGCCGTAGCCGGCGTCGGAGGCGATCACGTACAGCGCGCTATCTTCCGGCAGCATCACGCATTCGAAGGTCGCGCCCGGCGGCGGGGTGAGGCGGCCAGTGAGCGGTTCGCCCTGGCCACGCGCTGACGGCAGGCTGTGGGCGGCGAGCGAATAGCTGCGGCCGGTGGAGTCGATAAACACTGCGTATTGGTTCGAGCGTCCGGGCGCGGCGGCCTTGAAGCCGTCGCCGGCCTTGTAGGACAGGCCCGTGGCGTCGATGTCGTGGCCCTTGGCGCAGCGCACCCAGCCCTTTTCCGAAAGCACCACGGTGACCGGCTCGGTCGGCATCAGCTCGGTTTCCGAGAGTGCCTTGGCCTCGGCGCGGGCGACGATCGGCGAGCGACGGTCGTCGCCGTACTTCTCGGCGTCCTCGAGAATCTCCTTGCGCACCAGCTTCTTCAGCTTGGCTTCGCTGCCGAGCAGGGCCAGCAGCTTCTCGCGTTCCTTGGCCAGCTCGTCCTGCTCGCCGCGTATCTTCATCTCCTCCAGGCGCGCCAGTTGGCGCAGGCGGGTGTCGAGGATGTAGTCGGCCTGCACGTCGGTGAGGCCGAAGGTGTCCATCAGTACCGGCTTGGGCGAATCCTCGGTGCGGATGATGCGGATCACTTCATCCAGGTTGAGGAAGGCGATTAGCAAGCCTTCCAACAGGTGCAGGCGCTTTTCCACCTTGTCCAGGCGGAACTGCAGGCGACGGCGCACGGTGCCGACGCGGTACACCAGCCACTCGCTGAGCAGGGTGCGCAGGTCCTTGACCTGTGGCTTGCCGTCGAGGCCGATGACGTTGGTGTTGACCCGGTAGCTGGACTCCAGATCGGTGGTGGCGAACAGGTGGTTCATCAGTTCGTCGGCATCGACCCGGTTGGAGCGCGGGATGATGACGATGCGGGTCGGGTTCTCGTGGTCCGACTCGTCACGCAGGTCGGCGACCATCGGCAGCTTCTTGGCCTGCATCTGCGCGGCGATCTGCTCCAGCACCTTGGCCCCGGACACCTGGTGCGGCAGTGCGGTGACGACGATGTCGCCGTCCTCGACGCGATAGACCGCGCGCATGCGCACGGAGCCACGGCCGCTCTCGTAGATCTTCAGCAGGTCGGCCTTGGGCGTGATGACCTCGGCTTCGGTGGGGAAGTCCGGGCCCTGGATGTGTTCGCAGAGCTGCTCGACCGTGGCGCCGGGCTCGTCCAGCAGGCGCACGCAGGCGGCCGCCACCTCGCGAAGATTGTGCGGCGGCACGTCGGTAGCCATGCCGACCGCAATACCCGTCGTGCCGTTAAGCAGCAGGTTGGGCAGGCGCGCCGGCAGAGTCGCCGGCTCGTTCAGGGTGCCATCGAAGTTCGGTACCCAGTCGACGGTGCCCTGGCCGAGTTCGCTCAGCAGCACCTCGGAATAACGCGACAAACGCGCCTCGGTGTAGCGCATGGCGGCGAAGGACTTTGGATCGTCCGGCGCACCCCAGTTGCCCTGGCCATCGACCAGGGTGTAGCGATAGGAGAACGGCTGCGCCATCAGCACCATGGCTTCGTAGCAGGCGCTGTCGCCGTGCGGGTGGAACTTGCCGAGCACGTCGCCGACGGTACGCGCGGATTTCTTGTGCTTGGAGTCGGCATCCAGGCCCAGCTCGCTCATGGCGTAGACGATACGGCGCTGCACGGGCTTCAGGCCGTCGCCGATATGCGGCAGGGCGCGGTCCATGATCACGTACATGGAATAGTTGAGATAAGCCTGCTCGGTGAAATCGGCGAGTGACCGGCGTTCAACGCCTTCCAGGCTCAAATCGAGGGATTCGCTCATGCGGGCCTCATTGCAAGGTTGATTGGCGCAGCACCAGGGTGCCGCCCTTCTGACTGAATTCGAGTTGTTTCAGGGCGCTCATGCCCAGCAGCACGTCGTCGCCGTCCATGCCCGGGGCGATCAGGGCTGCGACATCACGCAGCTCGATATCGCCCAGGCGCAGGCTGTCCAGGCGAGTGCGATGCCCGGTGGCGCGGCCGTTGGCGGTGCTGATGATGATCGGGGCGCCGCGTTGCAGGCCAAGACGCTCGGCCACCGCGCTGGGTATCGCCACCTGGGTGGCGCCGGTATCGAGCAGGAAGGTCACGTCATGTCCATCGATCTGCCCATTGACCACGTAATGCCCCTGGCGGCTGCTGGCCAGGCTCACTTCGACGAAACCGTCGCCATGCACCGACTGCGGCATCTGGTTCGGATTGCGCTGGCGGTCTTCCCAGCCACCGAAGAAATGCGTGGCCAGCAGCAGGCCGGCGCCCCAGGTGAGCACCCACATCACGCGGCCGGCGCGACGGCCAGGCGTCTGTTCGCTCACGGGCGTCGGCTCCAGCCGCCCTTGGGCGCTTCGAAGCGCCAGACGACAGGGCGCTCTTCGCCATCGGCGCGGGCCTGGCTGCCATTGTCGACGCCGATCCAGGCGCCGTCCTTGTCGATCCACAGCGCTTCGGCCATGCCGTAGTCCGGCGTATAGCGGCGCGGCTCGTTCAGGGCCTCGTTGGCGAACGACCAGCAGATCTCCGCGACACCGTCGCTCAGGGTGCGGCGACAGATGCGATGAGCCTGGCGTTCCAGGGTGAAGAGTTTCTCGCCGAAATAGGCCAGGCCAGAGAAGTCGCGAGGGGCCGGATGACCGCCCAGAGCGTCTGGCGAGGGTTCATCGCCGCTTTCGCTGGTCAGCACGCAACCACCGGTGCAGCGCCAGCTGCTACCGCGCCGATGCAGCACGGTGAGGCCGCGGCGGCGCTGTTCGGCGGCCAGCCACAGGCGCTCGCCGGCCGGATCGATGGCAATGCCCTCGAACCCCTGGTTGAAGTGCAGCAGCATTCCGCTGGCGCGGGCCTGGCGTACCAGGCCGCTGGGCAGGTTGAGCCACTGCGCGTTGCCGTTGCTGCTCACCTGCAGCACGGCGGCGCGGGTTTCGCTGACCAGGTAGCGGTTACCCTGGGCATCGCATGACAGACCTTCGAAATCCAGCTTGCCGCCCCTGACCAGGCCGGCCGCCCAGTTGCGCATGCGCAGACCCCAGGGCAGCGCACTCTCGGGCGGTTCCGGTGCGACGAAGGTTTCCGCTTCGGCGCGCAGCAGGTTGTCTTCGCGGTGCAACTGATAGACGCGGTCGTCATCGCGGTCGGATACCGCCCACAGCGTCTCGCCGCACAGCGCCAGGCCGGACAGATTGCCGCCGGGCATGTCCGTCACCGGATACTCGGCCTGCAATTGCAGTTCTTCCAGCACCACTGGCTCGGCATTCGCGACGCCGGCCAACAGACCGAGTGCAAGGAGATGATTACGCATCAGGCCAGTACCTCGGCCAGGTTGCCCTTGGTTTCCAGCCAGTTCTTGCGGTCACTGGCGCGTTTCTTGGCCAGCAGCATGTCCATCACTTCGCGGGTGCCCTCGAAATCGTCCAGGGTCAGCTGCACCAGGCGCCGCGTGTTCGGGTCCATGGTGGTTTCGCGCAGCTGCGGCGGGTTCATCTCGCCGAGGCCCTTGAAGCGGGTGACCTGCGGCTTGCCGCGGCGCTTCTCGGCCACCAGGCGGTCGAGGATGCCGTCGCGCTCGGCGTCGTCCAGGGCGTAGAAGATTTCCTTGCCCAGGTCGATGCGGTACAGCGGCGGCATGGCCACGTAGACGTGGCCGGCATCCACCAGCGTGCGGAAGTGACGGACGAACAGCGCGCAGAGCAGGGTGGCGATGTGCAGGCCGTCGGAGTCGGCGTCGGCGAGGATGCAGATCTTGCCGTAGCGCAGCCCGGAGAGATCGCTCGAGCCCGGGTCGATGCCGATGGCCACGGCGATATCGTGCACTTCCTGGCTGGCCAGCACTTCGCTGCCGTCCACCTCCCAGGTGTTCAGGATCTTGCCGCGCAGCGGCATGATGGCCTGGAATTCCTTGTCGCGCGCCTGCTTGGCGCTGCCGCCGGCCGAGTCGCCCTCGACCAGGAACAGCTCACAGCGCAGCGGGTTCTGCCCCGCGCAATCGGCCAGCTTGCCGGGCAGCGCCGGGCCCTGGGTGATCTTCTTGCGCTCGACCTTCTTGCCCGCCTTGAGGCGGCGGCCGGCGTTGCTGATGGCCAACTCGGCCAGTTGCAGGCCGGTTTCCGGGTTGGCGTTGAGCCACAGGCTGAAGGCATCCTTGACCACGCCGGAGACGAAGGCCGCGGCCTCACGCGAGGACAGGCGCTCCTTGGTCTGGCCGGAGAACTGCGCGTCCTGCATCTTCATCGAGAGGACGAAGGCGATGCGCTCCCAGACGTCTTCCGGAGCCAGCTTGACGCCGCGCGGCAGCAGGTTGCGGAACTCGCAGAACTCGCGCATGGCATCGAGCAGGCCCTGGCGCAGGCCGTTGACGTGGGTGCCGCCCTGGGCGGTGGGGATCAGGTTGACGTAGCTTTCCTGCAACGCATCGCCGCCTTCAGGCAGCCACAGCAGGGCCCAGTCCACCGCCTCCTTGTTGCCGGCCAGGGTGCCGCAGAACGGCTCGGCCGGCAGACGCTCGAACTCGCTGACGGCATCGACCAGATAGGAGCGCAGGCCGTCCTCGAAATGCCACTCGACCTTCTCGCCAGCGGCCTTGTCCTCGAAGGTGACGGAGAGGCCCGGGCACAGCACGGCCTTGGCCTTGAGCACATGCTTGAGACGGCTGACCGAGAACTTGAAGGAGTCGAAATACTTGGCGTCCGGCCAGAAGTGCACGCTGGTGCCGGTGTTGCGTTTGCCAACCGTGCCGATGACTTCCAGCTCGCTGGCCTTGAAGCCATCGGCGAAGCTCATCTGGTACTCGTTGCCGTCACGCTTGACGGTGACCACCACGCGGGTCGACAGGGCGTTGACCACGCTGATGCCGACGCCGTGCAGGCCGCCGGAGAACTGGTAGTTCTTGTTGCTGAACTTGCCGCCGGCATGCAGCTTGGTGAGGATCAGCTCCACACCGGGCACGCCTTCTTCGGGGTGGATATCCACCGGCATGCCGCGGCCGTCGTCGAGCACCTCCAGCGAGTTGTCCTCGTGGAGGATCACCTGAATCGACTTGGCATGCCCGGCCAGCGCTTCGTCGACGCTGTTGTCGATGACTTCCTGGGCCAGGTGGTTGGGGCGCGTGGTGTCTGTATACATGCCCGGGCGCTTGCGCACCGGGTCGAGGCCGGAAAGGACTTCGATGGCGTCTGCGTTATAGGCGTTCTGCTGGGCCATAGGGTCTCTTGTTCATCAATTGAATACGGAAAAGTCGATATCGCGCCAGAGTGTGGCGTTAATACCGGCAAAAGCGAAGAGTATTGGCAGGCGCTCGGCGAACCCCTGGAAGCCATGGTCGCCACCGGCCTGGATGCGCAGGGCGCAGCCGCGGTAGTAGCGCTCGGCGTCACGGTAGTCGAGGGTTTCGTCGCCGGTTTGCAACCACACCTGATAACGGGTCGCGTCACTCGGTGCCGGGACTTCGAGTTCGGCCAGGGCGCTGACGTGATCCTCGGTGAGGTCCCAGGTCTCGTCGCTGTAGTAGTTCTTCTGCGGGCCCAGGTAGCCGTCGAAACGCAGGTGCGGTTGCACGGCAGGGTTGATCAGCAGCGCCTTGAGCCCGTGCTGTTCGGCCAGGTAGGTGGCGTAGTAGCCGCCCAGCGAGCTGCCCACCAGCACCGGCGCGCCAAGCTCGGCGACCAATGCCTGCAACTGGGCTATGGCCTGGCGTGGGTGATGATGCAGGGCCGGCACGCGCAACTGCTTTTCCAGGCCGAGATGTGCCATGGCGCGGCTCAACTGGCTGGCCTTGTGCGAGGCTGGCGAGCTGTTCAGGCCATGTATATAGAGGATGGATGCGGTCATGGAGCGGGAGGCTACTCGTCCGGGGCCTCAAGCTGCAAGCTTCAAGCTGATTGGGGGTATGTCAGTAGCCCTTGACGCTGTAATCCACTTCGAAATGGATGCCGGTGACGCGCGAGACGCTGGTCTCCAGCTTGCCGTCGTCATGCAGGCGCAACCAGCGGTAACCAGGCGCCTCGCTGCCGACCTGGAAGTCTTCGCTGCCAGGGGCGAACTGCACGCAGGTCGAAGGCGAGGCGATCAGGCGCAAGTTGCCGCGCATCTGGTCGAACTCCTGATGGACGTGGCCCCAGAGCACGGCCCGGGCCTGCGGATGGCGATCGAGGATGGCGAACAGGGCATCGGCGTTGCGCAAGCCGATGGGATCCATCCACTTGCAGCCGATCGGCACCGGATGATGATGCAGGCAGATCAGATGATGGCGTTGCGGCGCTTCGCTGAGGGCGCGCTCCAGTAGCGCCAGCTGGCTTTCGGCAAGGAAACCGGGCACCGCGCCAGGAATCGACGAATCGAGCATGATGACCCGCCAGGCGCCAATGTCGAATACCGGCTCCAGCAGCGGCGTGCCAGTGCAGACCGCCTGCATGGGCGGCATTTCGTCATGGTTGCCGGCGAGCCAGCGTACGGGCGCGCCGAGCGAGTCGGTCAGGCTGCGAAAGCGCTCATAGGATGCCTGGCTGCCGTCCTGAGAGAGGTCGCCGGTGGCCAGGATCAGGTCGATGTCGGGCTGTTCCTGCTGCATCTGCTCTATTACCTGGCGCAAGCTGTCGCAGGTATCCATGCCCAGCAGCTTGCCGCCCGCTTCGGCGAACAAATGGCTGTCGGACAACTGCACCAGCAGAACCGAAGAGTCAGTTGTGGATGTGGGCAGGCTCGGCAAGACCGTCTCCTAGAGCGCAAACGACTGAATTATGGTGGTTGCCGCGACAAAGGGAAAACCCAGGAAGCAGACGCAGATCACAGAAAAACGTCTGAAGCGCCCTCTTTGTCGATGAGCTACCAGGGATTAACGGTACAACGCCGCCTGGCGGTCATACAGCGAAAAAGCGCGATCTACGCTCTACATCACCGGTTGCGGCTCGTGCCCACAGCTCAGACAGTGGCTCAGCCACTCACCGAGGAACAGGTTGAGCTGGCTCTTTTCGTCCGGTTGATGCATGGCTGCGTTGGGGTAGGGATAGCGAATATGCAGGCGACGGGCATTTTCGGCGCTCACCACTTCAGCCATGCGCGCATCGTGATAGACCCGCACCTGCAATTGCGGCACCGGCAGCCAGGGCAGGCTGTGTTCCTGGCGCACGCACAGGGTAGTGGTGTAGGGGCAGCTTTCCAGCACTTCCAGCGCCAGCACGCCGAGCAGGTGTTCGCCCTGGCTCAGGGCGACACGGCGGCTTTCCGTACGTTCGCGCATGTGCGGCAGCAGGCGCATCAGGCGCGCATAGTTGGCCTCGCAAGCGGCCTGCAGCTCGACCAGGTCGACCCGATAGCGCTCGCGCAAGAGGTTCACGACCACATCCCCCGCACTTCGTCGCGGTTCAGGGCCAGCCATTGCAGGGCGATGATGCTGGCCGCGTTGTTGATGCGCCCGTCGCGCACCGCAGCCAGGGCATCGGCCAATGGCATCACATGCACGCGAATGTCCTCGCCCTCCTCGGGCAGGCCATGCACGCCTCCGGCGCCGGCGCTGTCGCAGCGACCGAGGAACAGGTGGACGAACTCATCGGAGCCGCCAGGGGAGGGGAAATACTGGGTGATGGGCCACAGCGGGCCAAGAATCAGATCGGCTTCCTCGACTGCTTCTCGGCGCGCGACCTCCTCGGGCTCTTCGTCCTTGTCGATCAGCCCGGCGACCAGCTCCAGCAGCCAGGGATTGGCCGCCTTGTCCATGGCGCCAACGCGGAACTGCTCGATCAGCACCACCTCGTCGCGCTGCGGGTCGTACGGCAGCACGCAGACGGCATCGTGACGCACGAACAGCTCGCGGGTCAGCTGCGGCCCCATGTTGCCGGCGAACTGGCGATGGCGCAGCTTGATCCGGTCGAGGCGATAGAAGCCGCGAAAGCAGTTCTCGCGCTCGATGATGTCGATGTCGTCTTTGCCCATAGAAACTCCAGATGGTTGTAACGGGCCTAACCACGGCCCGTTACCCGTCACACTAGCGAGCATAGTGCCGCCAGATCAAGCTTCCATGACGGCCCGTCACACGCGCTGATAGAGCTGGCTGCCCTGCGCCTTGAACTCCTCGGCCTTGGCCTGCATGCCCTGCTCGGCTTCCAGGTCGACGGCTTCGATACGCTGTTCCTTGGCGTAGTCACGCACCTCCTGGGTGATTTTCATCGAGCAGAACTTCGGCCCGCACATGGAGCAGAAGTGTGCCACCTTGGCCGAGTCCTTGGGCAGCGTCTCGTCGTGGAAGGCACGCGCGGTGTCCGGGTCCAGCCCCAGGTTGAACTGATCTTCCCAGCGGAACTCAAAGCGCGCCTTGCTCAGGGCGTTGTCGCGAATCTGCGCGCCCGGATGACCTTTTGCGAGATCAGCAGCATGCGCGGCGATCTTGTAGGTGATGATGCCGGTCTTCACGTCATCCTTGTTCGGCAGGCCCAGGTGCTCCTTGGGCGTGACGTAGCAGAGCATGGCGCAGCCGAACCAGCCGATCATCGCCGCGCCGATGCCGCTGGTGATGTGGTCGTAGCCGGGGGCGATATCGGTGGTCAGCGGGCCGAGAGTGTAGAACGGGGCCTCGTCGCAGCATTCCAGCTGCTTGTCCATGTTCTCCTTGATCAACTGCATCGGCACGTGGCCGGGGCCCTCGATCATGCACTGCACGTCGTGTTTCCAGGCGATCTTGGTCAGCTCGCCGAGGGTCTCCAGCTCACCGAACTGCGCGGCGTCGTTGGCATCGGCGATGGAGCCGGGGCGCAGGCCGTCACCCAGGGAGAAGGACACGTCGTAGGCCTTCATGATTTCGCAGATGTCTTCGAAATGGGTGTAGAGGAAGTTCTCCTTGTGATGCGCCAGGCACCACTTGGCCATGATCGAGCCGCCGCGGCTGACGATACCGGTGACGCGCTTGGCGGTCAGCGGCACGTAACGCAGCAGCACGCCGGCGTGGATGGTGAAGTAGTCCACGCCCTGTTCGGCCTGTTCGATCAGGGTGTCGCGGAACAGCTCCCAGGTCAGGTCCTCGGCGATACCGCCGACCTTCTCCAGCGCCTGGTAGATCGGCACGGTGCCGATCGGTACCGGCGAGTTGCGGATGATCCACTCGCGGGTCTCGTGGATGTGCTTGCCGGTGGACAGGTCCATGACCGTGTCCGAACCCCAGCGGATGCCCCAGGTCAGCTTGGCCACTTCTTCCTCGATGGAGGAGCCCAGGGCGCTGTTGCCGATATTGCCGTTGATCTTCACCAGGAAGTTGCGGCCGATGATCATCGGCTCCAGCTCCACGTGGTTGATGTTGGCGGGGATGATCGCGCGGCCGCGAGCGACTTCGGAGCGTACGAACTCGGGGGTGATTTCCTTCGGGATGCTGGCGCCGAAGCTATGCCCGGCATGCTGCTCATTGAGCAGGCCGGCTTCGCGGGCTTCGGCCAGCTTCATGTTCTCGCGGATGGCGACGAACTCCATCTCCGGCGTGATGATGCCTTTCTTGGCGTAGTGCATCTGGCTGACGTTGTGCCCGGCCTTGGCCCGGCGCGGGTTGCGCACATGGGCGAAGCGCATGGCCGAGAGCTCGGCATCATTCAGACGGCGCTGGCCGAACTCGGAGGACAGGCCCGGCAGCTTCTCGGTGTCGCCGCGATCCTCGATCCAGGCGCTGCGCACATCACTCAGGCCCTTGCGCACGTCGATGGTGACGTTCGGATCGGTGTAGGGGCCGGAGGTGTCGTAGACGGTGACCGGGGCGTTGATCTCGCCACCGAAGTCGGTCGGTGTCACGTCCAGGCTGATCTCGCGCATCGGCACGCGAATGTCAGGGCGCGAGCCTTGTACGTAGACTTTCTGCGAACGGGGGAAGGGTTGCACCGACTGCTGGTCGACCTGTGCCGACTCACTCAGATTCTTTTGTTGTTGTGCGCTCATCAAGGCTCTCTCCGGGATAGATGTCGGAGTTGGAACCTGAGCGGACGAAGGGCGCGAGATGCACCATGGGCGGTGCCGAGAGGACTCGCCGAACATGGGCGAGGACATCTTGTTCCCTACGCAGGCCTTAACCTGATCAGGTTCAACGGGATCCGGCAGCTGCCAATCTCAGCCCCGCATATGGGGCACCCCGACAAGAACCCGGGCAGTCTAAACAAGCTGGGGGGAGAAAACCAACCCGGTGGTCAATCGAGGTCGACCCGTGCGTCGGAAAGCGACCGCTATCGCCGCGTGGCGCGGATTGTTGCAGGCGCGCAACATAGCTTGCCGCACGCTAGACTTATGCCGCTCGCGGCGCGCTTGACCCCCGCCTGTGGCGCCCCGTAGCCTTGCCGATTACCGCCTATTCAAGGATCGACATCCATCATGTTGCGCAGACTTTCCCTGGCAATCGCCGTGGCCGCCGCTTCGGTGGGCCTGGTTCAGGCCGAAGAGGCCCCGCTGTCGAGCAAGACCGACCTGGTCACCGTGTATCAGGAAGCGGCGAGAAACAATGCTGATATCGCCGCCGCGCGCGCCGATTATCAGGCCCGCCGCGAAGTGGTACCGCAGGCGCGAGCCGGCCTGTTGCCCAACCTGTCTGCCGGCGCCAACTACGGTGACACGCGCACCGAAGTTGATTCGCCCAGTGCCACTGTCTCACGCAGTGGTCTGGTGTATCAGGCCAACCTCAGCCAGCCGCTGTTTCGCGCTGACCGCTGGTTCCAGCTGCAGGCGGCCGAGGCTACCAGCGAGCAAGCTGCGCTTGAACTGTCCGCTACCGAGCAGAACCTGATCCTGCAGAGCGCCGAGACCTACTTCGCCGTGCTGCGTGCTCAGGACAACCTGGCGTCCACCAGAGCCGAGGAAGCGGCCTTCAAGCGTCAGCTGGATCAGGCCAACGAGCGTTTCGATGTCGGTCTTTCCGACAAGACCGACGTGCTCGAAGCACAGGCCGGTTTCGACACCGCTCGGGCCAACCGCCTGCTCGCCGAGCGTGCGGTGGATGACGCCTTCGAAGCCCTGGTGACCCTGACCAATCGCGATTATGTCGCGGTCGAAGGCATCGTCCACACCCTGCCGGTGCTGGCGCCGACGCCGAACGATGCCAAGTCCTGGGTCGATACCGCCGCGGCGCAGAACCTCAACCTGCAGGCCAGCCTGTACGCCGTGACGGCCGCCGAAGAGAGCTTGCGTCAGCGCAAGGCTGGCCATGCGCCGACCCTCGACGCCGTGGCCAGCTACCAGAAGGGCGATAACGACAGCCTGGGCTTCACCAACTCCGGGGCCTTTGGCGCGCCGCGCTACAGTGGTGACGTCTCGCAGCGTTCCATCGGCCTGCAGCTGAACATCCCGATCTACAGCGGCGGCCTGACCAGCTCGCAGGTGCGCGAGGCCTACCAGCGTCTCGGGCAGACCGAGCATCTGCGCGAAAGCCTGCGTCGCCAGGTGGTGCAAAACACCCGCAACCTGTTCCGCGCGGTGAACACCGATGTGGAAACCGTGCAGGCGCGGCGTCAGTCGATCATTTCCAACCAGAGTGCGCTGGAGGCCACCGAGATCGGCTATCAGGTCGGTACCCGCAACATCGTCGACGTGCTCGATGCCCAGCGTCAGCTGTACAGCGCCGTGCGCAACTACAACGATGCGCGCTACGACTACATCCTCAACAACCTGCGCCTGAAGCAGGCCGCCGGCACCCTCAGCCCGGCCGACCTGGAAGCGCTGGGCAGCTTCCTCAAACCGGACTACAACCCGGACAAGGATTTCCTGCCACCGGATCTGGCTTCTGCCGCCGAAGCACGCCTGCAGAACGCTCAGGATTTCTGAGCCAGGCGCAGAGACGAAGAAACCCGACGCAAGTCGACTCCCCTCTCTTCCCCAAAGGGCGGGGGACTAATGGCGTCCGACCGTTTCTTATGTGGACCGCTTTACGACGCAAGTCTGGCTTTTGCTTTCAAGCGCGGTGGCGTATCTGATAAAGCGTAGGGTGGGCCGGGCGACGACCCGCGTCGGCCCACTCACAGCGGCCACTCCTGATGTGGTGGGCTGAAGCCCACCCTACCGATATTGCAGCCCACCCTACCGAGTGATAGCTGTAATCCGGATTGCATCCGGGCTACAGAAGACGCTGCAAACTTTCCAGCAGACGCTCCAGCGCACCCTGGTTTGCCTTGAGCACGCTCAGGCCGGCCTGGCTCATGCGCTGCATCTCGCCAGGCTCGCCCAGCAGTGTGGTGATCCTGTCCGCCAGTTGCTCGGCGTTTTCCACCTCGCTCAGGGCGCCGGCATCACGCAGCTGTGCAGCGATTTCTAGAAAGTTGAACAGATGCGGGCCGCTCAGCACGGGTTTGCCCAGGGCCGCCGGCTCCAGCAGGTTGTGCCCGCCGTTGGCCACCAGGCTACCGCCGACGAAGGCGATGTCCGCAAGTGCATAGAGAAACAGCAATTCACCCATGGTGTCGCCCAGCAGCACCTGGTCGCCAGACTGTACAGCTTCGCCGGTGGAGCGACGGCGAGTCGTCAGCTCCTGGCTCAGGCATAGATCATGGACCGCGTGGAAACGCTCGGGGTGACGCGGCACCAGAATCAGCAGGGCGTTCTCACGAGTTTTCAGCAGCTGGCGATGAGCGGCGAGGATGATCTCGTCTTCGCCCGCATGGGTGCTGGCGGCGATCCATACCGGGCGCTGTTCGGCCTGCCACTGACGACGCAGTTCGGCAGCCCGTTGCGGCAGCTCGGCTTCGATCTTCAGGTCGAACTTGATCGAGCCGGTCACTTCCACGCAGCCAGGGCGAGCACCCAGGTCGAGAAAGCGTTGCGCCTCGGTTTGAGTCTGCACCGCGATCAGCGACAGCTCGGCGAGCATCGGCGCGGTGAGTTTGGCAAAGCGTGCATAGCCACGTGCCGAACGCTCGGACAGGCGCGCATTGGCCAGGGCCACCGGGATACCGCGTTTGGCGCACCGGTGGATATGGTTCGGCCACAGCTCGGTTTCCATCACCACCGCTAGGCACGGCTGTACGCGGTCGAGAAAACGCGCGGCGGCCCAGGGTAGGTCGTAGGGCAGGTAGCAGTGCTGCACGCTGTCGCCGAACAGCGCCTGGATACGCTCGGAGCCGGTCGGCGTCATGCAGGTCACGGTGACTGGCAGCTCGGGATAACGCGCCTGCAGTGCGCGAATCATCGGCGCGGCGGCGATGCTTTCGCCCACCGATACCGCATGTACCCAGATGCCACCGGGTTTCATTGCCGGCAGGCCGAGGGAGAAGCGTTCGCTAATACGCCGAGCGTAGGCTGGTGCCTTGCGTGCGCGCAGCGCCAGACGCAGGGCGATCAAGGGCAGGGCCAGGTGCAGCAGCAGGGTGTAGAGGAGTCTGTTCATGGGCGCGCAGCTTAGCGTCGCCGGCGATGCGCTGGAAGGGCAGTCATGCCTGCGGCCGCAACAGTTCGCGCGCCAGGCAGTCGGCCAGCCAGTTGGCAGCGGGGCCGAGCGCGCCATCGCGGCGGGTGACCAGTTCCACCACCAGCGGCAGCGGCGCCCAGTCGCTACGCAGCTCCTGCAGGTGGCCCTGGTAGGTCGGGTATTGCGCCACATGGCGCGGCAGCCAGGCCCAGCCGACACCGCGTATCACCAGTTCGGCCATCACGTAGAAGCTGTCGGCGCGCCACACCAGCGGACTGATCTGCTCGCCGCCGGGGTAGTGGCTGTCCTGCGGCGTCATCAGCAGTTGGCGATATTCGGCCAGGTGGCGACGTTCGACATTGGTGAGTCCAGCCAGCGTATGGTTCGGGCTGCATACCGTGACCATCTCGATGGTGCCCAGACGCTGGCTCTCCAGCTCCCGCGGCATCTGTTCGTGGTGAAACAGCAGGCCCAGGTCCGCCTGGCGCTGCAGCAGCTTGCGCGCCACGTCGCCCTGTGCGCCGCTGGAAAGCTGCACTTCCAGCAGGGGGAAGGCGTCGGCCAGCGCCTCCAGGCTGGCCAGCACTGGCTGGTAAGGCATGGCCTCGTCCTGCGCCAGGCGCAGCCGTGCCTCCTCGCCGCGGGCCAGCCCCAGCGCACGGCCGTCGAGGCGCTGGCATTGCTGCAGCACGCTGCGCGCTTCCTCGAGCAGCGCCGTTCCCGCTTCGGTCAGTTGCGGCTGGCGCCCGCTGCTACGTTCGAACAGGGTAACCCCGAGATCGCTTTCGAGCAGGGCGATGGCGGTGCTGACGGCCGATTGCGCACGCCCGGTTTGTCGCGCCGCAGCGGAAAAGGATCGGCTCTCGGCGGTGCGAACGAACAGGTGAAGCTGGTCGAGATTCCAGTTCATGGCAGCCTATCTCTAGAATAGATAGGTAATGACTTTATCCCATCATTGGGCAACCTAGAATGGCGAGCATCTCTCAGGAGTCGCCATCATGCCCGGATACCTCTATCTCGCCATTGCCATCGCGGCCGAGGTGATCGCCACCACCTCGATGAAGGCTATCGACGGCTTCAGCAAGCCCTTGCCGCTGCTGCTGGTGGTGGGCGGTTACGGCATCGCTTTCTGGATGCTGACGCTGGTGGTGCGCACCATCCCGGTGGGCGTTGCCTACGCGATCTGGGCCGGGTTGGGCATCGTGCTGGTCAGCGTCGCCGCGATGTTCATCTACCAGCAAAAGCTGGACCTGCCGGCCGTACTGGGCATGGGGCTGATCGTCAGTGGCGTGGTGGTGATCCAGCTGTTCTCGCAATCGACCGGGCACTGATGGCCGCGGGCGGGGAGGCGGACGGGTTATACTGCGCGCCTGTTTTTCGCCGAGGCCCGTTCATGTCCCAGTCTCTCAGCACCGATGTCCTGATCGTCGGCGGCGGTATCGCCGGCCTCTGGCTCAACGCCCGCCTGCGCCAGCAAGGCTTTGCCACCGTGCTGGTGGAGCGCGGCAGCCTGGGCGGCGGGCAGAGCCTGAAATCGCAGGGCATCATCCATGGCGGTGCCAAGTATGCGCTGCATGGCGCGCTGACCGGCGCCTCCGAGGCCATCGCCGATATGCCGCGCCGCTGGCGCGAGGCGCTGGCCGGTACGGGCGAACTGGATCTGTCCGGCGTGCGTGTTCTCTCCGACGCCCATTACCTCTGGTCGCCCGGTACTCTGGCCGGCAACCTCACCAGTTTCTTCGCCAGCAAGGCGGTGCGCGGCCGAGTCGATCAGGTCAAGGGCGAGCAATTGCCGCCGGCGCTGCAGCATCCGAAGTTCAAGGGCAAGGTCTATCGCCTGGCCGAGCTGGTGCTTGACGTGCCGAGCCTGATCGCTCGCCTGGCCGAACTGGCTGGCGACGGATTGCTGGCTGCCGAGCGTATCGAGCCGCTGCAGGAAAATGGTGAACTGTGCGGGCTGATCGTCGACGGCCGCGAGATTCGTGCACAGCGCGTGGTCCTCAGTGCCGGCGCCGGCAACGCCGAGCTGCTCGCGGCGTTGGGTATCGAGCAGCCGGCGCAGCAGTTGCGTCCCTTGCATATGGTGCTGGCCAAGGGGCCGGCGCTGAAGCCGCTGTACGCTCACTGCCTCGGCGGTGGGCCCAAGCCGCGGGTGACCGTCACCACCCATCCGGCGGCCGATGGCCAGTGGGTCTGGTATTTGGGCGGCGATCTGGCTGAAGCCGATGGCGTCGCCCGCGACGAGGCGGCGCAGATCCAGGCCGCGCAGAAGGAAATGGCAGCGTTGCTGCCCTGGGTCGATCAGAGCCAGACGCGCTGGGCCACGCTGCGTGTGGATCGCGCCGAACCCGCGCAGTCGGGCCTGGTGCGCCCGGACAACGCCTTTCTGGCAGAACAGCAGCGCCTGCTGGTAGGGTGGCCGACCAAGCTGGCGCTGGCGCCGGACTTCGCCGATCGCGTGCTGGCCGCGCTGCAGCGCGAGCATGTGCAGCCGGCGGCTCATGCACCGCTGCCCGAACTGCCACGCCCATCGCTGGGCCAGCCGGTCTGGGAGGCGCTGCTGCCATGACCACGCTGCACGATCTGCATCGCCCGCTGGGCTCCACCGGTCTTCGGGTTTCGCCGCTGGGCCTCGGTACGGTCAAGCTGGGCCGTGACCAGGGTGTGAAGTACCCCAACGGCTTCACCATTCCCGACGACGCCCAGGCTCGTGCCCTGCTGAATCAGGCGCGCGAGTTGGGCATCAATCTGATCGATACCGCGCCGGCCTACGGGGTCAGCGAACAGCGCCTTGGCCCGCTGTTGCGTGGCCAGCGTGATGAGTGGGTGATCGTCAGCAAGACCGGCGAGGAGTTCGAGCAGGGCCAGTCGCATTTCGATTTCTCGCCGGCGCATACCCGTCTTTCGGTCGAGCGCAGCCTCAAGCGCCTGGAAACCGACCGTATCGACCTGCTGCTGGTGCATTCCGACGGCAACGACCTGCGCGTGCTGCAAGACACCGGCGTCTACCAGACGCTGGCCGAGCTCAAGCGTGAAGGCAAGATTCTCGCCTACGGCATTTCCGGCAAGACCGTCGAGGGTGGGCTGCTGGCGCTGGAACAAGGCGACTGCGCCATGGTCACCTATAACCTGAGTGAACAGGGCGAGAAGCCGGTGTTGGACTACGCTGCCAGTCACGCCAAGGGCATTCTGGTCAAGAAGGCGCTGGCCAGCGGCCACGCCTGCCTTGCCGAGGGTGTCGACCCGGTGCGCGCCAGCTTCGAGCTGATCTTCGCGCATCCGGGCGTCAGCAGCGCTATCGTCGGCACCATCACGCCTGCGCATCTGGCGGCCAACGTGGCGACCGTGGTCGCCGTGCTGCAAGGCCTTGGTTGAGGTCTCGGTCACGTCCTCTTACAGCCTTGGGTTGTATTGGCAGGCCGGCTTGGGGCAGCCTTGAGCGGTTTTCGCTTCAACCTGAGCGTTGCGTGAGCGCTGGCCGCCGAGCCGGCTCACGCCCAGACGGAACAAGGAGTCGAGATGCCGCGTACGCTGATCCGCAAGGACCCGAGTAACTTCAAGACCCTGCCGCTGTTCGTCGAAGCCAGCCCGGATGGGCTGAGTTACCAGAGCCTGGGGCAGCCGCTGAATTTCCAGCAGATGCTCGAACGGCGCCGCCCGATCGAGGTGGCGGACAGCTCGCGTTTTTCCGTGGAGCTGGCCAATCTCGGTGTATCGGTGCGCCTGACCCTGCGCCTGCAGGGGCGTGATTACTGGTTGCTGGTGCGCCAGCGCCGTCCCGATCGTGGCGATACCGTGCTCAAGCTGATTTCCGGTTACGTGCCGGCGCACGAACTCAACCTGCCGCTGCTCACCGCCATTCAGGAGGTGGCCGAGGAGTGCCTGCTGGAAAGCGCCGATGGCTGGCTGAGCGGGCGCTTCGCAGATACCTGGTTGCCCACGCCCTATCAGGGCGCGCTGCGTTATCGCGAGGCCAGCCATTTTCGCCTCAGTCCACTGTCCGGCGCGGCGCGCCCTGTGCAGTGCGGCAACCTCACCTTGCTGGAACGGCCGCGCGCCTACGTACACCTGCCGACCGCCTCGCTGCAGCTGGTCTACGACCTGAGTCTGGAGCTGCCGCGCGATGCCCGTCAGCTGAGCCTGTTCCACGTCGATGAGTGTCTGGAGGATGGCCGCCTGGTGGCGCGTCTGGAGCGTCGGCGACCGGATATATACCTGCTTGCGCTGCATCGGGGCGTGCCCAGCGGTGGTTTGTTCACCTTGCGCAAGGGGGAGTTGCAGGCGGCCAGCACGCGCGGGGTTTGGCTGTCGGAGAGCTTCGCCGAGCAGGACGGCTGGCTGGTGCGTGACGAGCGGGTTCGCTGGAAGGACTGGCTGCAGCGTTATGGTGTGAAGACCCCGCAGCGGCGGGCATTGGCCAGCGCCTGAGTGAAGCCGGGCGTCAGTGCGCCCGGGTTTCGTGCATGCGCGTGAGCTGGCGTTCCAGCAGGGCCGGGTAAGGGTCGAGCAGGCGCTCCACGCAGCTGGCTCCTTCCGGGCTGGCGATCGGGCGGATGCGCGCACGCTGGCGAGCCAGAGCATCCTGCGCGACGCGTTGCTCGACCAGCAGCAGGTTGCGGCTGTGTTGCGACAAGGCCAGGGCGTCCAGGGCGCTGTCGCTGAGCAGCAGTTCGGCCTGGCCCAGGTCCTCCAGATCGCTGCCAAGAGTCAGACCCAGCTGCAGCTGCAGGGTGATGCCGCTGTCGGCGACCTCGATCTGCAAGGCATGACCCAGCGCTCGCATCAGCTCGCCGCAGCAGATCGCATGGGTGAGGTAGTCCTCGCCGCATTCGCGCTCGTGGAACAGCATCAGGCTGCTGCCATCCTTGAGGGTGTGCAGTTGCCCCTGATACAGCGCGGCGGCCTGTTCCAGGCAACCCCGATAACGATCCAGCAGATCCAGCAGGCGCGTACGCGGCAGGCGACGCAACTGCTCCTGGGCACCGAGTTGGATGGCCAGCACGGCGCTTGCCTGCGATGGGCGCGGCGCCTTGGCTACGGGCATCGCGACTTCGGGCTCATCGCGCAGATCGGCGAAGGGATCGTCCGGCTCTATCGAATCGGGCCAGGGCTTGAGCGCCTCGTCGTCGCTATCCGGTTCATCAAAAGAATGGCCGGTGCGAGGCTGTTCTGGCTCGTCGTCGAAACGCTCGTCGTCTTCTTCCGGGAGATAGTCATCGACGTCGTCGAGCAGCGGCTCGTCATCCAGCTCCGGCTCGGGTTCCGGCTTTTCCGGCACCAGGCGTGCCTGCAGCTGGCGCGCCAGGTCGCCGATCTCGTCGTTACGTCCCGCGCCGGGAGCAGGATCGTCCGGGTCGCGCAGCCACAGGCGCATCTGCAGCAAGGGCGTGGAGATATGCCGGCCCAGGCGCATGCTCAGCGACAGGGTCAGGGCCAGCAGGATCAGGCTGAGAATGCCCATGCTTTGCAGGCTGATGGTCATCGGCTGCTGGAACTGGCCCATGTCCAGGCTGATGCGCAATTGCCCGGCCATCACTTCCTGAAAGGTGATGGAGGTGGAGTACAGGCCTTCGGTTTCGCCCAGCACGCTGCGCGTAGGGCGCGAGCCCGCTTCGGCAAGGATGCGGTCATCCACGCTATAGATGGCTGCATGAGCTACCAACGGGTTCTTCGCCAGGTTGCTCAGCAGTACGTTGAGGCTGAGGATGTCGTTGGACACCAGCAGCTCGGTGGCCGAGGCCGCTGTCTGGGTGATCAGTGCCTGGCCCAGCGCATCGGCCTGTTGCTGCATGGCCTGCTTGAACTGCATGCCCATGACCCAGGCATAGATGATCATCGCCAGGGCCACCAGCAACAGGCTGTGACTGGCGATGCGCAGCACCAGGGGCACCCGCCGCTGACGCAGCGCGTGGAAGATCATGATGAAGAAATTGTCGGGTTTGACGGGCGCGGGCCGGTTCACAGAGCTCGGCTCTTGTCGACTGAAGTTGCCGCGCAGTATAGCGAGCGGTCTGGAGCGGGCAAAGCGCATGGCTGCCCGGATCGAGGGGAAACTGGGTAGAATGTGCGCCTTTTCGTCGGCCGGCGGCCAATTCGGCGCTGGCCTGCCTCAATCGTTTGCCTTGGAGGGTGCGTCTTGCGCGAAATCGTCCTGATCAATATCACCGGCGAAGATCGCCCCGGACTCACCGCAGCCATCACCGGTGTGCTGGCTCAAGGCGGGGTGAACATCCTCGATATTGGTCAGGCGGTGATCCACGACACCCTGTCGTTCGGCATTCTCATCGAAATTCCCGACAACGGTCGCTCCCAGGCCGTGCTCAAGGATCTGCTGTTCACCGCCTACGAGCTGGATCAGCAGGTGCGCTTCACCCCGGTTTCCGAAGACGACTACCGCCAGTGGGTGAGCGGCCAGGGCAAGGCCCGCCATATCGTCACCCTGCTGACGCGCAAGGTCAGCGCCGAACAGTTGCAGCGGGTCAGCGCCATCACCGCCAAGTACGGCCTGAATATCGATCATATCGACCGTCTTTCCGGGCGCATGCCGCTGGACATGCCCGCCGAGCAAGGCAAGGGCTGCATCGAGTTCTCCGTGCGTGGCGAACCGGCCGATCCAGTGGCGCTGCGTGCCGAGTTCTTGAGCGTGGCGCAGGAGCTCAACGTCGACATCGCCTTTCAGCGCGACTCGGTGTTCCGCCGCAACCGCCGCCTGGCCGTGTTCGACATGGATTCGACGCTGATCGAGGCCGAAGTGATCGACGAACTGGCCAAGGCCGCTGGCGTCGGCGAGCAGGTGGCCGAGATCACCGAACGGGCCATGCGCGGCGAGCTGGATTTCCGCGCCAGCTTCAAGGAGCGGCTGGGCCTGCTGCAGGGCTTGTCGGAGGATGTGCTCGAGGAGATAGGCGCCTCGCTGCGCCTGACCGAGGGGGCCGAGGTGCTGTTCGCCGAACTCAAGCGTCTGGGCTACAAGACCGCGATTCTCTCCGGTGGCTTCACCTACTTCGCCAAGCAGTTGCAGGCCAAGCTGGGTATCGACTACGTGTTCGCCAACGAGCTGCAGATCGAGAACGGCAAGGTCACCGGCGTGGCCGTCGAGCCCATCGTCGATGCACAGCGCAAGGCCGATCTGCTGCGCGAACTGGCGCACAAGGAAGGCTTGCAGCTGGAGCAGACCATCGCCGTCGGTGATGGTGCCAATGACCTGCCGATGCTCGGGCTGGCCGGTCTCGGTGTGGCATTCCGCGCCAAGCCGCTGGTCAAGCAATCGGCCAAACAGGCGATCTCTACCCTCGGTCTGGACGGAATTCTTTACCTGCTCGGCTTTCGCGATCGCGAGGGGCAGGAATAAGCGCCGAGGTTCTGTCGGATACGAAAAAGCCGCCTGGACAGGCGGCTTCTTCATTGGCGGGATTTATTCGTCGCCGGCCGAGAAGTCGTAGTCCATCGACTGGCTCGGGCCCTGCAGGTAGTAACCCTGGATGAAGTTGACCCCGGCCTGCCACAGCGTGGCCAGCACGCTGGCGCTTTCGACGAAGGGCACGATGGTCAGCTTGGCTTGGGCATGCAGGCTGCTGAGCAGGGTTTTCAGGGCTTCCTGGTTGTCTGCATTGCTCAGGTCCTGGGTGAAGGAACCGTCGACTTTGACGAAGTCCACCTGCAGGTGCTTGAGCGTGTTGAATGGGTTCAGCGCACAACCGAACTGGCTCAGGGCAACCTTGCAGTGCAGTTCTGCCAGGCCCTGGGTCAGCACCTTGGTCTGTTTCAGGTAGGTGACGGCATCCGGTTCGCTGAACTGGAACACCAATGCGTCCGACGGCAGGCGGGCGGCCTTTAGCGCCACGCTGAGCCAGGGCAGCAGGGTCTGATCCTGCAGGCTGGCGCTGGACAGGTGCACGAACAGGCGGGTGTTGTGACCTTTGGAGCGGTGGTCGGCCAACAGCTTGATCGAGTTGAGGATCACCCAGCGGTCGATCTTCTCGCCAAGGCCGGCATCCTTGGCCGCAGCAAGGAACTGTGCAGGCGGTACTTCTTCACCCTGCGGGCTGAGCAGGCGCAGCAGCACCTCGTAATGCTCGTGAGCATCGCCGCGCAGGCTGATGATCGGCTGGAACAGCAGGCGGAAGCTGTTGTTCTCCAGCGCCTGTTGCACCATCGCCACCAGGTTGCCGCGGTTGGCGGCAGCAGCCAGTTCATCGGCTGGGTTGAACAGCTTGATGGCATTGCCTTCGCTGAGCTCGTCAGCGCAGCGGTGCGCACGGTCGATGACTTCCTGCGCCTTGGCGGTTTTCTCGCTGAGGCCGGCGACGCCGATCGACAGGGTGGTCTGCACGGTGCGGCCGCTGACATCGAACAGGTGGCCTTCGACCTTCTTCAGCAGCGCCGCCAGGCTGGCCTGGCACTGCTCGGGCGTCTGGCCCGGCAGCAGGGCAGCGAATACGTCGTCACTGAAGCGGGCCAACTGGGCATCCGCAGGAAAATGTGCGCGCAGCAGGCCGGCCAGGTCGGTCAGCAGCAGGTCGACGTCGGCCAGGCCGATCTCGCCCTGCAGGCTGGCGTAGCGGTCGACGCGGATATACGCCAGGGTCGAAGGCTGGCCGGTGCTGATGGCGCGCTCGGCGGCGCTGTCCATCAGTTCGAGGAAATGGTTGCGGTTGAACAGGCCGGTGACCAGGTCCTGGCTGCTGATCTCGCGAAGCTTCTCTTCCAACTCGGCGTTGGAGGTTTCCGCGCGGATAACCACCTGAATGCACGGCTCGCCATCGTAGGTGGCGGGAGAGAAGCTCATTTGCGCGGCGAAGCTGCTGCCGTCGGCGCGTACACCCTGGCAGTTGAGCTCGGCGTGGCCTTCGGCGCTCTGGTAGTTCTTCAGGAAGTCCTTGAACGCCCCGTGATCGGCACTGGCGATCAGGTCGATCATCGGCATGCCTTCGAGCTCTTCGCCATCCTCGTAGCGGAACAGTTCCAGGTAGGCACGGTTGGCATAGATATGCATGCCGTCGTGGACGTAGGTGATGGCGTCGACCGAGCTTTCCAGCAGCAGCTGGCAGCGCTTTTCCGTTTCTCGCAGCGCTACTTCCGCGGCGCGGCGGGCGCGGCGCTCTTCGAGGTTGGCCAGTTCACGCTTGGCCACCAGCACCAGGCGCTCGTCCTCACCTTGCGGCAGGGCGTCCTGAGCACCGAACAGCAGGGCTTCGGTGATGATCTCGGAGTCGTTGTCTTCGACCAGCTGGATGACCGGAATGTCCTTGGCCTGGCGGCGGATGGCGCTAATCGCTTCGCTGGGATCGAGATGCTCGCTGCTCGGTGCGCAGATCAGCAGATCCCAGGTCTGTTGCAGGGTTTCAGCCAGATCCTCGCTGGAGGTCAGGCGATGAACGCGAGTGGCGTGCCCGGCGTTGCGGAACAGACTGACCAGGCGCTCGGCTTCGTTCTGCGAGTCTTCGAGAATCAGCAGGCGGATGGTTTTTTTTTCGATGGCCATAGGGGGGTCATTACCGCGCCGAATGGGCGCGAAAAGGCGACAAATGGTGAATTCGTCGGAGCCTACAGCGACTTCCAGAGCGAGTCAAAATCTTCCTCCCCGGCAGGCTTCTCGCTTTGCGAGGCTGTGACCGGTGTCCCGACCGGGGCTTCTTCGACACCCACGCGGTGATACTCGAACTGGCTGAAGCTGCCGGTGCTGACCTGCTTGCGGGTGAGCACTGCGCGATGCTCTTCGCCGTGGTCGTTGATCAGCACCTTGCTGCCCTCCTGGAACGGCAGACGCGGCGTGATCAGGCTGGCAGGGCGGGAGATGGCGCTGATCTCCGGCAGCATCAGGGCACGCAGGTATTGGCTGTTCTGCTCGCCCTTGCGCAGCAGTTGCAGGCCGCAGGGGCGCGCATGTGGTGCGATCAGTTCGATACCCATTTGCGTGCCGCCGCCGCGGACCTGACGAATCCAGCGCACGATGGCCACACTCCAACCCTGGCTGGGGCTGTCCTGCACGCCCAGCAGCTCGCCGGCCTGCAGTTGGCTGGGCACTTCCTTAGGCCAGGACAGGCAATAACCGCCGGGGCTGTGGTTGACGATGGCCAGAGGAAAGGTCGGATAATTTTCACCATTGCTCTCAGGCTGAGCCTGTTCGCCGGGGTTGACCTTGGTGTATTGAATTTCTTCGAAGTGAATTTCGTCTGCGGCGCTGCGCTGGGCATCGAAGGCATTCGACCAGACATCGGGCTCGCCGGTGGCCGGCTTGAATACGGCAGCGCCGATTTCCACAGGGCGCTTGAGTACTTCGCCGAACGAGCGCCGGCCGGAGAGGAAGAAATGCAGCGCGGTCATGCCGATGCACAGGGTCAGGTTGCCGTGGCCTGGTGTGCGCTGGAAGGTGCGCTCGGCGATGTCACCCCAGGCCGCCGCAACGTGCTGCAGCAGGTCGAGGCTGATTCCCTCGGGAATCATCAGGCGCGACTTGCTGCGCTCTTCTTCCGCCAGCTCCAGGTATTCCTTGATGGCATCGACCAGCGGCTGCGTATCGATGCCCAGCAGGTTGTGCAGTTCGCTGCTCTGATACAGCGACTTGTAGCGCGGCGGGCCGTCGATCTGTGGTGCCAGCACGAACAGGCTGTTCGGGGCATCGCCTGATTGCAATTTGACCAGTGCGCTCCAGGGCTCCAGTGCTTCGGCCAGGCGGGCGATGCCGTTCTGCCGCATCTGGTTGGTCCGGGCACAGCCCAGCAGCAGTGCAGTGATGTAGCTCTGTTCGGTACTCAGGCCCTGAGTGTGGCGGGCCAGCGGATCCCGAATGACCTGGCGCTGTAGGCGCTGCTCGCAGGCGATCTGGTAAAGCTGGTGCAGTTCCAGCCAGAGTCCTTCGGGGACCGGGCAGTAAAGCTGGCTGGCGCGAATCAGCGGGCTGCACAGGCTGTGGCTGGCGCGCTGCAGGGAAACGGCGAGGAGCTGATCGCGGTCCTTGCCGCTGCGTGCGATGACGCGGGAAATGATCAGCTTGTAGCCGACCGCCAGATGGTTCTGCAGGGCCTGGCAGAGGTTGGCGACCTTGCGTGGGCGCTCATCGAGCACGATGGCCTGGTTGAGAAAGTGACGTTCCAGGTGCTGGCAGACGAAGCTGACTTCCGGGCGCAGCAGCTCCAGCAGTTGCAGGCGGTTTTCCGAGGGAGTGAGGAATTGGTTGAGTTCCACCAGGCTCTGATACAGCTGGCGCGCGGTTTCACCGATGTTCGCCTTGGGCAGGCCTGCAATCCAGCGTTTGAGATCACGGGGGCTGCCGTCGCAGAAACTGACGCTCTGCTTGCTCGGTGTGGGGACGCGTAACAGCTGTAGGTGGGTACTCTGTCTATCCATCGAACTCGGATACTCCGGCCGCCTGATGACAAGCGGCTCTAGTAATAGTCTTTCGAACTCTAGCAGCATCTGACTGCGCTGGCAGCCCGTCCGCTTGGATGGCGCGGCCTGGCAGAGTACGAATATATGACCGAATGGTCGAGGTGCAGGTTCCTGTTCTCAGTGGCTCAAGCCTGAGCGTTGCCCAGCAACTGGCCCATGCGCACCGCACTGCCGGCGCCCAGTTCTTCGGCCCATTGCACCTGGTTTGGGCCGAACAGGACGATGGCCGTGGAGCCCAGTTTGAAGCGACCCATTTCCGCCCCCTTGGCTAGCTCGATCGGGCCGCGTGCTTGCGTGTCGTAGCGCGTGCTCTTCAGCTCGCGCTTGGGTGGCGTGACCAGGCCGGCCCATACCGTCTCGATGCTGGCGACGATCATCGCGCCCACCAGCACCACCGCCATCGGCCCGCGCTCGGTATCGAACAGGCAGACCACGCGCTCGTTGCGGGCGAACAGTTCCGGCACGTTTTCCGCCGTGGTCTGGTTGACCGAGAACAGGCGGCCCGGCACGTAGACCATCTCCTTCAGCGTGCCGCCCAGCGGCATATGGACGCGGTGATAGTCCTTCGGCGAAAGGTACACGGTGGCGAACTGGCCGCCCATGAAGGGTGCTGCGCGCTCGGCATCGCCGCCGAGCAGTTCGACGGCGCTGAAGCTGTGGCCCTTGGCCTGGAAGATGCGGCCGTGCTCGATGGCGCCGAGCTGGCTGATCGCACCGTCGGCCGGGCTGAGGATGGCGCCGGGGGTTTCGTCCAGCGGACGCGCGCCTGCCTTCAGCGCGCGGGTGAAGAAAGCGTTGAAGTGCTCGAAGGAACGCAGGTCTTCGTTCTGCGCCTCGCTCATGTTGACCTGGTACTGCTTGGCGAACCAGGAGATCAGCGGATTCTTCAGCCAGCCGATGCGGCATTCGGCCACGCAGCCGATCAGACGCGACAGCAGGTGATGAGGCAGCAGGTACTGGCTGAGAATGAAGAGACGTTGTTTCATCGTGTTTCCTTGAAGGTTCTTGACCGGCACAGGCTTGGCCAGGCCGGGGATATCTGATTGTCGATGCGGTCAGCGTTCGATGGGCGTATCGGGCAGGTTGCCCCATTCCGACCAGGAGCCGGCATAGGCCTTCACGCGCGGATAGCCGAGCGCCTTGGCCACCACGTAGCTGAAGCCGGAGCGGCGATGGGTCTGGCAATGGGTGATCACTTCCTTGTCCGGCGTGATGCCCAGGCTTTGCAGGACTTCGGCGATATCCGTGCGGATACGCATGCCGCGTTGCGGGTCCATGCCCGCAGTCCATTCGAAGTGGGTGGCGCCGGGGATGTGTCCGCCACGCGCCGAACTCAATTTCTCGCCGCGGTATTCGTCCGCACCGCGTACATCCCAGATGGCCAGGTCGGCAGCACCCAGGCGCGCTTGCAGGTAGTCGCGGGTGGCGGTCGGGGCGTCGCTCAGAGTCAGCGTCACTTCGCTGCGTGCCACTGTGGGCACGTCCTGGCTCAATGCCAGTCCGTCAGCGATCCAGGCCTGCAGACCGCCGTTGAGAAAGTGGTAGCGCTGATGGCCTATCACGTCCAGCAGCCATATAAAACGGCCCGCCCAGGGACCGCCCTCATCGTCGTAGACCACGTAGGTGGCGTACGGATGATGGCCGATATCGGCGAACAGGGCTTCGAGCTGCGCGCGCTCCGGCAGCAGGCCGGGGGCAGGCGGCTGGCCAAGTTGCGTGCGCTTGGCATCCACCCAGCGCGCGCCGGGTATGTGACCAGCGGCGTAGCGCGCTGCGCTGCTCAGGTCGAGCAGGATCAGATCGGCCGCATCCAGGCGTTCGGCCAGCTCGGCCGGCTCGATCACCAGCGGTAGATTGTCGAAGGCGGACATGGCGGCCTCTTCGTGTGAAAAGAGGTCGATTGTAGCGGAAACGGAACTGTTCAGCGCCCGCGTCTGGAAAAGCTGCCCAGCGCGCGCTCGATGCACTGCACGGTCTTGGCGAAGGCCTGCAGGCTGACGTCATTGAGCGGTTGGCCGCCCTGGTCGGCCACGACCAGCATCACCACTCGGCCATTGCTGGCCACGGAACGCAGCAACAGGTGTTCGCTGGGGAACAGGGCCTTGAGATTGCCCGGCAGTAGGGCGGAAAACTGCGCCATGTTACTCGGCGTGATACGTAGCTGGCCTGGCTCGGCGAGCAGGCGCTTCAACACCTGGCTCTGTGCCGGGTCGAGGCTGAGGCTCGCTGCGCTGGCATCGAGGCCGGCCTGTTGCTGGGTCTGCAGGCGGGTGTGCTGGCGGTCGGCGAGCAGCAGCAGGATACGTTTCAGGCCGCAGGCTTGCAGCGCATCGCGAGCGCATGCAGTCAACTGTGGCACGTTGGCGAAGCTGCTGGGATCGGCCAGCAGGCGCGCGCAGTGTTGGCGCCAGACGGCGAGGTCGTCGCGCTTTGGCGGTGGTGGGGCGCTTACGGCAGGTTTCAGGCGATGGGCGTCCCACGGCCAGATCAAGGCCTGGGCAGGATGCCAGAGCGCTGTGTCGTTGATCAGGCGGGCGCTGCTGACGGCGTGCTGGTGCACTTCCTGCTGCAGCTCGCTCAATGGAATCTGCAGGTACAGCCCGGTCAGGCGCTGCCAGCGCAAGCTGTGTGCCGTGTCCCAGGCGTGGTGCGCCGATACCGCCAGGCCGTTGGCCAGCAGCACGCAGTTGCTTGGCTGGGTGAGCCAATGGCGCAGGGGCGTGTCCTCGTCGAGCATCTGTTGCTGATGCAGCGGATGTTCGTTGTCGCGGGCGATGTGCAGCGCCTTGACCAATTGCCGACGGTCACGCTCCAGCAGGCGATAGCCGCGGACGATCCACTCCGGCAGGCGCCAGCGTTCGGCCAGTTTCAGGCAGAGCTGGATCAGGCTGACGCCCAGCAGGTCCTTCTCAACGGCCGCGGGGCGCTCACCCTTGAGCAGTACACGCTGCTCCCAGGCTTCCAGCAGTTGCGGATGGGCGCACAGCAGCGGCCAGATCGGTGCGAGAAACAGCAGGCTGCAACCATGCAGTTCGTTCCACAGGCGCGCCAGGCGTGCGCCAAACAGGCCGCGCGCCTGTTGGCTGGCGTGCTGGCTGATCAGCAGGATCTGGCGAAACGCTTGGGGTATCTCGCTCTCGGGCAATGCAGGCGCCTGGCTGAGCAACGCTTCACAGCGGCTCAGGCCCAGTCGTGACAGTGCGGTTTCGACGCTTTCTGCCGGATCGCTGAGGCTGTTGCTCGACTGGTTGGCTTCGCGCAGCACCTGCAAGGCGAAGGACGGGCTCGACTCGATCGCCTCGGCAATTTCGCGCCAGGTACGGCGGCTGTCACCCAGAATGCGGCGGATGCGCGCATGCTGCTCCTGCTCGATCGGCAGTGGCAGTTTGCCCAGGAACTGTACCCAGGCGTCCAGAGTGCGTGGCAAGGACTTTGACGTCGGCATATTGGCTCGAGTCGAACTGGCTTTTGACCATAAGTGGCTATAGTCTGGCGTATAAGTTCCGATAATTAGAAGGGTTGTTTTTAATAACCCATCCACTGGGCTCTGCAAGCGTTTATTTCATGGTAAGAATCATAGGAATCATTGTTGTTTTTGGCTGTGTACTCGGTGGGTTCATACTCTCGGGTGGCAAGTTCATGGCATTGGTCCATCCCTTCGAGGTTCTGATTATCGGCGGTGCGGCGCTTGGGGCTTTCCTGCAAGCCAACCCGGGCAGCATGTTCATGACGGTATTCAAGAAGTCGCTGAGCATGTTCGGCAGCCGCTTCACCCATACCTACTATCTGGAAGTGCTCAAGCTCTTGTACGAGATCCTCAACAAGAGCCGCCGCGAGGGCATGATGGCCATCGAGGCGGACGTCGAGGATCCCAATGCCAGTCCGATCTTCAGCAAATACCCGGCCGTTCTGAAAGACGCGCGCATGACCGCCTTCATCTGCGATTACCTGCGCATCATGTCTTCCGGCAACATGGCCCCGCACGAGCTCGAAGGTCTGTTCGACATGGAGCTGACCAGTCTCAAGGAAGAAGTGGAGCACCCGGCGCACGCCGTCGCCAAGGTCGCCGATGGCATGCCGGCCATGGGTATCGTTGCGGCGGTGCTGGGTATCGTGATCACCATGTCGATTCTGGCCGAGGCGGACAATGCGCAGATCGGTGAAAAGGTGGGGACCGCGCTGGTCGGTACCTTCCTCGGTATTCTCGCTTCCTACGGCTTTTTCGGTCCGCTGTCGAATGCTCTGGAGCATGACGCCAAGGAAGAGCTGAACCTCTACGAGGCGATCAAGGCGACCCTGGTCGCCTCTGCCTCCGGCATGCCGCCGACCCTGGCTGTAGAGTTCGGGCGCAAGGTGCTGTACCCGGCGCATCGTCCGAGCTTCAGCGAGCTCGAACAGGCCATGCGCGGCAGCTAAGTCATGGAAAATAACCAACCCATCATCGTCAAGCGAGTCAAGAAGGTCGCGGGTGGGCACCATGGCGGCGCCTGGAAGATCGCCTTCGCCGACTTCGCTACCGCGATGATGGCGTTCTTTCTGGTCATGTGGCTGATGACATCGGCCACGCCAGAGCAGAAGAAGGCCATCTCCGGTTATTTCCAGGACCCCATCGGCTTCACTGAAAGCGCCAGTCCCTATGCCATCGATCTGGGTGGCACGCCGACGCCCGCGCCTGAGCGCACGCTCAACCCGGATATATCCGAAACGCCGGAGAGCCAGCCGGACGAGACGGGCGTCAGCACCGATCAGATCGAAACGCTTGCCGAGAAAATGGAGCAGGAGCGACTGGAGCTACTGTTGCAGGAGCTGCAGAACAAGGTCGAGGAAAACCCCGAGCTGCAGCGCTTCAAGGATCAGATTCTGTTCGAGATCACCCAGGATGGCCTGCGCATCCAGATCATGGATGCCGAAAACCGGCCGATGTTCGCCCTCGGCAGCGCCAACCTGCAGCCATACTTCGAGGACATCCTGCTGGCGATGGCTGACACCATTCGCGCGGTGCCGAACAAGATCAGCATCAGCGGCCATACCGATGCCAAGCCCTTCGCCGGGCGCGGCGATTTCGGCAACTGGGAGTTGTCATCCAACCGAGCCAATGCGGCAAGGCGGACGCTGGTGGCTGGAGGGTATCCGGACGAGCAGGTGGCGCGAGTGGTCGGCTACGCCTCATCGGCGCTGTTCGATCGAGAGGACCCGTTCAATCCCGTCAATCGGCGCATCGATATCGTCGTGCTGACCAAGAAGGCGCAGCGTGCGATCGAGGGCGAGCAAGGTGCAAATGGAGAGGCGCCCGCGCAGGGCCAGGCGCCTGCTGAAACGCCCTCAGGTGCGCCTGCCGAGGCGTTGCCGGCCGATCAGCTGCGTGAACGCCTGAATATCTTCGAAAGTGGCAATAGCCCGCTCGATCAACTGAACAATCAGTAGTCGTCCTGCGGCAGGCTGGCGAGGATGTGTCGGTAGCTGGCCATGCGCTGTGGCTGTACGCGACCGTCCTCCAGGGCTTGCAGCAGCGCACAGCCAGGCTCGCGGTCGTGCTTGCAGTCGCGGAAACGGCAGCGGCCGAGCAGGTCGTGGAACTCGATGAAGCCAGCCTCCACATCGTCGCGGCTGACGTGGCCCAGGCCGAATTCGCGGATGCCGGGGGAATCTATCAGCTGGCCGCCGCCGGGAAAGTGGAACAGCCGCGCCGTGGTGGTGGTATGGGTGCCCTTGCCGGTCAGCTCCGACAGCGCACCGACGCGGGTGTCGACGCCGGGCAGCAGGCTGTTGACTAGGGATGACTTGCCCACTCCGGACTGGCCGACGAATACGCTGACGTGACCGTCCAGGCGCTTCTTCAGCTGCTCCATGCCATCGCCGTGATGGGCCGAGACTTCCAGAAGCGGATAGTCCAGCTGACGATAAACCTTGAGCAGGGCGTCCAGCGCCACCTGGTTCTGCTCGTCGATCAGGTCGGCCTTGTTCAGCAGCAGCAGCGGGCGAATGCCGGCATGTTCGGCGGCCACCAGATAGCGGTCGATCAGGTTGGCGTGCGGTTCGGGCAGGGGGGCGAAGACGATGACGATCTGGTCGACGTTGGCCGCCACCGGTTTGAGCTGGCCGCGCATGTCCGGGCGGCACAGTTCGCTGTTTCTCGGCAACTGCGCGACGATCACACCGTCGCCCTGATTGCCGGGGCGCCAGACCACCTGATCGCCGGTGACCAGGGCCGGCAGGTTGGCGCGAAGATGGCAACGAAACACCTGACCGGCCAACTCGCCCTGCAAACCCTCGATTTCCACCTGTACGCCAAAGTGCGCGATCACCAGGCCGGTCTGCTCCGGGCCCAGATCGCCGCCTTCCAAGGCCTCCACTGCACGCGATTCACGTTTGGCAGCGCGCGCGGCGCGTTCGCCCTGAATCTTTTCGATGCGCCAGCTCTGGCGGCGGTTGAGTTGGCGTTTGGCCATGAAGCATCCGGGGGTGGTGGAGTGTTGATCGCGGCGAGTTTAGCATGAGCGCGAGGCGGTCATTCGGCTGCCCGAAGCGAGGGGCGTCAATGACGACAGGCGGGGAAAGAACGGTACTGCGGCTGCCTGTGTTGCGCGCGCTCCTGGCGCAGGGCCTGGCCGCGGCGCTGGTGGTGGTTCTGGTTTATCTGCTGGCGCTGTTGCCTTGGCGTATGTCGCTGTTTTCCGTCGCCCTGCTGCAGGGAGTGCTGGCCGCTGCCATAGGCTGGCGTCTGGGGCTGTCGCGCTGGTGGCTGTGGATCAATCTGGCGTTTCTGCCTGCGCTGTTGCTGGCGCAGCGCGCCGATTTGCCGGCCTGGCTGTTCCTGTTGGGCTTCTTGCTGCTATTGCTGGTCAACTGGAACAGCCTGCGCGAACAGGTGCCGCTGTACTTGAGTGGGCGCAAGGCGCAGCAATATTTGCAGCAATGCTTGAGTGAGCGGGAGCCGACGCTGCGTTTCGTCGATCTTGGCTGTGGTACGGCAGGGACGCTGCTGCAGTTGGCCCGGCAGTTTCCGCGCGGGCAGTTCGTTGGTGTCGAAACGGCGCCGCTGCTTTTCGTGCTTGCCTGGCTGCGCTGCCTGTTTCAGGAGAACTGCAATATCCGCTATCGCAGTCTGTGGCGCACCGAGTTGAGTGAGTTCGACGTCGTCTACTGCTTTCTCTCGCCGGTGCCGATGCCGCGGCTCTGGTCCAAGGCGCAAGCCGAGATGCGCGCCGGCAGTTGGCTGATCAGCAACACCTTCGATATTCCCGGCGCGCCGGCCGATCAGCTGTTCGAGATCAACGAGGGGCGGCAGAGTGCGCTGTTTCTCTGGCAGATGAAGGGCGCGGTTATCCGCTAGAATTGGCCCCTGAGCCGAGGAGTCCTGAACATGCAAAACCCCAACAACCTGATCTGGATCGATCTGGAAATGACCGGCCTGGAGCCGGAGCGCGACGTGATCATCGAAATGGCCACCATCGTCACCGACAGCGAGCTGAACGTGCTCGCGGAAGGTCCGGTGATCGCCATTCACCAGAGCGACGATGCCCTGGCCGGCATGGACGAGTGGAATACCCGCACCCATGGCCAGAGCGGCCTGACCCAGCGCGTGCGCGAGAGCAAGATCGACACGGCGGCAGCCGAGGCGCAGACCATCGCCTTTCTCGAACAGTGGGTGCCGAAGGGCAAGTCGCCGATCTGCGGCAACAGCATCGGTCAGGATCGTCGCTTTCTCTACAAGTACATGCCGGCGCTGGAAGCCTATTTCCACTACCGCTACCTGGATGTCTCGACGCTGAAGATCCTCGCCGGCATGTGGGCGCCGGAGGTCAAGGACAGCTTCCAGAAAACCGCCACGCACCAGGCGCTGGACGACATCCGCGAGTCCATCGCCGAGCTGCGCCACTACCGCGAGCACTTCCTCAAGGTCTAAAAGCGGCCGCAGGCCGCAGGCCGCAAGCTGCAGGCTGAGAGCAAGAGCGGCCGGGAGGCCTTGCAAAGCTCTGTGCTCATCTTCACGCTGATAGCCTGTAGCCTGTAGCCTGTTACAGAGCGCCATGTCGCTCCAGGGCCCACGCCACATGCTCGCGCACCAGCTCCGACGGGTGTTCGCGGCGCGCCTGCAGAGCCTGCAGCACCGGGATGGTGGAGGGCGCATTGCCCAGGCCGACTGCCAGGTTACGCAGCCAGCGCTCGTAGCCGGCGCGGCGCAGCGGCGAACCCTCGGTGCGGCTGAGAAACTCTTCTTCCGTCCACATGAACAATTCGGCCAGGCCGCTGTTGTCCAGGCCGTGGCGCGGCTGGAAGTCTCCCTGCTCGGTGGGGCGGGCGAAGCGATTCCAGGGGCAGACGATCTGGCAGTCGTCGCAGCCGAAAACCCGGTTGCCGATGGGCGCGCGCAGTTCCAGCGGGATCGAGCCCTTCAGTTCGATGGTCAGGTAGGAAATGCAGCGCCGCGCATCCAGCTGGTAAGGGCCAGCGAAGGCGGCGGTGGGGCAGATGTCCATGCAGGCGCTGCAGCGCCCGCAGTGTTCGCTGCCATGTGGCGCATCGACCGGCAGTGGCAGATCGACGAACAGCTCGCCGAGAAAGAAATAGCTGCCGGCCTTGCGATTGAGCACCAGGGTGTTCTTGCCGATCCAGCCCAGCCCGGCCTTTTCGGCGATGGCCTTTTCCAGCACCGGCGCGCTGTCGACGAACGCACGATAACCGAACGGGCCGATCTGCTGCTGGATGCGCTCGGCCATTTGTTGCAGGCGTTTGCGGATCAGCTTGTGGTAATCGCGGCCCAGCGCGTAGCGCGACACGTAGGCCTGTTCCGGCTCGCTCAGGCGTTGGGCCATCTGCGTATCGCCAGGTAGATAGTCCATGCGCAACGACACCACACGCAGCGTGCCGGGCACCAGCTCCTGCGGACGCGAGCGCTTGTCGCCGTGGGCGGCCATATAGTCCATTTCGCCCTGATAGCCCGCTGCCAGCCAGCGCTTGAGGTGCGCCTCGTGCTCGCCCAGCTCGACATCGGTGATGCCGACCTGCTGGAAACCCAGCTCGCGCCCCCAGTCCTTGATGGACAGGGCCAGGGCGTCGAGATCGAGAGGGTGGTCGGACATGAGGCGGGCGCAGGCGGTGGAGGTGGGTATAATTCTGCCAGACATCCGTCGCGAGCGAGCCATGCATTCACTTTCCGTGTCTTTACCTTTGAGCCTGCACAGCGCCGAACAGGTGCGCGCACTCGATGCGCAACTGATCGCAGCCGGCACGCCGGGTTTCGAACTGATGCAGCGCGCTGCCCATGCCGCCTGGCGCGCCTTGCGTCGGCGCTGGCCGGAGGCCGGTGAAATCACCGTGATGGCTGGGCGTGGCAACAATGCCGGTGACGGCTATCTGGTCGCTGCCCTGGCGCAGCGTGCCGGCTGGCGTGTACGCGTGCTGGCCGTTGGCGATCCCGCTGCGTTGGTTGGCGATGCCGCTCTGGCCTGCGCCGAGGCCAGGGCGACAGGTGTGAACATTCTGCCCTGGAGCGAATGCGCGCCGATGGCAGGCGTCGTGGTCGATGCATTGCTCGGCACGGGCCTCAGCGGTGCGGTGCGTGAGCCTTATGCTCAGGCGATTCGCATGCTCAACCAGAGCGGTCTGCCGGTGCTGGCTGTGGATATTCCCTCCGGTTTGCACGCCGACAGCGGCGCGCGTCTTGGTGTCGCGGTGCGTGCTGATCTGACCGTGACCTTCATCGCGCTCAAGCTTGGCCTTTTCACCGGCCTTGGCCCGGAGCTGCGCGGCGAGCTGCAGTTCGATGACCTGCAGGGCGATGCGCAGCTGCTGGCCGCTGCTCCCAGCGTCGCGCAACGGCTCGATCCCGCCAATCTGCCGCGTCTGGCCGCGCGTTCGCCATTGGCGCACAAGGGGCAGTTCGGCCACCTGCTGGTGATCGGCGGCGATCTGGGGATGGGCGGCGCTGCGCTGCTTAGCGCCGACAGCGCCCTGCGCGCCGGTGCCGGTCTGGTGTCGCTGGCGACACGTGCCGAGCACGTAGCGGCGGCTCTGGTACGGCGGCCGGAAATCATGTGCGCGGCTGTGGCATCGGCCAATCAGTTGCTGGCCCTGGTCGAGCGCGCCGATGTCTGCGTGGTTGGGCCGGGGCTGGGGCAGGCCGCCTGGGGGCGCAGCCTGCTGTCTGGCGTGTCGGGCATCAAGCAGCCGCAGGTGTGGGATGCCGACGCGCTGAATCTCCTTGCTGCCGGTCAGGTCGCAGCGCCACGCCAGGGTGTGTTGACGCCGCATCCTGGCGAAGCGGCGCGCTTGCTGGGTATCGATACGGCAGCGCTGCAGGCGGACCGGCCGGCGGCGGCGCGGGCTCTGGCGCAGCGTTTTGCTCTGGTGGTCGTGCTCAAGGGCGCTGGCAGCCTGATCGCTGCGCCGGACGGCCGCCTGGCGTTGTGCGATCGCGGTCATCCAGCTATGGCGGGTGCGGGGCTGGGGGATGTGCTGGCCGGTTTGATCGGCGCGCTGCTGGCGCAGGGTATGGCACCTTTTGAAGCCGCCTGTCTGGCGGTCTGGTTGCATGCTAGGGCCGGTGAAGTGCTGGCCGTGCAGGGGCGTGGGCTGGCTGCCGGTGATCTGCCCGGCACCATTCGTCAGTTACTGGAGGAGTTGTGTCCTTGTGTGAAGTGAAGCTCGAGGCCGCCGACGAGGCTGCCATGTTGGCGTTGGGCGCTTCGATCGCCGAAGTCAGTGGTGGTGTGGGCACCATCTATCTGCACGGCGACCTGGGTGCCGGCAAAACCACCCTGTCACGCGGCATTCTGCGCGGCCTGGGCCATGCCGGGGCGGTCAAGAGTCCGACCTTTACCCTGGTCGAACCCTATGAAATTGGCGAGGTGCGCGCGTTCCATTTCGACCTTTACCGGCTGGTCGATCCGGAGGAACTGGAGTTTCTCGGCATCCGCGACTACTTCGAAGGCAATGCCCTGTGCCTGATCGAATGGCCGCAACGCGGCGCGGGCGTTTTGCCAAAGCCCGACCTTGACATTACCATTAGCCCCCAAGCGAGCGGCCGTTCGCTGTTGCTGCAGGGGCATGGGGCTCGAGGGGAGGCCTGGTGCAAGGCCCTGAGCGGCAAGCAATGAATAAGACGTGATGGGGTTGGTTATGCGCATAGGCGCGCTGGTTACCGCTGTGGGAGTATTGTTGGCGGCCCTGGCTGCCGAGGCGCTTGCCGCCTCCGATGTGCGCAGCGTGCGCCTGTGGCGTGCCCCGGACAACACCCGCCTGGTCTTCGATCTGTCCGGCCCGGTGCAGCACAGTGTGTTCACCCTGTCAGCGCCCGATCGCATCGTCATCGACGTTACGGGGGCCAAGTTGGCCACCAGTCTCGATCAGCTTTCCCTTGCCAATACCCCGATTACCGGCGTGCGCTCGGCGCAGCGCAGCGCCGAAGAGCTGCGCGTGGTCATCGACCTGTCGGCACCGGTTTCGCCGAAAAGCTTCACCCTGGCGCCGAACCAGCAGTATGGCCATCGTCTGGTGGTCGATCTGTTCGATCAGGGCAGTGCACCGCCCGCTGCCCAGACGCCCAGCGTTGCCGCCAGCGCGCCGCCCGTGCCCGTCACTCCCACCCAGCCTCCGCCCAAGTTGACGCCCGTACCCAATGGCAAGCGTGACATCGTCGTGGCCATCGATGCCGGTCACGGTGGTGAAGACCCGGGCGCGCTATCGCCGGTCAAGGGGCAGTACGAAAAGAACGTGACCCTGGCCATCGCCAGAGAACTACAGCGGCAGATCAATGCCGAGAAGGGCTTCCGTGGCGAACTGGTGCGTACCGGCGACTATTTCATTCCGCTGCGCAAACGCACCGAGATCGCGCGCAAGAAGGGCGCCGATCTGTTCGTCTCGATCCATGCCGATGCGGCGCCACGCTCTTCGGCGTTCGGCGCCTCGGTCTATGCCCTGTCGGAACGCGGCGCGACCTCCGAGACCGCTCGCTGGTTGGCCGACGCCGAGAACCAGTCGGACCTGATTGGTGGTGCCGGCAACGTCAGCCTCGACGACAAGGACAAGATGCTTGCCGGTGTGCTGCTGGATCTGTCGATGACTGCTTCGCTGTCTTCCAGTCTCAACGTGGGGCAGAAGGTGCTGTCGAACATGGGCAACATCACCCCGCTGCACAAGCGCCGCGTCGAACAGGCGGGCTTCATGGTGCTCAAATCTCCGGATATCCCATCGATCCTGGTGGAAACCGGCTTCATCTCCAATCCCAACGAGGCGAAGAAGCTGCACACTGCCAGCCATCAGCAGGCGCTGGCACGCTCGATCACCACCGGGGTCAAGCAGTTCTTCCACGAGAATCCACCGCCCGGCACTTACGTCGCCTGGCTGCGTGACGAGGGCAAGATCGCCGCCGGCCCGCGCGAGCACGTGGTGGCGAGTGGCGAAAGCCTGGCGCTGATCGCTCAGCGTTACCAGATCAGCCTGGCTGCCCTGCGCAGCGCCAACAAGCTCAATGGCGACGTGATCAAGGTCGGCCAGACATTGCAGATACCGGCCACGTCCCTGGCGGCCCAGTAGTGAGTGTCATGTCCCGTATTCATCTGCTCAGCCCGCGCCTGGCCAACCAGATCGCCGCGGGCGAGGTGGTCGAGCGCCCGGCCTCGGTGGCCAAGGAACTGCTGGAAAACAGCCTGGACTCGGGCGCCCGGCGCATCGATGTCGAGGTCGAACAGGGCGGCATCAAGCTGCTGAAGGTGCGCGACGATGGTTCCGGCATCGCCGCCGATGACCTGCCGCTGGCTCTGGCGCGTCATGCGACCAGCAAGATCCGCGAACTGGAAGACCTTGAAGCCGTGCTCAGCATGGGCTTTCGCGGCGAGGCGCTGGCGTCGATCAGCTCGGTATCACGTCTGACGCTCACCTCGCGCACGGCCGATGCCGACCAGGCCTGGCAGGTGGAAACCGAAGGGCGCGACATGGAGCCGCGCGTGCAACCTGCCGCACATCCGGTAGGCACCTCGGTGGAAGTGCGTGACCTGTTCTTCAATACCCCGGCGCGGCGCAAGTTTCTGCGTGCCGAGAAAACCGAGTTCGATCACCTACAGGAAGTGATCAAGCGTCTGGCGCTGGCTCGTTTCGATGTCGGCTTTCACTTACGCCACAACGGCAAGACGGTGCTCAGCCTGCACGAGGCGGGTGACGAGATCAGTCGTGCGCGTCGTGTTGCCTCGGTTTGCGGCCCGGCGTTCCTGGAGCAGGCGCTGCCGATCGAGATCGAGCGCGGCGGCCTGCGGCTGTGGGGCTGGGTCGGCCTGCCCACGTTCTCGCGCAGTCAGGCGGACCTGCAGTACTTCTATGTCAACGGCCGCATGGTGCGCGACAAGCTGGTTGCCCATGCGGTGCGTCAGGCCTATCGCGACGTGCTGTTCAACGGCCGTCACCCGACCTTCGTGCTGTTTCTGGAGATCGATCCGGCGACGGTGGACGTCAATGTCCATCCGACCAAGCACGAAGTCCGCTTCCGTGACAGTCGTATGGTCCATGACTTCCTCTACGGCACGCTGCATCGTGCGCTGGCCGATGTGCGTCCGGAAGACCAGGTCGCGGCGCCGGCTGCCGTGTCGCCGATGATGCGTCCGACCGGTCTGGCCGCAGGCGAGTTCGGCCCGCAGGGTGAAATGGGCCTGGCCGCCAGCGTGCTCGAAACCTCCGTGGCCAGTCCACAACCCGCCTGGCGTGGCGCCGGTGCCGGCTATCAGCAGCCGGTCAGCAATCCCGGCGTGCCGGCCGCCGAAGCGCAGGCCGCCTATCGCGAGTACTTTGCGCCGCTGCCGACTGCTCAGATTCAGTCCATGCCGCAGGAGCAGGGCGACATTCCGCCGCTCGGATACGCCGTGGCGCAGCTCAAGGGTGTCTACATCCTCGCCGAGAACGCCCAGGGTATGGTGGTGGTGGACATGCATGCGGCCCATGAGCGCATCACTTACGAGCGTCTCAAGCAGGCCATGGCCAGCGAGGGCTTGCGCGGTCAGCCGTTGCTGGTACCGGAATCCATCGCCCTGAGCCAGCGCGAGGCGGATTGCGCCGAAGAACATGGTGAATGGTTCCAGCGCCTGGGCTTCGAGCTGCAGCGCCTGGGCGAAGAAACCGTGGCGATCCGTCAGATTCCGGCGCTGCTGAAACAGGCCGAGGCCACCCAACTGGTGCGCGACGTGTTGGCCGATCTGCTGGAGTACGGCACCAGTGATCGTATCCAGGCGCACCTCAACGAACTGCTGGCGACCATGGCCTGTCATGGTGCGGTACGTGCCAACCGGCGCCTGACCATTCCCGAGATGAACGCCCTGCTGCGCGATATGGAACAGACCGAGCGCAGCGGTCAGTGCAACCATGGTCGTCCGACCTGGACGCAACTGAGCATGGATCAGCTCGACAAGCTGTTCATGCGCGGCCAGTAATTGATTGAGGCCCAGAGTCAGGGGCTTCCCGTTTCCGTTCGAGCCATGTCGATGTCTTCGCTTCCTCCTGCAATCTTCCTGATGGGGCCGACCGCCGCCGGCAAGACCGATCTGGCCTTGGAGCTGGCGCGCGTATTGCCGTGCGATCTGATCAGCGTCGATTCGGCCTTGATCTATCGCGGCATGGACATCGGCACGGCCAAGCCCGAGCGCGCCATTCTCGATGAGTTTCCCCACGCCCTGGTCGACATCCGCGACCCGGCCGAAAGCTACTCGGCAGCGGAGTTTCGCGCCGATGCGCTGGCAGCCATGGCCGAGAGTGCGGCGCGTGGCCGTATTCCGCTGCTGGTGGGCGGCACCATGCTGTATTACAAGGCGCTGCTGGAAGGGTTGGCCGATATGCCCAGCGCCGATCCGGCAGTACGCGCCGAACTGGAAGCGCGTGCGCTGGCCGAAGGTTGGGAGGCCCTGCATCACGAGCTGGCTACGGTCGATCCGGAGTCCGCGGCGCGCATCCATCCCAATGACCCGCAGCGTCTGACCCGGGCTCTGGAGGTCTATCGCGTGAGTGGTCTGAGCATGACCGAGCATCGGCGGCGCCAGGCTGCAGGAAATCCCGATACGGGCACATCGGGCAGTGGGCAATTACCCTATACTGTTGCCCAGCTTGCTATCGCACCAGCGCAGCGTCAGGTTTTGCATGACCGCATCGCTCAACGATTTCGGGCGATGTTGGAACAGGGTTTCGTGGAAGAGGTCGAAGCCCTGCGTAGCCGAAGTGACTTGCACGCGGGATTGCCGTCTATACGGGCGGTGGGTTATCGCCAGGTGTGGGAGTACCTCGACGGCGAGCTGTCCCGCGAAGAGATGGTCGAGCGCGGCATCATCGCCACTCGGCAATTGGCCAAGCGGCAGTTCACCTGGCTACGCGGCTGGGACGATTTGCACTGGCTGGATAGCCTGGCCTGCGACAATCTGTCTCGCGCCTTGAAATACCTGGCAAGCGTCTCCATATTGAAATGAGACCTTGCCGCTGGCCGTCTATCCTTGGGGTGGGGCGGCCTGAAGCCATTGTTTACTTACTAAAAATTATTGAAATTGATCCTCTAAAGGAGTGCGGCACATGTCAAAAGGGCATTCGCTACAAGACCCTTACCTGAATACCCTGCGTAAGGAACGCGTCCCTGTTTCCATCTATCTGGTCAACGGCATCAAGTTGCAGGGCCAGATCGAATCCTTCGACCAGTTCGTCATCCTGCTGAAGAACACCGTCAGCCAGATGGTCTACAAACACGCCATTTCCACCGTCGTACCCAGCCGTCCGGTACGCCTGCCAAGCGCTGGCGACTCCGAACAGGGCGATAGCGAGCCGGGTAACGCCTGACCTGATAGGGGGCTGCATTGTTCTTCGAGCGTCATGAGGGCGGTGAGCGGGCCATCCTGGTTCATCTGGAAGGCCAAGACTCCGAGGCGAGCGAAGATCCCCAGGAGTTCCAAGAGTTGGCCATGTCGGCAGGCGCCGACATGGTCGCTTTCTTTAGCGTGCCCAGCAGTCGCCTGACTGCCAAGTTCCTGATCGGCAGCGGCAAGGTCGAGGAGCTGCGCGACCAGGTCAGGGCCGTCGAGGCCGATCTGGTCATCTTCAACCACACCCTGACACCCAGCCAGGAACGCAACCTTGAGCGCGCCTTCGAGTGCCGTGTGCTCGATCGCACCGGCTTGATTCTCGATATCTTCGCCCAGCGCGCGCGTACCCATGAAGGCAAGCTGCAGGTCGAGCTGGCTCAGCTCGATCACATGAGCACGCGTCTGGTGCGCGGCTGGACCCACCTCGAGCGGCAGAAGGGTGGTATCGGTCTGCGCGGCCCGGGTGAAACCCAGCTGGAGACCGACCGCCGTCTGTTGCGCGTACGCATCCGGCAGATCAAGCAGAAGCTCGAGAAGGTGCGCAGCCAGCGTGAGCAGGCGCGTCGCGGACGCAAGCGTGCGGATATCCCCTCGGTCTCCCTGGTGGGTTACACCAACGCCGGCAAGTCCACCTTGTTCAACGCCCTGACCACCTCCGAGGTTTACGCGGCCGACCAGCTGTTCGCCACCCTCGACCCGACCCTGCGCCGCCTGGAGCTTGACGACCTCGGTCCGATCGTCCTGGCTGACACCGTAGGTTTCATTCGCCATCTGCCGCACAAGCTGGTCGCGGCCTTCCGCGCTACGCTGGAAGAGTCGAGCAATTCCGACTTGCTTCTGCACGTGATCGATGCCCATGAGCCCGAGCGCATGGCGCAGATCGAGCAGGTTCAGGAGGTACTCAAGGAGATCGGCGCGAACGAACTGCCGATGCTCGAGGTGTACAACAAGCTGGATTTGTTGGAAGGTGTCGAGCCGCAGATTCAACGCGATGGAGACGGCAAGCCGGTTCGCGTTTGGTTGTCGGCGCGCGAAGGGCGTGGTCTGGAACTGTTGCGACAGGCCGTGGCAGAGCTATTGGGCGAGGATTTGTTCGTCGCCACGCTGCAGTTGCCGCAGCGTCTGGGAAGGTTGCGTGCGCAGTTCTTCGCCTTGGGGGCAGTGCAGAGCGAAGAGCATGATGAGCAGGGGCACAGTTTGCTGTCGGTGCGTTTGCCACGAGTCGAGCTCAATCGCCTGGTGAGTCGTGAGGGCTTGGAGCCTCAGGTCTTCATCGAGCAACATACTTTGCAATAAAGCCTGCAGTGGCGGCTTTGCCGTCACCCTGAGGCTTTGGGTAGCATTGGCCGGCGCGCCGCGGGCGCGCCTTCGCTTTATTAGTACGGAGAACGCTATGGCTTGGAATGAGCCGGGTGGCAACTCGAACAATCAAGACCCTTGGGGCGGCCGCAAAGGCGGTGGCCGGCAGGGCCCGCCGGATCTCGACGAAGCGTTCCGCAAGTTGCAAGAAAGCCTTAACGGGCTTTTCGGTGGCGGCAAGAAACGTGGTGACGACGATACCGGCCGCAGCGGTGGCGGCGGTGGCTTCGGTCTGCTGTTCGTAGGCCTCGGCCTGCTGGCGGTGATCTGGCTCTACAGCGCGATCTACGTGGTCGATGAGCAGGAGCAGGCCGTGGTGCTGCGCTTCGGCAAGTATCACGAGACCGTCGGTCCGGGCCTGAACATCTACTTCCCGCCGATCGATCGCAAGTTCCAGGAAAACGTCACCCGTGAGCGTGCCTACAGCAAGCAGGGCGCCATGCTGACCGAAGACGAGAACATCATCGAAGTGCCGCTGACGGTGCAGTACCGCATCAGCAACCTGCAGGACTTCGTGCTCAACGTCGACCAGCCGGAAGTCAGTCTGCAGCACGCCACCGACAGCGCCGTGCGTCACGTCGTGGGTTCCACCGAGATGGACCAGGTGCTGACCGAAGGTCGTGAGCTGATGGCCAGTGAAGTGCGTGAGCGTCTGCAGCGTTTCCTCGACAACTACCGTACCGGTATCACCATCACTCAGGTGAACATCCAGAGCGCGGCGGCGCCGCGTGAAGTTCAGGAAGCCTTCGATGATGTGATCCGCGCGCGTGAAGACGAACAGCGCGAGAAGAACCAGGCCGAGTCCTACGCCAATGGCGTGATTCCGGAAGCCCGCGGTCAGGCCCAGCGTCTGCTGGAAGAGGCCAATGGTTACCGTGACGAGGTCATCGCCCGCGCTCAGGGTGAGGCCGACCGCTTCACCAAGCTGGTTGCCGAGTACCGCAAGGCACCGGAAGTCACTCGCGAACGTCTGTATCTGGACACCATGCAGGAAATGATGAGTAACACCAGCAAGGTTCTGGTCACTGGTGACAAGGGGCAGAACAACCTGCTCTATCTGCCGCTGGACAAGATGATCGACAGCCGTGGCGGTTCCTCGTCCTCCAGTTCTGCCAACAGTAGCAATTCGACGACGCGTGATCCGGCGGTGCCGCTGAGCAGCGATATGTCGCAGCGTAACCTGCGTACCCGGGAGGGCCGTTGATGAGCAACAAGTCCCTGATCGGCCTGATCGTGGCCGTGGTTCTGGCCCTGGTGGCATGGAATAGTTTCTATATCGTGGCGCAAACCGAGCGTGCGGTGCTGTTGCAATTCGGGCGAGTGGTTCAGCCTGATGTGCAGCCCGGCCTGCATGTGAAGATTCCCTATGTCAACCAGGTACGCATCTTCGATGGTCGCCTGCTGACCCTGGATTCGACCTCCTCGCGCTTCCTGACTCTGGAGAAGAAGGCGTTGATGGTCGACGCCTACGCCAAGTGGCGGGTGAAGGATGCCGAGCGCTTCTATCAGGCTACCTCCGGCATGAAGCAGGTTGCCGACGAGCGACTGGCGCGTCGTCTGGAAGCCTCGCTGCGTGACCAGTTCGGTAAGCGCACCCTGCACGAGTCGGTTTCCGGCGAGCGTGATGCGCTGATGGCAGACGTGACCGCGACCCTCAATCGTGCTGCTGAGCGCGAGCTGGGTATCGAAGTGGTCGACGTGCGGGTCAAGGCCATCGATCTGCCGCGTGAAGTGAACCGCAGCGTGTTCGAGCGGATGAGCACCGAGCGTGAGCGTGAAGCTCGCGAGCACCGCGCCAAGGGTCGCGAGCTGGCTGAAGGTATTCGTGCCGACGCTGATCGTCAACGCCGTGTACTGCTTGCCGAAGCCTACCGCCAGGCCGAGGAGCTGCGTGGTGATGGTGATGCCCAGGCTGCGGCGATCTATGCCCGTGCCTTTGGTCAGGATCAGGAGTTCTACTCCTTCTACCGCAGCCTGCAAGCGTACCGCGAAAGCTTCGCCAACAAGCGCGATGTGCTGGTGCTGGACCCGAGTAGCGATTTCTTCCGCTACCTGGAAAAAGCCAAGCCTTGATCGGCAACCCTGGTGGCGCGATGCGTCGCCAGGGTGACCTCAGGGGAAAACGTGGTATGATGCGGCAGCCGGGAAAATCCCGGCTTTTTTGCGTCTGTGGGAATCATGTGGCAGGAACTCGGCATCGCACTGTGTCTGGTATTGGTGCTGGAAGGCATCCTGCCCTTCCTCTATCCGCGTCATTGGCGCGGGGCGGTACTGCAGGCCGCGCGTCTGCCCGACCGCCGACTGCGTCTTATGGGGCTGGCCAGCATGCTGCTGGGGACTGCCCTTCTATATCTGCTTCACTGAAGGCTTGTGCCGCCCGGATCGAGAGGGGAATGGCGAAATGGCAACGGTAGACCGCTGGCTGCTGCCAGATGGCATCGAAGAAGTACTGCCGCCGGAAGCGGCACGCATCGAGGCGGCACGCCGCCAGGTGCTGGATCTGTTCCAACGTTGGGGTTACGAGTTCGTCGTTACCCCGCATATCGAGTACCTGGAATCCCTGCTGACTGGCGCCGGCCAGGATCTCGACCTGCGCACCTTCAAGGTCACCGATCCGCTGTCCGGTCGGCAGATGGGCTTTCGTGCCGACATCACCCCGCAGGTGGCGCGTATCGACGCCCATACCCTGCGTCGTGAAGCTCCGAGCCGTCTGTGTTACGCCGGCAGCGTGCTGCATGCCCAGCCGCGTGCATTGACCACCTCGCGCAGCCCGATCCAGCTGGGCGCCGAACTCTATGGCGACGCCAGTCCGGCCAGCGATATCGAGGTGATCAGCCTGCTGGTCGAGACCCTTGAGCTGGCCGCGGTGCCGGATGTCCATATGGATCTCGGTCATGTCGGCATCTATCGCGGCCTGGCGCGCGCCGCTGGTTTATCCGGCGAGGCCGAGCAGCAGCTGTTCGATGCGCTGCAGCGCAAGGCCATGGACGAAATCGAGACCCTCACCGCGGCCTTGCCGGCTGGCCTGGGCAACATGCTGCGTTCGCTGGCCGAACTGTGCGGCGGGCGTGAAGTGCTGGACCTGGCCCAGGCGGCATTGGTCGAGGCGCCGGATGCGGTGCATGCGGCGCTCGATGAGCTGGTGGCCATCGCCGATGCGCTGGAGCTGCGTTATCCCGAGTTGCCGCTGTATTTCGACCTGGGCGAGCTGCGCGGCTACAACTATCACACCGGCGTGGTGTTCGCGGCGTTCGTGCCGGGCGAGGGCGGTGCCATCGCTCAGGGTGGTCGTTACGACGATACCGGCGCGGTGTTCGGTCGGGCGCGCCCGGCGACCGGCTTCTCCACTGACCTGAAGACCCTGGTGACCCTGGGGGATATGCGTCTGGACGAGACGGTCAGCGGCGTGTGGGCGCCGGACAATCATGATCTCTATCTGTGGCAGGCCGTTCGTCGTCTGCGTGGTGAGGGCGAGCGCGTGGTGCAGGCGCTGCCCGGGCAGAGCGAGGCGGATGCGCGCGAAGCAGGCTGTGACCGTCTGCTGACGCTGCGCGATGGACGTTGGCAGGTGGCGCCCCTGGCGTCCTGAATTCACTTTCGCCGGCCGTGGCCGGCATCGAAGCTTGCGCGAAGAGGACAAGTTTATGGGTAAGAATGTCGTCGTCCTGGGCACCCAGTGGGGTGATGAGGGCAAGGGCAAGATCGTCGACCTGCTCACCGAGCAGGCCGCTGCAGTGGTGCGTTATCAGGGTGGCCACAACGCCGGCCATACCCTGGTGATCGACGGTGAAAAGACCGTGCTGCACCTGATTCCGTCCGGCATCCTGCGTGAAGGCGTCGAGTGCCTGATCGGCAATGGCGTGGTCGTCGCGCCCGACGCCCTGATGCGCGAAATCACCAAGTTGGAAGAGAAGGGTGTACCGGTGCGCGAGCGTCTGCGCATCAGCCCGGCCTGCCCGCTGATCCTGTCCTACCATGTGGCGCTGGACCAGGCGCGAGAGAAGGCGCGTGGTGATGCCAAGATCGGTACCACCGGCCGTGGTATCGGCCCGGCCTACGAAGACAAGGTGGCGCGTCGCGGCCTGCGCGTCGGTGACCTGTTCCATCGTGAGCGTTTCGCCGCCAAGCTGGGTGAGCTGCTGGACTATCACAACTTCCAGCTGGTCAACTTCTATAAAGAGCCGGCCATCGACTTCCAGAAGACTTTGGACGAGTGCATGGAGTACGCCGAGCTGCTCAAGCCGATGATGGCCGACGTCACTGCCGTACTGCACGACCTGCGCAAGGCGGGCAAGGACATCATGTTCGAAGGTGCCCAGGGCTCGCTGCTGGATATCGACCACGGTACCTATCCCTACGTCACCAGCTCCAACACGACGGCTGGCGGCATTGCCACCGGCTCCGGTTTCGGTCCGCTGTACCTGGATTACATCCTCGGTATCACCAAGGCCTACACCACCCGCGTCGGTTCCGGCCCGTTCCCGACCGAGCTGTTCGATGATGTCGGTGCCTTCCTGGCCAAACGTGGTCATGAGTTCGGTGCCACCACCGGTCGTGCCCGTCGTTGCGGCTGGTTCGATGCCGTGATCCTGCGTCGCGCCATCGAGATCAACAGCATCTCCGGCCTTTGCCTGACCAAGCTCGACGTACTCGACGGCCTGGAAACCATCCGCATCTGCACCGGTTACAAGGATGCTGACGGCCAGGTGCTGGTGGATGCGCCGACCGATGCCGACAGTTACATCGGTCTGCAACCGGTCTACGAGGAAATGCCGGGCTGGAGCGAGTCCACCCTGGGTGCCAAGACCCTGGAAGACCTGCCGGCCGCTGCTCGCGCCTACATCAAGCGCGTGGAAGAGCTGGTCGGTGCGCCGATCGATATCATCTCCACCGGCCCGGACCGCAACGAGACCATCGTGCTGCGTCATCCGTTCGCCTGATCGAGATGCTCTCGAGCCGCAGATGAGCCGCCTTCGGGCGGCTTTTTTGTGGCTTGCCTTTCTTGTCGATGCCAGGCGTCATTGGCTGCATTTGCAGCCATAATGCCGGGCAGTTCGTTGGTTTATCGCTGCTTTTCAGTCCGAGCTTGGGCATGCGCCTTGCTTGCACTCAATAAATCCCGGAAGTCGCCGTTATAGCTGTTACGGTCGTTGAGGAGTGTCCCCAGTGTTTGCCATCGTTTCCATGTTGCGCAGTCGTCTGCTGCGTCCGGTGTTCGTTGCGCTTGGCTTGGCCATGTTGGTGCAGGTGGGGCTGGCGGTGTGGCTGATGCGTGCATCGGTCGACGGCATGGTCGAGGATCTGGCTCAGCGCCTGGGTGGTGAAAGTCGCCGCCTGGGCGAAGAGTTGGGCATGGCCGAGCGCGAGATGAGCCAGGGCCTTGCGGCGCTCGCGAGCAGCACGCGTACGCGCCTGGGTGAAGGCCTTTCCGGCCAGTTGAAGGGTGAGCAGGCGCAGCTGCGCGTGGTGCTGGAGGGCAATCTCAAGCAGTCGGGTCAGGCCCTGGCACAACTGCTCGCCGGTGTAGCGCCCAAGTCCATCTGGGATCTGGACATCCCGGCGCTCACCGCGCTGACGCGCATTGCCCAGCAGGATCCGGCGGTGCTGTTCGCCATCATCTATGACGCCGAAGGCAAGCGGCTGACGCGCAATTTCAATCGCAGCAACGCACAGGTGCGCGACCTGGTGGCGTCGGGGCAGGGCGATTCGCCGCTGGACAAGCTGGTGGATGCCGCTTCGCGTGATCCGCGTGTGTATGTGGTCGAGGCAGAAATCAGCCCGATGGGCGCGCCGATCGGCAAGGTGCAGATGGGGCTCTCGCTGGATGTGGTCGAACGCGAGGTCGCTGCCCTGGACGGGCGTTTCGCGGCGTTGGTCAATGGTGCCGGCGAGTTGGTCGACAGCAGTCTGGCGGGTGCTTCCGAGGAGGCGACCGCGGCGTTGCGTGCGCGATTGCAGTCGGCCGAGCGCTATACCCAGGAGATGGCGCGCAACGGCGGTGAGTCGGTGCGCGCGGCGGCAGACTCGCTGCGCTGGAACATTGCCCTTGGGCTGCTGCTGGTCGGTGCGCTGGCGATGCTGGTGGTGGCGCTGGTGCTGGGCTGGCGGGTATTGAGTCGCGTGCGCCTGCTCAGTGCGGCGCTCAATGATCTGGCGGCCGGCGAGGGGGATCTGACGCGGCGTGTGAGCATCGACAGTCAGGATGAAGTCGGCGAGATGGCCGATGCGGTCAATCGTTTCATCGCCAAATTGCAGCCCATCGTGCGTGAGTCGGGTGAGGTGGCGCTGCGTACTGGTGAGCAGATCCGCAGCCTGACTCAGCGTGGGGTGGCCGCCGAGGCGGCGGCCGGGCGTCAGCGCGACGAAGTGGCTGGAAGCCTGCAAGCGCTGGAGCAGATGGCTGACGAGGCGCAGGCCGAAAGCCAGTCCATGCAGGAGGCGCTGCAGCGCGTCGATACCATTCGTCAGGCGGCGCACGAGAATGCCGCTATCGCCCAGCGCCTGTCCGCGCTGATCGAGGGCCTGGTGGCGCGGGTGGCCGATGGCTCGGCGGTGATCGAGCGGTTGGCCAAGCAGAGTGAGCAGATCGAGGTGGTGCTGACGGTGATCCAGTCGATTGCCGAGCAGACCAACCTGCTGGCGCTCAATGCCGCCATCGAGGCGGCGCGCGCTGGCGAGAGCGGGCGAGGTTTTGCCGTGGTGGCTGACGAGGTGCGGGCGTTGGCAAGCAAGACGCAGCAGTCCACTGGCGACATCCAGACCCATATCGCGGCCCTGCAGCGTGGCGCGCAGGAGGCCGTGGCGGCAATCGCTCAGGCTGGGGCGCAAGGAAGCGAGGGTTTGCAGGTGCTGCGTGACAGTGCGCGCCTGCAGCAGTCGGTGCAGCAGTCAGTGGATGAGGTGCATGGCGCCATCAATGCGGCGACTCAGGCCGCAGCCCATCAGGCCGAGGGGGCTGGAGCGGTGCGCGGGCGTGTGGAAGTCATTCATGCCGAGGCGCAGCATGCAGCCGAGGCTGTGGCGGCGATTGCCGGCAATGCGCGGGCGCTGGATGAACTGGCGGCGCAACTCAAGGCCAGCCTGGGGCAGTTCAAGGTCTGAGAGGGCTGTGTAGGAGCGAGCTCTGCTCGCGAAGCTTTTGCAAGAGGATCGTAGGGGGTACTCGCCGAAGGCAGTACGCCGATGCTGAGATTTTAGTTGCCTGGCGGAGCGCTGGCGGACTGTTCGCTGGCCCTACGGTCTGGCAAGAGTTCGCGAGCAGAGCTCGCCCCAACGTTTTTTGCGGGCAATAAAAAACCGAGTCATCTGACTCGGTTTTTTGAAATTTGGTGCCCAGGAGAAGACTCGAACTTCCACGGTGTTGCCACCACTGATACCTGAAACCAGCGCGTCTACCAATTCCGCCACCTGGGCACTGCCACCACTGATACCTGAAACCAGCGCGTCTACCAATTCCGCCACCTGGGCACTGCAGCAATGTTCGTCGTTACCGACACGTAGCGTTGCATCCGTTATTTGTAAAGTGGGTTATCAAGCCACTTCACGAAATTTGGTGCCCAGGAGAAGACTCGAACTTCCACGGTGTTGCCACCACTGATACCTGAAACCAGCGCGTCTACCAATTCCGCCACCTGGGCACTGAGACTCGAACTTCAAAACGATGAATCATCATCGGCTTCGTGTTACAACGTCTGCTCGACGCTGTGGGCGCGAACTATACGGGCGGGCATTTACCTTGTAAACCCCTGACCCCAAAAAAATTATTGTCGCTGGAAAAGCTGCCGCGAATGACGTTTTCGCGCTTCAATAGGCAGATGGCATACACCTCTATACATAAGCATAGGTAATCCTTCCTACATGGCCGATTGGCAATCCCTCGATCCCGAGGCCGCCCGCGAGGCGGAAAAATACGACAACCCCATCCCTAGCCGCGAACTGATTCTGGCCCACCTGGCCGAACGGGGTTCGCCCGCCAGCCGCGAGCAGCTGGTCGAAGAATTCGGTCTCGACACCGAAGACCAGCTCGAGGCGCTGCGCCGCCGTCTGCGCGCCATGGAGCGCGATGGCCAGCTCATCTATACCCGCCGCGGCACCTACGCGCCGGTGGACAAGCTCGATCTGATCTGCGGCCGCATCAGTGGCCACCGCGACGGCTTCGGCTTCCTCGTGCCGGACGACGGCAGCGACGATCTGTTCCTCAGCCCGGCGCAGATGCGCCTGGTCTTCGATGGCGACCGCGCTCTGGTGCGTGTGGCCGGTCTTGACCGTCGCGGTCGCCGTGAAGGCGGTATCGTCGAGGTGATCAGCCGTGCCCACGAAAGCATCGTCGGCCGTTATTACGAAGAGAACGGCATCGGCTTCGTCGTCGCCGACAACCCCAAGATCCAGCAGGAAGTGCTGGTCACCCCCGGTCGCACCGCCGGTGCGCGCGTCGGCCAGTTCGTCGAGATCAAGATCACCCACTGGCCGACCCAGCGCTTCCAGCCGCAGGGCGACATCGTCGAGGTGATCGGCAATTACATGGCGCCGGGCATGGAGATCGATGTGGCGCTGCGCAGTTACGACATCCCGCATGTCTGGCCCGAGGCGGTGATCAAGGAAGCGCGCAAGCTCAAGCCCGAGGTGGAGGAGAAGGACAAGGAGAAGCGCATCGACCTGCGTCATCTGCCTTTCGTCACCATCGACGGCGAGGACGCGCGCGACTTCGACGACGCCGTGTACTGCGAGAAGAACAGCAGCCGCTGGAAGCTGTTCTCCGGTGGCTGGAAACTCTACGTGGCCATCGCCGACGTGTCGCACTACGTCAAGGTCGGTTCGGCGCTGGACGCCGAGGCGGTCGAGCGAGGCAACTCGGTGTACTTCCCCGAGCGCGTCGTGCCGATGCTACCGGAGGAGCTGTCCAACGGTCTGTGCTCGCTCAACCCGCACGTCGATCGCCTGGCCATGGTCTGCGAAATGACCATGTCCAAGAGCGGCCAGATGGTCGATTACAAGTTCTACGAGGCGGTGATTCACTCCCACGCGCGCCTGACCTACAACAAGGTCAGCCTGATGCTGGAAGATCCCAAGAGCAGCGAGGGCAAGTCCCTGCGCAGCGAGTACAAGGAGGTTCTGCCGCACCTCAACCAGCTCTACGCGCTGTACCAGGTGCTGGTGGCCGCTCGTCACGAGCGTGGCGCCATCGACTTCGAGACGCAGGAGACGCGAATCATCTTCGGCACCGATCGCAAGATCGACGAGATCCGCCCGACCCAGCGTAACGATGCACACAAGCTGATCGAGGAGTGCATGCTGGCCGCCAACGTCGCCACCGCGCGCTTCATGCAGGATCACGAGATCCCGTCGCTATATCGCGTGCACGATGGCCCGCCGCTCGAGCGTCTGGAGAAGCTCAAGGCCTTCCTCGGTGAGCTGGGGCTGTCGCTGCAACGTGGCAAGTCCAAGGATGGCCCCTCGCCCAAGGACTATCAGCGTCTGCTGGAGAGCATCCGCGAGCGCCCGGACTACCACCTGATCCAGACCGTGATGCTGCGCTCGCTGAGCCAGGCGGTATACAGCGCGCAGAACGAAGGTCACTTCGGCCTCAATTACGAGGCCTATACCCACTTCACCTCGCCGATCCGTCGCTACCCCGATCTGCTGGTGCACCGCGCCATTCGCAGCGTGATCCGCTCCAAGCGTGAAACCAAGCATGTGGAGCGTGCCGGTGCAGCGACCATGCCCAAGGCGCGCATCTATCCGTACGATGAGGCGACCCTGGAAAAGCTCGGCGAGCAGTGCTCGATGACCGAGCGCCGCGCCGACGAGGCGACCCGTGACGTGGTCAACTGGCTCAAGTGCGAGTTCATGCAGGATCGCGTCGGCGAGACCTTCGCCGGCGTGATTACTGCGGTGACCGGTTTCGGTATCTTCGTCGAGCTGCGTGACATCTACGTCGAAGGCCTGGTGCACGTGACCGCGCTGCCGGCCGACTACTACCACTTCGACCCGGTTCACCACCGCCTGTCCGGCGAGCGCAGCGGCCGCAGCTTCCGTCTTGGCGACAGCGTCGAGGTCAAGGTGATGCGCGTCGATCTGGACGAGCGCAAGATCGACTTCGAGCTGAGTCAGGGCAAGACCGGCAAGGACGATGATGCGCGTCGTGCTGGCAAGTCGCGGGGCATGGGCAATACCGACGTGCAGAAAAGCCGCGAGGTGAAGAAGGCCCTGCTCGATAGCGCCAAGAAGAGCGGTGGCAAGGCGCCGGCGAAGAAAACGTCCAGCCATCGCAAGGGTGCGCCTGCGCCGAAGGCCAAGGACGAGACAGGCGGTAGCAAGCCGAGCAAGCGTAAGGCGAAACGATGAGTCAGTTGGAAAAGGTCTACGGCGTGCATGCCGTGGAGGCGTTGCTGCGCCACCATCCCAAGCGGGTCAAGCAATTGTGGCTGGCCGAGAGCCGTCAGGCGCCCCGTATCCAGCCGATGCTGGAGTTGGCGGCGCAGCACCGCGTGCCGGTCGGGCACAAGGAACGCCAGGAGCTGGACGAATGGGCCGAGGGCGTGCACCAGGGCGTGGTCGCCGAGGTCAGCCCGAGCCAGGTCTGGGGTGAGAACATGCTCGACGAGCTGCTCGAGCGCAGCGAGGGCGTACCCTTGCTGCTGGTGCTGGACGGCGTGACCGATCCGCACAATCTCGGCGCCTGTCTGCGCACCGCCGATGCCGCGGGGGCGCAGGCGGTTATCGTGCCCAAGGACAAATCCGCCACCCTCAACGCCACCGTGCGCAAGGTGGCGTGCGGCGCGGCGGAGGTGATTCCGCTGGTGGCGGTGACCAACCTGGCGCGCACCCTGGAAAAGCTGCAGAAGAAGGGCCTCTGGGTGGTCGGCACCGCCGGTGAGGTGGAGCAGGAGCTGTACCAGCTCGACATGACCGGCCCGACGGTGCTGGTCATGGGCGCGGAAGGCAAGGGCATGCGCCGCCTGACCCGCGAGCACTGCGATTACCTGGTCAAGCTGCCCATGGGCGGCAGCGTCAGCAGCCTCAACGTCTCGGTCGCCACCGGCGTCTGCCTGTTCGAGGCGGTGCGTCAGCGCCAGGCCAAGGGCAAGGGCTGATTGCTCAAATAATCGCCAATTCGCCTTGCGTGCGGCAGGGGGCTTCTCTAGAATGGCGCCCCTTGCCGTGACGGCAGGCCTTTTTGCGCCTACCGCCCGGCAAGCTCATCACGAGAAAAACCCACTCCTTGCCTGACCACCTTAGTTGGCAGGCTACAACCCGTAAGGAGCATTTATGCGTCATTACGAAATCATCTTTCTGGTTCACCCGGACCAGAGCGAGCAAGTCGGCGGCATGGTCGAGCGTTACACCAAGCTGATCGAAGAAGACGGTGGCAAGATTCACCGCCTGGAAGACTGGGGCCGTCGTCAGCTGGCTTACGCCATCAACAACGTCCACAAAGCCCACTACGTGATGCTCAACGTAGAGTGCACCGGCAAGGCCCTGGCCGAGCTGGAAGACAACTTCCGCTACAACGACGCCGTGATCCGTAACCTGGTCATCCGTCGCGATGAGGCCGTCACTGGCCAGTCCGAGATGCTGAAGGCCGAAGAAAACCGCAGTGAGCGCCGCGAGCGTCGTGAACGTCCTGAAAACGCCGAGTCCAACGACGGCGATGACAGCGACAGCAACGACAGCGACAACGCTGACGAGTAATCCACGGATCTATTGAGGAGCCAATCACATGGCACGTTTCTTCCGTCGTCGTAAATTCTGCCGCTTCACCGCTGAAGACGTGAAAGAGATCGATTTCAAAGATCTCAACACCCTGAAAGCCTACATCTCGGAAACCGGCAAGATCGTTCCTAGCCGTATCACCGGTACCAAGGCTCGTTATCAGCGTCAGCTGGCCACCGCTATCAAGCGCGCCCGCTTCCTGGCCCTGCTGCCCTACACCGACAGCCACGGCCGCTGAGATCGGATAGTCGACAAGCGTTAAGGAATAGATCGCATGCGCGCCCTGGCTGAATACATCATGCGCGGCCGTATGCAGGCCACCCTCGTGGTGGTGGGATCGGCAGCGATGCCGCTGTTGTTCTGGTTGAGTGCCGCCGCCGGCAGCCTGGTGCTGCTGCGGCGCGGAGCCAGCGATGCCATGGGCATCCTGGCCTGGGCCATGCTGCCGGCGATAGCCTGGTGGTACTTCGGCGAACCGCGCACCTTGCTGGTGCTGGTCGGGGCGTTGAGCCTGGCGTTGTTGTTGCGCGCCAGTTGGACCTGGAACCGCATACTGCTGTGCAGTGTGGCGCTGGGCCTGGTGTACGGATTGGTCCTCGGGGCGGTGTTCCGCGAACCCATCGAGGCCATGGCCGGTGAGCTGCAGAAGCTCTTGCCGACCATGTTCGATGGGGCTCACCAGCAATTGTCGGTGAGTGAACGCGAGCGTCTCGAAGCGCTGATCGCACCGGTGCTGACCGGATTGCTGGCGGCTTTGCTGCAGATCCTTAGCTTGCTGAGCCTGATTCTTGGGCGTTACTGGCAGGCCGTGTTGTACAACCCTGGCGGTTTTGGTCGCGAGTTTCGCGCGCTGAGACTGCCGCTGCCACAGGCGCTGTTACTGCTGGTGGGCATGATGCTAGGTCCCAACCTGGGGCCGCAGTTGGCCATGCTCACGCCGCTGTGCAGTGTGCCGCTGCTGTTCGCCGGGATCGCCCTGGTGCACGGCCTGGTGAAGAAGGGTGCGCTCGCTCGCTTCTGGCTGGTGGGCATGTACATCACGCTCCTGCTGTTCATGCAGCTGATCTATCCGCTACTGGTGGTCCTGGCCATCGTCGACAGTCTGTTTGATTTTCGCGGTCGCCTTGCTCGCAAGAGTGGGCCCGCGGACGGTGAAGGTTAAAAGTTAAGAGGTAAGACCCAAATGGAAGTCATCCTGCTGGAAAAAATCGCCAATCTGGGCAACCTGGGCGACAAAGTGAATGTTAAAGCCGGTTACGGCCGTAACTTCCTGCTGCCGCAAGGCAAGGCCACCGCTGCTACCGCTGAGAACGTAGCTGCGTTCGAAGCCCGCCGCGCCGAGCTGGAAAAAGCTGCTGCCGAGAAGAAAGCTTCCGCTGAAGCTCGCGCTGCTCAACTGGCTGAGCTGGAAGTCACCATCACCGCCACCGCTGGCGATGAAGGCAAGCTGTTCGGTTCGATCGGTACCCACGACATCGCTGACGCCCTGACCGCCTCCGGCGTTGAAGTGGCCAAGGCTGAAGTTCGTCTGCCCAACGGTACTATCCGTCAGGTCGGCGAGTACGACGTTGCACTGCACCTGCACACCGACGTCGAAGCCACCGTTAAGGTGATCGTGGTCGCCGCCTAAGAGCCCGCCCATGATCTGCTGCGCGTCGGCCCTGCTGCGTTGAAAGTGGGTTCGCAATGCTCATTTACTACTCGTAAACTGCGCTTGCTCACCCACTTTCGCCTTGCAGGGCTCTAGCTCGCGAGATCATGAACAGACTCTAGCTAGCAGCCGCCAGGCGGGCTTGCGCTCAGGTGCTGGTCTGCTGACAATCGGGCACGGCATCGCTTCGGCGATCCGTGCCCATTGTTTTTCTATCGCAGCATTTTCCTCTAGAGCCTATGAACGACATCAGCATTCCCGAGCAATACGACCTGCAGACAGCTGCCCTGAAAGTGCCTCCGCACTCCATCGAGGCGGAGCAGGCGGTACTGGGTGGCCTGATGCTCGACAACAATGCCTGGGAGCGCGTGCTCGATGGTGTTTCCGATACCGATTTCTATCGCCACGACCACCGCCTGATCTTCCGTGCGATCTTCAAGCTGGCCGAGCGTAACGAGCCTTTCGACGTGGTTACCCTGTCCGAACAGCTGGACAAGGAAGGGCAGTTGTCCCAGGTTGGCGGCCTGGCCTATCTCGCCGAGCTGGCGAAGAACACACCGTCGGTGGCCAACATCAAGGCCTACGCGCAGATCATTCGTGAGCGCGCCACCCTGCGCAAACTGATCAGCATCAGCAACGAGATCGCCGACAGCGCCTATGCGCCGGAAGGCCGCACCGGCGAGGAAATTCTCGACGAGGCGGAACGGCTGATTTTCCAGATCGCCGAAGACCGTCCCAAGACCGGCGGCCCGGTGGGCATTAATGACATTCTGGTCAAGGCCATCGACCGTATCGATACGTTGTTCAACCTGGGCGAGGCGATCACCGGCCTGTCGACCGGTTTCGACGACCTGGACAACCTGACCAGCGGCCTGCAGCCGGCCGACATGATCATCGTCGCCGGCCGTCCATCGATGGGTAAGACCACCTTCGCCATGAACCTGGTGGAGAACGCTCTGATGCGCAGCGACAAGGCGATTCTCGTCTACTCGCTGGAGATGCCCTCCGAATCCATCGTCATCCGTATGCTCGCTTCGCTGGGGCGCATCGACCAGACCAAGGTACGTTCCGGTAAGCTCGACGATGACGATTGGCCGCGTTTGACCAGCGCGGTGAATCTGCTCAACGACCGTAAGCTGTTTATCGACGATACGGCGGGCATTTCTCCCAGCGAGATGCGTGCGCGCACGCGGCGTCTGGCGCGTGAGCACGGCGAGATCGGCCTGATCATGGTCGACTACCTGCAACTGATGCAGATTCCGGGCTCCAGTGGCGACAGCCGGGTCAACGAGATTTCCGAGATATCGCGCTCGCTCAAGGGCCTGGCCAAGGAATTCAACTGCCCGGTCATCGCCCTGTCACAGCTCAACCGTGGTCTGGAACAGCGCCCCAACAAGCGCCCGATCAACTCCGACTTGCGTGAGTCCGGGGCGATCGAGCAGGACGCCGACATCATCTTGTTCGTCTACCGTGACGAGGTGTACCACCCTGAGACCGAGTACAAGGGCGTGGCCGAGATCATCATCGGCAAGCAGCGTAACGGTCCACTCGGCACTGCGCGCCTGGCCTTCCTCGGCAAGTACTCGCGCTTCGAAAACCTGGCGCCGGGCAGCTATCAGTTCGAGGACGAATAACAGCGCGCGCAGTGTAGGAGCGAGCTCTGCTCGCGAATCGCGCCGGGTGAACGTTTCGCGAGCAGAGCTCGCTCCTACGGCAACGGTCTGATCTCGCTCAATGAAAACGGGGGCCCAGCGGTTAAGATGGGCACCCGTTTTTCGTTCAGGCTTTCAGTCATGCGCCCGCTTGCCGCCATCGTCGATCTCTCCGCTGTTGCCCATAACTACGCCATCGCCAAGCGCTGTGCACCCGGGCGGCAGGCCTTTGCGGTGGTCAAGGCCAATGCCTATGGGCACGGCGTGCGTGAGGTGGTGACGGCGCTGCACGATATTGCCGACGGCTTCGCCGTGGCGTGCCTGGAAGAAGCGGCAGAAGTACGCGCCATGCATGGCGAGGCGCGTATCCTGCTGCTCGAGGGCTGTTTCGAGGCCAGCGAGTACGCCATCGCTGCGCAGCTGGGGCTGGATCTGGTGGTGCAGAGTGCAGCGCAGGCCGAGGCGCTGCTCGCCAGTGAGCTGGTGCGGCCGCTCAATGTCTGGCTCAAGCTGGACTCCGGCATGCACCGCCTCGGTTTCGACGCCGCCAGTCTGCGCCAGTGGCATGCGCGGCTAGAGGATGCCGTGCAGATCGCCGAACTCAACCTGCTCAGCCATTTCGCCTGTGCCGACGAGCGTGGGCATCCGCTCACCGAGCTGCAGGTAGAACGTTTTCTCGAGTTGCTGGATCTGGATTTCAATCATCGTTCGCTGGCCAACTCAGCGGCGGTGTTGAGCATTCCCGCCGCGCACATGGACTGGCTGCGCCCCGGCATCATGCTCTACGGCGCCACGCCTTTCGCCGAGCTGAGTGCGCGTGAGCTCGGGCTGAAAGCAGCGATGACGCTGGCTGCGCGGGTTATCGCCGTGCGTGAAGTGGCGGTGGGGGAAAGCGTCGGTTATGGCGCGACCTGGGTTGCCGAACGGCCGTCGCGTATCGCCACGGTCAGCTGCGGCTATGCCGACGGTTACCCGCGCCACGCACCCAGCGGTACGCCGGTACTGGTCAATGGTCAGCGGGCGTCGCTGGCCGGCAGGGTGTCGATGGATATGCTGGCGGTGGATATCACCGACCTGCCCGAGGCCGATATCGATTCGCCTGTGGAACTATGGGGGGCCGGTCTGCCGGTGGACGAGGTGGCTGCAGCATGCGGCACCATCGGCTATGAGCTGCTGAGCAAGGTCACCGTGCGCGTGCCGCGGCGCTATATCGGTTAGCAGGCCGTTGAAAAACTACCTGCGTTGCCATTGCTGCGTTAAAAACAGGCTCGTGCGCGAGTCCGATCAAAATACTCATTTACAGTTCGTAAAGTCGAGCGCGACTCCGACCGTTTTTCGCCTGTTTTTGCGGGGCCGCCATCGGTATTGCACTGGCTGCCTCGCCTACGTTTTTCAACGGCTGCTAGCCTAGGCCAGACCACTGGGCACCTTGAGCACGTCCAGCTGCAGGCAGGCCTGCTCGCTCAGCTCACCGTCATCGCCGTGCACGCGCGCGCCCGAGCGTCCCAGCTCCTTGACCCGATAGAGGGTCTGGTCGGCGATCTTGTACAGCCCGGTGAAGTTCCGCGCATGACGTGGGTAGATTGCCACGCCGATGCTGATGGTCACGCGCAGGCGCTCGGCGCCGAAGTGTACCGGGGCTGAAAGCTCAGCCAGCAGGCGTTCGGCGATCTCCCTGGCCTGGCTTTCGGCGTCGCTGCCGCAGATCAGCACGGCAAACTCGTCACCGCCCAGGCGTGACACCGCGTCGCCTGCGCGAACATGTTCACGCAGGCGCTTGGCGATCACCTGCAGCATCAGATCGCCAGCGGCGTGGCCGAAGCGGTCGTTGATCGGCTTGAAGTGATCCAGGTCGATCAGCAGCAGGGCCACGCTTTCCTTGTGGCGTTCGGCATGTCCCAGCGCCGACTCGCAGCGCTCCACCAGGTAGCGTCGATTGGGCAGCTCGGTCAGCGGATCGTGGAAGGCGGCATGCTGCAGCTCGCGCTCGCGTTCGCGCAGTTGTTCGTTGGTCGCGGCCAGCTCGGCGGTGCGCGTGGTCACCGCAATCTGCAGTTCATCGGCGCTGGCCTGCAGCTGGGCCAGGCGCGCGGTCTTCTCGCGATCGGCCTGTTGCAGGGCCTCAGCGCGCTCCTGCTTGAGTATCTGGATGCGATAAGCCAGGGCGAAGGAAAACAGGATCGATTCTGCGGCCACTGCCAGCGGGAATACGTACGCGTTCCATTCTGCCGGTTGCAGCACGCCGGTTGTGCGCAGCAGCAGTATGCCCACGCCACCGAGCACCAGACCATAGCCATAGAGATACAGCTGCGCCGGGAAGAAACCCTGGCGCCAGCGAACCATGGCGCTACCCAGAGCGGCAGGGATGCTGGTCAGCGATAGCAGGGCGATGGCCCAGGCTGCCAGGTAGCGATGGCCAAGCAGGTTGAGCGCGATGGCCACGATGTAGATGACGCAGGCCATGCTCAGCAGATGATGCGCCCAGCGCACATACAGCCTGGTCTGCAGCAGGGTCTGGGTGAAGCGGCAGGCGAACAGGCCCCACATCGACGGCAGGGTGATGCGATCGAGCCAGGGCGGAACCGCGCTATCGGGCCACAGGTACTGGGCTCCATGGCCGGTCATGCTGATGATGAAGAGCAGGGCGAAGGCGGTGGTCAGTACGTACCAGAAGTAAGCGTGGTCACGCAGCGAGATGAGGATGAACAGGTTGTACAGCAGTAACGCGAAAACCACCCCATAGATGACGCCGAGGCCCAGGTTTTCGCGCGCTGCCAGTTGCGTGAGGTCTTCGAGCTGCCAGATGCGCAGCGGGAACGAGTTACCGGCCGGGTCGAAGGCGCGCAGGTAGAAGGTTGTTGGCTGTTCACCCAGCGGGGGCAGGTCGAACACCATGCGCCGGTACGGGTGATCGCGACTCTCGCGGAAAGGCACGCGTTCGCCGGCCTGGCGCAATTGCCAGCCGCCCTGGTCATCGGCCTGGTAGAGCTGCAGGTCGAGCTGGGTCACCGAGCCGACTTCCAGTACCCAGCGAGTTGGAGCCCGCACATCGCGCTGCAGGGTGAGTTTGATCCACCACGGGTTCAGGCTCTGGCCGACGCTCGCGCGGCCATTGGCAGCCTGGAACCGAGACTGCTGCTCAGGAGACGCCAGATCGTCGATGGTCAGGGTGCCGTCAGCATCCTCCAGCAGCTCGATATGAGCATTGAGCTGCATGCCGCTGTTACCGTCGATAAGCACCACGGATGCCACAGCCAGGCCCGTGGTCGACAGGCCGAGCAGAAGAACGAGCAGGAAGGCGAAACGCTGCAGCATAGGTGTCCTGGAATCGGCTGGCCGAGTAGCTTGAGTATATGCACAGGATGGTTATCGGACGAAATCAAAGATGGCGTATGGCTATCTCTGAAAAATTCCTGATTTTTTGCGCTTCAGACCCACGATGTTTGAATGGGGCGCGGGAGAAGGCTTGCCGGCCGTGCGCCTGGGCGTTCGATGGCGAGGGCGCTGACGGCATTAAACCCAGCGCAGTAGTCTGGTTTGGTCAATTTTTGTGCTATTGTACGCGCCCTTCGTGATAGCCCATTGATCAAAAAATATGCAAGCCGCCAAGCCGCTGTTCGACTATCCCAAGTACTGGGCCGAGTGTTTCGGGCCTGCGCCCTTCCTGCCGATGAGTCGGGAAGAGATGGATCAGCTCGGCTGGGACAGCTGCGACATCATCATCGTCACTGGTGATGCCTATGTCGATCATCCTTCGTTCGGCATGGCCATCATTGGCCGCCTGCTCGAAGCTCAGGGCTTTCGGGTCGGCATCATTGCCCAGCCGGACTGGCGCAGCAAAGACGACTTCATGAAGCTCGGCGAGCCGAACCTGTTCTTCGGCGTGGCGGCCGGCAACATGGACTCGATGATCAACCGCTACACCGCCGACAAGAAGATCCGTTCCGACGACGCCTACACACCGGGCGGTCTGGCCGGCAAGCGCCCGGACCGTGCCAGCCTGGTCTATAGCCAGCGCTGCAAGGAGGCCTACACCCACGTGCCGGTGATCCTCGGCGGCATCGAGGCGTCCCTGCGCCGTATCGCCCACTACGACTACTGGCAGGACAAGGTGCGCCGCTCGATCCTGATGGACGCCACCGCCGACATCCTGCTCTACGGCAACGCCGAGCGCGCCGTGGTGGAGATCGCCCAGCGTCTGTCGCGAGGCGAGCAGGTCGAAGCCATCACCGATGTACGCGGCACCGCGTTCATTCGCCGCGACACCCCCGAGGGCTGGTTCGAGGTCGACTCGACCCGTATCGACCGCCCCGGCCGCGTCGACAAGATCATCAACCCCTACGTCAACACCCAGGACATGGAAGCCTGCGCCATCGAGCAGGCCAAGGGGCCGGTCGAAGACCCCAACGAAGCCAAGGTCGTGCAGATTCTCGAAAGCCCGCGCATGACCCGCGACAAGACGGTGATCCGCCTGCCGTCGTTCGAGAAGGTGCGCAACGATCCGGTGCTCTACGCCCATGCCAACCGCGTGCTGCACCTGGAAACCAACCCGGGCAACGCCCGTGCGCTGGTGCAGAAGCATGGCGAGGTGGACGTGTGGTTCAACCCGCCGCCCATTCCCATGACCACCGAGGAAATGGACTACGTGTTCGGCATGCCCTATGCGCGCGTGCCGCACCCGGCCTATGGCAAGGAGAAGATCCCGGCCTACGAGATGATCCGTTTCTCGGTGAACATCATGCGTGGCTGCTTCGGCGGCTGCACCTTCTGCTCGATCACCGAGCACGAGGGCCGCATCATCCAGAACCGTTCGCACGAGTCGATCATCCGCGAGATCGAGGAAATGCGCGACAAGGTGCCGGGCTTCACCGGCGTGGTCTCCGACCTCGGCGGGCCGACCGCCAACATGTACCGCATCGCCTGCAAGGATCCGGAAATCGAGAAGCACTGCCGCAAGCCGTCGTGCGTGTTCCCCGGTATCTGCGAGAACCTCAATACCGATCACTCCTCCCTGATCGAGCTGTACCGCAAGGCGCGTGCGCTGCCGGGCGTGAAGAAGATCCTGATCGCCTCTGGTCTGCGCTACGACCTGGCGGTGGAGTCGCCGGAGTACGTCAAGGAACTGGTTACCCACCACGTTGGCGGTTATCTCAAGATCGCGCCGGAGCACACCGAGCGTGGCCCGCTGGACAAGATGATGAAACCGGGCATCGGCAGCTACGACCGCTTCAAGCAGATGTTCGAGAAGTTCTCGAAGGAGGCGGGCAAGGAGCAGTACCTGATCCCGTACTTTATCGCTGCGCACCCGGGCACCACCGACGAGGACATGATGAACCTCGCCCTGTGGCTCAAGCGCAACGGTTTCCGCGCCGACCAGGTGCAGGCCTTCTACCCCTCGCCGATGGCCACCGCCACGGCCATGTATCACTCGGGCAAGAACCCGCTGCGCAAGGTCACTTACAAGAGCGATGGCGTGACCATCGTCAAGAGCGAGCAGCAGCGCCGCCTGCACAAGGCCTTCCTGCGTTATCACGACCCGAAAGGCTGGCCGATGCTGCGTGAGGCGCTGGAGCGCATGGGCCGCAGTGATTTGATCGGCAATGGCAAGCACCATCTGATTCCCACCTACCAGCCGCAGACCGACGAGTATCAGAGCGCTCGGCGCAAGAACTCGACGCCGGCCGGCAGCAAGAAGGTGGGCAAGGTGCTGACCCAGCACAACGGCCTGCCACCGCGTGCCAGCGATGGTGGCAAACCCTGGGACAAGCGCGAGCAGGCCAAGGCGGCGGCTTTCGCCAAGCTGCAGGAGCAGAAGAAGGGCGGCAAGCCGGGCGGCGGGAAGAAGAAGCCCAGGCCGGTCGCGCCGCGCTGAATAAGAACGCCAGCCTAGTGCTGGCGTTTTCTTGTCTGGCGGTCGATTCGGGCAGCTCTTGGTTTTTGTCTAAATTGGTACTAAGGTGCCAATTAAACAAAAATACTGGAGCCCGCCATGCGCACCGCCGCCTTCGCTCTGCTCGCGCTGCCCCTGCTGTTGACCGCATGCGGGGATTCCGAAGCGCCGCCCGTCGCCAACCTCGATTTTCAGAAACAGCTGCAGACCCAGCTGATCAAGGCCAAGCCCGGTGAGGTGATCGAAATTCCTGCCGGAACCTGGCAGCTCGACCGCAGTCTCAGCCTCAAGGTCAGCGGGGTGACCCTCAAGGGCGCCGGGATGGACAAGACCATCCTCAACTTCAAGGGCCAGAAGTCCGGTGCCGAAGGGTTGCTGGTGGACGCCTCCGACTTCACCATCGAGGATCTGGCGCTGGAGGACACCAAGGGCGATGCGCTCAAGGTGGTTGGCGGCCAGAACATCATCATCCGCCGCGTACGCACCGAGTGGACCAATGGCCCGGCTACCGAGAATGGCGCCTATGGCATCTATCCGGTACAGACCGAGAATGTGCTGATCGACGGCGTGGTGGCCATCGGTGCCTCGGATGCTGGCATCTATGTGGGCCAGTCGCGCAACGTGGTGGTGCGCAACAGCCGTGCCGAGCGCAACGTCGCGGGCATCGAGATCGAGAACACCATCGGCGCCGACGTCTATGACAACGTCGCCACCGGCAACACCGGTGGCATCCTGGTGTTCAACATGCCCAACCTGCCGCAGCCAGGTCACACCACACGGGTCTACCGCAACAAGGTCGAGGGCAACAACCACAAGAACTTCGGGCACAAGGGCACGCCGGTGGCGAGCATCCCGGCCGGCTCCGGCGTGGTGATCAACTCCAACGACAAGGTAGAGATCTTCGACAACGACATCGGCGAGCACCGCACCGCCAACGTTATCGTCAGCAGTTACTTCAGTACCGGCTACACCGATCTCTCCACCGAGGCGGACTTCGATCCCTACCCGGAGGCCATCCATATCCATGGCAACCGTTTCGGTCCGGGTGGCGACAGCCCCGACAGCCTCGAACTGAAAGCGCTGAAACTGGCCAAGTTCGGGCTCAACGGTCGCCTGCCCGACATTCTCTGGGATGGCTACGTCAACCCGGACAAGCTGGTGGACGGCAAGCTGCCGGCCGAGCTGGCGATCTGTATCGACAATGGCGAGGCCGGCATCGTTAACGTCGACGGCCCCGGCGGCTACAAGAACATCAGCACCGATATGACGCCGCATCGCTGCGAGCTGCCGCGCCTGCCCGCGGTCGAACTGCAGGCGGCGCTGGCCGAGGTGGGTGAGGACGCATGAGAGCCGGCTGGCTGTTGCTCGCCACGCTGTTGCTCGGCGCCTGCGAGCAGCAGCGCGCGCCCCTGTACCTGCCCAGCGGCGAGGACTATCCCGACCAGCTCAGCGCCTGGGGCGTATTGCAGCAACGCGGCGGCCAGCTGCAGCCGGCCGCCGGCGTGCTGCCCTACGACCTCAACACGCCGCTGTTCACCGACTACGCGCACAAGCTGCGCACCGTCTGGATGCCCGAAGGGAGCCATGCAGGCTATGCCGAGGAGCGCTTCGACTATCCCGTCGGCACCATCCTCAGCAAGACCTTCTACTACCCGATCGATACTCAGGGCCGGCTGCTGCGCAGCGAGCAGCAGGGCATCGAGGTGGTGCAGTTGAAGCGGGTGCGGCTGCTCGAGACGCGTATCCTGCTGCGCCAGGAGCAGGGCTGGGTAGCCTTGCCCTACGTCTGGGACGAGGCCCAGCGTGAGGCCTCCCTGGACTGGGCCGGCGCCAGTTTCGATCTACAGCTGCATGATGCAACTGGCGAGGTGCTGGCGGTGGACTACCAGGTGCCGGACGCCAACCAGTGCGCAGGTTGCCATGAACAGCAGGCGGGCAAGGGCGTGCAGCCGCTGGGGCCGAAGGCGCGGCACCTGAACAAGGATTACGTCTATGCCGATGGCACGGTCAATCAGCTGCAGCGCTGGCAGGCCGAAGGGCTGCTGCAGGGCGTGCCGGCCGACCTCGCCGGGGTACCGCGCAATGCACTGTGGGGCGCACCGCGCGACGGCGAAGGGCTCGAAGCCCAGGCACGCAGTTATCTGGACGCCAACTGCTCGCACTGCCATAACCGTGAAGGGCCAGGGCGTACCTCAGGCTTGTATCTCGATCCGGCTACGCCGCTCGGCATCGCCTATGGGCTATGCAAGCAGCCGGTGGCGGCGGGCAAGGGCTCCGGCGACCGCCTGGTGGATATCCACCCCGGCGCGCCGGAGAAATCGGTATTGAGTTTCCGCCTGCACAGCACCGACCCCAGCATCATGATGCCCGAACTGGGCCGCTCCACCTCCCACCGCGAAGGGCTGGAGGTGATCGACCGCTGGATCGCCAGTCTCGACGGCGAATGCTGATCAGCCTATAGCTGGCCTGCCTGCCACTGCGCCTCGCGGTTGGCGAGGGCGGTTGCGATGTCCGCGACACTGTCGGAGGCGATGCTCTCCGGCAGTGGGTCGAGGCCGACGCTGGCGAACAGCTGGCCGTAGCTGTTGCGCAGCTCAGCGTAGGCGAGGTCGCGGCGCAGATCTGCTTGTAGCGTGTTCAGTTCGCCCTGAATCAACTCCAGCTCGCCGATGCCCTGTGCCTGGTAGCGATTACGCAGCTGCTCGACGATCTGCCCGTCCAGGCCGGCCAGTTGCTGGCTGGTCTGGAACTGACGCTGCGCCTCGCGGAAGTTGGCGTTTGCCACGTGCAGCTGGGCCAGGACAGCCATGGACATGGCCTGGCGCCGTGCATCGGCGACTTCCTGGCCGGCCTTGGCGACATCGATGGCGGCGGGGGCCGAGAGCACGTTGAACAGGTTCCAGGTCACCTTCACGCCGTAGTCGGCCCAGCTCTGGTTCACCAGGAACGAGTTGCTGTCGTAATGGCCACCGGCGGAGAACTCCAGCCCGGGCAGCAGACGCAGCATGGCCTTGCGGGTTTCGGCGGCACTGATGCGCGCCTGGTAGTCCTGCTCGCGCAGCTCCGGTCGGCTGGCCAGCGCTTCCTGTTCCAGCGTGCCGAGTTCCACCTTCAGCTCCGGGACCTGATAACCGGCTTCGGGCGCCAGCTCGACCTGGGTGCCCAGTGGCAGGTTGATCAGGGTGGCCAGCTCGGTCTTGGCCAGCGACAGGGCGCGGCGCTGCTCTTCCAGCTGGCGGGTTGCTTCGATCAGGGCGCGCTGGTAGCCCAAAGCCTGAATAGGGTCGCCGATGCGTTGTTCGCTGAGGCGCTGGCTGTTGTCGCGAGCTTGGGCGACGCGGGCCATGAGGCTGTCGATCTGGGTTAGCAGGCGGTCCGCGGCGACGGCGCGCCAGTAGGCCGAGCGCACGTCCTGGATGATGGTATGCACCACCTTGCGCTTGCGCTCCTGCACGATCAGGCGCTGGTCGCCTTGCTGCTTGGCACTGACGTAGCTGACACCGAAGTCCAGCACGTTCCACACCATGGTCAGATCCGCGACGCCACGGTCGCGATCCTGCGAAGTTGAGGGTTCCAGCGACTGGGTGCCGGTGCGGATACTCTCGCTGCTCGAGGCACTTATATTGCTGCGTCCGGCGTAGCCAGCCGACAGTGCCATGCGTGGCAGCATGTCGAAGGTGGCCAGGTCAACCTGGCGTTGCGCCAAGGCCTCTTCCATGACCTTCAGGCGCGCCTCGAGGTTGTACTTCACCGCCCGAGCCATTGCCTCGTGCAAGGTCAGCGGGCCGCTGAGCGGCTCCTGATCCTTAAACATGATTGCCAGATCCTGCTGGGCGCGTTGTTCGCTGACGCTACGGTCGATGGGTTGGCTGGTCACGGCACAACCGGTAACTGCCAGCGCCAACAAGCTGATGCTGAAAAACTTCGTTGCTTTGCTCATCCTTGGGCCGCCCCCTGGTACGGCACTCATTCGATTCTTATCTGTTGTCTCGATTACGCGCTTGGAGCCTGCAAGGAAATCTGTCCCAATGCCCAAGCCAGGTCTCTGATCTGGCGCTGCTCGTCGTCACCTATCTCCTGCAATTGCTGGCCCAGCGTTGGTGCTCCGAGAGGTTCCCCCCCGCCCAGGCCATTGCTGGACGAGCCTCCCCAGCGCAGCTGGATCCCGCCCGATTCCAGTGGTACGTCCTTGCTGAACATGCTGGAGAAACTGCTGGTGCCGAACACGCCCCCATCGCCGCCGCCAAAGCCGAGGAAGCCAATGCCGCTGCCATTGCCGGCACCGCTGTCGCTGCTGGAGAAGACCTGGGCGATATAGCTGGGGGCCAGCGCACCGTTGTTGATGAAGATATTGCCCAGCGTGGGTATACCGCTGCCAATGGTTGGCACGTCGAACAGCGGCGGTGGCAGCAGTGGCGAGGTGGTAATGGGCGGCGGTGCACTGGGCAGGCCAGGTTGGGTTGGCGTACTGGGTGTGGTCGGTACGCTCGGCGTCGGGTTGGCGCGGAACTCCGGATCGCCGGTATTGATCCCGCCCAACGTGTAGCTGGCGCTCGCGAAGTTGCCTTGCAGAGCGTTACCGACGCCATCAACGATGCCGCTGCCAGCGGCCGTGAGCGATAGGCCAAGGGTGCCCTGGCCGGTCACGCCGCCGACAGTGATGCGATAGGTGCGTGCATCGACCTGTACCAGCGAGAGCAGAGTACCGCTGGCGCTGCCCGTGGTGGCCAGAGCGAAGTCGCTCAGATCGACGCCGCTGACGTCTTCGCTGAAGGTAACGGTGAAGCCGAGGGTGGTATTAGTGGTGGGCGATGTGCCGTCGAGGGCAATGCCTGTCACCTGGGGTGGGGCGGCATCCACCAGTACGCCGGTAGTGGCGCTGACGTTGTTGAGGGCTGTGGTCGTGTCGTTACCGGCGGCATCGCGCAGTGTCGCGCCGTTGGCCTGGAGGTTGCTGCCGATGGCGATGCCGTTGCTGTCCTGCTGGCCATTGGCGATGCTTAGGCGGAACACCAGCGCGGTGCTGCCCGAGCCGCTGAGGTAGTTGGCGTAGACGGTGCCGCCGGTATCCAGGGTGATGGCCAGACGCGGGGACCCGCCAGAGGTGTCGACGGTCACGGCTTCGTCGAAGTTCACCGTGAAGTCAAGGATGTCGCCTGCAACGTAGGTGCCGTTGGCTGGCACGCTAACCGAAATGACAGCCGGTGCCTTGCTGTCGATGGCGTAGTTGTTGGAGTCAGTGCTACCGGTGCCGGTGTTGCCGGCAGCATCGGTATAACCGGTGTTGTCCAGGGTGATCAGGTTGGTAGCGTCGGTGACGTTGGCGTCAGGCGTCAGGGTCGCCGTCCAGGTCAGGCCGCCGTCACTGCTGCTGAGGTTGCCGAGCGCACCGTTGGCCACGCTGAAGTCCGCCGTGGTCAGTCCGGTCACGGTCTCGCTGAAAGTGATGGTGACGGTGGTGCTCTGCCCAGCCTTGAGCGCGGTATCGGTGACCACAATGCTGGCTGTCGGGCGCTGGGTGTCGATGTCGTAGTTGTTGGAATCGGTGGTGCCGGCGCCAGCGTTGCCGGCCGTGTCCTGCACGCCGGTGTTGTCCAAGGTGACCAGGTTGGTGCTGTCTGTGACGTTGGAACTCGGCGTCAGTGTTGCCGTCCAGGTAATGTTGTCCGAGGTGCTCAGGTTGCTAAGGGTGCCGTTGGCTACGCTGAAGTCGGCGATGGTCAGCCCGGTGACTGCCTCGCTGAAGGTGATGGTAACGGTGGTGCTCTGGCCAGCCTTCAACGCGGTATTGTTCACCACGATGGTCGCCGTGGGGCGCAGGGTGTCGATGGCGTAGTTGCCCGAGTCGGTGCTACCGCTGCCGATGTTGCCGGCCAGGTCCATCACCCCGCTGTTGTCGAGGGTGATGATGTTGCTGGCATCGGTAATGTTGCTACTCGGGGTGAAGGTCGCGGTCCAGGTCAGGCCACCGTTACTGCTACTGAGCCCGCTGAGAGTGCCGCTGGCTACGCTGAAGTCGGCGATGTCCAGCCCCAGCACGGCCTCGTTGAAGGTGACGGTGACGGTGGCGGTCTCGCCGATGCGCAGGGCTGTGTCGCTGAGGCTGATGCTGGTGGCGGCCGGGCGTATGCCGTCCACTACCAGCGCCTTGTTGGCGCCCAGGGAGCCTGCTGCCCCGGGTGTCGGCAGGGTAAGGATGGCGGACTGATTGGCGCCATCCTGAATGCTGCCACCGTTGAGGCTCAGAGCCGAGCTGGATACGTAGTCGAGGTCGGCGGAGCTTTCGCCTTCCTGCACGGTGTAACTGAAGCTCAGGGTGTCGGTGCCCGAGCCGGACACATAGCTGAGCACCCGGTCGGTGGCGCCGGTCTCCAGGGTCAGGGTCGGAGTGCCGGTCACGTTCACCGCGCTGTCGAAACGCACGGTGACGGTGATGAGGTCACCGATCTTGTAAGTGCCGTTGGCGGTGCTGGACGACACGCTGGTGACGGTCGGGGCGATGGGAGCGGTCAGGGACAGGTCGTTGCCGCTGCCGCCTATGTAGCTGGTGGTCAGCTCGGTGCCGTTGCCGGCGGCGTTGAACTTGCTGCCCTCGCTGACGCCACTGAAGGTGCCGGTCACGGCATCGGCGGCGTCGTTGACGATCACGGTGTAGCTGTCGCCGCTGCCGGCCGCGTAGCCATGGGTGACCGCCAGGGTGGCACCGGACACATCGACGGTGCCGTTCACCACCACCCGGTCGTAACCGGTGCCGGCGGTGGTGCCGTTGATGTCCAGGGCCAGGGTGCTGCCCGAAGCCAGGGTCAGGTTGCCGTTGACGGTCAGGGTGGCAACGCCCGTGCCGCCCGGGGAGAGGGTGCCGCCGCTCTGCACGGTGACATCGCCGCCCAAGGTGCCGCTGCCGGCCAGGGTCGCGCCGCTGGCCACAGTGGTGGCGCTGTTGGTGCTGCCGTCGACCACCAGGGTGCCCGCCGCCACGGTGGTGGCGCCGCTGTTGGTGTTGCTGCCGGAGAGAGTCAGGTTGCTGGCGCCAGTCTTGGTCAGGCTGCCGGTGCCGCTGATGGTGCCGGACAGGGTAGCGGCGGCACCGGCGTTGACAGTCACCAGGCCGGTCAGCGCCAGGGCGTTGTCGATGGTGGTGGTGCCGGTGATCTGCAGCGTGGTGCCGTTGGCCAGGTTGAGGCTGCCGGCGCCGAGGTTGGCGTCGCTGGCGATGCTCAGGGTGCCGGCGTTGACGGTGGTGCTGCCGGTGAAGGTGTTGCTGCCGGTCAGGGTCAGGGTGCTGGCGCCGGATTTGGTCAGGTTGTTGCTGCCACTGATGACGCCGGAGAGCGTGGTGTTGGCGCCGGTGTTGACCGTGGCGCTGCCGCCCAGGGCGATGGCGTTGTCGATGGTGGTGGCGCCGGTCACCGCCAGGGTCGAGCCTCCGGTCAGGGTAACGGTGCCGCTGCCCAGGTTGCTGTCGCTGGCGACGCTGAGGGTGCCGGCGCTGACGGTGGTGGCACCGTAGGTATTCGTGCCGCTCAGGGTCAGGGTGGCGGCACCCGTCTTGGTTATTGTGTTGGCACCGCTGATCACACCGGACAGGGTGGTGTTGGCCGTCGTGCTGACCGTGGCATCGCCCGCCAGGGCAATGGCGTTGTCGATGGTGGTGGCGCCAGTTACCGCCAGGGTTGTGCCGGCCGCCAGGTTGACGGTACCCGAGCCCAGGTTACCGTCGCTGCTCACGCTCAGGGTGCCGGCATTCACGTAAGTGGCGCCGTAGCTGTTGCTGCCGGACAGGGCCAGGGTGCCGCTGCCGGTTTTCGTCAGGTCGTAGGCACCGCTGATAGCGCCGCTGAGGGTCACGGCGTTGCCGTTGTCGATGGTGCTGTTGCCGGTGAGGGTGATGGCATTGTCGATGGTGCTGGCGCCCGAGACATTGAACACGGTGCCATCCGCCAGGTTGACCGCGCCGCTGCCCAGGTTGCCGTCACCGGCGATCGACAGGGCGCCCGCGGCGACGGTGGTGGTGCCGCCATAGGTGTTGCTGCCGGACAGGTTCAGGATGCCGCTGCCCTGCTTGACCAGCGAGCCGGTGCCGGAGATCACCCCGGCGACGGTGGTGGAGGTGTTGTCCCCCCCGGCGGTGAGGGTGTAGCTGCCCAGCTGGATGCTGGCGCTGACGTTGTTGCTCGCCAGGCTGCCGATGGTCTGGTTCGAGAGCAGCGTCAGGACGCTGTTGCCGTTGACCCGCACGACGCTGTTGTCGGCCATGGAGGCGTCGCCACTGAGCTTCAGCCAGCCATAGTTGGTCAGCAGGGTGGTACCGGTGTAGGTGTTGGTACCGGAAAGCGTGGTCGAGTAGGTGGCGGAACCGCCCTGGGTGAAGGTGACCCCACCGGTGCCGCTGATGGCGCCGGAGAAGGTGGTGTCCGCCGTCTGGGTGCTGGTTAGGTTGAAGCTGCCCAGGGTCACCGAGCCGGCGCCGGAGAGGTTGCCGAAGGCTTCGTTGCCAGCCAGGGCCAGGGTGGCGCCTGCGGCGACGGAAACGTTGGTCGCGGTGGCGAGCGCATCCCCGCCGCTGACCGTCAGGGTGCCGGCACTGATGGTGGTGGCGCCGGAGTAGGTGTTGCCGGCGCCGGCGATGGTCAGGTTGCCGGCCCCGGCCTTGGTCAGCGCACCGCTGCCGGCAACGATGCTGTTGATGGCCGCCGTATCGCCGGCGCCATGGGTGAAGGTCTGTGTGGTGCCACCGCCCAGGGTGATGGTGCCGCCGGTGAGCACCAGGCCGCTGGCCTGGTCCATGTCGAAGGTCAGGCTTTCGTTGATCGACACGGTGTTGAGGTTCAGCGTCTGCCCGGCCAGGCTGCTGGCGAAGACGATGGTCTGGCTGCCGGTGCTGTCGGCCGCGGCGATGGCCACGGCCTCGCTGAAGCTCACGCCGTTGCTGGGGTCGATGGTCGCGGTGTCGGTGGCGTTGGTGACGTAGATGGTATCGCTGGCCACGGTGACATTGGCCGTGGCACTTGCCCCGGCACCGTCATTAAGGGTAACCGCGACGTTGGCATCGCCGGCCGGCGTGTCGTTGCGGTAGGTGATGCGCTGCGCCACGTCGTTGACCAGTGCCGTGGTGGCGGTGGTGCCACTGCTGGTGAAGGTGATGGTCAGCACGCCGCCGGTGTTGGTGAAGGTGGCGAAGGTCAGCCCGCCCGACTGCAGGTTGCCGCCGCTGACAGTGAACAGCGCGCCGGAGGTATCGAAGCCCAGCACGTCGCTGCTCACCGCCGTGCCGTTGCGCTGGATCACCAGGCTGGACCCGGACCAGTTGCCGTTGCCGCTGTTCAGCGCACTCAGCTCGGCATCGGCCAGGCTGGCGTTGCTGCCCACGTCGAGGCGCACGGTATTGCCTACACCACTCCAGTTGACGCTGTCGCCGTTGAGGTTGCCGATAGTGGGCGCGGCGTTGGGGTTGTAGTTGGTATCGGTGGTGCCGCCGCTGGTGGTGTAGATGGTCGAGTTGGCGGCGCCGTCTGCGCCATCGACGTTGGCGCCGCCGGCTGCCTTACCGCCCAGGCCGCCTGCGCCGGCGTTGCCGGTGGCGAGGGTACCGGCACTGGTGGCGTCCATCCGCACCGTGCCGCCGGCGTTCCAGATGGCGCCAACCCCGGCCCCGCCCGCCCCGCCATTGCCCGATCGACCGTAACCGACCTGGTCAGAGGAGACACCGCCGCCGCCGCCGCCACCGGCGCCAAGGTTATTGGTCACGCTGGAGTTGACGATGGTCAGGAAGCCGGTGCTGCCGTTGTAGATGCCGCCCACGGCGGCACCGCCCTTGCCACCGAGCGCCGAGGAGCCGCTGCCGCCACCACCCCCACCGATGCTGATACTGCCGTTGCTGGCCCCACCTCCCGCCCCCCCGACGGTGTAGCCAGGGGTGTTCGAGCCGTTACCGAAGTAGCTGCCACCCGTACCGGCCGTCGCGCTGCCGCCGCGACCGCCCATGTCGGCGGAGCCCCCGGCACCGCTGCCCCCGCTGATACCGGAGGGCGCCGTGACCGGGAAGGCGGCACCCGTGCTGCCCCCCCCGTTGCCACCGCTGCCGGTCCCGAAGCCGCCGCCGCCGCCGCCGCCGCCGGCGTAGTTGCCACCGAAGTCACCGCCACCACCGCCGCCACCGGATGCCTTGTTGTCGGTGATGGTGCTGTTGGTGATGGTGAGTACACCTGAGTTGCGGATACCGGCCCCCAGGCTGTCCGCTGCAGCGGCACCCTCGTTGCCGCCATTCCCGGCGACTAGGCCGTTGCGGATGGTGATGTTGTCCAGCGCGACCTGGGAGTTGGCGCCGCTGGTGCTTACGTCCAGAACCCGGCCCTTGTGGGCTCCGTCCAGCGTGAAACCGCCGCCGACGATCTGCAGCGTGTGGCCGTCGGTGACATTGATGGTGATGGCGTCGGCGCTGCTGCTGAAGGTGATGTTGCCGGTGAGGGTGATGACGTCGTCGACGCCGTCGTTGACACCCGTGGCAATGGCGTTTTTCAGTCCGGTAATGCTGTTCACCGCCGTGGTCACCAGCAGATGGTCGTAACTGCCCAGGCGCGACAGGTTGAGGGCGCTGCTGGCTGCGATCTGACCGGTGGTGACCTCCAGGTCCCAATCACCGCCCTTGGCGCTGCCGCCGGTGTTGTCGTCGGAGGCAGCGATGTCCGCACCGGTCATGTCCGCCAGCCTGGAGACGAAGGCATGGCCTTCGCTGCCCGCCCCCACTTCGCAGCCGTAAAGGAGGATGTCGCCCTCGGCGGTCAGCGCCTTGCCGATGGCAGAGAGCTGGGAGGCGTACTGCGCGAGGTTGCCCTCGAACAGCGGGCCATTGCCCAGCAGCAGCACCCCGGAATCGCCGTGGGAAATGATGTGGATGGCATCGATGCCGGTGCGCCCGGCCAGGGCGTCGGCGATCTGCTGCACGCCGTCCTTGTTGGTGGACAGCAGCACCACCTCGGCATTGGGCGAGACAGCCTTGAGCAGCTCCTGATGGTTCGGCGCGCGGGTATCGACGAAGACTATCTCCTTGCGCACGCCGTCCTGCGCATCGCTCACCGGGCTAGCTTGCAGATCCTGCGTGCCGTCGCTGTTGTCGGCGGTGCCTGTGTGATTGTTGTCGCGGGCGCCGGTGTCATGGGTCGCATCGACCGTGGGAGCGGCTGTCGCCGTCGCGGCGGCGGTGTCGGCGACGGTGGCCGCCACTGCGCCGTCGAACATCATGCGCGGCTCCAGTGCACTGATCAGCGGCAGCGGGCATGCCAGCGGCGCAGCCTCCGCAACCTTGGCCTTGCCGTTGCGACCTGCCTTCTTCGAAAGACCCCAGCCCATGATTTCTACCTCCTCATTCCGACGCCCGCCTTGGCGGGTGCTCAGTTGCGTTCTTGCTCCAGGGCCCGGGCGTCCCGGGAGGTCCTGATCACATGGGCCTCGCTGTTGCGCGAGTCCTTCCAGAAATCCAGTTGTGCGTACTGCTCGAACAGATCCGGCGGCAGCAGGGTGCGCCGCGCCGCCAGTTCAACCTTGGGCCGCACCTTGTGCAGCCCGCGCAGGCCCAGGGCCTGGTCGAACTCCGGAGCGTCGTACTCGACGTGCTCGAAGTCGTGCGGGTACCAGGGCTCGCCGAGGAACTCGTAGACCAGCTGCAGCACCCGCTCGGGCGTGGCCACCAGCAGGTCGTAGTCCACCAGCAGCAGGGAGCGGGCGTGCTCGCCGTAATAGGCATCCTTCAGCGCCGACCAGGCCAGGCCCACCAGGCGGTTGCGCTGGGCCAGGGTCTCGACCCGGCTGTAGACGGTGTTGCGTTCGCTGTCGTCGTTGAACAGCTTGGTGATCTCGTAAGGGTTGGCGCGGTAGAGCCGCTCGATGCTGTCCATCACCCAGGCCACGTTGCGCACGCAGGCGATCACCTTGGCCTGGGGAAACAGGTCCAGCAGGGCCGGCAGACGCGCGCACCACAGGCGGTTGGTGTCGAAGATCACCTCATGCCCGCTCTGGTCCGCGTAATAACTGCTGAACAGGCCGGCCAGCAGGCGCTTGCGCTGCTCCTGGGTCACCACCGGGCCGAACTCGCTGTCGGCGCCGAACTGCTTGAGCAGGCCCGAGAAGAAGCTGCCCACCGGGCTGGTCATGCCGGCGTGAAAGCGCGGGTTCTGCCGCAGCAGCGCCGCCAGCAGCGTGGACCCCGAGCGTGGCAGCCCCGAGATGAAGTGATAGGTGGGTGATGGATGGGCCATTGTCTGCGGGTACGTCTGCCTGTCAGTGATACGGGGCCTGGGAGCCACCGGTGCCGCAGGGCACCGGCGGGGCGAGTGCCTCAGTTGCGCGAGGGGAAGATGCCGTCCAGCGCGATGATGAAGTTGATTCCGATGTAGGGGTTGCGGATGGCCACCGGCTGGCTGCCGCCTGCCATCTGCACCGTCACGTTCACGGTGCTGGGGTTCGCCAGGGGTACCGGGTCCTTCATCACGGTCGACCAAATCGCCGCCGCCGAAGGCGAGCCCCCCACGGAGCCACCCAGTACGGCGTTGGCCGGGGTGGGAGCCAGTGCCGGGCTGGTCGGCGTGCCGGCGGCGGAGATGGAGCAGGTACCGGCCGCGATGTGGTTGTGAATGGGCATCTGGGTCTGCAGCAGGGTCACGGTCTCCGCCCCGCCGAGCTCACCCAGGTTGATGAGCGACAGGCCGGGCCCCTGGGACTGGCCGACCGGCGAGCGGCCGCGCAGATCCGGCAGGCCAAAGGTGGTCTGGCCATTCCCGCCGTAGGTGGTGCCCAACAGGGAAAACAGTGCGGTGTTCTGCGCAATCGCCATGCTCTGGCCCATGCAGAACGCGTAGCCACGGGGTGCAAAGTTGCCGCCGAACATCTTGATCTCACCGATAAAAGGATCCATGTGTTGACTCTCCTCTGGCTCTGGTTTGGCGCGTCTTAACGACTAAGCCGCGCATGCATGCTTTTTGTTATGGGTTATGCAGGGCGATCCGTGTGAAATACGGCCTGGACGACGTGGCGCCCGTCCTCGATAGGGAGACTGGGAGTCAGCAGCAGCGCCCAGCTCTCCTCTCCGGGTAGGCCTAGGCGGTATACGTCCTGTTGCAGGCTGCACTGCGGGGGCAGTACGAAGTGGGCGTGGTAGCAGTGGTGGCGAGGGGTCATGGCAATGCCCTGCTCGACACCGAGCAGTTCGACGGGCAACACCTGTTCCGGCGAGAGCCAGAGGTGGAAGGACTGGCCGACGGCCTCGGAGAGCAACGCGTAGGATGGCATGGGGTACATGAACGGGTTCCTCAGAACGGCATGGCCGGGCGTAGCGACGGCGTGGCGGCGGCCTGCTGGCCGCTCGGGTTGCGGCGCAACTTCAGGTACACGCCGTTCTCCCCGACCACCTCGAAGCCATGGCGGAAGTAGAGACGCTGGGCTGGGTTGTAGGACTCGACATGCAGCCCCGCACTGAGGCCCTCGCGGTCGACCCGCTCGAGGAAGCGGCCCAGCAGCTCACCACCGATACCGCGGCCACAGGCCTCGGGCAACAGCGCCAGGTCGATGATTTGCAGGTGGGTGTCGGTCCACAGCAGGTAGGCGCGGCCGATGGGCTGGCCAGCCTGCTCGATGACGTATTGCTCGGCGTCGGCGTAGTGCGCCTGGTAATAGCTGCGCTGGGCCTGGAACTGCTGGTCGACGAAACGTTCGCGAGCGGCCTGGTCCCAGGGTGTGTGCTCCAACTCGTGGGCACGTGTGGTGCCATAGAGTTTCCGCACAAACGCCAGGTCGGCATCCTCGATGGAGCGGAGAGTCACTTCAGGTGTGGGCACGGTGTGGAGCTTCCTTGCGCGCCGGATTCAGAAAAACAGGCGTGGCTGGTGGTCTTTTCGGGCGCTGCTTGCGCGCACGAGTGAATATAGATTGGAGGTGTAAAAATGCCACTATTTCCTTACGAACGGCGGGAACTTTTTTCCAAACGCCCGTATGACGCGGCATTTAGCGCGTAGACATAGGCTCAAGGCGCAGCTTTTCCAACTCTGCGTAAGGCTCTGACGCCCAGTGCGCGATGTCGGCTTGGAGTTCTGCACTTGCCGCCTGTCGTTTCTGCTCGCTGTCCGCGCTGAAGGTCATTCCAGGGTTTTTGGCATCTAGTTGCGCGGCTGCTTGCATAGGCGCGATATCCGTTTCGTTGAGCTCCAGGGCAGCGGCCAGTCGACCCCATGCCACCTGCGGTAACTCGCAGTAGTTGATCGGTATGCCGCCATGGCGCCTGCAAAGTTCCAGGCCCGCCTCAAGCATGCGACCTATGACCCGGCTGATGTAGGCCGACCTGGTCAGGCTTTGCTGTGTATCGTCGGACGCATCCAGGCCAGTGGCGCCGAGTAGACCGGGTACGCAATGCATGCCGGGCTGGCGTAGCTGCGATACGGCTATTTCCAGCGGATCGCGATAGAGGAAAATGCGCGGTACCTGAGGGTAGAGCGCTGCCAGCAGTAAGGCTTCGAACAGGTTCCAGGCATCCAGTTTGACGAACAGGCGCTGCTCGTTGCCGTGCCGAGGCTGGCCATACGCCGATAGCAGGGCTGCCACGTGATCCTGCAGTTGCCCGGGCTGGCTGGGATCACTGCGCTCGGCGCGCAGCAGGCTATCCAGTGGTGGCGGCTCGGAGAGCACGATGCTGTCCGGTAAGGCGGCCAGCATCTGTGCCATCAGTGTCGAGCCGCAGCGCGAGGCGTGGAAGATCAGGGCGTTGGGGGTAAGGCCTGGCCGGGCTATATGCCACTGGCGCAAGGCATCCAGCCCGGTTTGTCGGCGAAATGCCTGGTTGAACGGCAGCCGCAGAGCACGCTCGACATCATCGCGGAAGAATGGCAGGGTCAGCCGTTGATCGCCGAACCAGCACCAGTCGACACACCACTGGCCACCTGCCTGCCAGATACGGATCGGTAACCAGCCATGGAAGTCCTGCTCGGGAGTCATGCGCGCCATTGCCCGTTCCATGTCCGTTTTCCCTGGCGCATGGCGCCTTTTACGTCCGCTGCGGAAAACTCCAGCCCCCGTTCGTGCCCCAGGCGAACGACCGTTTCACAGAAAAGCTGCGGGTCGGTGATCGTGCGCAAGCGTTCAGCCAGCTTCGGATCGCCCGCCACGCGATCGCGGAAAGTGGCAAAGGCCAACCCGGCCCTGCCTGGTGAAAGCTCGGGAGTATCGCTCATGCCTTGGCGCAACAGCCCCAGCAACCAGGCGTTGGGCTGGCAATCCAGCACCAGATGCACACGCGCACCAGGGCCGGGATTGTCCACCCGGTGCGGTCTGGACAGGTCGATGAACCAGCACTCGCCTGCCTTCATGGGCACCTGCAGGCCATCGACGAGAAACTCCACGTCAGGTGGGCTGAGAAGTGGCACGTGCAGGCGCAGGTCGCCACCGGGCTGACCGAGGCCGGGGTCGCGGTGTTCGTGAATGCGAGCGCCCGCGCCCAGGCGTAGCAGCCGTGCACTGCGGATGGTGGTCTGGAACAGTGCGAGCACGGCATGCCAGGCTGTTTCGTCTTGCCACCAGCTACTTGCCACAGGCGCACCACATCCTGGCGCGAGGGGCAGAGGAGCGTCCTCGGGGGTGATCAGCGCGATACCGCTCCACTCACCTTCGTAGTAGCCCGTATTGAAATGGTAATGCCAGGCCGCCTCGGGAATCTTGCCGAGGGCATCCAGCAAGGCTTGTAGCTGAGGCGCCAGTGGCAGTCGGGAGCAGCGAGGCAAAGCGTCCGGGCTCATGGTGCATCCTTGTTCTAGAAACCACTTTCGCGCACACCGAGTGCAGCGATCCTCCGCCAGGCGGCACCCAGCAGCGACTGCCGCGCACCATCGAGCACCACCATGCCGCGCAGCGGGTGGTCGGGATGGAGGTCACCATCGAGCAGCGTCAGGCGGACGCCATACTGGGCTTGCGTGGGCTCGGCGCGGTGCTGCGCATCACGGCGCACGGCTATGGGGCCGCCGTGGTCGGAGCTGAGCGCCTCCAGTTCCAGGTAAGCGACGCCGGTGGCGTCCACCTCGTCCAGGCGTACTTTCATCGCCGGGCGTGCCGGGTCGTCGGTGATGAAATGACCTTCGCTGCCTGGTTTGATCCGCCAGAGGTTTTCTTCGGCGAGGTAGCCGCGCAGGCGTAATCCCGGCTCGACGATGCGCGCCAGCGGTTCGGCCGGATGCAGCCAACGGTTCGCGCTCAGGTCGCGTTGCAGGTCGCGTACCACGCCAGCCTGCTGTGCGCGTAGCTGCAGACGCTCACGCTGGGCAGCCAGGCCACGGTATTCGGCCACGGCCTCGGCTAGCCGCTGGTCGAGAATGCCGGCATCGGCTGCTGTTTCACTGCGCGCCGATTGTCGGCGTAGCTGAAGCTGCAGTATGTCGATTTCGCGGCGCACGATGCTCAAGCGTGAGTCCAGATCCGGAGAGTCGAGTTCGAGCAGCAACTGCCCGCTTTCGACGCTTTGCCCATCGGTGACGTGCACGGCTTTCAGGCGCGCAGCGACTGGGGCATGCAGGGCACTGGTGCGTGAGGCTTCGAGTAGCGCGGGTATCTCTACCGAGCTGCGCCAGGGCACCAGCAGCACCAGTAGCATCACTCCCAATGCCGAGCCGACCAGCATTATGTTATGCGGGGCGGCCTGGTAACGGCGCTTCCACCATTCGCCGAACTCCTTCCAGACCGGCATGCCGATGAACCACACCAGTTCCACCAGCATGAGGAAGATGCCCAGTACCTTGAAGAACAGGTGGTACACCGTCAGGGCGATACCGAAGAACAGGATCGCTCGCCATATCCAGGAACCATAACCCCAGATCAGCAAGCGCCGTGTCATGGCTGGTGACCAGGGTTCCGGCGCTGGCTCGCCATAGCCGAACAGCGTCTCGCGCAGGCGCCAGCGACATAGGGCGAAGGCGCGGTTCTGCAGGTTATCGACGCCCCACAGATCGCTGATCAGGAAGTAGCCATCGAAGCGCATGAAGGGATTGAGGTTGATCACCAGGGTGGTGATCCAGGTCGCGCTGGCCAGCATGAAGGCCGAGGTGCGTAGGGGGCCGTCCGGAAGCAATGACCAGGCCAGCAATGCCAGCACCGCCAGTAGCAGTTCAGCCATTACCCCGCCGGCGCCGATGAGCAGGCGGGAGCGACGATCCTGTACCCGCCAGGCATCGCTGACGTCGGTGTAGAACATCGGCAGCATCACCATGAAGGCCAGCCCCATACTCTGCACCCGACAGCCCGCACGTTTGGCCATGAAGGCATGGCCAAACTCGTGACAGAGCTTGGCGAAGGTCAGGGCCACCCCGAAGGCCAGTGCGCCGCCCAGGCTGAACAGATGGGGGAAGGTGGCCAGAAAGCGTTGCCAATCGCGGATCACCAGGAACAGGCCGAGGGCGAACACCAGCGGCAGTCCCCAGCGCAGCAGCCACGGGCCGTGGCGTTCCAGCACCGGCCAGGCGCGATTGAGGAAGGGATCGGGTCGCCACAGCGGAATGCGGAAAAACAGGTACTGATGCAGCACCCGCTTCCACGGGCTCTGGCGCTGGGAGGCGGCCTTCATCGCGTAGCTGGCGCGCTGCTTGTCGTCCAGAGCGGCGATCAGGTCGTGGCTGCCGAGAAAGCGCAGCATGTCCTCGAGTTCGGCCAGACCCAGGGGCATGCCTGGCTCGGCGTTGGCGGCGGCCAGTACGCGCTGCGGTTCGCCCAGCGTCCAGTGGCGCAGCAGGCGCACGGCGGCAGCGCCGAGCTTGAAGTAGCGGCCGCGTAGCGGATCGGCCAGCGTCCACTGCGGTGCGCCGTCGAGCCCGGGTTCTGCGGGGGATAGCTGCAGGTCGGGGCGCAGGGCGGGCAGCATCAGAAACCCAGGCTCTGACGAGCGGCGGCCAGCGGGCGGCGCAGCAGGTAATAGGCCAGCGGTGCACGATCGCCGAACAGCTTGGCGGTGCCACGCAGGCCGATGCGTGGCGGTGCGTCGACGAAGCGTGCATCGAGGCGGTAGGCCAACTGGCCGGCCGCGGTACTCTGGGCCTCGTAGGCGGAGCGCTCCAGCCGTGCCTCATGACGATTGAGTGGGTCGCTGTCGAGAAACAGCGCCACTTCGGCGCCAGGCTGCAGGGCGATGGCGTCGCCGACGGGCAGCTCGATGCGCAACTCGGCCTGCGCCGGATCGGCGATCTGCATCAGCCGTTCGCCGGTCTGCACGGGCTTGCCGGTCAGGCGTTCGGCATCGGCGAACACGGCGATCCCTGCACGTTCGGCGCGCACTTCGCTACGCGCCAGCAGTTGCCTGGCATAGTCGCGTTCGGCGCGCTTCTGCTCGACGCGGGCGGCCAGCAGGTCGAGGCGGGCGCTGGATTCGGCGTCGGCGAAGGCGCGCTGGCTGTTGGCCTTGAGCTCGGCCTCGGCCACGCCAAGAGCACGTTCGGCGACATCGGCCTGGGCCTTGAGGCTGGTGGCATCGAAGCGCACCAGCAGATCGCCGGCGGCAACGTTCTGGTTGGGCTTGACCAGGAATTCGGCGATCACCCCGTCCAGCGGTGCGGCCACCACTCGCCCGCCCAGTGGCACAACTTCGGCAGGTGCCAGCACCGACTGGCGTACCGGAATCAGCAGCAACAGCGAGAGCGCGGCGGCCACCGCCAGCAATTTGCGTCGCGGCCAGCGCATGCGCCAGGGCTTGCGTGGTTGCAGGGCCAGCCAGGCGTGGGCGTAGGTGTCGGCCAACTGCCTGAGCAGCGCTTGCTCGGCCTCGGCGAATGGCTTGTCGCGCGCCAGCCACAGGCCGCCGAAGGTTTCGTCGCGGCGGCTCTTCAATGGCAACCAGAAGGCGTGCGGGGCGGAGAGGCTGTTCATGTCCAGGCGCGTCTGTTCGTCCAGTTGCGCCGGATCGACAGCGTGCGCCTCACTCAGCCGGCCATGCTTGAGCAGCGCCGAGGCGGCACGTTCGACGAAGGCCACGAACGGTGCGTTCGCCTCCACCACGCTGATGCCGGTCAGCGCCTGCACCTTGCCGGCGATCAGCAGGGCGGCATGGCGGAAGCCGAACAGCGCCTGGCCGTCATTGACCATGGCGTAGGCCAGTTGCTCGGTGCTGCCGGCCTTGCGCGCCTGCTGCTCCAGGCCGAGGAACAGGGCGAATACCCGTTCGGCCGTGCCGGGCAGCGGGGCGTTCATTGCGCCACCTGGAACTGCGCCGTGCCACTCATGCCGGCGAGCAGGCCCTCGGTGTCCTCGGGTAGGCTGCCGATCAGCAGCAGCGTCTGGCTGCCTTCGTCGATGCGCGCGCCGAGGCGCTTGACCTTGGCCTTGAGCGGCGCGCCGGTCTCGTCGGGAATGAAGTCGAAGCTCTGGCCCGGCTGCAGGCGACCGAGCCAGGCCGATGGCACCAGCAGGTAGATCTCCAGCGTGCCGTTATCCACCACCTCCAGCAGCGGTGCGCCACTGGCGACGCTCTCGTGAGGCTGGGCGCGGCGCAGCACTACACGGCCATTGAACGGCGCGATGACGCTGCAGCGCTTCACCTGTACCTGATACACCTGGGTCTCCGCCTGGGCCTGGGCTTGCCGGGCCTCGGCCAGCGCTACCTCGAAGCGCCCGACGGAGTTGAGGGCGGCCAGCTGCTTCTTGTGGTTCAGTTCCTCGCGGGTCGCGCGGGCAGCGGCCTGGGCGGCGTTGAGCTGGGCCTGGTAGGCGCTGCAGTCGAAGCGCGCGAGAACGTCGCCCTTGTTGAAGTCCTGGCCATCGCTGAATGGCATCTCGACGATACGGCCAGGCAGTTCGCTGGACAGCACGGCCTGGTTGCGCGCCCGCAGTACGCCACGCACCTGGCGTTCGCCGGCCTGGGTGGCGACCGGCGCCAGTGATTCGAGCAACGGATCGTCCGCACGGAGCGAGGTGCTCAGTGCGGATGCGAGCAGGCCGAGGAGCAGGAAGAGTGGGGCGTTTCGCGGCATGACATCCATCCTTGCCTGAGGTCATGGCAGTCTACGGTAGAACGCAGTCACGGCAAATTGGCCGTAACGATGCATTGCTATGGTGCATGATGTCGACTCTGGTGCGCGCAAGGCCTGCTTCTGGTGCGCGGGGCGCATCGCCGGCCTAGATGCTGTGTGGTCTGGGCCCTGGCATAAGTCTTGCGCGGCACAGGGTATCGTCCAGGCTAGCAGGAGGCCGCCGTGTCGATTCATGTCGCGCTGCATCACGTCACCCACTACCGCTACGACCGTGCGGTCAACCTCGGGCCGCAGGTCGTGCGTTTGCGCCCGGCACCGCACAGTCGCACACGCATTCTCTCCTACGCGCTGAAGGTCGAACCGGGCCAGCACTTCATCAACTGGCAGCAGGACCCGCAAGGCAACTACCTGGCGCGCCTGGTGTTTCCCGAGAAGACCCGCGAATTCAAGGTCGAGGTGGACCTGGTCGCCGAGATGGCGGTGTTCAACCCCTTCGATTTCTTCCTCGAACCCTATGCCGAGCGTATTCCCTTCGCCTACACCGAGGGCGAGCAGCGCGAGCTGGCGCCCTATCTGGTCAAGCTGCCGGCCACGCCGCTGTTCGCCGAGTACCTGGCCGGCGTCGAGCGCACGCCCAAGCCCAGCGTCGATTTCCTGGTCGAGCTGAACCAGCGCCTGTCGGCCGACATCCGCTACCTGATCCGCATGGAGCCGGGCGTGCAGACGCCGGAGCAGTCGCTCGAGCTGGCCTCCGGTTCCTGCCGCGACTCGGCCTGGCTGCTGGTGCAACTGCTGCGTCATCTGGGGCTGGCGGCGCGCTTCGTTTCCGGCTACCTGATCCAGCTCACTGCCGACGTCAAATCCCTCGATGGCCCCAGCGGCACCGACAAGGACTTCACAGACCTGCATGCCTGGTGCGAGGTGTACCTGCCCGGCGCTGGCTGGATCGGCCTCGACCCCACCAGCGGCCTGTTCGCCGGCGAAGGCCATATCCCCTTGGCCTGCAGCCCGGAGCCGTCCTCGGCGGCGCCGATCACCGGTGGGCTGGACGAGTGCGAGGTGGAGTTCGAGCACCTGATGAGCGTCGAGCGCGTGTGGGAGGCGCCGCGCGTCACCAAGCCTTACAGCGAGGCGCAGTGGCAGGCGATCCAGGCGCTGGGGCGACGCATCGACGATGACCTGAGCAAGCACGACGTGCGCCTGACCATGGGCGGCGAGCCGACCTTTGTCGCCCTCGACTACCCCGATGACGACGAATGGAATACCGCCGCGCTGGGGCCGAACAAGCGCCGCCTGGCCGCCGACCTGTTCCATCGCCTGCGCGACCACTATGCGCCCAATGCGCTGGTGCACTTCGGCCAGGGCAAGTGGTACCCGGGCGAGCAGTTGCCGCGCTGGTCGCTGAACTGCTTCTGGCGGCGCGACGGCGAGCCGCTGTGGCATGACCCCAAGCTGCTGGCCGACGAGAAGCGCGGCTACGGTGCCAGCGCCGACACCGCCGCGCGTTTTCTCGCCGCCCTGGCGGCGCGTCTGGATGTGGACGCCGGCAACGTCTTCCCGGCCTATGAGGACTGGTTCTACTACCTGTGGCGCGAGCGCAAGCTGCCGGACAACGTCACCCCGGACGATCCGCGCCTGAGCGACCCGCTGGAGCGCGAGCGCCTGCGCAAGGTGTTCGATCAAGGCCTCGACGCCGTAGTCGGCCACGTGCTGCCGCTGGCGCGCCAGGTAGTGGGCGAGGGCTGGCAGAGCGGGCGCTGGTTCCTGCGCGACGAGCATTGCCGCCTGCTGCCAGGCGACTCGCCGCTGGGCTACCGTCTGCCGCTGGATTCGCTGCCCTGGGTCAGCCAGGCCGACTACCCCTACATCAATCCGGTCGATCCCAGTCAGGCGTTGCCGCCCTTGCCCAGTCCGGCGCAGATCCAGCGCCAGCTGCGCGGCGTCTGGCGCGGCGCCAGTGCCGGCCCGCAAAGCGCGCGCCCGGCCTGCGGGCAGTCGGCTGCCGGCATCGTGCGCACCGCGCTGTGCGCCGAGCCGCGCGAGGGCCGCTTGTACCTGTTCATGCCGCCGCTGGCGCACCTGGAGGACTACCTGGAACTGGTCGCGGCCATCGAGGCGGTGGCTGCCGAGCTGAGCTGCCCGGTGCTGCTGGAAGGCTACGAGCCGCCGCTGGACCCGCGCCTGCTGCACTTTCGCGTCACCCCCGACCCCGGCGTGATCGAGGTGAACATCCACCCGGCGGCCAGCTGGGACGAGTTGGTCGAGCGCTGCGAATTCCTCTACGAGGCGGCGCGTCAGTCGCGCCTGTCCAGCGAGAAATTCATGATCGACGGCCGCCACACCGGCACCGGCGGTGGCAACCATTTCGTCCTCGGCGGTGCGACGCCGGGCGATTCGCCCTTTCTGCGTCGCCCCGATCTGTTGCGCAGCCTGATCAGCTACTGGCACAACCACCCATCGCTGTCCTACCTGTTCAGCGGCCTGTTTATCGGCCCGACCTCGCAGGCGCCACGTGTGGACGAAGCGCGCAACGACGCCCTGTACGAGCTGGAAATCGCCTTCGCGCAGATGCCCGAGCCGGGCCGCGACTGCCCGCCGTGGCTGGTCGACCGCCTGCTGCGCAACCTGCTGGTGGACGTCACCGGCAACACCCACCGCGCCGAGTTCTGCATCGACAAGCTGTACTCGCCGGACTCGGCCACTGGCCGCCTCGGCCTGCTCGAACTGCGCGCCTTCGAGATGCCGCCGCACGCGCAGATGAGCCTGGCCCAGCAACTGCTGCTGCGCGCGTTGATCGCGCGTTTTTGGCAGGAACCCTACCGCCCGGCCAGGCTGGTGCGCTGGGGCACCGAGCTGCATGACCGCTTCCTGCTGCCGCATTTCGTCGAGCAGGACTTCGCCGACGTGCTGCAGGAGCTGTCGGCCTTTGGTTATCCGCTGCGCGCCGAGTGGTTCGCCCCGCACCTGGAGTTCCGTTTTCCCAAGGCCGGCGACTTCGCGGTCAAGGGCATCGACCTGGAGCTGCGCCAGGCCCTGGAGCCCTGGCATGTGCTGGGCGAGGAGGGCGCCATCGGCGGTACCGTGCGTTACGTCGACTCGTCGCTGGAGCGCATGCAGGTGAAGGTGAACGGCATGGCGCCGGATCGCTACGTGCTGACCTGCAACGGCGTGCCGGTGCCGCTGCGACCGACCGGCAAGGTCGGCGAGTTCGTCGGCGGCGTGCGCTTCCGTGCCTGGCAGCCGGCCAGCTGTCTGCAGCCGACCATCGGCGTGCACGCGCCGCTGGTGTTCGACCTCGTCGATACCTGGATGCAGCGCTCGCTGGGCGGTTGCCAGTACCATGTGGCGCATCCGGGCGGGCGCAACTACGACAGCCTGCCGGTCAACGCCTACGAGGCCGAGAGCCGGCGCCTGGCGCGTTTCTTCCGCCTGGGCCACAGTCCGGGCAAGCGCCCCGTCATGCAGCCGATAGACAATAATGAACTGCCGATGACCCTGGATCTGCGTCGCGTCTGACGACATCGTGCTCACATGAATGTCGGCTGCTGCGATCTGTCCCCTCGCCCCTCTGGGGAGAGGGCCAGGGAGAGGGGAGAACTGGCGAGATCGCGGTGTTTTCAGCCCTCTCCCCCGGCCCCTCTCCCACATATGGGAGAGGGGAGCGTAAAGCCGTAACGCCTTGCCACTGCCGAGCCTGCCATGCACGACCTGCTAGCCGATTACCCGCCGCCCAACGGCGCCTACCACGAACTGCTCGACGCCAAGGGCAACGTGCGCCCGCATTGGCGCCGCCTGTTCGAGCAGCTGGCGCGCAGCCGCCCGGAGCACCTGGCGCAGCGCGAGGCCATGCTGGCGCGGCAGATTCAGGAAAACGGCGTCACCTACAACGTTTACGCCGATCCGGATGGCGCCGACCGCCCGTGGGAACTGGACCTGCTGCCCAACCTGATCCCGGCTGACGAGTGGCAGCAGATCGCCGCCGGCGTGGCGCAGCGCGCGACCCTGCTCAACCGCGTGCTGGCCGATCTGTATGGCCCGCAGAAGCTGATCGCCGAAGGCCTGCTGCCCACCGAACTGGTGTTCGGCCACAACAACTTCCTCTGGCCGTGCCAGGGCATGCAGGCGCCGGGCGGTACCTGGCTGCACCTGTATGCCGTGGACCTGGCGCGCGCGCCGGACGGGCGCTGGTGGGTCACCGCCGACCGTACTCAGGCGCCCTCCGGCGCCGGCTATGCGCTGGAGAACCGGCAGATCGTCTCCCGCGCCTTCCCCGAGCTGTACCGCGATCTGCGCGTGCAGTACCTGGCCAGTTTCTTCCGTACTCTGCAGGACACCCTGGCGCGCCAGGCTCCCAGTGGCGGCGAGACGCCGCTGGTGGTCCTGCTGACGCCGGGGCGCTTCAACGAAAGCTATTTCGAGCACCTGTACCTGGCGCGCCAGCTCGGCTACCCGCTGGTCGAAGGCAGCGACCTGACTGTGCGCGATGCCACCCTCTACCTCAAGACCCTGGCCGGCCTGCGCCGCGTGCACGCGGTGCTGCGCCGCCTCGACGACGACTATTGCGACCCGCTGGAGCTGCGCACCGACTCGGCCCTCGGCGTGCCCGGCCTGCTCGAGGCGGTGCGCCGTGGCCGCGTGCTGGTGGCCAATGCCCTGGGCAGCGGCGTGCTGGAATCGCCCGGTCTGCCCGGTTTCCTGCCTGCCATCAGCGAGTACCTGCTGGGTGAGGAGCTGCTGCTGCCGTCCATCGCCAGCTGGTGGTGCGGCGAGCCGCCGGTGCTGGATGAGGCTTTGGACAAGCTCGACGAACTGCTGGTGCGCCCGGCCTTTCCCTCGCAGAGCTTCGCCCCGGTGTTTGGCCGTGATCTGGACGAGGCGCAGCGCGCCAAGCTGGCCGCACGCCTCAGGCAGCGCCCCTACGCCTACGTGGCACAGGCGCGGGCCAAGCTGTCGCAGGCGCCGGTGTGGGACGGCAGCGGCCTGCAGCCACGCGCCATCGGCATGCGTGTGTTCGCCGTGGCCAGCGCCGATGGCTACCGGGTGATGCCGGGCGGCCTGACCCGCGTGGCCGGCGAGGCCGATGCCGAGGTGGTGTCGATGCAGCGTGGCGGCGCGAGCAAGGACACCTGGGTGCTCGGCACTCGGCAGAGCGCGGGCGAGCCCTGGCAGACGCAGCGCACCCTGGGCAGCGCCGACCTGGTGCGCAGCGACCCCTTCCTGCCTTCGCGGGTGGTGGAGAACCTGTACTGGTTCGGTCGGTACGCCGAACGCTGCGAAGACGGTGCGCGCCTGCTGCGCATCATGCTGGCGCGCTACGTCGACGATGACGACGACCCGCAGGCGCTGCAGAGCGCCCTGGCGCTGGCGCAGGAGCTGGGGCTGCTGGCCGGCGCGGATGAAGGCGAGCTGGAGGCGCGCCTGCTGCAGGCGCTGCTGGGTAGCGACTGGCCGGCCAGCCTGCGCGCCAATCTGCAGCGCCTGCAATGGTCGGCCGGCAGCGTGCGCGGCAAGCTGTCCCAGGCCAACTGGCAGGCGCTGGTGGAGTTGCAGCGCGAGGCGCAACTGCTCGAAGGTCAGCCGGCCGACTTCGGCGAACTGCTGGACTTTCTCAACCGCCTGCTGATGTCGCTGGCGGCGCTGTCGGGTTTCGCCCTCGACGACATGACCCGCGACGACGGCTGGCGCTTCCTCATGCTCGGTCGTTACATCGAACGCCTGCAGTTTCTCTGCGACAGCTTCGCCGGCTTCCTGCGCAGCGGCTCGGCCACCGACCAATCGGCGCTGGAGTGGCTGCTGGAACTGGGCAACAGCAGCATCACCTACCGCACCCGCTACCTGGCCTCGGCGCAGTTGATCCCGGTGCTGGACCTGCTGCTGCTGGACGAGCAGAACCCGCACGCGGTGATCTTCCAGATGCGCACCCTGCTGCGTTCGCTGGAAGGGCTCAACGAGCGCTTCGAGCTGCCGGCCGAGCGCTACCTGGTCTATCTCGAGCAGCAGCTCGCCGCCTTCAGCCTGGCCAGCCTGGAGAACCCGCTGTTCGGCCCCGGCAGTACCCGCGCGGTGCTCGAAGGCCTGGCCGACCTGCTGGTGGTCATCAGCGAGGCTGCCGGTGCGGTTTCCGATCACCTCGGGCTGCGCTTCTTCGCCCATGTCGATGTCAGCCAGCGGACGCAATCCTCATGAGCAGTGCGCTTTATCAGGTTCTCCACGACACCCACTACCGCTACTCGGCGCCGGTTTCCCTGGCGCAGCAGCTGGCGCACCTGTGGCCGCGCGACTGCCCCTGGCAGCGTTGCCACGAGCAGGAGCTGCGCATCGACCCGCCGCCCTGCCAGCGCCGCGACGGCCTGGACGTGTTCGGCAACCCGCTGACGCGCCTGGTGTTCGAGCGCCCCCACGAGCAGCTCAGCGTCAGCGCGCGCTTGCGCGTCGAGGTGCTGGCGCGCGCGCCGCTGGATCTGGATGATTCGCCGAGCTGGGAGGCGGCCTGCGCGGCGCTCAGTTATGGCGGCCGGCCCATGGCGCCGGCGCTGCTGGAGGCGGCGCGCTACCGTTTCGAATCGCCCTACGTGCGCCTCAAGCAGGTTTTTGCCGACTACGCCGATGACTGTTTCACGCCGGGCCGTCCCCTGCTGCAGGCCGGCCAGGCGCTGATGCAGAAGATCTTCGAGGAGTTCAGCTTCGATGCCGGCGCCACCCAGGTGGCCACACCCTTGCTGCAGGTGCTGGAGGAAAAGCGCGGCGTCTGCCAGGACTTCGCCCACCTGATGCTGGCCTGCCTGCGTTCGCGCGGTCTGGCGGCGCGCTACGTCAGCGGCTATCTGCTGACCCAGCCGCCGCCCGGCCAGCCGCGGCTGATCGGCGCCGACGCGTCGCATGCCTGGGTATCGCTGTACTGTCCGCGGCAGGGCTGGGTGGATTTCGACCCGACCAACAACGTGCGACCGGCGCTGGAGCACATCACCCTGGCCTGGGGCCGGGATTTCTCCGATGTGTCGCCGCTGCGTGGGGTGATTCTGGGAGGCGGCAGTCATGACCCGGAAGTTCAGGTGACCGTGCTGCCGCTCGGATAGGCGGGATGAAGGGCCTCGTTTGAGGCCCTTGGCGATGATCAGTCGACCAGCTTTACGCTGCCTTTCATCATCGAGTAGTGGCCGGGGAAGGAGCAGAAGAAGCTGTAGTCCTCGCCAGCGGCCAGTTTGCTGACATCGAAGGTCACCGAGGTGCTCTCGCCGCCGCCGATCAGGTCGGTATGAGCGATGACGCGCTCGTCACCGGCCTTGAGGTAGCTGGCGTCTGGGCCGGCGGGAATGCCGTCGGTGGCGATACCGGGCATGTCGGCAGTCTTGCTCAGTACCCAGTTGTGGCCCATGGCGGTCTTGGGCAGGCTGCCTGTGTGCTTGAGGTTGACGGTAAAGGTCTCGCAGCTCTTGCTGACGGAGATGGCTTGGGTGTTGAAGGTCATCTGGTCGGTCGATTCGACATCCACCGAGCATTCGGCAGCGAGCAGCGGGGTGCTGGCCAGGCCGAGCAGAGCGATTAGAGCAGCGTTACGCAACATCATGTGAATCCTCCAGATTCTGAGTTTCCGGTCAGGTCTGGACAGATTCGCACAGCTTTCAGTGCGCGTGGGTGCGACCGAACGCCACGTCAGGTTATCCCGACAATCTGTGGGTAACTCTGTTGAGAAGCTCTGCAACGGCGCTCCAGCGCCTGATTTCGCGGGCTTTCTGGGTGGCTGGTCAGGTTTTGTTCAGGGCTGCCCCGCCAAGCAAAAAAATCCTTTGTAATGAATTGATTGGAGGTGCGCAGAGAAAATGTACGGGCTTCTGGCGAGCTGCTCTGGCTTATCCCCGAAAAGCGTGGAGCAAGCTGTGGATAAGCTTGGGGAAACCGCGTGCCGGCCGCACCTTTCGAAGCGTGCCGCCGGCTGATCAGGAAATGATCGTCTCAGCTGTTTCTGGTTGGGCGCAGCGCCTGCCATAGGCGAGTGCCAAGGCTGACCAGCGGCAGGCTGAGCATACCGGCGACCACACCCAGCAGGGCGTTGAGCAGCGTCGGCACCACTGCGGAAAGTAGCTGCCCTGCATCCTGGGCTACCCACTGCGCGGCGTGATGCACGGCGGCATCGACCGGCGGCAGGCCATGGCTGAGGATGCCGCCGCCAACCATGAACATGGCCGCAGTGCCGATCACCGATAACGCCTTCATCAGCCAGGGGGCCAGGTGCAGGATGCCGCGGCCGCAGGCCTGGGCGAAGGCGCTGGCGCGCTGGCTGAGGTAGAGTCCGGCGTCGTCCAGCTTGACGATGCCGGCCACCAGGCCGTAGACGCCGACGGTCATCAGCAGGGCGATACCGCTGAGCACCAGCACCTGATTGAGGAAGCTGGCGGTGGCGACGGTGCCCAGGGTGATGGCGATGATCTCGGCCGACAGCACGAAGTCGGTACGCACCGCGCCGCGGATCTTGTCGCGCTCGAAGGCCACCAGGTCCACCTGCGGATCGGCGATGGCCTCCAGCAGGGGTTGCTGTTCGTCGTCTTCGTGCCGGTGCAGCAGCTTGTGGATCAGCTTCTCGGCCCCTTCGTAGCAAAGAAACAGACCACCGAGCATCAACAAGGGCACCACCAGCCAGGGTGCCACGGCGCTGATCAACAGTGCGGCCGGCACCAGAATCGCCTTGTTCACCAGCGAGCCCTTGGCCACGGCCCAGACCACCGGCAGTTCGCGATCCGCCTTGACCCCGGTGACCTGCTGGGCATTGAGGGCGAGATCGTCACCCAGCACGCCGGCGGTCTTGCGCGCGGCGATCTTGGTCATGGTGGCGACGTCGTCGAGTACGCTGCTGATGTCGTCGATCAGGGCGAGCAGGCTGCTTCCGGCCATGTTGCGGCTTCCGTAGGGGAGAAGCCGCAGAGCGTAGCATTGTGTCAGAACCTGTTCACGATCTGCTGCGCGTCGGCCTTACTGCGTTAAAAACAGGCTCGGAATGCTCATTTACAGCTCGTAAACTCCGCTTCCTCGACTGTTTTTGCCTTGTATGGCTCTAGCTCGAGAGATCGTGAGCAGGTTCTTACATGTCTGCGTACAGGCTCAGACGGGCGAACGATCCACCCATTTCGGCGCTACGCTGGGGCGCCACTCGTTCAGGGCGTCGAGGAGGTCCTGCGGGCTGTCTGCGATCTGCAGCATTTCGCGGTGCTGTGGGCGAACGAAGCGCTCGGCCACCAGGTGATCGAGAAAATCCCCCAGCTTGCTGTAGAAGCCATTTACCTCCAGCAGCCCCAGCGGTTTGGCGTGGTAGCCGAGCTGGCCCCAGGTCCACACCTCGAACAGCTCTTCCAGGGTGCCCAGACCGCCGGGCAGGGCGATGAAGGCGTCGGCCAGTTCTGCCATGCGCGCCTTGCGTGCGTGCATGCCATCCACCACCTCCAGGCAGGTCAGGCCACGGTGGCCGATTTCGGCACGCTCCAGGCTCTGCGGGATGATGCCGATGACCTCGCCGCCGGCATTCAGCGCCGCATCGGCGACCACACCCATCAGGCCGACGGCGCCGCCGCCATAGATCAGTCGTACGCCGCGTTCGGCCAGGTGCTGGCCAAGCGCTTCGGCGGCCTGACGATAGACGGGACTGGCGCCGGGGCTGGCACCACAGAAGACACAGACGCTACGCAGGGACATGTACGGGCTCCTTGGCTGAATATGCCAAGGGTAACCAGCCGCTGCGCTGCCACCAAGGGTCAGTGCCGCGTATCAATGCCGCAGGTGGCGCAGGCGTAGCTGGCGAGCAGTTGCTTGAGCAGGTCGTTGAGGTGCATGGCGCGGCTTCCTGACGCGGGGACATGTCATTCAGGCTAGTCCTGCTGCTGGCGCCGCGCCGTTAGATTGTTTCGATGAGGGCGATAGCCACCACTCCATCACATCAGCTCCATCGCGCTCATCCCGGCCAGACCCAGCAGCACCACGCCACAGGCCGCGTAGGTCAGGCGGTGCCAGAGCAGCGAGGCGGCGCGGCGGAACCAGTCCACCAGGCCGGCGCAGATGAAGCACCAGAGCAGTGAGGACACCATGAAGCCGGCGAAGAACACCGCCAGGTGCGTCGGTGTTGGCTGGGCAACGCCGATGGCCGCCATCGCCCCGCCCATGGCGGCCCAGTAGACGATGTTCTGCGGGTTGGTCAGCGACAGGGCGGCGCCGGCGGCGAAGGCGCCTCCGGCCGCCACCTGGCCGTCATCGCTGGGTTGCTGCGGGCGATGGGCATCGCGCAGCGACTGGTAGCCGAGCCAGGCCAGATACAGCGCGCTGGCCAGGGTCAGGGGATAACGGATCTGCGCGCTGTCGAGCAGCAGGGCCAGGCCGGTCAGGCCGAGAGCGGCCCAGGTGGCGTCGCCGACCAGCGAGCCGATCTGTACCAGCAAGGCGGGTTTGTAGCCGTCACGCAGACCGCGGCGCAGGGTTTCGCTGAACACGGCACCCGGCGCGGCGTTGAACACGAAGCCCAGGAGCATGGCGGCGAGAAAGAAACTGAACATGAAACGTCCTTAACAGGCAGGAGAACGGAGGCTGCTGACCCAAGCAGGCAGTGTGCCAGGAGATAAAAATAAAGTTTTCCACGCAGGCTGTTGAAAGAATTGTGGATAAGCTGGTGGTTCCTGCCTGCGAAACCCTGAAAACGCCGCTTTCATCCTCTTGGTGAAGATTTGAGCAGACAGTATTTTCCTTTGTGCACAGGGACTTGACATATTTCAGCGGTTTCCTGGCGGGGGCTTGGGCTTGTCCACGATAGCTGTGGGTGATGTTGTTGATAACTTCTGTACCCATTGCTGAATCCCAGGTGCTACAAGCTTTCCAGCGCTTTGTTTGTTTTCTGATCACTGTCCGGCGTGGAGCTGCCAGGGCATGGGAAGCGCCATTTTGTCCAGCGCTTCTTCGTGCCACAGGCGGCCGCGTATGGGTTATCCCCGGAATCTGTTGATCGGTCTGTGGGTAAGCTGGTGACGAGTCGTTCGATGGCCCGCCTCTGCTGGGTGTCAGGCGAGCGTCGAAGTTTTCGTCAGTCTACTCAGCGGGCAGCGCGCCAAGTTGGGTGGAGCGCCCGAGTAGTTGCAGGACGCGATCCGGATAGTCGGTGATCAGGCCGTCGGCGCCCATTTCCAGCAGCCTGCGCATATCGGGCTGTTCGTTGATTGTCCACAGGTGTACCTGCAGGCCGCGGTGCTGAGCGTTGCGAACCAGTCGGGGCGTGGCCAGGGTCAGGCCGCTGTGCTGTGGTGGAATCTGCAGCACCGGGTAGGAGGGCGACAGCAGACCGCTCAGGCCCAGCCAGTTCAGCGCCAGCAGCAGGCGTACCGAAACCGGCCCGCCAGCCGTCGCTACCTCCGGGCAGAGCTGGCGAAAACGCTGCAGGCTGCGCTCATGGAAACTGCCAACGATGACGCGATCGAGCTGATCATAGGCCGCCAGCATTTCACACAGCACGGCCTCCATGCCGACATCCGCAACCTTGATTTCCACAGCCTTGGGTATCAGCGGAAAGCGCTCGAACACTTCTTCCAGCGCGGCAATACGGGTGCCCTGGCCACGATACGGATAGCTCTGGCCGCCATCGGCGGTCCATTTGTAGCCGGCATCCAAGGCCTGCAGCTCTGCGAGAGTGAAGTGCGCGACCGGCCCCTGGCCATTGGTGGTGCGCTCCAAGGTGTCGTCGTGGATGACTACCAGACGGGCGTCGCGGCTCAGGTGCAGGTCCATCTCCAGCATGTCGACGCCAAGAGCTGCAGCCCGTTCGAAGGCGAACAGGGTGTTTTCAGGCCACAGGCCTGCGCCGCCGCGATGGGCAATGACCAGCGGGCGCTGGCCCAGGTCTTCCAGCACTGCTGGCGCGCTCGCTGGCTTGCTGATCAGCGCCAGTAGCAGCACGACGGCACCCATCAGCAGCAGCGGCACGAGCCGAAAACGGGTGAGGCGCAGCATGGGCAGTGTCTCGAAACTGGTTCGGGACTTTGTGCCCCAGCGCAGCGGCATTGGCAAGCGCCAATGCCAAGGCCGCGAAGTGGGCAGGTGCCGGAATGGCTCAGCTCGCCAGCAGCCAGACGCCGGCCAGTGCCGAAGCGCCACCGGCCAGACGCACCAGCGGCGCGGCCGCTTGCGGCAGGAAGCGCACCAGGGCGAAGCCGACGGCGTGCAGCGCGGCCGTGGCGACGACGAAGCCGATGGCGTAGCCGAAGGGGCTGGCCAGGTCCGGCAGCTCCAGGCCGTGGGCGACGCCGTGGGTCAGGGCCAATACTGCGGTCAGGGTCATGGAGGCGGCCATCGGCAGGCGCGCCGCCACGGCCACCAGCAGACCGAAGGCCAGCACCGAGCCGGCGATACCGGTTTCCATCAGCGGGATTTCCACGCCGGCGAAACCCAGCAGGCCGCCGATCAGCATGCTGCCGACGAAGGTCAGCGGCAGCGCCCAGCGCGCCGCGCCGCTTTGCTGCGCGGCCCACAGGCCGACGGCGAACATCGCCAGCAGGTGATCGAGGCCGAACACCGGGTGGGCCAGGCCGGCCATGATCCCCGAGTCGCCATGCCCGGGATGGGCGAACGCCAGCGCCGGGGTGCAGAACAGGGCGATGGCATAGAGGGTTTTGCGCAGATTCATGTGGATCTCCTTGAAGTGGAATCAGGCCGCCGTGAGCATGCCCTGGCGTTCGATGAAGGCGATGATCTCGTCGAGACCCTGGCCGATTTTCTGATTGCTGAAGACGAAGGGCTTGTCGCCGCGCATCTTCATGGTGTCGCGCTCCATCACCTCCAGCGAGGCGCCGACCATGGGCGCCAGGTCGACCTTGTTGATCACCAGCAGGTCGGACTTGCAGATGCCCGGACCGCCCTTGCGCGGCAGCTTGTCGCCGGCCGACACGTCGATCACGTAGAGGGTCAGGTCGGACAGCTCGGGACTGAAGGTGGCCGACAGGTTGTCGCCGCCGGACTCGACGATGATCAGGTCCAGGCCGGGGAAGCGGCGGTTGAGCTGCTCGACCGCTTCCAGGTTGATCGAGGCGTCTTCGCGGATGGCGGTGTGCGGGCAGCCGCCGGTTTCCACGCCGATGATGCGCTCGGGCTCCAGGGCCTCGTTGCGCACCAGGAACTGGGCGTCTTCCTGGGTGTAGATGTCGTTGGTGACCACGGCGATGTTGTAGCGCTCGCGCAGGGCGCGGCACAGGGCCAGGGTGAGGGCGGTCTTGCCGGAACCGACCGGGCCGCCGATGCCGACACGCAGGGGTTGGCTGTTCATGTGCTGATGTTCCTCGTCAGGAGCGGAAGAGACGCGAGTACTGGCGCTCGTGCGCCATGCTCGCCAGGGCCAGGCCGAAGGCGGCGCTGCCCCAGTGTTCGGGGGAAAGGCTGGCGGCCTGCTGCTGGGCGGCTTCGAGCGTTGGCAGCAGGCGGCTGGTCAGGCGCTGGGCGGCCTGCTGGCCCAGCGGCAACACCTTCATCAGTACGGCCAGCTGGTTTTCCAGCCAGCCCCAGAGCCAGGCGGCCAGGGCATCGTCCGGGGTGATCTGCCAGGCGCGTGCGGCCAGCGCCCAGGTCAGGGCCAGGCCCGGTTCGTGATGGCTTGCGAGCAGTTCGCGCGCGGCTTCGTCCGCCTCGGGCAGGCCTTCGAGTAGTTGCCGCAGCGAGTAGCCCATCTGCCGGCTTTCCAGAGCCAGCTCGCGGGTTTCGCGGCTGGCGCGGTGCCGTTCGGCCAGTTCCTGCAGGTGCGGCCAGTCGCCCTCGTGCGCGGCGCGACAATGTGCCAGCAGCAGCGGCGCTTCGAAGCGGGCGAGGTTGAGCGTCAACTGATCGGCCAGCCAGAGTTCGGCGGCGTCGGCATCCTGGATCAGGCCGCTGTCGATGGCCCACTCCAGGCCTTGCGAGTAGCTGTAACCGCCGATGGGTAACTGCGGACTGGCCAGGCGCAACAGGGCCCAGGCCGGTTTCATGAGCTGACCCCGATATGCGTGGACGATGTCGCTTGGCTCACTTGCGCACACCGAACTGGTGCAGGCGCGGGCCGTAGTTGAATTCCTCGTCGCCATGATGGGAGTGATGATGACCGCCGCCATAGGCGCCCTGCTCGGGCTGGTAGGGCGCCTGGATGGCTTCGACGGTGGCGCCGAGCTGCTCCAGCATGGCCTTGAGCACGTAGTCGTCGGGCAGGCGCAGCCAGCTGTCGCCCAGTTGCAGGGCGACATGGCGGTTACCCAGGTGATAGGCGGCGCGCATCAGCTCGAAGGGGCTGGCGCAGGTGACATGCAGCAGCGGCTCGGGCTTGGCGCGCACGCGCACGATGCGTCCGTCCTTGGCCTGCAGAAACTCACCATCGGCCAGTGCCGGTTGGCCGCGTTCGAGGAACAGGCCGACTTCCTCGCCTGCCGTGGTGAAGCAGCGCAGGCGGCTTTTGCTGCGGGCTTCGAAGGTCAGTTCCAGTTCGGCGTCTGCAGCAGCCTGCGGCGCGATTCGGGTGTGGATCACCAGCATGCGTATCTATTCCGGGGCAATGTGCCCGGAAATAGTGCAAGTGGCTTGCCAAGGCCGAGAAGCGGCGCAGGACGGGGCGTTCAGGCGCTCTGTGGATAACTTGGCGAAGCGGTCAGGATTTATTTGGTGCGTTTTCGCTGCGGGCGCACGCTTGTGGTGCGCGCTATTCGGAGGGCTTGCCGAGGCCCAGCCAGTGCTTGCCGCCGATCATGATGAAGCGCAGCTGCTGGATGATCTTGGCTTCGGCGCTGAGGTGCGCCGGCAGATTCTCCGCCGGCGGGTCGATCAGTTCGGGCAGGGTGGCGAACACCGTCTTCACCACCAGATCCGACACCACGTCGAGGCCGGCATCGTCAAGCTGCGGCATGCGGTTCATCAGCTTGAGGTCGGCGGCCAGGTCGCTGGTGATGCGTTCGCGCAGGGCGGCGATGGCCTGGCGCACCGGCTGCGAACCGCCGTACTGCTCGCGGGCGAGAAACAGGAACTGGCCATGGTTGGCGGCCACTTCGGCGAGGAAGATGCGCACCGAGGCGTCGATCATGCCGCGCATCTCGAACTCGTGACGACGCACCTGGCGGATCGCTGCGCGGAAGGTTTCGCCCACCTCCGCCACCAGCGCCAGGCCCAGCTCGTCCATGTCGGCGAAATGGCGATAGAAACCGGTGGGGACGATGCCGGCGACACGGGTCACTTCGCGCAGGCTCAGGCTGCCAAAGCCGCGGCCACTCTCCATCAGGGTGAGCGCGGCTTCCATAAGGGCCTGGCGGGTCTGCTGCTTCTGTTCGGCGCGTGGCGTCATGCGAGATCGGGGTCATTGAGCGATGCCGCACTCTAGCAAATGCGCGGCGCCAGCGTCGAACCATGGTCGGCAGCTTTCAGTGAACAACTGTTGACTGAAATAAGGCGGTCTGTCAGCCTTGTGCACAAGTGTTCACTGGAATCGATTTATGGCTCTGCTTTCCCTGGCGCTGGCGCGGCATGTCGCGCGCGGCCTGCAACCGCTGCGCCGGCTCTGTGCATCCGGCTGGCTGCGTGAGGCGGACGTCGACCTGTGCCTGCGTCTGCTGCACCCGGCGCTGCGCCTCAATCGCGTGTTCGCCCAGGTCGAGGCGCGTCGTTGGGTGGCCGACGACATGCTGGCAATCGAGTTGCGCTGCAACGGCAATGCCCGAGACTGGCGAGCCGGGCAACACGTTCAGCTCTATCTGGAGCAGGACGGCGTGCGTCACGGGCGCAGTTACAGCCTCATATCGGTGGCTGCCGACGGGCGTATCGAGCTTGCGGTCAAGCGCCAGCCGGGCGGGCGCCTGTCCAATCGGCTGCTCGATCATCTGGCGGTTGGCGAAGTGATCGAGCTGGGCCAGGCCTTCGGCGATTTAGCCTGGCCGCAGGAGCAGGGCGCCGTGCTGTTGCTGGCGGCCGGCAGCGGCCTCACGCCCTTGCTCGGCCTGTTGCGTGACGCGCTCGCGCGGGGCTTCGCTGCGCCGGTGACGCTGCTGCATCAGGTGCGTCGCCAGGGGCAGCAGGCCTTTGCCGAGGAGTTGCAGGCGTTGGCGGCGCGTCATGCCAACTTGCAGGTGCGCTGGGCCTTCAGTGGCGAGGCGGGTGGCCGCCTGACGGCCGCACAGCTGGCAGAGCTGCCGGGCGAGCACCTGTTGCTATGCGGCCCGCGTGGTTTCGTCGAGCAGGCGTGCGGCTGGTGGCGCGACGCCGGGCGTGGGGGCAGCCTGCAGGCGGAAAGCTTCAGCCCGCTGCCGGTGCTGGCCGAGGCCGATAACGACGAGGTTCGTCTGCGCTTCGCGCGCAGCGGCCAGCAGGTCTCGGGCAACGGCAATGCCAGCCTGCTGGAGCAGGCCGAGGCCAGCGGTCTGCGCCCGGCTCATGGCTGTCGTCAGGGCATCTGCACCAGCTGCACCTGTCTGCTGCTGGCCGGCACGGTGCGCGATCTGCGCAGCGGCGAGCTGTTCGCCGAACCCAATCAACCCATTCGCTTGTGCGTCAGCGCCCCGCATGGGGATGTGGAGATCGACCTGTGACGACCCGCCTCGACCGTGAACTGAGCCCCGCCGAACTCGAAGCCTTCGGCCAGGAACTGGATGCCCTGCGCCAACGCACCCTGGCTGATCTGGGCGAGGCCGATGCGCGCTACATTCGCCGCGTACGCGCGGCCGTGCGCGGCTGCTGCTGGACGGGTCGTGCGCTGCTGATGCTCGGCTGGTTCCCGCCGACCTGGCTGCTCGGCACCCTGCTGCTGGGCCTGGGCAAGATCCTCGAGAACATGGAGCTGGGCCACAACGTGATGCACGGCCAGTACGACTGGATGAACGACCCGGAATTCGCCGGTCGCCAGTACGAATGGGACATCGTCGGGCCGGCCGATTTCTGGCGGCACACCCACAACCACGTGCACCACACCTACACCAACGTGCTGGGTATGGATGATGACGTCGGCTACGGCGTGGTGCGCCTGTTCCCGGAGCAGCGCTGGAAGCCGTTCTATCGCTGGCAGCCCCTGTGGGTGACGATCCAGGCGCTTCTGTTCCAGTACGCCGTGGCCATTCAGCATCTGCGTCTGGACAAGCTGGTCAAGGGACGTATCAGCAAGGAGGAAGTGAAGCCGCTGGCACGTCGGTTCGGCGCCAAGCTGGTGCGGCAATGGGTCAAGGACTATCTGGCGTTTCCGCTGCTGGCGCTGCTGCTCGGCGCCAATGCACTGGCCGTACTGACTGGCAACCTAGTGGCCAATCTGCTGCGCAATCTGTGGACCTTTCTGGTGATCTTCTGCGGTCACTTCACCGAGAAGGCGGCGGTATTTGCACCCGAAATACTGGAGGGGGAGACCCGTGGGCACTGGTACCTGCGTCAGCTGCGTGGTTCCAGCAATCTGTCCGGCGGGCCGCTGCTGCATATCCTCACCGGCAACCTCAGCCACCAGATCGAGCATCACCTGTTCCCCGACCTGCCGGCACGGCGCTATGCCGAGCTGGCGTGCGAGGTGCGCCTGATTGCCCGGCGCTATGGCCAGCATTACAACTGTGGCACCTTGTGGGGGCAGTTCGCGACCGTGCTGCGGCGTATCTGGATCTACCGTCTACCCACCGCCGGCATGGCGTGAACCATATGCAGGAATGCCCTCGGCCGAGCCAGTGACAGGCATGAAAAAGCCCGGCTCGTGCCGGGCTTGCGGGTATTGCAGTAGCGCTCAAGCCGTACGGCCGCGCTGCTCGATCAGACGATCGGAGCCGCCTTCGACCAGTTGAACACGCTGGGCACCGGGAGTGCGTTCGTAACCGCCTTCGGCCAGCTGAACACGCTGGGCGCCAGGGGTACGCTCGTAACCACCTTCGACCAGCTGAACACGCTGAGCACCAGGAGTGCGGTCGGAACCGTCTTCGGCCAGTTGGATACGTTGAGCGCCCGGAGTACGTTCCGAGCCGTTCTCGGCCAGCGGTGCGACGGCTTGCTGTTGCACCTGGCTGTCCTTGGCTTCGCCCACCAGAGGGAAGGGGGCGCTGCTCGGAGCGGCGAATACGCCAGTGGTCATCAGGCTAAGGGTCAGGGCGGCAAGGGTCAGTTGAGTTTTCATGTCGATGTCTCCGTAGGGAGTAATAAGTGGCTTCGGAGTCAATTCTTGAGGACATGAGCGCAGATAAGAACTTGACTGACCTGATAGTGAAAATCGATCCCCTCAATACTTGCTCAGGGCGCTCTATCTCGGTACTTGCGGGCCGGTGTCAAGCGCGCCGGTCATTGTGCTGCGAGGCGTCGCGCTGACCGTTCGGCACGCGTATGCTTGGCAACCTTCGCGGGTCGAGCTCGATCCGTCCTCTTCAGCAGTTCCCAGGAGGCAGGTTCAGCCATGCTCGCGGCACAGGCCATTTTGCCGATCTTCGCCCTGATCGTTCTCGGCTACCTGCTCGGTTGGCGCCAGTGGCTCACCAGTGAGTCGGCCGCTGGCCTGGCCAACATCACCTTCAAGCTGTTCATGCCCACGCTGCTGTTCGCCGGTATCGCCAAGGCGTCGCTTGCCGAAGGCCTGTCGCCGATGCTGCTGCTGGCCTATTACCTGCCGGTGTTACTGGTGTTTGCGCTGGTCAATGCGCTAGGGCACTGGCGTCGTGGTACGGCGACGCCGCTGGGATTGGTGGCGGCCTTCTCCAACAACGTGCTGGTGGGCATTCCGCTGATCGCCAGCCTGATGGGCAACGACGGCCTGCTCTACGTCTTCGCCATCCTGGTGTTTCACAGCCTCACGCTGTTTTCTCTGCACAGCTTCTACGCCGCTTTCGGCAGCCAGGAACGCGTCGACGGCCGTGCGCTGCTGAAGAACCTGGCCAACCCGATGATCATCGGGTTGGGGTTGGGGGCGCTGCTCAATCTGTCCGGGCTGGTCGTGCCGGAGAGCCTGTGGCGGGCGATCACCTGGCTCGGCCAGGCCGCCTTGCCTTGCGCGCTGATCGTGCTCGGCGCCAGCCTGTCGCGTTACCGCCTGCGGCCGACCGGCGAGGCCTGGGGCGTGGCGTTGGCCAAGCTGCTGCTGTTCCCGGCGCTGGTCTGGTGGCTCAGCGGCCAGCTGCCCGGTCTGAACGATACCGCGCGCAGCGTGCTGGTGCTGCTCGCAGCCTGCCCTAGCGGGGTCAACGTGATGGCCTTTGCCCGTACGGCCGAAGACAGCCGTAGCGTCAGCGCGGCGATTTCTCTGTCCACGTTGTTGGCGGCAATTTCCCTGCCGTTGTGGATGTTGCTGGTGGGATTCTGAGTTCGTCGTCCGCCGCGGTTGTTGTCGCCGTTCATCGGAGCTTTCCGGTTCGCCCAGACGTGCTTGCTGGGCACGACCCCCGTAAGGGGATATTCAGCAGCGTTGCGACACCTTCCAAGCGCCTGATTTTGTTCGTTGAAGTGCCAGCCGTTAAGGGCTGGCGCGTTCCTGCAATGGCTCGGCGGGGCGGTTGGCTTTGGCGAATCTTCGTCTAGGCTGACGGGATAACTAACAAAAACAGCAGGAAACTGCATGCGCAACGGCATTAGAGCTTTCGTCCGGGTCGTGGACGCATTCAATCTGAGGGTCGGGCGTTTCGCCATGTACCTGATCTTCGCCATGCTGGCGGTGCTGCTGTATTCCTCGATCAGCAAGACTTTCTTCACCCCGTCGATCTGGACCCTGGAAAGCGCCCAGTTCCTCATGGTCGCCTACTTCCTGCTCGGCGGCGCCTACTCGATGCAGCTCGACGCCCATGTGCGCATGGACCTGGCCTACAGCCACTGGTCGCCGCGCACCCGCGCCGTGGTCGATGCCATCACCGTGTTCATGCTGATCTTCTATCTGGTGATGCTGCTGATCGGCGGCATCTCCTCCACCGAATACGCCATCGAGTACAAGGAGACCAGCTACTCGGCCTGGTCGCCCTACATGGCGCCGATCAAGATCATCATGTGCTTCGGCATCGCCCTGATGCTGCTGCAGGCCATCGCCACCTTCTTCAAGGATTTCTACGCCGCCCGCGGGGAGACGCTGTGATGAGCTACGAGCTGATCGCGCTGTTGATGTTCTCCTCGATGATGTTGCTGCTGCTCACCGGCAAGCGCGTGTTCGGCGCCATCGGCTTCGTCGCCGCCGCCGCGGCCCTGCTGCTGTGGGGCGACGGCGGCTCGGAGATGGCCTTCAGCGCGGCGATGAAACTGATGAAGTGGTACCCGCTGCTGACCCTGCCGATGTTCGTGTTCATGGGCTACATGCTCTCCGAGTCGGGCATCGCCGAAGACCTCTACAAGATGTTCCACGTGTGGATGGGCCCGCTGCCGGGCGGCCTGGCCATCGGCACCATCTTCCTGATGGTGGCGATCTCGGCGATGAACGGCCTGAGCGTGGCCGGCATGGCCATCGGCGCCAGCATCGCCCTGCCCGAGCTGCTGCGGCGTGGCTACGACAAGATCATGATCACCGGGGTGATCCAGGCCGGCAGTTCGCTGGGGATTCTGATTCCGCCCAGCGTGGTGCTGGTGCTCTACGGCATGATCGCGCGCCAGCCGGTGGGCCAGCTGTGGCTGGCCGGGGCCATACCCGGGCTGATGATGGCCGGCATGTTCATGCTCTATATCGCCATTCGCTGCCGCCTGCAGCCGCACATGGGCCCGCCGCTGGCCAAGGCCGAGCGCGAACAGATCAGCATGCGGGAGAAGTTGCGCCTGCTCAGCGCCGGGCTGGTGCCGCTGTTCATCTTCTTCGCCATGACCGGGTTGTTCCTGCTGGGCTACACCAGCCTGGTGGAAAGCTCGGCGGTCGGCGCGGCGGCGGCGACCCTGGCAGCGCTGTTCAAGGGGCGCCTAAGTGGCAAGGTGATGGAGGAAACGCTGCGCAAGACGCTGGCCATCAGCTGCATGTTCATGTGGATCATCCTCGCCGCGCTGTGCTTCGGTGCGGTGTTCGACGGCCTCGGCGCGGTCAGGGCCATCGAGAACTTTTTCGTCGACAGCCTGCACCTGGGGCCCTGGCAGATTCTGATCATCATGCAGCTGTCGTTCATCCTGATGGGCATGTTCCTCGATGACACCGCCATGCTGGTGATCGTCGCGCCTCTCTATATTCCGCTGGTCGGCGCTCTGGGTTTCGACCTGGTCTGGTACGGCGTGCTCTACACCATCACCTGTCAGATCGCCTACATGACGCCGCCGTTCGGCTACAACCTGTTTCTCATGCGCGCCATGGCACCGCCCGAAGTGACCCTGCGCGACATCTACGTCTCGGTCATCCCCTTCGTCATCATCATGGTCCTGGCGCTGACTCTGGTCATGGTCTTCCCGCAGCTGGCGCTGTGGTTGCCGCAGCTGCACTATGGCGGCTGATCAAAGGAAATCGGCGCGCCCCGCGCGCCAGCAGTCGAGCCGGCGCCTGCCGGTCACTGGCAAGGCTGTCGCGATGCCGCGACGGCAATGAGCGGTTGTATTGCATCTGCATCGACACTATTGGAGAGACCAGCATGAGTACGAGACGCGATTTCCTGAAAACCGCCGCGGTCGGTACCGCTGCCCTGGGCTCGGCGCACATCTACGCCGCCGAGCCGAAGAAGATCACCTGGCGCCTGCAGACCTACGCCGGCGCGGCGCTGGCCGAGCACGTGATCAAGCCGTCCATCGACGCGTTCAACAAGGCTGCCAATGGCCAGATGGAGATCAAGCTGTACTTCGCCGACCAACTGGTGCCCACCGGCGAGCTGTTCCGCGCCATGCAGCGCGGCACCATCGACGCGGTGCAGAGCGACGATGACTCGATTGCCGCACCGGTGGACGTCTCGGTGTTCGGTGGCTATTTCCCCTTCGCCACCCGTTACAGCCTCGACGTGCCGGTACTGTTCGAACAGTACGGCCTCAACGAGATCTGGGCCGAGGCGTACGGCGAGGTCAAGGGCGTCACCTGGCTCGGCGCCGGCGCCTGGGACCCCTGCCACTTCGCCACGGTGCAGCCGATCAGAAAGCTCGACGATCTCAAGGGCAAGCGCATCTTCACCTTTCCTACCGCCGGCAAGTTCCTCGCCCGTTTCGGTGTGATCCCGGTGACCCTGCCCTGGGAAGATGTCGAGGTGGCGGTGCAGACCGGCGAGCTGGACGGCATCGCCTGGTCGGGCATCACCGAGGACTACACGGTGGGCTGGGCCAACGTCACCAAGTACTTCCTCACCAACAACATCTCCGGCGCCTGGATCGGCTCCTATTTCGCCAATTCGGACAAATGGGCCGAGGTGCCGGAGCATCTCCAGACCCTGTTCAAGCTGTGCATGGACAGCTCCAACTATTACCGTCAGCACTGGTACTGGGGCGGCGAGGCGCAACTGCGCGTGGAGGGCGGCAAGCTGGAGCTGACCTCCATCCCCGCCGAAGAATGGGCCACGGTGGAAGCCGAAGCGCAGAAATTCTGGGACGAGATCGCCAAGACCAGCCCGCGCTGCGCCAAGGTGGTGGATATCTTCAAGAAGTACAACGTACTGATGGCCAAGGCGGGGGCGCCTTATCGCGGTTGAGGCCGTTGAGCCGGAACGCCCGTACCTGGCGGTACGGGCGCGGCTTTATTCAGCCGCTGTCTCGCGTCAGCCAGATTTTTCCCAACGCTTGCCTGCCATCCCGGCAATCCTGTACCACACTCTATGAGCCTGAAACGGACGCTATACCAAGCGTCGTGCTGCGCTCTTGCGTTGTCGGCCCTGCCAGGCCAGTCATGAATGCCCAGCCCTGCGCTTGACCCGCTTGCCATAACAACAAGACATAGGGGTTAGCATGTTCAAACCACGGGATGTAAAGACCGTCGGCGAGGCCCGGCGCATCGTCGAGGAACGTGGCCTGAGCCACGTGAAGGTCGGTCTGTTCGACAACGATGGGGTGATGCGCGGCAAGTACATGAGCCGCAGCAAGTTCTTCTCCGCCCTGGAGCACGGCTTCGCCTTCTGCGACGTGGTGCTCGGCTGGGACGTCAAGGACCAGCTCTACGACAACGCCCAGTACACCGGCTGGCACAGCGGCTACCCCGATGCGCCGGTGCGCATCCTGCCGCACACCTGTCGCGAGATTCCCTTCGAAAACGGCATGCTGCTGTTTCTCGCCGAGTTCGATCAGCAGGCCGAGGCGGTGTGCCCGCGCGGCACCCTGCGCCGGGTGATCGAGCGCTGCCAAGCCATGGGCTTCGAGCCCTATGCGGCGCTGGAGTACGAGTTCTTCATGTTCGACGAAACGCCGGAGTCGGCGCGGGCCAAGGGCTTTCGCGACCTCAAGCCGTTCACCCCGGACTGGTTCGGCTACTCGATGATCCGCAACTCGGTGCACGCCGAGCTCTATCATCAGATACTCGAGATGGGCGAGGCGATGGATTTCCCCATCGAGGGCCTGCACACCGAGACCGGCCCCGGTGTGCTGGAGGCGGCCATCGCCTATGACCGCGCCGAGGCGGCGGCGGACAAGGGCGCGCTGTTCAAGACCTTCATGAAGGTGCTGGCCCAGCGCAACGGCCTGATGGCCACCTTCATGGCCAAATGGTCGGGCAAGTATCCGGGGCAGAGCGGGCATATCCACGTGTCGCTGCGTGACCGTGCCAGCGACAAGTCGGCTTTCTTTGATCCCGATCAGGCGCACAACATGAGCAAGCTGCAGCGGCATTTCCTCGCCGGGCAGCAGCGCCTGATGCCGGAATTCCTGTGCATGGTGGCGCCGACGCTGAACAGCTACCGGCGTCTGATTCCCGGCTTCTGGGCACCCACCGACGCCACCTGGGGGGTGGAGAACCGCACCGCGGCGCTGCGGGTGATCCCCGGCAGCGACAAGTCGCAGCGCCAGGAGTACCGCCTCGGCGCCGCCGACGGCAATCCCTTCCTGGCCTTGTCGGTGGCCATCGGCTCGGGCCTGTACGGAATCATGCAGCAGTGGGAGCCGACTGCGCCGGTCAGCGGCAACGCCTATGCGGTCAAGCACCCCGAGGAGCTGGCGCTGCCGCGCACGCTATGGGATGCGGCGCAGCGCCTGAAGGGCTCGCAGGCGGCGCGCGAGCTGTTCGGCGATGCCTTCGTCGAGCACTTCGCCGCCAGCCGCGAATGGGAAGAGCGCGAGTACCGCCGCCATGTCAGCGACTGGGAGCTGGATCGCTACTTCGAAATCATCTGAGCGCTCCCCTCTCCCGCTTGCGGGAGAGGGGATGGGGGAGAGGGTGGCTGTTTTATCCCCTCTCCCCGGAGGGGCGAGGGGGCCGAGCGTGGTACGCGATCCACCACGTGGGCCGCGATTCCTTTTACGGAGCACCTAATGAGCAAACTGCAATGCATTTCCCCCATCGACGGCTCGGTCTATGTCGAGCGTCACCTGGCCTCCAACCCCGAGATCCAGGCCGCGCTGGCCCGGGCCGAGCTGGCGCAGCAGACCTGGAAACGCACACCGCTGCGTGAGCGCATCGCCATCGGTCGGCGCGCCATCGACGCTTTCGCCGCACGCGAGAGCCAGCTGGCCGAGGAGCTGTGCTGGATGATGGGCCGGCCGATCCGCTATGCCGCCGGCGAGATCCGCGGCTTCGTCGAGCGCGCCACGCATATGGCCGATATCGCCGAGGGTTCGCTGGCCGATATCCGCCTGCCGGACAAGCCCGGCTTCACCCGCTTCATCCGCCGCGAGCCGTTGGGCGTGGCACTGGTCATCGCGCCCTGGAACTACCCCTACCTGACCGCCGTGAATGCGGTGATGCCGGCACTGCTGGCGGGCAACGCGGTATTGCTCAAGCACTCGGCGCAGACTCCGTTGTGCGCCGAGCGCATGGTCGAGGCCTTTGCCGAGGCCGGCCTGCCCGAAGGCGTGTTCCAGTACCTGCACCTGAGCCACGGCGAGACCGAAGCGCTGATTCGTGCGCCGACCATCAACCACGTCGCCTTCACCGGTTCGGTGCCGGGCGGGGCCATGGTCGAGCGGGCGGCCGCCGGGCGCTTCATCAGCGTCGGCCTGGAGCTGGGCGGCAAGGATCCGGCCTATGTGCGCGCCGACGCCGACCTGGCCCATGCGGTGGAAACCGCCATCGACGGCGCCTTCTTCAACTCCGGCCAATCGTGCTGCGGCATCGAGCGCATCTACGTGCACGAGTCGCTGTACGACGCCTTCGTCGAGCAGGCGGTGGCGCTGGTGCGCCAGTACAAGCTGGGGCGCTCGGACGACCCGCAGACCACCCTGGGCCCGCTGGTGCGGGCCGACGCTGCCGATTTCGTCCGCGCGCAGATCGCCGAGGCGGTCGCCCAGGGCGCCAGGGCGCATATCGACCCGGCCGAGTTTCCCCTGGATGCGCCGGGTACGCCCTATCTGGCGCCGCAGGTGCTGACCAACGTCAGCCATGAAATGCGGGTGATGACCGAGGAATCCTTCGGCCCGGTGGTGGGTATCCAGAAGGTCGCCAGCGACGAGGAGGCGCTGGCGCTGATGAACGACAGCGAGTTCGGCCTGACCGCGGCGATCTTCAGCCGCGACGTCGATGCCGCCATGGCCCTGGCCGATCAGGTGGAAGCCGGCACGGTGTTTCTCAACCGTTGCGACTACCTCGACCCTGGGCTGGCCTGGACCGGCGTGAAGCACTCCGGACGTGGCTGCACCCTCTCAAGGGTCGGCTACGAGCAGCTGACCCGGCCGAAATCCTTCCACTTCAAGACTCAGCTGTGAGGCGCGCAATGATTCTCGATCAGTACCGCATGAACTGGAATTACCCCACCTCGATGCGCGTCGGCGTCGGCCGCATCAGCGAGCTGGCCGACGCCTGTCGCCAGCTCGGCATGCGCGCGCCGCTGCTGTGCACCGACCCCGGCCTGGCCGCGCTACCGATGATCGACGCGGCGCTGCGCCAGTGCCGCGACACAGGCTTGAACGCAGGGCTGTTCTCGGCGATCAAGGGCAACCCCACCGGCGCCAACGTGATGGACGGTGTGGCCGCGTTCAAGGCCGGCGGGCATGACGGGGTGATCGCCTTCGGCGGCGGCTCGGCGCTGGATGCCGGCAAGGCCATCGCCCTGATGGTCGGCCAGGATCGGCCGCTGTGGGATTTCGAGGACGTCGGCGACAACGCCAGCCGGGTCAATGTCGCCGGCATGGCGCCGGTGGTGGCGGTGCCGACCACCGCCGGCACCGGCTCGGAAGTGGGGCGTGCCTCGGTGATCACCGACGAGGCGGCGCATATCAAGCGCATCATCTTCCACGCGCGCATGCTGCCGGCGCTGGTGATTCTCGACCCGGAGCTGACGGTCGGCCTGCCGGCGAAGATCACCGCCGCCACTGGCATGGACGCGCTGTCGCACAGCCTGGAGGCGTTCTGCTCGCCGCTCTTCCATCCCATGGCCGAGGGCATCGCGCTGGAGGGCATGCGTCTGGTGCAGCAGTACCTGCCGCGTGCGGTCAGTCAGGGCACCGACGTCGAGGCGCGGCTGCAGATGCTGGTGGCCTCGAGCATGGGCGCTACCGCCTTCCAGCGTGGCCTCGGTGCGATGCACGCGCTGGCCCATCCGCTGGGGGCGCTGTACGACGCCCATCACGGCCTGCTCAACGCGGTACTGATGCCTTACGTGCTGGTGGCCAACCGCGGCGCCATCGAGCCGCAGATGGAGAAGATGGCGCGCTATCTGGCGCTGCCGGGCAGCGGCTTCGATGAGGTGCTGGACTGGGTACTGGCGCTGCGCAGCGAGGTGGGTATCGCCCACAGCCTGGGCGAGATCGGCATCGACGATGCGCGCATCGAGCAGGTCGGGCGCATGGCCGAGGTGGACCCTTCGGCGGGCACCAATCCCATCGCTTTCAGCGCCGCGCAGTACAGCGCCTTGTTCGAGAAAGCACTGCGCGGGACGTTGTAGCCCAGCCCTCTCCCTCAGCCCCTCTCCCGCTAGCGGGAGAGGGGAGCCGTGCAGCAAGCGCCTGATACTGGCAGAGGGTGGCTCCCTCTCCCATTTATGGGAGAGGGGAAAATCTGTGGTTTATTCCCCCGCCTGAGCCTCCTGCAAGGCTTCCAGCGCCGGCGCGGCATAGATGCCCACTTCCACCGCCAGCTCCATTACCCGCGGCAGGTCGTTGGCGTACACCAGTACCGCCTGCAGCTCGTCGTCCAGCGGTTCGCTGAAGTCCACCAGCACATAGCCGCCGGTTTCCGGCGACAGCGCCGAGAGCTGTACCTGAATACGGTTGAGCGCCTTGAGCGCTTCGGTCTTGGCCAGTTGCTTGGGCTTGAGCACGAACTGCACCTGCGGGCCGAAGGATTCGGTGATGCGCTGGAACAGCTCTTCATAACTGTCAGCCTGGAACAGCACGGTATCCGGCAGGCTGCCGACCACCACCCATTCGCCCAGCGGGATGGGGAATTCGTCGTCGTAATTGACGTCCGGGTTGGCGGCGAGGAAGGCGGCCGGGTCGGCGTAGGCCTGCGCCGCTTCGTCGGCGATGCGCGCGATTTCGTCCTCGGCCAGGCAGCCGGAGCTTATCTTGGCGATCAGTTCTTCCAGCTGGGCTTTCATCGGGCTATTCCTCGGTCATTCGGATGGGCGGCAAGCATAACTCAGAGCCTGTTGTGCGATGCATGGGAGAACAGGTCGGGCTTCTGGCCTGTATCAATTTCTGTAGGAGGGGCTTTAGCCGCGAGTGGCCTGTGCGGGAGGCCAGAATCGCGGCTGAAGCCGCTCCTACAAAAACTTAGCCGTAACGCTTCTTCGCTTCGATGGCCAGGCCGCTGCCGATGCTGCCGAAGGTGTTGCCTTCCACGCTGCGCGCATTGGGCAGCATCGCCGCCACGCTCTGGCGCAGCGCCGGTACGCCGCTGGAACCACCGGTGAAGAACAGCGTGTCGACCTGATCGGCGCTGACTCCGGCATCGGCGAGCAATTGCGTGAGGCTGGCGCGAATGCGTTCGAGCAGCGGCTCGATGGCGCCCTCGAACAGCGGCCGGGTCAGTTCGGCGACCAGGCCCGGCTCGACGCGCGACAGGTCGATGGCGCGTGCATCCTGTTCGCTCAGGGCGATCTTGCTCTCTTCCACCTGCATGGCCAGCCAGTGTCCGGCGCGCTGTTCGATCAGGCCGAAGAGGCGGTCGATGCCGGTAGCGTCGACGATGTCGTAGCGCATGTTCTGCAGGGCCAGCTGGGTTTTCTGCGCATACAGCGCGTTGATGGTGTGCCAGGTGGCCAGGTTGAGGTGGTAGCTGGTGGGCATGAAGGCGTCGCTCTTCATCCGGCTGCCGTAGCCGAACAGCGGCATCACCCCGGCCAGCGACAGCTGCTTGTCGAAGTCGGTGCCGCCGATATGCACGCCGCCAGTGGCGAGGATGTCGTCCTGACGTTCGGCCAGATGGTGGCGCTCAGGGGCCAGACGCACCAGGGAGAAGTCCGAGGTGCCGCCGCCGATGTCGACGATCAGCACCAGCTCCTCGCGCTCCAGGCCCGACTCGTAGTCGAAGGCCGCGGCAATGGGTTCGTACTGGAACGACACCTCCTTGAAGCCGAGCTTGTGCGCCACGGCCACCAGGGTGTTCTGCGCTTCCTGATCGGCCGCCAGGTCGTCGTCGACGAAGAATACCGGGCGGCCCAGCACCACCTCCTCGAAGGCGCGTTCGGCCTGGGCTTCGGCACGTTTTTTCAGCTCGCCGATAAAGAAGCCGAGCAGGTCCTTGAACGGCAGGGCGCTGCCCAGCACGGTGGTTTCGCTCTTCAGCAGCTTGGAGCCCAGCAGGCTTTTCAGCGAGCGCATCAGGCGTCCTTCGTAGCCTTCCAGGTACTCGTGCAGGGCCAGACGGCCATAGACCGGGCGGCGTTCCTCGGTGTTGAAGAAGATCACCGAGGGCAGGGTGATCTTGCCGTCTTCCAGGGGCAGCAGGCTGTCCTGGCCGGGACGCAGCCAGCCGACGGTGGAGTTGGAGGTGCCGAAGTCGATGCCGCAGGCGCGGGCGGGCGTGGAGAAGGACATGGAAACGCAGGGCCGCAAAAAATGGCCGCGTATTCTATGTCAGTGTCGCGGTGGCGGCGAGTCGTCAGGACGGCAGGTTGCTGCCCTGCTGTTTTTCCTTCCACTGGCTCCATTCGAAGCCCAGCACCACCAGTAGCGACAGGGCGAAGGGCAGCAGCAGGTAGAACACGCGGAACACGATCAGCGCAGCCAGCACATCGGCGGCGGGGATCTCCGGCAGCGCTGCGAGGAAGGTCACCTCCAGCACCCCCAGGCCACCCGGCGCATGGGACAGCAGGGCCAGGGAGAAGGAGGCGAGGAACACGCCGAGTACCACCAGATAGCCGGGGTGGTTGTCGGCAGGCAGGGCGAAGTAGATGATCGCCGCCGCGCACAACAGCTCCAGCGGGCCGGCCAGCAACTGGCGGCTGACGATAGGCAGGCGCGGATATTCGACGTGCAGCTTGCCCAGCGTCCAGGGTTTGAACTGGCGCCAGGAGCCCAGCACGTAGAGGCCGACCAGGCTCAGCAGGATACTGCCGATGACCACCGATACCAGTGGCGTGATGTTGGCTACCCGGTGAATCAGATCGGGCTGGGCAATCAGCACGCAGCCGCTGGCCAGCAGGGTGCCGAGGGCGAAGGTAAAGGAGCAGAAGACGATGAGGATGCCGATTTCCTGTGGCGTCAGGCCCTTGCTGCGATAGGCGCGATAGCGCACCACCGCGCCGGAGAACACCGAGGCGCCGATGTTGTGTGCCAGGGCATAGGTGGTGAAGGAACACAGGGTGATGAAGCGCCAGGGAATTTTCTTGCCCAGGTGAGCGACGGCGATGCGGTCGTACCAGGCCAGTGCCCAATAGGCGCCAAGGGTAGCGGCGGCGGCGAGTATCCAGTTCATGTGTGAGATCGCCTCGAGGCTGCCCTTGATCTCGTCGAGGGAGATATTGCGCAACTCGCGGTAGAGCAGGAAGCCAGACAGCACCACGGCACTGAGCCCGATCAGCGTCCAGATCAGATCGCTGCGCTTCAGTTTGGGTTTGGCTTCTACGACAGACACCGCTATTCCTCGCTCACCAGGCCCCGGGGTAGTGGGGCCGCATGCCTCTGACGAGGCGGCTATTCACCGGCTTGCCGGCCGCTCGCAATGGCCGTTGGCGGATCGTGCCCGCGCGGCGCGCTGCGCAGTATCAGGGAGCCATCGCAACTACTCAACTGGCAAGCATGCAGGCGCCCCTCAGTAGTTGTGTCAGCGATTGTTCCGATACGTTCATATCCAGGCCAGGGTCAGCGCTGCCAGCACCGCGTAGCGGCCGGCTTTGGCCAGGGTGACGATGAGCAGGAATATCCACAGGCGTTCGCGCATCACGCCGGCGACCAGCGTCAATGGGTCGCCGATCACCGGCATCCAGCTCAGTAGCAATGACCAGCGCCCGTAACGGGCGTACCAGGCCTGCGCCTGCTGCAGCCGAGCCGGGCTGACGGGAAACCAGCGACGCTCGCGGTAATGTTCGATCGAGCGCCCCAGCAGCCAGTTGACCCATGAGCCCAGCACGTTGCCCAGGGTGGCCGTCAGCAGCAGTGCCCAGAGTGGATGCTGGCCGGCCAGCAGCAGGGCGACCAGCACGGCTTCGGACTGCAGCGGCAGCAAAGTCGCCGCGCCGAAGGCGGAGAGAAACAGGGCCGGGTAGGCGGAAAGAGCGAACATGTGCAGTGCTGCCGACCCAGAGGTCGGCGCGACTCAGTGCTGCGATTCCTGGCCGCTGTTGGCCATGATCTCTTCCAGGCTCAGCCCGGTCAGGCCATGAATGGTCTTCCACAGGTAGTAGAAGATGGCCATCAGCATGATCATCGAGGGAATGGCGATCATCGGGTAACTGAGCAGGGTCATGCGCCCCAGCTCGTCGTTGAACGCCTCGGTGCCGGCCGGGCTGACCACGATCCACTTGGCCAGCACGTAGTTCATGACCGAGGAGAAGAAGAAGGTGCCGCTGAGCCAGTAGGTGGCGCGCATCAGCCGCGTTTCGAAATGCTCGACGTGGCCGCCCTGTTCCAGCCGATCATGAATCTTGTCGACATTGAGCACCGTCTTGTTGAACAGCAGGGTGCGGATCAGCGGGTAGCGGGTGCGGGTGGAAACCAGCACGGCGATGCCGATCAGGCCGGGAATGGCGGCTTCCTTCACGGCCAGCCACTGGGTATCCAGATGTAGCAGGCCGATACCTCCGGTCAGCGCCACGCTGATCAGGCCGAGCAGGGCGATGAAGTTGAATTTGCGGTACTTGATCAGCTCGAACGCGCCCCAGCCCAGCGGGAACGCCAGGGCCAGCAGCAGCGCGCCATCGGCGCCGAGGCGATGCTCGCCACTGAGCTTCATCAGAATGAACGAGGGAATCAGGATGCTGATGGCCAGATCGATCAGTGGGCGGGGCTTGTGCGTTGGGGTACGGCTGTCAGTGGTGGCGGTCATGGATTAGCTGGAGTCTGCGTGGGAAGCCCGATGATCGCCTGCCCGAGGCGCCAGAGCTAGCCCGACTGTCGGTTTTGAATGTGAAAAAGTATGAGCCGACAGCTGGCCGACAGGAGGCGCGACCCGCAATGGCGCTGCTAAAGTGAGGGCGAGGGGCGGGAGTCGAACATGCCAAGAATCATTCCTTTCATCTGTCTGCTGCTGAGCGCCTGGGGCCTGGTGGCGACGTCTGCCTGGGCGCGTGACTGCATTGGGCTGGTACCAGCCGGTACGTCGGCCTACTGGACCGAGCTGGAGGCCGGAGCAAGACGCGCCGCGGACAATCTGCAACTGGAGCTCTATACCCGCGGCCCTACTCAGGACGGCAGCGTCGAAGTGCAGTTGCAACTGATCGATCGTGTGCTGGCGCATGGCTGCAAGGCGCTGATCATCGCCCCGGCCGGAGACGCCATCGATGCGCGTATCACGGCCCTGCGCGCCGAAGGCATTCCGACCGTCTACGTCGACCGCAGTGTCGCCGGTGACGGTGCCTATGCGCTGGTGGCGACCGACAACTTCCTCGCTGGCCAATTGGCCGGGCAGCAGTTGGCCGAGCGCCTCGGCCGCGGAGGCCGGGTCGGCGTATTGCGCCTGCGCGCCGGTCTGCAGTCCACCGAAGAGCGCGAGCGCGGCTTTCTGCTGGCGGCCCAGTCGGCAGGGTTGCAGGTGGTATTCGATACCTACCTGGGCGACGACCGCCAGCGCATCGCCCAGGCCCTGAGCGAACAGCTGCCCGGGCTCGACGGCTTGTTCAGCCCCAATGGCACCAGCAGTCGTGCAACCCTGGCGGCCTTGCGCCAGCTGGGCAAGGCCGGGCAGGTGGACTTCGTCGGCTTCGACAGTGGTGAACTGCTGCTCGACGCCCTGCGTGAGGGACAGATTCAGGCCCTGCTGCTGCAACAGCCACAGGCCATGGGAGATCATGCGGTGCGCCTGGTGCAGCGTGCACTGAGTGGTGAACGAGCCAGTTCGCGCCTGCAGCTGCTGCTCGAACCGCGAGTACTGACCGCCAGGGATTTGGCCGAAACCACCGCGCCGCCGCAATCTTGGTGATCGGCGACGTGGCGTTTAAGATCTTCGGCCGCCCTGAATTCGCTGTAGGGCGCGCCCTTGACGGTAGTGCGTAATGAATCTGAAGTACCTGATCGCCGTTCTGCTGTTTCTTTACGGCCTCAATGCCCGTCTAGCGGATGCCGAGTTGCGGCTGTACACCGAAGAATATCGCCCCTTCAGCTATTTGCAGGACGGCAAGCCGAGTGGCATGGCCGTGTCCGTGGTCGAGGAGCTGATTCATCGCACCGGCGAAATCGCACATATCGAAGTGGTGCCCTGGACACGCGGCTATCATCAGGTTCGCCACCAGCCCGACACCGCACTGTTTTCCACCGTGCGCACGGCGCAGCGGGAGGCCGAGTTTCAGTGGGTGGGGCCGATCGCACGAGGCTATACTCGGTTCTACACGCACAAGGACGCCGGGTTGCGCGTCAACAGCCTCGACGACGTACGCCAACTCGGCACCCTCGCCGTGCCCAAGCAGTGGTACAGCTATGAGCTGCTGCGCCAGCAGAGTCTAGAGAACCTGTATGGCGTGCCGACCCCGCAGGACATGCTGCGCATGTTTCGCCTCGGTCGGGTCAAGTTGCTGCTTGCCAATACCCTCACCCTCGATGGCATGCTGGCGGAGCAGGATATGCATGCCGGGCAGTTGCAGGAGCAGTTCGACCTGATGCCCAACGACTCCTACATCGCCTTTTCCCTGCATACCGATGCCGCGCGTGTCGCCCGCTGGCAGCAGGCGCTTCAGGGCATGCGCCATGACGGCAGTCTGGAGCGTATCTATCGGCGCTGGTTTCCCAATGCCGACGAGCGAGCGCTGGCTGATTTGCTCCGTGCCGAGTGAACTGCTGCGTTGCGCAGCGTGACTTGCTAGGCTGCAAGCGGGAGGGGGCATGATGGGCAAGCGCTTGCGATGGTTGAGTGTCGTGCTGTTGGTGCTGTGCGCGCCGGTGGCAGCGCAATTGCGCCTGCTCACCGAGGATGCGCCACCGATGAGTTTCATGCGCGACGGCGAGCCCAGTGGTTTCTCCATCGAAGTGGTCAGGGCCTTGCTGGCGCGAACCGGCGACCGCGGGCAGATCGAGATGGTGCCCTGGACGCGCGCGCTCCATCTGGCCCAACAGGATGAAGACATCGCTCTGTTTTCCACCGTGCGTACGCCCGAGCGCGAGGGCAAGTTTCACTGGGTCGGCCCGATAGTCGTTGGCACTACCAGCTTCTACTCGCTGAAATCCCGCCACCTGGTCATCGATACCTTGCAGCAGGCCGCAGCCAGCGGGCCTCTGGCGCTGCCCAAGCAGTGGTACACCTACGAGACGCTGAGTGCCAAAGGTTTTACCAATCTCTACGGCGTGCCCAGTTCGAAGCACATGATGACCATGCTCAAGCATGGCCGGGTCAACCTGATCGCCACAGAGGACCTGACCCTGGCTGGCGAGCTGGCCGCCGTCGATCTCAAACCGCAGGATGTCACCGCGCATGTGCCATTCATGCGCTCGGCCTATTACATCGCCTTTTCCCCGCAGACCTCGGTGGTGCGCGTGGTGCGCTGGCAGCGCGCGTTGCGGCAGATGCACGAGGACGGCAGCCTCGAGGCGATTCTCAGACGCTGGCTGCCGCATGCATCGATGCCGCCCATGGAACCGTAGCGGCACCCGTGGCCACTGGTTAACCTGAGCGCTGCAATCCACCGAGTCCGATCATGTCGCGTGCCAAAGCTACTCTCGATCTGCGCAGCCGCGCCGGGTTGTTCGCTCACCTGGAGGCGATGGAGCGGGCCGGCGTGCCCATCGATCGCGCGCTGGCCAGCCTGAACCTCGGGGGCCGCCATGAGGCCGCCGTAAAACGCTTGCGGCAGATGGTGGGCAACGGTCGCGACCTGGCGAGTTCCGGCCAGTTGAGTGGCGTGTTCACGCCACTGGAAAGCAGCCTGATACGCGCCGCGCAGGAGGCCGGCGCGCTGGCGCATACCTACGAACAACTGGCGCAGCGTTACGACGCCCAGGCGCGCCACGCAGCCGAGCTTGTGTCGCGCCTGCTGCTGCCGGCAGGCGTGCTGTTGCTGGCGCTGGCAGTCAAACCCTTGCCCTCCCTCGTTGGGGGAAGCCTGAGCGGCGTCGGCTACCTGACAGCCGTGCTGCTGCCGCTGTTCTGGCTATCTGCGCTGCTGTGGGGGGCTCGCGCGCTGTGGCGTCGCTGGCAGCAGCGAAGCACCGATCAGCCCGGCACTCTCGACGATCTGCTACTGGCCCTGCCAGTGCTCGGCAGTCTGCAGCGCCGCGCCGATCTGCGAAATTTCTGCGACAGCCTCGGGTTGCTGCTGGAGGCCGGCATGCCGGTACTCGATGCCCTGCCACGTGCCTGCAGCGCGGTGAGCAATGCGCGGCTGCGGCGGGAATTCGCCACTCTGGCGCCGCGTGTCGCTGCCGGGCAGTCACTGGTGCGCGCCTTCGACGGGCTGAGTTTGCCTGGCAAGGCCATGCTGATAGGCGTGCTCAATACCGGCGAAGCGACCGGCCGCCCTGGCGAGGCACTGTTGCGTTTCGCCCGCCTGCAGGCGCAGCAGCTGGCTGCGAGCCAGCAGGCGCTGGCGAGTTGGGGGCCGCGGTTGTTCTATCTGGCTGTCGCCGGCTGGATGGCGTACGGCCTGCTAACCGGCGGTGGGTTCTTCCCGGCGCTGCCCGCCGAGCTGGCTGGCCGATAAATTGCTGGCCAACCGCCAGGACGGTCCGTCTGAAAGCTGGCAGCAAGTGCCTTGCGCTAGCATTCGTCACGTCTACGCCATTACTAAAAAGAGAAAAAAGCGATTCAACCGACTTTGGAATACGCCCCATGCCCATCTTGCAACGTGCATCCCACCATGAGCTGCGCAGCGCCTTTCGTGCCCTGCTGGCTTCCGAGCGCTGCTATCACACCGCTTCGGTCTTCGATCCCATGTCCGCCCGCATCGCCGCCGATCTCGACTTTGAGGTCGGCATCCTCGGTGGCTCCGTCGCCTCCCTGCAGGTGCTCGGCGCGCCGGACTTCGCCCTGATCACCCTCAGCGAATTCGTCGAGCAGGCCGCGCGCATCGGCCGGGTCGCGCGCCTGCCGGTGATCGCCGATGCCGACCATGGCTACGGCAATGCGCTCAACGTGATGCGCACCGTGGTCGAACTGGAACGCGCCGGCGTTGCCGCGCTGACCATCGAAGACACCCTGCTGCCGGCCCAGTTCGGTCGCAAGTCCACCGACCTGATCTCCATCGAGGAGGGTGTCGGCAAGATCCTCGCCGCGCTGGAAGCACGCGTCGATCCTGACCTGGCCGTCATCGCCCGTACCCATGCCGGCGTGCTGGAAGTCGATGAAGTGATCCGCCGTACCCGCGCCTATGAGGCGGCCGGCGCAGATGGCATCTGCCTGGTCGGAGTCAGGGATTTCGCCCACCTGGAGCAGATCGCCGCAGGCCTCAAGGTGCCGCTGATGCTGGTCACCTACGGCAACCCCGAGCTGCGTGACAACCAGCGCCTGGCGCGCCTGGGTGTACGTATCGTGGTCAACGGCCACGCCGCCTACTTCGCCGCGATCAAGGCCACCTACGACTGCCTGCGCGAACAGCGCGGCGCGCAGCCGTGCGACCTCAACGCCACCGAGCTGACCCACAAGTACACCATGCCCGAGGATTACATTCTCTGGGCCAAGGAGTTCATGGAAGTCCGCGAGTAGCGACGGGCAGCACTTGCACTTCGCATTTACCGGGCGCATATCTGTCGGGTGAATGCGAGGAGGTTGAGCATGGCGGGTGGTTGGGCAAGCGACGACGCAGTTCAGGAACAGATCGACAGCAGCATCGAGGACGCCGTCGCGCGCGCTCGCCGGCAACTGCCGAAAGGCGAGAGTCTGCGGCATTGCGAAGAATGCGATGCCGTCATTCCCGAGGCCCGGCGCCAGGCCATTCCCGGCGTGCGCCTGTGCGTCAAGTGCCAGGCCGAGCACGACCGGGAAAACGCCGCCTATAGCGGTTATAACCGCCGGGGCAGCAAGGACAGCCAGTTGCGTTGAGCAAGCGGTACGGCACCTATGCGAGTCCTGATGGTCTAGTGCTACTACAACCGTGACTCAGGAAGAGGTGCCTGCATGACGATTTTCGAAGCTTTACGCATCAGCCACGACATCCAGCGCGAACTGGCGCAGAAACTGATCGCCACCCAGGGCGACAGCGCCGAGCGCCACGCTTTGTTCTCTCAGCTCAAGCACGAACTGGCCGTGCATTCAGTGGCCGAGGAGCGCCATTTCTATATCCCCCTGATGCAGCAGGATGCGGGCGTCGATCTGTCGCGCCATGCGATTGCCGAGCATCACGAGATGGATGAAATGGTCGAGGGCCTGGAGGAAACCGACCCCAGCAGCCCCAGCTGGCTGGCGCAAGCCAAGGCGCTGGCGGAAAAGGTCGAGCATCACCTCAAGGAAGAAGAACACACCTTCTTCCAGATGGCCGGCAAGCTGCTACGCGACAAGGAGAAGCAGCAGCTGGCCGGTGATTATCTCAATGCCTATGACGAGATGAAGCAGGCGTCCTGATAGACCGATGAGAGCCGGGCGTAACGCCCGGCTCTTTCGTTCAGAACAGGAAGTAACGCTGCGCCATCGGCAGCACCTCGGCCGGCTCGCACCAGAGCAACTGGCCGTCGGCCTTGACCTGATAGTTCTGCGCATCGACCTCGATGTTCGGCAGGTAGCCGTTATGGATCAGGTCGGTCTTCTGCACCTCGCGGCAGCCTTTGACCACACCGATCTTCTTCTTCAGGCCCAGCTGCTCGGGCACGCCGGCGTCGAATGCCGCCTGACTGATGAAGGTGATGCTGGTGGCATGGCGGCTGCCGGCGTAGCTGGCGAACATCGGCCGGTAGTGCACCGGCTGCGGTGTCGGGATGGAGGCGTTGGCGTCGCCCATCAGACTGGCGGCAATCGCCCCACCCTTGAGAATCAGCGTTGGCTTCACGCCGAAGAAAGCCGGGCGCCAGAGCACCAGATCCGCCCACTTGCCCACTTCGATCGAGCCCACCTCGTGGCTGATGCCGTGGGTGATCGCCGGGTTGATGGTGTACTTGGCGATATAGCGCTTGGCGCGGAAGTTGTCGTTGCCGGGGGCGTCCTCGGGCAGGGCGCCGCGCTGTTTCTTCATCTTGTCGGCGGTCTGCCAGGTACGGGTGATCACCTCGCCGACGCGGCCCATGGCCTGGCTGTCGGAGCTGATCATGGAAAAGGCACCGAGGTCATGCAGGATATCCTCGGCGGCAATGGTTTCCCGGCGGATACGGCTCTCGGCGAAGGCCACGTCCTCGGCGATGCTCGGGTCGAGGTGATGGCAGACCATCAGCATGTCCAGGTGCTCGTCGATGGTGTTGCGGGTAAAGGGCCGGGTCGGGTTGGTGGAGCTGGGCAGCACGTTGGGGAAGCCGCAGGCCTTGATGATGTCCGGCGCATGACCGCCGCCGGCCCCCTCGGTGTGGTAGGTGTGGATGGTGCGGCCCTTGAAGGCGCCCAGGGTGGTCTCGACGAAGCCGGACTCGTTCAGGGTGTCGGTGTGGATCGCTACCTGCACATCGTACTGGTCGGCCACGCTCAGGCAGTTGTCGATGGCCGCCGGGGTGGTGCCCCAGTCCTCATGCAGCTTCAGGCCGATGGCGCCAGCCTTGACCTGTTCGATCAAGGGCTCCGGCAGCGAGGCGTTGCCCTTGCCGGTGAAGCCCAGATTCATCGGGAAGGCGTCGGCGGCCTGCAGCATGCGCGCCATGTGCCAGGGCCCGGAAGTGCAGGTAGTTGCGTTGGTGCCGGTGGCCGGCCCGGTGCCGCCGCCGATCATGGTGGTGACACCACTCATCAGCGCCTCTTCGATCTGCTGCGGGCAGATGAAGTGGATGTGGGTGTCGATACCGCCGGCGGTTAGGATCATGCCTTCACCGGCGATCACCTCGGTGCCAGCGCCGATGGCGATGGTCACGTCGGGCTGGATATCCGGGTTGCCGGCCTTGCCGATGGCAGCGATGCGCCCGTCCTTGAGGCCGACGTCGGCCTTGATGATGCCCCAGTGGTCGATGATCAGCGCGTTGGTGATCAGGGTGTCGACCACGTCGGCAGCGCACAGCTGGCCCTGACCCATGCCGTCGCGAATCACCTTGCCGCCGCCGAATTTCACTTCTTCGCCGTAGGTGGTGAAGTCCTTTTCCACTTCGATCCACAGGTCGGTATCGGCCAGGCGCACCTTGTCGCCGACGGTGGGGCCGAACATGTCGGCGTAGGCTTGTCTGCTGATTTTCATATTCGCTTCCCTTGTGGCGCGAAGGCTGGCGCGTGTTTCTGTCTGTCAGGGGATTAGGAGCTGTGGTTCTTCTGTAGGAGCGGCTTTAGCCGCGAAACCGTTATCGCGGCTGAAGCCGCTCCTACAAGAGTCACCTCAATCCAGGGCGCCCATCACCCGGCCGGCGAAGCCGAACACCCGGCGCGCGCCAGCCAGATCGACCAGTTCCACCTCACGGCTCTGCCCGGGTTCGAAACGCACCGCGGTGCCGGCTGGGATATTCAGGCGCATGCCTCGCGTGGATGCTCGATCGAAGATCAGCGCATCGTTGGTCTCGAAGAAGTGGTAGTGCGAGCCGACCTGTATCGGCCGGTCACCGCTGTTGGCCACGGACAGAGTCAGGGTGCGGCGGCCGGCATTGAGCTCGATCTCGCCATCGGCAATCTGGTATTCGCCGGGAATCATGGTGAAGGCCTCGCAAGCGTCTTGTAGTAGATGGCATTGGCCCGGTAGGTACCGTCCGGGCCGCAGGCGTAATCGGGCAGGCCACCAATGCACTGGTAGCCGAGGTGGCGATAGAGGTGTTCCGCATCGCTGCCGGCCTCGGTGTCGAGGTACAACAGGCCGCGCTTGCGGGTCGCCGCTTCCTGCTCAACGGCCTGCATCAACAGGCGGGCGATGCCGCGACGGCGCGCCGTGCTGAGCACCAGTAGTTTCTGAATCTCCGCGCGGTTCAGCCCGTTGGGCTTCTGGCACAGGCTCAGCTGCACGCTACCCAGAACGCGGCCTTGTTCCTGGGCCACCCAGAGCAGCATGGAACCGTCGGCAACGCCGGCCTGTACCTGGACGAAGTACTCAGCGGCGCCTCGCTCGTCGAGATCGGCGAGAAAACCTAGCGATGCGCCATGCCCGACCGCATCGAGCAGCAGAGCGATCAAGCCTTCGCGGTAGTTGGCGAAGCTGGCGCTGTCGAGTTGCTGCAGCGTTACGTCCACCGGTCACTCCCTGGCGTCGAGGATCAGTTGCATAAAGGTCAGATCAAGCCAGCGGCCGAACTTGCGGCCGACCTGGGGCATCTGCCCGGTGGTGACGAAGCCGAGGCGCTGGTGCAGGCGAATCGAGGCGGCATTTTTTGACTCGATGGCGGCGACCATGACGTGGAGGTTGGCGGCGCGAGCGCGCTCGATCAGCGCCTGCATCAGCGCCGGGCCGAGCCCTTGGCCGCGCTGGTCGGCGCGTACGTAGACCGAATGCTCGACGGTGTGGCGAAAGCCCTCGATGCTGCGCCAGGTGCCATAGCTGGCGTAGCCGATCACCTCGCCGGCGGCGTCATGCGCGACCAGTACGGGAAAGCCCGCCGCCGTGCGTTCGGCCAGCCAGGCGCGGCGGTTGGCCAGATCAACCAGGGTCTCGTTCCAGATCGCCGTGGTGAACTCTACCGCGTCGTTGTAGATGGCCAGGATGCCGGGCAGATCGGCTTCGCTGGCGTTCACTATCGAATAACTCATGAATCACGCAATCGGCTGGTGGACGGTCACCAGCTTGGTGCCGTCGGGGAAGGTGGCTTCGATCTGGATCTCCGGGATCATCTCCGGCACGCCCTCCATCACCTGCTCGCGGGCCAGCAGGGTGGTGCCGAAGTGCATCAGCTCGGCCACGGTCTGGCCGTCGCGCGCGCCTTCGAGCAGGGCTGCGGAGATATAGGCCATGGCCTCCGGGTAGTTGAGCTTGACCCCGCGGGCCAGACGGCGCTCGGCCACCAGGCCGGCGGTGAAGATCAGCAGCTTGTCTTTCTCGCGTGGACTCAGATCCATCGTGTTACTCCATTAGGGCGTATGCCTGGCATCGCCTGAATGCGTCGGTGTGGTAGGGCGGATGTCGCTTTTTTACATCCGCCGTCATGTGCTCCAGATGCGTGGCGGCACCGCCTCGCGCCCCAGCAGGGCCGGGCGCAACAGGCGCCACAGGGCGATCAGCCAGGCACGGGCCTTGAGCGCTTCACTGGCCAGGCAGCGGGCGACCAGCAGGCCCGCGAGCTGGCTGAGATCGCCGCGCACGCCGTCGATCTTCATTTCGCGGCAGCGCTCGAGTAAATCACTGTCCACCTCGCCACTGACCAGTAGGGTGGCGAATACCGGCTGGCCGTTCAGGCCGATGGGCGAGTCGAGCAGGCTGTCGCCGCCGCTCACGCGCTGGCGCTCGTGCCACAGCAACCTGCCATCCCGACGAACATCCAGCGCGGCCTGAAAGTGGCCGCAGGCAAAGCGCTCGTCGGCGGCGGGGCGGCCGAGGGCAACGATGTCCCAGTAGAACAGGCGAGCGTCGCCGTGCAGCTCGATCTGCGTGTGCAGTTCGGCCTGGGCGCCGGCATAGACGATGGTTTCCTGCGGCAGCCATTCCAGGGTGGCGCCGGCCTCGACGCGCAGGCGCAGATCCTGGCGGGCGACGCCGGCGGCGCGGTACCACTTGGCTGCGCCGGGGCTGGTCAGCTGTACCCAGGTGTGTTCGCCGGTATGGGCCGAGATGTCCAGACGGTCGCCACCGGCGATGCCGCCAGGCGGGTGGACGATGATGTGCTGGCACACCTCCGGCCCCTCGGCGTAGAGGTGTTTCTGCACCCTGAGAGGGCCAAGGTGACGCCTGCGCACCGGCGTGGTGCGTTCACCGTGGCGCGCGTAGGCCAGCTCCAGCTCGGCGGGCCAGCTGGGCGTGAACAGGGCGGCAGGCAGATTCATGGCAGGGCAGGTTCCATGCAATAGTTGACCGAGTGGGCAAGCAAGAGGCGTGCCTCGAACCAATTCGGTGCGTGTGAGCTGGCAACACCTGTGATGCACCCGTGGTCGGGAGGTTGCTACCTCTGAGTCGTCGCGGCTAAAAGCCCCTCCCACAGGCGGGTGCAGGTCAGATCGCCACCAACCCGCGTACGCCTTCGGCTTCCATGTTCTCACCACGGCCCTGCTGGACGATCTCGCCGCGGCTCATCACCAGATACTGGTCGGCCAGTTCGGCGGCGAAGTCGTAGAACTGCTCCACCAGCAGTATGGCCATGTCGCCACGGGCGGCGAGTTTCTTGATCACTGCGCCGATCTCCTTGATAACCGAGGGCTGGATGCCTTCGGTGGGCTCGTCGAGGATCAACAGGCGTGGCTGGCTGGCCAGGGCGCGGCCGATGGCCAGCTGTTGCTGCTGGCCGCCGGAGAGGTCGCCGCCGCGGCGATGCTTCATCTCGCGCAGCACCGGGAAGAGTTCGTAGATGAACGCCGGCACTTCCTTGGCCTGGCTGCCGGGAAAGCGTGACAGGCCCATCAGCAGGTTCTCTTCCACCGTCAGGCGGCCGAAGATCTCGCGGCCCTGGGGCACGTAAGCGATGCCGGCGTGTACGCGCTGGTGCGGCTTGTAGGTGGTGATGGCCTTGCCTTCCCATTGCACATGGCCCTCCTTGGACGGGATGAGGCCCATCAGGCATTTGAGCAGGGTGGTCTTGCCCACGCCGTTACGGCCGAGCAGGCAGGTGACCTCGCCGACCTTCACGTCGAACGACAGGCCACGAAGGATGTGGCTGCCGCCGTAGTACTGATGGAGTTGTTGGACTTGCAGCATTGCGTACCTCTCGTTCCCGCGCTCAGCGTGGGTATGCAACTGACGACGCTCCGCGTCGTTGGAACACGGAGCGTTCCGGGAGGGGTTCCCGCGCGGGCGCAATGCCGCCTCGCAGTGGAAACCATCAATTTTCTTCGCGGCTGAAGCCGCTCCTACAGGCATGATGGATGTCTCGTAGGAGCGGCTTCAGCCGCGAATCAGAGAGCGATGGCTCAGCGACCCAGATAAACCTCGATCACCCGCTCATCGTTCTGTACCTGCTCCAGCGAGCCTTCGGCCAGCACGCTGCCCTGGTGCAGCACGGTGACGTGGTCGGCGATGGAGCCGACGAAGCCCATGTCGTGCTCGACCACCATCAGCGAGTGCTTGCGTGCCAGGGACTTGAACAGCTCGGCGGTGAACTCGGTTTCGGCGTCGGTCATGCCCGCCACCGGCTCGTCGAGCAGCAGCAGGTGCGGCTCCTGCACCAGCAGCATGCCGATCTCGAGGAACTGCTTCTGGCCGTGGGAGAGCAGGCCGGCCGGGCGATGGCGCGAGGCTTCCAGGCGGATGGTGGTCAGCACTTCCTCGATGCGATCCTTCTGCTCGCCGTTGAGCCTGGCGCGCAGGCTGGCCCACACCGACTTGTTGGTCTTCTGCGCCAGTTCCAGGTTTTCGAACACCGTCAGCGCCTCGAATACCGTGGGCTTCTGGAACTTGCGGCCGATGCCGGCCTGGGCGATCTGCACTTCGCTCATGGCGGTGAGGTCGTACTGCTCGCCGAAGTAGGCCACGCCGTTGTCCGGGCGGGTCTTGCCGGTGATCACGTCCATCATGGTGGTCTTGCCGGCGCCGTTGGGGCCGATGATGCAGCGCAGCTCGCCGACGCCGATGTACAGGGTTAGGTTGGTCAGCGCGCGAAAACCGTCGAAGCTGACGTTGATGTCTTCCAGGGTGAGGATGGTGCCGTGGCGAACGTTGACGCCCTTGCCGACGTTCTTGCCGGTATCCAGCGCCAGGCCGGTGGGGTCGAAGGCAGCTTCTAGCATGGTCTCGGGCAGGGGAGTGGCTCTCATTGATCCTTCTCCTTCTTCAGCAGGCCGATCACTCCCTTGGGTAGAAAGAGGGTGACGACGATAAACAGCGCGCCCAGGGCGAACAGCCAGTACTCGGGGAAGGCCACGGTGAACCAGCTCTTCATGCCGTTGACGATACCGGCGCCGAGCAGCGGGCCGATCAGCGTGCCGCGACCGCCCAAGGCGACCCACACGGCGGCTTCGATGGACTGGGTCGGCGCCATCTCGCTGGGGTTGATGATGCCCACCTGGGGCACGTACAGCGCGCCGGCCAGGCCGCACAGCACCGCGGAGAGCACCCAGATAAACAGCTTGTAGCCGCGCGGATCGTAGCCGCAGAACATCAGGCGGTTCTCGGCGTCACGCAGGGCGGTGAGCACGCGGCCGAACTTGCTGCGCGCCAGGCGAAAGCCCAGGTACAGGCTGCCCACCAGCAGCACCACGGTGGCGAAGAACAGCGCGGCGCGGGTGCCCTGCGCGGTGATGTCGAAGCCGAGAATGCGGGTGAAACCGGTAAAGCCGTTGTTGCCGCCGAAGCCGGTTTCGTTGCGGAAGAACAAGAGCATGCCGGCAAAGGTCAGCGCCTGGGTCATGATCGAGAAGTACACGCCCTTGATCCGCGAGCGGAAGGCGAAGAAGCCGAACACCAGCGCCAGCAGGCCGGGCGCCAGTAGCACCAGGCACAGCGCCCAGAGAAAACTCGAGGTGCCGTACCAGTACCAGGGCAGCTCGCTCCAGGCCAGGAAGCTCATAAAGGCCGGCAGCCCGTCGCCCGCCGACTGGCGCATCAGGTACATGCCCATGGCATAACCGCCGAGGGCGAAGAACAGGCCGTGGCCCAGCGACAGCATGCCGGCGTAGCCCCAGACCAGGTCCAGCGCCAGGGCGACGATGGCGTAGCAGAGGATCTTGCCCACCAGTGTCAGGGCGTAGGCCGAGACGTGCAGGGCATGGTCGGACGGCAGCAGGTGCAGCAGCGGCATGGCGAGCAGCACGGCCAGCACCAGCAGACCGATGGCCAGCGAAACCTGTGGGCCGAGCTTGGCGCTGGCGCGGGCCAGCAGCGTTTGATTCAGTGGCATGGTCATCAGTCGATCACCCTTCCTTTCAGTGCGAACAGACCCTGCGGGCGTTTCTGGATAAACAGAATGATCAGCGCGAGGATGAGGATCTTGCCCAGTACCGCACCGATCTGCGGTTCTAGGAACTTGTTCACCACGCCCAGGCCGAAGGCCGCCAGCACGCTACCGGCCAGCTGGCCGACGCCGCCGAGCACCACCACCAGGAAGGAGTCGATGATGTAGCTCTGGCCCAGGTCCGGGCCAACGTTGCCGATCTGGCTCAGCGCCACACCGCCAAGGCCGGCGATGCCCGAACCGAGGCCGAAGGCGAGCATGTCCACGCGCCCGGTGGGCACGCCGCAGCAGGCGGCCATGTTGCGGTTCTGCGTCACCGCGCGCACGTTCAGGCCGAGGCGCGTCTTGTTCAGCAACAGCCAGGTCAGAACCACGACGAACAGGGCGAAGCCGATGATGACGATGCGGTTGTACGGCAGCACCAGGTTCGGCAGCACCTGCACGCCGCCGGACAGCCAGGCGGGGTTGGCCACCTCGACGTTCTGCGCGCCGAAGGTGACGCGCACCAGTTGAATGAGGATCAGGCTGATGCCCCAGGTGGCCAGCAGGGTTTCCAGCGGGCGGCCGTAGAGATGACGGATCACCGTGCGCTCCAGGGCCATGCCGATGCAGGCAGTGACCAGAAAGGCGATCGGCAACGCGGCCAGCGGGTAGAGCGTGAGGTATTCGGGGGCCAGGCGCTGGAAGCTCAGCTGCACCACGTAGGTGGTGTAGGCGCCGAGCATCAGCATCTCGCCGTGGGCCATGTTGATCACGCCCAGGAGCCCGAAGGTGATGGCCAGACCCAGGGCGGCGAGCAGCAGGATCGAACCCAGCGACAGGCCACTGAAGGCCTGGCCGAGCAGTTCGCCGATCAGCAGTTTGTTCTTCACCTGGGCCAGGCTTTGCTCGGCGGCGGCGCGCACGGTGGCATCGCTTTCCTCGCCATCGAGCAGGCTTTGCAGGCGCGTGCGCGCCAGCGGGTCGCCGGTCCTGCCCAGGCGCTCCACGGCGGCCAGGCGCACGGCCGGGTCACTGGCCTCCAGCTGCAGGTTGGCCAGGGCCAGGGTAATGGCGTCCCGCACGGTTTCATCGGCCTCGATGCTCAGCCGGCTTTCCAGCAGCGGCAGCAGTGCCGGCGGCGTATTGCGTTGCAACTGCTTGGCGGCGGCCAGGCGCGCGGCGGCATCGTCAGCGAGCAACTGATGGCTGGCCATGGCCACGCCCAGCAGGCCGCGCAGGCGGTTGTTCAGGCGCAGTTTGCGTGGCGTGCCGTTGGCCTCGGCTGCGCCATCGGCGGCCTGCCAGGTGCCGCTCTGTTCGATGAAGGCGCGCTTGTCGGCGTCGCTGCCGACGCGGCCCTGCTGCAGGGCCTGCAGCAGTGGCAGGCGTTCGGCATTGGGCGCGGCGGCCCAGTCCTGCAGCAGCTTGGCCTGCTTGCCGGCGTTGGCGGCGACGAAATCGTCGGCCTCGCCAGCCTGCGCCGCCAGTGGCAGCCACAGCAGCAGGCTCAGGAGAATTCGGGTAAGGGCAGTGGGCATAAGGGTGTCCTTGGCGTAGCGGTCTTCCCGGATTGCATCCGGGCCACGGCTGCCCTCTCCCCCGGCCCCTCTCCCGCAAGCGGGAGAGGGGAGACAAGCGACTCGGTGTCTCGTTGAAACACCGTACTAGTCCCCTCTCCCCCTTTCTTTCTATGGAGAGGGGAAGAGGGCTAGGGAGAGTGGGCTTTTGCCTTAGTTCGACTTCACCGGGGTATCGGCTTTCTTGTCGTTGCCTTCGATGAAGGGGCTCCACGGCTGGGCGCGGATCGGGCCTTCGGTTTCCCAGACCACGGAGAACTGACCGTCTTCCTGGATTTCGCCGATCATCACCGGCTTGTGCAGGTGGTGGTTCTTCTCGTCCATCTTCAGGGTGAAGCCGCTCGGCGCGGCGAATTCCTGGCCGGCCATGGCTTCACGCACCTTGTCGACATCGGTGGTGCCGGCCTTCTCGACCGCTTGCGCCCACATGTGGATGCCCACGTAGGTGGCTTCCATCGGGTCGTTGGTCACCACGGTGTCGGCGTTCGGCAGCTTCTTGGCCTTGGCGTAGGCCTTCCAGTCGGCGACGAACTTCTCGTTGACCGGGTTCTCCACGGACTGGAAGTAGTTCCAGGCGGCCAGGTGGCCGACCAGCGGCTTGGTGTCGATGCCGCGCAGTTCCTCTTCACCCACGGAGAAGGCCACCACCGGCACTTCGGTGGCTTCCAGACCCTGGTTGGCCAGTTCCTTGTAGAACGGCACGTTGGAGTCGCCGTTGACGGTGGAGACCACGGCGGTCTTGCCGCCGGCGGCGAACTTCTTGATGTTGGCGACGATGGTCTGATAGTCGCTGTGGCCGAAGGGGGTGTAGACCTCTTCGATGTCCTTGTCGGCGATGCCCTTGCTGTGCAGGAAGGCGCGCAGGATCTTGTTGGTGGTGCGCGGGTAGACGTAGTCGGTGCCGAGCAGGAAGAAGCGCTTGGCGCCGCCGCCGTCTTCGCTGAGCAGGTATTCCACCGCCGGAATGGCCTGCTGGTTCGGTGCTGCGCCGGTGTAGAACACGTTCGGCGACATCTCTTCGCCTTCGTACTGCACCGGGTAGAACAGCAGGCCGTTGAGTTCCTCGTAGACCGGCAGCACGGATTTGCGCGATACCGAGGTCCAGCAGCCGAAGGTCACCGCGACCTTGTCCTGGGTCAGCAGCTGGCGGCCTTTTTCTGCGAACAGCGGCCAGTTGGAGGCCGGGTCGACCACCACCGGCTCCAGCTGCTTGCCGAGCACGCCGCCCTTGGCGTTGATCTCCTCGATGGTCATCAACGCCATGTCTTTGAGCGAGGTTTCGGAAATGGCCATGGTGCCGGACAGCGAGTGCAGGATGCCGACCTTGATGGTCTCGGCGGCCTGGATGGACCAGCTCAGGCCCATGGCGGCGATGGAAGCGGAAAGGGTAAAGGCCTTGATCAGGCTGCGACGTTGCATGGTGCGATCTCCATTCTCATCTTGAGTAAGTGGACAGCTCTTTATTGTTTGGCAGTGATTCAAAGGTCATACCGTCACCCTTGCGCCGGCAGCGCCCGCTGGCGGGCGCTGTGCAGCATGTGCAGGGTGATCTTGCGCACTTCCGCCTTGCTGACCTCTATGTGGGTCTTGAGCAATAGCTGTGCCTCTTCGCAGCGACGCGACAGGATCGCGCCGAGGATGCGGGCGTGTTCCTCGTAGGTGAGTTCCACGCGCGGCCCCTGGGTGAAGTCCAGGCGCCTGATAATTCGGATCTTTTCGCTGACTTCGGCGTGCAGGCGGGCCATCTCGCGGTTGCCGGCGGCTTCCACCAGCTGGCAGTGAAAACGCTCGTCCAGACGCGAGACTTCGCGGCCGTCCTGCAGGCGGTGCTCGGGTTGCACCATCCAGGTGCGACGCAGCTGTTCCAGGGCCTCCGGCAGCTCGCCAGCGGGGCGCTCGCACAGTCGCTTGACCGCCTCCAGTTCGAGGACGATGCGCACTTCGTAGAGCTCCTCGAAGTGGGCGAAATCGAACGGCTTGACCTGCCAGCCGCTGCGGAAATACACCTCCAGATAGCCCTCGCGCTCCAGGCGATACAGCGCCTGGCGCACCGGCGTGCGGCTGGCGGCCATGCGCTCGGCGATCTCGCCTTCGGAAAAGCGGTCGCCCGGCAGCAGGCGGAACTCGAAGATGTCGTCCTTGAGCTGGGCATAGATGCGCTCGGCTAGATTCTCCGGGCGCTCCTTACCACGCCTGGCGGGGCTGACCAGTTGCATCTCAGGCCGCCTCGCTCGGGGTCAGCAGGAGCAGGGCATCGCCCGGCGTCACCGCCTTGCCGGGGGCGCAGCGCAGCGACTTGACCGTGCCGGCCACCGGCGCGGTCACCGCCAGCTCCATCTTCATCGCCTCCACCACCAGCAGCGGCGTGCCGGCCTCCACATGCTGGCCGGGCTCGACCAGCACCTTCCACACGCTGCCGCTCATCTCGGCGGCAACCAGATGGCCATCCAGATCGGCGTCGTCAGGGCTCGTGCTGGTCAGCGCTTGTGCGGCGCTCGGATCGTCGTCCTTCCACAGCTCGACTTCGGCATCGAAGGCGGCTTTCTGCTGGCGCTGAAAGGCTGCGATATCGGCCGCGTTGTCGGCGATGAAGCGGTTGTAGGCGGCGAAGTCGAATTCGGTCTGCTCGATGCGGATCTGCGCGCGGCCCTCGCGGAAGGCTTCGCGGAACTCATCCAGCTCGGCCTCGCTGACCGGGTAGAAGCGCACCTGATCGAAGAAGCGCAACAGCCAGGGCTGAGGTAGCCGCCTGCCGCCGATGCCCACGGCCGTTCTCGAACTGGGCGTTCTTCACGTACTTGTTCCAGATCGGCAGGGTGCGGCCCACCAGCTGGTAGCCGCCGGGCGAGTCCATGCCGTAGATGCACATGTACATGCCGCCGATGCCCACGGTGCCTTCGGCGGTAAAGGTGCGCGCCGGGTTGTACTTGGAGCTGAGCAGGCGATGACGCGGATCCAGCGGCACGGCGCAGGGGGCGTCGAGGTAGACATCGCCGAGGCCGAGGATCAGGTAGCTGGCGTCGAACAGGATGTCGCGGACCTGCTCGCGGCTGGCCAGGCCGTTGGCGCGCTGGATGAAGTCGACGTTGTTCGGCAGCCAGGGCGCATCGCTGCGCACGGTTTCGCGGTAGCGCTCGACGGCGGCGAGGGTGGCGCTGTCCTCGAAGGCCATGGGCAGGTGGACGATACGGGTCGGCACCTTGAGCTCGGCGACATCACCAAGGTTCTCCTCCAGGTGCAGCAGGTGGTCAAGCAGGGTGCGCTGGTGCAGCACGCGGCTGTCGTAGCGCAGTTGCAGCGAACGTACGCCGGGGGCGAGCTCTTCCAGGCCACGCAGCGGCTCGGCCTTCAGCGCTTCCATCAGCAGGTGCACGCGCAGGCGCAGGGCCAGATCCAGCACGTTGTCGCCGTATTCCAGCAGGATGTAGGCATCGCCCGCCTGGCGATACACCGCCCGCGGACGGCTGCCCTCGGCCGGCAGCTCGGCCAGCACCGTGGCGGAAACCGTGGCGTCCGGTTGCAGTGACGGCGCCGGCAGGGTCACCGCGCTGATCGCGGCCAGGGCTTCGATGCTGCCCAGTTGCGCCTGCTCCAGACTCTGCGCCTGCTGGAAACCGATGGGGTGAAAGCGCAGCTTGTCGCCGGGCTTGACCTGGCCGACCTTCCACAGCTCGGCCTTGGCGATGGTCACCGGGCAGACGAAACCGCCGAGGCTGGGGCCGTCTTTGGTCAGGATCACCGGGAAGTCGCCGGTGAAGTTGATCGAGCCGATGGCATATTCGCAGTCGTGCACGTTGGACGGGTGCAGGCCGGCCTCGCCGCCGTCGGCCCGCGCCCAGCTCGGTTTCGGGCCGCTCAGGCGCACGCCGAGGCGGTTGGAGTTGTAGTGCACCTCCCACTCGGCGGCGAAGAATTCCTCGATGGCTTCTGCGGTGAAGAAGTCCGGCGCACCGTGCGGGCCATAGAGCACGCCGATATTCCAGGTGTTGCCGTAGCTGGGGATCAGGCTCGGGTGCGCCGCCTGTGGCGGGGCGATTGGCGCGGGCGTGGTGCAGGCCGCCAGCTCGGGCTGGGAGATGGCCAGCATGTCGGCGGTGCGCAGGGTGCGCCCGGCATGCCCGCCGAACTGGCCGAGGGCGAAGGTGGAGCGGCTGCCCAGGTACAGCGGCACGTCCAGGCCATTGCGCACGGCCAGGTAGGTGCGGCAGCCGCTGACGGCGCGGCCCAGCTTGAGCACCTGGCCGGCCTTGACCGCCACCGGCTGCCAGTAGGCCACCGGCGCATCGTCCAGGGTGGCCGGGCAGTCGGCGCCGGTCAGGGCGATCAGCGCATCGCTGTGAAAGCGCAGCGTCGGGCCTTGCAGGGTGAATTCCAGGCCTGCGGCCTCGGCATGGTTGCCGACGATGCGGTTGGCCAGGCGGAAGGCGAAGTCGTCCATCGGCCCGGACGGCGGCACGCCGATATCCCAGTAGCCGAGACGGCCCGGATAGTCCTGCACGCTGGAGTAGGTGCCGGGCTCCAGCACTTCGATGACGCTGGCCTTGAAGGTGAAGCTGTCGAGCAGACGCGTCCACACTTCGCCTTTGGCGAAGCGTTGGTCGGCCACCACCTGGCGCAGGTAGTCGAGGTTGCTGGCGATGCCGTGCAGGCGGGTTGCGCCCAGGGCTTTCTGCAGCTTGGCGATGGCCTCAGCGCGAGTGCCCGCATGCACGATCAGCTTGGCGATCATCGGGTCATAGAAGGCCGAGACCTCGCTGCCGGTGCTGACCCAGCCGTCGACGCGCACGTCGGCGGGGAAGTGCGCGTCGGTGAGCACGCCCGGGCTGGGCTGGAAGTTCTTCAGCGGGTCTTCGGCGTAGATCCGCACTTCGATGGCGGCGCCCTGCGGGGCGCGGTTCAGCGCGGCCCAGTCCAGCGCATCGCCCGCCGCCACGCGCAGCATGCACTCGATCAGATCCAGGCCGGTGACCATCTCGGTGACCGGGTGCTCGACTTGCAGGCGGGTGTTCACTTCGAGGAAGTAGAAGTCGTCACGGGCGGCGTCGTAGATGAACTCCACGGTGCCGGCGCTGCGATATTGCACCGACTCGCCCAACTGCACGGCGGCGGCGTGCAGGCGCTCGCGGGTGGCCTGCGGCAGGTTCGGCGCCGGGGTTTCCTCGACCACCTTCTGGTTGCGCCGCTGCAGCGAGCAGTCGCGTTCGCCGAGGGCGGCGACGCGGCCGGTACCGTCGCCGAAAATCTGCACTTCGACGTGGCGCGCCTGATCGACGAAGCGCTCCAGGAACACCCCGGCATCGCTGAAGAACTGCTCGCCCATGCGCTTGACGCTTTCATAGGCGCTGGCCAGCGCGGCGGCGTCGCTGCAGCGGGTCAGGCCGATACCGCCACCGCCGGCGGTGGTCTTGAGCATCACCGGATAACCGATGCTGTCGGCGGCGCTCAGTGCTTCTTCCAGGCTCTGCAGCAGGCCGGTGCCCGGCGCCATCGGCACCTGGGCCTGGGCGGCCAGTTCGCGGGCGCGGTGCTTGAGGCCGAACTCGCGAATCTGCGCAGGCGTAGGGCCGACGAAGGCGATCCCGGCGGCTTCGCAGGCATCGGCGAACTCGGCACTCTCCGAGAGAAAACCGTAACCGGGGTAGATCGCCTGGGCGCCGGTTTCCTGCGCGGCGGCGAGTATCTTGTCGATACGCAGGTAGCTGTCGGCCGGCTTGTCGCCGCCCAGGGAGATGGCGATATCGGCGTCGCGTACATGCTGGGCATTGCGGTCGGCGTCGGAGTAGACGGCCACGCTTTTCACGCCCAGGCGCTTGAGCGTACGGATGGCTCTGACTGCGATCTCGCCACGGTTGGCGATCAGGACTGTTTCAAACATGGCGGTTCTCCGTGGCGAGATCGCCGTGACGGGCTACGCTCGTCCGGCACTTTGACTTCGTCGCTGCGCCGCTGCGCGGCTGGTCACCACGGTTGGCGATCAGGACGGTATGGAACATCTGTTGCGGCCTCCTGGCTTGCTGCGCGCATGTGCGGGCAGGCGCTGATCTGTTCCCTCTCCCCTCGGGGAGAGGGCTAGGGAGAGGGGGCATGCACGCCACCCTGTCCCCTGCTATTCACTTCCTGGTTTCGGCGATAAAGGCGCGCCAGCCACCAAAGCTGGTGATGTCACGCGCACCATCCAGCGCGTAGGGCTCGCAGATAAAGCCCTTGACCCAACGGCCGTCGGCCAGCTCCAGGTTGCCGATGCCCAGTGGTGGCGGGATCTCGGCGACGAATTCGCCGAAGCGCGCCTGTGGCACGTCCCACAGCTCGACGATGATCTCGGCGCCGTCCTCGGCGACCCGCGCCAGGCCCGGTTTGGGCGGCACCGTGCCGGGCAGTGCGAAGAGGCGGTAATGCGCGGCGCTGGTGGTCTGCTCCACCAGCACGGCATCGCGCGTGGTGAGCTGGAAGTTCAGCGGCATGCCGGTCAGGTGCGCGCCGACCACCGCGACGCGGATGCAACCGGGCGCTGGCTTGTCGCTGGCGGTTTGCGCTGGCAGCGGCTTGCCAGTGGCGCCCAGCGGCAGATTGAGCGCCTGCTGCCAGCGCTGGCCGAAGGCGGCCAATGCCTGGTCATGCCAGGCCGGGGCGATCAGGGTGATGCCGGCCGGCAGGCCGTCGGCGCGCAGGCCGGCCGGTACGGCCAGGGCGCACAGGTCGGCAAGGTTGGTGAAGTTGGTGTAGGTGCCGAACTGACTGTTGAACAGCACCGGCTCTGCCTGCATCTCGGCCAGGGTGCGGATGGTCGGCGAGGTCGGCACCACCAGGGCGTCGACGCCGGCCAGGGCGTCGTTGATGCGGCGGCTCAGCTCGGCGCGGATGTATTCGGCCTTGTAGGCGTCGCAGGCGCTGTACTGCTGGCCGTTTTCGACGATGCCGCGCACCACCGGATTGATATGCGCCGGTTCGACCCCTTCCACCGCGACGGTGCGTTCGGCGACCCAGGGGCCGTAGTAAAGCTGCTCGGCCAGTTGCCGGAAGGGAGCGAAATCGATCTCCACCAGCTCGGCGCCCAGTTCGCGCAGCTTGCCCAGGGCGGCCTCATAGACGGCCTGGTTCTGGCTGTCGCCGAAGAACTCGGGGTTGGCCGGCACCGCCAGGCGCGGCTGGGACGGCATGCCGACCTTGGCGCTGTTCGGGTTCTTGCGGCTGTAGGCGTCGGCGGCGTCGTAGCCACCGGCGATATTGGCCACGGTCAGCGCATCGGCCACGGTCAAGGCGAACACCGAGATGCAGTCGATGCTGCGGCAGGCCGGCACCAGGCCGGTGTTGGGCAGCCAGCCCTTGGTCGGCTTGAGCCCGACGATATTGTTGAAGCCTGCCGGCACGCGGCCTGAGCCGGCGGTGTCTGTGCCCAGCGAGAAGGGCACCAGGCCGCGCGCGACCACGCTGGCCGAGCCGGAGCTGGAGCCGCCGCTGACGTAATCCGGGTTGAAACTGTTAGGCACTGCACCATAGGGCGAGCGAGTGCCGACCAGGCCGGTGGCGAACTGGTCGAGGTTGGTCTTGCCGATCAGGATGGCGCCGGCGGCGCGCAGGCGGACGACCACGCTGGCGTCGGTTTCGGCGCCGTAGGCGAACTCCGGGCAGGCCGCGGTGGTGGGCCAGCCGGCGGCGTCGATATTGTCCTTGATGGCGAAGGGCACGCCGTACAGCGGCAGCTTGCTCAGGTCGCCGGCGGCATCTTGCACTGCGCTGGCCAGGGCATCGAGTTGGGCGTTGAGCTGAGCTTCGCTGGCCAGGGCGATCCAGGCGCTGTCATCAGTGCGCAACTCCAGGCGCAGGGCGTGCAGCAGTTCGGCTGGCGATTGACCGTCGCGGTAGGCCTGCTGCCATCCGGCGAGGGTGAGGGCGGTCGGTGCGTTGGACATGCTTCGAGATTCCATCTTGTATCCAAGTTGAAATCGCTAGAGCAATGACAATGCCAGGTCTTATAAAGCCTTGTTTTTCAATTACTTATAAGGTCTATGAGGCGCAAGGAACGGGAAGGGCGGGTTGCAATGCACCGAGCTAGAGCGTTGTTGCAAGCATATGGTGCAGAAGGCGCGGCGTAGCCCGGATGAAATCCGGGACAGGGCATACGCTTATCGCTGCGTTACGGCACCAGGTAATTCTTCACGCCGGTAAAGATGATCTGCGCGGCCAGGGCGCAGACGAACAGGCCCATCAGACGGCTGACGATCTGCAGCCCCTGGTCGCCGAGCAGGCGCTCGAACTGGTTGGACAGGTACAGCACTACACCGACGGTAAGGCTGGCGAGGAAGATCGCCGCCACGGCCACCAGCTTGTCGTCCCAGTGCGGCTGGCTGGCGCCCATCAGCAGCAGGGCGCCGATGGTGCCGGGGCCGACGGTCAGGGGGATAGTCAAAGGCACGATGGTCACGTCCTGCTGCACGTTGTCGCTCTGCACCGCCGACTTGCCCTGGGCCATGCCGAGGGCGGAGATGAACAGCACCGAGCCTGCGCCGATGCGGAAGGCGTCGATGGTGATGCCGAACAGGGTGAAGATGTGCTTGCCGAACAGGTACAGCAGCACACTGGCGATCAGCGTGGCCAGCGCCACCTTCCAGGCCAGGCGCTTGCGTTCCTTGAGGGTGTAGCCGCGGCTCAGGCCGATAAAGCAGGAAAGGACGAAGAAGGGGCTGTAGAGCACCAGCATCTTCAGGTACAGACTGAACAACTCGGACGCCATGGCGGCAGGCTCGCAGAAAGGCAGGAAAGGTAAGGAAGGCTATCAGTGTGGCAGCGCATCGCGCTGGCGACGCAGTTCGCGTTCGGCGATCCAGTGCTCGATCAGTTCGCGCAACTGCGACAGCTCCACCGGCTTGGACATGTGTCCGTCCATGCCCACGGCGCGCGCGCGTTCCTTGTGTTCGCTGAGGATATGCGCGGTCAGTGCCACCACCGGCGTGCGCGGACGCTTCTCGCTCTTTTCCCAGGCGCGCAGCTGTTCGGTGGCGGAGAAGCCGTCGAGCACCGGCATTTCGCAGTCCATCAGCACCAGGTCATAAGGCTGCGCCTTCATAGCACTCAGGGCTTCCTCGCCGTTGCTGGCGGTATCCGGCTTGAGGTTGAGCTTGCCGAGCATGCCGCGGATCACCTTGGTGGAGATGCTGTTGTCCTCGGCCACCAGGATGCGGAAGTCGGCCGGCACGTTCAGCGGCGTGCTCACCGGCGTCGGTGCGGCCTGCGCGGGGCTGTCGTTGGGGCGCTGGGCCAGCTCGTCGGCCAGGGTGGTCTTGAGCGTATAGCCGGCCACCGGCTTGGCCAGGATGCGCTTGATCCCGGCGTTGCGCGCGATCACCTTGCTCGGCGCGTTGCTGATGCCGGTGAGCATGATGATCAGGATGTCGTGGTTGAGGCTGGGATCTTCCTTGATCTTGGCCGCCAGCTGCATGCCGGTCATGCCGGGCATGTCCTGGTCCAGCAGCACCGCGTCGAAGTATTCGCGCATGTGCGCCTTGGTGCGCAGCAGCGCCAGTGCTTCCTTGCCGGAAGGGACTGCACTGACCTGCATGCCCCAGGCGTTGCATTGCTGCATCAGCACCTTGCGGCAGGTGTCGTTGTCGTCCACCACCAGCAGCCGCGCGCCCTGTAGCGGGCTGTCGAGGTCGGTTTCCGGTTGTTGCAGGCGGGCGGCGTCCAGCGGCAGGGTCAGCCACAGCGTGGTGCCCTGGTTGCCGCTGCCCTGGATACCGAACTCGCCGCCCATCAGGCGCACCAGCTGGCGCGCGATGATCAGGCCGAGACGCCCGCCCAGTTGCGTGGCGGCCAGGAAATCACGGCTCTGCAGCTCGGCATTGAGCAGGGCATCGCGCTCTTCCGGCAGCAGTGGCCGGCCGCTGTCCTGCACGGCGATGCGCAGGCGGTGCTGGCCGTCGCTGCTGTCCAGTGCCGCGACCAGCAGGATCTCGCCCTCGTCGGTCTGCTTGAAGGCGTTGTCCAGCAGGCTCAGCAGGGCCTGGCGTAGGCGTGTAGGGTCGCCGCTGATCACCCGCGGGACTTGCGGCTGGATGAAGCTGATCAGCTCTACCTTCTGCTGCTCGGCCTTGGCGCGGAAGATGTCGAGGCAGTCCTCGATCAGCGCGCCGAGGTCGAACTGCACGTCGTCCAGCTCGATCTGCCCGGATTCGAGCTTGGAAATGTCGAGAATTTCGTTGATCAGGGTGAGCAGCTCGTTGCCCGAGCTGTGGATGGTCTGCACGTAGTCGCGTTGCTTGGCTGAAAGTGGCGTGCCCAGCAGCAGCTCGGTCATGCCCAGCACGCCGTTCATCGGCGTACGGATCTCATGGCTGATCTTGGCCAGGAACTCGGCCTTGGCGCGCAGCTCGGCGCTGCTGGCGGCCATGGCGGTACGCTCGTGCAGGGTGTCGCGCTGAATCTGCCGTTGGCGTTCGGTTAGCGACACGCTGAGGATCAGGCCGGCGAGGGTGGCGACGCTGAACACGCCGAGCACCAGCCAGCCTGGGTTGAGCTGATCGAAACCGAGCAGCACCGGCACGAAGAAGCCGAAGCCGAGGTTGAACACCACCATGCCCACGGTGATCAGGCGCGCCGGCTGATAGCCTGAGCGCCAGTGCAGGCTGCTTACCAGCAGCAGATTGATCGCGCTCAGGGCCACCAGCAGGTAAACCAGCGAGCTGTACCAGAACAGACCGGTGAGCGTGATGCACAGGGCGTAGACCAGAATCAGCAGGGCATTGCCCTGCAGCAGGCGATTGAGCGGGCTGTGCTGCACCGGCGTACCGTGCATGAAGCCGAGGCCGAAGGCCAGGGCGCTGAATGCGGCGAACAGGGCCGAGAGGTCGGCGATCAGGGACTGGTTGTAACCCAGGCTGGGCAACCACTGGGCGAAGATGCCGAGGTTGGCCGATGAGCATACGGCCAGGCCGATGTTCACACCGGCCAGCCACAAGCCACTGGCGCTGCGGCTATAGAAGAAGCGGATGAGGTTGTACAGGGTCAGCAGCAGCAGGGCGCCGAATAGCATGCCGTAGAGGTAGGCGGGCTTTTCCAGGCTGACCAGCTCGGCCTGATCCATGACCTTGAACCAGGTCATCAGCGGGTGGTTGGACGTCAGGCGGACATAGGCGACGCGGGCCTGGCCGTCATTTGGCAATGGCATCAGGTAGAAGCGCGACGGCAACGGTCGCGAGCTCAGCGGCATGGCCTCGCCGGTGTGCAGGTTCTGCTCCAGCTGGCCGTCTTTCAGCAGGTAGTAATCGAGGTACTGCACCCGTGGCGAGAAGATCCACAGCCAGGCCGGCTGTTCCTGTGGCTCCAGCTCGGCACGAAGCCAGACGGCGTGGTCACTGGGCGGGAAGGTAAAGGATTGTTTGTTCAGCGGCTTGAATTGCTGACGCTGGGCGCGCACTTCCTCCAGGCCCAGGCGGGCGCTGGCGTCGACCAGATAGGACCAGGCATGTGCGCTTTGCGAGGCGGTGTTCGCAGTCGCTGTCAGGGCAAGGCCGAGCAACAGCAAACTGGCGAGTAGTCCGATGGCAATCCTGAGCCGGCGCACGGGCAAATCCTTCTAAATGAGTGGCCGGATTATAGCCAAGCATTTGCTCGGGGGAATACGGCGCGGCGGGGCTTTTTATAGCCTGCAGCGGCGTATTCCCTGAGCGGCCTCAGCCTTCGCCCTGCTCGCGGGCGATAGCCCGGTAGCCGATGTCGTTGCGGTGGAACATACCGTTCCAGCGAATCTTCTCGGCCAGGCGGTAGGCCTGCTGCTGGGCATCGGCGACGCTGGCGCCGATGGCGGTGGCGCACAGTACGCGCCCGCCGGCGGTGACGATCTGGCCGTCCTTCAACGCGGTACCGGCGTGGAATACCTTGCCGTCGAGCTTGGCGGCTTCATCCAGACCTTCGATCACGTCACCCTTGGCGTAGTCGCCCGGGTAGCCACCGGCTGCCAGCACCACGCCCACGGTGGGACGCGGGTCCCAGGTCGCTTCGACCTTGTCCAGCGCCTTGGCCAGCGCGGCCTCGACCAGCAGCACCAGGGAGCTTTCCAGGCGGCACATGATCGGCTGGGTTTCCGGGTCGCCGAAGCGGCAGTTGAATTCGATGACCTTGGGCTTGCCTGCCTTGTCGATCATCAGGCCGGCATAGAGGAAGCCGGTATAGACGTTGCCTTCGCTGGCCATGCCGCGCACGGTGGGGTAGATCACCTCATCCATCACCCGCTGGTTCACCTCAGGGGTTACCACCGGTGCCGGCGAGTAGGCGCCCATGCCGCCGGTGTTGGGGCCGGTATCGGCGTCGCCGACGCGCTTGTGGTCCTGGCTGGTGGCCATCGGCAGCACGTTCTGGCCGTCGACCATGACGATAAAGCTGGCTTCTTCGCCATCGAGGAACTCCTCGATCACCACACGCGAACCGGCTTCACCGAAGGCATTGCCGGCGAGCATGTCGCGCACGGCGTCCTCGGCTTCGGCCAGGGTCATGGCGACGATCACGCCCTTGCCTGCAGCCAGGCCGTCGGCCTTGATCACGATGGGGGCGCCTTTCTCGCGCAGGTAGGCCAGTGCCGGCTCGATCTCGGTGAAGTTCTGGTAGTCGGCGGTGGGGATCTTGTGGCGGGCCAGAAAATCCTTGGTGAAGGCCTTGGAGCCTTCCAGCTGAGCGGCGGCGGCGGTGGGGCCGAAGATGTCCAGGCCACGCGAGCGGAACAGGTCGACCACGCCCTTCACCAGCGGCGCTTCCGGGCCGACGATGGTCAGTTGCACGTTCTTCTCGGCGAAGTCGGCCAGCGCTTCGATGTTCAGTACGTCGATGGCCACGTTCTCGCACTTCGCTTCCACCGCAGTGCCGGCATTGCCGGGGGCGACGAAGACTTTCTCGACGCGCGGATCCTGCGCCACTTTCCAGGCCAGGGCGTGTTCACGACCGCCGCTGCCGATGATCAGTACGTTCATTGCGTTCTCCTCGAGGAGGTGGGCCAGGGGCCCCGATGGTGGATGAGAAAAGCGTCATCCACCCTACAAAAGCTTATTCCTGCAGACCTTCGGGGGCGCGATGGAGCGGGTAGATGCAAGGCTTCCGGGCCCTCACCAAGCGGAGTTGCCTTCTGGCAATGAGCATTGGGGAGGGGCCGGACAACGCAGCAGATGCCTGCTTCAGTGCGTCCCTGTCACTCAGTGCCGGAAGTGGCGCATGCCGGTGAATACCATGGCAATGCCGGCCTCGTCGGCGGCGGCGATCACCTCGTTGTCGCGCATCGAACCGCCCGGCTGGATCACCGCGGTGATGCCGGCCTTGGCGGCGTTGTCGATGCCGTCGCGGAACGGGAAGAAGGCGTCCGACGCCATCACCGCGCCCTGCACCTGCAGGCCGGCGTGCTCGGCCTTGATTGCAGCGATGCGCGCGGAGTTGACGCGCGACATCTGGCCGGCGCCGACGCCGACGGTCTGGCGGTTCTTGGCGTAGACGATGGCGTTGGATTTGACGAACTTGGCCACTTTCCAGGCGAAGATCAGATCGTGGATTTCCTGCTCGCTCGGCGTGCGCTGGGTGACGATCTTCAGGTCTTCTGCCTTGATCATGCCGATGTCGCGGCTCTGTACCAGCAGGCCACCGTTGACGCGCTTGAAGTCCCAGCCAGCAGCGCGCTCGGCCGACCATTCGCCGCATTCGAGCAGGCGCACGTTGGCCTTGGCGGCCACCACTTCACGGGCGGCGGCGGAGATTTTCGGGGCGATGATCACTTCGACGAACTGACGCTCGACGATGGCCTTGGCGGTTTCGCCATCCAGCTCGCGGTTGAAGGCGATGATGCCGCCGAAAGCCGACTCGGTGTCGGTAGCGTAGGCCAGGTCGTAGGCCTTGCGGATGCCGCCTTCGTCTTCCGGTACCACGGCCACACCGCACGGGTTGGCGTGCTTGACGATGACGCAGGCCGGCTTGACGAAGCTCTTCACGCATTCCAGCGCGGCGTCGGTGTCGGCCACGTTGTTGAACGACAGTTCCTTGCCCTGCAGCTGGATGGCAGTGGAGACGCTCGCTTCGCCCTTCTTCGCCTCGACGTAGAACGCCGCACTCTGGTGCGGGTTCTCGCCGTAGCGCATTTCCTGCGCCTTGATGAACTGGCTGTTGAAGGTACGCGGGAAGGCGCCGCGGCCTTCGGTGGACAGGGTGTCCGCCGCCTGGTCGATGGTGCCCAGGTAGTTGGCGATCATGCCGTCGTAGGCGGCGGTGTGCTCGAAGGCCTTGAGCGCCAGGTCGAAGCGCTGGGCGTAGCTCAGGCCACCGGCTTTCAGGGACTCGACGATGCCGGCGTAGTCGCCGGTGTTGACCACGATGGCCACATCTTTGTGGTTCTTCGCCGCCGAACGGACCATGGTCGGGCCGCCGATGTCGATGTTCTCGATGGCGTCGGCCAGGTCGCAATCAGGCTTGGCCACGGTGGCTTCGAAGGGATAGAGATTGACCGCGACCAGATCGATCGGCTTGATGCCGTGCTCGTCCATCACCGCGCCGTCCAGCGCACGGCGGCCGAGGATGCCGCCATGGATCTTCGGGTGCAGGGTCTTCACGCGGCCGTCCATCATTTCCGGGAAGCCGGTGTAGTCGGCGACTTCCACCGCGGCCACGCCGTTGTCCTTGAGCAGCTTGTAGGTGCCGCCAGTGGAGAGAATCTCGACACCGAGGGCGGCCAGCTCGCGAGCGAACTCGAGGACACCGGTTTTGTCGGAAACGCTGATCAGCGCGCGGCGGACGGGCAGAAGGGTGGTCTGGTCGGTCATTTCACTATCCATCAGAGCGGGGATATCAGCAAAAAAGGCGGCTCATGTTGGCCGCCCTTTTCGGAGTTCGGGGTTACAGCAGGTCGTACTGCTTGAGCTTCTTGCGCAGCGTGCCACGGTTCAGACCGAGCAGCTCGGACGCCTTGGTCTGGTTACCTTTCACGTGATTCATGACGGTTTCCAGCAGCGGCGCTTCGACTTCGGTGAGCACCAGGTTGTACACGTCGGTGACGTCCGCGCCCTCAAGATGGGCGAAGTAGTTGTGCAGCGCCTTTTCCACTGCGCCGCGCAGGGTCTGACCCTCTTCGCTTGGCGTGTTCAGGTGCTGTTTAAGGCTGGTGTTGTCACTCACGGGTGCAATTCCACTCACTAGGGTCTCTGTCATCAACGTCATGCGGCCACCTCGTTTTCATCGTTGTGCCGTTCGCGGAAGAACGCGCGAACGTGGGCGCACTGTGCGTCCGTGCTGTCCAGACGGTTGAACTGGGCGCGAAACTCCCTGGCGCCCGGCAGGGTTGCCAGATACCAGCCGACATGCTTGCGGGCAATGCGTACGCCCATCAATTCGCCATAGAAGGCGTGCAGTGCGGCCAGGTGTTCCAGCAGAATGCGTTCCACTTCGAGCAGGCTCGGTGCCGGGAGGATTTCACCGGTACGCAGGTAGTGCTCTATTTCACGGAAGATCCACGGTCGGCCCTGAGCGGCGCGACCGATCAGCAAGGCGTCGGCGCCGGTGGCGTCGAGCACGGCCTTGGCTTTTTGTGGGGAGTCGATGTCGCCATTGGCGAACACCGGAATCGATACCGCCTGCTTGATGGCGGCGATGGTCTCGTACTCGGCTTCGCCGGTGTAGAGGTCGGCGCGGGTGCGGCCGTGTACGGCCAGGGCGGTGATGCCGGCATCTTCGGCGATCTTCGCCACGGTAATGCCGTTCTTGTTCTGGCGATCCCAGCCGGTGCGGATCTTCAGGGTCACGGGCACGTCCACCGCGCCGACCACGGCGTCGAGTATCTCGCGAACCAGCGGCTCGTCACGCAACAGGGCGGAACCGGCGGCCTTGTTGCAGACCTTCTTGGCCGGGCAGCCCATGTTGATATCGATGATCTGCGCGCCCAGTTCGACGTTCTTGCGCGCGGCGTCGGCCATCATCTGCGGGTCGCCACCGGCGATCTGCACCGAGCGCGGCTCGGGATCACCGCCGTGCAGCAGGCGCAGGCTGGATTTACGGCTGTTCCACAGGCGCACATCGCTGGTGACCATCTCCGACACCACCAGGCCGGCACCGAGACGACGGCACAGCTGGCGGAACGGGCGATCGGTGACGCCGGCCATGGGAGCCAGGATCAACCGATTGGGCAATGTGTAGGGGCCAATACGTGGGGCCGACATGGGGCGTCCCTGCTTGTTGGTTCGCAGTTGAGACAGTAAGCGATCAACACCTGGCCTCCACTGTGTCCTCAGGGGAAACGATGGTGGGTTGGTGCTCGCGAAAGGGTGGGCATGATACCCGCTCTGGATGACCGGATAAAGGTCGTTTTGAACAAATTCTGAACAGCTATGGGCTTATCGCCAGCAGTTAGATGGAAGCTCTGCGACCACTGGTCGCAGAGCCTTCAGGCTACTCGGGGGAGTGGAAGCTGAGGCTGTAGTTGACCGCGCGGGGGCCCGGGTCGAGGATGTCCAGCGAGATGTGGATGGGCGTTTGCGGCGGCATTTCGCTCTGCCCGGCCAGTTCGCCGGCGAGGTATTCGCTGGGCTTGAAGCGACGGCTGGCGACCAATTGCCCGCCCAGGTCGGCGAAGCGCATTTCCAGCAGCGGGAAGGGCTGGGCGAAGGGCGCGCGGTTGTAGAGGATGGCGTCGACGATCAGCGCACCGGAGAACTCCGGGTGGCTGCGCACCACCAGGTTGCTGCTGCGAATCTGGCCGATATCGACTTTCGATGGCAGGGTGCAGCCGATGTTCGGACACAGCTGTTCGAACCAGGGGCGATAACGCTCCTGACGCGCCAGTTCGTCGAAGTTGTAGGCCACGTACTGCGCCAGCAAGCCGCCCGCCGCCAGCAGGTTGAGCAGGCCCCAGCCGAACACGCGTCCCCAGGCGATGCCCTGTGGCTGACGCCATTCAAGTTGCAGAGGTTCGTCGTCCAGTTCGAACAGTCGCTCCTCGCGCAGACCAGGCTCGTTGCGCGTCACTCGTGGCTGTTCACGCTCGTAGCGCGCGGCCTCGTCCGGTTGCTCCTCTTCGTCCGGCTCGTCGTCGAGATTACCCAGGCGCGGCTCGTCTACTTCGTCGAGATCATCGGCGGCTGGCTGCTTGCGAGCCGTGACGGATGGGGCGAGCTCGGCAGAGGCCTTGGGCTCGGGTGCGGCAATCGGTTCGGGCTGTTCTTCAGCCGGTTGCAGTGTGAGGCTGTCGCGCTCGCGCTTCAGCGGCTCATCACGCAGCAGGGCTTCGGCCCAGGCTTCGTCATGGGCTTCTTCGTGTTCATCCGCGGCGCTGCTGGCGAAGTTCCCGGTGTAGCGGGGCGCCTGTTCCAGGGCGAGAAACTGCTGGGACAGCTGCTGCTCCTGCTCTTCCAGCCTGGCCAGCTCCTCGTCGAGGTCGAGGCTGTCCAGATCGAGGTCGTCGTGAATCCACAGCGTATCGTCAATCGGCCTCTTTGCTGGAGGCTTGCTGCTGGCGTCGGCTTGAGCCTTGCTGACCGGAGTGCTTGCCGCTTTGGCTGGCGCAGCCGCTGCCGTGCGTGGGCCGAAGAGTTGCTCGGCAGCATTGAACACGTGCAGGCAGGCACCACAGCGCACTGCACCATGGGCAGCAGCCAGCTGTGCCTGGCTGACACGGAAGCTGGTACGGCAATGGGGGCACTGGGTGACGTGGCTTTCGCTCATGCGCGGGTCCGGAAAAATCCAAGCAGCTAGTCTAAAGGAGCGGCTTCAGGCTGCAAGCCACAAGCTGCAAGTAAGGGCAAAGCAGCCGGGCCTTCATCCGGGCTCGCTTGCAGGTTGCGGCCTCCAGTCTTGCCGCGTGCTTAGCGCTTGACGCCGCTGATGCGCACCCAGCCGTCCTTGGTGGCGGTCGGGTCGAGGTCGAAGGCGCCGGCATAGGCAGCGCGGACTTCCTCGGCCTGTTCTGCGAGGATGCCCGACAGCGCCAGGCGTCCACCGTCTTTGACCAGCGCGGTGATCTGAGGTGCCAGGGAAACCAGCGGGCCGGCGAGGATGTTGGCGACGACCACGTCCGCCGGCTGCTGCGGCAGATCGGCCGGCAGGTAGACCGGGAAGCGTGCCGGGTCGATGCCATTGCGCGAAGCGTTGTCGCGCGAAGCCTCCAGGGCTTGTGGGTCGATATCGGTGCCCACGGCCTGCGGTGCGCCGAGCAGCAGGGCGGCGATGGCGAGGATGCCCGAGCCACAGCCGAAGTCGAGCACGCTGCAGTTGTCGAGCGTCTGACCGTCGAGCCATTCCAGGCACAGTGCAGTGGTCGGGTGGGTGCCGGTGCCGAAGGCCAGGCCCGGATCGAGCAGCAGGTTCACGGCGTCCGGCTCCGGTGCGGCATGCCAGCTCGGCACGATCCACAGGCGCCGGCCGAAGCGCATCGGCTGGAAGTTGTCCATCCAGCTTCGTTCCCAGTCCTGATCCTCGATGCGCTCGACATGATGCTCCGGCAGCGAGCCGCCACACACCAGTTGCAGGTGGGCGATCAGTGCGGTCTCGTCGGTGTCGGCTTCGAACAGGGCCAGCAAATGGGTGTGCGACCACAGCGGGGTAGTGCCCAGGTCCGGCTCGAAGATCGGCTGATCTTCAGCATCCATGAAGGTCACCGATACGGCGCCTACTTCCAGCAGGGCGTCCTCGTAGGTTTCCGCCTGTTCGGGAGTGATGGCGAGACGGACTTGTAACCAGGGCATGGGAAACTCTCTGTGCGAGCCGCGCGGTCGAACTGGGCGCGGCGTGTTTGGTTCGGACGCCCGAAGGCGGGACAATGGGCTACTCAGGTACTGACGTCGGGATTGTCCCAGTCGTTCTGGCCATCGTTATCGATTAGCCAGTTTAAAGCGGCGTGGCGTTCCATGACTACGCTTGCGTTCATGCCCGCGGGCATCGGCGCCTGTTTCAGGCGGGCGTCGACGCAGGCCCAGTGGTAGCGATAGATAAGATCGGCTTCGTCGAGGATGCTGTGGATGTCGCGTAGCCGAACGTGCTGCAGGAACGCCGCGAAATCCTCATGCCGAGAAACGGCCTCGATGGCGAAATCGCAGTCGATGGTATGGTCGGGAAAATCCAGCGTCTCGACGATGCCCAGGGCCCAGAGCAGTACCCAGTAGGCTTCGTACTTCCAGACCATATTGATGACGTCCTGCTGCTCGCCCTGATTGCTGAGGATGCGCACCTCGGCGGGAGTCAGCTGGGTGATGCCGTATTGCTCAAGCAGTTGCTGGCACCACTGGGCCGTGTCGGGCGAGTAGTTGCCGGCATTGCGGTCACAGGCGGCCTGGATGGTGATCAGGCAGGCAATGGCGCGCTGGGCGATTTCCTCTGCACTGCGTATGCGAACCTCGCTGGCGGGTTCGATCATCGGCAGGTGGTCGATATAGGGAATACCGGCTGCCTGGAGTCTGGCGATGGAGGCGGCCTTGCGCTCCGCGGGGGTGAGTCCGTTCATGTGGTTCATCCTTCGCAGGGTGGAATGTAAAAAGGGAGCGGCATTGGCCGCTCCCTTTCGATGCTACAAGAACCTGCTCAGTGCCTGTCCATACCCAGTTTCTTTTCCAGGTAGTGGATGTTCACGCCACCTTTGACGAAACCCTTGTCGCGGGTCAGGTCGCGGTGCAGCGGCACGTTGGTCTTGATGCCGTCGACCACGATCTCGTCCAGGGCATTGCGCATGCGCGCCATGGCTTCGTCACGGTCCTTGCCGAAGGTAATCAGCTTGCCGATCAGCGAGTCGTAGTGCGGCGGAACGCTGTAGCCGCTGTACAGGTGCGAGTCGACGCGAACGCCATTGCCGCCCGGAGCATGGAAGTGCTTGACCTTGCCGGGGCTGGGCATGAAGTTGTCCGGGTCTTCGGCGTTGATCCGGCACTCGACCGAGTGACCGAGGATCTTCACGTCTTCCTGCTTGATCGACAGCGGGTTGCCGGCGGCGATGCTGAGCATCTCCTTGACGATGTCGATGCCGGTGACCATCTCGGTGACCGGGTGCTCTACCTGAACACGGGTGTTCATCTCGATGAAGTAGAAGCGACCGTCTTCGTAGAGGAACTCGAAGGTGCCGGCGCCACGGTAGCCGATCTCGATGCAGGCATCGACGCAGCGCTTGAGCACTTCGGCGCGGGCCTTCTCGTCGATCAGCGGGGCCGGAGCCTCCTCGATCACCTTCTGGTGGCGACGCTGCAGCGAGCAGTCGCGATCGTACAGGTGAATGGCGTTGCCCTGGCCGTCGGACAGCACCTGGACTTCCACGTGACGCGGGTTGCCGAGGAACTTTTCCAGGTAGACCATCGGGTTGCCGAACGCGGCACCAGCTTCGGTGCGGGTCAGCTTGGCCGACTTGATCAGGTCTTCTTCCTTGTGCACCACGCGCATGCCGCGACCACCACCGCCGCCGGCGGCCTTGATGATCACCGGGTAGCCCACTTCACGGGCGATGCGCAGGGCTTCTTCCTCGTCTTCCGGCAGCGGGCCGTCGGAGCCGGGAACCACCGGTACGCCGGACTTGATCATGGCGTCCTTGGCCGACACCTTGTCGCCCATCAGGCGGATCACGTTGGCGGTCGGGCCGATGAAGGCGAAACCGGAGTTTTCCACCTGTTCGGCGAAGTCGGCGTTCTCGGCGAGGAAGCCGTAGCCCGGGTGGATGCCCGTGGCGCCGGTCAGCTCAGCCGCGCTGATGATCGCCGGGATGTTCAGGTAGGACTGCGCACCAGCTGCCGGACCAATGCAGACGGACTCGTCGGCCAGGCCCAGGTGCATCAGTTCGCGGTCGGCGGTGGAGTGCACGGCCACCGTCTTGATACCCAGCTCCTTGCAGGCACGCAGGATACGCAGGGCGATTTCGCCACGGTTGGCGATAAGGACTTTTTCCAGCTTCTGCATTGCAGGCTCCCCGTGCATCAAACGATGGTGAACAGGGGTTGGTCGTACTCAACCGGCTGGCCGTTTTCCACCAGGATGGATTCGATCACACCGCTGGCTTCGGCTTCGATGTGGTTCATCATCTTCATCGCTTCGACGATGCACAGTATGTCGCCTTTCTTCACGGTCTGACCGACTTCGACGAAGTTGGCAGAGGTCGGCGAAGCGGCGCGGTAGAAGGTGCCGACCATCGGCGAGCGAGCCACGGTGCCGTTCAGCTTCGGTGCGGCAGCCGGAGCGGCTTCAGCGCTCGGAGCGGCAGCAGCTACAGGCGCGGCGGCCGGAGCGGGTGCCGGGGCGTAGACCGGCTGCGCGGCGTAGGCCGGCTGCTTGCTGTGACGGCTGATACGTACGGACTCTTCGCCCTCTTTGATCTCCAGCTCGTCGATACCGGACTCTTCCAGCAGCTCGATCAGTTTCTTGACTTTACGGATATCCATGAATGGTCAACTCCCAGAGGTGAGGTAGGACTTGTCTACCAGGCTACGCGTCAGGCGCGCCCGGTCAGTTGTTCGAGTGCCGCTTCCAGGGCCAGCCGATAACCGCTGGCGCCAAGCCCGCAGATCACCCCTACGGCAACGTCTGAAAAGTAGGAGTGATGGCGGAAAGGTTCACGCTTGTGCACGTTGGACAGGTGCACTTCGATGAATGGGATGCTCACCGCCAGCAACGCGTCACGTAATGCGACGCTTGTATGGGTAAAAGCGGCGGGATTGATCAGGATAAAGTCGACACCTTCACCCTTTGCGGCGTGAATGCGGTCGATCAGTTCGTACTCGGCATTGCTCTGCAGGTACAGCAGATGATGACCTGCTTCACGGGCGCGCTGTTCCAGATCCTGATTGATCTCGGCCAGGGTGGTGGCGCCATATTTGTCGGGCTCGCGGGTGCCCAGCAGGTTCAGGTTGGGGCCGTGCAGCACCAGTAGGGTGGCCATGGTCGCGTTCCTTGTTGTTCGGGCTGCGCCGGACTATGCCGTAGCTGGCCCGATGTCGGCAATAGGCGACACGATGCCCGGCGTTTGCGGCAAAAATATGACTATAGCGCTGGTTTTGGTCGTTGCCAGGCCGCCTGGCTGCGCACGATTAGGGCGCCGGCCGCTCTAGCGGCTGGTGGCCCGGTCCAGGCGGGTGGCGAAGGTGGCGGCGTCTACCTCACCTACGACACGCAGATCGAGCAATTCGTCACCATTGGCGGCGAACAGCTGGATGGCGGGCGGGCCGAACAGCTTGTAGCGGTCCAGCAGGGCGCGCTGGGCGGCGTTGCTTTCGGTGATATCGAAGCGGATCAGGCGCCAGCCGGCCAGCCTGCTGCCGACCTCGGCGTTGCCGAACACCTCGCGCTCGATCACCTTGCAGCTGATGCACCAGTCGGCATACCAGTCCAGCAGCAGCGGCTGGCCGCCGGCTTTGGCCTCGGCCAGGGCCGCGTCCAGCTCGGCCGGGCTGCTCAGGGTTTGCCAGGCGCCGCTCTTGGCGCTGCTCTGGCTGGTGCCGGCCTGCAACTGACCGAGCGGCTTGAGCGGATCAGTGGCGCCCTGCAGGGCACCGACCCATGCAGCCAGGGCATAGACCAGTAGCGCCAACCCGGCGATCTGGCCGAGCTTCTGCCGGTGCGTCTTGGGGCCGAACTCCAGCGCGCCGAGGAAAACCGCAACGCCGCCAGCCAGCAGGCCCCATAGCGCCAGGCTGAGGCTGCCCGGCAGTACGCGTTCGAGCAGCCAGACCGAGACGGCCAGCAGCAGCACGCCGAAGGCGTTGCGCACGGTGACCATCCAAGTGCCGGTTTTCGGCAGCAATGCACCGCCGCCTACGGCGAACAGCACCAGCGGTGTGCCCATACCAAGGCCCAGGGCGAGCAGCTTCAGGCCTCCGCCCAGGGCATCGCCGCTGGCGCTGATGTAGAGCAGGGCGCCGGCCAGCGGTGCGGAAACGCAGGGGCTGACCAACAGGCTGGAAAGGACGCCGAGTAGTGCGGCATTCACATGGGAACCACCGTGCATCTTGCCAGCCAGGCGATCCAGCGGTTCGCTGATGGCGCGTGGCAAGCGCAGCTCGAAGAGGCCGAACATGGCCAGGGCGAAAACGGCGAAGAAGGCGGCGAAGGGTACCAGTACCCAGGATGATTGCAGGCGTGCCTGCAAGTTGAGGCCGGCGCCGAACAGCCCCATCAGCGTGCCGAGAATGGCGAAGCAGGCGGCCATCGGCAGGACATAGGCCAGTGACAGGGTCAGGCTGCGCAGGCCGCCGAGCTGGCCGCGCAGCACCACTCCAGACAGGATCGGTAGCATCGGCAGTACGCAGGGCGTGAAGGTCAAGGCCAGACCGCCAAGGAAGAACAGTGCCAATTCTTTCCAGTTCCAGTCTGCCGCGACTGGCGCTGCATCGCCGCCGCTGGCAGCCGGCATATCACCGATCTCGATGAACTCGGTCTCCGGCGGATAACACAGGCCCTTGTCGGCGCAGCCCTGATAGCCGACCTGCAGGCGCAGCGGGCGCTCGTCCGGGTTGTCCAGCGGCAGGCGGATATCCAGCACGCCGTAGTAAACCTCGACATCGCCGAAGAACTCGTCGTGCTTGGCCTGGCCGGCGGGCAGCTCGGCTTCGCCGAGGGCCAGATCCGCTGGTTCGACGCTGAAGTTGAAGCGGTGGCGGTAGAGGTAGTAACCCTCTGCAGCGACGAAGCGCAGCGTGACCGACTGTTTATCGCTGCCGATCAGGCTCAGCTTGAAGGCTTCGCGTACGGGCAGAAAATCGCTGCTGTTGTTCAGTGGCGCGCCAATTGGCGACGCGGCCGGACGCTGGTCGAACAGGCCGGCGCCGGCAGGCAGGCTCAGGCACAGCAGAAGCAGGGGAAGTAACAGTCGACGCAGTGACATCGGGTGAACATCTCGGCGAAAGGTGGCGGCATGATACCGGAAAGCGCCCACTCGCATTGCCGCCGCTGCGCCGGAGCGTCGGATATCGGGGATGGGCGGAGCCTTGGAGGGGGCCGCTATCCTTGAGTTCCAGCCTGCGCTGCCGTGTCGCAGGTGCTGCTCGCGCAGCGCCTAGACGCGAAACGCCTGCACGGCACTGTGCAACTGGCCGCCAAGCTGCAGCAGACGTTCGCTCTCGTTGCGTCCGCTGGCGATCAGGCCGAGGTTGTCGTCACCCAGTTGGTGGATGCGTTCGCCATGTTCGCGAATCTCGCCGACCGCACCGCTCTGCTGGGCAGTGGCCTCGGCGATGCGCTGGGCCATGCTGGCGATGGTGCGTATGGCGCTGACGATTTCATCCAGAGCGCCGTCGGCGGCCTCGGCCTTGCCGGCGGTCGCCTCGGCGTGCTCGACCTGCGCGCGCATCGCCTGTACGGACTGGTGTGCGGCCTGTTGCAGGCGACCGATGACCTCCTGGATTTCCGCGGTGGCGCTACCGGTGCGTTGCGACAACGAGCGAACCTCGTCGGCGACCACAGCGAAACCGCGGCCGGCCTCACCGGCACGCGCGGCTTCGATGGCGGCGTTGAGGGCCAGCAGGTTGGTCTGTTCGGCGATGCCGCGAATCACCGTCAGCACGCTGCCGATGGTCGCGGTCTCATCGGCCAGGCGTTCGATGGCCTGGGCATTGTCCTGCACCTCGCTGACCAGCGCATGCAGGCCTTCCAGGCTCTGGCCGATGACTTGCTGGCCGTGAATCAGGGCGCGGTCGGCGTCGCGGCTGGCATCGGCGGTCTGGCTGGCATCTTCTGCGACCTGGCCGATGGTGGCTTCCAGTTCCCCCAGCGCGTCGCGGATCAGCGCAGTATCTCCAGCCTGGCGCTGTGCGCCGCCATGCAGACCGCCGCTGAGGTCGGCCAGGGTACGGCTGGAACCTGCGACCTGTTCGGCATGGCCGCGGATGCTGGCGACCAGTTCCACCAGATAGCGGCGCAGATGGTTGAGCGAGTCCTCGATGTCGCGCAGTTCGCGGGTGCGCGAGTTGATCGAGACTGGCGTGGCGAAATCGCCGCTGGCCCATTGCGACAAGGCCGGGACCAGATTGCCAAGCACTTGCGACAGGCGACGCTGGATGCGGTCGATGACCAGGGCGATGAGCAGGATCAGGCCGATCATCAGGCCCTGGATCAGCCGCACTTCGCCCTGGATGCGTGCATATTCAGCTTTTACCAGCGGCTCCAGTGCGGCCAGTGCCTGCTGCACCTGATGCACGCGCTCGCCGGTGGTCACCGCCAGTTGCTGGCGCTGTTCGACCAGCTCACGGGTGCGCTGCAGTTCGCCGGGGTAGCGGCGCACCAGGGTGCTCAGCTCGCGCTTCAGGTCGATACCGCGGTCCTGCGCCTGCTGCTCCTGCTCGGCGTCATCCAGCCCGAGTAGGGCGGCGAAGCCGATATTGGCGGAGCTTTCGGCCTGTTGCACGCCGAGCAGCGGCAGGCTGTCGAGCGTATCAACCTGCTGGCCCAGGGCCTTGAGTTCGCGCTCGACGTCGCCGAGCAGCTCGCTGCGCCCCTGGCTGATGAAGCGCTCGCGGGCATGAGCCAGCTTCAGCAGTCGCGAACCTGCCTCCTGTAGCGGCTTGCGGTAGTTCGCGGCGCTCGGGCTGTCGGCGTTGTCGACGTACTGGCTCAGTTGCTCCAGTGTGGCGAGCATTTCGCGTTCGGCTTGCAATAGCAGCCCTTGCGGGTCGCCGGCCAGCTTGCCGGCCGCGAGCAACTGGTTGGCACTGAAGTCACGCAGCTGTTCCAGGCTCGGGCGCAGCTCATTGGCCAGCTGTTGCGGCAGCTGTTCGAGGGATTCGTCGAAAACGTCAATGGCCTGGGTCGCGGCGCTGTGCTGCACGGCGTTGCCACTGACCAGGTAGGCCTGGATATTGTCGGCCACGTCATGCTGGAACTGCTGGGACAGCGTCAGGTAGCGCTCCATCAACTGCACCGGTTGTTGCAAGGCGCGCTGCGACCACCAGAGTATCGCTGCCAGGGCAACGCAGACGGTAACCAGCAGCAGGGTATTGAGATTGGTGAGCAGCTTGAGGCGCATGGCGGGCTCGATCGACAACTGAACGATGCGCGCGAGCTTATTGCGGTTTGGTTACAGGCTCATGACGGCGTGCGCTGTGTCACGTTTTGCATCGAGCTGCAGCGGGCGAATCACGCCTCCCCGTACAGCTCCACCCGGTTGCGCCCGCCATGCTTGGCCTTGTACAGCGCTTCGTCGGCGCGCTTGGAAAGCGCATTGCCATCGAGCCCCGGTTGCAGCATGGCGATGCCGCAACTGAAGGTGCAGGACAGGTCCTGCGGCTGGGCGGGGTAGTTGATCTCGGCGAAACGCTGGCGAATTTCCTCCAGCACCTTGAGCGCCGACTGCTCGTCGGTATCTGGCAGTACCACGGCGAATTCTTCGCCACCGTAACGGCCGATATGGTCGGTCTTGCGCAGGCGCTGCTTGAGGAACAGGGCCAGGCTCTTGATCACCCGGTCACCCATGGGGTGGCCGTAGGTGTCATTGACCTTCTTGAAGTGGTCGATATCGAGCATGGCGAAGGCCAGCGGCTGATCTTCACGGCGTGCGCGGTAGCAGGCGTCGTCGAGCAACTGCAGGGTGTGGGTGTGGTTGTACAGGCCGGTGAGGCTGTCACGCACCATGCGCGCCTTGAGATTGCGCGCGCGGGCTGCGCGGTTGCGCACGGTGGCGATCAAGTGGCGCGGCTTGATCGGCTTGGTGAGGAAGTCGTCGCCGCCCTCGCTCATGGCGTCTAGCTGCTTGTCCAGGTCGTCCTCGGCCGACAGGTAGATGATCGGCACGCTGACGTAGCGGTCGTTGTGACGGATCACCTTGGCCAGCTCGGTGCCGTTGCACTCGGGCATGTACATGTCGAGGATGATCAGGTCCCGGCACGCCTTGGAGTCATCGACGATCAGGGCTGGAACTCGGCCAGCGCGTCCATCGCCAGGATCGGCTCGGTCAGGGTGTGGGTGAGGATGCCGGCACTGTTGAGCACGCGTTCGGTGTGGGTCGCCTGAGCCTTGGAGTCATCGACGATCAGCACCTTGTACGGGTCGTACTGCGAAACGTGGGTCAGCACTTCGATGCGTTCGAGCAGGCTCGAGGCGTCGAGCGAGCCGGTGAAGAACTCCTGCCCACCGGCGCGCACTGCGGCCAGGCGCGTGGGGGTATCCGTGTCGCAGTGGCTGAAGAACAGTATGGGAATCTTCTGTTCCAGGCCTTCCTGCATCGAATCGGCCAGTTCCAGCCCGGCACCGGCGAAGTCGACATCCATGACGATGGCCGCCGGATGGCGCTCGGCGATAGCGGCGCGGAAGGCGCGTTCGTCGCTCAGGGCCTGCGCGGCCAGGCCGAAGAACTCCAGTTGCTGGGCCAGGCGCTCGGCACGCTTGGCGTCCTGCAGGGCGATGTACACCGGCTTGCGTAGCGGCGGCAGGAAGGTTTGTTCGAAGGCGTCGCCATGACGCAGGCCGGTACGAGACAGGCGCTGCATGATCTGATTGAGCCGGGCAATTAGGCTACTGTTGAGGCGGCCGCGATTTTCCACCACCTCACCCAGACTGGAAGCGATGCTTTGTGCCAACTGCTCGTGCTCGACCTGTTCGAAACGTTCGGCGTAGCGCAGCAGGCGCGTGTTGGCCTCGGTCAGCTCGGCCATGCCGGCGTCTGTCCATTCGCTGCGTTGCAGGCGTTGCCAGACTTCCAGCACTTGGCGTGCCTGATGGATCACGCGCTGGGCGAAGTGATGCTTGAGGCGATCGCGGCTGGGATCTAGGTGCTCGGGCATGGGCCGGCTTCTATAAAAGGTTAAGTCAGTGGTGGCTTGATGCTATCACTTGGTGGCGGCGCTGACAGTGCCGCCGATCAATTGACGTCGGTATTTTTGTCGAATAAGCGACAGAAATATCGTTTTCCCGTACCAACGGTAAGTTTGCCTCGGTTCCCTGCGTTTTGCTCCGGGCTTGTCTTATAGTGCGCAGCAGGTCGCAACCCGTTGGCCGGGTTGTGGTCGAACACTCGAATTCGCTTGAAAAGGACACTGTCATGCTGGACTGGAAGAATCGCGCGACGAACTCGCAAGACGGTGCCGACAAGGCCACAGCAGGCAGCCGCAGCGGCGGCAGCCTGATCGCCCGAGCGCTGGGCGGCCTGATCGGTGTCTATCTGCTGATCGCCCTGGTGGTCGGCTGGTATTGGAGTCAGGAACCGTCTGCCTTCCAGGTACAGCAGCACGCGCAGAGTGCGGCGCAGCAAGCGCAGCGACAGATGGTCACCGGATACACCACGGTGGAGACCCTCAAGCAGGTCGCCACTACGCTGCTCGACAAGCCGGGTGGCTACCTGTCCAACGACCTTGCTCCGCCCGGTCTGTGGCTGGACAACATGCCGAGCTGGGAATACGGCGTGCTGGTGCAGGTGCGAGATTTCTCCCGCGCGCTGCGCAAGGATTTCGCCCGCTCGCAGTCGCAGTCCACGGAAAACTCTGACCTGGCCAGGGCCGAGCCGCGCTTCCACTTCGATAACAAGAGCTGGGCGCTGCCAGCGTCCGAGTCCGAATATCGCGAAGGTATCAAGTCGCTGGATCGCTATCTGGCCGACCTGAGTCAGCAAAATGCACGCTTCTATGCCCGTGCCGACAATCTCAACAACTGGCTGGGCGATGCTGGCACGCGCCTTGGTTCGCTGTCCCAACGCCTGTCCGCCAGCGTGGGTCAGGTGCGTCTGAACGAGAACGTGCAGGTGGGCAACGACGCCGAAGAGTCCGGCATGGTCGGGCGAGATGGTGTGTATGAAACGCCCTGGCTGCAAATCGACAACGTGTTCTACGAAGCCCGCGGTCAGGCCTGGGCGCTGGCTCACCTGCTGCGCGCGATCGAGGTGGATTTCGCCGACGTGCTGGCGAAGAAGAACGCCACCGTAAGCGTGCGCCAGATCATCCGTGAGCTGGAGGCGGCGCAGGCCACCCTGTGGAGCCCGATGATCCTCAACGGCAGTGGCTACGGCATTCTCGCCAACCACTCGCTGGTCATGGCCAACTACATCTCCCGCGCCAACGCCGGCCTGATCGACCTGCGTCAATTGCTGAGCCAGGGTTGATGGAAGCGATCTCGGCGACCGAGGCGGCGCATCGCGCCGCTTCGGATCAGGAGCGGGTCGCCTGGGTCGACGAGGATGATCGGCCGCTCGGCGGCGTGACCCGCGTCGAGCTACGCGAGCGTCGCCTGATCGGGCGTGGCACCTACATCCTCCTGTTCAACTCCTCCGGTCTGCTGTGCGTGCACCGGCGCACCCTGAGCAAGGCGCTGTATCCCGGCTACTGGGATGTGGCCGCCGGTGGCATGGTGCTGGAAGGCGAGGATTACCGGCTTTCCGCCGAGCGCGAACTGGCCGAGGAACTGGGCATCGTCGATGCCGAGTTGGTCGAGCATGCGCACTTTCTCTACGACGCACCAGAAAGCCGTCTGTGGTGCATGGCTTATTCGGCGGTGTCCGATGCGCCGCTGGTGCTGCAGCCTGAAGAGGTGCTGGAGGCGCGTTTCATCAGCATCGAGCAGGCGCTGGAGGAAACCCGCCACCTGCCGTATTGCCCGGATTCGCTGGCAGCGCTGGAACGCTACAGAAAAAGGCCATAAACAGGCCGCTTGCGGCTAGCTGATGTCCCTCTCCCATTTATGGGAGAGGGGGTCCGAAGGGCGGGAGAGGGTGTTTGTGTCGGCACCTGTATTTCGTCGAGCTTGGCTCGTAGCGCGCGCCGCTTGCACCGCCTCTACCTCGGACACGGGGCCTTGGTGCGCACGGCGCACCCCGCGTCGCGGATTCCGAGTGCCGCGTGCACGATGACGAAACAGCGTCGCCAAAGTGCCGCACAATGACGCAAATATGGTCTTAGCAAGCCCGGCCTTTGCCGTTACACTGCGCGGCCTTTTCGGCGGACGTCTGTCCGCTTGCGCTGCCCCTGCCTGAGTGGGGCTTCGCGGTCGACGCCTGTCGGCCAGTCGCTATCCTGACCCCTACGAGGACAAGCCGGTGGTCAAGAAAGCTTCGTCATTTTCCGCCCTGAGCGGTCTCGTCTATTCCACCGATGGCGGTCGCCATTGTCCGGACTGCAACCAGCCGGTGGATGCCTGCATCTGCAAACAGACGCGCATTCCCGAAGGCGATGGTATCGCCCGCGTACGCCGTGAAACCAAGGGCCGTGGCGGCAAGACCGTCACCACGGTGAGCGGCGTGCCTTTGGCCGAGGAGCCGCTCAAGGAGCTGGCCAGCGCGCTGAAGAAGCGCTGCGGCACCGGTGGCGCGCTGAAGGACGGCGTGATCGAGATCCAGGGCGATCACGTCGATCTGTTGCTTGCCGAGTTGAGCAAACGCGGGTTTACCGCGAAGAAGTCCGGCGGCTGAGCCAGCTTTTTCTAAACTTTCGACGAGTTTCGGTGGTCGACCGCCGAGCAACCGTCATCTATCGCCTTTAATTTCTGACGCGACCTTCGGTTGCGCAAACCCATTCCCAGGGAGACTTAGATGTCCGCACGACGCACCCGCAAAGACGACGGCAGCCAATGGACCGTAGCCGATAGCCGCAGTGTCTATGGCATTCGCCATTGGGGCGCCGGTTACTTCTCGATCAACGATGCCGGGCGTATCGAAGTGCGGCCCAACGGTCCGGACAGCCAGCCCATCGACCTTTATCAGCAGGTCGATGAGCTGCGTCAGAGCGGCCTGTCGCTGCCGCTGCTGGTGCGCTTCCCGGACATCCTGCAGGATCGCGTGCGCCGCCTGACCGGGGCCTTCGACGCCAGTATCGAGCGCCTGGAATACCAGAGCCGCTACACCGCGCTGTACCCGATCAAGGTCAACCAGCAGGAGGCGGTGATCGAGAACATCATCGCCACGCAGAACGTTTCCATCGGCCTTGAGGCTGGCTCCAAGCCCGAGTTGCTGGCGGTGCTGGCGCTGGCGCCGAAGGGCGGCACCATCGTCTGCAATGGCTACAAGGACCGTGAGTTCATCCGCCTGGCGCTGATGGGGCAGAAGCTCGGCCACAACGTGTTCATCGTCATCGAAAAGGAATCGGAAGTCGCTCTGGTGATCGAGGAGGCGGCCGAACTCAAGGTGGCTCCGCAAATCGGCCTGCGCGTGCGCCTGTCCTCGCTGGCATCCTCCAAGTGGGCCGACACCGGTGGCGAGAAGTCCAAGTTCGGCCTTTCCGCCGCGCAGATACTCTCGGTGGTCGAGCGCTTCCGCGCCGCCGGGCTGGATCAGGGCATTCGCCTGCTGCATTTCCATATGGGTTCGCAGATCGCCAATATCGCCGACTACCGCAAGGGCTTCCGTGAGGCCATCCGCTATTACGGCGAGTTGCGCGCCATGGGCCTGCCGGTCGATCACATCGACGTCGGCGGCGGCCTCGGCGTGGACTACGACGGCACCCACTCGCGCAACGCCAGCTCGATCAACTACGACATGCGTGACTACGCCGATGCCGTGGTCGACATGCTCAAGGAATTCTGCGACCGCCAGGAAATCCCCCATCCGCACATCTTTTCCGAGAGCGGCCGGGCGATGACCGCGCACCACGCCGTGCTGCTGGTGCAGGTCACCGACGTCGAGCGACACAACGACAAGGTGTCGGAGATCGATCCGAGCATCGAGCAGCCAGAAGTACTGCAATGGCTGATCGAACTGCTCGACGACAGCGATCCGGAAATGGTCGCCGAGACCTACTGGCGCGCCACCCACTATATCGAGGAGGTCGCCGCGCAGTATTCGGCCGGCAAGCTGAGCCTGGCGCAGAAGGCCCTGGCCGAACAGTGCTACTTCGCCATCTGCCGTCGCCTGCACAATCAGCTCAAGGCGCGTCAGCGTTCGCACCGCGCGGTGCTCGACGAACTCAACGACAAGCTAGCCGACAAGTACATCTGCAACTTCTCGGTGTTCCAGAGCCTGCCGGACACCTGGGCCATCGGCCAGATTCTGCCGATCCTGCCGCTGTCGCGCCTGGACGAGGAGCCGCTGCGCCGCGCCGTATTGCAGGACCTGACCTGCGACTCCGACGGCAAGATCCGTCAGTACGTCGACGAGCAGTCCATCGAAACCAGCCTGCCGGTGCACGAACTGCGTGAAGGCGAGGATTACGTGCTGGGCATCTTCCTGGTTGGCGCCTACCAGGAAATTCTCGGCGACATGCACAACCTGTTCGGCGATACCGATTCGGTGAACATCTACCAGGCCGCCGATGGCAGTGTGGTACACGCCGGTATCGAGACCCACGACACCATCGAGGACATGCTGCGCTACGTGCACCTGTCGCCCGAGGAATTGATGACCCACTACCGCGACAAGGTGGCCAGCGCCAAGATCAGCGCCCGTGAGCGTACCCAGTTCCTCGATGCGTTGCGTCTGGGCTTGACCCGCTCGTCCTACCTGGCTTCATAGGCGACCTCCGGTAGCCCGGATGGCATCCGGTCGGATACCGTTCCCGGATTGCATCCGGGCTACGCTGCTGCTCTGTGGGACGCGCTTTAGCAGCGATGCTGTGCGTCTCTCGGTTCAGCCAATGACGCCATAGCCGCGCGCCATCAGCGTAGCCAGCAGCGGGATGACCAGCAACAGCAGCAGCTCGATGCGAATGCTCCAGGTGACCAGGCGAACCTGCCGGGCGCTCGGCTCTGGCACCTGGCCGGCCTTCACCGTGCTACGCCATTTGATGAACACCAGGGTGGGCAGGATCGACAGCAAGCCGACCAGGATGAACAGGCCGAGCTTGGCGTGGAACAGGCTGTTACCCATGTAGTAGGCCGCGCCCTTGCCGAACCACAGCACCCGGGCGATACCGGTGACCAGCACCAGGCCGGCGCAGACGCCATAGGCCAGATCGGTGATCATCAGGCTGCGTGCCCGGGACAGATCCAGCGGCGCCTTGAACAGCACGTGTTCGATGCTGAGCAGGGCGAACAGGGCGAAGATCGATAGGTAGTGCAGGTAAGCGACGAACGCGGCAGCCATGTGTGTTTCCTTTCAGGGTGCGCTGGGGGCGAGTTCAGTGCGGTTGCGACCGCCGTGTTTGGCTCGGTAAAGCGCCTGATCAGCACGTTTGAGCGCGTCCATGGCGTTCTCGCTGGAGCCGATAAGCGTGCAGCCGAGGCTGGCGGTCTGTTGCAGCGCGGCCTTTTCCAGCTGCATCGGCTGGCTGGCGATGGCCAGGCGGATGCGCTCGGCAATTTGCAGCAGCTCCTGTTCATCGTGCACCTGGGAGAGGATGACGAATTCCTCGCCGCCATTGCGTGTCACCACATCCTGCGGGCGCACCGCTGCACTCATGCGCCGGGCACTTTCCCATAAAACGTGGTCGCCACCATCGTGGCCATGGTTGTCATTGACCTGTTTGAAGTGGTCCAGGTCGCAGTAGATCAGGCCCAGGCGCAGCCGGTGGCGCTCGGCTAGCGCTTGCTCCAGTGGCAGAAAGTGCAGCAGCCCGGCGCGGTTCCACAGCTGGGTCAGCGCATCGAGCATGCCCTTGCGCTGCTCGCGGCTGAGGGCTTCGCGCAGGTCACTGGCCTGTTGCGAACAATGCTGCAGATGCAGGTAGTTTTCGGTGAGGTAGGCCAGGTCGCTTAGCCTGAATCGATCCTGGTAGTCGAACTGGCGCGGCTGCGGGTCCGCCAGGCATAGCGTGCCCATTGGCATGCCATCGGCGTCGTGCAGTGGCCAGCCGGCATAGAAACGTACGTCAGGGGTGTTGCGTGCCAGTTCGGTGCCGGCGAAACGCACATCCACCTGGCTGTCCTCGACGATCAGCGGTGCGTCATCCAGCACGGCATGCGAGCAGTACGAGAGGCTACGCGGCGTTTCAGCTGCGTCCAGCCCCTGGCGGCTCTTGAACCACTGACGATCACGGTCGACCAGGGTGATCAGCGCCATCTTCACCTGGAACAGGTCGCGTGCCAGGCGGGTCAGCGCATCGAGATAGGGATCGGCGGGCGTGTCGAGCAGCTCCATGCGATCCAGGGCTTCCTGGCGCTCGGCTTCATTCGGTGGGACTGGCACGCTGAGCATGGGGCGATCTCTCCTAGCAGGCTGTTGAAAAACTACCTACGTTGGCAATACTGCGTTAAAAACGGCCTCAAAATGCTCATTTACACCTGTAAACTGCGCTTTTTCGGCCGTTTTTGCCTTGTCTTACCTGCCTCGCCTACGTTTTTCAACGGCCTGCTAATTCTGGGAAGGGAACCACAGGTCGCGACGGCTCAATTGCCAAGCATAGCCAGCCAATACCAGGCTGCGCAGCCCCATGAACGCTAGAAATGCCAACCACAGCCCGTGGTTGCCCAGACTTTGCAGCCACCAGCCCAGCGGCAGCGTCAACGCCAGGGCGATGAGCATGGCGTCGCGCATTTCCCGGGCGCGGGTGGCGCCGATGAACAGGCCATCAAGCAAATAGCTCCAAACCGCCAGCAAAGGCAGCAACGCCAGATACGGCAGGAAGTTCAGAGCCAGTTCGCGGACCTCGGCAATGTTCGTGAGCATGCTGACGAACCAGTGCCCGCCGAGCAGGAAGAACAGCGCAAAGCCGGCGCTGGCCAGCAGTGACCAAGTACCGGCCACCAATAGTGAGCGACGTAGCGCATCGCGATCTCGCGCGCCAAGAGCATGGCCGCACAAGGCTTCGACGGCGTGCGCCAGGCCATCGAGGGCATAGGCGGTGAGGGTCAGGCCGTTGAGCAGCAGGGCATTGGCCGCCACCGTGGCATCGCCCAGGCGTGTGCCTTGCACGGTGATCAGGAAGAAAACCAGTTGCAGCGCCAGGGTGCGGATGAAGATGTCGCGGTTGACTGCCAGCAGTGGTCGCCAGTTGCTCCAGTGCCCCAGCGCGTGGGTGTCGAGACGGCCGGGATAGTGCTGCAGAGCGCCACGGGCCAGCCACAGACCGAGCAGGGCGCCGCTCCATTCGGCAATCACCGAGGCCCAGGCCGCGCCAGCCACACCCCATTCGAGGCCGAGCACGAACAGCAGATCCAGCGACACGTTGATCAGGTTGGCGGTGAGCAGAATGGCCAGTGGGCCACGGGCACTCTGGGTGCCCAGCAGCCAGCCGATCAGCGCATAGGTCGCCAGGCTGGCGGGCAGGCCGAGTAGTCGAATCTGGAAATACTGACGCGCGAGCTGGTCCAGTTCGGCCGATGGCTGCATCAGGCTCAGCGCCGCGCTACTGAAGGGCAAGGCCAGCAAACCGAGGAGCAGGGCCAGCAATACGCCCAGGCCGAGCCCCTGCACCAGCACCTGGCGCAACGCACCGCCATCTTCGCGCCCAGCCGCCTGGGCGGCGAAACCGGTGCTGCCCATGCGCAGAAAGCCCATGGCCCAGGTCAGCAGGGTATAGAGGCTGCCTCCGACTGCGACCGCAGCGAGCTGGTGAGCATGCGGCAGATGGCCGACCACGGCGGTGTCGACCAGCGCCACCATAGGCACCGATAGGTTGGAGAGAATCATCGGCGCCGCAAGCGCCCAGACCTTGCGCTGGGTCGGGGTGTGGCGCCAGGCTTCGAACAGGGCGTGCATGGGGCGTGGGGTTCCGGCAAAGCGCCGATTATAGGCGCCCTGCGGAGTGTGCGCAGCTTGGCGGATTTTCTCGCCTCGCCTCGTCGGCGCATTGGCCGCTCAGCTATAGTATCCGCCTTCGCGCCCCCCACTCTCCGGAGCCCGCAATGCCGAACAAAGGACTGCTTCTGGCCTTGGTGCTGACCCTGCTCAGCGCCTGTGATTCCTCCCAGCCCCCTGCCACGGTGACCCCTGCCGCTCCTGCCGCGCAACAGCCGCAGGCGCCCAAGCCTGCGGTCGACCGCGAGGCGCTGGCCAAGCGCTATGCCGGGCGCGAGCTGGAGGTGGTCGATGTTTCCGAAGTACAACTCGATGGTGCCAGTGCACTGTCGGTGACCTTTTCCATTCCGCTGGACCCCGACCAGCCCTTCGCCGAACGCCTGCATCTGGTCGACAGCGTCTCGGGCAAGGTCGATGGCGCCTGGGAGCTGACCGACAATCTCAGTGAACTGCGCCTGCGTCACCTGGAGCCCAAGCGCAAGCTGTCGTTGACCATCGATGCCGGGCTGAAGTCGATCAACGGCGGCAAGCTCGCTGCCGAGCATGTCAGCCGCTTCGAGACTCGCGATCTGCAGGCCAGCGTCGGTTTCGCCAGCCGTGGCTCCCTCCTGCCGACCCGCCTGGCTGAAGGCCTGCCGGTGATCGCGCTGAACGTCGACAAGGTCAATGTCGAGTTCTTCCGCATCAAGCCCGAGGCGCTGCCGAATTTCCTCTCGCGCTGGGGCCGCGCCAGCAATCTGGATACCTGGGAAGCTCGCGAGCTGCTGCCGATGGCCGATCTGGTCTATGGCGGCCGCTTCGACCTGAACCCTGCGCGCAACACTCGTGAAACGCTGCTCTTGCCTATCGCCGGCCTGGAGCCGTTCAAGCAGCCTGGTGTTTATCTGGCGGTGATGCGTGAGGCTGGCAGTTACAGCTATTCGCAACCGGCCACGCTGTTTTCCCTGAGCGATATCGGCCTTTCCGCACATCGCTATCGTGACCGTCTGGATGTGTTCACTCAGGCGCTGGAAGGTGGCAAGGCGCAGTCCGAGGTGCAGCTGGAACTGCTCGATGGCAGTGGTGCGCTACTTGTCGAAGGCAAGACCGATTCGGCTGGCCATGCGCAACTGCCGCTGCCGGCCAAGGCCCAGGTGCTGGTGGCCAAGCAGGACGAGCAGACCAGCCTGCTGCGCCTGAACACCCCGGCGCTGGACCTGGCCGAGTTCGATATCGCCGGACCCAAGGCGCATGCCCTGCAGTTCTTCGTGTTCGGTCCGCGTGATCTGTATCGCCCCGGTGAGACCGTGCTGCTCAACGGCCTGCTGCGCGATGCCGACGGCAGTCCGGTGAAGGCTCAGCCGGTCAGCGTCGAGGTGCGCCGCCCGGATGAGCAGGTCAGCCGCAAGTTCGTTTGGAATGCTGGCGATAACGGCCTCTATCAATATCAGTTGCCGCTGGCCGAAGAGGCGCCAACCGGACGCTGGCAGTTGTTGCTCGATCTGGGCGACGGCAACCCGCAGCTTTATGAATTCCTCGTCGAAGACTTTCTGCCCGAGCGCATGGCCCTGGAGCTCAAAGGCCAGGACCAGCCCTACGCGCCAGGTGACAGCGCCGAGTTCGCGGTGACCGGACGTTACCTCTACGGTGCGCCGGCCGCCGGTAATCGCCTGACCGGGCAACTCTACGTGCGCCCGCTGCGTGAGGCCGTGGCGAGCTTGCCGGGATATCAGTTCGGCGATATCACCGAGCCCGACCTGAGCCAGGACCAGGAGCTCGACGAAGTCAATCTCGACGATCAGGGCCGCGCCGTCCTGCGCCCGGAAAACCGCTGGGGTGACGCCAAGTCGCCGCTGCGTCTGATCCTCCAGGCCAGCCTGCAGGAGTCCGGCGGCCGCCCGATCACCCGCCGCATCGTCCAACCGGTATGGCCGGCCGAGCGCCTGCCGGGCCTGCGTGGCCTGTTCGAGGGCGAGGAAGTCGACGCCGACAGCCTGGCCGAATTCGAAATCCTGGTGGCCGACGCCTCCGGCAACAAGCTGGCTGCCGACAACCTCAACGTGCGCCTGGTACGCGAACGCCGCGACTATTTCTGGAGCTTCTCCGACGGTGAAGGCTGGCGCCACAACTACAACGAGAAATTCCTGACCCTCAGCGACGAGCCGCTGAAGGTCGCCGCGGGCGGCACCGCCAAGGTCAGCTTCCCGGTGGAGTGGGGCCCTTATCGGGTCGAGGTAGTGGACAACCAGACCGGGCTGGTCAGCAGCCTGCGCTTCTGGGCCGGCTACCGCTGGCAGGACAACGCCGATGGTGGTGCTGTGCGCCCGGACCAGGTCAAGCTGGCGCTGGATAAACCCGCCTATTCCGCGGGTGATGTGGCCAAGATCACCGTCACCCCGCCTGCTGCCGGCAACGGCTACCTGCTGGTCGAGTCCAGCGAGGGGCCGCTGTGGTGGGAGGAAATCAGCGTGCCGGCTGAAGGCAAGACCTTCGAACTGCCCATCGACAAGAAATGGGCGCGCCACGACCTCTACCTCAGCGCCCTGGTGATTCGCCCGGGCGAGCGCAAGGCGCAGGTCACCCCGAAACGTGCGGTCGGCCTGCTGCATCTGCCATTGGAACGTGCTCCGCGCAAGCTGGCGGTGAGCCTGGAGGCGCCAGAGAAGATGCGGCCCAAACAGCCGCTGAAGGTCAAGGTCAGTGCACGTAATGCCGACGGCAGCATTCCTGACAAGGTGCATGTGCTGGTCGCCGCGGTGGACGTGGGCATCCTCAACATCACCAGCTACGCCACGCCCGATCCCTTCGCCACCTTCTTCGGGCGCAAGGCTTATGGCGCCGACCAGCTGGATATCTACGGCCAACTGATCGAGGCCCAGGGGCGTGTCGCCAGCCTGGCCTTCGGTGGTGACGCCGGCCTTGCCGCCGGTGGCAAGCGCCCGGATACCAGCGTGCTGATCGTCGCGCTGCAAAGCGATGCGTTGAAGCTGAACGACAAGGGCGAGGGTGAAGTCAGCCTGGATATCCCCGACTTCAACGGTGAACTGCGCCTGATGGCCCAGGCCTGGACCGACGAGCGCTTCGGCATGGCCGAGGCCAAGACGGTGGTTGCCGCGCCGCTGATCGCCGAGCTGTCGATGCCACGCTTCCTCGCCGGCGGCGACGAAACCACCCTGGCGCTGGACCTGACCAACCTGTCCGGCGCCGAGCAGCAGCTCGACGTGCAGGTCGAGGTGGAGGGTCAACTGCGTCTGCTCAACCAGGGCGAAGCGCCGATCCGCCTGAACGATGGTCAGCGCACCACCCTGCGCATTCCGGTGCGCGCCGAAGGCGGGCTGGGCCAGGGCCGTATCCACGTCGAGGTGCAGGGGCTGGTGCTGCCGAACGAGACGCTGGGTGACTTCAGCCGTGAGTGGACGCTGGGCATCCGTCCGGCTTACCCGGCGCAGTTGCAACACTTCCGTGCGGTACTGGGGGAGGGCGAGCCCTGGACCCTGCCTGCCGGTACCTTGAACCAGTTCGAGCCTGCCGGGCTGGAAGCCGTGCTGGCGCTGTCGAGTCGGCCGCCGCTAAACCTCGGCGAGCAGATCCGTGCACTCAAGGCCTATCCGTACGGGTGCCTGGAACAGACCACCAGTGGCCTGTACCCGTCGCTGTACGCCGACGCCGCGAGCCTCAAGCGCCTGGGACTGGAAGGCGAGCCGGACGAACAGCGGCGCAAGAGCATCGAGCTGGGTATCGAGCGCCTGCTCGGCATGCAGCGGCATAACGGTGGCTTCGGCCTGTGGAGCGCCGAGAGCGAAGAGGAATACTGGCTTACCGCTTATGTTACCGACTTCCTCCTGCGTGCCCGCGAGCAGGGCTTCGGCGTACCGGCCGAGGCGCTGAAGAAGGCCAATGATCGCCTGCTTCGCTACCTGCAGCAGAGCAGCCTGATCGAGGCCAGTTACAGTCAGGACTTCGCCCATACCCGCTTCGCCGTGCAGGCCTACGCCGGCTACGTTCTGGCGCGCAGCCAACAGGCACCGCTGGGCGCGCTGCGTAGCCTGTTCGACCGCCGCAACGACGCGCGCTCCGGCCTGCCGCTGGTGCAACTGGCCGCTGCGCTGAAGCTGATGGGCGATGCACCGCGTGCCGAGCAAGCGCTGAACCAGGGACTGATCCAGCAGCGCGATGGCGAACGCTGGATGGCCGACTACGGCAGCCCGCTGCGCGACCAGGCGCTGATTCTCGCATTGCTTGAGGAGCACGACCTGGCGGCCGGCCAGCGCGAGCAGCGTCTGTTCAACCTGGCCGATGAGCTGGCGGGTCAGCGCTGGCTGTCGACCCAGGAGCGCAATTCGCTGTTCCTCGCCGGGCGCGGCATTCTCGGCAAGCCGGAGCAGACCTGGAGCGCTGCGCTTGCTAGCGGCGCCTTCCAGTTCGAGCTGAGCAACCAGCAGCCCGGTATCAAGCTCGAGCGCGCCGAACTGGCTGAACCGCTGAGCGTTAGCAACGCAGGCAGCGCCAAGCTGTATCAGCAGCTGACCCTGTCCGGTTATCCGAGCCAGGCGCCGCGCGCCGGTGGCGAGAACCTCAGCATCGAGCGCGAGTACCTGGGCATGGATGGCCGTCCGCTCGACCTGCAGCGCCTGGACAGCGGCGAGCTGGTGCTGGTGCACCTGGCCGTGCGAGCCAAGCAGCGCGTACCGGATGCACTGGTGGTAGACCTGCTGCCGGCCGGCCTGGAGCTGGAAAACCAGAACCTGGCACAGAGCGCGGCGAGCCTCGATGACGCCGGCAGCAACGTCAAGGAATGGCGCCAGTCGATGCAGAACGCGCGGATCAAGCATCAGGAATATCGCGGCGACCGCTACGTGGCAGCAGTGGACGTGGATGATTACGGCACTACCCATCTGCTCTACCTGGCCCGCGCAGTGACGCCTGGCAGCTACCGGGTGCCGCCACCGCAGGTGGAGTCCATGTATCGGCCGAGCTGGCAGGCGTTGGGGAGTGCGCCGTCTTCGCTGGTGGTTAGGGGGCGCTAAAAGCGGCCCTCTCCCCAACCCTCTCCCATAAATGGGAGAGGGAGCCGATCGTGTCAGCTGTCAGATGTGCGTCACACGGCTTGCAAGGCAGGGTGCACTCGGTATCAGGCTTACCTCATATCGCTCCCCTCTCCCGCTTGCGGGAGAGGGGCTGGGGGAGAGGGCAAAACAGGTTCAAGGAGGAACCATGACCTTACTCGACAACGCCAAACGCCTGCGCCGCGAGATGACCGATGCCGAACAACGGCTCTGGTATTTCCTGCGTGCTCATCGCTTCCGTGGCCTGAAGTTCAAACGGCAGAAACCCATTGGCCCCTATATCGTCGACTTCATCTGCACCTAACGCTGGCTGGTCATCGAACTGGACGATGGCCAACACCAGCAGCAGACGGAATACGACCAGCAACGTGAACGTTATCTGGAGAATCGAGGCTATCGTGTGCTGCGTTTCAGGAATCATCAGGTGCTGGCCGAAACGGAGGCTGTGCTTGAGCAGATTCGTCTTGAAATTGGCGAGCAAGACGGCCTATGAGCGTCGCCGCAAATCTTGGCATAACGCTGATCCGCTCCCCTCTCCCATTTATGGGAGAGGGGCTGGGGGAGAGGGGCTTGCATGCCCCGCCTAACCCGCCGCTGGCTCCTTATCCTCCTGTTCCCCCTGGCCCTGCTCTGGCTAGCCGACCGCCTCTTCCCGCTGCCCCTGCCCGAAGACGACCTGGCCCGCGTGGTGCTGGCCGAAGACGGTACGCCGCTGTGGCGCTTTGCCGACCGTGACGGTGTGTGGCGTTACCCGGTGACGCCGGACGAGGTCTCGCCCTATTACCTGGAAGCCCTGCTGACTTACGAGGATCGCTGGTTTCGTCAGCACCCCGGCATCAACCCGCTGGCGCTCGGGCGTGCCGCCTGGCAGAACCTGACCGGCGGGCGTGTGGTGTCCGGCGGCAGCACGCTGTCGATGCAGGTGGCGCGGCTGCTCGATCCGCACGGGCGTGACCTGCCCGGCAAGCTCAAGCAGCTATGGCGCACCGCGCAGCTGGAATGGCACCTGTCCAAGGACGAGATCCTCACGCTCTATCTCAATCGCGCGCCCTTCGGTGGCACCTTGCAGGGCGTTGCCGCCGCCAGCTGGAGCTATCTGGGCAAGCCACCAAGCCAGCTCACCCGCGCCGATGCTGCGCTGCTTGCCGTGCTGCCACAGGCGCCCAGCCGCTTGCGCCCGGACCGCCATCCCGAGCGTGCCCAGGCGGCGCGCGACAAGGTGCTCAGGCGCCTGGGCGAGTTTCAGGTGTGGCCGCAGGCGCAGGTCGACGAAGCGCTGGAAGAACCGGTGTTTCTCGCGCCGCGCCGCGAGCCGAGCCTGGCGCCCTTGCTGGCGCGGCGGCTGAACCGTGCCGGCAGCCCGCCGCTGATTCGTACCACCCTCGATGCCGGCTTGCAGCAGCGCCTGGAAGACTTGCTGCTGGGCTGGCGCGCGCGACTGCCGGAACGCACCTCGGCGGCGATCCTGGTGGTGGAGCACGAAAGCATGGCGGTGCGCGCCTATCTCGGCTCGGTGGATATCGCTGACACCTCGCGCTTCGGCCACGTCGACATGGTTCGCGCCCTGCGTTCGCCCGGCTCGACGCTCAAACCCTTTCTTTACGGCATGGCGCTGGATGCCGGGCTGATCCACTCCGAGTCACTGCTGCAGGACGTCCCGCGGCATTACGGCGACTACCGCCCCGGCAACTTCGCCTCCGGTTTCATTGGCCCGGTGTCGGCCAGCGAAGCCCTCGCTACCTCGCTCAACCTGCCCGCCGTGCAACTGCTCGAAGCCTACGGGCCGAAACGTTTTGCCGGCGAGCTGCGCAGCGCGGGGCTGCCTATCCGTCTGCCGGCACTGGCCGAGCCCAACCTGGCGCTGATCCTTGGTGGCGGTGGCTCGCGGCTGGAATCGCTGGTGGCCGGTTACAGTGCCTTCGCCCGCGGTGGTATGGCGGCCCGCCCGCGCCTGCAGCCAAACGATGAATTGCGTGAGCGCCGTCTGCTGTCACCCGGTTCGGCCTGGATCATCCGACGCATCCTCAGCGGCCAGGCGCGGCCGGATCGCGACCCGCGCGCACAGCTGGCGCAGCGCCCGACCCTGGCCTGGAAGACCGGCACCAGCTATGGCTTTCGCGATGCCTGGGCCATTGGTGTCGGGCCGCGCCATCTGATCGGCATCTGGATCGGTCGACCGGACGGCACCCCGGTGCCCGGCCAGTTCGGCCTGGCCTCGGCTGCGCCGCTGTTGCTGCAGGTGCATGATCTGCTGGTCAATCGCGACAGCCAGCGCGGCATCGCCGCACCGGCCGACCCGCAGCCGGCCGAGGTCGGCGTGGCCGCCATCTGCTGGCCGTTGGGGCAGCCGATGAGCAAGGATGACCCCAACTGTCGCCGCCTGCGCTTTGCCTGGACGCTGGAGGGCACCACGCCACCGACCTTGCAGGCCGCCGATCAGCCGCTGGGCAGCGGCCTGCGCGAGCGTTACTGGGTCAATGCCGAGGGGCGTCGTGTCGGGCCTGCCTGTGCAGGTGCCGAGACGCGCGAGGTGGTGTTGTGGCCTGCCCCCTTGGAGCCCTGGCTGCCGCGCCGGGAGCGGCGTGCCGCGCGCTTGCCGGGTGTCGATCCGAGCTGTCCGCCGCCAGGCAGCAGCCAGGTAGCGCCGCTTTCCGTCGTCGGCGTACGCGATGGAGATCGCCTGCGCCGACCGCAGGGCAATCATGAACCGCTGCGCCTCAGCCTGTCGGCTCTGGGGGGCGGTGGTCGGCGCTGGTGGTTTCTCGATGGTCGGCCACTAGGCGAGAGCGCCCAGGATGAGCCCTTCAATCAGCCTTTCGACAGCGGCAGACATCAGCTCAGCGTGCTCGACGAGGCAGGGCAGACCGCCCGCGTGCAGTTCGAGATCACCGACTGAGCGGTCGCCAGGGTGGCGTTTCGCTGTCTAAACTCAACGGGCCGGGACCGGACGAGTGAGACGCGATGACCAGGTTGCTGCATCTGCTGCTGTTGTCGCTGCTCTGCGCCGAACTCCCGGCGAGGGAGCTGGTGCTCTATACGGAAGAGAATCCGCCCATCAACTACAGCCAGGCCGGCGAGCTCGAGGGGATGGCCGTCGAGGTGGTGAGGGAGTTGCTGCAGCGTACCGACAGCCGCGCGCAGATCCTCAGTGTGCCCTGGGCACGCGGCTACAGGATGGCAACCACCCAGCCCGATGTCGGCCTGTTCGTGACGGTGCGCACCCCGGAGCGCGAGACGTTGTTCCGCTGGGTCGGGCCGATCATCAGTACCAGCACCACCCTGTACGCACGAAGCGGTGAGGCGTTGCCGGTCACCACCCTGGAAGAGGCTCGACAACTGGGGCGAATCGCCGTGCCGCGTGACTGGTATTCGCATCAGGTGCTGGTGCGGCTGGGGTTCAACAACCTGGAGCTGGTACCCAAACCCCACGAGATGGTGCGCATGACCCTGCTGGGGCGGGTGCCTCTGATGGTCTACGAGGACCAGCTGCTGCCCGGCCTGCTGCAGGAGGTGGGTGCGGCGCCGGATGCATTGCAGCCTGTGCATACCTTCATGCGCACCAGCAGCTATATCGCCTTCTCCCTCGGCACCGACCCGATGCGAGTGCAACGTTGGCAGGCTGAGCTTGACGCGATGAAGCGCGACGGCAGCTTCGCGCGCATCCATCTGCGCTGGTTTCCCAATGAGCCGCCCGCCGGATTGCAGGCCGACCAGGACCTGTTGCCGTGAATGGCCACGGCTGCCCACACGTCTGAAAACGACAAGAACCGCTGGTTTCTTTGCTCGACGCGCCGATACGGTTTTCGCATGAGTCTGTCTGTAATATTGTGGACAAAATTGTATCCAATTAATCTTGCGAATCTCCGGAGACCCTTATGCGTCTATGGCAGCGCAGTATCCAGTGGCAGTTGATACTCAGCATGGGCGCCGCCCTGCTGGCCAGCATTCTGATCGTCGTAGGCATCTATTCGGCTGTGGTTGACCGCCTGACCGAGCGCTACCTGATCGAGGAGGCGCTACCGGCGCGGGCGCTGGCGATTCGCAACGACCTGGAGCGCGTGCTGACCGCACCGATCACCGCCAATGCCTCGATTGCCGAGAACAGCCTGGTCCAGGACTGGCTGGCTGCAGGCGAGGATGCCGCCCGGCGTGACGAATTCGCTCGCTACCTGGAGGGCGTGCGCGCCCAGCAGAACGCCATGACGACCTCAATCGTCGCACTGGCGAGCGGCAACTACACCACTGGTGAAGGACTGATGCGCACCCTCGACAGATCGACATCGACAAGACCACGCGCCTGCCGACGCTGTTCATCAACCAGCGCATCAAGCGCGGCGGTAAGACCCTCGGCGTCGCTGGCCTGGGGTACGACCTCGCGGACATGTCGAAGATGATCAGCGAGTTCCGCTTTGGCGAGCGCGGCCAGGTGTTTCTCATCGATAGCCAGGGCAACGTCAAGGTGCATCCGCGTTCCGAGCTGAGCGGTAGCGGCAAGCTCGACGAGCTGTTCGGTGCCGATGCTGGGCGTCTGGCGCTGGCTGGTGATGGTCATGCGGTGCGCTTCGAGCGCGGTGGCGAAACCTTTCTCGCCGTGGCGCAGAAATTCGCCAGCATCGACTGGCTGCTGGTCAGCGAGGTGCCGGAGGCGGAGATCTATGCCGAGGCGCGTCAGGCGTTACTGCTGACCAGCCTGGTCGGCCTTGCCGTGGCGCTGCTGTTCCTCGGCCTGGTGGTGTGGCTGGCGCGCGGGCTGGTCCGGCCGATCCGCCAGGTCACTCAGGCACTGGTGGAAATCGGCGGCGGTGGCGGCGATCTGACGCGCCGTCTCGACGAGTCGCGAGCTGATGAACTGGGCGATCTGGCGCGTGGCTTCAACCGTTTCCTCGCCAGCCAGCGCGACCTGATCGGTGATGTGCTGGCGACCAGCGAGCGCTTGCGCACCGCGGTCGATCAGGTGGCGCGAGTGGTGGAGAACACCGCCGGACGCGCCGGGCAGCAGCAGGAAATGACCGACATGGTGGCCACCGCCGTGCACGAGATGGGCCTGACCGTGCAGGAAATCGCGCGCAACGCCAGCAATGCCGCGCAGTCCTCGCACAGCGCACGCGAAGAGGCGCAGATTGCGCGTCAGGTGGTCGGGCAGTCCATTGCCCATATCGAGCGGATGTCCGCCGATATCGGCAGTGCTGCCGAGGCGGTGGGCGAGCTGGCCGAGCAGGTCGCCTCCATCGACCAGGTACTGGCGGTGATCCGCGGTGTCTCCGAACAGACCAATCTGCTGGCGCTCAATGCCGCCATCGAGGCAGCGCGCGCCGGTGAGATGGGACGCGGTTTCGCTGTGGTCGCCGATGAGGTACGCACCCTGGCCAGCCGCACCCAGGCTTCCACCGACGAGATCCAGCAGATGATCCAGCGTCTGAAGCAGGGCGCGGAAACGGCGGTCAGCTCCATGCACGCCGGCCAGTCGGCCACCGGTACGGGTGTCGAGTCCAGTCAACGTACGGGGCAGTCGCTCGGTGCGATCACCGCGCAGGTCGAGCGCATCAGCGACATGAACACCCAGGTAGCGGCAGCGACCGAGGAGCAGAGCTCGGTGACCGAGGAGATCAACCGCAACGTGCAGGGCATTGCCGATCTGGCGCATGCCACAGCCGGCGAAGTGCGCGCCTGCCGCGAGGACTGCCAGACACTGAGTCGCCTCGCCGATGACCTGAGCGGCCAGATGGGCAAGTTCCGCCTTTAGTGAGTCTGATGGTTCGTAGGCTATGCGGTGCGCGGCGTTATCGTCGCCGGCTCGCATGGGCGCGCAGCCAGGCGACCTCGGGATGCCTATCAACCGGCATGTGATCCTGCGGCCGTGGCGCCTCAGTGATCTGCCGCGACCAGGCGGTTGCGGCCTTCGCGTTTGGCGCGATACAGGGCGCCGTCGACGCGTCGGAAGAACGCATCGGCGTCGCCATCATGACGGCTGCTGAAACAGCCGACACCCAGGCTGGTGGTCAGCGCCAGGCGCTGACCGGCCAGGGGCAGGCCTTCTGTTTCCAGCTCCTTGCGGAATCGCTCGGCCAGCTCCCAGGCCTGAGCCAGGGTGGTGCACGGCAGCAGTACGCCGAATTCCTCGCCGCCGAGGCGCAGCAGGGCGTCGCCGTCACGGCGAAATACCTTGCGCATACGCTCGGCGAACGCACTCAGGCAGGCATCGCCACCGGCATGGCCGTGCTCATCGTTCACTTTCTTGAAGAAGTCGATGTCCATCAGCACCAGCGACAGTGGTTCGCCTTGGCGCACGGCATTGGCCACCAGGCTGGGAAACAGGTTGTTGAACTGATAGCGATTGCCCAGCTGCGTCAGGCTGTCGGTGCGGCTGAGCCGATCGAGCTGACTCTGCTGTTCCAGCAGTTTCAGCTCAAGGTTCAGCGTGGCGCGGTACTCGCGATGGTTGCGACCTAGCACCAGGACCAGATAGCTGAGGTAAAAGGTCAGGGTGATCAACATCGCGTGCTGTTGTTGCCAGTTCATCGTCATCACCGCCAGGCCCGGCAGGTAAAGCAGAGCCAGGGCCAGCAAGGCGCGGCCACGGCGCATGGCGAAGTTGAAAGTCATCGCCGTGCTGAAGGCTACCGTGGCCAGAGTGGCGATCATTTCCGAGTCGTTATAGGCATCGCTGTATAGCGCCAAGGCATGCGCCTGGCCCCAGCACAGCGCGGTCAGCAGGATCAGCCCCCAATGCCGATCCAGCCAGCGCTGTAACTGCTCGGGGCTGTCGAGGCCGTCGGGTCGGTGCAGCAGTCGCGCTGCCAGAAGGGCGCCGAACAGTGCACAACCCAGCACTCCGCCGAGAAGCCGTTCGTCCGGTGCATTACTGAATGCCCAGGTCAGCAGCCAGGCGAGCAGGTAGAAGAAGCCGCCCAGGCGCGTGCGGATACGAGTGTCATCCACTTCACGCCAGAGGGCGAAGATATTGGGCTGGCGCGGTACTTCGGCGTCGGTCATGTCGTTAGCCTGCTGTCGCTGGCAGCCAGCGTCCGGGCCGTTGGGGCGACGTCAAAGCTTCTCCAAAGCTTTTGTGATCACAGAAAGTATGTGTGCAGCATAGCGCTTTTTTTCTCGGGTTAGCATGTCCAATTGCCAGTATTTATTCGCCGTTGGTCTCGCATGCGTCGCCAGCACATGAAGCTGGCGAACGTGACGCGATGGTCTAGGCTGAAAGCGATGCGCTCGGCAACGCACCGGGCGTCAGCCTGATTTGGGAGACCCACGATGGACATGAACCGTCGACAGTTCTTCAAGGTCTGCGGCGTAGGCCTTGGAGCATCGAGCCTGGCGGCTCTGGGAGTCGCACCCCCGGAAGCCTTCGCCGACCAGGTACGGCACTTCAAACTGACCAGCACCACCGAAACCCGCAACACCTGCCCTTACTGCTCGGTCGGCTGTGGCCTGATCCTCTACAGCCAGGGGGATGCGGCCAAGAACGTGGCGCAGAACATCATCCACATCGAGGGCGACGCCGATCATCCGGTCAACCGCGGCACCCTCTGCCCCAAGGGCGCCGGCCTGCTGGACTTCGTCCATAGCCCCAACCGCCTGAAGTATCCGCAAGTACGCGAAGCCGGCTCCAACGAGTGGAAGCGTATCGACTGGGACGAAGCGCTGGACCGCATCGCCCGGCACGTGAAGGCCGACCGCGACGCCAATTTCATCGAGAAGAACGAGCAGGGCCAGACGGTCAACCGCTGGCTGAGCTCGGGCTTTCTGGCCGCCTCGGCATCGAGCAACGAGGCTGGCTACATCACCCACAAGGTGGTGCGTTCCCTTGGCATGCTGGGGTTCGATAACCAGGCACGTGTCTGACATGGCCCGACGGTGGCAAGTCTTGCCCCGACGTTTGGCCGTGGAGCCATGACCAACCACTGGACCGACATCAAGAATGCCGATCTGGTGCTGATCATGGGCGGCAATGCCGCCGAGGCCCACCCCTGTGGCTTCAAATGGGTGACCGAGGCCAAGGCGCATAACAAGGCCAAGCTGGTGGTGGTCGACCCGCGCTTCACCCGTTCGGCTTCAGTGGCCGACTTCTATGCGCCGATCCGTACCGGTACCGATATCGCCTTCCTTGGCGGGCTGATCAACTACCTGCTGGAGAACGACAAGATCCAGCACGAGTACGTGCGCAACTACACCGACGTCAGCTTCGTGGTGCGCGAGGACTATGCCTTCGAAGATGGCATGTTCAGCGGCTACGACGCCGAGAAACGGCGCTACGACAAGAGCAGTTGGGGCTATGAGATCGGTGAGGACGGTTACGCCGTTGTCGATCCGACGCTCAGCCACCCGCGCTGCGTGTTCAACCTGCTGAAGAAGCACTACAGCCGCTACACACCGGATCTGGTCAGTAGCATTTGTGGCACGCCCAAGGCGCAGATGCTGCAGGTGTGGGAAACCGTCGCCGAATGCTCGGCGCCGGGCAAGGTCATGACCATCATGTACGCCCTGGGCTGGACCCAGCACTCGGTCGGTTCGCAGATGATCCGTACCGGCGCCATGCTGCAGTTGCTGCTGGGCAACATCGGCATGCCGGGTGGCGGCATGAATGCCCTGCGTGGTCACTCCAACATCCAGGGCCTGACCGACCTCGGCCTGCTTTCCAATCTGCTGCCGGGCTACCTCAGCCTGGCGCTGGACGCCGAGCAGGATTATGCCGCCTATATCGCCAGGCGCTCGCCCAAGCCGCTGCGGCCGGGGCAGTTGTCCTACTGGCAGAACTACGAGAAGTTCCACGTCAGCCTGATGAAGGCCTGGTACGGCAAGAACGCCACGGCGGAGAACAACTGGGGCTTCGACTGGTTGCCCAAGCTGGATGTGCCCGGCTACGACGTGCTCAAGGTCTTCGACATGATGTACGAGGGCAAGGTCAACGGTTACTTCTGCCAGGGCTTCAATCCCATCGCCTCGTTCCCCGACAAGGCCAAGGTCAGCGCCGCGCTGGCCAAGCTCAAGTACCTGGTGATCATGGATCCGCTGGCCACCGAGACCTCGGAGTTCTGGCGCAATGCCGGCGAGTTTAACGACGTCGACACCGCCAGCATCCAGACCGAAGTGTTCCGCCTGCCCACCACCTGCTTCGCCGAGGAGGACGGCTCGCTGGTCAACAGCGGACGCTGGCTGCAGTGGCACTGGAAGGGCGCCGAGCCGCCCGGCCAGGCACGCACCGACATCGCCATCATGGCCGGGCTGTTCCATCGCTTGCGCCAGGCCTACGCCACCGAGGGCGGGGCCTTCCCCGATCCGATCCTCAACCTCGACTGGTCGTACCTGAAACCGGACGAGCCCGGGCCGGACGAGATCGCCCGCGAGTTCAACGGCAAGGCCCTGGAAGATCTCCATGATCCGGCCACCGGGGCGTTGCAGGCCAAGGCCGGCGAGCAGCTCAGTGGTTTCGGCCTGCTGCGCGCGGATGGCTCCACCGCCAGTGGTTGCTGGATCTTCTGCGGTTCGTGGACGGCGCAGGGTAACCAGATGGCGCGGCGCGACAACGCCGACCCCTACGGTATGGGCCAGACGCTTGGCTGGGCCTGGTCCTGGCCGGCCAACCGACGCATTCTCTACAACCGTGCCTCGGCCGACCCCAGCGGCAAGCCGTGGGATGTCGAGAAGAAGCGTCTGGTGTGGTGGAACGGCAAGGCCTGGGGCGGCACCGACGTGCCCGACTTCAAGGCCGACTCGCCGCCGGCCGAGGGCATGAACCCTTTCATCATGAACCCTGAAGGGGTGGCGCGCCTGTTCGCCGTGGACAAGATGGCCGAAGGGCCATTCCCCGAGCACTATGAGCCGTTCGAGACGCCGATCGGGCGCAACCCGATGCACCCGGACAATGCGCTGGCCATCAGCAACCCGGCGGCGCGGGTGTTCAAGGGCGATATGGAGATGCTGGGCAAGGCGGACGCCTTCCCCTATGCCGCCACCACCTACCGTCTGACCGAGCACTTCCACTTCTGGACCAAGCATTGTCGGCTCAACGCCATTACCCAGCCCGAGCAGTTCGTCGAGATCGGCGAGGCGCTGGCCAGGGAGCTGGGCATCGTCGCCGGCGAGCGGGTCAAGGTGTCGTCCAACCGTGGCTATATCAAGGCGGTGGCGGTGGTGACCAAGCGCATCAAGCCGCTGACCGTGGACGGCAAAACCGTGCATCAGATCGGCATCCCGCTGCACTGGGGCTTCGCCGGTGTGGCGCGCAACGGTTACCTGACCAACACCCTGACGCCCTTCGTCGGCGACGGCAACACGCAGACCCCGGAATTCAAGTCGTTCCTGGTCAACGTGGAAAAGGCATAGGAGCAGCGCCATGGCCTCACAAGACATCATCGCCCGCTCCGCCACCACCACGCCGATGCCCTCCGTAAGGCAGGTCGGCGAGGTGGCCAAGCTCATCGACGTTTCCAAGTGCATCGGCTGCAAGGCCTGTCAGGTGGCGTGCTCGGAATGGAACGACCTGCGTGACGAGGTCGGTCAGAACCACGGCACCTACGACAACCCGACCGACCTCACCGCCAGCTCCTGGACGGTGATGCGTTTCACCGAGCACGAGGACGAAGCTGGCAAGCTGGAATGGCTGATCCGCAAGGATGGCTGCATGCACTGCGCCGAGCCCGGCTGCCTGGCGGCATGCCCGAGCCCGGGCGCGATCATCCAGTACGCCAACGGCATCGTCGACTTCAATCAGGACAAGTGCATCGGCTGCGGCTATTGCATCACCGGTTGCCCGTTCAACATCCCACGCATCTCGCAGAAGGACCACAAGGCCTACAAATGCAGCCTGTGTTCCGACCGCGTCGCCGTCGGTATGGAGCCGGCCTGCGTGAAGACCTGCCCGACCGGCGCCATCGTCTTCGGCACCAAGGAGGCGATGAAGGAGCATGCCGATGGGCGCATTGCCGACTTGAAGTCACGCGGCTACGACAACGCCGGCCTGTACGATCCCGACGGTGTCGGTGGTACCCACGTGATGTACGTGCTGCATCACGCCGACCAGCCGTCGCTCTATGCCGGCCTGCCGAACGCGCCGAGCATCAGTCCGCTGGTGTCGTTGTGGAAGGGCGTGACCAAGCCGCTCGGTCTGTTGGCCATGGGCGCCACGGCGCTGATCGGGTTCTTCCACTACATCCGCGTCGGGCGCAACCGCGTGGAAGAGGATGAGCCCGTGACGGGTGACCCAGCCGTGCATCAGGTCGACCCGGCCGTGCACACCTATGATCCGAACCAGCGGCCGTAGGAGACCAGCATGAAACACGATATCCAACGCTACACGGCCGGCGAACGCAGCAACCACTGGGTGGTGGCGATCCTCTTCGTCCTCGCCGGCCTGTCCGGCCTGGCGCTGTTTCACCCGTCGATGTTCTGGCTCAGCAACCTGTTCGGTGGCGGAGTGTGGACGCGCATTCTGCATCCCTTCCTCGGCCTGGCCATGTTCCTGTTCTTCCTCTGGCTGGTGATGCGTTTTGCCGGGCACAACCGCCTCGAGGCGCGCGATCGCCAGTGGCTGGCACAATGGCGTGACGTGATCAGCAACCGTGAGGAACGGCTGCCACCGGTGGGGCGCTACAACGCGGGGCAGAAGCTGCTGTTCTGGGTATTGCTGCTGTGCATGCTGGTGTTGCTGGCCACAGGCATCGTCATGTGGCGCCAGTACTTCAGCCACCTGTTCGGCATCGAGCTGATCCGCCTGGCCTCGCTGCTGCACGCCGCGGCGGCTTGGGGCTTGATCATCTGCATCATCGTGCACGTCTACGCCGGCATCTGGGTCAAGGGCTCCATCGGCGCCATGCTCAATGGCTGGGTCAGCCGCGGCTGGGCGCGCAAGCACCATGCGGCCTGGTACGAGGAAGTCAGCAAAGACAGCCACAAGCGCCACTGAATGATGACTGTATCGCGGCTGAAGCCGCTCCTACGGGATGTCGTTTCATGTAGGAGCGGCTTCAGCCGCGTAGCCCAGATGCAATCCGGGGCGCGCTCTGCTTTTGTGGGAGGGGCTTTAGCCGCGACAGCCCACACCCGTAGGAGCGGCTTCAGCCGCGATCAACGCGCGCCACTAAATCACCTCCCACGGCAACCGTGCACACCGTCTCGTATCCAGATGCAGTCCGCGACCACGCCCAGCCAACCTCAACTCTGCAACCGGCAAACCCCTTCAGCCTGGTCTAGGCTGATCTAGCGAAAACCACGGGAGCAGTCCCTAAGGAGTCCTGCGTGTCAGGCCAGATTCTCGAGCCGGGGCAGATCGAAGCCGCGGCCAACATCCCGCCTTTTCTCCACCTGCCCGAGCCCGACCTGTTCAGCCGCCGTGCCCGGCGCCTGCGTAGCCTGGCTGCCGATCATCCGCTGGCGGCCTACCTGCTGTTGATGGCCGATCTGTGCGAGGCGCAGCAGCGTGTGCTGGATGCGCCACCGCCCTTGTCAGGCCCATCGGCCGAAGCCCTGGCGCGCAGTTTCGAGCATCGCATGCCGCCGCTGGCATTCGACACCCTGGTACGCGGCGATGCCTGGCAACCCGCCCTCGACGCCTTGCTGGCCGAGATCAAGGCCGACGGTAATCCGTCTGTACGTGCCGCCCTGGCAGGCTTGCGCGAGGCCGATAGCGGCCAGCGCAAGGCCTGGGCCATCGCCTTGCTGGGTGGCCAGTTCGATCTGCTGCCGGCGGCGCTGGTGCCGTTTCTCGGCGCTGCCCTGCAGGTCGCCTTCAGCCACTGGCTGCTGGCGCTGCCCAGCGAGCGGCTGGTGGAAACCTCCAGCCAGACCCTGTGCCCGGCCTGCGGCTCGCCACCGGTGGCCGGCATGCTGCGCCATCGCGGCAAGTACGCCGGGTTGCGCTACCTGAGCTGCTCGCTGTGCGCCTGCGAATGGCACCACGTGCGGGTCAAGTGCAGCAATTGCGAATCCTCCAAGCACCTGGCCTACCTGTCGCTCGAGCGTGAGGGCGTGGCGCCCGAGCGCTCGGCGATCCGCGCCGAGACCTGCCCGAGCTGCCAGAGCTATCTGAAGCAGTGCTACCTGGAGTTCGACGATCAGGCCGATGCTGTCGCCGATGATCTGGCCAGTCTCGACCTAGACATGCGCCTGAGTGAGGAGGGGCACCTGCGCCGGGCGCCGAACCTGCTGCTGGCACCCGGCAGTTCCGACTGAGGGCGCTGACGATGAATGCCAATGCTGCCCGTCTTCCTTCCATTGACCGCCTGCTGCGTTGCGAAAGCGTGGCGCCCCTGCAGCAGCGCTACGGTCGCGATGCCTTGCTGGCCATCTTGCGTGATCTGCTTGATGAGTTGCGCGAACCCGTCCGCAGCGGCCAACTTGCTGCGGTGGAGCTAAGCGAGGCGGTGCTCGCCGGTCGTGCCGGCGAACGCCTGGCCGCTCGTCACGCCAGTCGTGTACGCCGTGTGTTCAACCTGACCGGCACGGTGCTGCACACCAACCTCGGGCGCGCCCTGTTGCCGGAGGAGGCCATCGACGCCATCACCCAGGCTGCACGCTACCCGCTCAACCTGGAATTCGATCTGGCCAGCGGCAAGCGCGGCGACCGCGACGACCTGATCATCGGCCTGATCCGCGAGCTGACCGGCGCAGAGGCGGTCACCGTGGTCAACAACAATGCAGCGGCCGTGCTGCTGGCGCTCAACAGCCTGGGGGCGCGCAAGGAGGGCATCATCTCCCGTGGCGAACTGATCGAGATCGGCGGCGCCTTCCGCATCCCCGATATCATGGCCCGTGCCGGGGTCAAGCTGGTCGAGGTCGGCACCACCAACCGCACTCACGCCAAGGACTACGAGGCCGCCATCGGCCCGCGTTCGGGCCTGCTGATGCGCGTGCACACCAGCAACTACAGCGTGCAGGGCTTCACCGCCAGCGTCGCCACCCGTGACCTGGCCGCCATCGCCCACGCTCACGGCCTGCCGCTGCTGGAGGACCTTGGCAGCGGCAGCCTGGTCGATCTATCACGCTGGGGCCTGCCCAAGGAGCCCACGGTGCAGGAAGCGCTGCGCGACGGCGCGGATATCGTCACCTTCAGCGGCGACAAGCTGCTCGGCGGCCCGCAGGCCGGCATCATCCTCGGCAGCAAGGAACTGATCGGGCGCATCAAGAAGAACCCGCTCAAGCGCGCCCTGCGCGTGGACAAGCTGACCCTCGCCGCGCTGGAAGCGGTGCTCGGCCTGTACCGCGACCCGGATCGCCTCGGCGAGCGCCTCACCAGCCTGCGCCTGCTCAGCCGTCCGCAGGTGGATATCCGCGCCCAGGCCGAGCGTGTCGCTCCGGCACTGGCCGCAAGCCTTGGCGAACACTGGCAGGTCAGCGTGGAAAATGCTCTGGGCATGATCGGCAGCGGCGCGCAACCGGTGGCACGCCTACCTAGTGCGGCGCTGTGCATCCGCCCGCAGACCTCCAAACGTCTACGTGGCCGTGCGCTGCGCGAGCTGGAGGAACAGTTGCGTGAGCTGCCGATCCCGGTGATTGGCCGCATCGATGACGACGCCCTGTGGCTCGACCTGCGCCAGCTCGATGACGAACCCGCCTTCGTCGCGCAACTGGCGCAGCTGTGCGAGGCGCAGGCGTGATCGTCGGCACCGCCGGCCATATCGACCATGGCAAGACCGCGCTGCTGCAGGCGCTGACCGGCCAGCAGGGCGACCGCCGCCCGGCCGAGCGCGCCCGTGGCATCACCATCGACCTGGGTTATCTCTACGCCGATCTGGGCGACGGCCAGCTCACCGGCTTCATCGACGTGCCCGGGCACGAACGCTTCGTCCACAACATGCTCGCTGGCGCCAGTGGCATCGACCTGCTGTTGCTGGTGGTGGCCGCTGACGACGGGGTGATGCCGCAGACCCGCGAACACCTGGCGATAGCCGAGCTGTTGGGCATCCGTCAGGCGCTCGTCGCCCTGACCAAGATCGACCGGGTCGATGCCGCGCGGGTGCAACAGGTGCGCGAGCAGGTGGAAAACCTGCTCGCCCCCGGGCCGCTGGCGGGCGCCGAACTGCTGGTGGTGGACAGCCTCAGCGGGCGAGGCGTCGAACTCCTGCGTGAACGCCTGCTGGCCATCTCTGCGGTGCACCAAACGCGCACCAGCTATGGCCATTTTCGTCTGCCCATCGACCGCGCCTTCAGCGTCGAGGGCACTGGCGTAGTGGTGACCGGCACCGCCTTTGCCGGCCGTGTGGCGCTGGGCGACGAACTGCTGCTAAGTCCATCCGGGCGCCGCGTGCGCGTGCGCGGCCTGCACGCGCAGAATCGCCAGGCCGAAAGCGCCTTTGCCGGCCAGCGGGTGGCGCTGAACCTGGCCGGCGAGCGGCTGGCGGTCGAGCAACTGCACCGAGGCGACTGGCTGCTGGCGCCGGCCTTGCTGGCGCCGACCACCCGGCTGGATATCCAACTGCAGCTGCTGGCCTCGGAGTCGCGGGCTTTGGCGCACTGGACGCCAGTGCACGTACACCTGGGCGCGCAGGATGTCACCGGGCGCATCGCCCTGCTGGACAGCGACAGCCTGGCACCCGGACTGCATTGCCTGGCGCAGTTGCTGCTAAACGCCCCGGCACATGCCGTGCACGGCGATACCCTGGTGCTGCGCGACCAGTCGGCGCAACGCACGCTGGGTGGCGGCCGTGTGCTCGATCCCTTCGCCCCGGCCCGCGGCCGCCGTGCGCCGCAACGTTTGCGGCAATTGCAGGCGCTGCAGGGCGCCAGCCTGGAACAGGCCCTGCCGGTGCTGTTGCAGTCGGCCGATAACGGCCTTGATCCCGCCCTGCTGGAGCGGCAGTTCAATCGTCCGCGTGAGAGCTGGGCACTGCCGGATGGGGCGTGCGAACTGGCAACCCGTCAGGGCACGCGCCTGTTCGATGCGGCGCATCTGCAGACGCTGCGCGACGCCTTGGTCGAGGGTCTGCGCCGTTTCCATGATGAATTGCCGGACGAACTCGGCCCCGACCGTGACCGCCTGCGCCGCTATGCCCTGAGCGAACTGGAGCGCCCGGTATTCATCGCCCTGCTCGACCAGGCTCTGGCAAACGGGAGCATCGCCAGCAGCGGCCCCTGGCTGCACCTGCCGGACCACCGCGTGCAGCTCAGCCCGGACGACGAAGCCCTGCGCGAACGACTCTGGCCACTGCTGCTCGATGGCGGCTTCGGCCCACCCTGGGTTCGTGACCTGGCTGGCGCCGTGCAACGGGACGAGGCATCCGTGCGCCTGCTGCTGCGAAAACTGGCGCGCCTGGGCCTGTTGCATCAGGTGGTCCGCGACCTGTTCTATCCCGAACAAACCCTGCGCAGTCTTGCCGCCCGTGCGCTGGAACTGGTGGAGCAGCATGGCAGTCTGCGTGTGGTCGATTGGCGAGACCGTATCGGCATCGGCCGCAAGCGTGCCATCCAGCTCCTGGAGTACTTCGACCGCATTGGCTTCACCCGTCGCCTGGCCAACGAGCGGCGTATCCGTAGCGACTCGGCGCTGGCGATTCAGCTAATGGGCTACCAACAGGAAGGTGCTGCGGTCGGTGCATCCGGTGCGCTCTTAGCGATTGACGACCAACGGTAGCCATGGGCTAACCTGCACAACCAACGCAACGGCTGCCGAGCGACTGGCAGCCGCCGAACAGGGAAGGCAATCACGCCCGGTGGCGTGGCCGGGCTTCAAACCCGGTGGGGGACGGCATCCGTTCCTGGGTGAGTTCGACTCTCACTGCCTTCCGCCAATCACCTGGCCGTAAAGGGCGCCTGAGTCGCATCCGCTGGGGTACGACCTGGCTGCAGATTCTTCTCGAACTGCACCAGGGCGACACGGCTGCCATCCGGCGCGCGGCGCTCGACGATGCCGACGGTACGGTAGCCCAGGCGGGTGTAGAGCAGCAGGCCACCGGCGTTGGCGTTAAAGCAGGACACCTTCATCAGCGGCGCGTCGTAGCGCTCGCGCGCGAGGTTCTCCATCACTTCCACCAGGTATTGGGCCACGCCCTGGCTGCGGGCCCAGGGCGCTACCATCAGGTTACCCAGGGCGCAGAATTCGCCATGCTGCCATTGGTAGAAATTGGCGAAGCCGGCGACCTTGCCGCCGAGTTCGACCACGGTGCTTTCGCGGCGCTCGGCGAGGGCGGCGGCAAGCTGGCCGACGTCCAGCGGCCAGATGGCCTTGGGATAGCAGAAGAACAGTTCGTCAACGTTCTGCGGAAAGCCGGCCACGGTGCCGAGGTCGGCAGCCGTGGCCGGGCGGTGTTGCAGGTTCGCATTCAAAGCGGACGGTCCTTGTTCAGCGCGGCGGGTACTGCGAGAGCACCTGAGTGACGGTTTCGCGGATCGCCCGTTCGCGCTCGGCGGGTGTCGGCGGCTGGCTGCGCATGATCTGTTCACCGCTGCCGCGCCACACCAGCTTGCCGTCCTTGGCGTCGTACAGGTCGATCTGCAGGGTGGCGACCTTGTAGTCCACGCGGCGCGTTTCGGTGAACGCCGGGCCTCCCCAGTAACCGCCCCAATAGCCGCCCCAGCCACCGCCGTACTGGGTGGTGATCTGATCCTGACGCTCGTCGACGATCAGCACGCTCTGCACCTTGAGGTCGCCCTTGCCATCGGTCGCCTGCCGCAGGCCGCGCTGGTCGAGTTGTTCGGCCACGGCCTGGCTGATGCGGGCTTCGGTGATGTCGCTTTTCAGGCGGGCATCATCGGGTTGGTAGGCGAGCTTGTCGTCCATCCAGCTCCAGGTGCGGTAGGCGGCGAAGTCACGACTGGGGTCGAAGTCGCGCTCCAGGCTGACGCTGGCGCAACCACCCAGCAGCAAGGCGAGGAGCAGGTAGGGCAGGGTACGCATGTCGTTCTCCAGCGCAGTCGATCAATAAGGAGGATAGCCGTCCAGTGCGGCGCGGATGGCCGCGCGCATGGCCTCGGCCTGCGCCGCCTGGTCCTTGCCGGCGACGGCTTCGCCGCTGCCTGACCAGACCACCTGATGGTCGCGTGGGTCGATCAGCTCGATGCGCACCACCGCCACTCTCTGCTCGTAAGTGCGTACGATGGGTACGCCACCGTAGGCGCCGTAGCGGCGATCCCAGTGGCTGCCGGTGCCGTAGTAGCCACCGACGTTGTCCTGATACTGGCGCAGGCGGGTTTCCTGGCTGATGTAGGCGCGGACCAGCAGGTCGCCGGGACCGTTGAGCGCCGGGCGCAGGCCGTACTGATCGAGGCCGGCGCTGACGCTGTCAGCCAATTCATTGCTGGGCGTACGGCCGTCCAGCCAGCTCCAGCTGCGGTAGCGTCCGTAATCGCGCGGCGCTGCCGGGTAGGCGCTGCGGTCGAATGTGGTGGCCGCTTCGGGCGGCGCCGGTGGCATTGGCAGCGATTCGGCCTGGTAGGGGTTCTGGCTCTGGCAGGCGGCCAGCAGCGGCAGGATGAGTATGGCTATGGCGGTGCGCATGGTCGTCTCCGTGGTCGCGCGCGACATCCCCGATGGCTTCAGGCTACGCCGGGCTGCCGGCTTCGTCCAACGCGCTCAGAGGGGCCGGCAGATCCAGTGCAGGTAGCGGCCCAGGCCGGCGAAAGTCGGGTGGCGGCGATGGGCCAGCTCCATTTCCAGCAGGTCGATCAGCTCGGCCCTGGTCTGGAATTCCTGCGGCATGTAGTCGTGGAATACGCGCACGCCGCTACGGCTTTCGACCTGCCAGTATTCGCCGAGTTGCGTGTCCAGCTCACGCGGGTCGAGCGGGCGCTGCGGGGTCAGGCTCTGGCCCTCGCCGGCGAAGCGTTCCTTGCGCAGCTTGCGGAAGTGCCCCTTGAGCAGGTTGCGATAAATCAGTGCGTCCTTGTTGTAGAAGGCCAGCGACAGCCAGCCGCCCTCGGCCGTCAGCTGGTGCAGCACCGGCAGGATGGCGCCCGGTTCGGCCAGCCACTCCAGCACGGCGTGGCACAGCACCAGATCGAAGGGCTCCTGCAACTGGCCGAGCAGCTCCTGCCAGGGCGCCTGGATGAAGGTGGCGCTCTGCCCGGCTTCGGCGAAGCGCTGGCGTGCCCCGCTGAGCATGGGTTCGGCAGGTTCGGCCAGGGTGACCTGATGGCCGCGCTGGGCCAGCCACAGGCTCATATGGCCAAGCCCTGCACCGACATCCAGCACGCGCAACGGGCGGTTCGGCAGCGCCTCGGCCAGGTCGGCCTGCAGCGCGGCGAGGCGTATGGCACCCTTGGCGCCGCCGTAGATCTTCTCGGCGAAGCGGGTGGCGAGTTCGTCGAAGTGGCGGTCGCTCATTTGAGAAAGCGCCGTTCGTTGTCGGCGAGCTTGTCGAGCACCACCTGGTTCATGTCGAGACCCAGCTCGCTGCACAGTTGCAGCAGGTAGAGCACCACGTCGGCCACTTCCTGGCCGGCATGGGCGAGCTGCTCCGGAGGCAACTGGCGGGACTGCTCCTCGCTCAGCCACTGGAAGATTTCCACCAGCTCGGCCATTTCCACGCTGGCGGCCATGGCCAGGTTCTTCGGGCTCTGGTATCGGCGCCAGTCGTTGTGATCGCGAATGGCGTGCATGCGCGCGGTGAGTGCAGCGATGTTCATGGTGCGGCTCCTTTCGAGCCGCATAGCTTCGGCCCGAAAGGAGGCGACCGCAAGTCGTTGGTGGGAGCGCATGGCCCGTAGCCCGGATGCAATCCGGGGGCTCGCATCGAGAATATCCACCCCGGATTGCATCCGGGCTACGTCAGGCAGGCAGCGGCTGCCAGCTCCCGGTCATATGCGGTGTATCGTTTTCGCCGATCAGGCGGAACTGCCCGCTGGCAGCCGGCTCGCTGGCCTCCAGGGCGAGGTGGGTGGGCAGCAGCACCGGTTTCTGGAAGCGCACCTGCACCTCATAGCCGGCCAGTGGCAGGTGAGCCTGCAGCGCGCCCAGGCTGCGCGCCTTGTTCCACAGACCGTGAGCGATGGCGCGGGGGAAGCCGAACAGTCGCGCCGTCAGCGCATGCAGGTGGATCGGGTTGTAGTCGCCCGCCACGCGGGCGTAACGCCGGCCGGTATCGGCGGGGGCGGCCCAGTCGGCCAGCGGTGCCAGCGGCAAAGGTTCGTGCTCAGGGTGTGGTTGCGGCTTTCCGTCGAGACGCAGCGCTCGGCAGAGAATGCGGCTATCGCCCTCCCACAGCAGGCCAAGTTGGTCCTCCAGACGGGTGATCAGGCTGAAGGTGGCGCCCTTGTCGTGCGGCTGCAGATCGCTCACCTGCACGCTGACCTGGAACGGCCCCAGCCCACCCAGCGGGCGTAGCACGCGGATGCGGTTCTCCAGATGCACCAGACCCAGCAGCGGGAAGGGGAAGCCGCGGTCGGTGAGCAGCTGCATTTGCAATGGGAAGGCGAGGATATGCGGATAGACCGGCGGCAGATAGGCGCTCTCGGCAAGGCCGCATACCTGGCGATAGCGCGCCAGGTGCTTGGGGGCCACGTCCACTCGGCAGCGCAGGCCAAGGTCGGGCAGTTGACGGCCTGTCACCTTGCGCCGCAGCGCGGCACGCACAAACAGACCGGGCAGGGCCGGTGGGGTATCGAGATCGAGCCAGTCGATGGCCATTGGCGAGCTCCTTGGCGAATGGATGGCAGCAGCTTAACCCTCAGACCAGCGCTGGCATTGGCTGTTCTGCCTCGGGGCTGCGCAGGGCAGTCAATCGGCCTGCTGCGCCGTTTGCGCGGCATGGCCCGCAGCCCCTAAGATGAGCGCCGCTCACGAATAAAAAGAACAGCAGGAATCATGCGTGATCTGACCGACGATGTGGCGCTGATGCGCCCGGTAATCGATGCCCTGCGTGCCAGTGGAACCGACCCTGACCGCGTGCTGGTGCGTGTCGGCCTGCCGCCCGGTGGGCTGCCGGCCGGCCGTTTCCCTCATGCTGCCCAGGCGGCTTTCTGGAAGGCTGCCAGTGACGAGTGCGGCGAGGAGCATGTCGGCCTTTACCTGGCCCAGCACCTGCCGGCATTTCATGGCCTGCTGCTGGAATACCTATTCCTCTCCAGCGAAACCTTTGGCGCAGGCCTGCGTCATGCCCTGCGCTACGTGCGCCTGCTCTCCGACACCCTCAGTGCATGTCTGGTAGTGGATGGCGAAATGGCCGTGCTGACTCTGGGCGTGGAGGCCGATACACCGCGACATTTCCCGGAAATGCTGGCCGGTGCGGTGATCCGCCTGTTCGCTGCGCTGACCGAAAATGACTTCCGCCCACGTGAAGTGCGCTTCATGCATGCCGAGGGCGCGCCCGCCGAGCGCTACCAGGCCGTCTATGGTTGCCCGGTGCGCCTGGGCGCCGAGGACTGCGCACTGCTGTTCGATGCGGCGGTGCTGGACAAACCCTCGCGCCATGCAGCCCCGGAGCTGTTGCGCATGCATGAGTCGCTGGCCCGGCGGCAACTGGCGGAAGTGGAAAGGCTGGATCTGGTGCGTCAGGTGCGCGAGCTGATCGCCGAGTTGCTGGTCGACGGCGGCGCGACGCTGGAGCAGGTGGCCGGCCGCCTGAACATGCCGGCGCGACGTCTGCGCGAGCGCCTGGCCATGGCCGGCGTGCGCTTCAACGACCTGATCACCGACTACCGCTGCCGCCTGGCCAAGGAGCTGCTGCTCAAGACCGACGAGCGTATCGAAGTGATAGTCGAGCGCACCGGCTTTTCCGAGCCGAGCACCTTCTACCGCGCGTTCAAGCGCTGGGTCGGCGAAACGCCGGTGGAGTTTCGCAAGCGCGGCAAAGGATGACTCCATCGTGTGGGAGGGGTTTTAGCCGCGATTGTCGCCGCTGAAGCGCCTCCCACACATAGTCGCCCGCCGGTGACCGCAGGTGGGCCGGGCGGCGATTCGCTTCAGCAACAGTAGGGTGGGCTTCAGCCCACCACCGCAACAGCCTCAAGCCCCCAGCAAACTCTGCCCGCACACGCGCAGCACCTGCGCGGTCACCGCGCCGGAGCCCGGCTGGGCGAACCAGGCCACGGCCTCGGCGACATCCTGCGGCAGGCCACCCTGACTCATCGAGTTCATCCGTCGCCCGGCTTCGCGGATGCCCAGCGGAATGGCCGCGGTCATCTGCGTTTCGATGAACCCCGGCGCCACGGCATTGATGCTGATGCCCTTCTTGCCCAGCGCCGGCGCCCAGGCCTGGGCCAGGCCGATCACGCCGGCCTTGCTCACTGCGTAGTTGGTCTGGCCCATGTTGCCGGCGATGCCGCTGATCGAGGCGATCAATACCACGCGGCCGTTGTCGTGCAGCTTGTCGGCGTCCAGCAGCGCCTGGGTCAGCACCTGCGGCGCCTTGAGGTTGACGTCGATCACCGAGTTCCAGAAGGCGTCGCTCATCTTCGCCAGGGTCTTGTCGCGGGTGATGCCGGCGTTGTGCACGACGATATCCAGGCCCTCGGGCAGCGCCTCGACCAGGCGCTGCGGCGCGTCCTCGGCGCAGATGTCCAGGGTCACCGCCCGCCCGCCCAGACGCGCGGCCAACGCCTGCAGCGCATCGGCCGCTTGTGGCACGTCGAGCAGCACCACCTCGGCGCCGTCACGGGCGAGCACTTCGGCGATGGAGGCACCGATGCCGCGCGAGGCGCCGGTGACCAGGGACTTCTTGCCGGCCAGCGGGCGCGTCCAGTCCCTGACCTGTTCGGCACAGGCACCCAGCCGCAGCACCTGGCCTGAGACATAGGCGCTTTTCGGTGAGAGGAAGAAGCGCAGCGCACCTTCCAGCTGCTGATCGCCACCCTTGCCGACATACAGCAGCTGCACGCTACCGCCGCGACGAATCTCCTTGCCCAGCGAGCGGGTGAAACCCTCCAGCGAACGTTGCACGCTGGCGGCTATGGGGTCCTTGAGCGACTCGGGGGCGCGGCCCAGCACCACCACGCGCGGGCTGTTGGCCAGGCCCTTGAAGGTGGGCTGGAAGAAGTCGCGCAGCTCGATCAGTTGTTCGAAGCGGGTCAGGTGGCTGGCGTCGAATACCAGTGCCTTGAGTTTCGGGCCGTGCTCGGCGGTCCAGCGTGGCAGCTCCAGCTGTCCGTCGCGCGCGGCGAACAACTGATCGGTGAGCTTGTTGGCGAAGGGCTGCACGGCCTTGAGCAGGTCACCTCCGCCGCCCAGCAACAGGGCGCCATCCACCGGTCGCACGCGGCCGGCCATCCAGCGTTCCAGGCGCACCGGCGCCGGCAGGCCGAGGGCACCGACCAGGCGGCGGCCGGTGGGGGAGTTGGCGAAGGCGAGGTAACGATCGGACATGAAGGGCTCCTGCGGGCGAATCGGAAGTCGTGTCACTGTACTTGGCGACAGGCAAAGCGCAATTGACTCTGTTGCCTCACGCGCCGGCAAGGCGGCCAATGTTCGCACCCATCCGAGGTTTAGCCTGTGCGATCAGGCTACAGTGTCAGTCTCATGTTTCTGGGAACCGGCTGACGGGCAATAGTTCGTCGTTCGATTCTGCTCATTCGACCAGCAAGGAGTTCTCATGGCCCAGTTGCGCCGGGTCGCCATCGTAGGCGGCAACCGTATTCCGTTCGCCCGTTCCAACACCGTCTACGCCAGGGCGAGCAATCAGCAGATGCTCACCAGCGCCCTCGAAGGGCTGGTGGAGCGCTTCAACCTGCATGGCGAGCGCCTCGGTGAGGTGGTGGCCGGTGCGGTGCTCAAGCATTCGCGTGACTTCAACCTGACCCGCGAATGCGTGCTCGGCTCGCGTCTGGCGCCGGAAACCCCGGCCTACGACCTGCAGCAGGCCTGCGGCACCGGCCTGGAAGCCGCGATTCTGGTGGCCAACAAGATCGCCCTCGGGCAGATCGATTGCGGCATCGCCGGCGGCGTCGACACCACCTCGGATGCGCCCATCGGCGTCAACGAAGGGCTGCGGCAGATCCTGCTGGAAGCCAACCGCGGCAAGAGCACCGGCGACAAGATCAAGAGCCTGCTGAAGATTCGCCCACGGCACCTTGCGCCGCACATTCCGCGCAATGGCGAGCCGCGCACCGGGCTGTCGATGGGCGAGCATTGCGAGCTGATGGCGCAGCGCTGGGCCATCCCGCGCGACGAGCAGGATCAGCTGGCGCTGGCCAGCCACCAGAAGCTGGCAGCCTCCTACGCCGAGTGCTGGCACGACGACCTGATGACACCGTTTCTCGGCCTGACCCGCGACCAGAACCTGCGTCCGGACATCAGCCCGGAGAAGCTCGCCATCCTCAAGCCCTGCTTCGAGCGTGGCCCGCGCGGCACCCTGACCCCGGCCAACTCCACGCCCCTGACCGATGGCGCCTCGGTGGTGCTGCTGGCCAGCGAGGAATGGGCCAGGGCCCGCGGCCTGCCGGTGCTGGCCTACCTGCGCGACGGCGAGGCAGCGGCGGTGGATTTCGTCCAGGGCAAGGAGGGCCTGCTGATGGCGCCGGTCTACGCCGTGCCGCGTCTGCTGGCGCGCAACGGCCTGAGCCTGCAGGACTTCGACTACTACGAGATTCATGAAGCCTTCGCCGCCCAGGTGCTGTGCACCCTCAAGGCCTGGGAGGACGCCGACTACTGCAAGGAGCGCCTGGGCCTGGCAGCGCCGCTGGGCGCCATCGATCGCAGCAAGATGAACGTCAAGGGCAGCTCGCTGGCTGCCGGCCACCCGTTCGCCGCCACCGGCGGACGCATTGTCGCCAACCTGGCCAAGCTGCTTTCGGTGGCTGGAGAGGGGCGCGGTCTGATTTCCATCTGCGCTGCGGGCGGTCAGGGTGTGACCGCAATCCTCGAACGGTAATCCAATACGGGTGGTCGTAAGTCATCGCGATCACTCGATGTAAGAACCTGCTCACGACCTGCTGTGCGTCGGCCCTACTACGTTAAAAACAGGCTCGGAATGCTCATTTACAGCCCGTAAAGTCGAGCGCTCCTCGCCTGTTTTTGCCTTGTATGGCTCTAGCTCGCAAGGTCCTGATCAGGCTCTGAGCAACTCCGTGATTCGGGCGGCCCGTGTAGCGCGTGGCCGCCCTTTTTTTGCGCGCCGCCCGGCTGTGAGAGGGGCTTCAGCCGCGACGAGCGCTCGCAGCGTGCTGTTTTCGCTGAACGCTGCGGTGGCCTGTCGCGCGGCAAATCACCACAGCGCCCGTCATGCCTTTAGCGGCTAGTCTTTTAGTGCGCATTGATCCAGATCAATGCGGCATCTCCCGTTTTGCAAGGCAGCCGTTCGGCTGCATTCCACTTCATAAGAACAATTTCAGCTCGTTTGACTCCAAGACCTGGAGTCTATGGATCGGCTTTGCGTGCTGGGGCCGAAATAACCCTGAATGAGGATGTGACATGTTCGGTCTAGAGGCGCTTGATCTCGCCCGAGTCCAGTTTGCCTTCACCATTTCCTTCCACATCGTCTTCCCGGCCATCACCATTGGTTTGGCCAGCTACCTGGCGGTGCTCGAAGGACTGTGGCTGAAGACCAGCAATACGCTGTACCGCGATCTCTACCATTTCTGGTCGAAAATCTTCGCCGTCAACTTCGGCATGGGTGTGGTTTCCGGCCTGGTCATGGCCTATCAGTTCGGCACTAACTGGAGCGCCTTCTCCGACTTTGCCGGCGCGGTCACCGGACCGCTGCTGACTTACGAGGTGCTTACCGCGTTCTTCCTCGAGGCAGGCTTCCTCGGCGTGATGCTGTTCGGCTGGAACCGTGTCGGGCCGGGCCTGCACTTCTTCTCGACGGTGATGGTGGCTATCGGCACACTGATCTCGACCTTCTGGATCCTCGCTTCCAACAGCTGGATGCACACCCCGCAGGGCTTCGAGATCGTCGACGGCCGGGTAATCCCGGTGGACTGGTTCGCGGTGATCTTCAACCCCTCGTTCCCCTATCGCCTGGCGCACATGGCCACCGCGGCCTTCCTCGCGACCGCCTTCTTCGTCGGCGCCTCTGCGGCCTGGCACCTGCTGCGTGGCCGCGACAATCCCGCGATCCGCAAGATGCTCTCGATGGCGTTGTGGATGGCGCTGCTGGTGGCGCCGGTGCAGGCTTTCATCGGCGACCTGCATGGCCTCAACACCCTCAAGTACCAGCCGGCCAAGATCGCCGCCATCGAGGGGCACTGGGAGAACGTTGGCGACGAACCGACCCCGCTGATCCTGTTTGGCTGGCCGGACATGGAGCGTGAGGAAACCCGCTTCAAGGTGGAGATTCCCGCGCTCGGCAGCCTGATCCTGACCCACAGCCTGGACAAGCAGGTGCCGGCGCTCAAGGACTTCCCGCCCGAGGACCGGGCCAACTCCACCATCGTCTTCTGGACCTTCCGCATCATGGTCGCCATGGGCCTGATGATGATCCTCACCGGCCTGTGGGGCACCTGGCTGCGTCGCGGTGATCGGCTGTACACCTACCGGCCGTTCCTGCACCTGGCGGTGTGGATGGGGCCCAGCGGGATCATCGCCATTCTCGCCGGCTGGTACACCACGGAAATTGGCCGCCAGCCCTGGATCGTCCATGGTCTGATGCGCACCGCCGATGCTTCGTCAGGACATAGCGCGACGCAGCTGGGCTTTACCCTGGCGATGTTCGTGGTGGTCTATTTCGTGCTGTTCGGTGCCGGCATCGGCTACATGCTGCGCCTGGTGCGTAGGGGGCCGAAGATCGACGAGGGCGACGAGGCTGCCCAAGACGGTGGGCCGGGCAAGCCACGTACCCCGGCGCGGCCGCTGTCGGCTGCAGAAGAAGGCCTGGAAGATGGCGAAACCGACACCTTGCCGGAGAGGAGCTGAACATGGGTATCGACCTTCCGCTGATCTGGGCGGTGATCATCGCCTTTGGCGTGATGATGTACGTGGTGATGGATGGCTTCGACTTAGGGATAGGCATCCTCTTCCCCTTCGTGCGTGACGAGGGCGAGCGCGACGTGATGATGAACACCGTGGCACCGGTCTGGGACGGCAACGAAACCTGGCTGGTGCTCGGCGGCGCCGGCTTGTTCGGTGCCTTCCCGCTGGCCTATGCGGTGGTGCTCGACGCCCTCTACCTGCCGTTGATCCTGATGCTGCTGGGGCTGATCTTCCGCGGCGTGGCCTTCGAATTCCGTTTCAAGGCCAAGGCCAACAAGCGCCATCTGTGGGACAAGGCCTTCATTGGCGGCTCGCTGACTGCGACCTTCTTTCAGGGCGTGGCCCTTGGCGCTTATATCGATGGCTTCGAGGTAGTCGACCGCACCTTTGCCGGTGGCGCCTTCGACTGGCTGACGCCGTTCTCGGTGTTCTGCGGCCTGGCGCTGATCGTGGCCTATGCGTTGCTCGGCTGTACCTGGTTGATCATGAAGACCGAAGGCCGCCTGCAGCAGCAGATGCACGACATGGCGCGACCGCTGGTGTTCGTGGTGCTGGCGGTGACCGGTATCGTCAGCTTGTGGACCCCCTTCGCCCATCCGGATATCGCAGATCGCTGGTTCAGCCTGCCCAACCTGTTCTGGTTCATGCCGGTGCCGGTGCTGGTGCTATTGTGCACCTGGGCGCTGCTCAAGTCGGTGGCCGAAAATGCTCATTACTCTCCCTTCCTGCTCACTCTGGTGCTGATCTTCCTCGGCTACAGCGGCCTCGGCATCAGCCTGTGGCCGAATGTGATCCCACCGTCGATCAGCATCTGGGAGGCCGCCGCACCTCCGCAGAGCCAGGGCTTCATGCTGGTCGGCGCGCTGCTGATCATCCCCTTCATCCTGATGTACACCGCCTGGAGCTATTACGTGTTCCGCGGCAAGGTTACGCAGGACGATGGCTACCATTGAGGTGCGACTGATGGCCAAGGTCGAGCAAGAGAAAAAGCCGCTATGGCAGCGCCTGGGGTGGCTGGTACTGATCTGGACGGCCAGCGTGCTGACCCTGGGCGCGGTGGCCTGGCTGCTGCGCCAGTTCATGAGCGCGGCGGGGCTGGGAACGCCGGGTTGAGCCTGGCGGTTGATCGGGGCGCACGATTGTTTTCATACTGGCTTCCTATGCCGCATGCCGAGGAGGCCCGATGTTCGCCCTCAGCGACACCCTGGAGCGGCGCTTTGCCGCGCTGAAAACCACCGCTGATTTCTGGTCGCTGCGTCATGTGCAGGAGAGCCGGGCGTCCTACTGGATACGCCGGGGGGTGGCGCAGGCGCCGTCCTTCGTCGATGACGCCGGTGCCATGCTCACCGTGCGCGTTGGCGGTGTCGAAGCCTACGCGGCCACCTGCGATCTCAGTCAGGCCGGTTTGCAGGCGGCGCTGCAGCGGGCCGAGCAGATGGCCCGTGCGCTGGCCGGGCACAACCTGCTGGATCTCGGAGATCTGCCGCAGCCTGCCGAGCGGGCCGATGATGTGATGCCGGGTTACGAGCAGCCGCTGACTGGTGCCGCGCACTGGTTCGAGCTGCTGATGGCCGAGTCGGCGCGCCTTCCCGGCGACACGCGGCTGGTGGACAGCCATGTCGGGCTGACCTTCGCCGCTCACGAGCAGATCTATCTAAACAATGCCGGCGCGCGCCTGCGTCGTGCTCAACGTTACGTCTTCCCCCAAGTTGGTGTGACCGCCAGCGACGGGCATGACAGTCAGAGCCGCAGCTTCGGCGGCACTCATCTGGCGCGCCAGGGCGGTGCCGAGGTGCTCGATCAGCTGGGCGTCATCGGCAGCGCCAGCCGTATCGCCGACGAGGCGCTGCAATTGCTGCTGGCGCCCAATACCCCGAGTGGCCCGCGTGATCTGCTGCTGATGCCCGATCAGATGATCCTGCAGATTCACGAGTCCATCGGCCATCCGCTGGAGCTGGACCGCATCCTCGGTGACGAGCGCAATTTCGCCGGCACCAGCTTCATCCGCCAGGAAGATTTCGGTTATTACCCATACGGCTCGCCAATGCTCAACGTGACCTTCGACCCGACACTGCCCGGCGAGCTGGCCAGCTACAGCCATGACGATGATGGCAGCCCGGCGCAGCGCGAATACCTGATCAAGGGTGGCATCCTCCAGCGTCCGCTCGGCGGCGCGCTGTCGCAATGGCGCAGTGGCCTGCCGGGTGTGGCCAACAGTCGCGCCTGCAGCTGGAACCGGCCGCCCATCGACCGCATGGCCAATCTCAATCTGGAGCCGGGCGACAAGAGCCTGGCCGAGCTGATCGGCGGCATCGAGCGCGGCATCCTGATGAGCAACAACCGCTCCTGGTCGATCGACGATGCGCGCAACAAATTCCAGTTCGGCTGCGAGTGGGGCCAGCTGATCGAGAACGGCGAACTGAAGGGCGTGGTGAAGAACCCCAACTACCGCGGTATCAGCGCGCAGTTCTGGCGGGGCCTCAAGGCGGTGGGCGATGCCAGCACCTTCGAGATACTGGGCACGCCCTACTGCGGCAAGGGCGAGCCGAATCAGGTGATTCGCGTCGGGCATGCCTCGCCGGCCTGCGTGTTCGCCGATATCGACGTTTTCGGAGGGGCCGCCTGATGAACCCACGTCAGCATTTCTGCGAGTTGCTGGCTCATCTGCAGGCGCAGGTCGCCGGCGAGGAGGGCTTCACCCTGGCCTACAGCGTCGAGCAGTCCGGCTTCGTCCGCTTCAACCACGGGCGGGTGCGCCAGGCCGGGCAGGTGCAGCAGTCGTATGTGACCCTGGCGCTGTACCAGGGCCAGCGCCACGCCGAGAGCCGGCTGGCGCTCGGCGGCACGCTCGAGGAAGACCTGCCGCGTCTGCAGCAGGCCCTGCAACAGCTGCGTGCCGTGCTGCCGACGTTGAGCGACGACCCCTATCTGCGTCTGAACCGCGAAGCCTGGCGCAGCGAGCTGGCGGTCGAGGCCGCGCTGCCCGACAGCGCGGCCATGGCGCAGCAGGTCGTCAGCGCCGCCAGCGGTCTGGACCTGGTCGGTTTTCTTGCCGTCGGGCCGCAGTACCAGGGCTTCGCCAGTTCCTGGGGCGCGTTCGGCTGGTATGCCGCCAACAGTTTCAACCTCGAATTCAGCCTGTTCCATGACAACGGCCAGGCGGTGAAAAGCGCCTATGCCGGCGAGCAGTGGGACGCTCAGGCGTTCGCCCGCAAGCTTGAGGACGCGCGGCAGCAGCTGGCCTATCTCGGCCGCCCGGCCAAGACCTTGCAGCCTGGGGCTTATCGGGCCTACCTGGCGCCGGCTGCGCTGGAGGAGCTGATCAGCCTGTGTTGCTGGGGTTTCGGCGCGCAGGCGCTGGCCTCGGGTGGCAGCCCCCTGCAGCGTCTGTTCAGCGGCAGGGCCGAGCTCAGCTCACAGGTGACCCTGGAAGAGCGTATTGAAGGCGGCCTGGCGCCGGCCTTCACTGCCGAGGGGCCGCGCCAGGCGCTGCGCCTGGTCAGCCAGGGCCGGCCCGGCGAGCGCCTGGTCAGTTCGCGCAGCGCCGCCGAGTACGGCCTGATCGCCAATGGCGCCTGCAGCGGCGAGTACCCGCTGTCCCTGCGCATGCACGGTGGCGAGCTGGATGAGCAGGACGTTCTGCAGCGGCTGGGCAGCGGTCTGTATATTGGCAATCTGTGGTACGGCAACTTCTCCGATCTGCCGGCCGCCCGCCTGACCGGCATGACCCGCTTCGCCACCTTCTGGGTCGAGGATGGGCAGATCCAGGCGCCGGTCAACACCATGCGCTTCGACGACTCGCTGTTCGATGTGCTCGGCGCGCAGCTCGAAGCCCTGACCCGCGAGCCCGAACTGCTGCTGCCCGGCGGCACCTACGGCGCCCGGCAGACCGGCTCGATGGCGCTGCCGGGGGCATTGCTGTCGCGCTTTACCCTGACGTTATGACGATTACTCGAGCATGTGGGCGCGCAGCACGCGCTCCTCTCGCATGATGTGGATGATGAAAACCGTTGCGTCTGTATAGCGGTAGAAAATTCGGCAGGGCGGGACGACGATTTCGCGATACACGGAGTGTGGAAGTTCATCAGGAATACGGCCCGACAGGGGAAAGTCCACCAACCGAGAGACCGTTTCAACGACTCTTCTGACCAACGCTCGCGCGGCATCCGGTTTGTCGAGGGCAATGTACTCGGCGAGGTCGTTGAGCTGCTCCAGCGCGGCGCTTGTCCAGACTATTTCAGCCACTTGCCCAGCCGCTCCTTGGCTTGCTCGTGGCTGAGCGTGTTGCCCTCGACGATGGCCCGTTCGCCGCGCGCCAATGCCTCCAGAAGGGCAAGGCGCTTCTGCATGAACTGGTAGTCATCGACATCCACCAGATAAGCCGAAGGCATTCCATGCTCGGTGATCAGCACGGGCTCTTTGCTCTCGTGAAGGTCAGCGAGGATCTTGGTGGCTTGTCGCTTCAGGTTGGTGACCAGCTCGACTTTCATGGACGATGCTCGCTGTACAGATGAAAGTGCCACTTTAGTGATACTTTTCGAGCGTTACAATCAGCAGGTCACTTTCTTGCCTTGAGCACCACGAACTTGGGGTTGGCCGCCACCTGCTCGACACCGCGGAACAGCCGCGCCAGCTTGGCGTGATAGCCCAGGTGACGGTTGCCGACTATCCACAGTTCTCCGCCGGTCACCAGCGCCGCGCGGGCCTGCTGGAACATGCGCCAGGCGAGAAAATCACCGACCACCTGCTGCTGGTGAAACGGCGGGTTGCACAGCACCAGGTCCAGCGAGCCGGCCGGTTGCTCGGCCAGGCCATCGCCGGCGCGGATGGTCGCCGGCCGCTCGCCCAGTGCCGCTGCCCAGTTTTCCCGCGCCGACTGCACGGCCATGTATGACTCGTCCACCAGGGTCAGTTGCGCCTGCGGGCTGCCCAGCGCGTAGGCGATGCCGAGCACGCCGTTGCCGCAACCCAGGTCGGCGACGCGGCGCGCGTCGAGGTGTCGCGGCAGGTGTGGCAGGAAGGCGCGGGTGCCGATGTCCAGACCGTCGCGGCAGAACACGTTGGCGTGGTTGATCAGCTCCAGCGCCGGCTTGTCCAGCCGGTAGCGCGTGGGGTAGGGCGAGTGCGGCGCGGCTTTCGCCACCGGCGTGGCCAGCAGCAGCCGGGCCTTCTTCACCGCCAGCGAGGCCTGCACCGGGCCGATGTATTTTTCCAGCAGGTCGCCGGCGGCGCGCGGCAGGTGCTTGACCATTGCAGCCGCCACCACCCGCGCTCCCGGCGCCAACTGGCCGTGCAGACGGATCAGCTGCTCTTCCAGCAGGGCCAGGGTCTTGGGCACGCGGATCAGCACCCAGTCGAACGGCCCCAGCGGCGTCTCGCTGCTCGGCAGGAAGCGCACCGTGTCGCGATCCAGGCCATTGCCGACGAGATTGTTCTCCAGGGCGATGAAGCCCAGGTGCGAATCGCCGCTGCTGGTCACCCGGCAGCGCCCGGCCAGCGAACAGGCGAGGGCGCCGAAGCTGTCGTTGAGCAGCAGCAGCGAATCCTCCGCACGCAGGCCTTGCTCGTGCAAATGATTGAGCAGGTATTCGTCCGCGGCGTCGAAGGCCTGTAGGGGCTCGTTCGGCTGGTGCGGCTGGCGCAGCAGCTCAAGGCTGGCAAAGGGGGTGGTGAAAATAGGCATGGAAACCATCGGTGTTTGCCGGTCGCGCAATGGGCGACACTGACAGCAGATTCGGACAAGGGGACGATTATGACTGCCAGCGAGGACAACTTCACCCGTCAGACGCTGACCGCTATCCAGGTCTGGTCACCCAGCCTGTTCAGCCTGCGCTGTACGCGCGATCCCGGCTTTCGCTTCCGCGCCGGCCAGTTCGCCCGACTCGGCGTGCGCAAGGCGGACGGCTCGGTGGTCTGGCGCGCCTATTCGATGGTCTCGGCGCCGCACGACGAGTTTCTCGAGTTCTTCTCCATCGTGGTGCCGGGCGGTGAGTTCACCAGCGAGCTGAGCCGTTTGCAGGTGGGCGACGAACTGCTGGTGGACAAGACCGCCCTGGGTTACCTGACCCTCGACCGTTTCATCGATGGCCGCGACCTGTGGCTGCTGGGCAGCGGCACCGGCATCGCGCCGTTCCTCTCGATCCTGCAGGATTTCGAGGTGTGGCAGCGCTTTGAGCGCATCAATCTGGTCTACAGCGCGCGCAGCCGCGCAGAGCTGGCCTACCAGGCGATGATCGAGGGCTTGAGCGAGATGGAGCACCTGGCCGAGTTCGCTCACAAACTCACCTACCTGCCGGTGGTGACCCGCGAGCAAGTGCTGGGCTGCCTGGGCGCACGCATCACCGAGCTGCTCGACAGCGGCGAGCTGGAGCGCGCCGCCGGCCTGCCGCTGACGCCGGAGCACTCACGGGTGATGATCTGCGGCAACCCGCAGATGATCGACGACCTGCGCCAGCGCCTGAAGGCACGCGGTCTGAATCTGAGCCTGACCAGGCGACCGGGGCAGGTGGCGGTGGAGAACTACTGGTGATCAGTCTTCGCGGATGGCCTTGATCCGATGCTCCCAGCGTCGCTTGGCGAAGCGGCGCATGTTGGGGATATCGTCGGTCTCGTCGAGGATCGGCTTGCCGATGATGGTTTCCATGATGTCTTCCAGGGTCACCAGGCCGCGCCAACTGCCGAACTCGTCGTACACCAGGCACATGTGCTGACGCTCCTGCATCAGCAGGGTCATCAGGTTTTCCACGTTCATGCTTTCCGGCACGACCTTGAGCGGCTTCATGATCCGGGTGATCGGCTCGCCATCGTTCTCGGCGGCCAGGGCGTCGTAGCGGAAAACCACGCCCAGCGGCGATTCATCCTCGCCAATCACCGGGTAACGGGAGAACTGGCTTTGCCGGGCGCGGGCCTTGAACGCGGCGATGGACTCATCCGGCGCGGCGGATTCGCAGACGATGCGCGGGGTCATGATGTCGCGCAGGCGAATTTCATGCAGGTCGAGGATATTGCTGATCACCCGATGCTCGTCTTCGTCGAGCTTGCCCACTTCACGGCCGAGCAGGGTCAGCGCCTTGATCTCCTGGCGAATGTCGTGCTCCGGCTCCTTGCCGCCGAACAGGCGCATGATCAGGTCCGACATGACGATGAACGGTTTGAGCAGCAGGATCATCCCGCGCAGCAGGCCAGGCAGGATAGGCGCCAGGACGCGCCAGTAACGGGCGCCGATGGTCTTCGGCAGAATTTCCGAAAGCACCAGGATCAGCAGGGTCATGACCGCCGAGGCGACGCCCAGATAACCGTCGCCAAAGACCAGCGTCACCTGCGCACCGACGCCTGTCGCACCCACCGTATGGGCTACCGTGTTGAGGGTCAGGATGGCCGCCAGCGGCTGGTCGATCTTGTCTTTGAGCTCTTTCAGCCTTTCGTACAGCTGAGGTCTGTCGACCTTCTGCTGGGCGATGTAGCTGGGGGTGAGGGAAAGCAGGGCGGCTTCGAGGATGGAGCAGAGGAACGAAACCAGGATGGAGAGGACAGCGAACGCTATCAGGAGTGTCATGTAGGGGGATAGGTGACCAAGGGCCCGCCAATTTAACGGAAGGACGGAGAAAGATGCAGGAAAGCTGCAACATTTCATTTCCTGGCGCTTGCTTGGGGGCTCGATCTGAGGCCGCTTCACTGGCAGCTATTCGCTGCCTGCACTTGGTTCAGCTTCAACTAGGCTAACTAGGGCCACTTCTGGGAGGGTTCTCCATGCCGCTTGAACATCACCCGCTCAACCGAGAATTCCCGCAGCACCATGATGCGCTGCGCAAGCTGATGCAAAGCGATGCCCGTTTCGCCAGATTGGCGGCGGAATACGATGCGCTGGACAAGCGCATCTACGAGATCGAAGACGGTCGCTCGGCATCCGATGACCTGACCTTGCAAGGTTTGAAGTTGCAGCGTGTGGGGCTCAAGGATGAGATAGCCGACTTGCTGCAGGGCGCTACCTGAGTCGGTTTTGATCGGGGTCAAGGGAGAGGTGCTGGAGACCGGCTAGCCTGCGAGCAACACTCAAATCAGGAGCTGTGCCATGCACGTCGATCACCACCCGCTTGTCCATGATTTCCCGGAAGACCGCGCAGCTCTGCAACGCCTGCGTCAGGAAGATGCGCTGTTTGCCCGCCAGGCTGAAGAATACGAAGCCCTGGACAAGCGCATCTGTCGCATCGAGGACGGTATCGAGCTCCTCGACGATGTCTCGCTGCAGGCGCTCAAGCTCAACCGCGTCGCCCTCAAGGACGAGCTGGCGCGACAGCTAAAGCGCGCCAATGGGCAGTGCTGCGGTTGCGGCAACGGTTGCCGAGGCTGACGGATACCTTCCGTAGGAGCGGCTTCAGCCGCGAATCTCGCTGCGCAGCTGTTCGTGGCTGAAGCCACTCCTACGCCATTGCGGGGCGACCCGCTTCAATGCATGGGCGGGTTGATCAGGTAGGTTAGCAGCCCGTCCGCCTCTTCTTCCGTCCACACCGCTCGCGCCGGTCTGGGCCATTCGCTCAACAGCTGCTGCCAGAACGCGCGCGCCAATTCATCCTGGCGGTAGTAACGCAGCAGCCACGGGCTGCCATCCCCCATTATCTGTTGCACCAGCGCACGGCCGATGCCGTGGCGGCGATACTTTTTCAAAATGAACAGGTCGGCGAACTCGGGGGCCTCGATACCCGGCAATTCGCTGCGCTCGATCAGCAGAAAGCCGGCGATGAATCCATCGGCGAGAATCAGCTGCGCGCTCCAGCCCGGCTCCTGCCAGTAGCGCTGCAGGTGCGGCTGGTGAATGTAGAAGCGGCCGTCCGTCTCCACGTCTTCCTGCTCCCAGTCCGAACTTTCGTAGGCATAGAACTGGTAGAGGTTGGCCAGCAACGGCAGTTGCTCGGCGCTGGTTGGCAGCAGTTGGATCTGCATGGAAACGTTCCGGTCGAATGGGCGTGGTCTGTAAATTTATCCAGTTGTTCGGTATCGTTCCAGCCTTCGTTCAGCGGCAGGATCGATCGCAATGGCCAAGGCAAAACGCATGTACGGCTGCACCGAGTGCGGCGCCACCTTTCCCAAATGGGCGGGGCAGTGTGGCGAGTGCGGCGCCTGGAATACCCTGGTGGAAACCGTGGTCGAGGGCGCCACGCCCAGCGGGCGCACCGGTTGGGCCGGTGACAAGGCGAATATCAAGACCCTGGCCGAGGTCAGCGTCGAGGAGATTCCGCGTTTTTCCACCGCTTCCGGCGAGCTGGACCGCGTGCTCGGTGGCGGCCTGGTCGATGGTTCGGTGGTGCTGATCGGTGGCGACCCCGGTATCGGCAAATCGACCATCCTGCTGCAAACCCTGTGCAATATCGCCCAGCGCTTCCCTGCCTTGTACGTCACCGGCGAGGAGTCGCAGCAGCAGGTGGCCATGCGCGCGCGGCGCCTGGACCTGCCGCAGGACAAGCTCAAGGTGATGACCGAAACCTGCATCGAGTCGATCATCGCCACCGCACGCCAGGAAAAGCCCAAGGTCATGGTGATCGACTCGATCCAGACCATCTTCACCGAGCAGTTGCAGTCGGCGCCCGGGGGCGTGGCCCAGGTGCGCGAGAGCGCGGCGCTGCTGGTGCGCTTCGCCAAGCAGAGCGGTACGGCGATCTTCCTCGTCGGCCACGTCACCAAGGAAGGCGCGCTGGCCGGCCCGCGCGTGCTGGAGCACATGGTCGATACCGTGCTGTATTTCGAGGGTGAGTCCGATGGTCGTCTGCGCCTCTTGCGCGCGGTGAAGAACCGTTTCGGCGCGGTCAATGAACTGGGCGTGTTCGGCATGACCGACAAGGGCCTCAAGGAGGTTTCCAACCCGTCGGCGATCTTCCTCAATCGCGCCCAGGAAGCCGTGCCCGGCAGCGTGGTGATGGCCACTTGGGAAGGCTCGCGGCCGATGCTGGTGGAGGTACAGGCGCTGGTCGACACCAGCCACCTGGGTAACCCGCGGCGCGTCACGCTGGGGCTGGATCAGAACCGCCTGGCCATGCTGCTGGCTGTGTTGCACCGCCACGGCGGCATCCCCACCTACGATCAGGATGTGTTTCTCAACGTGGTCGGCGGGGTCAAGGTACTGGAAACCGCCTCCGACCTGGCGCTGATGGCGGCGGTGATCTCCAGCTTGCGCAATCGGCCGTTGCAACACGATTTGCTGGTGTTCGGCGAGATTGGTCTGTCCGGCGAGATCCGCCCGGTGCCGAGCGGCCAGGAGCGCTTGAAAGAGGCGTCCAAGCACGGTTTCAAGCGTGCCATCGTGCCCAAGGGCAATGCGCCGAAGGAGGCGCCGGCAGGGCTTCAGGTCGTCCCTGTGACTCGCCTTGAGCAGGCGCTGGATGCGCTGTTCGAATAACCAAAGTCGCGGCTAAAGCCCCTTCCACAGGTGCCAGGAGTCCTCTGTGGGAAGGGCTTTAGTCGCGATTCCGGACTGCGGCGTTCTGTCGCCAACGGTGTCTGGCGAAAACTGACGCAGATCAATAGGTAGCTGGCTATCGGAGAGCAGCATGACGGCGTATCCATTGAAGGAGACACCATCATGTTCCTGTTCTTCGATTACTTTTCCCGTGCCTTCAACTTCGATGCCAAGGCAACGCAGTCGCGCGAGGCGCATGGTGAGGTGCTGCGTATGCAGGCGCTTCGCCAACAACGCCAGCAGCGCGAGGAAGAGGCGGCGCGCAAGCGCCACTGACTCGCTTCAGTCGTCTTCGCCGAGCGCCGCCAGTTCGCGCTCCAGCAACTGCTCATCACCAAGATTGAGTTCGACCAGGCGGCGCAGATGGCTGATGGAGTCCAGGTCGATATGGCGGCAGACGAAGCCCAGAGACTTAGGTTGCGTGCGCGTCAGCACCACTTCCATCTTTACCTTCGCTTCGCCACCCAGCTCGATGACGGCCTCGAAGGGCTGGTCCGGGTCACCGCTCCAGTCACGCGGGGTGGTGATCAGCAGGCCCTTGAGTGAAATATCGTGCAGAGTCGCCGACCATTGCCGCTCGCCCTGTCTGATCACGGTTGGGGCGTCGAAGGCGATGCGCTGGAAGCGCCGACGCTCGTTGGCTGATTCACTCATGCCGATACTCCTGAAGTATTTACATCACTATAGCCAAGGCTGCTGGCCACGCACTCCAACCCTTGTGCCGTGGCGCACAACCGATGCCCATCAGTTTGACAGGTAGCCAAGTCTCGCCAAAGCTCCTTAAGCGGTTTCATTACTCGATATAGCGGAGCGATAGACATGAGCAAGCGACTGCTGGGCAAGGGTTTGGTCTTCGGACTTCTGAGCATGGCCAGTGTTGGCGCATTCGCCGATGCTGCGGGCGGCAATGGCTGCGGCTGGGGCAACATGCTGTTCGAAGGGCAGCGTGGCATGGCACCGCACTTCCTGGCCACCACCACTAACGGTACATTTGGCAACGCCACCTTCGGCATGACTTCCGGTACCAACGGCTGCGATACCAGCGGCGCGTTGGGTTACAACGGGCGCTCCATGCTGGCGATGAACGGCATGCTCGACTCCATCGCCGAAGACATGGCCATGGGTCAGGGCGAAGCGCTGGACGCCTACGCCACGCTGTTGGGTGTCGAGGCCCAGGACCGCGCGCATTTCGCCAAGGTCACTCACGACAACTTCGGCAGCATCTTCAGCCAGGCCGACGCCACCAGCGAGCAGGTGCTAGCCGCTACACTCGAGGTAATGAGCCGTGACGCGCAGCTGGCGCGCTACGTGAAGCAGCCGGCCTGAGGTAAATCCCAGGCAAAAAGAAGCCCGCCAATTCGGCGGGCTTCTTCATTTCAAGCAGCGTATCAGTTGCCGTACACCGGAAACTTGGCGCACAGGGCCTTGACCTGCTCGCGCACGCGGCCTTCGACTTCATCGTTGCCGATGTTGGCCAGGACTTCGCAGATCCAGCCGGCCAGCTGACGGCACTCGTCTTCCTTGAAACCGCGAGTGGTCACGGCCGGGGTGCCGATACGCAGGCCAGAGGTGACGAACGGCGAACGCGGGTCGTTCGGTACGCTGTTCTTGTTCACGGTGATGAACGCGCGACCCAGGGCGGCATCGGCATCCTTACCGGTGATGTCCTGCTTGATCAGCGAGAGCAGGAACAGGTGGTTTTGCGTACCGCCGGAGACCACGTCGTAGCCGTTGTCGATGAACACCTGAGCCATGGTCTGGGCGTTCTTGATCACCTGAGCCTGATAGGCCTTGAACTCGGGTTGCAGGGCTTCCTTGAAGCACACGGCCTTGGCGGCGATGACGTGCTCCAGCGGGCCGCCCTGGCCGCCCGGGAATACTGCGGAGTTGAACTTCTTCTCCAGTTCTTCGTTCTTGCGCGCCAGGATCAGGCCGCCGCGCGGGCCGCGCAGGGTCTTGTGGGTGGTGGTGGTGACCACGTCGGCGAAGGGGACCGGGTTCGGGTACAGGCCAGCGGCGACCAGGCCGGCCACGTGCGCCATGTCGACGAACAGGTAGGCACCGACCTTATCGGCGATGGCGCGGAAGCGAGCAAAATCCAGCACCTGCGAATAGGCGCTGAAGCCGGCGATGATCATCTTCGGCTTGTGCTCCACGGCCAGACGCTCGACTTCGTCGTAGTCGATCAGACCGGCATCGGTGATGCCGTACTGCACGGCGTTGTAGATCTTGCCGGAGAAGCTGACGCTGGCGCCGTGGGTCAGGTGGCCGCCGTGGGCCAGGCTCATGCCCAGCACGGTGTCGCCAGCATTGAGCAGGGCCATGTACACGGCGCTGTTGGCCTGGCTGCCGGAGTGCGGCTGGACGTTGGCGTAGTCGGCGCCGAACAGCTCCTTGGCGCGGTCGATGGCCAGCTGCTCGACCACGTCGACATACTCGCAGCCACCGTAGTAACGCTTGCCCGGATAGCCTTCGGCGTACTTGTTGGTGAGCACGCTGCCTTGGGCTTCCATCACCGCCGGGCTGGTGTAGTTTTCCGAGGCGATCAGCTCGATGTGCTCTTCCTGGCGCTGGGCTTCCTGCTCCATCGCGGCAAAGAGTTCGGCGTCAAAACGAGCGAGGGTCAAATCACGGCTGAACATGGCGGTCCCCTGAAATCAGCTGGGCGGTAGTAAGAGGGGGCGGATTCTACCGCAAAGGTCGCATTCAGGCATATGAAGGTCGGTCATGAGTCTGACAAAAGGCCCTCATGCCGAAGGAGGCTCGGCGCGGCGGCAGTCTTCGCTGTCCGTTCAGCTGAGCATGAACAGAGCGGCACCGCCGAACTGGGCGCTGAACTGGCGCGCCTTCATCGGTCTGCCGAGCAGGTAACCCTGGACTTCGTCGCAACCATGCTCGCGCAGGAATTCCAGCTGGGCATGGCTTTCCACGCCTTCGGCGATCACCATCATGTTCAGGCTGTGCGCCATGGCGATGATGGCGCGGGCGATCTGTGCGTCCTGCTCGCCATCGGGCAGGCCATCGACGAAGCTGCGGTCGATCTTCAACACGTCGATGGGGAACTGCTTGAGGTAGTTCAGCGACGAGTAGCCGGTGCCGAAGTCGTCCACCGCGATACACAGGCCGAGGTGCTTGAGCTCGTTGAGGGTCTGCATCGCGCTGGACACGTCGCGCATCAGGATGCTTTCGGTCAGCTCCACTTCCAGGCATGCCGGGGCCACGCCGGTTCTTTCCAGAATGGCGGCGATACGCGCCGTCAGGTCGCCCTCGCCGAACTGCCGTGCCGACAGGTTGACCGAAATCTTGGGAATACGGATCTTTTCTTCGTGCCAGGCCTTGAGCTGCCTGCACGATTCTTCCAGTACCCACTCACCGACCTGCACCACCAGGCCGAGCTCCTCCAGCACCGGGATGAACTCATCCGGTGGCACCAGGCCGCGGGTCGGGTGATTCCAGCGCAGCAGCGCTTCCACGCCGGTCAGGCGGCGACCGTCGCCGGAAAACTGCGGCTGATAATGCAGGACGAACTGACACTGTTCCTGGGCATGGCGCAGGTCGCTCTCCAGCTCCAGGCGCTCCAGGGCGCTGGCATTCATGTCGGCCTGGTAGAACTGGAAGTTGTTCTTGCCGCGCTCCTTGGCGTGGTACATGGCGGTGTCGGCGTTCTTCATCAGTTGGCTCAGCTCGTCACCGTCCTGCGGGGCAAGCGCGATACCGATGCTGGCGGTGACGAAGAACTCGCGGCCTTCGAGGACGAAGGGGCGGGCCAGGCTGGAGAGAATCTGCTCGGCGACATGAATGGCGCGATTCAGTGCGCCCTCTCGGGTGGCACGCGGCTGCAGCAGCAGGGTGAATTCGTCGCCGCCCATGCGCGCCACGGTGTCGTCGCCATCGACACAGGCGGACAGGCGGACGGCCACGTCCTTGAGCATGCGATCACCGGCGGCGTGGCCAAGGGAGTCGTTGATCGGCTTGAAACGGTCGAGGTCGAGGAACATCAGCACCACCCATTCGTTGTGCCGCTCGGCATGCTGCAGGGCGCTGTGCAGACGATCCTGGAACAGGGTGCGGTTGGGCAGATGGGTCAGGGCGTCGTAGTAGGCCAGGCGATGGATGCGCTGCTCGCTGGCCTTGCGCTCGCTGATGTCGCTGAAGAAGCACACGTAGCTGACCAGGTCGCCTTCCTCATCATGCACCGCTGTGATGCCGACCCAGGCCGGGAAATTCTCGCCGCCCTTGCGCTTGAGCCACACCTCGCCTTCCCAGCTGCCGCGCTGGTTGAGCTGGCCGAGGATGTACTGCATGTGGGTGGCCTGTTGGCGGTCTGCGGTGAGCATGCCGGGCAACTGGTCGAGCACCTGGCCGGCCGAATATCCGCTGACGCGGCTGAAGGCCTTGTTGACTTGAACGATGTAGCCGGCCGGGTCGGTGACCAGAATCGCGGCGGTGGAGTGCTCGAATACCGTGGCCGCCATGCGCAGGTCTTTTTCCGCGCGGCGTTGCTGGCTGATATCGCGGCCAACGCCGAGAATGCCTTCGAAGCGACCGTTCTCATCCCACATCAGCACCAGGCGCAGTTCCACCGGGATCTTGTGGCCATCGGCGCGCAGGCAGTCGAAGACGAACAACTGATCCGGCAGTTCATCGCGCAGGCGATTGAGCCGGTCGCGCTCGCCGAGGGCATCGCGGATACGTTCGAGCAGCAGGTTGAGACCATCCAGTTGCTGCGGGTTGGCCGCCATGCTGTAGAAGCCGTTGGCCATCACCCAGTTCACGGAGTAGCCCAGTACCGGCTCGACCGAGGGGCTGACGTAGTTGAGGTTCAGCTCGCTGTCGGTGGAAAAGATCACATCGCTGATGCTTTCTGCCAGCAGGCGATAGCGCTGCTCGCTGTCACGCAACGACTGGTTGCGCTCGATCTGTTCGGTGATGTCCTTGGCCACGCCGATCAGGCGGCTGACCCGGCCGCGATCATCGCGTGCCAGGGCCTGTTCGCGGATGCTGAACCAGTGCCACTGGCCATTGCGATGGCGCCAGCGCAGCACCGACTCGAGTAGCAGGCCGTCGCCGACCACTTTCTGCAGGTTGCGGATGCGCCAGTAGTACTCGGCATCGTCCGGGTGCAGCACCTGCACCCAGAAGTCTTCGCGCATGGCGCGCAGCTCGGCCTTGCTGTAACCCAGCTGCAGTCCCAGGCTGTGGTTGCTGAACAGTACCTGGCGGTTCTGCATGTCATGCACGTAAAGCAGGTCGGGTACCGAGCGCACCACCTCCGACCAGAAGCGCTCGCGCTCGATCAGCGACAGCTCGATGCGCTTGCGGCTGGTGATGTCGCTGATGCTCAGGGTGACGGCCTGATAGTCCTGGATCATTTCCGGCAGGCGTAGTACCAGCCAGACATGGCGCTGCAAGCCCTGCGCGGTGACCAGCTGGGTCTCCAGCTCCACGAGGTTGGGGCCTTCGAGTACGGCCACGGCCAGGCGGTAGCGCAGATCGTCCGGTTGCACCGGGCCGTTGTCGATCAACTGCTGCCAGGCCTGGTCGGTGCTCTTCACCCCGAGCAGGTTGAGCGCCACCTGATTGGCCTCGGTGATGCGCAGCTGCTCGACCAGCGACTCATGGTGTTCGGCATCGGCCTGCAGCCAGCGCTGCAGGCCCGCCGCGTCACGCAGCTTGTGCTGCAGCAACAGGCTGCGCACGCCGGAGAGATCGAGCACGCACAGCGCCACGCCGGTGCCTTCGAAGATGTCCTGATAGCGCCTGCGGGTTTCCTGCAATACGCGCATGGCCTGCTGCTCATCGGTCACGTCACGCAGTACCCAGACGTAGCCGGCCTGGCGGCCGATCTCGCTGATATCGCTGCGGGTAACGGCGAACAGGCGCGCGCGGCCATCGCGCTCCACTCTGACCAGCTCCGGCCCCAGATCACTGGCCAATTGCGGGCTGTTGAGCAGCAGCGGATCGAGATCGGGCAGCAGATCCAGCAGATACCTGTCCCAGGCTGCTTCGCTGCTCAGGCCGAACAGGGCCTCGGCCTGCGGGTTGAGGTAGCGCAGCTTGCCGTCGGCCTGGGTCACCAGAATGCGTTCTTCGACGGCCGCCAGTGCGCTGGCCGCCTGGCGCAGTGAGCGGCGCGACTCGGTGTTCAGGCGTTGCAGACGGCGTTGCTCACGCTGCAGGCCGTACAGGGCCAGCAAGGTAAGCAGGCTGCACAGGGCAAACAGCAGGAATTTTCCGGCCAGGGTCGGCATCAGTTCGTTGCCGGCGCGATCGGCATCGAACAGGGCGCGTAATTGCCAGTCGCTGCCGGGCAGGGCGATCAGCTCCAGGCTCTGGGCCTGCTCCGCTGCGGTAACCGGGGCGATGATGCCTTCAGTCTGTTGCAGGTCATCGGCGCGGGCGATGACTCGCTTGCTCTGCTGATCCTCCAGCAGCCATTGGTATTCGCTCTGATGCTGCTCGCGCAGCCAGCCACGCAAGGCGCTGGTGCGCATGCGTAACACGCGCTGACTATCGTCGGGCTGGCGTAGCAGCAAATAGAGCGCCCCGCCGTCCTGTGCGCTGAAGGCGAAGTGATAGGGCGCCGTGCCGCTGCGTTGTTGCAGGTTGCGAATGAAACTGAGGTCGCGTGATTCGCTGGCGCTGTCGGCCAGCAACTGGCCGTTGGCATCGAGCCAGGCGACACTGCCCAACGTCGGGAAAATACCGCGTAGCGTCGCCACCAGGGCGCTGCCGTCGCCGTCGCGCGCCGGACTGTTTTCCAGCATCGCCTGGCCGGCCTGTGCTTTCAGGCGCATGTTCAGGCTGACATGCTTGGCCAACTGGCTGGCGTAACTCAGGCTCAGCTGCTTCTGACTAGCGAGCAACTGGCGATATTCCTGCGTCAGTTGCCAGGCCAGCAATCCCAGGATCGCCAGCACCAGCACCACCAGTGCACGCCTCAGCGCTACACGGCGCTTCGGTGTTCGCGACTCGCCCGGGGACGATGAAGGCAGGGATGAGGGAGTCGACACGTTCTGTGAACCTGCAGCTGGTGCTGGGCTATCTTGAGCAGTGAAACGTGCGAGCCCGCGTGTGCTCGCGCAAGCCGCGTAGAATGCCTGCAAACGTGGCCAAGTGCCAGCCGCGCCGACGAGCGTAGGTTTGCCCTGCCTCGTACATTACGGTAGCTTTGCGCCGCGCGCGTGAGCTGTCCGCGCGGTACTTGGCGTTCGCTCCGGCAGGGGCTAAGGTCTTTGCCAACGCCCCGCTGCAGGCTCGATGAAAACTGCCTGCAGCCGTTAACGCGGCGGCCAGGCCGACAGGCGCCAGAGGTTGGCCGCCTGGTAGACTGCAGGCGTTGTCGGTGTCGTCACTCGCAACGTTTTCGCAGTGTCTGCAAGGCCCGCCATTTTCAGCCCTTATTCTCACCAGTCAGGTTCTCCATGGCTCAGTACGTCTACAGCATGCATCGGGTCAGCAAGGTCGTCCCGCCGAAGCGTGAAATTCTCAAGGACATTTCCCTGTCTTTCTTCCCAGGCGCCAAGATTGGCGTGCTGGGCCTCAACGGTGCCGGTAAGTCGACCCTGCTGCGCATCATGGCCGGCGTCGATACCGAGATCGACGGCGAAGCTCGGCCGATGCCGGGCATCAAGGTCGGCTACCTGCCGCAGGAGCCGCAGCTCGACCCGAGCAAGACGGTGCGCGACATCGTCGAAGAGGCCGTAGGCGAGATCAAGCAGGCTCAGGCCCGCCTCGATGAAGTGTATGCCGCCTACGCCGAGCCGGATGCCGATTTCGACGCGCTGGCCGCCGAGCAGGCCAAGCTGGAAGCCATCCTGCAGGCATCCGACGGCCACAACCTGGAGCGTCAGCTGGAAGTCGCCGCCGATGCCCTGCGCCTGCCGCCATGGGAGGCCAAGATCGAGCACCTGTCCGGTGGCGAGAAGCGCCGCGTGGCGCTGTGCCGCCTGCTGCTGTCGGCGCCCGACATGCTGCTGCTGGACGAACCGACCAACCACCTGGACGCCGATTCGGTGGCCTGGCTGGAGCGCTTCCTGCACGACTTCCCCGGCACAGTGGTAGCGATTACTCACGACCGTTACTTCCTTGACAACGTCGCCGGCTGGATTCTCGAACTCGACCGTGGCCACGGCATCCCCTACGAGGGCAACTACTCCGGCTGGCTGGAATCGAAGGCCAACCGCCTGGCCCAGGAAGCCAAGGCCGAGGCCTCGCACGCCAAGGCCATGAAGGCCGAACTGGAGTGGGTGCGCCAGGGCGCCAAGGCGCGTCAGGCCAAATCCAAGGCGCGTCTGCAACGCTTCGAGGAAATGCAGTCGCAGGAATTCCAGAAGCGCAGCGAGACCAACGAGATCTACATCCCGGCCGGCCCGCGCCTGGGCGACAAGGTCATCGACTTCCACAACGTGTCGAAGTCCTTCGGCGACCGCGTGCTGATCGACGACCTGTCCTTCAGCATCCCCAAAGGTGCCATCGTCGGCGTGATCGGCGGCAACGGTGCGGGTAAGTCGACCCTGCTGCGCATGATCACCGGCAAGGAGCAGCCGGATTCCGGCACCATCGAGATCGGCGAAACCGTGCAGATCGCCAGCGTCGACCAGAGCCGCGACATGCTCGACGGCAGCAAGACCGTGTGGGAGCAGATCTCCGACGGCTTCGACATGATCAAGGTCGGCAACTACGAGGTGCCGTCGCGTGGTTACGTCGGTCGTTTCAACTTCAAGGGCGCCGACCAGCAGAAGTTCGTCAAGGACCTCTCCGGTGGTGAGCGCGGCCGTCTGCACATGGCGCTGACCCTCAAGCAGGGCGGCAACGTGCTGCTGCTCGACGAACCGTCCAACGACCTCGACGTGGAAACCCTGCGTGCGCTGGAAGAAGCGCTGCTGGACTTCCCCGGCGCCGCTATCGTGATCTCCCACGACCGCTGGTTCCTCGACCGTATCGCCACCCACATCCTCTCCTACGAGGACGACGGCAAGGTCAACTTCTTCGAAGGCAACTACACCGAGTTCGAAGCCGATCGCAAGAAGCGCCTGGGCGATGCCGCCGCGCAGCCGCACCGCGTGCGTTACAAGAAGCTGGCGCAGTAAACGTCAGTCAGATGAAAAACGGAGCCTCAGGGCTCCGTTTTTCGTTACGGTGGCGGCTGGCTCAAAGCCTGGCCAACAGGCTTTCCAGTGCCTTGGCCTGGTCCTCGGCCAGATCGATGATATGAAAGCCGGCCCAGCAATGCTGACCATCAGCCCCGGGGCGACTCCACAGGCAATCGGCGCCCAGGCGCACTTCCTGTACCTCGGTGGCGCTCGAGGTGCAGACCAGGCGGCATTCCAGCACGGCGTCGGCGGTATGCGGCGTATCGCTGAACAGCATGAAACCATCGGCGGACAGGTCGACGATGCGGCCCAGGCGCTGGCCGCTGTTCAGGTCGAAGACCTCCAGCTGCATTTCGGTGCCATGGCGGCTGTGTTGGCGACGCTCTTCCATGGATATATTCCTCAGCGGGGTTCGGCTGTGCGTCCGGTGAAACGCTGCAGCACGCGATAGATGGCAGTCAGCGCGCGATCCATCAGCGGGGCCGCGCGTTCGGGGGTGACGATGCGGGCCAGGCCCTGTTCCATTTCGCTGGCCAGCAGGGTCAGCGGCTTGATCGCCACGCGCTGGCCACTGTTGTCGACGAACATGTAGTTATGTGTGGTCGGGCTGAACCAGGAAAGCTTGAGCACGCGACTCCTGTTGCCTTCGACGAACTCGAACCAGGTGCCGAACTCGACGTTGGCCAGCTCCTTGGTCAGTGCTTGTGCTCGGGGCGAGAGCTTGCTGCGTGAAGGCGCCTGGCGAGCCAGATCGGCATCCTCGCCGAGCATGGCGCCCAGCGGGCTTTCCGGCAGGTTGGGCTTGAGTTGTGCCGCCAGTTGCGGCTGTTTGGCCTGCACCGCGTGCTGGCAGGCCACCAGGTCCTGCAGCAGGCGCCGGATGCCGTCTTCGTGGTAGCCGCCGAGCAGCTCCAGGCCCTTGCGCAGGTCGCTGAGCATGGGCACGCGCATTTCCTGCAGGCGCTGCTTGTCTTCATCGCCGAGCGCTGTACCGCTCCAGGCCAGTTGCTCGGCCACCTCGCAGGCGCGCTGCCACTCCGTGCTCTGCTCGCCATGGCGCAGCAGCACGAAAACCAGCACATCGGCCCAGGTCAGCTCGAGAAAGTTGCGGATGATCGCCGGCAGGTCGCGTTGATCGACGCAACGCTGAATCACGTCCAGTGCCTGCTCGCGCGCGCCGAGCAGGCGATCCCGTCCCTTGGCCGCTTCGACCGCGCGGCGTTCGCGCAGCTCGACCTTGTGGCGCAGGGTTGCGACGTACTCGTTGAACTCTTCGATCAGGCTGTCGAACAGCCCCAGATCGCCATTGAAACCGTGGATCACCCGCTCGACCACCCAATGCATCTTGGCCAGCAGGCCGCGTTCGTCCCCTTCGTTGCCATACAGCACGCCCGCCTGGGCCATTGCGTTGAGCAGGCGTCTGGCTGGATGGTGGTGCTGGGTGAACAGGGCCTTGTCCAGCAGGGCGATCTTCAGATAGGGCGTGTGCAGATGCGAGAGCGCGGTCTTGCAGGCGTCCGGCAGATTCTCGTCGTCGAGAATGAAGTCGAACAGCATGCCGACCAGGTCGATCACGTCGGCTTCCTGATCGGCCACCTTGCTATCGCCCGGCAGGCTGCTATGCGACTCCAGCTGCTGCTGCAGGTCGGCCTTGAGGCCTTCGACCGCCTGTGGCTTGTGCAGGCGCTGAGCCAGCTCGTGGGCGGATTGCTGCTGCATGCGGTTGAGTGCGGCGAGCAGTTCGCTGGCGCTGTAGGTGCGGCTGGCCTGGCGTGGCGAGAAACTGACGATGCTGCGTGTGCCGCCGAGCAGCGGGGCTTCAGGGTGACTGTGGCGATGCTCGTCGAGCAGGCTGGACAGGCCGCTGAACAGCGCGCCCGGATCGCTCGGGGGCGGTGCGCTTAGGTCCAGATCGAGCAGTGCCGGGCCTGCGTTGGTCGTGGGCGTGCCCGTCGCTGGGGGCTTGTTCGCCGGTTGCTCTGGCTTGGCAGCCGCGGGGCGGCTTACGCTCGGATTGATCTGCGCGTTGTACTTGAGATTGGGCAACACGCCGGCATCGATCAGGCGCTGGTTGAGCGCACCATAGAGCGAATCGAGGCTCTGCATGACATGCTTATCGAAGAGCATGTAGAGGATGGTCTTGATCTGCAGCGGGAAGGGGCAGGGCGCCAACGCTTCGCGAAACGCCTGAGCGATGGCTTGCGGGCCGAAGGGGTTGCTGTCCTCGCCCAGCTTCTGGCCGTTGTTGAGCAGCGCCAGGCGCTGATCCAGGGCGAACAGAGGCTGGGTACAGCGTGCCTTGACCCGGCTGACCATATTGGTGACCTGCAGGGTCTCTTCGTAATCCTCGTTCTGCACCAGTGCCAGCTGCTCGGGATCCAGTTCTGCCTGCGTCTGATTCTGCAGTTTGCCGTCGAGGAAGTCGGAGAAGTTGTTGGCGATGGTCTGGTGGTAACTGCGCTCGATCTGCGGTCGCTGCCGACGGATTTCGCGCATGCTGTCGAAGAACAGGGTCTGCACCTTGTTGTTCTCGGCTTTTTCCGCGCACTCGAACAGGGTGTCGTCGACCTGGCCGAACACGCCGCTGAGATGCTCCGCCAGACGGTTCATCACCAGCTTGCGGCAGGCCTGCACCAGATCGCTGAAGCGCGGCTGGATGCCGCGGCTGGCGAGGCTGACGACCTTGGGATGAACGGGGGGCTTGTCCTGGTTGCTCATGGACTGTCCTGGCTGGCGTCGTCGGCTGGCGCGTCCTGCACGCTGCCGCAGTTCAATGAAACATATAGTAGTCCATGCTCGCGCCGCAAAGCATTGTAGTAAAAGCAGTTTGCAGGGGTTGACAGGGAATTTTTGCTACGTAAAATGGCGCGCCTCTGAAGCGGTAAAGCAAAAGCTGAAACGCGGCAGAGATGGAAGACCGAAAGGTCGTCCGGTTCCGCGATAGCTCAGTCGGTAGAGCAAATGCAGGGGTTGACAGGGAGCGGTAAAGCTGACTGTTAATCATTGGGTCCCTGGTTCGAGTCCAGGTCGCGGAGCCAACTTCCTTACGGGGTATAGCGCAGTCCGGTAGCGCGCTTGCTTTGGGAGCAAGATGTCGGGAGTTCGAATCCCCCTACCCCGACCATATTTGGGTCGTTAGCTCAGTTGGTAGAGCAGTTGGCTTTTAACCAATTGGTCGTAGGTTCGAATCCTACACGACCCACCACCACAACGACGAAGCCCGCCTAGTGCGGGCTTTTTCGTTTCTGTGTTTCACGCGCTACAGGCCGCCTTGCATTGTCGAGGCCGCGCTGGCCGCTTCGCCTAGGTGCGCCATGCGCACCACGGGCAACCGGCTGTCTGCAGCGGCAATTCCAACATTCTCCGTGCGGGCGCTTCAGCTCGTAGGGTGGGCTTTAGCCCACCAGCGGTGGTGGACGTGGGCTGAAGCCCACCCTACGAGACTTGCTTGTCTCCCTTCTCCCGCTTGCGGGAGAGGGGCCGGGGGGAGGGGGTAATCGGGCCACCGAGTCGCCTGTATTACCCTCTCCCGCCCTTCGGGCACCCTCTCCCATGAATGGGAGAGGGTCATCAGAAGGCCGCTCTGCGGCTGCTTTTAGTGCAGCTTCAGGCGTGGCTCGGTGCTGCGCCCGATGCGGTCGCTGAGCATCAGCAGCAGCGTGCGCAGGGTGCCGTACAGCGCCATCTGGTGCATGCGGTAGAGCGAGACATAGAACACCCGCGCCAGCCAGCCCTCGAGCATCACGCTGCCGGTCAGATTGCCCATCAGATTGCCCACCGCCGAGAAGCTCGACAGCGAGATCAGCGAGCCGTAGTCGCGATAGCGATACTCCGGCAGCGACTGACCGCTGATCTTCAAACGCAGCGATTTGGCCAGCAGCGATGCTTGCTGGTGCGCCGCCTGGGCGCGCGGCGGTACGTTGTGGCCATCGTTGCCCGGCTGCGGGCAGGCCGCGCAATCGCCGAAGGCGAACACGTCGTCGTCCAGTGTCGTCTGCAGCGTCGGGCGTACCTGCAGCTGGTTGATGCGGTTGCTTTCCAGCCCGTCGAGGTCCTTGAGGAAACCGGGCGCTCGAATACCGGCCGCCCAGACCTTGAGGCTGGCGGGAATGAAGTTGCCATCGGCGGTCTTCAATCCTTCTGCGGTCACTTCGCTGACCGCTGCGCCGGTCAATACCGTAACGCCGAGCTTCTCCAGAGTCTGGTGCACGGGGCGGGCGATGCGCTCGGGCAGGGCGGGCAATACGCGTGGGCCCGCTTCGATCAGCGTGATGCGCATGTCTTCTGGGCGAATGCGATTGAGACCATAGGCTGCCAGCTGCTTGGCGGCGTGGTGCAGTTCGGCTGCCAGCTCGACCCCGGTCGCTCCCGCGCCGACGATGGCAATATCGATCTTGCCACCGGCTTCACCCTCGTTGGCGTGCGCGCGCAGATAATGGCTGAGCATGCGCCGGTGAAAGCGCTCGGCCTGAGCCCGGGTGTCGAGGAAAATGCAGTGCTCGGCCGCGCCAGGTGTGCCGAAGTCATTGGTGGTGCTGCCGACGGCGATCACCAGGCTGTCGTAGGCGATGCGGCGTTCAGGCATCAGCACCTGACCGTCGTCATCGAGCGTGGGCGCCAGGGTAATGCTCTTGCTTGCACGGTCGAGGCCGGACATGCGTCCGAGCTGAAACTCGAAATGATTCCACTTGGCTTGGGCCACGTAGTTCAGTTCGTCTTCCGAGGAGTTCAGCGAGCCAGCCGCCACTTCATGCAGCAGAGGCTTCCAGATATGGGTGAGGTTGGCGTCGACCAGGATGATCCGGGCTGCGCCGCTCTTGCCCAGTTTTCTACCAAGGCGGGTGGCCAGCTCCAAACCGCCGGCGCCGCCGCCGACAATCACGATGCGATGGGACATGGGAAATGCTCACAAGGCTTTGAAAAAGGCGGTGTGAGTGCGAAAGGGCGAGCGCAAGGCAGCTCATAGCACCAATCGACTCAGAAAACGGCTGAGCAGGCCCAGGCCGATGACGACGACCAGTACCACGGTGAGCAGGCGCCAGACGCGAAACGGCTGGCGTTCGACCTGATGCTGCGGGGCACTCAGGTATTGATCGACTTTCTGCTGGTCTTCGGGGCTCAGGCGGCTGGTCATGGGCGGGCCTCTGCTTGAATGCCGCTATTCTAGGCGTGCCCGCCAGCCTTGGCGAGCGTCGTTGTCCTGCGGGTCAGATATTGCGCTGTTGGCTTCCACGCTCAGGGTATCGTCAAGGCGGATGATGCCGCCCTCGATCACTCTGGCCGTTATGCCCCCGTGGCCACGCATGGCCTGGAAGGTACCGCGGCCAAGGCGCTCTTCCAGACGCGCGCAGGGCTGGCACCAGCCGGTGGTCTCCAGCAGCGCCTGGCCAATGCGAAAGCGCCTACCTTTTAGGCTGAACAGGTTGATGCCGGCGATCGCAATGTTGCGCCGCAGCTCGCTCGGCTGCATGGGCGCATCGCGGCCGAGCAGGGCAGCGACCACGGCCAGGTGCTCCCATTGGATCAGCGTGACCTGCCGCGCATTGCGTGGCCCCGGGCGGCTGTGATCACCGGTCAGGCCAGCTTCGCGTCGGGCTTCCACCGCTTCGACTTCGAGCATGGCCTCGCGAGCTTTGGGACGAACGCCTATCCAGCGCACCCGGCCGGCCTGAGGCACCTCGGCCAGCAATTCCTGTAATGGGCTCATAGGCCGATACCAATGTCGAACAACAGGCTGCGCCCGAGGTTCTGCCGCAGAAAATCCGGCGCGTCCGGGTGGGCGAACAGCACGCGGGCGAAGCGCGGACCGACCAGTGACAACGAGCGCCAGCCCTGGCGCAGATATTCGGTGGGCGGCGGGAAGTGGCTGTTGCAGTCGAGCACGGCGCGCTTGAGGCTGACGAATGCGACCAGGTCAAGCTCGCCCAGGTCGATGCCACGCTCGCGGTAGTTATGCGCCTTCTTGCGCAAGGTGGGCGCCAGGCGCGCCTGCATCTCGCTGGCCGGGATGCGCTTGGGCCGTGCTTCGCGGCGCACCAGTTGGCTCAGGGAGAAGGCGCTACGGCGCCGTTCCAGCTCGGCGCGCCACTCATCATTGAGGCGACGTCCTTCGTCGAGCACGAAGAACACTTCGAAATTGGCGTCGCGAAACAGCACGTCCGGCGGCTCCTGGCCGCTGGGCATGAAGTCGTCGTTGTGATGACGCACGTTCAGCGCCTGCAGCAGGCGCTGGCAGACCCAGCGCTCGCGCTCCCATTTCTTGGCGTTGGAGAGAAAGGCATTGGCCTGCTCGGCCTGGTGCGTCAGCAGGCGCAGGTAATCGGAGTCGTCCATGGGCAAAGCTTAGCCGTAGCGCTGACCTGCTTGCCAGTGCTCTGGATGTCGTGCTCTGTCGTCAAACTTAACCGCGTCAGCAGCGCTAATGAGCGTTTGCAGGCTATGGCGCTGAGCCTTCGCGCGAAGGCTGGAATCCCCTTGGGTTCTGGATGTCATTGATCGATGGCGGGGTGATCGCACTCTCTGGTGCTCTGTCGTCAAACTTAACCCGAGTGCCGGTGTAGACTGCTCGGCATGGCGATGATTGAAGACAAGGGTGTGTACGCATGATCGCGTCCAATCTACTGGCGTTCTCTACCTTGTTATGTGGCTGGCTGATCTATGGGCTGGCACTGCTCTGGGCGTTCGCTCGCGCACCCTGGGTCGAGCTGTTCAGTGATCTGCGTCGCCAGCATCTGCTGTTCGGCACCATGCTCGGGTTGTTTCTACTGTGGTTGGTGCGCCGCGATTTCGACTCCGGTCTCTCCTACCATTTCATCGGCATGACCGCTGTAACCCTGCTGCTCGACTGGCCGCTGGCCGTGCTCGCCGGCTTGGTGGCGCAGATTGGCCTGTTCGCTATCGGGCGCATGGATCTGGCCTCGCTCGGCATCAATGGTGTGCTGCTGGTACTGATCCCGGTGCTGGTCACCGAGCTTTGTGCCATCCGTGTCGAGCGCGCGCAGCCGCGCAATCTGTTCGTCTACATCTTCTTCTGCGGTTTCTTCCCTGCTGCGCTGGCAACGTTGATGACGCTGCTCGGCGGCCTCGCCTTGTTGTGGATGGACGGCCTGTTCCCGATGCCGCCCTGGCTGGACGACTTCGCCGGCTACCTGTGGCTGGTTGCATTTCCGGAGGCCTTTATCAACGGCACCATCGTCACGGCACTGGTGGTGTTCTATCCGGACTGGCTGGAAACCTTCAACCGCAGTCGCTACTTGCAGGCGCCCTGGAAGGAAAACGATCGCAGCGAGTGAATGGCGCCGTATTGGCCGATTGAATGCCGCTGGCAGGGTTGATCCCGATCAATGTCAGGAATGGGCCTGCCGCCATGCTGTGCAAAACTCTTCCGAGGACTCGAACATGAGTATTCACAGCTGGGCCAGAGCGGCCATCCGGAGCGATTTGCATGACGCCGAAGCTCAAGGCTACGAACCTGTGATGGCACTGCGTGCGCTACTGTCGGAGGTGGTGCAGCAGAGCAAGGCGCTGCGTGATCCTCAGGAGCTGGCCCACGAGCTGCAGTTTCTCGCCGACAACCTCGACGATGATCGCGACTACGCCTTTGTGCGCCCCTGAGAACCTTAGGGGCGCTGTGCGTATTGAATTCTCACATTGAGTCGCCGCGTAGGGCGTTGATGGTTTTCCGCAGTTTATCCAGGCGCATACCGTAGGAGCGGCTTTAGCCGCGATTGCTCATTAATGCGGTCGAGTCGGCAGATCGCCGCTGAACATCTCGTCTTCCAGATCGTTGCCGGGAATCGCATGCTCCTCGGCAGCCCAGGCGCCCAGATCGATCAGTTTGCAACGCTCGCAGCAGAACGGGCGATAGAGGTTTTCGGTTTTCCACTCGACTGGGGCGCCACAGGTGGGGCACTGAACGGTCGTGGTCATGGCTGGCCTCCGCGTAGGGTCAGGTAAAAGTTGTGCAGGCGCTCGACTTCCGCGTCGAGCCAGGCCATATCTCGGTCATTGACCAGGACGTCATGGGCATGACGCAACCGATCTTCGCGGCTGGCCTGTGCCTGCATGATGGCGCGAACCTGTTCTTCCGAGCTCTGGTCGCGCGCAATGGTCCGTTGGATCTGCAACTCGGCGGGGGTGTCGACCACCAGTACGCGTTGGGTCATCTGTCGCTGGCCGGACTCTACCAGCAGTGGCGAAACCAGAATGGCGTAAGGCGACTCGGCCCTTGCCAGCACCTGGACGATCTCCTGCCCGATCAGCGGATGCAGCAGGCTTTCCAGCCAGCGACGCTGTTCGGGATCGGTGAAGATCAGCTTGCGCAGCGCAGCGCGGTCCAGCTCGCCATTGGCTTGCAGTACGTCCGCACCGAAGTGCTCGGCGATCTTCGCCAGCGCCGGCCGGCCCGGCTCGACCACCCAGCGCGCCGCATGGTCGGCATCGACCACATGCACACCGCGCTCGATAAAGCCTTGCGCCACCGCGCTCTTGCCGCTGCCGATGCCGCCGGTCAGGCCGAGTATCCAGGGTTTCGTCACGCCAATGCAGCCTCGCTATTGCTCAAGGGCGCGATTGTAGGGGGGATTCAGATGTGATGCGAACCGAACCGGTCCTGCTACCCATCATCTCTGTCGAAGGCAGGAATCCAGTTAGCGCTGTGGCACAGTTCTGGACTCCCGCCTTTACGGGATGATGGAGGGGCTCCGGCTTGCTTAAAAACCGGCGAACTTCAGATAACTGCCGGTAATCACATCGCCCCAGAGCAGCGCGATCCAGCCGGCAATGGCCAGGTAAGGTCCGAAGGGAATCGGCGTGCCGGAATCACTGCCACGCAGGCGCAGCATGATAATCCCCAGTACAGCACCGACCAATGACGACAGCAGGATGGTTAGCGGCAATATCTGCCAGCCACCCCAGGCGCCGAGCATGGCCAGCAGCTTGAAGTCACCATAACCCATGCCTTCCTTGCCGGTAATCAGCTTGAACAGCCAATACACCGACCACAGACTCAGATAACCGGCAATCGCCCCCCACAGCGCGTCTTCCAGGCTGGTGAACAGCCCGAAGTAATTGACGATCAAGCCCAGCCACAGCAGCGGCAGCACCAGTACGTCCGGCAGAATCTGATGATCGGCGTCGATCAAACTCATCGCCAGCAGCCCCCAGGCCAGCACCAGCATCGCCCCGGCCTGCCAGGTAAAACCGAAATGCCAGGCGACGTAGCCGGAGATCAGGCCGCAGGCGAGTTCGACGATGGGGTAACGCTTGCTGATCGGCGTCTTGCAGTTCGAGCACTTGCCGCGCAGAAACAGATAGCTGATGACCGGGATGTTCTCCCAAGGGCGGATCTCGTGGCCGCAGTTGGGGCACGAAGAGTTGGGGAGGATCAGGTTGAAGGTTGCTGATGTCGGCACCGGCGGCAGCTCCAGCACTTCGCGTGCCTGGCTTTGCCAGCCGCGGTGGAGCATTTGTGGTAAGCGGTAAATCACCACGTTCAGGAAACTGCCAACCAGCAGGCCTAGCAGCAGGGCGCATAAAACAAAGGCCAGCGTATGGCTGGCCAGAAAGTCGACCACGGGCATTTAGACCACGGAACCCAACTGGAAAATCGGTAGGTACATGGCGATGATCAGGCCACCGACCAGTACGCCCAGCACGGACATGATAATGGGCTCCATCAGGCTGGTGAGACCGTCGACCATGTTGTCCACCTCGGCCTCATAAAAGCTTGCTACCTTATCGAGCATCTCATCCAGCGAGCCAGACTCTTCGCCAATGGCTGTCATTTGCACGGCCATACTAGGGAAGGTGCCTGTGGTGCGCATTGAAAAATTAAGCTGCATACCAGTCGAGACATCTGCCTTGATCTTGTTGGTGGCATTCTTGAACACTACATTACCGGTGGCCCCGGAGACCGAATCCAGCGCGTCGACCAGTGGCACACCTGCAGCAAAGGTCGTTGATAGCGTGCGTGCGAAGCGTGCTACCGCAGATTTGTACAGAATGTCTCCGATGATTGGCAGTTTCAGTACGCCACGGTCAACCGAGTCGCGCAGTTTCTGCGAGCGCTTCATCGCTTCTTTGAATGCAAAGGCAGCGGCGATGATTGCAATCAGAAAAATGAACCACCACTTTTGCATAACTTGCGAAATTCCGATCACCATCAGAGTGAACGCAGGAAGCTCTGCACCAAAGTTAGCAAACACTTCCTCGAATTGCGGCACCACTTTGATCAGCAAGATGGCGGAAACTACAATTGCGACAACGACCACGGCGATTGGGTAGTTCATCGCCTTCTTGATCTTGGCCTTGAGTGCCTCGGTCTTTTCCTTATAGGTCGCAATACGGTCGAGCAAGTTTTCCAGTGCACCGGCCTGCTCACCGGATTCCACCAAGTTGCAATACAGCTCATCGAAGTATTGCGGCTTCTTACGTAGAGAAGCTGCAAAGCTGTTACCAGCAGCCACTTCTTGCTTAACCTCATCAACCAGCTTACGCATGTTCGGGTTGTCAAAGCCCTCGGCGATGATGTCGAAGGACTGCAGCAGCGGTACGCCAGCCTTCATCATAGTGGCCATTTGCCGAGTAAACAGCGCGATGTCCATTGGCTTGATTTTCTTGCCTGCCCCACCTAGGGACAGGCCCGACTTCTTGCGTACCTTGGTCGGGTTGATGCCTTGCTTGCGCAGCTGCGCCCTGACCAGTGAGGGGTTTTGCCCACTGATTTCGCCTTTGACGACGCTTCCGCTTTTGTTCTTGCCTTCCCAGGTAAATACACTGGTTTTTAGAGCTTTTTCCGCCATGGTTAATCCTTGGTCACGCGGTTGACTTCCTCAAGGCTGGTAACCCCTTGCATGGCCTTGAGCAAAGCGGAGGTGCGTAAGTCATTAAAGCCGTCTTTGCGCATTTGTGTGGCAATATCGATGGAATTGCCTTCCTCCATGATAATCCGCTGAAGGTTGGGCGTGTTTTTAACCACTTCATAAATACCGACACGGCCCTTGTACCCGCTCTTGCAGTTTTCGCACCCTACAGGGCCGTAAATCTTGAATGTGCCGATCTTGTCCTCGGGGAAGCCCTCGGCCAGCAGGGTTTCACGCGGTACGACCACTTCCTTTTTACAGCTGCTGCATAGCTTGCGCGCCAAGCGCTGGGCGATAATCAGGTTGACCGATGTAGCGATGTTGAACGAAGGAACGCCCATATTGCGCAAGCGGGTCAGGGTTTCTGCAGCGCTGTTAGTGTGTAGGGTGGACATCACCATATGGCCGGTTTGCGCAGCTTTGACGGCAATGGAGGCCGTGTCCAGATCGCGGATCTCGCCTACCATGATGATATCTGGATCCTGACGCAGGAAGGCGCGAAGCGCCTGGGTGAAGTCCATACCCTGTTTGGGATTGACGTTGACTTGGTTGATGCCCTCAAGGTTGATCTCGACTGGGTCTTCGGCGGTGGAGATATTCACGTCCGGTGTATTTAGGATGTTCAGGCCGGTATAGAGCGAAACGGTCTTGCCCGAACCGGTGGGGCCGGTCACCAGAATCATGCCTTGTGGTTGCTTGAGGGCGCTGAGATATAGCTCTTTCTGCTCTTCTTCATAACCCAGCGCATCGATACCCATTTGTGCGCTGGTAGGGTCGAGAATCCGCATCACGATCTTTTCGCCCCAGAGTGTGGGTAGGGTGTTGACGCGGAAATCGATTGCCTTGGTCTTGGAGATTTTCATCTTGATCCGGCCATCCTGCGGCTTGCGCCGCTCGGAAATATCTAGCGCGGCCATGACCTTGAGGCGGGCGGAAATACGGGGGGCCAATTGGATCGGCGGCCGAGCTACCTCGTGCAGCATGCCGTCGGTACGAAAACGTACACGGTAGGCTTTCTCGTAGGGCTCGAAGTGCAGGTCCGATGAGCCACCTTTGATGGCGTCCAACAGCATCTTGTTGACGAAGCGCACCACGGGCGCATCATCGGCGTCAGCCCCTCCATCATTGCTAGGCTTGTCGTCGTCCACGGCCTCGACATCCAGGCCATCGAGATCCACGTCGGCAAGGTCTTCCATGCCGCTATTGGCAGAGTCGAAGAACTTGTCGATGGCATCGCCGAGTTTGTCGTCTTCGACCAGAATCGCCTCGGTGGTCAGGCCTGTGCTGAACTGAACGTCAGTCACTGCTTGGTGGCTGGTGGGGTCGGAGATGCCGATGAATAACTTGTTGCCACGTTTCCACAGGGGCAGTACGCGGTGCTGGCGCACCAGCTTTTCACTGACGAGATCGCGAGGCTGAGCTTCTTTGTCGATGGAGTTGAGGTCGAAGAAGGCTACACCGAATTGCTCGGCGGCCAGTTCGGCTAAGGCGCGGCTCTTTACCAGTTTGTTTTGCACAAGGTAAGTCACCAGCGGCAGCTTGTTGCGTTGTGCCTGCTGCTGGGCTTGTTGGGCTGCTTTTTCATCCATGAGGCCGGCCTGGGCCAACTGTCTGGCAAGGCCGGCAAGGGATACGCTTTCGTTCATCGGGGAGGCTCCATGCTCATTGCCTGCCTTATAACTTAGATGCGGGCACCTGCCAAACCGTGTTTTGTAGGGTGACAAAAAAGGTCAGTTATTGATCAGGAAAGACGTTGCTTTGCGTGAGAAAATTGCCTGAATAGCTAGGTTTAGCTGGTTCGGAAAACTTGGCATGCTGAATGCATTGTCTTGCTCAGGTCGCTGGACCTATCCATTTCTAGGAGAGAATGCATGAAAACTCAAATGCAAAAAGGCTTTACCTTGATCGAATTGATGATCGTTGTTGCGATCATTGGTATTCTGGCTGCTATCGCGCTGCCTGCTTACCAAGATTACACCAAGCGTTCGCACGTTTCTGAAGGTCTTAGCCTGGCCGGTGGAGCCAAAGCTTCGGTAGCCGAGTTCATATCTACCAACAACCGTCTTCCAGGGAACAACGCTTCTGCTGGGCTGGCTACCGATACTTCAATCACGGGCAATGCCGTTTCTAGTGTTAACGTTACAAACGGCCTGATCACCATTACCTACAATGCCAAGGTAGATAGTGCTACGCTGCAACTGAGCCCTGCTACTCATGCGGGGGGTATTTCTTGGAAATGCAAGGCTGGTGGTACTAACGCTATCGACGCCAAGTTCATTCCTTCGAACTGCCGTTAATAGCGTAGATTTGGACGGGCGATGCTTATTTATAAGCATCGCCTTTTTTATTTATATGAAGAATATATTTATGGCTCGGCCATTTTTTTTGTTGTTTGTTGTGTTGTTAATCACCTTGTCTGTCTATTGGCCTGGTTTGAGCGGTGGTTTCTTATTCGATGATTGGCCTAATCTGGATGCTATGGGCTATCTCGGTGGCGTGACCGACTGGGAAACCTTTCGGGCTTTTGTATTTAGTGGTTGGTCAGGTCCCTCTGGCCGTCCGCTAGCGCTTGCCAGCTTTTTACTGGATGACAACACGTGGCCCAGTCATGCACCTTGGTTCAAGAAAACCAATCTGCTGATTCATCTCCTCTGTGGCTTGCTGCTGTGCTGGGCAGTGTTGTCGCTGATGCGCAACCTCAAGTCAGTCAATGAGAGCCAGGCACAATGGATTGCCGTGCTGGCTTGCGCTTTCTGGCTGCTGCACCCCTATATGGTGTCTACAACCCTGTATGTGGTGCAGCGCATGGCGCAATTGGCTACCCTGTTCTCTCTGGCGGGAATTGTCCTGTACCTGCAAGCGCGTTTGCTATTGGCAACGCAACCTGGACGTGCCTATCTATTGATGAGCCTTGCCATTGGTGCGGGGACACTTCTGGCTACCTTCAGTAAAGAAAACGGTGCATTGTTGCCGTTGCTTATTCTGGTTATCGAGTTCTGTTTGCCTGCAAATGGTAAACCTGTTTGGCAGTGGCGAGCCGCGTTTCTATGGTTACCTTCCCTCGCTGTCGTCACTCTGCTGGCCCGTTATATCGATTTTTCCGACACTCCCTGGCCGGCTCGCAATTTCAATCAGCCTGAGCGCCTGTTGACCGAGGCGCGAATTGTCTGTGAGTACCTGCTTCATCTTTTTGTGCCGAGAATTGAGGGGGATGGGCTGTTTCAGGATGGCTATGTTATTTCTACAGGTTTTTTTGAACCGGTAAGTACATTTTTTGCTATTGCGTTTTTGTTTTTGCTCGTGGTGTTAGCTTTTGTTGTGCGTAAAAAGGCCCCGTTGATCAGTCTGGCCGTCCTGTTCTTCTTTGCGGCTCATCTGATGGAGTCCACTGTTGTTGGGTTGGAGCTGTATTTTGAACACCGTAATTATCTAGCCGCGCTGTTCCTGTTTTTACCGTTGGCCTATTGCTGCGTCATCCTGAGTTGCCGCTTTAAATTGCTTCCTGTCGTTGCTGTTGTCGTGTTTGGTATTCTGGCCGGCATGACTTGGCTGCGTGCATCGCTCTGGAGTGACAACGATAAGCTGGAGTTATATTGGATACAGTCAGCGATTGATTCGCCACGTGCGATCAACACTATGGCAACTTTCTATATTAATAATGGGCAGTATGAGAAGGCTAACGAGTATCTGCTGGCAGAAAGTGAGCGGTTACCTCACAGCTCCCTGCTGACAGCCCGCTTGCTATTGCAGAGAATATATACTGGCGTGGCAATAGAGCGGGACTTTATTCAGGCCGGTGAGCGCCTCAAGATGCAGCAGTTCGACGCGCAAACTGTAAAAGGGGTGCGCACTATCGTTGAGCGAGTGATTGAACGTGACTCGCCTGAGTACGCCCGCTATACCCTTGCTTTGTTGGAAGCAATGGATAGTAGTCCTGTTTACAATCAGTTTCCCTTGTTCGTTCGTCTGGTAGCTTACTTGCGTGCCCAGCTCTACCTGAGTTTGGATAACTCCACTCAGGCGTATGAATATTACAGTTTGGCGATGAGTCTATATCAGGAAGCAGATGCCGCGTTTACCATGGTGGCGGAAATGGCCACTGCAGGATATCCAAAAGAAGCATTGGCCTTGCTGGAGCAAGCTACTCAGATTTTGGCCCAGCAGGATCCACGCAAGCTGAAACGTTCACGCTTGTCTTACGAGCAAGATATAGCCCATCTGCAACGGGCCTTGAACGAGGCTATAAAATCCCTGAAGACTGCCCCGGAAACCCCATGAATATCAGCATCATCCTCCCTGCCAAGAACGAGTCTGCCGCCATTGGTGCAACAGTTGCCGGCGTCCGCCAGCATTACCCGGATGCTGAGGTAATTGTGGTCAACGACGGCTCTACCGACAATACAGCAGAGGTTTCCGAGGCTGCAGGAGCCAAGGTTGTTCATCACCCTTACAGTAAGGGCAATGGTGCGGCTATTAAGACCGGTGCGCGTGCTGCAAGTGGTGAGATAATCGTGTTTATGGACGCCGATGGTCAGCATGACCCGGCTGATATTCCCCGCCTGCTGGAGTTGATCGAGCAGGGGCATGACATGGTGGTGGGAGCGCGCCAGAAGGGGTCGCAAGCCAGTATGGGGCGCGGGCTGGCCAACGGCTTGTACAACCGTTTGGCGAGTTGGATGACTGGTCATCGGGTTGAGGATTTAACTTCGGGTTTCCGCGCCGTACGTGCCGATAAATTCCGCGAATTCCTCTATTTGTTACCCAACGGTTTCTCCTATCCCACTACCAGCACCATGGCTTTTTTCCGTGCAGGCTATTCGGTGGCTTATGTACCGATTCATGCTGCCCAGCGTATAGGCAAAAGCCATATCCGCCTGTTACGTGATGGCACCCGTTTTTTGTTGATCATCTTCAAGATCGGTACGTTGTTTTCCCCGGTAAAAATCTTCGCCCCGGTGGCGCTGGCCATGTTCCTGCTGGCTTCGGGCTGGTATGGCTATACCCTGTACAGTTTTGGTCGCTTCACCAATATGAGTGCGTTGCTTTATAGCGGGGCGGTGATGGTGTTTCTGATGGGCCTGATTTCTGAGCAGATCACGGCCCTGATGTACAAGGGGGAGTGAATGAGCGGCAAAAAGATTATGGGAGAGGCTGATCTGGCCATTCACGGCGCGCCGCCTGCATTTTCGCAGCCGCTACATGTTGGTCAGCCAAATATCATCAATCGCGATAAGTTTCTGGCGGGCGTCGCTCGTGCGCTGGACAACCGCTGGCTGACCAACAATGGCCCATTGGTGCAAGAATTTGAGCAGCGTGTTGCCGATAAATTGGGTGTCAAGCACTGCGTTGCCATGTGTAATGGAACCATTGCATTGGAAATCGCCATTCGTGCTTTGGGTCTGACGGGTGAAGTTATTGTGCCCTCTTGGACCTTTGTTGCCACGGCGCATGCGCTGTATTGGCAAGGCATTACTCCCATCTTCGCCGATATTGACCCCGTGACGCACAACCTTGATCCTGTTGCCGTTCGCCGCATGATTACGCCGCGTACGAGTGGCATCATTGGCGTACATCTTTGGGGCCGCGCCGCGCCGGTGGGCGAGTTGCAGGCCATTGCCGATGAGCACGGATTGAAGCTGATGTTCGATGCGGCACACGCCTTTGGCAGCAGTTACCGGGGGCAGAGTATCGGCCAGTTTGGTGCCTGCGAGGTGTTCAGCTTCCACGCCACCAAATCATTCAATACGATGGAAGGTGGTGCCATCACCACCAATGACGATGACCTGGCCGAAGCGATGCGCTTGATGCGCAACTTTGGCTTCAAGGGCTACGACAACGTCATTCACCCCGGCACTAACGGCAAGATGATCGAAGTTTGTGCAGCGATGGGCCTTGCGAACCTGGATGGGTTTGAAGACATCGTCGTCGCCAACCAAGCTACCCACGCTGCGTACCAGCAGGCACTGGAAGGTATTCCCGGCATCAAGGTGCTAAGCTATGACTTGGATGAGCGCAATAGCCATCACTACATGGTTGTGGAAGTGGGTAGTGATTGCCCGGTGCGGCGCGATGATCTCATTGCGACGCTGCAAGCCGAAAACATTTTGGCGCGCAGATACTTCTGGCCCGGTTGCCATAGGATGCAGCCGTACCGAGATTTGTTCCCGCACGCAGAACTCGTGCTTCCGCAGACGAAGGTAGTGGCGGAGCAGGTAATGGTGCTGCCAGCAGGCGCAAGCATTACGCTCCAACAAATTCAAGCTGTGTGCGACGTTATTCGCCGCAGAGTTTCACCATGAAATGCCTGGTGACTGCCATTGGATCGATGTCGGCGGAGGTCGTCATCAACCACTTGGCGCTTTTGCCTGGCGTGGAAGTGATCGGATGCAATATGCATCCTGCCGCGTGGACACCTGCTTCTCGCCTGGTTCAGCGGTTTCATCAAGTTCCCTCTGCAAAAGAGGAGGCGGCTTACTTAGCACGATTGCTACAGATCTGTCAGAGCGAGCAGATCAGCCATGTCATCGCTCTTACCGATCCAGAGGTAGATGTTTTATCGATCTACCACGAAAAATTCGCCGCGTTGGGCGTTGTGCTATGTATACCGCCTCGGACCGCTGTGCAAATAGCACGCGATAAGCTGGAGGTGTACCGATTTTTTGCCCAGCATCCGCGCATCCGCCCTATTGCAACGACGGATTTCCGGGAAGCCAGATTCATGGCGTTTTCCGGGCCTTTGCTTGCTAAACCAAGGTGCGGTAGAAGCAGTGAAGGGCAAGTGCATATCTCCGACGCAGTTGCGCTGCAATTCTGGGGGGAGCGGTTGGACGGTCAGGATTATGTTGTCCAGCCACTCCATATTGGTAATGTCATGGTGGTCGATGTTGTGCGTCACCCTGATGGTCACTCGGCAGCGATGACGCGACAGGAATTGTTGCGTACGACCAATGGCGCGGGAATGGTCGTGCGTATGGAGCCCGGACATATTTGCAATGCCTTGGCGCAGGAAGTGGCGGACACCCTTGGCATGCATGGCTGCATCAATGTGGAGTTCTTGATGGTGAATGGCGCGCCGTTGCTGATGGACATTAATCCCAGGTTCTCTGCTGGCGTTGTTTTCAGCATCATGGGTGGTTACGACATGGTGGCCAATCACCTGCGTTGTTTTAGCGATAAAAAACTGGAACCTTGCTCTGCAGCTCTGAACTCAGTTTATGCACGCGGTTTTGTTGAATATTCATTACAGGATTGAATCATGCAGCTTCGCAATCTTGACCCGGCGTCGAGCAGCAAAGACTGGGATAGTAAGTGGGCGGATATTTTTGAGCACTATCAGCAAGATCTTCGTCATGCATATTACATCCAAGCCATGCTCGATGCAGAAGATCGTCATGTGTTGGAAATAGGCGCAGGCAGCTTTCGTGATATGGCGGAGCTGCGTCGCAGGGGCGTGGATTGCGAGGGCATGGACTTTTCGCAGGAGTCCATTCAATTGGCCAGGCAGCAGTTTCCCGAATTCTCTAGTGCAATTCACCAGATGAGCGCGTTTGACATGTCATTTGCCGACAAGGCATTCGATGTGAGCTATCACAACGGAGTTTGGGTGCTGTTTGACGATGTGCAGATCAAGGCGCTTGCGGTCGAGCAAGCGCGCATAACGCGGAACCGGATGATTGCAACGGTTCACAATGCTCACAATCGTCAGTTTGTGGAGTATTTTGATCGCCTGAAAAAGGACGACCCACTGTATGACATTCGATTTTTTGAAATGGACGAAGTGTCTAGCCTGATGCGCGAGGTGTGCAGTGATGTCGTGATTGTGCCGGTTGGCAAAGGCAAGAAGTACCACGAAGACCTTTTGATCAAAAGTGGGGTCACCGACCCGCAGGCCTTACGCGCCTGTTTTGATAAAAGTGGATTAAAGTACTTGGAAAGTAGCGAGCGATTGATGTGCATCGGCTCTGTGGGATGACCACTGCCAAAACGCCGCCCCGCGTCCGACTTGGCATCAATATGCATAAAGCTCAGACTCCCATTGAGCAGGCGTGTGATGCCCGAATTGGAGGGTGTAGCCCGGATTAATTTTCTGTATCTATTCGCGCAGCACCCAAAGATCATCTGTGTGGTGGTAGGCGGAAATCATCAATCGTGGCCGGAACTTGCGTAGATTATGCTCGGCGGCGCTGCTCAGTATCTAATACGATCATTTTCGTACTTATTGTACCTGATGATTTCCTGCAAGACGCCCTTGTTTTATGAATAGCGCCATTACGACTGCCATCAAAACTTCCGTAGCCAACAACGTAAGCACTGCTGCTTCAGCACCCATGCGCGGCAATAGCAAAAAATTCAGCAACACGACAATACCCAGCCCCATGATTTCGATACAAGACCGTGCTGCCTGCTTGTGGTTTGCAGTCAGATACGTAGCCAGGCAATGGCGCAAGGCGAACAGCGCAGGCCAAAGTGCCAACAGGGCAAAGTAATGGGTCGCCAGTCCATAGTCACTGCCGAACACGCGTGAAATCCATGGCGCGGCGATCATGATTCCTACGCACGCCAGCACTCCGTAGCCGACGCCAGACAGCAGCATGGCGCGATAGGTTCGCGTGCGTTCATCACTACTCTTTGCGCGCGCCATCAAGCGCGGCAGGCTGGCGCCGATGAGCGCTGTCACCGGCATCAAGAAGATGCTGGTAACGCGAAAGGCCACCGTGTACGGCCCCACGACTGCTGCTCCGAGCATTTGCAGCATTATGATTTTGTCCACTTCCTGATAGCTGTTGCCTGCCGCATTGCTGACGGCGTAGGCGCTTCCTTGTCGGAAGGCATCGCGTAGCGGTAGGCGCGATCGCCAGGCGGGCAAGCCATCGATGGCAGCAATCACGGCAATGATCGCTAAAATACCAAGTAGTGAGCCAATGAAATGTGCCGTGGCAGCATGATCGGGCGTGCCAGCAATGCCAATGGCGATAAAGCCTAGCATCGCCAAGGTGCGCCCAAGAGGAACCAGGCTCATTACCACTGCCGATATAATGCCGCGCTCCAGTGCATGACATTGACTGGTAGCTGCGTGCGCCATAGGTAGCAGCAGCAACTCGGACAGCGCCAAGAAAAGCATGGGCGTCAACGATAAGCCATGCTGCAACAGGAGGGCGGATATCACTAGCACCATGATTACCAACGAGCCGCCCATCACGCCGGTTTGTACCAAGGCGGTGGCCCACATGGCGCGTGAGCTAGCACGATCTTGCGCAATGTAACGCGTGAGAAGCAGCCCGCTGCCCCAATTGGCTAGCGGTGCGCCCAGAATGGCCAACGCCACGGATCCTGCGAACAGGCCATAGCCTTCTGCGCCGAGCCAGCGGGAAACAATCAGCAAATAAGCCGCCTGAATAACTGCGCGCGTTCCCAGTCCCGCTGTTCCAAGCAAGGTGTTCTGTCCAAGTCGTCCTGGCCGGTAGCCGATAAGCCTGCGCCATACGGTCATCAGGGCTGTCTGGGAAGTTCGCGAGGCTGCCGACGCAATGTAGGCAGGCGCATGGTGACGGTTTGGAGGCCTGTGGCCATGAAGTCAATCAGAGTGAAGTGTTGCCTGAAGTCAAGTAATGCTGTTTTCATTGCGGGCCAGTCGCGCGCGCGCAACCCCCAGAGCAGGAGTCCTGCAGCAGTATCCCAGCGGTAGCCACCCTGGTAATCGGTTCGCGCCGTAAAAAAGGTGCGGGCAGCCGTATCGAACTCCAAGGCTGATTTGTAAAATGCCACGCGTGCATTGGCGCCTGAGCGCAGCGTGGAATTGGGGCTGACCCGATAGACAGCTGTGACAGCAGGCAGATAGCCTACTCGCGCGCGTGCAGTTATCCAGGCTGACAGTACGCTGTCGCCAAAGTGGTATTTTTCATCCATGAGGCCTGATGCGTACCATTCGATCATCGTGCTTTTGCGCAGCAGGATGGTGCAAGTTCGCAAGATCTTGGGGTAATGCCAACTTTTGAAGAGGTCTCCCTCTAAATATTTGGGCGCTACCCGGCGATGGACGGAATTAGCAGCGTCGTAAACCCATTGCCCGTTTTTTTTATGTGCACGTGTCCAGTCGCTGTGGACGATACCGATATTCTCATCGCTCTCCATCAGGGCAACTTGCCGTGTCAGTTTGTCTGGCGCACACCAAAAATCGTCACCTTCGCAGTAGGTCACATATTCTCCACGTGCCTTGGCGAAGATTCGCCAGGAATTGGCATTCATGCCGACGTTGTTTTGTGAATAGACGACCCGGATGATGTGTGGATACCGCTTTTGGTATTCCAGCGCGATCTGGCGAGTCGCGTCTTTGGATGCGTCCTCAGCGATGAGTAGCTCGAAGGGAAAAGCGCATGTCTGCCGGACGACGCCCTCAATGGCCTCAGCCAGGTATTCCGCATGGTTGTAGGTAATCATCAGTACGCTGACAAGCGGGTTGGGCGTTAGCTGCGACGCATCGCTGGTTTCTTGCGTGTCTGGTGGTATGGGTTTATTCCAGTACATCTATTCATTCCCGTTGATTGCGCTTTTTGTTTCCTCTCTAATCTGCATGATCTTTCGCATTTTTTTCCCTAGCTGCGGCCAGGCGAACTGTGTGGCAAAGGTGTAGCTCGAGGTTTGCCAAGCATAGGAGCCGTCAGCCAATATGCGCGTTACACCTTCAGAAAAAGCGAGATAGTCACCGGGGAGTACGAGGTATCCCGATTGCCCTTGCGCCACCGCCTCCACAACACCGCCCATCGCAAAGGCTACGGTGGGCAAGCCATGGGCTGCAGCCTCAATGGCGACCATGCCGAAGCCCTCCGGGTCACCGGGAATATGGCGTACAGGGAATACATGCAAATTGGCAGCATTGTAAGCGGTGGCCAGAGTTTTGTCGTTGACAGCGCCGAGGAATATGATATGGCCAGCCACGCCGGACTTCTCGGCTTGTTTCTGAATGCTTTCCACGCTTTGGCTGCCGGGTCCCAAGGAGTTTTTCGGCGTTTCGCCAATCACCAACAGCATAGCATCAGGTTCCGCCTGGACAATGGTGGGTAGGGAGAGCTCGACAAATTCCCGTAATCCCTTGCGTGCTGTCAGTCGGCCTACGGATAGCAGAATCTTTTTTCCGGTTAACCCATGCTGTTCTTTGAATGCGGTAATATTCTCTGCCGGTTGGGGGGCGTTCGGCAGGCTAACACCGGGATAAACGATCTCGATGCTGCTTGGGCTGACGCCGGCTGTGATTGCTAATGCTTTCGTAGGTGTACTGTTTACGACGACGCGATCAAGCTTCCTAAATATTGGTAGCCATAGTTTTTGATAAAGGCCGTGATTGACGGTGATGTCGAGACCATGGAGATAGGCTGCTGAACGGGCACCGCATAATTTGCTAAGTGTCCAAGCGATCGGGGCAGTCAGGCCGCTACCTGCCAAGATGACATCTGGTTTCCAGCGTAAGGTAATCCACAGCCCCCAGAGTAGGCTGGCCACTAGAAATAGCGGCAGTGGCTTGAGAGGCGCTTCAGTCAAAGTTACTGATTTGGGTCTAAGCGCTGCGGCCCCTCTGGGACCGATAACTTTTACCTCGGCCTGCTGGGCCAGTTCGTCAGTCATATGCCAGTTTAGTCGCTCCATGCCGCCGACCAGCGGTGGTAGGTTGCGAGTGATCAGGAGGATGCGTGGGCGCTTAACCATGCTGTCTCACCATGCTCTTCGGTATTGCTGACGCCCTGGTTATCAAGCGGCAACTACATTGCTCTGCTTTTTCAGGCAGCCGCGCGTATCCACGATTAGGCGTGCCTGGTTCTCTAGTAGGTCGTAATCGAAACTGTCGTGGTCGGTCGCCAAGATAAGGCAGTCATAACTAGCGATGTTGTCTGCGTCCAGAATCACCGAGTTCAAGTCAAAGTAATAGTCGCGTTTCTTCGGAAAGGTCGGAATATGCGGGTCGCTGTAGTCCACCAGGGCGCCTTTGCTTTGCAACAGCTCCATGATTTCTACAGCTGGAGATTCGCGGCTGTCATCGATATTTTTCTTGTAAGCTAGGCCTAGGACGAGGATGCGGCTGCCCTTGACCGCCTTGCCATGCTCGTTGAGTGCATCGGCAGTTTTCTGTACGACCCAGTGGGGCATGTAGTGGTTAATTTCGCCAGCCAGTTCGATGAAACGAGTATTGATACCGTATTCCTTGGCCTTCCAGGTTAGGTAGAGGGTTTAGTGGCGGCGGCGCGGATGACTTCGTGAATGTCTATGCCCATCTTGTCGGCAACAATCTTCATTTCATTGACCAAGCCGATATTTACCGCGCGGTGAATGTTCTCCAGTAGTTTAGTCATTTCAGCTGTGCGTGTGCTGCTGACAGGCACTAGGGTGTGGATGGCATGTTGATAGAGTGCCTGTCCCAGCTCCAGGCAACTTGGCGTCATGCCGCCGATTACTTTAGGGATATCATGAGTGCCGTAGTCCGGATTCCCCGGATCTTCTCGCTCAGGTGAGAACACCAGTGCGCAGTTCTGCCCCGGAGTGAAACCTATTGCTTCAAGGCGGGGGGCGAGTTCTTCGTCTGTTGTGCCGGGCCAGGTAGTACTTTCCAGGCTGAGCATTTGGCCTGCTCGGAAGTGTGGAAGTATCGCTTCTACCGTGTTGATCACAAAGCTCAGGTCAGGTTCGCGGTGCGCGTTGAGTGGCGTAGGGACGCAGATGATTAGCGCGTCGACTTGACTGCTGCGGGCAAAGTCAGTCGTAACTTCCAGCCCTTGTGTTAAGGCGTGCTTGATGCGTTGAGGTGTCAAACGCTCGATATAGCTCAAGCCAGCATTGAGGGTTTCCACTTTGCGACCGTCAATGTCGAATCCAATAACTTTGATGCCAACGTCGCAAAAACGTAACGCTAAAGGAAGGCCGACATACCCGAGCCCATAGACGCCGACAACTGCCGTTCCCGATGTGATTTTCTCTCGCAGGAGGGTTAGTGCTTCGTTCACTGTGGGGCTCGTTTTCTGTAAGGGCTACGTATTGGCATGATGCCAGATCTGAGAAGCTTAGGCCGCGTGTTCAATCACGCTTATGAAGTGGTAGCTTGGTTTTAGAGGGTATTGTAGGAGCTCTGCCTCGGGTGAAATGGCCAGTCATGCAATGAGGTTCGGGTTGGGGCGATTCGCCGAGGACGCGGCCTGCAAGTGCAAACTTGATTCTTACAACGCCAACCTCATCGACAAATCCACCGCCTTCACATCCTTGGTCAGCGTCCCCAGCGAGATGTAATCAACCCCAGTCTCGGCGATCACGCGCAACGTGCTGTCGTTGATCCCGCCTGAGGCTTCCAGTTTGGCGCGGCCGGCGGTGAGTCTTACGGCTTCGCGCATGTCTTCCAGTGACAGTTCGTCGAGCATGACGATATCTGCCCCTGCTTCCAGCGCTTCGCGCAGCTCTTCCAAACTTTCCACTTCCACTTCCACCGGTTTCCCGGGGGCGATCTGGTGGGCGGCTGAAACTGCTTGAGCGATACCACCGCAAGCAGCGATGTGGTTTTCCTTAATAAGGAAGGCGTCGTACAGGCCGATGCGGTGGTTGTGGCAGCCGCCGCAGGTTACGGCGTACTTCTGCGCCAGTCGCAGGCCGGGGAGAGTCTTGCGGGTGTCGAGCAGTTTGACCTGGGTGCCTTCGACCAGATCGGCGTAATGGCGACAGCGGGTGGCGACGGCGGAAAGGGTCTGCAGGAAGTTCAGCGCGCTGCGTTCGCCGCTGAGCAGGGCGCGCGCCGGACCTTCGAGGCGGAACAGGGTCTGGTCGGCGCTGACCTTGTCGCCGTCCTGCACCTGCCAATGCACCGCCACGCGTGGGTCGAGCTGACGAAATACCGCGTCGACCCAGGCCGTGCCGCACACTACCGCCGCCTCGCGCGTGATCACCCGGGCGCTGGCCAGGCGTTCTGCCGGAATCAGCTGGGCGGTGATGTCGCCGCTGCCAATGTCTTCAGCCAGAGCGCGGCGGACGTTGACTTCGATTTCGCTGCTGAGTTCGGCGAGGGTCAGGTTGGGCATGGTCGGCTCCGGTGTAGACGAGGGGCGATTATAGAGCCAGGTGAGGGCTGGGCAATGGCCGGGCGCTGTTGCGCCTCGTTTGGAGGCGATGATTAACCTGGCACTTTCGTGATGGAGTACGGCTCTTATCGATGAGGGGCTCCGACTACCGGTGCAGCGCCACTTGGCTGCCAGCGCTAGGCTGTCGAAGTGCGAGGGTGGTGAATGGGCTACCGCTGGTAGATGGCGCGTGGCTATCTGTGATCTGGATCATGTCTGTAGGAAAAATTGGCTTGGTATGGCGCGCAGCCTCCCTATAATGCCTTTACTTTTTACATTATTGACGCCAGGCCTTTGACGTTAGGGACGACGCTCGGTTGACGCTGTGCAGACCAGGAAGCCCGGGCTCGGGCAGTCTGCGGGAGACTAGAATGAAGACCGACGCGAATGTGGTGCCGCTGACCAAGGCCACCGCTGAGCAATCGCCAACTTCGCCGGTAGGAAGACTGCCCGTGGCGCTGATTCAGGTGCGTGACAAAGCCGCGCAACAGCTCAAGCAGAACCTGCAGAGCCTGTTCGACAACGCCGACGATACCCTCTTCGAGATGGCGGATCGGGCGACCAGCAATGCCGAGCAGAATGCCTTCTTCGAGGCCATGCGTGACTTGCGCCTGAAGCGCAAGAGCATCGAGCGCGGCTTCCTGCAGAAGGTGTTCGAGTCCTTCGCCAATCTCAATCAGTACGAAATCGGCAAGCCGCAGCCGGCTCTGGATGCGGTTTCGTTCGACAGTCTGAGCCTGGTGCAGAACGACGAGCTGGAGGAGACCGTGGCGCTGGATGCCATGGTGGCCAAGGTGATGAGTCGTGATGCCATGGCACTGGGCCACCTCACCACACGCCTCAACGCCGTAATCAGCAAGAAGCTCGACGACAAGAGCAATCCACTCGGTCCGACCCTGCTCAGTGAGTACTTCCTCGATGCCTGCAGTGGCCTAGGTGTGGAGATCAAGGTCAAGCTGATCATCCTCAAGTTGTTCGAAAAATACGTGCTGGGCAGTTGCGACATTCTGTATGCCGAAGCCAACCAGGCGCTGGTCAATGCCGGTGTGTTGCCGGAGCTGAAGTCCGTACCGCCACGCCGTCAGCAACGTTCTGCTGCTTCCGCTTATGCACAGTCCTCGGGCGAGGAAGGCATTCCCTTGCTCGAAGGTGCCGACCAGAGCGTTCAGGAAGTCTTCGGTGCGCTGCAGGATTTGCTCTCGCAAGTACGCGGCACTGCCATGCCGCGTCGTGCCCAGGTCGCCGATGCGCTACCGATCACCAGCAATGACCTGATGCGCCTGCTCTCGCACATGCAGCAGCGCGCTCCAGCGCAGGTCAATATCGAGGACTTCGATCTGCGTGATCAGCTCGAACGCCTGCTCGAGCGTGCCAGTGTCAAGAGTGGCAAGGCGCGCGTGGTTGGCGAAGTCGATGAGGATGTGATCAATCTGGTGTCGATGCTGTTCGAGTTCATTCTCGATGACCGCACTCTGCCGGACTCGCTCAAGGCACTGATCGGCCGTTTGCAGATCCCGATGCTCAAGGTCGCGGTACTGGACAAGACGTTCTTCAGTCGTGGTAGCCATCCGGCGCGGCGCCTGCTCAACGAAATTGCCTCTGCCGCCTTGGGTTGGGGCGACCAGGACGACGCGCAGCGTGACAGCCTGTACCAGAAGATCGAACAGGTAGTGCAGCGCCTGCTGAACGATTTCGTCGACGATCCGGCGATATTCTCCGAGCTACTGGCCGAATTCATGGCCTTTACGGGCGATGAGCGCCGTCGCAGCGAACTTCTCGAACAGCGTACCCGCGACGCCGAGGAAGGTAGCGCCAAGGCTGAACTGGCGCGCCGTCAGGTCGAACAGGCGTTGAACGAGCGGCTGCTGGGCAAGATCCTCCCGGAAGTGGTGGTGCGCCTGCTGCAGGAGGCCTGGAGCAAGGTGCTGATGCTGACCTGTCTCAAGCATGGCGTGGACTCGGAAGAGTGGCAGGCGGCACTGCAGACCATGGATGATCTGGTCTGGAGCGTCACCCCGCATGAGGATCCCGAGGCGCGTCTGCGCTTGCTGGAACTCGTGCCCGGCTTGCTCAAGGCGTTGCGCGAAGGCATGGCCAGCGCGGCGTTCGATCCATTCTCCACCAGCGAATTCTTCAGCCAATTGGAAGCTCTGCATGTGCAGGCCTTCAAGCGCGCCGCAGCAGAGCCGGAGGCGGCGCCGGACGAATCCACCACCGACGCTGCGCAAGCCGGGATCGAGCTGCCGTTGCTGGAGCTACCTGTAGCGGAAGAGGCCGAACCTGCTCCGGCCATGGTCGAAGTGGTCGAGGAAATCGTTCTGTTGGCGCCGGGCCAGACTCACCCTCAGGAGCCGGATGTAGCGCTGCCGGACGATGACGAGGCGTTGCAGCAGGTAGAAAGCCTGCGTGTGGGCAGCTGGGTCGAGTTCCAGGAAGACGATGAGCACAAGCTGCGCTGCAAGCTGGCGGCCATCATCAAGCCCACTGGCAAGTACGTGTTCGTCAATCGTACCGGCATGAAAGTGCTGGAAAAGAGTCGCAATGCGCTGGCCGTGGAGTTCCGTCGCAAGACTATTCGCCTGCTCGACGATGCCCTTTTGTTCGATCGCGCGCTGGAGTCGGTCATCGGTAATCTGCGCAAGTTGAAGAACGCCTGATTCGTTGCCTGGAGCGCTCTGCTCCCGGCAAAGACCTGGCTTGTGGGAGCCCGCTCGGGCGCAAGCGGTCAGCTTGCGTTTCCAGGCTGCCTGCCTTGAGGTCGAGCTTTCTCAGGCGGTGATTCCGGATTATGCCCGTCTTCGCACATCCTGTTGCTGTCTCGCTCTTGGCCGTGCGGGTTGGCTGCTCTAGAGTGGTGGCACGTTCAGGAGTGCCACATGCAGCTCGACCCCTCAACCGGCTGGTTTCAGGGCATTCATCACTGCCCCTCGCCAAACTTCAATGCCCGCCCCAGCGGCGAAATTTCCTTGCTGGTGGTGCACAACATCAGTTTGCCGCCCGGCCAATTCGGCACAGGCAAGGTGCTGGAGTTCTTCCAGAACCGTTTGCCCATCCACGAGCATCCCTTCTTTGCCGAAATCGCGACGCTGCAGGTTTCAGCGCATTTCTTCATCGAGCGTGATGGCAGGCTGACGCAGTTCGTCTCCTGTCTGGATCGTGCCTGGCATGCCGGGATTTCCTGGTTCGAAGGGCGCGACAACTGCAATGATTTTTCCTTGGGGGTCGAGCTGGAGGGGACGGATGATCAGCCCTACAGCGATGCTCAGTACGCCAGGCTGGCGGAGCTGACGCGGCAGTTGCTGGACGCCTACCCGGCGCTGTCGGCGCAGCGAATTCGCGGCCACTGCGACATCGCTCCCGGACGCAAGACCGACCCGGGGCCCGCGTTCGACTGGTCGCGCCTGCATGCCGAATTGAAGGAGAGGTAGCAATGAGTTTTCTGGTGATTCTGCTGGTGCTGTGGGTCGAGAAGTTTTCCGCCTGGCGCCTGCGCATTCAGCAGGACGGTCCCTGGCTGGCGCAATTGCAGCGCCTGCAGCAGGGCGGGCTGCAGCAGGCGCCGTGGCTGTGCCTGGCCATTCTGGTGTTGTTGCCGGTGTTGGCGCTGGGGCTGGTGTTGCTGATTCTCAAGCCGTTGGCATACGGCTGGCTGGCCTTGCCGGTGCATCTGTTGGTGCTGATCTACAGCCTGGGGCGTGGCGATCTGCTTGCGGCTCTGGGCCCGTTCCGTGATGCCTGGCGGCGCGGTGACGGTCAGGCCGCCTACCATGTGGCCGAGCGCGACCTGGCCTTGCAGCCCGAGGAGGGCACCGAGCTGCTGCAGCAGGTTCAGGGGCATCTGCTCTGGCAGGCCTATCAGAGCTTCTTCGCGGTGATCTTCTGGTATCTGCTGCTGGGCCCGATGGCGGCGCTGGCCTATCGTCTGCTGGCGCTTACTGCCGAACACGCCGAGCAGCCGGCGCTGCGTGAACGTGCCGTGCAACTGCGCCATGCCTTCGATTGGCTTCCGGCGCGGGTGCTGGCCTCCAGTTTCGCGCTGGTCGGCAACTTCGTCGCCGTCAGCCGCGCCCTGCTGCATGAACTGCTGAGCTGGGACATTTCCGCTGCGCAACTGGTGATCAAGGCCGGGCGTGCCGCAGGCGAGATGCCGCCGCCGGTAATGGGCGAGGAGGGCGTCGATACTCTGGACCAGCTATGGCAGCTGCTGATTCGCGCCGCGGTGGTCTGGTATGCCGGTTATGCGGTCTGGGTGCTGTTCCTGTAGTTGGCGCGGCGCGTGGCTTTGCTTCATGGGGCGGCGCGAGCCGCCCTCTGCATTTGTGGGCGCTATAGCGTGGCGCGCGTTTAACCTTAATTTACAGAGACGCTTGCCGATAAGGGGTATAACGGGCGGTAGTCGACCCTGTTTGGTGACTTTCGTCACATTTGTCTGGCTGTATTCGCCGCGCGCAGCGGCGCGCTACAGGTCGGTCGACACAGGACGCCGTGATTCGCCCGTGAGAGGCTGCGCGGTAATCCAAGCGATACCTATAACAATAATGGCAACTGGAGACGTCGAGTGAAGACCGTGTTGTATCCGGCCATCGCGCTGATGAATCGGCTCAGCTTCGGCATGAAGTTCAGCCTGATCAGTGTTCTATTCTTCCTGCCCATGCTCGTCACCAACTTCTATCTGGTGCGAGATTCCTATCGTCAGTTCATCGGCACCCAGACGGCTCTGGAAAGTCTCGAGCTGCTCGGCAGCAGCCTGCAGCTGCGCCGTGATCTGGAAAGTCTCAACGATCTGGTGCAGATCAACGCAATGATCGGTCAGTCCGGTCAGGCGGGGGATCTGGAAGGGCGCATCGATCAGCTGGAGCAGTCGCTCAGTACCGGAATGCAAGGCTTGCAGCCGGTGACCAGTGATAACGAGCAGGCCGCAGAGTTCGTCGCCAAGCGCGACGATCTGCTGGCCGAACTGAAAGGTGCCGCTTCCGAAACGTCTTTGCAGAGCAAGGCGGTGATCGTCGAGAAGCTGCTTGGGTCTTCCCAGGTCTTCATCAAGCTGGTGGCCAGCCAGGCCGGTCTGAGCCAGGACCCGCAGCGCCAGGTGCGGCAAATCACCGAGCTGATCACCAACGTCACCCCGCAAATTACCGATGTGCTCAGTCAGGGGCGTGCAATCGGTTCCTATTCTCTGGGCCAGGGTTTTCTCAATTCCGCAGCCAGCACCAAGTTCGACGACCTGTTGCTGCAGCTGGAGAAACTGCACGCCGAGTATGGGTTGAATCTGCAGGACGCCCTGGCCGGGGACGTTGCGGCGCAGAACGGCCTTGGCAGCCTGGCCGAGGCGAGCCGCCAGAGCCTGAAGGACAGCAGTGCGCTATTCGAAGATCAGGTCATCATCGCCGACAGCCTGGATACGCCCTGGACGCAGTTCTACGACCAGATCAGCCAGCAGATGGCCAGGACCTACACCTTCAACGATGGCTTGCTGGCGTTCCTAGACAATCAGCTGAGTGAACGGCTCAGCGAAAACCGCGCGCAAATGGTCGTGCTGGTGGTGGCACTGGTGGTGGTGTTCCTGCTGATCGTTTACCTCTACAGCGGTTTCTATGTGTCCACCCGCGCGACCCTGAAGAATCTGGGCAGGGTGATGGACAAGGTGGCCGCGGGCGACATGACGGCCAACTTCCAGGCGCGCAGTCGTGACGAGCTGGGCGAGTTGGGCCAGGTGTTCAATCAGACTGTGCAACGCATCCATGATCTGATCGAGCGCGTCGGCCATACCGTGGGTGAGGTTGGTGGGCAGGCCGATCGGGTCGAACTGGTCTCGGGCGAGAGCAACCAGGCGGTTGCCAGCCAGCGTGCGCAGATCGAACAGGTGGCCACGGCGATGAACCAGATGTCCGCCACCGCCCAGGAGGTCGCGCGCAGCGCCGCGGCTGCTGTGGGTAGCGCGCAGAGCGTAAATCAGGAAACGGTCAATGGTCGCGCCCTGGTCGAACAGCAGGTAGGGGCGATCCAGCGACTGGCGGGCGAGATCGATCAATCGGTAGTCGTCATCAATCAGTTGGCCAGTGACAGCGCCGCGATCAGCCAGGTGCTGGACGTGATCAAGGGTATTGCCGAGCAGACCAATCTGCTGGCTCTCAACGCCGCGATCGAGGCAGCGCGAGCCGGCGAGCAGGGCCGTGGCTTTGCCGTGGTGGCCGACGAGGTGCGCAACCTGGCCAAGCGTACCCAGCAATCCACCGAGGAAATCGAAGCGATGATCGCCAAGCTGCAGGGCGGCGTCGGTGCGGCGGTGAAGGCGATGAATGCCAGTCACCAGATGGCCGACGGCACCGTGAGCGAGTCGGCCAAGGTGCAGCTGGCGTTGGAGAACATTCTCGGCGCGGTGGGCATGATCGTCGATCAGAACCAGCAGATCGCGGCAGCTGCCGAGCAGCAGACGGCAGTCGCACACGATATCGATCAGAACATCGTCGAGATCAACCATGCCGGAGAGCGCACCGCTGCCGGCGCCAGCCAGACCGAGCAGGCCAGCCGCGAACTGAGCGAGCTGGTGGCGCGGCTCAAGCAGCTGATCAGCGCGTTTCGTGTGTGAGCGGCCTTGCTCTGTGGCAGGCGCTTCAGCGGCGATGTTTTTTAAGAGTCGCGGCTAAAGCCCCTCCCGCAGAGGCGAGCTCACCCTAGTTCCAGCCGAACACCTCATCCGCATTACGGCTGCTGGCCGCCGCCAGTTCTTCGGCCGTAACGCCTCGTAGCGCTGCCAGTTCGGCGCAGATGTCCGCCAGGTATTCGGGACTGTTGCGTTGGTTCGGGTGCATGGCTGGGGCCATGTCCGGAGCGTCGGTTTCCAGCACGATGGATTCCAGCGGCAGCTGCGCCACCACCTTGCGCAGACGGTTGGCCTGCGGCCAGGTGGCGGCGCCACCCAGGCCGAGGCGAAAGCCCAGCTTGATGTACTCGCGCGCTTCTTCATAGCTGCCGGCGAAGGCGTGGACGATGCCGGCGCGTGGCGGGCGAAAACGCTTGAGCGTGGCGATGGTGGCGGCATGGGCGCGGCGCACATGCAGCAGCGCCGGTAATTCGAAATCGACCGCCAGCCCAAGTTGAGCCTCGAACAGCGTCTGCTGGCGTTGCCGATCCAGAGCCTCCAGATAGTAATCAAGGCCGAACTCACCGACGGCGCAGAGCTTGCGGTGTCCGGCCAGTCTGCCCAGCCAGTCACGCAGTTCGGCAAGATGCTGCGGTTGATGCTCGTCCAGATAGACCGGGTGCAAGCCGAACGCGGCGTGCAGGCCATCGGTCGCTTCGACCAGTTGCCACAGGCGCTGCCAGTTGGCCTGGTATACCCCGAGCACCACCATGCGCTGCACGCCCAGTGCACTGCTGCGTGCGAGCACCTCGGCGCGGTCGGCGTCGAAGTCGGAAAAATCCAGGTGGGTGTGGGTATCGATCAGGCGCATCGGTCGGCTCGCGAACGGGCTTTCAGGGTCGACTATTTTCGCCATTGCCGCCAGTGCCGGGGAGCGTTGGCTAATCTTCTCGGTCGTATGGCTATGGACGAGTTTCACTCGGCACGCGAAGTAGGGAGGTCACCGGGTGCGCCAGATTCGCAAGTTGATGGGCGCGTTGTTCGCCATTTTTCTGCTGTTGGTGGCGGCGCTGCTGCTGTTTCTGGCGCTGTTCGACTGGAACCGCGCACGGCCGCTGATCAATGAGCAGGTATCGGCGGCGTTGAATCGGCCATTCGCCATAGAGGGTGATCTGCGCGTGATTTGGCAGCGCGAACCTGGCCAACAGGGGCTGAGCGCCTGGCTGCCCTGGCCGCATTTCGCTGCCGAGCACTTGCGTCTGGGCAATCCTGACTGGGCCCAGGGCGATACCTTCGTCAGTCTCGACCGCGTGCGTTTGCGCCTGTCGCCCTTGCCGCTGCTGTGGAAGACCGTGAGCATCCCGAGCATCGAGCTCGGTGCGCCGACGGCCGATCTGCAGCGTCTGGCCGATGGCCGCGCCAACTGGGTGTTCGACCTGGGCAGTGAGCGGGCGGATGACGGCAAGCAGCCCAGCCCGTGGACGCTGGATATTGGCACCATCGCGTTCGACAAGGGGCAGGTGAAGCTCGATGACAAGGTCAGCAACACTCGCCTGGATGCGGTCATCCAGCCGCTTGGCGAGCCGATACCCTTCGCCGAGATCGTCGGCAAGAACGCTGCCGAACGCCTGGCTGAAAGCAACGCCAGTGCTCAGGACTACGCCTTCGCCTGGCAGACCAAGGGCAGCTTTCGCGGTCAGCCACTTACCGGTAACGGCAAGGTCGGCGGTCTGCTGGCCCTGCATGATGCGTCACAGCCCTTCCCGCTGCAGGCGGATGTGCGTATCGGCGCCACCCGTATTCGTGTCGCTGGCAGCCTGACCGATCCGCAGAATCTCGGCGCGCTGGATTTGCGCCTGCAACTGTCCGGAGCAAGTCTGGGCCACCTCTATCCGCTGACCGGCGTCACCCTGCCGGATACGCCGCCCTACAGCACCGACGGTCGTCTGCAGGCCGACCTGCGTGACGCCGGTGGCGCGACCTTTCGCTACCTCGGTTTCAACGGGCGTATCGGCGACAGCGACATTCATGGCGATCTGACCTTCGTCGCGCGCCAGCCACGGCCGAAACTGTCCGGGCGCCTGACTTCCAACCAGTTGCTGTTCAGTGACCTGGCGCCCCTGATCGGCGCCGACTCCAGCGCTGACAAACGGCAGCGTGGTGAACGCGATACGCAGCCGGCGAACAAGGTGTTGCCGGTCGCGCAGTTCCGTACCGACCGCTGGCGCGCGATGGACGCCGACGTACGCTTCGTCGGTAAACGCATCGTGCACAGTGAGCAGTTGCCGATCAGCGATCTGGATACTCATGTGGTGCTCAATGACGGCACGCTGAGTCTGGAGCCGCTGCGCTTCGGCATGGCCGGCGGCGCGCTCGACGCGCAGATTCGTCTCAATGGTGCGGCTACCCCGTTGCAGGGGCAGATGAGCCTGCGTGCCCGAGATCTCAGGCTCAAGCAGCTGTTTCCCACCTTCGCGCCGATGCAGACCAGCCTGGGCGCCTTGAATGGCGATGCGCAACTCAGCGGCCGCGGCAACTCGGTTGCGGCACAGCTGGGCAGCGCCGATGGCGAATTGAAGATGCTGATCAACGACGGTGCGGTAAGCCGTGGGCTGATGGAAATCGCCGGGCTGAACGTCGGCAATTACCTGGTGGGCCGGCTGTTCGGCGACGAGGAGGTGAAGATCAACTGCGCGGCTGCCGATCTGGGCATCAAGCAGGGCTTGATGAGCACGCGTCTGTTCGTCATCGACACCGAAAATGCGGTAATCAAGGTCGACGGCAGCGCCAACTTCGCCAGCGAACGGCTCGATTTCACCATCACGCCGGCGACCAAGGGCTTTCGCATTTTCTCGCTGCGCTCGCCGCTGTATGTGCGCGGCACCTTCAAGCAGCCGGCGCCGGGCGTACAGGCGACGCCGCTGGCCCTGCGTGGCGCCGGGCTGGTGGCATTGGGTGTGGCCGTGGCGCCAGCGGCCGGTTTGCTGGCGCTGGTAGCGCCCAGCGCCGGTGACGAGCCCAGCCAGTGCGAACCCTTGCTGCAGAAGATTCGCGGCGGCTAAGCGCGCCTGCCTGTGCTCAGGCGCGTGCCTTGAAGCTACGGTCGATGGCTTCGATACCAGGTTGGTAGTCGCCGAGCTCCACCGCCCGCAGCGTCCAGGCCAGCACGCGCTCGGCGATGCGCTCATGCTGCTGGCTCATGGCATTGACCCGCAGCGGCAGGAAGTCCAGCAACTGGGTATCGCCGAAGGTGGCCAGGCGCACGGCCGGCCAGTGCTCGCCGCCACGTTCGCGCAAGGCATCGAGCACGCCTTCGAGCAGCACGTAGGCCGTGGTGAGCAACGCGTCCGGCGTGCCGCCTTCATCCAGTAACGCCTGCATCTGCTGGTAGCCACAGGCGCGTCCGAACTCCTTGCCGTGAAATACGCTGACGCGCCCTGCGAAGCCGGCCAGCGCGCTATGAAAACCGCGCTCGCGTGCCTGGCTGATGACCAGCTCCGCACGCGCACCGAGCAGGGCGATATGTCGGGGCTGGGGCGTCAGCAGGCTTTCGGTCAGAGTGCGCCCGGCCTGCTCGTCGTCGCTGACCACCGAACGGATATGTGCGGGCGAGAGCGCTCGGTCCACCGCCACCACCGGCAGGCCGGCGGCGACGATGGCGGGATACAGCGGGTCGTCGGCGGGCAGGCAACTAGCGACGATCAACGCCTCGCAGCGACGCGAGCGAAACAGTTCCAGCAGTTGCCGCTCGGTGTCGGGATCGTCGTCGGAACTGGCGATCAGCAACTGGTAACCCGCTGCACGGGCCTTCTGTTCCAGCAGCTTGGCCAGGCGTGCATAGCTGGGGTTTTCCAGGTCCGGCAGGATGAAGCCCAGGCAGCGGCTCTGCCCGCGGCGCAGGCTGGCGGCCTGCTGGTCGGGACGATAGCCGTGTTCTTCCACCACGGCCAGCACACGCGCCACGGTCGCCGGGCTGATGCGCCGACGTTCGGCCTGACCGTTGATCACGTAGCTGGCAGTGGTTACCGAGACCTGGGCCAGGCGGGCGATGTCGCTGAGTTTCACGGGCGCAGCACCATGTAGAGAAGAGGTTTCGATCATGCGAGCGCGGCGAGTCTACACCGCTGCGGCGACGACCGGGCTTCAAGGATTACCCATTATCGGATAAGGTGCCAGTGCTTGATGAATCGTTTCAGCATGCTGATTCATCGACTAGTCTTAGCCAAAACAATAAGTCGGAGACCACTATGCTCGAGCTCGATGCCAGCCAAATCCAGATGGGCCGGGTTGCGGCGAACAAGGGCGAAGCCCTGGCCATGCTTGGCGATGCCCTGGCCGCTGCCGGCCTGGCCACTCCGGCTTATCTCGAAGGCCTGCAGGCGCGTGAAGCCCAGGGTTCGACCTTCCTCGGCCAGGGCATCGCCATTCCCCATGGCACACCGCAGACCCGCGACCAGGTGCTGCGCACCGGCGTCAGCCTGATCCAGTTTCCCAATGGCGTGGACTGGGGTAATGGCCAGCAGGTCTACCTGGCCATCGCCATCGCCGCGCAGTCCGATGAGCATCTTCATCTGTTGCAACTGCTGACCCGCGCGCTGGGCGAGGGGGATCTGAGCCAGGCGCTGCGCGAAGCCAGCGAGCCGGCACAGATTCTCGAACTGCTGCAGGGCGCGCCGCAGGCGCTGGCGCTGGACGGCCAACTGGTCGCGCTGGGGCAGCCGGCCGAAGATTTCGACGAGTTGCTCTGGCAGGGCGCGCGCCTGTTGCGTCAGGCCGGGTGTGCTCGCAGCGGTTTCGCCCTCGGACTGGCACGTGGTGAACCCCTGCCGTTGGGCGATGGCCTGTGGTGGCTGCACAGCGAGGTCAGCGTCGAACGCCCTGGCCTAGCCTTCGTCACCCCGGCGCAGCCGCTGAGCTTTCGCGGCGAGGCATTGCGCGGCCTGTTCTGCCTGGCCAGCCAGGGCGAGGCGCATCGTCAGGCGCTGGAGCGGCTGTGCGATGTGCTGATCGGTGGTCGCGCCGCGGCGTTCAGCGAAGCCAGCGACAGCCGCCAGGTGATCGAAGCGCTGGGCGGCGAGGTGCCGCCGGATTGGCCCTGCCTCAGTGTGCCGCTGCTCAACGCCCATGGTCTGCACGCACGTCCGGCCAAGGCACTCAGCGAACTGGCGCAGGGGGTCGCCGGCGAGATTCGCGTGCGTCTGCTCGGTGATAGCGGGGCCGGCGTCTCGGCCAAGAGCCTTAGCCGCCTGCTGGCCTTGGGCGCGCGTCGCGGGCAGATGCTCGAATTCAGCGCCGAGCCGGTGATTGCCGACAGTGCACTACCCGCCATTCGTGCTGCTGTGGAAAGTGGTCTGGGGGAAACGGTCGAGCCGCTCAACGAAGCGTTGCCCGAAGTGGCGGCGCAGCTACAGCCGGCTCCGCCGGTCGCTCCCGTTGCCGGTAGCCGACTGGTTGCGGTCGCCGCCTCGCCCGGTATCGCCATCGGCCCCGCACTGGTGCGCACGCCCCCCGAATTTCATTTCGACGAGCAGGGGCAGGGCCTCGAACACGAGCTGTCGCGTCTGGATACAGCTCTTGCCGCCGTTGCCTCGCAACTGCAGCGCCTGGTCGACGGCGCTGGCGTGGCCAGCATCCGCGAGATTTTCAGTGCCCACCTGGCCATGCTCGATGACCCCGCCCTGCGCGAGGATGTCGAGGCGCGCCTGGCCAAGGGTGCCAGCGCCGAGGCGGCCTGGCAGGTCGAAGTGGAGGCGGCGGCCAAGCGCCAGGAAGCCCTGCACGACCTGCTACTGGCCGAGCGGGCGGCGGACTTGCGCGATATCGGCAACCGCGTACTGGCGCATCTGTGTGGTGTCGAGCTGCCCAGCGAGCCCAACGAGCCTTACATCCTGGTGATGGCCGAAGTGGTGCCCTCGGATGTCGCCGCGCTGGATCGTCAGCGTGTCGCCGGCATCGTCACCGCACGTGGTGGGGCCACCGCGCACAGCGCCATTATCGCCCGCGCCCTGGGCATTCCCGCGCTGGTCGGCGCCGGCGATGGCGTACTGGCACTGGCTCAGGGCACGCCCTTGCTGCTCGATGGTGACAGCGGCCTGCTGCGCATCGCCCCGGATGCGGCCGAACGCGACCAGGCGCTGCATGAGCGCGAGGTGGCGCAGAAGCGCCAGGAGCAGGCGCATGCCCGGCGTTTCGAGGCGGCGCAGACCCGTGACGGTGTGCGCGTGGAAGTCGCGGCCAATATCGGTGCCAGTGGCGAAACCAGCGAGGCGGTGGAGCTGGGCGCCGACGCGGTGGGCCTGCTGCGCACCGAGCTGGTGTTCATGGAGCACGCCCAGGCACCGGACCAGGCTGCGCAGGAACACGAGTACCGGCGCGTGCTCGACGCGCTGGACGGCCGCCCACTGGTGGTGCGCACCCTGGATGTCGGCGGTGACAAGCCGCTACCGTACTGGCCGATGCCGGCCGAGGAAAACCCTTTCCTTGGTGTGCGCGGCATTCGCCTGAGCCTGCAGCGCCCGGAGATTCTCGAAACCCAGTTGCGCGCCTTGCTCGCCTCGGCCGATGGTCGCCCGCTGCGCATCATGTTCCCCATGGTTGGCTCGGTGGAGGAGTGGCGCGCGGCGCGGGACCTGGTGCAGCACCTGCGCGAGGAGGTCGAGGTGCGCGATCTGCAGGTCGGCATCATGATCGAGGTGCCTTCTGCGGCCTTGCTGGCGCCGGTGCTGGCGCGCGAAGTGGACTTCTTCAGCATCGGCACCAACGATCTGACGCAGTACTGCCTGGCCATCGACCGCGGTCACCCGCAGCTCTCGGCCCAGGCCGACGGCCTGCACCCGGCGGTGCTGCGCCTGATCGAGATGACCGTGAGCGCTGCCCATGCCCAGGGCAAGTGGGTCGGTGTCTGCGGCGAACTGGCCAGTGATCGCCTGGCCGTGCCGCTGCTGGTCGGCCTCGGTGTGGACGAATTGAGCGTAACGCCGCGTTCGATGGCGTTGGTCAAGGCACGCGTGCGTGAGCTGGACAGCCGTCAGGCGCGAACCCTGGCCGACCGCGCCCTGACCCTGGACAGCGCCAGCGCGGTGCGCGCTCTGGTCGCGGAGATGCACTGATGGCCCGGATCCTGACCCTGACCCTGAACCCTGCGCTGGACCTGACGCTGCGCCTGGATCGCCTGCAGCCCGGTGCGATCAATCGCTGCCATGAACTGCGCAGCCACGCTGCCGGCAAGGGCTTGAACGTGGCCCAGGTGCTGGCCGATCTGGGCCACAGCCTGAGCGTCGGTGGCTTTCTCGGGCGCGCCAATGCCGCGCCGTTCGAAAGCCTGATGCACAAGCGCGGTTTTCACGACCTGTTCGTCCGGGTGCCGGGCGAGACGCGCAGCAATATCAAGTTGGCCGAAACCGATGGTCGCATCACCGACCTCAACGGCCCCGGCCCGCAGGTCGAGGCCGAACACCTGCAACGCCTGCAGGATGACCTGCAGCCGCTGCTGGCCGGGCATGACGCCGTGGTGGTCGCCGGAAGCCTGCCGCGTGGCGTGACGCCGCAATGGTTCGCCGGCTTGCTGCGGTGGATCAAGGCCAGCGGCGTGCCGCTGGCGGTGGACACCAGCGGCGCAGCTCTGCAGGCGGCCCTGGGCGTCGCGCCCTGGCTGATCAAACCCAACGAGGAAGAACTGGCCGAGGTCTGCGGCAGTGACCTGCCCACTGCCGTGCGGGCGCTGCGTGCGCAGGGCATCGAGCACGTGCTGCTGTCGCGCGGCGCGCAAGGCGTCGACTGGCATGGCCCGGGGCTCGCCTTGCGCGCGGTGCCGCCGCGGGTCGAGGTGGCCAGCACGGTCGGTGCCGGCGACTCGCTGCTGGCTGCCAGCCTGCATGGCCTGCTCGAAGGCTGGCCGGCCGAACGCACCTTGCGCCTGGCCACCGCGGTGGCCGCACAAGCGGTCACCCAGATCGGCTTCGGTATCCATGATCGCGAGCAACTGGCCCGTCTCGAGGCGGCCGTGCAACTGCACCCCATAGAAGAATAAGAGGCACCTACCATGAATCTGCTGATCGTCACCGCCTGCCCCAATGGCCAGGTCACCAGCGTACTGTGTTCGCGCCTCCTGCAAGCGGCCGCCGAGCGCCTGGGCTGGCAAACCCGGGTCGAAGTCCATGACGCCCGCGCCATCGGTTCGCCGCTCAGCGAAGCCGAGATTGCCGCTGCCGACTGGGTGCTGGTGGTCAAGACCGGCGAGCTGCCGCTCGGCCGTTTTGCCGGCAAGCGGCTGCTGCTGGCCACGCCGGCCGAGGCCCTGGCCGACCCGCAACGCTTTCTGCGTGAGGCCGCCGAGCGCGCTCAGCCCTATGCTGAAAACGCCTTGCCTGAAACCGGTGGCCGCCGTCGGCTGGTCGCCATCACTGCCTGCCCGACCGGCGTGGCCCACACCTTCATGGCCGCCGAGGCGCTGCAGCAGGCGGCGCAGCGCATGGACATCGAACTGCAAGTGGAAACCCGTGGCTCGGTGGGCGCGCGCAACCTGCTCGACGAGGCCGCCATTGCTGCGGCCGATGCCGTGCTGCTGGCCGCCGACATCGAGGTGGACACCAGTCGCTTCGCCGGCAAGAAGGTATATCGCTGCGGCACCGGGGTGGCACTGAAACAACCACAGCAGACGCTGGAACGGGCCTTGAGCGAGGCGCGGCCGCTGGCCGAAGCGGCAGCCCCTGTCGAGGGCAAGACGGCGGCCAAGAGTGGTGAAAAGAGCGGTCCCTACAAGCACCTGCTGACCGGCGTTTCCTACATGCTGCCGATGGTGGTGGCCGGCGGTCTGCTGATCGCCCTGTCGTTCGTCTTCGGCATCGAGGCATTCAAGGAAGAGGGCACCTTCGCCGCCGCATTGATGCAGATTGGCGGTGATGCCGCATTCAAGCTGATGGTGCCGGTGCTGGCCGGTTACATCGCCTACTCCATTGCCGACCGCCCCGGTCTGGCGCCGGGGATGATCGGCGGACTGCTGGCCAGCTCGCTGGGGGCGGGCTTTATCGGCGGTATCGTCGCCGGCTTCATCGCCGGCTACTCGGCCAAGGCGTTGGCGCAGTGGGTGCGCCTGCCGGCCAGTGTCGAGGCGCTCAAGCCGATCCTGATCATTCCACTGCTGGCCAGCCTGTTCACCGGGCTGGTGATGATCTACGTGGTCGGTACTCCGGTGGCCGGCATGCTGCAGTCGCTGACCACCTTCCTCGACGGTATGGGCAGCACCAATGCCATCCTGCTTGGCGTGCTGCTCGGCGGCATGATGTGCGTCGATCTCGGCGGGCCGATCAACAAGGCGGCCTATGCCTTCTCGGTCGGCCTGCTGGCCTCGAGCAGCTATGCGCCGATGGCCGCGACCATGGCCGCCGGCATGGTGCCGCCCATCGGCATGGCCATCGCCACCGTACTGGCGCGGCGCAAGTTCGCCGACAGCGAGCGCCAGGCCGGCAAGGCCGCCGGGGTGCTGGGCTTGTGCTTCATCTCCGAGGGTGCGATCCCCTTTGCAGCCAAGGATCCGCTGCGGGTGATCCCGGCGAGCATCGCCGGCGGCGCCCTGACCGGTGCCCTGTCGATGTATTTCGGCTGCAAGCTGATGGCGCCGCACGGCGGGCTGTTCGTGCTGCTGATCCCCAATGCGATCAATCACGCGCTGCTGTATCTGCTGGCCATCGTCGCCGGCAGCCTGGTCACTGGCGTGCTCTATGCGCTGCTCAAGCAGGGCGAGGCTCAGCCGATGGCGGTCGAGGCAGGCTAGGCGCAGGTTTCTGCAGCTCGGTTACACTGGGTTGAACGGCGTCTGGCCAGTGGCAGTCCGTAGTGTGTTCCGTGCGACGATTCGCTGCGTCGGATCACCGCAGGCTTACCGCCACAGTCGCCCTCATAAAGAAAGGACCCTTTGCAGATGACCCAAGCTCTCGCGCATCGCTGGCGCTTCTTCCGTGCCGGCGGTTTCGATCAGGTACAGCTGGAAACCCCCGCCGACCTCGCCGCCCTGCGCGGCCTGGACCAGAAGCTCTGGGCCAGCCTGGCCTGCCCGGTGAACAACCTGGAGCTGGACCGGCGCATGCTGCAGTACATCGACCTGAATAACGACGGACGTATCCGTGCGCCGGAAATTCTCGATGTGGTGGACTGGACCCTGGCGCGTCTGCGTGACCCCGCCGTGCTGTTCGAGGACGGCCCGCTGCAGCTGGCCTCGCTCAACGATGATGCCGTGGGGGCGCGCCTGCGTCTGGCCGCGCAGCGCCTGCTCGGCGTGCTCGGGCGACCCGATGGCGACAGCCTGACGCCAGCCGATACCGCCGACCTGGCGAAGCTGTTCCCGCCACATCAGCCCAATGGCGACGGCCTGGTGCCGGCGACCCTGACCGACGACGCCACGCTCAAGGCAGCCATCGCCGACATCATCGCCGCCCTCGGCGTGCAAACCGACCGCAGCGGTGAACCGGCCATCGGCGTCGAGCAGATCACTGCCTTCTTCGATCAGGCGCGTCAGCTGCATGCCTGGCATGCGCGCGCGGCCGAGCAGGGCTTGGATGTGTTCGGTGAAGGTACCGTGGCGGCGGTCGAGGCGCTGAGCGCGGTACGTGGCAAGATCGATGACTATTTCACCCGCGTGGCCATGGCCGAGTTCGACCCGCGCGCGGCAGCGCTGATGAACGCGCAGGAAGAAGAGCTGGTGCGTCTGGCCTCGCTGTCGCTGGCCGATGCCGGCGAGGTGGCCGGCCTGCCGCTGGCGGTTGTGCAGCATGGCGACGAGCTGCCGCTGAGCAAGGGGCTCAACCCGGCCTGGCAGCGTGCCATCAACGAATTCCGCCAGCGTGTGGTGGTGCCGGTGTACGGCGAACAGGACAGCCTGTCGCGCGAGCAGTGGCAGCATCTGGTCGCGCTGTGCAGCAACTACCTGGCCTGGCGCGCCGAGACGCCGAAAGTGGCGATTGCCGAGGTGCTGGAGCGCGGGCGCATCCTCGAACTGGTGGGGCAGGGCGCCGAGGCGCGCCTGCTGGCGCTGGTGGAGGAAGACAAGACCGTGGCCGAGGCCGCAGACGGCCTGGTCGAGCTGGACAAGCTGATCCGCCTGCGCCATGGCCTGGTCACGCTGCTGCGTAACTTCGTATCCTTCCAGACCTTCTATTCGCGCCATGAGAAAGCCGTTTTCCAGGCCGGCGTGCTGTATGTCGACGGCAAGAGCTGCGAGCTGGTGGTCGAGGTCGACAACGTCGAGGCGCATGCCAAGATCGCAGCGGCCAGCGACTGCTTCCTGCTCTACTGCGCCTGCACGCGCCGCGGCCAGCCGGTGCGCGGCAAGGAGACGCTGAATATCGTGGTGGCAGTGACCGCCGGTAGCGAGGGCGACCTGCAGGCCGGTCGCCATGGTCTGTTCTACGACCGCGACGGCAACGACTGGGATGCCACCGTGGTCAAGGTGGTGCAGAACGCCATCAGCATCCGCGAGGCGTTCTGGTCGCCGTATCGACGCGTTTCCAAGCTGGTCTCCGACCAGGTGCAGAAGCTGGCGGCCAGCCGCGACGCCGACATGGTCAACAAGACTGTGGCCAAGGTCGGCGAAACCGGCGCCGCGCCGGTAGCGACGCCGGCACCTGCGTTCGACATCGCCAAGTTCGCCGGTATCTTCGCTGCCATCGGCCTCGCCGTCGGTGCCCTGGGCACGGCGCTGGCTGCGGTGGTCACCGGGATTCTATCGCTGGTCTGGTGGCAGATCCCGCTACTGTTTCTCTGCGTGCTGCTGGCCATCTCCGGCCCGGCCATGCTGCTGGCCTGGTTCAAGCTGCGCCGGCGCAGCCTGGGGCCGATCCTCGACGGCAACGGCTGGGCGGTGAATGCCCAGGCGCGCATCAGCATTCCCTTCGGCACTGCGCTGACGCAGATGGCAGAACTGCCCAAGGGTAGCGACCGTGCGCTGCGCGATCCCTATGCCAACAAGCCGGTGCTGTGGCCCTGGATCATCGCCCTGCTGCTGGCGCTGGGGCTGGGCTACTACGCCTGGAGCAACGGCGCGTTCAGCCCGGAGCCGCAGGTGCCGGCTGAGGCAGTGGCGCCTGTACAGGACGCCGCCGGCTAGAGGGTACTGCCTGGCGTCGGGCTCTTTGTAGGAGCGGCTTCAGCCGCGAAAGCTGTTCGCGGCTAAAGCCGCTCCTACGGGTTGGAATGCTCAGTCGGCCAGCCATTTGTGTATTGGCGGGTTTCATCCGCCCGTTCTCTCTCAGCCGGCCAACAGCTCCGCCACCCAGCGCGGCAGCTGTTCGGTAGCCGGGCCATAGCGTTTCTCGGCGAACAGCGAATGGCCCTGGCTCGGCTCCAGGTTGATCTCCAGCGTATGCGCGCCGGCCCGGCGCGCCTGTTCGACGAAACCCGCCGCCGGGTAGACGTGCCCGGAGGTGCCGATGCTGACGAACAGCTCGCACTGCTCCAGCGCGTCGTAGATGCGCTCCATGTGATAGGGCATCTCGCCGAACCAGACGATATCCGGACGCAAGGTGCCGACCAGGCCGCAGCAGGCGCACGCCTGGCTGACCGGCATGTCCTCCAGTAGCGGGAAGCGCTGCTGGCTGTTGCTGCACAGCATCGACTGCAACTCGCCGTGCATGTGCAGCAGGTTCCTGGAGCCGGCGCGCTCGTGCAGGTTGTCGACATTCTGCGTGACCAGCAGGAAATCGCCCTGCCAGCTGGCCTCCAGCTCGGCCAGGGCCAGATGCCCGGCATTCGGTGCGATGGCCGGATCGCGCAGCTGGGCGCGGCGCATGTCGTAGAAGCGCTGCACCAGCGCCGGGTCGCGGGCGAAGCCTTCGGGTGTGGCCACCTCTTCGATGCGGTGGTCTTCCCAGAGGCCGTCGGAAGCGCGGAAGGTGCGGATGCCGCTCTCGGCGGAAATCCCCGCACCGGTGAGAATGACGATGTTCGGGTGGGACATTGGCGCTCCAGGACAGGTCGGTTCAGACGCCACTTTATGCCAACACTGGCGATGTTGCAGAGGGCGCCGCCGTGCTATCCGCCACTCACCTCACCGCAGAATCGCTGAACTCTCTCCTGCACTTCGCATCCACAGATCACGGCCCCGATCTCTGAGGGGCAGTGGTTCGGGGAGCAAGCAATGACTGAATACAACAAGGCGCAGCCCCTGCGCGTCATCCTGACGGCCTGGCTGGTCGCTGTTCTGGGTGTACTGCTGGTGCTCGGTGGCGCTTATCTGGCCTGGCTGGGCGGGTCCTGGTACTACCTGTTGGCGGGCCTCGGCCTGTTGCTGGTGGGCGTGCTGATTCATCGACGCCAGCGTGCTGCCCTTTGGCTGTACGCTCTGGTGCTGCTGGCGAGTCTGGCCTGGACGGTGTACGAGGTGCGCTTCGACTGGTGGCAGATGGCGCCGCGCATCGATCTGTGGTGCGTGCTCGGCCTGTGGCTGCTGCTGCCGTGGATCAACCGGCATATCGCCCCTGGGCAGCCCTGGCGTGACGGCGCCAGCGTGGTGCTGGGCATCGGCTTGCTGTTGGGCGCGGGCATGGCGGGCTATTCGCTGACCCAGGATTACCATCGCCTGCCCGGCCGTTTCGACGAGCCGCGCATGTCCGCTGCCGGTGTGGCGCCTAGCAGTCGTTCAGTCAGCGAGTGGACCGCTTACGGCGGCTCGTCGCGAGGCGAACGCTACGCCAGCGCCGAGCAGATCACCTCGGCCAACGTCGGGCGGCTGAAGAAGGCCTGGGAGTTTCACACCGGCGACCTGCCCGGCGAGGGCGACCCCGGCGAGATCACCAATCAGGTGACGCCGCTGAAGATCGGCGACAACCTGTTTATCTGCACTCCGCACAGCATCGCCATCGCCGTGGATGCCGACACCGGCGAGGAGCGCTGGCGCTTCGACCCGGCGATCAACCGCAAGGCCGAGTACTACCAGCACATGACCTGCCGCGGTCTGGCCTATCACGATGCGGCCGCCTATGCCGGCCCGCTGATCGCAGGGCGAGATGGTGCGGCCGCCGAGCTTTCGCCGCAGGCGTCGCCGCGTTGCACTCAACGCCTGTTCCTGCCCACCAACGACTCCACGCTGTACGCGCTCGATCTGCATGACGGCAAACCTTGCGAGGATTTCGGCGAGGGCGGCATGGTCGATCTCAAGGTTGGCCTGGGCGATGACGCGCTGGGCGTCTACCTGCCCACCTCGCCGCCGGTGGTTACCGAGAAGCTGGTCATCGTCGGCGGCTCGGTGACCGACAACGGCTCGGTGGATTCGCCTGGAGGTGTCATCCGCGCCTACGACGTACGCAGCGGCGAGCTGGTGTGGAACTTCGATCCTGGCCGCCCCGATGCCACGGAGCCGCTGCCGGCCGGCGAAACCTACGTGCGCAGCACGCCCAACTCCTGGACCATCGCCACGGCGGACGAGGCACTGGGCCTGGCGTACATCCCCATGGGCAACCAGACGCCCGACCAGTGGGGCGTGCAGCGCAGCCCCGAAGCCGAGCGCTTCACCGCGGCGTTGGTGGCGCTTGACCTGGAAACCGGACGGGTGCGTTGGGAGTTTCGCACCGTGCACCATGACCTGTGGGATCGCGACCTGCCATCCCAGCCTACTCTGGTGGATATCGAGGGCCCCGGCGGGCCGGTGCCGGCGATCATCCAGGCAACCAAGCGCGGCGACCTCTACGTGCTCGACCGGCGCAGTGGCGAGCCCATCGTGCCAGTCAGCGAGCATCCGGTACCGCAGGGCACGGTGGAGGGCGACTTCACCGCACCGACCCAGCCGGCCTCCGCGCTCAGTTATGCCCCCGAGGAGCCGCTGCACGAGCGCGACATGTGGGGCGGTACGCCGTTCGACCAGCTGATCTGCCGCATCCAGTTCCACCGCCTGCGTTACGAGGGCGACTTCACCCCGCCGTCGGAGCAGGGTTCGCTGATCTATCCGGGCAACGTCGGGGTGTTCAACTGGCCCTCGGTGGCGGTCGATCCGCAGCGGCAGATCCTCTTCGGCGCGCCGAACTATCTGGCCTTCGTCTCGCGCCTGGTCAAGCGCGAGGGTGGCGAACAGGCCGGTACCGGTGGTAGCGAGCGCGGCCTGCAACCCAACCTCGGTGCGCCCTACATGGTCAGCCTGGAGCCTTTCCTGTCACCGCTGGGGTTGCCTTGCCAGGCACCGCCATGGGGCTATGTCACCGCGGTGGACCTACGCAGCATGGACAAGGTCTGGCAGCGCAAGAACGGCACCAGCCGCGACAGTGCGCCGCTGGGTATTCCCCTGACCGTCGGTGTGCCGAACCTCGGTGGCCCGTTGATCACCGCCAGTGGCCTGGGCTTTCTCAGCGGCACGCTGGACTACTACCTGCGCGCCTACGACATGCGCACCGGCGAGGAACTGTGGAAGGACAGGTTGCCGGCAGGCGGCCAGGCCACGCCGATCAGCTACGTCTCGGAAAAGACCGGCAAGCAGTACGTGGTGGTGATGGCCGGCGGGCACGGCTCGTTCGGCACGCGCCTGGGAGATTCGCTGGTGGCCTGGACGCTGGAGGAGGAAGAGTAAACGGAACGAGGCCCGCAGAGCGGCAATGCTGTTCACTTAAGAAACGGTCGAGCGCGATTAGTCCCCTCGCCCCTCCGGGGAGAGGGTTAGGGCGGGCCGCGTTCGGCGAGGGGGGGAACTGGCAGTTTCGCGGCCCCCCCCCCCACCCCCCCCCCCATAAAGGGGAGGGGGGAGCCAATGCCTACGACCTTAAGTGAACAGCAGGCCCGCAGAGCGGGCCTTGTTCGATGTCAGTGGTGCTCGCGAGTCGCGCGGAATTTGATCTCCGGCCAGCGTTCTTCCATCAGGCTGAGGTTGACGCGGGTCGGGGCCAGGTAGGTGAGGTGGCCGCCGCCGTCGACGGCAAGGTTTTCGTAGGCCTTATCCTTGAATTCCTTGAGCTTCTTCTCGTCGCTGCACTCGATCCAGCGCGCCGACCAGACGTTGATCGCCTCGTAGGCGCACTCAACCTTGTATTCCTCCTTCAGGCGGCTGGCGACCACGTCGAACTGCAGCACACCGACGGCGCCGAGCACGATGTCGTTGTTGCGCTCGGGGAAGAACACCTGGGTGGCGCCTTCCTCGGCCAACTCCTGCAGGCCCTGGCGCAGCTGCTTGGATTTCAGCGGATCCTTCAGGCGCACGCGGCGGAACAGTTCCGGGGCGAAGTGCGGGATGCCGGTGAAACCCAGGTTCTCGCCTTCGGTGAAGGTGTCGCCGATCTGGATGGTGCCGTGGTTGTGCAGGCCGATGATGTCGCCGGCATAGGCTTCTTCCAGGTGCTCACGCTCGCTGGAGAAGAAGGTCAGGGCGTCGCCGACGCGCACGTCCTTGCCCAGGCGGGCGTGGCGCATCTTCATACCCTGGGTGTACTTGCCCGAGCAGATGCGCATGAAGGCGATGCGGTCGCGGTGCTTCGGATCCATGTTCGCCTGGATCTTGAACACGAAGCCGCTGAACTTCTCCTCTGTCGGCTCCACGCTGCGCTCGTTGGCGGCACGTGGCAGCGGGCGCGGCGCCCAGTCGACCACGGCGTCGAGCACATGATCGACGCCGAAGTTGCCCAGCGCGGTGCCGAAGAACACCGGGGTCATCTCGCCCTTGAGGAAGGCTTCAGGTTCGAACTCGTGGCAGGCGCCCTGCACCAGCTCCAGCTCCTCGACGAAGCGCTCGTACATGTCGCCGAGGTGGGCACGGGCCTCGTCGGAGTCCAGCTTCTGGATGATCTTGGCTTCGGTGCGCTCGTGACCGTGGCCCGGGGTGTAGACCACGATGTAGTCGCCGCTCAGGTGGTAGACGCCCTTGAAGTCCTTGTAGCAGCCGATCGGCCAGGTGATCGGCGCGGCCTTGATCTTCAGCACCGCCTCGATCTCGTCGAGCAGCTCGATGGGGTCGCGGATGTCGCGGTCGAGCTTGTTGATGAAGCTGACGATCGGCGTATCGCGCAGGCGGCACACATCCATCAGGGCGATGGTACGCGGCTCGACGCCCTTGCCGCCGTCGAGCACCATCAGCGCGCTGTCCACCGCGGTCAGGGTGCGGTAGGTATCCTCGGAGAAGTCTTCGTGGCCGGGGGTATCGAGCAGGTTGACGATGTGCTCGCGGTAGGGGAACTGCATCACCGAGGTGGTGATGGAGATGCCGCGCTGCTTCTCCATCTCCATCCAGTCGGAGGTGGCGTGGCGGTCGGATTTACGCGACTTCACGGTGCCCGCCACTTCGATGGCCTTGCCCATCAGCAGCAGCTTCTCGGTGATGGTGGTCTTACCGGCGTCCGGGTGGGAAATGATGGCGAAGGTACGGCGCTTGGCGACTTCGGCGGCCTGGGTGGTCATGAATATGTGCCTGGATTGAATCGTTGAAGGCACCTTGGTGCCTGAAAAACTGCCGATTATACCGATAACTGCCTACTCTGGCTGAGGGACACTGGTAGGCCTCGGAGCTGCCGTGGGAGAGACCTCGGGCTGGTCGGCAGGTGATGCGATGATGCGTAAATATCGCGTAAATGAATGGTTATGAAAATTATTCCCATATAGAGTAGCCGCCCGTCGTAGTGGGTCAGGGTAAGGGTGGCTCCGTCGTGTTCAAGAAAATCATCTTCCAGTTGCACTGGTTCTTTGGCATCAGCGCCGGTCTGGTGCTGGCCATCATGGGCATTACCGGTGCCCTCTACAGCTTCGAGGGCGAGATCACCCGGGCGATCAATGCCGAGCGCTGGCAGATCCAGCCAAGCCAGCAGGGGCATCTTCCTCCGGCCGAACTGGCTGCGCGGATCGAGGCGGCCACCGCTGACCGTGTCACCGGATTGTGGGTCGATGGTCGTCATGACGGCCCGGGCATGGCCTTTCTTTCTCCACTACCGGGTGAGCGGCGCGGCCCGCGCATCGTCTTCGACCCTTACACCGGCGAGGTGCTGGCCAAGCCGATCGGCCAGGATTTCTTTCAGTTGATGCTGATGCTGCACCGCTTCCTGTCCATGGGCGAGGTGGGCAAGCAAATCACGGCTGCCAGCACCCTGGCGCTGATCTTCTTCTGCCTGTCCGGCCTCTATCTGCGTTGGCCACGCAGGGCGCTGAACTGGCGCGCCTGGCTGACCCTGGACTGGAAGAAGAAAGGTCGCAGCTTCAACTGGGACCTGCACGCAGTCGCGGGCACCTGGGCACTGCTGTTCTACCTCTGTGCCGGGCTCACCGGTTTGTACTGGTCCTATGACTGGTACCGCGAAGGGCTGACTCGCATGCTCTCCGATACGCCGCCGGAAAAGCGCGCTGAAGGTCGTGGACGTGGTGGTCGTGAAGCGCCCAGTGGCGCCGCTCCCGAAGTGAACTACGACGCCGTGTGGCAGAGCATCCAGCAGGCTGCCGGGCCCAAGCTGATCGCCTGGAATTTGCGCCTGCCGCCTGTAGCCGGGCAGCCGGCGACGGTCTTCTACATGCTCGATGGCGCCGAGCATGTGCGCGCTATCAACCAGTTCCAGATCGATACGCAAAGCGGCGAGATAAGCCAGCACGAGCGTTACGCTGACAAGAGCTTCAAGGCGCAATTGCTGGCCAGCGTCTATGCCCTGCATGTCGGCGAATACTTTGGCCTGACCGGACGCATTCTGATGATGCTGGCCACGGCGGCCATGCCACTGTTCTTCATCACCGGCTGGCTGCTGTACCTGGATCGCCGACGCAAGAAGCGCGCGGCTCTGGCTGCACGCGGTACGTTGAAAGCGGATGACTCTGGCGAAGGCTGGTTGGTCGGCTTCGCCAGCCAGAGCGGCTACGCCGAGCAACTGGCCTGGCAGAGCGCCGGGCAATTGCAGGCCGCCGGCATCCCGGTGCGGGTCGAGCCGCTGTCGCGCCTCGATGCCGATAGCCTGCGACAGACGCGCAAGGCGCTGTTCGTGGTCAGCACCTTCGGTGACGGCGAGGCGCCGGACGCCGCGCAGGGTTTCGAGCGCAAGGTGCTCGGCGGCTCTCTGCCGCTCGAGCAACTGAGCTATGCCGTGCTGGCCCTGGGCGACCGGCAGTACCAGCACTTCTGCGGCTTCGCCCGGCGCATCAATGACTGGCTGGGTTTGCAGGGGGCGCAGCGCCTGTTCGACAGCGTCGAGGTCGATGGCGCCGATCAGACTGCGCTGCAGCGCTGGCAACAGCAGTTGAGCGAGCTGACCGGCGCGGCGCCTATACGCTTCGAAGAGGCGTCCTGGCAGAGCTGGACGCTGGCCGAACGGCGTCTGCTCAACCCCGGCAGCCAGGGTGCGCCGGTGTTCTTCCTCGGCCTGACGCCGCCAGTGCAGAGCACCTGGCAGGCCGGCGACATCCTGGAAATTCGTCCGCGTCATGCGCCGCCTGCGGTGCAGGCCTGGCTGCAGCACTCCGGCTGCGACGGCCTGGAGCCGGTGACCCTCGATGGCCAGGCGATGAGCCTTTGCGAAGCCCTGGCCGAACGCCAGTTGCCGGAAAGCCTCGCGCATCTGGTCGGCCTGCATGCCCAGGCGCTGGTCGATGCCCTGGCGCCGCTGGGTTCGCGTGAATACTCCATCGCCTCGGTGGCGGCCGACGGCGTGCTGCAACTGATCGTACGCCAGGCCGTGCAGGCCGACGGCAGCCTCGGCCTGGGCTCCGGCTGGCTGACCGAGCATCTGCCAGCCGGCGGGCGATTGCTGGCGCGGGTGCGGCGCAACAGCGGCTTCCACCTGCCGGACGACGACCGCCCGCTGATCCTGATCGGCAATGGCACCGGCCTCGCTGGGCTGCGCTCGCTGTTGCGCGCGCGGGCACTGGCCGGGCAGGGGCGCAACTGGCTGCTGTTCGGCGAGCGCAACCGTGCCTGCGACTTCTTCTGTGGCGACGAGCTGCAGGCGGCGCTGGCCGCCGGCGAGCTGCAGCATCTGGATCTGGCGTTCTCCCGCGACCAGGCCGACAAGCGCTACGTGCAGGACCTGCTGCGCGAGCAGCACGAGCGTCTGCATGCCTGGCTGGCCGAGGGCGCGGCGATCTACGTCTGCGGCAGCCTGCAGGGCATGGCCGGCGGCGTGGATGCCGCGCTGCGCGAGCTGCTCGGCGACCAGGCGGTGGACGATCTGATCGAGGAAGGGCGCTATCGCCGCGACGTGTATTGAGCTGAACAGATCACGATGCGCGGGGTGAAGTTGCCGAAGCGATTTTTATATATGAGAATCATTCGCCTTAATCGCCCCTGAGTAAGCCAAATGACTGCCAGCCTGGCTCGCATCCTGATCGTCGAAGACGATCGCACCCTGGCCACCCAGCTCGGCGAGTTGCTGCGCGGTCAGGGTTATGCCACCAGCGCCTGTCACCTGGGTGAGGCGGGGCTGGAGACGGCGCTGCGCGAGGCGCCGGATCTGCTGTTGCTCGACGTGATGCTGCCGGACGTCAACGGCTTTTCCGTGCTGCGCCGCCTGCGCGAGCAACAGCAGACGCCGGTGATCATGCTCACTGCCTGTGGCGCCGAGGAGGAACGCATTCGCGGCCTGCGCCACGGTGCCGATGATTATCTGCCCAAACCCTTCAACATCACCGAGCTGCAGCTGCGCATCGACGCCGTGCTGCGCCGTACGCGTCCGCAGGAGACTGCGCGCGGTGGCCAACCGCAGCAGTTGCAGGTCGACGAACTGCACCTGGACCGCCACGCCCAGCTGGCGCGGGTCGCAGGCTGCGACCTGGCGCTGACGCCGCTGCAGTTCCGCCTGCTCTGGCTGCTGGTCAGCCACCGTGGCGAGGCGTTGAGCAAACCCTACCTCTACCGCATGGCGCTGGAGCGCGAGTACAGCCAGTACGACCGCAGCCTGGACATGCACGTCAGCCGCATCCGTCGCCGCCTGGCCGAGGCCGGTCTTGGCGCCGACCGCTTGCAGACTTTGCACGGCCGCGGTTACGCCTTCACATGAACCGGCGCCTGTTCTGGAAGCTGTGTCTGGTCATCGGCCTGGGCAGCGTGCTGCTGTTCTGGATCATCGCCCGCGTCGCCTGGCAGACCGAGGAACGCATGAGCTTCATCGATGCCGAGCACCAGCGCACCCTGCGCCACTACGGCGAGCAGGCCGAGGCGATGTACCGTGCCGGTGATCATGAAGCCCTGGCGCGCTGGCTGAACACGCTGCAGCAGCAGGAGCAGACCTGGGCGGCGGTGGTCGAGGCCGAGGTGCGGCCGCTGGCCGGCAGCGTGCTCAACGAGCGCTTCTACGAGGGCTTCGGCCTGGGTCGCGACGTCAGCTGGAAGATTCACCTGTACTTCCAGGAAAACCCCATCATGGACCTGCCGTTCGCCGATGGCCGGACCCACTTTCTGATCATCCTGCCGCAGCGCATGCGCCCGGGACTGAACTGGCATTACGCCAAGCTGCTGCTGCAACTGGTGGTGCCGCTGGTGCTGATGCTGATCGTCTGCCTGGTGCTCTACCGCCACCTGATGCAGCCGCTCGGTCGTCTGGAGCAGGCCACCCGGCAGTTCAGCGATGGCCGCCTGGACGTGCGCGTGCGCTCGCTGCTGGGGTCGCGTAATGACGAGCTGGCAAGTCTGGCCGAAACCTTCGACGCCATGGCCGCGCGCACCGGGCAACTGATCATCGACCAGCGTCAGCGCCTGGCGGACATGTCCCACGAGCTGCGCACGCCGCTGACGCGCATCGAGATGGCGGTGAGTCTGGCCGAGCAGGACGGCGGCCAGCGCCAGCTGCTCGAACGCATCCGCGATGACTGCGCGGGCATGCGTCGTCTGGTCGAGGACGCCCTGACCCTGAGCTGGCTGGAGAACGAACGACCCGAGCTGCGTGACGAGAATCTGGACCTGTCCGAACTGCTCGACAGCATCCTCGACGATGCGCGCTTCGAGTATCCGGACCGGCAGATTCTCTGCCAGATGCCCGACAGCGCGCCGCTGCATGGCAGCAGCAGCCGGGCGCTGGGCCAGGCCATCGAGAACGTGGTGCGCAATGCGCTGGACCACACCCCGCCGGGTGGCCAGGTGCAGATCAGCCTGAGCGAGGAGGGCGATGCCTGGCTGCTGCAGGTGGCCGACCAGGGGCCGGGTGTCGCCGAGCAATGGTTGGAGCGCATCTTCCAGCCGTTCTTTCGCGGCGGTAGCGAACGTGCCGGTTTCGGTCTCGGCCTGGCCCTGGCGCAGCGCCAGGTCAGCGCCACCGGTGGCAGCATTCGCGCGAGCAATCGCGCCGACGGCGGTTTGCTCATGGAGATTCGCCTGCCACGTTCGGCGATGTAACAGTTGTAAAAGTGGTTCCCTGCTCAGGTGCTTGTGATGAGAATTCGCAAATGCGAAATATTCACATCTTTCCTGGGGAGGATCGATCATGCCGCACTGCCCTTATCGCCTGAGTCTGCTCGGCGCCATTACCTTCGGTAGTCTGCTTGTCACGCAGGCGTACGGCGCCGATGCCGCGCTGGAACTGCAGGCGCAGGAGATCACCGCGGCAGCCATCGACCGCAACGAGAGCGTCGAGGCCGAGCAGCTGCAGCGCTACCAGGCCAGCGACCTGCAGGAAGTGTTCGAATCCAACCCCGAGGTATCCGTGGGCGGCGGCCCCGGCGTGGCGCAGAAACTCTACCTGCGCGGTCTGGAAGACACCTTGCTGAACATCAGCATCGACGGCGCCAGCCAGCCAGGGCAGACCTTCCACCACACCGGCCGCATCGGCATCGAGCCGGAACTGCTCAAGCGCGCCGAGGTACAGGCCGGTACCGGTGACGCTACGGCCGGGCCAGGTGCGCTGGGCGGCGCGGTTCGCTTCGTCACCAAGGACCCGGACGACCTACTGCGCGAAGGCGAGCAGCTCGGTGCGCTGCTCAAGACCGGCTATTTCAGCAATGGCGAGGGCTACAAGAGCAGTGCCAGCGTGTTCGGCCGTTTCAACCAGAACTGGTCGGCGCTGGCCATGACTACCTATCAGGATCAGAACGATTACGAGGACGGCAACAACGACGATGTGCTCGGCACCGCAGCGCGGCAGAAGCTCGGCTTCGTCAAGCTGGTGGGCAAGCTCAGCGACGAGCAGACGCTGCGCCTGAGCTACGAGAAGCGCATCGACGAAGGTGAGCGCAGCCAGCGCCCGCAATGGATCCCGAGCAGCTTCAATCGTCTGTATCCGCTGAGCACCGAACGCGAGACCTGGACCCTCAACTACGCCTGGCAGCCGGTGAACAACGACCTGCTGGATGTCGAGCTGACCACCTACCACACCACCAACGAACTGGAGCAGGACGGCCGCTTCGGTCTGTACTTCGGCGATACCCGCAGCACCGGTTTCGACCTGCGCAACACCAGCCGCATTGGCGCGCATCAGCTGACCTATGGCGTCGATTTGCGCGATGACCGTGCCACCCTCGGCCCGGCCGGCAATCGCGAGCTGGACCATGAGGATGGCGAGGTACTCGGCCTCTACCTGCAGGACCGCTACCAGATCACCTCGCGTCTGCAGCTCGACGCCGGCCTGCGTTACGACCGCTACAAGCTCGATGACCGCGACAAGCAAACATTCACCGAGGACGGCATCAGCCCCAACCTGGGCCTGCGCTACCAGCTGACCCTTGAGCTGGCGGTCTTCGCCGGCCAGGCGCGGGCGCTGCGCGGGCCGCAGGTGCGCGATGCGTTCAAGATGGACAGCTCCGGCAATGACCCGCACCTGAAGGCAGAGAAGGCGCGCACCGACGAGGTCGGCTTCGACTATCGCGACGGTGGCTGGGAGTTGAACGGCAAGGCCTATATCACCCGCATCGAGGACGCCATCGCCGATCCCATCGGCCGGCCCAACCTGTACCTGAACGTCGGCGACCTGAAGAGCAAGGGACTGCTGCTCAGCACTGCCTACCACTGGCAACAGCTCAGCCTGGGCCTGAGCTACCACCGCAACGACGCGCGCCTGGATGGCGAGCGCCTCAACGTCTACGAATACAACGGCCTGGGCACCAGCCTCGGCGACACCTGGACCACCTTCGCCGACTACCGTGCCAGCGATAACCTCACGCTCGGCTGGCAGGGCCGTTTCGTGCGCGGTATCGATACGCTGCATACGATCGATGGCGATGTCTCCAAGCCTGGCTACGGTGTGCATGACCTGTATGCCGAATGGCAGGCCGTGCCGGAAAGCCTGACGGTGACCCTGACGCTAAAGAACCTGCTGGACAAGCAATACCTGGATCACGCCAGCAACGAGGACTTCGAGCACATTCCGGACTACGAGGGTATCCGTGGTTCCTACGAGCCGGGGCGTGAGCTGCGTCTGGGGCTGGCGTGGCGAATCTGATGGGGCGAGCAATCGTTGCAGTACTGCTGGGGCTGGCGCTGCTGGCTCCGGTGCAGGCGCAGGTGCTGACCGATCTGGCCGGGCGTGAAGTGCGGGTGCCCGAGCGTGTCGAGCGCATCGTGCTGGGCGAGGGCCGTCTGCTGCCGGTGCTGGCCATTCTCGAAGGCGAGCAGTTGCTGCAGCGTCTGGTGGGCATGCCCGCCGACCTGGCGCTGGTCGATCCGGGCAGCGCGCGGCAATACCAGCAGGCCTTTGCTGAACTGGCCAAGGTGCCGCGTATCGGCCAGGGTGCGGCCGATACCTTCAGCCTGGAACAGGTGCTGACGCTGCGCCCGGATCTGGCCATCTTCAGCCTTTCCGGGCATGGCCCGGACAGCACCCAGGGGCGGCTGATCGAGCAGTTGCAGCGCGCCGGAGTGGCGGTGCTGTTCGTCGATTTCCGCGAACAGCCATTAGTCAACACGCCACGTAGCATGACCTTGCTCGGTCAGGCACTGGGCCGCGAGGCGCGCGCCGCAGCCTTCAACGCGGCGCACGCCGAGGCCCTGGCAGCGGTGCGTGAACGCTTGCCACAAGGCTCCGCACCCAAGGTGTTTTTGCACAGCCGCGCCGGCCTCGGCGATGGCTGCTGCGAGAGCATGGCGCGTGGCATGTTCGCCGATCTGCTGGCCGAGGCCGGTGGCGACAATATCGCCCGCGAGCGCCTGCCGGGTCATGCCGGCACTATCAGCCTGGAGCTGCTGCTTAGCCAGCCGCCCGAGCTGTATATCGCCAGCGCTGTGGGATCGGCCGACAGCCTGGCCGAGGGTGCGCCCTACATAGCCCTGGGGCCGGGCGTGGCGGCGGATGCGGCGCAGGCCTCGCTCAGGCGCCTGCTCGGGCGTGGCGGCCTGCAGCATCTGGACGCCGTGCGCGAGGGCAGGGCACATGCCATCTGGCATGGTTTCTATAACAGCCCGTTCAACGTGGTGGCGGTGCAGGTATTCGCCAAGTGGCTGCATCCCGCAGCCTTTGCCGACCTTGATCCGCAGCGCACGCTGGAGCGTTTCTACAGTGAGTTCCAGCCGGTGACGCTGGATGGCCAGTACTGGATCAGCCTGTGAGTGCGCAGCAGGTGTTGCGCCTAGGTTATCGGCGAACCCTGCTGCGGCGCTGGGCCTGCCTGGGTGCGTTGGCGGCATTGCTGCTGGCCAGCTTTATCGCCGATCTGGCTACCGGTCCGGCTGGCCTGAGCTGGTGGGACGTGGCGCGTGGCCTGTTGCAGCCGCAGCATCTGGACGCCGCGCAGGCGGTGATCATCCTGGAAATCCGCGTGCCCTACGCCTTGATGGCATTGGTGGTGGGCGCCAGCCTGGGCCTGGCCGGTGCGGAGATGCAGACGGCGCTGAACAACCCCCTGGCCAGCCCCTTTACCCTGGGCGTCGGCGCGGCAGCGACTCTCGGCGCGGCGTTGGTGATCCTGCTGCGGCCCAATCTGGCCGGGCTCGGCGCCGATCTGTTGCTGCCGCTGGCCGCCTTCGTCTGCGCCTTCATCTCCTGCCTGCTGCTGCTTCTGGTGGCGCGGGTGCTGGGCGAGGCGCTGCATACCCTGGTGCTGTTCGGCATCGCCCTGTTGTTCGGGCTCAATGCCCTGGTCGGGCTGCTGCAGTTTCTCGCCGATGCCGATGCGCTGCAGCAGATCGTGTTCTGGACCCTCGGCAGCCTGGCGCGTGCCGATCTGCAACGGGTGGCGCTGGTAGCTATCGTGCTTGCCCTGTGCCTGACCCTGGCGCTGCGCCAGGCCTGGGCCATGACCAGCCTGCGCGGCGGTGAGGAGCAGGCGCGCAGCCTGGGCATTCGCGTTGGCCGTCTGCGCACCTTCGTGCTGCTACGGGTCAGCCTGCTCACCGGCGTGGCCACGGCCTTCGTTGGCGAGGTCGGCTTTATCGGTCTGGTCGGGCCGCATGTGGCGCGTCTGTTACTGGGAGAGGATCACCGCTTCTATTTGCCCGGCAGCGCACTGGCCGGTGCTCTGTTGCTGTCGCTGGCGTCCCTGGCCAGTCGCGCGCTGCTGCCCGGGGTGATTCTGCCGGTTGGGCTGGTCACCGCCGTGGTCGGTGTGCCGCTGTTTATCGCTCTGATCCTGGCGCGAGGGCGCAGCCTATGAGCCTGCTGATCGAGGGACTGGGGCTGAGCTATGGCGCGCGCAGCATCGTGCAGAATCTGACCCTGCCGGCCGTGGAGTCTGGCAGCCTGGTTGGCGTGCTCGGCCCGAACGGCGTCGGCAAGTCCTCGCTGCTGCGCGCCATTGCCGGCTTGCAGGTGTGTCAGGGCATGGCGCGGTTGGGTGATGCGACGCTGAGCGGCGTGCCGCCCTGGCGTCAGCAGGCGCAGGTGGCCTACCTGCCGCAGCAGTTGCCGCAGGCAGTGTCGCTGCTGGCCTACGAAAGCCTGCTGGCGGCGGCGCGGGCGCGTTGTCCACAACTCGTATCGCACGAGCTGACGGCGCGGGTCGAAGCGATTCTGCAGCGCCTGGGCATCGAGCATCTGGCCTTGCTGCGTATGGATCGCCTGTCCGGCGGGCAGCGGCAACTGCTCGGCCTGGCGCAAGCATTGGTCGGTGAGCCGCAACTGCTGTTGCTAGACGAACCCACCAGCGCGCTCGACCTGCACTGGCAGCTGCGTGTGCTCGACTGCGTCGCCGAGCGTTGCCGCACTGAACGCGCCATCGCCCTGGTGGCTTGCCATGACCTCAACCTGGCGCTGCGTTTCTGCAGTCATCTGCTGTTACTGGCGCCGGATGGCGCATACCGCTTCGGCGCGCCCGCCGAGGTGCTGGACGCCGAATGGCTGCGCCGCGCCTACGCCATCGAGGCACGTATCGAACATTGCTCGCTCGGCCAGCCGCTGGTGCTGGCCGATAGTCCTCTGCTCAAGGAAGTCTCAAACCATGCCGAACAGCCATAGCCGTTTTCCCAGCAGCCAGGCGCCACGCCTGCTTGGGCGTCTGTGCAAGCACTTTTCGCACAAGATCGAGGCGCGCTGGAGCGAGCATGAAGGCCTGCTGCGTTTCTCCATCGGCGAGTGCGTGCTGCAGGCCGATGAGCAGGCTTTGCAGCTGGTCTGCACGGCGCCGAGCGCAGCCGAACTGGACGAGTTGCAGGAGGTGATCAGGCGCCATTTGCAGGGCTTCGCCCAGGTGGACGAACTGGTGCTGCAATGGCACTGAAACACGGCTGCGCCAAACTGGCTGAAAGCCCCGCCTGTTCAGCATTTCAGGACGTTTTGTGTGATATCCGGAACGAGATGAAATTAGGCAGAATTTCCGGTTGATCTGAGGGGCGCATGGTCTTAAAGTCCGCGCCCGAACGTCCATGCTGGAAACGATCCATCCGGCTCAAGTACTGACGACGAGAGGTTGCCGGCCGGCGAATGGTCGGTACCGGTGATGCTCGGCGACATGCCTTGGGAAGTAGGCGAACCAAAGTGGGGAAACTGTCAGACGTTCAGGTCAGCGCATGGCGCGGCCAGCCCCGACACGTAGCGGAACCTGCAAGCGGTTCTGCTGCCCGAATCAATGTGTTCCCGGTTTTGCCATTGGAGTCCCAGCATGTCGATCAAGGTCGAAGACTACTACGCACCCGCCACTTTCCAGCGCATGAAGGCATTCGCTGATCAGCACGAAACCCCGTTCGTGGTGATCGACCGGCAGATCATTGCCGATGCTTACGACCAGCTGGGCAACTGCTTCCCGTTCGCCAAGGTCTATTACGCGGTCAAGGCCAACCCGGCCATCGAGATCATCGAGTTGCTGCGTGACAAGGGCTCGAGCTTCGACATCGCCTCGATCTACGAGCTGGACAAGGTGATGAGCGCTGGCGTGGGCCCCGAGCGCATCAGCTACGGCAATACCATCAAGAAGGCGCGCGATATTCGCTACTTCTTCGACAAGGGTGTGCGCCTGTTCGCCACCGACTCCGAAGCCGACCTGCGCAATATCGCCAAGGCCGCGCCGGGTGCCAAGATCTATGTACGCATCCTCACCGAGGGCTCGACCAGCGCCGACTGGCCGCTGTCGCGCAAGTTCGGCTGCAACCCGGACATGGCCCTGGATCTGCTGATCCTGGCCAAGCAGCTGGGCCTGGTGCCCTATGGCATCTCCTTCCACGTCGGCAGCCAGCAGCGCGATATCGACGTGTGGGACGCCGCCATCGCCAAGGTCAAGGTGATCTTCGAGCGCCTGCGCGAGGAAGACGGCATCACCCTGCAGATGATCAACATGGGTGGCGGCTTCCCGGCCAACTACATCCAGCGCACCAACGACCTGGAAACCTATGCCGAGGAAATCACCCGCTTCCTCAAGGAAGACTTCGGTGACGATCTGCCGGAGATCATCCTCGAGCCGGGCCGCTCGCTGATCGCCAACGCCGGCGTTCTGGTCTCGGAAGTGGTGCTGGTGGCGCGCAAGTCGCGCACCGCGGTGGAGCGCTGGGTGTATGCCGACGTCGGCAAGTTCAGCGGCCTGATCGAAACCATGGACGAGTCGATCAAGTTCCCCATCTGGACCGAGAAGAAAGGCGAGATGGAAGAGGTGGTGATCGCCGGCCCGACCTGCGACAGCGCCGACATCATGTACGAGCACTACAAGTACGGCCTGCCGCTCAACCTGGCCAGCGGCGACCGCCTGTACTGGCTGTCCACCGGTGCCTACACCACCAGCTACAGCGCCGTGGAGTTCAATGGCTTCCCGCCGCTGAAGTCCTACTACCTGTAAGCATCGCGTTGCTCAAGAACCCGCCGCTCGGCGGGTTTTTGCATTTCTGGCTCCGTATTTCCAGCCCGTCTGGCGCTGGTGCTGTCCTAACCGTCGTTTTGGTCCGGCGCTTCTCTCGCGCCGCGCCGTGCCGTGTCCTGCCTGCAATAGTCTGGCTGGCTCTATCTCGGCCCTCTCTGCGCGCCCCCCGGCTGCACGAAATAAGGGCGAGCGGTAAAAGATCAAAAATGCAAATGCATAAGTATTGCCAATGCATTTAAGAGTGATTAGCATCCGCGCCGCTTCGTTCAGCATTTGTTACTTCCTGTTGCGATGCCTCTTGCAGCGCCAGGAACGTGGCTTTTCCAACCTGGGGACAACAATGACAATCCGTAGTCGCAAGCACCACCACGCCAACCATCTGGCCGCGCTGATCGCGGCGACCCTGCCCGCTTTGGCGGTTGCGCAGACCAGCGACGCCAAAAGCGGTGTGGATCTTCCCGAAATGGTGGTGACTTCCAAGGCGGAAGTGCCCTACAAGGCCGACAAGAGTGCCAATACCAAGCTGACCCAGCCGCTGCTGGATACGCCCAAGACGGTGCAGGTGATCAAGAAGGAGATGCTGCGTGAGCAGGGCGCAGGCAGCCTGATGGAAGCGCTGCGCAATACCCCCGGCATCACCCTGCAGCTCGGTGAGAACGGCAATACCGCCGCCGGCGACACCTTCATGATGCGCGGCTTCTCCACTCAGCAGTCGACCTTCGTCGACGGCGTGCGTGACCTCGGTGCGGTCAGCCGCGATGTGTTCAACCTGGAGCAGGTCGAGGTGGTCAAGGGCGCTGCCGGTTCCGATATCGGCCGTGGCGCATCGTCCGGCTATATCAATCTGATTTCCAAGCTGCCGACCCTGAACGACGAAACCTTCGCCACCATTGGCTACAGCACCGCCGACAAGAGCAGCCTCACCGCCGACATCAACCGCCAGCTGGGTGACAATTCCGCTCTGCGTCTGAACCTGATGCGTCGCGCCGGAGATGTCGATGGCCGCGACTATGTGGACAACAGCAGCTATGGCGTGGCCCCGGCCATCGCATTCGGGCTGGATACGGCGACCCGCGTCTATTTCTACTCGCAGCATGTGCGCCAGGACAACACGCCCGATGGCGGTATCCCGACCATTGGCATGAGCGGCTTCTACAACGCCAATGCGGCGCTGAACGCCGGTGGCAAGGTCGACACGGAAAACTACTACGGGGCCAAGGGTGACTACGAGCGTATCGATGGCGACATGCTGACCCTCAAAATCGAACATGACGTCAACGAGGCGTTGACCGTACGCAACCTGTCGCGCTGGGGGCGCAGCAATAACGACCGCATCCTCACCGGGATCAATGCGCTCAATGCCAATGGTTCGACCAATCCCGCAAACTGGACCGTCGCCCGTACACGCCAGGTGGTCGACCAGGAAAACGAGATTCTCGCCAACCAGACCAGCCTGAACGCAGAGTTCGATACCTTCGGCCTGCGCAACGAGCTGGCCGCAGGCCTCGAGCTGATGCGTGAGAAGCAGCTCAATCGCAGCTACGCCACCGCCGCTCAGACCATCGACGGCGTGGCTTTCCCGGCCGTGCCGGTTCCGCCGGCCAATCTGTATGACCCGAACGCGCACGATGCCCTGGGTGACCCCTACAAGACCGGCGCCTACACCGACGGCCAGACCAAGACTGCGGCGCTCTACGTATTCGACACCCTGCACCTGAACGAGCAGTGGGCGCTCAATGGCGGGTTGCGCTTCGAGCACTTCCGCACCGAAACCGACAGTGTCACCGTCGCTTCGAACTCCCGCGTGCCGGGCAGCGGCTACGAGTCCGGCGACCTGACCAGCTGGAACACCGGCGTGGTGTTCAAGCCTTTGCCCAACGGCAGCATCTATCTGTCCTACGCCAATTCGATGACCCCGCCAGGCAGCGGTAACTTCAATCTGGTGGCCAACTCCGCGGCTTCTTCATCAAACGAACAGGTTGGCCTGGAGCCGCAGGAGACCCGACATGTCGAACTGGGTACCAAATGGGATCTGCTGGATCAGCGCCTGGCGCTGACTCTCGCGGCTTATCGCACGGAGAACGAGAACCAGGTCAGCTACGATTCCTTCGCCGCCCGTTACTTCCAGGAAGGCAAGACCCGCGTCGACGGGGTCGAGCTGGGCGTGGTCGGCCAGCTGACCAACTTCTGGCAGGTTTCCGCCGGCGTGGCTCAGATGAACACCAAGCAGCTCGATCAGGCGAGCTTCAGTACCACGAACAACACGGTGAGCCAGAACACCGGGGTGCGCTGGTCGCCGGATCTCACCGCGACGCTGTGGACGTCCTACACACTGGGCGATCTGACCCTGGGCGGTGGCGCGCGCTACGTGTCCGAGCAGGATCGTGTCGTCGTCTCCGGTGTCGACATGAGCACGCAGAACATGCCGGTGATTCCCTCCTACTGGGTGGCGGATGCCATGGCGGCCTACCGTCTGAACAAGAACGTCAACCTGCGCCTGAACGTGTACAACCTGTTCGACAAGGAGTACATCGAGTCCTTGAACAACAGTGGTGCACGTGCACGTCTCGGCACACCGCGTTCGGCGATGTTCACCACCGAACTGTCCTTCTGATCCGACCCCGAGTTGCAAGAAGCCTGCGCAACGCGCGGGCTTCTTGCGTTCAACGCAGGAGACTGCCCCGATGTTGCTGCATATCCCGCAGGTTCTGAGCAAGCAGGAGGTCGCCGCGCTGCGTAGCGAAATGGCGAGCCATGACTGGGTAGACGGCGGCCGCAGCTCCGGCGCCCAGGCCGCGGCGCTCAAGCACAACCTGCAGTTCCCGGCCGAGTCGCCAGCTTTCGCCGGGCTCTCGCAAACCATCGCTGGCGCCTTGCAGCGTCACCCGCTGTTCGTCTCGGCGGTGCTGCCACGGCACATGCTGCCGCCGATGTTCAACTGCTACAGCGGCGGCGGGCGCTACGGTAACCATGTCGACAACGCCCTGCAGCGCGACCGCTTCAGCGGATTGCAGGTGCGCACCGACGTTTCCACCACGGTGTTTCTCAGCGAGCCGGATGAGTACGAAGGCGGCGAGCTGATCATCGAGGACACCTACGGTGAACATGAGGTGAAGCTGGAGGCTGGCGATGCCATCGTCTACCCGGCCACCAGCCTGCACCGCGTCGAGCCGGTGACCAGTGGCACACGTATCGCCTCGTTCCTGTGGACGCAGAGCTGGGTGCGCGACGCCTGGCAGCGCAAGCTGCTGTTCGAGCTGGACATGAACATCCTCAAGCTGCGTGCGCAATTGGGCGACAGCGAGGAGGTGCTTGGCCTGACCAGCACCTACCACAACCTGCTGCGTCAGTGGAGCGAGTGAGTATGAGCCGCCTGCCGCCGCTGAGTGAAATTCCCGCCGACTTGGTCTCTGCACGCGATTACGAGCGTTACGCCCTGCAGCGGCTGGATGCCAACGCACTGGCCTATCTGCAGGGCCGATCGGAAGGGTGCTGGCGACGAGCTGACCTGCCAGGCCAATCTGCAGTCATGGCAGGAGTGGGCCTTGCTGCCGCGCATGTTGCGCGATCTGCGTGGTGGTCATACGCGTTGCCAGTTGCTCGGCGATTCGCTGCAGCACCCCATCGTGCTGGCGCCGATTGCATACCAGCATCTGTTCCACGTCGAGGGCGAGCGTGCCAGCGCGCTGGCCGCCGGGGTCATGGGCGGTGCAGCGGTGCTCAGCTCCTTTGCATCCACCCGATTGGAGGATGTGGTCGAGGTGGCGCAGGGGCCATTGTGGTTCCAGCTGTACTGGCAGGGTAGCGCTGACGCGACCCTTGCCCTGGCGCAGCGTGCCGAAGCCGCGGGTTATCGGGCATTGGTACTGACGGTCGATGCGCCGGTGTCCGGGGTGCGTAACCGCGAGCAACGTGAGGGTTTCAAGCTGCCGCCTGAAATTCGTGCGGTCAATCTGGATCAGGCGCTGGAACTGCCACCGCTGCCTGACGGTGGAAGCGCCGTATTCGACGGCCTGATGGCCGTGGCGCCGGGTTGGCAGGATGTCGCCTGGCTGTGCCAGTGCACTCGTCTGCCCGTGTTACTCAAGGGCATCCTGCACGCAGAAGATGGACGCTTGGCCATGGACGCGGGGGCTGCCGGAGTAATCGTCTCCAACCATGGTGGCCGGGTTCTGGATTCGCAATGGCCGGCGTTGCGCTCGCTGGCGTCGATTCGTGCCGAGCTAGGCGCAGATGTCCCTGTGCTGGTGGACGGCGGCATCCGCCGTGGCAGTGATGTGTTCAAGGCTCTGGCACTGGGCGCCGATGCGGTGCTGATAGGTCGGCCTTATGTGCATGCATTGGCCACTGCCGGAGCGCTGGGCGTGGCTCACCTGCTCCGGCTGTTGCGTGAGGAACTGGAGGTGACCATGGCCTTGTGCGGTTGTCGTGATCTGAGGGGTATCTCTGGTGAGATGGTGCAGAGGGTGTAAGGCGGCGGACCCGCATCGATTCGGCCCGACCGCTGCGGGTGCCTGAAGGAGCGTCAGCGAGCCGCCGCTTCTTGCGAAGCGGCGGCGCGGTGATCAAAAGTCGATCACGGCAGACAGCCAGAGACGGCGACCTTCTTCCACGGTGCCAGTGGTGGACTGGCCGGTCTGGATGTAATAGGACGACCAGGCCTGGTTGCCGCTACTGTCCGTGTACACCTTGCCATCGAGGAAGTCCTTGTCGAACAGGTTGTAGATCGTGGCGTTGAGCGTCACGTTCTGCGAGGCCTTGAATGAGCCACCTAGGTGGAACACCTCGTAGGCCTTGAGGTCGCCGACCTGTTCATGGACAGCCAGATCGGCGGCCGACAGGTTTGCAGTGCGCTGCAGGAAGCGGGCACGCTCACCCCGGTATTCGCCGGAGAACCACAGGCTCAGACGATCGGTCGGCTTCCAGTTCAGCTTGGCATGCGCCATGTGCTGCGGGGTATTGGTCAGCGGTGCGCCCTTGTTGGCGCCGCTGCTCTGTTCGCTGTCGGTGTAGGTGTAGTTGCCCGACAGCGTCCAGCCCTGTGCGAACTGCCAGCTACTGGCCAGTTCCAGACCTTGGGTAATGGCCTCATCGACGTTGACCAACGGTGCACAACCAGGGTTTGGGGTGCCGTTGGTGTTCTGGTTGCCCAGGCACAGCGGGTGGTCGACGATGTTCGGGCCCGTTGCGATCTTGTCCTTGAACTTGTTATGGAACAGGGTGGCATTGGCCTTGAAACCTGAGAGGTTATCGAAGTAGGCACCAATCTCGGTGCTGGTGCTGGTTTCCGGCTTGAGGTCCGGGCTGCCGACTGTGACTGCGCGGCCCTGTGCGGTGATGCCGTTGATCCCATCGTGCAAGTCGTTCAGATCGGGCGTCTTGTAGCCACGGCTGACACCACCCTTTAGGGTCCAGTTGTCGGTGGTGTTCCACACCAGGTAGGCGCGTGGGCTGACATGGCCGCCGAAGGTCTCGTGGTCGTCGTAACGCACGCCGAGGGTGAGCGCGAGGTCGTCACGAAGGCGCCATTCGTCCTCGACGAACAACGCCCACATGCTTTGTTCGTAATCCTTCTGCGCCAGGCTGTCGGTCATCTCGGCTTCCCACCATTGGCCGCCGATGCTGGTGATGTGGCTTTCACCCAGCGGGGCGACCAGTTTGGTGTCGAGGACCAGATTGCGGGTTTTCAGCTCGCGATCAGCGCCGACGATGGCCCAGGGCGCGGACGGCAGCGGCTGGCCGATATCGCCACCGGCGTTACGGCCAGGGATGGTGCGACCGAAGGTTTCCGTGGTGCTGTGGGTCAGGCTGCTGTCCCAGGTGCCGAAACCCAGGCGTGCGGTGTGGCTGAGTGCATACTGCTCGCGCTCGAAGCGCAGCTCGTCCTTGTAGCCGCTGGCGCGTGGAGCGGTTGGGCCGCAACCAGTGGTGGGCGCGGTGTTGCCCGTGTTGGTGCCGTCAAGGCTACCGAGCTGGCAGTCATCGTTGTCGTAGACCTGGCGGCCACGCTCGATATCGAGCGCGAAGTCATGATTCTCATGGGGGGTGAAGGTCAGTCGGCCACCGACGTTGCTGTTGCGGCCCTCGACCGGCGAGGCGCCGCGCCGGCTGACTGTGGTGTCGTTGTCAAAGCTCAGATCCGATGCCCCACGGTCATACAGGCTGCCGCGCAGTTGCAGGCCGAGCAGGCCGTCGATCAGGGGGCCACTGGCGTAAAGACTGGCCTTGCTTGCATCGCCGAAGTCGCGGTTCTCTTGATAGGTGTGATCCAGCGTTATCGAGCCAGCCCATTCCTTGCCGACCTTGCGGGTGATGATGTTGATCACCCCGCCCATGGCGTCGGAACCATACAGGGTCGACATCGGCCCGCGGATCACTTCGATGCGCTCAATGGCCGACAGCGGTGGCATGAAGCTGGTGGAGGTTTCGCCAAACCCATTGGGGGTGACGTTACCGGCTGCGTTCTGCCGGCGGCCATCGATGAGGATCAGCGTGTATTCGCTGGGCATGCCGCGGATGCTGATGTTCAGCCCACCGGTCTTGCCGGTGCCCTGACGCACGTCGATGCCTTCGACATCCTCAAGTGCCTCGGCGAGATTGCTGAAACTTTTCTGCTGCAACTCCTCGCGACTGATCACGCTGATGCTGGCGGGGGCTTCGGTGATCTTCTGTTCGAAGCCGGAAGCGCTGACGACCACATCGCCCAGGGCGATGGGCTCGTTGGCCTGGGCACCGAAGCTGGCAGCCAACGCAATGGCGCTAGCCAAGGCGGTACGGGAACTGAGGGCGGACATCTATCTACTCCTGGCGTAAGAGAGTGCAGGCGGAACGGTTTGCGAACGGCCGGGATGATAGTGATTTGCATATAAGGTTCAATTGCGGATGATATCTGAGACCGGTGAGTTCGGCTGGAGGTGCCGTGGCGACTGGGTTGTAGCCAGGTGTAAATTTTGTAAATGCGATAAGTTCTCGAATGCGCGTATGGCTTTGCGGATGCTGCTACGGCGCTCTAAGCTGCGGACATGAACCGTATTCTTCTCAATTGCGACATGGGCGAAGGCTTCGGTGCCTGGCGCATGGGCGACGATGCGCTGGCCATGCCGCTGATCGATCAGGCCAACCTCGCCTGTGGCTTCCATGCCGGCGATCCGCTGATCATGGCGCGTAGCGTCGAGTTGGCTGTAGCGCACGGCGTGAGCATCGGCGCGCATCCTTCCTATCCCGATCTGCAGGGCTTCGGCCGCCGACATTTGCAATGCTCGGCCGAAGAGGTGCGGGCGCTGGTGCTGTATCAGATCGGCGCGCTGGATGCCTTCTGCCGCGCCGCCGGTGGCCAGTTGGCCTATGTCAAGCCGCACGGCGCGCTGTACAACGATCTGGTGCGTGACGATGCGCTGCTGATGGCGGTGCTCGATGCCTGCCACTGCTACCGCAAGGGCCTGCCGTTGATGGTGCTGGCGCTGGCCGACAACGACCGGGAGCTGCGCTTGGCCGACGAGGCGGATGTGCCGTTGATGTTCGAAGCCTTCGCCGACCGCGCCTACCTCTCGGATGGGCAGCTTGCGCCACGCCGGCTCAGTGGCGCGGTACATCAGGATCCCGAACGCATTCTCGCCCAGGCGCTGGCCATCGCCCGTGGCGAGCCTTTTGCCGACATAGATGGCAAGCCGCTGCGGCTGCGCGCCGACAGCCTGTGCGTACACGGCGACAATCCCGAGTCGCTGGCGGTTTTGCGCCGCTTGCGCGCCCGTCTGGACGCGCTGTGAGGGATCAGTTGGGCTGCCAGTCCAGAGTCAGCTCCTCCTGCCAGGCAAAGCGTTCGAAGTGACTGCCGACGACGCCTTCCAGGCGTTGCAGGTCTTCGCTGTTGGCGCTTTCCACCTGTAGACGCAAGCCCTGGTTTTCTGCCTTCAAGGTCGCCACACCAGCGCCGAACTCGATGCGGCCCTGCTGCTCGTCGAAGTTGACCGGAATCTTGTGCGCGAAATGCTTGCACAGCCGGCTGATATAGCGCGCCGGGGTATCGGTTGCGACGAAGGCACTGCTGCTGAATGAAGTCATTGATCATTCCTCTGGATGTCACGTTGGAAGCGGCCGCCGGAGCGGCCGCGCGGTTCAGTACGCCAGTGTGAAGCGCTGGCGGATATGCTGCGGTTTTTCGGCTTCGTCGATCAGTGCCACAGCCAGATCGGCGGTCGAGATGCTGCCCGGCTCGTCACCGTTCATCAGCAATTCGTCCTGGCCGAGGCGGAACTTGCCGGTGCGCGGCCCAGGTATGAGCAAGGCGGCTGGCGAGAGGAAGGTCCACTCCAGCTCCTGCTCGTCACGCAGCATGTTCAGCGCCTGGCGTGCTCCCTCGGCGCCTTCCTTGTACTCGGCGGGGAAATCCGGCGTGTCGATCAGCTGCAGACCTGGCGCGACATAGAGGCTGCCGGCGCCACCGACCACCAGCAGGCGCCTGACTCCTGCCTGCCTGCTTGCAGCGACGATGGCACGACTGCCAGCGATGAACTGCTCGCGAATGTCGGCCACACCCCAGCCGGGGTTGAAGGCGCTGAGGACCGCATCGTGACCACGCAGCTGTTCGGCCAGCGCCGCGCGGTCGTGCACATCGGCCCGCACGGCGACCAGGTTGGCATGAGCCGGCAGTTTTTCCGGATGACGTACCAGGGCGGTGACCTGGTGGCCGCGGTTCAGGGCTTCTTGCAGCAGCGGCGCGCCGACGTAACCGCTGGCGCCGATCAGGGCGAGTTTCATGGAGAGAGCCTCGGTGTGTGAAGGTGAACACATGATCACTCTGGATAAACGCCGGAAAAACTGGCTTGATGCACTTGGATAATTAAGCGGAGCTTCATAATGGAGCAGCTCAAACGCATGGCGCTGTTCGCTACGGTGGTGCAGAAGGGCTCGATGGTCGCCGCTGCCGAGGCCCTGGGCATGAGCGCGTCGGCTGTCAGCCAGCAGATCCGCCGGCTGGAGGAGGCCACCGGCGTCAGCCTGCTGCATCGCACCACGCGCAAGCTGACTCTGAGCGAGGCGGGCGCCCAGTTCTATGAGAATTGCCGACAGATCGTCGAGCTGGCCGAGCAGGCCGAGCAGCGCCTGGCCGAGCAGCGTGACGCGCCGGTTGGCGAGCTGCGTATCGCTGCACCGGTCGGCTTTTCCGGGCCGGTGTTGAGTGAAGCGCTGGCGCCGCTCTTGAGTGCGCATCCGGCGTTGAGTCTGCGTCTGTTTTTCCAGGATGAGCAGATCGACCTGATCGAGCAGCGTATCGACCTGGCCATCCGCGTCGGCCAGCTGGATGACTCCAGCCTGGTGGCCCGGCATGTCGCCGACTGGCGCATGCTGGTCTGCGCTGCGCCGGCCTACCTGGCGCGCCACGTCTGGCCGACGCAGCCGCAGCAACTGCTCGATCTGGATTGGATCGCGCTGAACACCGAGCGCAGCCAGCACTTACAGCTGCACGGGCCGGGCGGCGCGATGCAGCGCCTGCGCCTGGAAAGCCGTATCGCCTGCAACAACATTCTTGCGGCGCGTCAGTTCACCCTCGCGGGCATGGGCGTATCGCTGCAGCCGGAGCCGGAAGTTCGTCAGTTGCTGGCGCGCGGCGAATTGCTGGCCCTGCTGCCGGACTGGCAGCTGGAGCCGATAGGCCTGCACATCGTCACCCCGCGCCGCGACGCGCAACCGGCCAAGGTGCGCTCCGCCATCGAGGCGCTCCGGCGCCATCTGCTCAATGCATGACGATCAACAGTCGGCATCCGTCTCTGGCTGTGCGAGGATGGTCGGCAATCAATCTCTCCGTCAGAAAGGACCCGTGATCCACACCGATGAAGACGCCCAAACGTATTGAACCCTTGGTCGAGGATGGCCTGGTGGACGAGGTGCTGCGGCCGCTGATGAGCGGTAAGGAAGCAGCGGTGTATGTGGTGCGCTGTGGCGACGAGCTGCGCTGCGCCAAGGTCTACAAGGAAGCCAACAAGCGCAGCTTTCGCCAGGCATCGGAATACCAGGAAGGGCGCAAGGTGCGTGGCAGCCGCCAGGCGCGCGCCATGGCCAAGGGCAGCAAGTACGGGCGCAAGGAGCAGGAGCAGGCCTGGCAGAACGCCGAAGTCGCCGCGTTGTTCCGTTTGGCCAATGCCGGCGTGCGAGTCCCCAAACCCTACGACTTTCTCGACGGCGTGCTGCTGATGGAGCTGGTGGACGATGGCGAGGGGGATGTCGCACCAAGGCTCAATGACGTCGACCTGCACCCGGACGACGCCCGCGAATTCCACGCCTTCATGATCCAGGAGATCGTCAAGATGCTCTGCGCCGGCCTGGTGCATGGCGACCTGTCGGAATTCAACGTGCTGCTCGGCCCCGAAGGCCCGGTGATCATCGACCTGCCGCAGGCGGTGGACGCCGCCGCCAACAACCACGCCTTCAGCATGCTCGAACGCGACGTGCGCAACATGGCCGAGTATTTTGGCCAGTTCGCCCCGGAGCTCAAGTACACCAAGTACGCCAAGGAAATGTGGGCGCTCTACGAGGCCGGCAAGCTGACGCCGGAAACGCAACTGACCGGCGAGTTCGCCGAGCCCGAGGACGCCGCCGACATCGACGCGGTGATGCGCGAGATCAAGGCCGCGCTGGCCGAAGAAGCGAAGAAGCAGGCGCTGCGCAACGCCGAAGATGAGCCCAAGGACGCCGAGCCGATACCGCCCTGGATGCGCTGAACAGCGGTTATCGGGGGGCTGCGCCTTGCCGTAGCCCGGATGAAATCCGGGGTGGTTTTCGCTGCCTCCCCCGGATTGCATCCGGGCTACAAGGTATCTCCGTGCGCGCAACTCGACGCGCCGCCGTTGTCGACCTGGCGGGTTGCACCCGCCCTACGGCTGACGGTGCGACGAACATCCCGGCGCACCGCAGCTCACACCTTCCTCCAGCCCCTGCAGAATCGGACAATCCGGCCGGTTATCGCCCTGGCAACTGTTCGCCAGCTCCACCAGCGTATCGCGCAAGGCCGTCATCTCGGCAATCTTGCGCGACAGTGTGGCGATATGCTCTTCGGCCAGCGCCTTTACATCGGCACTGGCGCGCTGCTTGTCTTGCCACAGGGCGAGCAGCTTACCGACTTCCTCCAGAGAAAAGCCCAGGTCCCTTGCACGCTTGATGAACGCCAGGCGGTGCAGGTCGGCAGGGCTGTACTGCCGATAGCCACTCTCCGACCGCCCGGCATGGGGCAGCAGGTCGATGGACTCGTAGTAACGAATCATCTTGGCACTCAGGCCGGTGTGCTTGGCGGCTTGGCCGATGTTCATGCGCGTGGTCTCCAGCGATTGAGCAGCAGTGCGTTGCTCACCACGCTGACGCTGGACAGCGCCATGGCGGCGCCAGCGAACATGGGGTTGAGCAGGCCGGCGGCGGCGAGCGGGATGCCGATCAGGTTGTAGATGAAGGCCCAGAACAGGTTCTGGCGAATCTTGGCGTAGGTGCGCCGGCTGATATCCAGCGCGGCCGGCACCAGGCGTGGGTCGCCGCGCATCAGGGTGATGCCGGCTGCATGCATGGCGGCGTCGGTGCCGCCGCCCATGGCAATGCCGACATCCGCCGCGGCCAGCGCTGGCGCATCGTTGATGCCGTCGCCGACCATGGCCACGGTCCCCTGCTGGCGCAGTTCGCCAACCAGGCGCGCCTTGTCCGCCGGCAGCACCTGGGCGTGCGGTTGGTCGATGCCCAGAGCACTGGCGACTGCCGCGACACTGCCTTGGTTGTCGCCGCTGATCAGGTGGCTGGTGATGCCTTGTGCACGCAGTTCAGCGATGGCGTCGATGGCGCCGTCCTTGAGTTGGTCGCCGAAGGCCAGCAGGCCCAGCAGGCGAGGGGCGTCACCGGTTTCGATCAGCCAGGACAGGGTACGGCCCTCGGCCTCCCAGGTGCGGGCGGATTCGGCCAGCTCCCACGCCTGCAATTGGTTTTCCTCCAATAGGCGGCTGCTGCCCAGTTGCAGGCTGCGACCCTCGACACTACCAGCTATGCCACGACCGGCCAGTGCGCGGCTGTCGCTCAGGGTTGGCAGGGCAATGTGCTGGTCGGCGCAGCGCTGCAATACGGCCTTGGCCAGAGGATGTTCGCTGCCTTGCTGCAGGCCGCCGGCCAGGCGCAGCAATTCGTCCTCGCTGGCCTCGCCCAGGCCGATATGGACGATGCGCGGTTTGCCTTCGGTAAGGGTGCCGGTCTTGTCGAAGGCGATGTGCTGCACGGCATGCGCCACTTCCAGTGCTTCGGCATCCTTGATCAGGATGCCGTGGCGCGCGGCGACGCCGGTGCCGGCCATGATCGCCGTCGGCGTGGCCAGGCCAAGGGCGCAGGGGCAGGCAATCACCAGTACGGCGACGGCGTTGAGCAGGGCGTTTTCCAAGGATGCGCCGAGCGCCAGCCAGCCCAGCAGCGTGGCCAGAGCGATGAGCAGCACTGCGGGGACGAACACCTGGCTGACCTTGTCCACCAGCTTCTGAATCGGCGCCTTGGCTGCCTGGGCATCCTCGACCAGACGGATGATGCGTGACAGCACGGTCTCCGCACCCAGGGCGGTGGTCTCGACCAGCAGGCGGCCTTCGCCGTTGATGGCGCCAGCGGTGACCTTGTCGCCCGGCTGCTTGGCCACCGGCAGGCTTTCGCCGCTGATCAGCGCTTCATCCGCATGGCTGTGGCCCTCCAGCACCTGGCCGTCGACAGGGAAGCGTTCGCCCGGCTTGACCAGGATACGGTCGCCCAGCGCCAGGGCATCGATGCCGACGCGCTCCTCACACCCGTCCACGAGGCGCACCGCGTGGTCTGGACGCAATGCCTGCAATGCGCGAATGGCGCTGGCGGTCTGGCGCTTGGCGCGGCTTTCCAGATATTTGCCGAGCAGGATCAGGCTGATGATCACCGCCGAGGCTTCGAAGTACAGGTGCGGCATCTGTCCGGCCGGCGTCACGGCCCATTGATACAGACTCAGGCCGTAGCCGGCGCTGGTGCCGATGGCCACCAGTTGATCCATGTTGCCGGCACGGGCCTTCAATGCCTGCCAGGCCGCGCGATAGAAGCGTGCGCCGAAGATGAACTGCACCGGCGTGGCCAGCAGCCATTGCACCCAGGCCGGCAGCATCCAATGCAGGCCGAAGGGTTCGACCAGCATCGGCAGCACCAGCGGCAGGGTCAGGGCGATGGCGGCCAGCAAGGTCAGGCGCTCACGCCGTAAACGGCGCAGGGCCAAATCGGTGGCCGGGCGTTCTCCAAGCGGTTGTGCGTTATAGCCGGCGGCTACGACAGCCTTCACCGCCAACTGTGGGTCGAAACTCGCGAGTACCTGCAGGCGCGCCTTCTCGTCGGCGAGGTTGACGGCCACCTGGCTGACACCCGGCAGCTTGTTCAGGGCGCGCTCGATACGGCCGACGCAACTGGCGCAGGTCATGCCCTCGATGCTCAGTTCCAGAGGCTGGCTGGGCACGTTGTAACCGGCGCCCTCGATGGCGCTGATCAGCTGCGGCAGGCTGCCAGCGGGGGCTTCGATGCGCGCTTGCTCATTGGCCAGGTTGACGCTGGCGCTGCTCACCTGCGGCAACTTGCGCAAGGCGCGTTCGACGCGCCCGGCGCAGCTGGCGCAGGTCATGCCCTGGATCGGCAGGTCGAAGGTGGTCATGGTTCGGTTCCCTGTAACGTGATGGCTACAGGATCAACCTTGACCCCATGGCAAGGTCAAGCCTTCAGTTCAGCGAAGGCGCGGCATGCAGTCGCAGGCCGTCACTGCCCATGGCGATGCGGTAACGACGCACTTCGCCCGCATACAGGTCCAGCGATTGCCCGTACAGCTGGGCGATGCCGTCCTGGCAGCGACCGCTGCCCGTCAGGCCGAGGCGCAACGAAACCCTGCCCGGCGGCAGGTTGAAGGACACCGATTGGCCCTGGTGCAGCCGTGCGGCCAATTGATCGTGCAGATACAGCGCGACTTCGCAGGTGGTCGCGACCTCCAGACGCTCGCGCGACACGATCAGCACGGCGTAACCCTCGCCCTGTGTCGTCGAAGGCAGCGGTGCCAAAGGTTCAGCCAGTGCCAGAGGCGCCAGCAACAAGGCCAGGGGAGGAAGTAGCAGGCGCATGACAGGGTCCTCGTGCAGAAACCGGAGCGGAACGAATGAGGCAGGGGGCTTGACCTTGCCATCGTGGCAAGGTCGAGACTACACCCATCGCCAATCGCTTCAAGGAGTCAGCAGATGCAGCAGTTCAAGGTTAGCGGAATGTCGTGCGGTCATTGCGTGCGGGCCATCACTCAGGCGATCCAGGCGCTGGATCCTGTGGCCAGGGTCGAAGTCGATCTGGCTGCGCAGTTGGTGCGCGTGGAAAGCAGCCTGGAGGCCGAGCGGATAGAGGCCGCCATTGCTGAAGAGGGTTACGAGGTTGCGCCCGCGTAGGGCGCAACACGCGTCAGGACGAGCGATCCGATTCAATCCATGGCCACTGCCGCAGCAGGCCGCGAAAGCAGCTGTCGACCATGGCCGGCGTGTCGGTCTGGGCGTCGAACAGATTGGGATCGCGCAGCCAGTCGCTGAACAGGCCGACGATCAGTGCGTGCAGCGTACGTGAGGCCAGGCGCGGAGTGATGCCCGGCTGCAGATGCGTTTGCACCGTCGGCAGGGCGAACTGCTGCTCGCACAGGGCGATAAACTGGTTGACGAAGGCCTCATGACGCTCCTCGGCCTCGCGCAGCTCCTCGGTGAATTCGCAGCGACGCAGCAACACGGTGAGGATGCGCCGCCGTTGTTCATCCAGAACCAGATTGGCCATGGCCTCGATGCACAGGTCGCGCAACAACTGCAGCGATGACAGACCATCAACGGCAGCCAGTTGCTGGGCCAACGGCTCCAGCGGCAGGCGTACCTGGTTGAGCATTTCGTGGAACAGATGCGCCTTGTTCTGAAAGTGCCAGTAGACCGCGCCGCGCGTTACCCCTGCATGCCGGGCGATGTGCTCGAGGCTGGTGTGGGCGACCCCGCGTTCGAGAAACAGCTGTTCTGCGGCGGCGAGGATGGCGCTGCGGGTTTTCTCCGCATCTTCTTTGGTTCTACGCATGGCGATCCGGTTGAGTGGTCTAGGCTCAGGGTTTGACGAGTTTACCGATTTTGCCCGGTTTGCTGGTGGCCTACTGCCTGATTGCCATGTCCTGTCAGTTGCACGGCGCGCCAACCGATGCGGCAGGGGCAGACGCAGGAAGGGGGCGATGAATCGGCAGAGCCTGGCCTTTGATGGGCGCGGCTATCGATGAGATGATTAGCGGGCTAACAAATCTGCGGACTATTCATGAACCTGCGAACCCTTCTGATTCTGGGCGCGCTAAGCGCCTTCGGCCCCTTGGCCATCGATTTCTACCTACCGAGTTTCCCCACCCTGGCCCGGCAGTTCGGCACCGACGTCGAACATGTCCAGTTGTCGCTGGCGGCTTATTTCGTCGGCATCGCCATTGGCCAGCTGTTCTACGGGCCCCTGGCGGACCGCTACGGCCGCCGCGTGCCGCTGCTGGTCGGAGTGGCGCTGTTCACCCTGGCCTCGCTGGCCTGCGCGTTGGCGCCAAGCCTGGAATGGCTGATCGGCGCGCGCTTCGTACAGGCCCTCGGCGGGTGTGCCGGCATGGTGATCACCCGTGCGGTGGTGCGCGATCTGTGCGATCCGCTGGCTTCGGCCAAGGTGTTCTCGCAACTGGTGCTGGTGATGGGCCTGGCGCCGATCCTCGCGCCTCTGGGGGGCGGGCTGCTGTTGAATACCCTGGGCTGGCCGTCGATTTTCCACAGCCTGGCGATCTTTGCCGGGTTGTGCCTGCTGGCCGTGCTGCTGTGGTTGCCGGAGACGCGTCCGCAGCACCTGCAGCCGGCGCCGCTGAGCGGTGCCTTCGGCCAGTATCGTGCGCTGCTGGGTAACGCGCCGTTCATGGGCTACAGCCTGGCCGGCGGTGTCGCCATGGCCGGTATGTTCGCCTACATCGCCGGTTCGCCCTTCGTCTTCATCGAGCTGTATGGCGTGCCGGCCGAACACTACGGCTGGCTGTTCGGCAGCAATGCGGCGGGTTTCGTGATCATGGCGCAGGTCAACGCGCGACTGGTGCGCAGTGGTGGCCCGGCGCTGTGGCTGCGGCGCATGGTGCTGGTATACCTGGCCAGCGGCCTGTGCCTGCTGGTGCTGGCCTTGTGGCAACCGCTGCAGCTGTGGCCGCTGATGGTGCCGCTGTTCATCTGCGTCGCCAGCCTCGGTTGCGTGCTGCCCAACGCCACGGCCTGCGCCATGGCCGGGCAGGGGCGACATGCCGGTAGCGCATCCGGGTTGCTGGGCAGCATGCAATTCAGCGTGGCGGCCAGTGCGTCGGCGCTGGTGGCCTTCCTGCATGATGGTTCGGCCATGCCCATGGCGTTGGTGATTGCCCTGTGCGGCGCTGCTGCCTGTGGGTTTGCCTGGTGGAGCAAGCGCTTCGTGGTCTGAGCCGACGGGTTACAGACGAGCCGCCTTGAAGGTGTTGCAGCGCCCCGGCTGGCCGCTCTCGAAACCGGTGCTGAACCAGCGCACGCGCTGCTGCGAGGTGCCATGAGTGAAGGCGTCCGGCACCACCTGACCGCGCGCCTGCTTTTGCAGGCGATCATCGCCGATGGCGCTGGCGGCATTCAGTGCCTCTTCCAGGTCACCGGCCTCCAGCCAGTCATGCCGGCGCTGCGCGTGATGCGCCCAGACCCCGGCTAGGCAGTCGGCCTGTAACTCCTGACGCACCAGCAGGCCGCCATCGCCCTCGACGCGTTCGCCGCGCTGGCGCGCCGCATTGACCCTGGCCGACACGCCCAGCAGCGTCTGCACATGGTGGCCGACCTCATGGGCGATCACATAGGCCTGGGCGAAGTCGCCGGCAGCCGAGAAGCGCTGCTCCATCTCGCGGAAGAACGCCATGTCCAGATAAACGCGCTGATCGCCCGGGCAGTAGAAGGGGCCGACCGCCGAGCTGGCGAAACCGCAGGCCGAATTGACGCCGCCGGAGAACAGCACCAGTTGCGGGTCGCGATACTGCTGGCCAGCCTGCTGGAACAGCTCGCGCCAGGTGTCTTCGGTGTCACCGAGAATGGCGCGGACGAACTCGCTCTGCTGGTCGTTGGCCGGCGCTGCGCCTTGTGTCTGCGCGACCTGCGGCTGGGTGGCCTGGCCGGCGATCTGGCCGAGTATCTGCAGCGGGTCCTGCCCGGTCAGCAGGCCGAAGATGACGATCAGCGCCACGCCGCCCAGGCTCAGGCCGCCACCGAGGCGCCTGCCGGAACGGCCGCGTGCGTCTACCACGTTGTCACTGCGTCTACCGCGTTGCCAGCGCATGGCTGCACTCCCGGGTTGCTGATCGCTGCAGTGTAGCCGTCGACGCCGACTCAGTTGGCCGGGTAGTCGCTGAGCAGCTGGTCCTGGCGATCCCGATCCAGACCGATGACCTGATAGGCGTCGACACGTTCGTCATATTCCATGCCCGGCGAACCCATGGGCATGCCGGGTACGGCGGCGCCGATCAGGTCCGGGCGTTCGCGCAGCTTGAGAATGTCCGCTGCCGGTACATGCCCTTCGACGAACTTGCCGTCGATCACACCGGTGTGACAGGAGGCCAGGCGCGGCGGCACGCCAAGCTTCTGTTTGACGGCGCTCATGTCCGCTTCGACATGGTCGTTGACGGTGAAGCCGTTGTCCTGCAGATGGCTGATCCAGGCCTTGCAGCAGCCACAATTGGCATCGCGGTGCACATCGATGGTCAGCGGCTCGCTGGCGTGGGCCAGGCCGGTGACGAGAAAGAGGGCGAGCAGGGAACGACGCATGGCAAGGCTCCGGAAGGACGAGCGCCCAGCATAGCGCCGCGGCTGACACTGCCCAAGTGCTTGCGACTATGCGTCGCGACCAGTGGCGGCCTATGCTGGCGCAGTTCCCATTGCCTGGAGTTCGCCGATGTTGTTCGCCCGAATCGTCCTGTCGATCCAGATCGCTGCCCTTGCCGTACTGGGGCTGGCCTACTTCATCCGGCCCGAGGAGATGGCCAGCTTCAGCGGTGCGCTGCTGATGGGCAACGCCGCAGTGACCGAGGTGCGCGCCTACTATGGTGGGCTGCAGCTGGGGCTGGCAGCCTATCTTGTGATGGCACTGCTGCGCCTGGACCTGCTGCGCCCGGCGCTGATCCTGCTGGTGCTGCTGTACAGCGTACTGGCGTTGGCGCGCCTCGCCGGGTTGTGGCTGGACGGTGGCACGCAACAGACCTTCAACCTCTACGCGCTGCTGCTCGAAGCCGTTTCAGCCGCTTTGGCCTGGTGGGCGCTGCGCGGCTTGTCACGCTGAGCCGTAGCCCGGATGCGATCCGGCAGGCCAATCTCGGATTGCATGCGGGCAGCGAGGGGGCTCAGCGCCGTTCCAGCAACACACCCGCTTCCATGTGGTGGGTGTAGGGGAACTGGTCGAACAGCGCGCTGCGCGTCACCTTGTGCGTATCGTTGAGCTGGGCGATGTTGGCGGCCAGGGTTTCCGGGTTGCAGGAGATGTACAGGATGCGCTCGAAACGGCGAGTCAGCTCGCAGGTGTCCGGGTCCATGCCCGCGCGTGGCGGGTCGACGAAGACGCTGCCGAACGCATAGCTTTTCAGGTCGATGCCGGCCAGGCGGCGGAACGGGCGCACTTCGTTGAGCGCCTGGGTCAGCTCCTCGGCGGACAGGCGCACCAGCTCGACGTTGTCCACACCGTTGTCAGCCAGGTTGGCCAGGGCGGCGTTCACCGAGGTCTTGCTGATCTCGGTGGCCAGCACGCGGCGCACGCGGGTGGCCAGCGGCAGGGTGAAGTTGCCATTGCCGCAGTACAGTTCCAGCAGGTCGTCATCGCGCTCGCCGAGCACGTCATGGGCCCAACCCAGCATCTTCTCGCACACCCGGCCGTTGGGCTGGGTAAAGGCGCCCTCCGGTTGGCGATAGCGGAATGTGCGTCCGGCTACGGTTAATTCTTCTTCCACATAGTCGCGACCGATCACCAGACGCTGGCCACGGGACCGGCCGACCAGGCTGACGTTCAGCTCGGCAGCCAGGCGCTCCGCCTCAGCCTGCCAGGCGTCGTCCAGCGGGCGATGGTAGGCCAGGGTGATCAGTGCGTCGCCGGCCAGAGTAGTGAGGAACTCGACCTGGAACAGCTTGAACGACAGCGTTTCGCTGGCTTTCCAGGCAGCGCGCAGACGCGGCATCAGTTCGTTGATGCGCAGGCTGGCGATGGGGAAGTCGTCGAGCAGGATCGGCGTGTGCTTGTCGCCCGGGGCGAACATGGCGTAGTGGCGTTGACCGTCTTCACGCCACAGGCGGAACTCGGCGCGCATGCGGTAATGCTCGCGCGGCGAGTCGAATACCACAGGCTCGGGTGCGGCGAAGGGCGCCAGCAATTCGACCAGACGGGCCTTCTTCTCGGCGAGTTGGGCTTCGTAGGTGGCGGGGTCGAATGCGGGGCGGCTCATCGGTCACTCATGGGGCAGGAAAACGGGGCGCCATTGTAGCGGAGGCGGTGGCCCTGTGCCTTGGGTTACTCGTCGGCGCTGCGCCGTGGGTTGATTGTGCTTTTCATCCACCGTTGGTTTGGCCGGAGAGAAGGATTGGTGAACATGAGAGGCGATGTCCACCCTACGTGTTGGCCGGCGGGTGTCGTAGGGTGGATGACGCTTTTTTCATCCACCGTTGGTGTGGTCGGAGAGAAGGTGTTGGTGGACATGAAAAGCGATGTCCACCCTACGCCTCGAGATATCCGGTGATCAGGCGAAGTAGGCCAGCTTGACGATGAACAGGGCAGAGAGCACCCACATCGCCGGGTTCAGTTCACGCCAGCGGCCGGACAGCACCTTGACCGCGGTCCAGGCGATGAAGCCGAAGGCGATGCCGTTGGCGATGGAGAAGGTCAGCGGCATGGCCAGGGCGGCGACCACCACCGGCGCGGCGACAGTCAGGTCGTCCCAGTCGATCTGCGCCAGGCTGCTCATCATCAGTACGGCGACGAACAGCAACGCCGGGGCGGTGGCGTAGGCCGGTACCGAGCCGGCCAGCGGGGCGAAGAACAGGCTGAGCAGAAACAGCGCGGCGACCACGCAGGCGGTCAGGCCGGTACGCCCGCCAGCGCTGATGCCGGCCGCCGATTCGATGTAGCTGGTGGTGGTGCTGGTGCCCAGCGCGGCGCCGGCCATGGTCGCGGTGCTGTCAGCCAGCAGGGCGCGGCCCAGGCGTGGCATCTTGCCGTCCTTGTCCAGCAGGTCGGCCTTCTGCGCGACGCCCACCAGGGTGCCGGAAGTGTCGAACAGGTCGACGAAGAGGAAGGCGAAGATCACGCTGACCAGGCCGATATCCAGCGCGCCGGCGATATCCAGTTGCAGCAGGGTCGGCATCAGCGACGGCGGCATGGAGATCACGCCCGGCAGCTCGGACAGGCCGAGCGCGATGGACAGGCCGGTGACCAGCAGGATGCCGATCATCACCGCGCCGGTGACCTTGCGATAGGCCAGCGCGGCGATGACGAAGAAGCCCAGGCAGGCCAGCAGCGCGCCGCCCTGGCTCATGTCGCCCAGGCCGACCAGGGTGGCCGGGTGGTCGACCACGATGCCGGCGTTCTTCAGCGCGATGATCGCCAGGAACAGGCCGATACCCGCGGCGATGCCGGCGCGCAGGGCCAGAGGGATGCTGTTGATGATCCACTCGCGGATCTTGAAGATCGACAGCAGGAAGAAGATCGCGCCGGAGAGGAACACCGCGCCCAGGGCGGTCTGCCAGCTGTAGCCCATGGTCATGACCACGGTGTAGGTGAAGAATGCGTTGAGGCCCATGCCCGGCGCCAGGGCGATCGGGTAGTTGGCCAACAGACCCATCACCAGCGAGCCGATGGCGGCGGCCAGGCAGGTGGCGACGAATACCGCGCCATGGTCCATGCCGGCCTCGGCCAGCATGTTGGGGTTGACGAAAAGGATGTAGGCCATGGTCAGGAAGGTGGTGATCCCGGCCAGTATCTCGGTGCGCACCGTGGTGTTGTGGGCTTTGAGTTGGAACAGTCTTTCCAGCATGGTGGCTCCCCGAGGCGCGAACGCGCCGAAATTGGTCTGCAGAAAGCAAAGCACATTCGTCCGTACGGGCCGGAAAATTGCTCGGTCTCGCAAAAGCCGCGCATCATACCAGCAAGGTTTTGCCGGGTGAATTTATGGTCTTTTCGGCCTTTTCATGACCGGCTGGACGGTTTCGTTTTACGCCTGAAGGAGTTGAGAAATGAGCAAGCGAGCACTGATTGCCGTCGCCGATGGCGTCGAGGATCTGGAATGCGTCACCCTGATCGACGTGTTGCGCCGCGCCGATGTGGAGGTGCTGGTGGCGAGCATCGAAGAGCGGCGGATGATCACCTGCGCCCGTGGCACGCGTCTGACGGCCGACGCCATGTTGGTGGACGTGCTGGCCCAGGATTTCGACCTGATCGTCCTGCCCGGTGGCATGCCTGGCGCGCAGCGCCTGGCCGAGTTCGAGCCGCTGGCCGAGCGCGTGCGCAGGCAGGCCAAGGCCGGCGAGCTGTTCGCCGCCATCTGCGCCGCACCTGCGTTGGCGTTGCAGAATTACGGCGTACTCAGGCAGCGGCGCATGACCTGCTACCCGGCGTTCAGTGATCGTCTCAGCGGTTGCACCTTCGTCGACGAGGCGGTGGTGGTCGACGGCAACTGCATCACCAGCCAGGGCCCGGGAACCGCGCTGGCCTTCGCGCTGACCCTGGTCGAGCGTCTGGTCGGGCGTGGCACGCGCAGCGAGGTGGCCAAGGCGATGCTGGTGTAGAGGACGCGACCTGACTCTGTGGCCCGGTCGAAATCCGGGGCGCTGGCCATGATGTTCCCCGGATTGCATCCGGGTTACGCAACGCGCGGTCCAGGACTGGTGGGCTGAAGCCCACCCTACGAGCTGAAGCCCACCCTAGGAGCTGAAACGCCCGTACGGGCTAGGTCTCCTGGCTTTCCTGCTTCAGCAGTTGGCGCTTGCGCTGCAGCCCCCAGCGGTAGCCGCTGAGGCTGCCATCGCCGGCCACCACGCGGTGGCACGGTAGCAGCAGGCCGATGGCGTTGCTGGCGCAGGCCCGGGCAACCGCACGGGGGTGACTGTCGAGTTGCCCGGCCAGCTCGGTGTAGCTGCGAGTTTCGCCGCGAGGAATGTCCTGCAGCGCCTGCCAGACGCGCTGCTGAAAGGCCGTGCCGCGAATGTCCAGCGGCAGGCGGGCGGCGCGCTCGGGTTCTTCCAGCTGCGTCAGGATCTGCTGCAGCCAGTTGCGCAGGCCTGTCTCATCCTCTTCCAGTTGCGCCGCGGCAAAGCGTTGCTGCAGCTCTTCGCGCAGGGCCATGGGCTCGTCGCCGAACAGCAGCGCACAGACGCCCTTGTCGCTGGTGGCCAGCAGCACCTGGCCGAGCGGGCAGGGGGCGATGCTGTAACGCAGGCGCTCGCCGGCCCCTCGTTGGCGGCGTTGCGCGGGCGTCAGGGCCTGAGGTTTTTCATACAGGGCGCGAGTTCCGGAGTAACCGGCGGCCAGGGCCGCATCGAGCACGCTGCCCGCCTCGGGTAGCCGGGCCTCCAGACGCTGCCGGCGCTGCGCCGCGGCCCAGGCATTGGGCGTCATCCCGGTGCGCGCCTTGAATGCGCGGGCCAGGTGCGACGGCGACAGGCCAATACGTGCGGCCAGTTGCGTCAGCGTCAGGCGCTGTTCGGCGCGCAGCAGTTCGCAGGCGGCCGTGACCAGCGCGTCGAGCTGTTGTGCCGGGCTCTGGCCTTGTGGCGAGCAGCGCTTGCAGGGGCGAAAGCCAGCCGCTTCGGCTCTCGCTGCATCTTCATGAAAACTGACGTTGTCACGCCGTGGTCGCCGCGCCGGGCAGTTCGGCCGGCAATAGATGCCGGTGCTGCGTACGGCGAAGACGAAGCGACCGTCGAACGCCTCGTCACGCTCGCAGACAGCCCGCCAGCAGCGTTCCTGATCGAGCATGGGGCAGCCCTTTTGTAAGTGATCTGGCGACGATTGTCGGCTGGCACCCGCGTGCTGCCAATCCGTATCGCACTTTCAAAACCCATGTGCGGTCATTTGTATGACGGCCTGAGCGCAAATACAGCCCAGCGCCTTTAATGAGGGTAGGCGGATGCCAACGGAGGTCGCCATGCGCGGGATGCTCGATAGGCCGGAACAGGAACTGATTCTCGTAGTGGACGACGCCGTCGAGGCGCGCCAGCGACTCGGCGCGCTGCTGGTCGACCGCTACCAGGTGAGGCTGGTGGGAAATGAGGAAGCGTTGGCGGCGGCCAGGTCGCGGCCGCAACCCGATCTGATCCTGCTCAACTGGCAGGACGACTACGCGCTTTGCCGCGAACTCAAGCGCGACCCGCAGACTCGCTATATCCCGCTGATTCTGGTGACGGCCAGAAGCGATGCCGCCGACGAGCAGCTGGGCTTCGACCTCGGCGCCGCCGACTACATCACCAAGCCGGTTAGCCCGCCCATCGTGCTTGCCCGCGTGCGGGCGCAACTGCAACTCAAGGCTGCCACCGACTATCTGCGCGACAAGAGCGAGTACCTGGAGCTCGAGGTCAAACGGCGCACGCGCGATATTCAGCGCTTGCAGGACGTCACCATTGAGGCCATGGCCAGTGTCGCGGTGATGCGCGACAACCCGCGCAGCCGTCGCCTGGAGCGGATCGAGCGCTACATGATCGGCCTGGCCACCGCCCTGGCGCGGCAGCAGCCGGCGCTGTCCGATACGTTGAGCGAGGAGCGCATCGCCCAGCTGGGCAAGTCGGCCATGCTGCATGTGATCGACCGCCTGACCCTGCCCGATCGCGTACTACTCAGCCATGGCGAGCCGGACGAGAGTGACCTGCACCTGCTGAGCGAGGGCGTGATCGCCGGGCGTGAAGCGCTGGAGCGAGCCGAGCGCAAGCTGGGCAGCATCACCGACTTTCTCTCCGACGCCAAGGATATCGTTTACGGCCAGCACGAGCGTTGGGATGGCAAAGGCTACCCGCAGGGCCTGTTCGGTGAGCAGATACCGCTGTCGGCGCGGCTGATGGCGCTGGTGGGACATTTCGAAGAACTAACCTGCCAGCATGCCTACCTGCCGCCTGTCAGCCCGGAGCAGGCGGTATCGCAGATCTGCGCGGCCAGCGGCACGCGCTTCGATCCGATGGTAGTGCTGGCCTTCGTCGAGGCGACGCCGGAGTTCCTGCATATCGCCCAGAGCCTGGCCGACGACGCCGCTGCAGTCGGCGTCGAGCTGCAGCGCCTGGAAGATTCGCTGGCAGAAAGCATCGAGCTGACCATGCCGCCGGCGTCCTGAAGCAGTGCCGGCTCGTGCAGGGTGCGCACCGCTGCACCGCGTCTGCCGTGCGCGACCGATTCGGCCCACGGCACCCTGGTGTCGCGACACGGATGATCTGTCGCTGCCTTGAACCGTGGGAGGGGCTTCAGCCGCGAGCGAATTTGAATGCGCTAAAAGCGTCGCGGCTAAAGCCCCTCCCACGAAGCCGGGCGCTGAACCGATACGCCATGGTTGACGGGACGCCAGCGACCTGCGTGGCCATCGCAGGGGTCAATCGACGATCCGCTCCACATGATGGCAGGCCACCTGCCGCGCATCGATCAGGCGCAGCTCCGGGCGCTCGACACGGCAGCGTTCGTCGGCGTGCGGGCAGCGTTTGTGGAAGGCGCAGCCGGAAGGCGGATTCAGCGGATTGGGCAATTCACCGCTGATCTTCATTCTGGGCTTGTCCGGGTCCGGATGGATGGCCGGCGTCGCCGACAGCAGCGCACGGGTGTAGGGATGCAGCGGGCGGCTGTAGAGCAATTCCGATGCGCCCATTTCCGCTGGACGGCCGAGGTACATCACCAGCACGTCGTCGGCGACATGGCGCACCACCGCGAGGTTGTGCGAGATGAACACGTAGCCGGTGTCGAACTCTTCTTGCAGGTCCATGAACAGGTTGAGCACCTGCGCCTGGATCGACACGTCCAGCGCCGAGGTCGGCTCGTCCGCCACCAGTACCTTGGGCTGCAGCATCATGGCGCGGGCCAGGGCGATGCGCTGGCGCTGACCACCGGAGAACATGTGCGGGTAGCGCTGGTAGTGCTCGGGGCGCAGCCCCACCTGCTGCATCATCGCCTGGACCCGCTCGCGGCGTTCGACGCGGGAGAGGTCGGTGTTGATCAGCAGCGGTTCGGCCAACTGATCGCCGACCTTCTGCCGGGGATTGAGCGAGGCATAGGGGTTCTGGAACACCATCTGCACGTCGCGGCGCAGCTGCTTGCGCTCGGCCTTGCTGGCGCCGGCCACTTCGCGCCCGGCGATCTGCAGGCTGCCGGCGCTGGGCTCTTCGATCAGGGTCAGGGCACGGGCCAGGGTGGACTTGCCGCAGCCGGATTCACCGACCACCGCCAGGGTCCTGCCGGCCTCCAGCGCGAACGACACGCCGTTGAGCGCCTGCACCGTTGCCGCTGGCTTGAACAGCCCGCGCGAGACGCTGTAGTGACGGGTCAGCTCATGGGCTTGCAGTACGGTGCTCATCGGGCCACCTCCGTCGTTGGTTGAAGAGGGAAGAAGCAGCGCGCGGCGCCACGCTCGTGCGGGTCCAGGGTGGGGCGTTGCAGGTGGCAGCGCTCCTGCACGTACGGGCAGCGGGGGGACAGCAGGCAACCTATCGGGCGGTCGTAGCGACCGGGGACGATGCCGGGCAGGGTGGCCAGGCGGCTGGCGCCGGCGCTGTGTTCGGGGATGGCCTTGAGCAGCGCCTCGGTGTAGGGGTGGCTGGGGGCATCGAACAGGGTCGGCACCTGGCCCAGCTCTACCGCCTGCCCGGCGTACATCACGCAGACGCGCTGAGCGGTTTCGGCGACCACCGCCAGGTCGTGGGTGATCAGTACCAGGGCCATGCCCTCATCGCGCTGCAGGTTCAGCAGCAGCTCCATGATCTGTGCCTGGATGGTCACGTCCAGCGCGGTGGTGGGTTCGTCGGCGATCAGCAGCTTGGGTTCGGCAGCGATCGCCATGGCGATCGCCACACGCTGACTCATGCCGCCGGAAAGCTGGTGCGGGTAGGCCTCGAGGCGGCTGGCGGCGCCGGGAATCTCGACCCTTTCCAGCAGCTGCAGGGCACGTGCCCGCGCTGCCTTGCCCTTCAGGCCGAGGTGCTGGCGCAGCACTTCCTCGATCTGGAAACCCACGGTGTAGCTGGGGTTGAGGGCGGTCATCGGGTCCTGGAAGACCATGGCCAGATCCTTGCCGACGATATGCCGGCGCTGGCGGCCTTTGAGGCGCAGCATGTCGGTGCCGTCGAACTGCAGGCAGTCGGCCTGAACGATACCGGGCGCATCGATCAGGCCCATCAGCGCCATCATGGTCACCGACTTGCCGGAGCCGGACTCACCGACGATGGCCAGTACCTCGCCCTTGTCCACGCACAGGTCGAGGCCGTCGACCACCGGCATGGCCGAGCCGAAACGTACGGACAGATTGCGGATATTCAGCAGGCTCATTCCTGGTTCCTCACTGCGCATTCTTGAGTTTCGGATCGAGCGCATCGCGCAAACCGTCGCCTATCAGATTGATGGCCAGCACGCTGAGCAGGATGGCCTGGCCAGGCAGTGTCACCACCCACCAGGCGCGCTCGATGTAGTCGCGCGCCGAAGCCAGCATGGTGCCCCACTCGGGTGTCGGGGGCTGTACGCCGAGGCCGAGAAAGCCCAGGGCGGCGGCATCGAGAATCGCCGAGGAAAAGCTCAGCGTGGCCTGCACGATCAGCGGCGCCATGCAGTTGGGCAGCACGGTGACGAACATCAGCCGTGGCAGGCCGGCACCGGCCAGTTGCGCAGCGGTGACGTAGTCGCGGTTCAGCTCGCTCATCACCGCCGCGCGGGTCAGGCGCACGTAGGACGGCAGCGAGACGATGGCGATGGCGAAGATGGTGTTGATCAGCCCGGGGCCGAGGATGGCGACGATGGCCACCGCCAGCAGCAGCGACGGCAATGCCAGCATGATGTCCATCAAACGCATGATGCCGGGGCCGAGCAGGCGCGGGAAAAAGCCTGCTGCCAGCCCGAGGAGAATGCCGGGAATCAGTGACAGCACTACCGAGGCCAGGCCGATCACCAGTGACAGGCGTGCACCATGGATCAGTCGCGAGAGCAGGTCGCGGCCCAGTTCGTCGGTGCCGAGCAAAAAGCGCCATTGGCCGCCTTCGAGCCACACCGGCGGCGTGAGCAGGAAGTCGCGGTACTGCTCGCTGGGATCATGTGGCGCGACCCAGGGTGCGAACAAGGCGCAGAACACCATCAGCAGCATGAACGCCAGGCCGGCGACGGCCCCTTTGTTATGGCTGAAGGCCTGCCAGAATTCTTTCAGGGGCGAGGGGTAGAGCAGGCTCTGATCGAGCGCGGTAGAGGTGGTCATGGGCGCACCTCGCGTAGGGTGGACGACGCTTCACCCGTCCACCGAGGTGTTTTCACGGTGGATGAAAAAAGCGTCATCCACCCTACATGATCTACGGGGTTATTCATCACGCCTTCCTTACTTCTGATGGCGAATACGTGGATTGGCCAGGCCATAGAGGATGTCCACGGTGAAGTTGACCAGGATTACCAGGCAGGCGATCAGCAGAATGCCGTTCTGCACCACCGGGTAGTCGCGCGCGCCGATGGCCTCGATCAGCCATTTGCCGATGCCCGGCCAGGAGAAGATGGTTTCGGTCAGCACCGCACCAGCCAGCAGGGTGCCGACCTGCAGACCGAACACGGTCAGCACCGGGATCAGCGCGTTGCGCAGGCCGTGCACGAATACCACCCGCGTCGGCGACAGACCCTTGGCCCGCGCGGTGCGGATGTAGTCCTCGCGCAGCACCTCCAGCATCGCCGAGCGGGTCATCCGCGCGATCACCGCCAGCGGAATGGTGCCGAGCACGATGGCCGGCAGGATCAGATGGCGCAGGGCATTGCCGAAGGCGCCGGGCTCATCGGCGAGCAGGCTGTCGATCAACATGAAGCCGGTGACAGGCGGAATGTCGTAAAGCAGGTCGATACGCCCGGAGACCGGTGTCCAGCCCAGGCCTACCGAGAAGAACATGATCAGCAGCAGACCCCACCAGAAAATCGGCATGGAATAGCCGGTCAGGGCAATGCCCATTACCCCGTGGTCCAGCGGCGTGCCGCGCTTGAGGGCCGCGACTACCCCGGCGATCAGACCCAGTATGCCGGCGAACAGCAAGGCTGCCAGGGCCAGCTCGACGGTGGCGGGAAACAGGGTGAGGAACTCGCCCCATACGCTTTCGCGCGAGCGCAGCGACTCGCCCAGGTTGCCGCTGGCAAGCTGGCCGATGTAGTCGAGATACTGGGCATACAGAGGCTTGTTCAGCCCCAGGCGCTCCATGGCCTGAGCGTGCATTTCCGGGTCGACGCGGCGCTCGCCCATCATCACCTCCACCGGGTCGCCGGGGATCAGGCGGATCAGGGCGAAGGTCAGCAGGGTGACGCCGAAGAAGGTGGGAATCAGCAAGCCAAGACGGCGTGCAATGAAGCTCAGCATGGCGGTGGGTAACTCCTAGTCAGAACGGTATCGAGCCGCCTGGATTCCGGCGATCGCTTTGCGCAGATTGCAGGTTAGCCGTTCGATCACGACGCGGCCCGAAGGTTTGTTCGGGCCGTCGTGCGTGGTTGTCTCACGATGGCGGTCGCGCAGCGGGCGATCAGTCGTTGCTGACACCGCTGAAGCTGTTGCGCCCGAAGGGGCTGATCTCGAAGCCTTTGACGCTGCTGCGCATCGGTTGGTAGACCGTGGAGTGAGCGATCGGCGTGATCGGCACTTCGCGCTTGAGAACCGCCTGCGCCTGACGGTACAGCTCGCTGCGTTGCTCCTGTTCGGTGACGCGCTTGGCGGCGACCACCAGCTTGTCGTATTCGGCGTCGCACCATTTGGAGAAGTTGTTGCCGTCTACCGAGGCGCAGCCGTACAGGGTGCCGAGCCAGTTGTCCGGGTCACCGTTGTCGCCGGTCCAGCCGATCAGCATGGCGTCGTGTTCACCGGCATGGGCGCGCTTGATGTACTCGCCCCATTCGTAGCTGACGATGCGCGCCTTGATGCCGATCTTGGCCCAGTCGTTCTGCAGCATCTCGGCCATCAGCCGTGCATTGGGGTTGTAGGGGCGCTGTACGGGCATGGCCCACAGGGTGATCTCGGTGCCTTCCTTGACGCCGGCGGCCTTGAGCAGCTCCTTGGCTTTTTCCGGATCGTAGGCGGCATCCTTGATCGACTCGTCATAGGACCACTGGGTCGGTGGCATGCCGTTCACCGCCAGCTGGCCGGCACCCTGGTACACGGCGTCGATGATGGCTGCCTTGTTCACCGCCATGTCCAGCGCCTGACGCACTTCGCGCTTGTCGAAGGGCGCGCGAGTGACGTTGTAGGCGATGTAGCCGAGGTTGTAGCCCGGCTCGCTCGGTACGTTGAGGTTCTTGTCGGCCTGCAGGCTCTGCAGGTCGGCAGGGCGCGGGTTGAGGGTGACGTGGCATTCGCCGGCGCGCAGCTTCTGGGCGCGCACCGAGGCGTCGGTGTTGATGGAGAAGATCAGGTTGTCGATCTTCACCTGCTCGGGCGCCCAGTACTGGGTGTTGCCCTTGAAGCGGATCACCGCGTCCTTCTGGTAGCGGCTGAACACGAAGGGACCGGTGCCGACGGGCTTCTGGTTGATCTCCGCGGCCTTGCCGGCCTTGAGCAACTGGTCGGCGTATTCGGCCGAGTGGATGGCGGCAAAGTTCATCGCCAGGTTCTGCACGAAGGCGGCGTCGACGGCGTTGAGGGTGAAGACCACGGTCATGTCGTCGGTCTTCTCGATCTTGGCGATGTTCTTGTCCAGGCCCATGTCGGTGAAGTACGGGAACTCGCTGGGGTAGGCCTGGCGGAACGGGTGGTTGCGATCGAGCATGCGCTGATAGGTGAACAGCACATCGTCGGCGTTGAAGTCGCGAGTCGGCTTGAAGTAATCGGTGGTGTGGAACTTGACCCCTTCGCGCAGATGGAAGGTGTAGGTCAGACCGTCTTCGCTGATGTCCCAGGAGGTGGCGAGGGCCGGTTGAGCCTTGGTGCCGCCGCGTTCGAATTCGGCGAGGCGGTTGAAGACGGTTTCCGAGGCCGCGTCGAAGTCGGTGCCGGTGGTGTACTGGCCGGGGTCGAAACCACCCGGGCTGCCTTCGGAGCAATACACCAGATTGCTGGCGTGGGCGAACGAAGCACTGGTGAGCAGGCCTGCGGTCAGCAGGGCCTTGCACAGGGGAGACATACGCATGCGAACCTCTTTTTTCTTTTTTTGTTCGCGCCTGGGTGCAGCGCGAGCTCGGTATGCGGTGAAGGCGGGTAGCCCAACCGGTTCGAGCTCGAAATTAAGTCATGCTGAAATGGGGGTCAACAAAAATTAAGCAGCACTAACATTGCGCATGTTTGCCCTAAATCGGGGCAAAAATCACTCGTTGACGGGGTGATCGTCGAAAAGCGCCATGGTGGTCATGGTCAGCACTTCGGCCGGAGTGTCGGCGCTGTTGGCCAGGCGATGCAGCTTGCCGGCATCGAAATGCACCGAGTCGCCGGGGCCGAGCGGGTAGTCGCGACCTTCGATGGTGTAGACGATTCGCCCGCTGAGCACGTAGGAAAACTCCACGCCTTCATGGGCGATCAGCTCCGACTGGTAACCCACCGGAATGTTCATCTTCACCGCATTGATCGAGTTACCGGGAAACGAGCTGGACAGGCGTTCGTAGGCCAGCAGCTGGCCGCCGACGGTGTAGCGCACCCGCTCGTTCACGTGCGAATCCGGCTGCGGTTGGGCGGGCTGGTCGAACAGCACGTTGAGCGGCACATCGAGCGCCTTGGCGATGCTGGCCAGCGAGGATAGCGAAACGCCGGTCAGGTTACGTTCTGCCTGGGACAGGAAGCTGGCGGTCAGGCCGGCCTCGGCCGCCACCTGATTGAGAGTCTTGCCGGCGGCCCGCCGGTAGCGGCGCAAACGTTCGCCAATGCGATCTGCGGTCATGAAAGTGGCTCGCTATTCGGGTCAGCGGAGTATACCCATGAGCCGCCGGGACTCCAGCCCGATAGCTGCGAGCTTTTTAAGTCAGGCTGAAAAAAGCTTTGACCAGAATTTAAGTAGAACTTAAATTTTTGCGACAAGTTGCCCGCCGACGATGTCCGTCTTGGGGCCAGACGAGGATGTGCAGATGACACTGGGAGTCGGCGGCAGTACGCCGGAGCAGGCCTTGGCGCGCCTGCAGAACATGATGGCCGGCGCGGAGCCGATCAGTGAGGCGGAGTACCAGGCACGCATCGCCCGCGCTCAGGCGTTGATGCGCGAGCAGGATATCGCCGCGCTGTTCCTTGCCGCCGGCAGCAACCTGCAGTACTTCACCGGCGTGCAGTGGAATGCCAGCGAGCGCATGGTCGGTGCGATTCTGCCGGCCAGTGGCGCACTGGAGTATCTGGCGCCGGCCTTCGAGGAGGGCACGGTGCGCGACTTTCAGGTGGTGCCCGGCACGATCAATACCTGGCAGGAGCACGAAAGCCCCTACGCGCTGCTTCTGAACTGCCTGAAGCGCCTCGGGGGATTGCCCAATGATGGTGCGCCGCCGAAGGTAGGCCTTTGTTCTTCCTTGCCTTTTTTCATGTTCGAAGGCATCCGACAGCTGACCGGCGGTTATCGTTTCGTCGACGCCGGGCGCATCACCACGGCCTGCCGCCAATGCAAGTCGCCGGCGGAAATCGCGCTGATGCAGCGCGCCAAGGACATGACTCTGGAGGTGCACAAGGCCGCTGCGAGCATCCTCCATGAAGGCATCAGCACCACCGAGGTCGCCGAGTTCATCCGTCAGGCGCACCGCCGCGTCGGTGCGCCTGGCTCGACCTTCTGCATCGTCCTGTTCGGTGCTGCCAGCGCCTTTCCGCATGGGGTCAAGCATGCGCAGCGGCTAAAGGACGGCGACATGGTGCTGATCGACACCGGCTGCAAGGTGCACAGTTACCTGTCGGACATCACCCGCAGCTACGTCTTCGGCACGCCCAGCGCGCGCCAGCGCGACTTCTGGAACAAGGAAAAAGCCGCGCAGCAGGCAGCGTTCGAGGCCGCCACCCTGGGGGCGCCCTGTTCGTCGGTGGACGCGGCGGCGCGGCGTAGCCTGGAGGCCGCAGGGCTTGGGCCTGGTTACGCCTTGCCGGGCTTGCCGCACCGTACGGGGCACGGTATCGGCCTGGACATTCACGAGGGGCCCTATCTGGTCGGCGGTGATGACACCCCGCTGGCCGAGGGCATGTGCTTCAGCAACGAGCCGATGATCTGCGTGCCGGGCGAGTTCGGCATCCGCCTGGAGGATCACTTCTACATGACCGCCGACGGCCCGCGCTGGTTTACCCAGCCCAGCCATTCGGTGGACGACCCTTTCGGTCTGGACGTTTAACCGCGCGGAACCGGTGCCGGAGCGCCGTCACCGGTTCCAGGCGTCATGGCACCTTCACCTTGGTGAAATTGTTCGAGCCCAGCGGGCTGAGCACGAAGCTTTCGACGCCCTTGCGCAGCGCGGCGAACTGTTTGGGGTGGGCCAGGGCGATCCACGGCGCCTGTTCGTGAAAGATGCCCAGGGCCTGGCGATACAGCGCGGCGCGTTTTTTCTGCTCGGGCTCGCGGCGCGCCTGGGCGATCAGCGTATCGAAGGCCTTGTCGCACCAGCCCGCCTGGTTTTCGCCGCTTTCGGCGGCGGCGCAGGAGAGATTGGGGGTGAGGAAGTTGTCCGGGTCGCCGTTGTCGCCGGCCCAGCCCATGAACACCAGATCGTGCTCGCCGTTCTTGGCCCGCTTGATCAGCTCACCCCACTCGAACACGCGAATGTCGCTGCGGATGCCGATGGCGGCGAGATCGGCCTGCAGCATCTGCGCGCCGATACCGGGGTTGGGGTTGGCCGGCCCGCCACCGGGGCGGGTCCAGATCGACAGGGAAAAGCCATCGGCGTGACCGGCCTCGGCCAGCAGCTGGCGGGCCCGTTCGGGATCGTGCGGCCAGTCCTGCAGCGTTTCGTCATGGCCCCACAGGGTCGCCGGGTAGGGCGCCACGGCGGGCGTGGCATTGCCCTCGCCAAACTGCGCGCGGATGTAGGCGGCCTTGTCGAACGCCAGGTTGATCGCCTGGCGCACGCGCACGTCACCCAGCGGCGGATGGCGGGTGTTGATGCCGATATAGGCGGTCAGCAGCGAATCCAGCTCCAGCACCTGCAGTTGCGGATCGGCCTTGAGCGCCGGGATGTCCACCGGGCGCGGGTAGAGGGCGATCTGGCAGTCGCCGGCCTTGAGCCGTTGCTGGCGCACGTTGGGCTCGGGGGTGATGGCCAGCACCAGGCGTTCGATTGCCGGCGCGCCGTCCCAGTAGTCCGGGTTGCCGCGAAAGCGCACCTGGGCGTCCTTGGCGTAGCGCTCGAAGACGAAGGGGCCGGTGCCGATGGGGGCGTTGTTCAGCCGCTCGGGCTTGCCGCTGGCGAGCAGATGCTCGGCGTATTCGGCCGAGTAGATCGAGGCGAAGCCCATGGCCAGGTTGGCCAGAAAGGGCGCCTCGGGATGCTTCAGGATAAAGCGCACGCGATGCTCGTCGAGCTTTTCGATGCGCTCGATCAGCTGTCCCAGGCCCATGGATTCGGCGTAGGGGAAGCCGCGCAGCGACAGCTTGTGCCAGGGATGCGCCGGGTCGAGCTGGCGCTGGAAGCTCCACAGCACGTCGTCGGCGTTGAAGGTGCGGCTTGGGGTGAAATCCTTGTTGGCGTGGAATTTCACCCCCTCGCGCAGGGTGAAGGTGTAGCTCAGGCCGTCATCGCTGATTTCCCAGCTTTGCGCCAGCGCCGGGACGATGTCGGTGCTGCCGGGGGCGAAGGCCACCAGGCGTTCGAACAGGGTTTCCGCCGTGGCGTCAGCGGTGGTGGCGGCGGTGTACTGGACGATATCGAAACCTTCCGGGCTGGCTTCGCTGCAGACCACCAGATTGGCCGCCTGGACCTGAGCAGCAAACAGGGCGGCCAGCAGCACGCCACCGCGCTTGAGGGGCAGGATAGACATTTGAACTCCCGATCCAGATAGAAACGGCGCACCCAAAGGTGCGCCGTCTGCCGTCAGTTACCGATGCTCACACCATAGAAGGAGTTGAGGCCGAACGGGCTGATGCGGAAGTCCTGCACCTCCTTGCGCATCGGCTGGTACACGGTGGAGTGGGCGATGGGCGTGTTCTGTACATCGGCCTTGAGCAGGTGCTGAGCCTGCTTGTAGAGCACGGTACGTTCTTCCTGGTCGTTGATCGCCTTGGCCTTCTTGATCAGCGCGTCGAACTCCTTGTTGCACAGGCGGCTGTAGTTGTTGCCGCCAATGGCGTCGCAGCCGTACAGCACGGCCAGCCAGTTGTCGGGGTCACCGTTGTCGCCGGTCCAGCCGATCAGCAAGGTGTCGTGCTCGCCGGCCTTGGCGCGCTTGTTGTACTCGCCCCACTCGTAGCTGACGATGCGCGCCTTGATACCGACCTTGGCCCAGTCGGCCTGCAGCATCTCGGCCATCAGCTTGGCGTTGGGGTTGTATGGGCGCTGCACGGGCATGGCCCACAGGGTGATTTCGGTGCCTTCCTTCACGCCGGCAGCCTTGAGCAGTTCCTTGGCCTTTTCCGGGTTGTAGGGCGTGTCCTCGATGGTGTCGTCATAGGACCACTGGGTCGGCGGCATGCCGTTGACCGCCACCTGGCCGGCGCCCTGGTAGACGGCGTTGATGATCGCCGGCTTGTTGATCGCCATGTCCAGCGCCTGGCGCACTTCGAGCTTGTCTAGCGGCTTGTGCTCGGTGTTGTAGGCCAGGTAGCCGACATTGAAGCCCGCCTGTTCGGGCATTTGCAGCTTGGGGTCCTTCTTCAGGTTTTCCAGGTCGGCCGGGCGTGGGAACACGCTGACGTGGCACTCGCCGGCGCGCAGCTTCTGCATGCGCACCGACGGGTCGGTGTTGATGGCGAAGATCAGGTTGTCGATCTTCACGTCATCCGGGTTCCAGTATTCCTTGTTGCCCTTGTAACGGATCTGCGCGTCCTTCTGGTAACGGCTGAACACGAAGGGGCCGGTGCCGATGGGCTTCTGATTGATGTCGGCGGCCTTGCCGGCCTTGAGCAGTTGCGCGGCGTACTCGGCGGAGTGGATCGAGGCGAAGCTCATGGCCATGTTCTGGATGAACGCGGCATCGACTGAGTTGAGGGTGAAACGCACCGTGTGCTCGTCGAGTTTCTCGATCTTGGCGATGTTGTTATCCATGCCCATGTCGGTGAAGTACGGGAACTCGGTGGGGTACGCCTTGCGGAAGGGGTCGTCCTTGTTGAGCATGCGGTTGAAGGTGAACAGCACGTCGTCGGCGTTGAATTCGCGGCTGGGCTTGAAGTACTCGGTGGTGTGGAACTTCACCCCGGGGCGCAGCTTGAAGGTGTAGGTCAGGCCGTCGTCGGAGATCTCCCAGCTCTCGGCGAGGCCAGGCTCGACCTGGGTGCCGCCGCGTTCGAACTGGGTCAGGCGGTTGAAGACGGTTTCCGCTGCAGCGTCGAAATCGGTACCGGTGGTGTACAGGCCCGGATCGAACCCGGCGGGGCTGCCCTCGGAGCAGAACACCAGGTTGGCGGCGCTGGCGAGGGGGGCGCTGGCGATCAGCCCAGCGGTAAGCAAAGCCTGGAGAATGGCGTTCTTGCGCATCTTGACCTCATCGTTGTTGTGGTTGTGATCCCTGAGGAGCCTCTTGTGGAGACCACCGCCGAAACTATGCAGGCCTTGTGCCCGAGGCAAGCGCTACGTCGCGTGGAAAATGGTTAGCGCTACAGCGCTGTAATTTGCTGTCGCATTTATGAAAATGTTGCAGAGAAAAGATGGCGAAACGCCGTTATCTGGCGATAACGGCGCTGCTTTGTTGCAGAGCGTGGTTCAGGGCATCTGCACTTCGATGACGCCATCGGCACTGACCGTGACCTGGCTGGTGCCTGCTTCGATCTGCGGCGTGGGCGCTGCGTCCATCATCGCCATGCCTTTGGCCTCGAAGTTGCGCATGACCATTTGCGGCTGGAAGCCTCCGGTGTTGAGGCTCAGGCTGACCAGCTTGTAGCCCTTGCCGCCAAGTGCTTCGGTGGCCAGTTGGGCGCGCGCCTTGAAGGCATCGACGGCGTCCTTGAGCATGGCGTCCTCGCGGGTCTTGCGCGTGTCGCTGGCAATGCTGAAGTCCATGCCGGCCATCTTCATCGATTGCAGCAGCTCACCCGTGAGGGTAGAGAGGCGGGCGAAGTCGGCGCTTTCCAGGCGCACTTCGGCGCGCTCGCGCCAGGCGGTGATCTTCTGGCCCTTGTCGTCGTACACCGGGTAGCTGTTGCGGCTGCCCAGTTTGACCGCCACGCCTTTGACCTGGCGTGCCTGCTCCAGGGTCTTGTTCAGGGTGTTGGTGATTTCTGCCGCCAGCTTGGCCGGGTCGGCATTCTGTGACTCGGTGTAGAGGGCGACGTGCATCAGGTCGTGGGCGACCTCCTGGTTCACCTCGGCGCGCAGGGCGATCTGGTTGTAGCGCGCCTCGTCCGCCAGCAGGCCGGTGCTGGCCAGGCTGGCGATGGTCAGGGCGAGGAGGGAGGCGATACGGGGCATGGTGCGCATGTGCAGTTCCTTTTTCAGTGGCCTTTATGGCCGTTTCCCGAGGGTAGACGAAGGCGGGTGGCCATTCGGGTTAAACAGGTTCGATTTTTTTCAGCCTGCGGCGGGGTGCGGTATGTGCGTCCGGTTGCCGCAGCGGCGCAAGGCCGCAGCAGCCTTGGTTATACTCGCCGCCATCAATTGGAGTCGTCATGCTCGAACCCGTGCAGTTACTCTCCGCCAGCCGCCAGAATCTCTGGCGTCTGACTCTCATTCGAATTCTGGTGCTGGCCGCTCAGGCAGGCTCGGTCGGGCTTGCCTACAAGTCGGGCATGATACCGCTGCCCTGGTTGCAGTTATCGGTCACCCTTGGCGTTTCCCTGTTGTTGTGCCTGGGCACGGCGCTGCGCCTGCGCGGTCCCTGGCCAGTGACGGAGGTCGAATATGCGGTGCAACTGGGCTGCGACCTGATCATCCATAGCGTGCTGCTGTATTACTCGGGCGGCTCGACCAACCCCTTCGTCTCCTACTATCTGGTGCCGCTGACCATCGCCGCGGCAACGCTGCCCTGGCTGTTCACCATCGTGTTATCCGGCCTGGCATTGGCGGGATATACCTTGCTACTGGTATGGACGCACCCACTCGAACTACCCGCCGCCCGCGAAAGCCTGCTGGTCTACGGCATGTGGCTGAGCTTCGCTCTGGCCGCCTCGCTGATCACCTTCTTCGTCGCCAAGATGGCCGAGGAGCTGCGCCGTCAGGACGAGCTGCGTGCCGAGCGCCGCGAGGAAAGCCTGCGTGACCAACAGCTGTTGGCCGTGGCCACTCAGGCCGCCGGTGCCGCCCATGAGCTGGGCACGCCGCTGGGCACCATGAGCGTGCTGCTCAAGGAGCTGCGCCAGGAATACCGCGACAAGCCCGCGCTACAGGATGACCTGGCGTTGCTGCAGGAGCAGGTCAAGCTGTGCAAGTTCACCTTGCAGCAGCTGGTGCGCGCCGCCGAGAACGACCGGCGCCAGGCGGTCATCGAGCAGTCCTGCGTGGAGTGGCTGGAAACCACCCTCAACCGCTGGCACCTGATGCGCCCCGAGGCCAGCTATCGTTACCAATGCCTCGGTCGTGGCACGCCGCCGCGCATCATGCCGCCGGCCGACCTCACGCAGGCGTTGCTCAACCTGCTCAACAACGCCGCCGATGCCTGCCCGGACAAGCTCGATATCCGTCTGGACTGGGATCACCAGTGGCTGCGCCTGAGCATTCGCGATCATGGTGTCGGCGTACCGCTGGCCATCGCCGAACAGCTGGGTCGCCCCTTCTTCACCACCAAGGGCAAGGGCTTCGGTCTCGGCCTGTTCCTCAGTCAGGCCAGCGTGACCCGTGCCGGCGGTACGGTTAAGTTGTATAACCACGAGGAAGGCGGCACCCTCACCGAATTGAAGTTGCCGCGAGCCTACGGCGTGGCCTGACAAGGAAAACCAAGCATGAGCGAAGAATCTCTGTTCGAAGGTGAAGAGCAGCCCCACCTGTTGCTGGTCGATGACGACCCAACCTTCACCCGCGTGATGGCGCGTGCCATGAGTCGTCGCGGCCTGCGTGTGTCCACTGCATCCAGCGCCGAAGAAGGACTGGCTCTGGCCAAGGACGATCTGCCGGATTACGCGGTGGTCGATCTGAAGATGGAGGGCGATTCCGGTCTGGTGCTGCTGCCCAAGCTGCTGGAGCTGGACGCTGAAATGCGCGTGGTGATCCTCACCGGCTATTCCAGCATCGCCACCGCAGTCGAGGCGATCAAGCGCGGTGCGGCCAACTACCTGTGCAAGCCGGCCGATGCCGACGACGTGCTCACCGCGCTGCTTTCCGAACATGCCGACCTCGACAGCCTGGTGCCGGAAAACCCCATGTCGGTGGATCGCCTGCAGTGGGAGCACATCCAGCGCGTGCTGGCCGAGCACGAGGGCAATATCTCCGCGACCGCGCGCGCCCTGGGCATGCACCGCCGTACCCTGCAGCGAAAGTTGCAGAAGCGTCCGGTACGCCGCTGAGGCGTGGCATACCCAGACCCGTAGCCCGGGCTTCAATCCCGTAGGGTGGGCTTCAGCCCACCAGCAATGCCCAGGCCACAGGACAGGCCTGAGCTCGTCAACGCGGGTTCACGTGGGCTAAAGCCCACCCTACAACTGGCTCACCGGCCTGACCGCGGCTGAAACGGAATGCCCCAGCGACCTGCGCGAGGGAATATTGGTGTTCTGTGCCCATAGCCGATAAATGCTTAGCCAGCTAACATAGGTCGTCAGACAACTCTGGTGCCCCATGTTCGCTGTCGCTGCACAAACCCTCGCCATCACTGCGCCTGTGTTCGCCATGCTGTTTCTGGGTGTGGCGCTCAAGCGCCTGCGCTGGATCGATACGCCCTTCATCGATACCGCCTCGAGTCTGGTGTTTCGCGGCACCATGCCGACCTTGCTGTTTCTCGGTGTGGTCAAGGCTGACCTGGACGCGGCGTTGCAGCCGCAGTTGCTGACCTACTTCTTTCTCGCCACCACCGCATCGTTCTTCGTCGCCTGGGCCTGGGCGATCTGGCGCGTGCCGTTCGAAGACCGCGGCATCTACACCCAGGGCGCCTTTCGCGGTAACAACGGCATCGTTGGCCTGGCCCTGGCCACCAGCATGTACGGTGACTATGGTCTTTCCGTCGGCTCACTGCTCGCGGCGCTGGTGATCCTTTGCTACAACGCGCTCTCGGCGGTCGTGCTGGCCATCTACAGCCCGGGCGCCAAGCCCGGTGCCAAGGCCATTGTGCGCAGCATCGTGACCAATCCGATGATCATCGGGGTGCTGCTGGCCGTGCCGATCGCCTACTGGAAAATCCCGCTGCCGCAGTGGTTTCTCACCTCGGCCGAGTACTTCGCGCAGATGACCCTGCCGCTGGCGCTGATCTGCATCGGCGGCACCCTGAGCCTGGCTTCGCTGCGTCGCAGCAGTGGTACGGCCATTGGCTCGGGCATGATGAAAATGGTCTGGCTGCCGCTGCTGAGTACCTCAGGCGCCTGGCTGCTGGGCTTTCGTGGGGCAGATCTGGCGATCCTGTTTCTCTACTTCGCCAGCCCGACGGCCGCGGCCAGTTTCGTCATGGCCCGCGCGGTGGGCGCCAACCATGAGCTGGCGGCAGCCATCATCGTCATCACCACCCTGGCGGCGGTGGTCACCACCAATATAGGTCTGCTGTTGCTGCAGTGGGGTGGCTGGATCTAGCGGGAGGCTCTGGATTCGATTTGCCGGCGATGCACTGATCGCCGGCAAGCCGACTGCTACGAGGCGCTGTTCTGATACTCGTCGATCACTTCCTGCGCCGCGCGGAAGGCATCGATGCTGGCCGGTACGCCGGCATACACCGCGCAGTGCAGCAGGGTTTCGCGGATCTCCTCGACGGTGCAGCCGTTGTTCAGTGCGCCACGCACGTGCCCCTTGAGTTCCTGGGGGCATTTCAGCGCGGTCAGCGCAGCCAGGGTAATCAGGCTGCGCGTCGCCCGCGGCAGGCCGCTGCGAGTCCATACACCGCCCCAGGCGTGTTCGTTGACGAAGTCCTGTAGCGGCTGGCTGAACTCGGTGGCATTGCCCAGAGCGCGGTCGACGAAGGCGTCGCCCATCACTTCACGGCGCACCTGCAGGCCGCGTTCATGGCTGTCGCTCATGTTCAGATCCCCGCCTTGCGATGGCTGCGCCAGGAACGCACGGTGATGATCACCAGGGTGATGGCGGTGAGCGGCAGTGCATAGCCGATCATCGCGTCGCCAAAGCTTTCGGCCTGCGGGCGGCCAGTGCTGAACAACACCAGGTACAGGGTATAGGCCACGTAGTAGGCGAGAAACAGCAGGCCTTCCCAGCGATTGATGCGATAACCGCTGAAGAAGATCGGCAGGCAGGCCACGGCTACGGCGATCATCACCGGGAAGTCGAAGGCCAGGGCATTGGCCGCTACCGGAATGGCAGCAGGCGAAACCAGCGAGGCCAGGCCCAGTACGCACAGCAGGTTGAAGATGTTGCTGCCGACGATATTGCCCACGGCGATGTCGCGCTCGCCCTTGAACGCGGCGATGATCGAGGTGGCCAACTCAGGCAGCGAAGTGCCGATGGCGATTACGGTCAAGCCGATTACCAGTTCCGACAGACCCAGGGCGCGGGCCAGTTGCACGGCGCCTTCGACCAGCAGATTGGACCCACCGACCAATAGCCCGAGGCCGACGACGACCAGGCCCAGGTTGATCGCCCAGGCGTAAGGCTTGGGCTGTTCGTCGAGGCCGAATTCCTTGGCGAACTCATCATCGTCGCTCTTGTTTTCCTTGCGCGCGTTATAGATCAGAAAGCCGGTGTAGCTCAGCACGCCGGCGAACAGCAGGGCGCCATCGAGGCGGCTCAGCGCGCCGTCCCAGGCCAGGGCATAGACCACCAGGCTGGCGCCGATCATGATCGGTACGTCCAGGCGGATCAGCTGGCGCGAGACGATCAGCGGCGCCACCAGGGCGGTCATGCCGAGAATCAGCAATACGTTGGCGATGTTGCTGCCGATCACGTTGCCGATCGCCAGGTCACCACTGCCGTTGAAGGCCGATTGCACGCTGACCGCGGTTTCCGGCGCGCTGGTGCCGAAGGCCACAACGGTCAGGCCGATCACCAGGGGCGGAATGCCGAACTGCGCGGCCAGCTTGGCGGCGCCGCGCACCAGCACTTCGGCGCCGGCGACCAGTAGCACCAGGCCGGCGATCAGGTAGACATAGGTCATCAGGGTCATTGCAGAGTAGCTCCGGGAAAAGTGCGGCTAGTGTAGCGATGGCGTTATCCGCCGCTAGATGCGCCAAAAAGATTTTGTTGCCAATTGTTGGTCAGTCCAGCGCCTCGACCCGCACCGGGACCACGCCTGCGCGCAACATGTCCAGGCGCACGGCAGCGGCACGTGACACGTCGATCACACGGCCGCGTACGAAGGGCCCACGGTCATTGATTCGTACTACGACGCTACGTTCATTGTTCAGGTTGGTCACCCGCACTCGCGTACCGAAGGGCAGGGTGCGATGTGCGGCGGTCAGGGCATTCTGATCGAAGCGCTCGCCGCTGGCGGTGCGTTTGCCATGGTGCGCCTGAGCGTAGTAGGAAGCCTTGCCGGTTTCGCTGCCACCTGCACCGCCGCCGAAGGTGGAACAGCCGCCGAGCACGGCAAGCGCGCCGAGTAATGCGCAGCTGCGCAGCGCTGATGCAATGCGGGGCAATGAAGGTTTCCGGATTGCATCCGGGCTACGGATCGTCATCTGTTCTTTCTCCATGAAAAAACGCCGGGGGAACCCGGCGTTTTTCAGTAGCAAGCGAAACGGCCTGGCTCAGCCTTCGAGCTTCTTCTTCAGCAGTTCGTTCACTTGCCCCGGGTTGGCCTTGCCTTTCGAGGCTTTCATGGCCTGACCGACGAAGAAGCCGAACATCTTGCCGCGCTTGGCTTCGTCGCTGGCGCGGTACTGCTCGACCTGCTCGGCGTTGGCGGCCAGGACTTCGTCGAGCATGGCTTCGATGGCGCCGCTGTCGGTGACCTGCTTGAGGCCCTTGCTCTCGATGATCGCATCGGCGCTGCCTTCACCGGCGGCCATGGCCTCGAACACCATCTTGGCGATCTTGCCGCTGATGGTGTTGTCCTTGATGCGCAGGATCATGCCGCCCAGGTGCTCGGCGGAAACCGGCGACTGCTCGATCTCCAGACCTTCCTTGTTGAGCAGGCTGGACAGCTCGCCCATCACCCAGTTGGCCGCCAGCTTGGCGTCGCCGCAGACCTTGGCCACTTCTTCGAAGTACTCGGCCATCTCGCGGCTGGCGGAGAGTACGCTGGCGTCGTAGGTGGACAGGCCGTACTGGCTCTGGAAACGCTCGCGCTTCTGTGTCGGCAGCTCCGGCAACTGGCTGCGCACCTCGTCGAGGAAGCTCTGCTCGATCACCACCGGCAGCAGGTCGGGGCAGGGGAAGTAACGGTAGTCGTTGGCTTCTTCCTTGCCGCGCATGGAGCGGGTTTCATCCTTGTTCGGGTCGTACAGGCGGGTTTCCTGTATGACCTTGCCGCCGTCCTCGATCAGCTCGATCTGGCGCTGGATCTCGTGGTTGATCGCCTTTTCGATGAAGCGGAAGGAGTTGACGTTCTTGATTTCGGCGCGGGTGCCGAACTCGGCCTGGCCCTTGGGGCGCACCGAGACGTTGCAGTCGCAGCGCAGCGAGCCTTCGGCCATGTTGCCGTCACAGATGCCCAGGTAGCGCACCAGGGCGTGGATGGCCTTCACATAGGCCACCGCTTCCTTGGCGGAGCGGATGTCCGGCTCGGAAACGATCTCCAGCAGCGGCGTGCCGGCGCGGTTGAGGTCGATGCCGCTCATGCCGTGGAAGTCTTCGTGCAGGCTCTTGCCGGCGTCCTCTTCGAGGTGCGCGCGGGTGATGCCGATGCGCTTGACGGTGCCGTCTTCCAGGGTGATGTCGAGAAAGCCCTTGCCGACGATGGGGTGATCCATCTGGCTGGTCTGGTAGCCCTTGGGCAGGTCCGGATAGAAGTAGTTCTTGCGGGCGAAGACGTTCTGCGGCGCGATGTGCGCGTCGATCGCCAGGCCGAATTTCACCGCCATGCGTACCGCCTCGGCGTTGAGCACCGGCAGGGTGCCGGGCATGCCGAGGTCGATCAGGCTGGCCTGGGTGTTGGGCTCGGCGCCGAAGCTGGTGGAGCTGGCCGAGAAGATCTTCGATTGCGTGCTGAGCTGAGCGTGGATCTCGAGCCCGATTACGGTTTCCCATTGCATCTGTCTATTCCTCAGAAACCAGTCGGTGCTTGTGTGTGCCAGTCGCTGACCTGTTGGTACTGGTGCGCGACATTCAGCAGACGACCTTCCTGGAAGTAGTTGCCGAGCAGCTGCACGCCCACCGGCAGGCCATCGACGAAGCCGGCCGGCATCGACAGGCCGGGGATGCCGGCCAGGTTGGCGGTGATGGTGTAGATATCTTCCAGATAGGCGGACACCGGGTCGCCGCCTTTCTCGCCGATCTTCCAGGCCAGGTTTGGCGTGGTCGGGCCGAGGATCACGTCGACGTCCTTGAAGGCGGCGACGAAGTCGTTCTTGATCAGTCGGCGGATCTGCTGCGCCTTGATGTAGTAGGCGTCGTAGTAACCGGCGGACAGGGCGTAGGTGCCGACCATGATGCGGCGTTTGACTTCCGCGCCGAAGCCTTCGCCGCGCGAGCGCTTGTACAGGTCTTCGAGGTTGACCGGGTTCTCGCAGCGATAGCCGAAGCGCACGCCATCGAAGCGCGACAGGTTGGAGCTGGCCTCGGCCGGGGCGATCACGTAGTAGGCGGGAATCGCGTGCTGCATGTTCGGCAGGCTGATGTCCTTGACGGTGGCGCCGAGCTTTTTCAGCTCCTCGACCACGGTCATGACCTTTTCGCCGATGCGGGCATCGAGGCCGGCGCCGAAGTACTCCTTGGGCAGGCCAATGCGCAGGCCGGCCAGCGGCTGGGTCAGCGCCGCCAGGTAGTCATCGACCGGCTGGTCGACGCTGGTCGAATCCTTCGGGTCGAAACCGGCCATGGCGCCGAGCAGCAGGGCGCAGTCTTCGGCAGTGCGGGCCAGCGGGCCGCCCTGATCGAGGCTGGAGGCGTAGGCGATCATGCCCCAGCGCGAGACACGGCCGTAGGTCGGCTTGATGCCGGTGAGGTTGGTCAGCGCCGCCGGCTGGCGAATCGAACCGCCGGTGTCGGTGCCGGTGGCGGCCGGAATCAGGCGTGCGGCCACGGCAGCGGCCGAGCCACCCGAGGAGCCGCCGGGTACGCGGCTGGTGTCCCAGGGGTTCTTCACCGGGCCGTAGTGGCTGGATTCGTTGGCCGAGCCCATGGCGAACTCGTCCATGTTCAGCTTGCCGAGAGTCACGGTGCCGGCGGCCTTGAGCTTGTCGACCACGGTGGCGTCATAGGGCGCCTTGAAGCCGGTGAGGATCTTCGAACCGCAGGAGGTCAGCACGCCGTTGGTGCAGAACAGATCCTTGTGGGCGATCGGCGCGCCGAGCAGGGCGCCGGTTTCTCCGGCGGCGCGGCGGGCGTCGGCTGCCTTGGCCTGCTCCAGAGCGAGGTCTTCGGTGACGGTAATGAAGCTGTTGAGCTGTGGGTCGAGCTGCGCGATGCGCGCCAGCAGGCTACGGCTCAGTTCTTCAGCGGAGAATTGCTTGTCGGCGAGGCCGCGGGCGATCTCGGCCAGGGTCATTTGATGCATGTCGAGCCCTTTCCTTATTCGATGACTTTCGGCACGAGGTACAGGCCGCTTTCCACGGCCGGGGCGATGGCCTGGTAGGCGTCGCGCTGGTTGCTCTCGTTGACCACGTCGGCACGCAGGCGCTGGGTCGCTTCCAGCGGGTGGGCCAGGGGTTCGATGCCCTGGGTATCGACGGCCTGCATCTGGTCGATCAGACCGAGGATGTTGTTCAGGGTCTCGGTGGTTTGCGGAATATCGCCTTCGTTCAGACCCAGGCGGGCCAGGTGGGCGATTTTTTCCACCTCGGAGCGTTCAAGCGCCATCGGGGGTTCTCCAGTGGAAGTGTGACAGAGAGGGCATGCAGGGAACGGATGTCGCGAGCCAGCGGTCGAAGGCCGCGATGTGCAGCTACAAGGCCCGGAAAAACAGGCAATCTACCATATTGCCGCCTTGCTCAAAATCCCTGCCGTTGTTAGAGTTTGCCGCACTTTTTACCCGCGCGTTTTTCCGCGTCTGACTTTTACCCACGCGTTGCCTAGGGTCCCTTCCTAATGTTCAAGAAACTGCGTGGCATGTTTTCCAGCGATCTGTCGATCGACCTGGGCACTGCCAATACCCTTATTTATGTGCGCGAGCGCGGTATCGTCCTGAACGAGCCGTCCGTGGTCGCCATCCGTACCCACGGCAACCAGAAGAGCGTCGTGGCCGTCGGCACCGAGGCCAAGCGCATGCTCGGCCGTACCCCCGGCAACATTTCCGCGATTCGCCCGATGAAGGACGGCGTGATCGCCGACTTCAGCGTCTGCGAGAAGATGCTGCAGTACTTCATCAACAAGGTTCACGAGAACAGCTTCCTGCAGCCTTCGCCGCGTGTGCTGATTTGCGTGCCGTGCAAATCGACGCAGGTCGAGCGCCGTGCCATTCGCGAATCGGCCCTTGGTGCCGGTGCCCGCGAAGTGTTCCTGATCGAAGAGCCGATGGCTGCTGCCATCGGTGCCGGCCTGCCGGTCGAAGAGGCGCGCGGTTCGATGGTCGTCGATATCGGCGGCGGTACCACCGAAATTGCCCTGATTTCCCTGAACGGCGTGGTTTACGCCGAATCCGTCCGTGTCGGCGGCGACCGCTTCGACGAAGCCATCATCACCTACGTGCGCCGCAACTACGGCTCGCTGATCGGTGAAGGCACCGCCGAGCGCATCAAGCAGGAAATCGGCACCGCCTACCCGGGCGGCGAGATTCGCGAAGTCGACGTGCGCGGCCGTAACCTGGCCGAAGGCGTACCGCGCAGCTTTACCCTGAACTCCAACGAAGTGCTCGAAGCGCTGCAGGAATCGCTGGCGACCATCGTCCAGGCGGTCAAGAGCGCCCTGGAGCAATCGCCGCCCGAGCTGGCTTCGGACATCGCCGAGCGTGGCCTGGTGCTGACTGGCGGTGGCGCGCTGCTGCGCGACCTGGACAAGCTGCTCTCCCAGGAAACCGGCCTGCCGGTAATCGTCGCCGAAGACCCGCTGACCTGCGTTGCCCGCGGTGGCGGCAAGGCCCTGGAAATGATGGACCGCCATGCCATGGACCTGCTCTCCACCGAGTGAGCCCCGCGGCTGTGGACGTTTGCCGTGCCGCCTCCGGGCGGCACGCGCATATTCGAGCATTGCAGTACACTCGGCCCAACCTTCGCCAGACCGGTTCGCCCTTCGCATGAATTCGCGCGCTTTCCGCCCTCGTGGCGCACAAGGAGCAGCTCATTAAGCCGCTCTTCGCCAAAGGTCCCTCGCTGGGCATTCGCCTGCTGGTATTTGCCGTATTGTCGGTAGTGCTGATGGTGGCCGACGCCCGCTTCGATACGCTCAAGCCCGTGCGTAGCATGATGGGTATGGTGTTGACGCCCCTGTACGAACTGGCCGAACTGCCCGTGCGGGCCTGGGAAGGCGCGACCCAGCAGATTTCCTCGCGCAGCGAGCTGCTGGCCGAGAACGAGAAGCTCAAGGCCGAAGCCCTGCTGCTGCAGCGCCGCCTGCAGAAGCTGGCGACCCTGACCGAGCAGAACGTGCGTCTGCGCGAGCTGCTCAATTCCGCCGCGCTGGTGGACGAGGAGGTGCTGGTCAGCGAACTGATCGGCGTCGATCCCAACCCCTATACCCACCGCATCCTGATCGACAAGGGTGAGAAGGACTGCGTCGACGAGAGCAAGAAGAACTGCGTGTTCCTCGGTCAGCCGGTGCTCGATGCCCGCGGCCTGATGGGCCAGGTGGTGGAGGTGATGCCCTACACCTCGCGCGTATTGCTGCTCACCGACAACACCCACAGCATTCCCGTGCAGGTCAACCGCAACGGCCTGCGCGCCATCGCGGTCGGCACCGGCAACCCGGAGAGCCTCGAGCTGCGTCACGTCGCCGATACCGCCGATATCAAGGAAGGCGATCTGCTGGTCAGCTCCGGCATGGGCCAGCGTTTTCCGGCCGGCTATCCGGTGGCCACGGTCAAGGAAGTGATCCACGACTCCGGCCAGCCATTCGCCATCGTCCGTGCCACGCCGACGGCGGCGCTCAATCGCAGCCGCTATCTGCTGCTGGTGTTCTCCGATCGTCGCAGCCCCGAGCAACGTGCCACCGATTCGGCCGAGGCTCAGGAAGCCGCTGACCGCGAGGTCGAGCAGGAGCGCACCCAGGGCGAGCAGACGCCAGCGCCGGCTGCCGCTCCAGCCGCGACCGCTCCCGCTCAGGAGGCGAACTGATGGTCGGTATACAACCTCGTAACGGTTGGGTGATCTGGCTGACTCTGGCCTTCGCGCTGCTGCTCAGCGTGGCGCCGCTGCTCGAGTTCATGCAGATCGGTCGCCCGCTGTGGGTCGCCCTGATTCTCACCTATTGGGTGCTGGCACTGCCGCATCGCGTCGGCCTGACCACGGCCTGGATACTTGGTCTGGCGCAGGATGTGCTGTTCGGCACGCTGCTCGGGCAGAACGCCTTGATCCTCACGCTGATCACCTTTCTGGTACTGAGCCTGCATCGGCGCCTGCGCATGTTTCCCATGTGGCAGCAGAGCATGGTGCTGATGGTGGTGTTCGGCCTCGCCCAACTGGTGCAGCTGTGGCTCAATGCCCTGACCGGCAGTCGTCCGCCAACCCTGGCCTTCATCCTGCCGGCGCTGATCAGCGCCCTGCTGTGGCCCTGGATCTGCGTCATCCTGCGTGGTCTGCACCTGCGCCTCAACGTCAACTGAACGCGGCCTTGTCTGGCTGGCCGCGGTTCGCCAAGGGAGATACCCGCATGGCCGAGCTGTTTCTGGCCTCCGCCTCGCCCCGTCGCCGTGAATTGCTGGCCCAGATCGCTGTGCCCTGCGTCACGCTAATCGCCTCGATAGATGAAAATCCTTTGCCAGCCGAACCCGCCGCAGCCTATGTAGAGCGTCTGGCGCGCGAGAAGGCGCGTGCCGGTCTGCAACTATTGGGCGAGCGTACCGATGCCGTGGTGCTGGGCGCCGACACAGCAGTGGTGCTGGACGGGCGGATTCTTGGCAAACCGGCGGACCTCAATGAGTCGCGCGCCATGCTGCAGGCCCTGTCGGGGCGCAGCCATCAGGTGCTGACTGCCGTGGCCCTGGCCAGTGCCGAACGCGAGTCGGCACGCGTGGTCAGCAGCGAGGTGAGCTTTCGTCCCATCAGCGAGGCTGAAATCGAGGCTTACTGGGCCAGCGGTGAGCCATGTGACAAGGCCGGCAGTTATGGTATCCAGGGGCTGGCGGCGGTGTTCGTCAGCCAGTTGCAGGGCAGCTACTCGGCGGTGGTCGGTTTGCCGCTGTGCGAAACTGCCGAGCTGCTTGGCGAGTTCGGTATTGCTTGCTGGCAGCTGCCGGTGCAAGGACATCTGCAGAAACCAGACGATGGCAACGCCGTTGCTGGATGAGCTGTCCAAAAGCTTGAGTCCGCGGGGCGCTGCAGTGGCCCGGCCGGCATGATCACCAGGATGGATGCATGAGCGAAGAGATTCTGATCAATATCACGCCGATGGAGTCGCGCGTGGCGGTGGTGGAAAACGGCGTGCTGCAGGAAGTTCACGTCGAGCGCACGCAGAAGCGCGGCATCGTCGGCAACATCTACAAGGGCAAGGTGGTGCGGGTGCTGCCCGGCATGCAGGCGGCATTCGTCGACATCGGCCTGGAGCGCGCGGCCTTCATCCATGCCTCGGAAATCTCCACCCGTGAAGGCGCGGCGGTCGAACCGATCAGCGCCCTGGTCCACGAAGGGCAGAGCCTCACCGTACAGGTCACCAAGGACCCTATCGGCAGTAAGGGCGCGCGCCTGACCACGCAGCTGTCGATTCCCTCGCGTTACCTGGTGTACATGCCGCGCACCAGCCATGTCGGCATCTCGCTGAAGATTGAGGACGAGACCGAGCGCGAGCGCCTCAAGCAGGTGGTCGCCGATTGCGTCGCTGCCGAGGGCATCGAGGAGGCGGGCGGCTTCATCCTGCGCACTGCCGCCGAGGGCGCTGGCGCCGACGAGATCCTTATCGACATTCGCTATCTGCGCCGCCTTTGGGATCAGATCGGCGCGCAGATCCAGAATGCCAAGGCGCCGGTGGTGATCTACGAGGATCTGTCCCTGGCACTGCGCACCCTGCGCGACCTGGTCAGCCCGCGCACCGAGAAGATTCGCGTGGACTCGCGGGAAACCTTCCAGAAGATCACCCAGTTCGTCGCCGAGCTGATGCCGGAGATTGCCGACCGTCTGGAGCACTACCCGGGCGAACGGCCGATCTTCGATCTGTACGGTGTCGAGGACGAAATCCAACGCGCCCTGGAACGCAAGGTGCCGCTGAAGTCCGGCGGCTACCTGGTGGTCGATCCCGCCGAGGCTATGAGCACCATCGACGTCAATACCGGCGCCTTCGTCGGCCATCGCACGCTGGAAGAGACCATCTTCAAGACCAACCTGGAAGCGGCCACCGCCATCGCCCGCCAGCTGCGCCTGCGCAACCTGGGCGGCATCATCATCATCGACTTCATCGACATGGAAGACGAGGAGCATCAGCGCCAGGTGCTGCGCACCCTGGAGAAGCAGCTCGAACGTGACCATGCCAAGACCAACATCATCGGCATCACCGAACTCGGCCTGGTGCAGATGACCCGCAAGCGCACCCGCGAAAGCCTTGAGCAGATCCTCTGCGAGCCGTGCAGCGCCTGTCAGGGGCGTGGCAAGTTGAAGACGCCGGAAACCATCTGCTACGAGATCTTCCGCGAAATTCTGCGTGAGGCGCGCGCCTATCAGGCGGAAAGCTATCGGGTGCTGGCCAATCAGAAAGTGGTCGATCGTCTGCTCGATGAAGAGTCGGGCAACGTCGCCGATCTGGAGGCCTTTATCGGACGTACCATCAAGTTCCAGGTGGAAACCATGTATTCCCAGGAACAGTACGATGTGGTGCTGCTCTGAGCGCGGCTAGCACTGAAGGCGCCCTGGCGCGCCTGTTCTCGGCGCTGCTGCGCTGGGGGTTGGGCCTGTGCGCGGCCGTTCTGGTGCTGGCTGCGCTTTACGTCAGCCTGGGCCGCGAGCTGGTGCCGCTGGTGGCTGAATACCGCCTCGAACTGGAGGACCGTGCCACCGCGCAGTTGGGTGTGCCGGTGCGTATCGGCAGCCTCGAAGGCCGCTGGCAGGGCTTCGCGCCGGTGCTGGTGGCGCGTGACGTGCGCCTGGGTGACGACGATCAAGGGCTGAGCCTGGAGCGCGTGCAACTGGTGCCGGACGTTGGCGGCAGTCTGTTGGCCAGACAGCCGCGTATCGCCCATGTGCAACTCGACGGCCTGCAACTGAACGTGCAGCAGAACGCCGAAGGGGGCTGGCAGTTGCAAGGGCTGCCACAGCGCGAAAGCGCGGAGCTGAATGTCGAGCAACTGCTGACGCAGCTGCAGGTCGTGCATCGCATCAGCCTGCTCGACAGCCGTGTGGTGGTGCAGCCTCTCGATCAGGAGCCGTTGTTGCTCAGTTACGTCAATCTGAGCCTGCGTTACGGCAGCAACAGCCAGCGTCTTGACGGACGCCTGCTGCTGCCCGATGGCCAGCCTGTGGCCCTGAGTTTGCGCACGCGCATGCAGCCAAAGACCTGGCGCGAGGCCGAGTCGCAACTCTATCTGAGCCTGCCGCAGAGCGACTGGGCGACCTGGCTGCCGAAATCACTGCTCGGCGACTGGCGGGTCAAGCAGCTGCAGGCCGGCGGTGAGCTTTGGCTGGAAGGCCGCGGCCTGGCCCTGCACAAGGGGGCCTTGCGCCTGCATGCGCCCGAGCTGGCGGGCGGTCAGCGAGGGCGCGAGCTGGTGACACTCAAGGACCTGGCCTTCAACGCTTTCTTCGCTCAGGACGAGAAGGGTGTGCGCGCACAGATCGACTCCCTCGCCCTGACTCATGGTGAGCAGCGCATCGGCGAACTGCATCTGAACCTGAAGCAGAGCGATGAGGGTGACACCGACGAACGCTGGGCCCTGACGGCAGACCGCTTCGATCTCGCCGCCTGGGCGCCGTTGGTGCAGGCGCTGGCGCCGATGCCCGATAATGCCCGCGACGTTCTGATCGCGTTGGCACCCGTCGGTGCGGTGAACAACCTGCTACTCGATTATTACCCGCAGCGTGAGGGCGCCGAGCGCCTGCAGTTCGCCGCCAATCTGGACAGAGTGGGTATCCAGGCCTACCACGGCGCGCCGGCAGCCGAGAATGTCAGCGGCAGCGCTTCGGGCAACATGTTCAAGGGTGAGCTGCGTCTGAATGCCGACGACTTCGCCTTGCACCTGGACCAGCTGTTCCCTCAGCCCTGGCGCTATCGCCATGCCCAGGCGCGGTTGAGCTGGGACTGGAGCGAAACCGGCCTGACGCTTTACAGCCCCTACATGCGGGTCGACGGCGAGGAAGGACAGGTCTCCGGCGACATGCTGATCCGCCTGCTGCGCGATCCCGAGGCCGAGGACTACATGGACCTGCGCGTTGGCATGCGCGACGGCGATGCCGCTTACACCGAGAAGTATCTGCCGAGCCGCGCGCCCGGCATGAGTGCGGAACTCGATCACTGGTTGAAGACGGCCATTCGCGCAGGCCACGTCGAGGAAGGCTACTTCCAGTATCAGGGCTCGCTGAACAAGGGGGCGTCACTGGGAGCGCGCAGCCTCAGCCTGTTCTTCAAGGTGAAGGACGCCGAGTTGGCCTTTCAACCTGGCTGGCCTTCGCTGCGGGATGGCGTGGGCGAGGTGCTGATCGAGGACGATGCGGTGCGCGTGCGCCTGCAGAGCGGGCGCCTGCTGGAGAGCCAGGTCAGCGACGTTATGGCCAATATCCCCCTGCTCCACGATGGCAAGCCGCCGCGCCTGCAGCTCGACGGCGATGTGCAGAGCAGCCTGGGCGATGCCATCAAGCTGTTGCAGGAGGCGCCACTGGGCACGTCGGAGGTCTTCGCCGGCTGGCAGGGCGAAGGCCCGCTGGCTGGACGGCTGCAATTGGATATTCCGCTGCAGAAGGCAGCCAAGCCCGGCGTGGTGGTGGATTTTGCCACCGAAGGGGCCAGCCTCAAGCTGGCCAATCCGGATCTGCAACTGAACAAGGTCAAGGGTGCGTTTCGCTTCGACAGCAATGCCGGTCTGAGCGCACCGGATGTCCGAGCCGAGGTATTCGGGCGCCAGGTCAGCGGCAGAATCAACGCCGAGGGATCGCGCGGGCAAGCGCGTACGCTGTTCGATCTGCGGGGTCAGGTGCAGGTCGACACCCTCAGCAAATGGCTGAGCGGCCCACCGAAACTGCCGGTCAGCGGCACACTGCCTTATCGCCTGCGTCTGACGCTGGATGGCGATGACAGCAAGTTGCGCGTCGATTCCAACCTGCGCGGTGTGGCGATCGATCTGCCTGCGCCGTTCGGCAAGCCGGCAACGCAGGAGCGGGATGCCAGCTGGCGCATGACGCTGTCCGGACGCGAGCGCCGCTATTGGGCGGATTACGGCGAGTTGGCCAGCCTGAATCTGGCTGCGCCTGCCGGTGCACTGGCCGATGGCCGCGGCGAGGTGGTGGTCGGCGGTGGCGCTGCCGGTTTGCCGCCTGGCCAGGGGCTGCGTGTGCGCGGGCGTCTGGACGAGCTGGATGTGGATGCCTGGAAGCAGCTCGGTAGCACCCATCCGGTCGAGGTGGACGCTGACAGCCAGCGTCTGTTCCGTAGTGCGCGCCTGGATATCGGGCGATTCCGCGGCTTCGGTCAGGAGGTCGAGCAACTGACCGTCGGTCTGGAGCGAGAGGGGCAGGCTTGGGCCGTGCAGTTCGACAGCGAACTGGCGGCTGGCCGCGTGCTGCTGGCCGATGCCGAGGGCGTACCGATTCGGGCCGATCTGCAGCATGTGCGCCTGCCGGCACCCGACCCCGATGCGGAAAAGGCCGCCGATGCGCCTGATCCGCTTGCCGATTTCGATCCCGCTACGCTCCCGGCCCTGGATATCAGCATCCAGCGCGTGCAGCGCGGCGACAAGGTGCTGGGCGCCTGGTCGCTCAAGGTGCGCCCGGAAGAGCGCGGCGTGCGTTTCGATGAACTCGATCTCGATCTGCAGGGGCTGAAGATCGGCGGCAGTGCCGGCTGGCGAAGTAGCGCCGGCAACACCCAGAGCTGGTACAAGGGGCGCCTGCAGGGCAAGGATCTTGGCGCGATCCTGAAAGCCTGGGATTACGCCCCCAGCGTGACCAGTGAAAGTTTCCGGGTCGACGTGGATGGCAGCTGGCCCGGTTCGCCAGCCTGGTTCTCGCTCAAGCGCTTCTCCGGCAATCTCGATCCCTCGTTGCGCAAGGGGCAGTTCGTCGAGGTACAGGGCTCGGCTCAGGCACTGCGAGTGTTCGGCCTGCTCAACTTCAACTCCATCGGCCGCCGCTTGCGTCTGGATTTCTCCGACCTGCTGGGCAAGGGGCTGAGCTACGACCGGGTCAAGGGCAACCTGCAGGCCACCAATGGCCTGTTCGTGACGCGGGAGCCGATCACCATGACCGGGCCGTCGAGCAACCTGGAACTGGACGGCCAGCTGGACATGCGCAACGAGCGCATCGATGCCAAGCTGCTGGTGACCTTGCCAGTGACCAATAACCTGCCGTTGGCGGCCTTGATCGTCGGCGCGCCGGCGATCGGTGGCGCCCTGTTCGTGGCGGACAAGTTGCTGGGTGACAAGGTCGCTCGTTTCGCCAGCGTGCAGTACGACGTCAAGGGCCCGCTGCAGGACCCGGATATCAGCTTCGACAAGCCTTTCGAAAAACCGCAATGACGATGCGTCTTGGCGTAGGCTGTCACGATGAGAACTGATGAGTAGCGCCATGAACCTTGCTGTAATCCAGATGGTCAGTCAGGACGACGTGCAAACCAACCTGCGCCTGGCGCGCCGCATGCTGGAGCGGGCTGCACAGGGCGGCGCGCGCCTTGCCGTGCTACCCGAGAATTTCGCTGCCATGGGGCGTCGCGACCTGGCAGCCATCGGCCGTGCCGAGGCAATGGGCGAAGGGCCGATCCTGCCCTGGTTGAAACGCGCTGCGCGTGACCTCAGTTTATGGATTGTGGCCGGCACCTTGCCGCTGCCGCCTGACGATGATGCCGAGGGCAGGCCGCACGCCTGTTCACTGCTGATCGATGATCAGGGCGAGCGCGCAGCTCGCTATGACAAGCTGCACCTGTTCGATGTCGACGTGGCCGACAACCGTGGCCGATATCGCGAGTCCGACGACTTCGTCCATGGCCAGCGTGTGGTGGTGGCGGATACGCCGGTGGGGCGCCTGGGCCTGACGGTGTGTTACGACTTGCGTTTTCCCGAACTGTTCGGTGCGCTGCGTGAAGCTGGCGCCGAGCTGATCAGCGTGCCGGCAGCCTTCACCGCCGTGACTGGCGCGGCGCATTGGCAGGTACTGACGCGGGCGCGTGCCATCGAAACCCAGTGCTATGTGCTGGCAGCGGGGCAGGGCGGCGAACACCCGGGTCAGCGCATGACCTTTGGTCATTCGGCCATCATCGACCCCTGGGGCAGCGTGCTCGCCGAGCAGGATCAAGGAGAAGCCGCATTGCTGGCTTCACGCGATGTCGCCGAGCAGGCGGCCATTCGCCAACGTATGCCGGTGCAGCAGCACCGCCGATTCTTTTTATCGGGCGCGCCGCGCCCGATCGTTGTGGAGTGACCATGAATACGATGTTGCAATCCGTCAGCGAGCACCTGCTGGCGCCCGGTAACCTGACGCTCGACAGCCTCAGTGCCGTGCTGGGTGAGGTCGCCGGTCCTGGCATCGATGCCGCCGATCTTTATTTCCAAAGCCAGGTATCGGAAACCTGGGTGCTGGAAGATGGCATCGTCAAGGAAGGCAGTTTCAACCTCGATCAGGGTGTAGGCGTGCGCGCCCAGTCCGGTGAAAAAACCGGCTTTGCCTACAGCAATGCGATCAGCCTCGATGCGCTGACCCAGGCCGCCCAAGCGGCGCGTTCGATCTCCCGTGCCGGCCAGCAGGGCCGGGTGCAGGCCTTCGTCAGCCCGCAGGTGACCCAGCTGTATGCCGAAGGCAACCCACTGGACGTCATGAGCCGTGCCGAGAAGGTCGAGCTGCTGCAGCGTATCGACCGCGCCACCCGTGCGCTCGATCCGCGCATCAAGCAGGTGACCGTGAGTCTGGCCGGTGTGTGGGATCGGATTCTGGTCGCCGCTCATGATGGCAGCCTCAGCGCTGATATCCGCCCGCTGGTGCGCTTCAACGTCAGCGTCATCGTCGAGCAGAACGGTCGTCGCGAACGTGGTGGTCACGGCGGCGGCGGCCGCACCGATTACCGCTATTTCCTCGATGAAGACCGCGCCATGAGCTATGCCCGCGAGGCGCTGCGCCAGGCGCTGGTCAACCTCGAAGCCATCGCCGCCCCTGCCGGTAGCATGCCGGTGGTGATGGGCGCCGGTTGGTCCGGCGTGTTGCTGCACGAGGCGGTCGGCCACGGTCTTGAAGGCGATTTCAACCGCAAGGGCAGCTCGGCCTACAGCGGCAAGGTCGGGCAGAAGGTCGCGTCCAGCCTGTGCACCATCGTCGATGACGGCACCCTGGCCGGTCGTCGTGGCTCGCTCAGCGTCGATGACGAAGGCACACCGACCCAGTGCACCACGCTGATCGAGAACGGCGTGCTCAAAGGCTACATGCAGGACAAGCTCAATGCGCGCCTGATGGGCGTGGCGGCTACCGGCAACGGTCGTCGTGAATCCTATGCGCACCTGCCGATGCCACGCATGACCAACACTTACATGCTGGCCGGTGAGAGCGATCCGGAGGAGATCATCCGTTCGGTGAAGAAGGGCATCTACTGCGCCAATCTCGGCGGCGGCCAGGTGGACATCACCAGCGGCAAGTTCGTCTTCTCCACCAGCGAGGCCTACCTGATCGAGGACGGCAGGATCACTGCGCCGGTCAAGGGCGCCACGCTGATCGGTAACGGCCCGGAGGCCATGAGCCGGGTGTCCATGGTCGGTAACGACCTGGCCCTGGACAGCGGCGTTGGCACCTGTGGCAAGGATGGTCAGTCGGTGCCAGTGGGCGTCGGCCAGCCGACGCTGAAGATCGACGCGATCACCGTTGGCGGCACCGGTGCCTGAGGCGATGCCGGCTCAGCGCAGGCCGCGCTGGATTTCGTCGAGCTCGCGGATGTACTTGAACACCTTGCGTGCGGCGGCCGGCGGCTTGTTGCGCGCGGCTTCGTGCTGAGCGTGACGGACCAGACCGCGCAGGTGCTGGACGTCGGCATCGGGATAAAGCTCGACGAAGCTTTCCAGCGCGCTGTCGCCTTCGCCGATCAGGCGGTCGCGCCAGCGCTCCAGGGCATGGAAACGCTCGTTGTACTCGCGGGTGGAGCTGTCCACCTGGTCGAGCATGGCGACGATCGCTTCGACATCCTGTTCGCGCATCAGCTTGCCGATGAACTGGATGTGGCGTTTACGCGCGGCGTTGGCAGTGTGTTTCGGCGCTTCGGCGAGGGCGCGGCGTAATGCGTCGGTCAGCGGCATCTTGGCCAGCAGGTCGGGCTTGAGCGTGGTCAGTCGCTCGCCGAGGTCCTGCAGGGCATGCAGTTCGCGTTTGACCTGGGATTTGCTCTTCTCCAGGGAGAAGTCGTCGTAGGAATCAGACATGGGGTGGGTCCAGAGGGAAACGCCGCCATGATAGCAGCAACCGTGACTGCCGGCCCGTAGCCGGCAGTCGAGAGCAGGCTCCGGCTATGTACGCATCGGGCCTGCACCAAGAGCATCGGGAGTGTTTATGAGTGAAGTAGAACGCATCGGGCCGCAGGCCTTGCCAGCGCTGCAGGAGCAGGTCGAGACGATTCTCGCCGAGGCCAGGCGCCAGGGCGCCAGCGCCTGTGAGGTAGCCGTCTCGGCTGGCCAGGGGTTGTCTACCACGGTGCGCCAGGGCGAGGTGGAGACCGTCGAGTTCAATCGTGATCAGGGTTTCGGCATCACCTTGTATGTGGGCCAGCGCAAGGGCTCTGCCAGCACCTCGGCCACCGGTATCGAGGCCATTCGCGAGACCGTGGCGGCAGCCCTGGCGATTGCCAAGCACGCGTCCGAAGATGAATGTGCCGGCCTGGCCGATGCCGCGCTGATGGCGCGCGAGCTGCCCGAACTGGACCTCTATCACCCCTGGTCGATCACGCCTGAGCAGGCAGTCGAGCAGGCACTGGCCTGCGAGGCGGCAGCGTTCGCCGCCGACACCCGGATCAAGAACGCCGATGGCACCAGTCTGAACACCCATCAGGGTTGCCGCGTGTATGGCAACAGTCATGGTTTCGTCGGTGGTTATGCCAGCACCCGGCACAGCCTGAGCTGCGTGATGATCGCCGAAGGCGAGGGGCAGATGCAGCGTGACTACTGGTATGACGTCAATCGCCAGGGCGAACTGCTGGCCGACGCCGCGGGTATCGGCCAGCGGGCTGCCGAGCGTGCGGTCAGCCGCCTGGGCGCGCGGCCGGTGCCCACCTGCGAGGTGCCGGTGCTGTTCGCTGCCGAGCTTGCCGGCGGGCTGTTCAGTCATCTGCTGGCGGCAATCTCGGGCGGCAATCTGTATCGCCACTCTTCCTTCCTCGAAGGTGCGCTCGGCCAGCGTCTGTTCCCCGAGTGGCTGACGCTCGACGAACGTCCGCATCTGCCTCGAGCCCTGGGCAGTGCAGCTTTCGATGGTGATGGCCTGGCCACTTACGCAAAACCTTTCGTGGAAAAGGGCGAGCTGGTGTCCTACGTACTCGGCACCTATTCCGGGCGCAAGCTGGGACTGCCCAGCACCGCCAACTCTGGTGGCGTGCACAACCTGTTCGTCACCCACGGCGATGAGGATCAGCAGGCGCTGATCCGGCGCATGGGGCGCGGCCTGCTGGTGACCGAGCTGATGGGGCAGGGCCTGAATCTGGTCACCGGGGACTATTCCCGTGGTGCGGCGGGCTTCTGGGTTGAGAACGGCGAGATTCAGTTCCCGGTGCAGGAGGTGACCATCGCCGGCAACCTGCGCGACATGTTCCGCCAGATCGTTGCGGTCGGCCGCGACCTGGAACGGCGCGGCAATATCTGCACCGGCTCGGTGCTGATCGAGAAGATGACCGTCGCAGGCAGTTGAGGACGGCTGTAACGACAAGGCCACCCGTGGGTGGCCTTGGCATTTAGGTGCAGGGGCGTTACTCCCCTTCGTCGAAGTAGTTCTCGATCAGCCCCACCAGTGCGGCCATTGCGTCTTCCTCCTGCTCACCCTCGGTCAGCAGGTGCACATTGGTGCCCTTGCCGGCAGCCAACATCATCACGGCCATGATGCTCTTGCCGTCCACCAGGCTTTCGGCGCTGCGGCCGATGCGCACCTGGCAGGGATAGCTGCTCGCCACGCCGACGAATTTCGCCGCGGCGCGGGCGTGCAGACCGAGCTTGTTGATGATGGTGATTTCACGTGCGGGCATCGCGGCATGGCTCCTTAGCTGAGGTCGCGGTGACGCACCTGGACGTTCTTCAGCGAGTCTTTGAGTGCCTGGCTCAGGCGATTGGCCAGATACACCGAGCGGTGGTGACCACCGGTGCAACCAATGGCGATGGTGACATAGGCGCGGTTGCTGGCGGCGAAGCGCGGCAGCCATTTTTCCAGATAGGCGAGGATGTCCTGATACATTTCCTCGACTTCCGGTTGCGCGGCCAGGTAGTCGACCACGGGCTGATCCAGGCCGGAATAGTCGCGCAGCTCAGGCTTCCAGTATGGGTTGGGCAGGCAACGTGCATCGAACACCAGATCGGCGTCGACCGGCATGCCACGTTTGAAACCGAAGGACTCGACGAGAAAGGCGGTGCCAGTCTGTACCTGACCCAGAAGGCGCAGTTTTAGCGTGTCGCGCAGCTGGTAGAGGTTCAGTCGAGTCGTGTCGATCTTCAGATCGGCACGATCGGTGATCGGCGCCAGCAGCTGGCTTTCGTAGGCGATGGCTTCGGCCAGCGAACGATTTTCGTTGGTCAGCGGATGGCGTCTGCGCGTTTCCGAAAAACGCTTGAGCAGGGTCTCGTCTTCGGCGTCGAGATAAAGGACATCGCAGCGGATACTGCGTTTGCGGACTTCCTCGAGCAGCTCGGGGAAGCGCTTGAGCTGGCTCAGCAGGTTGCGTGCATCGATGGACACGGCCACCTGCGGCAGCAGCATATCGCTGTGCGGCAGGAAGCGTTCGGCGAGGTCTGGCAGCAAGCCGGCCGGCAGGTTGTCGATGCAGTAGAAACCGTTGTCCTCAAGTACATCGAGGGCGGTGCTCTTGCCCGAGCCCGAGCGACCGCTGACGATGATCAGGCGCATGTCATTGACCGTTCTGAATGTCCACCACAACCTGATAGAGATCTTCGCCACTGTTGGCTTGGCGTAGACGTTCACGTACATCCTGGCGATCGAGCATGCTGGCGATCTGGCGCAGCAACTCGAGGTGCGCGTCGGTTGCCGCTTCCGGCACCAGCAGGACGAACAGCAGATCGACCGGTGCGCCATCGATGGCGTCGAAGTCGACTGCAGTCTCCAGATGCAACACGGCGCTGATTGGTGCACTGCAGCCGGCCAGGCGGCAGTGGGGAATGGCGATGCCGTTGCCGAAACCGGTGGAACCGAGCTTCTCGCGGGCGATAAGGCTTTCGAAGATGTCCTGGGCATCCAGGTCGGGCAGGTCGCGCGCAACCAGATTGGCGATCTGTTCGAGCACGCGTTTCTTACTGCCGCCCGGCACGTTCACCAGGGAACGGCCGGGGGTCAGGATGTTTTCAAGTCGGATCATGGATGGGGAATGTTAGCGGGCCGTGGCGCCTTGCAGACGCTCGAGCTGCTTTTCCTTGTGCTTGATGAGTTGACGGTCGAGTTTATCGGCCAACAGGTCGATGGCAGCGTACATGTCCTGATGTTCGGCATTGGCGACGACTTCGCCGCCGGCGACATGCAGGGTGGCTTCGATCTTCTGCTTGAGTTTTTCGACCTCCATGGTCACCTGAACGTTGGTGATCTTGTCGAAGTGGCGTTCCAGTCGGCCCAGTTTCTCGCCGATATAGTCACGCAGGGCGTCGGTCACATCCAGCTGATGTCCACTGATGTTGACTTGCATACCGCTTTCTCCTTGTTGCCTTGTGTAAGAGACGGGTCCGATTCGACCCGCCGCCGGAACACTTTGGCCTGAAGACCTGAGGCCTTCAGTCGATCTGGCCTACATCAGTCGCTTGCGCTCACTGGAGGGCGCTATGCCGAGGGACTCGCGATACTTTGCGACCGTCCGACGGGCGACTTGGATGCCTTGTGCCTCCAGTAAACCAGCGATCTTGCTGTCACTCAACGGCTTTTTCGCGTTTTCTGCGGCAACCAGTTTTTTGATGATCGCGCGGATCGCGGTGGACGAGCATTCGCCGCCTTCGGAGGTGCTGACGTGGCTGGAGAAGAAATATTTCAGCTCGTAAATGCCGCGCGGGGTGTGCATGAATTTCTGCGTGGTAACGCGCGAAATGGTGGACTCGTGCATGCCTACCGCTTCGGCGATGTCGTGCAACACCAGAGGTTTCATCGCCTCGTCACCGTAATCGAGGAAACCGCGTTGGTGCTCGACGATCTGCGTGGCGACCTTCATCAGTGTCTCGTTGCGGCTCTGCAGGCTCTTGATGAACCAGCGCGCCTCCTGCAGCTGATTGCGCATGAAGGTGTTGTCGGCGCTGGAGTCGGCGCGTTTGACGAAGCCAGCGTACTGCGGGTTGACGCGCAGGCGCGGCATCGCTTCCTGGTTCAGCTCCACCAGCCAGCGGTCGTTGTGCTTGCGCACGATCACGTCGGGTACGACATATTCCGGCTCGCTGGACTCGATCTGCGAACCCGGGCGCGGATTCAGGCGCTGGATCAGGTCGATGACCTGGCGCAGTTCGTCTTCCTTGAGCTTGGTGCGGCGCATCAGCTGGGCGTAGTCGCGGCTACCGAGCAGCTCCAGGTAGTCGCTGACCACGCGCTGGGTTTCGTTCAGCCACGGCGTGCTGGCAGGCAGCTGGCGCAGTTGCAGCAGCAGGCATTCGCGCAGGTCGCGGGCGCCGATACCGGCCGGTTCGAACTGCTGGATGCGGTGCAGGACGACTTCCACTTCATCCAGCTCGACATCCAGCTCGGGGTCGAAGGACTCGGTCACTTCCTCGAGGGTTTCCTCGAGGTAGCCGTCGTTGTTGATGCAGTCGATCAGGGTGGCGGCGATCAGCCGGTCCTTGTCCGACATGGGGGCCAGGTTCAGTTGCCAGAGCAGATGGCTGTGCAGGCTCTCGCCGCTGGAGGTACGTGTGGTGAAGTCCCACTCGTCATCATCGTTGCTGGGCAGGCTGCTGGCACTGGTCTGGTAGATGTCTTCCCAGGCGGTATCGACCGGCAGCTCGTTGGGGATGCGTTCGCCCCACTCGCCGTCTTCCAGGTTGTCCACCGTCGGGGTGGTTTCCTGATAGCTCTCTTCCTTGCTCGGGGCAGGGGCGGAGCTTTCCGCGCCATCGGCCATCGGGTCGCTGTTGTCGAAGTCGTCGCCATCTTCCTGGCGCTCGAGCATGGGGTTGGATTCCAGCGCCTCCTGGATTTCCTGTTGCAGGTCCAGGGTCGACAGTTGGAGGAGGCGGATAGCCTGTTGCAGCTGCGGGGTCATCGTCAGCTGCTGGCCCATCTTGAGGACTAGCGATGGTTTCATTGCAGACCTTAATTTACTGGCGAGTTACGCCTTCCACATCAGGGCGCCGAAGCGCCGCCAGGAAGCAAATTATATGCCTGAATTTCTCGTTCTTGCCTAGGGGTTGCAATATTTCTGTAGCGAAACCGCGGCGACCTAAAGGCGGAACTCGTGGCCCAGATATACCTCTTTCACCGTCTGGTTGGCGAGGATGGTCTCGGCGTCGCCTTCGGCGATCAGCTGCCCGTCGTTGACGATGTAGGCGGTTTCGCAGATGTCCAAGGTCTCGCGCACGTTGTGATCGGTGATCAGGATGCCGATGCCCTTGGTCTTGAGGTGATGGATGATCTGCTTGATATCGCCCACCGAAATCGGGTCGACCCCGGCAAAGGGTTCGTCGAGCAGGATGAACTTGGGGTTGGTCGCCAGGGCGCGGGCAATCTCCACGCGGCGGCGCTCACCACCGGACAGGCTCATGCCGAGGCTGTCGGCGATATGGTGGATATGGAACTCCTGCAGCAGGTTTTCCAGTTCCGCCTGACGCCCGGCGCGGTCCAGGTCCTTGCGCGTTTCGAGAATGGCCATGATGTTGTCGGCCACCGACAGTTTGCGGAAGATCGAGGCTTCCTGCGGCAGATAGCCGATACCGGCGCGAGCGCGGCCGTGCATGGGCTGATGGCTGACGTCCAGATCGTCGATCAGCACGCGGCCCTGATCGGCGCGCACCAGGCCGACGATCATGTAGAAGCAGGTGGTCTTGCCGGCACCGTTGGGGCCGAGCAGGCCGACGATCTGGCCGCTTTCGATGTTCAGGCTGACGTCACGCACGACCTGACGGCTCTTGTAGCTTTTCGCCAGGTGTTGGGCTTTGAGAATGGCCATTACTGCTGCTGATCCGCGGGTTTGTTCTTCGGTTGGATGACCATGTCGATACGCGGGCGCGGCGTGCTGACGTTGCCGCCCGTGGCGCGGCCGGCATTGACGATCTGGCGGCGGGTGTCATAGACGATCTTCTCGCCTTCGAAGGTATTGCCTTCCTGAATCACCTTGGCCTGGTCGATCAGCACGATGCGCTCGTTGCTGGCGAAGTACTGGATGGTCTTGCCGTATGCCTTGACCACTTCCTTGTCCACGGCCGGCTTCTGCTCGTAGTAAGCCAGATTGCCCACCGAGGTGAAGACGTCGATATCGCCACTGGCGGTCTGGGTGATGGTCACCGTGTCGCCGGTGATCTTCAGGGTGCCCTGGGTGATGATCACGTCGCCGCGGTAAACGGCTACGCCTTGCTTGTCATCCAGCTCGGCACTGTCGGCCTGGATACGGATCGGCTGATCGCGATCCGATGGCAGTGCCCAGGCAGCCGCGCTTCCCAATGCGGCGCCGAGGCTGAGAATCAGGGGGAGGGTATTAACGAACCTCATGCTGGCCTCTTACGTTGGACTGCAGGATCATCCTGCCGTCATTCAAGTACGCTTTCATTCCTTGTGCCGTGGTCACCCCGTTGGCCGCGACGATTCTAACGGCTTGCTCGGTCTGCGCATATTCCTTGTCAGGAATAACGGTCATGCGGCTACTGGTGATGATGGTTGGACGGTTCTTGGCATCGGTGCGGGCGATGCGCACATCGTCGATCAGTTCTACCTCGACGCCGCCAGGTGAGACTTCGGCACGCTGGCTGGTCACTTTCCACGGCAGTTCGGTGCCGCGATAGAGCTCCAGCTTGGGCGTGTCGATCAGGGTGATATCGGTGCGCTTGACGTGTTCGAGCTTGTCCGCCGTCATGCGGTAGTGCAGCTTGCCGTCGTCCTGGAACTGCACGGTGCGCGCGCCGACCACATAGAAGTCGACGACGTTGTCGTCGCTGCTCTGTTGGGTTACGCGGGCGCTGTCCGGCGCCAGATTCCAGTAGCCGAGGGCGGCCACCACGACCGCAATCAGGGCGAAGATCAGGATGTTGAGAATTTTACGCGGCATGCTGTTCTCTACAGGTAGGCGGCCTGGGCCGCGTCCAGTGTGCCCTGGGCACGCATGATCAGTTCACAGAACTCCCGCGCCGCGCCGTCACCGCCACGCGCCTGGGTCACCCCATGGGCATGCTGGCGCACGAAACTGTCGGCGCTGGCCACAGCCATGCCCAGCCCGACACGGCGGATAACCGGAAGGTCCGGCAGGTCGTCGCCCAGATAGGCGACCTCTTCGTAGCTTAGGCCGAGTTCGGTAAGCAGGTCGTCGAGCACCACGAGTTTGTCTTCGCGGCCCTGAAACAGGTGCTGGATGCCGAGGTTGTTGGCACGACGCTCGACCACCGGGGTCTTGCGTCCGCTGATGATGGCGGTTTGCACGCCCGAGTTGATCAGCATCTTGATGCCGTGGCCGTCGAGCGTGTTGAAGGTCTTGAACTCGCTGCCGTCTTCGAGGAAGTACAGGCGGCCGTCGGTGAGCACTCCGTCGACGTCGAAGATCGCCAGTTTGACGGCGCGGGCGCGTTGCAGCAGATCGTTCATCACATTACTCCGGCGCGCAGCAGATCGTGCATGTTGAGGGCGCCGACCGGGTTGTCCTGGTCGTCTACCACCACCAGCGCGTTGATCTTGTGGTCTTCCATGATCTTCAGGGCCTCGGCGGCGAGCATCTCGGCGCGGGCGGTCTTGCCGTGCGGGGTCATGACTTCGTCGATCGATGCCTGGCGCACGTCGATGCCCTTGTCGAGGGTGCGACGCAGGTCGCCATCGGTGAAGATGCCGGCCAGGCGGCCGTCTTCTTCGAGCACCACGGTCATGCCCAGGCCTTTCTGGGTCATTTCCAGCAGCGCATCGCGCAGGCTGGTGCCGCGATTCACTCGCGGCAGGGCATCGCCTGCATGCATGACGTTTTCCACCTTGAGCAGCAGGCGGCGACCGAGAGCACCGCCGGGGTGGGAGAAGGCGAAGTCTTCGGCAGTGAAGCCGCGCGCTTCCAGCAGGGCGATGGCCAGGGCATCACCCAGCACCAGGCTGGCGGTGGTCGAGGAGGTCGGCGCCAGATTCAGCGGGCAGGCCTCCTGCGACACGCGTGCGTCGAGATTGACTTCGGCGGCCTTGGCCAGGGGCGAGTCCGGGTTGCCGGTCATGCTGATCAGGCGGATGCCGAGACGCTTGATCAGCGGCAGCAGGGTGACGATTTCTGCGGTGCTGCCGGAGTTGGACAGGGCCAGAACGATGTCGTCCTTGGTGATCATGCCCATGTCGCCGTGGCTGGCCTCGGCCGGATGGACGAAGAACGCCGTGGTGCCGGTGCTGGCCAGCGTCGCGGCGATCTTGTTGCCGATATGCCCTGACTTGCCCATGCCGACCACGACCACGCGCCCCTTGCAGTTCAGGATCAGCTCGCAGGCCTTGATGAAATCGGCGTTGATGCGGGGCAGCAGCTCCTGTACAGCCTCGATTTCAAGGCGGATGGTGCGCTGCGCGGAATCAATCAGGTCGCGGGTCTGGTTCATTGGGCTGAGCTGTCGGCCGAAAAAAGACGGGGATTATAACGGGAAAAGCTTTCCGCGCTCACCTCTGCTTTAAGTGGCCTGTGTTGAAGCTGTCGCAAGTCTGAACGCCGGATTGTGGCGCTATTGGGCGGCATGTTCGGCAAATGCTATAGTTTGCGGCCTTTTTGGCCCCTCGGCCGGCGCGTGTCCTCGCATCGGGAGGCGGCGTCTGCAAGGAAGGCCTGATTTTCAAGGAGTTCAGATGAGCGCCGAGCACGAGTATGCGATCGAGTTGCAGGGCGTCAGCTTTCAGCGCGGCGCACGGTCGATTTTCGACAAGGTCGACATTCGCATCCCGCGCGGCAAGGTCACCGGCATCATGGGGCCGTCCGGCTGTGGCAAAACCACGTTGTTGCGCCTGATCGCGGCCGAGCTGCGCCCTTCGGCGGGCGATGTTCGTGTCAACGGAGTGAGCCTGCCGAAGCTCTCGCGTGACGAACTGTTCGACATGCGCAAGCAGATGGGCGTGTTGTTCCAGAGCGGCGCGTTGTTCACCGATCTCGACGTGTTCGAGAATGTGGCCTTTCCGTTGCGTGTGCACACCAAGCTCCCTGAGGAGATGATTCGCGACATCGTCCTGATGAAGCTGCAGGCCGTTGGCCTGCGCGGGGCCGTGGAGCTGATGCCGGACGAGCTGTCCGGCGGCATGAAACGCCGTGTGGCGCTGGCGCGGGCGATTGCCCTCGATCCGCAGATTCTGCTGTATGACGAGCCGTTCGTCGGTCAGGACCCCATTGCCATGGGTGTGCTGGTGCGCCTGATTCGCCTGCTCAACGATGCCCTGGGAATCACCAGCGTGGTGGTCTCCCACGATCTCGCGGAAACCGCCAGCATCGCCGATTACATCTATGTCGTCGGTGATGCCCAGGTACTGGGGCATGGCACGCCTGCCGAACTGATGGAGTCGGAAAACCCGCGTATTCGTCAGTTCATGAAGGGCATTCCGGATGGCCCGGTGCCGTTCCATTTTCCAGCGCCGGACTATCGCGAAGATCTGTTGGGGAGAGGTTGATGCGCAGAATTTCACCGCTCGAACGGCTGCGGCTGTTCGGTCGTGCGGGTATCGATGTGGTGGCGACGCTGGGGCGTTCGGTGCTGTTTCTGCTGGGCGCGCTGTTCGGCCGCAGTCGCGCCGGCAAGCCGCTGCAACTGCTGATCAAGCAGCTTTTCGCCGTTGGCGTGATGTCGCTGGCGATCATCGTCGTCTCCGGCATCTTCATCGGCATGGTGCTGGCCCTGCAGGGCTACAACATCCTGGTCAGCTATGGCTCCGAGCAGGCGGTCGGGCAGATGGTCGCGCTGACCCTGCTGCGTGAGTTGGGGCCGGTGGTCACCGCGCTGCTGTTCGCCGGTCGCGCCGGTTCCGCGCTGACGGCCGAGATCGGCAACATGAAGTCCACCGAGCAGCTCTCCAGCCTGGAGATGATCGGTGTCGACCCGCTCAAGTACATCGTCGCGCCGCGGCTGTGGGCCGGCTTCATCTCCATGCCGCTGCTGGCGATGATCTTCAGCGTCGTCGGCATCTGGGGCGGGGCGATGGTCGCGGTGGACTGGCTGGGCGTCTACGAGGGCTCGTTCTGGTCCAACATGCAGAACAGTGTTTCCTTTTATGACGATGTGCTCAATGGCGTGATCAAGAGCATCGTCTTCGCCTTCGTGGTGACCTGGATCGCCGTATTCCAGGGCTACGACTGCGAACCCACTTCCGAGGGCATCAGCCGCGCGACCACGCGCACCGTGGTGTATGCCTCGCTGGCCGTTCTTGGCCTGGATTTCATTCTGACCGCTTTGATGTTTGGAGACTTCTGATGCAAAACCGCACGCTGGAGATTGGTGTCGGCCTGTTCCTCATGGCCGGTGTGCTGGCCCTGCTGCTGCTGGCCCTGCGCGTCAGCGGCCTGAGCGTCGGCAGCGCAGGCGATACCTACAAGGTCTACGCCTACTTCGACAACATCGCCGGGCTCACCGTGCGCGCCAAGGTGACCATGGCCGGCGTGAGCATCGGCAAGGTCACCGCCATCGACCTGGATCGCGACAGCTACATGGGCCGGGTGACCCTGGAGCTCGATGGCAACGTCAATAACCTGCCCGAGGATTCCACTGCGTCGATCCTGACTGCAGGTTTGCTCGGCGAGAAATACATCGGCATCAGCGTCGGTGGTGACGAGGAGGTGCTCAAGGATGGCAGCACCATCCACGACACGCAGTCCTCGCTGGTGCTGGAAGACCTGATTGGCAAATTCCTGCTCAATTCGGTCAATAAAGATGAAGCCAATTGATGAGGGCTCCTCAGATGTTCAAGACCGTACGTAATTCCCTACTGGTGTTGCTGGCCGCCATGCCGCTGCTGGCCGTCGCCGCGCCGAGCGCTCATGAAGTGGTGCAGCAGACCACCGATACCCTGCTGGCTGACCTGAAGGCCAACAAGGATCGCTATCGCAGCGATCCCAATGCGTTCTACGACTCGCTCAACGAGATCCTCGGCCCGGTAGTGGATGTCGACGGCATTTCCCGTGGCGTGATGACTGTGCGTTACTCGCGTCAGGCCTCGCCCGAGCAGATGAGTCGCTTCCAGGAGAACTTCAAGCGCAGCCTGATGCAGTTCTATGGCAATGCCTTGCTCGAATACAACAACCAGGACATCCGCGTGCTGCCGGCCAGTGGCAGAGCAGAGGGCGAGCGCACCTCGGTGGGCATGGAGATCCGAGACGGCAAGGGTGTGGTCTACCCGCTGTCCTACACCATGGTGTCGATCGATGGTGGCTGGAAGCTGCGCAACGTTGTGATCAACGGCATCAACGTCGGCAAACTGTTCCGCGACCAGTTCGCCCAGTCGATGCAGACCAATCGCAACGACCTCGACAAGGTCATCGACACCTGGGCCGATACCGTGGCCAGGGCGCGTCAGGCCCGGGGCGAGTCGTGAGCCAGGCCAGTCTGACCGAGCGAAGCGCTGGGCAGCTGCAACTGGCCGGCGTGCTGGACTACAGCACCGGCCCGCAGTTGCGCGAGCAGGGCGCGCGCCTGATCGCCGCCAGCAGTGTTGCGCGTCTTTCGCTCGACTGCAGTGCTGTGGAGAAATCCAGCAGCGTCGGTCTGGCACTGCTGCTGGCGTTCGTTCGTGATGCACGTAAGGCCGGGCGCGAGCTGTCGATCAGCGCGTTGCCCGCCGACATGCACGAGATCGCCCAGGTCAGCGGCCTGCTCGAGTTGCTGCCGCTGCAATCGTGAAGCGCTTCCCGTCGTTCCGTCAGCACCGCTGCTGGCGGGGTTCGCAGGCGGGAGGCTTTTTTGTATGATGGCCGACCCGCGGGCGCTGGTAGCCCGAATGCGTCAGTCGAGGTCGAGCATGCAGGCTGCAGAAGTAAAAAGCCTCCTAGAGGAAAAACTCCCGAATACCCAGGTGGAAGTCGAAGGCGAAGGCTGCAACTTCCAGCTCAACCTGATCAGCGACGAGCTGGCCGCCCTCAGCCCGGTCAAGCGTCAGCAGCAGATCTATGCCCACCTCAATGCCTGGATCGCCGATGGCAGCATCCATGCCGTGACCATGAAATTCTTCAGCCAGGCCGATTGGGCCGCGCGTTCCTGAGCCTGCGGGCGACGAGATTCCTATGGATAAACTGATCATTACCGGCGGCGCTCGCCTCGATGGCGAAATCCGCATTTCCGGTGCGAAGAACTCTGCGTTGCCGATTCTGGCCGCCACCCTGCTGGGCGACGCCCCCGTCACCATCTGCAACCTGCCGCACCTGCACGACATCACCACCATGATCGAGCTGTTCGGGCGCATGGGTATCGAGCCGGTGATCGACGAGAAGCTGGCTGTTGAAGTCGATGCCCGCGCCATCAAGACCCTGGTCGCACCTTACGAGCTGGTAAAGACCATGCGCGCCTCGATCCTGGTGCTCGGCCCGATGGTCGCCCGCTTCGGTGAGGCCGAAGTGGCGCTGCCGGGCGGTTGCGCCATCGGCTCGCGTCCGGTCGACCTGCACATCCGTGGCCTCGAAGCCATGGGTGCGATCATCGATGTCGAAGGCGGCTATATCAAGGCTCGAGCGCCGGAAGGCGGCCTGCGTGGCGCGCACTTCTTCTTCGATGTGGTCAGCGTGACCGGTACCGAGAACATCATGATGGCCGCGACCCTGGCCAAGGGCCGTAGCGTGCTGGAAAACGCCGCGCGTGAGCCTGAGGTGGTCGACCTGGCCAACTGCCTGATCGCCATGGGGGCGAAGATTCAGGGCGCCGGTACCGACACCATCATCATCGACGGCGTGGAGCGCCTGCATGGCGCTCGTTTCAGCGTGATGCCCGACCGTATCGAGACGGGTACCTACCTGGTGGCCGCTGCCGTTACCGGTGGTCGCGTCAAGGTCAAGGATGCCGACCCGTCGACCCTGGAAGCTGTGCTGGCCAAGCTGCAGGAAGCGGGTGCCGAGATCACCACCGGTCCGGACTGGATCGAGCTGGACATGAAGGGCAAGCGTCCGAAGGCCGTCAACCTGCGCACCGCACCGTACCCGGCGTTCCCCACCGACATGCAGGCGCAGTTCATCGCCCTGAACGCGGTGGCCGAAGGCACTGGTACCATCATCGAAACCGTTTTCGAAAACCGCTTCATGCATGTCTACGAGATGCTGCGCATGGGCGCCAACATCCTGGTTGAAGGCAACACGGCGGTGGTCACTGGCGTCGAGAAGCTCAAGGGCGCGCCGGTGATGGCGACCGACCTGCGTGCATCGGCGAGCCTGGTGCTGGCTGCGCTGGTGGCCGAAGGCGACACGCTGATCGATCGCATCTACCACATCGACCGCGGTTACGAGTGCATCGAAGAGAAGCTGCAGCTGCTGGGCGCGAAGATTCGTCGAGTGCCGGGCTAAGTCTCCATTGCTGTAAGGCCGCACCGATTGGTGCGGCCGTTTTCGTTCAAGGACCCCCTTTCATGCTGACCATCGCCCTGTCCAAAGGCCGCATTCTCGATGACACCCTGCCGTTGCTGGCGGCAGCGGGCATCGAGCCGACCGAGAACCCGGACAAGAGCCGCAAGCTGATCATCCCGACCACTCAGGATGACGTGCGCCTGCTGATCGTGCGTGCCACCGACGTGCCGACCTATGTCGAGCATGGCGCGGCCGACCTCGGCGTGGCGGGCAAGGATGTGCTGATGGAATACGGCGGCCAGGGCATCTACGAGCCGCTGGATCTGCAGATCGCCAAGTGCAAGCTGATGACCGCCGGCAAGGTCGGTGCAGCGGAGCCCAAGGGCCGCCTGCGCGTGGCCACCAAGTTCGTCAATGTCGCCAAGCGCTACTACGCCGAGCAGGGCCGTCAGGTCGACATCATCAAGCTCTACGGTTCGATGGAACTGGCGCCGCTGGTGGGCCTGGCCGACAAGATCATCGACGTGGTCGACACCGGCAACACCCTGCGCGCCAACGGCCTTGAACCGCAGGAACTGATCGCCACCATCAGCTCGCGACTGATCGTCAACAAGGCTTCGATGAAGATGCAGCACGGTCGCATCCAGGCGCTGATCGAAACCCTGCGTGGCGCGGTCGAGGCGCGACACCAAGGCTGACTCCTTTCCGCGACTTCTGGTCGCGGCAGCCTATCCGTGTCATAGCCATTTTTCTTGGGTGCCCGCACGGTGGGCTTGCTACTCTAGCGGACCGTTGAAAACGTAGCCGAGGCAGTCGGTGCTAGGCAAAAACAGGCGAGGAAGCGGAGTTTACGAGCTGTAAATGAGCATTCCGAGCCTGTTTTTAACGACGCACCGGCAACGCAGGTAGTTTTCAACCGTCCGCTTGCGGCGCCTGAGATTTACCCTTACACGAGGCTTTGCCATGACCGCTCCCATTGCTGTTCGCCGACTCAACGCCGCTGACCAGGACTTCGCCCGACACCTGGATCATCTGCTGAGCTGGGAGAGTGTGTCCGACGATGGCGTCAACCAGCGCGTGCTGGAAATCATCCAGGCCGTGCGCCAGCGCGGCGATGCCGCCCTGGTCGAGTACACCCAGCGCTTCGATGGCCTGGAGGTCGGCTCCATGGCCGATCTGATCCTGCCACGCGAGCGTCTGGAGCTGGCGCTGACCCGCATCAGCGCCGAGCAGCGCCAGGCCCTTGAAGTCGCCGCCGAGCGTGTGCGCAGCTACCACGAAAAACAGAAGCAGGATTCCTGGCGCTACAGCGAAGCCGACGGCACCGTGCTGGGGCAGAAAGTCACGCCGCTGGACCGCGCCGGCCTGTACGTGCCGGGCGGCAAAGCCTCCTATCCGTCTTCGGTGTTGATGAATGCCATCCCGGCCAAGGTCGCCGGCGTGCCCGAGGTGGTCATGGTGGTGCCGACCCCGCGCGGCGAGATCAACGAGATCGTCCTGGCAGCTGCCGCCATCGCCGGCGTCGATCGCGTGTTCACCATTGGTGGCGCCCAGGCCGTCGCCGCGCTGGCCTATGGCACCGAGAGCGTGCCGCCGGTGGACAAGATCGTCGGTCCGGGCAACATCTACGTGGCCACCGCCAAGCGCCACGTGTTCGGCAAGGTCGGTATCGACATGATCGCCGGCCCGTCTGAGATTCTCGTGGTATGCGATGGCCAGACCGATCCGGACTGGATCGCCATGGACCTGTTCTCCCAGGCCGAGCATGACGAGGACGCCCAGTCGATCCTGGTTAGCCCGGATGCCGCTTTCCTCGACAAGGTTGCCGAGAGCATCGCCAAGCTGCTGCCGACCATGGAGCGGGCCGAGATTATCCGCACCTCGCTGGAAGGTCGTGGCGCCTTGATCCAGGTGGCGGACATGGCCCAGGCCATCGAGGTGGCCAACCGCATCGCGCCGGAGCACTTGGAATTGTCGGTGGCCGACCCGGAGGCCTGGCTGCCCGAGATTCGCCACGCTGGCGCCATCTTCATGGGCCGCTACACCGCGGAAGCCCTGGGCGACTACGTGGCCGGTCCCAACCATGTGCTGCCCACTTCCGGCACCGCGCGCTTTTCCTCGCCGCTGGGGGTGTACGACTTTCAGAAACGTTCGTCGATCATCTTCTGCTCGCCGGACGGCGCGTCGGAGCTGGGCAAGAGCGCTTCGGTGCTGGCCCGCGGCGAGTCGCTGACAGCGCATGCACGCAGCGCCGAGTACCGCATCAAAGAGTGACCCGAACCGCGTAGGAACGAGTTCTGCTCGCGAGCAGAGCGCCAGATGCGCTCTCGTTCCTAACAAGCAACGTGAACCGAATTCGAGGAGAGAAGGGCAGATGAGCAAATTCTGGAGCCCCTTCGTCAAGGACCTGGTGCCCTATGTGCCGGGTGAGCAGCCCAAGCTGAGCAAGCTGGTCAAGCTCAACACCAATGAGAACCCCTACGGCCCGTCGCCCAAGGCCATCGCCGCCATGCAGGCCGAGGTCAATGACAATCTGCGCCTGTACCCGGATCCCAACGGCGACCGCCTGAAACAGGCGGTGGCCGACTATTACGGCGTGAGCACCGCCCAGGTGTTCGTCGGCAACGGCTCCGACGAGGTGCTGGCGCACGCCTTCCATGGTCTGTTCCAGCACGACGCACCACTGCTGTTTCCGGATATCAGCTACAGCTTCTATCCGGTGTACTGCGGTCTGTACGGCATCGACTTCGAACAGATCGCGCTGGATGATGAGTTCCAGATCCGCGTCGAAGACTATGCCCGGCCCAATGGCGGCATCATCTTCCCCAATCCCAACGCGCCGACCGGCTGCCTGCTGCCACTCGAGGCCGTCGAGCGTCTGCTGCAGGACAGCCCGGATTCGGTGGTGCTGGTGGATGAAGCCTATATCGACTTCGGCGGCCAGAGCGCCATCGCCCTGGTCGACAAGTACCCGAATCTGCTGGTGACCCAGACCTTGTCCAAGTCGCGTTCGCTGGCCGGTCTGCGCGTCGGTATCGCGGTCGGTCACCCGGATCTGATCGAAGCGTTGGAGCGGATCAAGAACAGCTTCAACTCCTATCCTCTCGATCGCATGGCCATCGCCGGCGCGGCGGCGGCGTTCGAGGATCGCGAATACTTCGAGCAGACCTGCAAGCAAGTGATCGAAAGTCGTGAGCAGGTGGTCGTCGGGCTGCAGCAGCTGGGCTTCGAGGTACTGCCTTCGGCTGCCAATTTCGTCTTCGCCCGTCATCCGAGCAAGGACGCTGCAACGCTGGCAGCCGGCCTGCGCGAGCAGGGTGTGATCGTGCGCCACTTCAAGCAGCAGCGCATCGCCCAGTTCCTGCGTATCACCATCGGTACGGCGGAGCAGAATCAGGCCTTGCTGGACGCCCTGCAAGACCTGTAGTCCAGGCAGTTCGCAAAGAAGCCGGTACGGCTCACGCGCTACCGGCTTTTTCATACACGCTTTCCGTGGGCATCACTCGTGATGCGGTTCACCGAGGAAGGTCAGCGAGGTGAACAGGCCGCGGGTCTCGATATCGGCATCGTTCTCCACCGGCAGGCTGACTTCGGCGCTGATGATATTCAGCCCCTCGTTGCGCACCGTTACCTGAGCACGGCCCTCGGCATCGGTTACCGCGCTGACCTCATGCGGAGCACTGCGGTAGTCACCGATCAATTCGACTCCTTTCATCGGCTTGCCATCTACCAGCACACGCACCGGCAGGGGCTTGCCAGGGCCGACCTTGAGCGGATCGACCTCTGGAACGATGACCAGTTTCAGCGCCTGGAGGTCGGGCAGCTTGGCGCCTTCGGCATAGATCGCCAGGCTGTACTTGTAGGTATGCAGCGACTGGGTCGAGTTTGGCACCTGACTGCGGCCCTGATTGATCCACTGGCCTTCCGGGGTTTTCGACCAGGCGCCGTTGTCCAGCGCGACACCGAGTACCGCGGGTTTCTTCAAGGGTTGCAGGCGTGCATGGTCGGCCAGGCGCTCGACGGTCACCGGAATCATCTTGCCGGCGGCGTCATAGGCCCAGGCACCGCTGATCTTCTCCGGCTTGAAGGCGTTGTCTTCGGCTCCGTGGCCATAGACCACTTCGATGTTGCCACGTCGCTCCTCGGTCCACAGGCCGTGGGCGCTGGCTTGAGCTGCTAGCAGGGCGGCGCAGATAGCGCCAGTGAATAGGGGAAGGACTTTCATTCGGGCTTTCCTTAAAGATCGAGACTGAGGTTGAAGCTGAGGTTGCGCGGCTCGCCGGGCATGACCCAGAGGCTGCTGTAGGAGCGTTCGTAGTATTTTTCGTCGAACAGGTTGTTGAGCTGAGCGCCGAGCTTGAGTCGCTCGTTGACTCGGTAGTGTGCCAGCAGGTCTAGGGTTTGGTATGACGGCAGTTGGAAGTCGCTGCCATTCTCGCCGGAGCGGTCACCGACATAGGTATAGGCCGCTCCAACGTCCGAGCCACGTAGCCAGCCATCCTGGAACTCGTACACCGCCAACAGGCTGCCGCTGCGCTTGGCCACCCCGAGTAGGCGACTGCCGGCCGGCAGGCTGGTGTCCTTGGTGACTTCGGCATCGATATAGGCGAAGGCGCCTATCACCCGCAGTGCATCCGTCACTTGGCCGCTCAGCTGAAGATCGAAGCCCTGGCTGCGGGCCTCGCCCGCCGCGGTCTGGAAGCCGGGATCAACTGGGTCGGCCGTCAGCACGTTCTCCTTGGTCAGATGGAATAACGCCAGGGTCGCGCTGAGGCGATCATCCAGGACATCCAGCTTCACCCCGGCTTCATAGCCGATGCCTTCTTCGGGGTCGAAACTTGCGCCATCCTTGTCCAGGCCGTTGTTTGGCTTGAACGAGGTCGAGGCATTGGCGAACAGGCCAACCTGCGGCGTCAACTGATACAGCAGGCCCAAACGTTGGGTCAGGGCGTCGTGTTGCTGGTCGCTGCGTCGGCCGTTGATGCGGTTGTGAATGTCTTGTTCGAAATGCTCGAAGCGCAAGCCGATCAAGCCACGCAGGCGTTCGCTGAAAGCGATCTGGTCCTGCAGATTTAGAGCGTGGCTCTCGACTTGCTCGTGGTTGTCGCTGCCAGAACGTGCGCCGTTCGGGCGCGGACGGCCGTAGACCGGATCATAGATATCGATGTCGCTGCGCGGACGAACCTCGGTGACCCGTTCGTTCTTGCGGTAGTTCTCGTACTCGGCACCCAGCAACAGGCGGTGATGCAAGCCGGCGATGTTCAGGTCACCGTGTAATTCGGCTTGGGTGATGCTGTCATGCCAACTGGTATCGCGCTCGCGGAAGCGTCGCGTCAGTGTGCGCTCGTCGGCGGCCAGGGCCTGACTTTCCGATGCGTAGCCGCCCAGCGTGCCTTCCTTGAAATGGCTGGCCAGGCGCACTTGCCAGATGTCGTTGAGGGCATGTTCCAGGCTGGCCTGCAGCAGGTTGTTATCGTTGCTGATATGGCCGTCGTTCGGTTCGCCGAGAAAGGTGGAACGCGACACGCTGCCTAGTTTGCCGCCAGGTGCGACGATGCCTCGGTCGAACACCGAGCGGTTGCGCACCAGTTCTGCTTCTAGCAGAAGGCGGGTATCCGGGCTCAGCTGCCAGCTCAGGCTGGGGGCGACAAACACTCGCTGGCTGCCGACATGGTCGCGGAAGCTGTGATTGTCTTCCACGGCCAGGTTGAGGCGCGACAGCAGGTCGCCTGCCTCGTCCAGCGGGGTGTTGACGTCCAGTGCGGTGCGGTAGCGATCCCAGCTACCAGCGCTGGCCTGCAAGCGGGTGAAACGTTCGGCTTGCGGCTTCTTGGTGACGATATTTACCGTGCCGCCTGGGTCGCCGCGCCCATAGAGGCTGGCTGCGGGGCCCTTGAGCACTTCGATGCGTTCGATGTTGGCGGCATCCGGAGTACTCGGGTAGCCACGATTGGCACTGAAGCCGTCCTTGTAGAACTCCGAGGTGGTGAAGCCGCGTACGCTGTATTCATAAAGCGTAAGGCCGCCAAAGTTGTTCTGTTTCGCCACGCCCCCGGCGAAGTCCAGTGCCCGTTCGACATCACTGCTACCCAGGTCTTCCAGCACGCTGGCGGGAATTACGCTGATTGCCTGCGGAATTTCGCTGAGGGGGGTATCGGTCTTCGTGGCGCTGGCCGAGCGTTTGGCGCGGTAGCCCTGCACCGGCCCGTCGGCCTGTTCACTGGGAGCGCTGATGATGCTGTCAGCCAACTGAGCAGGTGATTCGGCGGCAACGACGCAAGGGGTTAGTAGGCTGCCGGCAAGCAGGACGGTGGTGGCGCGCAAGGGAGACTCCAATCGATTGTTGTTGATGTAATAACGTAACAATAACCTCAATCGAGAAAAGTTCCCAGATGAAAATGCAGGTCGATCAATTACCGTTCACGGGAGGGCGAATGCCGATCTCGGCGGTCAGCTGCAGCGGCTTGCCGTTGCGCATCACCTCGATGCGGATCTTGTCGCCCGGCTTGGTGCGCGCGACCTGGTTCATCGAGCGGCGGCCGTCGCTGGCCGGCTCCCCATCGATGCTGAGAATAAGGTCGCCCGGTTGCAGGCCGGCCTTCTGCGCCGGTCCGTCTCGGTAAACGCCCGCGACCACGATGCCGGGGCGCCCATCGAGGCCGAAGGACTCGGCCAGTTCCGGCGTCAGCGGCTGCACCTCGACCCCCAGATAACCGCGGATTACCTGGCCGTGCTCGATGATGGCGCGCATCACCTCCATGGCCAGCTTCACCGGGATGGCGAAACCGATACCTTGCGAGCCGCCGGACTTGGAAAAGATCGCGGTGTTGATTCCCACCAGATTGCCGTGCGCATCGACCAGCGCGCCGCCCGAGTTGCCCGGATTGATGGCGGCGTCGGTCTGGATGAAGTCTTCGTAGGTATTGAGACCCAGCTGGTTGCGCCCGGTAGCGCTGATGATGCCCATGGTCACGGTCTGGCCGACACCGAAGGGGTTGCCGATGGCCAGGGTGACGTCGCCGATGCGAATGCTGTCGGAGCGCCCCAGGGTGATGGCCTGCAGATTGGGCAGATCGATCTTCAAGACTGCCAGGTCGGTTTCCGGGTCGTTGCCGATCACGCGGGCCAGGGTTTCGCGGCCATCCTTGAGCGCCACGACGATCTGATCGGCGCCGCTGACCACGTGATTGTTGGTCAGCAGATAGCCTTCCTTGCTCATCAGTACCGCCGAGCCGAGGCTGGACTCCATGCGCTGCTGACGTGGCAGGTTGTCGCCGAAGAAGCGGCGGAACGTCGGGTCTTCGAACAGCGGATGAGCCGGTTTGCTCACCAGCTTGGTGGTGTACAGGTTGGCCACTGCCGGCGAGGCGGTATCGACAGCCTCGGCGTATGACACCGGGCCTTCCTGCAGGCGGCTGTAGATGGGGGCCTGCACCAGCTGCACGTCCTGGCTTGGCAGCCCTACCCATTCCGGGTAGCGCTGGATCAGCAGCAGTGCGAGCAACACACCGACCAGCAGGGGCCAACCGAGAAAACGCAGTGCCTGGGGCATCGAGACAATCCTGAGGGTTGCGGGGGCCAAATGTGACCCTTAAGGTGGCGCATTATAGTGAGGTGCTCGCCGTTTAGGCAGCGGCCCGCAACAGCTTGAGAGGAATCTTCATGGCCATTGCCCTGTCCACGCTAGTGGAAGAAGCTGACGCTTTTCTGAATGCGTCGCGCATCAGCGATTATTGCCCCAATGGCCTGCAGGTCGAAGGGCGCCCGCAGGTCAGTCGCATCGTCAGCGGGGTGACCGCCAGCCAGGCGCTGATCGAGGCGGCGATCGAGGCCGAAGCTGATGTGCTGCTGGTGCATCACGGCTATTTCTGGAAGGGCGAGAACCCCTGCGTCACCGGTATGAAGCAGCGACGTCTGAAAGCGCTGCTGGCCCATGACATCAGCCTGCTGGCCTATCACCTGCCATTGGACGTGCACCCCGAGGTGGGCAACAACGTGCAGCTCGCCCGTCAGCTCGGCATCGTGGTCGAGGGCCCGCTGGAGCCGGACAATCCGCGCACCGTTGGCCTGGTGGGCTCGTTGGAGGAGCCGATGAGCGCCGTCGATTTCGCCCGTCACGTACAGCAGGTGCTGGGGCGTGAACCGCTGCTGGTGGAAGGCGAAGGCCTGATCCGCCGGGTCGGCTGGTGTACGGGGGGCGGGCAGGGCTATATCGATCAGGCGATCGCCGCCGGTGTCGATTTGTACCTGACCGGTGAAGCCTCGGAGCAAACCTTTCACAGTGCGCGGGAGAATGGGGTGAGCTTCATCGCCGCCGGACATCACGCCACCGAACGCTATGGCGTGCAGGCGTTGGGTGATTATCTGGCGCGGCGTTTCGCCCTCGAACACCTCTTTATCGACTGTCCGAATCCGGTCTGATACGGGCTTTCCTGCAGCTATAACGCTAGATCTTTTCGGTCTAACCGGCGTCCTGAATATAAGCAGATGCTGTGATAGAGTGCGCGCTCGTCCACGGCCCGCCGGCCCCATAACAGCAAACCGTGAGTAGCCATGCTCGATAAACTGACCCATCTGAAGCAGCTGGAGGCGGAGAGTATCCACATCATTCGTGAAGTGGCCGCCGAATTCGACAACCCGGTGATGCTCTATTCCATCGGCAAGGATTCTGCCGTGATGCTGCACCTGGCACGCAAGGCGTTCTTCCCTGGCAAGCTGCCTTTCCCGGTGCTGCACGTCGACACCCGCTGGAAGTTCCAGGAGATGTACCGCTTCCGCGAGAAGATGGTCAGCGAGATGGGGCTGGAGTTGATCACCCATATCAACCCCGACGGTGTGGCGCAGGACATGAACCCCTTCACCTACGGCAGTGCCAAGCACACCGACGTGATGAAGACCGAGGGCCTCAAGCAGGCGCTGAACAAGTACGGCTTCGACGCCGCCTTCGGTGGCGCGCGCCGCGATGAGGAGAAATCCCGCGCCAAGGAGCGCGTGTACTCCTTTCGCGACAGCAAGCACCGCTGGGACCCGAAGAACCAGCGCCCCGAGCTGTGGAACGTGTACAACGGCAAGGTCAAGAAGGGCGAGTCGATCCGCGTCTTCCCGCTGTCGAACTGGACCGAGCTGGACATCTGGCAATACATCTACCTGGAGCAGATCCCGATCGTGCCGCTGTACTTCGCCGCCGAGCGCGAGGTCGTGGAGCTCAACGGCACGCTGGTGATGATCGATGACGAGCGCATCCTCAACTACCTGACGCCCGAGCAGAAGGCCAGCATCCACAAGAAGATGGTGCGCTTCCGTACGCTGGGCTGCTACCCGCTGACCGGCGCGGTGGAGTCCACCGCGGCGACCCTGCCGGACATCATCCAGGAAATGCTCCTGACCAAGACCAGCGAACGTCAGGGCCGGGTTATCGACCACGACGCCGCCGGTTCGATGGAAGAAAAGAAACGCCAGGGCTACTTCTAAGGATTCCTCATCATGAGTCACCAGTCTGATCTGATCAGCGAGGACATCCTCGCCTACCTGGCCCAGCACGAACGCAAGGAGCTGCTGCGCTTCCTCACCTGCGGCAACGTCGACGACGGCAAGAGCACCCTGATCGGGCGCCTGCTGCACGACTCCAAGATGATCTACGAGGACCATCTGGAGGCCATCAGCCGCGACTCGAAGAAGGTCGGCACTACCGGCGACGACATCGATCTGGCGCTGCTGGTCGACGGCCTGCAGGCCGAGCGCGAGCAGGGCATCACCATCGACGTGGCCTACCGCTACTTCAGCACCGCCAAGCGCAAGTTCATCATCGCCGACACCCCCGGCCATGAGCAGTACACCCGCAACATGGCCACCGGCGCCTCGACCTGCGACCTGGCGATCATCCTGATCGACGCCCGTTACGGTGTGCAGACCCAGACCAAGCGCCACAGCTTCATCGCCTCGCTGCTGGGCATCAAGCATATCGTCGTCGCGGTCAACAAGATGGACCTCAAGGACTTCGACCAGGGTGTGTTCGAGCAGATCAAGGCCGACTACCTGGCTTTCGCCGACAAGATCGGCCTGCGCCCGACCACCCTCGAGTTCGTGCCCATGTCGGCGCTCAAGGGCGACAACGTGGTCAACAAGTCCGAGCGCTCTCCCTGGTACACCGGGCAGTCGCTGATGGAGATTCTCGAGACCGTGGAGGTGGCGGGCGACCGTAATTTCGATGACCTGCGTTTCCCGGTGCAATACGTCAACCGCCCCAACCTCAACTTCCGCGGCTTCGCCGGCACCCTGGCCAGCGGCATCGTGCGCAAGGGCGACGAAGTGATGGCGCTGCCGTCGGGCAAGACCAGCCGGGTCAAGTCCATCGTCACTTTCGAGGGCGAGCTGGAGCACGCCGGTCCGGGCCAGGCCATCACCCTGACCCTGGAAGACGAGATCGACGTGTCGCGCGGCGACATGCTGGTGCATGCCGACAATCGTCCGCAGGTCACCGACAGCTTCGAGGCCATGCTGGTGTGGATGGGCGAAGAGCCGATGCTGCCGGGCAAGAAATACGACATCAAGCGTGCGACCAGCTATGTGCCGGGCTCGATCCCCAGCATCGTTCACCGCGTCGACGTGAACACCCTGGAGCAGGGTGCGGCCAGCGAGCTGAAACTCAACGAAATCGGCCGGGTCAAGGTCGCCCTGGATGCGCCGATTGCCCTGGATGGCTACGAGTACAACCGCACCACCGGTGCCTTTATCGTCATCGACCGGCTGACCAATGGCACCGTCGGCGCCGGCATGATCATCGCCGACCCGGTCGCTCATGGCGGCGGTCAGCATGGTCGTTTGGCCCACGTGTCGACCGAGGAGCGTGCCTCGCGCTTTGGTCAGCAGCCGGCCACCGTGCTGTTCAGCGGCCTGTCCGGCGCCGGCAAGAGCACCCTGGCCTATGCCGTGGAGCGCAAGCTGTTCGATATGGGCCGTGCGGTATACGTGCTCGATGGGCAGAACCTGCGTCATGACCTGAACAAGGGCCTGCCGCAGGACCGCGCCGGCCGCGCCGAAAACTGGCGCCGCGCCGCCCATGTGGCGCGTCAGTTCAACGAAGCCGGGCTGATCGCCCTGGCCGCCTTCGTCGCCCCGGATGCCGAAGGTCGTGAACAGGCCAAGGCGCTGATCGGCAGTGAGCGCCTGGTCACCGTCTACGTCCAGGCTTCGCCGCAGATCTGCGCCGAGCGCGACCCGCAGGGGCTGTATGCTGCCGGTGGCGACAATATTCCCGGCGAAGGCTTCCCCTACGACGTGCCGCTGGATGCCGATCTGGTGATCGACACCCAGACGCAGTCGGTCGAGGAGGGCGTCAAGGCGGTGCTGGACCTGCTGCGTAGCCGCGGCGCGATCTAAGCACGTGCATTGCAACGAGCCCCGCCTAGTAGCGGGGCTCGTCGTTTGTGGGGTGTCTTTTGTAGAAGCGAATTCATTCGCGATGTGGGCTTACGATGATCACGAATGAATTCGCCTATCGTCCGGCGTAGCCCGCAACCACGCCCAATCAAAAGCCCCGCAATGACGGTAATGCTGGTCACTTAAGGTTGCACACGTTTGGCTCCCCTCTCCCTAACCCTCTCCCCGGAGCGGCGAAGGGGCTGATCGAGCTCGGCCGCTCCTACAATTGATACCCAATAAAAAGCCCCGCCATGGCGGGGCTCGGTGTTTCTGGCTGATGGGTTATTTCTTCAACCCGTAACTCTCGTCCAGCATGCCGGGACCGTCGCTCTTCGGCGCATAGTCCTTGGGCATTTCGTAGTTCTTCGGCGGAGTCAGGCGCTCGCGCTTCTCGCCGGCTTCGGTGCTGTTCAGGGTCGCCAGCAGACGCTGACGGGTCAGCTCGTCCAGCGCCAGGCGGTTGGCGCCGTCGGACAGATGTTCCTGCACGTCCTGGTAGCTCTGGGTGAGCTTCTTCACCAGGCTGGCGGTGGTGTTGAAGTGGGTGACCACTTCATTCTGGTAGGCCTCGAAGCGCGCCTGCATTTCATCCATCTGCCGCTGCGTACGGCCCGGTGCAGCATTGGGGGCCAGGCGGGCGAGCACAAAGCCCACGGCGATGCCGACCACCAGGGTCAGAGCGGGTATCAACCAGGCTGTAACGGTCTGTTCCACGAGTCCTTCCTCTCAAAACGGCTTTGCTTTACGTTAGCGGCTTGAGCCTGTGCTGTATACGACCAGAACCTGCTCAGAGTCTACTGCGCGTCGGCCCTGCTGCATTAAAAACAGGTTCGGAATGCTCATGTACAACAGTACACTCCGCTTCCTCTCCTGTTTTCGCCTTGCATTGCGCGAGCGCCCGAGGCGCTGAACAGGTTCATTTGCCGCACAGGCAGTTTGCTAGACGAGTCGACCCGTTGCGGGGTCACGGAGTTCAGTGTTGCTCAGTCGCGAAACCCCTCTTTTCATTCAAGGCCCGGTGGGCCAACTCGAAGCCCTTCTGCTGGAGGTGCCGGACGCCCAGGGTGTGGCGCTGGTCTGTCATCCCAATCCGGTACAGGGCGGCACCATGCTCAACAAGGTGGTGTCCACGTTGCAGCGTACCGCGCGTGACTGCGGATACCACACATTGCGTTTCAATTATCGCGGTGTGGGCGCCAGTGCCGGCAGCCACGACATGGGGACCGGCGAAGTGGACGACGCCGAGGCGGTTGCCGCCTGGCTGCAGGAAAAGTATCCGAATCTGCCCGTTACGTTGTTGGGCTTTTCCTTTGGCGGCTTCGTGGCAGCCGCGCTGGGTGCTCGTCTTGAAGCGCAAGGCCGTGTGCCCAGCAAGCTGTTCATGATCGCGCCAGCGGTGCATCGTCTGACGGCTGAAACACCGTCCGCCAGCCAGTGCCCGCTGGTGGTGATCCAGCCGGACACGGACGAAGTGATCGAGCCGCAAGCGGTCTACGACTGGTCGGCCAACCTCGGGCGTGCCCACGAGCTGTTGAAAGTGGCAGAATGCGGGCACTTTTTTCACGGCAAGCTGACGGATCTGAAGGATCTGCTGTTGCCTCGCCTGTAAGAACCTGTTCACGATCTCGCGAGCTAGAGCCAGGCAACACCGATGGCGGCCCCGCGAAACCAGGCGAAAAAGCGCAGTTTACTAGTTGTAAATGAGCATTTTGAGGCTGGTTTCAACGCTGCATGGCCGACGCGCAGCAGATCGTGAACCGGTTCCAAGTCTTTCAGCCATTGATAAGCGAACGTCATGACCACCCGTATCCTCACCGGTATCACCACCACCGGCACGCCGCACCTGGGCAACTATGCCGGCGCCATTCGCCCGGCCATCGCTGCCAGCCGCGATCCGCAGATGGACTCTTTCTACTTTCTCGCCGACTACCACGCGCTGATAAAGTGCGACGATCCGGCGCGCATTCAGCGCTCGCGTCTGGAGATCGCCGCGACCTGGCTGGCCCTGGGCCTGGATACCGACAAGGCGACCTTCTACCGCCAGTCCGACATTCCCGAAATTCCCGAGTTGTGCTGGCTGCTGACCTGCGTCGCCGGCAAAGGCCTGCTCAACCGCGCCCACGCCTACAAGGCCTCGGTGGACAAGAACGTCGAAGCCGGTGAAGACCCGGATGCCGGCGTGACCATGGGCCTGTTCAGCTACCCGGTGCTGATGGCGGCGGACATCCTGATGTTCAACGCGCAGAAGGTGCCGGTCGGGCGTGATCAGATCCAGCACGTGGAAATGGCTCGCGATATCGGCCAGCGTTTCAACCACCTGTTCGGCAAGGGCAAGGACCTGTTCGTGCTGCCCGAGGTGGTGATCGAGGAGGAAGTGGCGACGCTGCCAGGCCTCGATGGGCGCAAGATGAGCAAGAGCTACGACAACACCATCCCGCTGTTCGGCAGCGCCAAGCAGCTCAAGGACGCCGTGGCGCGCATCGTCACCGACTCCAGGCTGCCGGGGGAGCCCAAGGACGCCGAAGGTTCGCACCTGTTCACCCTGTATCAGGCCTTCGCCAGCCAGTCGCAACAGGCCGAGTTCCGTGCCGACCTGGAAGGTGGGCTGGCCTGGGGCGAGGCGAAGAATCGCCTGTATCAGTTGCTCGAAGACACCCTGGGCGAGGCGCGCGAGCGCTACAACGCGCTGATCGCCAAGCCGGCCGATCTGGAAGACATCCTCCTCGCGGGCGCCGCCAAGGCGCGCCGGATCGCCACGCCGTTCCTCGGTGAACTGCGCGAGGCGGTGGGCCTGCGCTCGTTCCGTGAGCAGGTGCAGGTGGCCACCGGCGAGAAGAAGAAAGCCAGCAAGAGCGCGCGCTTCGTCAGCTTCCGTGATGACGACGGCAGCTTCCGCTTCCGTCTGCTGGATGCCGATGGCGAGCAACTGCTGCTGTCGAAATCCTTCGCCGATGGCAAGTCGGCGGGTATGGTCAACAAACGCCTGCAATCCGGCGAAGCGCTGGACGTGCGTGCCGAAGGTCTGGCGTTCTCGGTGTGGATCGATGGCGAGAACGTGGCCAGTAGCCCCGAATTCGCCGATGGTCAGGCCGTGGAAGCTGCCATCGCCCGCCTGCGTGAGGCATTGGCCCCGCAGGAGTGAAGTAGCCCGGGTGAAATCCCGGCTACGGCCATGATTGCCAACAAACGGGGGCGTCGCTAAAGTGACGCCCCCGTTTTTACTTGCCCGGCTAACGAATCATGACCCCCTTAGAGCGTTATCAGGCCGACCTCAAGCGGCCCGACTTCTTCCATGATGCGGCCCAGGAAAATGCCGTCCGCCACCTGCAGCGTCTGTACGACGATCTGATCGCGCGCGACCAGGGCAAGTCCGGGCTGATGGGCAAGCTGTTCGGCAAGAAGCCGCAAGGACCGGTCAAGGGCCTGTACTTCTGGGGTGGCGTCGGGCGCGGCAAGACCTATCTGGTCGACACCTTCTTCGATGCGCTGCCGTTCGAGCAGAAGATGCGCACCCACTTCCACCGCTTCATGAAGCGTGTGCACGAGGAAATGAAGACCCTCAAGGGCGAGAAGAATCCGCTGACGATCATTGGCAAGCGCTTCGCCGACGAGGCGCGGGTGATCTGCTTCGACGAGTTCTTTGTCAGCGACATTACCGACGCGATGATCCTCGCCACGCTGCTCGAAGAACTGTTCAAGAACGGTGTGTCGCTGGTCGCCACCTCCAACATCGTGCCGGACGGCCTGTACAAGGACGGCCTGCAGCGTGCGCGCTTCCTGCCGGCCATCGCCCTGCTCAAGGAGCACACCGATATCGTCAACGTCGACAGCGGCGTCGACTATCGCCTGCGTGCGCTGGAGCAGGCCGAGCTGTTCCATTTCCCGCTCGGACCGACGGCGGAAGAGAGCCTGCGCAAGAGCTTCCAGAGTCTGCTGCCGGACTGCACCCATATGGTGGAGAACGAGGCGCTGATGATCGAGAACCGCGCGATCAATGCCGTGCGCGTGTGCGAAGACGTGGCCTGGTTCGAATTCCGCGAACTCTGCGATGGCCCGCGTAGCCAGAACGACTACATCGAGCTGGGCAAGATCTTCCACGCGGTGATCCTGGCCAACGTCGAGCAGATGGGCGTAGCCAAGGATGACATGGCGCGGCGCTTCATCAATCTGGTGGACGAGTTCTACGACCGCAACGTCAAGCTGATCATCTCTGCCGAGGTGGAGCTCAAGGATCTCTATACCGGCGGCCGTCTGAGCTTCGAGTTCCAGCGTACGCTGAGCCGTCTGCTGGAGATGCAATCGCACGAGTTCCTCTCGCGCCCACACCGGCCCTGAGGTTCAGCGATACGAAAAAGGCGACCCACAAGGTCGCCTTTTTCGTTGATGGGCGTGCTGAGTGCGTCCAGTGGCATTCAGTTCTTCGCCAGCTTCTGCTGATACTGGGTCAGCAGCTTCTGCGCGTGGGCCACTTCCAGGGCCTCCATGGCGCTGATCGGCTTGATCGCCACGGCGCGCTCAAGGTGCTCGATGACCTTCTGTTCTTCATCGTCGCCATACACGTAGGTCAGCGCGTTGGCGTATTCGTAATGGCCGATGGGCAGGTCGTCGCGAGCCTGGAAGCTGCGCTGGAAGTAGGTTTCCATCTTGTCGGCGCTAACGCCGTAAGTCATCTTGCCCACCAGCTTGCCGACCTTGCGGATCACGCCGGCTTCGTATCCGCCGTACAGCGCCAGGGCGAACGGCTGCCTGGGCTGCTTGGCCAGCAGGGCGTCCAGCTCCTGGGGAATCTGCGAGGTGTAGCCGCGCTTGAGCACCACCGGCACGGAGAGCTCCTCGCCAAGGCGCGCCTTGGCATAGACGCGGCCGAACTGGGCGACGGCATCGGCCTGCACCAGATCGCCGGCCTCGTCGGTGTAGGCGATCACTTCCTCCAGCAGGCGATGTTTCTCGGCCTGGTCCGGCACCAGGAACATGGCGTAGACGACCTGGGCGAACATCGCCGGTATCTGTCCGCCGATGCCTAGCGCCATGCCCTGTTCCTTGGCCTGGGCGAAATCACCGCGGAACATCAGGCGCCAGACTTCCTGCAGTTTCTGCGCATAGGCCTCGGCTTCTTCCGGTTTACCGCTAAAGCCGGTGCCGGCGGCTACGGTCTTTTCCAGGGCCTGTGGATGCTGGGTGGCCATGTTCAGCACCCAGTCGGCGTCGGGGAAGGGGTAATCGCCGAAGCCGCGGGTCAGTTGCGGCCAGGCCTGGCGCAGCTTGTCGCCGCTGTAGTCGTAGGCGCTCTGGTCGAGCGGGAAGGATTTCCAGTTATCGGCCGCCGCAGCGCTGAGGCTGCAGGTGGCAAGCAGGGCAATCAATAAACGGCGCATGGCGGTGAACCTGTTGTTGTTATGTTCACCGTCGATCATAGGGCGCTGCTGCGGGGCGCCAACCTAACCAAGGGTGGGCTGGCGCTTTGCCGCCCTATGGTTTGAGGTCCTCAGTTCTGCTGGTCCTTCTGCTGAAATTGCCGGCGATACTGGTTCGGCGACAGCTCGGTATGCTGGCGGAACAGGCGGGCAAAGAAACTGGCGTCGTCGTAGCCGACCTCGTAACTGATGGTCTTGATGCTCTTGCGCGTGGAGGAGAGTAGGCTCTTGGCGGTTTCGATGCGCAGGCGCTGCAGGTAGTGCAGGGGTTTGTCGCCGGTGGCGCCCTGGAAGCGGCGCATGAAGTTGCGAATGCTCATGCCGTGCTCGCGGGCCACGTCTTCGAAGCGGAACTTGTCGGCGTAGTGCTCCTCCAGCCACTGCTGGATCTGCAGCACGGTGACGTCCTGATGCAGTTTCTGCCCGCCGAAACCGATGCGCCCTGGTGTATAGCTGCGCTGCACCTCGTAGAGAATGTCGCGTGCCACACCCTGGGCCACGCCTGCGCCGCAGTAACGCTCGATCAGGTAGATGTACAGATCGCAGGCCGAGGTGACGCCGCCGGCGCAATACAGGTTGTCGGCATCGGACAGGTGCTTGTCCTGATTGAGCAGAACCTTGGGGAAACGCTCGGCGAACTCGCGGAAGAAGCGCCAGTAGGTGGTTGCTTCCTTGCCGTCGAGCAGGCCGGCTTCGGCCATCCAGAACACCCCGCTGGCCTCCCCGCAGATCGCCGTACCGCCGGCATGCTGGAGCCTGAGCCAGTCCAGCACCTGTGGGTAACGACGGCTGAGCGCATCGAAGTCGTCCCAGAAGGCCGGCAGGATGATCACGTCGCAGGCTTCCAGGCCGCCTTCGACCGGTACGCGCACCTTGCTGAAGCTGTTCACCGGTTGGCCGTCGGGGCTGACCAGCCGAATCTCGAACGGGGGTTGATCGCCAAGGCCCTGCTGCCTGGCGTAACGGATGCCGGCCATGTGGAAGAAATCCTTGGCCTGCATGAGGGTGGAAGCGAAAACGCCGTCGGTGGCGAGAATGCTGACGCGCCGTAAGGCGCCTGACTGATGATTAACCATATGTTGTTTTTATAAAGGCTAAGTGGTCACTAGGCGGCTGGATCGTCTTATTTTTTGGCGCTTGTGTCCAGTGTAAGCAAGCGTTTGCTTGGCTAAAGTCGAGCGCTGAACCCATCGATGATGACTACAGGTAGCGCCATGATCCCCAGAACCCTATTCAGCTCCGACCATGAACTGTTTCGTGACAGCGTGCGCAAGTTTCTCGAGCAGGAAGCGGTGCCTCATCACCATCAGTGGGAGAAGGACGGCCATATCGATCGTGCGCTGTGGAACAAGGCGGGCGAGGCCGGCATGCTCTGCTCGCATATCCCCGAAGAATACGGCGGCATGGCTGCCGACTTTCTCTATAGCACCGTGGTGATCGAGGAGATCGGTCGCCTGGGGCTGACCGGTATCGGTTTCTCGCTGCACTCGGATATCGTCGCGCCCTACATCCTGCATTACGGCAGCGAGGCGCAGAAACAGCACTACCTGCCCAAGCTGGTGAGCGGCGAGATGGTCACCGCCATCGCCATGACCGAGCCGGGTGCCGGCTCCGACCTGCAGGGCGTGAAGACCACTGCGGTGCTCGATGGCGACGAATACGTGATCAATGGCTCGAAGACCTTCATCACCAACGGCTGGTTGGCCGATCTGGTGATCGTCGTGGCCAAGACCGACCCCAAGGCCGGTGCCAAGGGCACCAGCCTGTTCCTGGTGGAGGCCAATACGCCGGGCTTCTCCAAGGGCAAGCGCCTGGAGAAGGTGGGCATGAAAGCGCAGGACACCTCCGAGCTGTTCTTCCAGGATGTGCGCGTACCCAAGGAAAACCTGCTGGGCCAGGCCGGCATGGGCTTCGCCTACCTGATGCAGGAGTTGCCGCAGGAACGTCTGACCGTCGGCATCGGCGCCCTGGCTTCGGCCGAGGCGGCGCTGAAGTGGACGCTGGACTACACCCGCGAGCGCAAGGCGTTCGGCAAGGCCGTGGCGGACTTCCAGAACACCCGCTTCAAGCTCGCCGAGATGGCCACTGAAATCCAGGTTGGGCGGGTGTTCATCGACCGCTGTCTGGAGTTGCATCTCAAGGGCAAACTCGATGTGCCGACTGCGGCGATGCTCAAATACTGGACCACCGATCTGCAGTGCAAGGTGCTTGATGAGTGCGTACAGCTGCACGGCGGCTACGGCTTCATGTGGGAGTATCCGATCGCACGAGCCTGGGCTGATGCACGGGTGCAGCGCATCTATGCCGGTACCAACGAGATCATGAAGGAGATCATTTCCCGCTCGTTGGTGTAATGGGGAAGTGGTTCGCGGGGCGAACTCAGGCGTCGCCCCGCGGCTCCAAGGCAGAAATGCCTGGAGAGCCTCATGACCCGATTGAGCGATCTGGCTGCCGCTCCGTTCGCGGATTGGGACGGCAGCCCGGCGGCCGCCCGCGAACTGCAGTCGCACCTGGCCCGGCAAGTACGACTGGAGGATGATTTTCCGCCGCTACGGCGCTTGGCGGGCGTGGATGTCGGCTTCGAGGAGGGCGGCGCCATCACCCGCGCTGCCGCAGTGCTACTGGATGCCGATACGCTGCAGCCGCTAGCCGAATGCGTGGCGCGCATCCCCACCAGCATGCCCTATGTGCCAGGGCTGCTGTCCTTTCGCGAATTGCCCGCCTTGCTTCGAGCCTTGGCTGATCTGCCGCACGAGCCGGATCTGGTCTTCGTCGACGGACACGGTATCGCCCACCCGCGCGGCTTGGGCATTGCCGCGCACCTGGGCGTGGTCAGCGGTTTGCCGACCATTGGCGTGGCCAAGAAGATTCTTACGGGGCATCACGCTGAGCTGGATGAGGCTCGGGGTGCATGCGTCGAGCTGCTGAGCAGGAGGGGCGAGCGAATCGGCTGGGTGCTGCGCAGCAAGGATCGCGTGCGGCCGCTGATCGTCTCCCCGGGCAATCGGGTCAGTCTCGAGCGAGCGCCGGAGCTGGTCATGGCGTGCGTCAGGCGTCACCGTCTGCCTGAACCGACCCGGCTGGCCGATCGCCTGGCCTCGCGACGCGACGCCAGGAACGATCAGACCTCTCTTTTTTAGGGTGCGGGGTTGGGCTGCGCCTTGTGAATCGCCTCGATGCCGGCAAGCACTTCCTCGGACAATTTCAGCTCGGCGCTGGCCAGGTTGCTGTCCAGTTGCTCCAGGCTGGTGGCGCCGATGATGTTGCTGGTCACGAAGGGCTGCGCGGTGACGAAGGCCAGGGCCATTTGCGCCGGATCCAGGCCGTGTTCGCGGGCCAGGGCGACGTAGCGCGAACAGGCTGCTTCGGCCTGCGGGTTGGTGTAGCGGGCGAAGCGGCTGAACAGGCTGATACGTGCACCGGCCGGGCGGGCGCCGCCCTCGTATTTGCCGCTGAGCATGCCGAATGCCAGGGGGGAATAGGCCAGCAGGCCGCACTGTTCGCGAATTGCCACCTCCGCCAGGCCCACTTCGAAGCTGCGGTTGAGCAGGTTGTAGGGATTCTGGATCGATACCGCGCGCGGCCAGCCGCGGCTCTCGGCCAATTGCAGGAACTTCATCGTGCCCCACGGCGTTTCGTTGGACAGGCCGATGTGGCGAATCTTGCCGGCCTTGACCTGCTCGTCGAGCACTTCCAGGGTTTCTTCCAGTGGCGTGAAGTCCGTATCCCGGTGCTTGTAGCCGAGCTGGCCGAAGAAATTGGTCGGGCGTTCCGGCCAGTGCAGCTGGTACAGGTCGATCCAGTCGGTCTGCAGGCGCTTGAGGCTGGCATCCAGGGCGGCGACGATGTGCTCGCGGTTGAATTTGAGCTGGCCGTCGCGGATATGGCTGATGCCGTTGCCGGGGCCGGCGATCTTGCTGGCCAGAATCCAGTCGGCGCGGTCGTCATGCTGCTTGAAGTAGCTGCCGATGATCTGCTCGGTCCTGCTGTAGGTTTCGGCGCGTGGAGGCACCGGGTACATCTCGGCGGTGTCGATGAAGTTGATGCCGCTTGCCTTGGCCCGTTCGATCTGGGCATGGCCTTCGTTCTCGCTGTTCTGCTCGCCCCAGGTCATGGTGCCCAGGCACAGTGCGCTGACTTCGAGATCGGTTCTGCCTAGCTTGCGGTATTCCATGAAGTACTCCTTGGGTAAAAGAGTCATACAAGCAGGTTGAATTTTTTTTCGCAATCAGGATAATCCGGCACCTCTTTCTGCGGTGGAAGTGATGCGCCGCCTGCCGAAGAATCTTGCCGTATTGTGGACGCGCTGACCCGAGCCCCCGATAGCGTCCGTATGCGGCTGCCTTTGACTTGTCAAAGTACGCACTATCCAGTAAGATCCGCCGTCTATTTTTTGCTGGGCGGCCCCTGAGGCTATAAAGAATGAAAACTTTTACTGCTAAACCGGAAACAGTAAAACGCGATTGGTTCGTCGTTGATGCTGCTGGTCAGACCCTGGGTCGTCTGGCCACCGAAATCGCGAGCCGTCTGCGTGGCAAGCACAAGCCTGAGTACACCCCGCACGTTGATACCGGCGACTACATTGTCGTGATCAACGCCGAGCAGGTGCGTGTAACTGGTGCCAAGGCCAGCGACAAGAAGTACTACTCCCACTCCGGTTTCCCGGGCGGCATCAAAGAGATCAACTTCGAGAAGCTGATCGCTCGTGCTCCTGAGCGCGTGATCGAGACCGCGGTCAAAGGCATGCTGCCGAAGAACCCGCTGGGTCGCGACATGTACCGTAAGCTGAAGGTGTACAAGGGTGCCGCTCACCCGCACACCGCTCAGCAGCCCCAAGAACTGAAGATTTAACGGAATAGTTCATTATGTCGGCGACTCAAAACTACGGCACTGGCCGTCGCAAGACCGCAACCGCGCGCGTATTCCTGCGTCCGGGCACTGGCAACATCTCGATCAATAATCGCAGCCTGGATACTTTCTTCGGCCGTGAGACCGCTCGCATGGTCGTGCGTCAGCCGCTGGAGCTGACCGAGACCGTCGAGAAGTTCGACATCTTCGTCACCGTTGCTGGTGGTGGTGTCAGTGGTCAAGCTGGTGCCATCCGTCATGGCATCACCCGCGCTCTGATCGAGTACGACGAGACCCTGCGCAGCCCGCTGCGTAAGGCCGGCTACGTCACTCGTGACGCCCGTGAAGTCGAGCGTAAGAAAGTCGGTCTGCGTAAAGCGCGTAAGCGTCCGCAGTACTCGAAGCGTTAATCGCGTCTACGCTTCCAAAAGCGCCCAGTTTCCTTACGGAGCTGGGCGTTTTTTATGGTCGTGGCAAAGTGCTGCGACAACGTGCCGCAGACGCGCAAGCCGCACGCGCCAAGGCTTTCGCCGATCCCTTCAGGGGTAATTACCTTGTCAGAAAAGGGGCTTTTCTTTACCATTTGGCGAATTTTTTGCGCGGCCCGATTTTTACTTAGTAGAGGCCTGAACAACAGGCCACAAAGCTGATGGGAGACGACTGAATGAGCAATGACGGCGTAAATGCAGGCCGGCGTCGCTTCCTGGTTGCAGCCACCTCCGTGGTGGGTGCTGCAGGGGCGGTAGGTGCTGCGACTCCGTTTGTGGGGTCATGGTTCCCCAGTGCCAAGGCCAAGGCGGCCGGTGCACCGGTGAAGGTGAACGTCAGCAAGATCGAGGCAGGTCAGCAGATGGTTGCTGAGTGGCGCGGTCAGCCAGTGTTCATCGTGCGCCGTACCGAGGAGATTCTGGCCAACCTGAGCAAGGTCGAAGGCAGCGTGGCTGATCCGGAGTCTGCCGAATCGGTGCAGCCAGAGTACGTTGACAAGAAGAATCGCTCGATCAAGCCGGAGCTGCTGGTTCTGGTAGGCCTGTGCACCCACCTGGGTTGCTCGCCGTCCTTCCGTCCGGAAGTGGCACCGGCCGATATGGGGCCGGACTGGGTTGGCGGTTATTTCTGCCCCTGCCACGGTTCGCGCTACGACCTCGCTGGTCGCGTGTACAAGGCGCAGCCTGCACCGCTGAACCTGCCCGTGCCGCCGCACAGCTACGAGACGGATGATGTGATCATCATCGGTGTGGACCAGGAGAACGCCTGATGAGCAAATTCATGGAATGGGTGGATGCGCGCTTCCCCGCCACCAAGATGTGGGAAGACCATCTCTCCAAGTACTACGCCCCGAAGAACTTCAACTTCTTCTACTTCTTCGGCTCGCTGGCACTGCTGGTGCTGGTCAACCAGATCGTTACCGGTATCTGGCTGACCATGAGCTTCGAACCTTCGGCTGAAGGTGCTTTCGCCTCCGTCGAGTACATCATGCGTGATGTCGAGTACGGCTGGATCCTGCGCTACCTGCACTCCACCGGCGCTTCGGCGTTCTTTGTGGTGGTTTACCTGCACATGTTCCGCGGTCTGCTCTACGGCTCCTACCAGAAACCGCGCGAGCTGGTGTGGATCTTCGGCATGCTGATCTACCTGTGCCTGATGGCCGAAGCCTTCATGGGCTACCTGCTGCCTTGGGGCCAGATGTCCTACTGGGGCGCCCAGGTGATCATCTCGCTGTTCGGTGCCATCCCGGTCATCGGCGACGATCTGACCCAGTGGATCCGTGGTGACTACCTGATCTCCGGCATCACCCTGAACCGCTTCTTCGCCCTGCACGTGATCGCGCTGCCGATCGTCCTGCTCGGTCTGGTCGTGCTGCACATCCTGGCGCTGCACGAAGTCGGCTCGAACAACCCGGACGGCGTCGACATCAAGAAACTGAAGGACGAGAACGGTGTGCCGCTGGATGGCATCGCGTTCCACCCGTACTACACCGTTAAGGATATTGTCGGCGTAGTGGTCTTCCTGTTCGTGTTCTGCTTCGTGGTGTTCTTCTTCCCGGAAATGGGCGGTTACTTCCTCGAGAAGCCGAACTTCGAAGCGGCCAACCCGTTCAAGACCCCTGAGCACATCGCGCCGGTTTGGTACTTCACCCCGTTCTACGCGATTCTGCGTGCTGTACCGGACAAGCTGCTGGGCGTCATCGCCATGGGTGCTGCCATCGCCGTGCTGTTCGTGCTGCCGTGGCTCGATCGTAGCCCGGTCAAATCGATGCGCTACAAGGGTTGGCTGAGCAAGATCTGGCTGGTGGTGTTCTGCATCTCCTTCGTCATCCTGGGCGTGCTGGGTGTGCTGGCGCCGACCCCGGGTCGTACCCTGCTGTCGCAGGTGTGCACCTTCCTGTACTTCGCGTACTTCATCCTGATGCCGTTCTACACCAGGATGGAGAAGACCAAACCGGTTCCGGAAAGGGTGACTGGCTGATGAAAAAGCTCTTTGCTGCATTTGTTTTCGCTGCGCTGCCGGCCCTCAGCTTTGCCGCCAGTGGTCATGATGTACAACTGGACAAGGTCGACATCGACCTGACCGACAAGGCTGCCATGCAGGACGGCGCACGTACTTTCGCCAACTACTGCATGGGCTGCCACTCGGCCCAGTACCAGCGTTACGAGCGCGTTGCCGACGACCTCGGCATCCCGCACGAAATCATGCTGGACAACCTGGTGTTCAACGATGCCAAGATCGGCGACCACATGAAGATCGGCATGAAGCCGGACGATGCCAAGGCCTGGTTCGGTGCGGCGCCGCCCGATCTGACCCTGGTCGCTCGTGTGCGTGGCAACGACTGGTTGTACACCTACCTGCGCACCTTCTACGCTGATCCGTCGCGTCCGCTGGGCTCCAACAACAAGGTATTCCCGAACGTCGGTATGCCCAATGTGCTGGTCAGTCTGCAGGGCAATCAGGTCATCGGTTGCAAGCAGGTTCAGGTCGTCACCGACGGCAAGAAGCAGTTCGACCCGCTGACCGGTGCGCCGATCACGCACGAAGCCTGTGATCAGCTCACAATCGAGCCGAACACCGGCAAGCTGAGCGAGGCCGAGTTCGACGAGAAGATCAAGAACCTGGTGACCTTCCTGGCCTACTCGGCCAACCCGGTCAAGCTGAAGTCCCAGCGCATCGGCACCTACGTGCTGCTGTACCTGGCGTTCTTCTTCGTGTTCGCCTACCTGCTCAAGCGTGAGTACTGGAAGGACGTTCACTAAGTCGTTCAGTCGTAGCAGACTTGCGCGCCCTGAGGGGCGCGCAGGTTTTTCTACCCTGCCAATTCTGGCGGCTACCTTCGGTTGCCGTGTCTGTGACGAAAATTGCTCCGGCAATTTTTTCGTGTTTCTGGAAAATCAAAAAAAGCGAGGAGGATCGCCATGGCGGTGACCAACAGGTTGACCTGCTACTCCGACCCCGCCGACCACTATTGTCATCGTGTGCGCCTGGTGCTCGCCGAGAAAGGTGTCAGCGTCGAGATCATCGATGTCGAGCAGGGCCGTTGTCCGCCCAAGCTTGCCGAGGTCAATCCTTACGGCAGCGTACCGACGCTGGTCGACCGCGACCTGGCGCTGTACGAAGCGTCCGTGGTGATGGAGTACCTCGACGAGCGCTATCCGCATCCGCCCCTGTTGCCGGTGTATCCCGTGGCGCGTGCCAATAGCCGTCTGCTGATGCACCGCATCCAGCGCGACTGGTGCGTGCTGGTCGACCGCATTCTCGACAAGCGCAGCAAGGATGCCGAGCGTCAGCAGGCGCGCAAGGAGCTACGTGAGAGTCTCACTGGTGTATCTCCGCTGTTCGCTGACAAGGCATTCTTCCTCAGTGAGGAGCTGAGTCTGGTGGATTGCTGTCTATTGCCCATTCTCTGGCGTTTGCCGCTGCTGGGTATCGAGCTGCCGCGTCCGGCCAAGCCGCTGCTCGACTACATGGAGCGTCAGTTCGCCCGTGAGGCCTTTCAGGCCAGTCTTTCCGCTGCCGAGCGCGCGATGCGCTGAGAAGGAGGAGATCATGAATTCCAGTCGTCCCTATCTGGTTCGCGCCCTGTACGAGTGGATCGTCGACAACGACTGCACGCCGCACCTGCTGGTCAATGCCGAGTACCCAGGAGTGCAGGTGCCGTCGGGCTTCGCCAGTGACGGTCAGATCGTGCTCAATGCTTCGCCCAGCGCCGTGCGTCATCTGCACATGGACAATCAGGCCGTGAGCTTCGAAGGGCGTTTCGGTGGTGTGGCGCACAGCCTGTACATCCCGGCCGCGGCGATTCTGGCGATCTATGCGCGCGAGAATGGTCAGGGCATGGTGTTCGATATGGAGCCGCCGGTCGCCGGTGGCCCTGAAGACTCGGGACCGGATGACGATGGTCCTTCCGGCGGCGAGCCGCCGCGGCCAAGCGGCCGGCCAAGCCTGAAAGTGGTCAAATAGGGCGGCTACAGGCTACAGGCTACAGGCTACAGGCTACAGGCTACAGCAAGAGCTGTATGACAATAAGAACGGGCGCCGATGGCGCCCGTTCTTGCCTGCAGCCTGAGGCCTGCGGCCCTTTTTTAATTGGTGTATTCGAACAGGCGTACGACCCGTTGGACACCAGAGACGCTCTGCACCACGCGCGTGGCGGCGTTGGCTTCTTCACGCGTGACCAGGCCGAGCAGGTAGACGATGCCGTTTTCGGTGACCACCTTGACCCGTGCGCTCGGAACGCTGCTGTCGGCGACCATCTGCGTCTTGATCTTGGTGGTCAGCAATGAATCGTTGCTACGCGCCAGCAGGGACGCGGGGCGCTGTACCTGCAGTTCGTTGTAGACCTTCTTCACTCCCTGTACGCCGCGAGCGGTCTGGGCGGCGCGATCCTTGAGCTCGCTGCGCGGGGTTTGTCCGGCCAGCAGGATCACACCGTTGTAGCTGGTGACCACGATGCGCGAGGTCGGACTGGACAGGTCGGCATGAGCGTTGCTGATGCGCGAGGCGACCTCCGGACCGAGGAACTGGTCGTCGATCTTGTTGCCGATGCTGCGGCTGCCGCAGCCTGCCAGGGTCAGGGTAACGGCCAGGGCGGCCAGAATCAGGGCGGAACGCTTCATTCTTCACTCCCAAACAATTGACTGTCGATCAGGTCGCACAGGCAGTGGATAGTCAGCAGATGGACTTCCTGGATGCGTGCGGTGACTTTGGCTGGAACACGGATCTCGACGTCTTCCGGCAGTAGTAGCGAGGCCATGCCGCCGCCATCGCGGCCGGTGAGGGCGACGACGATCATCTCGCGATCATGTGCAGCTTGAATGGCCTGGATGACATTCGCTGAGTTGCCGCTGGTGGAAATCGCCAGCAGCACGTCGCCCGGCTGGCCAAGCGCGCGGATCTGTTTCGAGAACACCTCGTTGTAGCTGTAATCGTTGGCGATCGAAGTGATGGTCGAGCTGTCGGTGGTCAGTGCGATGGCCGGCAGGCTCGGGCGCTCGCGCTCGAAACGATTGAGCAGCTCGGAAGAGAAGTGCTGGGCATCGCCGGCGGAGCCGCCGTTGCCGCAGGAGAGAATCTTGCCCTCGTTGAGCAGGGCCTGGACCATCACCAGGCTGGCGTGCTCGATATAGGGTGCCAAGACTTCCATGGCCTGCTGCTTGGTATCGATGCTGGCTTGGAAGAGCTGGCGGATTCGGGATTGCATGTCCATCGGTTAAACCTTGAATGTACGGCCGTCAGGCATCGAAAGCGTTCTTGATCCAGTCGAGGCGAGTGGGCCCGTCAGTGCTGATGGCGACCACGTCGAAGCGGCAGGGGTAGCGGGCCCAGCGTGAGTGTTGCTGGAGGAAGAGTTCTGCGGCGATCACCAGCTTGCCACGCTTGCGCGCATCGATGCTCTCCAGGGCGCCGCCCCAGGCGCTGTGGCGGCGGGCGCGGACTTCGACGAATACTACTGTATCGCCGTCGAGCATGACCAGATCGAGCTCGCCACGCCGACAGCTCCAGTTCTGTTCGATCAGGCGCAGGCCGTTACGTTCCAGATGCTGCCGGGCCGCCTGTTCGGCGGCTCGACCCAGATCGTTGTGTGCGCTCAATTGATGCTGTCGGGGAGGCGCTGAACCTGGCCGCCGCGGAACTCGGCCCAGGGCAGCTGGCGCTCGATGCGCTGGGTGGCGTTCAGGCTGAGGCTGCCGGACAGGCCATCGATGCGCGAATCAGGAAGCGCCTTGAGCTGGCCCAGGCGCGGTGCCAGGCGATAGGCGTCGACGCCCATGGCATACAGGCGGCCCAGGCTGCCGCCCGCTTGCGGCCACTGGTTGCTGACCTCCTGGCGCAGCGGGGCGTGGGCGTCGAGCAGCCAGGGGGTTTCGCAGAAGCGAATGCCTTCCAGGTCCTGATATTGAGCCTGACTGTGGGCGCCGGTGAACAGGTGCGAGGTAGCGTAGACCGGTACGTCGCCTGCGTACTGGAATGCCAGTGTGGGCTTGATCTGTTGCGCCTGTTGCGGTGTGGCGGCGAGGAAGATGAAGTCGATGTCCTGGCGGCGCGCGGGCTGAGCGTCGAGGCTGGTGCCGAGGGTGTTCTGCAGGCGGCGCGCGCGGGCTTCGCTTTCGCGCAGCTGGAACAGGTCGGCGATCTGGCGGGCCAGCTCCACCGGTTGGTCGACGTGCTCGGCGGCGATCAGGGTGCCGCCCTGCGCCTGCCAGCTCTGGCGGAAGGCATCGAGTACGCGATCACCCCAGTCGCCGCGTGGCACCAGCGCGACGGCACGGCGCATGCCGTCGCTCCAGGCGCGGCGAGCCACTTCGCGGGCTTCGTCCTCGGCGGCCAGGCCGAACTGGAACAGTTGTGCCGGGCCTTCCTGGCCAGCGTCGCTGTAATTCAGGGCGAGGGTAGTGATGGGCAGTTGCTCGCGGTCGCTGAGCTGCTTGACCAGTGGTTTTTCCAGCGGACCGACCACCAGCTGCACGCCGTCGGCCTGCGCTTGCTGGTAGAAGGCGTCCAGCGAGCCGATGCGCGAGCTGTCATACAGCTTGATGTCCGGCGGGTTCTGGCCGGCCTGTTGAGCTTCGTAATGAGCGGCAAGGAAACCGTCGCGCAGAGCGCGGGCAACGCTGGCCAGCTGGCCTTCCTGCGGCAGCAGTAGAGCGACACGGGTAAGCGGCTGGCTGGCCAGCTCGCGCAGCTTGCCCAGCGCTTCTGGCAGTTGCTCGGCGGCCGGGTGTTGCGGGTTCTGCGCGACCCACTGGTCGATGGCGGCTTGCTGCTGCTCGAGCGTGGCACTGCTTTTGGTCACTTGGGCCAGCTCCAGCCAGCCGGCCAGATCGCTGTCGGCGCCGGCAGAGGTTTGTGCAGGCAGCGCGGACACCAGTGCCCAGATGTTCTCGTGGTTGTCATGAGCAGCCTGACCGCTCAGCAGGGGCGCGATGAAGACGCGCTCGCGGGCAGCAGCCAGAGTCTGGCCATCGGCTTCGAGGGCGCGTGCGCGAACCAGCTGGGTGCGAATCTGCTGCTCGACCGGCAATTCAGCCAGGCGCTCGAGGCTTGGGTGTTGCAAGGCTTTCAGCGCGCTCTTGGGCTGCTTGCGGGCCATGGCCAGCTCGGCTTTCAGGGTGCTGGCGAAGATCTGTTGTGCGGGCTGCAGGCTGGCGATGTCGATCTGCTCAAGAATGCGCGTGGCGCGCGCCACGTCCTTTTGCTGATAGCTCTGGTCGGCTGCCGACAGGCGCAGCAGGGCGGCCTGTTCCGGTTTGCTCTCGGCGGCTTGCTGGAGCATCTGCTCGATGCTGGCTTGTGGCGTGCGTGGCAGCTGGCCCAGGTTGTTGGAGGGCGAGCTGGCGCAGGCGGCGAGCAGGCCGGCCAGGAAAAGAGCGGAAAGAGGACGCAGGCTAGCGATCATCGGGTCATCCTGATACTTGAGCAAATCAAGCGGCGATTGTACCCAAGCCCCGAGATCGGTGCGATGCCGCAGGGGCGGAACCGGCTAGAATGAGCGCTCATTCAATTAACGAGGTGTTTCCAGTGAGTCAGCCCGCAGTCGCAAGCGTCCAGCCAGGCAGCCTTTATGTGGTCGCCACGCCCATTGGCAATCTGGACGACATCAGTGCGCGGGCGCTGCGAATCCTGCGCGATGTGGCGCTGATCGCAGCCGAAGACACCCGCCATTCGGCGCGCCTGCTGCAGCATTTCGGTATCGAAACGCCCTTGGCGGCCTGCCATGAGCACAACGAGCGCGATCAGGGTGGGCGCTTTCTCGCCAGGCTGCAGGCGGGGGAGGATGTGGCGCTGATTTCCGATGCCGGTACGCCGCTGATTTCCGATCCCGGTTATCACCTGGTGCGCCAGGCGCGTGCAGCCGGCTTCGCGGTGGTGCCGGTGCCCGGCGCCTGTGCGCTGATCGCTGCACTGTCGGCTGCCGGTCTGCCCTCGGATCGTTTCATCTTCGAGGGCTTTCTGCCGGCCAAGGCTGCGGGGCGTCGTGCGCGGCTGGAGCAGGTGCGCGAAGAGCCGCGTACGTTGATTTTCTATGAGGCGCCGCACCGTATCCTCGAGTGCCTGCAAGACATGCGTGAGGTGTTCGGTGGTGAGCGCCCCGCACTGCTGGCGCGTGAGCTGACCAAGACCTTCGAGACCCTGCAAGGGCTGCCGCTGGCCGAGCTGTGTGAATGGGTGGCTGCGGACAGCAACCAGCAGCGTGGCGAGTGCGTGGTGCTGGTGGCGGGCTGGCAGGCTCCGGAGGGTGAGGAGGCAGTCAGCGCCGAAGCGCTGCGCGTGCTCGATCTGCTGCTGGCGGAAATGCCCCTCAAGCGAGCGGCGGCACTGGCGGCCGAGATCACCGGGGTGCGCAAGAACCTGCTTTATCAGGTGGCTTTGGAGCGCAAAGGCGAGTCGTTGTGATGCCTGTCTCGCTTGCAGCTTGCCATCACGCCCGGTACCCTTGCCGGCGGAGAGTCGATCGGACAGTCGCTGCCTTCGCAAGAAGGGGGAGGAAAGTCCGGGCTCCATAGGGCGGAGTGCCAGGTAACGCCTGGGAGGCGTGAGCCTACGGAAAGTGCCACAGAAAATAACCGCCTAAGCGTTTCGGCGCCGGTAAGGGTGAAAAGGTGCGGTAAGAGCGCACCGCACGGCTGGCAACAGTCCGTGGCTAGGTAAACCCCACTCGGAGCAAGACCAAATAGGGTTCCATCGGCGTGGCCCGCGCTGGAACCGGGTAGGTTGCTAAAGGCGTGCAGTGATGTACGTCGTAGAGGAATGGCTGTCCTCGACAGAACCCGGCTTACAGATCGACTCTCCTCCCTCCTTCTCTCGTTTTGCGCTTCTATTCCCCGCTTTTCTGATACCGAAAAATTCTTACTCTTAATAAATCACTTTAAGTTCGAATTTCAGCTCGCTGGAAAGGCTGAAATTTATCTCTCAAAAGCCGACGTCGGCATCCCTTTTCCCCTCGCTTTTGTTCGCTAAATCTCCGTCCTGTAAGGATTTTTCCCTTTCGCGGCGCCTTGACGGTGGGGCCTGGGCGTTTCTATAGTGTGCGCAAGTGGTGAAAAGTGGCATGAAGTGGGTTTTTATGGGCATGGATAGCTAATTACAGGGGAAGCGCAGCCGTGTTTCGCGGAGCTAACGCCATCAGTCTCGACGCCAAAGGGCGCCTCGCGATGCCGAGTCGGTATCGTGACGAGCTCGTTTCGCGTTGCGCAGGCCAGCTCATCGTGACCATCGACATCAATGACCCCTGTTTGAACATCTATCCCCTGGTCGAGTGGGAGCGCATCGAGGAAAAACTCAGCGTGCTGGCTTCCCTGGATGAAAAGAACCGGATCCTGCAGCGCTTGCTGGTAGGCAATGCGGTGGACCTCGAGATGGATGGCAGTGCGCGCATCCTGATCCCGCCGCGCCTGCGTGACCACGTGAAGCTCGACAAGCACGCGATGCTGGTCGGCCACCTGAACAAGTTCCAGCTGTGGGATGAAGAAACCTGGAACGCCCAAGCTGCAAACGACCTGGCCGCCATCAAGCAGCCGGGAGCCCTTTCCGATGAACTGCGTAGCCTGATCCTGTGACCATGACCGATACCTTGCGCCATATCACCGTGCTGCTCGACGAAGCCGTCGAGGGGCTCGCCGTGCGCGCTGACGGTTGCTATATGGATGGCACCTTCGGACGGGGAGGGCACAGCCGGCTGATCCTGCAAAAGCTCGGGCCGGGTGGGCGGCTACTGGGGTTCGACAAGGATCCCCTGGCGATAGCCACCGGGGAAGCATTGGCGGCCGAAGACGGCCGCTTTGTCGTTGTGCAGCGCAGTTTTGCGGAACTTGGCGACGAGGCTGTTGTCCGCGGCATTTCCGGGCAGGTCTCCGGCATCCTGCTGGACCTCGGTGTATCCTCGCCGCAGCTGGACGATCCCGAGCGTGGCTTCAGCTTCCTCAATGACGGCCCGCTGGACATGCGCATGAATCCCGACGCCGGCGTCAGTGCCGCTGACTGGATCGCCACGGCAGACGAAGATGAAATCGCTCGTGTGATGAAGGATTACGGCGAGGAGCGTTTCGCCAAGCGCATGGCGCGCGCCGTGGTGCAGCGTCGGGCTGAGCAGCCGTTCACCCGCACTGCCGATCTGGCGAAAGTGCTGACCGATGCCAACCCAGCCTGGGAAAAAGGCAAGAACCCGGCTACTCGTGCCTTCCAGGGCATCCGCATTTACATCAATAACGAGCTCGGTGATCTCGAGCGCGGCCTCGAAGCAGCGCTTGAAGCGCTGGAGGTGGGTGGTCGCCTGGTGGTGATCAGTTTCCACTCGCTGGAAGACCGCATCGTCAAGCAGTTCATGAAGCGTCAGGCCAAGGGCGAGGCGGACAAGCTGCCGCGCGACCTGCCGATCATCCCGAAAGCTTTCGAGCCGCGTCTGAAGTTGATTGGCAAGCCGGTCTATGCCGGTGAGGCCGAGCTCAAGGCCAACCCGCGCTCGCGCAGCGCGGTGATGCGCATCGCGGAGAAATTGCGATGAGCCGCCGGCTGATCAGATCCATGCCCAATGGCAGCTTCCTGATGCTGCTGTTGTTCATTGCCATTCTGGTTTCCGCCGTGGCGGTGTCCTACAGCGCGCACTGGAATCGTCTGCTGCTCAACGAGCTGTACGGCGAGCTGAGTGTGCGCGACAAGGCGCAGGCCGAGTGGGGCCGGCTGATTCTCGAGCAGAGTACCTGGACTGCGCACAACCGCATCGAAGCGCTGGCCACCGAGCAGCTGAAAATGCACATTCCCGACCCTGCCGCCGTGCGCATGGTGCGTCCATGATCGGTCTCGAAGGCGCGCTCTACCCCTGGCGTTTTCGCCTGGTGCTGGTGCTGCTGGCGCTGATGGTCGGCGCCATCGCCTGGCGCATGCTCGATCTGCAGGTGCTCGACCATGACTTCCTCAAGGCCCATGGCGATGCCCGCAGCGTGCGGCATATCCCGATTCCGGCGCACCGCGGTCTGATCACCGATCGCAATGGCGAGCCGCTGGCGGTCAGTACACCGGTCACCACCTTGTGGGCCAACGGCAAGGAGTTGCAGGCTGGTCGCGAGCAGTGGCCGGCGCTGGCTGCTGCCCTGGGGCAGGATCCGGCCAACTTCGCCGCGCGCCTGGAACAGAACAAGGAGCGCGAATTCATGTACCTGGTCCGCGGCCTGACCCCTGAGAAAGGTCAGAGCGTGCTGGATCTGAAGGTGCCGGGCGTTTATGCCATCGAGGAATTCCGCCGTTTCTACCCGGCGGGCGAGGTCGCCGCTCATGTTGTCGGCTTCACCGACATCGACGACCGTGGTCGCGAAGGCATGGAACTGGCTTACGAGGATTGGCTGGCCGGTGTGCCCGGCAAGCGCCAGGTGCTCAAGGATCGCCGCGGCAAGTTGATCAAGGATGTGCAGGTCGCGCAGAACGCCAAGGCTGGCAAGGCCTTGGCGTTGTCCATTGACCTGCGCCTGCAGTACCTGGCCCATCGTGAGCTGCGCAACGCGCTGCTGGAAAACGACGCCAAGGCCGGCAGCCTGGTCATGGTCGACGTGAAGACCGGTGAAGTACTGGCGATGGTCAATCATCCCACCTACAACCCGAACAATCGCCGCAATCTGACCCCGGCTGCCATGCGTAACCGCGCCATGATCGACGTGTTCGAACCCGGTTCTACCATCAAGCCGCTGTCGATGGCCGCTGCCCTGGAGTCCGGCCGCTGGAAGCCCAGCGACATCGTCCAGGTCGGCAATGGCACCCTGCAAATCGGTCGTTACAGCATTCGCGACGTTTCCCGTACGCAAGGTCCGGCGCTGGACCTGACCGGGATCCTGATCAACTCCAGTAACGTCGGCATGAGCAAGATCGCCTTCGACGTAGGCGGAGAGAACATCCATCAGGTACTGAGCAACCTGGGCTTCGGTCGTGACACCGGCCTGGGTTTCCCCGGTGAGCGGGTCGGCAATCTGCCCAATCACCGTCAGTGGCGTCAGGCGGAAACGGCCACGTTGTCCTACGGCTATGGCCTGTCGGTGACCGCCGTGCAGCTGGCACATGCCTATGCGGCACTGGCCAACGGTGGCGGCATGACGCCGCTGTCGATGATTCGCGTGGACAGCAAACCGAGCGCGTTGCAGGTCGTGCCGCCTGAGGTGGCCAAGACCCTGCAGGGCATGTTGCAGCAGGTGGTCGAGGCGCCGCGTGGTGTGTTCCGCGCTCAGGTGCCGGGCTACCACGTCGCTGGCAAGAGCGGCACGGCGCGCAAGACCAACGCCGGGGCCAAGGGCTATCAGACCAATTCCTATCGTTCCCTGTTCGCGGGCTTCGCGCCGGCGCAGGACCCGCGTATCGCGCTGGTCGTGGTGATCGACGAGCCCGGCAAGGGGGCCTACTACGGTGGCCTGATCTCCGCGCCGGTATTCAGTCGGGTGATGGCCGGCTCGCTGCGTCTGATGAACATCGCGCCGGACAATCTGCCGCCGCCCGAGCAGAAAATGGCCGCCGCTGGTCAGGGAGGGCGCAACTGATGCCCATGCCGCTCAATCAATTGCTGCCCGCTGCCGAAAGCGGCGTGCTGATTCGTGAACTGACCCTGGACAGTCGCAAGGTGCGTCCGGGTGATCTGTTCCTGGCCGTGCCGGGTACCCAGCAGGATGGTCGCGTGCATATCGCCGATGCCATTGCTCGCGGTGCTGCCGCTGTCGCCTTCGAGGCCGAGGGCGCACCGGCCATGCACGCCGACAGTGCCGTGCTGGTTCCGGTCAAAGGCCTGGCCAGGCAGCTTTCGGCTATCGCCGGACGTTTTTACGGTGAACCGAGTCGTGCCCTGTATCTGGTCGGCGTTACTGGCACCAACGGCAAGACCAGTGTCAGCCAGTTGCTGGCTCAGGCACTGGATCTGCTCGGCCAGCCGTGCGGCATCGTGGGGACTTTGGGCAACGGTTTCCATGGCGCGCTGGAGCAGGGCAAGCACACCACGCCCGACCCGGTCGGTGTGCAGGCGACCCTGGCGTCTCTCAAGCAGGCCGGTGCCCGCGCCGTGGCCATGGAAGTCTCTTCCCATGGCCTGGACCAGGGCCGTGTCGCCGCGCTGGAATTCGACGTGGCGGTGTTCACCAACCTGTCGCGTGATCACCTCGACTACCACGGCAGCATGGAGGCCTATGGCGCAGCCAAGGCCAAGCTGTTCGCCTGGCCGAATCTGCGGTGCCGGGTGATCAACCTGGATGACGCCTTCGGCCGTGAGCTGGCGGCGCAGGCGCACGAGTCACGCCTGATCGGCTACAGCCTCAGCGATGCCGGCGCCTTCCTTTATTGCAGCGAAGCGCACTTCGAAGATCACGGTGTTCGCGCGCGCCTGGTCACGCCGCGTGGTGAGGGCGTGCTGCGCAGCAACCTGCTCGGTCGCTTCAACCTGAGCAATCTGCTGGCCGTGGTCGGCGCGCTGTTGGGCCTGGACTATGGCCTGGATGAAATCCTCAAGGTGCTGCCGCAGCTGCAGGGGCCGGCCGGTCGCATGCAGCGTCTGGGTGGCGGCGACAAGCCGCTGGTGGTGGTCGATTATGCGCACACCCCGGATGCCCTGGAAAAAGTGCTGGAAGCCATGCGTCCGCATGTCGAGGGGCGTCTGATGTGCCTGTTCGGCTGTGGCGGCGATCGTGATCGCGGCAAGCGCCCGCTGATGGCAGCGGTGGCCGAGCGTCTGGCCGACGTGGTGTGGGTCACCGATGACAATCCACGCACCGAAGACCCTGCGCAGATCGTTGCCGATATTCGCGCCGGCTTCGTTTCGCCGGAGCAGGTGCAGTTCATCCACGGTCGTGGCGATGCCATCGCCCGCCTGATCGCTCAGGCCGAGGCCGCCGACGTACTGGTGCTGGCTGGCAAGGGTCACGAGGATTACCAGGAGATCATGGGCGTGCGTCAGCCATTCTCCGATCTGATCGAAGCGAACAAGGCCCTGTCGGCCTGGGAGGCCGCTCATGCTTAAGCCCTGGCTGCTCAGCGAAGTTGCTGGTGACTTGAACGCACGGGTGATCGGCGCCGATGTCGCTTTCTCTGCAGTGGGTACCGACAGCCGTACCATCGCTGCCGGGCAACTGTTCGTGGCGCTGGCCGGGCCGCGCTTCGATGGTCACGACTACCTGGCCGACGTCGCCGCCAAGGGCGCCGTTGCTGCGTTGGTCGAACGTGAAGTGGGGGGAGCGCCGCTGCCGCAGTTGCTGGTGGCAGATACCCGCATGGCGCTTGGTCAGCTGGGCGCACTGAATCGTCAAGCCTTCACCGGCCCGCTGGCTGCAGTGACCGGCTCCAGTGGCAAGACCAGCGTCAAGGAGATGCTCGCGTCCATTCTGCGCTCCGCCCTGAACGGTGCGGTGCTGGCCACGCGCGGCAACCTCAATAACGATCTTGGCGCCCCGCTGACCCTGCTGGAGCTGGCGCCCGAGCATCGCGCCGGAGTGATCGAGCTGGGCGCCAACCATGTCGGCGAGATCGCCTACACCGTCAGCCTGACCCGGCCGCAAGTGGCGATTATCACCAATGCCGGCAACGCCCATGTCGGTGAGTTCGGTGGTCCGGAAAAGATCGTCGAGGCCAAGGGCGAGATTCTCGAAGGCTTGGCGAGCGACGGCGTGGCCGTGCTCAATCTGGATGACAAGGCCTTCCTCACCTGGCAGCGCCGTGCCGCCGGGCGTCAGGTGCTCAGCTTTGCCCTGCGCGACACCCGCGCCGATTTCCACGGCAGCGACCTGGCCCGCGACGAGCGCGGCTGCCAGGGCTTCACTCTGCGCAGCCCGCTTGGCAGCGCGCGCATTCAGCTCAATCTGCTGGGCGAGCATAACGTAGCCAATGCACTGGCTGCCTGCGCCGCGGCTCATGCCCTGGGCATGCCGTTGGTCGCCATGGTCCAGGGCCTGGAAAACCTGCAGCCGGTCAAGGGCCGTGCCGTAGCGCAGCTGGCGCCGAACGGCGTTCGGGTTATCGATGACAGTTACAACGCCAACCCCGTGTCTATGTGTGCGGCGGTGGATATACTCGCCGGCTTCTCCGGTCGCACCGTTCTGGTGCTGGGAGACATGGGCGAGCTGGGCGAGTGGGCCGAACGGGGCCATCGCGATGTTGGCCGCCATGCCGCCGGCAAGGTCGATGCGCTTTACGCCGTCGGCCCGCTGATGCGTTTTGCGGTCGAGGAGTTTGGCTCAAAAGGCCGTCACTTCGTCGATCAGGCCGAGCTGATCGAAGCGCTTCGCGCCGAACAGGCCGGCAGCACACTACTAATCAAGGGATCACGCAGCGCAGCCATGGACAAGGTCGTGGCGGCGCTGTGTGACGTATCTGGGGAGAATCACTAAATGCTGCTGCTGCTGGCGGAGTACCTGCAACAGTTTCACAAGGGCTTCGCGGTCTTTCAGTACCTGACCCTGCGCGGCATCCTCGGCGTGCTCACCGCTCTGGGGCTGTCGCTGTGGCTGGGCCCCTGGATGATCCGCACCCTGCAGGTGCGTCAGATCGGCCAGGCCGTGCGCAACGATGGCCCGCAGTCGCACTTGTCGAAGAAGGGCACGCCGACCATGGGCGGCGCGCTGATCCTCACCGCCATCGCCGTCAGCACCCTGCTCTGGGCCGACCTGTCCAACCGTTACGTGTGGGTGGTGCTGGCCGTAACCCTGGCGTTCGGCGCCATCGGCTGGGTCGATGACTACCGCAAGGTGATCGAGAAGAACTCGCGCGGCCTGCCGAGCCGCTGGAAGTATTTCTGGCAGTCGGTGTTCGGCCTCGCTGCAGCCGCCTTCCTTTATATGACTGCGCAGAGTCCGGTAGAAACCACCCTGATCCTGCCGCTGCTGAAGGACGTCGCCATTCCTCTGGGTGTCGGCTTCGTGGTGCTGACCTACTTCGTCATCGTCGGCACCAGCAATGCGGTGAACCTTACCGACGGTCTCGACGGCCTGGCCATTCTGCCCACCGTAATGGTTGGCGGCGCCCTGGGCATCTTCTGCTACCTGTCGGGCAACGTGAATTTCGCCGAGTACCTGCTGATCCCTTACGTGCCGGGCTCGGGCGAGTTGATCGTGTTCTGCGCCGCACTGGTGGGTGCCGGTCTGGGCTTTCTGTGGTTCAACACCTACCCGGCGCAGGTCTTCATGGGCGACGTCGGTGCGTTGGCCCTCGGCGCCGCGCTGGGCACCATCGCCGTGATCGTCCGCCAGGAAATCGTGCTGTTCATCATGGGCGGCGTGTTCGTCATGGAAACCCTGTCGGTGATCATCCAGGTCGCCAGCTTCAAGCTGACCGGCAAGCGCGTGTTCCGCATGGCGCCGATCCACCACCATTTCGAACTCAAGGGCTGGCCCGAACCACGCGTGATCGTCCGCTTCTGGATCATCACCGTGATTCTCGTGCTGATCGGCCTGGCCACCCTGAAACTGAGGTAATTGAGCGTGACCCTGATCGCTTCCGACCAGTTCCGCATCGTTGTCGGCCTCGGCAAGAGCGGCATGTCCCTGGTGCGCTTCCTGGCGCAGCAGGGCGTGCGCTTTGCCGTGGCCGATACGCGCGCGAACCCGCCGGAGCTGGAAACGCTCAAGCGTGACTACCCGCAGGTGGAAGTACGCTGCGGTGAGCTGGACGTGGATTTCCTCTGCCGTGCCTCGGAGCTGTACGTGAGCCCGGGCCTTGCGGTGTCGACCCCGGCGCTGGCTGAAGCCGCCGCCCGCGGGGTCAAGCTGTCCGGCGATATCGATCTGTTCGCCCGCCACGCCAAGGCGCCCATCGTCGCCATCACCGGTTCCAACGCCAAGAGCACCGTCACCACCCTGGTGGGCGAGATGGCGGCTGCGGCCGGCAAGCGCGTCGCCGTTGGCGGTAACCTCGGCACGCCGGCGCTGGACCTGCTGGCCGACGACGTCGAGCTGTACGTCCTGGAGCTGTCCAGCTTCCAGCTGGAGACCACCGATCAGCTCAATGCCGAAGTGGCCACCTGCCTGAACATCAGCGAAGACCACATGGATCGCTACAGCGGCCTGCCGGCCTATCACCTGGCCAAGCATCGGATCTTCCGTGGCGCGCGCCAGGTGGTGGTCAACCGCGACGATGCGCTGTCGCGTCCGCTGATTGCCGATCAGGTGACCTGCTGGGAATTCGGCCTGGGCAAACCCGACTTCAAGCGCTTCGGCTTGCTCGAAGAGAACGGCGAGAAATCCCTGGCGTTTCGCTTCGAGGCGCTGCTGCCGGTGAGCGAACTGAAGATCCGCGGTGCGCACAATCAGTCCAACGCCCTGGCGGCGTTGGCGCTCGGCCATGCCGTGGGCCTGCCGATGGAGGCCATGCTCGCCACGTTGCGTCAGTTCGCCGGGTTGCCGCACCGCTGCCAGTGGGTCGGTGAACGCGCCGGTGTGAACTACTACGACGACTCCAAGGCCACCAACGTCGGTGCCGCGCTGGCGGCCATCGAAGGCCTTGGGGCCGATATCGCCGGCAAGCTGGTGCTGATCGCCGGTGGCGACGGCAAGGGCGCCGACTTCTCCGCGCTGAAGCAGCCAGTCGCACGCTTCTGCCGTGCCGTGGTGCTGCTGGGGCGTGATGCCGAGCTGCTCGCTGCCGCCCTGGGTAATGCCGCGCCACTGGTGCGGGTGGCAACCCTGGACGAAGCGGTACAGCGCTGCAGCGAGCTGGCCGAGGCTGGCGATGCCGTGCTGCTGTCGCCGGCCTGCGCCAGCCTGGACATGTTCAAGAACTTCGAAGAGCGCGGGCGTCTGTTCGCCCAGGCCGTGGGAGGGGTCGTCTGATGCTGGCCTTCCTGCATGTTCGTCCCTCACCCTTGCTGGGTCGCGGCTTCGATGTCGACTTCCCGATGCTGGCTGGCTGCCTTGGCCTGCTCGGCCTGGGGCTGGTGATGATCACCTCGGCGTCCTCGGAAGTCGCGGCTGCGCTGTCCGGTAACCCGCTCTATCACATGATTCGCCACCTGGTTTATCTGGTCATCGGTCTCGGTGCCGCCGGCATCGTGCTGATGATCCCGATGAGCTTCTGGCAGCGTTATGGCTGGATGCTCCTGCTGGCGGCGTTCGGCCTGCTGGTGTTGGTGCTGATTCCTGGCATTGGCCGCGAGGTCAACGGCGCGCGGCGCTGGATCGGCTTCGGTGCGTTCAACGTGCAGCCGTCGGAGATCGCCAAGGTGTTCGTGGTGGTCTACCTGGCCGGTTATCTGGTGCGTCGCCAGGAAGAAGTGCGCGAAAGCTGGATGGGCTTCTTCAAACCCTTCGTGGTGTTGCTGCCGATGGCCGGCCTGTTGCTGCTGGAACCGGACTTCGGCGCCACCGTGGTGATGATGGGCTCGGCCATGGCCATGCTGTTCCTCGGTGGCGTCGGCATGCTGCGCTTCGGCCTGATGGTGGCGCTGGCGGTCGGCGCCGTGTTCGTTCTGGTGCAGACCCAGGAATATCGCCTGCAGCGTCTGATCACCTTTACCGATCCCTGGGCCGACCAGTATGGCTCGGGCTATCAGCTGACTCAGGCGCTGATCGCCTTCGGTCGCGGCGAGTGGTTCGGCGTCGGCCTGGGCAACAGCATTCAGAAACAGTTCTACCTGCCGGAAGCGCATACCGACTTCGTCTTCTCGGTACTGGCCGAGGAGCTGGGCTTCGTCGGCGCACTGGCGACCCTGGCGCTGTTCGTCTTCGTCTGCGTGCGTGGTCTGTATATCGGCCTGTGGGCCGAGAAGGCCAAGCAGTTCTTCTCCGCCTATGTGGCCTATGGCCTGTCCTTCCTGTGGATCGGCCAGTTCCTGATCAACATCGGCGTGAACACCGGTCTGCTGCCGACCAAGGGCCTGACCTTGCCGTTCCTCAGCTACGGCGGTTCGTCGCTGGTGATCTGCTGCGTCAGCCTGGCGGTCCTGCTGCGTATCGAATGGGAACGGCGCAACGTTCTGGGCAACGAGGATATCGAGTTCAGCGAAGAGGATTTCGCCGAGCCGAACAAGGAGGTCGCCCATGCGCGGTAATGTGCTGATCATGGCCGGCGGCACCGGTGGCCACGTGTTCCCCGCGCTGGCCTGCGCGCGCGAGTTCCAGACCCGCGGTTACAGCGTGCACTGGCTGGGTACGCCGCGTGGCATCGAGAACGAACTGGTGCCGCAAGCCGGTTTGCCGCTGCACCTGATCAACGTCAGCGGTCTGCGTGGCAAGAACAAGCTGTCGCTGCTCAAGGCGCCATTCCAGCTGCTGCGCTCGCTGCTGCAGGCGCGTCGTATCGTGCGCGAGTTGCAGCCGGTGTGCGTGCTGGGCATGGGCGGCTATGTCACCGGTCCGGGTGGACTGGCTGCGCGCATGGCCGGCGTGCCGCTGGTGATCCACGAGCAGAACGCCGTGGCCGGTACCGCCAACCGCCTGCTGTCGCGTATCGCCACGCGCATCTGCGAGGCCTTCCCGAATACCTTCGGCGCATCCGACAAACGGCGCACCACCGGTAACCCGGTGCGTGAAGAGCTGTTTCTGGAAACACCGCGCGAGCCGCTGGTCGATCGCAAGCCGAAATTGCTGGTCCTCGGCGGTAGCCTGGGGGCCGAGCCACTGAACAAATTGTTGCCGGCTGCGCTGGGGAAAATTGCCGCTGACGTCCGTCCGCAGGTGTTCCACCAGGCCGGCAAACAACATGCCGAGATCACTGCGGAGCGTTATCGCGAAGCTGCGGTCGAAGCCGAGGTCGCGCCCTTCATCAAGGACATGGCTCGCGCCTACGGCTGGGCCGATCTGGTGGTTTGCCGCGCCGGCGCGCTGACCGTCAGCGAGCTGGCCGCCGCGGGGCTGCCGTCGTTTCTGGTGCCGCTGCCGCACGCCATCGACGACCACCAGAGCCGCAACGCCGAATACCTGGCGAAGGAGGGCGCTGCCGTCCTTCTCCCGCAACATGCCACTGACGCGGACACGCTTGCCGCGCAGCTCACCGAGGTTCTGATGCACCTGGAAAAACTCAATGTCATGGGCGCCACCGCGCGTCGCCTGGCCAAGCCCGATGCCACCCGCACGGTGGTCGACATCTGCCAGGAGGTGATGCGTGGCTAAGTCGCCAGCAGCGGTCAAGGCCGAAGTACGGCGTATGCGCCGTATCCGCCGCATTCATTTCGTCGGTATCGGCGGTGTGGGCATGTGCGGGATCGCCGAAGTGCTGCTCAACCTGGGTTACGAAGTGTCTGGCTCCGATCTCAAAGCCTCGGCGGTGACCGAGCGGCTGCAGAACTTCGGGGCGACCATCTTCATCGGTCACCGCGCGGAAAATGCCGAGCAGGCTGACGTGCTGGTGGTTTCCAGCGCCGTCAACACCAGCAACCCGGAAGTCGCCACCGCGCTGGAGCGCCGTATTCCTGTGGTGCCGCGTGCCGAGATGCTTGCCGAGCTGATGCGCTACCGCCACGGTATCGCCGTGGCCGGCACCCATGGCAAGACCACCACCACCAGCCTGCTGGCCTCGGTGTTCGCTGCCGGCGGTCTGGACCCGACCTTCGTCATCGGTGGCCGTCTGAACGCCGCCGGCACCAATGCTCAGCTTGGCTCCAGCCGCTTCCTGATCGCCGAAGCCGACGAGAGCGACGCCAGCTTCCTGCATCTGCAGCCGATGGTCTCGGTGGTCACCAATATCGACGCCGACCACATGAGCACCTATGGCGGCGACTTCAACAAGCTGAAGAAGACCTTCATCGAGTTCCTGCACAACCTGCCGTTCTATGGTCTGGCCGTGCTCTGCGTGGACGATCCGGTGGTGCGCGAGTTGCTGCCACAGGTCGGCCGTCCGACCGTGACCTACGGCTTCTCCGACGACGCCGACGTGCGCGCGATCAACGTGCGTCAGGAAGGCATGCGCACCTATTTCACCGTGCTGCGTCCGGACTGCGAGCCGCTCGACGTGTCGGTGAACATGCCGGGCAATCACAACGTTCTGAACGCGCTGGCAACCATTGCCATCGCCACTGACGAAGGCATCGATGATGCCGCCATCGTCAGCGGCCTGTCCGGCTTCCAGGGCGTCGGTCGGCGCTTCCAGGTTTACGGCGAACTGCCGGTGGACGGCGGCAGCGTGATGCTGGTGGATGACTACGGTCATCACCCGCGTGAAGTGGCCGCGGTGATCAAGGCCGTACGTGGCGGTTGGCCGGAGCGCCGTCTGGTGATGGTCTATCAACCACACCGTTACAGCCGTACCCGCGATCTGTACGACGACTTCGTGCAGGTGCTCGGCGAAGCCAATGTGCTGCTGCTGGTAGAGGTCTACCCGGCCGGCGAGGAGCCGATCCCGGGCGCGGATAGCCGGCAGATGTGCCACAGCATCCGCCAGCGCGGCCAGCTCGATCCGATCTATGTCGAGCGCGGTGCCGACCTGGCGCCGCTGCTCAAACCGCTGCTGCGTGCCGGCGACATCCTGCTTTGCCAGGGCGCTGGCGATATCGGCGCGGTGGCGCCGCAACTGATCAAGCACCCACTGTTCGTGGGGGAGTCGAAATGAGTTTGCACAGTACCCTCGATCCCAAGGCTTTCGGTCGCGTCGCCGTGCTGTTCGGTGGCAAGAGCGCCGAGCGCGAGGTATCGCTGAAATCCGGCAATGCCGTGCTCAGCGCCCTGCAGGCGGCCGGCGTGGACGCCTTCGGTATCGACGTGGGCGATGATTTCCTGGCTCGTCTGAACAGCGAGAAGATCGACCGCGCCTTCATCGTGCTGCACGGTCGCGGTGGCGAGGACGGCTCCATGCAGGGCCTGCTCGAGTGCGCCGGCATTCCCTACACCGGCAGTGGCATCCTCGCCTCGGCGCTGGCCATGGACAAGCTGCGCACCAAGCAGGTCTGGCACAGCCTCGGCCTGCCGACGCCGCGTCACGCCGTGCTGACTTCGCAGGCCGACTGCCAGGCAGCGGCTGTCGAACTCGGCTTCCCGCTGATCGTCAAGCCGGCCCACGAAGGCTCCAGCATCGGCATGGCCAAGGTCGAAAGCGTCGAGGCGTTGATCGCTGCCTGGCAGGACGCGGCCCGCTACGACAGCCAGGTGCTGGTCGAGCAGTGGATCGCCGGCCCCGAATTCACCATCGCCGTGTTGCGCGGTGAAGTGCTGCCACCCATTGGTCTCGGTACACCGCATACCTTCTACGACTACGACGCCAAGTACCTGGCCGATGACACCCAGTACCGCATTCCCTGTGGCCTGTCCGCCGAGAAAGAGGTGGAACTGAAAGAGCTGACCGCACGTGCCTGCGAGGCCGTGGGCACTCAGGGCTGGGCGCGCGCCGATGTGATGCAGGATGCCAGCGGCCAGTTCTGGCTGTTGGAAGTGAACACCGTGCCGGGCATGACCGATCACAGCCTGGTGCCGATGGCCGCGCGCGCCGCCGGGCTGGATTTCCAGCAACTGGTGCTGGCGATCCTGGCCGATAGCGTCGAGGCGAGGGGTTAAGTCATGACAGTGGCTTTGCGTCACCAGGACACGTTGAGGGCTCCGCTGCGCGGCAAGCCCGTGCCGCGTGGCGCCAGCCGTCTGGTGGCCAAGGAGCCGATGCGCCTGCGTCTGCCCAAGCCGGATTTCTCCTGGGTCGGGCGCCTGCTCTGGCCGCTGCTGCTGGTTGGTCTGGGTTTCGGCGCCTACGAAGGCGCGCAGCGTCTGCTGCCCTATGCCGACCGCCCGATCGCGCGCATCAGCGTGCAGGGCGATCTGGCCTATGTCAGTCAGCAGGCGGTGCAGCGGCGGATCGCGCCGTTCATCGAGGCGAGCTTCTTCAGCGCCGATCTGCGCGGCATGCGTGAGGAGCTCGAGCGTATGCCCTGGATCGCCCATGCCGAAGTGCGCCGGGTCTGGCCGGATCAGATCGACGTGCGCCTGGAAGAGCAACTGCCCATCGCCCGTTGGGGCGACGAGGCGCTGCTCAACAATCAGGGGCAGGCCTTTGCGCCGCAGGAACTGGACAACTACCAGCACCTGCCGCAGTTGTCCGGCCCCAAGCGGGCGCAGCCGAAGGTCATGCAGCAGTACCAGATGCTCAGCCAGTTGCTGCGGCCGATGGGCTTTACCGTAGTCGGGCTGCAGTTGCGCGAGCGCGGCAGTTGGTTTCTCTCGGCCACCGAGAACGCCAGTGGCCAGCGTATCGACATCCTGCTGGGACGCGATCACGTGGTGGAAAAAATGCGTCGGTTCGCCGCCATCTACGAGCGGGAACTGAAAGAACAGAGCGCGAACATCGCGCGCATCGACCTGCGTTATGCCAACGGCCTGGCCGTGGCCTGGCGTGAGCCGGTGGAGCCGGCCGCGGCCGAGCAGAAAGTGAATTGAGGAGAGGCAGGACTAATGAGTAGCGCGCAGAGCGGCAAGATGATCGTTGGCCTGGACATCGGCACCTCCAAGGTGGTGGCGCTGGTGGGCGAGGTGACGGCCGACGGCCAGCTGGAGATCGTCGGTATCGGCACCCATCCGTCGCGCGGCCTGAAGAAGGGTGTGGTGGTCAATATCGAATCCACCGTGGCCTCGATCCAGCGCGCGGTCGAAGAAGCGCAGCTGATGGCTGGCTGCCGCATTCACTCGGCCTTCGTCGGCGTGGCCGGCAATCACATCCGCAGCCTCAACAGCCACGGCATCGTCGCCATCCGCGACCGTGAAGTGAGCCCGGCCGATATCGAGCGCGTGCTCGACGCTGCGCAGGCCGTTGCGATTCCGGCGGATCAGCGCGTGCTGCACACCTTGGCGCAGGACTACGTGATCGACAATCAGGAAGGCGTGCGTGAGCCGCTGGGCATGTCTGGCGTGCGCCTGGAGGCCAAGGTGCACGTGGTGACCTGCGCCGTTAATGCCGCACAGAACATCGAGAAGTGCGTGCGCCGCTGCGGCCTGGAAGTCGACGACATCATCCTCGAGCAGCTGGCCTCGGCCTACTCGGTACTGACCGAGGACGAGAAGGAGCTGGGCGTGTGCCTGGTGGACATCGGCGGTGGCACCACCGATATCGCCATCTTCACCGAAGGCGCGATTCGCCACACCGCGGTGATCCCGATCGCCGGTGATCAGGTGACCAACGACATCGCCATGGCCCTGCGTACGCCGACCCAGTACGCCGAGGAAATCAAGATCCGCTACGCCTGCGCCCTGGCCAAGCTGGCCGGTGCCGGCGAAACCATCAAGGTGCCGAGCGTCGGTGACCGTCCTCCGCGCGACCTGTCGCGTCAGTCCCTGGCTGAAGTGGTCGAGCCGCGTTACGACGAGCTGTTCACTTTGGTTCAGGCCGAGCTGCGTCGCAGTGGGTACGAAGATCTGATTCCCGCCGGCATCGTCATGACCGGCGGCACGGCGAAGATGGAAGGCGCGGTGGAACTGGCCGAGGAAATCTTCCACATGCCGGTACGTCTCGGCGTGCCGCATAGCGTCAAGGGCATGGCTGACGTCGTGCGCAACCCGATTTATTCCACCGGTGTGGGCTTGCTGCTGTACGGGCTGCAGAAGCAGAACGATGGCATTTCCATGTCGGTGGGCAGTCCTTATCAGGACGAGAGCAAAACCCCGGTACTCGAACGCATCAAGCGTTGGGTGCAAGGCAATTTCTGAATTTTGCAGTAGGCGTTACACAACTAGAAAGGAAGGAGAGGGATCATGTTCGAACTAGTAGACAACATTCCACAAAGCGCGGTGATCAAGGTCATCGGTGTCGGTGGTGGCGGCGGTAACGCGGTCAATCACATGGCTGTCAGCAACATCGAGGGCGTCGAGTTCATCTGCGCCAACACCGATGCGCAGGCGCTGAAGAACATCGGTGCGCGCACCGTGCTGCAGCTCGGCCCGGGCGTGACCAAGGGCCTGGGTGCCGGCGCCAATCCGGAAGTCGGTCGTCAGGCCGCGCTGGAAGATCGCGAGCGCATCGCCGAAGTGCTGGCCGGCACCGACATGGTGTTCATCACCACCGGCATGGGTGGTGGCACCGGTACCGGCGCTGCTCCGGTGATCGCCGAGGTGGCCAAGGAACTGGGCATTCTCACCGTGGCCGTGGTCACCCGTCCGTTCCCGTTCGAGGGCAAGAAGCGCATGGTCATCGCCGATGAAGGCATCCGCGCGCTGGCCGAGAGCGTCGACTCGCTGATCACCATCCCCAACGAAAAACTGCTGACCATCCTCGGCAAGGACGCCAGCCTGCTGTCCGCCTTCGCCAAGGCTGACGACGTGCTGGCCGGCGCCGTGCGCGGTATCTCCGACATCATCAAGCGTCCGGGCATGATCAACGTCGACTTCGCCGACGTGAAGACCGTGATGAGCGAAATGGGCATGGCGATGATGGGCACTGGCTGCGCCAGCGGTCCGAACCGTGCGCGTGAAGCCACCGAAGCGGCCATCCGCAACCCGCTGCTGGAAGACGTCAACCTGCAGGGCGCTCGCGGCATCCTGGTGAACATCACTGCCGGCCCGGACCTGTCCCTGGGTGAATACTCCGACGTGGGTAGCATCATCGAGCAGTTCGCCTCCGAGCACGCCACCGTCAAGGTCGGCACCGTGATCGACGCCGACATGCGCGACGAGCTGCACGTCACCGTGGTCGCCACCGGTCTGGGCGCGCGCATGGAAAAACCGGTCAAGGTGGTCGACAACACCGTGCAGGTCGCCGTCAGCCAGCCGGTTGTCCAGCAGCCCGCCGCGCAGCCGCGTAGCGAACAGTCGGTCAACTACAAGGACTACGAGCGTCCGACCGTGCAGCGTCAGAGCCACAGCGGCGCGGCCACTGCAGCCAAGCTCAATACCCAGGACGATCTGGATTACCTGGATATTCCGGCTTTCCTGCGTCGCCAGGCTGATTGATGGAATTTATCAGGAGTATATGGGTGATTGGTGTTCAGCAAAGGTCGGTTCTGCTATCATTCCCGACCATTGTTGAAAACAGTTCGCAACTAGCGATATAGCGGCCAAGCCATGATCAGACAACGCACCCTGAAGAACATCATCCGTGCCACCGGCGTTGGCCTGCACTCGGGGGAAAAGGTTTACCTGACCCTGAAGCCGGCTCCGGTGGACACCGGTATCGTGTTTCGTCGTACCGACCTCGACCCGATCGTGGAAATCCGCGCATTGGCCGGGAATGTCGGTGAAACCACCATGTCGACGACGTTGATCAATGGTGATGTCAAGGTGGATACGGTAGAGCATCTGCTTTCGGCCATGGCAGGCCTGGGCATCGATAACGCCTACGTCGAGCTCTCCGCGTCCGAAGTGCCGATCATGGATGGCAGCGCTGGTCCCTTCGTATTCCTGATTCAATCCGCTGGCCTGCAGGAGCAGGAAGCGCCGAAGAAGTTCATCCGCATCCTGCGTGAGGTAACCGTGGAGGAGGGCGACAAGCGCGCCACCTTCGTACCTTTCGACGGTTTCAAGGTGAGCTTCGAGATCGACTTCGATCACCCCGTGTTCCGCAATCGCACGCAGAGCGCCAGTGTGGATTTCTCCAGCACGTCCTTCGTCAAGGAAGTCAGCCGGGCCCGCACCTTCGGCTTCATGCGTGACATCGAGTTCCTGCGTTCGCAGAACCTGGCGCTCGGTGGCAGTGTGGAAAACGCCATCGTGGTCGACGAATATCGTGTGCTCAACGAAGACGGCCTGCGTTACGAGGACGAATTCGTCAAACACAAGATTCTCGATGCCATCGGCGACCTGTATCTGTTGGGTAACAGCCTGATCGGCGAGTTCAAAGGCTTCAAATCCGGTCACGCACTGAACAATCGTTTGCTGCGTACGTTGATCGAACAGACCGATGCCTGGGAAATGGTGACCTTCGAGGACGCCAAGCTCGCACCGATCTCTTACATGCGCCCGGTTGCGGCGGTGTAAACCTACTCTCTTTCCAGCGTTATTTGAGGCCACCTTCGGGTGGCCTTTTTTATGCTGTGACGGTTTGGGGAGGGCGCGGCTCAGGAGAATTTATGGCGTCATTTACCTGGCGAGTGCGGCGAAGTGAAGCACGCCGACGAACGGAGGAAGAGCGCTATTGGTCTTTCTGCGTATGACTGGCCAGGCGCTCCAATGCGGCGCGCAGCCTGGGGTCGCTGATGCCTTCGGCGGTTGCCTGGATGCTCTGTGCGGCGCTATTGGACAAGTAAAGGGTGCGACCGGTTCCGCGATTCTGGCCGCCTTGAGGTTGCACCTTGAACAGGATTTTCGTTAAGGTCGCGAACTCTTCGAGTGCCTGCAGTTGTCGTTGCAGTCTTCTTTGCTGATAACGCAGGCGTGTTGCCCAGTGGCCATCGGTCACGATCAATAGCAGACAGCCGTCGCGCCAGGACGCTACATGACAGTGTTCCCGGGCAGCGGGTTGTAGCTGGCTTTCGACAAGACGCTGCAGGTTGGACAGGCGTTGCGCCTGGCCGAACAGCGCTTTCAGGGGCTTGGCTTCGCGTAGCAGCGTAGCGGGTGCCTTGGCCGGCAAGGGACGAAACGTCATGGCAGGAGGCCTTTGGTTGCAGAGCCGTCATGGTAGCAGAGCGTGCTGCCGGCCTGTGTTCTGCGAAATGGGGAAACCATGCATATCATTCTGCTCAACAGTCGTCACGGTTCGGCGCGAACGATCCATCTAAACCTGCGCTGGTTGCTGCTGTCGGTTGTCCTGTTGCTGGTCCTGAGCCTTGGTGCCGGTGCCGCGCTGGGGGCCAAGTGGCTGACTGCCGAGCCTGTGGTCGACGCCTCGTTGGCCGAAGCGCTCGATCAGCAGCGCGAACAGGTCGGGGCCGTGCGTCAGGACGCCCAGCGTCAGCTCGATGCCTTCGCAGTCCATGTCGCTGAGTTGCAGGCGCGCCTGACTCGGCTCGATGCCCTGGGCGAGCGCCTGACGGAATTGGCCGAGCTGGACGCTGGCGAGTTCGACTTCTCCCTGGGCGTTGGCCAGGGCGGTGCAGAAGATGCCCTGGGCGCTTCGGCCTATGCTCCGCCGCCGTTCATGAACGCCCTCGATGAACTGGCGCTGCGTGTCGAAAGCCGCGAACAACAGCTGGAAGTGCTGGAGCAACTGCTTGGCGAACGTCGCCTGAGCGAAGCCGAAACGCTCTCCGGGCGCCCGGTTTTGCAAGGTTATGTGTCATCACCGTTCGGCCGTCGCGTGCACCCGCTGACCGGTCGCGCCAGTGTGCACAAGGGCATGGACTTCGCTGCCAAGCCCGGTAGCGATGTGGTCTCCGTAGCGGCGGGTGTGGTGACCTTCTCCGGCAAGAAGAGCGGCTACGGCAATACCGTGGAAATCAGCCACGCCGATGGCTACGTCACGCTCTATGCGCACAACCAGAGCAACAGCGTGCAGATTGGTGATCTGGTGCAGCGTGGCCAGACCATCGCCAAGGTCGGTCGTACCGGGCGCTCCACCGGTTATCACGTGCACTTCGAAGTGAGCAAGGATGGCCGTCAGGTCAATCCTGCGCTGTATATCGCGCGTGCCAATGGCGTGGAGTGATCATGCCGCGGTCGTGCCGCCCTTGAATTGCCGGCACGCGACCCCCATATAACGTTTCACGCCACGCCCCTGGTTCGCCGGGGATGCGTGGCCTGCGCCATCACGCGGCAGCAATGGGCTGACAACGTCACTTTCCTCCCTGGGTTTTCCGGGTAGAATGCCCCCTTCGCCCGCAGCCATGCAGGCTGCCAGGTCGCGATTTGCGCCGACCTCCATCCATTCGCCGGAAGATCCTGTCGATATGTTTGCGCCTCTGTTTAAAAAACTTTTCGGAAGCAAGAATGAGCGTGAAGTCAAACGCATGCTCAAGGCGGTGCAGTCCGTCAACGTCCTCGAAGAGCAGATGATCGCCCTCTCGGACGAGCAGCTGCGTGGCAAGACCGAAGAGTTCAAGGCCCGTCTGGCCCAGGGCGAAACCCTCGACAAGCTGCTTCCCGAAGCCTTCGCCGTGGCCCGTGAGGCCGGCAAGCGAGTGATGGGCATGCGCCACTTCGATGTGCAGCTGATCGGTGGCATGACCCTGCACGAAGGCAAGATCGCCGAGATGCGTACCGGTGAGGGCAAGACCCTCGTGGGTACCCTGGCGGTTTACCTCAACGCACTGTCCGGCAAGGGCGTGCACGTGGTGACCGTCAACGAATACCTGGCCCGCCGCGACGCCAACTGGATGCGTCCGCTGTACGAATTTCTCGGCCTCACCGTCGGCATCGTCACCCCCTTCCAGCCGCCGGAGGAGAAGCGCGCCGCCTACGCCGCCGACATCACCTACGGCACCAACAACGAATTCGGTTTCGACTACCTGCGCGACAACATGGCGTTCAGTCTGGAAGACAAGTTCCAGCGCGAGCTGAATTTCGCCGTGATCGACGAAGTCGACTCCATCCTCATCGACGAAGCCCGTACCCCGCTGATCATTTCCGGCCAGGCCGAAGACAGCTCCAAGCTGTACATCGAGATCAACAAGCTGATTCCGCGCCTCAAGCAGCACATCGAGGAAGAGGAAGGCGTGGTGACTCAGGAAGGTCACTACAAGGTCGACGAGAAAACCCGTCAGGTCGAGCTGAACGAGGCCGGCCACCAGTATGTCGAAGAGATGCTCACCGCCGCCGGCCTGCTGGCCGAGGGCGAGAGCCTCTACTCCGCACACAACCTCGGCCTGCTGACCCACGTGTATGCCGGCCTGCGTGCGCACAAGCTGTTCCACCGCAATGTCGAGTACATCGTGCAGAACGGCCAGGTGATCCTGATCGATGAACACACCGGCCGTACCATGCCGGGTCGTCGCCTGTCCGAAGGCCTGCACCAGGCCATCGAGGCCAAGGAAGGGGTGAACATCCAGGCCGAGAGCCAGACGCTGGCCTCGACCACTTTCCAGAACTACTTCCGCCTGTACAACAAGCTGTCCGGCATGACCGGTACCGCCGACACCGAGGCCTTCGAGTTCCGCCAGATCTACGGTCTGGACGTGATGGTGATTCCGACCAACAAACCGATCGCGCGTAAGGACTTCAACGACCTGGTCTACCTGACCCAGGAAGAGAAGTACCAGGCGATCATCGCCGACATCAAGGAATGCCAGGCCCAGGGCCGGCCGATTCTGGTCGGTACCGCCACCATCGAAACCTCCGAGTACGTCAGCCAGCTGCTGAACAAGGAAGGCATCGAGCACAAGGTGCTCAACGCCAAGTTCCACGACAAGGAAGCCGAGATCATTGCCCAGGCCGGTCGTCCGGGGGCGCTGACCATCGCCACCAACATGGCCGGTCGTGGTACCGACATCCTCCTCGGCGGCAACTGGGAAGTGGAAGTTGCCGCGCTGGAAAACCCGACCGACGAGCAGATCGCGCAGATCAAGGCCGAGTGGCAGAAGCGTCACCAGCAGGTGATCGAAGCCGGCGGCCTGCACGTGATCGCCTCCGAGCGTCACGAATCGCGCCGTATCGACAACCAGCTGCGTGGCCGTGCCGGCCGTCAGGGCGACCCGGGTTCCAGCCGCTTCTACCTGTCGCTGGAAGACAACCTGATGCGCATCTTCGCTTCGGATCGGGTGAAGAACTTCATGAAGGCTCTAGGCATGCAGTCCGGCGAGGCCATCGAGCACCGCATGGTCACCAATGCCATCGAGAAGGCCCAGCGCAAGGTCGAAGGTCGCAACTTCGACATGCGCAAGCAACTGCTCGAATTCGACGACGTGGCCAACGAGCAGCGCAAGGTGATCTACCACATGCGCAACAGCCTGCTGGCTGCCGAGAACGTCGGCGACACCATCGCCGAGTTCCGCGAGGAGGTGCTGACCGCCGCCATCAATAACCACATTCCGCCGCAGTCGATGCCGGAACAGTGGGACGTCGCCGGTCTGGAGTCCACCCTGCAGAGCGATTTCGGCCTGAAGTTGCCGATCCAGCAGTGGCTGGACGAAGACGACAAGCTGTACGAGGAAACCCTGCGCGAACGCATCCTCGCCGAGCTGCTGGCGGCCTACAACGAGAAGGAAACCCAGGCCAGCGCCGAGGCCCTGCGTACCTTCGAGAAGCAGATTCTGCTGCGCGTGCTGGACGATCTGTGGAAAGACCACCTGTCGACCATGGATCACCTGCGTCACGGCATTCACCTGCGTGGCTATGCGCAGAAGAACCCCAAGCAGGAATACAAGCGCGAGTCCTTCGCCCTGTTCCAGGAACTGCTGGAGTCGATCAAACGCGACACCATCCGAGTACTCAGCCACGTTCAGGTGCGCCGCGAAGATCCGGCCGAGGAAGAGGCCCGTCTGCGTCGCGAAGCCGAAGCTCTGGCCGAGCGCATGCAGTTCCAGCACGCCGACGCCTCGGCGCTGGCGGCAGAAGAGAGCAGCGGCGAAGAGGGCGACGTGGCCGTGGCCGCCGCTCCGGTGCGTGCCGAGCCGAAGGTGGGCCGCAACGAGCCGTGCCCTTGTGGTTCGGGCAAGAAGTACAAGCATTGCCACGGTCAGATCGGCTGACCATGGCAGTTGGGCGCTGTTAGGGCGCTTGCAGTAAAGAGGGCTTCGGCTATGCTGCCTGCGCCCTCGCTGACGCCGCGACGGCTGTGCCGCTCGCGGCGTTTTACCATCTTTCAGGCCGCCTGGCGGTCGGCACGTCTTACAAGGAGCTCACCTTATGGCTGTTGGTCTTGGCCCGCTGTCTACCCTGCACCCGGTTCCTGGTTTCGAGCTGGGCATCGCCTCGGCCGGCATCAAGCGCCCCGGGCGCAAGGATGTTGTGGTGATGCGTTGCGCCGAAGGCTCGCGCATCGCCGGGGTGACTACCACCAACGCCTTCTGCGCCGCGCCGGTATTGATCACCCGTGAACGCCTGGGTGGCGAGGTGCGTTACCTGCTGACCAACACCGGCAATGCCAATGCCGGTACCGGCGCCGATGGCCTGGCTCGTGCGCGCCGCGCCTGCGCCCGCCTGGCCGAGCTGACCGGTGTGGCCGAAAGCGCCGTGCTGCCGTTCTCCACCGGGGTGATCGGCGAACCGCTGCCGGTGGAGAAGATCGAGTCCGCGCTGCAGGCCGCACTGGACGATCTCAAGACCGACAACTGGGAAGCAGCCGCCACCGGCATCATGACCACCGACACCCTGCCCAAGGGTGCCAGCCGCCAGTTCCAGCACGATGGCGTGACCGTCACCGTTACCGGCATCAGCAAGGGCGCCGGCATGATTCGTCCGAACATGGCTACCATGCTCGGCTACATCGCCACCGACGCCAAGGTCGCCCAGGGCGTGCTGCAGGATCTGGTGCGCGACGCGGCTAACAAGTCGTTCAACCGCATCACCATCGACGGCGACACCTCGACCAACGACTGCTGCATGCTGATCGCTACCGGCCAGGCCGCGGTGCCGGAAATCAGCGAGGCTTCCGGCGAGCTGTTCACCAAGCTCAAGCAGGCGGTGTTCGACGTGTTCATGGAAGTGGCACAGGCCATCGTGCGTGACGGCGAAGGTGCGACCAAGTTTGTCACCGTCCAGGTCAACGGCGGCGGCACCCATCAGGAGTGCCTGGACGTGGCCTATGCCGTGGCCCACTCGCCGCTGATCAAGACCGCGCTGTTCGCCTCTGACCCCAACTGGGGGCGTATCCTGGCTGCTGTGGGCTATGCCGGCGTGCCACAGCTGGACGTGAGCAAGATCGACGTGTTCCTCGGTGAGGTCTGCATCGCCAGCAAGGGCTGCCGTGCCGCCACCTACACCGAAGAGCAGGGTGCAGCGGTGATGGCCCGTGAGGAAATCACCATCCGCATCGAGCTGGGTCGTGGCACCTGCAGCGAGACCATCTGGACCACCGACCTGTCCCACGAGTACGTCAAGATCAACGCCGAATACCGCACCTGAGTAACCTTGGGCTTTGCACTATTCCCGCGCCTCATGCCCCCATGACGCGCGGGAATTTGCTATTCGGGATGCGGACTTTTAACGTCGAGCGACTTATGGCATTTCAGAAACCTTGGCGAGGACAGGCAAGATGGCACTGCAACTGGTGATTGGCGACAAGAACTATTCTTCCTGGTCGTTGCGTGCGGCACTGGCAGCCGATCTGGCTGGTGCCGATTGCGAAGAGCTACGGGTGCGTCTGTATCAGCCGGACAGCCGGGCGCAGCTGCTGCGCTACTCGCCTACCGGCAAGGTGCCGGTTCTGCTGACCGAGCAGGGCGCGGTGTGGGACTCCCTGGCGATTGCCGAGTATCTGGCCGAGTGTTATCCCGAGGCGCAGCTGTGGCCGCAGGAGCGTCAGGCCCGCGCGCTGGCGCGCAGTATCTGCGCGGAAATGCACAGCGGCTTCACGGCGCTGCGCAGCCATCTGCCCATGGACCTGGCGCGGGACAAGGCGCTGGCCGAGCTGCCTGACGAGGCGCAGGCCGATATCGACCGCATCTGTGCGATCTGGGCCGGCTGCCGCGAGCGATACGCCAGTAACGGCAACTACCTGTTCGGCCAGGCCAGCATCGCCGATGCCTTCTACGCACCGGTCGCCGCGCGACTGCGCAGCTATCGCGTGGTGCTACCGACAGCGGCAGCAGCCTATGTCGAAACCATTTATCGCTGGCCGGCGTTCCAGCGCTGGTATCAGGCGGCATTGCAGGAGGTGAAGGGGTGAAGCGTGTTCATGTCGCCGCAGCGGTGATTCGTGGTGTCGATGGACGCATCCTCATCGCCAGGCGGCCCGAGGATAGACACCAGGGCGGTCTGTGGGAGTTTCCCGGCGGCAAGGTGGAGGAGGGCGAGGCCGTGCGTGTCGCCCTCGATCGCGAGCTTGAGGAGGAGCTGGGCATTCGTCCGCAGGCGGCGCGCCCGCTGATCCAGATTCGCCACGACTACCCGGACAAGCAGGTGCTCCTGGACGTCTGGGAAGTCTCGGCCTTCAGCGGCGAGCCCCACGGCGCGGAGGGCCAGCCGCTGGCCTGGGTCAGCGAGCGGCAGTTGCTGGAGTATGAATTCCCCGCCGCCAACAAACCCATAGTCGCCGCCGCGCGTCTGCCGGATCGCTACCTGATCACCCCGGATGACCTTGAGCCCAGTGAACTGCTGGCCGGTATCCGCAGTGCCCTGGCGCAGGGGGTAAGGCTGATTCAGCTGCGCGCGCCGAACATGTTCGACCCGCAGTACCGCGACCTGGCCGTCGACGTGCAGGGCCTGTGTGCCGGCAAGGCCCAGCTGATGCTCAAGGGCCCGCTGGAGTGGCTGGGAGACTTTCCTGCGGCCGGCTGGCACCTGACCGCTGAGCAACTGCGCAAGTACGCCGCTGGCGGTCGGCCGTTCCCGGAGCAACGCTGGCTGGCGGCCTCGTGCCACAGTAGCGAGGAACTGGCGCTGGCCGCGCAGATGGGGGTGGACTTCGTCACCCTGTCGCCGGTTCAGGCGACCGCAACGCATCCCGAGGCACAGCCGCTGGGCTGGGAGGCTGCAGGCGAGATGCTGACCTATTTCAACCTGCCGGCCTATCTGCTGGGCGGCGTCGGCCCGGTCGATATCGAACGCGCCTGGCAGGTCGGCGCCCAGGGCGTTGCCGGTATCCGCTCGTTCTGGCCGGCCCTGTAGGCGCGCTCTCCATCATCGCGAATGAATTCGCTCCTACAAAAAAGCGCGCCCTGCACTGAGCGTGCTCGGATGCACGGTCGGTAGGAGCGGATTTATCCGCGAAGAGCAGACGGCACCGAGCCCGTGATGGTCGAGTGAATTCGCTCCTACACGTCTGGCGCACTTCTACGGCTTGTCTGCGGCCTTCCACAGCACTTCGTCCACGCCCTGGCGTCTGGCTATCAGGCGCGCGGCGACGAACAGCAGGTCGGAAAGACGGTTGACGTAGGCCAGGCCCTCGGCGCGTAGCGGCTCGACGGCGTTGAGGTGCTGGCAACGGCGCTCGGCACTGCGGGCGAAGCTGCGACAGACATGGGCCTGGGCGATCAGCCTCGAGCCGCCAGGCAGGATGAAGTTCTCCAGCGGCCCGACCTCCTCGTTCCAGCGGTCGATAACGGCCTCCAGGCGCTCGATTTCCATCGATTGCAACGCCTGATACTCGGGCATCGCCAGTTCGCCGCCAAGATCGAACAGGCGGTGCTGGCAGGGGCTCAGCACCTCGCTGATCTCCTTGAGACCCGGGCAGGTGATGGCGGCCTCGTCCAGGTCGGCGAGTAGCAGGCCGAGCTGGCTGTTGAGCGTGTCCAGCTCGCCGATGGCTTCGATGCGCGGATGGTCCTTGCCGACTCGGCGGCCGTCGGCCAGGCCGGTTTCACCCTTGTCGCCGGTGCGGGTGTAGATTTTCGAAAGGCGAAAGCCCATGGCTCAGAGTCCTGTGTTTTCGGGCAGCGAGGCCAGCGGCAGGCGCAGGGTGAAGCAGGTGCCCTGGCCCGGCGTGGAGTGCACCTCCATCTGCCCCTTGTGGTTGTTGGTGACGATGAAATAGGAGACCGCCAGGCCGAGTCCGGTGCCCTGGCCGACCTCCTTGGTGGTGAAGAAGGGCTCGAAGATGCGTTTGCGCACCGCTTCGCTCATACCCGTGCCGTTGTCTTCCACCTGCACTTCCGCCCAGTTGCCGGCTTGCCGGGTGCGCAGGATGATACGGCCGGGCTCGGCACCCTCGTCGCGTTGATGGATGGCCTGGGCGGCGTTCTTCAAAAGGTTGAGCAGTACCTGCTCCAGTTCGTTGGCGGTACCGGCGACCGGCCCCAGCAGCGAGTCGAACTGGCGCACGATTTCCAGCGTCCTGAAATCGAAGCTGTCAGCCAGGTCGAAGTCATTGCCGGCGATCTCCAGCGCCTGGTCGATCAGCGCCGGCAGGTCGCAGGGCGAGAGCTGGCGGTCGCTGCGCCGGCTGAAACTGAGCATGTGGCTGACGATCTTGGCGGCGCGTTGGCCGGCCTGCTGGATGCCATCGAGCATGCGTGGTATTTCGCGCGCGGTCATGTACTGCTGGATGGCATCCAGACTGATGCCGGCCTGCTCGGCCTGTTCGAGATTCTTCTCCAGATCCGGCGAGAGACGCCGGCGGATGTTCTGCACGTTGTGCAGGATGGCACCGAGCGGGTTGTTGATCTCGTGGGCCATGCCCGCGGCCAGGCCGCCGACCGACAGCATCTTCTCCGACTGCACCATCATCTCTTCGAGCGCCAGGCGCTGGGTGATGTCGTCGATACGGATCACCACGCCGCGTCCGGCGCTGCCCATCAGCGGGTAGAACGTCAGGGCGTAATGGTGGGGCTCCTCGTCCTTGTGCCAGGTGACGCGCTCGATCTTTTCCACCCGGTGCTGCTCGGCGGTGCGCTTGAGCTGGGGCAGAAACGGCTTGAGCGGCGGGAAGGCGAGGAAGACCGGCTGGTTCAGCGCCTCTTCCAGGCGCGTGCCCGACAGGGCGCTGGCCTCCTGATTCCACTGCGTCACGTACAGCTGCTCATCGAGGGCGATCAACGCCGAGGGCATGGAATCGATGATGCTGTTGAGGTAGTTCTGAAAGCCGGTGAGCTTCTTCTCGATCTTGCTGCGTACCTGTACCTCCAGCTCCAGCTTGCGGTTGGAGTGGCGGGTTTCCTCGGCCAGGCTCTGCGCCTGGTCGAAGGCCTGCTGGGCATCGTCGCGCGCGCGCTTGAGCTGCTGTTCGCGCGCTTCCATGCGCATCAGCATGGTGTTGAAGGCGTCGGCCAGGCTGCCGATTTCGTCCTGATGGCCGCGATTGGCACGCAGCGCATAGTTCTCTTCGCGGGTGACCTGGCGGGACAGTTCCTCCAGGCGGCGTATGGGTTTGGTCACCAGGCGTTTGATCTGCTTGGCCACCAGCAGCCAGAGCACCACGCTGAACGCCAGGATGACCAGGCTGGCGGTCAAGGTGCCGGTATAGAAGACACTGGGTAATTCGCTGGAGGCGACCAGCAACAGCGCACCGGGGCGACCGCTGGGGTGGGGCAGGTCGACCAGCAGGTTGGTGCGAAAGGCCGTTTCACGCCAGTTCGGCAGCTGGTTGAGTTGTTGTGGCAACTGCAGTTTTTCACCCCGCTGCAGTTGTGCCAGGCTGTTGCCATTGCTGTCGTAGATCACCGCTGCGCGCAGCGGCGCATAGTCGTCCAGGCGCTTGAGCAGGGCCTCGGCCGAGGCCGAGGAGTGCAGCGCCTCCTTGCTCAGTGTCGGGCTGGCGATAAGCCGGCCAAGGGTATGCAGCGCCTGCGGCGCCATGCTTTCCTGGGTGATCCAGTAGGCTGCGCTGATGAAAGCCAGGTTGGCCACCAGCATCACCGCGGCGAGCAGCACCAGCAGCGCGGCGAGCAGTTTACGGCCAACCGGCAGGTTTTCGAGGCGCTGACGCAATCTCATGAGTTTGTCGCTGTGGCGAATGGAACGGGCAGGTTAGCGCGCCAGGGCGGTCATTGCCACGGCCTGGCGCGTTAGTCCACAGGCAGGCCGCGCGCTTGCAGATGCCCGAGCAGACGCTGTTGCAGATGCTGCAGGTGCGGCAAATGCAGCTGGTGGCGCTGTGCCGCGGCGCAAGCGTAGCCGAGCAGATAGCTGATCTCGGTGCGCCGCCCCTGGGCGACGTCCTGATGCATTGACGAGTAGTTCGCCGCGGTGGCCTGAATCACCCGTTGCACGTCCTCGTGCAGATTGTCCGCCGCAGCCGGTTGACCACAGCGCTGCAGCAGCTCGGCGAGTTCGGCGCACAGGGTGGCGACTTCGGCCGGGTGTTCGCTCAGGGCGCCATTGCGACAGTCGTGCAATACGGTGAGCGGGTTGATCGCGCAATTGAGCGCCAGCTTGCGCCACAGGCGCGCGAGGATATCCGGGCTCCACTGGTGGGGGATGCCGGCGCGCTGCAGCTCCTCCAGCCAGACTGGCGGCCGGGGATCGTTCGGATCACCCAGCCAGTTGTGGCCGTTGCCGGCGAATACCACCTGAAAGTCGGCCGGGCGAAAGGCGCCTTCGGTGCTGGAGACGAACAGGCAGCGTTGTCCGGGGAGTTGCTGGGCGACTTCATCCTGGCTGCCCAGGCCATTCTGCAACAGCAGTAGCTCGGCACCCGGGGCCAAACGCTCGGCGATGCTGGCCACCGCGTTTTGCGCGTCATAGGCCTTGCAGGCGAGCAGCAGTCGCTGGATTGGCGTCTGCGCCTGCGGCAGCTCCGAGGGGATGGCGTACTGCATGGTCTGGCCCGCTTCGACCAGCGTCAGGCCGCCAGCCTGGCGATAGGCTTCGAGGCGTTGCCGGTTGCGCAGGATCAACCTGACCGGCATGCCGGCGCGGGCCAGACGAGTGGCCCAGAGGCTGCCGAGGCTGCCGGCGCCGAGTATGTGCCAGGTCACGGCAGGGGCAGGCGCATGGCTGCGACCCGGCCGCTGGCGTAAGACTCTGGCAGCAGATTGAGCGCATGCTGGATCAGTTGTTCGGGGTCGGTGGGCAATGCCTTGGCATCCAGCCCGACCAGGCTGATGCCGGCCTTGAGGGTGATGAAGCCCTCGCTGGTCTTGAATGCCTTGAGATTCAGCCCCTCGTGCAGGCGTTTGAAGCTGCTCGGCGAGCACTCGTGCAGGTCTTCGAGCAGGGTGATCAGGCCGAAGTGGTTGTCGTCCAGGCGGGTCAGCACGTCCAGTGGACGTACCAGTTGTTGCAGGCGGCGCGCTACGCCGTGCAGCAGTTCGTTGAAGAAGCGGTCGCCATACTGGCTGCGCAGCTGCCCGGCGTCCTGCAGGCCGATCAGCAGGTAGCAGACGGCGCCGCCACGCGACTCGATCTGGCGCAGGCTGTCGCTGAGCTTCTGCCGCAGGTAGCGCGGGTTGCCCAGGCCGGTGAGCGGGTCGACCAGGTTGCGCCGCTCCAGGCTGGCGATGTTCTGCGTCAGCATGCGGTTTTCGTGCAGCAGGCGCTGCAGGGTGTTGCACAGCCGGTCGGCGGCGTAGACGCGTGGTACCAGTTGCTCGTTCATCGCCGCCTTGCTGATGAAGTCATCGACGCCGCGGTCGAAGGCTTCGCCGAGAACGTTTTCGCCTTCCTTGCCGGTCAGCAGGATGATGTAGGTGTAGTGATCGGCCGTCTCGTCCAGCTGGCGCACCCGCGCGGTCAACTCCAGGCCATCGATCTCGGGCATCAGCCAGTCGGCCAGCAGCACGCTCGCCGGGCGCTGTTCCAGGAGCTGCAGCGCTTCGCTGGCGCTGCTGGCGAAGCGCACATCCTGGTAGCCGGCCTGGCTCAGTGCACGGCCGATCATGGCGCTGGAGAACTTGGCGTCGTCCACCACCAGGATGCTGAGATGGGGGTTGGGCATGGGGCAGGCTCGCAGGCAGAGAGGAAGGACGCCAAACGGCGTATATCAGTCTGGTTATAATGGGCCCGCCAAAGTTATCGTCAAGTCAGGCGCGTTCACTCCGTGAAGAGGATCGCGCCGTCCATCAGGAGCCCTCTCATGCCATCGTTCGACGTCGTGTCCGAACTGGACAAACACGAACTGACCAATGCGGTCGACAACGCCATCAAGGAACTCGACCGCCGTTTCGACCTGCGCGGCAAGTGCAGCATCGAGAGCAAGGACAAGGCGCTGACCTTGACCGCCGAAGCCGAGTTCATGCTCGAGCAGATGCTCGACATCGTGCGCAGCAGCCTGGTCAAGCGCAAGATCGACTGCCAGTGCATGGAAACCAAGGAACCTTACGCTTCGGGCAAGGTGATGAAGCAGGAAGTCACCTTCCGCGAAGGTATCGACAAGGAGCTGGCGAAGAAGATCGTCGCTCATATCAAGGATGCCAAGCTCAAGGTGCAGGCCGCCATTCAGGGGGAGCAGGTGCGTGTCACCGGCAAGAAGCGTGATGACCTGCAGGAGGCCATCGCCCTGCTGCGCGGCCACGAATTCGGCATGCCGCTGCAGTACAACAATTTCCGCGATTGAACCTTTGTGGCGCCGAGGCGTCGCAGGCTAGGTTGATAGCATTTTGACCGCCATGGCATGCCATGGCGGTTTCGTTTCATGCACAGGAAAACGGGAGCAACCCCTTATGGAGATGAACGTCGACGAACTGGTGAAAATGTCCGAGGCCTGGCTGCCGGTGGTGCTGGAATACAGCGGCAAGCTGACGTTGGCGGTGATCACTCTGCTGATCGGCTGGTGGCTGATCGGTCGGCTGACCGCCAGCATCGGTCGTCTGCTCGAGGCGCGGCGTGTGGATCGGGCGCTGAGCAGTTTCATCGGCAGCCTGGTCAGCATCGTGCTGCGCATTCTGCTGCTGATCAGCGTGGCTTCGATGATCGGTGTGGAGACCACTTCGTTCATCGCCATGATCGGTGCGGCGGGTCTGGCCATCGGCCTGGCGCTGCAGGGTAGCCTGGCCAATTTCGCTGGCGGCGTGCTGATCATGCTGTTTCGTCCGTTCCGTGCCGGCGACTGGATCGAGGCGCAGGGCGTATCCGGTAGCGTCGACAGCATCCAGATCTTCCACACCACGCTCAAGACCGGCGACAACAAGGTGGTGATCGTGCCCAATGGCGCGCTCTCCAACGGCCATATCACCAATTTCTCGCGCGAGCCGCGCCGGCGCGCCGACATCAATATCGGTATCGATTATTCCAGCGATATCAAGCGCGCCCGTGAGGTGCTGCTGGAAATTGCGCAGGACCCGCGCGTACACCTCGAGCCTGCACCTGTGGTGTTCGTAACTGGCCTGGGTGACAGTGCGGTGAATCTGTCGCTGCGCGTGTGGGTGGCGACCAGCGACTTCTGGCCGGTGACCTTTGCCTTCACCGAACTGGCCAAGGAGCGCCTGACCGAGGCCGGCATCGGCATCCCGTTCCCGCAACGGGTGGTGCATCTGGCCAAGGCCGAGTAAGGCGTGACGCAATGAAAAGCCCCGGTCGAATCGAAATGCTGTTCACATAAGAAACGGTGGAGCGCGATCAGTCACCTCGCCCCTCCGGGGAGAGGGTTAGGGAGAGGGGGACTGAGGGGAAACTGGCGTTTTTGCAGCGTTCCAGCCCTCTCCCCCAGCCCCTCTCCCATGAATGGGAGAGGGGAGCTAAGCGCGCGCTGCCTGAAATGAAAAGCCCCGGTCGAACCGGGGCTTTTTGTTGCCTGACAATCAGGCTTTCTCGACTGCCGGTGGCGCCGTTTCGGGCGCCGCCTGGAGTTTGTCGCGGCGCCACTGGATGACGATCAGCAGCAGTGTCGGAATGCCCATCAGCGCTGTGGCGAGGAAGAAGTGGGCATAGCCCAGGCTTTCCACCATCACCCCGGAATAGCCGCCGATCAGGCGCGGCAGCAGCAACATGATGGAACTGAGCAGGGCGTATTGGGTGGCCGAGAACTTCAGGTTGGTCAGGCTCGACAGATAGGCGACGAACGCCGAGGTGGCCAGGCCGGCGCTGAAGTTGTCACAACTGATGGTGACGACCAGCATGTTCAGGTGCGGGCCCATGCCCACCAGCAGCATGAACAGCAGGTTGGTCGCCGCCGATGCGGCTGCGCCGATCAGCAGGATCGGCATGATGCCGAAGCGTACGATCAGCAGGCCGCCGACACCTGCGCCGAGCAGGGTCATCACCAGGCCGAAGACCTTGCTGACGCTGGCGATCTGCTCCTTGGTGAAGCCCTGATCGATATAGAACACGTTGGCCATCACGCCCATCACCGTATCGGACAGGCGATAGGTGGCGATCAGGCTCAGCAGGAGCAGCGCCTGCCAGCGATAGCGCACGATGAAGTCGTTGATCGGTGTCAGCACCGGGGCCATGCCACCCCAGAACAGGCTGGAGATCGACAGGCCGGTGAGCAGGGTATAGAGCAGCGCGCGCAGGAAGGCGCGGTCGTAGTACAGCAGGTCCTGCAGGCTCATCTGGCCGTGGAACAGCAACATCAGGTCACTTTCATAGAACTGGGTGACCATGGCCGGGATGGAAATCAGCAGGATGATCAGCAGCAGCACCGAAAGCAGCTGGTGGAAGAATCCGTATCGCGCCGCGGCGGTTTTCAGCACCGGTGCCAGCCCGCCCCAGAACAGACCGGACGCGCACACACAGGCCAGAGCGCTGTAGAGCATGGCGCGCAGGAAGGCGCGGTCGTTGTAGAGCAGCTCCTGCATGCTGACATCGCCGAGCAGCATGGGTACCAGGTCGCTTTGGTAGAACTGAATGAACATGGTGGGCACGGCGATGATCAGTACGATCACCGCGCAGATCGCCAGCAACTGGTGAAAGAAACCGTGCTTGGGCGGCGCGACATGGATATGTGGCGGGGCGGGCGGCTCGCGCATCCAGATGGAAGTGAGCAGCCCTGGCAGCATGAGCAGGGCAAAGACCAGGTAAGTGCCGGTCCAGGCGCTGAACTGGTAGTCCTTGGCGGTCGAGCCGAAGCCTTCGGCGAAGTACAGCGCACCGGCGGTGGCCAGCAGCGCAGCGACCCGATAGCCGGTCATGTAGGCAGCGGCCAGCGCGGCCTGATGCTCGTCGCCGAGAATTTCCAGGCGGTAGGCGTCGACGGCGATGTCCTGGGTGGCCGAGGCGAAAGCAACCAGCACGGCCAGGGCGATCAGCGAGGCCAGGTGCGTTTGCGGATCGAAGTTGGCCATGCCGATCAGGCCGATGGCGACCAGCCCCTGTGACAGTACCAGCCAGGAACGGCGACGGCCGAGCTTGCCGAGCAGCGGCAGACGCCATTGGTCGAGCATTGGCGCCCACACCCATTTGAAGGCATAGGCCAGGCCGATGAGGCTGGCGAAACCGATGGTCTCGCGTGCCACACCGGCTTCACGCAGCCATACCGAGAGGGTCGAGAACACCAGCATGTAGGGCAGGCCGGCGGCGAAGCCGAGAAGCAGCAGAGCCAGTGTGGCGGGGTTGGCATAGGTCGCGAGGGCTTCTCGCCAGGATTTGCGTGGCATCAGGCTCGAATCTGGGCAGGGGGAGTCTTGGTAGGGCGCACTCTAACTGCAGTGCTCCATCGGGCGCCAGCCGTGACGACGCATATCCACACGTTCGTTCAGTATGCTGATGCCTTCTGCGCGCAGGCGCGCCCGTTGTTCATTACCAGAGGGGCTCCCCGCGGCCAGGCTCAGGCGCCCGCCAGCGGCGATCACGCGATGCCAGGGCAAGGTGGTGCCGTCGGGCAACTGGCTCAGGGTGCGGCCGACCCAGCGGGCGGCGCGGCCGAGGCCGGCCAGTTGGGCCAGCTCGCCATAGCTGACGACCTTGCCGGCTGGTACCTGCGCCAATACCAGATACAGCGCTTCGCGGCGTGCCTCTGCGCTTGCCGGTGGCGATGCCGGCCATGCAGACTCTGGCGGTTTCGTCTTGCCCATAGGGTTGATCCTTATCATGCGCGTACTGGTCGCCTTGTTCCTTCTTGTACTGGCAGCTCCGCTTTGGGCCGATACCGTCTGGCTGAATAACGGTGATCGTCTAAGCGGTGAGATCATCCTGCTCGATGGCGGCAAGCTGGCGCTCAAGACCAAATATGCCGGCCAGGTACTGATCGACTGGAAGGATATCGATACCCTCAGTTCGGACAAGCCCCTGCTGGTGCGGCGCAGCGGTTTCGACAACGAACGCAGCGAAAGGTTGGCCGCGGCCGGCGCGGGCATGGTGCGGGTGCAGGGCGAGCGCGAGTACACCCTGCCGCTGGCGCAGATCAAACGCCTGGTGCCACCGCGGCCGCTGCTGGAGGATCGGCTCTGGGAGGGCAACCTGGACGCCAAGCTGGACATGAAGCGCAACCAGAACGATGTCGACGAGTGGAAGCTCAAGGGCAATACCCGCGTCGAGCACGGGCGCTGGCGTCATGTACTCAGTGGTGAGCTGGAACGTGAAACCAAGAACGACAGAAAGGTCGAGGACAACTGGGAGCTGGAATACGACCTTGACCGTTTTTTTTCCGAGCACTGGTTCTGGCGAACAGGGGTGAAGCAGGTCGAGGATGAATTCGAGGCGATCGATCGTCAGCGCATCGTTGGCACTGGCCCCGGTTATCGCTTCTGGGACGACGAGCTGGGGCGCTTCGATCTGATCGGTCAGTTCAACCGTGTGCGCCTGGAGTCGGACGTCGCCGATCTGGCGTTTAATACCACCTCGCTGGAGCTGGACTACAAGCGCCTGCTATGGGGTACACGGCTGGAGTTCTATGCCAACGCCGAACTGCAGATTCCCCATATCGACCAGATCGACTACGTGCTCGATAGCGAGATGGGGCTGCGCTATCGCCTCAATCAGTGGGCGCGCCTGTCTTTGCTTTACGAGCTGGATCAGTTGCGCGCCCAGGGGCAGGCGGTGTCGGATCGGCATTATCTGATCGGTGTCGGTGTAGGGTGGTGAGCTGTTAGAGCGCCGCCCAGCGGATCGCCGCCCGGCGGAGGTGCCGCCCAGCGGAAATTGCTGAACTCCGTGCCAGGCTGTCGGTCAGCTCTTGCTCTAGTGTCGGGCTTGCGCATAATGCCCGGTTTTTCGACCACCAGAGCCGTACTGACTGCCATGTTGCGTTCAACATCCCTCTCGCTGCTCGGTCTGAGCCTTGCCGCGCTCAGCTCCGCCACTTTCGCCGACACCGTCTGGCTGACCAACGGTGATCGCCTGACCGGAACCATTCGCTTCTTCGACGGCAGCAAGCTGCTGCTGGAAACCGACTATGGCGGCTCCATTCCGCTGAGCTGGAAGAAGATCGCTACCCTCGAGAGTGACCATGAGCTGCTGGTCAAGCTCGGCCCCATCGATGGTGAGCGCGCCAAATCGTTGCTGGCCGCAGAGCCTGGCAAGGTGACCCTGGCCAATGGCGATTCGCCCAAGACCGTCGAGTTGGCGCAGATCGAGCAGATCATGAAGCCCAAGCCGCTGGTGGAGGACTTCACCTGGAAGGGCAACGTCGATCTGGCCCTGGACTACAAGCGCGGCGAGCGTGATTCCGACGACTACGATGTGGACGTGAAGACCCAGGCGCGTCATGGTCTGTGGCGGCACAACGCGCAGGCCGATTACAACCGCGAGCTGAAAAACGACGTGGTGAGCACGGACAACTGGAGCGCCGAGTACGCACTCGACCGCTTCCTCACGGAAAAATGGTTCTGGCAGGGTCGCTTCGAGTACAAGCGCGATCGCATCGAAGAGGTCGAACGCCAGCGTACCCTGGGTACCGGTCCGGGTTACCAGTTCTGGGATGACGAGCTGGGCGCATTCTCCATCGCCACTCTGGCCAACCGCAGCGATTACCGCTACAGCGATGGCGAACAGGATCGCTTCTATGCGCTGAGCGTGAAGTGGGATTACAACCGCTACTTGATCGGCAAGACCGTGGAGTTGTTCACCACTGGTGAGGTCGGTAAGCCGCTCGAAGGCGTAGCCGACTACAGCCTGGATGCCGAAGTGGGCCTGCGCTACAAGGTGACCGACTGGGCTTCGCTGAACATGAAGGCCGAGAAGGATATGGTCAGCGGCGCCGAAGGTGATCTGAATGAAACCCGCTACACCCTGGGCTTCGGCGTGGGCTGGTAAACCCCTGCGCTGTTGTCGATACAAAAAGCCCGCGATCGACGCGGGCTTTTTTTTGGGCGAGTGAATCAGGCCTCTTCAACGTCCCGCTTGCGCCAGCCGGCGCCGCCCGGCAGCACCAGATTGAGCAGCAGGGCGCTGATCGCGCACAGGGAAATCCCCGACAGGGCGAATTCCTTGCCACCGATGACCATGCCGCCGATGCCGAATACCAAGGTCACCGACACGATGATCAGGTTCCGCGCTTCGGACAGGTCGACCTGATGGCGAATCAGGGTGTTGAGGCCGACTACGGCGATGGAGCCGAACAGCAGGCAGAGAATGCCGCCCATCACCGGCACCGGGATGCTTTGCAGAGCCACGCCGAATTTGCCGATGAAGGCCAGGGCGATGGCGAATACCGCAGCCCAAGTCATGATCTTCGGATTGTAGCTCTTGGTCAGCATCACTGCGCCGGTCACTTCAGCATAAGTGGTGTTGGGCGGTCCGCCGAACAGGCCGGCTGCCGAGGTGGCCAGTCCGTCGCCGAGCAGGGTGCGGTGCAGGCCCGGCTGCTTGACGAAGTTCTTGCCGGTGACGTTGCCGATCGCCACCACGCCGCCGATATGCTCGATGGCCGGGGCCAGGGCCACGGGTACCATGTACAGGATGGCGCCCCAATGCAGTTCCGGTGCGATGAAGTTGGGCACGGCGAGCCAGGAGGCCTGGCTCACGGCGCTGGTGTCGATCACCCCGAGCACGGCGGCGATGGCGCAGCCCACCGCGATGCCGGCGAGGATCGGCACCAGACGGAAGATGCCACGGCCCAGCACGGCCACCAGCAGGGTGGTGATCAGCGCCGGCATCGAGATCATCATCGCGGTGCCGTAGGGCACCAGCTCGATGCTGCCGTCACCGGCCTTGCCCATGGCCATGTTCACTGCGACCGGCGACAGCGCCAGGCCGATGGAAATGATCACCGGCGCGATCACCACCGGCGGCAGCAGGCGGTCGATGAAGTTGGGGCCGCGCAGTTTGACCAGTAGCGAAAGCAGGATGTAGACCAGGCCGGCAGCGATCACGCCACCCATCACCGCGGGCAGGCCGAATTCGCCCTTGGCGGCCAGGATCGGCGCGATGAAGGCGAAGCTGGAGGCCAGGAACACCGGAACCTGGCGCTTGGTTACCAGTTGGAACAGCAGGGTACCGATACCGGCGGTGAACAGCGCGACGTTGGGGTCCATGCCGGTGATCAGCGGCATCAGCACCAGGGCGCCGAAGGCCACGAACAGCATTTGTGCGCCGGAGATGCCCTGGCGCCACAGCGGGTCGTTGAATTCCGACTGCGACATGTCAGGCGTCCTTCTGCTTGGTGCCGAAGATCTTGTCGCCGGCATCACCCAGGCCCGGAATGATGTAGCCGTGTTCGTTCAGACGCTGATCGATGGAGGCGGTGAAGATGGTCACGTCCGGATGGGCCTGCTCGACCGCCTTGATGCCCTCGGGCGCGGCGACCAGCACCATGGCACGAATGTCCTTGCAGCCGGCCTTCTTCAGCAGGTCGATGGTGGCGACCATCGAGCCGCCGGTGGCCAGCATCGGGTCGATGATCAGTGCCAGGCGCGAGTCGATTTCCGGCGCGAGCTTCTCCAGATAGGTGTGCGCTTCGAGGGTCTCCTCATTGCGCGCCACGCCCACGGCGCTGACCTTGGCACCCGGGATCAGGCTGAGCACGCCGTCGAGCATACCGATGCCGGCACGCAGGATGGGCACCACGGTGATCTTCTTGCCGGCGATCTTCTCCACCTGCACGGTGCCCGCCCAACCCTCGATGTCGTAGGCTTCCAGCGGCAGGTCGTTGGTGGCCTCATACGTCAGCAGGGCGCCCACTTCCTGGGCCAGCTCACGGAAATTCTTGGTGCTGATATCGGCGCGGCGCATCAGGCCGATCTTGTGACGGATCAGCGGGTGGCGGATCTCGCGAGTGGGCATGGGCTGGGATCTCCAACGGGGCTCTGGGAAAAATCGCGTTAGATTAAAGCATTGCTCATGCCAAGTGGTGGGTGACTGATGAGTCACGATGTCCTGCTGCGTGAATCGGCTACGCTGGTCTGTCGATACTTGGCAAGCGTTGTCAGGGTCTGTACCTTTGCGCGCTTTTATTTGACGAGTCGATCAGTTTTCAAGCTGTTCGCCTGCATCCATCAGTCTGATCAAGAGAGAGCCTCACATGTCCGCCGATCTCGTGCACATTCGCCAAGTCATGGCGGAAGCCGACTGCCTGTACACCGAAGCCGAGGTGGAAGCGGCCATCGACAAGGTCGCCAGCCAAATCAATGCCGAGCTGGCCGAGCGCAATCCGGTGGTGTTCTGCGTGATGAACGGCGGCCTGATCTTTTCCGGCAAGCTGCTGACCAAGCTGAATTTCCCGCTGGAGGCGTCCTACCTGCACGCCACCCGTTATCGCAACGAAACCAGCGGTGGCGAACTGTTCTGGAAGGCCAAGCCGGAAGTTTCCTTCATCGACCGCGACGTGCTGATTATCGATGACATCCTCGACGAGGGGCATACCCTCGGTGCGATCATCGATTTCTGCCGCCATGCCGGCGCGCGCGCCGTGCACACCGCGGTGCTGATCGACAAGGAGCACGACCGCAAGGCGCGCCCTGACCTGAAGGCCAATTATGTAGGTCTGCCGTGCATCGATCGCTACATCTTCGGCTATGGCATGGACTACAAGGGCTACTGGCGTAACGCCGCCGGTATCTTTGCGGTCAAGGGCCTGTAAGCCTCTCTACGTCGCAGGAGCGATACGCGATAGGGGCGCCGAGCGCACCGGCTAAACAGGCGGCGCTCCCTGCTCGGCAGGCGTCTCCTTGGTCGTGCCATCCAGCCAGCGCAGGGCTTTCTCGCGCGCCTGCGGCAAGTCATGAACGTAAGCCAGCTGCCCGGCGCGTCGGTGAATACCGGCGCGGCGCAGCTGCAGCCGCACTTGCGCCGAGGGGCCGCTGAGAATCAGGGCGATGCCCTGCTGGCGGTAGTCGCGCAAGACGTTGTCCAGCGCGGCGATGGCGGTCATGTCCAGCAGCGGTACGGCGCTGATATCGACGATCACGACTTTCACCCCGGGCACGAAGCGGCGCAGCACGCTCAGGGCTTTCTCGGCCGCGCCGAAGAACAACGGGCCGCGAATGGCATAGGCCAGTACATGCTCGGGCAGGTCTCGCAGCGCCTCTCGCTGCTGGCGGTTCAGGGCGGCCGTATCGGTCAGCTCGCTCATGCGTTTGATGAACAGCCCGGCAGCCAGCAGCAGGCCGACGCCCACGGCCAGCACCATGTCGAACAGCACCGTCAGCACCAGGCAGGTCAGCAGCACCAGCACATCGCTGCGTGGGGCGATGCGCAGGGTGTGGGCAACATGGTGGGGTTCGCTCATGTTCCACGCCACCATCAGCAGCAGTGCCGCCAGGGCGGCCATGGGCAGGTAGCTGAATAGTGGTGCGAGCAGCAGGATGGCCGCCAGTACCACCCCGGCATGAACCAGAGCCGCCACTGGCGAAAACGCGCCGGCGCGCACATTGGCGGCCGTACGGGCAATGGCCGCGGTGGCGGTGATGCCGCCGAAGAAGGGCGCGGCCAGATTGCCCAGGCCCTGGCCGATCAGTTCGGCGTTGGGATCGTGCTTGCTGCCGGTCATGCCATCGGCCACCACCGCGCACAGCAGGGACTCGATGGCACCGAGCATGGCGATGGCGAATGCAGGGGCGAGCAGTTGGCGAATCAGCTCGAAAGACAACACCAGAGGCTGGCCGTCAGCGCCAGGTAGGCTCCAGGGCAGTGCAAGGCTGGGCAGGAAGGGCGGTATGCCGGGATACTCGATACCGTCGAGCTGATAGCTGAAGCGTTCGCCAAGTGTCGCCACCGGCAGCCCCAGGCGTTCCAGAGCGAGCGCGAGCAGCGCGCCGACCGCCAGGGCTACCAGATGCGCAGGGATCTTTGGCATCAGGCGCGGCCAGATCAGCAGTGTTGTCAGGCAGGCTACGCCAACCAGCGTGTCGCCAGGCTGCAGGCCGGGTAGGGCGCGCACCAGAAGATTCACCTGCTCCAGCAGATGTTGCGGCGCGCCAGCCAGGTGCAGGCCGAACAGGTCCTTGATCTGCAGGATGGCGATGACGATGCCGATACCGGCGGTAAAGCCCAGGGTCACCGGATAGGGCACGAACTCGATCAGGCGGCCGGCGCGCAGCAGGCCCAGAGAGATCAGGATGACGCCGGCCATCAAGGTGCACAGCAGCAGGCCGCCGAGTCCGTACTGCTGGGTAATCGGCAGCAGGATCACCACGAAGGCGGCGGTGGGGCCGGAGATGTTGAAGCGCGACCCGCCGCACAGTGCGATCAGCGGTGCGGCGATGAGCACGGTATAGAGCCCGTGCTGCGGCGCAACGCCCACCGCTATGGCCAGTGCCATGGCCAGTGGAATGGCGATGATGCCCACCGTCAGGCCGGCGCTCAGATCCCCGCGCAGGGCTTTCCAGGAGTAGCCGGCGCGCAGGGTCTGGCGCCAGGCGGCGAACAGCGGTAACGATGGACGTGACATGCTGGCTCCCTAATGGCTTGGCGCATTATAGGGTTCAGTTGGCTCTGCGCGGCATGACCTAGGTCGGCTGTCGTGTCGATTGTTCGCGTGTTAGCGTTGCGGGCTGCGCGTTGAGCCGCGCGCGGCTCGGCGGTACACTGCCGGCCCTCTGTAATGCTGGCGGGAGCGGGCGATGCGTAAAGACAAGAAGCAGGTGATTGGCGAAGAAATCAGCGATGACTCGATCAAGCTGTTCCTTGCGGTGGAACCAGCGGACGCCACGCCGCCTTCGCTGCACAAGCTGATCAAGGCTTACCGCGGTCTGCGTATCGATGATTTCGAGCGTTTCGTGGGCTTCTTCGTCGCCGAAGGCTACGACCTCTCGGCCACTGACGCGCAGGGCAATGATTTCGTCGCGCTGATCCAGGATCAGCGTAATGCCGAGCCGTACATTGAAGTGATCAAGGCCGCTCGCGGCTGACCCTCGCAGGCTGCAGAAATGCCCGCACTCCGTTGAGGAGGCGGGCATTTTTTATGGCCTGCCATCCGTGGTGGTCACCCTGCGGGCCGTTAAAAAATGGCGCCCGACCATTTTTATGATCTGCGGACCTGGGCTCGGGACAATAAAAAACCGGCCTCTAGGGCCGGTTTTTTCAAGAACCTGTCGCGATTAGGCGGCAGCAGCTTCGCCCAGCGCCTTGATGTGCGCGTTCAGGCGGCTCTTGTGACGAGCGGCTTTGTTCTTGTGGATGATGCCTTTGTCAGCCATGCGGTCGATGACCGGAACGGCTGCAGTGTAAGCGGTCTTGGCAAGCTCGAGATCCTTGGCAGCAATAGCCTTGACCACGTTCTTGATGTAAGTACGAACCATCGAGCGCAGGCTGGCGTTATGGCTACGGCGCTTCTCAGCCTGTTTGGCGCGTTTTTTGGCAGAAGGTGAGTTGGCCACCGTCAAGCTCCTCGAAAACTGGGGGGTTACGACAAATAAGGCCGCGAATCATGCCGATCCATCTGCCTGCTGTCAAGTCTGATGACGCTTTCCTGTGCTGGCCTGACCAGTGGTGGCTCGCTACACTCGTCGCCTTCGTTGGGCGGCGGATTGTCCGCTACTGCACCTCTTTATGGAAGCCGAAACACCCCATGAATCTGCTCAAATCCCTGGCTGCCGTCAGCTCCCTGACCATGGTGTCGCGCGTGCTGGGGTTCGTGCGCGACACCATCATCGCCCGTACCTTCGGTGCTGGGGTGGCCTCGGATGCCTTCGTGGTGGCCTTCAAGCTGCCCAATCTGCTGCGCCGCATCTTCGCCGAGGGCGCCTTCTCCCAGGCCTTCGTGCCGATTCTGGCCGAATACAAGATGCAGCAGGGCGAGGAGGCCACGCGCACCTTCATCGCCTACGTGTCCGGTTTGCTGACCCTGGTGCTGGCGCTGGTCACGGCGATCGGCGTGCTCGCCGCGCCCTGGATCGTCTGGGCCACCGCGCCGGGGTTCGCCGATGAGGCCGAACGCTTCGATCTGACCGTCGATCTGCTGCGGGTGACCTTCCCTTATATATTGCTGATTTCCCTGTCGTCGCTGGCCGGGGCCATTCTCAATACCTGGAACCGCTTCTCGGTGCCGGCCTTCGTGCCGACCCTGCTGAACGTCAGCATGATTGTCTTCGCGCTGTTTCTGACGCCCTATTTCGACCCGCCGATCATGGCGCTGGGCTGGGCCGTGCTGGTTGGCGGGCTGGCGCAATTGCTCTGGCAACTGCCGCACCTGAAGAAGATCGGCATGCTGGTGCTGCCGCGCCTGAGTTTCGGCGACCTGGGCGTGTGGCGCGTGCTCAAGCAGATGGGGCCGGCTATCTTCGGCGTATCGGTCAGCCAGATTTCGCTGATCATCAATACCGTCTTCGCCTCGTTCCTGGTGGCCGGCTCGGTGTCCTGGATGTATTACGCCGACCGCCTGATGGAGCTGCCCTCCGGCGTGTTGGGTGTGGCGTTGGGGACCATCCTGCTGCCGGCGCTTTCCAAGACCTACGCGAGCAAGGACCGCGAGGAGTATCGGCGCCTGCTCGACTGGGGGCTGCGTCTGTGCTTCCTGCTGGTGCTGCCCTGCACCCTGGCACTGGCGATTCTCGCCGAGCCGCTGGTGGTATCGCTGTTCCAGTACGGCAAGTTCACCGCCAACGATTCGCTGATGACCCAGCAGGCGTTGATGGCCTACGCGGTCGGCCTGCTGGCGCTGATCCTGGTGAAAATTCTCGCGCCGGGGTTCTACGCGCAGCAGAACATCAAGACGCCGGTACGCATCGCGGTGGTCAGCCTGCTGGCGACCCAGGCGATGAACGCCCTGTTCGTCTTCGGTCTGGAGATGGCGCACGTCGGCCTGGCGTTGGCGATCAGTCTCGCGGCCTGTCTGAATGCCGGCCTGCTGTACTGGCAGCTGCGCCGCGCCGATATCTTCCAGCCGCTGCCGGGCTGGGGGCTATTTCTGCTCAAGCTGGTGGTCGCGGTGGCGGTGATGGTCGCGGTGTTGCTGGGGCTGCTGCAGGTCATGCCAGCCTGGGCGGAAGGGGAAATGCTCGTGCGCCTGTTGCGTCTCGGCGCGCTGGTGGCAGCCGGGCTGGTCGCTTACTTCGGTATGCTGCTCATATTGGGCTTCCGCCCGCGCGATTTCGCCAGACGGGCGTTATAGCGGTTCCAGGCATCGCGATGCCTGTTGTGCATGGCCTGCTGTGCGTATAATCGGCCACTTTGTGAACAAGAAGCGTGCTATGCAGCTGGTTCGAGGTCTTCATAACCTGCAGCCCCAGGCGCGGGGCTGTGTGGTCACCATCGGTAATTTCGACGGCGTTCACCGTGGGCACCAGGCCATCCTGGCGCGCCTGCGCGAGCGTGCCGCGGAATTGGCCGTGCCCAGTTGCGTGGTGATCTTCGAGCCGCAGCCGCGTGAGTTCTTCGGCCCGGACACCGCCCCGGCGCGTCTGACCCGTCTGCGTGACAAGCTCGCCCTGCTGGCCGCCGAAGGCGTCGACCTGGTGCTGTGCCTGGCGTTCAATCGCCGCCTGCGCGAATTGTCGGCCGCCGAGTTCGTCCAGCGTGTGCTGGTCGACGGTCTGGGCGTGAAGGATCTGGAGATCGGCGACGATTTTCGCTTCGGCTGCGACCGTGCCGGGGATTTCGAATTTCTCAAGGCCGCCGGCCAGCGTTACGGCTTCAGCGTCGATGCCTCGACCACCGTCGAAGTGCTCGGCGGCCGCGTCAGCAGCACACGTGTGCGCCAGGCGCTGGCCGATGGCGATTTCGAATTGGCCGAGGCCTTGCTCGGCCGGCCGTTCCGCATCGCCGGGCGCGTATTGCACGGGCAGAAGCTCGGCCGCCAGCTCGATGCGCCGACGGCCAACATCCAGCTCAAGCGGCGCAAGGTGCCGCTGACCGGGGTCTATCTTGTGAGCTGCGAAATCGATGGCGTGATTCAACCGGGCGTCGCCAATATCGGCGTGCGCCCCAGCGTTGCCGGTGACGGCCGCGCCCATCTGGAAGTGCACCTTCTGGATTTTGCCGGCGATCTGTATGGCCGGCGCCTCTCGGTGGCTTTCCACCACAAGCTGCGTGATGAGCAGCGTTTCGCCTCGCTGGAGGCCTTGAAGGCGGCGATTGCCGCTGATATCGCCGCTGCCCGTGAATATTGGCAGAGCCACCCGCTGATGAAGAGCCCGAAATGACCGACTACAAAGCTACGCTGAACCTGCCCGATACCCAGTTCCCGATGAAGGCCGGCCTGCCGCAACGCGAGCCGCAGACCCTGCAGCGCTGGAACGAGATTGGCCTGTATAGCAAGCTGCGCAAGATTGGCGAAGGTCGGCCGAAGTTCGTCCTGCACGACGGCCCGCCCTATGCCAACGGCAGCATCCACATCGGTCATGCGGTGAACAAGATCCTCAAGGACATCATCACCCGCTCCAAGACCCTGGCCGGCTTCGACGCGCCCTATGTGCCGGGCTGGGACTGCCACGGCCTGCCGATCGAGCACAAGGTCGAAACCACCTTCGGCAAGAACCAGCCGGCGGACCTGACCCGCGAGCGCTGCCGCACCTACGCCAGCGAGCAGATCGAAGGGCAGAAGGCCGACTTCATCCGCCTCGGTGTGCTGGGCGACTGGGACAATCCGTACAAGACCATGGATTTTGCCAACGAGGCCGGCGAGATCCGCGCTCTGGCCGAGATGGTCAAGCAGGGCTTCGTGTTCAAGGGCCTGAAGCCGGTGAACTGGTGCTTCGACTGTGGCTCGGCGCTGGCCGAGGCCGAGGTGGAGTATCAGGACAAGAAATCCGATGCCATCGACGTTGCCTTCCCCATCGAAGACGCAGACAAGCTGGCCGCCGCCTTCGGCCTGAGCGAGCTGAGCAAGCCGACCGCCATCGTCATCTGGACCACCACGCCATGGACCATCCCGGCCAACCAGGCGCTCAACGTACACCCGGAATTCACCTATGCGCTGGTCGATACCGGCGAGCGCATCCTGCTGCTGGCCGAGGAACTGGTCGAGTCCTGCCTGCAGCGCTATGGCCTACAAGGCCAGGTGATCGCCACCGCGCCGGGCGCGGCGCTGGAGCTGATCCGTTTCCGTCATCCGTTCTACGAGCGTTTCTCGCCGGTGTACCTGGCCGAATACGTCGAGCTGGGCGCCGGTACCGGCATCGTCCACTCCTCGCCGGCCTATGGCGAGGACGACTTCCGTACCTGCAAAGCCTACGGCATGAGCAACGACGACATCCTCAGCCCGGTGCAGAGCAATGGCGTCTATACCCCGGACCTGCCGTTCTTTGGCGGCCAGTTCATCTGGAAGGCCAACCCGGCCATCGTCGAGAAGCTGGCCGAAGTCGGTGCGCTGCTCAAGCACCAGCCAATCCAGCACAGCTATATGCACTGCTGGCGTCACAAGACCCCGCTGATCTACCGCGCTACCGCACAGTGGTTCGTCGGCATGGACACTCAACCCAAGCAGGGCGGCACCCTGCGTGAGCGCGCGCTGGCCGCCATCGAGCAGACCCAGTTCGTCCCAGCCTGGGGCCAGGCGCGCCTGCACAGCATGATCGCCGGCCGCCCGGACTGGTGCATCTCGCGTCAGCGCAACTGGGGTGTGCCGATCCCGTTCTTCCTGCATAAGGCCACCGGCGAGCTGCATCCGCGCACCGTCGAGCTGATGGAAGAGGTCGCCAAGCGTGTCGAGCAGGAAGGTATCGAAGCCTGGTTCAAGCTCGACGCTGCCGAGCTGCTGGGTGCTGAAGCGGCTGAGTACGACAAGATCAACGACACCCTCGACGTCTGGTTCGACTCCGGTACCACCCACTGGCATGTGCTGCGTGGCTCGCACGGCCTCGGCCACACCACCGGCCCGCGCGCCGATCTGTACCTGGAAGGCTCGGACCAGCACCGCGGCTGGTTCCATTCGTCCCTGCTGACCGGCAGTGCCATCGATGGTCACGCGCCGTACAAGGCGCTGCTGACCCACGGCTTCGTGGTCGACGAGAACGGCCGCAAGATGTCCAAGTCGCTGGGTAACGTGGTTGCGCCGCAGGAGGTCAACGACAGCCTGGGCGCCGACATCATGCGCCTGTGGGTCGCCTCCACCGACTATTCCGGCGAGATGGCCGTGTCCAAGGTGATCCTGCAGCGCAGCGCCGATGCCTACCGCCGCATTCGCAACACCGCGCGCTTCATGCTGGCCAACCTCAATGGCTTCGATCCGGCCAAGGACCTGCTGCAGCCCGAGCAGATGCTCGACCTCGACCGCTGGGCCGTCGACGCAGCCCTGCGCCTGCAGGAAGAGATCATCGAGGCGTACGCCGACTACCGCTTCTGGAACGTCTACTCCAAGGTACACAACTTCTGCGTGCAGGAGCTGGGCGGCTTCTACCTGGACATCATCAAGGACCGCCAGTACACCACCGCCGCCGACAGCGTGGCGCGTCGCTCCTGCCAGAGCGCACTGTTCCACATCAGCGAGGCGCTGGTGCGCTGGATCGCGCCGATCCTGGCCTTTACCGCCGAGGAAATCTGGCAGTTCCTGCCGGGCGAGCGCAACGAGTCGGTGATGCTCAACACCTGGTACGCGGGCCTGGAGCGTCTGCCGGAAGGCTTCGAACTGGATCGTGCCTATTGGGATCGCGTGATGGAGGTCAAGGCTGCGGTGAACAAGGAGCTGGAGAACCTGCGTACGGCCAAGGCCATCGGTGCCAGCCTGCAGGCCGAGGTCACCCTGTTCTGCGACGACGCCAAGCTGGCCGACCTGGCCAAGCTCGGCGACGAGCTGCGTTTCGCCCTGATCACCTCGGCGGCGCAGATCGCGCCGCTGGCCGATGCGCCGGCCGATGCGGTGGTGACCGAGGTCGAAGGCCTGAAGCTGAAGATCCATAAGTCCGCCCACGCCAAGTGCGGCCGTTGCTGGCACTTCCGCGCCGATGTCGGCAGTCATGCTGAGCATCCGGAGCTGTGCGGCCGTTGCGTGAGCAACATCGAAGGCGAGGGTGAGGTGCGCAAGCATGCCTGAGTCCTCTCGTTTCGGGCATCTGCCCTGGTTGCTGCTGAGCGTGCTGATCCTGGTCGTCGACCGGGTGACCAAGGACATCTTCGAGGGCACGCTGAGCATGTACCAGCGAATCGAAGTGATTCCGGGCTACTTCGACTGGACCCTGGCCTACAACACCGGCGCGGCATTCAGCTTCCTGGCCGATGCCGCCGGCTGGCAGCGCTGGTTCTTCGCCGCCATCGCCATCGTCGTCAGCGTCGTGCTGGTGGTCTGGCTCAAGCGCCTCAAGCGTCACGAGACGTTGCTGGCCGTGGCGCTGGCCATGGTCTTGGGTGGCGCGCTGGGCAATCTGTATGACCGCGTGGTGCTTGGCCATGTGGTCGACTTCATCCTGGTGCACTGGCAGAGCCGCTGGTTCTTCCCGGCGTTCAACCTGGCCGACACCTTCATCACCATCGGCGCCATCCTGCTGGCGCTGGATATGTTCAAGAGCGACAAGTCCGTGAAGGAGGCTGCGCAATGACAGACGTACGCATCGGTCCGGACAGGGAAGTGACCCTGCATTTCGCCCTCAAGCTGGAAAATGGCGATGTGGTCGACAGTACCTTCGACAAGCAACCGGCGACCTTCAAGGTCGGCGACGGCAATCTGCTGCCCGGTTTCGAGCAGGCGCTGTACGGCTTCAAGGCCGGCGACAAGCGCAGCGTGCAAGTGCAGCCGGAGCAGGGCTTCGGCCAGCCCAACCCACAGAACGTGCAGATCATGCCGCGCAGCCAGTTCGAGGGCATGGAGCTTTCCGAAGGCCTGCTGGTGATCTTCAACGACGCGGCCAACGCCGAGCTGCCGGGTGTGGTCAAGGCGTTCGATGACAAGCAGGTCACCATCGACTTCAACCATCCGTTGGCCGGCAAGACGCTGCAGTTCGACGTGGAAATCATCGAGGTCAAGGCGCTCTAGCCTGCGCTGCCGCTCTTGTAGGAGCGGCTTCAGCCGCGAAGCTCTAGTTGCAGCCTGCGCTTATCCCGAGCAGGCTGTATCTTCCGGGAACGACCGATAGTGATGGTTCGAGCCCCGATCAATACCGAGACAGCCAGCATGCATATCAAACTCGCCAATCCCCGAGGCTTCTGCGCCGGCGTCGATCGCGCCATCGAAATCGTCAACCGTGCGCTGGAAGTGTTCGGCCCGCCGATCTACGTGCGCCATGAAGTGGTGCACAACAAGTTCGTGGTCGAGGACCTGCGTGCCCGCGGCGCGGTATTCGTCGAAGAGCTGGACCAGGTGCCGGACGATGTCATCGTCATCTTCAGTGCTCATGGCGTGTCCAAGGCCGTGCGCGACGAGGCGGCCCGGCGCGGCCTCAAGGTGTTCGACGCCACCTGCCCGCTGGTGACCAAGGTGCATATGGAAGTGGTGCGTTACAGCCGGGAAGGGCGCGAGTGCATCCTCATCGGACACGAAGGCCACCCGGAAGTCGAAGGCACCATGGGCCAGTACGACGCCAGCAATGGCGGCGCCATCTACCTGGTGGAAGACGAGGCAGACGTCGCCGAGCTGCAGGTGCGTAACCCCGATAATTTGGCGTTCGTGACCCAGACCACCCTGTCCATGGACGACACCAGCAAGGTGATCGACGCCCTGCGTGCCAAGTTCCCGGCCATCGGCGGCCCGCGTAAGGACGACATCTGCTACGCCACCCAGAACCGCCAGGATGCGGTCAAGCAACTGGCCAGCGAGTGCGATGTGCTGCTGGTCGTCGGCAGCCCCAACAGCTCCAACTCCAACCGCCTGCGCGAGCTGGCCGAGCGCATGGGTACTCCGGCCTATCTGATTGATGGCGCCGAAGACCTCAAGCACGAGTGGTTCGATGGGGTAAATGGGATCGGCATCACTGCGGGTGCTTCCGCGCCGGAAGTGCTGGTGCGCGGGGTTGTCGATCAGTTACGTGCTTGGGGCGCAGAAGGAGAGACGGAGCTGGACGGTAGGCCGGAGAACATTACGTTCTCGATGCCGAAGGAGTTGCGGGTCAAGGCGCTATAGCGGCTTCATGCGGGGCTGTGCTTAATGCAGCTTCCTGGAATCAAGCTAAGGCCAAGCGTGGTGCGTGACATCGGTATATGTCGAGAGGGCTATGTCCGACTTCAGTGGATGCAAGCACGCGCATAAACCATGAAATTGGAGCTGTCGGTTGATTTAAATGCTGGGGCAACCCAGCTTTCCATTTTCGAGTATCAAAAAACAACGCCCCGAGTCGGCCGGGGCGTTGGGTTTTTATCGTTAACCTTATTCCTCTAAATATCTATTATCGCCAGCAGTCACTTACGCTATTGCTGCCACTTTTACCTTTTATGCCTTGGTCATTGAGGGTTAAATTGCCACATTTGGTATCTCGCGTTTGTGCCCCCTGAGGGGTGGCCGTCAGGGTATAACCTGCACTGCCTGAGCGCGCTGCGACTGTGAGGGTGTATTTGCCCGTGGCGGAACGAACGACTTTCGTAGTGGACTCCCCCTCGCCTGTCGTTTCCGTGCTTAGGCCTAACTTATCGATATCCCCTTGAGCGTTCACGTATCGATTAGTTTGAGCATAATAACGTTCTTGCCGGGCAGCCGCGTCGTTCAATAAGGCCATGCCCTCGGCCCGATTACCTCGCAATATATATTCCTGGTAGCTGGGGTAAGCAATTGCCGCAAGGATGCCGATTATCACGACGGTAATCATGACCTCTAACAAGGTAAAACCCGCTGCTGACTTAAAGCTCATTAGTCATTCTCCGGAAGGATTTGCCAGCTTTGCCGTCCTGATACAGATGGCCCGTAGTTTACGTCAATCGAAGTACCATCAGTACTGAACAATGTGCTTCCACTGAGCGTAAAGCCGCCGGCCGGGCTCTTGAAGCCAGAAATGCTCTGCCCTTGATAATTATCGTTGGAGTTAACCATTCCATCGTTGTTGAAATCGAAGATCGCAAAGTTTGCTCGCCCCCCGGTGAAGGGGTTGATGCCATAGGTCCAGCCTGCGAGCCCGGCAGCGCAAGGATCGCTGGAGGGTGTAAGGGAACTGACGAACAGTACCTGCCCACGTGCGGCCATTTCATTAACGATACGCTCGCCGTCCACGGTATTACCGACTTTTAGATCCAGATACCAGCCGTACTTGCCTTGATCACCGCTTCGCCACGCAACACCCTCATCACTGAGAGTTCTCACCGCCCTTGAAATTGTCGTTTGGCCATTCTGGAAGGTGGCAGTTGTATTGCTGAACGTTTGCGCCTGTAGGTCAGCACGCGTGATCGTGGGCGCGTCGCCAGTACTGGTGGCTTCGCCAGCAGTTTTCCTATCCCATATTCCGTAGAGCGATTGCACGATGGCGTTCTCCTCGGTGGACTTGTCAGCCTCGCGGAAGTAACGTCCTGTGCCAAACATCACTATATAGCCGTTCATGCTGGGGTGGCGTACCAGAGAGGGCGGAGCCGTAATCGGTTGCGCCTGCCCGCTGGCGTTGCGTGCGGTGTACAGCGGGTTACCGCCAAATGAGACCTTGAAGTTATCCGGGCTAATGTTTGTCGTATAGAGGAACGGATTACGCTGCTCACCGCTGCCACTTGTGGCGCGAGTATCAATCAAATCAAAGCGCCACAAATTGCCCTTCAGATCGCCTGCATAGACATAGTCTGCAAATCCATCGCTGTTGTTGTCCGCGACCCGAACAGTGGATAGACCGTTATTGGCATCAGCAGTAGCGGTCGGAATCTTCTTGATCAGGTTCCCAGTTTCGATATCAATCAGCATCAAGACTGCACGGCCGCTATCGCTGTCATAGCCATTTCCAGTTACGACAGCCCAATGGCCACTATGCAATTTGGCGACAGTGGGGGTTGGGAAGCTATATCCCAGATCACTGGGGGTGTTCGCTGGTGCGTCGGAAGGAATATCTTTTCCGACATTGAACTCCCATAGCAGGCTGATATTGCTTGGTTCGGTAATGTCAAGCGCGAATATCGCACGCCCGCCTGCGCGCAAAGTGCCAATCAGCACGGTACGCCATTGGTTGTTAATGTATACATCTCGTACTACTGGCGTGCCATCAACATAGAATTTATGTATTCCGCCTTCTTCGTTGAAGCGAGGGTCGGCCAGTCGATAGAGTTCGGGAATAACGGCGGTAGGTACGAAAGCAAATTGCTCATTACCGTTATCATCGAAAGCATGGAGCATGCCGTCATTGGCGCCAATGTAGATACGTCTGCTACGAGTACTTTGTGCTTGCGCAAAAGAAGCGTAGTTACCACTTGGCTCTATGCTGTCAGCGAGATAAGCGAGATATTGGGCTCCTCCAACTACTATGGGGTTGGAATTGATTATGTCGCCAAGCAGTGAGTCTCGGCGGCGGAAGTTTGCATTCGCCGAACCTTTAATGAAGTCTAGGCGATTCTGGCCAAGGGTAGCGCTGGTACTGCTTAGGCCGTTCTGTCCTATTGTCGCCGGTGTGCCTGTAGTCAAGTCTGTCGCCAAGGCTGCTTGCAGATTCACTAAGTTCCCAGCGTTATTATAGGCTTGGCGATTGGCCAGGTTACTCCAAGTCAAATCCTGCAGGCCATTACCAGCCGTATTGGCCATGCGGATGGTGCGCCCGGCAGCTGTCAATTTTGAACTGGCGCTCCAAAGCTGGCTCCTGGTTCCTGTACTCCTATCAAGCTGCTCCTTGATTAAGTCGCCACTCCAAGTATTGATTTTGTAATCAGTGCGATAGATGTAGACTCCATCCGATGCCTCATTGCCAGCAACAGAGATGGCAGGGCTGGTTACAGAGTTATTGGATTGCTCCAAGTTGTTGAACGCTTTGGTCAATTGCTCTTTAAGTGTAAGAGCATTGGTTACCAGGAAGTAGTTATCAGGATCACCCTGAACGGTCCTGGGATCACGGTCTGGCATGCCATACTTGGCCGCGTACCAGAGCGGGCTTCTCAGCAATTCGGCATTGCTTGAATTGGGAGAGGCGGTAAAAGTGCGGGTGGCAGTGGGAGGTAAGCCGCCGCACTCCGAGTTGTTCAGGTTGGCCACACACCAGCCTGCTGACCTGCCAGGAGGCGTATTGAGGCGATAACGGGTCTGCGCTTCGCAACTCGCTCTATCTCCGTTGTTGGTGCCGCCAGTTCTTAAATCGCAGATCTCCAGATAAATGCCATCCGTAGCCGCCCCTGTGCCAGAGATCACGTAGCCCATATGCTGCTGAATGCCGCCGGCAGCATACTCCGAGAATAGATCTACTTTGAGTTCGTTATTAGCATTGACTGAAAGGGTGTATAGAGCAATGGCATCCATGTCATGGTCAGCGCCTTGCTCTACGTCCTCGTAATTGATGCGAAATTCCGCATAGGGGCGGCCGCCATTTACTGAAGTGTCGCGATCGCTACCATTAGGATCCGTATTCGCAATTTTTTGCACATAGAAATCTACAATCTGGTTGGTGGGCTGAAAGTTTCCAGTATTACTAATGCCACTTCCTCCCACCGACTTGGCGAATGGAACCAGCGTGATACGGTTATTACCCACCGGGAAGTCGATCTGCGGCAGTGGAGAGGCAAGCGCTACTGCATAGGTCTGGAGCATGCGGCTACCACCTATTGCATTATTAGCTGCAAAACGTGCAACACCTGCAGAGTAGTAAGTACCTTGCTTGCTCGGTTCTTCCGGCGCGAGGCCTCGTACAGTCGCTAAATTGGTGATGGCCTTGGCGGTCGGGGCGTTATCGGAGACTCCATTGGATTCACCAATGAAGACATTCTTGCCGACCAGTCCTTCACTTACACCAATGGCATTGGTCTCAGTGGTTACGTTCAAGCCTTGGATCGAAGTCGGATCGTTCTGGTTAGAAAATGCTGTATTGCCCGCTTGCCAGGCTGTATTTCCACCAGGAATTTTATGGTCATAAGACGGGTTGATATCGCTGATTACCGTCATTGCCGGGATGGAGCAGGCCGGGTAGTTGCCGCCTGATCTAGCATAGGGTGAAACCCAGGTGGGCTTGTTCAAACCGAGAGCCTCGTCAGCGCCACCCGAATAGTCATACTGAGGCGTTGGTGAGCTAGCACCGGCGAAGTAACGTAACGTTTCGTACATCATTTCGCCTACCGGGTTGCCCCACATATAGCAGGTGTTACTTTGAGACATTGTGCTTGTAGTGATCCAGCCACATCCATATACGTTGTTGCCATAGTCGAAATCATAGATGCGTAGCTTGTTGATCGTCGCGACTATGCCGTTGCGTTGGGGGGAGGGATTGTTTATCTGATTAGAGCAATAGCTGCTATCGGATGAGCAGAATTGACCGGTGTAGGGGTCTACTTCACGAGTGAAGCTGCCCATGTTGGCTCGTAGCGTGCCGCCGCTCATGTTCTTCCCATAAGAACCCGTGAGCAGCCCGAAGTGCATTTTGTTGGTTTCGCCAAAATCATGGAGAATGCCGGTTGGCTTAACTGCGCCACTACCATAAACCTTGCAATTATCCTCACGTAAGGACGCATTGCTCGGTGAGCAGGCTTCTACACGGACATTGTATTCAGTCATCGTGCTCGGGGCGTTGCCAGCGTTGCGCCAGTAGACATACCAGTTGTCATCACCTGTATTTTCCCTATGGCGAAGCCTAATGTTGTAAGTCTTGCCGGCGGTCAGTGTGACTGTCGCAGTTGTTCCTTCTCCACCGCGGCCCGCCCTGCCATTATTTCCATAGCGAGAGGCGGTGGCCAGCACCAAGGTTCCATCTAGTATGGAAAAGTCCACTGCATCATCGCCATCAACGGAAAATTGATAGGTGATCGTGTTCGTGGGGGTAAAGGTACCGGTAATTTGAGTGTGATAATAATCGTGTCTATTTGTTCGGCATCCACTGACGTCGAAGATATTATTGTTGGCTGCCAGGGGGGACTGAAGGTAACTAACGCTTTGGGTTCCACACAGCGTATAGGAACTGCTTGAGAACAGGTTGTTCATCTGCGTGATGTCGGCGGGGGTGGCCAATGCGCTTGAGTTTTTCCAGATTTTTATTTCTTTACTGGAAAAAGCATTGTTTGGTATCTGGTTCCATCCGCTATCTGACGGTCCACCTGATGTGCAGGAAACTTCGCTGCCCGTACTGCCTATGCAATTATCCATCGCCACCGGGCGCTCTTTGGATACCCAGTTCCATACGCGGAAGGATGTATTGGTAAGTACGCGCAATTGCGGAATGCCCGTATCCTGCGTCTTGGACACTACGGCGAACATGTGATGATATCCGGAAGACGGCTGCGCCAGGGGCGTATAGTCAGTAATATTATACCCATCGCGCGTATTGTACTCTTTACCCCAGGCATGGGCGTCGCGAGGTATATAAGCCCCCTGAAGCAGCGTTCTGCTCTCAGTATCCATCACACGGTAGCCACCGTAGAGCACCTTGCGCAGAGCATCCATGCGCGAAGTGGTCAGATAGTTGAGGTAATCACCACTCCACATGCCCGAGCAGCGTTTATTTGTTGCTAGAGCGCTGGGGACAAAGGTTCCGCTGGTATAGGTATAGCAAACATTGGAGTTGAAGTAGCCAAAGTAATCGATGCCGCCCTGGGCTGCTGTCAGGTGCCCTTTATAGCCGACGTCAATTACACCATCGCCATTAAGGTCGGAAGCATCGTTATATGCTTCATAATAGAGCTTATGATCCCGCCCCATGACCAGCATGTTCAGGGGGGTGGTGGAGCGGCTCACGAATAATGGTGATTGTGCGGGGTTGTTCTCTCCGCCAGCAGCTAGAGCCTGATGTGCAGGAACTGCGGCTAGCGTAAGGAGCGTTATCTGAAGGAAAATGTGAGTGCGCATGTTGATTTGTCCCTTCAGTTGAATACTTTGGCTGTAGTTGAGCGAAGATTGGCTTTGTGCCCGGTTGTAGAGTTTCTGGCTTCCGCGTTTATCTCGTAGCGGAAGGTGCCTATACCGAGCATCATGTTTCCATATTCAGGGTTTTCTGCTTGTCCCTGTGCAGCACCGGAGGGCGCTGCCACGGCGTACCATCTTATGGTTTCGTCGCTTTCCCCAGTGACAGGTGAATAGCCTAAGGCTGTCTCGAAGTCTTGCAGATACGCTGGATCGGTACTAAGGAAGCAATAGTTACCGCTGCAATCGTTTTGTTCCACAGGCTTGTTAGGCGCAGTGAGTCGTTTCTCGCCCTCGCGAAGAGCAGCTTCTGCGTAGTTGACCAGTTTCTGTTGTTCGGAAAGGTTGCCAGTGATCCGCCCCTCTAGCGTGGTTTCTCTAGCGCCAGAAAGAGCAAGAAGGGTAATGACAAGCAACATGATCAGCGCGATGAAAAGTGCTGCGCCACGTTGTTTAATGGGTAGGCTTCTGCTCATGGCATCAGGTTCCTCAACATCACATTACTCTGTGAGACTTGGTAGATTTGTCCTTTATCGTCCGCTTTGATCGCTGCTACCAACGAGTCGCTATCTTGTAATCCTGCTAGTGTTTGCCAGTTTCTTAGTGCGTCAGATACATCGACCGATTCTCGCAGGCGAATACCGGAGCTGCGAAGTAGGGCGGTGTAGCGCACTGCAAGGATCGGAAGCGTCGTATCGGCTGTAGTGTATTCACTGATATTACGTGGGTCGGCGGCTGTGCCCACCCCGAACTCATAGCGCAGATCAACAAGGCCGGACACGAGTTCGCCTGTTTGTAACCTACGTTCACTAAGCACTGTGCCTGAAAGATCAGTATGTACTCGGGTGCATCGAAGTGTTCCAGCCTCGCTGTCTGGGTCTTTTTGAAAATAAAGACGCTCGATTACGATCTCAGAAGAACTGGTATACGGTCCTGAGGCCAGGGTCGCGGCGGTTGCTGGCAAATCCCCGAGGCAATTGCGCTCAAGGTGATCGCGTGGCTGGTAGCGGATACAGAGCGAATTCGAGGCTGTCCTCTTCACTGTCTCTCCAGCAGAGAAAGCACCGCAACCTAGGCCAGATATGCTCGCTGCAGCCGGGAACGCTGCGCTTAGCTGCTCATCGGGGCGGCGACGGTATCCCGCTTTGGTCAGCTCTTGTTGCAGCATGAGGAGAGCATAACGACTCGCCTCCAAGTTTTCGGTCTGGTTCTGCTGGAAGGAATAACTTCGCTTGTTGTCAATGTAAATCTGAGTGACCCCCAAAATGAGGAAGCTGCTGATGGCTAGTGCCACCATAAGTTCGACTAGCGATAGGCCCGTCTGAAAACGTCGATAGATCATCTTGGCACCTTAAATCTGGGTCCGCAGGCGATAGTGGCAAATGTTCGAGGCCGTGCCATTCGAATTGATGCACTCACCTGCCTTTGCTCGCCAGGCGATCTGGATCTCGACAGTTGTACCTGTTCCTGTGCAGGTATTGGCTGTATTTGTGCGGCAAATATGGAAATCGCTCTTGAGAAGACTGTCTCCATTCGCGGTATCTGCTGCGACGGGTAGCATTTGCTGAACCTTGTCCGCCCAGCATGCAAGCTGGGCGGCTGCATTGCTCGGTAGTGGCGTACAGTCATTAGGTTTGTCCGGGAAATTTGCTCCTGCCGCTTTATAAAAGCCCGAGGAGTTCGGTAGGCCGGTTGGCATGGCGCGCATCATTTCGGCAAGGTCGTTGGCCAGGATTATCGCCACGTTACGTTGAGCGGAGTCCTGAGTGTATTGAATGGTTCTAGTCTGTAGAGCGACCATCCCAAGCACTCCGACGCTGATCAGTACCAGCGTGACCAGGACCTCGATCATGCTGAAGCCGTTTTCAGCCCTGACTTTCATCGTCATCTCCTTGCGGCGATTGATAGGTACAAGTTGTCATCTGGTCGTTATTGCCAGGCCCATTCTTGCCTCTCGGCCATGTTCTAATGCTTCCACTCAGCTTGATGTCTATGGTGTAGCCGTTCTCAGCCTGTTCATCGTGACAGGTCATTAGTACTGCTTCAGTTCCTGTGCCGTTGTAGCGGAAGGTCAATTCTTCAGCGCTGGAGCTTATGCTCGCTCCGTTGGGGAGACTCAGGGAGCGCAGCGTATCGGACGAATCCAAGCACTCAGTCTTCACGGTCCACTGTCCCTCCTCCTTGCAAACTCTGACCAAGATCCTGCGCTCCACAGCAGTGCTACGTGCGAACTGCAGAAGCGAGAGCATTTCGTTGTTCAATGACTGAGTGCGGTTGTCAGCAATGAATTTGGTGAAGCTTGGCACCGCAATCATCGAAAAGATGCCGAGCAGCGTGATGACTATCATGAGCTCGATCAGAGTGAAGCCGGCCTCCCGTTGCTTGCCGCAAGGTCGGACTATGGGACGGTGAGAGATGGTAGGCATGGGCGTTCGTTCTGGATGGGAAGAGGCATATGAATGCTGCCTGCTCCGCCCGCCCATGTCTTTTGGGGGGAGATGATCGGCTCAACTTCCGGTATGACCGGTTGCGCAACAATTCACGCTGCGGTCGACATCTGCCATTTTGATGCGGCCTTGGCGATTTATCACGATTTGCCAGATAGGCTCTTGCTTCCGGCAGAACGAGAAGCGTCCGTTGCTAGCGCTGCTCATGCCGTTGTCACGAAACAGTACCTGATTTCCCCCGAAGCCTCGCCAGCATAGATCGGGCTGCGTTCCGGGGCTGAATTGTCTGAGTACATACTGATCGTGGGACCTCAGTACAAGCCAGCTGTGGTGCCAATCGCCCGTACAGGTTTTTCCATCTGCTGAGCCACAGATGATATGAGCGCGCCTGGTGCCTATGGCCTGTTCCCGGGCGAAATGCAGGTGAGAGAGCAATTCGTTTCGTACGGATTGTTCTCGATTGCTTTCCATGAAATGACGATAGGAGGGAGAGACGATACTCATCAGGATCGCTATCACTGCCAGAGCAGTGAGTAGTTCAGGCAAGGTAAGAGCTTTCTGCTTATTCCGATTCATAAAGAAGCATCCTCTGCGGGTATGATCACGGCCTTCCTGGCCGCCTATTTCTATTTAGACCTTCGGGGCGAGCTGTCAAGATTCTTTAATTCGAGGTGATAGGTGAAAGCTGATGTCGCAGTACTCGGGGGAGGTGCTATTGGTTTGCTGTCCACCCTGTTGCTAGCAAAAGGCGGCGTATCCGTGACTCTGGTAGAGGCGGGAGAGTTGGGCCGCGAATCCTCCTGGGCCGGTGGCGGTATCGTTTCGCCGCTCTACCCCTGGCGTTACAGCGCGGCGGTGACGGCGTTGGCGCATTGGTCGCAGGATTTCTACCCCGGTTTTGCGCAGCAGTTGCTGGAAGGCACTGGTGTCGATCCAGAAGTGCATGTCACCGGGTTGTATTGGCTGGATCTCGATGACGAGGCCGAGGCGCTGGCTTGGGCGGCGCGTGAGAGGCGTCCGCTTTTTTCAGTGGATATTGCCGAGGCTTATCGGGACGTGCCTGTATTGGGCGCTGGGTTCGGACGCGCCATTCATATGCCGGGTGTGGCCAATGTGCGTAACCCCAGGTTGGTCAAGGCGCTGCGGGCGGCTTTGGCGGCCATGCCAAATGTGGAGTTGCGTGAGCATTGTCCGGTCACCGGGTTTGTTCAGGACGGCGGGCGGATTCGAGGAGTGACTTCGGTCGGCGGCGAGATTCGCGCTGATCGTGTGGTGCTTGCGGCTGGTGCCTGGAGCGGCGAGCTGCTCAGAACGCTTGGGCTGGAGTTGCCGGTCGAGCCGGTGAAAGGGCAGATGATTCTCTACAAGTGCGCCGAGGATTTTCTGCCGAGCATGGTGCTGGCCAAAGGGCGTTACGCGATCCCGCGGCGCGACGGGCACATCCTGGTTGGCAGCACGCTGGAATACACCGGCTTCGACAAGACGCCGACCGACAGCGCGCTGGCCAGCCTCAAGGCTTCGGCAGAGGAGTTGCTGCCTGCGCTCAAGGACGCCGAAGTGGTGGGGCATTGGGCCGGCCTGCGGCCCGGCTCGCCGGAAGGCATTCCCTTTATCGGCGAGCTGCCTTCGTATCCCGGGCTGTGGCTCAATTGCGGGCATTTCCGCAATGGCCTGGTGTTGGCGCCGGCCTCCTGCCAGCTGTTGGCCGACCTGATGCTCGGGCGCGAGCCGATCATCGATCCGGCGCCTTATGCCCCGGCAGGGCGGCTGGGGTGTTGATCCGAAGGCTGGGCGTCAATCGATGCCCAGCTTCTTCAACCGGTAGCGCATCGAGCGGAAAGTCAGCCCCAGGCGCTGGGCCGCGGCGGTGCGGTTCCAACGGGTTTCTTCCAATGCCTGCATGATCAGCTTGCGTTCGATCTCCTCGAGGTAGTCCTCGAGGTTGTCGATCTGCGCCAGGCTGGCTTCGCCACCTTCGTTGCCAGGGCCGCTGGCGTCTGCCAGGCGCAGGTCGCTGGGTGTTATCTGATCGTCTTCGCAGAGGGTGTAGGCGCGTTCGAGCATGTTCTCCAGTTCGCGCACGTTGCCCGGGAAGCGGTAGTTCTTCAGTTTTTCCAGCGCGTCGGGGTGCAGCTTGGCGGCTGTCAGACCGGTGCCTTCGGCCAGGCGCGCGAGCATCACCTCGGCCAGCTGGGCGATGTCCTCGCGGCGCTCGCGCAGTGGCGGCACGCGCAGTTCGATGACGTTGAGGCGATAGTAGAGGTCCTGGCGGAAACGCCCGGCGGCGACTTCGGCAGCCAGGTCCTTGTGGGTGGCGCAGAGGATGCGTACATCGACCACCACTTCCTGCTGTCCACCGACAGCGCGCACGGCCTTTTCCTGGATGGCGCGCAGCAGTTTCACCTGCATCGGCAGCGGCAGGTCGGCGACTTCGTCGAGGAACAGGGTGCCACCATTGGCTGCCTGGAACAGGCCCTGCTTGTCTTCGATGGCGCCGGTGAAGCTGCCTTTCTTGTGACCGAAGAACTCGCTCTCCATCAGCTCCGAGGGGATGGCGCCGCAGTTGACCGGGACGAACGGCTGCTCGACGCGCGGACCCTGTTCGTGGATCAGACGGGCCACCAGTTCCTTGCCGCTGCCCGATTCGCCACTGATGTAGACCGGCGCCTGGCTGCGCGAAAGTTTCTGAATCTGCTTGCGCAGGGACTTCATCGGCGGGGAGTCGCCGAGCAGGCGGCTGTCGACTGGCGTTTCCTCGCCTTCGGGCGAGCGAATGCGCAGAGCGGTGGCGACCAGTTCGCGCAGCCGGCCGAGGTCTACCGGCTTGGTGAGGAAGTCGAAGGCCCCGGCCTTGAGGGAGTTGATCGCGGTATCCAGGCTGCCGTAGGCGGTGATCATCGCCACCGGCACCTGCGGGTGGCGCTGCTGGATGTACTGCACCAGATCCAGGCCGGTACCGTCGGGCAGGCGCATGTCGGTCAGGCACAGGTCGAAGGGCTCGCGCGCCAGCCACTCACGTGCTTCCTTGACATTGCGGGCGCTGCGGGTGTCCAGCTTCATGCGTCCGAGGGTGATTTCCAGCAGTTCGCGGATATCGGGTTCGTCGTCGACGATCAGGGCTCTCTGACGGTTCATGTTCAGCTCAGTTTGCGCGGATGGGCGAAGGTGATGCGGAAGCAGCTGCCGCCCCCTTCACGAGGTTTGTAGTCGAGGCGGGCCTGGTTGCTCTGGCATAGCTCGCGGGAGATATACAGGCCGAGGCCGGTGCCCTTGTTCTCGGTGGTGTAGAAGGGCTCGAAGATGTGCTGCTCCTGCTCGGGCGGCACGCCGGGCCCGTCGTCGAGCACTTCCAGTACCGGCAGGTCGCTGACCTCGTCGCGGAACAGGCGCAGCCAGACCTGGCCGAGTCGGTGCTGCTGGGCACTGTAGCGCAGGCCGTTCTGCACCAGGTTGGTCAGCACCTGGGTCAGCTGGTGCGGGTCCATGCGCGTCTGCAAACTGCCGGCCTGGGTTTCCAGATGGATCTGCCGGTCAGCGGCCGCCGAGCTGCGGAACTCGCTGGCGAAACGGTGCAGCCAGTACTTCAGGTCGAGCAGTTGCGGTTCGGCCTGGCGTCGCCGCGACAGCTGCAGGACGTTCTCGATCACCAGGTTCATGCGCTTGGAATGGTCCTGAATGATCTGCGCCAGGCGTTGATCGGGACCTTGCAGGTCTTCCGACTCCTGCAGCAGCTGGGCGGCGTGGCTGATGGCGCCGAGCGGGTTGCGAATCTCGTGGGCGATACCGGCTGTGAGGCGGCCGAGCGAGGCCAGCTTGAGCTGTTGCGCCTGCTGGGCGATCTGCGAAATGTCGTCGAGAAACACCAGGATGTGCTGCTGCTCGCCGCGTTGCAGGGAGATGAAGCTAGGTTGCAGCATCGGACCGTCGACCTGCGCCTGCAGGCTTTCCGGACGCAGGGTCGGGTTGTGCCGCCACTGTTGCAGGCGCTTGACCAGCTCGGGGCAGTGTGGATCGATGATCTTGCCGGTCAGCTCGCCGCGGCCTAGCAACTGCGTGGCCCCCTGGTTGGCCAGCAGCACGCGGTGCTGGGTGTCGAGCACCAGGATGCCGGTACGCATACGCTGCAGGATCTGTTCGTTGAGTTCTTCCAGATTGGCGACATCGGCCGCACGCTGCTCGGCCAGGCTCTCGCTGACCTGCAGGCGCCGAGTGATGCCCTGGATGAACAGCGCGCCAGCGAAACACAGCGCGCCGAGCGCGCCCGCCTGCACGTACTGTGCAGCGGCGGCCGGGCGGCTGAGGCTGAGGTAGAAGGTCATGTAGATCAGTGCTATTGCCGCGATCGCTGCGATCAGCAGGCCAATGCGGCCGCGTAGCAGGATGTTGGCGATGGCCACCGCGACTACCAGCAGGTTGCCGATGCCGCTGGGTGTGCCGCCGGCCGCATAGAAGAGCGCGGAAAGGAAGATCACATCGACCAGCGCCAGGCTGAACAGCTGCATCAGGTGCTTGGGCTTGTGCACCAGCACGGCGATGAAGATGTTGAGGATCAGGTAGATCCAGCTGCCGGTACGAAACAGTTCGAGATGCACGACATCGAGAAACTGTTCGTCTAAGTTGCTGGAAATCAGCAGGACCAGTGCCAGGCCGATGCTCAGACGATAGAAGTGATAAAGCCTGAGGATGCGTCGCCCCTGCGTACCGCCTTGCAGGCTGAGTTCAGCGGTCACCGGTGTGCGGGCCTTGTTCGAGATGGGCCTGGCTGCAGTACCAGTGTTGATCCTGGCTCAGGGCCTGAGGTTTGGGAACGTGCACGCCGCAGTGTGCGCAGCGCACCATCGGCGCGGCGGCACCTTCGGTAGGGCGAGTGCTTCTGGGTTGGCTGATGAAGCGGCGCCAGATCCAGATCGCGGCGAAGATGACGGCGACCCAGAACAGCAGGCGAAAAAGACCCATATCGTGCTCTTTTATTCGTTCAAAGCCGGCAGTTTAGCCAAGCCGAGGGCATCGGCACAGTATCCCGATAGTAGCCTGTGAGCTGTTTCCGGGCTATGTGCCTCGCCCCGCTGGCGCACCCTCTGGAAGGAAGCGGCTGCGCAACGGCCGGGCATGAAAAAGGGAGGCCGTGGCCTCCCTTCTCATTGACGCATCGATCAGTCGAACAGACCGAAGGTCAGGTAACTCCAGATCGAGCGCTTCTTCGCGGTTTCGCCGGTCTTGGCGTCCTGCTGCAGTTCGCGCGGAATCTGCTGCTCGGCTTCCTCGTACTGACGAACCACGTCCTGGCTGGCGCGGGTTTCGCCCGGCGGCAGCGGCGTGTCGGTTTCGATCAGACCCAGGGTGGCCTTGGCCAGCCAGGAACGATTGTCGGCTTCTTCTTCGCGCGGGACGAACTGGCCGTTCTCCAGGCTCGGGTGATCGGGGTAGTTGAGTTTCAGGGTTTCCAGGCTGGTGGCCGCCAGATCGTCCATGGACAGACGCTGATAGGCCTCGGTCATGATTGCCAGGCCGTCACCGACCGACGGGGTTTCCTGGAAGTTTTCCACCACGTAGCGGCCACGGTTGGCGGCGGCGACGTAGGCCTGGCGGGTCAGGTAATAGTGGCCGACGTGCACTTCATAGGCGGCCAGCAGGTTGCGCAGGTAGATCATGCGCTGCTTGGCGTCCGGCGCGTAGCGGCTGTTCGGGTAGCGGCTGGTGAGCTGGGCGAACTCGTTGTAGGAGTCGCGCGCGGCGCCCGGGTCACGCTTGGTCATGTCCAGCGGCAGGAAGCGCGCCAGCAGGCCGCGATCCTGATCGAACGAGGCCAGGCCCTTGAGGTAGTAGGCGTAGTCGACATTGGCATGCTGCGGATGCAGGCGGATGAAACGCTCGGCGGAGGACTTGGCCGCTTCCGGTTCGGCGTTCTTGTAGTAGGCGTAGATCAGTTCCAGCTGCGCCTGCTCGGCATAGCGACCAAACGGATAGCGCGACTCCAGCGCCTTTAGTTTGGCGATGGCCTGGGTGTAGCTGCGGTTGTCCAGGTCGGCCTGGGCCTGCTGGTACAGCTCCACCTCGCTGAGGTTTTCATCGACCTCCGGCTGCTTGGAGGAGCAGGCGGCGGTAAGGGCGAGGATGGCGATCAGCAGCAGGTGTTTCACTTGCATGGCGGCTTGCGTCCCTGTGACGGCCGCGCGGCCGTCCTGTTATGATGAGTGCCCCCGGAAACCCCTGGGGCAAAGACGCCGTATTTAACCACAAGCCCGTCGCCGAAACCAAAGGCCTGGCTCCCGCCATTGTCGAACATGACCTCTATAAATAAGCAGCTGATCCAACTTCAAGCCATTGTCCCCTTCGAACAGGGCGGTCAACGCCTCGACCAGGTGGCTGCGCAGCTGTTTGGCGAGTACTCCCGTTCGCGTCTTTCCACCTGGATCAAGGAAGGTCGGCTGACCGTCGATGGTGCCGTGGCGCGCCCGCGTGACACCGTGCATGCCGGCTCGACCCTGGTACTGGATGCCGAGCAGGAAGCGCAGGGCGAGTGGGTGGCGCAGGACATCGAGCTGAATATCGTCTATGAAGACGAACACCTGCTGGTGATCGACAAACCCGCAGGCCTGGTGGTGCACCCGGCTGCCGGGCACGCCGACGGCACGCTGCTCAACGCGCTGCTGCACCATGTGCCGGACATCATCAATGTGCCGCGCGCCGGCATCGTCCATCGGCTGGACAAGGACACCACTGGCCTGATGGTGGTGGCCAAGACCCTGCAGGCGCAGACCAATCTGGTCGAGCAGCTGCAGAAACGCACTGTCAGCCGTATCTATGAATGCATCTGCATCGGCGTGATCACCGCCGGCGGCACCATCGATGCGCCGATTGGCCGCAGCTCCAGCCAGCGTCAGCGCATGGCCGTGACCGATGGCGGCAAGCCGGCGATCAGTCACTACCGCGTGCTCGAGCGCTACCGCTCGCACACCCATGTGCGGGTCAAGCTGGAAACCGGGCGTACCCACCAGATTCGCGTGCATATGAGCCACGTTGGTTATCCGCTGGTGGGCGATCCCGTCTACGCCGGTCGTTTCCGTATTCCGCCGGCCGCCAGCCAGAGCCTGGTGCAGAGTCTCAAGGAGTTTCCGCGCCAGGCCCTGCATGCGCGCTTCCTCGAGCTGGACCACCCGGCTACCGGCAAGCGTATGAAGTGGGAGTCAGCGCTGCCGGATGATCTGGTGTGGCTGCTGACCCTCCTGCGCCAGGATCGCGAGGCCTTCGTCGGGTGACTGCCCACGACTGGCTGACGCCCGACTGGCCCGCGCCGGCCAACGTGCGCGCCTGCGTCACCACCCGTAGCGGCGGTGTCAGCGTCGCGCCGTTCGATACCTTCAACCTCGGCGATCATGTCGATGACGATCCGGCTGCGGTGGCGAGCAATCGCGCCCATCTGGTCGATATGCTCGGTTGCCAGCCAGCCTGGTTACGCCAGGTGCACGGCATATTAGTGGCCGAGGCTGATCCGGCGGTGGTCATCGAGGCCGATGGCAACTGGACGGCCACGCCCGGCATCGCCTGCACGGCGATGACTGCTGACTGCCTGCCAGCGCTGTTCTGCGACCGCGCCGGTACCCGCGTGGCGGCGGCCCATGCCGGCTGGCGCGGGTTGGCTGGCGGCGTGCTGGAGTCGACCGTCAAGGTGCTGAACGTGGCGCCGCAGGAGTTGCTGGTGTGGCTCGGCCCGGCCATCGGCCCCTCAGCCTTTGAAGTCGGTGCAGAAGTGCGTGAGGCCTTCGTGCAGCAGCATGCCGAGGCTGCCAGCGCGTTCGTCCCCAGCGTCAACGCAGGCAAGTTCATGGCCGATATCTACCATCTGGCGCGCATTCGTCTGGCCGCCATCGGCGTCACCGCGGTCAGCGGTGGCGGGTTCTGTACCCACTCCGATCCGCGTTTCTATTCCTATCGCCGTAGTACCCGTACCGGGCGCTTCGCTTCGCTGATCTGGCTGCAGTCCTGAGCCGCGTCCGCCTCGGGTATCACGCCTGATTGAGCTGGCGCTGTGGTGGATGTAAAAAGCGACATCCACCCTACTTGCTGCCAGATCGGCCCGAGCGAGCTGTGTAGCGGCTTTAGCCGCGATGCGTTTCGCGGCTAAAGCGGAATGCCGCCCAGCCGCTCCTACAGATTTGAGTGGATCACGCCCCGTCGATGACCGTGTATCCGGCTCGGAAGGTCTGCCCATCCAAGTGCACTGTTCTAGCCCTTAATCACCGTCATCAATAGTGCTGTGCCGAGCGAGACGACCGGTCATATGCTCGGTGTCATGAACAGCATTCGACTCGACAAGCGCGACCTGATCCTCAGCAAGGGCTCGGCGGTGATGACCCGGCGCGGTTATCACGGCACCGGCGTGCTGGAGATCGTCCAGGCGGCCGGGATTCCCAAGGGCAGCTTCTATCACTACTTCGCCAGCAAGGAAGACTTCGCCCTGCAGGCACTGGCCTTCATCTATCGGCCCCGTCTGGCGCGCTATGCCCAGGCGCTGAGCGATCCGGCGTTGAGCCCGCGTGCACGCATCCTCGCCTACTACCGCGACCTGCTGGCGCACTTCGCCCGCCAGGAGACGCCGCAGTACCACTGCTTCATTGGCAGTCTGAGTTTCGAGATGAGCGAGATGCTGCCGGCGATCGGCGCCGAGGTCGCGGCCATCCAGCAGGCCTCGGTGGATATCCTGCGCGGCTGCCTGGAGCAGGCGCAGGCCGCTGGCGAACTGCCGGCCGACGAGGACTGCGGCAACCTCGCCACCTTCATCAGCGACGCCTGGCAGGGCGTGCTCGCCCGTCTCAAGGTGGGCCGCAACCTGCAGCCGCTGGAAGCTTTCGTCACCCGCCTGGAGCGCTTGCTGCAGGCCTGATTACCCTTCAAACCCAGAGGAAAGATGATGAGCGCTCCCGTTCAAGCCCTGTTCGCCCCGTTCCGTCTCGGTAACCTGGAGCTGCCGACCCGTGTGGTCATGGCGCCGATGACCCGTTCCTTCTCGCCCGGCGGCGTGCCCAATGCCAAGGTCGTCGAGTACTACCGTCGTCGCGCGGCTGCGGGCGTTGGCCTGATCGTCACCGAAGGCACCACGGTGGGCCACAAGGCCGCCAACGGCTACCCGAACGTGCCGCGTTTCTACGGCGAAGACGCCCTGGCTGGCTGGAAGCAGGTGGTCGACGCTGTGCACGCCGAAGGCGGCAAGATCGTCCCGCAGCTCTGGCACGTCGGTAACGTGCGTCGCCTGGGCACCGAGCCGGACGCCAGCGTGCCCGGCTATGGCCCGATGGAGAAGATCAAGGACGGCGAAGTGGTGGTGCATGGCATGACCCAGGCCGACATCGACGAGGTGATCGCCGCCTTCGCCCAGGCCGCGCGCGATGCCAAGGCCATCGGTATGGACGGCGTGGAGATTCACGGCGCCCACGGCTACCTGATCGACCAGTTCTTCTGGGAAGGCAGCAACCAGCGCTCCGACCAGTACGGTGGCGACCTGGCGGCGCGTTCGCGTTTCGCCATCGAGCTGATCCAGGCTGTGCGTGCGGCGGTGGGGCCGGACTTCCCGATCATCCTGCGTTACTCGCAGTGGAAGCAGCAGGACTACAGCGCGCGTCTGGTGCAGACCCCGGAGCAGCTGGAGGCCTTCCTCAAGCCGCTGTCCGAGGCCGGCGTGGATATCTTCCATTGCTCCACCCGCCGCTTCTGGGAGCCGGAGTTTGAAGGCAGCGACCTCAATCTGGCCGGCTGGACGCGCAAGCTCACCGGCAAACCGACCATCACCGTCGGCAGCGTCGGCCTGGATGGCGAGTTCCTGCAATTCATGGTCAAGACCGACAAGGTGGCAGCGCCGGCCAGCATCGAGAACCTGCTCGAGCGCCTGAACAAGGAGGAGTTCGACCTGGTCGCCGTAGGTCGTGCGCTACTGGTCGACCCGGACTGGGCGCTGAAAGTACGTGAAGGCCGCGAGCAGGACATTCTGCCGTTCAGCCGCGATGCGCTGACGTCGCTGGTCTGAGTCAGACGTTGCCGGGCGTCGCGAGCCGACGCCCCGTTTTCCAGCCCCGGCACATCGGGGCTTTTTTGTGCCTGCCTGTTTTGAGCGGGGGCTGGCGTAGGGCGGGTGAAACCCGCCGACCATCAATGGCGGGTTTCACCCGCCCTACCGGCAAGCTCTGCTTCGACGCTAACCTGAGGCAGCATGGCGCCGCGCAGATGCTGCTCGAACTGCGCGACGATACCGTCCCAGCTCAGGTGGCTGGCATGGCGGCGGGCATTGAGGCGGATGCGTCGCAACACCTCTGCATCCTCCAGCAGTTCACAGGCTGCTTCGCAGAAACCTGTTTCGTCTCCCGGGCGCGCGAGCATGCCGTTGTGGCCGTGATGGATATGCTGGGCTGCTGCAGCCTGGTCGAAGGCCACCACGCCGAGGCTCGATGCCAGAGCCTCCAGCACCACGTTGCCGAAGGTTTCCGACAGGCTGGGAAACAGAAACAGATCACCTGACGCATAGTGCTCGGCCAGCGCTTCGCCGCGCTGCAGACCGCAGAACAGCGCCTCGGGTAATTGCGCCTGCAGATTGCTACGTAATGGCCCGTCGCCGACCAGAATCAGGCGCATGCGCCGTTGTGGCTGCGCCCGCTGCAAGGCATGGAATGCCTTGACCAGCAGGCCGAGGTTCTTCTCTGCCGCCAGGCGGCCGACATGCACAACCGCGAGATCGTCTGCCCCAAGGCCCCAACTTTCGCGAAGAACTTCGCTGCGTCTACGCGGGTGGAACAGCTGGCTGTCGACGCCGCGGGCGAGCAGCGCCAGGCGTTCGAAGTCACGGCGTTGCAGCTCCACCTGCTGGCCGATGCTTGGCACCAGGGTCAGCTGCGTACGGTTGTGGAACCAGCGCAGGTAATTGGTCATCGCCCGCGTCAGCAGACCGAAGCCATAGTGGCCGGTGTACTGCTGGAAGTTGGTGTGAAAACCGCTGACCACCGGGATTGCCAGGCGCCTGGCGGCGCGCAGGGCAGAGAGCCCCAGCGGACCTTCGGTGGCGATATAGAGCACGTCGGGGCGTTGTCTTTTCCAACGCCTGAGCAGCTTGTGCAGTGACGACTGTCCCCACTGCAGGCCGGGGTAACCCGGCAGTGGCCAGCCGCGGGTGAGCAGCAGGTCGCTTTCGCTGGCGGCTTGCTGATCGGCCTCCTGGCGCGGGCGTATCAGCTGCACGCGATGACCGCGCCCACGCAAGCCCTCGACCAGGCGGCCGAGGGTATTGGCCACGCCGTTGATTTCCGGGGGGAAGGTTTCGCTGATCAGGGCGACATGCAGAGACGGTGCGTTCATGTACGCAGTCTCTGCCCGTGCGATGTAATGACTGTGACGACTGCGTTGCGCTTTTGTGACGTCGCTAGCCCCGCTCGCGCACCCAGAACAGCGTGGCACCGGCCACCGCGGCCGGCATCATCAGGATGTTGAGCCCCGGTACCAGCAGCGCGGCGTAGGTGATGCCGCCGAAACTCAGGCTCTGCCAGCGCTTCTCGCGCAGCCAGGCGAGCATGTCCTGCCAGCTCATCTTGTTGTTGTCGGCCGGGTAGTCGATGTACTGCACGGCCATCATCCATACGCCGAACAGCAGCCACAGCGGCGCGGCGACCAGGTTCACCACCGGGATAAAGCTAAGGATCAGCAGACCGATGGCGCGCGGCAGGAAGTAACCCAGCTTGCGTAACTCGCGGCCCATGGTGCGCGGCACCATGGCCGCCAGTTCGGCCCAGCTGAACGGCGGGAAGTGGTCCTCGCCGCGTGCGACCACCTCGACCTTTTCCGCAAGAAAGCCGTTGAACGGCGCGGCGATGATGTTGGCCAGCAGGGTGAAAGTGAAGAACACCATCAGCAGTACCAGTACCACGAACAGCGGCCAGAGGATGTACTGCAGAAAGCTCAGCCAGCTCGGCAAGGTGGGCATGAAGGTATCGACCCAGCCGCTGAACTGCTGCACGGCGAAGCTGATCATGGTGACGAACAGGATCAGATTGACCGCCAGCGGTAGCAGTACGAACAGACGCAGGCCGGGGCTGAGCACCAGCTTCAGGCCTTCGCGCAGGTACTGCGGGCCGGACAGAACGGGGGCGGCGGGCATACGGATCTCCTGAGGCGGTTGATGCGCGCGACCATACCGACTTCGCCGGCGCAGCGAAAGTTCAGCCACCGGGTACGCTTCGTCTTGGCAGCAATAGGCGGATTCTATGCGCCGAATTGGCAATGGATATTTCCGCTTCGCCAGCGGCCCCGATAGCCTTGCGCCCAGTTTCCTTTTAGGGCGCCTCTAAAAACGTAGGCGAGGCAGTCAGCGCAAGGCAAATACAGGCGAAAAACGATCGGAGTCGCGCTCGACTTTACGAGCTGTAAATGAGCATTTTGATCGGACTCGCGCACGAGCCTGTTTTTAACGCAGCGATGACAACGCAGGTAGTTTTTAGAGGTGCGCTTTTTGCGGGGCTCTCAACGTTCCAAGGCTTCCCCTAGTGCTTCGAGAGTCCCTTTTTATCTGGCCTACCGTCCCACGGCCAGCGAGGAGTTAGCGATGTCTGTTGTTCGTCACGCCCGCGTCATCATCCTGGGTTCCGGCCCGGCTGGTTACAGCGCTGCGGTCTATGCCGCGCGGGCCAACCTGAAGCCGCTGCTGATAACCGGCATTCAGGCCGGTGGTCAGCTGACCACCACCACCGAGGTGGACAACTGGCCGGGCGACCCGCATGGGCTGACTGGCCCGGTGCTGATGCAGCGCATGCAGGAACACGCCGAGCGTTTCGAGACCGAGATCGTCTTCGATCACATCAATGCCGTAGACCTGGCCGGCAAGCCCTTCACCCTGGTGGGTGACGGCGCCACCTATCACTGCGACGCGCTGATCATCGCCACCGGCGCCAGTGCACGTTATCTGGGCCTGCCCAGCGAAGAGGCATTCATGGGCCGTGGCGTATCCGCTTGCGCGACCTGCGATGGCTTCTTCTATCGCGGCCGCGAGGTGGCCGTGGTCGGTGGCGGCAATACTGCCGTCGAGGAGGCGCTGTATCTGGCCAATATCGCGCGCAAGGTGACTCTGGTGCATCGGCGCAACGCCTTTCGCGCCGAGAAGATCCTGCAGAACAAGCTGCAGGAACGGGTGGCCGAGGGGCGGATCGAGTTGCAGCTCAATGCCGAGGTCGATGAAGTGCTGGGTGACGCCAGCGGCGTGACGGGTGTGCGTCTGAAGCAATATGGCGGTGCTTATCGCGAGCTGAAGGTGGATGGCCTGTTCGTCGCCATCGGCCATACGCCCAATACCAGTCTGTTCGAAGGCCAGCTGGCGCTGAAGGACGGTTACCTGGTGGTCAACGGCGGGCGCGAGGGCAATGCCACCGCGACCAGCATCGCCGGCGTGTTCGCTGCCGGCGATGTGGCCGACTCCGTCTATCGCCAGGCGATCACCTCGGCGGGTGCCGGCTGCATGGCGGCGCTGGATGTGGAGCGCTATCTAGAAGGGCTCTGAGTTCGATTTGGACTGTAGGAGCGGCTTGAGCCGCGAAAGCGCGGATAAACCTCCCCCGGATTTCATCCGGGCTACGCTGCAGCGGGGGCTTGGGAAGGGGTTTCCCAGTCTCGGCCAGCCGTAGCCGCGGCTTCTAAAGCTCGCCGCTAAAGTGCCTCCCACTATCGCTGACTCAATCCGGCCAATGCCAGGGCGGCTCGTCCAGCATGCCCTGGCCGCGAATGCAGGTCTGGCCGAGCTGTTTGTCCAGTTCCAGGGTGTTGCATAGCGGACTTTCCTTGAGCGTGGCGATCAGTCGGCTGGCGTGGGACACCACCCATACCTGGGTCTGTTTCGAGGCAGCGATGATCAGGCGTCCGAGTGCCGGCAGCAGATCCGGGTGCAGGCTGGTTTCCGGTTCGTTGAGCACCATCAGTGACGGAGGCCGAGGGGTGAGCAGGGCGGCTACCAGCAGCAGGTAGCGCAGGGTGCCGTCGGACAGCTCGGCAGCGCTCAAGGGGCGCAGCAGACCTTCCTGACGCAGTTCGACGGCGAAGCGCCCGCCGGCCTGGAAATCAATATGCAGGCGGCTGCCGGGAAATGCGTCGTCGATGGCAGCGTTCAGGGCGTCGCGGTCGCCGATCTCTCGGATGGTTTGCAGTGCTGCGGCCAGGTCGCGGCCGTCGTGGTGCAGCACCGGCGTGCGCGTGCCCAGCTGCGGCTGGCGTGCCGGCGCTTCGGCATCGCTGCGAAAGTGATCGTAGAAGCGCCAGCGGCGGATGGTTTCGCGTAGCTGGAACACCTCCGGGCAGTTCGGATCGTTGCCGATCTGGTCGAACAGGCTGTCGTAATTCGGCACGTGCTGGGCCAGTACCTGCCAACTGCGCCCTTCGCGCAGGCGCACCAGCGGCCCGCTGCGGTCCACCAGCAGCGAGGCCGGGCGATAGCTGGCGCCGGCCCAGATGCATTCGCGCTTGATCTCCGGGTCGAGGGAAAAGGCCGAGTTGCTCGGCTCGGGCAGGCCGAGTGCGATGGCATAGCCGAAATCCTCACCGGCAAAACCGAGGCGCAGACGCATGACGTTCTGCCGCGGGCTGCCTTGTACAGGCACTTCACCCTTGAGCATGCGCCGGGAAATCTTCTCCGGCCCGGCCCAGAAACTCGATTCCAGCCCACCTTCGCGAGCCAGCGCGTTGACCACGCCGCCCTGGGCGGTTTCCGCCAGCAGGCGCAGGGCGCGGTAGAGATTGGACTTGCCGCTGCCGTTGGCGCCAGTGATCAGGTTGAGCCGGCCCAGCGGCAGGATCAGGCTGTTGATAGAGCGGTAATTGGCAACGGCGAGGGTATGCAGCACGGCGAAGTCATCCTGACGAAAAGATCAGCGGCCATGGCGTGGCGACAATGCCAGCCAGGCCAGCACGGGGTAGCACAGGTAATGCAGGCTGAAGAGAAACAGGCCCATGGGGCTGGGCGTGTCCTGCAGATACATCATGCCCAGCAAGCCCAGATAGAGCAGACCGAGTACGCCGCCATAGAGCAGGGTGAAGCGCCAGCGCTCGGCGTTGCTCGGCGCGCGCCCGGTTCGCCAGTGAAACACCAGTGCCAGGCCGGCGGCGATGGCGGCGGCGATCAGCAGGGTGGTGAACACGCCGCCCAGACGTACGAAGGTGCGCAGCAGCAGGTTCAGTACGATGGCCGCGATCACCCCGGCAGCCGCGTAGTAGCGCAGTTGCAGGCCCTGGTTCACAGGTTTTGCACCAGACCGAAGCGTTTGCGCAGCACGCGCTCGAGCAGCGCCTTGGGCAGAAGCGTGGCGAGCAATGGCAGGGCGCGGCTGCCATTGCCCAGGCGCAGCAGGCGCGGACGTTTGTCGCGCTGTACGGCGGCCAGCAGTTGCGCAGCGAAGTCGCTGGCCGGCGTCGGATTGTCCTGCGAGGCATTGGCGCGGGCTCGAATGCCGTCGCGCAACGGCCACCAGGGCGAGTCCTGGCGGATCAGCGCTTCGGCCTGCTGGCTGGCGTTGGCGCCGAAACTGGAGGCGATGGCGCCGGGCTGTACTTCCATCACTTCGATGGAGAAGGGCGCCAGCTCCATGCGCAGGGCATCGCTCAGGGCGTGCACGGCGGCCTTGGACGCGCAATAGGCGCCGGCGAAGGGCGTTACCAGCAGCGCCGACACGCTGCCGATATTGACCACCAGACCGCGACTGCGGCGCAGCAGCGGGAAGAAGGCGCGAGTCACGCCGACGATGGAGAACACGTTGGTTTCGAACTGCTTGCGCATGGCTTCCACACCGCCGTCGAGCAGCGGGCCCATGGCGCCGTAACCGGCGTTGTTGATCAGCACGTCGAGGCCGCCGATCTCTTCGTTCAGGCGCGTGGCCAGTCGCTCCAGCGCCACGCTGTCGTTGACGTCGAGTTGTACCGCATGGAACCCGGCCTGCTCGAGTGCGGCCAGGTCACTGTCCTTGCGCGCCGTGGCCCACACCGCGTAGCCGTCAGCCTTGAAGGCATCGGCCAGGGCGCGGCCGATGCCGCTGGAGCAACCGGTGATCAGGACGCTGGGTTGTGGCATGCGCGGGACTCCCTGAGACGCGAACGGGATTGCAGCTTAGCAGGCTTGGCTTGAGGTGATGGCGGACTGTTCGACCTCCGCGCTTAATCCCGTAGCCCGGATGCAGTCCGGGAACCGTCACAGGCAAATCCCGGATTGCATCCGGGCTACGAAGCGGGCAACGGATGTTGAGTATTGTAGGAGCGAGCTCTGCTCGCGAACGCAGGTTACGCCATAAGCTTCGCTCGCTCCTACGGTCGGCGTGTTCAGCGAATGAACTTGCCCTGCAGGCGCTCGGCGCGAAACTCCAGGGTCGCCGGGCGATAGCCGCTGCGCAGGTCGGGCAGGGGCATGCAGTCGCTCCAGCTGGCGTCCGGCAGCAGTTCACCGGGGCCGCTGTAGCGTGGCGATTCGTAGAGGCGCTGAGCCAGATTGGTGGCGTTGCCGGGGCGGTAGGCGGCGACTTCCCAACGCAGCTCCAGCAGGGCGGCGTCGCTGCCGTTCTTCAGGTCGATGGCCAGCGGGCGGTCGGCGGGGCAGCGCTGCGGGTCGTAGCTCAGACGCAGTTCGAGATGGGCGAGGTAGCGCTCGTCCTGGCTTTCCTGCCAGATCACCCAGCTAGCCACCAGGCCGAGACCGACCAGCGCCGCCATGGACACCGGTAGCGCCTTGGTCGGGTAGCGGATCAGCAGAATCAGCCAGGTGATGACGAGTACGACACCGAACAGCATGAGGGCAGTCCTTTTGGAGGTCTGTGCTCATCCTACACAAGGTGTCAGTTGAGGGTAACCGCGTGCGCTGTCGCAGGGTGTGACAGCTTCCTTCGCCTGGCGGGAAGGGAGGCGGGGGAAAACAGAGCCTTCAATGCCGTGGGCGTATTCTGCCCTCTCCCCCAACCCCTCTCCTGTAAATGGGAGAGGGGAGCTCACTGCGTATGCCTCGGATGAACAAGGACGTAGCCCGGAAACAATCCGGGGTCTAGATGACCCGGATTGCATCCGGGCTACGAACAGCTCAGTGTGCGGCGCCAGCGGCTACTGCATCGCTACGGCCGTACACATCCTCCAGACGCTCGATGTCGTCCTCACCCAGATAGGTGCCGGACTGCACTTCGATGATTTCCAGCGGGATCTTGCCGGGGTTGGCCAGGCGGTGCACGGAGGTCATCGGGATGTAGCAGGACTGGTTTTCGGTGAGCAGGAACTCTTTGTCGTCACAGGTCACCTTGGCCGTGCCGGAGACCACGATCCAGTGCTCGGCGCGGTGGTGGTGCATCTGCAAGGAGAGCTGCGCACCCGGTTTGACGGTGATGTGCTTGACCTGGAAACGGCCGCCCATGTCCACCGAGTCGTACGAGCCCCACGGACGGTAGACCTCGCAATGGTTCTGGGTCTCGCAGCGACCTTGCTCGTCGAGCTTGCCGACCAGCTTCTTGACGTCCTGCACGCGGTCCTTGTGCGCCACCATCATGGCGTCCTTGGTTTCCACGACGACTATGTCGTCCAGGCCCAGCACCGAGACCAGCTTGCCGTTGCCATGGATCAGGCAGTTGCGGCTGTCTTCGACCACCACGTCGCCCTTGGTGACGTTGCCGGCTTCGTCCTTGTCGTGCACTTCCCAGATCGACGACCAGCTACCGACGTCGTTCCAGCCGGCGGCCAGCGGTACCACGCAGGCGCGGCTGGTCTTTTCCATCACCGCGTAATCGATGGAGTTGTCCGGGCAGCAGGCGAAGGTGGCCGGGTCGATGGCGACCTGCGTGCCGTCGCGCTGGCTGCGCTCCAGGGCGAGCAGGCAGGTGTCGTAGATGTCCACGTCATGATGTTTGAGTTCTTCGAGGAAGCGGCTGGCGCGGAACAGGAACATGCCGCTGTTCCAGTAATAATCGCCGCTCTTCACATACTCGGTAGCACGCTGGGCGTCGGGCTTCTCGACGAAGCTGGCGACGCGCGCCACGCCATCGGGCAGGGTGCCGTCGACCTGGCTGCGGATATAGCCGTAGCCGGTTTCCGGACGATCTGCCGGTACACCGAACAGCACCATCTCGCCTTTCTCGGCCGCCACGGTGGCCAGTGCCAGGGCCTGGCGGAACGCTTGCTGGTCGTCCAGTACGTGATCGGCCGGCAATACCAGCATCAGCTCGTCACGACCTTCGGCGACCAGCTGCAGGGCGGCCATGGCCACTGCCGGTGCGGTGTTGCGGCCGAAGGGTTCGAGCAGCAGCATCTGCGCCTGCTGGCCGATCTGTTCCAGCTGCTCGAGCACGATGAAGCGGTGCTCCTGGTTGGCTACCAGCACCGGCGGCTGCATGCCTTCGAAGGACAGGCGCTGCAGGGTCTGCTGGAACAGGGTTTGTTCGCCGGTCAGGGCGAGGAACTGCTTGGGATAAAGCTTGCGCGAAAGAGGCCAGAGTCGGGAGCCGCTGCCACCGGAAAGGATGATGGGGGTCATGATGTGTCTCTCCTTAACGTTCATTACGAGATGGATGCCCGTGTCGTGTCGGTGCGGCGTGTGCCCGCCGTTTTCCTTGTTCTTGAGAATCTCTTCACTGCATCAACCGTCGATGGGGCGCTTGACCCACACCGGCGAATACTTGCCCTGACCGCCGGTGACGAACAGGCTGACCACTTCGCCGCGCTCCAGGGTGACCGGCTTCAGATCGGCGACCTTGCGCTCACCGTCGAACAGCGCCAGGCCGACCTTGACCGGGTTGATCTCGCGGTCACCACGACCGTCCGGCTTCACGTCAGCGACCACATCGGTCTTGCCGTCGGCGGTCTTCACGCTCAGGGTGCTGTCGGTCAGGTTCTGTACGCGCAGCAGGGCCTTCTGGCGGCTGGTGAAGGGCGGTTCCTCGACCAGGCGCGGTTCGGCGCCGGTCTGGCTGACAAGGGTGTAATAACGCGCGGCCTCGAGATCCACCGACATCTGCGCGTTGCCGACCTGAGCCTGGTAGCTGCCGGCCGGGAGGAACTTGAAGTCACTCGAACCCAGTGGCGAGATCTGCTTGAGCTGGGTCTGGCCGACGCTGACATCGAGCTCGGCGCTGCTGGCGTTGTAGGCGCGGACGAAAGCCGAACCCTTGGGGGCCTTGGGACCGTAGAGCGCGCCGTCATCGGCCTGCGCCTGGAACATGCCAAGGCCCAGAGCCAGGGCGCAGGCGCCCAGGGTGAAGCGGCGTAGGGTGTTTTGAGTGTTCATCGGATAGTCCTCCTTGGGGGGATGAATCAGTGACTGGCAGCAGCCAGCCCCTGGCGCTCGCCGTCGTCTTTGAGTGCGGCGAGCCATTGCGGGTCGAAATCGGTGAAATCGCTGGTCATCGGCAGGTAGCGCTCGGGGAACTCCCAGATCACCAGTTGCGGTGGGTTGTTCTCGAAGTCCTCGCTCTGCAGGTACTTGAGCATCGGCACCAGCGGGCCGCCGCCTTCCTCGGCGTGATTGGCCAGATCGCGCTGCAGGTGCTCACGCAGGGCGCCGGCGAAGTTCCAGGCCGGGTTGGCGCTGTAGCTGGTGCCGACCAGGGTTACTGGCAGATCGCTGTCGCCGAACAGGTCGTCGCCGCCACCTTCGGCGGCGTGGGTTTCGCGCTGCTGCAGGCGGTCGGCCTGCGGCATCAGACTCTCGAACAGCGGGGCCAGCGGCAGGAAACGGGTCAGGTCGCCCTGGTGCGCGCGGGTTTCCACGGTTTCGGTGACGAACTGCTGCGGCTCGCCGCGCAGCTGCATGGCGCTGCGCACCACCTCGCTCAGGGCGCGGGCGGTGACGTCGGCGCCTTCCGGCGTCCAGTGGGTGTCGGTGCGCAGGAACATCGGCGCCTCATTCTTGGCCGCCTGCAGCGGTTCGAGCAGGTCCGGTGCGGCGATCCCTGCACTGCGCACCGCACGATGAAAGCGCGGGTACAGGCTGCGTTGCAGGGCGCTGGGGCGATGGCTGCCGGTGTGCTCCGGGTACAGGCGAGTCTTGGCCGGGACGATGGCCAGCAGCAGCTGGATATCGCGTTCTTCCAGCTGGCGCTGCACGCCGCGGATCAACGCCAGGTTGTCGCGCATCTGGCGCTGGCCGTCGGCCTGCGGAGCGAACTCCTCGTCCGAGTACAGCCAGCCGTCCTGGCCGATCACCAGGCCGCTGCGGCCTTCGCCGAACACCAGGTATTCCACGGCTGCCCAGAGGTTGATGCCGGCCTGCTTGAGCGGAAAGTTCTCGTCGTAGTGACGTTCGATGCTCTTGGCCAGGCCGCCGTCGAGCACGCTCGGCTGCGCCGGCATCTGGTAGTCGGCGAGCTTGCTCAGGGCGAGCAGGCTGACCGGCAACAGCAGCAGGGCGAACAGCGCGACGTACAGGGTCTTGATGGGGCGATTCATGCTTGGCCTCCGCTCAGAACTGGAAGTAGAGGAAGGGGGAGTAGCTCTGCGCCGAGAGCTTGAGCAGCGAGGCGCAGAACAACAGCAGCAGGGCACCGCGCAGGGCCACCATGCGCAGGTCGATGGCCTGCAGGGCCACCCCGGCGCTGGCCAGGGTCAGCCCCGGCTCGTGATGGCGGCTGGCAAGGAACTGGCGGGCGCCGTTGACCGCGATCACCACCCAGGCCAGCGCCAGAGTCGCCATCTGCAAACCGGTGATGTGAGCCAGGGTCAGCTCGCTCAGGTGCCAGTCGCCGAAGGCGAACAGGGCGGCGTACATGCGCCCGGCCACCTCAAGGTTTTCGGCGCGGAAGATCACCCAGCCGAGCATCACCAGCAGCAGGGTGAAGGCCCATTTCAGCGGGTTGAACACCGTGGGTGCCGCCTTCACCCCCAGCGCCCGCTCGATGGCCAGCCAGGTGCCGTGCCAGGCGCCCCAGATCAGGAAGGTCCAGTTGGCGCCGTGCCAGAAACCGCCCAGCAGCATGGTCAGAAAGAGGTTGCGGTAGGTGTTGAACGTACCGTGGCGGTTGCCGCCCAGCGGCACGTACAGGTAGTCGCGCAACCAGGTGGACAGGCTGATGTGCCAGCGCCGCCAGAACTCGGTGATCGACTGGCTGATGTAGGGCTGGTTGAAGTTCTCCATGAAGCGGAAGCCCATCATCAGGCCCAGGCCGATGGCCATGTCGCTGTAGCCGGAGAAGTCGAAGTACAGCTGCGCGGTATAGGCGATCATGCCCAGCCAGGCGTCGCCGGTGCTGGGGTTCTCCAGGGCGAAGCAATGGTCCACCAGCGGCGCCAGGCTGTCGGCGATGAACACCTTCTTGACGAAACCCTGCATGAAGCGTGTGGCGCCTTCGCTGAACTTGTCGATGCTGTGGGTGCGGTCGGTGAACTGGTCGGCCAGGTCCTTGTAGCGCAGTACCGGGCCGGCGATCAGTTGCGGGAACAGGGCGATGAAGGCGGCGAAGTTGATCAGGTTGTGCGTCGGTTCGGTGTCACGGCGATACACGTCGATCAGGTAGCTGATCGACTGGAAAATGTAGAAGGAGATACCGATCGGCAGGATGACTGCAGTGAGGACGAAGGGCTCCATCCCCATCGACTCGAGCACCGCATTGATATTGGCCACGCCGAAGTTGGCGTACTTGAAGTAACCCAGCGTGGCCAGGTTACCGATGACCCCGGCCACCACCCAGCGGCGTGCCGCCTGGGTGCCAGCGTGGGCATGGATGCGCAGGCCGAAGATGTAGTTCCACAGTGTCACGGCGGCGAACAGCAGAAGGAAGTCCACCCGCCACCAGGCGTAGAAGGTGTAGCTGCCGATCAGGATCAGCAGATTGCGCCCGCGATTCGGGCACAGGTAATACAAGCCGAGGAAGATCGGCAGGAACAGAAACAAAAAGACGTTGGATGAAAAGACCATCCGTGCTTCTCCGTGAACAGCCGGGGCAGCGCCCCCCTTTCCCCCCGCGAACGGAGGGTTTGTTTGTTACGTCCCGTAGGAGCCGATTCATCCGCGAAAATCGCGGCTAAAGCCGCTGCTACGGTTTTTCGAACACCTGGGTCACCTCGCCACCGAGGCGGAAGCTGTTGAACGGCCCCTTCTCCTGGTTCAGCTCGCGGGTTTCCTCACTGCAGGCGTAGAGGCTGCAGTAGGGCGCCAGCCAGGCGTACTTGAAGTTCTTGCGCAGCTCGCTCATGTCCTGCTTGGCACCGGTGCGCTGGGCGAATGCGGCCGGGTCGCGTGCGCCTTGCAGCACCCGTTCGGCTAGACGTTGCAGTGCGCCGTGGTTCTCGCCGCGCAGATCCACTTCGTTGGCCTTGGCGAACGCGGCGATCATCGCCAGCGGTGGCAATGCATAGTTGTGGTAGGCCAGGGCGCGCTGGCTGCGGCGCATTTCGTTGGCCAGGTAACCTTCGTCATCGACCTGATTGGCAGCGATGCGGAACTGGCCCACGGACCAGTCGAACAGGTCGCGACGATCACTGATCACCGCCACCGCCATCACCGACCAGGCGGCCCAGTAGCTGTGGTTGTTGATCTTGCGTAGCGGCAGATCGCTCCATTCGCGCACCGTGTGTTCGGCCAGCCGGGTGAACCAGGCTTCGATGCGCGCACTCTGCTGCGGGTATTGCGCCAGCGGCTGCGACTCGGAGAATTTCAGGCGCAGCCAGGCGCCAGCCAGGCTGCCGAGCGCCCATTTGCGCATCGACTTGCCGGTGTGGTTGAACTGCTCGGACTCCAGCGCATCGGCGCTGGCCCAGCGGTCCAGCCATTCAATGGCACATTCCAGGCGCTCAGGCTGACCCGTGCGCATGTAGCCGGTGATCATCCGCCCGGCTTCCTTTTCCAGGCGGACGATGTGAGCGGTCTGCTGGCGGAAGTTCTTCTCCGCCTTGCGATTGAGCGTGGCGCGCGCGCTGTCGGAGCCGGCGTACTTGCTGGTGAACTGCAGCTCACCGGTGTACGGCTCTGGTACCGCGGGGCAGGCGGGCGCCTTGCCGTCGCGCTGGCCGACGGCGGCGTAATAGCCCGCCGGCGGGTGCAGTTCGGCAAAGGCCGGGCCGCTGAGCAGCACGGCTATCAGGGTAAAGGGAGCGAGTCGTTTGGGCATGCTTGCCTCCTCAGTCGTTCGCACTGTGCTGCGCGACTTGCTGGCTGGTCCCGCTCGGGCGCTGGCACAGGCTGGCCTGGACTTTCAGGTCGTCATCGCTGTCTTCGGGCTTCTCGATTTCCAGAGCGAAGAAGTTCTGATCACCCCAGCCCGGCTCGTCGCGCAACTCCACGGCGAAGCGGCCGTCGGTATCGACGGTGTTGGGTTTTTCCAGCTTGAGCTGCTCGCGACGACCGTTGAGGTACCAGATGGTGGCGTCGACGCGCTTGACCGAAGGGTCGCTGAAACGCAGGTCCAGCTGGTGGCGGTTGCCGGGTAGGGTCAGCAGCTTGTTCTCGCCATTGACCAGTATTTCGTTGCTGCCCGGATGCAGGCGTTTCTCGCTGCTGAGCAGCTCGGTCTGGCCGCTGCAGCCGTTGTTCAGGGTGGCCATCAACTGACGGTGGATCTTGTCCGAGGCCAGGTCGTAGAGCGGCGAAAACTCCCAGATCAGAATCTTCGGCGGGTCGTTCTGGAAGGCATCGCTAGCCAGATACTCGAGCATTGCGCCTTCCAGGCCGCCACCGGGGAAGGCGGCGTTGAGCACGTCGGTGCCCAGGTACTCTTCGAGGAAGCCGCCGAAGTTGTAGTTCTTGCCGCTGTGGCTGGTACCGATCAGGGTGATCTGCGGGCTGCTATCGTCGCCGAACAGCGCATCGCCATCGCTGGCATCCTTCGGCTCGGTGAGGAACTGGTCGACATACTGCACCGCATAACCGGTGCCGCAGAGCTGGCTGGCGACGTTCTGCATGGTGCCGGTCTTGCCCATCAGGCCGACGCGCTCGGTGACGAATTCCTTGCGCGGAATGTCCTCGAAGCCGGGGATGCGCTTGACCGTCTCGGCCACCAGGCGCGCGGTACGCTCCGCGCCGTAGGGCGTCCAGTGCTGGTCGCGGCGGAAGTAGAACTCCTTGTCGGTGTTCTCGTCGGTCAGCGGGGTCAGGTCCGGTACCCAGATACCGAGTTGTTCGAAGCGGGTCAGCGCCTGGCGATAGTTGCGCAGCGCCTTGTCGTAGTCGAAGCGCTGGTAGTCGGCCGGGCGCAGCTTGCTGCGATTGACCAGGCCGCGGGTCGGTTGGTAGACCACCACCAGTTCCACGCCGCGCTGCTTGAGGCCATCGCGCAGTTCCTTGAGGCGCTGGTAGCCGACCTCGGTGGTGCCGAACTCGGTGCGCAGGTCCTCGACGCTGCGGAACAGCCAGCCCTCGTCGGCATCCATCAGGGTGATGAAGTTCTTCATGTAGTTGGTGGTGTAGCGGCTGGCATCGTGCGCAGCCGGGCACAGCGAGCAGCAGTCTTCCACCTGGTATTGCGGCGCCTGGCGCTCTTCGGCCTGCAGCGCGCTGCCGAAGGCGGCGCAGGTCACTGCCAGGGCAATGGTCTTGAGTTTGTGTGCAGTCATGGAAGGCCTCGTCAGTTGGTCATCGGCTCGGGCTCGATCGGATCGATCAGCACGGGCAGGCGCTGGCGCAGCATGAGGTCAAGGATTTCGTCCTGCTTTTCGCCGAGAATGCCGGCGAGCTGGATACCGGTGCTCTTGCTCGGAGCGAGCATCTTCACGCGGTACAGCTCGACCGACAGCGGCGAGTCGATGCTGATCGGGCTGGAGCCGTTTCCGGCCAGGGTGCCGCCGACGATGATCATCGAGATCTTGGTATCGAACGGGTCGAGCTGCAGGTCGCGGTCGGTGTCGGACAGATCCTTGATGTGGCCGTACACGCCGGTGAGCTGGTTCATCGCCGAGAGGTTTTCGTAGAGGCGGATGTTCTCGCTGTTGCGGATGCGAATGCCGTGGCGCTGGTTGCCCAGCACCTGGTTGCCCCACAGCAGGTTGTCGCCGCTCTCGTACAGGGTGATGCCGTCGGAATGGTTGCCGCGCACGCGGTTGTAGGCGATCACGTTGCGCTCGCTGTTACGGTCGATGACCACGCCGGAGAGCTTGTTGTCGTAGCTCTCGTTATTGATGATCCAGCTGTCGTTGACCTCGCGCGAGATGATGATGCCGTGCTTCTTCTTGGTTCCGAAGACCTTGTTCTCGGCGATGATCAGGCCGTGCGAGCGGTCGTGCGGGTCGATGCCGTAGACGATGTTGTCGCGATAGGTGTTGCCCTTGATCACCACGTTCTGCGCTTCGTAGCAGTAGAAGCCGTACCAGTGGTCGACGAACTCGGAGTCGATCAGCCAGCCGGTCGGCTCCTCGCGCTGCAGGCGCTCGTGCATGTTCGGGGTGTACTGGGTGATCGATACGCCGTAGGACTTGGAGTTGTCGTAGCCCAGGCTGGTGATCACGCTGCCGGCGATGTACAGCTCGCTGCCGCCCCAGGACACTAGGAACGGGCGGAACTCCTTCGGATCGCGGAAGGTGGCCGGGCCGTTGTCGGCCTCGCGCCAGGCGGTGACACGGGTGTCGGTGAGGAACATCAGACCATCGTTGACCAGGAACGAGCCGCGCTCCTGCGACAGGCGCAGTTCGCGGGTTTCCTTGCCGACATGCAGCGCCGCGCCTTCGGCGACGACGATCGGCAGGCGAGCGATGTACACGCCCGGCTCCTGCTCCTGGAACTGGCTGTCGGGCAGCGCCTTGGCCAGGTCCTGGGCGGTGACCAGGCCACCTTCGATGAAGATCGCCTGAGGCATGCCCTGCTGGCGCTTGATCCATTCGCGCAGGCGCTCGTTGCCGCCGGTGAAGTCTTTCAGCGCGTCCTGGCGCAGCATGCGCCGTACCACCACCTGGCCGCGTTGTTCACGCGGAATCTTGGCCAGCACGGCCTCCTTGGTGTAGCCGGACAGGTCCGGCAACTTGGGCGCTTCCATATGCAGTTCGTCAGCCGGTGCGCTGCGCACGCGGTAGTCGAACTGATGCTGCGTCGGGTTGGCCTGGGCCAGCGGCACCGTGAGGCACAGCGCGCCGAGCAGCAGGGGTAGGGCTAAGCCGTTGGGTTGCATGATCCGATCCCTCAGAAACGCCAGATGAAGTCGACGAAGGCGCGGTGCATCACCGAGTCGGTGCCGCTGCCGTAGGCGTCGCCCGGCAGGAACACGCCAGCGCGCAGGCGCACCAGGGCCGAACGGTCTTCCAGTTGTTCGGCGACGGTGGCCGGCAGCAGGCCCTGTTTGAAGTAGCGGGTCAGCACCAGGTCGACTTCCTGGCCGATGTCTTTCTCGCCGGCCACCAGCGGTGCGGTGATGCCGCTGTCACCGACGTCCTGATCGCCATCCACGCGCCAGAAGCGGTGATAGACGACGCTGGCGTCGTAGTCCTGGCCCAGTTGCCAGGAGCTGAACGCGCTGGCCACCTGCAGGTTGGAGAGTTCGCCGCGGAAGGCTTCGCCGTAGCGGTGCAGGCGCGATTCGACGCCGGTGAAGTTGGCACGGTTGCTCTGCAGACCGGTCTGCATGAACTGGCGCGACTTGCCGTCGTTGCCGCCGCCGCTGCCACGAGCGTAGGCGGCGCCGATCTTCCAGTTGTCGTCGAGGCTGTAGCGCAGGCCCAGGTCCATGGCCCAGGCGTCGACGTCCTGGCTGCGCGAGCCGGTGGCAATGCGGTCGCTGCCAACCACCTGCTGCTGCAGCTGGTCGGTATCGCCCTTGAGCCAGGTCATCTGCGCCCAGTAGTTGAGGCGATTGCGCGAGTTGCGTTCGAAGAAGCCGCCGTCGACGTGCAGGCCGAACCAGGTCAGGTCGCCGGTGTAGCGCTTGCTCAGCTCGTCGACACGCTCGCCGGCGTTCGGCAGGCTACCGTCATCGCGGCTGTGATGCAGCTTGGCGCCGATGCGATGGCCGGGCGTCCACTGGTAGTCGAGACCGGCGAAGAAGTGGCGGCGGTCTTCGTCTTCCGGCGCCAGATCGTCGAGGTCGGTGCGGTATTCGGAGAAGCGCTCGGCGACGCCGGCAGTGGCTTGCAGCAGGGTGGTGTCGAAGCGCCAGTTGACCGCTTCGATATTGGTGTCCCACCAGGTGCCTTCATTGCTGCGCAGGCGCTGGCGGCCGACGCGCAGGTGCTCGCCGGGGTAGGCGGTGAGGCCACTGTAGTCGACCCAGAATTCGCGCATCGCCAGGTAGTTCTTGTCCGGCTGACGGGCGTCGCTGCGCTGGGCGCTGTCGTCGCCGTCGTCCTGCAGCGGGTCGGTTTCGATGGTGTCGGTGGCGGTGACCGCCTGGCCCATGGCGAAGGCGCTCCAGTCGCCGCGTTCGCCGTAGACCCAGGGGCGCAGGTCGAGACCGATACCGTTGACGTCGCCACCGTTGCGGGTGCCGAGGTCGCGGTCGTCTTCCGATTGCGCGGTGATTTTCACATCCAGGCCGAAGTTCTTCGGTGCATCCGCCGCCCAGGCAGCGCTGGCTGCCAGCAGGCTGGCGCTCAGGCCCAACTGGGTGACGATACGGTTAACAGGTCGTCGAAAAACTACCTGCGTTGGCCATACCGCGTTAAAAGCGGCCTCAAAATGCTCATTTACTGCTCGTAAACTCCGCTTTTTCGCCCGCTTTTGCCTTGTCTGGCCTGCCTCGGCCACGTTTTTCAAAGACCTGTTCAACTGCATGCGTGCATCCTTGTTCATGGCTGGCTGACCTGCAGGGCGGCCTGCTGCTGCAGGACGATGCCGCGGGCATCGCGTTCCTCACGCAGCAGACGTTGGCCTTCGGCCAGTTGCGCCGGGGTCAGGCTCGCTTCCACCTCATGCGCCAGCTCGAAGGTCGGCGGCGTATTGCGCGGCAGGGCCAGTTGGCTGAATACATAGGCGTTGACCGGGTTGGGCTTGACCCCGCGGCCCTGGCTGAACATCTGCGCCAGGGCGAAGTCGGCGCTGAGCTGGCCGGCGCGTGCGGCGCTGAGCAGATGGTCGAGCGCCTGCTGGGCGTAGACCTCGCCGAGGTAGCCGCGCAGGTAGATCTGTCCCAGGTAGTAGTTGGCGCTGGGCTCGCTGGGTGCGGCCTTGCGCAGATGCTCTTCGGCCTTCTTCGGCTGCTGCGGCAGCAGCTTGCCCTCGTAGTACAGGCGCCCGAGCAGCAGTTCGGCGCGCGGCAGGGCCGCCTCGCGACCCTTCTCCAGATAGCCGAGCAGGGTGTCGATATCGCCTTGGCCCGGATAGTCGTAGAGCAAACGCGCGAGGCTGACCCAGGCGGCCGGGTAGTTCGGCGCGATGGTTTCCAGCAGGTCCTGAGCGAGCTGCGGTTGCGGCTGGCCCAGCTCGGGGTCGCTGAGTACCTGGGCCACGGACTCGACCTGGTTGGGCGAGACGCTGCCAGCGCGGTAGCCCGCCAGCAGCTGATCGATCAGCGCCTGGCGATCGTCTTCGCGGTTCTGCTTCTGATACACGGTGGCCAGCTCGGCGTAGCAGGCGTCGTTGCTGGCCAGGCGTGCCTGGCAGATGCGCTCGATCTCGCCCAGGTGCTGGTCGTAGGTGCCATCGGTGCGATACAGAAGGATCTGTGCCAGTTCCGCCTGCGGCAGACCCTGCTGGCGCCAGTCCTGGATACGTTGCGCGATGTTCATGGCGGGGAAGTCCTGTGGATAGAACAGGTAGAGTTCGGTCAGCGGCAGCAGCGCGCTTGGCTCGCGAGCCTGGGCTGCGCTTTCCAGCAGTTCGGCGGCCTCGCGGCGTTCGGCCAGGGTGCTGCCGGGCTTGCGCGCCAGCAGCTTGCCCAGGCGCGCCTTGGCACGCGGTGAACCGTCCATGGCCTGGCGATAGATGCGCTCGGCCTCATCCAGATCCTGGTTCTGGCCATTGGCGGCGTAGATGTCAGCCAGGCCGATCTGCGCATCGCTGTAGCCCATCTCGGCGAGCTGGCGGAAATGCCACTCGGCCGTCTGCTGGTCGCCGCTCTGCAGGGCTTCGCGGGCCAGGCGCTGGTCCGGCAGGCCGGCACAGCCGGCCAGCGTGGCGCTGACGGCGAGGCCTAGCAGGGCAGGGCGAAGAAGAGGCATGCTCACGGCGTGACCTCCTCAGCGACCTGCCGCGACGGCGCGATCGACCAGCCAGCCCAGCGACGGGCCACGGTCGATGACTACATCCACCGGTTGCCCGGCGAGGCTGGCCGGCAGGGTGTCCTGCGGTTTGATCACCACGCGGATGTCCGAACTCAGGCCGCCGTCATGCAGGGCGCTGCTGACGATCTCGCCGTGGCGCGCCTGGTCCTCGCCCGCCACCTTGAAGGTCACCGGCGTGCCGGGGCGTGCCTGTTCCAGGTGGCGGTAGGGGAAGCTGGCGCTCACGGTGGCCACGCCGTCCTGCGGCACCAGTTCGAAGATCACGTCGCCCTTGCTGGCGAACTGACCGTCGGCCACCAGCTGGCGGGCGATCTTGCAGTTGCACGGGCTGGTCAGGGTGCCCTGCATCTCGCGGGCGAACAGGGCTTCGATCTGGCTCGGTTCGAGCTGGTCGTCGCCCAGGTGGCCCTTGAGCATTTCCAGCATGCTGGTGGTGAAGGTGGCGATCGGCGCACCTTTTTCCACGATGCCGTCGGGTTGAACCAGGGCCTGCACGCTGCCTTCGCGCGGCATGGTGACCTGCAGGGCGGGCAGGCTGATCTGCGCCGACTGCGCGTGGGTGACGAAGTACAGGCCGTAGATCGACTTGCCGATGTAACCGAAGGCGGCCAGGCCGATGAGGAAGATCGCCCCGCTGAGGGTCACGGCGCGCAGGCGGCCGAACATGCCCATGCCACCGCCGCTGCCGCTCTTGCGCGCCTTGGTGAAGTTGTCGCGCTGGAGGATGTGCAGCACCTCGCCGACATTGACCAGCTCACCGGCCAGGTGGGCGCTGATCAGGTGGCGCAGGGCGGCAGCTTCACGCGCGCCGAGGCCGTGGAACTGGCAGCCGATGCGGTTGTGCTCCGGCTGTACCGAGTTGACTTGGAACTCGACGTCCAGACCCAGCACCAGACTGTCGAGCTGGAACTGCAGTTGGCCGCGATGGAAGTCCCCGACCTTGTGCGAGGTCTTTTCGTTGGTGAAGCTGAAGCCGCCGGCAGAGATATCCTGCAGGCGAGCATCGATACGCTCGCCCTTGGCATTGGTGAAGCGCAAACGGCCTGGCAGCCTGACACGGGCGTGCTGGCGCTGGGCCTCGGACTCATGGACGACGTTGTGATTGGCGACGGAGTTCATGGTGGCTAATTCCTATTCGAGTAGGGTCATACCAGCGCCAGCAGCGCGGCGATGAAGACGGAGGCAGCAGAGAAAGTCATGGCACGCGACGACCAGCTGTTGAACCAGTTGGCGAAGCTGGACAGGCCGCGGTTGAGCTTGGTGTTCTGGCGCGTCCAGGACTGTTGGTCGAGGCGGAAGAACACGTAGATCTTCACCAGCGCACCGACGATCTGGTTGTAATAGAGCAGCGCCGGATAGGCCGGGCCGATGCGATGCCCGGAGAGCATCAGCAGCAGCGTCAGGATCAGCCGCGTGGTGCCGATCCAGAGCAGGTAGATCAGCAGGTACATCACGCTGTACTTGAGGCTGGCGATGATCGCCACGCACAGGCCCAGCAGGCAGGTCCACATCGATACGCGCTGGTCGAACAGCACCAGGGTGGTGAAGGCGCCGAGGCGACTCATGCCCAGACGCAGCGCCCGCGAGTTCTGCCGCAGGTTGTTGCCGTACCAGCGGAACATCAGCTTGCGGCTGGCCTTGATGAAGCTCTTCTCCGGCGGGTGTTCGACCGTGTTGATGGCGGCGTCCGGCACGTAGAAGGTGTCGTAGCCCAGGCGCATCAGGCTGTACCAGCTGGACTTGTCGTCACCGGTGAGGAACTGGAAGCGACCCAGGCGCCAGTGCTCGAGGTGATCGGCTTCGACGTCGCGGATGAACTCCGGGTCGGTCACCACACTGGCGCGGAACACGGACATGCGCCCGGTCATGGTCAGTACGCGCTTGGAGAGCGCCATCGAGCACATGTTGAGGTGGCGCTGGGCGAAGCGCAGCTTGTGCCACTCGCTCATCAGGTAGCTGCCGCGTACCTCGCAGAACTCGTTGGTGGTCAGCCCGCCGACGTTGGGGAAGAGCTTGAACCAGGGCACGCAGCGGCGCACCACTTCAGGTTCGAGCACGGTGTCGCCGTCGATCACCGCCACCACCGCGTCGCGGTCCGGCATCTGCCGGGAGATGGCGCGGAAACCGTGGGCCAGGCCGTCACGCTTGCCGGTGCCGGGAATGCGCACGATGTCCAGGGTGACATGCGCTGGCGGCTCGGCCTGGGCCCAGAGGTTCTTGATCAGCAACTCGTCGGAGAGCTCGACGATCGAGCACACCACGGTGCAGGGATAGCCGCAGTCGATCGCTTCGCGAATCACCGAGCGGTAGACCATGGCAGTGGTCAGTGCGTCGATGCGGAAGCTGGTGACCAGCAGGAACACATGAGAGGGGTCGGCGTCCTTGCCGAGTTTTGTAACCTTGCGGCGGTACCAGGGGTACACCAGGTAAAGGAACAGGCAGCCGCGCACGAAGTGCATGGCGCCCATGGAATAACGCCAGATGCCGACGATGCCGATCAGCAGCAGGAAGTGCCGCGACTCGGGGTCGAACACCGAGCGGGGCAGCGCCAGTGCCAGGAGCATCAGCAGGCTGAGATAGAGCATCCAGCCGCTGGCTTGGTTGAGGCCGTTCTTGAGCTTGTCCATATGCGTCTCTCGGTACCCGCGCGCCAGGCGCGCGGGTACGACTGGGCCTTACCAGCAGATGCCTTCGGCCACGCCGTTGCTGGCGTGGGGCATGAAACCGACCAGGTCGATCACGCGCTTGCCGTTAGGCGCCTGCTTGGCCAGCTGAGCGAAGCGCTCGTCGCTGTTGCCCAGGACGATGATGTCGGCCTTCGCCACTACGTCATCCAGATCGCTGTTGAGCAGCGAGGAGACGTGCGGGATCTTCGACTCGATGTAGTCCTTGTTGGCACCGTGAACGCGGGCGTACTCGACGTTGCGGTCGTAGATGCTCAGGTCGAAGCCCTTGCCGATCAGCATCTCGGCCAGTTCAACCTGCGGGCTTTCACGCAGATCATCGGTGCCGGCCTTGAAGCTCAGGCCGAGCAGGGCGACCTTGCGCGAATCGTGACTGGCGATGATGTCGAAGGCCTTCTGGACCTGGGCGGCGTTGCTGCGCATCAGCGAACCGATCAGCGGCGCTTCCACGTCCAGGCTGTTGGCGCGGTAGTTCAGCGCGCGCACGTCCTTGGGCAGGCAGGAGCCGCCGAAGGCGAAGCCAGGCTTCATGTAGTACTTGGACAGGTTCAGCTTGTGGTCCTGGCAGACCACGTCCATCACCTCGCGGCCGTCGACGCCGACTGCCTTGGCGATGTTGCCGATTTCGTTGGCGAAGGTGACCTTGGCTGCGTGCCAGACGTTGCAGGTGTACTTGATCATCTCGGCGACTTCGATGTCCTTGCGGATGATCGGCGCGTCCAGCTCGCTGTAGATGCTTTCCAGCAGATCGCCGGAGGCCTTGTCCAGCTCACCGATGACGGTCATCGGCGGGAAGTCGTAGTCCTTGATCGCGGTGCTTTCACGCAGGAACTCGGGGTTCACCGCCAGGCCGAAATCGACACCGGCCTTCTTGCCCGAGCAGTCCTCGAGGATCGGCAGCACGACGTTCTTGGCAGTGCCCGGCAGCACGGTGCTGCGTACCACCACGGTGTGGCGCTCGTTCTTGTCGCGCATGGCCATGCCGATCTCGCGGCACACGCCTTCGATGTAGTTCAGCTCCAGGTCGCCGTTCTTCTTGCTCGGGGTGCCGACGCAGATGAACGACACATCGCTCTCCAGAACGGCAGCGGCGACGTCGGTGGTGCCACGCAGACGACCCTGACGCAGGCCCTGTTGTAGCAGTTCTTCCAGGCCCGGCTCGACGATGGGCGATTTGCCGTTGTTGATCAGGTCGATCTTGTTCGCGGAGATATCCACGCCAATCACGTCGTGACCCCGTGCCGACAAACAGCCGGCACAAACGGCACCCACATAACCTAAACCGAAGATACTGATTCGCATGGTATTCACCTCGTCCGTTCGATGCATTTCAAATATTGGCCTTTTGAGCCAAAACTAGTCCGTGAACTTGCTTTTGAAGTGCGAGCAAGTTCATTCAGGCATAAGAAGAATGTGGCACCAGAGGTGGCGCCTAGTGTGGGCCTTATATAAAGGGTGGCCCTTTGATATTGTCTGCTTTGGCCTCGGCGGAGGCCTCTATCTCGGCACTCTTGCGGGTCGCTATATCTCCCTTTGAACTACATGAACTTTTCTCGGGGTGAGGCTGTCCGGCGAAAGCTAATTCGCATACAGGCAGTTTCAGTTGATGAAAAGTTATGTATTGAAATGAGTCACGGGCTGTATGAGTAGTGGCCCTTTCGAATAGTTCCTACCGTTCGTCCTGAGGCTGAACCGGAGCTGAATGACTAATTTGATTGCAATATGCTGGCAAGTTGCAAAATGCATGATGGCATGCAGCGAGCCAACTAAAGCGAAACTGTCTGATAACAAAGTAACGTAATAAGTTCTGTGGAAAGTTCGATTGCGCTGAAACTGTGATGCTAGGCAGGTTTTTGAGAATCAAACGCAACGCCGAGGGAATTTTTACCAAGCGTAGCGCTCACGACGCAGCGAAGCGCTCGGCGGGCGGGGAGGGGAGAAGGGAAGCGTAGCGGCCGGCCCCCTGCAGGAACCGACGAGCGGCGCAGGGGGCGGGAGGGTGACTATCAGTCCTGCGGCTGGTCGCGCAGGAAAACCAGGCTGTCCGCCTTGGAGTGTTCGGCGGAATAACGGTAGCCCTGGTAGTTGAAGTCCTTCAGGCCTTCCGGGTTGGTCAGGCGCTCCTTGATCACGTAGCGCGCCATCAGGCCACGGGCCTTCTTGGCGTAGAAACTGATGATCTTGTACTGGCCGTTCTTCAGGTCCTTGAATTCGGTGTCGATGACGCGCGCGTTCAGGGCCTTGCGCTTGACCGCGCCGAAGTACTCGTTGGAGGCCAGGTTGAGCAGCACGTCATCGCCCTGAGCGGCGAGGGCCTCGTTCAGCCAGCCACTGATGCGTTCGCCCCAGAAGGCGTACAGGTCCTTGCCGCGGCCGTTGGCCAGCTTGGTGCCCATCTCCAGGCGATAGGCCTGCATCAGATCCAGCGGACGCAGTACGCCGTACAGTCCCGACAGCATGCGCAGGTGAGCCTGGGCGAAATCGAAGTCGTCTTCGGAAAAATCCTCGGCATTCAGCCCGGTATAGACGTCACCCTTGAACGCCAGCAGCGCCTGCTTGGCGTTGGACGGGTTGAACGGCCGCTCCCAGCTACCGAAGCGCGCGGCGTTCAGCCCGGCGAGCTTGTCCGACAGACCCATCAGCTCGGCGATCTGTGCCGGGCTGAAATCGCGCAGCTGCTCGATCAGCTCCTGGGCGTGGTCGAGGTGTTCGGGTTGGGTGAAGCGCGGGGTGACGGGTGGGGTTTCGTAATCGAGGGTCTTGGCCGGTGAAATCACCATCAGCATGTGCAAGGTCTCCAGAAAGCGTGATGGCGATTCTAGAGGCCGGGGGGCGGCAAGACCACCTATCGCGGCGATTGAGAAGCGTCGATCGCTGCTGTTGTAGGAGCGAGCTCTGCTCGCGAAGCGGTTGCCAGCAATGAGCAGGGGGCGAAGCGTTACCTGCACCTGAATGGCGCGACGTGCTGCAAGTCAGGGCGGTAAGCGAAGCGGGTTGAAGCAGGTAGGACTTCGGACTTTAACGGCCAGCTGGCGGTACGCCAAGCGTTATCTGTCGCGCGTGCAAATAAACCTGCATGCCGAGAAAAAAACGTTTTTCTGTCATGTGAATTGGAGTAATAAAAAAGCAAGACCGCCGAAACCTGCAGACAGGTGGCGGCCATTGGCCCTCACCTTGCTTGCCACCTTTCGGCCCCGATCTGAAAAATCGGCGGTCTCTGTCCGGCGCAGCACCGCCCTGGTATTGCGTCGCCTGGCTACTACAAGAAGGTGACCGAGTATGGATGACCACGGACGCTCCAAGCCCACCGCTCCAACCCTCTACGCCCTCGACACCAACGTTCTGATTCACGATCCCAACGCCTTGCTCAACTTCGAAGAACACCACGTCGCCATTCCGATGACGGTGTTGGAGGAACTCGACAAACTGAAATCAGGCAAGCACGGCGTCGCTGCCGAATGTCGTCAGGCCATTCGTCTGATCGATCAGATTCTCGCCGGCGCAGAACCCGAGGACGTCGAATACGGGGTCCCCATCCAGCGCGGCAAGAGCGGCCCCTGCGGGCGTCTTTCCATCCTCATGAGCAAGAGCGCCGCGCCAGTCACCTGGCTGCCGGAAACCCTCAACGACAACAAGATCATCAACCAGCTGGTGGAGCTGAAAACCCGCAACCCCGGCCTGTCCGTGGTGCTGGTGACCAAGGACATCAACATGCGCCTGAAGGCGCGCGCCTGCGGTATCGACGCCGAGGACTACCACACCGACCAGCTGGTCGATGACGTCTCGCTGTTGTCGAAGGGCTACCACGACATGCCCGGTTCGTTCTGGGACCGCGTGAGCAAGGTCGATACCCGCCAGGACCATGGCCGCACCTGGCATCGCGTGCAACTGATCGACAACCTGCCGGCGGTGCATGTCAACGAGTTCATTCTCGATGAGCAGGGCTTCGTCGGCTGGATCAAGGCCATCAAGGGCGATGAGCTGGTGATCCTCGACATGCACCAGGAGCCGCTGCTGCACCAGGAAGCCTGGGGCCTGAAGCCACGCGACATCCACCAGGCGCTGGCGCTGTTCGCACTGCTCGACCCTGACATCCACCTGGTCAACCTGTCCGGCGCTGCTGGCTCCGGCAAGACCATCCTGGCGCTGGCCGCGGCCATCGAGCAGACCATGGTCAGCAAGCGCTACCGGCGCATCATCGCCACCCGCAGCGTGCAGGGGCTGGATCAGGAAATCGGCTTTCTGCCCGGCACCGAGGCGGAAAAGATGGAGCCCTGGCTTGGCGCCATCACCGACAACCTCGAGGCGCTGCATATGGAGGACGAGAGCACTCACGGCAGCGTCGATTACATCCTGCAGAAGGTGCCGCTGCAGTTCAAATCCCTCAACTACATCCGCGGGCGCAGTTTCCAGCAGAGCCTGATCCTCATCGACGAGTGTCAGAACCTCACCCCGCACCAGATGAAGACCATCATCACCCGTGCCGGCAGCGGCTCGAAGGTGGTCTGTCTGGGCAACCTGGCGCAGATCGATACGCCCTACCTGTCCGCGCCCAGCTCGGGCCTGACCTACCTCACCGAACGCTTCAAGGACTTCCCGCACGGCGTTCATATCACCCTGCAAGGCGTACCGCGTTCGATTCTGGCGGAATACGCCGAAAGCCATATGTAGCTTCCTGGCTGGCAAACACGCGCCCCTGCTCGCAAGAGCCGGGGCGTTTTTGTCGGTATACGTCGCGTTCTGTGGGAGCGGCTTCAGCCGCGATGATCGCGGATAAATCCGCTCCTACAGAAGCGTGCATTTGGCTTCCTCTTCCGCTTGCGGGGCGTAAGCGGAAACAGCGAAGCGCCCTGTGTTCTGCGAAGGGCTGGGTCGGGGGGAGGGCGTAGCCCGGATGAAATCCGGGGATTTTTGCCGCCCTGGCCCCGGATTTCATCCGGGCTACGAAATCCTGACCTGCAGGTTTACAATCGTTCGATTCCCGTCTGGAGCTTTCCCGTGCTGACCCACCTCGATTCCCAAGGCCGCGCGCACATGGTCGACGTCACCGACAAGGCGACCACCTTCCGCGAAGCCACCGCCGAAGCGCGCGTACGCATGCTGCCCTCCACATTGCAGATGATCGTTGCCGGTGAGCACCCCAAGGGCGATGTGTTCGCCGTGGCGCGTATCGCAGGCATCCAGGCGGCGAAGAAAACCAGCGATCTGATCCCCCTGTGCCATCCGCTGATGCTCACCGGCGTGAAGGTCGAGCTGAGCGCGGAAGGCGATGACTGCGTGCATATCACCGCGCGTTGCAAACTGTCCGGGCAAACCGGTGTCGAGATGGAAGCACTGACTGCCGCCAGCGTCGCCGCGCTGACCATCTATGACATGTGCAAGGCCGTGGATCGCGGCATGGTCATCGAGCAGGTGCGCCTGCTGGAAAAGCTCGGCGGCAAGAGCGGTCACTACAAGCTGGAGGAACAAGCATGATCCGCGTGCAGTATTTCGCTCGCTACCGTGAAGCCCTGGGCCGTGACGACGAACAACTCAGCGGCGACTTCGCCACCCTCGACGACCTGCGTTTGCATCTGGTCGCCCGTGGCGGCGAGTGGGAAGTGCTGGGCGAGCAGAACCTGATGTGCGCACGCAATCAGGAACTGTGCAGCCTCGACGAGCCGCTGGCCGAAGGCGATGAAGTGGCCTTCTTCCCCACCGTCACCGGCGGCTGATGCTGCTGTCAGCCGCTGCTCCGCGCTCGTTGTCGCGGCTGAAGCCCCTCCCACCGCCCCAAAGCCCTACCGAACGGACACATCGCATGACCATCCGCGTCCAAACCCAACCCTTCGACCCCGGCACCGAGCTCAACGCCCTGCATGCCGCCAACCTCGGTATCGGCGCGGTGGTCACCTTCGTTGGCTACGTGCGCGACTTCAATGATGGGCGCGAAGTCGGTGGCATGTTCCTCGAACACTTCCCGGGCATGACCGAAAAGGCCTTGGCCAAGATCGCCGATGAGGCACGCCAGCGCTGGCCGCTGCTGGGCATCGAGATCATCCATCGCGTCGGTCGGCTGGAGCCAGGCGAGCCTATCGTCTTCGTCGGCACCAGCAGTGCCCATCGGCAGGCGGCGTTCGACGCCTGCAATTTCGTCATGGATTATCTGAAGACCCGCGCGCCGTTCTGGAAGAAGGAAGACACCAGCGAAGGCCCGCGCTGGGTCGAAGGCCGCTGCAGCGACCGGAGCGCGGCCGAGCGCTGGAAGTAGCAGGGAGCCATGGGGCTGTTATCTGAACTCTCCTTCGGCGTGGCGCCATCAACCGCTTGGTGGGTTACGCGGCGCACTGCCTTCACCTTCGCCGAAAGATCAGCTTTCAGCGCCGCTAACCCACCCTACGAGTGACCGCGCGCTGGACCGTAGGGTGGGTTAGCCGCCTGGTAGGTCTGTTGAGCGAATCGCAATCTCTGGTGCGGCGTAACCCACCATCGGCGCAACGCGATCTACCGTCTGGTAAGTTGCACGACGCGCTAGCAGCATCTGCGTCGAACGTCCCCCAGCACTGCACGGCCACGCTGCAAAGCCCCAGCGAGCCCTACGCCAGCGCCAGATGCACCCGCAGCGCAATCGGCACCAGCATCAGCAGCACGCCCAGGCCCAGCACCCGCACGCCCCATTCGTGTTCGCGAAAGTTGAAGCCGACTCCCAGCAGCAGGAACCCGCCGATCAGCAGCACCAGCATCAGGTGATAGTGGTCCATCGCTCTTCTCCGCTTCGCCATCCTGTATACAGCCTAGTCGCTGCGTTTCGTTTCAGCGCTGATCTGAAGCAATGATTGGCTGACTCGATTGGCGACAAAATGCGTCTCGATCGGTCGCTGTCTGGCGTCATGGCCTGCTCCATACTGTGCGCAGTCATCGTCAAGGATCGTCCATGCGCCTGTTTCCCTCCCTTCTGCTCGCCGGTCTGCTGGCTGCCGCGCCGCTGGCCGCTGCCGAGCGCAGTTTCACCATCCTGCACAGCAATGACTGGCAGTCGCGCCTGCTCGGTTTCGGCCCCAACAACGAATACAGCCCGGCAACGGTCGACGATGACGGCACGGTTGGCGGCGTGGCGCGTCTGGCCACCTTGTTGAGCGAGCGTCGCGCAGCAGCCGGTGACGAGCCCCTGCTGCTGCTCGATGGCGGCGACTTCACCATGGGCACGCTGTTTCACACCATCGCCCGCGAGATGGGCAGTGAACTGCGCCTGATGACCGAGCTGGGCTACGACGCCGCGGTGATCGGTAACCACGAGTTCGACTTCCGTCCGGCGGGCCTCGCCGCGATGATCAGCTCCGCGCACAAGGCCAAGGGCGATCCGCTGGTGCCGCTGCTGTCGAGCAACATGCGCTTCGATCCGGCAAGCAAGGCAGACGACAGCCTCGAGGCGCATGCCGAGGCCGGGCGCATCCTGCCATACAAGCTGATCGAGCGTGGTGGCATCCGCTTCGGCCTGTTCGGTCTGCTCGGCAACGATGCCGTGGCGGTCAGCCCGATGATCAAACCGGTGACTTTCGCCGACCCGGTGACCACCGCCAGGGAAACCGTGGCCAAGCTGCGCGAGGAGGGCGCCGAGGTGGTCATCCTGCTCTCGCACATGGGCGTCACCCAACAGGACGATGGCAGCTGGCGCGGCGAGGAAGTGGAGCTGGTCGAGCAGGTGCCGGGCATCGATATCGTCGTCGGCGGCCACTCGCATGTGGCGCTGCCGCAGCCGGTCTTGGTCAACGGGCATACCCCGGTGGTGCAGGCCGGTTCGGAAATCCAGTACCTCGGCGAGCTGCGCATGACCCTCGGTGACGACGGCGTGCCGCGAGTGCGCGACTACCGCCTGCATGCGGTCAATGACAGCATTGCCGGCGATGCGACCATCACCGCCAAGGTCGAAGACTTCAAGCAGGTGGTCAGCGAGCGCATGCTGGCGCCCAAGGGCTATCGTTTCGACCAGCCGCTGGCCAAGGTCGACCAGAGCCTGGGCCGCGACTTCAGCGACCAGACCCTGGCCAACCTGGTGACCGATGCCCTGCGTCATGCGGTGGACGCCGACCTGGCCTTCACCGGCAACGGCACCATCCGCGATGATCTGCTCAAGGGCCGCAACGGTGTACAGGATGTCTCCGACCTGTTCCGCATCGCGCCGCTGGGCATCGGCCATTTCGACGACGAACCCGGCTACCCGATGATCAAGGCTTACGTCAGCGCCCGTGAAATCAAGTCGCTGCTGGAAGTGCTGCTGCTCGCCTATCAGCTACGCGACAGTCAAAGCTACTACCCGCGGGTCTCCGGCGTGCGCTTTACCTACAACCCCTGGCGCGTGCCGTTCGACCGCGTCAGCCGCATCGAGATTGGTGATCCGGTCAGGGGTTACCGCGACCTGGATCTGAGCGACACGCGCCTCTACAGCATCGGCGCCACCAGCTACGTCGGCAGCTTCACCTGGCTGGTGCCGGACCTGACCAAGGGCCTGCTCGACGTGATCCCCAAGGACGCCGAGGGCAAGCCGCTACCGCGTATCGAAGACGCCATCGTCGACCAGGACCCGGAAACCGAAGGTGTGCAGGAACTCAAGGAATGGCAGGCGCTGCTCGACCATATCCGCAGCCTGCCGGATCTCGACGGCGATGGCCTGGCCGATATTCCCACCACCGGCATCGCTGCCGAAGCGCGCATGATTCGCGCGCCCAGCCTGCATCCGGTCGAGATGTTCCGCCTCGCCGGGTCGCTGCAGTGGGGCACCAGTGCGGTGATCCTGGCTTGCGGGCTGCTGATCCTCTGGCTGCTGAGCCGCCCGCTGCGGCGACGGTATTGAGTGCCTGGGGCGCGCTGCGTGCCGACTCCGGTACGCAGCGCGCCTTTGCTCATCCGCTGCGATCTTGCCAAGCCTGGCCTGCCTCCGTATGGTGCAAAGCCGCCTGATTCGGAAGCTATGCAATGATCGCTCAGCACTGCCCGCTCGCTGACCGTGCTCAACCGGGCCGTTCCCGTTCGGATAAAACTGGCGCGGCAATCGCCTTATGAACGCACTCCAACACTCGCGCCCGCTGGCGCTGTTCGGCCTGTTGCTGGCCAATCTCTGCTGGTCCGGCAATGCCCTGGTGGCGCGCGCCTTCGCCGGTGAAATCGCGCCGTTCACCCTGTCGTTCTGGCGCTGGTGCCTGGCCCTGGCGCTGCTGCTGCCTTTCGTCGCCATGCCGCTGTGGCGTCATCGCGTGGCCGTGGGCAATGCCGGCTGGCGCCTGCTGGTGCTTGGCGGCCTGGGCATCGCCGGCTACAACTCGCTGCTCTACAGCGCCGCGCAGACCACGGCGGCAATCAACATCTCGCTGGTCAACACCTGCCTGCCGCTGGTGACCTTCATCGGTGCCGGGCTGTTGCTCAACGAGTGGCCGGCGCGCCGTGCCTGGTGGGGCATGCTGGTAGCCGTGGCGGGCTTGGCGGTGCTGATCAGCCAGGGACAATGGAGCCGCCTGGCCAGCCTGTCGTTCAACCAGGGCGACCTGATCATGCTGCTGGCCGTGGTCGACTGGGCGCTTTACTCGCTGCTACTGCGGCGCTGGTCGGCGTACCTGCAGCCGATTCCGCCACTGGCCTTGCTCGGTGTGTTCATTCTGCTCGGCGTGCCATTGATCCTGCCTTTCTACCTCTATGAACTGAGCCAGGGCACACACCTGACGCTCAATGCCGCCAACCTCTCGGCCATCGCCTACACGGCGGTGTTCGCCTCGCTGGTGGCCTACCTGGCCTGGAACCATGGCATCCGTGTGATCGGCGCGGCCAAGGCGGCGCTGACCAACTACGTGATGCCGGTATTTACCGCGTTTCTCGGCTGGGTGCTGTTGAACGAGAGCCTGCAGCTCTACCACTGGCTGGGCGCCGCGATGATCTTCGGTGGCCTGCTGCTGGCCACGCGGCCGGGCAAAAGCGCCTGAATAAACTCCCCTCTCCCGCTTGCGGGAGAGGGGCCGGGGGAGAGGGTGCTTACTCCGGCTTCATCATCACGAAGGCTTCACCGCCTTTGCGATCATGCATGAGGATGAAAGGCTGCCCGGCGATCATCATCTTTACCGGTACCTTGCGCGGTACCGTGGTGCCGGCGCTGACCGCTGCGGCCGTCAGCAACTGGCTGGTCAGCGTGTCGTCCTGTTGCGTCTCGCTGGTCACCACGCATTCATGGCTGACCTTCACCTGCATGCTGAGGCTCTTGTCCGCATTGAAGCCGACAGTGGCAAAGCCCATATCGGTCATCTCGTCGATGCCATACTGCCGCGCCACGCGATGCGCTTCGGCAAAGCTCGGCGCCGTCCGCAGGCAGATATCGCGAAAGGCCTGCACCACCTGCGAGGTGACCGGCACTGGTGGCTGCGAGCCCAGGTTGGCGCAGGCGCCCAATAGACCACAGCTGATAAGCAAGGCGAGCTTTTTCATCACATCTTCCTTAATGAAGGTTGTTCAGGGTTGCTGGCAAAGATCATGCCCGAGCAACTGCGAGGCCAGCCCCTTGGCCAGATAGGTTTCAACCACGCGGCCCTCGCCACAGTCGGTCTTGTGGCCGATGGCGATGCCGATGGAAAGCAGCACGAATAGCGCCAGGCCTATATTCTGGATGGGCGTCATGACAGGGCTCGTTGTGTAAACAATGGCAGGATGAAGAGGCGGGCAGGTGATGGCAAGTGCCAACCCCACCGTCGGCACTTCGAGTGATGCAGGGATGTGACCGTTACGGCAGGGTGATCGAAAGATCGCCCAGCATGACGCGTGCAACGATCATCCAGACAACCGTGCTGACGATGCCCAGCACGCCATAGCCGACAACGATGCCAATGGCGATCTGCTTCCACAGCCCGGCGAAGCGGTTGGGTTCGTTGCGGTAATGCGTCGGCATATCACGCTCCGCCCGCAGATCGTCGAAGTCGTCTCTCGCTCTCAAGGTGTTCTCCTGATTCATGGGCCAGCGCACGGCGGCGCTGCAGCCTGCTGCAGGTGGATTTTCCGGGATCGTCCGACAGCCCCGCAAGCACCGTCCGAGCAATTGAGCGGTGAACCGCAGGCTCGGAAACGAGTGATTGGGCGCGCCGCCAGCGGCGAAGCCTAACCGCTTGATAAAACGTAAATTTATCGTTGATCTGGGGTTGACAGCAGTGGGCGAGACGCGGACAATGCGCGCCGTTGGCTACATAGCTCAGTCGGTTAGAGCGCAGCATTCATAATGCTGATGTCCCAGGTTCAAGTCCCGGTGTAGCCACCATATTTTTCAAAGGGTTAGCTTCGGCTAGCCCTTTGTCGTTTCTGGGGTAGTGACTACAGAGTGACTACACCCTGTCTACAGCGGCTGATCCTGGCTAATTGCTCCAGGGATCTACCAGGGCAACGCCTAGCGTTTCGAAGTGGCGAATATTGCGAGTTGCGATCACGGCATCATGTAGCCGACCGATTGCAGCGATCTGCGCATCGGCCATATCAACCCCCCGCCCTTTAGCCTCGGTTTCTGCGGCTATCTCTGCGTAATGCACAGCGGCATCTGCATCGAACGGCAGGATATTGCCCGCGAAGTCTTCATCGAACATGACCGAGGCTACATCGAGCAGTCCCTGCTTGCGTTTCCCGTCCGGCATCCTGGCAATGCCATAGAGAATTTCCGCAACGGTGATCGAGGTGATTACCAGATCCCCGACAGGCTGAGCGTCAACCCACTCCAGAACCTGAGGTGCAGGCTTGGCACGCATGAGTTCCGAAAGCACGTTGGTATCAAGCAGGATCATTCATCAAAGCTCGCGGCTCGGGCTTTGGTTTTGCGTTCTGGCAGCTCAAGGTCAGCCCCACCGACAGCGGCAAAGCGGGAGTGAATACGACTGCCCAAACCGCCACGCTTTTCTTGACGTGACAGAGCCTGCCGAATGATGAACCGGACCTCTTCTTCCATGGAGCGACCGTGGCTAGCCGCGACAATACGCAGCTGGGCTTTCAAGTCGTCGTCGAGGTTTCGAATAGTGATAGCGGCCATGGCTACCTCCTGTGGATTCAGTGCAATCATTGATAGCATACCTGCATGCAGGTTACATGCATACCACGGCATGACCGCTCTGATTGAGAGGGGAGAGCCGAAGCGCTGATTCCAGATGATCCGGTGACAGGTGCGCATGACGCATGGTCATCGTGATGGACGAGTGCCCGAGGATGCGTTGCAAGCCCAGGATGTCGCCACCACCCATCATGTGGCTGGCGAAGGCGTGTCGGAGGATATGGGGCATCTGGCCCGGTGTATGGAAGCCGCAACGCAGGTAGGCAGATCGGAATGCCGACCGGCCGTGCGATCCAGAGGTCAATTTGCCAGCAGCGAGCTGATGCGCTGAGCGTTGAGTGCGTGTTGGTTTTGGGACTGGCCGAACGCTATCATCTGAAAAGCGTATTAGGGCGCCGATAGCATCAAGTGACGATTGCCTGGTGGCGCATGTAATTAATCGTGGTCTGTCCCCTATTGTTCCTATTGTTCCGTGCCCGAAGACCAACGTAACGTTCCCTCACATCTACAAAGTGCTAGTACCGGACGGCGATCTGGTGGACGACGTGCCCGTATTCATCGGCACCTACAGCACAGAGTACCGGCTCAAAGAGCCATCGAGCCTGGAGCAACTTCCAGGCTTTCCGCCTTTAATAGCAACGAAGATCAGTACGCTCGATGCTGCAGATGAAATCTATCTCGACGTAATTCATTTCACTAACAAGGATAAAGAGCTTGGATTTAGAGATGCCTGCACTCATTTAGGGATGGCGTCGGATTTCGTGCGCTGGTTTAAAGATGAGCAGGGTGTTTTTCTATTGCTGCGTCGGGATGATGCCCCAAGGAAAATGAGTCATGTGATTTACCGTAGTCGTAAGCTTCAATTCTTTGGTGCTTTAAGGGCTCAGATAGAATGTGAGTATGTAGCGGCCTTTAATAGCAAGGGGGATGTAGTACCCCTTCAGCAAATTGAAGTTGAAGACGACGATTTTTAGTCATCACCTTGTGGTCGCGTCTGTTGTTAGGCATTAATCTATAGTTTCTCCGAGAAGTTGACTTAATTTTTCGTCTTCCAATATGCACCAGCTCATAAATGCAGAGTAAGGCTGGTCTTTGTTTATTAATAATTTGATTCGTTCAATAGCGGTATTTTTTTCTTCTTGTGTCGCGATAGGGCTGTAGTAGCTATTAATTTGAGTAAGAAGTAGATTGTATTGATCAAAAATCTTCTTTCGCAAGTAGGCGCCAGATACCTTTTTGTTAATTGTGTGCTCGCTATTGTATATTTTATCAAGTAAATCTTTTGTGGTTTTTGCTGACTCAGAGTCTAGGTTGATAACTATTTGGACTGTCTTTGCATATGGTGTGGTAGGAGGTAGATGCTTTATTGCTCTTAATACGTTGTCCTGTGGGTTGCAGCAGTCTAATAGATTGTTGTAGTTGTCGCCTTTGATGTTGTTGCACCTGCTGCAGGCAAAATACAGATTGTTCCAATCGTACTTTAGTATTTCATCGCCCATGTGGGCGCGGAAGTGTTCTACATTGATGTCATGAGGCTCTTTTGTTTCGCAGAGATAGCATTTGTTATAAAAGATATCGCAAATAGCTTGGTATACATCCCCGCTATCGTATTTTTTAAGTTTCGCCAGTGACACCGGAGCGGTAGCTGGGCGGGATACATTAAACATCCGTTGGCTTCCTTGCTTTGGATTTTTTCTTGTTAACGACTAGTTCTGCCTTCTTAAGAAAAAACATTGATTCACTGTCAAGATTCTCCGTGTGAGGGGCTATTTCTGATATGAGGTCAGTCATTTTCTTAATATTTGGTCTAGCCTTGCTAGCTAAGTTATTAAGCTCCATTATTTTGTTTTCTAATAGTTTTGATATGGGGTTTACGTCAAATAGGCCCTCTAGTATTGACTCGTAAGAGTACATGGATAAGTCATCGACTTGTTGTAGGTTGGTTAGGTCGTAAATAACTGCGTCGTCAACGGAGGAGACAACAAAGGGAGAGTGAGTGGTAATTATGAATTGAACTTTTGGAAAGGATGTTGTTAGAAAGCGGAATATTTTCTTTTGTAGTGATACATGTAAGTGTGCATCTATTTCATCAATGAAAACTATGCCGGTTACGTCGCTTGGTGCTATTGATCTTAGCTCTATCTTTGTAAGTAAGTCAGCGTATACAGATAGTATGGAGGAGAAACCGGATGATAGTTGTTGAAAGCGATATGGCTCTCGATCTTCTTGATGAATGAAGAAAGAAAATGTCTTAGGGTCGAATTTTAGATGGAGCGTAGGGTCTTCAAATAGTTCTTGGAGGTCGGTGTCAAGTTTTTTGAACCAGTTATGTATACGCTTTTCTTCTTTGGGGTCGTTGCCAATTTGTTTGGATCCGGCATAAGCGAGTGAGGTCATGTTGCTTACTAGGTAGGATTCAAATAAATTGGAAGATGAAATTCCTCTTTGTCCAATGTCTCGCTCTTTTAGCGAAGTAAAACTTGATGCGGAATACGGTGGTTCGATATTAGATTTACGCATGGCCTCAAAGAACGCAAATATCGATTTGTTGTCGTGGTAGGATATAATAAGTTCTTCTAAATTGTTGCACTTGATAGGTGCGTTATCTATCTCGGCTATACGTAGAGTTATTGATGTAATCGAATTTTCGGTGTTTTTGTATTGTCGATCGGCTCTAGATAGTCTCGATAGTGAGATTTTATGATGTTCTAATTGTTGCATTAAGCTTCTGCGATCAGGGTTCTGTTGCTGAACTATTCTCTTCTCTAAATGCTCGTATAGATGTCCGATTAATCTGGTCTTTCCGCAGCCGTTGGCGCCAGTTAATATTAGGTTTCTCCCATTCAGGTATATTTCGATTTGTTTAGATGAGTTTGGTATGGTTGTTTTTATGCTTAATATTTTTCCTAGCATTTTTGTCTCGTTTTTAATTTTTGGCGGCCTTGGGAGGGGTGGTTTTCTTTTGAAAGTATTACGGGTAGATGCTCTGGAAGTCCGTAATAGTAAATCCATTCAAGCGCTTGTTTCCGACCAATATGACGGGCACGCCATTGCCGCCAATAGCGTCATAGGCTCTGCGGGCGTTCTGGGTTTTCTCGATATCGTATTCGACAAAGCTGATGCCGTTGCGCCGGAAGTAGTGGCGGGCCTGCTTGCAGTAGTCGCACCAGGCAGCGGAATACATGATGACGCGTTTCGATGTCGCGCCCTGGGTAGGCGTGAAAGATTCGTAGCTGACGCTTTCGTAGGAATTGATCTTGAGCGAGAGCTGTTCGGCTTGATCCTTGTCCTTTGGCTTGTCGCCGAAATGGACGCGCCCATTCTCATCCGTCCACTTGTAGATTTCCGCAGAGCAGATCAGCGGCAGGATGGCGATAAGGGTAAGGAGGAGTCGGGTCATGCGGCAGCTTCCATGCAGGGGAGGGCGTGCTGGCTGACCCAGGAGCGCCACGGTTAAGGCAAAAGGGGTGTCCCCTTTCTGCCTCAAAACACCATGCAATGGATACTAGCCAATAGCCGGCACCAGCGAAAGCCCCGTTTTTACAGGCTTCCAGCTGTTACCGAGGGAGGTGGCGCTTTTTCATAATCCCCAGCTCCCACCGCCGCACTAGACAATTCTCCATCCCAAAAACAACAAAACCCCGCCAAAGCGGGGTTTTGTCTATGCACTGCCTACAACGATCAAACGTTAAAGCGGAAGTGCATCACGTCGCCGTCCTTGACGATGTAGTCCTTGCCTTCCAGGCGCCATTTGCCGGCTTCCTTGGCACCGCCTTCGCCCTTGTAGGCGATGAAATCGTCGTAGGCGACCACTTCGGCGCGGATGAAGCCTTTCTCGAAGTCGGTGTGGATCACGGCAGCAGCCTGCGGGGCGGTGGCGCCGACGCGCACGGTCCAGGCGCGCACTTCCTTCACGCCAGCGGTGAAGTAGGTCTGCAGGTTGAGCAGCGAGTAACCGGCGCGGATCACGCGGTTCAGGCCCGGCTCTTCCATGCCCATGGTTTCGAGGAACATCTGCATCTCTTCCAGATCGTCCAGTTCGGCGATCTCGGCTTCGATCTTGTTGCACACCGGCACGACGATGGCGCCTTCTTCTTCGGCGATGGCTTTCACCACGTCGAGGTGCGGGTTGTTCTCGAAGCCGTCTTCGGCGACGTTGGCGATGTACATCACCGGCTTGGTGGTGAGCAGGTGGAAGGTCTTGGCCAGGCGCTTCTCGTCGTCACCCAGGTCCTTGAGCAGGCTGCGCGCCGGCTTGCCTTCGGTAAGGTGGGGGATGAGCTTTTCCAGCAGGGCCTTCTGCGCCACGGATTCTTTGTCGCCACCCTTGGCGGTGCGAGCCACGCGCTGCAGTTGTTTCTCGCAGCTGTCGAGGTCGGCCATGATCAGTTCGAGGTCGATGATCTCGATGTCGCGCTTGGGGTCGACGCTGTTGGCGACGTGGATGACGTTCTCGTCTTCGAAGCAGCGCACCACGTGGGCGATGGCGTCGGTCTCGCGGATGTTGGCGAGGAACTTGTTGCCCAGGCCTTCACCTTTCGATGCGCCTGCCACCAGGCCGGCGATGTCGACGAATTCCATGGTGGTGGGGATGACCTTCTCGGGCTTGACGATCTCGGCCAGGGCATCCAGACGTGGGTCGGGCATGGGCACGATGCCGCTGTTCGGCTCGATGGTGCAGAAGGGGAAGTTTTCTGCGGCGATGCCGGATTTGGTGAGGGCGTTGAACAGGGTGGACTTGCCGACGTTGGGCAGGCCGACGATGCCGCAGTTGAATCCCATGGTGTGTCCCTCGGGGGAAAGGTGGTTACTTGGTGGCCTTCTGGCTATGCAGTTTGCGCATGGCCACGGTCCAGTCGCCGGCGAGCATTTCCGGCAGGACGTCCAAGGCGAAGTCGATGCTCTGGTCGAGCAGTTCCTGTTCGCTGCGTGGGGCGCGTCCGAGCACGTAGCCGGAGACCAGGCTGGCGTGCCCCGGATGGCCGATGCCGAGCCGTAGGCGATGGAAGTTATTCTGGTTGCCGAGCTGGGCGATGATGTCGCGCAGGCCGTTGTGCCCGCCATGGCCGCCGCCCTGCTTGAGCTTGGCGACGCCGGGGGGCATGTCGAGTTCGTCGTGGGCCACCAGGATTTCTTCTGGCTTGAGCTTGAAGAAATTGGCCAGGGCCGCCACGGCCTGGCCGCTGCGGTTCATGTAGGTGGTGGGGATGAGCAGACGAACTTCGCGCCCCTGGTGGTTGAATTTGCCCACCAGGCCGAAATATTTGCGATCTACGCTGAGGTTGACGCGCTGGCTCTCGGCCACGCGCTCAACGAAAAGGGCCCCTGCATTGTGCCGGGTCTGGTCGTATTCGGGGCCGGGGTTACCCAGGCCAACGATCAGTTGTACGGCAGTCATACAGGAGCCCTTTCGAGAACATGGCCCGGCGTGATCGCATGCCGGGCCTGCTACTGACGATTACTCGGCAGCGCCTTCGCCGGCAGCTTCTTCACGAACGCGCGGCAGGTGGATGCTGGCTACCGGCAGGTCGCTGCCGTGGGCCAGAGCAACCAGCTCAACGCCTTTCGGCAGCTTGATGTCGGACAGGTGAACGGTCTGGTCAACAGCGACCTTGGCCATGTCGACTTCGATGAATTCCGGCAGGTCTTTCGGCAGGCAGGAAACTTCGACTTCGTTCAGGGCGTGCAGGACTTCGCCGCCGCCTTGCTTGACGCCAACGGAGGTAGCTTCGTTGATGAAGTGCAGCGGTACGTGGGCGGTCAGTTTCTGGCCGGCAACGACGCGCTGGAAGTCAGCGTGCAGAACGAAGCCTTTGGCCGGGTGGCGCTGCAGGGCTTTGATCAGAACGTTTTCTTTGGTGCCGGCAACGTCCAGGCTCAGAACGTGGCTGAAGGCAGCTTCGTTTTCCAGCAGCTTGGCCAGGTCTTTGGCCAGCAGGCTGATGGATTGCGGGGCTTTGTCGCCGCCGTAGATCACGGCAGGCACCATGGACACGTTACGACGCAGGCGGCGGCTCGCACCTTTCCCCAGGTCGGAACGCACTTCGGCATTCAGGGCAAACTCAGTCATTTCATTTCTCCAAAATAACCAAACCGCCTTATGGCTTGCGACCAGCCTCGGGCGGTAGGGCAAAAAGCCCCGCACGAGGCGGGGCAGTGTGATCTGGCCTGTTCCGCTTAGCGGAACATGGCGCTGATCGATTCTTCGTTGCTGATGCGGCGAACCGCTTCGGCGACGACCGGGGCAATGTCGAGCTGGCGAATGCGCGAGCAGGACTGTGCCGCAGCGGACAGCGGGATGGTGTTGGTGACCACCAGCTCGTCCAGGACGGAATTCTCGATGTTCTCGATGGCGCGGCCGGACAGCACCGGATGGGTGCAGTAGGCGTACACCTTGGCAGCACCGCGCTCTTTCAGCGCCTTGGCGGCGTGGCACAGGGTACCGGCGGTGTCGACCATGTCGTCGACCAGGATGCAGGTACGGCCTTCTACGTCACCGATGATGTGCATCACTTCGGACTGGTTGGCCTTCTCGCGGCGCTTGTCGATGATCGCCAGGTCGACGCCCAGGCTCTTGGCCACGGCGCGGGCACGAACGACGCCGCCGATATCGGGGGATACGATCATCAGGTTGTCGAAGCGCTGGTCTTCGATGTCGTCGACCAGGACCGGGGAGCCGTAGATGTTGTCCACCGGAATGTCGAAGAAGCCCTGAATCTGGTCAGCGTGCAGGTCGACGGTCAGCACGCGGTCGATACCGACCACGGTGAGCATGTCGGCAACCACTTTGGCGCTGATCGCCACGCGAGCGGAACGCGGACGGCGATCCTGGCGGGCGTAACCGAAGTAGGGGATGACCGCAGTGATGCGGGTGGCCGAGGAACGGCGGAAGGCGTCGGCCATCACTACCAGTTCCATCAGGTTGTCGTTGGTGGGTGCACAGGTCGGCTGAATCAGGAATACGTCCTTGCCGCGGACGTTCTCGTTGATTTCGATCATGACTTCGCCGTCGGAGAATTTACCGACCGACGCATCGCCGAGGGGAATGTGCAGCTGACGAACGATCCGTCGCGCCAGATCGGGGTTTGCGTTCCCCGTGAAGACCATCATCTTGGACACGCGCAGTACCTGCCGGCTGAGGGTATACCTGGATGGGTATGGAAAATGGCAGGGGCGGCTGGATTCGAACCAACGCATGGCAGGATCAAAACCTGCTGCCTTACCGCTTGGCGACGCCCCTATATTCTGTGTCGAATGCTGTTCGATCCGGTTTTCGATGCCTCCCGAGGGAGGTTATGGCAGGGGCGGCTGGATTCGAACCACGCCAGATCGGGGTTTGCGCAGTAACGCATGGCAGGATCAAAACCTGCTGCCTTACCGCTTGGCGACGCCCCTGTATCGTATAACCGAATGCTGAGCATTCACTTCTTGGCCAATGCTTGGAGCTTGCGGTGCAGCATCGAGATGTTGCGACCTTGAGCGACAAAGCTCGGCAGAGTGCCTGGAAGTTGGCGGGCGACTTTATCAGCATCGTCCCGATTTGGGAAGCTCCCAAATACGCAAGCTCCAGTGCCGGTCAATCTAGCTGAAACAAATTTGTTCAACAAGATCAAAGCGTTACGAACTTCTGGGTAACGCTTCTCTACAACCGGCTGGCAGTCGTTTCGACCACCCCCCGCAAGAAGGCTGCGAACTTTAATGGGCGGCGTATCGCGTGTCAACTCGGGCGAGCCGAAAACTTCTGCTGTGCTTACAAAGACTTGCGGCGCGGCGACGAGGAACCAGGGTTCCTCCAGTTCCACCGGTGTCAGGCGCTCGCCCACGCCCTCGGCGAAGGCCGCGCGGCCACGCACGAATACCGGCACGTCGGCGCCCAGCGTCAGGCCGATTTCGGCCAGGCGATCTTCGCCCAGCTGGGTGTTCCACAAATGGTCGAGACCGAGCAGTGTGGTAGCGGCATCCGAGCTGCCGCCGCCGATACCGCCGCCCATGGGCAGGCGTTTGTCCAGCCAGATATCGGCGCCCAGCTTGGTGCCTGAAGCTTCCTGCAGGCGTCTGGCGGCGCGCACGATCAGGTTGCTGTCATGCGGCACGCCGTCGATGGGCGTGTGCAGGTGAATCTCGCCATCCTGGCGCACGCTGAAGCCGAGCTCGTCGCCATGGTCGAGAAACTGGAACAGGGTCTGCAGTTCGTGATAGCCATCGGCGCGGCGGCCGAGGATATGCAGCATCAGGTTGAGCTTGGCGGGGGCGGGCAGGATGAGTTCGGCGTGGGCGGGAATGCTGGTCATGGTCGGGGCAGGGCGTCTTCGTGAGGCGTGTGGCGATTGTATGCGGGAAATGCATCGACGGGGGCCAGTGTGTCAGAGGGCCATCGCGGCTAAAACGGAATGCCGCCCAGCCGCTCCTACAAACACCGCAGTCGCCCCGGTAGGAGCGGCTTTAGCCGCGAAATGCCCGGTTCGTTGCCCGGATGCAATCCAGGGCGTGGTGGCGACGGTTCTCGGATTTCATCCGGGCTACGGCCATGTGCGCGAAACCTGTAGGAGCGAGCTCTGCTCGCGAAGCGGTTGGCGCCTTGTCGGGTGGCAGGGTGAGTTCGGCGTGGTTGGGGATGGTGCTTTCCATCCGCCAGCTGTGTGCTGTGGAAGGGCTGGGCAAGCTGTCGCGGCTAAAGCCCCTCCCACAGGATAGTGAGCTTATTGCCCCAACTGGCGCGGCTGCCAATCCTTGATCACCAGGGTCACTTCCAGGTCCTGGCCGTATAGCTTCATCCGCTCTGGCAGGGCGTAGCCGTTCTGCTCGGTATAGCGCTGGTATTCGACTTTCCAGCCGTCCTGTTCCAGCTGCGCCAGATGGCTTTCGCCGTCGAGGGTGATGCGGCTGCGGCTTTCCGGGGCGGGCAGGCCGCGAATCCACCAGAGCAGGTTGGAGACTGGCAGATCCAGGCGCAGTTGCTCGCGCAGCAGGGCTTCCGGCGATTCGGCGCGGAAGCGGCCGCGGTTGGACACTTCCAGCAGAATGTCGCCCGGGCGCCCGGTCAGGCGTGCGGCGCCGCCACCCAGCGGGCCGGATAGGCGAATGTCGTAGTACTCCTGGCGCTGTAGCCAGAACAGCGTGGCGCTGCCGGAGTCCTGCGGGGCGCGGATGCCGATCTTGCCGTTGATCTGCCAGCCGTCGAGCTGGGCGATCTGTTGTTTGTGGGCTTTCCACTGGGCCGGGTCGCCCTGGCCCTCCAGCGCTTCTTGCGAGGTGAGGCCGGCGCAACCGGCCAGCAAGGCGAATAGGCTGAATACGAGTAGGTGACGAAGCATCAAAGAGTCTCGGAACCGGTCAGGCGCAACAGGGTGTCACGCAGGATGGGGCTGTCGGGCGTTGTGCGCAGTGCATCGCGCCAGACGCTGCGGGCTTCACGCTGTTTGCCCTGAGCCCAGAGCACTTCGCCGAGGTGGGCAGCGACTTCGTGATCGGGGAACTTCTCCAGGGCCTGGCGCAGCAGGCGTTCGGCCTCGCCGAGGTTGCCCAGGCGATAGTTGACCCAGCCGAGACTGTCGAGAATGGCCGGGTCATCCGGGTTGAGCTGGTGAGCCTTGGCGATCAGCTCGCGTGCCTCTTCGTAGCGCGTGGTGCGGTCTGCCAGGGTGTAACCCAGGGCGTTGAGCGCCATGGCATGCTCCGGCTCGCGCTCGATGATGTAGCGCAGGTCGGTTTCCAGCTGGGCCAGGTCATCGCGCTTTTCCGCCAGCATGGCGCGGGTGTAAAGCAGATTCAGGTCGTTGGGATACTGCTCCAGGCCTTCGTTGATCACCTTCCAGGCCAGCTCTATCTGGCGCCGATTGCTAAGGCCCTCGGCCTCGATCAGGTACAGCTGGATGGCGTAGTCCGGCTGGGCATCGCGCGCACGGGCCAGGCGGGCGCTGGCTTCTGCAACGCGTTTCTGGGCGAACAGCAGTTCGGCCTGGCGTTGCTGGGCCGGCAGGTAGTCGTTGCTCGGGCCGACCAGGGCGTACTCCTGCAGGGCGCTGTCGTTGTCCTTCAGTGCCTCGTAGGCGCGGCCGAGATTGTAATGGGCGGCGTCGACATGGCTGCGGCGCTCGACCAGCTCTTCCAGATAGACGATGGCTTCTTCCCAGGCTTCGGCTTCCAGGCACACCAGGGCCAGGGAGAAACGCAGGTCATCGTCGTTGGGGTTTTCCTGCACCAGCTTGGAAAACTCGCCCTTGGCATCGTCGAGGCGGTCGTGCTCCACCAGCAGGCGCGCATAGGTCAGGCGCAGGCGTTTGTCATCGGGGTTCTTGCGGATGCTTTTCTGCAGCAGGGGCAGGGCTTCGTCGCCACGGCCGAGGCTTTGCAGCAGGCGCGCGCGCAGCAGGATCGGTGACACCTGGTTGGCGCTGGCCGGGCTGTCTTCGAGCAGTTCCAGAGCCTCTTCGCTGCGACCGTCCTGTTGCAGAAGGATGGCCTTGCCGAACAGCAACTGACTGTTGTCCGGGTTCTTGCGCAGCAGGCGGTCGAAACCCTGCAGCAGGCCGGCACGGGTGTCCGGGTCGGTTTCCGCAGCGGACAGGGCAAGGAAATCGAAGTGGGTGTCACCCTGGCGCTGCAGCACCTGCTCCATGTAGGTCATGGATTCGTCGTAGCGGCCGGCGCGGGCCAGCTGTACGGCGGCGGCGCGTTGCGCATCGATGTTGCCCGGCGCGTTGCTGGCCCAGATCAGCGCGCTGTCCAGGGCAGCCTGTTCGGCGCCGAGATACTCGGCAATGCGGAAGGCGCGCTCGGCGACGCCGGCATCGCCGGTGGCCTGAGCCTGCTGCACGTAATTGGCGAGGGCGATGTCGAAGCGGTTGCGCTGCCCGGCCAGCTCGGCGGTGAGCAGGGCGAACAGGGTTTCCTGGCTGAACGAGCCGTATTCGCTCGGTTCCAGCTGGGTGGTCTGGTCGGCTTCCTGTACCGGCGGCGTGCCGTCCGGCTCGCTGGGGGCGAAGGTTTGGCAGCCGCTGAGGAGGGCGAATGCGGTGAGCAACGCGAGGGGTCTGTTCATAGTGCCTTGTCGTGCGTTATTCCGGGGCGAGGGCCGTACTGGCTCGTGCCCTGCGACGTTCGCGGCATCATGACACAAGCCTAGGAGCAAGCCCACTGGCCTGGACGATGCGGCGAACCGTCTATTGGGACAATAGGTCGCGGGAGTTGTTCTCTCGGGGGCGAAGTAGGACAATTGCCGGCTCCCGTATTGCCCCTCAGCGACCCTGCATGGCCTTTATCGCCCTCGGTATCAACCACAAGACCGCCTCGGTAGAGGTGCGCGAGCGCGTTGCCTTCACCCCTGAGCAACTGGTCGAGGCGCTGCAGCAGCTGTGCCGGCTGACGCCCAGTCGTGAGGCGGCGATTCTCTCCACCTGCAACCGCAGCGAGCTGTACCTGGAGCAGGACCAGTTGAGCAGCGATGAAGTGCTGCAGTGGCTGGCTAACTATCACCGCCTGAGCATCGACGAGCTGCGTGCCTGCGCCTACGTGCACAGCGAGCAGGATGCCGTGCGCCACATGATGCGCGTGGCCTGCGGGCTGGATTCCATGGTGCTCGGTGAGCCGCAGATTCTCGGTCAGCTCAAGTCCGCCTATGCCGTGGCCCGTGAGGCCGGCACCGTCGGCCCGCTGCTCGGGCGCCTGTTCCAGGCCACCTTCAGTACCGCCAAGACCGTGCGCACCGACACCGCCATTGGCGAGAACCCGGTATCCGTGGCCTTTGCTGCGGTGAGCCTAGCCAAGCAGATCTTCGCCGACCTGCACCGCAGCCAGGCGCTGCTGATCGGTGCTGGCGAGACCATCAGCCTGGTGGCGCGCCATCTGCACGATCAGGGCATCAAGCGCATCGTTGTCGCCAACCGCACCCTGGAGCGTGCCAGCCAGCTGGCTGAGCAATTCGGCGCCCATGCCGTGCTGCTCTCGGACATTCCCGACGAATTGGCGCACAGCGATATCGTCATCAGCTCCACCGCCAGCCAGTTGCCGATCCTCGGCAAGGGCGCGGTGGAAAGTGCGCTGAAAAAGCGCAAGCACAAGCCGATCTTCATGGTCGACATCGCCGTGCCGCGCGATATCGAGCCGCAGGTTGGCGAGCTGGACGACGTCTACCTCTATACCGTCGATGACCTGCACGAAGTCATCGAGGAAAACCTCAAGAGCCGTCAGGGCGCGGCGCAGGCTGCCGAGGAACTGGTAGCTGCCGGCACCGACGATTTCATGCAGCGTCTGCGCGAGCTGGCTGCGGTGGACGTGCTCAAGGCCTACCGCCAGCAGGCCGAGCGCCTGCGCGACGAGGAACTGGCCAAGGCCCAGCGCATGCTGGTCAATGGCAGCAATCCCGAGGACGTGCTGGCGCAACTGGCGCGCGGCCTGACCAACAAGCTGCTGCACGCGCCCAGTGTACGCATGAAGAAACTTACCGCCGAGGGGCGCGTCGACGCGCTCAGCCTGGCTCAGGAATTGTTCGCCCTCGACGAGAGCGCGCCGCAGGACAAAGGTCTGCAATGAAAGCTTCACTGTTGAACAAACTGGACAACCTCAGCGACCGCTTCGAGGAACTGACGGCGCTGCTCGGCGATGCCGAGGTGATTTCCAAGCAGACGCAGTTTCGCGCCTACTCCAGGGAATACGCCGAGATCGAGCCGGTGATCGCCACCTTCCGCGAGCTGCGCAAGGTACAGAGCGATCTCGAAGGTGCTCAGGCTCTGCTCAAGGAAAGCGACCCGGACCTGCGCGAGATGGCCGAAGAGGAGGTCGCCCAGGCCAAGGAAGCGCTGGTCACCTTGGAAGACAAACTGCAGCGCATGCTGCTGCCCAAGGACCCCAACGACGGCCGCAACGTCTACCTGGAAGTGCGCGCCGGTACCGGCGGCGACGAGGCGGCGATCTTTTCTGGCGATCTGTTCCGCATGTATTCGCGCTACGCCGAGAAGCAGGGCTGGCGCGTCGAGGTGTTGTCGGCCAACGAGGGCGAGCACGGCGGCTTCAAGGAGGTGATCGCTCGCGTCGAGGGTGACAACGTCTACGCCAAGCTCAAGTTCGAGTCCGGCGCCCATCGCGTGCAGCGCGTGCCGGAAACCGAATCCCAGGGCCGTATCCATACCTCCGCCTGCACCGTGGCGGTGCTGCCGGAGCCGGACGAGCAGGCGGCCATCGAGATCAACCCGGCCGATCTGCGCGTCGATACCTACCGCAGCTCCGGCGCGGGTGGCCAGCACGTCAACACCACCGACTCGGCGATCCGCATCACCCACATTCCCACCGGGACCGTGGTCGAGTGTCAGGAAGAGCGCTCGCAGCACAAGAACCGCGCCAAGGCCATGGCCTGGCTGGCGGCCAAGCTGCAGGACCAGCAGGAGGCGGCGGCGCACAAGGAAATCTCCGAGACGCGCAAGTTGCTGGTGGGCTCGGGCGACCGCTCCGAGCGCATCCGCACCTACAACTTCCCGCAGGGTCGGGTCACCGATCACCGCATCAACCTGACCCTGTATTCGCTGAGCGAAGTGATGGCTGGCGGCGTGGAGGCGGTGATCGAGCCCTTGCTGGCCGAGTACCAGGCCGACCAGCTGGCGGCGCTGGGGGATTGATTGCCGCGGTGCGCATGGCTCGCGCCGCGTAGGGTGCGCCGTGCGCAACGTAGCCCGGATGTAATCCGGGAAGAGCTGACAGCAAGCGCCAACGTAGCGCCGAACAGTCCCCTCTCCCCTCGGGGAGAGGGTTAGGGAGAGGGGGCGCAACGGCACACCCTCTCCCCCGGCCCCCGCTCTGCGCCCCAGCCCCTCGCAGAGCTCAGGGCGCTTGAGCGGGCGAAGCGATGCTTCGCTATTTCCGCTCAAGCCCCGCAAGCGGGAGAGGGGAGAACACCCTCTCCCCCGGCCAGGGCAAAGCAGTCAGGATGAACCATGGCCACCATCGAATCCCTGCTCGACATCGCTGACCTGCCCGACTCGCCCACGCCGCGACTGGACGCCGAGTTGCTGCTGGCGGCCGCGCTGGGCAAACCGCGCAGCTACCTGCGTACCTGGCCGGAGCGCGAGCTGGATGACGAGCAGTTGGCCCTGTTCCAGGCGAATCTAATGCGTCGCCGTCGGGGCGAGCCGGTGGCCTATATCCTCGGCCGCCAGGGTTTCTGGAGCCTGGAGCTGGAGGTGGCGCCGCATACCCTGATCCCGCGCCCGGACACCGAACTGCTGGTGGAAAGCGCTCTTGAGCTGCTGCCGGCAACACCTTTGACCGTGCTGGATCTCGGCACCGGTACCGGCGCCATCGCCCTGGCCCTGGCCAGCGAACGCCCGGCCTGGCAGGTGACCGGGGTGGACCGCGTCGAGGAGGCCGTGGCCCTGGCCGAGCGCAATCGCCAGCGCCTGCAACTGGACAATGCTGCGTTCATGCTCAGCCATTGGTTCTCTGCCCTGAGCGGGCAGCGCTACGGTCTGATTCTGAGCAACCCGCCCTATATCCGTGCCGACGACTGCCACCTGAACGAAGGCGACGTGCGCTTCGAGCCGAGCAGCGCCTTGGTGGCCGGCAGCGACGGGTTGGACGACATTCGTGCGATCATCCAGGCCTCGCCGCAGTACCTGCTATCCGGCGGCTGGCTGCTGCTGGAGCACGGCTTCGACCAGGCCGAGGCGGTACGCGGGCTACTTGCCGCCGCCGGCTTCGCCGAGGTGCACAGCCGGCGTGACCTGGGCGGCCATGAACGGATCAGTCTGGGACGTTTCGACCATGAGTGACGATATGCTGAGCGATGACGAACTGCTGCGCTACAGCCGGCAGATCCTGCTGAAACAGATCGATGTGGACGGCCAGTTGCGCCTGAAACACGGCCGTGTGCTGATCGTCGGCATGGGCGGTCTCGGCTCGCCGGTGGCGCTGTACCTGGCCGCGGCCGGAGTCGGCGAGCTGCACCTGGCCGACTTCGATACGGTGGACCTGACCAACCTGCAGCGGCAGATCGCCCACGACACCGCCAGCATCGGCCAGGCCAAGGTGGATTCGGCCATGGCGCGCCTGGCCGCGATCAACCCGCAGATCACGCTGGTGCCGCATCGCCAGGCGCTCGATGCCGATTCGTTGGCCGCCGCGGTGAGTGGCGTCGATCTGGTGCTGGACTGCTCGGACAACTTTTCCACCCGCGAGGCGGTCAACGCCGCCTGCGTCGCAGCCGGCAAGCCGCTGGTATCCGGCGCGGCGATCCGCCTGGAGGGGCAGCTCTCGGTGTTCGATCCGCGCAACGCCGCCAGTCCCTGTTACCACTGCCTGTACGGTCATGGCAGCGAAGCCGAGCTGACCTGCAGCGAGGCCGGCGTGGTCGGCCCTCTGGTGGGCCTGGTCGGCAGCCTGCAGGCGCTGGAGGCGCTCAAGCTACTGGCCGGTTTCGGTGAGCCACTGGTCGGTCGCCTGCTGCTGATCGATGCGCTGGGCACGCGCTTTCGCGAACTACGGGTCAAGCGCGACCCGGCCTGCGAGGTGTGCGGTGGGCGTTAAGGATCGTAGGAGCGAGTCACAGGCGCCGGTTGGCGTTTTCGATTCCGGCGTCGGCGGTCTGTCGGTGCTGCGCGAGATTCGCCAGCTGCTGCCGAACGAGTCGCTGCTTTATGTCGCCGACAGCGGCCATGTGCCCTACGGCGAGAAGAGCGCGGAGTACATTCGCGAGCGCTGCGTAGTGATCACCGAGCATCTGCTGGCGCAGGGCGCCAAGGCACTGGTGCTGGCCTGCAACACCGCGACGGCGGCAGCGGCTGGAGAGTTGCGCGAACGTTATCCGGATTTGCCCATCGTCGGTATGGAGCCTGCGGTGAAGCCAGCGGCAGCAGCGACCCGCAGCGGCGTGGTCGGTGTGCTGGCGACCACCGGTACGCTCAAGAGCGCGCGATTCGCCGCGCTGCTCGATCGCTTCGCCAATGATGTGCGGGTGATCACCCAGCCTTGTCCGGGGCTGGTGGAATGCATCGAGGCCGGTGAGCTGCAGGCACCGGCCACCCGTGAACTGTTGCAAGGCTATGTGGCGCCGTTGCTGGCCGAGGGCTGCGACACGCTGATTCTGGGCTGCACCCACTATCCCTTCCTGCGCCCATTATTGGGTGAGCTGGTGCCGGCATCGGTGAGCCTTATCGACACCGGTGCTGCGGTGGCGCGCCAGCTGCAGCGTCTGCTCGCTCACCACCATCTGCTGGCCACTCAGTCCGCCCTGCCAACGCGTTACTGGAGCAGTGGCGAACCCTCGCAACTTTGCCGAGTATTGCCGATTTTGTTGGGCGAAGAGGCCGAGATTCATTCGATTTAGTGAATCTTTTTCAAATTACGCTTTCATTGACACTGGATGTTTCTATATTTTTGTTACGAGCCTGATAAAACCTCTCGCTATTAAAGGAATGACTCATGAAGAAGTTGTATGCCTTTGCTGCAGCTACGGCCCTCTCGTTCGGAACCATGGGCGCTGCGCAGGCTGCGGATGTAACCGCAGCTATTGGTCAGAGTGGCGACTCCACCATGGTTTACCGTCTGGGCGCACAGTGGGACTGGAACCATAGCTGGCTGGAAAGCAGCTACGGCCGTCTGACGGGTTACTGGGACCTGGGCTACACCTATTGGGACGGCGATGATACGGCGAGCAACCACAGCCTCTCCTTCGCTCCGGTATTCGTCTACGAATTCGCCGGGCAGAACGTGCGCCCCTATATCGAAGCCGGTATCGGTGTTGCCGCATTCTCCAGCACCGAGCTGGAAAGCAACGACCTGGGCTCTTCCTTCCAGTTCGAAGACCGCATCGGTGTAGGCCTGCGTTTCGCCGGCCAGGAGATCGGCCTGCGTGCGATTCACTATTCCAACGCCGGCCTGAAGAACCCGAACGACGGTGCGGAAGCCTATACCGTGCATTACCGCATGAGCTTCTGAGCCTTCGCTCTTGCCGCTACAAGAAGGCCGGGCATCGCCCCAATACTGTTCACTTAAGGCTGCACACGTTTGGCTCCCCTCTCCCATTTATGGGAGAGGGGTTGGGGGAGAGGGCAGGAAACACCGCAAAACTGTCAGTTTCCCCCTCTCCCTAACCCTCTCCCCGGAGGGGCGAGGGGACTGATCGAGTTCGCCCGTTTCTTAATTGAACAGCATTAGGGCATCGCCCGGCCTTTTGCTTTTCTGCTGAACAGCCTGGCGCGCAGGCTGCGTCTGCCGGGCGATGGCCGAGCGCTCGCCTCGTTGCGAGTTCTCGGAGCATCCAGGCTGGTTACTGATAGGCCCGGGCGATGCCTTGGCGCTCTTCCAGGCATTCGGCCGCACCCAGCTCGAACTCCCTGCAGATCATTGGGCGCACCTCGTAGATGGTGCAGCGCATGCTGTTGCGGTCCAGCGCTATGCACCAGCCGTCATCCAGGCGGCGCATGACCTCGCCGCCCCAGTCGTCGGTATCGATGTAGCGTTGTGGCACGCCGGTGTCGCCGAACAGCATCACTTCCAGCTGGCAGCAGCAGGCCGCGCAGGTGCTGCAACTGATTTCGGGAGTGGTCGGCAGTTGGGTATGGGGGATGGTCTCGCTCATGGCGCGGCAGTGTACGCCACGCCGTGGCGATCAGGGACTTGGGCTGACAGGCGCACAGCGCCACCCTAGGCCGAGCGCCGGCTACGCAGGCTCTGCTCGTATTGCCCGCGGTACAGCTTGGCGAAGCCATGCAGCACCGGCATCACCAGCGCCCAGACCAACGCAAGTATCGCCAGGGTCGGCCAGGTGCCGAGCGGCAGGGTGACGCCTGCGATCTTGGCACCGCCATAGTAGGAAAGCGGTGCGGCAAGCGCGCCCAGCAGGCTGCCGCGCCACCAGGGCTGCGCGGTCCAGGCAAGGCAGTGATTGAGCGTGCTGGCCAGCAACAGCCAGAGCAGGGCCAGCCATAGCGGGATCAGCTGGCGCGGTTCACCGAAGTCGAACACCCCGAGGTTGAGCAGAAAGCTGTCCAGCGCGCTGCCGGCGAGAAACACGCTGAGCAGCAGTTTGCCTTCCGCCGCCCAGCTACTGACCCACAGCAGGTGCACGCCGATGATCGCCGCCACTACCAGCAGCCAGGGGCCATCGCCGGCAAACACGCAGACGAGCCAGCCGAGCTGGAACAGGAGAGCATTGGCGATCAGCTTAGGCATCGAAGTTTCCCAACAGTGGCGCAGGGCGAGCGGCCGGTTTGGCCAGCAGCAGTTGCGCGGTGCCAATGGTGCGTTCGAGGAAGCCACCTTCGCAATAGCAGAGGTAGAACTCCCACAGGCGATAGAAGTAATCGTCGTAGCCCAGCTGCTCCAGGCGCTGGCGGGCCTGACGCAGGTTGTCGTGCCACAGGCGCAGGGTGCGCGCGTAGTGCAGACCGAAGTCTTCCATGTGGTGCAGGTTGAAGTCGGTATGGCGGGTGACCACGTCGAGCATCTTCTGCATCGAGGGTAGGGCGCCACCGGGGAATATGTAGCGCTGGATGAAGTCCACCGAGCGGCAGGCCTGCTCGTAACGCTGGTCTCGAATGGTGATGGCCTGGAGCAGCATCAGCCCTTCGGGCTTGAGCAGGCGCGCGCACTGCTCGAAATAGGTGGGCAGGTAGCGGTGGCCAACGGCTTCGATCATCTCGATGGAAACCAGCTTATCGTACTGGCCTTCGAGGTCGCGGTAGTCTTCCAGCAGCAGGGTTACGCGGCCCTCCAGGCCCAGTTCGTGGATGCGCCGCTCGGTGTAGGCGTACTGCTCGCGCGACAGCGTGGTGGTGGTCACCCGGCAGCCGTAGTGGGTCGCGGCGTAGAGCGCCATGCTGCCCCAGCCGGTGCCGATTTCCAGCAGATGATCGGACGGCTGCAGGGCCAGTTTCTGGCAGATGCGTTCGAGCTTGTTCAGTTGCGCCTGCTCCAGGCTGTCATCCTCGCGCCTGAACATGGCTGCCGAGTACATCATGGTCGGGTCGAGAAACTGCTCGAACAGGTCGTTGCCCAGGTCATAGTGCGCAGCGATGTTGCGCCGCGAGCCCTGCCGGGTGTTGCGATTGAGCCAGTGCAGACCCTGGATCAGCGGCCGTCCCAGGCGCGCCAGGCCGCCTTCCATGGCATCCAGTACGTCGAGGTTGGCGACGAAGATGCGGATCACCGCCGTCAGGTCCGGCGTGCTCCAGTAGCCGTGGATGTAGGCCTCGCCGGCGCCGATGGAGCCATTGCCGGCCACCAGCCCCCAGACCGCAGGATCGCTCACCCGGATCTCCGCGCGCAGCTCGCTCTGCGGCGTGCCGAAATGCAGGGTATCGCTGCCTTCCTGGATCAGCAGCAGGCCATGGCGCAGATTTTCCAGCTGGCGCAGTACGGCACGTCGCAGCAGGCCGGCGCCGATGCCATTGCCACTGCGTACCAGGCTTCGGGTGGAGGTCAGGCTAGAGCTCTTCATGGGGCGTGTCCTTCACGTACGGGCGGGCAACGCGGAAGCTGCCTTCCGCGGGGGAGTGGTCGAAAATCGGGATGCGCTTGAGCAGCAGGCGCAGGGCCTGCCAGTAGATGGCGGCCACGGTCTTGCCGGTCATCCAGGGAAAGCTGAGCAGGTAGCGCTGCAGGCTGGCGCGGTCGAGCGCCTGGCGCTGCAGGCTGAGGCTGGCATCGAACATCTTGGTTGCGCCTTGCCAGTCGGCCATGTGCACGCCAAGGCGTTCACCGACAGGGCTGAAACTCATGCGGTATTCCAGCTCGCGCGGCAGAAAGGGCGAAACATGAAAGGCCTTGTCCACGCTGACCCGGTGGCGCCCGTCGCCCTCTGCCGGCAGTACGTAGTGATAGCGCTCGCGCCACGGCGTGTTGCTGACTTCGCAGAGAATCGCCACCAGGCGTTCTTCGCTGTCATGGCAGTAGAAAATGCTCACCGGGTTGAAGGCCAGGCCCCAGCTGCGCGGCTGCGTCAGCACGCAGATGCGGCCCTGCGGGCGTGTGCCCAGTGCTTCTTCCACGCGGTTGCGCACCGCCTCGTGCAGTGCCATGCCCTGGCGGGTGGATTCGGGCAGGTAGTCGGTTTCGCGAAAGGCGAACGGTGCGAAGCGGCCGCGTCCGGCCAGCTTGGAGAGGGCGAACAGCTGCGCCTGCTCGCTCAGATCGAGATACAGCAGGCCCATGCGATAGCGAAAGGCATGGGTGCGCGGGGCGAAGCGACGATGCTGCACCCAGCCGCTGTACAGGGCGCTGTGCATCACAGCGTCTCTCCGAAGGCGCGCGCCACGCGCAGCGCGCTGACCACACCGTCTTCATGGAAGCCGTTGGCCCAGTAGGCGCCGCAGTAATAGCTGTGCTGGGCGCCGAGCAACTCTTCCCAGCGCGCCTGGGCGGCGGTGCCGGCCAGGCTGTACTGCGGGTGGGCGTACTGGAAGCGTGCGAGGATCTTGCCCGGGTCGATGGCGGCGGTCTGGTTGAGGCTGACGCAGAAGGTGGTGTCTGCCTCGACGCCTTGCAGGATGTTCATGTTGTAGGTGACGGCTGCAGGCTGATCGGTCGGCCCGCCCAGTCGATAGTTCCAGCTGGCCCAGGCCAGCTTGCGCTTGGGCAGCAGGCGTGTGTCGGTATGCAGCACCACGTCGTTGTTGGCGTAGGGCAGGGCGCCGAGAATGTCCCGCTCCTGTTCGCTGGGCTGATCGAGCAGGGCCAGGGCCTGGTCGCTGTGGCAGGCGAAGATCACCTTGTCGAAGCGCTCGCTGCCGGCTGCGCTGTGCAAGGTGACGCCGTCCTGATCACGGACGACGCGGCTGACCGGGCAGTTGAGGCGAATACGTTCGGCGAAGCTTTCGGTCAAGGGCGCCACGTAGCTGCGTGAGCCGCCTTCGATCACCTGCCAGGTCGGGCGGTCGCTGACCGAGAGCAGGCCGTGGTTCTTGCAGAAGCGCACGAAGAACTGCAGCGGGAAACCGAGCATGTCGGCCAGCGACATCGACCAGATGGCCGAGCCCATCGGCACGATGTAATGCTCGATGAAGCGGCGGCCATAGCCGTTGCGTTCGAGGTACTGGCCGAGCGTGGTATCGGCGCTGATGCGGTTGTTGGCCAGGTCGTCGAGTGACTGACGATTGAAACGCAGGATATCGCGCAGCATGCCCCAGAAGGCCGGCGACAACAGGTTGCTGCGCTGGGCGAACAGGGTGTTGAGGTCGTGGCCGTTGTACTCCACGCCGGTGGCCGGGTCGCTCACCGAGAAGCTCATTTCGGTGGGCTTGTAGCGCACCCCGACCTGCTCCAGCAGGCGAATGAAATTTGGGTAGGTCCAGTCGTTGAAGACGATGAAGCCGGTATCGACGGCGTAGCTGCGACCGTCCACCTGCACGTCGACGGTGTGGGTATGACCGCCGATCCAGTCACTGGCCTCGAACACTTGAATGTCGTGCTGGCGGTTGAGCAGGTAGGCACAGGTCAGGCCGGCGATGCCGCTGCCGACGATGGCGATTCTCATGCGTTGTCCTCGTTGCGCGCCAGGCGGCGACCTATGGCCAGTTGCAGGCTGCTGGGCAGGCTGCCGAGCAGTTTCAGTACGGCGATGAAGGGAGTGGGAAAGGCGATCTCGTGCGGGCGTTTGTCCAGGTGCTCGGCGATGTATCGCGCGGCGCGTTCGACCGGCCAGCGCATGGGCATCGGGAAGTCATTCTTCTGCGTCAGCGGGGTATCGACGAACCCCGGGCTGACCAGGGTGACGTCGATGCCCTCGCTGGCCAAGTCGATGCGCAGCGTCTGCATCAGGTAACGCATGGCCGCCTTGGAGGCGCCGTAGGCCTCGGCACGCGGCAGCGGCATGAAGGTCACCGAGCTGCCGACCCCGACCAGGTGCGGACGAGTGCCCTGGCGCAGCAGGGGCAGGGCAGCTTCGATGCAGTAGCTGGCGGAAAACAGGTTGGCGTTGACCACGCGTTCGATCATCGCCGCCTCGAACTGGCGAACCTCGACGTATTCGCAGGTGCCGGCGTTGAGGATCGCGCAATCCAGCGCGCCCCACTGCTGAGCGATGCGTTCGCCGATGGCGCGCACCTGCTCGGCGTCGGTCAGGTCGCCAGGCGCGACCAGCACCTGCTCTCCATAGCGCGCGGCCAGTGCCTGCAGCGGGCCGCTGCTGCGTGCGCTGAGTGCCAGGCGATGGCCGGCGCGCAGCAGTTCTTCTGCCAGTGCGGCACCGATGCCGCTGCTGGCGCCGGTCAGCCAGATACGCTTCATGCCAGCCTCCGTTTCAGCCAGGCGATCACGCTGCCGAGTACGGGCAGGTGTTCGTAGAGCAGGGCACCGGCATCGAAGTAATCCCGGTGCCGGTAGACACGCTCGCGCCAGAGCAGATGCGAGCAGCCTTCCACGGCAATTTCGGCGCCACCGCGCAGGCGTGGGTGGCGGTAATACATGGTCCAGCGCAGGTAGCCTTGGCCATCTGCGACCTGGTCGAAGCCGTGAAACTCGAAGCGCAGCGCCTCGACGTTGACATACAGCTCGGTGAAGTAGCGGCGCATCTCTTTCAGGCCGTGCACTTCATGCAGCGGGTCGCGAAACAGCACATCGTCGCTGTACAGCTCGCCCAGGCGGTCGAGGTTGTCCTTGTTCAGCGCGGCGAAGCGCTCGGCGAAGTGGCGCAGAAAGTCGCTCATGCTGGAAGGGCCTCGGAGGAAAGGTTCTTGAACGCCGCCAGTGCGCGCTCGCGCGAACGTGACAGGTCGACGATCGGCCGCGGATAGCCGGACGGCGCGAACAGGCCGCCGAGCGCGGACGGGTCGTGGATGTCGCGCTTGTTCAGGCCGGACAGCTCAGGCACCCACTGGCGAATGAAGTGGCCGTCGGGGTCGAACTTCTGCGACTGGCTGATCGGGTTGAAGATGCGGAAGTAGGGCGCCGCGTCGGTGCCGGTGGAGGCGCTCCACTGCCAGCCGCCGTTGTTCGCGGCCAGGTCGCCATCGATCAGATGGCGCATGAAGAAGCGCTCGCCCTCGCGCCAGTCGATCAGCAGGTTCTTGGTCAGGAACATGGCGACGATCATGCGCAGGCGGTTGTGCATCCAGCCGGTTTCCAGCAACTGGCGCATGGCTGCATCGATGATCGGCAAACCGGTGCGGCCTTCCTGCCAGGCGGCCAGCTCCTGCGGCGCGTTGCGCCAGGGCACTGCCTCGGTTTCCGGGCGGAAGGCGCGATGCCGCGAGACCCGTGGGTAACCGACCAGAATGTGCTTGTAGAACTCGCGCCAGAGCAGCTCGTTGATCCAGGTGACGACACCCTGGTTGCCGCTGTCGAATTCGCCGCGGTTGGCCGACAGGGCCGCGTGCAGGCATTGGCGTGGCGAGAGAACGCCGGCGGCCAGGTAGGCCGAAAGCTGACTGGTGCCCGGTTTGCCGGGGAAGTCGCGCTCGTCCTTGTAGAAGGCCACCTGCTCATCGGTAAAGCGCTGCAGGCGCTGCAGTGCCGCCTCTTCACCGGCTGGCCAGAGCAGGCGCAGGCTCTCACCGGGTGTAGCGAAACCGTCGACTGCGCAGGGGATGGCGTCGCTCTTCACATCCACCGGCGTCTGCGCCTTGGGCAGCGTGACCAGGTCGGGCAGGGCGCTGTGCAGACGTTCGTAACAGACCTTGCGGAACTGGCTGTAGACCTGGAAATAACCACCGGAGCGGGTCAGTACGCTGCCCGGCTTGAACAGTAGCTGGTCGAGGTAGCTGTGCCAGGCGATCGCCTGTTGGCTGAGGTAGGCGCACACCTGCCGGTCACGCTGGCTCTCGTTGATGCCGTACTCCTCGTTGACGTGCACGGCGCAGATGGTGTGCTCGCGACAGACATCGGCGATCAGCAGCGGCACCTCGCTCCAGTCATGGCACTGGCGCACCAGCAGCGGCACGTTGAGTGCGGTCAGGGCCTTGCTCAACTCGGCCAGGTTGCGCAGCCAGAAGTCCACCTTGCACGGCGCATCGTCATGACGTTGCCACTGGCCGGGCGTGATCAGATACAGGGCGATGGTCGAGCCGCTGCGCATGGCCTGACTCAGGGCAGTGTTGTCCTGGGTGCGCAGGTCGCTGCGAAACCACATCAGTTGCTTCATGGGGTTACCTCTTGAGCGCCGAGCAGGCCCCGTTGCGACAGCCAGGCATGCGCGGCGAGCGGATCGCTGGCCGATTGCAGGCCGGTGAGCGCGTCACGGTGAATGTGGGCGGCGGGCCCGGCGAGCAGCAGTGGTACCGGGCACTGCTCGGCCAGACGGGGTAGTTGGCGGCGCACCAGGGTGCCGTCCAGTGCTTGTTCGGCGTAGAGCAGCAGCGCGCGCGGCGCGATGTGTTCGAGCGCGGTCAGGAGTTCGTTGGATGGCAGCGGCCAGTCGAACACCTCTACCGGGCAATCGCTGGCGCTCGCCAGCCAGGCACATAGCCACAGCCCCGGCTCCATCGGCGCCTCACCCAGGTTGATCAGCAATAGCGGCGCGCCGCCGACCTGGCGGTTGCAGTGGTAGATGCGGGTGGCCAGCTTGCTGCGCAGCCAGGAAAGAAAGAACACTTGCTCGGCGCGCGCACCGAACTGGCCCTGCCAGCGCTGGCGCAGATCGCCCAGTAGCGGCCAGAGCAGTTGTTCGACCAGGGTGCTGGCCGGGTAGAGCGCCAGTGCCGAATTGAAGCGGTCGTCAAGGCTGCGTTCGTTGAGCTGGGCGATGCAGCCGAGCAGCTCGTTGCGCTGGCGTGCCCAGTTGTCGTTGCTGTTAGCCTGGGGGAGCTGGCCGTGATCGAGCAGCGCCTTGACCTGGCCTACGGCAACGCCTCGTGCCAGCCAGGCGAGAATGGCGTGAATACGTTCGAGGTTGGCCGGTGAGTACAGGCGATGCCCCTTGGGCGTGCGGTACGGCACGATCAGGCCGTAGCGACGCTCCCAGGCGCGCAGGGTCACGGCGTTGATACCAGTGCTGCGCGCCACTTCACGGATCGGCAGGTAGCCCTCGTCCAGAGCCTGGCGGTAGTCCTGGCCGGTTTCATCGTCGGCGATGGTTTCGCTGGTCATGGCGTCACAGTGCGTTGCGCAGGGCAAGAGGTTCGGGGTGCGGTTGCAGGTACGCCTGCTCGGCGATGTAGCGGTCCGGGTGGCGGCGGAAGTGGTGCTTGAGCAGGGTCAGCGGTACCACCAGCGGCACGATGCCTTCGCGGTACTGGCTGATCAGCTGTTGCATTTCCTGCTTTTCGTCGGCGCTGAGGGCGCGCTTGAGGTAACCGCTCAGGTGCTGCAGTACGTTGCTGTGGGTGCGGCGCGTGGCGCATTTTTTCAGCGCGCTCATCAGCTCGCTGAAATAGCGCGGCGCCAGTTCGCCAAGGTCATGCTGGCTCAACTCGCCAAGCATGCGCCCCAGTGTCTTGTAACGCAGCGGGTCGGTAGCCATCAGCAGGTACTTGTAGCGCGAGTGGAAGGCGATCAGCGCGCGGCGGGTCAGGCCCCGCTGCAGCAGGCGCTGCCATTCGGCGTGGGCGTAGACACGGGTAATGAAGTTCTCGCGCAGCACCGGATCGTTGAGGCGGCCGTCTTCCTCCACCGGCAGATCGGGATGCTTGGCGCAGAAAGCCGCGGCGAAGATGCCGCGGCCTGGCTCGCTCGGGCGTCCGCCCTCCTGGTAGACCTTGACCCGCTCCAAGCCGCAGGAAGGCGATTGCTGCATGAAGATGTAGCCGTTGATACCTTGCAGCTCGCTCGCCATGCGCGCGCCGTAGGCGGCCAGGGCGTCGGTCACGTCGCGCGAGCGGTCCACTGTGCCAACGGCGCGCGGCGCCTGCGGATCGCCCACCAGGCGGATCGGCTCGCGCGGGATCGGCATGCCGATGCCGACCTCCGGGCACACCGGGATGAAGTCGAAGTGTTCGGTCAGGCTGCGGCTGCACAGGCGCGACAGCTTGTGACCGCCGTTGTAACGCACTTCGGCGCCCAACAGGCAGGCGCTGATCCCCAATTTGGCTTTGCTCGCTTGCATAACCTGACCTCATGATTCCTTGTACATGAACTTGTCCATGTACAACTTGTGTCTATCATAGGTGCACGGTTGTACAAGTCAAATGCTTTGTATAGCTTTCGTATTGCTTTGTGTGTGCAGGCGAGCGGCGCCAGACGGATAGGGCGCCGCGGCGGGAACGGGAGGGGTCAGCGCCAGCCTTGCAACCAGCGTTCGGTGTCTTGCAGCTGGCGCCAGTCGAGTTGCTGACTGCGCTGGGTGAGGACGGCCTGGAGCTCGATGCCAAGAATGTTGTCGGCTTCGTCGCGGATCAGCTCGGTTACCAGGAAGTGGCGCTCGCGGTTCTGCGGCTGCGCTGCCGTCCATTTCGAAAGCAGGAGCTTGCGCGGGTTGAGGCGACGCTTGCCGGGCTTGTCGTTGAACGGGCTCATTGCTGGTGCTCGAGCAGGCGACGCGCCGCATCCTGGCCACTGAGCCAGGCGCCCTCGACGCGGCCGGACAGGCACCAGTCGCCGCAGGCGTACAGCCCCAGGTCGGCATCGGCCAGCGCGCCCCATTGATGCGCTTGCGCCGGCCGTGCATAGAGCCAGCGGTGGGCGAGGGTGAAGCTCGGTGGCGGCACAGCGCAGCCGATCAACTCGGCAAAGGCCCCATGCAACTGTTCGATCACGGCTTCCTTGGCCAGGTCCAGATGCTGCCGGCTCCAGGCGCTGCTGGCGTGCAGTACCCAGGTATCGAGGCGATTGTCGCGCCCCGGTTTGCTGCGGTTGCGGGCCAACCAGTCGAGTGGGCTGTCCTGTACGAAGCAGCCCTCCACGCGGGTATCCAGCGGGCTGTCGAAACCCAGCGCTACCGCCCAGGTCGGCTCCATGATCACGCTCGCCGCAGTGCCGGCCAGTTTCGGGGCAGCCGCCAGCAGAGCGCTGGCCTGTGGTGCGGGCGTGGCGATGATGACTTGGCTGTAGGGGCCGTGGCTGTTGCCGTCGGCGTCCAGCAGACTCCAGTAGCGATCGCCACGGAAAACTTCGGTGATGCGGCAGCTGAACCTGACCGGCAGGGCGCCAAGCATGGCACGGGTAATGGCGCTCATGCGTGGGCTGCCGACCCAGCGTACCTGCTCGTCCGGCGAGGCACTGAGCTGACCGTCCTGGGCGTTGTACAGGCTTGGCTGCCATTCGGCGACCCAGCCCCGCGCCTGCCATTGCTGCACCACTTCGACGAAGCGCCGGTCGCGGGCGGTGAAGTATTGCGCACCCAGATCCAGGCTGCCGGCGTCGCTGCGTTTGCTCGCCATGCGCCCGCCGCTGCCGCGGCTCTTGTCGAACAGTTCGATGGTCTGCCCTGCGGCATGCAGAGCCTGTGCGGCGGAGAGTCCTGCGATGCCGGTGCCAATGATGGCGATGGGTGCGTTCATGGTTACCTCGTCAGCGCTGAATGCTATACAGGCTAAGGCTTGGACAAAAGCTATACAAGGATGTTTTCATGTACAGCTGGTGCCGTTCGAACCTGTTCAAAGCCTGCTGCGCGTCGGCTCTGCTGCGTTAAAAACAGGCTCGGACTGCTCATTTACAACTCGTAAACTGCGCGTCCTCGCCTGTTTGATTCGCTGGCGCTCACCCTTCGGGCCAGCCTTTGGCTGTTACTCCCGTTGGTCGTTGCGCCTTGCATAGCTCTAGCTCACGAGGCTTTGAACAGGTTCGAGTGGCGCTCCCTTGCTTTAGGTTTAGGACAAACGCGGCATTCGATAAAGGCACGTGTGCGCGTCATGAACCAGACTAAAGGTGAAGTCTCATCAATTGCCATGCGAGGACGATGCCATGCATATCCTACTGACCGGCGGTACCGGCCTGATCGGGCGTGCGCTTTGTGCGCACTGGGTCGAGCACGGCCATCGCCTGACGGTCTGGAGTCGTGAGCCGGGCAAGGTGGCCGGCCTGTGCGGGCCTGCGGTGCGGGGGATCGGGCGGCTCGAGGAGCTGGCCGACGAGCCGCTGGACGCGGTGATCAATCTGGCCGGAGCGCCCATTGCCGACCGCCCCTGGAGCAGCAAGCGCAAGGCGCAGCTGTGGTCCAGTCGTATTGGTCTGACCGAGCAGTTGCTGACCTGGTTGCAGGGCCGTACCCAACGTCCGGCGGTGCTGCTGTCAGGCTCGGCAGTGGGGTGGTACGGCAACGGCGGCGAGCGCGAACTGCACGAGGATACGCCGCAGGTCACCGACGACTTCGCCGCGCAGCTCTGTGGTGCATGGGAAGAAACTGCACAGCGCGCCGAGGAGTTGGGAATCCGTGTGGTGCTGATCCGTACCGGCCTGGTGCTGAGCCCTGCCGGTGGGATGCTCAAGCGCCTGCTGCTGCCGTTCAAGCTCGGCCTGGGCGGGCGCCTCGGGGATGGTCGGCAATGGATGCCGTGGATTCATATCGCCGATCAAATCGGCCTGATCGATTTTCTCTTGCAGCAAGGCGATGCTCGCGGTCCTTATAATGCCTGCGCGCCATTACCCGTGCGCAATGCAGAGTTCAGCAAAGCGCTGGGCCAGGCGCTGAGCCGCCCGACCATTTTCCCTGCGCCGGCTTTCGTCCTGCGCGCTGCACTCGGCGAGATGTCCGAGTTGCTGCTCGGCGGCCAGCGTGCCGTGCCGACGCGCCTGCTGGAGGCGGGTTTCAGTTTTCGTTTTACCCATCTGGATGTGGCTCTGGCCGATCTACTGGGCCATCAATAGCTAGGATTTCGCATGACCGATCACGCATTGTTGCTGGTTAACCTGGGTTCGCCCGCGTCCACCGAAGTAGCCGATGTCCGCCGTTACCTCAATCAGTTCCTGATGGATCCCTACGTGATCGATCTGCCGTGGCCGCTGCGTCGCCTACTGGTGTCGCTGATCCTGATCAAGCGCCCGGCAGCGTCTGCGCATGCCTATGCCTCAATCTGGTGGGATGAAGGCTCGCCGCTGGTGGTGCTCAGCCGCCGCCTGCAGGAGGCGATGAAGGCGCACTGGGCGCATGGCCCGGTGGAGCTGGCCATGCGTTATGGCGAGCCATCCATCGAGGCGACCCTGCAACGCCTGGCCGACCAGGGCATTCGCCAGGTGACCCTGGCGCCGCTGTATCCGCAATTCGCCGACAGCACCACCACCACGGTGATCGAGGAGGCCAAGCGCGTGGTGCGCCAGCGTGGCCTGGATCTGCGCTTCTCCATCCTGCCGCCGTTCTACGACCAGCCGGAGTACCTCGATGCCCTGGTGGCCAGTGCCAAACCCTATCTGCAGCAGGGCTTCGACCACCTGTTGCTGAGCTTTCACGGCCTGCCCGAGCGCCACCTGCACAAGCTCGACCCCAGCGGCCATTGCCTGAAGGGCGACGACTGCTGCCGCACCGCCTCACCTGCGGTGCTCGCCACCTGTTACCGCGCGCAGTGCCTGCGCAGCGCCGAGCTGTTCGCCGAGCGCATGGGGCTGCGCCCGGAGCAGTGGTCGGTGAGCTTCCAGTCGCGTCTGGGCCGCGCCAAGTGGATCGAGCCCTATACCGAGACCCGCCTCGATGAACTGGCTGCGCAAGGAGTGAAGAAGCTGCTGGTGATGTGCCCGGCCTTCGTTGCCGACTGCATCGAGACTCTCGAGGAGATCGGCGATCGCGGCCGCGAGCAGTTCGTCGAGGCCGGTGGCGAGAGCCTGCAGCTGGTGCCCTGCCTGAACGATCACCCGGATTGGGTGGCCGCGCTCAAGGTCCTCTGCGAGCGCGCACCGCAAGCGCTCTGATGCATGCCTCTGCCCGCCGCGGTGAAGCATTCGCCTCGGCGGGTATGAAGCATTCGCCAGCCTGATAACACCTTCGAGCGATACTCACCGCCGTTTATATCGTCCTAAGCTGACGCCACTTTCAACCGCCGCGCACCGCGTCAGCGGTGCCGAGGAGAGCGTCCGTGCATAACAACAATAACGGCTACCCCTCCAGTGCCCGCGCCTGGGTCACTGTCGCCATCCTGATGGTCGCCTACGTGCTGTCGTTCGTCGATCGGCAGATTCTCAATCTGCTGGTCGAGCCCATCCGCCGCGACCTGCTGATCAGCGACACGCAGATGAGCCTGCTGATGGGGCTGTCCTTCGCGCTGTTCTATACCGTGTGCGGTATTCCGCTGGGGCGTGTGGCTGACACCCGTAGCCGGCGCGGGCTGATCGCCGTGGGCATCCTGTTCTGGAGCGCCGCCACCGCCGCCTGCGGCATGGCCAAGATGTACTGGCAGTTTCTGCTCTGCCGCATCGGCGTCGGTGTGGGCGAGGCGGCGCTGTCGCCGGCCGCCTATTCGCTGATCGCCGACAGCTTTCCCGCCGAGCGTCGAGCCACGGCGATCAGCGTTTATTCGATGGGCGTTTATCTGGGCTCGGGCCTGGCCTTTCTGGTGGGCGGCCTGGTCATCCAGTTCGCTTCGGCGCAGGGCGACGTGACCCTGCCGGTGCTCGGTGAGGTGCGTCCCTGGCAGCTGATCTTCCTCATTCTCGGTGTGGCCGGCGTGCTCTTCACCCTGCTGATGCTGGCGGTCAAGGAGCCCGCGCGCCGCGGCGCCGGTGCCGGCGTGGCGGTGCCGCTCAGCGAAGTGGGGCGCTATATCCGCGCCAACCGGCGTACCGTTCTGCTGCACAACTTCGGCTTCGCCGGCCTGGCCTTCGCCGGCTACGGCAGCGCGGCCTGGGTACCGACCTTCTACATTCGCACCTACGGCTGGGACGCCGGCCAGGTGGGTATCGTCTACGGCAGCATCGTTGCGGTGTTCGGGTGCCTGGGCATCGTCTTCGGTGGACGTCTGGCGGACTGGATGGCCAAGCGCGGACGCAGCGATGCCAACATGCGCGTCGGCCTCTATTCGGCCCTGGGGGCCTTGCCGATGGTGACGCTATTCCCGCTGATGGACACTGCGTTCTGGGCCAGCCTGCTGATGGCGCCGACGGTGTTCTGCCTGAGCATGCCGTTCGGCGTGGCGCCAGCGGCGATCCAGGAAATCATGCCCAACTCGATGCGCGGCCAGGCTTCAGCAATCTACCTGTTCGTCATCACCCTGATCGGCCTGGGAGTAGGGCCGACTGCCGTGGCGCTGGTTACCGACTTCGTCTTTGCCGATGACGCAGCCCTGCGCTATTCGCTGCTGATCGTCACCACCCTGGCGGTGCTGATGTCGATCATCCTGCTGGCCAAGAGCCTCAAGCCATATCGTGAGAGCGTGACGCGACTGGAGCAATGGGCTGCCAGCCCGGCCTGAGCCTGCGCGTTTTTCCGCCGTGCCGGGCGTTGTTCGGCACGGTTTATGCGCTAGCGCACGGGCAGCATGGAATTTTTGCGCTTTACTGAGGTTCTGAGTGTTGCGCGCGTCACTCCGGCGCGTGCCAGCCAGGGAACTTCCGTATGGGAGCTAGGCCAGCATCTGCCAGTCAGGGCAGGGCATTCAACGACTCGGTAAATTTTCGACGGTTACTGCTGCCGGGGCTGGCTGCGCTCTTTTTGCTGGGCGGCTGCACCGGCCGTCTGGACAACGACTCCATCGTCCACACTCGTAGCCCGCTCAAACCCTCGGAAGTGCTGCAAACCGATGTCGACCGCATGGCGACCCTGGCCATGCGTAACAACCTCAACAGCCTGTATCGGCTGATGAACAAGCTGTATCAGCGCAACCCTCGCGAGTGGCGCAAGAATTCCATGCCCGACGCCGCGGCGGCCGAGCGCGCCATCCAGTACGCCATCGAACACAATCAGGACTGGCCGACGCTGGGTGGTCGGCGCGATATCGCGGCGCTGGATTACTCGCTGAGCCCAGCCTTCCAGGGCGACCGCGTGGCTGCCTTCACCTACGCCATCGGTAGCATGCTGGTCACCGCACATGGCGGCCGCACCGAGTTCTACCTGACCGACAGCTTCAATGCGCAATTCATCCACAATGCTGCGCGAAACCTGGAGAAAGCTGGCTGGATGTTGTCGCAGCGGCGTGATGCCACGGGCCAGCCACTGCTGCTGTCCAACGAATTCTCCGAGCAGGGCGTCAACCTCAGCTACGCGGTGGAGTTCGGCAAGATGGTGGCGCGCCTCGACCTACTCACGCACGTGCTCGAAGAGCGCTACCGGCGCATGGGCGCCAACTATGCGCAGAGCCTGTTCCTGCTGAACTTCCTGCCGGTGCAGTGAGCAGGCCGCCGCCCGTTGCGGGCGGCGGAGGGGCGTCAGACCTTGCGCACGAACTCCGACTTGAGCTTCATCGCGCCGATGCCGTCGATCTTGCAGTCGATGTCGTGATCGCCGTCGACCAGGCGAATGTTCTTCACCTTGGTACCGACCTTGACCACCAGCGAGGAGCCCTTGACCTTGAGGTCCTTGATCACGGTGATGGTGTCGCCGTCCTGCAGCTGGTTGCCGACCGAGTCCTTGATCACGCGCGCGTCGTCACTGGCATCGGCACTTTCGCCAGCTTTCCATTCATGGGCGCATTCGGGGCAGATCAGCTGATCGCCGTCTTCGTAGGTGTATTCGGAGTTGCATTTGGGGCACGGCGGCAGAGCGGTCAAGGGGCGTCCTCGGGGAGCTGATGAGAAAGCCGCAGATTATATAGGGTTTTATGGCCGGGCGCCGCTCTAGGACGAGGCGCGCTTGATGGGGTGTTTTAAATATTGGACTTTTCGCCTCTGATTCATTTGCCAGGAAAGTTCGTTATGCGCCTTATGAAGGGTGATCTACGGATGTTCGGGAAAACGCTGTCAGAAAAATCTGAGCGGATTTGTTTGACATATTTTACGGCTCGGGCAGACTGGCTGCAGATTCCGTTGCCGAACCGGGTAACGGGCAGCCTCGCTGCAGCCCCTCTCTGGATGGAGCTGACCCGGTTCGAGCCGCCGTCGGAAGGCGACACTCTGGCTCAGGAAGAGCGTGGGTGCACGGAGTTAGCCAAACAGGCCATGGTGGCGGCAGAACCTTCTGCCGGGCACAGGTCTGCACAGCAACGACAGGCCCGGCCTGTCCCAAGGTGACGTATGTCCGACAACAAGATTCGCAAAACCCCCCGCAAGCCCGTCGTTTTGATGTCCATGGGCGCTCAAGAGCGCAAGGGCCACGACTATCAAGTAATGACGCACAAATACATCCAGCCTCTGGTCGAGTTCTCCGGTTGCGTGCCGGTGCTGGTGCCTACCTGCTGTGGCACCGAGGACCTCGAGCAGTATCTGGACATGGCCGATGGCGTGTACCTGACCGGGGCCGGCAGCAATATCGACCCGGCGCTCTACGGGCAGGAGAACGAAACGCCGAATAAGGGCCAGGATCGTGACCGCGACCTGTTCGATCTGCCGCTGATTCGTGCCGCCATCGCCCGTGGCCTGCCGATCTTCGGCATCTGTCGGGGCATGCAGGAAATCAACGTGGCGCTGGGCGGCGACATCTATCAGAAGGTCTACGCCGAGCCCGGCTTCAACGATCATCGCGAAAATCCCGATGACCCGGTCGAGGTTCAGTACGCACCCAGCCACAGCGTGCGCCCGGTACCCGGAAGCTGGTTCGCCGAGTTGCTGGGCAAGGACGAGATTCAGGTCAACTCCCTGCATGGCCAGGCCATTCGCAACCTGGGCAAGGGGCTGGAGGTTCTGGCTACCGCCGAGGATGGTCTGATCGAGGCTGTGCACGCGCCGAGCCTGTCGCCTTTCCTGTTCGCAGTGCAGTGGCACCCGGAATGGCAGGCTGCGCTGAACCCTGATTCGGTGAAGATCTTCCAGGCTTTCGGCGACGCCTGTCACCGCCGCGTGGCCTCGCGCAACAGCCGTCAGGCTGCCTGACCCCGCTCTGCCGTCGGCCCTTATCAGTAAGGGCCTGGCGGCTGTGGCCAGTTCAGGGTGCCACTGTCGCTGAAGCGCCGGGTGCCGAACAGGCCGTCTGCCAGTTTGCCGCGCAGCCTGTAAGGCACCTCCTGGCCCGGTTGGTAGCCGGCCACGCCCCAGGCTTGGCGCATCACCGAAAACGCGGAAATGCTCACCGGCACGCTTACCACCGTTTCACCGAAGCGCGGCACGCTGCCGCTCTGGTCGCTGACGCCACTGGCCAGCGGCTGGCCGTTGACGTCCAGGTCCAGCGCCATACCGTTGAAGCTCACCGCGCTGTCGTTGGGGTTCTGTACCCGCAGCTTGACCGCGAAGCGCACCTCCAGGCCCTGACCGGGCAGGGGTTCCAGACCGACCAGATCGACCCGCAGTGGATCACGATTGCCCAGGCTGGCACAGGCGCTGAGGCCAGTGGCGAGCAGGCTGACAAGGCAAAGACGGAGCAGGCGGGGCATGGCGATCTTCCCTGGATTTTGTGGGCTCAGGATAGAAGACCGCTGCGCGCGTCATTAGCTCCCGGCCCGTTGCCGGCTGCCCAGTACCAGCGCGATCCCGCCGAGCACGGCAACGGCGCTGAGCAGCAGACGCAGGCTCAGCGCTTCGCCCAGCAGCAGGCTGCCGCCGAGTGCGGCGAGAATCGGCACGCTCAATTGCACAGTGGCCGCCTGGCTGGCGCGCAGGCCGGGCAGGGCGCTGTACCAGATGGCGTAACCGATGCCCGAGGTCAGAGCGCCGGACAGCAGTGCGTAGAACAGGCCAGGGCCGTCCCAGTCGAGCTGCGCCAATAGTAGCGCTGCCAGCAGCAACGCCAGCGGCGTTGCGCGCATGAAATTGCCGGCGGTTACTGCCAGCGGATCACCCTGGCCGCGGCCAAGCAGGGAGTACGCACCCCAGGCGATACCGGCCAGTAGCATCAGCATTGCGGCCACAATCGGTGGTGCGCTGGCGCCGGGTAGCAGCAGTGCCAGCAGGCCAGCGGTGGCCAGTGCTGTACCGAGGCTGGCGGCCAGACCCATGCGTTCGCCGCGCAGCCAACCCCAGAACAGCATGCTCAGCTGCACCGCGCCGAACAGCAGCAGGGCGCCGGCGCCGGTATCCAGTTGCAGGTAGGCGAAGGAAAAGGCGGCCGCATAGGTGAACAGCGCCAGGGCGCCAGGCCAGTTGCCGGCCATCGGCTGCCTGCCTTGGCGCAGTTTCAGCAACAGCCACAGGGTCACCGCGCCGCAGAGCAGGCGAATGGCGGTGAAGCTGGCCGCGTCGATTTCGGTTTCACGCAGTGCCAGGCGGCACAGCAGCGAGTTGCCGGCGAAAGCCAGCATGGCGAGGCAGGTGAGCAGCAGGATACGCGCAGGCATCGTCCATCCTTGGGTGAAGGTCTGGTGATGCCGGGCAGCTAAACACGTCAGGCGGGCGGTGGGCATTGGCAGAAGGTCGCAAGTGACTGCGACCTTGGCCATTCACCCGCTGGGCATCAATCAGAAGTGCGCCTTGACCAGCAGGCTGGCGGTGTTCTGGTCGGTCGGGCCAACGAAGTTGTCGCTGACGAAACCGCCGTCCTTGATGCCGTACTTGTTCTTCCAGTAGTCGTACTCGATGCCGACGTACAGCTGTTTCTCACCCCACTTCATGGCCTTGCCCAGGTCGTACTTGATCTGCGGGTTGAAGTGCAGGTTGGCGTGGTAGTCGCCACGGCGGTTGCTGTCGTTATCCACCACCCAGTCCATGAAACCGTCGATGAGGATGTCGGACTCGCCGACCGCAATGGTGTAGGCCCACACCGGGGTGATCTGCCAGACGTTGTCGCCGGGGCGGCTGCCGTCGGTGTTGCGCAAGTAGGTATTGAGCTGGAAGTAGTCGAAGCCGGGAATGTCCAGGTCGACGGCCGGGCCGAGCAGGTAGGCATCGACGTCCTTCTCGCCGAACTCGTAGGTGAAGGCCAGCAGTACATCCTTGATCGGTCCGAAGGACAGATCGGCACCGCTGATCTTGCCGAACGACAGTCGCGGGCTGAATTCGCCGTAGTAGGTATGGCCGTCGCCGTTACCGTTGCGTGCGTCGGTGTTGTACTTGATCAGATCGGTAAAGAAGAACAGGTCACCGAAGCTCCAGCCGCTGGCGTGCTCGAAGGTAATGGTCTGCTGGATTTCCGGATCGATCTTGTAGTCGTGGCCATAGAGGTAGGTCAGGCTGTTGTTCTGCCAGTGCAGCAGATCACCGGCCATTGCCTGGCCGCCGGCCAGCAGAGCGCTGGCGAGTACCAGCGAAGGGAGGGTGCGGTTCATGGAAGCTCCTGGTGGTTAAGACGTGTCGTTATGGTTGTTAAACCTGTCCGTCTGGTCAGGCTGGTGCTGCCAGAGCAAAAACGGCGCCAATTCTGGTGATTGCTGATATCCGTTGCAATTCAATTGGATGCGTAGCTTTTCCGGGTGCTTCGGACAGGCTTCTCCGCACCGTTTTCTGACCGAGAGGACAAATACAGCCATAACTTGGTGCGCAACCCTTTGGCGGATATCGATCTGCGTCTTTGCAGGTGTGCTGGATTATTTTGATTATGGTCGTCATATAATAATTGAATTATGGTTGTAATCTAATCGGTGAGAGGATGTTCTCTCACTCATCACGCTCCTGGAGACTCACCATGAATGACCAAGCCACCCACGGAACCGCTCTGATCACTGGCGCCTCAACCGGTATCGGTGCGACCTATGCCGAGCGCCTGGCCCGACGCGGACACGACCTGCTGCTGGTGGCACGCGATGCCCAGCGTCTCAACGCCTTGGCCGAGCGCCTCGGTGCCGAGTACGGCGTTGCGGTCGAGGTAATGCCTGCCGATCTGACCAACAAGGCCGATGTGCTCAAGGTAGAGCACCGCCTGCGTGAGGATTCGACTATCACTCTGCTGGTCAACAATGCCGGTGTCGCCATGAACGGCACGCTGGCGGCTGCCGATCTGGATCAGGCCGAGGCGATGATACAGCTCAATGTGGTGGCGCTGACTCGCCTGGCCGCGGCGGCGGCAGCCAATTTCTCCGCGGCCGGGCGCGGCGGCATCATCAACCTCGGCTCGGTGGTGGCGCTGGCGCCCGAGATGTTCAACGCCGTGTACAGCGCGACCAAGGCCTATGTGCTAAGCCTGACCCAAACGCTGGCTGGCGAGCTGCGCGAAAGCGGAGTGCAGCTGCAGGCGGTGATGCCGGGCGTGACCCGCACCGAGATCTGGGAGCGCAGCGGCACCGATGCCTCGGCGCTGCCACCATCGATGATCATCGAAGTGGGCGAAATGGTTGATGCGGCGTTGGCTGGTTTCGATCAGGGTGAACTGGTGACCATACCCTCGCTGCCGGATGCAGCCGACTGGGACGCCTTCGTCAAGGCGCGAGCAGCGTTGGGGCCGAACCTTTCACGCAACCAGGCGGCGGCGCGCTACAAACAATGAGCAATTGAGGCCCTTTTTAACGCAGTATTGCCAACGCAGATGGTTTTTCAACGGCCAGTCAGAGGCGGTAGTCGTTACCGCTTCTGTGCCTTTTCCATCAGCAGGCGTCGAGTCGTTTTCAGCAGACGGTCTGACAGATCGGGGTCTTTGACGCTGCGCGACAACAGCAGGGCGCCGACCATGGCCGACAGCATCAGCACGCTTTCATCTTCAGCATCGTCGCCTGGCAGGTTGCTTTCGATCAGGGCCAGGCGATTACGCACCATCGTGTCGGTGGTGGCACTGGGTTCGCCACGCTGCCCCAGCTCAGCAGACATGGTTGGCAGTGGACATCCAGCGCCAGGGTTGGCGCGGTGGGCACTGGACAGGTATTGGGCGATAAAGCTCGGCAGCGCTGCCCCGGCATCCTTCTCCAATGCCTCGGTGCTGCTTGCCAGCTCCTGCACGGCATGCTGCAGGGCGGTTTCCACCAGATCGTCCTTGGACTTGAAGTGGGCGTAGAAGCCACCGTGCGTCAGGCCCAGCGCTTTCATCAGCGGCTGCAGGCCGGTGGCACCGACGCCGTCGCGGCGAAAGCGCAGAGCCGCTTCCTCGATGATGCGTTGATGAGTCTTGGCCTTGTGATCTTCCGAGTAGCGCATGGGATTTCTCGTCGTTCAGATGCTGCCCGTCATCTTACACCTGCAGCGCTGTTATGGCGTGGGGCGCTCATGTCGAGAGTCAGGTAGGTGGTTTCGAAGCACTGAACAAGGGCGTGGAATTCCTGGTCCGGATCGCCTCCAAGCTACTTCAGGGCACGTGATCAAGATTGACCGGTTCGCCTGGCTTGATATGCAGCCTGTTACGGATATCGGCAAAGACCTTGTCGTACTCGTCGTGGCCGCGCATGACCGGACTGCAGTTGGGCGGCAGGCCGTGGCGTGCGGCGATGCGGGTGGCGACGCTGGCAAAGTTGAAGGCGACGTCGCGGTGCAGTTCGAAGGCCTCCTCGAAGTGCCTGCCGTCCACGTCACCGACCAGGCGCATGTGCAGCATGCTGCCCTCTGATGCGTCCTGACGTATGTCGTAGTAGAAGTCGACGGAAAAGGAAGGCGCCAGGCGCAAACCTTCCGGGCGGTCCAGATTGTCGCGGTGTAGATGGCCTGGGGTGAACATTTCTGTGCTCCTGCGAGAAGTCGGCGAGGCCTGGACCTCGCCGCGGATCAGCGGTAGTCGATACCTTCCGTATCCAGACCGATACGGGTGCCCGAGCTGCCCTGAACGATGGCTTCGATGTTCTCCAGCGAGCCGATCACGGCTGTATTGCCGGTGTTGCGGGCGAACTCGCAGGCGGCCTGCACCTTGGGCCCCATCGAGCCGGCGGCGAAACCGAGCTTTTCGATTTCGTCAGGGTGGGCGGCGGCGATGGATCGCTGTCCGGGTTTGCCCCACTCGACATAGGCCGCGTCCACATCGGTGGCGATCACCAGCAGGTCGGCGTTGAGCTGTTCGGCCAGCAGGGCCGAGCACAGGTCCTTGTCGATCACCGCTTCGACGCCACGCAGCTGGTTGCCGTCGTACATCGTCGGGATGCCACCGCCACCGGCGCAGATCACCACGCTGCCTTTTTCCAGCAACCACTTGATCGGGCGGATCTCGAAGATGCGCTGCGGTCTTGGGCTGGCCACCACGCGGCGAAACTTGTCGCCGTCCGGAGCGATGTTCCAGCCCTTCTCGGCGGCCAGGCGCTCGGCTTCCTCCTTGGCATAGACCGGGCCGATGGGTTTGGTCGGTTTCTTGAACGCCGGGTCGCCGCTGTCCACTTCGACCTGGGTGAGGATGGTGGCGAACGGCACTTCGAACGGCAGCAGGTTGCCCAGCTCCTGTTCGATCATGTAGCCGATCATGCCTTCGGTCTCGGCACCGAGCACGTCCAGTGGGTAGGGGTTGGCCGCGTCATAGGCGTTGCCCTGCAGGGCCAGCAGGCCGACCTGCGGGCCGTTGCCGTGGGCAATCACCAGTTCGTTGCCGGGCGCCACCTTGGCGATCTGCTCGCAGGCGATGCGCACGTTCTCTCGTTGATTTTCCGCGGTCATGGCTTCGCCGCGGCGTAACAGGGCGTTGCCGCCCAGGGCAATGACGAGTCGCATGGTGTTCTCCTTGTCGCTCGGATTGAATCCGGGGGCTTTGGTCTGGGCTCGGCGTCGCCGGCCAGACCCTCTCCCCCGGCCCCTCTCCCATGAATGGGAGAGGGGAGACAAGCCCATCCCCGGATGACATCCGGGCTACGTGAACCTAGATATCCGCCAGGGTCGAGACGAGGATCGCCTTGATCGTGTGCATGCGGTTTTCCGCCTGCTCGAAGGCGATGTTCCACGGTGACTCGAAGACGTCCTCGGTGACTTCGATGCCGTTGGCCAGGTGCGGATATTGCTCGGCGATCTGCTTGCCGACCTTGGTCTCGCTGTTGTGGAAGGCGGGCAGGCAGTGCATGAATTTCACCCGCGGATTACCGGCGGCCTTCATGATTTCGGCATTGACCTGATAGGGCAGCAGTTCCTGGATGCGCTCGCCCCAGGCCTCGACCGGCTCACCCATGGAAACCCAGACGTCGGTGTGAACGAAGTCCACGCCCTTGACCGCTTCCTTCGGATCTTCGGTGAGCAGGATGCGTGCGCCGCTTTCCTCCGCGAATTTCTTGCACGCGGCAACGTGCTCGTCGCTCGGCCACAGTGCCTTGGGCGCGGCGATGCGCACGTCCATGCCGAGTTTGGCGCCGATCAGCAGCAGCGAGTTGCCCATGTTGTTGCGCGCATCACCCAGGTAGGCGTAGGCAATGTCGTGCAGCGGCTTGTCGGCGTGCTCGCGCATGGTCAGTACGTCGGCGAGCATCTGCGTCGGGTGATATTCGTCGGTCAGGCCGTTGAACACCGGCACGCCGGCGTACTGGGCCAGTTCTTCGACGATTTCCTGCTTGAAGCCGCGGTACTCGATGGCGTCGTACATGCGCCCGAGCACACGGGCGGTGTCCTTCATCGATTCCTTGTGGCCGATCTGCGACGAGTTGGGGTCGATGTAGGTGACGTTGGCCCCCTGATCGTATGCCGCTACTTCGAAAGCACAGCGGGTACGGGTGGAGGTCTTCTCGAAAATCAGCGCGATGTTCTTGCGCTTGAGGTGCTGTTGCTCGGTGCCGGTGTACTTGGCGCGCTTGAGGTCGCGCGAGAGGTCGAGCAGGTAACGCAGCTCGCGGGTGCTGTGGTGCATCAGGCTGAGCAGGTTACGGTTGTGCATGTTGAACGCCATGGTCTCTCTCCTTTTGGGGCTTCGAAACGCCCTGGCGACGGATAGCCGCCAGGGCTGGCTGGATCAGTAATCGATGGGGTCGCGGATGATCGGGCAGGTCATGCAGTGGCCGCCGCCACGACCGCGGCCCAGTTCGCTGGCGCTGATGGTGATGACCTCGACGCCGGCCTTGCGTAGCAGGGTATTGGTGTAGGTGTTGCGGTCGTAGCCAATGACCACGCCCGGCTCCAGGCAGACCACGTTGTTGCCGTCATCCCATTGCTCGCGCTCGGCCTCGTAGGCGTCGCCACCGGTTTCCACCACCCGCAGTTGCTTGAGGCCGAGGCACTCGGCGACGACCTCGACGAACGGCTTTTCCTCGCGGCGCACGTCGATGCCGCCGGGGCGGCTTTCGTCCGGGCGCAGGATGAAGGGCACGATGCTGTTGGCCACTTCCGGGAAGATGGTCACCAGGTCGCGGTCGCAGAAGCTGAACACGGTGTCCAGGTGCATCGCGGCGCGCGAACGGCCAAGGCCTGCGACCACCACCTTGTCTGCCGCGCCCTTGGCGAACAGGGCGCGTGCCACCTGGCCGATGGCCTGGTGCGAGGTGCGCTCGCCCATGCCGATCAGCACGGTGCCGTTGCCGATGGGCATCACGTCGCCACCCTCAAGGGTGGCCGAGCCATGATCCTTGTCCGGGTCGCCATACCAGATCTCGAAGGGTTCGTTGGCGAAGTCCGGGTGGAAGGTGTAGATGGCGCTGGCGAGCAGGGTTTCCTGACGGCGTGCCGGCCAGTACATCGGGTTTAGGGTGACGCCGCCATAGATCCAGCAGGTGGTGTCGCGAGTGAACTGGGTGTTGGGCAGCGGCGGGAAGATGAAGCTGGCTTCGCCCAGGTAGGCGTTGAACATCTTCGCCGCCTCGGAATCCTTGTGCCGGGCCAGGTCGGCACCGGATACGCCACCGATCAGGAACTCGGCGATGCGCCGTGGCTCCAGGCCTTCGATAAAGGAACGCACTTCGTTCTGCAGGCCGAGGCCGACGCTGTTGGGGGTGATCTTGCGGTCGAGAATCCACTTCAGCGCATGGGGATCGCTGACGGTTTCTTCCAGCAGGTTGTGCATCTCCACGACTTCCACGCCGCGTTCGCGCATCTTGGTCATGAAGTCGAAGTGGTCGCGTTTGGCCTGGGAGACCCAGATCACGTCATCGAACAGCAGTTCGTCGCAGTTGGCGGGAGTCAGGCGCAGATGGGCGAGGCCCGGTGAGCAGACCATCACCTTGTGCAGCTTGCCGGCTTCGGAATGAACGCCGAGGGCTTTCTTGGACATGTCGAACTCCTTCTCGTAGAGCGAGCTTTCAGGCTGGCTGGCGACCCGTGCGGGCCGCTCACGGCCAGCGTTTTCAGAGACTCAGGAAACCGTCATACAGCCCGTAGGCGGCAATGGCGGCACCGATCAGTACGGCGACGAAAATGATCTTCTCTAAGCCGGTGAAAATGGGCTGCCCCAGTTCGTGCTTGGCCTTGGCGAAGAGGATCGCGCCAGGTGCATAGAGCAGGGCCGAGAGCAGCAGGTACTGCACGCCGGCGGCGTACACCAGCCACACCGCGTACAGGGTGGAGATGCCCGCGATCAGCAGATCCTTGTTGCGCTCGCCATTGGCCTGCTCGTAGGTCTCGCCGCGCACGGCCAGCAGTACCGCATAGGCGCTGGACCAGAAGTAGGGCACCAGAATCATCGAGGTGGCCAGGTACAGCAGGCTGAGGTAGGTGGAAGCGTTGAACAGGGTGATGATCAGAAACAGCTGGATCAGCCCGTTGGACAGCCACAGCGCATTGGCCGGAACGTGGTTGGCGTTCTCCTTGCGCAGGAACTCGGGCATGGTGTGGTCGCGCGCGCTGGCGAAGAGAATCTCGGCGCACAACAGGGTCCACGACAGCAGGGCACCGGCCAGCGAGACGATCAGGCCGATGGCGATCAACTGTGCGCCCCAGGGGCCGACCACCTGCTCCAGCACGCCGGCCATCGACGGGTTCTTCAGCCCGGCCAGTTCGGCCTGGGCCAGGATGCCCTGGCTGAGCACGTTGACCAGCACCAGCAGCAGGAGCACGCCGACGAAGCCGATCACCGTGGCCTTGCCGACGTCGCTGCGTTTCTCGGCGCGGGCCGAGAAGATGCTTGCACCCTCGATGCCGATGAACACCCAGACGGTGACCAGCATCATGTTGCGCACCTGATCCATCACACTACCCAGTTCCGGGTTGCCGCGGCCCCAGAAGTCCGAGGTGAATACGTCCAGCTTGAAGGCGATGGCGGCGATGACGATGAACAGTGCCAGCGGCAGCATCTTGGCGATGGTGGTCACGGTGTTGATGAAGGCCGCTTCCTTGATGCCGCGTAACACCAGAAAGTGCAGCAGCCACAGCAGCAGTGAGGCGCCGATCACCGCCGGCAGGGTGTTGCCTTCGCCGAATACCGGGAAGAAGTAACCCAGGGTGGAGAACAGCAGCACCATGTAGCTGACGTTGCCGATCCAGGCACTGATCCAGTAGCCCCAGGCCGAGGAGAAACCCATGTAGTCGCCGAAACCGGCCTTGGCGTAGGCGTATACCCCACCGTCGAGTTCGGGCTTGCGGTTGGCCAGGGTCTGGAACACGAATGCCAGGGTCAACATGCCGACACCGGTGATCAGCCAGCCGATCAGGGTGGCCCCGGCGCTGGCGCTGGCTGCGATGTTCTGGGGAAGGGAGAAGATACCGCCGCCGACCATGGAGCCGACGACCAGCGCGATCAGCGCGCCGAGGCGGAGTTTTTGCGTCGAGTCAGACATCTCAATTACCTCCGTGTCACGAGGGGACATAGGTATTGAGCGCGTTTGGCGAACACTGCGTCCTGACTTGAATCAATGGTCAGGATTCGTCAACGCACATCCGTGTTGTAAGCGTTGTCGGGCACCTGAAAATTATCAGGACTGCAGCTCCGACTGACACCATAGTCCGAACTTTCTGTTACGCAATGGTGGCCAGTTGAGATGGGCTATCGGTGCAGAGGGGGGAAATGGGCGGGGCGTTTGGCCCCGCTCGGAGCGTCTGCCGGGTAGGCTGACGCAGGCCATGAGGCCGGGAGATGGAAACACGGCGCCGGGCGGGTAGCCCCTGCAGGCAGTCGCGCCGTGTGGGTGCAGCATGCCGTGGAAAGCTTTCAGCCAGCTTTCCACGGCGTTTCCGACCTGTGACGGTCGAAAGTCTCAGCCGATGGTCATCAGGCTGGCGTTGCCGCCGGCGGCTGCGGTGTTGACGCTCAGGGCGTGTTCGATCAGCAGGCGCTCCAGCGGGATGTCGGTCTCGCCCTTGTTCAGCCCATGCACGCCGACGATGGCGCCCTTGCGCTGCGCCGCCTGCTCGCTGACTGCGCGCAGTTGGTCGGAGTCGCCGTGGTGCAGGATGGCGTCCAGCTCCACGTCGATGCTGTTCCAGTCGGCCACCAGCTGGATGTGCTTCTGCACTTCCTTCGGCAGTTCCGCGTGCAGCGCGCGCTGGCTTTCCAGCCAGATCGCCTTGCTACCCACCGCCAGGGTGGCGGCCAGCTGGGCCAGCAGGTCGCTGCGCTCGTCGGCCAGGTTGAGCACGCGCTCGCGCGGCAGCAGGGTGTAGCTGTTGCGCTCGCCGGTCGGGCCGGTCAGGGTGTGGCTGCTGTAGCTCTGCGACAGCGTGCGGTACTGCTCGAACAGCGCGGCGATGCCCGGCTCCTGCTTGCTCGCCCACTCGGCGAAGGCGGTGCGCACCTTGTCCAGCTCGCTCGGAACCGGCAGGGTCTGCACCTCGGCCTGTTGCAGGTACTGGGCGACGGCCTCCTGCGGACGGGTCGACAGCAGGCGATACAGGTACAGCGGGCCGCCGGCTTTCGGGCCGGTGCCGGACAGGCCTTCACCGCCGAACGGCTGCACGCCGACCACGGCGCCGACCATGTTGCGGTTCACATACAGGTTGCCGACCTTGGCCGTGCTCACCACCTGGGCGATGGTCTCGTCGATGCGGGTGTGCACGCCGAGGGTCAGGCCGTAGCCGCTGTCGTTGATCTGCTGCAGCAGCTTGCCCAGATCGGCACGGGCGTAGCGCACCACGTGCAGTACCGGGCCGAAGATCTCGCGCTTCATCTCGTCGAAGCTGTCCAGCTCGATCAAGGTCGGCACGACGAAGGTGCCACGCTTGATCTCCTCGCCGTTGACGCGTGCCAGTTGGGTGACCTTGCGGCCTTTTTCGCGCAGCTTGGCGATGTGAGTTTCGATGCCGGCCTTGGCCTCGGCGTCGATCACCGGGCCGATGTCGGTGTTCAGGCGCTCCGGGTTGCCGAGGCTGTATTCGGCCATGGCGCCCTTGAGCATGGTCAGCACGCGATCGGCCACGTCGTCCTGCACGCACAACACGCGCAGGGCCGAGCAGCGCTGGCCGGCGCTGTCGAAGGCGGAGGCGACCACGTCCATCACCACCTGCTCGGTCAGCGCCGAGGAGTCGACGATCATGGCGTTGAGACCGCCGGTCTCGGCGATCAACGGAATGGTGCGGCCCTGCGCATCCAGGCGACCGGCGATGTTGCGTTGGAGGATGCCGGCCACTTCGGTGGAGCCGGTGAACATCACGCCACGCACGCGCTCGTCACCCACCAGGCGCGCGCCGACGGTTTCGCCACGGCCCGGCAGCAGCTGCACGGCGCCAGCCGGCACGCCGGCCTCGCGCAGGATGCGCACGGCCTGGGCGGCGATCAGCGGCGTCTGCTCGGCCGGCTTGGCCAGCACGGTGTTGCCGGCAGCCAGCGCGGCGCAGACCTGGCCGGTGAAGATCGCCAGGGGAAAGTTCCACGGGCTGATGCACACCACCGGACCCAGCGGGCGGTGGCTGTCATTGCCGAAGCTGCGCGCCTGGATCGCGTAGTAGCGCAGGAAGTCCACCGCCTCGCGCACTTCGGCGATGGCGTTGGCGAAGGTCTTGCCGGACTCGCGCACCAGCAGGCCCATCAGCTGCTGCAGCTCGGCTTCCATCAGGTCGGCGGCGCGTTCCAGTACGGCGGCGCGTTCGGCCGGCAGGGTGGACTGCCAGATCTGCCCGCTGGCCAGGGCGCAGAGGATGGCGCTGTCGACATCCTTGACGCTGGCTTCGCGCACATGGCCGACCAGATCACGATGATCGGCCGGGTTGCGCACCGGCTCCGGCTCGCCCGGGGTGGCGCCATCGCAACCCAGCATCGGCTCGGCCAGGTAGCTGTGGTTGACGGTGGACAGCAGCGCCGAGGACAGCGAGCCGAGGCGGTGTTCGTTGGCCAGATCCAGGCCCGAGGAGTTGACCCGCTCCTTGCCGTACAGGTCGCGCGGCAGCGCGATGCGCGGGTGCGGCAGACCGACGGCGCCTTCCTGCGCGGCCATCTGCTCGACCTGCTGTACCGGGTCGAGCACCAGATCCTTGAGCGAGATGCTGTGGTCGGCGATGCGGTTGACGAAGCTGGTGTTGGCGCCGTTTTCCAGCAGACGGCGTACCAGGTAGGCCAGCAGGGTTTCATGGCTGCCCACCGGCGCGTAGATGCGGCACGGACGGTTCAGCTTGCCGTCGGCAACCTTGCCGACCACTTGCTCATACAGCGGCTCGCCCATGCCATGCAGGCACTGGAACTCGTACTGGCCCGGGTAGTAGTTCTGCCCGGCCAGGTGGTAGATGGCCGACAGCGAGTGGGCGTTGTGGGTGGCGAACTGCGGGTAGATGGCTTCCGGCGCGGCCAGGAGCTTGCGCGCACAGGCGATGTAGGACACGTCGGTGTACGGCTTGCGGGTGTACACCGGGTAGCCTTCCAGGCCGTTGACCTGAGCCAGCTTGATCTCGCTGTCCCAGTAGGCGCCTTTGACCAGGCGGATCATCAGGCGATGACGGCTGCGCTTGGCCAGGTCGATGACGTAGTCGATCACGTACGGGCAGCGCTTCTGGTAGGCCTGGATGACGAAACCGATGCCGTTCCAGCCGGCCAGGCTCGGTTCGAAGCACAGACGCTCGAGCAGGTCCAGTGACAGCTCCAGGCGGTCGGCTTCCTCGGCGTCGATGTTGAGGCCGATGTCGTACTGCTTGGCCAGCTGGGTCAGGCTCAGCAGGGTCGGGTACAGCTCGTCCATCACGCGCTCGTACTGGGCGCGGCTGTAGCGTGGGTGCAGGGCGGAGAGCTTGATCGAGATGCCCGGGCCTTCGTAGATGCCGCGACCGTGCGAGGCCTTGCCGATGGCGTGGATGGCCTGCTCGTAGGAGGCCAGGTAGCGCTTGGCATCTTCCTCGGTCAGCGCGGCTTCACCGAGCATGTCGTAGGAGTAGCGGAAGCCCTTGGCTTCCAGATTGGCGGCGTTGGCCAGTGCTTCGGCGATGGTCTCGCCAGTGACGAACTGCTCGCCCATCAGGCGCATGGCCATGTCCACGCCCTTGCGGATCACCGGCTCGCCGCTCTTGCCGATGATGCGGTTGAGCGCCGAGGTCATGCCGGCCTCGTTATGGGTGGACACCAGTTTGCCGGTGATCAGCAGGCCCCAGCTCGCCGCGTTGACGAACATCGACGGGCTCTGGCCGAGGTGCTGGCTCCAGTTGCCGTTGGCGATCTTGTCGCGGATCAGCGCGTCGCGGGTGGCCTTGTCGGGGATGCGCAGCAGGGCTTCGGCCAGGCACATCAGCGCCACGCCTTCCTGCGACGACAGCGAGAATTCCTGCAGCAGGCCCTGCACCAGGCCCTGGCGGCCGCTGGCGTTCTTCTGGTTGCGCAGCTTCTCGGCGATGCCCAGCGCCAGCTTCTGCGAGGCCTCGGCCTGCTGTGGGTTCAGGCGCGCCTGCTCCAGCAGCATCGGCACCACTTCGGTTTCCGGGCGACGGTAGGCGCTGGTGATGGCAGCGCGCAGTACCGACTGCGGGAGGATGCTCTCGGCGAAGTCGAGGAACACCTGCAGACCCTGCTCGGTCAGCGACTCCAGGGCTTCCTCACCGGCGGCAGCGGCCAGGCCGGCATGCTCGGCGGGCGTCAGGCCACTCTCGACCTGCTCCAGATAATTGAAGATCGCCTGCTTGATCATCCAGTGCGGCGTACGGTCGATCTGCGCAGCGGCCTTCTTCAGGCGCTCGCGGGTGGCATCGTCGAGTTTTACGCCGAGGGTGGTGGTAGCCATGGGGAGTCCTACTTACTTGTTAGTTATGCACGGTAAAACTGCCTGGAGCAGTTTCTGACGTCGCCTGCGACGGCCCGAAGCGTTGTCGCCTGGAGGGCGGGCAACGAAAAGCTGCGGGAGATTAAACCTGCTTTGCTCTTGGGTGCAACCAGGTGCAACCTAATTGCATCGATGGCCCGACGGACGTAAGGCCGGTTCTCGGGAGCCGCCGCTGCAGCACGCGTGCAAGCCGGCATTCGAGGTGTGCAGTAGCTTGGTGCAACCAGGGTGCTACCGGCGTGGCGCTCAGTGCGACTGCTGCCGGGCTAACGTCAGGATAGACCGCGGCAAAGAGAAGGCTGCCGGTCGCCCCGTCATGCGATTTCGCGAATGATGCCGATGAAGGCCTGCAGCGGCGCCGGGACATGGCGGTAGCTGGCGTAGTACAGGCACAGGCCCGGCGACGGCGGTGTCCAGTCCTCCAGCAGCAGAACCAGGTGGCCAGCCTCAAGCGCTTTTTGCGCGAAGGACTGCGGGACGTAGGCGATGCCCAATCCGGCACAGGCCGCTTCGACCAGCAGATCGTTGTCGTCCAGGCTCAGCGCGCCAGGAACGTCGATCGCCATTTGCTCCGTGCCTCGTTCGAACTCCCAGCGATAGCGCTTGCCGCTTGGCAGGCGCTGGCGAATGCAACGGTGCGATTGCAGTTCATCGGGTGTGCCGGGGCGGCCGAAGGTGGCGATGTAGGCCGGCGAGGCGACGGTGACGAAGCGTACGTCGCCGCCGAAGGAAACGGCCACCATGTCCTTGGGCACCGACTCGGCGAGGCGCACCCCGGCGTCAAAGCCTTCGGCGATGATATCCACCAGCCTGCCCTCGCTGACCAGGTCGAGTTCCACATGGGGGTAGCGCTGCAGGAAAGTCGGCACGACGTGGCCCAGCAACCAGCGTGCGCCACCCTTGTTGGCATTGATGCGCAATGCCCCGGCCAACTCCTCGGGGCCGTGGCTGACGGCGTCCAGTGCGTCGTCGAGCTCCTGAAGCAGGGGCGTCAGCCTTTGCAGCAACTGCTCCCCGGCCTCGGTCAGTGCCACGCTGCGCGTGGTGCGATGTAGCAGACGAACCCCCAAGTGCTGTTCCAGGCCCTTGAGCGCATGGCTGAGGGAGGAGCGCGACACGCCCAGCGTATCGGCGGCTTTCTGAAAGCTGCACATGTGCGCGACGTGAACGAAGGCCTTCAGGTCGGAGAGGCTGGCGTGGTTCATTGGTGAAATTTCTTCACGAGGTCGTTCGTATTGGTGGGGCTTATCATAGCCGGACCTGCTTCGTACCATCGGTTTCACCGCTAGAGGAGATGACCGATGACCAGCGAACCGAGCGCCCGAACTTCCTTCTGGATCGACCTGTGTAAATCCTTGTCGCGGCCGTCGCTGGTGGCCGGCTTGCTGGCGCTGAGTCTGACCGCCTCGGCTCGCGAGGGCGAGGCAGAGAAACGCGCAGTCAATCAGGTTGCCGGCACCTGGCGCATGGTGTCCGCCACCTTGGAAACGAACGGACGGATCGAGCGTCCTTACGGCGAAAACCCTCAGGGCATGTTGGTGTTCACGCCTGACATGCATTTCGTCGAAGTCTTGACCGATGGTGATACGCCACGCTTCGCATCGAACCAGCGGGGTGGCGGTACGGACGAGGAAAATCGCAGTGCCATGGCGTCGAGCATCGGCTTTTTTGGCACCTATAGCGTCGACGAGCAGGGGCGTTTTGCCGGTAACCGAGTGGAGGGCGCCACCTTTCCCAACTGGATCGGTGGCGTCAGGACGACGAAGGAGTTGCAGCTGAGGGTCGAGGGGGATCGAATGTACGAGCGCTTCACGCGGCCAGACGGTGGACGTTTCAGCGCCGAGTTCGTGCGGGCCAGGTAAAGCCGGGATGTTTGGTGCTTGCAGTGGTCAGTAGCGGCAGTCTTCGCCGATGCGCTGGTAAATCAGCGTGTGCTGCTCGCCCTTGGGGTCCAGGTAGACCATGCGGGCTTCCCCCGCCTCGCAGCCTTGCGGCAGGGTCTGGCTGATGACCTTGGCGATGTCCAGGTGCATGCCGTAGTGGTAGTGCTCGGGCGTTTCGGCGTGCGCCAGGGTAGTCGCACAGGCGAGCGCCAATAGGTAGGCGATACGTTTCATGATGGCCTCGATTCGGGAAAAAAGGGCCGGACTGGCGGCCCGAGAGACGCCGGCCAGGAGCACGTCCGGCGCCAGGGACGCCTGGGTTTAGCCGTGCTGACCGGTGCCCTGCGAGCTTGCGGTTTGTGCTTGCTGGGTAGCTTCGGCATGCGGCTGTTGCTGGTGGGCCTGCTGATGGGCGACGAAAGCGGCCGATTCTTCGGCGAAGCAGGCCTGGGCCGCCAGCAGGGCGGAGAGGGACAGGGCGGCGGCAGTGGCGAGTTTTTTCATGGAGCGATCCTCCTGGGATTCTTCGTGGGTTCGAAGTCATCCTAGAGAGGCATCGGGGCGCGAAAAAGCGCTATACGGGTGAATCACTCTTACCTTTCGCGCAACAATCCGTCGGGTGTCGCCCAATATCGCTCATCGTCCAGCACCGCTTCGTCCCCCCGTAACAGTGGCGGCAGTTCGGCCTTGAGAAACTCCACCCAGGTGCGGGTCTTGGCATCGAGAAAGCGCCGTGACGGATACATCGCATAGATGTTCAGCGCGCGCAGGCGGTGCTGCGGCAGGATGCGCAGCAGGCGTCCTTCACGCAGCGGCTGGCTGGCGACGAACGAGGGCAGCAGGCAGAAGCCCATGCCTGCCTGCGCCGCCTTGACCAGTGCTTCGGCGACATTGACCTGAAAGCACTCGGCCGGCAGGGCGTCGAGCTGTTCGTCACCGAAATCCCACTGACCGCGGTACAGCGGGTCGGTCAGGCGCAGGTAGCGATGCTGCTGCAGGTCGCTCGGCCGTTGCGGAACGCCATGTCCGGCCAGATAGCTGGGGGCGGCGCAGAGCACGCTGTACACCGGGCCGAGACGCTGTGCGACCAGTTGCGAATCCGGCAGGTCGCGGGCGAAGGCGATGGTCACGTCATGACCATCTTCGAGCAGATCCGGCGTGCGCTGCGCCAGGGTGAGTTCCACCACCACCTGTGGATAACGCTCGGCGTAGCGGGCGATCAGCGGAGTGATGTGCTGCAGGCCGAGGCCGGTCATGGTGTGCACGCGCAGGCGTCCACTGGGCGTGCGATGAGCACCGCGCGCCTCGGCATCGGCTTCCTCGATCTGGCCGAGAATCTGCCGGCAGCGCTCCAGATAGCGCTCGCCGGTTTCGGTCAGGGCCAGGCGCCGTGTGGTGCGCTGCAGCAGGCGTGCCTCGAGATGTTGCTCCAGATCGGCAATCAGCCGGGACACCTGCGCGGTAGACAGATCCAGCGCCTGGGCTGCGGCGGTGAAGCTGCCGCGCTCGACCACCTGAACGAACACGCGCATCGCATGAAGGGTATCCATTGTTGCTCCTGGCGTAATAGGCCAGACGCATTATGCGCGACTGAGAACATTACAGCGCACCCAGAATCAGCTGCGCTGCCACCGCCAACATCATCGCCGCCACGCCCAGATCGATCAGCCGCCAGGTCACCGGCCTGGCCAGCCAGGGCGCCAGCCATGCCGCGCCGAGCGCCAGGGCGCTGAACCAGAGAAAGGAAGCGCTGGCGGCGCCGGCGGCATAGGCGCCGGGTTCGGGTTGCTGGGCGCCGAGTGAGCCGATCAGCAGCACGGTATCCAGGTAGACGTGCGGGTTGAGCAGGGTGACCGCCAGGGCCGCGAGCATCACCGCGCGCAAGGAGCGAGGTTCGTTATCCGTTGCTTGCAGTGACTGTGGCCGCGCGGCCCGCAGCAGCGCCTGGCTGCCATACCAGAGCAGAAACGCAGCGCCGCCCCAGCGGGCGATGGCCAGCAGCGTCGGGCTCTGCGTCAGCAGGGTAGCCAGGCCGAACACGCCGGCCGCCACCAGCACGGCGTCGCAGAGAATGCACAGCGCCGCTACCGGGATGTGATGTTCGCGGCGCAGGCTCTGCGCCAGGACGAAGGCGTTCTGCGCGCCGATAGCCATGATCAGGCCGATGGCGACCAGCAGGCCGTTGCTGTAGCTCTGCCACATCACAGGGGCTCCGGCAGGGCGGCGGCCGACAGGGCGCGCAGGGTGGACAGCGCCCGTTCGGCGCGCTCGATGGGCACGAAGATATGGTCGTGATGAAAACCGGCAACCACGTTGCAACTCAACCCGGCCTGCGCCAGGGCGGCAGAGAAGGAGGCGGTCAGGCCCACGGCCGCCAGCGACGAATGCACCTGCAGGGTGATCCAGGCGGCGACGTAGTCGTAGCGCAAGCCATGGGCGTCGGCGATGTCGCGCGGCAGCACCAGGCTCAGGCCCTCTGCTTCGCGCAGGCTGGCGATGGGGTGCAGGGCACTGCAATCGTGGTCGGCAGCGACGCAGCAGAACACGTACTGCCCGGGGTTGAGCTGCGGCGTCATGCTTTGCAGCAAACGTGAGAGGTCGGTTTCGCCGGCCATCTTGGGCTCCAGAGGTGAGGTGGGTGCTGGCGAGTCTGCTGCGCGCGGGTGTATAAGAGAAACAAATAATGCTGATCGCTCATTAGGGAAATCGATTGTTCGATTACAAGTTGCTAGCCGCCCTGGCGGCAGTGGTGGAGCAGGCCGGTTTCGAACGCGCGGCGCAGGTGCTGGGCCTGTCGCAGTCGGCGGTGTCGCAGCGCATCAAGCTGCTCGAAGCGCGGGTCGGCCAGCCGGTGCTGGTGCGCGCGACGCCGCCGGCGCCCACCGAGATCGGTCGGCGTCTGCTCAACCATGTGCAGCAGGTGCGCCTGCTCGAACGCGATCTGCAGGGACAGGTGCCGGGGCTGGATGAACAGGCGCTGCCCGAGCGTCTGCGCATCGCCATCAACGCCGACAGCCTGGCCACCTGGTGGGCGCTGGCGACGGCGGAGTTCTGCGCGACCCGGCAGGTGCTGATGGAGCTGGTGGTGGAGGATCAGGAGGTCGGCCTCAAGCGCATGCGCGCCGGCGAGGTGGCCGGCTGCGTGTGCGCCGCCGAGCGCCCGGTAGCCGGCGCGCGCAGCGTCGCCCTGGGAGCGATGCGCTACCGCGCGCTGGCCAGCCCGGGCTTCGTCGCCCGGCATTTTGCTGCCGGGGTCACGGCCGAGGCGCTGGCGCGGGCGCCGGCCATCGTCTTCGGCCCGGACGATCAGTTGCAGCATCGCTACTTGGCCGGCCTGGGGGTAACCGGTGGCTTCGCCTATCACCTGTGTCCTTCCTCCGAAGGCTTCGTGCGCCTGACCGAAGGCGGGCTGGGCTGGGGTCTGGTGCCGGAACTGCAGGTGCGTGACGAACTGGCCAGCGGCAGGTTGGTGGAGCTGGTGCCCGAGCGCTTTATCGACGTGCCTTTGTACTGGCATCACTGGCGCAATGGCGGTGAACTGCTCGGTGAATTGACCGAACAGCTGCGTCGCCACTCGGCTTCGGTGCTGGTGTCACTGCACTCCTAGGCGGCCTGCAGAGTCGTCGTTCTGGCCGCCGCCGACAGCGCGCAGCCGAGGTGGCGCTGCTAAAGTGCGGCAATCACAAGCATCCATGCAGGGGATGGCGGATGAAGATTCTGGTCACCGGCGCGAGTGGTTTCATCGGCGGGCGCTTCGCCCGTTTCGCCCTCGAACAGGGCCTGGCGGTGCGGGTCAACGGCCGGCGGGCCGAGGGTGTGCAGCACCTGATCAAACGCGGCGCCGAGTTCGTCCAGGGTGACCTTGGTGATGCCGAGCTGGCCCAGGCGCTGTGCCGGGATGTCGAGGCGGTGGTGCACTGTGCCGGCGCCGTTGGCGTGTGGGGCGACTACGCGCATTTTCACCAGGCCAATGTGACGGTCACCGAGAACATCGTCGATGCCTGCCTCAAGCAGAAGGTGCGGCGCCTCGTGCATCTGTCCTCGCCCTCGATCTATTTCGATGGCAAATCCCATGTCGATATCCGTGAGGAGCAGGTGCCCAGGCGCTTCTCCGATCACTACGGCAAGACCAAGTATCTGGCCGAGCAGCAGGTGTTCGCCGCGCAGGAGTTCGGCCTGGAGGTGATCGCCCTGCGTCCGCGCTTCGTCACCGGAGCCGGAGACACCAGCATCTTCCCGCGATTGATCGGCATGCAGCGCAAGGGCCGCCTGGCGATCATCGGCAATGGCCTGAACAAGGTCGATTTCACCAATGTGCACAATCTCAACGATGCCTTGCTCAGCTCGCTGCAGATCGGTGGAACGGCGCTTGGGCAGGTGTACAACATCAGCAATGGCGCACCGGTGCCGTTGTGGGACGTGGTCAACTACGTGCTGCGCCGCCTCGCGCTGCCACCGGTGACCCGGCATGTGCCGTTTCCGCTGGCCTATGCTGCGGCGACGCTCAACGAAGGTGTGTGTCGCCTGTTGCCTGGGCGACCCGAGCCGAGCCTGTTTCGTCTGGGCGTGGCGGTGATGGCCAGGGATTTTTCCCTGAACATCGACCGCGCCCGTGAATACCTGGGCTACGAGCCCAGGGCCAGCCTATGGGAAGCGCTGGACGAGTTCTGCACCTGGTGGCAGGCGCAGATGGGGCCTCAGGCGTAGATGCGCTGGCCGCGATAGATGCGCACCGAGCCGGTCGCAGCGCCGACCGACGGCTCTACGGCAGGTACGGGTGTGGCGACGCGCCGGGGTTGATCGGAGAGTTCCGCCAGACGCTTGCCCAGGAGGCGGGTTTCCTCATCATCGGACTTCAGGCTGGCGTCGAGCATGGCGCCGATGGCATTGGGCTGGCTCAGACGGATGTCCACCGCCTGCTCTTCGCGTAGACGACGACGCAGTGCTTTCATGCAGTCCAGTACTTCTTTGTTCAGTTCCATCGCGACTTCCCCCGGTTGGTTGAAGGGGCACGGGTTGCGGCATTCCTCTCCCGCCGTGACCTGGTCAGCCGCTTCCTGTCGGCTGTAACACGCATCTTCGTGCGAGTGCTTTGCAGAACTACTTTCCGGCCGCCTGCTGGCTTGTGAGCGACACGCTATCGCTGCGTTCACGACAGGATCAAAAGCAAAGTGCGTACCAGTTCAAGTTTTGCGGAACTGCCGGGCTGCAGGCGAGTCGATGCCCCTGTCGCGCCCTTCGTCGGTGCGCCGCGCACCGGCTTGGCGCGACGCTGCTGGCATAGTGGCGAATCGGTATACTGCGCGGCATTTCCGTTTCCCCGTTCCAACCATAGGTCCGACCATGCGTAACGACGCCAACGACGAGCTCGACAACCTGCCCAGCCTGACCCCGGAGCGCCGCGAGGATTTCGCCGAGCCGCGCGAGGAGCCGGCCCCGCGCAGCAGCCGTGTGACCAGCAGCAAGGCGCCGGTGGCCAAGGGCGCCAGCACCGGGCCGCTGTGGGCTTTGGTCGGTGCGCTGAGCTTCGCCCTGGCTGGCCTGGGCTGGTGGAGCCTGCAACAGATCGGACTGATGGAACAGCGTCTGGTGGCGACCCAGGAGAGCTTCGCGCGCATCAGCGAAGAGGCCGCCGGACGCATTCAGGATATTTCCGGCAAGGTAGTAGCGACCGAATCCAGTGTCACCAGCGGCAGCGAGGCACTCAAGCTACAGGTCAAGCAGTTGGAGACGCGCCTGGCCGAACTGAGCAAGCAACAACAGCAGAGCGCAACCGCGCAGGCCGCGCTGGACAAGCGTGTCGAGCAACTGGGTAGCGAACTGAAGAGTGGCATCGGTGCCAGCGCCGATTTCGACAAGCGCCTGCAGGCGCTGACCAGCGAGCAGGCGGCGCTGAAGGCCGCGCAGGGTGACGCCAAGGCAACCCAGGCCGAACTGGCCAAGCTCGATACCCGTATCAAGGCGCTCGGTGGCGATATCGATGCGCTTAAGAAGCAGGGCAACCCGGCCCAGGCCATCCGCAGCCTGGAGCAGGATCTGCTGGTGCTGCGCAGCGAGCTGGACAACCGCCCGGCCGCCAGCGCCGCTGGCCCCAACACCGCCGAGTTCGATGCCTTCCGCGCGCAGATGACGCGCAACATCAATACGCTGCAGAGCCAGGTGGCGAATCTGCAGCAGCAGATCAATCAGCGCTGAGTGCCACCATCTAGATAAACCAACGCCCCGCAATGCGGGGCGTTCGTTTATTGGTCGCGGCTAAAGCCCCTCCCACAGGGATATCGCTTGCGGGAGGTGAATTAGCTGCGATCTTACAGGCGCGGATAGTCGATATAACCGACCGGGCCGGAACCGTAGAAGGTTTCCGGATGCGGCTCGTTCAGCGCCGCGTCCTGCTGCAGGCGCTCCGGCAGGTCCGGGTTGGCGATGAAGGGGATACCGAATGCCACCGCGTCGGCCTTGCCTTCGGCCAGCCAGGCGTTGGCCTGCTCCTTGGTGAAGCGCTCGTTGGCGATGAACACGCCGCCGAATTCCTTCTTCAGTTGCGGCGTCAGGCTGTCGTCACCTTCCTTCTCGCGGGTGCAGATGAAGGCGATGCCTCGCTTGCCCAGTTCGCGGGCGACGTAGCCGAACGTCTCGGCACGGTTGGCGTCGCCCATGTCGTGCGCATCGGCGCGTGGTGCCAGGTGCACGCCGACGCGGCCGGCGCCCCATACGGAGATGGCGGCATCGGTGACTTCCAGCAGCAGGCGAGCACGGTTTTCGACGCTGCCGCCGTAGCGGTCGGTGCGCTGGTTGGTGCTGCTCTGCAGGAACTGGTCGAGCAGGTAGCCGTTGGCGCCATGGATTTCCACGCCATCGAAACCGGCGGCCTTGGCGTTCTCGGCGCCTTGGCGGTAGGCCTCGACGACATCGGCGATCTCTTCGGTTTCCAGCGCGCGCGGCGTGACGTAGTCCTTGATCGGACGCACCAGGCTGACGTGGCCGGCTGGCTGGATCGCGCTCGGCGCAACCGGCAGCTCACCGTTCAGGTAGATCGGATCGGAGATGCGGCCGACATGCCACAGCTGCAGAACGATCTTGCCGCCGTTGGCGTGTACCGCCTGGGTGACGTTGTGCCAGCCACGGACCTGCTCGTCGGACCAGATGCCGGGCGTGTTCGGATAACCCACACCCATCGGCGTGACGGCGGTGGCCTCGCTGATGATCAGGCCGGCCGAGGCGCGCTGGGTGTAGTACTCGGCCATCAGTGCATTGGGCACGCGGCCTTCGTCGGCGCGGCAGCGGGTCAGCGGCGCCATGATGATGCGGTTGTTCAGGTGCAGATCACCGATCTGGATGGGGTCGAACAATGTAGGCATGTACTTTCTCCGAGGGGATGTTTGAATCAGAGTTGCTGGCCCAAGCGCTCGACGAAAGCTTTGATCAGCTCGTCGTTGCGCTTGAAGAAATGCCACTGGCCAACCTTGCGGCTGGTCACCAGGCCGGCGCGTTGCAGGCTGGTGAGGTGGGCGGAAACGGTGGACTGCGACAGCCCGGTGCGCTGGTAGATCTTGCCGGCGCACACGCCGATCTCCAGCGGGTGATCCTGTTCGGCGAAGTGGCGCTCGGGCTCTTTCAACCAGTCGAGGATGTCGCGGCGTACCGGGTGGGCGAGGGCCTTGATGATGGCGTCGAGGTCGATGTCCATGGCGTGATCGTTGCGTATCGTCATGTGGCGAACCTTATATCGTCTCTGAACGATATACAGATCGATTGTTCCGATAGTCTCCATCAACCGCTTCGATTGTCCGGCCTAGGGCGTTAAGCTCGTGCGATGAACTACCTCGCCCATCTGCATCTCGGCGGCGACGCGCCGGCACAGCTGCTTGGCAGCCTCTATGGCGATTTCGTCAAAGGCCCGCTCGACGGGCGCTGGCCGGCACCAATCGAGGCGGCCATTCGCCTGCACCGGCGTATCGATGCCTTCACCGACAATCATCCGTTGCAAGCCCGCGCACGAGCGCGGTTTCCGCTTGAACGGCGGCGCGTGGCCGGCATGTTGCTGGATCTGTTCTTCGACCATTGCCTGGCCCGTGATTGGCAGGCTTATGCCACGCAGCCGCTGGATCACTTCACCGGTCGCGTGTACCGCGTGCTGGCTGCCGAAGCGCAGTTGCCGGGGCGTCTGGCGTTGATGGCGCCGCGTATGGCCGCGCAGGACTGGCTCGGCAGCTACCGCGAGTTCGCGGTGCTGGAGCAGGTCATAGCCGGCATGCAGCGGCGACTGTCCAGACCGCAGTTGCTCGATGGCAGCCTGAGCGAACTGGAGCGGCTGTACGAACCGCTCAGCGAAGACTTTCGCGCCTTCTATCCGCAGCTGATGGCATTCGCCGAGGCCGAGCTGGGACGTGGCCCGGAGGCAATCCCGGGGGTGAGCAGCATCCCCGCTCGCCGCTGAAGCGCCTCCCACAGAAGCGGGCGTCTGGCACCGTGGGAGGTGCTTCAGCCGCGACGACATCACCGCAGCGCTGCTCTGGCGTTCAGCTTGCCTGCGGATGCAGGCGATAGCGCCGCACCACCCATTTCTCCAGCTCGGCCAGGCAAAACAGCGCCAGCCCCGCCAACAACACGCGCAGCCACTGCTCCAGGCTCAGGCCAACCGAGCTGAACAGGTTCTGCAGTGGCGGGGCGTAGGTGAACAGCGCCTGCAGCACCAGACACAGGGCGATGGTCACCAGCACTGCGCGATTGCCCAGCAGGGCTTCGCGGCTGAGCACCGAGCCGAACAGGCTGCGGCAGTTGAGCAGGTAGAAAATCTCGCACATCACCACGGCGTTGACCGCCACGGTCCGCGCATTGTCCAGGTCGTTGCCGAGCTGCAATTCCCAAAGAAACAGGGCGATGCCGGCGCCGGCGATCAGCACCGAGACCATCGCGATGCGCCAGACGAAGAAGGCCGACAGCAGAGGCTCGCTCGGCGCCCGCGGTGCGCGGTTCATCAGCCCGCGCTCGCTGGGCTCGAAGGCCAGCGCCAGGCCCAGCGTGCTGGAGGTGACCATGTTGATCCATAGCACCTGGGCCGGGGTCAGCGGCAGTACCACCTGGAACAGGATGGCGAAGATCACGATCAATGCCTGCCCGCCGTTGGTGGGCAGCGCGAAAAGAATGAATTTTTTCAGGTTGTCGTAGATCGCCCGACCTTCGCGTACGGCGCCGGCGATGGTGGCGAAATTATCATCGGCCAGCACCACTTCGGCCGCTTCCTTGGCCGCCTCGGTGCCCTTCAGGCCCATGGCCACACCGACGTCGGCGCGTTTCAGCGCGGGCGCGTCGTTGACCCCGTCGCCGGTCATCGCCACCACCTCGCCGCTGTCCTGCATGGCCTGCACCAGGCGCAGCTTGTGCTCGGGACTGGCGCGGGCGAATACCTCGACGCCGGGCAGCACCTCGCGCAGGCGGCGCTCGTCAAGCAGCTCCAGCTCGGCGCCGGTCAGCGCCGGCAGGCCAACGCCGATGCCCAGTTGTGCGCCGATGGCGCGGGCGGTTTCGGCGTGATCGCCGGTGATCATCTTCACGCGAATGCCGGCGCGCTGGCATTCGGCGACGGCGGCGATGGCCTCTTCACGAGGCGGGTCGATGATGCCGACCAGGGCCAGCAGGGTCAGCCCAGCTTCCACGTCGGCAAAATTCAGCGTGCGCTGTTCTGCCGCCGCTGGTTTGCTGGCCAGGGCCAGCAGGCGCAGACCACGAGCAGCCAGGTCGGTGGCCTGGCGCCGCCAGTAATCGGCGTCCAGTGGCGCACTGCCGCCGTCGGCGCTGCGCTGGCTGACGCACATCTCCAGCACGCGTTCGGGGGCGCCCTTGAGGTAGACCAGGCCATGGCCGGTGTGGTCATGGTGCAGAGTCGCCATGAAGCGATGCTCGGACTCGAACGGAATCGCATCGCTGCGCGGCAGCTGCGCCTGCAGGGCTTGGATATCGAGGCCACTCTTCAGTGCCAGGGTGAGGAGGGCGCCTTCGGTCGGATCGCCATGCAGCAGCCAGTGGCCGGCCTCGTCCTGCTGCAGGCGGGCGTCATTGCACAGCTGCGCGGCGCGGGCGATCTCCAGCAGTTCGGCATCAGGTTCGCGCAGCTGGCCATTGTCGTGGAAGGCACCTTCCGGGGCGTAGCCAACGCCCGAGACATCGAGAACACGGCTGGCGCTGACCACGCGTTGCACGGTCATCTCGTTGCGGGTCAGGGTACCGGTCTTGTCCGAACAGATCACCGTCACCGAGCCGAGGGTCTCCACCGCAGGCAGGCGCCGGACGATGGCGCTATGCCCGGCCATGCGCTGCACACCGAGGGCGAGGATCACCGTCATGATTGCCGGCAGCCCCTCCGGGATGGCCGCTGCGGTCAATGCCACCACCATCATGAACATGTCGCCGGGGTTCTGGCCGTTCCACAGAATGCCGAGGATGAAGGTGGCGAAGGCGAGGATCAGGATGATCACCGCCAGCCAGCGGCTGAACTGCTCGATCTGCCGCAACAGCGGCGTGGACAGGGCCTGCACCTGCTGCAGCATGGCGCCGATGCGCCCCAGTTCGGTGTCGGCACCGGTGGCCACCACCACGCCGGTGGCCTGACCACTGCTGACCAGGGTGCCGGAATAGGCCATGCAGCGGCGGTCGCCAAGCGCGGCGTCGAGGTTGCAGTGCGCGATGGATTTTTCCACCGGTACCGATTCGCCGGTCAGCGCCGCTTCTTCCACCAGCAGGTTCTTCACATTGAGCAGACGCAGATCGGCCGGCACCTTGTCGCCGGACACCAGCAATACGATGTCGCCGGGCACCAGGCGTTCGGCATCGATCTCGTGGCGCTCGCCACCGCGCAGCACCATGGCATGGGGCGAGAGCATGTTGCGGATGGCATCGAGCGCATTTTCCGCCTTGCCCTCTTGAATGAAGCCGATGATCACATTGATCAGCACGGCGGCGAGGATCACCGAGGTGTCGATCCAATGGCCGAGTAACGCGGTGATCACAGCGGCCACCAGCATCAGATAGAGCAGCACGTTGTGGAACTGATAGAGCAGGCGAAGCAGCGGCCCGCGGCGTTGCGGCGGCGGCAGGCGGTTGGCGCCGTGGCGTTGCAGGCGCTGTTCGGCTTCGGCCTGGCTGAGGCCATTGCTGTGGCTGTGTTGCGCCTCGAGCGCTTGTTGTGCAGTCAAACCGTGCCAGGCGTGGTCACTATGCTTAACGGGGGGATTGCCCATGGGGCGCGTCTCCTTCGGTGGGCCGGGCTGTGCTTGCCGAGCGCCGTCGCGCGGCGCGACAGGTAGTCCTGATCACCCTAGTCCGCTTTACCGCGTCGGGCCTGACCTGCATCAAGGAGTAAGGCGCCGGCAGGCGCTTGAATGTAACTCGGTGTTAAACCCATGGAGGAAACGAGATGATCAAGATTCTGGTAGCGACCGACCTGTCCGAGCGTTCGGCGCACGCGGTGCAGCGCGCCGTGCAACTGATCCGCCGCCAGGGTGGCGGTGAGTGGAGTCTGCTGCATGTGATCGATGACGATGCGCCGGCTGCGCACGTGCAGCGTCAGGTACAGCAGGCCGAGAGCCTGCTGCAGGCACAGGCCGAACGCCTCGGCGAGCAGGCCGGCAGCGTGCCGCGGGTGATCGTGGCCACCGGCGAGGCCGCCACGCTGATCGTCGAAGGTGCTCGGGGCATGGGCGCCGATCTGTTGGTGGTGGGCGCGCATCGCAAGTCGGCACTGCGCGATTTCTTCGTCGGCACCACGCTCGAACGCGTCGTACGCAGCAGCCATCTGCCGGTGCTGCGGGTCAATGGTCCGGTGACTCACGAATACCGGCATGCGCTGTTGGCGATGGATCTGTCGCGCACCTCGCAACAAGCCCTCAAGCGCGCCCGCGAGTTTGGCCTGGTGAGCCTGGACAATCTGCATGTGGCCAGCGCGGTCGAGCCGGTGGCGGCTGGCGCCGTGATGGAGGCGGGCATCAGCGCCGAAGTGCTGGAAAACCAGCGCGAGTTGCTGCGTCAGCAACTGGTCGAGCGGCTGAAGGCCGACAGCATGACGCTGAGCCACGAGCGTCTGCTGGTGCAGATCGGCTCGCCCGAAGGGGTGATCGGCGAGGCTCTGCGTCACTCTGGCGCCGACCTGCTGGTACTTGGCACCCATGCCCGTGAAGGTGTCTCGCGCTTCTTCCTGGGCAGTGTCGCCAGCCGCCTGCTGGGCTCGCTCGACTGCGATGCGTTGATCGTGCCGCCGGCTGGCTGAGCGGCTATGACCTGTAGCCTGAATGAAATCCAGGGAGCCCTCGCAAAGCCCCGGATTGCATCCGGGCTACGCGGTGGATCAGGCGGCTTCGGCTTCGGTCGGCACCATGGTGGGTGTTTGCAGTTGCAAGGCGCAGGCGATAGCGGCCTGGCTGTGCCGGGCCAGTTCGTTGCGGCTGCGTGATTCGCTGGGAATCGGCTCAAGCATTCGGATCTCCACCTCGCAGGCGGAACTGGAAAGCAGGCGCAGCAGGTGCGAGAGCATGTCGTCGTCGCCCACGAAAGGCGCCACGGGGCAGGGCTGACCTTCGCGCAGATAACGAATCGCCACTGGCTGTACGGCCACGCCGCTGTCGATGGCGCTGCTCAGCAAACGGCCGTGGAAGGTGCGCAGGGCCAGGCCATCGGTGGTAGTGCCTTCAGGGAAGATCAGCAAGTGATGGCCCTGTTGCAGGTGACGGGTGAGCTGCTGGCCGACCTGGCTGCTGTCGCCCGCGCCGCGCCGAATGAACAGCGTACCGCCCTTGTGCGCCAGCCAGCCGGCCACCGGCCAGGCGCGTACTTCGGCCTTGGACAGGAAGGACAGCGGCTGCAGGGCGCCGAGCAGCGGAATGTCGGTCCATGACACATGGTTGGCGACCCACAGCATCGGCTTTTCCGGCAGCTCGCCTTCGATGCGCACGCGAAACGGCAGGGCACCGCCCAGGCGCGCCAGAAACCAGCGTGTCAGGCGCTGGCGCAGGGGCATCAGGTCATGCCGCACGACACGTTCACAGAGGCTGACGATGCCGGCCAGCAGCGCACCGCAGGCGATTACCAAGGCCAGGTGGAATAGGCGTAGGGATAGACGCAGTCTGGCCATCGAGGCCTCCGGTTGAAAGCGGGTGCCGGCATTATCCACGGGCAGCGCCGTTTGGCCATTAGCGGCAGTCATTTCGTCCTGTAGGAGCTTTGCCCGCGAACGCCGGACACTCTCGTTCGCGAGCAGAGCTCGCTCCTACAACCAGGTTCAGACTGCTGCCTTGAAGTGCCGGGCGTAGCGCGGGCACAGCTCGTCGCGCTTGAGCAGGATGAACACGTCGGCGACCTGGAAGTCCTTGTCCCAGCAGGGTTCGCCGCAGATCTTCGCGCCCAGGCGCATGTAGGCCTTGAGCAGCGGCGGCATTTCGGCGATGACGTTGCCCGGCAGATCCAGCTGCGGCAGCGGGTGCTTGGGTTCGGCACGCAGGTGCTCGGTGCACAGGTAACGTTCGCGCAGGCGCTGCATCACGGCATGGGCCTGGATGCCGCCGTCCTGCATGGAGATGCTGGCGCAGCCCATCAGGTAGCGATAGCCGCCTTCGTTGAGCACTTCGGCCAGTTCGCCCCAGAGCACGGCAATGGTGGCGCCGTTGCGGTAGGCGACATCGACGCAGGTGCGGCCGATCTCCAGCACCGGGCCTTCGAGCTTGGCCAGGCCGTGCAGGGCGAATTCCTCTTCGCTGTAGTAGCGACCGAGACCGGCAGCAGCCTGATGGTCGAGCAGGCGAGTGGTGGCCACCAGCTGGCCGCTTTCCAGGTCGCGTACGCCGATATGGCGGCAGTGGATATCGTAGTCGTCCATGTCCAGACCCAGTTCGGCGCCGTTGAGCTTGGCGTCGAATTCCGCGCTGAACACGCGATAGCGCAAGGCCTGAGCTTCACGCAGGGCGGCGGGGCCTTGCAGGCGTTCGGCCTGCAGTCGGCGAGCGTTTTGAGTCATGCCAGATCCTCCGTGTGCCGGCTGGATGCTTGCAGCCGGTCGATCTTGTTGGGCAAGCTCAGGCTAGGTAGCTGCGGTGTCACCACCGTGAAGCTTTTTTGATGCTTATGTGACGGCGGCTCGGGAGCTGCTGCGAGGAGGTCTTCGATGCCCTGGTCGAGCCTGTTTCAGCCTGTCGAGCGCCTGGCTGCCGAAGCCGGGCTGGAGGATTGGTACGCCCGACTGCTGGCGCGGCTGGGCGGCACGCCGCAGCCTTTCGATCTTGCTTTGCTGGGCGGTCTGCAGGCGGCCACGCCGGGCCTGGCCTTTCTTGCCGGCTACCAGGCGGCGCTGCGCATGTTATGGCCGGCGGCGCCCTGGACCGCCGGCGCGCTGTGCGTGACGGAGAACCGCAGCACTCGCCCTGCCGACATGAGCACGCGTATCGAAGGCCTGCAGATCAGCGGCCGCAAGGATTTCGTCACCGCCGCCGAATGCGCCGACTGGCTGCTGGTGGCGGCGCGCGAGGAGGGCGAGGGACAACCGCCACGCCTTGCCCTGGGTGTGGTGCGCCAGGGTGCACCGGGCGTGCGTATCGAGCCACTGCCTGCGCTCGCATTGATGCCGGACATCGGCCATGCGCGACTGCATCTGCAGCAGGCGCAGAGCGAGCGCCTGGCCGGCGACGGTTGGGACGATTACGTGAAACCCTTTCGAACCCTGGAGGACGTGCACGTGCTCACCGCGGTGAGCGCCTGGCTGTTCGGCATCGGTCGTCAATGTAACTGGCCGGACGCCTTGCTCTTGCGTCTGCAGGCGCTGCTCGCCGGGTGCGCCGAGGTGGCGCGGCAGGCGCCCAATGCGCCGACCACGCATTTGCTGCTGGCCGGCCTTTTCGCCGAGCAGCAGGCCTTGGCCGACAGGCTGGAGGCCGCTCTGGAGACCGGGCCGGCGCATTGGGCGGAACTGTGGCAGCGTGACAGAAGCTTGCTGCGTATTGCCGAAGCGGCGCGTGCTAAACGCCTGGAGAAAGCGCGGCAGATTGTCGCCGGCTGTTGATCCATATCAGTACCGTCTCGATGGCATACGCATAAGGTTGCTTCGCGATTCATCTACGAGGTTTCCATGCGCCGCGAGCCCATCGTGCTGTTCGATAACGGCAGCCACCAATGCCTGATGTTCGATGACCTGGTCAGCGGCGAAGGCGTGCAGTCCAACCAGTTCCTGATCACCGACAACGAGCAGTATCTACTGCTCGATCCGGGTGGTGACCTGACCTACACGCCGCTGTCGCTGGAGTTGTCCAAGCACATTCCGGTGCAGGACCTGACCTACATCTTCGCCTCGCACCAGGACCCGGACATCATCGCCTCGCTGGACAAGTGGCTGCTGCATACCCGGGCGCGGGTGATCTGCTCCAAGCTGTGGGCACGCTTTCTGCCGCACCTGACGGCCAACTACCTGGTGCTGAGCCGCGGCATCAACACCTTCGACCGCATCATCGCGCTGCCGGATCGCGGCCAGAGCATCCCGCTGGGCAAATGCTCGCTCAAGGCGGTGCCGGCGCACTTTCTGCATTCGGTGGGCAACTTCCAGGTCTATGACCCGGTGAGCAAGATCCTCTTCTCCGGCGACATGGGCGCCTCGATGGTCGACGACGCCACGCCGGTACGCGACTTCATCAACCATGTGCCGAACATGGAGGGCTTCCATCGCCGTTACATGGCCGGTAACAAGGCCTGTCGCCTGTGGGCGGCGATGGTGCGCGAGATGGACGTGGAAATGATCGTGCCGCAGCACGGCCGGCCCTTCGTCGGCCCGGAAATGATCAGCGCCTTCCTCTACTGGATCGAGAATCTCGAATGCGGTCTCGATCTGATGGGCCCCGAGGATTACCAGCTGCCCAAGTAACGGCAGGGGCACGCTGCCCGAATGAGCCGCGGAGATGGCGCAACAGGCGCTTCAAGCCGTCATCTTCGCCATGCTAGGGTGCGCCACGATTTCTGATCGAGGCCGCCCATGCCCACTTCCTTGCTTCGTCGACTGAGCCTGGCGCTCGCTCTCAGCCTGGCTGCCAGCACCGCCCTGGCGGAAAACTGGCCGCAACCCGACTGGCAGAGCCAACCCCGTATCGACAGCGCCGCGCTGGCCGAACTGGAACAGTACGCCTTTCCCGAGCGCGATGACGTCGAGCGTACGGGCGTGCGCACCGATGCCCTGCTGGTGATACGCGACGGGCAGATCGTTTACGAGCGCTACGCCGAGCCCACCACGGCGCAGACCGCGCACCTGACCTGGTCGATGGCCAAGAGCCTGCTCGCCACCACCCTCGGTGTGGCCTATGGCGAAGGGCGCTTCAAGCTCGATGCGCCGGCCGCACAGTACTACCCGGCGATGGCCGAGCATCCGCAGATCAAGATCGGCCATTTGCTCAACTGGGCCTCGGGCCTGGCCTGGGAGGAAGACTACGAATACGCGCCGCTGAAATCCTCGGTGGTGGCCATGCTCTATACCCGCGGCCGCGCCGACATGGCCGCGTTCACCGCTGCACATGAGGCCGATGCCGCGCCTGGCGTGCGCTTCCGTTACTCCAGTGGCGACAGCAATGTGTTGGCTGCCGCGTTACGTGGCATGGTCGGCGACCAGGCCTATGCCGACTATCCCTGGACTGCACTGTTCGAGCCGCTGGGCATCACCAGCGCGACCTGGGAACGCGATGCCAGCGGCACCTTCGTCGCCTCGTCCTATGCCTACCTGAGCGCGCGCGACCTGGCCCGGATCGGCCTGCTGATGCAGCGCGGCGGACGTTGGGGCGAGCGCCAACTGCTGCCGACTGCCTGGATCGATTTCGTCTCCACCCCCTTCGCTGGTTATCAGCCACAGGGCTTCGCGCCGGGCGATGCCGTGCCGGGTGGGCACTGGTGGCTCAACGCCGAGTTGCCGGGCGCCGCGCGGCCCTGGCCGGACGCGCCAGCCGGCACCATCGCCGCGCTGGGCCACTGGGGCCAGGGCCTGTACGTGATGCCGCAGGAGAAGCTGGTGGTGGTGCGCTACGCCGATGACCGCGACCGCAGTTTCCAGCACAACGAATTGCTCAAACGCGTGCAGGCGGCCTTCGCCACGGAGGTGCAGCCATGATTCGTCGCCACCCGATCCTCAGCGTGCTGGCGCTGCTGCTGATCCTGCTGCTGGCCTGGGCCTGGCCGAACCGCGCGCATCTGGCGGCGTTTCCCGACATCATCGGTGCCTACACGGCCAAGGAGTATTGCTCCTGCCGTTACGTCAGTGGTAACCCGGCGGCTTATTGCGAGGGCTATGTGAAGCAGTACGTGCCGATCAGCAGCCTGCTCGATGACGAGAACGCCAGGCGCGTGACCGCCAGCGGGCTGGGCCGCACCCACAGCGCCATCTGGTTGGGCGAGCGGCAGGGCTGCCAGTTGTTGCCGAACGACTAGGCCGTAGCCCGGATGCATTCCGGGACAGGATGGCAGGGGATTTCCGGATTTCATCCGGGCTACGCGTGGAAGAGGCGCCGGGCTTTGCAACGCAGGCCGTGGCGACTATCGTTGCCGCCTGGTCATGCCGTTTTCGAGTTCTCATGCGCCATTCGCATCTCGCCCTGTCGCCTGCTCCCGCCTTGCCCGTTCACGCCGACCGGTACTTGGACCACGAGTCGTCGCGGCTGTCGTTCATGTCTGAGCATTGCCGTAGCCAGTCGCTGGCGCATCGTGTTCTCTCCCTGCGCGGACAGATCGCTGCCGATCTGCCGGGCATCAGCCTGCCGGTGCCGGCGCGTTGAACGTGCACAAGCGCGGTCGCATCTTTCCCTGGCGCGGTGGCAATCGCTTCGAATTGCTGCTGGACGGACCGGCGTTCTTCCCGCGCATGCTGGCGGCTATCGAGGGAGCCCGGCGGCAGGTGGAGATCGAGCTCTATCTGATCGAAGACGGCCGTTGCAGCGAGCGTCTGGTCGATGCCCTGTGTCGGGCGGCCGAGCGTGGGGTCGCGGTGCGCGGCCTGTTCGATGCCTTCGGCGCCGCTGGGCTGGGCGCTGCGCTGCGCGAGCGCATGCAGGCCGCGGGGGTACAGCTGCGCTGGTATAACCCGGTGCGCTGGCGGCGTGGTATTCGCAACTTTCACCGCGATCACCGCAAGCTGCTGCTGGTGGATCAGCGCCTGGCCTACGTTGGCGGCACCGGCTCCACCGACGAGTTCTGGCTGCCGGATGAATCACGTAGCCCCTGGCACGAGGCCATGGTGGAAATCGAAGGGCCGCTGGTGGGCGACTGGCAGCAGTTGTTCGAGCAACTGTGGTGTGCGCGATTTTCCTGGCGCCCGAGTCATCAGCCGGTGCCGCTGAGCCTGCCCGAGTGCCCGCCAGCGGGCATTGGGCTGGGGCGTGTGGCCTATGCCGATGCGGCGCAGCACCGCGACATTCTGCTGTCACTGTTGCGTGCGCTGAAGGGTGCCAAACAGCGCGTCTGGCTGGCCACGCCTTACTTCCTGCCGACCTGGAAAATCCGCCGTGCCCTACGCCGTGCTGCGGGTCGAGGTGTCGAGGTGCGCCTGTTGCTGTCCGGGCGCAACACCGACCATCCGCCGGTGCGTTTTGCCGGCCAGCGCTACTATCCCAGGCTGCTCAAGGCGGGTGTACGCATCTTCGAATACCAGCCACGTTTCTTGCACCTGAAGATGGTGCTGGTGGACGACTGGGTCAGCGTCGGTTCGTGCAACTTCGATCACTGGAATCTGCGTTTCAACCTCGATGCCAACGTCGAGGCCCTCGACCCCGACTTCACCCAGGCGGTGGCGGCCAGCTTTATCGAGGACTTCGGCGACAGTCGCGAAATCACCCTCGACGACTGGCGCCAGCGCCCCTGGTGGCGCCGCGCGCAACAGCGCCTGTGGGGCTGGCTGGATCGCTTGGCAGTGAATCTGCTCGATCGCTGGCGCTGAGCCTGTGCACCGGTAAAGTTCCCCACCTGCCTGATGGTCCGTCATTCAGCAAGCTGAGGTCGGCCTGCTCGCGCCCTTGTCAGGGCGTCATTCATCCTTTCGAACTACAGTCGAAATCCCTCCTTGGTGCGCTTATCCGAGGTGTGGGCGCTGCGTAGGGTTCCCTGCAGTTGCACCCCACTTCAGGAGACCCGCATGACAAGAACAACAGGGCCCGGACTATTCCAGCCGCACACCTTGGCCTTGGCCATCGCCCTTGGCATCAGCGCTCCGGCGCAGGCCGTGAACTTCAACATCGGTGAGATCGAGGGGCAGTTCGACAGCTCGCTTTCGGTCGGTGCCAGCTGGTCGATGCGCAGCCCGGATCGAGATCTGATCGGCCCCAACAATGGCGGCCAGGGCCAGGCGCAGACCGGCGATGATGGACGCTTGAATTTCAAGAAGGGCGAGACCTTCTCGAAGATCTTCAAGGGCATCCACGATCTCGAGCTGAAGTACGGCGATACCGGCGTGTTCGTGCGCGGCAAGTACTGGTATGACTTCGAGCTCAAGGACGAAAGCCGCCTGTTCAAGGACATCGACGACAGCAACCGCAAGGAAGGCGCCAAGTCCGCGGGGGCGGAGATTCTCGATGCCTTCCTCTATCACAACTACGCCATCGGCGATCTGCCGGGTACGGTGCGGGTCGGCAAGCAGGTGGTGAGCTGGGGTGAGAGCACCTTCATCGGCAACAGCATCAACGCCATCAACCCGATCGACGCCGCTGCCTTCCGCCGTCCTGGGGCGGAGATCAAGGAGGGTCTGATTCCGGTGAACATGCTCTACCTGTCGCAGAGCCTCACCGACCGCCTGAGCATGGAGGCCTTCTACCAGCTGGAGTGGGATCAGACCATCATCGACAACTGCGGCACCTTCTTCTCCACCGCCGACGTGGCCGCCGATGGCTGCGACAACGGCTATCACATCGGCTCGCCGGCCATCGCGCCGCTGCAGCCGGTCGCAGCGGCCTTAGGTCAGGGCTTTCGGGTCGACAGCGAAGGGGTGATCCTGCCGCGTGCCGGTGATCGCGATGCGCGCGACAGCGGTCAGTGGGGCCTGGCCCTGCGCTGGCTGGGTGACGAGACCGAATACGGCGCCTACTTCATGAACTACCACAGCCGCACGCCCATCGTCAGCACGCAGAACGCCGGCCTGGCGACCCTGGCGGTGCTGCAAGATATCAGTGACGCGGCCGATGCAGTCTTGCCGGGCAGCGGCGCCGGCCTGGCGCAGAGCGTGATGCTCGGCAATGGCCGCTACTACCTGGAATACCCGGAGGACATTCGTCTCTACGGCCTGAGCTTCTCCACCAGCCTGCCCACCGGCACTGCCTGGAGCGGTGAGATCAGCTACCGGCCCAATCTGCCGCTGCAGATCAACACCACCGACATGACCCTCAGCCTGCTCAACCCAGTTACGAATGGAGCTGCTGCTCCTGTCGTGGCCGGCCCAGGCCAGGACAACGTCGGTTACCGGCGCAAGGAAGTCACCCAGGTGCAGACCAGCTTCACCCACTTCTTCGATCAGGTGATGGGCGCCGGCCGCTTCACCCTGGTGGGCGAGATCGGCATGGCTCATGTCGGCGGGCTGGAGAGCCGCGAGGACCTGCGTTATGGCCGCGATTCGCTGTTCGGCGCCTACGGTTTCCGCGGCGATACCCACGGCTTCGTCACCAGCACATCCTGGGGTTACCGGGTACGCGGTATCTGGGAGTACAGCAACGTGTTCGCCGGGGTGAACCTAAAGCCGAACGTGTCCTGGTCGCATGACGTCGACGGCTACGGCCCCAACGGCCTGTTCAACGAGGGTGCCAAGGCGGTGAGCTTCGGGGTCGATGCCGACTACCGCAACACCTACACCGCCAGCCTGTCGTACACCGACTTCTTCGGCGGCAAGTACAACACCGCGGTCGACCGCGATTTCCTGGCGCTCAGCTTCGGCGTGAGCTTCTAGGTCATAGGATCAGTTGAGGAATGCAGATGAATACAACCCTGAAGATGCTCGGCGCACTTTCCCTGAGCCTGCTGGCTAGCGGCGTGCTGGCCGCGGTCAGCGAGCAGGAAGCGGCCAAGCTCGGTAACAGTCTGACCCCGCTGGGTGCGCAGATGGAAGGCAACGCCGCGGGCACCATCCCGGCCTGGACCGGCGGCCTGGCGGCCAATGCCGGGCAGGTCGATGCACGCGGTTTTCTCAGCGACCCCTTCGCGGGCGAGCAGCCGCTGTTCACCATCACTGCGCAGAATCTGGATCAGTACCGTGACCGCCTGACTGCCGGCCAGCTGGCGATGTTTCAGCGTTATCCGGAAAGCTACCGCATGGCGGTATACCCGACCCATCGCAGCGCTGCGGTGCCGGACAACATCTACGCCGCGGCCAAGACCAGTGCACTGAATACCGGGCTGGTGGAGGGCGGCAACGGATTGACCAACTTCGGTCAGAGCCGTTACTACGCCTTCCCGATTCCGCAGAGCGGCCTAGAGGTGGTGTGGAACCACATCACCCGCTATCGCGGCGGCAACCTGCGCCGCAGCATCGTCCAGGCTTCGCCACAGGCCAACGGGTCCTACACGCTGGTCAACTTCGAGGATGAGGTCGCCTTCCCGGACAACGTTCCCGATATGGATCCGGCCAAGGCGGAAAACACCCTGTTGCTGTTCAAGCAGCGGGTCACCGCGCCGCCGCGCCTGGCGGGCAACGTGCTGCTGGTGCACGATTCGCTGGACCAGGTTCGCGAACCGCGCATGGCGTGGATCTACAACGCCGGCCAGCGTCGCGTGCGGCGTGCCCCGCAGGTGGCGTACGACGGTCCGGGTACTGCGGCCGATGGTCTGCGCACCACCGACAACTTCGACATGTTCAGTGGGGCGCCGGATCGTTACGACTGGAAGCTGGTGGGCAAGCGCGAGGCGTTCATCCCGTACAACAACTTCCGCCTGGCCTCGCCGCAGGTGAAGTACAGCGACATTCTCAAGGCTGGCCATATCAACCAGGATCTGGCCCGTTACGAGTTGCACCGCGTGTGGGAAGTCGAGGCCACGCTCAAGAGCGGCGAGCGCAACATCTACGCCAAGCGGCGCTTCTACGTGGACGAGGATTCCTGGCAGATCGCCCTGTCCGAGCATTACGACGGGCGGGGGCAGATGTGGCGTGTCGGTGAGGCACTGCTGTTCCAGCAGTACGACAAGAAGGTGCCGGTATACGCGCTCGAAGCGCTGTACGACGTGATCGCCGGACGCTACATCGCCATCGGCATGGCCAATGAGGAAAAGACTGCGGTGCAGTACGGCACCCAGGCTTCGGCCAAGGACTTCACTCCGGCGGCGCTGCGTAACGCCGGCGTGCGCTGACCACCAGGCAAGCCGAAACAAGCCGGTGTCGCCCTGTGCGGCGCCGGCTTTTTTGTGCGCGCCTCTCCCTCGTGAATCTCGCGCCATAAGCGTCAAGGGGTGGTCGCCCGCCGTGAGCGGGGTACCATCGCCTAGTGGTTCAACAATGACAAGCAGAGAGAACCGCTGCCATGCCGACCCTTGCCATCGCTCGCCCAAGTGCGTTGCAGGTGCAACCTTCAGACCTGCCGCGGCTGCCGCCCTGTGTGGTTTCCCGTCCTGCCCTCTTACAGCGTCTGCTCGCCAGCGAGTCGCGCCTGCGCCTGCTGTGCGCACCTGCCGGTACCGGCAAGAGCGTGCTGCTCGGCCAGTGCGCACGCCATACGCCGGCCGCCGCTGAACGTCTATGGCTCGATCTCGGAGGGCGCAGCCTGACCCCTGCGCAGTGGTGCAGGCGTCTGGCCACGGCCTTGCAACTGCCTAACGATGATGCCAACGAAGCGGGACTGATCGAGCGGCTGCACGAGCGTGCGGGACGTCTGTGGATCTTCATCGATGACTATCCGCGGCAGGCCGACGATGAGCTCGATGCCTGCCTCGATCGTCTGTTCGCTGCGGCGCCGGCGCAGGTCACCTGGTGGGTCAGTAGCCGTCGCGCGCCGGCCTGGAATTTGCCGCGCCTGTTGTTGCAGGGCGATCTACTGGAGCTCAAGGGCGAAGAGCTGGCGCTGGACGAAGAAGGGCTGGTCGAGCTGCTGGCGGCGCTGCAGGTGAATCTGGCCGATGACGTTCGTCAGGCCCTGCTGCACAGCAGCGAAGGCTGGCTGGCGGCGATTCGCCTGTTGCTGCTCGATGCCGACGAGGAAGCGCTGCGCCAGCGCCTGCAGGCCGGCTGCCCGCTGTTGCGCGACTATGTACAGCGCGAGGTGCTGGCTGATCTGGATGACGAGCTGCGCAGCGATCTGCATGCGCTGGCTCTGCTGCCACGGTACGCCCTGTCGCTCTGTGAGCACCTGCTGGAAGGCCGCGGCGCCGAGTTGCTGAGCGAGCTGCAGCGACGCCAGCTGTTCGTGCGCAGCCTCGACAGCAGTGGTACCTGGTTCCGTCTGTGGCGGCCGTTGGCCAACGTGCTGCGCAGTCTGCCCAGTGGACCGATGCCGGCGCCGATACACGTGCGTGCCTGCCAATGGTTCGCCCGCCACGGCGATATTCGTGAGGCGGTCGAGCACGCCCTGCAGGCGGGGCAGGTGGAGGTGGCGGTCAACTACCTGCAGCGTTTCAGCCAGGAGCAGCTGCTACAGGGGCATTCGGTCGCGCAGCTCCTGCAATGGCGCGAAGAGCTGCCGGCCTGGCTGTTCGCCAGCTCGCCGCGGCTGATCGTATTGCAGGCCTGGGCGCTGATCATCTGTGCACGTTTCGACGAGGCGCGCGCCTGTACCGAGGCGCTGACGCACTTTCTGCCCCAGCCCGATGCCCGCCGCCAGCGCAAGCTGCTCGGTCACTGGCAGGCGCTCAGCGGCGTGCTGGCGCGCCAGTGTGGGCGCCGCGACGCACGCCAGCACTGCCTGGAGGCGCTGCAGGCACTGGACGACAGCGGCTGGTCGCAGCGTATCCTCTGCTATCAGGCTTTGGCCCAGCAGTACCTGGCGGAAAACGCCCTGGACCAGGCGCAGCAGGCGCTGGATGAAGGGCTGCGGCTGTCGCGGCTGCACGGCAGCCTGATCTACGAGGCACTGCTCAATACCGACCGCTGCCTGCTGCTTGAAATGCAGGGCGAGGCCGGACGCGCCGCGGAGCTGGTCGAGCAATCGCTGGCGCTGCTGCGTGGGCGGGTCAGCCACAGCCCGGTGGTCGGCCGCCTGCTGCTGCTGCGTGCCAGCCTGCTGGCGCGCCAGGGCCTGGATGAGATGGCGCAGCAGGCCTATCGCCAGGGGTTGCAGGAAGCCGAGTTCTGCGAGGATGCCTACACCATCTCCGGCTACCTGGGGCTGGTGGAACTGGCCGAGGCGTGCGGCGATCTTGACGAGGCCTACCAGTGGCTGCAGAAGGCCGAGCGGGTGATGCAGTGCTCGCACGTGCCGGAGGTGCGTTATCGCGGTGTGCTGCAGCTGCAGGCCGGGCGCATGCTGCTGCGCCAGGAACAGTACGGTCGTGCCCGTGAGGTGTTCGCCCAGACCCTGCAGCAGTTGCAGCAACGCCAGCAACTGGCGCCCTCGGGCTTCTATGACCTGCTGCCGCGTCTGCGCCGCTACCTGGCCGTCAGCGACCTGATGCTCGGTCATCATGCCGCTGCCGAGCATGCCCTGCGTCTGCTGCTGGATGAATGCCAAATGGCCGGACATCGCAGCCTCAGCTGCGAGTGCCGTGTCGCGCTGGCCGAGAGCCTGTTGCTGCAGGGGCATGACGAGCAGGCCGAGGCGCTGCTGCAGCAGGCCCTTGGCGAAGCACGCCAGTTGCGCCTGCTGCGTCCGCTGCTGGAGCTGCAGCAGCGTCAACCGCAGTGGCTGGAGCGGTTGCTGCCGGGGGAGGCCGGGCAGAGCCTGCACCAGCGTCTGTTCGAGCCAGCGCCGCGGTTGGATGAGCCGGCCAGCGCCGGCACCGCGCTGCTCAGCTCGCGTGAGCTGGCGGTGCTGCAGCTGATCGCTCAGGGCTGTTCCAATCAGGAGATCGCCGATCGCCTGTTCATCTCCCTGCACACGGTCAAGACCCATGCGCGGCGGATCAACGTCAAGCTCGGCGTGCAAAGGCGCACCCAGGCTGTGGCAATGGCCAAGGCGTATGGTCTGATGGGGGATTGATCGGGCGATGTAAGCATGTTGGCGTCCGCTCTTTCAGGGGGCGAGCTGTATGGGCCGCCACTGGTGGGCTGAAGCCCACCCTACACGAGGCGGATCGCCGGCTGGCCCACCCTGCAGACTGAAGCTAACCCCTGCTCGTAGGGTGGGCTTTAGCCCACCAGGGTTGCTCCGCGTAGGCTGAAAGCGGATCACCGCCCAGCCTACGAGGCTTCGTTGCTCGCTCAGCCGAGCAGATAGAACGCGCCGCAGATCACCACGCCCGAGTACAGCAGCATGATCAGGCAGTAGCCCATGATGTCGCGCGCGCCGAGGCCGACGATGCCGAGCAGCGGCAGCGCCCAGAACGGCTGGATCATGTTGGTCCAGGCGTCGCCCCAGGCAATGGCCATGGCGGTGACGGTGGGCGATACGCCCAGAGCCTGGGCAGCCGGCAGCATGATCGGGCCCTGTACGGCCCACTGGCCGCCACCGGAGGGCACGAACACGTTGACCACACCGGCGCTGAGGAAGGCCAGCAGCGGGAAGGTGTCGGCCGATGACCAGGAAATGAAGGCCTCGGTGATCTGCCGGCCGAGGGAGATGCCATCAGCGTTGGCGCCCATCATCATGCCCATGATCCCGGCATAGAAGGGGAACAGCAGGACGATGCCGCCGATGCCGCGCACGCTCTCGTCCACCGCGCGCATGTAGCGCTCCGGGGTGCCGTGCATCAGCAGGCCGCTGAACAGGAAGATGGCGATGACGACGTCCAGGCCAAGCACGAAGCCCTTGCTGGCGAAGTGGTTGAACAGGTAGATGCCGGCCATGGCCACCAGCGCCAGGCCGAGGATGCGGCTGTCGTCCAGGCGCTGCGCCGGGGTGTCACGGGCCGGCAGCTCGGCGTGCGATTCCACCAGCTTGGCCGGGTCGGCCACCTTGGCACCCTGACGCGGATGCATGGCGCGGTTGAGCAGCGGCAGGCCGATTACCAGCAAGGCGACTATGGTCAGGTTCAGGGGGCTGAACAGGGTTTCAGTGATGCTCACCGGATCGGTCAGTACACCGGCGGTGATACGCGCCAGATCGGGGCCGCCGGTGGCCATGGACAGCGGCACCGAGCCGGCGAGGCCGCCGTGCCAGACCAGAAAGCCCGAGTAGGCCGAGGCCACCAGCAGCGGGTAGTCGACGCCATCGACCTTGCGCGCCAGGGCGCGGGCGAACACTGCGCCGATCACCAGGCCGAAGCCCCAGTTGACCCAGCAGCCCACCAGTGCCACCAGGGTGACCATGATGATCGCCTGGCCCGGCGTGCGCGCGATCGCGGCCAGGCGGTCGAGCTGGCGGTTGATGATCGGCGCGCTGGCCAGGGCGTGGCCGGTGACGAAGATCAGCGCCATCTGCATGGCGAAGCCGAGCAGTGTCCAGAAGCCGCCGCTCCAGTGCTGGACCATGGCCGGCAGCGATTGGCCGGTAGCAGTCATGCCGGCGATCAGCACGCCCAGGGTGAGCAGAGTAGAAAAGACGAAGGGCGAGGGCAGGTACTTCTGTACCAGGCCCACGCTCATGCGGGTGAGTGTGTTGAACATCGAAGGTGCCTCTTTCTTATGTTTGTGTAAGGGCTTTGACCAGGCATTTGGAGGTTGGCTAAGCCTGGGTGTTGCAGTGGATATGACAAAGCCCGGCATGAGGCCGAGCTGTTTGCGTAGCCCGGATTGCATCCGGGCTACCTCGTTATAAATCGTCGCGGCTAAAGCCCCTCCCACAGGAGCCAGGCGGGCAGTGTGGGAGGCGCTTCAGCGGCGATTGTCCGGCGCTCAGACGCGCTCGATGGCCAGCGCCACACCCTGACCGCCGCCGATGCACAGGGTGGCCAGACCTTTCTTCGCATCACGGCGGATCATCTCGTGCAGCAGGGTCACCAGCACGCGGCAGCCCGAGGCGCCGATGGGATGGCCCAGGGCGATGGCGCCGCCGTTGACGTTGACCTTGTCGGCATCCCAACCCAGCTCCTGGCCGACCGACAGCGCCTGGGCGGCGAAGGCCTCGTTGGCTTCGATCAGGTCCAGATCGGCCAGGCTCCAGCCGGCCTTGTCCAGGCAGCGGCGGGTTGCCGACACCGGGCCGATGCCCATGATCGCCGGGTCGACGCCGGCATTGGCATAGCCGGCAATCTTCGCCAGCACCGGCAGGCCGAGCGATTGCGCCTTGCTCGCGCTCATCAGCAGCACGGCTGCGGCGCCGTCGTTGAGGCTGGAGGCGTTGCCGGCGGTGACGCTGCCGTCCTTTTTGAATGCCGGTTTGAGCTTGGCCAGGGACTCGGCACTGGTGCCGGCGCGCGGTTGCTCGTCACGGGCGAAGGCGATGGGGTCGCCCTTGCGCTGCGGAATCAGTACCGGGGTGATTTCTGTGTCGAAACGACCGGACTCGATGGCGGCCACGGCTTTGCGCTGCGACTCGGCGGCGAAGGCGTCCTGGGCTTCACGGCTGATGCCGTATTTCTCCACCAGGTTCTCGGCGGTGATGCCCATGTGGCAGTCATTGAAGGCATCCCACAGGCCATCGACGATCATGCTGTCCTGCAGTTGCGCGTGGCCCATGCGCAGGCCGGTGCGCGCCTTGGGCAGTACATAGGGCGCCAGGCTCATGTTTTCCATGCCGCCGGCGATGATCACCTCGGCATCGCCGCAGCGAATGGCCTGGGTGGCCAGGTGCAGGGCTTTCAAACCCGAGCCGCAGACCTTGTTCAGGGTCATGGCCGGCACGGCATGGGGCAGGCCGGCGCGGATGGCGGCCTGGCGTGCGGGGTTCTGCCCGGAGCCAGCAGTGAGCACCTGGCCGAGGATGACTTCATCGACCTGAGCGGCATCGAGGCCGGTCTGCTCCAGCAGGCGCTTGATGACGATGGCGCCGAGTTCGGGCGCGGGAATCTCCGCCAGGCTGCCCTGGAAGCTGCCGATGGCGGTGCGGGTGGCGGCGACGATGACGACGTCTTGCATGGGATGACTCCTCTCGGCTGATGGGCCGCGTATTGTGGGAGGCGCTTTAGCGGCGAGCTTTTCTCGTCGCGGCTAAAGCCCCTCCCACAATGTAGAAAAACGCCCCGAAGACGCCGTGCGTGGTGGCGCCTTCGAGACGGTAGACAACCTAGAACTGCATTTCCGGCACGTGTTCGGGGACGATCAGCTTGCCGGCGGTCTTGGCCACGATTTCCTCGACGCTCACACCCGGCGCACGTTCGCGCAGGATGAAGGCGTTGTTCTCGATCTCCAGGTAGGCCAGGTCGGTCAGCACCTTGCGAATGCAGCCACAGCCGGTCAGCGGCAGGCTGCAATGCTCCAGCAGCTTGGATTCGCCGTCCTTGGACGCATGGGTCATGGTGACGATGATGTTGTCGGCACCGGCCACCAGGTCCATGGCGCCGCCCATGCCCTTGACCAGCTTGCCGGGGATCATCCAGGAAGCGATGTTGCCGCGCACGTCCACCTCGAAGGCGCCGAGCACGGTGAGGTCCACGTGGCCGCCACGGATCATGGCGAAGGACTGCGACGAGTCGAAGATCGCTGCGCCCTTGATCGCGGTGACGGTCTGCTTGCCGGCGTTGATCATGTCGGCGTCCACCTCTTCCTCGGTGGGGAAGGCGCCCATGCCGAGCAGGCCATTCTCCGACTGCAGCATCACCTGCATGCCCTCGGGTACGTAGTTGGCCACCAGGGTCGGGATGCCGATGCCGAGGTTGACGTAGAAACCGTCCTGCAGCTCGCGGGCGACGCGCTGGGCCATTTGTTCACGGGTCAGTGCCATGCTGGTCTCTCCTAAGCGCGTATGGTGCGTTTTTCGATGCGTTTCTCGAAGCTGCCGTAGATCAGCCGGTCGACATAGATGCCGGGGGTGTGAATCTGCGTCGGGTCGAGTTCACCGGGCTCGACGATCTCCTCGACCTCGACCACGGTGATGCGTCCGGCGGTGGCCACCACCGGGTTGAAGTTCTGCGCGGTGTGGCGGTAGACCACGTTGCCGAAGTGGTCGGCCTTCCAGCCCTTAACGATGGCGAAGTCGCCGGTGATGGCCGGCTCGAGAATATAGTGGCGGCCGTTGATCTCGCGCGCCTCCTTGCCTTCGGCGACCGGGGTGCCGTAGCCGGTGGCGGTGAAGAAGGCCGGAATACCGGCGCCGCCGGCGCGCAGCTTCTCGGCCAGGGTGCCCTGCGGGGTGAGTTCGACCTCCAGCTCGCCGGACAGCAGCTGCTGCTCGAACAGGGCGTTCTCACCGACGTAGGAGGCGATCATCTTGCGGATCTGCCGGTCTTCCAGCAGCACGCCGAGGCCGAAGCCATCGACGCCGCAGTTGTTGGACACCACGGTCAGATCGCGCACGCCACGGCGGCGGATTTCCTTGATCAGGTTCTCGGGGATGCCGCACAGGCCGAAACCGCCGGCTAGTACGGTCATGCCGTCCTGCAGGCCGTCCAGGGCTTCTGCATAGCTGCCGACGCGTTTGTCGAGTCCGCTCATTCGAGGCTGCCTCTTGTTGTTATCTGGGGTGAGGCCAAGCTTCTGCGCTGCAGGCTTATTTGTTAAGTTTGTTTTTCCTCTCGATTGATCAGAGAAATAAATTAATGACCGTCAAGCAGCTACGCGCCTTTCTCGCCGTGGCGCAGAGCCTGAGCTTCGCTCAGGCCTGCGAGCGTCTGCACCTGTCGCAGCCGGCGCTGAGCCTGGCGATCAAGAACCTGGAGCAATCGCTCGGTGGCCAGTTGCTGGTGCGCACCACCCGCAGCGTGGCGCTGACGCCGGAGGGCGAGACGCTGTTGCCGATCGCCGTGCGTCTGCTCGCCGACTGGGACAACGCCGAGGACCTGCTGCGCCAGCACTTCACCCTGCAGATGGGCAAGGTGGCGGTGGCGGCCATGCCGTCGTTCGCCGGCAACCGACTGCCGGCGGCGCTGCGCGCCTTTCGCGACGCCTACCCGCGGGTCAACGTGGCGGTGCACGACGTGATCAACGAACAGGTGATGGAGATGGTGCGCGACGGCCGCGTCGAGCTGGGCATCGCCTTCGAGCCGGCAACACTCGATGGTCTGCAGTTCACGCCGCTGTACGAGGATCGCTTCGTCGCCGTGGTGCCGGCTGATAGCGAGCTGGCCGGGCAATCAGCGCTGATCTGGGCGCAACTGCTGGAACAACCCTTCATCACCCTGCAACGGCCTTCGGCGGTACGCCTGCTGCTGGAAGACAGTGTGACCTCCAGCCACGGCAAGCTGCCGGTAGCGTTCGAAAGCCATCAGTTGGTCACGGTGGGGCGCATGGTCGCCGAAGGCCTCGGCGTCAGCGCGGTGCCGCAGCTGTGTCGGCAGCAGATGGAGGAGTTGGGCGCGCGCTGTCTGCCGCTGGGCGAGCCGCAGGTCATGCGGCGTGTCGGCCTGCTGCACCAGGCCGGGCGCCAGCTGTCCAGCGCGGCGCAGGCTTTGAGTGAGGTGCTGTTGCATCAGGCCGGGCAGTTGCGTGGCTGAAACCCGCCGCCTGCGTTGAGGCAAACCTTACGGACCTACAACCGAGCCAGGTCGGCCGGAGTGTCGATATCCTGCAGCACGCCTGCGTCGTTGAGCTCGACGATATGCAGCGCCTCGGCGTTGTGCTGAAGCACGGCCCTGGCACCAGCGTCACCGCCAAGCGTTGCCAGCTGCGGCCAGAAATCGCGGCCGAACAGTACCGGATGGCCGCGTTTGCCCTGATGGCTGGGCAGCACGATGCGGTCCGGGGCGGCGCAGGCCATCAGCGCCTCGAGGCTGTGGCGACGAATCGACGGCATATCGGCAAGAAAGATCGCCACGGCGTCAGCGCGCGATTCGGCCAGTAGGCGCTCGGCCCCTGCAGCCAGGCTATGGCCCATGCCCTGGGCGGTGGTTGGGTTTTGCACGACTCGCACACCAGGCGGCAGATCCAGCGCTGCTGGCGCTTCGTCGGGGCGCAGCACCAGCCAGACTTCTTCGACCATCGAGCAGGGCAGGGCCAGGCTGGCGGCCAGCAATGAGCGGCCGTCGGCGAGCACGAGCCGGCGCTTGTCGGCACCGAAGCGGCGGCTGTACCCGGCCGCCAGCATCAGTGCGGCAACGGCCTGGCCTGTCATGCTCAGCCGACCAGGCCCGCCGCCCTGGCGCGGGCGGCGTGCAGTTTCTTGTAGCTGTCGATCAGGCGCAGGTGCTTGTCCAGGCCTTCGAGTTTCATGCTGGTCGGGGTCAGGCCATGGAAGCGCATGCTGCCATCCACCGAGCCGATCACCGCGTCCATGCGCTCGTTGCCGAACATGCGGCGCAGGTTGTGCTCGTAGTCGGCCAGCTCCAGCTCGTCGTCCAGCTGGATCTCCAGCACGGCGTTGACCGCCTGGTAGAACAGGCCGCGCTCGACGGTGTTGTCGTTGTACTGCAGGAAGGCCTCGACCAGCTCCTTGGCGTCGTCGTATTTCTTCAGCGCCAGGTTGATCAGCAGCTTCAGTTCGAGAATGGTCAGCTGGCCCCACACCGTGTTGTCGTCGAACTCGATGCCGATCAGCGTGGTGATGTCGGTGTAGTCGTCGACTTCGCTGTTATTGAGGTTGCGCAGCAGCGACTTGAGTTCGCGGTCGCTCAGGGTGTGCAGGTTGAGGATGTCCTTGCGAAACAGCAGCGCCTTGTTGGTGTTGTCCCAGATCAGATCCTCGACCGGGTAGATCTCCGAGTAGCCCGGCACCAGGATGCGGCAGGCGTTGGCGCCGAGGTCGTCATAGGTGGCCACGTAGACTTCCTTGCCCATGTCCTCAAGGATGCCGAACAGGGTCGCGGCCTCCTGCTCGTTGGAGTCCGAGCCTTCGCCGGAGAAGTCCCACTCGACGAACTCGAAGTCCGGCGTGGCGCCGAAGAAGCGCCACGACACCACGCCGCTGGAGTCGATGAAGTGCTCGACGAAGTTGTTCGGCTCGGTCAGCGCCAGGCTGTCGAAGGTGGGCTGCGGCAGATCGTTGAGGCCCTCGAAGCTACGGCCCTGGAGCAGTTCGGTGAGGCTGCGCTCCAGCGCCACCTCGAAGCTCGGGTGGGCGCCGAAGGAGGCGAACACGCCGCCGGTACGCGGGTTCATCAGGGTCACGCACATCACCGGGAATTCACCGCCCAGCGAGGCGTCTTTCACCAGCACCGGGAAGCCCTGTTCCTCCAGGCCCTGGATGCCGGCGACGATGCCCGGGTACTTGGCCAGTACGTCCTGCGGCACGTCCGGCAGGCACAGCTCGTTCTCCAGAATCTCGCGCTTGACCGCCCGCTCGAAGATCTCCGACAGGCACTGCACCTGGGCCTCGGCCAGGGTGTTGCCGGCGCTCATGCCGTTGGACAGGTACAGGTTCTCGATCAGGTTGCTGGGGAAGTACACCGTCTGGCCATCGCTCTGGCGCACGAACGGCAGCGAGCAGATGCCGCGCGCGGTGTTGCCCGAGTTGGTGTCGAACAGGTGCGAGGCGCGCAGCTCGCCATCCGGGTTGTAGATGGCCAGGCAGTGCTCGTCGAGGATTTCCTCGGGCAGCGCATCCTTCGGCCCCGGCTTGAACCAGCGCTCGTTGGGGTAGTGGACGAACTCGGCGCTCGCGATGTCCTCGCCCCAGAACTGGTCGTTGTAGAAGAAGTTGCAGTTCAGCCGCTCGATGAACTCGCCCAGGGCCGAGGCCAGTGCGGCCTCCTTGGTCGAGCCCTTGCCGTTGGTGAAGCACAGGTTCGACTGCGCGTCGCGGATATGCAGCGACCAGACGTTGGGCACGATGTTGCGCCAGGAGGCGATCTCGATCTTCATCCCCAGCTCGGCGAGGATGCCCGACATGTTGGCGATGGTCTGCTCCAGCGGCAGGTCCTTGCCCGGGATGTAGGTGGTGGTGTCACTCACTGGCATCAGCAGCGCCTGGGCATCGGCGTCGAGGTTGTCGACTTCCTCGATGATGAACTCGGGGCCCTGCTGCACCACCTTCTTCACCGTGCAGCGGTCGATGGAGCGCAGGATGCCCTGGCGGTCCTTCTCGGAAATGTCTGCGGGCAACTCGACCTGAATCTTGAAGATCTGCGCGTAGCGATTTTCCGGGTCGACGATGTTGTTCTGCGACAGGCGGATGTTCTCGGTGGGAATGTCGCGCGTCTGGCAGTACAGCTTGACGAAGTACGCCGCGCACAGCGCCGAGGAAGCGAGGAAATAGTCGAACGGCCCCGGCGCCGAACCGTCGCCCTTGTAGCGGATCGGCTGATCGGCGATCACCGTGAAGTCATCGAACTTGGCTTCGAGGCGAAGGTTGTCGAGAAAGTTGACCTTGATTTCCATGAGGCAATACCAGCGAGCGAAACAAAATGGCCGCCATTATCCGGGTTTTCGGCGGCCTGTCTTGCTCGCTGGTTGCCGATGAAAGCACGTCGGACCAGCGGCGAGTACGACGCTGGCGCGGACGAGGGCTCAGCTTTCGAGTTCGGCGGTGTTACTGGTGCCGATGGAGGTGTAGCTCGGCCATTGCCGCAGCAGGGTTTCGACGAACTGTTCGGCTGCCGGTGACAGTGAAGAGCCACGGCGCCGCACCAGACCCAGAGTACGGCTGATTACCGGGTCGACCAGCGGGCGACTGACCAGGATCGGGTGATCCTCTGCCGGCATCGCCAGGCTGGGCAGAGCGGCGATGCCCAGCCCGGCTTCGACCATGCCGAGTGAGGTCGACAGGTGTTGCACCTCGTAGAACCAGCTCGGGCGCCAGTCGAGATGGGCCAGGCCGTGGTCGAGCAGCACGCGGTTGCCACTGAGGCGGCCGACGCCGATCAGGCGGTAGTCGCTGAGCTCGCGCCAGGCCACTTCCGAGCGTTTGGCCAGGGGATGATCGCGCCGGCAGGCGAGCACGAAGGGTTCGTTGACCAGCGGGGTGAAGTCGATTTCTGCGCTCTGCCCGCTCTGCATGTTGATGCCGAAATCTGCCTCGCCGCGAATCACTGCTTCCAGCCCTTCATGGGCGCTGAGATCGAGAATGCGGATGCGGATCTTCGGGTACTGCAGGTTGAAGGCGCGGATCACCGTCGGCAGGAAGTAGAAGGCCGCCGTCGGGATGCAGGCGAGGGTGACCTGGCCGGACTGGCGCTCGGCCAGCTCGCGGATGCCGAGGATCGAGCGCTCGAAGTCGTCCAGCAGGCGCTGCGCCTTGGGCAGAAAATCCCGGCCCACGGCCGTCAGGCTGACGCGGCGCGTGGTGCGGTCCAGCAGCTGGATGCCGAGGCTTTCTTCCAGCTTCTGCATGCGTCGGGTCAGTGCCGGTTGTGACAGGTGGATGGCGTTGGCAGCCTCGTGAAAGTTGCCGAATTCGGCAATTTTCACGAAAGCGCGGATGTCTTGCAGTTCGTAATTCATGCGCTTGGGTTATCAGTCGTGCGTATTTTTGTTTGAAAGTCACCAATGAACCCTAGTCTTTCGGCTCAGGACTGGCAAGCGAGGAAATACGCGCATGCATTAATGCTTAAAGTGGAATAAATATCGAAATATATGCATTTTACAGAATAAATATCCGCTCCTCATAATCAACGCAAAGCAACAATCACCAGTTTTATTGCGTTGGAGGCATCATGCGGACGGTACCTTGTGTACTCATGCGAGGCGGTACGTCGAAAGGGCCGGTCTTCCTGGCCAATCATCTGCCCACTGACCCGCAACAGCGCGATGAGGTATTGCTGAGCCTGATGGGCTCGGGCCATGAGCTGGAAATCGACGGCATCGGTGGTGGCAGCCCGCAGACCAGCAAGGTGGCGATCGTCAGTCGTTCGCCGCATCCGGATGCCGATGTCGACTATCTGTTCGTGCAGGTCATGGTCACTCAGCGCCGCGTCGATACCGCACCCAACTGCGGCAACATGCTCTGCGCCATCGGTCCTTTCGCCATCGAGCACGGCCTGGTCAATGCCAGCTCGCCGATGACCCGGGTGCGCATTCGCAACCTCAATACCAACACCTTCGTCGATTCCGATGTGATGACCCCGGGCGGCCGTGTGCGCTATGACGGCGACACCGCCATCGACGGCGTGCCCGGTACTGCCGCGCCGATCAAGTTGACCTTCCTCAATGCCGCTGGTGCCAAGACCGGTCGCCTGCTGCCCACCGGCCGCGTGCGTGACGAGTTCGATGGCGTCGTCGCCACCTGCATCGACATGGCCATGCCGATGGTGCTGATGCATGCCGAGGCGCTGGGCAAGACCGGCTACGAGTCGCCTGCCGAGCTGGATGCCGACAGCGCCTTTCTCCAGCGCCTGGAACGCATTCGCCTGCAGGCCGGCCTGGCCATGGGCCTCGGCGACGTGTCGCAGATGGTCATTCCCAAGCCGGTACTGCTCGCGCCTGCACGCCACGGCGGCACGCTGAGCGTGCGCTATTTCATGCCGCACAACTGCCACCGCTCGGTCGCCGCCACCGGCGCCATCGGCCTGGCTACGGCCTGCGCGCTGCCCGGCAGCGTCGCCCATGACGTCGCGCCCATCGAAGGCGAGGCGCTGGTACGTCTGGAGCATCCGGGCGGGCAGATCGAGGTTTCCCTGCAGCCTGCCGCTGATGGAAACCCCGAGAACCTGCGCGCATCGCTGGTGCGCACGGCCCGTCGCCTGTTTTCGGGTGAGGTTTACATCCCCAGCCTGAGGCGCACGGGCAGCTGACTTCGTTTCACTACCACCACCACCAGGGTTAATCACAATGACAAGAACAAGATCCCTCAGTTGTTCCATCGCCGGTCTGACAGTCATGGCACTGCCTGCAGTCGGCGCCAACGCTGCCGGTTTCATCGAGGACAGCAAGGCCAGCCTGGAGCTGCGCAACTTCTACCTCAACCGCGACTTTCGCGAGAATCCCGGGCAGAACAAACGCGAAGAATGGGCGCAGGGCTTCATCCTCAATCTGGAGTCCGGCTACACCCAGGGCACCGTGGGTTTTGGTGTCGATGCCATCGGCATGCTGGGTCTGAAACTCGACTCCTCGCCTGATCGCAGCGGCACCGACCTGCTGCCGCGCGACAGCAAGAATCGCCCCGAGGACGACTACAGCAAGCTCGGCGTGACCGGCAAGGTGCGTTTCGCCGAGAGCCAACTGCGTGTGGGTACGTTGCTGCCGAAGATGCCTTACCTGCAGTACAGCAATTCACGTCTGCTGCCTCAGACGTTCGAGGGCTGGCAGCTGCAGAGCAAGGATCTCGAGCGCGCCACCTTCACCCTGGGTGAGATCGACCGCGTGGTGCAGCGCAATGTCTCCGGCTCCGACAAGCTGACGCTGAACAACAAGAACGGCCGTTTCGGCGGCAGCCCGGAAAGTGATGAATTGCGCTTCGGCGGTGTCGACTATGCGATCAACCCGCAGCTGCTTGCCAGCTATCACTACGCAGAACTGAGCGACGTCTATCGCCAGCACTTCCTCGGCGTGCAGCACAATCTGGCGCTGGGCGCCGGCAAGCTGAAAAGCGACCTGCGCTACTTCAACAACAGCGAGGCCGGACGGGAACGGGTCGGTGATATCGACAACCGGGTGATCAACGCCATGTTCACCTACAGCGTCGCAGGCCACTCCCTTGGCCTGGCTTACCAGAAGATGCTGGGTGACGATGGCTTCACCTACGTCAACGGGGCCACGCCTTACCTGACCAACTTCCTGCAGATCAACGACTTCGCCGGCCCCGACCAGCGTTCCTGGCAACTGCGCTACGACTTCGACTTCGCCAAGGTCGGCGTTCCTGGCCTGACCTTCATGACCCGCTACGTGCGCGGCGACCAGGTCGATCTCGCGAGCGGCGAGGGCCGTGAGTGGGAGCGCAACACCGATATTGCCTACGCCTTCGCTGATGGCCCACTGAAGAATCTCAAGGTGACCTGGAGAAACGCCACCTACCGCTCGAGCTTCGTCCGCGACCTGGACGAGAATCGCCTGATCCTGAGCTACATCGTGCCGCTGTAGTAACCCAGCGCCCTTGCCTACAAATCTAATAAGAGGAACCCACCATGATCACTCGTTCCATTCGCCGCATCCTGCCGTTTTCCTTGGCTGCACTGCTGGCCAGTGCCTCTGCGCTGGCCAACGAGCCGGCGCGTCCGGAATGCATTGCGCCGAGCAAACCGGGCGGCGGCTTTGACCTGACCTGCAAGCTGGCCCAGGCCGGTTTCAAGGACGAAGGACTGCTCAAGGCACCGATGCGCGTGACCTATATGCCGGGCGGTATCGGCGCCGTGGCGTACAACTCCATCGCTGCCAACCGCCGTGCAGAGCCCGGCACCCTGGTGGCCTTCTCCGGCGCTTCGTTGCTCAACCTGGCCCTGGGCAAGTACGGCCGCTTCGATGAAAACGCGGTGAAGTGGCTGGCGGTGATCGGCAATGACTACGGCACCCTGGCAGTGCGTGACGACTCGCCCTACAAGAACCTCGACGACGTGGTGCAGGCGCTGAAGAAAGACCCGAAAAGTATCGTCGTCGGTGGCGGTGGCAGTATCGGTGGGCAGGGCTGGATGAAGATCGCCCTGTTGGCCCGCGCCGCGGGTGTCAATCCGCGTGACCTGCGTTACGCAGCCTTCGAAGGTGGCTCCGAGCACTACATGGCGCTGATGGGTGGCCACGTCGACCTGGTCACCGGTAGTGCCAGTGAGATTCGTGCGCAGCAGGGCAACAAGATCCGCACCCTGGCGATCTTCAGTGAGGAGCGTCTGGGTGGCGATCTGGCCTCCATCCCCACCGCTCGCGAGCAGGGCTACGAAATTCAGTGGCCGCTGATTCGGGGTTATTTCCTCGGCCCGGACGTGAAGGACGAAGACGTCGCCTGGTGGCATGCGCAGTTCGACAAGCTGAATGCCTCCAAGGACTTCCAGACCTACCTGGCTGACCGTGATGTGCTGCCTGACTACGTCACCGGCCCGAAGCTGGAACAACTGGTCAAGGCGCAGGTGCAGGAATACCGCAAGCTGGGCGAAGAGTTCGGCCTGGTTGAGTGATAGACCCATGCGCCGTCTTTGCGCGGCGCATCGCTGCGGAGCAACATCATGCATGATCGTATCTTTGCGGGGGTGACCCTGCTGCTTTGCTGCATCCTGGGTTTTTTCGCCTGGAGTTACAGCGCCCCGTTTTCCTACGAGCCGGTCGGGCCCAAGGCCTTCCCGCTGCTGCTGTTACTGCTGATCGCCTTCGGCTGCCTGCAACTGCTGCTGCAGCCGGCTGGTGACGTGCAAGGCGAAGAGCCGCCCCTGAACCGCGAAGTGATGGTCAAGGCGCTGGTTTTTCTCGGCCTGATGATCGGCTACGCCGTGCTTTTCGAGAGCATCGGCTTCATCCCCGCCAGCGTGCTGTTCGGCATCGGCATGGCGCGTCTGTATGGCGGCAGCTGGCTGCACAGCCTGATCAGTGGCGTGGTATTGGCCATCGGCCTCTATCTGCTGTTCGACAAGGCGCTGGCCGTACCGCTGCCGCTTGGCATCCTTTTGTCCCTGGAGAGCTGAACCCATGGATACTCTCGGTTATCTCAGCCATGGCTTCGGCGTGGCGCTGAGCCCCTACAACCTGGTCACGGCCCTGTGCGGGACCCTGATCGGCACCGTCGTTGGCCTGCTGCCGGGTCTTGGTCCGATCAACGGCGTGGCCCTGCTGATTCCCGTTGCCTTCGCGTTGGGGCTGCCACCGGAAACCGCGCTGATCCTGCTGGCGGCGGTGTACCTGGGCTGCGAATACGGCGGCCGTATTTCCTCGATCCTGCTGAACATTCCGGGTGAGGCATCCGCCGTGATGACCACCCTCGATGGCTACCCGCTGGCTCGTCAAGGCCAGGCCGGTGTCGCGCTTTCCCTGTCGGCCTGGAGTTCGTTCATCGGCGGCCTGATCGCTACCGCTGGCGTCGTACTGTTCGCGCCGCTGCTGGCCAAGTGGGCGGTGGCGTTCGGCCCCGCCGAATATTTTGTGCTGATGGTCTTCGCCATCACCTGTCTGGCCGGGATGGCCGGCAACAAACCCCTGAAAACCGCCGTCGCCGCGCTGATCGGCCTGCTGCTTTCCTGCGTGGGTATCGACGCCAACAGCGGCGTATATCGCTTCACCTTCGGCAGCCTGGGGCTGGCCGATGGCATTCAGTTCGTGGTCCTGGTGCTGGGGCTGTTCTCGGTCAGCGAACTGCTGGTGCTGCTGGAACGCACCCACCACGGGCAGAAGGCGATCAAGGCCAGCGGGCGCATGCTGTTCAGCCTGAAGGAGGGCGGCTTCGTCCTGGCCACCAACCTGCGCAGCGGCGTGGTCGGCTTCGTCCTCGGCGTGCTGCCGGGTGCCGGTGCGACCCTGGCCAGCGCGGTGTCGTACATGAGCGAGAAGCGCATGGCGGTGAAGGACAACAAATTTGGCAACGGCGACCTGCGCGGCCTGGCCGCACCGGAAACCGCCAACAGCGCAGCTGCCTGCGGCTCCATGGTGCCGATGCTGACTCTCGGCGTGCCGGGGTCGGGCACTACAGCAGTGATGCTCGGCGCCCTGACGCTGTACAACATCACGCCGGGGCCGCTGCTGTTCCAGAACCAGCCGGATATCGTCTGGGGGCTGATCGCCTCGCTGTTCGTCGCCAACGTCATGCTGATCATCATGAACGTGCCGATGATCAAGGTCTTCACCAAGGTGCTGGCCGTGCCTTACTGGGCGCTGGTGCCGGCAGTGGCGATCATCACTGCCATCGGCGTGTATGCGGTGCACGCGACCACCTTCGACCTGTACCTGATGATCGCCATCGGCATCTTCGGCTACGTCATGCGCAAGCTGGATTTCCCGCTGTCGGCGATCCTGCTCGGCTTCATCCTCGGCGGCATGATGGAGCAGAACCTGCGTCGCGCACTGTCCCTGTCCAGCGGTGATCTCGGTATCCTCTACGCCAGCCCGATCACCTGGGTGGTCTGGGCGCTGGTGGCGGTGATGATCGTGCTGCCATTCTGGCGCGCCTGGCGTGCGCGCCGTCAGCAGAGCCCCGTGGCCAGCGAGGCCTGATTCGGAGACTTGGCATGCGTATCGTGATACCGGATGACTATCAGCACGTCGTGCAACAGCTCGATTGCTTCGGGCTGTTGGAGGGCTTCGATGTTCGCGTGTATCACGATGCCGTCAGCGATCCGGACGTACTGGCCGAGCGTTTCGCCGATGCCGACGCGCTGGTGCTGACCCGCGAGCGCACGCGTATCGACGCTGCGTTGCTGGCACGCTTGCCCAAGCTGAAGCTGATCAGCCAGACCGGGCGAGCCGGTCCGCATCTGGATGTGGAGGCCTGCCGCGAGCGCGGCGTGACCGTCGCCGAGGGCACCGGCTCGCCTATCGCGGCGGCCGAGCTGACCTGGGCGCTGATCCTCAATGCCCGGCGTCAGCTGCGCGAGGCCATGAACGGCCTGTACGCCGGGCACTGGCAGGTCAACCTGGGCCAGCGTCTGTATGGCCAGACGCTGGGCATCTGGGGCTACGGCAAGATCGGCCAGCGCCTGGCACGTTATGCACGAGCCTTCGACATGCAGGTGCTGGTATGGGGCAGCGAGGCCTCGCGCCAGGCCGCCATTGCTGATGGATACGAGGCTGCGCCGACGCGCGAAGCCTTCTTCGAGCAGGCCGACGTGCTCAGCCTGCACCTGCGACTGGTGCCCGCCACCCGGCATTGCGTAAGCGCAGCCGATCTGGCGCGGATGAAATCCGGCGCGCTGTTGGTCAATACCAGCCGCGCCGAGCTGATCGCCCCCGGGGCACTGCTCGACGCGCTGGACCGTGGCCGTCCTGGCCAGGCCGCGCTGGACGTCTTCGAGCAGGAGCCGATCCTGCAGGCCGATCATCCGCTGCTGACCCATCCGCGTGTTCTCTGCACCCCGCATCTGGGCTACGTCGAGAAGCACAGCTATGAAGCCTACTTCGGCGAGGCATTCGCCAATGTCAGGGCGTTTGCAATGGGCGCTGCTGAGAGGAGCGACTAGCTAGTCGCGCGTCACGCAGTCGCCTTCGGGTGGCTGTTTTTATTGCCGCAGCGGCCAGCTCAACACGAAGCAGCTACCGCCGCTCGCAGACGGCTGCCAGAACGCCCGTCCGCCATGGGCTTCGGCGATGGCCTTGACCACTGCCAGGCCCAGGCCGCTGCCGCCGCTCTTGCGCGAGCGCGAGGGGTCGCCACGGCGAAAGGCCTCGAAGATGTCGGTGGCCAGGGCGCTGTCGATGCCGGGGCCGTCGTCTTCCACGCTCAGCCGGCAGTCGCCGTCGGCCTGCTCAAGGCGCACCCGCAGGTTGCCGGGGTCGGCATGGCGCAGGGCGTTTTCCAGCAGCGCCATCAGCGCCTGGCGCACGCGCATGGCATCGCATTCCACCAGCAGCCCGGCGTCCAGTTCCTGCTGCAGTTGAAAGCCTTTTTCCGCCAGCGGCGTGGCGAAGGCCTGAAGCACGCTGCCCAGTTCATCGGCCAGGCGCACGCGGCTCCGTTGCACTTCCAGATGGCCACTGTCGTTGAGGCTCAGCACGCGCAGGTCTTCGATCAGGTGGTTGAGACCTTCCACCTGGCGCAACAGGCCCTCGAACAGTTCGCTGCTGGGGCTGAACACGCCTTCGGCAAGCCCCTGCAGACGGCCGCGCAGAATGGTCACCGGGGTGCGCAGTTCGTGAGCGATGGCGGCGTTCCAGAACTCGCGCTCACGGGTCATGCTCTGCAGGCGCTCGGCCATGGCGTTGAAGTCGCGCACCAGTTGCGCTGTCTCGCCCATGGCCTGGTCGTCCAGCGGGGCGCGCGCATCGAGCCTGCCCTGGGCCACTTCGCGCAGGCTGTGCGCCACCGAATTGAGGGGGGAGATCAGCCGTCGCGACAGCCGCACGGCGACGAATACCGCCATGCCCAGGGCGGCGATGATGGTGCAGCCGATCCAGATCATTTCCACCCGCGAGGGCATCCAGGTTTCCGAGATGCTACCCGGCAGGTAGGCCATCGCGATGGCATAGAACACGTAAGAGCCGAACACCGCGATGAAGATGATGCTCAGCGCCATCACCGCCAGGGACTGGATGAATTGCCGGCGCAGGCCAGGGGTCGGCTTCATGACTCGGCGCCGAAGCGATAGCCCACGCCCCAGACACTGGCCGGTACGCCCTGGATATCGAGGGCTTCGAGTTTCTTGCGCAGCTTGCTGATGTGGCTGTCCACGGTGCGCTCCTGGCTGTCGCCTTCGGGCAGGCAGCTCTCCAGCAGTTCGGCGCGGCTGAACGCCCGTTTCGGCGCGCGCATCAGGCAGGCCAGCAGCTTGAACTCGGTCAGGGTCAGCTCCAGCGTGTGCGCCTGGCCATCACGAAAGACGCTGGCCTCGTGGCTGTCCAGGTCGATCTGGAATGCACCGACGCGCAACACCTGGGTGGCGGCTGGCGCGCTCGTCCGCGTGCGCCGCAGTACCGCCTGTACGCGGGCCACCACCTCGGCCGGGTTGAAGGGTTTGACCACGTAATCGTCGGCGCCCAGGCGCAGGCCCATGAGCTTGTCGATGTCCTGATCCAGCGCGGTGAGCATGATCACCGGCGTATCGCCCCGAGAGCGGATTTCGCTGAGCACCTTCCAGCCGTCGACGACCGGCATCTGCACGTCGAGCAGCAGCAGATCCGGCTTGAGCGCCTGGTGCAGGGCCAGGGCCTGCTGGCCGTCGCTGGCGTGCTGGGTGCGCAGGCCGCTGCGCTGCAGGTAGGCGATGAGAATGTCGGCGATCTCGGCTTCGTCCTCGGCGATCAGCACCAGTGCCGGGGCTGGGGAGGCGTGGTGGGTGCGCGCGTGGGGATCGGACATGGGCAGGCTCGCAGACGGTGGCTGCGAATGTTATCGCGCCCTCCATGCTTTCTCCACAAAGCCTCGAATCATTCGCAACAGCCGCGCGTCAGACTGCCGCCTCGATCAGCTCCGGCCGGCATCAGGTCGTCCGGGCGTAGCGTGCAACGAGGAGTGGGTCATGGGCAGTAAACAACGGCATCTGGGCATCGTGCTCGCAGGGCTTGCCGTACTCGGGCTGGCAGGGTGCGACGCGGCGTCGGAGCAAGCCGAGGCGGCCGCGCCGCTGCAGGTGTCGGTGCTGACGCTCGAGGCGCACGAACTGGCGGTCAGCGAGGACCTGCCCGCGCGTGTGGCCGCCGTGCGCAGCGCCGAGATTCGCGCGCAGATCGGCGGCATCGTGCAGCGCCGCCTGTTCGAGCAGGGCGCCGAGATCGAGGCCGGTGCCGTGCTGTTCCAGATCAACCCGGCGCCGTTCAAGGCCGAGGTCGACAGCGCCGCTGCTGCCTTGCAGCGCGCCGAGGCGACCCTGTCGCGGGCGCGGGTGCAAGCCGAGCGCCTGAGCCCACTGGTGCAGGCCGAGGCCGTCAGCCGCCAGGTGTATGACGACGCCGTGGCGCAGCGCGAGCAGGCCGCCGCCGATGTGGCCCAGGCCAAGGCGACGCTGGCGCGGCGCAAGCTGGACCTGCAATTTGCCAGCGTCGAGGCGCCGATTGCCGGGCGCATCGACCAGGCGCTGGTCAGCGAAGGCGCGCTGGTGTCGCCCACCGATACCACGCCCATGGCGCGCATCCAGCAGATCGACCAGGTGTACGTCGACGTGCGCCAGTCCGCCTCAAGGCTGGACGCGCTGCGTCAGCAGGCAGGCTCGGCGACACCGGAACTGAGCGTCGACATCCTCGGCAGCGACGGCAAGCCACTGGGCCTGCGCGGGCGCATCCTGTTCTCCGGCATCGAGGTGGATGCCGGCACCGGCGACGTGCTGCTGCGTGTGCTGGTGGACAACCCGCAGCGCCGCCTGCTGCCCGGCCTCTACGTGCAGGCGCGGATTCCCCGTGCGCATTACCCCGCCGCACTGAGCGTGCCGCAGCAGGCGGTGACCCGCACGGCAGGCCAGGCCAGCGTGTGGGTGGTCGATGCCCGGGGCCAGGTACGGCCGGTGCCCGTCGAGCTCGGTGAGCTGGTCGAGCGCCATTACCGCGTGGTGTCCGGGCTCAGCGCCGGGCAGCAGGTGGTGGTCGAGGGTATCGAGCGCCTGAGCCCTGACGCCCAGGTCGTCACGCGCCCTTGGCAGCCCGCCGCCAACGGCGCACGCCTCAGCGCCGTCGCGCGCTGAGCTGGGAGAAAACCTCATGCCGCAGTTCTTCATCAACCGCCCGGTCTTCGCCTGGGTGATCGCCCTGTTCATCGTGCTGGTCGGCGTCATCGCCATCCCGCAGTTGCCCATCGCCCGCTACCCATCGGTGGCGCCGCCGTCGGTAACCCTCTACGCCACCTATCCGGGGGCCACCCCGCAGACGCTCAACGACTCGGTGGTGAGCCTGGTCGAGCGTGAGCTGTCGGGGGTGAAGAACCTGCTGTACTTCGAGTCCTCGGTGGACACCTCGGGTACCGCGCAGATCACTGCCACCTTCAAGCCGGGTACCGACGCCGAGTTGGCCCAGGTGGACGTGCAGAACCGCATCAAGGCGGTGGAGCCGCGCCTGCCCCAGGCCGTGCGGCAGAACGGCCTGCAGGTGGAGTCCGCCGCCTCGGGCTTTCTGATGATGGTGGGCATGACCTCGCCCAACGGCCAGTTCGATGAAGTGGCGCTGAACGATTACCTGGCGCGCAACATCGTCCAGGAGCTGCGCCGTATCGACGGCGTCGGGCGCGTGCAACTGTTTGGCGCTGAGCAGGCCATGCGTGTCTGGGTCGATCCACACAAGCTCACCGCCTACGGCCTGACCATGAATGAGCTGGCTCAGGCCATCGAGCAGCAGAACGCACAGATCGCTCCCGGCCGGGTCGGTGACGAGCCTGCTTTGCCGGGCCAGCGCTTGACCGTGCCGCTGACCGTGCAGGGGCAACTGAGCACGCCGGAGCAGTTCGCCGCCATCGTGCTGCGCGCCGGCACCGATGGCGCCAGGGTGGTACTCGGCGATGTGGCGCGCATCGAGCTGGGGGCGCAGTCCTATGGTTTTTCCAACCGCGAGAACGGCGTGTCAGCGACCAGCGCGGCCATTCAACTGTCGCCCGGGGCCAATGCCGTGCGCACCGCCTCAGCCGTGCGCGAGCGTCTGGCCGAGCTGGCGCCGAGCATGCCGGTGGGCATGGCCTACTCGGTGCCGTTCGATACCGCGCCTTTCGTCAAGGTGTCCATCGAGAAGGTGATCTACACCCTGTTCGAGGCCATGGTGCTGGTGTTTCTGGTGATGTTCCTGTTCCTGCAGAACCTGCGCTATACGCTGATCCCGGCCATCGTCGCGCCCATCGCGCTGCTCGGTACCTTCGCGGTGATGCTGCTGGCCGGTTTCTCGATCAACTCGCTGACCATGTTCGGCATGGTGCTGGCCATCGGCATCATCGTCGACGACGCCATCGTGGTGGTGGAGAACGTCGAGCGGCTGATGGCCACCCAGGGGCTGTCGCCGAAGGAGGCGACCCGACAGGCAATGCGGGAAATCACCGGCGCGATCATCGGCATAACCCTGGTGCTGACCGCCGTGTTCATTCCCATGGCCTTCGGCAGCGGCTCGGTGGGTGTGATCTACCAGCAGTTCACCCTGTCGATGGCGGTGTCGATCCTGTTCTCGGCCTTCCTTGCCCTGAGCCTGACGCCAGCGCTGTGCGCCACGCTGCTGCGCCCGGTGGGTGCTGACCATCACGATAAACGCGGCTTCTTCGGCGCCTTCAACCGCGCCTTCGAGCGCCTCACGGCGAGCTATGGGGTGCGGGTGGCGCGCCTGGTCGGGCGCAGCGGGCGGATGATGGCGGCCTTCGTCGTACTCTGCGCGGTGCTGGCCATCGCGGCCGCACAACTGCCCTCGTCCTTCCTGCCCGAGGAGGACCAGGGCTACTTCATGACCTCCATCCAGTTGCCCACCGGCGCCACCAGCGAACGCACGCTGGACGTGGTCAAGGCCTACGAGGCGCACGTCGCCACGCGGCCAGGGCTGGATGCCAACCTGGTGGTGCTGGGCTTCAGCTTCGCCGGCTCCGGCCCCAATGCCGCCATGGCCTTCACCATGCTCAAGGACTGGGATCAGCGCGAGGGTGCTACGGCTGCCGAAGAGGCGGCGCTGGCGCAGCAGGCCATGGCGGGCAATGTCGAAGGCACGGTGATGAGCCTGATGCCGCCGGCCATCGATGAGTTGGGCACCTCCTCCGGTTTCACCCTGTTCCTGCAGGATCGCGCCAACCGTGGCGAGGCCGCGCTGTTGGCTGCGCAGGCGCAATTGCTGGAACTGGCGGCGCAGAGCGAGGTGGTCAGCGATGTCTACCCCGATGGCCTGCCGCCCGGCGAAAGCATCCGCCTGGAGATCGACCGGCAGAAGGCCGAGGCCATGGGCCTGTCCTTCGCCGCCGTGAGCAGCACGCTGTCGGCGGCCATGGGTTCGCTGTACGTCAATGATTTCCCCAATGCCGGGCGCATGCAGCAGGTCATCCTGCAGGCCGATGCCCCGGCGCGCATGCAATTGGACGACGTGCTCGGCCTGCGCGTGCGCAATGCCAGCGGCGGCATGGTGGCGCTGCGCGAGGTGGTGACGCCGGTATGGAGCGAGTCGCCGCAGCAGATGATGCGCTTCCAGGGCTTTCCCGCCGTGCGTATCGCTGGGGGCGCTGCGCCAGGTGTTTCCAGCGGTGCGGCCATGGCCGAGATGGAGCGCCTGGTGGCGCAGTTGCCGCAGGGCTTCGCCGTGGCCTGGACCGGGCAGTCGCTGCAGGAGCGCCAGTCGGCGGCGCAGGCGCCGCTGCTGATGCTGCTTTCGGCGCTGGTGGTGTTCCTGGTGCTGGCGGCGCTCTACGAGAGCTGGTCGATTCCGCTGTCGGTGATGCTGGTGGTGCCGCTGGGCCTGCTCGGTGCGGTGGCTGCGGTGATGCTGCGTGGCATGCCCAACGATGTGTTCTTCAAGGTGGGGATGATCACCATCATCGGCCTGTCGGCAAAGAACGCCATCCTCATCGTCGAGTTCGCCCGCCAGTTGCATGCCGAGGGACGCACGCTGATCGACGCCGCCGTGACCGCCGCGCGCCTGCGCCTGCGGCCGATCCTGATGACCTCGCTGGCCTTCACCCTCGGCGTGGTGCCGCTGATGCTGGCCTCCGGCGCCAGTGCCGAAACCCAGCATGCCATCGGCACCGGGGTGTTCGGCGGCATGCTCAGCGGCACCCTGCTGGCGGTGTTCTTCGTGCCGGCCTTCTTCGTCTTCGTCATCGGCACCCAGGAGCGTTTGAGCGCCTGGCGTGCGCAGCGTGGCCGCGCCGCGCTGAGCCAGGAGAACCCCTGATGCGCCCGTTACTGACCCTGCCGCTGCTCGTTTGCCTGAGCGCCTGCTCGCTGACGCCGACCCTGGAGCGCCCGGCTGCACCGGTGCCGGCGAGCTTTCCCATGAATGCAGTGACACCGGCCGCGACGCTGCCGGCCAGTGCCCTGGGCTGGCGCGCCATGTTCGGCGACCCGCGCCTGCAGCGGCTGATCGACCTGGCGCTGGCCAATAACCGCGACTTGCGTCTGGCTGCGCTGAACGTGGAAGCGACGCGAGCGATGTTCAATATCCAGCAGGCCACACGCCTGCCGTCGGTGTCACTCGATGCCAGCCACACCCGCGAACGGGCCCTGGCGCAGGGCAATGCCGGCGAGTCGCGCCGCGAGGTGAACCGCCAGGTCGCGGTGAACGTCGGCACCAGCGCTTTCGAGCTGGATCTGTTCGGCCGTGTACGCTCGCTGTCCGATGCGGCGCTGGCGCGCTACCTGGCCAGCGAGCAGGGCCGCGATGCGGCGCAGATCACTCTGGTCGGCGCAGTGGCCGAGGCCTACTTCGCCCAGCGCCTGGCCGACGAGCAACTGCAACTGACCGAACGCACCCTGGCCGACTGGCAACAGTCCCTGACACTTGCCCGCCTGCTCAAGCAGGCCGAGCAGAACAGCAGCCTGGACGTGGCCCAGGCCGAAGGGCAGGTGGCCCTGGCCGAAGCCGACCTGGAAGCGCGCCGACGCGCCCTGGCGCAGGCGGACAACGCCCTGCAGTTGCTGGTGGGCAGCGAGATGCCGGCCGACCTGCCTGCCGGCTTGCCGCTGGAGCGGCAGTCGGTGATTGCGCCACTACCGGCGGGGTTGCCAGCCGATCTGCTGCTGAGCCGGCCGGACCTGCGCCAGGCCGAGCAGGTGCTGGTGGCCGCCAATGCCGACATCGGCGCGGCGCGGGCGGCGTTCTTCCCGCAGATCTCCCTGACCGCCTCCTTTGGTTACGCCAGCACCTCGCTCGGTGGCCTGTTCGATCCGAGCCGCCAGGTCTGGCGCTTTGCGCCGCAGATCTCGCAGCCACTGTTCCAGGGCGGGCGCCTGCGCGCCGAACTGCGCCTGGCCAAGGTGCGCAAGTCCGAGGCTGTGGCCCAGTACGAGCGCGCCATCCAGACCGCCTTTCGCGAAGTGGCCGATGCCCTGGCCGGCACCGCCACCTTCGATCGCCAGATCGAGGCGCAACTGCGCGCGGTGAGCGCTGCCGAGCGGCGCCTGGCGCTGTCCGACCTGCGCTACCGCGCGGGCGTCGAAGGGCGCCTGGAACTGCTCGACGCCCAGCGCCAGTTGCAGGCCGCGCGGCAGGTGCTGCTGGAACTGCGCCGTGCGGAAATCGCCAACCGGGTGGCGTTGTACAAGTCGCTCGGTGGCGGCCTGTATGAGCGCGATGTGGCGGAGATTGCCGCTGTCGCGAGCGCTCAGTAGAGTCCATCCACCTTGCCCGAGAGCCTTTCCATGCGTGCTGTCGTTCCCCGTCGCTGGCTGATCCTGCTGGCCGTCATGCTGGCCTTCCTGCCGGTGGTCATCGACATGACCATCCTGCACATCGCCGTGCCCTCGCTGACCCTGGCGCTCGGCGCTTCGGCCACCGAAGTGCTGTGGATCATCGACATCTACCCGCTGCTGATGGCGGGCCTGCTGGTGCCCATGGGCACCCTGGCCGACCGTGTTGGCAACCGGCGCATTCTGCTGGCCGGCCTCGGCGTGTTCGGCGTGGCCTCGACGCTGGCGGCGTTCGCGCCCACTCCTGCGTTGCTGATCGCCGCGCGGATACTTCTGGCCATCGGCGGTTCGATGATCATGCCCTGCGTCCTGGGCATCATTCGCCGCACCTTCGAGGACGAACGCGAGCGGGCCATGGCCCTCGGCCTGTGGGGCACCGTTGGCGCCGCGGGTGCGGCGATCGGCCCGCTGGTGGGCGGTGCGCTGCTCGAGCATTTCTGGTGGGGCTCGGTGTTCCTGATCAACGTACCCGTGATGGCGGTGGTGATTCCGGTCGCCTTCGTGCTGCTGCCGCGCGTCGAGGAGATTACGCCGGGCAGGTGGACCATCGGCCAGGCGCTGATCCTGATCGCCGGCATCATCAGCGTGGTCTACGCCATCAAGGCCGGTATCGGCGGCACCCAGCCGCTTCCGGTCGCCCTGCTGGTGCTGATCGTGGGGCTGGCATTGCTGGCGCTGTTCGCCCGCCAGCAACTGCGCGCAACCGAGCCAATGCTCGATCTGTCGCTGTTCGGTCGCCCGGTTTTACTGGCCGGGCTGATCATGGCGGTGGTGGCGATCGGCGCCTTGGCCGGGGTGGAACTGACCTTGGCGATGGAGCTGCAGTACGTGCTCGACAAGTCGCCGCTGCAGGCGGGCATCTTCATGATTCCCATCATGGCGGCGGCAGCGGTCGGCGGGCCGGTGGCCGGCTACCTGTCCAATCGCTTCGGGCTGCGCGCGGTGGCCAGCCTCTCGCTGCTGGTTTCCGCCGGTGCCCTGGGCTTCGTGGCGTTCGCCGATCTGCATGAGCCGGGCGTGAGCGTGCCGGCTATGCTGGCCGTGCTGGGGTTGGCGCTGAGCATCGGCCTGACGGCTTCATCCATCGCCATCATGGGTGCGGTTGAGGCTAGCAAGGGTGGCGCTGCGGGCGCTCTGGAAGCCACCGCCTACGAGCTGGGCACGGGATTGGGGATCACCTTTTTCGGCGTGTTCATGTCCAGCGTGTACGGCCATACCGTCGCCTTGCCCAAAGAGCTAGCGGCAGCATTGGCCGAGCGGGCGGCGCGTTCGATTGGCGACAGTTACCTGGTGGCCGCCCAGTTGCCGGCCGAGCAGGGTAGTGCGCTGATCGCGGCAGCCAAAGCGGCGTTCTCCAGCACCCATTCTGTGCTGCTGTGCACTGCGGCCCTGGTGGTCGGCGTGTTGGCCATCGTCGTGTTCAGGTTGTTCAAGGGGCAGCGCGGGCAGAGCGCCCACTGAGAGCCGGGCCGCCATGGCGGCGGCCCGGTTGTGCTACCAGCGATAGCTCACCGTACCCACCACCTGGCGCTCGTCACCGTAGTGACAGGTGGAGAACCCGCACTGCGTGTAGCGCTTGTCGGTCAGGTTGCTGGCGTTGACGGTCAGGTCCCAGTGGTCGTCGATCTGGTAGCGTGCCATGGCGTCGAGCAGGGTATAGGCTGGCATGGCCGACTCCATACCCGAGGCCTGCGTTGTACCCATGTAGCGAACGCCGGCACCCACGGTCAGTTGCGGCATGCCCCAGTTGATGAAGTCGTAGCTGCTCCAAAGGGCGGCCTGGTGGTAGGGCGTATCATCGGTACGCTGATCCACTTCGGCGGCAATGGCGCTCTTGGTGGTGCGTGCATCGGTATAGGTATAGGAGGCAATCACGCTGAGTGCTTGGGTGACATCCGCCTTGGCTTCCAGCTCCAGACCGCGCGAGCGAACCTCGCCAGTTTGTCTCGGGTCGTCGTTGCTATCAAAAGTCAGCACGTTGGTTTGGGTCAGCTCATAAAGGGCGGCACTGAGGAGCAGGTTGCTGTCCTTGGGCTGATAGCGCACGCCCACTTCGTATTGCTTGCCTTCGGTGGGGGCGAAGGTTTGGCCAGTCACTTCTGCAACGGAAACAGGGAAGAACGACTCGCTATAGCTGATATAGGGGGCCAGGCCATTGTCCGTCAGGTACACGAGCCCCGCGCGGTAGGTGGTAGCTTCGTCACTCTGGCTGGCCTTGGCATCATTGCTATGCGCCGTTTGCTGCTGGTCGGCCCAGTCATGACGGCCACCCAGCACCAGAATCCACTTGTCGTTGAACTTGATCTGATCCTGGAAATAGACGCCCTTTTGCAGCGTGTCGAGCTGTGAGCCGCGATCCTGGCTGCGTTCCTTGTTCACCACTACCGGTGGCCCATAGTTGTAGCGGGTCAGATCCAGGCTGGGGGCATTGCCACGGAAGTTATGTGAGTCGTAGGAGGTGTCGTAGCCATCGAAACCGACCAGCACGGTGTGCTCGACACTGCCGAGCTGCCATCTCGATTCGATATTGGTATCGCTGGCCCATGTTCGCGCACGTTCGTGGCGATCACTGTAGCGGCGCAACAGTGTGCCGGTACTTGCAGAGAAGTTAATGGCTGCTGGGGACGGTTGAATTTGCAGGTAGCTCCACTTCACGTCGGTTTCGTAATAACGCAGCTTATGGTTGAGCGTGAAGTTTTCGTTGAAGTGGTGTTGAAACTCGTAGCCCAGAGTCGACATCTCGCCGTTCATGTCGTCGTAGTCCGGCTCGCCGATGAAATCGTGGCGGCCGATCTTGAAAGCGCCATCACCCACGCCTTTCACCAGCTGATAGGGCAGGGGCGCGGGAAAACGCGTATCGGTCTTCTGGTAGAAGGACAGCAGGGTCAGCGAGGTGTCTTCGTTTGGGCGCCAGGTCAGCGCCGGAGCGATGTACAACTTGTCGTCGTTGATATGATCCTGCTGGGTGTCGCTGTTGCGGCTGAGCAGGGTCAGGCGATAGCTCAGGGTGTCGCTACCGGCCAGTGGGCCGCTGAAGTCGGCAGAGAGTTGCTTGCGGTCGTGGGAACCCACTTGCAGGTTCAGCTCATGCAAGGGCGTTTCGGTCGGGCGCTTGCTGACGCCATTGATCATGCCGCCGGGCGAGAGCTGGCCGTAGAGCACCGATGCAGCGCCGCGAATGACCTCGACGCGCTCCAGGCCATAAGGTTCCTGAATGCCGTCGTAGGAGTTGTTCTGCAGGCGCAGGCCGTCGCGCAGCGAGCCGCCGGTGCCGGATTCGACCTCGAAGCCGCGGATGCGGAAGCGGTCCGCAGTGCGGTTGAAATTGGTCGGGCTGCTGGTGAGCCCTGGCGTGTAGCTCAGCGCCTGGGACAAGGTTTCCGCCTGGCGGTCGCGAATCTCGTCGTTCGTCACCACCGAAATGGACTGCGGCGTCTCGGTGATCGGCGTATCGGTCTTGGTAGCGCTCATGTTGCGCTTGGCCACGTAGCCAGCCACATATTCGTTGGGATGTTCCTCATTGGCACCGATCACGGTCGTCGCGCTCAGTTCCAGGCTATCGCTCTGGCGAACCAGGACATAACCGTTACTCCCCATGCGGGCTGAATAGCCGCTGCCTCTCAGCAGCGTGGCGAAGCCTACATCGATGTCGTACCGGCCGTGCAGGCCCGGGCTTTGCAGATCGGCGAGACGCTGCGGCTCGAATGCCAGGGGCACGCCAGCTTGTTGCGCGAAACGGTTCAGTACATCCGCCAGGGGGCCGGCTTCGATGTCGTAGTGGTTTTGCGCCTGCTCGGCTGCGTGAGCGGGCGCAGGTACGGCGACAACGCTGCCCAAAAGGCCTGCGAAGCTCAGATGAATGGCCAGGGCAAGGGGCGTGACAGCGTAGCCAAGGGGCACGGCGTAGGTGCGCATGGTCGATAGAGTCCCGTGTTTTTGGTGTCTATCGTCCTTGACGGGCCAGGTGCAAAAACCGGAACCCGGCCGTGCGATTTTTTTGCTACCGATTCAGGGGGCTCGGCTGATCACCTTCAGCCATGGCGTGAACTCGCGAATCTGCAGTGGCAGCGCCTCGGCGAGCAGGTTCAGGGCGCGGTCGCTGTCGTCCAGTGGCAGTACTGCGGATACGCGCAGGTCAGCCAGCGCCTCGCGGTCGAACTGCATGTGTCCTGGGAATTGCCTGGCCAGTTGGTCGAGCACCGCGGGTAAAGGCTGGTCCCTGACCACCAGTTGATGGTGGCGCCAGGCGTCCTCGACGCTGCGGGTATCCACGGTCTTCGTCAGTTGCACGTCGTGACGGGTGATGCGCGCCTGCTCACCTGCGTTGACCTCCAGTGCCTGCGGATTGCTGCTGGCCGTTGCGGCTACGCGCGATTCGAGCATGGTCACCAGGGTGGCGCCGTCTCTGCGGGTGACCACGAAACGGGTGCCCAGCGCACGGACTTCCCCCTGTTCGGTCGCCACGATGAAGGGGCGCGTCGAGTCGTGGGCAACGTCGACCAGCACTTCTCCGCGCAGCAGGCGAACGTATCGCTGCTGGCTGTCGTACTGCAGGTCGAGGGCGCTGTTGCCGCTGAGGGTCACCCGCGAATGATCCGGTAGCTCGTGCGCCAGCCATTGAGCGGGCTGGGTGCGCAGATCGGCCAGCAGATAGCTGGGCAACTCGCTTCGCCAGAGCGCCCAGACCGGCAATAGCGCCAGCAGCATGAGTGCGGTAGCTGCGCGTTTGCCGCGATAGCGGCGCTTGCGGCTGGTGAAGGCCGCATCGAGCGCGGCATGCACCGAGGCCTTTTGCCCACGCAATGCCGACATCTGCCCGATAAAGCCCTGTAGCCGCTCGGCCGCTGCAGCGTGGCGAGCGTCGCTGCGTTTCCAGGCGTCGAATTCGGCTGCCAGTCGCTCGTCGGCATCGGGCTCATTGAGCCGGATCAGCCAATCGGCGGCTTGCTCATTGATCGAATCGAGGTTGCTCATGCGCGTGCTCAGACTTCCAACGCATTGCTGCACTGCAGCAACGCCTGCAGTAGATGCTTGCGCACCATGCGCTCGGAGATACCCATCTGCACGGCAATATCGACCTGGCGTTGGCCGTCGAGAAAGTAGAGCAGGAAGGCCTGTCGCTGCTTGGCGCTGAGCTCTTCCAGCACGAATGCGATCTGCTCCAGGGCTTCGAGTGTGGTGAGAATCTGCTCCGGCGACTGGTAACCCGAAAGGCTTTCGGCGGTCAGCTTCAGCTCACGCAGATAGGCTTCTTCGATCTGTTTGCGGCGTGACTGGTCGATCACCAGACGGCGCGCCGTCGTCGTCAGAAAGGCGCGTGGCTCGCGAATGGTGCCGAGAATCTCGCGCGAGGAAAGGATGCGGGTAAAGGTGTCCTGCGCCAGATCGGCGGCGTTTTGAGAGCAGCCAAGCTTGCGCCGTAACCAGGCGAACAGCCAACCATGATGGTCGTTGTACAGCTCATGGATCGCTTGCTGGAATGGAGGCTCGGCCGCAGGCATGCGCACACTCGCGATGGAGGAGTCGATACTCAAGTTCAATTGAGAATTGTTCGCATAGTATCGATTTGCCGGGGCACGCTGCAAGCGCCGGGCGCTATCTGCTTGGGGCCTACCTAGTAGCCTGTCGCTAGCCTTTTTGAAAAATGACGGGCCTGAAAACACAAAACCCCTGACTCTCGTGAAGAAAATCAGGGGTTTATGCTTGCTTCAATTGGTGGAGCCGGGGGGATTTGAACCCCCGTCCGCCAGCTCTCCGCTATTGGTTCTACATGCTTAGCCATCTCTATTGAGTTAACTCCGCGCCGCCCGAGTGGCAGGGTGCTTGGAGCGAGCTGCATGAGTTTTAGCCGTTACGTCTGCAGCGAACTTGGCGGCGATCCTGTTCTATATGACTGACCAGATCTTCGGGTTTACAGGCATCCCCTAGGGTCAGCTGGCGCCCTTAGGCGGCCAGAGCGTAGTTGTCGTCGTTGGCAACTATGAAGTTGTGGCAGCGGATTTACGAGAACTGTCACCTACTCGGCATGCCCCTCAAGTTTCGCTACCGGCGTCGAATCCTAATCGGCCCCAAAACTTTCGTGGTTACAGCTAGGACGCGAAGTCTACGCCAAAGGTTCCTCAGCGTCGACTGCGGATTCCGTCTCGGGAAGCTATGATGGCCCTTCGCGTCTGCCCGCGACCTCTGGAAAGGAGCCCTAATGCCGAGTTCTAGTCGCTACCCTCTGCGTCAGTGGATCTGGCGAGCGTTCGTGCAAAGCGCGCTGATCCCGCTGATTCTCGTGGAGTCGGTGCTGATCGCGGTGTATCTGCTGAGTAACCAGGCGATTCGCGACGCTCAGGTCGAGCATCTGCAGGAAACGGCGGTGAAGGATCTGGCCAGCGCGGCCTTGCGCGAGGGGCAGATCATCGACGGGCGCCTGCGCTCAATCGAGTCGCTGGTGCAGGTTTTCCGCGATGCTACGTACGAGGCCCTGCTCGATACCGATTTCCAGCCTGACGCGCTCGAGCGCCAGCGTCATGCGGTGACGGATAGCGGCGTCTTCTACACCCGCAGCGATGACGGCCGTGCAGCCTCTTTCTATGCCAACAGCACGCCTCTGGCGCAGCAGGATCACGCCAAGGTCATGCGTCTGTCGCAGATCGACCCGCTGATGCGTTCGATCCAGAAGTCCAACCCTCTGGTGGCCGCGCTCTATTTCAACACCTGGGACAGTTACAACCGCATCTATCCCTGGTTCGATACGCCCGCGCAGTATCCCCATGACATGGTGATACCCGATTACAACTTCTATTACCTCGCCGATGCTCAGCACAACCCGCAGCGCAAGGTGATGTGGACCGAGGTGTACCTCGATCCGGCCGGTCTCGGCTGGATGCTGTCGGCCATCGCGCCGGTGTATCGCGATGATTTTCTCGAAGGGGTGGTCGGCCTGGACGTGACCGTGGGTCAGGTACTGGGCGAGATTGCCGAACTCAATGTGCCGTGGCAGGGCTACGCGATGCTGGTCAGCCATGATCACAACATCATGGCGCTGCCGAAGGCGGGTGAGCTGGATTTCGGCCTGCGCGAGCTGACCCAGTATTCCTACGACGAGGCCGTGCGCCGTGAGGTGCTCAAGCCCGAGGACTTCAATCTGGCCAAGCGCGAGGGCATGGCGCCGTTGCTGCAGGCGATGAACGACGGCAACGGCAACGTTCAGGAAGTGGTGCTCGGCGGGCGCAAGCAACTGGTGGCCTGGAGCGAGATTCCACAGACCGGCTGGCGCTTGCTGCTGGTGGTGGATGAGGAGCAGATCTTCCATGACACCAACCAGCTGGCCGAGCGTTACATGCACATCGGCTACCTGCTGATCGCCGGTCTGGCCGCGTTCTATCTGCTGTTTTTCGCTCTGATGTGGCTGCGCTCGCGCAACCTGAGCAATCAGTTGGCCGAGCCTATCGACGGCATCGTCGACATGGCCACCAGCCTGGGGCAGGGCAAGTATCTGCCCGCTGCGCCGGACAGTCACATCGCCGAGGTCAGCCGCCTGGCCGAGGCCGTGCAGCATGCCGGCAAACAGCTCAAGGCCAGTGAGCATGAGCGGCAGGAGACGCAAAGCATCCTGCAGCTTGTGCTCGATAGCACCACCGAAAGCCTCTGGCAGATCGACACCCGTGATCTCACCATCGATCTCAGCGAGCGCTTCGTACGGCGTTTTGGTCTGGGTGCGAACCACCTGACGTTGAGCGAATTCAACCAGCGCGTGCACCCCGATGATCTGGAGCGCCTGCGCCACCTGCGTAAGCTCTTTGCCGACAACGGCGAGGAATATTTCGACGCCGAGTATCGCTATCTCGACTGCCGCGGCGAGTACGTCTGGCTGCTCAGTCGAGGCAAGGTCCTGTTGCGTGACGACAGCGGCTGGCCGCTACGCATCGCCGGTACGCATGTCGACATCACCCGGCTCAAGCAGGTGCAGGACGAGCTGCGCCATGCCAGCCTCGAGGCGCTTGCCGCCAGCCAGGCCAAGAGTCGTTTCCTGTCGAGCATGAGTCATGAGCTGCGCACGCCACTCAACGCCATCCATGGATTCGCCCAATTGATCGAAATGGAGGCGCAGGACAAGCCCGACGCCAAACTGGAGACCGATTACTCGCGCGAAATCATTAACGCCAGCCGCCACCTCACCTCGTTGGTGGACGATATTCTCGATCTGTCGAGCATCGAAAGCCGGCGCCAGCAGCTGCAACTGCAACCGATCGAAATCGGCGCGCTGCTCAGCGGCTGTGCCGAGCTGGTGCAGCCCGAAGTGCAGCAGAAACAGCTGCAGTTGCAGGTCATGGAGGCGGCCGATCCTCCGTTGTTCGTGCAGGGTGATCCGCGTCGGGTGCGGCAGATCCTGCTCAACCTGCTGTCCAACGCGATCAAGTACAACAGCCCGCGCGGCATGATTCGCCTGGGCTACGAGGTGCGCGCCGATTGCGTGCGCTTGTGGGTCGACGATGCCGGCCCGGGCCTGTCGAGCGAGCAACTGGCGCAGCTGTTTCAGCCGTTCCAGCGTCTCGGTCGCGAGAGCTCGAACATTCCCGGCACCGGTATTGGTTTGGTGCTGTGTCGCGAGCTGGCCACGCTGATGGACGGCGAGATCGGCGTACGCAGTGAGCCAGGAGTGGGCAGTCGTTTCTGGCTCGACATACCCAGCGCGGCCAGTCCCGAAGAGGTACGCGATGACACGGTCGATACGCCGAGGCAAGCGACGCGCAGCCTGGTGCAGGTGCTGTGCGTGGAGGATCATCCGGCCTGCATGAAGATCCTCCAGGCGTCGCTGCGAGAGTTCGCCGAGGTCCGCGGTGTGAGTTCCTGTCAGCGGGCGTTGGCCGAATTGCATGACAGCGAACCGGCGCTGGTGTTGCTGGATATCGACCTGCCTGACGGCAGCGGCCTAGAGGTACTCGACGCCATGCGCGCCGAGCCGCGTTTACGAGGCGTGCCGGTAATGGTGATCAGCGCGGTAGCCGATGATCGCCTGTTCGAGGATGCCAGAGCGCGCGGCGCCAGCGCTTGCCTGAGCAAGCCGGTGGATCTGCAGGAGGTCAGGCAGGTGGCGCTGGGCCTGCTCTACAGCGGTTTTTGAGCGGCTACTCGCTGGCGGAGAGCAAATCCAGCGCTTCGCCGAGCACCTTGACCGACTCGCTGTGATCGCCAGCCTTGTGCAGCGCCTCGCCCTCGGCACGCAGTTCCTTGACCCTGGCCAGCACGTCGGGATCGGCGGGCGGATCGCTCTGCAGCAACGCATCGATCTTGGCCATGTCCTGCGGACAGTGCATGGCCCAGAGCGGCAGGCTGATCAGGGTGGCGGCGAGAAACATGAGCGTGCGACGCATGATGACTCTCCTGAAACGGGCAGCGGGAATTTCAGTATAGAAGCCTGTGGTCTGCCTGCTGGCGTTCAGTAGTGATACCAGCGCAACTCCAGCTTCACCTCGTTGACCGGGCTGGCGATCTGGCTGAACTCGCGCTGGGCGCTCAGGCGCAGGCCAAGGTTGCGTGACATTTCCCATTGCTGGTTGAGCGACAGGCGGCGACGCACTTCGCCGTTATGGAAGTAGTCGCCGGCTGCCTCCAGCGTCAGGTTGCCCAGCGGGTTGCGCCAAAGCAGGCCGGCGTTGAAGCCCAGAGCGGGAGAGATAACGGCAGCGAAGTCCTCGTTGTATTCCAGGCGAGCCGTGCCAAGGGCGAAGCCGAGCAGGTCGTCGTGCAACTGCCAGGTGGCACCGGCGCCACCGCTGATATGGCCGACCAAGCGGCTATCGCCATCCTTACCGAGTACCCGCTCCAGGCCGCCGCCAATTTGCCAGGACAGCGGTTGCAGCAGGGCGTTACGTGGTGTCAGCGAGCGGATGTTGGCCAGGTCCAGGCGTTGCAGCTGCCAGTGGTTGTTCTCGTACTGGCGTAGCTTGAGCTGGAAAATCTCGATCTGCGCACCGAGGGGGAAACCGGCGAGGTTGTCGTTCAGGTCATGGTAGGCCATGCGCAGGCCATACTCGGCGAAGGCGCGGTCGTCGCGGCTGCCGCCGGCTAGTTGCCAGGTACGTGATTCGTGGCCTTCCTCGGGCAGCGGCGGGCGCTCCACCTCCAAGGCCGGTGGTGGGTTGCGATTGATCGCGCCGAGCAGCTGGAAGCTGCGCTGGGCATTGCTGCTGCGTTCCTCACTATTGGCGTGGTAGCGCACCAGACGGAAGGCGGCGTCCTGGATCAGCGCGCGACGTTCTGCGGACAGGGTGAGGAACTCGGCATCGCTGGCTTGCGCCGGATCCGCGCTCAGGCGCAGCGCCCAATTCTGCTCGTCGGCGTCCAGCGGTTCGGCGCGCGCCAGCAGTTCGCGCTCGCGCGAGGGGCGATAGTCGATGCGCTCCACCAGCCCGGCGTCCTTGACGGCGCGCACGGTGTCGGTGGGGATGGCGGTGAGGGGAAAGTGCTCGGTCAGTTCGATGCCGGGGCGGGCGATCTCCAGCAGTTCGAGCAGACGGTAGGAGCAGTTCTCGTCGAAGAAGAAGTAATCGAAGCGGATCTGCTTGAGCTCCCAGACGTGCTCGATCATGCGCGCCGTTTCTTGCGCCGTGAGGTTCAGCCGGTACTCCCACAGGTCACGGTTTTCCAGGCGGTTGTACTCGCTGAGCTTGTCGCGATATGGCACCAGGGCGAACAGACCGGGGTAGCCGCCCATCAGCCCGCGCCAGGCATAGAGAACACTGTTGTCGTCACCTTCGATGAAGGCGCCGAAGTTCAGCGCGTAACTCAGCAGTGCGGTGTTGTGGCTGTCGATATCGGGCTGGTCGATGCGCAGCAGGGTGTGACCGAACATCGACGAGGGGCTGTTCAGATAGGCAGCCGGAAACACCAGCACCGTGCTGTGCGGATTGATGTCGGCGAACCAGTTGCGATATTCGGCGCAGTCGGGGCTAGGCAGGTCATCGAGTTGCAGTTGTGCCTTGAGCCAGCGGGTCCGTGCGGGGTAGACGCATTGCGGGTGGCGGTCGCCCAGTGCGGCAGGCTGATACAGGGCCTTGAGGGTCGCCTGCAGTTCGGCGACCGGGTCGCTGGCACCATCCTCGGCGAGGAAGAAGTCATCGTCGTCGACATAGCTGCGCCAACCGCCGAGCTTGCCGGTTTCGTAGTGGCCGAGGGCGATCCAGTAGGGATCGTTGGCGAGCTGTTCAGGCGTGGCGGCGTGCAGGGGAAGGCTGAGGCTCAGGGCAAGGACGGCGAATATCCGTTTCAAGGTCGCTGTTCTTCTTCTGGTCATGGCGATGGCCGAGCTTTGGCCAGCCTGCCGACTGGTGTCAAGGCAGTCGAACACGACATTTCGCGCAAGTGCTGATCGGCGTCAGTCACGCGCGTTGCGCTGCGCATCACACTGAGCGTTCTTCATACGCAAGGAGGTTGCCCCATGGCTCACCGTGATGTGCTGGATGCTCTGCTGCATGACTACACCGTCCGCGTCGAGGCGATTCGCCGCGACCTGAGTCGCAGCCACTCGGCGGATTTCGCCGAGCAGGCGCAGCAGCGGCAGAACGATGAGGTGCTCGAAGCGCTGCTGGCCGAGGCCGAACAGGAGCTGTTGCTGGTGCGTCAGGCCCGGCAGCGCCTGGCCGAGGGGCGCTATGGCGAGTGTCTATGCTGCGGCGAGCCGATCGAAGCGGCGCGCCTGGCTGCTCTGCCGGCTGCCGAGTACTGCCTGAGCTGCGCGCAGTTCAACTGAGCGGCTGGTTGACCTCTTCCAGCAGGCGCCGTGCAGCGGAGTCGGCCGCATCGATATAAGGCTGCAGGACGCTGGCGGCGCCGGCGCGTGTAAAGGCTTCCAGGTCGCCTTCGCGAAAGGCGCTGAGGGTCACGCTGCCGCGAAAACCAGCGCTGCGTGCGGCGCGCAGGAGCAGCGCATTGACTTCGCGTTGCGGGATTGTGCTGACCAGTGCACGCGCCTGCTGCAAGGGCAGGTGGGCGATGAAATCGGCGTCTTCGGCATCGCCGTAGCATACCGCCAGCCCCGCCTGCCGGGCGCTGGCCAGGGCCTGCGGATCGAAGTCCACCCCCAGCACGCGCAGGCCCCCATCCTGCAGGCGATGCGCCAGCTGGCGGCCGTAGCGGCCCAGGCCGTAGACGATGACCTCAGGTTGGGCCTGCTCAGGAGCATTGTCTTCGGCGTTTTCGCGGTGGGCGACGCGCCGCTCGAATATGCCAAGCCAGGGGGAAAGGCGCTCGAACAGCGGCTGCGAGTAGAGAATCATGTAGGTGGACAGGGTAATGGTGATGATCCCCACCAGCGTGGTCAGGCCCAGCGCTGCCCCGCCCACATGGCCGAGGCTGATGCCCATGGCGACGAAGATGATGGAGAACTCGCTGATCTGAGCCACGGTCAGCCCGGCCATGAAACCGGTGCGCTTGCGGTAGCCCATCGCGCCCATGATGGCCATCACGATCAGCGGGTTGCCGATCAGCACGAACAGCGACAGCAGCAACGCGCTGCCGATCTGTTGGTGCAGATAGGTGAAGTCCAGCTGAATACCCAGGTGTAGGAAGAAGAACAGCAGAAGAAAGTCGCGCAGGCTGGTCAGGCGGCTGGCGATGGCTTCACGCAATGGCGTCGAGGCCAGGCAGAAACCCGCGATGAATGCGCCCAGTTCCTTGGACAGCCCCAGGGCCTCGGCGCCCCCGGCCAGCAACGTACCCCAGGCGATAGCCACCAGCATCAGCAGTTCGGGCGAGCGGGCCATGGGCGCCAGCAGGCGTGGCAGGGCAAAGCGTACCAGCAGATAGAGCAGCGCCAGGCTGGCCAGCAGGGCGCCGATCAGCGCCAGCGGGGATAACCCCTCGTGGGTGCCGTGGCTTGGCTGATACAGGCTGATGACCAGCATGGCCAGCACCACGGCAATGTCCTGCACGATGAGAAAGCCCATGGCGATGCGGCCGTGCAGTGAATCGATTTCGCCTTTGTCCGACAGCAGTTTGACGATGATGATGGTGCTGGAAAAGGTCAGCGCCACGGCCACGTAGCCGGCACTCGCCCAGTCCAGGCCCAGCAGACGACACAGGATCAGGCCGGCGACGATGGTGAAACTCAGTTGCCCCAGACCGGTGGCCAGAGCCACTGGGCCGAGCGTGCGCACCAGATGCATGTCCAGTTTCAGGCCGACGACGAACAGCAGCACCGTAATGCCGATTTCCGACAACAGACTGATCGAGCTGTGATCTCCCGCCAGATTCATCACCGCCGGGCCGGCGATGATGCCGACCAGGATATAAGCGATGATCAATGGTTGGCGCAGCCTGACGGCGAGCATGCCCAGCAAGGCAGACAGGCTGAGCAGGGCGGCGATTTCCTGGAAGGCACTCATAGGCAAGGTTCCTGATAGCGGGGCGCCTGTCGTTTGCAGGCTTGATGGCTACAAGACAGATTATCCCAGCGTCGATTTTGCGCATTGCCTTGAATCAAACCTTGATCCTGCTTGTGCCACAGGCCCAGAATCACCCCATGTTTTTGCGGAACGTCCGCCCGCTATAAAGGATTGCCAATGTCCAAGCGTAGCCTCGATGCTTTGCGCCTTGCCCCCGAATCTCTGACCCGCCCCTTCGCCCCCGAGCAGTTCAACTTCAGCAGCACCGATGATCTCGAACCTTTCCGCGGCGTGCTGGGCCAGGCCCGCGCCGTGGAGGCGCTGCAGTTCGGCGTGGCCATGCCGCGTCCCGGCTACAACGTGTTCGTCATGGGCGAGCCCGGCACCGGGCGCTTCTCCTTCGTCCAGCGTTACCTCAAGGCCGAAGCCAAGCGCATGGAGACACCGGCCGACCGGGTTTACGTCAACCATTTCGACGAGCCGCGCGAGCCGCGTGCGCTGGAGCTGCCTGCCGGCACGGCGAGCGACTTCATCGCCGACATCAACCAGTTGATCGACAACCTGCTGGCCACTTTCCCGGCGGTGTTCGAAACGCCGACCTACCAGCAGAAGAAGAGCGCCATCGACCGCGGCTTCAACAAGCGCTACGACCAGGCGCTGGACGTGATCGAGCGTCTTTCGCTGGAGAAGGGCGTGGCCCTGTACCGCGACAGCACCAACATCGCCTTCACCCCGATGGCCGACGGCAAGGCGCTGGACGAGGCCGAGTTCGCCCAGTTGCCGGAAGCCGACCGCGAGCGCTTCCATGCCGATATCGCCGCGCTGGAAGAGCGCCTCAACGAGGAGCTGGCCAGCCTGCCGCAGTGGAAGCGCGAGTCGAGCAACCTGCTGCGTCAGCTCAACGAAGAGACCATCACCGTCGCCTTGCAGCCGCTGCTGGCGCCGCTGTCGGAGAAGTACGCCGAGAACGCCGGCGTCTGCGCCTACCTGCAGGCGATGCAGATCAATCTGCTGAAAACCGCCGTCGAGCAGCTTGTGGATGTCGACAAGGCTGATCCGCAGCTGCGCAAGCTGCTGGAGGAAATGTACTGCCCGAGCCTGGTGGTCGGTCACCATGCCCATGGCGGTGCGCCGGTGGTGTTCGAGTCGCACCCGACCTACGACAACCTGTTCGGCCGCATCGAGTACAGCTCCGATCAGGGCGCGCTGTACACCAGCTACCGCCAGCTGCGCCCGGGTGCGCTGCACCGCGCCAACGGCGGTTACCTGGTGGTCGAGGCGGAAAAGCTGCTCGGCGAGCCCTTCGTCTGGGAGGCGCTCAAACGTGCGCTGCATTCGCGCCAGCTGAAGATGGAGTCGCCGCTGGGCGATCTCGGTCGCATCGCCACCGTCACGCTCAACCCACAAGTCATCCCGCTGCAGCTGAAGGTCATCATCATCGGCTCGCGGCAGCTGTATTACGCGCTGCAGGATCACGATCCGGACTTCCAGGAGATGTTCCGCGTTCTGGTCGACTTCGACGAGGACATCCCGCTCGCCGAAGACAGCCTGGAGCAGTTCGCGCAGTTGATGAAGACGCGTACCTCGGAGGAGGGCATGGCGCCCATGACCGGCGCTGCGGTGGCGCGCCTGGCCACTTACAGCGCTCGCCTGGCCGAACATCAGGGGCGCCTGTCGGCGCGTATCGGTGACCTGTTCCAGCTGGTCAGCGAGGCCGATTTCATTCGCCAACTGGCCGGCGAGAAGATCACCGACGTCGGCCATATCGAGCGCGCGCTAAAGGCCAAGGCCACGCGCACCGGGCGTGTGTCGGCGCGGATCATCGACGACATGCTGGCCGGCATCATCCTCATCGACACCAGCGGCGCCGCCGTCGGCAAGTGCAACGGCCTGACCGTGCTGGAAGTCGGCGACTCGGCCTTCGGTGTGCCGGCGCGGATTTCCGCCACGGTGTATCCGGGAGGCAGCGGCATCGTCGACATCGAGCGCGAGGTCAGCCTCGGTCAGCCGATCCACTCCAAGGGTGTGATGATCCTCACCGGCTTCCTCGGTAGCCGCTACGCCCAGGAATTCCCTCTGGAGATTTCCGCGAGCATCGCCCTGGAGCAGTCCTACGGTTACGTCGACGGCGACAGCGCCTCGCTTGGCGAGGTCTGCACACTGATTTCGGCGCTGTCGCGCACGCCGCTCAAGCAGTGCTTCGCCATCACCGGCTCGATCAACCAGTTCGGTGAGGTGCAGGCGGTCGGTGGCGTCAACGAGAAGATCGAAGGCTTCTTCCGTCTGTGCGAAGCGCGTGGCCTGACCGGCGAGCAGGGGGTGATCATCCCGCACTCCAACGTCGCCAACCTGATGCTCGATGAGCGCGTGTTGCAGGCGGTGCGAGACGGGCAGTTCAACGTCTATGCCGTGCGCCATGTCGACGAGGCGCTGAGCCTGCTGGTCGGCGAGGCGGCCGGACACCCGGACGAGAAAGGACGTTTCCCCAAGGACAGCGTCAACGCCCGGGTGGTCGAGCGCCTGCGCGATATCGCCGAGATCGGCCTGGAAGAGGAAGGCAAACCGGCCGAGGAGAAGGCGAAAGCCGAGGCCGAGGCAGCGGCTGCCAAGCCGGCCAAGACGCCGCGACGCAAGAAAGGCGAGGGCGACGCCGCGAGCTGATCAGATCTTGCGCGATTGTCCCGGATTGCCCGGGACAGGCGCGTCGGCCTTATTGCTAACGCCTCATGCACAGAGTTATCCACAGATTGCGTGGATAACTTTGGCTTCACAGCTTGGGCGCTCGGGGTGTAGGCTGGAACCTGGATTCCGCGAGGGTAGCCGCCATGTCGCGCAGCCTCTGCCTCACCCGTCAATGCCTGGGCCTGGTCACCCGCATCGAATGCGTGATTCGCCCGATGGCCGGTAACAACGGTCGCTGGATACTGCTCTGCGCTGCTGGCATGTCAGGCGCGCAACCCTCTGCAATCAAGGCTCAAGGCCCGTTCTATGGGCCTTGCGTCGCAGAAGGGGTCCTTGAGTCGATTGCCGAAAGCCTGGCTTTGCAGGGCTATGTCGAATGCAGCGAACCCCCCATCTGGCGTTTGCACATGCAGGCCGAGTTACGCCGCGTCAATGGCGAACGCAGCAGTCCGCTCGGCTTGCTCCAGCGCCGCCCCGAGACTGACGGGCACAGCTGAAACTCCCCAAACAAAGCGCTTCGTGGCATTCGGGCGTACTCGCAGGGGCAGGGTTATCCACAATACGCGGGGCGCTTCTGCTGATGCAGGGCGATGGGTATACTCGCCGCGATTTTTCCCTTCAGTGAGTTTTCCATGGAACGCTTTATCGAAAACGCCATGTACGCATCGCGTTGGCTGCTGGCGCCGATCTACTTTGGTCTTTCTCTTGGTTTGCTGGCGCTGGCGCTGAAATTCTTTCAGGAAGTCTTCCATATCCTGCCGAATGTCTTCGCCATGGCAGAGTCCGACCTGATTCTGGTCCTGCTGTCGCTGATCGATATGGCTCTGGTGGGCGGCTTGCTGGTGATGGTGATGATTTCCGGCTACGAGAACTTCGTTTCGCAACTGGATATCGACGAGAGCAAGGAGAAGCTCAACTGGTTGGGCAAGATGGACTCCAGCTCGTTGAAGATGAAGGTGGCCGCTTCGATCGTGGCCATTTCCTCGATTCATCTGCTGCGGGTATTCATGGACGCTCGCAACTACGAAACGGACCACCTCATGTGGTATGTGATCATCCACATGACCTTCGTGGCCTCGGCGTTCGCAATGGGCTACTTGGACAAACTGACCAAGCACGATTGATCCAAGAGGCTTCAAGACCGCCCGTCCGAACAGACGGGCGTTTTGCTTTCTGGGCTTGAGCTTTTTCTTTGTTGTACAAGAATTCTATTTGTACAGGATCTTGTATAATTAAAAGCAGGAGGAAAGCCCAGATGAATCTGCATGATCTATCCAATCACGCCCAAGCCGGTCGCATCGACGAACTCAATCTGATCTCGCTCGAGGGCGGTATCTATCTGCTCGAAGCGCGCATGGACGGCCGTGCGCATCCGATTCTCAATGAGCATGGCAGCACCCTGAACTTGCGGTCGGTAGAGCATGCGCGCGACGTGCTGCAGGAAATGCCAACGCTGCCGTTCTTCCTGGTGCACAGCTCGGTACATGACGAGATGTGCGGTATGCCATCTGCCGACAACAGTTTGCGCGTGCCCATCGCGTTTCGCTCCGGCTGGTGACAGCACTGCAGATGACCTTTGATATCGAGGGCGGCGTGCGCCGCCTGATCCTGATTCTTGGCGACCAGCTCACTCCCGGCCTCGGTGCACTGGCGGATATCGACCCGCAGCGGGATCATGTGCTGCTGGCCGAGGTGATGGAGGAGGCCAGTCATGTGCCGCATCACCCGAAGAAGATCGCCCTGATCTTCAGTGCCATGCGCCATTTCGCCGAGACCCTACGTGCACAGGGCATGCAGGTGCACTACGTGACGCTGGATGATCCGCACAACAGCGGATCCTTGCCCGGTGAGCTGCAGCGCTGGACGCAACAGCTCAACCCCGCCGAAGTGCATCTGACCGAGTGTGGCGACTGGCGTCTGGAACAGGCGTTGCGTCACTGTGGCGTGCCGATCCACTGGCATCAGGACAGCCGTTTTCTCTGCACGCGCGAGGCCTTCGCCGCCTGGGCGAAGGGGCGCAAGCAACTGCGCATGGAGTTCTTCTACCGCGAGATGCGCCGCATCAGTGGCTTGCTGCTCAACCCGGATGGCACGCCCGAGGGCGGTGCCTGGAACTTCGATGCCGACAACCGCAAGGCCTTGCCCAAGGGCGTGCATCCGCCTGCGCCGCTGCGTATCGAGGCGGATGCCATCACGACCGAGGTGCTGGAACTGGTATCGCGGCGTTTCGCCGATCACTACGGCAGCCTGGACGGTTTCGATTACCCAGTCACTGCCGAGCAGGCCGAGCGTCTCTGGCAGCATTTTCTCGCCAACGGCCTGGCCGAGTTTGGCGACTACCAGGACGCCATGGCCGATGACGAGCCGTTTCTCTTTCATTCACGCATCAGCGCCGCGCTGAACATCGGCCTGCTCGATCTGCGGCGGGTCTGTGCCGAGGTCGAGGCGGCTTATCGTGCCGGCGACGTGCCGCTGAACGCCGCCGAAGGTTTCATTCGCCAACTGATCGGCTGGCGCGAATACGTGCGCGGCATCTACTGGCTGCGCATGCCGGAGTACGCCGAAGGCAACGCCTTCGGCAATTCACGCGCGCTGCCCGAGTTCTACTGGACCGGCCGGACGCGTATGAACTGCATGCGCCAGGCTATCGGCCAGACCCTGGAGCATGCCTACGCCCACCATATCCAGCGGCTGATGGTGACCGGCAACTTCGCCCTGCTGGCCGGCATTGCGCCCAAGGCCATCTGCGACTGGTACCTGGCCGTGTACATGGATGCCTTCGACTGGGTGGAGCTGCCCAACACCCTGGGCATGGTGATGCACGCCGACGGCGGCTATCTCGGTTCCAAGCCCTATTGCGCCAGTGGCCAGTACATCAAGCGCATGTCCAACCATTGCCAGGGCTGCAGCTACAAGGTGAGCGAGAGCACCGGCGAGTCGGCTTGCCCGTTCAACGCCCTGTACTGGCACTTCCTCATGCGCCACCGCGAGCCGTTGGAGCGCAACCCGCGCATGGGCATGGTCTACCGCAACCTGGCGCGCATGAACGAGGCCAGGCAGCAGGCGCTATGGGACTGGGGCGAGCGTCTGCTGGCCAGGCTCGATGCCGGAGAGATGCTGTGAAAAAGAGCGAGTTACCGGTGAAGTCCTGCGCCGTCTGTGGCCTGCCGTTCACCTGGCGCAAGAAGTGGGCGCGCTGCTGGGACGAAGTGCGCTACTGCTCCGAGCGCTGTCGGCGCGGGCGCAATACGCAATAGGAGTGAGAGTGTCGCCGCTCATGCGTCTCCCACGGATTCAGCTGCGACGGGCAATGCGTAGCGCCGTGACGCCGCGCCTGGCTTCTGTGCTAGGCTGGCCGACCTTTTTCACAGCCCCCAGCGGAGCCTTTCATGTCCGAATTCAACTTCAGCCCCGATCTGTCCTCCGATGAGGGCCGCGTCAGCTACGGCATCGGTCGTCAACTTGGTGGCCAGTTGCGCGACAACCCGCCGCCCGGCGTCGACCTGAGTGCCATCCTCGCCGGCCTGACCGACGCCTTCACCGGCCAGGCCAGCCGCGTATCCGAGGCCGAGCTGGGCGCCAGCTTCAAGGTCATCCGCGAAATCATGCAGGCCGAAGCTGCTGCCAAGGCCGAAGCCGCTGCCGGCGAAGGCCGTGCCTACCTGGCCGAGAATGCCAAGCGCGAAGGCGTGACCGTGTTGCCGTCCGGCCTGCAGTACGAAGTACTGGTCGCAGGCGAGGGCGCCAAGCCGTCGGCCGACGACCAGGTGCGTACCCACTACCACGGCACCCTGATCGACGGCACTGTGTTCGACAGCTCCTACGAGCGCGGCCAGCCGGCTGAGTTTCCGGTCGGTGGCGTGATCCCGGGCTGGGTCGAGGCTCTGCAACTGATGGGCACCGGCAGCAAGTGGCGCCTGCACGTGCCGAGCGAGCTGGCCTATGGCGCCCAGGGCGTCGGCAGCATCCCGCCGCACAGCGTGCTGGTGTTTGATGTCGAGCTGCTCGACATCCTGTAAGAGTCGTAACGGCCTGCTGCGCGTCGGCGCTACTGCGTTAAAAACAAGCGAGTAAAGCTCATGTACAAAAGTACACTGCGCTTACTCGCTTGTTTTTGCCTTGTATCGCTCTAGCTCGCGATGCCGGAGAAAGGTTTTTAGGGTGGACAACGCTGTTTTTGTCCACCACGGCGACGGTGGACGGGTGAAGCGTCGTCCACCCTACGATCGAGCGGCCCCCTGCATTGCAGGGGGCCGTTTTGTCTTTCAGGACGGCCGCAAGGCCCGTGCATAGCAGTAGAGAAACAGGCTGCGCACCAGCTCCTTGAGCACGATGGGCTCACTGGAGTTCAGTTCCTGCAGGTCCAGGTCGCCCTGGTCGCGCAGCTCGTCCAGGGCTTCTTCTTCGAGCATGGCGCAGACTTCGCCGGTTTCGCGGTTGAGGATGCGCAGGTAGGGATGCGGGCGGTCCAGCCAGGCATCGATCAGGTAGGTCATGGCAGGTCTCCTTGGCCGTCATTACGTAACTGAGAATAATTCCTATTACATAAATAGCAAGGGTTAATTGCGACCTTTTGTCGTTTCCGTGATCCGCGTTGATAGCGATGGGCTGTGGGAAGGGCTTGAGCCGCGACAGTCGCCGCTAAAGCGCCTCCCACAGTATCGGTCAGTGTGCCGGCGAAACCTGCGCATGCTGCTGCGGCTCGGTATCCGGCTTGGCCAGCAGGCTGTAGACGCAGGGCAGGACGAACAGGGTGAACAGCGTGCCGACGCTCATGCCGGTGGCGATCACCAGGCCGATGTCGAAGCGGCTCACCGCACCGGCACCGGTGGCGAAGATCAGCGGCACCATGCCGAACACCATCGCCGCGGTGGTCATCAGCACCGGGCGCAGGCGGATGGCAGCAGCTTCCTCGATGGCTTCGCGCAGCGGCAGGCCCTCGCGGCGCAGCTGGTTGGCGAACTCGACGATGAGGATGCCGTGCTTGCTGATCAGGCCGATCAGCGTCACCAGGCCCACCTGTGTGTAGATGTTCATGGTCGAGAAGCCGAGGAAGATCGGGATCAGCGCACCGCAGATCGACAGCGGCACGGTGACCAGAATCACCAGCGGATCGCGGAAGCTCTCGAACTGCGCTGCCAGCACCAGGAAGATGATCGCCAGGGCCAGGGCGAAGGTGACGAACAGCGCGCTGCCTTCCTGGATGTACTGCCGCGAAGCGCCGGCGTAGTCGAAGCTGTAGCCGCTTGGCGCTTCCTCGCGGGCGATGGCGGTGATGGTGTCGATCGCCTCGCCCTGGCTGACGATGGGCACGCCTTCGATGATCGCCGAGTTGAGCTGCTGGAACTGCTTGAGCTTGGTCGGTCGCGCTCGGTCGCTGATGCTGATCAGGGTGCCCAGCGGCACCATGCTGCCGCTTTCGCTGCGCACATAGTAATTGTCCAGCCAGCTTGGGTTCTCGCGATAGGCACGCTCGACCTGGGCGATCACCTTGTAGCTGCGCCCGTCGATGGTGAAACGGTTGATCTCGCCCTCGCCGAGCAGGCTGGCCAGGGTGGCGCCCAGGTCTTCCATGGATACGCCCATCTGCGCGGCTTTTTCGCGGTCGATGTCGACGACGATTTCCGGCTTGTCGAAGGCCAGGTCGATGTTGAGGAAGGCGAACTTGCCCGACTCCTGCGCGCGTGCCTTGACCCGCTCTGCCACCTGAAGCAGCGACTCGTAGTCGTTCGGCGTGTTGATCACGAACTGGAAGGGCAGGCCCTCGCCGGTACCCGGCAGCGACGGCAGGTTGAAGCCGAAGATCTGCAGGCCGGGGATGTGGTTGAGCTTGGCCTGGACCTCGGGAAGGATCTCCATCTGCGTGCGCTTGCGCTCGTTCCAGGGCGTCAGGAGGAAGCCGCCGATGCCCGACTGCACACCGTCGAAACCATTGATCTGGAACGACGAGTAGTACTCGGGGAAGGTCTTGAAGATCTCCACGAACTGGTTGGTGTAGGCGTTGACGTAGTCGAGGTTGGTCGGCTGCGGCGCGTTGGCGAAGAGGAACACCACGCCCTGGTCTTCTTCGGGCGCCAGTTCGCTCTGGGTGAAGGACAGCAGCACCGGGATCAGCGCCATGACGATCACAGCGAACACCACCACCACCGGGCGGGTATTGAGGGTGCCGTGGAGCATCTTCTGGTAACGCCGCTTGAGTCGGTCGAAGATCATGTCCAGGCGATGGGCCAGACCCGAGGGGTTCTCCTCGTGGCGCAGCAGCTTGGCGCACATCATCGGCGACAGGGTCAGCGCGACGATGCCGGAGATGATCACCGCGCCGGCCAGGGTTAGAGCAAACTCCTTGAACAGCGCGCCGGTCAGGCCCTCGAGGAAGCCGATGGGAGCGTACACCGCAGCCAGGGTGATGGTCATCGAGATCACCGGTACGGCGATCTCGCGCGCGCCTTCGATGGCGGCATCGAACGGCGTCTTGCCCTCTTCGATGTGGCGGTGGATGTTCTCCACCACGACGATGGCGTCGTCCACGACCAGGCCGATGGCCAATACCATCGCCAGCAGGGTCAGCAGGTTGATGGAGTAGCCCATCAGCTGCATGAAGAACAAGACGCCGATCATCGACAGCGGAATGGTGATCACCGGGATCAGTACCGAACGGAAGGCGCCGAGGAACAGGAAGACCACGACGATGACGATCAGCACCGCTTCGATCAGGGTCTTCACCACTTCGTCGATGGACGCCTGGATGAACAGCGTGGCGTCGTAGGCGATGGCCACCTTGAGGTTCGGCGGCAACTGCGCTTCCAGTTCCGGCAGGGCGTTGCGCACCTCCTTGATCACGTCCAGCGGGTTGGCGCTCGGCGTGCCCTTGATGGCGATGTACACCGAGGGAATGCCGTCGAAGGAGCTGATCGAGTCGTAGTTGGCCGCGCCCATTTCCACGCGGGCGATGTCACGCACCAGCACGCGGGTGTCGCCGACGGTCTTCAACGGAATCGCGCCGAAGGCATCGACCGATTTCAGGTCGGTGCTGGCGTTGATACTGGTGACCACATACTGCCCCTTCACCTCGCCGGCGGCGGAGAGGAAGTTGTACTTGCGCACGGCGCTGTTGAGGTCGCCAGCGGTGACGCCGTACGCCGCCATCTTCACCGGGTCCAGCCACAGGCGCATGGCGAACACCTGGTTGCCGAGAATCTGCGCCTCGGCCATGCCGGGCAGGGTGGCCAGCTTGGGCTGGATTACCCGTGAGAGATAGTCGGTGATCTGCGGGTTGGACAGCTCGTCGCTGTAGAAGCTGACGTACATCAGTGCCGAGGCGTCGGCCGCTTCCTTGGACAGCACCGGGTCTTCGGCGTCCTGCGGCAGCTGGTTCTTCACCTCGTTGGCTTTGGCCAGCAACTCGGTGAACAGACGGTCGCTGTTGGCGCCGATGCGCGCATAGATGGAGATGGTCGACAGGTTCTGCTGGCTCGACGAGGTCATGTAGTCGATGCCTTCGGCGCTGGCCAGGCTCTGCTGCAGCGGTTGGGTGATGTAGCCCTGGATGGTTTCGGCGTTGGCACCGGGGTAGGCGGTGGTCACCGTGATCAGGGCGTTCTCCATCTGCGGGTACTGGCGGATCACCAGCTTGCTGAACGCCTGGAAACCGAGCAGGACAATCAGCAGGCTGACCACGGTGGCCAGCACCGGGCGGCGGATGAAGGGATCGGTAAAAGCCATGGAGTTTTCCTTGGCCGCCCTGCGGCGGCCTGTCTATCAGCAGTTGCGCGCGTTTTGCGCCCCTCTTGTTTATGGGAGAGGGGCTGGGGAAAGGGCCGAAATCATCAGGTAATTGCCCGTTTTTCCCTTTTCCCTAACCCTCTCCACTGAGGGGCTAGGGGGACTGGTCGCGCTTGGTCGACGCTTGGTTGAACAGCATTACAACTGGACGCGAACGTTACTGCACGGTGGTGGCCGGTTCGTCTGTTTTGAGCTGCAGCGCCGGGTCGGCAACGATGGCGACGTGGGCGCCGTTGTCCAGCTTGAGCTGGCCGGAGGTGACCACCTGCTCGCCGGCCTGCAGGCCCTTGAGGATCACCACGCGACCCGCACGCCGCTCGCCGGTCTCGACGAAGCGCCGTTCGACCACCAACTGGGCATTGCCGTCTGCGTCCTTGACCGCCTGGCCGTCGTCGTCCTGCTTATCCTTCACCACGTATACCGAGTTGCCGTAGAGGGTGTAGGTGATGGCGGTTTCCGGCACCACGATCTGCGGCTGCTCATCCGGCAGCAGCACTTCCAGGTTGGCGAACATGCCCGGCAGCAGTTTCTCGTCCGGGTTGCTCAGGGTGGCGCGAACCTGCAGGTTGCGGGTTTCGTTCTCCACCTTAGGGTTGATTGCGGCGATACGGCCTTCGAACTGCTCGCTGGGGTAAGCGGCGACGCTCAGGCGTACCGGCTGGCCGACCTGCAGCTGTGGTGCGCGCTGCTCGGGCAGGAAGAAGTCGACGTGCAGGCGTGACAGGTCCTGCAGGGTGGCGATGGTGGCGCCCGGTGAGAGGTAGTCGCCAGTGTCTACCTGACGAATACCGATGGTGCCGGCGAACGGCGCGCTGATGCGCTTCTTCTCCAGCTGCGCCTTGAACTGCGCGACGCTGGCGCTGGCTTTCTGCAATGTAGAGGACAGGCGGTCGAACTCACTCTTGGAGATGTTCTGCCGGCTGACCAGGCTGCGTCCGCGCTCGAACTCGACCTGGGCCAGGCTGCGCTCGGCTTCGGCGGTGGCCAGGCTGGCGCGCTCCACTTCGCTGTCGAGCTGGATCAACGGCTGGCCCTGGGTGACCTTTTGCCCCGATTCGAACATCACCTCACGGACGATGCCGTCGACCTCTGCGGCCAGGTCCACGCCCTGGAATGCCTTGAGCGTACCGATGGCCGGCAGGCGACCTTGCCACGGCTGCTCTTCGGCATGCGCGGCGGACACGCTGATGGCCGGCTGCGGCGCCGAGAACATCTGGATCTGCTGGTAGATGGAGAAGCCCTTGTAGGCGGCGAGGGCGAGCACCACGACGAGTACCACGCCGAGCATGATGAGCATGCGACGGAGCAACATATTCCATTTCCTTGGCAAGCGGGGAGGGGCCTGGGAATAGGCAAGAGAGGCACATTAGTACCAGTTACCGCCGCTGTCAAAACGTCTCGGTCAACGTTGTCGCAAGGACCATCCGGCACCTTTGCGTGCCGGATCACGAGGGGGCTCAGGCGCCCAGACGACGGGTCACTTCACCCAGTTGCCCGGACATGTCATGCAGGTTGCGGCTGGCCATCTGCGTGCGTTCGACGTTGTCCTGGTTGGCGCTGGCGATGGCGGTCAGCTCGGTGAGGTTGCGCGAGATGTCCTCGGCCACCGAGGTCTGCTCTTCGGCGGCGGTGGCGATCTGCTGGTTCATGTCGCGGATGGCTTCCACGGCCTCGGTGATGCGCTGCAGCATGGCACCGGCCTCGGTGACCTGGGTCACGCCCTGTTCGCTGCGCTGCTGGCCGCTTTCGATGGCGCGCACGGCATTCAGCGCGCCGCTCTGCACGGTATCGATGATCTGGTTGATCTCGGCGGTGGACTCGGCGGTGCGCTGCGCCAGGGTGCGCACCTCGTCGGCGACCACGGCGAAACCGCGGCCCTGCTCGCCGGCCCGCGCCGCTTCGATGGCGGCGTTGAGCGCCAGCAGGTTGGTCTGCTCGGCGATGCCGCGGATCACTTCCAGCACCTTGCCGATGCGCCCGCTGTCGCTTTCCAGACGACGTATCACCTCGGCGGTGTTGGCGATTTCGCCGCGAATGTCGGTGATGGTGGCGATGGTCGACTGCATCACCGTGCTGCCCTGGCGTGCCGAATCGTCGGCATCGTTGGCGGCCTGCGCGGCATCGGCGGCATGCCGCGCGACTTCCTGGGCGGTGGCGGACATCTCGTGCATGGCGGTGGCGACCTGATCGGTGCGCTCGAACTGCTCGCTGACGCCTTCGGTCATGCGCGAGGCGATGGCGTTGAGTTCGCTGCTGGCACTGTCGAGGTTCTGCGTGCTCTGGTGCAGGCGCTCGCTGGTGCTGGCGAGAAAATCGCGCAGGGTGTTCGCGGCGCGCGCCAGCAGGCCCAGCTCATCCTGGCGGGTACTTTCCACGCGTTGGCCGAAGCGACCCTGGCTGAGTTGGTCGACATGGCCGATCAGATGGCGGATTGGGATGATCAGGTTGCGATTGACCAGCCACAGGCTGAATACGGCGATGACCAGGGCGGCAACCAGCATCACGATGGTGCCGCTGAGAATGGTGCGCGCGGCGCTGGCGTTGATCTGCTCGGCCTGATTCAGGCTGTTCTGGCGCAACTGTTCGACCAGAGCACTCATCTGCTCGCTGGCGGCGCGGTCGATGCCTTTGACGGCCTCATCGCCGGCCTTGGGCTCGGCGCCGGCAGCGACGAAGGCGTCGCGGCCCTTGCGGTAGTTGCCGCCAAGCGCCTGATGTTCGCTGCGAAGGCGCTCGACCTGGGCCTTCAGTGCCGGATCAGCGGTGGCGACCTGAGCCAACTGCCCAAGAATCTCCTGCACCTTGCGTTCCTGCGCCTCGAACTGACTCCAGTAACGTTGCAGGTTGGCGTTGTCCTTGCCGCGCAGGAGGACGTTCTTCCACTCCTGTACCTGAATCTTGAATTCGACGTTGGCCGCGTCGATCAGTCGCGAGGACTCCAGTGGCCCGTCGAGCAGGCCTCGATAGGACTGGATGCCGCTGGAAAGAAAGCTGAAGCAGGCCAGGGCGGTGATCAGAATCAGCGCCAGACTGCCGCCGAGCAGGGCGAGAATCTGCGCGCGCAGGGATTTTTGCAGGAACATGACGAGGTGCCTCGGAAGCCAGGCGTGGCGGGACATGCCCAGCGTAGAGGGCAAATGTTGCAGATTTGTTAAATGTCTAGACGAGTGGTCTTCATGGCAGGGCTGAACCAGGGGAATGGCAAAACCTTGAGGCTTGAATGATTGCGCAATCATCATAATCTGGCTCGGGTTGTCCCTTTTCGGCGGCCCAGCGGGGCGTCGAGTTCATCACGAGGAAGATGTCATGACCGATAACCCCATCCAGTGCGCTGACGATGACCGCATCACCTGGCTGAGCCTGCGTTCGGTAGCCCTGCCGCTGGCCAACCCGATCAGCGACGCCAAGGTGTTGACCGGCCGGCAGAAGCCGATGACCGAGATTGCCATCCTGATCGCCGAGATCGAGACCCGGAATGGCCACCGGGGCCTGGGCTTCAGCTATTCCAAGCGCGCCGGTGGTCCCGGTCAGTTCGCCCATGCCCTGGAATTGGCGCCGAACCTGGTCGGCGAGAACCCCAGCGATATCGCCAAGCTTTGGGACAAGCTGTGCTGGGCCGGCGCATCGGTCGGCCGCAGTGGCCTGGCGACCCAGGCCATCGGCGCCTTCGACGTCGCCCTGTGGGATCTCAAGGCACGGCGCAGCGGTCTGTCGCTGGCGCGCCTGCTCGGCAGTCATCGCGATTCGGTGCGCTGTTACAACACTTCCGGCGGCTTCCTGCACACGCCGCTCGACCAGTTGCTGAAGAACACCGACATCTCTCGCGAGAAGGGTATTGGCGGGATCAAGCTCAAGGTTGGTCAGCCCGACTGGGCTCTGGATATCCACCGCGTCAGCACCGTGCGTGAGCATCTGGGCGAGAGCTTCCCGCTGATGGTCGATGCCAACCAGCAATGGGATCGCCCGACCGCACGGCGCATGTGCAGGCGCCTGGAGCCCTTCGACCTGATCTGGATCGAGGAACCGCTGGACTGCTACGACGCCGAAGGCCATGCCGAGCTGGTACGTCAGTTCGATACACCGATCGCCACTGGGGAGATGCTCACCAGCCCGGCCGAGCACTGGAAGTTCATACGCCAGCGCGGCGCCGATTTCCTCATGCCCGATGCGCCGCGTGTCGGCGGCATCACCCCGTACCTGCGCGTGCAGACCCTGGCCGAGCAGGCCGGCATGACCCTGGCGCCGCACTTCGCCATGGAGCTGCATGTGCACCTGGCCGCTAGCCATACGCGCGAGCCCTGGGTCGAGCATTTCGAATGGCTGGAGCCGCTGTTCAACGAGCGCCTGGAGATTCGCGACGGACGCATGCTGGTGCCGACCCGTCCGGGCCTTGGCCTGAGCATGAGCGATCAGGTCGCCGGCTGGACGGTGCAGCAGGCGGAGGTTGGCAAGCGCGCCTGATCTTCAGCCCGGCGGATAGATGTCGCGAGCAGCCTGGCGCACGGCCTCGATCACCGCTGGCAGTGCGGGATTGTCGTTGTCGTCGCGCCAGAGCAGATGCAGTTCGCCGCACACGCCTTGGGGCAGCGCTAGTTCACGGAAACGCACCTGCTCGAAGCGAATGGCGCTGGCGCTACGCGGCACCAGCGCCAGCCCCATGCCGGCGTTGACCAGCGACAGGATGGTCAGAGTCGAGCCCAGCGCCTGAACGAACTCCGGCTGGATGCCGCTGGCACGGAACAGGCCGGTGTGCAGTTCGTTGAAGGGCTGCCAGGCGGTATGGGCATAAAGGATGAAGGGCTGGCCATGGAGCATTTCCAGTGTCGGCCTTTCGTGTTGCGCCAGTGGATGTTCGGCAGGCGCAGCCAGCACGAAGGGCTCACGCAGCAGGCATTCGCTGACCAGGCCGGGTTGCTGCAAGGGCGCCCGCACGATGGCCAGGTCCACACGGCGGGCACGCAGTGCCTGCACCTGTTCGAAGGTGCTCATTTCCAGCAGGGCGATGTCCACGCCGGGGCGTTCCCGTTTGGCGGTGGTGATAGCGCGCGGCAGCACGTCATACACCGCGCTGGCGACGAAGCTGATATTCAGCGAGCCGCTCTCACCGATGGCAGCCAGCCGCGCGCTTTGCGCCGCACGGTGAGCCTGGTCGAGCAGGGCCTGGGCTTCGACGAAGAAGGCACGGCCAGCTGCTGTCAGCGCAACCGAGCGGGTGCTGCGGTTGAACAAGGTCACGCCCAATTGATGCTCGAGTAGCTGGATTTGCCGGCTCAGCGGCGGCTGGGTCATGTGCAGGCGTTCAGCGGCCCGGCGGAAGTTCAACTCGGCAGCCAGTGTGGTGAAACAGCGTAGTTGCGCCAGGTCAAACATTGATTCATTCCGGGTATCAATCTAGTGGATGATTAGATTAGACCTGGATCAATGCAGGCGTCCATCATCTGCCACGAGTCGTTGCAGATGTTGTTCCAGAGGGTGGTAGCGGACAGAGGCGGGAGATGAACCGCCCCCTGAGCAGAGGGGGCGGTGGAGTGGATCAGGTACGCAGGATCTGGTTGATCGCGCTGGGTTTGGGACGCAGTGCGCTGAACACCTGCCAGAGCACGAACGCCAGCGCCAGGCCGAGGAAGGTGCCGGCGATAGGGTTGGTGAAAAACTCGGCGAAGCTGCCGTCCGACAGCATCAGGCCGCGGCGCAGGTTGGTTTCCGCCATCGGCCCGAGGATGAAGCCGATGATGAACGGCGCAGCCGGCATACCTGCCTTGACGAAGGCGTAGCCGAGCAGGCCGAACAGCAGGATCGACCAGACGTCGAACAGGCGGCTGGACAGGCCGAAGGCGCCCACCACGCAGAGCACCAGAATGATCGGCAGCAGAATGTGCTTGGGCACGTCGAGCAGCTTGATGAACAGGCGCAGGCCGTAGAACTCCATGAACAGCATCATGCAGGTGGCGACGATCAGCGCAGCGAAGATGGTGTACACCAGTGGACCCTGGCTGATGAACAGCAGCGGGCCGGGCTGGATGCCGTGGATGAGAAAGCCGCCGAGCAGGATCGCGGTGACGGTATCGCCGGGGATGCCCAAGGTCATCAGCGGCATCATGGCACCACCGACGCCCGCGTTGTTGGCGGTCTCACTGGCGACCACACCGCCGATGTTGCCCTTGCCGTAGGTATGACCGTCTTTCGCCCGCTTCTTGGCGATGATGTAGGAGACCAGGTTGGACGTACCGGCGCCGATGCCTGGCAGGATGCCGATGCCCAGGCCGATCAGGCCGGAGCGCCCGGCGTTGGGCAGTTGCTCACGGAATTCCTTGAGCGAGAAACCGAAGCCCTTGATGTTCTTCATGCTCACCGACTTGGCCTTGCCCTGCACGGCATGACGACCGGTTTCGGCGAGTTTGATGATTTCGGCCACGGCGAACATGCCGATCATCACCGTGAGCATCGAGAAACCGCCATTGAGCTCGCTGAAACCGAAGGTGAAGCGGCGCACCGCTTCCACCGGCGCGATACCCACGGTGGATACGGCGATGCCCAGGGTACCGGCGAACAGCCCCTTGACCATGGAGCCGGCCGACAGGGTGGCGATCAGGGTCAGGGAGAACACGGCGATGGCGAAGTATTCATGCGGACCGAAGCTCAGGGCGACCTTGGCCAGCTGCGGGGCGATGAACATCAGCGCGACGATGCTGAAGATGGTGCCGAGGAAGGAGAACACGATGCCGACGCCGAGCGCCTTGACGCCGTGGCCCTGTTCCATCAGCGGGCCACCGTCGAACACCGTCGCGATCGATGAAGGCGTTCCCGGAATCTTCAGCAGGATCGCCGAGATCAGGCCGCCCGAGGTGGCGCCGATGAACAGTGCCACCAGTAGCGACAGTCCGGCCTGCGGGCCCATGGTGAAGGTCAGCGGTAGGCACAGCGCCACGGCCATGGTAGCCGACAGGCCGGGCACGGCGCCGAAGACGATGCCCATGGCCACGCCGATGGCCATCAGCATCATGATGTTGAGCGAGAAGACGGCACCGAAGCCTTGCTGCAGTAATTCGAGCATGGTCGATCCTCAGATGTAGTCGTTCAGCAGGCCAGCGGGCAGCAACAGGTCAAAGGCCTCGCGGAACAGCAGGAAAATGAGCGCAGAGCAGATGGCGGCGATCAGCAGGTAGGTCAGGTGTCTGGCCTTCTGGTTGGCCGGGGTCAGCACGAGGAACTGCAGATACAGGTAAACCACGGTCATGATCGGGAAGCCCACTGGGCCGAGCAGGGCGATGTAGCCGAGGATCAGACCGAGGGTCTTGATGACGGTCTTCGGTTCGACGATTTCAGTGGCCGGCTCTTCAGCTTCTGTCGGCACCGGGCTGGCGGGCTCGGCGGCGGCCTTGGGTTTGGCAAAGGCGCTGAACAGTTGCATCACGCCAAGCAGAGAGAGGAATCCGGCCAGCAGTTTCGGCACGGTGGCCGCATCGATACCATCATGCCCGGGCAGCTGTTGTGCCAGTACCAGATAGGTGAGGCTGGCGCCAAGCATGCCGATGCCGATGATCAGTTCTTTCTTGTTCAGGGTGTTCATCGCGTACCTCGGTGTTCTGAGGTGCAGCGCCGGCAAGAGTCGATCTGGCCGGCGCTGCGTTGTGGCTTACTTGGCCTTGCGCAGCTCATCCTTGAACTGCATGAAGTCTTCGCGGGTCTTGGCCAGAATCTGCTTGGCCTCTTCGGTGCCGTAGAACGCGACCGGCTGCTTGAACTTCTTCAGGTCTTCAGCGTAGGCAGGTTGCTCGGTGATCTGCTGCATGATGTCGGACATTTTCTTCACGATCGCCGGATCGGTGCCTTTGGGGAAGGCGACGACGTAGGGCTTGTCCATGGTGATGTCGAGGCCCTGCTCCTTGAGAGTCGGTACGTCACCCAGCATTGCGTTGCGCTCGGCATTGGGCTGGCCCAGTGCGACCATCTGACCGCCCTGAACGTAGTCCTGCACCGAGCCATAGGTGATCGCGCCCATGTCCAGACGACCGCCGAGCATGCCGACCACGCGGTCGGCCACGGTGCCACCGTCGACCATTTTCAGCTTGGCGCCGCTGAGTTTTTCCAGCATCAGGCCCTGCAGGTGGGAGAAGCTGCCCATTTCGGTGCCGTAGGTGATGCTGCCCGGATTGGCTTTCGACTTGTCGACCAGGTCCTGCATGCTGGTCACGCCGGACTGTTTGGAGGCGACGAACACGGTGCTCTTGTCGACGCCGGCGATGCAGGAGATATCGAAGACTTCGTAGCTGTCTTCGGTCAGGCCGGCGACTTCGTTGACGATCAACTGACCCGGGTGGGTGAAGAGAATGGTGTTGCCATCCGCTGCTGCGCCCTTGACCTGTTCGGCTGCCAGGGTGCCACCGCCGCCAGCGACGTTGGTCACCACCATGGTCTTGCCGGTGATCTGATTGAAGTACTTGGCCATGGTGCGGGCGTTGAAGTCGGTATCGCCACCGGGGTTGGCGATGACCACCACCTGGATCGGACGAGTCGGCCACTTGACCTCATCGGCGAAGGTGGCAGCGTGGCTGACCAGGGCACCGATGCCGACGACGGCAGAAAGGAGGGAGGCGCGGAATGTTTTTTTCATTGGAATACTCCGGGTTGGGATAAAAGCCGCGCGAGTCAGTCGCGGCCGAGGCTGGGACGTTTCGGGTCGTATTGCCAACCCGGAACCAGGTACTGCATGGCCATGGCGTCGTCGCGCGCGCCGTTGGCCACCTTCTTGTAAAGCTCGTGGGCGGCCATGATCCGCTCCATGTCCGGCTCGATACCCAGGCCGGGCTTGTCCGCTACCTGTACCTGACCACCGACGATCTGCAGCGGCTCGCGAGTCAGGCGCTCTTCGCCTTCCTGCCAGATCCAGTGGGTGTCGATGGCTGTGACGCGGCCAGGTACGGCGGCGGCGGCGTGGGTGAACATGGCCAGGGAAATGTCGAAGTGGTTGTTGGAATGCGAACCCCAGGTCAGGCCGAACTCCTCGCATACCTGACCGAGACGCACGGCCCCCTGCATGGTCCAGAAGTGCGGGTCGGCCAACGGAATGTCGACTGCCTCGAGGCGCAGCGAGTGACCCATCTGCCGCCAGTCGGTGGCGACCATGTTGGTGGCGGTGGGAATGCCGGTGGCGCGTTTGAACTCGGCCATCACCTCGCGCCCCGAGTAGCCGTTTTCCGGGCCGCAAGGATCTTCGGCGTAGGCCAGCACATGACCTTGTCCTTTACACAGCGAGATGGCTTCGTCCAGGGACCAGGCGCCGTTGGGATCGAGGGTAACGCGGGCATCGGGGAAGCGTGCCTTGATCGCGCGGATCGCCTCCATCTCCTCGGCGCCACGCATCACACCACCCTTCAGTTTGAAGTCGTTGAAGCCGTAGCGCGCATGGGCCGCTTCGGCCAGGCGGGCGATGGCCTGCGGCGTCATCGCGGCCTGGTGGCGCAGGTGATACCAGTCATCCGCCGCGCCATTGCCGGCGAGGTAGGGCAGGTCGGTACGCTGACGATCACCTATATAGAAGAGGTAGGCGAGCATCGGCACGCTGTCGCGCTGCTGGCCGCTGCCGAGCAGTTCGGCAACCGGAACGTCCAGATGCTGGCCAAGCAGGTCGAGCAGGGCGGCTTCGACGGCGGTGATCACGTTATCCAGTCGCAGGTTGATCTCGTGCGGCTGCTTGAGCACGCGTGCTTCGGATTCGGAGGTGACCTGATGCTGGGTGGTCTGCGGCCCCTTGGCTGGCCCGGCGATGGCCTGGCGCAGGCTATTGAGAATGCGGTTGTAGCGTCCGACCGATTGCCCGATCACTTTCTCGCGGCAACGCTCCAGCGCCTGGCGGATGCCTTCGCCACCGGGCACTTCGCCACAGCCGATGCGCCCGGCGTTGTCCTTGAGCAGCACCAGATTGCGGGTGAAATAGGGGGCGTGGGCGCCGCACAGGTTGAGCAGCATGCTGTCATGGCCGGCAACCGGAATGACCTGCATCTCGACGATTCGGGGTGTGCTGCTGCGAGTGGCTTCGTACATCTTGGCTGGGGCTCCGAACATGGCGCGGCCCTTAGCCGCAATGGCGAAGGGACGGTTCAGTCGTGCACCGGGATCAGCAGGCGATCCTCGCTGCAGCGAGTGAAAGCATGGGCAAAGACGGCAACGAAACCCGCGCGGGTTGCACTGTTCGGGCAGCTGCTGGCATCGATGTAATGGTCAGCTCGATGGCAGGGCAGGGGGGCAGTGAAGGTCTGTGACATGACCTGGGCCTCGTTTGTTTTTATTGGATTGTCATAGGTTGTCGTATGACTTGTGTAAATTAGTACCAGCCTGTTCCTGGCCTGTCAACGCTGCGCGTGGCGAATGATGGTTGCGCTGCCATCTGCTCTGGCGTCATCGTGGAGTCTGCTCTAGGCTGGGCTTTGCCGCTTGCGAAACGGTTTTGCCGGCAGGCTTGGCGGTGGCGAGAAAACTTCGACGAACGGACGATACAAAAACTGGTGTTTTTTTTGTTGTTGTACGATAACGTATCTCTACAGCCGCGGCTGACGCTATTCCTCACAACTCGCTTTACAGGGTGTTCGCATAATGAATCCACAAGAACTTAAGTCCATCCTCTCCTCCGGTCTGCTGTCTTTCCCGGTCACCGACTTCGATGCTGCCGGTGATTTCAATCAGGCCGGCTACGTGCGTCGCCTCGAGTGGCTGGCGCCCTACGGCGCTTCCGCGCTGTTCGCTGCCGGCGGTACTGGCGAGTTCTTCTCCCTGGCGCCGGACGAATACAGCGCCGTGATCAAAACCGCCGTGGACACCTGCGAGAAGTCGGTACCTATCCTGGCTGGCGTCGGCGGCCCGACCCGTGTTGCCATCCAGATGGCTCAGGAAGCCGAGCGCCTGGGTGCCAAGGGCCTGCTGTTGCTGCCGCACTACCTGACCGAAGCCTCGCAGGACGGCGTTGCCGCGCACGTCGAGCAGGTGTGCAAGTCGGTGAAGATCGGTGTGGTGGTCTACAACCGCAACGTCTGCCGCCTCAACGCCAGCCTGCTGGAGCAGGTCGCCGAGCGTTGCCCGAACCTGATCGGCTACAAGGATGGTCTGGGTGACATCGAGCTGATGGTGTCGATTCGTCGTCGCCTGGGCGATCGCCTGACCTACCTCGGCGGCCTGCCGACCGCTGAAGTCTACGCCGCGGCCTACAAGGCGCTGGGCGTACCGGTCTATTCCTCGGCCGTGTTCAACTTCATCCCGAAAACCGCCATGGCGTTCTACAAGGCCATCGCTGCCGAAGATCACGCTACCGTAGGCAAGCTGATCGACGATTTTTTCCTGCCGTACCTGGACATCCGTAACCGCAAGGCCGGCTATGCCGTGAGCATCGTCAAGGCCGGTGCCAAGATCGTCGGTTACGATGCCGGCCCGGTACGTGCGCCGCTGACCGATCTGCTGCCGGAGGAGTACGAAGCCCTGGCCAAACTGATCGAAGCGCAAGGCGCGCAGTAACACCGCAGGTGGCCGCTCGCGCCTGCGAGCGGCCCAGCCGCGCCCTGGCAGGCCGGGCGCGACGACGCTGAACCATTGTAGAACCCGCACAAGAACAACAGGGTAACGCTCATGACTTCACAGATTTCTGCCACTGTCGGCACTCCGCTGATCACCGAGCTGCAAGTCGTACCGGTCGCCGGTCAAGACAGCATGCTGCTCAATCTGAGCGGTGCCCATGGCCCTTACTTCACCCGCAATATCCTCATTCTCAAGGACAGCGCCGGCCATGTCGGTGTTGGCGAAGTCCCTGGCGGCGAGGGCATCCGCAAGACCCTCGAAGACGCCCGCTCGATCCTCGTCGGCCAGCCGGTCGGCAACTACAATGCGCTGCTCAATCAGGTGCGCCGTGCTTTCGCCGATCGTGATTCCGGTGGCCGTGGTCTGCAGACCTTCGACCTGCGCATCACCATCCATGCCGTCACCGCGCTGGAGTCGGCGCTGCTCGACCTGCTCGGCCAGCACCTCGGCGTGCCGGTGGCCGCCCTGCTCGGCGAAGGCCAGCAGCGCGATGCGGTGGAAATGCTCGGCTACCTGTTCTTCATCGCCGACAAGGACAAGACCGATCTCGGCTACCGCGACGAGCGCGATGCCGATGACGCCTGGGAGCGCGTGCGCAACCAGACCGCGCTGACCCCTGAGGCCATCGTTCGCCAGGCCGAGGCTGCACATGCGCGTTACGGCTTCAACGACTTCAAGCTCAAGGGCGGCGTGCTGCATGGCGAGGCCGAAGTCGAGGCGATTCGTGCTCTGGCTGCGCGCTTCCCGAATGCCCGCGTGACGCTCGACCCCAATGGCGGCTGGTCGCTGGACCAGGCCATCGCCCTGTGCCGCGATCTGCGGCGCCGAGCCAACATGATCGCTACCGACTGGCGGCAGATGGGCCACACCATCTCCCTGCAGTCGGTGGACATCCCGCTGGCCGACCCGCACTTCTGGACCATGGCCGGCTCCGTGCGCGTGGCGCAGATGTGCAACGACTGGGGACTGACCTGGGGCTCGCACTCGAACAACCACTTCGACATCTCGCTGGCCATGTTCACCCACGTGGCCGCCGCCGCGCCGGGTCGCGTGACCGCCATCGACACCCACTGGATCTGGCAGGACGGCCAGTACCTGACGCGCAACCCGCTGCGCATCGAGGGTGGCCTGGTACAGGTGCCGAAGACGCCGGGCCTCGGCGTCGAGCTGGATTGGGACGCGCTGGCCAAGGCGCACGAGCTGTACCAGGCCAAGGGCCTCGGCGCGCGTGACGACGCCATCGCCATGCAGTACCTGATCCCTGGTTGGACCTTCAATAACAAGAAGCCCTGCTTGGTGCGTTGAGTCAGGCCCGACGCGTTCCGTGATCCTGCTGTCCCGTAGGGTGGGCTTTAGCCCACCTTGATTGAGTGCTGTAGGGTGAGCCGGGCGGCGTTCCGCTTCAGCCCACTAAGACTGCAGCTGGTGGGCTAAAGCCCACCCTACCGGCTCAGCCTTTCCTTCTGTCTCACGAGCCTTGCCGATGCCAGATGCCAAACCGGGTCGTGTGCGCTACAGCATCCTGCTGATGCTGTTTCTGGTCACCACCATCACCTTCGCCGATCGCTCCAGTCTGTCGGTCGCCGGTTCGGCGATGCAGGCCGGCCTCGGCATCGACGCGGTGACGCTCGGCTACATCTTCTCGGCGTTCGGCTGGGCCTATGTGATCGGGCAGATTCCCGGTGGTTGGCTGTTCGATCGCTTCGGCACCAAACCGGTATACACGTTGGCGTTGTTCACCTGGTCGGTACTGACCCTGCTGCAGGGCTTCGTCGGCTGGCTGCCCAGCACTTGGGCGGTGACCTCGATGTTCCTGCTGCGGCTGCTGGTGGGCTTCGCCAGTGCGCCGTGCTTTCCCGGTAATGCGCGCATCACCGCCTCCTGGTTTCCCACAGCCGAGCGCGCTACCGCCACGGCTATCTCCAGTTCGGCGCAGTACGCCGCCACGGCATTGTTCGCGCCGTTGATGGGCTGGGTGGTGCAAACCATGGGGTGGCAATCGGTGTTCATCGTGCTCGGTTGTCTCGGTCTGGCGCTGTCGTTCGTCTGGCTCAAACAGCTGCATGGCCCGCGTCAGCACCCGCGTATCGAAGCAGCTGAGCTGGCCCACCTGGAACAGGGCGGAGCGTTGATCGATCTGGAAGGGCAGCGTGGCGGCAGTGGCGGTTCGCAGTGGCGCTACCTGGGCCTGCTGCTGCGCCAGCGCACCATGATCGGCATCTACCTTGGCCAGTATTGCAACAACGCCATTACCTACTTCTTTCTCACCTGGTTCCCCGTTTACCTGGTGCAGGCACGCGGCATGAGCATTCTCGGTGCCGGTTTCGCCGCCGCCTTGCCGGCCATCAGCGGTTGCGTCGGTGGCGTGCTCGGCGGGCTGCTGTCCGACGGCATGCTGCGTCGCGGTCATTCGCTGACCCTGGCGCGCAAGCTGCCGATGGTGCTCGGCCTGCTGCTGTCGAGCGCCGTGGTGCTATGCATTTTCGTCGAGAGCGACACGGCTGTTGTGGCGCTGATGGCTTTGGCCTTCTTCGGCAAGGGCCTCGGTTCACTGGGTTGGACGCTGGTGGCCGACACCTCGCCACGGCAGATCCTTGGCCTGTCCGGTGGGCTGTTCAATACCTTCGGCAACCTGGCGGCGATCACCACACCCATTGTCATCGGTTACCTGGTCAGTCATAGCGGTTCTTTCGATGGGGCACTGGTCTATGTCGGCCTCAATGCCCTGCTGGCGGTGGTCAGCTTCGGCCTGATCGTCTGCCGTATTCACAGGGTCGAGCTGGACGCCACGTCCGCCTCGGCAGCCTGAACGCACAACAGGAGCACGCAGCATGCAGTTGATTCCCCATCAGGATTCGCCCCGTTATATCCGCCTGCACCCGAGCGACAATGTCGGCGTGGTGGTCAATGACCAGGGCGTCGCCGCGGGCGGCCAGTTCGACGATGGCCTGACGGCTGTCGAAGGTATCCCGCAGAGCCACAAGGTGGCGCTGGTGGATATCGCCGAAGGGCACGAGGTGGTGCGTTATGGCGAGGTCATCGGTTATGCGCTCAAATCCATCGCCGCCGGCAGCTGGGTGACCGAGCAGGTGCTGCGCATGCCCGAACCGCCGCTGCTGGACAACCTGCCCAAGGCGACCCTCAAGGCCGCTCCCGGCGAGCCGCTGGAGGGCTACACCTTCGAAGGCTTCCGCAACCCGGATGGCAGCGTCGGCACGCGCAATATCTTGGGTGTGACCACCACCGTGCAGTGCGTGGTCGGCGTGCTCGATCACGTGGTCGAGCGCGTGCGCAAGGAAATCCTGTCCAAGTACCCCAACGTCGACGACGTGGTGGCGCTGTCGCACAGCTACGGCTGCGGCGTGGCGATCAACGCGCCGGACGCCGTGGTGCCGATCCGCACCCTGTACAACATCAGTCGCAACCCCAACCTCGGCAGCCAGGCGCTGGTGATCAGCCTCGGCTGCGAGAAACTGCAGGCCAACCAGTTGATGGATGGTGATGCGCTGACCAACGGCATGGACGAGGAAGACTGGCTGTTCCGCCTGCAGGATTCCGGCAGCGGATTCGCCGGCATGGTCGAGCAGATCATGGGCATGATCGAGGATCGTCTGCAGGTGCTTGATCTCCGTCGTCGCGAGACCGTGCCGGCTTCCGAGCTGGTGGTCGGCATGCAGTGCGGCGGCAGCGACGCCTTCTCCGGCATCACCGCCAACCCGGCTTTGGGTGTGGCCGCCGACCTGCTGGTGCGCGCCGGCGCCACCGTGATGTTCTCCGAGAACACCGAAGTGCGTGACGGCATCCACCTGCTCACGCCACGCGCCGCCAGCGTCGAGGTGGCCGATGCGCTGATCCGCGAGATGGACTGGTACGACCGCTACCTTGCGCGCGGCATGGCCGATCGCAGCGCCAACACCACGCCGGGCAACAAGAAGGGCGGGCTGAACAACATCGTCGAGAAGGCCATGGGCTCCATTGCCAAGTCCGGCAACGGCACCATCGCCGGTGTGGTCGCGCCGGGCGAGCGGATTCGTGGCAAGGGCCTGTGGTTTTGCGCCACGCCGGCCAGCGACTTCATCTGCGGCACCCTGCAACTGGCAGCGGGCATGAACCTGCACATCTTCACCACCGGTCGTGGCACGCCCTATGGCCTGTCCATGGTGCCGGTGATCAAGGTGGCCACGCGCACCCAACTGGCCGAACGCTGGCCCGATCTGATTGATGTCGACGCCGGGCAGATCGTCTCCGGGCGCATGACGCTGGAGGAAATGGGCTGGCACATCTTCCAGCTCTATCTGGACGTGGCCAGCGGTCGCAAGCAGACCTGCGCCGAGCACCTGCGCCTGCACAACGATCTGGTGCTGTTCAACCCGGCGCCGGTGACCTGAGATGAGTGGCCTGTCCGATGCTCTGCTGCAGGCATTGCGCGAGGCGGTCGGCGAGGCTGGCCTGATCACTGACGCCGAGCGTATGCAGAGTTACCTGAGCGACTGGCGTGGTGCCTACCGTGGCCAGGCGGCTGCAGTGCTGCGCCCGGCTTCGACCGAGGAAGTTGCCGCCGTGGTGCGTCTGTGCGCGCAGGCCGGCGTTGCTCTGGTGCCACAAGGCGGCAATACCGGCCTGTGCGGTGGCTCGATTCCGGATGATTCCGGGGCGCAGATCGTGCTGTCGCTGACGCGCATGAAGCGCATCCGCGAAGTGGACGTGGCCAACGCCACCATCACCGTCGAGGCCGGCGTGATCCTGCAGCAGCTGCAGGAGGCCGCCGCCGAAGTCGGCCGGCTGTTCCCGCTGTCGCTGGGCGCTGAAGGCAGCTGCACGGTTGGTGGCAATCTGGCGACCAATGCCGGCGGCACCGCGGTGCTGCGCTACGGCAACATGCGCGACCTGACGCTGGGGCTGGAAGTGGTGCTGCCCGACGGGCGCGTCTGGGACGGCTTGCGTGGGTTGCGCAAGGACAATACCGGCTACGATCTCAAGCACCTGTTCATCGGCAGCGAGGGAACCCTGGGCATCATCACCGCCGCCGTGCTCAAGCTGTTTCCGGCCGTGCGCAGCCTGACCACCGCCTGGGTGGCACTGCCCAGTCCTCAGGCAGCGGTCGAGCTGATCGGGCAGATGCGCGGGCTGTGTGGCGACCGTCTGACCGGCTTCGAGCTGATGTCGCGGCAAAGCGTCGAGTTCGTCCTGCGCCATGTCGCCGGTGTCAGCGATCCGTTCGCTGAAACGCATCCCTGGTACGTGCTGATCGAGCTGAGCGACACCCAGCCCAATGCGCCCCTGAACGAACTGCTTGAGCAGGGCATCGGAGAAGCTTTCGAAAAGGGCATGGTGCTGGATGCTGTGTTGGCTGGTAGCGACGCGCAGGTGCGGGCCTTGTGGGCGCTGCGCGAAGGCATCTCGGAAGCGCAGAACCACGAGGGGCCGAGCCTCAAGCACGACATCAGCGTGCCGGTCAGCCGTATCCCCGACTTCATCGAACGTACCGATGCCGCACTGCAGCACGCCTTCCCCGGTGTGCGCATCGTCGCCTACGGCCACGTTGGCGACGGCAACCTGCATTACAACATCAGCAAGCCAGTCGGCACCGAGGATGCGGCGTTCAAGGCGCAGGCCGAAGCGATCATGCGCGTGATCTACGACCAGACCCTGCACTATGCGGGAAGCATCAGCGCCGAACATGGACTGGGCCAGTCCAAGCGCCTGGCCGCGCAGCACTACAAGGCGCCGCTGGAGCTGGAGTTGATGGCGCGCGTCAAGCAGGCGCTGGATCCGGCCGGGCTGATGAATCCGGGCAAATTGCTGTAAATCGCAAGATCCAAACAGGAGGAACCATGAGCAAACCCAAGGTGTTGCAGGTCGGCCCGCTGAGCGAGCGTTTCAACCGCGAGCTGGCCGAGCAATACGAGGTCAGCGCGCTGTGGCAACAGGCCGAGCCGCTGGCGTTCCTGCGCGAGCATGGCGAGCAGTTCATCTACATGGTGTCCTCGGCGCGTTTCGGCTGTACGGCCGACCAGCTGGCGCTGCTGCCGAATCTGCGCGCCATCTGCAGCTTCGGTGTCGGCTACGACCCCTATCCGCTGGAGCTGCTGCGCGATCGCGACATCGTGCTCAGCACCACGCCAGACGTGCTCAACGACTGTGTGGCCGACCTGGCCATGGGCCTGATGATCGACAGCGCGCGACGTCTGTCCGAGGCCGATCGCTTCGTGCGCAGCGGCGCCTGGAGCAGCACCACGGGTTTCCCGCTGGCGCGCCGGGTCAGCGGCAAGCGCCTGGGTATCGTTGGTCTCGGGCGCATCGGCGAGGCAGTGGCCCTGCGCGCCTCGGGTTTCTCCATGCCGGTGCGTTACCACAATCGCCGTGCGGTCGAGGGTAGTCCTTACCAGCACGAGCCGGATCTGCTGGCGCTGGCACGCTGGGCGGATTTCCTGGTGCTGACTTGCCCCGGCGGCAAGGCCACCCATCATCTGATCAACGCCGAGGTGCTCGAAGCACTCGGCCCGGATGGTTTTCTGATCAACGTGGCACGTGGCTCGGTGGTCGATGAGGCCGCGCTGATCTCGGCGTTGCAACAGAAGGTGATTGGCGGCGCCGGGCTGGACGTCTTCGAGCGCGAACCCCAGGTGCCGGCGGCGCTGCGCGAACTGGACAACGTGGTGCTGCTGCCGCACGTCGGCAGCGGCAGCGTCGAGACGCGCCAGCAGATGGCCGATCTGGTGCTGGACAACCTGCGCGCCTTCATCGCTACCGGCAAGCTGCTGACGCCGCTGTGATCCTGCTCGCCACCGAATATGCCGGGCGGCGCTGCCGCCTGGCCTATCGTTACATCGCCACAAGCGCTGTAATCGTTTTCTACCTCACCTGCAGCATCCCCGGCGCACCACAAGTGCGCCGTTTTTTCTCCTCTGCGCTGATGTCGGTGCCTCATGCCCTGTAAACTGTGGCGTTTTCCGCAGGCAAGGGGCCATCCACCGTGCAGTCGGTCATCTCCATCCAACAACTGAACAAGACCTATGCGTCCGGGCATCCGGCACTGCAGGGCATCGACCTGGACATTCGCCAGGGCGAGATCTTCGCCTTGCTCGGCCCCAACGGCGCCGGCAAGACCACGCTGATCAGCATCATCTGCGGCATCGTCAATCCAGGCGAGGGCAGGGTGCTGGTCGGCGGCAAGGACATCGTCCGCGACTACCGCGCGGCCCGCTCGCAGATCGGCCTGGTGCCGCAGGAACTGGTCAGCGACGTGTTCGAAACCGTTTGGGCGACGGTCAAGTTCAGCCGTGGCCTGTTCGGCAAGAAGCCCGATCCGGCCTATCTCGAGCAGCTGCTCAAGGACCTGTCGCTGTGGGACAAGCGGGACGCCAAGATCATGGAGCTGTCCGGCGGCATGAAGCGCCGGGTGATGATCGCCAAGGCGCTGTCGCACGAGCCGCAGATTCTCTTCCTTGACGAGCCGACCGCTGGCGTCGACGTGGAGCTGCGTCGCGACATGTGGAACATGGTGCGGCGTCTGCGCGAGCGCGGCGTGACCATCATTCTCACCACCCACTACATCGAAGAGGCCGAGGAAATGGCCGACCGCATCGGGGTGATCAGCAAGGGACGGATCATTCTGGTGGAGGACAAGCAGGTACTGATGCACAAGCTGGGCAAGAAGCAGCTGACCCTGCACCTGCAGCAGCCGTTGTCCTGCGTGCCGGCCGAGCTGGCGCGCTATGGCCTGGAGCTGGCCGATCAGGGCCATGCCCTGGTGTTCACCTTCGATGCGCAGCACGAGAACACCGGTATCGCCGAACTGCTGCGTGACCTGGCCCAGCACGGCATCGACTTCAAGGATCTGCAGTCGAGCCAGAGTTCGCTGGAAGAAATCTTCGTCGGCCTGATCAAGGAGTCGCGCGCATGAACCTGTACGCCATCAAGGCCATCTACCTGTTCGAGCTGGCGCGCACCTGGCGCACCCTGCTGCAGAGCATCGCCACGCCGGTGATCAGCACCTCGCTGTACTTCGTGGTGTTCGGCTCGGCCATCGGTTCGAGCATGACCCAGGTGCAGGGCGTGAGCTACGGCGCTTTCATCATTCCCGGGCTGATCATGCTGGCGCTGCTGACCGAGAGCATTTCCAACGCCTCGTTCGGCATCTACATGCCCAAGTACTCGGGGAGCATCTACGAGATTCTTTCGGCGCCGGTGTCGTACCTGGAGATTCTTATCGGCTATGTCGGCGCGGCAGCGACCAAGTCGGTGATCCTCGGTCTGATCATCCTGCTCACCGCCAGGCTGTTCGTCGATTTCGAGATTCAGCATCCGATCTGGATGGCGGCATTCCTGATCCTCACCGCGCTGACCTTCAGCCTGTTCGGCTTCATCATCGGCGTCTGGGCCGACGGCTGGGAGAAGCTGCAGATCGTCCCGGCGCTGATCGTCACGCCGCTGACCTTCCTCGGCGGCGCCTTCTATTCGATCAGCATGCTGCCGCCGGCCTGGCAGACGGTGACCCTGTTCAACCCGGTGGTGTACCTGATCAGCGCCTTCCGCTGGAGCTTCTACGGTGTGTCCGACGTCAACGTCGGCGTCAGCCTGGCCATGGTGCTGGGCTTTCTGGCGCTGTGCATCCTCCTGGTGGGCTGGATCTTCAAGACCGGTTACCGGCTCAAGAGCTGAGCCTCCGCATAGCGGCATTCGCGGCTGAAGCCGCTCCTACATCGGTCGCGCGACTGTAGGAGCGGCTTCAGCCGCGAAAACGCTGGAGATGATGGAGATGATGGAGCGAATCTGCGCCCCTTTCTAATTCAGCCTCCAGGGCGAGGCGCTTCAGCGGCGATTGATGTCGAGCCGTCGCGGCTAAAGCCCCTCCCACAGAAGCATTCCGCTCACTTCACCCGCAGTTCACACTCGAAGGTTTCTGCAGGCGGCACGTTCTGCTCCCACGGCTGCTGGTAGGTCAGCAGCAGGCGACCTTCGCCTGGCTCGCGCGCCATGAAGCGCCAGGTGGAAATACCGCCAGCGCCCACCAGTCCGGCGTCTTCCGGATTGCTGTAGACCTCGGGGCCGAGGCTTTGCAGCACGTTCGCCGCGCCATCACGGACTTCCCAGCGAAAACCGGTGGTGGGGTTGCTGGGCAGGCTGAGAATCAGCTGCTGACCCTTGTTCAGCGTCAGCGGGCACTGCCGATCCTTCTTCAGCTCCAGCGTGCCGGATTGATGAGCACAGGCGGTGAGCAGGGCCAGGGCGGGCAGGGTAAGCAGGCGCAAGGTGGCGTGCATGACGAACTCCAGTCGACGAAACCTGGCCCAGCATAGCGGCATAGACCTGTCGGTGGCGACCTTGGAGATGCGCGGTTTGCTGTAGGAGCGAGCTCTGCTCGCGAATGTCTGTGAGCCTGAAAAGCTTCGCGAGCAGAGCTCGCTCCTACATTGGGCCTCTTTAGTCGAACAGCACTTTGGCCACATCCCCATAGCGCTTGGCGAAGTGCACGGTCAGGCCTTCCTTGAGATAGTCCGGCAGTTCCTCGTAACTGCCACGGTTGGCCTCCGGCAGGATCAGCTCATGGATCTTCTGCCGGCGCGCCGCGATCACCTTCTCGCGCACGCCGCCGATGGGCAGCACCTGGCCGGTGAGGGTCAGCTCGCCGGTCATGGCCACGCCCTTCTTCGGCGCCTGGTTGCGCGCGAGCGAAAGCAGGGCGCTGGCCATGGTGATGCCGGCGCTGGGGCCGTCCTTGGGCGTGGCGCCTTCCGGTACGTGCAGGTGGACGAATGCCTGGTCGAAGAAGCTCGGGTCGCCGCCGAACTGCTTCAGATGCGAGCTGACGTAGCTGTAGGCGATCTCTGCCGACTCCTTCATCACCTCGCCGAGCTGGCCGGTAAGCTTGAAACCGCGATTGAGCGTGTGGATGCGCGTCGCCTCGATCGGCAGGGTGGCGCCGCCCATGCTGGTCCAGGCCAGGCCGGTGATGACGCCGACGCCGGCCAGCACCCGCTCGTTGCGGAATACCGGCATGCCGAGGGCTTCTTCCAGATCCTTGGTGCCGATGCGGATTTTCGCTTCGGGATCTTCCAGCAATTTGACCACCGACTTGCGCACCAGCTTGCCCAGCTGCTTCTCCAGCTGGCGTACGCCGGCCTCGCGGGCATAGCCTTCGATCACCGCGCGCAGCGCCGCATCGCTGATGGACAGGCGCGCCTTCGGCACGCCGGCCTTTTCCAGTTGCTTGGGCCACAGATGGCGCTTGGCGATGGCCAGCTTTTCCTCGGTGATGTAGCCGGACAGGCGGATCACTTCCATGCGGTCGAGCAGCGGGCCGGGGATGGAGTCGAGCGTGTTGGCGGTGCAGACGAACAGCACCTTGGACAGGTCCAGGCGCAGGTCCAGGTAATGGTCGAGGAATTCGACGTTCTGCTCCGGATCGAGGGTTTCCAGCAGCGCCGAGGCCGGGTCGCCCTGGTAGCTGGTGCCCATCTTGTCGATCTCGTCGAGCATGATCACCGGGTTCATCACCTCGGCTTCCTTCAGCGCCTGCACCAGCTTGCCGGGCATGGCGCCAATGTAGGTACGGCGATGACCCTTGATTTCCGCCTCGTCACGCATGCCGCCTACCGAGAAGCGATAGAACGGCCGGCCGAGGGATTCGGCGATGGACTTGCCGATGCTGGTCTTGCCCACGCCAGGTGGGCCGACCAACAGCACGATGGAGCCGGCGATCTCGCCCTTGAAGGCGCCGACGGCGAGGAACTCGGTAATGCGCTGCTTGATGTCGTCCATGCCGGCGTGGTGCTTGTCCAGCACCTTGCGCGCGCGACCGAGGTCGAGCTTGTCCTGGCCGTGGATGCCCCAGGGCAGGGCGGTTGCCCAGTCCAGGTAGTTGCGCGTGACGGCGTACTCCGGCGAGCCGGTCTCGAGGATCGACAGCTTGTTCAGCTCCTCGTCGATGCGCTTCTGCGCAGGCGCCGGCAGGGTCTTGCCCTCGAGACGGGCGAGGAATTCCTCGCGGTCGGCGCTCTTGTCGTCCTTGCTGATGCCCAGCTCCTGCTGGATCAGCTTGAGCTGCTCCTTGAGGAAGAACTCGCGCTGGCGCTCGCCGATCTGCTTGTTGACCTCGGCCGACAGCTCCTTCTGCAGACGGCCGACTTCGACCTCCTTGCGCAGCAGCGGCAGCACCTTCTCCATGCGCTTGAGCATGGGAACGGTGTCCAGCACTTCCTGCAACTCGTGGCCCGGTGCGGTGGTCAGCGCGGCGGCGAAGTCGGTGAGTGGCGACGGATCGTTGGGGCTGAAACGGTTGAGGTAGTTCTTCAGCTCCTCGCTGTACAGCGGGTTGAGCGGCAGCAGCTCCTTGATCGCGTTGATCAGCGCCATGCCGTAGGCCTTGACCTCGTCACGCGGGTCGTTGGGGGCCTGTGGGTATTCGACTTCGGCCAGATACGGGCCGCGGCGGCTGAGCCAGCCACGGATGCGCACGCGGGTCAGGCCCTGGGCGACGAACTGCAGCTTGCCGCCTTCCTCGCTGACATGGTGCACGCGCACCAGGGTGCCATGCTCGGGCAGGCTGTCCAGATCGAACTCGCCGTGCTCGTCCGGTGGGGTGTCGACGAAGAACACCGCCATGCACTTGTGCTCGGTGTTGCCGACGCGCGTCAGGGTGCGGCCCCAGGGCTGCTGATTGACGATCACGGGCAACACCTGCGCCGGGAAGAACGGGCGGTTGTGGATGGGGATGATGTAGAGCTTGTCCGGGAACTGCTGCGCGGGCAGTACCAGGCCAGTACTGCTGGCTTGGACGTGAACTTCGACAGCTTCCGGGGTGTTGTCCTGATCGTTCATGGAGCACCTTTGCTTGTACGTTGGAAGCTACATGGGGCGACGTCGGGATTTTTTCAACGGTTCACGCAAGGTGGGCACGCACTGATATCTCAAATGGGTTATTGGCGCGATAGCGGTTAGGTTGGGGTGGGATTTTCAGGTTGCTATAAGTGCAACCATCTCGCTGATAGGTGGTTGCGGCGTTTTTGTCGGGAAAGGAGTAAAGTGCAACCCTTGTTCCGTGCCGCCAGTTTTTAGCGATGCTGCAAGCCCGTGTGATTCGCCTGGATGAACAGGCTCATGAACATGCCCATGATCATCATCAATTGGTGATGTCTCTGGTCGGTCGCGCCGAATTCGAGGTCGGCGGCCGAGGTGGGGAAGTCTGCCGGATGCGCGCCTGCCTGGTGCCGGGCGATGCCGCCCACCAGTTCGCCGGCATGGGCGACAACCGCATGCTGATTCTCGACCTGGACGAACAGGACACTCCCAGCGAAGACCTGGAGCTGCTCCATCGTCTGTTCGAAACGCCGCGTTATCCCGCCCTCGATGTGGATTTTCAGCACCTGCTGACCTATGCCGGCGCCGAGCTGGAGCGCTATGGCAGCGATTCGATACTGGCGCGTTCTCTCGGTGGTGTCCTGCTGCGCGCCCTGCACCTGCGCCTGTTCGGCGAGCGGCGTCGGCAGCCGCAAGGAGCGCTGGATCTGCAGCGTCTGGACGACTACATCGGCGAGCATCTGGCGCGACGCATCAGTGTCGCCGAACTGGCGCACGAGATGTGCCTCAGCCCCAGCCACTTCCACGCTCAGTTCAAGGACAGTGTCGGGCTCACGCCGCACCAGTATCTGCTCAAGACCCGCCTAGACCGCGCCGCGCGCATGCTGCGCGAGAGCAACCTGCCATTGGTGCGCATCGCCGAGGAATGCGGCTTTTCCAGCCAGAGCGCCCTGACTACGGCCATGCGCCGCTACATGGGGCTGACCCCGAAGCGCCTGCGCAGCGCCTGAGCGGAAATCGAGTAGGGTGGGCTTCAGCCCGCCAGTCGCGTAGCCCGGATGCAATCCGGGGGCAAAAAACTCCCGGATTGCATCCGGGCTACGGTGTTCAGGCGTAATTCTGCGGGCTCAGTTTGCGTTCGATCAGCTCGATCAGAATGTGCAGGGTCTTGATGTGCAGTTCCTGCACGCGGTCGGCGAAGTCGCCGCCGGGGGCGCAGATGCACACGTCGGCCAGGCTTTCCAGCAGCGAGCCGGGCTTGCCGGTCAGGGCGATCACCTTCACGCCCAGGGTCTTGGCGGCTTCGGCGGCCTTGACCACGTTGGGGCTCTTGCCGCTCGTGCTGATGGCGATCAGCACGTCACCTTCACGGCCGTGCGACTCGATATAACGCGAGAAGATGAAGTCGTAGCCGAAATCGTTGGCCACGCAGCTGATGTGGCTGGGGTCGCTGATCGATACGGCGGCGATGCCCGGGCGGTTCTTGCGATAGCGCCCGGTCAGTTCCTCGGCGAAGTGCATGGCGTCGCACATCGAGCCGCCGTTGCCGCAGGAAAAGGCCTTGCCCTTGTTCTCGAAGCTCTCGACCAGCAGTTCGGCGGCCTTCTGGATATTGCCCAGGGTCTGTTCGTTGGCGAGAAAGGCCTCCAGCGCGCGCTGGGCCTCCAGCAGGCTGTTGCGGATATGTTCGATCATCGCGTCAGAACCTCAGGGGAGTTCAGGGCTGGAATAGAAGGCGGTCAACACTTTCACCAGGTGATCCAGGTCGTGGCTGCCGGCCAGTTCACGAATCGAGTGCATGGCGAAGGTGGGCAGGCCGATGTCGACCGTGCGCACGCCGAGCTGGCTGGCAGTGATCGGGCCGATGGTGGATCCGCAGCCCATGTCGCTGCGCACCACGAAGCTCTGCACCGGCACTTCGTTCTCCAGGCACAGGTGGCGGAAGAAGCCTGCGGTTTCGCTGTTGGTGGCGTAGCGCTGGTTGCTGTTGATCTTGATCACCGGGCCGGCGTTGAGCTTGGGCCCGTGGTTGCCGTCGTGCTTGTCGGCATAGTTGGGGTGCACGCCGTGGGCGTTGTCCGCCGAGACCAGCAGCGAGCGCTGGATGGTGCGGACGAAATCGTCGCCACCCGGCAGCACGCGGCGCAGCACCTGCTCGAGGAAGGGCCCGTCGGCACCGCAGGCCGAACAGGAGCCCACTTCTTCATGGTCGGTGCAGACCAGCACACAGGTTTCATCATCGTCCGAGTCGATCAGCGCCTGCAGGCCGGCGTAGCAGGACAGCAGGTTATCCAGGCGCGCGCTGGCGATGAAGTCCTGATTGAGGCCGACGATGGCGGCGCTCTGGGTGTCGTAGAAGCTCAGCTCGTAATCCAGGACCGCGTCCGGGTTGAAGTCGTGTTCCATGGCCAACTGCTCGGCGAGCAGGGCGCGGAAGTCGGCGGTTTCGCTGCTGGCGAGCTGGGCCAGGATCGGCGGCAGTTCGTTCTGCGGGTTGATCGCCCAACCCTGATTGGCCTCGCGGTTGAGGTGGATGGCCAGGCTGGGGATCACGGCGATGGGTTGGTAGAAGTCGATCAGCTGGCTCTCGACCTTGCCGTCGCGGCGATAGGTCACGCGGCCGGCCAGCGACAGGTCACGGTCGAACCAGGGCGCGAGCAGGGCGCCGCCATAGACTTCCACGCCGAGCTGGAAATAGCCCTGGCGCTGCAGTTCGGGGCTGGGTTTGACGCGCAGGCAGGGGCTGTCGGTATGCGCACCGACCAGGCGAATGCCCCCCTCTACCGCGGGGCGCTTGCCCAGCTTGAAGGCGATGATCGAGGAGTCGTTGCGGGTTACGTAGTAGCGACCGCCGGCCTCAACGTGCCAGGGCGCGCGTTCGTCGAGGTGACGATAACCGGCGGCTTCCAGGCGCATGGCCAGGCTGGTGGTAGCGTGGAAAGGGGTCGGCGAGGCGTTGAGAAAATCGAGCAGGCCTTGGATCAGTTCTTCGCGCATAGGGACTCCGGGCAACGATGGCGCGAGTGTAACCAATTTGCATCGCCCTGTGCCGGCCGTGCACTCGTTTGGGGCGATAGTTGCAGGCTATCTAGCGCGGAGTTCAAGCTTGTTATCGTTGCGCTACCACTGAGAACAGATGCCAGTGCTTGGTATGGCCGCGAGCCGTGCTCCCCTGGCGGTCAATTTCCTCAAAGTGGATCAGCTCCCAACCGGCAAAGAGGTTTTCTACGGATTGTCTGTCGAAAATGCTTAAGTCGCCGCTCGCCCAGTCCGTCGTTAGGGCCGAAGAAATTGCCAGAGAAAAGCCCGTCACGCTTCAGGGCGCAGCATATGCGTTGCCAGACGCGGGGAAACTCCTCAGGAAGACAGAATGGTAAGGCGAAGGCACTGTTGATCAGGTCAGCTGGTGGTAATTCGCAGTCTTCGAATTGTTCGCAGAGCGTCGTCAGTCTTGATGCCTGATCCACTTGTATCTGCTGGTACAGGCGAGCAATAGCTTGTTCTTCGCGATCAATGGCAAGTACCTCCCAGCCTCGACGCAGCAGCTCCAAAGTATCGCGTCCGGCTCCGCAGCCTAGATCTATGGCAAATCCCGCTGTGTTACGGCTTTTCTCCAAAGCCATCAGAAGCATTGGCCAGGCAGGAGCACCTTGCGTGCGATCGTAGTACAGCTTGTCAGTCATCTCTTGGGCTCAAAACGGCGCCGGGCACTCGAAGCGCATGCGTTCGCCTGTTTGCGGGTGGGTGAGGGCGAGCATGCTGGCGTGCAGGCACAAGCGCTCATGGGCGGCCAGCGCCTGCTCGTGGGCGTAGAGACGGTCGCCCAGCAGCGGGTGGCCGATGGACAGCATATGCACGCGCAACTGGTGCGAACGGCCGGTGATGGGGGTGAGCTCGACCCGGCACCAGTCGCCGCAGCGTTCGATGATGCGCCAGTGGGTCAGGGCGTGTTTGCCCAGTTCGTGATCGACCACGTGGCGCGGCTTGGTCGGCGGGTCGTAGCGCAGCGGCAGGTCGATGCTGCCTCTGTCTGCCTCGGGCTGGCCCCAGCACAGCGCGGTGTAGGCCTTCTCGGTCTCACGGTCGTGGAACTGCCGGGACAGCTCGCGGTGGCTGTCGGCATCGCGGGCCAGGACAATGATGCCGGAGGTTTCCCAGTCCAGCCGATGCACGATGCGCGCCTCGGGGTAGCCGTTTTCCTGCAGGCGGGTGACAAGGCAATCCTTGTTGTCATCGGCGCGGCCAGGCACCGAGAGCAGCAGGGTTGGCTTGTTGATCACCAGCAGGGCGGCGTCCTGGTGGAGAATTTCGATCTGGCTTAGCGGCATGATGTGTGGGCTGGTGTAGGAGCGGATTCATCCGCGATGCTTTAGGCCTGCAGAAGCATCGCGGATGAATCCGCTCCTACAGGTGCGCGTTGCTACAAACGAACACGGCGGCCGAAGCCGCCGTGCGTGTGGCCAGAATCGATCAGCGATCCGGCAGGGTAATGTTCAGCTCCAGGATCGAGCAGCTGCCCTGGTTCTCCAGCGCGACCTGAACCTGATCCGATTCGATGGCCACGTACTTGCGGATCACTTCCACCAGCTCCTGCTGCAGGGCAGGCAGGTAGTCCGGTTGGCTGCGCTGGCCACGTTCGTGGGCAACGATGATCTGCAGGCGCTCCTTGGCGATGGATGCGGTGGTTTCCTTCTTGCGCGAACGCAAGAAGTCAAAAATATTCATTCTCGACCTCCAAATAGGCGCTGCAGGAAGCCCTGCTTCTTCACATCCAGGAAGCGATGCGGCACGTCCTTGCCGAGCAGACGATCGACTGCGTCGCTATAGGCCTGACCAGCGTCGCTCTGGTCATCGAGGATGACCGGGATGCCCTGGTTGGAAGCCTTGAGCACGGCCTGGGATTCGGGGATCACGCCGAGCAGGCGGATGGCAAGGATTTCCTCGACGTCTTCGACGCCGAGCATCTCGCCCTTGGTGACGCGCTCGGGGTTGTAGCGGGTCAGCAGCAGGTGTTCCTTGATCGGCTCCTCGCCTTTCTCGGCGCGGCGCGATTTGCTCGCCAGCAGACCGAGCATGCGGTCGGAGTCACGTACCGAGGACACTTCCGGGTTGGTCACGACGATGGCTTCGTCGGCGAAGTACATCGCCAGATGAGCGCCTTTTTCGATACCGGCTGGCGAGTCGCAGACCACGTATTCGAAATTCTGCGACAGCTCGTTGATGACTTTCTCGACGCCTTCCTGGGTCAGCGCGTCCTTGTCACGGGTCTGGCTGGCGGCCAGCACGTAGAGGTTTTCGAGACGCTTGTCCTTGATCAGGGCCTGGGTCAGGGTGGCTTCGCCATTGACCACGTTGACGAAGTCGTACACCACGCGGCGTTCGCAGCCCATGATCAGGTCGAGGTTACGCAGGCCGACGTCGAAGTCGACGATGACGGTCTTGTGCCCGCGCAAGGCGAGGCCGGTACCGATGGCAGCGCTGGTGGTGGTTTTACCGACGCCACCCTTGCCGGAAGTGACTACGAGGATCTTGGCCAAGGTGATTCACCCCAAAAAATGAATAAAACGCGGGAATCCGTCAGCCATTCGAGGCTTCCAGATGCCTTTTTTGTGTCCGTAAAAAGTGGCCGCAGTATCCGTTAAAGGCGGGTGATGTTCAACACGTCACCCGACAGGCTGACGTGCACCGCATCGCCCCAGAGCGGGTCGCGGCGCAGGTCTTCGGCGACCTTGTAATGGCCGGCGATCGACAACATTTCGGCGCCCATTTGCTGACAGAAAATCCGTGCCTTGGTGTTGCCCTTGATCCCGGCCAGGGCGCGGCCGCGCATGGGCGCGTAAACATGGATGTTGCCATCGGCGAGAAGTTCCGCCCCGGCACTGACCGGTGCCAGCACGATCAGATCGCTACCCTGGGCGTAGACCTGTTGGCCGCCGCGTACCGGGGTGGTGATGATACGGCTGGGTTTGTGCTCGGGTTCGGCCGGCTTTTCCTCGACCTTCTTTGGCGCGGGGTCCGGGGTGGTGCGATGGGTCGCTCGCGGGCGCCGGAGGGTGGCAGTACCGGCAGATCCATGGCTTCGGCGGCGGCGATGTCGCCCTCGCGCGAGGCGCGAATGGCCAGCGTGCGCAGACCGTGGCGGCGGCAGACAGCCATCAGCTCGGCCAGGTCCAGCTCGCCTTCGCCTTCCGGCAGTTTGTCCAGGGCCAGTACCAGCGGGGTGTTGCTGAAGAAGGCCGGGGCCTGGGCGACTTTTTCCGTCAGTTGCGCGTCGAGGCGCTCCAGGTCGTTGTGCGCCAGTTCCATCACGGTGATGGCGAGCATGCTGCCCTTGAGCTGGAATACGGGATCTTGGGCGAGGAGGTCGGCTTGGCTCATGGTGATGCGATGGGCCTTCTGGCGAGTCGAAAGATGCCCGGACTTATAACGACATAGCCCGCATGCCGCAAGCCGCCTGAGCAGACGCGGCCGACCGGAGGCGATGCAGCGGTCGGCACGGGTTGGCCATCGCGACCTGCACGGCGCGCAGCGAAGCCGCCGAGTGGCCGGGAAAACTGCGTTAGAATGCGCGGCTTTGTATGTGATCGGAAACGCCTCATGGATCGCCCCCGCTTTCGCGCCTATTTCCTTCATCCGCGCTTCTGGCCGCTGTGGCTGGGGTTCGGGCTGCTGTGGCTGGTGGTGCAGCTGCCTTATAGCCTGCAATTGAAGCTGGGGCGGGCGCTGGGCTGGCTGATGTATCGCACCGCGAGTTCGCGCCGGCAGATTGCCGCACGCAATCTGGAGCTGTGTTTCCCCGGCAAGAGCGCTGCCGAGCGTGAACGTCTGCTCAAGGAGAACTTCGCTTCCACCGGCATCGCCTTCTTCGAGATGGCCATGAGCTGGTGGTGGCCCAAGGCGCGCCTGGCAAAGCTGGCACATGTCGAAGGCCTCGAACATCTGCAGCAGGCGCAGGCCGAAGGGCAGGGCGTGATCCTCATGGCGGTGCACTTCACCACCCTGGAGATCGGCGCGGCGCTGCTCGGTCAGTTGCACACCATCGACGGCATGTACCGCGAGCACGACAACCCGTTGTTCGACTACATCCAGCGACGTGGCCGCGAGCGCCACAACCTCGACGCCACCGCGATCGAGCGTGAGGACATTCGCGCCATGCTCAAGGTGCTGCGTGCCGGTCGCGCCATCTGGTACGCGCCGGACCAGGACTACGGCCGAAAGCAGAGCATCTTCGTGCCCTTGTTCGGCATCCAGGCGGCGACGGTCACCGCTACCACCAAGTTCGCTCGTCTGGGCAAGGCGCGCGTGGTGCCTTTCACCCAGCAGCGTCTGGCCGACGGCAGCGGTTATCGTCTGGTGATCCATGCGCCGCTCGAAGGCTTCCCCGGCGAGAGCGAAGAGGCCGATTGCCTGCGCATCAATCAGTGGATCGAGCGGGTCGTCAGCGCCTGCCCGGAGCAGTACCTGTGGGCGCATCGGCGTTTCAAGACGCGTCCCGAGGGGGAGCCGAAGCTGTACGGTAAGCGCAAGTAGCAGGCTGTTGAAAAACTACCTGCGTTGGCAATGCTGCGTTAAAAACGGCCTCAAAATGCTCATTTACAACGCGTAAACTGCGCTTTTTCGGCCGTTTTTGCCTAGCCTTGCCTGCCTCGCCTACGTTTTTCAACGGCCTGCTAGCGCATCTATACTGCAACGAAAAACAGGACCGTTCGATGACAGTGATTGCCCGCCCCGATGCGCCCGTTACCGGGCTGATTCTCTCTGGTGGCGGGGCGCGGGCGGCCTATCAGGTCGGTGTGCTGGCGGCCATCGCCGATCTGTTGCCAGACACCTCGCACAATCCCTTTCCGGTGATTGTCGGCACCTCGGCCGGGGCGATCAATGCCGTTGGCCTGGCCTGTGGCGCGTTGCAGTTCGGCGAAGCCGTGCGGCGCCTGACCTCGGTCTGGCAGGGTTTTCACACGCACATGGTGTACCGCAGCGACTGGCCGGGCGTGCTGCGTCAGGCGGCGCGTTTCATCGGGCACAGTTTGCTCGGCCTGGGCCGTGACGTTCCGGTGGCCCTGCTCGACAGCTCGCCGTTGCGCGAGCTGCTGGAGCGCGAGCTGGATTTTTCCGGCATCGCGGCGGCGGTCCGGCATCGTCAACTACGGGCTGTCGCGGTGACGGCCTTCGGCTACGAAAGCGGGCAGGCCGTGACCTTCTACCAGGGCCGCGCCACCATCGATCCCTGGTTTCGTCATCGCCGTGTGGGCGTGCCGACACGTCTGCAGCTTCACCATCTGCTCGCCAGCGCCTCGATTCCGCTGATCTTCCCGCCGGTGAAGATCAACCGCGAATACTTCGGTGACGGCGCGGTACGCCAGGCGGCGCCGATCAGCCCGGCGCTGCACCTGGGCGCCAGCCGCGTGCTGGTGATAGGCGTGAGCGGCAATGCCCAGCTCGAAGCCGATGCCGCGCTACCGCGCGTGGCAAGTACGCGGCCGCCGAGTCTGGCGCAGATTGGCGGACACATGCTCAACAGTACCTTTATCGACAATCTGGAAACGGATATCGAACTGCTCGAGCGCCTCAACCAGATGAGCGCGCTGGTGCCACCGGATCGCCGTCCGCGTGGTCTGGGGCTCAATCCGGTGGAGGTGCTGGTGATCGCGCCGAGCCAGCCGCTGGACCAGATCGCCGCCCGCCATCAGCGAGAGTTGCCCAGGGCGCTGCGTCTGTTCCTGCGTGGTCCGGGGGCGACCAAGGCCGGTGGTGCCGGCGTGCTCAGCTATCTGCTGTTCGAGCCCGGTTACTGCAGCGAGCTGATTGAGCTGGGGTATCAGGATGCGATGACGCGCAAGGCCGACCTCTGTCGTTTTCTCGGCTTGACCGAGGTCGTCCAGTCCGCCTGATTCAGCTCAGGCCAGTACGCCATCGCGAAAATCACGCAGGGCTTGCTCGATTTCCTCGCGGCTGTTCATCACGAACGGCCCGTACTGCACGATGGGCTCGTTCAGCGGAGTGCCGGCGATCAGCAGCGCTCGCGCGCCATGACTGCTGGCCAGGCGCAGTTCGCCTTGATCCGACAGCCGCACCAGGCGTCCGGCACTGACGGGTTGTGCTCCGGCCTCGGGCAGTTCGAGCAGGCCTTGGTAGACGTAGAGCATGACCCGCTGACCGTCGGCCAGGCGCGGTGCCACCTGGCTGCCTGCCGGCAGATGCAGGTCGAACAGTTGCGGCTCGGTATGTGGGCGCTGCACGGCGCCGGCCTGACGAATTTCGCCATCGTCGAACTCGCCGGCAATCACCACCACCTCGACGCCGGACGCCGTATTGATGCGTGGAATGTCGGTGGCGGGAATATCGCGATAACCCGCTTCGCCCAGCTTGTCCTTGGCCGGCAGGTTGAGCCAGAGCTGGAAGCCGCGCATGGCGCCGGACTCCTGCTCGGGCATCTCGCTGTGGATGATGCCGCGCGCGGCGGTCATCCACTGCACGCCGCCGCTGCCGAGCAGGCCGACATTGCCCAGATGATCCTCATGACGCATGCGCCCTTCGAGCATGTAGGTGATGGTCTCGAAGCCGCGATGCGGATGCGGCGGGAAGCCGGCGATGTAATCGTCGGGGTTGTCGGTGGAAAACTCGTCGAGCATCAGGAAAGGGTCGAAACGCTCCAGGCCAGGCCCGCCGATCACGCGGTTGAGGCGCACGCCGGCGCCGTCGGAGGCAGGTTGGCCAGGCTGGATGCTGATGACGCGGCGATGTGAGGTCATGACGGGCTCCTTGATAGCGAGGAATGACGCCATGCTAGACGCATCGAATCGATATTTGGGTGGAAAATTCTCACGCTATGCATCGAATCATTCGATGCATAGCGTCTCTTCAGTCGGCGATCCGCAGCTTGCGCGACTCGGTGTAGAAGTAGCGCAGCTTCTCGTACTCGAAGGGCGAGTTGAGTTGGCCGTAGCGAAAACCCGTGTTGGCGCGGGTATCGATGATTCTCAGGGTGGTGATACCGGGGTTGCTGCGTCCGACCTCGGCTACGTCAAGGTAATTGACGGCGTTCTCCAGGCTGTAATCCGCCACCAGCCCGCCCGTGTCGCGCAGGTTCGATGGGCCGAGCAGCGGCAGCATCAGGTAGGGGCCGGCGGGCACGCCGTAGTAGCCCAGCGTCTGGCCGAAGTCTTCGTTGAATCTCGGCAGGCCCATTTTCGTCGCCGGATCCCAGATACCACCGACACCGAGAATGGTATTGAACAGCAAGCGCGCCGTGGTGTTCATCGCCCGCTTGCCCTTGAGCTGCAGCACGCTGTTGGCCAGCGTGGGGATTTCACCAAGGTTGTTGAAGAAATTGTGCACGCCGGTCTGCACCAGGTCAGGCGTGACATAGCGGTAGCCGTCGACCACCGGCAGGAACACCCACTGATCGAAACGGTAGTTGAAGTGGTAGACGCGGCGGTTCCACGGCTCCAGCGGGTCGTAGACCTGCAGGGCGTCACTGGAAGCGCGCTCGAACTCCTGCTGATCCAGCCCCGGGTTGAATTTCAGATTCTGCAACGGGTTGGTGAAGCCGTCAGGGTCGATCTGGGGCTCGGCCAGTGACTGCCCGCTGGCCAGCAGCAGGGCGATGATCAGAGTGCTGTGCTTAACCACGGAAGAACTCCAGCATGGCGTCGGCATTGACGCGATAGTTGAGGTTGCCGCAGTGCCCGCCGCGCGGGTAAAGGGTCAGGCGGTCGCCAAAGGTGCGGCGCAGGAAGCCGATATCGCCCTGGCCAAGGATCAGGTCATCGGCGTTGTGCATCACCGCGACCTTGTCGCTGCCCTTGAGGTAGTCCTCCAGCGCATACAGGCTGCTCTTGTCGATCAGCTGGTCGAGGCTGCCGCCGTCATAGCGCGCGCGCCACATGGGCATCAGTTGCTCGGCGATGTAGCAGTCGAAGTCGCAACGCAGAGCCATCTGGAAGAAGGGCGTGAGGCTGGTGCTCTCGGTGATCCGATAATCGCGCGGGGTGATCAGGCCACGGCGGTTGAGCAGGTCCGAAGTGAAGACGATGTCGGCGGAGGAGAAGCGGAACGAGGTGCCGATGAGCATGGCCATCTGTTCGTCCGAGAGGCGCTCGGTGGATTGCTGGAAGTCGTAGAGCATCGCCTCGTTGATATCCAGATAGCCCTTGTCGTTGAAGTAACGCGTCAGCTTGCCCAGCACCAGATCGTAGAAGTTGGTGCTGTTGTCGATGCCCTGCACCTTGGTCTGCACCAGCTTGTCCAGGTTGCTGACGGAGGTGTAGAGGTTGACCGGCGGGTTGAGCAGCAGTACGCGCTTGAAATCGAAGGCGCGGCGGGTTTCGTCAATCTGGCTGACGAAGGCGGCATGCAGTGCGCCGAGGCTGTAATTGAAATCCCGGTGAGCAGGAATTCGCTGACTTCCAGTCTCGGGTGCTGGGCTCGTACTGCCTGCATGGCACGGTACAGGTCGTCGGCATCCTCGGGGCTGTAGCCTGGCGTGGCGAAGCGCGAGGCGGCAGCCATGAAGTCGTAGCTGGTCGGCGAGGACAGCTGCACGACATGGAAGCCGGCGCCGTAGAACAGTTTTTTCAGATATTCGTTGGTGCCGCTGGCGTAGTGCGCGCCTGTACCGGCGATGATGAAGATCAGCGGCGCCCGGCCTTTCTGTTCGGCCAGGCGGTAGCGCAGCTTGGTCACTGGCCAGAAATTGTCCAGCAACTCGAATTCGCGGTCAGGGCGCAGGCGTACCGAGTAGTCGCGCTGCCTGATATCGCCATCAGCCGGCAGCTCCGGGCGCAGCTCGGGCGGCGTGGTCGCGATGGTCGCCTCGAACGGGTTGGCCAGCGGATAGCCGTAGCTTTCGGCATCCACATCGGCGGCCATCGCCGAGGCACAGAAGACCAGGCCACCGAACAAGGCGGCGAGTCGGGCAAGGCTGGGCATGTGCTAAGTCCCTTTGAATAAGAGAACGTCTGGATTGAACAGCTGGCTTATGACAGCAGCAAGAGGGGCAAAGTGCCAGACTATCCTGACTTATCGCGGGGATCTTGAGTAGCAGGGCTATGTGGCCAAGCATGTCAGCCGGGGCGCTGGCCTGTTCAGTCAGGCCTGATGGTGCAACCAGGCGTGCTTGGGACGCTCCGGTGCGGGCTGGCGATTGCGTTCGAAACGCTGCCAGATTTTTTCGTGGAAGTAGAAACCCACCGAGTTGCACAGCGGCTCGATCGCTGCCACCAGGCTACTGGCGGCAACGCTGCCGGTCAGCACGTAAGTGACACCGAAGGCAATGCAGAAGTGCATGATGGTGAAGGTCAGTGTCTTGAGCATGATGCACCTCGTTGAGAATCATTTCGTCTTTTGTGAAAGGCTAGTCCTGTTCGTTCGGCTCGGGAAATGTGGCGTTTGCATGGCTTAGATAGGATTTGTTAATTAATTTTTTATATTTTTAAGTTTTTCTCTATATCAATTCGAGGAAGGAATAAATGATTTGGCGTATGGCTGCCGATGCTCTGGTGCTGGTGCACCTGAGCTTCATTCTGTTCGTGCTGTCGGCGGCTTGCTGTTGTTGCGTTGGCCGCGGTTGCTCTGGCTGCACCTGCCAGCGGTTACCTGGGGCATCGTGGTGGAATGTTTGCACCTGGGGTGCCCGCTGACACCCTGGGAAAATCAGTTGCGCCGCGCGGCGGGGCAGGCGGGCTACGAAGGCGGCTTCATCGAGCATTACCTGATACCGCTGATCTACCCGGCCGGGCTCACGCCGCAGATTCAGCTCTGGCTGGGCGCCATCGTCGTGCTGGTCAATCTGACTGTCTATGCCTGGCTGATCTGGCGCTGGCGCGCTGTGGCACGGGCCTGATTTGTCTTGCCTATTCATAAGCCTGATGAAGGCTCGGTGGCTTTATCTCCTTCGCTACACTGCCGCCATCGCAACCAAACACTGAAGGCAGGCTGCTATGCAAAACCGCATGATGATCACTGGCGCGGGCTCCGGCCTGGGACGCGAAATTGCCCTGCGTTGGGCGCGCGAAGGCTGGCGCCTGGCACTGGCCGATGTCAACGAAGCCGGTCTGGCGGAAACCCTGAAAATGGTGCGCGAGGCGGGCGGTGAGGGTTTCACCCGGCGCTGCGACGTGCGCGACTACAGCCAGCTGACCGCCCTGGCGCAGGCCTGTGAGGAGCAGTTCGACGGTATCGATGTCATCGTCAACAACGCTGGGGTTGCCTCCGGCGGCTTCTTCGCCGAGCTGTCGCTGGAGGATTGGGATTGGCAGATCTCGATCAACCTGATGGGCGTGGTCAAGGGGTGCAAGGCATTCCTGCCGCTGCTGGAAAAGAGCAAGGGCAGGATCGTCAATATCGCCTCCATGGCCGCGTTGATGCAGGGCCCGGGCATGAGCAACTACAACGTGGCCAAGGCCGGTGTAGTGGCCTTGTCGGAAAGCCTGCTGGTGGAGTTGCGCCAGCTGGAGATCGGCGTGCATGTGGTCTGCCCATCCTTCTTCCAGACCAACCTGCTCGATTCCTTCCGTGGTCCGACCCCGGCGATGAAGGCTCAGGTGGGCAAATTGCTGGAAAGCTCGCCGATCAGCGCGGCGGACATCGCCGACTATATCCATGATGAAATGGCCAAGGGCAGCTTCATGATCCTCCCACACGAGATGGGCCGCATGGCCTGGGCGATCAAGCAGAAGAACCCGCAGGCGCTGTACGACGAGATGGCCAGCATGGCCGAGAAAATGCGCGGCAAGGTCAAGTCCGCGAGCTGACCGAAAAGTCAGTTATTCATGCCTGCAGGCTTGCCTGGCGCGGCCTGCAGGGGTAGGGTGGCCGACCCGGCCTGCCTGCCGTCATGACCATGGAATACCTGTGAAACCAGTCCCTCGGGCCCTGCTGCTAGTGGCCCTGGTGCTGGCGGCGATCAATTTGCGCCCCGGCATCACTTCCCTCGCGCCTTTGATCGAACGCATCGCTGCGGAGCTGTCGCTGAGCCGCAGTTTCATCAGCCTGACCACCGCCCTGCCGGTGCTGTGCATGGGGCTGCTGGCGCCACTGGCGCCGCGCCTGGCCATGCGCTGGGGGCTCGAACGCACCATCGTGCTTTGCCTTGGGCTGATTGGCCTGGCGCTGCTGGCGCGTCTGGCCGCGCACCAGAGTGCGGTGCTGATCGGCAGCGCCATTGCTTTGGGCGCTGCCATCGCGGTTGCCGGGCCTTTGCTGTCCGGGTTCATCAAACGCCACTTCGCCAGCCAGATGGGGCGCGTGGTCGGCTGGTACTCGCTGGGCATGGCCATCGGCGGTGCCGGCGGTGCGGTGCTCACGGCTCCGGCCACCGCACTGTTCGGCGATGCCTGGCATCTGGGTTTGGCAGTATGGGCCGTGCCGGCTTTGCTCGGGGGGATGCTCTGGCTGTGGTTGCCCAACCAGGCTGGCGCTGCCGAGGCGCAGGAAAGTGGTGGCCTGCCCTGGCGGCAGCCACGCGCCTGGTTGATCAGTTGCTTCTTCGCCATTCAGGCTGGGCTGTTCTATGCCATCGCGACCTGGGCCGTGGCGCGCTACCACGAAGCCGGGCTGAGCATGCTGCGCAGCAATTCTTTGCTCAGCCTGGCCATGCTCATGGGGATGCCCAGCTCCTTCCTGCTGCCCTGGCTGGCGCAGCGCTACAACGCCCGTTACCCGCTGCTGCTGGCTTGCGGCGCGGTTACCTGCGGCTGTCTGGCGATGGTCACCTTCATGCCGCGTTTCGTTCCGGAGCTCTGGGCGGTGATCCTGGGCTTTTCCCTGGGCGGCTCCTTCGCCCTGTCGCTGGTATTGCCGCTGTACGAAGCCGGCTCGCCGATGGCGGTCAGTCGCTGGACGGCGATGATGCTCTTCACCGGCTACTGCCTCGGCTGCCTGACGCCGATTCTCACCGGCCTGGCGCGCGACCTGTCCGGCAGCTACCGCCTGCCGTTCGCGGTACTGACAGGGCTGGCATTGCTGATGACGCTGGTGGCCTGGTTGCTGGGGCGCAGCCGGCATACAGGCTGAAGAATTCGTACCAGTTCCTTTCTTGCTCGGGTGCGCTGTGTTAGAAGGCTTTCTGCTTTTTCAGGAGTGCCGGTGTGGAGTCCGAATCCATCGTCTATGGCTGCATCCGCGACTGGCCCTCGGATGATCCCGAGCAGCGTCGTCTGCGCCGCGAAACCAACCACGGCGTATTGGCCGAATTGCCATCGGGCGATCTCTGGCCCTTTCTTGGGCGTGAGATGTTCTCCTTCTGCGAGCTGCCGGGGGCGGGCCTTTACCAGACTCAGGTCATTCACTTCGGTGCCAGCTACGGCGCAGTGGAGTATGAATGGAACCTGTGGATCGAAGCGTTCGAGACGCTACTCAAGCGCCTGTACTGGGCCAGTGCCGTGGTTCACCTGGAAACCGAACTCAACGGCATGCATACCTTTCGCTGGGAGTCAGACAACGGCTTTCACAGCCCGCAGGAAGGTGCGCTGCGCGTGCGCTGCGCCTGGGAGCGTGAGGGCGCCCTGCGTGTTTAGGCAGCAGGGATGATCAACTACCTGTGGTTTCTGCTGGCGGCGCTGTTCGAGATCGCCGGCTGCTATGCGTTCTGGATGTGGTTGCGGCTGGATCGCAGCGCCTGGTGGATAGCGCCTGGGCTGCTGAGTCTCGTGCTCTTCGCCCTGATTCTCACCCGGGTCGAGGCCTCCTTCGCCGGGCGCGCCTATGCCGCCTATGGTGGCGTATACATCGTCGCTTCGCTGGCCTGGCTGGCGCTGATCGAAAAGACCCGACCGATGCTCAGCGACTGGTTGGGTGCTGCACTGTGCCTGGCAGGTGCTGCGATCATCCTGCTGGGACCTCGGCTACATTCCTCCTGAATGGCTTATAAGCAGTAGAAGTAAAAAGTTCCGCTGTCATCAAATCTTTATATATCGGCAACTGCGCTGAAATAACCCCTCGCCAAGATTCCCCCCAGCACGAACGAGCCCAAAGCTCGGGTGTTTTCAACACTAAAAGTCCAACAGGGGAATTTCTCGATGATCCGTAAGCACTTCGCCGGTTTCGTAGCCAGCGCCCTGGCTCTGGCCGTCTCCGCCCAGGCTTTCGCCGGTACCGTCACCACTGACGGCGCCGATATCGTGATCAAGACCAAAGGCGGTTTTGAAGCTTCCACCACCGACAAACAGTTCGGTTTCAAGATCGGTGGTCGTCTGCAGGCAGACTTCGACCAGTTCGACGGCATCTACACCCGTAACGGCAACACCGCCAACGAAGCCTACTTCCGTCGCGCCATCCTGGAAATTTCCGGTGTTGCCTACACCGACTGGAAATATGCGTTCAACGTCGACTTCGGCGAGAGCGGCAGCAGCAAGTGGGACGAGGCCTCGATCACCTACACCGGTTTCAAGCCGGTCAACGTGAAGATCGGCCGCTTCGATCCTGACTTCGGCCTCGAAAAAGCCACCAGCTCCAAGTGGATTACCGCCATCGAGCGTTCCGCTGTCTATGACCTGGCCGATTGGGTGAACGACAAGCAGGACGGCATGGGCGTACAGGTCAGCGGTGTCGCTGGCGACATGTTCTACGGTTCGGCTGGTTTCAACCGCGCCAAGAACAACGAAGACACAAACGGCAAGAACAACAACACCTACAACCTGCGTGGTGTGTTCGCGCCGATGGCCGAAGCCGGTAACGTTCTGCACTTCGGCGTCAACTACGCCAAGCGCAACACCGAAGACTTCGATGGCCGCATCCGTTCGCGCCTCAACGTGCGTGGTACTACTGAAGACGGCGTAAACGGCAACCGTCCTGATTTTGCTCCGGCCGTTGCTGGCCAGTTCGACAGCGATAGCGCCTGGGGTCTGGAAGCGGCTTTCGCAGCCGGCCCGTTCTCCGTTCAGAGCGAATACCTGCGTCGTGACATCGACGCCAGGTCTGGCTCGGCACGCGATGACCGCGAAGCCACCGGCTACAACGTTCAACTCGCCTACACCCTGACCGGTGAAGCGCGCGGCTACAAGCTCGACGGCGGCAAGTTCGACAGCATCAAGCCGGACAACAAGCAGTTTGGCGCCTGGGAAGTGTTCTACCGTTACGACAACATCAAGGCCGAAGAGTCGAACATCATCGACACCAAAGCCAAGATTCACACCGTCGGTGTTAACTGGTATGCCAACGAGGCGGTCAAGGTTTCCGCCAACTACCTGAAAGCGTCTGCTGACAACGTGACCAACGCTGCTGGCGACGACGATGGCGATGCCGTAAGCCTGCGCCTGCAGTACGCCTTCTAACGCACCATCGATTCTGCTCCTGATTGAGCCCCGCCTTCTGGCGGGGCTTTTTTTCGTCCGTCGTTTTCGCCAGACTGGCTTCATGCCTTTGCACTCCTTATCCCTGCTGTCCCAGATTCCAGCCGCCAAGTGGGATGCCCTGCTGCCGCGCTCGCAGCCTTTTTTGCGCCATGCCTTTCTTTCCTCTCTGGAGGACAGCGGCAGCGTTGGTCATGGCACTGGCTGGTTGCCTTCGCACCGGCTCTGGTACGACGAACAGGGCGAGGTGCAGGCGGCGTTGCCGGCCTATGTGAAGCAGCACTCCTACGGTGAATACGTGTTCGATCACGCCTGGGCCGATGCCTGTCGGCGTGCCGGCATCGCTTATTACCCCAAGCTGTTGTGCGCTGTGCCGTTTTCTCCGGTGAGCGGGGCACGTTTGCTTGGTGACGCCGGAGCGGCTGCCAAGCTGCTCGACACCCTGGCTGCTGAATTGAGCGCAGAGGGCTTGTCGAGCCTGCATATCAATTTCACCAGCCCGGCCTGCGATGCGTTGATGGCAACGCGTGAGGGCTGGCTGGAACGTCTCGGCTGCCAGTTCCACTGGCAGAACCGCGGTTATCGCGATTTTCACGACTTTCTCGATGCGCTCAGCTCACGCAAACGCAAGCAGATGCGCAAGGAGCGTGAGCAGGTCGCGGGGCAGGGCATCGAATTCGCCTGGCACCGTGGCCATGAGTTGAGTGAGGCGGACTGGGACTTCGTCTACCACTGCTACGCCAATACCTACCATGTGCGTGGGCAGGCGCCCTACCTGACTCGGGACTTCTTCAGCCTGTTGGCCGAGCGCATGCCGGAAATGATCCGCGTGGTGTTTGCCTTGCAGCACGGGCGGCCGCTGGCCATGGCCTTCAGCCTGGTCGATGGCGATACCTTCTATGGTCGTTACTGGGGCTGCCTGGCCGAGTTCGACCGTCTGCATTTCGAAACCTGCTTCTATCAGGGCATGGAGCTGGCTATCGCCGAAGGTCTTGGTCGCTTCGACGCAGGGGCGCAGGGGGAGCACAAACTGATTCGCGGTTTCGAGCCGGTGATCACCCGTTCATGGCATTATCTTCGCCACCCGGGGCTGCATGCCGCGGTCGCCGAGTTTCTCGAGCAGGAGCGCTCTGGCGTGCGGGGGTACGCTGAGGAGGCGCGCAGTTATCTGCCTTTTCGTCAGTCCGGCGAAGCCTGATCGAGCGATCAGGTTATCGACCTCGGGCCGAAACGCTTGTTTGCCGGAAGTTCCCTGCGTCGGAGATTTCTGTAAAAACTCCAGAGCTTTCAGCAAGAAGCCTGCTCTCCTCTGCCACTAAATTCCGCCCTTCACTTTCGTTACGACCTTTTTTGTCTGCGCCGATTGCTCAGTTTGGCTTTGCTGGGCTAGACCGATCATGGCGGTTCCTGCAGTCGAAGTAGGGTAGTAACGCGATTCGGTGGCCGCAGGCGCAAGCCAGGGAGGTCAGGGAAGGTGCTCATGCACATGCCGATGCGGTGACGAAGTGGTGGAGATTTCACTGCGCCGGTATCTGCCCCTGATCGTGCTCACCAGACATCGGTGTGACGAGGAAAGAGACCGGAGCCCCGCATCCGCCAACACGGTTGCACTTTGCCAAGCTGGGCACGGTGCCCAAGAACAACAAACGAGAGGGGAGCCCCCCAAATGACAGCTAGTACTCCAATGCTCGTCACCTTCGTGGTGTACATCGCAGCCATGGTGCTGATCGGCCTGATCGCCTATCTGCGCACCAAGAACCTTTCCGACTACATCCTCGGTGGCCGCAGCCTCGGTAGCTTCGTTACCGCACTGTCGGCTGGCGCTTCCGACATGAGCGGCTGGCTGCTCATGGGTCTGCCTGGCGCCATCTTCGTCGCCGGCATCTCCGAAAGCTGGATCGCCATCGGCCTGGTGATCGGTGCCTACCTCAACTGGCTGTTCGTTGCCGGCCGTCTGCGCGTGCAGACCGAGCACAACGGCAACGCCCTGACCCTGCCGGACTACTTCACCAATCGCTTCGAGGACAACAGCCGCATCCTGCGCATCTTCTCGGCGCTGGTGATCCTGGTGTTCTTCACCATCTACTGCGCTTCCGGCGTGGTGGCCGGTGCTCGCCTGTTCGAGAGCACCTTCGGCATGTCCTACGAGACCGCGCTTTGGGCCGGCGCTGCTGCGACCATCGCCTATACCTTCATCGGTGGTTTCCTGGCTGTGAGCTGGACCGACACCGTGCAGGCCACGCTGATGATCTTCGCGCTGATCCTGACTCCGGTCGTGGTGATGATCGCCACTGGTGGTTTCGATCCGGCCATGGTTGCCATCGAGGCAGTCGACCCCACCAACTTCGACATGCTCAAAGGCGCGACCTTCGTCGGTGTAATCTCGCTGATGGCCTGGGGCCTGGGTTATTTCGGCCAGCCGCACATTCTGGCGCGCTTCATGGCTGCTGATTCGGTCAAGTCGATCCCGGCTGCTCGCCGCATCTCCATGACCTGGATGATCCTGACTCTGGCTGGCGCGGTGGCTGTAGGCTTCTTTGGCATCGCCTACTTCTCGGCGCACCCGGAAGTCGCCGGCCCGGTCGGTGAGAACCCGGAGCGCGTGTTTATCGAACTGGCCAAGCTGCTGTTCAACCCGTGGATCGCCGGTATTCTGCTGTCCGCTATCCTCGCCGCGGTGATGAGCACTCTGAGCTGCCAACTGCTGGTGTGCTCCAGTGCGCTGACCGAGGACTTCTACAAGGCCTTCCTGCGCAAGGGTGCTTCGCAGACGGAGCTGGTCTGGGTCGGCCGCGCCATGGTACTGCTGGTGGCACTGGTCGCCATCGCCCTGGCCGCCAACCCGGAAAACCGTGTGCTGGGCCTGGTGTCCTATGCCTGGGCCGGTTTCGGGGCTGCGTTCGGTCCAGTGGTGATCCTCTCGCTGCTGTGGAAAGGCATGACCCGCAACGGCGCGCTGGCCGGCATGCTGGTCGGTGCGGCCACCGTGATCGTGTGGAAGAACTGGATCGGTCTGGGCCTGTACGAAATCATCCCGGGCTTCATCCTCGCGACTCTGGCCATTGTCATCTTCAGCCGCATCGGCAAGGCGCCGAGCCAGTCGATGCTCAACCGCTTCGACAAGGCCGAGAGCGAATACAAGTCGGTGTAACCCTGTCGGCTTGACCAAAAAAGGCGGTGACTGCTCGGCAGTCATCGCCTTTTTCGTTTCCGGCTCTAAGATATGCTCACTTTTTTTGACGGATGCATTCATGACCAGCAATGACCCGCTCCACGGCCTGACCCTGCAGGCGATACTCACCGCTCTGGTCGAGCGCATCGGTTGGGAGGGGCTGGCCCGTCAGGTCGATGTGCGCTGTTTCAAGCACGAGCCGAGCATCAAGTCGAGCCTGACCTTTCTGCGCAAGACGCCCTGGGCCCGGGCCAAGGTCGAGCAGCTTTACCTGCAGCAATTCAAATCCTGAGATCGCACGGCTCAGTTGATCTCCAGCCCCAGGGCCTGCAAGGCCTGTCGATAGCTGTTGCCGGCCATGCGCAGGCCGTTGTTATGGTTGGCGCCCTCGATCAGCAGCAGCTGCTTGGGTTCGCTGGCCGCTTCGAACAGCGCTTCGCTGAAGCGTGAGGGCACATAGCGGTCGTCACGCCCATGAGCGATCAATACCGGGATTCCGACCTCGCCGATCTTGCTCAGCGAATCGAACTCCTGCGACAACAGCCAGCGCACCGGCAGTGAGGTATTGGTCACCGCCGCTGCCACATCGCCCAGATTGGTGAAGCTGGACTCGACGATGAGGCCTGCTGCCTGTGCTCGATCTTCACCAGCCAGCTCGTGCGCCAGATTGACCGCCACCGCGCCGCCGAGCGAATGGCCATAGATGAAGCGTTTCTCGGCTTCGGGTTGCAGGCGAGCCAGATGCTCCCAGGCAATCAGTGCATCCTGATAGACGCTGCGCTCGGAGGGCAGGGCTCCACGGCTCTGGCCGAAGCCGCGATAGTCCACCGCCAGGACCGAAAAGCCCATGGCGTGCAACTGTTCGATGCGAAACAGCTGGCCGGTCAGATTCCAGCGCGAACCATGCAGATAGAGCAGTGCCGGGGCGTTCTGGCGTGCCGCCGGCCACCACCAGGCATGCAGGCTTTCATCGGCGCCAAGCTCCGGCGATTGCAGTTGCACGTCCTCGATGCCGGCGGGTAGCCCGCTGAACCAGCGAGCGGTGCCGGGCTCGATGCGGAACACCAGTTCGCGTTCGGTCTGCTCCAGCTTGGCGCAGCCGATCGGCAGCAATACCAGCAGGCAGGCCACCACGATCAGGCTCAGGCGACGACGGCGTAGCAGGGCGAACCAGGAGGAGCGCATCGGCAGTACTCATGAACGGCAACGGATGATGCTGCCATGGACTGCATATCCGATGCCGGGTTTCCCCAGGTGCCGGTCGCTGTGGTTACCGGGTATTACCGCCTGCTGATCTGCACCGGACTCAGCGCCGTATCGCAGAGCGTGGCGCTACCCGGTTCGAGATAGGGGGCCAGTATCGGCGCCATGCCCTTGAGCACCTGTACCGGCAACGCCGAGGTGAAGGTGAATCGCTCGGCATCACGCCCTGGTACGAATGCGGTGAGGGTGCCGTAGTGCCGCGGGCCGAGGAAGAATACGAAGGTGGCCGTGCGGTTCATCGCCCTGGAACTGATCACCCGGCCGCCCGCACCCACGCTTTCGATGCGGTTGTCACCGGTACCGGTCTTGCCGCCGAGCGTCAGGCTTTGGCCGTCCTGCAGTTGAAAGGTGCCTTGCAGGCGCCGGGCGGTGCCGCCCTCGACGACCTGGGAAAGGGCATTGCGCAGCGCCGCCGCGACCTCGGACTGCATCACCCGCTTGCCGCCATGAATATCGCGCTCGACCCGCGTCTCGTAAGGCGTGCCGGCGGCGAAATGCAGTTCGTCGATGCGCAGTACCGGCTGCCGGATACCGTCGTTCTGGATGATACCCATCAGTTCCGCCAGCGCTGCCGGCCGGTCACCGGAACTGCCCAGCGCGGTGGCCAGTGACGGAACCAGATGCTGGAAGGGATAACCGAGGTTCTTCCAGCGGCGGTGGATGTCGGAGAAGGCTTCGACCTCCAGCATGATGCGGATGCGGCTGTCACGTGCGCTCTTGTGCCGGCTGCGGAACAACCAGCCGTAGACCTCCTGGCGCTCGTCGATGCTGGCGGCCACTGCGTCGCTGAAACTCGCCTGCGGATTGTCGATCAGGTAACCCAGCAGCCACAGCTCCAGCGGATGTACGCGTGCGATATAGCCCTGATCCGGCAGGCTGTAGGCACCGGGGCCGTAATCCTTGTACAGGCGGGAGATTCGTTGGTCGGTGAGCTTTTCCTGCGGCAGTTGCGCCCGCAGGAAGGCGGCGAAGGTCGCTTCGTCGGCCTGCGGCAGCAGGTAGCGGTGCACGGCGCCCAGGCGTACCGGCGTCTGGCGTAGGCCGCTGATGAAGGTCTCCAGGCGTTGCTGCTCCGCCTGGCCCTGATACTTGCGCCAGAAGCGCAACAGGAAGGTGCGGCCCTCCTGATCGGCAAAACGCTGCAGGTACTCCTGGCGGCGCGGGTCCTTGTCGTCCTTGAGCAGCTCGGCACTGTTCTGGTAGGTGCTGTAGCGCACCAGGTCGCGCATCAGGCGGACGAAGGGCAGATTGATCGATTCGCGCAGCGACTCGCGCAGGGTCGGGTTGCGGCCATTGTCCTCGCGGCGGAAGTTGCCGAAGGTGTGCAATCCGCCGCCGGTGAAGAAGCGCTCATTCGGGCTGGCGGAGTAGCGCCGCTCCAGCGCGTCTTCCAGCATGCTGGCCAGGTCGGCTTCGGGGTTGGCTTGCAGGTAGCCCACGGCCCAGCGGCTGAGGTAGTCCTGCTCGGCGATATCCACCTGGCGCAGCTCGGCCGAGCTCTTGCCGGCATGGCGCTGATGCAGCTCGGCGATGATTTCCAGATAGGTGGCCAGCACCCGCAGTTTGGCGGTGGAACCGAGCTCCAGCTTGCTGCCCTCGTTGATGTCGAAAGGCTGGTCGGTGCTGTCGGTCTGCACGCGTACCCGGCTGCCGGTCGGTGTGCGCTCGAACAGGGTGAAGCTGTAGCGTACTTCCGCGGTTTTCTCTGGCGATAGCAGGCGCTCGCCGAACAGACCGATCTTGCCGGCGAAGTCCGGATCGGCAAGGTTCTGCAGGTAAGTGCTGGCCTGTTGCTGCAGGTCGCGCTGCAGCGTGCTGCGTGCCGAGAGGTCGAGACGATCCAGGTCGTAAAGTGGCATGCCCAGCAGATTGGAAAGGCGTGAGCGCGCCACGCTGATGCCTTTGTCGCTCTCCACCGCGCGCAGGTTGGGTTCCTGTTGCCAGTCGCGATATTGCAGCTTCTGCGCGAGAGCCGCATCGCGCAGGTCGGCATCGATCAGGCCGGCGCTGGCGAGCAGGCGAATATGGCTTTCGGTCAGCGCCTCCATGTCGTGCCGCCCCTGTGCCAGGTAATAGGAGGGACGGCGCTGGGCGATCATCAATGACAACATCTGCCGCAATGCCAGGCCGCGCTCGGCGAGGTTGGCATCCGGCGAGCGGCGTGGATCGAGCAGGGCGTTGCTGCGCTCGAAGTCCGCGCCGTACCAGATGCGCAGGCCATCGGCCAGACCGTGAACCTCGCCATGGCCGGGGGCGGCGGAGAGCGGCACGCTGTTGAGGTAGTCGCGCACGATGCGTTGGCGCGCTTCCAGTGTCTGTGGCCCTTGCTGGTAGGCGCGGACACTGGCGGAGATCATCTGCCGCAGCTTTTCTCCGGCAGACAGCGTCAGCCCGTCAGGGGAGTGGCGGTATTTCTCCAGCTGAGTAGCGAGGGTACTGCCGCCAGCGGATTGATCCTGCACGTCGAGCATCTTGCCCAGCTGCGACAGCGCTGCCATGGCGAAGCGTGGCCAGTCCACCGCCGGGTTGGCCAGCGGTTGCGACGGGTCGAGCAGGTTCCGGTTCTCGATGAACAACAGGCTGTTGACCACCAGCGGCGGAATGCTGGCGAAGTCGGCGTAGCCCAGTTGTGGGTAGCGAAACTCGTAGAATGGCGTACCGCGGCAGTCGCTGATGCTCAGGCCGCTTTGGCTCTTCTCGATAAAGGGGGGGAACAATCCGCGGCTGCTGTAGGCCATCAGTTCGTCGGAGAAGCGTGATTGCTCGGTAATCTGATAATCGCGTTGCTGCAGGCGCTCCAGCATTAGCGGCAGGTAGGCGTAACCCTGGCGTTTGTCGAAGGGGCCGTCGGTTGGGTAAACGATTCGTTCGCTCGGGCCAGGTTCGACCTGGTAGGTGAGGCCCGCAGCGTAGCGGCTCAGCTCGCGCGATTGAAAATGTGCGCTGCGCGATTCGAACACCAGCAGCGCAGTGCCGGCCAAGACCAGCATGGCCAGCAGTAGATAGAGAACAAGACGCCAATGATGCCCTGCCGAAGCCGGCTTTCTCTGGTGGGGCGTGCCGGCCGTAGAAGCCAGATCACGCTGCTGCGGGTTCACTTGCCAGGATGCGCCCATAAATCACCAACCTGGTCTGCTCAGCATCATATCTACGCCGCGAATTGCGCCTTGCCGGATGCTGACCCTGGATCGGCTGGGCTGCGGTCGTCTCGTCTGTCTCACTATCAGCTTAGACGCTGGCGCGCTGTCTGGCTGGCGGTTTTTGCCGGTTGCGCGGCGGGTACCTCGACTGCGGGCAGGCCTGCTAGACTCGCGGGATCGCATCGATGCAGGTAGTCACCATGCAGCGCGACCATCGAGAACAGCTTCAGCAAAGCTGGCAGGCCAATGCCGATGCCTGGGCCGCTGCGGTGCGCGAGCAGCGCATCGAAAGCCGGCGTCTGGTCACCGATGCCGCCATCATCCAGGCCGTGCTGGCGCTGCAGCCCAAGCGCGTGCTGGATATCGGTTGTGGTGAAGGCTGGTTGTGCCGCGGTCTGGCCGAGCATGGGATCGTGCCTGTCGGGGTAGATGCTTCCGCGCCGCTGATCGAAGCGGCTCGGGCAGCGTGCGATGGGCGCAGTCAATATCGTGTCTGTGGCTATGCCGAACTCGAGGAACATGCCGAGCAACTTGGGCATTTCGAGGTGCTGGTATGCAATTTCGCCCTGCTCGAAGAGCCGCTGCAGCCGATTTTGCGCAGCCTGCACACCTTGCTTGCGCCGGGTGGCAGTCTGCTGATCCAGACACTGCACCCCTGGCGCGCCAGCCATGGTGAGCCCTATCAGGATGGTTGGCGGGTCGAGGATTTCGTCGGTTTCGGTGAGGGCTTTCAGGCGCCGATGCCCTGGTTCTTCCGCACCCTGCAATCCTGGCTCACGCTTATAAGTGAAACCGGCTGGCGGCTCGAATGGCTGCAGGAGCCGCTGCATCCTGAGAGTGTTCAACCGGTTTCCCTTCTACTGTTGCTCAAGCCGCTCTGACCATGCAGTGGCTGCTCAACCTCGACGTTCCCGATCTTCCGGCTGCGGTGACCTTCTATCGGCAGGCATTCGGGCTGAGAGTCGGGCGCGAGCTGTTCGACGGTACGGTCGTCGAGATGCTTGGCGCAGCCGTACCGCTCTACCTGCTGCACAAGGCGCCCGCCACTCGGCCCTGCCCACGCAGGGGCGTACAGCGCGACTACAGCCGGCACTGGATGCCGCTGCACCTGGACGTGGTCGTTGCTGACCTCGATCTGGCATTGGCTCGGACGCTGGGTGCGGGCGCACAGCAGGAAGGTGAAATCCAGGAATATGACTGGGGGCGTCTGGTCACGCTGAGTGACCCATTTGGTCACGGGCTGTGTCTGTTGCAGTGGCGTGGCGAGGGATATGACCTGGTCGCAACCCATGGGAGAGCTATCGATGCGCAGAATTGAATTGGCAGGTAAGCAGGTACCGGTGATAGGCCAGGGGACCTGGCGTATGGGCGAGGACGAACGCCTGCGCTCGCGTGAGGTCACCGCGCTGCGTGAGGGGCTGGATCTGGGACTGAACCTGATCGACACCGCCGAGATGTATGGCGAGGGCGGCGCAGAGCAGGTGGTGGGGGAGGCCATCGCCGGGCGCCGGGACGAGGTGTTCCTGGTCAGCAAGGTGTATCCACACAACGCCAGCCTGGATGGGGTCCAGGCGGCCTGTGAGCGCAGCCTGAAACGCCTGGGTTGTGAGCATATCGACCTGTACCTGTTGCATTGGCGCGGCCGCTATCCGCTGGCAGAGACCGTCGAAGGCTTCGAGCGGCTACGTGAGCAGGGCAAGATTGCCGCCTGGGGCGTCTCCAACTTCGATCTGGACGATCTGCTGGAGCTGGATCAGCCGGCGTGTCGGACCAATCAGGTGTTGTATAACCTGGAGGCGCGAGGCATCGAGTTTGACCTGCTACCCTGGCAACAGCGCGCCGGCATGCCCTTGATGGCCTACTGTCCGCTCAGCCAGGCGGGCGCTTTGCTGCATCAACCGGTACTGCGGCAAGTGGCTGGGCGACATGGGGCTACGCCGGCCCAGATAGCGCTGGCCTGGACGCTCAGGCAGGACGGTGTGATTGCCATTCCCAAGGCCGCGAACAGTGCGCATCTGCGCGATAACGCTGCAGCGGCAGACATCAGCCTGAGTGCGGATGATCTGGGCCTGCTGGATGAGGCCTTCGCACCGCCGCGCGGCAAGCGGCCGCTGGAGATGGTCTGAAAGGGCGCGACTGGTCGCACGAAGCGACAGGATTGTCGTACTTAAATCAGTTGGCCGGGTCGGCGGCCAGGCGTCCGGCGTCCTTGAGCAGCGCCTTGAGGAAGGCGTCCTGCAATTCGGGATCGTTGCGCGTCAGCTCGATCAGGCTCTGCTCCAGCTCGCTGGCTTCCTCCTCCAGACCGAGATCGGACAGGCGCTTGACCCGATGCACCCACTGGGCGACGTCGTCGCCTTCGAGGTCGTCGAAGATCAGGTCGTGTGCCTCGTGCAGCTTGCCGCGAAGAGTGTGGCTGACCATAAGCGTCGTTTCGGCGCGAGCGACGTCATCGCCAAGGCGATCTTCCACGCTCAGCTGCAGCATGTTCAGGCGAGCGATGTCCTGCTCGGTGAAGGGGCTGTCCAGCAGGTTTAGACGCAGGACCCCGGCGCTGTCGGTGAGCATCTCGAACTGCTGATCACCGGCCCTGACCTGAACCGGGCGTTCGGCCCAGGGCAGGTTGGTGTATTCCATGCGGCGATCACGCTGAACCTCGTTGATGCTGGCCAGATTCTGCTCGGCACGACCATTGGACTCGACGTTCATGAACGGGTTGAGGCCAGCCATGCCGTAGCTGATCCAGTCGCGGGTTGCGGTTTCCGGCAAGCTGCCGAGTAGCACGACGTTGAGGATATTGGCGCCGACACCGGCAACCACCGCGACCGCGCCCATCGGCACTTCATAGATCTCGCGCCAGGCCTGGTAGGGGGTGTAGCGGTCGTAGCGGCGGGTCACCTCGAACGCGGTGACTTCGTAGCTTTTCTGGTCATGCACGCGCACACGGCGTTGCGGCAGCTCCAGCACCTTGGGCTCGCCGGCATCGATCTGCAGCTGGTGATCCAGCAGTTTACGTTCGACGCGTTCCTCATGCTCGCTACGTTGCGGCAGCTGGTTGGCGCAGCCGCTGAGGAAGAAGGCGCCGCACAGGGCGGCGCCGATGAGGCGAAGGTTGCTGCTCGTGTACATGATGTCTCGGTAAGGCGTGATCAGCGTTTGATACGGGCTTGCAGGAAAGACAGGATCTCGGCCAGCGGCACGGCTTGCGCTTCGGTCTCGGCGCGGCTCTTGTACTCCAGGTTGCCCTCGGCCAGGCCGCGATCGCTGACTACCACACGGTGCGGAATACCGATCAGCTCCATATCGGCGAACTTGATGCCGGGGCTGGTTTTCTTGTCGCGGTCATCCAGCAACACTTCGAAACCAGCGGCAGTGAGTTCGGCGTACAGCTTGTCGGTGGCCTCGCGGACTTGCTCGGTTTCGTAGCGCAGCGGTACCAGGGCGATATGGAAGGGCGCCAGGGCATCGTTCCAGCGAATGCCGCGTTCGTCGAAGTTCTGCTCGATGGCTGCTGCCACCACACGAGAAACACCGATACCATAGCAGCCCATGGTCAGGGTGACCGGCTTGCCGTTCTCGCCCAGTACCTGGCAGTTCATCGCCTCGCTGTACTTGGTGCCGAGCTGGAAGATATGCCCAACTTCGATGCCGCGCTTGATGACCAGGGTACCCTGACCATCCGGGCTCGGGTCGCCTTCGACGACGTTGCGCAGGTCGGCCACTGTCGGCACCGGTAGATCGCGCTCCCAGTTGACGCCGAAGTAGTGCTTGTCGTCGATATTGGCACCGATGACGAAGTCGCTCATCAGCTCCACGGAACGGTCGATGATCACCGGCAGCGGCAGGTTCAGCGGGCCGAGGGAACCAGCGCCGGCACCGATGGCCGCACGCAGTTCGGCGTCGGTGGCCATGGTCAGCGGATTGGCGACCTGCTCCAGGTTGGCGGCCTTGATCTCGTTGAGCTCGTGATCGCCACGTACCACCAGCGCGATCAGCTTGCCTTCTTCGGCAGCATGCACGATCAGGGTCTTGATGGTCTTCTCGATCGGCAGATTGAAGCCTTCGACCAGTGCGGCGATGGTTTTCGCATCGGGAGTGTCGACCAGGCGCAGCTCTTCGGTCGGTGCCGGGCGTACCTTCTCGCGCGGCAGGGCTTCGGCCTTCTCGATGTTGGCGGCGTAATCGGAGGTGTCGCTGAAGGCGATATCGTCTTCACCGGAATCGGCCAGTACGTGGAATTCATGCGAGCCGGTGCCACCGATGGAGCCGGTATCGGCCTGTACCGGACGGAAGTTCAGGCCCAGGCGAGTGAATACGTTGCAGTACGCCTGGTGCATGCGGTCGTAGGTTTCCTGCAGGGACGCCTGGTCGGCATGGAAGGAGTAGGCGTCCTTCATTATGAATTCGCGGCCACGCATCAGGCCGAAGCGCGGCCGGATCTCGTCGCGGAACTTGGTCTGGATCTGGTAGAAGTTGATCGGCAACTGCTTGTAGCTGTTCAGCTCGTTGCGGGCCAGCTCGGTGATCACTTCCTCGTGAGTCGGGCCGACGCAGAACTCGCGATCATGGCGATCCTTGATACGCAGCAGCTCCGGGCCATATTGCACCCAGCGACCAGATTCCTGCCACAGCTCGGCCGGCTGGATCGCCGGCATCAACACTTCCAGAGCGCCGGCGGCGTTCATTTCCTCGCGCACCACATTCTCGACCTTGCGCAGCACGCGCAGGCCCATCGGCAGCCAGGTGTACAGGCCGGAGGCCAGCTTGCGGATCATGCCGGCACGCAGCATCAGCTGGTGGCTGATCACCACGGCATCGGAAGGGGTTTCTTTCAGGGTCGAGAGCAGGAACTGACTGGTACGCATGTTTGGCCGTTCTGTCGGTTGCTAGGGCTTGGAATAGGCCGGCATTGTACGGTGCCTATAGGGTGGCGTACAGGACGGGTGCAGGCCGCGAGTGCTGCTGTGTTCATCAGGAGGGTAATCATGGGGCTGACGGCGCTTGAGGTGCAAAGGCTGATTCGGGATGGGCTGCCGATGGCCGAGGATATCGACCTGCGAATCGACCGTCTGGATGAGCAGGGCGTGCTGGCGCGCGTGCCCTTTCATGCCAAATTGGTGCGTCCGGGCGGGACGCTGTCTGGCCCTACCATCATGGCGCTGGGGGATGCGGCGATGTACGCCGTGGTGTTGGGGCGTCTGGGGCGGGTGGAGATGGCGGTGACGTCCAATCTCAATATCAATTTTCTGGTCAAACCCAAGCCGGTCGACCTGTTGGCCGAGGCGCGCATATTGCGCTTGAGTCGCCGCCAGGCGGTTTGCGAAGTTTCGTTGTATTCGGCTGGTAATGAGAATGAGTTGGTTGCGCATGTGACGGGGACATATGCGTTGCCTCTTTAAATTGCCCGCGAAAAAATAAAGAAACCCGGCCAAGGCCGGGTTTCTTTTATACCGCTACGCTATCGAGTAGCGCTGAGGTTACAGAACGCTCAGCGGGTATTCGACGATCAGGCGGAAGTCATTGACGTCGCCTTGAGCATTGTCACGGTAGAACGCTTGGCGAGCACGGAAGGACAGGTCCTTCGCAGCGCCTTCCTGGATTACGTACTTGGCTTCAACGTTCAGCTCGCGCTCGGTATAGTTATCAGCGGCGGTACCGCGGATATAACGGGTCATGAAGCTCAGGCCCGGAATACCATAGTCAGCCATCTTGATGTCGTAGCGAGCCTGCCAGGATTTCTCGTCTTTCTGGTTGAAGTCGGAGTACTGAACCGAGTTTGCCAGCCAGATGGTGCCACCACCGTCTTCACCGTAACGGTAACCATCGTCGCCAGTAGCGCGTTGGTGGGCCAGGGTAAAGGTGTGGGCGCCCAGCGAGTAGGCTGCAGCCAAGCTCCAGATAGTGTTGTCGCGGCTTTCGCGAACACCCGGAGTGGTTACGTTGCCGTCATCATCTCGCTCGGTGGTGTAGCTCTCTACGTAGCCCTTGTCATACTTGGTCTTGTAGATGTTGAAATCGAAGTTCAGCGCCTGTTCTGCTGCCAGAGCCAGGTTGTAGTTCAGGTTGCCGTAATACTTGCGATACAGATCGTCAGCATCGGAGGCATGCAGGGCACCGCTGAAATCGTCGGTGAACTTGTAGCTGGCACCTACGATATTGATCTCTTTCAGACCCAGGCTGTCGCGGAAGGTCTGAGTTTGGCTGTTCAGGGCAGTGAAGCGACCTGCGCTGAGCTCCAGACCATCGATTTCGTTGCTGACTAGGTAAGTACCGGTGGCGACTTCCGGCAGGATGCGGCTGTCGTCGGTGGAGAACACCGGGCTGGCTACGATCTGGTTGCCATATTTCAGTACAGTATCAGAAGCGCGGAACTTGATGGCGCCGCCTACTTCAGTCTGAGTGTCGTCACCGCGACCGTCCCCAGTCTGAGCGAATTGGCCAGTGCCGTAGCGGCCACGACCGCTGTCGATTTTGATGCTGCTCAGCGAGTGAGCGTCCACACCCACACCAACGGTGCCTTGGGTGAAGCCGGATTCGTACATCAGGCGGATGCCCAGACCGGTTTCTTCACGGTAGCCGGCCGGGTTGGCGGAGGTGCTTGCGCCGTTGGGGCCATTACGGAAATCGCGGTTCATGTACAGAACGCGATTGAAGATGTTGAAGCTGCTGTCTTCGATAAAGCCGTTCGACTCGGACTGGCTGGACGCCACGGCCATTTGGCTGGTGCCCGCGGCGACTGCCAGGGCGATTACGCTCCACTTCATCACTTGCATCGTGATTGCTCCTTGGGTTTAGAAGAGTTGCGCTACCCACTGATTTTTATATGGGTGGCTCTTTCTTTTTGTGTCGGCGCTAACTTATAGCACGCAGCCAATGTTGGCGATAGTTGCCGTCTATTCATTGCGGCTTCCATCAAGCTGGTGTCGCATCGCGTGAGGGAGAATGTCGCAAATCTATAGTTCTGCACTTGCGTTTCGTTGCACCAACGTTTCCGCGGTTCTTCAGGTGCCTGGGACCGCTGTTATTGATCGGCTGCACGGCGTGCCGGGCATTGCTCTGACAGCTAGCAAAAGTCGTGCTCAAAACCTCTTTCTCGCGCTAAAACCTTGATTTTGGGCGTTGATAAGCTCCGCGGGGCCGTGCATATGCGGCTTCTAGGGTGGTTTTGCGAGGGAGTGATCGGTGCACGCGCTCGGCTGTCAGTAAGGGCATTGGCTGAGCGTCAGTGACCTTGGCGGTAACGCTTGGCGCTGTCCATTACGGGAAGAAACAAAATGGTGCACGCCTGGGGTGCGTATGAGTCTGGCCTGCCTTCGGTTGGTGCGTGGCGCCGGGTGAATTGTCCGCTGCGCCCGCGTATGCTGCGCGCCATCACGTTCGCCCTCATGGCGCTACGCTTTAACGATCTGTATTTGAAAGAGGAGGAAGGCAATGTTCACCCTGGATTCACGGCTGCAGCAGGATTGTCTGCTGGTCGGCGACTTTCCCCTTTGTCATCTGCTGCTGATGAACGATGCCAGCTATCCCTGGCTTATTCTCGTGCCCCGGCGCGCAGAGGTCAGCGAACTGTTCCAGCTCGACGCGACCGACCAGCGCCAGCTCTGGCACGAAACCACCTTGCTGGCCGAAACCCTCAAGGACACCTTTGCCGCCGACAAGATGAACGTGGCCACACTTGGCAATGTGGTCAGTCAGTTGCATATGCATGTGATCGTACGGCGTCGCGGAGATATCGCCTGGCCCGCGCCGGTGTGGGGGCGCCACCCTGCTCAGCCATATTCCCAGCAGCAGGTGAGTCAGATCATCGACAAGCTGCGGTTGGTGCTGACTGAGGATTTTCAGTTCGCTGGAGACTTTGCATGAGCCTCGAGACTCGGATCATGGAGCTGGAAAGCCGTCTGGCCTTTCAGGACGACACCATTCAGGCCTTGAGCGATGAGCTGGTTGAGCAGAATCGCCGTATCGAGCGGATGCAGTTGCAATTGACTGCGTTGGCTCGCCGTCAGGAAGAGTTGAATGGGCTTGCGGGTATCGCCGAAGACGAAGCGCCGCCACCGCACTATTGAAATGAAAAAGCCCGGTTTCCCGGGCTTTTCTCTTTGTGCCGTCAGCGCCGCGAAGGGGCCGCCGCGATCACGTCTTCGGCCTGCAGGCCCTTGTCGCGTTGCATGACCGAGAACTCCACGCGTTGGCCCTCGACCAGGACGCGATGGCCCTCGCCGCGAATGGCGCGGAAGTGAACGAAGATGTCTTCGCCCGAGTCGCGGGAAATGAAGCCGAACCCCTTGGAGGTGTTGAACCACTTGACCGTTCCCGTCTCGCGATCTTCCTGAGGCGCGCTGGGAGCTTGAGTCGAGGTTTGGGGCTGTTTGGCGCGTGGCTGCTTGCTCAGTTGCGCGGCAAGGCTCAGCGCCACAGCCACGACCAGGGTCAGTAGTGGCAGCCAGATGGCCGGCTGGTCGCCGATGCTGGGTAGCGGTGCGAGCAGAATCAGGCTTTGAACAACGGCAGCCAGGATCAGCAGGGCGGAGGCCAGGCCCAGCAACTGCTGGCGTGCAGTTGGAAGGTTTGGCTGTTGCGCTGCGGCAAGCAAGTTTAGCAAGCCAGTCAGGGCCAGATAGATGGCATCCGGGGTGTTCAGAAAGGAAGTGGAAAAACCAGGTACGGCAGACAGCAGCAGGGCGGCAAACCCCGTCACGAGATGGGCAATCTTAAACATCTTCGATGAACTCACTGATTATGAAGACTCAAGGTGTCGCGGAGGGAACGCGCTTTGCTGGTGACCAGGTGAACGGCCATGGCGCGCGCCGGTATACAGGGTTAGCGACGCCACGGGATGGTAACGCGGCGCGCGATCCTATTTAACAGCAAAGGCGAGGGCTTCTCAAATCAAGCGGTTAGCATCTTTTCGCTGTGCAGCGGGTGAACCTGATTACGACCACTGCGTTTGGCCTGGTAGAGCGCATCATCGGCGCGGGTCAGCAGCGATTCGAAGCTGTCACCGGTTTCGGCCATGGCGCAACCGAAGGAGGCGGTGATGCTGTCCAGCACCTGGTCGGTACGGCGTACCTTGACTCTCAGTGACTGGATCTTGTGGCGCAGTTGTTCGGCGAAATCGAGTACCTGGCTGAGATTGGCGCAGTTGCGCAGCACCACGCAGAACTCCTCGCCGCCGTAGCGTGCGGCGAAGGCTTCTGGTGGTAGCAGGTCACGCAACAGCTGTCCGACGTGCTGCAGCACGCGGTCACCCAGTGGATGGCCGTACTGGTCGTTGAACTGCTTGAAATGATCGATATCCAGAATCACTAGGGCCAGGCCCTCTTGTGACTCGCTCAGGGCACGTTCCAGCAAGCGGGTGAAGGCATGGCGGTTGAATACGCGGGTCAGGCTGTCGAGCGTGGCTGCCAGGTGGGCGCGCTCCAGCTGGCCGCGCAAATGTGTGATTTCCTCTTGTGCTGCGCGTAGGCGGTAGAGGAATTTTTCCTGCTGATCCTGCATCAGCTGGGTGCTTTCCTGCAGGTCGCTGAGAACCCCGGGCAGGTCGTCGATGATCGGCTCCTGTAGCGCGCTGAGACCCTGGCTCAGGCTCTCCTGATAGTGCTGGCTGCCAATCACGCTGCGTGAGACGTCGCCTTCGATGTCGTCGACCAGTTCGATGACCTGCTGCTGGCCGGCGCGCGCCTCATCCAGCTCGCCACGGATGATGTAGTCGCGAAACAGCCTGCTGGCGGTCTCAGGCGGAAATACGTCGAAGTCCCCCACAACCTTGTCCATGCGGCGGTTGAGTTCTGGCTCGCTGCCTCGGCTGTAGGTGTACCACAGCGCGTAATGTACCGGATTGGGGGGGATGTCATGGCGCATCATCAGCGGTACGGCCTGCTTCAGAAGCTCCGCCGCCTTGCGGGTTTCCTCCGGATACAGATCGATGATGCTGGACGGTTTGCTGGATTGACTCATGGACTTGGAGACTCGATGGCGAATGGCCAGAGCATAGAACAGAGCGGGGTCTCATGCCTAATGAAAAGGCCCGGTTAACCGGGCCTCTGAGCATCTCATGCAGCAAGCAGGCTGCGCAGCATCCAGGCGGTTTTCTCATGCACCTGCATGCGCTGGGTCAACAGGTCTGCAGTGGGTTCGTCGCTGACCTTGTCGAGCAGCGGGAAAATCCCGCGAGCGGTGCGTACGACGGCTTCCTGACCCTGTACCAGCTGCTTGATCATTTCGTCTGCGCTGGGTACGCCTTCCTCTTCCTTGATCGAAGAGAGGCGGGCGTAGGCAGCGTAGGTGCCGGGAGCCGGGAAGCCCAGGGCGCGGATACGTTCGGCGATTGCGTCGACTGCCAGCGCCAGCTCGGTGTACTGGCCCTCGAACATCAGATGCAGGGTGTTGAACATCGGACCGGTAACGTTCCAGTGGAAGTTGTGAGTCTTCAGGTACAGGGTGTAGGTGTCGGCCAGCAGGCGCGAGAGGCCTTCGGCGATGGCGGCGCGATCCTGTTCGGCGATTCCGATATTGATTTCCATGGTTTGTCTCCTTTCAGGTGGGCCAGGGTTTCTATACCGCAGTGTTGGCCAGAGCCTATCACGCGGGCTGTCGAGATGATCCTGGCTTATATCAATGAAAGCGATGTTTAGAGGCTATCGATAACCTGCGGTTCATTTTTAGCCCGGTGATATTGCCAGCGAGGCCGAAGCGCGGTTTTTTTACCATGGCCATCGCTCGGGAGCATGCGCTCAGCCGTGGGCCAGCTCGGGATTTTGCTGCAGGGTGCGGTTGAACACTTCTACCCAGTGAGCGCTGAATTGCTGGCCGGCCAGGTTGTTGATTTCGAGAATGGCGCGAAGCAACGGGCGCTTGTTCAGCGTCTGGTGCGCGCGTTCGTGGGTTCTGGCCTCGAAGGTGTCGACGATGTGCAGGATCAGCGCACCTGGGGCGATCTCGTTTTCACGCAGTCCCTTGGGGTAGCCACTACCGTCGGCATGCTCCTGATGCTGCAGAATGATTTCCATTGCCGGTGCCCAGTCAGGCATGCGTTTTAGCAGGTCACTGGCCAGGCGCGGGTGGCCCTGCATCAGTCGTCGTTCTTCACGGCTGAAGTGGCTTTGCTTGTGCAGAACCTCAAGTGGCAGAAAGGCCATGCCGAGGTCGTGCAAGCAGACGGCTGCTGCCAGTTGCCGCGGCTGTTCGGCGAATCCACCAGAAGCATTGATGCTTAGCGCGAGCTCAAGCAGGCGCAGGTTGCGGCCTTGCCAATAGGGAGAGCGCTGTTCGGCGGCTTCGGCCAGCGCGCAGAAAAATTGCAGATCGGCTTGCGGTGCGATGGCATGGCGCGCCAGCAGCGCTTCGGTGCAGCTGGCCACTGCTGCTTGAGCGGGCTGCAGGCGAGTGCTGGGATCCATCTGTTGCAGCAGGGAGATTCGGGCCTCAACCTGCTGTTCGATCGGGGCTGCGGTAAGGTCCTGCAAGGCTCGGCATAGCTGGCTGGCCCGCGTACCGTGATCGGACGATTTGGCCTCGCTCAGCGCCTGATTAACCAATACACGCAGATGGTCGAGGCTGAGCAGCAGGATATCCCCGAGCAGGCTGTCGAACGCCAGGTGTTCCGAGCGCAGCGCATCGAGTACATCCTCCATGGCTTGCGGCAGTGCCATCAGCTCATTGAGCCCGACATAGCCGAGGTTGCCTTTCAGCGTATGGATCAGCCGAAACAGCTCGCGTAGCCGTTCACTGCTCTTCGGGGCCCGCTCCAGCTCGATCAGCAATTGTTCGCACCGCGAAAACTGTTCGGCGGTATCCAGGCGAAAGTCTTCCAGCAGATCGTCGGACAGGTCACTGCGATGGGGTAGGGCCATGGTCTTTCTCCAGGCAGGAGGCGCTCTTCATTATAGAAGCCTTCTGCCGGGCGGCTGCGTCACGGCGATTTACGCTATATAATCCCGCTCTTTATCGAAGCGCGGCGTGCTGTTGGGCGTTTGCCGCGGCGTGGCTCCTGCCCAGGGCGTTGGGGGCTGCCTGACCTATCCAAGACCTTAGAGAAGCGAAACACGATCATGATGCGCAGCCACTATTGCGGCCAGTTGAACGAGAGCCTGGATGGCCAGGAAGTCACCCTTTGCGGCTGGGTACACCGTCGCCGTGACCATGGCGGGGTGATCTTCCTCGATATTCGTGATCGTGAAGGCCTGGCCCAGGTGGTGTTCGACCCGGATCGCGCCGAGACCTTCGCCAAGGCCGACCGTGTGCGCAGCGAATACGTGGTGAAGATCACCGGCAAGGTGCGTCTGCGTCCGGCCGGTGCGGTCAACCCGAACATGGCTTCCGGCGCCATCGAAGTCCTGGGCTACGAACTGGACGTGCTCAACGAGGCCGAGACCCCGCCGTTCCCGCTCAACGAATACACCGACGTCGGCGAGGAAACCCGCCTGCGTTATCGCTTCATCGACCTGCGTCGCCCTGAGATGGCCGAGAAGCTCAAGCTGCGCTCGCGCATCACTTCGAGCATCCGTCGCTACCTGGACGACAACGGCTTCCTTGATGTCGAGACGCCGATCCTGACCCGCGCCACTCCGGAAGGTGCGCGTGACTATCTGGTGCCGAGCCGCACCCACGCCGGCAGCTTCTTCGCCCTGCCGCAGTCGCCGCAGCTGTTCAAGCAACTGCTGATGGTGGCCGGCTTCGACCGCTACTACCAGATCGCCAAGTGCTTCCGCGACGAGGACCTGCGTGCCGACCGTCAGCCGGAATTCACCCAGATCGATATCGAGACCAGCTTCCTCGATGAAAAAGACATCATGGACATCACCGAGACCATGGTGCGCAACCTGTTCAAGGAAGTCTTGGGCGTCGAGTTTGGCGCGCTGCCGCACATGACCCTGGCCGAAGCCATGCGCCGCTTCGGTTCGGACAAGCCGGACCTGCGCATTCCGCTGGAGCTGGTCGACGTCGAGGACCAGCTCAAGGACGTCGAATTCAAGGTCTTCGCGGGCCCGGCCAACGACCCGAAATGCCGCGTCACTGCGCTGCGTGTACCGGGCGGGGCGAGCATGCCGCGCAAGCAGATCGACGACTACACCAAGTTCGTCGGCATCTACGGTGCCAAGGGCCTGGCCTACATCAAGGTCAACGAGCGTGCGGCCGGTGTCGAAGGTCTGCAGTCGCCTATCGTCAAGAACATCCCGCTGGACAACATCAACGTCATCCTCGACCGCGTTGGTGCGGTCGATGGCGATATCGTGTTCTTCGGTGCCGACAAGGCCAAGATCGTCAGTGAAGCCCTGGGCGCGCTGCGCATCAAGCTGGGTCATGATCTGAACCTGTTCACCTGCGAGTGGGCGCCGCTGTGGGTCGTCGATTTCCCAATGTTCGAGGAGAACGACGACGGCAGCCTGACCGCCATGCACCACCCGTTCACCTCGCCGAAGTGCACCCCCGAGGAGCTGGAGGCCAATCCGGCGGCTGCGCTGTCGCGTGCCTATGACATGGTGCTCAACGGCACCGAGCTGGGTGGCGGTTCGATTCGTATCCATGACAAGGCCATGCAGCAGACCGTGTTCCGCGTGCTCGGTATCAGTGAAGAGGAGCAGCAGGAGAAGTTCGGCTTCCTGCTCGACGCGCTGAAGTACGGTGCGCCGCCCCATGGTGGTCTGGCCTTCGGCCTCGATCGCCTGGTGATGCTGATGACCGGCGCGCAGTCGATCCGCGAAGTGATCGCTTTCCCGAAAACCCAGAGCGCGGCCTGCGTCATGACACAGGCGCCGGGCATCGTCGACAGCAAGTCGCTGCGCGAGCTGCACATCCGCCTGCGTGAGCAAGCCAAGGCCGAATAAGCCTGCACAAGAAGCCTGGATTTCCAGGCTTCTTCGTTATGGGGTGGAGAGACTCGAACTCTCCAGCCCCGGCAATTGTGAAAACCTTATAGATGGAGTGAGTTATGGCTGGTCATTCCAAATGGGCCAACATCAAGCACCGCAAGGGGCGTCAGGACGCCAAGCGGGGCAAGATCTTCACCAAGCTGATCCGTGAGCTGACGGTTGCTGCCAAGCATGGCGGCCCGATCCCGGCGGACAACCCGCGTCTGCGCCTGGCCGTGGATAAGGCGCTGACCAACAACATGTCGCGCGAGGTGATCGACCGCGCCATCGCCCGTGGTGCGGGTAACAACGAAGCCGACAACGTCGTCGAGTTCAGCTACGAAGGCTATGCACCGAGCGGTGTGGCCATCATCGTCGAGGTGATGACCGACAACCGCAACCGCACCGCCGCAGAAGTGCGTCATGCCTTTACCAAGTGCGGCGGCAATCTCGGCACCGATGGTTCGGTTGCCTACATGTTCGAGCGCAAGGGGCAGATCAGCTTCGCGCCGGGTGTCGATGAGGATGCCCTCATGGAAGCCGCGCTGGAGGCTGGCGCCGATGACGTGGAGATGGGCGAGGACGGCTCGGCCCTGGTATCGACCAGCTTCACCGAGTTCCACGCCGTCAACGAGGCGCTGGGCGCTGCAGGCTTCAAGGCCGAGGAGGCGGAAATCGCCATGATCCCCTCGATCAGCGCGCCGATTGCTGATCTGGAAACCGCGCAGAAGGTCTTCAAGCTGATCGACATGCTCGAAGATCTGGATGACGTGCAGAACGTCTATCACAACGCCGAAGTCGCCGACGAGATCATGGAACAGCTCGGCTGAGGTTGTAGCCTGGATGTGTAGGGTGGGCCGGGCGGCGATCCGCCTTAGCCCACCCTACGCCCACCCGGCCCCCTTCTACGGTTTTCTCTGGTTCCTCAGGCGCGTCACGAGTGACGGCGCATGAGGACCCCCGTATACTCGCCAACTGGATAAATAGACAGTTGCCGACATGACCCTCATCCTAGGAATCGATCCCGGTTCGCGCATTACCGGCTATGGCGTGGTACGCGATACCGGGCGTGGCTGCGAGTACGTGGCCTCGGGCTGCATTCGTACCGGCAACGGTCCCTTGGCCGAGCGTCTGCAGATCGTCTTTCGCGGCGTCAGCGAGGTGATTCGTACCCATGGCCCGGTGACCATGGGCATCGAGCAGGTGTTCATGGCGCGCAATGCCGATTCGGCGCTCAAGCTGGGGCAGGCGCGTGGCGCAGCCATCGTCGCCGCGGTGGAGGCAGGGCTCGAGGTGAGCGAATACACCGCGACCCAGGTCAAGCAGGCCGTGGTCGGCACCGGTGCGGCGGACAAGCAGCAGGTGCAGATGATGGTCATGCACCTGCTAAAACTGGTGCAAAAACCGCAGATCGACGCCTCCGATGCACTGGGTATCGCCCTGTGCCATGCCCATCATCGGCAGAGTCTCATTCCCCATGGGCTGGCCGGCGCCAAGCGCCGCGGCGGCCGTCTTCGTTTGTAATCGGATCAAAGGAAAACAGCGGTGATCGGACGTTTGCGCGGCACCCTGGCGGAGAAGCAGCCGCCGCATTTGCTTCTGGATGTGAATGGCGTCAGTTATGAGCTGGAAGTGCCGATGACGACCCTATATCGTCTGCCTGCGGTGGGTGAGTCGGTAACCCTGCACACTCATCTGGTGGTGCGTGAGGATGCGCATCTGCTCTACGGCTTTTTCGAGAAGCGCGAGCGAGAGCTGTTTCGCGAGCTGATCCGCCTTAATGGCGTCGGCCCCAAGCTGGCCCTGGCCCTGATGTCCGGGCTCGAAGTCGATGAGCTGGTGCGTTGCGTGCAGGCGCAGGACACGGCCGCCCTGGTCAAGGTGCCGGGTGTCGGCAAGAAAACTGCCGAGCGTCTGCTGGTCGAGCTCAAGGACCGCTTCAAGGCCTGGGAATCGATACCGTCCATCGCGCCCCTGGTGGTTGAACCTCAATTGGCGCAGGCAGTCTCAAGCGCGGAGAACGACGCCGTCAGCGCGTTGATCTCCCTCGGGTACAAGCCGCAGGAGGCCAGCCGAGCCGTTGCTGCCGTCAAGGAGGACGGTATGAGCAGTGAAGATTTGATCCGACGCGCACTGCGCGGCATGGTTTAGTGGAACCTTATTGATGATCGAAGCCGATCGCCTGATTACCGCCAGTCCACGTGAGCGCGAAGAGCAGCAGGATCGTGCCATTCGCCCGTTACGCCTGGCCGACTATATCGGTCAGCCCGTGGTACGTGAGCAGATGGCGCTGTTCATCCAGGCCGCGCGGGGCAGGGCCGAAGCGCTCGACCATACGCTGATCTTCGGTCCGCCGGGGCTGGGCAAGACCACCCTGGCCAATATCATCGCCGAGGAAATGGGCAGCTCGATCAAGAGCACGTCCGGGCCGGTGCTCGAGCGTCCGGGGGATCTGGCGGCGCTGCTGACCAACCTGGAAAGTGGCGATGTGCTGTTCATCGACGAAATTCATCGTCTTTCTCCGGTGGTCGAGGAAGTGCTGTACCCGGCCATGGAGGATTTTCAGCTCGACATCATGATCGGCGAGGGGCCAGCAGCGCGCTCGATCAAGCTGGATCTGCCGCCCTTCACTCTGGTCGGCGCCACTACACGTGCCGGCATGCTGACCAACCCGCTGCGTGACCGTTTCGGTATCGTCCAGCGCCTCGAGTTCTACGGTATCGAGGATCTCGCCACCATCGTCTCGCGTTCGGCCGGGATTCTCGGTTTGCCCATCGAGGCCAAGGGTGCTTATGAAATCGCTCGTCGCGCGCGCGGTACGCCGCGTATCGCCAACCGCCTGCTGCGCCGCGTGCGCGATTTCGCCGAGGTGCGCGGCACGGGTCATATCTCCCAGTCCATCGCCGATCAGGCGTTGAACCTGCTGGATGTCGACGAGCGTGGCTTCGATCATTCCGACCGACGTCTACTGCTGGCCATGATCGAGAAGTTCGACGGCGGCCCGGTAGGGCTGGACAGCTTGGCTGCAGCCATCGGCGAGGAGCGCCATACCATCGAGGACGTGCTCGAGCCTTACCTGATTCAGCAAGGCTACATGATGCGCACTCCACGTGGGCGTGTGGTCACCCGGCATGCCTATTTGCATTTCGGGCTGAACATCCCCAAGCGCTCGGGCGATTCGCCCAGTGGCGATCTTTTCAGTGCGGGTGACGAATGACGAAAAAATTGTTACCAGGCCGGATTGGCAAGCAGCAGGCCGGGGACTAGAGTATGCGCGCGCAAAACGGAGTCCAGCCGTTCAGCCACCATTGCCGGGTCTATTACGAAGACACCGACGCGGGCGGCATCGTCTACTACGTCAACTACCTCAAATTCATGGAGCGGGCTCGTACCGAGCGCCTGCGTGAGCTGGGTTATGCCCAGTCGACGCTTGCCGGTGAGGGCCTGTTGTTCGTCGTGCATTCGGCCGAAGCGCGTTATCACGCGCCGGCACGCCTGGATGACGAGCTGGTGATCAGCGCCGATGTGATCGAATTGAACCGTGCCAGCCTGCGCTTTCGTCAACAGGTCAGGCGGGCTGCGGATGATGCGCTGCTCTGCGAAGGGCAGTTTCTGGTGGCCTGTGTGCGCGCCGACAACTTGAAACCCCGGGCTATCCCCGAATCCCTGCGACACGCGTTCGCCGGGACGCAGGCGCCGGGTTTAATTGCAGCAGGAGAGTAAGCGTGGAAGCTAACGCCGTTGACCATATGTCGATGTGGAGTCTGATCAGTAACGCCAGTCTGTTGGTTCAGCTGGTGATGCTGACCTTGGTGGCCGCCTCGGTCATTTCCTGGGTGATGATCTTCCAGCGTAGTAATGCCATCCGCGCCGCCAAGCGTGCTCTGGACAACTTCGAGGATCGTTTCTGGTCCGGTATCGACCTGTCCAAGCTGTATCGCCAGGCCGGCAGCAACCCCGATCCGGATTCCGGTCTGGAGCAGATCTTCCGCGCCGGCTTCAAGGAATTTTCCCGCCTGCGTCAGCAGCAGGGCGTTGACCCTGACGCGGTGATGGACGGTGTGGCGCGCGCCATGCGTGTAGCCATCTCCCGCGAGGAAGAGAAGCTGGAAACCGCGCTGCCGTTTCTCGCCACCGTCGGCTCCACCAGCCCGTACATCGGCCTGTTCGGTACCGTGTGGGGCATCATGAACTCCTTCCGCGGCCTGGCTCAGGTGCAGCAGGCCACTCTGGCTACCGTCGCCCCGGGTATCGCCGAAGCGCTGATCGCCACCGCCATCGGTCTGTTCGCCGCGATTCCGGCGGTCATCGCCTACAACCGCTTCTCTGCCCGCGGCGAAATGCTGATCGGCCGCTACTACACCTTCGCCGACGAGTTCCAGGCCATCCTGCACCGCAAGGTGCACACCTCGGAAGACTAAGACGCGCGCACAGGATAGGTTCTAGCCATGGCGAGAATTCGCAACAGACGCAAACCGGTCGCCGAGATGAACGTGGTGCCCTACATCGACGTGATGCTGGTGCTGCTGGTCATCTTCATGGTCACCGCGCCCATGCTCAACCAGGGCGTCAAGGTCGATCTGCCCAAGGTCAGCAGCGAAGCGCTGCCGCAGGACAACGACGCCCAGGTGCTGACCATTTCCATCAAGGCCGACAAAACCTACTACTGGAACATGGGCAGCGAGGTCGACGTCGACACCGAGCAGGAGCGAGCCTCCACCCTCGAGCAGATGACTCAGGCCGTTTCGGCGATCATTGCCGAGAACCGCCGCCAGGGTAAGCAGGTGCAGGTGTTCGTGCGCGGTGATCGCACCGTCGACTACGGCACCGTGATGGCGGCCATGGGCGGCTTGCAACAGGCCGACGTGGGCAACGTCGGATTGATTACCGAGGCGCCCTGATGCAGCAGACCGAGCGTTCGCAGTCGGAAAGCTACTTCTGGCCCGTGGTCTGGGCCGTGGGTCTGCACGTCCTGATGTTCGCAATGCTGTTCGTCAGCTTCGCCTTCACGCCGGAGCTGCCACCGGCGCGTCCGGTGGTTCAGGCTACGCTGTACCAGTTGCAGTCGCAGAGCCAGGCCACCACCCAGACCACGCAGAAGGTGGCAGGTGAGGCGCAGAAGACCTCGGCGCCGCAGTTCGAGACCGAAAGGCTCGAGCAGAAGAAGGCCGAGGAGCAGAAGCAGGCCCAGGCCGAAGCGCAGAAGGTAGCCGCGGCCAAGAAAGCCGAGGAACAAAAGAAGGCTGAAGAGGCTCGAAAGGCCGAGCAGGCCAAAGCCGAAGCTGCGAAGAAGGCCGAAGCCGAAAAGGCTGCCGAGCAGAAGCGCCAGGCCGATATCGCCAAGAAGCGCGCCGAGGAAGAGGCGAAGAAGAAAGCCGCTGAAGAGGCCAAGAAAAAGGCCGCTGCAGAAGAGGCGAAGAAGAAGGCGGCAGCTGCCGAGGCAGCGAAGAAGAAGGCCGCCGAGGATGCCAAGCGCAAGGCTGCTGAGGATCAGAAGGCGGCGGCGCTGGCGGAGTTGCTGTCGGACAACGTGCAGAACCAGCAGGCGCTGGCCGAAACCCATGGCGACAAGGTGGCCGGTAACCTTGATGATCTGATCATCAAGCTGATCACCGAGAATTGGCAGCGGCCGATGTCGGCGCGCCGTGGCATGAGCGTCGAGCTACTGATCCAGATGCTGCCCGATGGCACTGTGACTAACGCCAGCGTATCGCGCTCCAGTGGTGATGCACCGTTCGATAACTCGGCGGTGGCAGCGGTACGTAACGTCGGGCGTATTCCCGAGATGCAACAATTGGATCGCGCTACCTTCGACCGTATGTACAGGCAGCGTCGCGTCATTTTCAAACCGGAGGATTGAGCTCTGTGAACAACCTGATTCGTATCGCCCTGCTGGGGCTGGTCATGCTGGTCGGCAGCGTCCAGGCGGCCGATCCGCTGGTGATCTCCCAAGGCGCCGACCGCGCCACCCCGATCGCCGTGGTGCCGTTCGGCTGGCAGGGCGGTTCGGTGCTGCCCGAGGACATGTCGCAGATCATCGGCAATGACCTGCGCAACTCCGGCTACTTCGAACCCATCCCGCGGCAGAACATGATCAGCCTGCCAACCCAGGCCAGCGAGGTCATCTATCGCGACTGGAAGGCCCTTGGCGCGCAGTACGTGCTGGTCGGCAACATCGTCCCCAACGGCGGCCGCCTGCAGGTGCAGTACGCGCTGTTCAACGTCAACACCGAGCAGCAGGTCATGACCGGCAACGTCGGTGGCGGCACCGATCAGCTGCGCGACATGGCTCACCATATCGCCGACCAGTCGTTCGAGAAGCTCACCGGCGTCAAGGGTGCGTTCTCCACGCGTCTGCTGTACGTCACGGCCGAGCGCATGGGCGCCAACAATACCCGCTACACCCTGCAGCGTTCGGACTACGATGGTGCTCGCGCCGTTACCCTGCTGCAATCGCGCGAGCCGATCCTGTCGCCGTCCTTCGCCCCCGATGGCCGCCGTATCGCCTACGTGTCGTTCGAGCAGCGTCGTCCGCGCATCTTCGTGCAGCACATCGATACTGGCCGCCGCGAGCAGATCACCAACTTCGAAGGCCTCAACGGCGCGCCGGCCTGGTCGCCGGACGGCAATCGCCTGGCCTTCGTGCTGTCGCGTGACGGCAACCCGGAAATCTACGTGATGGACATGGGCAGCCGGCAGATGCGCCGCATCACCAACCATTACGCCATTGATACCGAACCCTTCTGGGGCAAGGACGGTCAGACTCTGTACTTCACCTCGGATCGCGCGGGCCGTCCGCAGATCTACAAGACCAACATCAATAGCGGGGCAGTGGAGCGAGTGACCTTCGTCGGTAACTACAACGCCAACCCGAAATTGTCGGCTGATGAAAAGACCCTGGTGATGATCCATCGTCAGGACGGTTTCACCGTGTTCAAGGTGGCTGCGCAGGACCTGGAAACCAACCGTCTGCGCATACTTTCAGACACAAGTTTGGATGAGTCGCCCACTGTTGCGCCCAATGGCACCATGCTAATCTACGCCACCCGCCAGCAGGGCCGGGGAGTCTTGATGTTGGCGTCCACCAATGGACGCGTGAGGCTCCCTCTTCCTACCGCTCAAGGCGAAGTTCGAGAGCCTTCTTGGTCCCCTTACCTGAACTGATGCGGTGCTACACCTTTATTGCTTAACACAACTGGGGTTCATTAGGAGTTACATGATGGAAATGCTGAAATTCGGTAAGTTCGCTGCACTGTCCCTGGCTCTCGCCGTTGCCGTAGGTTGCTCCTCCAAAGGCGGCGACGCTGCTGGCGAAGGCGCTGTCGACCCGAACGCTGGCTACGGTGCCAACACTGGCGCTGTTGATGGCAGCCTGAGCGAAGAAGCTGCTCTGCGCGCTATCACCACCTTCTACTTCGAGTACGACAGCTCCGACCTGAAGGCCGAAGCCATGCGCGCTCTGGACGTACACGCCAAGGACCTGAAAGGCAACGGCGCTCGCGTCGTTCTGGAAGGCCACGCTGATGAGCGCGGTACCCGTGAGTACAACATGGCTCTGGGCGAGCGTCGTGCCAAGGCCGTTCAGCGCTACCTGGTTCTGCAGGGCGTTTCCCCGGCTCAGCTGGAACTGGTTTCCTACGGCGAAGAGCGTCCGGTTGCCACTGGCAACGACGAGCAGTCCTGGGCCCAGAACCGTCGCGTAGAGCTGCGTAAGTAAGCTGCCATGCGTGATTGCCGTCGTATCCTGACCCTTCTGACACTCGCCCTGCCGCTTGCGGCGATGGCTGAGGTTCCCGTTCTGGAAAGCAGCTCCATGCAACAAGGCAGCAGCTATCCACCGGCGGGTTATGGTACGGCCGGCGCCTACGCCGGAGCGGGTGCGCAAGCGCCCGCCTCGGCGCAGGGCATGCTGTTCAACCAGCTCGAGCAGATGCAGCAGGAAATTGCCCAGCTGCGTGGCATGCTCGAAGAGCAGCAGAACGAAATCCAGCGCCTCAAGCAGGAAGGCCTGGAGCGTTACCAGGATCTGGATCAACGCATTTCCTCCGGCGCGGCTGCCGGTGGAGCTCCCGCACAGAATTCCGCCAACGGCGCGAGCAACGCCAATGGCACTCCGACGCCACCTGCCGCTCAGCAGCAGGCCAGCGCCGAGCCGGGCGATCCGGCCAAGGAAAAACTCTATTACGACGCCGCCTTCGACCTGATCAAGGCCAAGGATTTCGACAAGGCGTCGCAGGCATTCGCCGCCTTTCTCAATCGTTATCCCAACAGTCAGTACGCCGGCAACGCGCAGTACTGGCTGGGCGAAGTGAACCTCGCCAAGGGCGATCTGCAAGCCGCCGGCCAGGCCTTTGCCAAGGTTAGCCAGGCCTACCCGAGCCATGCCAAGGTGCCGGATTCGCTGTTCAAGCTGGCCGACGTCGAGCGACGCCTGGGTAACAACGACAAGGCGCGCGGCATTCTGCAGCAGGTCATTGCCCAGTATCCTGGCAGTTCGGCCGCGCAGTTGGCCCAGCGTGACCTGCAGCGGCTGTAAGCCAGCAATTGACGAAAAACCCGCGCCTGTCGCGGGTTTTTCTTATCTGCTCTCGCGTGATCCATTAGAATGCGCGCTCGCATGGCCCGCGGGGTTTCAGCTCGGCTGATGTCCTTGTCGCCATGCCTTGTCGAACGCCGGTCGCTGCCAGCGTTCCTGTCTTTCCACGCAACGGAGGCGGATGGCCTGTTTCGTCATCACGCTCGTGGCTACCATGCAAGAAACCCTGCGCATCACCGAGATTTTCTACTCGTTGCAGGGGGAGACGCGTACCGCCGGCTTGCCGACGGTATTCGTGCGCCTGACCGGCTGCCCCCTGCGCTGTCAGTACTGTGACACCGCCTACGCCTTCAGCGGCGGCGAGATCGTCACCCTGGACAGCATCCTCGATCAGGTGGCCGCCTATCAGCCGCGCTATGTCTGCGTCACCGGCGGCGAGCCGTTGGCCCAGCCCAACTGCATCCCCTTGCTCACGCGTCTGTGCGACGCCGGTTACGAGGTGTCGCTGGAGACCAGCGGCGCGCTCGATGTCTCGGCCGTAGACCCGCGGGTCAGCAAGGTGCTCGATCTGAAGACGCCCGGTTCGGCCGAGGTGCAGCGCAACCGTTACGAGAACATCGAGCGGCTGACCGCCAATGACCAGGTCAAGTTCGTCATCTGTTCGCGCGAGGACTACGATTGGGCCGTGTCCAAGCTGATCCAGTACAACCTGGCGGCCCGAGCCGGCGAGGTGCTGTTCTCGCCCAGCCACAAGCAGGTCGATTCGCGGGCGCTGGCCGACTGGATAGTGGCGGACAACCTGCCGGTGCGCCTGCAACTGCAACTGCACAAGATTCTCTGGAACGACGAGCCGGGACACTGATCATGAGCGACAAGAAAGCGGTCATCCTCCTTTCCGGCGGCCTGGATTCAGCCACCGTGGTGGCCATGGCCAGGGCAGAGGGCTACGCCTGCTACAGCATGAGCTTCGATTACGGGCAGCGTCACCGCGCCGAGCTGCAGGCGGCCGAGCGCGTCGCCCGGCAACTGGGTGTGGTCGAGCACAAGGTGATCGGCCTGAATCTCAACGGCATCGGTGGCTCGGCACTGACAGACAGCAGCATCGCGGTTCCGGAAACCCCGGGCGAAGGCATCCCGGTGACCTACGTGCCGGCACGCAACACGGTGTTCCTGTCCCTGGCGCTGGGCTGGGCCGAGGTGCTGGGGGCGCGCGATATCTTCATCGGCGTCAATGCGGTGGACTACTCGGGCTATCCCGATTGCCGCCCGGAGTTCGTCGAGGCTTTCGAGCGCATGGCCAACCTGGCGACCAAAGCCGGTGTGGAGGGTGAGGGTTTTGCCATCCGTGCGCCGCTGCAGCAGCTGAGCAAGGGCGAAATCATCCAGGCCGGCATGCGCCTGGGCGTGGACTATGCGCTGACCGTCTCCTGCTACCAGGCCGACGACGACGGCCGCGCCTGTGGCAAGTGCGACAGCTGCCGCCTGCGCGCGGCAGGTTTCGTCGCCGCTGGCGTGCCCGATGCCACGCGTTACTTCTGAAAAAGTTTTCGCGAAGTGTTGATTTCCTGAATTAAATCAGTATCATGCGCCTCGCGTTGGGTCGTTAGCTCAGTTGGTAGAGCAGTTGGCTTTTAACCAATTGGTCGTAGGTTCGAATCCTACACGACCCACCAGATCGCAAAAGCCAGTCGTGAGACTGGCTTTTTTTTGCTCTCGGAAAAGCCCTCTGGCCATCTTGCCCCGCCTGTGGCGATGGGCAGGCAGGGGGTATACTCGCAGCTCGCTCAAGAGCGCCGCAGGTTCGATGATATGACGCAGATTTCCGAACGCCTTCTGGTTCAAGCCCACCTCGATGCCAAGCAGCCCAAGCCGCTGACCGCCGAGGAAGAGGCTTTCTATCGCCGCGAAATCGCCGCCGAGCTGAAGAAGCAGAACGCGGTGCTGGTGGCGCACTATTACTGCGATCCGGTCATCCAGGCCCTGGCCGAGGAAACCGGCGGCTGCGTTTCCGACTCCCTGGAAATGGCCCGTTTCGGCAACCAGCACCCGGCGCAGACCGTGGTGGTGGCCGGGGTCAAGTTCATGGGCGAGACGGCGAAGATCCTCAACCCGGAAAAGCGCGTGCTGATGCCGACGCTGGAGGCGACCTGCTCGCTGGATCTGGGTTGCCCGGTGGACGAGTTCTCTGCCTTCTGCGATCAGCATCCGGAGCGCACCGTGGTAGTGTATGCCAACACCTCGGCGGCGGTGAAGGCGCGTGCCGACTGGGTGGTGACCTCCAGCTGCGCGCTGGAGATCGTCGAGAGCCTGATGGACAACGGTGAGACCATCATCTGGGCGCCGGACAAGCATCTGGGCAACTACATCCAGCGCGAGACCGGTGCCGACATGCTGCTGTGGGACGGCGCCTGTATCGTCCACGAGGAGTTCAAGTCCAAGCAGCTGCTGGACATGAAGGCGCTGTACCCCGACGCCGCCATCCTGGTGCACCCGGAATCGCCGCAGAGCGTGGTGGAGCTGGCCGATGCCGTGGGCTCCACCAGCCAGCTGATCAAGGCGGCGCAGACGCTGCCGAATTCCACCTTCATCGTCGCCACCGACCGCGGCATCTTCTACAAGATGCAGCAGCTGTGCCCGGACAAGACCTTCATCGAGGCACCGACGGCCGGCAACGGCGCGGCATGCCGCAGCTGCGCGCACTGCCCGTGGATGGCGATGAACACCCTGGAACGTGTGCTGACCGGCCTGCGTCAGGGCTCCGGTGAGATTCATGTCGACCCGGCGCTGATTCCCAAGGCGATCAAGCCGCTCAAGCGCATGCTCGATTTCACCCAGGCGGCGCGGATGAAGGTCGCCGGCAACGCCTGATAGGCATTCAGTAGAAAGAAGCCCAGCCAACGCTGGGCTTCTTGCTTTGCGTAGCCCGGATGCACTCCGGGAATGGCGAGAGGCCAATACCCCTGGATTGCATCCGGGCTACGGCAACTCGTCAGCTCAGGTTGCCCAGTTCTCCGGTTCGTTGACCACATTGAGCAGGGCGCGCAGACGGCCATAGTCGCGACCATTGAAGGCGAAGGCCAGGCGGGTGAGGTCGCACAGTTCCGGTTCGTCGCGTTCCTGTTCGCAATAGGGTTCTTGGGTAAAACCGCCTTCCTTGCACAAGCCGGCGAAGTCGGCATGCAGTTTGTCCATCGCCGCCTCGTTGAGCGGATGGTTGAGGCGAATCACGAAGCGATCCTTGAGCCAGCGGCTGGAGTGGAAGTTGCGATAGAACCGGGCGATTTCATCCACTGCTTCTTCGGCGCTGTAGACCAGGTGCATCAGGTTGAGGTCAGTCTGCAGGATATAGCCGTTGTCACCGAGCTGCCGGCGGATGAAGCCCAGCGCGTCCTCCCAGTAGCTGCCACCCGGTTGATCGAGCAGCACCACCGGCACCAACGGGCTCTTGCCGGTCTGGATCAGGGTCAGCACCTCCAGGGCTTCATCAAGGGTGCCGAAACCGCCGGGACAGAGCACCAGGCCATCGGCTTCCTTGACGAAGAACAGCTTGCGCAGGAAGAAGAAGTGAAAGGACAGCAAGTGGTGGCTGCCGCGCATCGTGGCGTTGGCGGCCTGCTCGAAGGGCAGGGTGATATTGAAGCCCAGGCTGTTTTCCGTGCCGGCGCCTTCATGAGCCGCCGCCATGATGCCGCCACCGGCTCCCGTGACCACCATCAGGTCGCGGTGCGCCAGTAGTGCGCCGAGTTCGCGAGCCTGCCGGTACAGCGGATGATCCACTGGTGTGCGTGCCGAACCGAACACCGTGACCTTGCGTCGCCGCTTGAGCTGCTCCAGCACACCGAAGGCATGCTCCATCTCGCGCAGGGTCTGCATCATGATCTTGGCGTCCCAGCGGTTGCGATCAGCCTGGGCCATATGTATCACGGTGCTGAGCATTTCTCGATACAGCGCGAGATTGGGACTGTTGCTAGGGGCCGCCAGTGCAACCAGTTCGTCTACCTTGGTGCTCAGGTCGACCTCGCTGGTTTGCACGTGGCGCGACAGATAGTCGTCCGATTCAAAGGGCATGGAAACTCTCCTCTTCTTGGCCGGTGGCAGGCACGTAGCCCCCAGCTTGGCCGGTTCCCTGATTATGGAGTGTCAGGCAGCTTGCCACAGGGAGTCTGCCGTTTCGTTGCCATCTTTTCGTAAGAGCCGGTTACAGGGCGATCTGCTCGCCGGGTTCGGGAATATTGGCGATCCAGTTCAAGCGTTCGCGCAGGGCCTGCTGCAGGGCCTGCATCTTTTCCAGCTCGCCGTGCACCAGATACAGCTCGGGATGATGCTCGAACTGGCTGGCCCAGTGCAGCAGCTGCGACTGCCCGGCGTGTGCGGAGAAACCGCCCAGGGTATGCACCTTGGCTTTCACGGCGATGCGCTGGTGCAGCACCTTGACCGTTTCGGCGCCGTCGACGATCAGTCGGCCCAGCGTGCCCTTGGCCTGGAAGCCGGGGAATACCAGGTGGCAGTTTTCGCGCCAGAGGTTGTGCTTGAAGTGATGGACGATACGCCCGCCGTTGCACATGCCGGCCCCGGCGATGATGATCGCCCCGCTCTTGATCCGGTTGATCGCCATCGACTCTTCTGCTGTCGGCGTGCAACGCAGGATCGGCAGCCAGTCCTCGACCCGCTTCACGCCCTTGGCGGCCAGGGCGGCGCGGTCCTCGGCGGCGAACTGATCGTGAAAGCGGCTGTAGATGGCGTTGGCGCGGATCGCCATGGGGCTGTCGAGGAACACGGCCTGCTGGGGCAGACGGCCCTCCTGATAGAAGCGGCCAAGGTAATAGATCAGATCCTGGGTGCGGCCGACTGCGAAGGAGGGAATCAACACATTGCCGCCGTCACGATGGGCCTGCTGCAGGATGTCGGCCAGCTCTTCGAGGGTTTCGTCGCTAGGGCGATGGTCACGGTCGCCGTAGGTTGACTCCATCAGCAGCACATCCGCCTGGTTCAGTTGCGCCGGGGCCTGCATCAGCGGCGAGCAGGTGTTGCCCAGGTCCCCCGAGAACACCAGATGGCGGTGCAGGTGATGGTCCTCCACCAGCATCTCGACGATGGCCGAGCCGAGGATATGGCCGGCATTGTGGAAGGTCACCTGCACGCCCTTGGCCACTTCGATCGCTACGCCATAGGCATGCGGACGGCGCTGGCTCAGGGCTTGCTCCGCGTTGGCGACCGTATACAGCGGCTTGATCGCCGGTTTGCCCTGGCGTGCGCGCCAGCGGTTTTCCCACTCGGCGTCTTTCTCCTGAAGAAAGGCCGAGTCCAGCAGCATCAGTTCGAGCAGTTCGCAGCTGGCCTCAGTGGCGTGGATAGGGCCGCGATAGCCTTCGGCGACCAGGCGCGGCAGCAGTCCGCTGTGGTCGAGGTGGGCGTGGGAGATCACCACCGCATCCAGGCTGCGTGGGTCGAAGGGGAAGGTGCTGCGGTTCTGATCCTCCTCTTCGCGGCGCCCCTGGTGCATGCCGCATTCGAGCAGCACCCTGGCGCCATCGCGGCTCTCCACCAGGTAGCAGGAGCCGGTGACCTGTTGAATCGCACCGAGAAAAGTGAGCAGGGCCATGGTTCTATCCTTGTTGTGATGATGAGGCGAGTCTGCCGGTTCGAATCGAGGTGGGTCTTGATGCAGGTCAGCCGGTGCCTTGTCCCCTTGCCTAGACTGCAGGCAAACATTCAGGAGAGCAGCCATGACCCAGCTATTGCCCGACGCCGCCGCCTTGGACCAGCACGCCCAGCAGTATCCCGACTTCGCCCGCTGGCAAGCCGGGCACGGACCTATCCAGCATAGCCCGCAGACCCGCGCCGCAGTCTTTCGGCTCGCTCATCAACTGGTGCAGGGCGGTTTGCAGCCCGATCTGCCAAGCGTCTATCGTCTGTTGTGCGCCCTCGATTCGCTGACGGCAGCCGGCCTCTGGCTGGTGGTGCACATGACTTACGCGCAGCGCGTTCGGCTCGATGGCCAGCCGCTGCAGGCCGCCGACTTCAAGGACGTACCCGAGGGCCATACCGGCGGCGCGCTGAACATGGTGCCGGCCTACGCCGGTTACCTGGCCCTCAATGCCCTGACCGCCGAGACGCGTGGCTGGCTGATGGGGCAGGGCCATTGCGTGGCGGCGATCGAAGCGCTGAACCTGTTGACCGGCAACCAGCACCCCGAACAGGCCGTCCGTTACGCTCGCGACGAGGCGGGCATGAGCCGCCTGGCGGCGGATTTCTACAGCTACGCCCAGGCCGCTGACGGCAGCCCAGGCGTGCCGCTGGGCAGTCACGTCAATCCACACACCGCCGGCGGTATCGCCGAGGGCGGTTACCTGGGCTTTGCCGAGCTGCAGTACGCACATCTGCCATTGCCGGGGGAGAAGCTGGTGGCCTTTCTCTCCGACGGCGCCGCCGAGGAGCAGCGCGGCAGCGACTGGATGCCGCGCTGGTGGCGCGCCGAGGATTGTGGCGTGGCGCTGCCGGTGATGATCGCCAATGGCCGGCGTATCGAACAGCGCACCGAGCTGGGCACGCATGAGGGCCTCGAAGGCTTTCGTCAGCACCTGCGCCTGTGCGGCTTCGATCCACTGAGTTTCGATGGACGTGATCCGGCGGCCTTCGTCTGCGCCCTGTGGGAGATGGAGCAACGCCTGGCGCATCGCGTCGGCGAACTGAACGACGACATGCTCGCCTATCCCTTGCCGATGCCCTACGGCATCGCCGAAACCACCAAGGGCTATGGCTTTTTCGGCGCCGGCAGCAACGCCGCGCACAACCTGCCGCTACCGGCCAGCCCGGCGCGCGACGAGCAGGCGCGCGAGCTGTTCAACCAGCATGCGGCGGCCTTGTGGGTGGAGCCGCAGAAGTTGGCCGATGCCTGTGATCTGTTCGCCAGTCGCAAGGATCGCGCGCTGGAGCGGGACAACCCGCTGGCCTTGCGCCAGCCGCCGCAGCCCGTGCAACCGCCGCTGCAGTTTCACGATCATGCCTGCTCGCCGATGAGCGCGCTGGATCGCTATTTCGTCGACCTGGTGCACGCCAACCCGCAACTGCGGCCGCGGGTGGGCAACCCGGACGAACTGGCCAGCAACCGCCTGGGTGGCATACTGGCGGCGCTCAGGCATCGTGTCAGCCAGCCGGAAAGCGAGCTGGAGTCTGTGCACGGCGCGGTGATCACCGCGCTCAACGAGGAGGCCGTGGTATCCGCCTGCCTGGCCAACCAGGGCGGGCTCAATCTGGTGGCCAGCTACGAAGCTTTCTGCGTGAAGATGCTCGGCGCCGTTCGTCAGAGTCTGATCTTCGCCCGCCAGCAGAAGGAGGCAGGGCGTCCGGCCGGCTGGCTGGGCTGGCCGCTGGTGGCCACCTCGCACACCTGGGAGAACGGCAAGAACCAGCAATCGCACCAGGACACCACCTTCTGCGAGGCGCTGCTGGGCGAGATGCACGACGTGATGCGCGTGTTGCTGCCCGCCGATCATAACTCGCTGCTGGCCCTGCTGCCGGAGATCTACCAGACGCGTGGTCGGCTGGCCTGCCTGGTGGCGGCCAAGCGTGAACGACCCTGTTTCTTCACGGTCGAACAGGCACAGCAGCTGGCGCGCGACGGTGCCCTGCAGATCGATGAAGGTGGCGATGGCGAGCCCGTGCTGCTGATCGCCAGTGGCAGCTATCAGCTGAGCGAGATGCGCCGCGCCGCCGTTCGTCTGAGCGAGAAGGGCGTGGCCTGGCGTCTGATTTACTTGCAGGAACCGGGGCGTTTTCGGGCGCCGCGCGATGCCTGGGAGGCCGCCAGCGTGGCCAGCGCCGAGCAGCGTGAAGCGCTGTTTCCGGCGGCGTGCCGCCATCGCGTGCTGCTGACGCACATGCGCCCGGAGGTTGCCGCGGGCCATCTTTGGCCGCTGCTGGGCGACGCCGCCAGCTGTCGGGCGTTGGGCTACCGCAACCGCGGCGGCACCTTCGACGAGGCCGGCATGCTGTTCGCCAATGGCTGCAGTTGGGCGCATGTGCTGCAAGGTGTGGCCGAGGTGCTGGGCGTATCGCCCGATGGCTGGTTGAGCGCTGAGGAACGCGCGGCTCTGGCAGGCAGGGGAGACCCTCGCTGTCTGCGTTGAGCCCACGAAGTGGAGCAACGGGAAGGGAGGGGCAGGTATGCCCAGATTGACGCTGGAGATAAACACGGAGCTGTACCGCATGCTGCAACAGGCTGCGCGTACCAATCACATGAGCATCGAGGACGAGTGCCTGCGCCGCCTGGAGGGCGGCGCGCGGCGCTCACGTTACATGGAGGCACTGCTCGCCGAGCTGCGCGCCGATGAGGCACAGCGGCGAGCCGGAAGAGGCTGAGTTTTCGCCTGCTTCAGAGACCGCAGTCGCTCTTGTCGAACACCTCGACGGTCACAGGGCGGTTGCTGCGGTACTCGCTGAACTGATAACGCAGCTGGGCGCCCTGCGCCAGCAGGCTGCGATAGCCAGGGTTGCGGCAGACGCTTGCCGCCAGTTGCGTGCGCACGGTGTCCGGGTTGCCGCGCATCTTCGCGGCATGCGCTTCACGCACGCTGAGATGATTGATCAGCGTGTGACCTTCCACGGTGTAGCCCTGATCGAGAATGTCCTCGTTGATCGCTCGCGGCGTGCCTTCGCTGCTTTGCCGGGCGACCTGCTCCAGGGTACGAGTCAGTTCCATCTCCTTCAGCGATGCTGCCTGAGCAGTGGTAAATGTCAGGCTGAGAGCAAGAGCGGGGAGCATGTAACGCAGCATGGGGTGTAACTCCTGAAAGCGTGGACGAGGGTTGGACAGGACCCTGGGGATAATGTTCGCAGTAATGGCCTTTTGCCTGCGTGAAACAAAGTGTTACCGATAGAGACATGCTGGCCGTTGGCTGCCATCCGTCACCACGACCAAAGGCCGGGGATCGTTGAACAAACCTGCACGTCACACAGTTTGAGCCGCTGCAGTCGGACGTTGCCAGCACAGACCTGCCTGAAGTCTGTCGCGGGTGTTGAGAAGACTGCGCGGTGTTCAAGCAGCGTGCAGGAGAATAACAATGACAATGCTCTTTCGACGCTGGCCATCGCATGTGGTGGTCGGCAGTTTACTGGTTTTGCCCGTCGCGCAGGTGCAGGCATCCGGTTATCACTTTGGTTCGCAATCGGTGGCGGCGCAGGGTACGGCGCATGCAAACGGTGCCGAGGCGGCCGATCCTTCGACCATTTTCTACAACCCGGCTGGGTTGGCCCGGCTCAAGGGAACCCAGGTGACCTCGGGTCTGACCATTTTGCTGCCGGACGGCGACTATGAGGACAAGGGAAGCCGCGATGTATTCGGCAATCCCGTATCGGGTGATGCAGGCGAGTTCCTGCCCGATGCTGCCGCGGCACCCAATTTCTACTTCTCCCGCCAGATCAACGATCAGGTGACGATCGGCCTGGGCATCTTCACCCCGTTCGGTGCCAAGCTCGATTACAAGGAGGACTGGGCCGGGCGCTACGGCATCCAGTCAGCCAGCCTGGAGACGGTGACCTTCAACCCGAGCATTTCCTACCGGTTCAACGAACACCACAGCATCGGCTTCGGTGTGTCGGCGCAATACATCAAATCGGTGCAGCGCGGTGCGGCGGATGTCAAAGGTGCCTCGCGGCAACTGGCTGGGCAGTTCGTCACCGCCAATCAGGAACTGACCGAGCTGGCCGCATCTCCGCTTGGTCAGTTCGCCATTCCGTTGTTCTACGGCATCAATGTGCCCAGTGAGATCAGCAGTTGCGACGGTCAGGCCGATGACGCTTTCGTCGACTGTGTGGCGAAGAATTTCGCAGACAACGTCCAGGGGGATGGCTATTTCCGGGTCAAGGGTGATGATTGGGGCTTCGGCTGGAATATCGGCTACATGTGGGAACCGACCGAATCGACGCGCTTTGGCGTGTCCTATCGTTCCAACATTCGCCACACCCTTGAGGGTGAGACCAAGTGGAGCTTCGCCGGCGTGTCCGGCAGCGTGCCTTCACCCGATAGCGATCTGAGCGGTGGTATCGATCTTGGCATCATCACCCTGCCGCCAGCCGATGCATTGGGACAGGTGCTGGACCCGAGCAACTGGATAAACCCCGGCGATTTCGCTGCCACCCGCCTGCACCCCAACTCCAAGGCCAAGACAGCAATCGATACCCCGGAAATGCTCTCCTTCAGTGCCTTCCACCAGCTCAACGACAAGGTGGCATTGATGGCGGATCTTACCTTCACCCGCCACTCTCGGCTTGACGAGGTACGTATCGGCATCGATCAGGTTGCCGGTTATCCCTACTTCAACGGCGTGACCGAGGGCGACCTGAGCGTCAAGCAGGACTGGAAGGATACCTACAAGATTTCCCTGGGCATGAACTACCAATACAGCGACGACCTCTTGTTGCGCACCGGGGTGGCGTACGACAAGTCACCCGTCAATTCGACCCAGTTGCGTCATCCGGCATTTCCCGATGCCGATCGCTACTGGCTGTCCTTCGGTGCCAACTACAAGGTGACCCGCGACACCTCGCTGGACTTCGCCTACAGCTATGTGCAGTTCTCAAGCGGCAAGATGGACTACCGCGATGGCTGCTCGCCGGCCGGCTGGGTGCCGGGCTCCGGCGGTCTGTATCAGGACAGCGGCGTGCGCTGCACCGGCTCGATGGCTGCTCAACGGCGGCAATTACACCGGTGAGTACAACACCCACATCCACTTCATCGGCCTGGCGTTGAACCATACCTTCTGATCCATCTGAGCGACGACCGGGGGTGGTAGAATTCCGCCCCCGTTCGCAGTTGCTCTCGCCATGACCCATCCCGCCCCCCATGCCGTTGCCCGTTTGCGCGCAGAGCGCCTGGCGCGAAGCGTCAAACCCTTCATCGCCCGCGGCTCGCGTGCCGAGCGTTGCCCTCACTGCCGGGTGCAGCCGACGCATTGCCTGTGTGCCTGGCGGCCACAGGTCCAGGCCAATGCCGGCATGTGCCTGGTGATGCACGATATCGAGGCGTTGAAACCAAGCAATACCGGTTGGCTGATCGCCGACGTGGTACCTGAAACCCATGCGTTCGGCTGGTCGCGCACCGCCGTCGAACCGGGGCTGCTGAAGCTGCTGGCCGAGCCGCAGTGGCAGCCTTATCTAGTCTTTCCCGGCGAATATGCAGAGCCGCAGCGCGTGGTGGAAGAGGTGCGGCTCGCGCCCGGCAAGCGGCCCTTGTTCGTGCTGCTCGATGCGACCTGGACCGAGGCGCGCAAGATGTTTCGCAAGAGCCCCTATCTGGACGCGCTGCCGGTGCTCAGCCTGACGCCTGCGCAACTGTCACGTTATCGCCTGCGTCGCTCCACCCGCGGCGAGCATCTGTGCACCGCCGAAGTGGCTGCCATGTGTCTGGAGCTGGCGGGCGACCTGCGCGCCGGCGAGGCGCTGGACGATTATCTCGACGCTTTCAGCCAGCACTACCTGGCTGCCAAGCGCCGACTGCCGCTGGATCTCAACGACGCTCTGCACCAGCGCTTGCAGTCGTACCGCTGAGCTGGCTCGGCAAGGGCTTGGGCCACAATTGAGCCAGCAGCATGCCGCCGAACATCAGCGCGCAGCCCAGATAGCCGCGCAGGGCCAGGACTTCGCCCAGCAGCAGGGCCCCGGCGATGGCGGCGAACACGGCCTCCAGCGAGAGAATGATTGCTGCGTGCGAGGCGATGGCGTGCTGCTGGGCCACCACCTGCAGGGTGAAGCCGACCGCTACGCCGAACAGGCCGCCATAGAGAATGGCGGGTGCAGCGCGAACGATGCCTTCCAGCGTCGCGGTTTCGAAGAACACCGCCAGCAGCAGGCTGATCACCGCGCAGGTGGCGAACTGGATGAAGGCCAGGCGCAGCGGGTCGTGGCGGCTCGCGAAGAAACCCACCAGCAACACGTGTATACCCCAGACGAAGGCGCCGGCCAGTTGCAGCCAGTCGCCGGAGGCTACGCTGAAGCCTTCTCCGACGCTGAGCAGGAACATGCCGACCACCGCCAGGCTGGCGCCCAGCCAGATACCGGCGCTGCTGCGCTGGCCGATCAGCAGGCCGAGAATCGGTACCACGATCACGTACAGCCCGGTGATGAAGCCGGAGTTGGTCACCGTGGTGAACAGCAGGCCGACCTGCTGCAGGTTGATCCCCAGCGACAGCGCCAGTCCCATGATCACGCCACCGGCCAGCAGGTTGCGGTTCAGCGGCGCAGCGGGGCGCTGCTGGCGACGTTGCAGCAAAGCCAGCACCGGCAGCAGAGCCAGGCAGGCGAGGGCGAAGCGCAGGCCGGTATAAAGGAAAGGACCGATACTATCCATGCCCAGGCGCTGGGCGACGAAGGCACTGCCCCAGATCATCGCGGTAATCAGCATCAGCAGGTCTGCGCGCAGGGCTTGGCTTTGCATTCGGGCGTCTCGGCATGAAAGCTGCGCATCCTGCCGCAAAGCATTGAGCTTGACCACCCCGTCACAGCTCGGCATGCTGAGCGCCGCCGACGGTCCGAGTGGGGAGTCTGAGATGTGCATGAGCAGGCTTGAGCGGATCTCCAGGCGAAAAGCACTGCCATACTTACCTCAGTGCAACTCATAAAAAGAACAGGATCTGCCAATGGCCGCCTACGAAATCCTGATTGCCGATGACCACCCATTGTTTCGCAGTGCGCTACAGCAGGCACTGACCCTGGGGCTGGGGCCTGAGGTGCGCCTGGTCGAGGCCGCCAGCATCGCCGAACTCGAGGGCCACTTGGCCACCAAGAATGATTGGGACCTGGTTCTGCTCGATCTCAACATGCCGGGGGCTTACGGTTTTTCCGGCCTCGTGTTGCTGCGCGGGCAGTATCCGCAGATCCCCGTGGTGATGATCTCCGCCCAGGAAGAGGCTTCCGTGGTCAACCGCTCCCGCGAATTCGGCGCGAGCGGTTTCATCCCCAAATCCAGCCCGCTGGAAACCCTGCAGCAAGCCGTGCGTCAGGTGCTCGATGGCGATACCTGGTGGCCGCCGCTGGCTGAAGACAGTGCGCCAGTGTCTGACGAAGCCAAAGCCGCCAGTGCCGGCCTCGCCAGCCTGACCCCGCAGCAGTTCCGCGTGCTGACCATGGTTTGCGAAGGCTTGCTGAACAAGCAAATCGCATACGAGCTGAGCGTCTCCGAGGCGACGGTCAAGGCGCATGTCACCGCCATCTTCCGCAAGCTGGGTGTGCGTACCCGTACGCAGGCGGCGTTGCTATTGCAGCAGATGGAGTCGATCCCCGCGCAGTGAGAACCTGTCTACGATCTGCTGCGCGCCGGTCTGGGCAGTCATTCTGTTCGGCCAAGCCGCTCAGACGATCGGCGGCAGGACGATCTGGTCGCTGCGGCTGACACCGGCAGTCAGCGCGCGACATTGCTCGAGAAATTCTCGCATCGCCGCCGTCTGGTACTTCTGCTTGTGCCAGATGAAGTAGAACTGCCGACGCAGGTCCAGCTCCGCGGTTTCCACTGGCATCAGGCTGCCGCGGCGAAACGCGTCGCGTAGCGCCAGACGTGAGATGCAGCCGATGCCCAGGCCGGATTCCACGGCGCGTTTGATCGCCTCGGTGTGCTCCAGCTCCAGACGAATGTTGAGGTTGCGTGGGTGATGACGCATGGCCTGATCGAATGTCAGCCGTGTGCCCGAGCCTTGTTCGCGCAGGATCCAGGCCTCGTGCGTCAACTCCTCCAGGCTGGCGCTGCCGCGCTTGGCCAGCGGGTGCTGTGGTGCGCAGAACACCACCAGCTCATCTTCGACCCAGGGTTGCACCTCAATGTCCGGGTGCTGGCAGTCGCCTTCGATCAAGCCCAGATCCAGCTCGTAATGCGCGACCTGCTGCACCACATGGGCAGTGTTGTGCACCTGCAGTTTCACCCGGCATTCGGGGTGCTGCTGCATGAAGCTGCCAATCAGCAGGGTGGCCAGGTAGTTGCCCACGGTCAGGGTCGCCCCGACGTTCAGCGAGCCATATCCGCTCTTGCCGCCCAGCAGGCGTTCGATCTCGCGCGCCTGGTCGATCAGTGCCACCGCCTCGGGCAGCAATTGTCGGCCTAGCGCGTTGAGCGCCAGGCGCTTGCCGGCGCGATCGAACAGCTGGCAATCGGATTGGCGCTCCAGTTCGGTCAGCGAGGTACTGGTCGCCGACTGCGACAATGCGAGCGATTGCGCCGCGCGCGAGACGCTCTCATGCTGCGCCACGGCGACGAATACCTGAAGTTGTCTGAGGGTAAATCGCATATCGATATAACCGATAACCTATATCTTGATAATCCACTTAACAGATATTGTTGCCGCGAATAAAATGCCGCGCAATCGCGCCCTTGGCGCTGAAGTTCTTCGAGGAAGTCATCATGAGCAATATGAACGTCGAGCGCGTGCTCAGCGTCCACCACTGGAACGATACGCTGTTCAGCTTCAAGTGCACCCGTGATCCGGGCCTGCGCTTCGAGAATGGTCAGTTCGTGATGATCGGCCTGCAGCAGGACAACGGTCGCCCGCTGATGCGTGCCTATTCCATCGCCAGCCCGAACTGGGAAGAGCATCTGGAGTTCTTCAGCATCAAGGTGCCGGACGGCCCGCTGACCTCGCAGCTGCAGCACCTGAAGGAAGGCGACGAGATCATCATCAGCAAGAAGCCCACCGGCACCCTGGTGCTCGATGACCTCAACCCCGGCAAGCATCTGTATCTGCTGTCCACCGGTACCGGCCTGGCGCCGTTCATGAGCGTGATCCAGGATCCGGAAACCTACGAGCGTTTCGAGAAGGTGATTCTGGTGCACGGCGTGCGTTATGTGAACGAAGTCGCCTACCGTGAGTTCATCACCGAACACCTGCCGCGCAACGAGTTCTTTGGCGATGCGCTGAAGGAAAAGCTGATCTACTACCCGACCGTGACCCGCGAACCGTTCGAAAATCAGGGCCGCCTGACCGACCTGATGCGCAGCGGCAAGCTGTTCGCCGACATCGGCCTGCCGCCGATCAACCCGCAGGACGACCGCGCCATGATCTGTGGCAGCCCGAGCATGCTCGACGAGACCAGCGAAGTGCTCGACAGCTTCGGCCTGAAGATTTCCCCGCGCATGCGTGAGCCGGGGGATTACCTGATCGAGCGTGCCTTCGTCGAGAAATAAGCGCTGCGTTAAACGACAAAGCCGCCCAATGGGCGGCTTTGTCGTTCATGGTGCTCTCGTAGCCCGGATGCAATCCGGGGAGGAGGTGTTGCAATCTCCCGGATTGCATCCGGGCTACGAATGACGGCTGTGCCTTACAGACGCTTGGCGTCGATGATCAGCACCGGCTCGCGCGGTACGTTCTGGTGCATGCCGCGGTTGCCGGTGGGCACCTGGGCGATCTTGTCCACCACGTCCATGCCGCGGGTGACCTTGCCGAACACGGCGTAGCCGAAGTCGCGCGAGCTGTGGTCGAGGAAGGCATTGTCCTTGTGGTTGATGAAGAACTGGCTGGTGGCCGAGTCGCGTACCTGGGTACGGGCCATGGCCAGGGTGCCGCGCACATTGTGCAGGCCATTGTCGGCCTCGTTCTTGATTGGCGCGTCGGTGTCCTTCTGGCGCATGTCGGCATCGAAACCACCGCCCTGGATCATGAAGCCCGGAATCACCCGATGGAACTGGGTGCCGTTGTAGAAACCGCTGTCGACGTACTTGAGAAAGTTCTGCGTGCTGATCGGTGCCTTGTCGGCGGCCAGCTCCACTTCCACTTCACCCATACTGGTGGTCAGCAGCACCTTGGGGTTTTCTGCGGCCAGCAGGCTGGACGACAGCAGCAGGGCGCCGGTGGCGAGAACGAGTTGCTTGAGCATGATGGTCAGTTTTCCTTGTTGGCAGTCTCGCCGAGGAAGGCGAGCAGGGCGCTATTAAAGCGTTCGGGTTGATCCAGTGGTGTGGCGTGGCGCGAATTTTCGATCACCAGCAAGCGCGCGTTGGGCATTTCTGCCACGTATTCGCGCTTGCGTTCAACTGGCGTGTAGTCGCGGTCGGCGCTGATCACCAGGGTAGGACAGGTGATGCGCTTCAGCCGTTCCCGCACGCCCCAGCCGATGATGGCATCCAGGCTGGCGAGATAGGCGCGCTTGTCGTTCTGGGGCCAGCGTTCCTCGACCTTGTGCCGCAGCTCTGCCTGTTCCGGCTTGGGGAACAGCAGCTTGGCCAGCGCCTTGGCGATGGTCTCCAGGCTGAGCAGGCGCGAGAGCGTCCAGCGCTTGGCGATTTCCAGCCAGTCACCCAGACTTTTCGCCTTGACCTCGGGCCCGCTGTTGACGATGGTCAGGCTGCGCAGCAGTTCGGGGCGGTCGACGCCGAGTTGAAAGCCGATCATGCCGCCCATGGAGATACCCACCAGATGCACGGGGGGCAGTTGCAGGTATTCGATCAGCGCGGCCACGTCGTCGGCGAAATCTGCGATGTGATAGGCGCCGCGTGGCTTGTCCGAGCGGCCGTGGCCGCGCACATCGAGTGCGATCACCCGATAGTGCTGGGCGAGCACCGGGATCTGGTATTCCCAGTCTCGCGTGCTCGAGCCCAGACCATGTACCAGCAGCAACGGCGCGCCGTGGCCGTAATCCTCGTAGTGCAGCTGGCAGCCATCGTTGTCGAAGTAGGGCATGCAGAGACTCTCAGTGGTTCGACTGCGGTGCAGCGAAGGCGGCTTCCAGAGGCGCGGCGTCGAAGTTCTTGATCAGCTCGATGAGAATCTGGGTGGCCGGGCCGAGTACGCGCTCCTTGTTGCTGTAGAGGAAGAAGCGTGGCTTGCGGATGCCGCCCTGAACCAGCGGCAACGGTTTCAACAGGCCTTCCTGCAATTCCCGGGTGATCAGGTGGCGCGGCAGCCAGGCGAAGCCCAGGCCGCTACTGACGAAGGTGCGCGCAGTGGGCAGGCTGCCGACCGTCCAGCGCTGCTCCGCGCCCAGCCAGCCGGCATCGCGCGGTTGCAGGCGGCCGCTGTCTCGCGTGACCACCTGCATCTGGCCTTCCAGGTCCTGAAAGCTCAGTTCGCGCTGCAGCCGGTGTAGCGGATGCTCCGGGTTGGCGACGGCGACGAACTCCACTTCGCCCAGTTCGATCCCCAGATGGCCGGTGATGTTCAGTGCACTGATGGCCAGGTCGGCGGTACCTTCGAGCAGCACTTCCTCGACCCCGGACAGCACTTCCTCGCGCAGGCGTACGCGACAGCCGCGGCTTTGCGGCATGAAGGCGGTCAGAGCGCGGACGAGATTGGCGGTGGGGTAGGCTGCGTCCACCACCAGGCGTACTTCGGCTTCCCAACCCTGTTCCATGTGATGCGCGAGGTCTTCCAGCTGGCTGGCCTGCTTGACCAATTGCCGCGAACGGCGCAGCAACACGTCACCGGCCTCGGTGAGCACGGCCTTGCGCCCGTCGATGCGCAGCAGTGGCACACCGAGCTGTTCCTGCATGCGTGCCACGGTATAGCTGACCGAGGACTGCGAGCGGTGCAGCACCTCGGCGGCCTGGGCGAAACCGCCCTGATCCACCACAGCTTGCAGCGTGCGCCACTGGTCCAGGGTTACGCGAGGAGCTTTCATCACATCTTCCTGCCTGAGTCGGCCTGTTACACTGGTGCCCTCATGTTGGAGAGCACCGATGAAAAAAATAATCTGCTTGCTGTTCGCCTTCCTGCCGCTGGCCGCCCATGCCTATCCCATCGAGGTGGAAAAACAGCTCAACGGCGCCGAGGTCTCAGCCACCACTCAGGAAATTGACCACAACATGGCGGCGCTGATGCTCTACAACTACGGACAGAGCGAGGCCGAGTGCAGCGCGGTGTTCCGTAATGGCCCCGAGGCGCCGCGCACTCGTCGCACCGTGCTGGCTCCGGGCGCCAATAACAACATGACGGTCAAATTCACTCGGAGTGTTATCCGTCTGCGCATCAGCCTGACCTGCGGCCTGAAGTGATAAAAGCCTAGATGCGCCTTGTGGATAAATCAAATTAGTCGATATATGTAAGCGGATATTTACGCTTTTTAATCGAATTGTGCTTCTCTACTCTGTGCTCCATCGACTCTCAACCCACTCGATGGAGCATCAGACATGTCCCGTGTTCTCGTAATCGAAAGCAGTGCCCGCCAGCAAGGTTCGGTTTCCCGCGAGCTGACTCAGCAATTCATTGCCAACTGGCAGGTAGCGCATCCCGCTGACCAGATTCAGGTGCGCGACTTGGCGCTCGAGCCGGTGCCGCACCTCGATGCCACGCTGCTGGGTGGCTGGATGACCCCGAGCGAACAGCAGAGCGAGGCGGAAAAAGCCGCGCTGGCGCGTTCCAATCAGTTGACTGATGAACTACTGGCGGCCGACGTGCTGGTGTTGGCTGCGCCCATGTACAACTTCGCCATTCCGAGCACGCTCAAGGCCTGGCTGGACCATGTACTGCGTGCCGGCGTTACCTTCAAATACACCGAAACCGGCCCGCAGGGCCTGCTGACCGGCAAGCGCGCGTTCGTGCTGACCGCTCGCGGCGGTATCTACGCCGGCAGCGGCCTGGACCATCAGGAACCCTATCTGCGTCAGGCGCTGGCCTTCATCGGTATCCACGACGTGCAGTTCATCCACGCCGAAGGCCTGAACATGGGGGCCGAGTTCAGCGAGAAAGGCCTGGCCCAGGCCAAGGCCAAGCTGGCTGAAGTGGCCTGATATCTTCCGCATCACTCCCTTCTCTCAGGCAGCGTGCCCCCGCTCGGGGCGCGCTGCCTCGCCGTTTTCCTTGAGCATCAGCCGCGCGGCTGCGGGCATCCGTAGCGTATTGCGCTAGATTGTTTCTGCGTCTTCATTAAACGCCGTGCTGGCCGATACTCGTCCAGTCATCAATCTGTCTGGTGTCCGCTGACTGGGACGCTGCTGCAATAGCCTGTGCAAGGCCTGGGGGGAACGGTGGATCTGGCGACGCTGATCGGTCTGGTGGGTGCTTTGGTGGTGATCGGCGCGGCGATTATTCTCGGGGCATCCAGCGAGGTGTTTTTCAATGTGCCGTCGCTGCTTATCGTGGTGGTCGGCAGTCTGTTCGTGGTGCTGGTGAAGTTCAGCTTCGGGCAGTTTCTCGGCGCCTTCAAGGTGGTGGCCAGGGCTTTTCGTTTCCGTCTGCCGTCAGTGGAAAGCTGCATTGGCGAGATGGTCGAGATCGCTCAGGTGGCGCGCAAGGAAGGCGTACTGGCGCTCGAGGGGCGAGACTTCAGCTCGCCCTTTCTCTCGGCCGGCGTGCAACTGATGATCGACGGTCAGGGGCAGGACACCATTCGGGCCTTTCTGGAAAAGGAGCGGGTGCTGACTCTCGAGCGCAACCGCGAAGGGGCCAAGGTGTTTTCCGCCATGGGCGACGTCGGCCCGGCGATGGGCATGATCGGCACCCTGGTTGGCCTGGTGCAGATGCTGTCGAACATGGAGGACCCCAAGTCCATTGGCCCGGCCATGGCCGTGGCGCTGCTTACCACCCTCTATGGCGCGATGATGGCGACCATTATCTGCCTGCCGCTGGCCGACAAGCTGAGCCTGCGCAGCAGCGAGGAGGCGCGCATGCAGGCGCTGTGGATAGATGCCCTGCTGGCCATTCAGGACGGCGTCAACCCGCGCATCATCGAGCAGATGCTCAAGAGCTACCTTCCGCCTTCGAAGCGCGAACTGCAGGCCGAAAAGTCGGGCTAGGAGTGAGTCATGGAGTTACCTGAGGAGGAGGCCCGGGCGATGCCGGCCTGGGTCATGACCTTCGCCGACCTGATGTCGCTGCTGATGTGCTTCTTCGTGCTGCTGCTGTCGTTTTCCGAGATCGATGCGCAGCGTTTCAAGCAGATCGCCGGTGAGCTGGCCAAGGCTTTCGGCGTGCAGCGCGAAGTGCCGGCGCTGGAGGTGCCGCTGGGCACCAGCCCGGTATTCGACAAGTTCTCCCCGGGCAAACCTGAACCCACCGAGGTGCAGGAGATTCGCCAGCAGACCACCACCCAGGACCCGCATCTCGACACCCTGCACGGCGATGCCGAGGCCGAGCTGCTGGCGCGTGCCGAGGCCCAGGTCGATCAGCAGATGCGCGAGAATGTCACCGCTCTGCAGCAGTTGCTGCAGAGCGAATTGAGCGAGGGGCGCCTGCAACTGCTCGAGGAGCGGCGGCGGATCATCCTGCGGGTCGAGGAGCGTGGCTCCTTCGCTTCCGGTTCGGCCGAGCTGACGCCGGCATTCGAGGACATGCTGCTGGGCATGAGCGAGCTGCTGGTGGAGATACCCGGTACCCTGACCATCGAGGGGCACACCGACGACGTGCCGATCAGCACCGCGCGCTTTCGCTCCAACTGGGACCTGTCCGCCGCGCGCGCTTCGGCGGTGGCCAATGCGCTGCTGGTCAATCCCGCGCTTGAGCCGCAGCGGCTGGAGGTCAAGGGGTTGGCCGATACCCGGCCGCGGGTGGCCAACGATTCGGCGCAGCAGCGCGCCCTGAACCGGCGCGTGGAGATCATCATCGACCAGAGCGCCAGTGATGAGGATCAGGCCGAGCAACTGCGCAGCCTGATGGGGGATCAGCTGCGACACGAGATGGAGACGCAGCGACACTGATCTGGCCGTTGTCGCCTGGCTGGGCTATGGTGCCGACCCCCGTTCGACCCCGGAGTACCCGATGCGCTATCTGCTGATCGTCACCCTGCTGTGGGCTTTTTCCTTCAGCCTGATCGGTGAGTATCTGGCTGGCAGGGTAGATAGTTACTTCGCCGTGCTGACGCGCATCGTCATCGCCGGCCTGCTGTTCGTACCGCTGACCCGCTGGCGCGGTCATGCGCCGGCCTTCGTGCGCGGCATGCTGCTGATCGGCGCGCTGCAGTTCGGCATCACCTACGTCTGCCTGTACCTGAGTTTCTCGGTGCTCACGGTGCCGGAGGTGCTGCTGTTCACCATCCTCACGCCGCTGCACGTGACGCTGATCGAGGATGCGCTGAACCGCAGGTTCAACCCCTGGGCACTGCTGGCTGCGCTGGTGGCGGTGTTGGGCGCGGGGATCATCCGCTACGACGGTATCAGCAGCGGCTTTCTGCTCGGCTTCCTGCTGCTGCAGGTGGCCAATTTCACCTTCGCCGCCGGGCAGGTGCTGTACAAGCACCTGCTGCTCAAACACCCCTCCACCGAGCCGCAATACAAGCGTTTCGGTTTCTTCTATTTGGGCGCGCTGCTGATCGCGCTGCCGGCCTTTGTGCTGCTGGGCAATGGCGAGCGCCTGCCGAGTACGGCACTGCAATGGGGCGTGCTGGTCTGGCTCGGGGTGGTGGCGTCCGGCCTGGGTTTGTACTGGTGGAACAAGGGCGCCAGCCTGGTCGATGGCGGCACGCTGGCAGTGATGAACAACGCGCTGGTACCGGCCGGTCTGCTGGTCAACCTGCTGATCTGGAATCACGACGCCGATCTCCTGCGTCTGGCTCTGGGGGGCGCGGTGATCGCCGCCTCGCTGCCGCTGGTCAACCTGGGTCGTAAACGGCTAACGCCTGCCGAGGTGCACTGATGCAACTGTCCGGACGTGGCGTTGCGCTGTCGATTGCCGCCTCGATGCTGTTTGCCCTGCTGCCGGGCTATGTGCAGTGGCTGACACCGCTCGATGGCGTGCAGATCTTCGCGCAGCGCGTGCTCTGGTCGATTCCTCTGGTTCTGTTGCTGGTGGTGTTGGCGCGGCAGACCGCCTCGCTGCGCGAGACTTTCGCTCGCCTGCGCCGTGAGCCGCTGTTGCTGGCCGCCTGCCCACTGGCAGCTGCGCTGATCGGTGTGCAATGGGGTCTGTTTCTCTGGGCGCCGTTGGCCGGGCACATGCTGGAAGTGTCCATGGGCTACTTCCTGCTGCCGTTGGCCATGGTGCTGACCGGGCGAGTGTTCTACGGCGAGCGCCTGCGCACGTTGCAACAACTGGCGGTGGCCTGCGCCATGCTCGGGGTGCTGCACGAGCTCTGGCGCACCCAGGCGTTCTCCTGGCTGACGCTGGTCACCGCGCTGGGCTATCCGCCTTACTTCATGCTGCGCCGCTGGATGCGCCTGGATGCGCTGTCCGGCTTCGTGCTGGAGATGTTGATGCTGGCGCCCTTGGCGATCTGGTTGATCGTCGCTTACGGCCCCGTCGACGCATTCACCGATCGCCCGCTACTGTGGTTGCTGGTGCCGGTGATGGCCCTGATCGGCACGCTGGCGTTTGCCGCCTACATGGCCTCGAGCCGCCTGCTGCCGCTGGGGTTGTTCGGCATTCTCAGCTATGTCGAGCCGGTGCTGCTGTTCGCCGTGGCCCTGCTGGTGCTGGGCGAGCGTTTCGATGCCGGGCAATGGCTGACCTACCTGCCGATCTGGGCGGCAGTGCTGCTGGTCGGTTGTGACAGCGCGCGGCTGCTGCGCAAGCAACAGCGCGAGAACATCAGGCCGCGCTGATGCGCGTGGTGGGGATTTGCGTTGCTGCGCTGGTCTGCTTCTGCACCTGGTAGTGCACCTGCAGGGTGCCACTGTTGAACCGGCGCTGATCGGTCAGGGTCAGACTACGCTCCATACCGGTCGCCAGGAGCGGTACACCGGCACCTAGCAGGTGTGGCACCAGATTGATCACCACTTCGTCGATCAGCCCGGCGGTGTAGCAATTGCCTGCCAGCAGGCTGCCGCCGACCAGCCAGATGCGTTGAAAACCTGCTCCATTCAGGGCCGCGACTGCCTGGGCTGGCGTGCAATGGGTCAGCTGAATTTCGTCCGTTGCTCGCGGCAGGGCGAGGCGCGTCAACACCACGCAGGGCTTGCCGGGGTAGGGCCAGGGGCCGCCACGCTGCAGTAGCGCTTCGTAGGTGACTCGTCCCATCAGCAGGGCATCAATGCCCGAATAGAAGTACTGAAAGTTGTACTCCTCGTCGGCGTGACGCAACGCGTCAAACCAGTCGAGACGGCCATCGGGACGCGCGATGTAGCCATCGAGGCTGGATGTGACGTGATAGATCAGGGACGGGTTCATCATGCACCTTCGGCGGGCTATCTGAGCGTTGGAGTGGGGGCGCTGAAACAAGTTCGTCGCGCGCCGTACCGCTTGTCGGCAGGCTCTCAATCCAGAACGTTGCGCAGAATCTCGTAGACGATGCCCGTCGCGATGGCGACCAGCACCACGTCGCGGCCGATCTGCTTCCATTCGTAGCCCTCGTAGTGGGGCAGGCGCGATACCAGGCGACTGTCGAAGTTCTTGGCGATGCCGGGGGGGAGCGGCTTGCCGCGTGCGAGGTTCTTGGCGATGCCCGGCGGCAGGGAGGAGGTGGGCCCGATCAGTTGGCGATTCTCGCCAAGGATGATGCGCACCTTGCCGATGTCCACGCTCGGGCCGCGCAGGTCGATTTGCACGCCACCATCATGCTGATGGCCTGGCTTGCCTTTGCCGGGCGGTGGGCTGGCCAGCACTGGTGAGGCTGCCAGCAGGAGGCACAGGCCGATGCTGAGGGTTGCCTGGGGTTTGTTGAGCATGGCTCGCACTCCTTGGTCAGTGATGCCTATTGGATATCAGACGAGCCGTCTCGGTTCCTCCGCGCCGCTGCCGGATGGCGCCTGCAGGCGGCCGTCCGTCGGCGTGCGAATGTGTGGCTTGTGCAAAGAAATTCGGCCGCGGCGCCGGAAACCGTTAGGCTATGCATCGTTTTGTCGATTTTTCGAGGTAGTGCCCCCGTGTTTGCCCAATTCGCCCTGCATGAACGCCTGCTCAAAGCCGTGGCCGAGCTTAACTTCGTCGAGCCCACGCCAGTGCAGACGGCAGCGATTCCGCCTGCATTGGAGGGTAAGGACCTGCGGGTGATCGCCCAGACCGGCAGTGGCAAGACCGCCGCCTTCGTCCTGCCGCTGCTCAATCGCCTGCTTGGTGACGGCAACTCCAGGCAGCGCCTGAGCATTCGCGCGCTGATCCTGCTGCCGACCCGCGAGCTGGCACAGCAGACGCTCAAGGAAGTCGAGCGCTTCGCCCAGTTCACCTTCCTCAAGGCGGGCCTGGTCACCGGCGGCGAGGACTTCAAGGTGCAGGCGGCGATGATGCGCAAGATCGACATCCTCATCGGCACGCCGGGGCGCCTGATCGAGCATGCCAATGCCGGCAACCTGCCGCTCGATGAGGTGGAGATGCTGGTGTTCGATGAGGCCGACCGCATGCTCGACATGGGGTTCGCCGAAGACGCCCAGCGCCTGGCCGAGGCCTGTGGCCCGCACCAGACCCTGCTGTTCTCCGCCACCACCGGTGGCAACGGCCTGCGCGAAATGGTCGCGAAGGTGCTCAAGGACCCGCAGCACCTGATGCTCAACAGCGTCAGCCAGCTCAACGAGGGTACTCGCCAGCAGATCATCACGGCCGATCATAACTACCACAAGGAACAACTGGTCGACTGGTTGCTGGCCAACGAGACCTACGACAAGGCTATCGTTTTCACCAACACCCGGGTGCAGGCCGACCGCCTCTACGGCAAGCTGGTCGCTGCCGGGGTCAAGGCCTTCGTGCTGCACGGCGAGAAGGATCAGAAAGACCGCAAGCTGGCCATCGAGCGCCTGCGCCAGGGCGCCGTTCGCGTGCTGGTCGCCACCGACGTCGCGGCGCGTGGCCTGGATGTCGAAGGTCTGGATCTGGTGATCAACTTCGACATGCCGCGCTCCGGCGATGAGTACGTGCACCGCATCGGGCGGACCGGCCGCGCCGGTGGTGAAGGCCTGGCGGTGTCGTTGATCTGCCACACCGACTGGAACCTGATGTCGAGCATCGAGCGCTACCTCAAGCAGCGTTTCGAGCGCCGCACCATCAAGGAACTGAAAGGCGTCTACCAGGGGCCGAAGAACCTCAAGGCGTCCGGCAAGGCCGCAGGCAGCAAGAAGAAAAAGACCGAGAAGAAGGATCCGAAGAAGGCCGCTGCGCCCAAGCGCAAGACCGGCCCGCGGCCGGCTGGCAAACCCTCGGCTCTGGTGAGCGCCGACGGTAGCGCGCCGCTCAAGCGCAAGAAGCCGGCTGCGGAGTAATGGCGTAGGGTGGACGACGCTTCATCCGTCCACCGTTGGCGCGATCGCGATGGTGGATGAAAAAGAGCGGCGGAGTTAGCAGGCTGTTGTGGGAGGCGCTTTAGCGGCGAGTCGCGGCTGAAGACCCTCCCACTTGTCACTCCACCCCGACGAAACCACCGGTCTGATGCTGCCACAGGCGCGCATATAGGCCGCCGTGAGCGATCAGCTCGGCGTGGGTGCCGGTTTCGATGACCTGGCCCTTATCGATCACCACCAGGCGATCCATCCGTGCGATGGTCGAAAGGCGGTGGGCGATGGCGATCACCGTCTTGCCTTCCATCAGGCTGTCCAGGCTTTCCTGAATGGCCGCTTCGACTTCCGAATCCAGCGCCGAGGTGGCTTCGTCCAGCACCAGGATCGGCGCGTCCTTGAGCAGCACGCGGGCGATGGCGATACGCTGACGCTGACCGCCGGACAGCTTCACGCCGCGCTCACCGACCTGGGCATCCATGCCGCGACCGCCCTGACTGTCATCGAGCGTGGGAATGAACGCATCCGCGCGCGCCTTGCGTACCGCTTCCCAGAGCTCCTCGTCGCTGGCGCCGGGTTTGCCGTAACGGAGGTTGTCGCGGATCGAACGGTGCAGCAGGGCGGTGTCCTGGGTCACCACGCCGATGTTGGCGCGCAGGCTTTCCTGGGTCACCGTGGCGATGTCCTGATCGTCGATCAGGATGCGGCCGCTCTCCAGGTCGTAGAGGCGCAGCAGCAGGTTGACCAGGGTCGACTTGCCGGCACCTGAGGGGCCGACCAGGCCAATCTTCTCGCCGGGACGAATATCGATGCTGAGGCCGGCGATCACGCCGCCGCGCTTGCCATAGTGAAAGTGGATGTCCTCGAAACGCACGCCGCCCTGCGTCACCTGCAGTGGCTTGGCATCCGGGTGGTCGAGCACCCGGCGTGGCTGAACGATGCTCTGCATGCCGTCCTGCACGGTGCCGACGTTCTCGAAGATGCCGTTGACCACCCACATGATCCACTCGGCCATGTTGTTGATGCGAATCACCAGCCCGAGGGAAAGGGCGATGGCGCCAGTGGTGATCAGTGATTGGCTCCACAGCCACAGGGCCAGGGCGCCGGTGCCGACGATCAGCACGCCGTTCAGGCAGGTGATGAGAAAATCCAGCGCGGTGATGGTGCGCGACTGCAGGCGGAACTTGTCGAGCAGGTCCTGCATGGCTTCGCGGGCGTAGCCTTCCTCTTCCTGCGAATGGGCGAACAGCTTGAGTGTGGCGATATTGCTGTAGCCGTCCACCACACGGCCCATGACCTTGGAGCGCGCCGAGGAGGCCTCGGCCGAACGTGCCTTGATGCGTGGCACGAAGTACCACAGCGCCGCGCTGTAGCCGACGATCCACAGGGCTAGCGGCAGCACCAGGCGCAGATCGGCGGCGGCGAACAGATACAGCGCGCTGCCGGCATAGACCAGCACATGCCACAACGCGTCGATCACCTGCATGGCCGAGTCGCGCAACGATGGGCCGGTCTGCATCACGCGCTGGGCAACGCGGCCGGCGAAGTCGTTCTGGAAGAAGCTCAGGCTCTGCTTGAGCACGTAGCGGTGGTTCTGCCAGCGGATCAGGTTGGTCAGGCCGGGATTGACCGCCTGATGCGTGAGCAGGTTGTGCAGGCCGAACACCACGGGACGGATGACCAGCGCCACCAGCAGCATCCATATCAACTCGCTCTGGTGCTCACTGAAGAAGCTGCTCGCGTCCGTGCTGGCCTGGGCCATGTCGATCAACTGGCCGAGGAAGCTGAACAGCGCCACCTCGATCAGCGCTGCCAGGAAGCCGATGATCAGTACGGCCAGCATCAGCGGCCACACCTGTTTCAGGTAGTGGCCGTAGAAGCGCAGCATGCCGGTTGGCGGGGCGACGTCCGGGCTGGGTTTGAAGACGTCGATCAGGGATTCGAAGCGGCGAAACAGCATTGCAGGCGTCCTGCCCAGATGAATGGACGCTGATAGTACCGCTGTTAGTGCGAGCGAGTCTCAGTCAAAAGCGGTTTCCGCAACTCACTGGCCCAGGCCAGCAGGGGAACCTCCAGCCCGGGTTGCCAGATGCGCTTGAACAGCAGGGCCAGGTGTTCGACTTCGCCACGTTCGAAAGGCAGACGATCGATGCGCTGGTGCACCTGCCACTGGCCATCGTGCAACTGGGCGAAGTCGAAGCGGAACGGGTGAAAACCGGTCATGCCCAGGCGCAGATCGGTGACGATCAGGCGATCACCGACCTGGTCGTAACGCAGCACACCGCCGGTGAACCACTCCAGGCGCTGGTGCATGGGCGAGTCCGCCAGCGGGCCGCGCAAGTAGGTGCCACGCGGCAGGCGCTGCAGTTGCGGCGGCTCGTCATCGAACCAGCCGACCAGGGCTTCGTGATAGTCCTCGCCATCGAGCACGATGACCCGCCACAGCAGGGTATTGAACGGCGTTGGCGTGATGAACAGCTGTTCGGCCTGGATGCCCTGGCGGGCCAACTCACGCTCCACGCGCTGTTCGGCCATGAACTTGCCGGCCAGGCTGAAGCCGATGTATAGCGTCGACACGGCCAGCGCAACGGCGGGTACGCGCCAACTCTGCTCGCGCAGCCCGGTGAACAGGCTGATCACCACGGCGGCGATCAGTGGCACTGTGTACAGCGGGTCGATGATGAACAGGCTGGACCAGGCGGTGGGCGTCGGCATCAGCGGCCAGAACAGCTGGGTGCCGTAGCTGGTGAAGGCGTCCAGCAAGGGATGGGTGATCAGCACCAGCCATAGCGTCAACAACAGGCGGTTGGTTGAGTAGCCCGGATGTCGGCGAAAGCGCCTGATCAGCCAGGTCAGTAGCAGGGCGAAACCGCTGAGAACGAACAGCGAATGGCTGAAGCCGCGGTGGTAGGTCATGTTGGCCACGGCATCGCCGTAGTCCATGATCACGTCCAGGTCGGGAAGGGTGGCGAGCGCGGCGCCATATAGCAGGGCTTTGCGCCCCTGCCAGCGGCCGAGTAGCGCGCCCTGGATGCTGGCGCCAAGTACCGCCTGGGTTATGGAGTCCATCGAATGCTTCCGGGAAAAGACAGGCCGTTACGTTAGCCGAGGCGCCCGGCAAATGCCGTGGGGAAATTTCAAGCAAAGATTACAGCTGTGGCAGGTATCCTGATGACCATGAGCCTCAAGAAATTCTGCCCATGCTGATCGTCTCCAACAGTGTTCATATTCCCGATGAGGAAATCGAGCTGACCGCCATCCGTGCCCAGGGCGCAGGCGGGCAGAACGTCAACAAGGTGTCCAGCGCCGTGCATCTGCGCTTCGATAGCCAGGCCTCGTCCTTGCCGCCGTTCTATAAGGAGCGCCTGCTGGCGCTCGCCGACAGCCGCATCACGGCCGGCGGTGTGGTGATCATCAAGGCGCAGCAGTACCGTACCCAGGAGCAGAATCGCGCCGACGCCCTCGAACGTCTTGCCGAGTTGATCCGCAGTGCTGGCAAGGTGGAAAAGAAACGCCGCCCGACCAAGCCGACCCTGGGCTCGAAAAAGCGTCGCCTGGACGGCAAGAGCAAGCGCGGGGCGATCAAGGCGGGGCGGGGCAAGGTGGATTTCTAGCCGCGGGCCGCCAGGTACGCCTGATAGTCGGGAATGCGGTACTCGTGCTGCTGTTCCAGCAGGCTGCTGCTGAGCATGTAGTCGGCGCTGCTTTCGTTGCAGGCCACCGGTATGTTCCACACTGCAGCCACGCGCAGCAGCGCCTTGATGTCCGGGTCGTGTGGCTGCGGTTCGAACGGGTCCCAGAAGAACACCAGCATGTCCACGCGCTGTTCGGCGATGCGTGCGCCGATCTGCTGGTCGCCGCCCAGCGGGCCGCTGATCATGCTCTCCACCGGTAAATCCAGGCGTTTGCTCAGAAGCAGGCCGGTGGTGCCGGTAGCCACCAGCTCATGGCGCGCCAGCTTGTCACGTTGGCGTTCGCACCAGTCCAGCAGGAAACCCTTGCAGTGATCGTGTGCCACCAGGGCAATGCGCTTGCGCGCCGGTAGCTGGGCGCGGGTAAAGCTGATACGGCTCATCGAGCCTCCTGTTCAATGCAGGCGGGCCAGGACCAGGCAGTTGTCCAGCATGCGGTTGGAGAAGCCCCACTCGTTGTCATACCAGGCCATGACCTTGAGCAGCTTGCCGCTGACCTTGGTGTGGTTGGCGTCGAAGATCGATGACAACGGGTTGTGGTTGAAGTCGCAGGACACCAGCGGCAGCGCGTTGTAACCGAGAACCGGGGATTGCTCGCTGGCGGCCTTGAGCAGGGCGTTGACTTCCTCGGCAGTGGTTTCGCGCTTGACCTGCACGGTCAGATCGACCAGCGACACGTTGATCACCGGCACCCGCACGGCCATGCCGGTAAGCTTGCCGGCCAGCTCCGGCAGTACCAGACCGACCGCTTCGGCGGCGCCGGTCTTGGTCGGGATCATCGATTGGGTGGCCGAGCGCGCGCGGTACAGGTCGCTGTGGTACACATCGGACAGGTTCTGGTCGTTGGTGTAGGCGTGGATGGTGGTCATCAGGCCTTGCTCGATGCCCAGTTCGCGTTGCAGCACCTGGGCCACCGGGGCCAGGCAGTTGGTGGTGCAGGAGGCGTTGGAGATGATCTGCATGTCCGGCGTCAGCACCTGTTCGTTGACGCCATACACCACCGTGGCGTCAGCGCCCTTGGCGGGTGCGGAGATCAAGACCTTGCGCGCGCCGGCTGCAAGATGTGCGGCGGCCTTGTCGCGTTCGGTGAACAGCCCGGTGCATTCGAGCACCACATCGACCTGATGGGTTTTCCAGGGCAGCTCGGCCGGGTTGCGAATGGCGCTGACGGCGATGCGATCGCCCTTGATCCACAGGCTTTCGCCGTCGACCTTCACTTCTTCGGGGAAATGGCCGTGGACGCTGTCATATTGCAGGAGGTGCGCGTTGATGGTGCTGTCGCCCAGATCGTTGATCGCCACGACCTGCAGGTGCTGGCGATAATTCTGGGTATAGAGTGCGCGTAGCACGTTGCGACCGATACGGCCGAAGCCATTGATGGCGATACGTAGTGTCATGGTGAGGTCTCGTCAATTTGTTGTTGTAATTACAAGATTATTCCCATTGCTCTAGAAATCAAGCCCGTCGGGTGGCAGTATTTTGTTGTAAATACAAACAGACGCTAGAAGCTAGCCTGGAGATCCCCCATGCATCCCCGCGTTGTCGAAGTTACCGAACGTCTTGTCGAGCGCAGTCGTGCCACGCGTCAGCGCTATCTTGAGATGATCCGTGCAGCTGCCAGCGAGGGTCCGCAGCGGGGCAAGCTGCAATGCGCCAACTTCGCTCATGGCGTGGCCGGTTGCAGTGGTCACGACAAGCAGACCCTGCGCCTGATGGATGCCGCCAACGTGGCCATCGTTTCTGCTTACAACGACATGCTGTCGGCGCATCAGCCTTACGAGACCTTTCCCGAGCAGATCAAGCAGGCGTTGCGCGAACGCGGTTCGGTCGGGCAGTTCGCCGGTGGCGTGCCGGCCATGTGTGATGGCGTGACTCAGGGCGAGCCGGGCATGGAGCTGGGCATTGCCAGCCGCGAGGTGATCGCCATGTCCACCGCCGTGGCGCTGTCGCACAACATGTTCGATGCGGCGCTGTACCTGGGGGTGTGTGACAAGATCGTGCCGGGCCTGGTGATGGGCGCGTTGCGCTTCGGCCATCTGCCATCGCTGTTCGTGCCGGCCGGGCCGATGACATCGGGGCTATCCAACAAGGAAAAAGCCGAAGTGCGTCAGCGCTACGCCGAGGGCAAGGCGACCCGCGACGAGCTGCTGGCGGCGGAAATGGCGGCCTACCACGGGCCTGGCACCTGTACCTTCTACGGCACTGCCAATACCAATCAGTTGCTGATGGAAGTGATGGGCCTGCACCTGCCGGGGGCTTCCTTTATCAATCCCGGTACGCCGCTGCGCGAGGCGCTGACTCGTGAAGCCGCACAGCAGGTGACGCGGCTGACCAAGCAAAGCGGGAATTTCATGCCCATCGGCGAGATCGTCGACGAGCGCTGTCTGGTCAATTCCATCGTCGCCCTGCACGCCACTGGCGGCTCGACCAACCATACCCTGCACATGCCGGCCATCGCCCGCGCCGCGGGCATTCTGCTGACCTGGCAGGACATGGCCGATCTGTCCGAGGTGGTGCCGACCCTGGCCCATGTCTATCCCAACGGCAAAGCCGACATCAATCACTTCCAGGCCGCTGGCGGCATGGCCTTCCTGATCCGCCAGTTGCTCGAAGCCGGGCTGTTGCACGAAGAGGTCAATACTGTGGCTGGGCGAGGCCTGTCGCGTTATACCCGGGAGCCCTTCCTCGAGGATGGCAAGCTGGTCTGGCGCGATGGACCGACCGAAAGCCTGGAGGAAAGCGTGCTGCGTCCGATAGCGCAGCCGTTCTCGGCAGAAGGCGGACTGCGCCTGATGCAGGGCAATCTCGGTCGTGGCGTGATGAAAGTGTCCGCGGTGGCGCCTGAGCATCAGGTAGTTGAAGCGCCGGCGCTGGTGTTCGAGGATCAGCTGGAATTGGTCGAGGCGTTCAAGGCCGGCAAGCTGGAGCGCGATTTCGTTGCCGTGGTGCGTTTCCAGGGGCCACGCAGCAACGGCATGCCTGAACTGCACAAGATGACGCCTTATCTGGGCGTATTGCAGGATCGCGGTTTCAAGGTGGCGCTGGTCACCGACGGGCGCATGTCGGGTGCCTCGGGCAAGATCCCGGCGGCCATTCACGTCTGCCCGGAGGCCTTCGATGGCGGGCCGCTGGCGCGGGTGCGCGACGGCGACCTGATTCGTGTCGATGGTCGGAATGGCGAGTTGCTGCTGCTTGCCGACGAGGCCGAATTCGCCTCGCGCGAGACGGCGGCCAGGCCGGCTCCGGCAATGGGCTGCGGGCGCGAGTTGTTCGCCTTCATGCGTCACAACTTCAGCACGGCGGAGCAGGGCGCCAGTGCCTTTACCGAGAGCCTCGAGTCGCTGGTCTGAGACAGGCGCCAGTAGCCCGGATGAAATCCGGGGAATCGCTGGGGCCAGGGCCCCGGATTGCATCCGGGCTACTCGCTGGTATGAAGGGTAGGGTGGACAACGCGAAGCTTGTCCACCGTATGCCTGAATGGTGGATGAACAAAGCGTCAGCTGCGCGCCCCGATCCACCCTACGGATCATCAGATACCTTGCGGAATCTCTTCGCCGCCCAGTGCGGTGAACAGCTCGGGCAGGAATTCTACCAGGGTCATCATCATCAGGATGAAGCTGGCGTCCTGCTGAGCCAGGGCGTCATCGCCGCCGTCCTGTTCGGCCTGCTCCTGCAGCACGTCTTCGAAGCGCAGACGCTTGATGGTCAGCTTGTCATCGAGTACGAAGGACAGCTTGTCCTGCCAGGCCAGCGATAGCTGGGTGACCTGCTTGCCGGTGGACAGGTGCAACTGGATTTCCTCGCTGGTCAGGTCCTGGCGCTTGCAGCGCACCACGCCGCCATCCTCATGGGTATCACGCAGCTCGCACTCGTCGAGCACGTAGAAGCCTTCTGCGGCCTTCTGCGTTTTCAGCCAGTCGGTGAGCGTGGCGGTGGGCGCGATCTTCACCGACAGCGGGCGTACCGGCAGGGAGCCGATGGCCTCGCGCAGGGTGGAAAGCAGGTCCTCGGCTTTCTTGGCGCTGGCACTGTCGACCAGGATCAGGCCCTGCTTCGGCGCGATGGCGGCGAAGGTACCGGATTTGCGGATAAAGGCGCGCGGCAGGAAGGCCTGGACGATCTCATCCTTGATCTGGTCGCGCTCCTTCTTGTAGACCTTGCGCATCTGCGTGTTTTCGATCTCGTCGACCTTTTCCTTAAGTGCGTCGCGCACCACCGAGCCGGGCAGGATGCGCTCTTCCTTGCGTGCACCAATCAGCAGGAAGTCGCCGCTGACGTGCACCAGTGGCGCATCGGCGCCCTTGCCGAAGGGGGCGGTGAAACCATAGGTGGTCAGTTCCTGGCTGGCGCAGGGACGGGCCGGTTTGCTGGCCAGTGCGGTCTCCAGCGCTTCGGCGTCGAAGGGGATGTCCTGAGTGAGGCGGTAGACCAGCAGGTTACGAAACCACATGAGCGGATGACTCTCCATTGATGATGTAAGTCGCGGGGTGGCGCTATCGATGGGCTTTCCCGTTGTGAAAAGCCGACGCGCAGCGACGGATGAAGTGGCGGGCGAGCAACGGGAGGCTGATCGGTCCGCCGGCACAGAGCGCGCATTATTCTCCGCTGGCGTGCTCAGGCCAACCCTGACAACGAACCGTTGAGGAAATTCGCCGGTGTCGCCTAAGTTCTTGCTACGGCGATAAATTTTTTTGTGAAGAGGGCTTGCCAAGGTCTGAATCGCTCTCTAGAATGCGCCCCACTTCGAGAGCGAATGGGTGGTTAGCTCAGCCGGGAGAGCATCTGCCTTACAAGCAGAGGGTCGGCGGTTCGATCCCGTCACCACCCACCAATCTCGCAGTTACGCGCAGCGGTAGTTCAGTCGGTTAGAATACCGGCCTGTCACGCCGGGGGTCGCGGGTTCGAGTCCCGTCCGCTGCGCCATTCTTCTCCTCGCTTCATCCCCTCCTGTGACAACGCCTCGGCACTCGCCGAAATCTTCGAAAAAATCCTTTGCTTGCTTGAACTTATGCGCATTGCTCGGCTCCTATGCCGTAGCCAGTGATCGCGGCGTACTGCTAAGCTCGCGTTTTCACACGACGGCCTTCGGGCGCATCTACAAGGAACAAGCATGAAACAGCATCGTTTGGCGGCAGCGGTTGCCCTGGTGGGCCTGGTGCTTGCCGGTTGCGATTCGCAAACCAGCGAAGTCGAACTCAAGAGCCCAGCGCAGAAAGCCTCCTACGGTATCGGCCTGAACATGGGGCGCAGCCTGTCCGAAGAGGGCATGGACGATCTGGATTCCAAGGCCGTCGCTCAGGGCATCGAAGACGCGCTGGCGAAGAAGGAGCCGCGCATCAAGGACGAGGACATGATCGAGGCCTTCTCCTTCCTGCAGAACCGTGCCGAAGAGCGCATGACTGCGCTGAACAAGGAAGCTGCCGAAGCCGGCAAGAAATTCCTCGAAGAGAACGGCAAGCGTGAAGGCGTGGTGACCACCGCTTCCGGTCTGCAATACGAAGTGATCAAGAAGACCGACGGCCCGCAGCCGAAGGAAAGCGACGTGGTGACCGTTCACTACGAAGGCAAGCTGACCGATGGCAGCGTGTTCGACAGCTCCGTCGCACGCGGCAGCCCCATCGATCTGCCGGTTGGCGGCGTGATTCCGGGTTGGGTCGAAGGTCTGCAGCTGATGCACGTAGGCGAGAAGTACAAGCTGTACATCCCCAGCGAGCTGGCTTATGGCGAGCAGAGCCCGTCTCCGGCGATTCCGGCCAATTCGGTACTGGTGTTCGATCTGGAACTGATCGGCATCAAGGATCAGGCTGCCGAGCCGACCGAAGAGTAACACCTGGTACTTGCGTACAACGCCCCGTCTTGACGGGGCGTTGTCGTTTTTGATGGTTGAAAAAAGCTGTGCAGGGTATGCAGTGTTACGCTTATGCACATTCTGGGAAACATTCCTAATAACACCTCACTACAGCTGGGCTGCGTTCGTGTCAATCAGCAACTTGTTGATTTTCATGGATTTTATATGCTGTATAAAAAATATCCGATCTGAGCCGAGGCCCCATGGCACGGGGCTTTGATAAGCTTGTCGAAAGAATTTGCACAGATTTATCCACAGCTTCGGTGGATAAGCGAGGCAAGCCCAGAAAGTGCCTGGCTTGCCGAAGGAGGCCGTATGAAAATTCCGTGGAGACTGACGCGTTACCTGCCACTGGCCGCCCGCTTTCTTCGTGATGGCCGGTTGCCCGAGCTGATGCGCGCGCTGGGTGACAAGAGCACACCGTCGGGGCAGCGCTTCGCTGCATTCAAGGAAGATGTGCAACTGTTACGCGCGCTCAGCCTGGCCTGGTTCAAGGGCGAGTATCGGCAGATCAGCAGTCAGGCCCTGCTGATGGTAGTGGCTGCGCTGCTGTACTTCATCGCTCCGCTCGATGCCGTCCCCGACTGGCTGTTAGGCGTCGGCTTCGTCGACGACCTCGCTGTGCTGGCCTGGGTCATGCGCACCTGGCATGGCGAACTGGAGGCCTTCCGCGCCTGGCGTGACCGGCAGAGCCCCGAGCGCATGGCGCTGATCGAACAGCTGCCGGCAGCGGAGCGGGTCGATCCGTTGCATTCCTGAGGCGCTCTTCTGCATTACCAGATCCAGTGCACACCTTCTGAGCAGCCGAGAGTTCTGTGCCAGCCACTGGTATGGCAGTCGGTTCATTCGGATAGGGCAGACAGCTCATCCTGCAACCTTGGCCGCATGGAGCACGCCCCAGGCGGCAGACGCCTGTTAAGATGGCGGCATGCAAGGAAGGGGTCGAGACTGTCGGCCCTGCTTTCCAACGGAGAGACTCATGAGTGTGCAAATCATTGCCCGTGACGGTGAGCCGGAATACGCGGTGCTGCCCTGGGCCGACTATCAGGCCTTGTTGCAGGCTGCAGGTCGTCAGAACGTTGCAGCAACCGCTGCGCCTTCGCCAGCACCTGCTACCAACCGAGCGCCTCTTGCGCAGTTGCAAGCGCTGCGCGAAGCCAAGGGCCTGAGCCCGGAGGCGCTGGCTCGCAGCGTCGGCATCAGCCCTCATTATCTGGCCATGATCGAAAGCGGCGAGCGTCAACCCGATGCCGCCATTCTGCGCTCGCTGGCCTGGGAGCTGGGGCTGGAGGGCTGGTCTTGAGTGTACGCATCAGTCGCCAACACTGGCAGGCATTGCTGACCGAGCTGGACGATGCTCGCCGTCAGCGCCATCTGCTCACCTATCGTGCGCTGATCGAGCGGCTCGACCTGCCGGCCCCGGCCATGCAAACCCTGACCGCCGCTCTGGAGCATCTTGCTGCGCTGGATGCACGTGCCGAGCGACCGCTACGCAGCGCACTGGTCATCAGTCAGGGTGCCAGTCGTCTGCCACGAACCGGGTTTTTCGATTGTGTGACACGACTGGGGCGTTTCAGCGGCGCTTCCGACGGCGTGGCGGCGGCATCCTGGCATGCTGCCGAGGTGGTGCGGGTGTTCGAGTTCGAGTACCCCGCCGATGTCTAGATGGCTCTGGCAGCTCCGCGCGCAGCTGGGTTACTGGCTGGCCAGGCGCCTGTTTCACTGGCCTGCGCCATTGCGTCAGCCACGTCTGTGGCAGTGGATGCAGGGCCAGTACGGGCGTATGGCCAACCTGGGTGATACTTCGGCACAGAGTTTCTATGGCCATATCCTGCTGTTTCGCGGCCAGGGTCTTGGCGCGCGCGAGGAAGGGCTGAGGCTGTTGCGTCTGGCCGCCAATGGCGGCGATGGCAAGGCTGCCTACCAGCTGGGTGTACAGGTGCTGAAGGGCGATACCCGACTAGCGCCGGATGCCGTGCAGGCCGTGCGCTGGTGGGAGATGGCTGTGGCTGCCGGCCACCCGCTGGCAGCTGGCCGCCTGAGCCAGCTCTATCGTGAGGGTGCTCCGGGTTTGCCAGCTGACCCGCAGGCTGCCGAGCGCTTCGCCGCCATGGCGGACGGGAGCGGTCGCTCAGGCCGCTGAGCCTTCCAATATGTGCAGGCTGTAACCGGGCACGGCCTTGGCGTGGCGCTTGGCCTCCGAAGCCAGCTCGGCCAGACGCGAGGCATCGAGCTGCGTGCAATCTGCCGTTGTCACATGGACCACGCCGATCGAAAGCGACAGCAACGCGTACTCCTGACGCTGGCCGTGGCGGTTGTGGGCGATGAAACAGCCAGCCTGGAGGTGCTCCTCGCGATAGAAGCGCCGACACTGGTTCTGGAAATCCTCGATCAGCCTGCCCAGCTTGTCGCGCCAGTCGCTCGAACCGAGCACCAGCATGAAATCGTCGCCGCCGATATGGCCGACGAAGTCGCGCGCCGGATCGACCCGCTCGTTCAGGCACTGCGCCAGGCACAGCAGTACCTCATCGCCCTTGGCGTAGCCGTAGAGATCGTTGAAGGGTTTGAAGCTGTCGATGTCGACATAGCACACCGCGGCTTCGCGCTGCTGTTGCAACAAGCGGCTCAGGCACTGCTGGATCGGCACGTTGCCTGGCAGCAGGGTGAGCGGGTTGGCGTGACGCGCCTGCTGCAGCTTTTGCTCGGTGATCAGTTTGAGTACGTCGATCACCCGTCCCAGGCCAAGATAGCGGCCGTTCTGGATGATGATGAAGTCTTCTTCGATACGCTGGCGTGCGCGGCTGGTGAGCAGGCGGCTGACCTTCTGCAACGACTGCGTCAGCTCCACGGCGAGAAAATCCTGGCTCATCAGGCGGCTTATGGGCTTGCGTGCGAACAGATCGGTGGCGAAGGGCTTGAGCAGCGCTTCGGACAGCGAGTGACGGTGGACGATGCCGACCGGTTGCCGCTGGGCGTCCAGTACCGCCAGGGAGTTGAGGTTGGCCTGAGCGCGAAAGACGTCCAGCACTTCGGCGATGGGTGTGTTCTGATCGACCGCGATCTGGTCGTTGAGCAGGGGGCTCAGATCATGGCTGTCTTCGCTGAGACTGGCCTGGTTGCTCTGTGTCTGAGGCAGTAGCTGGCGCGCATCGCGCGGCGGCTTTTCCTGTGGCCGGCTGAGCAGGTAGCCCTGAACCAGATCTACCCCCATCTCCGTCAGCACGGCCAGCTCTTCGGGGAGTTCGATGCCTTCGGCGATCACCTGCGCGCGTGAGGCCTCGGCCATTTTCAGGATGGAGCCGACGAATTCGCGTTTCACTGCATCCTGATGAATGCCATCGATGAAGTGACGGTCGATCTTCACGTAGTCCGGGCGCAGCTCCGACCACAGGCGCAGGCTGGAATAGCCGGCGCCCAGATCATCCAGGGCGATGGAAAAGCCCATGGCGCGGTAGTGGTGCAGTGCATTGTCGAGCAGGGCGAAGTCTTCGGTGGGCGACTGCTCGGTGAGCTCGATCACTACCTGGCTCGGTGGGATACCGAAGGCCTGCAGCAATTTCAGGGTGCGTCCGGGCTGGTGGCTGGGATCGAGCAGCGATTCCGGCGAGACGTTGAGAAACAGCTTGCCTTCCAGGCCCATGGCGCTGAAGCCTTTGCAGGCGCTCTTGCGGCAGGCCATTTCCAGCTCGCTAAGGCGGCCAGCATGGCGGGCTACGGCGAACAGCGTCAACGGCGAGTGCAGTGGACTGTTGGATGGCCCGCGAGTCAGCGCCTCGTAGCCGAGAATGCGCTGTTCGGACAGCGAGATGATAGGTTGGAACAGGCTGCTGAGGTCGCCGTGAGCGAGGATTTTGCCCAGTGCGCTCAACTGCTCGGTGACGGTCATGGTGTTCTCGATCTGCCGGAAACGAAGAGGCCGGTTTTAACCGGCCTCTGCATTTCACGACAGTTCGATGACGATTTGATGACGTTCGTTGAATCGCCTCAATGCAGCGCGAGCGACGGATTGAGCCCCAGGTAATCGAGCAGGATGCGCCCGCTTTCTGCCAGGTAGGCGTCATCTTCCGGCGTGCTCTTGTCGTCGGCCAATGGCAGAGCGTCTTCGTCTTCCTTGGCCAGCTCCTTGAGCGGCTCTTCGCCCTTGGCCTGACGCCGGTTGTTTTCCAGAGCCAGCTGCTTGGCTTCGACTTCGGCCTGGCGAGCGCGGCGGGTCTGCTCGTTGAGGCTGACGGTTTTTTCCTCCATCAGCTTCTTCGCCAGGGTCAGGCGGTCGCGGGTGAAGACGAAGTCCGGATCCTTGGCCGTGCGCTTGTCATGGCGAGCCTTGAGCTCGGTCAGGAACGGCTTGATCGGGTCCAGCTCGGGTTTGATCGCCGGACGAATGCTGTCCCAGGGGAGGGCGGCGGGCAGTGCGCTTTCGCCGATGTCCTTGGTGTCCATGACATCCGGGTAGGTGATGTCGGGAATCACGCCCTGATGCTGGGTGCTCTGGCCGGAAACGCGATAGAACTTGGCCAGGGTCAGTTTCAGCTCGCCATGGTTGAGCGGCTGAATGGTCTGCACCGTGCCCTTGCCGAAGGTCTGGCCGCCGAGAATCAGCGCGCGATGATAATCCTGCATGGCGCCAGCGAAGATTTCCGAGGCGGAGGCGGACAGGCGGTTGACCAGAACGGCCAGCGGGCCGCTGTAGTAGACGCCCTTGTTCTCATCGGCCAGTACGTCGACGCGACCGTCGGCGTTGCGTACCAGTACGGTGGGACCCTGCTCGATGAACAGACTGGTCAGCTCGGTGGCTTCCTGCAGCGAACCGCCGCCGTTGTTGCGCAGGTCGATCACCACGCCGTCGACTTTCTCGGCCTGCAGCTCGTCGAGCAGGCGTTTGACGTCACGGGTGGTGCTCTTGTAGTTCGGGTCGCCGGCGCGGAAGGCCTTGAAGTCGAGATAGAAGGCCGGCAGCTCGATGACGCCGAGCTTGTAATCGCGTCCGTCGTGCTTGAGTTCCAGCACCTTTTTCTTGGCCGCCTGCTCTTCCAGCTTGACCGCTTCACGGGTGATGGTGACCACCTTGCTGGTCTGATCGCTAGGCGGGTTGCTGGCCGGAATCACTTCCAGGCGCACGGTGGAGCCTTTCGGGCCGCGGATGAGCTTGACCACTTCGTCCAGGCGCCAGCCGATCACGTCGACCATTTCGTCGTTGCCCTGGGCGACGCCGACGATCTTGTCGGCCGGTGCGATCTGCTTGCTCTTCTCGGCCGGGCCGGCAGGCACCAGACGTACCACCTTGACGTGCTCGTTGTCGCTTTGCAGGACGGCGCCGATGCCTTCGAGCGACAGGCTCATGTTGATGTCGAAGTTTTCCGCGTTATCCGGCGACAGGTACGTTGTGTGCGGGTCGTAGGTGGTGGCGAAGGCGTTGATGTAGGCCTGGAACACGTCCTCGCCACGGGTCTGCTTGAGCCGCGCCAGCTGGTTCTTGTAGCGCTTGGTCAGCAGTTCCTGGATGTCCTTGGTTTCCTTGCCGGCGATTTTCAGGCGCAGCACTTCGTCCTTGACGCGTTTGCGCCACAGTTCGTCGAGCTCGGTGCGATTCTTGGCCCATGGCGCCTTCTCGCGGTCGACCTGCAACTCTTCATCGATGGTGAAATCGATCTTGTCGACGCCTTTGCCCAGTTCGGCCAGAGCGAAGTTCAGGCGCTCTTCCAGACGGGTCAGGTGGCGGCGATAGATGGTGAAGCCCGGTTCGAGGTCGCCGCTCTTGAGCAGGTCATCGAACTTGGTGCGCCACTGGTTGAATTCGGCAATGTCGGCCGCAGTGAAATAGCTGCGGGACGGATCGAGCAACTTCAGATAGTTGTCATAGATCTGAACCGAACGCTCATCGTTGAGCGGCGGCTTGTTGTAGTGGTGGCGGCGCAGCAGCTCCACTACGTTGAGGCTGGCGATCACCTGGTCGCGATCCGGCTGCAGGTAGTCCCAACTGGTCGCTGTGGTGGTCTTGGCCGCCAGCGGCAGGGCACTGAGGCCGAGAACGAGGGCGAGGGCGGTGCTTGCAAGGGAGCGCTTCATGCTGATTCGACGTAGTGGCAGGGGATAACGCATATTAGGCCGTATTTGAGGGCGCCAGGTTCCGTTGGCGCTAGGCGAAAGCCCGGCGGTCAGCGCTGGGCTCGGTTCACTTGCACTATGGAGGCAGCATGAAGGCATTGCAAGGCGTCGAAGGGCGTGCAGAGTGGCTGGAACAACCGGCGCAGGCCTGTGATGCAGGGCAGATTCGCGTGAAGGTGGCGGCCGCTGGGCTTAACCGGGCCGATCTGTTGCAGCGTGCCGGGCTCTATCCGCCACCGCCAGGTGCGAGCCAGGCGCTGGGCCTGGAGTGCTCCGGGGTGATTGTCGAGGTCGGGGCTGGCAGCGCCTGGCAGGTGGGTGATCGTGTTTGTTGCTTGCTCGCCGGTGGTGGCATGGCCGAGGAGGTGGTGCTCGACGCCCGTCACGCCATGCCGGTGCCCGATGGTCTCAGCCTGGTCGAAGCAGCGGTGGTGCCGGAGGTGTACGCTACGGCCTGGCTCAATCTGTTCCAGCTCGGCGGCTTGCGCCCCGGGGAAAAGGTCCTGCTGCATGCTGGCGCCAGCGGTGTCGGCTCGGCGGCCATCCAGCTGTGCAAGGCATTCGGCAGCCCCTGCTGGGTCAGTGTCGGCTCTGCCGAGCGCTTGGCCTATTGCGAAGCGCTCGGTGCCCAGGGTGGCGCCCTGCGTGGCGAAGACCTGCAGGCGTTGCGTGATTTCGGTCCGTTCGACGTGATTCTCGATCCGGTCGGTGGGAGCTATGCGGCGCTGAATCTGGAGTTGCTGGCGCGTGACGGGCGCTGGATCAACATCGGCCTGATGGGCGGGCGCGAGGCCACTCTGGATCTGGCTCAGGTACTGGGCAAGCGCATTCAGCTGACCGGTTCGACCCTGCGCAACCGCGACGATCAGTTCAAGGCTGATCTTCTGCGTGATCTGCAGCAGCAGGTGTGGCCGCTGTTCGGCGAGGGACGATTAAAGCCGCAACTGGAGCGCAGTTTTGCGATCCAAGATAGCGAGGTGGCGTTCGAGACACTCGCTGGTAACCAAGTCGCGGGTAAACTTGCGCTGCTGATTGATCCCAGCCTTGACTGAAGTCGGGCTACTGATCGCTTGTGGCGCGGGCTGTATCATCGATTGGTGCATTCAATCGATATCATGGTCGTAATCAATAAGCTTTTTTCCATTAGGTAGCTAATATAGCGACCTAGATTTAAACCCTCACAGAAACCTCAGAAGGAGTCAGAGATGTCCCTCATCAATACTCAAGTGCAACCGTTCAAAGTCAACGCTTTCCACGCTGGCGAGTTCGTCGAGGTCACCGAGGAAAGCCTGAAGGGCAAGTGGTCCGTGCTGATCTTCATGCCGGCTGCCTTCACCTTCAACTGCCCGACCGAGATCGAAGACGCTGCCAACAACTACGCCGAGTTCCAGAAGGCCGGTGCCGAGGTCTACATCGTGACCACCGACACCCACTTCTCCCACAAGGTCTGGCACGAAACTTCGCCGGCCGTTGGCAAGGCTCAGTTCCCGCTGATCGGTGACCCGACTCACCAACTGACCAACGCTTTCGGCGTACACATTCCGGAAGAAGGCCTGGCCCTGCGCGGTACCTTCGTGATCAACCCGGAAGGTGTGATCAAGACCGTCGAGATCCACTCCAACGAGATCGCTCGTGACGTGGCTGAAACCCTGCGCAAGCTGAAAGCTGCTCAGTACACCGCCGCTCACCCGGGCGAAGTCTGCCCGGCCAAGTGGAAAGAAGGCGAGAAGACCCTGGCTCCGTCCCTGGACCTCGTTGGCAAGATCTAAGATCTGCCCCGGGGCCACAGCGGCCCCGCTCCGAATGCCTTGCGCTTTGCCGGCTGTGACCCAGCCGCAAGTGCCCGAACGCCCGGGCGCGATCCGTCCGGGCGTTTTTTCGCCCGTAATTCGCTATCTCTAGAGGATTCCCGTCATGTTGGACGCCAATCTGCAAACCCAGTTGAAGGCCTACCTGGAAAAGGTCACCCAGCCGTTCGAGATCGTCGCGTCCCTGGATGACGGCGAGAAGTCGCAGGAACTGCTCGGGCTGCTGCAGGACATCGTCGGCCTGACCGACAAGATTACCCTCAGAACCGATGGCAACGATGCCCGTCGTCCGTCGTTCTCCCTCGTGCGCCCCGGCGCGGATATCGGCCTGACGTTCGCCGGCATCCCCATGGGTCATGAGTTCACCTCGCTGGTGCTGGCGCTGCTGCAGGTGGGTGGCCACCCGTCCAAGCTCGACGCCGAGACCATCGAGCAGATCAAGAGCATCGAAGGCAAGTTCGAGTTCGAGACCTATTTCTCGCTGTCCTGTCAGAACTGCCCGGACGTGGTCCAGGCGCTGAATCTGATGGCCGTGCTCAACCCCAATATCCGCAACGTTTCCATCGACGGTGCGCTGTTCCAGGAAGAGGTCGAGCGTCGCCAGATCATGGCTGTGCCGAGCATCTACCTCAACGGTGAGGTCTTCGCCTCCGGCCGCATGGACGTGAAGCAAATCCTCGCCAAGATCGACACCGGCGCCGCCAACCGCGATGCCGAGAAGATGAGTGCCAAGGAAGCCTTCGACGTGCTGGTGGTCGGCGGCGGCCCGGCCGGTGCTGCGGCGGCCATCTACGCCGCACGTAAAGGCATCCGTACCGCCATCGCCGCCGAACGCTTCGGCGGTCAGGTGCTCGATACCATGGCCATCGAGAACTTCATCTCGGTGAAGGAAACCGAAGGCCCGAAACTGGTGCGTGCCCTGGAAGAGCACGTCAAGGAATACGAAGTCGACATCATGAACCTGCAGCGCGCCACCGCGCTGGTGCCGGCCAGCAGCGAAGGCGGCCTGCACGAGGTGAAGTTCGACAACGGCGCCTCGCTCAAGGCCAAGACCGTGATCCTCTCGACCGGCGCCCGCTGGCGCGAGATGGGTGTACCCGGCGAGCAGGAGTACAAGGCCAAGGGCGTGTGCTTCTGCCCGCACTGCGACGGCCCGCTGTTCAAGGGCAAACGCGTGGCGGTGATCGGCGGCGGTAACTCCGGCGTCGAGGCGGCCATCGACCTGGCCGGCATCGTCGCCCACGTCACCCTGCTGGAGTTCGCCGACACCCTGCGTGCCGACGCCGTGTTGCAGAAGAAGCTTTACAGCCTGCCCAACGTCACCGTGATCAAGAGCGCGCAGACCACCGAGGTCACCGGCGACGGACAGAAGGTCACCGGCCTGGTGTACAAGGATCGCACCACCGAGGAGCTGCACAACGTCGAGCTGGAAGGCATCTTCGTGCAGATCGGTCTGCTGCCCAACAGCGACTGGCTCAAGGGCACCGTCGAGCTCAGCCGCTTCGGCGAGATCGTCGTCGATGCCAAGGGCGCGACCAACATCCCCGGCGTGTTCGCTGCCGGTGACGTGACCACCGTGCCGTACAAGCAGATCGTCATCGCCATGGGCGAGGGCTCGAAGGCATCGCTGAGCGCCTTCGATCACCTGATCCGCCATAGCTGATCGTTGTTGCAGAAACGAAAAGGCCACCTTCGGGTGGCCTTTTCATTATGGCGTATCGCCGTGACTGCTTCGCGGCTGAAGCCGCTCCTGCAGGGCGATGGAACTCAGCGCTTGAGACCGCCCAGGGTCAGCGGCATGTGGCGGTTCACGTCCTTGTACAGCAGGTAGCGGAAGCGGCCTGGGCCGCCGGCGTAGCAGGCCTGCGGACAGAAAGCGCGCAGCCACATGAAGTCGCCGGCCTCGACCTCGACCCAGTCCTGGTTCAGGCGATACACCGCCTTGCCTTCGAGCACGTACAGGCCGTGTTCCATGACGTGGGTTTCGGCAAAGGGGATCACGCCGCCCGGCTCGAAGTTGACGATGTTGACGTGCATGTCATGGCGCATGTCGCTGATCTCGACGAAGCGCGTGGTGCTCCAGCGGCCTTCGGTGCCGGGCATGACGATCGGTTCGATGTCCTGCTCGTTGGTGACGAAGGCTTCGGGATAGGGCACGCCCTCGACCGGCTGGTAGGCCTTGCGCAGCCAGTGGAAACGCACGGCCTGGCTGCCGTTGTTGCGCAGCGACCAGTCGCTCTGCGGCGGGATGAAGGCGTAGCTGCCCGGACGCATGGCGTGCTGGGTACCGTTGAGGGTCAGGCTGAATTCGCCTTCGACGACGAAGATCACGCCTTCGGCGCTCGGGTCCAGCTCCGGCTTGTTGCTGCCACCGTTCGGGCCGACTTCGACGATGTACTGCGAGAAGGTTTCGGCAAAGCCGGTCAGCGGGCGGGCGATGACCCACATGCGCATGTTGTCCCAGAACGGCAGGTGACTGGTGACGATGTCACGCATCACGCCCTTGGGGATCACGGCGTAGGCTTCGGTGAACATGGCGCGGTCGGTCAGCAGTTGCTCCTGACCGGGATGGCCGCCATGCGGGGCGTAGTAGTAGGGCGATTTGCTCATCGAGAGAGTGCCTCGGCGGGTGGATGGCGCAGGGATCTGTCCCCGCGCGGAAAACTGGCTCCCCAGCACTATAGGAATTCGCAGCTGGATTCGGAAATTAAATAGTAGAATTCCTGTCAGTGGTTTTCATGATGGGGGCGACATGCTCGATCCAGTGCTGTTACGCAGTTTTCTCGCCGTGGTGCAGACCGGTGGCTTTACCCGCGCTGCGGCCAGCCTGCACCTGACCCAGTCCACCGTCAGCCAGCAGGTGCGGCGTCTGGAGGAGCAGCTTGGCGCCGAGCTGCTCGACCGCAGCGGCCGCTACGTGGTGACCACTACCGAGGGTGAGCGCCTGCTGGGTTACGCCAACCGCATCGTTGCGCTGATGGACGAAGCCATGCTGGCGCTGGGGCAGAGCGCGGTGGAGGGCGAGGTGCGCCTGGGCGTGCCGGACGATTTCGCTGCCAACAGCCTGACCCCCTATCTGGCCGATTTCGCCGATGCCCATCCGGGGATCCGCCTGGAGATCACCAGTGGCCTCAGCCACGATGTCTGGCGCGCGTTCAACGCCGGCGAGCTGGACCTGGCGCTGATCAAGCAACGCGCCGGCAGTGCCAAGGGCCTGGCCAGCTGGGCCGAACCGCTGGCCTGGCTCGACAGCCGCGCGCGCCCGGTGCTGGCGCGCAACCCGGTGCCGCTGGCGGTGTTCCCGCCCAATGGTCTGTATCGCCTGGAGATGACCCATGCCCTGGACGCCATGGGCAAACCCTGGCGCATCGCCTATGTCAGCAGCAGTTTGCCTGGCGTCAGTGCCGCGGCCGAGGGCGGGCTGGGTCTGACCCTGCTACCGCGCCGGTTGATCACCCGCGAGCATCGCGAGCTGGGCGAGGCCGAAGGCTTCGCACCGGTAGCGCCGGTCGAGGTGGCCCTGCATGCGCGCAACCAGCTGCCCGGTTACGCGCGCGAATTGGCGGCAGCGCTGATCGAGGCTTGCGAAGGCATCATGAGCCCTGCGCTTAGCTCCAGCTGAGAATCGGCCAGCCGGCCTGTTCGGCGTGGGCGCGCAGGGTCGGGTCGGGATTGACGGTGAACGGCTTGTCCACCAATTGCAGCAGCGGCAGGTCGTTGCGCGAGTCGGAATAGAAGCTGGCGCCGGCCAGGCTTTCGTCCTGTTCGATCAACCAGCTCTCGAGGCGAATCACTTTGCCCTCGCGGTAGGTCAGCACGCCCTGGGTACGCCCGCTGTAGAAGCCATGCTGCAGCTCCAGGTCGATGGCCAATACCTCGTCGATACCGAAGCGCTCGGCGATGGCGCTGACCAGGAAATGCGCCGAGGCGGAGATCACCAGCAGGCGGTCGCCAGCGGCGCGGTGCGCGGCCAGGGTGCGGCTGGCGTCGCTGTAGAAGATCGGCTCGATCACGTCCTCGACGAAGGGCTCGACCACATGGGCGACCTCTTTGGGCGTGCGGCCGACCAGCGGCGACAGGGTGAAGGCCATGTAGTCTTCCATGGCCAGGGTGCCGGCGGCGTACTGGCGCATCAGCTCCTGCTCGTGGGCGATGAAGGATTCACCATCGGCCCAGCCGAGCTTGACCATTTCCTGGGTCCAGAGGCTGGCGCAATCACCGTTGATCAGGGTTTCGTCGAGGTCGAAGATTGCCAGAGCCATCACGCCACCTCCCGGATCGCATCGGCGCCGATGGCCAGGCTGACGCTCTGGCCGTCGTGGTGCAGGTCGGCGGCAGAGCGATTGAGCACGTCCACCAGCAATTCCACGCCGCGGGCTTCGACCCGGTAGCGCACCACGTTGCCCAGCAGGCTGTGGCCGCGGATGGTGCCTTCGATTCCGACCCCGCCGATCTGGATGGCCTCCGGGCGAATCGCCACGCGGCTGTTCACCGGGCGCAGCAGCAGGCGGCTGGCGGCATCGGCGTCGAGCAGGTTGTAGTTGCCGATAAAACCGGCGGCGAAGGCATCGGCCGGCGCGGTGTAGAGGGTTTCGGCGTCGCCGCTCTGGACGATCTGCCCGCCGTTCATCAGCACGATGCGGTCGGACAGCACCAGCGCCTCTTCCTGATCATGGGTGACGAAGATGGTGGTCAGGCCCAGCTCACGCTGGATGGCGCGGATCTGCTCGCGCAGGTGCTTGCGGATGCGCGCATCCAGCGCCGACAGTGGTTCGTCGAGCAGCAGCAGGCGCGGGCGAGTGACCAGCGAGCGGGCCAGGGCCACACGCTGGCACTGGCCGCCAGAGAGCTGCTGCGGATAGCGCCCGGCATAGTCGCTGAGCTCCACCAGCTCCAGGGCTTCGGCGACGCGTTTGCTGGCCTCGGCGGCTGGGACCTTTTGCATGCGCAGGCCGAAGGCGACGTTCTGCTGCACGGTCATGTTGGGGAACAGCGCATAGCTCTGGAACACCATGCCGATGCCGCGTTTTTGCGGCGGCATGGGCACCAGATCCTCGCCGCCCAACAGTATCTGCCCGCCATCGACTGCCGTCAGGCCGGCGATGCAGCGCAGCAGAGTCGACTTGCCACAGCCCGATGGGCCGAGCAGGGTGATGAACTGGCCTTGGCCGATCTCGATATTGATGTCGGTGAAGATCCGCGTCGGGCCGTAGCTTTTGTGCAGGTTCTGGATGTGCAGGAAACTCATGACTTGTCCTTGTTCAGGCGGTTGGCTGCCCAGGTCATCAGCAGCACGAACATGAAATAGGAGATCACCAGGGCGCTGGTGAAATGGCCGCTGCCGTTGCGCATGTTGTACAGGTACACCTGTAGCGTCTCGTAGCGGCTGCCCACCAGCAGGTTGGCGAAGACGAATTCGCCGAACAGGAAGCTGAAGGACAGGAATACCGAGACCATCAGGCCCTTGCGCAGATTGGGCAGCACCACCATGAAGGCGGCGCGCCAGGTGCTGGCGCCGAGCAGGTGGGCGGCGTCCATCAGGTCGCGCAGGTTGATCGCCTGCAGGTTGTTGGTGATGGCGCGGTACATGAAGGGCAGGGCGATGGTGAAGTAGCAGCCGATCAGGATCCACGGCGTGCCGAGGATCGGCAGCGGCCCTGCCGCGAACAGCTGCATCAGGCCCACCGAGGACACCACTGGCGGAACGGCGAATGGCAGCAGGATCAGCACGTTCATCAGGGCATCGAGTTTCGGGAAGTGGTAGTTGACCACGAACAGCAGCGGCAGGATCAGCAGCAGCGACAACGCCAGGGCGCCGAAGCACACCAGCAGCGAGCGGCCGAAGGCGGCGAGAAAGCGCGCATCGCTCCACAGCGCCACGTACCACTTGAAGGTGAAGCCGCTGGGCAGGATGGTCGCCGACCAGCTGGTGGACAGCGAGTACACCAGCGTGCCGAGCAGCGGCAGCAGCAGGATCAGAAACAGCAGGTAGACCACCAGTTGGTGGAACAGCGGCGAGCGTTTTTCAGCGGGCGACATGGTAGCTCCGGCGCAGCAGCCATTGGTGGACGATGGTGATCAGGGTCATCAGGCCGACCAGCACCATCGCCAGCGCGCTGGCCATGTTCGGGTCGAGGAAGATGTCGCCGGAAACCATCGACGCGATACGGATTGGCAGGATGTTGAAGTTGCCGGTGGTCAGCGCGTACACCGTGGCGTAGGCGCCCAGGGCATTGGCCAGAAGAATGACGAAGGTACCGAGCAATGCCGGGGTCAGCACCGGCAGGCCGATATGCCGCCAGAACTGCCAGGTATTGGCGCCAAGCAGTTCGGCCGACTCGCGCCAGTCCTCGCGCAGGGCGTCGAAGGCAGGGTAGAGCAGCAGCACGCCGAGGGGGATCTGGAAGTAGGTGTAGAGCACGATCAGGCCGGTCTTGGAGTAGAGGTTGAAGTCCTCGATCACCCCCATCTGCTTGAGCAGGATGGTCAGCGCGCCGTTGAAGCCGAGCAGGATGATGAAGGCGAAGGCCAGCGGCACCCCGGAGAAGTTGCTGGTCATGTTGGAAAACGCCATGACGAAATCGCGCAAGCGGCTGTTGACCTGGCGCAGCGAATAGCTGCCGATGATGGCGACGACGATGCCGAACAGGCTCGACCAGAAGGCGACTTCCAGACTGTGGCGCATGGCCTGGCGGTAGAACGCCGAGGAGAAGGCCTGCTGGAAATTGCCCAGGCCCCAGCCTTCGGCAGTGTTCAGGCTGTTGCTCGCCACCCAGGCCAGTGGCGCGATCTGGAAGGCGAAGAAGAACAGGGCGAAGGGCACCAGGCACAGCAGTGCCCAACCCTTGCTGGAGATGGTGGACTTCATGCGAGCAGCTCCCTGCACCAGGGTTTGTCGTGGGCCGCGCCGAGCAGCTGGCAGATGGTGCCGCACAGCTCGGTCTGCTGCGGGCGGGCCGCCGGGTCGAGGCTGAAGGCGCTGCCGAGGACGATCAGCGGTACTTCGCGCTCTTCCGGCAGCACGCCGTTGTGGCTGCGATCAGTATTCATGCCGTGATCGGCCGTTACCAGGATCTGGTAACCGGCATCGAGCCAGGTCTGGATGTACTCGGCCAGCAGCACATCGGCCATGCGCGCGGCGTTGCGGTATTGCGAGCTGTCGAGGCCGTGCTTGTGACCGGCGTCATCGATGTTCATCGGGTGCACCAGCAGCAGGTTCGGTGCATGAAGCCGGCGCAGGCTATCGGCATCGGCGAACAGGTGTGAGTCCGGATAATGATCGGCGTAGTAGAAGTGGCCGTGTTGGATTGGCAGCGATTCGTCACTGGTATGACGGTCGCGGGCCGCGTGGAAAGGCGCGCGGTTATACAGTTCGCTGACCCAATGATAGGCAGCGGCGGCGGTCGTCAGACCGGCCTCACGGGCGTAATGAAAGACGCTGCGTTGATTCGACAGGCGCACCACGTCGTTGTGCACGATGCCGCTGTCGATGGGGCGTACGCCGGTGAGGATGCATTCGTAGAGCGGGCGGGACAGTGCCGGCAGTGCGCAGTCGAGCTTGTACAGCGCGGCGCGCCCGGCCTGGCAGTAAGCCAGCAAGTGGCCTAGCGCATGCTGGGCCACCTGATAGCTCAGGCCATCCAGTACCACTAGGATGACGTTGTGCTTCATGGTTTTCTCTCGTTCGGTCGTAGCCCGGATTCAATCCGGGGCATTTTCTGCAATTGCCCCTGACGCTACTCACTTAACCTGTGCGCGATCAGCTCCCCTCTCCCATTTATGGGAGAGGGGGTGGGGGAGAGGGCAGAACATAGCGAGGTCGCCCGTTTTCCCCTCTCCCTAACCCTCTCCCCTGAGGGGCGAGGGGACTGATCGTGGTCAGTCACTCTTATGTGAACACGCCCTCGGATTTCATCCGGGCTACGGATCAATGGTGTCGCGGCCGCATCAATTCATATTGATGATCACGTGCTCCTGCCACAGACGCGGCAGGGCCTTGGAGGTGGCTTCCCAGGCGGCGGCATCCTTGATCGGCTGGACCTTGGCGTACTGCTCCTGCGGCAGTAGCTTGGCCTGTACCTCGGCCGGCATGTCGATGTGCTCGGCGCGGATCGGACGGGCGTGACCCTTGGCCAGATTGATCTGCCCGGCATCGCTGAGGATGTATTCGCGGGTCAGCTTGGCGGCGTTGGGGTTCTTCGCCCACTTGTTGATGATGGTGCTGTAGCCGGAGATCACCGAACCGTCGGACGGGATCAGCACCTCGAAGCGCTCGGGGTCGATCTGGTCGCGGTAGGACAGGCCGTTGAAGTCCCAGACCACGCCGACTTCCACTTCACCCTTCTCCAGGGTCTGGATGGTCGGGTTGGCCAGCGACAGACGGCGCTGCTTGGCCAGGTCGGCGTACAGGTCCAGCGCCGGCTGGATGTTGCTCTCGTTGCCGCCCAGGGCGATGGCCGCGGCCAGTACGCCGTTGGTGGCCTGCGCAGCGGTGCTGACGTCACCGGCGGCGACCTTGTAGGTGCCGGTTTTCAGGTCGGCCCAGGAACGCGGAATATCCTTGACCAGTTGCTTGTTGACGATGAAGGCGATGGAGCCGGTGTAGGCCAGCATCCAGTGACCGTCCTTGTCCTTGGCCCAGTCCGGAATCTGCTCCCAGGTGCTCGGCTTGTACGGCTGGGTCACGCCCTGCTGCACGGCGATGGGGCCGAAGGCGGCGCCGACGTCACCGATATCGGCGGTGGCGTTTTCCTTCTCGGCGGCGAACTTGGCGATTTCCTGCGCCGAGCTCATGTCGGTGTCCTGGTGCTTGAGGCCGTAAAGCTTGGCCAGATCGGCCCAGGTGTCTTTCCAGTTCGCCCAGCTGTCGGGCATACCCACGCTATTCACCGCGCCTTCGGCGCGTGCGGCTTTTTCCAGTGCCTGCAAGTCGGTGCCTTCGGCCATGGCGGAGGTCGCCAGGGCGATGGCCGAGCCCATCAGTGAAGCCAGCAGCAGTTGTTTCATTGGAAACTCCTTTGCAGTGAGAGTGTTGGTCTAGATCAGCAATACCCGAGCCAATCTAGGCGCCTTCGATGACAGTTTTATGTCCGGCCCACCAGTGGCAGATGTCCAGGTGCAGCGGGCCGGTGCGCTTCACAAGCGTAGACCATGGATAAGTGGCTGATTTGCTGGGCTGTGAGTAAGGTTGGCGGTGGCATGCGGCGTGCTTGCAGCAGAGTTGTCATCTATCAGTCATCTAGACTGCCTAGTCTTGTAACCCGTCTTAGCGAACGGCTTTTGCCCTGTCATGGGGCTGGACTAGTCCAAAAGGGGAGATATTGATGCGCGAAGAAGCGCCGCGGGCCGTCACCATCATCTGTCGCGCCCTGCAGGAGCAGATAGACCGGGGCCTGTTGCCCTCCGGCAGCAAGCTGCCGGCCGAGCGCAGGCTCAGCGAACTGTTCGATACCACGCGCATCACCCTGCGCGAGGCGCTCGGGCAGCTGGAGGCGCAGGGGCTGGTCTATCGCGAGGAGCGTCGTGGCTGGTTCGTTTCACCGACGCGGGTGGCCTACAACCCCCTGGTCCGCACTCACTTTCACGCCATGGTGGCCGAGCAGGGGCGGGTGCCGGCTACCGAAGTGCTGAGCGCCAGGCTGATGCCGGCCAGTGCGGAAATCTGCCAGGTGCTGGAGCTGCCGGCGCTGTCGAGCGTCTATCAGGTATGCCGCGTGCGGCGCATCGACGGGCGTCTGGTGCTGTATGTCGAGCACTATCTCAACCCGGCCTATTTCCCCGGCATCCTCGACTTCGACCTGACCCGCTCGCTGACCGACCTCTACGCCAGCGAGTACGGCATTCACTACGGTCGCGTGCGCTTCGACATGGAGCCTACCGCGCTGCATGCCGAAGCTGCGGCCAGCCTCAAGGTGGCGCCCGGTAGCCCGGCGCTGCGCATCACCCGGGTCAACCGCGACCAGCACGGACGCATCATCGACTGCGACCTGGAATTCTGGCGCCACGACGCCATTCACGTCAGCGTCGAAGTCCCCGAGTAGGGGGCGCCGCGCACACCAGTGGCTCGTCGAGGTACGCGGCGCATCTGACCGTCCGTCGGTTTCGGCGATGTTTTTCCAGCCAATGTCGAAATGGCGCTCCCTGGTTCGACTATCCAGTACCCACCCACCAAGGAACTGGAGCGCGCCATGAAATACCTCTGCCTCGTCTACGCCAACGAACAGGAGCTGCACAGCTCCCCCGACAGCCCGCATGACAGCGAGTGCTTCGCCTACGCCAATGCGGTACAGGAGAGCGGGCGCATGCTCGCCGCCGAGGCGCTGCAGTCGGTGCAGGCCGCCACCACCGTACGCATGCGCGGCGGCAAGCTGGCGATCACCGACGGCCCCTTCGCCGAAACCAAGGAGCAACTGGCCGGCTTCTATCTGGTGGAGGCGCGCGACCTCAACGAGGCCATCCAGCTCGCCGGACACATTCCCGCCGCCCGTGTCGGCTGCGTGGAGGTGCGCCCGGTGCGCGAGCTGGATATCCAGCCGGCGCAGCTGCAGGCCGGCCAGCACTGAGCCGGCAAGGCTCGATCAACCGGGAGAACCGCCATGGATCGCCGCTATATCCCCGAAGTCGCCACGCGTGAGCAGTGGCTGGCAGCGCGCAAGGCGCTGCTCGAACAGGAAAAGGCGCTGACCCGTCAGCGCGACGCAATCAACCGCGCCCGCCGTGCCCTGCCCATGGTGCTGGTGGAAGAGGATTACCGCTTCGATGGCCCGAATGGTGAGGTTGGACTAGAGGCGCTGTTCGACGGGCGCAGCCAGCTGATCGTTTACCACTTCATGTACCACATGGATCGCGGGGAGGGCTGCGACGGCTGTTCCTGCCTGGTGGACAACATCGGCCACCAGGCCCATCTGCATGCCCGCGACACCAATCTGGTGCTGGTCTCCCGCGCGCCCTTGGCCGATCTCGAAGCCTTCAAGCGGCGCATGGGCTGGAGCCTGCCCTGGTACAGCTCCTACGGCAGCCGCTTCAACTACGACTACCACGCCACCACCGACGAGCAGGTCGCGCCGGTCGAATACAACTACCGCGACAAGGACGAGCTCGAGCGCCTGGGCCTGACCTATCACATCCAGGGCGAGCAGCCCGGCGTCAGCGTGTTCCTGCGCGACGGCGGGCGGATCTACCACACCTACTCCTGTTATGGCCGAGGGCTGGAGATGCTGATGAGCAGCTTCCATTTCCTCGACTTCACGCCTTTTGGCCGCGGCGAGGGTTGGGATGGCATGCCCGATCTGGACGGCAAGGGGCTCAACTGGACGCGCCTGCATGACGAGTACGAACAAAGCGCACCCACCCACGACTGCTGCGGCCACAAGGCCTGAACCTCAGGCTTTGTACGAAAAGTCGTCGAGCGATGGTCAGGCAATACCGATGGCGGCCCCGCAAAAACAGGCGAAGAACGGCCGGGGTCGCGCTCGACTTTACGTGTTGTAAATGAGCATTCTGAGTCTGTTTTTAACGCAGCATCACCGAGCGCAGGCACTTTTTGTACAGAGCCTAGCGAAGGAGAAACAATATGAGTCAGCACGAACTGCAAGATGCCCTGAACGACTGGACCGAAGCCTGCCGCAGCAAGGACGTGGCGCGCATCATGAGTCACTACGTCGAGGACGTGGTGTCCTACGATGCCGTGGGCCCCTTGCGCTTTCAGGGGCGCCCGGCGTACCAGGCACATTGGCAGGCCTGCATGGAGATGTGCAGCGGCCCGGGGATGTTCGAGCCGCATGAGCCGACCTTCACCGCCAGCGGCGATCTCGGTGTGACCCACTACCTGTTGCACTGCGGCGGCAGCAATGAGAAGGGCGAGCTGCAGACCTGCTGGATGCGCGTGACCCAGTGCCTGCGCCGCCAGGGTGGCCGCTGGCTGATCTTCCACGAACACTTCTCCGCCCCGAGCGACATGGAAAGCGGCAAGGCGCTGTTTGATCTTCAACCCTAGGAGTGGGTATTCGACTTACTGACGACCCAGCGCCATGCAGGACGGCTCGTAGTTCTGCTGGCAGGCACTCTGGTACAGGCGCTGGGCCTGGTCGGGGTCGCGCGAAACACCGCCCTCGCCACGGCGGTAGAGGTTGCCCAGCACATGCTGGGCCATGGGGTTGCCCGCAGCGGCCGACTGATTGAGGTACTTGAGCATGTCGCGCTGGTTGGCGAACTCAGGGGCATCGCGCCCGGTATAGAGATAGGCCAGGCTCACCGCCGCCATGGCGTGGCCCTTGTCGGCGGCCTGCTTCCACCAGTATTCGGCCTGCTTGAGGTTCTTCTCCGGCTGGCCGACGAAGTAGCTGCTGCCGAGCTGGAACTGGCTGTCCAGGTCGCCGCGCTGGGCCTGTTGGCGTAACTGATCCTGTTCGGTCTGAGTGATGGGCTGTTCTGCCTGCGGCTGCTCGTCGGGCTTGGCGGCATCAGGCTCACGTCCGGCGCAGCCTGCCAATAGCACGAAGGCGAGCAGGGCGGCGATGGTGTGAAATCGGTTGAATGGACTGGGCATGACGGTGGCTCCCTGAGCGATAAAACGAGGCAAGTCGCTGTTAGGCCTGCCTCGCTCACCTTAGTTCGCTCTGATCCGACTGTGCAGTATCGACTTCACACACGCGCCACGAGCTGCAATCCTGAGCGCTGATTTCGCTTACGAGGCAGCCATGAAGATCAGTGCGGATTTCGACAGCGGCAATATTCAGGTCATCGACGCCAGTGACCCGCAGCGCGTGCTGCTGGCCATGCGGCCGGACCTCAACAGCCATCATTTCCAGTGGTTTCACTTCCAGGTCGAAGGGCTGCAGCCGGGACAGCGCTATGGCTTCAACCTGACCAATGCCGGGCAATCGGCTTATAACCGTGCCTGGGACGGTTACCAGGCCGTGGCCAGTTACGACCAGCAGGACTGGTTCCGTGTGCCGACGCGCTTCGAGGATGGGCAACTGCTCTTCGAGTTACAGGCCGAGCACGCGAGCGTACGCTTCGCCTATTTCGAGCCTTACCCGCGGGCACGCCACGAACGCTTGATCGCCAAGGCGCTGGAGCGCGGTGCCGAGCTGGTGGCCAGTGGCAGAAGCCTGGAAGGGCGCGATATCCAGCTGCTGCGCATCGGCGCTCAGGCCGCCGCGCCGCGCAAGCTGTGGCTCATCGCCCAGCAGCACCCCGGCGAGCACATGGCTGAGTGGTTCATGGAGGGGCTGATCGAACGCCTGCAGGACCCACATGACGTCGAGGTCCAGGGGCTGCTGGCCGAGGCCGAGTTCTACCTGGTGCCGAACATGAATCCGGACGGCGCCTTCCGCGGCCATCTGCGTACCAACCTGGCGGGGCAGGACCTCAATCGCGCCTGGCAGTCGGCCAGCTCCGAACGCAGCCCGGAAGTGCTGTTCGCGTTGCAGCACATGCAGCGTATCGGCGTCGACCTGTTCCTCGATATCCATGGCGACGAGGAAATCCCCCACGTGTTCACCGCAGGTTGCGAGGGCAACCCCGGCTATACGCCGCGCCTGGCCGCGCTGGAGGAAGACTTCCGCCAGCGCCTGGTAGGCATCGGCGCCGAGTTCCAGACCCGCTTCGGTTATCCGCGCGACGAGCCCGGCCAGGCCAACCTGACCCTGGCCTGCAACGCGGTGGGCGAGGCCTTCGATTGCCTGTCGTTCACCATCGAGATGCCGTTCAAGGATCACGACGACAACCCGCAGCCGCGCACCGGCTGGAATGGCGCGCGTTCGCAGAAACTGGGGCGGGATGTTTTGACGGTGCTGGCGCAGATGGTCGGGCGCTTGCGCTGAAACGGCGCCTGCAGGCTCGCGGCCGCTCTGCATACAGTCCCTGGCTTGTCGCCAAACTTTATAAAAAAAGCCCGTCACGAGGACGGGCCTAAAGTGCCGTTAACACACAGGAGTCAATAGGACGTAATGAAGCGTCCGGTGTTACAGAATCGACAGCGGATAGTTGATGATCAGACGGTTTTCGTGCAGATCCTGGCCAACGTCGCGGCGGACGTCGGAGTTACGCCAGCGCACGTTGAGGTTCTTCAAGGTGCCTTCCTGAATGGTGTAGGCCAGCTCGGTCTCACGGCTCCACTCTTCGGCGTCGGTGCGGCCGCTGGCATGGATGTTGGAGCCGCTGGTGTAGCGGTTCATCAGGGTCAGGCCGGGGATGCCGAGGCCAGCGAAGTTGTAGTCATGGCGCAGCTGCCAGGAGCGCTCCTCGGGGCTGTCGAATGCGGAGAGGAAACCGTCGTTGACCAGCGAGCCGCCGCTGGCACCGTCGACACGCAGGAATTTGGTGTCCCCGCTCAGCCGCTGGTAGGTGACCTGGAAGGTGTTGTTGCCTCTCTTGGCCGACAGCGCACCCTGATACACCTTGTTATCCAGATCGCCAGCTTTGGATGAGCCTTCGTCCTTGCCATTGAAGTAGCCCAGGTTGGCACCCAGTACCCAGTCACCCACTGGCTGGCTGTGGGTCAGCTGTACGAAACTCTGCTGATAGACATTCTCCAGGCGAGCGTGCCAGACGCCGACCATGGTGCTGTTGCCGTTGAAGCGGTATTCACCACCGGCGAAGTTGAAGTCATCACCCTCTACCAGGCCAATCGTGCCGCCGGCGTTGTAGGCCATCTCTTCGCGGCTTGCATCGTGACGCTGGCTGTTCTTCCAGAACTGGCCGCCGTACAGGGTCAGACCGTCGATTTCGCCGGACGTCAGCTGAGCGCCCTGGAAGGTTTGCGGCAGCGAACGGCCGTCGTCAGCGCGCAGTATCGGCAGCACGGCGAACCATTCGCCGACCTTCAGTTCGGTCTTGGAGAGCTTGGCCTTGGCAGCCACAGCGGTACGGCCGTATTGATCGGCTGCTTCACCGTCATCGTGGATAGGCATCAGCTGGGTGTTGGCGGCGCCTCGGTTGCCGTCCAGCTTGATGCTGTACAGGCCGAGCACATCGAGGCCGAAGCCGACAGTGCCCTGGGTGTAGCCGGAGCGGGCATCGAGAATGAAGTTCTGGGTCCAGCCTTCAGCTTGGCCCTGACGCTCACGATTGTTTGCCGGGCCGATCATCGGATCGGTGCCGTTTAGGTAGTTGCGGTTGAAGTAGTAATTGCGCAGGCCGAGGTTGACCTTGGCGTCCTCGACGAAGCCGGCGGCGTGCGTGGCGTTCGGCATAACCAGGGCCAGCGCCGTGCTGCCGAGCAGGGCCAATGGAACGATGTTGCGTGCGGTCATTATTGTTGTGCTCCCAGTTTTTGAACGAACCATCCCCTGCTGGTCTGCATAAGGACCTGCATGATGGGAATGTTGTGTTTGCCCGTGCAGGGCGATAAGCCCGGCCGAACGCGGCCGGTCATTGCTGGTGGCTGACGTCAGCCTCCGGCGAATCCGGTTCTATGGCGTGTGGCGGCGGTGGATGCCGAGCAGAGGAGGAGCTGCTGCGCTGAGGGAGAGGCGAGGGTAGTCATCTAGTGGCCCTGATTATTGTTGTTATCGTTGTCATATGTCGTCATACAACATTGCCGATTATCGACAGGCTTTTTTACGCTTGTCAACGCATGGTTAGACGAAAGTCTGAGTGTTTGTGGCCAGTGAATACTGGGTTTTGGCGCGATTAGGAACTGTCGCGGTTGATGCAAGAGCAGGGTGTGGCATCCGCACGATTGCGCTGTTGTTGTGTGATAACGTATGACAAATTTACTTACATCAACAGCTTAGCCATGTCGCATTGCCTGATTGAAGCCGTCCGCCAGGTGAGTGAGCTGACTGCTGATAGTCGCCTGTTTCCGCCTGGCGAGGTCAGGAAGCGTGCGAGCACTACTGCGTAGGCGACGAGGCGGACCACGCGTCTCTGGCCGGCCGCAATGATGACGACAAGCGGGCGTTGTCGCGTCGTCTGGAGCGCGCGCTGGTGGCGCGCCTGCCGCAGATATCCGGCGATATCGCTGGATATGCGTGATATTCCGCGAGCGACCTTGAGCTGGGGGATCAATCGCCTCCAAGCAGGCGCGGACCGCTTCCCTGGTTGCCGAGGCGATCGCCCGGGTTGCGCAGCGGGCAGTCGTCCATTGATAGGCAGCCGCAGCCGATGCAGCCGGTGAGCTGATCACGCAACCTGCGCAAGCGCTCGATACGGGCGTCCAGTTCCTGTTTCCAATGCTGCGAAAAGCGCTGCCAGTCGGCTGCCGTTGGCGTGTGATCCTGCGGGAGCGTGGCAAGGATCGCACCGATATCCGCCAGCGGTATTCCCAGGCGTTGCGCCACCTTGATCAAGGCAACCCGACGCAAGATCTGTCGTGGATACCTGCGCTGATTACCTGCGTTGCGCTGGCTGTGAATCAGCCCCTTGGCCTCGTAGAAATGCAGCGTGGAAACACTCACCCCGCTGCGCTCGGCTACCTGACCGACAGTGAGGGGCCGTTCGAGACGTTCGTGTGGTGCTGCAGGCATGAAACTTCCTCTTGACCTCAAGTTAAGTTGAGGTTTTACCCTCGCAGGCCTTGATAGACAACACCGAGGGCATTCCCATGCAGGACCGCATCCGACTGGTACTGATTTACGGCAGCGTGCGCGAAGAGCGCTTCTGCGACCAGGTGGTAGCCTGGGCGCGTGAGCAGATCGAACAGCGCAGCGAGTTCGAACTGAGCCTGGTCGATCCGGCTGTGATGTTCCGCCAGCCTGGCGAGGCGCCGGCGATCGCCGAGCAACGCTATCAGTCGTTGCAGCAGCTGCTGCGTGCCGACGCCTTTCTGATCGTTACCCCGGAGTACAACCACGGCTATCCGGCGGCGCTCAAGCAATTCATCGACGAAGTGCCGGCATCCTGGGAGGCGCGGCCGGTGGGGTTCGTCAGCTATGGCGGGGTGTCTGGAGGGCTGCGTGCGGTGGAGCAGCTGCGTCAGGTGCTGGCAGAGTCATCGATGGGGTTCGTCTGCACGCCATGACGGTGCGCGGCTCGGTTAGCTTCACCAATGCCTGGGAACAGTTCGATGACCAGGGGCGGTTGAGCGAGCCGCGACGCGCCAACTCGGCGCTGGCGCATACCCTGGTGCAGTTGAACTGGTGGGCGCAGACGCTACGCGCCGGGCGCGAGCGGGTGCCTTACGAGCGGGTCAGGGGGTAGAAACGACGTAGCCCGGATGCAAGCCGGGAGCTTTTTAGGGCACCCGCGGATTGCATCCGGGCTACGGAGTAGTCATCTGTAGGCAGGCAACCCGCCAGGGCTATGTGGCGGGTTTCACCCGCCCTACGAACGTTGCGGTCCTGCTGTCCTTCTTTTGCCCTCTCCTCCAACCCCTCTCCACTAGGCGTGCCCCCAATAAATGGGAGAGGGGAGTCGGGCGCTGATCAGCCGCGGTAGTAGCGCTGCGGCACGAACGGCGTCTTGGCCACTTTCATCGCCACGCGCTTGCCGCGCACCACGGCCCAGACGTCGCTGTCGACGGCGGCGTGGCTGGCGTTGACGTAACCCATGGCCACCGGTGCGCCGAGGGTCGGGCCGAAGCCTCCGCTGCACACCTGGCCGATCACGGTGCCATCGGCGTCGACGATTTCCGCGCCTTCACGCACTGGCACGCGCTCCTGCGGCAGCAGGCCGACGCGCTTGCGCGCCACGCCTTTTTGCTGCTGCTCGAACACGCGCTCGGCGCCCGGGAAGTTGCCGGCGCGCTCGCCATCTGCGCGGCGTACCTTGGAGATCGCCCACAGCAGGCTGGCTTCGATCGGCGTGGTGGCGCTGCTCATATCGTGGCCGTACAGGCACAGGCCGGCTTCCAGGCGCAGCGAGTCACGCGCGCCCAGGCCGATCGCCTCGACTTCGGCTTCGGCCAGCAGGCTGCGCGCCAGGGTTTCGGCCTGGTCGACGGCGACGGAAATCTCGAAGCCGTCTTCGCCGGTGTAGCCGCTGCGGCTGACGATGCATTCGCTGCCCAGCAGGCGTACGCGGGCGACCTGCATGAAGGTCATCTTGCTCACTTCCGGCGCCAGGCGGGCCAGCACGTCTGCTGCTTTCGGGCCTTGCAGGGCGAGCAGGGCGCGCTCTTCGAACAGGCACTCGATCTGGCACTGGTCGCCGATGTGCTTTTTCAGGTGGGCCAGGTCCTGATCCTTGCAGGCGGCATTGACCACCAGGTACAGGGTGTCGTCGCCGAGGTTGGCGACCATCAGGTCGTCGAGGATGCCGCCCTGGGCGTCGGTGAACATGGCGTAGCGCTGCGTGCCCACCGGCAGGTCGATGATGTCCACCGGTATCAGGGTTTCCAGGGCGCGCGCGGCGTGCTCGCCACGCAGCAGGATCTGGCCCATGTGCGACACGTCGAACAGGCCGGCGGCGTCGCGGGTGTGCAGATGCTCCTTCATCACACCCAGCGGGTACTGCACGGGCATGTCATAGCCGGCGAAGGGCACCATGCGCGCGCCGAGTTCGATGTGCAGGGCGTGCAGCGGAGTCTTGGCGAGGGTTTCAGTGGTCATCGGGAAATTCCTTCAGAAGGTCCGGCGCTGTTAGCGGCGGGCGTTTCGTGAAACGGCTTGAGGTAGCCCGGATGCAATCCGGGAGCTTTTCACGGCTTCCCCGGATTGCATCCGGGCTACGGCTGGAAACGGAACTGTCCCCTCTCCCGAAAGCGGGAGAGGGGAGGCAAGCGCATTACGCGTCCTGATACGCCTCGATGGACGGGCAGGCGCAGACCAGGTTGCGGTCGCCGTAGACGTTGTCGACGCGGCCAACCGGCGGCCAGTACTTGGCCTCGATCAGGCTCGCCACCGGGTACACGGCCTGCTCGCGGCTGTAGGCGTGATTCCACTCGCCAACCAGTTCCAGGGCGGTGTGCGGGGCGTTCTTCAGCGGGTTGTCGTCTTTATCCAGACGGCCCTGCTCGACCGCACGGATTTCCTCGCGGATGGCGATCATGGCGTCGCAGAAGCGATCCAGCTCTTCCTTCGACTCGCTCTCGGTCGGCTCGATCATCAGGGTGCCGGCCACCGGGAAGGACATGGTCGGGGCGTGGAAGCCGAAGTCGATCAGGCGCTTGGCCACGTCGTCGACGCTGATGCCGCTGCTGTCCTTGAGCGGACGGATGTCGAGGATGCACTCGTGCGCCACTAGGCCGCCTTCGCCGGAGTACAGCACCGGGTAGTGCTCTTCCAGGCGACGGGCGATGTAGTTGGCGTTGAGAATGGCCATCTGCGACGCGCGCTTGAGGCCGTTGCCGCCCATCATGGTGATGTACATCCAGGTGATCGGCAGGATGCTGGCGCTGCCGAACGGCGCGGCGCTGACTGCACCTTCCTTGCGTGCCATGTGGCCATGGCCCGGCAGGAACGGCGCCAGGTGCGACTTGACGCCAATCGGGCCGACACCCGGGCCGCCACCGCCGTGCGGGATGCAGAAGGTCTTGTGCAGGTTCAGGTGGGAGACGTCGCCGCCGAACTGACCTGGTGCGCACAGGCCGACCATGGCGTTCATGTTGGCGCCGTCGATGTAAACCTGGCCGCCGTTGGCGTGGATGATCTGGCAGATCTCGCGGATGCCTTCCTCGAACACACCGTGGGTGGACGGGTAGGTGATCATGATCGCAGCCAGACGATCCTTGTGCTCTTCGGCCTTGGCCTTCAGATCGGCGATGTCGACGTTGCCGCGTGCATCACAGGCGGTGACCACCACGCGCATGCCGGCCATGGAGGCGGTCGCCGGGTTGGTGCCGTGGGCCGATTGCGGGATCAGGCAGATGTCGCGCTGATCGTCGCCACGGCTCAGGTGATAGGCGCGGATGGCCAGCAGGCCGGCGTACTCGCCCTGGGAACCGGCGTTGGGCTGCAGCGACACGGCGTCGTAGCCGGTGGCGGCGCAGAGCATGGCTTCCAGCTCAGTGGTCAGCTGGGTGTAACCCGCAGCCTGCTCGACCGGAGCGAAGGGGTGCAGGTTGCCGAACTCCGGCCAGGTCACCGGGATCATCTCGCTGGCGGCGTTGAGCTTCATGGTGCAGGAACCCAGCGGGATCATGCTGCGATCCAGGGCCAGGTCCTTGTCGGCCAGCTTGCGCAGGTAGCGCATCAGCTCGGTTTCGCTGTGGTAGCGGTTGAACACTTCGTGCTGCAGGATCGCCGACTGGCGCAGCAGGCCTTGTGGCAGGCGGCTGGCGATCTGCGAAGCCAGGTCGGCGACGGCAGGCGCGGCCTGGTCGGCGGCGAACAGGTTCAGCAGGGCTTCGACGGCGGCCTGGTCGGTGGTTTCGTCCAGCGACAGACCCAGACGCTCGGCGTCGATCTCGCGCAGATTGATGCCGGCAGCATGGGCCTTGGCATGCAGCTCGGCGGTCTTGGCGCCAGTCTTGATGCTCAGGGTGTCGAAGAAGTGCTGCTGCTCGACGCTGTGGCCCAGTTTGGTCAGGCCCAGGGCGAGGATGGCGGTGAAGCTGTGCACACGCTGAGCGATGGCGGTCAGGCCTTTCGGGCCGTGGTACACGGCGTACATGCTGGCGATGTTGGCCAGCAGCACCTGGGCGGTGCAGATGTTGCTGGTGGCCTTCTCGCGGCGGATGTGCTGCTCGCGGGTCTGCATGGCCAGGCGCAGGGCCGGCTTGCCGAAGCGGTCGACCGACATGCCGACCAGGCGGCCCGGCATGTCGCGCTTGAACGCGTCGCGGGTGGCGAAGTAGGCGGCATGCGGGCCACCGAAGCCCAGCGGCACACCGAAGCGCTGGGCGCTGCCCAGGGCGACGTCGGCGCCGAACTCGCCCGGCGGGGTGAGCAGGGTCAGGGCCAGCAGGTCGGCAGCTAAGGCGACCAGGGCGTTGGCGGCGTGGAAGCGCTCAACCAGGGCGCGGTAGTCGAAGATGTCGCCGTTGCTCGCCGGGTACTGCAGCAGCGCGCCGAAGTAGGCGCTGGCGTCGGTGATAGTGGCTTCGTCGCCCACTTCCACTTCGATGCCCAGCGGTTCGGCGCGGGTGCGCAGCACGTCGAGGGTCTGCGGGTGGCAGTGCTGGGAGGCGAAGAAGGTGTTGCTGGCCTTGTTCTTCGACAGACGCTTGCAGAAGGTCATGGCCTCGGCGGCAGCGGTGGCTTCGTCGAGCAGCGATGCGTTGGCGATCTGCATGCCGGTGAGGTCGCTGATCAGGGTCTGGAAGTTCAGCAGCGCTTCCAGGCGGCCCTGGGAAATCTCCGGCTGGTACGGGGTGTAGGCGGTGTACCAGGCCGGGTTTTCCAGCAGGTTGCGCAGGATCGGGCTCGGCGTGTGCGTGCCGTAGTAACCCTGGCCGATGTAGTTCTTGAACTGCTGGTTCTTCGCGGCGATGGCCTTGATCTTGGCCAGGGCGTCGGCTTCCGACAGGCCCGGCTGCTCGCCGAGGATGCTGGTGCCCTTGATGCTCTCGGGGATCACCGCATCGGTCAGTGCGTCCACCGAGTCATAGCCGAGCAGTTCGAGCATGGCAGCGGTGTCGGCATCGCGCGGGCCGATGTGGCGAGCGATGAATTCGTTCTGGGTATCGAGCTTGGTCATGGCGGTCACTCAGGCGTCGGCGTTGGCGTTCAACAGACGATCATAGCCGGCCTTGTCCAGCAGGTCGGCGAGCACGGCGTTGTCGGCCAGGCGCACGCGGAAGAACCACGCCTTGTCCAGCGGCGATTCGTTGACCAGCTCCGGGCTGCCTTCCAGGTCGGCGTTGATTTCGACGATCTCGCCGTCCAGCGGCATGACGATGTTGCTGGCGGCCTTCACCGACTCCAGCACTGCCACTTCTTCGCCCTGGGCGTAGGCCTTCACTTCCGGCAGCTGTACGTACACCACGTCGCCGAGCGCGTCCTGGGCGTAATGGGTGATGCCGACGGTAACCAGACCATCGTTGTCCAGACGCAGCCATTCGTGATCGGCGGTGAAACGCAACTCGCTCATGTCAACTCCTCAGGGGTAAAGATGTCCGCTTCTTGGGTGGCGGGCAGGTGGGCAGGCGTTTGCAATGCCAGTGCCAATGATAAAAAACCCAATAAAATCAAATGCTTATATAGATTTTCAGCGGCGGTAAGCCATGCTCTGGAACGATATCGATACGAAACCATGCGTCGCAAATGGAAAAGTTTGCGTCGCACGAGCCGCGGCGCGGCCTGCAGGTATTTGTTGCTAAATCGTTACGGTGGATCGATATCGATACAGCATATGGCTGGAACCGCTCAGAGGATCGAAGGTCGGTAACTGGGAGGCTTCATCGACAAGGAGATAGATCGACATGAAACCCCTGATTCCCCTGGCATTCGCGCTGTTTGGCGCCACCAGTCTGCAGGCCAGCGAGACGGTTACCGTGACGCTGGAGCAGGCCACGGAGAAAGGTACTGGCGCATCCATCGGCACCGTGACCATCAGCCAGTCGGCCTACGGGCTGGTATTCACCCCTGATCTGCAGGGGCTGGAACCTGGCGTGCATGGCTTTCACGTGCACACCGAGCCCAACTGCAACGCCGCGGAGGTGGATGGCAAGCTGACGCCGGCCGGCGCAGCAGGTGGCCACTGGGACCCGCAGAATGCCGGACGCCATGGCTTCCCCTGGGAAGACAATGCCCACTTGGGCGACCTGCCCGCACTGCTGGTGACCGAGGACGGCAAGGCCAGCCAGCCGGTGCTGGCGCCACGGCTCAAGAGCCTGCAGGACCTGCACAATCGTTCGCTGATGATTCACGCTGGCGGCGACAACCACGCCGATCATCCGCAGCCGCTGGGCGGTGGCGGGGCGCGTGTGGCCTGTGGGGTGATCAAGGTGCCCACCAGCACCACGCCGATCTGACTCAACGCCGAGAATCGTAGGGTGGGTTAGCGGCGCCAATAGGTGAGTTCTCAGGCACTGCGGTCGTGGTGCGCCGCGTAACCCACCGGGCGATCTTCCGCGTTGCGCCGATGGTGGGTTACGGCGCATCGGGACCTTCGGGGGCCTCAGTATTTGCGACAGGCGCCTAACCCACCCTACAAGGGCGAGTGGTCCGCTTGTTAAGCCTGGCCTTAATGCTTGCCCGGAATCCCGTACTTGCGCAGGCGCTTGGCGATGGCCGTGTGCGAGGTGCCCAGGCGTGCGGCCAGCTGGCGGCTGGAGGGGTGGCTGTCGTAGAGCTTTTCCAGTAGCGCCTTCTCGTACTCGTCCATGGCCTGTTCCAGGCTGGCGACTTCTCCTTCGACCTTCGGCGCCACTTCGGTGCCGGCGATATCCAGATCGTCCATCTCCACCCAGTTGCTGTCGCAGATGGCGGCAGCGCGGAAGATCACGTTCTGCAACTGGCGCACGTTGCCCGGCCAACGCCCGGCCAGCAGGGCGGGGAAGGTGGTCGGCGCCAGGCGGCAGGGCAGGCGCTGGATCTGCGCGCAGGCCTGGGCCATGAAGTGCTGGGCCAGCAGCAGGATGTCCTGGCCGCGCTCGCGCAGCGGCGGCACTTCCAGATTGAGCACGTTGAGGCGGTAGAACAGGTCTTCGCGGAAGCTGCCTTCGGCCACCATCTTTTCCAGGTCGCGGTGGGTGGCGCTGAGGATACGCACGTCCACCTTCACCTCGCGGTCGCCACCGACGCGGCGGAAGCTGCCGTCGCTCAAAAAGCGCAGCAGCTTGGCCTGCAGATAGGGCGACATCTCGCCGATTTCGTCGAGAAACACCGTGCCCTGGTTGGCCAGCTCCAACAGCCCCGGTTTGCCGCCGCGCTGGGCTCCGGTAAAGGCGCCGGGGGCGTAGCCGAACAGTTCGCTCTCGGCCAGGTTCTCCGGCAGGGCGGCGCAGTTCAGGGCGAGGAAGGGCGCATTGCGGCGCACGCTGACGGTATGACAGGCGCGTGCCACCAGCTCCTTGCCGGTACCGGTTTCGCCATGGATCAAGAGCGGTGCGTCGAGCGACGCCACGCGCAGGGCGCGGGCTTTGAGCGCACGAATCGGAGCGGACTCGCCGAGCAGCGAGTCGAAGCCCTCGGCATGATCATGATGCAGCGCGGCCAGGCGCTGGCCCATGCGGCTCGGGGCGTAAAGGGTGAGCAGGCCGCCGGTCAGGCGACCGTCCTCGGTGATCGGCTGGGCGTCGAGCAGCAGCGGCTGGCCGGCGAAATGCACCTCGCGCAGTGGCTGATGGAAGCCGGCGGCGAGCAGCGATTGCTGCAGTGCGTCATCGGCGAACAGCGCGGCGATACTCAGGCCTTCGGGCGTGCGGCCGCACAGCTCCACCAGCGCCGGGTTGGCCAGCAGCACGGTGGCGCGGTCATCCACCGCCAGCACCGGGTCGGGCATGGCCGCGAGTAGGGCATCGAGCTGCAGGCGGCGACGCTGGCCGGGCAGAATGTCCACCACCTCCACGCTCTGCACGCCGTGCACCTGCAGCAGCGCGCCGCGCAACTCCTCAAGCACCGCGGCGCTCAGGGTCGGTGCATCGATATAGACGTTTGGCGGTACCATCTCCACCGCATCGAGGTTCAGATTGCGCCCGCCGAGCAGTGCCAGGACTTCCTGGGTGATGCCGACGCGGTCGATGAAACTGACGTGGATGCGCATTGATGATGGTCGAAATGGGCGAACAGGCGGCGATTATGCCTGCTCTGCCGCGCATGAGGAAAAGGGCAACACCGTGAGCACAGAAAAACCGAGCCGCGCCGACTACCACCGCGAGCACCAGGCACGCGCCGAAGCCGAGGCCCAGCGCCTGCTGGCGCGCAGGGCCGAGCTGCAGGGGCGCTGGCTGCCCTGGGTGGCCCAGGAGCTGTACCAGCTCAGCCCGCCTGAGTTCGCCAATATGGTGCGGCGGGAGTTGCAGCGCCTGGCGTAGCCCGCCACGCCGCAACGCACACCCGTAGGAGCGGCTTCAGCCGCGATGCTGTGAGCGTCCCGGATTGCATCTGAACGATGTGCCGGACAAAAGCATCAGGGCGGTTTGGGCAGCGGTAGAAGTTCTAATCGCGGCTGAAGCCGCTCCCACAAGTCTCCCCCCATCTGTGGGAGGGGCTTCAGCCGCGCCCCTTCGTATCCTGCGCCCTAAGCCCGCTTGCGCACACAGCGGCTCATATCCACCTTGCCCACATAGGGGTTGCCCCAGCCCATCACGCAGGCTACCTGCTGGTTGCGCTGCTGCTCCCAGGGTTTGACCGGGTAAGCCTTGCTCCAGGCTTCATAGAGCTGGCGATCCTGTTTCGACAGGCGCAGCTGGTAGCGGTCGGACATATAGAAGTAGGTGCGTGCGATCATGCCGCGGATCGCCGCGCGCGGCATCACCTTGCGCGCCTTGAAATCCACCACCGTCTCGCATTGCCCGTACTGATGCGGTTTCTGCGGCAGCCAGGCGAAGCTGTAGTTGCTGCGGTCGCCATTCACCTCGCCGATGCTCGGCACCAGGTTGTGCAGGTCGGCCTCGGCCTTGCGGAACTGCGCATCGTTGGCCGCGCAGTTCTTGCGGCCGCCTTTCTGCCAGCACTGGCGCTGATGGCCGATCACCCAGGCCGGGACGATATGCTCCCACTCGATGCGCTGGGCGCGACCCGCGTTCTTGCGCGGCGTGTAGCCACAGGATTTCAGGTCGACCCGATTGCCGCTGTACTTGCAGCCGCAATAGAACTCGGTGGACTGCTTGGCATACAGCGGCCAGGCCAGGCGCTTGGCCTCGGCGAAGGTGGCGGGTGCGGCATGCAGGGAGAGGGTTGTGAAACAGCAGAGCAGGGGGAGTAGGTATCGAATCATGGGGCGGCAGAGTAGCCGTCACCGCTGACGATGTGAAGATAGAAAATTTATGTTTTTCAAAGACTTATATGATGGCAAAGCGCCCTCCTCGAGCGAGGAGGGCACCAGGCGTCAGGCATTGGCCGAGGCGGTGATGGCCTGCACGCTCGCGCCGCGGTCGCGGCTGAACTGCGGCATCAGCGAGCCGATCAGCATGCCCGCCAGGCTGATCAGCAGACCGGCCAGCTGCGGCGGCCAGAAATCGCCTTCCTGATAGGTCAGCTCCAGGGCAATCCAGCTCGACAGGCCCAGAATGATGGCCAGCAGCGCGCCCTGAGTGGTCGCACGCTTCCAGAACAGGCCGGCGAAAAGCGGCACTACGGCGGCCACCAGCGTCACCTTGTAGGCGTTGCCGACCATCTCGTAGATGCTCGCCGTGGAGTGCAGGGCGAATACCGAAGTTGCAATGGTCATCGCCACCACGCTCACGCGCATGGCCAGCAGGAACTGGCGGTCGCTCATCGCCGGTACGAAGTTCTTCAGAATGTTCTCGGTGAAGGTCACCGACGGCGCCAGCAGCGTGCCCGAGGCGGTGGACATGATCGCCGACAGCAGCGCACCGAAGAACATCACCTGAGCGAACAGCGGCGTACGCTCCATGATCAGGTGCGGCAGGATCATCTGCGCGTCCTCGGCCAGCCACTTCTGCACCATCGCCGGGTCGATCAGCGAGGCGGCGTAAGTGAGGAAGATCGGCAGCATGCAGAACGACAGGTAGAAGACCGCACCGGCCATCGAGGCACGCGCGGCGATGTTCTCGGTCTTGGCCGACATCACCCGGGCATACACGTCCTGCTGCGGGATGGAGCCGAGCATCAGGGTCACCGCCGTGGCAATGAAGGCGACGATATCCCTTGGTTCGAAGGCATGCATGAAGGTGAACTTGCCCTCTGCTGCGGCATGGCTGATCACCACGTCGGCGCCGCCGGCCATGTCGCCGATCAGCCACGTCAGGTACACCAGGCCGAGGACGATGATGATCATCTGCACGAAGTCGGTCAGCGCCACCGACCACATGCCGCCGAACAGGGTGTAGAGCAGCACGATGCCCGTGCCGATCAGCATCCCCTGGGTGGTGCTGATGGAGCCGTCGGAGAGCACGTTGAACACCACGCCCAGTGCGGTCAGCTGCGCCGCAACCCAGCCCAGGTAGGAGCCGATGATCACCAGGCTGGTGAAGATCTCCACGTGCGGCCCAAAGCGCTTGCGGAAGAAGTCGCCGATGGTCAGCAGGTTCATGCGGTACAGCGGACGGGCGAAGATCAGGCCCACCAGCATCAGGCAGCCGAAGGAGCCGAACGGGTCCTCGACGATACCGGCGAAGCCTTCCTCGATGAAGGTAGCAGGAATGCCCAGCAGCGCTTCGGAGCCGAACCAGGTGGCGAACACCATGGCTGCGACCAGAGGGAAGGACATGCTCCTGCCGCCGGCGGCGAAATCCTTGGAGTTTTTGACGCGAGTGGATGCATAGAAGCCGACACCGACGGTGAACAGCAGGTAGATCGCAACAAACCAGATCAGCATTGGATGAATACCAGTGGCTCGCCCGTCGTCCGGCGTGAGCGATGCCCGCTAGGCCGCCTGGACAGACAGAATTGTTGTTTTCATGGCGCGTCACGACTGGCGAGAGACGCCGGCAGGCGTCCGCGGTCATCTGCCGCAACGGGCGAGCAGTCTGCCAAAGCCGTAAAATATGTCAAACAGATAAAAGCCTGCGGACCGGAAAAAACGATAAACGACGAGCCTCAAGCAACGGCAATCGCGCAGAATCCGCGTAGCGTATCCAGATAGGCGGCAAGCGTTGTTGATATTTTACGACTACGCCCGACCCGCAGCGCCGGTCTTCAACTGCCCGACACCACGGGCGCAAGCGCAGCTTCGCGTTCGCCTAGACAGTGCAAGGCAAGGCGCTGCGGGGCGGTACCTTGCTAGCTGAACCTGGGCAGGCGCTGATCCCCGGTGCTGTCGTCGGTATCGGTATCGGCATGCTGCGGCAGGCCGGCGACCTTGAGTGTTGGCATCCTCTCGCCTACCAAACGCAGATCGCGACGGGGCAGGGCGAAGCGCACGTCCAATTCGCGCAGGGCATCGAGCAGTTGCAGATTGATCTCCTGCTGGATGTCCATGTACTGGTTGTAGTCAGAGCTGAGGACGATATACACCACCTCGAAGGTCAACTGGCTTTCGTCGAAGCCGAGAAAGTGCGCGCGGTCGAACCTGGCCTTGGGGGTGGCGCGGATGATATCGCCGACCTTCTCCGCTACCTGACGGACCTTGTCGCTTGGTGTGTCGTAACTGATGCCGAACTTGAAGACGATACGGCGGGTATTCATTCGCTTGTAGTTATGCACGATCTGCCGCAGCAGATCGGCATTGGCGCACACCACCTGTTCACCGCTGAGGCTGCGGATGCGCGTGGTCTTCAGGCCGATATGCTCGATGGTGCCGGCCACCTCGCCGAATACCACGAAATCGCCGATCTCGAAGGGCTTGTCGACGCCGATGGACAGCGAGGCGAAGACATCGCTGAGCACCGTCTGCACCGCCAGCGCCACGGCGATACCGCCGACCCCCAGGCTGGCCACCAGCGCGGTGATATCCACACCCAGGTTGGCCAGGATCGACAGCAGCATCACCGACCACACCACGATCAGGATCATGATGCTGATGATGGTGGTCATCACCGGGTTGTAGGCGCCGCTCTTCTTCATCACCAGGCTGCGAGACCACAGGCGCACGCCGGTATCGACCCACAGCGCCACCTGCAAGGCCAGTGCGACGAACCAGGTATGGCTCAGCGCGCTTTGCCAACTGCCGGGCAGCTCCGGAAGGCGCAACGCCAGCAGCAGTGAAAAGGCCAGCAGCAACACGCGGCTGGTACGGCCGATCACCACCGCCACGAAGTGCGGCCAACTGCCGTCCTGATCCTTCGACCAGGCCATCAACCGCTTGTGCAGCGCGCCGACCACGGCACGCAACACGCTGTAGATCAGCGCCGTGGCGACCACCACAATCGCCACGTTGAGCCAGAGATCGCGGTCAAGCCAGATGTTCCACTGTTCCATCGCCAGGGGCCTCCAGAAAAGGACGTATAGATTTCTGGTGGCATTGGGGGGCAGAAGTTCCGGGGAATAATTGGTCTCGGTTGGTTCAGCTAGCGTGATCCACGTCTGCGAGAGTCCTTTCGGCCAAACCTTTCAAACGCTCAGAAACGCCCAGCTTTGCTGGCCTTTCCGTCCCGCCAGTGCGGCATTTTTCTCTATCCCTTGCATTGATTTCGACACTTTTTCGACTCGTTGCTTTGCCTGTCTTGCGCGGCACCTAGCGTTCCGTGTATATCTATCCAGTAGTATTGAGAGCGTGGAGCGTGGAGGTCAAGCGAATACGCCTTGGCTCATGAGTCACTTTATAACTTTTTTGAAAAATAGCGTTTTTTATTTTTCAGATCAGTGCTTTTCTTAGTTATATCGCCTTCCATCCTATTGGATTAGTACGGAAGACTATCACTGCTATGCGAAAAGCTATCGACAAATTGACATTAGAGATGTTTATGAGCTACGAAAGTCAAGTATTCAAAATTCCTCGGGAATCAGAAGACTATGAAGAGTGTTCAACCTTCGTCACGAATACCGTCGAGGAGATTATTAAGAATGCTATTGAAAGCGGGCAGAATAAAATATTTATCAATACGAACTTGAAGCTCGGTTTGCCCATGGAGAATATCAACAAAATTGCTGGGCCATTTGTTGAGGCATGGGCATCAGAAACGTTTCAATTAATTGCGGATGACAAGTCAAACAAATATTCATTAATGAATGTTGAGGCCGTTGAGAGGCTTCATATGGCGGATGTCATTCTTCAGTTTAAACGACAGCGTAAAGTCGAGAGTGGAGTAACTGCAGAGGTGGATGTTAAGGCGACTGCGGAAGACATTGATAGCAGTGGAAAATCTCCAAACATCACTTCTTTTGCGCGAATTAGAACAGCATACGTAGAAGATCCTGACTACATTTTTATCATTTTGTCTTTGAAGCATAGGGTTTACTCCACTAGAAACCAAGAATCCGGACTTATGGATGGAATAATGGAGGTTGTTAAATATAATGCCTATGATTTGAAGTATATATCTTCAAGGGATTTGAATTATAATCCTGCATTAGGTACGGGGCAAATACAAGTGCGGGACATTCACTATGTGGATATAGAAAAGCGGAATACTTGGGAATTCTGCCAGCTTCTGGATAAGAAATACTTACAGTCAAGCAGGCGTACTTTTGAACAATGGCTGATTCTTGCAGAAGCTAAGGGCTGGATTAAGAAGGATGACTGATTTAAAGCTTGTTGCTGGCGATGCGGTGCAACAAATGCAAGATATCAGATCGGGGTCTGTTGACTTGATTATTGCAGATCCGCCTTACAATCTTGGTAAAGATTATCAAAACAATATTGACAAGAAGACATTTGATGAATATCTAGTTTTCTCAAGGGAGTGGCTTACGGAGGCCTCTCGCGTGTTAAAGCCGCATGGAACTATTTACGTTTTTATGGGGTTTCGCTTTATATCGTATCTGTACGATATATTAGAGCGTGATTTGAAATTGCATTTCCATGCATGGATAGTGTGGCACTACACGCAAGGAGTGGGGAAAACAAAAGGGTTTTCTCCGCGTCATGATGACATACTGATGTTTACGAAGTCATCATCGTTTACGTTCAATCTCGATGAGATTCGTGTCCCACAAAAGTTTTATCGCCAGAGAAATAATATGCGGGGGGCGAATCCGGGTGACGTTTGGGAGTTTTCTCACGTTCACTATTCCAATCCGAATCGCCAAGACCACCCTACGCAAAAACCGGAAGGCCTTGTTGAACGGATGGTTTTGGCTTCATCGAACGAGGGTGATCTTGTATTAGATCCATTTTCTGGAAGCGGAACGACGGTTCGCGTTTGCCAGCAGACCAATAGAAATGTCATTGGGATTGAGATCAATCCCGAATATATTGAAATGACAAAAAGAAGGTTAAGTGAGCCATTCTGTGGGTTTGATAGTGTTGATCCTCGTATGGAGCGTGTCCCTAATGATTTAAGAGATCCCATAATTAGGGGTGAGTATTTAAAGAATCATGTCAATTGGTTCCTAAGAAATCACAAGAATGCGATCTCTGACTTTCAGAAAGCTGTAAAAGAGAAATACGGAATAAAGATCGATGAGAGGGGGAATGTTGATCCCCAGGAGTCTTTCATCGGCGCATGTCGCCAAAGCAAACCTTCAAGTACTACGTGGGGTATGCTTCTCCAATGCTCGATAAATTTTCATCGGCGCATGTCGGGAAAGAATTTTTTGTCGCGCCTCGTCCTTTGCCAAAGCAAACCTTCAAGTACTACGTGGGGTATGCTTATGTAGAGGAAGGTTCTAGAGCTGACTCGTGTCTCCAATCCGTGAAGAACTATAGCTCACTTTCAGAAGATGAGTTTCTCGATAATTTAAAAGCCACAGAGTACTTTTGGTTCTCAGGAGACAAAGAATCGTATAACAATGCGCTGCACTCGGACAATTTTTCCGCTACGCTCCAAAATTGCCGGTGAGCGCAGCGTTACTATTCGAGCTGCTTCACTCGCACTTGGCTCCATGTGCTCGGGCATACCAGCGCCTAGCTGCTTCCTGGGTAATCGCTATCCCGCGTTGGGTTGGCTCAAGTTTTGGTTGGCTTCGTCATAGGCTGGGAAAAAGGGGACAGATTTATTTTCCCGTCTAGCGCCTTTCTGTCTGATTGCAAAGCGCCATCTTTCCCGGCCCAAACCTTTGCGGTCAAGCCCTTCAAATGCTAGAAACGAAAAAGCCCCGTCAGCGATGACGGGGCTTTTGCTTGGCTGTCTGGAGCGGGTGATGGGAATCGAACCCACGGCTCTAGCTTGGGAAGCTAGGGTATTACCATTATACGACACCCGCAGCGGGTGCCTTTATACCGGAACCTGCGGCGAAAATGAAGGGCGAACCGGAACCTGTCGTGCAGCCTGTTCACCTCTGCGCCTGTTCATACGGCAATGGCCTGCAGTTCCTGCAGCTCGCCGCGCGTCGGCAGTTGCAGGCGTTTGCTGGGGGCGTTGAAGAAGTCCAGCAGGACGCGCTGGGTCTGCAGCCAGGCGGCCTTGTGTTCCATGTCGAGGAAGTGGCCGGCGTCGTCGATCACCGCGAATTGGGCGTTGTCGATGTGCTGAGCGAACAGGCAGGCGTCTTCCACCGAGGTGTACTCGTCGCGCTCGCCGTTGACGAACAGCAAGGGAATGTCGATGGCCTGCAGGCACTCCATGCGGCAGTGCGCTTCCATGTTCAGCACCTGTTTGATGTGGGCATACATCTGCCGGTATTCGTGCTCGTCCAGGGTGCTGACGTGCTTGTGGTTGAAACGCTTGAACAGCGACGGTAGGTGTTTGCCGATGGTGCTGTTGACCAGCAGGGCGATGTTGTCGCGATCCACCGCGTTCAAGAAGCGCAGGCCCTTGTGCAGGTAGTCGAGCATCGGCACGTTGAGGATCGGCGAGAAGGAGCAGATGGCGGCCTTTTCCAGCGTGGCCGGGCGCTGGGCCAGGGCGAGCATGGAGGCGACGCCGCCCCAGGAGAAGGACATCAGGTAGTTGGCACCGTAGTGGTCGATCAGCTTGAGCAGGATTGCCGCTTCGTCTTCCTTGCTGATGGGCATGAAGTCGCTGTTATGCGGCTTCGACTGGCCGGCATAGGGCAGATCGAAGGCCACCACGTTGAACTGCGGTTGCAGGTACTTGACCGTCTGCGCGAACGAGGCGGTGGTCGCCAGGGAGCCGTTGACCAGGATGATGGTCTTGCTTGCTGCCGGGTTGCCGTAGAACTCCGTGTGTACCTTGTGCTTCCTGTTGATCTCGACGACTGCGGTTTCTGGCCTCATGTCGTTTCCTCCTGGCGCAAGTGAACAAGGCGAGCGGGCGGCCGTTCGCATTTGATTGAGCAGTCAGAAAAGCGCCTGAGCGTGACAACTTGATGTCAGGCTGGAGATTTTTATAAGTATTGGAATTTCAAGCAGTTAGGATCGAAACAGGCGAGCGCTCCAGGCCTTTTAGGGTCTTGGAGAGGGCGGTGTTACCAGGCAGGAATCCAGTCGGCGCAGAGCGCCAGCAACTGAAAGAATGCTTCGATGTCTTGTAGTGACCGGTTGGTCATCTCAGGACTTATGGTTCGATTCAAGCAGTTGCCTTGCAGTCGTGCAAGGGTGAGTCACATTTTTATCGCGGTTTCTGGATACCGTTGGTCGGGTTGTAAGGTTCGGCGCCTGTACGATCAGACGCTGGCGATTTCCGCCGCTGTCAGGGCGCGGTATTGGCCGGGCGCCAGCTGCGGGTCGAGGACGATCTCGCCCATGCTTTCGCGATGCAGCGCGACCACGCGATTGCGGAAGTGGCCGAACATGCGCTTGACCTGGTGGTAGCGGCCCTCGAACAGGGTCAGCCGGGCTTGGTGACTGCTCAGTACGTCGAGCTGTGCGGGCAGGGTGGTGAGATCTTCGAAGGCGAAGTACAGGCCTTGGGCGAAGACTTCGGCATATTCGCTGGTGATCGGCTGTTCGGTGGTGACGTGATAGACCTTGGGCTTGCGCTGCTGCGGTTGGGTGATACGCCGCGACCAACGCCCGTCATTGGTGAGCAGCAGCAGGCCGCTGGTGTTCAGGTCGAGGCGCCCGGCCAGGTGCAGGTCGTGCTTGTCCGGCTCGTCGAGCAGGTCGAGCACGGTGCGGTGTTCGTCATGCTCGGTGGCGCTGACCACGCCGACCGGTTTGTGCAGCATCCAGTAGCGCGCGCTGCGCCCGGCCTGCAGCAGCTCGTCGTCCAGCTCCACGCGCTGGAAGTCACGGATCTCATGGCGTGGGTCCCACACCACCGCGCCGTCCACGCGCAGGCGGCCGGCGCTGATCAGCAGGCGGCTGTCCTGGCGGCTGAAACGCGGGAAGTTGCTGAGGAAGCGATCCAGGCGCACGGCTCAGTCCCGTTCTTCGCCTTTGGCGGCGTCAACGGCACCAGCGCAGGCGGGGCAGAGGCAGGCCTGGTCACGTTGCTCGGGCGTCAGACGCTGCAATGTGGTGGGGTCGATCTGCGCTGCGAAGCACCAACAGGGTTCATCGCTACGGCCAGCCGCGATGCTGCACTGGTTGGCCTTGCCGCAGAGTGGGCAATGCTCGGCGTCCATCAATGCTCTTCGCAGACGCGGTCGCGCCCGGCCTGTTTGGCCCGGTACAGGGCGCGGTCGGTGCGGCCTAGCAGGTCGTGTAGCGCTTCGCCCGGGCGCCACTGGCTGAGGCCGAGGCTGACGGTGACCTGCAGCGCTTCACCGCCAACCGGGTAACGCTGTTCGGCGCAGTGCTGACGCAGTTTTTCGGCCAGATCGTGGGCAGCGTGGCGGTCGGTATTCTTCAGCAGCAGGATGAATTCCTCACCGCCCCAGCGGCAGAGAATGTCGGACTGGCGCAGCGCCGCGCGCAGTCGTTCGGCGAAGCGGCGCAGTACCTCGTCGCCGGCCAGGTGGCCATGCTGGTCGTTGATCAGCTTGAAGTTGTCCAGGTCCAGCATCACTGCAGACAACGGGCTGCTGTCGCGCTGCGCTTCCTGCAGGGCCTGCTCCACGTGGAGTTCGAAGCCGCGGCGATTGGGCAGGTTGGTGAGGCTGTCGGTGATGGCCAGGGCGGCGATCCGCTGCTGGTATCGACGGATCACCAGGCTCACCAGGGTCAGCACGATGATGGTGACCAGCAGGCAGATCAGCAGGTTGAGATAGAGGCTGTGGCGAACGGCGGCCAATGCGCCTTCTTCGTGCTTGTCGACGAACAGGAACCACTCCAGCTCGGGAATGTAGCGCACGTTGAGGAAGTGGCCGCGCTGGTGCTCGTCATAGCGATAGTCGCCGCTCCTGGGCTGCGGTAGCACCGCCAGGAGGTTTTCCAGGCCGGGCACTTCGCTCAAAGGCTGGCCGCGATGGGCGCCCATGGGGCCGCCTTCGGCTCCGGTCAGCACCAGATGGCCGTTGCGATCGGTGAAGAAAATGTTGCGGTCGTAGCGCCGTTGGTAGTCGTCCACCAGCTTGACCACGGCATCCACGGTGAGGCCGACTCCAGCCACGCCGATAAAGCGCTCCTGGTAGTCGAATACCTTGAAGTTGATGAAGAAGGTCAGCCGGTCGTCATTGGCCATGTCCGGGTCGACGCTGATCTCGTAGGGTTCTTTCATGTTGCGCACGCGGAAGTACCAGGCGTCACGCGGCTCGCCTTCATTGACCTGCTTGAGCACGCCCTTGGCCTGATAGTAGGTACGGGTCTGCTCGGAGATGAAGAAGGCAGTGAAGGTGCCGTAGTGGTCCTGAATTTCTCGCAGGTAGCGGGTGACGGGTTCCGGGTCCTGCTCGCCGGCCAGCGCCCAGTCGCGCAGGAAGGTGTCACGCGACATCATCGAGGCAATCTGCGTCGGACGAATTAGGTCTTTCTGAATTTCGGAATAGATGGTGTCCGAGGTCAGCGGTAGTTCGGTGTCGACGATGTTCTGGCGAATGCTGTCGCGCGAGGCGTAGTAGCTCAGCAGCGAGGTGGTGAGAAAGCCGCTGCCGAGCAGTAACAGGAGCAGTAACACCAGCGAGGTTTGCGTGTGCCGTTTGGGGCGCAGGGACATGGGTGAATCCGGCGGCGGGCTTTCGGCGCCATGCTAGCGTGCCGAATGGGGATAGCGCTAGTTGTGATCACAGTTGCTGCGGTTATCGGTTGCGAATGTCTGAGAGAGGGTAGCCGGATTGCATCCGGGCTACGGGTCGTAGGAGCGGCTTCAGCCGCGATTGGAGTTGCCGCTATTGCGATGGGGCACGCTGTCGCGGCTGAAGCCCCTCCCACAGGATGTTCGCGGACCCTGTGGGAGGCGCTTCAGCGGCGAGCGCTTCAGGCCTCTTCCAGCACCACCACGCGCTGCCCGGCGCGCACGGGCGAACCCGGCTGTACGCGTACTTCGCGCACGATGCCGGCCATGGGGGCGGTCAGCGGAATCTCCATCTTCATGGATTCGAGAATCACCAGCACGTCGCCGGCCCGCACCTGTGCGCCTGCCTCGACCTGCACCTGCCAGAGGTTGCCTGCGATATGGCTGTCGATGCCGTGCTGACCGGCGCCCAGCGGGGCGTCATCGCCAAGCTCGGCGGCCACTTCCTCGACTTCGAAATGCGCCTGACCCGATTCGATCCAGCGCTGGCGCTCGGCATCGAAAGCCGCGCGCTGTTGCTGGCGGAAGGCGGCGATACCCTCTGCCTCGTCATCGAGAAACTGCTGGTAGTCGGCCAGGGCCAGTTCGCTGTGTTCGATGTGCAGCGGGTAGCGGCCCAGTGGGAAGTCGCGGCGGATGCGCAGCAGTTCGTCGGCACTCACCGGGTAGAAGCGGATCTGGTCGAAGAAGCGCAGCAACCAGGGCTTGCCATCGAAGGCCTCGACCTCGCGGTAGCGGTTCCACATCTGCAGGGTACGGCCGACGAACTGATAGCCGCCGGGGCCTTCCATGCCGTACACGCACATATAGGCGCCGCCGATGCCGACGGAGTTTTCCGCCGTCCAGGTGCGCGCCGGGTTGTATTTGGTGGTGACCAGACGGTGGCGCGGATCGAGCGGGGTGGCCACTGGTGCGCCGAGGTAGACGTCGCCCAGGCCCATCACCAGGTAGCTGGCGTCGAACACGGTGCGGTACACCTCGTCGAGGTTCGGCAGGTCGTTGATGCGGCGGATGAACTCCAGATTGCTCGGGCACCAGGGGGCGTCCTTGCGCACGGTGGTCATGTATTTCTCGATGGCCAGCTGGCAGGCCGGGTCGTCCCAGGACAGCGGCAGGTGGACGATGCGCGACGGCACCTTGAGGTCGCGCGCGGCGCATACGGCGTCCCACTCGCCGGCGACTATGTCGAGCAGCCGCCGCAGCGGCAGGGTTTCCGGTTGGTAGTGCACTTGCAGCGAGCGGATGCCTGGCGTCAGGTCGATTACGCCAGCGAGCTGCTTGGCCTCCAGCGCCTGCATCAACGCGTGGCCACGGAAGCGCAGCACCAGATCGAGTTCTGGCGCACCGATTTCCAGCAGCAGGTGGGTGTCGCCGGACAGGCGTGCGACCAGGCGGGTGTCGGCCTGGCCGAGGTCGAGGACGATGGGGCTTTGTAGCCCGGATGCAATCCGGGATTCAGGCGCTGCGATTTCCCCGGATTGCATCCGGGCTACGGTCGCGTCTGTAGGAGCGGATTTATCCGCGATTTCGGTGTTGCCTGCATCGCGGCTGAAGCCGCTCCCACAAAGGCTGGTGCATTCGCTGGCACTGGCTTTGGCCAACTCCCGCGCCGTGACGATATCCACCGGCACGAAGCGCACCTTGTCACCGGCCTTGAGTTGACCGAGCTGCCACAGGTCGGCCTCGATGATGGTCACCAGGCAGACGAAGCCGCCGAGGCTGGGGCCATCGGGCCCCAGAATCACCGGCATATCGCCGGTAAAATCCACCGCGCCGATGGCGTAGGGGTTGTCGTGGATGTTGGACGGGTGCAGGCCGGCTTCGCCGCCGCTGTCGCGCACCCATTCCGGTTTCGGCCCGATCAGGCGCACGCCGGTGCGGCTGGAGTTGAAATGCACTTCCCACTCGGTGGCGAGGAAGTTGTCGACATAGGCGGGTGTGAAGTATTCCGGCGCGCCGTGCGGGCCGTAGATCACCCGCAGTTCGCGTACGGCCGGCAGGGATGGGCAGAGTTCGGCGGGCAGTTGCGCGCCGCTGCCGGTATCGGCCAGGGGCAGCAGATGCAGCACGTCGCCGGCGCGCAGTGCACGGCCGCCATGGCCGCCGAACTGGCCGAGGGTAAAGGTGCTCTTGCTGCCCAGGTAGTCCGGCACCTGAATGCCGCCGCGAACGCTCAGGTAGCTACGTGCGCCGGACCCGACGATGGTGCCGAGGGCCAGGGTGCTGCCGGCCTGGATCAGCAGGGCGGTGTTCATCGGCTGTTCCACGCCATCGACGCTCAGCGGGATCTCGGCGCCGGTGACGGCGACCACGGCGTCCGTATTGAAGCACAGGGTCGGGCCGCTCATGGTGATTTCCAGGCCGGCGGCGCCTTCGTCGTTGCCGAGCAGGCGGTTGCCCAGGCGCAGGGCGCGGCTGTCCATCGGCCCGGACGGCGGTACGCCAACGGCCCAGTAGCCGAGGCGGCCGGGGAAGTCCTGCACACTGGTCTGGGTGCCGGCGCTGAGCACTTCGAAGGTGCTGGCCTGATAGACGAGGTTTTCCAGGCAGCGGGTCCAGGGATGGCCGCTGGCGAAAGGCGCATCGCTGAGAATCTGGCGCAGGTAGTCGCGGTTGCATTCCACGCCGTAGAGCAGAGTGCCTGCCAGGGCCTGATCCAGCGCATGGGAGGCTTCTTCGCGGCTTGGCGCCCAGGTGATCAGCTTGGCGATCATCGGGTCGAAGTAGGGCGGGATCTCGCAGCCGGCTTCGACCCAGGTGTCGATACGCAGCGCCTTGCCGTCAGCGGGCGGGAAGGCCACGGCAGTCAGCAGGCCGGGGCTGGGCTGAAAGTCGCGGCCCGGATCTTCGGCGTACAGGCGTGCCTGGATGGCATGGCCGGACGGCTTTAGCGTCTTGGCCAGTTCGCTCAGCGGCGGCAGATCGCCGGCCGCCAGTTCGATCATCCAGCGCACCAGGTCGACGCCCCACACCTGTTCGGTGACGCCATGTTCGACCTGCAGGCGGGTGTTCACTTCGAGGAAGTAGAAGCGCTCGGCCTCGCTGTCGTAGACGAATTCGACAGTGCCGGCGCTGCGGTAATTCACAGCCTTGGCCAGCTTGATCGCCGCTGCGCACAGCTCATCCGCCATACCGGCCGGCAGGTTCGGCGCCGGGGTTTCTTCCAGCACCTTCTGGTTGCGCCGCTGCACCGAGCAGTCGCGCACGCCGAGGGCGAGCACCTCGCCCTGGCCGTCGCCGAATACCTGCACTTCCAGGTGGCGGGCGCGCTGGATGTACTTCTCGATAAATACGCCGCTGTCACTAAAGTTGTTCTGCCCCAGGCGCTTGACCGCCTCGAAGGCTTCGCTGAGTTCGGCGGCCGAGCGGCAGACGCGCATGCCGATGCCGCCACCGCCGGCGGTGCTTTTCAGCATCACCGGGTAGCCGACCGCCTCGCCCGCGGCCAGCGCCGTATCGAGATTTTCCAGCAGCTCGGTACCTTCGAGCATCGGCACGCCGTGCTGCTTGGCCAGGGCGCGAGCGGTGTGCTTGAGGCCGAATACGCGCAGTTGCTCGGGCGTCGGGCCGACGAAGGCGATGCCGGCCGCTTCGCAGACTTCGGCGAAGGCGGCGTTTTCGGAGAGAAAGCCATAGCCGGGGTGGATGGCCTGCGCGCCGCTGGCCTTGGCCGCGGCGAGAATCTTGTCGACCACCAGGTAGGTCTGCGCGGCGGGGCCGCCGCCGAGGCAGAAGGCTTCATCAGCCTGCTGGATATGCAGGCTGGCGGCGTCGGCCTCGGCATATACGGCTACGCCGCTGACCTTCAGTTCACGCAGGGTGCGCAGGATGCGGCAGGCGATGGCGCCACGGTTGGCGATCAGGAGTTTGTCGAACATCTTCATTGACCCTCGAAGGGCGTGGCGGGCCGTCCCGCCGTCATTCGTCATGTGCCACGGTCGTCCGTGGCAGAACATTCGGGTGATGCGTGTTGCTTTGTAGGAGCGGCTTTAGCCGCGAATCCGTTGCTACCTACTCGAATGCTTCGCGGCTGAAGCCGCTCCTACAGGAGATCGATGTCGGGCTCAGTCCCAGACCAGCACTTCAGCCGGGGTCGGGTTCCAGCCGTTGCAGGGGTTGTTCAGTTGCGGGCAGTTGGAGATCAGCACGATCACGTCGGTCTCGGCCCTGAGTTCCACGTACTTGCCGGGTGCGGAGAGGCCGTCCTCGAAGGTCAGGCCGCCCTCCGGCGTTACCGGCACATTCATGAAGAAATTGATATTGGCACCGAGGTCGCGCTTGCTCAGGCGGCCGTCGTGCAGGCTGGCGCGCAGGAAGTTGTCGCGGCAGCTGTGCATATAGCGCTTCTCGAGTGCATACCTGACGGTGTTGCTCTCCTGCGCGCAGGCGCCGCCGAGGGTGTCGTGGCGGCCACAGGTGTCGGCGACGATGGTCAGCAGCGGCTTGCCGAGGTTGGAGTAGAGCACCGTGCCGGTGGTGAGGTAGACCTTGTTCTGCTTGCGCAGGGTGCGCTGCGGGTCGAAACGCTCGCGCGGGTTGCGGGCGGCGAAGAACAGGGTGTCGATCGCCTGGTTACCTTCCAGATCATGCAGGCGCAGGGTCTGCCCGGCCTTGACCTCGAACAGGTAAGGCTCGCCCGCCGGAATGGTGTGGCGGAAGCTGGCGGTTTCCGGATGCAGGTTGCTTGCGGTCAGGCTCATGTCGGCATCCTCAAAGGTACTGGCGTTCGGTGTTGTGAAAGCCGCGGCCGTTTTCCGGGCGCGAGGTGCGGCAGAGCAGGGTGATGCCGTCGCTGGCGACCTTGCTCCAGGCGAGCTGCACCGGTTTGGGCGCGTACTGCGGGTTGGGGTCCATCGGGTGCTGCAGGGCGGTGAGCACCACCAGGGTGTCCATCGGCGCATACAGCTCGATATGGTCGCCGGTCTTGGAATTGTTCGGCTGGAAGTGGAAGACGCCATCGGCGTCGACCTCCACGCGGCTGAACAGGTTGAGGTTCATCAACAAGTCCGCAAGGCTCAGATCCCACTTGCCCATTTCCACCAGCAGGTTGTCCATGCCGTTGCGGAAGAAGCCGTTGCGCAGTTCCTGGTAGCGGCCCTGGCCGTACTTTTCCAGCACCTCGTCGGCATTCAGCACGCCGCCGAAGCTGTCGTGCCAGCCGCAGGTATCCGCGGTGATGGCAGCCAGCACGCGGCCCATGTCCGAATACAGGCAGTGGCCGGCGGTTAGTTTGGCAGTGTGCTGGCACTTGAGGGTGTCCGGCAGGTTAAGCCGCTCACTTTTCTCGGCGGCGTTGAACAGCAGCAGGCTGACGTTGGCGCCGCCTTCGATATCGGTGATGCGCAGCAACTGGCCGCGCTTGAGCACGAAGGAAGTGTGGCCGCCGCCGGGGACGGTTTCCTCATAGAGGGTGGGGCGGAGGGTGAGGGCAGTTGTCATGGGTACCTCGGGATCAAAGCCGTATCGTCAGGCGCCGGCAGTGGCGCCTGATCATCGTTGCGAGGGGGCGTGAGGGTCAGAGCTTGCCGTCGACGGCCATCTGTATGTAGCTCGGGTCGAAGCGCAGCTTGATGTTGGCGCTGTCGCCGGTAGTCACGTCGCCCGCGAAGGTCATGCCGATGGCATCGGCGCTGCGCGCGCCTTCACCGAGGATGCCGTGCTCGAAGCTGAAGTTGGCGACCTTGGTCATGGTCTCCGGCAGGGCCGGGCTGGTGACGAACTCCAGGGTTTCCTTGGGCGTGTAGAACAGCTTGGTGGTCGCCAGCTGGGCCTGGAATCCGGCCAGGTCGGTACCGGAGGCCTTGGCCATGTCGGTCAGCGCTTCGGTGGCTTCTGCGGTGCCGGACTGCATCAGGTCGAGAATCTCGAACCAGGCGCCGACCAGGGCTTTGCCGAAGTCCGGGTTGTCCTTCAGCGTCTGGGTGTTGACCACCATCATGTCGAGGATTTCACCGGGGATCTTCGAGGAGTCGAACACCTCGGTGCTGCCGGGCTGGGCCTTGATCTCGGCGAGCATCGGGTTCCAGGTGGCGACGGCCTGCACGCTGGGGGTGGAGAAGGCGGCGATGATGTCGGCGTCGGAGGTGTTCACCACGCTCACGTCGCGCTCGCTCATACCGCCGCTTTCCAGAGCGCGGGCGAGGAAGTAGTGGGATACCGACAGCTCCACCAGGTTGACCTGCATGCCCTTGAGGTCGGCCAGGGTCTTGCCTTCGCCCTTGATCAGCAGGCCGTCGTTGCCGTTGGAGTAGTCGCCGACGATCAGCGCGGTGCTGTCCACGCCGCCGGCGGCGGGGATGGTCAGGGCGTCCATGTTGGTCATGGTGCAGCCGTCGAACTGGCCGACGCTGTACTGGTTGATGGATTCCACGTAGTCGTTGAGCTGCACGACATCGATGTCGATGCCGTACTTCTTCGCCCATTTGTCGATGATGCCGGAGGTGCTGGCATAGCCCCAGGGCATCCAGCCGGCGTAGAGCGTCCAGCAGACACTGAAGCTGTCTTTCTTCTCGGCGTGGGCGCTGAAGCTGAGCAGCGCGGCCAGACCGGCAGCGGCGAAGGAGAGCAGACGGTACTTGCGCATTGGAACCTCCAGTCTTGTTGAGTACGGGCAGGAGTCGCGGCACGTTTCGAATGGTTCGAAAGGCGCGTTCTCCCGGGCTTTTATCCCGCCGTGTAACCTCACTGGAGGTCGATGACTCTCGGACCAGTCACCCGCCTGCGCGGATCGGAACCCTAGTCATCCATTTCGCAAATTGTGGTGCCGCGATTCCGGGAAACCCCGGTTGTAACCTGCACGCCTGAGCTTTAGCGAATAGCGTGCCAGCTCGCCGGAGCCCGTGGCTGCGCGCTTGGGTGATGCGGTTCGCGGTGTGCGTGCTGCCTGATGGGGCCTGGGCGGTGTTAAGTGCACCGTTTGGGGGGCAATTCGGCTCGTGGCGCCGCGCCTTGGCGGCATGATGGCGGTGGCATGGAAATCGCTATCGACCCTGTTGCAGGGGCGGCCTTGCTGCCGCCCTCGGGACGACCCGACCCGCTGCTCGTCTGGACGACCAGGTAACTCACTTGCTCAAGGGAGATTGCCATGGCGCATACCCATTTCACCTCGATTCCCCTGATCGACGTCTCGGGCTTGTATAGCGAGCATCTTGCCGAGCGCCGGCGCGTCGCCGATGAGCTGGGCCGTGCCGCGCGCGAGGTCGGCTTCCTGCAGATTACCGGGCACGGCATTGCGCGTGAGCTGCGCGACGGTTTGGTCGACCAGGCGCGCCGCTTCTTCGCCCGCCCGCTGGAGGAGAAGATGCGTTTTTACATCGGCCAGTCGAGCAACCACAGCGGCTACGTGCCGGAGGGCGAGGAGCAGTTTGTCGGCGGCAGCAAGGATCTCAAGGAAGCCTACGACGTCAATTACGACTACACCGAGGCGGCCCAGGTCTATCCGCTGCTGGGGCCGACGCAGTGGCCGGACTCGGCGGACTTCAAGCGCGAGGTCAGCGCCTACTACCGCGCCGCGCTGGCGCTCGGCGACAGGCTGTTTCGCGGCTTCGCCCTGGCGCTGGGGCTGGCCGAGGACACCTTCGCCGGCATCACCCGCCATCCCACCAGCCAGCTGCGCATGATCCATTACCCGCTCGACCCCGATCCGGTGGCCGACCGTCCCGGCATCGGCGCGCACACCGACTACGAGTGCTTCACCATCCTGCTACCCACCGCCGAAGGTTTGCAGGTGCTCAACGACGACGGGCAGTGGATCGACGTGCCGCTGGTGGAGGACGCCTTCGTGATCAATATCGGCGACATGCTCGAAGTGCTCAGCAACGGCCATTTCGTCGCCACCTCGCACCGCGTGCGCAAGGTCAGCGAGGAGCGCTTCGCCTTCCCGCTGTTCTGCGCCTGCGACTACCCGACGCGCATCGCGCCGATCCCCGGCCTGCCGCCGCGCGGTGAGCGGGTGTACGCGCCGGTGAACTGTGGCGACCACCTGTTCGCGCAGACGGCGCAGACCTTCCGCTATCTGCGTGAGCGGCTGGAGGACGGCTCACTGCAATTGCCGGATGGTGCAGCGGGTTTGTCCAGCTTTGGTCAAGGCGGCCGGGAGGTGACGGCATGAACCTGCTGGAATTGGCTGCACGTTACCCGCAGCGCGCCGAGGGCGGTGTGCCGGACTGGATGCTCGGGCACTTTCGTCGGCGCAGCATCAGCTTCGCCGATGGCCGCAGCGACGAGCGTACCCTGGTGCACTGGCTGCAGAGCCGCGCCTTCACCATCGACCTGCGCCTGCCGGACGCACCCGCGCTGCCGGTGCGGGCTTGGCAGGACTACGACGCCGCCGAGCTGCGCCAGCTTGCCAATCATGAGGGCTGGGTGGCTGACAGTATCTGGGAGAACGGCTACTTGAGCTGGCGCGGCGGGGTGTCCCTGCAACTGCACAACCGCTGGCCGGAGCCGGCGCAGTTGCAGCGCATCGGCAACTGCATGATCGAGTTCGGCACCAGTGGTGCCTATGTCGAGGACTGGCGCCTGCAGGCCAGCGGCGGGCCGTTGATCGGCCTGCGTCTGCTGGAGGAGTGCGATGCCGAAACCGGCCAGGTGCTGCAGCGCGGCGGTGGCCTGATTCTCAGCGGCGACCGGCTTGGCTGGGTGCACGGGCGGGCGGTGGAGCCGGGTGAGTCAGCGCTGCAGCTGCGCGAGCGAGCGGAGCGGGCGCAGGGTGATGGCCAGGCCCTGGCCGCGCTATTCGACTGCGAAACCTCGCTGGCCTATGCCGATCAGCCGGGCCGCTATCGGGTGGTGCTGTCCACCCAGCCGGCGCGGGTCGGGCAGCGCGTCTTGCTGGAGGGCTACGAGATCCCGGCGGCCGGGCGCGTGTGCCAGCACCTGCAAAGGCCGGACGGCCGTGCGGTGGTGCGCACCTTCCTTATCGATACGCTGGAGCCGGACTGGCGCGCCGATCTCGCCACGCCCTGTACCGACGAGGCGCAGCGCTGGTTTGCCGCGGAGGGGGAAACGCTGGCGCGCTATCTGGAGGTGTTGAGTTAGCCGGTCGGTAGCTACCTGAATTTACCGCTGAAAAGCTCGCCGCTGAAGCGCCTCCCACAGGGATTCGGAACCACTCGATGTGTGGGAGGGGCTTCAGCCGCGACGCTTTGGTTGGATCGAAACGACGGCTCCGTAGCCCGGATGCAATCCGGGGAAACTGTCCCGATGATCCCCGGCTTTCATCCTGGCTACAGCGCCGTGGGCGCGGCGATACGTTCGGCCAGCTCGCTGGGCAGTTGCAGCTGTGCCCGGCGCGCGGCGTTGAGCGGGATGTCATAGGTGATCCGCGCCCCGTATGCACCGGGCGCCTGCGGGTCGTGGCGTACCTTGTCGAACACCAGCAGGCGGGTGCCGAGGCTGAAGCCTTCGGACAGGTCGTGGGTGACCATGAACACGGTCAGGCGGGTTTCCTGCCACAGCTCCAGCAGCAGCGCATGCATGTCCTTGCGGATGCCGGGGTCGAGGGCGCCGAAGGGCTCGTCGAGCAGCAGCATGCGCGGCTGCATCACCAGCGCCTGGGCGATGGCCAGGCGTTGCTGCATGCCACCGGAGAGTGCGCTTGGGTATCTGTTCAGGGCATGGCCGAGGCCGACCTTGGTGAGGATTTCCGCAGCGCGCTCGCGGGCCTCGCGCTTGGCGGCGCCGAACAGCCGGCCCAACAGCTTCGATTTCGGCAGCTCCAGACCGAGGGCGACGTTGTCCAGCACGCTCAGATGCGGGAATACCGAATAACGCTGGAACACCACGCCACGGCTCGGATCGGGCTCGTTGGGCAGCACCTGACCACGCAGCAGCAGTTCGCCGCGGCTCGGGCGTTCCTGGCCAAGGAGCATGCGCAGGAAGGTGGACTTGCCACAGCCGGAGGCACCGACCAGGGTGCAGAATTCGCCTTCATTCACCTTGAGGTTGAGGCGTTCGAGCACGACCTGGTCGCCGTACTCCTGCCACAGGTTGCGCGCTTCGATAAAGGCGGTTGTCGCTGGGCTCGCGGCCGTAGCGCTGGATTCGCTCATGGCAGGTTCCCTCAGCGGGACGATATGTTGGCTGAACAGGGTCATGCCTTGCCTCCTTCATGCCAGGGGAAGCACAGGCGCAGCACCTGACGCAGGCCCAGGTCCATCAGCCAGGCCAGCAGGGTGATCCACACCACGTAGGGCAGGATCACGTCCATGGCCATGTAACGGCGCACCAGGAAGATGCGATAGCCGAGGCCGTCGGTCGAGGCGATGGCCTCGGCGGCGATCAGAAACAGCCAGGCCGAGCCGAGCATCAGGCGTAGCGAGATCAGCAGGCGCGGCAGCAGTTGCGGCAGCACCAGGCGCAGGATCAGCGTCCAGGTGTTGGCGCCGAGGGTCTGCGCCTTGATCAGCAGCTCGCCGGGAATCTCGCGGGCACGTTGCTCGATGTCACGAGCGATGCAGGGGGTGATGCCGATGGCGATCAGCATCACCTTGGACAGCTCACCCAGACCGAAGACGATGAACAGGATCGGCAGGATGGCCAGCGGCGGAATCATCGACAGCACCGTGAGCAGCGGTGACAGCGGTGCGCCGAACAGCGGGATGCTGCCGGCGGCGATGCCCAGCACCAGGCCCAGCAGCGCGGCGATGCCCAGGCCCATGCCCAGGCGTTGCAGGCTGGAGGCGGTGTCCTGCCAGAACAGGTACTGGCCGCTGCGTTTGTCCTCGGTGAAGGCCAGGCGGTCGATGGCATCGACCATCTGGCTGGCGCTGGGCAGCAGCTTGTCGTTAGGGTTTTCGGCCAGGCGGGTGGTCGAGGCGCTGAAGTAGACGAACAGCAGCAGGGCGAAGGGCAGCAGGATCAGCAGCAGGCGGCCGCTGCGATCCGGGTGGCGATTGATCAGGCGCATGGGGAGTCCTCGTCGGGCCTGGAGCGAAATGCCTGCGCCGCTAGCGGGCGCAAGGGCGTGGGGGCATCGGGCCTTTGGGATTGGCGGCCGATGGCCGCTGAAACGAGTGGGGCATACCCATGGTGAACCTCCAGTTGGACAGGGGCGGGCAGGAGTGCGCGGCGGTTCCCAACGGATGGGGCGCGTTCTCCCGGGCTTTTGTCCCGCCGTGTAACCTCGCTGGAGGTCGCCTGCTCTCGGACCAGTCGCTCGCGGGTGGCGAGCCGGAACCCTAGCCGGCTATTGGCAAATTGTGGTGCCGCGATCCCGGTAAGCCGGGTTGTTCCTGCACGGGCTGTTCTTAGCGAACATCGTGCCATGCACCGCGAAGCGCAGCAGGCGGCGCTCGTTCGGCTGGCGTCGGGGTATGCGGTGCGCTCTGCTGGTGCATTGGGCTCGGGTCGTGCTGCCTGCTGGGGCGTCAGAGTGCGCCGTCGGCGGCCAACTGCATGTAGTCATGATTGAAACGCAGCAGGATGCGCTGCGGATTGCCCAAAGTCCGTTCGCTGCTAAAGGCGATCCCCAGATTGGTCAGCCCCAAGCCGCTCTTGCCCAGCAGGCCGTGGGCATCGGCGAAGCGCGCCACCCGTTGCATCAGATCCGGCAGCTTGCCGGTGCGCGCGAAGTTCAGCGCGGTGCGCGGCGAGTAGAACGAGCGCAGGGTGCCCAACTGGGCCTCGAAATCTTCTGCGGTGGTGTCGGCAGCGGCCGCCATTCTGGCCCGGGCCTCGCGCCCGGCCGGGGTGGGCAGGCCGAGCAGGCGCTGGGTCTCGAACCAGGCGCCGGTCAGTGCGCGGCCGAACTCCGGGTGCTGCGCCAGGGTCTGGCTGTCGACCACGGTGAGGTCGAGGATTTCGCCGGGAATCAGATTGGAGCTGAACACCTGGCTGACTTCGGCCTTGCGGCGGATCTCGGAGAGGATCGGGTTCCAGGTGATCACCGCGTCGCCCTTGCCGGCAAGGAAGGCCTCGGCGATTTCGGTGTCGGAGACGTTGATGATGGTCACGTCGCTCTCCTCGAGCAGTGCCCACTCCAGCGCGCGGCTGAGCAGGTAATGCGACACCGAGTTCTCCACCAGCAGCACGCTCTTGCCCTTGAGATCCTGGATTCGCAGGCCGCTGCCGCGCAGCAGCAGGCCGTCGGCGCCATTGGAGAAGTCGCCGATGATCAGCGCGGTGCTGTCCTTGCCGGCGGCGGCGGGAATGGTCAGGGCATCCATGTTGGTCATGGTGCAGGCGTCGAACTGGCCGGCGCTGTAGCGCTCGATGGAGGCGACGTAATCCGGCACTTCCTGCACCTGAATGTCGATGCCGTACTTGTCTGCCCACTTCTTCACGATGCCCTGTTCGGCGGCATAGCCCCAGGGCATCCAGCCGGCGAAGATCGACCAGCACAGCTTGAAGGTCTTGGGCGCGGCCTGGGCCGTTGGAGCGCCGAGCAGGCAGGCGCAGAGCAGGGCGGTGAGCAGGGAACGAATGGACATGGAAACCTCTTGTCATGGACGAAAGCGGGAAAGCCGGCAGCCTGGCTGCGCGTCCTCCCGGGCTTTTGTCCCGCCGTGTAACCCCGCGGCTTCCCGCCGCTGCATGAGGTCGCCCACTCTCGGACCAGTCACTCGCCACTGGCGAGCCGGAACCCTAGTCGGCCATTGCGATTCGCTACCTGCGATCCGCGCAGCGGATCGGCTCTCCGCTGCGGCTTTAAGCGAATGGCGTGCCAGCCCTTCCGTTGGCGATAGGGCATGCTGCACTTTTGCACGCCCCATCACAGCCGACGAAGTGATCGCACCTGTCGCCGGCGGCGCTGTCTGATGCCTAGCAATACCTTCCCGGAGGCCGGCATCGGTCGGCGCCACCCCAGCGGTCACAGGAGGCCGCCATGCCCTACAAGATGCTGTTTTCCGCGCTGTTCTTGTTGCTTTCAGGCTGTGCCGTCTATGGAGACGGTTATGACCGTGGCTATCACCATGGCTATCGCTATTACGACGGCTACCGGCGTGACCACTACGCGCCTTCCATCTACGTGACGCCGCGCTATTACTATGAGGATCGTCGCCAACGCTACTATCCAGCCCCGCCGCGCCATGTGCCGGCACCGCCGCCGCGTCATCATTACGGCCACGAGCAGCGGCATCGTGACGGCTACCAGCGCTACCACCAGCCAAGGTACGACTACCGTCGCAACCACGGCCTGCGGGAGCATCAAGGCGGGCAGGTCCAGCGTGGCTGGGACGCAGGCCGCAGTACTCCGCAGCGTTTCTCCAACGGGCGCAGCCACCACGAACAGCGCCGCAGCGAGCGCCGCTGGTGAATCTTTGGTCGCCGCGTGTCTGGCGCAGGCTATTGATGGCTCTGCCAGTCTAAAGAGTGGTCACCGCCTGCAGCCTGTGCGGGCACACTTGCAGCTTCATCCAATCGGAGGCCGACGATGAATCTGCTGTCTTTTGCCAAGGGCGCCCTGGCCATGTTCTGGCTGGTGGCGCTGCTCAATCTCTTCTATCCCTTCGCGGCGCCCCTGGGCGGCTGGGTCAACTGGGCCGCCTTGCTGATGCTGCTGGCGCATGTGGGCGAGCTGCTGCTGTTTCGCTCACGCCTTCAGGGCATGCCCAGGCAAGGGTGGCAGCGCCTGCAGGTGTTGCTGTTCGGTGTGCTGCATTTGCAGAGCCTGCGTTAGGCCTCAAGGCGGTGCGCTTTCGCCGTGATAACGGCGAAGTGCCATTGTCTTTTTCACCCATAGCCCGCACCATTCCCGCCGTGTTCCAGGGGCAGTCAGCCCCGATACGGATTGCCGATGTTTCGAGGTTGCGCGGGCGCAGGTCGATTTGGGCGGGGCCGGCGCAAGTCGCTCCTGGCCGCGCCGTTGCTGTTGATCATGCTCGCTGGCGTGCTGCACGCGGATTGGGATTTCAACCTGATCAGTCAGCGTGCCGAGAAGCTGTATGGGCCTCTTGGCGATGGCAAAGCTCGCATCGATGAATGGCAGGCCTTGCTCGAGCGTTTGCCGACGCTCGATGAACCCGCTCAGCTGGAGGCGGTGAATCGCTTCTTCAATGCCAGTCTGCGCTTTCGCGACGATATCGAAATCTGGCGGCAGAACGATTACTGGGCGACCCCGGTCGAGGCTCTGCGCAAGGGCGCGGGCGACTGCGAGGACTTCGCCATCGCCAAGTATTTCACCCTGCGTGAGGCTGGTGTCGCCAGCGAAAAGCTGCGCATTACCTACGTCAAGGCGCTGCGTCTCAACCAGGCGCACATGGTGCTGACCTATTACGCCACACCCGATGCAATGCCACTGGTGCTGGATAACCTGATCAATGTCATTCGCCCTGCCAGCGAGCGTTCGGATTTGTTGCCGGTATATGCCTTCAACGCCGAGGGGTTGTGGCTGGCGGGCAAGGGTGGCGGCAAGCAGGTGGGAGATGCCAAGCGCCTTTCGCGCTGGCAGGAGTTGTTGAAGAAGATGGCCGCCGAGGGTTTTCCGGTGGAACCGGGTCGATAGGAGTCGAGATGTCTCTGTTTAAACAATTGCTGATCGCCATCTGCCTGTTTCTGGTGGTCGCCTTCACCGGCAGCTTCATGGTCGGTCTGGAGAGCTCCCGCGAGCAATACGTCAACCAGTTGCGATCGCATGCGCAGGACGCCGCCACGGCACTGGGCCTGTCGCTGACTCCGCACGTCGACGATCCGGCGATGATGGAGCTGATGGTCAGCTCGATCTTCGACAGCGGCTACTTCCAGAGCATTCGCGTGATCGACATCGCCAGCGGCAAGACCCTGGTCGAGCGCAGTGGCGTGCCTGACACGGCGGATACCGAGGCGCCACAATGGTTCGTCGACCTTATCGGCCTGCAGCCCGAAATCGGCGATGCCCTCGTCAGTCGCGGCTGGGAGCAGGCGGCACGGGTGGAGGTGCAAAGCCATCCCATGTTCGCCATCGCCCGACTTTGGCGCAGTGCTCTGGGTAGCCTTGGCTGGCTGCTGCTGTGCGGCCTGCTCAGCGCCTGTGTCGGCGCATTCGTGCTGCGTCGTCAGCTCAAGCCGCTGGATTACATGGTCGAGCAGTCTCATGCCATTGCCCGTCGCGAGTTCCTCAGCCTGCCCATGCTGCCGCGTACGCCCGAGCTGCGCCGGGTGGTGGAGGCGATGAATCAGATGGTGGAGAAGCTCAAGGCGCTGTTCCAGGAACAGGCCGAGCGCAGCGAGCGGCTGCGCGACGAAGCCTACAAGGACAGCCTGACCGGGCTGGCCAACCGTCGGTATTTCGAGATGCAGTTGCAGGTTCGCCTTGGCGCCGAAGACCAGGCTAATGTGGGTTACCTGTTGATGGTCAGGGTGTGTGATCTGGTTGGACTCAACCAGCGTCTGGGCGGTCAGCGCACCGACCAGCTGTTGCTTGCGGTGGCCGAACTGCTGTCGCGCGAAGGGGCCACGCTGGGTGCGGGCTGCCTGGTGGCGCGCAGCCGCGGCGGTGATTTCGCGTTACTGGCGCCAGGGCTGGTCGCCGAGGAGGCCGAGCAACTGGCCATGCGCCTGGAGACCACATTCGCCAACCTGGCCATCACCTGCGGCAGTGACCTCGTGCCACTGGCACGTATCGGTCTGGCGCCGTTTCAGCCTGGAGACGAGCTGGGCGAGCTACTGCGTCTGGCCGACGAGGCGCTGGCCAGAGCCGAGGGGCAGAGCGAGCAATGCTGGGCTCTGGCTTCGCGCAACGAGCGTGCAGGCCTGGGTGATGAGCGCCACGCCTGGCACTCGCTGCTGGACCAGGCACTGAGCCGAGGCCAGATCGAGTTGTATTTCCAGCCTGTGGTCAGTACCCGCGAGCCTGGCCAGATACTGCATTACAAGGTGCTGTCGCGCATTCGTGATGGGCAGGGCGAAGCCATTGCTGCAGGTCGTTTCCTGCCCTGGTTGCAGCGCTTTGGCTGGTCGTCCCGCCTGGATCTGCTGATGCTGGAAACAGTGCTGGAGCACTTGGCGAAGCATACCCAGCCGCTTGCGCTGAACCTCTCTGGCGCCCTGTTACGTGAACCCAGGGCGCTGGAAAAGGCTTTCGAGCTGCTCAAGCGATATACCGAGCTCGCTCCCCTCCTGGTGCTTGAGCTGGAGGAGGACCAATTGCCCGAGCAGGCGGCACTGGAACAACTGACCCGGCGTTTGCGCAGCCTGGGCTTCAGCCTCAGCCTGCAGCACTTCGGCGGCCGTTTCAGCATGATCGGCAACCTGGCACGGCTGGGGCTGGCTTATCTTAAGGTCGATGGTAGCTACATCCGCGCCATCGATCAGGAGGCCGACAAGCGCCTGTTCATCGACGCCATGCAGCGTGCCGCGCACAGCATCGATCTGCCACTGATCGCCGAGCGCGTGGAAACCGAAGGGGAATTGCAGGTACTGCGGGAGATGGGCATTCAGGGCGTGCAGGGGCAACTGGTTGGCGCCCCGATGCCATGGCCACCAGCTCAACCTGTGGCCTGAAACCGGCGCGCAGACTTCAGATCAGACCGGTACTGACTTCTTCCTGAATCAATCGTGACAGGCCACCGAGGGCTTCACGTGCCTGGTTGCGGCTGAGCAGCTTGGACTGCGCGGCCGGTGGCAGGTCGGTGATACGAATGATGCCCTTGGCGATCAGCACGCTGATCAGATCTTCCAGTACGCGAACCATCTCCTGGTCGCTCTGGCGCAGCTGCAGCAGGCTGGTCTCGATGGCCTGATTGGAATACCAGGCCAGTATGTCCTGGTCATCGGCGGGAAGTTGTTGGGTAAAACCCTCGAACTCGGCCGCTTCGACGCGGATCAGGTTGCCCTGGTCGTCGCGCTGCACGTAAAGCATGGATGCCTCCTGATGAGACGTCTAATACCGGGCATACACCTATACGCGCCGGACGACGCATAGACAAGATCGGTCGGTTAGGTGCCTTCCCACCGCGCCTGGCGCGGTGGGAAGGATGCTCATCAGTGATGCTCGGTCTTCACCAGCGGGTCGGCACCGGCCACCAGCGAGTTGACGATCTGCGAGGAGGTGGCACCGTACTGAGTCAGGTTCACACCTTCCAGCTTGATGGTCACATCGACGTTGTTGGCCAGATCACCAGTGGTGCTGACCTGCAGCGTGTTGGTCACGGTATCGACCTTGAGGTAATCGAGGAGGTTGTTGGCGTTGGCAGTATCGGGCAACAGGTCGCTGATATCGATACGGTCGCCTTCGGCCGCGTTGAAGTCCTTGATCACATCATTGCCAAAGTCACCAGACTTCCACATGAAGGTATCGGCGCCTGCACCGCCGATCAGCGTGTCGTTGCCGACCCCGCCGATCAGCAGGTCGTTGCCGTCACCGCCATTGAGCAGGTCGTGACCACCGTTGCCGTAGAGCACATCGTGGCCGTTGCCGCCATTGAGAATGTCGGAGTACTTGCTGCCGTTGATCAGGTCACTGGCGTCGCCACCGTTGGTGGTGCCGATAGTGTGTATCGCCCAACCGGTATTGGTCTGCACCAGCTCCTGGCCCTCGCCGGGTGCCTGATAGAGGTTGAGGCCGTTGCTGCCTAGCACCTTGTAGGTGTTGTCAGCGCTGCCGCTGAGCTTGAATTCCACCTTCAGGCTGGCCGCACCGCCTTGATCCCAGTAAAGCAACTCCAGCGCCTGCAGACCGCCGTCTAGGTTGATACCGCTGAACTTCTTGGTGGTGGTCTCTTGGATGTAATCCGCGTCGGCAACCACCTTGCCGCCGATCATCAGGCGGTAGCCGTCGTCCGCTGTGATGCGGATGTCATAGGTACCGGCATTGACCGAGAGGAAACCGTGAGCACGGATGATCGCGTCCGAGGTATCACCGAGGTTCGCTCCACCGGCCTTGAGGCTGGAGACGTTGCCAGTACCGGCTGCCGTCAGGAAGTCATACAGGTTGTTTTGCGAGTTGCCGGAGCTGCCAATGGTGTTGCCATTGGTGACGGTGCGGTTGTCACCCAGGTCATCACTGAACACCGTATTACCATTGTTGCGCAGACCGTAGTTGATCTGATTGGCGATGAAGGTGGCGTTGACCGAGGAGGTCGCCGCGTTGTCATTGGAACCGACCAGGCTGCTTGTGTTACCCGTGCGGCTTTCTATGAAGGCCTCTACCTGGGACAGGCTGGTAAGGTTAGGACCATTTGTGCCTTCCTGGTAGCCCCAGTATTCGCCTGTCAGCCCAGAAGAAAGCGCACTGCTGGTATCGGCCACGGTGATGGTGTTGGTGGTCAGGCTGTCATGGCTGACACCTGCCTCGACGATCTTCAGCTTTAGGTGCTGGCTGTTGGTGCTCTCAGTGCTGCCGTTGGGCTCGACCGATACGGCCTTGACGTCCAGGCCGATCTCGCCGCGTACCGCGCCGCTGACCTGCAGCTTGGCGGTGGCCAACTGCGCCGCGCTCAGGGAGACTACGCCGTTGACTGCCGCCAGTGTGCTGTTGCCGACCATGATGCTGGCGCCGGCAGGCAGGCTGGAGAGATCGTAGCGCAGGCTTTCGGAGCCGTCGGTGTCGGTCAGTGCGCCGCTGATGTAGTTGGCCAGGGCGATGCTGGTCTTGCCGCTGACGCCGCCATCGCCGGCCACCACGCCCTGTGACGAGGAGAGGGTGATGTTGTCGATCAGTGCGCCACGGCCGCTGGCATCGGCGGAGGTGCCGGCCAGCTTGATGGTCAGGGCCTCGTTCTTGCCCGTGCCGACGAAGCTGAAGTGGATATTCTCCCAGTTCAGGCTGGTCTGGCTGCTGCTGGAGCCGTATTCACCTACCAGGGTGCTGCCCAGATAGACCGCGATCTTGGTGAAAGTGGTGTCGAAGCCCAGGCGACCAGCGTAGTCCATGGACAGGTCATAGACTTTGCCGGCCTCGGTGGTGACGTTGCGGGTGATGCCCAGGGTCTGAGACATGCTGCCGCCAGCGTCGTTGAGCTCCAGAGCGTCAGTGTTGCCGGTGCCCGGCAATTTGACGGTGATCATGTTACCGGCCTGGTTCTGCATGCTGTCGCCGCTGGCCCAGACCTCGAACACATTTTTACCTCCGGTGAGAATGTCGCCGGTGGTGACCAGACTCCAGTTCTCGAAGGTGGCGCTGGTGACGTCCTGAGAGGTGCTGTCGCTGTTAGGCGCGCTTTCCCACGTGGTGGTGAACAGCGTGCTGGCTGCAGCCGACTTGACGCTTAGCGTCGGCACGTCGGCGACCGGCGCGATGTCGATGCTCATGGTACTGCTGGCAGTGATCAGGGAACCGTCGCTACCGCTGTAGGTGAAGGTGGCATAGGTTGCCTGGTTGAGGCCGACGCCGTTGCCACCGAAGCTGTCGTGGCCGGACTCGTTGGCGTCAGGCACGAAACGCAGGCCGCTGCCGTCGATCACTGACTTGGTGACGGTGGTGTTGGCGCTGACATCGGTCCAGGTATTACCCACCTTGACCTGCAGTTTGCCCTCCCCCGGCAGACTCTCGATATTGATCCTGAGAGCGCTGTTGGCATCCACGTCGCTGACCTTGAAATCGCTCCATTTGAAAATGTAGTTGCTGTCTTCATTACCGGTGACCGCAGCGCCAGCGACCACCACGGGGGCTTCGTTGACGTTGGTCACGGCGATGGAATAGGTCGCCGACTGGGTGCTGCCATCGGAACTGGTGGCGAGCACGGTGATGCTGTGAATGGTGGCGCTCTCGTAGTCGAGCTTGCTGCCGTCGGCTACGGTCACTACACCCGTGGTGGCGTCGATGGCGAAGCGACCACCCGCATTGTTGGTCAGCGAGTAGGTCACGGTAGTGCCAGCATCGCCGTCCACGCCGAGAGCAGTGACGCCGACATGGGTACCGTTGACGGCATTCTCGGCGACGCTGTTGATGGTTGTATCGGCGTCGGTGAGGGTGATGCCATTGTCGTTGACGTTGCTCAGGTTGATGGTGAACACCTGGGTATTGGTGCTGCCATCGGAGCTGGTCACCTTGACGGTGATGTTGTGGCTGGTGGCGCTCTCGTAGTCGAGCTTGCTGCCGTCGGCTACGGTCACTACGTGCCAGCATCGGGTACCGTTGACGGCATTCTCGGCGACGCTGTTGATTGTCGTTGACGTTGCTCAGGTTGATGGTGAATCGGATGGCGAAACGGCCGCCCGCGTTATCGGTCAGCTCGTACTTGGTGATGGTTGCTCCGGCATCGCCGTCGCTGCCCTGCACGGTCAGGCCGACGGTGGCGCCGGTGGCGGCGTTCTCGACCACGGTGTTGGCGGCCAGGTTGGCGTCGCTGATGACCACGCCATTGTCGTTGACGTTGGTGACGTTGACAGTGACCGTTGCGTTGACCGGAGTCTTGCCGTCGGTGGCCGTTACCTGCAACTGGTGCTGGGTAGCGGTCTCGTAGTCCAGCGACTTGCCGCTGGCCAGGGTGATGACGCCGGTGCTCGAGTTGATCGCGAACAGGCCGGCTTCGTTGCCGCCGGTGATGCTGTAGAACAGCGGTTCGCCGTCACGATCCTGGTCGGTGCCGGTGAAGCGGTCATTGAGGTCGGCGATGGTGCTGCCGGAGGCAATGTTCTCGGCGAAGCTGACGGTGCTGTTGGACAGTCCCGGTGCGTCGTCCACGGCCGCGATCTGGATGGTCATGGTGTTCGGCGTGGTGGAGAAGGCACCGCTCTGATCCTGCACTGAGAAGCTGAAGCTGCTGTTGCCGCTGGCGTTGGCCGCCGGGGTGTAGACCAGGGAAGCGATCTGCGCCGCGGTAATGATCATGCCGATGGTAACGGCTTCGTTGCCCAGGCTCAGGTTGCCGCTGGCCGGCAGGCTGTTGATGCGGATGGCCTTGAGACTATCGCCAGCATCGACATCGTTGAAAACGAAGTCGGCACTGCTGAAGCTATGCGGCGTGTCTTCGCTGGTGTTGACGGTGTTGTCGGCGCTGGTGGGGGCGTCGTTCACGCCATGCACGACGACCGGCAGGGTCAGGCTGGTGCTGGCCTTGTCGCCATTCGCGCCTTCGGTGGCGGTCGCGCTGACCTTCAGATCGAAGCTGCCAGCGTTGGGCGAGGTGAGGCTCAGGTTGCTCAGGTTCCAGCCGCTGATGTCCACTTCTGAGTGGGTGCCATCGGCGGTGAAGCTGTGGCCCGGAGTCCCGTCGCTGATGGTGACGCCGCTTGGGATCTGCAAGATCGAGATGCTGAGACTTTCCGACAGGTCGGTGTCCACCAGGCTGGCGCTGAGGTGCGACAGCGGAATGCTGCTGTTCTCGTCGCCTTCGTTGTACCCATAGACCTGGTAGTAGCCCTTGCCATCGCTACCGTGCAGTTCCGATACGCGCACGCCGTCGCTGGTCAGGTCGGTGGTGTCGCGGTAGAGCAGTACGTTGGCGGTGGACAGGTCCTGCACCGGACCGTTGCCGACCTTGACATTGACATCCAGATTGCCCGGGCCGCTCTGGTTGTGCTGGTAAATATCCAGAGTGTAGTAGCCGCTCTGCTGGGCGGTGAAGCTGCCGCTGAACTGTCCGGTGTTGCCGCTCCAGGTGGCACTGGCCACGGTGGTGCCGCCCACGGATACCAGCACGCTGTCGTCGCCCACGCCGCTGAAGGTGTAGGTCTCGCCGGCTTGCAGGTAGATCAGCCCGGAGAGCTTGTTGGCTACGCCTGAATCGACGCTGGCCAGGTAGGCATCGCTGGCAGCGGCGCTGCTGGTGGGCGTGCCAGCAGCATCGATGACGGCTTTCAGCGTGGAAGGCGCGGCGCCGCTGCCGTTGCCGCTCAGAGCCAAGCCATTCCAGCTTTGCAGGGTCAGACCTGTCGCGTTTGGCGTACCTGCCGGAGTCTGAGTGCTGAGTTCCGGTGCGTCGGCCACTGCCTCGATCGATACCTGCACGGTGGCAGTGCTGCTGTCCTCGCCATCGGTGACGGTATAGGTGATGGTGTCGGTGCCGCTGTAGTTGGCGTTTGGGGTATAGACGAGCTTGCCTTCGACGATGCTGACGCTGCCATGCGCCGCGCTGGCGCCAGTGATGCTCAGGTCATCGCCCTCGATATCGCTGTCATTGGCCAGTACGTCGATGGTGACCGCGTTATCTTCGAGCGTGCTGGCGCTATCGTCCTTGGCAGTCGGTGCATCGTTGACCGGTGTGACGCCCAGGGTGACTTTGCCCTCGACGCTGGTGATGCCGTCGTTGACGCTGTAGGTGAAGCTGCCCACGGCCTGGCCGGCATTGTAGTCGGCCGGTGCGTTGTACTTGAGGCCCTCCAGTTGCGCGTTGGTCAGGGTTTGACCATTGCTCACGGCGGTGCCATCGGCCAGGGTCACGCTGCCCAGGGTGGGCAGGCCGGTGACGGTGATGGTCAGGGTGTCGCCATCGATATCGGTCGGGGCTTTCAGGCCCAGATCGGTGCCGACGCTCTCTTCATCGACGGTGAGGCTGGTGCTGTCCACGACCGGCAGGTCATTGACCGGGGTGACGCCCAGACTGACCTGACCGTTCACGCTGGTGGTGCCATCGTTGACGCTGTAGGTGAAGTTACCCACGGTCTGGCCAGCAGTGTAGTCAGCCGGTGCGCTGTACTTCAGACCCTCCAACTGCGCGCTGGTGAGGGTCTGGCCATTGCTTACGGCGGTGCCATCGGCCAGGGTCACGTTGCCCAGGGTAGGCAGGCCGGTGACGGTGATGGTCAGCGGGTTGCCGTCTACATCGGTCGGGGCCTGCAGACCCAGGTTGGTGCCGACGCTCTCTTCAGCGACGGTGAGGCTGGTGCTGTCCACGACCGGCGCATCGTTGACCGGCTTGACGCCCACGGTCACGGTGGCGGTGTCGGTGCCGCCGTTGCCATCGCTGACGGTGTAGGTGAAGGAACCGGTGCCATTGAAGTCCTTGGCCGGCGTGAATACCACCTTGCCATTGACCAGGGCCACGCTGCCGTTGACGGCATCCTGGACGCTGACGATGCTGAGAGTATCGCCGTCGACATCGGTATCGTTGCCCAGTAGGGTTGCCGGCTCGATGGTCAGCGGCTGGTCTTCGTTGGTGATCAGCAGGTCGTTGCCGGGGTGGCTCAGCTGGGCACCGCCGACGACGGTGTAGTTGCCGCCTTCAGGGCGTAGTTCGACCTTCAGTTGGGCCTGGCCGCCCTGGTCCCAGTAAATGATCTGGATGTTGTGCGGGCCACTTTCGGTGATGGTGAAGGTGGCCGATTCGCGCGTGGTAGGACTCTGGTTGCCGTTGAACTCGGCCACCACCTTGCCGTCGATGAGGATGCTGTAGCCATCGTCTGCAGTTACGCGGAATTGGTAAGTGCCGGCATTCAGGTTGATCTGGCCGTTCATCTCGATGATGGCATCGGAAGTGTTGGCCGGGTCAGCGTTCAGCGAAGCGGCATCGGCGCCCAGGAACTTCTGCAGTTGCTGATCGTTGCCCAGGTCGTTGTTCACGCCGTTGCCGTAGTTCAGCTCGGTGGCGGTGAATGTGGCGCTGGGAGTGCGACCAGCGATGAAGGCCGTTACACCGGCAAGATTTTGCAGGTTGCCGCCGTCGACACCTTCACGGTAGCCATAGTAGTTGCCCTTGAGTCCAGCGATGACACCGAAGTCATCCTTGGCATCCGGTGCGTCGTTGACCGGAGTTACGCCCAGGGTGACCTTGCCTTCGACGCTGGTGGTGCCATCGTTGACGCTGTAGGTGAAATTACCAACGGGGTCGCCTGCCTTGTAGTCATCAGGGCCGTTGTATTTCAACCCTTGCAGCTCGGCGATGGTCAGGGTCTGGTTGTTGCTCACCGGAGTGCCGTTGGCCAGTGTCACGGTGCCCACGGTGGGCAGGCCAGTGACGGTGATGGTCAGCACGTCGCTGCTGTCGGCATCGGTCGGCGCGGCGATGTTCAGCGGTGTGCCCACGCTTTCCTCGGCGACGGTGACGTTGGTGTCGGTGACCGCCGGTGCGTCGTTGCGGCCTTCGATGGTGACAGATGCATTGGCACTTACAACGCCGCCCTTGCCGTCGCTGACCTCATAGCTGTAGTTGAGGACGACCTTCTCGCCAACGGCCAGGTAGTTGTACTTGGACGGGTCGATCTGCAGGCTGTTGCTGGTGGCGTCGAAGGTGACGCCGGACGCATCGCCGGTGCCGACCTGCTGGACGTTGCCGACGCTGAGAACGTCGTTGGCATCCTCGTCGGAGGCGTGTTGCAGCAGGTCGAGGCTGTAGGCCGCTTCGTCTTCGTTGGTCAGGGTGGTGGCGGTGCCACTCACGATCGGCGCATCGTTGCTGCCGGTGAGGGTGATGGTGACATCGCGCGAAGCCGAGGCGCCGCTGCTGTCGGTAACGGTAACGCGGTACACCAGGGTCACGGTCTCGCCGGCGCCCAGGTAGTCCAGCGCACCGGCGGCGACGCTATAGCTCCAGTGTACGGAGCCCTGGCCATCGCCCTGGGCGGAGTCACTGAGGGACGCGCTGAGGTTGCCCAGCACATCAACATCCTCGCCGTTGCCGTTCTTCGCGCTGATCAGTTGGCTGCCCACGATGTGGGTGTTGCTCAGGTCGGCGTCGCTGAAACCGATGTCGCCGCTCGCGGTCAGGCTGCCGGCGTTCTCGCCCGGCACGCCGTCGGCGCGCTCAGTGATGCTGCCGCTCTGTACGGTACTTTCCAGGACGGGCGCATCGTTACGCCCTTCGATGGTGATGGTCGCGGTGGTGGGGGTTACGCCACCGTTGTTGTCCACGACGTCATAGCTGTAGGTGAGCACCAGTTTCTCGCCAGCAGCGAGGTAGTTGTAGGCGTTCGGGTTCACCTGCAGACCATTGCCGCTCAGGGTCACGCCCGAGGCGTCCTGGCTGCCGACCTGTTTGAAGTTGCTGATACCCAGTACGTCGCTAAGATCGACGTCCGTGGCATTGGCCAGCAGGTCGACGTTGAACGCTGCGGCGTCTTCGTTGCTATCCACGACGATGGCGCTGTTAACCACCGGTGCGTCATTACGGCCTTCGATGGTGACGGTGGCACTGGTGGTGACCAGGCCGCCCTTGCCGTCGCTGACCTGGTATTCATAGGTCAGGGCAACGCTTTCACCCTTGGCCAGGTAGTTGTACTTGGACGGATCGACCACCAGGGTGCTGCCCTGGATGCTCACGCCGGAGGCGTCGTTACCGCTGGTTTCGGTGATATTGACAGCGCTCAGCACATCCTTGACGTCGACATCGCTGGCCTTGGCCAACAGATAGATCACATGGCCAGTAGCATCTTCGTTGGTGCCGTAGGTAATGGCGCCGCTCACCACCGGCGCATCGTTCACACCAGTCACGGTGATGGTCAAGGTGTTGCTGCTGGACAGCGAACCGTCGGTGGCAGTGAAGGGGATCTGGAGGGTCAGAACTTCGCCCTGGCCCAGGGATTGGTAGGCGCTGTCGCGCGGGTCGAAGGTCCAGGTGCCGTCCGGGTCGAGGCTGAAGCCGGCCGGGGCATTGCCCTTCAGAGTGAAGGTCAGGGGGTCGCGATCGACATCGGTAGCATCGAGTTTGCCACCGATGGCCGGGGCGTCCTCGACAGTGCTGGCGCTGCTGGCGTTGGCCACCGGAGCGTCGTTCACCGGAGTGATGTTCAGGGTGATGCTGTCGGTGTCTCTCAGCTTGCCATCGTAGGTGCTGATGGTCAGGGTGTCCTGGCCATTGTAGTTGGCTGCCGGTACGTACTTCAGGCCCTGCAGCGCAGCGTTGATCGCTGCCTGGGTTCCAGACAGGGTGATGCTGCCGGTGCCATTGCCGCTGAAGGTCACGCCGCCTTGCAGCGGGCCGAGGGTCAGCACGCCGTGCTTCACGGTTAGGGTGGTGGTCAGGCTATCGCCGTCCACGTCGCTTACGCTGACGCTGTTGCTGCCAAAGATGCTGAAGACCTTGCTGCCGTCCTCATTCAATGTCTGAGCGCCTGGAGTGGTGTTGACCGGGGCGTCGTTCACCGGGGTGATGTCGAAGCGCAGGGTGGCGGTGCTGGTGAGGCTGCCATCGCTCAGGGTGTAGGTGACGCTTGGTACCGGGCCGTTGTAATCCTTTGCCGGGACGAAGGTAAAGTCGCCATTGGCCTGGATGGTCAGCTTGCCGGTGCCCAGCAGGTCGATGGTGCCGCCCGCGTTGGCACTGACGAAGGGCAGGCCGGTGATGCTGAACTTGGTGACCACCAGGGTATCGCCGTCCACGTCCTTGTCGTTGCTCAGGACATTGCCGGTGGCAGTGGTGTCCTCGTCGAAGGTGACCGAGTCGTTGATGCCAACCGGGCGATCATTGACCGGCGCGACGGTGATGGTCGCGGTGGCCTTGTCGACGGAAGTGGCGCCGTCGTTGTCGACGGCGCTGTACTCGAAGGTGGTGGTGCCGTTCCAGTCCTTGGTCGGTACGAAATACACCGGGCCGGTGACATTGTCGCCTGCCTTCAGTGCAGTGCCGCCGTTGGCGCTGGCATACAGGGTGCCGTTGGCGGGCACGGAGCCGATGGTGAAGCCGGTGACGCTACCGTCGACGTCGCTGCCGGACAGGTTCACCTGGATGCGCGCGGCCTGGTCCTCATTGCCCGAGGCGCTGACGGCATTGGCCACCGGGGCGTCGTTGGTACCGGTGAGGGTGATGGTCAGGGTGCTGTCGGCACTGGCGCCGTGCTCGTCGGTGACGGTGACCGGGATTTCAAGAACGAGCTCTTCACCGGCCTTCAGGTAGTCATAGGCCGCGTTGCTGGCGTCGAAGGTCCACTTGCCATCGCCGTCCAGCGTCAAGCCGGCAACGTTGGACGTGGTGCTGAAGCTCAGCACAGCGCCGTCGTCGACGTCATTGGCGGCAATCTGGCCGCTGATCTCACCGTTGCCTTCGGTGGCTGTAGCGGTGGCGGCGGTGATGGTGGGCTTGTCGTTCACGCCGGTGACGGTGATGGTCAGCGTGCTGCTGCTCGACAGCTTGCCGTCAGTGGCGGTGAAGTTAATGGTCAGGGTCGTGGACTTGCCTTCGGCCAGGTGCTGGTAGTCGGCGTGGCCAGGGTCCAGGGTCCAGGAGCCATCGGGCTTCAGGCTGAAGCCGCCGGGCAGGGTGCCGTTGGCGATGTAGGTCAGAGTGTCGCCGTCGACGTCGGTAGCCGCGAGCTTGCCGCCGAAGGACGGGGCGTCCTCAAGGGTAGAGGCGCTGGTCGGTGTGGCGACCGGGGCGTCGTTGACCGGGGTGATGTTGAGAGTGATGCTGTCGCTGTCGCTCAACTTGCCGTCGGTGGTGTTGATGGTCAGGGTGTCCTGGCCGTTGTAATCCTTGGCCGGCACGTACTTCAAGCCTTGCAGGGCAGCGTTGATCGCCGCCTGGCTGCCCACCAGGGTGATGCTGCCGGTGCCGTTGCCGCTGAAGGCTACACCTGGGCTCAGCGGACCGAGGTTCAGCACGCCGTGTGCAACGGATAGGGTGGTGATCAATTGGTCGCCATCGACGTCCCTGACCGAAATGCTGTTGCCGGTCAGCAGGCTGAACGACTTGCTGCTGTCTTCATTCAGGGTTTGGGCGCCGGGAACACTATTGACCGGGGCGTCATTGACCGGAGCGATGTCGAAGGTGAGGGTGGCGGTGCTGGTAAGGCTGCCATCGCTCAGGGTGTAGGTGATCGACGGTACCGGGCCGTTGTAGTCCTTGGCCGGAACGAAGGTGAAGTCGCCGTTGGCCTGGATGGTCAGCTTGCCGACGACCAGGTCTGCAGTGGTGCCAGCATTGAAGCTGACGAAGGGCAGGCTGGTCAGGCTGAATTTGGTCACGGTCAGGCTGGCGTTGTCCACATCGGTGTCATTGCTCAGCACGTTGCCTGTGGCGGTGGTGTCTTCATCCAGCGTGATACGGTCAGCCATACCCACGGGCCGATCATTGCTGCCGTTGATGGTCACGGTGACGCTGGTTTTGGTGCCGTCGGCGGAGGAAACTTCGAAGGTCTCGGTCAGCTTGTCACCGACGTTCAGCTCGTTGAAGGCAGAATTGGCGACATAAGACCAGTTGCCGGCCGCATCGATGCTGAAGGTGCCGTGCTGACCGGCGACACCGGACTGGGCAATGAAGGTGGCCGGGCTGTCGACATCGCTGATGGTCAGGGTGCCGTTGGTGGTAAGCGGGGCATTGGTCTCGGTCAGCTGTACGTCGGCGCTGCTCAGAACTGCCGCGTCGTTGCTGCCGTTGATGGTAACGGTGACACTGGTCTTGGTACCGTCGGCGGACGAGACCTCGAAGGTATCGGTCAGCTTGTCACCAACGTTCAGCTCGTTGTAGGCCGAATTGGCGACATAGGTCCAGTTGCCGGCCGCATCGATATTAAAGGTGCCGTACTGACCGGCGATGTCGGACTGGGCAACGAAGGTGGCCGGGCTGTCGACATCGCTGATGCTCAGGGTGCCGCCAGTACTCAGCGGCGCGTCGGTCTCGGTCAGTTGTACGTCGGCACTGCCGAGAATGGCGGCGTCATTGACCCCGGTAACGGTGATGGTCAGGGTGTTGCCGGCACTGGCGCCATGCTCATCGGTGACCACATAGGGGATGGTGAGGGTCAGGGTCTGACCTTCTGCCAGGGACTGGTAGGCTTCGTGGCTCGCATCGAAGGTCCAGGTACCGTCATCCTTCAGGCTGAAACCGGCTGGTGCCGGGCTGTCGAGGCCGTATGTGAGCGTGGCGCCGCTATCGGCATCACGGGCCGGCAGTGCGCCCTTGATACTGGTGTCTTCGCTCAGTTCGGCCACGTCGGCTTCGGCGATCGGGGTGTCGTTGCTACCGATGATATTGATGCTGATGACGCGAGTATCGCTGGCACCGGACGGGTCGCGTACGGTCACGGTGAAGTTCTCGCTGGCGTTCTCGCCCTGCCCGAGGGCATTGACCTTGGTCGCATCAATCACGTAGGTGTAGCTGCCGTCCGCATTGACCGTCAGCTCGCCATAGGCACCGGTGGCACTACCGCTCCAGGTCAGTACCGTATCGTCTACGTCAGTGGCGGTGAGTTGGCCCTTGATGTCGGCGAAGGTGTCGTCGGCCTCGGTATCTTCTACCGTGCTTTCATAGGTGCCGCTGGCAACCGGCGCGTCGTTGACGGGGGTTACGGTCAGATTGACCGTCAGCGGTGTGGAGGCGCCACGGCCATCGGAGGCGGTGACCACGAAGCTGTCGGGACCGTTGTAGTCCTGCGAAGGGGTGTAGGTCCAGGTACCGTTGGGGTTGAGTACCAGGGTGCCGTTGGTCGGTGCGCGGGTGATGGTCAGCGTCACCAGATCGCCATTCACGTCACGAGTGTTGAAGGAACCATTGATTGGTGTGTCTTCAGCGGTCTGAAGATTGAGCGGGCCTTGCGGCGCACCATTGCCGTCGAGAAACTCGGGCGCCTGATTCTGCAGCGGTTCGCGGGTCTGGTCGTCCGGACTGGCGAACTCGCCCAGGCCGCTGGTTTCGAAGCCCACGCTGGCTTCCAGCACCTCACCCGTCGCATCGAGCATCACGAAGCTGTGACCGCCGCCGGCTCCACCGCTGCCGCCGCCACCGGCGCCTGGGCCCGCTGCGGTGGCCTCAAGGGTCTGCGTCGGGTCCATACCGGCCTCGATCGCCTGTTGCAGTTGCGCCACCTCGTCGCCCGGGCTGACGACCTGTTGAGCAGTTTGAGCTTCCTGGGCAGCGACGCTGGTGTCCGACTCGCTCCATTGGCTATCGCGGCCCAGATCCAGCGTGCGACCGTCGGCCAGCTTCAGCGTGACCATGCCGGTGTCGCCGGTGAGCACTTCGTCGCCCTTGAAGAGTCGGTCGCCTTCGACCAGCAGGCGTCGAGCGCCATCGGCGGAAACGGCAAAGACCTGGCCAACAATGCTTTGGACGGTCGCAATGACACTGCTCATCGTATGACTCTCCTTGAGATGCTCAACGTGCCTTCATCGTTCCAGCCTTTCAGTCCGGGCCGGCGCTAGGTTGGCAAAAGTGTGTGATGGATCTGTAACGGCGGTAAAACAGAAAAGTCAATTTTCTGGCTGATGACTTTTTGACATTATGTTTTGCGTCAGAGTATTGACCTATTGGCTCGCATCCTAAACAATCGCTTCGCTGATGTCACTTTGATATTTGCTCTTTATCTGGTGTTTTTCAAAGTGACCCACATCACATTATCGGTGCCCTTGGCGAGTAGTTACGTCCGGGCGCTCTAGGACGCCCAATCCCCTGCTCAGGAAGCTCAGTTTATGCGTTTGCGCCTTTTCCACGTTCTGCCGCTTGCCCTGGCGATCAGCCTGCCTGCTTACTCCCAAACTCTCCCTGAAGCCATGCAACATGCGATGGGCGCACACCCGGAAATCCAGGCTGGCGTAAATGGCCGACTGGCCGCCGACAAGCAGCTCGATGCCGCTCGCGGGGGCTACCTGCCCTCGGTGGATTTGCTGGCGGGTTACGGCCGCGAGGGAACCGACAACACCTCGACTCGTGCCTCCGGACGTCATGGCTTCGAAACCCTGACCCGTGGTGAGTCCAGTCTGCGCCTGAGCCAGATGGTGTTCGACGGCTTCGCCACCTCCAACGAAGTCGGGCGTCAGCAAGCTACCGTGAATTCTCGTGCATACGCGCTGTTGGGTACCTCCGAACGCACCGCACTGGACGTCGCAGAGGTCTATATCGAGGTGCTGCGTCGCCAGGAGATGGTGCGTCTGGCCGAGGACAACCTGCGCAGCCACGAGCGCATCTACGATCAGATCAGCCTGCGCAGTCAACGCGGCGTCGGCCGACTGGCCGATCAGGATCAAGCCGAGGCCCGCCTGGCCCAGGCTCGCAACAACCTGATCACCGAGCAGACCAACCTGGCTGATGCGCGCACCAATTTCTATAGCGTCGTCGGCCTGGAGCCAGCGGAGCTGGTCGAACCCGCCGGTCTGCCTGGTCAGTTGCCGGGCAGCCTGCAGGACGCGCGTCAGGCGCTGATGGCCAACAGCCCCATCCTGCGCTCGGCTGAGTCGGACGTGGTGGCCACCGAGAAACAGTACGAAGCCGCCAAATCGCTGTTCTATCCGCGTTTCGATGCCGAACTCTCGCGCAACGCCGACAGCAATATCGATGGCGTCGATGGCCACTCCAACGAATGGCAGGCCATGCTGCGCATGCGCTACAACCTGTTCGCCGGTGGCAGCCACAAGGCCGATCTGGAGTCCAAGTCCTATCAGGTGAACCAGGCGCTGGATATTCGCAACAATGCCATGCGTGTATTGAACGAAGATCTGGGGCTGTCCTGGAACGCGCTGAACAATGCCCGCGAGCAGCTGCCCATCGCTCGCGAGTATGTGGAATACAGCACCCGCGTGCGTGAGTCGTACCAGAAGCAATTCAGCATCGGCGAGCGCACCCTGCTGGACCTGCTCGACAGCGAGAACGAGCTGTTTACCGCTTCGCGCCGTTTGGTCGATCTTCGCTACAGCGAGCTGTTTACTCAGTACCGTATCAAGGCCACCATGGGTGAGCTGCTTAAGAGTCAGGGGGTTGTGGCGCCCATGGCGACCGTGGTTCAGTCCGATATCAAGCCCAAGGCGACGCTGCCCAGCCTGAACTGATCGACCCGTCGTACTTCGAATCGCCCGCGGAGGATGTGCTCATCCTTTGCGGGCGTTCGAGTTTTCGGGATATGAAGACGTATCCGAAGAACCATTCAAGAGAGTCCTGGTGTGGATCCACAAACCAGTCGTGTCGAAAGCAACTCCGATCCTCGCGGGCAGCATGATGACCCGCTGCTGGATTCACTCCTGTCTCTCTGCGTCCTGCACCGCAAGCCTGCCAATCGGGCCATGCTCACCAGCGGTCTGCCCCTGCCCAAGCAACGCCTGACGGCCGAATTGCTCCCGCGAGCTGCGGCTCGCGCCGGGTTGCAGGGACGCTTGCTGCGCAGAAGCCTCGAGCAGATTCCGAAGATTGCGCTTCCGGCCCTGCTGTTGCTCAAGGAAGGGCGCTGTGCGGTGCTGCTGGGCTGGAGCGACCAGGGAGAGGCTCGCCTGTTGCTCAGCGAAAGCGATGGGGGTGAGGTCAGGGTTGGCCGCGAGTTGCTGCTGGAGGACTTCAGTGGTCAGGTCTTCTTCGCCCAGCCCCAGCACAAGTACGACCTGGACCAAGGCAGTCTGATACCACGCACCAAGTCCTGGTTCCGCGATACCCTCAAGCGCTCGCGCTGGCTCTACATGGACGCCGTGGCGGCCAGTCTGTTGATCAACCTGATCGGCCTTGGCGCGCCATTGTTCGTGATGAACGTCTACGATCGCGTGGTACCCAACCAGGCCGCCGCCACCCTCTGGGTGCTGGCCATAGGCATCTCCGGGGCCTACATCTTCGACCTGCTGCTCAAGACCATGCGCGGGCTTTGCCTCGATCTGGCCGGCAAGAAGACCGACCTGATCATCTCTGCCACCTTGTTCGAACGCATCGTCGGCATGGCCATGAAGTTCCGCCCACAGCGGGTCGGCAGCTTCGCTCAGAACATTCACGAGTTTCAGACGCTACGCGATTTTCTCGCCTCGCTGACGCTGACCAGCGTCATCGATCTGCCGTTCACCCTGCTGATCCTGCTGGTGATCGGTCTGCTCGGCGGACATCTGGTGTGGATTCCGCTGCTGGCCTTCCCCCTGGCCATGGGCATCAGTTGGCTGCTGCAGAAGCCGCTGGTGGCCACCATGGATCGCACCATGGCGCTGGCCGCCGAACGCCAGTCCAGCCTGATCGAGACCCTGGCCGGCCTCGATGCGGTGAAGGTGAACAACGCCGAAAGTGACCGTCAGTATCTCTGGGAGCAGACCATCGGCACGCTGGGCCGTCTGGAATTGCGGGTGAAGATGCTGTCGAGCCTGGCGATGAACCTCACCATGCTGATCCAGCAACTGGCCGGGGTGATCATGATCGTCGCGGGCGTCTACCTGATTATGGCCGGCGACCTGAGCATGGGCGGGCTGATCGCCTGCTACATGCTCAATGGCCGCGCCCTTGGCCCGCTGAGCCAGCTTTCCGGTCTGTTCACCCGCTATCAGCAAGCGCGTCTGACCATGATCAATGTCGACCAGATGATGGATCTGCCGCAGGAGCGTCATGAGGGCGAGCAGCCCCTGGTTCGTTCCAAGTTGCAGGGCAGTCTGGAGCTGCGCCAGGTCAGCTTCACTTATCCCCATCAGCAGACTCCGGCACTCAGCGAGGTCAACCTTATCGTCCGGCCGGGCGAAAAGATCGGCATCATCGGTCGCAGTGGGTCCGGCAAGAGCTCGCTGGCCAAGCTGATCGTCGGCCTTTACCAGGCCGACGCGGGCAGTCTGCTGGTCGACGGTACCGACATTCGCCAGCTCGATATCAGCGAGCTGCGCCACAACATTGGCTACGTGCCGCAGGACATTCAGCTGTTCAGTGGCACTTTGCGCGACAACCTGATGGCTGGCGCCCGCTACGTCGAGGACGAACTGGTTTTGCAGGCAGCGGAACTGTCCGGCGTGCATGAGTTTGCCCGGCTTCATCCGCAGGGCTATGAACTGCAGGTCGGTGAGCGTGGGCAGAATCTTTCCGGTGGTCAGCGGCAGAACGTCGCGCTGGCGCGTGCGCTGTTGCTCGATCCACCGATCCTGCTGCTGGACGAACCCACCAGCTCCATGGACAACCCGGGTGAGGAGCGCCTGAAGGAACGTATCGGTGCGGTGATCGCCAACAAGACGCTGCTGCTGGTGACGCACCGTGCCTCCATGCTGTCGCTGGTCGATCGTCTGCTGATTGTCGACCGCGGTCGTATCATCGCCGATGGTCCCAAGGAGTCGGTCATGGAAGCACTGAAGAAGGGGCAGATCAGTGTCGCTTAATGCATTCGCTACATTGGCTCAGTACTTCAAGGGTGGTGAGCAGTTATCCGGCGAGCCGCTGCCCGAAGTTGACAAGGCCCTGGTGGAGGATGCACCACGCGTCGTGCGCCTGACCATCTGGACTGTATTGGGCTTTGTCATCTTCCTGGGCTTCTGGGCGCACTTCGCCGAGATCGACGAGGTAACGCGTGGTGAAGGCAAGGCAATCCCTTCATCGAAGTTGCAGAAGGTGCAGAACCTCGAAGGTGGAATCGTTTCCGAGCTGTTCATCCACGAGGGCCAGGTGGTCGAAGTGGGGGCACCGCTGCTGCGCCTGGATCCCACGCGGTTCGAGTCCAACGTCGGTGAGACCGAGGCTGATCGCACCGCCATGCAGCTGCGCGTGGAGCGCCTGAGCGCCGAGGTGGATGACCGTCCGTTGGTGATTCCCGATGCGTTGCGCGCGCTGGCACCCGAACAGGCCGCCAGTGAGGAGGCGCTCTACCTCAGCCGTCGCCAGCAATTGAACGACGAACTGGGCGGTCTTGAGCAGCAGATGGTACAGCGGCGCCAGGAGTTGCAGGAGTTCATCTCCAAGCAGGCGCAGTTCCGTAACAGCCTGCAGTTGCTGCGCCAGGAAATCTCCATTTCCGAACCGCTGGTCGCCGAAGGGGCCATATCGCGTGTGGAGGTGCTGCGCCTGCGCCGTGCCGAGGTAGAAACCCGCGGTCAGCTGGATGCCACCACCTTGGCCATTCCCCGTGCGGAGTCGGCGATCAAGGAAGCGGAGAACAAGCTCGCCGAAACCCGTTCGCGCTTTCGCAGCGAGGCGCTTGGGCAGTTGAACGAGGCGCGCACCGAGCTGACCAAGGCCAATGCCACTGGCAAGGCGCTGGAGGATCGGGTCAAGCGTACCCTGGTCACTTCGCCGGTACGCGGCATCGTCAAGCAGTTGCTGGTCAACACCATCGGTGGCGTGATCCAGCCTGGCAGCGACTTGGTGGAAATCGTGCCGCTGGACGACACCCTACTGGTGGAGGCGCGCATTCGCCCGCAGGACATCGCCTTCCTTCATCCCGGGCAAAAGGCCATGGTCAAGTTCACCGCCTATGACTTCACCATCTATGGCGGCCTGGAGGCCGACCTCGAACAGATCGGCGCCGATACCGTCACCGATGAGGACGGCAACAGCTTCTACCTGATCAAGCTGCGAACCCGCAAAAGCCACCTCGGTAGCGAGGAGAATCCCTTGCTGATCATTCCCGGCATGGTGGCCTCGGTGGACATCATGACCGGCAAGAAGAGCATCCTCAGCTACCTGCTCAAGCCCATCATCCGGGCGCGCGCCGAGGCCTTGCGTGAGCGTTGACGTTGGCAGACTCGCTCAGAGCCTGTTCAAAGGCTCGCGAGCTAGAGCCAAACAAGGCGAAAAGACCTGAGGAAGCGGAGTTTACAAGTGCTAAATGAGCATTCCGAAGGTCTTTTCAACGCCGTTTGGCCGACGCGCAGCAGCCTTTGAGCTGGCTCTCAGGCGAACAGCTGCTGCACCACCGAAAAATCCTGCTTGCCCTTGCCCTGCTTGAGCAGCAGGCGGTAGAGCTGCAGCGCCAGTGCGCCCATCGGGGCGCTGTTGCCGTTGTGGCTAGCGGTTTCCTGGGCCAGGCCGAGGTCCTTGGCCATCAGCTCGGCCATGAAGCCGCCGCTGTAGCCCTTGGACGCCGGGGCGTTCTCCATCACCCCGGGCCAGGGGTTGTATTTCTCCAGCGTCCAGTTGCCACCTGAACTCTGCCGCATGATCTCGGCCAGCACCGCCGGCTCCAAGCCATTGGCCACGCCCATCGCCATGGCCTCGGCAGTGGCTATCATCTGCACGGCAAGCACCTGGTTGTTGCATACCTTGGCTACCTGGCCTGCGCCATCGGGGCCTGCATGGAAGATGTTCTTGCCCATTGCGGCGAGCATCGGTCGGGCTCGTTCCAGCGCTTCGGCTTCACCGCCGACCATGAAGGTCAGGGTGCCTGCCGCCGCGCCGCCGGTACCGCCGGACACCGGCGCATCGAGCAAGGCGATGCCGCGCTCACGGGCAGCGGCGTGCACCTTGCGCGCGGATTCCGGCGCGATGGTCGAACACTCGATCACCAGCGTGCCGGCGGGCAGTCGTGCGAGCAGGCCTTCATCGCCCAGGTACAGGCTTTCCACATGGCGACTGGCCGGCAGCATGGTGATTACCACCTGTGCCTGATCGGTGGCATCGGCGGCGCTTTCGGCGGCCATGGCTCCCTCGCCAGCCAGGGTATCGACGGCGCTGCGCACCAGGTCGAAGACTTTCAGCGGATAACCTGCCTTGAGCAGGTTGCGGGCCATGGGCAGGCCCATATGGCCGAGGCCGATAAAGGCGATCTGGGTCATGTCGGTTCTCCTTGTTCTTGTAGTCAGCGTTTGAACAGGTCGTTGAGTTCGACGAAGGGCGCAGCGTCCCTGGGAAAGTCGGCGCGGCCCTGATGCAACTCGCGAGCGGCCTTGAGGAAACCGCCAAAGGCCGCAAGGGCCAGGCTGGAGCCAACGCTCACCCGGCGCACGCCGAGCTCTCTCAGATCGTCCAGAGTCAGGTTGCTGCTGGACAGCCCCAGCAGCACGTTGACCGGCCGTGGTGTAACGGCACGCACCACGGCGTCGATCTGCGCGCGGGTGGTCAGGCCAGGGGCATAGAGCACATCGGCGCCGGCCTCGGCATAGGCTTGAAGGCGGCGCAGGGTGTCGGCCAGGTCTTCACGCCCGTGCAGGAAATTTTCCGCGCGGGCGCAGAGGGTGAAGGGGAAGGGCAGGCTGCGTGCCGCCGCCACCGAGGCGCGGATGCGTTCCAGGGCCTGTTCCAGCGGGTAGATTGGCGCATCCACACACCCGCTGGCATCTTCGATGGATCCACCCACCAGCCCGCAGGCAGCGGCCTGCAGCAGGGAATCGGCACAGCCTTGCGGGTCGTCCGCGAAGCCGTTTTCTAGGTCGGCTGCCACCGGCAAGGGCGTGGCTGCCACGATGACGCCGGCATTGGCCAGGGTTTCCTCGCGGCTGACCTGACCTTCGCCATCGGGTCGGCCAAGCGCAAAGGCCAGGCCGGCGCTGGTGGTGGCCAGGGCTTCGAAGCCCAGCGCCGCGAGTATCTTCGCCGAGCCGGCATCCCAAGGGTTGGGCAGTACCAGCAGTTCGTCGCGTTGATGCAATGCCTGGAAGGTCAGGGCTTTTTGCAGTTGCGTATCGGCCATGCCGTTACTCCTTGGGTCAGTGTCGTGCCTGTAGGTCTTCAGATCGCGGCTAAAGCCCCTCCCACAAAAGCCCTGCTACAGAGTCCGAAAGCATCACAAAACCGCCAATGGATGCTCGCCGTCCCAGGCCGGAGCGAAGTGGGCGTCGATTACGGCTTGCGGAATCGCGGCCACATCCGGCCAATGCCAATGCGGCGTCTGATCCTTGTCGATCAGGCGCGCGCGCACGCCTTCGGGAAATTCCGGGTGGCGACAGCAGTTCAGGCTCATGGCGTATTCCATGCGGAACACCTCGGCCAGCGACAGGTGGCGGGCACGACGGATCTGCTCCCAGACCAGATGCGCAGTCAGCGGGCAGCCGTGGGCCAGGGTCTTGGCGGCGCGGGCGAGCACGGCATCGTCATCCTGCTGCAGGGCGCTGATGGCCTGTACCGCTGCCGGTAGGTCGGCGACATCGAGCAGCTCGTCGATGCGCTCGCGGCGCGGCAGCCATTGGGCCGCCGGCAGTTCGCCGCGTGCCTCGTTCTCCAGTGCGCGTAGCAGGCTGTGCAACTGCGCCGCCGGCTGCTCGCGCCAGTTCAGCTGCACCAGGCCTTCGAGCAGGGCGTCCTGCTGATCGTCACGCAGGAAGCGGTCGGCCAGATTCAGGTCCAGCGCATCGCGGGCATTGATGCTGGCGGCGGTCAGGCCGAGAAACAGGCCCAGGCGGCCCGGCAGGCGGGCAAGGAACCAGCTGCCGCCGACATCCGGATACAGGCCGATATTGATTTCCGGCATGCCCAGTCGGCTGCTCGGCGTGACGATGCGGATGCCGGCGCCCTGCATCAGGCCCATGCCGCCGCCCAGCACATGGCCGTGGGCCCAGCAGATGAAGGGCTTGGGGTAGCTGTGAATGTGATGGTCGAGGCGATATTCGTCGGCGAAGAAACGCCGGGCCAGCGCAGGTATTTCGCCTGGCTGTTCGCGACACTGCTTGACCAGTTGCACCACGTCGCCGCCGGCGCAGAAGGCCTTGGGGCCGTTGCCGCGCAACATCACGCAGGCGATGGTCGGGTCTTCGGCCCAGGCTTTCAGGCGCGCATCGAGCGCCTCGATCATCGGCAGGGTGAGGGCGTTGAGGCTCTTCTCGGCGTCCAGGCTGGCGATGCCGATGCGGTAGCCATGCAGGCTGGGGCGTTCTTCGAATTGCAGGTTCATGCGTGTTTCCCGCGTAGGGTGGATGGCGCTTTATCCATCCACCGCGTGTGTTGTTGTGGACGTGAAAGGCGACGTCCACCCTACGATTTACTTGTTGCGCCACTGCGGGTCGCGTTTCTCCAGAAAGGCGTTGACGCCCTCACGGGTGTCGTCGGCATCGAACAGGTCGACGAAGCGTTCGCGCTCTTCCGGCAGCCAGGTGTTCGGGCCACGTTCGCGCGCGCCCTGGATCAGCGGCTTGGTGGTGCGTACCGCCACCGGGCTCTGCCGCGCCACTTTGGCGGCAAGGAGCAGGGCGGTGCCACGGGCCTCGCCGGTGTCCACTACCTGTTCGACCAGACCGATACGCAGCGCGGTGTCGGCGTCGATGCGTTCGCCGCAGAGGATCATGCGCTTGGCCCAGCCTTCGCCGACCAGCCAGGGCAGGGCCTGGGTGCCGCCGGCGCAGGGCAACAGGCCCACGGCCGCTTCCGGCAGGGCCATCTGCGCCTGGCGTTCGGCGATGCGGATATCGCAGGCCAGGGCGCATTCCAGGCCGCCACCCATGGCGTAGCCGTTGATCGCGGCGATGGACACGCCGCGAAAATCGCGCAGGGTCTCGAAGGCTTCGCCGAAGCGCCGCGCCATCTCGCGGGCGCGAGCCTTGTCGCCGTCGGCGAACATGTTCAGGTCGGCGCCGGCAGAAAAGAATTTGGGCCCCTGGCCAGTCACCACCAGGGCATACACCTCGTCGTCACGGTTGAGGTGCTCGACCACCTGCTTGAGGCCGATCAGCGAGTCGCGGTCCCAGGTATTGGCCGGCGGATGGTTGATGGTGATCAGCGCGGTGTGGCCGTGCTTTTCCACGGTGAGCTTGTGGGTCAGGTCGAAGATGCCGGATTTGTAGGTTTCGATGGCTGTACTCATGGTCGTCCTCGATACGGATCATGGCTGTAGGAACGAGCATCGCTCGCTTCTACATATCGTGGTTACTACAGCAGGCGATCGAGCATGCCGCCCTGCAGGAGCAGGCGGCGGGCGATGATCACCCGCATGATCTCGTTGGTGCCTTCCAGTATCTGGTGCACGCGTGCGTCACGTACCCAGCGTTCCAGTGGATAGTCATTCAGATAGCCGTAACCACCATGGAGTTGCAGCGCTTCGTTGCAGACCTCGAAGCAATGGTCGGTGGCGAAGCGCTTGGCCATGGCGCAATAGAGGCTCGCCTCGCCGTGGCCCTGGTCGAGCTTGTGCGCGGCCAGGCGCACCATCTGCCGGCTGGCCGTCAGGCTGGTGAGCATGTCGGCCAGCTTGAACTGCAGTGCCTGGAATTCGCTCAGCGCCTTGCCGAACTGCTTGCGCTCTTCGGCGTAGCGCAGGCTTTGCTCCAGCGCCGCCTGGGCTGCACCCAGCGAGCAGCTGGCGATATTCAGGCGGCCACCGTCGAGGCCTTTCATGGCATAGACGAAGCCTTCGCCTTCGGGGCCGATGCGGTGGCTGGCGGGAATGCGCACGCCATCGAAGGTGATGGTGCGGGTCGGCTGCGCCTTCCAGCCCATCTTGTCCTCGTTGCGCCCATAGCGCACACCGGGGGCGTCGGCTGGCACCAGGAAGCAGGAGATGCCCTTGGCGCCGTCCTCGCCGGTGCGCGCCATGACGATCAGCACATCGGTCGAGCCTGCGCCGGAGATGAAGCACTTGCTGCCATCGATCACGTAGTCATCGCCATCGCGTCGCGCGCGGGTGCGCAGGTTGGCGGCATCGGAGCCGGCATCCGGCTCGGTCAGGCAGTAGGAGGCCAGCGCCTGGCCATTGATCAGTCCGGGCAGCCAGGCGTCCTTGAGCGCCTGGTCGGCGAAGCTGGCGAGCATCCAGGTGGCCATGTTGTGAATGGTCAGGTAGGCGGTGGTGGCCACGCAGCCCGCCGCCAGTTGTTCGAAGATCAGTGAGCTGGACAGCCGCGAGAGGCCCAGACCGCCGTCCTCCTCGCGCAGATACAGGGCCAGGTAGCCCTGTTCCGCGGCGCGGCGAATCACCTCGATAGGGAAGTGATGCTCACGGTCCCAGTCTGCGGCATGGGGCGACAGCTCCCGCGCGGCGAAGGCGCGGGCACTGTCGGTGAGCAGGCGTTGTTCATCACTGAGTTCGAAGTCCATGGCATCTCATTGCAAGGTCAGGGGTTGGCCGCCAGCCCGCCGCTCGGCCTGCCACTCGGCGAGGCTGGGCAACGCACTGCTGGCGTCGAGTCGGTCGACGATTTCGAAGTAGTCCTGCTTCAGCGGGTCCTTGAGCACCTCGTCGCGCGGCTTCACTTTCACCGCGTAGACGGTCTGCAGGTTCTGATGGTCGAAGGCGCGCCATTGCTGTTCGTCCTTGAGCAGGGTGTAGCGGTGACCTTCCAGCGCCTTGATCAGCGCTTCGCTGTCGAGGCTGTTGGCGCGCTTGGCGGCATCGGCCCATTGCTGGACGATGCTGTAGGCCGAAGCGGCAGAGCTGGATGGGTACATCTGGTAGCGAGTCTTGAAGGCTTCGACGAAGGCTTCGCCACGGGCGGACTTTTCCAGCGCCGGCACGCGCCAGGTCCAGGGTTCGGTGCCGATCACACCTTGCATCAGATTGGGGCCGGCCTGTTCGACCATGCTCTGAGTCAGATTCGGCGCAATGATCTGCATGCGCGAAGTCAGGCCCAGGTCATGGGCGATGCGCATGGCGCGCACCAGATCCTCACCGAACAGCACCAGAGCGAGAATGTCGGCATCGCTCGATGCGGCCTGGGTCAAGGCATCGGTGTAGTCGGCCAGGCGTGCGCCGGGGAAGGGGATGCGTACACCAGCATGCTGGCCAGCGTCGACGCTTGCCGTGGCCTGGCGCAGTGAGGCTTCGGTGGTGTGGCCCCAGGTGTAGTCGGCGGTGACATAGAAATAGCGCTTGTTCGGCAAGGTCTTGCTCAGATACTGGCCAAGTACCTTGGCGCTCATCCAGGCGTTGTTGCATTCGCGGAACATGTAGCGGTGGCCGTCCTTGCCGGTGGTGTCATTGGAGTAGGTGAGGGTGCCGAAATACAGCAGGCCGTGCTGCTTGGCACGCTTGCCGGCGGCAATGGCGACCGCGCTGGAAGATCCGCCGAAGAGCATCACCGCGCCTTCGGCGGCCAGCTTGTCGACATTCTTCTCCGCCTTGGCCGGACGCGAGGCGGTGTCCTTGCTGGACAGGCGCAGGGGCCGACCCAGTACACCGCCTTGGGCGTTGATCTCGTCGATGGCCAGCAGGGCTCCACGCATTTGCGCCAATCCCTCCTCCTTGTATGGTCCGGTGCGCGGGTAGTTGAGGCCGAGGGTAATGGGCTCTGCAGCCTGCACACAGGCGGTGATTCCGGCCCACAGGGCCATGATGGCAGACAGTTGGCGCATTGCAGTTCTCCTTGTTTTTGTTCTGCAAAGAGTCCTTTTACGCCGCTTGTCCAGTTCTAGTGATCGTCTTTTCGTCTAATAAGAACGCCGTTCTCATTTCAGCTGAATGGTCATGTTCGGTCCGTCGCCGAGCGGGGTGTCGTCGAACCAGCGACTGGTCACCGTCTTGGTCTCGGTATAGAAACGCACCGCCTGTTTGCCGTAGGCGTGCAGGTCGCCGTAGAACGAGCCCTTCCAACCGGTGAAGGAGAAGAACGGCAGCGGCACCGGGATCGGTACGTTGATGCCCACCTGACCGACCTCGACCGCATGCTGGAAATGCCGTGCGGCGCCGCCGGAACGGGTGAACAGGCTGGTGCCGTTGCCGTAGGGGCTGGCGTTGACCAGCTCGACGGCCTCTTCCAGGCTGTCCACCTCCATGCACACCAGCACCGGGCCGAAGATTTCCTCGCGGTACAGGCCCATCTTCGGTGTCACGCCGCGGAACAGGGTCGGCCCGACCCAGTTGCCGTGCGGATAACCCTCGACCGTGCACTGCGAACCGTCGAGCAGGCACTCGGCACCTTCGGCCTTGCCTTCATCGATCAGGCGCAGCACGCGCTGGCGTGCCTGCGGGCTGATCAGCGGGCCGTAGGCGGCGCCGCCATCCTGCCAGTGACCGGGGCGCAGTGCGGCCATCTGCGTCGCCAGCTCGTCGATCCACTGTTTCGACTCGCCAACGAACACCGCCACGCTGATGGCCATGCAGCGTTGTCCGGCGGCGCCGCAGCTGGCACCGAGCAGGTTGCTGATGACCTGATCCTTGGGTGCGTCCGGCATGATCACCATATGGTTTTTGGCTCCGGCGAAGGCCTGCACCCGTTTCAGATGCTGGGTGCCGGTGCGATAGACATGCTGTCCCACCGTCACCGAGCCGACGAAGGACACCGCGCGTACCGCCGGATGCACCAGCAGCGCATCGACCTGCTCGCGACCGCCATGCAGTACCTGCAGCACCCCGGCCGGCGCGCCGGCCTTGAGGAACAGTTCGGCCAGCCGATTGGGCGTCATCGGGTCCTGTTCCGACGGCTTGAGGATGAAGGTATTGCCGCAGGCGATAGCCAGCGGAAACATCCACAGTGGGATCATCGCCGGGAAGTTGAAGGGGGTGATGCCGACGCACACGCCCAGCGGCTGGATCCAGCTGGCAGTGTCGATCTCGCGGGCGACGTTCTCCACCGTCTCGCCCATCATCAGGCTGGCGATATTGGCGGCGTGTTCGGCCACCTCGATACCGCGCCATACGTCGCCCTTGGCATCGGCGAAGGTCTTGCCGGTTTCCGCCGCGAGAATCTCCGCCAGCTCGTCGTGATGTTCCTTGAGCAGATGCTGGTAGCGCAGCATCAGGCGCGCGCGTTCCGATACCGGCACCTCGCGCCAGGTGAGGAAGGCCTGTTGCGCACCGGCTACCGCGGCTTCTATCTCCTCGGTGGTCGCTCTGGGGGCGAGGGCGATGACTTCCTGAGTGGCCGGGTCAGTCACTTCGATCAGGTCCGTTGCCTGGCTTGGCAGCCACTGGCCGTCGATCAGTTGCGGGAGCGTGCGGGGCATGGGCGCCTCCTGTTGTTCTTGTATGGAGTCTTTATAGCCACTTCATGTGCCCTTGTGGATTGACGATCTTGGTCTTGAGATGGACGATCTTGGCATTAGATCTGTCTTTATCGGGAGCGTCAGGCATGGGCCTGCGAGTGGAAACCTCCAATTGGCCGCTGCCGCTCGGCGGGCAGCGCTTCATCACGCCACCGCGCCTGCGCCGCCTGCTGGTACGCCATGCGCTGAGCTCAGGCTGCTATCCCCTGGCGATGGGGTTCTATCCTGACGCGGCCGGTCACCAGATGCGGCGCCTGCAGCCTGATGATCATCTGTTGATCTATTGCCGCTCCGGCAGGGGCTGGCTGGAAATAGCGGATGGACGATTTGAAGTCGCTGCTGGCGATCTGCTGCTGCTGCCCAAGGCGATGCCGCATGCCTATGGCGCCGATGGGCAAAGCCCCTGGACGATCTATTGGGTGCACTTCGATGGCAGCGTCAGCGAGGACTTTCTGCGTCTGCTGGGGGCGCAGCCGCTGCGGCGTATCGGTTTGCAGCCGCGGCTGATTGGTGATTTCGAGGCATTGCTGGGCCTGCAGCGGCAGGGCCTCAACGCCTTGCCCTTCATCCATGCCGCGCACCGCCTGCAGGCGATGCTCAGCTCACTGGCAGTGCTGCCGGCGCGGGTCAACCTGAAGTCCGGGCGGGTGCTGGATATCGAGGCGGTGCAGGCGGTGATGCGCGAGCATCTGCATGGCAGCCTCAACCTCGATGAACTGGCGGCGCAGTTCAAGCTGTCACGCTTTCACTTCGCCAAGACCTACCGCGCGCTGACCGGACATGCGCCGATCCAGGACTTCATCCAGCTGAAGATGGCCCTGGCCTGCCGCCTGCTCGACCGTGGCGATATCGAGGTGCGCCAGGTCGCCGAGCAGTTGGGTTACGAGGACCCCTATTACTTCTCGCGGCTTTTTCGCAAGGTGGTGGGCATGGCGCCCAGTCATTACCGGGCGCTGCATCAGGGGTAACGAGCGCGTCAGGCGAGCAGGCGCTTCCACAGTTGCAGCTCGCCGGCCAGCTCCTGCCGCAGTTCGGCCAGCGGTGGCTCCAGGCCCAGCTTTGCCTGCGCCGGGAGCGGCTCGGGCAGTGTTCTGTTGCTCTGCAGGGCACTGGCCAGCAGGACCAGATCCGCCAGGTCGGCGGCGCCGTCATGCTGGCGTTGCCATTGGCCATACAGGCGCGTGGATTCGATGACCGCCGAAGGCAGCTGCCAGCGTGTGAGGATCAGCGCACCGAGGTCTCCGGAAAGTTGCTCGCACAGCGCATGCAGCGTATCGCCATCGCGCGGCACATCCGGCCAGCGCTCCAGTTCCGAGAGCAGCGGCAGGCTGCCGATGTCCTGCAGCAGGCCGCCGAGCATGGCGTCATCCAGCGACAGCCCGATGCGCTGTGCCAGTACCGCGCAGTAGGCGGCGCGCTCTCGAGCGTTGCGCCAACGGGTGCGAAAGGCCTGTTGCAATGCCGGTTCGCTGCTGGTGAACAGATTCTCCAGGCTGAACCCCAGGACCAGATCGGCTAGCTGGCGAGTGCCAAGGCGGCCCAGCAGCTCGCGCAGTGAGCTGCAGGCGCGATCACCGCGTAGCAGGGGCGTGTTGGAAAATTGCATCAGGTACGCGGCCAGTGGCGGGTCGCCGGTAATCACGCGGGTCAGCTGTTCCAGCGAGGTGCGGGGGTCGTCCAGCAGCTTTCTGATGCGCACGGCGGCTTCAGGCATCTGCGGAATCCTGGCTTCGCCCTTGAGGAAACGATTGAGCAGCGCCATGCGCAGGGTATCGGTAGAGGTAGGCATCAGCTTGGTATCATCGATTGAAACGGTTCCCGAAAGGCTAGCAAATCATCTTCGGCCCTGCCGATGTGTCTGCCTTGACTTGCCCAGCTCGCTTCTCTAGCGTGCCTGCACTCGTTTGCACCGGCAGGAAAAGCGCATGACCGAAGATCGCATCAAACTCGAAGCCAGCTGGAAGGAGGCATTGCGCGAGGAGTTCGACAAGCCCTACATGAAGGAGCTGCGCGAGTTCCTGCGGGCAGAGAAGGCCGCCGGCAAGGAAATCTATCCGCCTGGCCCGCTGATCTTCAATGCGCTCAATTCCACGCCGCTGGACCAGGTCAAGGTGGTGATCATCGGCCAGGACCCCTACCACGGTCCGGGCCAGGCGCATGGCCTGTGCTTCTCGGTGCAACCGGGTGTGCAGACGCCGCCGTCGCTGGTGAATATCTACAAGGAGCTCAAGCGCGATCTCAACATCGACATCCCGGCGCACGGCTACCTGCAGAGCTGGGCCGACCAGGGCGTGCTGCTGCTCAACACCTCCCTGACCGTGGAGCGCGGCAACGCTGGTTCGCATGCGGCCAAGGGCTGGCAGTTCTTTACCGACCGGGTGATCGAGGTGGTCAGCGAGCATCAGCCCAAGCTGGTATTCCTGCTCTGGGGCAGCCATGCGCAGAGCAAGCAGCGCCTGATCGATCCGACCAAGCACCTGGTGCTGCGCTCGCCGCATCCATCGCCGCTGTCAGCCCATCGCGGTTTCATCGGCAACGGTCATTTCAGCCGCTGCAACCAGTTCCTCAGCCAGAACGGCATGACACCCATCGACTGGAGCCTGCCGGCGCTATAAGCGGGAGTGCCGCGTACGTCCATCGTTCAGCGACTGACGACCGACTCGCCCGCTTGGCACTGTTGCGCCGCCAGGTCACTGTGCAGGCTTTGCAGGCGTTGGTCGGCGCGCGCCATCTGACGCGAGTCGGCCAGGGCGACCAGATCGACGATCATCGCTGCCATGGCCTGACGGTTCTTCTCGTAACTGGCCTGATAGGTGGTGGTGTAGAAACGTTCGCGCTGCTGCAGCAGGGCGGTCATGCGGTCGGCGAAGTCATCGCCGCGACGAACTTCCAGTGCCTCGCGCAATGCCTGCTGCCAGGCCAGGCGGTTATCCATCCACACCTGATTCTGTTCACCCAGACCCTCTGCCCAACGCTGCACCCGTTCGCGCTGCTCGGTATTGAGATTGCCGAACCAGGGTTGCAAGCGTTCCTCCATGCGCTCGGCACGCCGGCTGATCTGCTGCGGCAGCGGTGGTTCGAGAAACTCCTCGCGCAGCTTGGCATTCTGCTCGTCCAGTGATGCCAATAGCTGCTCGACCTGGCGCGGGCTCAGGCCGCGCAGCAGTTCGGTGGTGCTGGGAGTGATTTCCACGGCGATGCGCTGCATGGCCTGTTCGAACTCGGCCAACTGGTCGGCCATCAGTTCGCTGTCGCGGCTGCTCAGCGCCTGCTGACTGCGTTGCAGCCAGTCGAGATAACGCGGCAGCTCGACGCTGCAGTGCCAGGCCAGGTGTTCCTGCAGCTGAGGTTTGAGCCAGGCGCTCTGCTCGCTGGTCAGCGCTACGTAGTCGCCCAGTTTCCAGGGGATCAACCAGTCGAGGTTGCGATAGGCCAGGCCGACACGGCTGCAGGCGCTGAGCAGCACAGTGGTGACCAGTAGCAGAAGCAGGGATTTGCGCATGAACGCAGTCTCGCAAAGGCAGAGCACTTGAGACTAATACTCGACGAACCTGATGCAAGAGGATGGAAATATCCGCTTAAGACTTCAGCGAAGCGGGCATTCGATGCACGGGCAAAAAGAAACCGCCCCGAAGGGCGGTTCCGATAGAGCAGGTATCGCTTAGCCGCCAAGGTAGGCGTCGCGTACCTTGGGGTCGTTGAGCAGCTCTTCGCCGCTACCCTGCATGACGATGTGGCCGTTCTCCAGCACGTAGCCGCGATCGGCCAGCTTCAGCGCCTGGTTGGCGTTCTGCTCGACCAGGAACACGGTTACCCCGTCCTTGCGCAGTTGCTCGATGATGTCGAAGATCTGCTGGATGATGATCGGCGCCAGACCCAGCGACGGCTCGTCGAGCAGCAGCAGGTTGGGCTTGCTCATCAAGGCGCGGCCGATGGCGAGCATCTGCTGCTCGCCGCCGCTCATGGTGCCGGCACGCTGGGCGAAGCGCTCCTTCAGGCGCGGGAACAGGTGCAGGACCTTGTCCAGTTGCTCCTGATTGTCCGCCTTGTCACCGAAGAAGCCGCCCATGGCCAGGTTTTCCTCGACGGTAAGGCGGGCGAATACGCGACGGCCTTCCGGTACGATGGCAATGCTCTTGCGCATGATCTCCGGGGTGTCCATGCCCACCAGCTCTTCACCCAGGTAGCGGATGCTGCCGCTGGTGGCGCGCGGGTTGCCGCACAGGGTCATCAGCAGGGTCGACTTGCCGGCGCCGTTGGCGCCGATCAGGGTGACGATCTCGCCTTTCTGCACTTCGATGCTGACGTCGTGCAGGGCCTGGATCTTGCCGTAGAAGGTTGAGACGTTGTTGAAACTCAGCATGGTTACGCCTCCCCCAGATAGGCTTTGATCACGTCCGGGTTGTTGCGGATGTCGTCCGGCGTGCCGTCGGCCAGGGGAGTGCCCTGGTTGATCACGTAGATGTGGTCGGAAATGCTCATCACCAACTTCATGTCGTGCTCGATCAGCAGCACGGTGACATTGTGCTGGTCGCGCAGCATGCCGATCAGCGCCTTGAGATCTTCGGTCTCGCGCGGGTTGAGGCCGGCGGCCGGCTCGTCGAGCATGAGGATGCTCGGACGCGTCATCATGCAGCGGGCGATTTCCAAGCGGCGTTGCTGACCGTAGGCCAGGGTGCCGGCACTGCGATTGGCGAAGTCCACCAGGTCGACCTGCTCCAGCCAGTAGGCGGCAAAATCCATGGCCTCGCGTTCACTGCGGCGAAATGCCGGGGTCTTGAACAGACCGGCCAGGTAGCCGGTATTCAGATGACGATGCTGAGCGATCAGCAGGTTTTCCACCGCGGTCATGTCCTTGAACAGACGCACGTTCTGAAAGGTCCGCACCACGCCCTTGCGAGCAATCTTGTGGCCCGGCAGGCCTTCGATCGCTTCGCCGTTGAGGCGGATGCTGCCGGCGCTCGGCTGGTAGAAACCGGTCAGGCAGTTGAATACGGTGGTCTTGCCGGCGCCGTTCGGGCCGATCATCGAGACCACCTGCTTTTCCTTGACGTTCAGGCCCACCCCGTTGACGGCCAGCAGGCCGCCGAAACGCATGGACAGGCCGCTTACTTCGAGAATCGTGCGGCTCATCGCTTCAGCTCCAGGTGTGGGCGTTGCATCGGTAGGAACCCTTGCGGGCGCCAGATCATCATGTAGATCATGACCAGGCCGAAGATCAGCATGCGGTACTCACTTAGTTCACGCATCTCCTGCAGCATCACCAGTGCGATGGCGGCCAAGATCACGCCCAGCTGCGAGCCCATGCCACCCAGCACGACGATGGCGAGTATCATCGCCGACTCGAAGAAAGTGAATGACTCTGGTGTTACCAGACCCTGGCGGGCGGCGAAGAAGCTGCCGGCGAAACCGGCCAGGCTGGCGCCGATGGTGAAGGCCGAGAGCTTGATCACGGTCGGGTTCAGGCCCAGCGCGCGGCAGGCGATCTCGTCTTCACGCAAGGCTTCCCAGGCACGGCCGATCGGCATGCGCAGCAGGCGGTTGACCAGAAACAGGGTCAGCAGCACCAGCAGCAGGGCGATCAGATACAGGAAGATCACCTTGTACTGCGAGTTGTAGGCCAACTCGAAGTAGCCGTGGAAGGTGGGCATATCTGCCGGCACGCGACGTTCGAAGGACAGACCGAACAGGGTCGGCTTGTTCTCGTTGGCGATGCTCAGGCCGTTGGGGCCGCCGGTCAGGTCGGTGAGGTTGCGCAGCAGGATACGGATGATCTCGCCAAAGCCGAGGGTCACGATGGCCAGGTAGTCACCGCGCAGGCGTAGCACCGGGAAACCGAGCAGGAAACCGAACAGCGCTGCCATCATGCCGGCGATCGGCAAGCAGACCCAGAAGCCCAGGCCGAAGTAATGGGACAGGATCGCGTAGCTGTAAGCGCCCACGGCGTAGAAGCCGACGTAACCCAGATCGAGCAGACCGGCCAGGCCAACCACGATGTTCAGGCCAAGGCCGAGCATCACGTAGATCAGCACTAGCGTGGCGATGTCCACCGCCCCGCGGCTGGCGAAGAACGGCCACACCAGCGCCACCATGACCATGGCCAGAATGATCCAGCGCTGGGTGGAGGGCAGGGTGAGGAAGTTGCCGAGCTGGCCGGAACCGCTGGGCAGTTTCGGCCGACTGGCCCAGGCCAGGGTGATGCGATCACGCAGCAGTTGCCAGAGGAAGATCAGCGCGGCGGCGCCGCCGATGCACCAGAGTTCGAAGGTGGTGGCCCCCTGCACGCGAAGGCCGATGCCGACGGTGGAGAGTTTCAGGCCCAGTACCGGGTAGGAGATGATCAGTACCAGCAGGGCGCTGAAAATCGCGGATTTGAGGTTGCGGCTCATACCTTTTCCACCTCCGGGCGGCCAAGGATGCCGGTTGGACGGAACAGCAGCACCAGCACCAGCAGGCTGAACGCCACCACGTCTTTATATTGATCGCCGAAGATATCGGCGCCGAAGGCTTCGGCTACGCCCAGCACCAGGCCACCGAGCACCGCGCCAGGGATGCTGCCGATACCGCCGAGTACCGCGGCGGTGAAGGCCTTGATGCCGGCGAGGAAGCCCAGGTGCGGGTTGATCACACCGTAGTTCATGCCCAGTAGCACCGAGGCTACGGCGGCCAGCGCCGCGCCGATGACGAAGGTCAGGGCGATGATGTTGTTGGTGTTGATGCCGAGCAGGTTGGCCATCTTCAGGTCTTCCGCGCAGGCGCGGCAGGCGCGGCCCAGGCGCGAGCGGGAGATGAACAGGGTCAGGCCGATCATGGTGACGAAGGTGACGATGAAGATCAGCACCTGCATGTAGGACACCACCACGCCATTGGCGGCGCTTTCACCGAACATGAAATTACCCGGTAGTGGGTTGGGGATGGCCTTGTCCTTGGAGTCCTGCGCGAGCAGTACGGCGTTCTGCAGGAAAAGAGACATACCGATCGCGGAGATCAGCGGGATCAGACGGTTGCCGCCGCGAAGGGGGCGGTAGGCCACCCGTTCGATGCTGTAACCGTAGGCGCTGGTGACGATCATGGTGGCGGCAAAGGCGGCGACCATGATCACGGGGACGGCGTCGATGCCGAACATGGCCAGGCCGGCGATTACCGTGAAGGCTACGTACGAGCCAATCATGTAAACCTCGCCGTGGGCGAAGTTGATCATGCCGATGATGCCGTAGACCATGGTGTAGCCGATGGCGATCAGGGCATAGGTACTGCCAATGGTCAGGCCATTGAGCAGTTGTTGTAGATAGTGATAAAGATCAGGCATTGCCTAACTCCTGGGCGCTTGCGTAAAGCGGCGCTTGTGGCGCAGCGCGAGGCCGGAATTCTTCTAATGAACAAAGCCCACTGCAGCAGTGGGCTCTGGGTTAAGAACCTGATCATGAGCTGCTGCGCGTCGGCCCGCCGGGTTAATGGCGGGCACTCGCTCGCTAGCTCATGAATCAGCTTCTTCGGCGGGGTTACTTGGCTTCGGACTTGGTGCCGTCCTGATGCCACTCGTACACCACGAAGCTGAAGTCCTTCAGATCGCCCTTCTCGTCGAAGGCCAGGGTGCCGGTGGGGGTGTCGAAGCTGTTGGCGCGCAGAGCTTCTGCGACCTTGGCGGTGTCGGTGTCGCCGGCTTTCTCGATGCCTTCGGCGATGACCTGAACGGCAGCGTAGGCCGGGAATACGAACGGACCGCTCGGGTCTTCGTTCTTGGCCTTGAACGCCTCGACCAGCGCCTGGTTCTTCGGATCCTGGTCGAAGGATTTCGGCAGGGTCACCAGCAGGCCTTCGGAAGCCGGGCCGGCGATGGCGGAGATTTCCTTGTTACCCACGCCTTCCGGACCCATGAACTTGACGTTCAGGCCGCGCTCCTTGGTTTGGCGCAGCAGCAGGCCCAGTTCCGGGTGGTAGCCACCGTAGTAGACGAAATCGACACCGGCCTGGTTGAGCTTGGCGATCAGCGCGGAGAAGTCCTTGTCGCCAGCGTTGATGCCTTCGAACATGGCGACTTTCACGCCTTTGCCTTCCAGGGTCTGCTTGACCGCAGTGGCGATGCCTTCGCCGTACTGCTGCTTGTCATGGATGACGGCAACGGTTTTCGGCTTGATGTGGTCGGCAATGAAGTTGCCGGCGGTCGGGCCTTGCAGACTGTCCAGGCCGATGGTGCGGAAGACCAGCTCGTAGCCACGAGCGGTGATGTCCGGGCTGGTGGAAGCCGCGGTGATCATCAGGATGCCTTCGTCTTCGTAGATGTCGGAGGCCGGCTGAGTGGAGCTGGAGCACAGGTGGCCAACCACGAACTTGACGCCGTCGTTGACGATCTTGTTGGCAACGGCAACGGCCTGCTTCGGATCGCACGCGTCGTCGTAGACCACGCCTTCGAGCTGCGCGCCATTGACGCCGCCGGCCTTGTTGATCTGCTCGATGGCCATCTTGGCGCCGATGAATTGCATCTCACCGTACTGAGCAACTGCACCGGTCACCGGACCGGCCAGGCCGATCTTGATGTTGTCGGCCGCCATCGAATAGCTGGCCGCCCCCGCCAGTGCCATTGCCGCGAACAGCTTGGAAATCTGCTTAGCCTTGTTCATGAGTGCTCCACTCTTGTGTTTTTCGTTGTTGTAGTTCTTGCGGCCGAAGCTGCAGAACCAGGTTCTTTGACCCCGGTAATGCCTCCGGCAACTGTACCGGAACAGTGTAGAGCGCGGATTTGCGCCTTGAAAAGCCGGCAGCTGGAGGCGAAACGTGGGGTTGTCGCTAAATTGCAAGGAATGTATAGAAAAACGGCGTGGCCTGGGTCGGCCGAAGAGCGTCGTGCGGTTGCCAGCGCAGTTGCCAGCGCTATCATTGCGCGCCTGCATTCAACGCCATCGACACGGGACACACCATGACGGATCAATCTAGCACCCTCTATGCCAAGCTGCTCGGCGAGACCGCGCCGATTCGTTGGCAGGAATTGCAGCCGTTCTTCGCCCGTGGTGCGCTGCTCTGGGTCGAAGGCAAGCAGGATCTGGTGGCGGTCGCGCAGGCCGTGGCCGAGAATGACCAGGCTCGTGTTGCGCAATGGATGAACCAGGGGCTGCTGTGCAGGTTCGAAGATTCGCGTGCCGAAGATCTGCTCGCGCGTGACCCCCAACTCTGGGCAGTGGTGGTTGCACCCTGGGTGCTGGTTCAGGAAAGAGCAGGGGATTCAACCCTGCACTGAAATGGCGCATGCAGGGCTGGAAGTGGCGGGCTAGACTCTTCGGACGCTCCGTCAGGAAGCATCAAGCGGCGTTACGGCAAAGGAGAGAGCACCATGTTCGAACCCGGTCACCTGCATCGCAGCAATCCGCCTGGTCTGGGCGGACAACCCGGTTACAGCATCGATTTCTATTATGAAGTGCGCAAGGACCCCAGCGAGGGGCCGATGCTGCACGGGCGTCTGGTCGGCGAGATCGACGGCGAGGCCTTCGAGGAGGTCTTTGACATGCACCGCGATACCGCCTTCAACTTCGCCAGCGTAATTTCGCGCCTGGTGGCCAAGCATGGCTTGCCGCCCAACCACAGCCCGATCATGCGTGCGCATGCCGAATACGACGCGATTTTCGAGGACATTCGCGCCAAGCTGCACGCCGCACCGGGAGAAGCGGTGGACCTCGACCATCTACAGCGCGACGGTCTATAGACGGCCGCGAGTTTTTTGCGGGCGAAAAAAACCGGATTCCAGGATCCGGTTTTTTTATTCGCGGGCTGTGTTTCAGGCTGCGACGAAACCAGCGGGGTAGGCGAGCGAGGCCTGGCTGCTCTGCACTTCGGCGATGGTTTCACGAACCACCTGTTTGGCCAGGCAGGCGCACTTGCCGCACTGGCTGGCGATACCCAGCGTGCCGCGTACTTCGCGGTAGCTGCAGCAGCCTTCATAGACTGCTTCGCGGATTTGCGTATCGGTGACACCTTCACAGAGGCAGACGTACATAAGCAAGGCTCGTCTTGGTAGTTCTGTTCGATGGGTCGGATACTAATGTTAATGAGAATGCTTGTCAAAGATCGATTGCGAATGCTCGCATCTCCTGACGAGCGGTGTACCCACCGTTAGGGGGCGGGAGAGCGTTTTCGCGAGGAGGATACGTTTGACACCGGACTGGCAAGTTTGTGTGTGTACCGCTTACTGACTTAGCACTATCCATTAACGCGTGTACTGAACGTTTGGGTTGCACCCCTCACGGGCGCCACACCTTTCTTGCTTGCCCAAGAAAGGTGTGCCAAAGAAG
>NZ_ATKM01000006.1 GCF_000418555.1 Pseudomonas sp. P818
AAGGGCCGTCCCTGGCCCTTTAAGCCTCTCGCCGCATCCATGCGGCTCGCTCCCCTACGCAACACCTCCACTCGGCCTCCTGAAGGGGAACCAGTTCGCGAGCTTGCGACATCTCCGCAAGATCAAAGTCGGTAGCGTTTGGCTTTTGCTCTTGAAGCGCGATCTCACAGACGACGCCCAAGCCCCTTCAGGAGGCCGAGTGGAATCGCCGTGGAAGGGGTTGAGCGACATGGATGTCGCGAGAGCCGTGATGGGCCAGGGATGGCCCTTCGTCGGTGGGCCGCATCCGGTCGTGCCCCTGGAGTGGTGATGGAACGAGGGAACCCCGGCGCAGCAGGGCGGGGGCGCCTAGCTCGTATGTGGGGGTGTGTTTCTTTGCTTACTTTCTTTGCACAAACAAAGAAACGTAGCGAAGCGCAGTAACAGCCGCAGGCTGGCCCGAAGGGTGAGCGTAGCGAGTCAAGTGAGTCGCCCGTAAGGGGCGAAACCCATCAGATCAGACGACACGCTAACGGATAGTGCCATCGACAGCTGACACGTAATTGCCAGTCTGGTATCAAGCTGCAAGTTCCCAAAGCTATGCGATGAACCAAAAAAACCGGCAGACGCCGGTTTTTTTATGGGGTTCGATCGCCGCGCAGGGGCTCACTGATCGAACTCGTCCCAACCACCCATTTCCTTCCAGCGGTTGACGATGCCGCAGAACAGCTCGGCGGTTTTCTCGGTGTCGTAGCGTGCCGAGTGCGCCTCCTTGCCATCGAATTCGATGCCGGCGGCCTGGCAGGCCTTGGCCAGCACGGTCTGACCGTAGGCGAGGCCGGCCAATGTGGCAGTGTCGAAGCTGGAGAAGGGGTGGAAGGGGTTGCGCTTGATGCCGCAACGCGCCACCGCGGCATTGAGGAAGCCCAGGTCGAAGCTGCTGTTGTGGCCGACCAGGATCGCGCGCTTGCAGCCGGCCGATTTGATCGACTTGCGCAAACCCTTGAATATCTCGCCGAGGGCGTGCTCTTCGCTCACCGCCATGCGCAGAGGATGATCGAGCTTGATACCGGTGAACTCCAGCGCCGCCGCTTCGATATTGGCGCCTTCGAAGGGCTCGATACGGAAGAAGTGGGTGTGATCCGGATAAAGAAAGCCGCTCTCGTCCATGGCGATGGTGGTCGCGGCGATTTCCAGCAGGGCGTCGGTAGCACTATTGAAGCCGCCAGTCTCGACATCCACCACCACCGGCAGGTAGCCGCGAAAGCGCGCCGCCATCGGTGTGCGCGGGCCGGAGGGCAGGCTGGGTTCGAGTTCGTCTTCGTAATTGTCTTCGCTCACGCCTGGCCCTCCAGCAGCTTCCAGCGCAGGGTTTCACCGGCGCGCAGCGGTACGACGCTGTTTTCGCCCAGCGGCAGGCTGGCCGGTACGGTCCACTCTTCACGGACCAGGGTAATGCTATCGGTGTTGCGCGGCAGACCGTAGAAGTCCGGGCCGTGTAAGCTGGCGAAGGCTTCCAGCTTGTCCAGGGCGTTGCGCTGCTCGAAGGCTTCGGCGTACAGCTCGATGGCGGCATAGGCGGTGTAGCAGCCAGCGCAGCCGCAAGCCGCTTCCTTGGCGTGCTTGGCGTGCGGCGCAGAGTCAGTGCCGAGGAAGAACTTGACGTTACCGCTGGTGGCGGCGTCGAGCAGGGCTTCCTGGTGCACGTTGCGCTTGAGAATCGGCAGGCAATAGAAATGCGGGCGAATACCGCCGACCAGCATGTGGTTGCGGTTGTACAGCAGGTGGTGGGCCGTGATGGTGGCGCCGACATTGGCCGAGGCCGCCTCGACGAACTGCACCGCGTCACGGGTGGTGATGTGCTCGAACACCACTTTCAGCGTGGGGAAGCGCTCGACCACGCGGGTCAGGTGCTCGTCGATGAAGGCCTTCTCGCGGTCGAACACGTCGATCTCGGCGCGGGTCACCTCGCCATGCACCAGCAGCAGCATGCCGACTTCGGCCATGGCTTCCAGCGCTGGGAAGATCTTGTCGATACTGGTGACGCCCGAGTCGGAGTTGGTGGTAGCGCCGGCCGGGTAGAGTTTGGCGGCATGCACGAAGCCACTGGCCTTGGCTGCACGCACGTCCTCGGGACTGGTGTTGTCGGTGAGATAGAGCACCATCAGTGGCTCGAAGCGGCTGCCGGCGGGGCGCGCCGCGAGAATGCGCTGGCGATAGGCATCGGCCTCGGCGGCATTACGCACCGGCGGTACCAGGTTGGGCATGATGATGGCGCGGCCGAAAGTGCGCGCGGCATCGCCGACGGTGTGTGGCAGCACCGCGCCATCGCGCAGGTGAATGTGCCAGTCATCGGGACGCAGGAGAGTCAGGCGGTCGGACATGGAGGCTTCCAGGCGGGTAAAACGTGGCCGCATGTTAACTGAAAAGCGCCTGCTCGCGCTCGCGCCGACGCGACAATCGCACGTCGGGGGTCAAGTTTCCGCGCACCTGACCGATACCCCGTGAGAATGCCCTGAACCGCCGTGGAGCCTGTCGTGCGTGCGCCCAATTTCCTCCTGATCAGCCTGCTGGCTGGCATGCCTCTGTGCCTGCCGGCGCATGCCATCAGCTTCCAGACGCGGCTGGAGAAGGTGGAGTGGACGGTGGAGGGCGATCAGTTCGAATGCCGTCTGAGTCAGCCGATCAGCAACTTTGGCAGCGGCGAGTTCGTGCGCCGCGCGGGTGAGCAGGTCACCTTCCGCCTCAAGGCCCGTGAGCGCTGGATGGGCGCGGGGTCGGCAACCCTGTTGGCGGCAGCGGCGCCCTGGCAGCCGGGGCGCGGCGATATCAACCTGGGGGTGGTCAGCGTCGGCAATGGCGAGGTGCCGTTCAACAGCTCGCAGGAGCAGGGCGCGCGCCTGCTCACCGGTCTGCTGGAAGGGCGCAGCCCGGTGGTGCGCCATCGCACGCTCAATGGTGGCGACAATCTGGAAGTGCGGCTACTGCCGGTAAAGTTTCACAAGGCCTATGACGATTACCAGGCGTGCACCGCCAAGCTGCTGCCGGTCAATTTCGATCAGATTCGCCAGGCGCAGATCGGTTTTCCCGGCGGCGGCATCGATCTCGACCCAATGGCCAAGGCCAAGCTCGACATCATCCTCGACTTCGTCAAGGCCGACCCCAGCATCAACAGCTTTCAGATCGACGGCCACGCCGACAACAGCGGCAATCGCCTGACCAACCGTGATCTCTCGCGTCGCCGTGCCTTGGCCGTGCAGGAGTACCTGATAGCCGGTGGTATTCCGGCCGAGCAGATCACCATGCGCTTTCACGGCGAGCGTTACCCGCTGGTGCCGAACAACAACGAAGCCAATCGAGCCAAGAACCGCCGGGCCACCTTGCGCCTGGATCGTGTACCGCAGCCCGAGGCGCCGCAGCAGAGTGCTCCCGCTCCCGCCACGCTGCCTGCCGATCCAGCAGGTAGCCGCCCCTCCTGAGCCACTTTGGCGTCGCTTGGTCAACTCCGACTGTCGCACCCCTGTAAATTAAGCCGCTTGGCCAGTAGAATCACCGGTTTTACCGTACAACCCGTGGAGTGATGGCATGGCGGACGTCAAAAAGGTAGTTCTGGCCTATTCCGGTGGCCTGGACACCTCGGTGATCCTCAAGTGGCTGCAAGATACCTATAACTGTGAAGTGGTGACCTTCACTGCCGATCTCGGCCAGGGCGAGGAGGTCGAACCGGCTCGTGCCAAGGCTCAGGCCCTGGGCGTCAAGGAAATCTACATCGATGACCTGCGCGAAGAGTTCGTCCGCGATTTCGTCTACCCGATGTTCCGCGCCAACACCATCTACGAAGGCGAGTATCTGCTGGGTACCTCCATCGCCCGTCCGCTGATCGCCAAGCGCCTGATCGAGATCGCCAACGAGACTGGCGCTGACGCCATCTCCCACGGTGCCACCGGCAAGGGCAACGACCAGGTGCGTTTCGAGCTGGGCGCCTATGCCCTCAAGCCCGGTGTAAAAGTCATCGCCCCGTGGCGCGAGTGGGACCTGCTGTCGCGCGAGAAGCTGATGGACTACGCCGAGAAGCACGCCATCCCGATCGAGCGCCACGGCAAGAAGAAGTCGCCGTACTCCATGGATGCCAACCTGCTGCACATCTCCTATGAGGGCGGCGTGCTGGAAGACACCTGGACCGAGCACGAAGAAGACATGTGGCGTTGGACCAAGTCGCCGGAAGCGGCGCCGGACACCCCGACCTACATCGAGCTGACCTACAAGGCCGGTGACATCGTCGCCATCGACGGCAAGGCCATGACCCCGGCGCAGGTACTGGCCGAGCTGAACCGCATCGGTGGCGAGAACGGCATCGGCCGTCTGGACATCGTCGAGAACCGTTTCGTTGGCATGAAGTCCCGCGGCTGCTACGAAACCCCCGGCGGCACCATCATGCTCAAGGCCCACCGCGCCATCGAGTCGATCACCCTCGACCGCGAAGTGGCTCACCTGAAAGACGAGCTGATGCCGAAATACGCCAGCCTGATCTACAACGGTTTCTGGTGGAGCCCGGAGCGTCTGATGCTGCAACAGATGATCGACGCCTCCCAGGCCAACGTGAACGGTGTGGTGCGCCTGAAGCTGTACAAGGGCAACGTCATCGTCACCGGGCGCAAGTCCGACGATTCGCTGTTCGACGCCAACATCGCGACCTTCGAGGAAGACGGCGGCGCCTACAACCAGCAGGACGCGGCGGGCTTCATCAAGCTCAACGCCCTGCGCATGCGTATCGCTGCAGGCAAGGGGCGCAAGCTGGTCTGATAGACTGGCTGCACCGTGTCACAAGAACCCCGGCCACGCGCCGGGGTTCTGCTTTCCAGTAGAGGAAAATCTGATGAGACTGCTGCATACCATGCTGCGCGTCGGCGATCTGGACAAATCCATCACCTTCTACACCGAGGTGCTGGGCATGACCCTGCTGCGCCGCAAGGATTATCCGGACGGCCAGTTCACCCTCGCGTTCGTCGGTTACGGCGACGAGGCGCACAACAGTGTGATCGAGCTGACCCACAACTGGGGCGTCGATAGCTACGAGCTGGGCACTGGCTACGGCCATATCGCTCTGGAAGTCGAGGACGTCTACAAGGCCTGCGAGGACATCCGTGCGCGCGGCGGCAAGATCACCCGCGAGCCCGGTCCGATGAAGCACGGCACGAGTATCCTGGCCTTCGTCGAGGACCCGGACGGCTACAAGATCGAATTGCTTTCGCCATCGCGCCGCGACTGATCGACAGATACGAAAAGCCCCGCAATTCGCGGGGCTCTTTCTGTGCGGCTCGACGTTCAGATATCGAAATCGTATTCGGCCAGCTGCTTGTGCAGGCGACGCTCTTCGAGGAAGTTGTCAATGATGCGGCGCTTGGTCAGGTTGGTCTTGGCGACTTCCACCGCAGGCTCGGCATCGTCCGATTCATCCGCGACAAAGTCTTCGTCCAGCTCGAGATCTTCTTTGTCAGTGCTCATCTATTCCACTCCAGGCCAGTTACCGGGGCCATTTGCGCACCTTATAGCGGCAAAAATTGAGCGGGTAAAAAAGATTTTTTCAATCAGAAGATCACCGGATTCTATGGTCGATCAATCGTCGGAGGTTTTCGCCTTGTACTCGCACAGATCCTCGATGCGGCAGGCGCCACAGCGTGGTTTGCGTGCGGTGCAGACGTAGCGTCCGTGCAGGATCAGCCAGTGGTGGGCGTCGAGCAAATAATCCTTGGGCACGAACTTGAGCAGCTTCTTCTCCACCTCGACCACGTTCTTGCCCGGTGCGATGCCGGTGCGGTTGCTGACGCGGAAGATGTGCGTGTCCACGGCCATGGCCAGCTGGCGAAACGCGGTGTTGAGCACCACGTTGGCAGTCTTGCGGCCGACGCCGGGCAGGGCTTCGAGGTCCTCGCGGTTGTCCGGCACCTGGCTGCCGTGCTTCTCGATGAGGATGCGGCAGGCCTCGATGACGTTCTTCGCCTTGCTGTTGTACAGGCCGATGGTCTTGATGTACTCGGAAAGTCCCTCGACGCCCAGGGCGTAGATGGCCTCCGGCGTATTGGCCACCGGGAACAGCTTGGCCGTGGCCTTGTTGACGCTGACGTCGGTAGCCTGGGCCGATAGCGTCACCGCTACCAGCAGCTCGAACGGCGTGCTGTAGGCCAGCTCGGTCTTCGGCTCGGGGTTGTCCTCGTGCAGGCGACGGAAGATTTCCAGGCGTTTGGCGGCGTTCATTCGATGACTCCGGTAACGCGAACGCGGCGGCTTTGTACGGGCGCCTCGGGCGCGGCGGCCTTGGCCCGCTCCGCGGCGATCTGATCGATGCGGTTCTTGCCGGCGATCAGCAAGCCCAGGACGATAAAAGCGCCCGGCGGCAGGATGGCCAGCAGAAAGCCCTTGTAGTCCTGCACCAGGGTGAGCTTCCACTCGGCGGCAATCGGGCCGAACAGCAGATGCATGTTGGCAAACAGTGCACCAGTGCCGAGCAGTTCGCGGATGGCGCCGATCATGACCAGCACCAGGCCGAAGCCCAGGCCCATCATCAGACCGTCATAGGCGGCGCGGGCCGGGTCGTGCTTGGCGGCGAAGCCGTCGGCGCGGCCGAGGATCACGCAGTTGGTGGTGATCAGTGGGATGAAGATGCCGAGGATCTGGTACAGCTCGTAGGTGTAGGCCTGCATCAGCAGCTCGATGCAGGTGGTCAGCGCGGCGATGATCATGACGAAGGCCGGCAGGCGCACGGCGGTGTTGACCACGCCGCGCACCAGCGACACCGCGGTGTTGGAGCACACCAGCACCACCGCGCTGGCCAGGGCCAGGCCGAGGGCGTTGACCGTGGAGTTGCTCACCCCCAGCAGCGGGCACAGGCCGAGCAGCTGCACCAGCGCCGGGTTGTTCTTCCACAGGCCGTTGAAGCTGATTTCGCGATAGCTGGTCATTGCTCGTTCTCCGCCAGGCCCAGCAACTGGGCGCGGTGCTTGTCGAAGTAGCGCAGGGCGCCGTGCACGGCCTTGACCACGGCGCGCGGAGTGATGGTAGCGCCGGCGAACTGGTCGAAGTCGCCGCGATCCTTCTTCACCGCCCAGCCGTCCTCGCCAGGGTTGTTCAGGGATTTACCCTCGAAGCTGCGTATCCAGTCGCTCTTGGCCAGTTCGATCTTGTCGCCCAGGCCCGGAGTCTCTCGGTGGCCAAGCACACGCACGCCGGCCAGGCGGCCATCGGCGAAGATGCCTACCAGCAGGTGGATGGCGCCGCTGTAACCGTCCGGTGCGGTGACCGGCAGAATCAGCGCGCTGGGCTCGCCGCCCTTGAGCGCCAGGTAGGCCGACTGCGGGCTGCGGTGGCCCAGCTCGGGGGCATTGAGTTCGATGCGGTTGTCCAGCAGGTGGTTGTCGTAGCTGCCTGCCGGCAGGATTTCGGCCAGGGCGCGCACCTGCGCTTCGCGCTCGGCGGCGGCGATACGCGTGGCGGTGCCCTGTTGCAGCAGAGCCACGCTGCCGACGGTGCCAATGGCGAACAGGCCGAGCACCAGGGCGTTCTTTAGCATCGAGCGGCTGATTTCCGGCAGCATGCTCATTCTCCCAGCTTGAAGCCGCTGTTGGGCTTGCGGTGGCCGTAGCTACGCGGCCGGGTGTAGTAGTCGATGGTCGGCGCCGCGAGGTTCATCAGCAGCACGGCGAAAGCCACCGCGTCCGGGTAACCGCCCCAGGCGCGGATCACGTAGACCAGCACGCCGACGCCGATGCCGAACACCAGACGTCCGCGATTGCTGGTGGCGCCGGAAACCGGGTCGGTGACTATGAAGAAGGCGCCGAGCATGGTGGCGCCGGTCAGCAGGTGGAACAGCGGCGAACCGTTGGAATCCGAGCCGCTGCCATTCCAGAACAGCAGGCTCATGACGAACAGCGCAGCGAGCATGCCCACCGGCGCGTGCCAGGTGATCAGGCGCTTGTGCAGCAGGTACAGACCGCCGGCGAGGAACGCCAGGTTGACCGCCTCGCTGCCAGCGCCGCCGAAATGGCCGAAGGCCGGGTTGGCGGCGCGCAGCTCGTCGATGGTCAGGCTCTTGTTCACTTTCAGCGCGTCCAGCGCGGTGGCCTGGGCCCAGCCATCGGGCAGGCTGGCGATACCGAGAATGTGCTTGATGCCGTCCAGCGCAGCGACGCCGTGCGGGGACGGCCAACTGGTCATCTCCACCGGGAAGGAGATCAGCACCACCACATAGCCGAGCATGGCCGGGTTGAAGGGGTTCTGCCCGAGGCCGCCATAGAGCTGCTTGCCGAAGCCGATGGCGAAGCCGCAGGCGATCAGGGTCAGCCACCAGGGCGAGTAGGGCGGCAGGGCCAGGGCCAGCAGCACAGCGGTGACCAGGGCGCTGTAGTCCTTGAGGAAGAAGGCCAGCGGGCGCTTGCGTGCGGCCAGCAGCGCGGCCTCGAAGCCCAGCGCGCAGAGGCTGGCCCAGAGCAGGTTGAACAGGGTGCCGGCGCCGAACAGCCAGGTCAGCGCGAGGATGCCCGGCACGGTGGCCAGCAGCACCTGCAGCATGACCTGCTGGGTACGGTTGCTGCCCTTGGCGTGGGGCGATGTGATGCGGGGCAGGGCCATCGGCGCTCCTGTTACTGCGTTCGTATTGAGCGCAGTGGTGTTCATTCCCCGGATTGCATCCGGGCTACGGTCGTCTGTGCCGCCCGGGTGCCCCGAGGCGACGGTGTAGCCCGGATGCAATCCGGGACGATCATTACGGCTGGTATTCGGCCAGCTTGCGTTCGGCTTCGGCCAGGCGTGTACGCGCCTGTTCCAGCGCCTCGCCGGCGGCGCTCTCGTCACGCTCCAGCTTGCGCAGGTCGGCGCGGGCGAAGGCCACCTCGGTCTTCAGCGCCTTGAATTTTTCGTCCACGCCGGGGCGTTCGGTGCGTACCAGCTCCGGCGCCGGCTTGCCCGAGGCCGCCTCGGCTGCATGCAGAGCCTGTTCGGCGGCGGCCAGGGCATCGCGCAGTGGCTGCAGGTCGGCTTCGTCGACGCCGGCCTTCTCGGCCTTCTTCAGCTCGGCGCGTTTCATCGCCAGCTCGACCTTGGCCTTTTTCAAGGCGTCGTCACCGGCGGGTTTGGCGGTAGGGGCGGGTGTCTGGCTTTCCAGATCGGCCAGAACCTTCTCGGCGGCTTCCAGTTGCTGACGCAGGCGGGCGAGTTCGGCCTGCTGCTCGTCGTCCGGGGTTTCGAGCTTCTCCAGCTTGCGCAGCTGGGCCTTGAGCATGGCCGCTTCGATCTTGGCCTTCTTCAACGCTTCGTCGCCGGCGGGTTTGGCGGCAGGGGCGGGTGTCTGGCTTTCCAGATCGGCCAGAACCTTCTCGGCGGCTTCCAGTTGCTGACGCAGACGAGCGAGTTCGGCCTGCTGCTCGTCGTCCGGGTTTTCGATCTTCTCCAGCTTGCGCAGCTGGGCCTTGAGCATGGCGGCGTCGATCTTGGCCTTCTTCAGCGCCTCGTCGCCAGCGGGTTTGGCAGCGGGGGCGGGCGCCTGCTTTTCCAGATCGGCCAGGGCTTTCTCGGCGGCTTCCAGTTGCTGACGCAGGCGAGCACGTTCGGCCTGCTGGTCGTCGTCCGGGTTTTCGAGCTTTTCCAGCTTGCGCAGCTGGGCCTTGAGCATGGCCGCGTCGATCTTGGCCTTCTTCAGCGCTTCGTCGCCGGCGGGCTTGGGTGCTGGGGCAGGGGCAGCTGCCTGTGCGCCGGCCAAGGCCTTTTGTGCGGCTTCGGCAGCGGCGCGCAGCTCAGCGACTTGCGCCTGCAGTTCGGGCGTGTCGTGGGTGGCCAGCTGTTTTTCCGCCTTCTTCAGCGCGACCTGGGCCATGCTGGCTTCGATCTTGAGTTTCTTCAGCGCCTCATCGGCTGGCGCCGCTGCCGCAGCAGGGGGAGCTTCGGCCTGTGCCGCCTTGGCGCGGGCGGCTTTTTCGGCGCGGGCCTTGCGCTCGGCTTCCTTCTGTTCCTCGGCGCGGCGCAGGCGTTCCTGGCGCTGCTCGAAGCGCTGCTTGGAATGCTCGGCCTTGAGCTGTTTCTGCTCCAGCTCGCGGATTTCCGCCTTGGCCGCGCGGTAGTACTGCACCAGCGGAATGCTCGATGGGCAGACGTAGGCGCAGGCGCCGCACTCGATGCAGTCGAACAGGTTGTGCGCCTTGAGCTGCTCGTGCTCCTGGCCCAGGGCGAAGAAGTGCAGTTGCTGTGGCAGCAGGCTGGCCGGGCAGGCCTCGGCGCACTCGCCGCAGCGGATGCAGGGCATGGCCGGTGGTGGCGGCGGCAGCTCGACGGCGGTGCTGGCCAGCAGGCAGTTGCTGGTCTTGATCAGTGGCACCTCGAGGCTGGGCAGGGTAAAGCCCATCATCGGTCCGCCCATGATCAGGCGATTGAGTTTGCTGGTGTCCAGCCCGGCGAACTCCAGCAGCTCGCCCACCGGCGTGCCGAGCAGCGTCTCGACATTGCCCGGGCGCGCCAGCGCCTCGCCGGTCAGGGTGGTGATGCGCGAGATCAGCGGTTTGCCCAGCACCACCGCGTCGTGAATGGCCGTGCAGGTGCCGACGTTCTGGCAGAGGATGCCGATATCGGCCGGCAGCCCGCCCGAGGGCACCTCGACACCGGTGAGAATCTGGATCAGCTGCTTCTCGCCGCCGGAGGGGTACTTGGTGGGGAATACCCGCACCTGGTAGCTGCGCTCGCTGCAGGCGCTGCGCACCGCGGCGATGGCCTCGGGCTTGTTGTCCTCGATGCCGATCAGCACCTGATCGGGCTGGATCAGCTGCACCAGGATATCGATGCCGGAAACCAGCTCGCCGGCGCGCTCGCGCATCAGCAGGTCGTCGGCGGTGATATAGGGCTCGCACTCGGTGCCGTTGATGATCAGGGTGTGGATCTTCTGCGTCGGCCGGGCGGTGAGCTTCACCGCGGTGGGGAAGCCGGCGCCGCCCAGGCCGCTGATACCCGCCTCGCGGATCAGCGCCAGCAGCTCGGCAGGTACCATATGCCGGTAGTCGGCATGCGGCTTCAGTTCGATCCACTCGTCCAGGCCGTCGCTGTCGATGACGATGGCCGGCGCCAGCATGCCGGAGACATGCGGGTAGGGCTGCGGGCCGATAAAGCTGACGGTGCCGGAGGTCGGGGCATGCAGCGGCGCGCTGACGAAGCCGTTGGCTTCGGCGATCTTCTCGCCCTTGCGCACCCGTTGGCCGACCACCACGCAGGGCTCGGCGACTGCACCGATATGCTGGCCGAGCGGCAACACTAGGCGCTTGGGCACCGGCGCCTGCTGGATCGGCGTGCGGTTGGACAGCTCCTTGCGCTCGGCAGGGTGGATGCCGCCGGGGATATCCCAGATCTTTTCCTGCGCGCTCATGCCGCCTGCTCCCGGTCGCTGGCGATCAACTGGCCGGGCGCCAGCGGCTTGTCCCATTTCCAGCTTTGCACGGTGCTACCGACTTCGATCATGTCGATGCAGTCCACCGGGCAGGGTTCGACGCACAGGTCGCAGCCGGTGCATTCGCTGGCGATCACCGTGTGCATCTGCCGCGCGGCGCCGACGATGGCGTCCACCGGACAGGCCTGGATGCACTTGGTGCAGCCAATGCATTCGGCTTCGCGGATAAACGCGACCATCTGCGGCTTCTCGCCTTCCACCGCATCCAGCGGCTCGGGCTCGACGTCCAGCAGGTCGGCCAGCGCCTGGATGGTCGCCTCGCCCCCGGGCGGGCACTTGTTGATCTTGTCGCCGCCGGCGATCGCCTCGGCGTAGGGCTTGCAGCCCGGGTAGCCGCACTGGCCGCACTGGGTCTGTGGCAGCAGGGCGTTGATCTGTTCGGCGATGGGGTCGCCCTCGACCTTGAAGCGCACCGCGGCGAAACCGAGGATGGCGCCGGCGATCAGGCACAGGCCGAGCAGGGCGAGGACGGCGACGAGAACCAGGCTCATAGCTTGATCAGCCCGGCAAAGCCCATGAAGGCCAGCGACATCAGGCCGGCGGTGATCATGCCGATGGCCGCGCCCTGGAAGGACTTCGGTACGTCGGCGATGGCGATGCGCTCACGCATGGCGGCGAACAGCACCAGCACCAGGGAGAAGCCCAGGCCGGCGGCGAAGCCGTTGACGGTGGCGGTGATGAAGGTGAACTCGGCCTTGTTGGCGTTGAGCAGGGCCACGCCCAGGACGATGCAGTTGGTGGTGATCAGCGGCAGGAAGATGCCCAGCACGCGATACAGCAGCGGGCTGGTCTTGTTCACCACCATCTCGGTGAACTGCACGGTCACCGCGATCACCAGGATGAAGCTGATGGTGCGCAGGAATTCCAGGTCCAGCGGCTTGAGCACGTACTGCTGCACCAGGTAGCTGCACATGGCAGCCAGGGTCAGCACGAAGGTGGTGGCCAGCGACAGGCCGATGGCGGTTTCGATCTTCTTCGACACGCCCATGAACGGGCACAGGCCGAGAAACTGCACCAGCACGAAATTGTTGACCAGGATGGCGCTGACCATGATCAGGACGAGTTCGGTCATCGGGTTGCCGTCGAGTGCGCAAAGGCCGTAGGAAAAGGGCGCCTATTATCGGGAAGCGCGTAGATGCAAACAAGCCGGCATTGGCCGGCTTGTTCGACGATCTCGAGTCTAGCCTGTGGTCATTTGACGCGCTGACCCGGCTTGGCGCCGCTGTCCGGGCTGAGCAGGTAGATTTCCTCGCCACCGGGGCCGGCCGCCAGGACCATGCCCTCGCTGATGCCGAACTTCATCTTGCGCGGCGCCAGGTTGGCGACGTAAAGGGTCAGGCGGCCTTCCAGCTTGCTCGGGTCCGGGTAGGCGGACTTGATGCCGGAGAACACGTTGCGCTTCTCGTCACCGATATCCAGCGACAGGCGCAGCAGCTTGTCGGCGCCTTCGACGAACTCGCACTTCTCGATCAGGGCGATACGCAGGTCGACGGCGGCGAAGGCGTCGAAGTTGATCTCGGCGGCCAGCGGGTCCTTGGCCAGTTCGCCATTGCCCTGTGGCTTGGACGCTTCGGCGGCCAGATCTTCCTTGGAGGCTTCGACCATGGCTTCGATCTTCGCCGGCTCGATGCGGGTCAGCAGCGGGTTGAACGGGTTGAGCTGGTGGTTGGCCAGCGGCAGCGACAGGTCGGCCCAGGTTTGCGGCTTCACATTGAGGAAGGCTTCGGCATCGGCGGCCAGCTTCGGCAGCACGGGTTTCAACATGATCACCAGCTGGCGGAACAGGTTGATGCCCAGCGCGCAGATTTCCTGCACCTCGGCCTGCTTGCCTTCGACCTTGTTCAGGGCCCAGGGCGCCTTGTCGGCGATCCAGGCGTTGGCGCGGTCGGCCAGCGCCATGATCTCGCGCATGGCGCGGGAGAAATCACGTGCTTCGTAGGCCTCGGCGATGCTCGGCGCGGCGGCCTGGAAGGCGTCCCACAGCTCCGGCTCCGGGTTGGCGGCGACCAGCAGGCCATCGTTGCCCTTGTGGATGAAACCGGCGCAGCGGCTGGCGATGTTGACCACCTTGCCGACCAGATCCGAGTTGACCTTCTGCACGAAATCCTCGAGGTTCAGGTCCAGATCGTCGACGCCGCGGCCCAGCTTGGAGGCGTAGTAGTAGCGCAGGTATTCCGGGTTCAGGTGATCCAGATAGGTACGCGCCTTGATGAAGGTGCCGCGCGACTTGGACATCTTTTGCCCGTTCACCGTCAGGTAGCCGTGCACGTTCACCGCGGTCGGCTTGCGGTAGCCGGCGCCTTCGAGCATGGCCGGCCAGAACAGGGCGTGGAAGTTGACGATGTCCTTGCCGATGAAGTGGTACAGCTCGGCGGTGGAGTCCTTGCCCCAGAACGCATCGAAGTCCAGCTCAGGACGGCGCGAACAAAGATTTTTAAAGCTGGCCATATAGCCGATCGGTGCGTCCAGCCAGACGTAGAAGTACTTGCCCGGCTCGCCGGGAATCTCGAAGCCGAAGTAGGGTGCATCACGGCTGATGTCCCACTCCTGCAGGCCGCCATCGAGCCATTCGGCGATCTTGTTGGCCACCGCCTCCTGCAGCGCGCCTGAGCGGGTCCACTGCTTGAGCATGGCCTCGAAGTCCGGCAGCTTGAAGAAGAAGTGCTGCGACTCCTTGAGCACCGGCACCGCGCCGGAGATGGCCGAGCGCGGATTCTTCAGCTCGGTCGGCGTATAGGTAGCGCCGCACTTCTCGCAGTTGTCGCCGTACTGATCCTCGGCGCCGCACTTCGGGCAGGTGCCCTTGATGAAGCGGTCGGCGAGGAACATGCCCTTTTCGGGGTCGAAGTACTGGGTCACCGCGCGGGTGGCGATATGCCCCTTGTCGCGCAGCGCCAGGTAGATGGATGCCGACAGCTCGCGGTTTTCCTGCGAGTGGGTGGAGTGGTAGTTGTCGAAGTCCACACCGAAGTCGGCGAAGTCGGCCATGTGCTCGGCACGTACGCCATCGATCAGTTGCTCGGGCGTGATGCCTTCCTTCTCGGCACGCAGCATGATCGCCGAACCGTGGGCGTCGTCGGCGCAGACGTAGATCGCCTGATTGCCGCGCAGTTTCTGGTAGCGCACCCACATGTCGGTCTGCACGTACTCGAGCATATGGCCGAGGTGGATGGAGCCGTTGGCGTAGGGGAGGGCGCTGGTAACGAGAATCTTGCGGGCTTCGGTCATGGTGATCGGCTGCACTGGTAAAACGAGGGAAGTCGGCAACTATAAAGCAGCGGCAGGCTGCAAGCCACAAGCTGCAAGCAAGAGCGGATGCAGGGAGGGTCCTGGTCGTCGTGAGACGCGTGAAGCTGCTCGCTGCTGTTAAGATGAACGCCTTATTTTTCTGCCTGCCTTCTGGAGTTCTTGCATGAGTGCCGTCACCCGCGAAGCGGTCGAAGCCTGTCTGCGTCAGTTCACCGACCCCCATCTCGATCAGGACCCGGTCAGTGCCGGTTGCCTGCGCGAGGTCGACATCCAGGGTGCGCGCGTCGCCGTGCGTCTGGAGCTGGGCTATGCCGCCGGCCTGTTCAAGAACGGTTGGGCGCAGATGCTGCAGATGGCGCTGGAGAACCTCGATGGCGTCGACAGCGCCCAGGTGCAGGTCGATTGCGTGATCGACTCGCATCAGGGCCAGGCCCAGGTGCCGGCACTGGCCGGGGTGAAGAACGTGATCGCCGTGGCCTCGGGCAAGGGCGGTGTGGGCAAATCCACCACCGCGGCCAACCTGGCGCTGGCGCTGGCCCGCGAGGGCGCGCGCGTAGGCATTCTCGACGCCGATATCTACGGGCCCAGCCAGGGCATCATGTTCGGTATCGCCGAGGGTACGCGCCCGGAAGTTCGCGAACAGAAGTGGTTCGTGCCGCTCGAAGCCCATGGCGTGCAGGTGATGTCCATGGCCTTTCTCACCGACGACAACACGCCGATGGTCTGGCGTGGACCGATGGTCAGCGGCGCGTTGCTGCAGCTGATCACCCAGACCGCCTGGAACGATCTCGATTACCTGGTGGTGGACATGCCGCCGGGCACCGGCGACATCCAGCTGACCCTGGCGCAGAAGGTGCCGGTGGCCGGCAGCGTCATCGTCACCACGCCGCAGGACCTGGCCCTGCTCGATGCCAAGAAAGGCGTGGAGATGTTCCGCAAGGTGCATATTCCGGTGCTGGGCGTGGTGGAGAACATGGCGGTGCACATCTGCTCCAATTGCGGCCATGCCGAACACCTGTTCGGCGAGGGCGGCGGTGAGAAGCTGGCTGCGCAATACGGCGTCGAGCTGCTGGCCTCGTTGCCGCTGTCGATGGCCATCCGCATGCAGGCCGATGACGGCAAGCCGACCACCATCGCCGATCCGGAAAGCCAGATCGCCATGATCTATCAGGACCTGGCGCGCAAGGTCGGCGCGCGTATTGCCCTGGCTGGCAAGCCGGCGATGCCCAGCATCGAGATCAGTGAGGACTAACAGCAGCCGCGCAGCGGCCTTCTGATGACCCTCTCCCATTTATGGGGCGAAGAAGCGCGTTTTGGAAGCATCGCTTCCTGCGCCTATGAGCGCCTGATCGCGAAGCGATCAGGCCGGGGCGCGGAGCGGGGTGCCCGAAGGGCGGGAGAGGGCAAAGCAGGCGACTCGGTCCTGGCTTGGCGAAGTCCACTCAGATCCCAATGCTGTTCACTTAGTAAACGGTCGAGCGCGTTTAGTCCCCTCGCCCCTATGGGGAGAGGGTTAGGGAGAGGGGGAACTGGCAGTTTCGCGGAGTTTTCGGCCCTCTCCCCCAACCCCTCTCCCATGAATGGGAGAGGGGAGCCAATGCCTACGACCTTAAGTGAACAGCATTACACTCAGCTCCCGCTTCTGTAGGAGCGGCTGGGCGGCATTCCGCTTCAGCCGCGATTTCGCGGATAAATCCGCTCCTACAAGGCGTGCAAACACCCATAAAAAAGCCCCGCACTAGGCGGGGCTCTTTTCAAGCGGGGTAGCGCAGGTTAGATAACCTGAACTTCCTCAGCTTGCATGCCTTTCTGGCCACGGGTAGCCACGAAGGAAACCTGCTGGCCTTCCTTCAGGGTCTTGAAACCGTCGCTCTGGATGGCTTTGAAGTGTACGAACAGGTCGTCACCGGATTGCGGGGTGATGAAGCCGTAGCCTTTCTCATCGTTGAACCACTTGACGGTGCCAGTCTGACGATTGGACATGTGATGTCTCCTAACAAAAGTAATAACAGCCCTGGAAAAGCCCAGGCCGGGACTGAGTGCAACGAGTACTAGGAGTCGGACGATGTTTGGATCGAGATCTAGGCATCTAGTAGCGATTCGCGGTGACACATGCAGCACAGTGGGGACACCATACGTGTTTTTATCGCCAAGTGCGAATAGTCGATGCAGCTTTTTTGCAAATTATCGTCGCCGCCTGACGCGGCAAGCTTTGAAGCATGGCCCCGGCCTCGGTAAGATGCGCTCACTTTTTTTCGCAACAGCCCAATTCAGGACACCTCGCCATGAGCATCAAATCGGACAAGTGGATTCGCCGCATGGCCCAGGAACACGGGATGATCGAGCCGTTCGTGGAGCGTCAGGTGCGTGGCGCCGACGCCAGTCGGGTGATTTCCTACGGTGTGTCCAGCTACGGCTACGATGTGCGCTGCGCCGACGAATTCAAGGTGTTCACCAACATCCACTCTGCGGTGGTGGACCCGAAGAATTTCGACGAGAAGAGCTTCGTCGACATCAAGAGCGACGTTTGCATCATTCCGCCGAATTCCTTTGCCTTGGCCCGCACGGTCGAATACTTCCGTATTCCGCGTGACGTGCTGACCATCTGTCTGGGCAAGAGCACCTACGCGCGCTGCGGCATCATCGTCAACGTCACGCCGCTGGAGCCAGAGTGGGAAGGCCACGTGACCCTGGAATTCTCCAACACCACCAACCTGCCGGCGAAGATCTACGCCAACGAAGGCGTGGCGCAGATGCTGTTCCTGCAGTCCGACGAGGCCTGCGAAGTCTCCTACCGCGACCGCGGTGGCAAGTATCAGGGGCAGACCGGCGTAACCCTGCCGAAAGCCTGATCACTGATACGGCAGCAGAAGCCGGGCGAAGCCCGGCTTTTTCATGGATGAAAATCGGAGTCAGGGCATGGCCATCAAAACGATATTGAAGCGGGCCGTATTGTTCTCTCTGCTGCTCAGTTGTCTGTCAGCTCGCGCCGAGCTGCAGGTGTACTCGCGCAGCAATGTGTTCGGCCTGGCACCCACGGCGTCGCCAGCGGATTTCGCCATGACCCTCGGCCAGCCCAGCGCGGAGCTACCACTGCATGGTGAGCGCCGTGGTCTGCTGTACGGCAACAGCCTGATGCTGGTGTTCGAGGGTGACAGTTTGCGTGAAGTGCGTTGCTGGCTGGTGCCGCGCTTCACTGGTGATCTCTATTTGGGCTGGTTGCAGGAGGTGCCTGCGCGCGCCGGGCTGGAAGGTTTCGTGTTGGATGATCGGCTGCGCCTTGGCATGCGGCGTGAAGAGGCGGAGTCGGCGCTGGCTGGGTTGGAGGGCGCAGCCGACCAGCATTCAGCGGTGGCGATCAAGCATGGCCAGCCGGTCTGGCTGGGCTTCGGCAGTGCCGATAGTCATGGCCAGAGCGAGGACGGCGAGCCGCAGGTACTGATATCGCTCACCGTGCATTTCGACGCCCGGCTGGCCCGTTAAAAGTTGGAATTAGTATCTGGTGAAGCACTCTACCCTCTGCAGACCATTCTGAACGAGGGTAGAACCATGTCCGTTTCAGCCTTTACCTTGATCTCCAGTGGGATTCGGGCTGGCGATATTCCCGGCCAGCCGCAACCCGATATTCCCGATCAGCCAGGTAAGCCCGTGCCACCGCAGGAGCCGGGCGAGCCGACGTTGCCGGATCAGCCGCCACCCGCGCCGGTGGCCCAGTGCCGGCCTCGGGAGGTTTTCGAGCGCTGTGCACCACCGGCAGAACGCATCGCCGGTGAGTGGCATTGATCTACTGTGCAGACGAAGAAGCCGGGCATTGCCCGGCTTCTTTTTGCCCCGAGGGATCAGGGTACCAGCGGTAATTCGCGTTTGTGGCGCGTGGCGTCGTAGGTGCGCACGATTGTGGCGTAGGCCTCGTCGCTGACCTTCTGGCCGTGCAGGAAGGCGTCGATTTCGGCATAGGTCACGCCATGAGCCTCCTCGTCCGGCTTGCCGGGGCGCAGTTCCTCAAGGTCGGCAGTGGGCGTCTTTTGCACCAGATTTTGGGGAGCGCCCAAGTGCGCTGCGATGGCACGTACCTGGTGTTTAACCAGGCCCGACAATGGCGCGAGGTCGCAGGCGCCGTCACCGAATTTGGTGAAGAAGCCCATCACCGCTTCGGCGGCGTGGTCGGTGCCGATCACCAGGCCGTTGTTGGCGTTGGCGATGGTGAACTGGGCGACCATGCGAATGCGTGCCTTGACGTTGCCAATCACGAAGTCGCGACGGGCGTCGCTCAGCTGCTGCAGATGGCTCACCTGCTGGGCCAGGCCCTTTACGCTGTCGGCAATGTTGACGGTGCTGACCTCATCGGCGCCGATGAAGTTCAGCGAGGCCTGGGCGTCGTGCTCGTCATGCTGGGTGTTGTGCGGCAGGCGCACGGCAATGAAGCGATAGTCGGCGTCTCCGGTCTCGGCACGCAGCTCCTCGACCGAAAGCTGAGCCAGGCGTCCGGCCGTGGTCGAGTCCACGCCGCCGCTGATGCCCAGTACCAGCACCTTGAGGCCGGACTGCTTGAGGGTGTTCTTGATGAAGGCCTTGCGCCTTTCGATTTCGGCGCTCAAGGCTGCGTCGTCGGCGAACGGCGGCACCACGTCGAGGGCGGCGGCGATTTCGGCTTGGCGGTTGCTCATGTCTGGCTCCTCACTGGGTCACGCGAAACACGTGTTTCAGGTAATGGACGAAGTTCTCGTCGCGGCATTGGGTCTTGCCGGGGGTATCGGAAATCTTCGCTACCGGTTGACCGTTGCAGGCGATCATTTTGATCACGATATTCATCGGCTCGACGCCGGGGATGTCGCAGGTCAGGTTGGTTCCGACCCCGAAGCTTACGTGGATTCGCCCGGAAAGTGCACGGTAGAGCCGCAGCGACTTGGGCAGGTCGAGTCCGTCGGAGAACACCAGGGTCTTGCTCATCGGATCGATGCCCAGTTTCTCGTAGTGGGCGATGGCCTTTTCCGCCCACACCAGCGGGTCGCCGGAGTCGTGGCGCAGGCCGTCGAACAGCTTGGCGAAGTACAGATCGAAGTCGGCCAGGAAGGCATCCATGGTGATGCAGTCGGTCAGGGCGATGCCGAGCAGGCCACGGTATTCGCGCACCCAGCAGTCGAGCGCGGCGATCTGGCTGTCGATCAGCCTCGGACCGAGCTGCTGGTGCGCCATCAGCCACTCGTGGGCCATGGTACCGATGGGCTTGAGGTCGAACTCGCGTGCCAGGTGCACGTTGCTGGTACCGACGAAGCGCCCGGGGAAATCGCGCTTGAGGATATGCACCGCCTGTTCCTGCACGCGGTAGGAGAAGCGCCGACGGGTACCGAAGTCGGCAAGCTGAAAACCTGCCAGTTCGCTTGGCGAAGCCTCGGCCTTGAGCCAGTCGAGCTTCTCGTACAGGCGCTCGGCGGCCTGCTCCAGCAGCACCTCGCGGTAGCGATAGCGGTTACGCACCTCACTGACGATGGCCAGCAGCGGCACTTCGAAGAGGATCACGTGCAACCAGGGGCCGCGCAGGCGGATGTTCAACTGACCGTCTTCGATGCTGGTGTGCACATAGCGCAGGTTGAAGCGGAACAGGCTGAGGAAGCGAATGAAGTCCGGCTTGATGAACGGGATGCTTTCGAGGAAGGCGAGCTGATCGACGCTCAGGCTGAGTTCGCTCAGCCGTTCGATCTGGTAGCGAATCTCTGCCAGGTAAGGCGTCAGATCCTCGCTGCTGCGGCAGCGGAACTCCCATTCCACCTCGGCGTTGGGGTAGTTGTGCAACACCGCCTGCATCATGGTCAGCTTGTAGAAATCGGTATCCAGCAGGTTCTGCACGGTGCGTTCGGCGAAGATGCTCTCGCTCATCGCAGGTTCTCCTTGGCTATGACGCTGTCCAGCTGTTCCAGGCTGGCGGCAAGTGTGATGCCATGCTCGCTCATGGCGATGCAGGCGGTTTCGGCAGTTTCGCTGGCGATGGCTCGGCAGGCCGGCAGATACACGATCACCTCGAAGCCGGCGCGGCGCAGTTGCAAGGCGGTGGTCTTGACGCAGTAGTCCAGCGCCAGACCGCCAACCAATATTAGGTCGACGCCATTTTGCCGAAGAAATTCGATCACGCCCGTGCTGCGCTTCTCGGCCAGGTCGTGGTAGCAGGCGCCGTAAGGATGCAGGTCGGGCTCCACGCCCTTCCACACGAAGTAGTCGTAGTCCAGTGGCGCCGGCAAGCCGTCGAGCAGTTCGAAACCGGGTGTACCGGGCACGCAATGGCTGACCCAGGTCAGATCGGCATTGGCCAGCGGCAGCGCTTGCAGCATCTGCGCGTGGTCCGGCACCACCCAGGCGGCTTGCGGGCTGTGGGCATCCTTGCTGCCGACGCGTAGCTGAGCGCGCGCTGCCAGCTGGTTCAGTGCCGGGACGATGGCGTCGCCCTCGGGTACTGGCAGCTCATTGGGACAAAGCGGCGTGAAGCCTTTCTGTGCATCGACGTCGAAGCTGGCGATCTTCATGGTGCGCCTCCTTCCTGCGCTGGGGTGGCTACATATTTCATCTGATGAAATATGTAGTCAAGCGTTTTTACCAATTCTTGCGTGAAAGAAGGCGAATTATTGGTCAAGATGAAATAAGTCCATGACGGAGGCGAACGGAAGGATGAGTGCAGTGGAAGTACTGGCCGGGGTGGATATCGTCGCCCTGCGCCTGAGCGAAGAGGGGACGTTGCAGGTGCTGCTGCTGCGTCGCCAGCGCGAACCCTATATGGGGCAGTGGGCACTGCCGGGCGTGCTGGTCAATGGTCGTTGCGCCGATGCCAGCCTGGATGCCGCCGCCGCCCGTGCCCTGGCGGACAAGGCGCGTCTGCAACCGCAATATCTGGAACAGGTGACAACGGTGGGCAACGGCGTGCGGGATCCGCGTGGCTGGTCGCTGAGCACCTGTTACCTGGCGCTGCTGGCGCCTGACGTCGCGCCGCAGGATGAGAATCTGCAGTTCGTCGAGTTGGCCGCTGTCATTTCCGGGCAGCAGGCGTTGCCATTCGACCATACGCAACTGGTGCGCCTGGCGGCCGAGCGTCTGCGTGGCAAGTCGGTCTACAGTTCGCTGCCGCTGTATCTGCTAGCTGCGCGCTTTACCGTGACCGAAGCGCTGGCGGCGTTTCAGGCTTGCCTGGGCGAGCCGGTGCAGCACACCACCTTGCGTGGACGGCTGGAACGGATGAAGACTCAGGGCTGGATCGGCGAGACCGGCGAGAAGAACTACCCGAAGATGGGGCGGCCACAAAATCTGCTGGAGCATCGCCCCTTGGCGACCGAGGTGTTCGTCTTCGATCGCAATTTGCTGGCCTAGGATTACGGGATGCTGCAGGCAAAAAAATAGGCGCCAGAGGCGCCAGTGGAGCATTTCAATCGATGCATAGGTTCTGAACCCGCTGCGGTGAGAAAGTTCAGCCAGTGATGTAAAAGTGCCATCTTTTTCTGCAGGCAAAAGAAAAGGCGCCAGAGGCGCCCTAAACGATGATCTATGGAGTAAGTCGATTACTCAGAGTCGGATATTGTGGAAATGGTTCAGCGCCACCCGACGAACGGTCATCATTTCGCTGGCATCAGCAGTAGGCGCTGGTTGCCATAGACCTTATCCAGATTTTCCGATTTGAACGGGAAACTCATGTAGCCGCCCTTGAGCCATGCGTCGATGCCGTCGGCATAGTGCGGGCTGGCAGGATTGCCGGACTGGCCCGAGCTATTGACGCCGATCAGCGGCTCGTCGGCGGCGAAATCCACCACGATGCGCATGGCCGGGACCAGGAAGGTATTGAAATCCTGGCCCCACGCGTAGGCCGAAACGTTCAGCGTGCTGTGATCACCGCCAGCCGGATAGGGGCCGCGATCCAGATAACCTTTCAAGGCATTGATGCTGGTGCGCTGGCTGGCGCTCATATAGGGCGCCATGCGCGTGGTATCGGTCACCCACTCGTAGGTGTGCAGCTTGCCCCATTGCCAGTTGCGCCGCTCCGTGCCGAGGCGGCTCTCCAGCAGCTCGATACTGGCGGCCAGGCTGCGGGCAAGGATGGTCGGCTTGTCTTCCTGTTCGGGCGTGCGGACGTCGTTCCAGAACGGGCTGTCGGCGTGGCCGAGCAGGTGATCGGCCTGCGCCGAGTAGGAGGTATTGGCGGTTTGCAGCAGCGCCTGCCAGGCCGGGCTGCTTTCCGGGCCGAGTTCGTCGAGGAAGATCTGCCGCGCACTTTCATGCAGGAAGGCGCCGTAGATGGCGGCATCGGCGGAACTGGCGGCGAGTTTGCCGTCGAAGGCGAGCAGGCGTTTCAGCGCTTCATCGGCGCGTGCGCGCTGACCGGCCGGCAGCGCCGCGATGGCCTGGCGCAGCGAGTCGTGCATGGCTGGGTCGTTGAACATGGCCTGCAGCTTGGCGACGAACGGCGAGGTCTGGTCGTACTGCATGGCGATCATGCTGCGTCCGTCGTGCCGGCCGTTGCCGGCCAGTTCGGCGATGCGCTCGGCACGCTCCGGGTAGTACCAGGAACTCGACAGCTGCATGCCGTAGCCCGGCGGTACGCTGCGCTCGTTGGCAGTGCCCAGCCAGCCTTGCGGTGGGTCCTGATCGTAGGGATGCAGCATCGGGTCGGCGAAGCCGTCCCAGGCGTAGCGCTCGTCCCAGCCAGGGGAGGGCAGCAGGCCGCGGCCTTCACGGCGATTGGGGTAGCGACCGGTTACCTGCCAGCCGATGTGCTGGGCGTCGGCGAAAACGATGTTCAGCGGCATGGCGCGGATCTCGCGCGCCGCCTCGAAGGCTTCGTCCACCGACTGCGCACGGGAAAGGTCGAAGAAGGCATCGAGGCTGTTATCACGCTCGAGCTGAGTGGTTTTCAGCGCCAGGCCATAACCGCTCTGCAACGGCAGAGGTTGCAGCATATGTTTGCGCTCGCCGAGCACCGAGTTGAGCAGCGGGCCGTTGCGGGTCTCGTACAGCGTCTCGCGGACCGGCCGCTGGCCGCGGATGAAGAAGGTTTCCTGGCGTTCGGCGACCGGCAGCCACTTGCCATCCGCCTCGTACATCAGGCGGCTGCCTTCGCGGCGAATGCGTTCGAGATAGATGTCCTGATTGTCGCCCATGACCATGGTCATGCCCCAGGCCAGCTTGCCGTTGTAGCCGGCGACCACGGCCGGTACGCCCGCGAGGGACACGCCTGCGGCCTGGTACTTGGGCGAGCGGATCTGCACGAAATTCCACAGCGAGGGCATGCTCAGCGGCAGATGGGTGTCGTTGGCCAGCAGGCTCTTGCCGCCGCGGGTTCTTTGCGGTGCGATGGCCCAGTTGTTCGAGGCGGCGACGCCGAGCATGTGCTGCTCGGCGATCTGCGCTGCGGTGCGGGAAATCGCCTGCAGACCGGGCAGCTGGCCTTTGAGGTCGAGGCCGGCGAGCTTTTCCGCCTCGGCGAAGGGCAGCGGTTCGTCCGGGTAGATCGGCAACAGCCAGGGCAGCTTGTCGGCGCCTACCTGCTGGGCCATGGTCAGCGCCGCGATTTCTTCCTGCAGATTCACTGCCAGGCCGAAATTCAGCAGGCAGAACAGCAGCACCGAATCCTCGGGCTTCCAGTACTCGGGGCGGTAGCCGGATTCGGCCAGGTCCATCGGCAGGCGATCACGGTAGCGGAACATGTAGGCGTTGACGCCGCGCGCATAGACCTCGAAGAAACGTTTCAGACGCGGCGAGGCATCGGCGTAGAGAATTTCCGCATTCTTTTTCAGATTCACCGCGCGCATGAAACGGTCCATTTCCAGCACGCCGGGGCCGGCCATTTCAGCCAGGCGGCCCTGGGCCAGCAGGCGCATGCCGACCATCTGGCTGAGACGGTCACCGGCATGCACATAACCCAGAGCGAACAGCGCGTCGTGGAAGGTGCCCGACTCGATCAGCGGCATGCCAAGGGCGTTGCGCCGCACCGATGCGCTCTCGGCCACGCCCTGAATGCGTTCGACCCCGCGGGTGGGCGGTACGCTGTCGGCATAGCGGCTGTTGAGCAGGGACTGGCAGCCGGCAAGACCGGTCAGGGAAGCAGCGAGAGTCAGGCAGGCCAGCGCGCGCATGGCGAATTTCCTTGGTTTGCGAACAGACGAGACCAGTCGCGCAGCAACCGGCCACAAAGGCGCCAAGGTAATGAGGCCATCGTGGCCTGGCAAGAGGGCTCAGGCGATTGCCCGAGACCCTTTCAGTCCTTCGTCCAGCAACCAGCGTGCGGCAATGCGCGCGGCCGCCTTGTGCTGCAGTTCCAGCTCGTTGAAACGCTTTTCGAAGCGGCGTCTCTCGGCCTTGTCCAACGCTTTCCAGGCCGCATGGGTGGGCACGTCGGCGGTGGCTTCGAAGAGCACGTGGAACACCTGGCAGCGGCTGTCATTGCTCAGGCTGCTGTCGTAGTTGTCGAGCAGCACCTTGATGCGAATGGCGCCCTCGATCAGCGGCAGTTGCTCGTCGAGCAGGCTGCTGGCGAGGATGTTCAGATCGCCACCGATGCGCTGCCGGCGCTCCTGTTGCGCTTCGTCGCGAGCACGCTGGTTGGCCCACACCCGGCGCCACAGGTGCCAGGCATAGGCCGCCAGGGCTGCGATCAGCAGCAGGCCGGTCAGTAGCAGGATGAGGGTCAGAGCATCCATGCGCGGCTCAGGCGCCGTGGCACTTCTTGAATTTCTTCTGGCTGCCGCAAGGGCAGGGGTCGTTGCGGCCGACATCCTTCAGCGCGTTGCGAACCGGCTCCTGATGGCCGTGGTTGCAGTGCGGGCCGTGTACATGGCCGTGATCGTGATGATCGTGGTCATGGTTGCAGTCGGGGCCGTGGATATGAGGTTCGTTGCTCATGGTGTGACTCATGCAGGTTATTCGGGGATGTAATCGCCCGGAATTATCTCTCCATTGCGCGCCATGTGCACGCTGCGGCCGAACAACATGCCGGTTTTCACTTCGCCCTTGAGGCTGTAGCGAATCGGTACGTCGGGTTTTTCCAGGGCCTTGACGATCTGCCGCACATGGCGCCAGAGGTTGGTGCGTACCGGCACGTCGAAGGTGTGATGGCCGTGGGCGGGCACGGTGAACCACTCGTTGGAGTAGCCTTCGGCCAGTTGAATGCCATTGAGGTGGACGTTGTAGTTCAACCCGCGCACGGGCAGGCTGACCCCATTGGGATTGTCTATTCGAAAGCGCAGGCTGAACTCCTGTTCGAGCAGCCTGGCCTTGATCACATCAACTTTGATGAGTTGGACGTCCGGGTCCTTGAAGCCACCTGTCATCCAGGTTGAGCATCCTGTCAGGCCAGAAAGCAGGCCGGAAAACATCAATAGGCTGATAATTCTTATCATTTGCGCCTGAGAAAACATTTCACACCCCCATTGCGGCTCAGTGTAACAAGCAAGCGCTTGGCTGCAACGGGTGAAGTCGCATTATTTTCAAGACGATAGCGCTGCCGTTTGGCGCAGTAGGTAGCGAATAGGACAGGAGTGTGACCATGAGTCGCTACGAGATCGCCTTCTCCGGGCAACTGGTGCCGGGGGCACAGGCGGAGTTGGTCAGGGCCAATCTGGCCAAGCTGTTCCAGGCCGATGCTCAGCGTATTGCCCAGCTGTTCTCCGGGCGCCGCATCGTGATCAAGAACAACCTCGACGCCGCCGCTGCGGAGAAATACCGTGCAACGCTGGAGCGGGCCGGTGCCCGTGTCGAGGTCGTCGACATGGACATGCCGATCGAGGAAGTCGAATTGGCACCGCCACCACCAGCCGAGACGATGCCGGCTGCAGCAGCTGCGCCTGCTGCGACCAGGCCGGGACGTTTGCAGGTCGCACCGCGTGATGAATACATGGCGGCATTCAGCGAGGTGGACGCGCCGGATTTCGGCATCGCTCCGGTAGGCAGCGATCTGCAGGACGCCAGGCCTGACCCCAAAGCACCGCAGGTCGACCTGTCGCAATTCAGCCTGGCACCGGTGGGCAGCGACATGGGCCAGGCGAGGCCCGAGACTCCCGCTGCCGCGCCGGACATCTCGCATCTGAAACTGCAGGACTGACCGCTTCGCGGGTTGCAACGCCGTGAGCTGCGCCGGCAGCCGCGGCGTTTCTGCATCGAGCGCGGCTAGCCCGCCTTGCACTTGGCCTGCGCCTGCTCCGGTTTGAGGTTGCGCACGCTGGTGAAGAACAGCTCGCAGGTTTGCAGTTTCTGCGTCACCTGCCATTTCTGGGTACAGCTACTGAGCAGTTGCTGCGCATCGCGCGTCGGTTGCTGGCCCATGCTGGCCTGCCAGCAGGCCGCGCTCAGATCCTGCCCCATGACCCTGATCCCCGCCGCGTTGGCAGCATCCTCGCTGCCCTTGTTGTTTGCCGGATCGGCGGCGTACCAGATATAGCTGGGATGATTGGCGCCGAGTACCGGGACCTGCCGGCCGGCCCCTGCATTGATCTGGCCGAGCCCGAGCACCGGCAGGTTCACCCCGTATTGCTGCTTGATCCAGCTGCGCACCGGGCTGCCGAAGGCGACCATCGGCAGGCTGGCGTCGTTCGGCGCAGCACTGAGTTCATCGACCATGCGTCGTTGATAGTCGTTGAAATAACCGTACACGCCTTCCAGGGCGCTGCCGGCACTGGCCGGGGCGGCAATCGGGGCGATGTCGACGATGGTCTGGTAGGCCGGCGTCTGCTCGGCGGCAATGCCGTTGTAGCTGAGCAGGGCGGCCCAGCGGTCGGTGGTGCTCGAACGCAGATAGTCCTGAGCCTGGGTCAGCGAGTAGTCCGGTGGAAAGTGCAGCAGCTCGACGCTCTTGCGGTTCTCCAGTGCCATGCCCAGTGGCAGGAAGAAGTACCAGTTGTACTGCCATTTGCCGTCACGATTGAGCTGACTGGCGCCCTGATAGGCCAGGTCGCCGGCATCGAGCAGTTGCAGCAGGGGCTTGCCGTACTCGGCGGGTGTGCCCGTAAAGTGGGCTTGCACACGCTCGCCGTTGCGCGTGACGCTTACGCTGGCCTGTGGGTAGCCATCGCGCGTGAGGCTTTGCTGCAGGTAGTGTTCCACCGTCTGCTCCAGCGTCCAGTCGCGATAGCAGATCACGCTGCAGTTGTTCGGATAGGCGAACAGACGGCTGACGCGCTGGCTATCCCCCAGATCCAGCGTTTGCCCTTGCGGCCCGCCGGGATGGTTGACGCAGCCAAAGAGCAGGCTGGCCAGGATAAGAGCGATACCACTTTTCTTGTGCATGGCTTTCTCCTTGTTGAGCGTCCTCGCGGGACGATTCAACTCAAGCAGAAAGCGCGATTAACGCCAATCAACCGTTCAGGTAAGGCGCGCAGCACTTCTTGAACTTCTGGCCGCCCTGACAGGGGCAAGGGTCATTGCGTCCGGCCTTCAACGGGACCGTCGGGTCGAGGAAGTACCAGCGTCCCTCCACCTGAACGAAGGCGGAGCATTCGCGGTGACGATGTTCGCCATGCTCGTCATGCCAGTGGGCCACGAAGGCGACCTGCGCATGTTCGGGCTTGCCGCCGAATACCTCACTTGCTTCCACTTCCAGGCCGAGCCAGGTGCTTTGCGCGCTCCACGTGGCCATGGCATCACGATCGAGCGCCTGTTGCTGAATGGGCAGAGTGGTGGCCACCAGATAGTCCACCAGGCCCAGCACATAGGCGCTGTAGCGCGAGCGCATCAGCAGCTCTGCGCTTGGGGCGTGGGTGCCTGCGTGATAGTGGCCGCAGCACTGGCTAAGCGGGTTGCCGCTGCCACAGGGGCAATTGGGATCGAGTGGGTTCATCGCTCTACCACCAGTATTTGCCGAAGTTTTGTGGATTGGCCCAGAACTTTGCGTTCAACCAGTCGGGAACTTGCTTGTAATCGAGCAGATCATAGGTGAACAGATGCAGGGTCTGTCCCTCGCGCTGGAATTGCTCGCTGGCCTGCATGGCCAGAGCGAAGAGGTCGGTTTCCTGCCAATCGGCAGCCTTGAGGTCGAGCAATACGGCGACCCGGCTGGCGTTGAGGTTGCGAATGCCGCCCAGTAGCTGCAATCCATCGCGTTTGGGTAAGTGCTCCAGACAGTCGACCAGCAATGCCAGGTCGAAGCGCTGCGCGGCCAATTCCGGCGCCAGGGGAGCAGCAGGTGCGGTGGTGACCTGACACTGCGGATGGGCGCTGTGAAAGGCGCTGACTGCGGGTAGTTCGCTTGCCCCGAGCAACAGCAGTTTCTCGGGTGTGTAGCGGGCAAGCAGTGCCGCAATGGCCTGCTGTGGAGTACGGGTGCTAAGGCTGGCGGTCATCGAACTTCCTCGAAAAGTCTGCAAAGACTAACGTGGTGTCGGTATCTGGCCTAGAGTGAGAGAAAATTATCCGCAGAAGCTGCTATAGCTGGCGGATTGTACAACTCCTGTCTTTACTACTATCGAGTCGGTTATGGGCCGATGAACATTGGAGACCTAAAGTATGAGTATCACAAGGAACGCAGTACCCCTGATTCTGGCTAGTACCATGCTGACCGGCTGCGCCGGCTTGCAGAAAACCGACTGGCCCACCTGCGCGGCGGTAGGCGGTGTCGGTGGTGCTGCATTAGGGGCAATCGAAAGTTCTACCTGGGCGGGCGGTGGTGCGCTGGTAGGCGCCGGCATGGCTGCGGCCTATTGCTGGGTGCATGGCGCCGAAGCTCAGCAGGTTGCCGTCGTCGAAGAAGAGGTCATGGTCGAGGAAGTTGCCGTGGCCGAGCCGGCTGAAGCCGTCCGCGTCGAGCTGGATGTCAAGTTCGACTTCGACAAGGCTCAGGTCAAGCAGGAAAGCTATGGCGATATCAAAGCGCTGGCCGACTTCATGAAGCAGTACCCGCAGACCAGCACCGTGGTTGAAGGTCACACCGACTCCGTGGGTAGCGATGCCTACAACCAGGGTCTGTCCGAGCGCCGCGCCAATGCCGTTCGCGAGGTACTGGTCAACCAGTACGGCGTAGAGTCCGGCCGCGTTCAGGCGGTTGGCTATGGTGAGAGCCGTCCGGTTGCTGACAACGCCACTGCTGAAGGCCGTGCCATCAACCGCCGGGTTGAAGCTGAGGTCGAAGCTCAGCCGTAACGCGCTTCGCTGTAACGGTGTCAACCGCAAAGGCCCGGCCGGTTTCCATCGGCCGGGCCTTTTTTGTGCGAAGCCTGGGGCCGCCTGAGTCAACGAAAGGCCGACAGCGGCGGTGATACGTTAAGTCATGGAAAATAATCCTTCGCACTGGTGGTCCACGCCGCGACCGGTTAACGTGCTGCGCTAGTAGAAAAACCGAGTACGAGGGCGGGGATGAAAGCACTGTTGATCATGGGCAAGGCGCTGGCCTTGGTCTTCTGGCTGGTATTCGCGGCGGCATTGGCGAAACGCCTTGGCGCTCCGTTCGAGCAACTCGTCTATCTGTTGGCTGCATTTCTGGCGACGCTGCATGGGGCGCAGTTGTGGTTGTTCTCCGGCCTGCTATGCGGCCGCGCCAATCCTTGGCTGGACCGTGTGCAGGTGCTGCTGTTCGGTATTTTCCATCTCTACCCGTTGAAAGCCGAGCAGCAGACTGAAACGGTCGCAGCGCCGGTGATCGAGGAAGCCGCTCATGCGTAGCCTCGCCCTGTTGCTCTGCTTGTGCGCCGGTACATCCCTCGCCGCGACCCAGGTCAAGGTCCCGTCCAATACCCTGATGCGTCTGCCGGTTGCCAGCAGCAGTCTGCAGCTGGAGCGGCTGGAGGTTTCGGATCTGGCGACCCTGATGATCCCGGCGACGGTGACGGAATTGCGCATCGGTCAACTGCTGATGGGGCGCGACGCTCGCATCGGGGTGGCGCCGAGTGATCAGCCGCTACGGCTTGTGGTCGAGGATGCGGATATCGGCCCCGGCGCCTGGATCAGCGCCAAGGGCGCCGCCGGTACCTATACCCGGCCAGCGACGCCGGGGCGTGAGATCAGTCTCAAGCTGCACAAACTGACATTCGAGTCGCTGACCCTGGATGTACGCGGTGGTCAGGGCACGCCTGGTTATGCCGGGCTCGATGGCGCCCATGGCCAGCCGGGAGGTTGTACCTGGGGCCAGGCCAGTGCGGGCTACGATGGCCAGGATGGTACCGATGGCCACGATGGTGCGCCGGGCGGCAATGTGGTGCTGGAAGTGCCGCATCATGTCGAGGTCGAGCGCATGCAGGTGTTGCTCGACGGCGGCGCCGGTGGGGCAGCTGGTTCGGCGGGGCGTCCCGGCCGCGGTGGTGCGGCCAAGGGCTGCCTGCTCTACGGCGTAGATGGCGCCGCGGACGGCAAACCGGGGCAGCCAGGGCGCGAAGGTGCGGCAGGACGCAGTGGTGCGGTGCAGGTGTTCCGCTTTTAGGTCGCAGCTGCCTGCGTTCGCTCCGGCAGACACAGGCAGCTTCGTCTATCAGAATGAAGGACGCATGGCGACCAACGTCATCAGCGCCAGGCCGATCAGCAGGTTGCTGCCCACCACCCTGCGAATCCGTCCCAGAACCTCGCCACCCGCCTGCCAGTTTTCAGCCTCCACGGCGCGACGTAGCTCCGGCAGCTGCAGCGCCTGAACACGTAGGAACAGGGCGAGCATCACCAGATACAGCCCCATCATGATGTGCACATAGCGCGGTGCGGCGTCGAAGCCGCTATAGCTCATGTGCAACATGCCCATGCCGGTCACCGGCAACAGCGCGACCGCCAGCCAGACCCAGACGAAGAAACGCTTGAACACGCCGAGCCACAGGCGCAGGCGCGCGGGCGCTTCCAGCGTGTCGACCGCAGCCGGGCGCAGGATCATCCAGGCGAAGAACATCCCCCCGACCCAGACGACAGCAGCGAGCAGGTGTAGGGCATAGAGCGGTGCATAGGGCGTCATGTGGTGTCTCCATCGGGGCCGTTGGGCAGTTCGCGGCATTCGATTGGCACGCGAGTCTGCGCCAGATCGATTGGCGCGTTATGATAGCGGCCGCTCCGCGAATACTGAAAATTTATCCAGCCTTTTTCGTTTCAGAATCCATGCTCAGTACCGAACTCAAGACCCAGATCCAGGGCGCCTATTCGCGCTTTCTCGAGGCCAAGTCGCTCAAGCCGCGCTACGGCCAGCGCCTGATGATCGCCGAGATCGCCAAGGTGCTGGGCACCATCAGGAGTGACGACGAGGGCAAGCGCCTGGGCGAGCCGGCCGTGGTCGCGGTGGAAGCGGGCACCGGTACCGGCAAGACGGTAGCCTACAGTCTTGCCACCATTCCCACGGCCAAGGCTGCCGGCAAGCGTTTGGTGATCGCCACTGCGACGGTCGCCCTGCAGGAGCAGATCGTGCACAAGGATCTGCCCGATCTTTTGCGCAACAGCGGGCTGAATTTCAGCTTCGCCCTGGCCAAAGGGCGTGGGCGTTACCTGTGCCTGTCCAAGCTCGACCACCTGCTGCAGGACGGCGCCGCGCAGAGCGCCACGGCCCAATTGTTCGAGGAAGAAGGCTTTCGTATCGACGTCGACGAGCAGGGGCAGAAGCTGTTCACCGCGATGATCGAGAAGCTCGCCGGCAACAAGTGGGACGGTGACCGCGACAGCTGGCCCGAAGAGCTGGAAGACAGCCGCTGGGCGCAGCTGACCACCGACCACAGCCAGTGCACCAATCGCCACTGTCCGAATTTTCAGCAGTGTGCCTTCTACAAGGCACGCGAAGGCATGGGCAAGGTCGACGTGATCGTCACCAACCACGACATGGTGCTGGCGGACTTGGCGCTCGGCGGTGGGGCGGTGCTGCCTGATCCGCGCGAGACCATCTACGTATTCGACGAAGGCCATCATCTTCCGGACAAGGCCATCGGCCATTTCGCCCATTTCACTCGCCTGCGCTCTACCGCCGACTGGCTGACCCAGATCGACAAGAACCTGACCAAGCTGCTGGCGCAGAATCCGCTGCCTGGCGATCTCGGCCGCCTGATCGAACAGGTGCCGGAGCTGGCCCGTGAGCTCAAGACCCAGCAGCAGTTCATGTTCTCGGCTTGTGAAGAGATTGCCGACTTCAAGGCTGGTGAGGACATGGAGGGGCGCGAGCGCCCCCGCCACCGCTTCGTCGGCGGGGTGGTGCCGCAACACCTGACCGAACTGGGGCTGGAGCTGAAGAAAGGGTTCTCCAAGCTCAACGACCTGTTCACCGGCGTTACCGAGCTGCTCAAGGAAGCCATGGATGGTGAGGGCGCGGTGGGTATCGCCAGCCACCAGGCGGAGGAGTGGTATCCGCTGTTCGGCAGCCTGATGGCTCGCGCCAAGGGCAACTGGGAGCTGTGGCTGGCCTTCACCGCCGAGGACCCCGAGGAAAGCCCGCCGATGGCGCGCTGGCTGACGCTGGCCGAGAGCGGTGCGCTATACGACATCGAGGTCAACGCCAGCCCGATCCTCGCCGCAGAAACCCTGCGCCGCAATCTGTGGAACGTCGCCCACGGCTGCCTGGTGACGTCCGCGACCCTGACCGCGCTGGGCACCTTCGACCGCTACCGCATGCGTGCCGGGCTGCCCAAGGTGGCGGTCACCGCCATCGTGCCGAGCCCTTTCCACCACGCCGATGCCGGCCTGCTGCGCGTGCCTGATCTGAAGGCCGACCCGCGCGAGGCCGCCGCGCATACCGCGGCGATCATTCGTGATCTGCCGGGCCTGGTGGCTGGCAGCCGTGGCTCGCTGGTGCTGTTCTCCTCGCGCAAGCAGATGCAGGACGTGTTCGATGGCCTTGACCGCGACTGGCGCAAGCGCGTGTTCATCCAGGGCAACCTGTCCAAGCAGGAGACCCTGAACAAGCACAAGGCGCGAGTCGATTCAGGCGAGGAGAGCGTGCTGTTCGGCCTGGCCAGTTTCGCCGAAGGCGTCGACCTGCCGGGCGCCTATTGCGAGCATGTGGTGATCGCCAAGATCCCCTTTGCCGTACCCGACGACCCGGTGGAAGCGGCGCTGGCCGAGTGGATCGAGGCACGTGGCGGCAACCCCTTCATGGAAATCGCCGTGCCGGATGCGTCGCTGCGCCTGGTACAGGCCTGCGGTCGCCTGCTGCGTACCGAGGCCGATCGCGGCACCATCACTCTGCTGGATCGCCGTGTGGTTACCCAGCGTTACGGCAAGGCCATTCTCAATGCCTTGCCACCGTTCCGCCGGCAGATAGATTAAGCGGTTTATTCACCGCCTCTGTTGCGCTGTTCCAGCTCATCACCCAGGCGCCCCAGCGTCGGCCGAATGCCGGCGCGGTGAGCGGCGCGGGCGATGGCGTGCGCAGCCAGCGGGGCGCTGGCCAGCAGAATCAGCAGGCCGAGAAAGGCTTCCAGGGCCAGTTCGCCACTAGTGGCCAGGGCTACTGCACCCAGCAACAGCACCGCGCCGAGTACCCCGGCCTTGCTCGCTGCGTGCATGCGGCTGTAGCTGTCCGGCAGGCGCAGCACGCCAATCGCGCCGAGCAGGGAAATCAGCGCGCCACTGAGCACCAGCAGCGAGGCCAGCCAGGCTTGGATCTCGTTCATGGGCGTTCCTCGCGTTTTTCCGGCATCTGGCTATGGGCGTCGTCGAACAGGAAGGCAAAGGCCGCCGTGCCGAGAAACGACACCAGTGCCAGCAGTACGGCGACGTCGATGAACAGCGCCTCGCCGCGCATCAGACACAACAGCGCCATGGCGGCCACCGCCAGTAGGGTCAGGGCGTCGATGGCCACCGCGCGATCCGGTCGGCTCGGCCCGCGCAGCAGGCGATACAGGCTGATCAAACCGCTCAGCGCGAGCAGGACTGCAGCCAGTGGCAATACCCAGGCTGCTCCGGCCAGGTGCAGGGTCATGGCGTTACTCCTTCGGCTTTACTCGCATCGAGCCAGGCCAGCAGACGGCGCTCCAGTTCGATGAGAATGTCGGTCATGTCCTCGCGGCGGCGTGCATCGAGGGCGTGGATGTAGAGCAGGCCCTGCTCCGGGTCGTAATCCAGGGCCAGGGTGCCAGGGGTCAGGGTCAGCAGGGTGCCGAGCAGGGTGACCTTGTCCACTTCGCGGCGGGTGACCGGGTAGGCCAGTATCGCCGGCTCTACGTCGACCCGACGCGCCAGCACCAGAGTGGCGACGTGATAGGTGGCGAGAAACACCTGGGCGATGAACCACAGACAGAAGCTGATGCCATGCTCCAGACTGCGCGCGTAACGGCGCAGGCGCGCCACGGCCACGCCCAGCAGGCGTGCCAGCAGGTAGAGCAGGGCGAAGGCCAGCAGACCACCGCCCAGATGGCCGGCGCCAACGCTCCAGGCCAGCACGGCGCTGGCCAGCAGATGGATGAGGAAAGACATCAGGCACCTCCTGCGCCAGCGAAGGGTTGCAGATAGGCTTGCGGGTCGGCGAGCTGCGCGGCGGCCGCCACGGCGTAGTCGATCAGCGGGCCGGCGCCCAGGCCGATCAGGACGGTCATCACCGCCAGGGCGCTCATGCCTATCCAGGCCGGGCGCATGCCGGTGACCACTTGCAGTGCCTCTTCACCCTGTGGGTGAGGTTTGAGGAAGGCCTCGTTCCAGATCTTGTTCATCGACAGCAGGGTGAACACGCCGGTCAGCAGCGCGATGCCCGCCGCCCACCAGGCTGCGGCATCCAGGCTGGCCTTGACCAGCAGGAACTTGGCCCAGAACCCGGACAGCGGCGGTATGCCGGCCAGCGATAGCGCCGGAATGGCGAACAGCAGCGCCAGCCAGGGCATGCGCTTGTACAGCCCACCCATGTCTGCCAGCCGCTCGGAGCCGCAGATGCGCGCCGCCAGCCCGCCGATGAAGAACAGGTTGGCCTTCACCACGATATGGTGGATCAGGTAGAACACCGCGCCGGCCAGCGCCAGCGGTGTGGCCAGGGCCAGGCCGAGGATCATGTAGCCGACCTGACTGACGATATGGAACGACAGGATACGGCGCACCTCGGTCTGCGCCGCCGCGCCGAGCACCCCCACCAGCATGGTGGCGCAGGCCACCCACAGCAGCAGTTGATGGGGCAGGCCGTATTCCGGCCAGAGCAGGGTCACCAGGCGGATCAGCGCGTACACGCCGACCTTGGTCAAAAGCCCGGCGAACATCGCCGACACCGCGGTGAGCGCCACGTGGTAGGTGGCCGGCAGCCAGCCGAATACCGGGAACAGCGCGGCCTTGATGGCGAACGACAGCAGCATCAGCAGCAGCGCCGGGGTGACGCCGGGCGGTGCTTCGCCGCTGCGCATGATCACTGCCAGTTCACCCATGTTCAGCGTGCCGCTGGCGCCGTAGACCAGGCCGGCGGCGAGCAGGAAGATCAGCGTGGCGAACAGGTTCAGCGCCACGTAGGTCATGCTGCCGGCCAGCCGGCGGCTGCCACCGCCGAGTGCCATCAGGGCGAAGGAGGCGATCAGCAATACCTCGAACCAGACGTACAGGTTGAAGATGTCGGCGGTGATGAAGGCGCCGCAGATACCGGTCAGCAGGCCCTGGATGAACAGGTGGAAGTCGCGGCCGATCTTGCTGTCGTTGTCCTTGGCCACGCCATAGAGCAGGGTGACCAGTGCGACCACGGCGCTGATGGCGATCATCACCGCCGACAGCCGGTCGATCACCAGGCTGATACCGAACGGTGCCTGCCAGCCGCCGACCTGGCCGGTCAGCACCACCCCCTGCGCCGCCTGCCAGACCAAAACCAGGCCGACTGCCACCAACAGGGCGGCGCCGCTCAGGCTGAGCACGCGCACGGCCAGCAAATTACGGCGCAGGATGATCGCCAGCAGCAGGCTGCATAGGGGTACCAGAATCGGTGCAACCAGTAACGCGTGGTTCATCGGCGAGCCTCCGCACCCTGGGCGTCGCTCTCATGTTCGCTGTCGTGCCAGTCCGGCGCCGGTTGCTCGGTGATCGAGCTGACCGAGTCGGTGGTCTTGTCGCCATGCAGTTCGCGGGTGCGCTTGAGCAGCGCCAGGGCGAAGATGAACAGACTGAACCCGATGACGATTGCAGTCAGCACCAGCGCCTGCGGCAGCGGGTTGGCCGCATCGACCACATTGCCAGCCTCGACGAAGGCCGGGCGCTCGCCGAAGAAGCGTCCGGCGGTGAGAACCCCCAGGTTGATTGCGTTACCCAGTACCACCACACCCAGCACGACGCGCTTGAGGTTGCGGTCCAGAAGCATCCACAGGCCCAGACCCGCCAGGCCTCCGGTTGTGATTGCAGCGAGCCATTCCATCAGTGGCGAACTCCCGTGAGCTTGTCGATCATGTGCAGGGCAGAGCCGAACACGGTGAGGAAAACGCCGATATCGAAGAGCAAGGGCGTGCCCAGCGGCAGCCCGCCGGGGAAGGTCCAGAGACCGGTGAGAAAGGCACTGCCGGTCATCAGGCCGAGGATGCCGGCGCCTGCCGCGCAGCCCAGGCCGATGCCGATCAGTTGCGCCGGCGCCAGCGGCAGCACGCGGCGAATTTGCCCGTGGCCGTAGGTCAGTACCAGCAGGATCAGGCCACAGGCCGCGACCAGACCACCGATGAAACCGCCGCCCGGCAGGTTATGGCCGCGCCACAGCAGCAACAGGGAGGCGGCCAGCATCAACCAGGCCAACGGGCGCAGACCCTGGCGCAGCAGTGGCGAGGTGAAGGCGTCTTCACCGCTGTGCTCGCCTCCGAAGCGTCGGCCGGTGCCGAGCAAACTGGCTGCGGCAAGGGCCGAGAGCGCGACCACGAGGATTTCGCCGAGGGTATCGAAGGCGCGGAAGTCCACTAGAATCACGTTGACCACGTTATGCCCGTGACCGCCCGGCAGGCTGTTGGCCTGGTACCACTGGGCGATTTCGCCCGGCAGCGGCAGGCTTACCGCCAGCAGCAGGGCGCCGGTCACGCTGAGGCCGAAGAGGATCGCCACGCTGGCATGCAGTCGGCGCTTCCAGGGCGCGCGGGCGCCGCTGGGCGGCACCGTTGGCATCTTGCGAAACACCAGGGCGAGGAAGATCAGGCTGAGGGTTTCCACCATCAGCTGGGTCATCGCCACGTCCGGGGCGTTGACCGAGACGAACACCAGCGCCAGCCCCAGTCCGCAGGCGCCGAGCGCTGCCAGCAAGGTCAGGCGGCCAGGCAGGAATGCCGCCGCCACACCGCCGGCCAGTGCCAGCAGGCAGCCGGCCAGGCCCAGCGGCGAGATCGGGCTGTAACTGCCCTGCAGCAGCTGCGGCAGGGCCGGCAGCAGACCGACCGCAAGCAGACCACCGACCGCCAGTGCCAACAGCACCAGATGCTGGCGCAGCGAGCCGTGCTGGAAGCGCGCGGCGAGCAGTCCGGCGAAGTGGAAAACGCGTTTGAGCAAACGATCCCAGAGCAGGTCGCCACTGACGTTCCAGGCCGCGTTGGCACGATCAAGTGTCTGCCGTACCCGGTCGCGCATTACGTAGAACAGCACGCCCAGCGAGACGGTCAGCAAGCTGGCTACAAGCGCTGGGGTGATGCCGCCCCACAGATACAGCTGTACATCCACAGGACCGCGAGCTACGGCCTGTACTGCGTTGTTCACCAGCCAGGTTTCCGGCCAGGCATTCCAGGCGCCGAGCAGGAAGCCGCCGATGGCCAGCAGCATCGGCCCCAGCCACATCGGCAGACCGACCTCATGAGGCGTGCGCGGATAATCGCCACGCTTGCCGAGGAAAGTCTGCAGGAACACCAGACCCGCAGCGGCGAACAGCAGGGCATTGGTGAGGATCATCACCAGGGTTACTGCCCAGCCGATATGACCCATCTCGATCAGGCCGCTGTACTTGAACTCCTTGGCGATGAAGCCGAAGAACGGCGGCAGGCCGGCGTTGGAGAATGCCGCCAGGGCCACGGCTGCACCGGTCAGCGGCATGAAGCGGATCAGCCCCCCCAGGCGCGCCAGCTCTCGCGTGCCGGTGGCGTGATCGATGGCGCCGACCGCCATGAACAGCGCGCCCTTGTACAGCGAGTGCGCCACCAGGTAGAGCACGAAGGCCGGCAGTCCGTAGCTGGTATTGGTGCCGATCAGCATGGTCAGCTGGCCCAGCACGGTCACTGTGGTGTAGGCCAGCAAACGCTTGAGGTCGGTCTGGCGGAAGGCGAGGAAAGCGCCGAGCACTGCGGTGGCGGCGCCGAAGGTGATCAGCAGCGTGCCCCAGCCGACGGAACCGCCCAGCACCGGGTTCAGGCGGGCCAGCAGGTAGATGCCGGCCTTGACCATGGTCGCCGAGTGCAGATAGGCCGATACCGGCGTCGGTGCGTTCATCGCATTGGGCAGCCACAGGTGGAAGGGCACCTGTGCCGACTTGGTGAAGCAGCCCAGCAGCACCAGGCCGATGATCGCCGGCAGCAGCACGTGGCCTTCGATCTGTTCGGCGCTGAGGCTGGAGAACTGCCAGTTGCCGGTGGCGCCGCCGAGCAGGATCAGGCCCGCCAGCAGGGCCAGTCCGCCGCCGCCGGTGATCAGCAGCGCCTGCAGCGCCGCCCGGCGCGAGACGGCCTTTTCATGCTGGAAGCTGATCAGCAGGAAGGAGGCGATGCTGGTCAGCTCCCAGAATACGAACATCGCCACCAGATCGTCGGCCAGCACCAGGCCCAGCATCGCCAGCATGAACACCAGCAGGTAGGCGTGAAAGCGACCGAGGTGGACATGACTGGACAGGTAGCTGCCGGCGTAGAGCACGATCAGGCTGCCGATGCCGCTGATCAAGAGGGCAAACAACAGCGAGAGGCCGTCCAGGCGCAGACTCAGATTGATGCCCAGGGCCGGAATCCAGCTCACGCTCTGCACGACGGCATCGCCGCCGGCGATCAGCGGAATCTGTTGAACGAACCAGATAAAGGCCACCAGCGGCGCCAACATCAGCAGCCAACCCGTGCGAGCGCCCAACAGGCGCGTCAGGCCAGGCGCCAGGACGGCGGCGAGGGCAATCAGGGACAATAGGTAGAGCACTCGTTTCTCCTGTGCCGAGCGTCGAATCCAGGACGGCCTGACGACCACGCACGTACCGCTAGCCGGCGTTCCGGTCTGGCACGGATTCAGGGCGTATCGGTCATATCAGGCCGCGCTTTTTTCAGAATAGGAAAAACCAATCGAAGATCGCTATTTTATGAAGTTTCAGAACATTGCATGATAGGCGGCTGCCATCATCGGCGACTTTTGGCCAAGCAGCGAAACGGGAGAACAGCGTGCAGATTCAGGGCTATTTCGACTTGCGCTTCGAGGCGGTGAGAGACGCGTTCGCCGCATTGTTCGACGATGCGCAGGAGCGGGGCGCGGCCCTGTGCGTGAAGGTCGGCGGTGAAACCGTGATCGATCTGTGGGCCGGGGTCATGGACAAGGACGGCCAGCAGCCCTGGCACAGCGATACCATCGCCAACCTGTTCTCCTGCACCAAACCCTTCGCGGCGGTGGTGGCTTTGCAACTGGTAGGCGAGGGCAAGCTCGATCTGGACGCCCCGGTGGCACGTTACTGGCCCGAATTCGCCGCCGCCGGCAAGGAGCGCATCAGCGTGCGCCATCTGCTTTGCCATCAGGCAGGCTTGCCGGCGCTGCGTCAGCTGCTGCCCGCCGAGGCGCTGTACGATTGGCAGACCATGACCAATGCGCTGGCTGCTGAAGCACCCTGGTGGCCACTGGGCGATGGCCATGGTTACGCCCCCATTACCTATGGCTGGCTGATCGGCGAGCTGATTCGCCGGGTCGAAGGCCGCGGCCCGGGCGACAGCATTGCTGCGCGCATCGCCAAACCCTTGGGACTGGATTTTCATGTCGGCCTGGCCGACAGCGAATTCGACCGCGTCGCCCATATCGCCCGCGGCAAGGGCAATCTCGGCGATGCTGCCGCGCAGCGCCTGCTCAAGGTGATGATGAGCGACGCCAGCGCCATGAGCACGCGCTCGTTCACCAACCCGCCGTCGATCATGACCAGTACCAACAAGCCGGAGTGGCGGCGCATGCAGCAACCGGCCGCCAATGGTCATGGCAACGCGCGCAGCCTGGCGGGCTTCTATGCCGGTCTGCTCGACGGCAGCCTGCTCGACGCCGAGCTGCTGGGCGAAATGACCCGTGAGCACAGCGTCGGTGACGACAAGACCCTGCTGACCCGCACCCGTTTTGGCCTCGGCTGCATGCTCGATCAGGCCGATGTGGCCAACGCCACCTACGGCATGGGGGCTAAAGCCTTCGGTCATCCCGGTGCCGGTGGTTCCAGCGGCTTTGCCGACCCGGAACGGGACCTGGCATTCGGCTTCGTGATCAACAATCTAGGACCGTTCGTCTTGATGGACCCCCGCGCGCAGAAACTTGCACGTCAGATTGCGGACTGTATCTGATTGAACGGCTAAACTCGCGCCAATCGTTTCGTACCAACCATAACGAATCGACCATTAGATCTGTTTGACCTCGGGGGCTACATGCGTGCCAACAAGATTTTTGCCTTTACCTGCTGCCTGCTGATCGCCGGCTGCGCCGGCTCGGAGAAGAAGGAAGTCGCCAAGCCGGCAGCGATGCCTGCGCCTCAGGTGACGCGCGCCTGGCTCGACGAGTACGAGCCTAAGCTGCGCGAAGCGGTCAAGGGCAGCCAATTCGAGTTCGAGCGCCGGGAAAATCTGTTGGTGGTAACCGCACCGGTACAGGGTTCCTTCAACCCCGACCGTCCGCACATGCTCCTGCCAGCCAGCCTGGGCCCGATCACTCGTGTGGCCAAGCTGCTGGAGAGCGACGAAGACATCGCCGTGGTGGTCCTCGGCCACGCCGATACCAGTGGTGACGATGCGAAGAACCGCGATCTCAGCCAGCAGCGCGCGCGTGCCGTGACCTCCATCTTCCGTCTCAGTGGCCTCAAGCAGAACCGTCTGCAGGTCATGGGTCTGGGCTCCGACATGCCGCGCGCCGCCAACGACAGCGCTGCCGGTCGTGCCCTCAACCGCCGTGTGGAAATCCTTCTGACCTCGCGTGACACCATGCAGGGTCTGATCGCCAAGTACAGCCAGCCGGCACAATCGGAGCTCAAGGATGCGCCCAAGGTAGCTGCCGCAGATCAAGGAAAAGTCAGCAAGTCGGAGTAAGCTTGGCGGCATTTCCCTCTGTGAGGAACTGCCATGACCCAGACACTGGCCGATATGCGCCGCGACTACACCCGCGACGGTCTGAGCGAAGCCCAGGCCCCGCTGGAACCCTTTGCCCTGTTCCGTCAGTGGTTCGATGACGCGGTCAAGACCGAGCAACTGCCGGTCGAGCCCAACGCCATGACCCTGGCCACCGTCGACGAGCAGGGTCGCCCCCACTGCCGTGTGCTGCTGCTCAAGGGCCTGGACGAACGTGGCTTCACCTTCTTCAGCAACTATGACAGTGCCAAGGGCCGTCAGCTGGCGGCCCGTCCCTTCGCCGCCATGACCTTCTTCTGGCCGAGCCTGGAGCGCCAGGTGCGTATCGAAGGGCGCGTCGAGCAGGTCACCCCGGCCGAATCCGACGGCTACTTCCAGGTTCGCCCGCTGGGCAGCCGCATCGGCGCCTGGGCCTCGCCGCAGAGCAAGGTGATCCGCGACCGCGCCGAGCTGGAGAATCTGCTGGCGGAAACCGAAAAACGCTTCCTCAACCAGGCGCCGCACTGCCCGCCACATTGGGGCGGCTACCGTCTGCTGCCCGAACGCATCGAGTTCTGGCAGGGCAGGCCAAGCCGTCTGCATGACCGCCTCAACTATCGCCTGCAGGGCGAAGCCTGGATTCGCGAACGGCTGGCGCCTTGATAGGTGGCCGGTCGTTGAGTTCAGGCTTCTGGAGAATCTCGTGCATAGCTACCTGCCAAACGCCTGCCCGCCCACTACCACCGGGCACATCAGCAGCCAATAAGGCTGTAAGAAGCGAGCACATACGATACCCTTGCGCCACGAACCAACCAGGACGCTGCGAACCGAACGATGGGTTTTGAACAATTAGCCGAGCTACGTGACCGCCTGCGCGCCGAGAAGCAGCAGGTACAACAGGTAAAGACCGAGAGCGCGAAGCCGCAAAAGCGTAAGCAACCGCCCAAGACCAAGGCGCGTGAGCAGGATCCGGCCGTCGAGGCGATCTGGCGCTTGCAGAAGCACTTCCCCTTGGCCTTTCCGGTCAATCCGGCGCCCAAGGTGCCGCTGAAAGAGGGCATTCTCAAGGATGCCGAACAGCATCTGCCGTTGCTCGGCATCAGCCTCGATCAGCTGAAACTGGGCATTGCCGTCTGGTGCCGGGGGGGGCGCTACTGGTCGGCGATGACCGAGAACGCGCCGCGCCTGGATCTGCAAGGCCAGCCCGTTGGTGTGGTGACTGCAGCGCAGGCCTCGCATGCTCGTCAACAGGCCAGGCGGCATCGCATGGAAGCCCGACGCAATCAGGCCAAGGCGAAAGCGCCAGCAGATGAAAAGCCCCTAGAGAGCACTGCAGCGTCTGCTGCGGAGTAATTCCGCTTCGTCGGCGCGAGGCGCCGCTGACACGCCTACAATGACGGCCTCACTCGCGAGGCCGTTTTTCATGCTCGAACTCGACTCCACCCTGGCGCAACATATCGTCGACCGCGCCATGGCCATCCTGCCTTACAACATCAATGTGATGGATGCTCAGGGCATGATCATCGGCAGCGGCGACCCCAGCCGCCTGCATACCCGCCACGAGGGCGCGCAGCTGGTGCTGGCCAATCGTCGCGTGGTGGAGATCGATGCGCAGGCGGCAGCCTGTCTGCGCGGGGTCAAGCCGGGGGTAAACCTGCCATTGCTGCATGCCGAGCGTCTGATCGGCGTGCTCGGTATCACCGGCGATCCCGAGACCGTGCGGCCCTACGCCGAACTGGTGCGCATGGCTGCGGAAATGCTGGTCGAACACCGCGTGCTGCAGGCCGAGCGGCATTGGCAGCGGCATCAGCAGGAGGCCTGGCTACGCCAGTTGCTCGACCCTCAGTTGCGCCTGTCCAGCTTCGAGAACGATGCCGAGCGTCTCGGGTTGCACCTGACCTGGCCGCGGCAGATGTGCCTGCTGCAACTCGATGCCGAGGGCGATCCGCTCCCGCGTCAGGCGCGTCTGCTGGCCTCTCTCGGCGGCAAGAGCGAACACCTGGTCGCGCCGCTTGGGCGCCACGAGCTGCTCTGGTGCAGGCCGTATAGCGCTACACGCGATGATCGAGCCTGGCTGCAGCAGGCCGATGAGCGTGAGTGGGGCGTACGCTCGCTGGCGCTGAGTGATCCACTGCGTGACCTGGCCGAGCTGCGCCAGGCCAGCCTGGTGCTGCGTGATCTGCAGGCTTACGGTCAGGCGCGTTTCCCCGAGCGGCGCCTGTTGCGTCTGGACGAACTGCGTCTGCCGACGCTGCTCTATGCACAACGCCATAGCTGGCTGCTGCAGGGCTGGCTGGCGCCGCTGCGCCAGGTGTTGGCGCAGGACCCGCAAGGTACGCTGCGGGCCACGTTGGAAGCCTGGTGCGCGCATGACGGTCAGGCGCAGACCTGTGCCGAGGCGCTGGGCATTCACCGCAACACCTTGCGCTATCGCCTGGAGCGTATCGCCGAATTCAGTGGCCTGGATCTCAATCGCCTGGATCAGCGGTTGCAACTGTCGCTGGGGCTGGGGCTGCTGGAGCCGGACGCTCAGTCTTGAGTGGCCCATGGCCGGTAGGCCATTGCGCTGGAAGTACATCTAGTCGAACGCGTTGTGCGCCCGCACAGTGCGTTACGTTTTGCCTGGCTTTTTTTGGTGCTGGTGCACAGGGCGAGGGCGGGGTTCGCTGAGCCACAATGGGGCGCCTGTCGGCATTCCCATCCGGGCCATGTGCCCGCCATAACAACAATGAGGAGACTGGTCATGGGCCTGGTCCTGATTCTGGTAGCACTGATCGCGTTCATCGTGCTGTCCACTACCCGTTTGAAACTGCACCCCTTTCTGGCGTTGCTGGCCGCTGCACTGATCGCCGGCTTCGCCTATCAGCTGCCCAGCGGCGAAATCATCAAGACCATGACTGCCGGCTTCGGCGGCATTCTTGGTTACATCGGTATCGTCATCGTGCTCGGCACCATCATCGGCGTCATCCTCGAGCGCAGCGGCGCCGCGATCACCATGGCCGAGACGGTGATTCGTCTGCTCGGCCAGCGCTTCCCGACGCTGACCATGTCGATCATCGGTTATCTGGTATCGATTCCGGTGTTCTGCGACTCCGGCTACGTCATTCTCAATTCGCTGAAAAATGCCCTGGCCGCACGCATGAAGGTCTCGGTCGTGGCCATGAGTGTGGCCCTGGCCACTGGCCTGTATGCCACTCACACCTTCGTGCCGCCAACCCCCGGCCCGATCGCCGCAGCCGGCAACCTGGGCCTGGAAACTTCGCTGGGGCTGGTGATTCTGGTCGGTCTGCTGGTCGCTGCGGTCACTGCCGTGGCCGGTATGCTGTGGGCGAATCGCTTCCTCAAGCAGAATGACCAGGCGCTGCTGGAAGAGGCGCCGAGCGAGCTGCTCGCCGAGAACGTCGATTTCGAGGCGCTGCGTGCCCGCTACGGCAAGCTGCCCAGCGCCTGGCAGGCGTTCTCGCCGATCTTCGTGCCCATCGCGCTGATCTGCCTCGGCTCGGTCGCCGCGTTCCCCAGCAAGCCGTTTGGCGAAGGCGCGTTGTTCGATGTACTGAGCTTCCTCGGCCAGCCGGTCGCTGCGCTGATGGTGGGGCTGATGCTGGCCTGCTCGCTGCTCAAGGGGGAAGGCAAGCGTCAGCAGTTCCACGATCATGTCGCCCACGGTCTGAAAGAGGCCGCGCCGATCCTGCTGATCACCGGTGCTGGCGGCGCCTTCGGTGCCGTGCTCAAGGTCACGGCGCTGACCGGTTACCTGGGCGACACGCTGTCGGCACTGGGTATCGGTCTGTTCATGCCGTTCCTGGTGGCCGCGGCGCTGAAAAGTGCGCAGGGCTCTTCCACCGTCGCGCTGGTCACCACCTCGGCCATGGTCGCGCCGCTGCTGGCCAACCTGGGCCTGGACGGCGAGATGGGCCGGGTGCTGACGGTGATGGCCATCGGCGCCGGTGCCATGACCGTTTCCCATGCCAACGACAGTTTCTTCTGGGTGGTGACCCAGTTCAGCCGCATGAAGGTGGCGACTGCCTATCGCGCCCAGACCATGGCAACGCTGATTCAGGGCCTTGCCGGTATGGCCGCCGTCTGGTTGCTGAGCCTGGTTCTGCTGTAATCCGCTTTATCGGCGGGCGATCGCTGGTCGCCCGCTCCTTTCGAGGTACTTCATCATGAAAATCGTCATCGCTCCCGACTCCTTCAAGGAAAGCCTCAGTGCACCCGAGGTGGCCGCTGCCATTGCCCGCGGTTGGCAGCAGGTGTTTCCCGATGCCGAATGTCTGCTGCGGCCGATGGCCGACGGTGGAGAGGGGACGGTCGATGCATTGTTGGCAGCCGTCGGCGGCGAGCGCCGTGAGTATGAGGTGCGCGGCCCAATGGGCGCGCCGGTCAAGGCACATTGGGGCTGGCTGGGGCAGGGCACTGCGGTCATCGAAATGGCGGCGGCCAGCGGTCTGCACTGGGTAGCGCGCGAACAGCGCGATGCTCGCCTGGCCAGCAGTTTCGGCACCGGTGAGCTGATCCGCGAGGCGCTGGATGCCGGCGCTACGCGAATCATTCTTGGGCTCGGCGGTAGCGCCACCAACGATGCCGGAAGCGGTCTGCTGCAGGCGCTGGGAATGCGTTTTCTCGACGATCGGGGTGATGAGCTGGCGCCGGGCGGTGCAGCGCTGGCGAATCTGGATCAGCTCGATCTGAGCGGCCTGGATGCACGCCTGCTTGAGGTGCAGATCGAAGTCGCCGCCGATGTCGACAACCCCTTGTGTGGGCCGCGCGGTGCTTCTGCCGTGTTCGGTCCGCAGAAGGGCGCGACGCCTGAGCAGGTCGCCGAGCTCGACATGGCGCTTGGCCGCTTCGCGCGCATTGCCGCTGCCACGCTGGGTGAGGATCATGCCGAGTTTCCCGGTGTCGGCGCCGCCGGCGGGCTTGGCTTCGCCGCGCGTGCCTTTCTCAAGGCGAGCTTCCGTCCCGGTATCGAGCTGGTGGCCGAACTGTCCGGCCTCGCCGCGGCGGTGGAGCATGCCGATCTGGTGATCACTGGGGAAGGGCGCATGGACGCTCAGACCCTGCACGGCAAGACCCCCGTCGGCGTGGCACGCGTGGCACGTGCGGCCGGGGTGCCGGTTATCGCTCTGTCCGGTAGCCTGGGCGACAACTATCAGGCGTTGTACGAGGCGGGTATCGAGGCTGCGTTCAGCCTGGCGCCGGGCCCGCTGTCGCTGGAGCAGGCAATGGCCGGCGCAGCCGGTGAGCTGCAGGCGCGTGCCACGGATATCGCCCGGCTCTGGCGCCTCGCCCGGGGCTGAAGGGCGAACCTAGCTGAACTCGGTCTGTCTGAAACAATTGTTGTTCATTCTCGGCCGTGACAGTTGTGCGCGCCCGGCGTCTAATGGATCGAGATACCTCTGGAGGAATTGCTATGCGTAAACCCACTCTGCTCATTACCTCGCTGGCCGCGCTGCTGGCCCTTGGCGGCTGTCAGTCCAGCCTGACCGGCGACACCTACAGCCGCGACGAGGCCCGAGCGGTGCAAACGGTTCGCATGGGCACCATCGAATCACTGCGTCCGGTGAAGATCGAAGGCACCAAGACGCCTATCGGCGCGGGCGCCGGTGCCGTGGTTGGCGGTATCGGTGGCAGTGGCATCGGTGGCGGGCGTGGCAGCGCGGTGATGGCCGTGGTCGGTGCCGTTGCTGGTGGTCTGCTCGGTGCTGCCGCCGAAGAGGGCCTGACCCGCACCCAAGGCGTGGAAATCACCGTGCGCGAGGATGACGGCACCATGCGTGCGTACGTACAGGAAGTCGAGCCGAACCAGGTGTTCCGTGTCGGCGAGCGCGTGCGCATCATGACCGTCAACGGTACCAGCCGCGTCACTCACTGAGCGCTGTAGACGAGCCGGAGCAGTCACGGCTGCTCCGGCTTTTTTGTGTCCGGCTACAGTGGTGAGCGATCATTGGCGTCGTCACAGCCGACCTGCATGTAACCAAGTGTGTTTAACGATAATTCAATGCATGACGTTGCGTTGATAGTTATGGATAATCGGCCGTTATGCTTGTACCGACAACGACTTAGCTGATCCGTTGTGGTGCATGGAGTATCACCGTCAGGGAGTTGCGACTCCAATTCTCGTCGTTGGGTCGGCTGATCTGACGTGCCTGCATTAAGGGGTTTTTCCGATGGCGCTTGCGCTGATTGTCGCCTTGCCATTTCTTGGGTTGTTTCTGCCGGTGCTGGCCGACCGGCTTGGACGCTCGGCCTGTGCCGCGGCGGCGGCCATAGCGCCCATCGTGGCGCTGGTGCTGCTGTTCAACCATCAATCGGCAGTGTTTGCCGGTGAGGTGCTGCGGGTCAAACTCGAGTGGCTGCCGCAGCTGGGCCTGAATCTGAGCCTGCGCCTCGATGGCCTGGGTTTCCTGTTTGCCCTGCTGATTCTCGGCATCGGCCTGCTGGTGATCCTCTACGCCCGCTATTACCTGGCCAAGACCGAGCCAATGGGGCGTTTCTTCGCCTTTCTGCTGCTGTTCATGGGCGCCATGCTCGGCGTGGTGCTGTCGGAAAACCTTTTGCTGATGCTGATGTTCTGGGAGCTGACCAGTCTGTCGTCGTTCCTGCTGATCGGCTTCTGGGGTTCGCGCTCCGATGCGCGCAAGGGCGCGCGCATGGCGCTGGCGATCACCGGCGGCGGTGGCCTGGCGTTGCTCGCCGGTATCCTGCTGATCGGCCACATCGCCGGCAGCTTCGAGCTGTCGCAGGTGTTGGCGGCGGGCTATGCGATCCGTGCGCACGAGCTGTACCCGGTCGCGCTGGTGCTGGTACTGCTGGGCGTGTTCACCAAGTCGGCGCAATTCCCTTTCCATTTCTGGCTGCCACATGCCATGGCGGCGCCGACACCGGTATCCGCCTATCTGCACTCGGCGACCATGGTCAAGGCCGGCGTCTTCCTGCTGGCGCGTCTGTATCCGGCGCTGGCCGGTTCCGAATGGTGGTTCTACATGGTCAGCCTGACCGGCCTGGCCACACTGCTGGTAGGTGCGGGCATGGCGCTGTTCCAGCATGACCTCAAGGGTCTGCTGGCTTATTCGACCATCAGCCACCTGGGCCTGATCACCCTGCTGTTCGGTCTGGATACGCGCCTGGCCGCTGTGGCCGCGGTGTTCCACATCATCAACCACGCCACCTTCAAGGCCTCGCTGTTCATGGCCGCAGGCATCATCGACCACGAAACCGGCAGCCGCGACATGCGGCGTATCAACGGCCTGTGGAAGTACATGCCGCATACGGCGGTGCTGGCGATGGTGGCTGCCTCGGCGATGGCCGGCGTGCCGCTGCTCAACGGCTTCCTGAGCAAGGAGATGTTCTTCACCGAAACCCTGCACCAGCACCTGCTGGGTGGTTTCAATTGGGTGATTCCGGCTGCTGCGACCCTGGCCGGCGTGTTCTCGGTGGCCTACTCGCTGCGTTTCATTCATGACGTGTTCTTCAACGGCGAGCCGATCGATCTGCCCAAGTACCCGCCGCACGAACCGCCGCGTTACATGAAGGTGCCGGTGGAAGTGCTGGTGTTCCTCTGTCTGCTGGTGGGGGTGGTGCCGGCCTATACCGTCGCGCCGCTGCTGAGCGCCGCTGCGGCCTCGACCCTGGGCGGCGAGCTGCCCGAGTACAGCCTGGCCATCTGGCACGGTTTCAATCTGCCGCTGATGATGAGCTTCATTGCCCTGTTCGGCGGTATTCTCGTCTACGCCTGCCGCAAGCCGCTGTTCCGCTGGTACGAAGGCCTGCCCAACTTGGACGCCAAGGAAGCCTTCGATCAGGTGGTGCGTTACATGACGCGCCTGTCCGTGCGCATCACCAAGCTGCTGGAAAGCGGCTCGTTGCAGCGCTACCTGGCCTGGATGCTTGGCAGTGCCCTGACCCTGATGGTGATCGCCCTGTCGCCGCTGGAGCAGCTCACCGGCAGTGTGGCCATGACGCCAGTCGATCCGTTGACTGTCACCGGCATGCTGATTCTGATGGTCACCGCAGTGCTCACCGTGGTCTTCCATCGTCGTCGCCTGGTGGCCTTGATGATCCTCAGCGCCGCCGGCCTGATGGTGGCGCTGGCCTTCGCTCGCTTCTCTGCCCCCGATCTGGCGCTGACCCAGCTATCGGTCGAGGTGGTGACCATCATCCTGCTGATGCTCATCCTGTATTTCATGACCGACCGCACGCCGGCGGAGTCCAGCAGCCTGCGCGGCCTGCGTGACCTGGTGCTGGCGCTGGGCAGCGGCACCATGGTGGCGATGCTGACCTACGCCGTGCTGACCCGGCCTTACCAGAGCATTTCCTCGTTCTTCCTCGAGAACAGCGTTTCCGGCGGCGGCGGTACCAATGTGGTCAACGTGATCCTGGTGGACTTCCGCGGCTTCGATACCCTGGGCGAGATCACCGTGCTAGCGATCGCCGCCATCGGTATCTATGCGCTGCTGCATGGCCTGCACCTGCCGCACCCGACCCACGACAAGAACGGTCGCCCGTGGTCGAGCGATGCCCATCCGATGATCCTCGACAACCTGGCGCGCGCCATTTTGCCGATGGCGCTGCTGATCTCGGCGTTCATCTTCCTGCGCGGTCACAACCTGCCGGGTGGCGGCTTCATCGCCGGCCTGATCACCTCGGTAGCGCTGATCCTGCAGTACATCTCCCATGGTGTGATCTGGACCCAGCAGCGCCTGAAGTTCAGCTATCACGCCACCGCCGGTTGGGGCGTGCTGATCGCCGGATTGACCGGCCTGGGCAGTTGGGCGTTCGGCTCGCCGTTCCTGACCTCGGCGTTCGGCCACTTCCATATTCCGCTGATCGGCGAAATCGAACTGGCCACCGCCATCCTCTTCGATCTCGGGGTGTTCCTGGCGGTCGTCGGCGCCACGCTGCTGATTCTTTCCAACATCGGCCATGTCAGTCAGGACGAGTCGTGCAAGGAGGTCATCTGATATGGAGGCTGTATTCGCAATCACCCTCGGGGTGCTGACGGCCAGTGGCGTCTACCTGCTGCTGCGGGCGCGCATCTTCCCGGTGGTGATGGGGCTGACCCTGATCTCCTATGCGGTCAACCTGTTCATCTTCGCCATGGGCCGCCTTGGCACCGGGGTGCCGGCGGTAATCGGCAAGAGCGCCGAGTACGGTGACCCGCTGCCGCAGGCGCTGGTACTCACCGCCATCGTCATCGGCTTCGCCATGACCGCCTTCGTCGTGGTGCTGGCGTTGCGCGGCCTGGGTGAGCTGAAAACCGATCACGTCGATGGCGAGGAGCCGCGCGCATGAGTCACGCCATCATCCTCCCCATTCTTGTGCCGCTGTTCTTCGGCGCGCTGCTGCTGATCGGCCACACTTGGTCGCGTCAGGTCAGACGGAGTATTTCCCTGGTGGGCTGCCTGGCGCTGCTGCCGGTGTGCCTGTACCTGGTCGGGTTGGCCGGGGCAGGGCAGTTGCAGGTCTACGCGCTGGGCAATTGGGCGGCGCCCTTCGGCATCATGCTGCTGCTCGACCGCTTCAACGCCGCACTTCTATTGGTCACTGCGCTGCTTGCCAGCCTGGCGCTGATCTACGCCTGTCGCGGCGAGGACGAGCAAGGGCCGAACTTCCATGCGCTGTTCCAGTTCCAGCTACTGGGCATCAACGGTGCCTTCCTCACCGCGGACCTGTTCAACCTGTTCGTGTTCTTCGAGGTTCTGCTGATCTCTTCCTACGCGCTGTTGCTGCACGGCAACCGTGCCAATCAGGTCAAGGCAGGTGTGCATTACGTAGTGCTCAACCTGCTGGGGTCGTCGTTCTTCCTGATCGGCGTCAGCCTGCTGTATGGTCTGACCGGCACCCTGAACATGCCGGACATGGCCGCACGCCTGGCCAGCGCCGATGTCGCCGATGCACCATTGATCAAGGCCGCTGCCTACCTGCTGCTGATCGTCTTCGGTCTCAAGGCCGCGGTATTGCCGCTGTGCTTCTGGCTGCCGCGTGCCTACGCGGCGGCGCCCGCTTCGGTGGCCGCCTTGTTCGCCATCATGACCAAGGTGGGCTTCTACGCCATCGTTCGCGTGTTCACCCTGGTGTTCGGCGAGCAGGCCGGACCGCTGGCCAATCTCGGTCATGAGCTGCTCTGGTGGTTGGCATTGCCGACCATCGCCTTCGGCGTGATTGGCGCCCTGGGCGCGCGGCAACTGCAGGCCCTGCTGGCCTATCTGGTGGTGGTCTCGGTGGGCACCCTGCTGGCCGGCTTCGCCATTGGCAATGCCGCGGCGCTGAGTGCTGCGCTCTACTACATGCTGCACAGCACGCTGATCAGCGGTGCGTTGTTCCTGCTGGCCGGCCTGATAGTTGCCCAGCGTGACAGCGCAGGTGGTGATCTGCAGCAGGAGCGCGTGCTGCGCCAGCCGCTGGTGCTCGGTTGCATGTTCTTCTTCGCCTCGATTTCCGTCGCCGGGCTGCCGCCGTTTTCCGGCTTCCTCGGCAAGATGATGCTGCTGCGTGCGGCGGAGCCGGGTTGGCAGGCCTGGAGCCTGTGGCCGGTAGTGCTGATCGGCGGTCTGCTGACGCTGGTGGCGCTGAGTCGCGCCGGTACCAGCCTGTTCTGGCTGGGCCATGGTGCGGATGCATCGCCGTCGAAAGCCGAGCCTACTGATCGCATCAGCCTGTTGGCCGCGCTTGGTCTGTTGCTGGCCAGCCCGCTGCTGCTGATCGCTGCCAAACCGATCCTGGCTTATCTGGAGGCTGCTGCGGCGCAATTGCTCGATCTGCAGCCTTATCTGTCGATCATCGCCGGAGGTGCGGCATGAGGCGTTTCTTCCCCCATCCGCGGATGATGCTGGTGCTGACGGTGCTCTGGCTGCTGTTGGTCAACACCCTCAACCTGGGGCATGTGCTGCTCGGGCTGGTCCTCGGCTGGGCCATCGTTTATCTGTGCCGCGACTTTCTGCTGCATGTGCCTAAGGTGCGCAAGCCGCTCGGGCTGGTGCTGTTCACTGGCAAGGTGTTTTACGACATCGTGGTGGCCAACCTGCAGGTGGTGAAGCTGGTGTTGGGACCAAAGTCGCGTCTGGAACCGGCGTTCGTCGAGGTGCCGGTGGCGATCGAGGATGAGTTCGTCCTGTCGACGCTGGCCTGCATCATCTCGCTGACCCCTGGCACGGTCTCTGCCAGCCTCAGCTCCGATCACAAGATACTGCTGGTGCACGGGCTCGACGTGCCGGATCGCGAGGAACTGATCGCCGCGGTCAAGAGCCGTTACGAAACGCCGCTGCTGGAGATTTTCGAATGCTCGAGAACGTAGTCTTTCTGTGCATGGGCATCCTCACGCTGGCCATGCTGCTCAACGTCGCGCGCCTGGTCGAAGGGCCGAACGTGGTGGATCGCGTGTTGGCCCTGGATACCCTGTACATCAACGCGCTGGCGCTGATCGTGTTGTTCGGCATCTGGCTGGCCTCGGATCTGTTCTTCGAAGCTGCACTGCTGATCGCGGTGATGGGCTTCGTCGGTACGGTTGCGGTGGGCAAGCACCTGCTGCACGGCGACATCATCGATTAAGGGGGAATGACCATGCCGTTCTGGCTGGAACTGTTGATTTGCGCCTGCCTGATCCTGGGCAGCCTGTTCGCCCTGGTCGGTGCCATCGGTCTGTATCGCCTGCCGGATTTCTTCACCCGCCTGCATGGCCCGACCAAGGCCACCACGCTAGGGGTTGGCGGCACGCTGATCGCCTCGATGCTGTTCTTCGCCCATCACACCGGCAGCCTCAGCCTGCATGAGGTGCTGATCACCCTGTTCCTGTTTCTCACCGCTCCGGTCAGTGCGCATATCCTGTCCAAGGCGGCCATGCAGCAGAAGGTCGAGCTGTTCGAGCAGACCCGTGGTCAGCCGTGGGAGGATGACCACTGAGCCACTGTCAGGCGTTTCTGGCGCCTGGCGGTAATGTGGGGCGTTCGACGCTGTGCTGTCTGCGGGCCGGGCAATGATTCGGCGACTGCTCGCCATGGCCGCGCTGGCCGCCGCGCAGATGCTGCTGGCGTGGGTGCTTTACCGCAGCGCTTTCGAGGCCTATCGGCTGATGGTAGGCGGGGTTCGCCGCGATATCGCCTATGGCCTGCAGCTACAGCACGCGTTCTATCTTTTCGGCGCTCTGGCGGTGGGCAATGCGATCTGGCTGCTGAGTTGCCGCAGCCGGCGCAGCGTTCTGTTCGGTTGTGGCCTCTGCGTGCTGCTCTGGGCGGCATTCTGGGCCAATGCCTTCGCCAGCATGCCGTACCGCAGCCTGCTGGTGGTGGGGGTCGGTACGCTGGTGTTGGCGATGCCGTTGCTGCTTCGGTTCGGAAGGCCCGGCCAAGTCGCTGACGCTCGGCCGGGTTCTACTACTTAGCGATTCAACCCGAGCATATCCTTGGCCACCGCCTCGGCCACGCGAATGCCGTCGACCCCGGCCGAGAGGATGCCGCCGGCGTAGCCCGCGCCTTCGCCGGCCGGGTACAGGCCCTTGAGGTTCAGGCTCTGCAGATCGTCGCCACGGGTGATGCGTACCGGCGAGGAGGTGCGTGTTTCGATGCCGGTGAGCACCGCATCGGCCAGGTCGAAGCCCTTGATCTGCTTGCCGAAGGCCGGTAGCGCCTCGCGGATGGCCTCAATGGCGAAGTCCGGCAGCGACGGCGCCAGATCGCCCAGTTTCACCCCCGGCTTGTAGGAGGGCTGCACCTCACCCAGAGCGGTGGAAGGCTTGCCTGCGATGAAGTCGCCGACCAGTTGCCCGGGCGCCTCGTAGTTGCGCCCGCCGAGCACGTAGGCGTGGGATTCCAGGCGCTCCTGCAGCTCGACGCCGGCCAGCGGGCCGCCTGGGTAGTCCTGCTCGGGGGTGATGCCGACGACGATGCCGGCGTTGGCGTTACGTTCGTTGCGCGAATACTGGCTCATGCCGTTGGTCACCACGCGTTCCGGTTCGGAGGTGGCGGCGACCACGGTGCCACCCGGACACATGCAGAAGCTGTATACCGAACGGCCGTTGCTGGCGTGGTGCACCAGCTTGTAGTCGGCGGCGCCGAGCTTCGGATGGCCGGCGTACTTGCCCAGGCGCGCGCGGTCGATCAGCGACTGCGGATGCTCGATGCGGAAACCCACCGAGAAGGGCTTGGCTTCCAGGTACACGCCTCGGGCATGGAGCATGCGGAAGGTGTCGCGAGAACTGTGGCCGAGGGCAAGGATCACGTGGCGACTGTTGAGCTGCTCGCCGCTTTCCAGCACCACCCCGGAGAGCTGGCCGTTATCCATCAGCAGGTCGCTGACGCGCTGTTGGAAGCGCACTTCGCCGCCGAGGGCCTTGATCTCCTCGCGCATGGTGGCGACCACGCCGGTCAGGCGGAAGGTGCCGATATGCGGCTTGCTGACGTAGAGAATCTCGTCCGGCGCGCCGGCCTTGACGAACTCTTCCAGCACCTTGCGCCCGTAGTGGTTGGGGTCCTTGATTTGGCTGTACAGCTTGCCGTCGGAGAAGGTACCGGCGCCGCCTTCGCCGAACTGCACGTTGGAGGTCGGGTCGAGCACGTTCTTGCGCCACAGCCCCCAGGTGTCCTTGGTGCGCTGGCGCACCTCCTTGCCGCGCTCCAGCACGATGGGGCGCAGGCCGGCCTGGGCCAGGATCAGCGCGGCGAAGATGCCGCAGGGGCCGAAACCGACGACGATGGGGCGCTCGTCCAGCGGCGCCTCGGCCTTGCCCACCGGTTTGTAGGTGATGTCCGGCGCCGGGCCGACATGCTTGTCGCCGCTCAGGCGCGCCAGCAACGCTGCTTCGTCCTTCACCTCGCAATCGATGGTGTAGATGAACGGCATATCGCCGTACTTCTTGCGCGCGTCGTAGCTGCGCTTGAACACGCTGAAGGCCAGCAGGTCGGCATCGGCGATACCCAGGCGCTGGACGATGGCCGGGCGCAGGGCCTCGTCGGCATGGTCGAGGGGCAGTTTCAGTTCGGTCAGGCGAATCATGGCGGTGTCCTGGTTGGCCGGTGGTGATCCGGCAAGGTGAAGAAGGGCGGCGATTGTACGGGATTCACGCGACGAAAGGAGCCGCTGCGCCAGCGGCCGTGCTGGTTCAGATCAGGCCTTGCGGGCGCCGGCTGAACCGCGCCGCGGTACTCAGCGTCTTTCCAGCGCGCGGCCTCGCACGAACATCAGGGCTGCGCCGGCCAGCGTTGCGCCGCAGGCATAGAGAATCACCGCCTTTGCGCCAAACCCATCGATAATCAGCCCGCCGAGTACCGCACCTGCGGCAATGGCCACCTGGAAGGTCGAGGACAGCAGCGCGCCCGCACTTTCGGCGTGATCGGCCGCTGCCCGCGCATTCCATACCGAAATCGACACCGGGAAGGCGCCGAAGGCGAAGCCCCAGAGTGCGGTCGCCACGAACGCAACGTTCACCTCGGTGCCGAATAGCACCAACGCAAGCGCCACGACGGTGATCAGGAACGAGCAACTGGCCACCGCCCACGCCGGGCTGCGCGCGGTGACGACGCCTCCGATCAGGTTGCCGAAAAAACCGCAGACACCGAACGCCAGCAGGGTCAGCGACACGGTGGCGACATCCAGGCGCGGCACCTCTTCGAGAAAGGGGCGGATGAAGGTCAGCGCGGCGAAGTGCCCGGATATGACCAGTAGCCCCGTGACGAGGCCGATGGCCACCGAGCGGCGCGACAATGCGGCCTTGAACGAAGCCAGACCAGGCGCAACAGCAGCCGGCAGTCTGGGCAGTGTCAGCATCTGGATTGCCAGCGCCGCCACACCAATCCCCGAGGCGGCGAGGAAGGTCATGCGCCAGCCCCACAGATCACCCAGAAAGGCACCCAGCGGTGCGGCGAATACCGTGGCGAAGGATATCCCCATGAGGATGATCGAGATGGCTTTGGGCACCTTGTCGGGCGGCACCAGGCGCAGGGCCAGCGCGGTCATCATGGCCCAGAAACTGCCAAGGGCGAAGCCCAGCAGGCCGCGTGCGATCAGCAGGATGGCGACGCTCGAGGCGTAGGCCGAGAGGACGCTGGAAAGCACCAGCACCACCATCAAGCCCCAGACGATCTTCTGTCGATCCAGTCGGCCGGCGCACAGCACCACGAGCGGGCCGGCAAATGCCGCGACCACCGCTGTCGCGGTAATGGCCTGGCCTACGACGCCGTTGGAGGCGCCGAGCTCGGCCGCCATGGGCGTGAGCAGGCTGATCGGCAGGAATTCCGCGGTCACCAGCCCGAAGGCGCCAAGGGCGAGCGACACGACGGCCCACCATGCGGCGGACGAGGAGCCGGATTGGTCGGGTGCCATTGAGGCGGGATGAGGCATGTATAAGTCCTTGATGTTCGTCTCGCGCCGGGGCTCGGATGAGCTGAGCCGACGCGAGCGGCCCTGCGAAGAGGGCGTCAGACGGGCCCCGCAGTCCGATGGGCCATTCGCACGGCTTGCCGGTGCTGTGCACCGGTCATGCGAGGTTCAGTTGCGCATGGCACCGAAATGCGCGCAGCCGCGCAGCACCTGGCCATCCAGGCGCAGTTCGGCACTGAGGTGATTGACCGCGCCGCTCATGCCGTCGACGCAACGCTGCGGGGCGATCCACAGATCGAGGCGCTGGCCGTTGGCTTCGCTGCTGTAGTTGAGGCGGCCATCCGGCATTTGCTCCTCCAGGTAGGGCAGGGCCAGCGGCTCGTGATCGGGGCGGTTAAGGACCAGGCCCTTGCTGCCGACTTCCAGTTGCCAGAACGGTTCGTTGCCACTGGCGCGCAAGGCCAGGCGCTTGAAGTTGAGGTCGTCACAGCCATGCCCTTCACCTTGCAGGCGATAGATCTGGCTGACCTCGAAGCGACCGTCGTTGCCTTTGCCCTGGCTGCCACCCAGATGACCGCCGAGATCGGCGAACAGACCGGACTGTCCATCGCTGCCGAGTCGCGTGACCTCCCGCTCGATGCCGGTGCCGTCGCCATCGACCAGCACGAAGCGGCGCTGCTCCTGACAGGGCATGAACATCAACTGGCCATTCTCGACCTGTACCTGACCCTGCAGGCGAGTGGCCGGAGGTGGCCCTTCCGGTTTGCCGGTGTAGACCTGGCAGGCGGCCAGAAGCGGGAGTAGGGCGACGCTGGTGAGCAGGGAGCGGGTGATGGACATGGGTCTCTCCAAATACGAGCGGCCACCATAGCCACAGCGCGCCCCTGGCTCAAGCCGTTTGCTTTGACTGAGCCTGGCGAGTGCGGCCTAATTCGCCCGTCCGGTTCGATCGAGCAGCCTCTGCAATGCCCAGCCCCCTCATGCGTCCCAGCACCCTTCATCTGCCACAGGGCGACTGGGCCACGGTACTCGATTGCCTGTGCGATCACTTTCCCGCCATCGACCGCGCTACCTGGCAGGAGCGTATGGCGCGCGGCCGGGTGCTGGATGCGACCGGCACGCCCCTCGATGCCACGCATCCCTACCGGGTCGGGCTCAAGGTGCGCTATTTCCGTGAGGTGCCGAACGAGACGCCGATTCCCTTCGTCGAACAGGTGCTATGGCAGGACGAGCACCTGCTGGTGGCCGACAAGCCGCATTTTCTGCCGGTAATGCCGGCGGGCGAGTATGTCGAGCAGACTCTGCTGGCGCGCCTGATCAAGCGTACCGGCAATCCCGACTTGGTACCGATCCATCGCATCGACAGGCTCACCGCCGGTCTGGTGTTGTTCTCGGTCAACCCGGCCAGTCGCGGCCAGTACCAGGCGCTGTTTCGCCAGCGTGCGGTGGAAAAGCGCTACGAGGCCATAGCCCCGGCGTTGCCGCAGTTGCAGTTTCCCTATCTGCACCGTTCGCGCATGGTCGAAGGCGAGCCGTTCTTCCGCATGCAGGAAGTCGCGGGCGAGGCCAACAGCGAAACGCGCATCGAGGTGCTGGAGCGTCGCGGCGACCTGTGGCGTTACGGCCTGTCGCCGGTGACGGGGCGCAAGCATCAGCTGCGCGTGCATCTGGCCGGTCTCGGCGCGCCCATCGTCGGCGACGATTTCTATCCGCAGTTGCTGGAGTCGCGCAACCTGCCGGATGACTACAGCAAGCCACTCAAGCTGCTGGCGCGCGGCCTGCGCTTCGTCGATCCGCTTAGCGGGCAGAGGCGCGAGTTCGAAAGCGAACTGCAGTTGCAGTGGTAGCCCATGTGCGCATGGCTGTGGGAGGGGCTTCAGCCGCGAGCTTTTTCCTTGCCACACAGCCAGGCGTGCAAAAAAGGTTCTTTGCGTTATCGCGGGGAAGATCCGCTCGACATCGGACTGGCAAGTTTGTGCGTACCGCTTACTGACTTAGCACTATCCATTACCGTGTGTACTGAGCGTTCGGGTTGCGCCCCTTACGGGCGCCACACCTTTCTTGCTTGCCCAAGAAAGGTGTGCCAAAGAAGGGCACCCCGACATCCGGGTTTCGCTACGCGAAACTTCCCTCGCTCCGGCGCCGCTCCGGGGGCCGGCTTACAAGGGCCGTCCCTGGCCCTTTAAGCCTCTCGCCGCATCCATGCGGCTCGTCCCCCTACGCAACACCTCCACTCGGCCTCCTGAAGGGGACCAGGTCGCGAGCTTGCATAAGCTTTGCGGAACTGAAATTGGCGGCGTCTGGCCTTTGCTTTTTGTCTTTAACTGCGATGGTACAGACGACGGCCAAGTCCCCTTCAGGAGGCCGAGTGGAATCGCCGTGGAAGGGGTTGAGCGACATGGATGTCGCGAGAGCTGCGATGGGCCATGGATGGCCCTTCGCAGCGTGCCCCTGGAGCGGTGATGGAACGAGGGAACCCCGGCGTAGCCGGGGCCGTATGCAGGGGTGTGTTTCTTTGCTTACTTTCTTTGCACAAGCAAAGAAAGTGAGTCGCCCGTAAGGGGCGAAACCCATCAGACCAGACGACACGCTAACGGATAGTGCCAAGTCATCGACAGCTAACACGTAATTGCCAGTCTGGTGTCAACCCGCACTTTTCCCAAAATATGCGAAGAACCCAAAAAAAAGCCCGCACAAAGCGGGCTAAGCGTGGCTCTTGCACCAGAGCTTGAATAAGGGTTCAGCGAGGAACATCACCAAAAACAGCCGTAGCACCTGCAGGGCGGTGACCAGCGCCACCGATAGTTGCAACGCCTCGGCGGTCAGGCAGAGCTCGGTGATACCGCCGGGCATCATGCCCAGCATCAGCGACAGGTGATCTTCTCCGGCCAGCCAGCCGAGTACCTCGCCGAGACCGGCAGCGGCCAGCATCGCCAGCAGAGTGAACAGCAGGACGCGAGCGAGGAAGCCCGGCGCGCTGCGGAAGAAGGCGCGGTCGAAGTGGCAACCCAGGGCGCAGCCAATCAACCACTGGCCGAGTTGGCCCATGCCTTGCGGCAGCCCCAGGTGCAGGTCGAAGCCGGCGCTGGCCACGGCGCACACCACCAACGGGCCGAGCATCCAGGGGTTGGGCTGTTTCAGGCGCCCCCAGAGCACCGCCAGTGCGGCGCCGGCGGCGAGCAGGCCAATCAGCCAGGTCCAGTCCACCGGTGCGCGAGGTGGTGCGCTGACATCGGGCAGGCCCCAGGTGAACAGCGCCGGAATCAGCAGCACCACCAGCAGCAGACGCAGACTGTGCGCTGCGGCCACGCGGGCTGGTTGAGCATCATGACGCAGGGCCAGGTTGACCATCTCGCTGGCGCCGCCAGGCATACTGGAGAAGAAGGCGGTGGCGCGGTCGACGCCGGCACGGCGCAGGATGGCGATACCGATCAGGCTGAGCAGCAGCGTGCCGAAGGCGCCCATGACGATGACCGGCAGATGGCTGAGCACCTGTTCCAGCACATCGCTGGTGAAGTGCAGGCCGATGCCGCTGGCGACCAGCCATTGGCCGGCCTTGCGCCCGCCCGGCAGCTCAGTGAAGGCGCGGTTGGCCAGGCAGCGTACGGCGATCACCGCCAGCAAGGAGCCGACCATCCACGGCAAAGGCCAGCCGGCGAGGCTGGCCAGATAACCGCCGACCGTTCCGGCCAGCGGCGTTACCCAGAGATCACGCGGCAGTGGCATCAGCCTCGGCCTTGATCTGCTTGCGCCGACGCATCCAGCGGATGCCCGGCAGGGCCAGCATCAGCGCCACCAGCGCCCACAGCGTCAGGGTGATCGGGCTACCCCAGAGGATGCCCAGATCGCCTGCGGAGATCGACAGCGCGCGGCGCAGGTTGTCTTCCATCAGCTCGCCGAGGACGAAACCGAGGATCAGCGCCGACAGCGGGAAGTCCAGCTTGCGCAGGATGTAGCCGAATACGCCGAGAGCGATCATCAGCACCAGGTCGAAAGTGGTGCTGTGCACCGCATAGACGCCGACCATGCTGATCACGGTGATCGCCGGCACCAGTACCCAGTTCGGCACGGCGAGCATGCGCGAGAACAGGCCGACCAGCGGGATGTTCATTACCAACAGGATGACGTTGCCGATGAACAGCGAGGCGATCAGGCCCCAGACCACATCCGGCTGCTGTTCGAACAGCAGTGGGCCGGGGGTGATGTTGTACAGGGTCAGTGCGCCGATCATCACCGCAGTGGTACCCGAACCAGGCACGCCGAGGGTCAGCATGGGGATCAGGGAGCCGCAGGCCGAGGCGTTGTTGGCTGCTTCCGGCGCGGCCAGGCCACGCAGGTCACCGTTGCCGAAACGTCCTTTGGGGCCGGCCAGGCGCTTCTCGGTCATGTAGGTCATGGCGCTGGCGATGGTCGCGCCGGCACCAGGCAGGGTTCCGATGACGAAGCCGGCCAGGGCGCTGCGGATCATGGTCCAGAAGGTCAGGCAGAATTCCTTGAGGTTGAACAGCAGGCGCCCGCTGGCCTTCACCGCCTGTTGTCCGCCATGGGTCTTCTCCAGCATCAGCAGGATCTCGCTGACGCTGAAGAAGCCGATGACCACGATGACGAACTGGATGCCATCGGACAGGCTGACGCTGTCGAAGGTGAAGCGGTACACGCCAGTGGTCGAGTCCACACCTACGGTGGCCAGGGCCAGGCCGATCAGTGCTGCCATCAGGGTCTTGACCGGCTTGTCGCCGACCATGCCGCCCAGGCAGGCGATGGCGAAGATCATCAGCACGAAGTATTCGGCCGGGCCGAAGGCGACTGCCCATTTCGCCAGCAAGGGGGCGAACAGCACCACGCCGCAGGTGGCGATGATGCTGCCGATGAACGAGCTCACCGCCGACAGCGACAGGGCGATGCCCGCCTTGCCCTGACGGGCCAGCGGGTAGCCGTCGAGGGTGGTCATGACCGCCGCGGCATCGCCCGGCACGTTGAGCAGGATGGCGGAGATACGGCCGCCGTACTCGCAGCCCAGGTATACGGCAGCGAGCAGAATCAGTGCGGTTTCCGGTGGCAGGCCGAGGGCGAAGGCCAGCGGCAGCAGCAGGGCCACGCCATTGATCGGGCCGAGGCCCGGCAGCAGGCCGACCACGGTACCAACGAAGGCGCCGAACAGCGCCACCAGCAGGTTGGTCGGCCTGGTGGCGACATCGAAGCCCTGCATGAGGAAGTTAAGGGTTTCCATTTCAGCTCTCCACGAAAGCGTCTAGCAGGCCGAGCGGCAGGGGTACGTCGAGCAGCAGGTCGAACAGGCTGTACAGCAGCACGCCCATCAGCACTGCGCTGATCGCGCAAGGAACCGGGCGACCGGTGAACAGCAGGCCGAGGGCGAAGGTGGCCAGGGCGGTACTGACGACGAAACCGAGCAGTTCGAAGGTCAGCGCGTAGGCCAGCAGCACCACTACGCACAGGGCACTGCGCAGCGCCACCGGTACGTCCAGGCGTTGATCGAGCATGCCGGGTTTGATGATCAGCCACAGGCTGCCCGCGCCCATCAGTGCCAGCAGCAGCAGGGGATAGGCACGCGGGCCGACCGGGTCGTAGGCGAAGGGGGCCTGGAAGCCCCAGGCAATGACAGCGAGCCAGGCGCACAGCAGCAGCCAGACCGCGGAGAACAGGCGAACGTACATGGTGGTTTACCTCAGGAGCGCCGGCCGCCTGATGGCGACCGAACGCAGATTGTGCAGAAGTGTTACTGGACCAGACCGAACTCGCCGGCCAGCGCCTTGTATTCCTGCACTTGCTTGAGTACGAAGGCGTTCAGTTCGTCGCCGGTCAGCGCCAGTGGGAACAGGTCGCGCTGCTCGCGCAGGGTGGCGAAGTCATCACGGGCGAGCATCTGATCGAACTGCTCTTTCCACCAGTTGAACTGCTCGTCGCTGACCTGCGGGCCCATGTAGAAGCCACGGATCACCGGCCAGCTGATGTCGAAGCCCTGCTCCTTGGCAGTCGGGATATCGGCCAGCTTGCCCGGCAGACGCTCGTCGGACAGCACGGCGAGGATGCGCACCTTGCCTGCGGCCAGTTGCGGGGTGACTTCGCCGAGGCCGCTGGAAGTGACCTGGACGTGGCCGCCGAGCATGGCGGTGAGGGTTTCGCCGCCGCCTTCGAAGGCCACGTAGCGCAGCGATTGCGGATCGATACCGGCAGCGCGGGCGATCAGTGCGGTCTGCATCCAGTCCTGGCCACCGATGGTGGCGCCGGCACCGAAGACCACGCTGGTCGGGTCTTTCTTCAGGGCATCGACCAGGTCGTTGAGGTTCTTCCACGGGGCATCTTCACGTACGGTGATAGCGCCGTAGTCGGTGCCGATGGCGGCCAGCCAGCGCACGGCGTTTTCGTCGTAGCGGCCGAACTTGCCCTGGGCCAGGTTGAGCAGGGAACCCGAGGAGAAGGCGGTGATGGTGCCCGGGTCCTTGGCGCGCTGGGCGACTACTGCGTTGTAGGCCACGGCCCCAACGCCGCCGGGCATGTAGGTGACGCGCATCGGCGCTTTGAGCAGGCCGGTGTCTTTCAGGCCACTCTGGGCCAGCTTGCAGGTCAGGTCGAAGCCGCCGCCGGGCTTGGCCGGGGCGATGCACTCAGGGCGCTTGGGTTCGGCGGCCAGCAGTTGGCCGGCGAAAGCCAGGCAGGCAGTGGCCAGCGCGGCACGGGTCAGGACAGATTTCATGATCATGATTCCTCGCGAGTCTTGTTGTTGTTTACCAGATTGGCAGGGTGTAACCGACGATGACACGGTTCTCGTCCGCATCGCGGGCGAAGTCGGAGCGGAAGCTGGCGTTGCGTACCCTCACGTAGAGGTCCTTGAGCGGGCCGCTTTGCACCACGTACTTGAATTCGATATCGCGTTCCCATTCGCCGCCACGGTCGTTGGAGCCAGCCACGCGGGCGTCGTCACCTCGGATGTAGCGGGTCATGAAGGTTAGACCGGGAACGCCCAGGCCGGCGAAGTTGTAATCGTAGCGGGCCTGCCAGGAACGCTCGTCGGCGTTGGCGAAGTCATTGATCTGCACGAAGTTGACCAGGAACGGATCGCTGCCGTCGATGTAGGCGAAGCCGGTGTCGCCGCTCATGTCCTGGAAGCCCAGGCCGAACTTGTGGTTGCCCAGGCCGTAACTGACCATGGCGTTGAAAGCCTGGTTGTCGACCTTGCCGGCGTTGGCCGCGCCGCTGTCGCGGCTGACGATGTAGCGCAGGTCGCTGCTCAGGGTGCCGGCGCCGAGCTTGTGGCTGGTGAGCAGTCCGAAGAAGTGCTGGCGGTAGATGTCGTCGAGATCGGCGAAGTAGTAACGGCCGGTCAGGCCGGGGGCGAACTTGTAATCGACACCGGCGAGGTCGAGGTGGTCGGCTTCGACGCCGGAGGCAAAGCGGCGATTCTTGGCGTTGAGCACGATTTCTTCGGAGTTGGTCGAGGCGCGGTCGATGACCTTGTCCAGGCGGCCGCCGGTGAAGGTCAGGCCTTCGAGTTCGGAGGAGGTCAGCAGGCCGCCCTCGAACACTTGCGGCAGCAAGCGGCTGTCACTGGCCTTGACCACCGGCAGCTCCGGTACGTGCGAGCCATAGCGCAGCTCGGTGGCGGAGATCTTCACCTTGGCGGTGGCGCTCAGGCGGCTGAACTCGTCGGGGGTGCCGCCATCATCCTGCACAGGCAGCAGGTCGGTGCCGGTGCGGCCCTTGCCCGAATCGAGCTTGATACCCAGCAGGCCCATGGCATCGACACCGAAGCCAACGGTGCCTTCGGTGTAGCCGGACTTCACGTCGAGCCAAAGACCCTGGCCCCATTCTTCGCGCTTGTTCTGGCCATCGAATTGGCGGAAGTCGCGGTTGAGATAGATGTTGGTAGCCGTGAGGCTGGCGGTGCTGTCTTCGATGAAGGCGGCGTTGGCGAGGGGGGCAGCGCCGGTAGCGGCGATTGCCAGGCAGAGCAGGCGTACAGGCGGCAGGGCCTGGCGTGAGGCTGCGAGCATCGTGTGGTCTCCATTTTTGTTCTTGTCGCCACCTGGCACCACTGCCAGGTCGCTTTAGCAGGTGGATCGAGCCACCTTCGAGCGATGCTATGAGGGCAAGCTTTCATTAGGCTTTCATGGCAAAAAGTTTTTCAGCGCCGGCGGCGAGGGGCCTGCAAGGTCGTTTGGGAGGCGTTTCGTTTGCCGCTTTGGCATTTGAGCAATTCACAGCAGCCGTGGCAGCGCTAAACTGCGCGCCTTCAATGATGCTGCAGCTGGAGGTAGCGGTGCGGATTCTGCTGGTCGAAGACCATCCGCAATTGGCGGAGAGCGTGGCCCAGGCGCTGAAAGGTGCCGGCTGGACGGTGGACGTGCTGCACGATGGCGTGGCCGCCGACCTTGCACTGTCCAGCGAGGATTACGCCTTGGCGATACTCGATATCGGCCTGCCACGGCTGGACGGTTTCGCCGTGCTGGCGCGTCTGCGTGATCGCGGCCAGACCCTGCCGGTGCTGATGCTGACCGCGCGCGGCGAAGTCAAGGACCGCGTGCACGGCCTCAACCTCGGCGCCGATGACTACCTGGCCAAACCCTTCGAACTCACCGAGCTGGAGGCGCGGGTCAAGGCCCTGCTGCGGCGCAGCGTGCTCGGCGGCGAACAGCTGCAACGTTGTGGTGATCTGGTCTACGACCTCGGCACGCGTCGTTTCAGCCTCAACGGCGAGGCCCTCAGCCTGACGGCCCGTGAGCAGGCGGTGCTGGAGGCGATGATCGCTCGTCTCGGGCGAGTCATGAGCAAGGAGCAGTTGGCGGCCCAGGTGTTCGGTCTGGACGAGGATGCCAGCCCCGATGCCATCGAGATCTACATTCATCGTTTGCGCAAGAAGCTCGAGGGCAGTGCCGTGCGTATCGTCACCTTCCGCGGTCTCGGCTATCTGCTGGAGGCGGTTGAGGCATGAGCCGTGGCGTCAGCCTGCGCGGGCGTCTGTTGCGACGACTGGCGTTGCTGCTGTCGCTGATTCTGCTGCTCAGCAGCTTTACCGCCTACTGGAGTGCCCGCCGGGCGGCGGATACCGCCTATGACCGCACTCTGCTGGCCTCGGCACGTGCTGTAGCCGACGGTCTCTACGCCGATGACGGCCGGCTGCGCGCGAATATTCCTTACATGGCGCTGGACACCTTCGCCTATGACAGTGCCGGACGCATCTACTACCAGGTGCTCGATCTGCAGGGCAATCAGGTATCCGGTTATGAGGACTTGCCGCCTGCACCGCCGGGCACGCCGCGCACCGACGACTACCCGGCGCTGGCGCATTTTTACGATGCCGAGTACCGCAACCAGGGCGTGCGTGTGGTCAGTCTGCTGCAGCCGGTCAGCGAGCCGCAGCTCAACGGTATGGCTGAAATCCGCGTGGCGGAAACTCAGGGCGCGCGCGAGCGGATGGCTCGTGAGTTGCTCATCGGGACCCTGTGGCGTATGGGGTTGCTTTCGGTCAGTGCATTGCTGCTGGTGTGGTTGGCGGTGAACCTGGCCTTGCGCCCGCTGGAAGCGCTGCGCCGGGAAGTGGCCGACAGGGCCAGCGATGACCTGCAACCGTTGCCGGGCAGCGGTCTGCCGCGTGAGGTACTGCCGCTGGTGGAAACGCTCAACCAGTTCAACGAGCGCCTGCAGGGGTTGTTCGAGCGCCAGTCGCAGTTCATTGCCGATGCAGCGCATGAACTGCGCACGCCATTGGCAGCGCTCAAGGCGCGTATCACCCTGGGCTTGCGCGCCGAGCAACCCGAGGAATGGCGCATTACCTTGGAGCAGGTGGCCCAGCAAGGCGATCGTCTGACCTCGCTGGCCAATCAGCTACTGTCTCTGGCACGTATCGAGAGTGGTGCGCGGGCCATTACCGAGGGGGGCGCGCAGCGCATCGACCTCAGCCAGTTGGCGCGCGAACTGGGCCTGGCCATGGCGCCCCTGGCGCACGCTCGTGGCGTTGCGCTGGCGCTGGAGGCTGATCAACCGGTATGGATCGATGGTGAGCCGACGCTGCTCAACGAGCTGCTGAGCAATCTGCTGGATAACGCTCTGGCGCATACGCCGGCCGGTGGCAATCTGATCATCCGCGCCTTGGCGCCAGCCGTGCTGGAGGTCGAGGATGACGGCCCGGGCATTCCCGAAGCCGAACATGAGAAAGTCTTCGAGCGCTTCTATCGGCGCAGCAGTCTGGGCAATGGCGCCGGTCTCGGCCTGGCCATCGTCGGCGAGATCTGCCGCGCTCATCAGGCCCGGATCAGTCTGCATCAGGTGCAGCCGCACGGCCTGCGGGTGCGTGTCGAGTTTCCCCTGTCAGTGACTGAGGCTTAGCGGTTGCTGAATCTCCAGCAGGTACTGGGAAACCTTGCCGCTGTCGCGCAGTTGCTTCAGGCCTCGATTGAAGCGCTGCATCAGCTCGGCATTGCCTGCCACTTCGCGTGACAGCAGCAGGTGCATGCTGGCGCTGCGCAGCGGCTTGGGGTGAAACGTCAGGCGCTGACGTTCGGCTGCGCTGAACTTCTGGTGGAGCAGGTCGAAACCCACCACCTTGTCCACGGGGAACAGGTCGAAGCGTCCAGCCAGCAGTTGACGTAGGCCCAATTCATCACTGGTCAGGTGCGTTACCTGCAGTTCACCAGCCGCTTCGGCGCGCTGAAAGGCCTCGCCGTGGTCAAAACCGCGTGTGACGGCAATGCGCAGGCCGCGTAGATCCTCGATCTCGTTCCAGTCAAAGGCCAGATCCGTGCGATGAAAGAGGTAGTAGCCACCTTCTATCACCGGCTCACTGATATGAAAGCGCTGTTCGCGTTCTGGGCTGTGAAACCAGATGGCGCTGCCATGGCGCTGGCCCTGCTCGGCCATTTTCAGTGAGCGTGCCCAGGGATGGAATTCCCATCGCACCTCCATTCCCTGCAGTGCGAAGGCCTCGGCGATGATGCGTGAAGCCACGCCATGGTGAGGTAGGGCCTCACCGAGATAGGGTGGCCATTCGCCGTTGGTCAGGCGTATCTGTTCGGCAGCTTGGGCGCCGCCGAACAGTAGGGCGAGCAGGAAAAACGCATGGCGCATGCTCTACTTCCTCAAGCGAATAGCTCGAGTGTAGAGGCGTTTTGCCTTCCGTGGCCAAATGCTTTTATTGCAGCATGCTCATGGCCGCTTCCATGGCAGCGGACATGTCCTCGTCGGCCTGCATATCGACCTGCGGATCGAGTCCTAGCTTGGCGAACGCCGGGACCTTGCTCCAATCCAGCTGGGTGTAGGGATGCTCGCTGCCCAGGTAGCTCTGCAGGGTGGCGACCTGAACGATGTCGACGTAGTCGACCTTGGCCGAGTCGCGGCTGAAGTTCAGATACTGGCTCGGCACGATGGCGATGGGCTCGGGGAATTCCCAGGTGCGCAGGATCTTGTCGCCGATGATCGGGTGGATCTGCTCGATCACATGGTTGAGGCTGATGGAGTCGGCCAGCAACTCGTTGTGCTCTTCGGCATAGGTGAGAATTGGCAGCACGCCGATCTGGTGGACCAGGCCGGCGAGGGTGGCCTGGTCCGGCATCAGACGAGTGTAATGGCGGCACAGCACGTGGCAGATACCGGCAATTTCGGTGCTCTTGTTCCACACTTCGCGCATCTTGCGGTCGACTACGTCGCTGGTGGCCTGGAACATCTGCTCCATGGCCAGGCCGGTGGCCAGGTTGCAGGTGTAGTTGATGCCCAGGCGGCTGACCGCCATCTGCAGATCGGTGATCTCCTTGTTGCTGCGCAGCAGTGGGCTGTTGACCACCTTGATGATGCGCGCGGTAAGGGCGGCGTCGTTGCCGATCACCTTGCTGATCTGCGGGATACCGACGTCCGGGTCTTCGGCCGCTTCGCGAACCTTCAGCGCCACCTCGGGCAGGGTGGGCAGCACCAGCTCATCGTTCTCGATGGCGTGGATCAGTTCCTGTTGGACTTTTTCAGCAAGCTTGCTCATGAAGTGGCTCTCTTAGGCGATCCGATGTGGCGCCAGGGAAGTTTAGTCAGCGCTGGATTTCCTGGTCGGCATCCAGCTGATAAGGCAGGTCAAGCAGGGTCAGTGTCGGGCCTTCGCTGCTACCTAGATGAATACGGCCGTCGCTCACGGCATCTTCCTGCAGCACGGCAAGTAACTCGACGGCCTCGCCGGCCTGGGCCGCCAGCACCACTTCACCGACGCTGGAGCCATGGACCGGGGAGAACAATTCGCTACCGACAGCCGGCAGCTCGGAGCCGACCAGGCGCAGGCGCTGCAGGCGGCGCTTGAGTTTGCCCAGGTACTGCATGCGCGCGACGATTTCCTGGCCGGTGTAGCAACCTTTCTTGAAGCTTACGCCGCCCAGGGCCTGCAGGTTGATCATCTGCGGGATGAACAGCTCGCGGGTCGCACCGAACACCTGGCCTACGCCAGCGCGTACCTGTGCCAGCAACCAGTCATTCAGCGGAGCCTGCGGCAGCTGAGCGGCCAGGCGGCCTTGCAGTTGTTCTGTTTCAGCGGCCGGAGCCCAGAGTTCCGCGCGGCCATCGCTCAGGCGCACGGCCAATAGCTGCCCAGCGCTGGTGACGGAGTCGCTGGCAGCGCCCAGTTGCAGGCCCAGTCCGTTGAGCACGGCGTCGCCGCCGGCCAGGCCAAAACGGACCCAGGCGGCGCTTTCATCGCTGAGCTTGGATTTGGAGAACACCGCATATTTTTGCAGATCGGCCTGCTGCGATTCGATCAGCTCGCGGGCCATGGCCAACAGGTAGCCGTCGTCCACCTGGACGATGCGAAAGCTCGACAGCATGCGGCCCTTGGGCGTGCAGCGGGCGCCAAGGCTGGATTGGCTGGCACTCAGGTAGTTGAGGTTGCAGGTTACTTGGCCCTGCAGGAACTTGGCCGCGTCTGGGCCGCGTACGGCGAGCAGGCCTTCGTGATCGAGGAGAGTGAAGTAAGCGCTATCGGCCATGGTGCAAGTCGAATCACTGGATAAAGGTCAGGGGCGTCATCATAGTGGGCGTGGTAGGCCCTTGTCAGCGCAATTGAGCTGCGGCGCGGTGAACAGTTAGGCAATTCGCCGTTATACTGCCGCCCTCGTTCGAGGAGTCCGTTGCATGGTTGAGCAAAGTGAACTGAATCGCCTGTTCTGGCATAGTCGTCGTGGCATGCTGGAGCTGGACGTACTGCTGGTGCCTTTCGTCCAGGAGGTATACCCGACCCTGGATGCCGACAACCAGGCGCGTTACCGCAAGCTGCTGGAGTGCGAGGATCAGGACATGTTCGGCTGGTTCATGCAGCGTGGCGAACCCGAGGATGCCGACCTGCGCCACATCGTGCGCATGATCCTGGATCGTGTCCAACCCAAGTGACGTCTTTGAGAGTCGTTGGCAGCCATCACGCTGGTTGTTGAGGCTCTATCTGTCGGTCCTGGCGCTGGCTCTGCTGGCGCCCTGGCTGGCCAACATTCCCTTCTGGCTGAAACTGCTTTCACCTCTGCCATGCCTGGCGCACGCCGTCTGGGTGCTGCCGCGGCACGTTCTGCTGACGGCACCACAGGCCGTTACCGGTTTGCGTCGTGATGCGTTCGGCTGGCATCTGTACAGCGCCGCCAACGGTTGGCAAGCGGTGCAGTTACGCCCGGACAGTCTGGCTTTACCGCTTGTGGTCGTGCTGCGCTATCGCATGCCGGGCCAGCGTTTCAGCCGCGGACTATGCATCGCGCGTGACGCGCTGGCGCCCGAACAGCATCGGCGCCTGCGCTTGCGCTTGAAGTTCAGTCGGCGGCGCTGGGCTGAGCCGGGGGCGTCGGCACCAGAATAGTGTCACGGGCTTCGGCCAGTTGCTCGGGATAATCGAGGGTGTAGTGCAGGCCGCGACTTTCATGGCGCTGCATGGCCGAACGAATCATCAGCTCGGCGACCAGCGCCAGGTTGCGCAGCTCGATCAGGTCGCGACTGACCTTGTAGTTGGAATAGAACTCGTCGATTTCGTCCAGTAGCAGGCGTACGCGATGCTGCGCGCGCTGCAGGCGCTTGTTGGTCCTGACGATACCGACGTAGTCCCACATGAAACGCCTCAGCTCGTCCCAGTTGTGGGCGATGATCACGTCCTCGTCGGAGTCGGTCACCTGGCTGGCATCCCAGCAGGGCAGGTCGATCGGCATGTCCACCGCATCGAGTTGGGCGACGATGTCGGCACAGGCCGAGCGGGCGTAAACGAAGCACTCCAGCAGCGAGTTGCTGGCCATGCGGTTGGCGCCATGCAGGCCGGTGAAGCTGGTCTCGCCGATGGCATACAGCCCGGGCACGTCGGTACGCCCATGCTGATCGACCACCACACCGCCACAGGTGTAATGGGCGGCGGGCACTACCGGGATGGGCTGTTTGGTGATGTCGATGCCAAAGCCCAGGCAGCGTTCGTAGACAGTGGGGAAATGACTCTTGATGAATTCGGCCGGCTTGTGGCTGATGTCCAGATAGACGCAGTCGATCCCCAGACGCTTCATCTCATGGTCGATGGCGCGGGCGACGATATCGCGCGGTGCCAGTTCGGCGCGCTCATCGAAGCGCTGCATGAAGCGTTCGCCATTGGGCAGCTTGAGCAGGCCGCCTTCGCCGCGCACGGCTTCGGTGACGAGGAAGCTCTTGGCCTGCGGGTGATACAGGCAGGTGGGGTGGAACTGGTTGAACTCCAGGTTGCCGACGCGGCAGCCCGCACGCCACGCCATGGCAATGCCGTCGCCACAGGCACCGTCCGGGTTGCTGGTATAGAGATAGACCTTGGCGGCGCCGCCAGTGGCGAGAATCACGAAGCGCGCGCTGAAGGTGTCGACTTCGCCGCAGGCCCGATCCAGCACATAGGCGCCCAGGCAGCGCTCGCCCTCCAGGCCGAGCTTGCGTTCGGTAATCAGGTCTACGGCGACGCGCTGCTCCAGCAACTCGATATTCGAGCGCTGCCTGGCCTGTTCCAGCAGCGTATTGAAGATCGCTGCGCCGGTGGCATCGGCGGCGTGGATGATGCGCCGATGGCTGTGGCCGCCCTCGCGGGTCAGGTGAAACTCGAATCCGCCGTCTTCGCGCGCCGTTTCATCGTCACGGGTAAAGGGCACGCCCTGATCGATCAGCCACTGGATGGCTTCGCGGCTGTGTTCTACCGTGAAGCGCACGGCGTCTTCGCGGCACAGTCCGGCACCGGCATCGAGGGTGTCGGCGACATGGGATTCGACCGTGTCGGTGTCGTCCAGCACGGCTGCCACACCACCTTGCGCCCAGTAGGTCGAGCCATTGGCCAGGTTGCCTTTGCTCAGGACTGCGATGCGCAAGTGGCTGGGTAGGGTAAGGGCGAGGGTCAAGCCGGCAGCGCCGCTGCCGATGACCAGAACATCGTGCTGGAAGTGGTGGCTCATGTCCGAGTTCCGCGTGAAAGCGAGCCCTAGTATATAGAGAGGGGCAGCGGCACAATAGGTGGCTTATGACCGACCGCCGTGCTCGGGAACTTTTTTAGTCTCTAAGGTTCCATAGAGGGTCGCCCATATAAGGGAGAGCGCTTGCGCGTGCCTGCATCTGAAGTCAGCGAAGGGTGTGGAAATGAGCGGCGATAAGATTATTTGCCGGAGCGAAGAGGTTTCGCTGCGGCCATTCCAGGCAGAGGGAAGAAAACTCTGCAGGAAGCTTGCTTGGAGGGGAGAACTTTTGCGTAAGACCCGAGTCTATCTTGGCAAGTTGATTCGCTTAAGGGTGCAGACCTCCTCCAGGCTTAATGAGGAGAATGCATGCTAACCCAGGAAGATGATCAGCAGCTGGTCGAGCGAGTGCAGCGTGGTGACAAGCGTGCCTTCGATCTGTTGGTGCTGAAGTATCAGCACAAGATCCTCGGTCTGATCGTGCGATTCGTGCACGACACTCACGAGGCTCAGGATGTTGCTCAGGAGGCGTTCGTAAAAGCCTACCGAGCACTTGGAAACTTTCGCGGTGACAGCGCGTTCTATACCTGGCTGTACCGCATCGCCATCAACACGGCGAAGAATTATCTGGTGTCCCGCGGTCGGCGGCCGCCAGATAGTGATGTCAGTAGCGATGACGCGGAGTTCTACGATGGCGACCACGCCCTCAAGGACATCGAGTCACCGGAGCGGGCATTGCTGCGCGACGAGATCGAGGCCACCGTGCATCGAACCATCGCCCAGCTACCGGATGATTTACGCACGGCTCTGACTTTGCGTGAATTCGAAGGTCTGAGTTACGAGGACATTGCCAGCGTCATGCAGTGTCCGGTAGGTACGGTGCGTTCGCGGATCTTCCGTGCGCGTGAGGCAATTGATAAGTCCCTGCAACCTCTGTTGCAGGAAGCCTAAGGCAGCGGCGACAGCCAAGAGAGGAACACCATGAGTCGTGAAACCCTGCAGGAATCGCTGTCCGCGGTGATGGATAACGAAGCGGACGAACTGGAACTGCGGCGTGTGCTCGCAGCCAGCGAGGATGGCGAGCTACGTGGCACCTGGTCGCGTTACCAGATTGCTCGTGCAGCCATGCACCGTGAGTTGCTGGTACCGCAACTGGACATCGCATCTGCGGTTTCCGCAGCATTGGCTGACGAAGCCGCGCCGAAGCGCAAGGCGCCGATCTGGCGTAGCGTTGGGCGCGTAGCCGTGGCGGCATCGGTGACGGTTGCCGTGCTGGCTGGGGTGCGTTTCTACAATCAGGACGATCTGAGCGGTGCTCAGCTGGCCCAGCAAGATGCTTCTCCGGTACTCTCGGTACCGCAAGTGCAAGGCCCAGCGCTTCTCGCCGGCTATAACAGCAGTGAGGAAGCCGGTGAGCCTGCCAAGGCTGGCACTGCCAGCTGGCATGAGCAGCGTCTGCCGAACTACCTGCGTCAACATGCACAGGAAGCTGCGATGGGCACCGGTGAAACCGCTCTGCCTTATGCTCGTGCCGCGAGCCTGGAAAACCGTTAAGCGCTTAAGGAGTCACATGCGCGCGATTCCCCTCTGCCTGATTGGCGGTCTGCTGGCATTGCCGGTGCAGGCCGCCGAAGTACAGGACTTGCTCGGACGCCTCGCAGCCGCGGAGCGTCAGCAAAGTTTTCAGGGTACGTTCATCTATGAGCGTAATGGTAGTTTCTCCACCCACGCTGTGTGGCATCGGGTGGAGGAGGGGGGGCAGGTTCGCGAGCGCCTTCTGCAGCTCGATGGCCCGGCGCAGGAGGTGCTCAAGGTCGATGGTCAGGCACAGTGCGTCAGTGGTGCGCTGGCTGATCAGGTCAGCGAAGGACAGGCCTGGCCTGCCCGTCAACTGGATGCCGCACAATTGGGTAACTGGTACGACATTCGCGTTGCCGGTCGGTCACGCATCGCCAATCGAGCGGCGGATGTCTTGCTGCTAGAGCCCAAGGATCAGCACCGCTACGGTTTTGAATTGCACTTGGACCGAAAAACCGGTCTGCCACTCAAATCATTGCTGCTGAACGAGCGCGGTCAGCTTCTGGAGCGCTTCCAGTTCGCTCAGCTGGATACTTCTTCACCCGTCGAAAATGCCATGCAACCGAGTTCGGGCTGTCGTCCTGTGCGTTTTCGTGCTGCCGACAGCATGGTCGAGGGTAGCTGGCGTTCGGATTGGTTGCCGCCGGGCTTTACCCTCACCACCGCTCAGGTGCGTCGAGATCCCGCCTCCGAAGATGCTGTCACCTACCTGATGTATGGCGACGGCCTGGCGCGTTTCTCGGTCTTTCTCGAGCCCTTGAAGGGCAGCGTGGTTGAAGATGCGCGCAGTCAGCTGGGGCCGACCGTTGCCGTTTCCCGGCGCATGAGCACCGATACCGGTGACGTGATGGTTACCGTGGTCGGTGAAATTCCCCTGGGTACAGCCGAGCGCATTGCGCTGTCCATGCGCGCCGGAGTGCCCGAACAGGCCAGCCAATGATCGAAGAGCAGGGGCGTGTAGTGGCGCTCGAGCCCGGCGCCGTCTGGGTCGAAACGCTACGCAAGAGCACCTGCTCGAGCTGTTCGGTCAATGCCGCCTGTGGCCAGGGCCTGATGGATCGTCTTGGCGTAGGTCGGCAGCGCGGGTATGTGCGTGCCCTCAGCCAAATGCATCTGGCAGTTGGCGACACCGTGATCATCGGTGTGCGCGAAGATCTCTTGGTGCGCAGTTCTCTGCTGGTTTATCTGCTTCCGCTTATGGGCTTGTTCGCCGCTGCGTTGCTGGCGGATGGCCTGGGTTTGCCCGAGTCTCTGGTAATTCTGTCCGGTCTGAGTGGTCTGTTCGCCAGTTGGCTGATGGTTCGCTGGCGCGCTGCTCGGGTTGCCGAGAACCCCTTATTGCAGCCTGTGGTCCTACGTACGCTGCTGGTGCCTGTGCCAGCGGCGGGTTGAGAGTGTCCGAGTTTTACATGGGGAGTCGTAGTTCGATGAGAAAACTCAAGTCCATTGCGCCGCTGCTGGCGGTTGCCCTGCTCTGGGGACAGAGCCTGTTGGCCCAGGCCAGCCTGCCTGATTTTACCGATCTGGTGGAGGAGGCCTCGCCTGCAGTCGTCAATATAAGCACTCGGCAGAAAATGCCCGAGCGCGCCGTTGCCGGTCAGCCGGGCCTGCCTGATCTGGAAGGTCTGCCGCCGATGTTCCGCGAATTCTTCGAGCGCAGCATTCCGCAGATGCCGCGTAACCCGGGCGGCCGCCAGCGTGAGGCGCAGTCGCTGGGCTCCGGCTTCATCATCTCGCCGGATGGCTACATCATGACCAACAATCATGTTGTCGCCGATGCCGACGAAATCATCGTGCGCCTGTCCGATCGTAGCGAACTGGAAGCCAAGCTGATTGGTGCCGATCCGCGCAGCGACGTGGCGCTGCTCAAGGTCGAGGGCAAGGATTTGCCCGTTGTGCGTCTGGGCAAGGCGGATGATCTGAAGGTTGGCGAGTGGGTGCTGGCCATCGGCTCGCCCTTCGGTTTCGATCACTCGGTGACCGCCGGTATCGTCAGTGCCAAGGGGCGCAACCTGCCGAGCGACAGCTACGTGCCGTTCATCCAGACCGACGTGGCGATCAACCCCGGTAACTCCGGCGGCCCGCTGTTCAATCTGCAAGGTGAGGTAGTAGGTATCAACTCGCAGATCTTCACCCGTTCCGGCGGTTTCATGGGGTTGTCCTTCGCCATTCCGATGGAAGTGGCCATGCAGGTGGCCGATCAGCTCAAGGCCGACGGCAAGGTGACCCGCGGCTGGCTCGGCGTGGTGATTCAGGAAGTGAACAAGGACCTGGCCGAATCCTTCGGCCTGGACAAGCCGGCCGGCGCACTGGTCGCGCAGGTGCTGGAAGACGGCCCTGCGGACAAGGGTGGCCTGCAGGTGGGTGATGTGATTCTCAGCCTCAATGGCAAGCCGATCATCATGTCGGCCGATCTGCCGCATCTGGTCGGCGGACTGAAGCCGGGCGATAAGGCCGAACTGGACATCGTGCGTGACGGTTCGCGCAAGAAGCTCAGTGTCACGGTCGGTACCTTGCCGGAAGAAGGTCAGGAGCTGGCTTCGTCGGGTTCCGCCCAGGGTGGCGAGCGCAGCAACAATCGTCTGGGCGTGACCGTGGTCGAGCTGACCGCCGAACAGAAGAAGGGTCTAGACCTGAAAGGCGGCGTGGTGGTCCGTGAGGTGCTCAACGGCCCGGCTGCAATGATCGGTCTGCGGCCGGGTGACGTGATCACTCACCTGAACAATCAGGCCATCGACTCCACCAGCACCTTCGCCAAGGTCGCGCAGGAGTTGCCGAAGAATCGTTCGGTATCCATGCGCGTACTGCGTCAGGGGCGTGCCAGCTTCATTACCTTCAAGCTGGCTGAGTAATCCGGGCAAGACTGAAGAGGGGCGCTTTCGAGCGCCCCTCTTCGTATCCGCGCCAATGCTGTGCAGGCGTGACGCGGTCATGAGGGATCGGGTACAATCCGCGGCTATTTTCGGCAAGCGTCTTGCCTGCGCCTTCTTTGAGTGTTGATCCGTGAGTGACCTGAGTCATATCCGCAATTTTTCCATCATTGCCCACATCGACCACGGCAAGTCCACCCTGGCTGACCGTTTCATCCAGATGTGTGGCGGCCTCGCCGCACGTGAAATGGAGGCTCAGGTCCTGGACTCCATGGACCTGGAGCGCGAGCGCGGCATCACCATCAAGGCTCACAGCGTCACCCTTCACTACAAGGCGAAGGACGGCAAGACGTACCAACTGAACTTCATCGATACCCCCGGTCACGTGGACTTCACTTACGAAGTTTCACGCTCGCTGGCTGCGTGCGAGGGCGCGCTGCTGGTGGTCGACGCAGGCCAGGGCGTCGAGGCGCAGTCGGTCGCCAACTGCTACACCGCCATCGAGCAGGGGCTAGAAGTGATGCCCGTGCTGAACAAGATGGACCTGCCCCAGGCCGACCCGGACCGCGTCAAGGACGAGATCGAGAAGATCATCGGTATCGACGCCACCGACGCCGTGGCTTGCAGTGCCAAGAGCGGCATGGGCGTGGACGAGGTGCTCGAGCGTCTGGTGCAGACCATTCCTGCTCCCGAAGGTGAGATCGATGCTCCGTTGCAGGCGCTGATCATCGACTCCTGGTTCGACAACTACCTGGGCGTGGTCTCGCTGGTGCGCGTGCGCCAGGGCCGCGTCAAGAAGGGCGACAAGATTCTGGTCAAGTCCACCGGCAAGGTGCACCTGGTCGACAGCGTCGGTGTCTTCACCCCGAAACACACCGCCACCGCCGATCTCAAGGCCGGTGAAGTGGGTTTCATCATCGCCAGCATCAAGGACATTCACGGCGCACCGGTCGGTGACACCCTGACCCTGTCTTCGACGCCCGAAGTGGAAGTGCTGCCGGGCTTCAAGAAGATCCAGCCGCAGGTGTACGCCGGTCTGTTCCCGGTCAGCTCCGACGATTTCGAGGACTTCCGCGACGCCCTGCAGAAGCTGACCCTCAATGACTCGTCGCTGCAGTATGCGCCGGAAAGCTCAGACGCCCTGGGCTTCGGCTTCCGTTGCGGCTTCCTCGGCATGCTGCACATGGAGATCATCCAGGAACGCCTGGAGCGCGAGTACGACCTGGACCTGATCACCACCGCGCCGAGCGTGATCTACGAGCTCGAGCTCAAGACCGGTGAAACCATCACCGTCGACAACCCGTCCAAGCTGCCGGACGTTTCGTCCGTCGCCGACTTCCGCGAGCCGATCGTCACCGCCACCATTCTGGTGCCGCAGGAACATCTGGGTAACGTCATTACCCTGTGCATCGAGAAGCGTGGCGTGCAGCGTGACATGCAGTTCCTCGGTTCCCAGGTTCAGGTTCGCTACGACCTACCGATGAACGAGGTGGTGCTGGACTTCTTCGATCGTCTGAAGTCGACCAGCCGTGGTTATGCCTCGCTGGACTATCATTTCGACCGCTACCAGTCTGCCAACCTGGTCAAGCTGGACGTGCTGATCAACGGCGACAAGGTCGATGCCCTGGCATTGATCGTGCACCGCGACAACGCCGCCTACAAAGGCCGTGCGTTGACCGAGAAGATGAAGGAACTGATCCCTCGGCAGATGTTCGACGTGGCGATCCAGGCAGCCATTGGCGGCCAGATCATCGCGCGGACCACTGTCAAGGCGCTCAGAAAGAACGTACTGGCCAAGTGTTACGGTGGCGACGTGAGCCGTAAGAAGAAGCTGCTCGAGAAGCAGAAAGCCGGTAAGAAACGCATGAAGCAGGTCGGTAACGTGGAGATCCCACAGGAAGCCTTCCTCGCTGTGCTCAGGTTGGATAGCTAAGGCTCTATGTCGATCAATTTCCCGCTCCTGTTGGTTATCGCGGTCGCCGTTTGCGGCTTCCTGGCCCTGATCGATCTGATTCTGCTGGCTCCGCGCCGCCGTGCGGCGATTGCGGCGTACCAGGGGCGGGTCGATGATCCGGACGACAGGGTGCTGGAGCGCCTGAGCAAGGAACCCTTGCTGGTCGAGTACGGCAAATCCTTCTTCCCGGTACTGGCCATCGTGCTGGTGCTGCGCTCGTTTCTGGTCGAGCCGTTCCAGATCCCGTCGGGTTCGATGAAGCCGACCCTGGAAGTGGGCGATTTCATTCTGGTCAACAAGTTCGCCTACGGCATTCGCCTGCCGGTAATCGACGAGAAGATCATCGAGGTGGACAACCCGCAACGCGGCGATGTGATGGTGTTCCGCTACCCCAGCGATCCCACCATCAACTACATCAAACGGGTGGTGGGCCTGCCGGGTGATCGCATCGAGTACACCCAGGGCAAGCGTCTGCTGATCAACGGCGAGCCGGTGGCCGAGAAGTTGGTCGGCGAAGAGCCTGGTAGCCTGGGCGGTGCGATGCTCTATCAGGAGCGTCTGGGTCAGGTCGAGCACACCATCCGCAAGGAAATGACCCGCATGCGCCGCGAGCCCGGCGGCCAATGGGTGGTGCCGGAAGGGCACTACTTCATGATGGGCGACAACCGTGACAACTCCAACGACAGCCGTTACTGGCGTGATCGTCATATCCCTCAGGAGCTGTGGGGCATGGTCCCTGACGACCATATCGTCGGCAAGGCATTCGCCATCTGGATGAGCTGGCCTGAGCCAAAGACCGGCAATCTGCCCAACTTCTCGCGTGTCGGCCTGATTCATTGAGCACTGGCGCGCTGCTTTCGTCAGCGCCGCAGGCTATAAATAGTCTGGCCGTCAGGCTTTCCAACAAGACCGTCTATTGGGGATATATATGACTTTCGCGCGCTCGCAGCAGGGGCTTTCCATTCTGGGTTGGCTGGTGGTTCTGGCCGTAGTGGCATTCTTCGCCAGCACAGCGTTCAAGGTGCTGCCGCATTACCTGGACTATATGTCCATGGAGAAGATCATTACCTCGGTAGAAACCGACAAGGCTTCGGATGTTCGCACCGTCGGTGAGTTTTACAACCACGTGAGCAAGGGTATGCAGGTCAACAACATTCGTGACCTGAACATGCGCGACGCCATGCAGGTGAAGGTGGAAAACAACGAGTTTCTGGTCCACCTCAAATATGAAAAACGCGAGCCGCTGATCGAGAACCTCGATCTGGTGGTGAATTTCGACAAAGAATTTCGTGTACGGATGCCGTGAGTCCCAATCTGTCCCGCCTCGAGCGCAAGCTCGGCTATAGCTTCAAGGATCAGGACCTGATGGTCCTGGCCCTGACCCATCGCAGTTTCGCTGGCCGCAACAACGAGCGGCTGGAATTTCTCGGTGATGCCATTCTCAATTTCGTAGCCGGTGAGGCGCTCTTCGAGCGCTTCCCGCAGGCCCGTGAGGGCCAGCTTTCGCGCCTGCGCGCACGCCTGGTCAAGGGTGAGACGCTGGCCGTACTGGCTCGCGGTTTCGAGCTGGGCGAATACCTGCGCCTGGGTTCCGGTGAACTGAAGAGCGGCGGTTTTCGCCGTGAGTCGATCCTCGCCGATGCTCTGGAGGCGCTGATCGGCGCCATCTATCTGGATGCCGGCATGGAAGCGGCGCGTGAGCGCGTGCTGGACTGGCTGACCGGCGAGCTGGACGGCCTGACCCTGGTCGACACCAACAAGGATCCGAAAACGCGCCTGCAGGAATTCCTGCAATCGCGTGCCTGTGAGCTGCCTCGTTACGAGGTGGTGGACGTTCAGGGTGAGCCGCACTGCCGTACCTTCATGGTCGAGTGCCAGGTGGCCCTGCTCAATGAAAAGACCCTGGGCCAGGGCGGCAGCCGGCGTATCGCCGAGCAGGTCGCTGCGGCTGCGGCGCTGATCGCCCTCGGGGTGGAGAATGGCAATGACTGATGCACCCGTGACCCGCTGCGGCTACGTCGCCATCGTCGGCCGGCCCAACGTGGGCAAGTCGACGCTGCTCAACCACATCCTTGGGCAGAAGCTGGCGATCACCTCGCGCAAGCCGCAGACCACCCGTCACAACATGCTCGGCATCAAGACCGAGGGCGAGGTTCAGGCCGTCTACGTCGACACCCCCGGCTTGCACAAGCACAACGACAAGGCACTCAACCGCTACATGAATCGCAGCGCTTCCTCCGCGCTGAAGGACGTCGATGTGGTGGTGTTCGTGGTCGACCGCACGCGCTGGACCGACGAGGATCAGCTGGTGCTGGAGAAGGTGCAGCACGTCAAATGCCCGATCCTGCTGGCGGTGAACAAGGCCGATCGCCTGGAAGACAAGAGCGAGCTCTTGCCGCACCTGAACTGGCTGGCCGAGCAACTGCCGCAGGCCGAGATCGTGCCGATCTCCGCGCTGCAGGGGCAGAACCTCGACACCCTGGAAAAGCTGGTGGGTGAGCGTCTGCCGGAGTCCGAACACTTCTACCCGGAAGACCAGATCACCGACCGCTCCAGCCGCTTCCTGGCTGCCGAGCTGATCCGCGAGAAGATCATGCGGCAGCTCGGTGCCGAGCTGCCGTACCAGATCACCGTGGAGATCGAGGAGTTCAAGCAGGAGGGCCGCATTCTGCATATCCACGGCCTGATCCTGGTAGAGCGCGACGGGCAGAAGAAGATCATCATCGGCGACAAGGGCGAGCGCATCAAACGCATCGGCGCCGACGCGCGCAAGGACATGGAAACCATGTTCGACTCCAAGGTGATGCTCAACCTCTGGGTCAAGGTCAAAGGTGGCTGGTCCGACGACGAACGCGCCCTGCGTTCGCTGGGTTACCTGGATTGATCGCGGTGCCATGCGCATCCTCGGTGTTGCGCGTGGCGCATTCTGGCGGTTACTTACATGACTTCTGCCGCCTACGTTCTGCATAGCCGCCCGTACAAGGAAAGCAGCGCCCTGGTGGATTTCTTCACCGCGCAGGGGCGCGTGCGTGCGGTACTGCGCGCCGCGCGCGGCAAGGTCGGCAGCATTGCCCGGCCATTCGCCCCACTGGAGCTGGAGCTGCGCGGGCGTGGCGAGTTGAAGAGCGTCGGCCGCCTGGAAAGCGCCGGCATCCCGCTGCTGCTGAGCGGCGAGGCGCTGTTTTCCGGGCTCTATCTCAACGAACTGCTGATTCGCCTGTTGCCGGCCGAAGATCCGCACCCCGTGATGCTCGAACACTACGGCCTGACCCTTCAGGCGCTGGCCGCCGGTCGGCCGCTGGAGCCGCTGCTGCGCGCATTCGAATGGCGCCTGCTGGACGAGCTGGGCTATGGTTTCGCCCTGGATCGTGACCAGCACGACCAACCCATCGATCCAACGGCACTTTACCGCTGGCAGCAGGACATCGGCCTGGTGCCGGTGATACAACTGCAGCCCGGCGTGTTTCAGGGCCGTGAGCTGCTGGCCATGGCCGAAGCCGACTGGCAGACGCCGGGCGCACTGGCTGCCGCCAAGCGCCTGATGCGCCAGGCGCTGGCACCCCATCTTGGCGGCAGGCCTCTGGTCAGCCGCGAACTTTTCATGACGCTCAAGGAGTCCAAGCGTGACTGAGGCCAATCGTATTCTGCTCGGCGTGAACATCGACCACGTCGCCACCCTGCGCCAGGCTCGTGGCACGCGCTACCCGGACCCGGTCAAGGCCGCGCTGGACGCCGAAGAAGCCGGCGCCGATGGCATCACCGTGCACCTGCGTGAAGACCGCCGGCACATTCAGGATCGCGACGTGCGTGTGTTGGCCGACGTGCTGCAGACGCGGATGAACTTCGAGATGGGCGTTACCGATTTCATGCTCGGTTTCGCCGAGCAGATTCGCCCGGCGCACGTGTGCCTGGTGCCGGAAACCCGCCAGGAACTGACCACCGAAGGTGGCCTTGACGTAGCAGGCCAGGAAGCACGTATTGCCGCGGCAGTGGAGCGACTGACCCTGGCCGGCTGCGAGGTGTCGCTGTTCATCGACGCCGAAGAGCGGCAGATCGAGGCGGCCATGCGCGTCGGCGCGCCGGCCATCGAGCTGCATACCGGCCGTTACGCCGATGCCCACACGGCTGAGGAGGCCGCGCAGGAACTGGCGCGCATTCGCGATGGCGTCATCTGCGGTCTCAACCATGGGCTGATCGTCAACGCCGGTCACGGTCTGCATTACCACAACGTCGAGGCCGTGGCTGCGATCATGGGCATCAACGAGCTCAACATCGGCCACGCCATCGTCGCCCATGCGCTGTTCGTCGGCTTCAAGCAGGCGGTTGCCGAGATGAAGGCGTTGATCGTCGCGGCGGCCGATCGCGGTTAACGGACTTTGTGGGAGGGGCTTCAGCCGCGACTTTCGATGGTCTATCGCCGCTAAATCGCCTCCCACAGCGCGGTGCTCTCACCCCTGCGCGAACGCCTGAATCATCTGCGTGGCGAGCGCCTCGATGGCATCGTTACGCTGATGGCCGCGTATCAGCTTGATATGGTATTCGCCCAGCGGCGGCAGCCCCTGTTCCGCGCCGAGTCGGCGTAGTGGCGGCTTGACCAGGCTACGCGGGAAGGGGGCGATGGCCAGGTCGGCGGTCATTGCCGCTTCCTGGCCGGCGCACTGCTCGCAGGAGTAGGCAATGCGATAGGCCACACCCTGACGATCCAGCGCATCGAGCGCGGTGCGGCGCCAGGCGCAGCCGGGGTTGGCCAGTGCCAGCGGCAGGGGCGAGCGCTGTATGGCCAGGCCACCGTCACGCCCGGCCCAGACCAGCTCCTCGGAATAGATCACTTCGCCGCGGGCGTCATCCAGGCCGTCGTTGCCGGCATTGATCAGGGTCAGATCCAGCTCGCCGGCATCCAGCTTGGCCACCAGATCCACACTACGCCCGACATTCACTTCGACCTCCACGGCCGGATGGCTGCGGGCGAACAGGGTCAGCACGCCCGGTAGCACGCGGTCGCCGATATCGTTCGGCGTGCCGAAACGTACGCGTCCGGTCAGCGTCGGGGTGAGAAAGCGTGCCACCGCCTCTTCATTGAGCTTGAGCAGGCGCCTGGCGTAGCCGAGTAGCACCTCGCCTTCGGCGGTGAGGCGAACCTGTCGTGCCTCGCGGATAAACAGGCGCTGGCCGAGGGTCTCCTCAAGTCGCTTGATCTGCAGGCTGACCGCCGCCGTGCTGCGAAACACCTGCGCGGCGGTGCGGGTAAAGCTGCCGCTGTCGGCGATGGCGACGAAGGTGCGCAGCACATCGCTTTCCAGAAGCGGCAGGGCGATCGGAGCTGTGGCGTTCATGATCGTTAAAAATTACTTAACTGTGAGTTTGGCATTTGTCGTTTGTTTGAACGATAGGTGCGTTTCATCCTGATCGCAAGCCCGGCAAGAAGCCGGCCGCGAAACGGAGGAAAGGTCATGAAAGGTTCGAGCAACGGCAACAAGTCGCATCCGCCCATGCCCGAGTTCTATATGCCGGCCATGTGGCCGCTGGATCTGCAGAACGGCATCGTCGACTGGATCGGCGCCTGGTTCTGGCGTCGGCGCATGCGCCGCCTGCTGGCGCAGGACATCGAGGGACGGATTCGCCTGGGCAGCGCCCGCGGTGTGGTGGAGCAGGGCGCCGGTGAGCCGCTGCGGCTGATCGCGCAGCGGCGTGCACGTTGGCTGCGGCCGTAGGGCGGGTGCAACCCGCCAATTGCAGTCTGGCGGGTGCACCGGCCCTACGAGAACCGCTGTTCTTAAGGCTTGCGTGCGATCAGCACGGCGCGGGTCGGTGCCGGCAGGCCTTCGACGGTGCGGCTGTGGTCGGCCGGGTCGAGAAACTCCGGCAGCGACTGGAAGCGCATCCACTCGGTGGCGCGTTGTTCTTCCACCGAGGTGGTGCTGACGTCCACGCAGCGCACGTCCTCGAAACCGGCGCGGCGCAGCCAGCGCTCCAGCGCCGGCACCGACGGCAGGAACCAGACGTTGCGCATCTGTGCGTAGCGATCTTCGGGCACCAGCACCTGTTCGGCATCGCCTTCGACCACCAGGGTTTCCAGCACCAGTTCGCCGCCCTTGACCAGCGCGTCCTTGAGATCCAGCAGATGGTCGATGGGCGAGCGGCGGTGGTAGAGCACGCCCATGGAGAACACCGTGTCGAAGCCCTGTAGCCTGGCCGGCAGTTCCTCGAAGGCCAGCGGCAGATGCCACACCGGTTGCTCCGGCAGGTAGCGCTTCATCGCCAGGAACTGGCAGAGGAACAGCCAGTTGGGGTCGATGCCGACCACGCTGCCCGCACCCGCGCCGAGCATGCGCCACATGTAGTAGCCGTTGCCGCAACCGACATCGAGGATGCGCTTGCCGGCCAGGTCCAGGTGCGGGGCGACGCGCTGCCATTTCCAGTCCGAGCGCCATTCGGTATCGATGTGCACGCCGAACAGTTCGAACGGCCCCTTGCGCCAGGGAATCAAGCCCTGCAGAGCAGCCTTCAATTGTGCGCGGGTCCCCTCGTCACAAACGCCGCCGAAGGCGAAGCGTTGAACCAGTTCCACCTCGCTCACCGGCAGGTCCGGCAGGGCCTGCACCGCGCCATACCAGCGCGCCAGATCGCCGTGACCGATGGCCAGCTTGGCATCGAGTTGCCCAGGCAGGTCGGCTGCCCAGTCCTGCAACGGGGTGCCGGCCAGTTGCGCCTGCAGGGCGTCGAGATCCAGATCGCGCATCATGGCAGGGCCACCAGCGAGGCGAAGTTCAGGCACTGGAACCAGGGCACCACCTTGCTGAAGCCGGCAGCCAGCAGGCGTTCGCGGTGCTGCTCGAGGCTGTCGGGCAGCATCACCTTCTCGATGGCGCTGCGCTTCTGCGCGATTTCCAGTTCGCTGTAGCCATTGGCGCGTTTGAAGGCGACGTGCAGCTCGGTGAGCAGCTCATGCTCGGCGGCGTCCTCGAAGTGCAGCTTCTCCGAGAGGATCAGCGCGCCACCGGGCAACAGTGCCTGGCGAATGCGCGTGAGCAGCTCCAGGCGCCGCTCCGGTGGGATGAACTGCAGGGTGAAGTTGAGCGTGACCAATGAGGTGGGCTGCAGGTCGAGGGCGAGAATGTCGGCCTCGATCACCTCCACCGGCAGCAGCTCCTGGAACATGGCGTCCTGGGCATGCAGGTATTCGCTGCAGCGCGCGACCATGGCCGGGGAGTTGTCCACGGCGATTACCTTGCAGCCATCGACACGCACATGGCGGCGCAGCGCCTGGGTCGCCGCACCGAGCGAGGCACCGAGGTCATACAGGGTGGTGTGCGGCTGGGCGAACTGGCCGGCGAGTACGCCGATGTTCTCGACGATGGTCGGGTAGCCGGGCACCGATCGCTTGATCATGTCGGGAAACACCCGCACCACGTCCTCGTTGAAGACGAAGTCGGGCACCTCGGCCAGTGGCTGGGCGAATAGGCGATCGGGTTCTTGGCTCACGGCAGTCGCAACGGGTAGCGGAAAAGGCCGGCATTTTAGCCAAGTGTGGCGCAACAGTCAGGCGCTGTTGCTGCGCTCGAAGGCCGAAGCGGTGATGCCCCACTGGCCGAGCCAGTAGGTGAGGATGATGGCGTAAGGCGCGGCGTCGAAGCTGGCGACGAAGCGGTCGATGCCGATCAGGCTGTCGGACAGTACGAAGAGTGCCGCACCGCCGGCTGCCAGCCAGGTGGAGCGCGGCTGCAGATCCGGGTGGCCAATGCGGGCCAGGGCGCGCCACAGCATCAGGCTGATCGCCGTGGCATAGCAGGCCACCGGGATCAGCAGCTCGCCCAGGCCGCTGCTGGCCAACACGGCGAACATCGCACCACCGGCGAGCAGTGCCAGCAGCAGGGCGGGCAGGGCCGGTTGCCGGCTGTCGGAGCAGTAGGCGCGCAGGTAAGCCAGGTGGCCGAGCAGAAAGGCGCCCAGGCCGAACACGAACAGATCGCCGGGCCAGTCCAGCAGGATGTCGCCGGCCAGGGAGAACACCAGGCCGATACCGATCCAGCGGCGGTAGGTGCCGGCCGGCGCCTGGCGCAGCCAGAGCAGCAGGGCGATCACCGGGATGCCCTTGGTCAACAGGCTGAGCTGAGCATCGCCGGTGATCCGACCATAGAGAAATACCGCAGCCCCCGCCAGGCCGAGCAGCAACCAACGCATAGCAAGACTCCCTTCGTTCTTGGAATGGCGCGACTATGCCCAGCGACCGAACGGCTGCCAATGCGACGGGCGCCAAATCGAGGGGCGGATCGTGCCGCCACTCGACGTCGCCGGTGGTATTGGGCACCGTATGCGTTCGTTCAGGAGAAGCGCATGTCGATATCGCCACCTGTCACCGAGCTGATCGAGCGCCTTTACCGCGAGGAGTCGCGCCGCGTGCTCGCCACCCTGATCCGTCTGCTGGGCGATTTCGACCTGGCCGAGGAGGCGCTGCACGAGGCGTTTCGCAGTGCGGTCGAACAATGGCCGCGGAGCGGTGTGCCGGACAACCCGCGTGCCTGGCTGGTCTCCGCCGGGCGCTTCAAGGCCATCGACAACCTGCGCCGGCAGCGTCGCTTCCAGCCGTTGGACGAGCAGATCGAATTGCCTGACGAGAGCGACGCCGAAGGCGACGAACTGTTAGAGGACGACCGCCTGCGCCTGATCTTCACCTGCTGTCACCCGGCGCTGGCCAGTGATGCTCAGGTGGCACTGACCCTGCGCGAGGTGTGCGACCTGACTACCGAGGAGATCGCCCGCGCTTTCCTCTCCAGCCCTGCGACCCTGGCCCAGCGCATCGTGCGGGCCAAGGCGAAGATTCGCGACGCGCGCATCCCTTACGAAGTGCCGGGGCGTAGCGAGCTACCCGAGCGTTTGGAGGCGGTGCTGCGGGTGGTTTATCTGGTGTTCAACGAAGGCTATTTCGCCAGCTCCGGCGATTCGCTGACCCGCAGCCAGCTGTCCGACGAGGCGATTCGGCTGGGCCGCCTGCTGCTGGAGTTGCTGCCCGAGCCGGAAGTACAGGGACTGCTGGCGCTGATGCTGCTGCACGAGTCGCGACGCGCTGCGCGCAGCGGCGTCGATGGCGAAGTGATTTTGCTGGAAGCCCAGGATCGCAGTCTGTGGAATCGCGAGCTGATCGCCGAAGGCGAGGCGCTGGTATTGCAGGCGCTGCACTCGCGGCGTTTCGGCCCCTACAGCCTGCAGGCAGCCATTGCTGCCGTGCATGCCGAGGCGGCCAGTCTGGAGGAAACCGATTGGGCGCAGATCGTCGGCCTGTATGACGAGTTGCTGCGCGTGAACCTGTCGCCGGTGATCGAGCTCAACCGCGCCGTGGCACTGGCCATGCGCGATGGCGAGCTGGCGGGGTTGGTGGAAATCGACCGACTGCTGGCTGCGGGCGAACTGCAGGGTTACCACCTGGCCCATGCCGCGCGGGCCGATCTGCTGCGCCGCTTGGGTCGTCGCGAGCAGGCGATCGCTGCCTACCGCCAGGCCCTGGCGCTGGCGCAACAGGGGCCGGATCGGCAGTTTCTGCAAAAAAGGCTGGATGAGCTGGGCGGGTAACGCTTTTGGTCGTAGCCCGGATGCAATCCGGGAGCAAGGTGCCTACCTTTCCCGGATTGCATCCGGGCTACTTCACGGGGCGCTGCCTAGCGTCCCCCAGGGTTAGCCCGCGACCAGTACGCGAATCGCTTCCAGGCGCAGGGCGGCCTTGTCGAACATCGCCAGGCTCTGTTCGCGCTGCTCGCGCAGGGCCTCGATCTCGCTGTCGCGTACGCTCGGGTTGACCGCGCGCAGAGCGACCAGACGGGCCAGTTCCTCGTCCAGTTCGGCGATCAGGCGGCGCTTGGCCTCGGCGACGCGCTCGACATGGCGCGGCATGACCTTGGCTTCGGCGTCATTGATCTGCTTGGCCAGTACGTCACGCTGGGCCTGGACGAACTTGTTGGCGCTGGCCCGTGGCACGCTTTCGAGCTGATCGTTGAGCGTCTCGAAACCGACCTTCGGCGCCAGGTCGTTGCCATTGGCGTCGAGCAGGCAACGCAGCGCAGCCGGTGGCAGGAAGCGGCCCAGCTGCAGCTTGCGTGGGCCGACCACTTCGCTGACGTAAAGCAGCTCCAGCAGCACGGTACCGGGTTTGAGCGCCTTGTTCTTGATCAGCGCCACCGCGGTGTTGCCCATCGAGCCGGACAGCACCAGGTCCATGCCGCCCTGCACCATGGGGTGTTCCCAGGTGAGGAACTGCATGTCCTCGCGGGCCAGAGCCTGCTCGCGGTCGTAGGTGACGGTCACCGCTTCGTCATCGCCCAGAGGGAAGCTGGCGTCCAGCATCTTCTCGCTGGGGCGCAGGATCAGGGCGTTGTCGGAGTGGTCTTCGCTGTCGATGCCGAAGGCGTTGAACAGCTCCTCCATGTAGATCGGCAGGGTGAACTGGTCGTCCTGCTCGAGGATCGCTTCGACCAGCGCTTCACCTTCGCCGGCACCGCCGGAATTCAGCTCCAGCAGGCGGTCGCGGCCGCTGTGCAGTTCGCCTTCCAGGCGAATGCGTTCGGCGGTGGCTTCGTCCACCAGTTGCTGCCACTGGCCGTCGTCGGCGTTTTCCAGCATCGGCAGCAGGCGTGGGCCGAACTGATGTTGCAGGGCGTTGCCGGTGGGGCAGGTGGCGAGGAAGGCGTTCAGCGCCTGGTGGTACCACTGGAACAGGCGCTCCTGCGGGCTGTTTTCCAGGTACGGCACGTGCAGCTGGATGCGGTGCTTCTGGCCGATACGGTCGAGACGGCCGATACGCTGCTCGAGCAGGTCCGGGTGGGCCGGCAGGTCGAACAGCACCAAGTGATGGGCGAACTGGAAGTTGCGGCCTTCGGAGCCGATTTCCGAGCAGATCAGCACCTGCGCGCCGAACTCTTCGTCGGCGAAGTAGGCCGCGGCGCGGTCGCGCTCGAGGATGCTCATGCCTTCATGGAACACCGTGGCGGGGATGCCGGAACGCACGCGCAGGGCGTCTTCCAGATCCAGCGCGGTCTCGGCATGGGCGCAGATCACCAGCACCTTGAATTTCTTGAGCATCTTCAGGGTGTCGATCAGCCATTCGACGCGCGGGTCGATGCGCCACCAGCGTTGCTCGTCGTCGATCTCTTCCTGTGCCTGGTAGCTGACTTCCGGGTACAGCTCGGCGTGCTCGCCGACCGGCAGCTCGAGGTATTCGTCCGGGCTCGGCAGCGGGTAGGGGTGCAGCTCGCGCTCGGGGAAGCCCTGCACGGCGGCGCGAGTGTTGCGAAACAGCAGACGGCCGGTGCCATGGCGATCCAACAGCTCGCGTACCAGGCGGGCGCGTGCTTCTTCGTCGCCGCCGTCGATGGCATCCAGCAGCTCACGGCCTTCATCGCCAAGGAAGCCGCCGATGGCATCGCGTGCCTGGGCGCTGAGCTTGCCCTGGTCGAGCAGTTCCTGCACCGCTTCGGCGACCGGGCGGTACTGGCTGCTTTCGGCGCGGAAGGCCTGCAGGTCATGGAAACGGGCCGGATCGAGCAGGCGCAGACGGGCGAAGTGGCTGTCCTGGCCGAGCTGTTCCGGGGTGGCGGTGAGCAGCAGCACGCCGGGGATGACCTCGGCCAGTTGCTCGACCAGCGAGTATTCGGGGCTGGCCTGCTCCGGATGCCAGACCAGGTGGTGGGCTTCGTCGACCACCAGCAGGTCCCAGCCGGCGGCGAACAGCGCGTCCTGAGCCTTTTCGTCGTCCTTCAGCCACTCCAGGGCGACCAGCGCCAGCTGGCAATCCTCGAAGGGGTTGCTGGCGTCGCTTTCCATGAAGCGCTCGGCGTCGAACAGGGCGACGTCGAGGTTGAAACGCCGGCGCATTTCCACCAGCCACTGGTGCTGCAGGTTTTCCGGCACCAGGATCAGCACGCGGCTGGCACGGCCGGAGAGCAGCTGGCGATGAATCACCAGGCCGGCTTCGATGGTCTTGCCCAGGCCCACTTCGTCGGCCAGCAGCACGCGCGGGGCGATGCGGTCGGCCACTTCGCGGGCGATATGCAATTGGTGGGCGATCGGCTGGGCGCGCGCACCGCCCAGGCCCCAAAGGGAGGACTGCAGCAGGCGGCTGTTATGCTCGAGACTGTGATAGCGCAGGGCGAACCAGGCCAGCGGATCGATCTGGCCGGCGAACAGGCGGTCGCTGGCCAGGCGGAACTGGATGAAGTTCGACAGCTGGGTTTCCGGCATGGTCACCGGTTTATGCTGGGCATCGAGGCCGTGGTAGACCAGCAGGCCGTCGACGTCCTCGACTTCCTGCACGGTGAGCTTCCAGCCCTCGAAATGGGTGATCTCGTCACCCGGGGCGAAGCGCACACGGGTCAGCGGGGCATTGCGCGTGGCGTACTGGCGGGTTTCGCCGGTGGCCGGGTAGAGCACGGTGAGCAGGCGGCCGTCCTCGGCGAGGATGGTTCCCAGACCCAATTCCGCTTCGCTGTCACTGATCCAGCGTTGCCCCGGTTGATACTGCGCCATGCCTGTCTCCCGCGTGAAAAAGCCGGCTATGGTAACGGATGCCGAGCCGCGACCAAAGCGGTCGTGGCACTATTGCCGTTCGGCTTAGTCGAAAGTGTAGCGAGCACCGGCTAACAGGCTGTTAAAGTCGCGGATGACGGGGCCGACAACCCGACCAAAGGAGGTGCTGAAACGTGCTACCGCCTATCCCCCATAGCCTGGTGCCGGTCACTGCCACGCAGGACGTGATCAAGCCCAAGCCCGAGATTCCTCCGGTGACCCCGGCTGAGGGCAGCGCCAAGGAAAGTGCGCTGAGCCTCGACAAGCGTCATCCACAGGAAACCGAGGAGCTGCTGCGCGAAGAGCAGCGCCGTCGCCAGCGGCGTGGCTATACCCCCGAGCAACTGGCCGAGGCCGAGCCGGAAGAGGTTGAGCAGGCTCTGGGTGATTTGCCGCGGCAGGGGCTGTGGGTAGACGTTGAAGTTTAAGGCACGCCTTTCATTCTCGTTCATGTAGATCGTCATGCTATTCGCCGACCCCTTGCCCGCACTCGCCGATGCCGAGCTGGAGTATTTACCCGGCTGGGTCGACGCCGCTCTTGCCGACAGCTGGTTCCAGGCCCTGATCGAGCAAACCCCTTGGCAACAGCCAGAACTCTTCATTCACGGACGCTATCACCGCACGCCACGGCTGACTGCCTGGTACGGCGAGCCGGAGGCGCGCTATCGCTATTCCGGCAAGCTGCATGAGCCGTTGCCCTGGACGCCGCCGCTCGACGAGATTCGCCAACGGGTCGAGAAAGAAGTCGGGCAGCCGCTCAACGCCGTGTTGCTCAACTATTACCGCGACGGCCAGGACTCCATGGGCTGGCACAGTGATGCCGAGCCTGAGCTGGGGCGCGATCCATTGATCGCCTCGCTCAATCTGGGTGGCAGCCGACGTTTCGACCTGCGCCGTGTTGGCAGCACGCGCATCGAACATTCGCTGAGGTTGGAACATGCTTCGCTACTGGTCATGCGCGGGCCGACCCAGCATCATTGGCAACATCAAGTGGCGAAGACGCGCCAAGCCTGCGCGCCGCGCCTGAACCTGACCTTTCGCCTGATCCGGTTTCCGCTATGAGCAATGACGACAAGCTGATCGATTTCGCCGCCGAGCGCGACAAGCGTATCCACGACCTCAACGACAAGCGCCTCAACGAGATGCGCCAGGTCTTCGAGCAGGTACTGCCGCTGGGCAAGGCCAAGAAGAAGTCCAAGAGCAAGCCCAAGAAGCGCTGAAAGCGCCCCGATCTTCCCGCTGCGCATGCCGTTGTGCAGCGTTCCCCGCCTCGAACCCCCTCGATTTCTTGACCTGGGTCAGTATTCCTCAAGGCCCGGCCACACCTGCTCTGCGGCCATTGACCCAGATCAATTTTCCCGCCGCCAGCGCTGATAACGTGAAGCCATCCCAGACAGACAGGCACAACAGGAGGCAGCCATGTTCGTCGATACAGTGGTTCTCGCCGGAGTCGGCACCGTACTTCTGATGGTCGCGTTCTTCGGGGGCGTTGGTTACTTCATCTGGAAGGATGCGCACAAGCGCAAGCAGAGCTGATCCTTCCAGTTCACAGGGCACGCAAGGCAATTCGGGCGACTTCGGTCGCCCTTTTTTTATTTGCGCGCTGCCTGCATGAGATCACGGCATCTTCTGGACATAGATTGTTAGCTAGCTAATAATTGGGTTTCGCACGGAGGCGGAACCCAATCGCTACAACTATGTTCTTCAGAGCTGAGATTTCTTCAGGTAGCCATCGTGCGTGACTCCTTGCTGGTGTTCCTTGCACCCAGCCCGCAAGCCGTTCAATTCGCCATCAAGACCCTGCTCGGCGGTGGTCTGGCGTTGTGGTGCGCGCTGCGTTTTGGCCTGGAGCAGCCGCAGTGGGCGCTGATGACCGCATTCATCGTTGCCCAGCCGCTGTCCGGCATGGTGGTGCAAAAGGGCCTGGCTCGATTGCTCGGCACGCTGGTTGGCACCTTCATGGCGGTGGTGATGATGGGGCTGTTTGCCCAGGCGCCGCTGCTGTTCGTGCTGGCATTCGCCCTCTGGTTGGCGCTGTGCACGGCATCCTCGACCATGTTGCGTAGCGCCTGGTCATATTCCTTCGTGCTGGCCGGCTACACGGTCGCGATCATCGCCTTGCCGGCCATCGGCAAGCCGCAGGTGGTGTTCGACGAAGCCATCGCCCGTTGCACGGAAATCTGTCTGGGCATCATCTGCGCCACCCTGAGCAGCGCCTTGCTCTGGCCGCAGCGCGTCGAGCGGCAACTGGCGCAACAGGCGCGCGACACGTGGCAGGCCGGCGTCGCTGCATCGCGCCAGGCGCTGGCTGGTGAGACTGGCTCGCGGCAGGGATTGCTGGAAGTTTTGGCGCGTATCGTCGCCGTGGATGCCCAGCGTGAACATGCCTGGTTCGAGGGCGCGCGTGGTCGCCAGCGTGCCATGGCGTTGCGGGTGCTGAGTCGCGATCTGCTTGGCATGTTGCGCCTGGCCCGCGGTGTCGCGCGGCAGTGGCGGCAGCTGAGCAGCGCCGAGGCGCAGGCCGTTGCGCCCTGGTTGCAGCTGGTGGACGAGCGCCTGCAGCAGGCGCAACCGACAGGTTTGCCGGAGTTGGTCGAGCAACTGCGCCAGGCGGCGCAGAAGGAAGAGCTGAGCAGTGGCCAGCAACTGTGTCTGGAGCGCCTGATGGTGCTGCTGCTGCGCGTCGAGGACGCCAGCCGTGCCTTGCTCGCAGTCGAGCAGGGCAGGGCGCCGGCCGATGCTCCGCGCGCCCTGTCCTGGCATTACGACTGGCAGAGCGCGCTGGTGTATGGCTCGCGTAGTGCGCTGACCTTCCTGGCCCTGGCAGCCTTCTGGCTGGCAACCGGCTGGACCCATGCCATCGGCGCGCTGCTCCTGGCCTGCGTGGTGTGCAGTTTGTTCGCCCGGCTCGAGGCCGCACCGCAGATCGGCATGATGTTTCTGCGTGGCATCTTCTACGCGCTGCCGGTGGCGTTCTTCGTCGGGCAGATTCTCATGCCGCAGATCGACGGCTTCGTGATGCTCTGCATGGTGCTGGGCGTGCCGCTGTTCTTCGGCGTGCTGGGTATGGCCAGGCCGACGACGGCCGCGACCTCGACCTCGTTCTGCCTGCACTTCATCGTTCTGTGCCTGCCGGCGCCGGGGGTTGGCTACGACGTTGCCTATTTTCTCAATGAGGCGCCGGGCATGTTGATGGGTGTCGGTTGCGCGGTGATGGCCTTCAAGCTGGTGGTGCTGCGCAATCCGGTCTGGCATGGGCGGCGCCTGATGCAGGCGATCCTGACCGATCTCGGGCGTCTCACTCGTCGCGACCTGGGCCGTGCCGAAAACTGGTTCGGCGGGCGCATGGCCGACCGTCTTATCCAGTTGGCGCGGCACTACCCGGCGCGGCCGGACCAGACGCGCAGCCGCTGGGACGATGGCGTGGCCGGTCTCGATCTGGGCGATGAATTGCTGCACCTGCGCAAGTGCCTGACCCATGCCGATGCCGGGTTGGCTCGTTCGCAGCAGCGCTTTCTTGAGCGCCTGGAGGACGCGCTGGAGCGTGGTCCTGCAGCGGGCCGTGAAGACGATCTGAATGCAGCGGTGGCCGAGTTGCAGGTGTCCCTGCGCGCCTGCACGCCGAGCATCGACAAGCGCCTGGCCGAGGCGGCGCTGTTGCAGCTGCAGAGTGGCTGGCGCCACTGGTGCCAACTAAGAGGAGGGGGTAATGGGCTTGCATGAGTGGTCGCTGGGCGGCGTGTTGCTAAGCCCGATGGCGGCCTACGCAGTATTGGCGCTGTTGCTGACGGGCATGCTGCGCCTGGGCTTGCAGCGCATCGGGCTGTCGCGCTGGATCTGGCACGAAGCCCTGTTCGATTGTGCCTTGTATGTCTGCGTGCTGGCGGCCGTGATGGTCGCCCTGGCGCATTGAGGAGAGAAAGCATGCGTTCGACCATTCGAGTCGGCATAACCCTGGCCATGGTGGTGGTGGCGATCTTCGCCGGTTCCTGGATCTGGCAGCACTACATGTATTCGCCCTGGACGCGCGACGCACGCGTGCGCGCCGAGGTGGTGACCATCGCCCCGGACGTGTCCGGCTGGGTGGTCGAGCTGAAGGTGCGTGACAACCAGCAGGTCAAGGCGGGTGATCTGCTGATGAGCATCGACCGCGACCGCTATCAGGCGGCGGTGGAGAAGGCCAGGGCGGTGGTGTACATTCGCCGCCAACAGTTGAGCCTGCGTGAACACGAAGCTTCGCGCCGCTCGCGTCTGGGCGCCCAGGCTATCAGCGCCGAGCTGCTGGAAAATGCGCAGATCAACGCCGAGATGGCACGCGGCGAATACCGCGAAGCGCAGGCCGATCTGCGTGTCGCCGAGCTGAACCTGGCGCGAAGTGAAGTACGTGCGCCGCGTGATGGGCAAATCACCAATCTGGTGCTGGCGCAGGGCAACTACGTGAATGCCGGGCAGGCGGTGATGGCGCTGGTCGATACCCAGTCGTTCTACGTACAGGCGTATTTCGAGGAGACCAAGCTGCCGCGCATTCAGGTCGGCGCGCCGGTGGAGGTTTGGCTGATGGGCGGGGATCAGCAGCTTCGCGGCGAGGTGGACAGCATCAGCCGCGGCATCACCGACCGCAACGCCAGCCCGGACGGGCAGTTGCTGGCCGATGTCGAGCCGACCTTCAACTGGGTACGCCTGGCGCAGCGTATTCCGGTGCGCATCAAGCTCGATCAGGTGCCGGATGGCATGGTGCTAAGTGCCGGCATGACTGCCAGCGTGCGGGTGGAGTAGAGCTGTTGTAGGAGCGGCTTCAGCCGCGAGCTCTTCAAGGGTAATCGCGGCTGAAGCCGCTCCCACGGTCGCTGTTCGCATGAGTTCGTAGGGTGGACAACGCGAAGCTTGTCCACCGCTAAGCGCCGGTATGACCGCCAGCGTAAGGGTGAAATAGCGCGGTTTCGCAGTCGTAGGAGCGGCTTCAGCCGCGAGCTCTTCAAGGGTAATCGCGGCTGAAGAAGCGCCGGCATGACTGCCAACGTGCGGGTGGAGTAGAGCTGTTTCGCAGTTGTAGGAGCGGCTTCAGCCGCGAGCTCTTCAAGGGTAATCGCGGCTGAAGCCGCTCCCACGGTCGCTGTTCGCGTCAGTTCGTAGGGTGGACAACGCGAAGCTTGTCCACCGCTTGGCCTGAGGCAATGGTGGATGAAAAAAGCGTCATCCACCCTACGATTAAATGAGCGTGATCAGGCGCGCTCGATGCTGGCCGGCGTGCGGCGCATCAGCACCTTGCCATGGCGCACCGACACCAGTGCATGGCCCTGGCTGCGCACCATCTCGTAATCGTCCGGCGCCGATAGGATCAGCAGGTTGGCCGGGCGACCCACGTCCAGGCCATACCCTTCACCCAGGTTCAGCGCACGCGCCGAGTTGTCGGTGATCAGATCCAGGCTGCGCTTGAGGTCTTCGTAGCCGAGCATGTGGCAGATATGCAGGCCGGCTTCGAGGATGCGCAGGATGTTGCCGTTGCCCAACGGATACCAGGGGTCGACGATGGAGTCCTGGCCGAAGCAGACGTTCATGCCGGCACGATCGATCTCCGCCACGCGGGTCAGGCCGCGGCGTTTCGGGTAGGTGTCGAAGCGGCCCTGCAGATGGATGCTCTCGGTGGGGCAGGAGATGAAACTGATGCCGCTCATCTTCAGCAGGCGGAACAGCTTGGAGCAGTAAGCGTTGTCGTAGGAGCCCATGGCGGTGGTGTGGCTGGCGGTGACGCGCGCGCCCATGCCGCGCACGCGGGCTTCCTCGGCCAGCACTTCGAGAAAGCGCGACTGCGGGTCGTCGGTTTCGTCGCAGTGCACGTCCACCAGGCAGCCCGTGCGCTCGGCCAGGTCCATGAGGAACTTGATCGACGACACGCCCTGGTCACGGGTGTTCTCGAAGTGCGGGATACCGCCCACCACATCGGCGCCCAGCTCGATAGCTTGCTCCATCAGCGCGCGACCACCCGCGTAGGACTCGATGCCCTCCTGCGGGAAGGCGACGATCTGCAGGTCGATCAGATGGCGGGTTTCCTCGCGCACTTCGAGCATGGCCTTGAGCGCGGCCAGGGTCGGGTCGGTGACATCGACGTGAGTGCGCACGTGCTGGATGCCGTGGTCGACCAGCATGTCGATGGTCTTCTTGGCGCGTGTCTTGGTGTCTTCATGGGTGACCAGCGCCTTGCGCTCGGCCCAGCGCTCGATGCCCTCGAACAGCGTGCCGCTCATGTTCCAGTTCGGCTCGCCGGCGGTGAGGGTGGCGTCGAGATGGATATGCGGCTCGACGAAGGGCGGCACGACGAGATTGCCGGCGGCGTCCAGGTCGCCCTCGGCGATGGGATGCAGGGCGTGCTGGGCCTCGATGGCGGCGATGCGCTCGCCGTTCAGGGTGATGCGATGCAGGCCGTCGCGGCCGCGCAGGCGGGCATTGTGGATGATCATCGGGTTTCCTCTCAGGCAGGCGACGACAGACGCCGGATCAACAGCGCAACGCTGATGTTCAGGCGGTCGTGCGGGTCTTCGAACGAGCAGCCGGTCAGCGCTTCGATGCGCTGTAGACGGTAGCTCAGGGTATTGCGGTGAACGTTGAGGCGTTGCGCGGCCAGGGCCAGGTTGCCGTTCTCGGCGAACCAGGCCTCCAGCGTCGGCATCAGCACAGGCTGGTGGCGTGAATCGTCGCCGATCAGCGGGCCGACCACGCGCTCGACGAAGCGGTCGAGCAGGCTGCGGTCGCGAATCGCACCAAGCAGCTCCAGCACGCCCAATTCATTGAAACTGCACAGACCCAGGCGCTCGGGAAAGCGCTGCGCCACTGCCAGGGCCTGGCGCGCCTCACCCAGGCCCTGGGCGAAACGTGGTGCATCGCAGCCGGCGCTGCCCAGGCCGAGAAACAGGCGTAGCGGGCCGAGCTGCGGGCGCAGCTCATCCAGCAGCACGGTCATGGCCTGGCGGTTGCGCGCTTCGGCCTGGGCATCGGCGCATGGCAGCAGGGCGATCCAGTGACGGCCCTGGCTGATCAGGGGCAGGGCGTCACCGAGTTCGCCCAAGATCTGTTCCAGGCGCCGTTGCAGCAGTTGCTGACGGCTCTGCAACTGGCGCTCGGCGTCATCGTCGGCCAGGTCGCCGAACAGCTGCTCGCTGCCGTCGAGGCGTAGCAGCGCCACCTGGCGTGGCAGATGCAGTGCCAGGCCGAGGCTGTCGCCGCGTTGCAGCAAAACGTCGAGCGACTGGTAGTCACCGTCGAGCACCTGTTCCAGCACATGCTGGCGCGAACGGCCGAGCTGCTGCGCCTGCACCAGCGCGGTGCCGATGGCCTGGGTGACCACCACCATCTTCAGCGCATAGGGCTGCTCGATCAGCGGCAGGTTCAGGCGCCCGGCCTCGGCGATGACGCTGGACGGAATGGTCTGGATGAATTCGGCGCCGGTGAGGATGACCATACCGGCGACCACGCGCTCATGGCCCTCACGCACCAGGCGCAGTAGGTTGGCTTCGTCACGCGGGTGGTTGATGCCGGTGACGAAGATCAGCTCGCCGCCCATCACCCACTCGGCGATGCCTTCGTTCTCGGCCACATAGGGCCAGCGCACGGCATTGTCGCGTCCGGCCTGGCCGGCACGCAGGCGCATGCTGGCCAGGCCGGGCAGGGCGAGTACATCGGCGACGGTCAGGCTCACGCGCCGGCGACCTGCTGACGGCCGACCAGGGCCTTGTTCGCCTCGAACAGCACGACATAGATCACGGCAGCCACGGCAATACCCACCAGCGGCGCGACCCAGGGCGAGAAGTAGGCGCTCAGCGCCCCGATCAGGTAGGCGCCCAGGCCGACCCAGTTGAATGCAGGCAGGCGCACATCGGCCAGTTTCGGGTAGCGCGCGCGGTGGCCATAGAAGAAGTCAGCCATGATCACACCGCCAATCGGCGGGATGATCGAACCGAGCAGGATCAGGAAGGGAATCAGCATCTCGTACATGCCGCCGATGGCCAGCAGCGTGCCGATAGCCGCGCCTGCCAGGGTGACGGTCTTGCGCTTGCCGGTGCGCAGCAGGTTGCAGCCGGCGGCGGCGAAGTTGTAGATGGTGTTGTCCTGGGTGGTCCACAGGTTGAGGAACAGCATGACCACGGCGGCCATGGACAGGCCCTGCAGCACCAGCACTTCGACCACGTCCGGTTGCTGATAGACGATGGCGCCATAGGCGCCGGCGACGATCATCAGGCCGTTGCCGATGAAGAAGCCGAACAGGCTGGCCAGCACCGCGACCCGGCCGCTCCTGGCGAAACGCGTCCAGTTGGTGGCCTGGGTGGCGCCGCTGACGAAGGTGCCGAACACCAGGGTGATGGCCACGCTCAGGCTCATGCTCTCGGACGGGGCCACCGCGAGCAGGCCGGCGAGGCCGCCGATATCACGGGTGGCGATCCACAGCGAAGCCACCAGCAGCACCAGCATGGCCGGCACGGCGACGCGCGAGAGCAGATCCAGGCCCTTGTAGCCGACGAAGGCGGTGAGGCAGAAACCGAAGCCGAACAGCACCATCAGCGGGATGGTCAGGCCTTCGGGCAGGCCGAGAATTTTCACCAGGACGATGGCGATGGTCGCCGTGCCCCAGGCGTACCAGCCGATCTGGGTGAAGCCCAGGAGCATGTCGGACAGCTTGCTGCCCACCTCGCCGAAGCAGAAACGGCCCATCAGCACCGAATTCAGCCCACTGCGGCAGGCGATCAGGCCCAGTACGGCGGCATACATGCCGAGCAGCAGGTTGCCGATCACTGCAGCCCAGAGCAGGGTGGTGAAGTCGAAGGCCATGCCGATCTTGCCGCCAGCGAACATGGTGGCGGTGAAGAAGGTGAAACCGAACAACAGGATGGCGGTGGAGAACAGCCCTTGGCGTGCGCCGTTGGGCACCTCGCTCAGGGGGTAATCGCTATCGGGGGTGGCGTTGCTCATGGACCTGGCTCCGGTAAGAGGATGAGGCCTTGGCGATAGCAGGGGGCGTGCCAGAGTGGCAGGTGCGTTGGGTTTGGTCTGCTCGTCAAAAAGCTTTGTGCTGTTTGCACAAAGAAATGCCTTTTTTGAAGCGTATTTCTACATTTGCGTTGTGAGCATAGAACAAAAGTGGTGCGCGCCAGAGCTGTCGCGCACCAGCTTGCAGCGCATCAGTTTACGGTGACCTGCGGCATCGGCGGCATGGTCACGGTCTGCTCGGCGCTCGGAGCGAGCACTTCGGCTTCGCCGTCCACTACCTGCTTGCCGTCCTGGTTGAACACGCGGGTGGCGATGCGCACGCGGTTCTTCGGCAGTTTTTCCAGCACTTCCAGCTTCACAGTAAGGGTGTCGCCGAGCTTCACCGGGCGGGTGAACTTGAGCTGCTGGCCGAGGTAGATGGTGCCCGGGCCGGGCAGGTTGCAGGCGATGGCGGCGCTGATCAGCGCGCCGGTGAACATGCCGTGGGCGATGCGCTCCTTGAACATCGTTTCGGCGGCGAAGGCGGCGTCCAGGTGCACCGGGTTGTTGTCACCGGAGACGGCGGCGAACAGTTGCACGTCGCGCTCTTCGACCTGTTTCTCGAAGCTCGCCTGCTGGCCGACTTCGAGGGCTTCGTAGGGGATGTTGGTTACCTGGGTCATGGGCACTCCTTGATTGGGCTTCGATCCTGGCTCAGCGCCTGCTGCAGCCAGTCGATCAGGTGGGCGGTGACCTCGTCGCGATTGCTCTCGTTGAGCAGCTCATGACGGGCCTCGGGATAAATCTTCAGTTGCACGTCGCGCACGCCGGCCTCGCGCAGGGCGCCTGCCAGATCACTCAGGCGCTTGCCGTCGCTGACCGGGTCGCGTGAGCCGCCGATCACCAGCAGCGGCAGGTCAGCATCGATCTGCGCCAGGTTCTCGACCGGGGTGATGTATTGCAGGCCGTCGAGCAGGTCACACCACAGCTGCGTGGTGCAGACGAAACCGCACAGCGGATCGGTCACGTATTTGTCCACTTCCGCCGGGTCGCGGCTGAGCCAGTCGAAGGCCGTGCGGTTGGGCTTGAAGGCTTTGTTGAACGAGCCAAAGGACAGGTAATCGATAACCTTGCTGCGCCCCTTGGGGCCCAGGCGCCAGCGCTCGAAACAGGCGATCAGCCGCGCGGCCTTGTACAGCGCCACCGGCTGGTAGTTGGAGCCTGAGAGTACGGCGCCCTGCAGGCTGCAGCTGTGGCCCATCAGGTAGGCCATGCCGATGTAGCTGCCCATGCTGTGGCCGAACAGGAAGATCGGCGCCTGTGGGTAGCGTTGGCGGATATGGTGATTGAGCGAGGCCAGGTCGCCGACCACCTTGCCCCAGCCGCCTTCGTCGGCGTAGTGGCCGAGCACCCCCTGAGCTGCGCTTTGGCCGTGGCCGCGCTGGTCCAGTGCATAAAGGTCGAAGCCGGCGGCGACCAGGCTTTCGGCCAGGCGTGCATAGCGCAGGCTGTGTTCGGCCATGCCGTGGGACAGCATGACCACCGCGCGCGGCGGCTGATCACCATGCCAGTGGTTGACGTGCAGGTGCAGGCCGTCCTGGGTTACCAGGGGGAAGGCGTTGTGGCGCATGGCGAATCCTTGTGCCGGAGATTGGCGGCATTGTGCACCTTGGCCGTCATCAGGCAAAGCACCGCGGTTTTCTTCGAAGCAGTAAAGATCGGTTACGAATCACAACATTTATTGCGAAATTCAGCCCATCAATGACGCCTTCGAGCTATTTGCGGCTCGGCTCTAAGCTGCTACTTTCCGGGCAGTCAGATCACTTCAGGGGAAGAGGACAAGAACAATGCAACCTGATTTCTGGAACGACAAACGCGCCCCTGGCGTGCCCAACGACATCGACCTGTCCAGCTACAAGTCGGTGATCGAAGTGTTCGAGCGCTCGTGCAAGCGCTTCGCCGACCGTCCGGCCTTCAGCAATCTCGGCGTCACGCTGACCTATGCCGAGCTGGATCGCCTCTCCGCGGCATTCGCCGCCTACCTGCAGAAGCAAACCGACCTCAAGCCGGGTGATCGCATCGCGGTGCAGATGCCCAACGTGCTGCAATATCCCATCGCGGTGTTCGGCGCCATGCGCGCCGGGCTGATAGTGGTCAACACCAACCCGCTGTACACCGCCCGCGAAATGCGCCACCAGTTCAAGGATGCCGGTGTGCGTGCGCTGGTGTACCTGAACATGTTCGGCAAGCTGGTGCAGGAGGTGCTGCCGGATACCGAGATCGAGTACCTGATCGAAGCCAAGATGGGCGACATGCTGCCAAGCCTCAAGGGCTGGCTGGTCAACACCGTGGTGAAGAAGGTCAAGAAGATGGTGCCTGACTACCATCTGCCCCAGGCCATTCCCTTCAAGCAGGTGCTCAAGCAGGGCCACGGCCAGGCGCTGGCGCCGGTTAAGGCCAGTCACGACGACATCGCGGTGCTGCAGTACACCGGCGGCACCACGGGCGTGGCCAAGGGCGCCATGCTCACCCACGGCAACCTGGTGGCCAACATGCTGCAGGTTGACGCCTGCCTGTCGCAGCTCGGCCCGGACGGCACGCCGCTGATGAAGCAGGGCCAGGAGATCATGATCGCGCCGCTGCCGCTGTATCACATCTATGCCTTCACCGCGAACTGCATGTGCATGATGGTCAACGGCAACCACAACGTGCTGATCACCAACCCGCGCGACATCCCGGGCTTCATCAAGGAGCTGGGCAAGTGGAAGTTCTCCGCGCTGCTGGGCCTCAACACCCTGTTCGTCGCGCTGATGGATCACCCCGAGTTCAAGAATCTGGACTTCTCCAGCCTCAAGGTCACCAACTCCGGCGGTACCGCGCTGGTCAAGGCGACTGCCGAACGCTGGCAGCAGATGACCGGCTGCACCGTGGTCGAAGGCTACGGCCTGACCGAGACCTCGCCAGTGGCCAGCACCAACCCCTACGGCGACAAGGCGCGCCTGGGTACGGTCGGCATCCCGGTGCCGGGCACGGCGTTCAAGGTGATCGATGATGACGGCAACGAGCTGCCGACCGGCGAACGCGGGGAGCTGTGCATCAAGGGTCCGCAGGTGATGAAGGGCTACTGGCAGCGCGAGGAAGCCACCGCCGAGGTGCTCGACGCCGAGGGCTGGTTCAAGACCGGCGATATCGCGGTGATCGACCCGGATGGCTTCGTGCGTATCGTCGACCGCAAGAAGGACATGATCATCGTTTCGGGTTTCAACGTGTACCCCAATGAGATCGAGGACGTGGTCATGGCTCACCCGAAAGTCGCCAGCTGTGCGGCCATCGGTGTGCCGGACGAGAAGTCCGGGGAAGTGGTCAAGTTGTTCGTGGTGCCGCGTGATGGCGGCGTGACCGTGGAAGAGCTCAAGGCCTACTGCAAGGAAAACTTCACCGGCTACAAGGTGCCCAAGCACATCGTGTTCAAGGATGCCCTGCCCATGACCCCGGTCGGCAAGATCTTGCGCCGCGAGCTGCGCGATATCGCCTGACCCCAACGCCCCTTCCCGCTGCAGGGAAGGGGCTTCCCGCCTCCTGCTGCCATCGGCAGTCCAATTGTTGTGATTTCGTAACCGCCACTGCCTGTTGCATGCGCTACCGCACTGCATCGGTCACACTTACGCGCTAGGCTCCAAAGGCTGCGATATGCGAGCTAGAGGCTTTACGCGGATTATCGGCAAGAAAGGCAGTGCGTGACTTGTTGGTCTTTTCCGGTCACTTTTGCGACTGCGTAGGCTATTCTTGGTGCTGGTGGGCCTCTGGCAAAGCTGCTACTCTCGGCGCGCTTCCGGGCCTTGGGCCAGCGGAAAAGCGAGCTAAACACACAACAAACAACCGCCGTCGCGCGGTGAAGATCAGCTGTTGCTTAGGAGTGGGCTTCCATGACCGAAAACTTCTGGAAGGACAAGTATCCCGTTGGGGTCGCTGCCGAAATCAATCCCGACCAGTACCCGAACATCCTCGCGGTATTGAAAGAGTCCTGCCAACGCTTCGCCGACAAGCCTGCTTTCAGCAACCTGGGCAAGACCCTCACCTACGGCGAGATCTACAAGCTCTCCGGTGACTTCGCCGCCTACCTGCAGAAGCACACCGATCTGAAGCCCGGCGACCGCATCGCCGTGCAACTGCCCAACGTCCTGCAATATCCCGTCGTGGTGTTCGGTGCCATGCGCGCCGGCCTGGTGGTGGTCAACACCAACCCGCTGTACACCGCGCGGGAAATGGAGCATCAGTTCAACGACTCCGGCGCCAAGGCGCTGATCTGCCTGGCCAACATGGCCCACCTGGCCGAGCAGGTCGTACCCAAAACCGGCGTGAAGACGGTGATCGTCACCGAAGTTGGCGACATGCTGCCGACCTTCAAGCGTCTGCTGGTCAACTTCGTGATCAAGCACGTGAAGAAGATGGTGCCGGGCTACAACCTGCCGCAGGCGGTCAAACTCAACGATGCCCTGGCCAAGGGCCGTGGTCAGAGCTTCAGCGAAGCCAACCCGAGCAACGCCGACATCGCCGTGCTGCAATACACCGGCGGCACCACCGGCGTGGCCAAGGGCGCCATGCTCACCCATCGCAACCTGGTGGCCAACATGCTGCAGGTCAAGGAGCTGATGGGCGCCAATCTCGATGAAGGTTGCGAAGTGCTGATCGCGCCGCTGCCGCTTTACCACATCTACGCCTTCACCTTTCACTGCATGGCGATGATGCTGATCGGTGGCCACAACATCCTGCTGACCAACCCGCGCGACCTGCCGGCCGTGGTCAAGGACCTGGCCAAGTACCGCTTCACCGGCTTCGTCGGTCTCAACACCCTGTTCGTGGCTCTGTGCAACAACGAGGACTTCCGCAAGCTGGATTTCTCCGCGCTCAAGCTCACCGTTTCCGGCGGCATGGCCCTGCAACTGGCTACCGCCGAACGCTGGAAGGAAGTCACCGGCTGCGCCATCTGCGAAGGCTTTGGCATGACCGAGACCAGCCCGGTGGCCACGGTCAACCCGTTCAGTGCCATCCAGCTCGGCACCATTGGCATTCCGGTGCCTTCGACGCTGTGCAAGATCATCAATGACGACGGCCAGGAGCTGGCCATCGGCGAGATCGGCGAGCTGTGCGTGAAGGGCCCACAGGTGATGAAGGGCTATTGGCAGCGCCAGGAAGCCACCGACGAGATCCTCGATGCCGAAGGCTGGCTGAAGACCGGCGACATCGGCCTGATCCAGGAAGACGGCTACCTGCGCATCGTCGACCGCAAGAAGGACATGATTCTGGTGTCCGGCTTCAACGTCTACCCGAACGAGCTGGAAGACGTGCTGGCGACCCTGCCGGGCGTGCTGCAATGCGCCGCCATCGGCGTACCGGACGAGAAATCCGGCGAGGCGATCAAGGTGTTCGTGGTGGTCAAGCCGGGCGAGAGCGTGACCAAGGAGCAGGTGATGGAGCACATGCGCGCCAACCTCACCGGCTACAAGGTGCCCAAGGCCGTCGAGTTCCGCGACGTGCTGCCGACCACCAATGTCGGCAAGATCCTGCGCCGCGAACTGCGTGACGAAGAGCTGAAGAAGCTGGGCAAGAAGTGATTCATACCCGCTGAAACGAAGAACCCGCTGCGGCGGGTTTTTTGTTGTCTGGAAAATAGCGGTGAGGCGGAAAGCCGCAGGTAGCTCGTGAATTTGCTGCTAACGGCTTCCATCTTCAGCTATTCAGTTGGTTATGGATGTTCATTCTGTTTCGTGGGGCGCTGGTCATACCAGTTTTTGCGTTTCGCTGTTCTTTTGCTGGTGCGGTATTGGCAATATGAAGGCTCGATAACATCAAAGCGCCGGTAAAGGTGTACTGCCAATGATCCTCTCTCTGCGTTTACGCTCCAAAGTGCTGTTGCTGGCTTTGGGGCCCATCTGCCTGTTGACCCTGTTGCTTAGCTCCATCACCTTCGTTGTCCTCGGAAATCTGGCCGATCAGCAGGAGGCCCAGACCCGAGCCAAGCTGGTGGCGGACCGCAAGGCAGAGATCAAGCAATATGTCGAGCTGGCGCTCAATGCGATTGCCCCGCTGTACCAGGCATCTGCCGATGGCGACATGGCCGCGCGTGCCCAGGCCGTCGAGGTGCTGAAGCGCCTGTCCTACGGTGCGGATGGTTATTTCTGGGGCTACGACAGCAACATCCGCCGCGTCTTGCAGGGCAACACCAACGATCGCATCGGCGAGGACTTCAGCGGCTACCGCGACCCCAACGGTATCTACGCCATTCGTGAACTGGTGCGAGCCGGCATGGATAGCAGCCACTACGTCGACTACAGCTTCGTCCTCGGCGACGGCAAGGTGCTGGTGCCCAAGGTCGGCTATTCGTACCACCTGCCTAAGTGGAAGATGGTCTTTGGCACCTCGGTCAATCTCGATGGAGTGGAGCGCGACGTCCAGGCGGCGCGTGCTCAGTTCCAGCAGAGCGTCGACCGCCTGTTGATGGTCATGACCGGCTCCGCCATTGGCCTCTTGCTGGTGCTGGCCCTGTTGTCCCTACCGTTGGCGGCATCGATCACCAAGCCGGTGCAGCTGATCAAGAGCAAGCTCGATGACATGGCCGCCGGGGAGGGGGATCTGACCCAGCGCCTGCCAGTCACCAGTCAGGACGAGCTGGGGGAGCTGGCAACCTCCTTCAATGCCTTCGTCGCCAAGATTCATGCCCTGGTGCACCAGGTGTCGGTGACCACCGACCAGCTGTTCGGTCTGGTCGGCGGCGTATCCAGCCAGGCCCAGCGCTCCGAACAGGCCATGGCCGCTCAACGCCACGAGACCGACCAGGTCGCCACCGCCATCAACGAGATGTCCGCTGCGGCCCATGAGGTGGCGCAGAGCGCCCAGCGTGCCGCCGAGGCTGCGCGCGAGACGGATCAGCAGGGACAGGAGGCCAAGCGGGTGGTCGATGGCAGCATCGCCCACATTCATGATCTGGTAGGGGAAGTGCGCAGCAGCAGTGAGTCACTGGACAGTCTGCGCCGCGACGTACAGGGCATCGTCAGCGTGCTGGAGGTGATCCGCGCGATCGCCGACCAGACCAACCTCCTGGCCCTCAATGCCGCCATCGAGGCGGCGCGCGCGGGCGAGGCGGGGCGTGGTTTCGCCGTGGTCGCAGATGAAGTGCGCGCCCTGGCCAGCCGCACCCAGCAGAGCACCGGCGAGATCCAGGGCATGATCGATCGTCTGCAGAATGCGACTGGCGAGGCGGTGGCGGCGATGCAGCGCGCCAGCCAGATGGGCGACAGCACCCGTGAGCAGGCCAGCCATGCCGGCGAGGCGCTGGACAGCATCGCGGTGTTGATCGGCACCATCAACTCGATGAACGCGCAGATCGCCAGTGCCGCCGAGGAGCAGACGGCCGTGGCCGAAGAGATCAACCGCAGCGTGCATCAGATCGCCGTCGCGGTGGACGAAGTCGCCAGCGATGCGGCGCAGGGTGCGCAGGCCGCTCGCGACCTCGACGGCCTGGGCGGACGTCTGCAGGGGCTGGTCGGCCAGTTCCGCGTTTGAGTATCGAGCGCTTCAGTCCGTCGCGACGCCCAGGGTGCGGCGTTGGTTATTGGGGGCTGAAGCGCACGGCATGCTCAGCAACACTGCTCCCACGCGGAGTGAGCGTTGCGCTGAAGTGATCGCCGTCTTGGACGAAGGCCACCCCAGTCTGTGTGGATTTCTCCAGGCGTTGCTGGCTCGCTGGCGCAATTCAGAACGGCACATTCTCACGCTTTATTGATTTACGTCTTTCGCTCCACGCCAGGCCACCAGCAGCACGCCGCCGACAATGCACAGCGCGGCCAGCAGCATGCTCAGGCTGCCCTGTTCACCAAGCAGGCCGATGGCGATTGCGGCGCCGGTGATCGCTGCCACCGAGCCGATCTGGCTGAGAAACACGGTGCCGGCCAGGTTCTGCAGAATGAAAAACAGCGCATAGACCGCGGCGAACAACATCATCTGTGCGCCCAGTAGGCCAACTGCCTTGGCACTATCCAGATGCGGCGTAAAGTCCACGCCGAACGGGGCTGTGCAGGCCAGCAGCACGGCCCCGCCCAGGAGCATGCCGGGAGCCAGTGACAGCGGACTGGCACCACTGGGCCAATAACGGGCGCGGTAGATGTTGCCCAGCGCTAGGAACACCGGCACGCTCAGCGCGGCCAGCACCCAAAGCGTCGGGCTGTCGCCGCTGTTGAGCTTGCCCAGGGCCAGCAGCAGGCTGCCGGCCAGACCGATGCAGATGCCCAGCAGGCGGATGCGACTGAGCCCTTCCATGCGCAGGGCCAGAGCCAGCAGGTAGGTGATCAGTGGCGGAAAGGCCAGGCACATCGAGGCGAAGCCGGCTCCTACATGGCCGATCGAGCTGAACAGCAGGGCGTTGGGCACCGCGATACTGAGCAAGCCGGAGGCCAGGTAGTAGCGTTGCTGAGGCAGGCTCATGCCGGGCCGTTCCCCCCGCAGCCAGGCGAACAGCAACAGCAGCAGGCCGCCACCGAGCAGGCTCCAGAGCAAAAAGGCCATCGGCTGCCATCCGCTGCCGCTGGCCAGCTTGACCAGATTGCTGGTCAAGCCCATCAGCGTACCGATGGTGAACAGCAGCGCGACGGCGAGAACTGGCCGATATTGGGTGCCCGACATGCAGGTGCCTCCTTGGTATGGATACGCTACGATGGCAACATTCTTTTTGAAAAGTATCTTGATGGCAAGATAAATCGAGGGCGACATGCAAGACCGTGCACAACTGGCCGCTGAGCAGTGGCAACGACAGCGGCCCGATCTGGATGCTCATTCCATGGCGGTGATCGGCCGCCTGGGGGAGCTGAGCCAGGTGATCAGCCGCGATCATCTGCTGCCGTTCTTTGCCGTACACGGGCTGCAGGCCGGTGAGTTCGACCTGCTCGCCACCCTGCGTCGCGCGGGCGAGCCTTATGCGCTGATGCCCACAGCGTTGTACGAGAGCGCGATGATTTCCTCGGGCGGCATGACCAGCCGCATCGACCGCCTGGAAAAGGCCGGGCTGATCGAACGGCGCAAACATCCCAGCGACCGTCGTGGTGTGCTGGTGGCTCTGACCCCGGCCGGGTTCGAACTGATCGACGGTATGCTCGCCGCCCATGTGGCCAACCTGCAGCGTGTGCTTTCAGGATTGACCGTGGACGAGCAGCGGGCGTTGCATGAATTGACCGGCAAGTTGCTGGCGGGGCTGGCTGAGTGCGAGGGAGGGCGCTGAATGAGCTATCAGATACGGATCTATATGCACCCCGACGTTGAGTCGGTTCGAGGAGCAAATACGTTAGCCCTCTGGGAGGCAGGGTGGCCGCGGTGGGTCGATGAACTGGCCGAAGCCGGGAAGCTTACGCAGACCCGCTCGGACAACTTCCCAAGCCTGTACAGGGGGGCGGCCAGCGACATACTGCCGATGCTGCCGGCGAACCGGAGAACGTCCCCGGCGCTTTACTTCACGCCTGAACTGCTCCAGGAACGGATCAACGCATGCCCGCGCGATGCTGAACTAGGCATCGAAATCTGGGATCAGTGTTGACCCACCACTCGGTCGGAAGATGAAAGACGCCCTGGACGCAGTTCGCAAGGGCGTCCGATTGTTGGCCTGTCGCCTGGATTGAGCGCGGCGAAATCCGGGGTAGTTCATCGGGGCCGCTGTTGCTTCAAGCTTCATCGGTTCGGAGTCGCATATTTCGAGCATCGATGGCGCTTGAAGAAGCGCTGGACAAGCTGCGCGTTGTCCGCCCTACGCCTCGGTTTCACCGGAAGGTGGATGGGGCTCTTCATCCGCCGTTGCAGTGGATGTCCGGGCTAGTGGCAGCTGCGGCTTCGGTCGTTTAAGGGGGGCGGTGATAGAAATCGGGACGAACCCAATAGTTCGTCAGAATGGCAAAAGGGGCTCGGTCGTGTTCGGTCGTCTAGCCTTAGCCAGTGATCTTCCTGATTCATCTGGGTTCTGAGGAGCGGCTGCTCAGTTCTTTACGGCGAAAACAATGGGAAATGCCATGAACCTTCTACGCATCTTTGCTACCGCCCTGGGCGCCGTGTTTCTGGCCAACTCGGCTACAGCACAGGAGTGGGTCAATGTCGGTATCTGGGGCAACGGTATTCTGAGCCAGTCGGCGCTTCGGAATGCTGAGGAAGCAACCAGAGAGGGCGCTGACGAAGCCGAACGTGACGAGTCCGATGCTTCCGCGCAGACTCGGCGCGAAGACGCTGCCGCCCTGTTCTTTGATCGTTCAGGCGACCTGACCGGGCAAATCGAAGAAGCGGTTGCACAACGTCTGTCCGAGATGGTGTCGGTCCGATTTCAGATGGAAGACCCGTCCTACCTGGTAAAGACCGCAGGCACTCGCGCTATCTACCGAAAGGAACTGGCAAAGCGTGGCCTGCCGGAGGATTCTCTCAGCGGAGCTACAGCGCTGTTTCTCGCCGTCGGTTGGGAGCTCGCCAATGGGCGGGCGTTGTCTGACGCACAAACAGCAGCCATTTACCGGCAGACCGCTAGCGGGTTAGGGCAGTCTCCTTTGGCTCGCAAGAGTGGTCCAGAGCTCCAGCAGGAGTCCGAGATACGCTTGATAATAACCGCGCTGTGGCTGGAGGAGGCGCGCGTACGTTCATCGTCTTCTCGCTCGAAGCAGGACCTAGCCGATGCGGTCAGGAACGACTTGAAGGCGATCACTCGCAATGACATGCGTGCCTATAAAGTGACAGAGAATGGGTTCACAGGGCTGTAGTGATTCGGTAGTAGGGCCGCCTCCCGTTCTGGCAATCGCCGCTGCTCACATCCGGTGATGCTCGACCAGAAAATCCACGAACACCCGCACCCGCGCCGGCATTGCCGAGCCGCCGACGAACACCGCATGAATCGGTTCCCTGTCGCCGGGGTTGAAGGCCTGCAACAGCGGCACCAGATCGCCGCGCTGGATGTCCTCGGCCACGGTGAACTCGCCGATGCGCGCGATGCCGGCCCCAACCCGTGCAAATTGCGCTAGCGCCTCGCCGCTGCTGCATTCGATATTGCCGCAGACCTTGAGTGAGAACGCCTGGCCGTCGCGTATGAATGGCCAGTTGGGTTCGGCGCGGCGGAAGTTGAAGCGCAGGCAGTTGTGCTGCAGCAGGTCTTCCGGCTGCTGCGGTGTGCCATGGCGCTGCAAATAGTCTGGGGAGGCCACCACCACCTGGCCGGTATCGCCGACTTTTCGTGCGGTCAACGGGCTGTCCGGTAGCAGGCCGAAGCGCACGGCCACGTCCGCTTGGCCGCCGAGAATGTCGACCACTTCGTCGCCCAGGCTGAGGTCGACGGTGATGTTCGGGTAACGCGCGCTGAACGCCGCCACCAGCGGCACGATGGTCATCCGGCCGTGGCCGAGCGCGGCACTCACGCGCAAGCGGCCCCGCGGCACGCCCTGATCGGCGATGGCTTCTTCGACCTCCGCCATATCGGCAAGGATGCGCCGGGCCCCGCGCAGGTACGCCTCGCCCTCGGCGGTAAAGGTTATTGCACGAGTGGTGCGCAGCAGCAGGCGGGTGCCAAGGCGCTGCTCGGTGCGCGCGATGATCCGGCTGACCGCCGAAGGTGTCAGCCCCAGTGCACGTGCGGCGGCCGACAGGCTGCCTTCCTCCGCCACGGTGGCGAACACCACCATGTCGCCCGACCTGCCATTGACGTCCATTTGTGCTCCGTAAGCAAAGGTGTTTGTCAGAAAGGCCATCTACCGCCGTCAAGGTTTGGATCCTAGCATGCGCGGCATAGATGAGGAGCCTTTCCATGCGTATCAATCCACCACTCGTTGCACTCGCCATCGGTGCCTTCGGCATCGGCGTTACCGAGTTCGCCCCCATGGGCATGTTGCCGGGCATCGCCAGCGATCTCGGCGTTTCCATTCCCGCTGCGGGCTTGCTGGTCAGCGCCTACGCCCTCGGTGTGCTGCTCGGCGCGCCCTTGATGACCCTGACCACTGGCAAGATTCCCCGGCGCTACCTGCTGATCGGGCTGATGGCCATCTTCACCCTGGGCAACCTGATGTCGGCCCTGGCCACCGATTACTACAGCCTGCTAATCGCTCGAGTGGTGACCTCGCTGAACCACGGCGCCTTCTTCGGCGTCGGCTCCATCGTCGCCGCCAGCGTGGTCGCGCCGGACAAGCGTGCAGGGGCGGTGGCGGCCATGTTCATGGGCCTGACATTGGCGACCATTGGCGGCGTGCCGCTGGCCACCTGGTTCGGTGAGGTGTTCGGCTGGCGTACGGCTTTTGCGGGCATTACCGGCCTGGGCGTATTGGCGATGCTCGCGCTGTGGTTCGCGCTGCCCAACGTGCCGCTGCCAAAAAGCGACGGCGTGCTGGCGGAAATCCGCGTGCTGGGCCGTGGCCCGGTGCTGGCGGCACTGGCCCTGACCGTGATCGGTTCCAGCGCGATGTTCACCGTGTTCACCTACATCGCACCGATCCTCAGCAGCGAGACCCAGGCGTCCACCGCCTTCATCACCGCCATGCTGGTGCTGTACGGCATCGGCCTGACGCTGGGCAATGTGTGGGGCGGCAAGGCCGCGGATCGCTCCGTCGACCGCACCCTGATCGTCTCGCTGAGTGCGCTGATCCTGGTCTTGCTGGCCTTCACCGTGCTGATGCGCTGGCCGCTGCCGGCGGCCCTGGCCATCCTGATCTGGGGCATCGCCAGCTTCGCCATCGTGCCGCCGCTGCAGATGCGCGTGATGGAGGCCGCCAAGGCCGCACCTAACCTGGCCTCGGCGGTGAATATCGGCGCCTTCAACCTCGGTAACGCCATTGGCGCCGCGCTGGGCGGTGCGGTGATCAAGGCGGGGTTGGGCTACCCGGCGATTTCCCTGGCCGGCGCAGCGATGGCCGGGTTGGGGCTGCTGATGGTGCTGGGGTTTGCCTGGCGCTCCAGAGGTGCAGCGGCGCTAGCGGTTTAAGAAGAGACACCTTAGAAGGGGGGATTAATCCCCCCTCCGGTTTACGCCTTCGCAGCAGGGCTCAAGCGAAAGCTGACACCCATGCGGTTGAACGCGTTCATGGCTGCGATAGCCGCCGTAAGGTCGACCAGGTCTTTCGGGGTGAATGCTGACGATGCCGCGGCATAAGCCTCATCGGAAACATGCGTTTCGCCGACCAGGGTCACTTCTTCCGTCCAGACCAAGGCGGAACGTTCCTGCTCGGAAAACAGATGCGCGGCCTCATGCCAGACCGGCACCAGAACGAGCTTTTCTACTGACATACCTCCCTTGATCAGATCTCGCGAATGGATATCGATGCAGTGCGCGCATCCATTGATTTGCGATGCCCGCAAGAACACGAGATGTATGAGCTGAGGCGGCAGGTTCGTTCCGGTGGTGACGTAATGGTGCAACCCTCCCAGTGCTTTAGCTGCACCGGGTGAAGCCGCAAACCAGTCAAGACGAGTCATAGAGCAGTACCCTTTGTGGATGGGGGAGTCGGTAAGGTCTGCTCAATTAAGGCAATTAAGAGGATCAAGGTATTGATCCAATTAATGGCTGAATGAATGGTCCACTTTGTGGAGTAGCCGTTGTGGATTTTGATGCGGCAGAGCGTGGGAACGATCATGAAGAGGCGAGGGTATGCCCTCGCCTGAGTCGTTACAACCGCAACTCCGTGCGCAATGCCTGATGCCCACCGCCTAGCGGTGAGCACAGGCGCTGGTGGATGCGGCTAAGAAAACCCAGCTCGAAGGCATGGCGCTGTGCGCCCGGCGGGTAGAGCTGCCGCTCCAGCAGCAGATTGGCCCATAGCCAGCCGCTGTTGGCGTCGTCCAGCCAGGCCTGCGCGGTTTGTATGCCATGGCCGAAGCTCGCCTGGCAATCTGCGTTCCAGCCAAGTTCGGCAGACGGTTGCCCGTCATGGGCGGGCAGGTGGGTGAGGTACCGTTGCGGCTCAATCATGCTCGGCCCTCCCGGCTGCCTGGGCGATGGCCCGGCGGTAGAGCACGATCAACTCGCTGAGCAGCGCATGGGTGGTGCTTGCCAACTCCGGCTCGGGCATGCGCCGCAGCAGTTTGGTCAGTAATGCCGCGCGATATTCGGCCGCTGCCTGCAAGGGGCAATCGTCGGCCACATGGCTGTGCAAGGGATTGCGTGGCGTGGGAAAGGGGATAACGACGGATTCAGACTTGGTCATGCGGCACCTCCAAAACGGAAGTCGACACGAAAGCCAGCAGCCCAGGGCGGAGCCCTTGGGTAAAAGGGGGATAGTGCATTTTCCTTATGCTCCTTGGACAGATTAAGGAGCCGCTTCCCAGCCTTCTCACGAGCTATGGAGGCGGACCGTGCAAGGGTGAGAAACCGGCGTCCAAGGGAACCGGCCAGGCCGAGGCCTGCCTCACACGGCCCGCCATAGAAATGCGGTAACCGGGCACAAAAAAAGCGCCGGCTACACTGCTATGGCGCTTCCGCGCCTTGGACGAAGTTCGGGTTCTCACGCCCGGTCACGGGATTGACCGTGACGGGCGGACTTTAGCGCGGGGTGAAAGACAGGGCAAGGTGTGGAGGGGCGGCTGTCGGCCAGAAACGGACATTGATGGTTGGCTTCGTTTCTTACAAAGTTGCCGAGCTTTATGATCGATCTTCGACAACCAGTTTTTAATGGATTGCTATGACTGGCTTTCTTGACGAATACATCCCGCTCGATCGAACTTTCCATGAACTCGCGCTTGAGCCAGGAGCGAACGACGATGTCGATCTGACTCGCCGTCTAGGGCACGGCGAAAGCCTTCGTTGGCCCAATCTCTTAAGCGAATATCGCGTAATTCTGCTATCTGAGGCCGGCTCGGGCAAAACTGAAGAAATCCGTAATACCGCCCGCAAGCTTCGGCAAGATGGGAAGTCTGCTTTCTTTGTTCGGATTGAGCACGTAAGTCAGGATTTCGAGTATGCCTTCGAGGAGGGCAACTTCGAGGAATTCAGCGCCTGGGTTGCGTCTGGAGAGGAAGGATGGTTGCTTCTCGACTCGGTCGACGAGGCCCGGCTGCGCGATCCAAAGGATTTCGAGCGTGCAATCAGGAAACTCGGACGGTTGCTCGCAGGAGTGCTCCAGCAGGTTCATATAGTCATCACAGGACGAACGACGGCATGGCGTGCGAAGACAGATTTGCTGCTGTGCCGAGGCGCACTTCCCTATCGTCCTGACGAGAATGCCGCTGATGAATGCGCGTTAGCGGAAGATGCGATGGGTATCGCCACGCAAAAAGTGGAGGCAAGTTCAAACCTCACTGCATCATTCAAGATCGTTGCACTCGATGATCTTCATGGAGCTCAGATCGACACTTTCTTGCAGGCCAAAAAAGTGCATGACTCCAAGGCGTTCCGCGCTGCGGTGGATCGCCAAGATGCTTGGTGGCTGACCACCCGCCCGCAGGATCTAGCCGAGCTCGTCGAATTCTGGAACGATCATAAGCGGATCGGCTCACGTTTTGAGCTTATGCAGAGCAGTATTTCCCGCCGCTTGGAGGAGCGTGACCAAGATCGATCAGAGGCTCGTCCGATAGCTACCAAGAGATTGCGCCTAGGCGCACAACTGGTCGCAGCGGCGACTACGCTCGCGCACCAGTCGGCAATTCGAGTCCCCGATGGGGCCGACAACGCGAAGGGTATCGCGATTCGGGAAGTACTTTCTGACTGGGACGACATCGAGTGCGCGACCTTGCTCAGTCGGCCGATATTTGACGAGGGCATCTACGGCACGGTCCGTTTCCATCATCGATCAGTACGCGAATATCTCACTGCCGAATGGCTACACGCACTGATCGTCGACGAAGGCTCACGCGCGCGGATTGAGAGTTTGTTCTTCCGGTCGCAATATGGAATCGAGGTAATCGTCCCTACGATGCGGCCGGTACTGTCCTGGCTCGCCATCCTTGACGAACGTATCCTCGCCCGAGTCTCTCGGCTTGCACCTGAAATCCTTTTCGAAGGTGGTGATCCGAGCCAACTGCCGAGCGAAACGCGAAGCAATATCTTGCGCCAAGCCTGCGAGCAGCTCGCACAGCCAGCTCATGGGCGATCACTCATTGATTACTCCGCCGTCCAACGTTTCGCGAATGTTGATCTCACTAAAGATATCAAGGCCCTACTCGCCCAATATGGTGAGGACAATAATATTGCCTGGTTCTTGCTGCGCATGGTCTGGCAAGGCGAGATTGCAGGAGTTACTGCAGAAGTCAAAAGCTTCGCAATCAATTCGCGTAACGAATACACGCGTATCGCAGCTTTTCATGCCTTGGCGACAATTGGCTCTGCCTCGGATCAGGCCGAAGTTCGGAACGCCTTCCTTGTAGAGAGTGAAGAGCTGAACCGCGACTGGCTCGCGGAGCTGATTCCCGAACTTCCGCAGGATGACGAGACCTTAGAGTGGCTGCTCCGAGCATTGGAGCGTGCGCCAGCCAAAGAGCAGTTCGCAGTCGACAGCCTCATGCTCGCCTTGTCGCAACTGGTCTCTGACTGGCCGTTGCCGCTGCTACCCAGGCTAGTCACCGGACTCAATACTCTACTGGAGACGCCGCCGGTTATCGAACGGCGCTATTGCGAGATTTCGAGGCAATACAGCTGGTTGGCGCACGCTGCTGGCCTGTCTGTTCTCCGCCTCATAGAAGCTCGTGATCTGACTGTACTCGAGCACGCGTCTCTCTCGATCCTTCGCACATTACCGAGCGCTCAGGACATTGGGGGCAACGAGTTTCACGACATAAATGGGGACCTGTCTAAGCGTGTCGTCGAATGGCCTGAGCTCAACCATGCACTGTTCTGGCACGATGTCGCCAAAACTCGTGCTGCCTTAGCAGGAGAGCGTCTCTTCAACCATTGGCAGGTAGGCATCTTCGGGCATTATTGGACGTTAGGTGCCAGCAACTTCGACACTATCTGCAACGATATAGCCATCAAGCTACTGCTCGATGACAAGCTCGTTGCGCTCACTTTGGCTTTTTCGATTTACCGGGAAAACGGCCGGCCCGCCGCGTGGCGTATTCGATTGAAGAGTCTCTCAAAGGGTGAGGTCGAGCTCGAGTCAACGCTTAACGCTCTACTGCATCCACCGGCCAAGGACAGACAAAAATGGCGACAGCAAGAAGCGCATTGGAAGAAGCGTGCGGCACAGCAAGCAAAGGCTCGGCAAGCGAACGAGCGTAAGTGGAAGGAGTATCTCGACGCGAATGTCGAGGCGCTGCGCAATCCGAGCAAACCGGGTGTCCTCACAAACTCCCAGTGTTATTTGCTCCAGCGCATGCGCGGAAATGGCATCAATTCGAACCAATGGAGTGAGGGGAACTGGCGTTCAATTATCCCTGAATTTGGTCTGCCAGTTGCGCGGGCGTTTCGCGATGGTGCGGTCAGCTTTTGGCGCAGCTATCGTCCGCAGTTGCTGTCAGAAGGAGCTAAGCCCAACACCACACCGTTTAGCGTCGTCTTCGGGTTGACGGGGCTTTCAATTGAGGCGCGAGAGGATTCCGACTGGATCAAGGGGCTCTCGCAGGCTGAAGTCGACGTTGCGACACGCTTTGCACTTCTTGAGCTCAACGGCTTTCCTAACTGGTTGCCAGCTCTCTACATGGTCTATCCCGAAACCGTCATCAACGTAGTGATTACCGAGATCGACTATGAACTCTCAACCGAGGAGCCGGAGCGTGCGAGCTGCTATGTGCTTTCTGACGCAAGCTGGAGCGGTAATTGGATGTGGGATCGGCTCGCTCCACTTCTCCTCGCCCGCTTACGTAAGCCGCCGAAGAATATAGATAACCTCCGCTACATACTCAGCATCGTCCAAAACTCATCGCTCGATGATATGGCTATTGCGAAGTTCGCCGCTCAGAAAGCAAAAGCCACCAGGAACGCTAACGCAGCGCCCATTTGGTTCGCAATGTGGGTGGGTGTCGAACCGGCAGTTGCTATCCCGGCGCTCGCGGCGCGGCTTGTCGAGCTAAAAGGGGGCGACGACAAAACTCAATTCGCGATGCGTTTTCTCGTAGCGCTAATTGGCGGTCGCCGCAAAAGTTACAGTTCACGACAAGCCTATCGCACTGTAGAGCATATGAAGTCGCTCTATCTTCTTATGAACGACTATATACGCAAACAGGACGATATCGACCGCGCTGGTAAAGGTGTCTATTCGCCGGGTTTGCGTGACGATGCACAGGATGCTCGAGATGCACTGTTCTCTTTCATTCGCGAGACGCCGGGCAAGGAAGCATTCCTCGCGTTAATGGAGATTTCCCGCAAGCATCCCGCAGAATCCTCTAGGCCTTGGATAGCGTTTTACGCCAAGGAAAAAGCGACGCTAGATGCGGATGCGCCAGCTTGGTCACCGTCTCAGGTTCGCGATTTCCACGACCGGCTCGAACGCACTCCGTCCAATCATCGCGATCTTTGGTATCTCGCAGTCGATCGGCTACTGGATCTTAAACATGATCTCGAAGAGGGCGATGCAAGCATCGCATCAATACTGCAGCCGGTAGATCGGGAAACTGATATTCGTAATTTTATTGGTAATTGGTGCCGCGAGCACTCGGGCGGACGATACGTGATCCCGCAAGAGGAGGAGCTTGCTGACGCTAAGCGACCCGACCTTCGCTTTCATGGCGTCGGTTTCGATGGGCCAGTGCCGACAGAACTTAAACTTAGCGACAAATGGACTGGGCCGCATCTCTTCGAGCGGCTCGAGATACAGCTCTGCGGTGACTACCTTCGAGACAGGAAGTCGAGCCGCGGAATCTTTTTGCTCGTATATCATGGCACCAAGACCCGCTGGGATCTGCCGAATGGCAAGCAAGCAGAGACTTTCGACGCCCTGCTAGAAGCACTTCAGAATCATTGGACGACCCTAGCGCCACAGTTCCCCGGGGTCGAAGAAGTAAGGGTGATCGGTATCGATCTAACCAAACGTGGTGTGGATGCAAAAAAGCAATCTAAGGAGAGAACAGCTGCCTCTAATTTGGGCCTCGTTCAATAGTTCAGTCGCTCCTGATCTTGTAGGTATCGAATGACTGCTTTTGGCCGAAAGCGGTTGCTCCCTTACGCCCTTAACCTAGCGCCCTTCCGCTGCTGTATAGCCTGCCCGCCATAAGCCGTAATCTGCGACAATCCCGCCTTTGCCCTGATTGCCCCGATCCAGATGACTGACCTCGCCACGCTGCAGAAGAACCTCGACCACGTCATGATCGCCGAGCGCCATCGTTTGCGCCGGCAGTTGCATGAGCTGCAGAAGCATCCTGACGAGGCCAAGCTGGCACAGTGGCTGGAGCGTTTTCAGGCGTCCAGTGACAAGGTCGCGGCGCGGCGCAGCAGCATCCCGGCGATGCGCTATGACGATGCGCTGCCGATTGCCGCCAAGCGCGACGAGATCAAGGCCGCGCTGGAGAAGAGTCAGGTGGTGGTGATCGCCGGTGAGACCGGCTCGGGCAAGACCACGCAGCTGCCGAAGATCTGCCTGGAGATTGGCCGGGGCGTGCATGGGCTGATCGGTCACACCCAGCCGCGCCGGCTGGCGGCGCGCAGTGTGGCGACGCGGGTGGCGGAAGAGATCGGTACGCCGCTGGGCGAGCTGGTCGGCTATCAGGTGCGTTTCGAGGATCAGAGCAAGGACGGCACGCTGATCAAGCTGATGACCGACGGCATCCTGCTCGCCGAAACCCAGCACGACCGCTTTCTGGAAAAGTACGACACCATCATCGTCGACGAGGCGCACGAGCGCAGCCTCAACATCGACTTCCTGCTCGGCTACCTGAAGACCCTGCTGCCGCGTCGCCCGGATCTGAAGCTGATCATCACTTCGGCGACCATCGATCTGGAGCGGTTCAGCAAACATTTCAACGATGCGCCGATCATCGAGGTGTCCGGTCGTACCTACCCGGTGGAAACCTGGTATCGCCCGCTGGCGGCCGAGGTGGACGAGGAGGGCGAGCGCCTGCTCGATGACCTGTCCATCGACCAGGGTATTCTCGCTGCGCTGGACGAGATCGCCGAGCACGAGCGCAGCGTGGGCAAGCGCCCCGGCGACGTGCTGGTGTTCCTGCCCGGCGAGCGCGAGATTCGCGAGGCGGCGGAGGTGCTGCGCAAGGCCAACCTGCGTCACACCGAGGTGTTGCCGTTGTATGCGCGGTTGACGCCGGCCGAGCAGCAGAAAATTTTCGCACCCATGCCGGGGCGCAAGATCGTGCTGGCCACCAACGTCGCCGAAACCTCACTGACCGTGCCGGGCATCCGCTACGTGATCGACAGCGGCACCGCGCGCATCAGCCGCTATAGCTACCGCGCCAAGGTGCAGCGTCTGCCCATCGAGCCGGTGTCGCAGGCCAGCGCCAACCAGCGCAAGGGCCGTTGCGGCCGGGTCGAGCCGGGCATCTGCATTCGTTTGTACAGCGAGGAGGATTTCCTCGGGCGCCCGGAATTTACCGACCCGGAGATTCTGCGCACCAACCTCGCGGCGGTGATCCTGCAGATGCTGCACCTGCGCCTGGGCAGCATCGAGGACTTTCCCTTTATCGAGCCGCCAGACGGCAAGGCCATCAGCGACGGCTTCAACCTGTTGCAGGAGCTGTCGGCGGTCAACCGCGAAAGCCAGCTCACGCCCATCGGCCGGCAACTGGCGCGCCTGCCCATCGACCCGCGCCTGGGACGCATGGTGCTGGAGGGCGCCAAGCAGGGCAGCCTGGAGGAAATCCTCATTGTCGCTGCCGCGCTGTCGGTGCAGGACCCGCGCGAGCGACCGATGGATCGCCAGCAGGCCGCCGACCAGGCGCACGCGCAGTGGAAGGATGTGGACTCGGACTTCGCCGCGCTGATCAACCTGTGGCGCGGCTTCGAGGAAAAACGCCAGGAGCTGGGCAGCAACCCGCTGCGTACCTGGTGCAAGAAGAACTTCCTCAATTACATGCGCCTGCGTGAATGGCGCGACGCGCACCGGCAACTGGTGCTGATCGCCCGTGATCTGCAACTGCTGGGCAAGGGCGGCCAGAACCGCTCGGAGGCGAAGGGCGAGCAAACGGCGAACACGCCACAGCCGACCAAGGACACCCGCGTCAACGCCATCGCCCGTCAGCAGGCCGAGGCCAGCGAGGCGGCGGTGCGGGCGAAGAACTATGCCGCCGTGCACAAGGCGATTCTCGCCGGCCTGCTCAGCCAGATCGGCCAGAAGACCGAGGAGGGCGACTACCTCGGCGCGCGCCAGCGGCGTTTCTGGATTCACCCGTCGAGCGTGATCGGGCGCAAGAAGCCCAACTGGGTGATGGCCGCCGAGCTGGTGGAAACCACCAAGCTGTTCGCCCGTATGGTGGCCAAGATCGAGCCGGACTGGATCGAGCCGCTGGCGGCGCATCTGGTGAAGAAGAACCATCTGGAGCCGCACTGGGAGAAGAAGCGCGGCCAGGTGGTGGCGTACGAGCAGGTCACCCTGTACGGCATGATCATCGTCGGCCGCCGCCCGGTGCATTACGGCCCCATCGACCCGCCGGTGGCGCGCGAGATGTTCATTCGCGAGGGGCTGGTGCGCGGCGAGATCAACAGCCGCGTGCGCTGCCTGACTGCCAACCGCCAGTTACTCGAACGCCTCGACGAGCTGGAGGCCAAGTCGCGCCGCCGCGACATCCTCGCCGACGAGGAAACCCTGTTCGGCTACTACGAGGCGCGTATCCCGCAGGACATCTACCAGGCCGCGAGTTTCGAGAGCTGGTACAAGAAGGGCAGCGCGGCCGATCCGCAGCTGTTGATCATGCGCGAGGAAGACGCCCTGGCCCGCGATGCCAAGGAGGTCACCGCCGCGCAGTACCCGGACACTTTGCGCATCGGCGAGCTGCAACTGCCGCTGAGCTATCACTTCGAGCCAAACCACCCGCGTGACGGCGTGACCCTGCGCGTGCCGGCGCCGCTGTTGCCGCAACTGCAACCCGAGCGCCTGGAATGGCTGGTGCCGGGGCTGCTGGAGGCCAAGTGCGTGGCGCTGGTACGTGGCCTGCCCAAGGCGCTGCGCAAGAACTTCGTGCCGGTGCCGGACTTCGTCGGTGCGGCGCTGGATAAGCTGGTGTTCGGCCAGGGTTCGTTGCCGCAGGCCCTGGGCCAGGAGCTGCTGCGCATGACCGGTGTGCGGGTACCGGAAGAAGCCTGGGCGGAAGCGGCTGAAAGCCTGGAAAGCCACCTGAAGATGAACATCGAGGTGGTGGATGCGCGCGGCAAGTTCCTTGGTGAAGGCCGTGACCTGGCCGAGCTGACCGCACGCTTTGCCGAGGCCAGCCAGGCTGCGTTGGCCATCCCGCAGCAGAGCGACAAGCCGAAAGCGGTGGAGGCCAAGGCCTTTGCCGAGGTGGCGGAGAAGGCCCAGCAGAAGATCGCCGGGCTTTCCATGACCGTTTACCCGGCGCTGGTGGAAGAGGGTGGGGTGGTCAAGGAAGGGCGCTTCCCGACCCAGGCCGAGGCCGACTTCCAGCACCGCCGTGCCCTGCAACGTCTGCTCTTGCAGCAACTGGCCGAACAGGCCAAGTTCCTGCGCGGCAAGCTGCCGGGGCTGACCGAGCTGGGTCTGCTGTATCGCGATATCGGTCGCGTCGAGGCGCTGGTGGAGGACATTCTGCTGGCCAGCCTGGATGCCTGCATCCTCGAAGGCGAAGCGACGCTGCCGCGCGATGGTGCAGCCCTGGCGCAGCTGGCCGAGCGCAAGCGTGGCGACTGGACGGCGCATGCCGAACGTATCGCCCGCCAAGTGCTGGAGATTCTCAAGCTGCACCATGACCTGCAGAAGCGCTTCAAGGGCAAGATCGACCTGGCCCAGGCCATGGCGCTCAACGACATCAAGCTGCAACTGGCCAATCTGGTGTACGCCGGCTTCGTGCGCGAGACGCCGGGCGAGTGGCTCAAGGAGATTCCGCGTTACCTCAGAGCCATCGAGCAGCGCCTGGACAAGGTGGGCGCGCAGGTGCAGCGTGACCGCGTATGGACGGGCGAGCTCACAGGCTACTGGGAACAGTACAAGGCGCGTGCTGCCAAACATGCCCAGGAAGGCAAGCGTGACCCTCAGCTCACGCTATATCGCTGGATGCTGGAGGAGTACCGCGTGTCGCTGTTCGCCCAGCAACTGGGCACGAAGATGGCGGTATCGGACAAGCGCCTGAGCAAGCAGTGGACGCTGGTTGAAGGTTGATGATCGGCGCTCGCCCCGGTGCAGGGGCGAGCCAACCACTGATGATGCGGAAACCGAGAAAGATGAGCGCAAGTGAAGATAAATCCGGGCTGGGGCGCCGTGGTTGCCTGGGCCTGTTCCTGGCCGGCCTGGCCTTTGTCGTACTGATTTTCGCCGGGCTGATCTACATCATGACCCGCCCGCAGGACGCCGAGATCGAAGCTGGCGAGCGCGCGGCCATCGAGGCCTGCTGGAAGAGTGCGCAGGCCACCGAGCGCAGTTTCACCGAAGAAAGTTGCCGGGAAATGGAGAAGCAGTTCCTGCGCAAGTTCGGCCATCAGCCATGAACCTGCTGCAACGCCTCAGCTTCAAGCATCTGGTGGTGGGCTTCTGCGTGCTGGCGCTGGGGATCGTGGTGTTGATCTGGTGGCTTAGCGGCGCGGCCTACCTGCGGCCCTATGCCGAGCAGACAGTGATCTTCGGTCAGGGCGAGTTGAAACTGCCGCCCGAGCTGGCCGGGCCCGGGCCGATTCGCGTGGTGCACTTCTGGGACCCGGACTGCCCCTGCAACGCGGAAACCGACGCGCACCTGCGCTATCTGATCGGCCTGCATCGCAATGCCGATGTGGTTTTCTACAGCGTGCAGAAGCCGGGCAGCACAGGTGAGATCGCGCCGTTTCTACGTGGGCGGATGAAGTCCCTGCTGGATATCGAGGGCATGGAGGCTCTGCCGGCCAGCCCGGCCCTGGCCATTTGGGACCGCGACGGCAAACTGGCCTATGCCGGCCCTTACAGCGAAGGGCTGGTGTGCAACTCCAGCAACAGCTTCGTCGAGCCGGTGCTCGATGCATTGACCCAAGGGCGCCATGTGTCCCTGGCCAGTGGGTTGGCGGTGGGCTGTTATTGCACCTGGAAGTAGTAGCGTAGGCAGTAGGTAAAGCTATCGCGGCTGAAGCCGCTCCTACGGGATAGGTGGATATCTGTAGGAGCGGCTTTCGCTTTAGCCGCGATGCTCGTCGCGGCTAAAGCCCCTCCCACACAAGCCGCTGCTGGCCGCCGTTCGTAGCCCGGATGCAATCCGGGGCATATATCGAGTTGTTCCGGGTTGTATGTGGGTTAGGTGAAGCTATCGCGGCTGAAGCCGCTCCTACAGGTGCATGGCGTCTGCAGACTTTCAGCAGTCCCGTGGGAGCGGCTTCAGCCGCGATGCTTTTTGACTGAGCTCGATTGCCCCGGATTGCATCCGGGCTACAACACCAGCCGTCCTCTGTCTCTACTTGACTCCGCTCTATGCTCAGCCTTTCGCAAGGCTGACGCTCCTCGTGTTCGAAATTCTTGAAATCTCATCAATGTCAAGGCCTGTCGCGCTGGCGGCGAATAGCATCTTTCGTGTCATTGATTCCTGTCAATTTGCTGACAAAAAGCTCTAAACCGGGGCTGTGATCTTTTGTCGCACCCCTCCGATTCTTTGCCGGCTTCTGCCGGCAAAGTGTTTCAAATCATTGCGTATATGTTGCGAAATATGTCGAGAAGAGGCGACCAACCGCCCCTTAAGTAGGCTGCTAACTAATTGTGCGAGGCTGTCAGAGCCTGCAACATCCGCGCTTCCCACGGTTTACCGCTTCGCTTGCACGGATGCTCAAGCTCTGAGTTCTTGCTGCCGGCCTCTTACTCGATGGGCCGCACGGTAACTGAAGCCGACTGTGGGCTCACTCAGTTGAAGGTCGTGACATGAAAGAAGAGAAATACCATCGTTGTGCGCGCTGGCTGGTGATGGCGATTGCCTTCTCGGCGCTCGGTGGATGTGACTGGGCACTGTTCAACTCGAAAGGGCAGATCGGTGTCGAGCAGGGCAATCTGATCCTGATCTCCATCGGACTCATGCTGATCGTGGTGGTACCCGTGATCATCATGACCTTCCTGTTTGGCTGGCGTTATCGCGAGTCGAACGAGAAGGCCACCTACATGCCCGACTGGGCACATTCGCACAAGATCGAACTGGTCGTCTGGGGCGTTCCCCTGATCATCGTCGCCGTTCTGGCGGTCATCATCTGGCAAACCTCGCATTCGCTCGACCCCTATCGCCAGATCGAATCGGACAAGCCGGCGCTGAACATCGAAGTCGTCTCGCTCGACTGGAAATGGCTGTTCATCTATCCGGACCAGGGCGTGGCCGTGGTCAATGAGCTGGTGATTCCGGAGAAGACGCCGGTGACCTTCCACATCACCTCCGACACGGTGATGAACGCGCTGTCGATCCCGCAGCTCGGCGGGATGATCTACGCCATGGGCGGCCAGCGTACCCAGCTCAACCTGATCGCCAACGAACAGGGCGAGTTCTTCGGCCAGTCCGGCAATTTCAGCGGCGAAGGCTTTTCGGCCATGCGCTTCACCACCCACTCGGTCAGCGACGACGCGTTCGCGCAGTGGGTCGACAAGGTCAAGCAGTCGCCCGAGGTCATGGACTTCGCCGCCTTCAAGCAGGTGGGCGAGCCCGGCGAGATGGTCAACCACCGCTACCCGGTCTACCCGATCCGTTACTTCGGCCAGGTCGAACCGAACCTGTTCAACAAGGTGATCGGGCAGTACGTGACCCTGAAAGATTCCCACAGCACGGCCATGCACGAAGCAGCGGAGGTGCAGGAGTGAATATGTTTGGAAAACTGACTCTGGATGCGATTCCGTACCACGAGCCAATCATCATGATCACCCTGGCCGTCGTGGCGCTCGGTGGTCTGGCGTTGTTCGCGGCGGTGACCTACTTCAAGAAGTGGGGCTACCTGTGGAGCGAGTGGCTCACCTCGGTGGACCACAAGAAAATCGGCGTGATGTACATCCTCGTTGCGCTGGTCATGCTGGTGCGTGGCTTCGCCGACGCCATCATGATGCGTACCCACCTGGCGATGGCCCACGGTGACGGGCAGGGCTACCTGCCGCCCGAGCACTACGACCAGATCTTCACCGCGCACGGCATCATCATGCTGATCTTCGTGGCCATGCCGCTGGTCACCGGCCTGATGAACATCGTCGTGCCGCTGCAGATCGGCGCGCGTGACGTTGCCTTCCCCTACCTGAACTCGCTGAGCTTCTGGCTGTTCGTCGGCGGCGCGCTGCTGATCAACCTGTCGCTGGGCCTGGGCGAGTTCGCCAAGACCGGCTGGGTGGCTTATCCGCCGTTATCAGGGATTCAGTACAGTCCCGGCGTGGGGATGGATTACTACATCTGGAGCATGCAGTTATCGGGCTTGGGCACGACCCTGACCGGGGTCAACTTCATCGCCACCATCCTCAAGATGCGTGCGCCGGGCATGAGCCTGATGAAGATGCCGATCTTCACCTGGACCATCCTGGTGACCTGCGTGCTGATCTGCGGCGCCTTCCCTCCGCTGACCGCGACCCTGGCGATGCTGTCGCTGGACCGCTACCTGGATTTCCACTTCTTCACCAATGAACTGGGCGGCAACCCGATGATGTACGCCAACCTGTTCTGGATCTGGGGTCACCCAGAGGTGTACATCCTCATCCTGCCGGCGTTCGGCGTGTTCTCCGAAGTGGTGGCGACTTTCTCGCGCAAGACCCTGTTCGGTTATGCCTCGATGGTCTGGGCGACCGCGGCCATCGGCGTGCTGTCGTTCGTGGTGTGGCTGCACCACTTCTTCACCATGGGCTCGGGGGCCAGCGTCAACGCCTTCTTCGGCATCATGACCTCGATCATCGCCATCCCCACCGGGGTGAAGATCTTCACCTGGCTGTTCACCATCTTCCGTGGCCGTCTGCAACTGAACGCCATGACCTGGATGACCCTGGGCTTTCTGGTGACCTTCTCCATCGGCGGCATGACCGGTGTGCTGATGGCGGTGCCGGCGGCGGACTTCGTGCTGCACAACAGCCTGTTCCTCATCGCCCACTTCCACAACGTGATCATCGGTGGTGCGGTGTTCGGCTACCTGGCCGGCATCATCTACTGGTTCCCGAAAGCCTTCGGCTTCAAGTTGCTCGACCGCTTCGGCCGCTACTCCTTCTGGTGCTGGCTGATCGGCTTCTACTTCGCCTTCATGCCGCTGTACGTGCTGGGCTTCATGGGCATGACCCGTCGCCTCAACCACTTCGACAACCCGGCCTGGGTGCCGTGGGTGCAGGTGGCCGTGGTCGGCGCCGTGCTGATCGGTATCGGCATCGTGTTCACCGTGGTGCAGTTCGTCACCAGCTACATCAAGCGCAAGGAAAACGTCGACGTGAGCGGCGACCCCTGGGACGGCCGCACCCTGGAGTGGGCGACGTCCTCGCCGCCACCGTTCTACAACTTCGCGGTCATCCCGACGGCGGACAAGATCGACGCCTTCTATGAGGCGAAGAAGAACGGTGTCGAGCTGATGCCTGCACCGCAGCACTACGAGCCGATCCACATGCCGAAGAACACCGGTAACGGCCTGGTGGTGTCGGCGTTCGTCATCGCCTTCGGCTTCGCCATGATCTGGCACATCTGGTGGCTCGCCATCGTTGGTCTGGTCGGCGCCGTGGTCAGCTTCATCGTGCGTTCCTACGACGAAGATATCGACTACTACGTGCAGCCCGAAGAGATCGCGCGGATCGAGCAGGCGCACCACCAAACCAAAGCCAACGCAGTCGTACAGGCCTAACCATGACCGCTTACGAACCCCATTTCCCACATGACGCTCATGGCCACGGCCATGAGCACCACCACGACACCAGTGGAATCAAGCTGTTCGGCTTCTGGGTCTACCTGATGACTGACCTGCTGATCTTCGCCACGGTGTTCGCCACCTTCGCGGTGCTGAGCAATTCCTTCGCCGGTGGCCCCACCGCGAAGGAAATGCTCAGTCCGGGCCTGCACCTGGTGCTGGTGGAAACCTTCGCGCTGCTGTTCTCCAGTATCACCTACGGCATGGCCATGCTCGCCACCTACCGTGGCGACAAGGGCGCGGTGATGCGCTGGCTGGGCATCACCTTCCTGTTCGGTGCGGCCTTCATCAGCATCGAGCTGTACGAGTTCCGCCACCTGATCCATGAAGGTGCCGGGCCGCAGGTCAGCGCCTACTGGTCGGCCTTCTTCACCCTGGTCGGCACCCACGGCCTGCACGTCAGTGCCGGTCTGCTGTGGATGCTGGTGCTGATGTTCCAGGTTGGCAGCCGTGGCCTGACCGACACCAACAAGACCCGCGTGGGGCTGCTCAGCCTGTTCTGGCACTTCCTCGACGTGGTGTGGATCTGCGTGTTTACCGTCGTCTACCTGATGGGGGTGCTGTAAATGGCTCACCAAGACAATCACGCCGCCCACGCCATGGGCTTCAAGGATTACCTGACCGGTTTCATCCTGTCGGTGATCCTCACCGTGATCCCCTTCATGCTGGTCATGCATCCTGAAGTGCTGGGCCTGAGCCGTGGCGCGACCCTGATCACCGTGGTGCTGTTCGGCCTAGCGCAGGTGCTCGTCCATCTCGTGTACTTCCTGCACATGAAGACCGACGCGGAAGGCCGCTGGAACGTCGTTTCGATGATCTTCACCGTGCTGATCATCGCGTTCGTGGTCGGCCTGTCGGTCTGGATCATGTGGAGCATGCACTATCACATGATGATCAACTGATGCTGGCGCTCCTGAAACAGTACCTCAACCTCGCCAAGCCGGGCATCGTCTTCGGCAATCTGATTTCCGTGACGGGCGGTTTCTTCCTGGCTTCGCGCGGCGATGCGAACCTGGCGCTGTTTTTCGCCACAGCGCTGGGTGTTTCGCTGGTGATCGCCTCAGGCTGTGTGTTCAACAACTACATCGATAGGGACATCGACCAGAAGATGGAGCGCACGCGTAATCGCGTTCTGGCGCAGGGGCTGGTTTCCCCTGTGCACGCCATCGTCTATGCCTGCGTGCTCGGGGTAGCGGGGGTGGCCGTGCTGTATGCCGCCACCAACACCCTGGCGGTGATGCTGGTGCTGATGGGCTTCGTGGTCTACGTCGGCCTCTACAGCCTGTGGCTCAAGCGTGGCTCGGTGTACGGCACCCTGGTCGGTAGCCTGTCGGGGGCGGCACCGCCCGTGGTTGGCTACTGCGCGGTGAGCAACGAGTTCGATGCTGGCGCGGCCATCCTGTTGTTGATCTTCAGCCTGTGGCAAATGCCGCATTCCTATGCCATCGCCATCTTCCGCTTCAACGACTACCAGGCCGCGAACATCCCGGTGCTGCCGGTGATCAAGGGGATTTCGGCGGCCAAGCGACACATCGTGCTGTACATCGCCGCCTTCGTGGTCGCGACCCTGATGCTGACGCTCAGCGGCTACGCCGGCTACAGCTACTTCGTGGTCGCCGCGCTGAGCGGTGCCTACTGGCTGTGGATGGGAGTATCGGGCTACAAGGCCGTCGATGATCGAGTGTGGGCGCGCAAGCTGTTCACCTTCTCCATCATCAGCATCACCATGCTCAGTGTGATGATGTCGGTGGATTTCATCTCCTCGCCCGAGCAGGTATTGGTGACCTCAATCAATCACCTGTGCAGCCAGTTCGCGGGTAGCGCGCAGGGCATCTGCGCGGTGGTCGCCGGTATCTGACCTTGGTTCTGTGGGAGGGGGCTTCAGTCGCTATTGTCGCCGCTGAAGCGCCTCCCACGGTGTTTCTATCGGGTGGATGTCGCTATTTGCATCCACCGCTGTTGGATCGATGAAGCGTGATCCACCCGTGGTTGAGCGTAAGCGTGGATGGCCTTCGGGTTGTCCACGATTTTCCCTTTCTTTTTCCTTTCACAAATCGTCGGGCTCTGTGAGTGAGTTCGCCCGTGATGATCTTGCTGGTAGATGGCATCTGAACTACGGTGTTTGCTCCTCGCAGGGGCAGAGGAGCTCTATCTGCAGGCATGGATAAACCATGTGGTAGCAGAAAGTGCTTAGTAGATTGACAGGGAGGTTCTATGACGTTGTTACGTTCATTATTGATTGCGCTGTTGATAGTCAGCCTGATGGGCTGTGCTCAGCGCCAAAGTGAACAAAGGCCGGAAGCTGCGCAGACATGCCACGAGGTCGAAAACTGCCAGCAAGACGCGCCAAAATCAGAACCCGGTGTGGGCGAGCAACTTGCTCTTGGCGTCGTATCGGTTGCGGTCGCTGTAGTCGCCATTCCTCTATTCCTCATTTCCTACATGGTCATTTGTCCGTTCTCCGATGGTGGGCTGTGCGGCAGCTAGGTTGATGCTTTTTGGGCATCCAACCAGATGAGACGGTTTGTGTGCTGCTTCGTAGCAAGGCGGGCCGCATTGGCTCAAGCTTGATAGCTGATCCTCACCAACATAGGGAACATGTAATGGATGATCGTTGCCATCAGCATCGGCGAGAAGCGGTGTGGCAGACCCAGAATGGGGCCTGCTCTGTGGCTAACCGTGACCGAGGTCGTTTCCCGCGCTTGAAGACGCTGTGCAATCTGGCATTGCTCCTGCTGCAGTTGATCACCTTGGCGGCCTACTGGGGCATGGTCAGCGCCAGGCCCAGCTATATGGCGATCAGTCAGGAGCTCTACCCGAGCAGCGAGCGACTGATGAACAGCTGGTTTGCCGATACGCTGGTCTCCATGCCGGCAATGCTGGTGGTAGGGGCCATCTTCGTGTTGAGCGTCGCCAAGGAGTTTGCCGGTCTGAGCAAGGTCCGGCGCATTCAATTCAATGCACTGACCCTGGGCGTGCTGCTGGTCGTGCTGTACCTGGCGGCCTCGCCGCTCTACGTTGCGGCCGTCTGAGAGGCCTTGTTCAGCGGCGATTGTCGCCGCTAAAGCGCCTCCCAATCGGCGTTGCGCACCGGCAGTTGGCTGAAGGCGTGTGGTATGTCCCTGCTGTATAGAAGGCCAGCCTTGTGGTGGTCGAGCGCCGCTTTGCACTAAAGTCCCCGAGCCGGTTGCCGGGACGGATTTTCCCGGCCAAGGATTTTCGAGGGAGGCGCCTCATGCGTTTACCGCGCATGCGCAACGTGATGGCCTGGACGCTGGTGCTGATACTTTTGATCGTGGTGGCTCTGCTCGGCATACGTATCGCCGGGCTGTCGTCGCTGCCCGAGTTGGAACCCTGGCACCGCCTGGTGCCGCAGGAGCTGGACGCAGACGAGCTGGACGCGAGCGACTGGCAGGCCTACCTGAGCGCCGAGGCAGCCTTGTTCGAGCGCCTGCAGCGTGAGCTGATCGGGCCGGTCACAGCCTCGGGCGCGGCGCCGTACAGCCGTTACGCCAGCGACAGCCCGGTCTACCCCGGCAATCTGCCGCGTGACTGGAACCGCTCCTTCATCCTGCCGCCACCGGGAACTGCGCGCGGCGCCGTGGTGTTGCTGCATGGCCTGACCGATTCGCCCTACAGCCTGCGTCATATCGCCCAGCACCTGAGCGAGCAGGGCCTGCTCGCCGTGGTACCGCGCATGCCCGGTCATGGCACGGTGCCGGCGGCGCTTACCGCTGCCCATTGGGAGCAATGGTTGGCTGCCACGCGCCTGGCTGTACGCGAGGCGCGGCGTCAGGTGCCGGACGGGCCGCTGTATCTGGTCGGCTATTCCAATGGTGGCGCGTTGGCGCTGCGTTATAGTCTGGCGGCGCTGGAAGATGAGCGCCTGGCCATGCCGCAACGCCTGGTGCTGATCTCGCCGATGATCGGCGTCACCAGCTACGCGCGATACGCCGGGTTGGCGGCCCTGCCGGCAGTGCTGCCGGCCTTCGCCAAGTCGGCCTGGATGAACGTGCTGCCAGAGTTCAACCCGTTCAAATACAACTCCTTCCCGGTGCAGGCGGCGCGGCAGACCTACGAGCTGACCCGCGAGGTGCAGAACGCCTTCGACGCCGCCGAGGCTGATGGCCGGCTGTCACGACTGCCACCGGTGCTGGCCCTGCAATCACTGGCCGACAGCACCGTGAGCACGCCGGCGGTGGTGCATCGACTGTTCGACCGCCTGCCGGCCAACGGCAGCGAGCTGGTGGTGTTCGATATCAATCGTTCGCAGGCAGCCAGCTCCCTGTTACGGGCCGATATGAGCGGGTTGCTGGAGCAGTTGCTGCCACCGGCCAAGCGGGATTACGACCTGACCGTGGTCGGTGTGGCCCCCGAGCAGGGCCGTGCGGTCGAGGCCCGACGTATCGCCGCGGGCAGCCAGCAGGTGCAGCGTCAGCCGCTGGGTGTGGATTATTCGAGTCAGCTGTTCTCGCTGTCGCACGTGGCCTTGCCGTTCCCGCCCGGCGATCCGCTGTATGGCAGTGATCCGGCACCGGGCGAAGACTACGGCGTGGCCCTCGGCACCCTGGCACCGCGCGGTGAGCGCGGCGTACTGGTGGTGGGGCTGGACAGCCTGCAGCGGGCGACTTCCAACCCCTTCTACGATTACCTGCTGCAGCGTATCGAAGAGGATCTGCGCTGAGCCTCAGAGGCGGAAGCGGCCCACCAACCCGTCCAGTTGCGTCGAGAGCGCCTGCAGATCGGTGCTGGCCTGGTTGAGCTGATCGGCGATATGGGTGGTGCCCACGGTCAGTTCGTTGATGTCGACGATATTGCGGTTGATGTCCTCGACCACGCTGGATTGTTCCTCGGTGGCGGTGGCGACTTGGATGTTCTGATCGCTGATCTGGCCGATATGGCCATTGATCTGCTCCAGCGCAGCCGATGCCTTGCCCGCGTATTCCACCACCAGCGCGCTTTGCCGTTGGCCCTTGGCCATGGCCTCGACGGCCGAGCGTGATTCGTTCTGCAGACGGTCGATGACCTGCTGGATTTCTTCGGTGGAGGCGCCGGAGCGGCTGGCCAACGTACGTACCTCGTCCGCCACCACGGCGAAGCCACGACCCTGCTCGCCGGCCCGCGCAGCCTCGATGGCGGCATTGAGGGCGAGCAGGTTGGTCTGCTCGGAAATGCTGCGGATGGTGTTGAGCGTGGTGCTGATGGCCTCGGTCTGTGCAGCCAGGGCTTCGATCACCTTGCCCGCCTGTTCCAGCTCGCCGTTGAGCGCATCGATCTGCCCGCGCGCCTGGTCTACCACGGCGCTGCCATCGCTGGCGTACTGGGTCGCCTCACGGGCGACATTGGCCGCGTTCTCGGCGTTACGGGCAATCTCGTTGACGGTAGAGCCCAGTTCGTTGATGGCGGTAGCCACCTGCACCGTACGGTCGCTCTGCGCGGTGCAGTTGCTCTGGGTCAGGCGCGCGCGCTCGGCCACGTCGCGGGCCATGCCCGAAAGCTGGCGCGAGTTGTCGGCGAGCTGGCGCATGGCGCCGTGCACCTTGTCGATGAACTGGTTGAAGCTGCGGGCGATCTCGCTCAGTTCGTCCTGGCCAGTCAGTTCGATGCGAGTGTCCAGGGCCAGGTTGTCTGCAGCCTGGCCCAGGCTGCTTTGCAGCACCTTCACGCGGCGGCGTAGCTGCACCACGATCAGCCAGGACATGACGATCGATACCAGCAGACCGATGGCGATGATGACGATCTGGCGGGTCCGGCTCTCGTCGTAGCTTTGCGCGCTGTGCAGGTTCTGTTGTTCGGCCTGCTTGAGCAGAGCATCGAGCAAATCGTTGGTGCCTTGACGCATCACCCCGTAGGTCTTGGCGTACTGGTCGCGGTAGATCTGTTGGGCCTTGGCCATGTCGCCTGCGTCGAAGGCGGCGAGCATCGGATTGATCTCGTTGCTGACCATGGCTTCGAACTGGTCGAGCAGCTGTTGCGCCTGCGCCTTGCGCTCCGCGTTGACCTGGGCGGCAACGGCCTGGCGCATCGCTTCGCGCATGCCGGGGATGTCTTCGTTGCGGGCGTCCTGCACGCGGGATTTGACACCGCGTTCATCGCGCAACGGCGTGTCCTGAAGCAGCATCATGTCTATCCCTACGCGCATGCGCGGGATGCGCGAGGCCACCTCGGCCATGGCGCGCATCGGTGCGGCGGTATTGTTATAGAGGACCTCGGTGTCCCGATGCATGCTGGACATGCTGCTCAGGCTGGTCAGCGCCACCAGCAAAAGGGCGATACAGGGGATCGCCACTGCGATGATCAGGCGGGTTTTCAGAGAGAGGGCGTCGAGACGCATGGGAAGGCTCCGGTTCGATGACATTGCGGCGTGCCCAGGCCGGGGCACCACCGTTTCTGTATCGGCCGCACCGGCCCGGAGCATGAGGGGCAATTTCGCTTAAATCTGGTGCATGGGCCGAGGCATTGTCGAATGCGCGAACGGCTGCAGCGGATGGCCAGGGGCGGCGAACGATCCGAAGCACGTGGCGCTCTGATCGACAAGCCATGCGCCGCAAGAGGGGACTTGCGGCGCTGTCGGGCTCAGGTTTGCAGCAATACATCCAGCTTGCCGCCACGTTCCAGCGCGGCCAGATCATCGAAGCCGCCGACGTGATGCTCGCCGATGAAGATCTGCGGCACGCTGCGGCGCTTGCTGCGTTGCAGCATTTCCGCCATCCGCTCGGGCGAGCGGCTCACGTCGATCTCCTCGTAGGTCACGCCCTTGCGCGTCAGCAGCGCCTTGGCGTTGATGCAGTAGGGGCAGTACGCAGTGGTGTAGAGGGTGACGGCTTGCATGGTGGACCTCCGGCGTCATCAGACGGCTACTGGTGGAAAGTCGACAACGGTTTCGGCCAGGTTGTTGAGGTAATTGGTCAGCGTCATCAGGGCGACGTTGGCCACCACTTCGACGATAGCGGCCTCGCTCAGCCCGTCATCGCGCGCGGCTTGCAGCTGCGCATCGCTGAGGCGGCCACGGCTATCGATGATCTGCCGGGTCAGGCGCGCCACGGCATCCAACTCGCCATCGCGGGCACTGCGGATGTCCGCCTCGCTCAGACCGGCCTTGCCGGCGAACAGGGTGTGTGCGGCCAGGCAGTATTCGCAGCCGTTGACCTGCGAGCTGGCCAGCGCCGCCACTTCGCGCGCCTTGGCGTTCAGCGTGCCTTTGCCGAGCGCCTGGGACAGCGCCAGGTAGCCGCTCAGCGCGGCCGGGGCGTGGGCCAGGGTGGCGAAGGTATTGGGGATGAAACCGAGTCCCTTGCGGATGCCTTCCAGTTGCGTCTGGGCGCTGGCAGCGGTTTTTTCGAAGGGCAGTGCGGTGATACGAGTCATGGTGATTCTCCAGTCTTGGGTGGGGAGCTTGTCGTTCAAGCCTGGAGCCATGCTAGGCAATCGATCTGGCTTTTCGGATTCAGATCGTCGATGTTATGCGACAGATCGTCCAATAGTGCGAGGTGTCCATGGATCGCCTGTCCAGCCTGCTGCATCACTTCAACCTGCACGCCAGCACCTTCCACCGCGGTGGTTTTTGCGGCACCAGCAGCCATGGCGAGCATGAGCCGCACGGCTACATCCACCTGCTGCGTGCCGGGCGCATGAGCTTTCGTGAGGGCGATGGCCGCGAACTGCGTCTGGACGAGCCGAGCCTGATGCTGGTGGCCAGGCCGCGCCTGCACCAGATGAGCGCCAGCGAGGCCGATGGCGCCGAACTGGTCTGCGCCACCCTGGCCTTCGACGGCGGCATCGACAATCCGCTGTCGCGGGCACTGCCAGTTGCCATCGTCAAACCGCTGCGTGAACTGCCGAGCCTGAGCGGCTGCCTGGACTGGCTGTTCGCCGAAGCGGCAGGCGAGGAATGCGGACGCGAACTGGTGCTCAATCGTCTGTTCGAGCTGATGGTGATCCAGCTGCTGCGCCATCTGATGAACAGCCGCGAGCTGGCCTCGGGGATGATGGCGGGTCTGGCCGAACCACGCCTGGCTCGGGCGCTCAATCAGTTGCACGAGAAACCGCAGCATGGCTGGTCGGTGGCCGAGCTGGCGGCGCTGGCCGGTATGTCGCGCGCCAGTTTCGCTGCGCATTTTCATCAGGTGGTCGGTGCTACACCGGCTGATTACCTGGTGGGCTGGCGCGTCAGCCTGGCGCAGAAGCGTCTGCGCGAGGGCAGGCCCATGGCGCTGATCGCCGACGAGGTCGGCTATGAAAGCCCCTCGGCCCTGGCCCGCGCATTTCGCCGCAAGGTGGGGGCTAGCCCCAGCGAGTGGCTGAAGCAGGGCGGTTGAGTATCATGTGACAGCGTTGATCTGCGGCAATCGGGCTGTTGAACGGGCTCGACCACAGTGCCCCGATAGTGCATGGTGGCGCCCCACGCTGCCTGCTTCGAGAGTCGCGCCATGTTCGAAATCCAAGCTATCGACCCCGCTTATTACCGCCAGCAGACACGCCGCAGCACGGCGGTGATCGCCGTTGTCTTCGTGGCGCTGGCCATGCTCTGTGCCACGCTGAGTACGCAGGTGTTCGGCTCGCCCGGGGGCGACAACTTCAAATGGAATCTGCTCGGTGTGGTGGCGGGTTTGGCGCTGACCATCGCCCTGGTACGCCAGCAACTCTGGTCACGGCCCTTCATGGCAGCGGCCGTCTATGGCTGGCAGCTCAAGCGCAGCCTGATGCGCGTCACCAACGTCATGCATCACGTCAGGGCGGGTGTGGCGCAGGGCGATGAGAGCGCGATGAAGTTGCTGCGTTTCTATCACCTTGGGGTGACCCAGATGCACCAGCTGGACGCCAACTCCAGCGAGCTGAGCCAGATGGTGCGTGAGATCGACGCTCACCGTGAGGCGATGGAGCAGCAGGGGCTGGACATCGAGCAGACGCGGCTCGATCCGGCCTGGCTGGAACGGGTGAAGGCGTTCAAGGTCTGAGCAAGCGGGGCCCGGGGCGTGGACTGCTGCAGCGGCAAGCGACATATCCCCTGACATTTGCCCAACCTCGGGGTCAACGCTTAAAGGTTATTGAAAGGTTGGCCTTTTAGCCTCCGCACGCGCCTTTCGTGTGCCTTACAAGAAAAAGAGGAGAAAGCGGTTTGTTGACCCTGATTGGCCTGTTGACCATTTGCAGCCTGGTTGTGCTGCTGCTCATCGGGCGCATGTCGCCTGTTCTGCCGTTGATCGTGGTGCCGCTGCTCGGCGCCTTGGCCGCGGGTTTCGGCCCGGAGGCAATTTCCGGTTTCTTCACCGATGGCATCGGCCGCGTGACGGCGATTGCCACCATGTTCGTATTTGCCATCACCTTCTTCGGCGTGCTGCAGGACACCGGGCTGTTCCGCCCATTGATCGGCGGCATGGTGCGTCTGACCCGCGGCAACGTCATCGCCGTTACCGTGGCCACGGCCATCATCGGCATGCTGGCGCACCTCGATGGCGCTGGCGCCACCACCTTCCTGCTCACCGTTCCCGCGCTGTTGCCGCTATACAAGCAGCTGCGCATGAGCCCCTATCTGATGCTGCTGTTGCTGGCCCTGGGCGCCGGTATCTTCAACATGGTGCCCTGGGCCGGGCCGTTGGGGCGCGCCGCGGCGGTTACGGGTATCGATGTCACCGATTTGTGGCGCCCGCTGATCGTCATTCAGGGCATCGGCGTGGTGCTGTTGATCGCCCTGGCTGCCTTGTTGGGCGTTCGTGAACAACGCCGCATCGCCGCAGGCAACAGCAGTGACGAGGGCGTGCTGGTGGACACCAGTGGCGACCTGCACATGACGCCCAGCGACGAGGAGCGTGAACTGGAGCGCCCGCAGCTGCTGTGGGCCAACGCGGCTCTGTTCCTGCTGGTACTGGTGTCGCTGTTCACCGGTATCCTGCCGGCCGGCTATGTATTCATGATCGGACTGTCGTTGGCCCTATTGCTCAACTACCGTGGCGGCAAGGCGCAGATGCAGCGAATCTCGGCGCATGCGCCGGCTGCCTTGAGCATGGGCATGATCATCCTGGCGGCGGGCTCGATGCTCGGCATCTTCACCGGCACCGGCATGCTCACCTCCATCGCCCAGGATCTGGCCGGCGTGCTACCAGCGTCCCTGGTGGGCCAGATGCATATCGTGCTCGGCCTGTTCGGCCTGCCGATGGAGCTGCTGCTGAGCACCGACGCCTATTACTTCGGCCTGCTGCCGGTGACCCTGGAAGTGGTTTCTGGGCACGGCGTGGAGCCGGCCAGCGTGGTCTATGCGCTGATCATCGGCAATATCATCGGCACCTTCATCAGCCCGTTCTCGCCGGCGTTGTGGCTGGCTCTGGGCCTGGCCGGGCTGGATCTGGGCCGGCACATCCGCTACTCGCTATGGTGGATGTGGGGCTTCTCACTGGTGCTGTTCGGCGCCGCCTGGGCGCTCGGGTTGTTCTAGACCAAACTCAGCGTGTACTGCACACGCCCGGGTTTGCTCGTAATGCTGTTCACTTAAGGTTGCACACGTTTGGCTCCCCTCTCCCATTTATGGGAGAGGGGTTGGGGGAGAGGGCCGACGTGCGCGCG
>NZ_ATKM01000007.1 GCF_000418555.1 Pseudomonas sp. P818
GGGGTGGTGCGGGAACTGCCATTTCCCCCTCTCCCTAACCCTCTCCCCAGAGGGGCGAGGGGACTGATTGCGTTCGACCCTTTCTTAAGGGAACAGCATTACGGGCTTGCCCGGGCGTGTTGCATCTGGCGGACGGAAGTCGTTAGCTGATTTCCACCTGATAGCGGAAGTTGTCCGCTGCCGCGCGCGACAGGCGATATTCCAGCGGGGTGCGGTCATAGCCCAGTGCGGTTCGTTCGATCACCACGCTCGGGCTGGCCTCGGCGACATCGAGAATGGCCGCGAGCTCAGCATCGGCGGCAGAAACCGTGAGGGTCTCCTTTGCCGATGCGATGCGCTGGCCGCAGTGCTGCTCGTAGAGTGGATAAAGCAGGGGCGGGAAGTCCTCCGGCGCCAGATCCAGCAGCGCGCCAAAGCGTGAAGCCGGTAGCCAGATGCGCTCGTGGAACAGCGGACGGCCGTCGATCAGGCGCAGGCGCTGGAGGAAGACGCAGCGTTCGCCTTCCGCCAGTTGCAATGCCTGGCGTGCTGCCGCGTCTGCGGGCTCGAGGCGGCATTCGAGGATGCGGCTTTGTGGCACCTGCGACTGGCCGTTGGCGCTGACCTGACGGAAGAAGCGAAACAGCGATCCATCGAAGTTCGGCCGCCGCACGAAGGTACCGCGACCCTGCGCGCGCAGCAGCAGCCCCTCGGCAACCAGGGTTTCCACCGCCTTGCGCACCGTGCCTACGGCCACACCGTACTGGCGGGTCAACTCCGCTTCGGTGGGAATGGCCTCGCCGGGTAGCCATTCGCCTGCGGCAATCTTGCCCAGCATCTCGTCACGTAGCCGCTGATACAGCGGCAGGCGTTCGTCCTGTCCCAGTGCCGTGGTGCTCATAAACCTCAAATCCGCAATTCGACCGGCCGTCACTTTACCACCGGCGGGTGCGTTGACAGCACTGGAACTCTATCTATACAGTCATCTATTCATATATATGACTGTATGTCTGTATAAAATGGCTGCCTCAAGAGCAGCTCGAACAAGAACGACAGAGGTATCGCTTCGTGACGTCCCTGCCTTATGCCGGTATCACCGGCATCGACACCCATGCCCATATCTTTCGCCAGGACCTGCCCATGGTTCCCGGGCGCCGCTACAGCCCCAGCTATGACGCCACCGTGGAGCAGTATCTCGCCCACCTGGACGCCTGCGGCCTGTCTCATGGCGTGCTCATCCAGCCAAGCTTTCTCGGCACCGATAACCAATTCATGGTCGAGGCGTTGCAGCGCTTCCCCGAGCGCTTGCGCGGCGTAGCGGTAGTCGAGGCGCAGATCAGCGATAGCGAACTGGACGAACTGGCCGCGGCCGGGGTAGTGGGTGTGCGCCTGAACCTCATCGGCAAGGTGCTGGAGGACTACACCGGGCCGGCCTGGAATGGCCTGTTCCGGCGCCTGGCACAGCGTGGCTGGCAGGTGGAGATTCAGCGCGGCTTCGGCGATCTGGCGCTGATCGTGCCGGAGATCCTTGAAGCAGGGGTGACGGTGGTGATCGATCACTTCGGCCTGCCGGCACCGAGCGTGCAGCTGGACGATGGCCAGCATGACGCCTTCTTCGCGCTGCTCGGCCAGGCGCCGGTGTGGATCAAGCTGTCGGCAGCCTACCGCAGCCAGTCCGATCTGGCCCGAGCCCAGGCCATCGAGGCGCGCCTACGTGAGGCCTGTGGCGGTATCGGCCGCTTCCTCTGGGGCAGCGACTGGCCCAACACCCAGTTCGAGTCGCAGACCCGTTACGATCAGCAGTTCGCGCTGCTCGATGCCCTCTTACCCGACCCCGAGGAGCGCCGTCGCGTTCTGGTGGACAACCCCGCAACCCTGTTCGGTTTCGCCTCGGCGTAACCGTCGCTCACATCAGAACAACAAAAGGAGTCAAACCATCATGATGAGCTTGCTCGTCGTCGCCGCGATCGTTCTCGCCGTCGCGCTGGGTTACACCACCAAGATCAACATCGGCCTGTTCGCCATCGCCTTCGCCTATTTGCTCGGCTGCTTCGGCATGGGCCTGAGCCCGGGCGACATCATCAACATGTGGCCGCTGAAGATCTTCTTCGTGATCTTCTCGGTCTGCCTGTTCTACAGCTTCGCCACCGTCAACGGCACCCTGGAAAAACTCGCCGGGCATCTGCTGTATCGCTGCCGTGGCGTGCCGCACCTGCTGCCCTATGCCATTTTGCTGACCTCGGGGGTGATCGCTGCCATGGGCGCCGGTTACTACACCGTACTGGCCTTCATGGCACCGCTGACCCTGCTGCTGTGCCAGCGCACCGGCATGAGCCTGATTCTCGGCGGCATGGCGGTGAACTACGGCGCGCTGGCCGGGGCCAACTTCGTCTCCAGCCAGAGTGGCATCATCTTCCGTGGCCTGATGACCGGCGCCGGCATGCCCGAGAGCGAAGCCTTCGTCAACGCCCTGGCGATCTTCGCCAGCACGGCGATCATTCCGATTCTGGTGATTTCCGCCTTCGTCTTCCTCGGTGGCCATGGCCGCAACCTGAAGAATGCGGTACTCACCGCCGACCTGCCGGAAGCCTTCAACCGCGAGCAGAAACTGACCCTGCTGCTGACGCTGCTGATGATGGTGTTGGTACTCGCCGCGCCACTGGCGCTGCTGGCCTTCCCGGACAACGCCACGGTCAGGTTCGTCAACAGCAAGGTGGATATCGGCCTGATCGCCAGCGTGTTCTCGGTGATCGCACTGCTGCTCAAGCTCGGTGACGAGCGCAAGGCCATCGCCTCCGTGCCCTGGGCCACGCTGATCATGATCTGCGGTGTCGGCATGCTGATCTCGATCGCGATCAAGGCTGGCACCATCGATGCGCTGGCGTCCTGGATCGGCGGCAACATCCCGCCGCTGATGGTTCCAGTGGCATTCGGTGTGGTGGCGGCCCTGATGTCGATCTTCGCCAGCACCCTGGGCGTGGTGACGCCGGCGCTGTTCCCGATGGTGCTGCCACTGGCGGCTTCGATGTCGATCGATCCGGTGATCATCTTCGTCGCCATCGTGGTTGGTGCGCAGGCCACCTCGATTTCGCCGTTCTCCTCGGGTGGCAGCCTGCTGCTGGGCTCGTGCACCGATGACAAGGCGCGCTCGACGCTGTTCTCGCAGCTGCTGCTACGCGCCGCGCCCATCGGCTTCGTCGCCGCCATGCTGTTCAACCTGGCGCTGACCTTCCTGTTCTGATGCAGAAAAGCCCCGGCATCGCGTGATGCCGGGGCTCTATCCCCGCAAGTCCGTATCGCTATTTCAGCCGATAACGCGCCAGTTCATCCGGGCCCAGCAGACGCAAGCGCCCCGGCTCTAGCTGATAGATGTCTTCCGCCAGACGCACGTCGACGCCCATGTCGCGCAAGTAGTTGGCCGGGCTGAACGACTGGCGGCCATGGGCGGCCTGCGCCAGTGCCGAGTCTCCAGCGGGGAAGGGCGGCCGGCGCAGGGCGACATGGCCGTTGATGGTGCGCTTGGTGCCGGCAGCGAGCAGGTAGATGCAACTGCCCTGGCATATGCCGGCGGAAGGCACCAGCGCCTCGAAGCCGGTTTCGCGCAGCAGGCGCCCCATGCGGATGGCTTCCGGAGCGCTGCCGCCGATGCTGTCGAGCAGCACGACCTTGCGCTTGTGCTTACCCGGATTGGCGCGCAGGCCAGCCAGCAGTTTCTCGTAGTCGCCTGGAACGATCTCTTCGGAAATCTTTGCCGCCAGCATGCCGGCATTGGCCTCGACCTCCACCTGTGCCTGGGCGGTCATAGCGGTGAACAGAGTGCTGGCGATCAGGGCGAAGCGTAAACGCTGGGCAATCATCGGGTGGGTTCGTCGGTGGCTCGGGAGGTAGAAGATACCTTGCCCGAGTCACCTCACGCACCTGTTCAGATTGCAGTGTTCTTTCGCTGTACCTGCCACGCCCAGCCGAACAGCAACAGGCCGCCGATTGCGGTGGCGGCGCCAATATAGCCGGTCACCGTCCAGCTCATGCCGGCGCTGATGGCCAGGCCGCCGAGCCAGGGGCCGAGGGCGTTGGCGAGGTTGAACGCAGCGTGGTTGGAGGCGGCCGCCAGCGTCTGCGCGCCGGTGGCGACGTCCATCAGATGGGTCTGCAGTGCCGGGCCGAGGGCGATCATGGTGCCGATGGCGAAGATCGCCGGCAGGATGGTCCAGAGGCTGTGCGCGGCAAAGGGGAAGACCAGCAGCACCAGGGTGCTCCAGGCCAGGATCCAGGCCACGGCCCGCAGGCGCAGGCGATCGAACAGCCAGCCGCCGGCGCTGTTGCCGACGATGCAGCCGGCGCCGAACACGCCCATGGCCAGAGGAATCCAGCCGGGGCCGACCTGGGTGACGTGCAGCAGTGTGGGCGCCATGTAGCTGAACACGCAGAACATCCCGGCGAAACCGATGGCGCCGATGCCCAGGGCCAGCCAGATCGGCGCACGGTTGAAGGCGCGCAGCTCGCCCTTGGGGCTGCTGCGCTGCTCGTTGGGATCGGACGGCAGGAAGATCGCCACCATGACGATGGTGGTGATGGCGATGATGCCGACCAGGGCGAAGGCGTAGCGCCAGCTCATGAACTGGCCTAGCCATGTGGCCAGCGGATTGCCGATCAGGATGGCCACGGTCAGGCCGGCCAGCACCCGGCTCACCGCCTTGGCGCGCTTGTGCGGCGGCGCCATGGACGCGGCCACCAGCATGGCGATGCCGAAGTAGGCGCCGTGAGGCAGGCCGGCGATGAAGCGGAACATCAGCAGCGGCTCGTAGCCCGGCGCCAGGGCGCTGGCGAAGTTGCCGAGGGCAAAGCAGCCCATCAGCAGCAGAAGCAGGATGCGCCGCGGCAGGCGTGCACCAAGCAGGGCCAGCAGCGGTGCGCCGACCACCACGCCGAGGGCATAGGCGCTGATCACGTGACCGACCTGCGGTTCGCTGACGCCAAGGTCGGCGGCGACGTTGGGCATCAGGCCCATGATGGCGAACTCGCCGGTGCCGATGGCGAAGCCGCCAAGGGCCAGGGCGAGTTGAATGAGAAGGATCGCGCCCGGCGACAGATGCGTCGCAGCGCTGGGGGAAGGCGTGCTCATGAGTGACCTGGAAGGGAGAAGGCAAGCGCGGAATTATAATCTCCGAGTGCCGTGCCTGGATATTGCCGGCCGCTCTATATCGGGCTTTGAGACGAATGGTCGGCGTTGTTCAAGGCCTTCACGTAGTCGACGAAGGCGCGCAGCGGCGCCGGCACGTTGCGCCTGCTGTGGTAGTACAGGTAAGGCCCTTCGAAGTGCTGCCACCAGTCATGCAGGATGGGTTGCAGCTGGCCGCTGGCGAGATGCGCCGCGATGTATTCCTCGAAGGTGTAGAGAATGCCGTGGCCGGCGCAAGCCGCGGCGATCAGCAGGTCCTGCGATGAGCTGACCAACCTGCCCTCCGGGGCGATGCGCAAGGCGCGCCCATCCTGCTCGAACTCCCAGACACCCAGCTTGCCGCTGGCGAAGCGGTAACCGAGCAGGCGGTGCTCGTTCAGTTCGCCGGGATGTTGTGGCGTGCCGTGGCGCTGCAGATAGCTGGGCGCGGCGACTGCCATGAAGCACTGCCGGCGCGGCCCGATGGGAATGGCGATCATGTCCTTGGCCAGGCTTTCCTCGTAGCGGATGCCTGCGTCGTAACCGGCGCCGATCACGTCGATGAAGGTGTTGTCCATGTTCACCTCCAGTGCGATGCCCGGGTAGCGCGCGAGAAAGCCATCCAGCAGCTGCGGCAGGATGTGCCGGGCGATTACGCCGGGCACATGCAGGCGCAGCGAGCCGACCGGATGCTGCGGGTCTTCCTGCAGGTCGTTGAGTGCTGTGTTGATCTCGTCCAGCGCCGGGCGCAGGCGCTCCAGCAGTCGCGCACCGATTTCCGTCGGCGTCAGGCCGCGGGTGGTGCGGTTGAGCAGGCGCACGCCCAGCTCCTTTTCCAGGCGGCGTATGCAATCGCTGAGTGACGAGGCTGACGTGCCGCGGCGCTGCGCTGCGGCACGAAAACCACCGGCCTCGACCACGGCGGCGAACAGGGCGATATCGGACAGATTCGGTTGGCGCATGAGCGTCGGCTGGGAAATGACGAAGGTCCGATAATGCGGCGCAGCGCCCGCTTTGCCAATCCTGGGCTCTGTAGCCTGGACGAAATCCGGGAAGGCATGCCAATGGCCCCGGATTGCATCCGGGCTGCGGTTCGCGCCTTTGAAACCCCCGGTAACTGTACGCCTGGCCGTATACCCTGTTCGGTCGTGACCGGCTTATCGAACAGTCTTTCTGCTCGCACCCTATGTCCTGCGCCGTTGCCTGATTTGGCGCATCGAGCTAACGGATAGGAGGAAGCTGCAATGAGCAAGAGAAACGAAGCGGGGCTGGGCCATACGCGTCGGGATGCACTGAAGCTGTTCGGCATGCTGGGTGGCAGTCTTGCCTTGCAAGGGGTGCTGGGTGGCATACCGAGGTTCGCCTGGGCCGACCCTGCAACGGGCTGGCAGGCGACGGACATGCCGCCTTTGACCGGCAAGCGCATGCTGGTCACCGGTGGCACCAGCGGTATGGGCTTCGAGGACGCTCTGGCCCTGAGCGGGGCCGGTGCGCAGGTGATCATCGCCGCGCGTAATGCGCAGCGTGGCGCCGAGAGCATCGAACGTATTCGTGCCCAGGTGCCGGATGCGCAGGTGCGTTTCGAACAATTGGACCTGGCCGATCTGGCCTCGGTGCGCAGCCTGGCTCAGCGCCTGAATGCCGAGGGCGAGGTGTTGGACGTGCTGATCAACAATGCCGCGATCATGGCGCCGCCGCAGCGCGGCGTGTCTCGCGACGGTTTCGAGATGCAGCTGGCGACCAATTTTCTCGGCCATTTCGCCCTGACCGGTTTGCTCCTGTCGTCGCTGCGCAAGTCATCCGATCCGCGCGTGGTGACGCTGGCGAGCATCGCGGTCAATCGTGGTCGGATCAATTTCGACGACCTGCAGTCCGAGCGCAGCTACGACCCCTATGCGGCCTACGCCCAGTCGAAGCTGGCCTGTCTGATGATGGCCTTCGAGCTGCAGCGGCGCAGCCTGGCCAACAACTGGGGCGTGCGCAGCGTCGCCGCGCATCCTGGCGTGGCCGTCACCGAACTGGTCGAGCGCGGTCCTGGACTGGAAAGCGAGTTCGCCCGCCAGTGGGCGAAGGATCGCGAGGTCTATCACTCGGCGGCGCAGGGGGCGCTGTCGTCACTGTTCGCGGCGACGGCGGCTGAAGCCGAGGGTGGTCGTTACTACGGGCCGACCGGCGAAGAGGAAAAGCGCGGTCCACTGGGGCTGGCAAGGGTGCCTGCTGCCGCGGCGGATGCCGATGATGCGGCGCGCCTGTGGTCGGTAGCCGAGCGCCTGACGGGCGTGAAATACGGCTGAATCTTGGCGCGCCTCGAGGCGCGCCCCCTTCGAGGAATTTGCCATGTCATCTTCAACGATGGCGCAGCGCGTGGCCGTGGCCATCAACGCGCAGCGCAACGAGCTGTGGCCGGCGCTGGCCGGTTTCACCCTGTTCTTCTGCCTGTTCTCGGGCTACTTCATGCTGCGGCCGATCCGCGAAGCCATGGGCATCGTCTCCGGCGTGGAGAACCTGCAGTGGCTGTTCACCGCCACCTTCGTGGTGATGCTGATCGCGGTGCCGTTGTTCGCCTGGCTGAGTTCGCGGGTGCCGCGGCTCCATTTCATCGACTGGGTGTATGGCTTCTTCACCCTGAACCTGGCGTTGTTCGCCCTGTTGTTCTTCAGTGCAGATGAAAGTGTGTGGCTGGCGCGCAGCTTCTATGTGTGGATTTCGGTCTACAACCTGTTCGTCGTCTCGGTGGCCTGGAGCCTGATGGCCGACGTGTTCGACAGCGAGCAGGCCAAGCGCCTGTTCGCCTTCATCGCCGCCGGTGCCAGTGTCGGCGGCCTGGTCGGCCCGGCGCTGAGTGCCTTGCTGGTAAGCACGCTGGGGCAGAGTGGGCTGATTCTGCTGGCCGCGGTGTTGCTGGCCGTAGCGCTGTCACTGAAGCAGGTGCTGATGCGCTGGCGCGAGGAGGGTGGCGCGGGACGTGCCGGCGCCGTGCAGGCGGAAAGTCCGCGGCGTCCGGTACCGGGCAATCCGTTCAGCGGTCTGATGCGCGTGCTGTCTTCGCCCTACCTGTTTGGTATCGCCGGTTTCGTCATCATGTTGGCCACGGCCAGCACCTTTCTTTACTTCGAGCAGGCCCGCCTGGTGGCCGAGCTGTTTCCGGATCGCGCCGCGCAGGTGCGGGTGTTCGGGGTGATCGATTTCGTGGTGCAGGCCGGTGCGCTTATCTCCCAGCTGTTCATCACCGGGCGCATCGCGCGACGCCTGGGTGTGCGCGTGCTGCTGGCCTGCGTACCGCTATTGGTATGCGTCGGCTTCATCGGCCTGGCCTTGATGCCGACCTTCGCCATGCTGGCAGCGCTGATGATCGTACGGCGTATCGGCGAATACGCCTTCGTGCGACCGGGGCGGGAGATGCTCTTCGCGCCGCTGGATGCCGAGAGCAAATACAAGGCGAAGAACTTCATCGACACCGTGGTCTACCGCGCCGGCGATGCGATGAGTGGCTGGCTCAAGAGCCTGCTGGACATGCTCGCACAAGGCGCCTGGCTGGTGGCGCTGGTGGGCGCGGCCAGCGCGGCGCTGTGGGGGTTGCTCGGCTGGTATCTGGGGACCCAGGCGGACCGCAAGGCCGCCGAGCGGCAGGAACTGGTGGCTACATAGAGCGGACTTTGCAGGAGCCGCAGGCACGGCTCCTGCAACCTCGTCAGCCGCGTGCCGGAATGCTCAAGCCGCGCTGCACGGCCGGGCGCGCGAGGAAGGCGTCGAGCACGCGGCGCACGTTGCCGAAGCGTTCGAACTGCACCAGATCGCCGGCCTTGTAGACGTCCACCAGGCAGCGCACCCAGGGGAACACGGCGATATCGGCGATGCTGTACTCGCCGGCGATCCAGCTACGGCCCTCCAGGTGTTGGTCGAGCACACCGAGCAGGCGAGCGGATTCGGCGACGTAGCGATCACGCGGGCGCTTGTCCTCGTACTCGGCACCGGCGAACTTATGGAAGAAGCCGAGCTGGCCGAACATCGGGCCGAGGCCACCCATCTGCCACATCAGCCATTGAATCGTCTCGTAGCGGGCTGCGGCGTCCTGCGGCAGCAACCTGCCGGTCTTCTCTGCCAGGTAAATCAGGATCGCCCCGGACTCGAACAGCGGCAGCGGGTGGCCATTCGGCCCGTCGGGATCGAGGATCGCGGGAATCTTGTTGTTCGGCGCCAGTGAAAGGAACTCGGGGCTGAACTGGTCATTGCTGTCGAAGCTGACCAGGTGCGCCTCATAGGGCAGGCCGATTTCTTCCAGCATGATCGAGACCTTGACACCGTTGGGCGTGGGCAGCGAGTAGAGCTGCAGGCGCTCGGGATGCTGCGCGGGCCATTTGCGGGTGATGTGAAAGGGGCTGAGGTCGGTCATGTGGTTTCCATATCCAGTGGGCCTTGGGAGCGGCGATCAAAACACGAGTGGCGGCAGTGACGGAAATCGATGCGCCTGCTAGTAGTCATCGACTCGGGCGATCCTGCCTGGTTCCCTGTGCGCGAACGAGGCGGTATGGTGCGGGTTTTCATCCACCCGGCACGGAGCCCATCGGCATGAGCCTGCACGGTACCTACGATCCCCAGAACATCTTCGCCCAGATCATTCGTGGCGACCTGCCTTGCTACAAACTCTACGAGGACGACGATGTGCTGGCGTTCCTCGATCTGTTCCCGCAATCCAAGGGCCACAGTCTGGTCATTCCCAAGCGCGCTGCCGCGCGCAATATCCTGGAAATCGACGACGCCAGCCTGGCCAAGGTCATGGCCGTGGTGAAGAAGGTCACCCAGGCGGTGGTCGACGAACTGCAGCCGGCTGGCGTGCAGGTGGCGCAGTTCAACGGCGCGCCTGCCGGGCAGACGGTGTTCCATATCCACATGCACGTGATCCCGCGCTTCGAGGGCGAGGGGCTGGGTATTCACGCGGCCAACAAGGCCGACCCGGCCGAGCTGGAGGCGCTGCAGGCGCGTCTGGCCAAACGTCTGCAGGGCTGAAAATGGTTTCGCCCCGGCCGAAGTATCGGCCGGGGCACGAAGCACGCGCTGAGCAAGCGCTTAGCCGTTCTGGCTACTCAGCCCGCCCCATTCCATGAAGCGCACGGCGTGCACTTCACCCTGGCTGTCGCGGTAGACCAGAACGCTCGGTACCACACCGCTCTTGCGGCTGTTGTCGGTGCGTTGCAGGACCTGATCGATATCCAGCTGCATGCCGTACTGGTATTCCTGTACTTCGACCTTGGGAGTGGCAGGTGCTTTCTCGCTGGCGATGGCCAAGGGGGCCAGAACGGCGAGGAGGGTGGCGTTGAAGGCTGCGAATTTCATCTTGCGTATCTCCGATCTGTGCGCCTGGAAAGGTTGGCGCCGGGTTCAGGAGAGATGAAAACACTGCGCCCTTCATTGCAGAAATCGATGCTTTTGCTAACGAAAATCGCTGTCATCGATACCTTGCCCGCAGACGCGCCAAGCCCAATACTCAGCCGGCACTCATCTGCCCATGGAGGGCTTCATGCGTTCGATCCTCATCGCTCTACCCCTGGTGTTGCTGGCTGGCTGTTCGTCGTTTCGAGGTGATCCCGAGCACATCAAGCCCGTGCCGGAGGATCGTCTGCTGGCCTTCCAGGAGGCGCAGGAGAATGGCGCTCAGATCGTGGTCAATCGCGATTTCGGCATGATGGGGGGCGGCTGCTACGTGGCCATCGAAGTGGACCGCAAGGTGGCTGCGCGCATCGGCGTCGGTGAGGTCGCAACCTTCCAGGTACGGCCAGGCACGCGCGTGGTCGGCATCACCCCGGATCGCATGGACGACACCCTGTGCGGCATGGGCCGCCTGCTGCGCGAAGTGGCGGTGCCGGTGAAAAGCGGGGAAATCCAGCACCTGCGCATCGTCAGCCAGAACAAGGGCGGCTTCGATATACGCCCCGACAAGCCTTGATGACCGCTCTGGCGCTGTGCGGGCGGTCATACCGCCAGTGATGCCGGACGGTTAGTATTCCCTGCAGCCAATCAGGGAGCACGAACGTGAATGGATTGCCGATCGCCATAGTCGGGGCGGGGACAGCTGGTCTCGCCACCGCCATATTTCTCGCCCGTCAGGGCTATGCGGTGCGTTTGCTGGAGCGGGTCGAACGACTGCAGCCGGTGGGCGCCGGGATCCTGCTGCAGCCTTCCGGCCTGGCGGTGCTGCAGCGCCTTGGTCTGCTCGCCGAATGCACCGCGCTGGGTGCGCCGGTCAGCCGACTCTACGGCACCAGTTGCCGGGGGCGGGTGATTCTCGATACCCGCTATCACGACTGGCAGCCCGGCAGTTTCGGCCTGGGCATCCACCGCGGCGTGCTGATGACGGCGCTGCTCAATGCGGCGCAGCGCATTGGCGTGCAGGTGCAAACCGGAGTGAGCATCAGCCGTTTCGAACAGGGCAGCGGCCATGTCCGTTTGCTGCGTCAGGACGAAGAAGGCGTTGAACAACCTCTGGGGGATTTCGCCGCGCTGATCCTGGCCGATGGCACCCGTTCGACACTGCGCGCGCAGATGCAGGTGCGCCAGTGGTCGCGGCCCTATCCCTGGGGCGCTTTGTGGAGCATGTTGCCGACTGCGGCGTCGGCCGAAACCGGCGAGCTGCGTCAGTGGTATCGCGGCTGCCGGGAAATGTTCGGGCTGATGCCCACTGGTTGCACCCATCAGGCACGCGAACGGTCGCTCACCAGTCTGTTCTGGAGCCTGCCGCTCAGTGAGCACGAGACGTGGCGAGCGAGTGGCCTGGAGGCCTGGAAAACCCGTGTGAGCGCCCTGGCTGGCGAAGCGGCGCAGGCCTATCTGCAACAGATCATCGATCCCGCACAGCTGACGCTGGCCGCTTATGCCGATGTACGCATGCAGCGCTGGCACGATGGCCGCGTCCTGGCCATCGGCGATTGCGCCCACGCCATGAGTCCGCAACTGGGACAGGGCGCCAACATGGCGCTGGTCGATGCCGCCGCGCTCGCTGATACGCTCGGCAACGCGGGCGACGAGGCCCAGCATGCAATCGACTGGAACGCCATCTTCGCTCGTTACGGTGATGCTCGCCGTGACCACCTGCGGTACTACCGCCAGGCGAGTCGGTTGCTGACGCCCTTGTTCCAGTCCAACAGCCACACCCTGGCCGTGCTGCGCGATATCGCCCTGACGCTGGCCCGGCACAACCGCTTCGGCCGCCAGCATGCGGTCAGCACCCTGGTCGGTGCGCGCAGCGGCTGGCTATGGTCCGGCGCGCAGAAGCGCGAGCTGCATGCCTGGACGGGGGAGCGGGAGGCGTGGGAATAACCTGACGCCGTTCAACTGCGCTGCAGATCGAGCAGCGCCTTCTGGCTCAGGTCCAGCCACTCCTTGTGCAGAACCCGGTAATGCCGGGCGGAGCGACGGGCGTGGGTGTGGATCTGCTGCAGCAGTTCGATGGCTTCGCGCTGGCGCCCCAGTCGGCGCAGCAGCAGGGCATAGCGGTAATTGGCTTCCGGGCTGGCGCTGTAGCTGCCGAGTGCGCGGTATTCCTCTTCGGCCTTGAGGTCGTTGCCCTGGCCTTCCAGCGCACGGGCATACAGCAGGTGGCCATCGGTGGAGCGGAAGTCGGGGTTGTGGGCGATCAGTTGATCGAGGCTCGCCTGGCAGCCGGCGAAATCGCCCAGGGCGAAGCGTGCTTTTGCCAGGCCGAGGAGGATGTCGGGTGCGTCGCTGTGAATGCCGCGCAATGCCATCTGATAGTGCGTGGCCGCTTCTTCGGCCTGGCCCATGCGCAGCAGCTCATCGGCCAGATTGACGCGGGTATCGCGGGTGTCGCGAATGTCCAGCTCATCGCGCAGAGCGCGCAGATGACGCTCTGGGTCGATGCTGTCGTGCAGGCGGTTGAGCGTACGGCGGCCGCGACGGCTACCGAGCAGATCCGGCAGCATGATGCCGAGGAAGTAGATCAGGCAACCGAGACCTGGCAGGGCGATGATCAGGTATAGCCAGTAGCGTTCCTGACCACTGCGCACCACGTGGAGGCCACAGGTGACTTGGCAGGCGATGACTAGCAGAGCGAGTACAGGCATGGTGCGATCCAGTCCTTTGGAGTGCGGTGGGAGGCATATCAGAGCATGGATCAGCCCTGTTGTCAGGTGATGCATGCACGGCTGTGGCATACGTCACGTGGTAGGCTGCGCGGCTGATTCCATGTTCATAAGGATGCGTGCATGCCGTCGTCGCTGGAGATTTTCGCCAACCTCTTCTATCTGGTTTCGGTCGTGCTGGCGGCGCGCAACTCCGTGCACACCTGGGCAGTCGGTCTGGTCGGCTGTGTGCTGTTCGGCTGGCTGTTCTTCAGCGTGCAGCTGTATGCGGACGTGACCCTGCAGGGCTTTTTCATCGCCACCAGTCTGCTGGGGTGGTGGAGCTGGTTGCGTGGACGCGACGGTGAACCCATGCCGATCAGCCGTACGGCCTGGCCGGGGCTGGGCCTGGCATTGTCGATCGCCGTTGTCGTGGCCGTCGCCTACGGAGCGTTGCTGCACCACTTCACCGACGCCTACGCGCCCTTTATCGATTCGCTGGTGCTGACCTTCAGCGTGCTGGCGCAGCTACTGCTGATGCGCCGCAAGCTGGAAACCTGGTACGGCTGGCTGCTGGTCAATACCCTGGCAGTGCCGTTGTTCGCCTCGCGCGAGCTGTACCTGACCGCCTTCATCTACCTGTTGTTCTGGTGCAATGCCTGGTACGGCCTGTATTGCTGGCGGCGTGAACTGAAAGCGCAGGCGGCCTGAGATGAGCAAGCGATTCGCCCATGGTCTGGTGGTGGGCAAGTTCGCGCCGCTGCATCTGGGGCACGAATGGCTGATCCGCCAGGCGCGAGAGCAGTGCGAGCAACTGGTGCTGCTCAGCTGGGCCTACCCGGAGCTTGCCGGTTGCGAGCCTGAGCGGCGGACGAACTGGTTGCGCCTGCGCTTTCCCGAATTGCCCAGTTGGGTGGTCACGCCCGAGTGGGTCGCCCAGCAGCGTGCAGGCGGCCTGGCGCTGCCGGACCTTCCTCACGAATCCGATCCCGATGCCATACAGCGCCAGTTCGTCGCCGAGTTCTGCCTCGCGGTGCTTGGCCATCCGGTGGACGCGGTCTTTACCAGCGAGGCCTACGGTGATGGCTTCGCCGCGCACCTGAGCGAATGTTTCGGCCGGCCGGTGCAGCATGTCGAGATCGACCGCGCGCGCATTCAGGTGCCGGTGTCCGGTACGCGACTGCGCGCCGACATCCACGGCCTGCGCCAGTACCTGGCACCGCAGGTCTACGGCGATTTCGTCGAGCGCATCGCCCTGCTTGGCGGCGAGTCCACTGGCAAGAGCAGCCTTGCCCTGGCGCTGGCCGAGAAGCTGGGTACGCGGCATGCCGCCGAATATGGCCGAGAACTGTGGGAAGAGCAGGGCGGTGTGCTGGCCTATGAGGATCTGCTGCGCATAGGCCGCACCCAGGTCGACCGTGAGCAGAGCCTGGCCGGGCAGTGCCGGCGTTATCTGGTATGCGACACCACGCCGTTGACCACGCTGTTCTACTGTCGCGAGATGTTCGGCCGTGCCGAGCCCGAGCTGGAGCGCCTGGCCGAGCGGCATTACCAGCATCTGTTTTTGTGCGCCGACGACTTTCCCTTCGTGCAGGACGGTACGCGGCGCGACGAGACGTTTCGCCGTCGGCAGAACCAGTGGTACGAGCAGGAGTTGCAGCGGCGCGGATGGACCTTCACGCGTCTGACGGGCTCGCCCACGCAGCGCCTCGAACAGGTGCTGCGGCACCTGGGCAGGAGCCCGGCGATTCAGCGATAGCGGGAGAGAATGGCGTCGAATTCGCCATCCTCCTTCATCTGTACCAGAGCTTGCAGCAGCGCCTGGGTGGGCACGTCCGGCGCATCGCGCACGAGGCAGGAAAGCGCATCGGCGCTGAGCTCGGCCAGTGCGCGCAGGCGTTTGTCCTCCGGCAGGTCGCGGTTGAACCAGGCCAGGGCCAGCTCGTTGCTGACCGCGTAGCGATAGCGTCCGGCTTCCAGCTTCTCCAGCACCAGCTCTTGCGTGCGGGCGTCTTCGCGCTGCAGCTGGCCGCTGGCGAACAGCGGGTCCAGGCGCGGGTAGCTGTAGCCCAGCACGGTACCCAGGCGCTGGCCCGGCAGTTGCGCGAGGCTGATGTCGGCTTCGTCGTGACGGCCGACGATCAAGTCGCGCTGCACCATGAAGGGCACGCTCCAGAGGTATTGATGGTGCGTTTCGCTTAGCCAGCCCGGATTGACGTAGCAGCGCACGTCGATCTCACCCCTGGCCATCAGGCGCTGTACGCGCAGACGCGGCAACACCAGCAGTTCGGCGCGGCGGCCGACCTTCTGCGCCAGACGTGTCTGCAGGTCGTAGAGCACGCCGGACGTGGCACGGCCATCTTCGATGAGGATCATCGGCATGGCCCAGCCCTCGGTTACCGAGAAGCGCAGCGGGCGTTGTTCCTGCTCGCTGGCAACGGCGCTCAGCGAAACCAGCAAAGCGAAAAGCAGCAGACGCATGCGCATCAGGCCGCGGCGGGATCGAAACTGTCAGCACGGGCCATGCGCCACATGCGCTCGTAGAACTCCCCCTCGATCTGGCCGCCGAGCAGTTCGCCCGGCGCGAGAAACACGTGCTGCTGGGCGAACAGTTTGATCTCGGTGGCGGACATGCGCTGCACCAGGTGCTTGGCATCGATCTGCGCCGGATGGTCGAGGCCGGCGGCGGCGAGCATCTCGGCCAGCGCCTTGAGTGTGTTGCGGTGGAAGTTGTAGACGCGCTGGGCCTTGTCCTCGACCACCAGGGCGCGCTGGCGCAGCGGGTCCTGCGTCGCCACGCCGGTTGGGCACTTGTTGGTATGGCAGCTTTGGCTCTGGATGCAGCCGATGGCGAACATGAAGCCGCGCGCCGAGTTGGCCCAATCGGCGCCGATGGCCAGCACACGGGCGATGTCGAAGGCGCTGACGATCTTGCCGCTGGCGCCGAGCCTGATCTTGTCGCGCAGGTTGCTGCCGACCAGGGTGTTGTGCACGAACAGCAGCCCCTCGCGCAGCGGTACGCCAAGGTGATCGGTGAATTCCAGCGGCGCTGCACCGGTGCCGCCTTCCTTGCCGTCGACGACGATGAAGTCGGGCAGGATGCCCGTCTCCAGCATGGCCTTGACGATGCCCATGAATTCCCAGGGATGACCCAGGCAGAACTTGAAGCCGACCGGCTTGCCGCCGGACAGCTCGCGCAGCTGGGTGATGAACTGCAGCAGCTCGATGGGCGTGGAGAAGGCGCTATGGCGCGAGGGCGAGATGCAATCCTCACCCATGGGCACGCCGCGTGTGTTGGCAATTTCCTCGGTGACCTTGTGCTTGGGCAGGATGCCGCCATGGCCCGGCTTGGCGCCCTGGCTGAGCTTGATCTCGATCATCTTCACCTGAGGGCTGGCCGCCTGGACGGCGAAACGCTCGGGGTCGAAGCGGCCATCCGAGGCGCGGCAGCCGAAATAGCCGCTGCCCAGCTCCCACACCAGATCGCCGCCATGCTCGCGGTGGTAGGGGCTGATGCTGCCTTCGCCGGTGTCGTGATAGAACTCGCCGAGCTTGGCGCCCTGGTTCAGCGCGCGGATGGCGTTGGCGCTGAGCGAGCCGAAGCTCATCGCCGAGATGTTGAACAGCGAGGCCGAGTACGGCTGGCTGCACTGCGGCCCGCCGATCTCTACGCGAAAGCTGCACGGGTCGGTCAGCGGTGCCGGGCGCATGGAATGGCTGATGAACTCGAAGCCGTTCTGGTACACGTCGCTCAGGGTGCCGAAGGGCTTGTCCGAGCCTTCGTTCTTGGCGCGGGCGTAGACCAGCGAACGCTGCGCGCGGGAGAACGGCAGCTGTTCGGCGTCGCCTTCGAGCAGATACTGGCGAATCTCCGGGCGGATGCCTTCGACCAGGTAACGGATATTGCCCAGGATCGGGTAGTTGCGCCTGACTGCATGGCGCGTCTGCAGCAGATCGCCGATGCCGATCAGGCTGAGCACGCCTGCTAGCAGGGTGAACGGCCACAGCCATTCATGAGCGAGGAAGGGCAGGCTGGCCAGGGTGAACAGCACGCAGAAGGCAAAGAATGCATAGCGGCTGAGCAGGGAAAGATTCATTCAAGCTCCAGATGCGCGATTCGAGATAAGACTTTAGACCAAACGGCTATATCGGGTCATGTTCTGTCCGTCTGGACACTCTCAAGGGCTGAGGACGAACCCCATCGCCCTGTGGCACACTCAGTGGCCCGGAGCCAACCATCGCAAGAGCTTGGCCCAAGTCCCCCGATTTTCGGCCTGCGCGATTGTCGCCGGCCTACTGCCTGAGGCCGCCAGCGGCCAAGAAGAGGAATGAGCGTGCATAACGTCGTGATCAGTGGTACCGGCCTCTACACCCCGGCCAACAGCATTTCCAACGACGAGCTGGTGGCATCCTTCAATGCCTATGTACAGCAGTTCAACGCCGACAACGCCGAGGCCATCGCCCGTGGCGAGATCGAGGCGCTGAGCGAATCCAGCACGGCCTTCATCGAAAAGGCGTCGGGCATCAAGAGCCGCTTCGTCATCGACAAGGACGGCATTCTCGACCCGCAGCGCATGGTGCCGCGTATCCCTGAGCGTTCCAACGACGAGTGGGGCATCCTCTGCGAAATGGCCGTGGGCGCCGCCAAGGAAGCGCTGCAGCGCGCCGGCAAGACCGTCGCCGATATCGATGGGGTGATCGTCGCCTGCTCGAACCTGCAGCGCGCCTATCCGGCGGTGGCCATCGAAGTGCAGGCCGCGCTGGGCATCGACGGCTGGGGCTACGACATGAACGTGGCATGCTCCTCGGCCACCTTCGGCATCCAGGCCGCGACTACCGCGATCCAGACCGGCCAAGCCCGCGCCATCCTCATGGTCAACCCGGAAATCTGCACCGGCCACCTCAACTTCCGCGACCGCGACAGCCACTTCATCTTCGGCGACGCCGCCACCGCGGTGATCATCGAGCGCGCCGATCTGGCCACCTCCAAGCACCAGTTCGATGTAGTCGGCACCAAGCTGCTGACCCAGTTCTCCAACAACATCCGCAACAACTTCGGCTTCCTCAACCGCGCGGCGGAAGAGGGCATCGGCGCGCGCGACAAGCTGTTCGTGCAGGAAGGCCGCAAGGTGTTCAAGGACGTCTGCCCGATGGTCGCCGAGCTGATCGCCGCACACCTGGCGGAAAACCAGCTCAACGTCGCAGATGTGAAGCGCTTCTGGCTGCACCAGGCCAACCTCAACATGAACCTGCTGATCGCCCGCAAGCTGCTCGGTCGCGACGCCGAGCCGCACGAGGCGCCGGTGATTCTCGACACCTACGCCAACACCAGTTCGGCCGGTTCGGTGATCGCCCTGCACAAGCATCAGGACGACCTGCCCGCCGGCAGCCTGGGTGTTCTAAGCTCCTTCGGTGCCGGTTATTCCATCGGCAGTGTAATTTTGCGCAAGCGTTGAACTCTCTGTAGGAATGCCTGAGGCGCGTAGAACCTGTTTCACGATCTAGCGAGCGAGAGCCAGGCAAGGCGAAAGCAGCCGAAAAAGCGCAGTTTACGAGCTGTAAATGAGCATTTTGAGGTTGGTTTCAACGCAGCATGGCCGACGCGCAGCAGATCGTGAACAGGTTCGTACAGGGTTTGCTCGTGCGCGCCAGGCCCTACCATGGGAGTTCTATGTCCGATACTGATCTGTTGGATCGTCTGCTCACCGGTGAGCAGAAGGCCTATCGCGAGCTGGTAGCTCGCTACCAGGGGGCGATGCGCGCGGTGGCCTACGCCATCGTCGGCAGTCGCCACGCCGACGAAGTGGTGCAGGATGCCTGGCTCGCCGTGGTGCGCAGCCTCAGTGGCTTCCAGGGGCGCTCCAGTCTCAAGACCTGGCTGCTGACCATCACCGCCAATACCGCCAAGACCCGTCTCAAGCACAACCGCCGCGAGGTGCTGCTCGACGACCTGCCCGCACCCCATGGCACGGTGGGTGACGAGCGTTTCGCCGATGACGGCCACTGGCTGCTGGCGCCGCATGCCTGGCACCAGGACAGCCCCGAAGCCCTGCTCACCGAGGACGAACTGCGCCAATGCCTGGAACACACCCTGGCCAGCCTGTCCGAGTTGCAGGCCAGCGTGCTGGTGCTGCGCGAGCGTCAGGGCCTGGAGTTGGAGGCGATCTGTAATCTTCTCGACATCTCGCTCTCCAATGCCCGTGTGCTGCTGCACCGGGCACGCCTGAAAGTCTTTGCAACCCTGGAACATTTTGAGGAGACAGGCCAATGCTGACCTGCAAGGAATTGGTCGCTCACTCCAGCGATTATCTCGACGGCCAACTGACGCTGCGTCAACGTCTGGCCGTACGCGCGCACCTGGCCATGTGCGGCAACTGCCGGCGCTTCATCCGCCAGATGAAACTGACCCAGGCGGTGATCCGGCAGATGCCGGATGAGGAGTTACCCGAACTCGACGCCCTGGCTGAGCGCCTGGCGCAGAGCCGGCGTAACCAGGGGTGAACGGTGTGTTTGCCGGGCGGTTTGGTGTCGCTCACTTGGGCAAGTCACTGCGTAGGGTGGATGACGCTTTTTTCATCCACCGTTTGCAGTGGCTGTCCGGGCTACTTGCTCGGTAACAAAAATGTTCAGCTGCGCACATAATTGCAGCCCCTCGAACCAAGTTAAAAACCCTTCAATCGGCTGATTGTTCATTTCAATTGTCAGAGTTTTATTTCGCCAGGTTAGGGGTAGCCCTTTGGGTGAGCGCAGATCCCATAGACCGTTATGCGCGATTGCATTTCGGTAATGTCGAATAAATTGAATAGCCGATGACTCTGAAATATCAATTTTGTTAAATTTAGCGTATGCGCGAATAGCGTGATTTGAATCGATTATCATCTGCTTAAAGGAGTTGTCAACGACGCCCCTTGCAGCGCTATTGCTCAATGCGTCGTTGAATCCGATAGTGTAATTTGTACCGCGACGCTCATTCAGATTATCTTCAGAGACAACGATGCCTCCATCTTCATGGATATTTATGTTATATCTACTAAGCTCAGATTTTGCTGGTTCTTTGGTTAAAAGCGCATACGCTCCAAGGCTAAACCAAAAACTATCACGAGCTGCTTTGAGTTGCGTGATCGTCTCCGTCGGGGTCAAAGTAAGTCCTCCACGAAAGTCTAACGCTTTGCTAAGCGGCAATGATTCGAAAAGGGGATAGATTTATTTTTAGGCTAGTGGCTCTGTGCTATAAATAAATCTGTCCCCATTTTTAATTGTCCCCATTTTTAATTCAGAAATGCAGCTAACTGAGCAAGCAAGCCGCTTGCTATAACGCTGCCGGTAATGCCTTCTAGCAAAGATCTAACTGTTTTCAGAGATTCCCTTACTATTACAGACTTTGGCTTAGGTGAAGCTATCTGGTGTTCAATTGTTGCGATCTCTGCGCGCAATTCCTCTTTTTCTGTTGAGTTTAACTGCAAGCCCTCTAACTGCTTTTTAAGTTTCTCAATGAAACCAGCTAGCTGGTTCAGATCCATGTTTACTGTTAGAGATTGCGTTGCATTCGGTGAATCCTGTTGCAGCTGAGAGTTTTGCATGCTGCCGATATTATTAGTTACTTGGTATGTGACGGTATGTGCTGACTGCTTTTCTTTTTCTGTGAAACTCATTCCTTCTCCCAATACGCCTTGCGTTTCAAGTTGCAATGCCCAATCAAGCACCCTATTTCTAACAGCGTCTAGAATTCCAATTACCTCTATATGAGGCACTAAAAGCGAAGGCTGCAAGGGAATGTCCATACGCTCCATTAGCCAATTGGTAATGTGTTGAGGATAGGGCATATATAGACCCCCTGAACTACCCTTAGCCGCCAATTCATCTAGCTCACCAATAGCTTGAGAATTTTTGCGACTCGATAGTTGGTCCGCCATCTTTGGATCAGCAAAGTTCAATGGTTGCCACCCATGGTACGGATTCCAGATCTTTGGAGTGCCATGTATTTGTCTGTAATCCGGAATTATATCCTCGTTGCGAGGATAACCATTTAATTCATGGTTAATCCATTGTTGAATTTCTGGAATGTTTAGCTTTCGAGATATCACAAACGCTTTTCTTAGCAGATCACTTACCCTTATATTGCGATTTAGCGAATCTCTTTGTAATTCCAAGACCAGTCCAGTCATGTAATATCCCTCCTGATTCCATAATGCTTGCAGCAGGGGTGCGACGTCAGGAGCGTCCCCTGCCTGTCTTGGTTAACTGTTTTTTGCATGATGCACCTTCTTCCATTTCCGCGATTTCAATCCTGACCGGTAAGGCCAAAGAAACAAGGTGGGGTAATCCTCTTCATTGATAATATCGTCCATTTCCCAGATGCCCCAGTAACAATCATTTTTGACTATCAAATTATGAGTTTTGATGAACTCATAATTTAGAAGGGAGATCATCTGTCTGGCTGTTTCCTTTTTTATCTTCTTCGTGGGAACCGAGACTCGGCTAGATGTGTCCACTTTTCCTTTCGAGCGCTCTAACCCTACGTACACTGCCTGCTGTTTCTGAAGCTCCAGTTTTCGCTCCTGAACCCTCGAAACGAAACTGGGCGCATAATCAAAAATCTCTCGGCCAATAAAGGCGAACTGTTTCTCTGGATGCAGGTAGAGGAGCTTTAGCCATTCCTGTTCAAATTTTACGTGGTCGTCGTAGCCTGGCTCCCCTTTCTTATGGAAGCCTTCGTTTGTGATCGTGGCATAGTAGTAATGATCAACCCACTTCGCTTTGGCAAACTCCTCTAGCGATAGAACAGAAAGCTGGAACGCAGAAGGGTAAGATCCATGCTTGAACAGCAGTATTGAGTCTTCGTGCAGTCTCAAAGCATTACGCAGTGATTCAGCCGCTATCTTCTTAAACTTAGATTCGCTCAGCCCGTTGATTTGCATGGGGCTCGATTACAGTTAACGATTAAGCTAACAAGCGAGCAAAAGCGTAGCTTTTGCGAGTCCAGTGAGCGAAGCGAACGGTGTTGAGCGCATTGTTATAAGCCATTGTGCAGAGCTTCCCATGTTGTTACACGCTCACGCACTTTCATCATTGCATTTTCTACAGATGCCGTGATTTCTTTCTGGTTTTTCTCCGCATCTTCCCAGTATTTTAGATAGCTTCCTTTTTCAAAAGGGTCTTTATACTGGTAATCAATTGATTCTGTGTGTGCAATTTTCTCGATTGATACTACAGCTTGGTAAATGTCCTCTGGATAAAACGGTCGTTTCTTCTCTCGTATAATGTAAAGGCTTCTTCCGGCCTCAAAGAATCGCTTCAAGCGCTCGCGTTTTAATTCATCTTTTGTCAGATTAGGATCTTGGAAGTCCAATACTGGTCGCAAGCTTATGCTTGCATCTCTTAGGTCGACTAAAAGTGCCGTAAGCTCGCTTAAAACTTCATATTCTTTTTCGTAGCGGAATCCGTATGTGCTTAGCTTTGCAGAAAGCTCTGCTTTGACTGACTCAAGCTGGCTTGCGTATTCATGCTTTACTGTTTCAATTTTGCTGGTTATGTCGGCAATGTCTTCTTTGGTGGCAAGGTTTTCACCCTTTTTCCCAAAATACTTTGGAAGAAAGCTTCCAGTAACTAAGCCGCCTACAAAGATGAAGAATGTCCAAGTTGCTGTTTCGAGGCTCACGAGGTGCTCCTTGGCTTATAACAGTGATTAGATAGATGGCGGTACTAGTTCGATAGTAGAGCCTTCCACCTAACTCCGCACCATCCCGCTTCGTTTGGCACTAAAAATCCTTACCAATCAAAATCTTATCGCTATTCTCCGACAGTCCGCTGTATTCGCTTGACCTCCTCTTTTTGCTCAGCATCGCGCCAGGTACACAGCACGCAGGGTGGAAGACGCTTTTCTCATCCAATGTTTGCTGTGGCTGTTCCGGATCGAAAGCCTCGCGCATCCTGCTTCGCTCTACCTCCTGCATCCATGCAGTCGTAGCCGCGACTGGTGGCGGGCAAAGCGCCCCCGGATTTCATCCGGGCTACGAAAACTTTTTTCGCCCGCTGTAACGCTCGCATCCCTGCCTCGTCCATTGCTGCGAGGGCGCCAATCCGGCCCCACATTCGAAACCGATGGAGAGATGCCATGAAACAACTCAATACCCTGACTGCCACCCTGGGCGCCGCACTGCTGACTTCCATGGCATTCACTGCCCATGCCGCGAGCAACCCCTTTGCTGCGCAGGAGCTGGCCAGCGGCTACAGCCTGGCCGCTGCCGAGAAGGCGCAGGAAGGTTCCTGTGGCGAAGGCAAATGCGGTGGCGAGATGAAAGCCGACAAGGAAGGCAAGTGCGGCGAGGGCAAGTGTGGCGGCGAGAAGAAGGCCGACGCCGAGGGTAAATGCGGCGAAGGCAAGTGCGGCGGCGAGAAGAGCGAGTAAAGGCGAAGGGGAGGACGGATCATGCACCTCGCAAACCTCACCGGCGCCGGTCTCGGCCTGCGTCGCGGGCTGCTCGCCGAGCTGATCGACGATGACGCCAGCGGCGCCGACTTTCTCGAAGTAGCGCCGGAGAACTGGATTGGTGTCGGTGGCCGGTTGGGCAAGCAGTTGCGCGCCCTGAGCGAGCGCCGGCCGTTGCTGTGCCATGGTCTGTCCCTCAATCTCGGTGGCTTCGCGCCGCTGAATCTGGAGTTGCTGCACGCCATCAAGGGCTTTCTGAACGAGCATGGCGTGCTGGCCTACAGCGAACATCTGTCGGCCTGTGCCGACGACGGTCAGCTGTATGACCTGATGCCGTTGCCGTTCTGCGAAGAGTCGGTGGCGCGCATCGCCGAGCGCGTGCGTATCGTGCAGGACGTGCTGGAGCGGCCATTGATCATCGAGAACGTCTCGGCCTATGCGCGCCTGCCCGGCGAACTGGACGAGGCGGATTTCGTTCGCGCCGTGCTGGAGCGTGCCGACTGCCAGTTGTTGCTGGACGTCAACAACGTCTACGTCAACAGCCTGAACTTCGGCTTCGATGCCGAGGCTTATATCGCCGCGATGCCCAGTGAGCGCATCGCCTATTTGCATGTCGCCGGGCATTACGACCAGGCGGCAGACCTGAAGATCGACACCCACGGTGCGCCGGTGATCGACCCGGTGTGGGCGCTGCTGAGCAGCGCTTACGCGCAGCATGGCGTGCGCCCGACGCTGCTGGAGCGCGACTTCAACTTCCCGCCACTGGCCGAGCTGTATGCCGAGCTGGCGCATATCCGCAGCCTGCAACAGGCCGTGCAACCGCTGAGCAGGTACGGCACATGAGCGGCGTTCAGCAGCAGCGCGACTTCGCTGCACGTATTCGCCAGCCTGGGGCGCAGTCTTTGCTGCCGGGCATCACGGCCGAGCGCATGGCGGTCTACGAGGAGCTGTTCTTCAACAACGTCGCCAGCCTGGTGGGCGGTGCCTTTCCGGTGCTGCGCGGCGTTCTCGGAGCCGAGCGCTGGCAGCGGTTGCTGCGCGCGTTCTTCGCCGAGCACCGGGCGAGCACGCCGTACTTTCTCGAGATCAGTCAGGAATTCATTGCCTGGCTGCAGCAGGGTTATCGCGCCGAGCCTGATGACCCTACGTTCATGCTGGAGCTGGCCCATTACGAGTGGGTCGAGCTGGCGCTGGATGTCAGCGACGCGCAGTTGCCCGAGCACGGCTGGTCGCCACTGGCCTGGCCGCTGGCCTATCGCCGGCCGGTGCAGAGGATCGGTGCCGATCATTGCCCCATGCAGCCACCGGCCGAGCCGACCTGCCTGCTGGTCTGGCGTGACCGCCAGGATCAGGTGCGCTTCATGCAGCTGGCGCCGTTCGCCTATCAGCTGGCGTTGCGGCTGCAGGCCGGCGAGCCGTCTGGGCAGGCGCTACAGGCGCTGGCCATCGAGCACGGCCTGGCTGCCGAGCAGCATTACTTCACCAACGCCCGCGCGCTGCTGGATGACTGGCAGGCGCGCGATATCTGGTTTCCCTATTTCGAGGACTGACCACCATGATCACTTTGCTCAATCGCTTCCAGGACGCGCTGGAGGCTACCCGGCGCCTGGATTTTCTCGGCCCGCTGCTGCTGCGCCTGTATCTGGTGCCGGTGTTCTGGATGGCCGGCACGCAGAAGCTCAAGGACATCGACGCTACTGCCGCCTGGTTCGGCAATCCGGATTGGGGGCTCGGCCTGCCGTTTCCCGAGCTGCTGGCCTGGGCAGCGGCGCTGACCGAGGCTGGTGGCGCCATTCTGCTGCTGTTCGGCTTTGCCGTGCGCTGGATCAGCATCCCGCTGATCGTCACCATGCTGGTGGCCATCTTCGCCGTGCACTGGCCTTATGGCTGGCAGGCGATTGCCGACCCGTCCGCGCCGTTCGCCAACGAGCGCGTGCTGGCGGCGGCGGAGAAACTCGAGCGGGCGCGCAGCATTCTGCGTGAGCACGGCAATTACGACTGGCTGACCGCCAGTGGCAGGTTCGTGGTGCTGAACAACGGCATCGAGTTCGCCGCCACCTACCTGGTGATGCTGGTGGCGTTGTTCTTCAGCGGGGCAGGGCGCTGGTTGAGCATCGATTACTGGCTCGCGCGACGTTTCAGAATGTCCCGCTAACCCAGCGGATTGTCCCGGCGCCGGCTTTCGCGAAATTCGCCCGGCGTCTGCCCGGTCCAGCCCTTGAAGCTGCGGTGGAAGGAGCGTGCCTCGGTGAAACCGAGGTAGCAGGCGATGTCCTGGATCGCCAGGTCGCTGCGCAGCAGGTAGTGCTCGGCCAGTTCCTGACGCAGCTCGTCGAGGATCTGCTGGTAGCTGGTGCCGGCCTGCTGCAGGTGGCGCTGCAGGGTGCGCACGGTCATGTCGAACTTTTCCGCCACCCGTTCCTTGCGTGGCAGGCCGTCCTTGAGCAGCAGGCGCAGGGCGTTCTTCACCCGTCGCGGCAGCGGTTCGTCCTCGTCCAGCCCGGCCATCAGCGCCAGGGCGTGTTCCTCCAGGGTGCGCAGCAGGTTGGCGTCGGCCTGGCGCAGCGGCACGCCGAGGTAGTCCAGCGGCACCAGCAGGGCGTTGCAGGGTTGCTCGAACAATACCGGGCAGCCGAACAGCGCCTGGTATTCGGCCAGCTCGGTGCCGGCCGGTTGCACGTGCTCGAACCAGACTTCGCGCGGCGAATGCTCGGAGTCGGCGATCCAGCGCGCGTACAGCAGCCAGGAGGCGAGCACGTTCTCAACCATGTGCCGGCGCACCTGCGGCGCCTGATGGCGACAACTCCAGATCAGCCGCACGTGATCCTCGGCGGCTTCGAGACGGCTGGTGCCCATGTCGCCCACCAGTTTCTCGTATGGCACGATGCGGCCCATGGCCTCACCCAGGGTGGCGCAGTTCATGGCGATGTAACCGAGCACGCTCCACGAGCCGGGCTGCACGAAACGCGCGGCGTGCAGGCCGAACAGCGGGTCGCCGGACACCTCCAGCAGATGCGCCAGCAGGCGTTCGTGCACCTCGCTGGGAATCCGCTTGCCGTTGTCGGCCAGGTCCTGTGCCTGGACACCGGCGGCCGCCAGCGCACGGTCGATATCCAGACCGAGCTGTTCGGCCTGGCGCAGGTACTTGAGCAGGGCGGGAACCGAGGTGTAGCCGAGGTTTTCCATGGATTCTTCTTGTTCTGCGAGGCCTGTCTTGATTGGCGATATGGCCTGTCCCGATTCGACAGTGACGGAAATCGGCGGCTGGCTAGTATAGGCAGCCATAAGTGCTGATCGGAATGGGGGATGCGATGCGACGCTGGAACGGATGGGGAGACGAAGCGACCGAGGTGGAGCTGCCGGCTCATGGCGAGGCCTTTCTCGCCGAGCTGATCGGGCCGGGGCAGCGCCTGGCCGACGCCAGCCTGCAGGATGTGCTGGCGCGTGTGCCGGTCTCGCGTCTGGCCCCGCATCCGCTGATCTGCGTTGATGCCGAGGTGCGCGTGCGTCATGCCCGCGGCCAGAGCCTGCCGGACTGGCTGGCCATGCGCTCCGGCGAGTTCGGCCTGTTTCCCGATGGCGTCGCCTGCCCGGAAAGCGCCGAGCAGATCCGCGAGCTGCTGGCCTGGGCACAGAAGCATGACGTCACCCTGATCCCCTACGGCGGCGGCACCTCGGTGGCCGGCCATATCAACCCGCAGGCCGGCCAGCGCCCGGTGCTGACCCTGTCGCTGGAGCGCATGACGCGCCTGCTGGATATCGACGAGGACAGCCTGATCGCCACCTTCGGTCCCGGCGCCAACGGCCCGCAGGTGGAAAGCCAGCTGCGCGCCCGTGGCTACACCCTGGGCCACTTCCCGCAGTCCTGGGAGCTGTCGACCCTCGGCGGCTGGGTCGCCAGCCGCTCCAGCGGACAGCAGTCGCTGCGTTATGGGCGAATCGAGCAACTGTTCGCTGGCGGCAAGCTGGAAACCTTCGCCGGCACTCTGGAGATTCCCACCTTCCCGGCGTCGGCCGCCGGCCCCGATCTGCGCGAGCTGGTGCTGGGGTCGGAAGGGCGCTTCGGGGTGATCTCCGAGGTGCGCGTGCGTATCAGCCGTCTGGCCGAGCAGGAGCGCTTCTACGCGGTATTCCTGCCCAACTGGCAACAGGCGCTGAGCGCCATTCGCAGTCTGGCCCAGGCGCGTGTGCCGCTGTCCATGCTGCGCCTGTCCAACGCCATCGAAACCCGTACCCAGCTGGCCCTGGCCGGCCACCCGCAGCAGATCGCGCTGCTGGAGAAGTACCTGGCGCTGCGCGGCGCCCGTGACGAGAAATGCATGCTGACCTTCGGCGCCACCGGCAGCCGGGTGCAGAACGCCGCCTCGCTGAAACAGGCGCGGCGCCTGCTGAAAGGTTTTGGCGGCGTGTTCACCGGCACCCTGCTGGGCAAGAAATGGGAGCACAACCGCTTCCGCTTCCCTTATCTGCGCCACGGCCTGTGGGAGCGCGGCTACCTGGTGGACACCCTGGAAACCGCCACCGACTGGTCCAACGTCGACAACCTGTTGAACAAGGTCGAAGCCAGCCTGCGTGACGAGCTGGTCGGCGAGGGCGAGCGGGTACACGTGTTTACCCACCTGTCGCACGTCTACGGCGAAGGTTCGAGCATCTACACCACTTACGTGTTCCGCCCGGGCAGCGACTACGCCACCGCCATGGCGCGCTGGCAGCGCTTGAAAGCGGCGGCCAGCCGCACCATCGCCGAGAATCGCGGCACCATCAGCCATCAGCACGGCGTCGGTCGCGACCACGCGCCTTATCTGGCGGCGGAGAAGGGCGAGCTGGGCATGGCCACGCTGCGCAGCCTGGCCACGCATTTCGACCCGGAGCAGCGCCTGGCTCCGGGCGTGCTGTTGCAGGACTGAGCATGGAACTGTGGAACGCCCGCTGGCGGGAGCGTGCGCTGCCTGAACTGGCCGCGCATGACTGGGATCTGCTGGTGATCGGCGGCGGCATCTGCGGTGCCGGCATCCTGCGGGAGGCGGCGCGACGCGGCTGGCGCTGCCTGCTGCTGGAGCAGCGCGACTTTGCCTGGGGCACTTCCAGTCGCTCGTCGAAGATGGTCCATGGCGGCCTGCGCTACATCGCCAAGGGCCAACTGGGGCTGACCCGCGACTCGGTGCGCGAGCGCCAGCGCCTGCTCGGCGAGGCGCCGGGGCTGGTGGAGCCGCTGAGTTTCGTCATGCCGCATTACCGCGGCGGCTTCCCTGGGCCCAAGGTCTTCGGCGGTCTGCTGAGCCTGTACGACGCGCTGGCCGGCAAGCGCAACCATCTGTTCTACCCGCTGCAACAGCTGCGCTACCTGGCGCCGGGCATCCGCGAGGACGGCCTGCTCGGCGGCACGCGCTTCTTCGATGCGGTGACCGATGATGCCCGCCTGGTACTGCGCGTGCTGGGCGAGGCGCGCGCCGAAGGCGCAGAGGCGCTCAATGGCATGCGCGTGGTCGAGCTACTGCGCGAGGCAGGGCAGGTGGTCGGCGTGCTGGCCGAGGATATCGAGACGGGCAACCGCTACCGCTTGCGCAGCCGCGCCGTGGCCCAGGCCACCGGCGCCTGGGCCGATCGCCTGCGCCAGCCCGGCAATGGCCGCATCCGCCCGCTGCGCGGCAGCCACCTGCTGCTGCCGGGCTGGCGCCTGCCGGTGGCGCATGCCTTCAGCTTTATGCACGCGGCCGATGGCCGGCCGGTATTCGTCTTCCCCTGGGAGGGGGCGACGGTGATCGGCACCACCGATCTGGATCATGCGGACGATCTGGACACCGAGGCGGCGATCAGTAACGAGGAGGTCGACTATCTATTGGCCGCCTGTGCCCAGCAGTTCCCGACCGCTCAGGTAATGCGCGGCGATGTGCTGTCGACCTGGGCCGGCGTGCGCCCGGTGGTGGGCGATGGCAGCGCCGGGCTCAAGCCCTCGGACGAGAAGCGCGAACACGCGCTATGGATCGAGCCGGGCAGCGTGACCCTGGCTGGCGGCAAGCTGACCACCTTCCGCCTGCTGGCGCTGGAGGTACTGCGCGCCTGCGCGGGCTTCGTCGGCAAAACGGCGGACGATCAGGGCGGCGCGGTCTTCGCTTCGACTACTCCGACGCCGATGCCGGCATTGAGCCCGGCGCAGCAGCGGCGTCTGGCCGGCCGCCATGGCCGCCAGCTGGGCGAGGTACTGCGCCTGATCGACGAGGTGGGCGGCGATTGCGTCGCGGGTACGAACACCCTGTGGGCCGAACTGGCCTGGGCCGCCGAGGGCGAGCTGGTGCTGCACCTGGACGACCTGCTGCTGCGCCGCACGCGCCTGGGCCTGCTCTTGGCAGGCGGCGGGCGCGCCGAGCTGCCGCGCATCCGCGCGCTGTGCCAGCCGCGCCTGGATTGGATCGATGCGCGCTGGCAGCAGGAAGAGACGGATTACCTGGCGCTGTGGCGGCGTTGCTATAGCCTGCCGGATGACAGCGAATGATGTGCGTAGGGTGCACCGTGGGCACTGGCAATCCACTGCTACCCGGGCCTGTCGCTTGTAGCCCGGATGCAATCCGGGGATGAACGACGATGCAGCTCCCGGATTTCATCCGGGCTACGTAGCTAGATTGCGGCAACTCCGATCAGCTCCCTCTCCCGCTTGCGGGAGAGGGTTGGGGAGAGGGAAAGCGTTTATTCGCAGGCCACCTGGCTCAGACGAAACACCCTCTCCCCCGGCCCCCGCTCTGCGCCCCAGCCCTTCGCAGAGCTCAGGGCGCTTCAGCGGGCGAAGCAGTGCTTCGCTATTTCCGCTTACGCCCCATAAATGGGAGAGGGGAGACATAACAAAAGGACCACACCTTGAGCGAACCAAGCTACCTGCTGAGCATCGACAACGGCACCCAGAGCGTGCGAGCGCTGCTGTTCGATACCCAAGGCAACCTGCTGGCCAAGGGCAAGGTGGAGCTGGACCCCTATTTCTCCAGCCAGCCGGGCTGGGCCGAGCAGGACCCGGAATACTACTGGGCCAGCCTCGGCGAGGCCTGCCGGCTGCTGTGGCAGCAGGTGGATATCGATCGCAGCCTGATCAAGGGCGTAGCGGTGACCACCCAGCGTGGCAGCATCATTCATGTCGACGAGCAGGGCGCGCCGCTGCGCCCGGCGATGCTCTGGCTCGACCAGCGCCGCGCCGATGTGCAGGGACGGATCAAGGGGCCCTGGGGCTGGCTGTTCAAGCTGGCGCGGGCCGAGGAGGCGGTGGATCACTTCCGCGCCCAGGCCGAGGTCAACTGGGTGGCTCAGCATCAGCCGGACATCGCGAATCGCACGCACAAGGTACTGCTGCTGTCCGGGTTTCTCACCCAGCGCCTGTGTGGCCGCTTCGTCGATTCCACCAGCAGCTGCGTGGCCTACCTGCCGTTCGACTACAAGCGCCTGCGCTGGGCAGCGCCGGGCGACTGGAAATGGCAGGCGCTGAAGGTGCGCCCCGAGCAGCTGCCCGAGCTGTTCAAGCCGGGCGAGCGACTGGGCAGCATCACGGCCGCCGCCAGCCGCCATACCGGTATTCCCGAGGGCCTGCCGCTGATCGCCGCCGGCGCCGACAAGGCCTGCGAGGTGCTGGGTTCCGGCGCCCTGGACGCCGGCACCGCGTGCCTGTCCTATGGCACCACCGCGACCATCAACACCATACGCAGCCGCTATCTGGAAACCATCCCGCTGATTCCGCCGTACCCGGCAGCGCTACCGGATCACTTCAATACCGAGGTGATGATCTACCGCGGTTTCTGGATGGTCAGCTGGTTCAAGCGCGAGTTCGGCCTGCGCGAGATGCAACGTGCCGAGGCGCTGGGCGTGCCGCCCGAGGCGCTGTTCGACGAGCTGGTCAACGCCGTGCCGCCCGGCTCCATGGGCCTGATGCTGCAGCCCTACTGGACGCCGGGCATTCGCGAGCCGGGCCTGGAGGCCAAGGGCTCGATCATCGGCTTTGGCGATGTGCATACCCGCGCGCATCTGTATCGGGCGATTCTGGAGGGATTGGCCTATGCCCTGCGTCAGGGCAAGGAGCGCATCGAGAAACGCGCCGGCACCCGTATCGAGCGCCTGCGTGTGTCCGGTGGCGGTTCGCAGAGCGATGCGGCGATGCAGCTGACCGCCGACATCTTCGGCCTGCCGGCCGAGCGCCCGCACCTGTACGAGACCAGCGGCCTGGGCGCGGCGATCAACTGTGCGGTAGGCCTGGGGCTGCACGCCGATTACCCGAGCGCCATCGCCGCCATGACCCGCGTCGGTCAGGTATTTCAGCCGAACCCGGAGGCCCAGCGCATTTACCAGCAGCTCTACGGGCAGGTCTATCAGCGCATGTATCGTCAGCTCAAGCCGCTGTACCAGCGCATTCGCAAGATCACCGGCTATCCGGCATAACAGCGGCTACAGGCTACAGGCGGATGCTTTTGCCTGCGGCTTGCAGCCTGAAGCCTGCGGCCTGCCCTCAAGCCACATCCACCAGCACGATTTCGCTGTCTTCCTGGGCCTCGATGCGGATCAGCGTTTCATCGGCGATGGCCACGCCGTCGCGTGCCTTGGCCGCTACGCCGTTGACCGTGAAGGCGCCGGTGGCGCCCACCAGATAGGCCTTGCGACCCGGCTGCAGCACGTACTCGGCGCTTTGCCCGGCCTTGACCGTGGCCGCTACCAGGCGTGCGTCGGTGCGAATGCGCAGGGCATCGACGTCTTCCTCGTAGCCGCTGGCCAGGGTGACGAAGGCTCCGGAGCGGTCGCCTTTGGGGAACGGCTTGGCGCCCCAGGACGGCGGCAACCCGGCCTGGTTCGGCTGGATCCAGATCTGGAAGATCTTGGTGGTCTCGTCCTCCAGGTTGTACTCGCTGTGGGCGATGCCGGTGCCGGCACTCATCACCTGCACGTCGCCCGCTTCGGTACGGCCCTTGTTGCCCAGGTTGTCCTGATGGCTGATCGCCCCTTCGCGAACGTAGGTGATGATCTCCATGTCGCGGTGCGGATGAGGCGGGAAGCCCGAGTGCGGCGCGATCTCGTCGTCGTTCCAGACGCGCAGACGGCCCCAGTTCATCCGCTCGGCATCGTAGTATTCGGCGAAGGAAAAGTGATGGCGGGCATTCAGCCAACCGTGGTGAGCGCCACCGAGTTGTTCGAACGGACGTACATCGATCATGGTCAATCCTCCAGTTGCCTATGGGCTCAGTCCCATTCAGCGTCGATTGGGCGCATGATCTATGTGGAAAGATCGATTTAAAAGCGCAATATTTTCGGTCTAAATATCAGTTTATTGGATTAATTGTCGCGAAGGTCAGGCACTAGGCTTTCGTTGATCCGTTTCAAGGAGGACCGCGATGCGCGAGCGCAAGGCCTGGCTGATCCTGCACGGCAAGCAGGCGTTGAATGAAGAGGTGAGGGCGGCAGTGACCGGCCTGCGTGAGCGTGGCTGGGATCTGGCAGTGCGTCTGACCTGGGAGGGGGGCGATGCCGAACGTCTGGTGCACGAAGCGCTGGCAGCCGGTTATCCGACCCTTATCGCGGGCGGCGGTGATGGCACCCTGCGTGATGTGGTCGAGGCGTTGGTCAGGTTGCGCAGTGAAGCGAGCCTGGCTTTGCTACCGCTAGGGACGGCCAATGACTTCGCCCACGCAGCTGGTGTGCCGTTGAGGCCAGCGGCAGCGCTGGCCCTGCTCGAGGTGGAACCCGTGGCGGTGGACGTGGGCATGGCTGGCGAGCGCGCCTTTCTCAACATGGCTACCGGAGGCTTCGGCTCCAATGTCACGGCCAATACCTCGGAGGACCTGAAGAAGGTCCTGGGTGGCGCCGCCTATCTGCTTACCGGGCTTAGCCGCTTCTCCGAAGTGCGGGCCGCTGCGGGCCGTTTTCGTGGGCCTGACTTCGAATGGCAGGGTGAATTTCTCGCATTGGGTATCGGCAATGGCCGTCAGGCCGGCGGCGGGCATCTGCTTTGCCCGAATGCGGTCATCGATGATGGCCTGCTGGATGTCAGTATCGTACCGGCAGCTCAGGACGTGGTCGGCACGCTGGGTACGCTGTTATCCGGCGGCATTCTGGGGCTGCAGAGTGTGGCGGTCAGCGCGCGACTGCCCTGGCTGGAGGTAGAGGCACTGGAAGGCCTGGATCTGAATCTTGACGGCGAGCCCACGCAAAGCAGGCAGCAGCGTTTCGAGGCCCGCCCGGCGGCACTGCGTCTGCACCTGCCGCCAGGTTGCCCGCTGCTGGGGAAGCAGGCTGAACGGCCGCTCAGTCGTCCGGACTGATGATGCCCTCGCGTACTGCATAGAGCACCAGGCTCGGCACGTCGTGGATCTGCAGACGTTTCATGATCTGCGCACGATGTGCTTCGACGGTCTTCACGCTCAGCCCCAGGCCGTTGGCGATGGAGCGGGTCGATTCACCACGGGTGATCAGACGCAGGATTTCGAGCTGACGTTGGGTCAGGCCGTGCTCGGAATGGGCATTGACCTTGGAGACCGCCTGCTCGATTACCGGCTGCACGATGGCCGAACTGAGATAACGATCACCGCGGCGCACTGCCTCCAGCGCCATGCGCAGTTCGAACGCTGCAGCGTCTTTCAGCAGGTAACCGTGTGCGCCTTTCTGCAGGGCCTCGAGCACCACCTCGGGGCCGGTGTGCATGGAGAGGATCAGCACCTTGCAATCCGGCGAGCGGCGATTGAGTACCTGCAGGGCCTCCAGGCCACTGACGCGCTTCATGGAAATGTCCAGCAGGATGATGTCGGGCTCCAGTTCACGGGCCAGCTCCACGGTCTCCTTGCCGTCTTCGGCCTCGCCGACGATGGTGTAGTCGTCGATGTCCTGGATCATTGCGCGTACACCGGCGCGGATAAGGGCATGGTCGTCCGCCAGCAGCACGCGACAGGTCATGGCAGCACCGCCATGGCCGGATGCGGGGGGAGGGGGAAAGCAACACACATGTGAGCGCTCCTTTTTCGGTCGGACAGATGTCCGAGGTTCCAGAGTGAGCGGCCAACCGATGGTGATGGGGACTTGGGTCCAGATTCAGGCTGTGAGAGTCGAGTGGCCGCCCCAGCTTCAGGGTAGACCATTCTCGGCCGAAGTCAGTTCGGGGTTTAACGTCCGTCGCTTCGGGCCACGTCGCTGCGCCCGTATTGCTCGATGAGCCGGGGAATGCCTTGCAGCGACTCGCTGCTCTGCGCTGCTCCCATACGCAGCGCCTCCTTGGGCATGCCGAACACCACGCAGCTGGCTTCGTCCTGAGCGACGGTACGCGCCCCCGCTTCGCGCATGCACAGCAGACCGCGTGCGCCGTCGTCACCCATGCCGGTCATGATCACACCCAGGGCGTTGTGCCCGGCATGTCTGGCCACCGAGCGAAACAGTACGTCCACCGATGGGCGATGACGGTTGACCGGCGGGCCGTCGATCACCTCGACGAAGTACTGCGCACCGCTGCGTTTGAGTTGCATGTGGCGGCCACCTGGCGCCACCAGCGCCAGACCGGGACGCACGCGGTCCATATGTCGCGCTTCGCGTACCTCGATGGCGCAGACGCTGTCCAGGCGCTGGGCGAAGGCGGCGGTGAACTTCTCCGGCATGTGCTGCACGATGACGATGCCGGGGCAGTCGACCGGTAGTTGGCGCAGCACCACTTCCAGGGCCTGGGTACCGCCCGTGGACGTACCCAGCGCCACCACCCGGTCGGTGGTGGTCAGGTGAACGGCCGGCGCGCGTTCGCTTTTCACTGCAGCGGCGGGCGGCGCTTCGACGGCCTTGCGTGGCATGGCGCGAGGTTGGCTGCGCGCGGCGATCTCGATCTGTCGAATCAGATCGCCGGACATCTGCTGCAGGCTTTCCCGCAGGCCCAGCTTGGCCTTGGTGAACACACCTACCGCACCAGCCGAAAGTGCATCCAGGGTCACCGCCGCGCCTTTTTCGGTCAGGGTGGAGCAGATGATCGCCGGCGTGGGGCGCTCGGCCATGATCTTGCGCAGGAAGGTGATGCCGTCCATGCGTGGCATCTCCACGTCCAGCACCAGCACGTCGGGCCACTGCCTGTGCATCTTCTCCAGGGCAAACAACGGGTCGGCGGCCTGGCCGATCACCTGAATGCCGGGATGGCTCTCCAGGCAGGCCGTCAGCACCTGGCGCACCAGCGCCGAGTCGTCGACGATAAATACCTTGATCAGGGCCGCGCTGGGCATCTTGGCACTCCAGGCAAAGACATCATTGGCGCTCGAAGACCGACGGGCGCAGGGTTCGCAGTGGCAGGCCGAAACCGTGCAGGCTTTCGGCGTGGCCGATGAACAACAGGCCACCCGGACGCAGGCGTTCGAGCAGGCGGGTGACGATCTCGCGCTTTTGCTCTATGCCGAAGTAGATCAGTACGTTGCGCAGGAAGATCACGTCGAATGGACCGATACCATGGGCGAGAGGACGCATCAGATTGACTTCGGCGAAGGTCACCCGGTGGCGCAACGGCTGGCTGATGCGCAGCAGCCCCTCGCTTTCCTCCACGCCACGCAGGCAGTGGCGCTTGAGCCAGCCAGGGGGAAATTGCCCGGCCTGGTCCATGGAATAGGTGGCGGTGCGTGCCCGCTCCAGCACCCGCCGACTGATATCGCTGGCGAACACCGACCAGTCCTGGGTGCGGGCGTGCTCGGCCACGGTCATCGCCATGCTGAAAGCCTCTTCGCCGGAAGAACTGGCGGCGCTCCACAGGTGCAAGGGGCGGCGCTGATTGGCCACCCACTCGCCCAGTACCGTGAAGTGTTGCGGCTCACGGAAGAAATAGGTCTCGTTGGTGGTCAGCAGGTCGATTACGGTGCGCCGCTCATCCGCTGATTCGGGACGATTGAGCAGCTGCAGATACTGGCTGTAGTTCTGCAGCTCCAGTGAACGCAGACGACCCATCAGCCGGCCAGCGATCAAAGTGCGCTTCTGCTCGGCCATACGGATGCCCGATGCCTCCAGCATCATGCGCTGGAGGAAGCGGAAGTCCTGATCGTTGAGCTTGGGCAGATTACCGGTGGGCATCAACTGGCCTGCTGGGCGAGGCTCAACTGGCGGATATCGTCGAGCGACAGCACCCGGCGAACGTCGATGATGATGGTGAAACCACCATTGTCGCGAGCCATACCAGCGATGAAATCGGTACGGATGCCGGCGCCGAAAGGCGGTGCCTGCTCGACCTCGCCCGGCTCGATGTCGAGCACCGCATCGACCGCATCGACCACCAGGCCGATGCGCTGCTGCTGTTCATCCAGATTGAGCTCGATGATCACGATGCAGGTGCGCTTGCCGGCGCGGGTCAGCTCGAAGCCGAAGCGGGCGGCCAGGTCCAGCACCGGCACCACGTTGCCGCGCAGGTTGATCACGCCGTGGATGAAGCTCGGCATCATCGGCACCGTGGTCACCTGGCCGTACTCGATGATCTCCCGCACCAGTTCGATGGGTAGGGCGTAGCGGGCATCGCGTACACGAAACGACAGGTGCTGCACGCTATCCGGCGGCGCCGCCTGCTGGCTGGCTTGAAGACTTTGCATGCCAGGACCCTCAGTTGAAATTGACGAACTGGCCTTCATCGGCCGGTGCCGCGGGCGACTTGCGTTCGCTGTTGCGGCGCAGCTCGCGCACGTTGCTCGGGCCGCGCTCGTCGCGCCGCGGTGCCTTGGCTGTGCTGCTGGAGCCCAGACGGAAGTAGCTGATCAGCTCCTGCAGCTGGCTGGCCTGGGCATTCATTTCCTCGGCGGTGGCGGCCAACTCCTCGGAGGCCGACGCGTTCTGCTGGGTGATCTGGTTCATCTGGCCCATGGCGATGTTGATCTGCCCGGCGCCGCTGCTCTGTTCCTGCGAGGCGGCAGTGATCTCCTGCACAAGATCGGAGGTTTTCTGAATGTTCGGCACGATCTGGTCGAGCAGGGCGCCGGCCTGTTCGGCCAGGTGCACGCTGTTGCTGGCCACGCCGCCGATTTCCTGGGCGGCCACCTGGCTGCGTTCGGCCAGCTTGCGCACCTCGGCCGCGACCACTGCGAAGCCCTTGCCGTGGTCACCGGCGCGCGCCGCCTCGATGGCTGCGTTGAGGGCCAGCAGATTGGTCTGGTAGGCGATGTCGTCGATGATGCCGATCTTGTCGGCGATCTGTTTCATCGCCTGGACCATGTCGCGCACGGCCTGGCCGCCCTGTACGGCGTCGTTGGCCGCCTTGCCGGCGATGCCGTCGGTGATCTGCGCGCTTTCGGTGTTCTGCGCGATGGAGGCAGACATCTGCTCCACCGACGCGGTGGTTTCCTCGACGCTGGCAGCCTGCTCGGTGGCCGCCTGGCTCAGCGACTGCGAAGTGGCGCTGACTTCCTCGGAGGCCGAGGACAGCGAGTCGGCGGCGCTGCGTACGTCGGCCATCACGGTGCGCAGACGTTCGGTCATGTGTTGCATCGAAGCGAGCAGGCGGCCGGTTTCGTCACGGCTGTCGACTTCGACATTGACCGTCAGGTCGCCCTCGGCAAGGCTGTTGGCCACGCCAACCGCGCGGTTCAGCGGTCGTGAGATGGAGCGCGTGATGAAGATGCCGATGGCGAAGCCAAGCGCTGCGGCGATCAGGATCAGAACGATCATCTGGGTGCGCGAACTGATGTAGATCTGGTTGATCTGCTGATTGGCGTCGCGGGCCCGCTCGCGCTTGTGGCCGACCACCTCGCTGAGCAGGTTGTCGATGATCTCGCCGCGGCGCGCCAGCTCGGGCATCTGTGCGCTGATGCTGGTTTCCGTGGCCAGGGCGCCGGAAGCCAGGTAGGACCGAAGCAGTTGCTCCAGCAGCACGGCGTAGTCGTTCAGCGGTTCATCTAGGCGATTGACGACGGCCTTGCCCTCGGCGGTGAGGAAGGAGCTCTTGGATTGCTCCACCAGCGTCTTGGTATCGCCCAAGGCCTTGAATGCCCGGTTGGCGGCAGCGTCGCGTGCTACCTCGTCACTGGCCAGCAGCGCGGCGCGCAGCGAGCGACCGGCGACGATCAGTTGGGTGTTGGCTTCCTGCAGCGCGTTCAGGCCGAGCATGTCGTTCTCGTACATGCGATCGGACAGATGGCTGACTTCGGCCAGGTTGCGAATGCCCATTACACCGATGGCGACCGTGAGGATCACCACCAGGGTAAAGCCTGCGATCAGCCTGACGCCGATCTTGAGATTGCGGATGAATTGCATGGTGGGTTACTCCTCAGGAGCCACTGATGGCGATACGGGATTGGCGAAAATTGCCGGTACTGGCTTCAACCTGGTTCTGCAGATGACGGAACAGGCTGGGGATATCCAGGATGAGGGCGACCTGCCCGCTGCCCAGGATGGTCGAGCCGCCGATACCCTGCAGATGCTGGAACAGCAGGCCCAACGGTTTGATCACGGTTTGCAGTTCGCCGTGCAGGTGGTCGACCACCAGCCCGGCCTGTTGCCGGCCAAAATTGACCACCACGATGTTGCGGCGCTTGCTGTGACTGACCGGCAGCTCGAAGTGCGCCGCCAGGGAAATGCACGGCAGTGGTTTGCCGCGCAGGGTCAGGTAACCGTAGGTGCTGTCGCCGAGTTGTTCGGCGTCCATTTCCAGGCACTCGGTGACCATGTCCAGGGGAACTACGAAGTACTCGTTGCCGAGGCTGATCAGGAAACCGTCGATGATCGCCAGGGTCAGCGGCAGGCGGATGCGGAAGGTACAGCCGGCACCCAGCACCGAGTCGATCTCGATGGTGCCGCGCAGGCCGTCGATGACGCTGCGCACCACATCCATGCCAACGCCGCGGCCTGAGAGATCGGAGACGCTGTCGGCGGTGGAGAAACCGGCGGCGAACACCAGCGCGTGGATATCCTGTTCGGCGAGGTTGGCCTGCGCATCGATCAGGCCACGGTCGATCGCCTTCTGGCGGATACGCTCGGTATTCAGACCGCGACCGTCGTCGGCCACTTCGATGACGATCATCCCCGACTCGTGATAGGCATTGAGCTGCAGTTGGCCCTCGGCCGGCTTGCCTGCAGCCAGGCGCTGCTCGGCCGACTCGATGCCGTGATCGATGGCATTGCGCACCAGGTGGGTGAGCGGGTCGGCAAGCTTGTCGATCACCGACTTGTCCAGCTCGGTATCGGCGCCGCGGATCTGCAGGCGAATGTTCTTGCCCAGTTGCTGACTGACGTCGCGCACCACCCGGTGGAAGCGGTTGAAGGTGTCGCCGATCTCGATCATGCGCAGTTTCAGCGCCGCCTCGCGGATTTGCTCGACGTGCTGGTTGACGCTCTGGGTGCTCTCCACGCAAGCGGCATCGCCATGGGCCTGTGCGCGTAGCTGGGCGCCGGCGGCACTGATCACCAGCTCGCCGACCAGGTTGATCAGCTCGTCGAGCTTGTGCGCTGCGACGCGTATCTGAGTGCTTTCCTGGCTGCGTTTCTCGCGAACCGACTGCTGTTTGGCCAGGGCGGCATTGACCACTTGTGGCGGGACCATGCCTTCTTCCACCAGCAGACTGCCCAATGGCGGCTTTTCCGCTTCGGTCTTTGCCTGCAGGGCCAGGCCCTGATTCAGCTCGTGTTCGGTGAGCAGGCCGCTGGCGATCAGGATGCTGCCGATGCGTTGATCGGTTTCCGGCAGCTCCTGAATCAGGCGCAGATAATCCTCCTGCGCGCTGTTGGGCGGCAGGATGCGCAGGGTGCAGAAGTCATGGATGAACTCGAACACCTCTTCGATTTCGAGCTTGCTGGCCTCGCTGCACAGGTCGATTTCCAGACCGATGTAGCAGCTTTCCGGGTCCATTTCGGCCAGCGAGGGCAGGGCCTCGTCGATGACTTCGAGGCGAAGTATGTCGCCCAGACGAGACAGGTACCGAACGAAGGAGGCGGGATCGAAACCGTTGCGTAGCAAATCGGCTTCGAATCGCAGGGAAATATGCCAGGCACCATCTGTGTCGCAGCTTGCGCAACGGGCGAAACGGCCTCGTTGTGCACACTTGGCAGGAGACGAGGCAACCGCAATGACCTCAGGCTCGATGCGTGCGGGAGCGCCGTAGGCCGCCAGTGCGGCGATCAGTTCGTTCTGGTGGGTCTCGTCCACCGGCAGTTCACCGGTATCAGCATCGATCAGCCCCACCATGCTGGCAATCTCGTCCAGGCAGCGCAGCATCAGCGAGATCAGCGCTGGCTCGAGCTTGCGCTGGCCGTCGCGGACCGACATCAGCAGGCTTTCCAGGTGATGGGTGAAGCTGACCAGCGGTGTCAGCGAGAACAGCCCGGCGGAGCCCTTGAGGGTGTGCATGGCGCGAAACAGGCCATTGACGGCATCCTCGTCCTCGGGCGTCTGGTCCAGCTGCAGCAGGTACTCCTCGGCCTGTTTGATCAGATCGCCGGCTTCGTCGATGAAACCTCGGAGCAACTGGCTCCATTGTTCTCCATTGAGCATCTGTGCCTCCGGCTCAGGCTTGCGCCACGGGTTTGGCAGGAAGGAGCGAGTGCAGGTGCAGTACCTCCAGCAACTCGCGCGGACCTTCGGCGGCACTGAGCACTTCCAGTCGTGTCTGGCGCTCGTTCAACTGCCGCTGCAAAGCCAGCAACAGCTGGGCGCCGGCGCTGTCCATCTCCTCCAGCTGATCCATGGCGAGTTGCCAGTGACCGCCTTCGCTGCTGCCAGTCAACGCTGCCAGAAGCGCCTCGTGGGCCTGGCGTACCTCGTAGATGGTCAGGCTGCCAATCAATGTCAGGCGTTCGGGCTGCTGCTGCGGCTCATGAATGAGTTCGAACATGTCAGCTGGCCAGCTTGTCCACGGCCGCCAGCAGTTGCTGTGGCTGGAATGGCTTGACGATCCAGGCCTTGGCACCGGCGGCCTGGCCTTCGGCTTTCTTGCCCTGTTCGCTTTCGGTGGTGAGCATGACGATGGGAGTGAAGCGGTATTCGTTGCGCGCCTTCACTTCCTTGACCAGGCCGATGCCGTCGAGGTTGGGCATGTTCACGTCGCTGATGATCAGATTGATCTTCTGCCCGTTGAGCTTGCTCAGGGCATCACGTCCGTCCACCGCTTCGATCACGGTATGGCCGGCGCCGGAAAGGGTCATCTTCACCAGTTGGCGCATTGAGAGAGAGTCGTCGACGATCAGAATGGTCTTGGCCATGCCGGGTTGCTCCTTGGCAAATCAGAAAAAGGTCACGTCGTCTTGCTGCTTGGCGCTGCGCCGGCCACCGTGGCGTTCTTCATCGGTGGTAAAGCGGTCGCGCAGTTCGCGCAGCCAGCGCGTCGGGTTGGCGAGAATGCCGTCCTGCTCGCGTACTGCCTTCTGCAGGCGCTCAAGGTCGATCTGCAGGTGGTCGAGCATCTGGTCGGTGCGGTCCTGGAACTGCAGGCTGACGATGATTTCCTGGATGTCCGCCTGGGTGGTGCGGGCGTCCTGCTGCAGCTGCAGCGAGCTGCTGGACAGTTCATCGAGGTTGGCGCTGAGGCGCTGCATCACTTCGCCAGCGACCTGGTCCAGGTAGTCGAGATTGCTCTTCTCGCTGCCTGACAATTCCTCGGCGGCTGTTACCGTGGCGCGAATTGCCTGGTTGATTTCACCGACCTTCTCGCCCATGCGCTGGCCGGTCTCGGCCGAAAGGCTGGAGAGCTTGCGCACTTCGTCGGCGACCACCGAGAAGCCTCGGCCATGTTCGCCGGCGCGCGCCGCCTCGATGGCGGCATTGAGCGCGAGCAGGTTGGTTTGACTGGCGATGTCCTGCACCAGCTTGGACATCTTCTGCAGTTCGCTGGCATAGCTGTCCAGATGGGCGATGGTGCCGAGGAGCTCGTTCTTGCGCGCGCTCGCTCCATGGAACGAGGCAATGACTTCGTCCAGGCGCTGATGCGCCTCGCGCAGGTTGGCAGTCACTCCGCCGCCGCCGATGGCCTGCTCGGAGCTGCTCAGGGTCTGCTCGAGACGCCCGCTAAGCCCGGCGAAGCGTTCGAACAGACGCTGGATGTTTTCCTGCACCAGCTGGCGCACGTGACCGAGGTTCTGGCTCCAGGCCGGCAGTACCTCCAGCAACAGTGGTTCGACACTGGCTGCCTGCGTCGCGTCGACGGAAGCTTCATCTATGCTTGCATCATTATGCGGTGGGGCCGGGCGCGCCGGGCGGTGAAAGCACGCAGCCAGTGCGCTCAGCGCACAGCCTGTGCCGACCAGCCAGGGCATGCCGGTAAGAAGCCCGGTAAGGCTGACGGCGATTCCTGTCCATAGGGCTGAGTAGGCGAACACGTGGCGATCTCTATCGGAATGAGGGTGTGGTAACGATAGAGTCGGGTGGTTTTTTGCGGTATCGGGGGCTCCCCTAGATGCGCCTAGGGGAGCCCCGATGCCGATTGTTTGCAGCGGGGCAGGCTGGTATCTGTAGAGGGCAGCGGGTATGGTGGCAGAAAGCCAAGCTACGGCTTTTTCCGGGCCTGCCGATAACCTCGTGCCAAGGCTCGCGCCTGGTCAGCATTCGTTCACATTTCAGCAGGAGCAGGCGATGGCCGGCATTCTCGATTCAGTAGATCAACGCACGCAACTGGTCGGCGAGAACCGCCTGGAAATCCTCATGTTCCGCCTGGCCGGCCGGCAGTTGTTCGCCATCAACGTGTTCAAGGTGCAGGAAGTCCTGCAGATGCCCAAGCTGACGCTGATGCCGCAGCGCCACCGTTTCGTCTGCGGCGTGGTCAATCTGCGCGGCCAGACCCTGCCGGTGATCGACCTGTCGCAGGCCATCGGCATGCGCCCGCTGGTGCCGGATGAGCGCAGCACCATCATCGTCACCGAATACAACCGTTCGGTGCAGGCGTTTCTGGTCGGTAGTGTCGATCGCATCCTCAACCTCAACTGGGAATCGATCCAGCCGCCGCCCGGTGGCGCCGGCCGCCAGCACTACCTGACCGCGATCACCAAGGTCGATGAGCAGATCGTCGAGGTCATCGACGTGGAGAAGGTGCTGGCCGAGATCGTGCCGATGAGTACCAAGGTTTCCGAGGAAAAGCTCGCTGACCCGCTGCTGGAAAAGGCGCGCGGTCGCGAGGTGCTGCTGGTGGACGACTCCAGCGTCGCCCTCAGCCAGTTGCGCGATACCTTGTCGCAACTGGGCATCCGCCTGCACATGGCCAGCGATGGCCTGAAGGCGCTCAATCTGTTGAAGAAGTGGGCCGACACTGGCGAGGTGATGACCGACAAGCTGCTGATGATCTTCACCGATGCCGAGATGCCGGAAATGGACGGCTATCGCCTTACCAGCGAAATTCGTAATGACCCGCGCCTCAAGGACCTCTACGTGGTACTGCACACGTCGCTGTCCGGCAGCTTCAACGAGGCGATGGTGAAGAAGGTCGGTTGCGATAACTTCCTCTCCAAGTTTCAGCCGGACAAACTGGTGGATGTGATCCGTCAGCGCCTCGCTCTGGACGAGCCAAACTAGTCCCGCAGTGCTTGTGAGCAACTGCGTCAGCTCGTATAACGGCGTTTTGCCAACAGGAAGCTGACCCATGCTGAGTCTCTCGGGGCTTTACCGTTATCCGCTCAAGTCCGGCCGCGGCGAGGCCTTGCAGCGCAGTGCGGTCGATGGTCTTGGACTGCATGGTGATCGGCGCTGGATGCTGGTCGACGCCGATAACGGCCGCTTCATCACCCAGCGTCTACTGCCGCAGATGAGCCAGCTGAGCGCTCTGTACGATGCGTGCGGCGGCCTCACGCTGAGCGCGCCTGGTCGTGACGATCTGTCCGTTGCTCTGCCAGGCCCAGAACAGGACCTGCGTGGCGTCATCGTATGGCGTGACAGCCTGCGAGTGCCGGATGCCGGCGATGAAGCCGCCGAGTGGCTAAGTGCCTTGCTGGGCAAGGCCTGCCGTCTGGTCCAGGTGCCGGAAGGGCGCACCCGTCAGGTCGATACAGCCTATGCCCAGCCGGGTGATCGCGTGGCCTTCGCCGATGGTTTCCCGCTGCTGCTGATCGGGCAGGCCTCGCTGGACGATCTGTCTCAGCGTGTTGGCCAGCCGCTATCGATGCTGCGTTTCCGTCCCAACCTGGTCGTTACCGGCAGCGAGCCCTACGCCGAAGACAGCTGGAAGCGCATCCGCATCGGTGAGGTGGAATTCGACGTGGCCAAGGGCTGCTCGCGCTGCATTCTCACCACCATCGACCCGCAGACCGGCGAGCGAGACCCCCAGCGTGAGCCACTGGCTACGCTCAAGACCTATCGTGAACGCGAGGGTGATGTGTTCTTCGGGCAGAACCTGTTGCCGCGCGGTGTCGGCGAGTTGCAGCTGGGCATGACGGTGGAAGTGCTGGAATAGAGCGGCTTGAGGCTACAGGCCGCAGGCTCCAGGAAAAAGCGGATCGCCTGCAGCCTGCAGCTGCCCTTACTGATCGTCGAAGAAACGCTCGTTCCACGCCACCAGTGGGTGCGGCGCGCCCAGCTTCTGGCCGTAGATCACCGAGTAGGACAGCACGTTCTGCACGTACTGGCGGGTTTCGTCGAATGGAATGTTCTCCACCCAGACGTCGTAGCTCAGGTGATTGGCGCCGCGCAGCCATTGCCGTACACGGCCCGGTCCGGCGTTGTAGGCGGCCGAGGCGAGCACGCGGTTGCCGTTGAACTGGCCGTACACCTGGCTGAGATAGGCCGCACCCAGCTGGATGTTGGTGTCCGGGTTGAGCGCTTGTTGCGGCGACGCCAGGGGGATGCCGAACTTGCGCGCGGTTTCCTTGGCAGTAGCCGGCATCAGCTGCATCAGGCCCATGGCGCCGGCGTGGGAGCGGGCGTCGGCCATGAAGGCGCTTTCCTGACGGGTGATGGCGAATACCCAGCTCGAATGCAGGTCGCGGCGTCTGGCTTCGCGGACCAGTTCGTCGCGATGGGCCATGGGAAAGCGCACTTCCAGGTCGTCCCAGTACTGGGCCTGGCTGATGGTGCGGATGGCAGGGAAGTACCATTCCATTTCGTAGGCCAGGCGCGCCTGGGCTACCAGTTCGTCACGGCTGAACAGGCGGCTGACGTGATACCACTCGCGGCGACCGTCGACGATCTGGCCGCGCGCATGAAACTCCATGGCGCGTTTGATGCCGGCGGTGTTGCGCACTTTCTGCACGATCTTGGGATCGAGAGCCAGTGGCTGGTTGTTCAGCGCGTAGGGCGCCTTGACCTGATCCGCGGCCATGAAACCGTAGAAATCACGCTCCTTGGCCAGGGCCTGGAACAGCACCGCTGGTTGCTGGCTGTTGGGCTGCGCCAGTTGCAGGCTGCGCGCGTTCCAGTAGCGCCAGCGGTTGCTGCTGGCCAGGTCGGACGGCATGCGCTGGGTCAGCTGGTAGGCCTCTTCCCAACGGCCATGGCGCAGCAGCAGGCGTGCACGCCACTCGCTGACGGTGTTGTCACGCAGCTGCGGATCGTACTTGTCCATGACCTGCAGGCCGCGCAAGTCGAAGCGCTGTGCCAGGCGCAGGCCGATCTGGCGGGCGATGGCGACCTGTTCGTCGGCAGAGAACTTCATGCGCTGGGCATAGCCGTCGAGCAGGGCCAGGGCGTCTTCGGGATTCTGCCGGGCCAGGCGGCGCAGGCCGAGACCGACCACATCGCTCATGGCGTCATCGGCGGGGGCGAAGCGTGCGGTGTTCTTCAATAGTTCCGGTTTCTGCGCCACTTCGACCATCAGCTTGCCGCGCTCGCCGAGCGTCGGCATGCCCTTGATGAGGAAGTTGGCCAGCCCGTAGTTGCCGCTTTCCACCGCCAGCTTGGCGCGCTGCCAGCGGCGCTGCTCGGTGAGCTGGCCATTGGCGGCCCAGCGTTCGAACAGCGGGTCGCAGGCGTTGGGCTGGGACTTACCCACCAGCCAGAGTTTCTCGGCCGTGGCATTACCTTCGGCAGTCAGATCGTGGCTCAGCTGGTATTGGCCGTACAGGCAGTCCAGCTCGGTGAAATTGAGGGCGGGGTCGTAGTGATCGAGGAAGGGCTTCCAGTCGCCACGCTCGGCCAGCCAACGTAACCAGCGCAGCTTCATCCAGCTGGCCTGGGGCAGGTCGCCGTGCTCGGCGAGGAATTTCTCGATCTCGGCATTGCTCGCCGATTTGAGGCGATTGGTCAGCTCGTCGTAGGCCAGATACGGCGTCAGCGGGTAATCGCGCAGCGCGCTGGCGTACTGGCGATAGGGGCCGCTGTCGCCCTTGGCCAGGGCGCGCTTGGCTTCATCGTAGTACTGGCGCTGCTGGGAGAGGCTGGCGGCTTCGACACTGGCAATGCCGGTGGCGGTAAGAATCAGACAGGAAACTACAGAGAAAAAGCGACTGCGCATGGCATTTCCAGGGGCAAGCAGAGGTATGGGGCAACACGGTCCGTGTCGTTGCATGCCTCTAGCTTAGCCTTTCACAAGGGCGCGGTGAATGCCGCCGGGCCGGATGGACACATGCAGCAAAAATGCGTTTGCCTGCATCGACACGGAGTGTTGGTACTGCGCCTGCCACCTCAGCGGAAACGGCAACAGCCGGCTGGCAACTCGGGTAGAATGCGCCGCCTGTTTCTGGAGATGCCCATGACCCTGCTCAAGTTTGCCGACGTATCCCTCGCCTATGGCGCCATGCCCCTGCTCGATGGAGTGTCCTGGCAGATCGCGCGGGGTGAGCGGGTGTGCATCATCGGCCGCAACGGCACGGGCAAGTCGAGCATGCTGCGCCTGGTCAAGGGCGACCAGATGCCGGATGACGGCGAGATCTGGCGTGCACCGGGGCTGAAGATCGGCGAATTGCCGCAGGAGCTGCCACGCGCCGACGAGCGTACGGTGTTCGACGTGGTTGCCGAAGGCCTGGCCGGCGTCGGCGAGCTGCTGGCGCGTTATCACCACCTGGCGCAGAACATCCACGGCGATGACGACCTCGAGCAACTCATGCACGTGCAGCAGGAGCTGGAGGCCAAAGATGGCTGGCGCCTGCAGCAACTGGTCGACAGCACCTTGAGCCGTCTGCAGTTGCCGGCCGACAAGACCCTTGCCGAACTCTCCGGTGGCTGGCGCCGTCGTGTGTTGCTGGCCCAGGCGCTGGTGTCCGAGCCGGATCTGCTGCTGCTCGACGAGCCCACCAACCACCTGGACATCGGCGCCATCGCCTGGCTGGAAGAGGCACTGAAGGATTTCGGCGGTGCCGTGCTGTTCATCACCCACGACCGCTCCTTCCTGCAGAGCCTGGCCACACGCATTCTCGAACTGGACCGTGGCGGCCTGATCGACTGGAACGGCGACTACGCCAGCTTTCTGGTGCACAAGGAGCAGCAACTGGCTGCCGAGGAAACAGCCAACGCGCTGTTCGACAAGCGTCTGGCTCAGGAGGAGGTGTGGATCCGCCAGGGCATCAAGGCCCGCCGCACCCGCAACGAGGGCCGCGTGCGTGCGCTCAAGGCGATGCGTGCCGAGCGTGCCGAGCGCCGAGAGCGTCAGGGCAAGGCGAATATCCAGCTGGAGACCGCTGACAAGTCCGGCAAGCAAGTGATGGTGGCGGAGAACGTCAGCTTCGCCCATTCCGGTGGCCCGTTTCTGGTCAAGGATTTTTCCATGGTCCTGCAACGCGGCGACCGCATCGGCCTGTTGGGCGCCAACGGTACCGGCAAGACCACGCTGCTGAAGTTGTTGCTGGGTGATCTGCAACCGACCAGCGGCAGCATCGAAATCGGCACCAAACTGGAAGTGGCGTATTTCGACCAATTGCGTCACCAGCTCGAGCCGGAAAAGACGGTGATCGACAACGTCGCCGAAGGGCGCGACTTCATCACTATCGACGGCCAGAACCGCCATGTGCTGAGCTACCTGGGCGATTTCCTGTTCAGCCCGCAGCGCGCTCGTACGCCGGTCAAGGCACTATCGGGTGGCGAACGGGCACGACTGTTGCTCGCCAAGTTGTTCAGCAAGCCGGCCAATCTCCTGGTGCTGGACGAACCGACCAACGACCTGGACGTAGAAACCCTGGAACTGCTCGAAGAAGTGCTGCTCAATTTCCCCGGCACCGTGCTGATGGTCAGCCACGACCGTGCCTTCCTCGATAACGTCGTAACCAGCACCCTGGTGTTCGAGGGGGAGGGCAAGGTGCGCGAGTACGTCGGCGGCTATCAGGACTGGCTGCGTCAGGGCGGCTCGCCACGCCTGCTCGGCGTGGGTGAAAGCAAATCCGGCAAGGCCGAGCTGGCCACGGCCATCGTCGAAACCCCGACCCCGGTCGCAGTGACTCCCGTTCAGGAGAGCGCCGAGCCTGCGAAGAAGAAACTAAGCTACAAGCTGCAGCGCGAGCTGGAAGCGATTCCCGGGCAGATCGACGCCCTGGAGCAGGAAGTGGCCGCGGTACAGGAGCAGGTATCCGATCCTGCCTTCTATCAGCAGCCGGTGCAGATCACCACGGAAGTATTGGCGCGTCTCGACAGCTTGCAGAAGGAAATGGACGAGTTGCTCGAGCGCTGGGCAGAGCTGGAAGGCTGACGAAGGAACGAACGGGCAATGGCCATCGAGTACCGCATTACTCTCGACGACAATCATCAGTTCAGCTATCGGATCGAGCTGAATCGCGAATATGACCCCGCGCAGGCGCAGCAGGCACCTGCCTGGACACGCCTCGGGCATCAGCAGTGCAGCAATTGCCCGCTCAGTCGCGAGCAGTTCAGCCATTGCCCGGCTGCAGTCGATCTGCATCGGGTGATCGAAGACTTTCGCGGTCTGCCGGCATTCAAGAAGGCCAGTGTCTGGGTACGCACGCCGGAGCGTGAATATACCAAGCATGTCGGCCTGGAGGAGGGCCTGCGGGCATTGCTCGGGGTGATCATGGCTACCAGCGCCTGCCCGGTGCTGGCGCGTCTGAAACCCATGGCGCAGCACCATCTGCCCTTTGCCAACAACCAGGAGTTCATTCTGCGGGCGGTATCGCTGTATCTGACGCGGCAATACTTCAACATGCGCGAAGGGCGTCTGGCCGACTGGGAACTAAAAGGCCTGGTGCGCCTGTTCCAGCAACTCAAGCTAGTCAATCAGGCTTTTTGGCAGCGTATTCACGACACCTGTGAAGGTGACTCCAATCTCAAGGCCTTTCTTACCTTCTTCTCGATGTCGTCGAGCATGACGGTATCGCTGGAAACCCAGCTGCAGAAGATCCGCCCGCTGGTCATGAGCGCGGGCGAGTCGTTCGAGTAGGGCAGAGGCCAATAAGCTCGCCACTGAAGCGCCTCCCACGGGCAGAGCCAACGCGGCTACTGTGGGAGGGGCTTCAGCCGCGACGCGATCTCAAGCGCCTTTTTCGCCTTTCTTCAGACGCACGGCGAGCACATCGCAGGGCGCTCCGTGTAGCACGTCATTGGCCGTGGAACCCAGCAGCAGGGCCAAGCCGTGGCGGCCATGGCTGCCGACCACGATCAGATCGCAGCCTTGTTCTTCGGCCAGGCGGTGGATTTCCTGACGCGGTTGGCCATACGCCAGATGGCGCTGGTCGGCGGTGAGTTCCGGGTACTTGCCGGTGAAGCTGTCCAGGCGCTCGCGGGCCTGTTCGAACTGCTGTTGCTGCAGCATCGACAGATCCATCGGCACGTCACCGCCAAAGGCCATGGCCATCGGTTCGACGATATGCACCAGGGACATCTTGGCACCGCTGGCCTGGGCCAGCTTCTGCGCACGAACCACTACGGGGTCGCATTCCTCGGTCAGGTCGACGGCGACCAGAATGTGCTGGTAGGGCATGGTTGGATCCTCCTCGAAGGGGCAAATGGCTATGCGGCAAGTATGGCCCCGTTGTGCACCATAAGGGGCGGATTGTCATCATTCAGGCAAAGAAAAGCCCGGTGCGAGCACCGGGCGGGGGCAGGGCCAGGCAGGCCGGAAATCATTGGCATCATTGTTGGCCGGCGGCGTACTGCGCCGCAACGCCTTCCAGGCCCTCGATGATGCTGTCGGAATACTTGCTGATCAAGAAAGGTACTGTGTTCTCATTGTAGTTGCGCAGGGATTTCTCGATGTAACGCCATTTGGTTTCGATGGAGCCCAGCGCTGCGGTGATCTGCGGGGTGTTCTGCTGGGCGGCGCTGAGGTTGTCGAGTTGACTGGCGAACTCGCCGACCAGCTCATCGATGGCCCGCTCTTCGCCGCCGCCAAAGAAACTGGTGCCGACCGAGGCACTGCGTGACGCATAGTCCAGCGCGATGTTCTGCATCAGCAGGCTCTGCTCGCGGCTCTTCTGGGTCAGTGGCGGTACGCTGAAGCCGCTTTCTTGCTGAATCTTCTGGTACAGCTCCTGACTAATGGCCATGAGGCGCTGGTTGTTGGCGGCCAGGTCCGCGACCGGTTGCAGGTCGGTATAGCCCTGGCGCCGCATCGCCTCCATCAGGGCTTGCAGCCCGCTGCGGTAGCTCTGCCAGTCCTTCTGCAACTGAGTGTGCAGCGCCTTGCTGGCGTCACCCGGCATCTCGCCCAGGCCGTCAAGGTGCGTCTGGCCCTCCTGCAGGGATTCGCCAATCATCCGCGCGTAGCGCTGGTCGCCTTCCATGCCGTTGTACATGTAGAAATCGCCCAGGCTTTTCTGCGTCGCCAGGCGCAGTTGGTGCAGGCGCAGCAGATCATCGGCCGGCGCTGCGTTGAGCAGGGTGGAGGTGAGCGATGCCAGGAGGAACAGGAGCAGAGTGCTCAGCGGAAATGCAAGCGAACGGCGGCTCGACATTGGTGACTCCGTGTGGCCCATCTTGGGGCTCGATTTGTTTTTGTATTGCTCGCGGATGGCCCTGTGCCAGCCGAAAGTGAGACGAATGTACCCGTAGCTTGGGCGTTTGGCTAGGCGCTCCGGTGCGCCAGCGACACCCGGGAGAACACGCGCAATGGCGCGATATTGACGCGGTTTATCGAAATTCGCTGGAGCCCGCGAATGACCAGGCCTGCAGAAAACGTCGGGAAAACGACGAAAACTGGCCAATTGACAAGCGCAGGCTTTTCCCTGATGGTGTGCACACCCAAATCAAACGGGCGTATGAATTGAGCGTTTGCCTGGTCAGGCGCGCCATTACAGCCCGAATATCGCGTCGGTGGGTGTGTCGTACCGATTGGAGCTATGCTCGCGGCTATGCCGTGAGCTGGCCTGCCGGTTGGCTCCGATGTGTACTGTTCAGCTTCCATACCGTGGAGATCAGTTGATGATTTACGAAGGTAAAGCCATCACGGTTAAGGCTCTTGAGAGCGGCATCGTCGAATTGAATTTCGACCTCAAGGGTGAGTCCGTCAACAAATTCAACCGTCTTACCCTCAACGAGCTGCGCGCCTCCGTCGACGCGATCAAGGCCGACGGTTCGATCAAGGGCGTGATTGTCACCAGTGGCAAGGACGTGTTCATCGTCGGTGCCGATATCACCGAATTCGTCGACAACTTCAAACTGCCCGACGAAGAGCTGGTGGCTGGCAACCTGGAAGCCAACAAGATTTTCAGTGATTTCGAAGACCTCGCCGTGCCCACCGTCGTCGCCATCAACGGCATCGCCCTGGGTGGCGGTTTCGAGATGTGCCTGGCCGGTGACTACCGCGTAATGAGCGAGACCGCCAAGATCGGTCTGCCGGAAGTCAAACTGGGCATCTACCCGGGCTTCGGCGGCACCGTGCGCCTGCCGCGCGTGATCGGTACCGACAACGCCGTCGAGTGGATCGCCTCCGGCAAGGAAAACCGCGCTGAAGACGCGCTGAAAGTCGGCGCCGTCGATGCCGTCGTCGCCCCCGCCAAGCTCAAGGAAGCCGCGCTGGATCTGGTCAAGCGCGCCATCTCCGGCGAGCTGGACTACAAGGCCAAGCGTCAGCCCAAGCTGGAAAAGCTCAAGCTCAATGCCATCGAGCAGATGATGTGCTTCGAGACCGCCAAGGGCTTCGTAGCAGGTCAAGCGGGCCCGAACTACCCGGCTCCGGTCGAGGCGATCAAGACCATTCAGAAAGCCGCCAACTTCGGCCGCGACAAGGCCCTGGAAGTCGAGGCCGCCGGCTTCGTCAAGCTGGCCAAGACCTCGGTCGCCGAGAGCCTGATCGGCCTGTTCCTGAACGATCAGGAACTGAAGAAGAAGGCCAAGCACCACGACGAAATCGCCCGTGACGTGAAACTGGCTGCCGTGCTCGGCGCCGGCATCATGGGTGGCGGCATCGCCTACCAGTCGGCCTCCAAGGGCACCCCGATCCTGATGAAGGATATCCGTGAAGAGGGTATCCAGATGGGCCTTTCCGAGGCTTCCAAGCTGCTCGGCAAGCGCGTCGAGAAGGGCCGCATGACCCCGGCGAAGATGGCCGAAGCCCTCAACGCCATCCGTCCGACCATGTCCTACGGTGATTTCGGCAACGTCGACATCGTCGTCGAAGCCGTGGTCGAGAACCCCAAGGTCAAGCAGATCGTGCTGGCCGAAGTGGAAGACGTGGTGCGCGAAGACGCCATCCTGGCCTCCAACACCTCGACCATCTCCATCTCCCTGCTGGCCCAGGCGCTCAAGCGTCCGGAAAACTTCGTCGGCATGCACTTCTTCAACCCGGTGCACATGATGCCGCTGGTGGAAGTCATTCGTGGCGAGAAGTCCAGCGAAGTGGCCGTGGCCACCACCGTTGCCTACGCCAAGAAGATGGGCAAGAACCCGATCGTGGTCAACGACTGCCCCGGTTTCCTGGTCAACCGCGTGCTGTTCCCGTACTTCGGTGGCTTCTCCAAGCTGCTGGGCTTCGGTGTCGACTTCGTGCGCATCGACAAGGTCATGGAGAAGTTCGGCTGGCCCATGGGCCCGGCCTACCTCTCCGACGTGGTCGGCATCGACACCGGCCACCACGGCCGTGACGTGATGGCCGAAGGCTTCCCGGACCGCATGGCGGTGGAAGGCAAGACCGCTGTCGACGTGATGTACGAAGCCAATCGCCTGGGCCAGAAGAACGGCAAGGGCTTCTACGCCTACGAGACCGACAAGCGCGGCAAGCCGAAGAAGGTCTCCGACCCTGAGGCATACGAGCTGCTCAAGTCCATCGTGGTCGAAGAGCGCGAAGTCACCGACGAGGACATCATCAACTTCATGATGATCCCGCTGTGCCTGGAAACTGTTCGTTGCCTGGAAGACGGCATCGTCGATACCGCAGCCGAGGCCGATATGGGCCTGATCTACGGCATCGGCTTCCCTCCCTTCCGTGGCGGTGCGCTGCGCTACATCGATTCCATCGGTGTAGCCGAGTTCGTCGCCCTGGCCGACAAGTACGCCGAGCTGGGCGCCCTGTACCACCCGACCGCCAAACTTCGCGAAATGGCCGCCAAGGGCCAGAAGTTCTTCGGTTAATCGCGCAGCGAACAGAGCGAGAGTAGAAATATGAGCCTGAATCCTAGAGATGCAGTGATCGTCGACTTCGGTCGTACCCCGATGGGTCGTTCCAAGGGCGGCATGCACCGCAACACCCGCGCCGAGACCATGTCCGCGCACCTGATCAGCAAAGTGCTGGAGCGCAACGCCAAGATCGACCCGGCAGAAGTCGAGGATGTGATCTGGGGCTGCGTCAACCAGACCCTGGAGCAGGGCTGGAACATCGCGCGCATGGCGTCGCTGATGACCCAGATCCCCCACACCAGCGCCGGCCAGACCGTCAGCCGCCTGTGCGGTTCGTCCATGAGCGCCCTGCACACCGCCGTGCAGGCGATCCAGACCGGCAACGGCGACGTGTTCGTCGTCGGCGGTGTGGAGCACATGGGCCACGTCGGCATGATGCACGGCGTCGACCCGAACCCGCACCTGTCCCTGTACGCCGCCAAGGCGTCCGGCATGATGGGCCTGACCGCCGAAATGCTGGGCAAGATGCACGGCATCAGCCGCGAGCAGCAGGACGCCTTCGGTGAACGTTCGCACCGTCTGGCGCACAAGGCCACCGTCGAAGGCAAGTTCAAGGATGAGATCATCCCGATGCAGGGCTACGACGAGAATGGTTTCCTCAAGATGTTCGACTACGACGAAACCATTCGTCCGGAAACCACCCTGGAAAGCCTGGCTACCCTGAAGCCTGCCTTCAACCCGAAAGGCGGTACCGTGACTGCGGGTACTTCCTCGCAGATCACCGACGGCGCTTCCTGCATGATCGTCATGAGCGCCCAGCGTGCTCAGGATCTGGGTATCGCCCCGATGGCCGTGGTTCGCGCCATGGCCGTTGCCGGTGTCGATCCGGCGATCATGGGTTACGGCCCGGTGCCGTCCACTCAGAAGGCGCTCAAGCGCGCCGGTCTGACCATGGCCGACATCGACTTCGTCGAGCTCAACGAAGCCTTCGCCGCCCAGGCCCTGCCGGTGCTGAAGGATCTGAAGCTGCTCGACAAGATGGACGAGAAGGTCAACCTGCACGGCGGCGCCATCGCCCTGGGTCACCCCTTCGGTTGTTCCGGTGCCCGTATCTCCGGTACCCTGCTCAACGTCATGAAGCAGAACGGTGGCACCCTCGGTGTCTCCACCATGTGCGTGGGCCTTGGCCAAGGCATCACCACCGTCTTCGAGCGCGTTTAAGCGCAAGCGGACAGAAACCGGGGCCCAGTGCCCCGGTTTTGCTTTTTAAGGCTTTTTTATCGGGAACCTCTCAATGCAGTTGCAGCCAGGACTCTATCGCCACTACAAAGGCCCGCAGTACCGCGTATTCGGCGTGGCACGCCATTCCGAGAGCGAGGAAGAGGTGGTGGTCTATCAGGCCCTGTACGGCGAGTTCGGCCTGTGGGTGCGGCCGCTGAGCATGTTCCACGAAGAGATCGAAGTGGACGGCAAGCGCGTTCCACGCTTTGCTTTGATTCAGGCCGAAGTCAGCCCTATCGGCAGTTCGGAAGCCTGACTGCGCAGTCCCTGCGCTTGACCTTCGCTTGGTCACCACTATATATAGCGGGGCCTCAAGGCTCCCTGCCTTCTATATTTCGCAATTTTAGGAATTCTCTGATCCATGGGCAAATCGCTGGTCATCGTGGAATCCCCGGCCAAGGCCAAGACCATCAACAAGTATCTGGGCAGCCAGTACGTGGTGAAGTCGAGCATCGGCCACATCCGTGACCTGCCTACCAGCGGCTCGGCAAGCGCCACCAAGGAGCCGGCCAAGCGCGGCAAGGCCGCCGCCGAGGCGCCTGCGCTGTCGCCCAAGGAAAAGGCCAAACGTCAGCTGTTCGCGCGCATGGGCGTCGACCCCGAGCACGGCTGGAAGGCCAAGTACGAGATCCTGCCCGGCAAGGAAAAGGTGATCGAAGAACTGCGCCGCCTGGCCAAGGATGCCGACACCATCTATCTCGCAACCGACTTGGACCGCGAGGGGGAGGCCATTGCCTGGCACCTGCGCGAATCCATCGGCGGCGATGACGCCCGCTACAAGCGCGTGGTGTTCAACGAGATCACCAAGAAGGCGATCCAGGAAGCCTTCTCCAAGCCCGGCGAGCTGGATATCAACCGCGTCAACGCCCAGCAGGCGCGGCGCTTCCTCGACCGCGTGGTGGGCTACATGGTCTCGCCGCTGCTGTGGGCCAAGATTGCCCGCGGCCTGTCCGCAGGCCGCGTGCAGTCGGTGGCGGTGAAGCTGGTGGTGGAGCGCGAGAAGGAAATCCGTGCCTTCGTCCCGGAAGAATACTGGGAAGTGCATGCCGATCTCGGCACGGCGAAGAACGCCAAGGTGCGTTTCGAGGTGGTGCGCGAGGGTGGTGCGGCGTTCAAACCGGTCAATGAAGCCCAGGCCATGGCCGCACTGGAGAAGCTCAAGGTCTCCAGCTACAGCGTGGTAAAGCGCGAAGACCGCCCGACCAGCAGCAAGCCGTCGGCTCCCTTCATTACCTCCACCCTGCAGCAGGCGGCGAGCAACCGCCTGGGCTTCGGGGTGAAGAAGACCATGATGATGGCCCAGCGTCTCTACGAGGCCGGTTACATCACCTATATGCGTACCGACTCGACCAACCTGTCGAACGACGCAGTGGAGATGGTGCGCGGCTTCATCGGTAGTGAGTACGGCGACAAGTACCTGCCGGGCAAGCCCAATCTGTATTCGAGCAAGGAAGGCGCTCAGGAGGCGCACGAAGCGATTCGTCCGTCCGACGTCAACCTGCGTCCGACCCAGCTGTCGGGCATGGAGCGTGACGCCGAGCGCCTGTACGACCTGATCTGGCGCCAGTTCGTGGCCTGCCAGATGCCGCCGGCCGAGTACCTGTCCACCAGTGTCACAGTGGCTGCCGGCGATTTCGAACTGCGTGCCAAGGGCCGCATCCTCAAGTTCGACGGTTACACCCGCGTTCTGCCGCAGCAGAGCAAGCCGGGCGAGGACGATGTCCTGCCGGAGATGAAGGAAGGCGAGGGGCTCAAGCTGATCCAGCTCGATCCCAGCCAGCACTTCACCAAGCCGCCGGCGCGCTATTCCGAAGCCAGCCTGGTCAAGGAACTGGAAAAGCGCGGCATTGGCCGCCCGTCCACCTATGCGGCGATCATCTCCACCATTCAGGATCGTGGCTACGTGACGGTGCACAACCGCCGTTTCTATGCCGAGAAGATGGGTGACATCGTCACCGAGCGTCTCGACGAGAGCTTCGCCAACCTGATGGATTACGGCTTCACCGCCACCATGGAAGAGCATCTGGACGATGTGGCCCAGGGCGAGCGCGAGTGGAAGAACCTGCTCGACGAATTCTACGGCGACTTCAAGAAGAAGCTCGAAGCGGCCGAGGCGGGCGAGGGCGGCATGCGTGCCAACCAGCCGACCCTGACCGACATTCCGTGCCGTGAGTGCGGCCGGCCGATGATGATTCGTACCGCCTCCACCGGCGTGTTCCTTGGCTGCTCCGGCTATGCGCTGCCGCCGAAGGAGCGCTGCAAGGCCACCATCAATCTGGTGCCGGGCGACGAAATCGCAGCCGACGACGAGGGTGAATCCGAGTCCCGCGTGCTGCTGGGCAAGCACCGCTGCCCGATCTGCTCCACGGCCATGGATGCCTACCTGCTGGACGAGACCCGCAAACTGCATATCTGCGGCAACAACCCGGACTGCACCGGCTACGAGATCGAGCAGGGTCAATACCGCATCAAGGGCTATGAGGGCCCGAGCCTGGAATGCGACAAGTGCGGCAGCGAAATGCAGCTCAAGACCGGCCGTTTCGGCAAGTTCTTCGGCTGTACCAATCCGAGCTGCAAGAACACCCGCAAGCTGCTGAAGAATGGTGAGGCCGCACCACCGAAGATGGATAAGGTGGACATGCCCGAGCTCAAGTGCGAGAAGGTGGACGACACCTACGTGCTGCGCGACGGTGCATCGGGCCTGTTCCTTGCTGCCAGTCAGTTCCCCAAGAACCGCGAGACGCGTGCGCCATTGGTGCTGGAAATCGTCCCGCACAAGCACGAGATCGATCCGAAGTACCACTTCCTTTGCGACGCTCCGCAGAAGGATCCGGATGGTCGTCCGGCGGTGATCCGCTACAGCCGCAAGACCAAGGAGCAGTACGTGCAGTCCGAGGTGGACGGCAAGCCGACCGGCTGGCGTGCGTTCTACGATGGTGGCAAGTGGAAGGTCGAGGACAAGCGCTAGCGTTTGGTCACGATCTGCCGTGCTTCGGCCTGGTGTCGTAATCGCGGCGCCCTGAATGCCTGACGAGATGCGCGTTTGGCTGCTGGCCGAAGCGCGTATCATGAGTCGATCTGCTGTGGAGGTCGCCGTAATGGCCAAAGAAATCTACACCCGTACCAATCAGAAGATTTTCTTCGCCGGTATTGCCCTGGATAACTGGCGCAAGGCCGAGGCGTCCTCCGCGTTCAACGTTCAGGCGCTGGTGCAGGCCGAACGCGAGGCTGCACTGTTTCATCTGTACGGCGGCCTGCTCGGGTTGTGTCACGAGATCGCTGGCTACTACCGCATGAGCGACGCAGCGCCTTCGCGTGTCGAGGCTTTCGTTCAGCAGGCGGTGCTCGAGGGCGCGCCTAGCCCCGAGCTGGCTGAACTGGTGGAGCTGGCGCAGCAGCGCGAAACCTGGCTGGCCGAGTTGCTGGCTGCCTATGCCGAGCTGTTTCAGCCGCCGCGCGAGGAGCGCAAGGCCAAGGTCGATCCATCGATGCCGCTGATCACGGCCGTTAGCGTCGGCGAAGAGCCAGTCGAGCTAAGCCTCGATGATGTCGATGCCTGGCGTCAGCAGCTCAAGGCCTTGGTATTGCGTTTCCGTGAAGGTCTCAGCGAGTGCTGATGGCGTATTACTGGACCAGCGGGCTGGGGATGACTCCGGCTGACTGTTACAATGTCGTGTTTTTGCACAGAGACTGAGCCATGCCTACATCCTTTCTGGAAATCGTCGAACTGCCCGATGGGCGTATCGCCCTGCGTCGCGCAGAGGATGAAGAGGCGCTGGTGACCTTGGACTTCTCCGCTGATGCCAAGGCTTTCCTGCAGGGTCAGCACATCGAGGTGGCCAAGGCCATGCTCAATGTCGGAGTGCAGATGGCCGGTCGAATGGCCGAAGGTGATTTCAGCAGCGAAGAAGAGGAAGGGCCGAGAGTCCTGCACTGAGGCTGAGGCGCTACGACACAACGCAAACGGGGCTCATTGGAGCCCCGTTTTCATTTGTGAGCCTGATTCAGCCCAGGCTGATATTGAGGCTCTGTGCTCCACCGCTAACGGCGGCCTGTGCCAGGCGTTGGCGAGTACTGCGTTCGACAGGGTGTAGCCAGCTGATGACGGTATGGCTGCGGCCCAGTTTTAGGGCTTCCTCGGCCAGCTCCAGGGCGCTTTGCCCTTGCCGTGGTTGCAGCAGCAGGATGCGTTCGCGGTTTAGCCCGGCATCGCGTAGCCAGCTTTGCGTGAGGCTGGCGGGTGGCGCCACCAGGGTCAGCCAACGAGCGTCCTGGTTCTGGCTCAGCTCGCGCAGGATCGGCGCTAGCAAGTGCAGGCAGTGGCCGGCAGCGCCGCGCAGAGCCAATTCACTGAAAGCCTGATCATCCTCGCTGTGGGCGATGCCGTCAGCAACCAGTGGCTCGCTCGACGCGCCAGCAAGGAATGCGTCGAAAAGTGGGAGTTGTGGGCGCTCGAACGACTGCTGCATTTGCATGGCGTTTCCTCAGCGGCGGATTACACCGACACTCAAACCTTCGATGACCAGATCCTGATGTTCCAGATCCACTTCGATCGGGGCGAACTCAGGGTTCTCGGCGATCAGCCAGACCTTGTTGCCCTCGCGCTTGAAACGCTTGACCGTCACTTCATCGTCGATACGGGCGACGACGATCTGGCCGTTGCGTGCTTCGCGGGTGGTGTGTACGGCGAGCAGATCACCATCGAAAATACCGATGTCCTTCATGCTCATGCCGCGTACGCGCAGCAGATAGTCGGCCTTGGGCTGAAAGAACGCCGGGTTGATCTGGCAGGATTCCTCGACATGCTGCTGCGCGAGGATAGGTGCACCGGCTGCGACACGGCCGATCACCGGCAGGCCTTCATCCTCGTTCGCCGCGCCAGCTTCGAAACCGGGAATGCGAATGCCGCGCGACGCGCCAGGGGTCATCTCGATGGCGCCCTTGCGGGCAAGTGCCTTGAGATGCTCTTCTGCCGCGTTGGGTGATTTGAATCCCAGTTCCTGGGCTATTTCTGCGCGGGTGGGTGGGTAGCCGTTGTCTTCCAGGCAGCGTTTGATGAAGGCGAGAATCTCGGCTTGGCGTGGCGTCAGTTTCAGCATGGCTGGGCTCTGTCTTTTTATACAGTGACTGGGATTATATACAGTAAGAGCGGCTTGGCAATGCTCTATTTGCGAGTGCCGGCTTTTGGCTTGTTACCCGCTTTGGCTAATCTGCGTCTCTGCTTGTTGTAAGCTGTGACCCGCCGGACAAAAGACGGCTGGTGCGGCTTGACAATGGGGTGAGCTGAAACGTATGTTTCAAACAAGTGTTTGTCAGGTGATAACTCATGGCTCAGTCGGAAACCGTTGAACGCATTCTTGATGCTGCGGAACAGCTGTTCGCGGAAAAAGGCTTCGCCGAGACTTCGCTGCGTCTGATCACCAGCAAGGCCGGGGTCAACCTGGCGGCCGTGAATTACCACTTCGGTTCCAAGAAAGCGCTGATCCAGGCGGTCTTCTCGCGTTTCCTCGGGCCATTCTGCGCCAGCCTGGAAAAGGAGCTCGATCGCCGTCAGGCCAAGTCCGACAGCCAGGTTTCCCTGGAGGAGTTGCTCGAGCTGCTGGTCGAGCAGGCGCTGGCGGTGAAGCCGCGCAGTGGCAACGACCTGTCCATCTTCATGCGCTTGCTGGGCCTGGCCTTCAGTCAGAGCCAGGGGCACCTGCGCAAGTACCTCGAAGAGGTGTACGGCAAGGTTTTCCGCCGTTACATGCTGCTGGTACACGACGCCGCACCGCGTATTCCCCCGCTTGAGCTGTTCTGGCGCGTGCACTTCATGCTCGGCGCTGCCGCGTTCAGCATGTCCGGCATCAAGGCTCTGCGTGCGATGTCCGAAACCGATTTCGGCGTCAACACCTCGATCGAGCAGGTGATGCGCATGATGGTGCCGTTCCTGGCAGCCGGCATGCGATCGGAAACCGGGATCAACGATCCGGTGCTGGCCAGTGCGCAGCTCAAGCCGCGTAGCAAGACGCCGAGCGCCGCGCCCAAGGTCTGACCGGTCAGCAGGTGGGCTTGGCTTCACCCTTCGGCTAAGCTAGCGGCCCATGTCCGATCTCGATCTACTCCACATCTCCATTGCCGACCAGATGCTCTACGGCTTCAGTGCCGGGCAACTGGTGCTGCGCTTGTCCGTATCCACTGCACGTAACGGCGCGGGCGAGCGCAATGGCTCTGGTTGCACCCCGCGTGGACTTCATCACGTGCGCGCAAAGGTTGGCGCCGGTTTGCCGCTGGCTGCGGTACTGCGCGGCCGTCGCTGGACGGGGGAGGTGTGGTCTCCGCAGCTGCACGAGCAGTTCCCCGGTCGTGACTGGATTCTTACTCGCATCCTCTGGCTAAGCGGTCTCGAACCGGGGCGCAACCGTATGGGCGAGGTTGATACCTTCCGTCGCTACATCTATCTACATGGCACGCCGGACACGGAACCCATGGGCGAGCCGTTGTCCCATGGCTGCATTCGTTTGCGTAACGCCGACATGCTGGCGCTCTTCGACCGCGTGCCGCATCACTGCAAGGTGCGCATCGACGAGGCGCCGTGTCCGCAGTGGGCGGAAAACACGGCTTTCAAATAAGGAATAGGTTCATGCAAGGCTCTTTGATGATGGACATCGCCGGCACCTGGCTGACTGCCGAGGATCGCCAGATGCTGCGCCAGCCCGAGGTGGGTGGTCTGATCATTTTTGCTCGCAACATCGAATCGCCGCGCCAGGTCCGCGAGCTGTGCCAGAGCATTCGTGCCGTGCGTCCGGATCTGCTGCTGGCGGTGGACCAGGAGGGCGGCCGAGTGCAGAGGCTGCGCCAGGGTTTTCTGCGGCTGCCGGCGATGCGCGCGATTGCCGATAACCACAACGCCGAAGAGCTGGCCGAGCATTGCGGCTGGCTGATGGCGACCGAGGTGCTGGCGGTCGGGCTGGATCTGAGTTTTGCCCCGGTACTGGACCTCGACCACCAGCGTAGCGCAGTGGTCGGCAGCCGCGCCTTCGAGGGCGACCCGCAGCGCGCGACGACGCTGGCTGCCGCGTTCATTCGCGGCATGCATCAAGCGGGTATGGCTGCGACCGGCAAGCACTTCCCCGGACACGGTTGGGCCGAGGCAGACTCTCACGTGGCTATCCCGGTCGACGAGCGCAGTCTCGATGAGATCCGGGCCTGCGACATGCAGCCGTTCAGGCGCCTGGCTGGCGACCTCGATGCGGTGATGCCGGCACATGTCATCTATCCGCAGGTCGATGAACAGCCGGCGGGCTTCTCCCGTCGCTGGCTGCAGGACATCCTGCGCGGCGAGCTGGGCTTCGATGGCGTGATCTTCAGCGATGATCTGTCCATGGCGGGTGCGCACGTGGCCGGCGACGCCGGAAAACGTATCGAGGCGGCTCTCGCAGCCGGCTGTGACATGGGGCTGGTGTGCAACGACCGGGGCTCGGCCGAACTGGCCCTCAGCGCACTGCAGCGCCTGCAGGTCAGGCCAGCTGAGCGCCTGCAGCGTATGCGTGGGCGGGGTCATGCCTGCACGGATTACCGTCAGGCACCACGCTGGTCGGCGGCTGTGGCGGCGCTCAGAACTGCGCAGCTGATCGACTGAGGGGCAGGGCAGCCAGGCAGGGCTGCCCTGAGGCCCGCTCAAAGCGGGCTGATGCGCACCAGTGCGCCCAGGCTGCCATGATCCAGATAGGTCAGGCTGTTGTCCTTCAGGCGCTGGGCGATTTTCATGTGCTCGCTGCTTTCCAGCAGACCGTCGGCGCTGAAGCGATTGATCCACAGTTCCAGATCCAGGTCGGCGAAGCGATCCTGGGTGAAGGCGAGGGTGCCTTCGACCGGATAGTGGCCGAGGTGCGCTTCGCCACTGCTGACCGCGACGCGGCTTGGCGTGCTGCTTAGCGTCTGGCTCCAGGCCTTGTGCAGGAGGACCTGATAGCCATTGCCCGGCTTGAGTTTGGCGGCTTCATTGTCGAGGCTGGTGGGGCGTTCACTGCCGGCGATTGGCAGTGCGGTGCCTGCCCAGTCGTCCGGCGCGATCTTCGGCGCGATGACCGCATCCCCGGCCTGGCGGAATACCAGCAGCTCGACCTGGTACAGGCGTTCGGCGAAGGCGCTCGGTGCGAGCAGACAGAGCAGCAGGGCGATCAGGTGCAGTGGGCGCATCATGTGAGAGTCCTTCAGGTGGTGGGCGCAAGGCGCTCGAACAGGGCTTCCAGGGTGTTGAAGCGTTCTTCCGCGCGCTCCATCGGCACCTGGATCTTGAAGACGGTGGCGCCTTCGAACTTGTAGCGTTTCGGTTGGGCCTGGATCAGTTTGATCAGGGTCAGCGGGTCGACGCAGGTTTCCGCGGCGAACTCGATGCGGCCGCCCTGCGGGCCGGCGTCGACCTTGGTGATACCGAGCTTCTCTGCTTGCAGCTTGAGCATTGTCAGGCGCATCAGGTGCTTGGTTGGCTCCGGCAGCAGGCCGAAGCGGTCGATCATCTCCACCTGCAGCTCCTTCAGACCGTCCTCGTCGGTGGCCGAGGCGATGCGCTTGTAGAGGATCAGGCGCGCATGCACGTCGGGCAGATAGTCCTCGGGAATTCGCCTTTCCATGTAGAGAGTGAAGCCAGCGCCGGCACGCGCAGGTTGATCTCCGGGCCGCCGCCCAGCGGCTGGTCGAGGTTGGGCTGCTCGCCTTTCTGGATGGCCTTGACCGCGCGCTCGAGCATTTCCATGTAGAGAGTGAAGCCGACCGCCTGGATCTGCCCGCTCTGACCATCGCCGAGCAGCTCGCCGGCGCCGCGGATTTCCAGATCGTGAGTGGCGAGGATGAAGCCGGCGCCCAGGTCCTGCGCGCCGGCGATGGCTTCCAGGCGCTTCTGCGCATCCTCGGTCATGCTCTTGCGCGGCGGGGTGAGCAGGTAGGCGTAGGCCTGGTGGTGGCTACGACCGACACGGCCGCGCAGCTGGTGCAGCTGGGCCAGGCCGAACTTGTCGGCGCGCTCGATGATGATGGTGTTGGCGCTGGGCACGTCGATGCCGGTTTCGATGATGGTCGAGGCCACCAGTACGTTGAAGCGCTTGTGATAGAAGTCGCTCATCACCTGTTCGAGATCGCGTTCGCGCATCTGCCCATGGCCGATGCCGATGCGTGCCTCGGGCACCAGTTCGGCCAGGTCGGCAGCACATTTCTCGATGGTTTTCACATCGTTGTGCAGGTAGTACACCTGGCCGCCGCGCAGCAGCTCACGCAACAGCGCTTCCTTGATGGTCGGCTTGTTTTCCTCCATGACGAAGGTGCGTACCGACAGGCGTCGCGCCGGTGGCGTGGCGATGATCGACAGGTCGCGCATGCCGGCCACGGCCATGTTCAGGGTGCGTGGGATCGGCGTGGCGGTGAGGGTGAGGATATCGACCTCGCTGCGCAGCGCCTTGAGCTGCTCCTTCTGGCGCACGCCGAAACGGTGCTCCTCGTCGATGATCACCAGGCCCAGATTGTGGAACTTGACGTCGTCCTGCAGCAGCTTATGGGTGCCGATGACGATGTCCACCTTGCCTTCGGCTAACTGCTGCACGGCGCCTTCGACTTCCTTGGCGCTCTTGAAGCGGCTCATCACCTCGACTTTCACCGGCCAATCGGCGAAGCGGTCGCGGAAGCTGTTGTAGTGCTGCTGGGCGAGCAGGGTGGTGGGCACCAGCACGGCCACCTGCTTTCCGCTGTGCACGGCGATGAAGGCGGCGCGCATGGCCACCTCGGTCTTGCCGAAGCCGACGTCGCCGCAGACCAGGCGATCCATTGGCTTGCCGGCCAGCATGTCGGCGCGTACGGCGTCGATGGCGGCCTGCTGATCCGGGGTTTCCTCGAAGGGGAAGCCGGCGCTGAAGGTGGCGTAGTCCAGGGCCGGGTCCTGGAAGGCGAAGCCTTCGCGGGCGGCGCGGCGTGCATAGATGTCGAGCAGTTCGGCAGCGACGTCGCGCACCTGTTCGGCGGCCTTGCGCTTGGCTTTCTGCCAGGTTTCCGAACCCAGGCGGTGCAGCGGCGCCAGGGCATCGTCGCTGCCGCTGTAGCGGGCGATCAGGTGCAGGCTGGCCACCGGCACGTAGAGCTTGGCCTCGTCGGCGTATTGCAGGGCAAGGAATTCGGCGGCCTGGCCGTCGAACTCCATGGTCACCAGGCCCAGGTAGCGGCCGACACCGTGATCGATATGCACCACCGGCGCGCCTTCGCGCAGTTCGGTGAGGTTCTTGATCACATTGTCGCCGCCGTCGCGACCCTTCTCGCGACGACGACGCTGCATCACGCGTTGGCCGAACAGCGGGTTTTCCGGGATCAACGCCAGTTCGTCGAGCAGCAGGCCCTCGTCCAGCGGCGCGATGCAGATGTTCAGGCGTTCGCCGCTTTCGACGAAGGCGGACCAGCCGTCGACCTCCTTCGGCTTGAGCTTGAGGCGAGCGAGCAGTTCCAGCAGCACCTCGCGGCGTCCGGCCGATTCGGCGCAGAACAGCACGCGGCCCTGGTATTCCTCGATGAAGCGGCGCAGCGCCGCCAGCGGCTCGCCGGCCTTGGCCTGGATCGCCAGATCGGGCAGGGCGCGCGCCTCGAAGCGGGTCTGGCCGACACCGGCTTCGATGTCGTCCTGATTGACCGCTACGCGCGGCCAGTTTTTCAGGCGGGCGAAGCAGTCCTCCACCGGCAGGAAAATATCCGCAGGTGGCAGCAGCGGGCGCTCGGGGTCGACGCGGCGGTCCTCGTAGCGGTTGCGTGCATCCAGCCAGAATTGCTCGGCGGCCTTTTCGATGCCGGGCAGGGAGAACACCTGGGTGTCGCCCGGCAGGTAGTCGAACAGGGTGTCGGTTTCCTCGAAGAACAGCGGCAGGTAGTACTCGATACCGGCCGGGGTGATCCCGGAGGAGAGATCCTGATAGATCGGGCAGCGGCGAAAATCGACGTCGAAGCGCTCGCGAAAGCGCCCGCGGAAATCGCTGACGGCCTTCTTTTCCAGCGGAAACTCGCGCGCTGGCAGCAGACGGATCGACTCGACCTTGTCCACCGAGCGCTGATTTTCCGGGTCGAAGGTGCGCAGGGTTTCGATCTCGTCATCGAACAGGTCGATGCGATAGGGCGCCTCGCTGCCCATGGGGAAGAGGTCGATCAGCGCGCCGCGCACGGCGAACTCGCCATGTTCGTAGACGGTGTCGACGCAGCGGTAGCCGGCGGCCTCCAGCCGGGTGCGCATCTGCTCGACGTCGAGCTTCTGGCCTACGTCCAGCACCAGGCTGCTGCCGAGCAGGAAGCGCTTCGGCGCCAGGCGGTGTAGGGCGGTGGCGATCGGCACTACGAGAATGCCGCGGCTCAGTTGCGGTAGCCGATATAGCGCGGCGATACGCTGGGAGATGATGTCCTGATGTGGCGAGAAGACGTCGTAGGGCAGGGTCTCCCAGTCAGGGAAATGCAGCACCGGCAGATCCGGGGCGAAGAAGGCCAGTTCTTCCTGCAGGCGCTCGGCGCTCTGGCTGCCCTCGGTCAATACCAGGGTGAAACGCCCGGCATTGCTGGCCGCTTCGGCTATCGCCAGGGAGAGGGCGGCGCCGGGCAGGTTGCCCCATTGCTGTTTGCCGGCGCTGGCCGGTAGAGACGGAAGACGCAGTACGGACACGGGCGGCTCACGATCATTACGAAGGGCCGGGAATTGTAGCGGGGCTTGGTGGTCAATGTCAGTCGCGACAGGCGCGCATTGCTCATGCTCTCGCTCGCCGTCATAATGTAGCCCCTTTTTTCAGCCCCTACATGTGGAAGGTACTGCCCGTGACTCAGAAGCCCGACCAGTGTCTCGGTGAATGGATCGATCGTGAAGCCCTCGCGGAAGCGATGATTCCGCTGATTGGTCAGCTCTATCGCAACAACAATGTGGTGACCTCGATCTACGGCCGCGGCCTGATCAACCGTTCGGTCATCGACATCCTCAAGGCTCACCGTTTCGCTCGCCATCGCCTGGCCGATGAGGCCGAACTGTCGGTCCACGACACCTTCCCCATGCTCAAGGCCATGAGCGAGCTCAAGCTGGGCGCCGCGTCCGTGGACCTGGGCAAGCTGGTTGCCAAGTTCAAGGCCGAAGGTGCTGGCCGCGCTGTCGAGCAGTTCGTCAAGGACGAGCTGGCCGATGTAGTTGGCAAGCAGAACGGTGCAGGCCGTGAAGGCACCGACGTGGTGCTCTACGGTTTCGGCCGTATCGGTCGCCTGCTGGCGCGCATCCTGATCGAGAAGACCGGTGGCGGCGATGGCCTGCGTCTGCGTGCCATCGTCGTGCGCAAGGGGGCCAGCAACGATCTGGTCAAGCGTGCCAGCCTGCTGCGTCGCGACTCGGTGCACGGCAAGTTCAACGGCACCATCACCATCGATGAAGAGAACAACACCCTGACGGCCAACGGCAACCTGATCCAGGTGATCTACGCCAAGGACCCGAAAGAAGTCGATTACACCCAGTACGGCATCAAGAACGCGCTGCTGGTGGACAACACCGGTGTATGGCGTGATGCCGAGGGTCTGGGCCAGCACCTGACCTGCCCGGGCGTCGATCGCGTGGTGCTCACCGCGCCTGGCAAGGGTGCGCTGAAGAACATCGTGCACGGCATCAACCACAGCGAAATCACCGCTGAGGACAAGATCATCTCCGCGGCTTCCTGCACCACCAACGCCATCGTGCCGGTGCTCAAGGCAGTCAACGACAAGTACGGCATCGTCAATGGTCACGTCGAGACCGTTCACTCGTACACCAACGACCAGAACCTGATCGACAACTTCCACAAAGGCAGTCGTCGTGGTCGTAGCGCCGCGCTGAACATGGTCATCACCGAAACCGGCGCGGCTACCGCTGCTGCCAAGGCGCTGCCAGTGCTCAAGGGCAAGCTGACCGGCAACGCCATTCGTGTGCCGACGCCGAACGTGTCCATGGCCATTCTCAACCTGAATCTGGAGAAGGCCACCACCCGCGAAGAGATCAACGAGTACCTGCGCCAGATGGCCATGCACTCTGACCTGCAGAAGCAGATCGATTTCGTCAGCTCGCAGGAAGTGGTGTCCACCGACTTCGTCGGTTCGCGTCATGCCGGTGTGGTCGATGCCGAAGCCACCATCGCCAACGATAACCGTGTCGTGCTGTACGTCTGGTACGACAACGAGTTCGGTTACAGCTGCCAGGTGGTGCGCGTGATGGAAGACATGGCTGGGGTCAACCCGCCTGCTTTCCCTCGCTGATAGCTGGGTAGCATGAAAAACGGGAGCCTCGGCTCCCGTTTTTTTATGCGCAGCGAAAAGGATGAGTGGAGGGGGTCAGTTTGACCTGAGTCAGCATCTAGATTGTTGCGCCCTGTTACCGAAAAGCCAAAAAAAGCAAGCGCTTGGGTGGTCAGTGCAGGGGGCCGTCTTTATAATCGAGCAGATTTTTTACCCAGGTTTGGCGCCTTCCTCCACGCCCGTATCGTATCGGTGTGGTTGGGTCTATTAGACTTTTGGTTGCGCCGCCTGTCCTATAAAAAGCTTTCTAAATCAGTGGTTAGGCAAACCTATGATCAAACTAAAGCATGGGCTCGATTTGCCCATAACGGGTGCGCCGACACAGCGTATCGAGGCCGCCAGGCCCGTGCGCAGTGTCGCCGTCATCGGCTTCGACTATCACGGGATGAAGCCGACGATGGAAGTGCAGGTCGGTGATCGGGTCAAGCTCGGTCAATTGCTGTTTACCGACAAGAAGACACCCGGCGTGCGCTACACCGCCCCCGCTGCTGGCGTGATCAGCGCCATTCACCGCGGCGAGAAGCGTGTTCTGCAGTCCGTGGTCATCGATATCGATGGCGACGAGCAGGAGACCTTCGCCCAATACGCCGCCGATCAGCTCGAAGCACTGAGTGACGAGCAGGTTCGCGAAAACCTGCAGCAGTCCGGCCTTTGGACTGCCCTGCGTACGCGTCCGTTCAGCAAAGTGCCGGCGCTCGATGCCGTGCCCAGCTCGATCTTCGTCACCGCCATCGATACGCACCCGCTCGCTGCTGATCCAGCAGTGATCATCGGTGAACATGCCGCTGATTTCGAAAACGGTCTGAAGGTTCTCGGCAACCTGGCCAAGGTGTTCCTGTGCAAGGCCGACGGCGCCAGCCTGCCTGGCGAGAAACTGGCCAAGGTGCAGAGCGAAGCCTTCGCCGGCCCACACCCGGCCGGTCTGCCTGGCACTCACATTCACTTCCTCGATCCGGTCAGCACCAGCAAGAGCGTCTGGCAGATCGGTTATCAGGACGTGATCGCGGTGGGCAAGCTGTTCACCACAGGCCAGCTGTTCGTCGAACGCGTGGTTGCCCTCGGCGGCCCGGTTGCCGAGCAACCACGTCTGCTGCGCACCCGTCTGGGCGCCAACCTGGAAGAGCTCACCGCCGGTGAACTCAAGCCCGGCTTCAATCGGGTGATTTCCGGCTCGGTGTTCGGCGGTCGTACCGCGCAGGGCGCTTTCGCCTTCCTTGGTCGTTACCACAACCAGGTGTCCTGCCTGAGCGAGGGTAACGAGCGTGAGATGATGCATTACCTGCGTGCCGGCGTTAACAAGCACTCGGTGTTGAACATCTTCGTCTCCAAACTGGCCGGCTCCAAGCTGTTCAACTTCACCACCACCACCAACGGCAGCCCGCGTGCCATGGTGCCGGTAGGCAACTACGAAGCGGTGATGCCGTTGGACATCCTGCCGACTCAACTGCTGCGCTACCTGATCGTCGGCGACACCGAGATGGCCCAGAAGCTGGGTTGCCTGGAACTCGACGAAGAAGACCTGGCGCTGTGCACCTACGTGTGCGCCGGCAAGTATGAATATGGCCCGATCCTGCGGGACAACCTCACCCGCATCGAGAAGGAGGGTTAATCCGTGGGCATTCGTGCATTCCTCGACAAGATCGAGCACAACTTCGAGAAGGGCGGCAAGTACGAGAAGTGGTATGCCCTCTACGAGGCCATCGACACCTTCTTCTATCGTCCTGGCAGTGTGACCAAGACCACCGCTCACGTGCGTGATGGCATCGACCTCAAGCGCATGATGATCACCGTGTGGCTGTGCACCTTCCCGGCCATGTTCTTCGGCATGTGGAACACCGGCTACCAGGCCAACCTGATCTTCGCCAACAGCCCCGAGCTGCTGGCGAGCCAGGAAGGCTGGCGCTTCGCTCTGATCGGCTCGCTGGCCGGTTTCGATCCGAACAGCCTGTGGGACAACTTCATCCAGGGCGCGGCCTACTTCCTGCCTGTCTACGCGGTGACTTTCATCGTCGGCGGCTTCTGGGAAGTGCTGTTCGCTTCGATCCGCAAGCATGAGGTCAACGAAGGCTTCTTCGTCACCTCCGTGCTGTTCGCCCTGATTCTGCCGCCGAGCATTCCGCTGTGGCAGGTGGCTCTGGGCATCAGCTTCGGCGTGGTGATTGGCAAGGAAGTGTTCGGTGGTACCGGCAAGAACTTCCTCAATCCGGCACTGACCGGCCGTGCCTTCCTGTTCTTCGCCTACCCGGCGCAGATGTCGGGCGATGCGGTCTGGACTGCCGTGGACGGCTTCGCCGGCGCCACTTCGCTGAGCCTGGCTGCTTCCGGCGGTATCGAGAACGTGATCAACAACGGCATCACCTGGATGGACGCCTTCATCGGCACCATTCACGGTTCGATCGGTGAGACCAGCACCCTGGCCATCGCCATCGGCGGCCTGGTTCTGCTGATCACCAAGATCGCCTCCTGGCGCATCGTCGCCGGCGTGATGCTGGGCATGATCGGCCTGAGCCTGCTGCTCAACCTGATCGGTTCCAACACCAACCCGATGTTCGCCATGCCCTGGTACTGGCATCTGGTGGTGGGCGGTTTCGCCTTCGGCATGTTCTTCATGGCCACCGACCCGGTGTCGGCCTCCATGACCAACACCGGCAAGTGGATCTTCGGCGCCCTGATCGGCGTGATGGTCGTACTGATTCGTGTGGTCAACCCGGCCTTCCCCGAGGGCATGATGCTGGCGATCCTGTTCGCCAACCTGTTTGCACCGCTGATCGACCACTTCGTCGTTCAGGCCAATATCAAGCGGAGGCTGGCACGCAATGTCTAGTCAAAAAGAATCCACCGTTCGCACGCTGACGGTGGCCGTGCTGGTGTGTCTGGTGTGCTCGGTGTTCGTCGCCGGCGCTGCCATCGCACTGAAGCCGACCCAGGTAGAAAACCGTCTGCTGGACAAGCAGCGCAGCATCCTGGCCATTGCCGGTCTGGGTGAGGCCGGCATGTCCAGTGCCAAGGTCAAGCAAGTGTTCGACAGCACCATCACCGCCAAGCTGGTGGACCTGGAGAGCGGCAAGTTCTCCGATGCGTTCGATCCGATCACCTTCGACCCGCTCAAGGCCTCGAAGGATCCGAAGACCTCCACCGCGCTCAAGGGCAGTGAGGACATCGCCGGGATCAAGCGCCAGGAGCGCTACACCACCGTTTACATGGTGGAGAAGGATGGCGAAGTTGAAACGCTGATCCTGCCGGTGCGCGGTTACGGTCTGTGGTCGACCCTGCACGGCTTCATCGCGGTGAAAGGTGACCTGAATACCGTGGTCGGTATGGGCTTCTACCAGCATGGCGAGACCCCGGGTCTCGGCGGCGAAGTGGATAATCCGAAATGGAAAGGCCAGTGGCCCGGCAAGACCCTGTTCGACGATAACGGCAAGCTGGCCGTACAGATCGTCAAGGGCGGTGTCGACCCGCAGAGCCCACGAGCCACTCACCAGGTCGATGGCCTGGCGGGCGCCACCCTGACCAGCGTCGGTGTGGACAACCTGCTGAAGTTCTGGCTCGGCCAGAACGGCTTCGGTCCGTTTATCGCTAACCTGCGTGCAGGGGAGGCTTGATCATGTCGCAGCCGACTATTAAAGAAGTCCTGCTTAACCCGATCTTCAACAACAACCCCATCGGTCTGCAGATCCTCGGGATCTGCTCGGCCCTGGCGGTAACCTCGAACCTGCAGACCGCGTTGGTGATGTCCGCCGCGCTGACGCTGGTGACAGGTTTCTCCAACCTGTTCATTTCCATGATCCGCAGCCAGATCCCCGGCTCGATCCGCATGATCGTGCAGATGGTGATCATCGCGTCCCTGGTAATCGTGGTCGATCAGGTGCTCAAGGCCTATGCCTTCAGTCTGTCCAAGCAGCTATCGGTATTCGTCGGTCTGATCATCACCAACTGTATCGTGATGGGCCGTGCCGAAGCGTTCGCCATGCAGAACCCGCCGGTGTTGTCGTTCTTCGACGGTATCGGTAACGGTCTGGGTTACAGCGCCATGCTGATCGCCCTGGGCGTGATCCGCGAACTGTTTGGCGCGGGCAAGCTGATGGGCTACGAGATTTTCTCGGTGGTCAACGACGGTGGCTGGTACCAGCCCAATGGCATGCTGCTGCTGCCGCCTTCGGCCTTCTTCCTGATCGGCCTGTTCATCTGGGGCATCCGTAGCTGGAAGAAGGATCAGATCGAGAAGAATGCCTACAAGATGGCGCCTCACGTATCCAGCAAGGAGGCCTATTAATGGAACATTACATCAGCCTGTTCGTCCGTGCGGTGTTCGTCGAGAACATGGCGCTGGCGTTCTTCCTCGGCATGTGTACCTTCATCGCCATCTCCAAGAAGGTGGAAACCGCCATCGGTCTCGGTATCGCCGTGGTCGTGGTGCTGGGTATCACCATGCCGGTGAACAACCTGATCTACACCAACATCCTCAAGGATGGCGCTCTGGCCTGGGCCGGCCTGCCTGAGGTGGACCTGTCGTTCCTCGGCCTGCTGACCTTCATCGGCGTGATCGCGGCCCTGGTGCAGATCCTCGAGATGACCCTCGATAAGTACGTGCCGTCGCTGTACAACGCCCTGGGTGTGTTCCTGCCGCTGATCACCGTGAACTGCGCCATCATGGGTGGTTCGCTGTTCATGGTCGAGCGTGATTACAACCTGGCCGAAAGCACCGTTTACGGTATCGGCGCGGGTGTGTCCTGGGCACTGGCCATCGCCGCGCTGGCGGGTATTCGCGAGAAGCTCAAGTACAGCGACGTACCGGCTGGCCTGCAGGGTCTGGGCATCACCTTCATCACCATCGGTCTGATGTCGTTGGGCTTCATGTCCTTCTCCGGCGTGCAGCTGTAAGGAAAGGATGAACAGATGAATTACGAAATCTTCCTCGCCATCGGTATGTTCACCGCCATCGTTCTCGCGCTGGTGCTGATCATCCTCGCGGCGCGCGCCAAGCTGGTGTCCAGCGGTGACGTGAGCATCGAGATCAACGGCGAAAAAACCATCGTGGTACCGGCCGGCGGCAAGCTGCTGCAAACCCTGGCCGACAACAACATCTTCCTGTCCTCCGCCTGCGGCGGCGGCGGTACCTGCGCCCAGTGCAAGTGCATCGTCGAAAGCGGCGGCGGGGAGATGCTCTCCACCGAAGAGTCGCACTTCACCAAGCGCGAGGCCCGCGAAGGCTGGCGCCTGTCCTGCCAGACCCCGGTCAAGCAGGACATGAAGATCGAAGTCCCGGAAGAGGTCTTCGGCGTCAAGAAGTGGGAATGCACCGTCCAGTCCAACCCCAACGTCGCCACTTTCATCAAGGAGCTGACGCTGAAGCTGCCGGAAGGCGAGAACGTCGACTTCCGTGCCGGTGGTTACGTGCAGCTGGAGTGCCCGCCGCACACCGTGTACTACAAGGACTTCGACATCCAGGAGGAGTATCGCGGCGACTGGGACAAGTTCAACCAGTGGAAGTACGTGTCCAAGGTCGACGAGACCGTGATCCGTGCCTATTCCATGGCCAACTACCCGGAAGAGCGCGGTCTGGTGAAGTTCAACATCCGTATCGCCTCGCCGCCCCCCGGCAAGGACGATCTGCCGCCGGGCAAGATGTCGTCCTACGTGTTCAGCCTCAAGCCGGGCGACAAGATCACCGTGTACGGGCCGTTCGGTGAGTTCTTCGCCAAGGACACCGACGCCGAGATGGTCTTCATCGGTGGTGGTGCCGGCATGGCGCCGATGCGTTCGCACATCTTCGACCAGCTCAAGCGCCTGAAATCCAAGCGCAAGATCAGCTTCTGGTACGGTGCGCGTTCCATGCGCGAGTCGTTCTACAACGAAGAGTACGATCAGCTGGCCGCGGAAAACCCGAACTTCCAGTGGCACCTGGCACTGTCCGATCCGCAGCCGGAAGACAACTGGACCGGGCTCACCGGCTTCATCCACAACGTGCTGTACGAGAACTACCTGAAGGACCACCCGGCTCCGGAAGATTGCGAGTTCTACATGTGCGGCCCACCCATGATGAACGCCGCCGTGATCAAGATGCTCACCGACCTGGGCGTCGAACCGGAGAACATTCTCCTCGACGACTTCGGCGGCTAAGCATGAGGTCTGCTGTACTCCAGCCCGTTATCGCTGTCGCCCTGGCGGCAGCCCTAACGGGCTGCTTGCATTCTGAGCGGATCGAAGAGTTCGGCGGCCCGACCATGGGCAGCACCTATTCGATCAAATACGTCCGCAGTGAAGGTGTCGCACCGCAAGCCGAACTCAAGGCTGCGACCGAGGCGATCCTCGCCGAGATCGATCTGCAGATGTCCACCTATCGCGACGATTCACTGATCGAGCAATTCAACCGTGCGCCGGCCGGTACCTGCCAGGCCATGCCCAAGGGCGTGCTCGACCTGGTACGCGCCGGTAATCGTCTGCACGAAGAGAGCCAGGGGCACTTCGACCTGACTCTCGAACCCTTGCTCGACCTCTGGGGCTTCGGGCCCAAGGGGCAGGGCGAGGCGGTACCGGATGCCGAGCGCCTGGCTGAGGTGCGTCAGCGAGTCGGTCAGCAGCACCTGAAGATCGAGGGCGAGCAGCTGTGCAAGGATGTCGACGTTCAGGTCGACTTCAACAGCATCGCCGCTGGCTATGCCGTCGATCTGATCGTGGCGCGTCTGGGCGAGCTGGGTGTCACCAGTTACCTGGTGGAGGCCACCGGCGAGCTCAAGGCGGCCGGCTTCAAGCCCGATGGCAGCCACTGGCGTATCGGTCTGGAGGCGCCGCGCGACGATCAGCGAGTCGCCCAGCGCATTCTGCAGCTCGATAGCTACGGCATCTCCACTTCGGGGGATTACCGCAACTATTTCGAGGAGAATGGTCAACGCTACTCGCATACGCTCGATCCGCTGACGGGTAAACCGGTCAACCACAAGCTGGCGGCAGTGACGGTGGCAGATCCATCGACCTTGCGTGCCGATGGCTTGTCTACCCTATTGATGGTGCTCGGGCCGGATGCCGGCATGGCTTTCGCCGAGCGCAACGGTATCGCGGCGTTTTTCGTGACGCGTGAGGGCGAGGGCTTCGTCACACAGGGCACGACCGCATTCGAGCAGCTATTCGCTGCAGGAGATGAGCAATGACGTTTCTGGTTGTATTTCTGGCCATGATTCTGGTCGTCGGCATGATGGCCGTCGGCGTGATCATGGGGCGCAAACCCATCGCCGGTTCCTGCGGTGGTATCGCCAATCTGGGTATCGAGAAGGAGTGCTCGATCTGCGGCGGTAGCCGTGAGAAGTGCGAAGAGGTCAATCGCGACAAGAGCGAGGCGCCGAACACCGACCTGGCTTACGACGCGAGCAAGCGCTAAGTCGGCTGGTAGCTTTGATAGCTGGTGGCTATTATCCGCTGCCGGCCCTGCCGAGGGTGCGCCACAAGCGCTCCGGCCTGATCTGAAGGAGTAAACATGGCGGTCTACAACTACGATGTGGTGGTGCTTGGCTCCGGCCCGGCGGGCGAGGGCGCGGCGATGAACGCGGCCAAGGCCGGGCGCAAGGTGGCCGTGGTGGACAACCGTCCGCTGGTCGGCGGCAACTGCACCCACCTGGGCACCATTCCGTCCAAGGCGCTGCGCCACTCGGTGCGGCAGATCATGCAGTTCAACACCAACCCGATGTTCCGCCAGATCGGCGAGCCGCGTTGGTTCTCCTTTCCCGACGTGCTGAAAAGCGCGGAGAAGGTGATCGCCAAGCAGGTCACCTCGCGTACCGGCTACTATGCACGCAACCGCATCGACACCTACTTCGGCACTGCCAGCTTCGCTGACGAGCAGACGGTCGAAGTGGTCTGCCTCAATGGCGTGGTGGAAAAGCTGGTAGCCAAGCAGATCGTCATCGCCACCGGGTCGCGTCCCTACCGCCCGGCCGACGTCGATTTCCGCCACCCGCGTATCTACGATAGCGACACCATCCTCAGCCTTGGGCACACGCCGCGCCGTCTGATCATCTACGGAGCCGGGGTCATTGGCTGCGAGTACGCCTCGATCTTCAGTGGTCTGGGTGTGCTGGTCGACCTGATCGACAACCGCGATCAGCTGCTCAGCTTCCTTGATTCGGAAATCTCCGACGCGCTTTCCTATCACCTGCGCAACAACAACGTGTTGATTCGTCACAACGAAGAATACGAGCGTATCGAGGGTGTGGAGAACGGCGTGGTCCTGCACCTGAAATCGGGCAAGAAGATCAAAGCCGACGCCCTGCTGTGGTGTAACGGCCGTACCGGCAACACCGATCAGCTGGGCCTGGAGAACATTGGCATCGCGGTCAACAGCCGTGGCCAGATCCAGGTCGACGAGTACTATCGCACCGAGGTCAGCAACATCTACGCCGCCGGGGACGTGATCGGCTGGCCGAGCCTGGCCAGTGCTGCGGCTGACCAGGGTCGTTCCGCTGCCGGCAGCATCGTCGATAATGGCAGCTGGCGTTTCGTCGATGACGTGCCGACCGGCATCTACACCATTCCGGAGATCAGCTCGATCGGCAAGACCGAGCGTGAACTGACCCAGGCCAAGGTGCCTTACGAAGTGGGCAAGGCCTTCTTCAAGGGTATGGCCCGCGCGCAGATCTCGGTCGAACCGGTGGGTATGCTGAAGATCCTGTTCCATCGTGAGACCCTGGAAGTGCTGGGTGTGCACTGCTTCGGCTATCAGGCCTCGGAGATCGTCCACATCGGTCAGGCGATCATGAACCAGAAGGGCGAAGCCAACAGCATCAAGTACTTCATCAACACCACCTTCAACTACCCGACCATGGCCGAGGCCTATCGGGTTGCCGCGTTCGACGGCCTCAACCGGCTTTTTTGAGCGGCTCCGGCCGGCGGCCTGAGCCGGTCGGGGAGGCAGGCTGGGTAGTGGCTTCCGAGTGGCGCTGGCCGAATCGGGAGAGCTTCTAGCGTCTCAGGCGGCAGCAAAGAACAAAACCGGCCATTGGCCGGTTTTGTCGTTGTTGGGCGCCGTATTCGTAGCCTGGATGCAATCCGGGGCCTTCGCACCATGTCATCCGGGCGACACGGCTTCGAGTGTAGGAGCGAATTCATTCGCGACGCTGGCGCGCGCGGTCCCGGCTGCGCATCGCGGATAAATCCGCTCCTACGGGAGGTGAGTGCCTTAGGTCGTAGCCCGGATGCAATCCGGGGACATCCTCGCTCCAGCTCCCGGATTGCATCCGGGCTACGCGGCGGGCTGCTCTGGCTTGCTCCCCTCTCCCGCTTGCGGGAGAGGGGCTGGGGGAGAGGGGGTTAAGGCTCAGCCGCGTAGTGTCTGCACCGCTATGCCGGGGAAGTCGGTGATGATGCTGTCGGCACCGAAGTCGGCCAGGCGACGCATCAGCGCCGGCTCGTTGACCGTCCACACCGACACGTGCAGCCCCTGTTTCTGCGCCTTGAGCAGGCGCTCCGGGGTGCACAGCGTCCAGTTCAGGGCGAGCAGGTGACAGTCGTAATGGGCGGCCACCTTCAGCGGGTCGAGCCAGGCGTACTCGGCCACCAGGCCCAGTTGCAGCTGTGGGGTCAGCTCGCGTGCGGCCTTGAGCACCTCACGTGAGCTGGAAGTGATGGTGATCCGTTCGCGCAGGCCGAAGCGCTCGGCCAGTTCGGCGATGGCCAGTACGGTGCGTGCGGCACGCACTTTCGAGGCACTTTTCACTTCCAGCTGCCAGTGCTCGAACCGACACTGCTCGAACAGGTCCTGCAGGCGCGGAATGGGGCAGGGACGCACCCAGCCCGGACCACCCTTGCGAGCGTCGTACTTGATCAGCTCGGCGGCGTCATGCTCGACCACCTTGCCGCGCAGGCCGGTGGTGCGTTTGAGGGTTGGGTCGTGAATCACCATCAATTCGCCGTCGCGTGACAGGTGCAGATCCAGCTCGCAACGATTGACACCATGTTCCAGGCAGCGCTGGAAGCTGGCGAGGGTGTTTTCCGGGGCTTCGCCCTTGGCGCCGCGATGGCCGTAGATAAGGGTCACTGTTGCTCCTTGGCGGTGTCGAGGTGGCGTGGCTGGTGGTGGCGCACGCTGTTGATCACGTGATCGTATTCGAAATAGACGCTGAACTCGCGGTAGTCCCAGCGCGTGATCGGCGGCTGGCCGACGGGCTTGTGCTCCTCATCGGCGAGGCCGAAGCGCTCCAGTACCGAGCGTTTGGACTCGCCTTTGTGCGGCAGGTTGCGGGCATCGATATCCGCGCCCTGGCTGCCTACCGGAATGGTCAGAGTGTCGGCGAACGAGGAAAGCGGGGCGAGCAGGGCGAGTAGCAGAGCGAAGCGATACATGGCGGTTCCTTGGCGGCGTTCATTCGCGGGCCTGGCGACGTTCCAGGGCCTGTCTCTGCAGGATATGCCGGGCCAGCAATTGGCGCTGTGCGTCGGTCAACGCTTCGAACTCGGTGCCGATCTCGTACTGGCCGTCGCTGCGTGCGCTGCAATGCACCACTTGAGCACGCAGCATCAGGCCGAGGGCCTGTGGCATCAATACCATCTTGATCGCCAGGTGACTGCCGATTGCCACGGCCTGGGGGTGGCTGAAACTGATGCCGCCCTCGGACAGCGAAACCTGGCGCGGTGCGCCAATGTCGCGCAACAGGCTCTGCGCCACAGCCTGGCCGAGCAGGTCGATGCGCTTGTTGATCACTTTCAGGTAGTTGGCCAGAGTGCGGTCGCGTTCGCTGATGTGGCGCAGCAGATGCTGCGACTCGAAGTCCATCAGGTGCAGGTCGCTGAGCAGATTGAACAGCGGCGAGGGGTCGTGAAGCACGTCGCTGGCCTGGGCTTCGGCCCCCGACAGCAGGCTGAATTCCAGTGCGATCGTATCCTCGATACGGTAGTATTCGCGGCGATCATCTACATCGTTAGTCGACATGGCGAACCCATGAAAGCAGTGGTGGTCGAAGAGCCTGTTGAAGGCCTCGCGAACGGGATGCGTGCCAGGCGAGCATCGCCGGGCAAGCGCCGGTTACGAATGGTAAACGAGCAATTCTCGCTTCGCTCGTCCCTTCGGGGTCACACTGACGTGTGATGGCCATGAGTGGCTTTCCAAGTGTTTTTAACGCAGCAGGTCCGTTACGCAGCCCACCTCGAGTCGCTTCTGAGTGTAAGGCCGCTGATCGGGCCCCGCCACATGGACGTTTTTCTTTCCCCCGAATCTCTCCGACATGTTCAGACCTCTGTTCGTATTCATCGGCACGCGCTACACACGGGCCAAGCGCCGCAACCACTTCGTCTCCTTCATTTCCCTGACGTCCATGCTCGGCCTCACCCTGGGGGTGATGGTGATGATCCTGGTGCTGTCGGTCATGAACGGTTTCGACCACGAGATGCGCACCCGTGTGCTGGGGATGATTCCCCACGCCACGGTCGAGTCGCCGACCCCGGTTAGTGACTGGCCTGCGCTGGCGCGTCAGGTCGAGCGCCACCCGCGTGTCGAGGCGCTGGCCCCCTTCACCCAGATGCAGGGCTTGCTGACGCATGACGGCAAGGTGCAGAAGGTACTGATCAACGCCATCGATCCCGAGCAGGAGCGCAAGGTCTCGATCATCGATGATTTCTTCCAGCAGGGCAGTCTCGACAGTCTGCAGCCAGGCGATTTCGCCATGGTCATCGGCGACAAGGCCGCCGCCAAGCTGGGCCTGAAACTCGGTGACAAGGTCACCTTCGTCGCCCCCGAAGTCACCGTGACCCCGGCCGGCATGTTCCCGCGCCTGAAGCGTTTTACCGTCACCGGTATCTTTCATGTCGGTGCCGGCGAGATCGATGGTGCGCTGGCGCTGGCCAACATCAGTGACCTGGCGCGCCTGCAGCGCTGGCAGCCGGATCAGGTCCAGGGCCTGCGTCTGAAGTTCGATGACCTGTTCCAGGCGCCACGTAGCGCCTGGGAGATCGCCCAGACCCTCGACGGTGATTTCTACGCCCGCGACTGGACCCGCACTCACGGCAACCTGTACCAGGCCATCCGCATGGAGAAGACCATGATCGGCCTGCTGCTGCTGCTGATCGTCGCGGTGGCCGCCTTCAATATCATCTCCACCCTGGTGATGGTGGTGACCGACAAGAAAGGCGACATCGCTATCCTGCGCACCCTTGGCGCCACGCCGCGGCAGATCATGGCCATCTTCATGGTGCAGGGCACGGTGATCGGTGTGGTCGGTACCTTCATCGGTGCCGTGTTGGGGATTCTCGCGGCGCTCAACGTCAGCAGCCTGATCGCCGGCATCGAGCGCCTGCTGGGCATCAAGTTTCTCAATGCCGATGTCTACTTCATCGATTACCTGCCTTCGCAACTGCAGAGCGCCGACGTGGTGATGGTCTGTACCGCGGCGCTGCTGCTGAGCTTCTTCGCTACCCTGTATCCAGCCTGGCGCGCCGCGCGCACCCAGCCCGCCGAGGCCCTGCGCTATGAGTGAATCCATGAACCAGAACGCCATGAAACAGCACAATGCCGTGCTCAGCTGCCGCAACCTGAGCAAGCGTTACGACGAGGGGCCCGAGTCGGTAGTCGTGCTCGACGGGCTCGAACTGGAACTCTTCCCCGGCGAGCGCGTGGCCATCGTCGGCAGCTCCGGCTCCGGCAAGAGCACTCTGCTGAACATGCTCGGTGGCCTGGATACGCCCAGCGAGGGCAGTGTCTGGCTGGCCGGCGAGCAGCTGTCGGCACTGAGCGAGACCGCCCGTGGCCTGCTGCGCAACCGTGCGCTGGGTTTCGTCTATCAGTTCCATCACCTGCTGGCCGAGTTCACCGCGCTGGAGAACGCCTGCATGCCGCTGCTGATCGGCAAGACGTCGATCGCCGAAGCGCGCCAGCGCGCGACCGCATTGCTGGAGCGCGTGGGGCTGGGTCATCGCCTCAACCACAAACCGGCCGAGCTGTCCGGTGGCGAGCGCCAGCGTGTGGCCATCGCCCGTGCCCTGGTCAATCGTCCGGGGCTGGTGCTGCTCGACGAGCCAACCGGCAATCTCGATCAGCACACCGCCGAAGGCATTCAGGAGCTGATGCGCGAGCTCAGCCGCGACTCCAATACGGCGTTTCTGGTAGTCACCCACGACATGCAGCTGGCACGGCAGATGGATCGCGTGCTGAGCCTGCAGGACGGCAAGCTGGTGGCCCTCTGATGTTTCGTCCGCTGAGTATCTTCATCGGCGCTCGCTACACGCGGGCCAAGCGCCGCAATCACTTCATCTCCTTCATTTCGCTGACTTCGATGATCGGCCTGGCGCTCGGCGTACTGGCGATGATCGTGGTGCTGTCGGTGATGAACGGCTTCCAGAAGGAAATGAGCTCGCGGATTCTCGGCATGGTGCCGCACGCCATGGTCTATGGTGCCGAGCCGGTTGCTGACTGGCGCGCCCTGGCCGGCAAGGCCATGGCCAATCCGCAGGTGCAGGCTGCCGCGCCTTATGCCGAGCTCGAAGGCATGCTGTCCCATCGCGGGCTGATGCAGCCGATTCAGATCCACGGCATCGACCCGGCGGAAGAGGGCAAGGTGTCGATCCTGCCCGAACACATCCGTCAAGGCAGCCTGAACAACCTGCAACCCGGTGAGTTCGGCGTGGTGATCGGCGACATCACCGCACGACGCTTCGGTCTGCAGGTCGGCGACAAGCTGACGCTGATCATTCCCGAGCTGAGCCGTGCGCCCGGTGGTGTCACCCCGCGCATGCAGCGTCTGAATGTGGCGGCGGTGTTCAAGGTCGGTGCCGAGCTGGACAGCTCGCTGGCGCTGATCAACGTTGCCGATGCCGCAGCCATGCAGCGCCTGCCGGAGGGCACGGTGCCGGGCATCCGCCTGGCGCTGAAGGACCTGTACCAGGCGCCGCAGGTGTCCAAGGCGCTGCTCGCCGAGCTGGGTGCTGATTACCGCGCCGATGACTGGACCCACACCCAGGGCAGCCTGTTCAGCGCGATGAAGATGGAAAAGACCATGATCGGCCTGCTGCTGCTGCTGATCGTCGCAGTCGCCGCCTTCAATATCATCGCCACCCTGATCATGGTGGTGGCCGACAAGGGCGGCGATATCGCCATCCTGCGCACTCTGGGCGCCACACCACGGCAGATCATGGCCATCTTCATGGTGCAGGGCTCGGTGATCGGCCTGGTCGGCACCCTGATCGGCACGGTACTCGGCGTGCTCGCGGCGCTGAATGTCAGTGCGCTGGTGGCCTGGCTGGAATCCTTCGCCGGACAGCAGGTGCTGAGTTCCGACGTGTACTTCATCAGCAGCCTGCCATCTGACCTGCAGTGGCTGGATGTGGCACTAATCTGCTCGGCGGCATTGATCCTGAGCTTCCTCGCCACGCTCTATCCATCCTGGCGGGCGGCACAGGTGCAGCCGGCCGAAGCGCTACGCTACGAGTAAGAACGAAAAGCCGTCGAACCAGGCTGTGCGAAAACTACTGCGCTCGGTCATGCTGCGTTAAAAGCAGGCTCAGAATGCTCATTTACCACTTGTAAACTGCGCCTCTTCGCCTGCTTTTGCCTTGCCTGACCTTCGCTCGCTACGTTTTCACACGGCCTGGTATTCGACGGCTTTTTCTTTTCAGCGGCGTTCCAGTCGACGCTTTTCCTGACGCTTGCGCCAGCTGCGCTGGACCCACCAGCGCCAGTAGAGCATGGTCAGCACATACGCCAGTGCGGCCAGGATCAGGCCACAGACGAAGGAGCCCAGGTACAGTGGTTTCCACAGGACGGCGACTTCAGCCGTGATCCACTCCAGGCTCAGGGTCTGCGGCATGCGCACCGGCGGCGTCTGCATGATCCAGGCGCCCATTTTATAGGTGCAGTAGAAGATCGGCGGCATGGTGATGGGGTTGGTCAGCCAGACCAGGCCGATGGAGATCGGCAGGTTGGCGCGCAGCGGGATGGCCACGGCAGCAGCGGCCAGCATCTGCATGGGCATGGGGATCATCGCCCAGAACAGGCCGATGGCCATTGCCCGGGCTACCGAGTGACGGTTGAGGTGCCAGAGATTGGGATCATGAATCAGCTTGCCGAGAAAGCGCAGGGACTTGTTACCCTTGATACTGTCGGGGGTGGGCATGTAGCGCTTGAATAAACGACGCGGCATGAAGAGTCTCTGGGCAGGCAAAAGCGCCGATATTATGCACGGATTCAGCATGGCCAGCGTTGCCATATTGTGACCGAAGGTGAGCGCCGGACGCGCCCACAGCCGCTCTATGAGGAGGAAGCATGCGAACAGGGATGTTGGCGCTGGCCTTGGGATTATTGACGCTGCGTTTTCTGCCAAGCCTGCCGCCAGGCTGGCTGTTGTGGGTTGCAGCCTGTGCCGGTCTGTCCTTGCTGTTCACGCGCGTCTACCCGCTGGGGTTCTTCCTGCTGGGGTTGGCCTGGGCGTGCAATTCAGCGCAGTGGGCGCTGGATGATCGCCTTGCCCCTGAGCTCGACGGCCGCACGCTGTGGCTGGAGGGGCGGGTGGTCGGGCTGCCCGAAGTATCCGATGGTGTCGTGCGCTTTCTGCTGGAGGAGGCGCACTCGCGTCGCGCCGAGTTGCCGAAAAGCATACGGGTGGCCTGGTATGGCGGGCCACGGGTGCAGGGCGGTGAACGCTGGCGTCTGGCAGTCAACCTGAAGCGCCCACACGGGTTGGTCAATCCGCAGAGTTTCGACTACGAGGCCTGGTTGCTGGCTCAGCGTATTGGCGCCACGGGCACGATCAAAGCCGGGGAGCGTCTGACTCCCGCTTCGGGCCTGGGAAGCTGGCGCGACGGTTTGCGTCAGCGCCTGTTGACCGTACCGGCCTTTCAGCGAGAAGGCGCCATCGCCGCTCTGGTCCTGGGTGACGGTTCGGGCCTGAGCACCGGCGATTGGCGCCTGCTGCAGCACACCGGCACGGTGCATCTGATGGTCATCTCCGGGCAGCACATCGCGCTGCTGGCCGGCTTTCTCTACGGCCTGGTGGCGTTACTGGCAAAGCTCGGCGCATGGCCGGCGCGCTGGCCCTGGCTACCCTGCGCCTGTGCCCTGGCGCTGAGCGGAGCCTTGATCTACGGCGTCTTGGCAGGTTTCGAGGTGCCGGTGCGCAGGGCCTGCGTGATGGTCGCGCTGGTGCTGCTGTGGCGTATGCGCTTTCGCCATCTGGGCGCATGGTGGCCGCTGTTGCTGGCCTTGATCGTGGTTCTGCTGCTGGAGCCATTGGCTTCGCTACAGCCTGGTTTCTGGCTGTCGTTCTCGGCAGTGGCGGTGCTTGTTCTGGTGTTCGGCGGTCGGCTCGGCGTCTGGGGCTGGTGGCGCGGACTCACGCGTGCGCAATGGACCATGGCCATCGGCCTGCTGCCGATGATGCTGATCCTCGGCCTGCCGGTCAGCAGCAGCGGGCCGCTGGCCAACCTGGTCGCCGTGCCCTGGGTCGGGATGGTGGTCGTGCCCCTGGCTTTGCTGGGCACCTTGTTGCTGCCCGTTCCCCTCGTCGGGGAGGGGCTTCTATGGCTGGCCGGCGGTGCGCTGCACCTGCTGTTCGAACTGCTCGGCGTTATCGCCGAGTGGCTACCTGCCTGGCTGCCGAGCGATCTGCCGCTATGGGCCTGGCTGCTGGCAGCGGCAGGAGCGTTGTTGCTCCTGCTGCCGGCCGGGGTGCCGCTGCGTCTACCCGGCCTTGCACTGTTGCTGCCGGCCTTGCTGTTGCCGTCAAAGCAACTGCTCGATGGCCGTGCCGATGTCTGGGTGCTGGATGTGGGGCAGGGGCTGGCGGTGTTGGTACGTACCCGAGAATACGCCCTGCTGTATGACGCCGGGCCGCGCTTTGGCGATTTCGATACGGGTGAACGTATCGTCCTGCCCTCGCTACGTGCGCTGAACGTCCGGCATCTCGATCTGATGCTGCTCAGCCATGCAGACAACGATCACGCTGGCGGCGCGTTGGCGATCAAGGCCGGAATGCCGGTGAGGCGGGTGATCAGCGGTGAACCGCAAAGGCTGGCCGACGCGCTCGGCGCGGACGCTTGCGAGTCCGGGCAGAGCTGGCAATGGAACGAGGTGACCTTCAGGTTGTGGCAGTGGGAGCGGGCCAGCTCCGGCAACCAGCTGTCCTGTGTCCTCCAGATCGAGGCAGCGGGCGAACGTCTGCTGTTGACCGGCGATATCGACATGCAGGCCGAGCGGGCACTGATGCAGGCAGACTTTCCCCTGGCCTCGCATTGGCTGCTGGCGCCGCATCACGGCAGTCGCACTTCGTCCAGCCAGGCCTTTATCGATGCGGTCGCGGCGCGCCATGTGCTGATAACTCGCAGTCGCCACAATGCCTTTGGCCATCCACACCCGCAGGTGCTGGAGCGTTATCGGGCAGCAGGTGTCGAGGTGCATGACACGGCGCTCGACGGCGCGCTGCATCTGCGCCTGGGGGAGCATGTCGCACCGCGTGGGTTGCGAAGCGAGCCACGTTTCTGGCGGGAAAAATGAGAACGGCGGCGGTCGGCGGGCGTTGCACCCTGTGCTAGAGTGGCGCCACTTTTTCGAGGGGGATTCTCTACCGTGTGGGAACTGGTCAAAGCCGGCGGCTGGATGATGCTGCCGATCATTCTCTGTTCCATCGCTGCTGCCGGCATCGTCGCCGAGCGCCTGTGGACCCTGCGGCCCGCCCGCGTCACCCCGGCCAATCTGCTGGCTCAGGTATGGCTCTGGATCAAGGACAAGAAACTCAACAATCAGAAGCTCAAGGAGCTGCGTGAGGATTCGCCGCTGGGGCAGATTCTCGCCGCCGGCCTGGCCAACTCCAAGCATGGTCGCGAGATCATGAAGGAGTGCATCGAAGAGGCCGCCGCGCGCGTCATCCATGATCTGGAGCGTTATCTCAACGCGCTCGGCACCATCGCCGGCATCGCACCGCTGCTCGGTCTGCTCGGCACCGTGCTGGGCATGATCGAGATCTTCAGCTCCTTCATGGGCTCGGGCATGGCCAACGCACCGATGCTCGCCGGCGGTATCTCCAAGGCTCTGATCACCACCGCGGCCGGCCTGATGGTGGCGATCCCGGCACTGTTCTTCCATCGTTACCTGCAGCGCCGCGTCGACGAGCTGGTGGTGGGCATGGAACAGGAAGCGATCAAGCTGGTGGAAATGGTCCAGGGTGATCGCGACGTCGACCTGGGCGAGGACAAGGCGTGAAATTCCGGCGCAAACCGCGGGAGAACGTCGAGATCAACCTGGCCTCGTTGATCGACGTAGTATTCATCCTGCTGCTGTTCTTCGTGGTCACCACCACCTTCACCCGCGAGACCCAGCTCAAGGTCGACCTGCCCGAGGCGGCCAGCGGCACGCCGCCGGAGCAGACCGAGCTCAAGCAGGTCGAGGTACTGATCGGTGCCGACGGCGCGTTTTCGGTCAACGGCAAGGCGCTGCTGGAGAGCAACCTGAGCAACCTCATGGCTGCCCTGCAGAAGGAGTCCGAAGGCGACAACAGCCTGCCGCTGATCATCAGCGCCGACGGCAAGACGCCGCATCAGGCGGTGATCACCGCCATGGACGCCGCCGGCAAGCTGGGCTTCTCGCACCTGCGCATCACCACGGTGGAAGCACAGGAAACTCCCTAAGTGAGCGCCGCCGATCGCCTGCTCGAGGCCTGGTACCGCGGCCACCCGGCGCTGGCGCTGCTGCGCCCGCTGGAGTGGCTGTACCGCCGCGTGGTGCAGGGCAAGCGCGCGCGTTTTCTCGCCGGTGAGGGCGACATCTACAGGGCGCCGGTACCGGTACTGGTGGTGGGCAACATCACCGTCGGCGGCACCGGCAAGACGCCGCTGATCCTCTTTCTGATCCAGCACTGCCGCGCCCGAGGCCTCAAGGTCGGCGTGGTCAGCCGCGGCTATGGCGCCACGCCGCCGAGCCTGCCGTGGCGCGTGCGTGCCGATCAACCGGCTGCACAGGCCGGTGACGAGCCGCTGCTGATCGTCCAGCGCAGCGGCGTGCCCTTGATGATCGACCCGGACCGCAGCCGCGCCGTGCGCGCACTGTTGGCCGAAGAACCGCTGGACCTGATTCTCTGCGACGATGGTCTGCAGCACTACCGTTTGGCGCGCGATCTGGAGCTGGTGCTGATCGACGCCGCCCGCGGTCTGGGCAATCGCCGCTGCCTGCCGGCCGGGCCGCTGCGCGAGCCGGCCGAGCGTCTGGCTGAGGTGGATGCCGTGCTGTTCAACGGCGCCGACACCGATAGTGCCGAGGGTTACGCCTTTCGCCTGCAGCCGTCCGCGTTGGTCAACCTGGCCAGTGGCGAACGTTTCGGTCTCGAGCACTTCCCGCCCGGCCAGGCCGTGCATGCGGTGGCCGGCATCGGCAACCCGCAGCGTTTCTTCAATACCCTCGAAGCGCTAAACTGGCGCCCGGTTCCGCACCCCTTTGCCGACCATGCGCAGTACGATGCCGCCCAGCTCAGCTTCGAGCCGCCGCTGCCCCTGCTGATGACGGAAAAGGATGCGGTGAAATGCCGGGCCTTCGCCGCCGCCGACTGGTGGTACCTGGCCGTCGACGCCGTGCCCACGCCGGCTTTCGTCGACTGGTTGGACAAGGAGCTGGCTCGCCTCATACCGAGGTCTTGATGACCTCACCAAGGACTGCGCCATGGACCTTAAACTGCTCGACATTCTCGCCTGCCCGATTTGCAAGGGCCCGCTGCAGCTCTCCGAAGACAAGACCGAACTGATCAGCAAGGGTGCCGGCGTGGCCTACCCGATTCGCGACGGCATCCCGGTGATGCTGGAAAGCGAAGCACGCACCCTCAATACCGACGAGCGTCTGGACAAGTAAATGAGCGCAGCCTTCACCGTCGTCATTCCCGCCCGTTACGCCTCCACCCGTCTGCCCGGCAAGCCGCTGCAGGACATCGCCGGCAAGCCCATGGTGCAGCACGTCTGGGAGCAGGCCAAGAAGAGCTCGGCCAGCCGTGTGGTGGTCGCTACCGACGATGCGCGCATCAAGGAGGCCTGTAAGGCTTTCGGCGCCGAGGTGCTGCTGACCCGCGAGGATCACAACTCCGGCACCGACCGTCTGGCCGAAGTGGCTACCCAGCTCGGCCTGCCGGCCGATGCCATCGTGGTCAACGTGCAGGGTGACGAGCCGCTTATTCCGCCTGTGATCATCGATCAGGTCGCGGCCAACCTGGCGGCCAACCCGCAAGCCGGTATCGCCACCCTGGCCGAGCCCATAGAAGACGTCACCGCGTTGTTCAACCCCAATGTGGTCAAGGTGGTCGCCGACAAGAATGGCCTGGCCCTGACCTTCAGCCGCGCGCCGCTGGCCTGGGCGCGCGACGCCTTTGCCAAGAGCCGCGACGTGCTGCCGGCCGGCGTGCCTTATCGCCGTCATATCGGCATCTACGCTTACCGCGCCGGCTTCCTGCATGACTTCGTCGCCTGGGGCCCGTGCTGGCTGGAAGATACCGAGTGCCTGGAGCAGTTGCGCGCGTTGTACAACGGTGTGCGTATCCATGTCGCCGATGCCCTCGAAGCACCGGCTGCCGGTGTCGATACCGCCGAAGACCTGGAGCGGGTGCGCCACCTGCTGGGGGCCTGATGAAGGTTCTGTTCGTTTGCCTGGGCAACATCTGCCGTTCGCCTACGGCTGAAGGCGTTTTCCGTCACAAGCTGCGTGCGGCAGGGCTGGAGGATCGCGTGCAGGTGGATTCCGCCGGCACCGGCGACTGGCACGTCGGCAAGGCGCCGGACAGTCGTACGCGCGAGGCCGCGCTGCGCCGTGGCTATGATCTGTCCGCGCAGCGTGCGCGTCAGGTCGAGGCCGCTGATTTTCAGCGCTTCGACCTTATCCTGGCCATGGATCAGAGCAATTTGCGCAATCTCAAGGCGCTGCGCCCGGCCGAAGCCCGCGCCGATCTGGATCTGTACCTGCGCCGTTATGAACTGGCGCTGGATGAGGTGCCCGACCCGTACTACGGCGGCGAGGAAGGCTTCGAGCAGGTGCTGGACCTGATCGAGCAGGCCAGCGATGCGCTGCTGAACGAAATCAAGGGGCGCCTGTGAGCCTGAATCTGCAGAGCGACGTTTCGCTCAAGGCTTTCAACAGCTTTGGCGTCGATGTACACGCACGCTGTTTCGCTGAAGCCCACAACGATGACGATGTGCGCGAGGCGCTGAACCTGGCAAATCAGCAGGGCTTGCCGCTGCTGGTGATCGGCGGTGGCAGCAACCTGCTGCTGACCCGCGATGTCGAGGCGCTGGTGCTGCGCATGGCCAGTCGCGGCATTCGCATTCTCGGAGAAGATGGCGAGCAGGTGCTGGTGGAGGCCGAAGCCGGCGAGCCCTGGCATCCGTTCGTGCAGTGGAGCCTGGCGCAGGGCCTGAACGGCCTGGAAAACCTCAGCCTGATTCCCGGCACCGTGGGCGCGGCGCCGATGCAGAACATCGGCGCCTACGGTGTGGAGATCAAGGATCTGTTCGCCGGCCTGACTGCGCTGGATCGGCATACCGGCGAACTGCGCGATTTTACACTGGAGGAATGCGCCTTCGCCTATCGCGACAGCCTGTTCAAGCGTGAAGCCGGGCGCTGGCTGATCCTGCGCGTGCGCTTTCGCTTGAGTCGCCTGGCTTCGTTGCGCCTGGACTACGGCCCGGTGCGCCAGCGTCTTGCCGAAATGGGCGTGGAGGCGCCGACCGCCAGCGACGTCAGCCAGGCCATCTGCACCATTCGCAGCGAAAAGCTGCCCAATCCTGTCGAACTGGGCAATGCCGGCAGTTTCTTCAAGAACCCGGTGGTGTCCTTCGAACTGGCCGAGCGCATCCGTGCCGAGCACGCCGATCTGGTCAGCTATCCGGCGGGCGATGGTCGGGTCAAGCTGGCCGCCGGCTGGCTGATCGAGCGGGCAGGGTGGAAGGGCGCGCGTGAGGGTGATGCCGGCGTGCATCGTCTGCAGGCGCTGGTGCTGGTCAACTACGGCAGCGCCACAGGTGCGCAACTGCTGCAGCTGGCGCAGCGCATCCAGAGCGATATCCTGCAGCGTTTTGGCGTAGCGCTGGAAATCGAACCGAACGTGCTTTGAGCGGTGGGCCGGGCGTGGTCCGGTGGCTGCCCGGATTGCATCCGGGTTAAATCTACTGGACATGAAAAAGGGGATGCCTAGGCATCCCCTTTTTAGTGACCGCAGGAGGATCAAGCCTGAGGCTTGACCTCCTCCTTGTCGGCTGGCGTTTCTTCTTCCGGCTGCGCTTGCTCTACCGCTTCGCTCACGCTTTGCTCGCTGACGACAGAGCTGGTTTCGGCTTCAGCGACCGGCTCCACCGCAGGAGCGGTTTCGACTGCAGAGGCTTCGGTTTCTGCCGGGGCGCTTGCTTCAGCGACCGGAGCGGCGTCGACTACTGGGGCAGCTTCTACAGCCGGGGCTGCAGCAGCGGCTTGAGCAGCTTCGCGGGCCAGACGCTCGGCTTCACGCTGACGACGACGCACTTCGCGCGGATCGTTCGGTGCACGGCCGGTGGCATTGGCGGCTACCGGTGCCGGAGCGGGTGTCGGCTCGACCGGAGCCGGGGCAGGCTGAACGGCTTCGGCAACCGGCTCGGCCTGAACTGCAGCCTCGGCGGTCGGCGCTTCTGCGACAACAGGTGCTTCGGCCGCAGCAGCCGGTTCGGCTTCCTGCGCTTTCTCCACGACTGGAGTGCTATCGACCACTTCCGCCACGACCGCATCGGCTTTCACCTCGACCGCTTCAGCGGCTGGTGCTTCAGCTTGAGCCGGCGCTTCAGCAGTCGGAGCTTCGCTGGCGACGTTCTCGCTGCTGTCGACGCTTTCGGCAACTACAGCGGCAGCGGTCGCTACGGCAGCCGGGGTGGCGGCTTGAGCTTCGTTACCGGCAGCTTCGCTGTTCTCGGCGCTCTCGATCAGGTTGCCATCGGCATCACGCTGACGCTCACGGCGATTGCTGCGACGACGCTGACCGCGGGAGCGGCGGCGTGGGCGCTCACCGTCATTGTTGTCCTGCTCGTCATCCTGCAGCTGCTCTTCGTTCGGCAGTGCTTCGTCCTGCAGAGCCTCGGCCTGCTCGGCACGCGGCTGGCGCTCTTCGCGCGGCGGACGCTGACGTTCCTGGCGCTCGGCGCGCGGCTGGCGCTCGGCACGCTCTTCGCGTTGCTCGTTGCCAGCAGTGTCCAGCGGCTCGCGCAGTTCACGTACGCGTTCTTCACGAGGGGCACGCTCTTCGCGCGGCTTGCGCTCGCGACGGTTTTCCTGGCCTTCACGCGGCTCGCGTGGGGCGCGTTCTTCACGCGGAGCACGCTCTTCGCGAGGTTGGCGCTCTTCACGCGGTTCACGTGCCTGACGCTCTTCACGCGGAGCGCGTTCTTCGCGCGGCTTGCGCTCGTCATCGCGGCGACCGCCGCGGTTGCGGCTCTGCTGACGACCGTTGCGGCGCTCTTCGCGCGGCGGACGCTCGTTGTTCTTCTTCTCGGTGACCGCAGGCTGGGCTTCTTCTTCCTTGCCGGCGAAGAGGCTGACCAGGGACTTCACCAGGCCCTTGAACAGGCTCGGCTCAGGCGATTTGGTCGGAGCCAGCGGAGCCGGTTGCGGCTCGGCGGCAACCGGAGCGCTGCTGCGCGGCGCGGCCTTGATCGCGGCCTCCTGGCGAACCAGGGTGCGGGTCGCTGCGGTTGGGTGAGCGGCAGCTTCCTCGTTTTCCGCGGTGGCGGCGATTTCGTAGCTGGTCTGGCCGCTCAGCGCTTCCGGGCTGTCGTCACGCAGACGCTGCACTTCGAAATGCGGGGTTTCCAGGTGATCGTTGGGCAGGATCACGATGCGCGCACGGGTACGCAGTTCGATCTTGGTGATCGAGTTGCGCTTCTCGTTGAGCAGGAACGCGGCGACCGGGATCGGCACCTGGGCGCGGACTTCGGCGGTGCGATCCTTCAGCGCTTCTTCTTCGATCAGGCGCAGGATGGCCAGCGACAGGGATTCCACGTCGCGGATGATGCCTTGGCCGTTGCAGCGCGGGCAGACGATGCCGCTGGTCTCGCCCAGGGACGGACGCAGGCGCTGACGGGACATTTCCAGCAGGCCGAAGCGCGAGATACGACCGACCTGAACGCGGGCACGGTCGGCTTCCAGGGCTTCACGCACCTTCTCTTCGACGGCGCGCTGGTTCTTGGCCGGGGTCATGTCGATGAAGTCGATGACGATCAGGCCGCCGATGTCACGCAGGCGCAGCTGGCGGGCGATTTCCTCGGCCGCTTCCAGGTTGGTCTGCAGCGCGGTTTCCTCGATGTCGCTGCCCTTGGTGGCGCGCGCCGAGTTGATGTCGATGGAAACCAGGGCTTCGGTCGGGTCGATGACGATGGAGCCGCCGGACGGCAGCTTCACTTCACGCTGGAAGGCGGTTTCGATCTGGCTTTCGATCTGGAAGCGGTTGAACAGCGGCACGCTGTCTTCGTACAGCTTGATCTTGCTGGCGTACTGCGGCATCACCTGCTGGATGAAGCTCAGGGCTTCTTCCTGGGCTTCGACGCTGTCGACCAGCACTTCGCCGATGTCCTGGCGCAGGTAGTCGCGGATGGCGCGGATGATGACGTTGGATTCCTGGTAGATCAGGAAGGGGGCAGGGCGGCTGGTGGAGGCTTCCTTGATCGCGCTCCACAGTTGCAGCAGGTAATCGAGGTCCCACTGCATTTCTTCGCTGGAGCGGCCCAGGCCGGCGGTGCGCACGATCAGGCCCATGTCGGCCGGAGCGTTGAGGCCGTTCAGCGCTTCGCGCAGTTCGTTGCGCTCTTCGCCTTCGATGCGGCGGGAGATGCCGCCGGCGCGGGGGTTGTTCGGCATCAGCACCAGGTAACGACCGGCCAGGCTGATGAAGGTGGTCAGGGCTGCGCCCTTGTTGCCGCGTTCTTCCTTCTCGACCTGGACGATGACTTCCTGGCCTTCCTTGAGCACGTCCTTGATATTGACGCGGCCGCCTTCGGGGGCCTTGGAGAAGTATTCGCGGGAAATTTCTTTGAGGGGGAGGAAACCGTGGCGTTCGGAGCCGAAGTCGACGAAGGCAGCTTCAAGGCTGGGTTCAACGCGGGTGATACGGCCTTTGTAGATATTGGCCTTCTTCTGTTCGCGGGCGCCGGACTCGATGTCCAGGTCGTAGAGTTTTTGGCCATCTACCAGGGCAACACGCAACTCTTCGGGCTGAGTTGCGTTAATTAGCATTCTTTTCATGTGGTACCAATGGGTTCCGGGGCTGCCGGAAGCCACGTTTGGCACACACGACTCTCAGGGGCGGTGTCAGGCGCGTCAGAAACGGTCGTAAATCGTTCCACTGTCTAGCGACGGCCAGCCATATCAGGCCGCGGTCGCGACGGACGTCTCCTGCTTGCTGTGGTGACAGAAGCACTCAGTCAGGAAGAGGAATCAACTGGCGGTAGCGGACGAGATGAGGCGTCTTTGATCAAGCGATGTGCTACGCAGTCCGACAGTTGTACATCTCCACCCTACACGTATCGCTGAAAATCGGGTGCCGCGCGCGGATTCCGCAGCGGTTGTCATTTACCGCGACCGCCCTGCGGGCGAATCGCGCATCATACTCAAGGCTTTATTTCCGAAATCTTCGTGGCCTTTTGCGGCCTTTCTAACCTGAAGAGTCCGTGGGACGGCCTCACGTCCAAGTAAGGTTTGCGCGGGCAGGGGATGGCAAGTTTGGCGATCATCCGCAAGCCAGGCCGCTTTTGGCGGCGTTCGCGACTATAGCAGCAATGATTAAGTGCTTCAATTCCATAAAAAATTGTTATGATTGCGCGATGACTACTCCTGCCTCTCCAACCTCCGGCGTCCAGCTGATCGAGGTTGCACCGGAACTTGCCGGCCAACGCATCGACAACTTCCTCCGGGCGCAGCTCAAGGGCGTGCCCAAGACCCTGATCTACCGCATTCTGCGCAAGGGCGAAGTGCGCGTGAACAAGGGCCGGATCAAGCCCGAATACAAGCTCCAGGCTGGCGATGTGGTGCGTGTGCCACCGCTGCGCCTGGCCGAGCGCGACGAACCCGAGCCGCTGGCGCAGGGCCTGCTCGAGCGTCTCGAGGCGGCCATCGTCTACGAGGACAAGGCGCTGATCGTGCTGAACAAGCCGGCCGGCATCGCCGTGCATGGTGGCAGTGGCCTGAATTACGGAGTGATCGAGGCTTTCCGTCAGCTGCGCCCTGATGCCAAGGATCTGGAACTGGTTCATCGCCTGGATCGCGACACGTCCGGCCTTTTGATGATCGCCAAGAAGCGCAGCATGTTGCGTCATTTGCATGAGCAACTGCGTGGCGACGGCGTCGACAAGCGCTACATGGCGCTGGTGCGCGGCCACTGGGCGACCGCCAAGAAGCAGGTCAACGCGCCGCTGCAGAAGAGCAACCTGCGCTCCGGTGAGCGCATGGTCGAGGTCGATGGCGAGGGCAAGGAGGCGCTGACGCTGTTTCGCGTGCTACGCCGTTTCGGCGATTTCGCCACGCTGGTCGAGGCCAAACCGGTGACCGGCCGCACTCATCAGATTCGCGTGCACGCCAAGCATGCCGGGCACTCCATTGCTGGTGACTCCAAATACGGCGACGACGACTTCACCCGCGAGATTCGCGAACTAGGTGGCAAGCGCCTGTTCCTGCATGCCTACGAATTGCATGTGCCGCTGCCTGAAGGCGGTGTGCTGAAGCTCGAGGCGCCGGTGGACGAGATGTGGGCCAAGACTCTGGAGCGGCTGAGTGCCTGACTATCAACTGCTGATCTTCGATTGGGACGGCACGCTGGTGGATTCCATCGGCCGCATCGTCGAGGCCATGCATCGCGCGGCCGATGTGGCGGGCGTGCCGCGCTGCACGGATGTCGCCGTGCGCGGCATCATCGGGCTGGAACTGGGGGTGGCGATTCGCACGCTGTACCCGGAACTCGATGAGCCGCTGCGAATCGAAACCATCCGGCGCGCCTACAGCGAACAGTATCTGGCGCTGGAAACCGAGCCGTCGCCATTGTTCGATGGTGTGAGTGAGTCGCTCGAAGCCTTTCGCGAGCAGGGTTATCAATTGGCTGTGGCGACCGGCAAGGGGCGCAAGGGGCTGCATCGGGTGTTGGTCGACAAGGGGTGGCTGGATTACTTCGATATCACCCGCTGTGCTGATGAGACGGCGAGCAAGCCGGACCCGCTGATGCTGCACGAGATTCTTGCGCATTGCCGGGTGCAGCCTGAGCGCGCGCTGATGGTTGGGGATTCGACCTTCGATCTCTTGATGGCGCGCAATGCGGGGATGGATGCAGTTGCGGTGGGTTTTGGTGCGCAGCCGCTGTCACGGTTGCGCGAATGCTCGCCGCGACTGGCGATCAACGAATTCAATGAGTTGCGTGCATGGTTGGACGGCCATCGCGCGCAGCGTTCTGCAGAGGTGAGTGAGCATGTCGGATGAGTGGAAGTCATCGTCTTCGTCGGGTGAGGATGCCAAGAGCTGGAAGCTGCTGGAAAAAGCCCTGCTGTCCAGTGTTCAGGAGCAGCGCCGCTCGCGTCGCTGGGGCATTTTTTTCAAGCTGCTGACCTTTGTCTATCTGTTCGGTGCGCTGGCGCTGGTATTGCCGGTGCTTGACCTGAAGTCGGCTTCGACCACCACTGCCCATACCGCGCTGATCGAAATTCGCGGCATGATCGCCGACCGCGAGGAGGCTAGTGCCGATAAAGTCGTGGGTAGCCTGCGTGCGGCTTTCGAAGATACCAATACCAAGGGCGTGATCCTGCGCATCAATAGCCCGGGCGGAAGTCCGGTGCAGTCCGGTTATATCTATGACGAGATCCGCCGCCTGCGCGGCGAGTACCCGCAGACCAAGGTTTATGCAGTGATCAGTGACCTGGGGGCCTCTGGCGCCTATTACATCGCCAGTGCGGCCGATGAGATCTATGCCGACAAGGCCAGTCTGGTTGGGTCCATCGGTGTCACGGCAGCCAGTTTCGGTTTCGTCGAAACCATGGAGAAGCTCGGCGTCGAGCGTCGCGTCTACACCTCGGGTGAGCACAAGGCATTCCTCGATCCGTTCCAGCCGCAGAAGGAAGAGGAAACCCGTTTCTGGAAAACCGTGCTCGATACCACTCATCGCCAGTTCATCGACAGTGTGAAGAAGGGGCGTGGTGATCGTCTCAAGGCAGACGAGCATCCCGAGTTGTTCTCGGGGTTGGTCTGGTCTGGCGAGCAGGCGCTGCAACTTGGGTTGGTCGACGCGCTGGGCAGTGCCAGCTATGTGGCGCGTGAAGTGATCGGCGAGAAGGAAATGGTCGATTTCACCCAGCGTGACACGCCGTTCGACCGCTTCGCCAAGCGCCTGGGTACCAGTGTGGCTGATCGCATCGCGTTGTGGATGGGCTTCCAGGGGCCGACGCTGCGCTGACAGTTAAAAGGAAGGCCCGCTCAGCGGGCCTTCCTTTTATGGGTGGCTCAAGGGACTTCGATTCCCTCGTTCAGCAGCATGTCCACCAGGCGAATCAGTGGCAGGCCGATCAGGCTGGTGGCGTCCTCGCCCTCGGTGCTGCGGAACAGGCTGATACCCAGGCCTTCGGACTTGAAGCTGCCGGCGCAGTCGAATGGCTGCTCGCGTTGCAGATAGCGCAGGATCTGCTCGTCGCCAAGTTGGCGGAAGTGCACGGTGAAGGGCACGCAGTCCACCTGGCACCTGCCGCTGCTGGTGTTGAGCAATGCCAGGCCGGTGAGGAGGGTGACACTGCTGCCGCTGGCGGCGCGCAGCTGCTGCTGGGCTCTTGGCAGGTCGTGTGGCTTGCCGAGTATCTGGCCGTTGCCCAGTACGGCGACCTGGTCAGAGCCGATGATCAGGTGGTCGGGTTGGTCGGTGGCGAGGGCGCGGGCCTTTTCTTCGGCCAGGCGCTTGACCAGATCGATGGCCGCTTCGTCCTCTCGTCGGCTTTCGTCGATGCTGGGCGACTGCCAGGTGAAGGGCAGTCGCAGGCGTTCGAGCAGCTCGCGGCGGTAGGGGGAGCTGGAGGCGAGCAGCAGCGCGGGCATGTTCTTTTCCTTTTATATATGTCTGCAGGTGGGCGGGAAATTCTACTGATCGTTGCTATTGGACGACAGGCCGAATTTCCTTTGACATGGGCAGGGTGCATCCCTAGAATGCTGCGCCTATGTTGAATGGGCCGATTCCACCTCACGTTGATCCGCGCAAGCTCGCCGACCGCGAAGCTACCCTCGAAGGGCAGCTCGAACTGGCCAGCCTGCCGCGTCTCTGCGACCCGCTTGCCGATACGGCTGGCACGGTGCAGGCGAAATTTCATTTCGGGCGTGACGAGCAGAAAACTGTGGTGATCCGCAGTGAGCTCGAGGTTGAGGTCAAAATGGTCTGCCAGCGTTGTCTGGAGCTGGTCGCGCTACCCATCCGCAGCGAATGTGAATACGCGGTGGTTCGGGTTGGAGCGAACACTCAGTCCTTGCCGAAGGGCTACGACGTGCTGGAAGTGGGTGAAGAGCCGCTGGAGCTGCTCGGTCTGGTCGAGGATGAATTGCTTCTCGCCCTGCCGATCGTTCCTGCTCATGCCCCAGGTGATTGCCAGCAGCCGGACGGTCTCGATGAGCCCGAGCCGGGCGAGGACGAGGTATCGCGGTCCAACCCGTTCAGTGTATTGGCGCAGTTAAAGCGTGACCCAAACGTTTAGGAGTTAATGAGTTATGGCTGTTCAGCAGAACAAAAAATCCCGTTCCGCCCGCGATATGCGTCGTTCGCACGACGCTCTCGAGGCCAGCACCCTGTCCGTAGAGAAGAGCACCGGTGAAGTTCACCTGCGCCACCACGTTTCTCCGGAAGGCGTGTACCGCGGTCGCAAAGTGATCGACAAGGGCGCTGACGAGTAATCCTTGTCCGCCTCGATCATCGCGATTGATGCAATGGGTGGGGACTTCGGTCCCCACTGCATTGTTCCGGCCTGCATTTCTGCACTGGCCGAATTCCCCTCGCTGCACCTGGCCCTCGTCGGCCAAGCTCCCCTTATCGAAGAACAGCTCGCTCGCCAGTCTGGCGTCGATCGCTCGCGCCTGCAGGTTCATCACGCCAGCGAAGTGATCGCCATGGACGAACGCCCGGCTCAGGCCTTGCGCGGCAAGCCCGATGCCTCGATGCGCGTGGCCTTGGAGCTGGTGCGTCAGCGTCAGGCGCATGCCTGCGTCAGTGCCGGTAATACCGGTGCGCTGATGGCGCTGTCGCGTTACGTGCTCAAGACGCTGCCAGGTATCGACCGGCCGGCCATGGTCAGCCCGATTCCGACCGAGCGTGGGCATTGTTATCTGCTGGATCTGGGCGCCAATGTCGACTGCAGTGCCGAGCACCTCTATCAGTTCGCGATCATGGGTGCTGTGGCGGCCGAGACGCTGGGTGTGTCTCGGCCGCGGGTCGCCTTGCTCAATGTCGGTACCGAAGACATCAAGGGCAATCAGCAGGTCAAGCTGGCCGCCAGCCTGTTGCAGCAGGCGAGCGGGCTGAACTTCATCGGCTATATAGAAGGCGACGGGGTTTACCGTGGCGAAGCCGATGTCGTGGTGTGCGACGGCTTTGTCGGCAATATCCTGCTCAAGTCCAGCGAAGGCCTGGCGAAGATGATCACTGGCCGGGTCGAGACGCTGTTCAATGAGGGGCTGTTCGCTCAGGCGGTCGGGGCTTTGGCGATGCCGCTGCTGCGCCGCCTCAAGGCCGACCTGGCTCCCGCTCGGCACAATGGCGCGAGCTTTCTCGGGCTGCAGGGCATCGTGGTCAAGAGCCATGGCGCGGCGGGGCAGGAGAGCTTTCAGAGTGCGATTCGCCGTGCGCTGCGTGAGGTGCAGGAAAATTTGCCGCAGCGACTGCATGGTCGACTTGAGGACTTGTTGCTGTAGACTCGTCGCGTTTTCAGGGCGCCTCTAAAAACTACCTGCGTTGCCATCGCGGCGTTAAAAACAGGCTCAAAATGCTCATTTACAGCGCGTAAACTGCGCTTTTTCGCCTGTTTTTGCCTTGCGCTGGCAGCCTCGCCTACGTTTTTAGAGGCGCCCTTCAGGGTATGGGCTGCGGCGGAATGTGACCGCGGCACGCGGCCTGTCATCCAACTGTCAGTTTGCTGCGCCAGGCTCGCCTGGCGCTGGTTTTTCGACTCAAGGGACTTATTCATGTCTGCATCCCTCGCATTCGTCTTTCCTGGTCAGGGTTCGCAAGCCCTGGCCATGCTCGCCGATCACGGTGCCCAGCAGAAGCTGGTGCTCGATACCTTCGGCGAAGCCTCCGAAGCACTCGGTTACGACCTCTGGGCGCTGACCCAGCAAGGCCCGGAAGAGCAACTGAACCAGACCGACAAGACCCAGCCTGCCATCCTAACCGCCTCCATCGCCCTGTGGCGTCTGTGGCTGGCCGAGGGGGGCGCCAAGCCGGCGTTCGTCGCCGGTCACAGCCTGGGTGAGTACTCCGCGCTGGTCGCCGCGGGCAGCATCGGCTTCGCCGACGCCGTGAAGCTGGTGGAGCGCCGCGGTCAACTGATGCAGCAGGCCGTTCCGGCCGGGCAGGGCGGCATGGCCGCCATCCTCGGTCTGGAAGATGCCGACGTGCTGGCTGCCTGCGCCGAAGCGGCGCAGGGCGATGTGGTCAGTGCGGTGAACTTCAATGCCCCTGGTCAGGTGGTGATCGCCGGTAGCGCGGCTGCTGTCGAGCGTGCCATCGAGGCGTGCAAGGCGCGCGGTGCCAAGCGCGCCATGGCGCTGCCGGTCAGCGTGCCGTCGCACTGCGCGCTGATGAAGCCTGCTGCCGAGCGTTTCGCCGAGTCGGTCGAGGCCTTGAACTGGCAGGCGCCGCAGATTCCGCTGGTGCAGAACGTCAGCGCCGCCGTGGTGTCCGACCTGGCCACCCTGAAGGCCGACCTGCTGGCGCAGCTGTATAGCCCGGTTCGCTGGGTCGAATCCATGGTGCGTCTGTCCGAGCAGGGCGTAACCGATCTGGTCGAGTGCGGCCCCGGCAAGGTGCTCAGCGGCCTGAACAAGCGCTGCGTCAAAGGCATCAACACCCACAATCTGGATACCCCCGACGCTTTCGCCGCTGCTCGTGCTGCGTTGGCTTGAGAAAGGAGAACGAACATGAGTCTGCAAGGTAAGGTTGCGCTGGTCACTGGCGCCAGCCGTGGTATCGGCCAGGCAATTGCCCTGGAGCTGGGCCGTCAGGGCGCCATCGTCATCGGCACTGCCACTTCGGCATCCGGTGCCGAGCGCATCGCTGCCACGCTGAAAGAACACGGCATCAGCGGTACCGGCATGGAACTGAACGTGACCAGTGCCGAGTCCGTCGAGGCCGTGCTGGGTGCTATCGCCGAGCAGTTCGGTGCGCCGGCCATTCTGGTCAACAACGCCGGTATCACCCGCGACAACCTGATGCTGCGCATGAAAGACGACGAGTGGTTCGATGTCATCGACACCAACCTCAACAGCCTCTATCGCCTGTCCAAGGGTGTACTGCGTGGCATGACCAAGGCACGCTTCGGCCGGATCATCAACATCGGTTCCGTGGTTGGTGCCATGGGCAATGCCGGACAGGCCAACTACGCTGCCGCCAAGGCCGGTCTGGAAGGTTTCAGCCGCGCTCTGGCGCGTGAAGTCGGTTCGCGCGGCATTACCGTCAACTCGGTGGCCCCTGGTTTCATCGATACCGACATGACCCGCGAGCTGCCGGAAGCACAGCGCGACGCGCTGCTGACGCAGATTCCGCTGGGCCGTCTGGGCCAGGCCGAAGAGATCGCCAAGGTCGTCGGTTTCCTGGCTTCCGATGGCGCAGGCTACGTCACTGGGGCTACTATTCCGGTGAACGGCGGTATGTACATGAGCTAAAAAGGGCGCCTCCGACTGTCCGGAGGTTCTCGAATGTGACGCGAGCCATCAGAAAACTGTCATAGTGGCTGTCTAAAATCCGTTATAAAGCTGCAACAGGTTTATAGACAGATCGTTGAAGTGTTCCTGGGGGCTCCCCGGCATTCAGCTTGAAATGCTAAAAACCCTTTCTATACACTTGGCCGCTACCAGCTGCCTGGATTTGTCCAATAGGAGTGAAAACAAGGTATGAGCACCATCGAAGAACGCGTCAAGAAAATCGTTGCTGAGCAACTTGGCGTCAAGGAAGAGGAAGTAACCAACAGCGCTTCCTTCGTTGAAGACCTGGGTGCCGACTCTCTTGACACCGTTGAGCTGGTGATGGCTCTCGAGGAAGAATTCGAGACCGAGATCCCGGACGAGCAAGCTGAGAAGATCACCACCGTTCAGGAAGCCATCGACTACGTGACTGCCCACGCGCAATAAGTCACCGTCAGCTTTCTGACCGAGAAAAGCCGCACTGCCCTCATCAGGCGTGCGGCTTTTCTTTACGTGCAAGGCGCATGTAGCGCCTGAGTAGAACAAGAGGAGATTGCTGTGTCGCGTAGACGCGTCGTGGTTACCGGTATGGGCATGCTGTCGCCGCTGGGTAACGATGTGCCGAGCAGCTGGCAGGGCATTTTGGCCGGGCGCAGTGGCATCGGTCTGATCGAACACATGGACCTGTCCGCCTACTCCACCCGTTTTGGCGGGTCGCTCAAGGGCTTCAACGTCGAGGAGTACCTCTCCGCCAAGGAGGCGCGCAAGCTCGACCTGTTCATCCAGTACGGTCTCGCTGCCTGCTTCCAGGCCGTGCGTGATTCCGGGCTGGAAATCACCGACGCCAATCGTGAGCGTATCGGTGTGGCCATGGGCTCCGGTATCGGCGGCCTGACCAATATCGAGAACAACTGCAAATCGCTGCACGAACAGGGGCCGCGGCGTATTTCGCCGTTCTTCGTGCCGGGCTCGATCATCAACATGATTTCCGGTTTCCTGTCGATCCACCTGGGGCTGCAGGGGCCGAACTACGCCATCGCTACGGCGTGTACCACCGGCACCCATTGCATCGGCATGGCCGCGCGCAACATCGCCTATGGCGAAGCTGACGTCATGGTAGCCGGCGGCGCCGAGATGGCGGCCTGCGGCCTGGGCATGGGCGGTTTCGGTGCGGCGCGCGCACTGTCGACTCGCAACGACGAGCCGACCAAGGCCAGCCGTCCCTGGGACAAGGGCCGTGACGGCTTCGTGCTGTCCGACGGCTCCGGTGCCCTGGTGCTGGAAGAACTGGAACACGCCAAGGCGCGTGGCGCCACCATCTATGCCGAGCTGATCGGTTTCGGCATGAGCGGCGACGCCTTCCACATGACCTCGCCGCCTGAGGATGGCGCTGGTGCGGCGCGCTGCATGGCGGCAGCCCTGCGCGATGCCGGCATCAATGCCGACCAGGTGCAGTACATCAACGCGCACGGCACTTCGACCCCGGCTGGCGATATCGCCGAAGCTGCGGCGGTGAAGAGCGTGTTCGGTGATCACGCCTACAAGCTGTCGGTCAGCTCGACCAAGTCCATGACCGGTCACCTGCTGGGGGCTGCGGGCGCGGTGGAAGCGATTTTCAGCGTGCTGGCGATCCGCGACCAGGTCGCGCCGCCGACCATCAACCTGGACGAGCCGGACGAAGGTTGCGACCTGGACTTCGTCGCGCACCAGGCCAAGGCCATGCCGATCGAAATCGCCCTGTCGAACTCCTTCGGCTTCGGCGGTACCAACGGCTCACTGCTGTTCCGTCGGTACCACGGCTGATGCTGAGCTGGGTCAACGGCGCGCCCGGCGAGCAGTTGTCGGTTCGCGACCGTGGCCTGGCTTACGGCGATGGTCTGTTCGAGACCATCGCTGTGCGTGGCGGGCGCATCCCTTTGCTGGCGCGGCACATGGCGCGCCTGGCTGAGGGCTGTCGACGTCTGTCCATTCCTCTCGATCTGGTACTGATGGAAGGCGAGTTGCAGGCCTTTGCCGGGCAACTGGGTGAGGGCGTGGCCAAGCTGATCGTCAGCCGCGGTGAGGGCCAGCGTGGCTACGCGCCGCCGCAACCCTGTCAGCCGCTGCGCATCTTGCAGGCCGCCCCTTTGCCGCACTATCCCGCTGTGCACGCCGATCAGGGCGTGCGTCTGTTTCCCTGCGTGACGCGTCTGGCCGAGCAGCCCTTGCTGGCCGGGCTCAAGCATCTCAATCGTCTGGAGCAGGTATTGGCGCGTGCCGAGTGGCAGGACGCCGAGTGCGCTGAGGGTCTGATGCGTGACAGCAGCGGCCGGGTCATCGAAGGCGTGTACAGCAACCTGTTTCTGGTCATCGAAGGTGGGCTGGTGACGGCCGATCTGTCGCGCTGTGGGGTGGCGGGGGTGATGCGTGCGGAGATTCTGCAGCAGGCGCAGATGCTCGGGCTGGCCATCGAGTTACGCGATATTTCATTGGAAGAACTGCTGAGTGCCGATGAAGTCTTTCTCTGCAACAGCCTTTACGGCATCTGGCCTGTACGGGCGCTGCAAGAGCGACACTGGTCGGTCGGGCCGCTCACCCGTAAACTGCAGGCCATCGTCTGCGACCTACTGAGTAAATAACTGGTGCTACGCAAGATCTTGTTGCTGCTCGAGTGCGGTGTGCTGCTGGCTGCGCTGCTGGTGGTAGGGGCCGCCTGGCAGCAGCACAGAGCGCTGGAACAGCCTCTGCATCTGACTGAAGAAATGCTCCTGGAGGTGCCGTCCGGCGCCACGCCGAGCGGCCTGCTCAATCGTCTGGAAGCCGACGGCGTGATCGACAACGCTTTCTGGCTGCGCCTTTACTGGCGTTTTAATCTGCGTGCTCCGGCCATGCACAGCGGCGAATACCGCCTGCTGCCCGAGCACAGCGCGCGGGACATGCTCGGCCTGTGGCAGCGCGGCGAAGTGGTGCAGTACAGCCTGACGCTGGTCGAGGGCTGGAACTTCCGCCAGGTGCGTGCGGCCCTGGGGCGTCAGGAGCGCCTGGAGCAGCGTCTGGCCAATCTCACCGATGCCCAGTTGATGGAACGTCTGGGTCTGGCCGGACAGAATCCGGAAGGGCGCTTCTTCCCCGATACCTACCGCTATGTGCGCGGCATGAGTGACGAAGACCTGCTCAAGCAGGCCAATGCTCGCCTTGAAGCCGTACTCGCCGAAGAGTGGCAGAAACGCGCCGAGGGTTTGCCTTACCGCGAGCCTTACGAGGCACTGATCATGGCCTCGATGATCGAGAAGGAAACCGGCGTGCCTGAGGAGCGCGGCGAGATTGCCGGCGTGTTCGTCCGCCGTCTGCGTATGGGCATGCGTCTGCAGACCGACCCCACCGTGATCTACGGCATGGGCGAGCGCTACAACGGCCGTATCACTCGTGCAGACCTGCGCACGCCGACGCCCTACAACACCTACACCATCGACGGCATGCCGCCGACGCCGATCGCCATGGTCGGGCGTGAGTCCATCCACGCCGCGCTCAACCCGCTCGATGGCGCCACCCTGTATTTCGTCGCGCGAGGCGACGGCAGTCATGTGTTCTCCAACACCCTGGACGAGCACAACCGCGCCGTGCGCGAATACCAGCTCAAGCGTCGCGCCGACTACCGCTCCAGCCCCGCGCCTCGCGCGGCGGCCGAAACTGAATAAGGGCAATCCGTGACCGGTCTGTTTATTACCCTGGAAGGCCCTGAAGGCGCTGGCAAGAGCACCAATCGCGAATATCTGGCCGAACGCCTGCGCGAGCAGGGCGTCGACGTACTGCTGACCCGTGAACCCGGCGGCACACCGCTGGCCGAGCGTATCCGCGAGCTGCTGCTCGACCCCAGCGACGAGCCGATGGCGGCCGATACCGAGCTGCTACTGGTGTTCGCCGCCCGTGCTCAGCACCTGCAACAAGTGATTCGCCCGGCCTTGGCCAAGGGCTGCGTGGTGCTGTGCGACCGTTTCACCGACGCCACCTACGCCTACCAGGGCGGCGGGCGAGGACTGTCCATCGAGCGCATTGCGCAGCTGGAGCAGTTCGTCCAGGCCGAGCTGCGCCCCGACCTGACGCTGATTTTCGATCTGCCTGTGGAAGTGGGGCTTGCGCGCGCAGCGGCGCGCGGGCGCCTGGACCGTTTCGAGCAGGAAGGCCGTGGCTTCTTCGAAGCGGTACGCCAGGCCTACCTGCAGCGCACCGCGCAGGCGCCGCAGCGTTATCGCGTGCTCGATGCCGGGCAGAGTCTGGCCCAGGTTCAGGCTGATATCGATGCCTTGTTGCCGAGCCTGCTGGAGGCTTGCCGTGGCTGAGATCTACCCCTGGCAGCAACCGCTCTGGCAGCAACTGGCCGGGCGCAGTCAGCATGCCCATGCCTACCTGCTGCATGGTCCCACCGGCATCGGCAAGCGCGCGCTGGCCGAGCGCCTGATGGCATATCTTCTCTGCCAGAGCCCGAGCGGCCTGGATGCCTGCGGCAACTGCAAGTCCTGCCATCTGCTGGCTGCCGGCACTCACCCGGACAACTTCGTGCTCGAGCCTGAGGAGGCGGACAAGCCGATCAAGGTCGATCAGGTGCGCGAGCTGGTCGATTTCGTGGTGCAGACCGCCCAGCTCGGCGGGCGCAAGGTGGTGTTGCTGGAGCCGGCCGAGGCGATGAACCTCAATGCCGCCAACGCGCTGCTCAAGAGCCTGGAAGAACCGTCCGGCAATACCGTGCTGCTGCTTATCAGCCACCAGCCCAGCCGCCTGTTGCCGACCATCAAGAGTCGCTGCGTACAGCAGGCCTGCCCGCTGCCGAGCGAGGCGACGAGCCTGGCCTGGCTGGCCCAGGCGCTGCCTGAGCTGGGCGACGATGAGCGAAGCGATCTGTTGACCCTGGCGGCGGGCTCACCACTGGCCGCCGTGCGCTTGCAGGCGCAGGGCGTGCGCGAGCAGCGCGCGCAGGCGGTGGAGGGTGTGAAGAAGCTGCTCAAGCAACAGGTTTCGCCGAGCCAGCTGGCGGAAAGCTGGAACGCACTGCCGTTGAATCTGTTGTTCGACTGGTTCTGCGACTGGGCGCAGCTGATGCTGCGTTACCAGCTGACCAGGGACGAGGAGGGCCTGGGCCAGGCGGATATGCGCAAGGTGGTGCAATACCTGGCGGACAAGACGCCGCAGCCCAGGGTGCTGGCCATTCAGGAATGGCTGCTTGGCCAAAGGCAGAAGGTGATCGGCAAGGCCAACCTCAACCGTGTGCTGCTGCTGGAAGCCTTGCTTGTGCAGTGGGCCGCTCTGCCCGAGCAGGGGCGCGGCTGACGAAGGTCGCATCGGGATTCGGCAAGGCGTCACATTCTGCTGGCTGCGTGCCACCCGGTGGTTTGCGCCGGAGTATGAACAGGCCCTAGAATCAAGCATTAAGCAATAAACGCCAGGAATGTGCTGATGAGCCTGCCACCCAATCTGGGTCCCCGTAACGGAATTCTGTCCCTGACCATCAAGGACAAGTCCGTGCTGTACGCGGCCTACATGCCCTTCATCAAGAACGGCGGGCTCTTCATTCCCACCAACAAGAGCTACAAGCTCGGTGATGAAGTGTTCATGCTGCTCAACCTGATGGACGAGCCGGAGAAGATCCCGGTGGCCGGCAAGGTGGTGTGGATCACCCCAAAAGGTGCCCAAGGCAACCGCGCTGCCGGTGTCGGCGTGCAGTTCAACGATGGCGACAATACCGCCCGCAACAAGATCGAAACCTACCTCGCTGGCGCACTCAAGTCCGACCGCCCGACGCACACCATGTAATCCGCTGGCCGCGAGCGAACTTTCCTCGCGGTCAAAGCATCTCCCTCTGAGCGTCCAGGCACCTGCCGCTTTCGATTACAATTCGGGCTTTCCCTTTGCCCGAGTTTTCCCGCTGTGCTGATCGACTCCCATTGCCACCTTGATCGTCTCGACCTCGCTGCCCATGGCGGTTCGCTGGATGCTGCCCTGGAGGCGGCGCGAGCCGCCGGCGTCGGCCATTTCCTGTGCATCGGCGTCAGCGCCGACAACGCCGCCACGGTCAAGGGCCTGGCCGAGCGTTATGCCGATGTCGATTGCTCGGTGGGCGTGCATCCGTTGGACCTCGAGCCGGGCGCCGAACCGGCGCTGGACTGGCTGCTGGGCGAGCTGGAGCATCCGAAGGTGGTGGCCATCGGCGAAACCGGCCTGGATTACCACTACGAGCCGGAGTCTGCTGCGCTGCAGCAGGCGTCCTTCCGCCTGCATCTGGAAGCGGCGCGCATCACCGGCAAGCCGGTAATCGTTCACACTCGCGAGGCTCGCGCCGATACCCTGGCGCTGCTGCGCGAAGCGGCACTGCCGCAGGCCGGGGTGCTGCACTGCTTCACCGAAGATTGGGAGATGGCCAAGGCCGCGCTGGACATCGGTTTCTATATTTCCCTCTCCGGTATCGTCACCTTCCGCAATGCCGAAGCGCTGCGCGATGTGGCGCGCCAGGTGCCGGCTGATCGTCTGCTGGTGGAGACCGACTCGCCCTACCTGGCGCCCGTGCCGCATCGCGGCAAGCCCAACCTGCCGCAATACGTGCGTGAGGTCGCCGAGTACCTGGCGGTGCTGCGTGGCGTCAGCTACGAGGCGCTGGCCGAGCAGACCTCGAGCAACTTCAAGCGCCTGTTCCCGTTGGCTGGTGTGGCTTGAAACTATGGCGTAGCCCGGATGCAATCCGGGGACGTCGGTAGATATTTCCCGGATTGCATCCGGGCTACGATCAGCGCCTTTACCAATGGCCAGGCAAAAAAAACCCGGACTCTGGGGGATGAATCCGGGTTAAGACCATTAGGAGTAAATCAAGGTACGCGGTCCACGGTACCTTGGCTGGCGGGGCACTTGGGGGGAGATGCCGCACGCCAGTAAGTTCCAGTATTAGCCATGATCCGCGAGCGTCCAGGCCAAACTGGGTGTTTTTTAAACAGATTTGGAATACCGCGGGCGCTGCTGAGTCCTCACCCTTTTGCCAGCTGGGTTAGGAGGCTCAAAGTTTCTTCGATCACCTGCTCGCTGGTATAGAAATGAGGCGACAGGCGGACACCTGCCCCGCGCTGCACGCAGATCACCTGTTCCTCGCGCAGGCGCTGATACAGTGCAGCATTGTCCCAGCCGGCCAGGCTGAAGTTGAGGATGCCGGCGCGGCGTTGCGTAGCCAACGGGCTGTGCAGCGTAGCGCCCGGTAGCCTGGCAATGCCGTCGGTCAATTGCTGCACGCGCTCTTCCAGCAGCTCGCCGACGCGCTCCATGCCCACTTCTTCGAGCAGCGACAGGCTCGCCTCCAGGGCGAAGGCGCCGAGCATGTTCGGGCTGCCGCATTCGAAGCGCCGTGCGCTGCGTGCCGGTTGCCAGTCCAGGCGCGTATAGTCGCCGGCATGTTCCAGCATGTGCCAGCCGTATTCGTGCAGTTTCAGCTGGTCGCGTACCGCGGTGCGGCAATAGAACACGCCCAGACCTTCCGGGCCGAGCATCCACTTGTGGCCGTCGGCCATGGCGAAGTCACAGTCATAGGCCTGGACGTCGAAGGGCAGGGCGCCCAGCTGCTGGATCGCATCCACGCAGAACAGCACGCCGTGCCGGCGGCAGCCGCGACCGAGGCGCGGCAGATCCAGGCGCAGGCCGCTGGCGAACTGCACGGCGCTGATCGACAACAGGCGTGTTCGCGGGGTGAAGGCGGCGAGCAGGGCTGCTTCCGGATCATCGCCCTTGAGGCTGACTTCGACCACCTCCACACCCTGGGCTGCCAGCGCCAGCCAGACGATGCGGTTGGAGGGAAATTCCTCGTCGCTGATAATCACCTGGTCGCCGGCCCGCCAATCCAGGCCGAAAGCCACGAATGACAGCGCTTCGGAGGTGTTCTTGACCAGTGCGATATCGCCGGTGCTGGGTGCGTTCAGCAGGCGCATGAGGCGTTCGCGTAGGCTACGCTCCAGTTTCAACCAGTCGGGATAGTTGCGTGCGCCGCTGGTCACGTTCGCTTCCGAGAACCGCCGCACCGCTTCAGCACTGCGTTTCGGCCAGGGAGCGACCGCCGCGTGGTTCAGATAGCGCAGTCCGTTTTCCAGGGGAAACTCATCATGAAACACGTACATGGTCGGATGATCCGTGCAATTTGGCCGCATTTGGGCATAATAAGCGGCTTCGATTTTTGACCCCGTAGTCCCTTTATGCAGAAAGAACCCCGTAAGGTCCGCGAATTCCGTCGCCGCGAGCAAGAAATTCTCGATACCGCGCTGAAACTCTTCCTCGAACAAGGAGAAGACAGCGTTACTGTCGAGATGATCGCTGATGCGGTCGGTATCGGCAAAGGCACTATCTACAAGCACTTCAAGTCCAAGGCGGAGATCTACCTGCGCCTGATGCTCGACTACGAGCGCGATCTCAACGAGCTGCTGCATTCGGCTGACGTGGATCGTGACAAGGAAGCGCTGTCGCGTGCCTATTTCGAGTTCCGCATGCGCGACCCGCAGCGCTATCGCCTGTTCGACCGCCTGGAAGAGAAGGTGGTCAAGGGCAATCAGGTGCCGGAAATGGTCGAGCAGCTGCACAAGATCCGTGCTTCCAACTTCGAGCGCCTGACTCAGCTGATCAAGGGCCGCATCGCCGAAGGCAAGCTGGAAGACGTGCCGCCGTACTTCCACTACTGCGCCGCCTGGGCGCTGGTACACGGCGCCGTGGCGCTGTACCACTCGCCGTTCTGGAGCAACGTGCTCGAGGATCAGGAAGGCTTCTTCCAGTTCCTCATGGACATCGGCGTACGCATGGGCAACAAGCGCAAGCGCGACTGAGTCCCGGCGGGACTCGCTACCGGGGCGACACTGACCCCCGGCAAATGCGACCTCGCTCATTCAGCCGGCCGATGGTCCATGTGCCGCGGCCGGTGACGGCGATATACTCCAGTCATCCTTCCCGGAGTACGCCATGATCGTTGACCGCCAGGGCAGACGCTTTCGCAACCTTCGCGTCAGCCTGACCGCCGCCTGCAATTACGCCTGCACCTACTGTGTGCCGAACGGCAAGCGCCTGGTCGCCGCTCAGGACGAACTCTCCGCTGATGCCATGGCACGTGGCGTGGCATATCTGATCGAAGCAGCCGGCATCGAGCGCCTGCGCATCACCGGTGGTGAGCCGCTGGTGAGTACGCGCCTGGATCCCTTCCTGCGTCAAGTCAGCCTGCTCGGCCTCGACGACATCAGCCTGACCACCAACGGCCAGTTGCTCGAGCGCAAGCTGCCGCTGCTGGTCGAGTGCGGTATCCGCCGTCTCAACGTCTCCCTCGATACCCTCGACGCCAGTGCCTTCCGCAGCATCGCCCGCGGTGGCGATCTGGCCACCGTGCTGGCCGGCATGGAAGCAGCGCGCGAAGCGGGGATGAAGATCAAGGTCAACATGGTGCCGTTGCGCGGGCAGAACCTCGATCAGGTACTGCCGCTGCTTGACTACTGCCTGGAGCGAGGTTTCGAACTGCGTTTCATCGAGCTGATGCGCATGGGCCACCTGGCACGTGACCCCAATGCCTTCAACCAGCAGTTCGTTGGTCTGCCCGAGCTGCTCGAGCTGATCGGTAGCCGCCACCAGTACATCCAGGCCGATGCACCGGTAGATGCTACGGCGATGCGCTACGCCATTGCCGGTGCAGGCCATTTCGGCGTGATCGCCAACGAAAGCGTGCCGTTCTGCCGGACCTGCTCGCGCCTGCGCCTGTCGTCCACCGGCTGGTTGCATGGCTGCCTGTCGTCGAGCAATCGCCACTTCGTCGGCGATCTGCTGGACAAGCCGCGTCACCAGGCCCTGCCAGCGCTGCAGCGGCTGCTGGTCAAGGCCCTCGGCGACAAGCAGGATCTGGCCTTCTCCGGCGGCGTCACCGTGATGAAGATCATCGGCGGCTGAGGCCTAGCTTAGCCGTTCTGAAGCGATTCCAGGGTGTGTCCCCGGCATCCCGGGGCGGATACCCTGCTATCAGTGCAAGACTCGTTCGTACCAGTTGCGGCTCTTGTTGACCAGGCGCACCAGCCAGAGCATCACCGGCACCTCGATCAGCACGCCGACGACCGTGGCCAGCGCTGCGCCGGAATCGAAACCATAGAGCACGATGGCCACCGCCACGGCCAGCTCGAAGAAGTTGGAGGCGCCGATCATGGTCGACGGGCCTGCCACGTCGTGACGTACCCTCAGCGAACGATTGAGCGCGTAGCCCAGGGCTGCGATGAACAGCGTCTGCAGCAGGATCGGCAGGGCTAGGATGCCGATGACCAGCGGCTGCGCGACGATGGCCTGGCCCTGAAAGGAGAACAGCAGCACCAGGGTGCCGAGCAGGGCGAGGATGGAGAAGGGGGCGATCCTGGCCAGGGCCGCCTCGAAGACATGCTTGCCGCGCTTGAGCAACTGCGCGCGCACCGCCTGGGCGATGGCCAGGGGGATGACGATGTACATCACTACCGACAGCAACAGGGTGTCCCAGGGCACCGGGATCGACGATACGCCCAGCAGCAGGGCGACGATGGGGGCGAAGGCGAACACCATCACCAGGTCGTTGAGGGCCACCTGGCTGAGGGTGAAGTTGGCGTTGCCGCCACACAGGTTGCTCCACACGAACACCATCGCCGTACAGGGTGCGGCGCCGAGCAGGATCAGCCCGGCCATGTAGCTGTCGAGCTGATCGGTCGGCAGCCAGTCGGCGAACAGGATCTTGATGAACAGCCAGCCGATCAGGGCCATGGAGAAGGGCTTGACCACCCAGTTGACGAACAGGGTGACGCCGATGCCGGCTTTCTGCCCGCGCACTTCATGCAGCGAGGCGAAATCGATCTTCATCAGCATGGGGATGATCATCACCCAGATCAGCACGCCGACCGGAATATTCACCTGCGCCACTTCCAGCGCGCCGACCGCCTGTGCGGCTTGCGGGGCGACGAGACCCAGCGCGGTACCCGCGGCGATGCAGAGAAAGACCCACAGGCTCAGGTAACGCTCGAAGAAGCCCAGGGGCGCGCCCGTGGAACCTGCAGGGGCGGTGTCACACGCATTTGTCATCTTCGCTGTCCATCTTCGTCGTTGGCGAACGGCCTCAGCATATTCGCTTTACTGAATATATGGAAATCAATATATTCGCTCGTGTGCATCTTCGACGGATAACCGCATGAGCCAGAAAAAGCGTGTCCTGTTCCTCTGCGTGGCCAACTCGTCGCGTTCGCAGATGGCCGAGGCGTTGCTGCGCCACACCGACCCGGAACATTTCGAGGCATTCAGCGCAGGCACCGCGCCCACCGAGGTTGACCCGCGCACCCGTCATGCGCTGGAGCACCTCGGGGTATCCACCGAAGGGCTGTTCAGCAAGTCGGTCGAGCAGGTCGCCGGCGAGCCGTTCGACTATGTGATCACCCTGTGCGACAAGTCCGCGCTGGAGTGCCTGGCGCTGCCCGGCACTGGTGAATACATCGCCTGGAACTTCGAGGACCCGGCCACCAGCGCGCAGAAGGATGCCTACCGCAAGACGCTGCACGAGATCCACGAACGGATAAAGATGTTCGTGCTGATCAAGAGCAAACCGGCCAGTGGCGACCCCGAGGCTATGGCCCCCACCGACGTGTTCAAGTGCCTGGCTGACGAGACGCGTGCGCGCATCGCCCTGCTGGTTACTCTGGAGCAGGAACTGTGCGTCTGCGAGCTGACCGCGGCGCTGCAGCTGGCGCAACCGAAGATTTCCCGACACCTGGCCCTGCTGCGCAGCTGCGGGCTGCTGGAGGACCGGCGCAACGGCCAATGGGTCTACTACCGCCTGCATCCGCAGTTGCCCGAGTGGGTCAGGGAGGTGCTCAAGCGCACCCTCGACAGCAATGCCGAATGGCTGCGCCCGGACGTGCAGCGCCTGTGGCAGATGCGCGACCGACCGGGGCGCAAGCCGCTCTGCGATTGAGCCATGCGGCACCTCATGGCCAGCGCCAGTGCGCATCGACCCGCCCCGGGCCGGATATCGACACTGCCGCCCGTTTAACCCCTTGCAGCGGATGGAAACCATGCACGACGACCTGCCCAACATCGATCGGCAACTGCTCGATCTACCGACCTCGGACAAGCTCGCCATCGAGCCTGCCTCGACCCATGCGCCGCGCATCCTGCTGCTGTACGGCTCCACCCGCGAGAAGTCCTTCAGCCGCCTGCTGACCGAGGAGGCCGCGCGCCTGTTGCAGCGCTTCGGCGCCGAGACGCGCATCTTCGACCCGCGCGGCCTGCCGCTGCCGGACGATGCGCCGGACAGCCATGCCAAGGTGCAGGAGCTGCGCGAGCTGATGCAGTGGTCGGAGGGCCAGGTGTGGTGCTCGCCCGAACGCCACGGCGCGATGACCGCCGTGTTCAAGGCGCAGATCGACTGGGTGCCGCTGGCCATGGGCGCGGTCCGCCCGACCCAGGGCAAGACCCTGGCGGTGATGCAGGTCTGCGGCGGCTCGCAGTCGTTCAACGTGGTCAATCAGCTGCGTGTGCTGGGGCGCTGGATGCGCATGTTCACCATCCCCAACCAGTCCTCGGTGCCCAAGGCCTTCATGGAGTTCGACACGGAGGGCCGGATGAAACCGTCCTCGTTCTACGACCGCCTGGTGGACGTGATGGAGGAACTGGTCAAGTTCACCCTGCTGCTGCGCGACCGCTCCGACTATCTGGTCGATCGCTACTCCGAGCGCAAGGAGTCGGCCGAAGAACTGTCCAAGCGCGTCAATCAGCGCGCCCTCTGAGCGAAGGAACTGCCCACCATGACTCATCCCTACGATGTACTGCAGGTGCCCGGCCTGGCCGGCGCGCTGATCTTCACGCCTTGCCCCGGCACCCGGGAAACCTCGCTGGAACAGGCGCTGCTGGCGCTCAAGCAGGCCGGTGCAGAAGGGCTGATCACCCTGATGCCGCACAGCGAACTGGCCGCCAGCGGCGCCGAACGGATCGCCCAGCAGTGCCAGGCCCTGGACCTGGCCTGGTATCACCTGCCGGTGGCCGACGAACAGGTGCCGCTGGAGGATTTCGGCGAGGGCTGGCGGGCATCGCGCCAGGCGATTCTCGAACACCTGCGTGGCGGCCGCTCGCTGGCCATCCACTGCAAGGGCGGCTCCGGGCGCACCGGCCTGATCGCCGCACGCATCCTCATAGAGGCCGGTATCGCGCGCAGCCAGGCCATCGCCCTGGTGCAGGCATTGCGACCCAAGGCCATCCAGCATCCCGCACACCTCAATTGGATCAACCAGTTCGACGCGACCCACTGACAGAGGCATCGACATGAGCATCAAAGTAGGCATCAACGGTTTTGGCCGCATCGGCCGTCTGGCCCTGCGCGCCGCCTGGAACTGGCCCGAGCTGGAGTTCGTGCAGATCAACGACCCGGCTGGCGACGCCGCCACCCACGCGCATCTGCTCAATTTCGACTCGGTACACGGCCGCTGGCAGCATGAGTCGGGCAGCGAGGGCGATTGCCTGGTGATCGATGGCAAGCGCATCAAGGTGAGCGCCAACAAGGCCATCGCCGACACCGACTGGAGCGGCTGCGACCTGGTGCTCGAGGCCAGCGGCAAGATGAAGACGGTCGCCGTGCTGCAGGGTTATCTGGACCAGGGCGTGGGGCGTGTGGTGGTCTGCGCGCCGGTCAAGGAGCAGGGCGCGCTGAACGTGGTGATGGGCGTCAACCAGCACCTGTTCGACCCGGCGCAGCACCGCATCGTCACCGCGGCGTCCTGCACCACCAACTGCCTGGCACCGGTGGTCAAGGTGATCCACGAGGCGCTGGGCATTCGTCACGGCTCGATCACCACCATCCACGACCTGACCAATACGCAGAGCATCCTCGATACGCCGCACAAGGATCTACGCCGCGCCCGCGCCTCGGGTATGAGCCTGATTCCCACCACCACTGGTTCGGCCACGGCGATTGCCGAGATCTTCCCCGAGCTGCGCGGCAAGCTCAACGGTCACGCCGTGCGCGTGCCGCTGGCCAACGCCTCACTGACTGACTGCGTGTTCGAGGTCGAACGTGCCACCACCGCCGAAGAGGTCAACGCGCTGCTCAAGGCCGCCGCCGAAGGGCCGCTGCACGGCATCCTCGGGTATGAAGAGCGCCCGCTGGTGTCCATCGACTACCGCACCGATCCGCGCTCGTCCATCGTCGATGCGCTGTCGACCCTGGTGGTGGCCGGTACCCAGGTGAAGATCTACGCCTGGTACGACAACGAGTGGGGCTATGCCAACCGCGCGGTGGAGCTGGCGCGGATGGTCGGGGCAGCCGATTGATCCGTAGGGTGGATGACGCTTTATCCATCCACCAGATAACCAAGGTGCATGAAAAAGGCGTCATCCACCCGCTCTGCTGTCGCGGCTAAAGCCCCTCCCACGGTTTACACAGGATTTGTTATGCATGCCTTATCCCGTCTGGCCCCCGAGGTGCGCCAGTACCTGCTGGTGACCGGCAACTACTGGGCCTTTACCCTCACCGACGGCGCGTTGCGTATGCTGGTGGTGCTGCATTTTCACAGCCTCGGCTACACGCCGCTGCAGATCGCCGCGCTGTTTCTGTTCTACGAAATCTTCGGCGTGGTCACCAACCTGGTGGGCGGCTACCTGGGCGCGCGGCTGGGGCTCAACCGCACCATGAACATCGGCCTCGGCCTGCAGGTGCTGGCACTGTTGATGCTTACCGTACCGGCTGCCTGGCTGACCGTGCCCTGGGTCATGGGGGCGCAGGCGCTGTCCGGCATCGCCAAGGATCTAAACAAGATGAGCGCCAAAAGCTCGATCAAGCTCCTGGTGCCGGACAGCCAGCAGGGCACGCTGTACAAGTGGGTGGCCATCCTCACTGGCTCGAAGAATGCGCTCAAGGGCGTCGGCTTCTTCCTCGGTGGCGCGCTGCTCGCCGTGCTCGGCTTCACCGGCGCGGTGCTGGCCATGGCCGCCGCGCTGGCGCTGATCTGGCTGGCCAGCCTGGTGTTGCTGAAGAAGGATCTGGGCAAGGCCAAGGCCAAGCCGAAATTCCGCGACATGCTCTCCAAGAGCCGGGCGATCAACATTCTCTCGGCCGCCCGGCTGTTTCTCTTCGGTGCGCGTGACATCTGGTTCGTGGTGGCGCTGCCGGTGTACCTGAGCTCGGTATTCGGCTGGGACTTCTGGCTGGTCGGCGGCTTTCTCGCCAGCTGGGTGATCGGCTACGGCATCGTACAATCGGTTGCCCCGCGTATCACCGGCAAGCGAAGCGGACATGTGCCGGATGGCCGCGCCGCGTTCCTCTGGGCGGCATTGCTGGCGGGGCTGCCGGCGCTGATCGCCCTGGGGCTGGGCGCCGGCTGGTCGGCGCAGGTGGTATTGCTCGGCGGGCTGCTACTGTTCGGCGTGCTGTTCGCGGTGAATTCCTCGCTGCACAGCTATCTGATCGTCAGCTACGCCAAGGAAGACGGCGTATCGCTGGACGTGGGCTTCTACTACATGTCCAACGCGCTGGGCCGGCTGATCGGCACGCTGCTGTCGGGTTGGGTCTTCCAGGCTTATGGTTTGGAGGCCTGCCTGTGGGTGTCCAGCGCGTTCGTACTGGCCGCGGCGCTGATTTCCATCGCCTTGCCCAGACACCGTGATACCGCTCGCTAGGCCTGACTTAGTCGTTATGAGCGCTGCGCTTTGCTCAGGAACTGTTCGATCTCGGCGGCTGTGCTGCGCGCCGTGCGGGTAACCCCGATCAGGGTGGCCGACGCCGAGCCCGTCCATTCGCCGTAGCCCACCAGCCATAGCCTGGGTTCGTGGATGGCGCGGGTGCCTTCGACCTCGATTCGCCCTTCATCGGTGAGCAGCCCCAGGCTGACCAGGTGGTCCAGCGCAGGTTTGAAACCGGTACACCAGATCACCACATCCACCGCGCTCTGCGTGCCATCGCACCAGACCACACCATCGCGGGTGAAGCGTTCGAACGGGCGTACCGCGTGCAGTACGCCGCGCTCGCGTGCCTCGACCACGGGCGGCACCATCACCACATCGCCGAGCCCGCCCACTGGCTGGTCGATGACGCGACCTTCCTGCTGGGCTTTCCAGCGCTCGGTGGCGCGCTCGAACAGCACGCGACCATCGACATCATCGGGCAAAAACAGCGGCTCGGTGGGTGTAACCCAGGTGGCGTCGGCTACTTTGGACACCTCTGCCAGAATCTGCGCCCCGGAGTTGCCGCCGCCCACAACCAGCACCCGTTTACCAGCGAACGGTTGCGCCTCGACATAGTGGGCCGAGTGCAATTGCTGACCGCCAAACAGCTCACCGCCTGGGTAGTGGGGAATATGGGGATGGCTCCAGGTGCCGGTGGCGCTGACCACTGCCCTGGCGTTCCAATACTGATGCTCGGCATGCACGCGCAGCGACCCCGCGCGGCGTTCCACCGAGGTGACCCGCACGGGGCGCTGCACCCTAAACTGGTAGCGAGCTTCGTAGCGCGCGAGGTAATCGACGACGTGATCGCGTGTCGGGTAGCCATCTTCGACTGGCGGCATCATCCAGCCGGGAATCGAACTCCAGGTTGCCGGGGAGAACAGCCGCAGAGAGTTCCAGCCGTGACGCCAGGCGCCACCGGGGCCGTCCTCGGCATCGAGTATCACCAATGACAACCCGGTGCGCCGCAGAAAGTATGCGGTAGCCAGAGCGGCCTGGCCGCCACCGATGATGATGACGTCCTGCATGGTTTCGGTTTGCACGGTCATCCATGGGCTCCTGCGCTATTTAGGAAGAGTCTAATGACATGCAGGCGTGTGGGGGTGATCCGCGACAAGTCTGCTGTCATTGCTCGCGGACGTTAGTGCTGTGGGCGAGTGGAGCACATCGACATGCCTGGCCCCGCTCAGACGCCGAAATCCCAATTGAAGTTTCCGCAGAGGCGCAGCGCCAGCTGTGGCTAGGCGGGTTTGAGTGAGGCTGGCGCAGAACCTGCATCTACGCCTCATCCGCCGGTTTTCCGTCACCGGCACGAGGAGGATTCTTTCATGCGTAACCTGCTTCTACTGGTGGCGCTGCTGGGGCTGACTGGCTGCATGAAGGTCAGCGATCTGGCCAGCGGCGCCGAATATCACCTGCGTGATGCCGGTGTGCTCGACCATGGCCGTACCGAGCGCATGGCCTCGCGGCGCCTGCAGCAGGATTCGTTCATCTACATCGCCCAGGGCCATTTCGTGCCGCCGGGCCACGGTTACCCGCGGCCCAATGTGGTGGCCGAGGAGGCATTCAAGGGCTTCGTCGAATACTTCCCGTTGGTGCGCCGTGCCCGTCAGCCTGCAGGCCTGGATGAGGCCATGGCCGAGGCGCGTAGCGCTGGCGCGCACTATCTGTTGTATGCGCGCTTCGCCTACAGCGATGACCGCATCGGCACTGTGGAGGAATGGGAAGATCAGGAAGCGGTGGACCGGCTCGGTACCGACCGTGCTTCGATCCAGTTGATGCTGATCGAAACCAATACCCGATATCTGGTGGATACGGCGCGGATTCGCAGCCGTGGCGGATTCCTGACGTTTTACGATGCCAAACCCCAGGACCTGATCGGGCCGCCGCTGCATGACTATGCACGTAGCCTGATCGGGCTTGGGCGTTGAGCACTGCGCGCGGCTAAAGCGCTGTTCAGGGTGTATCCTCTTCGGTTCGCAGCAATCTGAACGAGGAGAGAGCATGAGCGACCCAGGCAAGGCTGGCGACCTGCTGGCGCAGATCCCCAAGGGCGAAGGCAAGGGCCTGCCACCCGTTCACCTGTGGAACCCGGATTTCTGTGGCGATATCGACATGCGTATCGCCCGTGACGGCACCTGGTATTACCAGGGGACGCCCATTGGCCGCAAACCCATGGTGCGGCTGTTTTCCACCATCATCCGCCGTGACGGCGACGACTACTTCCTGATCACGCCGGTGGAGAAGGTCGGCATTCAGGTCGAGGATGCGCCCTTCGTGGCCGTGACCCTGCAAGTGGAAGGCGAGGGCGAGGCGCAGGTGCTGCGCTTTACCACCAATGTCGAGGATGAGGTGGTGGCCGGCGTCGAACACCCGATCCGTGTGCAGATCGATCCTGCGACACTCGAACCCTCGCCCTACATTCTGGTGCGGCGTAACCTCGAAGCGCTGATTCACCGCAATGTGTTCTATCAGTTGGTAGAACTGGCGGTGGAGCGCGAGATCGACGCAGAGCCCTGGTTGGGCGTGTGGAGCAGCGGGCAGTTCTATCCCATAGGGCCATCTCCGGCCTGAGAGTGATTGGCTTGAGCAACTGCGACGGTGCGCGCGGGCACACCACTGGCATGAAGGGAGACGCAAATGGATGAGCAGCGCATCGAAACCGAACGCCTGACACTGCGCCCGCCGCAGCCGCAGGATGCCGACGAGGTGCAGCGCCTGGCCGGCGATTTTCGTATTGCCGACGTCACCAGCAGCATTCCCCATCCCTATCCGCCCGAGCTGGCGCAGCAGTGGATCGAACGCTGCGCGCAGGAGTGGGCCAGCGGCGCGGCGGCCAACTTCATCATCACCGAGTCGGGCAGCGGCCAACTGGTCGGCAGCATTGCGCTGAAGGATATCGGCCGCGGCGAGGCCGAGGTGGGTTACTGGATCGGCGTGCCGTACTGGAGCCGTGGCTATGCCAGCGAGGCCTGCAATGCACTGGTGGATTTCGCCTTCCGCCAGCTGCGTCTGCGCCGGTTGCATGCCAGCCATCTGGCGCGCAATCCGCAGTCCGGGCGTGTGCTGTTCAAGGCCGGATTTCGCCACCTCGGGCTGGGCCATAGCAAGTGCGGCAGCCAGGGCAAGGTCGAGCCGGTGGAGTTGTACGAGCGCGTTTCCGGCGAGTGATCCTCGGGTGGCTCAACGCACCCGATCGCGACTCTGCACCGCCAGGTCCAGCGCCTTCTGCATATCCAGCCGTGCGGAACGGCCGACATCCTTGTCGCTCAGTTCATAGTTACGCTCGGACGGCAGGATGGGCGCGGTCAGGTCCTCGGCGTCCATCGGTTCGAAATCGTATTCGCCGCCGATGGTCATGGCGCTGCGCCTCAGCAGCATGCGCACCTGTTCCGGTTGCAGGTCCGGGTTGATCGACAGCATGGCGGCGACCACGCCGGTCACCAGCGGAGTGGCGTAGGAAGTGCCGCAATGCACGTCGCCGGTGGCGTCCACTTCGGCGGTCGAAGCTTGAGCACAGGCGGCCGCGGTGATGTCGACGCGCATGTCGACGTTCGACGAGTTGCGTTTGACCACGTAGCCCGGGTCGTCTATTTCAACCTCGTCCTTCTTGCTGCGCTGGTGCCCGCCGACCACCAGCAGTTGTTCGGTGATGAAGGAGGAGGGCAGGCGGTACTCGTCTCTGCCGGAGTAGGAGGAGCCATTGCCGGCTGAGTTGATCACCATCACGTCAGGGTGTTCCTTGCGCAGCCAGAGGAAGAACTCCTCCAGCAACTCCTCATAGCCACTCATGGCGATGCCCGAGCGCACCAGCGAATCGATCTCGTCGCCTTCGACGTTGCGCGTGCCGACGCGGTGGATGCCCCAGCTCCAGTTGAGGACGCGTACGCCGTCTTCCACCAGATTGACCGAGGCGGCGATATTGGCCGTGATGCCCGCATCCGAGTTGCGCTCGACTATGACGTCGAAGCCGTTGCTGGCCTTGTCCATCCCGCGCAGGAAACCGGTGTTGCCGCCCTTTTCCCAGTGCGCAGCGAGAATGCCGGCGACGGTGCTGCCATGGTTGTCCGGCTCGTCGGCGTCGCGCGCGTAGACGCAGGTGCGCGACTTGCCGTCCGGGCAGGCGCCCAGGTAGTCGGCAAAATCAGGCGCGTCGAAGTCGACGTTACGCTCGATTACGCCCACGCGGATGCGCTCGGCCTCGATGGGCGAGTCGCCCGCGGGAATGCGCCGCTGGTAGTAGTTCACCGCGTCCATGAAACGGTTGGCGGCCCATTCCTCGGAGTTCTTTTCCGGTTTGCGTGCCGGCTTGCGCGCGGCTTCACTCTCTTCGCCGCGCTCGGGGGCGCTTTCCTCCACGACCACGGCATCGACGCTGGTTTCGTTGCCGATACGCAGTACCAGCGCATCGCGCTCGGTAAGATCTTTCACTGGCAGGCGCAGCTGGTAGACGTTCAGCGGCGGGATCGCGCCGACCACCTTGGCGTCGTATTTCTTCGCCAGACGCTTGGCCTCGTCGAGGCCGTCGTGGCTTTCCTCGATCAGCAGGCTGACCAGATCGACGTAGGTGGTCAGGCCGTCCATGTTCTTCGCCACTTCATCGGGGCCGGCGGCGAGCACATGGCTGCGATGCAGTGACAGCCATACCGGGTTGCTCGCGCGGGCGCCGTCTTCCAGCCACAGTGGCGCGCTGCGGTGTTCGTTGCTGTTGAGCTGCAGGCGCAGGGTGTCGCCGCTGCGTTGCACCGCCGAGGCGGGCAGGGTGTCGTCGCCGAGGTGCAGCGTGGGCAACGTCCGGCCAAGGCCACGCACCTGCATGCACCATTGCTGCTGTTCACTGGCAAGCAGATCGCCACAGCGTTGCAGGCTCTGGATGCGCAAAGCTTCCTGCGCATCGGCAAGCGGGCTGAGCACAGCCATGACGAGAGCGGACAGAAGAACGCGGTTGGGCAGCATGGGGCGGGGCCTCCGTGGCGGGTGTTCAGCTTTTCCGACTTTTTTCGGCCGCCTTCGTTCAGCTTCGGTGCGTGCGCTCGGTCGTTGTGAACCCTTGTGGCAGTGGCGCCGTTGCGCCTGATTTTGGTTATAGTATTACGTTTCAATCACGTACTACTCGAAGCCTTACATGCCCTCCAATCGTCTGCTTTCGATCGATGCCCTGCGCGGCTTGGTCATCCTCTTCATGCTGCTCGATCATGTTCGCGAAACCTTCTACCTGCATCAGCAGGTTGGCGACCCCATGGATGTGACTGCCACGGAGCCGGCGCTGTTCTTCAGCCGCACCCTGGCGCATCTGTGCGCGCCGGTGTTCATCCTGCTCACCGGGCTTTCGGCCTTTCTCTACGGGGAAAAGCAGATGAGCCGCACGGCGACCAGCGCCTTTCTGTTCAAGCGCGGGCTTTTTCTCGTGGTGCTGGAATTCACCCTGGTCAACTTCGCCTGGACCTTCCAGTTCCCGCCCACGGTGATCTACCTGCAGGTGATCTGGGCCATCGGCCTGAGCATGCTGGCGCTGTCCCTGCTGCTATGGCTGCCGCGCGCGTTGCTGGCCGTGCTGGGCCTGATGCTGGTGGCCGGGCACAACCTGCTCGACGGGCTGCACTTCGGTGTCGAGTCGGCCATGCACATTCCCTGGGCGATCCTGCATGACCGTGGCTGGCTCGAGTTTTCCGAGTCGCTGCGTCTGCGTACCTCTTACCCCGTGTTGCCGTGGATCGGTGTGATTGCCCTGGGTTATGTGATCGGTCCCTGGTTCCGCAGCTCGCGCGACCCTCGGCAACGTCTGCAATGGCTGCAGTTGTCTGGGTTCGGCGCGCTGGCGTTGTTCGTGGTGCTGCGCCTGGTCAACGGCTATGGCGAGAAACCCTGGACGGTCGGGGAGAGCGGGCTGCAGACACTGATGAGCCTGCTCAACATCACCAAGTACCCGCCGTCGCTGCTGTTCCTGGCGCTGACGCTGGGCGTCGGCCTGCTACTGCTGGCTGCTTTCGAGCGCCGCAATGAGGGCCGCATGGTGCGCACGCTGGCGGTGTTCGGCAGTGCGCCGATGTTCTTCTATCTGCTGCACCTGTATGTGCTGAAGCTGCTCTACATCGCCGCGTTCGCCATCTGGGGTGCAAACCAGGGGCATTATTTCGGCTTCGCCTCGATGGTCTGGGTCTGGGCCGCGACAGTGGTGTTGGCCGTGTTGCTGTTCCCGCCAACGCAATGGTTCGCGAGGCTCAAGGCGCAGCGTCGCGACATTCGCTGGCTGAAGTACTTCTGATCAGCAAATAGAAAAGGCCAGGGTTCTTCCCTGGCCTTTTCATTCGAGCTTCTGGCGCACCTGCGGCGCGGCGTGCTGGACTTACAGCTTCATGTTCACCGACAGATAGGCCGAGCGGCCCGGTGCCGGGGAGAACATCGGCTGGTCGTCACCGCCCCAGAAGAAGTTGTCGAACCACACGTACTCATACTCGCGATCGGTCAGGTTCTTCAGCTGCAGGTCGAGGCTGGTGGTCGCGGAGACCTGATAGCGCACGTTGGCATCGAGCACCGCGAAGCCGCCGTACTTGCCCTGTTCGTTGAGCGTGTCGATGTAGTAATCGCCCTGGGCGCGCGCTTGCAGGCCGAAGCGCCAGGCGTCGTTGAACTGGTAATCGACGCCGGCATTGCTGATGTAGCGCGGGGTGGAGATCACTTCGTTACCTGCCAGGGAGCGACCGCCGTCGGTGAAGGCGCTGCGTACCTTGGCTTGCTGGATGGCGTGCGAGCCCCATACCGTCCATTGCTGGTTGAGTTGCGCGGTGATCTGCATGTCGACACCGCGGCGGCGGGTTTCGCCGAGGCCGACCGTGGTACCGGTCGCGGGCATGTTGGAAACCTCGTCGGTGGCGTCCTGCTGCCATACGGCGATCCGCGCCTCGGAGCCGGCGAAGGGCTTGAACTTCACGCCCACTTCCTTGCCGGTGTTGATCGAGGGCTTGTACGCAGCCTGGCCAGCGGTCATGTAAGCCGGGCCCTCCGAACCCGTGAGAATCTGGAAGGTGCGGCCCCAGTTGGCATATACGTTCATGTCCGGGGTGATGCTGTACACCACGCTGAGCTTGGGTTGCTCGATCCAGCCGTAGTCCTGCAGCTTGGCTTTCTCACCGCTCATCAACTCGGTGTTGCCGGAAAACTTGTCCACCCGGTAGGCCGGGATGATCTTCAGTTTTTCGATGGGCTGGATGATCGCCTGAGCGTAGGCACCGGTGTTGTACAGCGTGTAGCTGTCATCGTTCTGCGTACGTGCCGGCGGCGCGTCGAAGTCGGTGGGGATGCCGAAGTTGTAGCGATAGCGGCGGTACTCGTTGTTCTGCTGCTCGTAGTTGACGCCACCATCGAGAGTGAGCATCTCGTGGGCGCGCCAGGTCAGGTTGCTCAGCACGCCGGTCTGCCGTTCCTGCCACTGGCGGCGCTGGCGTGGGGCGTTGCCGACCGGGTAGTCGGTGAAGGTCACGGTGCGGTCATCGTCGTAGCTGTTGTAGTACAGCTTGTTGCTCAGGCTCAGGTCGTCGCTGAGCTGGAAATCGGCATGCCCACTGAGGTGCTTCATGTCGCGGTCGTCGCCGTCGTTGGCGTTCTTCGCTGGCGACTGCGTGCGGCTGGCGGCCAGTTGCCGGGCGGTGAGAAAGCCCGGTTCCTCGGCTTCGTGATGATAGAGGCGGGCGACCACACCGAGCTTCATGGTCTGTTCGTCATCGGTGACGAACCACTTGCCGCCCAGGGAATACTTGTTGGAGTCGCTGTGGTCGCGGAAGCCGTCGGAGTCCTGCTTGGCCAGGAAGTAGTTCTGCGCGAAGTTGCCTTCTTCATGGCCGACCGCCAGCTGGAATTCGCGGGTGTTGAAGCTGCCGTAGGTCAGGCGGCCATCGGTGTAGTTGCCGCCCTGACGGGTGACGAAGTTGATGTTGCCGCCAATGTTGTGCAAGCCGTAGCGCGGATCGTTGGTGCCGCGCACCACCTCGATGTAGTCGATGTCCAGCGGGAAGACCATGTCGATGAAGCGCTGGTTGCCGCTGTTGACGTTGCTCGGCACGCCGTCGATCAGGGTCTTGATGCCGTTGATATAACCTTCGCCATTGAAGGCGCGGAAGGTCACCTTGCCCGATTCGGCACCCATGCGCGTCTCGGTCAGCTGGATGCCGGGCATCTGGCCTACCAGCTCCCAGCTGTTCATCACGGTTTTGTCCTCGATCTTGTCGCTGCCCATGATGTCGACCGAGGTCAGGATGCTGTCGGTGCGCAGCGTACCGGTGGCGTCCGGGGTGACGTAGACCGAGCCGAGCGAGACGGTGGAGTTGCCGGAGGAGGCTGCATGGATCTGAGGCGCGACCAGTGCGGTCATGACGGCAAGGGAGGCCGAGGTGGCTTTCATGGGTATTCCTAGCATTGCTTTTCTAAGTGTCGGGAGGTTGTTGCGTTGGCCTGCAGCTCGGGCTGGCGAATTTCCAGGCCGCGGCGAGCTGTCCGGTTGTGCCGGAGCGTTGCGGATGAGGCTCTCGATAAAGACGTTATATCATAACAATTTTATGGCGCTCGGCCAGTCCGAGACCGTCGGCTTTTGCCTGCGTTGTGCCGTCTAGAGCGGTTGGCCGCGCTACTCAGCGCATCGAGGCCCAGCAGCCTGGGCCACAGGTGGTACGGACGATTAGACGCCAGCCCACTAATGGCGTATCAATATCAGGCGTGCTTCGCGTTTCTATCCAGGCAATCACTATGCAGTCCCTGTGTTCGATCAGCGCGCCCGGCAGCGCCAACGATGAGCGTCTCGATGGGTTGGTACGCCTGCTTGGTCGGTATTTCGATGCGACCGCCGTCCTGATCTGGGGCGCTGGAGATGTGCTGCACATCTGCGCCAGCCATGAGCTGAGCGATGCACAACTGGGGAAGATCGGCGAGGCCTGCGCGACCACTCTGAGCTGGCCATTGCAGGCGCGCGAAGGCGCGACGCTAGGGACGTTGTACTTGCTGAACGCGCAACCGCGTGAGCTGGATGCAGAAGAGCGCGAAGCGCTGCAGGACTTCGCCAACCTGGCGCATGACCTGCTGGCGCGTGAGGCCGATGAGGCTCGGCAACGTCAGGAGATCGCCGCTCTGCAGGCAAGCGAACGACGCATGGCGCTGGCCATTGCCGGTAGTGGCACCGGGATCTGGGACCGCAATATCGCTACTGGTGAGATTCACTACTCGAGCAGTTGGAAGGCTCTGCTCGGTTACGCCGAGCACGAAATCGGCAATCGCATCGAAGAGAGCTACACCCGCGTGCATCCGGCCGACCTCGATTACGTCAAGGCGACCATCCAGGCGCATCTGGATCAGCGCACTGCGGCCTATGAAGTCGAGCACCGTCTGCGCTGCCGCGATGGTCAGTACAAATGGGTGTGCAGCCGCGGCAAGGTGGTCGAGCGCGACAAGTACGGCAAGCCGCTGCGGATGATCGGCACCACCACCGACATCACCGCCATGCGTCGGCTGTCCGAGCAGGTGCAGCAGACCGCTGCTCTGATGACCGACCTGACCAACGAAATCCCCGGCATGGTCTTTCAGTACCGCAGGCAGCCCGGTGGCGAATCGTCCTTCACCTATGTCAGCGCCGGCGCGCAAGCTATCTGCGGCCTGAATGCGATGCAACTGATGGACGATGCGCAGGCTCTTACAGCCATCGTCCACCCGGACGATCGCATGGCGTTCATCGACTCCTTCGAGCTGTCGGCCGAGGAGCTGACGCCCTGGCATCTGGAGTTTCGCATTCAGGTAGCGGGGCGCGACATTACCTGGTGCCTGGGCGAAGCCCGACCGCGCCGCGAAGAGGGCGGTGGCGTGATCTGGCATGGCGTCATGACCGACGTGACCGAGCGCAAACAGATCGAGGCCGAGCTGCAGGCCTTCGCCACCACCGATTTTCTCACTCAGCTGGCCAACCGTCGCCATTTCCTGCATCAGCTCGAAGCCGAACTGGCACGCCTGCGGCGCAACCCCGAGCAGAGTGCGGCGATCCTGATGTTCGATCTCGACTACTTCAAGGCCATCAACGACCGCTGGGGGCACAATGTCGGCGATCAGGCCCTGCGCCATTTCGCCGCGATACTCGGCAGCCAGTTGCGCAAGACCGATACGGCCGGACGCCTGGGCGGCGAGGAGTTCGCCGTGGTGCTCAGCGAGGCGAATCTGGACAAGGCCATGCACTTCGCCACGCGCATCCAGAACCAACTGGCCAGCACGCCCATCCAGCATGCGGGAGAGCAGATCTACCTGGCGGTCAGCGTGGGTATCTCATCGCTCAACGCCAGCGATGCCAGCGTCGAGGCCGCCTTGTCGCGTAGCGATATTGCCCTGTACTGCGCCAAGCGTGGCGGGCGAAACCGCATCGAGCACCACTGACCGCCGACTCTATCAAGCGGCTTGTAAGGCCTGGCTGATCGCATCATTGAAGGCGGGAATATCACCCGGATTGCGTGAGGTGATCAGCGTCCAGTTCTGCCCCGGGCACACCTGCACCTCGGCGTCGACCCAGCTGGCTCCGGCGTTGGCCAGATCCAGGCGTACGCTGGAGTAGGACGTCATCACCTTGCCCGGCACCACGCCGGCATCGATCAGCAGCCAGGGGCCATGACAGATCGCCGCGACCGTCTTGCCGGCATCGCGAAACTCCTGCACCAGGCGCTGCGCATCTTCGTCCTGGCGCAGGGTATCGGCATTCACCGTGCCGCCGGGAATCACCAGCAAGTCGTAGTTCGCAGCGCTCAGCCCCTTGAGCTGAGTGTCGGACTGCACGCTGACGTCCTTTTCGCTGTCCTTCAGCCAGGTCTCGGCTTCGCCGCCCTTGACGCTGGCATGGGTGACGCTTGCGCCCTGATCCTTCAGCGCCTGCATCGGTTTGAGCAACTCGTCGCGCTCGATGCCGGTGTTGGCGGTGATGAACAGCACCTTTTTGCCTTGCAGATTCGAACCCATGATCGATACCTCCGCTGATGCGCCCAAAGACGCAGTGAATGGCCGCGTTGGCGAACGCGGCATGTATCAGGATTGAAAGGCGCGAGACGCAGAAGTTCGAATTGATTGGTGGGCTACGGCTACCACCAGGCTCTGTCTCGGCCGTGTCACAGATTCGCCGAGGGCAACTGCAGCCAGATGGAGAACACGCCGAGTACGCTCCAGAACACGATGAACAGCCAGGGCGAGCGCAGGAAGAACATCAGTGACTTGTAGGTGCTCTCCCTGCTGGCCTCCTGCTCGCTGAACAGTGGTGAGTCGTCATAGGCATGGCCGAACTCGGGATCGCTGCGCAGCAACTGCTCCTGCTTGTAGTGCCAGTGCTCGATGATCGTCGCGGAGGCCCTGATCCCCGGCCAGGCGTGCAGTGAGTTGATGATACCCAGCAGCGTGAACAGCGCCGGAACCACCAAGGTGAATAGCGCCCCCCAGTTTTCGTTCAGGTTGGCCATGGACGATGCGTAAGCGATCACCAGAAACGACTGCGCTGTCAGGTAGGAGTTGGTACGCCCGGCCAGCAAGCTGGTTTCATACTGAATTTCCCGGCGGTAGAAATCGAGCCGCTCCTTTGGCGTGCCGAAGATCATCAGCTCCGCCTGCTTCTCACGCTGCGCGTCATGGGTTTCGGAGGTAATGATTCGCGAGGTTTTCATCGCCTTTGCTCGACTGTCGAATGGACGTCGCCGCATGCACAGATGCAGCAGGGACTGAGGATTTAGACTGCGGGCTCTTGAGTCATTCAGTGTTTTTCTCGGAAGAGTGCGCCTCCCGTGGCCCGCCATTGGCGTGGCCAATCTGGGGTGCTCGTCTCGGCTGCGCTCCTCGTCGGGCTTCGAATCATGGACAGGCAGGCGGGATCTGCTCCGAGCCGATGAACCGAAGGATTTTTGGCTTGACCGACTAGGATGGTCGTCCTAGGCTCGATTCTATTGATTAGGTCGATTGTCCTAAAGGCGACAGGCAGGCTCTGAATGACTGACATGACTACCCGCGAGCGCATCGTTAACGAGGCGGACAGGCTGTTCTACGAACGGGGCTATGAGCACACTTCCTTCGCCGACATCGCCGAGGCTGTGGGCATCTCGCGGGGCAACTTCTACTACCACCTCAAGAGCAAGGACGAGATTCTCGATGCCGTCATCGAAAAGCGCATGACGGCCATATCGGAAATGCTTCGGTCATGGGAGGACGCGAGCGGCTCCCCCTCCGAACGCATCAAGAGCTTCATCCTCATTGTTGTCACCAATCGACCGCAGATCATTCGTCACGGTTGTCCGGTCGGCACGCTCTGCAGCGAGCTGGCCAAGATCGGTCATCGTGCACAGCCGCAATCCAATCAGCTGTTTGCCCTGTTTCGTACGTGGCTGTGTCAGCAGTTCGTCGAACTGGGACACGAGGCGGACGCCGATTCCCTAGCCATGCATGTGTTGGCATTCAGTCAGGGCGTGGCATTGCTCGCCCATGCATTTCAAGACGAGCGTTTTGTCGAGCGAGAGGTCGAGCGGATGTGCGCTTGGCTGGACGGCATCGCTGGCGAAGCGATGACCAAGACCACGTGATCACTTGAAGGAGGGCCGCCCATGTTCATCGTGTTCCTTAGATTTTCAGCCAGGCGTGATCAGGCAGGCCAGCTGATGCAGGCTCACAAGGATTGGCTGCAGCGTGGATTCGACGACGGTGTTTTTCTCTTGGCCGGCAGCCTGCAGCTACAAGCCGGTGGGATGATCCTGGCGTGCGGGCTTACGCAAGCCCAGCTCGAGGAGCGCCTCAGCAGCGATCCATTCGTGGCGCAAGACGTAGTGCAGGCGGAAATCGTAGCGGTAGCCTTGGCCAAGGCCGATCCTCGGCTGGCGTTCTTGCTGGCGAATATGGATCGCTGAACCATGAACGAGACGATCGTTGGCGCCGACGGTTTGCATCGCTGCCGCTGGTGCGCGGCAGCACCCGAGTTTCTCCAGTATCACGACACGGAATGGGGCTTTCCTGTTGCCGATGACAGGCGCCTGTTCGAAAAGGTGAGCCTTGAAGCATTCCAGTCGGGCCTCAGCTGGCGCACGATCCTGGCCAAGCGCGACAGTTTCCGTGCCGCATTCCATGGCTTCGATTTCCAACGCATCGCCCAATTCGACGAAAGCGATGTGCAGCGGCTGCTGCAGGATCCGGGCATCGTCCGCCATCGCGGCAAGATCGAGGCCGTCATCAACAATGCGCGCTGCGCCTGCGACCTCGTTGCAACGGAAGGGTCGTTAGCCTCCTTCTTTTGGCGGTACGAACCCAGCGATGCGGGCTCGATTGAGCCCCAGAGCGCTTCGACTTCTGCCGAATCGGTGGCGCTGTCCAAGGAACTTAAACGTCGAGGCTGGAAGTTCGTGGGGCCTACCACCGTCTATGCGTTCATGCAGGCGATGGGACTGTTCAACGACCATGCGACTGGATGTGCGATCCGGGCAGAAGTTGAACGCGCTCGGCAATGCTTCAGGAAGCCTTAACGGTGGAGTGATCTTCGCGTTTGGGACGTTTCAGCTCTCGGCCAGAATCGGACGATGCTAGCTACCCTGGCTGGCTGCGAGAGCCATCGCTTGGCGCTTTTTCCAAAGCATCTTGGCGGCAGTGGGGTTGATTGGACTACCACTAAAAGTGGGAAGGGCGGACCGAAGTATCTTTTTGCCGATATCTTCCCAGTTGATATTTCCTGTAACTATTTCTCGGGTGACCTTGAATTCATCAATTATCGTCTTGAAATCTCTATCATTTACGAAGGCGCAGGGATCAATAACCTTTATGTAAGTGTTGTTGCCGGCCTGGCTAATTGACATCAATAATTTTCCATCAGGTCGTGCTTTGAAGGCTACCTCATGTTCTGGAAGATGTTTGCGCAAATAAAAAATTACGTGCTCCATACCCTTGACCCCCATAGTTGGTTTTATTGGTGCGAGTTCGTTTAGCAAGATGGCAGCCAGAGTGGTGGTATTTTTAACTTGTTGAATTTAATGAAGTATTTTTATTTCGGCTTGATTTTGTGGTGCAAAATGCACGGACGGGCACAAGGCTATCATGCATATTGCACTGATTGCGTAGAGTTTGTTTTTACTAGTGAAAGGCTCTTTGATAATCAGGGGCGCCTGTACTATTTCAGGAATCTTAAGGGTTTATTCAAACTTGCGCCGCTTCAGTCACCACAGTGTTCCAGTACTCATCAGTGCTTTCTACCTACAAGTTGCGCATTAACCAGGTGTATGCCGCCTTTCCCTGCCCCTTACGCTTGATGATTGCTTACCAAGCGATCAAGCGTCCGTTTCTGGCCTCTGGAAGGCTGCTCCTGGTCGTTAGCTGCCAACTTTTCCAACGGCACGACGCCGTTCCCGCGCCGCAAACAGGAAAGTGAGAAAGCACAAACCAGCCAAGTTCAGGAAGGTACTGGAGAAGGCGTTGCTGATCGCGTGCGTGGAGTTATCCGCCAATGTCCGGCTATCCAGCAGCGAGGCAAACAGCAGCGGCAACAGGGAGGCCCCGGTCATAAAGCCGAGGTTGCGTGACAGACCGAGCAGCCCCGAGAGCACCCCTCGGTGCGCTTCTGCCGCCAGGTTCATCGCAGCCGTATTGTTGGCTGCCAGGAACAGCTGAAACCCCGGCGTCATCAGTACCATCGCCAGGATGTAGCCCGGAATCCCGATGAGGATGGGCAGCACGGCGAAGCCGCACAGCCCAACGCTGGCGAGCAGCAGGCCTGCGAGCAGTGTCCGGTCGGTACCGAACCGATCTGCCAGCCTACCCGCTGGCGCCCCCGACAGCGCTGCGGCGCCAGGCCCGGCGGCCATTACCAAACCTGTCCCGGCATCGCTGAGGCCCAGGCCAAACGAGAGAAACAATGGGCCGACCACCAGCGTGGACATCATGATGGTCGCAACCACGAGGTTCATGGACAGTGACGTGGCGATACCACGTCCACGCGCCAGCGCCACCGGGATCAGGGGATGGGGCGCGGCCAGCTCGGTACGGATGAAGATCAGAAGCGCGGCGGTGGCCAGCAGCAATAGCATCCAGGGCGCAATGGTCACGCCGACCCGGCCCCCGCTGGCCGCGAGGGCGAAGCACAGCAGTGCTACGGATAGCCAGGCGCTGCCGGCCCAATCGATGCGGGCGGAGTTTCCAGTGGGAGTCGTTTTTCCAATGCCGGTGACAGTCAGGGCCAGCAAGCCGCTGCCGCATAGCGTCAACAGAACGAAAACGGAGCGCCAGCCGAATTCGGCGATGAGCATGCCGCCGACCGAGGGACCCAGTGCGGTTCCGAATGCCGACATCGACCCGAGCAGGCCTATCGATGCGCCCAGGCGCTCTTTCGCAATCAGGGTCTTGGCGATGGAAAGCGGCAGCGCCATGAGCGTTGCCGCGCCCAAACCCTGCAGCGCACGGCCGGCGATAAGCCAGCTCAGGGTCGGCGCCACTGCGCAGCCGGCAGAGGCCAGGGTGAACAACAGGATGCCGCCGACCAGCACGCGGCGATTTCCGTAGAGATCGCCCATCCGGCCTGCCACGACGATGACGCAAGTCAAGGCGAGCAGGTAGGCCAGTACCACCCATTGCACCTGCTGTACGCCGACCGCAAAGACGGTTGCCAGGCTGGGTAGTGCAACGGTGGCGATACTGATGCCCAGCGACGCGAGCAGGATGGCACCGGCCAGTGCTGCGAGTGTTCGTTTGTTGGCCGCAGGGGAGGGGGTAGGTTTCATGTGCGTTGCCTGCCTATCGGAGTGGCGATGGCCTACTATGCAAGTTCAAGTCAACTTGAGGTCAAGCATGAAACTCGTCGATATCGGAGTGCTCTCGAAAACCAGCGGGGTGCCCACCTCCACACTCCGCTATTACGAACAGGTGGGGCTGATCCGGCCCGTTTGCCGCAACGGTTTGCGTCGACAGTACAGCGAGGAAACCATCGTCCAGCTTGCTCTGATCGGGCTGGGAAAGGCCGCCGGTTTTTCCCTGGAGGATATCGGTGGCATGTTCGACGAGGATCGCAACCCGGATCTGGCTAGGCCGACCTTGCTTCAACGAGCCGATGAGCTCGACCGCCAGGTGCTGCGCATGAGCACCATGAGTCGTCTGCTCAGGCATGTTGCCGAATGCCCTGCGCCGTCTCATATGGAATGCCCGCGGTTTCGCACGCTGTTACGTGTGGTGTGCCCCTCGGTGGCTCTGACCGATGTGCTGTCCCATGGTGCGGCGAAGCGATAGGGGTAGAACCCCAATGGACGAGTCATGAGAAATAGGTCATGACGGATCATCACTGGTGGTCGGTCCAGGAGCTGATGGACACGAAAGAAACCGTATGGCCGGAAAAACTCGTGCAACTGCTTATCGATGCAGGTGTATTCAGATCGCCTGTCTGATCATCCTGCGCTGCAGCAAATACCTCGGTCTGACCGCCGCTAATTCCGCCCCGGATCGCGATAGGCGCTCGGCGTCACGCCCACTTCACGGCGAAAGACTTGTGAGAAATGGCTGGGGCTCGAGTAGCCCACTTCCAGCCCGATATCGATCACGCTCCGCCCGGTTTCCAGCAGCAGCTGTCGGGCGCGAGCGATGCGCAGGCGAATGAAGTAGTGCGATGGCGACAAGCCGGTGGCGCGTTTGAACAGTCGGCTGAAGTGGTATTCGCTCAGTTGCGAGGCCTGAGCTAGCTTGGCCAGGGAGAAGTCTTGCGCCAGGTGCTGGTTCATCAGGTCGATGACGCGCCTCAGTTTGTAAGCCTGCAGCGCGTTGCTGCGCCTACCTGCTGGCAGCGGGGCGCGATAGCTTCGCACGAGGTGTATTGCCAGCGCCTGGGCCAGGTTGTGCACCAGCAGTTGGCTCGGTGTGCGGTTGCCGGTGAGCTCCGTACGCAGCTGTTCGAGCAGCGCGCGCACCCAGTCGTCACGGCCGCCGGATACGTCGCGCAGATTTACCGCCCCGTCCAGCCCGAGGTCGCGTGCTGCATGGTCGATCAGCGCGGGAGCGAGATAGAGGTGCATCACTTCGAAGCTATCGCCACCCGTGGTCTGCCAGCGCATTTCGTAGGGCTGCGCGGTGGTGGTCAGAAAGAAGTCGCCGACGCGCACCTCGCTTTGTTCCCAATCGCTGCCCGCTGTGCGCTCTTCGACGATGGCCGATCCCGCCAGGACCATCACCAGCAGCGGTTCTGCCACCGCGGGCACGAGTATCGGCTCGGCGATGCTGCGATGCGTAAACAGCTGAAGCACCACGTCCTGCGTGAAATGCGGCAGCGGCTGGCCGCCCGGCAGATGGTGTCGCATGGCCTCTGCCGGAATCCGCAGGGCGTCAGAAGAGGCGGCAGGTTCGGATTGGCTCACCAGTAAAGCGTCTCTCGAGGATGTTGCAGCTAGCTGTCCCACAGGTTAGCGCACGGGCATGGGCCCATCCATGCGTATGGCCGGTGTGGATTGGGCGCAATATCGCGACAGTCCGCGCAAGACCGCGAAAGCCCGCCATGACCAATCGAGAGAGGATGAAGCCGTCTTCTAACGCACCCGCTTGTGGTGCATTGGCGAAGGTGTCGCTTCGCCTCGATTGAGGAGGAATCATCATGGCTGACATCGACAGCATCATTGCCCAGGAAGTGGCGGGCAAGGTGGCCCTGATCACTGGCGCTGCCAGCGGCATCGGCAAGGCCACCGCGTTGTTGCTGCATGCCCGCGGGGCCAAGGTCGTTGCCGAGGACATCGATCCAGCGGTGGAGAAACTGGCCCAGCCGGGGCTGGTACCGCTGCGGGCTGACATCACCGAGGACGGCGCTGCCGAACGCGCTGTGGCGTTGGCGGTTGAGCGCTTCGGTCGGCTCGATATCCTGGTGAACAATGCGGGCATCATCATCAACAAGGCGGTGGTGGACATGAGCCGCGAGGATTGGGAGCGCATCCAGGCCGTCAACGCCACGGCAGCCTTCATGCATTGCCGCGAAGCGATGAAGGCGATGATGCCAAACAAGTCCGGCGCCATCGTCAATATCGCCTCCTATGCGTCTTACTTCGCCTTTCCCACCATCGCTGCCTACGCCGCTTCCAAGGGGGCGCTGGCCCAGCTCACTCGCACGTTGGCACTGGAGGCGATCGAGCATGGCATTCGCGTGAACGCCGTCGGCTCGGGGGATGTGGTGACCAACATCCTCAACGATGTGGTGGAGGACGGGCCGGCATTTCTGGCCCAGCACGGCGAGGCCGCGCCGATCGGACGTGCGGCTCAGCCGCAGGAAATTGCCGAGGTGGTTGCCTTTCTGGCGTCGGAGCGGGCGAGCTTCATGGTTGGCGCCGTGGTCATGGCCGATGGCGGCATGACGGTGACGGCTGGCTGACCGGCCATCGCTGAAGCGCTGCGCCCTGGCGGGCGCAGCGCGTGGTGATTTCAGGTGGGCGTCAATCCGGCAACCTGACCTTCTTCTTCGCCCCGAGCAGATTCCAGCTGGCCACGAACAGCGCCGCCACCAGCGGCCCGATCACGAAGCCGTTGAGGCCCAGCAGAGCGAGGCCGCCGAGGGTGGAAATGAGGATCAGGTAGTCGGGCATGCGGGTATCCTTGCCGACCAAAATCGGGCGCAGGATGTTGTCCACCAGGCCGATCACCAGCACCCCGAAGGCAGTGAGGATTACGCCCTGCCAGAGGTTGTCGCTGAGCATCAGGTACACCGCCACCGGTGCCCAGACGATACCGGCGCCAGCCGCCGGCAGCAGTGACAGGAAGGCCATCAGCACGCCCCACAGCAAGGGGCTGTAGATACCCAGTATCCAGAAGATCAGGCCGCCAAGCGCGCCCTGTACCGCCGCCACCACCACGTTGCCCTTGACCGTGGCACGCACCACGCGGGTGAACTTGATCTGCAGACGACGTTTGGTGGTATTGGCCAACGGAATGGTAGTGCGGATCTTGTGCACCAGATCCTTGCCATCGCGCAGCAGGAAGAACAGCAGGTACAACATGACGAAGAAGCCGATGAAGAATTCGAAGGTGCCCTGGCCAATGGCGAATACCTTGGTGGCCAGGTACTGGCTGCCGGCCGTGGCACCCTTGGATATCTGTTCGCGCAGGCCATCGAGGTCGCTCATGCCGACGCGGTCGAGCTGCTCCTGGATCGAGGGCGGCAGCATCTGGACGACACTGGTGACGTAGCTGCCGATGTCCAGCTCGCCGGACTCCAGTTTTTCATACAGCGCTGTACCCTCGGCCACCACGGCGGAGGTGATGAAGATCACCGGCAGAATCGCCACCAGCAGGCAGATGATCAGCGTCAGCAGGGCAGCCAGATTGCCTCGGCCACCCGTGCGGCGGATCAGACGTTCCTGCAGGGGGGCGAACACCACGGCCAGCACCATGGCCCAGAACACCGCGCCATAGAAGGGCAGCAATATCCAGAAGAAGGCGATGGTCACCAGCACGAGCAGCAGGACGAAGGCTTTCTGTTCGAAGGTGGGGTTCTGCATATCGGCTCCGCTGGGGTGGGCATGCCCGTTAGTCCCTCGAAGCTTTGGCAAAGTGCCGACGAATTCATCCCTGGCGGGTTGCTGCCTAGCTGAATCGCCTCGCTTTCCCTCGTTGCTCGGGGCGCAGGCGGGAGGGCTTGACAGCTCTGGGATACTGGAAGGCGTGAGGCTGATCATTCGACGGAGGGTTCGCGATGCGTGACGAGGAAATCAAGGCGCTGTTCGACCAGCAGGCGGCAGGCTACGACCAGCAATGGGCGGGGATGGCGCCCATTCGCGAGGCGCTTTATCTATTGCTCGATGCGCTGCTCATTGGGCTCCCGGCTGACGCGCGGATCCTCTGCGTAGGCGCCGGTACGGGGGCGGAGATCGCCCATCTGGCCGAACGTTTTCCCGGCTGGCGCTTCACTGCGCTGGACCCGTCCCGGGCCATGCTGGAGGTGTGTCGCCAGCGGGCGGAGCGGGGCGGCTTTGCCCATCGCTGCGACTTTCATGAGGGGTATCTGGAAACGCTGGCGGCAGGTCAGGTCTATGACGGCGCCACCTGTTTTCTGGTATCGCAGTTCTTCACCGACGTGCAGAGGCGTGCCGGCTTCTTCCGACAGATCGCGCAGCGGCTGAAGCCAGGCGGGTTGTTGGCCAACGCCGACCTGGCATCGGATATCCACTCGCCAGCCTACGAGGTGCTGCTGCCAGGCTGGATGACGTTGATGTCATCGGCTGGCGTCGATGCGCAGATGCTGGAGCGGGCGCGAGCGGCCTATGCACGCGACGTGGCGGTACTGCCCGCGCAGCAGGTGGCCGGCATCATTCAGGCGGGCGGTTTCACGGCGCCGACGCAGTTCTTCCAGGTCGGGCTGATGCACGCTTGGTTGTGCTCGCGCGAGGCAGCGGTTTGAAGATCGCCCGCTACTCCTGGCGCTTGCTGTTGTCACGGTCGCGTGGGTAGTGCCGGTTGAAGGGGAAGGGCGGTAGCCAGGCCTCACGGCGGATGGTCCAGAGTTCGTAGGTCGGGGTGAACTGGTCCGGCTCGTCCAGCGCGCCGAGGTTCACCTCGATTTCATCTGCCGAGCGCCCGAACACCGATGAGCCGCAGCGCGGGCAGAAGTGGCGGCCGGCGTACTGGCCGGTTTCGCCCTCTATCTTCACCGCGTCCTGCGGGAATATCGCCGACGTATGGAAGAGCGCTCCGTGATGCTTGCGGCAGTCCAGACAGTGGCAGACGCCAACCCGGTAAGGCTGGCCGCTGATTTCAATACGTACCTGGCCGCAAAGGCAGCCGCCAGTGTGTAGTTCCATCTCCTTGTCCTCCTTTGGCAGGCGAAGACATGGAACATAGCAGGAGCGGGGGAGGGCTCAGAGGCAATCCAGAGCCTGCGTGATCTTTACCCATTCGGATTTCAGTGCACGACGCAAGTAAGCGACGAATAGTCGGTCACGCAGGCGGCGCAGCCCGGAACGCTGGCGGGCGGCCTGGTTGCGTTCGATGGTTTCGCTGAGCCAGATGCTGTCGAAGCCTGTCCAGATCGGTGGGATGGGCGCGAGCAGGTTGGAGTAGCACGCAGGCGCGACCTCTTCATAGAAGGCCGCTTCCGCTGTAGCGCGGTGATAGCCTTGCAACTGGCGGGCGATGCCGACGTAGTCGACGTGATTGTCGACGAAAACGTCCGACAACGCCGACCACAGCTTGATGCGTTCTTCGCGGGTCATGAGCATTCACATACCTGTAGCGCATTGCCGAGACTGTATAGCGGCGCGCGTCTTCTGACCATCAACCCCGAGCTGCTGCCAAGGCTCGGCGGCATGTATCATCGGCCGCAGATTCTGCGGCTGGATCTGCCCTGGAGCATCGGCCGTGCAAGTGCTGTTTTCGTAACCAAGGGGCCGCGACGCGAGCCCTCCCTTTGCGAGTGATGACACCATGATCGAGGTAACCGAAGTTTCCATCGCCGAGCTGCGTGCCGCGCTGGAGTCCGGCCGCACCACGGCGGTCGAGTTGGTCAAGGCCTATCTGGCGCGTATCGATGCCTATGATGGCCCTGACACGCCAACCCGGCTCAACGCGGTGGTGGTACGTAACCCCGATGCGCTGAAGGAAGCCGAGGCCTCCGATGCACGCCGTGCTCGCGGCGAAACGCTGGGCCCGCTCGATGGTATCCCTTACACCGCCAAAGACAGCTACCTGGTCAAGGGCCTGACGGCCGCCTCCGGTAGCCCCGCATTCAAGGACCTGGTGGCGCAGCGCGACGCCTTCACCATCGAGCGCCTGCGCGCCGCTGGCGCCATCTGTCTGGGCAAGACCAATATGCCGCCGATGGCCAATGGCGGCATGCAGCGTGGCGTCTATGGTCGCGCCGAAAGCCCGTACAACGCCGATTACCTCACCGCGCCCTTCGCCTCCGGCTCGTCCAATGGCGCCGGTACGGCCACTGCTGCCAGCTTTTCTGCCTTCGGCCTGGCCGAGGAAACCTGGTCCAGCGGGCGTGGCCCGGCTTCGAACAATGGCCTGTGCGCCTACACGCCGTCGCGCGGGGTGATATCGGTGCGCGGCAACTGGCCGCTGACGCCGACCATGGACGTGGTGGTGCCTTACGCCCGGAGCATGGCCGACTTGCTGGAAGTGCTCGACGTGGTGGTGGCCGATGACCCGGACACCCGTGGCGACCTGTGGCGTATGCAGCCCTGGGTGCCGATCCCCAAGGCTTCCGAGGTGCGCCCCGAGTCCTATCTGGCACTCGCCGCCAAGGCCGACGCGCTCATGGGCAAGCGCCTGGGCGTGCCGAAGATGTTCATCAACAAGGACGAAGCCGCGGGCACCAGCGAGTCGCCCGGCATCGGCGGGCCTACCGGCCAGCGCATCCACACCCGGCCGACGGTGATTGCCCTGTGGGAGGCCGCGCGCCAGGCGCTGGAAGCCGCTGGCGCCGAAGTGGTGGAAGTGGACTTCCCGCTGGTGTCGAACTGCGAGGGTGACCGTCCCGGTGCGCCGACCGTGTTCAATCGCGGCATCGTTGCGCCCGAATTCCTGCATGACGAGTTATGGGAGTTGAGTGGCTGGGCCTTCGACGACTTCCTGCGCGCCAATGGCGATCCGAAACTCAACCGCCTGGCTGACGTGGATGGCCCGCAGATCTTCCCGCATGACCCGGGCACGCTGCCGAACCGCGAGGGCGACCTGGCGGCAGGCATGGATGAGTACGTCAACATGGCCAAGCGCGGTATCAAATCCTGGGATCAGATTGCTACGCTGCCCGACGGCCTGCGCGGCCTGGAGCAGATTCGCAAGATCGATCTGGAAGACTGGATGGATCGACTGGGGCTGGATGCGGTGCTGTTTCCCACCGTGGCTGACGTGGCCCCGGCCGATGCCGACGTCAACCCCGAGTCTGCCGACATCGCCTGGAGCAACGGCATTTGGGTCGCCAATGGCAACCTCGCCATTCGCCATCAGGGCGTTCCGACCGTCACCGTGCCCATGGGGGTGATGGCCGACACCGGCATGCCGGTGGGTCTGACCTTCGCCGGCCGTGCCTACGATGATTCCGCGCTGCTGCAACTGGCGGCGGCCTATGAGTCGACCGGCAACAAACGCCAGGTGCCGCCGCGTACGCCGCCGTTGGGCTGAACAGGCCCCGCTGGTCGCGCGCATTGCCTGTAGGAGCGAGATCTGCTCGCGAATCGCTTTTCGCGAGCAGAGCTCGCTCCTACAGAGGCGCACCCAACGCCTCTTTCCATCGTGGAAAGGGAAGCCGCGCTGATTAAGTGGGAGCGGCTTTAGCCGCGATTGCTGTAAGAGACCGTCGCCGCTAAAGCGCCTCCAACGGTTTGTGACGCGCCACGATCCCATGCGTAGGGCGGGAGCAACCCGCCAACGCCATTTCGGCGGGTTGCTCCCGCCGATCTACCTTTACTGGCGCAGATCCACTGCCGGCGCGCCCTGGCCGTCGAACAGCTGGCTCGGCTGACTCGGCAGGATGCTTGGGCGGCCGTTGTTCGGGCCGCCGTTGCCGATAATGCGGATATCGCTGTACTTCTTGCCGGAAAGCGCCGCCAGACCGGCGCCATCACGCACCACGGTGGGCCGCAGGAAGACCATCAGATTGCGCTTGATGTGCGAGTCGCGAGTCGAGCGGAACAATCCGCCAATCAGGGGAATATCACCGAGCAGCGGCACCTTGGAGGTGGCCTGGGTGACGTCGTCCTGAATCAGGCCGCCGAGCACGATCACCTGGCCGTCGTCGGCGAGGATGGTGCTCTTGATCGAGCGCTTGTTGGTCACCAGATCGACCGCCTGGGCATTGAGTCCGGTGCTGGGGGCGATGGAGGAGATTTCCTGCTCGATCTCCAGGCGCAGGGTGGCGCCTTCGTTGATGCTGGGCGTGACCTTGAGGGTTACGCCTATGTCCTTGCGTTCGATGGTGGTGAAGGGGTTGCCGGCACCGGAGGCGTCGGTGGTGTAGGAGCCGGTCTGGAAGGGTACGTTCTGCCCCACGAGAATTTCTGCCTTCTGGTTGTCCAGGGTCAGCAGGCTCGGCGTGGACAGCAGATTGCTCTTGCTGTTGGCGGACAATGCCGTGATCAGCGCGCCGAAACGGTCGCTGCCGACACCGATGATGGCGCCGTCGGGCAGGGTGGTGTTTTCCGGTATCTCACCGCTCTGCAGGATCTGCAGCACGGTGCCGACCGACAGGCCGGTGCCGGCGAAATTCACCCCGCCCAGGCCGCCAGTCCTGCCGCGGGCATCCACCGCCCACTGCACGCCAAGAGCGTCGGTAATGTCGCCGGAGACCTCGACGATGGCGGCTTCGACCATCACCTGGGCGCGCGGCACGTCGAGCTGACGGACGATGTCTTCGAGGGTGGCCACCAGATCCGGCTCGGCCAGCAGCACCAGGGCGTTGAGGCTCTCGTCGGCGCGGATGAGGATGTTGGACTGCCGGCCTGTGGTTTCGCTGCCCTCCTTGTTCTTCAGACCCTCGGAGATATCGCCGAGGGTTTCGGCCAGCGACTTGGCATTGTTGTGGCGCAGGCGGATCACCCGGGTATTGGCCGAGCGGCTGCTGGGGCTGTCCAGCGAGCGGGCGAGGTCGGCGAGCTTGGCGCGGGCTTCCGGTGGGCCGAGCAGAATCAGACGATTGGTACGGGCATCGGCCACCACCTGAGTGGCGCTGGTGCCCTTGGCCTGGCCGCGGGCGATGGAGGTGTTGAGCACCTCGGCGGCATCCATCACCCAGGCATGCTGCAGGGTGACCACGCTGAAATCCTGTGCGCCGCTTTGGTCGAGCTGGCGCATCAGGTCTTCGATGCGGGCGATGTTGGCGCTACGGTCACTGATGATCAGCGCGTTGGACGAGGTGACAGCCGCCAGGTGGCCATACTGCGGCACCAACGGACGGATCAGCGGAATCAGTTCGGCCACTGGCGCGTGCTGCACCTGGATCAGCCGGGTTTCCAGGCGATCCGGCGCCGGGCGGCCGGCATCGGCTTCGGCCTTGGCTTCGGCATTGGGCACGATGCGCGCCTGGTCACCCTGAGTCAGCACGCTGAACCCGTGAGTGGCCATCACCGAGAGGAACAGCTGATAGACCTCGGACAAGCCCAGTGGTGTGCTCGATACCACGTTAACCTGGCCCTTCACGCGCGGGTCGACGACGAAGGTCTGCCCGGTAATGCTGGCGATCTGGTCGATGAATTCGCGGATGTCGGCGCCTTTGAGGTTGATGGTCCAGCTTTCCTCCTGCTGATTGGCGCTTGCCGGCACCTGTTCGATTTGCGCGAGCAACGGCAGGGGAGCGGCGGTCAGGCCGGCGGCGAGGAGGGCGAGGGTCAGTCGGCTTCGGAGAACATGCATCGGTTCAGTCGCTTTCCATGGGCTGATCGGCGGGCGTTTCCTCGGGCGGGGTGCCGGAGGCTTCCATCTGTTCGCGCAGCTCTTGCATGCGCTGGCGCAGTTGTTCGAGGTTGTCCTGGTCGAGTTGATCGAGCTGCTGCAGCGAATCGTCTTCGCTGACTTCGACCGGCGGCGTGTAGCTGTACTGGCCGCTTTGCTGGCGCGGGAAGGTGAGGCTTTCGCGGCGGCCGTTGCGCAGCAGTTCGACGCGGTCGGCGTAAACAGCGTCCAGGCGCACGCCGCTGTCCACATCCGTACCGACACTGTAGCGCTGAGCGCTCTGGCCCTGGCGCTGGATCAGCGCGCTGGAGCGTTGCGGGTCACTGTGCACGAAGCTGCCGAGCAGGGTCAGTTGCAGGTTGGTGGCCGGTGGCGGGCCGCTGTCCGCCTGATGAGGCGTGCCGAACAGCTGGGCGATGGGCGCCTGGGCGCGTTGTTCGGGGCTGGGGGCGGTCTGGGTGCTGGGCGCCTGAATGGGGCCACGTGCCAGACGCAGCAATTCGGCGCTCTGCCAGGCCAGGCTGACGCTCAGGGCGATCAGCACGAGCATGCCGATCAGGCTCGGGGCATTATCCTTGAGCCGCTGGGAAAGGGCCGGAATGGGCAAAGGCGTTACTCCGCAAACGACGTTCTTTCTGTACGAGAAGTGCGTTCGGCGACTTTTCGTACCGATCCTGATTCTTCTTATGGCCTGGGCGTCGCGCGCTGATCATAACAGTCTGCGCGAGCTTGGCATCCCATTAATAGGGTGAGTGTGCAGTTTCGGTCATTGTGTTAAAGATAATTTGATAACCATTACAAAAAGACCGTCCTAGATGTAGTCATAGGGTCAAGCAGTCAGGTTAGGCTGTACTCCCGGGATAAGGTTCTGTTCTAAGGTCACGCATGAACGCCTCGTTGCTCGAAACTCCACCGCGCCGCTTACCCTTCAGCTTCGCCAAGCGTCATGGCGTGGTGTTCGTCATGCATGACGGGCGCGCCAGCCTGGCTCATCGCGCCGATTGCGATCTGACCGCGCTGGCCGAGGCGCAGCGCTTCGCCGGTCGCAGTTTGCCGCTGCAGGTGCTCGGTGCACAGGAATTCGCCCAGGCGCTGGGCGCTGCCTATCAACACGACTCCGCTTCCATGCAGCTGGCCGAGGACATCGGCGGTAGCCTCGACCTGGCCTCGCTGGCCGATCAGGTGCCGGAAACCGAAGACTTGCTGGAGCAGGAGGACGATGCGCCGATCATCCGCCTGATCAACGCCATCCTCGGCGAGGCGATCAAGGAAAACGCCTCCGATATCCACCTGGAAACCTTCGAGAAGCGTCTGGTGGTGCGCTTTCGTGTCGATGGCATCCTGCGTGAGGTACTCGAGCCCAAACGCGAACTGGCCGCGCTGCTGGTCTCAAGGGTCAAGGTGATGGCGCGTCTGGACATCGCCGAGAAGCGCGTACCGCAGGACGGACGCATCTCGCTCAAGGTGGGCGGGCGCGAGGTGGACATACGCGTGTCCACATTGCCTTCGGCCAACGGTGAGCGGGTTGTGTTGCGTCTGCTCGACAAGCAGGCCGGGCGCCTGTCACTGCAACATCTGGGCATGCGCGCCGAGGACCGCGCGCTGATGGAGGAGACCGTGCGCAAGCCGCACGGCATCCTGCTGGTCACCGGCCCAACCGGCTCGGGCAAGACCACCACCCTGTACGCCAGCCTGGTCAGTCTCAACGACCACACGCGCAACATCCTCACTGTCGAGGATCCCATCGAATATCACCTCGAAGGCATTGGCCAGACCCAGGTCAACAGCAAGGTGGACATGACTTTCGCCCGCGGCCTGCGCGCCATTCTGCGTCAGGACCCGGACGTGGTGATGGTCGGCGAGATCCGCGACAAGGAAACCGCCGAGATCGCCGTGCAGGCCTCGCTTACCGGCCACCTGGTGCTCTCGACCCTGCACACCAACAGCGCCATCGGTGCCATCACCCGCCTGGTGGACATGGGCGTGGAGCCCTTTCTGCTTTCGTCCTCGTTGCTCGGCGTGTTGGCCCAGCGCCTGGTGCGCGTGCTCTGTCCGGCGTGCAAGGAACCTTATCCGGCCGATGCGGCCGAATGCGCGTTGCTCGGTGTGCCGGCCAGCGCGCCGCCGACGCTGTATCACGCCCGCGGCTGTGCCCACTGCCATCAGCAGGGCTATCGCGGGCGGACCGGCATCTACGAACTGGTGGTGTTCGATGAAACCATGCGCACCCTGGTGCATAGCCGGGCTTCCGAGCAGGACATGACCCGTCACGCCCGTACCCTGGGGCCGAGCATTCGCGATGATGGCCGGCGCAAGGTGCTGGAAGGGGTGACCACGGTGGAAGAAGTGCTGCGCGTGACGCGCGAGGAATGATGAACGGATATCAGAGCTAGTCATGGCTGCCTTCGAATACATCGCCCTGGACGGCCGCGGCCGCCAGCAGAAGGGCGTGCTGGAGGCTGACAGCGCGCGGCAGGTGCGCCAGCTGCTGCGCGAGCGCCAGTTGGCGCCGCTGGAGGTCAAGGCCACCCGTAGCCGCGAGCAGGGCAGTGGTGGCGCTCGCCTCGGCTTTGCCCGTGGTCTGTCGGCGCGTGATCTGGCGCTGGTCACTCGCCAGTTGGCGACGCTGATCCAGGCGGCGCTGCCCATCGAGGAGGCACTGCGCGCCGCTGCCGCGCAATCCACCAATTCGCGTATCCAGGGCATGCTGCTGGCGGTGCGCGCCCGCGTGCTGGAAGGCCACAGCCTGGCCGGCAGCCTCAAGGAGTTTCCGGCCGCCTTCCCCGAGCTGTACCGCGCCACGGTGGCGGCCGGCGAGCACGCCGGCCACCTTGGCCCGGTGCTGGAACAGCTGGCCGACTACACCGAGCAGCGCCAGCAGTCGCGGCAAAAGGTGCAGCTGGCCTTGCTCTATCCGGTGATTCTGATGTGCGCCTCGCTGCTGATCGTCGGTTTTCTGCTTGGCTACGTGGTGCCGGACGTGGTGAAGGTGTTCGTCGATTCCGGGCAGACCCTGCCGGCTCTGACCCGTGGTCTGATCGCCCTGAGCGACTGGGTCAAGTCCTGGGGGCTGGTCGCCCTGGTGGCGCTGATACTGGCAATCGTGGCCTTGCGCGCGGCTCTGCGTGACGAAGCGTTCAGGCTGCGCTGGCATCGCTTGCTGTTGCGCCTGCCGCTGATCGGCCGGCTGGGGCGCGCCACCGATTGCGCGCGGTTCGCCTCGACCCTGGCGATCCTCACCCGCAGTGGCGTGCCGCTGGTCGAGGCGCTGGCGATCGCCGGCGAGGTGATCGGCAACCGGGTGATCCGTGGCGAAGTGCTGGTGGCCGCGCAGAAGGTACGCGAGGGTGGCAGCCTGACCCGTTCGCTGGAGGCCACCGGGCAGTTCCCGCCGATGATGCTGCACATGATCGCCAGCGGTGAGCGCTCCGGCGAGCTGGATCAGATGTTGGCGCGCACGGCGAAGAACCAGGAAAACGATCTGAGCGCACAGATCGCCTTGCTGGTCGGCTTGTTCGAGCCGTTCATGCTGGTTTTCATGGGGGCAGTGGTGCTGGTGATCGTGCTGGCCATCCTGCTGCCGATTCTTTCTTTGAACCAAATGGTGGGGTAACTAGGTGAAGAGCAGACAAGCAGGTTTCACCCTGATTGAAATCATGGTGGTGGTGGTGATTCTGGGCATTCTGGCGGCGCTGGTGGTGCCGCAGGTGATGAGCCGGCCGGATCAGGCCAAGGTCACCGCTGCGCAGAACGACATCCGTGCCATCGGCGCAGCGCTGGACATGTACAAGCTCGACAACCACAACTACCCCAGCACTCAGCAGGGGCTGGAGGCGCTGGTGAGCAAGCCGAGCGGCAACCCGCCGGCGAAGAACTGGAACAAGGACGGCTACCTCAAGCGCCTGCCCATCGATCCCTGGGGCAATCCCTATCAATACCTGGCGCCCGGCACCCGCGGCGCTTTCGATCTCTATTCGCTCGGCGCTGATGGCAAGCAGGGCGGCAGCGACCTGAACGCCGATATCGGCAACTGGGATCTCTGACCCGACCATGCCGTCGTTCGCCTGTAGGAGCGAGTGTCGCGAGCGAAGCATGCATCGCAGAAAACCTTCGCGAGCAGAGCTCGCTCCTACGTTTAAGTCGCAGCGCGGCTTCACGCTGATCGAGCTGCTGGTGGTGCTGGTCATCCTCGGCAGTCTGATCGGTCTGGCGGTGTTCAGCACCGGCATCGCGGGGCCGTCGCGCGAGTTGCGTAGCGAAGCCGAGCGGCTCAGCGGGCTGATCGGCGTGCTGGTCGACGAAGCCGTGCTGGACAATCGCGAATACGGGCTGAGCTTCACCCGTGAGGGCTACCGGGTGATGCGTTACGACCCGCTGCGCGCCGAGTGGCAGGCGCTGGATCGGCAGACACACCGTTTGCCGGAGTGGGCAGAGTTGGCGTTCGAGGTCGAGGGCGAGGCGCTCGCCCTGCCGGCAACGAGCAGCACGGGTGCACCGCAGCTGCTGATTCTCTCCAGTGGCGAACTGACGCCTTTTCGCCTGCGCCTGGCCGAACGCCGGCGCGATGGCCTGCGCCTGCAACTGTCCAGCGACGGCTTCGGCCTGCCACGTGTCGAGGAGCTGGGTACGGGGCGTGCGGGATGAAGGGGGCGCGCGGCTTCACCCTGCTCGAAGTGCTGGTAGCCCTGGCCATCTTCGCTCTGGTTGCCGCCAGCGTGTTGACCGCCAGCGCGCGCAGCGTGCGTACCGCCAGTCAGCTCGAGGACAGGACCCTGGCCATGTGGGTGGCGGACAATCGTCTGAGCGAACTGCAGCTGGCCGATACGCCGCCGGCCGACGGCCGTGATCAGGGCCAGGTGGAGTTCGCCGGGCGTCGCTGGCTCTGGCAGAGCGAGATCCAGGCCACCAGCGAGCCGGCCATGCGTCGGGTGACGCTGTGGGTCGCCGCTGAAGAGCGGGGTGCTCGTGGTGATCTGCGTGATCGGGCACTGGTCAGCCTCAGCGGTTTTCTGGGGGCGCCGCAGTGATTCGTCTGCCCTGCTGGCGTGAGTTCCGTTCGCGAAATGGCATCGATGCGGGTTCGCCAGCAGCCCGTAGGATGGGCCGGGCGGCGCTCCGCTTCAGCCCACCAACAGCGGCCAGCCTTGGTGGGCTGAAGCCCACCCTACCAACTGGTGACCCTAGGCGGTTTTCCGGGTGCTCCATGATATGTGGGAGCGCTCAGCGCGGCTTTACCCTGCTGGAGCTGCTGATCGCCATCGCCATCTTCGCCCTGCTGGGCCTGGCCACCTACCGCATGCTCGACAGCGTGCTCAGCGCCGATGCCGTCACCCGTGAGCACGAGCGCCAATTGCGTGAGCTGACTCGTGCTTTGTCCGCTTTCGAACGCGACCTGCGGCAGGTGACGGTGCGGCCGATTCGCGATGCCTTCGGTGATGCGCAGCCGGCGCTGCACAGTGATCTGGCCGACGCCACGGCGCTGGAGTTGAGCCGTGCCGGCTGGCGCAACCCACTCGGCCAGCCGCGCGCCGAAGTACAGCGCGTACGCTGGCAGCTCAGTGGCGAGCAATGGCAGCGGCGCTACTGGCGTGTGCTGGATCGGGCGCAGGACAGCACGCCCCAGATCCAGCAGGCGCTCAATGGTGTCGAGTCGCTGAGCCTGCGCTATCTGGACAAGGACGGCCAGTGGCAGCCCGACTGGCCGCCGGTCAATGCGACGGGCGACGGCGCCCTTACCGAATTGCCGCGTGCGGTGGAGCTGCGCCTGCAGCATCGCCGCTATGGTGAGCTGCGTCGCCTGTTGCGTCTGCCCGATTTGCCAGCACAGAACGCTGCCGCAGCGCCGTCAGAGGATTCGGCCGAGGTGCCGCAGTCATGAGGCGCCAGAACGGGGTGGCCTTGATCACCGTATTGCTGGTGGTTGCCGTGGTCACGGTGGTCTGCGCCGGGTTGATCGCGCGGCAGCAACTGTCGATCCGCAGCAGTGCCAATCAGTTGCACGTAGCCCAGGCCTGGCACTACGCCCTGGGTGGCGAGACCCTGGCCAAGGCAGTGCTGGAACGCGATCTGCGCCGCGGCGATCCGCGTCAGCCGGTTGATCACCTCATGGAGCCTTGGGCCAGGCCACTGGTGTTCCCCCTGGATGAAGGCGGTGAGCTGCGAGTTCGTATCGTCGATCCCAGCGCTCGCTTCAACCTCAACAGCCTGGTGCGCCAGGGGCGGCCCAACGAGCTGGCGGTGTTGCGCCTGCGTCGCCTGCTGCTGCGTCTGGGCATCGCCAAGCCTTACGCCGAGCGCCTGCTGGACTGGCTGGACAACGATAGTGAGGCGCACAGCGGCAACGGTGCCGAGGACAGCCAGTACCTGCTGGCGACCCCGCCATATCGTACGGCCAATCGCGAGATCACCGATGTCTCCGAGTTGCGCCTGTTGCTGGAGATGGAGGAGGCTGACTATCGCCGTTTGCTGCCCTTCGTCAGCGCGTTGCCCAGTGAGGCGCTGCTCAACGTCAACACGGCCAGCGCCATGGTGCTCTCCAGCCTGTCCGATGGTCTGACGCCGGATGCGGCCATGGCACTGATCGCCGCACGGGGCGCCGAGGGTTATGCCAGCCCGGCAGCCTTCGCCGCGCAGCCAGCGCTGGCCGGACTGGGTGAGCAGGTGGTGCAGGGCTTGGCGGTTGGCAGCCAGTATTTCGAAGTGTTCAGCGAGGTCAGCCTGGGCGAGCGCCGGGTGGTCTTGCGCAGCCTGTTGCAGCGCAGCAATGATGGCCAGGTCAGTGTCCTGGCGCGTGATCTGGGGCAGGGCGGGATGCCGCCTGCGCCGACTGAGGAAGAACAAGAATGACCCCCTTATGGATTTTCCTGCCGCCCGAGGCGAGCCATGACCTTTCTGCGGACCTACCCGTACAGCGGGTCACGGCAGACAGCAGTCGTAGCCTGAGCCTGTCCGAAGCCTTGGCGGACCTGCCCCTGCACTGGGAACTGGTGTTGCCGGTGGAGGCAGTCACCGCATGTGCCGTGCAGCTGCCGACTCAAAAGGCGCGCTGGATGCACCAGGCGCTGCCGTTCGCGGTGGAGGAGCTGCTCGCCGAGGATGTCGAGCTGATGCATCTGGCGCTGGGCGAGCAACTGACCGATGGCCGGCATCGGGTCTATGCCGTGCGCGCCGCCTGGTTGCGCGAATGCCTGGGGTTGTTCGCCGCGCAGCCGCCGCAGGCCATCCGTGTCGATGCCGATCTGCTGCCGCGCCAGGGCAGCCAGTTGCTCTGGTTGCAGTCGCGCTGGCTGCTGGGTGGGGAAGCGCCCTGGCGTCTGGCCCTGCAGCGCGAGGATTGGCCGGCGCTGGTGGCGCGTTGCACGTCGCCATGCATCGCGCGAGCGCCGGCCTGCCAAGCGCTGCCCGAGCCGGTCGACGAAGGTCTGCAGTTGGTGGATGCGCACCAATGGCTGGCGCAGCAGGGTGGTTCCGTCGATCTGGCGCAGGGTGCGTTCGCCCTGCGCCAGAGCAGCGAGGGTTGGCTGCGCTGGCGCCCGCTGGCCGGGGTGTTGGCGCTGTGTCTGCTCTTGCAGTGGGGCTTCAATCTGGCGCAGGGCTGGTACCTGCAGCGTGAGGCCGATGCCTATGCTGCCTCCAGCGAGGCGCTGTATCGCGAGCTGTTTCCGCAGGACAACAAGCTGATCAACCTGCGTGCGCAGTTCGATCAGCATCTGGCGCAGTCTGCCGGCAGCGACAGCCCGCTACTGGGATTGCTTGCCGAGGTAGCTGCCGCTTTGCATGCCGATGGCGCTGCGCAGGTTCAGGTCAACCAGCTCGACTACAGTGCGACTCGCGCCGATTTGTCGCTGCAATTGCAGGCGCCGGGGTTCGCCGAGCTGGAACGCTTGCGCGAACGCCTGGAGGAGGCGGGGCTTTCCGTGCAGATGGGCTCTGCCAGCCGCGAGGCCGAGGGTGTCAGCGCACGTGTGGTAATAGGGGGATGAGCGGCATGTCGAAGATGGGCCTGAGCGAAAGCCTGCAGCAGCATTGGCAGCGCTCGCCGTTGGCACTGCGCTGGCAGGGGCTGCCGGCGCGTGATCGTCTGGCGCTGATGGCGCTGAGCATATTTCTGCTACTGGTGCTGTTCTACCTGGCGTTGTGGCAACCGGCGCAGCGCCAGGCACAGGACGCACGCGCCGCGTTCGAGGAGCAGCGCGCCCTGTATGCGTACCTGCAAAGCCGTGCGCCGCAGGTGCAAGGTCGCGACCTGCAACCGCGCGCCAGCCTTGAACCGGCGCGCCTGCAAGGCGTGGTCACGGCCAGTGCGGCCGAACAGGGGCTGGTGATCGAGCGGCTGGATACCGAAGGCTTTGGCGCCGTGCAGGTCAACCTGCAGCCGGTGGCATTCGCCCAGTTGCTGCGCTGGATCGAGGCGCTGGAAGGGCAGGGCATACGCGTCGAGGAAGCCGGGCTGGATCGCGCCGAGGAGAACCGCGTCACTGCGCGCCTCAGCCTGCGTGCTGGCGATTGACCCAGGTCTGCTGATCGCCATGCCCGCGCGGGTCGTGCGCCACGCGGCTTGCGACCCTGGCGGTAACATCGCGCACTCAATTGGGCGGTTACGGAACGTTGGTGCGCCGATGTGGTGCCACTTTCTGCGACAGATGAAACGCGCAATAGCCGCCAGTGCCCGTTAAATGGGCTTTTGCTGGCAGCTGGCCTGAGTATTGCTGTAGATATCCGTTTACCTTTTTCTGCTTGATCACTCCTTTTTCAAGCTGTCAATATCTGCGCCCGGCGCATCCAGTGCTTCTGTAATTAGTTGTCGCATTGAGGAAATATCGCCTCATTGCCTGCCGCTAGAATGCCGCTCACCCAGCCAAGGCCCCTTTTTGCTCGTCCACCACGACGGCGCAGCACCGCCTTCTACAATCCATAAAAGGCCCGGGCCCCTCACTGCCATCGATGCCATACCCAATTCGAAGGAGCAAAGAATGAAGAAGATCGCACTGCTCGGCGCCCTGGCGCTGTCCCTGATGTCGCCCCTGGCGCTGGCTGAAAAACCGCTGCGCATTGGCATCGAGGCGGCCTATCCGCCCTTCGCATTCAAGACTCCCGATGGTCAGATTGCCGGCTTCGACTACGACATCGGCAACGCCCTGTGCGAAGAGATGAAGGTCGAGTGCAAGTGGATCGAACAGGAGTTCGACGGCCTGATCCCGGCGCTGAAAGTACGCAAGTTCGACGCCGTGCTGTCGTCCATGTCGATCACCGAAGATCGCAAGAAATCCGTGGAGTTTACCGGCAAGTACTATGCCACTCCCGCCAAGCTGGCGATGAAGGCCGGTACCGAGATCAAGGACCCGCTGGTCGACCTGAAAGGCAAGAAGATCGGCGTGCAGCGCTCGTCCGTGTATGACCGTTACGCCACCGACATCTTCGCCCCGGCCGGCGCCGAAATCGTGCGCTACGGTTCGCAGAACGAAGTGTTCCTGGACATGCAGTCCGGCCGCCTGGATGCCACCCTGGCCGACTCGGTGAACATCAATGACGGCTTCCTCAAGACCGATGGCGGCAAGGGCTTCGCCTTCGTCGGCCCGGACTTCACCGACGTGAAGTACTTCGGCGAAGGCCAGGGCATCGCCGTGCGCAAGGGTGACAAGGCGCTGGCCGACAAGATCAGCGCGGCCATCCTCGCCATTCGTGCGAACGGCAAGTACAAGGAAGTGCAGGACAAGTACTTCGACTTCGACGTTTACGGCGAGTAAATACGTCGAGGCAGATGAAGTGGCACTAACCTTTGCCGAGGTTGTGCCACTTTTTTCTTGGTTCATCCGTAGGGCTCTGCTGCTCGCCTGAGCTGGCGGGCAGACAACATCCATTTTCTTTGTGCGATACGGCGCCATCCTGGTGCCTGCGAGGTATTGGCGCATGCTTCAAGGCTACGGCTCGACCATTCTCGACGGTGCCTGGCTTACCGTGCAGTTGGCGCTGCTGTCGATGGCGGTTGCCGTCGCGCTTGGCCTGCTCGGTGCGGCTTTTCGACTGTCGCCGGTGAGATGGCTGGCCCTGATGGGCGAGACCTACGCCACGGTGATCCGTGGTATTCCCGAGCTGGTGCTGATTCTGCTGATCTTCTTCGGTGGTCAGGATCTGGTGAACCGCATCGCCCCGTTGCTGGGTTATGAGGATTACATCGACATCAACCCGTTCGTGGCAGGTGTCGGCACGTTGGGCTTCATTTACGGCGCCTATCTGTCGGAAACCTTCCGCGGTGCCTTCATGGCCATCCCCAAGGGGCAGGGCGAGGCGGGCCTGGCCTATGGCATGAGCCCGCTGCGGGTGTTCTTGCGCATCCTCGTGCCACAGATGATCCGCCTGGCGATTCCCGGCATCACCAACAATTGGCTTGTGCTGGTCAAGGCCACCGCGCTGATCTCCCTGGTCGGGCTGCAGGACATGATGGCCCGCGCCAAGAGCGCCGGTGATGCGACCCGCGAACCGTTCACCTACATCCTTCTGGCGGCGGCCGTGTACCTGGCGATCACCAGTGTGTCGTTGCTGGTGTTGCGCTATCTCGAACGGCGCTATTCGGTCGGCGTGAAAGCCGCCGAGCTCTGAGGGGAGTGACCATGCTTTTCGATTACAACGTGGTACTCGACAGCCTGCCGCTGTATTTCGGTGGTGTGCTGGTGACTCTCAAGCTGCTGATCATCGCGCTGGCCGTGGGCCTGCTGCTGGCGGTGCCGCTGGCGATCATGCGGGTGTCCAGACAGAAGCTGATCAACTTCCCGGCGTGGCTCTACACCTATGTGATCCGTGGTACGCCCATGCTGGTGCAGCTGTACCTGCTGTACTACGGCCTGGCCCAGTTCGACGTGGTGCGTGAGAGCTTCATGTGGCCTTACCTGTCCAGCGCCACCTTCTGCGCCTGCCTGGCCTTCGCCATCAATACCAGCGCCTACACCGCTGAAATCCTGGCGGGCAGCCTCAAGGCCACGCCACATGGCGAGATCGAGGCAGCCAAGGCCATGGGCATGTCGCGCGGCAAACTGTATCGACGCATTCTGCTGCCGTCGGCGTTGCGTCGCGCGCTGCCGCAGTACAGCAACGAGGTGATCATGATGCTGCACACCACCAGCCTGGCCTCGGTGGTGACCCTTATCGACATCACCGGTGCGGCCAAGACCGTCAGCTCACAGTACTACCTGCCGTTCGAAGCCTACGTCACTGCCGGCCTGTTCTATCTGGCGCTGACCTTCATTCTGGTGCGCCTGTTCAAGCTGGCCGAGCGCCGCTGGCTAGCCTATCTGGCGCCGCGCAAGGCCTGACGCCATGACGATTCAAGAGAACCCGAACATGTACAAACTCGAAGTTCAGGACCTGCACAAGCGCTACGGCAGCCACGAGGTGATCAAGGGCGTGTCGATGGCGGCCAAGGCCGGCGACGTGATCAGCATCATCGGCTCCAGTGGCTCGGGCAAAAGTACCTTTCTGCGCTGCCTGAACCTGCTGGAACAGCCGCATGCCGGCAGGATTCTGCTCAACAACGAAGAGCTGAAGCTGGTGCCGGCCAAGGACGGTTCGCTGCGCGCCGCCGATGCCAAACAGTTGCAGCGCATGCGCTCGCGCCTGGCCATGGTGTTCCAGCATTTCAACCTGTGGTCGCACATGAGCGCCCTGGAGAACGTGATGGAAGCGCCGGTGCACGTGCTCGGCGTGAGCAAGGCCGAGGCCCGTGACAAGGCCGAGCACTACCTGGCCAAGGTCGGTGTGGCCCATCGCAAGGACGCCTACCCGGCGCACATGAGCGGCGGCGAGCAGCAGCGCGTGGCCATCGCCCGTGCCCTGGCGATGGAGCCGGAAGTGATGCTGTTCGACGAGCCGACCTCCGCGCTCGACCCGGAACTGGTCGGTGAAGTGCTCAAGGTGATGCAGGACCTGGCCACCGAAGGCCGCACCATGGTGGTGGTCACCCACGAAATGGGTTTTGCCCGCGAGGTGTCGAACCAACTGGTATTTCTGCATAAAGGGTTGGTGGAAGAGCGCGGTTGCCCCAAGGAAGTGCTGGCCAATCCGCAATCCGAGCGGCTGCAGCAGTTTCTTTCCGGCAGTCTCAAATAATAAGAAGCTAGACTGCGCACTGAATGGGTGCGCAGCGGACCTGAACAGACACTAATGACCCCTCATCGAATCGGCTTTTTGTATTGGCCTGGCACCAAAGCCCTGACCTTGTCTCTGGCGGAGGAAGCGCTGCGTGTCGCTCAGCGCGTACACCCCGAAGTGGTGTACGAACTGGTGTTTCTTCAAGCCGAGCCGCTGGCTGCCGGTGACTGGCGTCTGCCGGGCGAGCCCTGGGCCGGGCATCTGGATGGGCTGGACAAGCTGTTCCTGCTGGCCGATGCGCCGCCGGCGCAGGTATCCGCCGGCCTGGCCGCTGCGCTCAAGCAGCAGGTGCGCAGCGGCTGCGTGATCGGTGGGTTGTCAGCCGGGGTCTATCCGCTGGCTCAGCTCGGTCTGCTCGATGGTTACCGCGCGGCCGTGCATTGGCGCTGGCAGGATGATTTTTCCGAGCGCTTCCCCAAGGTCATCGCCACCAGTCATCTGTTCGACTGGGATCGTGATCGCCTGACCGCCTGCGGCGGCATGGCTGTGCTCGACCTGCTGCTGGCCGTGCTGGCTCGCGATCACGGCGCCGAATTGGCTGGTGCGGTAAGTGAGGAACTGGTGGTCGAGCGTATTCGCGAGGGCGGTGAGCGCCAGCGCATTCCGCTGCAGAACCGCCTCGGCTCCAGCCACCCGAAGCTGACTCAGGCGGTGTTGCTGATGGAAGCCAACATCGAGGAGCCGCTGACCACCGACGAGATCGCCCAGCACGTTTGCGTGTCGCGTCGGCAGCTGGAGCGCATCTTCAAGCAGTACCTCAATCGTGTGCCCAGTCAGTACTACCTGGAGCTGCGTCTGAACAAGGCGCGCCAACTGCTGATGCAGACCAGCAAGTCGATCATCCAGATCGGTCTGTCCTGCGGCTTCTCCTCGGGGCCGCATTTCTCCAGCGCCTACCGCAACTTCTTCGGCGCCACGCCGCGCGATGATCGCAACCAGCGTCGTAGCAACAGTCCCTTCGAGTTGACCTCGACGCCAGTCGAGCGGGGTTGATTCAGCTCGCTTCCATGCTGCAGTAGCCCGGATGAAATCCGGGGCCGGCACCTGATCGCCCCGGATTTCATCCGGGCTACGCAAACACGGGTTTCGATACCGGCTGGTCAGCCTGCGGAGATTTTTTCCGGCGGCGTGCTCCAGGTGATGATCTGCGATTAAACTGCGCCTTTCCGACGCTTTCTGTCGCTTCGACGAAAACCCGCGGAAAACCCGGGGTGGCGCTGTAAGAAGTTGTCGCATGGCGACAATGCCGGCCCTGATTCAGTCCCTACAATCCTTGCATTCCCTGTCGTTTCGGGCGTTTCGTCGCCTGTCTGCGGCCGGTATTCCTCATCAGGAGAGCTTTGATGTCCGTTCAGCACGATGCGGTGCAACGCGCCGACTTCGACCAGTTCATGGTCCCCAACTACGCCCCTGCTGCCTTCGTCCCCGTGCGCGGCCTGGGTTCGCGAGTCTGGGATCAGAGCGGCCGAGAGCTGATCGACTTCGCCGGTGGCATCGCCGTCAACGTGCTGGGCCACTGCCACCCGGCGCTGGTGGCGGCGCTGACCGAGCAGGCCAATACCCTGTGGCACATCTCCAACGTGTTCACCAACGAGCCGACCCTGCGTCTGGGCAAGAAGCTGGTCGAGGCGACCTTTGCCGAGCGCGTGTTCTTCTGCAACTCCGGCGCCGAGGCCAACGAAGCGGCATTCAAGCTGGCCCGCCGTGTCGCCCACGATCGTTTCGGCGCGGAAAAGCACGAGATCATCGCTGCCACCAACAGCTTCCACGGCCGCACCCTGTTCACCGTCAGCGTCGGTGGTCAGCCGAAGTACTCCGACGGTTTCGGGCCGAAGATCCAGGGCATCACCCATGTGCCGTACAACGATCTGGAGGCGCTGAAAGCCGCCATTTCCGACAAGACCTGCGCCGTGGTGCTGGAGCCGATCCAGGGCGAGGGCGGCGTGCTGCCTGCCGAGAAGGCCTACTTGGAAGGCGCCCGTGCGCTGTGCAATGCACACAACGCGCTGTTGGTGTTCGATGAAGTGCAGAGCGGCATGGGCCGTAGTGGCGAGCTGTTCGCCTACATGCACTACGGCGTGGTGCCGGACATTCTCTCCAGCGCCAAGAGCCTGGGCGGCGGCTTCCCCATCGCGGCCATGCTCACCACCACCGAGCTGGCCAAGCACTTCTCACCTGGTACCCACGGCACCACCTATGGCGGCAATCCATTGGCCTGTGCGGTTGGCGAGGCCGTGCTGGATATCGTCAACACCCGTCAGACGCTGGACAGTGTGAAAGCCAAGAGCGAACAGTTCAAGACCCGTCTGCTGGCGCTGGGCAAGCAGTACGGCTTGTTCGAGCAGGTGCGCGGCATGGGCCTGCTGCTCGGTTGTGTACTCAACGACGAATGGAAGGGCAAGGCCAAGCAGGTGCTCGACGCCGCCACGGCCGAAGGCCTGATGATTCTGCAGGCAGGGCCGGATGTTCTGCGTTTCGCCCCGAGCCTGGTGGTCGAAGACGCCGATATCGACGAAGGCCTGGCCCGTTTCGAGCGTGCGCTGAGCAAACTGACGGTGGCCTGACTCCTTGCTGACAGACAGTGGGAGGCGCTTTGGCTGCGACGGTCGCAGCCGAAAGCATCTCCCACGCTGTACGCCCGAGCCTGGCTATAAATCTTGCAGCTTCCGTGTTTAAAGGAGTGACCCCATGCTGGTGATGCGCCCCGCGCAAATGGCAGACCTGGCTCATGTACAGCGTCTGGCTGCGGACAGCCCGGTCGGCGTCACTTCGCTACCCGATGATGCGGGACGCCTGGGCGACAAGATCGTCGCATCGGAGTCGTCCTTTTCGGCCGAGGTCAGCTTCAATGGCGAGGAAACCTACTTCTTCGTCCTTGAGGACACGGCCAGCGGGCGATTGGTCGGCTGCTCCGGCATCGTCGCTTCGGCTGGTTATTCCGAGCCGTTCTACAGCTTTCGCAACGAAACCTTCGTGCATCATTCGCGCGAGCTGAAGATTCATAACAAGATTCACGTGCTGTCGCTGTGCCACGACCTCACCGGCAACAGCCTGCTCACCAGCTTCTATGTCGAGCGACCGCTGGTATCGACCGTGTTCGCCGAGCTCAACTCTCGCGGTCGCCTGCTATTCATGGCCAGTCACCCTGAGCGTTTCGCCGACGCCGTTGTGGTGGAAATCGTCGGCCATAGCGACGAGAACGGTGATTCGCCGTTCTGGGATGCGGTGGGTCGCAACTTCTTCGACATGAACTACGCCGAGGCCGAGCGTCTGTGCGGACTGAAAAGCCGCACCTTTCTCGCCGAACTGATGCCCAATTATCCCATCTACGTGCCGCTGCTCTCGGATGAGGCGCAGGAGGCCATGGGGCAGGTGCATCCGCGTGCGCAGATCACCTTCGATATCCTCATGCGCGAAGGCTTCGAGACCGATCACTACATCGACATCTTCGACGGTGGCCCGACCCTGCATGCGCGTACTTCGGGTATCCGCAGCATCGCGCAGAGCCGCCTGGTGCCGGTGAGGATCGGCGAGGCCGAAACCGGTGGCCGTCAGTATCTGGTGAGCAACGGCCAACTGCAGGACTTTCGTGCCATCGTCGCCGATCTCGACTGGGTGCCGGGCAGGCCCGTGACCCTCAGCGTCGAGGCCGCCGAAGTGCTCGGCGTGGGCGAGGGTGGCAGTGTCAGGTTGGTGGCGGTTTGAAGAATAGGGCTGCAGGCTGCGAGCGGCAGGCTGCAGGCAGAGTATCGAGGCTTTTGCCTGGGGCCTGGCGCCTGCAGCCTGAAGCCGAACCGGAGGTTCTATGATCGTTCGTCCCGTGCGCAGCGCCGACTTGCCGGCGCTGATCGACCTGGCTCGCAGCACCGGCGCCGGCCTGACCACGCTGCCGGCCAACGAGGAGCGCCTGGCGCAGCGGGTCGGCTGGGCGGAGAGGGCCTTTTGCGGCGAGGCCGAGCGTGCCGATGCCGACTACCTGTTCGTACTCGAAGACGATGCCGGCAAGGTGGTGGGAATTTCCGCGGTGGCGGGCGCTGTCGGCCTGCGTGAGCCCTGGTACAACTACCGGGTCGGTTTGACCGTCACCGCCTCGCAGGAACTGGAGATCCATCGGCAGATCCCGACCCTGTTCATGGCCAATGACCTGACTGGCAACAGCGAGCTGTGCTCGCTGTTCCTGCATGCCGATCACCGCACCGGTCTCAACGGCCGCCTGCTTTCCAAGGCGCGCTTTCTGTTCATCGCCGAATTCCGTGAGCTGTTCGGCGACAAGGTCATTGCCGAGATGCGCGGCATGTCCGATGAAAGCGGCCGTTCGCCGTTCTGGGAAAGCCTCGGCCGGCACTTCTTCAAGATGGAGTTCTCTCAGGCCGACTACCTCACCGGGGTTGGCAACAAGGCCTTCATCGCCGAGCTGATGCCCAAGTTCCCGCTTTACACCTGCTTCCTCTCCGAGGATGCGCGTGCGGTGATCGGGCGCGTGCATCCGGACACAGAGCCCGCATTGGCCATGCTCAAGGCCGAGGGTTTCAGCTATCAGGGCTATGTCGACATCTTCGATGCAGGGCCGGCGATCGAGGCTGAGACCGCGAAGATCCGTGCGGTGCGTGACAGCCAGCAACTGGTGCTGGCCATCGGCACGCCAGGCGATGATGCCGTGCCCTATCTGGTGCATAACCGCAAATGCTACGACTGCCGCATCACTGCGGCGCCCGCCCGGGTAGCGGCCGGTACGCTGGTAGTTGCGCCGCAGACAGCCAAGCGCCTGCGTTTGTCCGCAGGTGACCTGGTGCGGGCCGTGCCGTTGGCGGTCGGCCACTGAGAGATTGTGTAGCGAGCCGGTCAGCCTGCCGGCCGTGAAGCAGGCTTTTGAAAAACGTAGGCGAGGCAGGCAAGACAAGGCAAAAACAGCCGAAAAAGCGGAGTTTACGTGCTGTAAATGAGCATTTTGACTGGGCTCGCACGCGAGGCTGTTTTTAACGCAGTGTTGCCAACGCAGGTAGTTTTTCAACAGCCTGATAATGTGTGGAGTGAAAATTACAATGAGCACTCACTATATCGCCGGCCAATGGCTGGCAGGCCGTGGCGAGCCTCTGCAATCGCTCGACCCGGTCAGCCAGGCGGTGGTCTGGCAGGGGCGCGGCGCCGATGCTGCGCAGGTCGATGCGGCCGTGACCGCTGCACGTCAGGCTTTCTCGGCCTGGGCCGGGCAGTCGCTGGATTCTCGTATCGCCGTGCTGGAACGTTTTGCCGTGTACCTCAAGGACCGTGCGCAGCAGTTGGCGCAGGCCATTGGTGAAGAGACCGGCAAGCCGCTGTGGGAAGCAGCCACCGAAGTGAACAGCATGGTGGGCAAGGTCGCCATTTCCATTCAGAGCTATCGCGAGCGCACTGGTGAAAAGAGCGGCACGCTGGGCGATGCCACCGCCGTGCTGCGGCATAAACCACATGGTGTGGTGGCGGTGTTCGGCCCCTACAACTTCCCTGGGCACCTGCCTAACGGCCATATCGTACCGGCGCTTTTGGCTGGCAACTGCGTGCTGTTCAAGCCTAGCGAGCTGACGCCCAAAGTGGCGGAACTGACCCTGCACTGCTGGATCGAGGCCGGCCTGCCCGAAGGCGTGCTCAGCCTGCTGCAGGGCGGCCGTGAAACCGGCGTTGCCCTGGCTGGCCATCCGGGCATCGACGGGCTGTTCTTCACCGGTTCCAGCCGCACCGGCAATCTGCTGCATGCACAGTTCGCCGGGCGTCCGGACAAGATCCTGGCGCTGGAGATGGGTGGCAACAACCCGCTGATCGTCGATCAGGTGGCCGATGTCGACGCGGCGGTCTACACCATCGTCCAGTCCGCATTCATTTCTGCCGGCCAGCGCTGTACCTGTGCCCGTCGCCTGCTGGTGCCGCAAGGGCAGTGGGGCGATGCATTGCTGGCGCGCCTGGTGCAAGTTGCCGGACAGCTCAGGGTTGGTCGTTTCGACGAGCAGCCAGCGCCGTTCATGGGCTCGGTGATTTCCCTGCAGGCGGCTGCTCAACTGATGCAGGCCCAGCAGGACCTGCTGGCTGGCGGCGCCACGGCGCTGCTGGCGATGACCCAACCGCAGGCGAGTTCTGCGCTGCTTACACCCGGCATCCTCGATGTCTCGGCAGTTGCCGAGCGTCCAGACGAGGAGTTCTTCGGTCCGCTGTTGCAGGTGATCCGCTACGACAGCTTCGAGTCTGCCATCGCCGAAGCCAATGCCACTGCTTACGGCCTGGCCGCGGGGCTGCTGTCCGACTCGCGCGCGCGCTTCGAGCAGTTCTGGCTGCATAGCCGTGCCGGCATCGTCAACTGGAACAAGCAGCTCACCGGCGCTGCCAGCACTGCGCCCTTCGGCGGTATCGGTGCCTCGGGCAACCACCGCGCCAGTGCTTACTACGCCGCCGATTATTGCGCCTACCCGGTGGCCGGGCTGGAGAGTGAAAGCCTGACCTTGCCCGCGACCCTGACCCCGGGAGTGACCCTGTGATGAGCGCCTATGAGATGAACTTTGACGGCCTGGTCGGGCCGACTCACAACTACGGTGGGTTGTCTTACGGCAACGTCGCCTCGCAGAGCAACAGCCAGGTTGTGTCGAGCCCCCGGGAAGCCGCCAAGCAGGGCCTGGCGAAGATGAAGGCGCTGATGGACATGGGCTTCAAGCAGGGTGTGCTGGCCCCGCAGGAACGCCCGGATGTCGCTGCGTTGCGCCGCCTGGGCTTCACTGGTTGCGATGCTGAGGTGATCCAGCGTGCAGCGCGCGAAGCCATGCCGCTGCTGGTGGCGAGCTGTTCGGCGTCGAGCATGTGGACGGCCAATTCCTGCACCGTCAGCCCCAGTGCCGATACTGCAGATGGGCGCGTGCACTTCACCGCCGCCAACCTCAACTGCAAATTCCATCGCAGCATCGAACACCCGACCACCAGCCGTGTATTGCAGGCGATGTTCGCCAGCCAGGCACACTTCGCCCATCACCCGGCGCTGCCGGCAGTGGCGCAGTTCGGCGACGAGGGTGCGGCCAATCACACGCGCTTCTGCAAGGGCTATGGCGATGCCGGGGTCGAGTTCTTCGTCTATGGACGCAGCGCCTTCGACACCCGTTATCCGGCGCCGGCACGTTATCCGGCACGGCAGACCCTGGAGGCCAGTCAGGCTGTGGCGCGCCTGCACGGGCTGAGCGAGGCGGGCGTGGTCTATGCCCAGCAGAATCCGGCAGTGATCGATCAGGGCGTGTTCCACAACGACGTGATCGCCGTGGGCAACGGCGAGGTGCTGTTCTATCACCAGGACGCCTTCCTCGATACCGACAAGGTGCTGGCCGAACTGGGCGACAAACTGGCGCGGCGTGGCGGCAACTTCCAGGCTGTGTGCGTGCCGGGCTCTGCCGTCAGTGTGCAGGACGCAGTGCGTTCCTACCTGTTCAACAGCCAGCTGTTGAGCCGTGCCGATGGCAGCATGCTGCTGATCGTGCCGGAGGAGTGCCGGAACAATGCCAGTGTCTGGCGCTATCTGCAGCAGCTGACCGCCGGTAATGGGCCGATCCGCGAAGTCCGTGTATTCGACCTCAAGCAGAGCATGCAGAACGGCGGTGGTCCGGCTTGCCTGCGCCTGCGTGTGGCGCTCAACGAGCATGAGTTGGCGGCGGTCAATCCGGGCGTGGTGATGAGCGATGCGTTGCACGACACCCTGGTGACCTGGGTCGACAAGCACTACCGCGACCGTTTGAGCGAAGCCGATCTGGCCGACCCGCAATTGCTGACCGAATGCCGCACGGCATTGGATGAACTGACGCAGATCCTTAAACTGGGCTCGGTCTATCCTTTCCAACTGAACTGACCCACAGGGCGGATGTCGCTTGTTACATCCGCCTTATCCAACTCCCCGGAGATTCTATGAGCGACGCGCTGCAACTGATTCTTGAAGATAACGACGGCACCCAACTGGAAACCTCCTGCAGCCGTTTCGCCGTGGTGTGGCAGGGCAAGGAGCTGTGGGTCCAGGCCGTTGGCGATCAGTTGCTGATCGGTGTCGACGTGGAGGAGGGCGATACCGAGTACGCCAATCTGCTGCTGCGTCCGCAGGCCACCAATCTGGTCAGCCTGCAGCTGGAGATGGAGCCGGCGCTGGCCGATGAAAACGATCACGTTCATGGCCCGGACTGCAATCACTGATTGAAGCTTGCAGGGTGGGCCGTTGTTGGTGGGCTGAAGTGAAGCGCCGCCCGGCCCACCCTACGAACATGCTGCGAACCAAGGAGTGCCCATGCTTGCCCTCGGCAAACTGCTTGAACTGACCCTGGCCGGCCATGAGCCGTCGGCGAAGATTCAACTGACGCCCGATGGCACGCGTCTGCGCTGGCTGGATGAAGGCGCGCTGGAGGTGACCCCGCCAGCCGCGCGCGACAATGGCCTCGACCTGCTGCTGTCGGCCGGCGTCCATGGCAACGAAACCGCTCCCATCGAACTGCTCGACCGCCTGTTGCGTGGCATTGCGCGCAACGAGCTGCATCCGGCTGCACGCATTCTCTTTCTGTTCGGCAACCCCGAGGCCATGCGCCGCGGCGAGCGCTATGTCGAGCAGGACCTTAACCGCCTGTTCAGCGGTCGTCACGAGCAATCCAGTGGCTTCGAGGCCATCAGGGCCTGCGATCTGGAGCATCTGGCGGTCAACTTCTTCGGCAAGGACACCGGTCGCACGCGCCTGCATTACGACCTGCATACCGCCATTCGTGCCTCGAAGATCGAGCAGTTCGCCCTCTATCCATGGCAGGAGGGCCGCGCGCATTCTCGCCGCGAGCTGGAGCGCCTGCGCGCTGCCGGTATCGAGGCGGTGCTGCTGCAGAACAAGGCCTCGACCACCTTCAGCGCCTACACCTACGCGCAGCTGGGTGCCGAAGCCTTCACCCTGGAATTGGGCAGGGCCCGTGCCTTCGGGCAGAACGAACTGGTCAATCTCGATCTGCTGGAGAACGCGCTGCATGCGTTGATCGAAGGGCGCGAGGTGATCAGCGGCGAGCCCACGCTCGATGGCATGCAGCTGTTTGCGGTCTCGCGTGAAGTCATCAAGCACAGCGACAGCTTCCAGCTGCACGTGCCGGGGGATATCGAGAACTTCACCGAGCTGGAGCCTGGCTACCTGCTCGCCGAGGATATCGCCGATACCCGCTGGATCGTGGAGGAGCAGGATGCACGCATCATCTTCCCCAATCCCAAGGTCAAGAATGGCCTGCGTGCCGCCATCCTGATCGTTCCCGACGACGGTGCCGGTTTGCTGTAATGCTGCTGTGGGAGGGACTTTAGCCGCGACGCTGCGGCCTCTTGATCGCCGCTGAAGCGCCATCCACGGTTTTTGCCCTCAACTGTATCTGTCACCCTTCGGGTGACCTCTTTAGCATGGGCCTTTCGCCAATCAATCGGAAAGCCAGTCATGCCCCTGATCGACCTGCGCAGCGACACCGTCACCCAGCCCACTGCCGCCATGCGTGAAGCCATGATGGCTGCCGAGCTGGGCGACGATGTGTACGGTGAAGACCCGACGGTGAACCGCCTGGAAGCCTGGTTGGCGGCGGAGCTAGGCTTCCAGGCTGCGCTGTTCGTGCCCACCGGCACCATGAGCAACCTGCTGGGCCTGATGGCGCATTGCGAACGCGGTGACGAATACATCGTCGGCCAGCAGGCGCATACCTATAAATACGAAGGCGGCGGAGCCGCGGTGCTCGGCTCCATCCAGCCGCAGCCGATCGACGGCGAGGCCGATGGCTCGCTGGACCTGGCCAAGGTCGAGGCGGCGATCAAGCAGGACGACTTCCACTTCGCCCGTACCCGCCTGCTGGCGCTGGAAAATACCATGCAGGGCAAGGTGCTGCCGCTCGACTACCTGGCTGCCGCCCGCGAGCTGACGCAGCGCCGAGGTCTGGGCCTGCACCTGGACGGCGCGCGCCTGTACAACGCCGCGGTCAAGCTGGGCGTACCGGCACGTGAGATCACCCGGCATTTCGATTCCGTCTCGGTGTGCCTGTCCAAGGGGCTCGGCGCGCCGGTCGGTTCGGTGCTGTGCGGCAGTACGGCGCTGATCGGCAAGGCGCGGCGTCTGCGCAAGATGGTCGGCGGCGGCATGCGCCAGGCCGGTGTGCTGGCGGCGGCGGGGCTATATGCGCTGCAGCATCAGGTCGAGCGCCTGGCCGAGGATCACGCCAACGCCGCACGTCTGGGCGAGGGCCTGGCCGCACTGGGCTACAGCGTCGAACCGGTGCAGACCAATATGGTTTATGTGCAGCTCGGCGAGCGTGCCGGGCAGATCAAGGCCTTCATGGCCGAACGCGGCATCGCCGTCAGCGCGGCGCCGTGCCTGCGTCTGGTCACTCATCTGGACGTCAGCGCCGAGCAAATCGAGCAGGTGATCGAAGCCTTTGCCGCTTTTCGCTCGCTTTGAGTCGCAACCGCAGCGCCCGATAGGCGCCTGCTATCAACAAAGGCACTAGCCGCGCGCGGTAGGCCCGATATAATGCGGCCCTTTGCAGACTGCGTGAAAACTACTGCGCTCGGTCATGCTGCGTTAAAAACCGGCTCAGAATGCTCATATACAGCCCGTAAACTGCGCTTCTTCGCCGGTTTTTGCCTTGCTTGACCTTCGCTCGCTACGTTTTCACTTTGTCTGCTTCGCCGGCTTTGCCGTGGCCGCCTGATTCCGTGGATATCCCTATGAAAAGCGCAGAAATCCGTGAAGCCTTCCTGAGCTTCTTCGAAGAAAAAGGGCACACCCGTGTCGCTTCCAGCTCGCTGATTCCGGCGAACGACCCGACCCTGCTGTTCACCAACGCAGGCATGAACCAGTTCAAGGACTGCTTCCTCGGTTTGGAAAAGCGCGCCTACACCCGCGCCACCACCAGCCAGAAGTGCGTGCGTGCCGGCGGCAAGCACAACGACCTGGAAAACGTCGGCTACACCGCGCGTCACCACACCTTCTTCGAAATGCTGGGCAACTTCAGCTTCGGCGACTACTTCAAGCGCGATGCCATCCATTACGCCTGGGAATTTTTGACCTCCGACAAGTGGCTGAACCTGCCCAAGGAAAAGCTCTGGGTCACCGTCTATGCCACCGATGACGAGGCCTACGATATCTGGCACAAGGAAATCGGCATTCCGGCCGAGCGCATGATCCGCATCGGCGACAACAAGGGCGCGCCCTATGCGTCCGACAACTTCTGGGCGATGGGCGACACTGGCCCGTGCGGCCCCTGCACCGAGATCTTCTTCGACCATGGCGAGCACATCTGGGGTGGCCCACCCGGCTCGCCGGAAGAGGATGGCGACCGCTACATCGAGATCTGGAACAACGTATTCATGCAGTTCAACCGCACCGCGGACGGCGTGCTGCACCCGCTGCCGGCGCCGAGCGTGGACACCGGCATGGGCCTGGAGCGCATCAGCGCCGTACTGCAGCACGTCAACTCGAACTACGAGATCGACCTGTTCCAGAACCTGCTGGCCGCTTCGGCCAAGGCCATCGGCTGCACCAACGAAGGCCAGGCCTCGCTGAAAGTGGTCGCCGACCACATCCGCTCCTGCAGCTTCCTCATCGCCGACGGTGTGACCCCGTCCAACGAAGGCCGTGGCTACGTGCTGCGCCGCATCGTGCGCCGTGCCTGCCGCCACGGCAACAAGCTGGGCGCCAAGGGCAGCTTCTTCTACCAGATCGTCGCCGCCCTGGTGGCCGAGATGGGCGAAGCCTTCCCCGAACTCAAGCAGCAGCAGGCGCATATCGAGCGCGTGCTGAAAACCGAAGAAGAGCAGTTCGCCAAGACCCTGGAACAGGGCCTGAAGATCCTCGAGCAGGATCTGGCCGAGCTCAAGGGCAATGTCATTCCGGGCGATGTGGTGTTCAAGCTGTACGACACCTACGGCTTCCCGGTCGACCTGACCGCCGACATCGCCCGCGAGCGTGAACTGTCGGTGGACGAAGAGGGCTTCGAGCGCGAGATGGAGGCGCAGCGCGAGCGCGCCCGTTCCGCCAGCGCCTTCGGCATGGATTACAACGCGCTGGTCAAGGTCGACGCCGACACCCGCTTCCTCGGTTACGAGGGCACCAGCGGCAGCGGCAAGATCATTGCCCTGTTCAAGGCTGGCACTGCCGTCGACAGCCTCGCCGAAGGCGAGGAGGGCGTGGTGGTTCTGGATCAGACCCCGTTCTACGCCGAGTCCGGCGGCCAGATCGGCGATTGCGGCTATCTGGAAGGTGCAGGCGTGCGTTTCGACGTGCGAGACACCACCAAGGCTGGCGGCGCCTTCCTGCACCACGGCGTGGTCACCAAGGGCGGCCTCTCCGTCGGTACCAGCGTCAAGGCTGAGGTCGAGGCCGAAGTGCGCCAGGCTACTGCGCTGAACCACTCTGCGACTCACCTGCTGCACGAAGCCCTGCGTATCGTGCTCGGTGACCATGTGCAGCAGAAGGGTTCGCTGGTCAACAGCCAGCGCCTGCGCTTCGACTTCAGCCACTTCGAGGCGATCAAGCCCGAGCAGATCAAGCAGCTCGAGGACATCGTCAATCGCGTGGTGCGCGAGAACACGCCGGTAGAGACTGAAATCACCGACATCGAAACCGCCAAGGCCAAGGGCGCGACCGCGCTGTTCGGCGAGAAGTACGGCGATCAGGTACGTGTGCTGAGCATGGGCGGCGACTTCTCCGTCGAGCTGTGCGGCGGTACCCACGTGGCCCGCACTGGAGACATCGGGCTGTTCAAGATCGTCAGCGAAGGCGGCGTGGCAGCCGGCGTGCGTCGTATCGAGGCGGTCACCGGTGCAGCCGCGCTGGCTTACCTCAATGGCGCAGAAGAGCAGCTCAAGGAAGCCGCTTCTCTGGTCAAGGGCAGCCGCGACAACGTGCTGGACAAACTGTCGGCGCTGATCGAGCGTAACCGCCAGCTGGAAAAGGAGCTGGAGCAGCTCAAGGCCAAGGCCGCCAGCGCAGCAGGTAACGATCTGGCCGGTTCCGCCGTGGACGTGAAGGGCACCAAGGTGCTGGCTGCCCGTCTCGATGGCCTGGATGGCAAGGCGCTGCTGGCGCTGGTTGACCAGCTCAAGAACAAGCTGGGCAGTGCGGTGATCCTGCTCGGCGGCGTGTTCGAGGACAAGGTGGTACTGGTCGCAGGTGTGACCCAGGACCTGACCACCAAGCTCAAGGCCGGTGACCTGATGCGTCAGGCCGCTGCGACCGTCGGTGGCAAGGGCGGTGGTCGCCCGGATATGGCCCAGGGCGGCGGCGTCGATGCCGACAAACTGGATGAGGCCCTGGCCCTGGCAGCGACCTTGGTCGAGCAGGCCTCATAAAGAGCGTGAAAGCGGGGCCCGCAGTGCGTCCGGCGGGCCTTGGCAGTGTGACCCGATGCGGGTTTAATGGGCGCCCTTCGAGGAATCAGGCGGCTTTTTGAAATGGCTTTGATCGTACAGAAGTTTGGGGGCACCTCCGTCGGCACCGTCGAGCGTATCCAGCAGGTGGCCGAGAAGGTTAAGAAGTTCCGCGAGAAAGGCGACGACATCGTCGTCGTGGTGTCCGCCATGAGCGGCGAAACCAACCGCCTGATCGATCTGGCCAAACAGATCACCGACGGCGAGCCGGTACCGCGCGAACTGGATGTGATGGTGTCCACTGGTGAGCAGGTGACCATCGCCCTGCTGGCCATGGCACTGATCAAGCGTGGTGTGCCTGCGGTGTCCTATACCGGCAACCAGGTGCGCATCCTCACCGACAGCGCGTTCAACAAGGCGCGCATTCTGCAGATCGATGACCAGAAGATTCGCGCTGATCTCAAGGCCGGTCGTGTCGTCGTCGTCGCCGGTTTCCAGGGCGTGGACGAACACGGCAGTATTACCACCCTCGGTCGTGGCGGCTCCGATACCACCGGCGTGGCCCTGGCTGCGGCGCTGAAAGCCGACGAATGCCAGATCTACACCGATGTCGATGGCGTTTACACCACCGATCCGCGCGTGGTGCCCAAGGCCCAACGTCTGGAGAAGATCACCTTCGAGGAAATGCTGGAAATGGCCAGCCTCGGCTCCAAGGTGCTGCAGATTCGCTCGGTGGAGTTCGCCGGCAAGTACAACGTCCCGCTGCGCGTCTTGCACAGCTTCCAGGAGGGGCCGGGCACCCTCATTACCCTTGATGAAGAGGAATCCATGGAACAGCCGATCATTTCCGGCATCGCTTTCAACCGCGACGAAGCCAAGCTGACCATCCGTGGGGTACCGGATATCCCCGGCATCGCCTTCAAGATTCTTGGCCCGATCAGCGCCGCCAACATCGAAGTGGACATGATCGTGCAGAACGTATCGCACGATAACACCACCGATTTCACCTTCACCGTGCACCGCAACGACTACAACAACGCCCTGGGCGTGTTGCAGAAGACAGCTGAAGAGCTGGGCGCCCGTGAAGTGGTGGGTGATACCAACATCGCCAAGGTTTCCATCGTCGGTGTCGGTATGCGTTCCCATGCCGGTGTTGCCAGTCGCATGTTCGAAGCCCTGGCCAAGGAGACCATCAACATCCAGATGATTTCCACTTCCGAGATCAAGGTGTCCGTAGTGATCGAGGAGAAGTATCTGGAGCTGGCGGTGCGCGCTCTGCATACTGCCTTCGAGCTGGATGCTCCGGCCCGACAGGGTGAGTGATTGATCTGATCCGAAAGGCGCGGCTGGTTCCGCGCCTTTCGTTTTTTTGACCGATTCGCGGGAACTTTCTTTCTGCGCGGGCTGGTCAATACTTGGGTGGAAGCTTTCAGGCTTGCTTTAGCAGGGAGCTGGCACCATTTTCTTTTGCAGACTGTTGTCCTGAAAAATGTAATCCGTGAGGAGAAAGGAATGCTGATTCTGACTCGCCGGGTCGGAGAGACCCTGATGGTCGGTGATGATGTGACTGTCACCGTGTTGGGCGTGAAAGGTAACCAGGTGCGTATTGGTGTCAATGCGCCGAAAGAGGTTGCCGTTCACCGTGAGGAAATCTACCAGCGTATTCAGAAAGAGAAGGGTGACGAACCAAGCCACTAATTTTTCTACAAATGCGTATTGGTGTCAATAATCTACCAGCGTATGAAAACATGTTTATCATGCGCCCCGTGTTGCGGAGAGGTGGCCGAGTGGCCGAAGGCGCTCCCCTGCTAAGGGAGTACACCTCAAAAGGGTGTCGGGGGTTCGAATCCCCCCTTCTCCGCCATTATTCAGCGAGTCGGGCTTAGCCGGGCTGGCGAATCAACCAGAGGTGATCTGGTATAAAAGCACCAAAGGTCTCGCGAAAGCGTAGCGAGCGAAGGGTAGGCGAGGCGAAAGCGAGCGAAGAAGCGCAGTTTAGTTTTCTAAATGAGCATTCTGAGTTCGGTTTCAACGAAGCATAACCAAGCGCAGTAGCTTTCGAGTGATCTGTAACGGACTCATAGCTCAGCTGGATAGAGTACTCGGCTACGAACCGAGCGGTCGGAGGTTCGAATCCTCCTGAGTCCGCCATATTCAAATGGCTTGCATCGCTGCAAGCCATTTTGTTTCAACCAGCGGTGATCTGGTCTAAAAGCGCCAACGTGTGGACTCATAGCTCAGCTGGATAGAGAGCATAACCACGAACCGAGCGGTCGGAGGTTCGAATCCTCCTGAGTCCGCCATATTCAATGGCACTGCAGCGATGCAAGGTCATGTTTCAACCAGTGGTGATCTGGTCTAAAAGCGCCAAACTCCTGAGTCCGCATGGGACTCATAGCTCAGCTGGATAGAGTACTCCGAATCCTCCTGAGTCCGCATGTTTCGGCTACGAACCGAGCGGTCGGAGGTTCGAATCCTCCTGAGTCCGCCATACCCAAAGGGCCTGCAGCAATGCAGGCCCTTTTTCTTTGTGCGTCATTTCTTCACGCAGCCGGCTTCGTCGAAGCTGACCTGTCGGCTGTTGCCGCCTTTGCGCTTTTCACGATAGTGGTAGCGCTCCTGCCCATTGCTCGCCGTGACTCTGTCCGGTTTGCCGAGGCTGTTTTCCACATCGGCGCGGCTCATGCCGCGGCGGATTTCCTTGCGGATGATCGCCTGGCGCTTCTCGCTGCTGGTCAGAAGGTTGCCGCAGCCATCGTCCTGCTGGCCGACTATGACCACTTCGCCGGAGTTCGCGGTCGTCGTTTCTTTGCGTCTGTCCGGGGTGGCCAGCGGGATGGGCTTGCCGCTGCTTGGCGTATGGTTGCGCGCGTCCTGCAGATGCTGCTCCTGTTCAATGCTGCAGCCGTGTCGGGTGAAGGTGACATGACCGTCAGCATCCACGCAGCGGAACACGCTGGCGGCCGAGCTGTCTTCAATAGGGGAGAGAAGCGCAGCGGCGAATAGCGCTGCCAGGTGCCGTCCTCGCATGATTCGTCCTCCATGACGTTGCACGTTTCAGGTTAGACCGTTTTTTCTCGTGCGCCAGGGTGTCCTGGCCTGCACAGCTGACGTCGCATAGCCAGGTTTTCATGCGGGATTGAAGTTTGCGATGCAAGCAGTTGTTCTTGCCGCGCTTTTGTCACGTACAAAGCTGTTTTGCGGTGTTATCATTCGCCGCGTCAGCCCCGCCGGGGCTTGTGGAATACCACCATGGACTTACCCAGTAGTTACTCAATACTCCCCTCGCACAATCGTGTAAGACCTGATTGATCCCCTTTGGCGTGCCCGCCAACTGGGGGTGGAGCGCGCTATGACTGAAGTAGAAGCCAAAAAGCCGCAAGAGAGCTTGCAGGATCGCCTGGCCCAGGTGATCGAACTGCTGCATCGGCACAAGTTGGTCGAAGACCTGACTCATCGTCAGGAAGGCCAGCATCACGACCGGGTAGAGAACCTGGTTCATCGGCAGAATCTCGCCGAGCTGCAGCGCAAGCTCGAAGACCTGCACCCTGCGGATATCGCCCACATCCTCGAAGCCCTGCCGCTCGATGAGCGTCTGACCGTCTGGCAACTGGTCAAGGCCGAGCGTGACGGCGACATCCTGCTGGAAGTCTCCGACGCGGTACGCGAAACCCTGATCGCCGACATGGACGATCACGAGATTCTCGCCGCGGCCAAGGATCTCGACGCGGACGAACTCGCTGACCTGGCCCCTGAGCTGCCGCGAGACGTCGTCCATGAGCTCATGGAAACGCTCGATGCTCAGCAGCGTGAGCGTGTGCGTTCTGCCCTGTCCTATGAGGAGGATCAGGTCGGTGCGCTGATGGACTTCGAGATGGTCACCATCCGTGAGGACGTCAGCCTCGAGGTTGTGCTGCGCTACCTGCGTCGTCTCAAGGAGCTGCCAGGGCATACCGACAAACTGTTCGTGGTCGATTACGACGGCGTGCTCAAAGGTGTGCTGCCGATCAAGCGTCTGCTGGTCAACGATCCGGAGAAGCAGGTCGGCGAGGTGATGGCCGATGATCCGGTGAGCTTCCACCCTGACGAGGACGCTTACGACGCCGCTCAGGCTTTCGAGCGTTACGACCTGATTTCCGCCCCGGTAGTGGACAAGAACGGCAAGCTGATCGGCCGTCTGACCATCGACGAGATGGTCGACCTGATCCGTGAGGAAAGCGAAAGCGAAGTGCTGAACATGGCCGGTCTGCGCGAGGAGGAAGACATCTTCGCCTCGGTGTGGAAGTCGGTGCGCAACCGCTGGGCCTGGCTCGCGATCAACCTGGTCACCGCATTCCTCGCCTCGCGGGTGATCGGCCTGTTCGAAGGCTCGATCGAGAAGCTGGTGGCGCTGGCGGCGCTGATGCCTATCGTCGCCGGTATCGGTGGCAACTCCGGCAACCAGACCATCACCATGATCGTGCGCGCCATGGCGCTGGATCAGGTGGGTACGGGCAATACCAAGCGCCTGCTGCGCAAGGAGCTTGGGGTTTCCCTGATCAACGGCATCCTCTGGGGTGGCGTGATCGGTGCCGTAGCCTACGGGCTTTACGGCAGCTGGTCGCTGGGTGTGGTGATGACCGCGGCGATGACCCTCAACCTGCTGCTGGCGGCGCTGATGGGGGTGTTGATCCCCATGACCCTGGCGCGCCTCGGGCGCGACCCGGCCATGGGGGCCAGTGTGATGATCACCGCCATGACCGACAGCGGTGGCTTCTTCATCTTCCTGGGGCTGGCGTCGATCTTCCTCCTCTAGATCACTCCATCAACTGCACCAGTCGCCAGGTATCGAGAAAGGCCGTGACCCGCGTGATCCGGCCATTCTCCAGTTGCATGTGCCAGGAGTAACTGTTTTCGTAGCGACTGCCGTCCTTGGCGGTCGCCTGGCCATCCCAATGCACGACCACGTGAGGCCCCTGCGCCACGATCTGGCGGACGGTGGGCACGATGGACGTGGCCAGTTTGTCGGTGATGGGTTTGACTGCATCTTCCATGAACGCCTCGCGCGTGCGGTAAGTCCCGGAGTACGGGCTGCTGCCGGCCACGACCCAGACGGCATCATCGGCCAGCAACTGGAAGATGCCGCCCTGGCCGGCGCGCCAATCATCGAAGGCTTTCTGAATCAGGGCCTGATTGGCCGCGGTGTTGTCACTTGCCCAGGTCGGCAGGCAGAGCGAGACGCTGAGCAGTAGCGCGGCGACAGTTTTTTGCATGTTCATAAGCTTCTTTCCTTGACTGGTGGGTTGCCTTACTCGTCAGTTGCAGTGCTCTTGCGGCGCAGCACCATGCCGCCGTGGTAGAGCACGTCGTCGATGAACTCGCCGTCAGCGGTAAAGCCGGTGTCGTCGACGTAATCGATGTGGTTGCCGGTGACTCGGTAGCTGCCCTGGTAGGCGCTTTCGCGGTTGCCACGTGCCTCGTCATAGCGGCCGTTGGCCAATAGCTCATGGCGGACATGGCCATCGTCCGTTACCCACATGCCCACGTAGGGATGTGGATTTCCCGCTTCCGCGCTGGCCGCGCCGGGTAGCAGGGCGCCGCTGATCAGCAGCGCCGCCAGGCTGTTCTTCGCTGGCATATTCACCTCCATCAATAAGGGCTGGCGGTCGGGCGCACGATGATTTCGCTGACGTCGACGTCGTCCGGCTGTTCGACTGCATAAGCCACCGCACGGGCGATGGCGTCCGGTGTGATGGCGATACGGCGGAAGGCCTTCATCGCATCGCGGGCGCTGGCATCGGTGATGCTGTCGGCCAGCTCGGACTCGACCACGCCCGGGCAGATGGTGGTGACGCGGATACGCTCGTTCTCCAGGCGCAGCCCCTCGGAAATGGCCCAGACCGCGTATTTGGTCGCGCAATAGACCGCGGCGGTCGGCGATACGGCATGGGCGCCGATCGAGGCGATATTGATCACCTGGCCGCGCCCGCGCGCCTGCATGCCCGGCAGCACGGCGGCGATACCGTGCAGCACGCCACGTATGTTCACGTCGATCATGCGGTTCCACTCATCCACCTTCAGGGCATCGAGCGGCGACAGCGGCATCACGCCGGCGTTGTTGATGATTACGTCGACGGCGCCGTGATGCGCTTCGGCATGCTCGATGAAAGCCTGCATGTCGTGCAGTTGGCTGACATCGAGAGTGCGGCAGGAGGCCTGTTGGCCTTGTGCCTGCAGTTCTTCTACCAGTGCCTGCAGGCGCTCGATGCGCCGTGCGCCCAGTACTACCTGGTGGCCCTGACTGGCGAGATGTCTGGCGATGGCTTCGCCGATGCCGCTGCTGGCACCGGTGATGAGGATGACCTTGCTCATGGCGATCTCCACTGTTGTTGGGAGACTCCATGCTAGGCGGGAGGTGGATGGTCGCTAAGTCCGGTTACTCTTTGGATATTGCCTGTTTCTATTGAATGCTTCTTAAATGCCCCAGTGTTCAGCCCGAGCCGATACCCGAGTCATGACAACGACACCCGAGAGCATGAAGCAGCGTATGGTCGAGTTGATGCTGCGGCTCGCACCTGAGGAGGGCTATACCGCGGCGCAGTTGGACGGGGTCACCTTCATGCGTTCCAACCGGCCGCTTCCCGTGACGCCTGCGCTGTATGAGCCGAGCATCGTCATCGTGATTCAGGGGCGCAAACGCGGGCTGCACGACGGTACGCTCTACGTCTACGATGCGCAGCATTATCTGGTGCTGGCGCTGCCGTTGCCTTTTTCCATCGAAACCGAGGCCAGTGCCGAAGAGCCCATGCTGGGCGTAGCGCTGCGGGTCGATCCGCTGCTGGTGGCCGAGTTGGCGATGGAGCTGGACGAGCCTCAGGCTGCCGAGCCGGCGACGCTCTATTCCAGCCCCATGGATGCACGCCTGAGCGACGCCACGCTGCGTCTGCTGGAAGCGCTGGCCGACCCCGACGAGGTGCGTCTGCTCGGTCCATCGATCATGCGCGAGATTGTTTTTCGTGTGCTGCAGGGCAAGCAGGGCTGCGGCCTGCGTGCGACCCTGGCGCAGAACAGTCATTTCGGCCGTATTGCACGGGTTCTGCAGCGAATTCATCGCGACTATCAGGAGTCGCTCGATGTGCCCTCGCTGGCGGAAATCGCCAGCATGAGCGTGCCGGCCTTCCATGTGCACTTCAAGGCGATGACCAGTCGCTCGCCCTTGCAGTACCTCAAGGCCATACGTCTGCATCAGGCGCGTTTGCTGATGATTCGCAACGACATGAGTGCGATCAGTGCGGCGCAGCGCGTCGGCTACGAGAGCCCGTCGCAGTTCAGCCGGGAATTCAAGCGGCTGTTCGGGCGCACTCCGGGCGATGAGACCCGTCATTTCAAGCAGCTTCTGGCGCTGGCACCCGCGGTTGATACCGGTGTGCGCTCGGCCTCCTGAGAGCCCTCTCGCAGAGCCATGCCCCTTCTTTGGTAGTGGTTGTAAAAAAGCCACTACATAAATGGTCGGTTCGAGCTGTTTGGTGTTTGCCTCAAACGCTTGTTTCAGGCTAAGGTTCGGCAGCTTTGCCCGGGCGCTGACCCTGGGCGCTCCTGATCAATAATGAATGCAGCCTGCGAGCTGCTGGCCAAAGGAGCCAAGATGACCCCCAGTGAACTGCTGCTCGAGGGTGTCGAACTCATGCTGTTCGGCATGGGTTTCGTATTTGTCTTTCTGGTGTTGCTGGTGGGTGTGGTCAGCCTGATGTCGCGCCTGATCGCGACTTTCGCCCCGCCTGTTCCAGCCCCTGCCATCTCCTCTCCACGGTCCAGTACCCAGTCGGTCAGCCATGAGCCGGACGCCGAAACGCTGGCCGCCATCCAATCCGCTATTGCCCAGCACCGCGCGCGTCGCGGTTGATCAGGTTCAAAGGGAGTACCTGTATGACTGCCGTTAAACAAGCACTCGGGATCACCGATGTGGTGCTGCGTGACGCCCACCAATCCATCCTGGCCACCCGAGTGCGCCTGGAGGACATGCTGCCGATCGCGGCCAAGCTCGATCAGGTCGGCTTTTGGTCCGTGGAGTCCTGGGGCGGCGCCACCTTCGATGCCTGCATTCGTTATCTGGGCGAGGATCCCTGGGAGCGCATCCGCGAACTGAAAAAGGCGATGCCCAACACCCGTCAGCAGATGCTGCTGCGTGGGCAGAATCTGCTGGGCTACCGCCACTACGCCGACGACGTGGTGGAGAAATTCGTCGAGCGTGCCGCGGTCAACGGCGTCGACGTGTTCCGCGTGTTCGATGCGATGAACGATCCGCGCAACCTGGAAACCGCGCTCAAGGCCGTCAAGCAGCAGGGCAAGCATGCCCAGGGCACCATTTCCTATACCACCAGCCCGGTGCATACCCTGGACATGTGGGTCGATCTGGCCAAGCAGATCGAAGACATGGGCGCCGACTCGGTGGCCATCAAGGACATGGCGGGCATCCTGACTCCCTACACTGCCTTCGAACTGGTTTCGCGCCTGAAGGCCAGTCTCGCCATTCCGATCCATATGCAATGCCACGCTACCGCGGGGCTGTCTTCCGTGGCGATTCTCAAGGCAGTGGAAGCCGGTATCGACAATGTCGACACCGCCATTTCCTCGCTGTCGATGACCTACGGTCATTCGCCGACCGAGTCGGTGGTGGCCATGTTCCAGGGCACCGAGCGCGACACCGGGCTCAACCTGGAGCTGCTGGAGGAAATCGCCGCGTACTTCCGCGAGGTGCGCAAGAAGTACGCGAAGTTCGAGGGCAACCTCAAGGGTGTCGATTCGCGCATCCTGGTCGCCCAGGTGCCGGGCGGTATGCTCACCAACATGGAAAGCCAGCTCAAAGAGCAGGGCGCCCAGGACAAGTTCGACCAGGTGCTGGCCGAAATTCCGCGCGTGCGCGAAGACCTCGGCTTCATCCCGCTGGTAACGCCCACGTCGCAGATCGTCGGCACCCAGGCGGTGATCAACGTGCTCACCGGCGAGCGCTACAAGTCCATCACCAAGGAAACCGCCGGTGTGCTCAAGGGCGAGTACGGTGCCGCGCCCGCGCCGTTCAATGCCGAGCTGCAGGCTCGTGTACTTGACGGCGGCGAAGCCATCACCTGCCGCCCCGCCGATCTGCTCGATGCCGAGATGGACAAGCTGACCGCCGAACTCAAGGGCATCGCCCAGGAGAAGGGCATCAAGCTGGCCGCCGACGAGATAGACGACGTGCTGACCTACGCGCTGTTCCCGCAGATCGGCCTGAAATTCCTGGAAAACCGTGGCAACCCGGCAGCCTTCGAGCCGGCGCCGACCGGCAAGGAAACTCCGGCTCGCGAGGCCGGCAAGCCCGAGGTTTATACCGTCGAAGTCAATGGCAAGTCGTTCGTCGTGCAGGTCAGCGAAGGTGGCGACATCGAAGGCATCAAGCCTGTCGGTGGCGCAGCGAGCGCCGCGCCGGCCGCGGCCCCGGTCGCAGCGGGCGGTGGCGA
>NZ_ATKM01000008.1 GCF_000418555.1 Pseudomonas sp. P818
GTTCGGTGGAGATGGTGGTGGCGCTGTACGCCATCCTCAAGGCCGGCGGCGCCTACGTGCCGATGGACCCGGAATATCCGGCCGAGCGCCTGCGCTACATGCTCGAAGACTCTGGCGTGAGTTTGTTGCTGAGCCACGATGCGGTGATCGACAGCCTGCCGCAGGTGAGCGGCGTGCAGGTGCTCAACCTCGATCATCTGGATCTCTCTCAAGAGCCGCAAACCGCTCCCGAGGTGGCGATTCACCCCGAGCAACTGGCCTACCTGATCTACACTTCCGGCTCCACCGGCAAGCCCAAGGGAGCCGGTAACAGCCATGCGGCGCTGTACAACCGCCTGGCCTGGATGCAGCAGGCTTACCAGCTCACGGCTGACGATCGGGTGCTGCAGAAAACCCCGTTCAGTTTCGACGTGTCGGTGTGGGAGTTCTTCTGGCCGCTGATCACGGGCGCGCGTCTGGTGATGGCGCAGCCGGGCGATCACCGCGACCCAGCCAAGCTGGTCGAGCTGATCGCGCGCGAGAGCATCAGCACCTTGCACTTCGTGCCCTCGATGCTGGCGGCCTTTGTCGGTCATGGCGAGCTGCACGGCTGCGAGAGCCTGCGGCGCATCGTCTGCAGCGGTGAAGCGCTGCCGGCGGAACTGGCCAGCAGCACGCGGCAACTGCTGCCGCAGGCCGAGCTGTACAACCTGTATGGCCCGACCGAAGCGGCCATCGACGTGACCCACTGGCGCTGTAGCGGCCAGGAACGGCGCAGCGTGCCGATTGGTCGGCCGATCGCCAATTTGCAGATTCATATCCTCGACGAACGCCTCAACCCGCAACCGATTGGCGTGGCCGGGGAGCTGTATATCGGTGGCCTCGGCCTGGCGCGCGGTTACCACCGTCGTCCGGGGCTGACCGCCGAACGCTTCGTTGCCAGCCCCTTTGGCGATGGCCAGCGTCTGTACCGCAGTGGTGACCTGGCGCGCTGGACCGAAGAGGGCGTGCTGGAGTACCTGGGCCGCATCGACCATCAGGTGAAACTGCGCGGTCTGCGCATCGAACTGGGCGAGATCGAGGCAGCACTGCTGGAACATCCGGCGCTGCGTGAGGCGGTGGTGCTGGTGCGCGACCAGCAACTGGTGGCCTATGTGGTCGGCAGCGATTACGACGAGGTCGAGCTACGGGCGCGGCTGAAACAGCGCCTGCCCGAGTTCATGCTGCCGAGCCATGTAATGCAGCTCGAGTGCCTGCCGCTGTCGCCCAATGGCAAACTGGAGCGCAAGGCGCTGCCGGAGCCGCAGCGCGTTCAGCGTGACTACCAGGCGCCGCGCTCCAGCCTGGAAAGCCAGCTCGCAAGCATCTGGCAGGAGCTGCTGGGTGTAGAACGAGTAGGGCGCGACGACAACTTCTTCGAGCTGGGTGGCGATTCCATTCTCAGCCTGCAGATCATTGCCCGTGCCCGCCGTCAGGGCATCGAGCTGACGCCACGGCAACTGTTCGAGCGCCAGAGCATCGCCGAGCTGGCCCAGGTCGCAACCCGCAGCGCCGAGACGTCGGGCTGCGTCATCGACAGTCAGCGCGACATCCCGCTGACGCCGATCCAACACTGGTTCTTCGCCCAGCCGATGAACAATCGTCAGCACTGGAACCAGTCGGTGCTGCTCAGTGCACGCGAGCCGCTGCAGCCGCAGCGGCTCAAGGCTGCCCTGCAGGCCGTGCTGGAGCGACACGACGCTTTACGCCTGCGCTTTCAGCAGCAAGGCGACAGCTGGCGCCAGCGCTATGCGGCCGAGCCCGAAACCCTCGAACTGCGCCTCGAGCGCTGCAGCCTGGCCGAGCTGAGCGCGCTGTGCGACGAGGTGCAGGCCAGCCTCGATCTGAGCCATGGCCCGCTGCTACGCGCCGTGCTCGTGCAGTTGCACGAAGGCGGCGAACGCCTGTTGCTGGTGGTCCACCATCTGGTGATCGATGGCGTTTCCTGGCGCATCCTGCTCGATGACTTGCAGCGCGCCTACGCGCAGCTGGGCGTGGGCGCTGCTGCCGATCTGGGGCGCAAGAGCAGTGCCTGGCAGAGCTGGAGTGAGCGCCTGGCGGTCTATGCATCCAGCCCCGAAGTGGCCGCCGAACGTGCTTACTGGCAGGCGCTGCCGGCTGATCGCGGGCTGCCCTGCGACCACCCCCAAGGGCACAACCTGACGGCCTGCGCTGAACGGTTGGAAGTGCAGCTCGACCCCACCACTACCGAGGCGCTGCTGACACAGGCTCCGGCGGCGTACCGCACGCAGATCAACGACCTGCTGCTCAGTGCACTGGCCCATGCCCTGCGTGACTGGAACGGGCAGGCGCAGACCCTGATCGCCCTCGAAGGCCATGGCCGCGAAGGGCTGTTCGAGGAGCTCGACCTGAGCCAGACCCTGGGCTGGTTCACCAGCCTCTACCCGCTGTTGCTGCAGGCCGGTGACGACTGGGATGCGACCCTCAAGGGCACCAAGGAGAACCTGCGCCGGGTGCCGCGCGGCGGCATCGGTTACGGCCTGCTGAAATACCTGCAGGGCGAGGACCTGCCGGCGCTGGACGACGCGCTGCTGTTCAACTACCTGGGCCGCCTGCAGACCAGCGGGCAGTTGTTCGATCTGGCCGAGGAAGCGTCCGGCGCGCAACGCGACGCCAGCGCACCGCTGGCCTGTGCCCTTGCTCTGGACGGTCGCGTCACGGGCGGCTGCCTGCGTTTCACCTGCACCTTCAGCCATGAGCGCTTCGAGCGCGAGCGCATCGTCGAACTGCTCGAGGCGTACCGCGGCGCGCTCGTCGAGCTGGTGCAGCACTGCCGCACGCAGGCGGCTGTCACCTCCAGCGATTTCCCCTTCGTGCCGCTCAGCCAGGCCGATCTCGACAGCCTGCCGCTGCCGGCGCGGCAGATCGAAGACATCTATCCGCTAACACCGATGCAGCAGGGCCTGTTGTTCCACAGCGAACTGCAGGTGGCCGATGGTGCCTACGTCAATCAGCTCAGCCTGGAGGTCGAGGGCTTGCCGGTGGCGCGTTTCAAGGCGGCCTGGGCGGCTGCGCTGCAGCGCCATCCGCTGCTGCGCGCAGCCTTCCTGCGCCTGGGCACCGATCAACAGGCGGTGCAACTGGTGCAGCGCGAGACGCAGCTGACGATTCGCGAACTGGAGGGAAGCGACCTCGATCTTCAGGCACTGCTGCGCGAGGAGCGCGAGACGCCATTCGACCTGACGCGGCCACCGCTGATGCGCCTGGTGCTGGTACGCCTGGGGGAAGGGCGTCATCAACTGATCTGGACCCTGCACCATATCCTGCTCGACGGCTGGAGCAGTGCCGCGCTGCTGGCGCAGGTACTGCAGGACACGCGCGGCGAGGGCAGCGCGCACGAGGTCGGGCATTACCCGGACTACCTGGCCTGGCTGCAACGCCAGGATATCGCCGGCAGCGAGGCGTTCTGGCGTGAGCAGCTGCAAGGCTTCGATGAGCCGACGCTACTGACTGGCAGTCTGCGCAGCGAGGTGCCTGCAAGCGGCAGCGGCGTGCATGTCCTGAACCTGCCGTGTGCTGAACTGGAAGCCTTTGCCAAGGCTCGACGCGTTACCCTCAATACCCTGATCCAGGCGGCCTGGACGCTGCTCCTGCAGCGTTATTGCGGGCGCCGTCAGGTCGCCTTCGGTGCCACCGTAGCGGGGCGGCCGGCGAGTGTGGCGGGCATCGAACACATGCTTGGCCTGTTCATCAATACCCTGCCGGTGGTGCAGGCGCCGCAGCCTCATGAGCCTGTCGGCGACTGGCTCGACGCGTTGCAGGCGCACAACCTGGCGTTGCGCGAGCACGAGCAGGTGCCGCTGTTCCGCCTGCAGCAACTGGCCGGCCAGGCCGGGCGCGAGCTGTTCGACACCCTGCTGGTGTTCGAGAACTACCCGGTGGATCAGGTGCTGCAGGGGCAGGGCGATGGCCTGCGCTTCACCAATCTGCTGGCGCACGAGCAGACCCATTACCCGCTGAGCCTGGCGGTGATGGCCGGCAACGAGCTGCAGGTGTACTGGCATTATCAGCGCGCGCATTTCAGCGACCGGCAGATCGCCGGCATGAGTCGCCAGTTCGAACGACTGCTGCAAGCCCTGTGCGCCGATGCGCAGCGCTGCATCGGTGAACTGCCTTTGCTGGATGAAAGCGAGGTGGTCGAAGTCGAGGCCTGGAACGACTCAGTCCCCGTTCCGAGCGCTATCCAGCTTCTGCCACAGCGTATCGCCGAGCAGGCGCGCCTGCGCCCGACGGCCATTGCCCTGGTACACGGCCAGCAGCGCCTGAGCTTCGCCGAGCTGGAAGCCCGCACTAATCGCCTGGCCCACCAGCTGATCGCCCGTGGCGTCGGCGCCGAGGTGCGCGTCGGTGTGGCGCTGGAGCGCGGTATCGACCTGTTCGTCGCCCTGCTGGCAGTGCTCAAGGCCGGCGGTGCCTACGTGCCGCTGGACCCTGACTATCCTGGCGAACGCCTGCGCTACATGCTCGAAGACGCCGGGGTGAAGCTGCTGCTGAGCCATCAGGCGGCCCTGCCGCGCCTGCCCGACGTGGCCGGTATCGAGGTGCTCGACCTCGATCAACTGGAACTGAGCGGCGAATCGTCAGAAGCGCCCGAGGTAGCGATTCACCCCGAGCAACTGGCCTATCTGATCTACACCTCCGGCTCCACTGGCAAGCCCAAGGGCGTGGCGGTGGCCCATGGTGCGATTGCCCTGCATTGCCAGGCCATCGGCGAGCGCTACGAACTCACGGCCGAGGATCGCGAGCTGCACTTCCTTTCGGTCAGTTTCGACGGCGCCCACGAGCGCTGGCTCACGCCACTGAGCCATGGCGCGCGGGTGGTGATCCGCGACCAGCAACTGTGGAGCGTGCAGCAGACCTACGACTGCCTGATCGCAGAAGGCATCAGCGTGGTGGCCTTGCCGCCAAGCTATCTGCGCCAGCTGGCCGAATGGGCTGAGCAATGCGGCAAAGCACCCGGAGTGAAGACTTATTGCTTCGCCGGCGAAGCCTTCAGCCGCGAGCTGTTGCAGCAGGTGATTCGCAGCCTGCAACCGCAGTGGATCATCAATGGCTACGGCCCGACCGAAACCGTGGTCACCCCGACCATTTGGCGAGTGCCGGCGGCTGAGGCCGACTTCACCACCGCCTATGCACCGATTGGTGATCGCGTCGGCGCGCGCCAGGGTTATGTGCTGGATGCCGACCTCAACCTGCTGCCGGTCGGTGTGGCGGGAGAGCTGTACCTGGGCGGCCTGCTGGCGCGGGGTTACCTGGATCGCCCTGGCGCCACTGCCGAGCGCTTCGTGCCCAATCCGTATCGCCCGGGTGAGCGCTTGTACCGCACAGGCGACCGCGTGCGCCTCGGTGCTGACGGCCAGCTGGAATACCTCGGCCGGTTGGATCAGCAGATCAAGCTGCGCGGCTTCCGCATCGAGATCGGCGAAGTCGAGGCGGCGCTGAAAGCCTGTGCCGGTG
>NZ_ATKM01000009.1 GCF_000418555.1 Pseudomonas sp. P818
CGGCGGTGTGCTGGATGCCGACCTCAACCTGCTGCCGGTCGGTGTGGCGGGAGAGCTGTACCTGGGCGGCCTGCTGGCGCGGGGTTACCTGGATCGCCCTGGCGCCACTGCCGAGCGCTTCGTGCCCAATCCGTATCGCCCGGGTGAGCGCTTGTACCGCACAGGCGACCGCGTGCGCCTCGGTGCTGACGGCCAGCTGGAATACCTCGGCCGGTTGGATCAGCAGATCAAGCTGCGCGGCTTCCGCATCGAGATCGGCGAAGTCGAGGCGGCGCTGAAAGCCTGTGCCGGTGTGGGTGAAGCGCTGGTCGTGGTCAAGGACAGTGCTGCCGGTAAGCGTTTGGTGGGCTACGTCAGCGGCCAGGCGCTGAGCGAGAGTGAGCTGAAAATGCAGCTCAAGCAGCGCCTGCCGGCGCATATGGTGCCGAGCCATATCCTGGCGCTGGAGCGACTGCCGCTGTTGCCCAACGGCAAGCTGGACCGGCAGAGCCTGCCGGAGCCGCAGGTGGAGGCGGGCGAGTACCAGGCGCCGCGCACCGAACAGGAACGGCTGCTGGCCGAGCTGTGGAGCGAGCTGCTGGAGCAGCCGCGCATCGGCCGTGACGATCACTTCTTCGAACTGGGCGGCCACTCATTGCTGGCGACGCAACTGATCTCCCGCCTGCGCCATGCGCACGGGCTGGATCTACCGCTACGTGCCGTGTTCGAGGCGCCGCTGCTCAGCGATCTGGCCAGGCAGCTGGAGCAGGCCAGTCATGCCGTCGACCTGCCTCTGCAGGCCAGAGGCGAGCGGGCGCAGGCGCCACAGTCCTTCGCTCAGCAGCGCCTGTGGTTCCTCCAGCAACTGGAGCCGAGCAGCAGTGCCTACCACCTGCCGGGCGTGCTGCGTCTGCGTGGTGAGGTGGACCGGCAGGCGCTGCAGCAGGCCTTCGAAGCCCTGGCCGAGCGTCACTGGATTCTGCGTACCACCTTCACTCAGGACGCCGACGGCCAGCCGCTGCAATGCATACAGTCGCAGGCGTCGGTGAATCTGGAGATGCTCCAGGCCAGGGGCGAGCATGCCTTCCAGGCCCTGGCGCGGGCATTTATGGAAAAGCCTTTCGATTTGCAGCAGTCGCCACCCTGGCGTGTCGCCCTGGTGACCCTGGAGCCGGGCGAGCAGCGCCTGCTGTTGTGTTTGCATCACCTGCTGTCCGATGGCTGGTCCGTGCAAATTCTGCTCGCCGAATTCGCCGCCCTGTATAACGCCGCCCGCGCTGGCGTGGCGGCTGCACTGCCGGCGCTGACCGTGCAGTACGCCGATTACGCGGCCTGGCAGCGTGAGTGGCTGGCAGGCGGTGAAGGCGCACGGCAACTGGCCTACTGGCGCGAGCAGCTGGGCGATGAGCAGCCGCTGCTGGAACTGCCTTGCGACCATCCACGACCGGCGCGGCAGAGTTTTCGCGGTGGGCGGGTGCATTTCCGTCTCGGCGCAGCCTTGGGCGAGCGCCTGCGCGAGTTGGCCCAGGCGCAGAACGCGACGCCCTTTATGGTGTTGCTGGGTGCCTACAAGGTGTTGCTGCATCGCCTGAGCGGGCAGCGCGACTTGCGCGTCGGCGTGCCCATCGCCGGGCGTACGCGCGCCGAGGTCGAAGGGCTGATCGGCCTGTTCGTCAACACCCAGGTGCTGCGCAGCGAGATCGTTACGCAGCAGAGCTTCACGGCGCTGGTCGAGCAGATCAGGCGCACCAGCCTGGACGCCCAGGCGCACCAGGAGCTGCCCTTCGAGCAACTGGTCGAGGCGTTGCAGCCCGAACGCAGCCTCAGCCACAACCCGCTGTTCCAGGTGGCCTATGACCACCAGCAGGTGCACCACGAGGCGCTGGGGCAGTTGCAGGATCTGCAAGCCGAGGTGCTGACCCTGGCCGATGGCGGCAGCCAGTTCGACCTGGCGCTCAACACCCAGGAGGATCACCACGGCCAGTTCAGCGGCAACTGGAACTACGCCCTGGATCTGTTCGAGACATCCACGGTCGAGCGCCTGCACCAGCGCTTTATCCGCCTGCTGGAGCAGTTGCTGGAACAGCCGCAACTGGCCATTGGCGAGCACCGTCTGGACGATGATCAGGATCGTCTGGCCCTGACCAGCTTCAACGCCACTCGCGTCGATTATGGCGCGGTGGAACCGGTGCATCGTCAGTTCGAACGGCGTGTGCAGGCGCAACCCGAGGCCATCGTCTTGGTGTTCGGCGAGCGGCGTCTGAGCTACGCCGAACTGGACCTGCGCGCCAACCAGCTGGCCCACCATCTGCGAAAACTTGGCGTAACCCGCGATAGTCTGGTGGGCGTGGCGGCGCTGCGTTCGGTGGAGATGGTGGTGGCGCTGTACGCCATCCTCAAGGCCGGCGGTGCCTACGTGCCGATGGACCCGGAGTATCCGGCCGAGCGTCTGCGTTACATGCTCGAGGATGCCGGTGTCAGCCTGCTGCTGAGCCACGATACGGTGATCGACGGCCTGCCGCAGGTCAGCGGCGTACAGGTGCTCAATCTCGATCATCTGGATCTTTCTCAAGAGCCGCAAACCGCTCCCGAGGTGGCGATTCACCCCGAGCAACTGGCCTACCTGATCTACACTTCCGGCTCCACCGGCAAGCCCAAGGGCGCCGGCAACAGCCATGCGGCGATGTACAACCGCCTGGCCTGGATGCAGGAGGCTTACCAGCTCACGGCTGACGATCGGGTGCTGCAGAAAACCCCGTTCAGCTTCGACGTGTCGGTGTGGGAGTTCTTCTGGCCGCTGATCACGGGCGCGCGGAGTTCTTCTGGCCGCTGATCACGGGCGCGCGTCTGGTGATGGCGCAGCCGGGCGATCACCGCGACCCAGCCAAGCTGGTCGAGCTGATCGCGCGCGAGAGCATCAGCACCTTGCACTTCGTGCCCTCGATGCTGGCGGCCTTTGTCGGTCATGGCGAGCTGCACGGCTGCGAGAGCCTGCGGCGCATCGTCTGCAGCGGTGAAGCGCTGCCGGCGGAACTGGCCAGCAGCACGCGGCAACTGCTGCCGCAGGCCGAGCTGTACAACCTGTATGGCCCGACCGAAGCGGCCATCGACGTGACTCACTGGCGCTGCAGCGGCCAGGAGCGGCGCAGCGTGCCGATTGGTCGGCCAATCGCCAACCTGCAGATCCATATCCTCGACGAACGCCTCAACCCACAGCCGATTGGCGTGGCCGGGGAGCTGTATATCGGTGGCATCGGCCTGGCGCGGGGTTACCACCGTCGTCCGGGACTGACCGCCGAGCGCTTCGTCGCCAGCCCCTTCGGCGATGGTCAGCGTCTGTACCGCAGCGGCGACCTGGCGCGCTGGACCGAAGGGGGCGTGCTGGAATACCTGGGCCGTATCGATCATCAGGTGAAGTTGCGCGGTCTACGCATCGAACTGGGCGAGATCGAAGCCGCGCTGCTGGAACATCCGGCGCTGCGCGAAGCGGTGGTGCTGGTGCGCGACCAACAACTGGTGGCCTATGTGGTCGGCAGCGATTACGACGAGGTCGAGCTGCGGGCGCGGCTGAAACAGCGCCTGCCCGAGTTCATGCTGCCGAGCCATCTGATGCAGCTCGAACGCCTGCCGCTGTCGCCCAATGGCAAGCTGGAGCGTAAGGCGCTGCCGGAACCGCAGCGCGTCCAGCGCGATTACCAGGCGCCGCGCCCCGGACTGGAAAGCCAACTCGCAAGCATCTGGCAGGAGTTGCTGGGGATGGAGCGGGTAGGGCGTGAGGATGACTTCTTCGCCCTCGGCGGTCATTCGCTGCTGGCCACGCAACTGGTGTCGCAGATTCGTCGCCAGCTGCAACTCGAGCTGCCGCTACGCGTCGCCTTCGAAGCCAGCACTCTCAGTGCCCAGGCCTTGCAGCTGGCGGCCGCCGACGCTGCGCCTGGCTTCGGTCTGCAGGCCCGCCAGCGTGCAGACCGCAGTCCACAGTCCTTCGCTCAGCAGCGCCTGTGGTTCCTCGCCCAGCTGGAGCCCGACAGCCTGGCCTACCACCTGCCTTGCGCCGTGCGCCTGACAGGGGTATTGGATATCCAGGCGCTGCAACGCAGCTTCGACACCCTGGCCCAGCGTCATGAAAGCCTGCGCACCACTTTCGCCAGCGGCGAGGCGGGTGAGCCCCTGCAATGTGTGCAGCAGCCGATTGCGGTTGGCATCGAGCGCCTGCAGGCGCAGGACGAGGCGAAGTTGCAGCAGCAGATCGATGGCGTCACTCGGCGCCCCTTCGATCTGGAACAGAGCCCGCCCTGGCGTGTGGCGCTGATCGAGCAGGGCTCGCAGCAGCATGTGCTGGTGGTCTGCCTGCATCACATCATCGCCGACGGTTGGTCGATCCAGGTGCTGCTCGACGAGTTCGCCGCGCTCTATCGCGGCCAAGCCGAAGGGCAGCCGGTTGAGCTGGCGGCGCTGCCGATCCAGTACGCCGACTACGCCATCTGGCAACGCGAATACCTCAGCGGCAGCCGCCTTGCCGAGCAAGTGCAGTGGTGGCGTGAGCAACTGGGTGATGAACAGCCGGTGCTGGAGCTGCCCAGTGATCGCCCGCGTCCGGCGCTGCGCTTGGGGCAGGGCGCGCGGCATGCCTTCAGCGTACCCGCTGGCCTGGTCGAACGGCTGCGTGAACAGGCTCAGGCGCATGACGTCACGCCGTTTATGTTCATCCTGGCGGTTTACCAAAGCCTCTTGTATCGCCTGAGCGGCCAGAGCGATCTGCGTGTCGGTGTGCCGGTAGCCGGGCGCACGCAGGGCGAGAGCGAGGGGCTGATCGGCCTGTTCGTCAACACCCTGGTGATTCGCAGTGAAGTGGATGCGCAGCACGCGTTCGTCGACCTGCTGCGTCAGGTCAAGTCGCGGGTGGTCGGCGCCCAGGCCCATCAGGATGTGCCTTTCGAGCAACTGGTCGATGCCCTGCAGCCGGAGCGCAGTCTGAGCCATAACCCGCTGTTCCAGGTGGCGTACAACCATCAACGGCAGGACCAGAGCGCGCTGCAGACGTTGCCCGGCCTGCAGTGCGAAAACCTCGACTGCCAGGGGCAGAGCGCCCACTTCGACCTGGTGCTGGGCACCCTCGAACAGGCCGATGGCCGCTTCGAGGCCTATCTGGATTACGCCACCGATCTGTTCGAGGCCGCGACGGTTGAGCGTTTGGCGGGGCAGTTCCTGCGTCTGCTCGATGGGGCGTGCCGTATGCCACAGGCGCCGCTGGCCGATCTGCCATTGTTGAGTGAATCGGAGGTAGCCGAAGTCGAGGCCTGGAACGACCCAACACCGGTTCCAAACGACATTCAGCTATTACCGGAGCGTATCGCCGAACAGGCGCGTCTGCGCCCGACGGCCATTGCCCTGGTACACGGCCAGCAGCGCCTGAGCTTCGCCGAGCTGGAAGCCCGCACTAATCGCCTGGCCCACCAGCTGATCGCCCGTGGCGTCGGCGCCGAGGTGCGCGTCGGTGTGGCGCTGGAGCGCGGTATCGACCTGTTCGTCGCCCTGCTGGCAGTGCTCAAGGCCGGCGGTGCCTACGTGCCGCTGGACCCTGACTATCCTGGCGAACGCCTGCGCTACATGCTCGAAGACGCCGGGGTGAAGCTGCTGCTGAGCCATCAGGCGGCCCTGCCGCGCCTGCCCGACGTGGCCGGTATCGAGGTGCTCGACCTCGATCAACTGGAACTGAGCGGCGCATCGCCAGAAGCGCCCGAGGTGAGTATCCACCCCGAGCAACTGGCCTATCTGATCTACACCTCCGGCTCCACCGGCAAGCCCAAGGGCGTGGCCGTGGCCCATGGCGCCATCGCCCTGCATTGCCAGGCGATTGGCGAACGCTATGAACTGACGGCCGAGGATCGCGAGCTGCACTTCCTCTCGGTCAGCTTCGACGGTGCTCACGAGCGTTGGCTCACGCCGCTGAGCCATGGCGCGCGGGTGGTAATCCGCGACCAGCAGCTGTGGAGCGTGCAGCAAACCTACGACTGCCTGATCGAAGAGGGCATCAGCGTGGTGGCCTTGCCGCCCAGCTACCTGCGTCAGTTGGCCGAGTGGGCCGAGCAATGCGGCAAAGCGCCTGGGGTGAGGACCTACTGCTTCGCCGGTGAAGCCTTCAGTCGCGAGCTGTTGCAGCAGGTGATTCGCAGCCTGCAACCGCAGTGGATCATCAATGGCTACGGCCCGACCGAAACCGTGGTCACCCCGACCATTTGGCGAGTGCCGGCGGCTGAGGCCGACTTCACCACCGCCTATGCACCGATTGGTGATCGCGTCGGCGCGCGCCAGGGTTACGTGCTTGATGCCGACCTCAACCTGTTACCGGTCGGCGTGGCGGGAGAGCTGTACCTGGGCGGCCTGCTGGCGCGGGGTTACCTGGATCGACCGGGCGCCACCGCCGAGCGCTTCGTGCCCCATCCGTATCGCCCCGGTGAGCGTCTGTACCGCACCGGCGACCGCGTGCGCCTGGGCCACGATGGCCAGCTGGAATACCTGGGCCGGCTGGATCAGCAGATCAAGCTGCGCGGTTTCCGCATCGAAATCGGCGAAGTCGAGGCGGCGCTGAAAGCCTGCGCCGGTGTGGGCGAAGCGCTGGTGGTGGTCAGGGACAGCGCGGCGGGCAAGCGCCTGGTGGGCTATGTCAGCGGCCAGGCGCTGAGCGAGAGTGAGCTGAAAGCGCAGCTCAAGCAGCGCCTGCCGGCGCATATGGTGCCGAGTCATATCCTGGCGCTGCAGCGTCTGCCGCTGCTGCCCAATGGCAAGCTGGATCGGCAGAGCCTGCCGGAGCCGCAGGTGGAGGCGGGCGAGTACCAGGCACCGCGCACCGAGCAGGAACAGTTGCTGGCTGAGCTGTGGAGCGAGTTGCTCGGTATTGGCCAGATCAGTCGCGATGCCCAGTTCTTCGCCCTGGGCGGTGACTCGATCCAGTCCCTGAGCCTGGTCACGCGCCTGCGCAAGGCCGGTTGGGAGCTGACGCCCAAGGCGGTGTTCCAGCATCCGCGCCTGGCTGATCTGGCTGCGGTGATGACGCCGCTCGGCACTCAAGCCGTCGCGGTGCAGCGGGCCAGTGGCTCGCTGCCGCTGACGCCGATCCAGGCGCATTTCTTCTCCTTGCCCATGGCCAACCGTGCGCACTGGAACCAGGCCTTGCTGCTGCATGTGCGTCGACCGCTGCACGCTGCCCATTTACTGAGCGCGCTGCAGGGGCTGATCGAGCATCACGATGCGCTGCGTCTGGCCTTCCGTCAGGATGAAACGGGCAACTGGCAGGCCTTCTATCGGGACGAGGAGCAGGCCGAGCGTCTGCTCTGGCAGCGCCGCATCGACTCGGAGCCAGCCCTGCAGGCGCAATGCGAGGCCGCTCAGCGCAGCCTGGATCTGCAGCACGGCCCGCTGCTGCGGCTGCTGCTCGCGGACATGGCGGATGGCAGCCAGCGCCTGCTGCTCGCCGCTCATCACCTGATCATCGATGGCGTTTCCTGGCGCGTCCTGCTGGATGATCTGGCCCGCGCCTACCAGCAGGTGGTGGCCGGTCAACCGGTCGATCTCGGTGACAGGCCGGGCAGCTACCAGGCCTGGGCCGAGCATCTGTGGCGTCATGCACAGGCGGCACCGTTGGCTGGCGAGATGGACTACTGGCTGGCACAGCGTGGCAGCCAGCGTCTGCCGGTGGATGACCCGGCCGGCCAGGCCAGCCATGCCCAGGTGCAGACCTGCACCTGGCAGCTGAGCGAAGTGCAGACCCAGCGTCTGCTGCGCGAAACCCTGAAACAGCAGGATGCGCGCATGGACGAAGTGCTGCTCGCTGCGCTAGCCGAAGGGTTGCGACGCTGGAGTGATCTCGATGACAGCCTGATTGCCCTGGAAGGTCATGGGCGCGAATGGCTCGACGATCAGGTTGAGCAGGATATCGGCCGGACGTTGGGCTGGTTCACCAGTCTCTACCCGCTGCGTCTGCAGGCGCAGGAAACGCTGTCGCAGACCCTGGCCGATGTCCGTCAGCGTCTGCGCAGCGTGCCCAACAAGGGACTGGGCTACGGCCTGCTGCGCTACCTGGGTAACGCCGAGCAACGTCGCAGCCTGGGCGAGTTGGCTGAGCCGGATATCGCCTTCAACTACCTGGGGCAGTTCGATGCGCAGCTTGGCGATGGTCACTTCGCGCCCGCCAGCGAGTCGCCGGGCACCCTGGTCGACCCGGCCACGGCGCTGACCCGCGAGCTGGAGATCAACGGCCAGGTATTCGCCGGTCGTCTGAGCCTCAGTTGCCGCTTCAGCGCACAACGCCATCGCGTGCAGCGTATCGAGGCGTTGCTGGCGGCGGTGGGGGATGCACTGCAAGCCCTGATCGACGGCACGCCGGCCGCTTCTGCCCCTCGCCAGGAAGCTACGACGGCTGCTGCGCCCAGCCCACTGCTGCGCCTGAACCAGGCGGATGCCGAACGGCCCACGCTGTTCTGCGTTCATCCGGTGAGCGGCACGCTGGTCGGCTACTACCCGCTGGCCCGTGCTCTGGCGCCGCACTGGCAGGTATTCGGTCTGCAGAACCGGCAATTGCTGCAACCGTCCTGGCGTGATCAGAGCCTGGAACAGATGGCCCGCGATTACGTCAGGGTGATGCTGGAAACCCAGCGGCAGGGGCCGTATCACCTGCTCGGCTGGTCGATGGGCGGCGCTCTCGTTCTGGCCATGGCCCGACTGCTGGAACGCCTGGGTAAGACGCTGGCCTTCGTCGGCCTGGTCGACGGTTACGTACCCGGCGCCGGCCTGGCCCGTGCCCCACGCGCTGACGTGGCAGAAGCCACGGCCACGGGCGATGACGACTGGCAACAGCTGCTCGCTCTGGAGCGACATATGCACGCGTTGGCTGCGCAGCACCGGCATATCCAGCCGCTGTGCAGCCCGGTGCAGGCCTGGTGGGCGGCGCATTCGCCGGAGAACAACCGCAATGGCGAAGCGTTGCTGCAGAGCGCCCTGGGCCGCGAGCTGCAGCTGTCGAGCTGGGTTGAGGCCGACCACCTGGGCATCGTTCGCGATCCGTCCTTTATCGAACACCTGGGCCGGCAACTGGCCGCGCTCGATCAATCGTCACGGCCGCTGGGCCTGGAGAGTCACGATTATGCAAATTGAACCGCATTACGATCCGCTGCCCATGCCTGTGGCGCTCGATCTGGGCCCGGAGGTGACGCTGCGTGGCGCCGACTACCGCTTCGCCGGCACGGCCAGGCTGCAGCACCAGAGCGAGGTGGAGTCCAACGCGCGTAGTTATCCGAGGCGCATCCCGCTGGAGCTGCGCCGCGCCGAGGGTGTCCACGTGCAGGACAGCGAGGGCCGCTGGTTCATCGATTGCCTGGCCGGTGCCGGCACCCTGGCCCTGGGGCACAACCATCCCGTCGTGTTGCAAGCCATTCGCGGTCTGCTCGATGGCAAGCGACCGCTGCACACCCTGGATCTGATGACCGAAGCCAAGGACGATTTCATCAATGAATTGTTCGCCTGCCTGCCGGCCGAGTTCGCCCGCGATGCGCGCATCCAGTTCTGCGGGCCGGCCGGCACCGATGCGGTGGAGGCGGCCTTGAAGCTGGTACGCACGGCCACCGGGCGTAGTCAGATGTTGGCCTTCCACGGCGCCTACCACGGCATGACCCAGGGTGCCCTGAGTCTGATGGGCAGCCTGGGCCCCAAGCAGTATCTGGACGGCATGATCAGTGGCGTGCAGATGTTGCCGTACCCCTACGGCTACCGCTGCCCGTTCGGCCTGGGCGGTGTCGAGGGCGAACGGGTCGGCCTGCATTACATCGAGAACCAGCTGTGCGACCCGGAAAGCGGCGTGCTGCCGGCTGCCGGCATGATTCTCGAGACGGTGCAGGGCGAGGGCGGGGTGATTGCCCCGTCCGCCGACTGGTTGCGCGGCATTCGCCGCATCACCCGCGAGGCCGGTGTACCGCTGATTCTCGACGAGGTGCAGTGCGGCATCGGGCGCACCGGCAAGCTGTTCGCCTTCGAGCATGCCGGCATCACACCGGACGTGCTGGTGTTGTCCAAGGCCATCGGCGGCAGCCTGCCGCTGGCGGTGGTGGTTTACCACAAGGATCTCGATCGTTGGCAGCCGGGGGCGCACGCCGGCACCTTCCGTGGCAACCAGATGGCCATGGCGGCGGGCGCGGCCACCTTGCGTCTGATTCGCGATGAGCGTCTGGATCAGCACGCCGCCGCCATGGGCGAACGCCTCTGTGCTCACCTGCAGGCCTTGCAGGTGCGCTACCCGCAGATTGGTGAAGTACGCGGCAGGGGGCTGATGCTCGGGGTGGAGATGGTCGATCCACAGGGCAGGGCGGACGCCATGGGCCACGCACCGCACAACCGCGCGCTGGCCTCGGCCGTGCAGCAGCAGTGCCTGCGCCGTGGCCTGATTCTGGAGGTGGGTGGGCGCCACTCCAGCGTTCTGCGCCTGCTGCCGCCGCTGATCATCACGGCGGCGCAGGTGGATCAGGTGGCGGAAATCTTCGCCAATGCGCTCGACGCCGCAGTGAACCACTGAGAGCTATCCGTGGCCGACTGGTTCCCTGCCTGAGCGGGGAATCACGGTCATTTAGTCGGCTGCCTAATCAATCGATAGCAGAACGTGCCCCCTTTAACGGGTGATGGCAAGGTTGTATCAAATTGCCATCTAAATGATAAAAATTACTATTTAGTTTTGCATTGATATTGGTTAGGCTAGCCAGCGTTTTTTTGACAGGCCAGCGGATTGGCTGGCGGTATCGGGGGAGAAGATGATGTCGAAAGCAGTGCAAGGTGCTGGACGTTTTCAACTGAAGTGCCTGGCCGTGGTGATTGCAGCCACATGCCATGGCGTGGTTCAGGCGCAGGAGAGCGATGAAGCCAATCAGGTGACATTGCCTGCGCAAACGGTCACCGGTGAACTGGACCGCCCACAAGGCCCGGATTACGGCTACAAGGCCGAGAAAAGCCTGACCGCCAGCAAGACCAGCACACCGCTGTCGGAGACGCCGCGTTCGGTGTCGGTGGTGACCCGCAAGCGTATCGAAGACCAGAAGTCGCAGACCCTCACCGATGTGCTGGGCTATGTGCCGGGTATCTTCGCCCCGCCGTTTGCCGTAGGGGACGGCTTGGCCGGCGACTATTTCTTTATCCGCGGTTTCAACGCCACCGACTACGGCTATGGCTTGCTGCGCGACGGTTTGCGCGTGCAGGGCAACCGCTACGACACCACCAGCGAGCCTTATGGTCTGGAGCGGGTAGAGGTGTTCCGTGGGCCGACCTCGATTCTCTATGGTGAGAACGCACCGGGCGGCCTGGTCAACCTGGTCAGCAAGCGCCCGACTGCCGCTTCGCAGGGCGAAGTGCAGCTGAGCTATGGCTCCAACAACCGCCGCCAACTGGGCGTGGATGTTTCAGGCCCATTGAACGATAGCGGCAATGTGCTTGGGCGCGTGGTGTTGTTGGGGCGTAATGCCGACACTGCGGTTGACCACGTGCAAGATGACCGCATCTATATCGCGCCGTCGCTAACCTTGAATTTTGACGATTACAACAGCTTGACCTTGCTGGCCAACTATCAGAAGGATCGTACCAAGCTCCAACTGGGCTTACCGGCGGCCGGCACCTTACTGCCTAACCCAAACGGCAAACTGGACAAGGACACTCTGGTCGGCCACCCGGACTGGGACGACTTCGATCGTGAGGTCTGGACCCTAGGCTACGAATACACGCATCACTTCAACGACGACTGGCAGTTCCGTCAGAACTCGCGCTACATGCAGTCGCGCATTCAGCGCAACGAGGTCTGGCCGAGCAGTAGTCTATCCAGCGCCAACTACAGCAGCACCGTTGGCTTGAATCTGGCACGTGATCGCTACAACAAGTCCATGACCTACTCGCTGGATAATCAGCTGGAGGGTAAATTCGCCACAGGTGCTCTGCAGCACACCTTGCTGCTCGGCCTGGCCTTCGACCGTACTTCCTTCAATCAGAATCAGGACGTCGGCATCATCTCGCAGATTGATTACTACAACCCGGCCTGGGGGGTAGTAGGTGAGCCGACCACTCCAATTGCTCAGGGCAACACTTTGCTTGAGCAGCAGATGACAGGGGTCTACAGCCAGTTGCAGAGCAAATATGAAAATTGGATTTTCCTGCTCGGTGGTCGTTTCGACTCGGTCGACAACCAGTACCGCAACAAGCTTGCACCGGCCACTGATCTTGATTACAGCGATCACAAGGGAACTTGGCAGGGTGGGGTGATGTACCAGTTCGAAAATGGTCTGTCGCCCTATTTCAGTTACTCCACTGCTTTCGTGCCGGTGCAGGAAACCTCCACCACTAGCGGCCCTCTGGATCCGATTACCGCCGAGCAGTACGAGGTGGGTCTGAAGTACGAGCCCAAGGGCTGGAACACCATGTTCACTGCTGCCGTATTCGATCTGCGTAAAGAAAATGACGTCTACTTCGAAGCGGCCATCAATGATTACCGTCAGGTCGGTGAGAGCCGTTCCAAAGGCGTCGAGCTGGAAGTCAGCAGTGATATCAGCGCCAACCTGAATATCACCGCTGCCTACACCTACACCGATGCACGCGTCACCAAGGATGCGCCGGGTTCCCTGCTCGAGGGCAATCAGATGACTGGTGTACCGCGCAATCAGGCATCGGTCTGGGCCAACTACCGCTTCCTCGATGGTGCGCTGCGCGGCCTGCGTCTGGGTGGTGGCGTGCGTCACTTCGACAGTACCTTCGCTTACACCAACCCGCCTGGCACCAACCCGGCTGTCGTTTCCTACGGCCGTCTGGATACCGGCGACGTGACCCTGGTCGATGCCGCCATTGGCTACGACATCGACGAGAACTGGTCGGTCGATCTCAATGCCAAGAACGTCTTCGATCAGGAGTACGTGGCAGGCTGCAACAATGCCGGACGCTGCTACTGGGGCGACGAGCGCACCTTCCTCGGTACCGTGTCGCTGCGCTGGTAAGCGGCAACCGAGTGGGCAAACCAAGGCGAGGGGGCAACCCTTCGCCTTTTTGCATAGGTAAGGACAACGGATGACGAGTTTGAGTCGCCCCGGCCAGCCCGCCGCTGCGCGTGGTTTCGGTCACGCGGGCCTGGCGCTGCTGGGGCTGGCACTGCTGCTGGCCATGCTGCTGTGGCAGGGCGTATTGCGCCACCCCTGGCCGGACGCCGAGGCCTGGCTGGCGCCGCTGTCGTCGGCGCCATCGCTCGACGGCCTGCTGCTGTGGTGGACGCAACTGCCCCGTGCCTTTGCCGGGGTGCTGGTGGGCGCCTGCCTGGGCGTTTCCGGGGCGATCATGCAGCTGATCACGCGCAACCCGCTGGTGTCGCCGGATCTGCTCGGTATCACCGCAGGGGCGCAACTGGGCGTGATCCTCGGCATGCTTCTGCCCGGTGCGCTGGGTTTGCCGCTGGTCTTTGTTGGCGGCCTGCTGGCGGCCTTGTTCACCTTCCTCATGGCTGGCGGCTGGAACACCTCGCCGCTACGCCTGACCCTGGCCGGGGTGGCAGTGGCGCAGACCTTCGCCGCGCTGATTGCGCTGTTTCTCAGTCTCAACGACCAGGCCGCGATGGTGGTGTCGCTGTGGAACACCGGTTCGCTGCAGCAGCTGGGTTGGGGCGCGATGCAGCCTGCGCTGTACCTGTTGCCGCTGATTGCCCTGGCGCTGCTGGTGCTGATGCGGCCGATGAACCTGGCCGTGCTGGGCGACGGGCAGATGCGCTCGCTGGGGCTCTCGCCGGCCTGGCTGAAAGGGCTGAGCATAGTTCTCGGCAGCCTGCTGGCGGCACTGGCCATTCATCTGGCCGGGCCGCTGGGCTTCATCGGGCTGATCACGCCGAACCTGTTGCGCTTTGCCTTCGCCGTGGTGCGACCTTCGCGTTTGATCCCTTTGTGCGCGATCTGGGGCGCACTGCTGACGGTACTCGCCGATGCGCTGGTGGCGGCGGTAGAACCCTGGTTCCAATTGCCGTTGGGCGTGCTGTCGGCCATTCTCGGTTCGCTGGCGATCCTCCTGCTGCTGCGTTACGGGCGCAGCGCGCCGGTGGCGGCGGTCACGGCGAGCATGCCGGGCGAGAATCGGGCCATGCGCATGCCCTTGTGGTCATTCGTCGTGCTCGCGGTGCTGATCTGCCTGGCGCTGCTGGTAGGTGGCACGGCGCAGGGTGAGTCGGGCGTCTGGGCATTCTGGCAGCGGGTGTGGGCCGGCGAGCCCCTGGCCATGACCCTGCTCGATCTGCGCCTGCCGCGCCTGCTGGTGGATATGGCCGCCGGGGCGCTGCTGGCGACCGCCGGGATGCTGTTGCAGGCGGTGACGCGCAACCCGCTGGCTGGCCCGGAAATTCTCGGGGTGAGCCAGATGGCGGCACTGGTGGTCTTGCTGGCCCTGATCTTCATGCCCGAGCTGGCCGTTGCCTGGCGCTTCCCGCTGGCCTGGCTGGGCGCCGGCCTGGCGCTGCTGATCGTCATCGGCCTCAACCTGCGTCACGGCCTGGAGCCGTTGCGCGTGACGCTCACCGGCTTTGCCATCAGCGGTGTGGTACTGGCCGTGGTGAGCCTGCTGATGGCGCAGTTCACCAGCAATATCGCCCAGGCGCTGATCTGGATGGTGGGCAGCAGCTACGGGCGTACCTGGGGCGATCTGCAGGCCATGTTGCCCTGGTTGGTGATCGGCCTGGCGCTGTGCGCGGCGACCACGCGCTGGATGGATCTGCTGCAGCTGGGCGACGGCGTGGCCGGCAGCCTCGGGCTGTCGGTGCCAAGTCGGCGGGTGTTGCTGATCGTACTGGCCAGTGCATTGATTGCATCGGCGGTTGCGGTGGTCGGCCCGGTGGCATTCATCGGTTTGCTGGTGCCGCATGGCGTGCGTCTGCTGGGCTTTCATCGCGCTCGCCAACGCTTGCTGGCGGCGCCGCTGTTGGGCGCGACCCTGCTGGCCTCGGCCGACTTGCTCGGGCGCGTGCTGCTGGCGCCGCTGGACATCCCGCTGGGAATCGCCACGGCCGCCATCGGTGCGCCGTTGTTCCTGCTGCTGCTCAGCCGCGTCTATTTCAGTGACAAAAGGAGCTAGTGCGGTGGCGATGCGTTTTGTCTGTTGCCTGCTGCTGGCGTGTCTGGCACAGGGAAGCTGGGCCGTCGAGGCCCAACTGGTGGCCCGGCAGTCGGCCGGCGTTGGAGGCGCACCGCAGCGCATCGTCAGCCTCGATGAGTTGAGTACCGAGCTGCTGGTGTCGCTGGGGATCGAGCCGGTCGGCGTCGCCAACCTGGCCAGCTATCGCCGTTACATCGGTATCGGCAACGACCTGCTCGAGCACAGCGTTGCGCTGGGCAGCGCTCAGCAACCCAATCTGGAGGCCATCGCCCGGCTCAAGCCGGATCTGATCGTCGGTGTGGCCTACCTGCACCTGCCGCTCTTCGAACGCCTGGATGGCCTGGCGCCGACTTTGATCTACCAGGTGTCGCTGGCATCGGCTGGCTATGACGGCGTGGCCATCGGCGAGGCCATGCTGGAACACCTCGGGCGTCTGACCGGACGCCAGGCGCAGGCCGCTGCCTTGATTCGCGAAGGCCGGCAGGCGCTGGAAGCGGCGCGTCAGTCCGTGCGTGAGCAAAACCTGCAGGGCGAGCCGGTGGCCGTGCTCTATCCGCTGGTGCAGCAGGGCAGTTTCATCGCCCTCAACCAGCAGACGCTGATCGGCAGCCTGATGAATCGCCTGGAGGTACGCTCGCCCTGGACGCTGCGCTCCGCCCACAGCCTGCACCGGCGCATCGATATGCGCAGCTTCGCCAGCGAGCCGGGACTGCGCGTGCTGTTCATCGGTGGGCAGGAGCGGGCGCCGTTCTTCGCCAGCCCCCTGTGGAAGGCGCTGCCAGTCACCCAGCAGCAGCGTTACGCCTTTCTTCCCACGCCGTACTGGACCTTTGGTGGCCCTCGTTCGACGGCTGCTATCGCGACTCAGGTGCGTGAGGCCATCGAGGCGATGAATCGTTGAATTTTGTGCTTGGCCATTCGTCCTTTAAGTGGAGCCTGGCGGCCATCGGTGCCGCTCGGGAGCAAGCCATTTTCACAGAGGTCATCGCATGAGCTTCGACAACGAGAACGCGCGCTTTCTGGTCGTGATCAATCATGAGCAGCAGTATTCCATCTGGCCCGAATACAAGGCCATTCCCGAAGGTTGGTCGGCTGTGGGCGTGTCCGGTGACAAGGCCACCTGCCTGGCCCACATCGAAGAGGTCTGGACCGACATGCGCCCGCTGAGCCTGCGCCAGGTCATGGCGTGAACAGCGACCTGCCGGGAGCGCGACGATGAATCAAGTGACCGATCTGGCGCAGGCCGCCCTTAGCATCGAAGCCGGCTTGCCCATGCGTGTCAGCCCGCTGCAAGCCGGGCAGGGCCTGCACCAGTATCTGCCGATTTTGCTGCAACTGGTGGCCGAGCATCTCGAGGTGAGCGGTGGCCTGCTGTTTAGCGGTTTCGCCGATGTCGATGTGGCCAGCTTCCAGCAGTTTGCCGGCGCCTTTGGCCATCCGCTGTTGAGTTACGAATTCGGCTCCACGCCGCGTAGCCGGGTCAGTGCAGGTGGCGTGTACACCTCCACCGAATTTCCCGCTCATCGCCCGATTCCGCTGCACAACGAGCAGGCCTACACCACCGAATGGCCGCTGCGCATCTGGTTCTATTGCGCCCAGGCGGCGGAGCAGGGCGGCGAGACACCGATTGCCGACAGCCGTGAGGTGTTCCGGCGTATCGATCCGGCCATCCGCCAGCGCTTCGCCGAGCGCGGCCTGCTGTACGTGCGCAATTACGGCAATGGTCTGGATCTGCCCTGGCAGCAGGTCTTCAATACCGAAGATCGCCAGGTGGTCGAGCAATATTGTCGCGCCCGTCGTATCGAATTCGAATGGCTCGGCGATGACGAACTGCGTACGCGCCAGCTTTGCCAGGGTGTCGCCCAGCATCCGCGTACCGGTGACTGGGTCTGGTTCAACCAGGCGCACCTGTTTCACCTGTCGGCCCTGGATGCCGATACCCAGGAGGTGCTGATCGATGCGGTCGGTCTCGAGGGGCTGCCGCGTAACGTCTACTTCGGCGACGGCACGCCCATCGAGGCCAGCCTGCTGGATGAGGTGCGCGGCGTGCTGGACGCCTGCATCATTCGTTTCCCCTGGCGCGATGGCGACATTCTGATGCTCGACAACATGCTCACGGCCCATGCCCGCGATCCCTTCAAGGGTCCGCGCAAGGTGGTGGTGGCGATGGCCGAGGCGTATGGCCAGGAGGGCTTCCAATGAATGCACTACCACTGCCTGACGGCCGCGTGTTACAAGGCGAGCCCCGCGACTCGACGATCTGGCTGACCTGCGACGGCAGGCCGCTGATGCAGCTACGCACGCTCGACGCCAATACCGTGCAGCTGCTGGAAGTGGCCACGGACGATCTGGTCGATGCCCTGTGGTGCGCCAGCTACTGGTGGCTCGCCGCTTATCCGCGGGCGCCACGTTTACTTTGGCAGGGGCTGGATCAGCAGGCGCTGCAGGCCTGCGGCGACTGGCTGCGTGGCAATGCCGATCGCGCCAGTGCGCAGGTCGAGCGCAGCCTGTTCTGGCAACTGCCGCAGCCCTGGCTGCGCCAGGCGCTGCCGCCTTACCCGCAGCGGATGCTGATGAGCGATGGCAAGCGTCATCCGCAGCGCCGGCCCAAGCCTGAGGGCGAGGTCTACCGGCGTTTCGATGCACGCCTGGGCGCCTGGATATCCCTGCGTACGCTGGACATCGAGCAGGATCTGGAGCGCTTCAATCGCTGGCAGAACACGCCGCGCGTTCTGCATTTCTGGCAGGAGGGTGGCGATCTGGAGCAGCATCGCAGCTATCTCGAAACCATCGCTGCCGATCCGCATGTCTACAGCCTGATCGGCTGCTTCGACGACCAGCCCTTCGCCTACTTCGAGCTCTACTGGGCCAAGGAAGACCGCATTGCGCCTTTCTATGAGGTGGACGACTATGATCGCGGTATCCACATGCTGGTGGGGGAGCAGGCCCATCGCGGGCCGCACAAGGTCGCCAGCTGGCTGGCGGCGCTGACCCATTACGCCTTTCTCGACGATCCGCGCACCCGCCTGGTGGTGGCCGAACCGCGCGCCGACAACGCGAAGATGATCGGCTATATGCAAACGCTGGGTTACTACCGGGAAAAGGAGTTTGATTTCCCTCACAAGCGCGCCGCGCTGATGGCCATTGGTCGCGAGCGCTTTTTCGACAGCGGGGTACTGTGTTGAACATATCGGGAATCGCTCAGGGTGATTGAGGCACTGGCGCCGCTGTTCATCGGCGATTTCTCCTCGTATCGGGACACCCTGGTGCTGCACGATGACCCACGGCCCTCGGTGCCGCTGCGCGAACTGCTCAGCGACGAAGGGCTGCCGATGCTGCTGGCGCGCTTCGGCGAGGCATATCCGGGCGGCGACCGCCGTGCGCTGCTGTCGCAGTGGTCGAAGCATTATTTCGTGCGCCTGATCCCGCCAGTGGTGGCCGCCGCGCTGGTGCTGAACCGGCGCCTGCCGCTCAACCTCGATGACATCGAAGTGGTGCTTGATGAGCAGCATCTGCCGCAGGCGTTCAAGCTGCGAGGCTCGGGGGAGGCGTTCGCTCCGGGCGATCCGTTCGAGCGTTTCGCCCATCTCCAGCATGACCACTTGCAGCCCCTGATCCAGGCCTTCACCGCGCAGGTGAAGATCGCGCCCAAGGTGCTCTGGAGCAATGCCGGCAACTATTTCGAGTGGATTGTGACGGCGCTGGGCAAGGTGCTGCCGGCGCCACTGCTGGCTGATGGTTTCAGCCTGCTGCAGGCGGCCCAGCAGCCTGATGGGCGACGCAACCCGCTGTATCAGCCGGTGCGTTATGTCGAACTGCAGGGCGCTGCGTTGCCGTGGCGGCAGCGGCGGGTGTGCTGCATTCGCTATCTTCTGCCCGAACTCGAACTGTGCGAGAACTGCCCGCTGCTCGACGAGCCCCCGGCGCAGGCAGCCGGTTCGGCCTCCTGAAACGTGCCGGTCAGTGCAGATAGCTGATCGGCGAGCCGTCCGCCGGATTGGCCATCACGCCCATGGGCACGCCGTAGATACGCTCCAGGGTCTCGCCGTGCATCAGCTCGGTCGGGCTGCCTTGCGCCAGCAGGTGCCCGCTGTGCAGGGCCAGCAGGTGATCACAATAGCGCGCAGCCATGTTGATGTCGTGCAGCACAACCAGCACGCCGAGGCCCAGCTCGCGGCTGAGGTCGTGAACGCGGGAGAGGACTTCCACCTGATGGGCGATATCCAGCGCCGAGGTAGGTTCGTCGAGCAGCAGGTAACGGGTGTTCTGCGCCAGCAGCATGGCCAGCCAGACGCGCTGGCGCTCGCCACCGGACAGATGATCGACCAGGCGATCAGCAAACATGCCAGTGTCGGTGAGGTCCATGGCGCGCTCGATATGTGCGCGGTCTTCACTGCCCAGACGGCCAAGGGCGCCATGCCAGGGATACCGGCCAAAACCCACCAGCTCGCGTACGGTCAGGCCTTCGGTTGGCGGCAGCTGCTGCGGCAGGTAGGCCACCTGGCGGGCGAAGTCGCGCTGCCCCCACGCCGGCAACGGTTTGCCGTCGAGCAGGATCTGGCCGTCGCTGGGCGACTGCTGGCGGGCGAGCAATTTGATCAGGGTGGACTTACCTGAACCGTTGTGGCCGATCAGGCCGACCATGCGTCCGGCATCAATGTGCAGGTTCAGGGGATGCAGCAGGGTGCGTTCAGGAATGCTGAAACTGACGCTTTGCAATTCGAACATGAAGCCGTCCGCGGTGGGTTTGCGAAGGGAGTCAATCTAATTCAAACGCTAATCGTTATCAATTTTGCATTGCCGGTATCTGATGTGAAACCGTCCCAAGAGCAGAAGGCTTGCACCTCATGCAAGCCTTCTGTCCCTTGTTGTCAGGCCTGACGCTGCTCTTCCGCCAGGCAGGCCGCTGCGGTGAACAGGGCATCGGTAGAGGAGTTCAGCGCGGTCTCCGCCGAGTCCTGGACGATGCCGATGATGAAGCCGATGGCGACGATCTGCATGGCGACGTCATTGGGGATGCCGAACAGGCTGCAGGCCAGCGGGATCAACAGCAGCGAGCCACCGGCCACGCCCGAGGCGCCGCAGGCACTGATCGAGGCCAGCACGCTCAGCAGCAGGGCGGTGGGCAGGTCGACGGCGATGCCCAGGGTATGTACCGCGGCCATGGTCAGTACGGTGATGGTGATCGCCGCACCGGCCATGTTGATGGTGGCGCCCAGCGGGATGGATACCGAATAGGTTTCCTCGTGCAGGCCCAGGCGCTGGCACAGCTGCAGGTTGACCGGGATGTTGGCCGCCGAGCTGCGGGTGAAGAAGGCGGTGATGCCGCTATCACGCAGGCAGGTGAACACCAGCGGGTAAGGGTTGCGGCGCAGCTTCCAGTAGACCAGCGCCGGGTTGATCAGCAGCGCTACCAGCAGCATGCAGCCGACCAGCACCACCAGCAGGTGCAGATAGCCGAGCAGGGTATCGAAGCCGGACTCGGCCAGGGTCGCGGCGACCAGGCCGAAGATGCCCAGCGGCGCCAGGCGAATAACCAGCTTGACGATGGCGGTCACGCCGTTGGCCAGATCGCCGAGCAGCTGCTTGCTGCCTGCGCCGGCGTGGCGGAAGGCGAAGCCGAGGCCGATGGCCCAAGCCAGGATGCCGATGAAGTTGCCGCGCAGCAGGGCGTTGACCGGGTTGTCGACCACATTCATCAGCAGCGTCTTGAGCACCTCGCCGATGCCGCCGGGGGGCGTCAGTTCAGCAGCCTGGCTACTAAGTACCAGCGACGACGGGAAGGCGAAGCTGGCAACGACCGCAACCAGCGCCGCGCTGAAGGTGCCGATCAGGTACATCAGCAGGATCGGGCGGATATGGGTCTGCTGGCCTTGCTGGTGGTTGGCGATGGACGACATCACCAGGATGAACACCAGTACCGGAGCGACCGCCTTGAGTGCCGAGACGAACACGTTACCGATGAAGCCGACGGACAGTGCTGCCTGCGGGGCAATAACGGCAAGGGCGATACCTGCGAGTAGGCCGATGATGATCTGCGTCACCAGGCTGGTGCGGTTGAGGAACTGCAGGGCAGGGTGGAGAGCTTGGGACATCGCGTGTTCTCTGGTTGCTGGGCGCGTTGCGAGTGGCGTCGTGCCTGGTTCGAGAGGTTTTCCGGCAGTACCTTCGTCGGTCAGCCGAAAAAATAGCGCGCGACTCTAGCACAGCCTCGTCAGGCGTCGCGCCATGGACGGGCATCTGGACGACAGGGTGCAAGCCGGTGTCGCATCTCGGTAAGCTTTGCCTGCTGGTAACCGTCAAGGTTCGAAGCCGGCCTCGCAGTGGCTTCTATGGCCGTGGCTTCGGGGCTGGACGAAGCAGGCGGGCAATCGGCGCTAATCTGTACCCTGCTCGCGGCCGGCGAGCGTCTGAAACGCAGTGAACTGCCCGTCGAACTGTTGGTTGCAGAATTCATCGAAGATACATCGCCAGCATGAGCATGGGTCGACCGCGCTCTGCGGTGAGACAATGCCCTGTGACGTCGTTTTCCGGCTGGCCAGCCGAACGCCGTTTATCGCACCGCGTACGAGGAGCTTTACCCGCCAATGCGACTAATTTGGAAGTCATTCCGCTCGCTTTATTTCGCCACCCTGCTGATGTTGCTTGGCTCCGGTCTGCTCAGTACCTACCTGGCACTGCGCCTGGCCGATACTGTGGATGGTCTCTGGGTTGGTGCGCTGATGGCGGCCAACTACTTTGGCCTCGTGCTTGGCGGCAAGCTGGGGCATCGGCTGATCGGTCGGGTTGGACACATTCGTGCCTACGTGGCCTGCGCCGGGGTGGTTACGGCTGCTGTGCTGGGGCACGGGCTGGTCGAGTGGCTGCCATTCTGGCTGTTCCTGCGCATGCTGGTGGGGCTGGGCATGATGTGCCAGTACATGGTGATCGAGAGCTGGCTCAACGAGCAGGCTGAAGCCAGGCAGCGTGGTCTGGTGTTCAGTGGTTACATGGCAGCTTCCTACCTGGGGCTGATTCTCGGACAGCTGACGCTGGTAGTGCATCCCACGCTCGGGCTGGAGCTGCTGATGCTGGTGGCGCTGTGTTTCGCCCTGTGTCTGGTGCCGGTCGCACTGACCCGTCGCCTGCACCCGGCGCCCCTGCACCCGGCGCCGCTGGAGCTGCGCTTTTTTCTGAAACGAGTCCCGCTCTCGCTCACCACCATTTCGGTGGCTGGCCTGCTGATCGGCTCGTTCTACGGTCTGGCGCCGCTATATGCCACACGCATGGGCCTTTCCACGGAGGAGGTGGGCCTGTTCATGGGGAGCTGCATTCTTGCCGGTTTGCTGGTGCAGTGGCCTCTGGGCTGGCTGTCCGATCGCCATGATCGCGTGCGCCTGATTCGCGGCTGCGCGGTACTGCTCTTGCTCGCCGCCTTGCCGCTGGCGGCATTGCCAAACGTCTTTCTTGGCTTGCTGATCTGCATCGGTTTTCTGGTCAGCCTGATGCAGTTCAGCCTCTATCCGCTGGCGGTGGCGCTGGCCAATGACCATGTCGAGCCGGAGCGGCGTGTTTCGCTAACTGCCATGCTGCTGGTCACCTTCGGCGTTGGTGCCTGTATCGGGCCCTTGCTGACCGGGGTGATGATGCGTTTCTACGGGGCCAACATGCTCTACGTGTTCGTCTGCGTCTGCGCCCTTATCCTGGTCTGGCGCATTCGCCCTGAAAAGGTGACGCATCTGCATCAGGTGGAGGATGCGCCGCTGCAGCATATGGCCATGCCCGGCAACGTCACCAGCTCACCATTGGTCGCCGCACTCGATCCGCGAGTGGATGAGCAGACCGTGCAGGAGCAAATGCAGGAGCCGGCTGCCGCTGCGGCAACTGAGGAAGATCAGGAGAAGCAGCAGGCGGCCCCTTGAGGCTGCCTGCAAGCAGAGCCTAGAGCGTGCCGTCGCTTTCGGTGCGGCGTGCCTCGCGCTGCAACTGATAGACGAAGCGCTCGACCTGGCGTTGCTCCAGGCCACCGATGCGATGGAAACGAGCGCCGACGAAGGTCATGTCGACCTTGTCCTCGTATTGCACGTGGCGTATTTCCACGGCACAGGTCAGGTTGCCGAAGGGTAGATAGGCCGTGAGGCGCTCGTGCACCTGGCCTGCACTCAGCTGCTGGGTGAGGTTGCCGGCAAAACGCAGCTTGCAGCCGCTGGCCGATATGTCCTTTGCTTGAGCTGTGCGCGAAAAGCGCTGCGGCGCTGGTGATAGATCGCTTCGTTGGGTAGAGGCGCCCAGTAGCACGGGGCTCCATCGAGCTCGCCAAGCTGCACGTCGTGGTCACAGGTCCAGGCCACGCGCACGCCGTCGCGAAAAGCCTCGACGTTGAAGGTTTCCCCCTGCTTGAGAAAACGTTCGCCGTCGGTGGGGATCAGCTCGTCCAGCGCAATGCGCGCACGGTCCTTGTCGATTTCGACAAGATAACTCTGAAAACGCTGACCACGGTCCTTGAACTGGATAACCAAGGGGTCATGGTTCTGCTGCAATTGACGCAGGGTGGCAATGATCTCGACGGATGTCTTGAGCACCTTGGGCGGTTGAGGACCGCTCTCGTCGTTGAACGCGCTGGACACAGTTCGGAACTCTCCGAGTCATGGACTACATCGGCACCAGCATACTGGCGGAGTGCCTGCATGTCCCTGTGCTTTTTGTGATGAGGGGCTCAGGCCTGGCTGAGCGGCCTTTGCTGCGCGATTCTAGCGGCACTGCCGCGGCTGTCATAGAGGCTGGGCGTCTCAGCGCCACGCAGGATGCCGAGCACGCTACCCACCGAAGCCTGATTGGCGCGGATCAAACGGCCATTGCGCAAGTTGGCTTCCTGGCAGCGCTGCAGCAGGGCGGACAACTCTTCACTGCGTGCCAGCAACTGATCGCCCACGGAGGACTTGCTCGCCAGCGCGTTGAGTCCCTCGCGATCAGCACTCAAGCCGGCACTTTGCAGCAGACGGCTGCGCTCATTGCCATGCTGCTGGAGCAGGGCAAGCAAAGGCTGCTTTTCGTTGAGCAGGCTATCGAGGCGGGGCAGGTCGCGGTCGGTGAGGGCCTGGAATTCGTTATCGATCAGCTCAAGCAATTGCTCGGCGGTGCCGATATCGGTGGTAAACAGGTCAAGCAGGGCTGTGTCGTGCATGGCGGGCTCTTGGGGGTCGGGCGTCCAACACCCCCAGCGCAGCCCTGGGACTAGCGCTGGGATTCGAAGTCGAGCAGTTTCTGGGCGACGCGTTTGCTGTCGACCTGGTAGCTGCCGTCGGCGATGGCCTGTTTCAGCTGGGCCACACGCTCCTTGTTGACGATGGGCTGATCACGCAGCTTCTCGCCGATTGCCTGCAACTGTTGTGCCTCGCGGCTCAGTTGCACGGATTCGCCGCTCTTGGCGTTGGTTTGTTCATCGGTACCGATGACAGGCGCCTTGTTCGGCTGTGCCGAATCACTGCGATTGCCAGCCTGAGTAGCGCCGGTACGCCCCGCGTTGGCGGGCGTGTTGGCATTGTTCAGCCGGTTGAAGTCGATGACCATGGTGCAGAACCTCAGACGATATGTTGGACGCTTGCCATGCTTTTCGGCCGGTGCCGAGAAAACTTTAGGACTAATTTCACTGCGTCTTTCATTAGTGTAGGGAATCGCCAGACCTTTGCGCTACAAGAAACATGCCTACATGGAAACTTCCACTTGACCCGGGCCGACTACGCGGGCGCGAACCACTCGTTGCGAACGCAGGTTACGCACGTTGATCTGTTCGCCTGGTGCGCCGTCCGTCAGTGCCTCTCCGGGCATGCGGACATTGACCGTGGTGCCCCGAGCGCTGATGACGACCTGATCGCCACGGCGTATGACTTCGGCGATCTGCAAGTGGCTTGGTGTGAGTACCTGGTCGCCACCTAGTTGCCGCGTCAATTTCTTGCCAATTGCTTGTGATGGGTCTGTCAGGAAGTTTTGACCCAGTTGCCCGACGTCGCGTTCCATCATGCTCAGATCCGCCGCTTTGACTACGCTCATGCGCTTGAGAGGACGAGTCAACACGACGACCGGCCGGTACAAGCGTATTTCAGCCGGCACGAATACGGTCCAGGGTGCGCTGCCGTCGCAGCGCACCCGCGTGGTAACGCGGCCCAGTGGCTGCGCGGGGCTTTCCAACGTGGTGGTCAGCGGTTGGTCGCACAAGGGCAGACGTAACCGTGGGTCGAGACGATTGACGCGAATCTCATGGCGGCCCTGAATTTCGCTACGCTGTAGATATTCGGCGGTTGCCTGCTCAAGAAAGGACTCGGTTGCGCCGATAAGCTCTTCAGTACTGGTAAAGGTGGCCGCCGCTGTACCGCTATAGCCGAGTGTTGGCAAAGCGAGTAAAACGGACAAAGGGGCAAGGCACTTTGCCAGTAGCTGACGGAATGATGACGTTCTCTGCTTCATAAGCAATGCAAAGCAAGCCCCGTGCCGCCTGCTAGGCTCAATGGGGATGCGTGACTAGACAAGAAGGAGTCCGGGCATGGCCGGGTTGATGGATTCGGTTAACCAGCGAACTCAGCTGGTGGGACAGAACCGCTTGGAGTTGTTGCTGTTTCGCCTGGAAGGCCCACAGCTATACGGTATCAACGTATTCAAGGTGAAGGAGGTGCTGCAGTGCCCCAACCTCACCATCATGCCCAAGTCCAGTCGGGTGGTGCGGGGGGTGGCCAACATTCGTGGCGGCACCATTCCTATCCTCGATCTATCCATTGCCACCGGGCGGGCACCGCTGGAAGATCTCAAGACCAGCTTCGTCATCATTACCGAGTACAACACCAAGGTTCAGGGTTTTCTGGTGCGTTCGGTGGAACGTATCGTCAACATGAACTGGGAAGAGATCCATCCGCCACCCAAGGGAACCGGGCGCGATCACTACCTGACCGCAGTCACGCGGCTCGATCAGCAACTGGTCGAGATCATCGATGTCGAGAAGATTCTTGCCGAGGTTGCGCCAACCTCCGAAGTGATCTCCGCCGGCGTGATCGATGATCAGGTACAGAGTCAGGCGGTCACCAAGCATGTGCTGATCGTCGATGACTCTTCGGTGGCGCGTAAACAGGTGTCGCGCTGTCTGCAGACTGTTGGCGTCGAGGTAACCGCGCTGAACGATGGGCGTGAGGCACTCAATTACCTCAAGAAGATGGCGGACGAGGGGCGGCATCCGGACAAGGAATTGCTGATGCTGATTTCCGACATCGAGATGCCTGAAATGGATGGCTATACGCTGACGACGGAGATTCGCAGCGATCCGCGCATGCAGAAGCTGCACATCCTCCTGCATACTTCGCTTTCCGGTGTGTTCAACCAGGCGATGGTGAAGAAGGTCGGCGCTGACGACTTCCTCGCCAAGTTCAAGCCAGATGACCTGGCAGCACGCGTGGTCGATCGCATTCGTGTATCGGATGGGGGCTGAAGGACGTCCTTCGGCGAACGTTATGGTGGGTGAGGCGGCGCTAGTGTCTTCAGGTAATTTGGATTTCGAGCAGTTCCGGACGTTTCTGGAAAAGGCCTGCGGTATTCTGCTTGGTAGCAATAAGCAGTATCTGGTCTCCAGTCGTTTGAACAAGCTGATGGAACAGAACGGCATCAAGACCCTGGGCGAGCTGGTGCAGCGCATGCAAAGCCAGCCGCGCGGGGGGCTGCGCGAGCAGGTAGTAGATGCCATGACCACCAACGAGACCTTGTGGTTTCGCGACACCTATCCTTTCGAGGTGCTCAAGAATCGTGTTCTGCCCGAGCTGATCAAGACTTACCCGTCCCAGCGCCTGCGTATCTGGTCTGCGGCCTGCTCTTCGGGGCAGGAGCCATACTCGCTGTCGATGTCCATCGACGAGTTCGAGCGTAGCAACCTGGGGCAGCTCAAGGCCGGTGTGCAGATTGTTGCCACCGATCTGTCACCTTCGATGCTGGCCAACTGCAAATCAGGCGAATATGACAGCCTGGCCATGGGCCGCGGTCTTTCGCAGGAACGTCTGCAGCGCTATTTCGATCCGAAGGGGCCGGGGCGTTGGCAGGTCAAGGCACCGGTCAAGAGCCGGGTCGAGTTCCGTCCACTCAACCTGCTCGACAGCTATGCGGCGTTGGGCAAATTCGACATCGTGTTCTGCCGCAACGTGCTTATCTACTTCTCTGCCGAAGTGAAGAAAGACATTCTCACGCGCATTCACGCCACGCTGAAACCGGGGGGGTACCTGTTCCTTGGCGCTTCCGAGGCGCTCAATGGCCTGCCGGATAAATATCAGATGGTGCAGTGCAGTCCTGGGATCATTTACAAAGCGAAATAGCCGAGAGGCTTGTTTGTATCATTGACGGGAGGCCATTTGGCCTCCCGTTTGCGTTTTCAGGGGGCCGGTTTCGTGAGCACCATGGCGGCAATTCATGTCTGTGCGGCGTTGCCGCTCCTTTGCCAACAGGCGGAAAGGCCTTGCCGCTTTGCCGCTCATGTCGGCCAGGTATTCCTCTAATTCATTGATTTTATTGACTTAAAATAGTTGGCACAGCCCTTGCTGAATAGCTCGTAACAGTGACCACATGGCCCCAGCGGCAAAGGTTCGAACATGAGCATCAACTTCGGCAGAGCACTCGGCATCCATGAACAGGCACTCGGCTTTCGCTCCCAGCGTGCCGAGGTGCTGGCGAACAACATCGCCAACGCCGACACCCCGAACTACAAAGCGCGTGATCTGGATTTCGCCAGTGTATTGGCCGAGCAGAACAGCCGCATGCAGCGTGGTGGCGTTTCTCTGAGCCGTACCGACAGCCGCCATATCCCGGCGGAGGGCGTCAAGAGCGGCGAAGCCGAGCTGCCGTATCGCACTCCGTTCCATGCCTCGCTGGATCAGAACACCGTCGACCTGCAGATCGAGCAGTCGAACTACGCGGAGAATGCCGTGCAGTTTCAGGCCAGCTTCACCTTTCTCAACAGCAAATTCAAAGGGCTGACTGCAGCCCTGCGCGGCGAATAAGGAGCGCGACCATGTCCCTTGCCAGTGTCTTCAATATCGCCGGAACCGGCATGAGCGCCCAGAGCACTCGCCTGAACACCATTTCCAGCAACATCGCCAACGCCGAGACCGTGTCTTCGAGCCTGGATCAGACCTACCGCGCCCGTCACCCGGTATTCGCAACTGTCTTCCAGCAAGCGCAGGGCGGCGACCGTGGTTCTCTGTTCGCCGAGCAGGACGAGGCAGGACGTGGTGTCCAGGTGCTGGGTGTGATCGAAGATCAGAGCAGCCTGATGCCGCGCTACGAGCCTGACCATCCGATGGCCAATGCCGACGGTTACGTCTACTACCCGAACGTCAACGTGGTCGAGGAAATGGCCGACATGATCTCTGCCAGTCGCGCCTTCCAAACCAACGTGGAAATGATGAACACCGCCAAGCAGATGCTGCAGCGTGTGCTGACCCTGGGTCAGTAACGGATCAAGGAGACAGGGGATGAGCACAGTAAGCGGCACGAATTCGGTACTTGATCAGTATCAGATCAAGCAGGACACCAAACAAAACAAGGATCTCGGCAAGAACGAGTTCCTCAATCTGCTGGTGGCGCAGCTGAATAACCAGAACCCGCTGGAGCCGCAAGGCAACGGTGAGTTCATCGCTCAGCTCGCGCAGTTCAGTAGCCTGGAGGGTATTCAGCAGTTGAACTCGAGCGTGAGTTCGATGATGTCCAGCTTCCAGTCCTCGCAAGCGCTGCAGGCTTCCTCCCTGGTTGGGCGCAAGGTCATCGTGCCGAGCGAGAAGGCGGTGGTCGATACCAGTGAGAGTTTCAAGGCCAGCACTGTGCTGCCCGTGAGCAGCAGCAACGTATATGTCAACGTCTACGACAACTCGGGGTCGCTGGTCACTCGTATCAATCTGGGTGAGCAGGCTGCCGGCAATGTCAGCTTCATATGGGATGGCAAGGATTCCAGTGGAAACATTGCGCCGCCCGGCACCTACAAATTCGAGGCGCAGGCAACCTACGGCAGTGAAACCAAAGGGCTTTACACCATGCTCCCGGCCAACGTCGACAGCGTCACGCTGGGTGGCAAGGAGCTGATGCTCAACCTTGCCGGCCTGGGCAATGTTCCGCTTTCTCAAGTGCAGGTCATCGGCCAGTAATTATTGCCGCCGGACGTTCCGGCAAAGGAGTCTTCCATGTCGTTCAATATTGGTCTCAGTGGTCTGCGTGCGGCAACCAGTGACCTCAATGTAACCGGCAACAATATCGCCAACGCTGGTACTGCGGGCTTCAAGCAGTCGCGTGCCGAGTTCGCCGATCTCTATGCCTCGTCGATGCTAGGTACCGGCAAGAACCCGCAGGGCAGCGGTGTGCTGCTGGCCGATGTTGCCCAGCTGTTCAATCAGGGCAACATCAATTACACGCAGAACGCGCTGGATATGGCGATCAACGGCAACGGCTTCTTCGTTACCAGCAATAACGGTGAGCTAAGTTATACTCGTGCTGGTTACTTCGGCACCGATCGCGACGGCTATATCGTCAACAATTTTGGATATCGGTTGCAGGGGTATGGCGCGGATGCGAATGGCAACATTCTGCCGGTTCGGAGCGATTTACGGGTCAATGCCGGGCAGCAGGAGCCGAGGGCGACTACCTCGGTCACTCAGACCATCAACCTGAACTCCAATGCCGTGCGTCCGGCTAATGCCGGAAGCATGGCTGCGCCGACGTTCGATCCGAGTGATTCGAAGTCTTTCAACTGGTCGACTTCCACCAATATCTATGACGCCCAGGGCAATGCCCATGTCATGTCTCAGTATTTCGTCAAGAACGAAGCGCCGGCCAACAATGGCTGGGTCATGCATGTGCTGATCGATGGTGTTAACCCGCGTGACCCAAGCAGCACTCAGCCCTTCAGTTATGCCGTCAATTACGATGCAGCCGGACAACTGGCAACCCCTGCATTGACTCCGTTGGCGAGCACTCCGGCGAATCCGGCTTTGGATGCGCCAGCCATTCCGGCAGGTACGCCAAACGGTATTTTCGCGCTGGGCGCGGCGGATTGGACGCCAGCAGAGAAAGACCCTGCGAATCCGGGCACCATGGTGCCCAATGGCGCGGACAGTGAGGCTTTCACTTTCGACATGCGCGGTTCGACTCAGTATGCCGCATCCTTCGGCGTCAATGCGGTCAGCCAGGATGGCTATACCACGGGACAGCTCGCAGGTATCGAGGTCGATGATACCGGTGTGATTTTCGCCCGTTATACCAATGGTCAGTCCAAGGTGCAGGGGCAGGTGCTGCTGGCCAACTTCGCCAACGTGCAGGGCTTGACTCCTGTTGGCAAGACGGCCTGGGTGCAGTCGTTCGAGTCCGGTGAGCCTGTGATCGGCACGCCACGCAGCAGTACTCTGGGTGCGCTGCAGGCAGGGGCACTGGAAGACTCCAACGTCGAGCTGTCCGATCAGCTGGTTAACCTGATCGTGGCCCAGCGCAACTATCAGGCCAACGCGAAGACCATCGAGACTGAAAGCGCCATCACCCAGACCATCATCAACCTGCGCTGATAGGGGCGGGTTGGGCAAAGCGGCAAGCCTGGCTTGCCGCTTTGCCATTCCGGGGCCGGCAAAACTTCGCCGCTGGCATCTCTCGGCATCTCTAAGCTTCTAGTAAATTCCTTATATATCAGTATCTTGAGATTATTTTCGAGGCTGGCACGGCGCTTGCTGTAGAGCATGCAAAGAGCCAAGGGCACGTCGCCCACTCGGAGAATCACCATGGACAAGATGCTGTACGTCGCCATGACCGGAGCGCAGAACAACACGCTGGGTCTGCGCGCCCATGCCAATAACCTGGCCAACGTTTCCACCTCGGGGTTTCGTCGCGATTTCGAACAGGCGCGTTCCATGCCGCTGTTCGGCGAAACCTTTCCGGCACGTGTGTACGCCATGAGCGAGCGGCCAGCCACCGATTTTCGTGCCGGCACGCTGCAGGAAACCGGTCGCGATCTCGATGTCGCCATTGGCGGTAAAGGCTGGATCGCCGTTCAGGCGCCCGATGGCAGTGAGGCTTACGTCCGTACCGCCAGTCTGAATATCGATGCGCTTGGCGTGCTGCGTACCGGCAACGGTTTGCCGGTGATGGGCAATGCCGGGCCGATTGCCGTGCCGCCGGAGCAGAAGGTGGAGATCGGTCAGGACGGCACCATCAGCATTCGAGCGCTGGGGGAAAATCCCAACGTGCTGGCCGAGGTCGATCGCATCAAGCTGGTCAACCCTGATCCGAAGAGCCTGGAGAAGGGCACCGATGGCCTTATCCGCGTCAAGGGGCAGCCCGAGGTGGAAGCCGATGCCACGGTGCAGGTGACTTCGGGCTTCCTCGAGGCGAGCAACGTCAACGCCGTGGAAGAGATGACCGCCATCCTCTCCCTGTCTCGTCAGTTCGAACTCTCGGTAAAGATGATGCGCACCGCCGAGGACAACTCGTCGGCCATGGCGCGGGTTTTGCAGATTAGCTAATTACCAGCACGCGGCGCCGTAAAACCGGCACCCGAGGAGAAACGATATGCTTCCGGCACTGTGGGTCAGCAAGACCGGTTTGTCCGCCCAGGACATGAACCTGACCACCATTTCCAACAACCTGGCCAACGTTGCGACCACCGGCTTCAAGCGTGATCGCGCCGAGTTCGAGGATCTGCTGTATCAGATCCGTCGCCAGCCGGGTGGCCAGTCCAGCCAGGACAGTGAACTGCCGTCCGGCCTGCAGCTGGGTACCGGTGTGCGTGTGGTCGGTACACAAAAGATCTTCACTGCCGGCAGCCTGCAGACTACCGAGCAGCCACTGGACATGGCCGTCAACGGCCGTGGCTTCTTTCAGATCCTGCAGCCCGACGGGACCGTTTCCTACACCCGCGACGGCAGCTTCCACCTCAATTCCGATGGCCAGATCGTCACCTCGCAGGGCTTCGCCCTGGAGCCTGCGATCGTGCTGCCGAACGAGGTGCGCACCTTCACCGTCGGTGAGGACGGTACCGTTTCGGTGACCACCGCCGGCAATCCGCAGCCGCAGATCATCGGCAACATCCAGCTGGCCGACTTCGTCAACCCGGCCGGTCTGGAGGCCATCGGCAACAACCTGTTCCTCGAGACCGGTTCCAGCGGCGCGCCGCAGGTGGGCAACCCGGGCCTCAATGGCCTCGGCACCACGCTGCAGAACACCCTGGAAAACTCCAACGTCAGTGTGGTGGAGGAGCTGGTGAACATGATCACCACCCAGCGCGCCTACGAAATGAACTCCAAGGTGATTTCCACCGCCGATCAGATGCTGTCCTTCGTGACGCAGAACCTCTGATTTCTTTTGACTCTGTTGTGAACGCCGCGAGGTAGTGGTTATGAACCGGCAAATCTTCTGTTTCCCCCTGTTGGCTGGCCTGCTGCTCAGCAGCGGCTGCATGGCGCCGACAGCCAAGCCGGACGATCCCTATTACGCGCCGGTCTTGCCTCGCACCCCCATGCCGGCGGCGCAGAACAATGGCTCGATCTATCAGTCCGGGTTCGAGAACAACCTGTATGGCGATCGCAAGGCCTTCCGGGTCGGCGACATCATCACTATCACTCTCAACGAGCGTACCCAGGCCAGCAAAAACGCCAACAGCGCTCTGAAGAAGGACGGTAGCGCCTCCCTTGGCGTGCCCAACCTGTTCGGCATGGTGCCGTCTCCGGACAACCCGCTGCGTAGTCTCGATGCCCTTGGCATGACCAATAACAACCTGAGCCTGAGCGCGAGCTGGGATTCCACGCGTGCCAACACCGGCTCCGGCCAGGCAGGTCAGAGCAACAGCCTGTCCGGTTCGATCACCGTGACCGTGGCCGAGGTACTGCCCAACGGCATTCTCGCCGTACGCGGCGAGAAGTGGATGACTCTCAATACCGGCGATGAACTGGTACGTATCTCCGGTCTTGTACGTGCCGACGATATCGCCACCGACAACACTGTCGCCTCCACCCGGATCGCCGATGCCCGTATCACTTATTCGGGTACCGGTGCCTTCGCCGATGCCAGTCAACCTGGCTGGCTGAGTCGCTTCTTCCTCAGCCCCAAGTGGCCGTTCTGATCGCGGGGGGCTGTCGATGAAAAGCTGGCTGATTCAATCTTTCTCTGCGGTGCTCGGCCGTCTGGCCCACCTGTACGTGCAAGTCACCGCCAGTGGCTCGGCGCGCAAGGCTTTCGCCACGACCTCTCAAGCCGGGCGTAGCACGCGATCGCATGGTTTCAAGGATGTCGGCCGGTCTGCGTCTACGCCGGTCGGAGCATGCCGCCGTCAGTTCGCGCTTGCCCATCGTGGCTACCGCCATCGCGGTGCCAACGATTGGTTGCTGCTGGCCACCATGCTCGGCTGCATGCTGCTGAGCCTGCCGACCCAGGCCGAGCGCCTGAAGGATCTTGCCTCGATCCAGGGCGTGCGCAGCAACCAGCTGATCGGATACGGCCTGGTGGTCGGCCTCAACGGCAGTGGCGACCAGACCACGCAGACACCATTCACCGTGCAGACCTTCAACAACATGCTGGCCCAGTTCGGCATCAAGGTACCGCCAGGCGGCAACGTGCAGCTGAAGAATGTCGCTGCGGTGTCGGTGCATGCCGAGCTGCCACCGTTCGCCAAGCCTGGGCAGACCATCGACATCACCATTTCCTCCATCGGTAACGCCAAAAGCCTGCGCGGCGGCAGCCTGCTGATGACGCCGCTCAAGGGCATCGACGGCAACGTCTACGCCATTGCTCAGGGCAACCTGGTGGTCGGCGGCTTCGATGCCAGTGGTGCCGATGGTTCGCGTATCACCGTCAACGTACCGTCTGCGGGTCGTATTCCCGGTGGCGCGACGGTTGAGCGCCCGGTGCCGAGCGGCTTCGATCAGGGCAACTACCTGACCCTGAACCTCAATCGCCCCGACTTCACCACTGCCAAGAATATCGTCGACCAGATCAACGATCTGCTCGGCCCTGGTGTCGCCCAGGCCATCGATGGCGGCTCGATTCGCGTCAGCGCGCCGCTCGATCCCAACCAGCGCGTCGACTATCTGTCGATTCTGGAGAATTTGCAGGTCGAGGCCGGCAAAGCGGTGGCCAAGGTCATCATCAACTCGCGTACCGGCACCATCGTCATCGGCCAGGACGTCAAGGTGCAGCCGGCTGCCGTTACCCATGGCAGCCTGACCGTGACCATCACCGAAGACCCCATCGTCAGCCAGCCCGAAGCGCTGTCCGGCGGGCAGACCGCGGTAGTGCCGCGCTCGCGCGTGGGCGCCGAGGAGGAAGCCAAGCCGATGTTCAAGTTCGGCCCCGGCACCAGTCTCGACGAGATCGTCCGTGCGGTGAACCAGGTAGGCGCGGCACCTTCCGACCTGATGGCCATCCTGGAGGCGCTCAAGCAAGCCGGCGCCCTGCAGGCTGACCTGATCGTGATCTGAGGAGGATCGCCAGCATGGATTCCCGACTCTCAGCCGGTCTGCTTGGCAACGGCAAAAGCCCGATCGACAGCGGCGCTTTTACCGATCTGAACCGTCTTAACCAGTTCAAGGTAGGCGGCGACACCGAGCAGAACATTCGCAAGGTCGCTCAGGAGTTCGAGTCGCTGTTCATGAACGAAATGCTCAAGGCCATGCGTTCGGCCAACGCCGCGTTCGGCGAGGGCAACTTCATGAACAGCAACGAGAGCAAGACCTACCAGGACATGCACGACCAGCAGTTGGCAGTGACACTGTCCAAGGAAGGCCGTGGTATCGGTCTGGCTGACGTGCTGGTGCGGCAGATGTCGAAAATCAAGCAGCCCTCGAGTCGCCCCAATCCCTTCGCGCAGATCGAGCAACCGGTTGCCGCGACGAGCGAAACCAAGACGGACAAGGTCGCCAACAGCGAAGGCTTCCGTGATGACGTTGCGCTGCTCAATCGTCGCCGTTTGGCTGTGCCGGGCAAGCTGGCCGATCGTCTGCTGGCGGGCATCGTGCCGTCGGCGGGGGAAGGCGAGGGCAAGGCACTGGCCGGCAACGACTGGATCCCGGCGCAAGCCAGCGCAGCGCCCAAGGATGCTGGGCTTAGCCTGGCCAACAGTGATGCGTTGACTGGCCGTCGTATCGCCCAGCCACCGCTGGCGCCGGGCAAGGCAGCGTTCAGTTCGCCGCAGGAATTCGTCGCCACCATGCTGCCGATGGCGGAAGCGGCGGCCGAGAAAATTGGTGTCGATCCGCGTTATCTGGTGGCTCAGGCCGCACTGGAGACCGGCTGGGGCAAGTCGATCATCCGTACCAGCGACGGCCAGAGCAGCCACAACCTGTTCGGCATCAAATCCCATGGTGGTTGGCAGGGCGACTCAGCGCGGGTGCTGACCACCGAATACAAGGGCGGCAAACCGGTGAAGGAAGCGGCCAGTTTCCGTGCGTACGAGTCTTACGCGCACAGCTTTGATGACTACGTCAGCTTTCTGCAGAACAACGGCCGCTACGAGAAGGCCCTGAGTAGCACTGAAAATCCGGAGCGCTTCGTCAAGGAGCTGCAACAGGCCGGTTATGCCACTGACCCCCAGTACGCGCGCAAGATTTCGCAGATCGCTCGCAAGATGCAGACCTATCAGGCCATCGCCGCTGCCGATAGCGCCACTACCAGGACTTGAGGTTGAATCATGGCTGACCTATTGAACATAGGCCTATCAGGGCTGGCAGCGAACAAGACTTCGCTGGCAGTTACCGGTCATAACATCGTCAACGTCAATACGCCTGGTTTCTCGCGTCAGGATTCAGTGCAAGCTACGCGCGTGCCGCAATTCAGCGGGGCTGGCTATATCGGTTCGGGCACCACGCTGGTGGATGTGCGCCGTATCTACAATGAGTTTCTCAGCACCCAGGTGCGCAGCAGTACGGCGCTCAATGCCGACACCCAAGCCTACCTCAGCCAGATCAACCAGCTGGATTCGCTGCTGGCCGGCAGCACCACCGGGGTAACGCCGGGCTTGCAGAAGCTGTTCAGTGCGCTGCAGACCGCGGCAGAGGATCCTGCCAATATTCCCGCGCGGCAATTGGTGCTCTCCGAGGCCGAAGGCCTGGCCAAGCGCTTCAATACCGTTTACGACCGCTTGTTCGAGCAGAACAGCTTCATCAACAAGCAGCTTTCGGCCGTGACCGACCAGGTCAATCAACTGGCGACTTCGATTGCCAGCTATAACGACGCCATTGCTATTGCTTCAGCCAACGGACGTGCGCCGAACGATCTGCTCGATGCTCGCGAAGAGGCCGTGCGCAAGCTGTCCGAGTTCGTTGGCGTGACCGTGGTGCCACAGGATGACAATAGCTACAACCTGTTCATCGGCTCCGGCCAGCCATTGGTGGTGGGCAGCAATGCTTCGCGCCTGCAGGTTACGCCGGGCCTATCCGACCCGCTGCGCAGTGAAATCCAGTTCGTCAGCGGCAATTCGCAGCAGAACGTCACCTCGCTGATTACTGGTGGCGAGATGGGTGGTCTGTTGCGCTATCGCCAGGACGTGCTCGACGTATCGATGAACTCGGTTGGTCGGCTGGCGTTGTCGATCGCGGATCAGGTCAACCGCCAGCTCGGGCAGGGGCTCGATCTCAATGGCCAGTTCGGCAACGAGTTGTTCCGCCCGCTCAATGATCCGCTGTTGATCGCCCAGCGAAGTCTGGCGCGCGTCGGCAACAGCGACCCGTTGGCCAATCTGAATGTCACCATCACCGATACCACCCGGCTTACCACCAGCGACTACGAGGTGCAGTTCACCAGCGCAACCGAGTATGTGGTGCGGCGTCAGTCCGATGGCACGCTATTTCCACCCAGCCCGGCAACTTTCGATATCACCACGGTTCCTGCGCCTCAGGTCGATGGTTTCAGCATTGGCGTGGCCAGCGGTAGCTTCGCAGCGGGTGATCGCTTTCAGGTGTTGCCGACCCGCAATGCCGGACGGGACATCCGCGCTGACATGAAAAGGCCGGAGGAGTTGGCCTTCGCCGCTCCCCTCAAGGCGGAAACCAGCCCAGGCAACATCGGCACCGGCAAGATCAGCCAGCCGACGCTCAAAACCGAGATCAATATTTACGATCCGGCTGCGCAGGCTGATCTGGAAACCAGCCTGCGCAATGCACCGCCGTTGCGTATCGTCATGGGGGCCGCTGGTGGCGCCACGCAGAGCTACAACGTGGTGGATATCAACGGCAACGTGATCAACACCGGCAACATCGTGCCAGGCCAGAACAATGCCCTGACCATCAACGTACCGGCTAACCCGCCTGCGATCCCGGTGGCCTTCGAGTATCAGGTAGACATCAGCGGCCGCCCATCGGAAGGGGACAATTTCTCGGTCTCGTTCAACACCAATGGCGTGTCCGATAACCGCAACGCGCTCAACCTGGTTAACCTGCAGAAGAAAACGGTCATTGGTATCAATCCGGCTGCGCCGCAGACTACCGGCTCCAGTTTCTCCGATGCCTATGGTGACCTGGTCGAGCGGGTCGGCACACTGACCAGCCAGGCACGTGTCGATGGCCAGGCGACCTCGGCGATTCTCAAGCAGGCCACCGATAACCGCGATTCGGTATCCGGGGTAAACCTGGACGAGGAAGCTGCCAAACTGATTCAGTTCGAGCAGTACTACCAGGCCTCCGCACAGATCATTCAAGTTGCACGTAACCTGTTCGATACTCTGATCAATACATTCTGATAGCCGCCTTCCCCTACAGGGAGGGCGACGCCTGCAACCATGCAGGCAATGCAAGAGGCAAGTCCCATGGTCATGCGCATCTCCTCCATCCAGGCTTTCAACAATGGGGTTTCCGGCCTCGGGCGCAACTACGCCAATGTGATTCGCACTCAGGAGCAGATCAGCAGTGGTAACCGTATCCTGACCCCGGCGGATGACCCGGTGGCCTCGGTTCGCTTGCTGCAGCTGGAACAGCAGCAGTCCATACTCAAGCAGTACAGTGACAACCTGGTTGCAGCGAAAAATAGCCTTTCTCAAGAAGAAACGACGCTTAATTCCGTCAACACGGTCATGCAGCGGATTCGCGAATTGGCGGTCCGCGCAGGCGGCGGTTCCCTGTCTTCAGCTGATCGTAACTCTATCGCCAAGGAACTGGCCGAACGTGAGGCCGAACTGCTCAACCTGATGAATAGCCGTAACGCCCGAGGTGAGTATCTGTTCGCTGGCAATCTGGGCAAGACCGAGCCTTTCGTACGTAATCCGGATGGTACCTACTCCTATTTCGGCGATGAGGGCCAGCGCAGTTTGCAAGTGGCCAGTTCGACCAACGTGGCGATCAATGACAACGGCAAGCGCCTGTTCGAAGACGTCTCCAATGCCAACCGGGTGGCCAATGTCGATGGTGTCAATAACCCGGCGTTGCCGTCTCCCCCCCTGCCGGCCACCACTATTCCTGCAGTGCCAGCGGATCAGCAGCGGGTATTCATTTCCCCAGGGCTTGTGGAGGATAACCGCGCGTTCAACAGCAGCTTCCGCAGTGGCGAACCTTATTCGCTTGCGTTCGTCAGCGGTAGTGAGTTCCGCATCTACGATGCCAGCGGAGCCGATGTAACCTCGGAGATCCCAGGGGGAGGCAAGATCGATCCGCTGGTCAATGGTGGTAACGTCATCAATTTCCGTGGCATGCGTTTTCAACTCGATGTCGCGTTGAAGGAGGGTGACAACTCCTTGGATCTCGATAACTTGCTGGCGGACATCCAGCCGCCGGCCACCGCTGGCTCGCCCGGCATCGGTACCCACAGTTTCACCCTACAGTCGGCACCCACCGAGTTCGCTGTCACCCGCTCCTCCACCAATGGATCAGCTGCCGTGGTCGCGGGGGGCACCATCGCCAACCAGGCGACCTTCGATAGCCAGTTCCCCACCTCCGGCGTGGTGTTGCGCTTTACCGACGACAGCAACTATCAGGTTTATGCTCAACCGGTAGGGCCCAACAGCCCCGTTCTGGCAACGGGTGCTGTGACCGGCCCTTATCCGGCAACCTTCAACGTCTACGGTGCAGAGTTCACTCTGTCCGCGCCGGCCAGCGCTGCTGGCGGCGACGAGTTCGGCGTGCAGCCGCAGTTTCAGGAAAAACGCAGCATCCTCAACACCATCTCGCGGCTGCGCCAGGCTCTGGAATCCTCACCAACCTCGCCGGCTGGAAACCTTGCGGTGCGTAACGAAGTCGCCATCGCCCTGAAGAATCTCGACAGTGGTATGGGCAACGTCGATGAAGTTCGAACAGAAATTGGCGCACGCCTCAACCTGATCGAAACCACAGGCGTCGACAACGAAGACGTGACGCTGGTGAACAAATCGGTCCAGGCCGAGCTGCGCGAGCTTGACTACGCCGAGGCGTTGTCGCGTCTGTCATTTCAAACCATCGTGCTGGAGGCGGCTCAGCAGAGCTACGTGAAGATCGCGGGCCTCAATCTTTTCAATCAGTTACGATAATGCCAGCCTAGCTTCACGCTCCTCAGCGCTGCTAGGCTCGCGCCAGCGGCGTAAAGCGTCGTTGATCGTAAGCCTCCCTGGAGTCTTGTCGTGCGTGCCACCCTATGTGGCCCATGAAGCGGCATGTATTTTGCTCATTTGCTATATGAGCAGGCTAGGGTCAATGAAATGTCGGCCTCTGGCAGGCGACTTTGGGCGAATTTATGAAAACAGTCATTCTGGCCGGCGGTTTGGGCACGCGTATCAGCGAAGAGTCCCACTTGCGGCCCAAGCCGATGATCGAGATAGGTGGCAAGCCGATCATCTGGCACATCATGAAGATCTACTCTCATTACGGCATCAATGACTTCGTGATCTGCCTGGGCTACAAGGGCTATGTGATCAAGGAGTATTTCGCCAACTACTTCCTGCACATGTCCGACGTGACCTTCGACATGGCAGAAAACCAGATGCACATTCACAACCGTCATGCCGAGCCGTGGCGCGTGACCCTGGTCGATACGGGCGAGAGCACTGCCACGGGCGGCCGCCTCAAGCGCGTGCGCGATTACCTGGGCGATGGGACCTTCTGCCTGACCTACGGCGATGGCGTCGCCGATATCGACATTGCGCAACTGATCGATTTCCACCGCAGTCACGGCAAGCTGGCCACGGTAACAGCCGTGCAGCCACCGGGTCGCTACGGCGCGTTGGATATCCAGGGCCAGCAGGTACTGGGGTTTCAGGAAAAACCTCAGGGCGATGGCGGTTGGATCAATGGCGGCTTTTTCGTGCTTGAGCCGGACGTACTCGATTACATCGACGGTGACGGCACTACCTGGGAATTCGAACCGATGCGCCAGCTGTCCGAGCATGGGCAGCTGATGAGTCATCTGCATCGCGGTTTCTGGCAGCCGATGGACACCCTGCGTGATCGCGTGCTGCTTGAAGAGCGCTGGAAGAGCGGTCAGGCGGAGTGGCGTGTATGGCCGTGAGTGCAGCGTTCTGGGCTGGCCGTCGAGTCCTGTTGACCGGGCATACCGGTTTCAAGGGCGGATGGCTGGCGCTGTGGCTGCAGGAGCTGGGTGCCGAGGTCTATGGCTATGCCCTGCCGGCGCCTGCTGAACCATCGCTCTGGCAGGTCGCGCGCCTGGCGCAGCGGATGCCTGGCACCCTGGCCGATATCCGTGACGCTCAGCGCGTTGCCGAGGCCGTGGCGACGTTCCGCCCGGAAGTCGTCCTGCACCTGGCGGCTCAGCCACTGGTGCGTGAATCCTATCGTGCGCCAGCCGATACCTATGCCACCAACGTCATGGGCACGGTCAATCTGCTGGAAGCGCTGCGCAACTGCGACAGCGTGCGCGCGGTGCTGGTCGTCACCAGCGACAAGTGCTACGAAAACCGTGAATGGCTCTGGCCGTACCGCGAAAATGACGCCCTCGGTGGACATGACCCTTACAGCAGCAGCAAGGCCTGCGTAGAGCTGTTATGTGCGTCTTGGCGTGAGTCGTTCCTGCGCGAATCCGGCATCGCACTGGCCACGGCGCGGGCCGGCAACGTGATTGGTGGCGGCGACTGGTCGGCTGACCGTCTGCTGCCCGATATCCTGCGTGCCTGGCAGGCCGGGCAATCATTGACGTTGCGCTACCCACAAGCCGTGCGGCCCTGGCAGCACGTGCTCGAACCGCTGCACGGCTATCTGTGCCTGGCGCAGGCGCTGGTCGAGCAGGGCGAGGCGGTGGCCTCGGCATGGAACTTCGGCCCTGATAACGAGGGGCTAGTCAGTGTCGGCGAGCTGGTCGAGCGACTGGCCCAGCACTGGCCTGGTGAGGCGCGCTGGACGGTCGAGGCGAATGGACAACCTCACGAGGCGGGCCTGCTCGCGCTGGACTCCAGCCAGGCACGTGTTCGTCTGAACTGGCGCCCTCGCTGGAACTTGCAGCAGGCCATCGAACGAACCCTCGACTGGCACCGGGCCTGGCAGGCCGGCGAGGACATGCAGATATTCAGCCGCGCGCAGATCGCGGCCTATCAAGGCGAAATTCATGAGTGAACAGACGGCGCAAGCGCTGCGTCAGCAGATAGCTGAGCTGGTGGAGCGTTATGCCGAATTGCAACTGGCACCGACCGCCTTCGAGGCAGGTCGTGATGCCGTGCCGCCGTCCGGCAAGGTGATCGGTGCGGGCGAGCTGAAAAACATGACCGAGGCCGTGCTAGACGGCTGGTTGACTACTGGGCGCTTCAACCAGGCTTTCGAGAAGCGTCTGGCTCGCTATCTGGGCCGCCGTTGCGTGCTGACCACCAACTCCGGTTCCTCGGCCAATTTGCTGGCGTTCTCTGCCTTGACCTCACCGCGTCTGGGCGACCGGGCGATTCGCAAGGGCGACGAAGTGATCGGCGTAGCCGCCGGTTTTCCCACCACGGTCAACCCCATTCTGCAGTTCGGTGCGGTGCCGGTATTCGTCGATATCGAACTGGGCACCTACAACATCGATCCGACGCTGATCGAAGCTGCCATCGGGCCGCGTACCAAGGCCATCATGCTTGCTCATACGCTGGGCAACCCATTCAACCTCAAGGTCATCCGCGACCTCTGTGATCGCTATGGCCTGTGGTTGATCGAGGATTGCTGCGATGCCCTCGGTTCGACCTATGAAGGGCGCCAGGTGGGCAGTTTCGGTGATATCGGCACGCTCAGTTTCTACCCGGCGCATCACATCACCATGGGCGAGGGTGGGGCGGTGTTCACCGACTCGCCACTGCTCAAACGCATCGTCGAGTCGTTCCGCGACTGGGGCCGTGACTGCTATTGCGCACCGGGCGAGGACAATACCTGCGGCAAGCGTTTCTGCTGGCAACTGGGCGATCTGCCGGAAGGCTACGACCACAAGTACACCTACTCGCACCTGGGGTACAACCTGAAGATCACCGACATGCAGGCCGCCTGTGCGCTGGCGCAGATGGATCGCCTGGATGACTTCATCAGTGCGCGCAAACGCAATTTTGCCTGGCTCAGCGAGCGCCTGGCCGGCTGCGCCGAGCAACTGATCCTGCCGCAGGCCACGCCTGGCAGTGATCCGTCATGGTTCGGCTTCCCGCTGACCCTGCGCGATGGTTGTGGCATCGAGCGTGTCGGACTGCTGCGTTATCTGGATGAGCAACGCGTGGGTACGCGCCTGCTGTTCGCCGGTAACCTGACGCGCCAGCCCTACATGCAGGGCCAGGAGTACCGCGTGTGCGGTGAGCTGACCATTACCGACAAGGCGATGCGTGACACCTTCTGGATCGGCCTATGGCCGGGGCTTTCCGAGGATCACCTGGAGCATGCCGCGCGCCACCTGGAAAGCTATGTGCGGAGGCTGCGCTGATGCGCGCCTACGTCCTCTGCGGAGGCTTCGGCACGCGCTTGCGCAGCGTGACGGACACGCAGAAGGCGCTGGTGCCGGTGCATGGCGAGCCTTTTCTGGCGCGCGTGCTGCGGCAACTGGCGCGGGCCGGTGTCAGCGAGGCCGTACTCTGCGCGCATTACCGCGCCGAGCAGGTCGCTGAACAACTGGCGGCTCTGGCGCAGGATGCCGGGCTGCAATTGATGCTAGTGGTCGAGCCCAGCCCCATGGGCACGGGCGGTGCACTGCTCAATGCGCTGCGTGAGCAACCGCCACAGGGGCGGTATCTGGTGCTCAATGCCGACACCTTTGTCGATGCCGACGGCTACGCGATGATGGTGCAGGGGCAGGGCAACGCGCTGCTGGGCGTGCGGGTGGGTGACCGTAGCCGTTACGGCAGTCTTGAGGTTGATGCCGGTGGTCAGTTGCGTGCGCTGCTGGAGAAGGGGCGAGAAGGACCGGGCCTGATCAACGCGGGTGTCTACGCTTTTACCTGCGAAACCTTTGCGAGCGCCGCCGTGCGTGCGTGCTCGATGGAGCAGGAGCTGCTGCCTGAGTTGCTGGCCAGCGAAGCCGTGGGGGTCATCGAATACGGCGGCCGCTTTATCGATATCGGCACGCCGGAGTCGCTTGACCGATACGCCACTGATTTTCGGATGGAACCCAGATCATGAGCCTGCTCGTGCAAACCCTCAGTATTCGTGAACAGCAGAGCATTCTCGATGCCGTCGAGTGCATCGAGGCCGGCGCCCTGCAGATCGCTTTCGTGGTGGACGAGCAGATGCGTCTGCTGGGCGTGGTGACCAACGGTGACGTGCGCCGCCATCTGCTGCAAGGCGGCAAGACGGACGAGCCGGTTACCGCCTGCATGAACGAGGAGTTTCGTTCAGTACAGGCTGGCGTGCCGCGAGAGGATCTACTCAAGGCCTTCGACCTGGGCTACATCGCTCTACCAGGCCTGGACGAGCAAGGTCGCCTGGTGGAGGTATACACCCGGCAGATGGCTGCCAGTGCCGAAGTGCCCGTGCTGGCCCGTGCCCGAGCACCGGTGCGGATGAGCTTCTGCGGCGGCGGGGCGGATCTGACCTATTTCTTCATCGACCACTCGGCGGCGGTGCTCAGCTGCACCGTAGGCCTGTATGCCCATGCCACCCTGATCCCGCGTGACGATGGACGCATCAGCATCTATGCCGAAGACCTGAGCCGCGAGGAGCACTACAGCTCCCTGGCCGAGTTGCTGGCCGCACCGGAGAAGAGCCTGCTGGCCACCATCGTCGCGGTGATCAAACCCAAGTACGGCTTCGACCTCTACCTGCGTTCGGACTTTCCTGTGGGCTCTGGCCTGGGCGGCTCCTCGGCCGCCACCACCGCGACTATCGCCGTGTTCAACGAGCTGCGCCAGGATCGCTGGAATACTTACGAAATCGCCGAGCTGGCCTTCCAGGCCGAACGCCTGTGCTTCGGCATCGCCGGTGGCTGGCAGGATCAGTACGCCTCGGCCTTCGGTGGTTTCAACCTGATCGAGTTCGAGAACCAGCGCAACCTCGTCCATCCCATCCGTCTGGAAGACTCCATCCGCAACGAACTGGAGTCCTGCCTGGTGCTGTGCGACACCGGCATCTCCCATGACTCCGGGCGCCTGCACGAACTGCAGCGCGAAGAGATCGAGGCCGAGTTATCGCAAACCGAGCTGCTCAGCGCCAGCGTGACCCTGTGTCGACGCATGCACCACTTCCTCATCCGGGGCGAACTCAAGGCGTTCGGCACCTGCCTGGACGAAGCCTGGCAATTGAAGAAGCGCTTTTCCTCGGCCATCAGCGATGGCCGACTCGATGAAATCTATGCGGCCGCACTGGCCGCCGGGGCCTGTGGCGGCAAGCTGCTGGGCGCCGGTGGCGGCGGCTTTTTCTTGTTCTACGTCCAGCCCCAGCACCGTCAGCGCGTGGTCAGCGCCGTGGCCGCGCTGGGCTGTCAGACCCAGAACTTCCGCTTCGAATCGAGCGGCGTGACCTCATGGCGAACGAAAATCCAATGACCCAATTTCTCATCGACGGCTTCCCGCTTGGCGGCGAGCGCGTCTACGTCATCGCTGAAGTCGGCAACAATCACAACGGCTCGCTGGAACTGGCGCGGCAACTTGTCGATGCCGCCATCGAAGCCGGTGCCGATTGCGTCAAGTTCCAGCTGCGCAACCGTGACGCTTTGTATCGTCGCAAGGCCGACGGCTCGCGTGCTGAAGACCTGGGCGTGGAATACATTCAGGATCTGCTGGACAAGGTGGAACTCAGCCTCGACGAGCACCGCCAGGTACGCGCCTATTGCGCGCAGACGGGCATTACCTACCTGTGCACCCCCTGGGATGAGCCCAGTGTCGATGCGTTGGCCGGCTTCGATGTGGCGGCTCTGAAGATCGCCTCGGCGGATCTGTGCAACCCCTACCTGATCGCCAAGGCAGCCAGCCTGGGCAAGCCGCTGATCCTGTCCACTGGCATGTCCTTCGAGCACGAGATCGTGCGCGCTATCGAGCAGCTCAAGGCGCTCGGTACGCCGTTCGCGCTGCTGCATTGCAACAGCGCCTATCCGGCGCCCGAGACTGATATCCAGCTCGGTTATCTGCGGCGCTTGCAGGAATTGCACGGCCTGATCGGCTATTCCGGCCATGAACGTGGCATCGCCATTACCCTGGGTGCGGTGGCGCTGGGCGCCAAGCTGGTGGAGCGCCACATTACTCTGGATCGCGGTATGGAAGGGCCGGATCATCTGGCCAGCCTGGAGCCGGGCGAGTTTCGCCAACTGGTCGATGGCATCCGTCAGCTGGAGTTGGCGTTGCCCTGGCAAGGCCCGGGGCGCCATGCCAGCCAGGGCGAGCTGCTCAACCGCGAGAACCTCGGCAAGAGCGTGATCGCCGCCCGTGACATCGCCGAAGGCACCGTCATGGACGCCTCGATGCTGCGTATCGCCAGCCCTGGCCAGGGCCTGCCGCCGTATCGTTTGCCGGAGCTGCTGGGCAAACCGGCGCAGCGCGATATCGCCCTGGGCGATTTTCTTTTCGATAGTGACCTGAGCGAGCAGGCCCAGGAGCAGCGCTTGGCGTTCGAGCTGCCGATTCGCTGGGGCGTGCCGGTGCGTTATCACGATTTCCTCGATTACCGACGGCGGATCAGCCCGGATCTGTTCGAGTTCCATCTGTCCTATCGTGACCTCAGCCTCAAGCCGCAGCCGTTTCTCGCCGAGGTCGCCTGTTCGCGCCTGGTGGTGCATGCGCCGGAGCTGTTCGAGAACAGCGAGCTGCTGGATCTGGCGGCGGACGACCTGGCCTATCGCCAGCGCTCGATCGACAACCTGCAGCGCGTAGTGGATGCCACGCTACAGATCGGCGAGTTCTTCCCCAATGCCGATGCGCGCCTGATCGTGGCCAACATCGGTGGTTTTTCCGCCGACGAACCGCGTCCGCTGGCCATGCGCCCGGAGCTCTACGAGCGTTTCCACGACGCCTGCCGTCAGGTGGATTTCGCCGGTACCGAGCTGATTCCGCAGAACATGGCACCGTTCCCCTGGCACTTCGGCGGTCAGCGCCACCAGAACATCTTCATGATGCCCGATGAGCTGGCCGCCCAAGCGCGCGAGCATGGGCTGCATCTGTGCCTGGATTTGTCGCACCTGCAGATGACCTGCTTCCACTTCGGCCTCGATTTCCAGCAGGCACTGGCCCTGCTGCTGCCGCATTCGGCGCACCTGCACGTGGCCGATGCCAAAGGCACCAATGGCGAGGGCGTGCTGATGGGCACCGGCGACATCGACTGGCCGGATACCTGGGCGCGGATTCGCCGGTACCCGCAGGTCAGCTTCATCCCCGAAGTCTGGCAGGGGCACAAGGATCATGGCGCGGGGTTCTGGTCGGCTTTGCGTTACCTACAATCACTGCGAGGCAGCAGCCATGCATAGCGAAACCCTCACGCAGCGCCTGGAGGGTCTGCTCGCCGAGCCGCTCGACGCGGTGCGCAAGCGCCAGGAACAAACCCTGGATCGCTTGCTCGGAGGGCTGGATCAGCCATTCATTCTGTTCGGTGCCGGCAATCTGGGGCGCAAGGCGTTGGCCGTGCTGCAGGCTATGGGCGTCAAGCCAGAGGCCTTTATCGACAACAACCCCGCGCTGTGGGGCACGCAGATCGAGCAGGTACCGGTGTTCGCACCCGCTACGTTGGCCCAGCAGTGGCAGGGGCCACTGCCTGGTGTGATCGTGACCATCTGGTGCGGTGAGGCGACCGACCGTATGGCCGACCGCCTGGGCCCGCTGCAGGCTCTGGGTTTCGAGCGAATCGCTCTGTTCGGCCATCTGGCTTGGCGTTACCCGCAGAGTTTCCTGCCGCATTACTCCCTGGATTTGCCAGAGCACGTGCTGGCCGATGCTGAGCGCATCCGCACGGCCTTCGGCTTGCTGGCGGATGAAGAATCGCGACGCCTGTTTGTCGATCATATCGAGTGGCGGCTGTTTCTCGACTACGACTTGCTGCCACCTGCAGCGCCGCAGGCGATCTATTTCGACCGCTATTTCAGTAACGAATACGCGGATGAGGTGGTGTACGACATAGGCGCCTTCAACGGTGACTCGGTGCTGGGCTATCTGGAAAGTGGCCGGCCCTTCCTTGAGATTCACTCGTTCGAGCCTTCGTCGAGCAATTACCAGGCGCTTGTCTCGACCCTGAAGCGCTTGCATGGGCATGGCGCTTTCCACGCCCACCAACTGGCGGTGGGCGACGCGTGCGGCGAAGTGCTGATCGAAGCTCAGGGCGGCCCTGCGGCGCGTGTGGGCAGCGGAAGTGAACGCGTCACTGTGACCACCCTGGATACGCTCTGCGAGCGCATCGCGCCGCCCACCTTCATCAAGATCGATATCGAAGGTTTCGAGCCGCAGTGCCTCGAAGGCGGGCGCAAGCTGATCAGCGAACGACAGCCGCTGATCGCGGTGTGCGTGTACCACGAGCAGAACCATCTGTGGACGATCCTTCTGCAACTGCACGCCTACCAACCTGGCTACCACTTCCGCCTGGGCCCACATCTGGCCGAGGGCTGGGATCTGGTGCTCTATGCCGTTCCCGATAGCCGACTTCCCCAGCATTCCGTTGCCGAGTGATCCTAATGCGCGTCGCCGATTACATCTTCGAATTCATCGCCAACCAGGGCGTCGGGCATGTGTTCTTCCTGCCGGGTGGCGGGGCCATGCACCTCAACAACGCCTTGTTGCGTCAACCACGGCTGGCTGCCGTCAGCATGCTCCACGAGCAGGGCGCCGCAATTGCCGCTGAAGGCTATGCGCGCACCAGCGGTAAATTCGGTGCCTGCCTGGTGACCTCCGGCCCGGGTGCAACCAACGCCATTACCGGCCTGGCCGGTGCCTGGTTCGAATCGACGCCGGCGCTGTTCGTTTCCGGCCAGGTCAAGCGTGCCGACCTCAAGGGCGACAGCGGCCTGCGTCAGCTCGGTACTCAGGAGCTGGATATCGTCAGCGTGGTCACGCCCCTGACAAAACATGCGGTATGCCTGCTCGATCCATTACGGGTGCGCTACGAGCTGGAGAAGGCGCTGCACCTGATGCTCAGCGGGCGCAAGGGCCCAGTGTGGCTCGATGTGCCGCTGGATGTGCAGGCCACCGAGATCGTGCCTGAGCAGTTGATCGGCTATGCGCCTGAGGCGGACGAACAGCCGTCAGCGCCGGACGAAGCCGCCGTGCTCAGGTTGCTGCAACGCCTGCGCCAGGCCAAGCGCCCCGTGCTGCTGGTGGGCAACGGCGTGCATGCTGCCGGCGGCGAGGCAGCCATGCGTGAGCTGATCGAGACGCTGGGGCTGCCGACGCTGACCACCTGGATCGGCGCCGATCTGCTCGATTACGAGCACCCGCTCTACGTCGGCCGCTGCGGCACCGTGGCCCAGCGTGGCGCCAATTTCAGCGTGCAGAACGCCGATCTGGTCCTGGCCATCGGTTGCCGCATGGACTTTTCCATCACCGGCTTCAACCGCAGCCACTTCGCGCGCCAGGCCGAGATCGTGGTGGTAGACATCGATCCGGCGGAAATCGCCAAGTTGGGCGACATGCCCGACGAGCGCTTCGTCTGCGATGCGCGGGTGTTCATGCAGCATCTGCTGGCCGCCAGTGGTACGCAGGCGCTGGATTGTCAAAACTGGCGGGAGCGCTGTCAGGCCTGGAAGGCTGCCTACCCTGTGGTGCTGCCCGAGTACCGCAAACCCAGCGACTACGTGAACACCTACGTCTTTAGCGAAACCCTGTCCGAGGCGATGGCTGAGGGCGACCAGATCATCCCCGGCAGTTCCGGTGCTGCGCTCGATACCTTCTGGCTGTCGGTGCGCCTCAAGCGTGGTCAGCGCGCGGTGGCGACCGGTGGGCTGGGCTCGATGGGCTATGGCCTGCCGGCGTCCATCGGTGGCTGCCTGGGCAGCGGCAGCCTACGTACCATCTCGGTGGATGGCGACGGCGGTTTCGTGATGAACATTCAGGAACTGGAGGTGGTGCGCCGCCTGCGCCTGCCGATCAAGTACTTCGTACTGAACAACAACGGCTACGCCTCGATCCGCGCCTCGCAAGGCGGCTACTTCAAGCAGACCATCGGCTGCGACCCGGATTCCGGACTGACCCTGCCGGACATTTCCGCCCTGGCCACGGCCTTCGGCCTGCCGGTGCGCCGCATCGACGGCAAGGCCGATCTGCGTCAGGCCATCGATGAGGCGCTGGCGCTGGAAGGGCCGGTAGTTTGCGAGGTGATGGTCGAGCCTGACCAGGCCATCGGCCCGCGCATCACCTCGAAGATCGGTCAGAACGGGGTGATGGTGTCCAGCCCGCTGGAGGATCTGTTCCCCTTCCTGGAGCGCGACGAGTTGCGCGCCAACATGCTGATTCCGCTGGTGGACGATTGATGATGAGCGACTACCTGAGCCAATACGCCGACGCCGGCCTCTACACCATGCAGGGCCGTCTGGGGGCACCGGAGGCGGGACGCTTCCAGTCCTTCCCGCGTCAGGGCTGGCGCCTGGAAATCGCTCGTGCCGCCGAGATCGGCCTGCGCGGCATCGAGTGGATCTACGACCTGTTCGGCGAGGGCGCCAACCCGCTGGAAACGGCGCAAGGGCGCGAGGAACTGCGTGGGCTGCTTGCCCAACACGGCGTCGCCGTCGTGTCGATCTGCGCCGACTATTTCATGGATCGTCCGCTGCTGCGCTGCAGTCAGGCGGAGAACGCCGAGCTGCTCGAACGCCTGCAGTGGCTGCTGGGTATCTGCCCGGAGATGAGGGTGGGACGCGTGGTGCTGCCCTTCGTCGACGCCTCGCGTATTCGCGACGAAAGCGAGCGTGATCAGGTGGTGGCCAACCTGCGCCAGGTGCTGCCGCAAGCCGAGCGCCATGGTGTCGAACTGCACCTGGAGACCGACCTGGCGCCGCAGGCGTTTCGTGAGCTGCTCGATTTGCTCGATCACCCGTTGGTCAAGGTCAACTACGATGCCGGCAACAGCGCTTCGCTGGGCTATCGCCCGGAGGACGAATTCGCTGCCTATGGCGCGCGCGTTGGCAGCGTGCACATCAAGGATCGCCGCTTGGGTGCCACGACCGTGCCGTTGGGGCAGGGCGATACCGATTTCCCCAGCTTGCGCGAGCAATTGATCCAGTACGGCTACCGTGGTGACTTCGTCCTGCAGGTCGCCCGTGGCGAAGCCGGTGACGAGGCGCGCTGGCTCGCCAACATGGCAGCACTCGCATCCGACTGGCTTCGCGGCACGGCCCTCAACGAGAGAAAGATATCGTGAAGATTCTGTTCTGTGGCCTGGGTGGCATCGGCCAGCGCCATTTGCGCAACCTGCGCCAACTGCTCGGTGATGAGCTGCAGGTGCATGCTTACCGCGTGCGCGGCCAACGTATCAAGTTGCGCGATAACCTGACGGTCGACGAAGGCGCCGACCTCGAACGCGACTATGCGATCAATGTGCATCACGACCTGGCCGAGGCGCTGGCGGAAAAGCCGGCTGCCGCCTTCATCTGCAACCCCAACTCGCTGCATGTGCCGGTGGCGCTGGACTGCGTGCGGGCCGGTGTACCAGTGTTCATGGAAAAGCCGCTGGCCAGCGATCTTGCCGGCATCGACCAGTTGCTGGCCGAGGTGGAGCAGCGCCGCCTGCCGTTCCACGTTGGCTACAACTTTCGCTTCCATCCCGGACTGCAGCGCATCAAGGGCCTGCTCGAAAGCGGTTTCTTCGGGCGACTGCTTAGCGTGCGTTCGGAGATCGGCGAGTACCTGCCCAACTGGCACCGCTACGAGGACTACCGGCAGATGTACGCCGCGCGTGCCGATCAGGGCGGCGGTGTGATTCTGTCGCAGATTCACGAGATGGACCTGATCTACTGGTTCTTCGGCCTGCCACGCAGCATCGTCACCCATGGCGGCCAGCTCAGCCACCTGGAGATCGACGTCGAAGACACGGCCTCGTCGCTGATGCGCTGCGACGGCGCCATGGGCAGCTTCCCCATCCTGTTGCATCAGGACTACCTGCAACGCCCGCCGGTACGCTGCTTCAAGATCGTCGGTGATGCCGGCTATGCCGAAATCGACCTGCTGGCCAACCGCTTGCGCGTATATGGCGCCGAGGGCGAATTGAGCGAGGAGAACGACTTCCCCGGGTTCGTGCGCAACGACATGTTCCTGGCTCAGGCGCGGCATTTCCTCGATTGCGTGAACGGCTCGGCCACGCCGCAGGTGAGCCTGCACGATGGCTTGCAAAGCCTGCGCCTGGCATTGGCTGCCTTGCGCTCGCTGAAGGAGGGCAGGGAAGTGGCGTTGAGCGAGGTGAACGTGCATGGCTAGCGTGGACAGTCTGTTTCGTCTGGACGGCCGCGTGGCCGTCATCACCGGTGGCGCGGGCCTGCTGGGTTATCAGCATGCCGCGACCATCGCCGGGCTTGGCGGCATTCCTGTACTGCTGGACATCAACGGCGAAGCCCTGGCCGCCAATGCCGCCAGGCTGGCGGAGGAAACCGGCTGCCAGGCGCCGACCCGGGTGGCTGACATCACCGACCTGCAGGCGCTTGAGGTGATCGGGCAGCAATTGTTGGCCGAGCATGGCCGGGTGGACATTCTTATCAACAACGCCGCGCGCAACCCCAAGGTGGAGAGCGCCGGCGACAAGGATTTCTCCCGTCTGGAGCATTTTCCCTGGGAACAATGGCAACTCGACCTGAACGTCGGCCTCGGCGGCGCATTCAACTGCGCCAAGGTGTTCGGCGCGCAGATGGCGCGGCAGGGGCGTGGGGTGATCGTCAATATCGCCTCCGACCTGGGCGTCATTGCGCCGGATCAGCGCCTGTACCGGGTCGAAGGGCGTGAGGCCGAACAGCAGCCGGTCAAGCCGGTGACCTACTCGGTGGTCAAGCATGGCCTGATCGGCCTGACCAAGTACCTGGCCACCTACTGGTGCGAACAGGGCGTGCGCTGCAATGCGCTCTCGCCCGGTGGTGTCTATGCCGGGCAGAACGATGTGTTCGTCAGCAAGCTGACGCAACTCATCCCGCTAGGCCGTATGGCCGAGGCCGACGAGTACCGGGGCGCCATCGCCTTCCTCTGCTCGGATGCTTCGGCCTACATGAACGGCGCCAATCTGGTGATGGATGGAGGGCGCAGCACATGGTGACCGGACATTCGAGAATCGGGGCCGAGCAATTGGCATCGGCCGGTAATTGTGATGGAGGTGCCCATGGCAACTGATGATCGTCTGGGCTACTGGGATACGTTCTATGGTCGCTCGAGTCTGCCTCTGCCGTCATTGCCTTCGCAATTTGCTGCCTTCGCGCTGGGTGAAATGTTCGTGCTGAGTGTCGAAGACAAGATCGATGGAGTGATCGAGTTTGGCTGTGGTAATGGCCGTGATAGCCACTTTTTCTCGGCCTACGGTTTTGATCTGTTGGCGCTCGACGCCTCTGCCGAGGCCATCGAGTTGTGCCGTTCTTTAAGTCGTCACCCTCAGGCCCGCTTCGAGCAGTGCCGGGCTACCCAGGCACGTGAGCAGATCGAAGGTTTTCTCATTGGCAAGCAACGCGTGGCCGTTTATGCGCGTTTCTTCCTCCATGCGATCCGCGAGGAGGAGCAGAACGATTTCCTTACCCTGCTGGGGGCGCTTCTGCCTGCCGGGTGCCTGCTGTTTCTGGAGTACCGTACGGTGGCCGATGCCGAGCAGGAAAAGGTCTTCGGCGACGGTCACTACCGACGTTATCTCGACCATCGCGCTACTCTGGCCGGTATCGAGGCCTCCGGCTTTTCCGTGCTCTACGAGATCGAGGGGCACGGTTTGGCCAAGTACCGTGACGAAGACGCTAAAGTCGGGCGTTGCGTGGCCATGAAGCAAACCGCCCGCTAAGGGGCGTATGAGGAATGATGAAATGCAGAGCCTAGAGGGCAAGAAGCTGGTGCTGTTCGGTGCTGGTAATAGTGGGGGCTGTTTCATCGAGCAGAATCCTGGGCTGGATATCCGTGCGGTCGCTGATAATGACCCGGCCAAACAAGGCGGACAGTTCCATGGCATCGAGGTGATCGCGCCGCAGCGCATCGGTGAGCTGCAGTGCGATGCGATCGTGATCACCAGCGTCTGGTCCAAAGGCATTCTCGAACAGCTGCAGACGCTCGGGCTTTCCACCATTCCCACCGTCATACCTGGCAAGCGTGAGATGAAAGGTATGCGCGACGCACATCCTTTTTCCCACCCGCTAACCAAGGACATCGCCCGTGAGATGGCCTTGGTTCTGCGCGCCCTGGCGCAGGAGCGTGGCATCGACCTGTATCTGGATTTCGGCACCCTGCTGGGGGCATTTCGCGAGGGGGATTTCATCGCCTGGGACGACGATATCGACTTCGCCGTCAACGACGAGCAATTCGACGCGGTGATCGAACTGGTACGTGACAGCAAGCACCACTTTCCCTTGCACGACGGTATGACGTGGAACGTGGAACTGATGAGTGCCGGCGAGCGCGGCGCGACCATCCTGATCACCTGTGTGAACCTGCCTGGCAGTGATTGCGTGGTGCCGTTCGAGGTCGGCATCAGTCGCCGTGTTCGCCGCGATGGTCTGGCTGTGGTGCTAGGCTCCATGCCTGAGTTCTTCTGCCCGGAGCGCCATTTCGATGGTCATGAGTATGTCGAACTGTTCGGCCAGTACTTCAAGGTGCCGGCGGATGCTACGGGCTATCTGGATTTCGTCTACGGTCAATGGCGTATACCACGGCAGGATTTCACCTTCGCCGAATACCCGGCTGCGGAAGTGGAGTTCGAGCAGTACAACATTTCCATCAGCGGTCTGTAGCGTACGATGAGCGCTCAAGCATCGTCTTCGGCCGAGTTGTTTCGGCACGATCTGCAACGCCTGCCTATGCTGCCCGAACTGGTCGAAGGCTATCGCGGTCGGCATTTGTTGCTGACCGGTGGCACCGGTTTCTTCGGCCTCTGGCTGCTGGCGCTGGTGGAGGAACTCAACCGTCGCGGATCCGGTGTCGAGGTGACGGTGGTCTCCCGTGATCCCGCTCGTTTCCTCGCGCTGGCGCCGCACTATCGGGCCTGTGCCTGGCTCCATTGGCTGGCCAGCGATATTCGCCACTTGCATGAACTCCCTGGGCATCCGGTCGACCTGATCCTGCATGCTGCGGCAGATACTTCGGCAACGGCCCACGCTCGTCCGCTGGAGCTGTTCGACACCATCGTCGAAGGTGCGCGGCGGGTGTTCGAGCTGGCCCGGCGCGACGGCGCGCGCGTGCTGCTTACCGGCTCCGGTGCCCAGTATGGTCGCCTGCCCGATGGCTGCGGCGTGAGCGAGAGCTTCTCCGGTGCCTGCATCAGCAACAGTGCCAGCAGCGCTTATGCAGAGGCTAAGCGTGCCCAGGAAACGCTTGGCGCGATTTACGCGCACAACCACGGTATCGACGTCATCATGGCGCGCTGTTTTGCGTTCTCCGGGCCGGGCTTACCCTTGGAGGCCCACTTTGCAATCGGCAATTTCGTACGCGATGCACTGTACGCAGACAAAATCGTATTGAATTCCGCTGGACAGGCGGTGCGTAGCTATTTGCATGGTGCCGATCTGGCGGTGTGGTTGCTGGCTCTATTGCTGCGCGGTGAAAGAGGCCAGGTTTATAACGTCGGTTCCGATCAGGCTATCAGTATCGTCGACCTAGCTCATTTGGTGGCTGAGCGTGTGGCTCCGGGCAAAGACGTGCGAGTACTCGGTGCGGTCAATGACATCGGACGGTCTTTTTATGTTCCTGATATCCGACGTGCCCAAGCACTCGGTGTGGAAGTCTGGACACCTCTCGTGCACTCCATAGACAGCATGGTGCGCTGGGCCAGATTGACCAGTGCGAAACAGTAACTATCAGGATTAGCTTGGGGTTAGCCACCAGTTCCGGCTAGATCCCGTACAGGCATGAACAACGAGGGGTGAATCGGTAATGCGCGAACTTTTTTCCAAGCGTCCGCAGCCGTATTACATTTATGCACCAGACTACCGGCGTACATCCGCGGGCATTCGCGTCATGCATATGCTTTGCGATGCCCTGATTCGTTCTGGTTATGAGGCTTATGTCACGGCCCGCCTGGTAAGCCCTGAACTGATGACGCCGCGTCTTACCAACGAAGTGCTTGAATTGCACCGTAGCCAAGGGCTTGAGCCGGTAGTGGTCTATCCAGAGATCATTGATGGAAACCCGCTCAATGGTGCAACGGTTGTTCGCTATCTATTGAACCAGCCTGGATTCATCGAGGGGAATGGCCAATACGGTGAGGATGACCTCTTCTTTGCCTATACCCGAGCATTGTTGCAGCCAGGAATGGACGAAGAGTCTTTGCTTTATCTGCCTGCACCCGATTTGCGAATCTTTACACCGCCCACTCAAGCGGACAAGCGTATACCCGGTAAGGTCTGTTACTACCAAGGACGCCGAGGTCAGGGACGTATCGACCCTGCCCTGTTACCACCGGATGCCGTAGAGATCACTCCGCAGTGGCCAGCCTCCTGGGAAGAACTGGCGGATCTTTTTCAGCAGTGTGAGTATTTCTATTGCGCTGAGTCCTCTGGGATGGCCGGTGAAGCAGCGCTTTGTGGCTGTATAGGTATCATCATTCCTAGCGAATGGGCTCCCCATAAGCTCGGTGAGAATGAGACCAAGAGCCACGGTGTGGCATGGGGGCTTGAGCCTGAAGAACTGGAGCGTGCCAGGCGCACACAGCCGCTTTTGCGTGAAAGTCTGCTGGAGCACCAACGTAACTTCTGGGTGGCCTTGGATCGTTTCATCAAGGTAACCCAGGCTGCCGCTCAGGAGCGCCGCAGCAATGCTGGCAAATACCAGTTTCAGCGATGGTTGGCGGAGCGTATTCCTACCAAGCGTCAGAGCACGCTGATCAGTCAACGCTTTGAACAACAGCCTGGCCCCAGTTTCGGACTGTTGGTCATCGATGAAGAGGGCTCCGTGGAGCCGCTGATGACGACTATCAAGAGTCTCAGCATGGAGCGGAGTCTTTACGCCTCGACTCACATCCTCGCTTTCACGACAGGCGACGTGCCGAAGACGTCCATGGAGGACAAGCTGCACTTCATCCGCATCGAGCCTGGCAATCTTGTGGCGCAGATCAACGCAGCGGTAGCGGCCTCGGCATTCGACTGGCTGATGATGGTCAAGGCCGGAGCGGTGTTCACTCCGAGCGGGTTGATGATGGTCGCGCTCGAACTGATGGATGCACCGGATTGCCGTGCAGTTTATGGAGATGAGCTGCAACGCATTGACCAGGGCAATCTGGGGGCGGCGTTGCGCCCGGCTTTCAATCTCGACATGTTGCTCAGCTTTCCGGCCGCTATGGCTCGCCATTGGTTGTTCCGACGTGACCTATTCATTGCCGCCGGTGGCTTCGATGCGGCGTCTGTAGGTGCGCTTGAACTTGATCTGTTGCTGCGGTTGGTTGAGCAGGATGGCATCGCTGGTCTGGGACACGTGCCCGAGCCGCTACTTACCTGCGATGCGCCGCGTCTATGCAATGAGCCCGCTGAGCAGGCGGCTATCCAGCGCCATCTGCAGTCACGGGGTTATGCCGACGCGCATGTCGGGTCTGTCATGCCGGGGCGCTATCTCATTGACTACGGCCATCCGCAACAGGCTTCGGTGTCCATCGTGCTTGCAATGTCCGATCAGATGGAGGCACTGCAGCGCTGTGTAGACAATCTGTTGGAAAAAACCCGCTATGGTCATTACGAGCTGCTGATAGTCGACAGTACAGAGAGTTCAGCCGACGGCAAAGCCTGGTTGGCAGGCGTTGAGGCGCTCAAGGATGAGAAGGTACGTGTGCTGCACTATCCACACTCCTACAGTGCGTCGGCAATCGCCAACTTTGCTGCCACAGCGGCACGTGGTGAATACCTGTTATTGCTCGATAGCGATACGGTAGTCGTACGCGAGGACTGGCTGGAGCACCTGCTCAACCATGCGCAGCGGCCAGAGGTTGGCGTAGTCGGTGGGCGGTTGCTCTATCCCGATGGTAAACACCATGGGGCCGGCCTGATCTTAGGGTTGAACGGTCCCGCTGCGCCAGCGTTCGCCAATGAGCCAATGCATGCTGCCGGCTATATGCAGCGTTTGCAGCTCGATCAGAACTTCAGTGCAGTTGCTGGGGCCTGTCTGATGATTCGCCGATCATTGTTTGAGGAAGTCGGTGGAATGGACGAGACGTTGTTCCAGACGGCTTTTCATGACGTTGACCTGTGCCTCAAGGTTCGTGAAGCCGGTTATCTGATCGTTTGGACACCACATGCCGTTCTGATGGGGGGAGGAGGGCGCAACAGCCCAGAGTTCCTGCAGCTACGTCGCAAACGTGAGGTGATGGAGCAAGACGCGTTTTACTCACGCTGGTTGCCACGATTAGCCAACGATCCCGCGTACAATCGTTGCCTGTCGCTCAATGGCAAGGGTTTCGAGCTGGAGGCCGACAGCCACCTGACCTGGCGCCCGTTGACCTGGCGCCCTCTGCCGGTGGTGCTGGCGCACCCGGCTGATCCCTGGGGCTGCGGCAACTACCGAGTGATCAGGCCGCTGCGCGCGATGCTGCGCGACGGACTGGTCGACGGCATGCTCTCAGAGGGCCTGCTGCAGGTGGTCGAACTGGAGCGCTACAACCCCGACGTGATCGTGCTGCAGCGGCAGATCGGCGACGAGCGCCTGGAGGCGATGCGCCGGATCAAGCAGTTCTCCTCGGCTTTCACCGTCTACGAGCTGGACGATTACCTGCCCAACCTGCCGCTCAAGAGCGTGCACCGCGAGCACATGCCCAGGGACATTCTCAAATCCCTGCGCCGTGGGCTCGGTTTCGTCGATCGCTTCGTCGTGTCCACCGCGCCGCTGGCCGAGGCCTTTGCCGGGCTGCATGCTGACATCCGGGTGGTCGAGAACCGTCTGCCACTCGAATGGTGGCAGGGCTTGCAGGCCAAGCGCCGGCGCGGACGCAAGCCACGAGTCGGCTGGGCTGGCGGCGCCAGCCATACCGGTGATCTGGAGCTGATCGCGGATGTGGTCAAAGAGTTGGCGCAAGAAGTGGAGTGGGTCTTCTTCGGCATGTGCCCGGCCGTGATTCGGCCTTATGTGCATGAAGTCCATGCCGGCGTCGAGATCGACGCGTATCCGGCCGCACTGGCAAGTCTGGATCTGGATCTGGCGGTGGCACCGGTCGAGCAGAACCTCTTCAACGAGTGCAAGAGCAATCTGCGTCTGCTCGAGTACGGCGCCTGTGGCTTCCCTGTGGTATGCAGCGATCTGGAATGCTACAGGGGCGAGCTGCCCGTTACCCGGGTGAAGAACCGTTTCCGCGACTGGGTCGATGCCATCCGCATGCACATCAACGATCTCGACGCGGCTGCGGAGGCCGGCGACCGGCTGCGCGCGGCGGTTCATCGCGATTGGATGCTCGAAGGGGCAGGACTCGAGCGCTGGCGTGACGCCTGGATGCCCGACTGAATCGAGGTGGCGACTGTCGAGCTGTGCAAAGACTCGACGGTTTTCAGTCAGAATCCCCTTGCGATCAGGATTTTTTAGCTAAGCGATTGACTGGGAAGAATAAAAAAAACCTGCAAAAAGTCCCTAAAGCTCCCCAGGGAGGCGCCGATAAAGAGATCGAATGCGAACTCTCTGGGCGTCTGAGCAAGCAGGCCCGAGCTCGCAAGCTCAGACAATCGGTACTCAAGGTCATCTGGAGGCAATACCATGGCCCTTACAGTCAACACCAACGTTGCGTCCCTCAATACTCAGCGTAACCTGAACTCCTCTGCCAAGGGCCTGGACACTTCCCTCCAGCGCCTGTCCACCGGCTACCGTATCAACAGTGCCAAGGACGATGCGGCCGGCCTGCAGATCGCCAACCGCCTGACCAGCCAGATCAACGGCCTGGGCGTTGCGACCCGTAACGCCAACGACGGTATCTCCCTGGCGCAGACCGCTGAAGGTGCCCTGCAGCAGTCCACCGGCATCCTGCAGCGTATGCGTGACCTGGCGCTGCAATCGGCCAACGGCTCCAATGGCGCCGTCGAGCGTGCCGCGCTGCAAGGCGAAGTGTCCCAGCTGCAACAGGAACTCAACCGTATCTCCGAAACCACCAGCTTCGGCGGTCGCAAGATCCTCGACGGCAGCTTCGGTTCGCAGAGCTTCCAGGTCGGCGCCAACGCCTACGAGACCATCAGCGTCTCCATCGGCTCGGCTGCCACCGACCGTATCGGTATCAACCGCGTCACCACTTCCGGTGGTGCAGCCGGTACCATCGCCAGCGGTGCCAGCGGCGCGGCTGCCTTCGGCACCACTGCATACTCGGATACCTCCTTCGACATCTCCTCGAAGTTCACCACCAATGCTGCCGGCGGCAAGGTGAGCATCAGCGGTCCGGCCAGTGGTGCCGCCGCCAGCGAGATCGCTCGTGCCGTCAACGCCAAGAGCGACGAAACCGGCGTGACCGCCAACGCCCGTACCGTTGCCGAACTGGGAACCATCTCCGCCAGCGGCACCATCTCCTTCGAGCTGTACGGTGCCACCAGCAGCACCAAGGACACCGACAAGACCGTTATCTCCGCGGTCGTGACCAACACCAAGGATCTGGGCGCACTGGCTGACGCTATCAACAAGGAAACCGGCAAGACGGGTATCTCGGCCGTCTCCAAAGGCGACAAAATCGAACTGGTAAGCTCCCGTGGCGATGCCATCGCCATCAAGAACTACCAGGGCGGCAGCGGCGCCACTGCTACACTGCAGGCCAAGAACTTTGCGGGTGATGAGAACGTGGGCGGTCCCCAGTCCATCGCTGCTGGCGCCGGCGCCCGTGCCGATGGTCAGGTTCAGCTCGAGGCCGCCGATGCCTTCGAGGTCACTGGCATGGCCGCCGGCCTGGGTTCGGACAAGTTCAGTGCATTGGATTCGGTGAAGGACGTTGACATCAGTACCGCGGGTGGGGCGCAGAAAGCGCTGGGTATCATCAACGGCGCGATCTCCAACATCGACAGCCAGCGTGCCCAGCTCGGTGCGGTGCAGAACCGCTTCGAGAACACCATCTCGAATCTGCAGAACATCTCGGAAAACTCCTCGGCTGCCCGTGGCCGGATTCGCGACACCGACTTCGCTGCCGAAACTTCGGAACTGACCAAGAATCAGATCCTGCAGCAGGCCGGTACCGCGATTCTGGCTCAGGCCAACCAGTTGCCGCAGGCCGTGCTCAGTCTGCTGGGCTAAGGTCAAAGGCGCTAGACTACGGGGGAAAGGGCCTGGCTCTTTCCCCCGTTACCTCATTGTGAGGAGCAATTTATGGACGTCGGTTCGATTAAAACCTCTGTAAATCCCACGTTTGCACGTGATAGCGCTCCATCGAGCAATGTCGATGCGCGTCAGAAGATCTCCAGTGCTGGCGCTGCCATGGTTTCCAGGACTGTCGAAGAGGCAATGCAGCAGCCCGAGGCCAGGGTAGTGGAGCCGTCTCAGGAAGTCAGTCGCGAACAGGTCGAAGATGCCGTTTCGACCATTCAGGAGTTCGTTCAAAGCGTGCGACGTAGCATCAACTTCGCTGTCGACGATGGTTCCGGTCGGGTCGTGGTGAGGGTGACGGATGCGGGATCGGGTGATGTGATCCGACAGATTCCATCGGAAGAGGCGCTCAAGTTGGCAGAGAACCTGTCGGAGGTGCGCAGCCTTCTGTTCAAGGCCGAGGCATAGTTCATGGTCTTGGCATGAGTTTTGACTGTTATCCGGTTGTTCCGTGGATACGGTCGGATTTTTGACGAGGTACAGCATCATGGTAGGGATTACAGGTGTAGGTTCAGGCATCGACATCGACACCATCGTGAAAACGCTGGTGAATGCAGAGAAGGCGCCCAAAACCAGTCAGCTTGATCGTCTGGAAAAGCAGACCACCACCCGAATCTCTGCGATCGGTACGCTGACCGGCGCGCTCAATACCTTCAAGTCCGCTGTCGATTCGCTCAACAAGACTTCCTTGTTCGAAGCCAGAACAGCCAGTTCTTCGAGCAGCAGCACGCTGAAGGCGACCGCTACCAGCACTGCGCCGGCTGGTTCCTACAGTGTCCAGGTGCAACAGCTCGCTGCCAGCAGCAAGGTGGCCTTGCAGTCCGTCTCCGTCTCCGGCAGCACGGCCGCCACCTTCAATAGCGGTACGCTGGAAATCTCCGCCGGTACTACCAGCATAAGCGTGGACATCACTGCGGCCAACAACACCCTGGCCGGTATGCGTGACGCTATCAACGAGGCTGGCAAGAGCAGCGGGATAAGTGCCTCTATCATCACCGATGACTCCGGCTCGCGTCTTGTCCTCAGCTCCACCAAGACCGGGGCAGGCAACGATATCCGGGTAGTCGCCGAGGAAGACGGCGTGACTACCGGCAGCAACCTGCTGACCACCCAGAACTTTGCCCCCATTGCCGACCCGGACAACACGGGCGCCTTCCTCAAACCCGACTCCACGAGTGGTGCCGGCGGCGTCATCACCCAGGCCAAGTCTGCACGTCTGACCATTGACGGCTTGCAGGTTGTGCGTAGCAGCAACAAGATCTCCGATGCCCTGGAGGGAGTCACCCTGGATCTGCTCGCGGCGCAGAGCAGCACCGATCTGACTGACGGCAAGACCATCAACATCACGGTCGGCGTGGACAAGGCGGGTGTGAGAAGCAGCCTACAAAAGTTCGTCGATGCCTACAATGCCCTGATCAGCACCACCGCCCAGTTGACGGCCTTTGTTCCGGTGGACGGGTCCAATCCCGTTACCGGGCCGCTGTTTGGTGACACCTCGGTGCGCGGACTGCTGTCCGGGCTACGCAACGAGCTGGCCAACACTTCCGGGCAGGACGGTATCAAGGCGCTTGCCGAACTGGGCATCACCACTGGCAAGGATGGCAAGCTGTCCCTGGATGATACCAAGCTGACTGCTGCGCTGGACCGGAACTTCGATGAAGTAGGGAGTTACTTGACCGGTGACAAGGGGTTGATGGGGCGGCTATCCAGCTTCACCTCCAGTTATGTCGCCACCGAAGGTGTGCTCAAGCAGCGTAACGATGCCCTGCAAGTCACCAAGAAGGATATCGACAAGCAGCGTGAATCGCTCAACAAGCGCGTGGAGAGCCTGCAGGAGCGCCTCTATGCCCAATACAACGCCATGGACTCTCTGGTCGGTCAGCTCAAACGTACAAGCGAAAGCCTGGGCGGTATGCTCGCCAATCTGCCCGGCTTCGTCAGAAAGGATAAGTAATTTATGAGCAAGAACCCGATCGATGCCTACAAGCAGGTCAAAACCAGCCAAGAGGTTTCCCCTTATCGTACGGTGCAGCTGTTGCTCGAAGGCGCCTTGCAGCGAGTGATGCTTGCCAAGCAAGCGCAGGCCGAAGGCGACACCGAGATTCGCGGGATGGCAGTGGGGACCACCATTACCATTCTGGGCGTGCTGCAGGCGGCTCTGGACAAGGAGTTGGGTGGTGAAATTGCAGAGAACCTGGACGCGCTCTATGACTATATGACTCGCCGTCTGGCTGGCGTTGCGCTGGATGAAACGCCGCGTACGCTGGACGAGGTTCAAACCCTGCTGGGAGATATCAAGAGCGCCTGGGATGCTATCGGGCCCGAGGTCGAACCTGTTCCGGCAGGATAGTCGTAAGCGAGTTTTACCGGGATTGCACAGGCCTTTTCGCACCATAAAACGCTAAAGCTTTATCTGTGATAGCCGATACCTAGAACATCAGCCTATCGGTAGAGCGAGAGCGATTATGAACGCAATGGCGGCCCTCAAGCAGTATCAGACCGTCAACAACCAGGCGCAGGCCGCAGAGGCCAGCCCTCATCGTCTGATTCAGATGTTGATGGAGGGCGGTTTGTCTCGTATCGCTCAGGCACGTGGTGCCATGGAGCGCGGGCAGACAGCGTTGAAGGGTGAGTTGATTGGCAAAAGCATTGCCATCATTGCTGGTTTGCGTGAGAGCCTTGACCACCAGCAGGGTGGCGAGCTTGCTGGTAATCTGGATAGCCTGTACGAATATATGATCGCCCGTTTGACCGAAGCCAACGTCAGCAATGAGCCGGAGCTTCTTGAGGAAGTGTCGGGGCTGCTGCGTAATGTCAAACAGGGTTGGGATGCCATCGCCCAGTAATGAGCCGGCATCGGAGGAGAAGCGAATGAGTTCATCCGTCCAAGATTTGCAAGCGACCGGTTCGGCCCTGCGCGATGCGTTGGCCAAACAGGACTGGGCTGCGATTGGCGAGCTTGACCTGCAGTGTCGTATGGCTGTCGAAGCGGCCATGGTTGAAAGTCGCGATGAAGAAGATCTGCGTAGCGGTCTGGAAAATCTTCTGGCGCTTTACCGTGAGCTGGTCACCGTTTGTCAGGCCGAGCAGCAGCGTCTTGCCAGTGAACTGGTGCAACTCAATCAGTCCCATCAGGGCGCCAAGGTCTACCAGCTTTTCGGCTGATTCCCCTTACTTGCCGAGTTTATCCGCCTGGTTAAGCTCGGTTTCTCCCGTTGCGTTTTCCCCGCTTCTCCTCTTTTATCGACGATGATCGCCCGATTCTGCAAGCCGGTGCTTGGGCTGATACTGTTGATGAGCGTAAAAAATTACGCCATAAAATTGACTGGCTTCAATTTTTTGACTTTACTAGTGGCAAGTTGCCGGTGCGCGCCGAAGAACTGGCGTGCAATTTCCCTTACTCCTCGGGTCAGACAAGCACAAGATGTGGCGTGAAACCAAAATCCTGTTGATCGATGACAATGCTGCGCGCCGCCATGAGTTGGCGATCATTCTGAGCTTTCTCGGGGAAGAGCATCTGGCCTGCACCAGTCAGGATTGGCGCAGTGCGGTGGCTGAGCTCGGTTCCAGTCGGGAGGTGCTCAGCGTTTTGCTGGGTGATGTCGAGACCAAAGGCGGTGCTCTGGAGCTAACCAAACAGATCGCGGGCTGGGATGAGTTTCTGCCGCTGCTGACGGTGGGCGACTCCACTCTGCAGGACTGGCCGGAGGACTTGCGCAGGCGCGTGCTGGCAGTGCTGGAGACGCCGCTCAGCTATAACAAGCTGCTCGACTCTCTGCACCGTGCTCAGGTCTATCGCGAAATGTACGACCAGGCACGCGATCGTGGCCGTCAGCGCGAGCCCAACCTGTTCCGCAGCTTGGTAGGCACCAGTCGCGCCATCCAGCAAGTCAGGCAAATGATGCAGCAGGTGGCCGATACAGAGGCCAGCGTTCTGATTCTCGGCGAGTCTGGAACGGGCAAGGAAGTGGTGGCGCGTAATCTGCATTATCACTCCAAGCGTCGCGAGGCACCGTTCGTGCCGGTCAACTGCGGCGCCATTCCAGCCGAGTTGCTGGAAAGCGAGTTGTTCGGGCATGAAAAGGGTGCCTTCACCGGCGCCATCACCAGTCGGGCGGGGCGCTTCGAACTGGCCAATGGCGGCACGTTGTTCCTCGACGAGATCGGTGACATGCCGCTGCCGATGCAGGTCAAGCTGTTGCGCGTACTGCAGGAGCGAACTTTCGAGCGCGTCGGCAGCAACAAGACCCAGACGGCTGACGTGCGCATCATCGCTGCCACGCACAAGAACCTGGAGAAAATGATCGAGGACGGCAGCTTCCGCGAGGATCTGTACTACCGTCTGAACGTCTTCCCCATCGAGATGGCGCCGCTGCGCGAACGTATCGAAGACATCCCGCTGCTGATGAACGAGCTGATCTCGCGTATGGAGCACGAAAAGCGTGGCTCCATTCGTTTCAATTCGGCCGCCATCATGTCGCTGTGTCGTCATGACTGGGCGGGCAATGTGCGTGAGCTGGCCAATCTGGTGGAGCGTATGGCGATCATGCACCCCTACGGTGTGATCGGCGTTGGTGAGCTGCCGAAGAAATTCCGTCATGTCGACGATGAAGATGAGCAACTCGCAGCCAGCCTGCGTGACGAGATGGAAGAGCGCGCGGCAATCATGGCCGGCCTGCCGGGCCTGGATACACCGGCGATGCTGCCGCCGGAGGGGCTGGATCTGAAGGACTACCTTGGCAACCTGGAGCAAGGGCTGATCCAGCAAGCGCTGGATGATGCTGGCGGAGTGGTGGCCCGTGCTGCCGAGCGCCTGCGAATTCGACGTACCACCTTGGTGGAGAAGATGCGCAAGTACGGCATGAGTCGCCGCGAAGAGGATGGCCAGGAGGAGGACTGATTCCTCTGGCGCAGGCTAGATAGCAGAACGAAAGCCGGAGCTTTGACGCAAGCTCCGGCTTCGTTTTTTCAAGTGGTTGAAAAATAAGAATAAAAAAGTAGGCACGGGGATTGCTAAAGCTCTTGTATCCGACCGTCTTCTGACGGTGCGTCGTACGAGAGAAGCAGATGGAAGCCAACCTTCGTCCTACCGAGTCAGCCGAGCCAAGCCTTGCTGCGCCGCTCGAACAAGCCAGTCGTGCAGGGCTGGAGCAGGCCTTTGCCCTGTTCAATCAGATGTCCAACCAGCTCAGCGAGTCGTACAGCCTACTCGAGGCACGAGTCAATGAGCTGAAGGGACAGCTGGCACTGGTCAGCGCTCAGCGTATGCAGGAGTTGGCGGAGAAGGAACGTCTGGCGCATCGCTTGCAGAGCCTGCTGGATCTGCTGCCCGGTGGCGTGATCGTCATCGATGGTCAGGGTGTCGTACGTGAAGCCAACCCCGTGGCCCGTGCGTTACTTGGCCAGCCGCTGGTGGGCATGCTCTGGCGCCAGGTGATCGCTCGCAATTTTGCACCGCGCGAAGACGACGGCCACGAAATCTCCATGCGCGACGGACGTCGGTTATCCATCGCGACCCGTTCTCTGCATGGGGAGCCGGGGCAGTTGGTACTGCTGACTGACCTGACTGAAACCCGTCGCCTGCAGGATCAACTATCTCGTCATGAGCGTCTTTCGGCTCTGGGGCGGATGGTGGCTTCGCTCGCGCATCAGATCCGTACGCCGCTCTCTGCGGCATTGCTCTACGCCAGCCATCTCAACGAGCAGATTCTACCCGCCGAACAGCAGCAGCGCTTCGCTGGCCGCTTGAAGGAGCGTCTGCACGAGCTGGAGAACCAGGTGCGCGACATGCTGATCTTCGCCCGTGGCGAGCTGCCATTGCCGGATCGTCTGGCGCCGTCGGCCCTGTTCGATGCGCTGCGTGCGGCTGCCGACGCGCATGTCGGGGGCATGGCCGTGCGCTGGCAATGCGATGTGCGCGATGGCGAGTTGTTGTGCAACCGCGACACACTGGTCGGCACCGTGCTCAACCTGATCGACAACGCCATCCAGGCGGCCGGTCGCGATGCGCGCCTGAAGATTCATCTTTATCGCCGCGAAAACCAATTGCGCCTGTGCGTCAGTGACGACGGACCGGGGATGAGTCAGGAGACCCTGGCGCGTCTGGGCGAACCCTTCTTTACCACCAAGACCACCGGAACCGGCCTCGGCCTGGCGGTGGTCAAGGCAGTGGCGCGTGCTCATCAGGGCCAGCTGCTGCTGCAATCACGTGCAGGTCGTGGCACCTGCGCCATCGTTTCTCTACCGCTGCTCGATGCAGCGCCTCACTCGAATCAGGAGTAACCCATGGCTGCCAAAGTCCTGCTGGTTGAAGACGATCGCGCACTGCGCGAAGCCCTGGCCGACACCCTGTGCCTGGGCGGGCATGATTATCGGGCAGTCGATTGTGCCGAAGCGGCCTTGGTCGCGCTGACCGAGGAGTCCTTCGGTCTCGTGGTGAGTGACGTCAATATGCCGGGTATGGATGGGCATCAGTTGTTGGCGCAGATTCGCAGTCGCTACCCGCAACTGCCGGTACTGTTGATGACGGCGTTCGGCGCCGTGGAGCGCGCGGTGGATGCCATTCGCCAGGGGGCGGCCGATTATCTGGTCAAGCCGTTCGAGCCGCGCACGCTACTGGAGTTGGTGGCCAAGCACGCACTTGGAAAAATGACCGCCGGTGAGCGTGATGGCCCTGTAGCGCTCGAACCGGCCAGCGTGCAGCTGCTGGAGCTGGCGTCGCGCGTGGCGCAGAGCGATTCGACGGTGATGATCACAGGTGAGTCCGGGACCGGTAAGGAAGTATTGGCGCGCTATATCCACCAGCAGTCGCCACGTGCAGCCGGCCCATTCATCGCCATCAACTGTGCGGCGATTCCCGACAACATGCTCGAGGCCACGCTGTTCGGCCATGAGAAGGGTGCTTTCACCGGTGCTGTCACTGCGCAGCCCGGCAAGTTCGAGCTGGCTGATGGCGGCACTATTCTGCTCGATGAAATTTCCGAAATGCCGCTAGGCTTGCAGGCCAAATTGCTGCGGGTGCTGCAGGAGCGCGAGGTGGAGCGGGTCGGCGCGCGTAAGCCGATCAACCTGGATATTCGCGTGCTGGCCACCAGTAACCGTGATCTGGCCAGTGAAGTGGCGGCCGGCCGTTTCCGTGAGGACCTTTACTATCGCCTGTCGGTTTTCCCGCTGGCCTGGCGTCCGCTGCGTGAGCGTCCTGCCGACATCCTGCCGCTGGCCGAGCGGCTACTGGCCAAGCACGTCAAAAAAATGAATCAGGCACCGGTGCGTTTGTCCGAATCGGCCGCGCAAAGCCTGGTTCAGCATCAGTGGCCGGGCAACGTGCGTGAACTGGACAACGCCATCCAGCGCGCCTTGATTCTGCAGCAGGGCGGGGTGATTCAGGCGCAGGACCTTTGCCTGCATTCGCCTATCGGCCAATCGGTGCAGAGCGTCGCACCGCGTCTGGCGGTAGTACCGAGCGTCACGGCCCCAACAGCGCAGCCGGTCGAGCCCGCAGGGGCAGCTGATTCCGGTGCCCTGGGCGAGGATCTTCGCCGTCGCGAGTTTCAGGTCATCATCGACACCCTGCGTGCCGAACGCGGTCGCCGCAAGGAAGCTGCCGAGCGCCTGGGTATCAGCCCGCGCACCCTGCGCTACAAGCTGGCGCAGATGCGTGATGCCGGCATGGATGTCGAGGCTTATCTGTACGCCAGTTAGTTTGCCGACCTGGGTAGGTAGGACCTGCGGCTGGTAGGGTGGAATCCCCGACTTCGTGGGAGTGCCTCGGGTTTTCTATCGCCGTCATCCCCGCGAAGGCGGGGATCCAGCGGCGGCGCTCAGGTTGTCCTGGCCTATTGAGCGATTATTTGTCGTTCGGGCTTAAATCAACCTTTGAATAGGCCTCCCTGCTCACGCAGGGCGCATCTGCAAAGGACTGCAGCATGAAACAACCAGCCGTTTACATTATGGCCAGCCAGCGTAATGGCACGCTCTACATCGGAGTTACCGCAGATTTGCTGCGGCGTATCTGGCAGCATAGAGAGGGAGTGCTTGAGGGCTTTACGCGCCGCTATGGCGTGAAGTTGCTGGTGTGGTACGAGCAGCATGGAAGTATGAGTGACGCGATAGCCAGGGAGAAGGCCATCAAGAAATGGAATCGTGCCTGGAAGCTGCGTCTGATCGAGGAGCGAAACCCGCAGTGGCGGGATCTTTGGTCGGAGATTGTTGGTGATTCGTCTCTTGCTGCTGGATCCCCGCCTTCGCGGGGATGACGGTAGTTATCCTATTTATCTGCTTGTCCTCGGTCTGATTCCCATAAGCCGCCTGTAGCTGCTTTGTTGGCACCCTTGTTGCAAATACCCCTGCATAGCGCCGCTAGTGTCAAAAAGCGGGCAGTGGAGGAAGTCATGAGCCAAGGTGTCGAATTCAATCGCTTGATGCTGGAAATGCGTTCCATGCAGGCTGAGGCCATGTCGCGTCAGAAACCTGTTGCGAGCGAGCCAGTGCAGGGAGCGCCGAGCTTTTCGGAAATGCTTGGCCAGGCGGTGAACAAGGTCAACGAGACCCAGCAGGCCTCCAACAAGCTCGCCACTGCCTTTGAGATGGGCCAGAGCGGGGTCGATCTGACCGACGTGATGATCGCCTCGCAGAAAGCCAGCGTATCCTTTCAAGCCATGACCCAGGTGCGTAACAAGCTGGTCCAGGCGTATCAAGACATCATGCAGATGCCGGTCTGAGGGTTGATTCATGGCTGAAGCAGCAGTAGCAAACGTACCGGCCAAGGCCGAAGCGGGTGAGCCGAAGAAGCCCCTGCTGGGCCTTAGCTTCCTGGAAAATCTCGCCGAAATGTCGGTGCTGCGCCAGCTCGGCCTGCTGGTCGGCCTGGCTGCCAGCGTGGCCATCGGTTTTGCCGTTGTGCTCTGGTCACAGCAGCCGGATTACCGTCCGCTCTATGGCAGCCTCAACGGTATGGATGCTACCCAGGTGGTCGAGACTCTGACCGCTTCCGGCATCGACTACACCATCGAACCCAACTCCGGCGCGCTGTTGGTCAAGGCTGACGATCTGGCACGTGCGCGTATGCGCCTGGCGGCTGCCGGCGTGGCACCGACCGATAACAGTGTCGGTTTCGAAATTCTCGACCGTGAGCAGGGGCTGGGTACCAGCCAGTTCATGGAAGCCACTCGTTACCGCCGTGGCCTCGAAGGTGAACTGGCGCGCACGGTCTCCAGCCTCAATAACGTCAAGGCGGCTCGCGTGCACCTGGCCATGCCCAAGGCCTCGGTTTTCGTCCGTGACGAGCGCAAGCCGTCGGCTTCGGTCCTGGTCGAGCTCTATCCCGGGCGCGCGCTGGAGCCGAGTCAGGTGATGGCTATCGTCAATCTGGTGGCGACTAGTGTGCCCGAGCTGGACAAAGGCCAGGTCACCGTGGTGGATCAGAAGGGCAATCTGCTCTCCGATCAGCAGGAGCTGTCCGAGTTGACCATGGCTGGCAAGCAGTTCGACTACACCCGCCGCATGGAAACCTTGTTCACCCAGCGCGTGCACAACATCCTGCAGCCGGTGCTGGGCACCGGTCGCTACAAGGCGGAAGTCTCGGCTGACGTCGATTTCAGCTCGGTCGAGTCCACCTCCGAGATGTTCAACCCGGATCAGCCGGCGCTGCGCAGCGAGCAGCAGGTCAATGAGCAGCGTCAGAGCAGCCTGCCGCCGCAGGGCGTGCCAGGCGCGCTGTCCAATCAGCCGCCCGGTCCGGCTGCCGCTCCGCAGCAGGCCGCTGGTGCCGCTGCACCGGCTGGTCCGGTAGCGGCCGGTCAACCACTGGTCGATGCCAATGGCCAACAGATCATGGACCCGGTTACCGGCCAGCCGATGCTGGCACCGTACCCGGCGGACAAACGCGAACAGTCCACGCGCAACTTCGAGCTGGATCGCTCCATCAGCTACACCCGTCAGCAGCAGGGGCGCCTGCGCCGCCTGTCGGTCGCGGTAGTGGTCGACGATCAGGTGCGGGTCGATCCGGCCACCGGTGAGACTACCCGAGTGCCGTGGACGGCCGATGATCTGGCACGCTTTACCCGCCTGGTGCAGGATTCGGTGGGCTTCGATGCCAGCCGTGGCGATAGCGTCAGCGTGATCAACACGGCGTTCACCGCCTCGTTGGGCGAGGAAATCCCCGATATTCCGTTCTACACCCAGCCCTGGTTCTGGGACATCGTCAAGCAAGTGCTCGGCGTGCTGTTCATCCTGGTGCTGGTGTTTGGCGTGCTGCGTCCGGTGCTCAACAACATCACTGGCGGTGGCAGGGGCAAGGAACTGGCTGGTGCCGGTGATGTGGAACTTGGCGAGATGGCCGGCCTGGATGGCGAACTGTCCGATGATCGCGTCAGCCTCGGTGGGCCGCAGAGCATAATGCTGCCGAGCCCCAGTGAGGGGTATGATGCGCAACTGAACGCTATCAAGAGTCTGGTGGCGGAAGATCCTGGCCGCGTAGCCCAGGTCGTCAAAGAGTGGATCAACGCCGATGAGTGACAATCGTACCGCTACCAAGCTAACCAAGGTCGACAAGGCCGCGATCCTTCTGCTCTCGCTCGGCGAGACCGATGCCGCGCAGGTGCTGCGTCATCTCGGGCCGAAGGAAGTGCAGCGCGTCGGCGTCGCCATGGCCGGCATGCGCAACATCCATCGCGAGCAGGTCGAGCAGGTAATGAGCGAGTTCGTCGAGATCGTCGGCGACCAGACCAGCCTGGGTGTCGGCTCCGATGGCTACATCCGCAAGATGCTCACCGCGGCTCTGGGCGAAGACAAGGCCGGCAACCTCATCGACCGCATTCTCCTTGGCGGCAGCACCAGTGGTCTGGACAGCCTGAAGTGGATGGAGCCGCGTGCCGTTGCCGATGTGATTCGCTATGAGCACCCGCAGATCCAGGCCATCGTCGTCGCCTATCTCGACCCGGACCAGGCCGGCGAGGTGCTCAGCCATTTCGATCACAAGGTGCGCCTGGACATCATCCTGCGTGTGTCCTCGCTCAACACCGTGCAGCCGTCTGCGCTCAAGGAGCTCAACCAGATTCTCGAGAAGCAGTTCTCCGGCAGCGCCAATACCACGCGCGCCACCATGGGCGGGGTCAAGCGTGCGGCGGACATCATGAACTTCCTCGACAGCTCGGTGGAAGGTCAGTTGATGGATTCCATTCGCGAGGTGGACGAAGACCTGTCCACGCAGATCGAAGACCTGATGTTCGTCTTCGACAACCTGGCCGATGTCGACGACCGCGGTATCCAGGCGCTGATGCGCGAGGTCTCGTCCGAGGTGCTGGTGCTGGCGCTCAAGGGCGCCGACGACGCGATCAAGGACAAGGTATTCAAGAACATGTCCAAACGCGCTGCCGAGCTGTTGCGCGACGATCTGGAAGCCAAGGGGCCGGTGCGTGTCAGCGATGTGGAGGCGGCGCAGAAGGAAATTCTCACCATTGCCCGGCGCATGGCCGAAGCCGGCGAGATCGTGCTCGGCGGCAAGGGTGGCGAGGAAATGGTTTAGCAGGGTCTATTCCCGTTTCGCCACGGCCGCGCCGGAGCCAGTTTTTGCGCGGGCAAGGCATGAGGAGAGAAGTTTGGTCATTCCAAATGAACGACGAATAACGCAGCAGCGCGCAAAAACTGGCCCGGCCCTTCGGGTTGCGCAGCAAATGGCGCCAGGCTGCGTTGTGGAGCTTGGCAAGGGAGCGACCATTACCTGCGCTCCACGCCTGCGGAACGCCGCCCGGCCATGGCGCCATTTGGCGCTGCAACGCGGCTCGCGTCGAAATGGGAACAGACCCTGATGGCAGCCAAGGAGCCGGATAGCGAGCTGATTCGTGCCAAGGATCTGGGCACTTTCGACCGCTGGGCATTGCCCAGCTTCGACGCGCCGGGTGAAGAGCAAATCGATACTGGCGCCCCTGTTGACGAATCCGTGCCATCCCCTGTCGAGGCCGAGGCTCAGGACACCGGGCAGGTCGAAGAGATTGCCATCGAAGATGTCAAACCACTGACGCTCGATGAACTCGAGGCGATCCGCCAGGATGCCTACAACGAAGGCTTTGCCACTGGTGAGAAGGACGGCTTTCATGCCGGCCAGATCAAGGCCAGGCAGGAGGCCGATGCGGCCCTGGCGCTGAAAGTCGGCAGCCTGGAAAAACTCATGGCGCAGCTGCTCGATCCGATTGCCGAGCAGGACCAGCAGATGGAAGTGGCCATGGTGCGCCTGGTCAGCCATATGGTGCGCGAGGTGATTCAGCGCGAGCTGAAAACAGACTCCAGCCAGATTCGTCAGGTCCTGCGCGAGGCGCTCAAGCTGCTGCCGATGGGGGCGGACAACGTCCGTATTCAGGTCAACCCGCAAGACTTCGAAACGATCAAAGCGCTGCGCGAGCGTCACGAGGAGAGCTGGCGCATTCTCGAGGACGACAGCCTGCTGCCTGGCGGTTGCCGCATCGAGTCGGAACACAGCCAGATCGACGCTAGCGTAGAAACGCGCATGGCGCAGGCGCTCAAGCAACTGTTCGAGCAACAGCGTGCGCAGATCACCCAGCCGCCAGAGGCGGACATCGCTCTGGATCTGGATGGCAGCGATGCGCCTTGAACGCGTGAGCTTCGCCCGGCGTCTGGAGGGCTACAGCGAAGCGATCAGTCTACCCAGCCAGCCCATACTCGAAGGCCGTCTGTTGCGCATGGTCGGTCTTACGCTGGAGGCCGAAGGCTTGCGTGCAGCCGTTGGCAGCCGCTGCCTGGTGATCAACGACGACAGCTACCACCCGGTTCAGGTCGAGGCTGAGGTGATGGGCTTTTCCGCAGGCAAGATCTATCTGATGCCGGTCGGCAGCCTTGCCGGCATCGCTCCGGGCGCGCGCGTGGTGCCTTTGCCTGATGCCGGGCGCCTGCCCATGGGCATGACCATGCTTGGCCGGGTGCTCGATGGCGCCGGCCGCGCCCTGGACGGCAAGGGCGGGATGAAGGCCGAAGATTGGGTGCCGATGGATGGCCCGACCATCAACCCGCTCAATCGTGATCCCATCAGCCAGCCACTGGACGTCGGCATTCGTTCGATCAACGGTCTGCTCACCGTCGGGCGCGGTCAGCGCCTTGGCCTGTTCGCCGGTACCGGTGTCGGCAAGTCGGTGTTGCTGGGCATGATGACGCGTTTTACCGAGGCCGAGATCATCGTCGTCGGGCTGATCGGTGAGCGGGGGCGGGAGGTCAAGGAGTTCATCGACGAGATCCTGGGCGAAGAGGGGCTCAAGCGCTCCGTCGTCGTGGCCTCGCCGGCCGATGATGCACCGCTGATGCGGCTGCGCGCTGCGCAGTACTGCACGCGTATCGCCGAATATTTCCGCGACAAGGGCAAGAACGTCCTGCTGCTGATGGACTCGCTCACGCGCTATGCCCAGGCCCAGCGTGAAATCGCCCTGGCCATCGGTGAGCCGCCTGCCACCAAAGGTTATCCGCCTTCGGTGTTCGCCAAGTTGCCCAAGCTGGTCGAGCGCGCCGGTAATGCCGAGGCTGGCGGTGGTTCCATCACCGCGTTCTATACCGTATTGAGCGAGGGCGATGATCAGCAGGATCCGATCGCCGATGCCGCGCGCGGTGTGCTCGATGGGCACTTCGTTCTGTCCCGGCGTCTGGCGGAGGAGGGGCACTATCCGGCGATCGATATCGAGTCGTCGATCAGCCGTGTCATGCCGCAGGTGGTACCACCCGAGCAGCTCAAACAGGCGCAGCGCTTCAAGCAGCTGTGGTCGCGCTACCAGCAGAGCCGTGATCTGATCAGTGTCGGCGCCTACGTTCCGGGCGGCGATGCGGACACCGACCTGGCCATCGCGCGCCACCCGGTCATGGCTCACTACCTGCGTCAGGGGCTGGATGAAAGTGTGGGCATGCCGCAGAGCCGTGAGCAACTGGCCGCCGTGCTGGGGCAATGATGGTGCTGGTTAAATGTCTTTTCGCTGCCATTGAGGCGAAGCAATGAGCCTCAGTCGCGCCAAGCGCCTGCAGCCGGTGGTGGAAATGGCACAAAAGGCCGAGCGCGAGGCGGCGCGCCAGCTCGGGCATTGTCAGGGGCTGGTTGGTCAGGCCGAGGCCAAGCTGGGGGAACTCGAGCGTTTTCGTGGCGATTACCAGCAGCAGTGGATCAGCGAGGGCAGCAAGGGGGTTTCCGGCCAGTGGCTGATGAACTACCAGCGTTTTTTGTCACAGCTTGAGACAGCGGTCGGCCAGCAGCAGCAAAGCCTGGAATGGCACCGGGCCAATCTGGAGAAGGTTCGTGCCGTGTGGCAGCAGCGCTACGCGCGCCTCGAGGGCTTGCGCAAGCTGGTCCAGCGCTACATCGATGAAGCCCGGTTGGCAGAAGACAAGCGCGAGCAGAAACTGCTCGACGAACTGGCGCAGCGGCTGATCGATCGCGGCGAGTCCTGATTAGAAGTTGTTTCGTCGTCAGTCAGATGCTACACCTTGTGTCGTGAACCGACTTATCCGGCAAAGTCTCGACAAAGGAGTAGACATGGCCATCACCTCGCAACCGTCGGCGGACGGGCAAGAGCTGACCATCATGATTCGAGGACGCTTCGACTTCGCCTCCCACCAGGAATTTCGTGACGCCTACGAGCGCGTCAACGTGACCCCCAAGCGCTACCAGGTCGACCTGCGCGACACCAGTTACCTCGATAGTTCGGCACTGGGCATGTTGCTGCTTTTGCGTGATCACGCAGGCGGCGATTCGGCGCAGATCCGTCTGCTCAACTGCAGCAGCGATGTTCGCAAGATTCTCGCCATTTCCAACTTCGAGCAGCTGTTCCAGATCAGTTGATGCCTGATCGTCTCGCGATCCTGATTGCCGAGGACAACGCAGCTGATCGCATGCTGCTGTCCACTATCGTCAGTCGCCAGGGGCATCGTGTGCTCACGGCCAGCAACGGCCTGGAGGCGGTCGCTCTGTTCGAGCAGGAGCGACCGCACATGGTCCTGATGGACGCGTTGATGCCGGTAATGGACGGCTTCGAGGCAGCGCGACGAATCAAGGAACAGGCCGGCGAGGCGCTGGTGCCGATCATCTTTCTCACCTCGCTGACCGAAGGCGAGGCGCTGGTGCGTTGCCTGGAAGCCGGTGGTGACGACTTTCTCGCCAAACCCTATAACCGGGTCATACTCGAGGCCAAGATCGGCGCCATGGATCGTTTGCGCCGACTGCATGACACGGTGTTGCGCCAGCGCGATTTGATCGCCCGGCACAACGAACACCTGTTGCGCGAGCAGCGCGTGGCCAAGGCGGTATTCGACAAGGTGGCGCATTCCGGTTGCCTGGATGCGCCGAACATCCGCTACATGCAGTCGCCCTACGCGCTGTTCAATGGCGATCTGCTGCTGGCAGCCTACAAACCTTCAGGCGGCATGCACGTGATGCTCGGTGACTTCACCGGCCATGGCTTGCCGGCGGCGATTGGCGCCATGCCACTGGCCGAGGTGTTCTACGGCATGACGGCCAAGGGCCACTCCCTGGCCGAAATCCTTCGCGAGATCAACGCCAAGCTCAAGCGCATCCTGCCGGTGGGCGTTTTCTGCTGCGCCACCGTGCTCAACATCAGCAGCAAGCGGGGGCTGCTCGAGGTTTGGAATGGCGGGCTGCCGGATGGCTATCTGCTGCATGCCGATGGGCGCCCGCGTCAGGCGTTGGTGTCACGCCATCTGCCGCTTGGCATTCTCGAGCCGGCGGCGTTCAGTGATCGCTGCGAAGTCTATCCGCTGGCGCCGGGAGATCGCATCTTTCTGCTCAGCGATGGGGTGCTGGAAGCCAGTGATCAGCACGGCCAGCTGTTTGGCGAAGAGCGCCTGCTCGGCCTGTTGGACGCCAATCGTCAGCCGCAGGCCTTGTTCGAGGAAATCCAGCAGGCACTGGTGGCGTTCCGCGGCGAACAGCAAGACGATGTCAGCCTGGTCCAGGTCGGGCTCGCCGAGGATGACGAGCGCCCGCGGCCGCTGGCCTTTGCCGACAGCGGGCAGTGCAGCGTCATGGACTGGTCGGCCAGTTTCGAATTTCGCGCGCTGAGTCTGCGTCATTTCAACCCATTGCCGTTCCTGCTCCAGTTGCTGCTGGATGTGCAGGCACTACGCCCGCGCGGTGGGGAACTCTATACCGTGCTCGCCGAGCTCTATTCCAATGCGCTGGAGCACGGCGTGATGGGCCTGGATTCCTCGCTCAAGCAGGATGCCAGCGGTTTTGCCGAGTATTACCGGGAGCGGCGTTTGCGCCTGGCTTCGCTGCAGGACGGTTACGTGCGCTTTCACCTGCAGATGCTGCCGCAGGGAAATGGTGGCCGCCTTATCGTCGGCGTAGAGGACAGCGGGCCCGGTTTCGACCCCGCCAGGCTCATGGCAGCGCGTGATGATGCGCTTTGCGGACGCGGGCTGGCGCTGGTCCGTGAGTTGAGCGATGGCTTCGCCTATGGCCCCGACGGACGGGGCGTCAGCGTGGAGTTTTGTTGGTCCGCTGAGGCATAATCCGGTCCTTGATGTTCAGGGAGTGACCCGGTGTCCGATATCCATCTCGACGATGCCGTTCTGGCGGCGCTGCAGGACGTCATGGAGGACGAGTACCCGATCCTGCTCGATACCTTCGTAGCCGATTCCGAGGAGCGTGTGCGCCTGTTGCGTCAGGCTCAGGCCGAGGGTGATGCGCAGGGGCTGCGTCTGGCTGCGCACAGCTTCAAGGGCAGTTGCAGCAACATGGGCGCGGTACTGCTGGCCGGCCTGTGCAAGGAGCTCGAGGACGCCGGTCGGCGCGAGGCGCTGGAGCTGGCGCCGACGTTGATCGAACAGATCGAGCGTGAATTCGCCATCGTGCGCATCCTGTTCAAGTCAGAGCGTCAGCGCTACCGCGTCTGATCTTTCCAGAGTTGGCCCGCCCTTTGCTCTGATCCCGTCACGACCCATCAGACGGAGAGCGTCCATGTCCGCGTTGCCCGATATCCGCCTGCAGGCCACGCCTGAGGTGAAGAGCAAAGCGAAGCAGCCGGCCAAAGCGCCGGAACCCAGCAAGAACGGGGCTTCCAGCTTTGCCGAGGTATATGCCAAGGAGCGTCAGGCCAAGTCCGGCGAGCGCACTGGCAGCACCGATAAATCCAGCCAGGAGCAGAGTTCTGCGCCCGCCACGGGGGAGACTGATACCACCCCGACTGCCGCATCAACTGCCGCCGAACAGCCTGCGCTTGCCGCCTCCGGCAATTCCTTGCCGACCCAGGAGGGCGCCGAAGAACAGCTCGATCCACTTCTGGCGATGGCTTTGGGTGGGATTCAGGTTGAGGTGACGGAGGCTCCGGTAACCGATGAGTCGCCGGATATGCCGGCTCTGGTGATTACCGGCGCCGCCGCAGCTGCCACTGAGCAAGCCGAGCCGGTGCTGGAGGATGAAGCACTCGACCCGCTGGCATTGCTCAAGCAGCCAGCGGAAGAGGCGAGCAAGGCCCAGGCTCCGCAGGATGCTGCGAGCAAAAGCACCAGGGTCGCCACCAGCACCGACTTTGCTGCCGCCATGGCTGCAATGGGCAAGGGTGAGCAGTCCGTCGAGGGCAGCGAGGAGCCGACGCTGGACGTGCCGCTGAAAAGCCTCGGCAAAGACGCCCTGGAGAGCCTTCAGGACAGCGTTCAGCCCAATCGTCCGGACCAGTTCGTCAGCAAGCTCAATGCGCTGACCCAGGCGCTCAATCATCAGGCCGGTGCTGCGCAACGTCTGCCATTGGTACCGGGGCAGCCGGTGGCGATGCAGCAGGGCGGCTGGAGCGAGGCGGTGGTCGATCGCGTCATGTGGTTGTCGAGCCAGAACCTCAAGTCGGCTGAAATTCAGCTCGATCCGGCCGAGCTGGGGCGCCTCGAGGTGCGTGTGAACCTGTCTCAGGACCAGGCTCAGGTAACCTTCGCCAGCCCCAATGCCGGCGTGCGTGAGGCGCTGGAGGGGCAGATGCACCGTCTGCGTGAGTTGTTCGCCCAGCAGGGCATGAACCTGGCCGATGCCAACGTTTCCGACCAGTCGCTCAACCGCGGCTGGCAGGGGCAGGGTGAGGGCGGCCGTGAAGGCTCCGGCTCACGTGATGGCCTGCTCGCCGGGGAAGAGCTGCAGCCCGGCGTTCAACAGGAGGTCCGCAGTGAGCGACTGACCACGGGCCGTGGTCTGGTCGATTACTACGCCTGAACAGCGCTTCTGATCTCGAGGCGAGGTCCGTAGATCGGGATTCCTCCGCTAGACTTTCATTCGCCCGGGTTGCCGAAAGGTGCTCGGGCGAATGCATTTGGGGTGACAGGAGGTAGCCGGCACTGTTAAATCCGCAGCCCAGAGTTAGACAAGCCTGCTCATATGCTGGCATAACACTTGCTCTTAACCCCTTGAATGCGGAAAGAACCTAGGCACTGACGGATTATTGGCATGGCTAAGAAACAAGCGGCAGCGGCTGCCGATGGACAACCTGCCGGCAAGAGCAAACTCAAACTCATCATCCTGATCGTGGTGGGGCTGCTGCTGGCTGTCGGTCTTTCCGTTGGCGGTACCTGGTTCATTCTCAGCAAGGGCGACAAGCACGAGGAGGCCAAGCCGGCAGAAGCCGTGGCGGCTGCCCCGGTTCGTCAGCCGGCCATTTACCAGGACCTGATGCCGGCCTTCGTGGTCAATTTCAATCATCAGAACCGCACCCGTTATCTGCAGGTGAGCATGGCGCTGATGAGTCGCGATGCTGCCGGCATGGAGAAGCTCAAGGTGCATATGCCGGTGCTGCGCAATCGTCTGGTGATGCTGTTGTCCGGTCAGGATTTTGCCGCGCTGCAGACGCCGCTGGGCAAGGAGATGCTTCTGCAGCAGGCGCTGGCCAGCGTGCAGGAGCTGGCGCAGAAGGAAACCGGCAGCACCGTGGTCGAGCAGGTGCTGTTCACCAATTTCGTGTTGCAGTAGCGGGAGCCGAAGATGGCCGTGCAAGACCTGCTTTCCCAGGACGAGATCGATGCGCTGCTGCATGGCGTCGATGACGGCCTGGTGGAAACCGAGGACGCTGCCGAGCCGGGTAGCGTCAAGCAGTATGACCTGACCAGTCAGGATCGCATCGTCCGTGGGCGCATGCCGACCCTGGAGATGATCAATGAGCGTTTCGCCCGTTACACACGCATCAGCATGTTCAACCTGTTGCGCCGCTCGGCCGATGTCGCCGTCGGTGGCGTGCAGGTGATGAAGTTCGGCGAATACGTGCATTCGCTCTACGTGCCCACCAGCCTCAACCTGGTGAAGATGAAACCGTTGCGCGGCACCGGTCTGTTCATCCTCGACGCCAAGCTGGTGTTCAAGCTGGTGGACAACTTCTTCGGCGGTGACGGCCGCCACGCCAAGATCGAAGGGCGCGAATTCACCCCCACCGAGCTGCGCGTGGTGCGCATGGTGCTCGACCAGGCGTTCGTCGACCTGCGCGAGGCCTGGCATGCGGTGATGGATATCAACTTCGAATACGTCAACTCCGAGGTCAACCCGGCGCTGGCCAATATCGTCAGCCCGAGTGAGGTGGTGGTGGTGTCCACCTTCCATATCGAACTGGACGGCGGCGGTGGCGACCTGCACATCACCATGCCGTATTCGATGATCGAGCCGATCCGCGAGATGCTCGACGCCGGCTTTCAGTCCGATGTCGATGACCAGGACGAGCGCTGGATCAAGGCCCTGCGCGAAGACATCCTCGATGTCAGCGTACCGCTGGCCGCCACCGTGGCGCGCCGTCAGTTGAAGCTGCGCGACATCCTGCATATGCAGCCGGGTGACGTGATCCCGGTGGAGCTGCCGGAGAACGTGGTCATGCGGGCCAATGGCGTACCGACCTTCAAGGTCAAGCTGGGTGCCCACAAGGGCAATCTGGCCCTGCAGGTGCTGGAACCAATCGAACGCCAGCGCTGAAGCGCTGGAAGGCTGTAGTCGGGTCAGCAGGCCCGATGCAAACGAATAGCTGTAGCCAGGCGAGGAAAGACGATGGCAGACGAAGAAAACACCTCCCCAGAGGAACAGGCACTGGCCGACGAGTGGGCCGCTGCGCTGGCCGAGGCAGGCGATGCCGGTCAGGATGACATCGACGCGATGCTGGCCGCGCAGAATACTGCCCCGCCCGCACCTCCACGTGCGCCGATGGAGGAGTTCGGTAGCACGCCGCCCAGCAATCTGCCGGTCAATCTGGATGGGCCGAATCTGGACGTGATTCTGGATATTCCGGTGTCCATTTCCATGGAAGTGGGCAATACCGACATCACCATTCGCAACCTGCTGCAGCTCAATCAGGGCTCGGTGATCGAACTGGATCGCCTGGCCGGTGAGCCACTCGACGTGCTGGTCAACGGCACGCTGATCGCCCACGGTGAAGTGGTAGTGGTCAACGAGAAGTTCGGCATCCGTCTGACGGACGTCATCAGTCCCAGCGAACGTATCAAGAAGCTGCGCTGATCATGGCTCGACTCTTAGCGTTATTGCTTGCGCTGCCGGGGCTGGCGCTGGCCGCCGAGCCTGCAGGCAAGGCCGCCACCCCCATGGCCGGTAGCGACGTGGCTGGCCAACTGGGCCAGTTGCTGCTGGGGTTGCTGCTGGTCATCGGCCTGATCTTCGTTCTGGCCTGGCTGCTGCGCCGCGTGCAGCAACTGGCGCCGCGTGGCGGCCAGGTGATCAAGCTGCTGGCCACGCAGGCGCTAGGTCCGCGTGATCGGCTGGTGCTGGTGCAGGTGGGCAACGAGCAGATCCTGCTGGGCCTGTCCGCTGGACGTATCACCCCGCTGCACGTGCTCAAGGAACCCGTGCATCTGGCCGATGCCGAGCCGGCTACACCGGAGTTCGCCCAGCGCCTGATGGAGCTGCTGGGCAAGGATCAGAAGGACAAATCCTGATGCTGCGTTTTTTGCTGGTGCTGGTGCTGAGCCTGACCGCTTCCCTGGCGTTCGCCGAAGACCCGCCCGGCGCCAGTTCACTGATTCAGCAGGGCAACAGCCCGCTGTCGATCCCGGCCATTACCCTGTCGACTGACGCAGAGGGGCAGCAGGAATACTCGGTCAGCCTGCAGATCCTGCTGATCATGACGGCGCTGAGTTTCATCCCGGCGTTCGTCATGTTGATGACCAGTTTCACCCGGATCATCATCGTCTTTTCCATCCTGCGTCAGGCCCTGGGCCTGCAACAGACTCCCTCGAACCAGATTCTGGTCGGCCTGGCGCTGTTTCTGACGATGTTCATCATGGCGCCGATTTTCGACCGGATTAACACCGATGCGCTGCAGCCCTATCTCAACGAGGAGATCGTCGCTCAGGAGGCGCTGACCCGGGCAGAGGGGCCAATCCGCGATTTCATGCTGGCGCAGACCCGTGAGAGCGACCTGGCGCTGTTCGTAAGACTGTCCAAGCGTACCGACCTCGCTGGCGTCGAGGACGTGCCGCTGACCATCCTGGTACCGGCATTCGTCACCTCCGAGCTGAAGACTGCGTTCCAGATCGGTTTCATGATCTTCATTCCGTTTCTGATCATCGACATGGTGGTCGCCAGTATCCTCATGGCGATGGGCATGATGATGCTGTCGCCGCTGATCATCTCCCTGCCGTTCAAGATCATGCTGTTCGTCCTGGTCGACGGCTGGGCGCTGATCATGGGCACCCTAGCCGCCAGTTTCGGCACGTTATAGCGAGGCCTTCGATGACTCCCGAGGTAGCGGTAGACCTGTTTCGCGAAGCGTTGTGGCTGATCGTGCTGATCGTCGGCCTGGCGGTGGTGCCGAGTCTGGTGGTCGGTCTGATCGTGGCCATGTTCCAGGCGGCCACGCAGATCAACGAACAGACCCTGAGCTTTCTGCCGCGTCTGATGGTGATGCTGATTACCCTGATCTGGGCCGGTCCCTGGCTGGTTAGCCAGCTGATGGAGTACACCCAGACGCTGATCCAGAACATTCCGTACCTCATAGGTTGAGGGGCAGGGCGCGATGCTGGAGTTGAGCAACGAGCAGATCAGCGGCTGGGTCGGCCAGTTCCTGCTGCCGTTGTTCCGTATCGCTGCGATGCTGATGGTGATGCCCATCATCGGTACCCAAATCGTGCCGACCCGTGTGCGCCTCTACCTGGCGCTGGCCATCAGCGTGGTGCTGGTGCCGACCTTGCCACCGATGCCGCAGGTCGACGCACTGAGCCTGCGCAGCCTGCTGATGATTCTCGAACAGGTGCTGATCGGCGCCATGTTCGGCTTTATCCTGCAGTTGTTCTTTCACCTTTTCGCTGTAGCGGGGCAGATCATCGCCATGCAGATGGGCCTGGGTTTCGCCTCCATGGTCGATCCCACCAACGGCGTGTCGGTGCCAGTGCTAGGCCAATTCATGCTGATGCTGGTGACGCTGCTGTTTCTGGCGATCAATGGCCATCTTGTTGTGCTGGAAATTCTCGCCGAAAGCTTCGTCAGCCTGCCGCCGGGGCAGGGGTTGATGGTCAATCACTACTGGACGTTGGCTGGCAAGCTGGGCTGGGTGATCGGCGCAGGGCTGCTGCTCACATTGCCCATGGTCACGGCGCTGCTGGTGATCAACCTGGCGTTCGGTGTGATGACCCGCGCCGCGCCTCAACTGAACATCTTCTCCATCGGCTTCCCCCTGACGCTGGCCATGGGCCTGGTGATCTTCTGGGTGGGGCTCTCCGATTTCGGCAACCTGTTTCAGGCGCTGGCCAGCGAAGCCCTGCAACAGTTGGGCGAGTTCGCCCTGACGCGATGAGAGGCGAGCATGGCTGAAAGCGAGAGCGGCGCCGACAAGAGCGAGGAACCCACAGGCAAGCGACTTGAAGAGTCGCGCAAGAAAGGTCAGATCGCTCGATCCAAGGAACTCAACACCCTGGCGGTCACCCTCACCGGCACTGTGGCCCTGATCATCTTCGGCGCCTACATGGGCAATGTGCTGATGGACATCATGCGCGGCAATTTCAGTCTGCCGCGTGACGTGCTGATGAGTGAGCGCAGCATGGCGCTATATCTGCTTGCCTCCGGCAAGGAGGCGCTGCTGGCGGTTCAGCCATTCTTGATCGCCTTGCTGATCGCTTCCATCGCCGGCCCGATTGCCCTGGGCGGCTGGCTGTTTTCCGCCGAAGCGCTGCAGCCCAAGGCCAGTCGGATGAATCCCTTGGCGGGACTGAAGCGCATGTTCTCGGTTCAGGCCCTGGTCGAGCTGGTCAAGGCGCTGGCCAAGTTCCTGGTGATCCTTGCGGTGGCGCTGGTGGTGCTTGCTGTGGATCAGGACGATTTGCTGGCGATCGCCAACGAACCTGTGGAGCCGGCAATCCTGCATAGCCTCAGGGTGGTCGGCTGGAGCGCGTTCTGGTTGTCCTGCGGCCTGATCCTGATCGCTGTCGTGGATGTCCCGTTCCAGCTGTGGAGTCACAAGCAGAAGCTGATGATGACCAAGCAGGAAGTGCGCGACGAGTACAAGGACACCGAGGGCAAGCCCGAGGTCAAAGGGCGCATTCGTCAGCTGCAACGTGAAATGGCCGAGCGGCGCATGATGCAGGCTGTGCCGCAGGCCGACGTGGTGATCACCAACCCGACGCACTTCGCCGTGGCGCTCAAATACGACCCGGAAAAGGGTGGGGCGCCGCTGCTGCTGGCCAAGGGCGGCGACTTCCTGGCGCTGAAGATTCGCGAGATCGCCCAGGAACATCAGGTGATGGTGCTGGAGTCCCCGGCGCTGGCCCGGGCGGTTTACTACTCCACCGAACTGGATCAGGAAATTCCTGCCGGTCTTTACCTGGCGGTGGCCCAGGTCCTGGCGTACGTCTACCAGTTGCGCCAGTACCGAGCCGGCAAGGGCAAACGCCCGGGCCCGCTACCGGATCTGCCGATACCTGCTGACCTGCGCCGGGACTCTTGAGTCTCTTCCGCACGCTGCTCTGTCATTTCTGGAACGCTTCTTGCCATTACCCCTTCAGAACGCACTATCGCGTCAAAAGATTGAATGGCTTGAGGTAGGGACGTGGCAGTAGATCGCGCACAGTTAATCGGTGATGTTCGCAGCAATCTTGCGGGCCTGCGTCACGGCAATCTGGGTATTCCCTTGCTGTTGCTGGTCATGCTCGGCATGGTCATGCTGCCGATTCCGCCGTTTTTGCTCGATGTGCTGTTCACCTTCAGCATCGCCTTGTCGATCGTCGTGCTGCTGGTCAGCATCTACGCCCTGCGGCCGCTGGACTTCGCCGTGTTCCCCACCATCCTGCTGGCCGCCACGTTGCTGCGCCTGGCGTTGAACGTCGCATCGACTCGCGTGGTGCTGCTCAACGGTCACGACGGGCATGGTGCGGCAGGCCAGGTGATCCAGGCCTTCGGCGAAGTGGTGATCGGCGGCAACTACGTGGTCGGTATCGTGGTGTTCGCCATCTTGATGATCATCAACTTCGTGGTGGTCACCAAGGGTGCCGGGCGTATCTCCGAAGTAAGTGCGCGCTTCACCCTCGATGCGATGCCAGGCAAGCAGATGGCCATCGACGCCGACCTCAACGCCGGTCTGATCGATCAGGCCGAAGCCAAGAAGCGCCGCTCGGAAGTAGCCCAGGAAGCGGACTTCTACGGCTCGATGGACGGTGCCAGCAAATTCGTCCGCGGCGATGCCATCGCCGGCCTGCTGATCCTGTTCATCAACCTCATCGGTGGTATCGCCATCGGCGTACTGCAGCACAGCCTGGCTTTCGCTGACGCGGGCAAGGTCTATACCCTGCTGACCATCGGTGATGGTCTGGTGGCGCAGATTCCCTCCCTGTTGCTGTCCACCGCTGCGGCAGTGATGGTGACTCGTGTCTCCACCTCCGAGGATATGGGCTCGCAGGTACAGCGCCAGATGTTCGCCTCGCCGCGTGCGCTGGCCGTTGCCGCTGCCATCCTCATCGCCATGGGCCTGGTGCCGGGCATGCCGCATTTTTCCTTCATCAGCCTGGGCCTGCTGGCCGCTGGCGGCGCCTACTGGATCGCGCACAAGAACCGCAAGGTCAAGGAAGAAGAGGTCAAGGAGGTGCAGCGCCAGCAGGAGCTGATTCCGGCGCAGAAGGCCCAGGAGGTCAAGGAGCTGGGTTGGGATGACGTGACCCCCGTGGACATGGTTGGCCTGGAAGTGGGTTACCGTCTGATCCCGCTGGTCGACCGCAATCAGGGTGGGCAACTGCTGGCGCGGATCAAGGGTGTACGCAAGAAGCTGTCGCAGGAGATGGGCTTTCTCATGCCGTCGGTGCATATCCGCGACAACCTCGATCTGGCGCCCAATGCCTATCGCCTGACCCTGATGGGCGTCAGCGTCGCCGAGGCCGAGGTCTATCCGGACCGCGAACTGGCGATCAACCCCGGCCAGGTGTTCGGCCCGCTCAACGGCATCGCCGCCAAGGATCCGGCGTTCGGTCTGGAGGCGGTGTGGATCGACCCCAGTCAGCGCGATCAGGCGCAATCGCTCGGTTACACCGTGGTCGATGCCAGTACCGTGGTCGCCACTCACCTCAACCAGATCCTGCACAAGCACGCCCACGAGCTGCTCGGGCACGAGGAAGTGCAGCAGCTCATGCAGCTGCTGGCCAAGAGCTCGCCGAAGCTGGCCGAAGAGCTGGTGCCGGGGCTGGTATCGCTGTCGACCCTGCTCAAGGTGTTGCAGGCGCTGCTGCAGGAGCAGGTGCCGGTGCGCGACATCCGCACCATCGCCGAGGCGATCGCCAACGTCGCGCCAAAGAGTCAAGATCCCGCCGCCATGGTGGCCGCCGTGCGCGTGTCGCTGGCCCGCGCCATCGTGCAAAGCATTGTGGGACTAGAGCCGGAGCTGCCTGTGATCACCCTTGAGCCAAGGTTGGAACAGATATTGCTCAACAGTCTGCAGAAGGCCGGCCAGGGCAGCGAGGATGGCATCCTCCTCGAACCTGGCATGGCCGAGAAGCTGCAGCGTTCCCTGGTGGAAGCGGCGCAGCGCCAGGAAATGCTCGGCAAACCGGTGATTCTGCTGGTGGCCGGACCGGTCCGGGCGATGCTGTCGCGCTTCGCGCGGCTGGCGGTACCCAGCATGCATGTGCTGGCGTACCAGGAAATTCCGGACAACAAGCAGGTCACCATAGTCGCTACGGTCGGCCAGAACTGAGGTAAAGGGTCATGCAGGTCAAACGCTTCTTCGCCGCCGATATGCGGACCGCCATGAAACTGGTGCGTGACGAACTGGGCGCCGACGCCGCGATCATCGGCAATCGCCGTGTCGCCGGTGGCGTCGAGCTGACCGCTGCGCTGGATTATCAGGCGCCAACGCCGGTACGTCCGAACCCGGCGCTGGAAGCCGAGCTGCGCAAGACCCAGGCGCGCATCGCCAGCGCCCAGGCCGAGCTGACCACCCGTGCCGAGCAGGATGCCGGCAAGGACCGTCAACTGTTCGCCAATGAATCCTTGCTGGCGCCGGAGCTGCCGGCGACTCCGGTCAAGCCGCAGCGCCCGGTCGAGGCCGTAGTGCCTGCTACGCCGGCGGTCGATCCGCGCGCGCTGGATGCCATGCGTTTCGAACTCAACGGGTTGCGTGAACTGATCGAAGTACAGCTGGGTTCCATCGCCTGGGGGCAGCTGCAGAATCGCCGTCCGCAGCAGGCCAATCTGTGGCGTCGCCTGCAGCGCATGGGCCTGTCTGCCGAATTGTCGCAGGCGCTGCTGGGCAAGGTGGCGGGCGTTGCCGAACCGCGTCAGGCCTGGCGCATGCTGCTGGCGCATCTGGCTCATGCGATCAAGACACCCAAGGTCGAACCGCTGGAAGAGGGTGGGGTAATCGCGTTGGTCGGTCCGGCCGGCATGGGCAAGACCACCACCCTGGCCAAGCTGGCCGCGCGCTATGTGCTTAAGTACGGCGCGCAACAGGTCGCTCTGGTGAGCATGGACAGCTTCCGTATCGGCGCCCAGGAGCAGCTCAAGACCCTGGGGCGGATTCTTGGCGTTTCGGTGACCCAGATAGATCCCGGTCAGTCTCTGTTGCAGGCCCTGGCTCCGCTGGCCAAGAAACGCGTGGTGCTGGTCGATACCGCCGGCCTGCCGGGCAACGATCCGGCGCTGCGTCTGCAGCTGGAAAGCCTGGCTTCGGCGCGCATCAAGGCGAAGAATTTTCTGGTACTGGCGGCAACAAGTCAGAGCCAAGTGCTCAAGGCCGCCTACCATAGTTATAAGCGTTGTGGCCTCGCAGGCTGCATACTGACGAAACTGGACGAAGCAGCGAGTCTGGGAGAGGTTTTGGGTCTGGCTATAGGCCAGCAACTGCCGGTAGCCTATGTGACAGACGGGCCGCGCATTCCGGATGACCTGCAAGTGCCACGCAGCCATCAGCTGGTCAGTCGGGCGGTTGGACTGCAGGCTGCCGAGGAGCCGAGTGAAGATGCCATGGCGCAGATGTTCGCCGGCCTCTATCACCGTCCCGCGCAGCGAGCTGGCTGAAACGGTGAGAATGTTGCACCCGCTCGCGCAGATGGCGCGAGCGTGAACGGCCTGATGGCCAAGTCGAAGTTAGACAAGGTGTAAAGAAAACATGGGTATGCATCCCGTACAGGTGATCGCGGTGACCGGCGGCAAAGGTGGCGTCGGCAAGACCAATGTGTCGGTGAATCTGTCCATGGCCCTGGCCGATCTTGGCCGCCGGGTGATGCTGATGGACGCCGACCTGGGCCTGGCCAATGTCGACGTGCTGCTGGGCCTGACGCCCAAGCGCACGCTGGCCGATGTCATTGCTGGTGAATGTGATCTGCGCGACGTGCTGCTGCAGGGGCCGGGCGGTATCCGCATCGTCCCGGCGGCTTCTGGCACGCAGGCGATGGTCAATCTCACGCCGATGCAGCACGCTGGCCTGATTCAGGCGTTCAGCGACATCAGCGAAAATCTCGATGTGCTGGTGATCGACACCGCTGCCGGCATCGGCGATGCGGTGGTCAGCTTCGTGCGTGCCGCCCAGGAAATCCTCGTGGTGGTTTGCGACGAGCCCACCTCGATCACCGACGCCTACGCGCTGATCAAGCTGCTCAACCGCGATCACGGCATCAGTCGTTTCCGCGTGCTGGCCAATATGGCCCACAGTCCGCAGGAAGGGCGCAATCTCTTTGCTAAGCTGACTAAGGTGACGGATCGCTTCCTCGATGTTGCCCTGCAGTATGTCGGCGCCGTGCCCTACGATGAGTGTGTGCGCAAAGCCGTGCAGAAACAGCGCGCAGTCTATGAAGCCTTCCCTCGATCCAAATGCGCTCTGGCGTTCAAGGCGATAGCTCAGAAGGTAGACACCTGGCCGTTACCGGCCAACCCCCGTGGCCATCTGGAGTTTTTCGTCGAACGTCTGGTGCAGCAACCGACTGCAGACTCGGCCGTATGACAGCAGCCTCTGGACTTCGTATGTACAACAAGGCTCAGGCGCAAGATTCCCAGCACCAGCTGATCGAGCGCTACGCGCCACTGGTCAAGCGCATCGCCTACCACCTGCTGGCACGTCTGCCGGCCAGCGTGCAGGTCGATGATCTGATTCAGGCCGGCATGATTGGCCTGCTCGAAGCCTCGCGTAAATACGACTCCAGCAAGGGCGCCAGTTTCGAAACCTTTGCCGGTATTCGTATCCGCGGCTCCATGCTCGACGAGGTGCGCAAGGGCGATTGGGCGCCACGTTCGGTGCACCGCAACAGCCGCATGGTCAGCGACGCCATTCGTGTCGTTGAAGCAAGAACGGGGCGTGACGCTAAAGATCATGAGGTTGCGGCCGAACTCCAATTGAGTCTGGAGGATTACTACGGCATTCTTGGCGACACTTTGGGCAGCCGCCTGTTCAGTTTCGACGACCTGTTGCAGGACGGCGAGCACGGCGGGTTGCACGAAGACGCCGGGCATACCCACCTCGAACCTTCGCGGGACCTCGAAGACGAACGCTTTCAGGCGGCTTTGGCCAATGCCATCGCCGGTCTGCCCGAGCGTGAACGTCTGGTGCTGGCGCTGTATTACGATGAAGAGCTGAACTTGAAGGAAATCGGTGAAGTGCTGGGGGTTAGCGAGTCACGTGTGAGCCAGTTGCATAGCCAGTGCGCGGCGCGTTTGCGCTCGCGTCTGAGCGAATGGCGCGCTGGCTGACGGCGGCGTACTCGCGGGCAGAAACGGTTTCACGATTAAAGGGCGTAGTTGCAAGCGCAATACGTTTGGGACTGTACGGAGGTCGACTTGGACAAGAACATGAAAATCCTCATCGTTGACGATTTTTCGACGATGCGACGGATCATCAAGAACCTCTTGCGGGATTTGGGTTTCACCAACACCGCCGAGGCTGACGATGGCACTTCGGCGCTGCCGATGCTGCAAAGCGGTAGCTTCGATTTTCTGGTGACCGACTGGAACATGCCCGGCATGACCGGTATCGACCTGCTGCGTGCCGTGCGCGCCGATGAGCGCCTCAAGCACCTGCCGGTGTTGATGGTGACCGCTGAAGCCAAGCGCGATCAGATCATCGAGGCGGCCCAGGCCGGCGTGAATGGCTACGTGGTCAAACCCTTCACCGCGCAGGTGCTGAAGGAAAAGATCGAGAAGATCTTCGAGCGGGTCAACGGCTGATGCCAGCCGCGAGGGTGCTATGGAACACGATGACTCCACGCTGGGTGACCTCGAGTCGACCCTGAAAAACAATGCCCGCGATCTGGTCGATAGCCTCGAACAAGGCAACTTCGGCGCCGCGGTGCAACTGATCAACGAGCTCAACAAGGTCCGCGACCGCGGGCTTTATCACGAAGTCGGCAAGCTGACTCGTGAGCTGCACAACGCCATCGTCAATTTTCAACTCGATCCGCGGATGCCTCATGCGCAGGAGCTGTCGCAGATATCCGATGCGACCGAGCGCCTGAATTACGTCGTGACCATGACCGAGAAGGCGGCCAACCGGACCATGGATCTGGTGGAGCAGAGTGCGCCGCTGGTCAATGATCTGAGCGATGAGGCGCAGAGCCTGAGTGTCGAGTGGGGCCGTTTCATGCGGCGCGAAATCAGCGCCGATGGCTTCCGCGAGCTGGCCAAGCGTGTCGAGCTGTTCCTCGCCCGTAGCGAGCGAGACGGCGCCAAGCTCTCGGGCCATCTCAATGACATTCTGTTGGCGCAGGATTACCAGGACCTCACCGGCCAGGTGATCAAGCGGGTCACCCAGCTGGTGACCGAGGTGGAAAGCAACCTGCTCAAGCTGGTGCTCATGGCCAGCCAGGTCGATCGTTTTGCGGGTATTCAGCACGACCACGAAGTGTTGCGCAAAGAGCAGGAAAAATTAAAAGAACCATCGCGGGGTGAAGGTCCGCAGATTCATGCCGATAAGCGTGAAGATGTCGCCGCCAGCCAAGACGATGTCGACGACCTGCTGTCCAGTCTAGGGTTCTAAGGAGCACACAATATGAGCTTCGGCGCCGATGAAGAGATTCTCCAGGATTTCCTGGTAGAGGCCGGCGAGATTCTCGAACAGTTGTCCGAACAATTAGTCGAGCTGGAAAGCCGACCGGACGACATGAACCTGCTCAACGCCATCTTTCGCGGTTTCCATACCGTCAAGGGCGGAGCAGGCTTTCTCCAGCTCAATGAGCTGGTGGAATGCTGCCATATCGCCGAAAACGTCTTCGACATCCTGCGCAAGGGTGAGCGTCGCGTCGATTCGGAGCTGATGGATGTGGTGCTCGAGGCTCTTGATACCGTCAATGGCATGTTTGGCGAGGTGCGTGAGCGGCGTGAACCGACACCTGCGTCGCCTGAATTGCTCGCGGCCTTGTCGCGTTTGGCTGAGCCGGGCGGCGCCGAAGCCGCCCCTGCGCCAGTACAGCAGGCGGAGCCCGAACCCGAGCCGGAGCCAGAACCCCAGGCGGCCGCTCCTTCCGGAGACATCACCGACAGCGAATTCGAGCAACTGCTCGATGCGCTGGGTGACGCGCCGGCTTCCGCCCCGAGTGCAGAGAGCACCGCCAGCGACGAAATCACCGATGACGAGTTCGAGTCGTTGCTCGATCAGTTGCATGGCAAGGGGCAGTTCTCCGGCACTGTCGAGACGCCTGCCAGCGCAGCCGTTGCCTCTGCACCGGCTGCCGTACCGTCCGGCGATGAGATCACCGACGATGAGTTCGAGGCCTTGCTCGACCAACTGCATGGCAAGGGTCAGTTTTCCGGCGCGACTGAAGCGGCCGCTCCGGTCGCTGCAGTTGCCGCTGCTCCGGCCCCGGCCAGTGACGATATTACCGACGACGAGTTCGAGTCGTTGCTCGATCAGTTGCATGGCAAGGGCAAATTCGTGCCGCCCAGCGAGCCAGCGCCAGCCCCTGCTGCTGCAGCCAAACCTGCTGCTGCGCCCAAGACGCCTGCGCCTGCTGCCAAATCCGCTCCGGCCAAGGCCGAGCCTGCCGCCGCTCGTGCGCCCGCCGCGCCTGCGGCAGGTGCCGACAAGGCGCCCGCTGCGAGCGAAGCGGAAACCACCGTACGGGTCGATACCGCACGCCTCGACGAGATCATGAACATGGTCGGCGAGCTGGTGCTGGTGCGTAACCGTCTGGTACGTCTGGGGCTCAACAGCGGCGACGAGGCCATGTCAAAGGCCGTATCGAACCTCGATGTGGTCACCGCTGACCTGCAGACTTCGGTGATGAAGACCCGCATGCAGCCGATCAAGAAGGTCTTCGGCCGCTTCCCGCGTCTGGTACGCGACCTCGCGCGCAACCTGAAGAAGGAAATCAACCTCGAGCTGGTGGGCGAGGAGACCGACCTCGACAAGAACCTGGTCGAGGCCCTGGCCGACCCGCTGGTGCACCTGGTGCGCAACGCCGTCGACCATGGTGTGGAAACCCCGGAAGAGCGCGAGAAGGCCGGCAAGGCCCGCGCTGGCCGCGTGGTGCTGTCCGCCGAGCAGGAAGGCGATCACATCCTGCTGTCGATCACCGATGACGGCAAGGGCATGGACGCCGATATCCTGCGCGCCAAGGCGGTGGAGAAGGGCCTGCTGGACAAGGATGCGGCCGAACGTCTGAACGAGTTCGAGTGCTACAACCTGATCTTCGCCCCGGGTTTCTCGACCAAGACCGAGATCTCCGACGTGTCCGGTCGCGGCGTCGGCATGGACGTGGTGAAGACCAAGATTTCCCAGCTCAACGGCACGGTCAACGTGTTCTCGCAGAAAGGCCAGGGCTCGAAGATCGTCATCAAGGTACCGCTGACCCTGGCGATCATGCCGACCCTGATGGTGATGCTGGAGAACCAGGCCTTCGCCTTCCCGCTGGTCAACGTCAACGAGATCTTCCACCTCGATCTGTCGCGCACCAACGTGGTCGACGGCCAGGAAGTGGTGATCGTGCGCGACAAGGCTCTGCCGCTGTTCTATCTCAAGCGCTGGCTGGTGCCGCAGGCCTTCCACGAAGGTCAGCGCGAAGGCCATGTGGTGATCCTCACCGTCGGCAGTCAGCGCATCGGCTTTGTCGTCGATCAATTGGTCGGGCAGGAAGAAGTGGTAATCAAGCCACTGGGCAAGATGCTGCAAGGCACGCCCGGGATGTCTGGCGCCACGATCACTGGCGATGGACGTATCGCATTGATTCTCGACGTGCCGAGCATGCTCAAGCGCTACGCTCGACGGTTCTGATGTTTCGCGGCGCGGGCCATTGGCTTCGCGCCGTCTAGGAGTGTGTATGGCTGTTAAGGTTCTGGTGGTGGACGACTCCGGCTTCTTCCGCCGGCGCGTCTCGGAAATCCTGTCTGCTGACCCCAGCATCCAGGTTGTGGGCACGGCCACCAACGGGCGGGAAGCCATCGATCAGGCGTTGGCGCTCAAGCCCGACGTGATCACCATGGATTACGAGATGCCGATGATGGACGGCATCACCGCGGTTCGAAACATCATGCAGCGCTGCCCGACGCCGGTACTGATGTTCTCCTCGCTGACCCACGAAGGCGCTCGAGTGACCCTCGATGCGCTGGACGCCGGCGCGGTGGATTTTCTGCCGAAGAACTTCGAAGACATCTCGCGCAATCCCGAGAAGGTCAAGCAACTGCTCTGCGAGAAGGTGCACAGCATCGCGCGCAGCAACCGTCGTTTCAGTTCGGCCGCGGTGGCTCCGGCGCCAACTGCGGCCAGTCCGAGTGCGGCGCCGATTAGTCGTCCAGCCGTTTCGACGCGGCCAGCGGCACCGGCTCCCGCTGCGCCTGCACGTCCGGCTTCTGCAACTGGTGCTGCGCCGGTATCGCCCGCGCCCAAACGCAAGGCCTACAAATTGGTGGCCATCGGCACCTCCACCGGTGGCCCGGTGGCGTTGCAGCGTGTACTGACCCAGCTGCCCGCGAATTTTCCGGCACCGCTGGTGCTGATCCAGCATATGCCGGCTGCTTTCACCAAGGCTTTCGCCGAGCGACTGGACAAGCTGTGCCGCATTCAGGTCAAGGAAGCCGAGGATGGCGATGTTTTGCGTCCTGGACTGGCGCTGCTGGCGCCTGGCGGCAAGCAGATGATGGTCGATGCGCGTGGCGCGGTGAAGATCCTGCCGGGCGACGAGCGCCTCAATTACAAGCCCTGTGTCGATATCACCTTCGGTTCCGCCGCCAAGTCCTATGGCGACAAGGTACTGGCCGTGGTACTGACCGGCATGGGCGCCGATGGCCGTGAAGGCGCGCGCCTGCTCAAGCAGGGCGGCAGCCAGGTATGGGCGCAGGACGAAGCCAGCTGCGTGATCTACGGCATGCCGATGGCAGTGGTCAAAGCCAATCTGGCGGATGCGGTCTATGGCCTGGACGATATCGGTCGACACCTGACCGAGGCCTGCCAGTGAGGAAGGTTAAGCCGGGAACATGCGTATGGATGTACTGAGCCTTATCGGCGTCATCCTGGCGTTCGTTGCCATTCTGGGCGGCAATTATCTCGAAGGTGGTCACGCCGGGGCGCTGCTCAACGGGCCGGCGGCGCTGATCGTCATCGGCGGGACGCTGGGGGCGGCTTTCCTGCAGGCGCCCGTGCAGGTGTTCAAGCGGGCCATGGCCATACTGCGCTGGATCTTCTTTCCGCCGCGCATCGATCTGATCGGCGGTATCAATCGCGTCGTTGGCTGGAGCATGGTGGCGCGCAAGGAAGGCCTGCTTGGCCTGGAGTCGGTGGCCGATGCCGAGCCTGACCCTTATGCGCGTAAAGGCCTGCAGTTGCTGGTCGACGGTGCCGAGCCCGAATCCATTCGCAGCATTCTGGAAGTCGATCTCTACACCCAGGAGGCCCGCGATATACAAGCTGCCAAGGTGTTCGAGAGCATGGGCGGTTATGCGCCGACCATCGGCATCATCGGCGCCGTGATGGGCCTGATTCACGTCATGGGCAATCTGGCCGATCCGAGCATGCTCGGCAGTGGTATCGCCGTGGCGTTCGTTGCCACCATCTATGGCGTCGGCTTTGCCAACCTGCTGCTGTTGCCGGCTGGCAACAAGCTCAAGTCCATCGCGCTGCGCCAGTCGCGTTATCGCGAGATGCTGCTGGAGGGCATTCTCTCCATCGCCGAGGGTGAGAACCCGCGCTCCATCGAACTGAAGCTGCAAGGCTTCATGGACTGATGGAGGCATGGCATGGCGCGCAGGCGGCAACATGAAGAGCACGAGAATCACGAGCGCTGGCTGGTTTCCTACGCCGACTTCATCACTTTGCTCTTCGCCTTCTTCGTGGTGATGTACTCGATCTCTTCGATCAACGAAGGCAAGTACAAGATCCTCTCGGAGTCGTTGACCGGCGTCTTCAATCAGCCGGATCGCTCTATCAAACCGATCCCGGTCGGCGAAGAGCGGCCGCGTACCGGCGAGCCCGAGAACACCTCGCTGGATGAGCCCAGCGCCGACGCGACCCTGCAGAGCATCGCCTCCAGCGTGCGCGAGGCCTTCGGCGAGCTGATCCAGAGCGATCAGCTTACGGTGCGCGGCAACGAGATGTGGATCGAGATCGAGCTCAGCTCCAGCCTGCTGTTTCCCAGCGGTGACGCGATTCCCAACAATCAGGCGTTCGATATCATCGAGAAAGTCGCCAAAATTCTGGCGCCTTATCAGAATCCAATCAAGGTCGAGGGTTTTACCGACAACCTGCCGATCCAGACCGCCCAGTATCCGACCAACTGGGAGCTGTCTTCGGCGCGTGCGTCGAGCATTGTGCGTATGCTGGCCATGGATGGTGTCGATCCTTCACGTCTGGCAGCCGTGGGTTATGGCGAATTTCAGCCGGTGGCAGACAATGCCACTGCCGAGGGGCGGGGGCGCAACCGTCGGGTTGTGCTGGTGATCTCCCGCAACCTCGACACGCGACGTGGCGCTGGCAGTGCCGCGACCCAGCAGTCCGAGGCTGGCACGCAACCTGCACCGGCGTCTGCGTCGGGGGTTCCACAGTCGTGAGCCGTCAAATCCCAGTCGCCTGCCGCGTGCGTGCGACAGCCATTCTCGGCCTGAGCGCCTCTTGCCGGGAGGATGAGAGAAGATGAAAGTCTGGGCAGTAGCCAATCAGAAAGGCGGGGTCGGCAAGACCACCACCTCCATCGCGCTGGCGGGCCTGTTGGCCGATGCCGGCAAGCGTGTGATCGTCGTCGATCTCGACCCGCATGGGTCGATGACCAGTTATTTCGGCCATGATCCCGACACGCTGGAGCACAGTTGCTTCGACCTGTTCCTGCATCAGGGCAACGTGCCGCAGGGGCTGCCCAAACAGCTGCTGCACAGCACCAGCCATGAGAATATCGCCTTGCTGCCGTCGAGCACTGCGCTGGCGACGCTCGAGCGCCAATCGCCGGGGCAGAGTGGTCTTGGTCTGGTGATCGCCAAGAGCCTGGCGCAGCTGTGGGAGGATTTCGATCATGCCGTCATCGACAGCCCGCCGCTGCTCGGCGTACTGATGGTCAATGCCCTGGCAGCCAGTCAGCAACTGGTGATTCCGGTGCAGACCGAATTTCTCGCGGTCAAAGGCCTGGAGCGCATGATCACCACCCTGGCGATGATCAACCGTTCGCGCAAGCAGGCATTGCCTTACACCATCGTGCCGACGCTGTTCGATCGGCGGACCCAGGCGTCCATGAGCACCCTGCGTGTGCTGCGCAATACTTATCCCGATCATCTGTGGCCGGCCTACATTCCGGTCGATACCCGTTTGCGCGATGCCAGCCGGGCAGGGCGCACGCCTTCGCAGTTCGATCCGAACAGCCGTGGCGTGATCGCCTATCGCGCGCTGCTCAAGCATTTGCTCAGCCATCAGCCGGCAGCTCAGGTGGCTTGAAATGAATGACTGTGTTGAACTGGAGTACTCAAGTCGGAGCATGCTGCGGCCGATAGGCTGTAAAGATCTTATCTCGGGTTCCTGTCATGAGTCGTAACCTCGCCACCGCTACACGTTCCCAGCTGGCCTTGCAGTCATACCTCGACGGGTTGCTGCAGGAAGCCGCTGCCGAGCTGGAGATGTCCGTCAGCCTCGACGAGTTCGAGGCTGCGGTGCTCGAGGAGCAGGTGCGCGATGCCCGATTGGTCGAGCCGGTAGCGTCAACTGTTGCGCCCGTTGCACTCGCAACTGTGGTCGAGCCGCAGGTTCAGGCCCCCGTTGCGCCGGTGGAGTTACTCGCGCCGGCACGGGCGCCGGTGATCGAAGAGGCGCCGCCAGAGGTTGCGACCCTTGCCGAGCCGGTGCCGCAACCGGCTGCCTTGCTCGCCGATGGCCGTCCGGCATGGGCCGAGGAGCCTTTCGAGTGCCTGTTGTTCGACGTCGCCGGGCTGACCCTGGCGGTACCGCTGATTTGCCTGGGCTCGATCTATCCGCTCGAAGGACAGGAGTTGACCCCGCTGTTCGGCCAGCCTGATTGGTTCCTCGGCATACTGCCGAGCCAGGCAGGCAACCTGAAGGTGCTGGACACTGCACGTTGGGTGATGCCCGATCGTTACCGCGAGGACTTCCGCGAAGGCCTGCAGTACGTGATTTCCGTGCAGGGTTACGAGTGGGGGCTGGCGGTGCATCAGGTCAGTCGCTCGATCCGCCTGGACCCCAGCGAGGTCAAGTGGCGCAGTCAGCGTACCCAGCGGCCCTGGCTGGCCGGTACGGTGATCGAACACATGTGTGCACTGCTCGACGTGGCGGCGCTGGCCGAGTTGATCGCCAGCGGCGCGGCGAAACGCCTGCATGGCGGAAAAGTGCATTAAGAATTGGTGGGCCTGCGCCAACGGGCTCTATAGTTGATGACAAGCGGGTCGACCCGCACATGCCGCACTGAGCGGTTTTTGATGAGGCTAGGGACATGAAGAAAAGTTCTGCACAAGGTGCCGAAGATCCGATTCTGCAGTGGGTGACCTTTCGCCTGGACAACGAGACCTATGGCATCAACGTGATGCAGGTGCAGGAAGTCCTGCGCTACACGGAGATCGCTCCGGTGCCGGGTGCGCCGAGCTACGTGCTTGGCATCATCAACCTGCGTGGCAACGTGGTGACCGTGATCGATACCCGCCAGCGCTTCGGCCTGGGCTCGGCGCCGGTGACTGACAATACCCGTATCGTCATCATCGAAGCGGACAAGCAAGTGGTCGGCATCCTGGTTGATAGCGTGGCCGAGGTGGTCTACCTGCGTCAGTCCGAGATCGAGACCGCACCGAACGTCGGTAACGACGAGTCGGCCAAGTTCATCCAGGGCGTGTGCAACAAGAACGGCGAGCTGCTGATCCTGGTCGAGCTGGACAAGATGATGTCCGAGGAAGAATGGTCGGAGCTGGAGAGCATCTGAGCCATGTCCGAGTTTGCCATGCTCGCTGCGGCCCTGGCCTTTCTGGCCTTGCTATGCGTGGCACTGGGTATCGTCTGCAATGGCCTGTATCGCAACCAGCAGCGTCTGCTGGTCGAGCAGGCCAAGCGTGACGCCGCGCGCGATGCGCGGATCAAGGAACTGAGCAAGCGCCTCGATACCTATCTGACCGGCAGCATCCGCATGGGCGAGGAGCTGCATGAGCTGCGCCGGGTGGTGGCGCCGCTGCCGGACAAGGTCAGCCAGATCGAGCAGCGCGATCCCAGCAGTCTGTCCTTCACCCAGGCGGCGCGCCTGGTGGGTATGGGGGCCAGCGTCGAGGACCTGACCCAGTCCTGTGGCCTGAGCAAGGCCGAGGCAGAGCTGATCAGCCGTCTGCACAAGCCCAAGGCAGGGCAGGCGCAATAGCACTCTGCGTTTGAGCGCATCGTTGATGCGTATCCGGCGGGCAGGCGCTGCTACCCGCGCAATTACCTGACTTGTTTATTCGAAGCGTCCGTGGTGCTGCAGTTGCTCAGCTCGCCGGTCCCTTGAGCTGGCGCAATGGCGGCGTGACGTCGCGCTCCGCGTCCGCTTCGAAACCAGGCGGGGTCTTGCCCTGCAGATACCAGGCGAAGGCGATGATTTCCGCGATGCAGCGATACAGCGCTTCGGGAATGGCGTCGCCCAACTCCAGGCGCGCGAGCAGGCGCACCAGTTCGGCATTCTCATAAATCGGCACTTCGTACTCGCGGGCGATGGCGAGGATGGCTTCGGCCAGTTCGTCATCACCCTTGGCGCTGAGCACCGGCGCGTTTTGCCCATCGTAGTTGAGGGCTATAGCCTGACGGACTTCGGGTTGCGGCTTGCGGCTCATGCGGTTTCATCCACCCAGCGTTGTTCCAGCGAAGTCTTCGGCCCCTGTGGCGGCATGCCCTGGCTGCAGGCCAGTTCACCGACTTCCAGCCCCGCGGCCAGCAGGCGTTCACGCAGGTGGCCCAGCTCGGCATTGATCAGATGGGTGGTTTCGGCGCGTTCGGCCCACAGCTGGCTGGACAGGCTGCCGCGCAGCAGTTGCGCACGCACCTGCAAAGGGCCGAGATGATCGAGTTCGAAGGCCAGTTCCACTCGCCAGAGCGTTTCCTTCTGCTCCGATTTTTCCGTCTTGCCGCTGTCTTCACGCTGCAACTTGACCTGTAGGGGAATCACTTCCTGCTGGTGGCGCATGGGCAGCTCCAGCTGCCAGGTGGTTAGCAGATTGCCGTTGGCGTCCACCTGGGTTTGCGCCAGGCTCGATAGCTGGTGGGTCTGCAGTCGCGAGACGGCTGCCGCGGCGAGCTTCAACAGGGTTTCCAGATCGGCCTCGCCATCCATGTTCTGCAGCAGGCGCGAGGGCAGGGGGAAGGTGAGTGCCTGTTGTCGCGACGAGCCGGCCGCGTTGACGCCGAGCAGTTGCCGGGCCAGGTTGGGCAGATTCTGGTTGAGTGCGTTCTGCAGGCCGGCGAGGGTACTGGCGCCTCCTGGCAGCTGTGGCACCAGTTGGGCAATCAGGCGCAGCAGGTTGGCTTTCAGGTCCTGTGCCAGTGCGCTGGTCTGGCCCTGCAGCAGCTTGGCTTCGAGCAGCACGCCACTGCTTTCCAGGGCCTGTGCCAGACCTTTGGCTGTGCTCAGCTGGGTACTGTCGGGCAGGGCGCCGAGCAGCTTGTCGATGCTGCCGCGCAGTGCTTCATCGCCACCGCTCAGGTTCTGCAGGCCCTTGAACAGATCCTCCAGTGAAGCCTGGCGATTCTGCTGGGCGGCCAGTTGCTGGCCCAGTACCAGTTGATCGAGACGGCCACTGAGCGGCAGGAAGGCGAGGCTCTGGCTGCCCTGAACCTGAGCGCTGAGCAGGCTGCCGATCGGCAGTGCCAGCGGGCTGTCGAGTGCCAGCTTGTTGCCGGCGAGCGGCGTATTGAGCAGATTGACCACCAGGCGATAGACCGTCTGCGCGCCCTGCGGCGGCAAAATGTCGCGGCTGACGACTTTGCCCTGGACCAGGGTGCCGGGCGGCAGCTGCTGCAGATCGAGGCTGGTCAGTGGCTTGTCGCCGCCTGCCTGCAGCGCCACTGCCAGGCGCGTATCCGACAGCGCGGTGACCACCAGCGCGCTACCCTGAGCCAGCGGCCTGGGGCTTTCGGCCTGCAGAGTCGCCTGCTTGCCCCCTTCGAGCGTCAGTTTCAGCAGCAGCTGAAAACTCTGCGCCTGTTCACGAACCGTGACTACTTCTGCCTTGGCGCTTTCGCCGGCCGCCAACATGCCTTCCAGCGGCTGCAGCAGGCGCACGGCCATGTCGGCAGCGGTGGCGGTGTTGCGAATCACCGGTGCCGAGGGAGGAAGCGGGCGTGGGCTGCTGATTTCGCTCATGGGCTCTCATTTAGCTGATGGTGTACGGCGAGTACAGCCTGCGGCCGGGTTGCCTGCGACAGATTAACACCCTGTCGAAAATGCTGACTGCGGGGACAGTGGTGCGCCATGTATAATGCCGGCCCGCTGCGCACCACACTTCCGGCACGCCTCAGTATAGCGGCCGGAGCACCGTCGACTTTAACCCTGCCAGGTATCGATGACCCGTCCCGTTCCCCTTCTCGAAGCCGTGGCGCTCAGCTGTGAGCGGGACTGGCGCATGCTTTTCGAGCAGCTGCATTTCGCCCTGCAGCCAGGCGACATGTTGCAGATCAGCGGTCCCAACGGCAGCGGCAAGACCAGCCTGCTGCGTCTGCTCGCCGGGCTGCGTCAGCCGACCTCCGGCGACATCCTCCTGCAGGGCCAGGCGCTGGCCGAGCAGCGCAGCGAGCTGGCGCGCAATCTTCTGTGGATCGGTCATGCAGCCGGGATCAAGGGCCTTTTGAGCGCCGAGGAGAACCTGGCCTGGCTCTGCGCATTGCATCGCCCGGCAGGCCGCGACGCCATCTGGCAGGCGCTGGAAGCGGTCGGCCTGCGCGGTTTCGAGGACGTTCCCTGTCACACCCTGTCCGCCGGTCAACAGCGCCGAGTGGCCCTGGCGCGCCTGTATCTGGAAGACACGCCGCCGTTGTGGGTGCTCGATGAGCCCTTCACCGCGCTGGACAAGAGCGGCGTGGCGCAACTCGAAGCGCACCTGGCCGGCCACTGCGAGCGCGGCGGCGTGGTGGTGCTGACCACCCACCACAGCCTGCAGCACAAGCCGGCCACCTATCGCGATCTGGATCTGGGGCAGTACGCCGCATGAGCAACGTCTTCACACAGCTGCTTTCGCGCGAAATGCGTCTGCTCGCTCGCCGCCCGTCCGACCTGGCCAACCCGCTGGTGTTCTTCGCCATCGTCATCGCCCTGTTCCCGCTGGCGGTAGGGCCGGAAACCCAATTGTTGCAAACCCTTTCCCCTGGCCTGGTGTGGGTGGCAGCGCTTTTGGCCGTCCTGCTCTCGCTGGACGGGCTTTTCCGCAGTGATTTCGAGGACGGCTCGCTGGAGCAGTGGGTCCTTTCGTCGCACCCCCTGCCTCTTCTGGTGTTGGCCAAGGTGCTGGCACACTGGCTTTTCAGCGGTCTGGCGCTGGTTTTGCTGGCACCTGTGCTGGCGCTGATGCTCGGTCTGCCCGGGCGTTGCCTGCCGGTACTGCTGATTTCCCTGCTGCTCGGCACCCCGGTGCTGAGCCTGCTCGGTGCGGTGGGCGCGGCGCTTACCGTTGGTCTCAAGCGCGGTGGTCTGCTGCTGGCGCTGCTGATCCTGCCGCTGTACATCCCGGTGCTGATTCTTGGCAGCGGGGCGTTGCAGGCGGCCCTGCAAGGACTGCCGGCTAGCGGCCACCTGTTGTGGCTGGCCAGCCTCACCGCTCTGGCGGTTACCCTGACACCTTTTGCGATAGCCGCCGGCCTGACCATCAGTGTCGGCGAATAAGAACGAACCGTGATACCTGACCGACAGCAGTCGAGCCAGGCCTGAATGATGAGTCGAGCATGAACTGGACGTGGTTTCACAAATGGGGTTCGCCCAAGTGGTTCTATGAGATGAGCGGCCGCTGGCTGCCCTGGCTCAGCATCGCTGCCGTATTGCTGACCGTCGCCGGCCTGGTCTGGGGCCTGGCCTTCGCACCGCCGGATTACCAGCAGGGCAACAGCTTTCGCATCATCTACATTCATGTTCCGGCTGCTTTTCTGGCCCAATCCATCTACGTGACACTCGCCATCGCCGGCCTGGTGGGGCTGGTGTGGAAGATGAAACTGGCCGATGTCGCCCTGCAGCAGGCCGCGCCCATCGGTGCCTGGATGACCGCCATCGCGCTGCTCACCGGCGCCATCTGGGGCAAGCCGACCTGGGGCACCTACTGGGTCTGGGATGCGCGTCTGACCTCGATGTTGATCCTGCTGTTCCTCTATTTCGGTGTCATCGCCCTGGGCAACGCCATCAGCAACCGCGACAGTGCTGCCAAAGCCTGTGCCGTGCTGGCCATTGTCGGCGTGATCAATATCCCGATCATCAAATACTCGGTGGAGTGGTGGAACTCGCTGCACCAGACCGCCACTTTCAAGATCACCGAGAAGCCGGCCATGCCGGTGGAAATGTGGCTGCCGCTGCTGCTGGCGGTGCTGGGCTTCTACTGCTTCTTCGGTGCCGTGCTGCTGTACCGCATGCGTCTGGAAGTACTCAAGCGCGAATCGCGCAGCAGCTGGGTGAAGACCGAAGTGCAGAACCTGGTGGAGGGCAAGGCATGAGCTTCTCGTCCTTTTCCGAATTCCTCGCCATGGGCACCCATGGCGCCTACGTCTGGAGCGCCTACGGCATCAGCTTGGCGATCCTGGCGTTGAATGTGGTGCTGCCGATCCTGGCGCGCCGCCGTTACCTGCAAGACGAGGCGCGCCGTTTGCGCCGGGAGAAGTCGAAGTGAATCCGGTTCGCAAGAAACGCCTGTACATCGTCCTGGCCATCCTCTGCGGCGTCAGCATCGCCGTCGCCTTGGCGCTGACCGCGCTGCAGGAGAACATCAACCTGTTCTACACCCCGAGCCAGATCGCCAATGGCGAGGCCCCAGAGGGCACGCGCATTCGCGCCGGCGGTCTGGTGGAAGAGGGCTCGGTCAAGCGTTCGCCCGATTCGCTGGAAGTGGATTTCGTCGTCACCGATGGCGCCCACGGCGTGACCATCCGCTACAGCGGCATCCTCCCGGATCTGTTCCGCGAGGGGCAGGGTATCGTCGCGCTTGGACGCGTCAATGAGCAGGGCGTGCTGGTGGCCGACGAGGTACTGGCCAAGCACGACGAGAACTACATGCCGCCTGAAGTCATGCAGGCGCTGGAAAAGAGCGGAATGATGCAGAAGCACAATGAGGCCAAAGCCGCCAAACAGGGCTATCAGCAGGAGAGTGCACAATGATCCCCGAGCTTGGCCATCTGGCGATGATCCTGGCGCTGTGCCTGTGCCTGGTTCAGGCGACGCTGCCGCTGGTCGGCGCCTGGCGCGGTGACCATCAGTGGATGAGCCTGGCGCAGCCGGCCGCCTGGGGGCAGTTCGCCTTCCTGTTGTTCTCCTTCCTGTGTCTGACCTACGCCTTCATGGTCGACGACTTCTCCGTCGCCTACGTGGCCAACAACTCCAACAGCGCGCTGCCCTGGTACTACAAGTTCAGTGCGGTATGGGGCGCACACGAAGGCTCTCTGCTGCTGTGGGCATTGATCCTGGCCGGCTGGACCTTCGCCGTGGCGATCTTCTCGCGCCACCTGCCGGAAGAGATGCTCGCCCGCGTACTGGCGGTGATGGGCATGATCAGCGTCGGCTTCCTGCTGTTTCTGATCGTTACCTCCAACCCCTTCGAGCGTCTGCTGCCGAACTCGCCGGTCGACGGCCGCGACCTCAACCCGCTGCTGCAGGACTTCGGTCTGATCGTGCATCCGCCGATGCTGTACATGGGCTATGTCGGCTTCTCGGTGGCCTTCGCCTTCGCCATCGCCGCGCTGCTCGGCGGCAAGCTGGACGCTGCCTGGGCGCGCTGGTCGCGTCCGTGGACCATCGTCGCCTGGGCCTTCCTCGGCATCGGTATCGCGCTCGGCTCCTGGTGGGCCTACTACGAACTGGGCTGGGGTGGCTGGTGGTTCTGGGACCCGGTGGAGAACGCCTCCTTCATGCCCTGGCTGGTGGGCACGGCGCTGATCCACTCTTTGGCCGTGACGGAAAAGCGCGGCGTGTTCAAGAGCTGGACGGTGCTGCTGGCCATCGCCGCGTTTTCCTTAAGCCTGCTGGGGACCTTCCTGGTGCGTTCCGGCGTGCTCACCTCGGTGCATGCCTTTGCCACCGACCCGGAGCGCGGCGTGTTCATCCTCGCCTTCCTGCTGGTGGTGGTCGGCGGTTCGCTGGCGCTGTTCGCCGTACGCGCGCCGGTGGTCAAGAGCCAGGTCGGCTTTGGCCTGTGGTCGCGTGAAACCCTGCTGCTGGTCAACAACATCGTGCTGGTGGTGTCGGCTGCGATGATCCTGCTCGGCACCCTCTACCCGCTGGTGCTCGATGCCCTGACTGGCGCCAAGCTGTCGGTTGGCCCGCCTTACTTCAACGCGCTGTTCCTGCCGCTGATGGCGTTGTTGATGGCGGTGATCAGCGTCGGCGTACTGGTGCGCTGGAAGGACACCCCGCTGAAGTGGCTGGGCAGCATGCTGACGCCGGTGCTGGTCGCCAGCGTGATGCTGGCGGTTGCCGCGACCTTCCTGCATGGTGATTTCCACTGGGCCGTGCTGGCCGTCTGCCTGCTGGCGTTCTGGGTGATCCTCGGCGGCGTGCGCGACATTCTCGACAAGACCCGCCACAAGGGTCTGCTCAAGGGGCTGCCGAGTCTCGGCCGTAGCTACTGGGGCATGCAGATGGCGCACCTGGGGTTCGCCGTGTGTGCGCTGGGCGTGGTGCTGACCAGCCTGGGCAGCTACGAGCGCGACCTGCGCATGGCGCCGGGAGATTCGGTTGAGCTGGCGGGCTATCGCTTCCAGTTCGATGGCGCCGTGCATCACGAAGGCCCCAACTTCATCTCTGACAAGGGCACGGTGCGTGTCTTCGACGGTGAGCGGCAGATCAAGGTGCTGCACCCGGAGAAGCGCCTGTACACCGTGCAACAGTCGACCATGACCGAGGCGGGCATCGATGCCGGTTTCACCCGCGATCTGTTCGTCGCCCTGGGTGAGCCGCTGGAGCAGGGGGCCTGGGCCGTGCGCATTCACATCAAGCCCTTCGTGCGCTGGATCTGGCTCGGCGGCCTGTTGATGGCCTTCGGCGGCTTCCTCGCCGCGGCCGACAAGCGCTACCGGATCAAGGTGCGCACCCGGGTGCGCGACGCCCTGGGCTTGCAGGAGGCCAGCGTATGAGACGTTTGCTGCTGCTGTTGCCGCTGCTGGCATTTCTGGCGATTGCCGTATTTCTCTACCGCGGCCTGTTTCTCGATCCGTCCGAGCTGCCCTCGGCGCTGATCGGCAAGCCGTTCCCGGCTTTCAGCCTGCCAGCGCTGGACGATCCCGAACGCACCCTGAGTGCGGATGATCTCAAGGGCAGGCCTGCGCTGGTCAACGTCTGGGCCACCTGGTGCCCGGCCTGCCGTCACGAGCATCCGGTGCTGAACAAGCTGGCCGAGGCCGGTGTGGTGATCCACGGCATCAACTACAAGGATCAGCGCGAGCCGGCGCAGAAGTGGCTGCGTGACCTGCACAACCCCTACCAGCTCAATATCGAGGATGCCAAGGGCAGCCTGGGGCTGGACCTGGGGGTGTACGGCGCGCCGGAGACCTTTTTCGTCGACGCCAAGGGCATCATCCGCCACAAGTACGTCGGGGCCATCGACGAGCGCATCTGGCGCGAAAAGCTGGCGCCGATCTATCAAGAACTGGTCGACGAGGCCCAGCCATGAAGCGTTTGCTGATGTCCGCCGGTCTGGCGCTGGGCCTGTTGGCCAGCGCCCATGCCGCCATCGATACCTTCGAGTTCGCCAGCGAGGCCGAGCGCCAGCGCTATCGCAACCTGATCGAAGAGCTGCGCTGCCCGAAATGCCAGAACCAGAACATCGCCGACTCCGATGCGCCGATCGCCATGGACCTGCGTGGCGAAATCTATCGCATGCTCGAAGAGGGCAAGAGCAACGAGGAGATCATCGACTTCCTGGTTTCCCGCTATGGCGACTTCGTGCTCTACAAGCCACCGCTGACCAGCCGCACGCTGCTGCTCTGGTACGGTCCGGCCGGCCTGCTGCTGATAGGTTTCGGCGTGCTTGGGGTGATCGTCCTGCGCCGCCGTGGTCAGCAGAAGGATCGCTCCGCCGCTGGCCTCTCCCTTGATGAGCAGGCGCGCCTCGACGCGCTGCTCGCCCAAGCCTCTCAGGACAAGAAAGACCAATGATCGATTTCTGGTTGCCCGCCGGGCTGCTGTTGCTGACTGCTCTGGCGTTTCTGTTGATCCCGGTACTGCACATTCGCAAGCTGCAGGCCGAAGAAGACCGTACCGCACTCAACGTCACCCTCTATCAGGAACGCCTGCAGGAGCTGGAAGCCCAGCGCCAGGCCGGTGTGCTCGATGATGCGCAGATGCAGGCCGGTCGCGCCGAAGCGGCGCGCGAGCTGCTCGACGATACCGAAGGCGTGCAGCGCCGCAGCAGTGTGCTCGGCGGCAAGATCCCGCTGGTCTCGGCGCTGCTGGTGCCGGTACTCGGCGTGGCCCTGTACCTGCATTGGGGCGCGCTCGATCAGGTCGAGCAGACCCGTCAGCTGGCGGCCATGCAGCCGCAGAGCATCGAGGAAATGACCGCGCGCCTGGAGCAGACCGTCAAGCAGCAGCCGGACTCCGCCGAAGGTTGGTACTTCCTCGGCCGTACCTATATGGCGCAGGAGCGTGCCGGCGACGCCGCCAAGGCCTTCGAGCGCGCCGTGGAGATCGCCGGGCGTGCCCCGGAACTGCTCGGCCAGTGGGCGCAGGCGCTGTATTTCGCCGAAGGCAAACAGTGGAACGAGCAATTGCAGGGGCTCACCGACGAGGCGTTGAAGGCCGATCCGGAAGAGGTCACCAGCCTGGGCCTGCTCGGCATCGCCGCCTATGAAAGTCAGCGCTATGCTGATGCAGTGCGCTACTGGGAGCGTCTGGTCGCCGTGCTGCCGGAGCAGGACCCGTCCCGCGCGGCCATCACTGGCGGCATAGAGCGTGCCCGGCAGCAGATGGGCGAGGGCGAGCAGCCCAGCGCTGCCGCCGAGCCGAGCGCCAAGGTGCATGCTCTGGAGGTCAGCGTGTCGTTGTCGCCCGAGGTACAGCAGAAGGTGCAGCCGGACGATGCCGTGTTCGTCTTCGCCCGCGCGCTCAGTGGCCCGCCGATGCCGTTGGCGGTCAAACGCCTGAAGGTCTCCGACCTGCCAGCGCAGATCAGCCTGTCCGATGTGGATGCGATGATGCCGGAACTGAAGATTTCCCGATTCGATCAGGTGCAACTGGTGGCGCGCATTTCCCGCGCCGGTAATGCTACCCAGGGCGAGTGGACCGGCCAGACCGGCCCGGTCGCCAATACCGCCCGTGACGTGCAGGCGCTGCTGATCGACAGCCGCGACGGGCAGGCCCAGTGAAGCGCCTGGTGCTGGCCTGCTTGCTCGGGTTTGGCCTGAGTGGCTGCGTACTGCAGCAGCCGAGCGGGCCGGCTGGCGATCTGCCGCCAGCGCAGCAACCTGGCTCGTCCGCTGGCAAGTTGCCGCCTGTCCAGCAACCCTCGCATCCGCGTTACGCGCCGCCGCCCGGGGTGAAAAGCCACTGGAATCCGGCCCTGGGGGTCTATGTGATCGAAGGTGCGCGAGACCTCTACTATCGCGAGCGCATCTTCTACCGCTGGGACGGCGGCTGGAGCTGGTCGCCACAAGCTGGCGGACCGTGGAAGGAAACCGACAGCTCGGGCATTCCACCGGGGTTGTTCCGGCAGTATCAGGATCGCTGATCTCCGGGGCGGGTAAAGCCGCCACGTGAGCTTGGCGAGTCACCCTGAACAAATGAAAACGGCGCCCGAAGGCGCCGTTTTTTGTGGCTGCGATCCAGGCTCAATGCGCCCAGATCAGGCCCACCAGCAGGTAGCTGATGACCGTCACCAGCACCACGCCGAACAGGTTGAGGGCGAAGCCCGCCCTGATCATCGACTGTATCTTCATATGCCCGGTGCCGAACACGATGGCATTGGGCGGCGTCGCCACCGGCATCATGAAGGCGCAGCTGGCAGCGATGGCGGCAGGAATGGCCAGCAGTTCGGCCGGCATGCCCTGCGACACCGCCAGCGCGCCCAGCAGCGGCAGGAAGGCGGCGGCGGTAGCGGTGTTGGAGGTGACTTCGGTGAGGAAGATGATCACCAGCACTACCACGCCGATCATCGCGATCACCGGCAGCGCGCCCAGGGCACCGAGGCTTTGTGCGATCCACTCGGCCAGGCCGGTGCTGCGAATCACCCCGGCCAGCGACAGCCCGCCGCCGAACAGCAGCAGGACACCCCAGGGCAGCTTGCTGGCGCTTTCCCAGTTCATCAGGAACACACGCTCCTTGACGTCCACCGGGATGATGAACAGCGCCAGCGCTGCGGCGATGGCGATGCTGGTGTCGTTGACACCGGGCACCCAGTCTGCGATCAGCGGTTGGAACACCCAGGCCAGCGCGGTAACCACGAACACCAGCGCAACCAGCTTTTCGCCGCGGCTCAGTGGGCCGAGTTCGGCCAGCTCGCTGCGAATCAACTGTGTGCTGTCATGCCCGGCCAGATTGAAACCGCCGCGAGTCAGCCACCACCAGATGAACGCCAGCATGATCACCGCCACCGGCACGCCCAGCAGCATCCACTGGCCGAAGCCGATCTGCACCTCGTAGTTGTCGGCGAGAAAGGCCGCCAACAGGGCATTGGGCGGCGTACCGATCAGCGTGGCGATACCGCCGACGCTGGCAGCGTAGGCGATGGCCAGCAGCAGGGCGGTGGCGAAGCGCTCACGGTCGGTGTCAGCCGTGCTCTTCTCGTCGGTGAGCATGGCAATCACCGACAGACCGATGGGCAGCATCATGATGGTGGTGGCAGTGTTGCTCACCCACATGCTGAGAAAGGCGGTGGCCATCATGAAACCGGCGATCTGCTTGCTCGGCTTGCTGCCCATGGCCAGCAGCGTCATCAGGGCGATGCGCTTGTGCAGATTCCAGCGCTCCATGGCCAGGCCGAGGATGAAGCCGCCGAGGAACAGGTAGATGGTCGGATTGGCGTAAGGCGCGGTGGCGGCATTGAGACTGTCGATACCCAGTGCCGGTATCAGCAGGATCGGCAGCAGCGACGTGGCAGGAATCGGAATGGCCTCGGTGGACCACCAGGTGGCCATCAGCAGGGTCAGGCCGATGGTGGCCCAGGCGGCGCTGGAAAGCTCGCCTGGCGGCTCTGTGACCAGGCAAACGAGCAGTAACAATGGGCCTAGAATCAGGCCAATCCAGGCGGCCTTGGCAGGCGCCGTGGATTCATTGGTGGTAACGGCCATCGCGCGCTTCCTTATTATTAAAAAAGTCGGGCTTTATAGCCCACAGGGCGACTTTATGACCACGCGATGGCCGTTCGGTTTTGCTTCAGTCTGTTTCAGGTGAGCTTCGTGCTGGCGATGCGGACGCCGCCGGCCTGCCAAACAGCGGTCCTCCGCAACGACTGCAAAAAGACGCGTTGTATTCATGTTGCTTTTTCCGGCAATGCGGGCAGTCATGCTCCATCTGCCCTTCCAGCCGCATGGCATTGGCCAGTTCGGCGGTGAAGATGCCGGTCGGCACGGCGATGATCGAGTAGCCGGTGATCATCACCAGCGTGGCCAGCATCTGACCGATGGGCGTTTGCGGCGTGATGTCACCGAAGCCCACGGTGGTCAGCGTCACCACCGCCCAGTAGATGCTGATCGGTATGCTGGTGAAGCCGTTGGCCGGGCCTTCGATCACGTACATCAGCGCGCCATATACGGTGACCAGGGTCGAAACGCTGACCAGAAAGACGATGATCTTCTGCTTGCTGCCGCGCAGCGCCACCAGCAGGAAATTCGCCTGGGACAGATACTGACGCAGCTTGAGCACGCGGAAGACGCGGATCAGGCGTATGGCGCGAACGATCATCAGGTACTGCGCATCGGCGAACATCAGCGCGAGGATGGCAGGCAGCACCGCCAGCAGATCCACCAGGCCGAAGAAACTGAAGGCATAGCGCATGGGCTTGGGCGATATATACAGACGCAAGCCGTATTCGATGGCGAAAAGCACGGTGAAGAACCATTCCAGCGCTTTGAATATCTCGGCGTACTGGTTATGGAAGTGTTCGACGCTGTCTAGCATCACCACCACCAGGCTGGCGAGAATGGTCACCAGCAGCCAGTTGTCGAAGCGCTGAGCCGTGGGTGTGCTGGTCTCGAAGATGATGATGTAGAGGCGCTGGCGCCAGCTCTGGCGTTTTTCCACGGCTTGACTCTCCTCGTGATACGAGGGGCAAGCCTAGGCAGGAGAGCGCAGCGAGAGCAAGCGAGAGGTGCCGATGGCTGCCCCGCGGGCGCTGCTTACTAGTCCGCCAGCGACGACTCCATACGAGGATCGGCAAGCGTGAATTGCTCACCCGTCGCCGCTGTGATCCGTGCAGTGCCGAGATTGAGTAGTCGCCACTGCCATTCACCGTAACGGGTACTCAGGGTGCCACTGGCCTGGCAGGGACCGTAGAGGTACCAGTCGTGTTCCTGGCGATGGGTGATGAGGATGGCGTGACGCAGGAAGTCGGCGACCATAGCCGCGCTGACCTTGAAGTTCTGGCAGTTTTCTCGTGCAGGGCCGAGACCGTCCTCGATCACCTCGATATCGCTGACCGGACCGATCGGGCTGGGAATCGCCTGGGCGTTGGCGATGCTTGTCGCCAGCAGAAGGCCGAAACCGAGTATTCGTCTGTTCATGGCTTCCAGCGTCCTTACGGCCTGTGCGCTTCAGTTCGCCAACTTGGCGCGGGGGCTTACATTCCTTTATCGGGATACTTCCAGGGCGCCACGGGTTGAATCGACGCCCGGTTTGGCCGGCGCATGGTAGCGAAAAGCTCCCGTTGCCGGCCAGTTCGACGGCCAAGTGCCTGGGTATTCCGTGAACCAGGTAACCACCGTCAAGATCGATGAGGCGTTGACCTTTTCAAGGTTTTTTCATAATTTCCCGCTTACGCAAACGTTTGCGTGTTGATAAAAACGACAATAACCACGGAGTTCGCCCATGTCCGGTTTCCGTCCTGCCCGTCTCTGCGCCGCCATCGCCCTTGGCGCCGCTGCCCTCGTCAGCTTCTCCAGCGCCCATGCCGCCGAAGGCGATACGCCTCGCGTCGCGCTGGTGATGAAATCCCTTGCCAACGAGTTCTTCCGTACCATGGAAGACGGCGCCAAGGAGTACCAGAAAGAACATCCCGAGCAGTTCGAACTGATCGCCAACGGCATCAAGGATGAAACCGATACCTCGGCGCAGATTCGCATCGTCGAGCAGATGATCGTCGCCAAGGTCGATGCGCTGGTGATCGCACCGGCCGATTCCAAGGCTCTGGTGCCGGTGATCAAGAAGGCCAGCGATGCGGGCATCAAGATCGTCAATATCGACAACCGCCTCGACCCGGAAGTGGTCAAGAGCAAAGGTCTGGACGTGCCCTTCGTCGGCCCGGACAACCGCAAGGGCGCGCGCCTGGTCGGTGAATACCTGGCCAAGGAAAAACTCAAGGCCGGTGACGAAGTCGGCATCATCGAAGGCGTGTCTACCACCACCAACGCTCAGCAGCGCACCGCAGGCTTCAAGGACGCCATGGAAGCGGCCGGCATGAAGATCGTTGGCGTGCAGTCCGGCAACTGGGAAATCGACCGCGGCAACGCCGTGGCCTCGGCCATGCTCAACGAATACCCGAACCTCAAGGCGCTGCTGGCCGGTAACGACAGCATGGCCCTCGGCGCCGTATCGGCCGTGCGCGCCGCCGGCAAGAAGGATCAGGTGCAGGTGGTCGGCTACGACAACATCAACGCCATCAAGCCGATGCTCAAGGACGGTCGCGTACTCGCCACCGCCGACCAGTTCGCCGCGCGCCAGGCGGTGTTCGGTATCGAGGCGGCGCTCAAGCTGGTCAAGGGTGAGCCCACCGACGCCAAGGACGGTGTGATCGAAACTCCCGTTGAACTCGTGACCAAGCCGTGACCCATGCGGTAACCCGCGGCGAGACCGTTCTCGCCGCCCGCAATATCGGCAAGACCTACGCCCAGCCCGTGCTGGGCGGGGTCGAGCTTCAGCTGCGCGCCGGTGAAGTGCTGGCGCTGACCGGCGAGAACGGCGCCGGCAAAAGTACCCTTTCCAAAATTTTCTGCGGGCTTGAGCAACCGACCACGGGCTCTCTGAGCTTTCTCGGCCAGCCCTATGCCCCGGCCAGCCGCCGCGAGGCCGAGCGCCTAGGCGTACGCATGGTGCTGCAGGAACTCAACCTGCTGCCGACGCTGACCGTGGCCGAGAACCTGTTTCTCGACAACCTGCCGAGCCGTTGCGGCTGGATCTCCCGTGGCCGCCTGCGCGAGATGGCGCGCGGGGCCATGGCGCGGGTCGGCCTGGAAGCCATCGACCCGGATACACCAGTATCGGCGTTGGGCGTCGGCCATCAGCAGATGGTCGAGATCGCCCGCAACCTGATCGGCGATTGCCGCGTGCTGGTGCTCGACGAACCCACGGCGATGCTCACCGCCCGCGAGGTCGATCTGCTGTTCGAGCAGATCCAGCGCCTGCGCGAGGCCGGTGTGGCCATCGTGTACATCTCCCATCGCCTCGAAGAGCTGGCCAAGGTCGCTCAGCGCGTCGCCGTGCTGCGTGACGGCCAGCTGGTGGCGGTGGAGCCTATCGACCGTTATTCAAGCGACGAGCTGGTCACCCTGATGGTCGGCCGCGAGGTCGGTGAAGCCATCGACCTGGGTGAGCGGCAGATCGGTGCGCCGCTGCTGCAGGTCAAGAATCTGAGCCGCCGCGGCAAGGTCGACGACGTATCGTTCAGCGTGCGGGCAGGGGAGATCTACGGCATTTCCGGGCTGATCGGGGCCGGCCGTACCGAGCTGCTGCGCCTGATCTACGGCGCCGACCGCGCCGACAGCGGCGAGGTGGCCATCGGCAATCCGCCGGTGCCGGTGCAGGTGCGTTCGCCCGCCGAAGCGGTGCGCAACGGTATCGCGCTGATCACCGAAGACCGCAAGGGCGAAGGCCTGCTGCTTGGCCAGCCGATTGCCGCCAACCTGGCGCTGGGCAATATGCCGGCGGTGTCCAGACACGGCGTGATGCGCCCGGCGGCCGAGCAGGCGCTGGCGCAGCGGCAGATCGACGCCATGCGCATTCGCTGCAACGGTGCCCACCAGGCGGTGGTCGAGCTGTCCGGCGGCAACCAGCAGAAGGTGGTGATCGGCCGCTGGCTGGAGCGCGACTGCCAGGTACTGCTGTTCGATGAGCCGACCCGCGGCATCGACGTTGGCGCCAAGTTCGAAATCTATGGCCTGCTCGGCGAGCTGGCGCGCCAGGGCAAGGCCCTGGTGGTGGTGTCCAGCGACCTGCGCGAGCTGATGCTGATCTGCGACCGCATCGGCGTGCTGTCCGCTGGCCGCCTGATCGAAACCTTCGACCGTGATGACTGGAGCCAGGATCGTCTGCTGGCTGCCGCGTTCGCCGGCTACCGCAGCCGCGAGGCCTTGCTCGGCGAGGCCGTTCCCCCGTTACAGGAGCTTTCCCGATGACCACTTCGTCCGCCACTGTCAGCAAACGCAGTGGTACTCACCAGGGCCTGGGCACTTACCTCGGTCTGGCTGGCGCGTTGCTGGCGATGATCGTGCTGTTCTCTTCGCTAAGCAGCCATTTTCTCTCCTACGCCACGTTCACCACGCTGGCCAACCAGATTCCCGACCTGATGGTGATGGCTGTTGGCATGACCCTGGTGCTGATCATCGGCGGCATCGACCTGTCGGTGGGCTCGGTGCTGGCCCTGGCCGCCGCGGTGGTCAGCGTCGCCACCCTCGGTTTGGGCTGGGGCATCCTGCCTGCCGCGCTGCTGGGCATGGCCTGTGCGGCATTGGCTGGCAGCGTCACGGGGATCATCACCGTAGCCTGGGGCATTCCGTCGTTCATCGTCTCCCTCGGCGTGCTGGAAATGGCCCGCGGCATGGCCTACCAGCTCACCGACTCGCGCACCGCGTACATCGGCGATGCCTACGCCTGGTTGTCGACGCCGTTCGCCGCCGGCATCTCGCCGTCTTTCGTGATCGCCCTGCTGGTGATCGTCGCCGCCCACCTGCTGCTGACCCGTACCGTATTCGGCCGCTATCTGGTGGCCATCGGCACCAACGAGGAGGCGGTACGCCTGGCCGGCATCAACCCCAAGCCGTACAAGATCTCGGTGTTCGCCCTGATGGGCCTGCTTGCCGGCCTGGCCGCACTGTTCCAGATTTCCCGCCTGGAAGCCGCCGACCCGAACGCCGGTTCCGGCCTGGAGCTGCAGGTGATCGCCGCCGTGGTGATCGGCGGCACCAGCCTGATGGGCGGCCGTGGCTCGGTGATCAGCACCTTCTTCGGCGTGCTGATCATCTCCGTGCTGGCCGCCGGCCTGGCGCAGATCGGCGCCACCGAGCCGACCAAGCGCATCATCACCGGCGCGGTGATCGTCATTGCGGTGGTCCTCGACACCTACCGCAGCTACCGCGCCAAGCGCCGGGCCTGATTCGTCGTGGCCACCATCAAGGACGTCGCCGCGCGGGCGGGCATTTCCTACACCACGGTGTCCCACGTGGTGAACGGTACTCGCCCCGTGAGCGATCAGGTGCGGCGCAAGGTGGAGGCGGCCATCGCCGAGCTGGGCTACGTGCCCAGCGGTGTAGCGCGCTCGCTCAGAGCCCGCGCTACCGGCACCCTCGGCCTGCTGGTGCCGAACGCCAGTAACCCTTACTTCGCCGAGTTGGCCCGGGGCATCGAGGATCACGCCGAGCGCAATGGCTATAGCGTGATCCTGTGTAACTCCGACGACGACATCGACAAGCAGCTGCGTTATCTGCGCGTGCTGCTGGAGCGGCGCATCGACGGTCTGATCGTCGCCACCGTGGCCAGCGATGCGGCCTTCGCCCAGGCGCTGGCGAACCTGCAGGTGCCGCTGGTGCTGGTCGACCGCTCGCTGGAAGGTGTGAATGCCGACCAGTTGCGCGTCGATCACGAGCAGGGCGCTTATCTGGCCACCCGTCACCTGCTGGAGCTTGGGCATCGGCGCATCGTCTGCATCGGCGGCCCGGCCAGCACACAGGTGGCGCAGTTGCGGGCTGCCGGCTATCAGCGCGCCCTGGACGAGGCGGGTGTCGCGGCCCAGGCGGTGGTGGATTGCCCATTCACCAGCCCGGCCGGCCACGCCGCTGCCCAGGTGTTGCTGGCAGCCGAGCCGAGGCCTACGGCGATTTTCGCCGGCAACGACATGATCGCTCTGGGCGTGCTGCGCGCCGCCGCCGAACACCAGCTGCAGGTGCCGCGGCAGCTGTCGGTGGTGGGTTTCGATGACATCGAAGTGAGCCGTTATCTGCACCCGGCGCTGACCACGGTCGGCCAGTGTATCGGCGCGCTGGGCGAACAGGTCGCCGCGCGCCTGCTGGAGCGCATCCGTACCCCTGATCTCGCCGTCACCCAGCGGCTGATCGAACCCATTCTGCTGCTGCGCGAGTCCAGCGCAGCGCCTGAAGCATGACCCACCGCAAGGCCCGGCGCCTTGCGGTCGATGGAGAGGAACAGCTGCAATGCAAGCGAACGTAGTGGTAGTGGGCAGCCTGAACATGGATCTGATCGTGCGCGCGCCGCGCCTGCCCGTGGGCGGCGAGACCCTGGCGGGGCACGATTTTTCCACGGCGCCGGGCGGCAAGGGCGCCAACCAGGCGGTGGCGGCGGCGCGTCTCGGTGCGCGAGTGGCGATGGTTGGTTGCGTGGGCGACGACGCCTACGGCAGCGAGCTGCGCGATGGTCTTCGATTCTGGTCGACGGGCGGCAATGGTGAGATGAGCCCCGCGCGCGTCGAGCGTGATCGTGCAGCTGGAGGTGCCGGGGGGGCCCAGCGGCATCGCTTCGATTCTGGTCGACGATGCCGGACAGAACGCCATCGTTATCGTCGCTGGCGGCAATGGTGAGATGAGCCCCGCGCGCGTCGAGCGTCACGAGACGCTGCTGGCCAATGCCGAGGTGGTGATCGTGCAGCTGGAGGTGCCGGCGGCGACCGTCGAGGCTACCTTGTCCCGTGCCCATGCGTTGGGGCGCACGGTGATTCTCAACCCAGCTCCTGCCGTCGGGCCCTTGCCGGCGCACTGGTACGGCATGGTCGATTACCTGATTCCCAATGAGAGCGAGGCCGCGCTGCTCACCGGCCTGCCGGTGGATTCACCCGAAACCGCACTGCAGGCAGCCCAGCGCCTGCTCGAGGCTGGCGCCCGACGTGTGCTGATCACACTGGGCCGGCAGGGCGTGCTGTATGCCGATGCCGGGCGGCACCTGCATGTCCCGGTGACGCCGGTGGTCGCTGTGGATACCACGGCCGCAGGCGATACCTTCGTCGGTGGTTTCGTCGCCGGCCTGGCCGAAGGCATCAGTCTGGAGGCGGCCATTGCCCTCGGCCAGCAGGCCGCCGCCCTGGCCGTTACCCGGCCGGGTGCCCAACCTTCGATCCCTTATCGCCACGAGTTGCCCGCATGAAGAAGACCCCGCTGCTCAACGCCGAACTCTCCGCCGCCATCGCCCGGCTCGGCCATGGCGATGTGATCGTCATCGGCGACGCCGGCATGCCGATACCGCCCGGCACGCTGTGCATCGACCTGGCACTGACTGCCGGCGTGCCGGATTTCGTCACCACGCTCAAGGTGGTGCTCAGCGAAATGCAGGTGCAGGGCCATCTGCTGGCTCGGGAAACTCTTGAGGTGGCGCCTTATTGCCTGAAGGCCATCGAAGCGCTAAGCGCCGAAGGCGAGCTGGGCGAGCGGCAACTGGTCAGCCATGAGGAGCTCAAGGCTGCGTGCCGCACGGCGCGCGTGCAGATCCGCACCGGTGAGTGCCGGCCCTACAGCAACATCGCGCTGATTGCCGGCGTCACCTTCTGAGCATCCGTCGTTTCAGGGCACCTCTAAAAACGTAGGCGACGACTGCATGGATGCAGGAGGTAGAGCGAAGCAGGAAGCCCGAGCCGAGGCAGCGATGGCGGCCCCGCAAAAACAGGCGAAAAAAGCACTGGGCCCGCATTCGGGTTTACGCGCTGTAAATGAGCACTTGATTCGCTTCGCTCACCCCTTCGGGGCCGCGCTAAAGCACGTTCAGCCTTCGGCTGTGAACCTGTTTTTAACGCAGCGATGGCAACGCAGGTAGTTTTTAGAGTGCCCTTCAATCGACGGCCAGATAGTGCTTGGTAAAGCTGTCGCTCACCACTTCCCAGAGTGTGCTGGTGCCACTGGCAACGAAGAAGGCGTCGCCAGCCTTGTAGTGCGCCGTCTCGCCGGTGGCTTCATCGGTGATCTTCACTTCACCGAGGGTCACCACAGCCTGTTCGTGAAAGGTGTAGGGCAGGCGGAAGCGGCTGCGGCGCACGCCAAAGTAGCCGGCGCTGACCGACTCGTCCTCGGTGGCGAAGGTGGTCAGGGCGAACATGGCGTTGTCGCCTTCGAGCATTTCCACGCCGATGTCCTCGAGGGTGCCGGCCAGTTCCAGTTCGTCCAGGGTGATGCCTTGCTTGATGCTGTGCAGCATGTCGTTCTCGCTCGATAGGGGTGAAAGGTAACGCACGCTAGCAGGGACCTAGGGGCGAGCCAGTCGTGGCAGCGACATCGGTAGCCAGGGAAACGTCCTGATCATTGCGTTCAGCCTGCTTCGGACTGCTTGCGTTCGGTACATGCGGCGAAGCGCGACTGCCTGGTCACGCCGGTGTTCATAACTTGTCGCCGAACTCCTGCGCGTAAAGGGGGCTCTATTGTCTGTCCCCGCGGCCCGAACCTGTGGTCGTCAAGCAGCGCAGACAAGGAGTCCCGATGACGTCAACACCAGCATCCCGCTCGCCCAAGTCCTGGTTGATGATCGTCGCCTGTGCGCTGCCGCTGCTCGGCGGCTGTTCCTCCGAGACCGAGCCGGCACCCGAGCCGCCGCGGGTGGCGCTGGTCGAGCCGCTGCAGCCCGCCGCGCCGCAAGCCGAGGCGCTGCGTTTCTCCGGGGTGGTGCAGAGCGTGACCACCACCCAGCTGTCGTTCGAGGTGGCCGGGCGCATCGAGCGCATCCTGATCGATGAGGGCACCCGCGTCAGGCGCGGTCAGCCGCTGGCGGAGCTGGACCGCACCGACTACCGCCTGCAGCTGCGTGAAGCCGAGGCACGCCTGCGTCAGCTGGAGGCGGATCTGGCGCGCAAGCGCACGCTGCTTGCCGAGGGCATTCTCGCCCCCGCCGCCATCGAGGCGCTGGAGGCCAACACCGTGGCCGCGCGGGTGGCGCGCGACAGCGCCCAACGCAATATCGATCACAGCACCCTGAACGCGCCGTTCGATGGCGTGGTGGCGCGCCGCCTGGCCGAGCCGGACATGGTGGTGGCGGTCGGCACGCCGGTGTTCGAGATGCAGGACAACCGCCAGATCGAGGTCAGCGTCGATCTGCCGGAAAGCGCCGCGCTGAGCATTCCCCTCGGGCCCGAACTCGAGGCCGAAGCGCAACTGGTGATCGCCGACCTGCGCCTGCCGCTGCGCTACAAGGAGCACAGCACCCAGCCGCGAGAAGGTGCGCGCACCTACCGGCTGGTGCTGCAGGGCGAGCCGCCCGAGGACTACAACCTGCTGCCGGGCATGGCCATGCGTGTCAGCCTGCAGCGCCCTGCACAGCCACAGGCAGAGGATGAGGGCTTTCGCCTGCCGCTGTCGGCGTTGCAGACCGGCAGCGACGGCAAGCACTTCATCTGGCAGGCCGATGAAGGCCGTGCGCGGCGGCTGACGGTGCAGCTGCAGCAGGTCGAAGGCGATCAGGCGCTGATCCGCGGCGACGGCCTGCAGGCGCAGCTGCCGATCATCGTCGCCGGCGGCAGCAAGCTGCACGAGGACCAGCCGATCGAAGCGCGGGAGCGGAACTGAGCCGATGGATTTCGCCCGTTACGCCATCACTCGGCCGGTCAATGTCTGGATTCTGGTGCTCACCTGCCTGCTCGGCGGCATCCTCGCCTTCTTCGAGATCGGCCGCCTGGAAGACCCCGAGTTCACCATCAAGCAGGCCATCGTCAACGTGCAGTACCCCGGCGCCACGGCGCTGGAGGTCGAGCAGCAGGTGACCGAGCCGCTGGAAAGCGCCATCCAGCAGATGTCGCAGATCAAGGAGATCCGCTCGCGCTCGATGCCGGGCATCGCCGAGATCCGCGTGGAGATGCAGGACCGCTACGACGGTGACGCGCTGCCGCAGATCTGGGACGAGCTGCGCAACAAGATCAACGATGCCCAGGGCGACCTGCCGCCGGGCATCGAGCCGCCGCAGGTCAACGACGATTTCGGCGATGTCTACGGCATCTTCTACGCCCTGACCGGCGACGGTCTGACGCTCAAGGAACTGCACGAAACGGCCAAGGATCTGCGCCGCGCGCTGCTCACCGCCGACGGCGTCGGCAAGGTGGAGATCGCCGGCGTGCAGGAGGAACGCATCCTGGTGGAGGTCGATCAGGCGCAGCTGGCGGCGATGAACATCGCCCCGGACGAGATCGCCGCAGCGCTGGGCGATACCGATGCCGCCGTGGAGGCCGGCGGCGTCAACGCCGGCGATTTCTTCGTGCGCCTGCGCCCCAGCGGGGCGTTCGACTCCCTGGAGGAGCTGCGCGCACTGTCGGTCGGCCAGGGTCCGCAACGGGTCGAGCTGGGCGCCATCGCCAAGCTCTCGCGCGACTATGCCGAGCGGCCGCAGCAGATCATCCGCCACAACGGCCAGCCGGCGCTGACGCTGGGTATCAGCGGGGTGTCCGGGGCGAACATCGTCGAGGTCGGGCACAGCGTCGAGGCGGTGCTGCAGGCCAACGAGCACCGCATGCCGCTGGGCGCCGAGCTGCACCCGCTGTACGAGCAGCACCGCATCGTCGACGAGTCGGTGAACAGCTTCGCCCTCAACGTGTTTCTCTCGGTGGCCATCGTGGTCGGCGTGCTGTGCATCGCCATGGGCCTGCGCGCCGGGGTGATCATCGGCGCGGTGCTGTTTCTCACCGTGCTCGGCACGCTGCTGGTGATGTGGCTGGCCGGCATCGAGCTGGAGCGGATTTCCCTCGGCGCGCTGATCATCGCCATGGGCATGCTGGTGGACAACGCGGTGGTGGTCTGCGACGGCATGCTGGTGCGTCAGCGCCAGGGCAAGAACATTCTCGAGGCGTCGCAGCAGACGCTGCAGCAGACGCAGTGGCCGCTGCTGGGAGCGACCATCATCGGCATCCTGGCCTTCGCCGGCATCGGCCTGTCCCAGGACACCACCGGCGAGTTCCTCTTCTCGCTGTTCTTCGTCATCGCCGTATCGCTGCTGCTCAGCTGGTTGCTGGCCCTGCTGCTGGTACCGCTGTTCGGCCATTACCTGCTGCGCAACGCCGGCGCCGACGAGGAGGCCGATGCCGCATACGACGGCCCCTGGTACGCGCGCTATCGCCGGCTGGCTACAGGCGTGCTGCGCCGGCCGAAGCTGACCATCGGCGCGCTGCTGGTGCTGACGGTGATCAGCGCGGTGATCTTCACCCGCCTGCCGCAGAGCTTCTTCCCGCCGTCGAGCACGCCGCTGTTCTACGTCAACCTGTTTTTGCCGCAGGGCACGCATATCCGCGATACCGCGCGCGCTGCCAGCGAGGTCGAGCAGTACCTGGCCGAGCAGGACGGCGTGAGCGATGTGTCGAGCTTCATCGGCGCCGGGGCCTCGCGCTTCATGCTCACCTACATGCCGGAGCAACCGAATGCCTCGCTGATGCACTTTCTCGTGCGCACCGAGGATGCCGAGCGGATCGACGGCCTGGTCCGGCAGATCAACCAGGAGTTGCCGCAGCGCTATCCATCGGCGGACGTCAGCGCCGCCCAGTTCATGTTCGGCCCCAATGCCGAGGCCAAGCTGGAGGCGCGCATCAGCGGCCCGGACATCGAGGTGCTGCGCGAGATATCCGCCGAGGGGCGCAAGCGCCTGCAGGAGCAGGGCCAGGTGCTCAACGTGCGCGACGACTGGCGTCAGCCGGTGCTGGTGCTGCGCCCGCAGCTGGCGCTGGATCGCCTCGCCGATGCCGGGCTGACCCGCCAGGCGGTGGCGCGCGCACTGGCTGCCGGCAGCGAGGGCCAGCGCGTCAGCCTGCTGCGCGAGCGCGACGAGCTGATCCCGGTGCTGCTGCGCGCCGAGCCGGATGACCGCATCGACGCCGACAACCTGCTGCAACGGCTGATCTGGAGCCCGGCCGGCAACGGTTACGTGCCGCTGGCGCAGGTCGCCGACCGCATCGAACCGAGCAGCGAGGACGGCATCATCGTGCGCTACGACCGCGAGCGCACCATCTCCATCCGCGCCGAACCGCGCGACGGCGAGAACACCAACGAGGCGCACGAGCGCATCCGTCCGCTGATCGAGGGCATCGAGCTGCCGGTCAACTACAGCCTGAAGTGGGGCGGCGACTACGAGCAGTCCTCCGATGCCCAGCAGGCGCTGGCCAGCACGCTGGCGGTGCCTTATCTGGCGATGGTGCTGGTCACCGTGCTGCTGTTCGCCCGGGTGCGTCAGCCGCTGATGATCTGGGCGGTGGTGCCCATGGCCATCTGCGGCGTGAGTTTCGGCCTGCTGCTCACCGGTCAGGCCTTCGGCTTCATGGCGCTGCTCGGCCTGCTCAGCCTGACCGGCATGCTGATCAAGAACGCCGTGGTGCTGGTGGACGAAATCGACCGGCAGATCGCCGCCGAGGTGCCGCGCCTGACCGCCATCATCGAGGCCTCGGCCTCGCGTCTGCGCCCGGTGACGATGGCCGCCGGCACCACGGTGCTGGGCATGGTGCCGCTGCTGTTCGACCCGTTCTTCGCCAACATGGCGGTGACCATCATGGGCGGCCTGGGCTTCGCCACGCTGCTGACCCTGCTGGCCGTGCCCTGTCTGTACCTGCTGCTGATGAAAGTGCGCCCGGAGGAAACCGCATGACTGCCAAGGCCCTGGCCGCTCCGCTGCTGCTCGCCCTGGCCCTGAGCGCCTGCTCCAGCGCCCCGCAGCATCCGGTTCCGCAACTGCCGGATACCTGGTTCAGCGCCGCCGGCGCCCACCCGGCCGATGCCGAGTCGCTGGCCAGCTGGTGGCGTCAGTTCGACGACCCGCAGCTCACCGCGCTGGTCCACCGCGCCATGCAGCAGAACCATGATGTTCGCCTGGCCATGGCGCGGGTCGACAGCGCCCGCGCGCAGCTGCGCCAGTCGCGCGCCGGCCTGCTACCGAGCTTCGACCTGCCGGGCTCGGCCAGCCGCCAGTGGATCGAGAACGACCAGGACGCCGAACCCGGCAGCCCGCTGGCCGAGTTCATCCCGGATGACGACCCGATCGCCTTCGACAGCTGGGAACTGGCGCTGCAGGCGACCTGGGAACTGGACCTGTTCGGCGCCACCCGCGCCCGGCGCGACAGCGCCGCCCAGCAACTGCGCTCGGCCGAGGCGCAGACGGTGGCCGCGCGTCTGGCCGTGGCTGCCAACACCGCGCAGGGCTATCTGCAGCTGCGCGCGCTGCAGGGGCAGCGCGCGCTCTTGGTCGAAGGCATCGAAGTGGCGCGCGAACTGGAGCGCATCGCCGGGCTGCTGTTTCACGCCGGCGAGGTGACCCGGCTGGACGTCGAGGCCACCTCCGCCGAACGCGCATCGCTGGAAGCCGATCTGGACGAGCTGGATATCCACCTGGCCGAAGCGCAGCTGGCGCTGGATACCCTGCTCGCCGAGCCGCCGGGCAGTAGCGCCGTCCACCTCGCCGCCAGTACGGCGGTGCCGTTGGCCGAATCGCGAATCGCCGCCGGTCAGCCCATCGACCTGTTGCGCCGTCGCCCGGACCTGATCGCCGAAGCGGCGCGGCTGGATGCCGCCGAACTGCAGGCACTGGCCGCCCGCCGCGACCTGTTCCCGAAACTGGCGGTGCAGGCCGCCGTGGGTCGCTCGGGCTTCGCCCTGGGCGACGCCATTTCCAGCGCTTCGAACTTCGCCCGGGTCGGCGCCACCTTCGGCCTGCCGCTGCTGGACTACGCAAACCGTGGCGCCGCCATCGAACTGGCCGATGCCGAAGGTGAGGGCGCCTATATCGCCTTCGAGCAGGCCCTGGCCCGCGCGCTGGAGGAGGTCGAACGCGGCCTGACGCGCATTGCTGGCCAGCAACGTCGACACGCCGCCCTCAGCCGCACCCGCGAGCACCGCGAGCGCGCGCACCGGCTGGCGCAGCGCAGCTACGAGCTGGGCGAGGCGAACCTGAGCGAGGTGCTGGACGCCCAGCGTGGCGCACTGCAGGCGCGGCAGCGGGCACTGGAAGGCCGCACCGCACTGGCGACCGCGCAGGTGGCGTTGTACGTGGCGCTGGGCGGTGGCTGGCAAGCGGGGGGCGTGCAGGCTGCGGATACTGGTGCTGGGGAGTGATCGCGGCGGCACAGCGCCGATTTGCCGCCTCTGTAGGAGCGGCTTCAGCCGCGAATCGCTGTCAGGGTCGTTGGCACGCTCTGCATGGGATCGCAGCTCAGCGCGACCAGGCGTCATGCGGTGCCAAGATAATCGCGGCTGAAGCCGCTCCTACAGAAGCCACATGTCCGGTTGATCGTTGCCAAGCTCCGTGTGGGAACGAGGCTCTGCGTCCGGTAGGCGTCGTGCAGCCTTGGTGTTCAGAACATCCCCGGGCATCAGGCTCAGGCGGGCGGCAGTTTTTCCAGAAAGCGCATCAGCAGGCTTTCTTCGGCGCGCAGGCCCTTGCGCGATGTCGCCAGGCGGATGCCGGCCAGCTCGCCAGCGAGGAAGGCGTCGATCAGGGCCGGATGGATGTAGCACTTGCGGCAGACCGCCGGCGTATTGCGCAACTGCTGCGCCACCTCCTTGACCATGGCCACCACATGCTTCTTGGCTGCGCTTTCCGGCTGCCATTTGAGCTCGCGCAATAGCGTCAGGGCCAGCGCGCTGCCGGCCCAGGTGCGGTAGTGCTTGGCGGTGAAGTCGGCGCCGGTGAGTTCACGCAGGTACTCGTTGATATCGGTGGAGGTCACCGCGCGACGCTCGCCATGCTCGTCCAGATACTGGAACAGGTGTTGCCCGGGCAGTTCCAGACAGCGCTGGATGATGCGCGCCAGGCGTCGATCGTTGACCTGCACCTCATGCTCGATGCCGCTCTTGCCGCGAAAGTGAAAGCGTATGGTATTGCCTTGCACCTCGACGTGACGATTGCGCAGGGTGGTCAGCCCATAGGAGCGATTGTCCCGCGCGTAGCGGGCGTTGCCGACCCGGATCAGGGTGTTGTCCAGCAGCATGATCACGGTCGCCAGCACCTTCTCGCGGCGATGTTCGCGCAGGTTCAGGTGCTGCTGCAGCGCTTCGCGCAGCGCCGGCAGGGCTTTGCCGAATGCCAGCAGGCTGGCGTACTTGTCCGCATCGCGGATTTCGCGCCAGCGGGCGTGGTAACGGTATTGCTTGCGCCCGCGGGCATCGCGGCCGGTTGCCTGCAGATGACCGTTGGCCAGTGGGCAGATCCAGACATCGGTGTAGGCGGGCGGCACTGCCAGGGCATTGATGCGAGCCACCTCCTTGGGGTCGCGGATGCGCTGGCCCTGCGTGTCGAAGTAGCAGAACTTGCCGCGCAGCTTGCGGCGGCTGATGCCCGGCATGCTGTCGTCGACATAGCGCAGGTCGGCCGGTAGTTCGATATCGCCAGGCGCCAGGCTCATCGGCGCGCCCCTCGACAAAACCTGACAACAGGCGAAACGGCGATGGCAGGGCAAAGGACAACGTCGGGCATGGGTATCGCTCGTTGCAGCAGATATGAATTAGCCCGCCAAACGAGGCGGGAGTTCACTCTTTACGAGCGGGAAGAGGGGTCGGGCGTCAGGGCGCTGCGCTGTTTCTGACTGCCTGCTGCCAGCTCTGCGCGCCGGCTCTGATCAGCCAGCAGGCGAGGATGAAGGGCATGGTCAGGGCCGGCAGGCCGAGGGCGCTGAAACCGGGCTGCAGCAGCAGGGCGAGCAGGATGCCGAGGGCGGGCACCCAGAGGTTGCGGTGTACCTGGGCCAGGGCAATGGCCGCCAGAGTGGCGTTGTAGCCGTAGAGACCGGCCAGCGCACCCTCGCCGGGCCAGCCGGAGAAGAGCGCCAGGGCGAAGCCGCCGCTGGAACCCAGCAGCGCCCACAGCGCCATGCGGCCATCGGCCAGGCGCAAGCCGAGCAGCAGGCACAGGCCGGCCAGTGGCGAGTCGAGGAAGATCACCTGGCCGAGGCCGCGCAGCACGGCGAGTATCAGCTGCAGGAGGCTCAGCGCCGGCGCGTCGGGCGCGCTGGCTGGCGGTGCAGCTGACAGCTCCAGCTGAGCGAGCAGTGCCAGCAGCCAACCCAGCAGCACGAAGGGAAAGGTGAAGGCGGGCAGCCAGCCATGCTGGCGCATGCGCCGCATCCAGGGTGCTAGCAGCAGACTGGACAGGGTGGCGCTGGCGACGATCAGCACGGGCAGCAGCGGCGTCCACGGTAGTTTCAGGCTGAGCAGCAGACCGAGGAGGATGCCGTTGTAGCCGTACAGGCCGATAGCGATATCGGGAGGCGGGTAGCCGCGGCGTTGCGCCACCCACGTCGAGGTCAGGCCGCCGAGCAGGGCGCCGGGCAGCAACTCGGGTGCGCCGATCAGGATGGCGAGCAGCACCAGCAGGCCGCAGCCTGGGTGTTGCTGCAGGAAGATCTGGGCGAAGCCGCAGAGCAGGGCGCGCAGGCTTTGCAGGGCAGGGTATGAGGTTGGTAGTCGGGGCATGATGTATGTGCCAAGAGAGCCCTCTCCCCCCAGCCCCTCTCCCATAAATGGGAGAGGGGCGCCGTCCGTGTCGCTTGGAGGAGCCGTGTAGGGTGCGCCGTGCGCACCAAAACCGCCTTGCCATGGCAGGTGCGCAAGGCCTGGGCGGCCTCGCGACATCCTACGTTGGCTTTATGCGTAGCCCGGATGAAATCCGGGAAGCAGCAGCCGGGCATTCCCCGGATTTCATCCGGGCTACGGGGCGAGTCAATGCAGCGTTTCGATCCTCAGGCTGTTGGTGCTGCCGGGCTGGCCGAAGGGTTCGCCGGCGGTGATCACCACGGTTTCGCCGCGCTTGGCCATGCCCTGGGCCTGGGCGATCTCCAGCGCGGTGCTGGTGACTTCCTCGACCCGGCGCAGGCGCTCGTTGACCACCGAGTAGATGCCCCAGGCCACGGTCAGGCGGCGGGCAGTGGTCAGGCTCGGCGTCAGGCTCAAGATCGGCGCCTTCGGTCGTTCACGCGAGGCACGCAGGCTGGAGCTGCCGGATTCCGTGTAGTTGACCAACGCCGCCACCGGCAGGATCGAGCTGATGCGGCGGATGGCGCAGCTGATGGCGTCGCTGGCGGTGGCTTCTGCCTGCGGGCGACCGACATCGAGCTGGCTCTGGTAGTCCGGGCCGTTCTCCACCTGGCGGATGATCTTGCTCATCATCTGCACGGTTTCCAGCGGGTAGTCGCCGGAGGCGGTCTCGGCCGACAGCATCACCGCATCGGCGCCTTCGGCCACGGCGTTGGCCACGTCGGTGACTTCGGCACGGGTCGGCGCCGGGGAGAAGCGCATGGATTCCAGCATCTGCGTGGCGACCACCACCGGGCGGCCCAGTTGGCGGCAGGTGCGCACGATGTCCTTCTGAATGCGCGGCACGTTCTCGGCCGGCACTTCCACGCCCAGATCGCCGCGCGCCACCATGATCGCGTCGCACAGACGGGCGATTTCTTCGAGATGCTGCACCGCCGAGGGCTTCTCGATCTTGGCCATCAGGAAGGCCTTGCCCTGGATCAGCTCGCGGGCTTCGACGATGTCCTCGGGGCGCTGTACGAAGGACAGCGCCACCCAGTCCACGCCCAGCTCCAGGCCGAAGGCCAGGTCGCGACGATCCTTTTCGGTCAGCGGCGACAGCTGCAGCACGGCCTCGGGCACGTTGACGCCCTTGCGGTCGGACAGCTCGCCACCGGCGATGACGCAGGTGTCTACCGCATCGGCCTGCTTGCCGGTCACTTTCAGGCGCAGGCGGCCGTCGTCCAGCAGCAGGCTCATGCCCGGCTGCAGGGCTTCGATGATTTCCGGGTGGGGCAGGTTGACCCGGCTAGCGTCGCCGGGCGTGGCGTCCAGGTCCAGGCGCAGGCTCTGACCATTGACCAGCTGCACCTTGCCTTCGGCGAAACGGCCGACGCGCAGCTTGGGCCCCTGCAGGTCCATAAGGATGCCGATGGGCTGGTTCAGCTCGCGCTCCACCTCGCGCACCCACTGGTAGCGCTGGGCGTGGTCGGCGTGTTCGCCGTGGCTGAAGTTGAGGCGAAACAGGTTGACCCCGGCTTCCACCAGCTGGCGGATATGCGCGGCGTCGCGGATGGCCGGGCCGAGGGTGGCGAGGATCTTTACTTTCTTGTCGGCGTTCATTGAGCAGGGCTCTCGAGAATGAGGATGGCGCGGAAATCGTTGACGTTGGTACGGGTCGGGCCGGTGACGATCAGCTCGTCGAGGGCAGCGAAGTAGCCGTAGCCGTTGTTGTTGTCCAGTTCGTCGCGGGCCGATAGGCCCTTGATGCCGGCACGGGCATGGCTGTAGGGCGTCATGATGGCGCCGGCGTTGTCTTCGGAGCCGTCGATGCCGTCGGTGTCGCCGGCCAGCGCGTAGACGCCGGGCAGGCCCTTGAGGCTCTCGGTGAGGCTCAGGAGAAATTCGGCGTTGCGTCCGCCACGGCCGTTGCCGCGCACGGTGACGGTGGTTTCGCCGCCGGAGAGAATCACGCACGGAGGCTTGATCGGCTGGCCGTGCAGCTGCACCTGGCGGGCGATGCCGGCATGCACCTTGGCCACGTCGCGCGACTCGCCTTCCAGGTCGCCGAGAATCAGCACCGGCAGGCCGGCCGCTTCGGCCTTGGCTGCGGCGGCGTCGAGCGACTGCTGCGGGGTGGCGATCAGTTGGAAGTGGCTGCGGGCGAGCACCGGGTCGCCCGGCTTGACCGTTTCCGAGCGCGGGTCCTGCAGCCAGGCGTGCACGTTGGCCGGGATGTCGATGCCATAGCGAGCGAGAATCGCCAGGGCTTCTGCCGAGGTGGTCGGGTCGCCCACGGTGGGGCCGGAGGCGATCACCGTGGCCTCGTCGCCGGGCACGTCGGAGATGGCGTAGGTGTAGACCGTGGCCGGCCAGCAGGCCTTGGCCAGGCGGCCGCCCTTGATCGCCGAGAGGTGCTTGCGCACGCAGTTCATCTCGCCAATGGTGGCGCCGGATTTGAGCAGCGCCTTGTTGATCGCTTGCTTGTCCTGGAGGCTGATGCCTTCTGCCGGCAGCGCCAGCAGCGAGGAGCCGCCGCCGGAAAGCAGGAAAATCACCCGGTCGTCTTCGGACAGGTTCGACACCAGCTCCAGCACGCGGCGCGCCACGCGCTCGCCGGCATCGTCCGGCACCGGGTGGGCGGCTTCCACCACCTCGATCTTCTTGCAGTCGGCGCCGTGCTCGTAGCGGGTCACCACCAGGCCGCTGACCTCGCCCTGCCACTCCTGCTCGATCACCTCGGCCATGGCCGCGGCGGCCTTGCCGGCGCCGATGACGATGACACGACCACTGCGGTCGGCGGGCAGATGGTCGGCCAGCACCTGGCGCGGATGGGCGGCGGCGATGGCGGTGGCGAACAGGTCGCGCAGCAGGCGTTGCGGGTCGAAGGTCATGGCGGTGTTCTCTTGTTCTTGGCTTGAGAGTCGCGTAGCGAGGCGGGCAGGCCGCGTAGGATTCGATGAGTCGGGGTGCCTGCGCGGCATGCCCGTCAGGGTGACGCAGGGTCGATTCCAGTCCGCAGGCGCCGCGTTGGCAGCGCCTGGGGAGTGGGATCGACCAACCTGGCAATCGGGCCGTGACACCTCCTGCCAGGAAGGTCGAAAGGGTGCCGGGGCGATCCGGCTGGTTGGTGCGCACGGCGCACCCTACGGCTCGCGATACCCCGTAGGGTGCGCCGCGCGCACCGCCTTGTTACTCGCCGCGGATATTGAAGTTGGCCATATGCTCCAGACCCTTGATCAGGGCAGAGTGGTCCCAACCGCTGCCACCGAGGGCCGCGCAGGTGCTGAACACCTGCTGGGCGTTGGCGGTGTTGGGCAGGTTCAGGCCCAGCTCGCGGGCGCCGGACAGCGCCAGGTTCAGGTCCTTCTGGTGCAGGCTGATGCGGAAGCCCGGATCGAAGGTGCCCTTGATCATGCGCTCGCCGTGCACTTCGAGGATCTTCGAGCCGGCGAAGCCGCCCATCAGCGCTTCACGCACCTTGGCCGGGTCGGCGCCGTTCCTGGCGGCGAACAGCAGGGCTTCGGCCACCGCCTGGATGTTCAGCGCGACGATGATCTGGTTGGCCACCTTGGCGGTCTGGCCGTCGCCATTGCCGCCGACGCGGGTGATGTTCTTGCCCATGGCCTGGAACAGAGGCAGGGCGCGTTCGAAAGCGTTCGGGCAGCCGCCGACCATGATCGACAGGGTGGCGGCCTTGGCACCGACTTCGCCGCCGGATACCGGGGCGTCCAGGTAGGCGGCGCCGGTGGCCTTGATCTTCTCGGCGAAGGCCTTGGTGGCGGTGGGGGAGATCGAGCTCATGTCGATCACCACCTTGCCGCTGCCAACACCGCTGGCAACGCCGTCGGTGCGGAACAGTACGTCTTCGACCTGCGGAGTGTCCGGGACCATGACGATGATGAATTCGGCTTCCTGAGCGACTTCCTGCGGGTTGGCCAGCGCGACAGCCCCGGCAGCTACGAGGTCGGCCGGAGCCGGATCGTGATGCTCGGAAAGGAACAGGGTATGGCCGGCTTTCTGCAGGTTCTGCGCCATGGGTTTGCCCATGATGCCGGTGCCGATAAATCCGATTTTTGCCATGAGAGATTACCTCGTCTTAAGTGTTGAATCAGATGCCGCAGAGCCCTTTAGGAGCGGGTTTACCCGCGAAGCAGACAGCGCGGTGATTGGCTCCGGCTGCGCCGGTGTTCGCGGATGAATCCGCTCCTACAGATGCGGCCGTCAGATCACGTTGTGGCTTTTCATCCAGCCGAGGCCGGCAGCGGTGGTGGTTGCCGGCTTGTATTCACAGCCGATCCAGCCCTGGTAGCCGATGCGATCCAGGTGCTCGAAGAGGAAGCGGTAGTTGATCTCGCCGGTGCCCGGCTCGTTGCGGCCCGGGTTGTCGGCCAGCTGCACGTGGTTGATGGCGGCCAGGTTGCTTTCAACCGTGCGGGCCAGGTCACCTTCCATGATCTGCATGTGGTAGATGTCGTACTGCAGGTACAGGTTGGTGCTGCCGACCTTGTCGCGGATGTCCAGGGCCTGCTTGGTGGTGCTGAGGTAGAAGCCGGGGATATCGCGGGTGTTGATGGCTTCCATCACCAGGCGGATACCGGCGCCGGCCAGCTTGTCGGCCGCATAGCGCAGGTTGTCGACGAAGGTCTTCTCGACGGTCGCGCAATCCACGCCCTGCGGGCGGATGCCGGCCAGGCAGTTGATCTGCTTGTTGCCCAGCACCTTGGCGTAGGCGATGGCCTTGTCGACGCCGGCGCGGAATTCCTCGACGCGATCCGGATGGCAGGCGATGCCGCGCTCGCCCTTGCCCCAGTCGCCGGCGGGCAGGTTGAACAGCACCTGTTCCAGCTTGTTGGCGTCCAGACGGGCCTTGATCTCTTCCACCGCGAAGTCATAGGGGAAGAGGTATTCCACGCCGCTGAAACCGGCTTCGGCGGCGGCGGCGAAACGGTCCAGGAAGTCCACTTCGGTGAACAGCATGGACAGGTTGGCAGCAAAACGGGGCATAAGAAATTCCTCGGTTGCGTAGGGTGTGGTGGCCCGTAGGGTGCGCCGTGCGCACCAGGTGGTACGCATCGGGTATGCGGTGCGCGCGGCGCACCCTACGGATCAGTCGAGCAGCGAGATGGCGGTCGGGGCGTCGACGCCGCGCTCGGCCAGTTCCTCGAACTCGTTGATGGCGTTGATCTCGGTGCCCATGGAGATGTTGGTGACACGCTCCAGGATCACCTCGACCACCACCGGCACGCGGTGCTCGGCCATCAGGCGCTTGGCTTCGGCGAAGGCGTTCTGCAGCTCGTTCGGGTCGAACACGCGGATCGCCTTGCAGCCCAGGCCCTCGACCACGGCGACGTGGTCGACGCCGTAACCGCCCAGCTCCTGTGCGTTGATGTTCTCGAACGCCAGCTGCACGCAGTAATCGATGTCGAAGCCGCGCTGCGCCTGGCGAATCAGGCCCAGGTAGGCGTTGTTCACCAGCACGTGGATGTACGTCAGGTTGAACTGCGCACCGACGGCCAGCTCCTCGATCATGAACTGGAAGTCGTAGTCGCCGGACAGCGCCACCACGTTGCGGGTCGGGTCGGCCTTGACCACGCCCAGGGCCGCCGGAATGGTCCAGCCCAGCGGGCCGGCTTGACCGCAGTTGATCCAGTGGCGCGGCTTGTACACGTGGAGGAACTGCGCGCCGGCGATCTGCGATAGACCGATGGTGCTGACGTAGCAGGTGTCCTTGCCGAAGGCTTCGTTCATTTCCTCGTAGACGCGCTGCGGCTTGGCCGGCACGTTGTCGAAGTGGGTCTTGCGCTGCAGGGTGCGCTTGCGCTCGCGGCAGGCTTCGACCCAGGCGCTGCGGTCCTTCAGCTTGCCGGCGGCTTTCCACTCGCGGGCCACCTGGAGGAAGGCATTCAGTGCGCTACCGGCATCGGAAACGATGCCCAGGTCCGGGTTGAACACGCGGCCAATCTGGGTCGGTTCGATGTCGACGTGGATGAATTTGCGGCCCTCGGTGTAGACGTCCACCGAGCCGGTATGGCGGTTGGCCCAGCGGTTGCCGATGCCGAACACCAGGTCGGAGGCGAGCAGGGTGGCGTTGCCGTAGCGGTGCGAGGTCTGCAGGCCGACCATGCCGACCATCAGCTTGTGGTCGTCGGGGATCGCGCCCCAGCCCATCAGGGTCGGCACCACCGGTACGCCGGTCAGCTCGGCGAACTCCACCAGCTTGTCCGCCGCATCGGCGTTGAAGATGCCGCCACCGGCGACCAGCAGCGGGCGCTCGGCCTCGTTGAGCATGGCAATGGCCTTCTCGGCCTGGACGCGGCTGGTGCTCGGTTTGGCTACCGGCAGCGGCTCGTAGGCGTCGATATCGAACTCGATCTCGGCCATCTGCACGTCGAACGGCAGGTCGATCAGCACCGGGCCGGGGCGGCCGCTGCGCATTTCATGGAAGGCACGCTGGAAGGCGCGCGGCACCTGGCCGGGCTCCATCACGGTGGTGGCCCACTTGGTCACCGGGCCGACGATGCTGGTGATGTCGACCGCCTGGAAATCTTCCTTGTGCATGCGCGCACGCGGCGCCTGGCCGGTGATGCAGAGAATCGGGATGGAGTCGGCGGAGGCCGAGTACAGGCCGGTGACCATGTCGGTGCCGGCCGGGCCGGAGGTACCGATGCACACGCCAATATTGCCGGCATTGGTGCGGGTGTAACCCTCGGCCATGTGCGAAGCGCCTTCGACGTGACGGGCCAGGACGTGATCGATGCCACCGAGTTTCTTCAGGGCGGCATACAGGGGGTTGATGGCAGCGCCGGGGACGCCGAACGCGGTATCGACGCCTTCGCGGCGCATCACCAGTACGGCTGCCTCGATTGCTCTCATTCTGGCCATGACCATTGTTCTCCGAGTCAGTGGTTTTTCTTCTTGGGAGCAAGGATGACGGCTGTACCGGTGCGGCGGAATTGTTGGATACTTCAGTTCTGTCGATACTTGGAGTACCGAATGGACCGTCATACCCTCATCCGCAGTTTCGTTCTGGTAGCCGACAACGGCAGCTTTGCCGCAGCTGCGCTGAGCGAAGGTGTCACTCCGGTGGTCATGGGGCGCCGCCTGGACGCGCTGGAGCGCCACCTGGGCGTCAAGCTGATGCATCGCTCCACACGTGGCCTGCAGCTGACCGACCTCGGTGAGCAGTACCTCGATCGCGCCCGCGCCCTGCTCAAGGACTTCGACGAGGCCGATGCCAGCGTGGCCCGTGGAGGTCGGTCGGTGCGCGGGCATCTGGTGGTATCCGCGCCTGCCGCGTTCGGCAGGCGGCATATCGCGCCGCATGCGCCGGCATTTCTCAAGCGCTACCCGGACCTGAAGCTGTCGTTCAACTTCACCGACAGCCTGGTCGATCTGGTACGCCAGGGTTACGACATGGGCATCCGCATCGGCGAGGTGACCGACCCCAACTACGTTGCGGTCAAGCTCTTCCCCAATCGCCGCGTGGTCTGTGGGGCGCCCAGTTACTTCGAGCTGCATGGCGTGCCGCGCACCCTCGAAGATCTCGCGCGGCACAATTGCCTGGCGTTCAACCTGCAGGGCGGTCAACAGCGTGGCTGGACCTTCCTGCGCGACGGGCGCCAGGTGGCGGTGAAGGTGGCCGGCAATCTCGATTGCAACGACGGCGAACTGCTCTATGACTGGGTCAAGCAGGGGCTGGGAATAGGCTGGCGCTCGACCTGGGAAATCCAGGCGGAGTTGAAGGCCGGCGAGCTGGTCACGGTGCTCGATGACTACGAAATCCCGGCCTACGACATCCAGGCGGTATACCCCCAGCAGCGTTACCTGCCGGCCAAGGTGCGCTTTTTCATCGACTACCTGAAGGACATCTACAACGCGCCGGGGTACTGGGAAGTACGAGGAGGGTGAAGAGGTTATTCGATACTTATCTTGTTTTTATCAGATAAAATTATTGTGTACATTTTCAATTTATTTTGTTCTTTTTTGTTGAAACAATCCTTCTCTTCGGCTATTGCATAAGGCGCTTTCTCATGCCGCACGCCGTCATTGGTGCGTGCGGTGACTTCCTGTTCGGTTTTCGGAGACTCCTTATGAATGCGCTTAACCTATCCACAGCCGTGAGCATTACCCACAACGCGCTCGCCGTCGGGCGTGAGCTTCGCGCTGCGCCGCTGACGGTGGCGGTGCTGGATGCCGGCGGGCATCTGATCACCTTGCAGCGCGAGGATGGTGCCAGCCTGCTGCGTCCGCAGATCGCCATCGGCAAGGCCTGGGGTGCACTGGCGCTGGGCAAGGGCTCACGTCTGATCGCCGCCGATGCGCAGCAGCGCCCGGCCTTTATCGGCGCGGTGAACAATCTGGCCCAGGGCAGCCTGGTGCCGGCCCCGGGTGGGGTGTTGATCCGTGACGCGCAGGGGCAGGTGATCGGCGCCGTCGGCATCACTGGCGACACCTCGGACATCGATGAGCAGTGTGCAGTCAGCGCGCTGGAATCTCTTGGTCTGAAGGCGGATGCGGGGGCGTAGGGAGGCTTTGCGCACTGGCTTGATCGCGGGAGGGGCTTCAGCCGCGACTGGGGCATTGAAGCGTCGCCGCTAAAGCGCCTCCCACGGCTTGCGGGGTTGCGTAGGGTGGATGTCGCCTTTTACATCCACCAGAGGTGCATCGGTAGAGCGCGAGCCATGCTGAGACGGACAGTAGTCACCTAGCAGGCCGTTAAAAACGTAGGCGAGGCAGGCAAGACAAGGCAAAAACGACCGAAAAAGCGGAGTTTACTGCTGTAAATGAGCATTTTGAGGTCGTTTTTAACGCAGTATTGCCAACGTAGGTAGTTTTTCAACGGCCTGCTAGACGCTGCTTACCAGCTCGGAGGTCGTATACGGGGCGACTTCGCAGCCCTTGAGCACCAGGCGGATGATGGTTTGCGCCGCGGCTTCGTAATCGGCGTCGTCCAGGCTGGCCTTGCCGGTGACGGTGGAGATCTGCCAGTCGAAGTCGGCGTAGGTCTGAGTCGCAGCCCAGATGCTGAACAGCAGATGATGTGGGTCGACCTTTGCCATCAGGCCCTGGTCGATCCAATGCTGGATGCAGGCGATGTTGTGTTTGGCCTGTGCGTTGAGCTGTTCGGTCTGTTCCGATGACAGGTGCGGCGCACCGTGCATGATCTCGCTGGCGAACACCTTGGAGGCATGCGGCAGCTCGCGGGAAATACGGATCTTCGAGCGGATGTAGGCCGTTAGGACTTCGCTCGGGTGGCCCGGCTGGTTGAAGGGGGCAGAGGCGGCCAACAGCGGCTCGACGATACTTTCCAGGACCTCGCGGTAGAGGTTTTCCTTGGATTTGAAGTAGTAGTAGACGTTGGGCTTGGGCAGGCCTGCCTTGGCCGCGATGTCACTGGTCTTGGTGGCGGCGAAGCCCTTGTCGGCGAACTCCTCGCTGGCTGCGCGCAGGATGAGCTCTTTGTTGCGCTCGCGAATGCTGGTCATAAGGCCCTGTGTCTTCTCTGCCGCCGAGCGGCGGTCGGGCATGGTAGCACCGGCTTTGCGCGAGGCTCAAGGCAGCGGCCACGGGCTGCGCAGCGTTTAACTGACTTGCGGGTCAAATTTCTGTGTACAGGAAATGGCTTTTCTGTTCTTATCCCGAACAGTTACATCCATGAGCAAAAGTCTCGGCGCGCGACGCTGCAGGAGACCAACGTGAATACCAGTCAGCTCGTCGATCCCTTCGGTCGGCGCATCACCTACCTGCGTTTGTCGGTGACCGACCGCTGCGATTTTCGCTGCACCTACTGCATGAGCGAAGACATGCAGTTCGCGCCGCGCGCGCAGATTCTAAGCCTGGAAGAGCTCTACGCCGTGGCCGACGCCTTCATCGGCCTTGGCGTACGGCGTATTCGCATCACTGGTGGCGAGCCGCTGGTGCGCAAGAATCTGCTGAGCCTGCTGCAGCGCCTGGGCGAGCGTGACGAGCTGGAAGACCTGGCCATTACCACCAATGGTTCGCAGCTGGCTGAGCTGGCGGCGCCCTTGCGTGCGGCCGGTGTGCGCCGGCTGAACATCAGCCTGGATTCGCTGCGGCGCGAGCGCTTCGCCGCCTTCACCCGGCGTGACAAACTCGACCAGGTGCTGGCCGGTATCGATGCGGCGCGTGCTGCCGGCTTCGACAGGATCAAGCTCAACAGCGTGGTACAGAGCGGGCGCAACGACGACGAGGTGCTGGATCTGGTCGAGTTCGCCATCGACCGTGGTCTGGATATCAGCTTTATCGAGGAAATGCCGCTGGGCAGCGTGGTGAGCCATAGTCGCGAGCAGACCTTCTGCTCCAGCGACGAGGTGCGCCAGCGTATCGAGCAGCGACACTCACTGCTGCGTAGCAGCGCGGTAACCGGCGGCCCCTCGCGCTACTGGCAGGTGGTCGGTAGCGATACGCGAGTCGGCTTTATCTCGCCGCACAGTCACAACTTCTGCGGCGACTGCAACCGTGTGCGGGTTACTGCCGAGGGCAAGCTGGTGCTCTGCCTTGGCCACGACAACGCGCTGGATCTCAAACGTCTGCTGCGCGCCCACCCCGGTGACGGTGAACGCCTGCGTCAGGCTCTGGTCGAGGCACTGCGCCTGAAGCCCGAGCGGCACCACTTCGCCACCGACGAGCAGGTCCAGGTGGTGCGCTTCATGAGCATGACCGGTGGCTGAGGGATGCCGGCGCCTGGACGCCGGCATCTGATCTCAGATTGCGACGTTGGCGCGCTTGAGCGCCTGCGCCTGACCATGCATCAGACCGTAATGCAGTACTGCGCCGAGCAGGGCGCCGAGTAGCCAGGCGTAACCGGACAGCTGACTCAGGGCAGGCGCCCAGACCGAGGCGACGGAGAACACCGAGCCGATGGCAAAGGCGATCAGCGCCTTGCGGTTCCAGCCGCCATCGAAGTAGTACGCAGAACCGACTTCGGCACTGAACAGCTGCTGCAGGTCGAGCTTGCGCCGGCGCACCAGGTAGTAGTCGGCGACGATGATGCCGTACAGCGGCGCGAGCACGGCGCCGAGGGTGTCGACGAAAGCGGCGATGCCGACGCTGCTGATGAAGGCCACCCACAGTGCGCCGATGAAGAAGGCGATGCCGGCGGTGATGAAGCCACCGGTGCGCGCGCTGATATGCGCCGGGGCCAGGTTGGCCAGGTCGTAGGCCGGCGGGATGAAGTTGGCCACCAGATTGATGCCCACGGTCGCGGCGAAGAAGGTCAGCGCGGCGATGATCGTCAGGGTCAGGTTATCGACGCGCGCGACGATGTCGGTGGGGTTGGTCAGCGTCTCGCCGAACACCACCACGGTACCCGCGGTGATCACCAGGGCGATCAGCGAGAAGAACGCCAGGCTCACCGGCAGGCCGAGGAAGTTGCCGATGGTCATCTGCTTCTCGCTTTTGACGAAGCGGGCGAAGTCGCCGTAGTTGATCACCACCGCGGCGAAGTAGGCGACCATGGTGCCGACCACCGCGAAGAAGGCAGCCACCGGGCCGGCCTTGTATTCACCGCTGCCACTGAAGATGTTGCCCAGCTCGCTGAGCAGGCTGGGGCCGGCCTTGTACCAGATCAGGCCCATCAGCGCGATCATCACCACGTAGACCAGCGGCCCGGCCCAGTTGAGGAAGCGGGTGATCCAGCTCATGCCGCAGACGAACAGCGCCACCTGGAACAGGCAGACGATCACGTAGGACAGCCAGCCGATGGCGGTCAGGCCCATGTATACGGCCGGGTCCTGCGGTTGCAGCAGCGAGTTGAGCAGCAGCGCCACCGCGGTGGAGGCGAAGTAGGTCTGCACGCCGTACCAGAAGATGGCGACGATACCGCGCACCAGGGCGGGGAAGTTGGCGCCGCGCACGCCCATGCTGGCGCGAGCGAACACCGGGAAAGGAATGCCGTACTTGACGCTGGGTTTGCCGGTCAGCTGTACCAGGCCCATGACGATGAAGCCGGCGAGGACGATGCCGGCCAGTACCGCCCAGCCATTGAGCCCGTAGGAGATGAACAGCGTCGCCGCCAGGGTATAGCCGAACAGGCTCTGAATGTCGTTCGACCAGACGTTGAAGATCTCGAACCAGCCCCAGGTACGTTTCTCGGGAGCCAGGGGGGCGAGATCCTCGTTGTGCAGCGAGGTATCGATGTGCTTGATGCGGAAATCTTCGGCGTTGGACATGGACAGCTCCCAGTTTTGTTCTTGCGCCGTGGTGGCGTATGAGGAGGTTTGTCTGCAGGTTTCGTTCCGATTTTGTATTCGCGTCATGACTGAATCGATGTATACAGACATCTCAACAGTGTTTCGGTAGGAACCTGTTTGTCTTGTACACATAAAATACGTTGCTGAATATGGCTTTCGGATAAATTGCACACAAAAAATAGAAATATTGTGATCAAAAACTTGACCTTGCGGTCAGTTGTGTGCCTGCAAGGCGTTGATGAAAAAGCCGAATAGGCGGCCCGATTCTGCACCGATGCGGTGCCAGGCCTGATTGCGGAGCGCCGGGTTGGTGCGGTGATTCAAGCCGGCTTGATAAAGGCGGCGCAAAGAAAAAGGGAAGGGCGCGAACGCCCATCCCCCTTTTTACCCGGCCGCCGTCCCTACCCGACGTCGGCCAAGTGCGTTGCGGCAGTGGTCAGAAGTGGTACTTGACCAGTGCCTGCACAGCTGTCTGGTCGAAGCGATCGCCCGAACCATCCACCGGTTTCACGCCGTACTTGGCGCGCCACATGTTGATCTCGGTGCCGACGTAGAGCTGGCGCTCCTTGCCGAACAGGGCCTTGCCGGCGTCCCACTTGACCTGGATCGAGGAGCCCACCGAGGTCTGAGTGCCGGCATCGCGCGACGGCGAGCGCCAGTCGACGAAGCCGTCGACGACGAAATCCTGATCGCCCAGGCTGAAGGGGTACGCGGCGCTGACGGTCAGCTGGGTGGCGTAGCCGTTGCTGTCGGCGTCCTTGAAGAAGGTGTGGTTGTTGATCTTGACCCGGTACAGATTGGTCTTGAAGTAGTTGAAGCCGGGGATCTCCCAGTCCAGGCCGACGCCGTACAGGTAGTTCTCCGGGCCGGGACCACCTTCGCCTTTCTCGTAGGTGAAGGCGGCGTAGACGTCCTTGATCGGGCCGGCAGCCAGCTTCTGCCCGGTCAGCCAGCTCAGGCTGATGCGCGGGGAGAATTCCATGTAGTAGAAGGAATTCTTGTCATGCTGGCGGAAGGTGCCGTTGTCGAAGCTGCCGCGCGACTGCACGTTGTCGGCGCGGATGTAGTCGAGGAAATAGAATACGTCGCCCCAGACCCAGCCGCTGGCGTGTTCGAAGGTGAAGGTGGTCTGGGTGCGCTGCTCCTCGCCATTGAAGTTCATGCGCTGGAAGTTCTCGCCATACAGGTAGGACAGGCTGTTGTCCTGCCAGTACAGCAGGTCGCCGGCGAGGGCCTGCTGGCCGGCGAGCAGGCCGGCAGAGAGCGCGAAGCAGTGAGGCAGATGCTTGAGTTTCATGGGTTTTCCTTATTGTTGGCGTGCAAGCGGACAACTCCCGGCGGCGCAGCACCGGGAGGGGTAAGGGTAAAAGGGGATCAGCCGGAGCGTGTGGTGGTGGCCAGGTCGCGGCTCAGGGTCTTGAGGCTGCTGTCGTCGATGTGATCGTCGTCCTCGCGGTTCTGCAGCACGGTGTGCAGGTGCGCTTCGGGATCGTAGTCGTCTTCCTCCACTTCGTGAGCTTCATCGGGCAGGAAGATGTTCAGCAGAATGGCACTGAAGGCGCCGATGGTGATGGGCGAGCCGAAGATGTTCTTCAGCACGTCGGGCATGTGCGACAGCACGTCCGGCACGCCGGCCACGCCCAGGCCCATGCCCAGCGAGATGGCCACGATCAGCACGTTGCGACGGTGCAGGCCGGCTTCGCTGAGAATCTTGATGCCGGCCACCGCGACGGTGCCGAACATGATCAGGGTGGCGCCGCCCAGTACCGGCTTGGGCATCAGTTGCAGCACCGCGCCGACCGCCGGGAACAGGCCGAGCAGCACCAGGATGCCGGCGATGTAGAAGGCCACGTGACGGCTGGCCACGCCGGTGAGCTGGATCACCCCGTTGTTCTGGCTGAAGGTGGTCATCGGCAGGCTGTTGAACATGGCGGCGACCGCCGAGTTGCAGCCGTCGGCCAGCACCCCGGACTTGATCCGGCGCATGTACAGCGGTCCCTTGACCGGCTGTTTGGAGATGATCGAGTTGGCGGTCAGGTCGCCGGCGGTTTCCAGCGGGGTGATCAGGAAGATCACGGCGATCGGCACGAAGGCGATCCAGTCGAAGCCGAAACCGTACTTGAATGGCTGCGGCACGCTGATCAGCGGCACCTCGGCCATGTTGGCGAAGTCCACCCGGCCGGTGAACCAGGCCACCGCGAAGCCCAGGGCCAGCCCGATGATCACCGCCGACAGGCGCAACACCTGCGAGGAGGCGCGGTTGAGCAGGACGATGGTGCCCAGTACCAGGCCGCCGAGCGCCAGGTGGTGCAGGGCGCCGAGATCCGCTGCGCCGTAGCCGCCGGCCAGATCGGTCATGCCCACCTTGATCAGCGACAGGCCCATCAGGCAGATGATGGTGCCGGTGACCACCGGGGTGATCACCTTGCGCAGCTTGTTGATGAACTGGCTGAAGACGATCTCGACGAAGGCGGCGCAGAAGCAGATGCCGAATAGCGTGGCGAGTATCTCCTCCTCGCTGGCGCCGCGGCCCTTGACGATGAAGCCGGCGCTGAGGATCACGCTGAGAAAGCCGAAGCTGGTGCCCTGCAGGCACAGCAGGCCGGAGCCAATCGGGCCGATGCGCTTGGCCTGGACGAAGGTGCCGAGGCCGGAGACGAACAGCGCCATGCTCACCAGATACGGCACATGGGCGCCGAGGCCCAGCGCGCTGCCGACGATCAGGGTGGGGGTGATGATGCCGACGAAGCTAGCCAGCACATGCTGCAGCGCCGCGAAGATGGCTGGGGCGAACGCTGGCGTGTCGTCCAGCTGGTAGATCAGGTCGCTATTGCCGGAAGGCGCAGCGGGGGCTTGGGTGTTGCTGTCTGTGGTCATGTCATAGCCTGCCATTTTGTTTTTATACGGTCATGGGCTTAGAACCTGTTCAAAGTCTGCTGCGCGTCGGCACTGCTGCGTTAAAAACAGGCTCGGACTGCTCATTTACAACTCGTAAACTCTGCGTCCTCGCCTGTTTTTGCCTTGCATTGCTCTAGCTCGCGAGACTTTGCACAGGTTCTTACACGAGGCTTCACGGCACCTCTGCTCCGATTGATCGAAAAATTGTCCGATCGGTCAGAATGGGCCGACTATAGCAACTTGTAGACATGGTTAAAAACAATTTATTTTTGAATTGTGCACAAAAAATGAACCGCCGGTCAGCTTGCGCTGCCGGCGGTTCGACGTGGTGTCGGTTAGGCGGTTAGGTCGGTCCCGCACGAAGCAGGGGGTAGGGCGGACATGGTGCAGCCTTGTCCGCCAATGTTCTTTCGCCGTCCTCTGTGCAAGCGGCGGACGACAAGCCTTCGGCATGTACCGGGTCGGTGAGCTTCCAGCGCAAGCCATTTCCTTTGGAGCCGCGGCCCGTAGGGTGGGCTTTAGCCCACCAGCGGTAGTCAGCGTGGTCTCACCCTCAAGGCTCTGAACCTGCCCTGCAACACCTAGCCACGGCTAACAGGGACATAACCTAAAAAAATGCCGCGCCCATTCACGGGCGCGGCATGTGTGGCAATCAGTTGATCTGGGCGCCCTTGGCGATCCAGCTGCCGATCAGGTCGCGTTCGTCCTGGGTCATCTGGGTGATGTTGCCCAGCGGCATGATCTGCGTGGCCACGGTCTGCGCATGGATCTTCGCCGCTTGCGCCTTCATCTGCTCGGGGGTGTCGAGCATGAAACCGGCCGGTGCGGTGCTGAACATCGGGCTGGTGGGGCTGGCCGAGTGGCAAACGGTGCAGCGCTCGTGGATCACGCTCTCGACCTTGGCGAAGTCGACGCCCGAGCCGGCTGCCGGTGCTTCGCTCGGCGCTGCCTGCTCGGCGGTCGCCGGAGCCTCACCGACTTCCTCGACCTTGGCCAGGGTAGCGCTGGCCGGCTGTTCCGCGGCGGCCACCGGCGCGGCGGTCGGCGAGCGGTGGATCGGCGCGGTGACGTAAGCCAGGCAGATCATGCCGAGGGCTGCGGCCGGCAGGGTCCAGACGTACTTGCTGCTGTCGTGGCGGGTGTTGAAGTAGTGGCGCACCAGCACGGCCAGGATCGCGATACCGGCCAGGATCAGCCAGTTGTACTGGCTGCCGTAGGTGCTCGGGAAGTGGTTGCTGATCATGATGAACAGCACCGGCAGGGTGAAGTAGTTGTTGTGGCGCGAGCGCAGCAGGCCCTTGGCCGGCAGTACCGGGTCGGGTTCGCGGTTCTCTTCGATGGCCTTAACCAGCGCACGCTGGGCCGGCATGATGGTGAAGAACACGTTGCCGACCATGATGGTGCCGATGATCGCGCCGACATGGATGTACGCCGCGCGTCCGCTGAAGATCTGGCTGAAGCCATAGGCGGCGGCGATGATCAGCACGAACAGCACGGCGCCGAGCAGGGCGGGGCGCTTGCCCAGGGGCGAGTCGCAGAGGAAGTGGTAGATCACATAGCTGATCGCCATGGAACCGAGACCGATGGCGATACCCATCGCCGGGGACAGCTCGACGCCCGGCTTGACCAGGTACAGGCTGGGATTGAGGTAGTACACCACCAGCAGCAGGGCGACGCCCGACAGCCAGGTGGCATAGGCCTCCCATTTGAACCAGTGCAGGTTCTCCGGCATTTTCGGCGGAGCCAGCTTGTACTTTTCCAGGTGGTAGATACCGCCGCCGTGAATCGCCCAGAGGTCGCCCGACAGGCCCTCGCGTGGGTTGCTCCGGTTGAGGTTGTTCTCCAGCCAGACGAAATAGAAGGATGCGCCGATCCAGGCGATACCGGTGATCATATGGATCCAGCGGATGCCCAGGTTTAGCCATTCGGTGAAATGTGCTTCCACGATCTGTACCTCTTTCCCGGGGGAGGCACGCCAGCCCCGGGCTTCTCTTATTGGTGGGGGTTGAGGAGAAGGAGCTCGTCCTCATTGAAGAAATGCTCATCGCAGTTGTTGCCGGAACCACTGCGATCAACCACCAGGAAGTCATCCCGCTTTTCGATCGTCAGCACCGGGTGGTGCCAGACGCCGCGATGGTAATTGACGCCCTGCCTGCCATTGCTGAGGAAGGCACGGACGGACCCTGATACAGGTACATCGCCAAGTGGCGCGACCACGATCAGAAAGGGGTTGCCGAGCAGCGGGATAAAGGCCTGGCTGCCCAGCGGATGGCGTTCCAGCATGCGGATGGTCAGCGGCATCTCCAGTGCTTCGGCGCTGAAGATGCTGATGATGGCCTTGTCCTCCGGCTGCGCGGTCTCCACGGTGGCCAGCTTGTGATAGCGGCGGGTGGAGCCGTTGTTGATCATGAAGAAGTCGCTGCCGTCGGTTTCGATCACGTCACCGAAGGGGGCGAAGGCTTCTTTGCTCAGGGGCTCGATGGTCAGGCTACGCATGGCTGTTCTACTTGTTCGATTCGGTTTGTTGGGCTGCGCCAGCCGTTACAGCTGCTGCAGACGGAAGAGGGCGATCTTGTTGATCTCGGCCAGGGCGGTGGCGAACTCCTGCTCCGGCGTGTTGTGAATGCGCTCCTCGAAGGCGGCCAGAATCTGGTGGCGGTTGCTGCCCTTGACGGCCTTGATGAAGGGGAAGCCGAACTTGGTCTTATAGGCGTCGTTGAGTTCGGTGAAACGGGCGAACTCCTCGGCGGTGCATTCGTGGATGCCGGCGCCGGACTGTTCGGCGGTGCTGGAAGCGGTCAGTTCGCCGCGGATGGCGGCCCTGCCGGCCAGATCCGGGTGCGCATTGATCAGCGCCAGCTGCGCCTCATGACTGGCGGACAGGAGGATGTCGGCCATGCGCTGCTGCAGGCCGTCGATCTCGTCTACCGACGCATCCAGGCCGAGGTCGTAAGCCTTCTCGGCCACCCAGGGCGAGTGCTCGTAGATGTCGGCGAAGGCTGCGACGAACTCCTCGCGGCTCAGCTTGGAAGGGGTCAGGGTCTGGAAACGGCTCATGGACGGCTCTCTCATTCGGTCGCGCGGAAGGGGTGGGTGGCGTGCCAGTGCCTGGCGATATCGACGCGGCGGGCGCACCAGACCTTGTCATGGCTTTTCACGTAGTCGATGAAGCGCGCCAGCGAGGCCAGGCGCGCCGGGCGGCCGAGCAGGCGGCAGTGCATGCCGATCGACAGCATCTTCGGCGCGCCGGCCTGGCCTTCGGCGTAGAGCACGTCGAAGGCATCCTTGAGGTATTCGAAGAAATCGTCGCCCTTGTTGAAGCCCTGCACCTGGGTGAAGCGCATGTCGTTGGTGTCCAGGGTGTAGGGGATCACCAGGTGCGGCTTCTCCGCGGTGCTGGCCGGGTCCCAGTAGGGCAGGTCGTCGTCGTAGGTGTCGGAGTCGTAGAGGAAGCCGCCTTCCTCGCGCACGATGCGCCGGGTGTTCGGCCCCAGGCGGCCGGTATACCAGCCCAGCGGGCGCTCGCCGGTCAGCTCGGTGAGGATGCGGATGGCCTCGAGCATATGCTCGCGCTCGGTGGTTTCGTCGACATTCTGATAGTCGATCCAGCGGTAACCATGGCTGCAGATCTCGTGGCCGGCGGCGACCATCTGGCGAATCACCTCGGGGTGACGCTGGGCGGCCATGGCCACGGCGAAGATGGTCAGGGGAATGTCTTGCTTCTTGAACAGCTCGAGCAGGCGCCAGACACCGGCGCGGCTGCCGTACTCGTAGAGCGACTCCATGCACAGGTTGCGCTGGCCCTGCAGTGGCTGGGCGGCGACCATCTCGGAGAGGAAGGCCTCGGACTCCTTGTCGCCGTGGAGGATGTTGCGCTCGCCGCCTTCCTCGTAATTGAGCACGAAGGACAGGGCGATGCGGGCATCGCCCGGCCAGTGCGGATGGGGCGGGTTGGCGCCGTAGCCGATCAAATCGCGTGGGTAATCAGCATTCACTGCAGTCTTCCTATCTGGATCGTGGCGGTCACTGCGCGCCTGGTAATGGATGGCTGCGCGACCGGGATGGCCAATTGTATACAAAGTTAGTTGCCGTTTGTAAATCGACTTTTCATCATTTTCTTCGTTGCAAGGCGTGCAGGGAAAATTGCCTGAGTGGTCAGCAACGGATGCTGATCGCTGCGTAGCTGCTGGCTCGCGATCGAATAAGCGGTGAGCCGCTTTGGTGCGTCGACGGCATCCTGATCGAATTTATTGTGTACAATTTATGCGTAAAGTGTTTTATATTCGCTCTGCGTGCTATCCTGCCATTGCGTCGGAGCATTGCGACGAGCCGATTTCAACAGAGTAGAGGAGGTGTGATGTTCGTTGGGCGCAGGTCGCCACGAGCATCCGAGACCCATGGGACGTTTGACTACGCATGTACTGGACGCCGCACACGGCTGCCCAGGGAGTGACATCAAGGTCGAGCTGTATCGCGTCGAAGGCGCGCAGCTGGAGCTGATCAACAGCGTGACCACCAACCACGACGGCCGTTGCGATGCGCCGGTGCTGCAGGGCGATGACTACCGCACGGGCGTGTATCAGCTGCACTTCCATGCCGGCGACTACTACCGTGCCCGTGGCGTGAAACTGCCCGAGCCGGCCTTCCTCGATGTGGTGGTGCTGCGCTTCGGCATCGATGCCGGCCAGGAGCACTACCACGTGCCGCTCCTGATTTCCCCTTACAGCTACTCCACCTACCGCGGTAGCTGACTGGCGGGCCAACAGCCTGCCTGACGAATGCTTGTCACCCTCAGACTCGTTCGAGTCCTTACGCCCGCTCACACTGCGGGCTTTTTTTCGTCTGCGTGTAGGGTGCGCCGTAGCCCGGATGAAATCCGGGGCCGGCGATATGCTTGCGACGAGCGCGTCTGTCGTTGCCGGGCCAAACGAAAAGCCCCGGCACAGGGCCGTAATGCTGTTCGCATAAGAAATGGTCGGACGCGATTAGTCCCCTCGCCCCTTTGGGGAGAGGGTTAGGGCGGGCCGCGTAGGGAGAGGGGGGAACTGGCAGTTTTGCGGTGTTTTCAGCCCTCTCCCCCAGCCCCTCTCCCATAAATGGGAGAGGGGAGCCAAACGTGTGCGACCTTAAGTGAACAGCATTCGGCACAGGGCGAGGGCTTCGATCAACGAAGGGTTCGCCCTCAGAGGAAGGCGAACTTGGCGATGAAGATCACGCACAGCACGTACAGGCTCAGCGAGACCTTGTCACTCTGGCCGGTCAGCAGCTTCAGCGTCGCGTAGGTAAGGAAGCCCAGGGCGATACCGTTGGCGATGGAGAAGGTCAGCGGCATCATCACCACCGTGACGATGGCCGGAATGGTGTCGGTGTGATCCTTCCAGTCGATGTGCGCCATGCCGCTCATCATCAGCATCGCCACGTAGATCAGCGCGCCTGCAGTGGCGTAGGCGGGAATCATGCCGGCCAGCGGGGCGAAGAACATCGCCGCGAGGAACAGCAGGCCGACGGTCACTGCGGTCAACCCGGTGCGGCCGCCGGCGGCGACGCCCGAGGCGCTTTCCACGTAGCTGGTCACCGGCGGACAGCCGACCATGGCACCCACCACGCTGGAGGTGGAGTCGGCTTTCAGGGCCTTGGACAGGTTGTGGATCTTGCCGTCCTCGTCCACCAGGTTGGCGCGGTGGGCAACGCCCATCAGGGTGCCGGCGGTGTCGAACATGTTCACGAAGAGAAACGCCAGAATCACGCTGATCATCGCCACGTTGAACGCGCCGGCAATGTCCATGGCCAGGAAGGTCGGCGCCAGGCTCGGTGGCATCGACACCAGGCCGCCATATTCCACTAGGCCCAGGGCCCAGCCCAGGGCGGTGACGCCGAGCATGCTGAACAGGATGGCACCGAACACGTTGCGGTGGCTGAGCACGGCGATCAACAGGAAGCACACCGCGGCGAGCAGCGCAGAAGGATTGCCGAACGAACCCATGGTCAGCAGGGTGGCCGGGCTGTCGACGACGATACCGGCAGTCTTCAGGCCGATCAGGCCGAGGAACAGGCCGACCCCGGCGCCCATGGCGAAGCGCAGGCTCATCGGGATGCTGTTGAGCAGCCATTCGCGGATCTTCGACAGGCTCATGATCATGAACAGCACGCCGGAGATGAATACCGCGCCGAGGGCGATCTGCCAGCTATAGCCCATTTCACCGACGACGGTGTAGGTGAAGAAGGCGTTCAGGCCCATGCCCGGTGCCAGGCCGACTGGCCAGTTGGCGTAAAGGCCCATCAGGAAGCAGCCCAGGGCTGCGCCGATGCAGGTGGCGACGAAGGCGGCACCGTGGTCGATGCCGGCGCCGGCCATGATGTTAGGGTTGACGAAGATGATGTAGGCCATGGTGACGAAGGTCGTCAGGCCAGCCAGCAGCTCGGTCTTGATGGTGGTGCGGTGCTCGGTCAGTTTGAAGAAGCGGTCGAGCAGGCCACCTCTTGCCAGTTGATTCGCGTGTTGTTCTTGTTTGACGCTTTCCACAGCGGGTACTCCTCATCTCTCTTGTTGTGTACCGCCCAGAGCCTTGCGCAAGAACAATGCTCTCTGAGGCAGGCGGTGTTTCGGCGGTGCTTCCTGGCTAAGTTGTTGACCGAGCGGTCAAGAAGTCACTCAGGCGCGATTATGATGTTGTATACAAAAAATGCAATTAATGTTTTTAATGTTGCATTAATCGCACCAGTTGACGGGGCAGGCATGAATGCGACCGGATTTGGCGACAATCCATTCTTTCTTCAAGTTAAAAGACTTTTAAAACAAAGAGATAGGAAGGTGGCTTGCTGGAATGTCTCTGGCTGTCCGGACGGCGATCAGCCAGCGATAGGTGGTCTTTAGCTGCTAATGAACTGAGACGGTAGCCATATATAAGGAAAGGATTTGTTGCGCTGCGCTAAACCTCGGCGGTGTGCTGCCATTGGGCAGCTATGACGTCATACGACGAAGGATGTAGTGGCTGATTGACTTGTGTACAATTGTGCGAATTTTTTTCTGATGTTTTTTCGCTCGGAGCTTGTCAGCTACCGGGTAGAACACAGTAGAGTCGCAGTGTCGCCGACTCTCATTGACGCGAGCCAGAATGAACGATCAATTGCAGCCTCTCAAGAAGCAGCCGCGCGTGGGCAAAAGCAGCCGCAGCGGGACTCAGGACGATGTCGTATATGCCCACATTTTCGATGCCATTCTCGAGCAGCGCCTGGCGCCCGGCACCAAGCTGAGCGAAGAGGCGCTGGGCGAGATCTTCGGCGTCAGCCGCACCATCATTCGCCGCGCGCTGTCGCGCCTGGCCCACGAGGGCGTAGTGCTGCTGCGGCCGAACCGCGGAGCGGTGGTCGCCAGCCCCAGTGTCGAAGAAGCCCGGCAGATCTTCTATGCGCGCCGCCTGGTCGAGCGCGCCATCACCGAGCTGGCCGTCGAGCATGCCACCGCCGAGCAGTTGGCCGAGCTGCGGCAGATGGTCAAGGACGAGCAGGACAGCTTCTCCCGTGGTGATCGTGGTGCCGGCATCCGTCTGTCTGGCGAGTTCCACCTGAAGCTGGCCGAAGCCGCGCGCAATGCGCCGCTGGTCAGCTTCCAGCGCAGCCTGGTGTCGCAGACTTCGCTGATCATCGCCCAGTACGAAAGCGGCAGCCGCTCGCATTGCTCCTACGACGAACACAACCAGTTGATCGACGCCATCGAGGCGCGCGATGCCGAGCGTGCGGTGCACCTGATGATGCACCACATGGATCACATCGACAGCAAGCTCAACCTGGACGAGGAAAGCGCTTCGGACGACCTGCACGCAGTGTTCTCGCACCTGCTGCAGACCAAGAAGAAGCCCGGCCGCAGCGCCGCCAATCGCTGATATTCAGCGTGTAACAAGAAAGCCCCGATGCTCGCGCCTCGGGGCTTTTTCATAGTGAAGATGATATGGCTGAGGCAGGGCGCATTTGTGTAGGAGCGGCTTCAGCCGCGAAGCTGTCAAGCATGCCTACAGCCTGATCGCGGATAAATCCGCTCCTCCGAAAGCGGTTAGGCCGTCGGCCTCAGTCGCGCTGGTGCACCGAGACGCCTGCGGCAAAGGTCTCTTTCACGGCGCGATCGTCACCGAGCATCGTCAGGGCGAACAAACGCTCTTCCAGGCTCTTGGCCTGCTGCATGCGGTAGCTCATCAGCGGCGTGGCGTTGTAGTCCAGCACCAGGAAGTCGGCATCCTTGCCGGGCAGGAAGTTGCCCAGCTTGTCGTCCAGGTACAGTGCATTGGCGCCGCCCAGCGTGGCCAGGTACAACGACTTGAAGGGGTCGAGTTTCTTGCCCTGCAGCTGCATGATCTTATATGCCTCGTTCAGCGACTGCAGCTGACTGAAGCTGGTGCCGGCGCCGACGTCGGTACCTAGCCCGACGCGCACACCATGGACTTCCAGCTTGTTCAGGTCGAATAGGCCGCTACCGAGGAACAGGTTGGAGGTGGGGCAGAAGGCCACCGCCGAGCCGGTTTCGGCGAGGCGCTTGCACTCGTCGTCGCACAGGTGCACGCCATGGGCGAACACCGCGCGCGGGCCGATCAGCTTGTGGTGGTCGTACACATCCAGATAGCCCTTGCGCTCGGGAAACAGTTCCTTGACCCATTCGATCTCTTTGCGGTTCTCGGACAGGTGAGTGTGCATGTACAGATCCGGGTACTCGCCCAGCAGCTTGCCGGCCAGCTCCAGCTGCTCCGGCGTGCTGGTCGGAGCGAAGCGCGGGGTGACCGCATAGTGCAGGCGGCCCTTGCCGTGCCAGCGTTCGATCAGTGCCTTGCTCTCGGCATAGCCGCTTTCTGCGGTGTCGGTCAGGTAGTCCGGGGCGTTGCGATCCATCAGCACCTTGCCGGCAATCATGCGTAGGTTGAGCTTGTCGGCTTGCTCGAAGAAGGCGTCCACCGACTGCGGGTGCACGCTGCCGAACACCAGGGCGGTGGTGGTGCCGTTGCGCAGCAGTTCCTTGAGGAAGATCGCCGCCACATCGCTGGCGTGCGCCTTGTCTTCGAACTGCCGCTCGGTGGGAAAGGTGTAGGTGTTGAGCCAGTCCAGCAGTTGCTCGCCGTAGGAGGCGATCATGCCGGTCTGCGGGTAGTGGATATGGGTGTCGATGAAACCGGGGGTAATCAGCGCGTCGCGGTACTCGGTGATTTCGACGCCGGCCAGCTTCGGCAACAGCTCGGCAGCAGCGCCAACCTGAGCGACCTTGCCATTCTCGATCAGCAGGATGCCGTCCTCGAAATATTCGTAGGACTGCTCGACACCGACCACGGCGGGGTCGGCGAGGCTATGCAGGATGGCGGCGCGGTAGGCTTTGCGGGTGTTGCTCATCATTCGGATCTCATGAGTTGATCAATACTGTTCGCTTAGTACTGGGCGAGCGCGGTCAGTCCCCTCGCCCCTCTGGGGAGAGGGCTAGGGAGAGGGGGAAACTGGCAGCCTCGCGGTGTTTTCGGCCCTCTCCCCCAACCCCTCTCCCATAAATGGGAGAGGGGAGCAAAACGCATACGTCCTTAAGTGAAAGTATTGTGGCTAGGGTGCGCTGGACGCACCAGAAAATGGGGGGAGTGCGTACAGCGCACCAATAATCAGGACCGGCGCGAAGCCGGCAACAGCTTGGCGACGCTGGACTCACCCTTCTTCACGTCCTGACCGAAGCTGGCGTTATAGGTGGCGATCACCTCGCCGGCGATGGATACGGCAATTTCCACCGGCAGCTTGCCTTTCACCTCGGGCAGGCCCATGGGGCAGCGCATGCGCGCCATCAGGGTGTCCGCGAAGCCGCGTTCGCGCAGGCGATGCTCGAACTTGACGCGCTTGGTCTTCGAGCCGATCAGGCCGTAATAGGCGAAGTCGCCGCGTTTGAGGATCGCCGCGGTCAGCTCCAGGTCGAGCTGGTGGTTGTGAGTCATGACGATGTAGTAGCTGCCGGGCGGCATGTTCTCCACCTCGTCGACCACCTCGTCGCCCACGATCTTCTCCACGCCGGCGGGGAAGTGCTCGGGAAATTCGTTCTCACGCGAGTCGATCCAGCGCACCTTGCACGGCAGGCTGGCGAGCAGTGGCACCAGCGCGCGACCGACATGGCCGGCGCCGAACACGGCGATCTGCGCCTGGGGCTGACCCATCGGCTCGAACAGCAGCACGGTGGCGCCGCCGCAGCACTGGCCCAGGCTGGCGCCGAGGGAGAAGCGCTCCAGGCGGGTGTCCTGGCTGCGGCTGGCGAGCATCTCGCGGGCCATTTCCATGGCCTTGTATTCCAGATGGCCGCCGCCGATGGTCTCGAAGATGCGCTCGGCGGTGACCACCATCTTCGAGCCGGCATTGCGCGGCGTCGAGCCGCGTTCTTCGATGATGGTCACCAGAACGCAGGCTTCACCTTTTTGCTGCAGCTCGGCGAGGGCACTGATCCAGCTCATTTGCTCAGCCTCCAGGAAGGCGTGGTCTGTCCCGGGCGCGGCAGGCGCCAGTTGCTCGGCGACGGATCGAGAATCGGCTTCGGCGCCGGGCGAGCGGGGCGGTTATTCGGTTCGGTGTGTTTTGTCATTGTTTTACACCTGCTGGGTTGTGCGTCTACGGCCTGGTGGACAACGCTTCGCGGTTGTCCACCCTACGAACCGTCATAGGGTGGATGTCGCGCAGACGTAGGGTTGGCCGGGCGGCGCTCCGCTTCAGCCCACCAATACACGCCGTTGATGTTGGTGGGCTGAAGCCCACCCTACGCTCCGACCGTTTCCATTTCGACGGCGCTTGTTCTGGCTTGCTTCAACTTGCGCATCTGCTCCACGCCCCAGAGCACGCGCTCAGGCGTGGCCGGGGCGTCGATCTGCGGTTGCACCTTGTAGTCCGCCAAGCTGGCCACGGCGTCCTTCAGGGCGCACCAGGCGGCGATGCCGAGCATGAACGGCGGCTCGCCCACGGCCTTGGAGTGGAACACGGTGTCTTCCGGGTTCTTGCGGTTCTCCACCAGCTTCACGCGCAGGTCGATGGGCATGTCGGCGATGGCCGGGATCTTGTAGCTGGCCGGGCCGTTGGTCTCTAGCTTGCCCTTGGCGTTCCACACCAGTTCCTCGGTGGTCAGCCAGCCCATGCCCTGGACGAAGGCACCTTCGACCTGGCCGATGTCGATGGCCGGATTCAGCGAGTCGCCGACGTCATGCAGGATGTCGCCGCGCAGCATGCGGTATTCGCCGGTCAGGGTGTCCACCAGCACTTCCACGCAAGCCACGCCGTAGGCGTAGTAGTAGAAGGGGCGGCCGGCCGCCTTGTCGCGGTCGTAGTAGATCTTCGGCGTGCGGTAGAAGCCGGTGGAAGACAGCGAGACCTGACCGAAGTAGGCCTTCTGGATCATTTCTTCGAACGACAGGAAGTGATCACGCACACGCACCTGCCCGTTGCGGAACTCGACATCCTCCGGGGTGACCTTGTACTCGCGCACCAGGAAGTCCACCAGGCGCTGCTTGATGGTCTCGGCCGCGTTCTTCGCCGCCATGCCGTTGAGGTCGGCGCCGCTGGAGGCAGCGGTCGGCGAGGTGTTGGGCACCTTGTCGGTGTTGGTGGCGGTGATCTGGATGCGCGAGATATCGACCTGGAACACTTCGGCGACGACCTGGGCGACCTTGGTGTTGAGGCCCTGGCCCATCTCGGTGCCGCCGTGGTTAAGGTGGATAGAACCGTCGGTGTAGATGTGGATCAGCGCGCCGGCCTGGTTGAGGAAGGTGGCGGTGAAGCTGATGCCGAATTTCACCGGGGTCATGGCCAGGCCTTTTTTCAGCACAGGACTCTTGGCGTTGAAGGCGCGGATTTCTTCGCGGCGCTTGGCGTACTCGCAGCTCTGCTCCAGCTCGGCGGTCATCTCGTGGATGACGTTGTGCTCGACGGTCTGGTGGTAGTGGGTGACGTTGCGCTCGGTCTTGCCGTAGTAGTTGAGCTTGCGTACTTCCAGCGGGTCCTTGCCCAGGCTGCGGGCCACGGCGTCCATCACTTCCTCGATGGCGACCATGCCCTGCGGGCCGCCGAAGCCGCGGTAGGCGGTGTTCGACGCGGTGTTGGTCTTGCAGCGATGACCATTGATGGTGGCGTTGCCGAGGAAGTAGGCGTTGTCCGAGTGGAACATGGCGCGGTCGACGATGGAGCCGGACAGGTCCGGCGAGTAGCCGCAGTTGCCGGCCAGGTCCATCTCGATGCCATGCAGCAGGCCGTCGTCATCGAAGCCGACGTCGTACTCGACGTAGAAGGGGTGACGCTTGCCGGTCATGCTCATGTCTTCCATGCGCGGCAGACGCATCTTGGTCGGCCGACCGGTGAGGTGGGCGATCACTGCGCACAGGCACGCCGGGCCGGCGGCCTGGGTTTCCTTGCCGCCGAAGCCACCGCCCATGCGGCGCATGTCGATGACGACCTTGTTCATCGGCACGCCGAGCACTTCGGCCACCAGCTTCTGCACCTCGGTGGGGTTCTGCGTGGAGGTGTAGACCAGCATGCCGCCGTCTTCAGTGGGCATCACCGAGGAAATCTGGGTTTCCAGGTAGAAGTGCTCCTGGCCGCCGATATGCAACCTGCCCTGCAGGCGACGCGGGGCGTTTGCGAGTTTGCTGGCCGAGTCACCAATGCGGTGGGTGTGGCTGGCGAGCACGAAATGCTTTTTGCGGTAGGCCTCGACGACGTCGAGCACCGGCTCCAGGTCTTCGTATTCGACGATGGCGGCCATGGCCGCCTTGCGCGCGGTTTCCAGACTGTCGGCGGCCACCGCCAGCACCACCTGGCCAACGTACTCGACCTTGCCGTCGGCCAGCAGCGGGTCGCCGGCGACCACCGGGCCGATATCCAGCTGGCCCGGCACGTCATCCTTGGTGATGGCGATGGCCACGCCCGGAAATTCATAGCAGGGGCGGGTGTCGATGCGCAGGATGCGCGCATGGGCGCGATCCGACTGGCGCGCATAGACGTGCAGCTGGTTGGGAAACTCCAGGCGGTCGTCGACATAGACCGCCTCGCCGGTGACATGCTTGTCCGCGCTCTCGTGCTTGACGCTGCGGCCGACGCCGCTGGTCATGCCGGCGCGGAACAGGGCGGCCAGCTCTTCCTGGGATTTGTGTTCGATATGACTGGACATCTTCGTCTCCAAAAAAATGCTGCGCGCTCAGGCGTAAGCCGTGACCCGGGTTTCGATTTCGGGTGACTGCTGTTCTAGGAAGAACTTGCGCAGCAGGTTCTGGGCAGTGAGCAGGCGGTATTCCTTGCTGGCGCGGAAATCCGACAGCGGGGTGAAGTCCTCACCCAGCGCGTCGCAGGCGCGTTCGATCACGCCGGGATACCAGGCCGAGCCGATCAGCGCCGCTTCGCAGGCGCTGGCGCGTTTGGGGATGGCGGCCATGCCGCCGAAGGCGATGCGCGCGTCTGTCACCACGCCGTCGACGATGCTCAGGTTGAAGGCCGCGCAGACGGCCGAGATGTCGTCGTCCAGGCGCTTGGACACCTTGTAGGCGCGGAACGCCTGGTTGGCCTGCTTGCGCGGCACGATGATCTTCTCGATGAATTCGGCTTCCAGCGCCGCTTCGCAGGCGCTGGGCGATGCGCGCGTCTGTCACCACGCCGTCGACGATGGTCGTCGTCCAGGCGCTTGGACACCTTGTAGGCGCGTGATCTTCTCGTGCGCCGGGTGTTGCCCTGGCGCAGGGCGATCTGCGCACCGAGGGCGATCAGCAGCGGCGGGGCGTCGCCGATGGGCGAGGCGTTGCCGATGTTGCCGCCCAGGGTGCCCTGGTTGCGGATCTGCAGGGAGGCGAAGCGGTGCAGCAGCTCGCCGAAGTCCGGGTACTCGCGCGACAGGGCTTCGTAGCAGTCGGACAGCGCCGCGGCAGCGCCGATTTCGATGGCGCTGTCGGTCACTTCGATGCGCTTCATGTCCTCGATATGGCCGACGTAGATCATCACCGGCAGTTCACGGTGAAACTGGGTGACTTCCAGGGCCAGGTCGGTACCGCCGGCCAGTAGGCGGGCTTCCGGGTTGGCGGTGTAGAGGTCGGCCAGGTCGGCGACGGTCAGCGGCACCAGGCAGCGCTTGTCGCCACTGTTGAGTTCGGCGGTCTCGCGTGGGGCGATGGCCTTGAGCCGGGTCACGGTGTCGGCTTCGAAGGCGTCGAACTGGTCCGGCTGCTTCTGGCAGCAGGCCTGCTCGGCGGCGTCGATGATCGGGCGGTAGCCGGTGCAGCGGCACAGATTGCCGGCCAGGGCCTCCAGCGTGGCGCCCTTGTCGAAGCCGGTGGAGTTCTTCTGCAGGGCGAACAGCGACATGATGAAGCCCGGGGTGCAGAAGCCGCACTGCGAGCCGTGGCAGTCGACCATCGCTTGCTGCACGCTATGCAGCTTGCCCTGGTGCTTGAGGTCTTCGACGGTGATCAGCTGTTTGCCGTGCAGGCTGGAGACGAAGGTCAGGCAGGAGTTGAGGGTGCGATAACGAACGCGCTCGCCATCGAGCTCGCCCACCACCACGGTGCAGGCACCGCAGTCGCCGGAGGCGCAGCCTTCCTTGGTTCCGGTCTTGCCAACGTGCTCACGCAGATAGTTGAGCACGGTGACGTTGGGGTCCAGGGCATGCTCGGTGCGCAGCTCCCGGTTGAGTAAAAACTGGATCAAGGACGACCTCCAGGCACTTTATTGTTATGACTCGGTTGGCTGGCCAGGTGATGCACGCACTGCAGAGCCCTGGCGCGGGCTGCCATGGGGTCAATCTAGAGTTTTCTGACTTTTGGGTCAACAAATATTTGACCCTGTGGTCAGCTGCTTGTCATGCAAATCGGTTATGAGCCTGGCGGCCGGGAGTCATGAGGTCAGCGTAGCGACTTTTATGCCAGCGTAGGCGCTGCCAGGGGACCGTAGGGTGCGCCGTGCGCACCAACCATTCGCCACAGAAAATTGGTGCGCACGACCTGGGCGGCCCCGCGATACCCTACAAAACACAACCCCGGGAGCCTGCGCTGCCGGGGTTGAGGTGAGGAGGAGGGCGGATCAGGACTTGGCCAGCTGCGATTCGCTTAGCTGATGTTCTTCGCCGGCGTAGTAGGCGCGCACCTTGGGGTCCATCACCGCGCGCCACAGCGGTGGGAAGAGGGCGAGTACGATCATCCCCGCATAGCCATTGGGCAGTTGCGGGCTGTCGTCGAAATGGCGCAGCACCTGATAGCGGCGTTTGGCGTAGGCGTGGTGGTCTGAGTGGCGCTGCAGGTGGAACAGGAACAGGTTGGTCAGCAGAAAGTTGCTGTTCCATGAATGGTGCGGATTGGTGCGCTCGTAGCGGCCGTTGTCCAGTTTGCGCCGGTGCAGCCCGTAGTGCTCGACGTAGTTAACGATCTCCAGCAGGGTGAAGGCTATCGCCGCCTGGCCGAGGAAGAACAGCGCGCCGAGTGCGCCTAAGGCCAGGGTGAAGCCGAGCAGGAACAGCGCGCTTATCGCGTACCACCAGATCAGTTCGTTGCGCCAGTGCAGGGCCGGCAGGCCGCGGCGCCCCAGGCGCTCGGCCTCGAGCTTCCAGGCGTTGAGGAAGTTGTGCTTGTAGGCGTGCGGCAGAAAGGCGTACAGGCTTTGGCCGAAGCGCGAGGAGGAGGCGTCCTCGGGCGTGGATACGTGCACGTGGTGGCCGCGTACATGCTCGACCTTGAAGCCGGCGTAGCACACCGCTGCCAGCAGCAGGCCGCCGGCATTCTGTTCCAGACGCGGGTCCTTGTGGATCAGCTCGTGGGACACGGTGATGCCGATGGCCCCCATCACCGTGCCGACCGACAGCACCCAGCCGAGCTGGCCGACCCAGCTCCAGGCTTGGTAACTGACGAAAATCCAGCCGCTCCAGATCAGCATGGCCAGCAGCAGAGGCACCGTCGCCAGGCTCAGCAGGCGGTAGTAGCCCTGAGCCTCAAGCGCCGGTACTTCCTCGCGTTCGTCCGGGTTGGCCGGGTCGCGGCCGACGACGAAATCCAGCAGCGGAATGACGCCGAACACCACCGTGATCACCAGCCAGGCCCAGGCGTCGGTATGGGCGCTACCCAGCGACCAGTAATAGCTGAGCGGTATGCCGAATACCGGGATCAGCCAGATCCAGTAGCCGATCTTTTTCAGGACCAGCATCCGGTTTGAGGGCAGGCGTTCGAACATCGGATTCTCCGGGTCATTCTTGTTGTAGGTTCTACGTAGGATTGTAGGACGATCAGTTTTCGTGACCATGCCTGCGCGCCCGACCTTTCGAACGGAAACCACCTCACCGGGACGCTTGGCCCGGTAACACCCTGTGTTACACTTCGCGTCTGTTTTTTCAGCCTCCGCCCAGCCGTGGCGGGGCCCCCAGACTCGACTGCCTGCCCCTGGATCGACGCAAATAAGGAATGTCATGACGTTCAAGGCCCCGGACAGCCTCGCCGAGCAAATCGCCCGCTACCTGGCCGAACGCATCATTCGCGGAGAGCTCAAGGAGCGCGAACGCATCCAGGAGCAGAAGGTCACTCAGGCACTCAATGTCAGCCGCGGCTCGGTACGTGAGGCGCTACTGATTCTCGAGCGTCGCCACCTGATCACGATCCTGCCGCGCCGCGGCGCCCAGGTCAGCGAACTGACCGCCCACCACGTCACCAGCCTCTATGCCCTGAGCATCGAGCTGTACGCCATGCTGGCGCGTGCGGTGATCGATCACTGGCAGGTGGAAACCGACCTGGCGCCTTTCATCGATATCAAGAATCGGCTGCAGGACAGCCTCGAGCGCAGCGATATCGGTGCCTTCGTCGAGAACAGCTTCGACGTGATGCGCGCCGCCTTCCCGTTCGCCGACAACCCCTACCTGCAGGAAACCCTGGAGAACCTGCTGCCGGCCATCAGTCGCACCTATCACCTGGCGCTGGAAAGGCGCAAAGGCGAGATGGGCCAGTTCATGAACACCTTCGCCAGCCTGCTGCAGGCGATCATCGCCCGCGATCACGCTCGCGCCCGCGAAGTGCTGCAGGCCTACGGTCAGCACAATTGCCAGCTGGTGCTGGCGACCCTGGCCGAGCGTTAAGCCCAGATGCGCCTGAAAAGCATCAAGCTGGCCGGCTTCAAGTCCTTCGTCGATCCGACGACGGTGAGCTTTCCCAGCAACATGGCGGCGGTGGTCGGACCCAACGGTTGCGGCAAGTCCAACATCATCGACGCCGTGCGCTGGGTGATGGGCGAGAGTTCGGCGAAGAACCTCCGTGGCGAGTCGATGACCGACGTCATCTTCAACGGCTCCAACACGCGCAAGCCGGTGACCCAGGCCTCCATCGAACTGATCTTCGATAACAGCGACAACTCGCTGGTGGGCGAGTACGCCGCCTTCGCCGAGATTTCCATCCGCCGCCGGGTGACTCGCGACGGGCAGAACACCTATTTCCTCAACGGCACCAAGTGCCGTCGCCGCGATATCACCGATATCTTCCTCGGCACCGGCCTGGGGCCGCGCAGCTACTCGATCATCGAGCAGGGCATGATCAGCAAGCTGATCGAGGCCAAGCCCGAGGAGCTGCGCAATTTCATCGAGGAAGCCGCTGGCATCTCCAAGTACAAGGAGCGCCGCCGCGAAACCGAGAACCGTATCCGCCGCACTCAGGAAAACCTGGCGCGCCTGACCGACCTGCGCGAGGAGCTGGAGCGCCAGCTCGAACGCCTGCACCGTCAGGCCCAGGCGGCGGAGAAGTACCAGGAATACAAGGCCGAGGAGCGTCAGCTCAAGGCCCAGCTGCTGGCCCTGCGCTGGCAGACACTGAACCAGCAGGTGGGCAGCCGCGAGCAGGTGATCGGCGACCAGGAAGTCGCTTTCGAGGCGCTGGTGGCCGAGCAGCGCAGCGCCGATGCCGCCATCGAGCGTTTGCGCGACGGCCATCACGAACTCTCCGAGCGTTTCAATCTGGTGCAGGGCCGCTTCTATTCCGTGGGTGGCGATATCGCCCGCGTCGAGCAGAGCATCCAGCATGGCCAGCAGCGCCTGCGCCAGTTGCAGGACGACCTGCGCGAGGCGGAAAAGGCGCGCCTGGAAACCGAATCGCACCTGGGGCACGACCGCACTTTGCTGGCTACTCTGGGCGAAGAGCTGGAGATGCTCCTGCCCGAGCAGGAGATGACTGCGGCTGCCGCCGAAGAATCCGCAGCCAGCCTGGAAGAGGCCGAGGCCGCCATGCATGGCTGGCAGGAGCAGTGGGACGGCTTCAACCAGCGCAGCGCCGAACCGCGCCGCCAGGCCGAGGTGCAACAGTCGCGCATCGCCCAGCTGGAGCAGAGCCTGGAGCGCCTGGCCGAACGCCAGCGCCGTCTGAATGAAGAATTGCAGCAACTGGCGGCCGACCCAGAAGACGCCGCCATTCTCGAATTGAATGAACAGCTTGCCGCTGGCGAGCTGGAGCACGAAGCGCTGCAACTGGCCGAGGAGCAGCAGGCCGAGCGCCTGCAGCAACTGCGCGAAGAGCTGCAGCAAGCCGGTCAGGCCCAGCAGCAGGCGCAAGGTGAGCTGCAACGCCTCAATGGTCGCCTGGCATCGCTGGAAGCGCTGCAACAGGCTGCGCTCGATCCAGGGCAGGGTGCCGGCGACTGGCTGCGCGAGCAGAACCTGCAACAGCGTCCGCGCCTGGCCGAAGGGCTGCGCGTCGAGTCCGGCTGGGAGCTGGCGGTGGAAACAGTGCTCGGTGCCGACCTGCAGGCCGTGCTGCTGGATGATTTCGCCGGCCTGGATTTCTCTGCGCTGGAGCAGGGCGAGCTGCGTCTGGCCAGCCCCGCCAGTGGTGGTGCGCGCCGCGCCGGCAGCCTGCTGGACAAGGTGGAGTCGAGCCATGACCTGTCGCCCTGGCTGGCCGGGGTGCGCCCGGTCGAATCACTGGAGCAGGCACTGGCGGCTCGTGGGCAATTGGCGGACGGCGAAAGCCTGATCAGTCGTGACGGCTACTGGGTCGGCCGGCACTTCCTGCGTGTGCGCCGCGCTGCTGAGGCGGACAGCGGCGTGCTGGCGCGTGGCCAGGAGCTGGAACGTCTGCAGCTGGAGCGCGAAGAGCGTGAAGCGGCCCTGGCGCAACTGGATGAACGCCTGCTGGCGTTGCGCGATGATCAACGTCTTCAGGAGGAGCAGCGTGAGCAGCAGCGTCGCCAAGGCCAGGAGCTGGCGCGGCAACTGAGTGAGCTGAAAGCAAAGCTGTCCGCCAGCCAGGCCAAGGCCGAGCAACTGGGTCTGCGCCGTCGCCGTCTGCAGGACGAACTGCAGGAAGCGGCCGAGCAACGTGAGGTCGAGCAGGAACAACTGGGTGAGTCGCGCTTGCAACTGCAGGATGCGCTGGACGCCATGGCGCTGGATAACGAGCAGCGCGAAAGCCTGCTGGCCAGCCGTGACAGCCTGCGCGAGCGCCTCGATCGTGTGCGTCAGGAGGCCCGCCAACACAAGGATCACGCGCACCAGTTGGCGGTGCGCGTCGGCTCGCTCAAGGCGCAGCACGACTCCACCCGTCAGGCGCTGGAGCGCTTGCAAATGCAGGCCGAGCGCCTGCACGAGCGGCGCGAACAGCTGTCGCTGAACTTGGAAGAGGGCGAGGCGCCGCTGGAAGAGCTGCGCATCAAGCTCGAAGAACTGCTCGAGCGGCGCATGGCGGTGGACGAGGAACTGCGCCAGGCGCGCCTGGCGCTGGAAGATGCCGACCGCGAACTGCGCGACGCCGAGAAGCGCCGTACCCAGGCCGAGCAGCAGGCGCAGATGCTGCGCAGCCAGCTGGAGCAGCAGCGCATGGACTGGCAGTCGCTCAACGTGCGACGCAAGGCCCTGGCCGACCAGCTCGCCGAGGACAATTACGACCTTCACGGGGTGATCGCCACGCTGCCGGCCGAGGCCAGCGAGAGCGCCTGGGAAGAAGAGCTGGAACGCATGGCCGCGCGTATCGCCCGTCTCGGTCCGATCAACCTGGCGGCCATCGACGAGTATCAGCAGCAGTCCGAGCGCAAGCGCTACCTGGATGCGCAGGACGCCGACCTGGTCGAGGCCCTGGAAACCCTGGAGAACGTCATCCGCAAGATCGACAAGGAAACGCGCAATCGTTTCAAGGACACCTTCGATCAGATCAATGGCGGTTTGCAGGCACTCTTTCCAAAAGTTTTCGGTGGCGGCAACGCTTATTTGGAACTCACCGGCGAAGATTTACTCGATACCGGTGTAACCATCATGGCGCGGCCCCCGGGCAAGAAGAACAGCACCATTCATTTGCTCTCCGGTGGAGAGAAGGCGTTGACCGCCTTGGCACTGGTGTTTTCCATCTTCCAGCTCAATCCGGCGCCGTTCTGCATGTTGGACGAAGTGGACGCACCGCTGGACGATGCCAACGTCGGACGCTATGCGCGGCTGGTCAAGGAGATGTCGGCGACGGTGCAGTTCATCTATATCACCCACAACAAGATCGCCATGGAAATGGCCGATCAGCTGATGGGGGTCACCATGCACGAGCCGGGCTGCTCGCGTCTGGTGGCAGTGGATGTCGAGGAGGCGCTGGCGATGGTGGAGGCGTGATGGCAGAGCGCCGTGGGATTAACTGAATATAGGCACAACCTTAATGTTGCTCCCTGTGTAAAGTTGCCTTTCGTCGTGCTAGCTTATTGCCCACTTTTGTTACACGCGGAAAACGTCAGACAGAACATGGAGTTGGCGCCGCGTTTTATAGTCGAGTTGTGATCCGGTTGATTGGATCTTTTTTTCACCAGAATTTTTAAGGGTCAGGTATTTCATGGAATTCGGTCTGCGCGAGTGGCTGATCGTTATTGGCATCATCGTTATCGCTGGCATTCTTTTCGACGGCTGGCGCCGTATGCGCGGTGGCAAGGGCAAACTCAAGTTCAAGCTCGATCGCAGCTTCGCCAATATGCCCGACGACGACAGCGATCCGGATCTTCTCAGCCCGCCACGGGTAGTGCAGCGCGACCACGATCCGCAACTGGACGAAGATGATCTGCCATCGATGAGTGCCAAGGACCTGCCGCGTCGCTCGCGTAACGAGCCGCAGCAGGGCGACCTCAACCTGGCGGTCGACGAGCCGGTACCGACCCTGCTCAACCCGGTCGATGAAGTCGAGCCGAAAGAGCCCAAGAAGCCCGCCAAGCCCGCCGCTGATGCTGCCCCCGTGGAAGAGGTGCTGGTGATCAACGTGGTGGCCCGTGACGACTTCGGCTTCAAGGGCCCGGCGCTGCTGCAGAACATTCTGGAAAGCGGTCTGCGCTTCGGCGAAATGGACATCTTCCACCGTCATGAGAGCATGGCCGGTAACGGCGAGGTGCTGTTCTCCATGGCCAACGCGCTCAAGCCCGGTACCTTCGATCTCGACGATATCGAAGGCTTCAGCACCCGAGCGGTGAGCTTCTTCCTCAGCCTGCCTGGCCCGCGTCATCCCAAGCAGGCCTTCGACGTGATGGTCGCTGCCGCGCGCAAGCTGGCCCACGAGCTGGGCGGCGAGCTGAAGGACGACCAGCGCAGCGTGATGACCGCGCAAACCATCGAACACTACCGCCAGCGCATCGTCGAGTTCGAGCGCCGGCAACTGACACAGAAACGCTGACCCGAACACGAAGTCAAAAGAGAGCAGCCAAGGCTGCTCTTTTCGTTTGAGAGACCGAGCATGACCGACGCCGCCCAACGTATTTCCGAACTGCGCAACGAACTGGACGCGCACAACTACCGTTACTACGTGCTGGACGAGCCGAGCGTGCCCGACGCCGAGTACGACCGCCTGTTCCGCGAGCTGCAGGCGCTGGAAGCCGAGCATCCGGAGCTGGTTACGCCCGAGTCGCCGACCCAGCGCGTCGGTGGTGAGGCGCTCAGCGCCTTCGGCGAGGTGCGCCATGAGGTGCCGATGCTCAGCCTGGGCAACGCCTTCGAGGAGGACGACCTGCGCGCTTTTGATCGCAGTGTCCAGCATGGCCTTGGCGTTTCGGGCGGCGATCTGTTCGGCGGCGGTGCCGAAATCGAGTACAGCTGCGAACCCAAACTCGACGGTCTGGCCGTCAGCCTGCGCTACGAGAACGGCCAACTGGTGCGCGGTGCCACGCGCGGCGACGGCAGCACCGGCGAGGACATCACCAGCAATGTGCGCACCATTCGCAACGTGCCGCTCAAGCTGCAAGGCAAAGGTTGGCCGCAGGTGCTGGAGGTGCGTGGTGAAGTGTTCATGCCCAAGTCGGGCTTCGAGGAGCTCAATGCACGCCAGGCCGAGAGCGGTGGCAAGACCTTCGCCAACCCCCGCAATGCCGCTGCCGGCAGCCTGCGCCAGCTCGACCCGAAGATCACCGCCAGCCGTCCGCTGGAATTCTGCTGCTACGGCGTCGGTCAGGTCAGCGGCGAACTGCCGGGTACCCAGGTGGCCATGCTGCAGCAGCTCAAGGCATGGGGCGTGCCCATCAGCCGCGAGTTGAAACTGGCCAAGGGCGTCGAGGCCTGCCTGGACTACTACCGCGATATCGGTCAACGGCGCATGAGCCTGGCCTATGACATCGATGGCGTGGTGTTCAAGGTCAACAATATCGAAGACCAGCAGCAGCTGGGCTTCCGCGCGCGCACGCCGCACTGGGCCATTGCCCACAAGTTCCCCGCGCAGGAAGAGCTCACCGAGCTGCTCGACGTGGAATTTCAGGTCGGCCGTACCGGCGCGGTGACTCCGGTTGCGCGCCTGAACCCGGTCAAGGTGGCGGGCGTGGTGGTGGCCAACGCCACTCTGCACAACATGGACGAAGTGGCGCGCCTGGGCGTGATGATCGGCGACACGGTGATCATTCGCCGCGCGGGGGACGTGATCCCGCAGGTGATGGCGGTGGTGCCCGAGCGTCGCCCGGATAACGCGCGTCCCGTACAGATTCCCGAGCAGTGCCCGGTGTGCGGCTCGGCGGTGGAGCGCACGCAACTGGTCAAGCGCAGCAAGGGCAAGGAGTCGGTCAGCGAAGGTTCGGTGTATCGTTGCGTCGGCCGCCTGAGCTGCCAGGCGCAGCTCAAGCAGGCGATCATCCACTTCGTCTCGCGTCGCGCCATGGACATCGAAGGCCTTGGCGACAAGACCATCGAACAACTGGTGGACGAGAAGCTGATCGGCTCGCCGGCCGACCTGTACAAGCTGAATTTCGAGCAGATCATCGGTCTGGAAGGCTTTGCCGAGGTTTCCAGCAACAAGCTGCTGGCAGCCATCGAGAACAGCAAGCGGCCGAGCCTGGCGCGGTTCATCTATGCCCTGGGCATTCCCGACGTGGGCGAGGAAACCGCCAAGGTGCTGGCCCGTTCGCTGGCCTCGCTGGAGCGTGTGCGCCAGGCACTGCCCGAGGTGCTGACGTACCTGCCGGATATCGGTTTGGAAGTGGCCCACGAGATCCACAGCTTCTTCGAGGATGCGCACAACCAGCAGGTGATCAGCGCCTTGCTCGGCGAGTGCGGTCTCGAATTGCAGGACGAGGGTGAGCTGAGCGCCGAGTTCTCCGCCGTGGCCACGCTCGGCGGCATGCTCGACAAACTAAACATTCCCACTGTCGGCCCAGGTGCGGCGCAGAAGCTGGCCGAGCGCTTCGGCAGCCTGGAAGGCGTACTCAATGGCGACTGGCTGGACATGCGCCAGGCGCTGCCCGAGAGGCAGGCCAAGGCGGTGCGTGAGTTCTTCGACGAGACGGCCAACGCCCAGCGTGCCCGCGCCATCGAGCAGCAGCTGCGCGAGTTCGGCATGCACTGGCAAAGCGAGAAGAAGGTCGCCGAAGGCCTGCCCCTGGCCGGCCAGACCTGGGTGCTGACCGGCAGCCTGGAAGTGATGAGCCGCGATGTCGCCAAGGAAAAGCTGGAGAGCCTGGGCGCCAAGGTGGCCGGCTCGGTGTCGGCCAAGACCCACTGCGTGGTCGCCGGCCCCGGAGCCGGCTCGAAGCTGGCCAAGGCCGGCGAGCTCGGGGTGAAGGTATTGGACGAGGCGCAGTTCCTCGACCAGCTCAAGGCCTACGGCATCGAGCCCTAGGGCGGCGTTCGCGAGCAGAGCTCGCTCCTACAAGCGTCAGGCGAAGGTACGCCGCTCGTGTAGGAGCGGCTTCAGCCGCGAAGCCGTTCCAGAGCTCCCGGATTGCATCCGGGCTACGATCCGCCGCAATGGTGGAGACCCACCTTAAGGCATCAGTTCGCGAAGCGCTGATCCAGATAGGCGATGATCGCCTTGGACTCGTACAACCAGGTGCTCTGGCCGTTTTCCTCGATACGCAGGCACGGCACCTTGATGCGGCCGCCTTGCTGCTCCAGGGCCTGGCGGTGCTCGGCATCGTGCTTGGCATCGCGCAGCTGCACCGGCAGGTTGAGGCGGTGCAGGGTGCGCCGTACCTTGACGCAGAACGGGCAGGCGTGGAACTGGTACAGCGCCAGGTTGGCCGTGGCGCGCTCGACTTCGGCTTGCGCCTCGGGGCTGCGCTTGAGCTTGCGTGGACGGCTGATCCAGTCGACGAACACGACCAGCTGGCCCAGGCCGATACGAAGGGCTTTGATCAACATCTTTCTAACTCCTGAAATGCCGACGGCCGTTCACCGAAGTGAGCGGCCGTCGTCTTGAGCGGGAATCAGCGAACCAGATTGAGGAATTCGCCGCGGGTCGCCGGGTTGCTGCGGAATTCGCCGAGCATCACCGAAGTGACCATGGAGGAATTCTGCTTCTCCACGCCGCGCATCATCATGCACATGTGCTGCGCTTCGATGACCACCGCCACGCCGAGGGCGCCGGTGACCTGCGCGACCGCTTCGGCGATCTGGCGGCTGAGGTTTTCCTGGATCTGCAGGCGGCGGGCGTACATGTCGACGATGCGCGCCACCTTGGACAGGCCGAGCACCTTGCCGTTGGGCAGGTAGGCTACGTGCGCCTTGCCGATGAACGGCAGCATGTGGTGCTCGCACAGCGAGTAGAGCTCGATGTTCTTGACCAGCACCATTTCACTGTTGTCGGAGCTGAACAGCGCGCCATTGGTTACTTCCTCGAGCGTCTGCTGGTAGCCGCGGCAGAGGTACTGCATGGCTTTGGCGGCGCGCTTGGGCGTGTCCAGCAGGCCTTCGCGGGATACGTCCTCACCAAGCTGGCCGAGGATCGCGGTGTACTGTTGTTCCAGGGACATGGAAAATCCTGTTGGGTGTCGAATTGGCGCAGGGTAGGGCGCCGACAGGGGCCTGGCAAGAGTGCCAGATTCTCTGATTACTCGTCGCGACCATCCATCATGGTGCGCTTGAGGATGATGTACACCGCGCCGGTGCCGCCGTGTTTGGCCAGGCAGGAGCTGAAGCCCAGCACCTGCGGGTGCTGGCGCAGCCAGGTGTTCACATGGCTCTTGATCATCGGCTTGCGTCCGTCCATGCGCACCGCCTTACCGTGGGTGACGCGCACGCAGCGAATCTCCAGCTTGGTAGCCTCGGCCAGGAATTCCCAAAGCGTGTCGCGCGCCTTCTCGACGCTCATGCCGTGCAGGTCGAGGCTACCGTCGAAGGGAATCTGGCCAAGCTTGAGCTTGCGCATCTGGCCTTCCTGCATGCCATTGGCAGCCCAGTACAGGGCGTCCTCGGCGCCGACGTCGATGACGAACTGGTCGGACAGGCCGTCCACCTTGATCTCGCCCTGGCTGACGGTCGCAGCCTGGCGCAGGGTGTTGAACTGCTTGCGATCGGGTTTGGGTTTGCCGGTGTCGGCGCGGTCGTGCTTGAGCGGCTTGACGCCGCGCAGCTCGGCCTGGAACAGGGAAAAGTCGTCGTCTTGCATCGGTGGCTCCGCGAAACAGACGCGTATTTTATGGCCTGCCACCTCTGTGGGCTATCGCTACGCGAGGTGAAGATAGCCTCGGCTTGTTTCGATCGTCACCGGTGGGCGGTCAGTCGCGCTTTTTCATCAGCCATGGCGACAGGCTCAGGTCGCTGGGGCGACGCAGGCGCCGGCGACAGCGACGCCAGAAGGCGATGCCGGCCCAGAGCAGGAACAGGCCAAGCAGCAGCAGAACAATGGCCTCGCCAGTGGAGTCATTGAGCGTACCCAGTACCGGCGCGCGACCTGCCAGCGAAGCGACGCCGGCCATGGACAGGAGGATGCCGAAGGCGGCGAGCAGGGCGCCTAGCCCGGCACCGATACGCAGGCGCCAGTGTTTCGGCTGGCGCGGACGCAGACGGCGTGCATCGAAATCGTCGGACAGCTTCATTCCGATTTCCTTTGGCTTATCGGCGGTATGACCGGCTGGTCGCGTTCGGGTTCCGCAGCGTTGGTGATACTGCTACCGTTTTCACACCAGCGATTTGGCGTTAGGCACGAGGGTGGCGAAGTTGTCGCCAAGGGCGATCATTTCGATGCGATGCACTTCGGCGGCGTCGATCACGCTGCCATTCGGCGCAGGCAGATCGCGGGTGGCGCAAGCAGCATCGACCAGCGTGCAGCGGTAACCATAGTCCTTGGCGGCGCGTACCGTGGTGCTGACGCTGGAGTGAGTCATGAAACCGCAGACGATCAGATCGAGATGGCCCAACGCCTGCAGGCGATCATGCAGCTCGGTGCCGGCGAAGGCGTTGGGCAGGCGTTTCTCCACGATGATCTCGCCAGCCAGCGGTGCCGCTTCCGGCAGGTGGCGGCCGCGCGGGCCGCTCGGGTCGAGCAGGCCGCCGGGAATGCCGAGGTGCTTGACGTGAACGATGTCGGTGCCGGCGGCGCGGGCGGCGGCCAGCAGGCTGGCGATCTCCGCCAGTGCCGGGTCCAGGCCGGGAAGCGCCAGTACGCCGCTGCGGTACTCTTCCTGGGCATCGATGATCAGCAAGGTCGCATTGCTCAGGCTGGCCGGTGCGTGGCCACGACCGGTGAGCTGGAACATGGTTTGCGGATGGGACATCTCGGGCTCCTGGCTGATGGTGATGATGTGCCATTGTCCGCTTGCCAGAGCGGTCTGTGAACCTCTATCTGCGCAATGCTTGCTCGGTGCATGGAGCAGGAGCAGAATCGGAACTGCCCCGAAGGAGTTGGGGTCGTACGCAAAAGGAGTTGCCATGTCACTTTTGTCGCAGTTGTCCCCGCATTTCTGGCTTTTGTTCTCCATCGCCGTATCGGTCGCCGTGCTGCGCGAGTTGCGCCGCCCTGACGATGATGCCGCGCGCGAAAAGCATAAAGGTCCATGAGCCTTCGTTAACCCGACGTTCATGCGTTGGCTACCGCACTGGGCTAAACTTCCGCACTTTTCTTCCGGAGGCCGCCCGTGACCGCTCTCACTACCCGTTTACGCACTCTGCGTGATTACATCCGTTGGGCCGTCAGCCGTTTCCAGGCCGAACAGCTGTTCTTCGGGCACGGCACCGACAATGCCTGGGATGAGGCGCGCCAACTGGTGCTCGGCGCATTGCACCTGCCCTGGGAAATCTCCGACGCCTACCTCGATTGCCGCCTGGAAGACGATGAGCATGCCCATCTGCAGGCATTGCTCAAGCGCCGGATCGAAGAGCGCGTGCCTACCGCCTACCTGCTCGGCGAAGCCTGGTTCTGCGGCCTGCCTTTCGTGGTCGATGAGCGCGTGCTGGTGCCGCGTTCGCCGATCGCCGAGCTGATCGATCGCCACTTCTCCCCGTGGCTGCCTGCTGAGCCTGCACGCATTCTCGACCTGTGCACTGGCTCCGGCTGCATCGGCATCGCCTGCGCCTACGAATTCCCCGAGGCAGAAGTGGTGCTGGGCGATCTGTCGTTCGATGCGCTGGAGGTGGCCAACCTCAATATCGAGCGCCACGGGCTGGAGGAGCGGGTCTACTGCGTGCAGGGCGATGGCTTTGCCGAGCTGCCGGGGCAGCGTTTCGACCTGATCGTCTCCAATCCGCCCTATGTCGATGCCGAGGATTTCGCCGACATGCCGGCCGAATACCAGCACGAGCCCGAGATGGGCCTGGCCTGTGGCGATGATGGGCTGGATCTGGTGCGACGCATGCTGGCCGAAGCGGCCGATCACCTGACCGAGCGGGGCGTGCTGATCGTCGAAGTGGGCAACAGCCAGGTGCACGTCGAGGCGCTGTATCCGGAGGTGGACTTCACCTGGCTTGACTTCCAGCGCGGCGGGCATGGCGTATTCCTGCTGGCGGCCAAGCAGTGCCGTGAGCATCAGGCGCTGTTTCGTTCGCGAGTGAAGGGCTGATCGATATTTTTCGCGGCTGAAGCCGCTCCTACTGGGGCGCGTAGTTGCGTAGGGTGGATGTCGCTTTTTACATCCACCACAACGGTGGATCGATAGAGCGCGATCCACCCTACGGGCTGTAGGAGCGGCTTCAGCCGCGATGAATCAGCGCGTGGCGATCCAGATCAGCAGCCCGGCCTGAAACAGGCTGAACGCCACCAGGCAGGTGATGGTGAAGCGCAGGCCGCTATCTTCACGCTTGAGGCGATCGACCCGGTCTTGCAGTTTGCGCAGCTTGACGTCCTGCTCCTGCAGCGTCTGGTCGGCCTGCTGGAGCATCGCGGCGGCGTCGAGCAACTCGACGATCTGCACCTTTTCGGCATGCCAGTCGCCATGCAGCGAGCTTACCCGCGGCGCGCTGTAGAACGGCTTGAGCTGCAGCGGGTCGCTGTACTCGATGGTAAAGCCCTGCGCCTTCAGCGCGTGATCACGGCGGGCGCGAGCGGCCTCGTTGAAATTGTCCTTGGTCGGCAGGGCGCCGCCCTCTACCTGATAGTGCGCGTAATGCTTGCGCGCCCAGGCGATGCCCTGAGCCATGAGAAAACGCCCCAAACCGCGGTTGGCCGGCTCCACGCTCAAACCCTTGTCCGGGCCGAAGCGAACCTCCTTGCGCTGATGGTCGGCCCAGACCTCCAGCAGGTTGGTCTGACGATGCAGGCGCTGGCCAGGCACCTGGATGGTCAGGCGCAGCAGGCTGGTGTCCTTGGCATGCCGTTCTACCCGGCCGAGCTGGACGAAGCGCAGCGGCCGCGGCCCGGTTTCACGGTCGACGGGCAGCGGCGCCAGACGCAGCAGGCTGAACTGCTCGGCTGGCAGGTCAGACCAGGGGTGCGCTGCAGCGGGCGTTTCGCCTGCAACGGCTTCGGCGTCGATGGCTTGCGCCTGCGGGGCTGGGTTTTCGCTCATGGGCGTCCTGTGTACTGTTCGGTGGCCTTCGCTGCGTTATCGGCCATTTTCCTCAGCACTGGAGCGAATAAAGGCGACGATCCGCTCGCCCAGCGCACGGGCCAAGGGTAGCTGTGGATCGTCATAGGACGCTACCTGTTCGTTCCAGGCCGCCGGTGTGATGCGCATGACATGGTTCATGCCGGGAATCAGTGCCAGCTCGGCATCGGGTTTGGCCTGCTTGAGCACTTCGGCGTTGTCCGGGCTGACCTGCGCATCGTGGGTGCCCTGCACGATCAAGGCGGGCATTTGCAGCGCTGCGAAGTTCTCCGCCGGGTCCTGGCGCAGCAGGCTGATCAGATAGGGCTGTACGCTCGGCCGATACACCACCTGCAACTCCTTGGGCACTTTCGGCTGCAGCTTGCCGCGAATCAGATTGGCGAGGATGTGCCGGCTTTCGTCCAGCAACGGCGGTGGCAGGCGCATGGCCAGTTGCATGTCCAGCACCTGGCCGATGGGGTAGGCGGGGCCGGCAATCGACACCAGCGCGTCGGCCTGGCTGGCAGGCGCTGCCAGACTGGCGATCAGCGCGCCCTCGCTGTGGCCGATGAGAATCAGCCGGTCGAAGCGTGGATCGTCCCGGAGCAGCCTGGCCCAACCTTCAGCGTCGGCCACGTAGCGCTCGACGCTGAGCTCCTTCTCATCCGGCGTCGCGGCACGGCTGGCTGCCACGCCGCGCTTGTCGTAGCGCAGGCTGGCGATACCATTGCGCGCCAGCACCTGAGCCAGCTTCTTCAGCGCATCGTTATGACCGCCCTCGGGATTGTTGCCGTCGCGGTCCGTGGGGCCGGAGCCGGCGATCAGCAGCGCCACCGGCAGCGGTTTGTCGCTTTGCGGCACCAGCAGGCTGCCGTACAGGGTGCCCTGGTCGGTGTCGAGGCTGATGGGCTGTTGGCGGGTGGTGTTGGCCTGGGCCAGGCCAGTGATCAGGGTGAGGGACAAGAGCAGGGCTCGCAGCATGATGAGGGCAGGGTAGTGGCAGGTTGGCATTGGACGCATCCGAACGAGCAAGGTTCGGGCACTTCTAAAAACTAGCTGCGTTGTCATCACTGCGTTAGAAAACAGGCTCAAATGCTCATTTACAGCCTGTAAACTCCGCTTTTCGCCTGTTTTCAGCCTTGTGCTGACTGCCTCGCTTACGTTTTTAGAAATGCCCGTTCGGGGTGAACTGCAAGTAGGTGGCAGGTATACTCGCCCACCTTGTGAATCGGGCCTGCGCAGTGGCAGGCCGATGCTGAATCTCGCGGAGCGTCTTCCCATGTCCGGCAATACCTACGGCAAGCTGTTCACCGTCACCACCGCTGGCGAAAGCCATGGCCCGGCGCTGGTCGCCATCGTCGACGGTTGCCCGCCCGGTGTCGAGATTTCCCTGGAAGACCTGCAGCGCGACCTCGACCGCCGCAAGCCGGGCACCAGCCGCCACACCACGCAGCGCCAGGAGCCCGACGAGGTGGAAATCCTTTCCGGCGTGTTCGAGGGCAAGACCACCGGTTGCGCCATCGGTCTGCTGATCCGCAATACCGACCAGAAGTCCAAGGACTATTCGGCGATCAAGGATCTGTTCCGTCCGGCGCATGCCGACTACACCTACCACCACAAGTACGGCATCCGCGACTACCGTGGCGGTGGCCGTAGTTCGGCGCGCGAGACCGCCATGCGCGTGGCGGCCGGTGCCATCGCCAAGAAGTACCTGGCCAGCCAGGGTATCGTCATCCGGGGCTACATGAGCCAGCTCGGCCCCATCGAGATTCCGTTCAAGACCTGGGATTCGGTGGAGGAGAACGCCTTCTTCAGCCCTGACCCGGACAAGGTACCGGAACTCGAGGCCTACATGGATCAGCTGCGCCGTGACCAGGATTCGGTCGGTGCGAAAATCACTGTGGTCGCTGAAGGCGTCATGCCGGGCCTCGGCGAACCGATTTTCGATCGCCTCGATGCCGAACTGGCCCATGCACTGATGAGCATCAACGCGGTCAAGGGCGTGGAGATTGGCGCCGGTTTCGCCTGCGTCGCCCAGCGTGGCACCGAGCACCGCGACGAGCTGACCCCGGAGGGCTTCCTCTCCAATAACGCCGGCGGCATTCTCGGCGGTATCTCCAGCGGCCAGCCGATCATCGCCCACCTGGCGCTCAAGCCGACCTCCAGCATCACCACGCCGGGGCGTTCCATCGACGTCGACGGCAACCCGGTGGACGTCATCACCAAGGGCCGTCACGACCCTTGCGTCGGCATCCGCGCCACGCCTATCGCCGAGGCGATGATGGCCATCGTGCTGATGGATCACCTGCTGCGTCACCGTGGGCAGAACGCCGACGTGCGCGTCACCACGCCGGTGCTGCCACAACTGTGACCCGGGCGGCGGCATGAGCGCGGCATTGCCGTACTGGCGGCTGTCCGGTTTCTACTTCTTCTACTTCGCCCTGCTCGGGGGGACGGCGCCATTCCTGGCGCTGTACTTCGACCACCTGGGCTTTTCCCCGGCGCGCATCGGCGAGCTGATCGCCATTCCCATGCTGATGCGCTGCGTGGCACCGAATCTGTGGGGCTGGCTGGGTGACTACACCGGCCAGCGCCTGCTCATTTTCTACGCCATTCCTGGCGCTGTACTTCGACCACCTGGGCTTTTCCCATGCTGACGTGCGCTTCGGTGCGCTTTGTACGCTGGCTTGTTTCGCCGGCATCTTCCTCGATCAGAGCTATGCCTGGCTGGCGCTGATCATGGCCACCCATGCCTTCTTCTGGCATGCGGTGCTGCCGCAGTTCGAAGTCATCACCCTGGCGCATCTGCGTGAGCAGGCGGCGCGCTACAGCCAGATTCGCCTGTGGGGCAGCATCGGTTTCATCGTCGCCGTGGTCGGTCTCGGCCTGCTGTTCGAGTGGCTCAGCCTGGACGCCTATCCGGCAGCGCTGGTGGCGATCATGGCCGGCATAGTCGCCGGCAGTTTCTGGGTACCCAATGCACAGCCGCTGCAGCGGCCGAACATGCCGGAACAGGGTGGTTTCATGCACCAGCTGCGCCGTCCCGGCATCCTTGCATTCTATGTCTGCGTCGGTCTGATGCAGTTGAGCAATGGCCCGTACTACACCTTCCTCACCCTGCACCTGGAGGGCGTCGGCTACAGCCGCGGCGCCATCGGTCTGTTCTGGGCGCTGGGGGTGGTGGCGGAGATCCTGCTGTTTCTGGTCATGGCGCGGCTGCTGCAGCGTTACTCGCTGCGCACCGTGCTGCTGGCCAGCTTCCTGATCACCGCCTTACGCTGGCTGCTGCTGGGCAACCTGGCGCAGTACCTGCCGCTGTTGCTGTTGGCGCAGTGCATGCACGCCGCCACCTTCGGCGCTTTCCATGCCGCCTGCATCCACTTCGTACAGCGCAGTTTCGCCGATCGTCAGCAAGGCCAGGGGCAGGCGCTCTACGCCAGCCTGGCCGGTATCGGCGGCGCCTTCGGGGCGCTTTATGCCGGTTACAGCTGGAAGGGACTGGGGCCGGCCTGGACCTTCGCCATCGCCAGTCTGGTAGCCTTGCTCGCAGCCTTCATCATTGCCACCCGTCTGCCGCCCGAGCGGCCCTGAATCGAGTGAACCCTTCATGAGCAGCCTCGCCGTCCACCTGCACACCTCACCGGAACTGCCGAACAAGATACTGAACCACGCCGATGACATCGCCAGCACCCTGGCAGCGGCAGGCATCGACTATCGACGGGTGGAGCTGCCGGCCGCGCTGCGCCCGGGGTGCGAGCAGGCAGAGTGCGACGCGGCCTGTGGTCTGTGGTTGCAGGCGCTCATGGGCAAGGAAGGTCATGTGCAGCAGGAACTGTTCAACCTGCAGCGCAACCATCCGCAGAAGCTGGAGTTGCGCGCGCGTTACCTGGATGAGCAGGTGCAGGCTTCTACCTGCGCCTGGTTGTTCATCGGTGGGTTCGCTCAGCTCGCCGTGCATCTGGATGGCTATGTCTACCTGCTGCAAGGCGAGCGTGGCGATTTGCTGACCCTGCCGGCTGGCACCCCTCACTGGTTCGACCTGGGCGAGGAGCCGCATGCGCTGGTGCTGCGCCTGAGCCAGAGTGACGAGACGCCGGAGCGCACCGGTGGCGATATCGCCAGCCGTTTCCCTCGGCTGGAGGCGTGAGGGAACCGGCGCATGCCGCCGACTATCCTATGCAGGCAACCTTTCAGACAGGAGTGTCGTCATGGGTTCTACCTTCAACGGGCTGATTGGCCTGGTCATCCTGGCACTGGATATCTGGGCCATCATCAACGTGATCAAAAGCAACGCCGAGACCGGGATCAAGATCCTGTGGATTTTGCTGATCGCGCTGTTGCCGGTGCTCGGTTTGATCATCTGGGCGCTGATGGGCCCCCGCGGTAACGTCAGATTGTGAGCCGCCTGTGGTTGTTGGCTCTGGTGCTGCTGCCGCTCTGGGGCACAGCAGCAGAGAGTACCGATGCCTGGCAGGCCTTGCGCGAAGGTCGCGCAGTGCTGCTCATGCGCCATGCCACTGCACCGGGTACCGGCGATCCGGCCAATTTTCGCCTGGGACAATGCGAAACCCAGCGCAACCTGAACGATCAGGGGCGCGCCGAGGCCCGGCGCTGGGGCGAGCTGCTCGCGCGTCAAGGCATCGAGCGACCACGGTTGCTCAGCAGCCGTTGGTGCCGTGCGCTGGATACCGCCAGCGGCATGCAGCGCGGCCCGGTGCAACCCTTCGCTGCGCTGGATTCGTTCTTCGGGCAACCCGAGGATGGCGCCGAGCAGACCGCCGAGCTGATTCGCCTGATCAACGACTTATCTGAAGGTGCACCGCTGGTGCTGATCTCCCATCAGGTCAACATCACCGCCTTGACCGGGATCTTCCCCGCCTCGGGCGAAGGTTTGATCCTGCCTCTACCGCTGCGTCCGCAGGCTATGCCACTGGCTCGCGTCCGCGCGCCCTGATCTAGAAAGGCAGCCGTACCTGCTTTGCCTGCAATACGCCTTCTAGCTCCAGCAACTGCTGTTTGCGCGGCAGGCCACCGGCATAACCGGTCAGGCTGCCGTTGCGGCCGATCACGCGATGGCAGGGCACGATGATGGAGATCGGGTTGGCGCCGTTGGCCGTGCCTACCGCGCGTACGGCCTGCGGCTTGCCGATGGCATGGGCCAGCTCCGAATAGCTGCAGGTGCGGCCATAGGGAATCGCTTGCAGTGCCTGCCACACTGCCTGTTGAAAGGCCGTGCCTCTGGGGGCCAGGCGCAGTTCGAACTGCTGGCGCTTGCCGGCGAAGTATTCATCGAGCTGGCGGCATACGGCATCCAGCTCACGGCTGGCGGGCTGCCAGCTGTTCTCGATGCGCCAGGGGCGGCTGTCGAGCTCCATCAGCAGCAGTTGCAGGCCACTTTCGTCACCTGCGATGAACAGCGGCCCGATGGGACTGTCGTGATGGCGGTAATGCATGGTCAGCCTCCCGAGTAGCAGTGCCAGAGATGCGCAGCAGCGTAAGCCCGCCACGGTCGCCAGGCTTCCGCGCGGGCTTTAAGGCGCCGCGCATCGATGCCCCCGACTCCCCAAACCGGTGCCTTGAGCAGGCCAAGATCGCTGGCGGGAAAGGCATCGGCCTCACCGAAGGCGCGCAGTGCGATGTACTCCGCGGTCCACGGGCCGATGCCGGGCAGGGCGCACAATCGCTCGATCAGCGCTGCGCTGCCTTCTTGCAGATCGAGCTTGAGGCTGCCATCGGCAATTCGTGCAGCGAAATGCTGCAGGCACTGGACGCGCTTGCCAGGCATGCCGATGCCGGTCAGATCGGCTTCGGCAAGCGCCTGCGGCGAGGGGAACAGACGATTGATGCCCAGCGCTTGCGGTGTCTCGATCGGCGTTCCGACACGCTGCACCAGACGCCCGACTATGGTAACTGCCGCCTTGACCGTGACCTGCTGGCCGACGATGGCGCGTACTGCCTGCTCGAACGGATCGAAGGCCACGGGCAGGCGCAGGCCGGGGTTGCGCAGCAGCAGCGGGGCCAGCAGTTCATCAGCGCCGAGATGGCGGGCAATGGTTTCGGGCTCGCTGTCGAGATCGAACATGCGTCGTACGCGCTGTTCCAGTTGATCGAGATGCGCGGGTGATGCGATACGGCAGCGCAGTTCCAGTGCATTCTGCCCAGGCAGCGGCGTCACCCGCAGCCAGCCGGGCACACCGTCGATGCTGAAGCCGCGGCTATAGCTATCCGCGCTCAGCGACTCCAGGCCGGGTATCGCGCGCAGTGCGAAGTGGCCGTGGAATTGTTGCCAGTTCCACGGCGGTTGATAGGGCAGGAGCAGGGTAATGATGTTCATGGCTGGCACCCTAGCTCGGCGTTTGGGTGTTGTCAGCGTGAAGATGACTTTCAAACTGGCAAACAGTTATACCAGCAGCCCCGCTTCACGCTGATAGCGCCCAGGCGTGGTGCCTTTCCAGCGTTTGAAGGCATGGATGAAATTGGACAGCTCGCCATAACCCAGGCGTTCGGCAATTTCCTCCAGGCTCAGGCCGCCTGCAGCGAGCAGGTCCTCGGCCAGGGCTTGGCGCACTTCGTCCTGCAGGGCGCGGAAGCTGGTGCCTTCTGCCATCAGGCGACGACGCAGGGTACGACTGCTCAGGTGCAGGCGGCCTGCGACCTGTTCCATGTCGGCGATCTGTCCTGGCGATTGCAGCAGCAACTGGCGTACGCGCCCGGCCAGGCCCTGGTGCCATTGATGGCGTGCCAGCACTGCCTGGCATTGTTGCTCGCAAGCGCTGACCAGTTGTGGGTTGGCCCGCGGCAGCGGGTTGTCCAGCAGGTCGGCGGCAAAGCCCATTCGATTGCAGGGTGCGCCGAACCGTGGTGTCTGGCCGAAGGCGGCGATGAAGGGCGAAACGTCGGCAGGGGGTGCCTGGCGCAATTCCACGTCCAGCAGCCGCAGCGTGCTGCCGAGGAGTTCGCGCACAACCACCAGAGCACCGAGCATGTCGCGTTGCACGATGAAATCATGCAGCCCTGGGGGCAGGGCGTTGTCGTCGAAGTTCAGGCTGGCGACTGCTTCATCCACGCTCAGGCTGATGCGGGTGAAGGCGTAGGTCAGGCCGTGATAACGCAGGCCCAGCTCGGCCGCCTGACGTGCCGTGGCACTGCTGAGAATCGCATAACCCCAGGCACCGTAACTGGTCACGTGGTAGCGACGGCCAGCCTGCAGGCCCAGGTCTTCGACTGTGGGAAGCGCCTCGATCAGGTTGGCGATCAACTGCAGTTCGCGCTGCGCTTCGATCTCCCCGTTCAGGCTGGCTAGCTGCATCGGGCTGAGCCCGGTTTCACGCAGGCAGCTGTCCAGGCTCAGGCCAAGGTCGAGCCCCAGTTGGGTGAGCAGCTGGATGCTGATGATGCTGCGTCGTGCGGGCCAGGGCGCTGACATAGGTTGTCCGGAAATCACAATATCCTGGCCGACTATGCCATAACCCAGGCAGTGCGGGGCAAGTAGCATCAGCTCATCGCCATACACGGGTCACTACAATGCACAACAACCCCCGTACGAACGCGCCCTGGCGCGTACTGATCATCGGCAGCGGTTTTGCCGGTGTTGGCCTGGCCATGCAGCTGCGCAAGGTCGGTGAGGACGACTTTCTGTTGCTGGAGAAGGCCAGTGAGGTCGGTGGTACCTGGCGCGACAACAGCTATCCGGGCGCCGCCTGCGACGTGCCTTCGCACCTGTATTCCTTTTCCTTCGAACCCAAGCACGACTGGTCGCGCAAGTTCGCGCCGCAGGCGGAAATCCATGCCTACATCCTGCAGTGCGTGGAGAATCACCGGCTGCGCCCGCATATCCGTCTGGACAGCGAAGTGCTGGGCGCCGAGTTCGACGCCGAACGCGGCGTCTGGCGGGTCGAACTGGCGGGAGGCGAGGTGATCGAAGCGCAGGCGCTGGTCAGTGCCTGCGGCCAGCTCAATCGCCCGGCCTACCCGAAACTGCCCGGCCTGGAGCGCTTCCGGGGAGAGGCCTTTCATTCGGCGCGCTGGCGACATGATCTCGACCTGAGCGGTAAACGCGTGGCGGTGATCGGCACTGGCGCGTCGGCGATCCAGTTCGTGCCGCAGATCCAGCCGAAGGTCGCCAGCCTGAGCCTGTTCCAGCGCTCGGCCGCTTATGTGCTGGCCAAGCCGGATCGCCGTTATCGCCCCTGGGAAATCGCCCTGAAACAGCGTTGGCCCCTATGGCAGCGTGCCGACCGCCTGCTGCAATACCTGCATCACGAGGGGCGGGCGGTCGCTTTCATCCGCTTTCCCTGGCTGATGCGCCTGTTTCGCCACAGTTTCATCCGCCATCTGCGGCGACAGATGCCTGACGCCGGCAAGCGTGCCCAGTTGCAGCCGGACTATCCCATGGGCTGCAAGCGCATCCTGATCAGCAACGACTACTTCCCGGCGCTGGCACAGGCCAATGTCGAGATCGTCGACTCGGCGATTCGCGAGGTGCGGGAGCATTCGCTGGTGACGGCCGATGGTCGTGAGCATCCCTGCGATGTGCTGATCTACGGCACCGGCTTCACCGCCACCGATTTCCTCGCGCCGATGCGTATTCGCGGCCTCGATGGTATGGAGCTGAATCAGGCCTGGAAGGACGGTGCCGAGGCTTACAAGGGCATCAGCGTCAGCGGTTTTCCCAACCTGTTCCTGCTCTACGGGCCGAACACCAACCTCGGCCACAACTCCATTCTCTACATGCTGGAGAGCCAGTACGCCTATGTGCTGGGCTGTCTGCGCGCACTGCGCGAGCAGCGGCTGCGCTATCTCGACCTGCGCGCGACGGTGCAGCGCAGTTACAACACCGAGCTGCAGCAGGCGACACATCGAACGATATGGGCACAGGGTTGCGACAGCTGGTACCAGACCGCCACCGGCAAGCACACCAATAACTGGCCGGGTTTCACCTTCACCTATCGCCTCATGACCCGTACTCCGGAGCTTGCCGACTATGACTGCGTCCGCTGATTTCAAAGCCCCAGCCGTCGAGCAGATGCTGCTGCGCGGCCTGTTGCGCGGCTTTCTGCGCCTGTTCTTCCGCGGCCTGGTGCGGCCGCCGATGCCTGTGTCAGGGCAGCGCCGCGTACTGCGTATGCTCACCGCCATCACCCTGACGCCGCGCGGCGTCAGCCGCAGCGCCGCGACCCTGGCCGGGCGCCCGTGCGAATGGCGCCGGCCACCTGGCAGCGGCGGCAGCGTGCTGCTCTACCTGCACGGCGGCGCCTTCATGATCGGCGGGCCGGATACGCACCGGGGCATCTGCGCCAGCCTGGCCAAGCGCGGCGCCCTGGACGTCTGTGCGCTGGATTACCGCCTGGCCCCGGAGCATCCCTTTCCGGCGGCGCGCGATGATGTGGTGGCGGCCTATCAGGCGTTGCTGCAAGCCGGTTATCGGCCAGAGCAGATCGTCATCGGTGGCGACTCGGCGGGCGGCAACCTGAGCCTGGTCGGTTGCCTGCGCATCATCGAACTCGGCCTGCCTGCGCCTGCCGCGCTGGTGTGCTTCTCGCCCGCCACCGATTTCACCGGCGAGCAGATGCACGAGCCGCCGGCCGGCGATCCATTGATCCACCCGCGCTGGATCGAACAGGCTGCCGAGCTGTATTGCCCCGCCGACCTGCCGCGTGATGATCCGGGTTTGTCGCCGCTGTTCGCCGACCTCAGTCCTCTGCCACCGACGCTGATCCAGGTAGGCGAAGACGAGTTGCTGCTGAACGACAGTCTGCGCCTGGCCAAGCGCGCCGAGGCGGCCGGAGTGGATGTGCGTCTGGAGCGTTATCCGGGGCTGTGGCACGTCTTTCAGGCGCATGTCGGCATGTTGCGCGCTGCGGATTACGCCATCGACCGTGTGGTGGCCTTTCTTCGTGAGCGGGGTGTGTGATGAACAACATGCTCATCAGCGGCGCTGCATCCGGGATTGGCGCCGCCACAGCGCGGCTGTTTCACGCACGGGGCTGGCGCGTCGGTTTGCTCGATGTCGATGAAGGGGCGCTGGCCGCATTGGCCGCTGAGCTGGGTGGCGCATGGCACGCCCCGCTGGATGTGGTCGATGCCGCAGCAGTACAGGCAGCTGTGGCCGAATTCTGCGCGCAAGGTGGCGGCCAGTTGCGCCTGCTGTTCAATGCTGCCGGCATCTTGCGTACCGGCGCCTTCGTCGACATTGAGCTGGAGCAGCACACGCGCCTGGTTCAGATCAATGTGCTCGGCGTGCTCAACCTCTGCCATGCGGCCTTTGCCTACCTCAAGGCTACGCCAGGGGCGCAGGTGATCAACATGGGCTCGGCCTCGGCACTCTACGGCGTACCGCAGCTGGCCAGCTACTCGGCCAGCAAGTTCGCCGTACGCGGGCTGACCGAGGCGCTGGAGCTGGAGTGGCGCGAGCACGGCATTCGCGTCGGCGACCTGATGCCGCCGTTCGTCGATACGCCGATGGTGCGCAGCCAGGCGCAGCGTCCCGCGGTGATGCAGCGTCTGGGCGTACGCCTGGAGGCCGAGCAGATCGCCGAAGCGGCCTGGAAGCAGGCTCACGCCAGTGCCGTGCATCGCCCGGTTGGGTTACAGTTCGGCGTGCTCTTCAATCTTGGGCAGATCACACCCGGCTGGATCAACAGGCTGTTGATGGCCTGGCTCAGTCGTTAGCCGTTGGCCTGAGCTGGCCAGTTGCCGCTGGTCGCCGGCTTTGTCACAAAGGCTTTCTGCATGACGCGAACCCCTCATTCAGCGACTACTCTTGTGTAGACGGTTTCAGTCTGGCGTTCTGCCGGGCAGTCGTCGATACGCTTGCAGTAGACACATCGAGCACCTGCTCGATTCTCGGGGCGGCGCCGTCCGGGTGTTTCTAAGATCCATTGTTAGAGACGTTCGGCAGGGCCGCGACACCGTCCTTGGGACGGTTGCATTGGGAAAGCGGTTAATCCATCCATAGCCTGAGAGGGGGTCGTTTATGAGCACAGCCTTCCACGAAGACTCCAGCACTTCTGTGCTGCGTCGGATGAAAGAAGGGGGATTCGACTTCGCCCAGTTTCACCCGATCGAGTTCTACGCCATTTTTCCCGACGAAGAACGGGCCAGAATGGCGGCCAGGAACTTTCGCGGCGAGTCGCTCAACGCCCAGATATCCGCCCGCGAGGACGGCGTCTGGCACCTGCAGATCAGCAAAGTGATGTACGCCACCCATGCCGGTATCGGCGAGTTCGAACATGACCTGGAATCCATCGTCGTCCCGCTGGGCGGCAAGATGGATGGCTGGGGCGTTACGCAGGAGGTGAAAGCGTCAGCCATGCGTTAGAGGCGAATGCAGCGGCACTCGCCAGTACAGACCATCGGCCGGCTGTCCGGCCGGTGGCTTCAACTCTCAGCCCACCTCGACTTGCCAATCCTTCTCGCGCAGACTGCGCGGCGGAGGCGCTCATGGCCGATGTTCTGATCCTGACTCATATCGATTATTGCCCGCCAGCCCACCTGGCGCAGGTGCTGCAGGCCCGTGCTTGTAGCTTCGACGTGCGGCGCGTCGACCTGGGCGAACTGCATGGCTACGACCTGGAACGGCCCAAGGCGGTCGCCGTGATGGGCGGGCCGATGAGCGTCAACGACCCGCTGCCCTGGATAGCCGACGAAGTGGCTGCGCTGCAGCGTTTCATCGCGCGTGACATTCCCATCATCGGGCACTGCCTGGGCGGCCAACTGCTGGCCAAGGCACTAGGTGCCAGCGTGCGCCGCATGCCCTACACCGAAGCCGGTTTCCAGCTCATGCAGCGTCGCTCAGAGTCAGCCGGTAGTCCCTGGCTGGCACATTTGCCCGAGTCGTTCAGCATCTTCCAGTGGCATGGCGACACCTTCGCGCTGCCAGACGGCGCCCAGCCCCTGCTGAGCAGCCGCTGGTGTGACAACCAGGCGTTCGCCTGGGGCGAGAAGATACTGGCCCTGCAAGGGCATCCGGAAATGACCGAAGAGTTGGTTGAACTGTGGCTCGACGACTGGGCGCACCTGCTGGATGCCAGCCAGCCCAGCCAGCAGAGCGTCGCCGAGATGCGCGAAGGCCTGAGCGCGAAGGTCAGCGCGCTGAATCAAGTCGCTGAAGGTTTCTACGTGCACTGGCTGGAGCTGGCGGGGCTTTGAGGCTGGCCTTTGCGTTTATGCCGACTGCGCCAATCGTCGCTCAGCAATCCATAGAGCGCAGAATCCGATATCTGTCCGTCGATGATCCAGCGCTGGCGCAGCAAGCCTTCCTGGCTGAACCCCAGACGTTCAAGCGCGCGTCCGGAGGCGGCGTTGCTCGGATCGATTTCCGCTTCGACGCGGTTGAGGTCCAGGGCTTCGAATCCGTGGCGCAGCAGTTCACGGGCCGCCTCCTGAACGTAACCCTTGCCCCAGGCGGAGGCTGCAATGCCAAAGCCGATCTCTGCGCGGCGTGACTCGTGGTGGTAGTTGAACAGCAGGCATTTACCGATCAGCTCAGCGCTTTCCCTATCAACGATGCCCAGCGTCAGGCGCTGGCCTTCGCGCATGGCCTGCTGCTCCTCACAGATGTATTCCCGTGCCACGGCCTCGCAATCCCAGGGCGGCGTATTCCAGTACTGCATGACCTGCGGATCGGAAAAAATCGCGAACAGCACCGGAGCGTCCGTCGCTTGCAGAGGGCGCAGTACGAGACGCGGTGTTGTCAGCGTGACGGAAAGATCGGGCATTGGTTTTCCTCGCTTCAGAAACGTTCGTCGGCAATGGCTGGCAGCACCAACTCACGTACGTAACTGGCCTCGGACAGATTCAGCAGCGTTCGCACCAGGGCCACCACATCGTGCAGCGGAATCAACTGGCCCTCACCATTTTGTGCCGCCTGCTCGACCGGCGTCTGCAAGCCATCCTGGGTATTGAGGTAGCCCAGTTGCAGGCAGGTGACGGCCAGACGCTTATCGCGAAAACCTTCGCGCAGGGTCTCGGCTATGCCTTTGAGGGCGAACTTGCTGGCGCCGAAGGTGACTTCCGGGCGGCCACTCTGTGGCAGGGCCGAGGTGGAACCGGTGAGGATCAATTGCGGCTTGGCGCCGCCGAGCAGGCGCGGTAGCAGGCGTTTGAGCAGCAGCAAGGTCGCGCCGATATTGACGCTGACCATCTCGACGATCTGTGCGTCGTCGTCCTGCAGAAAACTGTAATCATCCTCGAACGCACGAGCTTCCCAGATACCCAGGTTGTAGATGATCGCGTCCAGCTTTTGCGGTGCCTGGGCTTCGATGGTATCCACAGCTTGCAGCGGATCGCTCATATCCGCTTCGATCCACTGGATGTCCGCGGCCAGATCGGCCGGGCGGCTGCGTGAAATCCCGATCAACTCGTGGCCTTGCGCCAAACCTTCTACCAACGCACGGCCGAGGCCTCGGCTCGCACCGATCACCATTATTCGCATCGTGTCGTTCCTTGCATCACCCTTAGGTTACTGGTTGTAGCAGCAGGCATGCCGCTGTCCATGCGCTGTCGCCATCCTGGTAAATATCGGAGGAGAACTGGCGAAGGCGGAATTTGCCTGCGGTTTTTTCACTGACGAGGTGCTTCACACGCTCCAACTTGCGCAGCACCTTCTCCTCCGCACTGTATTGGCTGCCATCTACGGCCGAGTAGTAATAGGCGAATGCGCCGAACTGCATGCTGGTGCTGTCACGGCCGATACCGAGCACAGAGGTGATACGTTCGATGTCATGGAACCAGCCGGATTGTCCACGTGGCTGATTCTTGACCTCAATGACCGCGCGCGGAGTCGAATTAGCCCACCACAGAAGCACGTCGAAGCGTCCGCGTAGCCTGGCCTTGCGCGGTTTGGGGCCGGGAACGGTGGCTCCGGCATCGGTAATCGCGCTCTGTCCATGGGATTCAACCGTGACGAATTTGGCGCCAGGCAAGGCGTCGAGTTCACGGGCGATGTACGTCGTTAGCACGTATTCGGCTGCGGCCCACAACCATTCGCCCCCCGACATACGTTCGTAATCCTTTTGGGCCTTTTCGATTCCGCCAATGATCGCTCCCGCAATCACATCCATTGCGATGGTCGCCATAGCTCAGTGAGACCACACGCCAAATTCGTTGCCACCCGGTTCGACAAAGTGAAAGCGCCTGCCTCCGGGGAAGGAAAAGATCGGTTTGACGATCTCCCCACCTGCGGCCTCGACCTTGGCCCGAGTGTCCTCCAGCTCTGCACTGTAGAACACGATTAGTGCACTGCCGTTATCGCTACGTGCGGATATCTCGGCGCTGAAGAAACCACCATCCAGGCCTTCGTCGGCGAAGGCTGCGTACTCGGGGCCGTAGTCCGTGAATCGCCAGCCGAATGCGGCCTGGAAAAAGGTCTTGGTGGCTGGCAGATTGCGGGTGGGATATTCGACGTAGTTGAGCTTCTCGTGGGCAGGCATGCCGGGTTCCTTGGCAGTGAAAGAGTGGGAGCTATTGACGTAATTTGGCCAAGTCGATGGCGGCCTGGATAGCCGCACGTGCTTGCGGGCTATTCTTCCAGCAGGTGGAGCCTAGCTGACCGGCTACTGCGGTGACGATATCGCCGGAGCTGGTTTCGGCCAACTCCTGCAAGGAGTTTATGCCGATCTGTTCGAGTCGCTGCACGATGGTAGGGCCTACGCCTTTAACATTTAAAAGGGCTTGGTGTTCATCGGTTGGGAAGGGCATATGGGGGCGCGTGTTGGTGAAGGGTCGGACTTTGGCCGTCTCAATGAGCGAAACGAGCGGTTTAACCTGTCGTTAGACCTCACAACTTTTCCATTGCCGCTTCTAGAGAGGCCTTTACGCGTTTCTTATTAATCTCAGGGTCTTCGTGCTGAATGAATTCAACAGCAGAAAGGTCGTCGCCACGCTTTCTATTTTGGCGGGGCTCAAGTGCTTCGATTAGAATGGCTTCTAGTGCAGGAATAATCTTTGCTGCCTCAAATGTTGTTGGCAGTTCTCCAAGTTGACCAGAGTCGGAGACTGGCAGAAGACCAAACCAAGAGAATCGATCCCATCGAGCGGCTAGACGATCCAGTGTATGTTCGTACAGCCTGCGCCCTAGTGGGCGATCCGTCGAGCGGCCAATATAGATGACCTCTCTACCGTCATACAGTAGGTAAATACCAAGCTGCTTATTGAAGTCGACTGGTGTGGCTCCTAGCTGTTGCATGCCTAGTAGCTTTGGCGTTGCAGCCCATTGAACAGCCTCTCTACGCCAGAACATACCGAAGGAGCTAACAATATCGTATTGCTCTTCGATCTCTTCAGAATCTTCGACTGTAGGGGTTGGTTTGACTTCGCTTGGTGAACCTGCAGCAGCTGATTTATTTTTTAGTGTAAACGTACCTTTTGCTACGCGAATATAGGGGGATGACGCTCCATCGCGCTTAATGGAGGTGCTTATCTGGGCGACAACTGTTGCCGCTGGCGTAGCCCCTAGACTTGTGCGTAATCCGTCAGCAATGATCTTGTCCGTGATTTCTTTATAGTGCAGCGGTGTTGTTGATGCTCCCAGCACTTTATCTATAGCTTTACGCCAAGTAAGTTCTTTTATCATGTGGTAACCAAATATTTTGAGTAGGGGTCTAACTATAAATAGCCACCAAATGGCGCATAACCTGCGGGAGGTTTTGGTGGATAACCTTCCTGGCCATATTCAAGATCCTTCTTTAGCTCGCGGGAGGTAGCGAGGCGATGGGTGTTTGGAAGGTTATACACCATGTCGGATAACCGCTGGCAAGTGGCAGTTACGCGAAAGCGGGGACGGTTGGAAAGGGTGCAGGGAAGATCGTAAGCAAGCTCGCTCCCACATAAGCGCGGCGGGGAGGGGAAGGCGCAGCGGTGAGCCGCTGCGCCTTTTGTTTCAACGGTTGAAGCGTTCGACCAGTGCGTATTGGCCCTGTGCGGTTCTGGTCAGGGCTTCGCTGAGTTTGGCGGTGCTTTGCGCTTCGCCTGCGGTCTGGTCGGCCAGTTGGGCGATGGTGGTGATGTTCTGGTTGATCTCGTCGGCCACGGCGCTTTGTTCTTCCGCCGCCGCAGCGATCTGGTTGGCCATGTCGGCGATATTGGCGACCGAGTCACTGATACCGGACAGCGCCTGATCGGCTTTGAGGACGCGTTCGACGCCTTCGTCGGCCTGTTTGCGGCCGATTTCCATGGTCAGTACGGCCTCTTCGGCAGTACGTTGCAGTTTGGCGATCAGGCCGTGAATCTGTTCTGTGGATTCGGCGGTGCGCTGGGCGAGGGAACGAACCTCGTCGGCCACCACGGCGAAGCCGCGGCCCATTTCGCCGGCACGTGCGGCTTCGATGGCGGCGTTGAGAGCGAGCAGGTTGGTCTGATCGGCAATGCCCTTGATCACGTCGACCACACCGCCGATTTCGTTGCTGTCCTGGGCCAGGCGGGTCACGGTTTCGCCGGTATCACCCACCGATTGCGACAGGCGCTGGATGGCTTCGCGGGTTTCCGCGGCGATGGTGCGGCCTTCGCCGGTCAGGCGGTTGGCTTCCTGAGTGGCGATGGCGGTGCGGGCAACGTTGCTGGCCACTTCCAGGGTGGTGGCAGCCATTTCGTTGACTGCCGTGGCGACCTGCTCGGTCTCCTGGCGCTGGCGCTCGAGGCCATCGGAACTGTTGTGCGCCAGCTGGTCGGCTTCACGCGCCTGCTGGGTCAGTTGCTCTGCAGTGTCCTGCAGGCGGGTGAGACAGGTTTTCAGGCGCGCATCCTGGCTGAGCATGGCCATTTCCAGGCGCGCTTCGGCGCCGCGGCTGTCGGTGTACATCTGCGCGATCAATGGATCGGAAGTGGTTTGCTCGGCCAGTTTCAGCAGGCGCTTGATGCCGCGGGTCTGCCAGGCTATGCCGGCCAGCCCCAGCGGGACGGAGAGCATGGCAGCAAGGATGAAGCCCCAGTTGCTGCCGATCCAGTGACCGATCATGAAGCCGATCTGGCTGACCAGAATGAAGGGCATCCACGCCTGTACGACGGGCAGCCACTGATTGCTGGCAGGAACGGCCGATTTGCCGGCATTGACACGTGCATACAGCGCTTCGGCGCGGCGCACCTGTTCGGCTGTAGGTTTGACGCGGACGGATTCGTAACCGACGACCTGATTGTTCTCGGTCATCGGGGTGACGTAGGCGTTGACCCAGTAGTGGTCGCCATTCTTGCTGCGGTTCTTGACGATACCCATCCACGGGCGACCGCTTTTCAGGGTCGTCCACATGTGGTCGAACACGGCGGACGGCACGTCCGGGTGGCGCACGATGTTGTGCGGCGCGCGCATCAGCTCTTCGCGGCTGAAACCACTGATTTCGACGAAGGCGTCGTTGCAGTAGGTGATCTGGCCCTTGAGGTCGGTAGTGGATATCAGACGTTGTTGTGCAGGAAAGGTACGCTCACGCTGGGTGACCGGCTGGTTGTTACGCATGGCAGGTATCCGTCGTTGTAATGCCCCTGTCATCGGCCGCCGAGCGGCAAAGTTGAGGGCTGAATCCGTTTTCGCGAGTGTAATCGCTTTGTGACTGGCGTCACATTTTTGTCGCGACGTCGGCCATCCATGGCCCGACGGAGGCTGGCATGCCCTGCTACCGCGATAGCAGGGCGGGTGTATCAGTTGGCGATCATCTGCCGGAGCACGTAATGCAGGATGCCCTCTGCCTTGAAGTACTCGACTTCGTTGAGGGTGTCGATGCGGCAGAGCACTTCGACTTCCTCATGCTGGCCGTCTTCACGGGTGATGATCAGCGTCAGCGGCATCTGCGGGCGCAGCTCCACGCCTTCCAGCCCTTCGATGGCCAGCACTTCCTTGCCGGTCAGTTTCAGGCTGTTGCGGTCGGTGCCGGGATTGAACTGCAGCGGCAGCACGCCCATGCCCACCAGGTTGGAGCGGTGGATACGCTCGAAGCTCTCGGCGATCACTGCCTTGACCCCCAGCAGGTTGGTGCCCTTGGCCGCCCAGTCGCGACTGGAGCCGGTGCCGTATTCCTTGCCGGCGATGATCACCAGTGGCGTGCCTTCGGCCTGGTAGCGCATGGCAGCGTCATAGATCGCCAGTTTCTCGCCGCTGGGCACATGCAGGGTGTTGCCGCCTTCTTCGCCGCCGAGCATTTCGTTGCGGATGCGGATATTGGCGAAGGTGCCGCGCATCATCACTTCATGGTTGCCGCGGCGTGAGCCGTAGGAGTTGAAGTCGGCCTTGTCCACGCCATGGTCACGCAGGTAGCGCCCGGCCGGGCTGTCGGCCTTGATGTTGCCGGCCGGCGAGATGTGGTCGGTGGTCACCGAGTCGCCGAGCAGGGCGAGGATGCGTGCCTGGCGGATATCGGTGATGCGTGGCGGGTCGCCGGCGATGTCCTCGAAGAATGGCGGATGCTGGATATAGGTGGAGTCGCCCTGCCAGGCATAGGTGTCGGCCTTGGGCACGTCGATCGCCTGCCACTTTTCGTCGCCGGCGAAGACCTCGGCGTATTCCTTGCGGAACATGGCGGTGTCGACCTGGGCGATGGCCTGGGCAATCTCGTTCTGGCTTGGCCAGATGTCCTTGAGGTACACCGGCTGGCCGTCCTTGCCGGTGCCGAGGGCGTCGCGGGTCAGGTCGAGGCGCACGCTGCCGGCCAGCGCATAGGCCACCACCAGGGGTGGCGAGGCCAGCCAGTTGGTTTTCACCAGAGGGTGTACGCGGCCCTCGAAGTTGCGGTTGCCGGACAGTACCGAGGCGACGGTCAGGTCGGCCTGGGCAATGGCTTTCTCGATGGGCTCGCGCAGCGGGCCGGAGTTGCCGATGCAGGTGGTGCAGCCATAGCCCACTAAGTCGAAGCCGAGTTTCTCCAGGTAGGGCGTCAGGCCGGCGGCATTGAAGTACTCGGTGACCACCTTGGACCCGGGTGCCAGCGAGCTTTTCACCCAGGGTTGGCGCTGCAGACCTTTTTCCACCGCCTTCTTGGCCAGCAGACCGGCGGCCATCATCACGCTGGGGTTAGAGGTGTTGGTGCAGGAGGTGATGGCGGCGATCACCACGGCGCCGTCTTTCAGGCGGTGGGTATGACCCTCGTCCTCATAGTCGATTTCGCCGCTCTGCTTGTCGCCGCCCACGGCGGTACCGCCACCGCCTTCGCTGAGCATACGGCCTTCTTCCTTGGCACTCGGCTTGAGCTGCAGGCCGACGAAGTCGTCGAAGGCCTGGCCGACCTGGCCCAGCGAGACGCGGTCCTGTGGGCGCTTGGGCCCGGCCAGGCTGGCTTCGACGCTGCCCATGTCAAGGCTCAGGCTGTCGGTGAACAGGGGCTCGTCGCCTGGCTCGCGCCACAGGCCCTGGGCCTTGCTGTAGGCCTCGACCAGTTGCACGGTGGCGTCCGGGCGGCCGGACAGGCGCAGGTAGCCGAGGGTGATCTCGTCCACCGGGAAGAACCCGCAGGTGGCGCCGTACTCGGGGGCCATATTGGCGATGGTGGCGCGGTCGGCCAGCGGCAGGTCGGCCAGGCCGTCACCGTAGAACTCGACGAATTTGCCCACCACGCCCTTCTTGCGCAGCATCTGGGTGACGGTGAGCACCAGGTCGGTGGCAGTGATGCCTTCCTTGAGCTTGCCGCTGAGCTTGAAGCCGATCACCTCGGGAATCAGCATCGACACCGGCTGGCCGAGCATGGCAGCTTCCGCCTCGATGCCGCCGACGCCCCAGCCGAGCACGCCGAGGCCGTTGATCATGGTGGTGTGCGAGTCGGTGCCGACCAGGGTGTCGGGGAAGGCGAGGGTGGTGCCGTCTTGTTCCTTCGTCCATACGGTGCGCGCCAGGTATTCTAGGTTGACCTGGTGGCAGATGCCGGTACCCGGTGGCACCACGCTGAAGTTGTCGAAGGCGTGCTGACCCCAGCGCAGGAAGGCGTAGCGCTCGCCGTTGCGCTGCATTTCCAGCTCGACGTTGTCGTGGAAGGCGCTGGAGGAGGCGTAGCGGTCGACCATCACCGAGTGGTCGATGACCAGATCCACCGGTGACAGCGGGTTGATGCGCTGCGGATCGCCACCGGCCTTGGCCATGGCGTCGCGCATGGCGGCCAGGTCCACCACCGCCGGCACGCCGGTGAAGTCCTGCATCAGTACGCGCGCCGGGCGGTACTGGATCTCGCGGTCGGAGGCGCGCGTGTCCAGCCAGTCGACCATGGCTTGCAGATCCTGCGGCTGTACGGTCTTGCCGTCTTCGTTACGCAGCAGGTTTTCCAGCAGCACCTTGAGCGACTTGGGCAGTCGGTCGATGTTGCCGAGGCGCTGGGCGGCTTCGGGCAGGCTGAAATAGTGGTAGGTGGCGTCGCCGACTTTCAGTTCGCGGCGGCAGTTCAGGCTATCGAGGGAGGGCATTGCACATCTCCTTGGGCCCGCACGGTTCGGGCTGTGTCTGATGGCGGCAGACCTTCAAGCTAGTTCGGCTTGGGCGGTCTGGCTAGCGCATATCCTTTCGGTTGTTATGCGCTGCCTGTCTGTTGCGACGACGCGGGGCGGCCAGCTTGCCGGTCCGTAGCTGCAGACAGCGCATATGTAGCTGGACAGGTTTAGCGGCTCGGGGTTCCGGTCTCGGGTATCATGCGCGCCTCGAGGAGACCCTTTGATGAATACCCTGTTTCTGCATTGCCGCCCCGGTTTCGAAGGGGAGGTTTGCGCCGAGATCACCGACCTTGCGGCGCGTCTGGATGTGCCGGGCTACTCCAGGGCCAAGCCCGGCAGCGCCTGCGCCGAGTTCGTCTGCAGCGAGGCGGCCGATAGCGAGCGGCTGATGCGCAGCGTGCGTTTCAATCAGCTGATCTTCCCCCGACAGTGGGCGCGTGGCGCGTTCGTCAGCCTGCCGGAAAGCGATCGTATCAGCGTGTTGCTCGACGCCCTGGCTGACTATCCGGTGTGCGGCAGCCTATGGCTGGAAGTGGTCGATACCAACGAGGGCAAGGAAGTCTCGACCTTCTGCAAGAAGTTCGAAGCGCCGCTGCGCAAGGCATTGCTAAAGGCCGGCAGGTTGGTGGATGACGCGAAGAAGCCACGCCTGCTGCTGACCTTCAAGAGCGGCCGTGAGGTGTTCGCCGGCATCGCCGAGGCGGACAACCAGGCGATGTGGCCCATGGGCATTCCACGCCTGAAGTTTCCGCGCGAGGCGCCGAGCCGTTCCACGCTCAAGCTGGAGGAGGCCTGGCACCATTTCATCCCGCGTGAACAGTGGGATCAGCGCCTGGCGCCGGGCATGACCGCCGTTGACCTGGGCGCGGCACCCGGTGGCTGGACCTGGCAGCTGGTCAATCGGGAGATTCGCGTGACTGCCGTGGACAATGGGCCGATGGCCGAGAGCCTGATGTATTCCGGCTTCGTCGTGCATCAGCGCGCCGATGGCTTTACCTTCCGTCCGCGCCATCCGGTGCACTGGATGGTCTGCGACATCGTCGAGAAGCCGGCGCGCACGGCGGCGATGATCGAGACCTGGCTAGGCGAGGGGCTGTGCCGCGAGGCGGTGGTCAATCTCAAGCTGCCGATGAGGCAGCGTTACGCCGAAGTGCGGCGCCTGCTCGATCGCATCGAGTCGGGGCTGGCCGAGCGCGGTCTGAAGGTCGGCATCGGCTGCAAGCAGCTGTATCACGATCGTGAGGAAGTGACCTGTCATCTGCGTCGTCACGGCAAATAACGAGTGAACCGGGCGCGGACATTCGTCCGGCCCGGACTCCCGCGTCGCTTTGGGCTCCACCCGAAGCTGGCGTGCGAACCCTCCATGATTCGCCGGAGCGCAGGCACTTTGCCGCAGTCGGTAGGCATGCGCTGCCCATCCAAGGTTGTGCGCGCAGGGTGACCTGGAGGTCAGCTTTGCGCGACAATGCGCGCCTGCCTGTGGAGCCTCCCTATGTCCGAAGCCCTGACCCTCAACCACGATGACCTGCTCGACGCCAGCGGCCTGAATTGTCCGGAGCCGGTGATGATGCTGCACAACAAGGTGCGCGACCTGTCGCCGGGCGGCTTGCTCAAGGTGATCGCTACCGACCCCTCGACCCGCCGTGACATCCCCAAGTTCTGCGTGTTTCTCGGCCATGAACTGCTCGGTCAGGCCGAGGAAGACGGCACCTATCTGTACTGGATTCGCAAGAAGGCCGATTAGGCTGCGGTTGAACGTGCGCCCCCTTAAGGCTCCACGTCGCGTTCCGCGCTATTCCATCCCGCCTGTCCAGGCGCCAGAGCGCAACTGTTCAGGAGCTTCTGCCAGGCCCTGACGTGACGCGCCGTGGCCGCGCGGAAATCCTGCCATAACGAATCCTGCTCGCCAGCCAGCCGCTGCAGATGTTCGCCGGTAGCTGGCGGAATGCCTTCTAGACGCTGCAGTTGCAGCAGCACCGCCTGCCATTGCTGGCCGCGCTGGTCAACCTGTGCCAGATAAGGCTGCAGGCCGCCGGCATAGAACTTGATGAAGATGTTCTGCAGGATGCGCCCGCGCGGCGTCGCCTGGCCCAGTGGGCAAAGCGGGCGATTTTGTTGGCGTTGCTCGAGCATTTCGCTGCCGGCGTCGAGCGTGTGGCGCAGGCTGGCCAGGCTGGTGATCAACTGGCTGCCCTGTTCGCTGGCATAGAGGGCGAAGAACAGCGGCTCCAGCTCCCCGGCGCTCGGTGGTAACTGCGCCGGTATGCCGGCGCCGATGCTGGCCAGCCGCTGCAATGCGTCCAGTGCCGCGCTGTCTTCCTGGCTGTCGACCGGCAAGGCCTGGTCGGCAAAACGCAGGTAGTTCTCGAACTCCGGGCTGCCGTTCAGGGCATTCCAGAACACCGCTGGCAGTTGCTGGCGCTTGTCGCTGGCCAGGCGCTGCAGAGTGGTCTTGAGGCTGGAGTCGTCCTGCAGATGTGGCAGGCAGTCATCGATGGCGCGCAGCAGGTCGCCTTCGTAGCCCAGGCGCTGGCTGGGCATCAGCTGCTTGCCCAGGCTGCTGTTGCGCTGGCTGATCAACTGCTGCAGATGCGGACAGCGCCGCGCATCGATGACCAGATCGAGCAGGCCGATGCGCAGTTCCGGCAATGCCAGCAGGCGCTCGCGGCGTGGCGGTAAACGATATTGGCTGGCGCTGCGGCTGTCGAAAGTGGGTACGTCGGCCGCATCGAGCGAGCGCTGCAGACGTGCGAGGTAATCGTTCTGCAGGGCCAGGCCGTCATTGGCCGGGCCGCAGCCAGCGATCAGAAGGAAGCAGAGGAGCAGGGCAGGTCGGATCATCTGCTCAGTCTAGAGAGGATGCCCGACCTATCCAATCTCAACCGGCCCGGCGAATGCGCTTGCGCGCGCTGCGTGCCAGGCGCACGGTGAGCATCGCTGCGGCGCAGGTCAGGCCCACCACCAGACCTTGCCACAGGCCGCTGGGGCCGCTCGGTTCGCCGAACAGGTCGGATAGCCCCAGCGCATAACCCACCGGCAAGCCGATGCCCCAGTAGGCGAATAGGGTCAGCAGCATGGTGATGCGTGTGTCCTGATAGCCGCGCAGGGCGCCGGCCGCCGTCACCTGGATGGCATCGGAAAACTGGAACAGCGCTGCATAGACGATCAGCGTTGCCGCCACGGCGATCACCGTCTTGTCGGGGGTATAGATCTGCGCGATCTGTTCGCGCAGCAGGAACATCAGGCTGGCCGATACGCAGGCGTAGCCCAGCGCCGCTCCCATGCTCACCCCGGCGGCGAAGCGCGCTTCGCGTGGCTGGCCGCGGCCCAGTGCCTGGCCGACGCGCACCGTCGCGGCCATGGCCAGCGAGTAGGGGATCATGAACACCATGGAACTGAAGTTCAGGGCGATCTGGTGCCCGGCGACCACGGTAGCACCGAGGCCGCCGATGAGCAGGGCGATCACCGCGAAGATGCTCGACTCGGCGAATACCGCCACGCCGATCGGCACGCCGATGCTCAGCAGGCGCTTGATGACCGGCCACTGCGGCCAGTCGAAACGGGTGAACAGGGCGCTGGCGCGGTAGTAGGGCGCCCACTTCACCCAGACCAGCATGCCGATCAGCATGAAGCCCATCACCAGTGCGGTGGCCCAGCCACAGCCGACGCCGCCCATGGCCGGCAGGCCGAACTTGCCGTAGATGAAAATGTAGTTGGCCGGAATGTTCAGCAGCAGGCCGAGAATGCCCAGTACCATGCTTGGGCGGGTGTGACCCAGGCCATCGCTGAAGCAGCGCAGCACGTGATACAGCGCCACTGCCGGAAAGCCACAGGCCACCGCGCGCAGGTAGCCCATGGCCGGAGCGATCAACGCCGGGTCGACGTTCATGATGCGCAGGATGAACTCGGCGTTCCACAGCAGCGTTGCGGCACTGCCACCTACGGCCAGTGCCAGCCACAGGGCCTGACGCACCAGCGGGCCGATCTCTGCTTCCTCGCCGGCACCGAAGCGCTGCGCCACCTTGGGCGTGGTTGCCAGCAGGATGCCGGTCATCAGCAGGAACACCGGCACCCAGATCGAGTTGCCCAGCGCCACGGCTGCCAGGTCCCGCGGGCTGACGCGCCCGGCCATCAAGGTATCGACGAAGCCCATGGCGGTGTGCGCCAGTTGAGCGATGATGATGGGCGTGGCCAGGATGAGCAGGTTGCGCAGTTCCGTGCGCACGCGGCCAAGGCGGGTGTCGGTGGACATTTCGACTCTTCGGGATAACAGGAAACCGCGTAGTCTACGCCTTGACGCAGCGGTCAGGAAAGTGCGGCGTGAGGCTCTGTCCGGCGCTCTGCAGGGCGACGTTGGTGATCACGCTGGCATAGAATGGCGGCCTGCCCGATGGAGCCCGCCATGCACATAGTTGCCGACGAAAACATTCCCCTGCTCGATGAATTCTTCGCTGCGTTCGGCAGCATCCGCCGCCTGCCTGGGCGCGGCATCACGGCAGCCGATGTGCGCGATGCCGACCTGCTGCTGGTGCGCTCGGTTACTCCCGTGAATCGTGCGCTGCTCGACGGCAGCCGGGTCCGTTTCGTCGGTACCTGCACCATCGGCACCGATCATCTCGATCTCGATTACTTCGCCGAGGCGGGCATCGCCTGGAGCAGCGCGCCGGGCTGCAACGCCCGCGGCGTGGTGGATTACGTGCTGGGCAGCGTGCTGACCCTGGCCGAGCGCGAGGGCGTCGACCCGGCTGCGCGCGTCTATGGCGTGGTCGGGGCGGGGCAGGTCGGTGGGCGTCTGGTCCATCTGCTGCGTGGTCTCGGCTGGCAGGTGCGCGTCTGTGATCCGCCGCGCCAGGCCACCGAGGGCGGCGACTTCGTCAGCCTGGAGCAGATCATCGACGAATGCGATGTGATCAGCCTGCACACGCCGCTGGACGCCTCAACGCGCCATCTGTTCGATGCGACTCGCCTGGCGACGCTGAAGCCGGGAACCTGGCTGATCAATGCCAGCCGCGGCGCCGTGGTGGACAACGCGGCGCTGCGCACGTTACTGCCGCAGCGCCCCGACCTGAAAGTGGTGCTGGACGTCTGGGAAGGCGAGCCGCAGGCCGATGTCGAGCTGGCCGCCCTGTGCCAACTGGCCACGCCGCATATCGCCGGTTACAGCCTGGACGGCAAGCTGCGCGGTACCGCGCAGATCTACCAGGCCTGCTGCCGCATGCTGGGCGTACCTGAACAGGTGAGTCTGGCCGACCTCCTGCCAGCGCCCTGGCTCCGCGAGCTGAGCATCGACGGCAACGCCGACCCGGCCTGGGCTTTGGCCAGCCTGTGCCGCGCGGTATACGACCCGCGCCGCGATGATGCGGATTTCCGCCGTAGCCTGGTGGGCGATGCCGATACCCGTCGCGCGGCGTTCGACCGCTTGCGCAAGCACTACCCGATGCGTCGCGAGATTGATGGGCTGACCGTGCGCATTCAGGGGGATTCGTTACCACTGGCCGCATTGGTGCGAGCTCTGGGCGCCACCGTTTCGTAGGGTGGGTTAGCCGCCTTTCACGTCTATCGATCAGTTTGCTCAGTCCGGTGCGGCGTAACCCACCATCGGCGCGCCGCGATAGATCGCCTGCTGGGTTCGGCGCGCTGAGTTCATCTGCGTTTGGACGTCCGGCAGTCGGCGCCGCTAGCCCCCTACGGATAGCGCGATATCTGCGTGCCTTATCTTGCAGCAATTAAATTGCATGCAATTTAATTGCTCGCTATTTTGTCCGTCACTTTCAGCCCGTCAGGACGATTTCCCATGAGCAATGCACTTTTCGATATCCCGGTCACGACCATCAAGGGCGAGCAAAAGACTCTGGCCGACTTCGGCGGCAAGGCCGTGCTGGTGGTCAACACGGCCAGCAAGTGCGGTTTCACCCCGCAGTACAAGGGCCTGGAAAGCGTCTGGCAGCAATACAAGGACAAGGGCCTGGTGGTGCTGGGTTTTCCCTGCAACCAGTTCGGCAAGCAGGAGCCGGGTGACGAGGGCGCCATCTCGGAATTCTGCGAGCTGAACTTCGGCGTCAGCTTTCCGCTGTTCAAGAAGGTCGACGTCAACGGCGCCGACGCCCATCCGCTGTTCGTGCAGCTGAAAAAGCGCGCGCCCGGCCTGCTGGGTAGTCAGGGCATCAAGTGGAACTTCACCAAGTTCCTGATCGGCAAGGATGGCCAGGTGGTCAAGCGCTTCGCCCCGACCACCAAGCCGGAAGAACTGAGCAGCGAGATCGAAGCGCTGCTGAAATGACCGCTTTCGATACCGCCACCCTGCAGTTGGACAACCAGCTGTGCTTCAAGCTGTACGCTGCCTCGCGCGCCGTGATTCGCGCCTACAAGCCGATGCTCGATGCCCTTGGCCTGACCTACCCGCAGTATCTGGCCATGCTGGTGCTGTGGGAGTGGCAGGAGCGGGCGCCCGAGCAGCCGACGCTCAAGGCGCTTGGACAACGCCTGCAGTTGGACTCCGGGACCCTGACGCCGCTGCTCAAGCGTCTGGAGCAGATGGGCCTGGTGCAGCGCCGTCGTGCCCAGGCGGACGAGCGAGAGGTGCATCTGGCGCTGAGCGATACCGGCAGGGCGCTGCAGGCGCAGGTTCTGCCGCTCAAGGCGCAGTTGCTCTGCCAGTTCGGTGATCAGGACCTGCTGGAGATGGAAGGGCTGCGTCGCAGCCTGGATCGCCTGCTGGCGCGGCTCAGCGGGTGACCTCGCTGGGCAGCCAGGTGTCGAGCATGGCTGCCAGTTCTTCACGACGGAAGGGTTTGGCCAGGTAGTCGTTCATCCCGGCGGCGCGGCAGCGTTCGCGCTCGTCGGACAGCGCATTGGCCGTCAGGGCAACGATGGGCAGTTCCGGCCAGCGGCCGTTGCTGCGGATGCGCCGGCTGGCCTCGTAGCCATCCATCACCGGCATGTTGCAGTCCATGAGAATCAGGTCGACAGGCTGCTGCTCCAGTATTTCCAGCGCTTCACCGCCGTGGCCGGCGACCAGTACCTGGTAGCCGAGCTTGGCCAGCATGCCCTTGGCGACCATCTGGTTCACCGGGTTGTCCTCGACCAACAGTACGCGCGCCGAGCTTTCGCGACGAGGTTGCGCCTGGGCGTTGTTACTCGGGTCGGTGTCGTCGCTCTGCAGAATGTGCCGCAGCATCTGCAACAGCCCGTTGCGCGCCAGGGGGCGGGCGATCTGCAACAGGGGCGTGAGACGTTGTGCCTGGTCATGGGGCAGGAAATTGCCGTAGGCCGTGACCAGCAGCACCGGTGTGGTGATCGCCGGGCGAATGCCGAGCAGGCACTCCGGGCAGTCGCTGATCAGCAGATCGGCCTCCACGCCGAGCAGGCTGGCATCGGTGTCCAGACGCTGATAGCTCAGGCCCCAGGAGGGCAGCCATTGGCTGAGCATTTGTTGCAGCCCGCTACTGGCCGGCGTCATGGCGACGATGCGACCCTGTAGGGAGGGCTGGATGGCGGCTTGCGCATGGGCGCGCAGCGGCAATTCGGCGCAGAACTCGCTGCCGAAGCCTTCCTTCGATTGCAGGGTCAGCCTGCCGTGCATCGCCTGGCAAAGACGCCGTGTCAGCGCCAGGCCCAGCCCGGTGCCGCCGTACTCGCGGGTAATGCCCACCTCGGCCTGGGCGAAGGGCTGGAAGATGCGCGCCTGGGCGTCTTCGGCGATGCCGATGCCGGTATCGCGCACGCGAATGCTGATGCCGTCCGCGCTGCGGGAGACGATCAGGTCGACACGGCCGAAACGGGTGAACTTGAGTGCATTGGACAGCAGGTTGCTGACGATCTGGCGCACCCGCGTCGGATCGCCCAGCACCTGTGCCGGCAGTGCAGGATCGATCAGGCAGGTCAGTTCCACCGCGCCGGCGGCGTTCTGCGACAGCAGGCTGGCGGTTTCCTCCGCCAGGGCGCCGAGGTCGAAGGGGATTTCTTCCAGCTCCAGTTGGCCGGCTTCGAATTTCGACAGATCGAGGATGTCGTTGAGCAGTTCCACCAGCACCTTGCCGGAGTCATGGGCGATGCCCAGCTGCTGGCGTTGCTCGGCGCTGAGCGGGCCGTCCAGAGCCAATGCGAGCATGCCCAGCAGGCCGTTGAGCGGGGTGCGGATCTCGTGGCTCATGTTGGCCAGGAAGGCCGAGCGAGCCTGCGCCATGTTCAGCGCGGTGGTGCGCGCCACCTCCAGCTCGCTGTTGGATTTACTGAGGCGGGCATTGGTGGCCTTGAGCTCGGCGGTACGCGCCGAAACGATGTTTTCCAGCTCGCCGAGGTATTGGGTCAGGCGGTCTTCGGCGTTGCGCCTTTGTTCGATCTCCTGGGCGATGCTCGACAGCTGGCGGTTTGTGACCTCGACCAGGATGCCGATCTCGTCGCGTTCATGGCCCTTGGGGCAGGGCACGGGGCGGTGTTGCGGAGCCTGCGGGTCGCGCTGGCTGAGTGCGCGAATTACCCCGGTCAGGGGCTTGGTCAGCATGAAATAGAACATCACCAGCAGGATCAGCGACAGCAGCAGACTGCGTGCGAAGCCGGTGAGCAGGGTCAGCAGCGAGCGCCTCAGGAAGTGGCTGCCAAAGGCGTAGGTATCGATCTCCAGACGCAGGAAACCCAGCGGCTCGTGAGGCGCGTGGGAGACGAACAGCGGGTCCTCGAAGGTGCGCTCGGCGCCGAACAGGCTGTCGCTCATGAAGCGGTAACGGCTTTCGCTGCGCGGACGGCTGACACTGGCCAGTACCAGGCCGCTGTTGTCGATCAGCTCGGCGCGGGTCACCGCCGGCGAGCGCAGCAGGCCGAGCACCAGTTCCTGCGCCAGTTCCGCGTCGATGTTGTAGGCGATACGGGCGGCCGGGTTGTGGCTGATTTCCAGCAGCGCGCGAATCTCGCGGTTGATGGAGGCCTCTTCGCTGGCATAATCGATCGCCACCTGGGTGACGCTCAGCAGCGTGCCAAGGATAAACGCCACCAGCACGGTAAGGCCGGCCTGTTTGAATGACAGGCGATTGGTGAGCGAAATATCCATAAATGCGTGCGTAGTCTCTGATCCTTGGCGCCTGCCAAGCATAGCTGATAGCGACCCCGTACCGGCAGAGCCTGCAACGTGCAGCTCTGCGCAAAAGGAGTAGTAGACCGTGGATTCCCGATTGCTGGATTTTCTCGCCCGCGCCGAGCAGGTGCTGGAGCGTCTGGAGCCTTTGCTGCCTGCAGTGCGCCCGCAGGTGGACTGGAACAGGTGTGTGGCTGCGCGCTGGGTGCGTGACGGCCGCAGCGGCTACCTGATGCCACTGGAGGTCAGTCTCGACCTGTCGTTGAGCGATCTGCTGGGTGTCGACGCCCAGCGCGAGCAACTGGCGCGCAACACGCGGCAGTTCGTCACCGGGCTGCCGGCCAACCATGCCTTGCTTTGGGGAGCGCGCGGTACCGGTAAGTCCTCATTGGTGCGTGCACTGCTTGCCGAACACGCCAAGGCCGGGCTGCGTCTGATCGAGATCGAGCGCGATCATCTGGCCGACCTGCCGCGCGTGGTGGAGTTGCTGGCGGGGTTGCCGCAGCGCTTCGTGCTGTTCTGCGACGATCTGTCATTCGAAGCCGGCGAGGGCGACTACCGGGTGCTCAAGAGCGTACTGGACGGCTCATTGGAGCAGGCGCCGGACAATGTGCTGCTGTATGCGACCTCCAACCGCCGGCACCTGGTGCCAGAGCATCAGAGCGATAACGAGAACTGGAAGAGGGTCGACGGCGAGCTGCACCCCAACGAGGCGGTAGAGGACAAGATCGCGCTGTCCGACCGTTTTGGTCTGTGGCTGTCGTTCTATCCCTTCAGTCAGGAGCACTTCCTGATCGTGGTGCGCCACTGGGTAGAGGTGCAGGCACGTCAGGTCGGGCTCAAGTGGAGCTGGGACGAGGCACTGGAGAAAGCCGCCATTCGCTGGGCGCTGGGTCGCGGTAACCGCAATGGCCGCTGCGCCTATCAATTCGCCCGCCATTGGGTCGGGCTGCAACTGCTGGAGCAACAGACATGATCGATCTTTCCCAGGCTGGGGCTGACCTCAGCGGCTATCCGCTACTGAGCGCGCAACTGCAGGCGCTGCTGTCCGGTGAGCGCGACTTCATCGCCAATGCCGCGCAGTTCTCCGCCTTCCTGTTTCATGAGCTGGCCGACCTGAACTGGGCTGGCTTCTATCTGGTCAAGGATGGCGAACTGGTGCTCGGTCCGTTCCAGGGCAAGGTGGCCTGTGTGCGCATTCCCTTCGGTCGTGGCGTCTGCGGCGCTGCAGCGGCGAGTTTGCAGACGCAGCGAGTCGAAGATGTGCATGCCTTCGCCGGGCACATTGCCTGCGACAGTGCGTCGAACAGCGAGCTGGTGGTGCCGTTGGTGAAGGATGGTCGCCTGATCGGCGTGCTGGATCTGGACAGCCCGTCGGTGGGGCGCTTTACCGAGGCGGATCAGGCCGGTATCGAGGCGCTGGCAGCGATCTTCCTCGCCGCCAGCGACTGCTGAGTCGGACAGGACGTCCTTCCTTCCTACCGACCCTTTGTTGCAGTCGGCGCCCTTGCGATCAACGCTTGGCGCCGATTTTCTCCAGTGTGCGCAGTTCACGTGGCAGCAGTTGCTGCATGGCGGCGCTGGCCTTGAGGCGTTGGTAGTGCGCCATCAGCTTTGGCCAGCGTGCGGCGTCCAGCGTTTCGCCGCCATGTTCCATGTTCAGCAGTTGGCTGGCCAGCGCCAGATCGGCCATGGATAGTTGTTCGCCGAGGAAGTAGCGTGCGTCACTCAGGGTGGCTTCGAGATAGTCGAAGTGACTCGGTAGTTTGTCCCTGAGCGCCTGCTGAACCTTTTCCTCGTCGCATGGCTGGCCCATGGTCGCCTTCAGTACGCGGTTGCGAAACACGGTGAAGGTGCACAGCGGCGCCAGTTCGTAGTCGGCATACTTTTCCAGCCAGCGCACCTTGGCCCGCTGCTGCGCATCTGCGCCGTAGAGGGGCTTGCGCTCGGGGTGCCGTTCCTCCAGGTACTGGCAGATCACGCTGGAGTCCGCCAGCTTGAGGTCACCGTCGCTAAAGGCGGGAATTCGGCCCAGTGGGTTGAGCTCACGGTACCAGTCCGGCTGGCCGAAGGGCATGACCACTTCGAGTTCGTAATCCAGGCCCTTTTCGATCAGGCACAGGCAGACTTTACGGACGAAAGGGGAGAGTGGTGCCCCGTATACGGTCATGCTCATTGCAGCTCCTAAACCTCGATCAGCGTGTTGGGCTGAGCGAAGGCGAACGTTGCTCTGCCGCCGCTCAGTCGTAAATGTTCTTCTTCTTCCAGCCGTCGTCTTCCAGGTCCTTCAGACCTTCGGTCAACTGGCTCGGTTCTTCCGCGGTGGGTGCGTTCTTGTTGAGGACCATGGCATTGGCGCGCGCCAACTGCTCCTCCAGACGCTTGAGTTGTGCCTGATAGGCCGCAGGTTCGGGTTGCTTGCGCAGATACTGCACGCCCCGTTCGAAGGCCAGGCGCGCCTGGCCAGGCTGATTCTGCTGCAGGGCAGTCTGGCCCAGGGTATTGAAGAACTCGATGTGCACCAGCACCAGCATCTGGCGAATCTGCTTCAGCCAATGCTTGCCCTCATTGGCAGGCAACAAGCCGCCCTGCACCGAACCGGTGATCAGCGCGTGAAGATTTTCCAGAAGAAAGCGTACGTCCTTGGCCTTGGCTTCATTGGCGATGGGCTGTGGCGGGTTCTGTACTGCAATGAATTCACCTTTGGCGATCTCGCTTTTCAGCGTGGCGATATCACTCTGCAGCGTGGCGTTCTGCTTATCCAGCGGCAGCAGCCGTTCGCTGACCTGAAGCTGCAGCTGGCTCAGCAGCAGCTTCAACTGCGGCGTCATCAACTGGCCGGGCATGCGTTCGGAAATGTCCTGGCAGCGACGAATGCGGTCGAGCAGGTCGGCGCGCTGGCGGGCTTTCTCCAGCTTGCTGTTCTCGACGGCGTGGTTGATGTAGGCAATCACCATCAACAGGGCGATGCCGCCGACTATCAGCAGGGTTATCACGAGTGCGGACACTGCTTGGGACCTCTCGAGAATCAACTTTTCGACCGAGTGTAGTGGCTTGCTCGCATCGCTCCTAGTGTCATGTCAATTTATGGGCTGAAGTCTTTGATTTTAAAAATTTTTTAGAGAGTGGTTGACGACCTTTAAAAGCCTCCATAGAATGCGCGCCACTTCCAGCGCAAAGCCTGATGCAGAGCGAAGGAAGCCGGAAAGTTGCTTGATGTTCCGGGGTGTGTCCCCTTCGTCTAGTGGCCTAGGACACCGCCCTTTCACGGCGGTAACAGGGGTTCGAGTCCCCTAGGGGACGCCACTTTCAAGCTGTAATGCGGGAATAGCTCAGTTGGTAGAGCACGACCTTGCCAAGGTCGGGGTCGCGAGTTCGAGTCTCGTTTCCCGCTCCAAATTTTGATCCACAGACTTCTACTGGGGTCTGTAGGTCATTGAAAAAAGGAGCTTCGGCTCCTTTTTTCATTCCAGCGAGTGCCACGGAAATCCACCCACAGCTACCGTTTTTGAGTGACCAAATAAGGCACAAGAATACGGGTGGGGCGGCTACCGGATAGTTGCTGGGGCTGAGCGGGAACCATGACGAGCATAGGGCCTAAGTCATTACTTAGGAGTCTCGAAATGGCGCTATCTGATCTGACCGTCCGGCAGGCGAAGACCACCGGAAAACGCTACACCCTCTCCGACAACGACTGCCTGGGCCTGATGGTCTCAGCCGCAGGCGGCAAGTCATGGCAATTCCGCTACTACTGGCTGGGCAAGCAAAAGCGCCTGTGCCTGGGCGGCTATCCTGCCCTCAGCCTGCGTGAAGCCCGGACCGAGCGAGACAAGGCCCAGGCCCTGCTTGCCAGGGGGATCGATCCCCAGGTCGAGCGCGACCAGAAACGGCACGCGGCCAAGCTGGCGGGCGAATACACCTTCAAGACCGTCTTCGATGCTTGGGTCGAGCATCGCCGTAAGGAACTCAAGGAAGGCCGTCAGAGCACGCTTTCCCAGATCCTGCGCATCTTTAACAAAGACGTGCTGCCCACTCTGGGGAAGATGTCGATCTATGACATTCGCCGCCCTCAGCTTCTGGGCGTCCTGGCGGCGATCGAGAAGCGCAAGGCGTTCACTACTGCGGAAAAGGTCCGCACCTGGTTCAACCAGATGTTCCGTTATGCCCTGGTCATCGCCGAGGGGCTGGAGGTCAACCCGGCCGCAGACCTGGACGTGGTAGCCGAACCCAAGCCCCCGGTAGCCCACAACCCCTACTTGCACCTGCCCGAGATGCCCGAGTTCCTCCAGAAGCTCCGGCTCTACAACCCCCGTGGCTGGCAGACCCAGCTTGGCGTCCGGCTGCTGTTCCTGACCGGGGTGCGCACCGGCGAACTGCGGTTGGCCGAACCCGAACAGTTCGACCTCGACAGGGGCTTGTGGATCATCCCGCCGCAGATCGTCAAGCAGCTCCAGGATGAAATGCGCAAGGCAGGGAAGCGGCCGCAGGATGTGCCCCCCTATATCGTGCCGCTATCCCTGCAGGCCATCGAGATCGTGCGCTATCTTCTGGGGGTGATGCGGCCGGCGCAGAGGTACCTGCTGTCACACCGCAGCGAACTCAAGAAGCGCATCAGCGAGAACACCCTCAACAAGGCCGTGCAGCTCATGGGCTATGAGGGGCGCCTGACCGGCCACGGCATCCGCGGCACCATCTCGACGGCGCTCAACGAGATTGGCTACCCGAAGATTTGGGTGGACGCGCAGCTTTCCCATTCCGACCCCAATAAGGTGAGTTCGTCCTACAACCACGCCAAGTACGTTGAGCCGCGCCGTCGGATGATGCAGGACTGGGCCGATCGGCTCGACCTGCTCGAACAGGGCGAAGTGGAAGCCGCGAGCGCGCACCTGACCATCCGTATCGACGGGGTGCCGGCAATGGCAGAAGTGGAGGAAACGATGGATGCGACCCTCACGATGGCCGAGCCCACTCCTCCCGGCGTCCCGCCCGTCGTGGCCACGCCTATTGTCGTAACCCCGAGCAGCGGCGGGATCACGTTCCAGCGGCTGTCTCAGGTGCCGCCGCCTCCGACGCATGCCCCAGAGCCGGAAGTGTCCGCGATCCAGCGCGAGCGCGAGGAAATGCTGACCATCTACGAGTCTCCAAGCAGCTTGCCGGTCCCGCTGTTCGGCAAGCTGGCTGGAAAGTCCAAGGACCAGATCAACCGCGAACTGAAAGCGGGCAAGTTGCTGTCCATCAGTTTGGGTAATCGGGGGCAGCGTGTTCCCGATTGGCAACTGGTGCCGCTCAAGCACAAGCTGGCCCAGGTGCTCATGAACCAGTGCCTGCACGCGGATTCGTGGGATCTGTACCGCATGCTGACCCAGCCGCACCCTGACCTGGGGGACCGCGCGGCCATTGATGCGGTCACGCCGACCAACGTGCCGGCGATCATCCGGGTCATCATGGGCGACTACCAGCACCATGCGGATATGCCCGAGGCCATTGCCCCTTACCCCATCCCCGAGGATGTGCGGCAAAGCGTTCGTCGGCTGGTGGATAGCGCAGTAGTTCTAGACGGAGCATAGGGCTCTCAAACCTTGCAGGGGCCTTGTGGCCCCTGCATTACGCTTGCACCGCCTCCACGAGTTCGCTCAGCGTGCGCGGTGCGGGAGCGAAGAACACGGCGCCGGTGTGCGCCGTCGAGAAATCGAGCAGGCGGTCGTGCATGCCTGGCGGATCGCCGAGGAACATGCGCTCCAGCATCTTCTGCGTCACCCACAGATGCCTGGAGTAGCCGATGAAGTAGGTGCCATATTCGCCCTGGCCGGGGCGGCCGAAGGGCATGTTGTCGCGCAGGATGTCGTGCTCGGTGCCGTCGTCGTCCACGATTGTGGCGAGGGTCTTGTGCGATTTCTGGCCGCTCGTCGCGTCGGGCAATTCGACATTGCTGACGATCTCCCGGCCGATGATCCGCTCTTGCTCGTCCTTGGCGAGCCGAGCCCACGGCTGCATTTGGTGCAGATACTTCTGCACCACCAAGTAGCTACCGCCGGCGAACGCCTGATCTTCACTGCCGACCAGCGTCGAGGCGCCGATGTCGTGCCCGGTCGGGTTGGCCGTGCCATCGACAAAGCCAAGCAGGTCGCGGGAGTCGAAGTAGCGAAAACCGACCACCTCGTCGGCCACCGTCACGCTGCTGCCCAGTTGGTCCAGCAGCAGGCGCTCGAATTCAAAACAGAGATCCTCACGTTCGGCACGGATGTGAAAGAACAGGTCGCCGGGCGTGGCAGGCGCGGTGTGCTTGGCACCCTCGATGGGCACGAAGGGCCGTAGTTCCTTCGGGCGCTTCCCGGTCTGGAAACGGTCCCATAGCGCCGATCCCAGCGCAGTGATGCACGACAGCCGGCCGTTGAGATCGCGGAAGCCCACCGTTTTGATCAGGTCGTCCAGCCCGTCCAAGATGCCGGCGACCGCCTGAAGGGCCTCGTGGCCCTCGGCGACCGTCAACGTGAGAAACACCGCCGCGCGCGACAGCGGCGCATCGATGCTTTGCGAGTCAATTGGTACTCGGTCCCAACCACTTCCAACCATTCGTGCCTCCAAAGACCATGTTAATTCATCATATTGCCAAAGATGGAAGCGCTATCACTGGCGCGCTAACAGGTGCGTGCCGCGGTAATTACCCGAACGCAGCCTCGGCGAGAGCGGGCTATGGGATATTCGAGCAAGCCGCCCTATCCCTGGCAACCAGCATTGCCCTGTGCTCGAACCGCTCAGAAACAGCATTGGCTCGTCCGTGGGGCCGCTGCAGGTATGTCACGATCTCGTAGGGGCCGTCTGAAAGCGGTCGCATAGTGATCCCCCACGCATGGGCACGCTCCATGCGCGATTGCGCCGAGAGCCCCACACCGTAGCCAGCGGTGACCCAAAGCGCCATCATCTCGAACGAAGTCACATGCTGCACGCTCTGTTGGCTCAACGGAAGGGAAGACAGTCGCTGATCGAGCAGTAGGCATGCCTCCGCCGGCCAGCGAAACACCGGATAGTCCAGAAGCTCGGCAAGCGTGATCTTCGCCTGGGCAAGTAAGGGGGACCCCAGCGGCATTGCAACGGCCACGTTCTCGACCCAGAGCGGCTGGCTTTTCACGGCTGGAGCACCAGCGTTCCGAAGCGAGATTCCGGCGTCGTAGCGGCCTTCCTCAAGGCCCGTCATCAGGTCGTCGCCCGAGGTCTCAAAGAACGCGATGGTGACTTCAGGCTCCTCTGCGCGCTGAAGGGCAAGAAGCGTTATGAGGCAAGAGGATGGCACTCCAGGTGCGATAGCAAGCCTGAAATGGGAAAACTGGCTGGTGGCGTCATGCATGAGGGCCCCCAATAAGCGATCTGTCCAGAAAGGCAAACCAGCGTCGCAGTAAAGAGTGAAGTTTAACGTCGTTATCTTTAACGTGGTTAATTGTGGCAGATTGTTTGACGCTTCTGCTAATGCAGAAATCAACAATTCAGCCAGGCCGTCCTTCTGGCACATCGACGTATGAATCCGAGTCGGCGTTAGCCTTCGGACAGGCCGTGCGCGCTGCGCGCGTCGCTCAAGGAGTCGCGCAAGACGAGTTCGCATCTCGGGCAAGCATTTCGCGTTCTCACATGGGTAAGATCGAGCGTGGTGAGCACGTGCCCACGCTTCCGCTCATACTGAAAATTTCTACGGCACTCGGAATAAGCGCGGCTGACCTGATGACGGCGACCGAACGCAATCTGCGTGCCGACACCGATCCCTGAGTGTCTGGCTTGCCAGGCTCCGTCAACCGTCCGATGAGTCGCGTAGGCGAACGACAAATCGCTCTACCGAAGCCGATAAATTGCTGCCGTCGGGCCGAAGCAGGTAGGTCGTGATCACGGCAGAATCCATCGCCAAGGGGCGGATCACCACATCCGGCCGTTGAGAGATGGGAATCTTGGTCGCCGTCATGAAGCCGATGCCGTAGCCGGCGCCGACCAAGGTGAGCATCATGTCCAGTGAGGATACTTCCTCGACAACATTCAGCTTGTGCTCCAACGTGTTGAGCAGCCGCTTGAGTTCGCGGCAATAACCCTCGCATACCTGCGGGTCGCACAGGACAAGTGGATGGCCTTGGAGTTCTTGAAGTGGCACCTCCTTGTAGGTGAGCAATGAGTGCCGAGCTGGCACAGCAATCACCAGCGGGTCGTGCCAGATTGCCTCGGCAGCGATACCGTCGCCGACATCGGCCGTGTGCGCGAACCCGATCATGAAGTCGCCCGAGCGCAAACCGCGCACTTGCTCTGCCAGAGGCACTTCTGACAAGCGTATTTCGATCTCCGGCTCCTCGGCGCGACAACGAGCCAGAAATGCCGACAGTCGTGGATCGATAGCTCCATCTGATACTGCGATGCGCAGGCTACCGCGCAAGCCCGATGCCACAGCCTTGGCATTTTCACGAGCCTGTTCCAGCACAGTGAATAGACGGCGTACATCTTGCAAGAAGACCGCACCCGCCGCCGTCAGAACTGTTCCTCGTCGGTTTCGGTCGAAGAGCACTACGCCCAACTCGTCCTCAAGTTCCTTGATGGCTCGTGATAGCGGTGGTTGTTCGATATGCAAGCGCTCAGCCGCCCGCGTGAAATGTAGCTCCTCAGCAAGAACTACGAAGCAGCGAAGATGGCGCAGCTCCATAGGCCACCCTCCCGTTCCGACTTATCCAACACTGTGCTATCTCCCTATAGAAGTGACTGCCATTTCGGCGGCGGCGAGTTCGGCCACGTCTTTGGAAACTTCTGGCTAAATGAGCCAGGGCTGGGCTGATCGTGCGATGGCCCGAGGCCGGCACAACACCAGGCGAGACTGATCAAGTCCGTGGGGTGGTCAGGATCAGGCGAAGGCTATGTTCAGCCACGCACATCAATGGATGCCGCGCATCTTCTCCGTCCGACCCTTGACCGATTGCGAACCAGGCGCTCGAACACGCCTGCGGTTGATCATCACCTGCGGATTGCTGAGGTTCTGCTCCTGGCCCGAGCCAAGGCAAGCACCCCGTCAAAATCACAACGCCTTGGGGCAGCAGACAAATGCCGGCGAAAATATTCGCCGGCTTCAGTTGCTGGCCGGAGACTAGAGGAGCCAGAATGTCTCTCACCAGAAAGTGTGAGACATCCTGATGCGTAGCCCGCGCCGGATACTTACTGCCGCACTGAACCATGCGGGTCGATGACGTACTTGTATGCAGAACCCGCGTCGAACTCTTTGTACGCGGCGGGCGCGTCTTCGAGCTTGATGAACTTAGTGTTCATCATCGGCGAAAGGTAAGGCATGCGATCGTTCAGTATCGCCCGCATTAACGCGTGGTTGTAATTGGCCGTCGGGGATTGACCAGCCGACATTCGCGGCGACTTGATCCAGGCGTTGGACCATTCCAGATCCATATGGCCTTTCTTGGCTTTCGGGTCTTTCGAGATCGGGTTTGCGCAGTACACACCGACCGTGCTGGTCATTCCGCCGAAGCGGACATATTTGAGCATTGCGTTGGTAACAGCGCTCTCCACGATCTTGTCAGCCTCCGCGCCAAACCCGCGGCAGTCCACACCAACATAGTCGATGACGCGATCCACCTCCCTGTGCCCGGTAATGCGTTCGAGATGTTCCTCGATCGGCACGCCGTCGGAAAGGTTGATGGTTTCCACGCCGTGTGGCTTGAGAAGGTCCAGCCGCTCTTGAATGTAATCGGCAACGATGATGGCGCCTGCACCCAGAAGTCTGGCGCAGGCGGCACCCGCTCTGCCGACCGGCCCGGCACCGAAGATCAGGATGTTTTCGCCGACGACGTAGGCCGGTGCGGCTGGCCAATCAGGGCCAGCGAACCCATGGAAAGCTGTGGGTAGTACGTCAGAGAGAAGGGTCAGGTCGCGGATCTTTTCCATGGCGGCATCCTTGTCAGGAAAGCGCAGGAGATTGAAATCCGCATACGGTACGAAGAGATAATCACCTTGGCCCCCCGTCCAGCCACCGAGGTTGAACCCGTAGGCTCCGCAGTCGATTTCGGGGTTGGTGTTCTCGCATACATCGGAGCGCATATGCTTGCAGTTGTAGCAACGCCCACAACCCACATTGAAGGGGACGGAAACGATGTCGCCCTTCTTCACGACTTCGACGTCTGATCCCACTTCGATCACTTCGCCGGTCATTTCATGGCCCATGGTCATTCCCTTGGGAACAGCAAACGAACCGCGATAAATGTGAAGGTCGCTGCCACAGATATTTGTGGTAACTATTTTGAGGATAGCGCCGTGGGGTGCACTTTTCCCTTGAGGGGTTATCAGCTCTGGAAATTTGAAGGTGTTGACCTTCATTTCCAAGGGCTTCTCGAAAGTCACGATTCGGTTACCGGTCGGAGTCATTTCGTCACCTCTGTGCGTTAATGTTTCCATCTTCTAAATCGAAGTGGGAAACGAGACTTACCGCTGTCAAGAAGAACGATCGTGGTACTGCCTAGCCGTTGGCCGCGTCTCCTTCTGCGGTCTTGACAGCATCGGATCAAGCTCAGAAGTGGTCAAACTGGAATAATCTATGTGCAGATAGACACGATCTATCTACACGGGCTCGTCGAGCCGTGCTCGTCTCCTAGCTGGGAGAGGACAACGATCATCACTACATCGCGCCTCCTAGCTTGATCTAGGAATAGTCAGCTTGACCCAGCGAGACATGAGGAGGCCGCATGCAGCAGGTACTCCTGTCGCCCGTGTTGCCCCTAGACCTGGTGGCCTTCGATGGGTTGCTCAGCACGTGGCGCCTGTTAGCGGCGCACACGGCGTGCCTGCCATCTTTGCCTGGTTGAAGCAATACAGCGTTGCTCTTCGAGACTCGCTATTTCAAGGGGCTTTGGGATGAGTCTGCTTTGGGCTGGAACCGACGATGGATCGATATAACGGATTGAAGAGCGGCGGCCAGTTCTGGGGTGTGCACCATTTCGAGCAATGCGTGCGATGACGGTGCCTCGAACGCATTTTTCCCAGCAACGAATCCGACATTTGAGTGTGACATTGGTCCACTGATACCGATTGCGTGGAGATTCGGAATGTGTGCGAGTTGGCCGGCGAGAGATTGCGGAAGAACTGCCGAATATTTTCCTGTCGCCACGTGTGCCGATAGCACGTCAATTGAATCAGTGCGAATAGTCTGTGCGGTACATTGCGTCAGTCTATCTTGAATGGATTCAGGTACTGCCGAGTTCAGCAGGCACAGTTGTCTATTAAGAACATGGTCCCACGTTGTGCTTCGGGGTTGCTGTGTTCTAGCGGCGTGAAAAAGGAAAATGCGTTCACGGTACAGAAGGTGAGTATCGAAGTCTTCCCCTGGAATATCCTCCAAATGCATGAGTGCGATATCCAGATTGTTTTCTCGAATCGCCTGCAGCAGGGAAGAAGCGCCGGAGACCAGAATTGATTGTTGAAGTAAAGGTGTTTTTTCGGCAAGGGCGATGCTTAATGTGGGTGCTACGCCGGCAGTTCCTGGGAGTATCCCTAGCCGGAATTTCCCCTCTATACCCCGCCGTAGTGCGGAGATTTCTCGCTCCAGTCCTTTGCAGTCGTCATACATCTGCTGAGCCCAAGACAGTACGCGCATTCCTTCAGAAGTGAGCCCGTCGTAGCGTCGGCCATGACGCACGATCTCGACACCCATGTCTTCCTCCAATTGCTTGATGCCCGCGGAGAGTGTCGGCTGAGAAACATTGCAGCTTTTTGCCGCGTTGCCAAAATGGCCTTCACGGTGCAAAGCAAGCAAGTATTCAAAGTTTCTTACGATCATAGATTTTCTTCTGATAGAGTTGATTGAATTTTATACTTTTATGAAAAAACCTGTGCACGCTTCGATCTGCGTTCAACCTTGATCACGCAGGTGGCACGCATGAAAGGCTGTTGTGCGCAGTGCCCATTCAGTAGGCTCGGCTCGTCATCGGCGGCCAGCACCACAACGCACGGGACAGCCAATAGCGCGAACACAGGTGCTTCGCGCTGTAGGGCGAGTCGTCCTCATGTAGCTTAGCAGTTGGCGCGTTCTGGAAGGGAAGAAGCGGGAGTGGTGAAGCACGCAACCGCAAAAGGCGGTGCTAAGCTCTTGAGCTGCTCGGGTCGTGGCCGCGAGTCGTTGAAGCGGCCAGAGAATGGAGCCTGCCGTGGCCGTTGTGGAGTAGCTAGTACGCCATGCCCCCGGCGTTTCCTTGGCTGCGATTGACGGGCGTACCTGGCGGCAGATCAATAACAGCCATTTATGGATGAAGGAACGAGTGGAGTAAGGCAGATGAAGATATTCACGATTGGATTCACTAAGACCTCCGCGCGATCCTTCTTCACCAAATTAGGTGATTCTGGTGCCAAACGCCTAGTCGATGTTCGTCTGAATAATGTTTCGCAATTGGCCGGCTTCGCAAAGCGCGAGGATCTTCGGTATTTTTCCGAGGCGTTGTGTGGGATGGAATATGAGCACCTGCCAGCACTTGCTCCAACCAAGGACATGTTCGAGGCATATAAAATAAAAGGGGGAGATTGGGATATCTACGCGAGGAAGTTTCTGGATTTAATGTCGTCCCGAAAGATTGAGTCAATCGATAAAGAAAAGATTGATAACAGTTGCCTGCTTTGCAGCGAAGACAAGCCCCATCACTGCCATCGGAGGCTAGTGGCCGAGTACCTTGCAGGCAAATGGCCGAATGTTGAGATCGTGCATCTTTAGCAGGTGACGTAGCTCCACGCCTCCGGCGTCTCGTCTTGAAACACGCCC
>NZ_ATKM01000010.1 GCF_000418555.1 Pseudomonas sp. P818
GCTTCCAGTCGATCACATTCCTGGCCTAGTCGTGGCCAGAGTTTTTCCCGCTCGGCGGCGTTGGCGCGTTCCGCCAGCGCCAGGGCGATGCGCAGGCGTGCCAGGGGCGAGCGCAGCTCGTGGGAGACATCGCGCAGCAACTGGCGCTGCCTGCCGATCAGCCCCTGCAGACGCTCGCCCATGCGGTTGAAGTCCTTGGCCAGCAGGCCCAGTTCGTCACGGCGGGTGGCCAGACGAGCCAGACTGTTCTGTTGGTAGGTAGTCTGGCCGAGGTCATGCACGGCACCGCGCAGGCGATCCAGTGGACGGGTGATCGATAGCGTCAGCATCAGGCTGAACAGCGTCAGCACCACCAGGGCGATGGCCAGGGCGCTGAGCGGCCAGAACAGGCTGCCGCGGTGCCAGGCCGCCAGTTCAGGATGCGGGATACGGTAGATGAACAGATAGCTTTCGCCGCTTTGCGGGCTGGTGTATTCCGCGGTCAGGCGGCGCCAGGGCAGGCGGCGGTCGTCGCCATGACGGGCTTCGAAAGCCGCGGCGCGCGATGGGAAAGTACCTTTGACCAGTTGCTGGCCGCTCTCACCGAGCACCTGGGTATCGATGCGGTACTGGCGCTTGCGCCGTTCGAGAAAGTCCTGCGCCGCGGCCGGCCCCTGCTGTTCGTAGCGTTTGACCCACTGGCTGTCGAGGTCATCCAGGCCCGGATGCAGGCTGAGAATCCAGGCGTCCTGGTTCAGGGCGCGGCCAAGCAGCAGCGACAGGCCGGCCACCAGGGCGATGGCCAGCCAGAAAGTCGCCAGGATGCGCCAGAACAGTGAACGCACGGTGGTTCCTCATGCAAAAGCCGCCGGGCTCACAGAGCGCGGCGGCGGGTTTAGGGGGGGGCGATCAGTTGTTTTTGCTGTCCTTCTCGGCTTTCCAGGCCTTGAATTCGGCCATCTCGGCGCGGCGAGCTTCCATTTTCTTCTGGTGCTCGTCGAAGGCTTTCTGCTGCTCGGGGTTGAGCAGGTCACGCAGTGCCTTGTGCTGGTCGGCGCGGGCCTGGTCCAGCTCCTTCTTCATGGCCTGCTTCTCGGCTTCCGGCAGCTTGTCCAGGTAGCGCTTGGTGATGTCGCGATGGGTCTTCATCTGCTCGCCCATCAGCTTGCGGAACTCCTGACGTTGTTCCTTGCTCAGGTTCAGCTCCTTGAACATGCCGTGGCCGCGGTCATGGTGGCGTGGGCCGCCGTCCGGCATGGCGAAGGCCAGGGTCGGCAGGGTGGCGGCGAGCAGCAGGGCGGTGAGGGTCTTGCGCATGGTGATTCTCCTTGTCTTGAGGAGCTGTTTCACAACCTAGCGAGCTAGAGTCATGCAAGGCGCAACGACCAACGGGAGTAACAGCCAAAGGCTGGCCCGAAGGGTGAGCGCCAGCGAATAAAACAGACGAGGAAGCGGAGTGTACTGTTGTACATGAGCATTCCGAGTCTGTTTTCAACGCAGCAGGGCCGACGCGCAGCAGGTCGTAAACAGGTTCCGAGGCCGGTAAGTACCGGATGGGCACAGTATGCGGCGGTCAAGGTCAAGGGCAGTCAGGCGTGGGTAAAGCTTGGGTAAAGGCGATGTTGCAGGTCGTTTACGTAAGGGCGGCAAACGATCACGGCGCGTAGTAATAACCGCGGCTGCGCAGGGCGAGAATACGCGGGCGACCGTCCGGGTGCGGGCCGAGTTTCTTGCGCAGGTTGCTGACGTGCATGTCCAGGCTGCGGTCATACAGGGTCAGTTTGCGGCCCAGGGCGAGTTGTGCGAGCGCCTGTTTGTCTACCGGTTCGCCCGGCTGGCGCAGCAGAGCCTCCAGCAGGCGGCTTTCGGAAAGCGTCAGCGGAACGTCATGCTCGCCGATACTCACCACGCCGCGGTTGGGGCTGAAACTGAGGTCGCCCAGCTCCAGCTGGCTACTGGCCGGGGCCGGGGCGGTACGCCGGAGTACGGCACGCAGGCGCGCGGTCAGCTCGCGCGGATCGCACGGCTTGGCCAGATAGTCATCGGCGCCCAGCTCCAGGCCGAGGATGCGATCCAGCGGTTCGCCGCGGGCGGACAACATCAGCACCGGTAAGTCCGGATGCTCACCACGCAACTGCTTGAGCAGCTCAAGGCCGCTGCCGTCCGGCAACATCACGTCGAGCACCACGGCGTCAGGCGCCTGTGCTGAAAGGGCCTGACGCGCACCGCCTGCTTCGTGGCAGGCAGTGACCTGAAAGCCTTCCTGGGTCAGCCAGCTGGCGAGCAGCTCGCAGAGTTCCTGGTCGTCATCGATCAGCAGCAATCGGCTCATGGCTTTAGTTGATCCATTCGCGACGAGTCTTGCGCGAGCCTCGCAGCAGAGCGCCGAACAGCATCGATACCAGGCTCAGGGCAGCGCCGAGGGCGAACCAGGTCTGTTCTTCACTGAGCAGGCGTGGTTGGCTCTGTGCCTGGCTTTCCTTGAGCTGCAAGCGCAGGCGCTGGTTTTCCTGACGCAGGCGTTGCAGTTGCACAGCGCTGCTGGCTTCCTGCTCGCTGCGCAGCTGTTCGCTTTGTGCCAGGCGCTGCTCGAGCTCCCGGCTTTGCTCATCGATTGCGGCTGTTGGCGCTGCGGCCGGCTGCGGGCTTTCTTCTTCAGCCTGCACCGCAGCGCAGGCCAGCAACAGGATGACCAGCAGGGACGACGGGATCGTGCGCATCGCGATTCCTTGTAGGCGAAAGCAGCGTGAAGGGCGCTGCGTCAGGGCAGCACTTTCTTGAAGGGTTTGACCACAACGCTGGCATACACACCGGCTGTGCGGTAGGGGTCGGCATCGGCCCATTTCTGTGCTGCTTCAAGGGAGTCGAACTCGGCAACCACCAGGCTGCCGCTGAAGCCCGCCGGGCCTGGATCATTGCTGTCGATGGCCGGATGCGGGCCGGCCAGCAGCAGGCGACCTTCCTGCTTCAACTGTTCCAGGCGGGCGAGGTGAGCGGGGCGGGTGGCCAGGCGATTTTCCAGGGAGTTTTCGACGTCGGTGGCGATGATGGCGTAGAGCATCTCAGTCCTTAATAAGGTCGAAGCGGGGAGGGATGAAGCGTTGCGCCATACGGCGAGGGTGTTGGCGCAGATGTAGGGCATAATAACAAACATCAATCTCAACGAAAGCGCCGCCATGATTGTCGATCTGCACTGCCACAGCACCGCCTCAGATGGCGCCCTGGCGCCCGCCGTACTGGTGGCCCGGGCGCACGAACGCGGTGTGCGGCTGCTTGCGTTGACCGACCATGACACCCTCGAAGGGCTCGATGAGGCGCGCCTCGCGGCCGAGCCGCTGGGCATGAAGCTGATCAACGGCATCGAGCTGTCCTGCACCTGGGGCGGGGCGACCATTCATGTATTGGGTTATGCCTTCGAGCGCGATGCTCCCGCCCTGCGAGCGGCCATCGACGCCCTGCATCATGGGCGCTGGCAGCGTGCCGAAGAGATCGACCGACGCCTGGCGGCCAAGGGCATGCCCGGCGCACTTGTCGGTGCTCGCGCTGTCCAACAGGAATTGGGCGACAGCGGCAACGCGCCGGCACGCCCCCACTTTGCCGAGTTTCTGGTGCGCGCCGGACACGTGCGTGACCGTGCCGAGGCGTTTCGCAAATGGCTGGGCTCGGGCAAGTTGGGCGACGTCAAGCAGCATTGGCCTATGCTGGAAGAAACCCTCGCCACCTTGCGTTCGGCCAGAGCCTGGATCAGTCTGGCGCATCCGTGGCAGTACGACTTTACTCGCAGTAAGCGTCGACGCCTGGTTGCCGACTTCGCGGCAGCGGGTGGCCATGCCCTGGAAGTGGTCAATGGCATGCAGCCGGCCGAACAGGTAGGTGGCCTGGCGATTCTGGCGCGCGAGTTCGGCTTGATGGCCAGCGTCGGCAGCGATTTCCATGCGCCGGGTGACTGGTCCGAGTTGGGCATGTATCGCCCGTTGCCCGATGACCTGACTGCGCTCTGGGAGCGCTTCGAACATGCACAGCCATCCGCTGTCACTTCATGAGCAGGGAGCAAGCGTGAGTCAATTTTTCCAGGTTCACCCGGAAAACCCGCAGGCACGCCTGATAAAACAGGCTGTGGAAATCATTCGTGGCGGCGGCGTGGTGGTTTATCCCACCGACTCGTCCTACGCGCTGGGCTGCGCCATCGGCGACAAGAATGCGGTCGAGCGCATTCGCCGCCTGCGTCAGCTCGACGACAAGCACAACTTCACCCTGGTTTGCCGCGATCTGTCGCAAATCGGTCTGTTCGCCAAGGTCGACACCGCCGCCTTTCGCCTGCTGAAGAATCACACTCCAGGCCCCTATACCTTCATCCTCAATGCCACTCGCGAAGTACCGCGCATGTTGCTGCATCCCAAGCGCCGTACCATTGGCATTCGCGTGCCCAGCCATCCGATCGCCCTGGCATTGCTGGAGCAACTGGGCGAGCCGCTGATGAGTGTCAGCCTGATCATGCCGGGCGACGAGCTGCCGATGTCCGACCCCTACGAAATGCGGCAGATCCTCGAACACCATGTCGACCTGATCATCGACGGTGGTTTCGGCGGGCTGGAAGCCTCCACCGTGGTCAATCTCGCCGACGACAGCCCGGAAGTTCTGCGCGTCGGATGCGGTGACCCGACGCCGTTCGACGATCTCTGACGCCGGCTTTTCCGTTGTGGGCGCAGCTACCCTATACTCCGTGGTCTTGTCTGGATTTTGGATAGAACGGTTTGAGCCTTAACGACTCCGAACGTCGGGTGCTGTCAGGGATGCGTCCGAGCGGTCGTCTGCACCTCGGGCACTACCATGGTGTGCTGAAGAACTGGGTCAGGTTGCAGCACGAGTACGACTGCTTCTTCTGCATCGTCGACTGGCATGCCCTGACCACCGAATACGCCGATACCGGTCAGCTTTCCCAGCATGTCATGGACATGGCTGTGGACTGGCTGGCCGCAGGCGTCAGCCCCAGCTCCGCTACGTTGTTCGTGCAGTCGCAGGTGCCGGAACATGCCGAGCTGCACCTGTTGCTGTCGATGATCTGTCCGCTCAGCTGGCTCGAGCGCGTGCCCTCCTACAAGGAGCAGCAGGAGCGTCACAGCGGCAAGGATCTCTCTACCTATGGCTTTCTTGGCTATCCGCTGTTGCAGGCCGCGGACATCCTGCTGTATCGCGCCGGCCAGGTGCCGGTTGGCGCCGACCAGTTGCCCCACATCGAGTTCGCCCGCGAAGTGGCGCGCCGGTTCAATCATCTGTACGGCAGCGAGCCGGATTTCGAACTGAAGGCTGAAGCTGCCATTGGCAAGCTAGGCAAGAAAGTCGGCAAGCTCTACAGCAACCTGCGCAAGGCTTATCAGGAGCAGGGCGACGCAGAGGCGCTGGAGACGGCGCGGGCCCTGCTCAAGGAGCAGACCAGCATCACCCTCGGCGATCAGGAGCGTCTGTACGGCTATCTGGAAGGTGGCGGCAAGGTTATTCTCAATGAGCCGCAGCCGATTCTCGCCGAGTTTTCGCGGGTGCCTGGCCTGGACGGGCAGAAGATGGCCAAATCCAGTGGCAATGCGATTTTCCTGCGCGACAGCGACGCCGAGCTCGAGGAAAAACTACGGCGCATGCCCACCGATCCGGCGCGGGTGCACCGTGACGACCCCGGTGAGCCGCAGCGTTGCCCGGTGTGGTCACTGCATCAGTTGTATTCCAACGACGAACAACTGCATTGGGTCATCGAGGGCTGCCGAAGCGCTTCGATTGGTTGCCTCGATTGCAAGAGCGCGCTGTGCTCGTCGCTGCAGGCGGAGCTGACACCTCTGCAGCAGCGTGCCGTCGACTACGAGGACAACCCCGACCTGGTGCGCAGCATCCTCGCCGAAGGCGCCGAACGCGCGCGTGACGAAGCGCGCGAAACCCTGGCCGAAGTACGCATGGCCATGGGCCTGAATCATCGTTGAAGGAGCGCCAGTCGATGAGTGAATCCGCCACGCCAGCCCTTGACAGCCAGGCCGGCGCCCAGCAGGAGCTGCCGTTCGCCCTGGTCTATGGCGAGGCGGTCACCGAGCTGCCGCTGGATTTGTACATTCCGCCGGATGCTCTGGAAGTCTTTCTCGAAGCCTTCGAGGGGCCGCTGGACCTGCTGCTCTATCTGATCCGCAAGCAGAACATCGACATCCTCGATATCCCGGTGGCCGAGATCACCAAGCAATACATGGGCTATGTCGAGCTGATGAAGTCGGTGCGCCTGGAGCTGGCCGCCGAATACCTGGTCATGGCCGCCATGCTCGCCGAGATCAAGTCACGTATGTTGCTGCCGCGCTCGGCAGAGGCCGAGGAAGAAGAGGACGACCCGCGTGCCGAGCTGATCCGACGCCTGCAGGAGTACGAGCGCTTCAAGGCAGCAGCTGAAAATATCGACGAACTGCCGCGCGTCGGCCGCGACGTGACGGTGCCGAAGCTGGATGCCCCCGAAGCCCGTGCGCGCAAGCTACTGCCGGACGTGAGCCTGGAAGAGGTGCTGCTGTCGATGGCCGAGGTGCTGCGCCGCGCCGACATGTTCGAAAGCCACCAGGTCACCCGCGAGGCATTGTCTACTCGCGAGCGCATGAGCGAAGTGCTGGAACGCCTCAAGGGCGGGGCGTTCGTGCCGTTCGTCGAGCTTTTCGCTGCCGAGGAGGGGCGTCTGGGCGTGGTGGTGACCTTCATGGCAGTACTCGAATTGATCAAGGAATCCTTGGTCGAGCTGGTGCAGAATGAGCCCTTCGCCGCCATCCACGTCCGAGCTCGTGCCGAATGAACCTGAACGACCCCAAAGACCTGGCCCAGTTGCTTGAAGCCTTTCTGCTGGCATCCGGCAAGGCGCAATCGCTCGAACGTCTCTTCGAACTGTTCGAGGAGGGCGAGCGGCCGGAGCCCGAGCAGTTCAAGGCAGCGCTGGAAATCCTGCGTCAGTCCTGCGAGGGCCGCGCCTTCGAGCTGAAGGAGGTGGCATCGGGCTACCGCCTGCAGGTGCGCGAGCGCTTCGCGCCCTGGGTCGGCCGGCTCTGGGAAGAGCGGCCGCAACGCTATTCCCGTGCGCTGCTGGAGACTTTGGCGCTGATTGCCTATCGCCAGCCGATTACGCGCGGTGAAATCGAGGACGTGCGCGGCGTGGCAGTCAACAGCAACATCACCAAGACCCTGCTCGAGCGTGAGTGGATTCGCGTGGTGGGTTATCGCGATGTGCCGGGTCGCCCGGCGATGTTCGCCACCACCAAGGGCTTTCTCGATCACTTCAATCTGAAGAGTCTCGACGAACTGCCGCCGCTCGCAGCACTGCGCGAGCTCGAGCCGGAGCCCGAACTGGCGCTGGATGACGACGCCGAAGTGCCGGCAGGCTTGCAGGCGCGCGCCGACCTGGCCCTGCAGGAGGAAGGCGAGGCGGCCGAGCCGCGTGAAGAGACCAGCTTCCGCAGCCTGCTGGCCGAACTCGACGACATGGAGCAAGGGCTCAAGACCGACTTCGATGACCTGCGTCTGGAACAAGACGAAGAAGAACCTGCAGAAAGCGATCTGGTCGACCTGGAAGGCGACGAGTCGTTGCATTGACGGCGTTTAAGCCGGGTATCGAATCCTTCAATCTCTACTGCCTGGCGCAGGCCTTTATTCTTCGCCCAGCCGATCCTTCCTGTCTGGAGATCCAATGAGCAAGAATCCCTGCATCAAGGTCTGTGAATTCGAAAAGGACATATGCCTGGGCTGCGGCCGCAGTCGCCAGGAGATAAAGGGCTGGAAGCGCCTGGACAAGCACGAGCGCCTGGCGCTATTGGCCGAGGCCGATATGCGCTTGCTGGCGCTGCAGGCGACCGGGCGACGCAAATACTGAGGCGGGTGCTTGCTCTGGTCGCGCCTTGCGGACTCATCCGCCAATCTTTGCCTCGGTGTCGTGAATACCGTGTTCGGGCGAATGCCGCAGCATCGTCTACCCTATGGGCTTTACTGCGCGTATGATGCGCGCCCTTCGATCATCCATTACTACACCGGGAGGTGCCCAAGATGACTGAGCACGAACAACCGCGTCCTGCAGGCGAGAAACTGCAGAAAGTCCTGGCCCGTCTCGGGCTGGCCTCGCGTCGCGAGATAGAGACCTGGATCACCGAAGGTCGGGTCAAGGTCAATGGCGCCGCTGCCACCCTGGGCCAGCGTGTCGATGCCAACGATGCCATCGCCCTCGATGGCCGTCTGCTCAAGCGTGAAGAGATCACCGGTTCGGTTCGTCGCGTGCTGATCTACAACAAGCCTGACGGCGAGATCTGCACCCGTGATGACCCGGAAGGCCGTCCCACTGTTTTCGACCGCTTGCCGCGCCCGAAAGAGGGCCGCTGGATCAACATCGGGCGCCTCGATATCAACACCACCGGCCTGCTGCTGTTCACCACTGACGGTGAACTGGCCAACCGCCTGATGCACCCGTCCTATCAGATGGACCGCGAATACGCGGTGCGTGTACGTGGCGAGGTCACCGAGGAGATGCTGGAGAACCTCAAGACCGGCGTCATGCTCGAGGATGGTCCGGCCAAGTTCACCGACATCAAGGAAGCCCCCGGTGGCGAGGGTTTCAACCACTGGTATCACTGCGTGGTGATGGAAGGGCGTAACCGCGAAGTACGCCGTCTGTGGGAATCCCAGGGCCTGGTGGTCAGCCGCCTGAAGCGCGTGCGCTTCGGTCCGGTGTTCCTTACTTCCGAGTTGACCATGGGCCGCTGGCGCGAGATGGACCAGCGCGAAGTGGACATTCTCAGTGCCGAAGTCGGTCTGGCTCCGCAAGCGCTGCCGGCGATGAAGGAAAAGACCCGTGACAAACTCGATCGACTGCAGCGCAAGTCGGCCAAGCCTGTCGATGTCCGCGGCAAGCGCGTACTGCGTCCGGCCAAGGACGAAGCGGGCGCGGAGGGCGCACGCCCGAGCCGTGCGCCGCGCCGTGACGATGGCGAGCAGCGTGCTCCGCGCAGCCGTAAGGAAAGCGGCGAGCGTCGTGAGAACGGGCGCGGTACGCCAGTTGCCGAGCGCCCGAGTGACGTGAAGAAACGCCAGCCACGTCCGGCAGTGGAGCTGTCCGAGCGTCCGGCACGCAAACCGCGCCCGGCGACGCCTGGCAAGCGTCCGCCATCGGGTGATGGTCAGCGCCCAGGCTTTGGCCGCAAACGCTGATAAACGAAAAGGGACTCCGCGGAGTCCCTTTTTTCATTCTGTGTCCTGGATGTAGCTTGAAGCATTGCCTTCAGGGCATTCCCGGATTTCATCCGGGCTACGCAGAGCGGCCTCAGCCGGCCATGGAGAGGCGGTTACGGCCTTCGCGTTTGGCCACATAGAGCGCGTTATCCGCGCGGCGCAGCAGGCTTTCGGCAGACTCACCCGGCAACAGGCTCGAACAGCCCAGGCTGATGGAAACATCGATGGGGCGGCCGGCATCCAGGCATTGCAGTTCCAGCACCGCAAAGCGCAGACGCTCGCCCACCAGCGCCGCTCCCTCGCGGCTGGTGCCGGAGAGGATCACCAGAAACTCTTCGCCGCCGTAGCGAAAGACCATATCGATATTACGCAGCTGGTTCTTCAGGGTCTGGGCAACCGCTTTCAGCACCTGGTCACCGAGCGCATGGCCATGGCTGTCGTTGATGGTCTTGAAGTGGTCGATGTCGAGCATCAGCAGCGACAGTGGCTGCAGGTTACGGCGGGCCAGATCCACCTCACGCTGCAGCACCTGATCCATGGCGATGCGGTTGCCAGTGTCGGTCAACGGATCACGCAGAGCACTCTGCAGGGCAGTGCGGTAGAGGAGGGCATTGCGCAGGGGGAACAGCAGGCAGGCCAGCAACGATTCCAGTTGCGCCAGCTCGTCGTCGGAAAAACGCTGCTTGCGCCGGAAGATCAGCTCACCCAGGTATTCCCCTTCGTGGCTCAGGCGATAGCCGGCCGAGTGCGGTGCTCGCTCACCCAGTTCCAGACGCAGATCGTGGGAGGGATGCTGAAAGGCCAGAGCGTCGAGCGGCACCAGACGCTGCACTTCGCGAAAGAACAGGCTGAGGATGCGCTCCACATCCAGGCTGGTCTGCAGTTGCAGGCTCAGCTGGTGGCGCAGTTCCACCAGGCTGGCGGGCTTGAGCGGCAGATTGCGGCTGCCGGTAAAGCCGAGACGCTGCAGTTTGGCCGCGTCGAAATCGATGGTGTTGGAGTGGCTGGGGGGGACCATGGAGCTGAACCTCTGGCGCGATGGTGCGACGAGAGGGTTAGAGCGAATTCCATGCCAACTGGTTCATGCTGGCATAAAGCCTTGTGAAGTCAGTCACTTAGATAATCTTGAAGAGGCTGCTCGGCAAGCAGTTGCCGGTTGTCTGGCGGCACTGGTGGCAATGTGCTGCCGCATGGCAATGGACGTGGCGGATTTCTGTCGCAGCATGGCCCGCTGTCCCGAGCGGGCCATGATGTGTTGATTACTGGGCGTCGAACGCCTGGCCGTTGACGCCCTTGCTGTCCGGACCCATCAGGTACAGATAGAGCGGCATGATCTCCTCGGGTGCGGGGCGCGTTGCCGGGTTTTCCCCGGGGTAGGCCTGGGCGCGCATGGCGGTACGGGTGGCGCCCGGGTTGATGCTGTTGGCGCGCACGTTGGCGATACCGTCCAGCTCGTCGGCCATTACCTGCATCAGGCCTTCGGTGGCGAACTTGGAGACCGCGTAGGCGCCCCAATAGGCCCGGCCCTTGCGCCCGACGCTGCTGGAGGTGAAAACCACCGAGGCATCCTGCGACAGCTTGAGCAGCGGCAACAGGGTGCTGCTGAGCATGAACATGGCGTTGACGTTGACGTGCATCACGCGCATGAAGTTGTCGCCGGAGAGTTGTTCCAGCGGCGTGCGCGGGCCGAGAATCGAGGCGTTGTGCAGCAGGCCGTCGAGGCGGCCGAATTCGTTCTCGATCATCACTGCCAGCTCGTCGTACTGGTGCGGCAGAGCGGTTTCCAGGTTGAAGGGGATCACCACCGGCTGCGGATGACCGGCGGCCTCGATTTCGTCATACACCTGGCTCAGATTGGCTTCGGTCTTGCCCAGCAGCAGGACGGTGGCGCCGTGTGCGGCAAAGCTCTTGGCGGCGGCTGCGCCGATACCGCGGCCGGCGCCGGTGATCAGGATGACGCGATCCTTGAGCAGGTCTGGGCGGGCGGTGTAGTCGAACATGTGAGGATCCTTCGGAGAACTCTTGAGGGTAGGGCGGGTGCAACCCGCCAAATGGGAGAATGGCGGGTTTTACCCGCCCTAGGTGATCAGCAGCCGCAGAGAGCGCGGTCGAGTACGGCGCGTAATTCCTGCGGATGATCCACCACCACGTCGGCGCCCCAGTTGCGCGGGTTGTCTTCGGGGTGGATATAGCCGTAGGTGACCGCGGCGGTGCGGCAGCCGGCGGCGCGGCCGGATTCGATGTCGCGTTCGTCGTCGCCGATGAACAGCACTTCTTGCGGCTGTACGCCGATCTTTTCGCAGGCCAGCAGCAGCATGTCCGGTGCCGGTTTGCTCTGCGCCACGTGGTCCGGACACACCAGCACGGCCGAGCGCTCGGCGAGATTCAGGCGCTGCATGATCGGCTCGGCATAGCGCAGCGGCTTGTTGGTGGCCACGCCCCACGGCAGGCGCGCCTGCTCGATGTCGGCTAGCAGTGCTTCGATGCCGTCGAAGGGGCGAGTCAGCACCGCGCAATGCTCCTGATAACGTTCGAGGAACTCCTGGCGCAGGGCCTCGAAGGCGGCCGAGTCCGGGGCCTCATCGAAGGCGCAGGCAACCATGGCGCGTGCGCCGCCGGATACCTGGTCACGAATGATCTTGTCTGCCAGTGGCGGCAGACCGCGAGCAGCGCGCATGGCCTGGGTAATGGCGATGAAATCCGGCGCCGAATCGAGCAGGGTGCCGTCCATATCGAAAAGAACTGCCTTCAAACGCATGCGTCTCACTCCTTGCGCAGCGTCTGGATCATGTAGTTGACGTCGACATCGGCCGCCAGCTTGTAATGCTTGGTCAGCGGGTTGTAGGTCAGGCCGATGATGTCCTTGACCTCCAGCCCGGCTGCGCGGCTCCAGGCGCCCAGTTCCGAGGGGCGGATGAATTTCTTGAAGTCGTGGGTGCCGCGCGGCAGCAGGCGCAGGATGTACTCGGCGCCGATCACCGCGAACAGGTAGGACTTCGGGTTGCGGTTGATGGTGGAGAAGAACACCTGGCCGCCCGGCTTGACCAGTCTGTGGCAGGCACGGATCACCGAGGACGGGTCGGGCACGTGCTCGAGCATCTCCAGGCAGGTCACCACGTCGAACTGGCCTGGCATTTCCTCAGCCAGGGCTTCGGCGGTGATCTGTCGGTAGTCGACTTCGACGCCCGACTCCAACTGGTGCAGCTGGGCGACCGAAAGCGGCGCCTCACCCATGTCGATGCCGGTGACGGTGGCGCCGCGCTGGGCCATGGCCTCACTGAGGATGCCGCCGCCACAACCAACGTCCAGGACGCGCTTGCCGGCCAGGCCGACACGCTCGTCGATCCAGTTGACCCGCAGTGGGTTGATGTCGTGCAGGGGTTTGAACTCGCTCTCGCGGTCCCACCAGCGGTGTGCCAGGGCCTCGAATTTGGCGATTTCGGCGCGGTCGACGTTGCTCATAAGCATCTCTTTCAAAGCAGGGAAAGCGTATTGCCGCCATGTTGCCAGTTTCGGCGCCGGCTTGGGACGGCTCGGGGTCGTTCAATGTATGTCAGTTTGTCGCAGTGGTGTTGCCGCCTTGCTGCGATCACTTCCTGGCGATTTTCTCGCCCCAGGCGCGGGCCTTGGCGATCAGCTCGCCTTCGTCCATGCGCGTCAGGCGCCCATCGTCCAGCAGCTGCTTGCCACCGACCCAGAGGTGTTTCACGCAGTCTCTGCCGCTGGCATAGATCAGTTGCGATACCGGGTCATAGATCGGCTGCTGGGTTAGGCCGGAAAGATCGAAAGCGACCACGTCGGCCAGTTTGCCCGGCTCCAGGGAGCCGGTCTGGGTTTCCAGGCCCAGTGCGCGGGCGCCATTGAGGGTGGCCATGCGCAAGGCGCTGTGGGCATTGAGGGCGGTGGCTGACCCGGCGACGGCCTTGGCCAGCAGGGCGGCGGTGCGGGTTTCGCTCAGCAGATCGAGATCATTGTTGCTGGCGGCGCCATCGGTGCCGACGGCGACGTTGACACCGGCCTGCCACAGACGCTCGACCGGGCAGAAGCCGCTGGCCAGCTTCAGGTTGGATTCGGGGCAATGCACGACGCTGCAGTTGTGCTCGACCAGCAGCGCCAGATCCTCGTCATCGATCTGCGTCATGTGCACCGCCTGAAAGCGCGGGCCAAGCAGACCGAGGCGGGCCAGGCGCGCCAGCGGGCGCTCGCCGTGCTTGGCGACGGCTTCGGCTACCTCCTGAGCGGTTTCGTGCACGTGCATATGAATGCCGGCATCCAGCTCGTCAGCCAGCACGCGAATCTGCTCGAGCTTGTCGTCGCTCACCGTGTACGGCGCGTGGGGGCCGAAGGCGATGCGGATGCGTGGGTGTTGCTTGAGGTCATCGAACAGTTGCAGGCCCTTGCGCAGCGCCTCGGCAGCGTTGAGCGCGCCGGGCACCGGGAAGTCCAGCACGGGTACGGTGATCTGCGCCCGTACGCCGGCGTTGTGCACGCACTCGCAGGCTACCTGCGGGTAGAAGTACATGTCGGAGAAGCAGCTGATGCCGCCCTTGATCTGTTCGGCGATGGCCAGGTCAGTACCGTCGCGGACGAAATCCTCGTCGACCCACTTACCCTCGGCGGGCCAGATGTGCTCATGCAGCCAGGTCATCAGTGGCAGGTCGTCGGCGATGCCGCGCAGCAGGGACATTGCGGCGTGGCCGTGGGCGTTGATCAGCCCCGGCGCGAGCAGGCACTGAGGCAGTTCGCGCACCTCCTTCGCTGGGTGGCGCAGCGCTTCGGCGCGCGGCGCGATCAGGGCGATGCGCCCGCCGCGGATGCCCAGGCCATGATCGCGCAATACAACCCCGGCTGGCTCCACGGGCACCAGCCAGGTGGGCAGCAGCAACAGGTCGAGAGGGGATTCGGGCATGAGGGCGTCCGTCTGGCTTGATCGATGCAAGGAAGGTCGCCAGTGTATAGATGAACGCGCGTAGCTTGAAGTCGTGAGGACGTGCCGGATTGTTCGGCTGGTATCTGCCTGTCTGAGTATAATTCGCGGCTTTTTTGATGGTTATCAGGTGGAGAGCGCGATGCGCGAGCAATTGCTGGCGGTGGAGAAGGTTCAGGCAATCGAGTGGCGCGATGGCGCGCTGCACTTGCTCGATCAGCGCCTGTTGCCGCATCGGCAGGTCTGGTTGCGCTGCGATACCGCCGCCGAAGTGGTCGACGCGATAAGCGACATGGTGGTGCGTGGCTCGCCGGCCATTGGCATCGCCGCTGCCTATGGTCTGGTTTTGGGGGCTCGCGCCCGGCTGCAGGCTGGCGGTGATTGGCGCGAGGCATTGGAGGTCGACATCGCCAGCCTGGAGCAATCGCGCCCAGCGGCGGCGAATCTGTTCTGGGCGTTGCAGCGCATGCGTGAGCGCCTGGCGCGGATCAAGCATGGCGACGATGTCCTTGCTCTTCTCGAGGCCGAGGCGGTCGGTATTCATCTCAGCGACCGTGAAGCGAATCTGACCATGGCGCAGCTGGGTATGGAGCTGATTCGCAGACATCAGGGCAATTCGCAGGTGTTGCTGACACACGGCAATGCCGGTGCATTGGCCACGGGCGGCTTCGGTACTGCGTTGGGGGTGATCCGCGCAGCGCATCTCGAGGGGCTGATCGAGCATGTCTATGTCGATGAAACTCGCCCCGATCTGCTGGGTGCGCGGCTGAGCGCCTGGGAGCTGGCCGGCGACGGCGTGTCGGTCAGCCTCAATGCCGATGCGGCTGCGGCGCACCTGATGAAAACCAGGGGCGTCACCTGGGTGATCGTTGGCGCAGACCGCATTGCCGCCAATGGTGATGTGGCCAATACCGTCGGCACCTATCAGCTGGCGGTCAACGCCATGCATCACGGCGTGCGCCTGATGGTGGTGGCGCCGAGCTCGACCATTGACATGGGGCTGGAGAGTGGCGAGGACATCCTGCTCGAAGAGCGTGACGGGGGCGAGTTGCTGAAGGTCGCGGGCCAGTGCGTGGCAGCGGATGTGCCTGCGGTCAATCCGGTGTTCGATGTGACACCTGCCGATCTGGTTGACTACATCGTGACCGAGAAAGGCGTGGTCGAGCGGCCCGACAGCGCCAAACTGGCGCAACTGATGTGCCGCAAGCGCCTGCATTGACCAGGCCATGCGCAGGCCTGAGCGGGGTAGGTGTGCGGCACGCTTTGTGGTAATCTCCGGCAGTTTTCAAGGGCGCTGACTGCAGGCGCCCTCACTGCATCGAATCGTGACATAACTCGTTGATTTGTCGTGAGTCGCTGATGGCCTGAGGCTATCGCGACGTGCTCCATGGCGTTCAGGAAGAATGACGCGGAGTTTCACCAGAAAAAGGAACCAGGCTTCTCATGGGCGAACTGGCCAAAGAAATCCTCCCGGTCAATATCGAAGACGAGCTGAAACAGTCCTACCTCGACTACGCGATGAGCGTAATCGTCGGGCGTGCGCTGCCGGATGCGCGCGATGGCTTGAAGCCGGTCCACCGTCGTGTGCTCTACGCCATGAGCGAGCTGGGCAATGACTGGAACAAGCCCTACAAGAAATCCGCCCGTGTGGTCGGTGACGTGATCGGTAAGTACCACCCGCACGGCGACACCGCGGTGTACGACACCATCGTGCGTATGGCGCAGGACTTTTCCCTGCGTTACCTGCTGGTCGACGGCCAGGGCAACTTCGGTTCGGTAGACGGCGACAACGCCGCGGCCATGCGATACACCGAAGTGCGCATGACCAAGCTGGCGCATGAACTGCTGGCCGACCTGGACAAGGAAACCGTCGACTGGGTACCCAACTACGACGGCACCGAACAGATTCCGGCAGTGATGCCGACCAAGGTGCCGAACCTGCTGGTCAATGGCTCGTCCGGTATCGCCGTGGGCATGGCCACCAACATCCCGCCGCACAACCTCTCCGAGGTGATCGATGGCTGTCTGGCGCTGATCGACAACGCCGACCTGACCGTCGATGACCTGATGCAGTACATCCCCGGCCCTGATTTCCCCACCGCGGGCATCATCAACGGCCGTGCCGGCATCATCGAGGCCTACCGCACCGGCCGCGGGCGCATCTACATCCGCGCCCGTGTCGAGGTCGAGGACATCGACAAGGTCGGCGGTCGTCAGCAACTGGTGGTCACCGAGCTGCCGTACCAGCTGAACAAGGCGCGTCTGATCGAGAAGATCGCCGAGCTGGTCAAAGAGAAGAAGATCGAAGGCATCACCGAGCTGCGCGACGAGTCCGACAAGGACGGTATGCGCGTGGTGATCGAGCTGCGCCGCGGCGAAGTGCCGGACGTGGTGCTGAACAACCTGTACGCCCAGACCCAGATGCAGAGCGTGTTCGGCATCAACGTGGTGGCGCTGGTCGACGGTCAGCCGAAGACCATGAACCTCAAGGACATGCTCGAGGTGTTCGTCCGTCACCGCCGCGAAGTGGTGACCCGGCGTACCGTCTACGAGCTGCGCAAGGCGCGCGAGCGCGGTCACATTCTCGAAGGTCAGGCCGTTGCGCTGTCCAACATCGACCCTGTGATCGAGCTGATCAAGAGCTCGCCGACTCCGGCTGAAGCCAAGGAGCGCCTGATCGCCACCGCCTGGGAATCCAGTGCGGTAGAAGCCATGGTCGAGCGCGCCGGTGCCGACTCCTGCCGCCCGGAAGGGCTGGATGAGCAATACGGCCTGCGCGACGGCAAGTACTACCTGTCGCCGGAGCAGGCTCAGGCCATCCTCGAACTGCGTCTGCACCGCCTCACCGGTCTGGAGCACGAGAAGCTGCTGGCCGAATACCAGGAAATCCTCAGCCTGATCGGCGAGCTGATCCGCATCCTGACCAGCCCCGAGCGTCTGATGGAAGTCATCCGCGAGGAGCTGGAGAAGGTCAAGGCCGAGTTCGGCGACGCCCGTCGCACCGAGATCATCGCCTCGCGTCAGGACCTGACCATCGCCGACCTGATCACCGAGGAAGAGCGTGTCGTCACCATCTCCCATGGTGGCTATGCCAAGAGCCAGCCGCTGGCCGCCTACGAGGCGCAGCGTCGCGGTGGCAAGGGCAAGTCCGCCACCGGGGTGAAGGACGAGGACTACGTCGAGCACCTGCTGGTGGCCAACAGCCATGCGACCCTGCTGCTGTTCTCCAGCAAGGGCAAGGTCTACTGGCTGCGCACCTTCGAAATCCCCGAGGCCTCGCGTGCCGCCCGCGGCCGTCCGCTGGTCAACCTGCTGCCGCTGGACGAGGGGGAGCGCATTACTGCGATGCTGCAGATCGACCTCGAAGCGCTGCAACAGAGCGCCGGCGCCGACGAAGACCTGGACGACGAAGGCGTGGTGATCGAAGGCGAAGCCACCGAAGTGGTCGAGGCCGAGGAAGTCGAGGAAGTCGAGGGCGAAACCCCCGAGCTGGTCGCCGAGCCGACTGGCGCCTTCATCTTCATGGCCACCGCGTTCGGTACCGTGAAGAAGACTCCGCTGGTGCAGTTCAGCCGTCCGCGTAGCGCCGGCCTGATCGCCCTGAAGCTGGAAGAGGGCGACACCCTGATCGCCGCTGCCATCACCGACGGCGCCAAGGAAGTCATGCTGTTCTCTGACGCCGGCAAGGTACTGCGTTTTGCCGAGAGCAAGGTGCGCACCATGGGTCGTACCGCCCGCGGCGTGCGTGGCATGCGCCTGGGCAAGGATCAGCGCCTGATCTCCATGCTGATTCCCGAGTCCGGCGCGCAGATCCTCACCGCTTCCGAGCGCGGCTTCGGCAAACGCACTGGCCTGGGCAAGTTCCCGCGCCGCGGTCGTGGTGGTCAGGGCGTGATCGCCATGGTGACCAGCGAGCGTAACGGCAAGCTGGTCGGCGCCATCCAGGTGCAGGACGGCGAGGAAATCATGCTGATTTCCGATCAGGGCACCCTGGTGCGTACCCGTGTCGACGAAGTGTCCAGCTCCGGCCGTAACACTCAGGGTGTGACCCTGATCAAGCTGGCCAAGGACGAGACTCTGGTCGGCCTGGAGCGTGTGCAGGAGCCGACGCCGGTGGAGGAGAACGAACTGGTCGAGGGCGAAGAGGGCGCTGAAGTCGCCGAAAGCGCCGAAGCACCAGTCGCCGACGCCGAGGAAGGCAGCGAGGAATAAAGTCGGGCTTTGTGGGAGGGGCCGGGCGGCGTTCCGATTAGCGGCGACAGTCGCGGCTAAAGCCCCTCCCACGGTACGGCAGACAGTTTGGACATGCCATCGCCTGGTGGTGGCGTTCTGTGAATCTGAGAGAGACAGACGTGAGCAAGCGAGCTTTTAACTTCTGCGCCGGCCCCGCCGCGCTGCCGACCGCTGTACTGCAACGCGCCCAGGCCGAGATGCTCGACTGGCAAGGCAAGGGCCTCTCGGTGATGGAGATGAGCCATCGCAGCGACGAGTACGTGGCTATCGCCAGCCAGGCCGAGCAGGACCTGCGTGATCTGCTCGCCGTGCCCAGCGACTACAAGGTGCTGTTCCTGCAGGGCGGCGCCAGCCAGCAGTTCGCTGAGATCCCGCTCAACCTGCTGCCGGAAGACGGCGTGGCCGACTACGTCGAGACCGGCATCTGGTCGAAGAAGGCCATTGAGGAGGCTCGTCGCTACGGCGCCATCAATGTCGCCGCCAGCGCCAAGTCCTACGACTACTTCGCCATTCCCGGGCAGAACGACTGGCAACTGTCGAAGAATGCCGCCTATGTGCATTACTGCAGCAACGAGACCATCGGCGGTCTGCAGTTCGACTGGGTGCCGCAGACCGGCGATATTCCGCTGGTGGTGGACATGTCCTCGGACATTCTCTCGCGCCCCATCGACGTCTCGCAGTTCGGTCTGATCTACGCCGGTGCGCAGAAGAACATCGGCCCCAGCGGCCTGGTGGTGGTGATCGTTCGTGAGGACCTGCTCGGCCGCGCCCGCTCCAGCTGCCCGACCATGCTCGACTACAAGATCTCGGCCGACAACGGCTCGATGTACAACACCCCGGCCACCTATTCCTGGTACCTGTCCGGCCTGGTATTCCAGTGGCTCAAGGAGCAGGGCGGCGTCGAGGCCATGGAGCGCGTCAACCGCGCCAAGAAGGACCTGCTGTACAAGGCCATCGACAGCAGCGATTTCTACAGCAACCCCATCGCTCATAACGCCCGTTCCTGGATGAACGTGCCGTTCCGCCTGGCCGATGAGAAGCTGGACAAGGCCTTCCTGGCTGGCGCCGATGAGCGTGGCCTGCTCAACCTCAAGGGCCACCGTTCGGTGGGCGGCATGCGCGCTTCCATCTACAACGCCGTCGGCCTGGACGCCGTCGAGGCGCTGGTGGCCTATATGGCCGAGTTCGAGAAGGAGCACGCCTGATATGTCGGAACAGGAGCTGCAGGCGCTGCGCGTGCGCATCGACAACCTCGATGAGCGCATCCTCGAGCTGATCAGCGACCGCGCGCGCTGCGCCGAAGAAGTGGCGCGGGTGAAGATGAAGGAGCTCAAGGAAGGCGAGTCGCCGGTGTTCTATCGCCCCGAGCGCGAGGCCCAGGTGCTCAAGCGCATCATGGAGCGCAACAAGGGCCCGCTGGGCAACGAGGAAATGGCGCGGCTGTTCCGCGAAATCATGTCTTCCTGCCTGGCCCTGGAGAATCCGCTCAAGGTCGCCTACCTCGGCCCCGAGGGCACCTTCAGCCAGGCTGCGGCGATGAAGCACTTCGGTCATGCCGTGATCAGCGTGCCGATGGCCGCCATCGACGAAGTGTTCCGTGAAGTGGCCGCCGGTGCGGTGAACTTCGGCGTGGTGCCGGTGGAGAACTCCACCGAGGGTGCGATCAACCACACCCTCGACAGCTTCCTCGAGCACGACATGGTGATCTGCGGCGAAGTCGAGCTGCGCATCCACCATCACCTGCTGGTCGGCGAAACCACCAAGACCGACAAGATCACCCGCATCTATTCCCATGCCCAGTCGCTGGCGCAGTGCCGCAAGTGGCTGGACGCGCACTACCCGAATGTCGAGCGCGTGGCGGTTTCCAGCAACGCCGATGCGGCCAAGCGGGTCAAGAGCGAGTGGAACAGCGCGGCCATCGCCGGCGACATGGCGGCCAATCTGTATGGCCTGACCAAGCTGGCCGAGAAGATCGAGGACCGCCCGGACAACTCCACGCGCTTTCTCATCATCGGCAGCCAGGAGGTGCCGCCGACCGGCGACGACAAGACCTCGATCATCGTCTCCATGCGCAACAAGCCGGGCGCGCTGCACGAACTTCTGGTGCCGTTCCACAACAACGGCATCGACCTGACCCGCATCGAGACGCGGCCGTCGCGCAGTGGCAAGTGGACCTACGTGTTCTTCATCGACTTCGTCGGCCACCACCGCGACCCGCTGATCAAGGACGTGCTGGAGAAGATCGGCCAGGAGGCCGTGGCGCTGAAGGTGCTGGGCTCCTATCCGAAGGCGGTGCTTTGAGTGAAACCTGGGCTTCAGGTGTCACCGGGCTCCTCGCTTGTAGTGCGCGGCCAGCGGGCATTGAGCAAGCAGCAGGAGCCTTTGGTCATCTGGTTCACGGGGCTCAGTGGTGCGGGCAAGTCGACTCTGGCTGAAGCGCTGGAGCGCAGCCTGCAAGCCGAGGGGCGGCATACCTATCTACTCGATGGAGATCGTCTGCGCCTCGGTCTAAATCGTGATCTTGGTTTCTCCGAGCGTGATCGGCAAGAGAATGTTCGTCGCGCCGGTGAGGTAGCTGCATTGATGGTCGATGCAGGGTTGGTCGTGCTGGTTGCGTTCATTTCGCCTTTTCGTTCTGATCGCGATGCTGTACGTCAGTTGTTGCCCGGTCAATTCATCGAGGTCTTCATTGATACGCCTCTACACGTTTGCGAAGCCCGTGATCCGAAGGGGCTTTACCGGCGGGCGCGGGCTGGCCTTATCAAGAACTTCACGGGGCTTGATTCTCCATTCGAAGCGCCGCAGGCTGCCGAATTGCGTTTCGATACCAGCAGCTGTTCGGTTGAAGAGGCCGTGCAGCAGATCAACGACTATCTCAGGAGCCGTCATGCCCTGTGATCTGGTCAACTGTATTGCATAAGATAAGAGCCTCCATTCATGAGTTGCGATTTCCTGACCCTGGCCCAGCCAGGTGTGCAAAAACTGTCCCCCTACGTACCAGGCAAGCCAGTCGATGAGTTGGCCCGCGAACTGGGGCTCGACCCGGCCGGCATCGTCAAGCTGGCCAGCAACGAAAATCCGCTCGGCCCCAGCGCCAAGGCGCTGGCCGCGATCCGTGCCGAGCTGGACGAGCTGACCCGCTATCCCGATGGCAACGGCTTCACCCTCAAGAGCGCGCTGGCTGCGCGTTATGGCGTGGACGCGGCTCAGGTCACCCTGGGCAACGGCTCCAACGACATCCTCGAACTGGTCGCCCGCGCCTACCTGGCGCCTGGCCTCAACGCCGTGTTCAGCGATTACGCCTTCGCCGTCTATCCCATCGCCACCCAGGCGGTCGGCGCCCAGGGCAAGGTGGTGCCGGCCAAGGGCTACGGTCACGATCTGGACGCCATGCTGGCGGCCATCGACGACAAGACGCGCGTGGTGTTCATCGCCAACCCCAACAACCCGACCGGCACCTGGTTCGGTCCGGATGCCCTGGAAAGCTTCCTGGCCAAGGTGCCGGAGTCGGTATTGGTGGTGCTGGACGAGGCCTATATCGAATACGCCGAAGGCGACGAACTGCCTGACGGCCTGGATTATCTGGCGCGCCATCCCAACCTGCTGGTCTCGCGCACCTTCTCCAAGGCCTATGGCCTGGCCGCGCTGCGCGTGGGCTACGCGATCAGCTCGCCGGCCATCGCCGACGTGCTCAACCGCGTGCGCCAGCCGTTCAACGTCAACAGCCTGGCCCTGGCCGCTGCCTGCGCCGCGTTGTCCGATGCCGAGTACCTGGCCGAGAGCCGTCGCCTCAACGACGCCGGCATGCAACAGCTGCAGGACGGCCTGCGCGCGCTGGATCTGAGCTGGATTCCCTCCAAGGGCAACTTCATCGCCGTCGACTTCGGTCGCGATACCGCTGCGATCAATCAGGCGCTGCTGCGTGAAGGGGTGATCGTGCGGCCGATGGCCGGCTACCGCATGCCCAACTTCCTGCGCGTATCCATCGGCTTGCCGCGCGAGAATGCCCGTTTCCTGGAGGCCCTGGCCAAGGTGTTGTCGGCGTGACTGTAACCGCAGTGCAATCGAGCGCCCCTAAGATCGGCCGCCTGGTGGTGGTCGGCCTCGGCCTGATCGGCGGCTCCTTCGCCAAAGGATTACGTGAGCGCGGCCTGTGCCGCGAGGTGGTGGGGGTCGATCTGGATGCCGAGTCGCGTCGTCTGGCGGTGCAGCTGGGCGTTGTTGATCGTTGCGAGAGCGACCTGGCGTCCGCCTGTCAGGGAGCGCAGATCATTCAGTTGGCCGTGCCTATCCTGGCCATGGAGAAGGTGCTCGCTCAACTGGCCGCGCTGGACCTCGGCAATGCCGTGCTGACCGATGTCGGTAGCGCCAAGGGGAATGTCGTGCGTGCTGCGCGCCTGGCTTTCGCCGGCAAAAATGTGCGGCTGGTGCCGGGGCACCCCATCGCGGGGTCCGAGCAGAGTGGGGTGGAGGCGGCCAATGCCGAGCTGTTCCGGCGCCACAAGGTCATCCTGACGCCCTGCGAACACAGCGATGAAGCCGCTATGGCGCTGGTCGAAGGCCTGTGGCGTGAGCTGGGCGCGGATGTCGAGTCGATGGACGTCGAGCATCATGACCAAGTGCTCGCCGCCACCAGTCATTTGCCGCACCTGCTGGCCTTCACCCTGGTCGACTCGTTGGCCAAGCGCAGCGAGAACCTGGAAATTTTCCGCTATGCCGCGGGCGGCTTCCGTGATTTTACGCGGATCGCCGGCAGTGACCCGGTGATGTGGCACGATATCTTCCTCGCCAACCGCGAGGCAGTGCTGCGCACACTGGATACTTTTCGCGACGACCTCGACGCTTTGCGCGACGCGGTCGACGCCGGGGATGGGCATCAACTGCTGGGCGTGTTTACCCGTGCCCGCGTTGCCCGCGAACATTTCAGCAAAATTCTGGCCCGCAGGGCCTATGTGGACGCTATGCACTCGACCGATCTGATTTTCCTGGCAAAACCCGGTAGCAGCCTGTCCGGACGCATTCGTGTGCCCGGCGACAAATCCATCTCGCATCGTTCGATCATGCTGGGTTCGCTGGCTGAAGGCACCACCGAGGTCGAAGGCTTTCTCGAAGGCGAGGACGCCCTGGCCACCCTGCAGGCGTTCCGCGACATGGGCGTGGTCATCGAAGGCCCGCACCACGGTCGCGTGACCATTCACGGTGTCGGCCTGCATGGCCTGAAAGCGCCGGCTGGCCCGCTGTACATGGGCAACTCCGGCACTTCCATGCGCCTGCTCTCCGGTCTGCTGGCCGCGCAGCCGTTCGACACCGTGCTGACCGGCGACGCCTCGCTGTCCAAGCGCCCAATGAATCGCGTGGCCAAGCCATTGCGCGAGATGGGCGCAGTGATCGAGACCGGCCCGGAAGGTCGTCCGCCGCTGACCATCAAGGGCGGCCAGCGCCTGACCGGCATGGATTACGAAATGCCGATGGCAAGCGCCCAGGTCAAATCCTGCCTACTGTTGGCCGGCCTGTATGCCGCCGGCCGCACCTCGGTGACCGAGCCGGCGCCGACCCGTGACCACACCGAGCGTATGTTGCGTGGCTTCGGCTACCCGGTGAGCGTGGAGGGTAGCACCGCCAGCGTCGAGTCCGGCCACAAGCTGACCGCCACGCGTATCGAAGTGCCCGCCGATATTTCCTCTGCCGCCTTCTTCCTGGTCGCGGCGAGCATCGCCGAGGGCTCCGAGCTGGTGCTCGAGCACGTTGGCATCAACCCGACCCGCACCGGCGTGATCGATATTCTCAAGCTGATGGGCGGCGATATCACCCTGGAAAACCAGCGTGAAGTGGGCGGCGAGCCAGTTGCTGATATTCGCGTGCGTGCAGCCAAGCTCAAGGGCATCGATATTCCGGAAGATCTGGTGCCGCTGGCCATCGACGAGTTCCCGGTGCTGTTCGTCGCAGCTGCCTGCGCAGAAGGTCGTACCGTACTGCGCGGCGCAGAAGAGCTGCGGGTCAAGGAGTCCGACCGCATCCAGGTCATGGCCGACGGTCTGATCGCTCTGGGCGTCAAGGCCGAACCGACTCCGGACGGCATCGTCATCGAAGGCGGCAGCATCGGCGGCGGCGAAGTCTGGGCCCATGGCGACCACCGTATCGCCATGTCTTTCAGCGTCGCCTCGCTGCGCGCCAGCGCGCCGATTCGCATCCACGACTGCGCCAACGTCGCCACCTCCTTCCCCAACTTCCTCGCCTTGGCGGCTGAAGTCGGCATTCAGGTGGCAGAAGAGGGCAAGGCATGAACGCCCCGGTAATTACGGTCGACGGGCCGAGTGGGTCGGGCAAGGGCACGCTCTGTGCGCTGCTGGCCAAGCAGCTTGGCTGGAATCTGCTCGACTCCGGTGCGCTCTATCGCCTGCTGGCTTTTGCTGCCGGCAACCACGGTATCGACCTGACCAACGAAGAAGCGCTCAAGCAGCTCGCCGCGCATCTGGATGTTCAATTTATCGACAAGCGCATCATCCTCGAAGGTGAGGAGGTGACAGACGCCATCCGCAATGAGCAGGTTGGCGCGGGTGCTTCGATGGTGGCTTCGCTGCCGGCAGTGCGTGAAGCGTTGCTGCAGCGTCAGCGCGCGTTTCAGGAGATGCCGGGTCTGGTGGCCGATGGTCGTGACATGGGCACCGTGGTGTTCGCCGACGCGCCGCTGAAGATATTCCTCACCGCCAGCGCCGAGGAACGTGCACGTCGCCGTTACCTGCAGTTGAAGGCGAAGGGCGATGATGTTAATCTCGCGAGTCTTCTCGACGAGATACGGGCGCGCGACGAGCGTGATACCCAGCGAGCGGTGGCTCCGCTGAAGCCGGCAGCCGACGCAATCCTGCTGGATTCCACCGAGCTTTCCATCGAGCAAGTGCTTGAACGAATTCTGCGCGAGGTCGCTGATCGCGATCTCGCCGGGTAAGGACTCTCGGTTGCTTTAAGTCGAAGAGTCCGCAAGGAGGCATGCGGGAGACCAGTCCTTGTCCCGCAGGCCTCTTTTTACATGAACGAACCCACATTGTCTGGAATGTGGTTTGGGCGAATCCCCGCCCTTGATCAACAGGAATCAACATGAGCGAAAGCTTTGCAGAACTTTTTGAAGAAAGCCTGAAATCCCTCGACATGCAGCCGGGCGCCATCATCACCGGCATCGTGGTCGACATCGACGGTGACTGGGTTACCGTCCACGCCGGTCTGAAGTCCGAGGGCGTCATTCCGCTCGACCAGTTCTTCAACGAACAAGGCGAGCTGACCATCAAGGTCGGTGACGAAGTCCACGTCGCGCTGGACGCGGTTGAAGATGGCTTCGGTGAAACCAAGCTGTCCCGCGAGAAAGCCAAGCGCGCTGAATCCTGGCTGGTTCTGGAAGCTGCGTTCAACGCTGAAGAAGTGGTCAAGGGCGTTATCAACGGTAAGGTCAAAGGCGGCTTCACCGTTGACGTCAACGGCATCCGTGCGTTCCTGCCGGGTTCCCTGGTTGACGTCCGTCCGGTGCGTGATACCACCCACCTGGAAGGCAAAGAGCTGGAATTCAAGGTCATCAAGCTGGACCAGAAGCGCAACAACGTTGTCGTTTCCCGTCGTAGCGTCCTGGAAGCCGAGAACAGCGCCGAGCGCGAAGCTCTGCTGGAATCCCTGCAGGAAGGCCAGCAAGTCAAAGGTATCGTCAAGAACCTCACCGACTACGGTGCGTTCGTTGACCTGGGTGGCGTAGACGGCCTGCTGCACATCACCGACATGGCTTGGAAGCGCATCAAGCACCCGTCCGAAATCGTCAACGTTGGCGACGAGATCGACGTCAAGGTTCTGAAGTACGATCGCGAGCGTAACCGCGTATCCCTGGGCCTGAAGCAGCTGGGCGAAGATCCGTGGGTTGCCATTAAGGCTCGTTACCCGGAAAACACCCGCGTCATGGCGCGCGTCACCAACCTGACCGACTACGGCTGCTTCGCTGAGCTGGAAGAAGGCGTTGAAGGTCTGGTGCACGTGTCCGAAATGGACTGGACCAACAAGAACATCCACCCGTCGAAGGTCGTCAACGTCGGCGACGAAGTGGAAGTCATGGTTCTGGACATCGACGAAGAGCGTCGTCGTATCTCTCTGGGTATCAAGCAGTGCAAGACCAACCCGTGGGAAGACTTCTCCGGTCAGTTCAACAAGGGTGACAAGATCTCCGGCACCATCAAGTCGATCACCGATTTCGGTATCTTCATTGGTCTGGACGGCGGCATCGACGGCCTGGTTCACCTGTCCGACATCTCCTGGAACGAAGCCGGCGAAGAAGCCGTGCGTCGCTTCAAGAAGGGCGACGAGCTGGAAACCGTCATCCTGTCGGTTGACCCGGAGCGCGAGCGCATCTCCCTGGGCATCAAGCAGCTGGAAGACGATCCGTTCAGCAACTACGTTTCCCTCAACGACAAGGGCACCATCGTCCGCGGCGTTGTGAAGGAAGTAGATGCCAAGGGCGCCATCATCGACCTGGGCAACGAGATCGAAGCTACTCTGAAAGCCTCCGAAATCAGCCGTGACCGCGTTGAAGACGCGCGCAACGTCCTGAAGGAAGGCGACGAAGTAGAAGCCAAGATCATCAGCGTCGACCGCAAGTCCCGCGTCATCAGCCTGTCCATCAAGTCGAAAGACGTCGAGGACGAGAAGGACGCGATGAAGGAACTGCGTAACAAGCAAGACGTTGAAAGCACCGGCCCGACCACCATTGGTGATCTGATCCGTGCTCAGATGGAAAACCAGAACTAAGTTCGGGTATTTCATCCAAGAAAAGGCGACCCTCGGGTCGCCTTTTTCGTTTCCGAATCCCCCAATTACACCGCCCTTGTAGGAGCCGCGCCCCGCAGCGAATGGCGGTCATCCCGCAATAGCGAGCTCAGCCCAAAAGCTTCGCCCCGAGGCGGGGCTCCCACGCCAAACCGCAAACCAACACTCCCCTTGTAGGAGCTGCGCCCCGCAGCGAACGGTGGCCATCCCGCAATACTGAGCTCATTCTCAAAAGCTTCGCCCCGAGGCGGGGCTCCTACACGAATGCGCCAGCCGACGCCTCGCTTGTAGGAGTCGTGCCCCGCGGCGAATTGCAATCATCCCGCAATACCGGCCCCATACCCATAAGCTTCGCCTCAAGCTAGATCTTCTACACAAAGCCCCCGTTATCGCAACTAACTGCAAAACTCACTAACACCTTGTTTTTTGGGCTGTTCAAAAGCTGACCCGCGTGCTACAACCGAACCGTCGAGTCTTCTAGCCGCTTGAAAAAGAAGGGAAAACCATGACCAAGTCGGAGTTGATCGAAAGAATTGTCACCCATCAAGGTCAGCTGTCCTCCAAGGATGTCGAGCTGGCCATCAAGACCATGCTGGAACAAATGTCCCAGGCGCTGGCGACGGGGGATCGCATCGAGATTCGCGGCTTTGGCAGCTTCTCGCTGCACTATCGTGCTCCGAGGGTTGGCCGTAATCCGAAAACCGGTCAGTCGGTGCGCCTGGATGGTAAGTTCGTACCGCACTTCAAGCCGGGCAAGGAGTTGCGCGATCGGGTCAATGAGGATGAGTGATGTTCGCGCAGGTGGAGTCGGCCTGGCGGCGTCAGAATTTCGTTATGCTTGCCAAGCAGGAAAAAAACGTCAAAATGTGCGGGCTTTCATCTTGATGGCCTTTTAGTGGCAATTGGGCGTATGCACTTCTAAGCTGCTCGCAACCGTATTTCGCATTAGCGGGCTGAGTCCCGATGGATTTCTTGAGCGTTAAGGGACTAACCTGTGCGGTACCCCGATATTCTTCATCATGGTGCCGTTAGTGGTGTGACAGGCTCCTGCCATCAGCTACAGATGGATGATGAGCATGCGCTGCTGATTGACTGCGGCCTCTTTCAAGGCGCCGAAACTTCCCCTGAAGGCCGGGCAGGCGCCGGCAAGCTCGCAATCGACTTCTCTCTGGATGGCATCAAGGCGCTGGTCGCGACTCACGTCCATATCGACCACGTTGGTCGCATTCCCTATTTGTTAGCGGCAGGCTTCAAAGGCCCGATCCTCTGCAGTGAGCCGTCGGCCAAGCTTCTACCCATCGTCCTCGAAGATGCCTTCAAGCTGGGTTTCAGCCGCGACCAGAAGCAAGTCGAGCGCTATCTCAAACTGATCGAACAGCGCATCGTCGCCTTGCCCTACAAGCAATGGTTCACTCTGATCGACACGAAGCAGCTCAACGCTCACATTCGTCTACAGCGCGCTGGCCACATCCTCGGCTCGGCCTATGTCGAAGTGGACCTGCAGTACCCCGAGACGGGTGAGAAGAAACGCATCGTATTTTCTGGCGACCTGGGGGCGCCTCATGCGCCAATTCTCCCGGCGCCGAAAGCCCCATATAAAGCCGATATTCTGGTCATCGAAAGCACCTACGGCGACCGCCTGCATGAAGATCGCCGCAGTCGTCGTGCACGTCTGGAGAAGGTGCTCGAACATGCGCTTAGTAACCAGGGTACGGTTCTGATCCCTGCCTTCAGCATTGGTCGCACTCAGGAGCTGCTCTACGAGCTTGAGGACATCATTCATCGCAGAGCGTTGAGTGAGTCGGCAAAGACTCAGCCAGGTTCATCCGCTTCGAAAACAAACGGAGTTCCAGCGCTCGACTGGACAAACTTGCCTATCATCCTCGACTCTCCGCTGGCCAGCCGCTTCACTTCGGTTTATCGCGAGCTTGACCAGTTTTGGGATGCAGAGGCGAGGGCGCGCTTGGCCAAAGGCCGTAGCCCACTGGCTTTCCGTAATCTGCTAACGGTTGATAGTCACCAGGCCCACCTGGCCATGGTCAACCGCCTGACGCAAACCGCTCAGCCGGCTATCGTCATCTCTGGCAACGGCATGTGCTCAAGTGGGCGTATCGTCAACTACCTGAAAGCCATGCTGGGCAATGAGCGGCATGATGTGCTCTTTGTCGGCTACCAGGCTGAAGGTACGCCCGGGAGACAGATCCAGCGCTTCGGCCCGCGTAGTGGCTATGTGGAATTTGACGGGCAGCGCTATGACATTCGTGCTCAGGTGCATACCATAGGCGGTTACTCGGCTCATGCGGATCAGTTAGGGCTGGTAAGGTTTGTAACCCACATGAGCGCGTGGCCAAATGAAATTCGTCTGGTGCATGGCGACAAGCCTGCTAGACGTGCTTTGGCTGATGCATTGCGAGAGCGCTATGTTGACCAGAGCAGTGATGCGGACATCCTGTTGCCGGGCATTGATGAGGAGACAGGGATGGGGTGAGCCGTAGCCATTCCTTGCGGACACGCCCAGTAAATCTGTGGCTTTGTCGCTCTATCTAAAGTTTGGTTGGGCCGGAAACCCGGCCTGCCATTACCTTGATCAGTACCCACACAGGTTCAACGTTTCATGATGTCAACTAACCCCATTCAACCAGTAGTGCTGTGCGGCGGATCAGGTACGCGACTGTGGCCGCTATCGCGGTCAGGCTTTCCAAAGCAGTTCCTTTGCCTGGTAGGCAACGACAGTTTGTTCCAGCAGTCCATCAAGCGTCTTCTGGGTGGTAGTGAGTCAAATGATGCGCCTTCTTCGCCCTACATCGTATGTAATGAAGAACACCGCTTTTTGGCACAAGAGCAACTCAGGGAGCTTGGGGTCGACAATGCAACATTCCTGCTAGAGCCGGTAGGGCGTAATACCGCACCAGCGCTGACTCTGGCTGCCCTCGCTGCGCGCGAATCGGGAGCAGATCCAGTCCTTGTAGTTACCCCTGCGGATCAGGCCATCACTGACGACGAGGCTTTCCGCGTTGCGATGTATCGGGCGGTTGAATCTGCGGTTGAAGGCAACATTGTCATCCTCGGCATTACGCCTGACAGGCCGGAAACGGGCTATGGCTATATCAAGGTGGCTTCTGACAAAGAGGCAGTTGCTATCGTTGAGCGTTTTGTCGAGAAGCCCGATCGGGACACCGCTCAAGCCTACCTGGATGAGGGCGGCTACTACTGGAATGCGGGCTTATTCGTACTCAAGGCCTCGGTATGGCTAGCGGCTCTGGAGAGCTTTCGACCCGACATTCTTCAGGCTGCCTTGACGAGCTGGATGGGCAAGCGAATCGATGGCGCTTTCATTCGACCCGATAAAGAGGCTTTTACGGCGATCCCTAGCGAATCGATCGATTACGCCGTCATGGAGAAGTGCCCCGGAAGTGCCTTACCCATCAAGATGCTACCGCTGGATGCTGGCTGGAGTGACCTGGGCGCCTGGGATGCCGTATGGAGCGTGTCGCCCAAGGATGACAAGGGTAATGCCCTTCACGGAGATGTGCTGATAACCGAAAGCAGTAATTCGCTTGTACATGCCAGCAGCCGCCTTGTAGCACTGGCCGGCGTTGAGAACCTTGTGGTGATTGAAACAGCAGATGCTGTTCTGGTTGCAGACAGAAGCCGCTGCCAGGACGTTAAGCAGATTGTCAGCCTGCTTAACCAGCAGTCTCGTGAGGAGCACACCCTTCACCGCAAGGTACACCGTCCGTGGGGCTGGTATGACAGCATCGATGAGGGTGGACGCTTCAAGGTCAAGCGTATACAGGTCAACCCTAAAGCGAGCCTGAGCCTACAAAAACACCATCATCGTGCCGAACACTGGATCGTAGTACAGGGTACAGCAGAAATTACGAGGGGTAGTGAAACACTGCTACTCAGCGAGAACCAGAGTACCTATATCCCTCTTGGTGAAGTTCACCGCCTGGCTAATCCTGGCAGCATCCCGTTGGAAATCATCGAAGTGCAGTCTGGCAGCTACTTGGGGGAGGACGATATTGTACGTCTCGAAGATACCTATGGGCGTAGATGATGAGATTAATAACCTTGTCACGCTACTTGCGATTTAAACCTTTTGATGAGGGTACCGAAGAGGGGGTGAGATCCGAGCGTTATCGAAGAGCCTTATGGACCATGCTTGCCAACGTTTTTGGGCGCGGTGCGTCTATGCTAGTCATGGTGTTGGCTGTTAGCTTGACAATTCCTTACTTAGGGGTGGAAAGATTCGGTGCCTGGATGACTGTGGTTAGTCTGGCGGGGCTCCTGATGTTTTTGGATCTTGGAATTGGAAATGCGTTAACGAATAGGGTTGCTAAAATCAATGCCGAGGGCGGAAGAGTATGTGATGTTATTTCTGGTGGTTTGCTATTCCTGCTATTGGTGTCCGTGATTGTTTTGATTGTCTTGAGCTTGATTGCCGCTATCTTGCCATGGGATAAACTGATTAAGACTAATGATTCCTCTCTCTGGGAGGAGTTTAGAGGTGCAGGGGTTAGTTTTGCTGTAATATTTTCTATTAGTTTGTTTTTTGGTGGTGTTCATCGGGTTTTTGCTGGTCTCCAAAGAGCCTATGAATCTCACTTGGCTAGTGTTGTTTCGGCGGGGATCTCACTTGTTTTCCTATTTGTTGGTGCTAAATACGAGTGCGGAATAGTTTTTCTGGTGTGGGTTACTTTGGGGGGGCAACAAATTTCCGGAGTTTTTTTATTGCTTAGACTTTGGTGGCAGGGGCTTTTTGGCTTTAAAAAAGGTCTGTTTTTTATGCGCGTTGAGAAAGATAACCTGATTCAGGTGGGGGGGCTCTTTTTGGTTTTGCAGTTAGCTTCTATTGTTTATGTGGGAATGGATGCTCTGTTGATATCGAGTGTCTTAGGTGCTGCGCATGTGGCTATATATGCAGTGGCGCAGCGTTTGTTTCAGTTCGTGAGTATACCTCTCTCTATTATTAATGCGCCGCTGTGGGCTGCTTATGCGGATGCTTACACAAGGAGAGATGGTTTTTTTGTTGTGCATACATTTAGGAGGAGTTTGTTTTTAACTGCTTTGATCGGTTTATTTGGGGGGGGTATTCTGTGGTTTTTTAGTCAGGATATTATCGGGTTTTGGACTGGCGATAGTCTGAGCGTGCCTCTGTCTTTGGCTGGAGCCTTTTTTGTTGTGATGGTTGTAGAGTCTTTGGGGCATGCGTTAGCAATGGCTCTAAATGGATGTGGCTTTATTAGGGAGCAGGTTTTTTTTGCTATGGCAATGATTTTTTTTGGTGTAACTTTCAAGGTTTTAGGTTTCTTTCTTTATGGGATTGAGGGAATGCTATGGGTTTGGGCATTAATCTATTCTCTTTGTGCGGTTTCTTTATATGGAATTCTGTGGCGGCAAAAGATAGTTAGAGCGATGTCGTGCTCTGTCGAATTGCGTAATGATATGCAATCCTCTTGATGTGGGTTTGTGCTTATTTGATTTAGTAGCTTTTTTTGAAGATATTTTTGCGAGAGGTAATGGGGTGCAGATTTTTTTGGGGGGTCTGCTTCTGTTTTTTAGATGGCTATTTGGCTGATATAGATTTGGGGTTTAAAGCCGTGGATGAAGTTAAATGTTCGATATGTCAGGGTCAAATGGTGCATGTTTTCTCTGCGATCCTGTTGGGGAAATATAAGGCGGATTATATGGTTTGCCAGTCGTGTGGTTATTTAAAAGTTCATGAGCCGTATTGGCTGAGTGAGGCTTATTCCTCTGCTATTGCTGATGCTGATACAGGCTTGGTCGCGCGAAATGTTCTAATAAGCGAAAAACTTTCGTCACTGTTGTTCTGGGGGATGGCTGAGCGCGGCCGTGGTCGGTATTTAGATTCTGCCGGTGGCTATGGAATGCTGACTAGACTGATGAGAGATTATGGTTTCGATTTTTACTGGTCTGATAAATACTGTAAAAATTTTCTAGCGCGCGGGTTTGAATATGAAGCGGGAGCAGGGGGGTGTCTTGCGGTAACAGCTATGGAAGTCTTAGAGCATGTAACAGATCCTGTTGGGCATATAGAAGAAACTCTTCGTTATGCAAATGCCGATACATTAATTTTTTCTACTGAGCTTTATGATGGCGCGCCCCCCAACCCGGATGAATGGTGGTACTACTCGCTTTCTACGGGGCAACATATTGGATTTTTTCAGCGCCGGACGCTACAAACGCTTGCTGATAAGTTAAGCCTTAATTTCTACAGCGCCAACGGAATTCATATATTTACGAGGCGAAATCTAAGGGTAAAGTGGCTGCGGGTTGTGACTAGTTCTTATTTTTCGAA
>NZ_ATKM01000011.1 GCF_000418555.1 Pseudomonas sp. P818
TTTTTCATTTTTTATCATTATTCCACCGCCGGCTTTTTTGCGCTATATGAAGAGGCTTGTTCGATAGCGCACCTGAGTAGATTCGCTTTTAGTGGTGTAAATTTTACTGAGGAATGATTTCAATTGCGCAGTATAGTTTTTGTCATAACCCGTTCTGACGTGATGGGGGGGGCCAGTGTCCATCTTCTTGATCTTGCTGCGGGCCTTCAGTCTTGTGGTTATGACATAACTATTTTGGTTGGTGGGCAGGGCGTTTTTCTGCAGCATGCGCGGGATCGATCATTAAGTTGTATTTCTCTGAAGTATTTGACCAGAGAGATCGACTTAATTGTTGACGTTAAAGCGATATTCGAGCTGCGCGGCGTGCTAAAGCGCTTGAAGCCAGATCTGATTCACTTGCATTCTTCTAAGGCCGGAATTATTGGACGTATCAGCGCTATAGGGCTGACTGCTCCTTGCATATTCACGGCCCATGGCTGGGCATTTACCGAAGGCGTATCTCCAAGGCACCGCTTCCTGTATCGATTTATCGAACGGCTCATTGCCCCGTTGGCAAAACGGATCATTACTGTCTCCGACTATGACAGGAGCCTCGCCTTGGCGGAGCGGGTTGCGCCACCAGGCCAGCTCGCCGTGGTGCATAACGGCATGCCAGATATTCCTGCCAAGATGCGGGCTCAGCGGGCCGCAGTGGGAGATATCGTACGCTTTGTCATGGTCGCTCGTTTTGAGGCGCCTAAAGATCAGTTGTCATTGTTGCGCGCCTTCGCAGTGCTTCCCTCAGAGCGTTGGTGCCTTGAGCTGATTGGTGATGGGCCGCAGATGCAAGCTGCGATCGATCTTGCGACAAGCCTTGGCTTGGCTGGCAACGTCATTTTTTCGGGAGCTTGCATCGATGTTTCTTCACGGCTTGCAGCATCAGACGTATTCATCTTGATCTCTCGCTGGGAAGGATTGCCGCTGACTATTCTTGAGGCAATGCGTGCTGGCCTGCCAGTTATCGCATCCGATGTAGGAGGCGTCGCCGAAGCTGTACAGGACGGTGAGACGGGCTATCTGATCAAGCGTGACGCTACAGGCTCACTAGTAGAACGCCTTGGTCTACTGCTTGCGGACGCTGAGATGAGGCGGCGCATGGGCGAGGCAGGGCGGCTTCGATATGAAGCCGATTTTACGTTTTCTCTAATGCTGGATAAAACCATCGCGGTTTATGAAGAGGCGCTTCTTTAATTATGCGAGTTTTGCTGACTGGGGCCACCGGTTTCGTTGGTGGTGCTTTGTTGCGTTATCTATCTACTGCAGGTGCGTATGTGGTGGCCGCTATGCGTTCAAGCGGAACTAGGAGGTTTTCTGAGCATGTATTTGAGGTGGGAGATATAAGTGCAGACACGCAGTGGGCCTCCGCTCTAGAGGGTACTACCGTAGTAGTACATACCGCTGCTCGAGCTCATATTTCTCAGGAGGTCAGTAGTGACCCGCTGACTGAGTATCGGGGGGTCAACGTGGAGGGTACGTTGAATCTTGCCCGGCAAGCCGCGATAGCCGGGGTGAAACGTTTCGTTTTCATCAGCTCTATCGGCGTTAACGGGAATATCAATGTTCGCCCCTTTACTGCCCTTGATGTCCCGCACCCCGTGGAGCCCTATGCCCAGTCTAAATGGGAGGCTGAGCAGGGGCTTTGGCGCATCCAGCAAGAGACAGGGATGGAGCTGGTGATCATTCGTCCTCCCTTGGTGTATGGCCCAGAGGCTCCGGGTAACTTTGGGAGTTTGGTTCGCTGGATTGGTAAAGGGATTCCACTACCGCTCGGGGCTATCCACAATCGCCGTTCGCTGGTTGGCATCGACAATCTTGTCGATTTGATCGTTCGCTGCATCGATCATCCTGCCGCTGCCAACCAAGTCTTTCTGGCGGGTGATGGTCGCGATCTATCGACTACGGAGCTGTTGCGTTTAGTGGGAGATGCAATGGGGCGGCCTGCACGGTTGATTCCTGTGCCTGCTGGCGTTCTGAAGCTTAGCGCGGCATTGTTGGGGCGAAAGGCTATGGCGCAGCGCTTGCTGGGGTCTTTGCAGGTAGATATCTCGCAGACTTGCGAGACACTGGATTGGCAGCCACCTTTCACGGTTGAAGAGGGGTTAAGGCGTTGTTTCCTGTCTTCGGATTGACTGGCTTTCAGAGGTTGGGTCTGTGATACGTGTTTTTGATGTTGTTCTGTCCTTGCTGGGGTTGCTCTTCGGCTTTCCAGTATTGATCTTGATCTATGTTCTTGGCTTGTTGGATACAGGCGCGCCCCTGTTTCGTCAGACGCGTGTGGGGCGTGGTAAGCAGCCGTTTACGTTAGTCAAGTTTCGGACGATGGCGGTTGATACCGCATCTGTGGCGAGCCACTTGGCCTCCAGCGCCTCGATCACGCGCTTGGGCGCTTTTCTGCGCAAGACCAAGCTGGACGAGCTACCTCAGCTCTGGAATGTGCTCAGGGGGGAAATGAGTCTGGTTGGGCCTCGGCCTAATCTGTTCAATCAGGAAGAGCTGATTGCCGAGCGGGAATCACGCGCTGTGTATGATGTTCGCCCTGGCATTACGGGGCTGGCCCAAGTGCAGGGGATCGATATGTCTACGCCGGCTTTGCTTGCTGAAACTGACCAGCAGATGATCCGTTCGATGTCGATCTCTCTCTATTTCAGCCTGATTCTGCAAACAGCCTTGGGAAAAGGTGCTGGCGACCGAGTGGTGCATTGAACCTGGCTTGTCTATTGCGGCAGGAGGGTTGATGTTTGACGTGTCTGGAGCAGGCAGCTCTATTTGAATGGTAACGAGGCAGCCAGAGGGATGAAGATGAACGGTTTGCGCCAGTTTCTGGTGAGTTTGCCCAGGCGTCAGAAGCGGTTGTTGCAGTTATTGGCTGATACCATCCTTGTCTGGGTTGCGCTTTGGCTGTCGTTTGCCGTTCGTTTGGGGGAAATTGATGCGGCCAAGCCCTTTTCTGGGCATGGCTGGTTGTTCATTGTCGCTCCGATGATTGCTCTGCCTATTTTCATCAGGCTGGGCATGTATCGGGCCGTGATGCGTTATGTGGGTAGTGATGCGCTCATTACCATCGCAAAAGCCGTATCTCTTTCGGCGCTGGTGTTGGCGCTTGCCGTTTACTGGTACAGGGGCCCCACGGCGGTTGTTCCGCGCTCTATGGTTTTCAACTACTGGTGGCTCAGTCTGTTGCTATTGGGCGGTCTGCGTCTTGGGATGCGCCAATTCTTCACTGGTGATTGGCTTGAGCCTGTTGCACGACAACGTGACGCTGTAGCAGGCACATCCCGGGTTGCTATTTACGGTGCTGGAGTGGCCGGTAATCAGTTGGTCGCTGCTTTGCGTTTGGGGCGTACGATGCGGGCGGTGGCATTCGTGGACGACGACGCTGGAGTTGCCAATCGCGTCATCGCTGGGCTAAGAGTTTATACCCCTAAGCATATTCAGCAGATGATCGACGAGACGGGGGTCGACGAGATTCTTCTTGCGATGCCGTCTATTTCTCGAGCGCGACGGCGCGAGATCCTCGATGCGTTAGAGCCTTATGCATTGCATGTTCGCAGTGTGCCGGGGTTCACCGACCTGGCCAGCGGACGGGTGAAGGTCGAGGATATTCAGGAGGTCGATATCGCTGATCTTCTTGGGCGAGATGCAGTGCCACCTCGGCAAGATTTGTTCGAGCGCTGCATCAAGAATCAGGTGGTTCTGGTGACCGGCGCTGGCGGTTCCATCGGCTCGGAGCTATGTCGGCAGATCCTGGCGAGCGGTGCTCGTACGTTGCTGCTTTTCGAGCACAGTGAATTCAATCTCTACAGTATCCATGGCGAATTGCAGCAGCGAATCGAGCGGGAGTCACTGCCGATCAAGCTGGTGCCAATTCTTGGGTCTATCCGTAACTTCGAGCGCTTGTTCGACATTTTGCAGACTTGGCGCGTCAACACTGTCTATCACGCCGCTGCATACAAGCATGTGCCGATGGTCGAGCATAACGTTGCCGAGGGTGTGCTCAACAACCTGGTCGGTACGCTCAATGCGGCGCAGGCTTCGATCAAGGCTGGGGTGGCCAACTTCGTTCTGATCTCTACTGACAAGGCGGTGCGGCCTACCAATGTCATGGGCAGCACCAAGCGCCTGGCTGAGATGGTGCTGCAGGCATTGAGTCGTGAGCCTGCACCGTTGCTGTTCGGTGATGAATGTGGTGTTCATCACGTCAACAAGACCCGTTTCACCATGGTGCGCTTTGGTAATGTTCTGGGTTCTTCTGGATCGGTTATTCCGTTGTTCAGGGAGCAGATCAAGCAGGGCGGGCCGGTGACGGTAACGCATCCGAACATCACGCGCTATTTCATGACGATTCCCGAGGCGGCGCAGCTGGTCATTCAGGCCGGTTCGTTGGGGCAGGGCGGTGATGTGTTTGTGCTGGACATGGGCGAGCCGGTGAAGATCGCTGATCTTGCTGAGAAGATGATTCGTTTGTCCGGCCTTAGTGTGCGCGATGAGCGTAATCCGCATGGCGATATCGCCATCGAGTTCACCGGGTTGCGCCCGGGTGAAAAGCTCTACGAGGAGCTGCTGATTGGTGAGGATGTTAAGCCTACCGAGCATCCTATGATCATGCGCGCGGAAGAGGACATGTTGCCCTGGGACGAGCTCAAGGCTCGCTTGCAGGCGCTACTGGCTGCGGTGAGTGAGGACGATTACGCTCGCGTGCGAGTGCTGCTGCGCGAAACGGTGCATGGTTATGTGCCGGAAGGTGAGATCGTTGATTGGATTCATCTCCGAAACCGGGAGCGTTGAGGCGTTGGTTTGACAGCTGGAAGATAGCGTCTAGGTTGATTCTTGTGGGGTTTCAAACCTCACTTGGATCTACTTACGACAAGGAATGCACATCATGCAAAAACTCCGTCTATCTTCCCTGCTGTTTGCTGTTCTCGCTTCCTTCGCTATGGCTGCAACCGCAGCTGATGCTCCAAAAACCGAAAGCGCCAAACCGGCTGCCGTGCAGGTGGCGCAGGTTACCGTGGTCAATCTGAATACCGCCGATGCTGCAACACTGCAGCGCGAGCTGGCCGGGATTGGTGCGACCAAGGCGCAGGCGATTGTGGCTTACCGTGAGGAGCACGGTAATTTTGCTTCGGTCGACGAGTTGTTGGAGGTGAAAGGTATTGGCGAGGCGACGCTGGAGAAGAATCGCGACAAATTGACTGTCAACTAGCCTCTGTGACGCTTGTGCCTAGGCCGATCTTTGATCGGCCTTTTTCGTTTATAGGCTGGGGTGACCTGAGGCTGAGAGTCCGTCTAAGAAGAAAAAGCCCCGGTATGAACCGTAATGCTGTTCACATAAGAAATGGTCGAACGCGATTAGTCCCCTCGCCCCTTGGGGGAGAGGGTTAGGGAGAGGGGAAACGCCAAACTTGTGCAACCTTAACGGATTTGGCTCCGCCAGCCCTCTCCCCCAGCCCCTCTCCCATAAATGGGAGAGGGGAGCCAAACTTGTGCAACCTTAAGTGAACAGCATTCCGTTATGAACCGAGGCTTTCGGATTTGGCTCCGCGACCTGGACTCGGCAGCGCAGCTGAACGCGCTTCAGCGTGGCCCCGAAGGGGTGAGCGAAGCGAATAACCTGGGACGGAGTCCCTGGTGAGAGTCTGCAGGCATAAAAAACCCAGCACTAGGCTGGGTTCTTGAATTTGGCTCCGCGACCTGGACTCGAACCAGGGACCCAATGATTAACAGTCATTTGCTCTACCGACTGAGCTATCGCGGAACAACGGCGCGTATGTTACTGATTAAAAAAGAGAAGTCAACACTTCAACGCGATATCTGCGTGGTTAGAATTCGGGGTGTTCAGCGATGGTGTCGTGGGAGGGGCTTTAGCCGCGATGGCTGTCAGTCCGCAACAGATCGCGGCTGAAGCAGAATGTCTCCCAGTCGTTCCAAGGCCAGCGGTGCCTGGGTATTGGTGTAGGAGCCCCGCCACGGGTCGAAGCTTTGGCTTTTGCGGTGCTTTGTCGAACGATTCGCGGCTGAAGCCGCTCCTACAGTGACTGTTGGCGGACGCAAAAACGCCGGCTCAGGGCCGGCGTTTTTGTTTATCGCAGAGGCTTACAGCACAGCGTGGATCGCGCGGGTGATGCTATCCAGGTTGCCGTTGTTCAGCGCGGCGACGCAGATGCGGCCGGTGCCGACGGCGTAGATGCCGAACTCTTCCTTGAGGCGTTCCACTTGCTCCACGGTGAGGCCGGAGTAGGAGAACATGCCGCGCTGCTCGGCGACGAAGCCGAAGTCTCGCTTGGCGCCCAGGGCCGCCAGCTGTTCGACCATGGCCAGGCGCATGCTGCGGATGCGGTCGCGCATTTCGCCCAGCTCGGCTTCCCACATGGCGCGCAGCTCGGGACTGTTGAGCACGCTGGCGACCACGGTGGCGCCGTGGGTCGGCGGGTTGGAGTAGTTGGTGCGGATCACGCGTTTGAGCTGCGAGAGCACGCGAGTGGACTCTTCGCGGCTGCTGGTGACCAGCGACAGAGCGCCCACGCGTTCGCCATACAACGAGAACGACTTGGAGAAGGAGCTGGAGACGAAGAACTCCAGGCCCGACTCGGCGAACAGGCGCACGGCCTCGGCGTCCTGGTCGATGCCGTCACCGAAGCCCTGGTAAGCGATGTCGAGGAAGGGCACGTGCTCACGCTCGCGCAGGACTTCCAGCACGGCTTTCCAGTCTTCCAGCTGCAGGTCGACGCCAGTCGGGTTATGGCAGCAGGCGTGCAGCACGACGATGGAGCGGGCCGGCAGGTTGCGCAGGTCTTCGAGCATGCCTCCACGGTTCACGCCATTGCTGAACGGATCGTAGTAGCGGTAGTTGTGCACCGGGAAGCCGGCGGATTCGAACAGTGCGCGGTGGTTTTCCCAGCTCGGGTCGCTGATGGCCACGGTGGCGTCCGGCAGCAGGCGCTTGAGGAAGTCGGCACCGATCTTCAGTGCGCCGGTGCCGCCCAGGGCCTGGGTGGTGATCACGCGGCCGGCTTCGATCAGGGCTGCGCCCTTGCCGAACAGCAGCTCCTGCACGGCCTTGTCATAGGCGGCGATGCCTTCGATCGGCAGATAGCCACGCGGGGCGTGAGCCTCGATGCGAGCCTTTTCGGCTTCTGCGACGGCGCGCAGTAGCGGAATTCGCCCCTCCTCGTTGTAGTAGACGCCCACGCCAAGGTTGACCTTGGTGGTGCGGGTGTCCGCGTTGAATGCTTCGTTGAGGCCCAGGATGGGATCGCGCGGAGCCATTTCGACGGCAGAGAAGAGACTCATGATGGGTGCGGCAACTCGAGTGAGGGGTGGGTGGCCAGGCGTCCCCGACAAAAGCGCTAGGGGGCGCGTAAACGGGGCGTTAGTATAACGACCCTGAATCCAGGGGGCGACAGCGCAAAGCCCTGAATTAAGGCCTTTTGCCAGGTAATTCGACTCTATCTGGAACTATCGCCGAATCGCCCTGCAATTCATGGCTTTGAACGCAGTCCGAAAGGATGCGTCACAGCCATTTGTCGAGGTACTGCATGTCCGAGTTTCAGTTGGTGACCCGCTTCAAACCGGCCGGCGATCAGCCCGAGGCGATCCGGCAGATGATCGAGGGGCTGGAAGCCGGGCTTTCGCACCAGACCCTGCTGGGCGTGACCGGCTCGGGCAAGACCTTTTCCGTGGCCAACGTGATTGCCCAGGTGCAGCGGCCGACCCTGGTGCTGGCGCCGAACAAGACGCTGGCCGCGCAGCTCTACGGCGAGTTCAAGGCGTTCTTCCCGAACAACGCGGTGGAGTATTTCGTCTCCTATTACGACTACTACCAGCCGGAAGCCTATGTGCCGTCGTCGGACACCTTCATCGAGAAGGATGCCTCGATCAACGACCATATCGAGCAGATGCGTCTGTCGGCGACCAAGGCGCTGATCGAGCGCAAGGACGTCATCGTGGTCTGCACCGTGTCGTCGATCTACGGCCTGGGTAGCCCCGAGGAGTACCTGAAAATGGTGCTGCACCTCGACCGTGGCGACAAGATGGACCAGCGCGCGCTGCTACGCCGTCTGGCCGAGCTGCAGTACACGCGCAACGACATGGATTTCGCCCGCGCCACCTTCCGTGTGCGCGGCGACGTGATCGACATCTTCCCGGCGGAATCGGATCTGGAGGCCATTCGCGTCGAGCTGTTCGACGACGAGGTGGAGAGCATCAGCGCCTTCGATCCGCTGACCGGCGAGGTGATCCAGAAGCTGCCGCGTTTCACCTTCTATCCCAAGAGTCACTATGTAACTCCGCGCGAAACCCTGCTGGAGGCGGTGGAGCAGATCAAGGTCGAGTTGCAGCAGCGTCTGGAATACCTGCGTGGGGCGAACAAGCTGGTGGAGGCGCAGCGCCTGGAGCAGCGCACGCGCTTCGACCTGGAGATGATCCTCGAGCTGGGCTACTGCAATGGCATCGAGAACTACTCGCGCTATCTGTCGGGGCGTCCGGCCGGTGCACCGCCGCCGACCCTGTACGACTACCTGCCGGACGAAGCGCTGCTGGTGATCGACGAGTCCCACGTCTCGGTGCCGCAGGTCGGCGCCATGTACAAGGGCGATCGTTCGCGCAAGGAAACCCTGGTCGAATACGGCTTCCGTCTGCCTTCGGCGCTGGACAACCGGCCGATGCGTTTCGAGGAATGGGAGTCGGCCTGCCCACAGACCATCTTCGTCTCCGCCACGCCGGGGCCTTACGAGGCCGAGCATGCCGGGCGGGTGATCGAGCAGGTGGTGCGCCCCACCGGTCTGGTCGACCCGGCAGTGGAAGTGCGACCGGCGCGCACTCAGGTTGACGACCTGCTCTCGGAGATTCGTCTGTGTGTGGCGGCAGGCGATCGCGTGCTGGTCACCACCCTGACCAAGCGCATGGCCGAAGACCTGACCGACTATCTCGGCGACCACGACGTCAAGGTGCGCTACCTGCACTCGGACATTGACACGGTTGAGCGGGTGGAGATCATCCGCGATCTGCGCCTGGGCACCTTCGACGTGCTGGTGGGCATCAACCTGCTGCGCGAGGGCCTGGACATGCCCGAAGTCTCGCTGGTGGCGATACTCGATGCGGACAAGGAGGGCTTCCTGCGCAGCGAGCGTTCGCTGATCCAGACCATCGGTCGTGCGGCGCGTAACCTCAACGGCCGAGCGATTCTGTACGCCGACAATATGACCGGCTCGATGCAGCGCGCCATTGGCGAGACCGAGCGGCGCCGCGCCAAGCAGATCGCCTTCAACGAGGCCAACGGCATCGTGCCCAAGGGCGTGCAGAAGGACGTCAAGGACATCCTCGAAGGCGCCGTGGTGCCGGGCGCGCGCAGCAACAAGCGCAAGGGCATGGCCAAGGCGGCGGAGGAGAGCGCTCGCTACGAGAGCGAACTGCGCTCGCCGAGTGAGATCACCAAGCGCATTCGTCAGCTGGAAGAGAAGATGTACGCCCTGGCGCGCGATCTGGAGTTCGAGGCCGCGGCGCAGTTGCGTGACGAAATCCAGAAGCTGCGCGATCGCTTGTTGCAGGTTTGATGTTGCCGCGTGGCGCGGGGTTGCCCGTGAGGAGCCCCGCCCCGAGGCGAAGCTTTTGGCTCTGCGGTGTTCTCTCGATTCGCCGCGTGGCGTGGCTCCGTCAGGGTTGTGCTGTGCCTGTGGAATGTGTGTAGGAGCGGCTGAGCGGCATTCCGCTTCAGCCGCGAAATGCCCCGCTTAGACCGCCACAAACTGTGGGAGAGGCTTCAGCCGCGACAAACCATCGCCGCTAAAGCGCCTCCCACAAAGGTTGATACCGCAGACCGCTTAGCCCGGATGCAATCCGGGGCCAGCAGCCCGAGCTCCCCGGATTACATCCGGGCTACGCCTCGTCGCCTCGCGTAGGGTGGATGACGCTCTTCTCATCCACCATTGAGTGTGCAAGTAGTGGACGGATAGAGCGTCATCCACCCTACGATAGGGCGACGTTGGCTCTGCTGGGCAGGGTTCAATGCCCTGCGCCACCGCCTGCCATGTTCTGCGGCAGCTTCCGCGTCAGCAGGATCGCCAGCATGCTCACGCCCAGGGCGATGCCGATGAAGTGGAAGGCATCGTTGTAGGCCATGATGGTCGCTTGTTCGTGAACGATCTGGCTGAGCCTGGCCAGCGCCGCCTGTTCGCTGCCCAATGTCTGCGTCAGCAGCTGCAGCCGCTCCTCGACCTGCGGGTTGGTTGGCACGATGGATTCGCGCAGGTAGTCGAAGTAGATTTTGGCGCGGGCATCCAGCAGGGTCGCGAGCAGCGCGATGCCAATGGCGCCGCCGAGGTTGCGCAGGATGTTGAACAGGCTGGAGGCCGAGCCGGCATCCTGCGGCAGGATGTAGGCGGTGGCGATCAGCGACACGGTGACCATCACCAGCGGCTGGCCAAGTGCGCGGATGATCTGGATGTGCTGAAACTGCTCGCCGGCGAAGTCCGGGTTGAGCACACCGGAGAAGAAGCTCGCCGCGCCGAACAGGGCGAAACCCAGGGCGCACAGCCATTTCGGCGAGATGACCTTCATCAGCTTGGGCACCAGCGGAATCAGGAACAGCTGGGGCACGCCCATCCACATGATCACTTCGCCGATCTGCATGGCGTTGTAGCCTTGGATCTGCGCCAGGTACAGCGGCAGCACATAGATCGAGCCGTACAGGCCGACACCGAGGCCCAGGCTGGAAATACTGGCCAGGCCGAAATTGCGCTCGCGCAGTACGCCCAGGTTGATCAGCGGGTTGGGCCGCGACAGCTGCAGGATCACGAACAGGATCAGGCTGACCAGCGCCACGCTGCCAAGGCCGACGATCAGTTGCGACTCCAGCCAGTCCTTGCGATGGCCTTCCTCAAGGAATACCTGCAGGCAGCCCAGGCCTAGGCCGAGGGTAACGATGCCGGCGTAGTCGGTGGTCTTCAGCAGCTCCCAGTGCGGTGCCTTCTTCTCCAGGCCATAAAGCAGCCCGGCGATCATGATCAGGCCGGGTGGCACGTTGATGTAGAAGATGTATTCCCAGCCCCAGTTCTCTGTCAGCCAGCCGCCCAGCGTCGGGCCGATGGAGGGGGCGAAGGTCGCGGTGATGGCGAACAGCGCCATACCCTTGGCGCGGTGGTGCTCGGGTAGCTTGATCAGCGTCATGGTGAACGCCAGCGGGATCAGCGCGCCGCCGGTGAAGCCCTGTAGGGCGCGGAACAGGATCATGCTTTCCAGGCTCCAGGCCAGGGAGCACAGCAACGAGGCGATCAGAAAGCCCACCGACACCCACACCGCCAGGCGCCGCGCCGAGAGCAGCTGTACCAACCAGGCGGTCAGCGGGATCATGATGATCTCGGCCACCAGATAGGAGGTGGAGATCCACGAGCCTTCCTCCAGCGTGGCGGACAGCGCACCCTGGATATCCTTCAGCGACGAGTTGGTGATCTGGATATCCAGCACCGCCATGAACGCGCCGAGCATCGCGCTCATCACCGCAATCCAGTCGCGGCGGCTGGGTTCCGCCGTGGGGCGGATCAGGGCATCACCCGCCATGGCTGTCGTCGCTGCGCAGATCGACCGTGACTTCCACCGACATGCCAGGGCGGATCAGTCCATGCAGCGGATTGTCGGCAGCGAAGGTCAGCTTCACCGGCATGCGCTGCACCACCTTGGTGAAGTTGCCGGTGGCGTTGTCTGGCGGCAGCAGGCTGAACTGCGCGCCGGAGGCGGCGAACAGGCTGTCGATACGGCCTTCGATGGGTGTGTCGGGGTAGCTGTCGAATAACAGCTCGGCCTTTTGTCCCGGGCGCATGCGGCCGATCTGGGTTTCCTTGAAGTTGGCCTGGATCCAGATGTCCTGATCCGGTACCAGCGACAACAGGTAGGCGCCGCTTTGCACCACCTGGCCTTCGCGCGCCGAGCGCTGGCCGACCATGCCGCTGATCGGCGCGTGAATCTGTGTGCGCGAGAGGTTGAGGTCGGTCTGTTCCAGGTCGGCCTGGGCGGCAAGAATCAGCGCATCCAGGCGTTTGAGCTCGGCTTCCAGGCTGGCCACCTGCTGACGCTGAGCCTGCAGATCGGCCTGGGCCTTGGCCACTTGCGAGCGGGCCACGCGATTGTCGGCGGCCAGGGTGGTGACCCGCTCTTCGGAGACATAACCCGGCTTGCGCAGGGTCTGGGCGCGGCCAAGATCGAGCTTGGCGCGATCGAGGGTCGCCTGGCTGGCGGCGACGTCGGCCTGGCTGGCGGCAATCAGGCTGGCCTGCTGGTCGAGCTTGCTCTGCGCCTGGGCGCGCTCGGCCTGGTGGGTTTCCAGAGCGGCGAGGGCGCGCTGGCGAGCCAGTCGGAAGTCGGCGTCTTCCAGCACGGCCAGCAACTGACCAGCCTCCACGTGCTGGTTGTCGCGCACCAGCACCTTTTCGATGCGCGCATTCAACTGGCTGGAGACACGGGTGATCTCGCCCTGTACGTAGGCGTTGTCGGTGCTCTCGTGATAGCGGCCAACCAGCAGCCATTGAGCGAGCAGGGCGCCGACGATGAGGGCCAGAAGGATTGCGAAAACAAGAAGGCGGCGTTGCAGTTTGGCGGGCATGCTTGAGGCTCGGGATGCGGCAGAGAAATGTAAGTAAATTTAACAATGTTCCCTTTGCGCTAGTAGACTCTAGACTTGGCATGCTTTGTTGCTTATGAGGAACAATCATGGGGCTCGATGACGCACTGATCTTTACCCGAGTGGTGGAGTGCCACAGCTTCACCCAGGCTGCGACCAGCATGGGAATGCAGAAGTCGACAGTTAGTCGGCGCATCGCGCTGCTCGAGGAGCGTCTGGGCGTCCGTCTGCTCAATCGCACCACGCGCAAGTTGCGTTTGACCGAAGTAGGACAGGCCTATTACGAGCGTTGCCGGCAGATCATGCTCGACTTCGCCGAGGCCGAGCAGGCGGTGATGCAGCTGCAGCGCGAGCCCTCCGGGCTGTTGCGCATCACCTCACCCATCGAGTTCGGCCAGCTATTTCTTGGGCGAGTGCTGGGCGAGTTCATGCGCCAATACCCGCAGATCGATGCCGAAGTGGAACTGACCTCGCGCTCGGTGGACCCGCTGGAGGAGGGCGTGGACATCGCCATCCAGGTCGGCCAGCCGCAGGATTCCACCCTGATCGCGCGCAAGCTGTTCGAGAGCGGCCGGCGTCTGTGCGCGAGCCCTGCCTACCTGGCTGCCCACGGCACGCCGCGCAGCGTCGTCGAGCTGGAGGGGCATCGGGCGATCCTCCTGCAGCACGATGCCCCACGCTACTGGCCGCTGCTGGGCGAGCATCTGCCCTGCCAGCGGGTGATGACCTGCAACAACATCACCTTCGCTCGTGAGGCGACCCTGGCCGGCGCGGGCATTTCCGGGCTACCGGTGATGATCAGCGAAGAGGCTGTGCGCAGCGGGCGCCTGGTGGAGCTGCTGCCCGAGGCGCGGCTGCCGGTGGGCGAGGTTTATGCCATCTACCCATCGCGGCGCTTTCAGGCAATGAAGGTCAAGGCCTTCCTCGACTTTCTCATTGCCAGCTTGCCCATCACCCGGGGCGGCCTGCTGGAGCCGGGGGCCGTCGGCCTGCTAACATCGCCCGCTTGATTCAAAACCTCGCGTCTTCCTTCCGAGAGCATTCATGACCACCGTTCGTACCCGTATCGCGCCATCGCCGACCGGCGATCCCCATGTCGGCACCGCCTACATCGCACTGTTCAACCTGTGCTTCGCTCGTCAGCACGGTGGCCAGTTCATCCTGCGCATCGAAGACACCGACCAGTTGCGTTCGACCCGTGAATCCGAACAGCAGATTTTCGACGCGCTGCGCTGGCTGGGTATTGAATGGGACGAAGGCCCGGACGTAGGTGGCCCGCACGGCCCGTACCGGCAGAGCGAGCGTGGCGAGATCTACAAGAAATACTCGGACGAGCTGGTCGCCAAGGGCCACGCTTTCCCCTGCTTCTGCTCCGCCGAGCGTCTCGATGAAGTGCGCGCGCAGCAGATGGCCAACAAGGAAACGCCGCGCTACGACGGTCACTGCACGCACCTCGATCCGGCCGAGGCGCAGCGCCGCATCGCCGCAGGCGAGTCGCACGTGGTACGCATGAAGGTGCCGAGCGAAGGCGTCTGCGTGGTGCCCGACATGCTGCGTGGTGACGTCGAGATCCCATGGGATCGCATGGACATGCAGGTGCTTATGAAGGCCGATGGCCTGCCCACCTACTTCCTGGCCAACGTCGTCGACGACCATCTGATGGGTATCACCCACGTGCTGCGCGGCGAGGAATGGCTGCCGTCGGCGCCCAAGCTGATCAAGCTCTACGAATACTTCGGTTGGGAGCAGCCGGCGCTGTGCTATATGCCGCTGCTGCGCAATCCGGACAAGAGCAAGCTGTCCAAGCGCAAGAACCCCACCAGCATCACCTTCTACGAGCGCATGGGCTATCTGCCGCAGGCCATGCTCAACTACCTGGGGCGCATGGGCTGGTCGATGCCGGACGAGCGCGAGAAGTTCTCGCTGGCCGAGATGATCGAGCACTTCGATATCAACCGTGTGTCGCTGGGCGGGCCGATCTTCGACCTGGAGAAGCTATCCTGGCTCAATGGCCAATGGTTGCGTGAGCTGCCGGTGGAAATCTTCGCCGCCGAAGTGCAGAAATGGGCGCTCAACCCCGAGTACCTGATGAAGATCGCGCCGCACGTGCAGGGCAGGGTGGAAACCTTCAGTCAGATCGCACCGCTGGCCGGCTTCTTCTTTTCCGGCGCGCTGAATCTGGACGCCAAGCTGTTCGAGCACAAGAAGCTGTCGCCCGATCAGGTGCGCCAGCTGATGCAGCTGATCCTGTGGAAGCTCGAGTCGCTCCGCCAGTGGGAAAAGGAGCGCATCACCGGCTGCATCCAGGCGGTGGTCGAGCACCTGGAACTGAAGCTGCGTGACGCCATGCCGCTGATGTTCGCCGCCATCACCGGCCAGGCCAGCTCGGTATCGGTGCTCGATGCCATGGAAATCCTCGGCCCGGACCTGACTCGCTTCCGCCTGCGCCAGGCGCTGGAGTTGCTCGGCGGCACCTCGAAGAAAGAGGCCAAGGAGTGGGAAAAGCTGCTGGCGAGCATCGGCTAAGTCGAGGCGTGCCGCTGTGGGAGGGGCTTTAGCCGCGACGGGTGGTGTTGTCGCGGCTGAAGCCCCTTCCACGGTCGATGTTTACTCTCTGTGGGCTCTAAGTAATTGTTCTAGTGGCAAAAACTTTTGGCTGGCAGGAAAAATGTTGTTGACAGCCAATCGGGGCGCTCTTAACATGCGCCCCGTCCTCGAGATGGGGCTATAGCTCAGCTGGGAGAGCGCTTGCATGGCATGCAAGAGGTCAACGGTTCGATCCCGTTTAGCTCCACCAATCTCGACTCCTTCAGGAGTGCCAGAATCGATGAGAGTCGATTCGCGATCAGGGTCTTGCGTCCCCTTCGTCTAGTGGCCTAGGACACCGCCCTTTCACGGCGGTAACAGGGGTTCGAGTCCCCTAGGGGACGCCACTTATTCCAGCCGCAGTGCTCAGGCGCTGCAGCCAGTTCGATCCCGTTTAGCTCCACCAACCATTCGAAGGTTTCGTCCCCTTCGTCTAGTGGCCTAGGAAGTCCCCTAGGTGCATGGCATGCAAGAGGTCAACGGTTCGATCCCGTTTAGCTCCACCAAACACTGACAAGGCCAGCGTAGCGCTGGCCTCGTTCTTCGAAGGTTCCTAGGGGTCCCCTTCGTCTAGTGGCCTAGGACACCGCCCTTTCACGGCGGTAACAGGGGTTCGAGTCCCCTAGGGGACGCCACTTTCCAGTCGCAGCGCGCAGGCGCTGCGAGCCCGGTTCGATCCCGTTTAGCTCCACCAACCATTCGAAGGTTTCGTCCCCTTCGTCTATGCATGGCATGCAAGAGGTCAACGGTTCGATCCCGTTTAGCTCCACCAACCACACTCAAGGCCAGCCTAGTGCTGGCCTTGTCGTTCGAAGGTTTCGTCCCCTTCGTCTAGTGGCCTAGGACACCGCCCTTTCACGGCGGTAACAGGGGTTCGAGTCCCCTAGGGGACGCCAATTTTCTTGCCGCATTTGCGGAACCCAGGGGCTGCCTCTTCAGAGGCGGCCCCTTTTTGTTTCTGTCTTTTCTGTCTCGGTTCTGTGCGCCGTCGCGTCGCCGGCGGACCAACGGTCGCTGCGGCAACTTGCAAATTAATATGATGGTCGTAATATTGCGTCCATCATATGAAAGGACTTGGCCATGAGCGACGGCAAGATTCAAACCCGCAAACGCATTCTCGCTGCTGCGCAGCGCGTGCTTGCAGAGCGCGGCCCCAGCGATCCCGCGGTCGCGGAGGTGATGGCCGCTGCAGGGCTGACGGTGGGGGGCTTCTACGCCCATTTCCCCAGCAAGGACGCCCTGATGCTCGAGGCCTTCCGTCAGTTGCTCAGCGCGCGGCGTGAGGGGATGGCAGCGGTCGACCCGAAACTCGCCGGCGTGGAACGCAGGGCCCTGATGGCGACGTTCTACCTGTCGCGTCGGCATCGCGACACGCCTGAAGCCTGTTGCCCGCTGCCCAGCTCGCTGGCGGAAATCGCACGCATGCCGGACGGCTTTCGTCAGGCCCTGGCCGAACACATTGAATTGATGGTGGCGCAGATGAGCAGTGCGCCAGAAGAGGCGGATACGGCGCTGGCTGATCTGGCGCTGATGGTCGGTGGTCTGGCTCTGGCGCGGGCGCTGGGCCCTGGCGAGCTGTCCGACCGTGTGTTGCGTGCTGCCAAGTCGGCAGTGGTGTGAATCAGGCTCGAAGGAGAAGGTGATGAACCAGATGACATGGGTACGTGGCGTCAATGCCACCCTGGGCAGAGTAGCTCCGCAAATGGTCGCCAGCCGTCTGCGTGAGCGTTTCATGACGCCGCGCAATCTGCCCCCGCGGGACTGGGAGCTGCCGCTGCTGACCAGTGCCGAGCGCATCACGCTGCGCTTCGGTCTCTCCGCGCTGCGCTGGGGCAGAGGCCCAACCGTGCTGCTGATGCACGGCTGGGAAGGGCGGCCGACCCAGTTCGCCAACTTGATTCGTGGTCTGGTCGATGCCGGCTACGGAGTCGTTGCACTGGACGCCCCGGCCCATGGACGTTCGCCTGGTCGCGAGGCCAACCTGGCGCTGTTCGCACGGGCATTGCTCGAAGCCGCCAGCGAGCTGCCACCGCTGAAGGCTGTGATCGGTCATTCCATGGGCGGTGCCAGCGCGCTGTTGGCAACGCAGATGGGACTGCGCACCGAGGCGCTGGTGAGCATCTCCGCGCCAAGCCGAATACTTACCGTGCTGCGCGGCTTCGCCCGCTTCATGGGGCTGCCGGCGGTGGCGCGTTCGCACTTCGTGCGCCAGGTGGAGAGGACTGCCGGCATTCCGGCGGCGCATCTCGACGTGCAGCGCTATCAACTAGAGGTGCCGGGGCTGGTCGTGCATGCCGAGGATGATCAGGTTGTGCCCGTGAGCGAAGCTGAGCGGATTCACAGCGCCTGGTTCGACAGCCAGTTGCTGCGTTTGCCGGCCGGCGGGCATCAGCGGGTGCTGGGTGATCCGCTGCTCCTGCAGGCGGTGCTGGGGCTGCTTGGCGAGGTGCGTCAGGCGCCGTCCAAGGCGTTGGCTTCGTAGCTGACGACCTGGTTACGACCGCCTGCCTTGGCGCGATACAGGGCGCGGTCGGCCAGCTCGAGCCAGTGCTCCCCGCTGCTCGGGTCATGCGGCACGCCGGCGTGCAGGCCGATGCTCAGGCTCAGCGGTATCGATTGCTGCTGGTAGTGACAGGGATTTCGGGCGATGTCTTCGCGCAACTGTTCGGCGAGGTCGAGTGCGCCGGTAAGATCGGTGCTGTCGAGCAGAGCGACGAACTCCTCGCCGCCGAAGCGCGCCAGCAGATCGCTGCCGCGCAGGCGTTGCTGAATGCGCTGGGCTGCATGGCGCAGGCAGGCGTCGCCAGCCAGGTGGCCATAGCGATCATTGACCTGTTTGAAGTGGTCCAGGTCCATCATCAGGATTGCCATCGACTGTCGGCTACGCTCGGCGCGGGCGCAGGCGCGCGCCAGTTCCTCGCTCAGGGTATGGCGATTGAACAGGCCGGTGAGGCCGTCGCGGCGATTCAGCTCCGCCAGGCGCAGATTGGCGTCGGATAGTTGCTGCAGGGTGTCCTGCAAGATTGCGGTGCGCTCCTGAACGCGCTGCTCCAGGCTTTCGCTGATCTGCTTTTGCAGTTCCAGGTGCCTGGCCTGTTCGGCGCGCAGATGGCGCTCCTGTTCGATCAGGCGGGTCTGCGCCTGGCGCTTGGCCTCCTGGATGTGGCGGATGCGAGCCGCTAGCGCGATGGAGAAGACCGTCATCTCGATCAGCCCGCCGACCTGCTGGGCATGCAGAGTCAGCAGCGAGTAGGGCAGCAGACCGGTGCCGCTCAGAATGCTGGTGAGGCTGGCGGCGATCAGCACGAACCAGCCCAGGGCGAACAGGCGTGCGCCGGCGTAGCCATCGCGCCAGCGCAGCAGGGTGATGATGAAGGCGGCTACGGCACATGCGACCACCAACGCGAAGCTGCCAATCAGCGCCGGCGTATAAGGCCCCAGCAGCGCCATGCCGAGCACCAGCCAGGCACACGCCTTGAGTGTATGAGTGCTCCAGCGATAAGGCTTCGCGGCCTTGTCCAGCTCCAGTACGCCGTAGGTGAACTGAATGCCGAACAGCGTGGCCAGAGCCGAGGTAAGGGGGAAGCTGAGCTGATGCCAGGTAAGCGCGTTAGGCCATAGCCACTGCAAGGCGAAGCCGACCTGAATGAACTGGTAGAGGCTGAAACTGGCTACGTAGAAGCTGTACCAGAGGTAATTGCGATCACCGGTTATGCAGAAGATGGTCAGGCTGTAGATCAGCATCGCCAGCAGCGCGCCGAAGAACAGCCCGTGCAGCAGCAGGCTGCGCTGTTGCTGATGGTTGAAGGTTTCGCGGGTCATCAGGCTGGCGCTGAGGTTGGCCGAGCCCGCTGTCTGCATGCGCAGCCAGATGCGCTGCTGTTCCTCTGCGTTCAGCTCCAGGGGGAGCGCCAGTTGACGGTAGTCGATCCAGCGCCAGTCGAAGGGGCGCTGATCGCCTGCACGATAGACCCGCTTGCCATCCAGGCCATAGGCGTCGAGTTGATCCAGCAGCGAGTTACCGATCAGCAATATCCAGCCAAGCGAGCGATCGTGCGGGTTGTGCAGGTCCAGGCGCAACCAGTAGGCGCTTGCGCCATAACCGAAACTGGCATCGCGCCGATTGACCGGCTGCCAGGCGGAGTCGGGTAGGGCGCTGACATCGGTGAAGTCGGCCTGGCCGCTCGGGTCCTCCCAGAAATACATATAGGGGGCGGGCAGTATCTGCGCCTGGCCGCTCGGTAGCGGCAGGCTTTCTGCCCAGGTCAGTGCGGGCAGCAGCAGAAGCATCAATAGGCGCAGGGTGGCAGTCAATTGCTCGTTCTCGGTCTCTCTGGCGAGTGCGACATTATGGCGTGGCGCAATGTGGCGATGAAAGCTCGGCGCTGCACGCCTTGGCAGTGCGGCGTATCATGCTGCACCTGATCGGGTGGCCGTCGAGAAGGCATGGCGGCCATGTTCTGATGAATTGGATCACTGAGCCTGGCGCGAGTCCGCGTGCCGGCTGCAACCTGGAGGTACCGCCATGAATTGGGAGCTGCCCGCGCCCTTCGTCATCGATATCGAAGTGACGGCAGAGGATATCGACGGCCTTGGCCATGCCAACAACGCGGTATACGTCAGTTGGTTGGAGCGCTGTGCCTGGCGTCATTCCCAGTTCCTGGGGCTGGATCTGGTCGAGTACCGCCGCCTGGATCGAGCCATGGCCGTGGTGCGCCATGAGATCGATTATCTGGCCAGCGCCTATGAGGGACAGCAGTTGCAGATGGGGACCTGGATCGTCGAGTCCGATCAGCGCCTGAAGATGGATCGGCGTTTCCAGTTGGTACGCCCCGAGGATGGGCTGACCCTGCTCAGGGCCAAGACCACCTTCGTCTGTATCGAGTTGTCCAGCGGACGACCCAAGCGTATGCCGGTGGAGTTCGTCGACGGTTATGGCAAGGCGCTGACGCAGCCGTATCCGCTGGAGCTGTAACGCTGCTCAGTCGATCACTGGGGCGAGGAACACCTGCTCTGGCTCGACCACTACGGCGAACTGGCGGGTTTCACCGGGGCGCAGCAATACCGATTGCGCGACATCGGGGCCGCGTCCGCCGCAATAACCGTCCGGCGAAAGGGCCACGGCGACGCTCAGCTCGCCGCTTGGCAGGTCCAGGCTGGTGTGCTCACCGGGGCCAAGTTTCGCCACCACCTGCTGGTTGACGTAAAGCTCGATGTCGCAGGCGTTCGGTGCGTTGTTGTCGCGGCTGAAGATCAGTCGAGCCGGCGCCTCGGCCACCGGGTCTGGCGGAGTCTGTTCGATATCCGCGGGCAGTGGATCGCTGGCCTGTGTGGTCAGGCAGCACAGACCCAGAACGATCAGCGCGAGATAACGCATGGCGAGCCTCCTGTTTTGCGGTTGGCCAGTGTGGCCCATCTTGCGTGCCATGCGCGACCCCTGCGCTTGCGAGACGCTCACCTAAAGCCATCCCGCTGCTTTTGTCCGGCGTCTGACTCTCGCTCGACGACCTTTCGTGCAGAACCTAAACTGTGCGCCCCATTTTTTCGGACTACCTCATGCAAATCGCCCTGGCGCCCATGGAGGGGCTGGTCGACGAGATTCTGCGCGACGTGCTGACCCGCATCGGTGGCATCGACTGGTGCGTCACCGAGTTCATTCGGGTGAGCGAGCGGCTGTTGCCCGCGGCCACTTACCACAAGCTGGCGCCCGAGCTGTTCAACGGCTCGCGCACCCAGGCCGGTACGCCGATGCGCGTACAGTTTCTCGGCTCCGACCCGCAATGCCTGGCCGACAACGCCGCCTATGCCTGTACGCTCGGTGCGCCCGTGATCGATCTCAACTTCGGTTGCCCGGCCAAGACGGTGAACAAGTCGCGTGGCGGCGCGGTGCTGCTCAAGGAGCCGGAGTTGTTGCATGCCATCGTTCGGGAGGTCCGGCGCACGGTGCCGGCCGAGATTCCGGTGACGGCGAAGATGCGCCTGGGCTTCGAGGGCAAGGAGGGCGCACTGGACTGCGCGCGGGCGCTCGCCGAAGGCGGTGCGAGCCAGATCGTCGTGCATGCGCGCACCAAGGTCGAGGGTTACAAGCCGCCGGCTCACTGGGAGTGGGTGGCACGGGTGCAGGAGGTGGTCGGGGTACCGGTGTTCGCCAATGGTGAAGTGTGGACGCTGGACGATTGGCGCCGCTGCCGTGAAATCAGCGGCGTGGATGACATCATGCTGGGACGTGGCCTGGTATCGCGTCCCGGCCTGGCGCGGCAGATCGCTGCGGTCAGGGCGGGTGAGACGCCCGAGGAAATGAGCTGGGCCGAACTGCAGCCGCTGCTGCTCGATTTCTGGCAGCAGGCACGGCGCAAGCTGGCGCCACGCTATGCGCCGGGGCGCCTGAAGCAGTGGCTGGCGATGCTTACGCGTACCTATCCCGAGGCCGTGACGTTGTTTGCCGAGGTTCGCCGCGAGCAGGATTGCGAGCGTATCGACCGCTTGCTGGCTGCACCCACGGCGTAGGAGCGAGCTCTGCTCGCGAAAGTGCGTTCGCGAGCAGAGCTCGCCCCTACGCCATCCTCATTCTTGCGTGCGCAGATAATGCATGCCTTGAAATTCTTCTGGCCGACCTCAGATAAGTGACTGCGGGATGCCGAAGTCGGGTTCCGCGATATGAACCTTGCTGATATTTTCAGGAGAATACTCATGAGCAACGTACTGTCTCTGGCCCCTCTGTTCCGCCAGTCCGTCGGTTTCGACCGTTTCAACGATCTTTTCGAATCTGCCCTGCGCAGCAATGACGCTGGCAGTTCCTACCCGCCCTATAACGTCGAGAAGCACGGCGAAGACCATTACCGCATCGTGGTCGCGGCTGCCGGCTTCGAGGAAGACGACCTGGAGTTGCAGGTCGAGCGCGGCGTACTGACCGTGGTCGGCAACAAGCGTGATCGCAGCGCCGAGAGCATCAGCTACCTGCATCAGGGTATCGCCCAGCGCGCGTTCAAGCTGTCCTTCCGCCTGGCCGACCATATCGAGGTCAAGGGCGCCAATCTGGTCAACGGCCTGCTCCATGTCGAGCTGGAGCGCATCGTGCCGGAAGAGGCCAAGGCCAAGCGCATCCCCATCGGCAGTCAGCGTCCTGCGCTGGAAAACTGAGTCGATGCTGATAAAAAAAGGCGCCCCGCAGGGCGCCTTTTTCGTTCGCCTCGGTTTCAGCCGTGCTGCAAGTTCAGTAGCGCTCGGAAGGCTTCCTGCGGTAGCGGTTTGCTGAACAGGTAGCCCTGATAGAGATGACAGCCCTGCGACTGCAGGAACTCCAGTTGGTCCTGCTGCTCGACACCCTCGGCGATCAGCGCCAGGCCAAGACTGCGCGCCATGGCGACGATGGCGCGGATGATCTCGGCATCGTTGGGGTCGTTGGTCGCATCGCGTACGAACGACTGGTCGATCTTCAGCATGTCCACCGGTAGGCGCTTGAGATAGGTCAGCGAGCTGTAGCCGGTGCCGAAGTCGTCCATGGCGAAGCTGACGCCGTGCTTCTTCAGGCGCAGCATCTTGCCCACGGTGTCGTCGATGTTCTGAATGACGATGCCCTCGGTAATCTCCAATTTGAGCATGGCGTTGGGCAACTGGCTGTCGCGCAGGCTGCTGGCGACTCGTTCGACGAAATCGTGCTGGCGGAACTGCCGGGGGCTGATGTTGACGCACAGGCTGAAGCGCTCGCCATCGACCAGGCCGTCAGCCAGCAGCCGGGAACAGAAGTGACAGGCCTCGGCCAGCACCCAGCCGCCGACCTCGACGATCAACCCGCTTTCCTCCAGCACCTGAATGAATTGCGCCGGCGACTGCGGCCCCAGTTGTGGGTGTTGCCAGCGCAGCAAGGCTTCCGCACCGACCACCTTGCCGTCACGGGCGTCGACCTGGGGCTGAAAGTGCAGCTCGAATTCGCCGCGCGCCAGCGCCAGGCGCAGATCGTTCTCCAGGCGCAGGCGTGCGCTGGCAGCGTCCTGCATGGTGGTGCGAAACAGCTGGATGGCGTTGCGGCCGGAGTCCTTGGCGCGGTAGAGGGCGATATCGGCGCGTTTGAGCAGATCTGCCGGATTGTTGCCATGGTCCGGAATCAGGGCGACGCCGATGCTCGGCGTCACCTGCAGACGATGGCCGTCCAGCAGCATCGGTTCGGCGAGCAGCTGGCGCAGTTTGTCGGCCACCTGGCGGACGTGGCGGGTGACTTCCGAGCGTTTACCCTCCAGCCCCGAGAGCAGCACCACGAATTCGTCGCCGCCCAGGCGCGCCACGGTGTCTTCCAGGCGCACGCTGGCCTCCAGGCGTGCGGTGATCAGGCGCAGCACGGAGTCGCCGACGGGGTGGCCGAGCGAATCGTTGATGTGCTTGAAGTGATCCAGATCGAGGAACAGCAAGGCGCCGCGCAGGTCGTGGCGCTTTAGCAGGGCGATCTGCTGCGTCAGGCGGTCCATCAGCAGGGCGCGATTGGGCAGATTGGTCAACGCATCGTGATAGGCCAGGTGCTGAACCTGCGCCTGGGCCTGCTTGAGCTCGCTGATGTCGCGTGCGGTCAGCAGCAGGCAGGGAATGCCATCTAGCTCGATGGGCTGTACGGAGACGTCTACCAGGCGTACTTCGCCGTTGCGGTGCTTGCCGTGCATTTCCTGGTGCAGCACCTGGCCATTGCGAGCCAGTTGCTCGAGCAGGCGCTGACGCTCTTCGGGGAAGGCCCAGATGTCCATCTCGAAGGCCGTGCGCCCGACCACCTCGTCCGGCGAATAGCCGGTGAGGCGGGTGAAACCTTCATTGACTTCGATGTAGCGCGCAGTGTCGCGCTCGGTGATGGTGATGGCGTCTGGGCTGGAATGGAACGCCTTGGCGAACTTCTCCTCCGACGCTCTGACGCGCTGCTCACGCAGAACCCGTTCGCTGATGTCGACCAGCGTACCAACCATGCGCAGTGGCTGGCCGGCATCATCCAACTGCAGCTTGGCGGTGCTCTCGAGATAGCGCAGGCCGCCATTTTCCAGCTGCACGCGGTAGGTGACCTGATAGTGGCTGCGGCCTTCCCGTACCAGGCGCTGATAGCTTTGGCGCAGGTGGTGGCGGTCTTCCATCGGTACGTGGCGGAAAAAGTCGAGGAAGGCACCTTCGAACGGTTCTGCTCGCAGACCTTGCAGTTGCGAGGCCCGCGCACTGGCAATCAGTCGGCTGCCGGGGATATGCCAGTCCCAGGTGCCGAGATCGGCCGACTCCAGGGCAAGACGCAGGCGCTGCCTGCTTTCGTTGAGCGCCTGCTCCTGAGCCTGCTGTTCGGTGATGTTGCGCACGGTGAGCACCAGGCAGCTGGTGCCGTTGAGTTCGATTTCGCCACCGAACAGCAGGTTGCTGGTGACGCTGCCATCGCGGCTGAACAGGCGCACTTCGAGGTTGTCCAGGCCGCCGCTGCGCACAGCTTCGAGCATACGCTGACGGTCACCGGGGTCAGCCCAGATGCCCAGCTCCAGGGACGTGCGACCCACGGCCTCGGCGGACCTCCAGCCAAATTGCTGTTCGAAACTCGGGTTGACCTCGATGAAGCGCCCAGTTTCGCGATCGGTGATGGCTACGGCGTCCGGCGTGTGCATGAAAGCCTTGGCGAATTTTTCCTCGCTGGCGCGCAGCGCATTTTCCGCGCGTTTGCGTTCGCTGGTATCGAGGAAGGTACAGAGCAGCAGGCGGTCGCCCTGCAGTTCGATGTACTGGCTCGACAGCACGCCGTCGAGAATGGCACCGTCGCGGGTGCGCAGCTGCACGTCCTGGATCACTGGCTCGTGGCTTAGCGGTGCCTGCTGGCGCAGGTAATCACGCTGGCTGGCGTGCACCCACAGATTCAGTTCGTGAGTAGGGCGGCCAATGATGTCGCTGGCGCTCCAGCCGAACGCGTGGGTGAAATGCTGGTTGACCTCGACGATCTCGCTGTTGTCGTAGCGCACCAGCATCATGATGTCCGGGCTCAGGCGGAACAGGCTGGCGAAGCGCTCTTCGGATGCGCGCAAGGCTTCTGCACGCTCCTGCTGGGCACTGATGTCTCGGATCACGCCGAACATCCGGGGGCGGCCGTCAGCCTCGCGTTGCAGGCTGCCGGTAATCTCCAGCCAGTGCAGGCTGCCATCCGGCCAGCGGATGCGGTGGCGCAGGGCGTTGGAGATCTGTTCGCCCTTGAGGATGGCTTCGAATTTCGCCAGGACGTCGGCGCGCTCCTCCTCAGGAATCAGATCGATGTAATGCAGCTCCCGCGTCAACGGGCGATTGGGGTCGAGGCCGAACAACGCCTGGGCGCCGCGTGACCAGTTCACCTGGCCGCTGCGAATGTCCCAGTACCAGGTGCCGAGTTCCGCACCATTGAGCGCGGCCAGCAAACGCTGTGCGTCCTGCCAGGTCTGCTCGAATTCGGCGGGGTCCATCGCCGGTATGTGTGGCAGGGGCGGGGTCTGGTCAGTCGATCTGGCCATGGCCGAACCGTTCTCCGGAATGCGCGATGCGCGGGGCGGGCATTAATGGCACGTAGGCACTTTTATTGTTCTGTCGCCACGTTAGTCTGATGCCGGCCGCCTATGCAAGGTCGTCGCGCTGGCTGTCGAGCAGATCCATGAATGCTCGTGCGGCATTCGATAACGTGCGCTCCGTATGTGGCACGTAGGCACTTTTATTGCTATGCAAGGTCGTCAGGATGTAGCCTAGCTGACGGGTCAGCTGAATGCCCGGGATCGGCAGGCGCGCGACCTGCTCGTCGAGCATGGTGCGCGGCAGCACGCTCCAGGCCAGGCCGATGGAAACCATCATCTTGATGGTCTCCAGGTAATTGGTGCTCATGGCGATGTTCGGCGTCAGGCCCTGAGCCTCGAACAGGCGCTGCACGATGTGATGAGTGAAGGTGTTGCCGCCGGGAAACACCGCAGGGTGCTGTGCAACGTCGGCCAGGTTGATAGCCTGGCTGCGTGCCAAGGGGTGTTCCGGCGCGGCGACGAAGTCCAGCGGGTCGTCCCATACCGCCACGGCGCGGATCGGCTCGCGGGTTTCCGGGGCGAGGGTGATCACTGCCAGTTCGGCGCGTCCGTGCAGGACTTCTTCGTAGGCCACTTCCGAATCGAGGAACTGGATGTCCAGCGCCACCTGCGGGTGGGCGCGGGTAAAGGCGCGCAGCAGGGCAGGGAGGCGATGCAGGCCGATATGGTGGCTGGTGGCGAGCGTCAGACGGCCGCTGACCTCACCGGACAGATTGGTCAGCGCCCGGCGTGTGTCGTCCAGCACGTTGAGTATCTGGTAGGCGCGCGGCAGCAATGCACGGCCGGCCTGGGTCAGGCCAATTTCGCGGCCGAGGCGGTCGAACAGGCGCACGCCCAGCTGCTGCTCCAGGCCGGCGATGCGCTTGCTCACGGCCGGTTGGGTAAGGTGCAGGCGCTCGCCGGCTTCGGAAAAGCTGCCGGTTTCGGCAATGGCGATAAAGGCATTGAGGTTGGCCAGATCCATGGAGCGCTCCGGGAGTGGAAGATGCGTTGAGCATACATTCCAATGCGGAATCCTTTGAATAAAAAATATGAATTTGAGTTATTTCGTGCCCGGCAATAGCATTCTCCCCATAAGCCAAAGGGCCTTTTCGCCCGGGCATAGAAAAGTGCACTTCTGACGCCGGGCGGTGATCACGCCGGCAGTTTATGGATGTGCTCAAAAGGCGCTGATGAGGTAAGGCTGATGACTGGCAAGACGCTCTACGACAAGCTCTGGGAAATGCACGAAGTGAAACGTCGCGACGACGGTTCCTCGTTGATCTATATCGATCGCCACATCCTCCATGAGGTGACCTCGCCCCAGGCATTCGAAGGCCTGCGTCTGGCCGGGCGCAAGCCGTGGCGCATTGATGCCAACATCGCCACCCCGGACCACAACGTGCCGACCACCAAGGCCGAGCGTCAGGGCGGCCTCGAAGCCATCGCCGATGAAGTCTCGCGCATCCAGGTGCAGACCCTGGACGAGAACTGTGATGACTTCGGCATCCTCGAATTCAAGATGAACGACGTGCGTCAGGGCATCGTCCACGTGGTCGGCCCGGAGCAGGGCGCTACCTTGCCGGGCATGACCGTGGTCTGCGGCGACTCGCACACCTCGACCCACGGCGCCTTCGGTGCGCTGGCCCACGGCATTGGCACCTCGGAAGTCGAGCACGTGCTCGCCACCCAATGCCTGGTGGCCAAGAAGATGAAGAACATGCAGGTGCGCGTGGAGGGCAAATTGCCGTTCGGCGTCACCGCCAAGGACATCGTGCTCGCCGTGATTGGCAAGATCGGCACCGCAGGCGGCAACGGCCATGCGTTGGAGTTCGCCGGCAGCGCGATTCGTGACCTTTCCCTGGAAGGGCGCATGACCATCTGCAACATGTCCATCGAGGCCGGCGCCCGCGTCGGCCTGGTGGCGGTGGACGAGAAGACCATCGCCTACGTCAAGGACCGTCCGTTCGCACCCAAGGGCAGCGACTGGGACAAGGCCGTGGCACAGTGGCAGAACCTGGTGTCCGACGCCGATGCGGTGTTCGACACCGTGGTCGAGTTGCGTGCCGAGGACATCAAGCCGCAGGTCAGCTGGGGCACCTCGCCGGAAATGGTGCTGGCCGTTGACCAGAACGTGCCGGATCCGGCCGTCGAAACTGATCCGGTGAAAAAGGATTCGATCACCCGTGCACTGAAGTACATGGGCCTGACCGCCAACCAGCCGATCACCGATATCCAGCTGGATCGCGTCTTTATCGGCTCGTGCACCAACTCGCGCATCGAAGACCTGCGCGCCGCCGCCGAGGTGGCCAAGGGTCGCAAGGTCGCCAGCACCGTCAAGCAGGCGCTGGTGGTGCCGGGCTCCGGCCTGGTCAAGGCGCAGGCCGAAGCGGAAGGGCTGGACAAGATCTTCATCGAGGCCGGTTTCGAGTGGCGTGAGCCGGGCTGCTCCATGTGCCTGGCGATGAACCCGGACAAGCTGGGCAGCGGCGAACATTGCGCGTCCACCTCCAACCGCAACTTCGAAGGTCGTCAGGGCGCCGGTGGCCGTACCCACCTGGTGAGCCCGGCCATGGCTGCCGCTGCGGCGGTGACCGGCCGCTTCATCGACGTTCGCGAATTGATCCAGGCCTGAGGAGAGTTTTGATGAAAGCCTTTACCCAACATACCGGCCTGGTCTGCCCGCTCGATCGTGCCAACGTCGATACCGACCAGATCATTCCCAAGCAGTTTCTGAAGTCGATCAAGCGCACCGGCTTCGGCCCCAATCTGTTCGACGAGTGGCGCTACCTGGATGTCGGTCAGCCGAACCAGGACAACTCCAAGCGTCCGATCAACAAGGATTTCGTGCTGAACTTCCCTCGTTATCAGGGCGCCAGTGTGCTGCTGGCCCGCGAGAACTTCGGTTGCGGTTCCTCGCGCGAACACGCGCCGTGGGCGCTGGACGAGTACGGTTTCCGCACCGTGATCGCGCCGAGCTTCGCCGACATCTTCTACAACAACAGCTTCAAGAACGGTCTGCTGCCGATCATCCTCAAGGATGAAGAGGTCGATGCGCTGTTCGAACAGGCCGAGGCCACCGAGGGTTACCAACTGACCGTCGACCTCGAAGCACAGACCGTGACCCGCCCCGATGGCGTTCAGTACAGTTTCGAGGTCGATGCCTTCCGCAAGCACTGCCTGCTCAATGGCCTGGACGACATCGGCCTGACCCTGCAGGATCAGGACGCGATCAGGGCCTTCGAAGCCAAACACCAGCAGAGCAGCCCCTGGCTGTTCGGCGCAATCAAATAACAGCGGTTGCAGAGGTAGGGGGGATGGCGCTTTATCCATCCACCGTGCTGGGTTTCGGTGGATGAAAACAGCGTCATCCACCCTACGGATAGATTGAGGAATGCAATGAGCAAACAGATTCTGGTTCTCCCAGGCGACGGTATCGGCCCGGAAATCATGGCCGAGGCGGTCAAGGTGCTGAACCTGGCCAACGACAAGTACGCTCTGGGTTTCGAGCTGAGCTTCGATGATCTGGGTGGCGCCGCCATCGACCGCTATGGCGTGCCGCTGGCCGACGAGACCCTGGCGCGCGCCAAGGCCGCCGATGCCGTGCTGCTCGGCGCCGTTGGCGGGCCGAAGTGGGACACCATCGATCCGGCCATCCGCCCCGAGCGCGGCCTGCTGAAGATCCGTTCGCAACTGGGCCTGTTCGGCAACCTGCGCCCGGCCATCCTCTATCCGCAGCTGGCCGAGGCCTCCAGCCTCAAGCCGGAAGTGGTCGCCGGCCTGGACATCCTCATCGTCCGCGAGCTGACTGGCGGCATCTACTTCGGTCAGCCGCGCGAGACCAAGGTGCTGGAAAACGGCGAGCGCATGGCTTACGACACGCTGCCCTACAGCGAGAGCGAAATCCGCCGCATCGCCAAGGTCGGTTTCGACATGGCCATGGTGCGCAACAAGAAGCTCTGCTCGGTGGACAAGGCCAACGTCCTGGCCTCCAGCCAGCTGTGGCGCGCCGTGGTCGAAGAAGTGGCCAAGGACTACCCGGACGTCGAGCTGAGCCACATGTACGTCGACAACGCCGCCATGCAACTGGTGCGTGCGCCCAAGCAATTCGACGTGATTGTTACCGACAACATGTTTGGTGACATTTTGTCCGACGAAGCTTCGATGCTGACCGGCTCCATCGGCATGCTGCCGTCGGCATCCCTGGATGCCAACAACAAGGGCATGTACGAGCCGTGCCACGGCTCCGCGCCGGACATCGCCGGCCAGGGCATCGCCAACCCGCTGGCCACCATTCTCTCGGTGTCCATGATGCTGCGTTACAGCTTCGGCCAGGTGGTCGCGGCCGATGCCATCGAAAAGGCAGTGAGCCTGGTGCTGGATCAGGGCCTGCGTACCGGCGACATCTGGTCCGAGGGCAAGACCAAGGTCGGTACTGCTGCCATGGGTGACGCGGTAGCCTCCGCGCTGCGTAGTCTGTAATCTTCTCAGCCCCGCCGGGGTGGTTCCGGCGGGCTGTTTATATAGGTGTAGTCGTTATGAAACGTGTAGGTCTGATCGGTTGGCGTGGCATGGTCGGTTCCGTGCTCATGCAGCGTATGCTGGAAGAGCGGGACTTCGACCTGATCGAGCCGGTGTTCTTCACCACCTCCAATGTCGGCGGTCAGGGTCCTGCCATTGGCAAGGACATTGCCCCGCTCAAGGACGCCTACAGCATCGACGACCTCAAGGGCCTGGATGTGATCCTGACCTGCCAGGGTGGCGACTACACCAACGAAGTCTTCCCCAAGCTGCGCGAAGCCGGCTGGCAGGGCTACTGGATCGACGCGGCCTCGTCGCTGCGTATGGATGACAGTGCGGTGATCGTGCTCGATCCGGTCAACCGCAAGGTGATCGACCAGGCGCTGGATGCCGGTAGCAAGAACTACATCGGCGGCAACTGCACCGTCAGCCTGATGCTGATGGCCCTCGGCGGTCTGTACGAAGCTGGCCTGGTCGAGTGGATGAGCGCCATGACCTACCAGGCAGCCTCGGGTGCCGGCGCGCAGAACATGCGCGAGCTGATCAAGCAGATGGGCGCGATCAACGGCGCCGTCGCCGATGAGCTGGCCGACCCAGCCAGTGCCATTCTCGATATCGATCGCAAGGTCGCTGAAGCCATGCGCGGCGACGCCTTCCCGGTGGACAACTTCGGCGTGCCGCTGGCCGGCAGCCTGATCCCCTACATCGACAAGGAACTGCCCAACGGGCAGAGCCGCGAGGAATGGAAGGCTCAGGCCGAGACCAACAAGATTCTCGGCCGCTTCAAGAATCCGATCCCGGTCGACGGTATCTGCGTTCGCATCGGTGCCATGCGCTGCCACAGCCAGGCGCTGACCATCAAGCTGAACAAGGACGTGCCGATGGCCGACATCGAAGGCCTGATCAGCCAGCACAACCCCTGGGTCAAGCTGGTGCCGAACCACCGCGAAGACTCCATCCGCGACCTTGGCCCGACAGCCGTGACCGGCACCCTGAGCGTACCGGTCGGTCGTCTGCGCAAGCTCAACATGGGCTCGCAGTACCTGGGCGCCTTCACCGTCGGCGACCAGCTGCTGTGGGGCGCTGCCGAGCCGCTGCGGCGCATGCTGCGGATCTTGCTGGAGCGCTAAGCGCAAGGTTGGCATCCAGAGTCAAACAGGGCCCTTCTGCTTCGGCAGAGGGGCTTTGTCTTTTATGGGATGCGCTCCGATTGCTTGGACGTAGGGCGTGCAGTTACAGTGCCGCTCCCTATGCGTCACAGGTTAGTCCATGAGTCAGTCCATCAATATCGCCCTGATCGGCGCCACCGGTAGTGTTGGCGAAACGCTGGTCGAGTTGCTCGAAGAGCGTGAGTTTCCAGTCAAGGATCTGCATCTTCTGGCCAGCAGCGAGTCGGCAGGGCAGAGCCTTTCATTTCGTGGCCGCCAGGTGCGGGTCCGGTCGCTCGAGGCGTTCGATTTCTCTCAGGTGCAATTGGCGTTCTTCGCGGCCGGCGCGGAAGTGACGCGCGCCTGTCATGAGCGAGTGTTGGCGGCCGGCTGTTCGCTTATCGATCTGAGCGCGGCGTTGCCACTGGAGCAGGCGCCATGCGTGCTGCCCGAGTTGGGCGTCGAGGGACTCCCGACATTGAGCAAACCCTGGTGTGTCAGTGCGCCAACCCCTTCGGCGGTTGCCTGCGCATTGGTGCTGGCCGCATTGAAGCCTGTACTGCAGCCGCAGCGGCTGAGTGTGACGGCCATGCTTTCTATTTCTACCTTGGGGCGCAGCGGCGTGCAGGAGTTGGCTCGGCAGACCGCAGAGCTGCTGAATGCGCGTCCGCTTGAGCCCAGAGTGGTTGATCGTCAGGTTGCCTTCAACCTGCTGGCGCAGATCGGTGAGACCGACAGTCAGGGCCATGCGCAGTTGGAAAAGCGACTCGCTGCAGAGCTGCAGCAGCTATTGGGGATGCCCGGACTTCCAGTGGCTGCGACGTGCGCTCTGGCCCCCGTATTCTTTGGCGACAGCCTGGCACTTGGTGTGCAGGCTGATGCGGACATCGACCTAACAGCGGTGCAGCAGTTGCTTGAGGCTGCTCCGGGTATCGAATTGGTCGAGGCGGGCGATTATCCGACTGCCGTGGGCGACGCAGTGGGTCAGGATCAGCTCTATGTCGGGCGGGTTCGCCTGGGTGTGAGCGACCCAGGGCAGCTCAATTTGTGGATTGCGTCTGATAATGTAAGAAAAGGCGCTGCCCTTAATGCTCTGCAGATAGCGGAGTTATTGATAAAACACTATCTGTAAAAGATACTTACCTAGAAATTTGAAGAATCTTTCTAGCTTGGCAATACTGGCTGAGTTGATTGCTGAATGGGGAGCCGCTCTTGGAGCGGAGGCAGGCAGCAATTCTCAAGACCCTCTCGCATGCCGAGAAAAAAGCTAAAACAAGGGATAACGCTATGGTTCGGGTTCGCAAACTGGTGCTGGCAATCGCAGCCGCTTCCGCGCTGTCTTCCGGTATGGCGCATGCGCTGGGGTTGGGTGAAGTTACCCTGCAATCCTCGCTGAATCAGCCGTTGGTGGCGGAAATCGAATTGCTGGAGGTGCGCGATCTTGCCTCCAATGAGGTAATTCCCAGCCTTGCGTCTCCCGAAGAGTTCGTCAAAGCAGGGGTTGATCGTCAGTACTTTCTGACCGATCTGAAGTTCACTCCGGTATTGAAGCCTAACGGCAAGAGCGTTATTCGCGTCACTTCGAGCAAGGCAGTACGCGAGCCTTACCTCAATTTCCTGGTAGAAGTGCTCTGGCCCAACGGTCGTTTGCTGCGTGAATACACCCTGCTGCTGGACCCGCCACTGTACTCGCCGCAAACCACGGTAGCCGCTGCACCGCAACTGCCGATCGCTGCGCCCACGCCGGCGCCTCGTCCTGCAGTTGCACCTGCTCCTGCTCCAGCAAGTTCCGCGTCGGCTACCGCTCCGCGTGCAGCTGCTCCAGCCCCGGCTTCGCGCGCCATCTCTGGCAACGAATACAGAACCACTGCCAACGATACGCTCTGGGAAATCGCCCAGCGGGTCGGTGGTGGCTCGGTCAACCAGACCATGCTGGCCATTCAGGATCTGAATCCGGATGCCTTCATCGGCGGCAACATCAACCGCATGAAGAGCGGTCAGGTGCTGCGTCTGCCGGATGAGCAGCAGATTCGCAGCCGCAGCAATGCCGAAGCCGTCGCTCAGGTGGCTGAGCAGAATGCCGCCTGGCGTGAAGGTCGTGCTGTTGCCTCGCGTCAGCTGGATGCCACTCGCCGCACTACTGCAGGCGCCGCGCCGGCCACTGCCGAATCGGCAGACAGCCTGAAACTGGTAGCTGCTGAAGCAGGTCAGTCCACTCGCGGTAGCGATACCGGCTCGGCCAACAGCAAGGCGCTGGCCGACAAGCTGGCCGTGACTCAGGAAAGCCTGGACTCGACCCGTCGCGAGAATGCCGAGTTGCAGAGCCGTGTCAGCGACTTGCAGAGTCAGTTGGACAAGCTGCAGCGGCTGGTCGAATTGAAAGACAGTCAGTTGGCCAAGTTGCAGGCCGATCTGTCGGCAACTCCGGCACCTGATGATCCTGCGGCGCAGGGGGCGGCTACCGAGGCCCCGGCCGCGGAGCCGGAGGTTGCACCGCCTGCATCGGAGGCGACGACGCCGCCCGCTTCGCCGCCCGAAGGGGCGGCGCCTGACTACAACTATTCCGAGGAGCCGGCTGCGTCTGTCGAAGACAGCGCCGCCGCCACTGAACAGCCGGCCGAGGAGCCGGCTGCTGCCGTTGAGCCGGTTGCTCCGGCCAAGCCTGCCGAAGCCGCCAAGCCCGCAGCACCAGCTCCGGAACCTGCTCCTGCTCCGCAGAGCTTTGTCGATGACCTGATGGCCAACCCGATGATGCTGGGTCTGGCGGGCGGCGGTGCGCTGCTGCTTCTGCTGGTCGCCCTGATGGCGTTGTCGCGCCGCAATGCCATGAAGGAAGCCGAGCTGCAAGACGAGCTGGCCGACGACCTGTCCCAGGATCAGACCTTCGCATCCGATCTGGATATGCCGGAAGATAGCTTCGCCGGTCTCGATGACGAGCCTGCCCCAGTGGCCCAGGCCGCTGGCGAGGAGCGTGTTACGGCGCAGACCGGTGATGCGCTGGGCGAGGCGGACATCTACATTGCCTACGGCCGCTTCAACCAGGCTGCCGAGCTGCTGCAGAACGCGATCAACGATGAGCCGCACCGTGCCGATCTGCGCCTGAAGCTGATGGAGGTTTACGCCGAGCTGGGTGATCGCGAGGGTTTCGCCCGTCAGGACAATGAACTGCGCGAGATCGGCGGAGTTAATGCCGAGGCCGAGCAACTGAAGGCCAAGTACCCGGCCATTGCTGCCTTTGCCGGCGCCGGCGCCGTGGCGGCCGCGGCCGCTTCCGCTGATGACGACATGGGCGAGTTCAGCCTGGATGATCTCAGTCTGGACGAGCCGACTGCTGAGGCACCAGCTGCTGCTACCGGCGATCTGGATGATGCGTTCGACCTGAGCCTCGATGATCTGGAAGCCGATCTGGAGACTGACCTTCAGTCCGCCAAGGCCGACGAAGCGCCGCTGTCGCTGGACAGTGACCTGGATTTCGGCCTGATCGACGAGCCCGCTGCACCGGTTGCGTCCGCTGATGACGATCTGGACTTCGATCTGGCTCTGGGCGATGACAAGGTTGAGCTGTCCCAGCCGGCCGATGATCTGTCTGCATTCAGTCTCGATCTGGACGAGCCTGCTGCGATTGCCAGCGATGAGGCCGATGATTTCCTGCTGAGCCTCGACGACGATGCATCGCTGAGCCAGCCCGCAGACGATCTTTCCGGTCTGAACCTCGATTTGCCGGAAGAGACGCAAGCTGCCGACCTCGACTTGCCTGCAGATTTCGATCTGTCGCTCGAGGACGAAACCCCGGCTCAGCCTGCTGTCGAGCCCGACAGCTTTGCGGCGCAGCTGGATGAGGTGACTGCCGAGCTGGATCAGTTGTCCACTGACTTCGAAGAGCCGCAAGTAGCGCCGCTGGCGCCTGTCGACAATCTGTCCGGTGGTTTGGATGGCGACGACGACTTCGACTTCCTTTCCGGCACCGACGAGACTGCGACCAAGCTGGATCTGGCACGCGCCTACATCGATATGGGCGATACCGAAGGGGCTCGCGACATTCTCGATGAAGTGGTCGCCGAGGGTAACGAAGCACAGCAGCAGGAAGCTCGCGAGATGATTTCCAAGCTGGTTTGATCGATTCCATGTCTGAAGCAGTACCTGTAGCGGCCGCCGAAATGGCGGCCGCTGGCTTTTCCAGAGTCGCCCTGGGCCTCGAATACAAGGGCGCACGTTACCGTGGCTTCCAGCGCCAGGCTGGCAAGGTTGCATCTATCCAGGGCTGTCTGGAGGATGCGCTGTCAAAAGTGGCAGGCGGCGCGCCGGTCAATATCCATTGTGCCGGGCGTACCGATGCATCGGTGCATGCAAGTGGGCAGGTCGTCCATTTCGATACCGATGTCGAGCGGCCGCTGCACGCCTGGATCATGGGTGCCAACATGAATCTGCCCAAGGACATCAGCGTGACCTGGGCAAAGATAATGCCCGCGCATTTTCATGCGCGCTTCAGTGCCGTGGCGCGGCGCTATCGCTACGTGATCTACAATGATCCGATTCGTCCGGCGCACATGGCCGAAGAGGTGACCTGGAACCATCGGCCGCTAGCTGTGGCGCGCATGCGTGAAGCGGCGCGCGCGCTGGTCGGTACCCATGATTTCAGCGCTTTTCGCGCCGCGCAGTGCCAGGCCAAGTCGCCGATCAAGACCGTGCATCACCTGCAGGTGATCGAGCACGGCCGCTTCATCGTGCTGGATATCCGCGCCAACGCCTTCCTTCATCACATGGTACGCAACATTGCTGGGGTGCTGATGGCCATTGGCGCCGGCGAGCGACCGGTCGAATGGGCGCGCGAGGTGCTTGAGCGCGCGGAGCGGCGCAGCGGTGGTGTGACCGCGCATCCTTACGGGCTCTATCTGGTGCAGGTGGAATACCCCGAGGAGTTCGATTTGCCGTCGCGCTATTTGGGGCCGCATTTTCTCTCCGGCCTGGCAGATGTGCGGCAGGCCTGAGCCTTTGTTACCATCCGGCGTTCGATAGACAGAAGGTGAAGGGCATGCGCGTGCGTAGCAAGATTTGCGGCATCACCCGAGTGGAGGATGCGCTGGCCGCCGTGGACGCCGGGGCGGATGCCATTGGCCTGGTGTTTTACGCCAGGAGCCCGCGGGCTGTCAGTGTCGAGCAGGCTGCGGCAATCGTTGGAGCCTTGCCGCCTTTCGTGACCAGCGTCGGCCTGTTCGTGAATATGCCGCGTGACCAGATACAGGCTCTGTTGCAGCGTGTGCCACTGGATCTTTTGCAGTTCCATGGCGATGAGTCGCCAGAGGATTGCGAGGGCTATGGCCGTCCCTACATAAAGGCGCTGCGTGTGCGCCCTGGTGAAGATCTGTCCGTCACGATGGCGCCCTATGCTGGTGCGCGAGGCATTCTGCTCGATACCTTCGTCGAGGGTGTGCCCGGTGGAACCGGAGCGGCGTTCGACTGGTCGCTTGTACCGCAGGGCGTTGCCAAACCGATTATCCTTGCCGGCGGCCTTGAAGCGAGTAACGTTGCGGCTGCCATTCGCCAGGTCAGGCCCTATGCCGTCGATGTCAGTGGCGGGGGAGAGGCAAGTAAAGGCATAAAGGATGCAAACAAGATTCGTGCATTCGTGCAGGCCGTGCGTGATACGCGATGTGACGGCGAGTGAGCTAGGGCCGTCAATAAGCCTGTCACGCCGCCGTGGCTCGACTCGACGAGTCATGGACGCGGCAGAAAAGAATTGCTGGAGATGGGCGCTCGCAATGAAGCGTTCATCCGAACCAACGGTTATGGAGAAATGACAGCATGAGCAACTGGTTGGTAGACAAACTCATTCCCTCGATCATGCGTTCCGAGGTGAAGAAGAGCTCTGTGCCCGAGGGCCTGTGGCACAAATGTCCGTCCTGTGATGCCGTGCTTTATCGCCCCGAGCTGGAAAAGACTCTCGACGTCTGCCCTAAGTGCAACCACCACATGCGTATCGGCGCGCGCGCGCGCATCGATATCTTCCTCGATGCCGAGGGGCGCGAGGAGATCGGCGCCGATCTGGAGCCGGTCGACCGTCTGAAATTCCGTGACAGCAAGAAGTACAAGGACCGACTGGCCGCTGCGCAGAAGCAGACCGGCGAGAAGGACGCGCTGATCTCCATGAGCGGCACCCTCGAAGGCATGCCGATCGCTGTTTGCGCGTTCGAATTCTCCTTCATGGGCGGTTCCATGGGCGCCATCGTCGGCGAGCGTTTCGTCCAGGCCGCCAATGTCGCGCTGGAAAAACGTTGCCCGCTGGTGTGCTTCTCCGCCTCCGGTGGTGCGCGCATGCAGGAAGCACTGATCTCGCTGATGCAGATGGCCAAGACCTCCGCTGCGCTGGCGCGTCTGCGTGAAGAAGGTCTGCCATTCATTTCCGTGCTGACCGACCCGGTTTACGGTGGCGTCTCCGCTAGTCTGGCCATGCTCGGCGATGTGATCGTCGCCGAGCCGAAAGCGCTGATCGGCTTCGCCGGCCCGCGCGTGATCGAGCAGACCGTGCGCGAAAAACTGCCGGAAGGTTTCCAGCGCAGCGAGTTCCTGCTCGAGCACGGCGCCATCGACATGATCATTCCGCGTAACGAGCTGCGTCCGCGTCTGGCGCGCCTGTTGGCGCAGCTGATGAATCGTCCGTCCCCGGTTTCCCTGCCGGCCACTGCATGACCGAACGTAGCCTGGGCGAGTGGCTCGCCTATCTCGAGCAGCTGCATCCTTCGGCCATCGACATGGGCCTGGAGCGCTCACGCGAGGTGGCGCGCAGGCTCGGCCTGGGCAAACCGGCGCCGCTGGTGATCACGGTCACCGGCACCAATGGCAAAGGCTCCACCTGCGCCTTTCTTGCCAGCCTGATCAGTGCTCAGGGGCAGCGAGTAGGCGTCTACAGCTCGCCCCATCTGTTGCGTTACAACGAGCGAGTGGTGCTGGACGGGTGCGAGGCGAGCGATGAGGCGCTGTGTCAGGCCTTCGCCGCGGTCGAGGCGGCGCGTGGCGAGATCTCGCTGACCTACTTCGAGATGGGCACGCTGGCAGCCTTCTGGCTGTTCGAACGTGCCGGTCTGGATGCCGTGGTGCTCGAAGTCGGCCTGGGCGGTCGCCTGGATGCAGTCAACCTGGTGGATGCCGATCTGGCGTTGATCACCAGCATCGGCCTGGATCACGCCGATTGGTTGGGCGATACCCGCGAGTCGGTAGCGTTCGAGAAAGCCGGCATCATGCGCCCAGGCAAGCCTGCCTTGTGTGGTGATATGGACCCGCCGCAGCCGCTGCTCGAACAGGTGGCAGCGCTGGATGCACCATTTTTCCTGCGCGGGCGTGATTACGATCTGAGTATTCAAGGGGCGCAGTGGTCCTGGTATGGCCTCGATGCTCGGGGGCAGGTATTGCGCCTGGAGCAGTTGCCGCTGCTCGACCTGCCGATGGAAAACGCTGCGCTGGCGTTGCAGGCCTACGCGCTTCTGCCGCTACCCTGGGACCATCAGCAGATCGCTCAGGCGTTGCTCGCCACGCGAGTGACCGGGCGTCTGGACCGGCGCGCGCTGGATTGGCGAGGCAAGTCACTCACACTGTTGCTCGATGTTGGGCATAATCCCCATGCAGCCGATTATCTGGCGCAGCGCCTGGAGAGTCGCCCACCTGCTGGCAAGCGTTGGGCGGTATTCGGTCTTTTGGCTGACAAGGACCTGCCCGGCGTCGTCGCACCGCTCTTGAGCCAGGTTGCCGGGTGGGCCGTGGCGCCGCTCGGTACGCCGCGCTCGCGCTCTGCCGACGAGCTGGCCGCTCACCTGCGGGGGCTGGGGGCGGACGTGGCGCAGTATCCGAATGTACGTGCTGCGCTCGAAGCGCAGTGCGAACAGGCGGGCGAGGGTGATGAAATACTGTTGTTCGGATCGTTTTTCTGCGTGGCCGAGGCCCTGGATTGGCTGGCCCGCCCGGCTTGATAAGGGGATTGGGGGATGGCAATGCTGGACAAGGGGCTCAAGCAGCGCATGGTCGGCGCTCTGGTGCTGGTGGCGCTGGCAGTGATTTTCCTGCCGATGCTGCTGTCGCGCGAAGACGAGATGCGTCGCGTGGTTGTGGAAGCTCCGGCGATGCCGCAGGCCCCCAATGCTGCCGAGATCGTGGTCGAGCCTGCCGAGGTCGTCGAGCCCGAACAATTGCCGCAGGAACCTGTGCCGGTCGAAGAGGTGGAGCCGCAGATCGTCGAGGTGCCGGAGCAGCCCAAGCCGACGCCAACTCCGCCTGCTACCCAGCCGATCAAGCCTGAACCGGCCAAGACCGAGCAGGCTGCTGCTCCTGCCCAGCCTCAAGCGCGCCTGGATGCCAACAACCTGCCGATCAGCTGGTCGGTGCAGCTGGCCAGCCTGTCCAGTCGCAGTGGTGCGGAGAATCTGCAGAAGACCCTGCGCAGCCAGGGTTACAACGCCTATATTCGCACCTTCGATGGCATGAACCGGGTGTTCGTCGGCCCGCTGATCGAGCGCGCCGAAGCCGAGCGCTTGCGCGACCAGCTCAATCGCCAGCACAAGCTGAGCGGTTTCGTCGTGCGTTTCCAGCCTGAGGCGGGCTGAGCCCGGCCCTGACATGCAACGCCCGGTTACCCGATTCGCCGGGCTCTGCTAGAATGCTCCGCCTTTTCCGCTGGTAGGCCGCACCGTGGTATTTACCTGGGTCGATTGGGCGATTATCGCCGTCATCGCCATTTCTAGTCTGATCAGTCTCAAGCGCGGCTTCGTCAAGGAAGCCCTGTCGCTGCTGACCTGGATCATCGCAGGCGTGGTCGCCTGGATGTTTGGTGGTGCGCTGGCCCAGCATCTCGTCGAATTCATCGAAACGCCTTCTGCGCGGGTGATCGCCGCCTGTGCCATTCTCTTCATCGCCACCTTGCTGGTGGGGGCTCTGGTCAATTTCCTGATCGGTGAGCTGATCCGCGTGACTGGCCTGTCCGGTACCGATCGTTTTCTCGGCATGGTATTCGGCGCCGCGCGTGGTGGTTTACTGGTCGTGCTGCTGGTGGGGCTGATCAGCCTGGCGCCGGTGGAGCAGGACGAATGGTGGCAGCAGTCGCAACTGGTGCCACATTTTCTGATGGTCGCCGACTGGTCGAAGAACCTCATTCTGGGGTGGTCCGATCAGTGGTTTAACGGTGGAACGGCTCACCCAGCCGGTCTGCTTTGAAAAGAGCGGTCGACGCGGGCAACCGCCGCGCCGGTCGCTGAATTAGCCTGAATTATCTAGCAGGGGTCGTGGCACATGTGTGGCATCGTCGGTATCGTCGGCAAGTCGAACGTCAATCAGGCGCTGTATGACGCGCTTACTGTCCTTCAGCATCGCGGCCAGGACGCTGCCGGTATTGTCACCAGCCATGAAGGCCGCCTATTCCTGCGCAAGGACAATGGCCTGGTGCGCGATGTGTTCCAGCAGCGCCATATGCAGCGTCTGGTCGGGCACATGGGCATCGGTCATGTGCGCTACCCGACGGCTGGCAGCTCCAGCTCGGCCGAAGCGCAGCCGTTCTACGTCAACTCGCCCTACGGCATCACCCTGGCGCACAACGGCAACCTGACCAACGTCGAGCAGCTGGCCAAGGAAATATACGAGTCCGACCTGCGCCACGTGAATACCAATTCCGACTCGGAAGTGCTGCTCAACGTGTTTGCTCACGAGCTGGCCCAGCGCGGCAAGCTGCAGCCCACCGAAGAAGACGTATTCGCCGCGGTCACCCACGTGCACGAGCGCTGCCTGGGCGGCTACGCCGTGGTAGCGATGATCACCGGCTACGGCATCGTCGGTTTCCGCGACCCCAACGGCATCCGTCCGATCGTGTTCGGCCAGCGTCACACCGACGAAGGCGTGGAATACATGATTGCCTCGGAAAGCGTCTCGCTGGACGTGCTGGGTTTCACCCTGATCCGCGACCTGGCGCCGGGCGAGGCGGTTTACATCACCGAGGAAGGCCAGCTGTTCACCCGTCAGTGTGCGGCCAATCCGAAATATGCGCCGTGCATCTTCGAGCACGTCTACCTGGCTCGTCCCGACTCGATCATGGACGGTATCTCGGTGTACAAGGCGCGCCTGCGCATGGGCGAGAAGCTGGCCGACAAGATCCAGCGCGAGCGCCCGGATCACGACATCGACGTGGTCATCCCGATTCCCGATACCAGCCGTACCGCGGCGCTGGAGCTGGCCAACCGCCTGGGCGTGAAGTTCCGCGAAGGCTTCGTCAAGAACCGCTACATCGGTCGCACCTTCATCATGCCCGGCCAGGCTGCGCGCAAGAAGTCCGTGCGGCAGAAACTCAACGCCATCGAACTGGAGTTCCGCGGCAAGAACGTGATGCTGGTGGACGATTCCATCGTTCGTGGCACCACCTGCAAGCAGATCATCCAGATGGCCCGTGAGGCCGGGGCGAAGAACGTCTATTTCTGCTCGGCCGCGCCGGCGGTTCGCTACCCGAACGTCTACGGCATCGACATGCCCAGCGCCCACGAGTTGATCGCACATGGCCGCAGCACCGAGGAGGTCTGCGAGCTGATCGGCGCCGACTGGCTGGTCTACCAGGACCTGCCGGATCTGATCGAAGCGGTCAGTGGCAGCAAGAAGATCAAGATCGACAACTTCGACTGTGCGGTATTCGACGGCAAGTACGTCACCGGCGATGTCGATGATGCCTACCTGAACCGCATCGAGCAGGCGCGCAACGACGCCAGCAAGGCCAAGGCGCAGGCGGTCAGTGCGATTATTGATTTGCACAATAACTGAGCGGCACACTCTGTATGAGCGTTTGAAGTCCGGGCCCTAGTGGCCCGGCCTGTTTTCTGGATGAGGAATTGCTATGACACTGGAATGGGAAGCGGGTCGGCTAGACAGCGATCTGGACGGCGTTGGCTTCGACACCCTGGCGGTGCGCGCCGGTCAGCACCGCTCGCCGGAAGGGGAGCATGGTGAGGCGCTGTTCCTGACCTCCAGCTACGTGTTCCGCACTGCCGCCGATGCCGCCGCACGTTTTGCTGGTGAAGTACCGGGTAACGTCTATTCGCGCTACACCAACCCGACCGTGCGCACCTTCGAGGAGCGAATCGCCGCTCTGGAAGGCGCCGAGCAGGCGGTGGCGACCGCTTCCGGCATGTCGGCGATCCTCGCCATCGTCATGAGCCTGTGCAGTGGCGGCGACCACGTGCTGGTGTCGCGCAGCGTGTTCGGCTCCACCATCAGCCTGTTCGAGAAGTACCTCAAGCGCTTCGGCGTCGAGGTGGATTACGTGCCGCTGGCCGATCTGGACGCCTGGCAGGGCGCGTTCAAGCCCAATACCAAGCTGCTGTTCGTCGAATCGCCGTCCAACCCGCTGGCTGAACTGGTGGATATCGCCGCACTGGCGGAGATCGCTCACGCACGCGGCGCGTTGCTGGCGGTGGACAACTGCTTCTGCACGCCGGCCCTGCAGCAGCCGCTGAAGCTTGGCGCCGATATCGTCATGCACTCGGCCACCAAGTACATCGACGGTCAGGGCCGTGGCCTGGGCGGTGTGGTGGCGGGGCGCAGCGAGCAGATGAAGGAGGTGGTCGGCTTTCTGCGCACCGCAGGCCCGACCCTCAGCCCATTCAATGCCTGGCTGTTTCTCAAGGGCCTGGAAACCCTGCGCATCCGTATGCGCGCGCAGAGCGAGAGTGCGCTGCAGCTGGCGCTGTGGCTCGAGCAGCAACCGCAGGTCGAGCGCGTGTATTACGCCGGCCTGCCCAGCCATCCGCAGCACGAGCTGGCGAAAAAGCAGCAGAGCGCCTTCGGCGCGGTGGTCAGCTTCGAGGTCCGGGGAGGGCGTGACGCTGCCTGGAAGGTGATCGATGCCACGCGCGTCATTTCCATCACCACCAACCTGGGCGACACCAAGACCACCATCGCTCACCCGGCCACCACCTCCCATGGTCGTCTGACGCCGCAGGAGCGTGCCAATGCCGGTATCCGCGATAGTCTGATCCGCGTTGCCGTAGGGCTGGAAGAGCTGGAGGACCTGAAGGCAGATCTCGCGCGTGGTCTGGCGGCGCTCTGATGCTTGAGTGGGGAAACGACGATGCGCCCAATAACGGGCGTGTCGCGCTGGTCACCGGTGCCGCGCGTGGTATCGGTCTGGGTATCAGCGCCTGGCTGATCACCGAGGGTTGGCAGGTGGTGCTGGCCGATATCGATCGCGAGCGTGGCTCGAAGGTGGCGCGGGCGCTGGGCGATAACGCCTGGTTCGTGGCCATGGATGTGGCAAAGGAGGACCAGGTGAGCGTCGGTGTCGCCGAGGTGCTCGGTCAGTTCGGTCGCCTCGATGCGCTGGTGTGCAATGCAGCCATAGCCGACCCGCACACGCCGCCGCTGGAGTCGCTCGATCTCAAACGCTGGAATCGCATGCTGGCGGTCAACCTGACCGGCGCCATGCTCCTGGCCAAGCATTGCGCGCCTTACCTGCGCGGGCATCGCGGGGCCATCGTCAATATCGCTTCGACCCGTGCCAGTCAGTCCGAGGCCAATTGCGAGGCCTATGCCGCGAGCAAGGGCGGGCTGGTTGCGCTCACTCATGCGCTGGCGGTCAGTCTTGGGCCGGAGGTGCGGGTGAACTGCGTCAGCCCGGGCTGGATCGATGCGCGCGATCCTGTGCAGCAGCGTCTGGAGCCGCTGTCGGTGTTCGATCATGCGCAGCATCCGGTCGGCCGTGTCGGCACGGTTGAGGATGTAGCTGCTCAGGTCGCCTGGCTGCTGTCCGATGCGGCCGGTTTCGTCACCGGCCAGGAGTTCGTCATCGATGGCGGCATGAGTCGCAAGATGGTTTACGAAGACTGAACACCCTGTAGGAGCGAGCTCTGCTCGCGAAACGTGGTGGTTCTAGAAGCTTCGCGAGCACAGCTCGCTCCCACGGATTCGACAGAAACGAAAAAGGCTCCCGAGGGAGCCTTTTTCATGCGGGCCTGAATTACATGTTGGGGTAATTCGGGCCGCCGGTGCCTTCCGGCGCCACCCAGGTGATGTTCTGGGCCGGGTCCTTGATGTCGCAGGTCTTGCAGTGCACGCAGTTCTGCGCGTTGATCTGGAACTTCTTCTCGCCGTCTTCCTGCGTCACCACCTCGTATACGCCGGCGGGGCAGTAGCGTTGCGCCGGTTCGTCGTACAGCGGCAGGTTTTTCGCCAGCGGGATGCTCGGGTCGGTGAGCTTCAGGTGGCAGGGCTGCTCTTCTTCATGGTTGGTGTTGGAGAGGAACACCGAGGAGAGCTTGTCGAAGCTCAGTTTGCCGTCCGGTTTCGGGTAGGCGATCTTCGTGCACTCGGCCGCCGGCTTCAGGCAGGCGTAATCCGGCTTGTTGTCGTGCAGAGTGAAGGGCGCCTTGCCGCCGAAGATGTTCTGATCCAGCCAGTTGATGCCGCCGCCGATGATGGCGCCGTACTTGTGGATGGCCGCACCGAAGTTGCGGCTGCGGAACAGTTCGTCGTACAGCCAGCTGGCCTTGAAGCCATCGATGTAGTTGGTCAGCTCGTCGCCACCTTCGCGGCCGGCCGCCAGGGCTTCGGCGATGGCATCGGCAGCCAGCATGCCGGACTTCATGGCGGTGTGGCTGCCCTTGATCTTGGCGAAGTTCAGGGTACCGAGGTCGCAGCCGACCAGCGCGCCACCGGGGAATACCATCTTCGGCAGCGAGTTGATGCCGCCTTTGCAGATGGCGCGAGCGCCATAGGCGACGCGCTTGCCGCCTTCCAGATACTGGGCAATCACCGGATGGTGCTTGTAGCGCTGGAACTCGTCGAACGGCGACAGGTGCGGGTTGGCGTAGGACAGGTCGATGATCAGACCCACCACGACCTGGTTGTTCTCCAGGTGGTAGAGGAAGGAGCCGCCGGTGTTCTCGGTGCCCATGATGTCCATCGGCCAGCCGGCGGTGTGCACCACCAAGCCCTGCTCGTGCTTGGCCGGGTCGATGTCCCAGATTTCCTTGATGCCGATGCCGTAGTGCTGGGCGTCGGCTTCGCTGTCGAGGTTGTACTTCTTGATCAACTGCTTGCCGATGTGGCCACGGCAGCCTTCGGCGAACAGGGTGTACTTGGCACGCAGTTCCATGCCGGGGGTGTAGTAGCCTTCCTTGGGGTTGCCTTCGCGGTCGACGCCCAGGTCGCCAGTGACGATGCCGCGTACCACGCCGTTTTCGTCGATCAGCGCTTCCTGAGCAGCGAAGCCCGGGTAGATCTCCACGCCCAGATTCTCGGCCTGCTGGGCCAGCCAGCGGCACAGATTGCCCAGGGAAATGATGTAATTGCCTTCGTTGTGCATGGTTTTCGGCACAAAGAAGTCAGGAATTCGGGTAGCCTTGTCGGCGTCGCGCAGCAGGTAGATGTCATCGCGCTTGACCGGGGTATTGAGCGGTGCACCCAGCTCTTTCCAGTCGGGGAAGAGTTCGGTCAGGGCACGCGGTTCGAACACCGCACCGGAGAGGATGTGAGCGCCAACTTCGGAGCCTTTCTCGACCACGCAGACGCTGATCTCCTGGCCCGCTTCTGCGGCTTTCTGCTTCAGTCGGCAGGCGGCGGACAGTCCGGACGGGCCGGCGCCGACGATGACGACGTCGAACTCCATAAATTCGCGTTCCACAGGCTATCTCCTACTCAAGGCTCTTCGATGTTTTATAGGGGAGGCGCGGCTCGCTCCCTAAGCACGGCGTGGGCATTATATCTACACCCTCTCGACGGGCCAATACAAACGTTTGTTTGAATTTTCTGTAGGCCTGTTAGAATCGTACTACATCGCGGATGACCGGCCAGTTCGCTGTATTGACCAGGCCAGGCCGCGGGGTCAAGATACGGGCGGTTTTGCGCTCGCCGTCTGAGCTAAAAGGTTGGTTGCGGCCGATTTTGCATCACCGGCCAGGCTCGCCTTGGCGACATTCTTATTCACCGGAGAGTAACGAGGAATCCATGAAGGTTCTTGTAGCTGTCAAACGAGTGGTTGACTACAACGTCAAGGTTCGCGTCAAGGCGGACAACAGCGGCGTCGACCTCGCCAACGTCAAGATGTCCATGAACCCCTTCTGCGAAATCGCCGTGGAAGAAGCCGTACGCCTGAAGGAGAAAGGCGTGGCGAGCGAAATCGTCGTCGTCACCATCGGCCCGGCTACCGCCCAGGAGCAGCTGCGCACCGCACTGGCTCTGGGCGCCGACCGTGCCATCCTGGTCGAATCCAATGACGAGCTGAACTCCCTGGCCGTGGCCAAGCTGCTCAAGGCAGTGGTCGACAAGGAGCAGCCGCAGCTGGTGATCATGGGCAAGCAGGCCATCGACAGCGACAACAACCAGACCGGCCAGATGCTGGGCGCCCTGACTGGCTTCGGCCAAGGCACCTTCGCTTCCAAGGTCGAAGTGGCTGGCGACAAGGTCAACGTCACCCGTGAGATCGATGGCGGTCTGCAGACCGTTGCGCTGAACCTGCCGGCGATCGTCACCACCGACCTGCGCCTGAACGAGCCGCGCTACGCGTCGCTGCCGAACATCATGAAGGCCAAGAAGAAGCCGCTGGAAACCGTCACTCCGGACGCTCTGGGCGTTTCCACCGCCTCCACCGTCAAGACCCTGAAAGTCGAAGCGCCGGCTGCTCGCAGCGCTGGCATCAAGGTCAAGTCCGTGGCTGAACTGGTCGAGAAACTGAAGAACGAGGCGAAGGTAATCTAAATGACTATCCTGGTTATCGCTGAACACACCAATGCCGCTCTGGCTGCCGCTACCCTGAACACCGTTGCTGCTGCGCAGAAGATCGGTGGTGACATTCACGTTCTGGTAGCCGGCGCCAACGCTGGCGCTGCTGCCGACGCCGCTGCCAAGATCGCTGGCGTGGCCAAGGTTCTGCTGGCCGACAACGCGGCCTATGCCAACCAGCTGCCGGAAAACGTCGCACCGCTGGTAGCCGAGCTGGGCAAGAACTACAGCCACATCCTGGCTGCTGCCACCAGCAACGGCAAGAACATCCTGCCGCGCGTCGCTGCTGCCCTGGACGTCGATCAGATCTCCGAGATCATCAGCGTCGAGAGCGCCGATACCTTCAAGCGTCCGATCTATGCCGGTAACGCCATCGCTACCGTGCAGTCCTCGGCTGCCATCAAGGTGATCACCGTGCGTAGCACCGGTTTCGACGCCGCGGCTGCCGAAGGCGGTTCCGCTTCCGTTGAAGCTGTTTCCGGCCCGGCCGATGCCGGCAAGTCTGCCTTCGTTGGCGAAGAGCTGGCCAAGTCCGACCGTCCGGAACTGACCGCTGCCAAGATCGTCGTTTCCGGCGGCCGTGGCATGGGCAATGGCGACAACTTCAAGCATCTGTACGCGCTCGCCGACAAGCTGGGCGCTGCCGTCGGTGCTTCCCGCGCTGCCGTCGACGCCGGTTTCGTACCGAACGACATGCAGGTCGGTCAGACCGGCAAGATCGTCGCGCCGCAGCTGTACATCGCTGTCGGTATCTCCGGCGCGATCCAGCACCTGGCCGGTATGAAGGACTCCAAGGTGATCGTTGCGATCAACAAGGACGAAGAAGCGCCGATCTTCCAGGTTGCCGACTACGGCCTGGTCGCCGACCTTTTCGAAGCCGTACCGGAGCTGGAAAAGTCGGTCTAAGCCGCTTTCCCGCCAAGAAGAACCCGCTCTCGTGAGCGGGTTTTTTATTGCCTGAATTTTCCTAGTTCAGGCTTTGCAGAAAACGCCGGTAGAGCAAGGCGCTTTCTTCGGGACGCTCGAGCATCGGCGCGTGACCGACGTTATCCATGATCACTACGCTGGAGCTGGGCAGCAGGGGCTGCATGACCTCGATGCTGGAGACGTCCAGCACGCGATCCTGCTTGCCCCAAAGTAATAGTGTGGGCGCCTGGATTTTCGCCAGCTCGGGCTCCAGCGGGATATAGCGCTCCACCAGTTGCTTGAACACCCTATCGTAATGCTCGGCCTTGGCCATGGCGCGCTCACCCAGATAGCGCTTGAGCGATGCCGGCAGATAGGGGGGCTCGACGAAAACGAACTGCAGCAGGTTGTCGAAGTCCTGCGGCTGCTTGACCACCAGCGGATTGGCTGCGCCACTGGTCAGCAGCCGATACAGCTCGCTCTTGTGCGGGCTGTCGACTCCGGCATTGGCGAACAGCGTCAGCGAGCGGACGCGATCCGGGTAGCGTGCTGTGAAGAGTGCGGCAATATGTCCGCCCATCGAGTTACCCAGCACATGTGCCTGCTTTATGCCCATGGCATCGAGAATGTCCGCCAGGCGTTCGGTCTGAGTGCCGACGTCATAGCTGCCAGGCGGCAGGTCGCTATCGCCGAAGCCGGGCAGGTCCAGGGCGATGACGCGATAGTCCTGGGTGAGATGGCGAGAAAAGCGCAGCCAGTTATCCTTGTCAGCGGCGAAACCATGAAGCAACACCAGGGTTTCACCGCTCGCCGGTCCTCCCTGGTAGTAATGGATGTTAAGATTGTGGACAGTCAGCTGCTCGTGGCTGAGCCCTGCGCGCTGTTGTTCCAGCAGGCGCAAGCTGGCCAGTTGTGTCGCCGGAAAGAAATACAGCGTGGCTGCGCTACCAGACATCAGAAGCAACAGTACGAACAGCAGTTTTTTCATGGCGCGTCCTTATCGCGAATTATCCAGGCGGCGCCGTTAAGCTAGCATGAATACAGAAGATTTCGGGGCTAGGGTCATCCTGCCAACCAACCTATGAACCGAGAGTAGCCAATGCCTGAGCGTTGTCTGTTTAAGTCGCTGTTGCTGTGGTGTGCCCTGGCCGTCATGCCGGGCTTGGCCCTGGCTGCTGGTAAATGCGAACGCCTGGTGGCCACCGGCAACCCCGAGTATCCGCCCTATCTCTGGCGTGATCCGCAAAACCCGCAGCAGTTGATTGGCGCCAATGCCGATCTGCTCAAGCACCTGGGCAAAGAGCTGGGGGTTGTGATCGATGTGATCTACACCGGGCCTTGGTCGCGTGCGCAGGACGAAGTACGCACTGGCCGTGTCGACCTGATCGCAGGAGCGTTCATCACTCTGCCGCGTCTGGAACAGATGGATTACGTGCATCCGGCCTTTTTCTACACACCCAGCGTAGTCTGGGTACGCAAGGGCGAGGCTTTCCCCTATGGCAGCTGGATCGACCTGCAGGGGCACACTGGCGATACGCTGGTGGGTAACAGCTTCGGTCAGCAGTTCGATACCTTTGCCAAGCAGAACCTGACGCTCGAGGGCGTATCCAGCTTGACTCAGGCGTTCCAGAAGTTGCTGCTCGGCCGCACCGATTATGTGCTCTACGAACGCTATCCCGGCCTGGCACTCGCTGAGACGCTTGGCATGGAAGATGACCTCGAGGTGCTGGACCCACCAATCTCCAGCGAAGGTCTTTACCTAACCCTGTCGCACAATTCGGCGTGCAACGAGCCCTGGCTACGTGGTCAGCTGGCGCGGAAAATGACAGAAATGGTCGCCGCCGGGCTGCCTGAGCAGCTCCTGCAAAGCAATCTGGAATTGTGGAAGGCGCAGCAGATGCAGCCCGATCCGGTTGGCGACGTGACTCAGTAGGAAATTTTCGTGATCAATCGAACCCTTCCCTTGCTGCTGGCGTTGGGCCTGACGGCTTGCGCAAGCGATCCCGCCCCCACAGAGCAGTTGCGGCTGACCGAGCAGGCGCTGGCGCAGACCAAATCCCTTGGGGTGGTCAGCGAGCAATCCGAATCGTTGCGCCAAGCCGAAGACAAGTTGGCGCAGGCCCAAGCGGCCATGCAGGACGGTGAAAACAAACAGGCACGCCAACTGGCCGAGCAGGCCGAGCTGGATGCGCGCCTGGCCGAGGCCGAGCATCTCAACGCCAAGGGGCGCGAGCAGCTGACCGAGCTGAACCAACGTATCGGCCGTCTGCGCCAGCAGCTGGGGGCCATGTAATGAGGGCTTTGGTTTATCTCGGTAACCTGGCTCTGGTCGGTGCATTACTCAATGGTTGCGCTGCCAATCAGCCGGCGAGCGATCAGGCGCTGGAAGAGGCGCGGCTCAGCTTCCAGTCGGTCAAGGAAGATCCCAACGTCCTGCGTGCCGCACCCAAGGATGTGATCCGCGCCGGTGAATCCCTGGCACGTGCCGAGCGTCTGTCCAGCTATTGGGGCAGCGGAGACGATGTGCGTCATTACGCCTATCTCAGCCAGCGCTATGCCGAGATAGCCCGCCAGCACAGCGATATCAGCCTGAATCAGGAGCGCGCCGCCAAACTCGAGCTGGAGCGCCAGCGCCTGCAGCTCACCTTACGCGAAGCCAAGCTGCTCAGCGTGCAGCAGCATAATGGCTGGCTGGAAGAGCAGATGGTCAGCCTGGCCACCAGCGAGACCGAGCGCGGCCTGGTGATGACCCTGGGCGACATGCTGTTCGATGCCGGTCGCGCCGATCTGCAACCGGCCGCCAATCGCACCGTGCTCAAGCTCGTGCAGTTCCTGCAGATCAACCCGCAGCGGCGCGTGCGTATCGAGGGCTATACCGACAACACCGGTGATGCTGCCGAGAATCTCGAACTGTCCCGCGCGCGAGCGCAGGCCGTGGCCGACTTGCTGGTCGATCTGGGCGTAGATGCCAAACGTATTCAGGTAGTCGGTTACGGCGTGGACTTTCCCGTTGCGGAAAACGCCTCGGCACGTGGTCGGGCGCAGAATCGGCGGGTGGAAATCGTCTTCTCCGATGAGCGAGGCCAGCTTGGCGCAGAGCGTTGATCGCCTGGTACCGAACCTGAAAACCCCGGCGCGCCCGGGGTTTTTTATGTTCGGAGCACGGCATTTATGCAATCTGTGACCAGCAAAGTGCTGCGTACGGTAAAAACAGATCGAATCTGTGCCGGTACAATTGTGTAGCAATAGGTTACTGTTATGCTCCAGTGATCAGGAGGATATCGCCATGACCAATCTGCTGCTTTATCAACGCATCGCCCAGCAGTTGGCCGAGGATATTCGTCGCGGCGTCTATCAGCCCGGCGAGCGTGTGCCGTCGGTACGCAAGATGAGCGCCCAGCTCAACGTCAGCCACGCCACCGTGTTGCAGGCGTACGCCAATCTCGAAGATCAGGGGCTGATCCGTGCGCGCCCGCAATCGGGCTTCTACGTGCATCAGACACCGGCCCTGACCGCGCCGACTCCAGATATCGCCAAGGTCGAGCGACCGGGCCTGGTCACCCGCGCCAGCATCATCAATCAGGTGCTCACCGAATCGCGTCGTGAGGGCGTATTCCCGCTGGGCGCCGCCGTGCCGCATGTCGACTATTTGCCGGTGCGTGCGCTGCACCAGCAGCTGGCCAAGGTCACCCGTTTTCACAGCCCGCGCGCCTTCAGCTACATGTTCAGCCCCGGTTTCGAACCGCTGCGCCGCCAGGTGGCGATCCGCATGCGCGATGCCGGCGTGGTGGTTGACCCCTCCGAGGTGGTGATCACCCATGGCTGCGTCGATGCGCTGCAGATGAGCCTGCGCGTGCTGACCAAGCCGGGCGATCTGATCGCGGTGGAGTCGCCGACCTACTACGGCCTGCTGCAATTGGCCGATCTTCTGGGCCTTAAGGTCATCGAGATTCCCTGTGACCCCACCACCGGCATCAGCCTCGAGGCGCTGCAACTGGCCGCCAACCAGTGGCCGATCAAGGCGCTGGTGCTCACCGCGCGGCTGTCCAACCCCTTGGGTGGCACCATCCCCGAGGAGCGTCAGCGCCAGTTGCTGCGCCTGGCCGGCGATTACGATTTCCAGATCGTCGAGGATGATATCTATGGCGAGCTGATGTTCGAGCAGGGCCCGACCAAGGCGCTCAAGTCGCATGATCGCGACAGCCGGGTGATCTATTGCTCGAGCTTCTCCAAGACGCTGTCGCCGGGCGTGCGCATCGGCTGGATAGTCGCTGGCAAGTATCAGGACGAGATCCAGCGTCTGCAGACCTTCTCCACCCATTCGGCGTGCAGCGTTACCCAGATGGCGGTGGCGGCCTACCTGGAGAACGGCGGCTATGACCGTCACCTGAGGCATATCCGTCAGGAGTACCGCAAGAACCTCAGCGCCTTCCAACTGGCGGTGCAGCAGTACTTCCCGGCCGACACGCAGATGACCCGGCCCAAGGGCGGCTTCATTCTCTGGGTCAGCCTGCCGGCGCGGGTCAACACCAAGGACCTGCACGTGCGTGCGCTGCAGCAGGGCATCTCCATCGCACCCGGGCTGATCTTCAGCAATACCGAGCAGTTCAACCACTGCGTACGGCTCAACTGCGGCATCCCGTGGAATCGCGAGGCGGAGAGGGCGCTGATGACTCTTGGCATGCTGGCCACCCAGCTGTGTCAGGAGGCGGGCGGTTCCTGGGAAGGTTGAGAAAACACGTCCTGGGTTAACCCGTTTCATCGAGGGGCTGCGTCTACCTGAGCGAAGGTCTCGTGCCATTGTTCAGGAGATGCACCATGTCCGCTTGTTCCCAGCTGCTCGTTCGTCCGCTCGCCGTCGGTTTTTCGGCGGGCACATTGCTCCTGCTCGCCGCCTGCAGCGCTTCTGGCCCGGAGCCGGAAACCCAAGCCAGCCCTGCGCCATCAGCACCGCTGGTACGTGAACGCCTGGCTGCGCCTGCGGCCGCCGAAGCCAGCCAGAAGCGCATGGCCAACCTGGCTTATGCACCGGCGCCTATCGCCGATATTCTGCCGCCGAGTTACCGTGACGAGTCGCGCGAGCAGTACCAGAACTACCCCGACAATCCTGTCTTCGCCGTCAGCGAGACGCCGGTGTCCACCTTCAGCCTCGATGTCGACACTGGCAGCTACGCCAACGTGAGGCGCTTTCTCAATGGCGGCCAACTGCCGCCGAAGGATGCGGTGCGTCTGGAGGAGCTGGTCAACTACTTCCCCTATACCTATCCCTTGCCGCAGGGCGATGCGCCCTTCGGTGTCAGCACCGAACTGGCGGTGACGCCTTGGAACCCGCAGACCCGCCTGCTGCGCATCGCCATCAAGGCGTCGGACCGCAGCGTCGAGGAGTTGCCGCCGGCCAACCTGGTGTTTCTGGTGGATGTCTCCGGCTCGATGCACCGCCGTGAGGGCCTGCCGATGGTGCAGGGCACCCTGAAATTGCTGGTCGAGCAGTTGCGCCCGCAGGATCGCGTCTCGCTGGTCACCTATGCCGGTGACAGCCACGTGGTGCTCGATTCCACGCCCGGCAGCGACAAGGCGAAGATCCGCGCGGCCATCGACCAACTGACGGCAGGCGGCTCCACTGCCGGTGAGTCGGGCATTCAGCTGGCCTACCAGCAGGCGGGCAAGCACCTGATCGAGGGCGGCATCAATCGCATCCTGCTGGCCACCGATGGCGACTTCAACGTCGGCATCAGCGACTTCGACAGCCTCAAGCAACTGGCTGCGGACAAGCGCAAGACGGGCGTTTCCCTCACCACCCTGGGCTTCGGCGTGGACAACTACAACGAGCGCCTGATGGAGCAGTTGGCCGATGCCGGCAACGGCAACTACGCCTACATCGACAACCTGCGCGAGGCGCGCAAGGTGCTGGTGGATCAGCTCGCGTCGACCCTCGCCACCGTGGCCAGTGACGTTAAGCTGCAACTGGAGTTCAACCCGGTCGAGGTCAGCGAGTACCGCCTGCTGGGCTATGAGAACCGCGCACTCAAGCGCGAGGATTTCAGCAACGACAAGGTCGATGCCGGCGAGATCGGTGCCGGGCACACCGTCACCGCGCTGTACGAGATTGTCCCGGCCGGTGGCAAGGGTTGGCTGGAGCCGCTGCGCTATCAGAGCAGCGCTCAGCCAGCGGGCAAGAGCGGCGAGCTGGCCTGGCTGCGGATTCGCTACAAGGCGCCGGGGGAGGCGAGCAGTCGCCTGCTGGAACGACCCATTGCGCGCAAAGAGGCGAAACCGGTTGCGGCCGCCAGCGAGGATTTGCGTTTCGCTGCCGCGGTGGCAGCCTTCGCCCAGCAGCTCAAGGGCGGCCGCTACACTGGCGACTTCGACCTGGCGCAGAGCATCGCGCTGGCCCGCTCGGCCAAGGGCGAGGATCGCTTCGGCCTGCGCGGCGAGTTCATCCAACTGGCCGAAATTGCCCAGAGCCTGCACACTTCCGGCTCCACTCCAGTACGAGTTCAGCAGTGAACGCACCTCTCACGGATGACGACGCCGCCTTGCTGCGGCGTTACCGCCGCGGCGACGCGGCGGCCTTCAATGCGCTGTACCAGCGCCACAGGCTGGGCCTGTTCCGCTTCCTGCTCGGCCTGTGCGGCGATCACGCCCTGGCCGAGGAAGTGTTCCAGGAAACCTGGATGAGCCTGGTGCGCAGTCAGAGCGAACAGCGCGAGGCGGTACTGTTCAAGACCTGGCTGTACCAGATCGCGCGCAACCGCTTTATCGACCACTGGCGCAAGACGGGTCGGCATCAGGCCGGGCACGACGAATACGACGAGAGCCAGCATGCCCAGGCCGACCCACAACCGGGGCCCGAGCAACAGTGGGGCCTGAGCCGCGATAGCGAGCGTCTGCAGGCGGCACTGGCCGACCTGCCGGAAGACCAACGCGAAGTCTTTCTGCTGCGCGCCCATGGCGACCTGGAACTGAACGAGATTGCCGAGTTGACTCGCACGCCGGCCGAGACGGTCAAGAGCCGTCTGCGCTACGCCCTGCAGAAACTGCGCCGGCTGCTGGCCACCGAGGAGTTGTCCGTATGACCCATGAACGAGAACCGCTGGATCACGAACAGGCGCTGCTGGCGCATTTCCGTGCCCATGGCAGCGGCGAACCCTCGGCCGAGCTGGATGCACGCATTCTGGCGGCCGCTAGTGCGGCTGCCCGTGAGGCGCAGCAGGCCGAAGCCGCCAATGACAAGGCTGGCTGTGCGCAGCGTTTGCACCAGTGGCTGTTCGGCAGTGGCCGCCAGCGCTGGTCGGTGGCGGTAGCCGGGCTGGCCTGCGTCGGCATCGGTGTCAGCCTGACCTGGCGCACGCTGGAGCGGGCGCCGGATGCCTTCGATGCCGTGCCGCCCAGCGTTGCGATGAGCCCTGCCGCGCCAGCACCTGCGCCGATGGCGGCCAAGCGTGCGGCCGAGCAGGAGGCGGTTGCTCCCATGGCGGCGCCGCAGGAGCGCATGAAGAGCCAGGCCATGGCACGCCAGGCGCCGTCTGCCGATATGGCCGAGGCACCGGTGGCCAGCGCCGCGGCAATCGCTCCGATGGCTGAGCTGGTGATGCAGAGCGAACCGCGCGAGGCGTTGCTGCGTTTGCTTGACCTGCGCAGGGCTGGCGAGCAGGAGCAAGCGCAGCGGCTGCTGGAGCAGCTTCAGGCCGATTATCCGCAACTGGATATCGAAGCCGAGCTCGAGCATCTGGCGTCTGAAAGCGGCGAGGTGGGTGAGGACCGGTAAATGTCGTGTAAGTCGGCTTGCCAGTTGGCGCCGAGCAGGGGAGCATGGGGCAGTATGTTGATCGAGTTGCTGCTGTCCCCATGATGCGTAGAACCTGTCTAACGCTCGTATGCCTGGCTTTGCTGAGCGGCTGCGAGCCCGCCCCGGAGCCCGCTGCGGAAAAGCCCGAAAGCGCCGCTCCCGCTGTCGTTTCGCCAGCCCCCGAGGCACCGGCGGATGTGACGGCGAGCGAGCCGGACGAGGCGCCGGCTCCGGTCATTGCGCTCAAGCCCGAGCCGGCGGAACCCGCCAAGCCCAAGGCCACGGACAAACCGCAAGCGCAGGCCAAACCCCCGGCCAAGGCCAAACCCGCCATCGCTCCCCAGCCCGAACCCCGGTTGGCGCTGGATCTGAGCGTGCCGCAGGAGTTGTTCGAGCAGGCGCTGGAAAGCGAAACCAGCGAGGAGCTCTCGCCCCTGTTGCCGCCGATGTTCGGTGAGAAACCCGAAGTCCAAAGCCCGTTCCAGATCAGCGGTCGGCTGATCAGCAACGAGCGGGTGGACGACTACTGGGATTCCATCGAAGGCGCCGAGGTGCAGTTCGAGTTCAAGCGCTAGCTCAAAAGCGGTAGCGCTGCTGCTCGATAGCCGCATGGGTTTCGCGACTTAGCGCCTGGAAGCCTGCCGAGCCGGGCAGGCGCACGTAGAGCGGCCCGTCGACCTTGTGCGGGTCGTAGCCGGCCTGCTTGAGGTCGGTTTTCTTGTACTTGAAGGTGCCGGTGGTTTCCACCTCGCCGAGCAGGCGCACGAACAGCGGCGCGGCGTAAGCCGGCAGCTCCGCGTCGAGGTGGGCGGCCAGCGCGGCGCCGTCCAGCTCAAACCCTTGTGTCAGGCGCAGTGCAGCCATGCCGCAGCGGCCATTGGTGCCGGGAATCTCCACGCCGTAGACCACCGCATCCTCCACGCCGGGGAAGGCACCGAGCACGTTTTCCACTTCGGTAGTGGAGACGTTCTCGCCCTTCCAGCGGAAGGTATCGCCGAGGCGATCGACGAACTGCGCGTGCTTGCAACCGATGTCGCGCATCAGGTCGCCGGTGTTGAACCAGGCGTCGCCCTTCTTGAACACGTCACGCAGGATCGCCGCCTCGCTCTTGGCAGGGTCGGTGTAGCCATCGAACGGCCACTTGGCGCTGATCTCGCTGATCAGCAGGCCAGCTTCGCCCTTGTCGGCCTTCTGCATAAAACCCTTCTTGCCACGCAGCGGCCGATCGTTCTCCAGGTCGTAACGGACGATGGCGTAGGTGGCCGGGGTGTAGCCGACGGTGTTGTCGAAGTTGAAGACGTTGGTGAAGCCGATATTGCCTTCGCTGGAGGCATAGAACTCGGTGATCTGCTCGACGCCGAAACGCTGCTTGAACTCTGCCCAGATCGAGGGGCGCAGGCCATTGCCGATCATGCAGCGCAGGCTGTTGCCTCGTTCTGCCGGATGCTCGGGCTGGTTGAGCAGATAGCGGCACAGTTCGCCGATATAGCCGAAGCAGGTGGCCTGGTAACGCGCCACGTCGCTCCAGAAGGCGCTGGCGGAGAACTTGCGGCGCAGGGCGATGGCCGCACCGCCGGCCAGGGCCGCGCTCCAGCATACGGTGACGGCGTTGTTGTGGTAGCAGGGCAGGGTGAGGTAGAGCACGTCGTGCTCGTTCAGGGTCAGGCCGGAATGGCCGAAGCCGCCATAGGCCTTGATCCACTTGCCATGACTCATGATCGAGGCCTTGGGCAGGCCGGTGGTGCCGGAGGTATAGATCAGAAAGCAGGCATCCTTCATGCGTACGCGCTGGCTGTCCGGCGGGTTGTCCTCGGCCTGGCCGCTGGCGATCTGCATCAGGTTGAGCCAGCCGTCCGGCGCCTGGCCGGGATCGCCCAGGCAGTCCTGGTCGGCGATCCAGTAGCGTTTGGCCTGCTGATTGTGCAGTTGCGTGGCGATTTCCTCGAAAGCGCCGAGCAGTTCGTCGCCGATCACCAGAAAGCCGGGTTTGACCAGATTGAAGCTGTGCGCCAGCACCTTGCCGCGCTGGGTGGTGTTGATCAGGGCGCCGACCGCGCCGAGCTTGCTCAGCGCGGCGAGGATCGCCAGCAGTTCCAGGCGGTTCTCCAGCATCACTGCGACCACGTCGCCATGGCCGACGCCCTCGGCCTTGAGCGCCCAGGCCAGGCGGTTGGCCCAGGCGTTGAAGGCGCGATAGCTGAGCTGGCGGTTTTCATCCATCAGCGCCGGGCGCTCGGGGTGGCGTTCGGCAGCGCGTTGCAGAGCCCAGGCCAGCGACAGGTTCTTCTCGCGGTTGCGGATGCCGGCGTAGTACAGGCCGCGCAGCATACGCGGCACGCGTGGCAGGTGCTGCGGCAGGTGGGCCAGGAAGCGGAAGGGCGAAATCAGATCGGCTTGGCTCATGGGGCTCGCACTTGGCTGTTATGAATTGGAGGCGAGATCTGACTCTAGTCAGCCCGGCGCGTACCAGCCATGGCTCTGGTGCGCTGAGTGGCGGGCAGATCGGCAAATAAGCACCCTGCGGGAGGGCGCCTGTAGCCCGGATGCAATCCGGGTAAATCCGCGTACGGGATTCCCGGATTGCATCCGAGGCTTCAATCGACGAACAGGTCCGGCACCAGGCTGCCGCCGGCGGGATCGAAGCGGTATGGCTCGAAGTCAGTGAGGCCATGTTCGCGCAGGATGTCCTCGTCGATCAGCAGGCGCCCGGTGAGGCTGCGGCCGTCGCTGCTGAGGATGGCGTGGGCCGCGTCGGCCATGATCGCCGGGGTGCGCGCCCGCTTGAAGGCGTCGCGGCTGCCCAGTTCGAACTCGATGGCGGCGGTGGCGATCATGGTCTTCGGCCACAGCGAGTTGACGCTGATGCCGTACTTCTTGAACTCCTCGCTCATGCCCAGGGTGAGCATGCTCATGCCGTACTTGGTGACGGTGTAGGGGCCGTGCTGGGCGAACCACTTGGCGTCGAGGTTGAGCGGCGGGGAGAGGTTGAGGATATGCCCGCTGGCGCTCTGTTTCAGATATGGCAAGGCCGCCTGGCTGCAGACCATCACCGCGCGGGTGTTGATCTGGTACATCAGGTCGAAGCGCTTGGGTTCGAGCTTCTCCACGCCCACCAGCTTGATCGCCCCGGCGTTGTTGACCAGCGCATCGATACCGCCGAAATGCTCGGCGGCCTGGGCCATGGCAGCGGCCACGGCCTGTTCGTCGCGCACGTCCAGCTGCAGCGCCAGCGCCTTGCCGCCAGCGGCTTCGACCTCGGTTGCGACGCTGAAGATGGTGCCTTCCAGTTTCGGGTGCGGCTCGGCGCTCTTGGCCGCGATGACGATATTGGCACCATCGGCGGCAGCCTTGAGGGCGATCTCGCGGCCGATGCCACGGCTGGCGCCGGTGATGAACAGGGTCTTGCCGGAAAGTGACATGGGCGTGCTCCGGTATTGTTGTTATGGAGCCGTGGGAAGGGCCGGGCGGTGATCCGCTTTAGCCGCGATGAACAACGCTCGCGGCTAAAGCCCCTCCCACAGCGATATATCAAGCCTCTGCAGCTTCGATTTCCACCAGCAACTGGCGGTTCTTCACCTGGTCGCCCTGGCTTACGCCAACGCGGCGAACGATGCCGTCGACGCCGGCCTTGAGCGGGTGCTCCATCTTCATCGCTTCAAGCACCAGCAGCAGTTGCCCCTTGCTCACGCTGGCACCCTCGGCGATCAGCACGTCGACGATGGCGCCATCCATCGGTGCCTTCACCGCGCCGCTGCTGGCGGCGTTCTGCCCACCGGCTGGCTCGTGGGTGACATCGACCAGTTCCAGGTTGCCGTGCTCACCATACAGCCACAGGTGTTCGCCTTCGATGTGGTAAGCCTGGCGGCGCCGTACGCCGTCCAGCTCCAAAGTCAGCCAGCGGCCGTCGCTGGCCAGCAGGCGCAGGGACACTTGCTCCTCACCCCGACGCACGCGCAGTTGTGCTTGCGTGCCGCTGCTGAGTACGTCCAGTTCCACGGCATGCTTGTATTCCCCCTGCTTGAGGACGAAGCGCCAGGGCGCGCTGCCGGCGCTGCGCCAGCCGGACAGGCCGGGCTGGTGCGCGCGGGTGGCGGCCGAGGTCTGGTAAAGCAGGGCGGCGGCCATGGCCAGCTCGGCCAGGCTGGCGGTGTGCGGCTGCAGGCTGGGGTCATCGACGAAGTGTTCGACGATAAACGCCGTGGTGGCGTTGCCGGCGGCGAACTCCGGGTTCTTGAGCAGGTTGGCGAGAAAGCGCTGGTTGCCGTTCACGCCAAGCAGCACGCACTGCTCGACGGCGCGCACCAGCTTGCGCCGGGCTTCGTCGCGGGTGGCGCCGTAGGCGATGACCTTGGCCAGCATCGGGTCGTAGAAGGGTGTCACCGCCTGGCCTTCGACCAGACCGTGGTCGATGCGCACCCCGGCCAGCAGTTCGGGTTCCCAGCGCAGCACCTGGCCGGTTTGCGGCAGGAAGCCGGCGGCCGAATCCTCGGCGTACAGGCGCACCTCCATGGCGTGGCCGGTGAGGCGAATGTCGTCCTGCTGCAGCAGCAGGGGCTGGCCTTCGGCGACGCGAATCTGCCAGGCCACCAGATCCTGCCCGGTGATCAGCTCGGTGACTGGGTGTTCCACCTGCAGGCGGGTGTTCATTTCCAGGAAGAAGAACTCGCCGCTGGCGTCGAGGAGGAATTCCACGGTGCCGGCGCCAACGTAGTTGACCGAGGCTGCCGCCTTGACCGCAGCTTCACCCATGGCCTTGCGCAGCTCCGGCGTCATCACCGGGCAGGGTGCTTCCTCGACCACTTTCTGATGGCGACGCTGCACCGAGCAGTCGCGCTCGCCTAGGTAGACGATATTGCCGAGCTGGTCGCCGAAGACCTGAATCTCCACATGGCGTGGGCGGATCACCGCACGTTCGAGGATCAGCTCGCCGGAGCCGAAGGCGTTCTGCGCCTCCGAGCGGGCGGTACGGATCTGCCCCAGCAGTTCGGAGGATTCCTGTACCAGGCGCATGCCGCGACCGCCGCCACCGGCGCTGGCCTTGATCATCAGCGGGTAGCCGATGCGCTCGGCTTCGCTGGCCAGGGTGTCGTCATCCTGGGCGGCACCCTCGTAGCCGGGAATGCAGGGCACGCCGGCTTCGAGCATGGCGATTTTCGACAGGCGCTTGCTACCCATCAGGTGGATGGCTTCCACGGTGGGGCCGATAAAGACGATGCCGGCTGCTTCACAGGCGCGGGCGAAATCGGCGTTCTCGGAGAGGAAGCCATACCCAGGGTGGATGGCGTCGGCGCCGGTCTTGCGCGCGGCTTCGATAATGGCCTCGATGCTCAGGTAGGACTGGCTCACTTGTGCCGGGCCGATGCACACCGCTTCGTCGGCGAGCTGTACGTGGCGGGCGTCGGCGTCGGCCTCGGAGTACACCGCCACGGTGCGGTAGCCGAGCTCGATGGCGGTGCGCATCACCCGGCAGGCGATCTCGCCGCGGTTGGCGATCAGGATCTTGTTGAATGCGGGCATCTTCGTGCTCCTGTGGGGCGATCCCCGGATTGCATCCGGGCTACGGTGTTCTGGCGTAGGGTGGATCGCGCTTTATCGATCCACCGTGTGTTGCGTTGGTGGATGTGAAAAGCGACGGCTGCGCGCCCCTATCCACCCTACGGTCTTTATCGGCAGTGCCGGTCTGTCCAATCCATCATTGGGCCCACTTGGGCTTGCGCTTCTGCACGAAGGCCATGGTGCCCTCGACGCCCTCGCTGCCGGTCACGGCGGCGGCGAACTGTTCGGCGGCGCGGTCGAGCAGCGGGCCGAGGGCTTCGCGTTCGCTGGCCAGCAGCAGCGCCTTGGTTTGAGCATTGGCCTGGGGCGCGCACTGGCGAATCTGTTCCAGGGTCTCGTCCAGGCGCTGCGCCAGTGCGATCTCGTCGTTCTCGCAGTAGTGCACCAGGCCGAGGCGCAGGGCTTCGGCTCCGTCGAAGCGGGCTGCGGTCAGGGCCAGACGGCGCGCCTGGGTCAGGCCGATGCGGTGCACGACGAAGGGCGCGATCTGCGCCGGGAGGATGCCCAGCGTGGTTTCCGGCAGGCCGAACTTGGCGCCGCTGGCGGCGATGGCCACGTCGGACACGCAGGCCAGGCCGAAGCCGCCGCCCAGTACGGCGCCTTCCAGCACCGCTACCAGTACCTGCGGCGCGGCCTGGGCCTCTTCCAGCAGCGCACCGAAGGCGCGGTTCAGCTCGCGGTAGGCGTCGCCGCCTTTTGCGCGGGCGCCGGCCATGTCCTTGATGTCGCCACCGGCGCAGAAGTGCCCGCCGGCACCGCGCAGGACGAGGGCGCGCACGTTCGGATCATGACGCACGGCTTCCAGGGTGGCGCGCAGTTCGCCGACCATGGCCAGGCTCATGGCGTTGCGGCTGTCCGGCCGGTTGAGGGTGACGTGCAGCACGCCACCTTCGAGGTTCAGCAGCAGGGTTTCGCAGTGGGGCAGGTCGTTCATGGATACACCTTTGATTTCGGTGATTCGCGGCGCAGGCCGCTCCTACGGTGCGTAGGGTGGACGTCGCTTTTTACGTCCACCGTCATGGTGGATCGATGAAGCGTGATCCACCCTACGATCAGCCCTTCTTTTTGCCCGGCAGAATGCCCATCAGCTTGCAGATGATGCCGAGCATGATTTCGTCGGCGCCGCCGCCGATGCTGACCAGGCGCACGTCGCGGTAGGCGCGCGACACCGGGTTGTCCCACATGAAGCCCATGCCACCCCAGTACTGCAGGCAGGCGTCGGACACCTCGCGGCCCAGGCGGCCGGCCTTGAGCTTGGCCATGGACGCCAGCTTGGTCACGTCACGACCTTTCACGTATTGCTCGGTGGCCTGGTAGACCAGTGCGCGCAGGCACTCGATCTCGGTCTGCAGCTCGGCCAGGCGGAAGTGGATGACCTGGTTGTCGATCAGCGGTTGGCCGAAGGTGTGGCGCTGCTTGCAGTAGTCGATGGTGGTGTCGATGCAGTGCTCCAGGCCCTTGATCATGTTGGCCGCGCCGAACAGGCGCTCTTCCTGGAACTGCAGCATCTGCATCATGAACCCGGCGCCTTCGTGGCCGATGCGGTAGCGCTGCGGCACGCGCACGTTGTCGAAGAACACCTGTGCGGTCTCGGAACTGCGCATGCCGAGTTTGTCCAGATGCGGACTGACGCTGATGCCGGGTGTCTTCATCGGCACCACGATCAGCGACTTGTTGACGTGTGGCTTGTCGTCGCTGGTGTTGGCTAGCAGGCAGATGAAGTCGGCCGACGGCGAGTTGGTGATCCACATCTTGCTGCCGTTGATCACGTAGTCGTCGCCGTCCTTGCGTGCGGTGGTCTTCAGGCCCGCCACGTCGGAGCCGGCGCCGACTTCGGAGACGCCGATGCAACCGACCATCTCACCGGTGATGGCCGGACGCAGGAACTCTTCGCGCAGCTCGTCGGAGCCGAAGCGCGCCAGGGCCGGGGTGCACATGTCGGTTTGCACGCCGATGGACATCGGGATGCCGCCGCAATGGATGGTGCCGAACTCTTCGGCAGCGACGATGGAGTAGCTGTAGTCCAGGCCCATGCCGCCGAATTTCTCCGGCTTGGAGATGCCCAGCAGGCCCAGTTCGCCGGCCTTCTTGAAAATGTCGTGGATGGGGAAGCGGCCTTTCTTTTCCCATTCATCGACGTGCGGGTTGATTTCCTTGTCGACGAAGTTGCGGACGGTACGGCGGAGTTCTTCGTGCTCTTGAGTGAAGATCATTGTTGTTGTGCTCCGTATCGAATGGGTCTGTAGGGCGGGTGAAACCCGCCTCATTTTTGGCGGGTTTCACCCGCCCTACGTTTTAGAATCTCGCGACGCCGAAGCTGCTCTTCTTCAGCGGTCGCAGGTTGGCTTCGGCGCAGATGTCCAGCAAGAAGCCCAGCAGCTTGCGCGTATCGCGCGGGTCGATCAGGCCGTCGTCCCACAGGCTGGCGGTGCCGTACAGCGCGGTGGACTGACTGTCGAGCTTTTGCGCAGTGACTTGCTCGAGCATGTCGAGCATTTTCGGATCGGCTTCCTTGCCTTCCTTGGCGTGCTTGTCCTCGGTGACGATGCGCAGCACCTTGCCGGCCTGGGCGCCGCCCATCACGGCGGTGCGGCTGTTGGGCCAGGCGAAGATGAAGCGTGGGTCGAGGCCACGGCCGCACATGGCGTAGTTGCCGGCGCCGTAGGAGCCGCCGACGACGATGGTGAGCTTGGGCACGGTGGCGTTGGCCACGGCCTGGATCATCTTCGAGCCGTGCTTGATCACGCCGTTTTGTTCCGATTCCGTCCCGACCATAAAGCCGGTGGTGTTGTGGAAGAACAGGATCGGCGTGTTGCTCTGCTCGCACAGCTGGATGAACTGCGCTGCCTTGGCCGCACCCTGCGGGGTGATCGGGCCGTTGTTGCCGATGAAGCCGCAGGCCTGGCCTTCGATCTGCAAGTGGCCGCAGACGGTCTGGCTGTCGAACTCGTTCTTGAAGTCGAGGAACTCCGAGCCATCGGCGATGCGTGCGATGATCTCGCGCACGTCGTAGGGCTTCTTGGCATCGGCCGGTACCAGGCCGAGCAGTTCTTCGGCCGGGTACAGCGGTTCGCGCCAGGTGCGTTTCTCACGTGCCGGCAGCTGCTGGTTCCACGGCAGCATGCCGACTATCTCACGCGCCAGGCGCACGCCGTCGGCGTCGTTCTCGGCCAGGTACTCGGCGGTGCCGGCGACCTGGGCGTGCATCTCGGCGCCGCCGAGTTGCTCGTCGGTGGCGATCTCGCCGGTGGCGGCCTTGAGCAGGGGCGGGCCGGCGAGGAACATCTTGGCCTTGCCACGCACCACCACCACGTAGTCCGACAGGCCGGGCTGGTAAGCCCCGCCAGCGGTGCTGGAGCCGTGCACCACGGTGATCTGCGGCAGGCCCATGGCGGACATGCGCGCCTGGTTGGCGAAGCCGCGCGCGCCTTCGACGAAGATGTCGGCGGCATAGTTGAGGTTGGCGCCGCCGCTCTCGGCCAGGGTCACCACCGGCAGCTTGTTCTCGAAGGCGATCTGCTGCAGGCGCAGCGATTTTTTCAGACCAGTGGGGGAGATGGTGCCGCCCTTGATCGCGCTGTTGTTGGCGATCACCAGGCAGCGCACGCCAGCGATGTAGCCGATGCCGGCGATCAGGCCGCCGCCGGCCTGGCTGCCATCCTTGTCGTCGTGCAGCTTGTAGCCGGCCAGCGAGGACAGTTCGAGGAACGGTGCGCCAGCATCGAGCAGCAGGTTGAGGCGTTCACGCGGCAGCAACTGGCCGCGCTTCTCGAACTTGGCCTTGGCTTCCTGCGCCTTGTCGAGCACCTTTTGTTCGACGTCGCGGAAGGTCGCGATGGCTGCCAGCATGGCTTCGCGGTTCTGCGCGAAGGCTTCGCCATGGACATCGATTTCCGATTGGATCACGGGCATCGCCTTACTCCTGATCTTTCAGTACGTCGGGCACGTAGGCCCGGTGGAAACCGTTGTAGGACTCGCTGTTTTTCGCCTTGCCCAGCGTCCAGGCACGGGTGCCCTGGCTGGCGGCACCATCGATGCGGATGGTGTTGCCGCTGATGAAGTTGGCGCCGGGGCTGAGCAGGAAGACGATGGCCGCGGCGACCTCGGACTCGCTGCCGATGCGCTGCAGCGGCACGTGATCCTTGAGGTTGCGGATCATGTTCTTCATTGACTCGGGGTAGGTGTCCATGCCGCTGGAGGCGATCCAGCCCGGCGCTACGGCATTGACCCGCACGCCGGCGTGGCCCCACTCGTAGGCGGCGGTCTTGGTGAAGTTCTCCATGCCGGCCCGCGCAGCCCCCGAATGGCCCATCCCGGGCATGCCACCCCACATGTCGGCGAGCATGTTGACGATGCTGCCACCGTGCTTGCTCAGGCTCTGCAGGAAGACTTCCTTGGCCACCAGGAACCCGCCCACCAGGTTGGTGCGCACCACGGTCTCGAAACCTTTCTGGTTGATGCCGATGAGCGGCGCGGGGAACTGGCCGCCAGCGTTATTGACCAGATGATGGATGCGACCGCGTTCCCTGATCACCGCGCCGACCATGGCCTTCACGGCTTCTTCGTCACGGATGTCGCAGACCTGGAAGCTGGCGCTGCCGCTGTCTTCGGTGATCTCGGCGCAGGTCTTTTCCAGCTTTTCCTGCTTGCGCCCGACCAGCACCACATGGGCGCCCAGGTGGGCCAGCTCGTGGGCCACGCAGCGGCCGATGCCGCTGCCACCACCGGTGACCAGGATGGTCTGGTCAGCGAACAGACCGGGTTTGAATACGGAGTCGTAGCTCATTGTTCTTGTCCTTCGGCTCTTTGGGGACGCCTAGATCTGTTGTAGGAGCGAGCTTTGCTCGCGAACGAAACGTCTTCGCGAGCAGAGCTCGCTCCTACAGGCTTTCAGCTAGCGCCTTGGGGACCGGCACCGGGAACTCCAGCAACTGCTGGGCGAACGCCTTGCCCTGCGGGTCGATGCGCAGGCTGGCGACACCGCCACCGCCCAGCGCGTTTTCCAGCAGGAAGTTGAGGCCATGGCAACCTGGCAGATACCAGCGGCTGACGCGGCCTTGTTCGGCGTCCAGGGTATGCGCCATCCAGTTGGCCACGGCCTCGGGCGTCAGCGCAGCGGCTATCCACGCCAGGTATTCGGGCTTTCTCGCCATCACACCGATATTGCTGTGGTTGCCCTTGTCGCCGGAGCGGGCCACGGCCAGGCGGATCAGCGGCACGGCAGCGTCGGCTTCACCCATGGGGACGGGCAGCGCGGCTGGCGCGCGAAGCTGCGCCGGGTCGAAGGCCTCGACCTGAGGCAGGGTGACCGGCTGGCGTTCGCCGTCGATCTCGACGCTCAGCGCGCAGACGCTCTTGTCCACCAGGAAGCTGAACAGGCGGATCACCGGGTAGACGGTGGGGCGGCCGCCGACGATGCCGGTCAGGCCCGGCGCCATGCCGGTGGCGGCCTGGGCGATCTCGCGGGAGAAGAGGATCAGCGCCTCCTTCTTGGCATGGCGTGCGGCGATCTTCACCACCACTTCGCGGCTGTACTTGCGATGGGCATGGGCGCCATAGGTGGCTTCGCTGCCGAGCAGCTCGACGCTGACCTCCTGATAGGGGCCCCAGCCGCGCTCGGCGAACATCTCTGCGGTCTTGTTGATGATCGCCTGGCTGACCCGTTCGGCCTTGGCCACCGCATCGATGCCAGCGAGCAGGAAGCTGGCGGTGCAGCGGAAACCGTCCGGGTGGGTGGCGCTGACCTTGTACTGGTCGGTGGGCGGCAGGCCGCGTGCGCCCTGGAGTTGCACGCGGTTATCGCCGACCTGGCTCAGCTCGACCTGGGTGAAATCGCAGATCACGTCCGGTAGCAGATAGGCGCGTGGGTCGCCGATCTCGTAGAGCATCTGCTCGGCAACGGTAAAAGGCGTGACCAAGCCGCCGGAACCCTCCGGCTTGGTCACGACGAAACGGCCATCGTCTTCGACTTCGACGATGGGGAAACCGATGTGTTCGTAGTCCGGCACGTCGCGCCAGTCGGTGAAGTTGCCGCCGGTGCACTGCGCGCCGCACTCGATGATGTGCCCGGCCAGCGCGGCCTGGGCCAGCTTGTCGTAGTCGCTCCAGGCCCAGCCGAACTCGTGTACCAGGGCGGCGCTGACCACCGCGCTGTCGACCACGCGGCCAGTGATGACGATGTCGGCGCCCTGTTCCAGCGCAGCGACGATGCCCGGTGCGCCCAGGTAGGCGTTGACCGAAACGCAGAAAGGCGGCAGCGGCGCGCCGGTGAACATCTCGCGGGTGCCGGCCTTGACCAGCTCGCCGAGCCTGGGCTGCAGGTTGTCACCGTGCAGCACGGCGATCTTCAACTGTACACCGGCCTGTTCGCAGGCGGTGCTCAGGGCGGCGGCGCAGGCCATCGGATTGACCCCGCCGGCATTGCTGATCACGCGGATGTTCTTCGCCGCGAGCTCGCCCAGCAGCGGCGTGAGCACCTCGACGAAGTCGCGGGCGTAGCCGTCGTCCGGCTTCTTCATGCGCGCGCCGGCCATGATCGACATGGTGATCTCGGCCAGGTAGTCGAACACCAGGTAATCCAGTTCGGCGCCGTGAACCAGTTGAGCGGCAGCGGTGGAGGTGTCGCCCCAGAAGGCGGAGGCGCAGCCGATGCGTACGGTTTTGGTCATTGGAATTGGCCCGTCACACATTGAAGGTGAGTCGACATTACCAAGCAAGCGCTTGGTTGAAAAGTGGAAAGGGAAGGCAAAGTGGCCAAAAGTGGGGCCAAGCGCTTGCTTGGTCAGCTGGCGCCGCATACATTTCATCAAGCAAGACAAGCACTTGCCGGCTGCAACAAGAATTCATCAGAACAATCGCCGAGCAGGGCAATCAGGGGAGAAGTCAGCGTGGACGAACACAGAGCCCAGGCCGTGATGCAGGAGCTGGTCGACAGTGGCCAGGTCACCGATCCGGACAGCGCCCGCGGCAAGCTGTTGCAGATGGCCGCCCACCTGTTCCGCAGCAAGGGCTATGAGCGCACCACGGTGCGTGATCTGGCCGCTGCCATCGGCATTCAGTCGGGCAGCATCTTTCATCACTTCAAGAGCAAGGAGGAAATCCTGCGCTCGGTGATGGAGGAAACCATCGTCTACAACACTGCCCTGATGCGTGCCGCGCTGGCCGAGGCTCAGGGCACGCGTGAGCGGTTGCTGGCGCTGATCCGCTGCGAGCTGCAGTCGATCATGGGCGGCACCGGCGAGGCCATGGCGGTATTGGTCTATGAATGGCGTTCGTTGTCGGATGAGGGCCAGGCCCAGGTGCTTGCCTTGCGCGACACCTACGAGCAGATCTGGCTGACGGTGTTGGGCGAGGCGCGCGATGCGGGTTACTTCAAGGGCGACCCTTTCATTCAGCGACGCTTCCTCACCGGTGCTCTGAGCTGGACCAATACCTGGTTCCGTCCGCAGGGGCCGATGAGCCTGGACCAGCTGGCTGAAGAGGCATTATCGCTGGTGTGCAAAGACTTCTGAGCCGATTCGATCCCGGGAATCCCAATCCGCGCAGCGGCCATCCGCCCTTGCAATGGCTCAGATGGTGCAGGATTTGGGGCTATCGTCTGCTATCCACCAACAAAGTGCTGACGTCATAAAATCCATCTAGTCGGTCAGGAGAGACTCGGGTAGGCTGCATCTCACTGGCAGAAGGAATTGGGGATTCGAGATGCGGCATATGCGGCGCTGGGTTCATGGATGCGTGGGTGCCTTGTGTCTATTGCTTGCCGATTTTCTTTGCGCTGCCGAGGTGGTCAAGGTCGGCGGTGCGCATTTTCCGCCCTATGTGATCAAGTCCAACCTGCAGGAGTCGAGCGGACTGCTGCCGCAATTGCTCGATGCTCTCAATCAGGCCCAGAGCGAATACGAATTCACCATGCTGCCCACCGCCATCGTGCGCCGCTTCGGCGACCTGCAGCGCGGGCGCATCGACATGGCGATATTCGAGAACCCGCAATGGGGTTGGCAGGATATCGATGCCGAAGCCGTCGACATGGGCCTGGAGGATGCGGAGCTTTTCGTCGCCAAGAGTGAAGAGCTGCGTGGTCAGCAGTATTTCGAGCAACTGCAGGGCAAGCGACTGGCGTTGTACCGTGGTTATCACTATGGCTTCGCAGGTTTCAACAGCGATCCGGAATTCCTCAGTAGCACCTTCAACGCCAATCTCGGTCATTCGCATGACAGCAACTTGCTGATGGTGCTGCGCGGGCGAGCCGATGTCGCGCTGGTGACCCGCTCCAATCTCTATGACTTCCTCGAGCGCAATCGTGAGTATGCGCGGCAGTTGCTTATCTCGGAGCGTATCGACCAGGTCTATCGCCACCACGCGATGATTCGGGCCGGTGCGCCGATCAGCCCTGAACGCTTCGCCGCTCTGCTCGAGCAACTGCGGGTCAGCGGCGAATTGCAGCGTATCTTCTCGCCTTACCGCATTGCCGTCATGCCAGTCGTAGCGGATAACTCAGCAACAGAAAATGAACGAGATTGACCGCTGCATGCAGAGCGATGGCCAGGCTGATGCGGCCGCTGTAGTGAAAGGCCAGGCCATAGCCCAATCCCGCACAGGCCGCCACCGCGGCGAATAGCGTACTGAAGGGCAGGTGGGCTGCGCCGAAAAGACCCGCCGTCAGCAGCAACCCAGGCCAGGTACCCAGACGCTTGACCAGTGTCGGCTGTAGCACGCCGCGAAACAGCAGCTCCTCCGCCAGCACCGCCACACCGAGATTGACTGCCAACCACAGCAGCAGCCCTTGTGGCCATTTGGGTTGCCAGGCGACCAGCCCCAAGGCGATGGCCAGTAGCGGCACCAACACCAGTGTAATGAGGCATGTCAGCCACGCCTGTTTCAGCGAAACGACCGGCCGGCGAGGTTGCCCGAGCCACCAGGCCAGCAGGGCGGTGCCCAGCAGCAGCTTGTCCCAGGAAAGACGCAGACCGTAGGGCGCAGCATCGGCGCTGATGAGGCGCGGTTGCCACAGTTGCCAGGGGCTGAACCCCGGTACGAGGTGTGCCGCCAGGGCGATGCCGCCGAGCAGTATCAGGGGCAGCCATAGCCTGTTCGGCAGATGTCGTTCGCCGGCCAGCAGGAGCAAGACGAACAAGCTGCCCAGCAGCAGCCCCAAAGGCTCGATGAAGCCCAGCCCCGTGCCCAGGGCGAGGGTTAGAACGGGGAACAGCAAGCGCAGATGCAGGGGCATGGCACCTTCTCCTTGGAAGGCGCGCAGTCTAGCAGGCTGTCTCTGCGGCGGAGGAGAGCGGAGGTGCCTAGCGCTGGCGCTCGCGCGCGTCCTTGGCTTCCTGCTCGATGGCGCGTTTACGCATGCGTTCGAGCTGATCCTCGCTCAGGCGCATCTTCTTGGCGCTGCTGCGCAGTATCAGCAGGCTACCGATCACCGAGCCGAATACCAGCACCAGCAATAGCCAGACGTACCAGGGCATGACGAGTCCTCACGGGGGAATGGAGCCTTCACCATACCCCGCGATCGGAGAGTTGTCAGTTGGCCTGTAGCGCTACGGCTTGCAGATCGCTTTCGTCCTTGAGCTGCACGCCACTCAGTTGCAGGCGCAGCGCCTGGCGCGTCAGGTAGTCGAGTTTGCGCGCGGCCAGTTCGTAAGGCAGGCCCTCGGGACGCACGTTGGAGATACAGTTGCGTGCGCTATCCGGGCAGCCCACCCGCGGCGCATGGGTCAGGTACAGGCCCAGGCTGTCCGGCGAAGTCAGGCCCGGGCGTTCGCCGATCATCACGATCACCAGGCGCGCGCGCAGCGCTTCGCCGATGCCGTCGCCAATCGCCACGCGGCCCTGTTCGGCCAGCACCACCGGGGTGTTGGCCCAGTCGGTAGCGAAACGTTCGCGAAAGGCCTGCAGCAGCGGCAGGGCATGGCGCTGCACGGCGATGGCGGACAAGCCGTCGGCCAGCACGATGGCCAGTTCCGGTGCCGGCAGCTCGTGTTGCAGCTGCAGCCGGCAGTCGCCATGCAGGTGGCGGCCATGATCCGGGCGCAGCAGGTAGGTCTGGCGGTCCTCGGCGTTGCTGCGCACTTTCAGCACCCGGAAACCGGCGGCATGCAGCTGATGCTTGAGTTCGGCGAAGTCCAGCGGACGATGCACGGCGTCGCGCGCCTGGGCGTGGGCCAGGCCGAACTTGAGCACTTCGCGGGTGGGCAGGCTGCAGCCGACGCGGCCGAGGGCGATGCGCGCCGAGGTGTGCGCGCGCAGTTCGTCCCAGGGGTTGTGCTGGATCAGATCGTTGGCCATCACGCGGCTCCCGAGATATGTGGCAGTTGCTTGAGCAGGTGGTGGCCGCGGCCGATCTCGCGCAGACGGCCGGTGGGTTCGGTAATGGCCATGCGCGCCAGCCAGGCGTCGAACTCCGGGGCGCGTTTCAGGCCCAGCACGCTGCGCAGGTACAGCGCATCGTGGAACGAGGTGCTCTGATAGTTGAGCATGATGTCGTCGGCGCCCGGGATGCCCATGATGAAGTTGATACCGGCCGCGCCGAGCAGGGTGAGCAGGCTGTCCATGTCGTCCTGATCGGCTTCGGCGTGGTTGGTGTAGCACACGTCACAGCCCATCGGCAGGCCGAGCAGCTTGGCGCAGAAATGGTCTTCCAGACCGGCGCGGATGATCTGCTTGCCGTCGTAGAGGTATTCCGGGCCGATGAAACCGACCACGGTGTTGACCAGCAGCGGGCGGAACTCGCGGGCCACGGCGTAGGCGCGGGCTTCGCAGGTCTGCTGGTCGACGCCATGGTGGCCGCCGGCCGACAGCGCGCTGCCCTGGCCGGTTTCGAAGTACATGACGTTATCCCCCAGGGTGCCGCGACCGAGCGACAGCGCGGCTTCGTGAGCCTCGCGCAGGATCGCCAGGGAGACGCCGAAGCCGGCGTTGGTGGCCTCGGTACCGGCGATGGACTGGAACACCAGATCGATCGGCGCGCCGGCCTCGATGGCCTGGATCTGCGTGGTCACGTGGGTCAGCACGCAGCTCTGCATGGGGATTTCGAAGTGCTGGCGCACCTCGTCCATCATCTGCCACAGGCGCATCAGCGTCGGCAGCGAATCGCTGGCCGGGTTGATGCCCACCGTGGCGTCGCCGGAGCCATACAGCAGGCCATCGAGCATGCTGGCGGCGATGCCGCGCACGTCGTCGGTGGGGTGATTGGGTTGCAGGCGCACGGCCAGATGACCGGGCAGGCCCAGGGTGTTGCGAAAACGGCTGATCACCTGGCATTTGCGCGCCACCAGGATCAGATCCTGATTGCGCATCAGCTTGCTTACGGCGGCGACCATCTCCGGCGTCAGGCCGGCGGCCACGGCTGCCAGTCGCGCGCTGTCGGTCTTTTCCAGCAGCAGCCAGTCGCGCAGGTCACCCACGGTCAGGTGGCTGATCGGGGCGAAGGCAGCGGCATCATGGCGGTCGATGATCAGGCGGGTGACTTCGTCCTGTTCGTAGGGGATAAGCGCCTCGTCGAGAAAACGCTTGAGCGGCACCTCGGCCAGGGCCAGCTTGGCCGCCATGCGCTCTTCGTAGGTGGCGGCGGCCAGCCCCGCCAGGTAATCGCCGGAGCGCGCCGGGCTGGCCTTGGCCAGCAGCGTCTTGAGGTCGGCGAAGCGGTAGACCAGGCTGCCGATGGTGGTTTGGTAGGGCATGGCTGCGACCCGTTGCACAGAGGATGAACTTGCCGTGCAGTGCTCATGCCAGCACGCTCAGGCGCCCATTGCGGCCAGCAGCGGTGGGGCGAGAGGGCCAGGCTGGTGCAGGCGCGTGCACTCGTGCACCGTTGTGCATCGCGGCAGCTGTGCCTGCGGCAGGCACTGCGCGCCGCCTTTAGGCTACAATGCGCGGCGTTTTTGTCCTGTCCGAGACCCGCCTCATGCCCGCCTGCCAAACCCCGATCATCGTCGCCCTCGACTTTCCCAGCCGCGAAGCCGCTCTGGCCCTGGCCGATCGCCTCGATCCGGCGCTGTGCCGGGTCAAGGTCGGCAAGGAGCTGTTCACCCGCAGCGGCCCGCAGGTGGTCGAGGCGCTGCAGGCCAAGGGCTTCGAGCTGTTTCTCGATCTGAAATTCCATGACATCCCCAACACCACGGCCATGGCGGTCAAGGCTGCGGCCGAGCTGGGCGTATGGATGGTCAACGTGCACTGCTCCGGCGGCCTGCGCATGATGGCGGCCTGCCGCAACGAGCTGGACAAGCTGACTGGCGCCAAGCCGCTGCTGATCGGCGTGACCGTGCTGACCAGCATGGAGCAGCAGGACCTGGCCGGCATCGGCCTGGACGTGCCGCCGCAGGAGCAGGTACTGCGCCTGGCCGGCTTGGCCGCCGATGCCGGGCTCGATGGTCTGGTCTGCTCGGCGCAGGAGGCCCGCGCGCTGAAGGTCGCGCAGCCACGCCTGCAACTGGTGACGCCGGGTATTCGTCCTGCCGGCAGCAGTGCCGATGACCAGAAGCGCATCCTCACCCCGGCTCAGGCGCTGGAGGCCGGCTCCGACTATCTGGTGATCGGTCGCCCGATCAGCCAGGCCGCCGACCCGGCGCAGGCGCTGGCTGCGGTGGTCGCCGAGCTGCGCGCCTGAGCCCTGTAGCCCGGATGAAATCCGGGGCGGTCTGGCATGCTGTCCTATCCCGGATTTCATCCGGGCTACCCGCTGATCGCGGCACCGCGCTGGTGGAGCCGCCATCAGCGCCCTGCATGACCCCTCACTCCAGAGCCTGATAGTGCTGCTGCGCGCTTCGCCGTCTGGCTAGACTCCTCGCCAATTCAACGAGAATCGCTGCGAGGAAGCAGACATGAGCATGACGTTTTCCGGCCAGGTCGCCCTGGTCACCGGCGCTGCCGCCGGTATTGGCCGCGCCACCGCCCAGGCCTTCGCTGCCGAAGGGCTGAAGGTGGTGGTTTCCGACGTGGACGTGGCAGGCGGCGAGGGCACCGTCGAGCTGATTCGCGCGGCCGGTGGCGAGGCCTGCTTCGTGCGTTGCGACGTGACCCGCGACGCCGAGGTCAGGGCGCTGATGGATGCCACCATGGCGCAATACGGCCGCCTGGATTACGCCTTCAACAACGCCGGTATCGAGATCGAGCAGGGCAAGCTGGCCGACGGCAACGAGGCCGAGTTCGACGCCATCATGGGCGTCAACGTCAAGGGCGTGTGGCTGTGCATGAAGCATCAGATCCCGCTGATGCTGGCTCAGGGTGGCGGTGCCATCGTCAATACGGCATCGGTGGCAGGGCTCGGCGCTGCGCCGAAGATGAGCATCTACGCCGCTTCCAAGCATGCGGTGATCGGCCTGACCAAGTCCGCGGCGATCGAGTACGCCAAGAAGAAAATCCGCGTCAATGCGGTGTGCCCGGCGGTGATCGACACCGACATGTTCCGCCGCGCCTATGAAGCCGATCCGAAGAAGGCCGAGTTCGCCGCCGCCATGCATCCGGTCGGGCGCATCGGCAAGGTCGAGGAGATCGCCGCCGCCGTCCTCTATCTGTGCAGTGATCACGCTGCGTTCACCACCGGCCAGGCGCTGGCGGTGGATGGTGGGGCCACGGCGATCTGATTGGCTCGTGGCAACAACGACAAAGGCGCCTTGGGCGCCTTCGTCGTGTATGGACAACTCAGACCGCGCGCTTGCCCGCGTTGAGGATGGCCAATGTCAGCAAGCCGGCGACGATACCCCAGAAGGCCGAGCCGACGCCGGCCAGGGTCATCCCCGACGCCGTCACCAGGAAGGTGATCAGCGCCGCTTCGCGCTCGTTGGGCTCGCTCATGGCCTGGGTCAGGCCGCCAATGATCGAGGCGAACAACGCCAGCGCGGCGATGGAGAGGATCAGTGCGGCCGGCAACGCGGCGAACAGCGAGGCCAGGGTGGCGCCGAAGATGCCGGCGATGGCGTAGAACACCCCGCACCAGACCGCCGCAGTGTAGCGCTTGCGTGGGTCTTCATGGGCTTCCGGGCCGGCGCAGATGGCGGCGCTGATGGCGGCCATGTGTATGCCGTGGCTGCCGAACGGCGCCATCAGGATCGATACCAGGCCGGTGCTGGTCAGCAGCGGTGAGGCCGGCACGTCATAGCCGTTGGCGCGCAGCACGGCCATGCCCGGAAGGTTCTGCGAGGCCATGGCGACGATGAACAGCGGAATGCCGATGCTGATCGCCGCGGCCAGCGAGAAGCTGGGTGTGGTCCATTCGGGCGTAGCCAGCTGCAACTGGAAATCGCTGAAGTCCAGCAAGCCGAAGACCCCGGCCAGCACGCTGCCGACGATCAGCGCGGAGAGCACCGAATAGCGCGGCCACAGACGTTTGCCGAGCAGATAGGCCAGCAGCATGGCGATCACCAGAAAGGGCTGCTGTTCGGCGGCCACGCAGATTTCCAGACCGATCTTGAACAGCACACCGGCCAGCAGGGCGGCGGCGATGGAGGCGGGTATGCGGCGCATCAGGCGGTCGAAGGTTCCGGTCAGGCCGATCAGCACGATCAGGCCCGAAGCCAGGATATAGGCGCCAATCGCCTCGCCATAAGAGACCTGCGGCAGACTGGTGATCAGCAGCGCCGCACCGGGCGTCGACCAGGCGATCATCACCGGCGCGCGGTAGCGCAGCGAGAGCACGATGCAGCACAGCGCCATGCCGATCGACAGTGCCCAGATCCACGAGGAAATCTGCCCGGCGCTGAGGCCGGCCGCCTGGCCGGCCTGGAACATCAGCACCAGGGAGCTGGTATAGCCGGTGAGCATGGCGATGAAGCCGGCCACCACGGCCGAGGTGGATGTGTCGGCCAGTGGTCGCAGGCGGGTAGGGGCGGCGTCTTGCATCAGAACATTCCAGTGTCGACGATGATGGGATAGAGCGAGGCGACCAGCAGCAGCGCCATGCCGAAGTTGAATGCGCGCAGGGCGCGCGGGTTGTCCAGCCACTTGCGCAGCAGGCTGCCGGCGATGGTCCACAAACCTACGCTGGGGCAGTTGACCAGTGCAAACAGGGCCGCGATCAGCAGCACGTTGCTGAAAAAACCATCCTGCGGTGTATAGGTGGTAATGGCTCCGATGGCCATGATCCACGCCTTCGGGTTGACCCACTGAAAGGCTGCCGCCTGGAGGAAAGTGAATGGCTTGGCCTCGGCATTCTCACGGCTCTGCGGCGCACCGGATTGGGCGATCTTCCAGGCCAGATAGAGCAGATAGGCGGCGCCGACATAGCGCAGCACGTCGTGCAGCACCGGAAAGCGCTGGAATACCTGGCCCAGACCAAGGCCCACTGCGGCCACCAGCAGCATGAAGCCGAGGCTGATGCCAAGCATGTGTGGAATGCTGCGGCGCACGCCGAAGTTCACGCCCGAGGCGAGCAGCATCATGTTGTTGGGGCCTGGCGTCACCGAGGTGACAAAGGCGAAGGCGATGAAGGCGAGCAGCAGTTCGGTGGACATGATCGTTCTCCGGTGACCGGCAAAGACTATTGCGCCACCGCAATGGCGTCTCGGTACAGCCACGACCGGGTTGGGCCGTACAGTCGGGCCTGGGCAAGTGGCTGATCTCTGGTTAGCCTTGCCTTTTTGCAGACAAGGAAGCCGCCATGCAGCCGGATAACCCCTACAGTGCTCCGCAGGTCGAACTGATCGATGACCTGCCGGTGCGGCAGCTCCCGGGCTGGAGTGTGCGTCAGTTGCAGGTACTTGGTTGGTTGGCACTGATGTCGGCGCTGGGCAGTGCGCTGATGCTGGGCGTTATTTTCGCCAGCAGTTGGCTGGGCCAGGCAGAACTGGTGCAGGTCGAGCGCTATACGCGTTGGCTGCAGCTGTTGCTGATGTTGTTGGGCAACTATCTGCTGATCCGGCTCAAGAGCTTCATCGAGCAGCGTTTTGCGGCGCAGGGGTTGAGCTGGCCGGTCTGGATCATCGTTGTTCTGGCTCTGGTCAGCGGGGTGATGGACTTCATGGTTGGGGATCAGGTGTTCAAGACGCTCAGCGTGCTGACCATTGCCTACCTGGGCCTGATGGTACTGATGGGGCTCGGCATTACCTGGTTCGGTATTCGTTTGCTCAAGGTGAGGCTGGCATACGCCTCTCTGCGGATCATGGCCTGGCTGTCCATTGCCAGTGGTGTGATGTTCGCCAGTGTGCTGTTGTTGCCGCTGGCCATCTTGCCGGCACTGGCGGTTTGCGTGGCGCAGGGGCTGGTGTTCTTGCGCGGGGCGAGTGAGCTGCGCGAGCAGTAGGCTGCCGCCTGATTTCTTTCTGCCGTGGTGACTTGAGCTGCCGCGGCCTGCTAGGCGCCCCCCCGCGCCAAGGCACGGTTTACCGCTAGCCAGCCTTCCACGGCTTCCTCTCCCATCTCCGTGAAAACCCGCTGCAGCAGCCGCGCCTGCTCGCGGCGCAGGGCCTGCTCCAGCTTGGCGCCCTCGGGCGTGAAGCCGAGAACACGCTTGCGCTTGTCGTCGGCGGCCGCCTCGCTCTGTACCAGATTCATCTCGATCAGCTGACGCAGCGGCATGTTCAGCGCCTGCTTGCTGACCCCGAGGTAACCGAGCAGCTCGGTCATGTTCAGGCCTGGATACTTGGCTATGAAGAACAGAATGCGGTGATGCACCCGCGACAGCCCGCGCTTTGCCAGCATCTCGTCAGGCTTGGCGGTGAAGGCCTGGTAGCCGAAGAAAAAGGCCTCCATGGCGGCCTGCTGAGCAGCGGAGTGCTTGATGGCCTGCGCACCACGACGGCCGGCCTGCTTGCCCTCGGTAGGGGACGTTAAAAATTTCTCGGGGAAATTTTTTAGGTCAGTCATATTGACGTATCTCGGGTTGGCGGCGTAGTTTCGGTCAAGCAGTTTGACTTAATTTCAATGACTTTTGCACCCCAGGACATCCCATGGCCTTCTCCGAACGCATCGCCCGCCTGAAAAGCTCCCTGATCCGTGAAATTCTTGCCGCGGCGCAGCGTCCGGAGGTGATGTCCTTCGCCGGCGGCCTGCCGGCCGAGCCGATGCTGCCCAAGGTGGACTGGGCCGAGATGCCGGCGAGCATCGGCCAGTACGGCATGAGTGAGGGCGAGCCGGCGCTGCGCGAAGCCATCGCTGCCGAGGCGCGTGCACTGGGCGTACCCTGTGAGGCCAGCCAGGTGCTGATCGTCAGCGGCTCGCAGCAGACGCTGGATCTGGCCTCCAAGCTGTTCATCGATCCGGGCACCGAAGTGTTGCTCGAAGCGCCGACCTACCTGGCCGCGCTGCAGGCCTTCCAGCTGTTCGGCGCCGATTGCATCAGCGTGCCGCAGGAAGCCGACGGCCCCGAGCTGGCGGCGCTGCGCCAGCGCCTGGAAACGCACAAGCCGGCTTTCGCCTACCTGATTCCGACTTTCCAGAACCCGTCCGGCACCCGTTACAGCGAAGCCAAGCGTGAAGCGGTGGCGGCGCTGCTCGACGAATTCGGCGTGACCCTGATCGAGGACGAGCCGTACCGCGAGCTGGTGTTCGATGAAGGCAGCGCCACGCCCATCGTCAGCCGCCTGAAGAAGGCCAGCTGGATCTACACCGGCACCGTTTCCAAGACCCTGCTGCCGGGCCTGCGCGTCGGCTACCTGATCGCCACCAAGGACCTGTACCCGCACCTGCTGCGCCTGAAGCAGTCGGCCGATCTGCACACCAACCGCATCGGTCAGTGGCAGGCGCTGCAGTGGCTGGGCAGCGAGCAGTACCGTGGCCACCTAGCCGAGCTGCGCGACTTCTACCGCATCCGCCGCGACGCCATGCAGGCGGCGCTGCTGGAGCACTTCGGCGAGCTGGCCGAGTGGGAAATCCCGCAGGGCGGACTGTTCTTCTGGCTGACCCTCAAGCAGCCGCTGGACACCCGCACGCTGCTCGATGCGGCGCTGGCGCAGAACGTCGCCTTCATGCCGGGTGAGCCGTTCTTCATCGACCCGGATGCCAACCCCGGCCATCTGCGACTGAACTTCAGCCATGTAGCGCCGGAGCGTCTGGGCGAGGGGCTGCGCCGGCTGGCGGCGGTGATTCGTGATGCGCAGGGCGCGTGATTGATTGGTTTCTGTGGGAGCGGCTTCAGCCGCGATTTTCGCGGATAAATCCGCTCCTACAAAAGCCGGGGTGATTGGCGGCGAACTGGCCGCAGGAACGATAGGGAGGGCAACGCGATGTACAAGGTCTACGGCGATTACCGGTCGGGCAACTGCTACAAGGTCAAGCTGATGCTGCATCTGCTCGGCAAACCCTACGAGTGGGTGCCGATCGACATTCTCAAGGGCGAGACGCAGAGCGAAGCCTTCCTGGCCAAGAACCCCAACGGCAAGATTCCGGTGCTGGAGCTGGACGACGGCACCTGCCTGTGGGAGTCCAACGCCATCCTCAACTACCTCGCCGATGGCAGCGAGTTCCTGCCGACCGAGCCGCGCCTGCGCACCCAGGTGCTGCAATGGCAGTTCTTCGAGCAGTACAGCCACGAGCCCTACGTTGCGGTGGCGCGTTTCATCCAGCTCTACCAGGGCATGCCCGAGGAGCGCCGCGAGGAGCATGCGCGCTGCCTGAAACTCGGCTACAAGGCCCTGAAGGTGATGGAAAAGCAGCTCGAACGCACGCCCTATCTGGTCGGCGAGCATTATTCCATCGCCGATATCGCCCTGTATGCCTATACCCACGTGGCCGATGAGGGCGGTTTCAGCCTCGAAGCCTTCCCGGCCGTGCGCGCCTGGCTCGAGCGCGTGGCCAGCCATCCGCGCCATGTGACCATGCTGGGCTGAGCTGCCTGGCAGCTGTAACAGCCTCGACTAGAGTTTGGCGGTAACCGTACGAGGGAGCCGCCATGTCGGATGGAAGTCGCAAGCTGGGCCTGGGGTCGCTGACCGCGCTCGTGGTGGGCTCGATGGTCGGTGGCGGGATCTTCTCGCTGCCGCAGAACATCGCCGCGCGCGCCGATGTCGGCGCGGTGCTGATCGGCTGGGGCATCACCGCGGTGGGCATGCTGGCGCTGGCTTTCGTGTTCCAGGGCCTGGCCAACCGCAAGCCGCAGCTCGATGGCGGGGTGTACGTCTACGCCAAGGCGGGCCTCGGCGATTACATGGGTTTTTCCTCGGCCTGGGGGTACTGGATCAGCGCCTGGCTGGGCAATGTCGGCTACTTCGTCCTGCTGTTCTCGACCCTGGGTTACTTCTTCCCGGCCTTCGGCCAGGGCAACACGCCGCTGGCCATCGCCTGCGCCTCGGGGTTGCTGTGGTGCGTGCACGCCCTGGTGCTGCGCGGCATCAAGGAGGCGGCGCTGATCAACCTGATCACCACCGTGGCCAAGCTGGTACCGATCCTGCTGTTCATCGTCATCGTCGGCCTGGCCTTCGACCGCGACATCTTCACCCGCGACATCTGGGGCCGCAGCAACCCGCAGTTCGGCGGTGTGCTGGAGCAGGTGCGCAACATGATGCTGGTCACCGTGTTCGTGTTCATCGGCATCGAAGGGGCGAGCGTGTACTCGTCGCGTGCCGAGCGCCGCCGCGATGTGGGCAAGGCCACGGTGATCGGCTTTCTCGGCGTGCTGGCGCTGCTGATGCTGGTCAACCTGCTGTCGCTGGGGGTGATGAGCCAGCCCGAGCTGGCGGCGCTGCAGAACCCGTCCATGGCCGGAGTGCTGGAGCATGTGGTGGGGCGTTGGGGGGCGGTGCTGATCAGCATCGGCCTGGCGGTGTCGCTGCTTGGTGCGCTGCTGTCCTGGGCGCTGCTGTGCGCCGAAATCCTCTTCGTCTCTGCCAAGGACGGCACCATGCCGGCCTTCCTGCGCCGGGAGAACGCCAATCAGGTGCCGGTCAACGCACTGTGGCTGACCAACGGCATGATCCAGCTGTTCCTGCTGATCACCCTGTTTTCCCAGGGCACCTACCTGTCGCTGATCTACCTGGCGTCGTCGATGATTCTGGTGCCCTACCTGTGGTCGGCGGTCTATGCGCTGCTGCTGGCGCTGCGCGGTGAAACCTACGAAGACCAGGCCGGGCTACGCCGCAAGGATCTGGCCGTCGGCCTGCTGGCGGTGGGCTACGCGATCTGGCTGCTGTATGCCGGTGGGGTCAAGTACCTGCTGCTGTCGGCGTTGCTCTACGCGCCGGGGGCGCTGCTGTTTCGCCAGGCCAAGCGCGAGCAGGGGCAGGTGCTGTTCACCCGCTACGAATGGCCGATCTTCGCCGCCGTATTGCTGACCGCCGTGCTGGCCGGCTACGGTCTGTATGCCGGGCATCTGAGCTTGTAGCGCTGGACAAAGCGGCCAACGCGCGGATAATCCGCCCCATCGCCCTCTGACCCTGGCCTCGCGACCCCCATGCGCAAATCCCTGCGTACCGCCCTGATCTGGATACTGATGCTGGCCCTGCCGGCACAGGCCATGGCGGCGCTCGGCATGCAGTTGTGCGAGCAGGTGCATCGCAGTGGCGCTCTGCAGAAGAGCTCGACTCAGCAGGGCGAGCACGGCATGCACCACGACATGGCGGCCGACAGCGCACATGGCGCGCATCAGGACGCCGCCCCGGTGGCCAGCAGCGATGCTCCCAGCGATGGCAGCCTCTGCACCCTGTGCGCCTTCTGCGTCGGTGTCGCCGCGCCCAGCCAGCCGTTTCTGAACGACTCTGCCCTGCAAACCGTCGAGCCGGCTACAGCCTGGCCCGACCGCCTTATCGTCGGCGTGGCCGACACACCCGAACGCCCCCCGCGTCTTTCTCTCGCCTGAGCCCCTTAGGTAGCGCCGTCCTGCGGCGCCTGTAGCTCACGCGGCCGCCTGGCCGCCGTACGCGAGAACACATCATGACTTTGCATTCCCTTGCCGGAAGGCTGCTGGGCATCGCCGCCCTGGCGCTGCCCGGCATCCTGATGGCGGCCCAGCCCGATCCGCTGGACGCCAACGCCGCCGTGCCGGCGCAGGATTACCGTTCCCCTCTGCAAGACTACCGCACCCAGGCCGACGAGCCGTTGCAGGATTGGCGCGCGGCCAACGATCTGGTCGGCCGTATCGGCGGCTGGCGCACCTACAGCATGGAAGGCTGGGAGCAGCCGGCCGAGCAGGGCGCCGAGCCCGTCGAGGGAGGTGGCCATGACCACCATTAAACCCGCCGTACTGCTCTGCGCCGCGCTGCTGCTGGCCGGATGCGCCGGCTTCAGCCAGGACGGTGGCTTCGACCCGGTGCAGCAAAGCGCCGAGCGCCAGCTGGACAAGCAACTGCTGTGGGCGCGCGACGAGGCCGGCCGTGGCCAGATCGAGGTGCGCGTCGCCGAGTTGCTGGCCGAACCCCTGAGCCTGGATGCCGCGGTGCAGCTGGCGCTGCTCAACAACCGTGGTCTGCAGGCGTCCTTCGACGAGCTGGGCATCGGCGAGGCCGAGCGCGTGCAGGCCGGGCGCCTGCCCAATCCCGGTTTCTCCTATGGCCGTCTGGAAAAGGGCAGCGAGGTCGAATACGAGCGCGGCCTGCACCTGAATCTGGCGCGGCTGATCGCCCTGCCGCTGACCTCGCGCCTGGAAGGACGGCGCTTCGAGCAGCTGCAGCGGCAGACCAGCCTGGCGGTGTTCGACCTGGCCAGCGAGACGCGCAAGGCCTGGTACCAGGCGGTCGCCGCCGAGGAGAGCCTGGTCTACGCGCGGCAGGTGCTGGACGCCGCCGAAGCCGGCGCCGAGCTGGCCCGGCGCATGGCCGCAGTGGGCAACTTCAGCAAGCTGCAGCAGGCCGAGCAGCAGAACTTCTACGCCGAGGCCGGCATCGGCCTGTTGCAGGCCGAACAGGCGCGGGTGCGCAGCCGCGAGCAGCTGACCCGTCTGCTCGGCCTGTGGGGCGAGCAGCTCGACTACCGCCTGCCCGAACGCCTGCCGGCGCTGCCGAAAACCGCGGACGAGTTGCCGGACGTGGAGCGCCTGGCCATGAACCAGCGCCAGGACATCCAGGCCGTGCGCCTGGATGCCGAGCGCCTGGCGCAGAACCTTGGCCTGACCCGCACCACGCGTTTCATCAACGTGCTGGAGCTGGGTGTGGTCAACAATCGCTCCAACGAGGAGCCGACCCAGCGCGGCTACGAGATCAGCGTCGAGCTGCCGCTGTTCGACTGGAGCGGAGCCAAGGTGGCGCGCGCCGAGGCGCAGTATCGTCAGGCGCTCAACCGCGCCGCCGAGACGGCGATCAACGCCCGCTCGCAGGTGCGTGAGGCCTACCACGCCTACCGCAACGCCTTCGAGCTGGCGCAGCACTACCGTACCGAGGTGCTGCCGCTGCGCCAGCGCATCGCCGAGGAAAACCTGCTGCGCTACAACGGCATGTTCATCAGCACCTTCGACCTGCTCGCCGATGCGCGCCGCCAGGTGCAGGCAGTGGATGGCTACCTGCAGGCGCAGCGCGCCTTCTGGCTGGCGCGCGCCGACCTCGACATGGCCCTGTTGGGCGCCCCCAATCCCTCGCTCGGCGCGGCGCCTACCGCTGCTGCCGAGCCGGCCGCCGCCGGCCACTGAACAAGGAATTTCCCAGATGGTTTCACGACGCGATTTCTTTCTCGGGGCTGGCGCCATCGGCGCTGCGGTGTCCACTTCGGCGGTCAGCCGGGTGGCCATGGCGGCCCTGCCCGAACCGGTGCTGCAGGCCAGCGCCGACACCCAACCGCCGCTGCAGCCGAACAGCGGGCGGCCCTACAACCCGGTGGTCACCCTCAACGGCTGGACCCTGCCGTGGCGGATGAACAACGGTGTCAAGGAGTTCCACCTGGTCGCCGAGCCGGTGGTACGCGAGCTGGCGCCCGGCTACAAGGCCCACCTGTGGGGCTACAACGGCCAGTCGCCGGGACCGACCATCGAGGTAGTGGAGGGCGACCGGGTGCGCATCTTCGTCACCAACAAGCTGCCCGAGCACACCAGTATCCACTGGCATGGCCAGCGTCTGCCCAACGGCATGGATGGCGTCGCGGGCCTGACCCAGCCGGCGATCCCGGTGGGCAAGACCTTCGTCTACGAGTTCGTCGCCCGCCGCCCCGGCACCTTCATGTACCACCCGCACGCCGACGAGATGGTGCAGATGGCCATGGGCATGATGGGCTTCTGGGTCACTCACCCCAAGGAGCATCACCCATTGATCGCAGAGGTGGACCGCGACTACTGCTTCCTGCTCAGCGCCTACGACATCGAGCCGGGCGCCTACACGCCGAAGATCATGCAGATGCTCGACTTCAACCTGTGGACCTTCAACAGCCGCGTGTTCCCAGGCATCGACCCACTGGTGGCGCGCCAGGGCGAGCGCGTGCGCCTGCGCGTCGGCAACCTGACCATGACCAACCACCCGATCCACCTGCACGGTCACGAGTTTGAGGTCACCGGCACCGATGGCGGGCCGACCCCGGTCGGCTCGCGCTGGCCGGAGGTGACCGCCGATGTGGCGGTTGGGCAGATGCGCCAGCTCGAGTTCATCGCCGACGAGGAGGGCGATTGGGCGCTGCACTGCCACAAGAGCCACCACACCATGAACGCCATGGGTCACGACGTGCCGACCCTGGTCGGCGTCGATCACCGCGACATGACCCGCAAGATCGCCAAACTGGTGCCGGACTACATGGTGATGGGCGAGCGCGGCATGGCTGACATGGCGGAGATGCAGATGCCGCTGCCGGACAACACCGTGCCGATGATGACCGGCGACGGCCCGTTCGGCTCGGTGGAGATGGGCGGCATGTTCACCATGCTCAAGGTGCGCAAGGAGCAGGCCGCCGGCGACTACCGCGATCCGGGCTGGTTCAAGCACCCAGCCGGCACGGTGGCCTATGAATGGAAAGGCGCACTGGCCAGCCCGAGCCGCTCGCACGACGGCGGTGGCCAGTCGATGCCACTCAAGCAGCCGCTCGAGGCTCCGGTGGAAGTGCAGGTACGCAAGCCCGGCGGTCATGCCGGGCATTAACGGGGCGGGCCGCCACGCGGCCCGGTCCCCACAGCAAGCGAGGATTCACCGATGAAAACAGCACAGTTACTGGTTCTGACCCTGATCGGGCTGCTCGGCAGCCCGGCAGCGCTGGCCCACAGCGAGGCGCACAAGGGGCATCAGGCCGCCGCAACGATCAGGGAGCAGAAGCCCTGGGGCATCGCCGGCGATGCCGGTGAGGTCGACCGCACCATCGAGATCCGCATGACCGATCAGATGCGTTTCACTCCGGATCGGCTGCAGGTCCGGCAGGGCGAGACCATTCGTTTCGTCCATCACAACGACGGCAAGATCCTCCACGAGTTCGTCATCGGCACCCGCGAAACCCTGGATGAACATGCCGAGGCGATGCTGCGTTTTCCCGGCATGGAACACGACGAGCCCTACATGGCCCACGTTGCGCCGGGGCAGAGCGGCGAGATGATCTGGACCTTCAACCGCGCCGGCGAATTCGATTTCGCCTGCCTGATCGCCGGCCACTACCAGGCCGGCATGGTTGGCACCATCCAGGTGCTGGCCGACTGACCTACGAGAGGAAACACGCATGAAAAAACCATTGCTAATCGCGGCGCTGGCCGCCCTGTTCAGTCTGCCGTTGCAGGCCGCCGACCCCGCACCGCTGAGCCAGGGCGAGGTGCGCAAGGTGGACGCCGCCGCGCAGAAGATCACCCTGCGTCACGGCCCCATCGCCAGTATCGGCATGCCGCCGATGACCATGGTGTTCGAGGTTGAGAAAGCGGAACTGCTGGAAGGGGTTTCAGCGGGAGAGAAGGTGCGCTTCCAGGCGCGCCAGGAGGGTAACCGTTACATCGTTACCGAACTGCAGGTGGTGGAGTAGCCAGCAGAGCCGGCCCGGGCATTGCGCTCCGGGCCGGCGAACAATCAATTCAGTGCGTCAGTCAGGGCCTTTGCCGGTACCAGCTTGACCACTTTCTTGGCAGCGATTTCGATGCTCTTGCCGGTCTGCGGGTTGCGGCCGGTGCGGGCCGGGCGCTCGCTCACTTTCAGCTTGCCGATGCCTGGCAGGGTGATCTCACCGTCGTTTTCCAGCGCGTCGCCGACAATTTCGCCCAGCTGATCGATCAGGGTGCGGACAGTGGCTTTCGGCAGGGATACGGCCTCGGCCAGGTCGCTGATCAGTTGGTCTTTGGTGATTGCCATGATGTAACTCCGTTTGCAGGTGAGAGGTTCGGCGCGGGCAGGGCCGCACAGCCGAAAACGTGGGAACGCTAGCACAAAAGATTAGTGCTCGGCAGCGCCGTAGCTGGCACTTCCGATAGGGCTTAGTGTCGCATCGGGGCATCTGGTTCCGGTGTGCGACCAAAAATCGCAGCGGCCCGGCAGCTGCCTCGTGACGCAGGACATTGTTCGTTGTTACGTCTTGTTCACGCCGGCTTCAAGGCATGGTCTCTGGGTCCTCGCAGCAAGGCGGCGAAGCGACGAGGCTCGACTAAGCTATGGAAACCCACTCAACGCTGGAGTGCCATCATGTTGCGCGCATTCGCTGATTTAGGGTTTCGCTGGAAGATTGCTCTGCCCATCATGCTGCTCGCAGCCTTGCTGGTGGCCATGGGGGCGCTGGGTATGCGGGGCATTACCCAGGTCGCGGAATCCAGCACCACGCTGACCAATCGTCATCTGCCGGCCATCAGTCTGCTGCTCAATGCCGACCGTGATCTCTATCAGGCCTTCGTCGCCGAGCGCAGCTTGCTCGACGAGGACTCTGCTGCGCATGCCGAGAAGTTACGCGCTTATCACGCCGAGAACCTGCAGCAAGCCTATGACCGCGTGCACAAGTTCGCGGCCACGCAGCCAGGCAGCGAAGCATTGGCGCTGGTGGCGGAATTCGATCGTGGTTTCGAGCGTTGGAAGGCGACATCGTTACGTGTGCTGGAACTGGTCGGCAGTGACCCTGGTGCAGCCAGTCGGCTGAGTTTTGCCGACAGCGAGGCGCAGTTCAACGAGGCACGTAGTGCAATCGACAAGCTGGGTGAGATGGAGGATAGCGCCGCCAATGCGGTGGGCACCGGCGCCATATCGCGGGGTGAAGCGCTGGCCTGGCAGCAGGGACTGCTGATCGCCATTGGCCTGCTGGTATGCCTGGTGCTGGTAGTTGGCTTCCCGCTGCTGGTGACTCGTCCGCTGCATAGCCTGCTGCATCGCATCGAGCAGATCGCCGATGGTGACGGCGATCTGCGGGTGCGCCTGGACGTGTTGTCCAGGGATGAACTGGGCAAGCTCAGTCACGCTTTCAACCGCTTTCTCGACAAGCTGCAACCCTTGATCAAGGAAGTGGGCAGGGTCACTGGCGAGGTGGCCGATTCGGCGCGAAGCCTGGCGGGCATGGCAGCCGCCAATGACCGCCTCATCAGTAGCGAGCATGTGGCAGTGGATCAGGTAAGCACGGCTGCTACCGAGATGAGCGCGGCGGTGCATGAGGTGGCGCGTAATGCGCAGAATGCCGCCGATGCTGCGCGCCAGGCCCAAGTGCAGTCGCGTGACGGGGCGCAGGTAGTGGGAGCGACCATCGATTCAATCAGGCAACTGGCGCAGGAAGTGGAAAGCGCCTCCGACACCATCCAGACCCTGGAGCAGGAAACGGCCAACATCGGGGCGCTGCTGGCAGTGATCAAGGGTATTGCCGAACAGACCAACCTGCTGGCGCTCAATGCGGCGATCGAGGCCGCGCGGGCAGGGGAGCAGGGACGTGGTTTTGCCGTGGTGGCCGATGAGGTACGTGCGCTGGCCGCGCGTACCCAGGAGTCGACCAAGGACATCCAGCAGATGATCGAGCGCCTGCAGATCGGCGTGCAGAATGCGGTCAAGGCCACCCACTCGGGCAGCGCGCGGGCGCGGCAGAGCGTGGAGCAGGCTGCCGGCGTGGATCAGGCGCTGAGCGTGACCGGTGATTCGGTGCAGCGCATCAACGACATGGCGGCGCAGATCGCCACGGCCTGCGAGGAGCAGAGCAGCGTCACCGAAGAGATCGCGCGCAACATCAGCGATATCCGCGACCTGTCCAACGAAGCGGCGCAGACCTCCGAGCAAAGTACGCGGGCCAGCCAGCACCTGTCCGAGCTGTCCCATGGGCTGGCCCAACTGGTGGGCCGTTTCCGCGTCTGATGGGGCCGTCTCTCGCATCTAAGTGCTTGAGGCGGTTGTAAGTTTGCATTTAGTCGTTACAATGGCGCGGCCCGTCGCAATGACGGGCTTCGTTATGGTGGGCCCTGTCGGTCCCCTCGCAACGATTACCCGTGAACCTGGTCAGGCCCGGAAGGGAGCAGCCACAGCGGGAACATCGTGTGCCGGGGTGTGGCTGGCAGGGTTCGCCTCCATGATGTATATCATTGATTTCTAACGGTTTTTTGCTCTTATCACGCCAGTGATCCATAGGGTGATCCACCGTGTCTTCCGTCCCTTCTTACCTCTGGTTATCCCGACACTCGATCTTCTATTTCAGGATCGTGGTGCCTGGAGTTCTCCGTCCGCTTTTCCCTTGTTCCGAGATCCGCCGTTCGCTGCAGACACGCTGCAAGCGCGAAGCGCTGATCCGTGGCCGCGAATTGCTCCTGCAGGTTCAGCAGCTATACACCCAGGCATTTAAAGGCATTCGGCCATCCCTCGACTCCCTGCGTGGTGCCTGGGAGGCGGGCGGTAAGCGAGTTGCTAGTTGGGCTGCGTGGCTCCGTCAGCAGCAGTTGGTTGCGCTTGCGCAGAAGCCTTTGGATCAGGGGCGGGGAGCCAAGGTGAGAGGGCCGCAGAAGCCCGGCAGTGCCCCTTCAAGAGCCAAGCAGGGGCAGCCAGATAGGCTGGTAGCGGATGCGCCAAGCAACGCTCCACGCTTCTCTAAGGTGGTTCAGGAGTGCCTGGAGCAGCAGTCTCATGAAGGCGTGGCTGCGAAGACGCTATCCGACAAGCGTTCCGTGGCTGAGCTAATGACTCGGATCGTGGGTGATTTGCCGGTCGATCTTATCACTCGCCAGGATGCCCGCAAGTTCCGAGAGGTGGCACTCAAGCTGCCGCCGAGGATGAATCAGCTTCCCGGGGGACAATCGCTGGAGCAGATCATCGAGACTGCCACCACCACGATCAGCCTCACCACGTTCAACAACTACGTGAAGAACCTGACGACCTTTTTCTCCTATGCCATCCGTGAGGGCTACTGCGAGCGCAACCCGTTCGATGGGCTCCGAGTCAGAAAGCGCGGCAAGGTCAGCGAGGAGCGCAGCGTCTTCAGCGAGGAGGATCTGCGCCGTCTGTTCTCGAAGCAGGTTTACGCATCAGCCAACTCAGCTCAGCCGCACAAGTACTGGCTGCCACTGCTCGGCCTGTACACCGGGGCGAGACTCAATGAGCTATGCCAGCTCTATCTGGATGATGTGGTCTGCATTAACGGCATCGACTGCATACACATCCGGGCCACTAAGCCCGATCAGAAGCTGAAAACCGTCACTTCCGAAAGGCTTGTGCCGATCCACTCGAACTTGAAAGCACTGGGGTTCCTTGAATTCGTCCAGGCACAGCGGGAGGCTGGCCACCAACGTCTTTTCGCGGAGCTGACCTTGCACAAGTCGCATGGCTACGCTGCCGCTCCCTCCAAATGGTTCACTCGGGTTCGTGATCAGTTGGGCTTCCGTGATGGGGTAGAGCGCAAGGACTTCCACAGCTTCCGCCACACGCTTGCTGATCACCTGAAGCAGAAGGGGATAGTCGAGTCGCTGGTTGGCGGCATTCTTGGCCACCAGAGCGGCGGGATCACGTTCAGTCGGTACGGGAAGGACTTTAGGCCGGAAGTGCTGGCTCCGGTGGTGGAGGCAATAGACTTTGATGCAGTGGATTGGATGCGGTGATCGCTGATGATGGCCATCGTGTTGACGCCTTCCAGGGTACGCACGAAGGTGGCCAGGGATTCCTGACGCAGCGCCACGCAGTTGTCGAAGACGACAGCCTTCGGTGCCATCTCCTGGTTCTCCAGGGCGAGGCGGTCGCGCTCTGCCTTCAGCACCTTGGCCTGGGCAATGATCTTCTCCATGTAGGAGAGCGGGTCTTCCAGTACGGACTCGGCTGCTGTGTAGTGGACGGCCACGCCCTCGGTGGCCAGCCGGTCGTAGGAGCGGATGACTTCGAGGTGGAACTTCGGGCTGATCCACATGGCGTAGGCGTAGACCAGCTCCTTCACCACGAAGGTGCCGCCAAAGCGGCCACGGGTGATTTCAAAGGGAAGGTTTCCTCCCTTTTCCAACTCGCCCGCCAGCTCGGTGGTGCTGTCCAGCTTGATGAAGAACTTGGGTTTGTGGCGCTCCTCGCCACCGGCTGCCTTGTGCAGATCGTTCAGGCAGTAGCGGCCCTCGGCGTCTTGCTTGATGGCCACGCCGCATACAGTCAGTTGCTTGCTCATGTTCTGTCCTCCAGAAAAGACGAAGCCCGCTCAGAGGCGGGCTATGGGTGTTCGTTTGTAGTGAGGGGATTTACTGGCCGATCAGTGCCTTCAGGTTCTCGGCGGTCTCCTTGGCGGCCTGGGCTTCTGCGATCAGCAGCAGGTTCTTCTCTTGCAGTCGGTCGATCTGCTCGGTGTTGCGGCTGACCTCCACGTTGTTGGTGGCGGTCAGTTGTTCGAGCTGGTCGATGGTCTTTTTGAAGGACTTGAGGATCTTGTTGGGCTGGATCATGTGGGGCTCTGCTCAATATGCGATGTTAGAGCGAAGTTGATTTTTACTTTCACAGCTTAATATGCTGGCAAAGTGTATAGATGTTATTGGGGCGCATCTTGTTACTTCTTTACTGCTACTTATTCAGTTGCGCATATAATGCGCTGCCGGAATTAATGCGCCTGTGGAAAAGTTGAACATACCTATGCTTGTTTGCTATTTGTAGTGTACATGGCAATCAAGATGGAGGTTTCAGTCGTGCTCAGTAGTCAGTATGGTTTTAGCGTCTCTTTCGGGAAGGCACGCTTCTGCTTTTTTATCGGCGATGTGTATGTCCGAGTTCCCAGATGCTTTGAGTTGGCTTGGAATAGCACTGGCTTTTATTTCTGCAAGGACAGAGCGTGATGCACATGAAAACCACATTCAGCAAACAGATGCCGACTTATGATCGCTATGCGCTTGTACAGCTTTTCAAAGCGATTAAGGAGTTCCGTGAGATAGATCCTGAGATGCCAGCTCAAAGCATCGCATTGTTCCTCTACTCGGCGATCTACCCAGGATGCACGATGATGGATCTGCAGAAGAATCTCGCGATGACCCAGGCGTCTTGTTCAAGGAACGTTGCGGCCTTGTCTGAGTGGCATCGGCTCGAAAAGCCAGGGCACGGACTTATAGTGGCAACGCCAGATCCGATGGAGCGCCGCAGGAAGATCGTGCGATTGACCGAGAAGGGTGAGCAGCTAGCTTTATCCCTTACCGAGGCAGTGATGAACCCGGCTCATCTATCTTCGTTCTCGAGGGCTGCACGGTAAAAAATAACCCCCAGCACCAAGCCGATAGGTCGGCCTCCTGGCTGTCCAGGCGAAGGGTGATGGGGGTTCTGTTAGTTACTGCTTGTGGGCGCCAGCCGGAGCACCGGAAGGTTCATCTGCTGGGTTGCTTTCCATCTGCGCTTGTCTGCGGCCAGGATGTCGCTCAACAGCGGATGCTGGACGGTGCCTTCTGCTTTGGCAGCCATGCCCGAAGAACTCCGTTTCCTGGCCTTCTTCACTTCGCTGGTGATGCTCTTCATGAGCGAGAGCCTTCTGTGGTTCTCTGCTTGGATCGAGCTACCAGCTTGAAGTCGGTCTGCCAGGCGATGCAGAGCAGGTACACCAAGGGAACCAGAGGCCAGAGCAGCAGAGCGCCGAGGAAGATCAGTTCAGGTAGACGCATCAGGCTACCTCCTCTGGGGTCTTGATGTAGTCGCTCGGGTCGACGCTGTTTCCGTAGGGCTGGTTCAGTACTGCCTCGATCTGCAGCAGTGTCATGCCACCAGCCAACATGGTCAGGGCGGCGTCATAGGCTCGGCTGTACTGGTTGAGGTCTTCGGTAGTGAGCGAGTCCCGAATGGGGCGGCCTATCTTGGCTCGCCATTCGCTGGCGGACAGTCCGGTCATCACTCGGCATACGAGCGACATCAGGCGCGCTTTCATCGACATAGCCTTTTGGCTGACGAGGCTCTTTGGCAGCTCTCCTGACTTCGCCTTTTCGCCAGCGATGATGAACATCTGATGTGCGACCTGATTGTCGATCTCCGTGAGCATGGAGCCACGTATCGGGGTGTACTTGTGAAGCCTCATGGCCAGCTTCTCCATATCAATGAAGTAGCTGCGCACTTCTTTGCCCTGCGGAGTTCGAGCATTCATCGCTAGATGCACAGCGCAGTCACGACTGATTGTGTAGTCAGTGCGAGGGCGCCTTCCGGTCTGCGTCTTGATTTCGAGCACCTCTCCATTTTGGATAAAATCATCCAGAATCCCTTCGGCGCTCTGCTCGATCCACTTATTGAACTGCCCATGTGGATTGCCAATGTTTTCCCACAACTGCCGGGCATCAATGCTGGGTGCGGTGCTCTCGTCCACGAAGGGAAGTATCCGACGAACTCGGATCATCCTCTCGGTCTGTTCCTCGGTGAAGCCAAGAGTCTGCATGACGTGCTTCGGACAGTCATCCGGGGTGTAGTTGAAGGTCTTGCCAGTTCGTTTGCTTTTCATGGCGTAGATCATCCTTTTTGTTCAGCCGTCAGAGTCCCTTCCATCCATGCCACCAGCTCCCATCTACAAGGGAAACACGGACGGCTCGGACGGCTGGACAAAACGGGCTGGGTTTCAGGGGGAATCTGCAAGGGATGCAGGGTTGATACGGGTGACTGGCCCAGGAGTTCCCCGGTGCCTGGATGCCATCCACGGGCCAAGGCCTGGGCAGCAGTGGTTGCCTAGGTCGCTACTGTGCTGAGGCCAAGGCTGATGGATGACAGAGGCGAATGGGGAAACTCCTGGGCGGAGTCATCTGGAGGTACATGAAGATGAGCAGGAGGCAGTCTGGCAGAGAGTCTTGGGCTTCCTGACAACCACTGACGGGGATGGTCACTGACAACATCGTCATCGGTGATCATCGACCCTGTGTCAGCAGAGTTGGGGAGGCATCAAGAGCAACTTGCGGTGCAGCTTGAAGAGCACCTGCCAGTGTTCTCCGCAAGACAGGCTTGATGCTGTCTCATTGCTTCGTTCTTCATTGATGGATTGATGGTAATGACCATGGATACAGGACAGCTCAAAGACACTCATAGAGTGGCTTCGCCATCCACCACTACACCCCGCGAGTCATCGCAGGTAGCCAGCCTCGACTGGGTGCCATCACCTCCCAACCAGCTATGTCAGGTTCGTCATCACCCGTGACTGCTGGCCGATTGGTCGGGGCAGTGAGAGGGGGCTGTACGCCTGAAGCTCAAAGTAGCAGTAGGTACTCGGCGGTCGCCTCGCTGGGCTGTTGCCTTTCCCTGGCTCGATCAGCTCCTCTGGCGGTTTGCGGCGGTGAAGATCGAGCGTCGTGGTTGAAGATCGAACGTGCGAGATTGCGCGTTCTTTCCTCCATAACAGTGTGGTAATCGATCTTCGTCGAACGTGCTGCGATCTTGCGAAAAACGCAGTATGGCAACAAGTTGTCAGCTTCTGTACTGAAGCGCTCCTCGCGGCCAATAGCTGCTGGTCGTGAGAGGCTAGGGAGGCCGAAGCGGACGTACAATTAGTCATGCAACGCAGGAGAATGTGATGCCATCGCAGCTCATTCAAACTATTGCATCGGCTGCCAAGTCCACGGGCATAGTCAATAGCGAGGCACATTGCCACCAGTGCTAGGTCTCGGTTATAAAGAGGCTGGATATAGCAAAAATAATTACTGGACATGCCATGAGCGACAGAAGCGCTGTTGACACAATACGAGGTTATTTCTACCAGTTCGACCTGTCGATCCTGAGCATCTTACAGTTGGCGTCAATGGAGGATTCTGTCGAGATAGAGTGTATCGAAGACATCGACATCCGGACTGCAACAGACGTCACAGCTACTCAGTGCAAATACTACGCTAAGACGGAATACAATCACTCCGTTATCAAAGACGCAGTAAAGTATATGCTTTCCCATTTCAAGGAAAGCTTAACGGGAACGAAGCCGAAGGTCTATTACTCCATCAAAGGGCACTATAGCTCCGGTCAGGAAAAACTGGATGGCGGAATAGATGTTGATTTTCTGAAACAGCACTTTCTGACCTACAAAAAGGAGAAAGTCACTCATCAGCATCATATAGATCTAGGCCTCTCCGATACCGAGCTTGAGGAGTTCTTGAAACGCCTAAAAATCGATGTCAGGGCAAAGGATTATGAAGAGCAGTTTCGCGAGGTGATCGATACCCTTCAAGCTATTTTTGGAGGGTCGCCGTTCTCCGCCGAATATTTTTTCTACAACAACGCGTTGGCGCTGATTCGTGAGCTTTCGATTAAAGCTGCACCGGCGGATCGGTCAATTACGAAGAGGGAGTTTTTGACAAAGATCAACACTTCCTCTGTACTTTTCAATGAATGGTTCGTCCAGAGGAAGGGCAAGAGAGCTCACTTAGCCGCGCTTCGCAAGGAGTACTTCACTGATTTCAACATATCTCCATTCGAGCGTTTCTTCCTAGTTGAGATAGACCCGGTATCGTACATCCGAAGTGACCTAAAGGACTTAGTCCTCAGCCTTTCCAATAAGTGGGCGAAGCTGTCCGTTAGGGAACCAATTCCGTTTTGTCCGTACATTTATGTCCATGGAGTGTCAGACAGTGAGCTTTTAGCGCTTAAGCGAGAACTCTGTGCCGAAGAATTTAAATTCATAGATGGTCACGACTTCCTAGGTGCGGACTTCAATTACCAGTCAATCATGCAGCAAGCCACACATGGCAACGGTATAAAGATCAAGATTCTAAATACTCTTTCCAACGTAGAACAAACCGTAAACTCGATTACCAAGACACGACGCATTTACCAGTTCCACTTGGGGAGCTGCTACTTCGAATATGACAATCCGTCGGTTCGACACGTCAAAATTCAGATAGAGCAACTTTCTGACGTCAAATCTATTATCTAACCGCAGGGACGTGAGCATGGAATACACTCAAGATAAAGAGCAAATCAACGCCCAAGTAATCGCAGTCTTTCCCGACAAGGTACGAATTGTCGTAGATGACTTAGAAGACTTCAGAATCGCGGAAGAGTCGTTGAAGGTCGGCTCATATGTGAAGATCGCTGATAATGAAAACGCGGTTCTCATAGCAATTATCGAGAATTTCCAGATTGCCGTCAGTGCTAACGGGACTCGGGATCACATTATCGAGGCGTTCCCGCTCGGTATACTCAGAGACGGAAAATTCGAGCGCGGTGGTGATTCTCTTGCTATCCCACCGAAGAAAGTTGAGCCCGCGAACATCGCAGACATCAGGAAGATTTATGACGACTCGGTTCCGGAAGCAGCGAAGTTTGTCTTTGCCAATCTTGCGTCCAACAAGAACGTTCCCGTACCCGTCGATGGCAACAAGTTCTTCAACAAGCACATCGCAGTAGTCGGCTCCACCGGCTCAGGAAAATCGCACACCCTAGCCACTGTCATCCAAAAGGCAGTTTCGGGAAAAAGTGGTGACTTCACGCTCAATAACTCGCACGTGATTATTTTCGATATTCACTCGGAATACAAATCAGCGTTCCCGTCGGCAAATCACATTAACATCTCAAACTTGGCCTTGCCATACTGGATGCTAAATAGTGAAGAGTTGGAAGAGTTTTTCCTCGACACCGAAGCCAATGACCATAACCAGAGAAATATCTTTAAAGAGGCGATTATTGCAGATCGCCGAGCAAAGTCCAGCGCTTCCGAGTCCGAAAAACAGAAAATTCACCTTGACACACCTGTTTTGTTCGATATCAAAGAAGTCCTTGCGTACGCAATTGCTAAGAATGAAGAAATGGTCGATACAGGTGAAGTGTATGCGGCAAGCAACAAGGAAAAGGCTGGGCAGCCTAAGTATACGCAGGGCAGCCTGTACGGAAAGCTGACAAACTTTATAAATCGACTTGAAAATAAGGTAAACGATAGTAGGCTCGACTTCTTCTTAGGTGAAACATCTAAAAGTATCACGTTCGAGGAAACGTTAAAAAATCTTCTGGGGTATACCTCCGAAAGCAAGTCGAACGTGACCGTAATTGACCTAAGTGGAGTCCCGTTTGAAGTGCTAAGTATAACGGTTTCGCTCATATCACGTCTCGTTTTTGAGTACGGATACATATACAAACGTATACGCTGCGCCAAAAATCCTCATGAGAAAATAAATAATGATGTGCCAATGCTGCTAGTCTATGAGGAGGCCCATAAGTATATTCCTAATAGTGATCTCTCCAAATACCGCTCATCTAAAGTCTCCATTGAGCGAATTGCTAAGGAGGGGCGTAAGTATGGGGTAACTTTGTTGCTCGCGAGCCAACGCCCATCCGAGATATCCGAAACTATCTTTTCTCAATGTAGCAACTTCATCGCAATGCGCCTCACTAACCCAGCAGACCAAGGTTATGTTAAGAAGCTGCTCCCAGACTCGCTAGGCTCACTGATCGACAAGATGACGTCGTTTCGCCAAGGCGAAGCCTTGCTGGTTGGGGAATCCATTATCCTGCCCTCAATCGTCCAGATTGAGCCGTGTGCGGACGCCCCGTCCTCTAACGACATCCCCTACTGGCAGCTGTGGAAAGAGGAATGGAAGGATATGGATTTCGAGGAAATTAAAGCGGAGTGGTACAAATAATCATCAAGCATCATGACTCTTAAGCGTGGGTTCTGAAACCAGAAGCGGGTACTTTGAAAGAGCCAGGCCGAGCCAGTGATATTTGATTAATGTTTCGTGCCTGGCGCTTACTCACAGCGATCAGTCTGCTTGTGGTAGGTTGCTGCCATCTACGACGAGAAGCTGAATGATAGGTACTATCTGACGAAGCCTACGGCGAAAAAATAATGCACCACCACTCACTCCAGGTCATTCATTACGCATCAACCGCTTGGACCCGCAACACCCTGCAAGCCCGCTTCACTGCCGCCGTAGAGATCCCCCAATGCTTAGCGGTATCCGCAATGCTGGCCTCGTTCTCTTTCCTCCAGATGGCTACGGCCTGATCATCGATTACCTTCGGCGCTCCTAGCTTCTTCCCTTGCGCCCTGGCTCGCTCTATCCCGGCCATCTGACGGGCCTTGATATTGGCCCGTTCCAGTTCCGCCACGGCAGCCAGCATGGTGAGCATGGCCTTGCCGACTGGGCTGGATAGGTCGAAGCCTTCGCGCATCGACACCACCGTCACGCCCTTGGTCTTAAGGGCTTCCACTGTCTCCAGCACGTCGATGGTGTCTCTGCCTAGGCGGTCGATGGCGGCCACGACAACCGTGTCTCCCTTCCTGGCGTAGGCGTGGAGTGCCTTGAAGCCTTCCCGTTGCAGTGCCTTGGTGGCCCCGCTGGTGGCCTCATCGGAGAACCACTCGTTCACATTGAAGCGTTGGCTGATGGCGTGTCGCTGGGCCTCGGTGGTTTGGCCGTCGGTGCTGACTCGGACGTAGGCAATGGTGGCGGTCATGGCTGATAGCTCCTTGAGCGCTAGGTGGATCACAAAGCTGGCTCAAGATGCTATTGGGTGGATCGGTAGAAATCAACAGTTCTGATCCAATCGAAGGCCGCAGCGCTTCGTGTATCTCAAGCTGCGCTCAGGTTGGCTCGGAAGGTACACCTTCTGATCCACTCCCTTAGTACGCACGGGAACCCATCTCGCGGTCTTGCGGGCTGGTCTGTCCTTCCATCGAGACCTCTGGCCAGAGCGCGGTACTCGTTCACATGGAAGTGAGATCGAGGCCCGTGGGGGTCGTCGTGCCCCGGCTCACCCTCGCTGTCGACAGGGAAGCCTGAGCATCGTGTTTGATCGGGGAGGGGGTGCCCTGTTTTTTCAGGCGAGGAGGGGTGGGTACCGGGGGGAATCGAGTGGGACGGCTCGATGGATAGGGGCTCGCATTTTTTGCAAAAAATGGCCGGTGGGGTGTGGCCAAGTGATCCAAAAGGGATCCAGAAGTGATCCGAAACGGTGATCCAAAGCGCTCCCAAAGGCTCATGCCCGCGCTATAGAATGTGGTCTCCGATTGATAGTCGTGCGACGAGCAGAAACGCTAGAAGTCAGGAATAGCGAGCCTTTCAGGCCTTTCCGCAACGATTACCCGTGAACCTGGTCAGGCCCGGAAGGGAGCAGCCACAGCGGGAACATCGTGTGCCGGGGTGTGGCTGGCAGGGTTCGCCTCCAGTTTCCCCGGCGCTCGCCATTTCCTGATTATTTTTTCGCAGCCTGTCGCTTCGGGTGTTTGCCTGCGTGCAATAAAAAGCCCGCGCATGGGCGCGGGCCTCGGTATCGCTGATGGAATCAGGCTATGCGGTAGTTCAGCACGCTGTCCTGTTCCTTGAGCGTCTTGCGCAGGTCGGCGGGGATATTGCCGGCGCGCACCGCGAGTTCCAGGCGGATTTCTTCCAGGCTCTGGGCGAAGGCCCCCTGATCGTCGAGCTGGGGTTTGGCCAGAACACGGCTATAGACGGTACTGTCGGTCTCGTCGAGGAGGGCGAGGACGATACTGCCATCCGGGCGCGGGGAACTGAAGCTGGCGCGCAGTGGATTGAACAGATGGTCGACGAGTTGCTGGTTGCTGAGTTCCATATCTACTCCATCCCGATGGTTGGCTCCCTTCGACCGTCGGACGGGGGAATGGTTCAGGCAATCAGTGACTGGCGAGTACGCTCGATGACCTGTTGCAGTGATTCGTCGCTGTACTGGCCGGGATACAGACGCTGGCTGTACTGGGCGATACCGGTCTTGTCGACCAGGGTAAAGCTGAAGCTGCCCTTGCGTGCGGCCTGGATACGGCAGTCGAACGGGGCGAAGGCGTGGGTCAGTGTGCTGATGGCTTTCTGAATCTGATGTTGAGTATTCATTTTTCTTGGTGTTCCTTAAAACATGTGCGCGTCGGTGCGCGTTGTATTGCTCCCTGAGGTCGGCCGAAACGCGGCCTAAGCAAGTAACCATTCGGAGCTTTATGGGCACGATAAAGTTCCATTGTTACGGTTCTTCGGCGTGGTCGGTACGTCGGAGGCAGGCGGGGTACAGCACCGATGAGCGGTGAGTTGGCCTGATCAGTCAGCAGATGGGATCGGGGAGGGCGACAGCGCAGGGATGCGCTAGACGTTGAACCGGGAAACCAGCGAGGGGGCGCAAAGGCCTTTTATGACTTGCAGCGTGGTACGAACAGCGCGGATGATACATGGCTGTTCAAGTTTTGACCAGTGCTATTTGCCGACGCCATGAGCGGCATCTGCCAGGCTCGGTTGGCGGATGCAATTTGCCGGTTGCTCCGCTAGGATTAGCCCACTTTTGCTTTCCTCACATGACGGTTTTCCATGAGTTATCAGGTTCTTGCACGTAAATGGCGTCCGCGCTCGTTCCGCGAAATGGTTGGCCAGACCCATGTGCTCAAAGCCCTGATCAACGCCCTGGACAGCCAGCGACTGCACCACGCCTATCTATTTACCGGCACCCGCGGTGTGGGCAAGACCACCATTGCGCGGATCATTGCCAAGTGCCTGAACTGTGAAACCGGCATCAGCTCCACGCCCTGTGGCACCTGCTCGGTCTGTCGGGAAATCGATGAAGGGCGTTTCGTCGACCTGATCGAAGTGGACGCGGCCAGCCGTACCAAGGTCGAAGACACCCGTGAGCTGCTCGATAACGTGCAGTACTCGCCGAGCCGCGGGCGCTTCAAGGTCTATCTGATCGACGAAGTGCACATGCTCTCCACCAGTTCCTTCAATGCTCTGTTGAAGACCCTGGAGGAGCCGCCGCCCCATGTGAAATTCCTGCTCGCCACCACCGACCCGCAGAAGCTGCCGGTTACCGTGTTGTCGCGCTGCCTGCAGTTCTCCCTGAAGAACATGCCGCCGGAGCGGGTGGTCGAGCACCTGACTCACGTCCTGACCGCCGAGAACGTGCCGTTCGAGGACGATGCGCTGTGGCTGCTGGGTCGCGCTGCCGATGGTTCGATGCGCGATGCCATGAGTCTGACCGACCAGGCGATTGCCTTCGGCGAAGGCAAGGTACTGGCCGCCGATGTGCGGGCCATGCTCGGTACGCTGGATCACGGCCAGGTTTATGGCGTGCTGCATGCGTTGATCGAAGGTGATGCGCGCGCGCTGATCGAGGCGGTGCGTCATCTGGCCGAGCAGGGGCCGGACTGGAACGGTGTGCTCTCGGAGATGCTCAACGTCCTGCACCGCGTTGCCATCGCCCAGGCGTTGCCGGATGCCGTGGACAACGGCCAGGGCGACCGTGAGCGCGTGCTGCAACTGGCCCAGGCGCTGCCGGCCGAGGATGTGCAGTTCTATTACCAGATGGGCCTGATCGGTCGTCGCGATCTACCGCTGGCGCCGGATCCGCGCGGCGGCTTCGAGATGGTGCTGCTGCGCATGTTGGCGTTTCGCCCTGCAGGCGCGGACGACGCGCCAAAGGTCACGCTAAAGCCCTTGGGGATCAGCCAGGCCACTGCTGATTCCCAACAAAGCCCAGTGGCCGGCACCGCTATGCCGGCTCCTGTGGTTTCTGTTCCCGCCGCTGCCGCGCCAGCACCGTCTGCGCCTGTCGCTCCAGTCGCTGAGGTCACTCCGGTCGCTCCAGCGCCGAGCATTGAGCCAGCGATGAGCGAGCCGGCTTCGCCTGTTGAGGTTGCGGCGGCAGCCGCCAGCCTGCCGCCCGAGCCCGAGCCCGAGCCCGAGCCCGAGATCGCTGCTCCTGCGCCTGCCGTCGACGTGCCCTGGCAAACTGCCGAGGCCGCGGAGGTCGCGGTGCCAGTTGCGCCAGAGCCTGTAACGGTGGAGGTTGCAGCCGTTGCCGAGCCCGCTCCGAGCGAGGTCACGCAGCCAGTGGCGCAAGCCGATGGCGGTGAGGACGAACCACCGCCCGGCGACTACGACTATGTCGAAATGGACGCCGAGACGCTCGACTACGACTTCGGCCAGCCCGAAACCGAAGCCCCAGTGGTCGAGGAACCCTTGCCGGCCGCCAAGCCCGCAACCGGTCTGGCGGCCGAGTGGCTGACGCTGTTCCCGCAGCTGGGTCTGGGCGGCATGACCGGCAGCATCGCCGCCAACTGCACCCTGATCGAAGCCAATGGCGACGACTGGCTGCTGCACCTGGATCCGGCACACAGTGCGCTGTTCAACCCGACCCAGCAGCGCCGTCTCAACGACGCGCTGAACCAGCAGCAGGGCCGTACCATCAAACTGCGCATCGAGCTGTTCAAGCCCGAGCAGGAAACCCCGGCGCAGGCCGCAGCCCGTCGCCGCGCCGAACGCCAGCGCAGCGCCGAGGCGTCGATCCATGCCGACCCGCTGGTGCAGCAGATGATTCAACAGTTCGCCGCCAAGGTGCGCGACGACAGCATCGAACCTATCGATACCCCCAGCTAACACCCCGAACACCGAGGATACCGACATGATGAAAGGTGGCATGGCAGGCCTGATGAAGCAGGCCCAGCAGATGCAGGAAAAGATGCAGAAGATGCAGGAAGAGCTGGCCAATGCCGAAGTGACCGGCCAGTCCGGCGCCGGCCTGGTCAGCGTGGTGATGACCGGTCGCCATGACGTCAAGCGCATCACCCTGGACGACAGCCTGATGCAGGAAGACAAGGAAGTGCTGGAAGACCTGATCGCCGCCGCGGTGAATGACGCCGTGCGCAAGGTCGAGCAGAACAGCCAGGAGAAGATGGCCGGCATGACGGCAGGGATGCAGCTGCCCCCCGGCTTCAAAATGCCCTTCTGAGCCTGTGACGCCCAGCCGGCACGCGTTGCGAAGGGCCCCGAGCATCCTCATTTACAGACGTAAACTCCGGTGCTCGCGGCCTTTCGCGCCTTGTACTGCATACCGTCTGGTCGCCCCGTGGTGATGGTGTGCAAAACGCACCCCTTCGTAGGGTGGGCTTTAGCCCACCAGATCATTGCCCGCCAACTTTTGCAGGACTTCCATGAGCTTCAGCCCTCTGATTCGCCAGTTGATCGACTCCCTGCGCATCCTGCCCGGTGTCGGCCAGAAGACTGCGCAGCGCATGGCGCTGCAGCTGCTCGAGCGTGATCGCAGCGGCGGTCAGCGCCTGGCGCAGGCGCTGAATGCGGCGATGGAAGGTGTGGGGCACTGCAAGCGCTGCCGCAGCCTGAGCGAGGACGAGGTCTGCCAGCTGTGTCTGGACGAGCGTCGCGACGACAGCCTGCTGTGCGTGGTCGAGGGGCCGATGGATGTGCATGCCGTGGAGCAGACCGGCTTTCGCGGTCGTTACTTCGTGCTCAAGGGGCACCTGTCGCCACTCGATGGCCTCGGCCCGGAGGCCATCGGCATTCCCGAACTGCTGGAGCGGATCGAGGCTGGCGCTTTCGGCGAGGTGATCCTGGCTACCAACCCGACGGTAGAGGGCGAGGCCACAGCGCACTACATTGCGCAGATCCTCGCCGGCAAGGGCCTGGTCGCTTCGCGCATCGCCCATGGCATGCCGCTGGGTGGCGAACTGGAGCTGGTCGATGGCGGCACCCTGGCTCATGCCCTGGCCGGTCGGCGTCCGATCAGTCTGTAAGTCCTCGGAATCTTCCAACTCGGAGTGCCTGTGATCACCGACACTCTGCGCCGCATCGCTCTGCTGCTCCTGCTGGGAGCGCCCTTGGTCGCCCAGGCTCAATGCCCGACCGGGCAGATACAGGTCTGCCTGGGCGGTTCCTGTCTGTGCGTGCCCGATCCGGTACGCGTTCGTGAAGATGGCCTGAACATGGCGGCGGCTCGCCTGGAAGCCTGGCTGCTGCAATCGCGCGAGGCGGCGCTGCGGGCGGGTACCGAGCCGATCCCCCTGATGATTCGCGCGCAGCTCGCGCCTTTCTATGATGATGCGTTGCTCGATGAAGTGCGCTTTCGCGTGGGCATCACCGACGAGATGGACGCCGCCACTGTCATGCTGCAGAACCCCGATGTGCAGGCCGTGACGCTGGTGGATGTGGTGGTGTTTCGCGATGCGCAGGCAGCCGCCGAGGATCCCGTACTCTGGGCGCATGAGCTCTGGCATGTGCAGCAGTACCGTGATTGGGGCACCGACGGCTTTGCCCGGCGTTATACGCGCAACTTCCAGGCAGTCGAAGGGCCGGCCTACGAAATGGGCGAGCGCGTGAGAAAGGCGCTGCGTGAGCAAAAATAAAACGCCTGCTTGAAAACCAAGCAAGCGCTAGGTTAGGGTGGCCAAAACAATAACGGGAGTACCCGCATGGCCGCCCCTCAGTCGTACTTCGATGATTCCCATCAGCTGATTCGCGACTCCGTTCGCCGTTTCGTCGAGCGCGAGATCCTGCCGCATATCGATGAGTGGGAGGAGGCCGAGGAATTCCCTCGCGAGCTTTATCAGAAGGCGGGCGCGGCGGGCATCCTCGGTATCGGCTATCCCGAACAGTACGGCGGCAGCCATGAGGGCGATGTATTCGCCAAGGTCGCGGCCAGCGAGGAGTTGATGCGCTGCGGTTCCGGCGGCCTGGTGGCCGGGCTCGGCTCGCTGGATATCGGCTTGCCGCCCATCGTCAAGTGGGCCAAGCCCGCCGTGCGCGAGCGCGTGGCGCCGCAGGTGCTGGCCGGCGAGAAGATCATGGCGCTGGCGGTGACCGAGCCATCGGGCGGCTCCGACGTGGCCAATCTCAAGACCCGCGCCGTGCGTGATGGTGATCACTACCGCATCAATGGCAGCAAGACCTTCATCACCAGCGGCGTACGCGCCGACTACTACACGGTGGCGGTGCGCACGGGGGGCGAAGGTTTTGGCGGCGTCAGCCTGTTGCTGGTGGAGAAGGGCACCCCGGGATTCAGCGTCGGCCGCAAGCTGAAGAAGATGGGCTGGTGGGCGTCCGACACCGCCGAGCTATTCTTCGACGACTGCAAGGTGCCGGTGGAGAACCTGATCGGCGTGGAGAACGCCGGCTTCGCCTGCATCATGGCCAACTTCCAGAGCGAGCGTCTGAGCCTGGCGATCATGGCCAACATGACCGCGCAGCTGGCGCTGGAGGAGTCGCTGAAATGGGCGCGCGAGCGCCAGGCGTTCGGCAAGCCGGTGGGCAAGTTCCAAGTGCTCAAGCACCGCCTGGCCGAGATGGCCACGCAGCTCGAGGTGTCCCGCGAGTTCACCTACCGCCAGGCTGCGCAGATGGCGGCCGGCAGGAGCGTGATCAAGGAAATCTCCATGGCCAAGAACTTCGCCACCGATATCGCCGACCGCCTCACCTACGATGCCGTGCAGATCATGGGCGGCATGGGTTATATGCGTGAGTCCCTGGTCGAGCGTCTGTACCGCGACAACCGCATTCTCTCCATCGGCGGCGGCACGCGCGAGATCATGAACGAGATCATCGCCAAGCAGATGGGGTTGTAGCAGGTATCGTGGGAGGGGCTTCAGCCGCGATCATCCTTTAACAAGGGGCGGAAAAGCTCGCCGCTAAAGCGCGTCCCACGGGTGCGTGGCCCTGCGCGGCATTCAGGACGCCACCTGGTTCTGCGCCGCCTGCCGCAGGCGAGCGATATCGCGCTGCGGCGGGGCGCCGAACAGGCGGCTGTATTCGCGGCTGAACTGCGAAGGGCTCTCGTAGCCCACGCGGTAGCTGGCCGCGGCGGCTTCGAGGTTATCGCACAGCATCAGCCGGCGAGCCTCCTGCAGGCGAAGTTGCTTCTGGTATTGCAGCGGACTGAACGCCGTGACGGCCTTGAAACGGTGATGCAGGGTCGATGGGCTCAGGTTGACTTCGCGGGCCAGTTCTTCGATGCGCAGCGGCTGGTCGAAGTTCTTGCGCAGCCACTCGATGGCCCTGGAGATGCGCTGGCTCTGGCTGTCGGCGACCACCACTTCATGCAGGCGATGGCCCTGCGGGCTGAGCAGCATCCGGTAGAAGATCTCGCGTAGGGCCAGTGGCGCCAGCATGGCGATGTCGCGTGGGGTTTCCAGCAGACGCAGCAGGCGGATCACCGCATCCAGCAGGCGTGGATCGAGGCGGTCGAGGAACAGGGCGCGTTGCGAGGCTGCATCAGGCGCCGGGATGGGCGGCATCTCGGTCAGCAGGCTGCTGATCAGGGCTGGGTCGATCTCCAGCGCGAGACTCAGGTACGGCGCCTCCGGACTGGCTTCGATCACCCGGCCGGTAACCGGCAGCATCACCGACGCCACCAGATAATTGAGTGGATCGTAGACATAGAGCTCGTCACCCAGACGCACCTCCTTGCGCCCCTGCGCGATGATGCACAGGCAGGGATCGTAAACCGTCTGCATCGGCAGGCTTGGCGAGGTGGCGCGTGCCAGTTTGAGGCCTGGAATGGCCGTGAGGTGCAACCCGTCGTCAGGCACGAAGCGCTCAACCAGGCGGGCCATTTCGTGGCTGAGTTCAGCGAGTGGGGTATCGAGGGTTGCAGCGGTAGCAAGGGGTGACTGCATGATGAGCCTCCTGAAAGTCAGCGAAGCCTAGCCAGGTTTTTCAGGCAAGTCATGAGGGGTGGCAGGATTAGGCAAATATTTGCCAGTAATGGGCAAATGGCGGGTGATACAGAGTATTTCAAGCTGTCCTGCAACTCTGCGCACCCGCTTGGTGCAAATTCTGAGTCTGCAGTTTTAGGCAAGAATCTGCCAGTAATCGACTAACGCCCTGGTGACCTTCCTCTTAATCTCTGTAGCCATCGCGCCGTTCCTCTACGTCGGCTCGAAGCCATGCATTGGCGATGTACCCGCTGAGCGGTGCCCCACCTGTCAATCAAGGAGCGAACCATGTCCAGCAAATGGTTGATCGCGCCACTGACGCTACTGCTGCTTGCCACGGCCTGGCTCGATTCCCGAACCGCCGGCGATGCGGTTTTTGCCGAGCCGCAAGCGGCGCCCCATGTATTGCAGCGAAACGCTGCCGGTATGTACTGACTCATTCCAGGAGGTTGCCATGAGCATCATTCACCGTATGACCGTTCGCGCCCGCCAGGATCGCTCGACCCGGTTGGGGCAGTGCCTGGCTCGGCTGGACGAGGTAGGTCGGGACATTCCCGGTTGCCTGCGCCTACGGATTTTCTCTCTGCGCAGTGATCCGCTGACCTGGCAGGTAGAAGGGCAATGGCGCTCGGCGGCGGCGCGAGAAGCCTTTCTCGGCAGCGAAGGTCTGCGCCGGGTATTGGCACAGGCGATAGACGAAGCGCTGTTCAGCCATCTTGAATGCGCTGTGGAGCTGCAGCAGCAGGTGGCCTGAGTCGGCTGCGGTAGTCTTCGCAGGGCGTTCTAAAGCCGCTTGAGCTTGCCTTTGTGAATTTATCTCTATAGATTTTCATGAAATTAATTATTTTAAATTTCATGAGTCGTCTATGTTTCGCCACGCCAGTGAGCACGTCGACAGCTACTACGCCCATAGTTGCAAGGAGCGACTGACGCCGTATCCCGCTTTGCAGGGGCAGCTGCAGTGCGATGTGCTGGTCATCGGTGCCGGCTTCAGTGGCCTGCATACCGCCTTGCGCCTGGCCGAGGCTGGGCGGCGGGTGATCGTTCTGGAAGCCAGCCGGGTGGCCTGGGCCGCGTCTGGGCGCAACGGTGGGCAGGCGATTCTCGGTTGGTCCTGCGACATGCCGCCGCTGGAGAAAACGCTCGGCATCGAGCGTGCTCGCCGCCTGTGGGACGGCATGGCCTGGGCTGCGCGGGAACTGCGCGAATTGCCGCAGCGCCATGGCTTCGATTGCGATTACCGCCGTGGCCATCTGTGGGCGGCGGTGCTGCCAAGGCGGGTGGCGTTGCTGCACGAATGGCAGGAGGAGGCCGCCTACAAGTGGGGGCACCGCGCGCTGCAGTTCGTCTCCCGTCAGCAGATGCCGGAGTGGGTCGCCAGCGAGCGCTATCACGCCGGCCTTTACGACCCCGAGGCCGGGCATCTCAACCCGCTCAAGCTGGCGCTCGGCCTGGCCGAGGCCTTCGTCCGCGCCGGTGGGCAGATCTTCGAGCAGAGTCGCGCGCTGAGCCAGGAAGCTCATGGCGCCGGCTATCGGGTGCGTACCGAGCACGGCTGCGTGCAGGCTGACAACCTGGTGCTGGCCTGCAATACCTATATCGACGATCTGGAGCCACGCCTGGCACGGCGCATCCTGCCAGTCGGCACCTACCAGATCGCCACCGAACCGCTGGGCACCGAGCGCGCCGAGGCATTGCTGCCGCGCAATGCCTGCGTTACCGACAACCAGTTCGTACTCGACTATTTCCGCCGCACGCCGGATCACCGTCTGCTGTTCGGCGGCGGTTGCACCTATCTGGGCGGCCTGCCGAAGAACATGGCGGCGGCAACGCGGCCGTTCCTCGAGCGCGTCTTCCCGCAACTGTCGGGCGTGGCCATCGACTTCGCCTGGGGCGGGCATATCGACGTCACCCGTGCACGTACGCCGGATGTCGGCAGCGAGAATGGCCGCTACTGGCTGCAGGGCTTCTCCGGTCATGGCGTGCTGCCCACGCTCGCGGCTGCGCGGGCGGTCAGTGACGCGATTCTCGGCAATGACGATGAGCTGGCGCTGTACCAGCAACTGCGCAATCCCGACTTTCCCTTCGGCGAGCGCCTGGCGGCGCCGCTGGAGGCTGTCGGCAAGGCCTGGTACCGACTTAGAGATTACTTCTGAGATGGACAAGAACGAAGAAATGGCAGCGCTGGCTGTCCTGATTCACGACCTGCGCAAGCACAAGAAGGTCACCCTCAACGAGCTGGCCGAATGTATCGGCCGTTCCGTGGGCTTTCTGTCGCAGGTCGAGCGTGGCCTGTCGCGCCCCACGGTGGCGGACCTGACGGCGATCAGCGAGGCGCTCGACGTGCCCACCACCTATTTCTACAACCTGCCCAAACCCAAGGCGCTGGACTGGGTCACCCGCCCTGACGAGCGCCGCACCCTGTATCTGGCTGGTGGCATCACCGACATCATGGCATCGCCCACTCTGCAGGGCGCCTTCATGGTGGTCGATAGCCTGCTCGAGCCTGGTGCCAGCAGTGGCGAACGGCAGATGAGCGACCGCTCGGAGCAGGCCGGCTACGTGCTCGAAGGCCAGCTTACCCTGTGGCTGGGCGAGGACGAACAGAGCGCCACCCTGTATCCCGGCGACGCCTTCCAGGTGCCGAGCTACGCGCGCCTGCGCTATGCCAACCAGGGTGAAACGCCTGCGCGCGTGCTGTGGATCTACACCTGAACCTACTCGTGAACCGGAAACAATCATAATGAACGCCACCCGAGTCGAGCTGCTCGATGAAGTCCGCCAATTCCGCCAGGCCCACCCCGAGGTGCGCTTCGTCGACCTGATCTGCCTGGACATCCCCGGGCATTTCTACGGCAAGCGCTATCCCATCGAGATGCTGGAAAAGGTCGCCGCCGGCTGCGCCCTCAAGCTGCCGCAGAACTGTGTACTGCTGGGTGCCCAGGGCGGGCTCTACGAGATCGGCGACTACTGCTTCCATGACGGCGACCCGGACGCGCCTCGCCGCTTGATTCCCGGCACGCTCAAGCTGGTGAACTGGGAGCGCCAGCCGCTGGGGCAGATGCTGATCAGCTCCGACGGCACCGAAGCGCCCATCGAGTTCGAGCCGCGCGAGGTACTGGCGCGCGTGGTGCAGCGCCTGGCCGCGCGTGGCATCCGCCCGGTGGTGGCCTTCGAACTGGAGTTCTACCTGTTCGACAAGGCGCTCAAGGACGGTCTGCCGCAGTACCCGCGCGATGATCTGAGCGGCGATGCCGACGACCAGCCGAACATGCATATCGAGCGGCTTTCGCGCTTCGCCGAGGTGCTCGACGACATCAGCGAGACGGCGCGGCTGCAGGGCATCGACACCACGGTGATCACCGCCGAGATTGGCCCGGGGCAGTTCGAGATCAACTTCAGCCATAACGCCGACCCGATGCAGGCGGCCGACTGGTCGGCGCTGTTCTGCCGGGTGACCCGAGGCGTGGCCCTGAAACACGGCCATCGCGCCAGCTTCATGGCCAAGCCTTATCTGCAGTATCCCGGAAGCGGCATGCATATCCACGTCAGCCTGTACGACGAGGCCGGTGACAACCTGCTGGCCCGCGACGAGCAGCGCCCTCTACGCCATGCCGTGGCCGGGTGCCTGGAACTGCTGCCGGAGCTGATGCCGATCTACGCGCCCAATCACAACAGCTATCGTCGCTTCGGCGCCCAGGTGAACTCGGCGAGCAAGGCCAGCTGGGGTTTTGAAGACCGTGACGCCTGCGTGCGCATTCCCGAGTCCGACGCGCGCAACCTGCGCCTGGAGTTCCGCCTGCCGGGCGCCGATGCCAACCCCTATCTGGTGCTGGCGGCGTTGCTGACCAGCATCGAACAGGGTCTCGATGCCCAGGTCGAGCCCATCGCACCGCTGAATGATGACCGCGAAAGCGGCGTCGACTTTCCCAAGGACATGCTCGACGCCGTGCGCCGCATGCAGGCCAGCGAGCGCGTTGCCGCGGGTCTCGGCAGCGAGTTCGTCATGGTTTATTGCGAGAACAAACGCCAGGATCACCTGGCCTTCATGCACGACATCAGCCCGCGCGAATACCGCTGGTACCTTTGATGTCACGGATAGAAGGAGGCGACATGAACAAGGCCGCAAACAACCCCAACACCGCACACTGGCAGGCTCTGAGTCAGGCTCACCACCTGGCACCGTTCAGTGACTACAAGCAGTTGGCCGAAAAAGGTCCGCGCATCATCACCGAGGCCAAGGGCGTGCACCTGTGGGACAGCGAGGGCAACAAGATCCTCGATGGTATGGCCGGCCTGTGGTGCGTGGCCGTCGGCTATGGCCGCGAGGAGCTGGTCGCTGCGGCTTCCAAACAGATGTTGCAGTTGCCGTTCTACAACACCTTCTTCCAGACCGCGCACCCGCCGGTACTGGAGCTGGCCCATGCCATCTCCCAGCTGGCGCCGGCCGGCATGAACCACGTGTTCTTTACCGGTTCGGGCTCCGAAGGCAACGACACCATGCTGCGCCTGGTGCGCCACTACTGGGCGTGCAAGGGGCAGCCGAACAAGAAGATCATCATCGGCCGCGACAATGGTTACCACGGCTCCACCGTGGCCGGCGCCAGCCTCGGTGGCATGAAGTTCATGCATGAGCAGGGCGACCTGCCGATCCCCGGTATCGCCCATATCCCGCAGCCCTACTGGTTCGGTGAGGGTGGCGACCAGTCGCCCGAGGAGTTCGGCATCTGGGCTGCCGACCAACTGGAGAAGAAGATTCTCGAACTGGGTGAGGAAAACGTGGCGGCCTTTATCGCCGAGCCGATCCAGGGCGCGGGCGGTGTGATCATACCGCCGGAAACCTACTGGCCGCGCATCAAGGAAATCCTCGGTAAGTACGACATTCTGTTCGTCGCCGACGAGGTGATCTGCGGCTTTGGCCGCACCGGGGAATGGTTCGGCAGCCAGTACTACGACCTCAAGCCGGACCTGATGACCATCGCCAAGGGCCTTACCAGCGGCTACGTGCCGATGGGCGGACTGATCGTCAGCGACAAGGTGTTCGATGTGATCGAGGCGCATGGCGATTTCAACCACGGCTTCACCTATTCCGGTCATCCGGTAGCGGCTGCGGTGGGCCTGGAGAACCTGCGCATTCTCAAGGAAGAGGGCATCGTCGAGCGGGTGAAGGCGGAAACGGCACCCTATTTGCAGCGACGACTGCGGGAGCTGGCGGATCATCCTCTGGTGGGCGAAGTGCGCGGCATCGGCATGCTCGGCGCCATCGAATTGGTGCAGGACAAGGCGACGCGCAAACGTTATCCGGGTGACAAGGCGGTTGGCATGATCTGCCGCGGCCACTGCTTCAACAACGGTCTGATCATGCGCGCTGTGGGCGACACCATGATCATTGCCCCGCCTCTGGTGATCAGCCAGGCGGAAATAGACGAACTGGTGGAAAAAGCACGCAAGTGCCTGGATCTGACCTGGGAGCAGGTTCGTGGTCTGGCGTAACGCGTGATTCGCGGCTGAAGCCGCTCCTACAGGCGCAGCAGCGTTGGTGTAATTCGCGGCTGGGCGGCATTCCGCTTTAGCCGAGAAGGACTACAAACCCTGCCTTTGTGTAGGAGCGGCTTCAGCCGCGAAGGACGATGAGCAAGAGAAAACCCCGCGACCGGTGACGGTGGCGGGGTTTTGTTTTTCAGCCGGTTACTTGAGGCTGTTCTTCAGCGTTTGCGCAGCCTGATCCATGGCGGAGCGTACCGCCGGGACTTCAGCCAGCACGTTGAGCAGGCCGTAGTCGTGGATCATGCCGTTGTAGCGTACGGCGGTCACCGGCACACCGGCGGCGTCCAGGCGGCGGGCGTAGGCTTCGCCTTCGTCGCGCAGCACATCCATCTCGGCGGTCTGCACCAGGGTAGGTGGCAGGCCTTTGAGCTGTTCCAGGCTGGCGCGCAGCGGCGATGCATGGATCTCGTTACGCTGCTTGGGGTCGGTGGTGTAGTTGTCCCAGAACCATTCCATCATGCCGCGGGTCAGGAAGTGGCCTTCGGAGAACTGGTTGTAGGAAGCATTATTGAAATTGGCATCGGTCACCGGCCACAGCAGTACCTGAGCGCGCAGTTTGGGTGTGCCGGCTTCCTTGGCCTTGATGGCCACCACGGCCGCCATGTTTCCGCCGACGCTGTTGCCGGCCACGGCCAGACGCGAACCGTCGACACCGATCTGGCTGCCGTTCTCGGCCACCCATTTGGTGGCGGCGTAGGCCTGATTGATCGCGGTCGGGTACTTGGCCTCCGGCGATGGCGTGTAGTCGACGTAGATCGCCGCGGCGCCGGAACCCACTACCAGGTCGCGGATCAGGCGCTCGTGGGTCGGATAATCGCCCAGCACCCAGCCGCCACCGTGGAAGAACATGAAGCCCGGCAGAATGCCGCGCGCACCTTCGGGACGTACCACCTTGAGGGTGAGCGACTGGCCATTCACCTGAATCACCTTGGTGTCGATCACGGTGCCTGACAAATCCACCTTGACGCTCGCCTGAGCGCCGACCAGCACGGCACGGGCGTCTTTCGGCGAGAGGGTTTCCAGCGGCTGGCCACCACCGCTTGCCAGTGCATTGAGAAAGCCCTGGGTGGTACGTTCCACGCCGGGGCTGCCGGCGGCGAAGCTGCTGTTGATGGCCAGGGCGAGCAAGCCAGCGGTGAGGGTGCGCGAGATTTTCATGTGCCTGTTCCTTTTAGTGGGAGGGCGCCGGGAAGCCCGGCGTCGGATCGGTCAGACGATGGTCAAAGTGACGTCGATGTTGCCGCGGGTGGCGTTGGAGTACGGGCAGACGATGTGCGCGCGATCCACCAGGGTTTGTGCAGCTTCAGCGTCCAGGCCCGGCAGGCTGATGCGCAGTTCCACTTCGATGCCGAAGCCGGTGGGGATAGCGCCGATGCCGACGGTGCCTTCGATGAAGGTGTCCGCCGGGATGCTCAGCTTGTCGCGGGCGGCGACGAACTTCAGGGCGCCGAGGAAGCAGGCGGAGTAGCCGGCAGCGAACAGTTGTTCCGGGTTGGTGCCGTTACCGCCTGCGCCGCCGAGTTCTTTCGGGGTGGTCAGCGCGATGTCCAGGATGCCGTCGGAGGAGACGGCACGGCCTTCACGGCCGCCAAAGGCTTCAGCGGTAGCGCGGTAGAGAACGTTTTCGATAGTCATGGCGGTAATCCTCGATTAGGTAGTTGAAATGGATTGGTTCGCTAATATTTTGTGTGCTAACCATTTCCATAGGGCGAATGTATTGCGCAAAATGTTAGCGCGCAAGTTAAATGAATGAATTATTTGGTTATACCGCGCCTGTTTTTTTTGAATAAGCAGATGACGCAAGGGTTGTGGCGACTCTTAAAGTGCTCTATGCGTCAGGCGTGTGGTCTCGCCAAGGTGTGTGTGCTGGACAAGCAGGCGTGCGACAAAACGCGCAGGCAGAGCGCACATGGCCATTGCGTACTGGGCTACAGCGTCCAAGGAGGGGCTGGCTGAATGGTGAGAGGTGATGAACGTTGGCGTCGCCAGTGATCAGAGCGCGTCTTGCAGATGGCTGCGCAGTTCGATCAAGTCGTCACGCAGCTTGGCCAACTGATCAATGTTCAATGCAGAAGCCTTGAGGATACAGGCGGGTAATGCCTTGGCCTGGTCGTGCAATGCGCGTCCCTTTTCGGTGAGATAAAGCTGCACCACACGTTCATCCTGACTGCTGCGTTGGCGTTGCAGCAGGCCTTCGCTTTCCAGACGCTTGAGCAGAGGCGTCAACGAGCCGGGGTCGGTCAGCATGCGAGCACTGATTTCGCTGACGGTGATGCCCTCGTTTTCCCACAGCACCAGCATGGCCAGGTATTGCGGGTAGGTGAGACCGAGCGCCTGCAAAAGTGGCTTGTAGGTCTTGGTCATCATCAGCGAGGTGGAATAGAGGGCAAAGCAGAGCTGGTTATCCAGCATCAGCTCGGCGCAGGGTTCCACTTGGGTGGTCATGGCATTGGCCTGTGCAGGGTGGTTGACTTGTCGGCAAGTGGTGCGGGGCAACCCGCACCCGAAAGCATCAGCCGCAGGAGATGCGGGTGATCACTCGCTGATCATCGACGTTGAGATTGAGGCGCTGACCATTGTATTCCAAGGTCACCACACTGTCGGGGGCCAGTATGCGGGCCGTGCTGGCGCCCGCTTGCTGACGCGCCTGTTCTAGCAGTTCCGGGGTTGCGGTCTTGCCCTTGAGGTTCTCGACTGCAGAAGAGGTGCAACCCTGGCTGGTATCGGCAGGCGTTGCCGACGGTTCGGATTTTTCGGCCGTGGTGCTGCAGCCGGCTGCGAACAGGGCAGCGGCAAGAATCAGGCTGAAACGAGTCTTGAAGTTCAACGCTGTGGGCTCCTTTGCCATTGGTATGGTTGTCATTGCGCGCCCTCGAGGCGGGCCAGGCGCTCTTCGAGCGCAGCTATGCGCGCTTCCAGTTCGACCAGACGATCTTCGTTAGGTGCCCCAGCCTCGACTCGAGCGGCCGGACGGCTGGCCAGGAGGCTTCCCAGGTCAGCGGGTTCACCCAGCAAATGCATGTAGCGATCCTCGCGCTGGCCACCTTGGCGCGGCAGCAATAGAGCCAGGCCTCGACCGATCAAACGCTCCAGCTGATGCTGGACTTCGGCCACATCGTCGAAGTCGTGCATGCGGTTGCTGCGCGTGAGCAATTCATTGAGGGTCTGCGGGCCGCGCAGCAACAGCAAACCGAGCAGTACCGTCTGCGGTTTGACCAGTTCCAGCTGCTTGTCGCAGCGTTGCTCCCAGCGGTCGGCGCGACTGCCCATGACCAGATGCACCAGGCCGCGGCCCTCCAGGCTGCGCAGATAACGTCCGACTTCGCCGGTTTCCAGGTTCATCAGGGGTTCGCGGCTGGTCTTCTGATTACAGGCCAGCTGCACCGCATTGAGTGTCAGCGGGTAGGTTTCCGGCGTGGTCAACTGCTTCTCGATCAGGCAACCGAGGATGCGCACTTCGACGGCGTGCAATGGGGTTTCACCAACCAGCGGGGAAGGAGTGTGCGACATGGATCGATCCTGGCAGAAAGAACTCGCTTAGGTTAACGGCATCCGCCCCTGGCCGACAGGCTTCAATGTGTGTTCGGGCATGACGTTCGCTAAGCTAACGACCGTTAGTCAACGGAGTGGGCCATGAACGAGAACAAGAAGGTCGCTTTGATCATTGGCGCTGGCGATGCCACTGGTGGTGCCATCGCCCGACGTTTTGCCCGTGAGGACTATGTTGCCTGCGTCACCCGCCGCAGCCTGGACAAGCTGCAGCCGCTGCTGGAGGACATCCGCAGCGCAGGCGGCGAGGCCCATGGTTTTGCCTCCGATGCGCGGCGCGAGGAGCAGGTGGCCGAGCTGGTCGAAAGCATCGAGCGTGACATCGGCCCCATCGAGGTGATGGTGTTCAACATCGGCGCCAACGTGCCGTGCAGCATTCTCGAAGAAACCGCGCGCAAGTATTTCAAGATCTGGGAAATGGCCTGCTTCGCCGGCTTTCTCACCAGCCAGGCGGTGGCCAAGCGCATGGTCACGCGCGGACGCGGCACCATCCTGTTCACCGGTGCCACGGCCGGGCTGCGTGGCGCCGCCGGATTCGCCGCCTTTGCCGGCGCCAAGCACGGCATCCGCGCGCTGGCGCAGAGCATGGCGCGCGAGCTGGGACCGCTGAATATCCATGTCGCCCATGTGGTGGTGGACGGCGCCATCGATACCGCCTTCATCCGCGACAGCTTTCCCGAGCTGTACGCCAGGAAGGATCAGGATGGCATTCTCGATCCCGAGCATATCGCCGACAGTTACTGGTTCCTGCATGCTCAGCCGCGCGACGCCTGGACTTTCGAGCTGGATCTGCGTCCGTGGATCGAGCGTTGGTAACCTGCGCTGAGCCCATAACCAAATAACGAGCGAGTGAAAGCCATGAGCAAGACGGTGGAGTTCTTCTTCGACCTGGGCAGCCCGGCCTCATACCTGGCCCATACCCAGTTGCCAGCGCTTTGCCGCGACAGTGGCGCCACGCTGGTTTATCGGCCGATGCTGCTGGGCGCTGTGTTCCAGGCCACCGGCAACGCCTCGCCGGCGATGATTCCGGCCAAGGGGCGCTACATGCTGCGCGACCTGGCACGCTTCGCCGAGCGCTACGGCGTGCCGATGCGCTTCAACCCGCATTTCCCCATCAATACCCTGACGCTGATGCGCCTGCTGGTGGCCGTTCAACTGCATCAGCCCGAGCGCTTCGACGATGCCTTGCAGGCGCTGTTTCAGGCGATCTGGGTCGACGGGTTGAACATGGGCGACCCGGCCAAGGTCGCCGAAGTGCTGACGGCGGCCGGCTTCGACGCCCAGACGTTGCAGTCGCAGATCGCCGAACCTGCGGTCAAGGACGCGCTCAAGGCGAGCACCGAAGAGGCGGTCAAGCGCGGCGTATTCGGCGCACCGACCTGTTTCGTCCAGGGCGAGATGTTCTTCGGCCAGGATCGCCTGGAGTTCGTACGCGAAGCACTGCGCGACTGATGCCTGGCACAATGGCGGGGGTCTTTTTCCGCCATTCGAGCCACTGATGAACCCCGAAGCGCTGAAACTCCTGGTGACCCGCCGCATGCCCTACGGCAAGTACAAGGACCGGCTGATCGCCGACCTGCCGGGCCATTACCTCAACTGGTTCGCCCGCACGGGCTTTCCCAAGGGCGAGCTGGGCCAACTGCTCGCGCTGATGCAGGAGATCGACCACAACGGCCTCAAGCCGCTGCTCGAGCCGTTGCGCGACCGTTCGTAGCCCGGATGAGCCCCGGGGGATTTGCGCTCTCCCGCGGATTTCATCCGGGCTACGTCTGGGGTGTCGTCAATGCCAATTGCGGCCGTGATCCAGCTTCTGATCGACCAGCCATTTGCCATGGGCGATGGACGCATGCTGGGCCTTGTGCAGGTCATCCATGAAGGCGTAGTCCACCGGCAGAGTCTGACGTTTGCTGGTGTTGCCGTCGGGATCGGTGATCTGGCATCCGCCGGCCCAGGGCGTGGGCAGGCCGGGATGTTCCATGACACTGGCGCGGATGACGTGATCGCGGTGGGTGCAGGTAAGCGCGCTCATGAGGCCACCTCGTGGATCAAGGCGCCGCCCTCGGCGTCGACGCCACACCGAGGTTCCAGCCGGGAGCCGGTAGCGGCGCCGCGTGGATGAGTGATGCGTCTGTTCCCCTACCTTAGTCCAGATGTCGCGGCCGCGAGCGTTGCCCGACAAACGCGCAGGGCCGGCAACGGCCGTAATGCTGTTCACATAAGAAGCGGTCGAGCGCGATAAGTCCCCTCGCCCCTCCGGGAGGGTTAGGGAGAGGGGGAAATGGCAGTTCTGCACCTTAAGTGCATAAGAAGCGGTCGAGCGCTCGGCCCTCTCCCCCAACCCCTCTCCCATAAATGGGAGAGGGGAGCCAAGCGCGAGCACCTTAAGTGAACAGTATTACGGCAATGGCCGGCCCTGTGTCTGCTGCTGACCAGCCTCTACTCGGTCGCCTCACTCACCTTGTTCACGCTCCTCGGTTTCGGTGCAAAGCGCGCCGCCAGGCGCATCGAGACGGTCACCAGGCGCTGATACAGCGCCGGCATGCTGCGCTGCATCCAGTCCAGGGCATGGGCATCGGCACCGATCAGAATTCGCCGTTTGTTGGCCAGCACTCCGTTTACGATGACCTTGGCCGCCTGTTCCGGCGTGGTTCGCAGCAACTGGTCGTTGAACTGCTGGCGCGCCTGCTCGGCTTCCTGGCCGGTGACCTTGGCCAGGCTGTCGTTCATCCGCGCCGTCTTGGCGATGTTGGTCTTGATGCCGCCCGGATGCACGCAGCTGGCGGAAACCCCGCAATCGGCCATGTCCAGTTCCTGGCGCAGCGATTCGGTAAAGCCGCGCACGGCGAACTTGCTGGCGTTGTAGGCACTCATGCCTGGCTGAGAGAACAGGCCGAACACGCTGGAGACGTTGATCACGTGACCCTGGCCGGCCGCCTTGAGGTAGGGTAGGAAGGCCTTGGTGCCGTTGACCACGCCCCAGAAGTTGATGTTCATGATCCATTCATAGTCGGCATGGTCGTTGCCCTCCACGGTACCGCCCTGAGCCACGCCAGCATTGTTGAAGATGGCGTTGACCCGGCCGAACTCGCTGACGACCTGCTCCGCCCAGGCCTCGACCGCAGCGCGGTCGGCAACGTCGACGCGTTGTCCGCTGACGGTGACGCCGAGCTTGCGGGCCTGCTCGACGGTTTCCTGGAGGCCTTCGACATTGACGTCGGACAGCGCCAGGTGGCAGCCCTGGCGCGCCAGGTGATAGGCGAGGGCGCGGCCGATACCGGAGCCGGCGCCGGTGATGGCGGCAACCTTGTTCTCGAAGGATTTCATGCGCTGACCTCCTGCGCGGCGAGGGTGATGGCATTGCTCTGCGCCGGATGCGCGGCATGCTTGCGGCTGAAGTGGTAGGCATGCGGATCGAAGTTGCGCGTCAGCATGCGAAAGCGCCAGGTGAAGCCCGGCCACACCGTGCAGTTGCGCCCGCTGACCGGGTGCAGATACCAGCTCATGCAGCCGCCGGCGTTCCATACGGTGCTGCCGAGGGTGCCCTGGATCTTGCGGTTGAAAGCGTCCTGCGCCTCGCGTTTGGGTTCCAGGCTCTGCAGCCGGCCCTCTTCGAGCTGCCTGAGGGCGCCGAGCACATAGGTGATCTGCGACTCGATCATGTAGACCATCGAGTTGTGGCCCAGGCCGGTGTTCGGCCCCATGAGGAAGAACAGGTTGGGGAAGCCCGCGGTCATGGTGCCCTTGTAGGCTTCCGGGCCTTCGGGCCAGGTGTCGAGCAGATCGACGCCGCCGCGGCCGAACACCGTGCCGCGCGGCAGCGGGTCGCTGGGGGTGAAGCCGGTGCCAAAGATGATGGCATCCACTTCGCGCTCCTGGCCGTCGGCGGTGCGCACGGCATTGGGCAGGATTTCTGCGATACCGTCGGTGATGACCTCGACGTTGGCCTGGGTCAGCGCCGGGTAGTAGTCATTGGAGATCAGCACCCGCTTGCAGCCCATGGTGTAGTCCGGGGTGACCTTGGCACGCAGCACCGGGTCCTTGATCTGCTTCTTGATGTACAGCTTGGCGATGCCCTGAGCCATGCGCAGCAGGCGCGGGGCGAAGGCGAAGGCGATCACCCGGCTTTCGAGGATGCCGTACAGGGCGCCGCGCCAGAGCTTCTGCGCCAGCGGAAAGCGCTTGAAGCGCTGGCGTTCGCCATCGGCAATGGCGCGATCAGGCTTGGGCATGATCCACGGCGCAGTGCGCTGGTAGAGATCGAGCTGCGCCACCTGCTTCTGAATCTGCGGCACGAACTGGATGGCCGAGGCGCCGGTGCCGATCACCGCCACGCGTTTGCCGCTCAGGTCATAGTCGTGATTCCACTGCTGCGAGTGGAACACCTCGCCGGTGAAGCTCTCCAGTCCCTTGAGCTTGGGGAACGAGGGTGTGGACAGGGCGCCCATGCCGGAGACCACGAACTGCGCGCTGTACTGGTTACCGGCGCGATCCTGCAGGTGCCACAGCTCGGCGTGCTCGTCCCAGCGGATCTGTACCACTTCGGTGCCCAGCAGGGTCTTGTCCTGCAAGCGGTACTTCGCCCAGCAGCCTTCCAGGTAGGCCTTGATTTCCGGCTGCCTGGCAAACATCCGCGTCCAGTCCGGGTTGGGCTCGAAGGAAAAGGAGTACAGGTGCGATTGCACGTCGCAGCCGCAACCCGGGTAGTTGTTCACCCGCCAGGTGCCGCCGACGCCGGCTTCCTTTTCGAACAGCAGGAAGTCCTGCTCGCCCTGCTGCTTGAGGCGAATGGCCATGCCGAGGCCGGAGAAGCCGCTGCCGAGGATGGCGATCTTGCAATGGCGGGCAGCGGTAGGGGGGGACACGGGCGCATTCATGGCCGGACTCCTGCTTGTCGTTCTTGTTGGTGTCTACATCTGTATACCAAGGTAGACATGTGTATACTTTGCGGCAAGCCATCGAATCGACAAACCAACTTTAGGTAGGGGTAAGGATGCACAACGACGATTCGCAGGTACGCGACAGGGCCAGCGAAGCGCCTGGCAAGCGCCTGCTGATGGAGGCGGCGTTACGGCTCACCTCGACCAGCCGCAGCCTCAGCAGCCTGGGCCTGCGCGAGCTGGCGCGCGAGGCGGGGCTAAACCCCAGCACCTTCTACCGTCACTTTCGCGATGTCGATGATCTCGGCCTGACCGTGATCGGCGAGATCACCCGGCTGCTGCGTCAACCGCTGCGCGATCTGCGCCGCGAGGCCGCGCAGCGCGCAGTCAAGGATGACGGGCCGCTGCTGCCCAAGCTGCTGGGTATCGACCTCGGGCGCGGGCGGCGGGTGTGTCACGAGACGGTGCAGCTGTTCTTCGACTTCGTCGCCGAGCATCCGGAGGCGTTCATCATCGGGGTGCGCGAGCTGCATGGGGCGTCGCCCGTGTTGCGCGAGGCCCTGCGCCAGGTGATGGACGACTTCGCCGACGACATGGCCGAGGACATCATCGAGTTCAAGCTGCTGCCGGATATCGTCAGCGCGGCGGCGGTGCGCCAGGTTTCGGGGCTGATCAGTCGCAGCCTGTTCGAACAGTCGCTGGACTACATCGGCCAGCCGCAGCGGCGCGAGGCGATCTGTGCGCTGGCCGAGGAGCAGATCGTCATGCTGTTCACCGGCGCCAGCGTGCTGCAGGGCATGGGGCAGCTGCGCCTGGGCTGAAGGGGTGCGATGCTGTTGGATTTGCGTGGTATGGGCTTTGATAGCGCGGATTTAACCGCGAGTTTTCGCGGCTGAAGCCGCTCCTACGGTCTGAGGTTGGCGCAATCTGCGCAGGTGCGCACTCGAACGAAAAAGGGCGGCCTGGGCCGCCCTTGGAATATCAGTTGCTGAAGCCGAGGCGCTCGCGCCAGCGATTCTCCAGCTTCTCGGTGTCGTGATCCTTGGGATGGAAGCCGGGGCGGTAGTAGTCCAGGTAGGGGCCGATCAGCTTGGTGAAGAAGCCATTGCGCGGGCCGAACAGTTTCTTCAAACCGAAGCCCCAGCTGCGCCAGTTGAACAGCTGACCGTCCTTGCGCAGCAGGTGAATCTGGAACCAGCCGATCACGCCGAGGAACATCACGGTGGTCAGCAGCATCACCAGCGTACGGGTGAAGTAACCGCCGTAGACCTTCTGGTACACGTCGTAGCACACCGCCTTGTGCTCGTTCTCCTCGATGGCGTGCCACATCCACAGCTGATACAGCTTCGGATCGTTCATCTGCGTGGTGAGGTCTTCGCGCTTGAGCAGTTGCTCGGCCATGGTCGCGGTGAAGTGCTCCAGCGCGCAGGTGGCGGCCAGGCGCTGTTTCTTGGTGCTGAAGCGGGTCGTCCATTCGAGCAGTACCTTGATGCGCAGTTCCAGGCGCTCCAGGTCGATATTGTGCTCGTTGGCATAGTCGTTATAGGCCGCATGCTCCTTGGAGTGCATGGCCTCCTGGCCGATGAAGGCGCTGATGTCCTTCTTCAGTTGCGGCTCGCTGACCTGGTCGCGCACCGCCCGCACGCTGTCGACGAAGAATTTTTCGCCATAGGGGAACAGCGACGACAGGTTATTCATGAAGTGGCTCATGAAGGGATCGTCAAAGAACCAGTATTTCGGCGTTTCGGCGAAGCTGAAGTCCATGCGACGAACCGGAAAGCTGGATTTCGGCTGGGGCAGGGTGGCGCTTGCATTCATCGTTCGAGTCCTCTTCTGGGAGTCGGTGCTCCCGATTGTTGTACGGCTCTGGGTGACAACATCGGGAGTTGCAGGTGGCAACAGACCAACTGTGTCAGTGAACGATGTAACTATCGGATGTGGCGGCGCCGGGCGCCGCCAACTTAAGGCGGGTGTGTCGGACAAGCCTGGGGCGAAACGGCGGGTGTGACCCGCCATTTCGATCGGGAAGGGCTCAGGGCGCGTTGCGCCGCAGCTCCGCCACTTCGCTGCGCAGTGCACGCAATTCATCGAGAATCGCCTGCTCGCGGGCAGCGGCCGCCAGCTCCTCGGCGTTCGGTTCGTGGGTGCTCTGCATGGCGTTGACGATCACCGCGATGAACAGGTTGAGCATCATGAAGGTGGCGATGAGGATGTAGGGGACGAAGAACATCCAGGCCAGCGGGTGCTGCTCCATCACCGGGCGGACGATGCCCATCGACCAGCTTTCCAGGGTCATCACCTGGAATAGGGTATAGAGGCTGGCGCCTATGCTGCCGAACCACTCCGGAAAGCTCTGGCCGAACAACTGGGTAGCCATCACTGCGGCGACATAGAACACCAGCCCCATCAGCATGACGATGCTGCCCATGCCCGGCAGAGAGGCAAGCAGCGCCTGCACCACCTTGCGCATGCTCGGGTTGATCGACACCAGGCGCAGCACCCGCAGTACGCGCAGGGCGCGCAGCACGGCGAAGGGGCCGCTGGCCGGTACCAGGGCGGTGCCCACCACCAGGCAGTCGAACACCGCCCAGGGATCGCGCAGCAGACCGATTCCGCGCGCGGTGAAGCGCAGCGCCAGCTCGATGACGAAGCAGGCGAGGATCAGGCTGTCTAGGATCAGCAGCGGCCGGCCCCAGTCGGCCATGATCGATGGCGAGGTCTGCAGGCCGAGAATGGCCGCGTTGACGATGATCAGCAGAGTGACCAGGCGTTGGACGGGTTTGCCGTCCATCAAGGCGCCCAGGCGCTGACGCCAGTCACTGGATGGATTCAATTGGAGTTCGTGCATGGGAGTCTGGCTATGGCTGTGGTGAGGCCGGGCCTGGCCCGCGTCGCAGTGGCCGGTCGGCGGGCGTGACGGCTTAGCGATCGTCGAGGGCGAAGGCAGTCAGGGTGAAGGTGGGAATACCGGCGTCCTGCAGTTTCTGCGAGCCGCCCAGCTCGGGCAGGTCGATGATCGCCGCGGCCTCGAACACACTGGCGCGCATGCGCCGCACCAGGTTGGCGGCGGCGATCAGGGTGCCGCCCGTGGCGATCAGATCATCGAAGATCAATACCGAGTCGCCCTCGCACAGGCTGTCGCTGTGCACTTCCAGAAAGGCTTCGCCGTACTCGGTCTGGTAGCCCTCGCTGAGAACATCCGCCGGCAGTTTGCCCTGTTTGCGGAACAGCACCAGCGGCTTGTTAAGTTCGTAGGCGATGATCGAGCCGATCAGGAAGCCACGGGCATCCATGGCACCGATATGGCTGAACTCAGCCTCGACGTAGCGCTGGATGAAACTGTCGGCGACCATGCGCAGGGCGCGTGGTGACTGGAACAGCGGGGTGATGTCGCGGAAGACCACGCCCGGCTTGGGGAAGTCCGGTACCGGGCGGATCAGGGTCTTGATGCTGAATTCGTCAAAGATCATCGTGGGGTCCTGAATGCATGAGCCCGCGAAAATCGTGCGAACTCAAACGTCGAGATTGCCGCCGGCCAATGCGCACAGCTCGATCGGATCGAGAATGTGCACTTCCTTGCCTTCGGCTTCGAGCAGCTTGTTCTGTTGGAAGCGGGTAAATACGCGAGACACAGTCTCTACCGCAAGGCCCAAATAGTTACCAATTTCGTTGCGCGACATGGCCAGGCGAAACTGATTGGCGGAGAAACCGCGGGCGCGGAAGCGTGCGGACAGGTTGACCAGGAAGGTGGCGATGCGCTCGTCGGCGGTCTTCTTCGACAGCAACAGCATCATCTGCTGATCATCGCGGATCTCGCGGCTCATGATGCGCATCAGCTGGCGGCGCAGCTGCGGCAGTTGCAGGGCCAGGTCGTCGAGGCGCTCGAAGGGAATCTCGCAGACCGATGTGGTTTCCAGTGCCTGGGCCGAGACCGGGTAGCGCTCGCCGTCGACTCCGGACAGGCCGACCAGCTCGCTGGGCAGGTGGAAGCCGGTGATCTGCTCCTCGCCGCCGTCGCTCAGACTGAAGGTCTTCAGCGCACCGGAGCGCACGGCAAATACCGAGCCGAAGGCATCACCCTGACGGAACAGGAACTCGCCCTTCTTCAGTGGGCGGCCGCGTTTGACGATCTCGTCCAGCGCGTCCATGTCCTCCATGTTCAGAGAGATGGGTAGGCACAAGGCTGCCAGGCTGCAATCCTTGCAATGGGCTTGGTGCTGCGTACGCAGCTTGATGCTCTCGGACATCGTCGGGCTTCCCGGATTTACACGCAATGGTCCTAGGGTACCGCAGGGTTTGCATGGCGGCCAGCCATATACAGGTCTGACCGAGTGCTCAAGATCAGCGACCGTACGCCGATACAGAGTGTAGAACCATAGTCCAAGGCAGGGAGCAGCGCGATGCGTATCCAATCCGGTGGCCCGTTGAGCAATCTCGCTCAGGGTGTTCAGCGACAATTGACCGCAGTGGAGCCCAGTCCGGAGCAAGCGCGCGAAGGCCTGCGGGTGAGCCTTTCGGAGCTGGGCAAGAGCATGTCGGCCAAGCCCGACAGGAACGAGGATATCGACAAAAGCGAGCTGCCTCAGGCGATCAAGGATCTGCTCAAGATGATTCGCGAACTGCGCGCGCAGATCGCCGAGAAACAGGCCCAGATCGACGCGATCATGAGTGATCAGAGTCTGGATGCGGAGGCCAAGCGCCAGCAGGTCGAGGGACTGCAGACCGAACTCGCTTCGCTCAACAGCGCACTGACGACTGCCAACGCCAATCTGGTCAAGCTGATGCGTGAGAATGGCCTTTCCAGCGAGCAGATGCAGGCTGCCTCCACGCTGGCGATGAGTTAGGGCGGTGCCCCGTGACGGCGTACAACCGTCGCGGGGGCGGCCTGCTCAGATAACCCGCGAGAAACGCTGGCGTACCTGGTCGTTGAGATAGCGGTCGAACAGCATGCACAGCGAGCGCACCAGCAGACGCCCTGCCGGGCGGACCTCGATCTTGCTCGCACTCAGCTCGATCAGGCCATCGCGGTGGAGCTGCTCCAGCTCCGGCCAGAGCGCCGCGAAGTATTCATGGAAGACCACGCCGTAGGCCTGTTCGATGCCGGCGAAGTGCAGTTCGAAATGGCAGATCAACTGCTGGATCACGGCGCGGCGCAGACGATCGTCTGCATTGCAGTGCAGGCCGCGGCGGGTCGCCAGCTGGCCGTTGCCCAGCGTCTGCTGGTACGTGGCGATATCGCTGTCGTTCTGACTGTAGAGATCGCCGATCTGGCTGATGGCCGACACCCCCAGGCCAATCAGATCGCAATGACCGTGGGTGGTGTAGCCCTGGAAGTTGCGCTGCAGGGTACCTTCTTCCTGGGCGATGGCCAGTTCGTCGTCGGGCAGGGCGAAATGGTCCATGCCGATGTAGCGGTAGCCGGCGCGGGTCAGCTGTTCGATGCTGGCTTGCAGCATGACCAGCTTGTCACCCGGGCTGGGCAGGTCATCGTTGTTGATGCGCCGCTGCGGCATGAAACGCTCGGGAAGGTGGGCGTAGTTGAATAGCGATAGACGGTCCGGTTGCAGGGCGATCACCTCGGCCACGGTACGCGCGAAGCGTTCCGGCGTCTGCTTGGGCAGGCCGTAGATCAGGTCGATGTTCACCGAGCGGAACTGCAGCGTGCGCGCCGCTTCGACGATGGCGCGGGTTTCTTCCAAAGTCTGCAGGCGATTGACCGCGCGTTGCACCTCGGGATCTAGATCCTGCACGCCGAGGCTGACGCGGTTGAAACCCAGCTCGCGCAGCAGGCCCATGGTCGACCAGTCGGCCTCGCGCGGATCGATTTCGATGCTGTAGTCGCCGGAGTCGTCATCCAGCAGGTTGAAGTGCTGGCGCAGGTGCTGCATCAGGCGGCGCAGTTCGTCGTGGCTGAGGAAGGTCGGCGTACCACCGCCGAAATGCAGCTGTTCGATCGGCTGCGTCTTGTCGACGTAGCGACTGACGATCTCGATTTCCCGCTCGAGTTTTTCCAGATAGGGCAGAGCGCGGCCGCGGTCCTTGGTGATGACCTTGTTGCAGGCGCAGTAGTAGCAGATGTGCGCGCAGAACGGGATGTGCACGTACAGCGACAATGGCCGTCCGGCTTTGCGGCTGTCGCGTAGCGCATGCAGCAGGTCGAATGGGCCGATATCGTCGTGAAACTGCACGGCAGTCGGGTACGAGGTGTAGCGCGGGCCGGCGAGATCGTAGCGGCGGATCAGGTCGGCATCCCACTGGATGGCGTCTTGCATGGGAAATAATCCTAGACAGGCTGTGCGGCCAGTCTAGGGATGCGCGCAAGGGGTGGCCTTGACTTGAATCAACGGGGCTACAAGAGGGGCGGCCACAGGCTGCAGGCGAAGTGAAAAAGCTTCACCGGAGCCGATAGTGACGTAGCCCGGATGCAATCCGGGGCTTATGGCAGGTTTCCCCGGATTGCATCCGGGCTACGCTTGCCTGCCGCCGCTCTAATGCCCCATCAGCCAGTGCTGGTGAGGGCCTGGCAGGGTCCAGATGCCGAACAGGATGACCAGCAGGCCGCCCGCCATGCGCACGCCGCGTTTGCGCAGCAACGCGGTGATGCGCTCTGCAGCCAGACCGGTGGCCAGCAAGACCGGCCAGGTACCCAGGCCGAAGGCCAGCATCAGCACGGCGCTGTCCACGGCATTACCCTGGCTGGATGCCCAGAGAAGCGTGCTGTAGACCAGTCCGCACGGCAGCCAGCCCCACAGGCCACCCAGCACCACCGCCTTCGGCATGCTTGTGACCGGCATAAAGCGCCGCGTCAGCGGTTGAATGTGGCGCCACAGGCCACGCCCGAGTGCCTCGATACGCGTCAGGCCACTCCACCAGCCGGCCAGGTACAGGCCCATGGCGATCAGCAGCAGCGCCGCCAGTGTGCGCATCACCACCTCGGCCTTGCTGCCGGCAATGGCCCAACCAGCCAAGCCGAGAAGCAGGCCTGCCAGGCTGTAACTGAGAATTCGCCCGAGGTTGTAGGCCAGCAGCAGTTGCAGGCGCCTGCGACGTTGCTCCGGCGGAATTGCCAGAGTCAGCGCGCCCATCAGGCCGCCGCACATGCCCAGGCAATGACCGCCGCCGAGCACCCCGAGAATCAGCGCCGACACCAGCAGCGGCGCCAGTTCAAGCATCGGGTTTGTCCTGCTTGTTATGTTCCTCGGCCTGCTCGATGCCGGCCTTGTGCAACGGGTCTTCGTCGTCGAACAGGATGCTGTGGGCCGGTCCGTCGAGGTCGTCGTACTGGCCGCTGTCCACCGCCCAGAAGAACAGCCAGATGGCGAAGCCGACCAGGGCGATGGCAACGGGAATCAGGATGTAGAGGGCGGACATGCGATCTCCATGGAGGCGTCTGGGTAGGAGCGAGCGTCGCGAGCGAAGAGGCGGTTCGCTCGCGACGCTCGCTCCTACATGTTCGGGCTACGCTTGCTTGCAGCTTATCGGCTCAGGCGCAGCGCATTGAGCACCACCAGCAGCGAGCTGAGCGACATGCCCACGGCGGCCCAGATGGGCGTGATCCAGCCCAGCGCGGCGAAGGGCAGCACCAGGCCATTGTACAGTGTCGCCCAGGCCAGGTTCTCGATGATGATTCGCCGCGTGCGTTTGGCCAGTTTCAGGCCGTCGACCAGGCTGCCCAGGCGGTTGGACAGGAGCACCGCGTCAGCACTGGTCTTCGCCAGGTCGGAAGCCGAACCCATGGCCACGCTGATATCGGCAGCGGCCAGTACCGGTACGTCGTTGACGCCATCGCCGAGCATCAGCACGCGCCGGCCTTCGCTGTGCAACTGCTTGAGCACCGCCAGTTTTGCGTCCGGGGTCAGGCCGCCACGAGCGTCTTCGATGCCGAGTTGACGGGCGACTTCGGCCACCATCGGTGAGCTGTCGCCGGAAAGCAGATGGATGTTCCAGCCGCGGGCACGCGCAGCGGCGATCAGATCAGGCGCATCTTCACGCAGGCGGTCGTCCAGGACGAACCAGGCCAGCGGCCCCTGTTCATCGCCCAGAAGAAGCCACTGGCCGTGCTCGCTGGCAATCATTGGTACGGCCTGTCCGCTCAGGGCGCAGACGAAGCTGGCCTCGCCAATGCGTAGCAGGCGCCCGTCGACGCTGCCCTGCAGGCCCTGGCCCGGATGACTGTCGACGGATTGTGCAGCGCGAGGTGCCTGACTGAAGGCACGTGCGATGGGGTGCTCCGAGCGGTTCTCCAGCGCAGCGGCCAGGGCCAAGCAAGTGCCCTCGTCAAGATCGTGTAGCGGATGGATGGCCTTTAGGGTCAGGCGGCCTTCGGTGAGCGTGCCGGTCTTGTCCAGCACCAGGGTGTCGATCTGGTTGAGACCCTCGATTACATGGCCGCGAGTGAGCAGCATGCCCAGTTTATGCAGGCTGCCGGTGGCGGTGGTCAGCGCTGTCGGCGTGGCCAGGGCGAGGGCGCAGGGGCAGGTGGCCACCAGCAGGGCGAGTACCACCCAGAAGGCGCGACTGGAGTCGATTTCCCACCAGGCGAAGCCAACCACGGCGGCGGCGATCAGAATGAACAGCAGGAACCATTGCGAGACGCGATCGGCGATCTCCGCCAGGCGCGGTTTCTCGCTCTGCGCCCGTTCCAGCAGACGCACGATGGCCGACAGACGAGTGGCATCGCCAAGCGCCTGCACCTCGATGGTCAGCGGTCCTTCGACATTCAGCGTGCCGGCGGTGACGCCGTCGCCGATGCCGCGCGCCTGCGGCAGGTATTCGCCGGTGAGCAGCGATTCGTCGACGCTGGACTGGCCGGCGAGGATGCGGCCGTCGGCTGGAATCAGCGAGCCGGGCTGCACCAGTACCCGCTCCCCGACGCGCAGTTCGCTGAGCAGGATGCGCTGGCTCTGGCTGTCGGCCTCCAGGCGCAGGCAGGAGGCCGGCAGCAACTGCACCAATTGTGCGGTCGCTGCAGCTGTGCGCTCGCGTGCTCGCCGTTCCAGGTAGCGGCCGGCGAGCAGGAACAGGGCGAACATGCCCACGGCATCGAAATACAGTTCGCCCTGGCCGGTGATGGTCGACCAGATGCCGGCAACGTAGGCGCCGCCGATGGCCAGCGAGACCGAGACGTCCATGGTCAGGTGGCGCGTGCGCAGGTCGCGCAGGGCACCGCGGAAGAACTGACCGCAGCAGTAGAAGACGATGGGCGTGGTCAGGAACAGGCTGGTCCAGCGCAGGATCTTGTCCAGCTCCGGTGACAGGTCGATATTGAATTCCGGCCAGGTGGCCATGGTCGCCATCATCACCTGCATCCAAAGCAGGCCGGCGACGCCCAGCTCGCGCATGCGTCGGCGGTTTTCCGCGGCCAGGCGCTCGGCGGCCTCGTCGGCGCGCCAGGGGTGTGCGGCATAACCGATGCGGCGCAGTTCGGCGAGCAGCTTGCTCAGCGCGATCTGGCTGTCCTGCCAGCGCACCTGCAAGCGGTGATTGGACAGATTCAGGTGCGCTTCGGCCACACCTGGCACGCCGCGCAGATGCTTCTCGATCAGCCAGCCACAGGCGGCGCAACTGATGCCTTCGATCAGCAGCTGCGCTTCGCTCAGCTCGCCCTGGTGCTGCACGAAGGGTTGCTGCACGTCGCTGCGGTCATACAGCGCCAGTTCGTCCGGCAGGGCTGCGGGCAATGCCTGCGGGTTGGCAGAGTTTTCGCTGCGATGGCTGTAGTAATGCTCAAGCCCCCCGGCGACGATGGCTTCGGCCACAGCCTGACAGCCAGGACAGCACATTTCGCGTGTCTGGCCGAGCACCTCGGCGCGGAAATGGCTGCCGGCGGGCACCGGCAGGCCGCAGTGGTAGCAAGGAGTAGGGGCGGGCATTGGCTGGGTCAGTAGGAGGGGTTGTCACCGATCAGGATGGTCTGGCCATCGGTGATGTTCTCTTCCTCGAAGAGGCGCCAGTTCTGGCTACCTTCCTGACCAAGCAATTCGACGAAGCGGCGGCCGCTGACCTGATCGACCATCTGCCCACGATACTGGCCGTCAGCGGTTGGCTGCAGGATCACGCGGCGGTCACGTTCCGGCTGGGTCGGCGAGATCAGGTTGAGGACGATCTGCTGCGGATTGCTGCTGCCCTGCAGCGACAGGGTGGCGACACCGGTGGTGTTGTCCAGCACCAGCTCGCCGTGCAGTTGCAGGCGTTCGGCCAGCTTCTCTCGCTCCAGAGACTGGTTGATGCCCTTGCCGACGTCGTAGTAATCGTCGGAGATCAGCCCGGGCGGGTTCTTGGTGGCGATGGTGAGCAGGGTCAGACCCTGCACCACCGAGTAGCCCAGCAGGAACAGGATGAACCAGGGCCAGAACTGCTTGTACCAGGGTTTGGCTGGCGATGGGTTTTGCTCGGACATGCTCTTTCCGTTGTCAGCGGACGCTGGGGCCGATAAAGCGGCTGTCTGCGTCGTTCTTGATACTGGGGTCATCCGCGGATTGTACGTGGAAGACGATGTTGTTGGCGCTTGACGGCAACTTCTCCGGAGCGATGGAAAGCTCGACCGGGAAGGAGTACACCTCGCCGGCCAGGGCTCGCACTTCGCGCTTGCCTTCGTAGATCAAGCCGTCGAGACCGTCGGCGCTGATCACGTAGGTCATGTCGTGCTGGGCCTTGTTCATGATCTTCAGGGTGTAGACGTTCTCGATGTAGCCGCGCTCGTTCTCGCGGAACAGCACGCGGTCCTTGAGCACGTCCAACTCCACCAACGGACGAGTGGCAACAGCCCAGGCGAACAGACCGATCATCGCGACCAGTGCGACAGCGTACCCGATCAGGCGCGGGCGCAGCAGGTGCGTCTTGCGGCCGGACAGGTTGTGTTCAGTGGTGTAGCTGATCAGCCCCTTGGGATAGTTCATCTTGTCCATGATGTCGTCGCAGGCGTCGATGCACGCGGCGCAGCCGATGCATTCGATCTGCAGGCCGTCGCGGATGTCGATACCGGTGGGGCAGACCTGTACGCACATCTTGCAGTCGATGCAGTCACCCAGACCCTGTGCCTTGTAGTCGGCGTCCTTCTTGCGCGGTCCGCGCTTCTCGCCGCGGCGCGGGTCGTAAGAGACGATCAGGGTGTCCTGGTCGAACATCACGCTCTGGAAACGTGCATAGGGGCACATGTAGATGCACACCTGCTCGCGCAGGTAGCCGGCGTTGCCGTAGGTGGCGAGGGTGAAGAAACCGATCCAGAAATAGGCCCAGCCGCTGGCCTGGCCGGTGAAGATCTCGATCACCAGGTCGCGAATTGGCGTGAAGTAGCCGACGAAGGTGATCGCCGTGAGCAGCGACACGCCGACCCAGATGCCGTGCTTGGCCAGCTTGCGTCCGAACTTCTTGCCGCTCATGGGCTGCTTGTCGAGCTTCATGCGCTGGTTACGGTCGCCCTCGGTGACTTTCTCGGCCCACATGAACACCCAGGTGAACACGCTTTGCGGGCAGGTATAGCCGCACCAGACGCGGCCGGCGAACACGGTGATGAAGAACAGACCGAAGGCGCAGATGATCAACAGCCAGGACAGCAGCATGAAGTCCTGCGGCCAGTAGGTGGCACCGAAGATGTGGAACTTGCGTTCCGGCAGGTTCCACCACACGGCCTGGCGGCCGTCCCAGTTCAGCCAGACGGTACCGAAGAACAGCAGGAAGAGGAGGGCGCCACCAGCGAGCCGCAGGTTGCGAAACAGGCCGGTGAATGCGCGGGTATAGATCTTCTCGCGGCTGGCGTAGAGATCGACGCCGGCGTTCTTGGCGGAAGGAGGGGTGATGTCCTGGACGGGAATCTGTTCGCTCATCAATGCATACCAAAGCGGTTGAGTGGCAGCCCAGGCCGATACGTGCCGGTCAGGGTCAATTCACGGTAGCTCATATGGTACGCCTGAAAGACAACGCCCGGGTGCGACCAGCGGTCGCGACCCGGGCGTTCATTGACCCTTGTCAAAAGAGTCGTTATGCGATCACTGCTCTTGGGTCTTGTGCGACAGGCTGTACACGTAGGCGGCCAGCAGGTGCACCTTGTCGTTGCCGAGGAATTCTTCCTGGGCTGGCATATTGCCGTGACGACCGTAGCGGATGGTCTGCTGCAGTTGCGCGTAGCTGCTGCCATAGATGAACGCTGCCGGGTTGGTCAGGTTCGGTGCGCCCATGGCGGGAGTGCCCTTGCCGTCAGCGCCGTGGCAGGCGAAGCAGGTGCCGGCGAAGACCTTCTGGCCCGCTTCGATATCGGCTTCCACGCCTTCCGGCAGTTCGCGACCACCCAGTTGGGTCAGCACGTAGGCGGCGACATTGCGCACGCCGTCTTCGCCAATGGCCGGGCCTTGAGCCGGCATGGCGCCCTGGCGACCCTTGAGGATGGTGGTCTTGATGGTTTCCGGCTCGCCGCCCCAGCGCCATTCGTTGTCGGTCAGATTGGGGAAGCCGTAGCTGCCCTTGGCATCGGAACCGTGGCAAACCGAGCAGTTGGAGGCGAACAGGCGGCCACCCATTTTCAGGGCTTGCGGATCCTGCGCGACCTCTTCGATCGGCATGGCGGCGTACTTGGCGAACAGCGGGCCGTATTGCTCATCGGCGCGCGCCATTTCCTTTTCCCACTGGTGCACACCGGTCCAGCCGGAGTGACGCATGGAGCCGTCAGCGATCTGCACGCCGGCCGCGAAAGGCGTCTGCTTTTCGCTGTCGACGTAGTCGTAGCCCGGCAGCAGGCCCTTGAAGTTACCCAGGCCCGGATACAGCGCGAGGTAGCCGAGGGCGAAGACGATGGTGGCGATGAACAGCATGAACCACCACTTCGGCAGCGGGTTGTCATACTCCTCGATGCCGTCGAAGCTGTGGCCGACGGTTTCCTCGGTGGTTTCCTGGCGCTGGCCCTTGCGGGTGCCGAAGATCAGCCAGGTCAGGGCGAAAATGGTGCCCAGAGACAGAATGGTTACGTACCAACTCCAGAACGTGGTCATTGGTTATTGCTCCTGGAAGAGTCCTGATCGCGCTTGGACTCGGGCTTGGGGTCGTCAGCGAAGGGCAGGTTGGCAGCTTCGTCGAAGCTCGATTTGCGCTTGCTGCTGTAGGCCCAGAGCACCACGCCGATGAAGGCGATGAAAACCACCGCCGTGCCGATGCCGCGAATCATCCCGATGTCCATAGCGTCTTACCGTTTGTTCTTGATGGAAGTACCAAGCACCTGCAGGTACGCGATCAGCGCGTCCATTTCGGTGTTGCCCTTCACGGCATCGCGTGCACCGGCGATATCTTCGTCGGTGTAGGGAATGCCGAAGCCACGCATGACTTCCATCTTCTTGGCGGTGTCGCGACCGTCGAGCTTGTTCTCCACCAGCCAGGGGTAGGCGGGCATCTTCGACTCAGGCACGACGTTGCGCGGGTTGTACAGGTGGGCGCGATGCCACTCGTCCGAGTAGCGGCCGCCGACGCGGGCCAGGTCCGGGCCGGTACGCTTGGAGCCCCACAGGAAGGGGTGATCCCAGACGCTTTCGCCGGCGACGGAGTAGTGGCCGTAACGCTCGGTTTCGGCGCGGAACGGGCGGATCATCTGCGAATGGCAGCCAACGCAGCCCTCGCGGATGTAGATGTCGCGACCTTCCAGTTGCATGGCGGTGTAGGGCTTGAGGCCTTCCACCGGCTCATTGGTGACGTCCTGGAAAAACAGCGGGACGATCTGAGTCAGGCCACCGATGCTGACGGCAATCACCATCAGCAACGCCATCAGGCCGATATTCTTCTCGATGATTTCGTGTTTCATCAGTGAGCTACTCCGGCGGGAATCTGCGCAGCCGCTTCGTATTCAGCCGGCTTGGCGGCACGCACGGTGCGGTAGGTGTTGTAAGCCATCAGCAGCATGCCGGTGACGAAGAAGGCGCCGCCGATCATGCGCACGACAAAACCTGCATGGCTGGCTTCCAGCGCTTCGACGAAGGAGTAGGTGAGGGTGCCGTCTTCGTTGACTGCGCGCCACATCAGACCCTGGGTGATGCCGTTGACCCACATCGAGGCGATGTACAGCACGGTACCGATGGTAGCCAGCCAGAAGTGGGTGTTGATCAGGCCGATGCTGTGCATCTGCTCGCGGCCGAACACCTTGGGAATCAGGTGATACAGCGAGCCGATGGAGATCATCGCTACCCAGCCGAGGGCGCCAGCGTGCACGTGGCCGATGGTCCAGTCGGTGTAGTGGGACAGGGCGTTGACGGTCTTGATGGCCATCATCGGGCCTTCGAAGGTCGACATGCCGTAGAACGCCAGGGAAACGACCAAAAAGCGCAGGATCGGGTCGGTGCGCAGCTTATGCCAGGCGCCGGACAGGCTCATCATGCCGTTGATCATGCCGCCCCAGCTCGGAGCCAGCAGGATGACCGACATGGCCATGCCCAGGGACTGCGCCCAGTCCGGCAGAGCGGTGTAGTGCAGATGGTGCGGACCGGCCCAGATGTACAGGGTGATCAGCGCCCAGAAGTGCACGATGGACAGGCGATAGGAGTAGATCGGACGCTCGGCCTGCTTGGGTACGAAGTAATACATCATGCCCAGGAAGCCGGTGGTCAGGAAGAAGCCCACGGCGTTGTGGCCGTACCACCACTGGATCATCGCGTCGGTCGCGCCGGCGTAGGCCGAGTACGACTTGAACAGGCTCACCGGCATGGAGGCGCTGTTGACGATGTGCAGCATCGCGGTAACCAGGATGAACGCCCCGAAGAACCAGTTGCCCACATAGATGTGCTTGGTCTTGCGCTTGACGATGGTGCCGAAGAACACCACCAGATAGGTGATCCAGACGATGCCCAGGAGGATGTCGACCGGCCACTCGAGCTCGGCGTATTCCTTGGAGCTGGTGTAGCCCATCGGCAGGGTGATCACCGCGAGGACGATGACCGCTTGCCAGCCCCAGAAGGTGAAGGCAGCCAGACCGTCGGAGATCAGGCGCGTCTGACAGGTGCGCTGGACCACGTAATAAGAGGTCGCGAACAGTGCGCATCCGCCGAAGGCGAAGATCACCGCGTTGGTGTGCAGCGGGCGCAGACGGCCGAAGCTAGTCCACGGCAGGCCCAGGTTGAGTTCTGGCCACACGAGTTGTGCGGCGATGAACACGCCTAGACCCATCCCAATGACCCCCCAGATCACCGTCATAATGGCGAACTGGCGGACCACCTTATAGTTATAAGCAGTCTGACTGATTGCTGTGCTCATGCTAGGGGTTCCACGGTTAATGGAGTTTTATGGGGCAAAAATCGGCGGCAAGTATGGAGAAAGCAGGTAGCCATTGCAACGCAACATGCCGACGCGAACAGGGTTTCAGAGGCTTTCGCGGACCTTGGGAAAGGACCCAAAAAACGCTCTGCCAGTTTTTGGCGCAATCAGTTTGCGCAGCGCTAAGAAAGGATCGCCTTGGAGTTGTGACAGATGGCGACTGAAAGGCAGCTTAGCCCAGATCAAGGAATTCGTCGGGCTATTGGTCGGCAGGTGCGACACTGGGTCGCAGACATAATAAGGAGGGCCGGCGACCGTGATCCGGTCGCCGGTACAGCAGGGGAGGTTACTTGCTTTCGCTCTGGCTCAACTTGAGCACATAGGCGGCCAGCAGGTGAGCCTTGTCGTTACCGAGGAAGTCGCCCTGGGCTGGCATGTTGCCGCTGCGACCATAACGGATGGTCTGTTGCAGTTGCGCGAAGCTGCTGCCGTAGATGAAGGCGCTCGGCTGGGTCAGATCAGGCGCACCCATTGCCGGAGTGCCCTTGCCCGAGGCGCCGTGGCAGGCGAAGCAGGTGCTGGCGAAGATCTGCTGGCCGGCAGCGATGTCCGCGTCGGTGCCTTCCGGCAACTCGCGGCCAGCGAGTTCGGTGAGAACGTAAGCCGCGACGTTACGTACGCCATCTTCGCCGATCATCGGGCCTTGCGCCGGCATCACACCCATGCGGCCGTGCATGATGGTGGTCTTGATGGTTTCCGGCTCGCCGCCCCAGCGCCAGCTGTTGTCGGCCAGGTTGGGGAAGCCATAGCTGCCCTTGGCGTCGGAGCCGTGGCACACCGAGCAGTTGGAGGCGAACAGGCGACCGCCCATTTTCAGCGCGCGCTCGTCCTTGGCCACTTCCTCGATGGGCATGGCGGCGTACTTGGCGAAGATCGGGCCGTACAGCTCATCGGCACGATCCATCTCGCGCTGCCACTGGTTGACCTGGGTCCAGCCATCTTCGTAGCCCGGCAGCAGGCCCTTGAAGTTGCCAAGGCCCGGATAGAGCAGCAGATAGGCCGCGCCGAACACCAGGGTGCCGAGAAACAGCATGAACCACCACTTCGGCAGCGGGTTGTCATACTCCTCGATGCCATCGAAGGCGTGGCCCATGGTCTGCTCGGTCGGATTCTTGTGCACTTCGCTCTTGCGGGTGGCGAAGATCAGCCAGAACAGCGCGACCATCGTGCCGACGGTGAGCAGGGTGACGTAGATGCTCCAGAAGGCTGTCATGCTTCATTACTCCAGACATCGGGCTTGTCGTCGGCGAACGGCAGGTTGGCCGCTGCGTTGAACTCTTCGCGGCGATCGCCGCTATAGGCCCAGAAGGTGACTGCGGTGAAGGCGATCAGTACCAGTGCGGTACCCAAACCGCGCAACGTACCCACATCGATGAACTCGATCATGGCGCTTACCTCTTGTTCTTCACGGCGGTGCCAAGCACCTGCAGGTAGGCGACCAGGGCGTCCATCTCGGTCTTGCCCTTGACCGCGTCACCTGCACCCGCGATGTCATCGTCGCTATAGGGCACGCCGAGTGTGCGCAGCGCACTCATCTTCTTGGCGGTGTCCTGCGCGGGTTGTACAGGTGGGCGCGATGCCACTCGTCCGAGTAGCGGCCACCGACGCGGGCCAGATCCGGACCGGTACGCTTGGAGCCCCACAGGAAAGGGTGATCCCAGACGCTTTCGCCGGCGACGGAGTAGTGGCCGTAACGCTCGGTTTCGGCGCGGAACGGGCGGATCATCTGCGAGTGGCAGCCGACGCAGCCCTCGCGGATGTAGATGTCGCGACCTTCCAGTTGCAGCGCGTTGTAAGGCTTGAGGCCTTCCACCGGCTCGTTGGTGACGTCCTGGAAGAACAGCGGGACGATCTGGGTTAGGCCGCCGATGCTGACCGCGAGGATCATCACCAGGGCCATCAGGCCGATATTCTTCTCGAGAATCTCGTGTTTCATCAGTGGGCTCCTTCTACCGAGAACTGCGCAGCGGCTTCCATCTCGGTCGATTTGGCGCTACGTACGGTCAGCCAGACGTTCCAGGCCATCAGCAGCATGCCGGCGAAGAAGATCGCGCCGCCGATCACCCGCACCACGAAGCCGACATGGCTGGCTTCCAGCGCTTCGACGAAGGAGTAGGTGAGGGTGCCGTCTTCGTTGACTGCGCGCCACATCAGGCCCTGAGTGATGCCGTTGACCCACATCGAGGCGATGTACAGCACGGTGCCGATGGTAGCCAGCCAGAAGTGGCTGTTGATCAGGCCGATGCTGTGCATCTGCTCGCGACCGAACACCTTGGGAATCAGGTGATACAGCGAGCCGATGGACACCATGGCAACCCAGCCGAGGGCGCCGGCGTGTACGTGACCGATGGTCCAGTCGGTGTAGTGGGACAGGGCGTTGACGGTCTTGATGGCCATCATCGGACCTTCGAAGGTCGACATGCCGTAGAAGGCCAGGGAAACGACCAGGAAGCGCAGGATCGGGTCGGTGCGCAGTTTGTGCCAGGCACCGGAGAGGGTCATCATGCCGTTGATCATGCCGCCCCAGGAGGGTGCGAGGAGGATCAGCGACATCACCATGCCCAGGGACTGCGCCCAGTCCGGCAGGGCGGTGTAGTGCAGGTGGTGCGGGCCGGCCCAGATGTATACCGCGATCAGCGCCCAGAAGTGGACGATGGACAGGCGGTAGGAGTAGACCGGGCGACCGGCCTGCTTGGGCACGAAGTAGTACATCATCCCCAGGAAACCGGCGGTGAGGAAGAAGCCCACGGCGTTGTGGCCGTACCACCACTGGATCATCGCATCGGTCGCGCCCGCATAGAGCGAGTAGGACTTGGTCAGGGTGACCGGAATTTCCAGGTTGTTGACCACATGCAGGATGGCCACGGTGAGGATGAACCCGCCGAAGAACCAGTTGCCCACGTAGATGTGGCTGACCTTGCGCTGCATCACCGTGCCGAAGAAGACGATGGCGTAGCAGACCCAGACGATGGTGATCAGGATATCGATCGGCCACTCCAGTTCGGCGTATTCCTTGGAACTGGTCCAGCCCAGGGGCAGGGTGATGGCCGCAAGCAGGATCACCAGTTGCCAACCCCAGAAGGTGAAGGCCGCCAGTTTCGGTGCGAACAGCGTGGTCTGACTGGTGCGTTGCACCGCGTAGTAGCTGGTGGCGAACAGGGCGCAGCCACCGAAGGCGAAGATCACCGCATTGGTATGCAGCGGACGCAGACGGCCGAAGCTTGTCCACGGTAGGTTCAAGTTAAGTTCAGGCCAGGCCAGCTGGGCAGCGATGAATACGCCGAGTCCCATGCCGACGATGCCCCAAACCACCGTCATAATGGCGAACTGGCGAACCACCCTGTAGTTGTAGGCGGAACGGGTTGTTGTGTTCATGTCTGGGTTTCCATCCACGGTTATGGCAGAGCGGCCGATATCCGTGGCACCCCTAGGCATGAGCAGGCCATGAACACCACGGATATCGACGCGAGGCAAGCATGAGCAAAGGGCCATTGGGGTTTATTGACGCCGGTCAATGTGAGCAGGAACTGCCCTGCATCTGGGACGAACCGCCGCAGGTGGCGTTCAGTACGCTGATCCTGGGCCATGGCGCGGGTGCGCCGATGGACAGCCCCTTCATGCAGCAGATGGCGCAGGGTCTGGCAGCGCGGGGCGTGCGCGTGGTGCGCTTCGAGTTCGCCTACATGGCGCAGCGCCGGGTGGATGGGCGCAAGCGGCCACCCAATCCGCAGGCCCAGCTGCTGCAACAATGGCGTGAGGTGCATGCCCAGGTGCGCCAGCAGGTGGCAGGGCCGCTGGCCATCGGCGGCAAGTCCATGGGCGGGCGCATGGCCAGTCTGCTGGCCGACGAGCTGGACGTCGCTGCGCTGATCTGTCTGGGTTATCCCTTCTACGCCGCCGGCAAGCCGGAGAAACCGCGAGTCGCCCATCTCGCCGAGCTGCGCACGCCGACGCTGATCGTGCAGGGAGAGCGCGATGCCTTGGGCAACCGCGAGGCGGTGGCGGGTTATGACCTGTCGCCGGCCATCGCGCTGCACTGGCTGCAGGCGGCCGATCATGATCTCAAACCGCTCAAGGCCTCCGGCTTCAGCCATGAACAACACCTCGACAGCGCGGCGCAAGTCATCGCCAGGCATCTGGGGGGCCGCTGACCGGGAGCGTGGCCGCTTTGCAGGCTGTATGAGCGCTGGGCGCTGGCGAAGCGATGCGAGCATCCTTTGGGGCCAGGGCCCTGCAACTACTTTCCCGTGGTGCGACCGCTGCAAAAGCGGTTGCGCTTGACCGAGCGGTCACGCAATGTGACCGCTAAGTGTCTCGGCCTTCGTCAGCGTGGGCTTTGCAGGTTCTTTGCCTGCGTGGAGAGCCACTGTCGCCCCGCAAAGCCAGCGGTGCCACCTAATAGGGCGGGGCGTCATGACGGAAAGATTGCGCCGCACCGAGATGGTGCGTTTTGCTCGGTTTGTTTGTGCAACTGATTGAAATTAAAGGATTAATAGCGCTGGCTCGGGCCTTGCAGAGGATGCTGCAAGTCCGGGTGACAAGGAGTACGGCATGGCCCGCACCTTTTATGACGAGATGTACGACGCGAGCGGCGCTGTCCGTCCGCACTACCGCGAATTTGCCCGTTGGCTGGCAGAGACGCCGGACGATCTGCTGGCCCAGCGCCGACGAGAAGCCGACCTGCTGTTCCACCGCGCCGGTATCACCTTCACCCTCTACGGTGATGATCAGGGCACCGAGCGGCTGATTCCCTTCGACATCATTCCCCGCGCCATTCCCGCCAGCGAATGGCGCATCGTCGAACGCGGCTGCATCCAGCGCGTGCAGGCGCTCAACCTGTTTCTCGCCGACCTCTATCACGACCAGCGCATCATCAAGGCAGGGATCATCCCGGCCGAGCAGGTGCTGGCCAACGAGGGCTACCAGATGGCCATGCAGGGCCTCGACCTGCACCGCGACATCTATGCGCACATCGCCGGGGTCGACCTGGTGCGTGACGGCGATGGCAGCTACTACGTGCTGGAAGACAACCTGCGCACCCCCAGCGGCGTCAGCTACATGCTCGAAGACCGCAAGATGATGATGCGCCTGTTCCCCGAGCTGTTCGCCGCACAGCGCGTGGCGCCGGTGGACCACTACCCGAATTTGCTGCTCGATGCGCTGAAGAGCTCCAGCCCGCTGGACAATCCCACGGTGGTGGTGCTGACGCCGGGGCGCTTCAACAGTGCCTACTTCGAGCACGCCTTCCTCGCCCGCGAGATGGGCGTGGAACTGGTGGAGGGCGCCGACCTGTTCGTGCGTGACGACAAGGTCTACATGCGCACCACCGCCGGCGCGCGGCAGGTGGACGTGATCTACCGCCGCCTCGACGACGCCTTCCTCGATCCGCTGGCCTTCAACCCCGAGTCGATGCTTGGCGTGGCTGGCCTGCTGTCGGCCTACCGCTCACGCAACGTGGTGCTGGCCAACGCCATCGGCACCGGCGTGGCTGACGACAAGTCGGTCTATCCCTTCGTCGGCGAGATGATCCGTTTCTACCTCGACGAGGAGCCGATCCTCAAGAACGTGCCCACCTGGCAGTGCCGCAAGCCGGAGGAGCTGTCCCACGTGCTGGCCAACCTGTCCGAACTGGTGGTCAAGGAAACCCAGGGTTCCGGCGGCTACGGCATGCTGGTCGGTCCGGCAGCGAGCAAGGCCGAGATCGAAGCCTTCCGCGAGCGACTCAAGGCCAGGCCGGAGGCCTACATCGCCCAGCCGACCTTGTGTCTGTCGACCTGCCCGACTTTCGTCGAACGCGGCATCGCCCCGCGCCACATCGACCTGCGCCCGTTCGTCCTGACCGGCCGCGAAACCCGCCTGGTGCCCGGCGGCCTGACGCGCGTGGCACTGCGCGAAGGCTCGCTGGTGGTCAACTCGTCGCAGGGCGGCGGTACCAAGGACACCTGGGTGGTGGAGGACTGAACCATGTTGAGTAGAACCGCCTCCGACCTGTACTGGATGTCGCGCTACCTGGAGCGCGCCGAGAACCTGGCGCGCATGCTCGACGTCAGCTATTCGCTGTCGCTGATGCCGCAGGACGGCCGTGGCGACGGCCTCGACGAACTGGCCATGCCGCTGTTGATCACCGGCACCCTGGACGACTACCTGGAGCGCCACGGCCCATTGCACGCCGAGCGCATGCTGCACTTCTTCGCCCTCGATGCGAGTAATCCGGGCAGCATCTATTGCTGCCTGCAGGCCGCGCGCAGCAACGCCCATGCGGTACGTGGGCGGATCACCGCGGACATGTGGGAGAACATCAACGCCACCTGGCTGGAGATGCGCGGCATCGCCGAGCAAGGCCTGGGGCGCTACGGTATCAGCCGTTTCTGCGAATGGGTCAAGGAACGCTCGCACCTGTTCCGTGGCGCCACCTTCGGCACCATCATGCGCGGCGAAGCCTATCGCTTCATCCGCCTGGGCACCTTCATCGAGCGCGCCGACAACACCCTGCGCCTGCTCGATGCGCGCTACGAAATGCTAGGCGAGGAGATCGACGAGCTGGAAGAACGTACCGCGCGCAGCTATTACCAATGGAGTGCGCTGCTGCGTGCGTTGTCCTCGTTCGAGGCGTTCGCCGAGATCTACCGCGGCTCGCCGCGCACGCGCAAGGTCGCCGAACTATTGCTGCTGCGCCCCGACGTGCCGCGTTCGCTGCGGGCCTGCATGGAAGAACTGAACCTGATGCTTGCCGGTCTACCCGGAGAGAATGGTCGCCCGGCACAGCGCCTGGCCGCCGAGCTGGATGCCCGTCTGCGCTACACCAGCATCAGTGAGGTGCTCGACGAAGGCCTGCACGCCTGGCTCACCGACTTCATCCTGCTGGTGCGCCAGTTGGGCAACACCATCCATACGTCCTACCTGGAGGTCGCATGAGACTCTCGATCAGTCATGACACCACCTACCGTTACGATGATCAGGTGCGCGCGAGCATCCAGTACCTGCGTCTGACCCCGCACGACAGCGAGCGCCAGCAGGTGCTCAGCTGGCAGCTCGACTTGCCGCGCCCGGTGCACGCTCAACTCGATCCCTATGGCAACATCCTGCATGTGCTGACCCTGGACGAGCCGCACGAGTCCATCGTCATCGGCGCGCGTGGTCAGGTAGACATCGACGAAAGCTGCGAGGCCGAGCACGAGCGCCAGTCTGCGTTGCCATTCCTGCGTTTCACCCGCCTGACCCAGGCCGACGACGCCATTCGTGAATTCGCCGCGCAGCAGAGCAAGGCGCGTACGGATCGCAACGGCCTGATCGACCTCATGCATGCACTCAATGCCCATATCGCCTACCAGCCGGGCATCACCGAGGTGGACACCAGCGCCGCCGAGGCCTTCGCCGGTCGCCGTGGCGTCTGCCAGGATCACACCCATGCCTTCCTCGCCTGCGCGCGCAGCCTCGGCGTGCCGGCGCGCTACGTTTCCGGTTACCTCTACACCGACGACGCCGAGCACCTGGCTAGCCATGCCTGGGCCGAGGCCTGGGTGGGCGACGCCTGGTACAGCTTCGACGTGACCAACTGCCTGGCGCGCCCGGAACGCCACCTCAAGCTGGCGGTCGGCCTGGACTACCTCGATGCCTGCCCGGTGCGCGGCATGCGCCGGGGTGGTGGTTGCGAGCAGATGCACGCACAGGTGCAGGTTGCGCCCTTGTTGCAGGTGCGCCAGCAGTGAGTCGCTCGGCGGGCGAGCGGGGCTGAACGAAGCCCCTCGGTCGCGAGTCTTTCCCTAGTATCCGCGTGCGCCAGTGGTCGAGGCGCCAGACGAGGAGGACTCGAACGATGATTGCCTACACCATGGTGGGAACGCGGGATCTGCCGCAGGCCCTGAGCTTCTATGACCCGCTTTGCGCCGAAATGGGCCTGCAGGTCTGCTGGAAGGACGAGGCCTCGGTGGGCTACGGCCGGATCGAGGATCTGGCTTTTCCACGTTTCTACGTCGGCTATCCCTACGACGGCAACGAGGCCAGCGTCGGCAATGGCGTGATGACCGCGTTCCAGTTCGACGAGCCGGAACAGGTCGACCGCCTGCACCGCCTCGCGCTGAGCAGCGGCGGACACGACGAGGGCGCGCCGGGCTATCGTCCGCGCTACGGCGAGGGCTTCTATGCGGCGTATGTCAGGGATCCGGACGGCAACAAGCTGGCCTTCGTCGTCTATCCGCGCGGGTAGGGGGCACGGACGGCCCCGCTACACCCGCCGGCATTTACTGACTTTCGCTGCGCTGATCCCGAATATCGGCCATGTGCGCCAGATAGGCGATCAGCTCGGTCAGTTCCTGCTCGCTCAGCACCTGCTGGGTGAACCCCGGCATGCGCCCCTGCGGCCAGCGCCGCAGGCTCTGCGGGTTGCGGATGTACTGGCGCAGGAAATCGCCAGTGAAGTACTCGGTCGGGTTGTGCGGGATGTTCAGGTCGGGACCGAACTCGGAGTCACCCGCGCCATTGAGTCGATGGCAGGCCATGCAGTTCTTCTGATACAGGGCGAAGCCGGTACGGACTTCGGCGCTGGCGTCCGCCGCCGGCAGCAGGGCGGGGAAGCGCTGCTCGACCGCGGCGAGCTGGCGAATCTGGGCGACCTGGAAGGGCCACTGCTCCGGGCCGATCTGGCTGGCTGCCGGATCGGTCCAGACCAGATAGAAGGGGCCAGCGCTGGGCTTGCCCTTGGCCAGCGGTGGCCAGGGATGCTGCGGGTCCTCGATGGCCAGCCAGGCCTTGGCGCCCTCGCGCGCCAGCAGGGTGGCGGCCGGCAGTTCGGCGGCAAAACCGTCCAGAGCCACGGCCTGCAGGTGGTCACCCGCGTTCACGCCATCCAGCAGGGCGCTCATGGGCACCGCACGGTAACGCATGGGCTGCTTATAGCTCACGTCTTCGTCTATCTGGATGTCGCGTGCCTGCGGATGGCCGAGCAATTCGCTGCTGCTCCAGCTGCGTTGCCCGCCATTCAGTTGCACTTCAAGCTGCGCGGCCTGCGCCGTCCCGCCCATGATCAGCAGCGCAAGAAACAGTGCCTTCACTGGTCGGCCTCCAGCAGAGGCCGCAAATCGTCATAAGCGCCGGCATTGATCACCTGGCGGTAACCCACCTCTTCCAGGCTTTGCTTGGCCAGGCCGGAGCGGCGGCCGCTGCGGCAATAGAGCACCAGGGGCCGGTCCTTGTCCGGTGCGATGCTGGCGATCTGCGCAGCGATCTCGTCATGACCGATGCGAATCGCGCCCGGCAGGGCGCCAGCGGAAAACTCCTCCGCGCTGCGCACGTCGATCAGCAGGCTGTCGGCTCGCTGCAAACTGGCGAGTGCGGCGGCATGATCAACTTCTTCGGCTTGAGCGCCGAGAATCATGAGCAGACCGCTCAATACAATGGCAAGACGCATGTCAGGCTCCGCGGCAGGGGACTATCGTCCTATCTTTGCCCGAGCTCCGCGCGTCGTCCAGCAGGATGCGTGGGCCAAGTACCCGCCCTGTGCATGACGAACCGTGGCGCCGCAAAGCAGCGGGGAGGGAAGTTCAACTGACCAGACGAGTCAGGTTGGGAAGAATCAGGATGACTGCCGTGGCGAAAAGGATGACGCCAGCCTGGCGGTATTTCGGCTGTTTGAACATGGCCGCATGCCTTTTGTTGTTGTGGGTGGCGTTGGCTGCCTGTGGTACTGCCTCACAGGTCGCTGCGTCACGCCAGGGTATGGTTCTGATTCGCCGCTCCGGCATGTCCCGGCAGTGACTCCCTGTGCCCGTTCGATGGCGGGTACAGAATTAACTCTAGGGCTGGCATCACTAATCCTTTAGATGACTTGGTTGCTAATGGGCCTTGGTTAGAACTTCGGGCTATGCATGGCGCCTGGCCATCCTGCAGCGAGGCTTGAGGCAGACAGCCTGCTTGACCTTCGCCGCTGCCTGGAGATCAAACGACCGTTCGTCTGAGCTCAGTGGTCAATGGCACTGAGCGCTTCGGTCATTGAGCAGCGTCCCCTTGGCGCTATGGTAGGCAGGCTCAATATGAACATGCGTGGCTGGGGCAACCTGTTCCGCCTGCGCCGTATTAGTCTCCGAGGACGCCATGACCGAAGCCTATATTTTCGATTCGCTGCGTACGCCCCGTGGCAAGGGCAAGAAGGACGGCGCGCTATACAGCGTCAAGCCCGTGCAGCTGGTTGCCGGCCTGCTGAAGGCCCTGCAGGCACGCAACGGCCTGGATACCAGACAGGTGGACGACATCGTGCTGGGCTGCGTGACGCCGGTGGGCGATCAGGGTGCCGATATCGCCAAGACTTCCGCCATGGTCGCGGACTGGGACGTCAGCGTCGCCGGTGTGCAGCTCAACCGCTTCTGCGCATCGGGTCTGGAAGCCGTGAACCTGGGGGCGATGAAGGTACGCTCCGGCTTCGAGGATCTGGTGGTGGTCGGTGGCGTGGAGTCCATGTCGCGCGTGCCCATGGGCTCGGACGGCGGCGCCTGGGTGATGGACCCGGAAACCAACATCCACACCAATTTCGTCCCGCAGGGCATCGGTGCCGACCTGATCGCCACCCTGGAGGGTTTCAGTCGCGCCGATGTCGATGCCTTTGCCCTGCGTTCGCAGCAGAAGGCGGCACGTGCCAGCGCCGATGGCTCGTTCGCCAAGTCGCTGATTCCGGTGGTTGATCAGAACGCCATCGTGCTGCTCGATCATGACGAGTTCATCCGTGGCGACTCCACCCTCGAAGGTTTGGGCAAGCTCAAGCCGAGCTTCGAGATGATGGGGCAGATGGGCTTCGACGCCACCGCGCTGCGCGTCTACAGCCATGTCGAGCGCATCGAGCACGTGCATACGCCGGGCAACAGCTCCGGCATCGTCGACGGCGCGGCGCTGATGCTGATCGGCTCGGCGGCCAAGGGCAAGGAACTGGGCCTGAAGCCGCGCGCGCGCATCGTCGCCACCGCGGTGACCAGCACCGACCCGACCATCATGCTTACCGGCCCGGCGCCGGCCACGCGCAAGGCGCTGGCCAAGGCGGGGCTGTCCATCGACGACATCGACCTGTTCGAGGTCAACGAGGCCTTCGCCTCGGTGGTGATGAAGTTCATGAAGGACATGGGCGTTGCCGAGGACAAGGTCAACGTCAATGGCGGTTCCATCGCCATGGGCCACCCGCTGGGCGCCACCGGCTGCGCCATCCTCGGCACGCTGCTCGACGAGCTGGAGAAGCGTCAGTTGCGCTACGGCCTGGCCACGCTCTGCGTAGGCGGCGGTATGGGTATCGCGACCATCATCGAACGTATTTAAGGAGCTATCACGGGCTACTGCGCTCGGCCATGCCGCGTTGGAAATCCTCCGGAAATGCTCATTTGCCACGGCAAACTCCGCTTTCCGAATGATTTCCGCCTAGCCTGACCGTCGCTCGTGACGCCCCTGAAGCGCTCCCTGAACATTGGAAAGTGAATGAAATGACTGACGCCATCCGTTACGAAAAAGGCCAGGACAATATCGTTGTCCTGACCATGGACATGCCCGGCCAGAGCGCCAACACCATGAACGCGGTGTACCGCGAGGCCATGGGTCTGATCGTCGATCGTCTGGAAGCGGAAAAGGACTCGATCGCCGGGGTGATCGTCACCTCGGCGAAGAAGACCTTCTTCGCCGGCGGCGACCTCAATGAACTGATCAAGGTCACCCAGGCTGAGGCCCAGGGTTTCTACGAGATGATCCTGAAGATCAAGGGCCAACTGCGCCGCCTGGAAACCCTCGGCAAACCGGTGGTCGCCGCCATCAACGGTGCGGCACTGGGCGGCGGCTGGGAAATCGCCCTGGCCTGCCACCACCGCATCGCGCTGAACGAGAGCCACGTGCAGCTCGGCCTGCCGGAGGTCACCCTCGGCCTGCTGCCTGGCGGGGGTGGGGTGGTGCGCATGGTGCGCCTGCTTGGTCTGGAAAAGGCGCTGCCGTATCTGGCCGAAGGCAAGAAGGTGCGCCCGGACGTAGCGCTCAAGGCCGGCCTGATTCACGACCTGGCCAGCGACCGCGAGGAGATGCTGGCCAAGGCCCGCGCCTGGATCGCTGCCAACCCGGTCGCTAAGCAGCCGTGGGACGTGCAGGGCTACAAGATTCCCGGCGGCACGCCCAGTTCGCCGAACGTGGCGCAGATGCTGGCCATCGCCCCGAGCGTGCTGCGCGACAAGACCAAGGGCTGCTTCCCGGCGCCGGAGAAGATCCTGTGCGCCGCCGTCGAAGGCGCGCAGGTCGACTTCGACACCGCGCAGATCATCGAGGCGCGCTACTTCACCGAGCTGACCTGCGGTCAGGTGGCGAAGAACATGATCGGCACCTTCTGGTTCCAGCTCAACGAGATCAACGCCGGTGGCTCGCGCCCGCAGGGCTACCCGAAAACCCAGACGAAGAAGGTCGGCGTGCTCGGTGCCGGCATGATGGGCGCCGGTATCGCCTATGTATCGGCAGCGGCCGGCATCGAGGTGGTGCTCAAGGATATATCCGTCGAAGCGGCGGAAAAGGGCAAGGCCTACTCGGCCAAGCTGCTGGACAAGAAAGTCGGCAAGGGCCATATGAGCGCCGAGCAGCGCGAGGCCTTTCTGAGGCTGATCAAGGCCACCGACAGCGAGGCGGATTTCGCCGGTTGCGACCTGATCATCGAAGCGGTGTTCGAGGACCGTGCGCTCAAGGGCAAGGTCACCGCTGCCGCCGAGGCCGCGGCGCTGAGCGACGCGGTGATCGCCTCCAACACCTCGACGCTGCCGATCACCGGTCTGGCGACTGCCGTGGCAAAACCGGAGAAATTCATCGGCCTGCATTTCTTCAGCCCGGTGGACAAGATGCCGCTGGTAGAGATCATCCGCGGCGAGAAGACCAGTGACGAGACCCTGGCGCGTGGCTTCGACTACGTCATGCAGATCAAGAAGACGCCCATCGTGGTCAACGACAGCCGCGGCTTCTTTACTTCGCGCGTGTTCGGCACCTTCACCAACGAAGGCCTGGCCATGCTCGGCGAAGGCGTCAGCGCGGCGATGATCGAGAACGAGGCGCGCAAGGCCGGCATGCCGGTCGGGCCGCTGGCGATCAGCGACGAAGTGTCCATGAGCCTGATGAACCATATCCGCCAGCAGACCATCAAGGACCTGGCCGCCGAGGGCAAATCCATCCCCGAGCATCCGGCCTTCGCTGTCATCGACCAGATGCTTAACGAGTACAAGCGTCCGGGCAAAGCGGCGGGCATGGGCTTCTACGATTACCCGGCCGGGGGCAAGAAGCACCTGTGGCCGGAGCTCAAGGCGCGCTTCGAGAAAGCCGATGCGCAGATCTCGCAGGAGGACGTGCGCGACCGCATTCTGTTCATCCAGGCCATCGAGACGGTGCGCTGCGTGGAAGAGGGCGTGCTGAAGTCGGTGGCCGACGCCAATATCGGCTCGATTTTCGGCATCGGCTTCGCCGCGTGGACTGGCGGCGCGCTGCAGTTCATCAATCAGTACGGCGTGAGGGACTTCGTCGCGCGGGCGCAATATCTGGCTGAGCAGTATGGCGAGCGCTTCCTGCCGCCTGCATTGCTGCTGGAGAAAACGGCCAAGGGCGAAACGTTTTGAGTTAGATGCTCAGGCGTATCATGACCGTGCGCCGTATCTGGCGAGCAATGAAAAACGGCCCGAGAGGGCCGTTTTTCATTGGCGCGGCGAGTCAGTCATCCAACTGATCGCGGATCACCTGGCCGCTCTTGCCGTCGATACGAAATTCGTACAGACGACCATCCTCTTTCAGACCTTCGCCTTCCCAGTAGCCATCATTGTCGGCTTCGATCTTGTGCAGTTCGGTATAACCGGCTGCACGGGCCTTGCTCAGGGCGTCCTCGATGCTGATCCAGTCGCTGCCGGGGCGATCCGCCAGGGCGTTACCGGCCAGCAGCAAAGTGCCTGCGAGCAGGGTGATCAGGTTGCGTGTACGCATGGTCTGGTTCCTCTCTCAATTGAAGATACCCGGAGGAGTCTAGACCATGGCGATTTCACGCCGCCTGGCACCACCCCTGGCGAATGCACACGGCCTCGTGAATTGCCAGCATCTCGCTGTGCCGGGTCGGCATGCGCAAGGTCAGCATGCTGCCGTCATCGAGTTGCAGGGCGGCTTCGCTCTCGAACTGCAGGCCGCCGTCTTCCAGGTGGACATAGGTGACGCCGTAGGCGTCATGGCTGAGTTGGCTGTGCATGGCTGTTCTCCTGCGCTTGTGTCAGCTCGGACGAACGTCGCGGGCTGTGGGCGCAACCTGCTGGGGACGAACCGGGACAGCGGTCTGGAAGGCGGATGCAGCGGCAAAGCTGGCGAGTGCGGCGTAGATGCTCATGATCGATTTCCTTCTGTGCGATGAGGGCGACTGCCCGATGTGTCGATATTCGTCGCGCTCCGGCAATCACAGAAGTTAATGCGGTGCATGGTAACTATCGAAGCGGCTGATGATGCTTCGATGCGACCCGTATGCATCTGGGCATTGTCAATTTTAATTGACGAGCGTTCAGTGCGTTGCACAGCGGTAAATACGTGCAAATATCTTAGAAAATAAGGCCCGGGTATTTCTTTGTGCAGGTTCATGTGTTAAGTAAAACGCACAAATTACCCGCGCACCGTGCTCACCACAGGAAACCTCATGTCACTGCGTATCTGCATCCTGGAAACTGACATTCTCCGCCCTGAATTGGTCGACCAGTATCAGGGCTATGGCCACATGTTCGAGAAGCTGTTCGCTCAACAGCCGGTGGCGGCGGAGTTCAGTGTCTATAATGTGGTGGAGGGTAATTACCCGCCCGATAGCGAGCGTTTCGATGCCTACCTGGTGACCGGTAGCAAGGCCGATTCCTTCGGCAGTGAACCCTGGATTCAAACGCTCAAGGAATATCTGCTCGAGCGCTACGAGCGCGGTGACAAGCTGCTGGGTATCTGCTTCGGTCACCAGTTGCTGGCGTTGCTGCTGGGTGGCAAGGCCGAGCGCGCAGAGCAGGGGTGGGGCGTCGGTGTACACAGCTATCGTCTGGAGAACAAGCCCGAGTGGATGAGCCCGGCGCTGGACGACTTGCAGTTGCTGATCAGCCACCAGGATCAGGTTACCCGCTTGCCGGAGAAGGCGACGTTGTTGGCTTCCAGCGATTTCTGCCCGATTGGCGCCTACCACATCGAAGATCAGGTGCTGTGCTTTCAGGGGCATCCGGAATTCGTCCACGACTATTCGCGGGCGTTGCTCGATCTGCGTCAGCAGCATCTCGGCGAAAAGATTTACCAGCAGGGCGTGGACAGCCTCAAGCATTCGCAGCAAGGCAGTGCAGTGGCCGAATGGATGATGCGTTTCGTGGCGCAGGGCAAGGCAAGCAAGGCCTGACCTCCCATCCACCCGAAAGCCCGGTTCGCCGGGCTTTTTCATGTCTGCTTGACGCACCTGAGGCGCGGGCGAGTCTTGCTCAGGCTGTCGCCAGCTCCTTGTCCATATTGCTGATGCACTCGCTCATGGCCTGTTGGCAGCGCTGCATCAGTGCGGGCATGTCGTCCAGACTCAGGCCCGCGGTAGGAATCTCCGGCAGCGCGCGAATCAGGATGCGTCCGCTATTCCAGCGATTCAGGCGCATGGCTTTGCTGTAGTTGCTCACGCATACCGGAATGATCGGTACGCCAGCTGTGATCGCCATCTGAAATGCGCCTTTCTTGAATGGCAGCAGGCCGCGGCCAAGGTTGCGTGTACCCTCCGGGAAGACCCAGATCGAGGTATCGCGATGACGCAGGGTTTCCGTAGTGGTCAACATCGCTCGCTTGGCGGCCATGGCATTGCTGCGGTCGATCAGCACGTTGCCGGCCAGCCAGTATAGCTGACCGAAGAAGGGCACCCACTTGAGGCTCTTCTTGCCGATGCTGACAGTGCGCTTCGGTACCACGCGGCCGAGCACATAGAGATCGAAATTGGACTGATGGTTGGCGATGATCACGCAGGAGCGCTGATGTTCCAGCAGTGGGCGCACATCGGTCTTCAGCTTCAGGCGCAGCAGGCACAGCGCGGGTAGGGAATAGAGACGTGCGCAGAGGCGGCTGTTGTCTGGATTGAACGGGCGGCACAGGCCGAGCAGCAAACCGAGCAGGCCGGCCAGGATGAAATGCAGGCCCATCAGCAGCATGCGCAAAACGAAGAGCATTTGGGGGGAACCGTCAGAGGAGGGGCGCGCAGTGTACGGGCGTTCACTCTGTCGGGCAATTACCTGAAACTGGCGGTTGTGCGGCCTAACGTCTTGAATTGTCGCAGATCTTGTCTGATTCGAATGCCAAACGGAAAGGGCGCCTTGCGGCGCCCTCCGTTATCGCTCACTCGGCCCTGGTCGGCTTGCCCGGCAGCAGGCCGTCAGCGCGAAACATCGCCTTGATGCCGCGTAGCGCCTGACGCGTACGGTCCTGATTCTCGATCAGGGCGAAGCGCACGTGGTCGTCGCCGTAGTCGCCAAAACCCAGCCCGGGCGAGACGCAGACCTTGGCCTCTGCCAGCAGCTTCTTGGCGAACTCCAGCGAACCCAGATGAGCGTAGGCCTCGGGAATCTTGGCCCAGACGTACATGGAGGCCTTGGGCTTCTCCACCATCCAGCCAATCTCGTGCAGGCCTTTGACCAGCAGATTGCGGCGCTGACGATACTGCTCGGCGATATCCAGCACGCACTGCTGGTCTCCTTCCAGCGCCGCGATAGCTGCTACCTGCAGCGGGGTAAAGGTGCCGTAGTCGTGGTAGCTCTTGATCCGCGCCAGGGCGCTGACCAGCTCGGGGTTACCGACCATGAAGCCGATACGCCAGCCGGCCATGTTGTAGCTCTTGGACAGGGTGAAGAACTCCACCGCGATGTCCTTGGCGCCTGGCACCTGCATGATCGACGGTGCCTTCCAGCCGTCGTAGACGATGTCGGCGTAGGCCAGGTCGTGCACCACCAGTACGTCGTACTGCTTGGCCAGGGTCACCACGCGCTCGAAGAAGTCCAGCTCCACGCACTGGGCGGTGGGGTTGGAGGGGAAGCCGAGAATCATCATCTTCGGCTTGGGAATCGACTCGCGGATGGCGCGTTCCAGTTCGGCGAAGAAGTCCACACCCGGCACCAGCGGCACGGAACGCACCTGGGCGCCAGCGATCACCGCGCCGTAGATATGGATCGGGTAGCTGGGGTTGGGTACCAGCACGGTGTCGCCATGGTCCAGGGTGGCGAGCATCAGGTGTGCCAGGCCTTCCTTGGAGCCGATGGTGACGATGGCTTCGCTTTCCGGATCGATCTCCACGTCGTAGCGGTCCTTGTACCAGCGCGAGATGGCGCGGCGCAGGCGGGGAATACCGCGGGAGGTGGAGTATCCGTGGGTGTCTTCACGCTGGGCGACCTGCACGAGCTTCTCGACGATGTGCGGCGGAGTCGCACCGTCGGGGTTGCCCATGGAAAAGTCGATGATGTCCTCGCCGCGACGGCGTGCGGCCATCTTGAGCTCGGCGGTGATGTTGAAGACGTAGGGGGGGAGACGATCGATGCGCGCAAAGCGGCGCTTGGCGTTCTCAGCCATGATTTCCTCGGATACGTGAGCGCCCGGAACCGTCCGAGCGACGTTGGCCGCATCTGGCGGCCTGGCGAGAAGATAAGCGCAGCGGGGGACTCTGTCGAGCATTGGCTGAGCCCCGCAGGAGCTCAGCCAATCCTCGGGGCTTCAGGGATTGATGACGATGGAGAATTTCTTGGAAACGGTGTTGCCGTTGGCGTCGCGAATCTGCGCCGTGAAGTCATCTGGGATCGACGTGGCACGTTGCGGCTCGCCACTGAGCACGCCGTCGCGGCTCAGGGTCAGGCCGGCTGGGGGGAAGCCGCTGACCAGGCGCCAGTTGGTGCCACCCACGCCTCCGCGCGATTGCAGTTGGACGGAGTAAGGGGTACCGACCCTGGCTTGCGGCAATGCGGAAAGCTGGGTGATGTGCAGGCCGGCAGCGGGATGGCTGGTAGCCAGACGGTAGAACTTGACCCGTGCACCATCTTCGCCGTTATCGCTGCGGCTGTTCAGCAGAGCGCCGGCCTTGAAGTAGAAGGTGCGGCTGTCCCATGCCGGGTCCAGTGGTACCTGGAGAGCAGGTGAGCCGTTGACCGAGATGGCGACCTCGGCAACGCCATCGCGGTTGCGTGCCATACCCAGGCGATAGACGAATGCCTGACCGAGCTGAATGCCTTCCGCCACGGTGTAGCGTTTGCCTTCCTCGGTGCCCTCTGGGCTTTCCTTGACGGTGGCGAAGAGTCGACCGTTCTGTGCATCCATGTCGTACTGGTAGTACAGGGTGGCCAGCGGCATGGCCTCATACGCATGAATCTGGCCTACGGCCACCAGGCCATTGCTGACCGGAACCTGCAGTACGCGCAGGCGTGCGTCCAGGAAGGAACGCCCCTGGTTGTCCCAGTTCACGGCATTGGAGCTGGGGTCGATCATTTGCCGCAGTTCGGCGCGGGCATAGTTGGCGCGCGCCGACAGTGCACCATTAGCGGGGGCCCAGAAGGTCATGGCGCCATCGCTGTCGGTGCGAAAGTAGGGGGAGGTGTATCCCTGCGGCCCGCTGAGACGGTCGGGAAGCAGCGTTTGGGCGCGGCCCTGGTTGCTGCCGTCTTCATCTACCGGCAAGGTCAGCGACCAGTTCTCCAGGGCGAAGTTGCCGCCGGGAGCCAGTTCCGGGCGCAGTTCGGCCTGGCTGGTGAAACTCAGTAGGGAGCTCGCCACTGCAGCTCCAATTGCGGCGGCGTAACTGCGCTTGCTAGACGTTGCGACAAGATTGTTGTTCATCGTTTTTTTTCCTGAAGTCATGCTCTAGATGACGGGTCTTTCGGTGGCCTCGGCGATACGGGGCGGACCTGTCCATGGATAGCGTTCGCTGGGTGATCGATAGCTCCCTGATTCCCGTTGAACCCCAAACATGACCTGTGGCTGCATGACTGAGTTCAGCTTCGTTTGGCCCCTCCGGTTAGCTTTCGGACGATCGGTTATCTTGGTGATGGCTGCATGGCATCAAAATTGCGCACACGCTCATCCGCCGAGCATGTCGTGCATTGCAATGATCTGCTCGGCAACCTGAATCAGCTTCTGCTGGCGACTCATGGCTTGACGGCGCATCAGGGTATAGGCCTCCTCCTCGTTGCAGCTCTTCATCTTCATCAGCAGGCCCTTGGCCAGCTCCACGCGCTTGCGTTCGGCCAGTTGCGCATCACGCGCCTGTAACTGCGCGCGCAGCGCCTGGTCGCTCTCGAAGCGGGCCATGGCCACGTCGAGAATCGGCTGCAGACGCTGGGCATGTATGCCCTCGACGATGTAGGCGCTGACACCGCTCTGGATCGCCTGGCGCATCACGCCGGGATCGTGCTCATCGGTGAACATGACGATCGGGCGCGGCTGGTCGCGACTGACCAGCACCACCTGTTCCATCACGTCGCGGCCGGGGGATTCGGTGTCGATCAGGATCACGTCGGGGCGCACCGCCTCGACGCGCTCGGGCAGGTCGATGGTCAGGCCGGACTCGTCGATCACCTCGAAGCCGGCCTCGATCAGCGCGTTCTTCAGGCGGCCGACCTTCTTTGGTGTGTCGTTGATCAGCAGGATACGCAGCATCTAGGGCTCTCCCGATGATTACAGGGCGACAGCCGGGCTTTCGGCCAGGGCGTGCAGGTGGAAGCTGCGGGCATAGGCAGCGGGGTCGCTGCCGTCCCAGCAGCTGCCATCCTGCAGGATGGAGCTGCGCATTTCCCCCGGTACGGCGATGCCCAGGGCCGTGGCAGCCTCACGATACAGCGCCAGTTGCTGAACCTGGCGGGCCACTCCCAGATAGTCGGGGTCGCTACGCAGCAGGCCCCAGCGGCGGAACTGGGTCATGAACCACATGCCGTCGGACAGGTAGGGCTGATTGACCAGGCCGCCAGCGTGAAAGCGCAGTGGGTGCTCGTCCAGCCAGGCGTGGCCCAGGCCATCCTGATACTGACCGAGAAAGCGTGGCGTGATCGCCGAAAGCGGTGCATCGACATACTCGCTGCCACTGAGTAGTTGCGCAGTGCTGCGCTTGTTCTCTTCGCTTTCGTCGATGAACCGGGCCGCTTCGAGCACCGCCATGATCAGAGCGCGGGCGGTGTTGGGGTTCTGCTCGGCGAAGGCAAGTGTGCAACCCAGCACCTTTTCCGGATGATCCGGCCAGATCGCCTGGATGGTGGTCAGGGTGCAGCCGAGTTGCTCATCGACGGCCTTGGCGGTCCAGGGCTCGCCGACGCAGAAGCCGTCGATGCGCTCGGCTTTCAGGTGTTCGATCATCTGTGGTGGCGGCACCACCACGCTGTCGACATCACGCAGCGGGTGGATGCCCTGGCTGGCCAGCCAGTAATAGAGCCACATGGCATGGGTGCCGGTGGGGAAGGTCTGGGCGAAGGTCAGTCGTGCGTTATTTTGGTGCACATGCTGGCGCAGTGCATCTCCACTGGTCACGCCGGCCGCTTGTAAAGTATGTGAGAGATTGATGCTCTGGCCGTTCTGGTTCAGCCCCATGAGCACGGCCATGTCGGTGGCCGAACCGACGCCGAGACCCAGCTGTACGCCATAGACCAGCCCGTAAAGACTGTGCGCGGCATCCAGTTCGCCGCTGAGCAGGCGGTCGCGTAGGCCGGCCCAGGAGGTCTGGCGATGCAGCCTGATGCTGAGTCCGTACTTCTCGGCAAAGCCCTGAGTGGCGGCGACGATCACTGAGGCCGAGTCGCTCAGAGCCATGAAGCCGATGTTCAGCACGCTCTTCTCTGGGGCATTGCTGCCCCAGGCCCAGGTCAGGGCATCGTCGCGAGGGGTATCGTGTTCGCTCATGCTGCTTTCCTTTAGGTCACGCAATGCGCTGCTTGGCCGTCGCTGGCCCATAAAAAACGTCGCACTGATCCCGGGGCGAATCCTCCCGAATCCAGTGCGACGCCGTTGTCGCTGAGGCCTGTTCCGCTATTGGAAGGCCGTATTGCCAGTGACGAAGCAAGGCATATGCCACAAGGCAGGCGCGGTTGACGCGATGGAGATATAAAAAAGCCCCGCACTGGGCGGGGCTCCTTTTGCAACGCTGGGATCAGGCCTGAACGACCGGGATCTTGGCGTTGGCCGCGGCTTCACGGAAGTCGGCGATCTGGTCGAAGCTCAGGTAGCGATAGATGTCGCCAGCCATGCTGTCGATATCCTTCGCGTAGGCCATGTACTCCTCGACGGTCGGCAGCTTGCCGAGAATCGAAGCGACCGCCGCCAGTTCGGCGGAGGCCAGGTACACGTTGGCGCCATCGCCCAGACGGTTCGGGAAGTTACGGGTGGAGGTCGACACCACGGTGGAGTTGGCAGCCACGCGTGCCTGGTTGCCCATGCACAGCGAGCAGCCCGGCATCTCCATGCGTGCACCGGCCTTGCCGTAGATGCCGTAGTAGCCTTCCTCGGTCAGCTGGTGCGCGTCCATCTTGGTCGGCGGCGACAGCCACAGACGAGTCGGGATACCACCCTTGACCTTGTCCAGCAGCTTGCCGGCAGCGCGGAAGTGACCGATGTTGGTCATGCACGAACCGATGAACACTTCGTCGATCTTGTCGCCGGCCACGGTGGACAGCAGACGGGCGTCGTCCGGGTCGTTCGGGGCGCACAGCACCGGCTCCTTGAGCTCGGTCAGGTCGATTTCGATGACTTCGGCGTACTCGGCGTCCTTGTCGGCTTCCATCAGCACCGGGTTGGCCAGCCAGGCTTCCATCGCCTGGGCACGACGCTCCAGGGTGCGGGCATCGCCGTAGCCTTCGCTGATCATCCAGCGCAGCAGGGTGATGTTGGACTGCAGGTATTCGGCGATGGCCGCTTCCGGCAGCTTGATGGTGCAGCCGGCAGCCGAACGCTCGGCGGAGGCATCGGACAGCTCGAACGCCTGCTCGACGGTCAGGTTGTCCAGGCCTTCGATCTCGAGGATGCGGCCGGAGAAAATGTTCTTCTTGCCTTTCTTCTCGACGGTCAGCAGACCTTTCTGAATGGCGTAGTAGGGGATGGCATGGACCAGGTCACGCAGGGTGATACCCGGCTGCATCTTGCCCTTGAAGCGCACCAGAACCGATTCCGGCATGTCCAGCGGCATCACGCCGGTGGCGGCGGCGAAGGCCACCAGGCCGGAGCCGGCCGGGAAGGAAATACCGATCGGGAAGCGGGTGTGCGAGTCGCCACCGGTGCCGACGGTGTCGGGCAGCAGCATGCGGTTCAGCCAGCTGTGAATAATGCCGTCGCCAGGACGCAGGGATACGCCGCCACGGGTGCGGATGAAATCCGGCAGGGTGTGGTGGGTGGTGACGTCGATCGGCTTCGGATAAGCAGCGGTGTGGCAGAAGGACTGCATCACCAGGTCGGCGGAGAAGCCCAGGCACGCCAGGTCCTTCAGCTCGTCGCGGGTCATCGGGCCAGTGGTGTCCTGGGAGCCGACGGTGGTCATCTTCGGTTCGCAGTAGGTGCCCGGACGTACGCCTTCGACGCCGCAGGCCTTGCCGACCATCTTCTGCGCCAGGGTGAAGCCCTTGCCGCTGTCAGCCGGCTGCTCCGGCTTCTTGAACAGGTCGGAGGAACCCAGGCCCAGTTCGGCACGCGCCTTCTCGGTCAGGCCACGGCCGACGATCAGCGGGATACGGCCGCCAGCGCGGACTTCGTCGAGCAGCACCGGGGTCTTCAGTTCGAAGGTGGTGATGACTTCGTCGGTGCCGTGCTTGCAGACCTTGCCGGCGTACGGGTAGACGTCGATCACGTCGCCCATGTTGATGTTCGACACGTCGAACTCGATCGGCAGGGCGCCGGCGTCTTCCATGGTGTTGTAGAAGATCGGGGCGATCTTGGTGCCGAAGCAGAAACCACCAGCGCGCTTGTTCGGAACGTACGGAATGTCGTCGCCGAAGAACCACAGCACCGAGTTGGTGGCGGACTTACGGGAAGAACCGGTACCGACCACGTCACCGACGTAGGCGACCGGGAAGCCCTTGGCCTTGATCTCTTCGATCTGCTTCAACGGGCCGATGGCGCCTTGCTGCTCCGGCACGATGCCGTCGCGAGCCATTTTCAGCATGGCCAGGGCGTGCAGCGGGATGTCAGGGCGCGACCAGGCGTCCGGGGCAGGGGACAGGTCGTCGGTGTTGGTTTCGCCAGGCACCTTGAACACGGCCAGGCTGTACTTCTCGGCGATGGCCGGCTTGTTGGTGAACCACTCGCCATCGGCCCAGGACTGCAGCACGGCCTTGGCGTTGGCATTGCCAGCCTTGGCTTTCTCGGCAACGTCGTGGAAGGCGTCGAACATCAGCAGGGTGTGCTTGAGTTGCTCGGCGGCAACGGCGCCCAGGGTGGCGTCGTCCAGCAGTTCGACCAGGGTGGCGATGTTGTAGCCGCCCTGCATGGTGCCCAGCAGCTCGACGGCGCGTTGCTTGCTGATCAGCGGGGAAGTGGCTTCGCCCTTGGCAACGGCAGAGAGGAAGCCGGCCTTGACGTAGGCGGCTTCGTCGACGCCTGGCGGTACACGGTTGGTGATCAGGTCTACGAGGAATTCTTCTTCGCCAGCCGGCGGGTTTTTCAGCAGCTCGACCAGGCCTGCGGTTTGTTCGGCGTTCAGCGGCTGGGGCACGATACCCTGAGCGGCACGCTCTGCTACGTGTTTGCGATAGGCTTCAAGCACAGTTATTACCCTCATCAGTGGTCCCAAAGGGTTGTCCGGGACGCGATCCAGAAACCCATGAACCAGGCGCCTTTCGACTTTATGAGCCGATCGGCCAAGGTTTCACGAGTCTCTTGTAGAAGCTGCTTTCAAAGTTTTACGCCGGCAGGACGGTTTCTGATGAGGGCGGGCGCAGAGACTCGGGGGGACTCCGAGTGGCTGCGCCGCCATCGTACCTGCAGGATCGACTGTGCTCGTGACGCTTTGAAAACAGCTTCCAACGGACATTGGCGCCGTAAAAGGCGGGCCGATTCTAATGGAAAGCGCGAACAAAGTTAAGCCGATGTCCCCGCATCCGTGGGGGTGATAAGGATTAGACAAAGGGCTAAGATGCCAGGCCGTTTTGCCGTTTATGTTGTTCGCCATGTCCAATCAGCGCATCAAGACGCCCTGCGTGGGCCTTTGCTCGACCGTTTACGGCGATGTCGTGTGCCGCGGTTGCAAGCGCTTCCACCATGAGGTGATCAACTGGAACAGCTACAACGACGAGGAGAAACGCGCCGTCTGGACACGTCTGGAAGTGCTGCTGGTGCAGGTGATGACGGCCAAGCTTGAAGTGTTCGACGAGCAGCGCCTGCGGCAGCAGCTGGAACAGCGGCAGATTCGCTTCGTGCCGCAGCAGTCTCCCTACTGCTGGGCCTATCAGCTGATCGCGCGGGGCGCGCGGGTGATCAATCAGCTGGAAGCCTACGGCATGGTGCTGTTGCCGGAATTTCGCAACTGGGCGCTGCCCGATCTGCGCGATGCCATCGACAGGGAGTTCTTCCTGCTCTCCGAGGCGCACTACGAGCGCTACATAGCGCCGAAGTTTCTGCGTGAAGGGCTGGAGCTGAGGGTTTAGCGCCTAAAACAAAAAATGCCGCTCTGAATCGAGCGGCATTTTTGTTTCACTTACTGGTTCAGCGCTGTGCCACCAACTCCTCGAGATGGGCGATGACTTCGTCCGGCTTGAGCACCAGCACGTCGCTTTCCAGTGCATCGAGTATGACCTCGGCGGTATTGCCGATCAGGGCGCCGGAAAGTCCGGTGCGCGCCACGGTGCCGATCACCGTGACCGCGGCATCGAGCTGGTGTGCCACCTGCGGAATCACCACGTCAGCTGGGCCCTCGAGCACATGCAGGCGCTCGTCACTGATGTCGTACTCGGCCTGGAAGCTGCGGCACTGTTCGCGGTAACGCGCCTCGATGGTTTCCTTGAGCTGGAAAGTGGGGTCGGCTGCCGAGAGCATCGGCGTAGGGTGTGCGGTGGTCACGTGCAGCGTGCCCTTGGCCAGGCCGGCGATATCGTAGCCATGGCTGATGATGCCGGCATGCAGGGTGCGGTGCTCGCCATCGGCGTTGCCGACGTCCACTGCGGCGAGGATGGTGCCGCCGGTCCAGGGGCGTTCGGTCTTGACCATCAGCACCGGGCCTGGGCAATAGCGCAGCAACTTCCAGTCCTCGGGGGTGAGGATGGCTTTCTTCAGCGGGTTGTCCGGCAGGTGCTGCTTGATCACCAGGCCGCAGCCCTCGGCCTGCTGCACGGCGATGATGGTCTGGTGCTGGTTGTCATGCCAGGACTGCTGGGTGGAGACGCTGAAACCTTCCCCGGCGAGGCTGCTGCTGAGATCGTTGAGCCACGCGCTGTGGTCGCCTTTCTTGTCGCATACCAAGAGGTGCAGGTGCGACTGGGTGACTCCAGCTATCAGTTTTGCCCGCTTCAGCGCGAGGCCTTCGGGGTGCTGGGGTTCCATCACCACCAGAATGCTACGGATCGCTTGCATGGTCGTCTCCCTGAGAGTGAATAGCGCTTATCCAACTATAGGTGCGTCATTGCCAGCAGCTTCTTGACCTGTATCAACGGCGTGCTGGTCGTGTGGCCTGCCACTCGTATAATGGCCCGCCATTTCCAACCTCGCCAGCACCAAGAGCGCTTCAAATATGATGTCAAATGCCCAGCATGTTCCGAGTAATGGTGAGGAACCTGTGACGATCCTGCAGGAAATTCTCGAGTTTCTCGGCGGCGTTGCGACCCCCGACGCCTGGCTGGAAGAGGCCTTGCGTCAGCAGGAAATCCTTCTGCTCGACCACCGCAACCTGGAATACAAGGCAGCACAGACCGCCCTGAGCCTGATGGGGCGCTACCTGACCAAGACCGAATTGACCGCGAGAATGTCGCGTTTGGCCCGTGAGGAGCTGGTGCACTTCGAGCAGGTGAGCAAGATCATCCGCGGGCGCGGTATCGAGGTTCGCCATGTTTCCGCGTCGCGCTACGCAGCAGGGCTGCGGGCGCTGCTGCGTGGCGGCGAAGTGGAGCGGCTGGTGGACGTGCTGGTGGTCGGCGCTTTTATCGAGGCGCGCTCATGCGAGCGCTTCGCCGCCCTGGTGCCCCGCCTGGATGCCGAGCTGGCCAAGTTCTACGCCGGATTGCTGGAAAGCGAAGGGCGCCACTACCGCGGCTATCTCAAACTCGCCTATCTGTATGGTGACGCGGCGGACGTGGATGCGCGTATCGAGGTGGTGCGGGCGGTGGAGCGGGAACTGATCACCTCGCCGGACGAGCAGTTCCGTTTCCATAGCGGAGTACCTGCATAAGGCTGCGGGGTGGCCTCCCCAGATTGGCGAGATCCATCAAGCACTGTAGGAGCGGCTTCAGCCGCGAACACTGCAATAGATGGGTAGAGCGAATGAAACCCGCCGCGAGGGAAATGGCGGGTTTCACCCGCTCTACATCGCTGCAATCGCGGCTGAAGCCGCTCCTACAACCGTGTATGGGCTACGGCTTGGAGGCGTATGCGGGCGTGAGCTCGAACGGCGCCTGATTGGACCCGTCTTCATCGACCTGCAACGCCCAGCCCTGGCGATCCCAGTCCCCCAGCACGATGCGCCGTGCCGGTTGGCCGCCCACGGTCAGTTCATGCAGCGCCGGCCGATGGGTATGTCCATGGATCAGCGTACGTACGCCGTGCTCGGCCATTACCCGGACCACTTCCTTGGGCGTGACATCGACGATCTCGCTGGCCTTCATCCGCGTCTGCGCGCGGCTTTCGTTACGCAGCTTGCGCGCCAGCTTTTGCCGGGTGGCGAGCGGCAGGTTGCGCAAAATCAGCAGCGATAGCGGGTTGCGCAGCCAGCGGCGCAGCTTCATGTAGCCGACATCCAGGGTGCACAGGCTGTCGCCGTGCATCAGTAGCACCGGCTCGCCGCCCATCTGCACCTTGTGTGGGTCGCTCAGCAACGTGCAGCCCGCCTCGCGGCAGAAGCGCTTGCCGATAAGAAAGTCGCGATTGCCGTGCATCAGGTAGATGCGCGTACCGCTGTCGCTCAGTTCGCGCAGCGCGCCAGCGATCTCGTGCTGGAAGGGCGTCATGCCGTCATCGCCGATCCAGACCTCGAAGAAGTCGCCGAGGATGTACAGCGCCTCGGCCTGGCGCGCGCGGGTGGCGAGAAAATGCAGAAACGCCCGGGTAATGTCCGGGCGTTTCTCTTCGAGGTGCAGATCGGAGATCAGCAGGATCATCGACTTACTCGGCTACGATTTCGGCCTTCTCGATGACCACGTCATCCACCGGCACGTCCTGGTGGCCGGCCTTCATGGTGGTAGCCACGCCCTTGATCTTCTCGACCACGTCCATGCCTTCGACCACTTCACCGAACACGGCGTAGCCCCAGCCCTGAACGGTCGGTGCGCTGTGATTGAGGAAGCTGTTGTCGGCGACGTTGATGAAGAACTGCGCGCTGGCCGAGTGCGGTTCCATGGTGCGAGCCATGGCGATGGTGCCGACCTTGTTGGCCACGCCGTTGTTGGCTTCGTTCTTGATCGGTGCGCGGGTCGGCTTCTGCTTCATGCCCGGCTCGAAACCGCCGCCCTGGATCATGAAATTGCCGATCACACGGTGGAAGATGGTGCCGTCGTAATGGCCTTCCTTCACGTATTGCTCGAAGTTGGCCACGGTTTCCGGGGCCTTGTCGGCGAACAGGTTCAGGGTGATGACGCCGTGGTTGGTGTGCAGTTTGATCATGATCGTATCCGTGATGAGGCAGGTTCGAGCCGTTGGCTCGTGGGTGAACAGCCCTGACAGGGTGGCATGCACCCTGTCAGGGGCTTGACAGGTTGGTTATGATACGGACTTTGCCCGAGGCGGCCTACCCGTGCCGCGCCAGTATTGTTAAGGACACCATGAGCAAGCCCACCGTCGAAAAAGCTGCCAACTTCCTGCGCCCCATCGTCCAGGCCGATCTGGACAGCGGCAAGCACGCCAAGATCGTGACCCGCTTTCCGCCGGAGCCCAACGGCTACCTGCACATTGGCCATGCCAAGAGCATCTGCCTGAACTTCGGCCTGGCCGAAGAGTTCGGCGGCCAGTGCAACCTGCGTTTCGACGACACCAACCCGGCCAAGGAAGACCAGGAATACATCGACGCGATCAAGGCCGACGTCGAGTGGCTGGGTTTCAAGTGGGCGGGTGAGGAGCGCTACGCCTCCAACTACTTCGATCAGCTGCATGCCTGGGCTGTCGAGCTGATCAAGGCCGGCAAGGCCTTCGTCTGCGATCTGAATGCCGAAGAGATGCGCGAGTATCGCGGCAACCTGACCGAGCCGGGCAAGAACAGCCCGTTCCGTGATCGCAGCGTCGAGGAAAACCTCGACCTGTTCGCCCGCATGAAGGCCGGCGAGTTCCCCGATGGCGCCCGCTCGCTGCGCGCGAAGATCGACATGGCCTCGCCGAACATCAACCTGCGCGACCCGATCCTCTATCGCATCCGTCACGCCCATCACCACCAGACCGGTGACAAGTGGTGCATCTACCCGAGCTACGACTTCACCCACGGTCAGTCGGACGCCATCGAGGGCATTACCCATTCGATCTGCACCCTGGAATTCGAGGATCACCGCCCGCTGTACGAGTGGTTCCTGGAGAACCTGCCGGTGCCGGCGCAGCCGCGCCAGTACGAATTTGCCCGGCTGAACCTGAACTACACCATCACCAGCAAGCGCAAGCTCAAGCAACTGGTGGACGAAGGTCACGTCAAGGGTTGGGATGACCCGCGCATGTCGACGCTGTCCGGCTACCGTCGTCGCGGCTACACCCCGGCCTCGATCCGCGCGTTCTGCGACATGATCGGCGTCAACCGCGCCGGTGGCCTGGTGGACATCGGCATGCTCGAGTTCGCCATTCGTGACGATCTGGACGCCAACGCCGCGCGCGCCATGTGCGTACTCAAGCCGCTGAAGGTGGTGATCACCAACTACCCGGAGGGCAAGGTCGAGAACCTCGAGCTGCCGCGCCACCCCAAGCAGGACATGGGTGTACGCGTGCTGCCGTTCTCCCGCGAGATCTACATCGACGCCAGCGACTTCGAGGAAACCCCGCCGGACGGCTTCAAGCGCCTGATCCCCGGTGGCGAAGTGCGCCTGCGCGGCAGCTACGTGATTCGCGCCGATGAGGCGATCAAGGATGCCGCCGGCAATATCGTCGAGCTGCGCTGCAGCTACGACGAGAACACCCTGGGCAAGAACCCGGAGGGCCGCAAGGTCAAGGGCGTGATCCATTGGGTGCCGGCCGCCGAAAGCGTCGAATGCGAAGTGCGCCTCTACGACCGTCTGTTCAAGTCGCCCAATCCGGAGAAGAGCGAAGAGGGCGGCAGCTTCCTCGACAACATCAACCCCGAGTCGCTGGTGGTGCTCACCGGTTGCCGCGCCGAACCCTCGCTGGCCAAGGCCGGCGCTGACGACCGCTTCCAGTTCGAGCGCGAAGGCTACTTCTGCCTGGACAAGGATTCGACCGCCGACGCGCTGGTGTTCAACCGTACCGTCACGCTGCGCGATTCGTGGGGGCAGTAATGGCACTGTCGATCTACAACACGCTGAGCAAGGTCAAGGAACCGTTCAAGCCGCTGGTCGATAACAGCGTACGCATGTACGTGTGCGGCATGACCGTCTATGACTTCTGCCATATCGGTCACGCCCGCGTGATGGTCGCCTTCGACGTGGTCACCCGCTGGCTGCGTCAGCGCGGCTATGACGTGACCTATGTGCGCAACATCACCGACATCGACGACAAGATCATCAAGCGCGCCAATGAGAACGGCGAGCCGTTCGAGGCGCTGGTCGAGCGCATGATCGCGGCGATGCACGAGGACGAAGCACGCCTCAACGTGCTGCGCCCGGACATCGAGCCGCGCGCCACCGGTCATATCGCCGGCATGCACCAGATGATCCAGACCCTGATCGACAAGGGTTATGCCTACGCGCCGGGCAATGGCGACGTGTACTACCGCGTCACCAAGTTCGAAACCTACGGCAAGCTGTCACGGCGCAAGATTGACGAACTGAAGATCGGCGCGCGCATCGAAGTGGACGAGATCAAGGAAGACCCGCTGGACTTCGTGCTGTGGAAGGGCGCCAAGCCGGGTGAGCCGAGCTGGGATTCGCCCTGGGGCAAGGGCCGGCCGGGCTGGCACATCGAGTGCTCGGTGATGTCCACCTGCTGCCTGGGCGAGACCTTCGACATCCACGGCGGCGGCCCGGACCTGGTGTTCCCGCACCACGAGAACGAGATCGCGCAGAGCGAGGCGGCCACCGGCAAGCAGTACGCCAACGCCTGGATGCACGCCGGCGCGGTGCGCGTGGACGGCGAGAAGATGTCCAAGAGCCTGGGCAACTTCTTCACCATCCGTGAGGTGCTGGAGAAGTACCACCCCGAGGTGGTGCGCTACCTGCTGGTGTCCAGCCACTATCGCAGCCCGATCAACTACTCCGAAGAGAGCCTCAAGGAAGCCAAGGGCGCCCTGGAGCGTTTCTACAACGGCCTGAAAGGTCTGCCGGAAGCGGCACCTGCCGGTGGCGAGACGTATGTGGAGCGCTTCGGCGTGGCGATGGATGACGATTTCAACTCGCCGGAAGCCTGCGCCGTGCTGTTCGAGATGATCCGCGAGGTCAACCGCCTGCGTGAGTCGGACGTTCAAGCCGCCGCCGGCCTGGCCGCTCAGCTCAAGCAGCTGGCTGGTGTGCTCGGCGTGCTGCAGCTGGAACCGGATGCCTTCCTGCAGGCCGGCGCCGCCGGCAAGGTGGACGCCGCCGAAGTCGAAGCCCTGATCGCCGCACGTCTGCAGGCTCGCGCCGACAAGAACTGGGCGGAAAGCGACCGCATCCGCGACCAGCTCACCGCCATGGGCGTGGTGCTGGAAGACGGCAAGGGTGGCACCACCTGGCGTCTGGCCGAATAAGCCTCATGCTCAACGACGAAGGCCGCTGGAAAGCGGCCTTCGTCGTTTCAGCTCAGGCCACGGGCATCTGCGCCAGCAGCTTGTCCAGCGTGATTGGATAGTCGCGGATGCGCACGCCCGTAGCGTTGTAGATCGCGTTCGCCACTGCCGCGGAGACTCCGCAGATGCCCAGCTCGCCCACGCCCTTGGCCTTCATGGGCGAGGAGAGGGCATCGCTCTCGTCGAGAAAGACCACCTCCTGATGCGGGATGTCGGCATGCACCGGCACCTCGTACCCGGCCAGGTCGTGGTTGATATACAGCCCGTAACGGGTGTCGACGGACAGCTCCTCCATGAGTGCCGCGCCCACGCCCATGGTCATGGCGCCGATGACCTGGCTGCGCGCCGTCTTTGGATTGAGAATGCGCCCGGCCGAACAGACCGCCAGCATGCGCCTGACCCGCACCTCTGCCGTGGCAGCATGGACGGCGACCTCGACGAAATGCGCGCCGAAGGTCGAGATCCGGTAGCGCTTGTTCAGGTCGCCGAACTCGATGCTGTCCTCGGCTTCCAGCGTCGTGTCTGCCGCGGCCTCGGCGAGTGTGGCGCGTTTGCCGTCCTGAAGCACTTCGCCATTCTCGAAAACTGCCCGCGCCGGATCGAAACCAAGCTTGCGCGCGATCTTTTCGCGCAGCTGCACGCAGGCAGCGTAGACGCCCGATGTCGAGCTGTTGGCGCCCCACTGACCGCCAGAGCCGGATGAAACGGGGTAGCTCGAATCGCCGAGCTTCACACTCACCCGCTCCAGCGGCACACCGAGCATTTCCGCCGCGGTCTGGCCGATGATGGTGTAGCTGCCGGTGCCGATGTCGGTCATGTCGGTTTCGACACTGAGCCGGCCTTGTGCGTCCAGGCGTACGCGCGCGGCGGACTGGGTGACCGGCCCGTCGCGAAAGGCGCCGGCCATGCCCATGCCAATCAACCAGTCACCTTCGCGGCGTGCGGCCGGTTTGGCGTTGCGCTTGGCCCAGCCGAAGCGTTGCGCGCCATGCAGCAGGCATTCCTTGAGGTGACGCTGCGAGTAGGGGCGCTCCGGTTGCTCCGGGTCGACCGATGAATCGTTCATCACGCGGAAGTCGACGGGGTCCAGGCCAAGTTTCTCGGCCATCTCGTCCATGGCGATCTCCACCGCCATTGATCCTGGTGTGTCGCTGGGGGCACGCATGGCATTGGCTTCGGGCATGTCGAGATTCGCCAGGCGTGTACTGGACATGCGGTTGGCGCCGGCGTAGAGCGGTCGTGAGTAGATCACCCCGGATTCGGCCGAGTTGCCGTTGAGATCGCCGGACCAGTTGTCATGACCAATCGCGACGATCTTGCCGGCGCCTGTGGCGCCGATGCGAATGCGCTGGATGGTGGCGGCGCGGTGGGTCGTGTTGTTCATCATCAGCGGGCGCGGTAGCGCCACCTTCACCGGCCGCCCGGCCGCACGCGCGCCCAGCGCTGCCAGTAGCGCATCGGCGCGGATGAACAGCTTGCCGCCGAAGCCGCCGCCGACGTAGGGCGAGATAAGGCGGACATTCTCGACGTCCATGCCCAGTGTTTCGGCAAGGTCCTTAGCGCCCCAGGCAATCATCTGGTTCGACGTCCACAGGGTCAGCCGATCATCGTCCCAGCGCGCCATCGAGGCGTGCGGCTCCATCATCGCGTGGGACTGATCGGGCGTGCGGTAGGTGGCGTCGAGCTGCACGGCGGCGCTGGCGAATGCGCTGTCGAAGTCGCCGACGGCGCTGTCCGGCTCGCCGCTGACGATCTTCTCCGGTTTCTTCGCGCTGTCCTTGACCGCTTCGAGGTCAAAACTGCCCGGTTGGCGCTGGTAGTCGATCTTCACCAGCTCGGCGGCAGCGCGTGCCTGCTCGAAGGTCTCGGCCACCACCAAGGCGACGGCCTGATGGTAGTGCTCGATCTCGGGGCCGCCGAGCAGCCTGGCGTTGTTGCGCTCGCCCTTGCCGAGCTTGGGTGCGGTATCTGCGGTGACGATGGTGATCACGCCGGGAGCGGCCCTGGCCTGGGACAGGTCCATGGCCGTGATGCGCCCCTTGGCGATGGCCGCGCCGACGATCTGGCCATAGGCCAAGTCGCTGACCTCAGCGTGCCACTCGTAGGCATAGGTGGCGGTGCCGGTGGTCTTCAACGGGCCGTCGATACGGTCGAGCGGCTGGCCGACCACGCGCTGACGGTCGATGGGGTTGTTGCCTGCAGCAGTTTCGAATTTCATGCGCCGGCCCTCGCTTGCGCCAGCACGGCGCCTAAGGTGCGTCGGACCAGGGTGAGCTTGAAGGCGTTGTGTGCTGTGGTGCGCGCATCGGCGAGCAGCCGCTCGGCGACGATGTCAGCGCCGCGGGGCAGATCGGCCTCCGCTGCCTCCTCGCGCCAGGGTTTGTGCGCGACACCGCCGAGAGCGATGCGCCCGTTGCCATCCGGCTGGAGCACCGCCGCCACCGAGACCAGGGCGAAGGCATAGGAGGCGCGGTCGCGCACCTTGTAGTAGAAATGCTGACCGCCGAGCGGTTTGGGCAGGGTCACTGCGGTGATCAGCTCACCGGGGGCAAGAACATGTTCGATATGCGGCGTATCGCCGGGCAGGCGATGCAGATCGGTCATGGGAATATGGCGCACCTGGCCGTCGGGCTGAACCGTTTCTACCCGGGCATCGAGCAGGCGCATGGCGATTGCCATATCGCTTGGATGGGTGGCGATGCAGGCGTCGCTGCTGCCGAGTACGGCGTGCTGGCGGCTGACGCCTTCGCGCGCCGCACAGCCGGAGCCCGGCTGGCGTTTGTTGCACGGCAGGTTGGTGTCATAGAAGTACGGGCAGCGGGTGCGCTGCAGCAGGTTGCCGGCCGTGGTCGCCTTGTTGCGCAACTGGCCGGAAGCGCCAGCGAGCAGGGCCCTGGCCAGCACGGCGTAGTCACGGCGAATGCGGCTGTCGGCGGCCAGGTCGGTGTTGCTCACCAGCGCGCCAATGCGCATGCCGCCATCGTCCGTCGCTTCGATGCGGTCCAGCCCGAGGCCATTGACATCGATCAGGTGCAACGGCGTCTCGATTTCGAGTTTCATCAGATCCAGCAGGTTGGTGCCGCCGGCGATGAATTTGGCGCCGGGTATGCGCGCTGCCGCCGCAGCGGCTTCGCCCGGCGTGTCTGCACGTTCGTAGGAAAAGGGTTTCATCCGCGTTCTCCCGCCACGTCGTTGATCGCTTCGATGATGTTGGAGTAGGCGCCGCAGCGGCAGATGTTGCCGCTCATGCGTTCGCGCAGTTCGGCCTCGCTGTAGCCGGGTGTGGCTTGCAGGTCGTCGGTCACGTGGCTAGGCATGCCCTGGTCGATTTCCTCGAGGACGGCCACCGCCGAGCAGATTTGTCCGGGGGTGCAGTAACCGCACTGGTAGCCGTCACGCTTGATGAACGCGGCCTGCATCGGGTGTAGGTGCTCGGGCGTGCCGAGGCCTTCGATGGTGGTGATCTCGGCGCCCTGATGCATCACCGCCAGGGTCAGGCAGCCGTTGATGCGGCGGCCATCGACGATCATGGTGCAAGCGCCGCACTGGCCGTGATCGCAGCCCTTCTTGCTCCCGGTAAGGTGCAGATGCTCACGCAGTGCATCCAGGAGTGAGGTGCGGTTGTCCAGTTCGAGTTGGTGAGGCTGACCATTGACCGTGAAGCCCACCCTGGACGTCTGTACTGCGCGTACGGCGCGCGCTTCGCTGTGCTGTGCAGCGTTCAGGCCCGTGATTGGCGCGCCACCCGGAAGATCGCGCTTTGAGTGGCCATGGCTTTGAGTGGAATCCGTCATGCGTGGCTCCTTCACTTTTGCAGGTAGGCGATGCGTTATCGCCCAAGGAGTGCGGTGCCTAGGTTCCGACTGTAATGGCGCGCTACAAGTTGCACCTACGTGCCGTGTGGGTATGGTTCGCCTGCTGCGGGCTGCGAGGGAGTCGGGGCTTGTGCCCAGAGGTTCGTGGCGCTGAGAACGCTCGGCGAACCGGGGCGGCCCGCTGCGTTGCAGGCTCGCCTCCGAAGGAGAAGTTGCTGAGGATGTGGCCACTTGCGCTAAGCGCCGGCCGTCTCAGTCACTCGAGGGTTGTAGCGCTGTGAGTATCTGCAGGGCGAGGCGCACGCGCTCGGCATTGGGGTAGTTGCGGTTGGCAAGTATCACCAACCCGGTATCGCGCGCGGGCAGCAGCAGGATGTAGGCACCGAAGCCATTGGTCGAGCCGGTCTTGTTCAGCAGCTGGTCGCCCTCGGGCGGCCTGGGTACGCTGAAGCGCGCCACAGGGTGCGGTTGCAGCGCCATTTCGGCGGAATTGCCGGCCTGCAGTTTCTCCAGGCTGATGGGGTAGGCGTAGCGCTCCCATCCCAGGCCCTGGGTCATGTCGCCGACCTGATAATAGCCACGATGAGTGGAGCTGACGGCCTGGCGCAGGGCTGCGGGCAGTTCGTTCGGGTGCAGGTTGGCCTCGATGAAGCGCAGCATGTCGGCAGCAGTGGATTTCAAACCATAGGCTTCGGCGTCCAGTGCGCCTGGGGTTACCCGCACGGCCTTGTCGTCTCGATAGCCCCAGGCATAACGCGCCATCTGCTTGGCCGGTATCTGCACGTAGCTTTCCTGCATACCCAGTTGTGGCAGCAGATCCCGCTCCATCAGCTGCTGGAATGGCTCGGCCAGGCTGGCCGCTGCCAGATGCCCGAACAGGCCGATGCTGGGGTTGGAGTACAGCCTTTGCGTACCCGGCGGATAAACGGCTTGCCAGTTGCGGTAGTAGGCGAGCATCTGTTTTTCGTTGCCGACCGCGTCCGGAAACTGCAATGGCAGGCCTCCGGCCGTATAAGTGGCCAGATCCAGCAGGCTGATGTGATCGAAGGCGCTGCCTTGCAGGGCCGGCAGATATTGGCTGGCATTGTCGCTGAGGTTCAGCGTGCCGCGCGCTTCGGCGTAGGCGCCGAGGGTGGCAGTGAACAGCTTGCTGATCGAGCCCAGCTCGAACAGGGTGTGGCGATCCACGAGCTGGTCGCTCTCACGGGATGCGACGCCGTACTCGAAGAAATGTTGCTGGCCCTTGTGGCTGATGGCGATGGCCATGCCGGGGATGGCGTAGGCCTGCATCATCGATTTTGCTGCGGCGTCCACCTGTGTTTCCAGTGAGGGCGATGCCGGCGCCTGGCTGGCGGCCAGCAGAGTCAGGGCGGCGAACAGGGGGCGATACAGATGGCGCATGCTGAGTTCCTTTCGTGGCTGGCGATGCCGGCCCGCTCGGAGTTCGGGCAGGATGGCAAATGTATGGCTTGGGCCGGTTCTGCGAATAAAGGTTCAGGGCCTGACGCCCTGTTCGCGCAGGCGCTTGTACAGGGTGTTTCGGCTCAGACCAAGGTGGCGGGCCAGGTAGGAGATATTACCGCCACACGCCTGGTACTGGCTGGCCAGATCGTCGTGCTCGGGACGCGTTGGCGGCGGCGCGCCCGTTGGCAGGTCAAGGAAGAAGTCGTCAGGCAGATGCTCGGCACGGATGGGCTGGTCGTCGGCCATGGCCAGGGCCACGCGCAGGACGCTACTGAGCTGGCGCAGATTGCCCGGCCAGGGGTGATGCTGGAACAGCTCCAGTACCTCGCGGCTGATGCCGGCCCGTTGCTGGGGTTCGCGGTGCTGTTCCCAGAGTTTCTGGAACAGCGCCTGCTTGTCGCTGCGTTCGCGCAGCGGCGGCAGCTCCAGGTTCAGGCCGCTGATGCGGTAGTAGAGGTCGGCGCGGAACTGCCCGCTGTCGACGTCCTGGCGCAGCGGGCGGTTGGTGGCGGAGACCAGGCGCACATCCACCGGATGCAGTTCGCTGCTGCCTAGTGGCTGCACGCAGCGCTCCTGCAGCACGCGCAGCAGGCGCGCCTGCACACGCAGCGGCATGTCGCCGATCTCGTCGAGAAACAGCGTGCCTTTGTGCGCCTTGCGGATCAGCCCGATGTGGCCCTTGTGGCTGGCGCCGGTAAAGGCGCCTTTTTCGTAGCCGAACAGCTCCGACTCCACCAGCTCCGCCGGAATGGCCGCGCAGTTGACCGCGATGAAGGGCTGGTTGGCGCGTGAGCTGGCGTGATGCAACGCTCTGACGAAGACCTCCTTGCCAGCGCCGGTCTCGCCCTGCACCAGGATCGGGATGTCCTTCTCCAGCAACCGTTCGGCCTGGCGGATGGCCTTGTCCATACGCGCATCGCCCAGGCTCAGGGTGCGAAGTGATGGCTCCTCGGATACTGGCGTGAGGGGCTGCGGACGGAAATCGCGGGCCTGGATCGGCGCCGGCCGGGCAGGGCGGCGCACTCGTGCGTGAAAGCGAAAGTGGCTGCTGGTGCGCAGGCTGAATGGCTGGCCGTCCGGCTGGTTGAGCAGTTGCTGCAGCGGCACGTCGAACAGCTGCTCGATGGCGCCGTAGGTCAGTGATTGGCCCAGCAGGTTGTCGGCGCGGCGGTTGGCCGAGACCACATGGCCGCGTTCGTCGAACGCCACCAGGCCGGCCCAGGGACTGTCGAGGTTGTCCAGGCTGGTGTTGAAGCTGAGCAGGTGGTACTGGTCGGCGAACAGCTTGAGGATCAGGCGATTCTCCACCGACTGGCTCATCATCTTGACCATGCCCAGGGTGTGCGCTGGCGGCAGGTAGCTGTCGCTGGATACGTCGAGCACGGCGATCATGCGCCGCTGTTCGTCGAAGATCGGCGAGGCAGAGCCGGTCATGAAGCGGTTGGCCTTGAGGAAGTGCTCGTCGTGCTGGATGTGCACCGCCTGGCCGCAACTGAGCGCGGTGCCGATGGCGTTGGTGCCGGTGTAGCGCTCCAGCCAACTGGCCCCGGCGACGAAGCCGGCGGCCTGGCGCGGCTCGATGAAACGCTGGTCGCCCCAGGATTGCAGCAGCCGGCCCTGCTCGTCGGCGAGCATGATCAGGCAGTTGGAGTTGGAAAGAATGGTGCCGTAGTAGGGCAGTACTTCCTGGTGAGTGGTCTGCACCAGGGCCTGGCGGCTTTCCAGCAGGGTCGAGAGTTCGTCGGGGGCCGGTGGGTCGAAGCGCGGTGTGCTCTGGTGGGTCAGGCCGTAGTCGCGGCAGCGCGACCAAGACTCCTGGATGATGGTGTCGTGAGCTGGGGCACGGGCAGCTTCTGTCATGGGGCGGTCTCTTCTTGTCGGTTCGCGATCTGTGCCGCGATCGGTCCAGTTTCGTTCATGACTGTTCAATGTCAACGAACGAATTGTTCAGTTGTTCACATCTGACTGTTCAAAAGTGTTCAGTCGAACATCCCTAAGTAGCCCGCTTTCGCGCCTTTTTCTCTTGAATATCAGTTGGATATTTCGATTTATTGCGGTCTGGCACGCTTGTCGCTCTATGTGTTCGAAACCGAATGGCACGACAAGAAAAAAGGACAGGCCATGTCGCTCAAGCTCGAACACGTCACCCGTATCGTCGATGGCCAGGTGCATATCGACGATGCCTGCCTGAGTTTCGAACCCGGTTCCTTCAACGTTCTGCTCGGCCGCACCCTGGCCGGCAAGACCAGCCTGATGCGCCTGATGGCCGGGCTGGACCGGCCCAGCAGCGGCCGCGTGCTGATGAACGGCGCCGATGTCACCGGCGTGCCGGTGCGCCAGCGCAATGTGTCGATGGTCTATCAGCAGTTCATCAACTACCCGACCCTGACGGTGTTCGAGAACATCGCCTCGCCGCTGCGTCAGGCCGGTGTCGCTAAGGAGCTGATCGTCGAGAAGGTCGAGGCCACCGCGCGCATGCTGCGCATCGACAAGCTGCTGTCGCGCTACCCGCTGGAGCTGTCCGGCGGCCAGCAGCAGCGCACGGCCATGGCGCGGGCGCTGGTCAAGGACGCATCCCTGATCCTCTTCGACGAGCCTCTGGTCAACCTCGACTACAAGCTGCGCGAGGAGCTGCGTCAGGAAATGCGCGAGCTATTCCAGGCGCGCCACACCATCGCCATCTACGCCACCACCGAGCCCAACGAGGCGCTGGCCCTGGGCGGCACCACCACCATTCTCCACGAAGGGCGGGTGGTGCAGAGCGGCAAGACCGCCGAGGTCTACCACCGCCCGCAGCAGGTGCTGGCCGCCGAGCTGTTCTCGGAACCTGCGATCAACCTGATGCCGGGGCGCATCAGTGGCACCGAGGTGAGCTTCGCCGATTGCGTGCACTTTCCGCTCAACCCCGATCTGCGCGGTATCTCCGAGGGCGAGTACTGCTTTGGCGTGCGCCCCAGCCATATCGGCCTGGTGCCGTCCAACGACGATGATCTGGAACTGGCCGTGACCGTCGAGCTGGCCGAGATCAGCGGCTCGGAAACCTTTCTTCACGTGCGCAACGAGCAGTTCGTGCTGGTGCTGCACCTGCCGGGCGTGCATGAGTACGCGGTGGATACGCCGATCCTGATCTACATCCCCACCCACAAACTGTTCGTCTTCGCTGCCGATGGGCAATTGGTGCAGGCGCCCAGTCGCCGTCAGGGGAGGGCTGCCTGATGGCCGAGATTCGTCTGCACAACCTGGCGCACAGCTACAGCGGCACGCCGAAAGCGCCGGAAGACTACGCGATTCGCGAGATGAACCACGTCTGGCAGCAGGGCGGCGCCTATGCGCTGCTGGGACCGTCAGGCTGCGGCAAGTCGACGTTGCTCAACATCATCTCCGGTCTGCTCAGCCCGTCGCAGGGCGAGGTGCAGTTCGACGGCAAGGCGGTCAACACGCTGTCGCCGCAGCAGCGCAATATCGCCCAGGTTTTCCAGTTCCCGGTGGTCTACGACACCATGACGGTGTTCGACAACCTGGCCTTCCCGCTGCGCAACCAGGGCATGGACGAAGCGCGGGTGATGAGCAAGGTGCACGAGATCGCCGAGGTGCTGGAGCTGCATCCGCTTTTGCACAAGAAGGCGCGCAATCTCACCGCCGACGAGAAGCAGAAGGTCTCCATGGGCCGCGGGCTGGTGCGTGACGACGTCTCGGCGATCCTCTTCGACGAGCCGCTGACGGTGATCGACCCGCACCTGAAATGGAAGCTGCGACGCAAGCTCAAGCAGATCCACGAGCAGTTCAACATCACCATGGTCTACGTCACCCACGATCAGCTGGAGGCCTCCACCTTCGCCGACAAGATCGCGGTTATGTACGGCGGACAGATCGTCCAGTTCGGCACGCCGCGCGAGCTGTTCGAGCGCCCCGGACACACCTTCGTCGGCTACTTCATCGGCAGCCCCGGCATGAACCTGATCGAGGTGCAGCGCTGCGAGGGCGGGGTGCGGTTCGCCGGGACGGTCCTGCCGCTGTCCGACGCGCTCAACCAGCGTCTCGCCGAACTGGACGGCAAGCGCCTGCAGGTGGGTATCCGTCCCGAGTTCGTGCACATCTGGGACGGCGCATATGAAGACGCGCTGTGCGCCCGCGTGCTGCATGTCGAGGACCTCGGCACCTACAAGATCCTCACCTTCGACCTCGACGGCCAGGTGCTCAAGGCGCGCCTGCAGGAAGACCAGCCGGTGCCGCGCGAGCAGGTCTACCTGAGCTTCCCGGCGCAGTGGCTGATGCTCTATGCCGACGACTACCTGGTGGAGGTGGCGCCATGAAGGTGCAGAACAACAAGGCCTGGTGGCTGGTGCTGCCGGTGTTCCTGCTGGTGGCGTTCAGCGCCATCGTGCCGATGATGACGGTGGTCAACTACTCGGTGCAGGACATCTTCGACCCCTCCACGCGCTACTTCGTCGGCGTCGACTGGTACAAGCAGGTGCTGCAGGACCCGCGTTTGCACGACTCGCTACTGCGTCAGTTCATTTTCTCCGCCTGCGTGCTGCTGATCGAGATTCCGCTGGGCATCGCCATCGCCCTGTGCATGCCGACGCGCGGGCGCTGGGCGTCGCTGTGCCTGATCCTGATGGCCATTCCGCTGCTGATCCCATGGAACGTGGTCGGCACCATTTGGCAGATCTTCGGCCGCGCCGACATCGGCCTGATGGGCTGGACGCTGAACAAGCTGGGCATCAGCTACAACTATGCCTCCAACACCATGGACGCCTGGGTGACGGTGCTGATCATGGACGTCTGGCACTGGACCTCGCTGGTGGCGCTGCTTTGCTATTCCGGGCTGCGCGCCATTCCCGACGTCTATTACCAGGCGGCGCGCATCGACCGTGCGTCGAACTGGGCGGTGTTCCGCCATATCCAGCTGCCCAAGCTGAAAAGCGTGCTGCTGATCGCGGTGATGCTGCGCTTCATGGATAGCTTCATGATCTACACCGAGCCGTTCGTGCTCACCGGCGGCGGGCCGGGCAACGCCACCACCTTCCTCAGTCAGACCCTGACGCAAATGGCCATCGGCCAGTTCGATCTGGGCCCGGCCGCGGCGTTCTCGCTGGTGTACTTCCTGATCATCCTGCTGGTGTCCTGGCTGTTCTACACCGCCATGACCCACGACGACAAAACCCGCTGAGGCCGACCATGATGCTGCGCAAACGTCTGGCACTGCTGATCTACTTCCTGTTTCTGCTGGTGCCGATCTACTGGCTGCTGAACATGTCGTTCAAGAGCAACACCGAGATTCTCGGGGGGCTCAGCCTGTGGCCGCAGAACTTCACCCTGGACAACTACCGGGTGATCTTCACCGACCGCAGCTGGTACGAGGGCTACCTCAATTCGCTGTACTACGTCAGCCTCAACACCCTGATCTCGCTCAGCGTGGCGCTGCCGGCGGCCTATGCCTTCTCGCGCTACCGTTTTCTCGGCGACAAGCACCTGTTCTTCTGGCTGCTGACCAACCGCATGGCGCCGCCGGCGGTGTTTTTGCTGCCGTTTTTCCAGCTGTATTCGTCCATCGGCCTGTTCGACACCCATATCGCCGTGGCGCTGGCGCACTGCCTGTTCAACGTGCCGCTGGCGGTGTGGATTCTCGAGGGCTTCATGTCCAGCGTGCCGAAGGAAATCGACGAGACGGCCTATATCGACGGTTACAGCTTCCCGAAATTCTTCGTGAAGATCTTTATCCCGCTGATCCGCTCCGGTATCGGCGTCACCGCCTTCTTCTGCTTCATGTTCTCCTGGGTCGAGTTGCTGCTGGCGCGCACCCTGACCTCGGTGGACGCCAAGCCCATCGCCGCGGTGATGACCCGTACCGTATCCGCTTCGGGCATCGACTGGGGTGTGCTGGCCGCTGCCGGGGTGCTGACCATCATCCCGGGGATGCTGGTGATCTGGTTCGTTCGCAATCATGTGGCCAAGGGCTTCGCCCTCGGTCGCGTGTAAGGGAGGTTCGTCATGAGCTGGATGGCCTGGACTCTACCGACCGCGTTGTTCTTCGGCGGCATCGCCGTGCTGCTGGCCGGCATGACGCTGGTCGAGCTGCGCTGGCCGTGCGTCGAGCGCAAGGGTTTTCTGCCGATCACCACCACCCGGGGTGATCGGTTGTTCATCGGTCTGCTCGGCAGCGCCTATCTGCACCTGCTGGTGATAGGCGTGACCGACTGGAGCGTGTGGATAGCCTCGCTGCTATCGCTGTTGTGGTTGTGCGCAGTCATGCGCTGGGGCTGAGCCGGGCTGCCGCCGGTATGCCTCTCCCCAAATCCTGAGATGGAGGTCTCTATGTTCGACAATAACAACAAGACCCGACATAGCATGGCGTTGGCCGCCTTGCTGGCGTTGTCCGGTTTGAGCGGTGCGGCCTGGGCGGATGCCTATGAAGAGGCCGCGAAGAAATGGATCGCCGAGGAATTCAACCCCTCGACCCTGACGCCCGAGCAGCAGCTCGAAGAGCTGAAATGGTTCATCAAGGCCGCCGAGCCGTTTCGCGGCATGAACATCAGCGTGGTGTCGGAAACCATCACCACCCACGAGTACGAATCCAAGGTGCTGGCCAAGGCCTTCAGCGAGATCACCGGGATCAAGCTCAAGCACGACCTGCTGCAGGAAGGCGACGTGGTCGAGAAGCTGCAGACGCAGATGCAGTCGGACAAGAACATCTACGACGGCTGGGTCAACGACTCCGACCTGATCGGCACCCACGCGCGTTACGGCAAGGCGGTGGCGATCAGCGACATGATCGAGGGCGAGGCCAAGGACTTCACTTCACCGACCCTGGATCTCGACGATTTCATCGGCATTTCCTTCACCACCGGTCCGGACAAGAAAATCTACCAGTTGCCCGACCAGCAGTTCGCCAACCTCTACTGGTTCCGCGCCGACTGGTTCGAGCGCCCGGAGCTGAAGGCCAAGTTCAAGGAAATCTACGGCTACGAGCTGGGCGTGCCGGTCAACTGGTCGGCCTACGAGGACATCGCCGAGTTCTTCTCCAAGCACGTCAAGGAGATCGACGGTCAGCGCGTCTACGGCCACATGGACTATGGCAAGAAGGACCCGTCGCTGGGCTGGCGCTTCACCGATGCCTGGTTCTCCATGGCCGGCGGCGGCGACAAGGGCCTGCCCAACGGCCTGCCGGTGGACGAATGGGGCATTCGCGTCGAAGGCTGCCGTCCGGTGGGTTCCAGCGTTGCCCGTGGTGGTGACACCAACGGCCCAGCAGCGGTGTTCGCCACGCAGAAGTACGTCGACTGGATGCGCCAGTACGCGCCGCCGGAAGCGCAGGGCATGACCTTTTCCGAGGCAGGTCCGGTGCCGGCGCAGGGCGCCATCGCCCAGCAGATCTTCTGGTACACCGCCTTTACCGCCGACATGACCAAACCGGGCCTGCCGGTGGTCAACGAGGACGGCACGCCGAAGTGGCGCATGGCGCCGTCGCCGAAGGGGCCGTACTGGGAGGAGGGCATGAAGCTCGGCTATCAGGACACCGGTTCCTGGACCTTCCTCAAGTCCACCCCGGAGAAGCAGCGCCTGGCCGCCTGGCTCTACGCGCAGTTCGTCACCTCCAAGACCGTGTCGTTGAAGAAGACCCTGGTCGGCCTGACGCCGATCCGCGAGTCGGACATCAACTCGCAGGCCATGACCGACGTCGCGCCCAAGCTTGGTGGTCTGGTGGAGTTCTACCGCAGCCCGGCGCGCGTGCAATGGACGCCGACCGGCACCAACGTGCCGGACTATCCGCGTCTGGCGCAGCTGTGGTGGCAGTTCATCGCCGAGGCCGCCAGCGGCGACAAGACCCCGCAGCAGGCGCTCGATGGCCTGGCCGCAGCGCAGGACACCATGCTCGGTCGTCTGGAGCGCTCCGGCGTGCTGGGCGAGTGCGGGCCGAAGCTGAACGAACCGCGTGATCCACAGTACTGGTTCGATCAGCCGGGCGCGCCCAAGCCGAAGCTGGCCAACGAGAAACCCAAGGGCGAAACCATCGCCTACGATGAGCTGCTCAAATCCTGGGAGCAGGCGCGCAACTGAAGAGAGACCGCAGTCGCGGCTGAAGCCCCTCCCACGAGGGGCTTCCTTCTCTGTGGGAGCGGCTTTAGCCGCGATAAAAAACGGCACCCTCGGGTGCCGTTGTTCGTCATGCAGCGCTGCTTATTTATGCAGATGCTCGGCTGCGTGCAGGGTGTTTTCCAAGAGGCCTGCGCGAGTCATCGGGCCGACGCCGCCCGGCACCGGGGTGATCCAGCCGGCGCGGGGCAGGGCGGTCTCGTAGACCACATCGCCGACCAGCTTGCCGTCTTCCTGACGGTTGATGCCGACGTCGATGACGATGGCACCTTCCTTGATCCACTCGCCCTTGACCAGGCCCGGCTTGCCGGCCGCGACGACGACGATGTCAGCCTGGCCGACATGGCCCGCCAGATCCTTGGTGAAGCGGTGGGTGACGGTCACGGTGCAGCCGGCCAGCAGCAGCTCCATGGCCATTGGCCGGCCAACGATGTTCGACGCGCCGACGACCACTGCGTGCAGGCCATAAAGATCGACGCCGGTGCTTTCCAGCAGGGTCATGATGCCCTTCGGTGTGCATGGGCGCAGCAGCGGCATGCGTTGGGCCAGGCGGCCGATGTTGTAGGGGTGGAAGCCGTCCACATCCTTATCCGGACGAATACGCTCGAGCAGCAGCGAGGAGTCCAGATGCTCGGGCAGCGGCAGCTGTACCAGAATGCCGTCGATGGTCGGGTCTTCGTTGAGCTCGTCGATCAGGGCGAGCAGATCGGCCTGGCTGGTCTCGGCCGGCAGGTCGTAGGCGCGGGAGAGGAAGCCGACTTCTTCGCAATCCTTGCGTTTATGTGACACATAGACCTGGGAGGCGGGATCGGTACCGACCAGGATCACGGCCAGGCCTGGCGCACGAAGGCCTTGCTGGCGGCGTTCGGCGACACGTTGGGCAATCTGCTGGCGGAGGCTGGCGGCGATCGCCTTGCCGTCGATCAGTTGTGCGGTCATTGCGCTGGTTAACCATTAATAAGGATGAAAAAAGGACGCGCATTCTCGCATGGGCGCTCACTCGGGCAAAGGAGCCTGCCGTCGATTTCGCGTAACTCCTTTATATCGCTGAACTTTTTTGAAAATTTATGTTGACGGGGTTAGGGGGCGTCTATAACATTCGCCCCGCTTCTCAGGAACAGCCACTCGCTGGGTGAGACGGCAAAAGCCAAGCCCTCGTGGCAAGGCCGGAGTCGAAAGCTTGTAAGTCTGCGCTAGCGGATGGATAAGCGCCCGTAGCTCAGCTGGATAGAGCATCCGCCTTCTAAGCGGATGGTCGCAGGTTCGAGTCCTGCCGGGTGCGCCATTTGGCGGTCAGGCAATTTGAGTAAGCAATGCAATATGGTGGGCGTAGCTCAGTTGGTAGAGCACAGGATTGTGGCTCCTGGTGTCGTGGGTTCGATTCCCATCGTCCACCCCATATTCCAAAGCGCCAGGCTCAAAGCCTGGCGTTTTTGTTTTAAGCTTCAAACCACGCGGACGTGGTGAAATTGGTAGACACACCAGATTTAGGTTCTGGCGCCGCAAGGTGTGAGAGTTCGAGTCTCTCCGTCCGCACCATCTTACAAATCCCCCCGCATTGCCGCCTGCTTCTAGGGTGACTTCTTAATATTGACCCTCTAGAATGCTTGGCCTTGAATTCGGGGCCGGTTCGAGCCGGCTTTTGTCTGTGCAACGAGGAATATCCATGCAAGTTTCTGTTGAAAGCACTTCTGCTCTTGAGCGCCGCATGACCGTCGGCGTCCCCGTCGAGCGCATCGAGACCGAAGTCAACAAGCGTCTGCAACAGACTGCCCGTCGTGCCAAGGTCCCTGGCTTCCGTCCTGGCAAGGTGCCGATGAGCGTTATCCGTCAGCGTTACGAAGACGCCGCTCGTCAGGAAGCGCTGGGCGACCTGATTCAGGCGACCTTCTACGAAGCCGTGGTCGAGCAGAAGCTGAACCCGGCTGGTGCTCCGGCTGTCGAGCCGAAGTCCTTCGAAAAGGGCAAGGACCTGGAATACGTCGCCACTTTCGAAGTGTTCCCCGAGTTCGAGGTCACCGGCTTCGACTCCATCGCCATCGAGCGTCTGCAGGCTGAAGTGGCCGACAGTGACGTCGACAACATGCTGGACATCCTGCGCAAGCAGAACACCCGTTTCGAAGCGGTTGAGCGCGCTGCCGAGAATGGCGACCAGCTGAACATCGATTTCGTCGGCAAGATCGACGGCGAAGCCTTTGCTGGCGGCAGCGCCAAGGGCACCCAGCTGGTACTGGGCTCCGGCCGCATGATCCCGGGCTTCGAAGATGCCCTGGTTGGCGCCAAGGCTGGTGAAGAGCGCGTGATCAACCCGACCTTCCCCGAGGACTACCAGAATCTCGACCTGGCCGGCAAAACCGCCGAGTTCACCGTAACCGTGAACAGCGTTTCCGCGCCGCAGCTGCCTGAGCTGAACGACGAATTCTTCGCTCTGTTCGGCATCAAGGAAGGCGGTCTGGAAGGCTTCCGCGCCGAAGTTCGCAAGAACATGGAGCGCGAACTGCGTCAGGCCATCAAGTCCAAGGTGAAGAACCAGGTAATGGACGGCCTGCTGGCTGCCAACCCGGTCGAAGTGCCGAAGGCGCTGATCGGCAACGAAGTGAACCGTCTGCGCGTGCAGGCCGTTCAGCAGTTCGGTGGCAACATCAAGCCTGACCAGCTGCCGGCCGAGCTGTTCGAAGAGCAGGCCAAGCGTCGCGTGGTGCTGGGTCTGATCGTCGCCGAGGTGGTCAAGCAGTTCGACCTGAAGCCGGACGAAGCCCGCGTGCGCGAGCTGATCGAAGAAATGGCTTCGGCTTACCAGGAACCCGAGCAGGTCGTGGCCTGGTACTACAAGAACGACCAGCAGATGAACGAAGTACGTTCGGTTGTACTGGAAGAGCAAGTTGTAGATACTGTTCTGCAGAAGGCCAACGTGACCGACAAAGCGGTTTCCTACGAAGACGCAGTCAAGCCGGCGGAAGCTCCTAAAGCCGACTGATCTGGCAACCTCGTTCGAGTACACCACCATAAGCCAGCCTCAGTGCTGGCTTATGCGTATTTGAGACATGACTATTAGGGAGTGAGCGCAAGACATGTCCCGCAATCCTTTTATGCAAAACATGCCTGAAATCCAGGCCGCTGGCGGCCTGGTGCCGATGGTCATCGAGCAGTCCGCTCGTGGCGAGCGTGCCTATGACATCTACTCGCGCCTGCTCAAGGAGCGTGTGATCTTTCTGGTCGGCCAGGTCGAGGACTACATGGCCAACCTGATCTGCGCCCAGTTGCTGTTCCTGGAAGCAGAGAACCCGGACAAGGACATCCACCTGTACATCAACTCTCCGGGTGGCTCGGTCACCGCTGGCATGGCGATCTACGACACCATGCAATTCATCAAGGCGGACGTGTCCACCACTTGCATCGGTCAGGCCTGCAGCATGGGTGCTTTCCTGCTTGCCGGTGGCGCCAAGGGCAAGCGCTTCTGCCTGCCGAACTCGCGTGTGATGATTCACCAGCCGCTGGGTGGCTTCCAGGGGCAGGCTTCGGATATCGAGATCCATGCCAAGGAAATACTGTTCATCCGTGAGCGTCTGAACGAACTGCTGGCCCAGCATACCGGTCAGAGCCTGGAAACCATCGAGCGCGACACCAACCGCGACAACTTCATGAGCGCTTCGCGCGCCGTGGAATATGGTCTGGTCGATGCCGTGCACGAAAAGCGTCAAATGCCGGTCTAGATGAGGCACCGGCTGCGGGTATCCTTCACTGACGCGACTTGCGCCCTTGAAAATGCCCGCATTTGCCTTCATCTTGTGTTTCAAGCCTACCGTATTGGATTGATCGAATGACTGACACCCGTAACGGTGAGGACAACGGCAAACTGCTTTATTGCTCCTTCTGCGGCAAAAGCCAGCACGAAGTGCGCAAGTTGATCGCCGGTCCTTCCGTCTTCATCTGCGACGAATGCGTCGACCTGTGCAACGACATCATCCGCGAGGAGGTGCAGGAAGCACAGGCCGAGAGCAGCGCGCACAAACTCCCGGCACCCAAGGAAATCAGCGCCATCCTCGATCAGTACGTGATCGGCCAGGAGCGCGCCAAGAAGGTGCTGTCGGTAGCGGTGTACAACCACTACAAGCGTCTCAATCAGCGCGACAAGAAAGACGATGTCGAGCTGGGCAAGAGCAATATCCTGCTGATCGGTCCGACCGGTTCGGGTAAGACGCTGCTGGCCGAAACGCTGGCGCGCCTGCTCAACGTACCGTTCACCATTGCCGATGCCACCACCCTGACCGAAGCCGGTTATGTGGGGGAGGACGTCGAGAACATCATTCAGAAGCTGCTGCAGAAGTGCGATTACGATGTCGAGAAGGCCCAGATGGGCATTGTCTACATCGACGAAATCGACAAGATCTCGCGCAAATCCGACAACCCGTCCATCACGCGTGACGTCTCGGGTGAAGGCGTACAGCAGGCCCTGCTCAAGCTGATCGAAGGCACTGTTGCCTCGGTTCCGCCGCAGGGCGGACGCAAGCATCCGCAGCAGGAGTTCCTGCAGGTCGATACGCGCAACATCCTGTTTATCTGTGGCGGTGCGTTTGCCGGCTTGGAGAAGGTTATCCAGGCTCGCTCCACCAAGGGCGGCATCGGCTTCGGTGCTGAAGTGCGCAGCAAGCAGGAAGGCAAGAAGATCGGCGAGTCCCTGCGTGAGGTCGAGCCGGACGATCTGGTCAAGTTCGGTCTGATTCCCGAATTCGTCGGTCGTCTGCCGGTCATTGCGACCCTGGAGGAGCTGGACGAGGCGGCGTTGGTGCAGATTCTCACCGAGCCGAAGAACGCGCTGACCAAGCAGTACGCCAAGCTGTTCGAAATGGAAGGCGTGGATCTGGAGTTCCGCTCCGATGCGCTGAAGTCCGTGGCGCAGAAGGCGTTGGAGCGCAAGACCGGCGCCCGCGGCCTGCGTTCGATTCTCGAGGGCATTCTGCTCGACACCATGTACGAGATCCCGTCCCAGCAGGACGTGAGCAAGGTGGTGATCGACGAGAGCGTCATCGAAGGTTCGTCCAAGCCGTTGCTGATCTATGAAAACAGCGAGCCGCCGGCGAAGGCCGCGCCAGACGCCTGACGGCTGTTACACGATGCAAAGAAGGGGCCCTTTGGGCCCCTTCGCTTTTATGGACATTGCGCTTGTTTTTTGCGGGAGCTACCCCCATCTTAAAAGCCAAGGGTAATCCCGCCTGTTCACGGCCTTATGGCCGCCGCTGAGCCGAAATCATGAAGACAACCATCGAATTGCCTCTCCTGCCATTGCGCGATGTAGTGGTGTATCCGCACATGGTCATCCCGCTTTTCGTCGGGCGTGAGAAATCCATCGAGGCCCTCGAGGCAGCGATGACGGGCGACAAGCAGATTCTGCTGGTGGCCCAGAAGAACCCGGCCGTCGATGACCCGGATGATCAGGATCTGTATCGCGTAGGCACAGTCGCCACCGTCCTGCAGCTGCTCAAGCTGCCCGACGGCACCGTCAAGGTGCTGGTCGAAGGTGAGCAGCGCGGTTCCATCGAGCGTTTCATCGAGCTCGACGATCATTGCCGCGCCGAAGTGCAGCTGATCGAGGAGGGCGAGACCGCCGAGCGTGAGTCCGAGGTCTTTACCCGTAGCCTGCTCAGCCAGTTCGAGCAGTACGTTCAGCTGGGCAAGAAGGTGCCGGCCGAAGTGCTGTCCTCGCTCAACAGCATCGACGAGCCCAGCCGTCTGGTCGATACCATGGCCGCGCACATGGCGCTGAAGATCGAGCAGAAGCAGGAAATCCTCGAAATCACCTCGCTGTCCGCTCGCGTCGAGCATGTGCTGGCGCTGCTGGATGCCGAGATCGACCTGCTGCAGGTCGAGAAGCGCATCCGTGGCCGGGTGAAGAAGCAGATGGAGCGCAGCCAGCGCGAGTACTACCTGAATGAGCAGATGAAGGCCATTCAGAAGGAGCTGGGCGACATCGACGAAGGCCACAACGAGATCGACGAGCTGAAGAAGCGCATCGACAACGCCGGCCTGACCAAGGAGGCGCTGACCAAGGCCAATGCCGAGCTGAACAAGCTCAAGCAGATGTCGCCAATGTCCGCCGAAGCTACCGTCGTGCGCTCCTACATCGATTGGCTGGTCAATGTGCCGTGGAAGGCCGAGAGCAAGGTGCGCCTGGATCTGGCGCGCGCAGAGAGCATTCTCGATGCCGACCATTACGGCCTGGAAGAGGTCAAGGAGCGCATCCTCGAGTATCTCGCCGTGCAGAAACGGGTGAAGAAGCTCAAGGGGCCTGTGCTGTGCCTGGTTGGACCGCCCGGCGTGGGCAAGACCTCGCTGGCCGAGTCCATCGCCACCGCCACCAACCGCAAGTTCGTGCGCATGGCCCTCGGTGGCGTGCGTGACGAGGCCGAGATTCGCGGCCACCGCCGTACCTATATCGGTTCCATGCCGGGTCGCCTGATTCAGAAGATGACCAAGGTGGGCGTTCGCAACCCGCTGTTTTTGCTCGACGAGATCGACAAGATGGGCCAGGACATGCGCGGCGATCCTGCGTCCGCGCTGCTCGAGGTGCTCGATCCGGAGCAGAACCACAACTTCAACGATCACTATCTGGAAGTCGACTACGACCTCTCGGATGTGATGTTCCTCTGCACCGCCAACTCGATGAACATCCCCGGCCCGCTGCTGGACCGCATGGAGGTCATTCGTCTGCCGGGCTACACCGAGGACGAAAAGGTCAACATCGCCATCAAGTACCTGGCGCCCAAGCAGATCAAGGCCAATGGCCTGAAGAAGGGCGAGCTTGAATTCGAAGAGGCGGCCATCCGTGACATCATCCGCTACTACACCCGCGAGGCGGGCGTGCGCAGTCTGGAGCGGCAAATTGCCAAGGTCTGCCGCAAGGCGGTCAAGGAACATGCCAGCGAGAAGCGCTTCCAGGTGCGGGTGACGGCCGATTCGCTGGAGCACTTCCTAGGCGTGCGCAAGCACCGCTATGGCCTGGCCGAGCAGCAGGATCAGATCGGCCAGGTGACCGGGCTGGCCTGGACTCAGGTCGGTGGTGAGTTGCTGACCATCGAGACCGCCGTGGTGCCGGGCAAGGGCAATCTGATCAAGACCGGTTCGCTGGGTGACGTGATGGCGGAGTCCATGACCGCCGCCATGACCGTGGTACGCAGCCGTGCCAAGAGTCTGGGAATCCCTGCAGATTTCAACGAAAAGCGCGACGTTCATATCCACATGCCCGAAGGTGCTACGCCCAAGGATGGCCCGAGTGCAGGTATTGGCCTGTGCACGGCGCTGGTCTCGGCGCTGACGCAGATTCCGGTGCGCGCCGATGTCGCCATGACCGGTGAGATCACCCTGCGAGGTCAGGTGCTGGCCATTGGCGGTCTCAAGGAAAAACTTCTGGCTGCACATCGCGGTGGGATCAAGACGGTGATCATTCCCGAAGAAAATGTGCGTGATCTGAAAGAAATTCCGGAAAATATTAAGCAAGACCTGCAGATTAAACCGGTTAAATGGATTGACGAGGTCCTGCAAATTGCGCTGCAATACGCCCCGGAGCCCTTGCCCGATGCGGCTCCCGAGATGGTTGCAACGGATGACAAGCGCGAGTCTGATTCCAAGGAGCGAATCAGCACGCATTAGCCGGGGGGCTTCCTTGACACAATTTTTGAGCCCTTGTTATAAAGCGGCTTTTATTGTGTCGGCAGGCCATCCAGCACCCGCTTTGCTTACACTAAAAATCAAGAAACAAACTCAACAGAAATAAGGGGACTTAGAGTGAACAAGTCGGAACTGATCGATGCTATCGCTGCATCTGCTGATATCCCGAAAGCTGTTGCTGGCCGCGCGCTGGATGCAGTGATTGAATCCGTCACTGGCGCTCTGAAGGCTGGTGATTCCGTCGTACTGGTTGGCTTCGGCACCTTCGCTGTCAAAGAGCGTGCTGCTCGCACTGGCCGCAACCCGCAGACCGGCAAGCCGATCAGCATCGCTGCTGCCAAGATCCCGGGCTTCAAAGCTGGCAAGGCTCTGAAAGACGCCGTCAACTAAGCGTCTTCCGGGTTTGCCTCGCCGCCGGACTCTGTCTGGCGGCTGTTAGGAGGCAGAGCAGGGAGTCGGAGACTTTTCTGCACTGACCGCTTAACGCGTTACGAGAAGGCGCATCCAAGGATGCGCCTTTCTTCTATCTGGACATTACCCACACTGCGCGGCTGGTGACTTTGTACAGTCGTTCTGGGGGAAGCATGCTGCAAAACATCAGGGACAATTCACGCGGTTGGATTGCCAAAATCATCATCGGCCTCATCGTGATGCTGATGGCCTTCACCGGTTTCGAAGCCATCGTCACGGGTACCAGCAACCGCAACAATGCGGCTGACGTGAACGGTGACACCATTACCCTCAATGAGCTCAACCAGGCCGTCGAGATGCAGCGCCGTCAGCTGCTGCAGCAGCTGGGCCGCGATTTCGATGCCTCGCTGCTCGACGACAAACTGTTGCGCGAGGCTTCGCTCAAGGGCCTTATCGAGCGCAAACTGCTGCTGCAGGCGGCGGGCGACGCGCATTTCGCCTTCTCGCAAGGCTCGCTGGATCAGGTGATCCTGCAAACCCCCGAATTCCAGGTAGATGGCCGCTTCGATGCTGCACGCTTCGATCAGGTCATCCGCCAGATGGGCTACACCCGCCTGCAGTTCCGCCAGATGCTGGAAGAGGAAATGCTGATCGGCCAGCTGCGTGCCGGTATCGGTGCTAGCAGCTTCGTCACCGAGCAGGAGGCGCGTGCGTTCGCCAACCTCGAGCGTCAGACCCGCGATTTCGCCAGCCTCTCCATCAAGGCCGATCCGGCTGTGATCGAACTGAGCGACAGCGATGTTCAGGCTTACTACGACGAGCACGCCAGCGAGTTCATGAGCCCCGAGCAGGTGGTGCTGGAGTACGTTCAGCTGGACAAGGACAGCTTCTTCGATCAGGTCGAAGTCAGCGATGAGGATCTCAAGCCGCTGTACGAGAGCGAAATCGCCAACCTGGCCGAACAGCGTCAGGCTGCTCACATTCTGATCGAGGGCGATGACGAAGCTGCGCGCAGCAAGATCGAGGAGATCAAGAAGCGTGTCGATGCAGGCGAAGATTTCGCTGCGCTGGCCAAGGAGTTCTCGCAGGATCCGGGCTCTGCCGCCGACGGTGGTGATCTTGGCTACGCCGGTCCTGGGGTTTACGACCCGGCCTTCGAGGAAGCGCTGTATGCGCTGCAGCAAGGCCAGGTGTCCGAGCCGGTGAGGAGTGAATTCGGCTGGCACCTGATCAAGCTGCTGGGGGTTCAGGCGCCGGAAGTGCCGAGTTTCGACAGTCTCAAGGACAAGCTGGCGCGTGACTTCAAGGCCCAGCAGGTCGAACAGCGTTTCGTCGAAGCCACCAAGCAACTGGAAGACGCTGCGTTCGAAGCATCGGATCTGGCTCAGCCGGCTCAAGAGCTGGGGCTCCAGGTCAAGACCAGCGAAGCCTTCGGTCGTGAAGGCGGCGCTACCGGCATCACCGCCAATCGTCAGGTACTGCAGGCTGCATTCAGCCCCGAGGTTCTGGAAGACGGTACCAACAGCTCGACCATTGAACTGGACCCGAGCACTGTGGTGGTCGTGCGTGTGAAAGAGCACAACAAGCCCGAGCAGTTGCCGCTGGAGCAGGTTGCCGAGAGCATTCGCGCTCATCTGCAGCAGGAGCGCGCCGCAGCTGCCGCCAAGGCCGAAGGTGAGAAGCAGCTGGCTGCCGCCGAGGCTGGTGAGGCGGCTGCCGCCAACTGGCAGGTCCAAGAGGCCGCGACTCGCAGCCAGGATGGCGTCGAGCCCAAGGTGCTGCAGGCGTTGTTCCGCATGCCCAAGCCTGCTAAGGCGGGTGAGCCGACCTTTGCCGGTGTGACGCTGAACAATGGCGACTACGTCGTGCTGCGTCTCGATGGCGTGAATGTGCCGGAAGAGGCGCTGGCGGACGAAGAGCTGGCCATGTATCGCAACTTCCTGGCCTCGCGCGCCGGCCAGCAGGACTTCGCGGCACTGCGCAAGCAGCTGGAAGCCAAGGCGGACATCGAGCGGTTCTGATCGCTGCCCGCTAGTGGAGAGCCCCGCCTGGTGCGGGGCTTTCTCGTTTCTGGGTCACAGCAACCATTCGATGGGTAGCCACGAGAGCAGATGAATGCCCAGGCGTTTGAGCAGGCCCGTACCGGGCTCGCTATCGAATCGCCGTTGTTCACCATCCACACGCTGCAGCCAGTAGATTCGGTCGTGCTCGTCCAGGCGCAGTTCGTAGGCATTGGCCGGGATATCGCTTTCGAATGCCTGGCCGATGGCGGCCGCCAGTGTCGGGCTTTCGATAAGAAAACCCATCTCCGTATTGAGGCTGGCAGAGCGTGGATCGAAGTTGAATGAGCCGATGAATACGCGCTGGCCATCAAGGGCGAAGGTCTTGGCGTGCAGGCTCGAGCCGGAGCTGCCAAACGGCCCGGCCCTTTCCCGGTGGCCGTCATCCTCTGCACCCAGACGCATTTCATAGAGTTTGACACCGCCTTCTAGCAGGGCGCGCCGGCGTTTGGCATAGCCGGCATGTACGGGGGTCACGTCCGTCGCTTCCAGGGCATTGGTCAGGATGCGCACTTCGACGCCGCGCTGAACCAGGCCGGTAAAGATATCGACGCCGGTTTGCGTGGGGACGAAGTAGGGGGAGACCAGGTCGACCCGTGATTCGGGGATGTCGAGCATTTCGCCCAGGTGGCTGATCAGCAGTTCACCGTCACTGGCATTGCCGAGGCCCTTGGCAGGATCATCGCTGACCAGTGTGGTCTCGCTCCATTCGAAGCTCAGGTTCTTGTTCAACAGGCGCTGGATGAACTCGCTTTCCTGCAGGGTCTTCACGTAACCGCTGGCCGCAGGCGAGCTGGAAAGGTCGGCCGCGAGATCGTGCAGAGGCTGTGCAGTGTTCCGGCTGGCGGGCACGATCAACTCCAGCGGGTAGCTGGAGTCGCTGGCCCAGTAGCGGTCGAAATCAGCCGAGGTATCGGCCACGACCGGGCCGATGGCCAGAACGTCGAGATCGGCGAAGAGCACGCCCTCACTGGCGTCGAAGTATTCGTCGCCGATATTGCGTCCACCGATGATGGTGGCCTGGTTGTCCACGGTGAAGGACTTGTTGTGCATGCGCCGGTTGGCGCGGGGGAAGTGGGTCAGGTAACCCAGCGCCTTGGCCTTTCGCAAGGAGAAGGGATTGAACAGGCGCACCTCGATGTTGGGGTGGCGGTCGAGTGTGCTCAGGGTTTGATCGAGGCCAGCGATACCGTTGTCATCCAGCAGCAAGCGAACGCGAACGCCTCGTTCGGCGGCTCTGAGCAGGGCATCGAGCAACAGGGTGCCGGTAATGTCGTTGCGCCAGATGTAATACTGGATGTCGAGGCTGCGTTCGGCTGCTTCGACCAGGAGCATGCGCGCGGCAAAGGCGTCGCGGGCAGCCGCCAGCGTGAGGATGCCGGACAGTCCGGGATGAGCGTCTCGCTGGCTGCCCAGGGCTTGCCCCAGCGTGGTATCGGCCGTTTCGGCCTGGGTGAAGGCCTGGCTCTCGGTGCGGCCATCCAGCGGCGGCAGGGCGCAGCCGAGCACCAGGGCGCATAGCGCGCAGATCAGGCAGGCTCGCCATTTGTTCGTCGGGATCATTGACCCATCTCGGTTCCAGGCTTCCCTGCTAGGACAACGCCAAGGTTGAAGCGTGCCGAGTAGTGTCGGCGTTTCGGTTCGGTTTGAACGATGACAAACGCCGAAAACGACAACGCCGCACTTCCTGGGGGAAGGTGCGGCGTTGTGGGATTCAGCCACGATCAAGCCGTGCTGAAGGTGCCGGGCATCGCCTGCTGTTCTGCTTGCGAGCCCCTGGTGAGCTCAACTCAGTCTTCCATGGCGCCCATGGCAGTGGTGTTGAAGCCGCCGTCGACGTACATGATCTCGCCGCTGATGCCCGAGGCCAGGTCGGAGCAGAGGAAGGCGCCGGCATTGCCGACTTCCTCGATGGTGACGTTGCGACGCAGCGGGGTCTGCTTCTCGTTGGCCGCCAGCATCTTGCGGAAGCTGGCGATGCCGCTGGCAGCCAGGGTGCGGATCGGGCCGGCGGAAATGGCGTTGACGCGAGTGCCTTCCGGGCCGAGGCTGCCGGCCAGGTAGCGCACGCCAGCTTCCAGGCTGGCCTTGGCCATGCCCATGACGTTGTAGTTCGGCATGGTGCGCTCGGCACCCAGGTAGGAGAGGGTGAGCAGGCTGCCGTTGCGGCCTTTCATCATCTCGCGACCGGCCTTGGCCAGGGCGACGAAGCTGTAGGCGCTGATGTCGTGGGCGATCTTGAAGCCTTCACGGGTGGTCACTTCGGTGAAGTCGCCATTGAGCTGGTCGCCCGGGGCGAAGCCTACCGAGTGGACGATGCAGTCCAGACCGTCCCACTTCTTGCTCAGCGCTTCGAATACGGCGGCGATTTCCTCGTCGCTGGCCACATCGCAAGGGAAGCACAGGTCGGCGCTGGAGCCCCAGCCGGCGGCGAACTCTTCGACGCGGCCCTTGAGCTTCTCGTTCTGGTAGGTGAAAGCCAGCTCGGCACCTTCACGGTGCATGGCGGCGGCGATACCCGAGGCGATGGACAGTTTGCTGGCAACGCCAACGATGAGTACGCGCTTACCGGTTAGAAAACCCATTGTGCTATTCCTCTTCCTGTTTCAAGGATCAGTGAGCCGTTGCCGGGGCCAGAAAAGCGGCTTCCAGCAACTGCTGCGTATAAGGGTGTTGCGGTGCACTGAAGATCGACTCGGCAGACCCCTGTTCGACCACCTGGCCCTGCTTGACCACCATCAATTGGTGGCTCAGCGCTCTGACTACCGCCAGGTCATGGCTGATAAACAGATAGGTCAGGTTGTACTTGGCCTGCAAGCCGCGCAACAACTCCACCACCTGACGCTGAACCGTGCGGTCGAGCGCCGAGGTGGGCTCGTCCAGCAGAATCAGCGCCGGTTTCAACACCAGTGCCCGGGCAATGGCAATCCGCTGCCGTTGCCCGCCAGAAAACTCGTGGGGGTAGCGATGCCGCGTCTGCGGATCCAGCCCTACCTCCAAAAGCGCGTCGATGATCGCCTGTTCCTGCTCCGCCTCGTTGCCCATACGGTGAATGCGCAGACCTTCACCGACGATCTGACTCACCGACATGCGCGGGCTCAGGCTGCCGAAGGGATCCTGAAACACCACCTGCATCTGCCTGCGTAGCGGGCGTACTTCCTGCTGGCTCAGGCCCTGCAACTGCTGGCCCTGGAAGCGGATATCACCGCGACTGGCGAGCAGTCGCAGAATGGCCATGCCCAGGGTGGACTTGCCGGAACCACTTTCGCCGACGATGCCCAGGGTCTGGCCCTGAGGCAGGCTGAAGTTGATGCCATCCACCGCTTTGACATGATCCACCGTCCTGCGCAACAGGCCCTTCTTGATCGGGAACCACACGCGCAGGTCGTCCACTTCCAGCAATGGCTGGCCTGCGGGGTTGGCCGCAGGTTCGCCACTGGGCTCGGCGCCGAGCAGTTCCTGGGTATAGGGATGCTCTGGCGACTGGAACAATTGTTCACACGACGCCTGTTCGACGATGCGACCGCGCTGCATGACACATACGCGATGGGCAATTCTGCGAACCAGGTTGAGATCATGGCTGATCAGCAGCAGTGACATGCCCAGGCGCGCCTGCAGATCCTTGAGCAATTCGAGGATTTTCAGCTGTACGGTGACATCCAGGGCGGTGGTCGGCTCGTCGGCGATCAACAGCTGAGGCTCGTTGGCCAGGGCCATGGCGATCATCACCCGCTGCCGTTGGCCCCCGGAAAGTTCGTGCGGGTAGGCTTTGAGGCGCTTCTTCGGCTCCGGAATACCGACCAGCTCCAGCAACTCCAGAGTACGCGCGCTGGCAGCCTTGCCGCGCAAACCCTTGTGCAGGGCGAGTACCTCGTTGATCTGCTTCTCGATGGTATGCAGCGGGTTGAGCGAGGTCATCGGCTCCTGAAAGACCATGGCGATGCGGTTGCCACGGATGCCGCGCAGTCGGCCCTCGCCGAGCTTGAGCAGGTCTTCGCCAGCGTACTCGATGCTGCCATGCGGATGGCGTGCGAGCGGGTAGGGCAGAAGGCGCAGGATCGAGTGCGCGGTGACCGATTTGCCTGAGCCGCTTTCGCCGACCAGGGCCAATGTCTCGCCTTTGCGGATGTCGAAGCTGACCCCCTCGACCACGCGCTGGCAGTTCTCGCCCGTGACGAATTCGACGGCCAGGTCGCGAACTTGCAGCAGGGTTTCGTTCTGGCTCATGTCATTTCCTCGGGTCGAAGGCATCGCGGGCGGCTTCGCCGATGAACACCAGCAGGCTCAGCATGATCGCCAGTACGGCGAAGGCGCTGATGCCCAGCCAGGGCGCCTGCAGGTTGCTCTTGCCCTGAGCGACCAGTTCGCCGAGCGAGGGGGCGCCGGGCGGCAGGCCGAAGCCGAGGAAGTCCAGCGCGGTCAGGGTGCCGATGGCACCGGTTAGGATGAAGGGCATGAAGGTCATGGTCGAGACCATGGCATTGGGCAGGATGTGGCGGAACATGATCGCGCCGTTGCTCATGCCCAGCGCCCGCGCCGCACGCACGTACTCAAGGTTGCGCCCGCGAAGGAATTCGGCGCGCACCACGTCCACCAGGCTCATCCAGGAAAACAGCAGCATGATGCCCAGCAGCCACCAGAAGTTCGGCTGCACGAAGCTGGCGAGGATGATCAGCAGGTAGAGCACCGGTAGGCCCGACCAGATTTCCAGAAAGCGCTGGCCGAGCAGGTCGACCCAACCGCCGTAGAAACCTTGCAGCGCGCCGGCGATCACCCCGATCACCGAGCTGGCCAGGGTCAGGGTCAGGGCGAACAGCACCGAGATGCGAAAGCCGTAGATCACCCGTGCCAGCACGTCGCGGCCCTGATCGTCGGTGCCCAGCCAGTTCTGCGCCGAAGGCGGTGCCGGAGCGGGCACTTCCAGGTCATAGTTGATGCTCGAATAGCTGAAGGGAATCGGCGGCCAGATCATCCAGCCATCCTTTTCCGCGATCAGGTCCTGGATATAGGGGCTTTTGTAGTTGGCCTGTAGTGGGAATTCGCCGCCGAAAACCGTTTCCGGGTAGCGCTTGAGCACCGGGAAGTACCACTGCCCGTCGTAACGCACGGCCAGCGGTTTGTCGTTGGCGATCAACTCGGCGCCTAGACTCAGGCCGAACAGGATGAGAAACAGCCACAGCGACCACCAGCCGCGCTTGTGCGCCTTGAAACGATCGAAGCGGCGCTGGTTGAGAGGAGAGAGTTTCATGCTCAACCCTCCCGGCTTTCGAAGTCGATGCGGGGATCGACCAGGGTATAGGTGATGTCACCGATCAATTTCACGACCAGTCCCAGCAAGGTGAAGATGAAGAGGGTGCCGAACACCACCGGATAGTCACGGTTGATCGCCGCCTCGAAGCTCATCAGGCCCAGGCCGTCGAGGGAGAAGATCACTTCGATCAGCAGGGAGCCGGTGAAGAAGATGCCGATGAAGGCGGCCGGGAAGCCGGCGATGATCAGCAGCATGGCGTTGCGGAAGACGTGGCCGTAGAGCACGCGATGGTTGGTCAGGCCCTTGGCCCGTGCGGTGGTCACGTACTGCTTGTTGATCTCGTCGAGAAAGCTGTTCTTGGTCAGCAGGGTCAGGGTGGCGAAGTTGCCGATGACCAGCGCCGTTACCGGCAGCACCAGGTGCCAGAGGTAGTCGAGAATCTTACCGCCGAGGCTGAGCTCGTCGAAGTTGTTCGAGGTCAGGCCGCGCAGGGGGAACCAGTCCCAGTAGCTGCCGCCGGCGAACAGCACGATCAGCAGGATGGCGAAGAGGAAGGCCGGGATGGCGTAGCCGATGATGATCGCCGAGCTGGTCCAGACGTCGAAGGCGCTGCCGTGGCGCGTGGCCTTGGCGATGCCCAACGGGATGGAGACCAGATACATGATCAGGGTGCTCCACAGGCCGAGCGAGATCGACACCGGCATCTTCTCGATGATCAGGTCGATCACCTGGGCATCGCGAAAGAAGCTGGAGCCGAAATCCAGCTGGGCGTAGTTCTTCAGCATGATCCAGAAGCGTTCCGGCGCCGACTTGTCGAAGCCGTACATCTTCTCGATTTCTTCGATCAGCTTGGGGTCGAGGCCCTGCGCGCCGCGATAGTTGGAGCCGGCCACCGAAACCTCGGCGCCGCCACCGGCGATACGGCTGGTGGCACCGTCGAAGCCTTCGAGCTTGGCGATCATCTGCTCCACCGGGCCGCCGGGGGCGGCCTGGATGATGACGAAATTGATGACCAGAATGCCGAACAGGGTCGGAATGATCAGCAGCAGGCGACGGAGGATATAGGCCAGCATTATGGCTTCGCCTCTTCGTTGGCCTGTTCCGCGGCTTGTTGCTGGGCTTTGCTCGGTTGCTCCTGACCTGGGCGCACCCACCAGGTGTGCAGTCCGATATCGTAGAGCGGCGTCACCTTCGGGTGCTCGAAACGGTTCCAGTAGGCTACGCGCCAGGTCTTGATGTGCCAGTTGGGGATCACGTAGTAGCCCCACAGCAATACGCGGTCCAGCGCGCGAGTGTGGGCGATCAGATCCTGCCGCGAGTCGGCATTGATCAGCGCTTCGACGATCTGGTCGATCGCTGGATCCTTGAGACCGATGTAGTTGCGGCTGCCGGGATTGTCGGCGCTGGAGGAATGCCAGTACTCGCGCTGCTCGTTGCCTGGCGAGTTGGACTGGCCGAAGCCGCCGACGATCATGTCGAAATCACGCGAACGCAGGCGGTTGATGTACTGTGAAACGTCGACGCGACGAATCACCATTTCGATGCCGAGGTCAGCCAGATTGCGCTTGAATGGCAGCAGAACGCGCTCGAACTCGGTCTGCGCCAGGAGAAACTCGAAGCTGACCGGCTGCCCGCTCGCGTCGAGCATGCGATCGCCCTCGATGCGCCAGCCGGCCTGTTGCAGCAACTGATAGGCGCGACGCTGCTGCTCACGGATGATGCCGCTGCCGTCGGTTACCGGTACGTGGAACTCTTCGCTGAACACCTCGGCCGGAATCTTGCCGCGCAGCGGCTCGAGAATCGCCAGCTCGGCTTCATCGGGCAGTCCGCGTGAGCCCAGTTCGGAGTTGTCGAAGTAGCTGCGGGTACGGAAGTAGGCGCCGTTGAACAGGCGCTTGTTGGCCCATTCGAAGTCGTACAGCAGGCCCAGCGCCTCACGTACGCGGCGATCCTGGAACTGTGGCCGGCGGGTGTTGAAGATGAAACCCTGCATGCCGGTCGGGTTGCGGTTCTGAATCTCTTCCTTGATCAACTGGCCGTTGGCGACTGCCGGGGTGTTGTAGGCGGTGGCCCAGTTCTTCGCGCTGGTTTCCAGCCAGTAGTCGAACTGGCCGGCCTTCAGTGCTTCCAGGGCTACGGTGTTGTCGCGGTAGTAGTCGATCTGGATGGTGTCGAAGTTGTAGAAGCCGCGGCTCACCGGCAGGTCCTTGGCCCACCAGTCCTTGACGCGCTCGTAGCGGATGCTGCGACCCGCCTGGACCCGACCGACCCTGTACGGGCCGCTGCCCAGAGGCGCTTCGAGATTGCCCTTGGTGAAATCGCGCTCGGCCCACCAGTGCTTGGGCAACACCGGCAACTGGCCGACGATCAGCGGCAGCTCGCGGTTACCGGCATGCTTGAACACGAAGCGCACGCTGTGCGGCGACTCCACTTCAGCCTGCTCGACGTCGGCGTAATAGCCGCGATACATCGGCGCGCCTTTCTCCATCAGCGTATCGAAGGTGAACTTGACGTCTTCAGCGGTAATCGGCGTGCCGTCGTGAAAGCGCGCTTCCTTGCGCAACAGGAAACGCACCCAGGCGTTGTCGGGCGCTTTCTCGATCTTCTCGGCGATCAGGCCGTAGGCAGTGAACGGTTCGTCCATGCTCTGCACGGTCAGGGTGTCGTAGATCAGATTGATGTCATCGGCTGACACCCCTTTGCTGATAAAGGGGTTCAGGCTGTCGAAGCCACCGAAGCCCGCTTCACGGAAGGTGCCGCCCTTGGGGGCGTCGGGGTTGGTGTATTCGAAGTGGGTGAAGTCGGCGGGATACTTGGGCGGCTCATCGTAGAGCGTGGCGGCATGCTTGGGGGCGGCGAGGGCGATGCCGGCCAGGCCGAGCAGGATGAGGCTGCTACCGTGAAGCAGGAAACTGCGCAGCGGGTGGGTCATCGAGCGTTCTCCGTGGGCTTCAGCCACCAGGTGCGCAGGCCCAGGGTGTAGGGCGGCGTGGTGACGAAGGCGAACCGGTTGCGGTACGCCAGGCGGTGATAATTGATGTACCAGTTGGGAATGCTGTAGTGCTGCCAGAGCAGAACCCGATCCAGGGCGCGGGTGGCGGCGATCTGTTCGTCGCGGGTCTGCGCCGAAAGCAGCTTGTCGATCATCTCGTCGACCACTGGGTCGTTGACGCCTGCATAGTTCTTGCCGCCCTTGACGTTCACCTGGCTGGAGTGGAAATACAACGATTGCTCCAGGCCCGGGCTGAGGGTTTGCGGCAGGGTCAGCAGAATCATGTCGTAGTCGAACTGATCGAGGCGTTGCTTGTATTGCGCGCGGTCGACGGTGCGCAGGTTGGCGCTGATGCCGAGGCTGGCGAGGTTGGCGACGTAAGGCTGGAGAATGCGTTCCAGGCTGGGGTTGACCAGCATGATCTCGAACGCCAGGCGCTGACCGCGCGCATTGCGCAGTTCCTGGCCCGTGGTCTTCCAGCCGGCGTCGGCCAATAGACCGAGGGCGCGGCGCAAGGTTTCCCGGGGGATGCCGCGGCCATCGGTTACCGGTTGTGTCGGCGCCTCGGTGAACAGGCGGGCCGGCAGCTTGTCGCGGTGCGGTGAAAGCAGCAGCCATTCGGCGCCCTCGGGCTTGCCGGTGGCCGAGAAATCGCTATTGGGGTAGTAGCTGGCTGCGCGCACGTAGGCGTTGTTGAACAGGGTACGGTTGGTCCACTCGAAATCGAACATCAGTCCCAGCGCTTCGCGCACGCGGCGGTCGCTGAACAGGGGGCGGCGGGTGTTCATGAACAGCGCCTGGGTCTGCGTCGGGATCTGGTGGGGTATCTCGGCGCGGACCACATCGCCGCGGGTCACGGCCGGGAAGCGATAGCCGTTGCTCCAGTTCTTCGCCTGATTCTCGATATAGAAGTCGAATTCGCCGGCCTTGAAGGCCTCGAAGGCGACATGGTTGTCGCGGTAGAACTCCACTTCGACGCGGTCGAAGTTGTACTTGCCGCGATTGACCGGCAGGTCCTTGCCCCACCAGTCCTTGACCCGCTCGAACACCAGACGTCGGCCCGGTACCACCTGGACGATGCGATAGGGGCCACTGCCCAGCGGCGCCTCGAAGGTGGTGCTCTTGAAGTCGCGATCTTTCCAGTAGTGCTGCGGCAGCACCGGCAGTTCGCCCAGGCGCAGGATCAGCAGGGGATTGCCGGCGCGCTTGAAAACGAAACGGATGCGGTGACGACCGAGGATGTCGACGCGCTTCACCTCCTGCAGATTGGTGCGGTACTGCGGATGGCCGTCATTGCGCAGCAGGCGATAGGAAAAGGCCACGTCGTAGGCGGTGATCGGCTTGCCATCGTGAAAGCGTGCTTCCGGGCGCAGGTTGAACACCACCCAGCTGCGATCCTCGCTGTACTCGACGCTCCTGGCGATCAGGCCGTAGCTGGAGGCGGGCTCGTCGCCTGACGGGTCATAGGCACCGGTGCCGACCATCAGGGGTTCGTTCAGCTCGTTGGCGCCGTATTGCAGAAAGTGCGCGGTCGAGATCGGGCTGCTGCCCTTGAGCGTGTAGGGGTTGAGCGTATCGAAAGTGCCGGACGCCATGATGCGCAACGTGCCGCCTTTGGGCGCGTCGGGGTTGACCCAGTCGAAATGACTGAAGCTGGCAGGGTACTTGAGTGTCCCGAACTGGGCGTAGCCGTGGCTCTCGCTGATAGTCGCAGAGGCGGGAAAGCTCAAGGCCAGGCTGAGGAACAGCAGGAGGAGGGGACGCATCGGGCGTGAGATCCGATCCTTGGCGGCGTTTGGGCTTCTGGGGCCGTACAGTAACAGCTTGTCTGGGCAGGAAAAAGAGCGCGGTGGCGGGTGAGCAGTAGCGGCACTTTGGCATACACTTCACAGACACGCCATGAGGGTACGAAATTGTCGGAACGAAGCCATGGTCTGCAGTCATGGATCGATCGCCTGAACCAAGCCGAACTGCCCGCACTGGCTGCCGTGGTGCAGGATCTGCAGCGCCTTGCGCAGCAGGATTCTGCTTCGGTGCAGCAACTGGCCGATGTATTGCTGCGTGATGCGGCGCTGACCAGCAAGGTGCTGCGGGTCGGCAACAGCGTCTACTACAACCCGTCCCAGGAAACCATCAAGACCATCTCGCGCGCCATCGTGCTGATCGGCTTCGACAACGTGCGTCTGATCGGGCTGTCGGTCAGCCTGATCGACGGACTGCTCACCCGCGCTCCGCGCGAGCAGCTGCAGGAGTTGCTCGCACGCTCCTTCCACGCCGCCGTGCAGGCGCGCAACATCGCCGGGTACGTACTCTCCAAGCATGCCGAGGAGGTGTTCATCGCCGCCTTGCTCCATCATCTGGGCGAGCTGGCGTTCTGGGGCTGTGGCGGCGAGCAGGCGGACGAGCTGGCTGCAGCTCTGGTGCAGCCCGGAATAGAAGTCGAGGAGGCGGTACGCGAGGTCCTGGGCACCAGCTTCCGCCAGTTGACCCAAGGACTGGTGAAAAGCTGGAACCTCGGTGAGACGGTCAGCCTCGCCCATGCCGGCGCCAACCAGCACGACCCGGCGGCATACGCTGTGCAGCTGGGGGTGCGCATCAGCGAGGCCGCGCTGCAGGGCTGGGAGTCGCCGGAGATGGAAGCGGTGCTGGCGAAGATGGCGGCATTCGTCGACCTCAGCGCCGAGGACGCGCTGCAGCAGGTGCTGGCCAGTGCCGAGGAGGCGGTTAAAGTGGCCTCCACCTTCGGCGCCAGCAAGTTGTGCCGGCTGATTCCCAATACCGACCCCGAGCAGATCCGCCTGCAGCAGGAAGAGCGCAAGGCGCGCCTGTTGCAGCCTGACTTGTTGGTGATGCAGCAGGCGCTGCAGGACCTCGGCCTGATGATCAGTGCGCGGGCCGACGTCGGCCTGGTGCTCGATACCCTGCTCAAGGGCTTGCACCGTGGCGCTGGTCTGGAACGGGTAATGCTCACGGTGCTGGCCGATGGGCAAAGCCGCTTTCGCGCCAAGCGTGTGATCGGCGACAAGAGCGAGCAGTGGCTGCAGGATTTCGTCTTGCCGGCCGAGCAGGCGGAGCAGCCGCACATCTTCAGCTATGCGCTGCGCCATCGTGAAGCGATCTGGATGGGCGTGCCTGCCAGCTACAACCTCGCCGAGCTGGTGACCCAGCCGATCCGCCGCAGTCTGGGCAATGGCATGTTCTTCATCGCGCCGATCATCGCCGGCACGCGGGAGATCGGCGTGCTGTACGCCGACAGTCGACTGTCCGGGCGGGCCCTACGGCATGAGCAATTCGTCGCCTTTCAACGCTTTACGCAGCTGACGGGGCGCTGCCTGGAGGTCATCAGCAAGCGCTGATCAGGGCAGATAGAGGGTCAGCATCTGCCCGGGGCGCAGCGTGCTGCTGCGCGGGTTCCAGGCCTGCAGACGTTTGAGGTCGATCTTGAAGCGTTTGGCGATCTCGTACAGCGAGTCGCCGCTCTGTACGCGATAGTAGGTGGCCTTGTCACGCGAGCTGGTGCTGCCGCGCGTTGTGGCGGCCACTTGAGGGGCGCTGTCAACGGCCGCCAGAGTCAGAACCTGGCCGACTTTCAGTTGATTGCCTTGCAGCTTGTTCCAGCGTTTCAGGTCATGCACGGCAACCTGGTTGGCGCGTGCGATTTGCCACAGGTTGTCACCATCCTTTACCCGATAGGTGCGCTTGGCAGTGCTCTGCGCGGTGCTGCGCTGCTGATATAGCGGCTCGCTCGGCGCCGTGCCTGGCTTGGCCGGTATGGTCAGCACCTGGCCGATGCTCAGATTGTTGCTGCTCAGGCGATTGACGTCCTTGAGCATGTTCACCGACAGGTGGTGACGGTTGGCAATGGCATGCAGGCTGTCGCCGGAACGCACGGTGTAGCTCTGCCAGTCGACCAGTTCCTGCGGTTTCATCAGGGCCAGGTTGGCGCTGAGCAGCTCGGCTTTATCGGTCGGTACCAGCAGGTGCTGCGGGCCGTCGAGGGTGATGCCGCGCTTGTAGGCAGGGTTGAGCTGCAGCAACTCCTGTTCATCCAGGTCGGCCAGTTTGGCGACGCGGGCCAGGTCCATGTGCTGCTTGATCGCGATCTGCTCGAAGTAGGGCTCGTTGGCGATCGGCGAGAGGGTCACGCCGTAGGCTTCCGGTGTCAGGATCACCTGCGAAAGTGCCAGCAACTTGGGCACGTAGTCTTCGGTTTCCTTGGGCAGCGACAGGTTCCAGTAGTCGCTGGGCAGGCCGAGCTTCTCGTTGCGTTCGATGGCACGGCTGATGCGGCCTTCGCCGGCGTTGTAGGCGGCCAGGGCCAGTAGCCAGTCGCCATTGAACATCTCGTGCAGGCGGCTCAGGTAGTTGAGGGCGGCCTGGGTCGAGGCGGTTACATCACGGCGGCCATCGTACCAGTTGGTCTGGCGCAAGTTGTAGTGACGACCGGTGGAAGGAATGAATTGCCAGAGACCGACGGCGTGTGCGGAAGAGTAGGCCTGTGGGTCGTAGGCGCTCTCGATTACCGGCAGCAGGGCCAGCTCCATCGGCATGTCACGCTCTGCCAGGCGTTCGACGATGTAGTGGATATAAGGAGCGCTGCGCTCGCTGACGGTGTCGACGTGTTTCGGATTGCTGGCGTACCACAGGCGTACGCGTTCGATACGGGGGTTGATGCCGATTTCGTCCTGCAGCTTGAAACCGTCGCGCATGCGCTCCCAAATATCGTTGTATTCACGCGGTTTGATCTGGCTGCTGAGCCACTCTGGCTCACGCTCCAGGCCTACGGCGCGAGCGGTATCGGTCGAGCGCTCCGGGGTGTCGCTGGGCAGGCTCTGACAGCCGGCCAAGGCTATGCTGCACATCACCGCGAGCGCTCGAGCGCTTCGCACCAATGCCTTGATATTCAATGGCTTGCGTGATGATAAAGGCATTGGGTGAGGTGGCTGTCCCGGCGAAAAGGTCGGGCGATTCTAGGAACCGAAGCGGGGGTGGTCAAGTTTTCACCAGCCTTTTGTGACCTGCATCCGCGCAGGTCGGACTTGGCGCACGCAAGGTTCAGGATGGCCTCCCGGCGATCCTTTGGGCGGGGATTTCTCGGGGTTTAGAAGCTGTCCTTCCAGGCGCGTAGGCTGGCGAACACGGCGCTCGGATCGCTCGATTGTCCGTTTTCGCGTCCTTTTGCCGCAGCGATGATCGAAGGTTCGCGGGTACGCAGAAACGGATTGGTGGCCAGCTCCAGTTCGATGGTCGAGGGCAGGCTGATGCGGTTCTCTTCCCGCCAGCGGGTCACTTCGGCCAGGCGTTCGCTCAGGCGCGCATTACCTGGCTCGACGGCATGAGCGAAGCGCAGGTTGCTCAGGGTGTATTCGTGGGTGCAGTAAACCCGCGTGCTGGCAGGCAGCGCTGCCAGGCGGCTCAGTGACTGGTGCATCTGCTGCGGTGTGCCTTCGAACAGGCGACCGCAGCCACCGGCGAACAGAGTGTCGCCACAGAACAGCAGATTCTGCCCGGCATGGTAGTAGGCGATATGGCCGAGGGTGTGGCCTGGCACGGCGATGATCTGGAAACGCAGGCCGAGCACCTCGATCTCATCGTTGTCGTTCAGGTCGAGGTCGCGCGCCGGAATCTTTTCCGTAGCCGGGCCGGCGACACGTGCGCCAGTGGCGTTCTTCAGCGTCTCGACGCCGCCGACATGATCGAAGTGATGGTGGGTGATCAGGATATCGCTGAGCTGCCACTGCGGGTGAGCCTGCAGCCAGGCCAGTACCGGCGCTGCATCACCGGGGTCGACCACGGCGCAGCGCTTGCTGCCGGCATCCTGCAGCAGCCAGATATAGTTGTCATTGAAGGCGGGCAGCGCGTCGATCTGAATCATTGCGGGTCGCTAAGCTGGTGATAAAGGTGCATCTTAGACAGGACATGCAGAACCTGTCATGCGGAGGCAGCGATGACTGATCAGGCATTCGCCCAGGCCGACCCGGAGTGGCTCAAGCTCATCGGTGAGGCGCGCGACTGGCTTGCCGGGCCACTCGGGCAACTGTTGCTCGAGGAAGAACGGCGCTTGCTGGAGGAAGAGCTGGCACGTTTCTTCGGCGGTTATCTGGTGAGCTTCGGCCCCGGTGCCGAAGGCCCGCCCAAGGCCGGGCAGATCCAGCACAACGTTCGCCTCGGCGCGCCCATGCCGGGTGTGCAGATCGTCTGCGAGGAACAATCCTGGCCTCTGGGCGAGCACGCTGCCGATGTGGTGGTGCTGCAGCACGGCCTGGATTTCAGCCTGTCGCCCCATGGCCTGCTGCGTGAGGCGGCCCGTAGCGTCAGGCCTGGCGGACATCTGCTGATCCTGGGTATCCATCCCTGGAGCGCCTGGGGCGTGCGGCGACTGTTTGCGCAAGATGGCCTGGCCAGAGCCCGTTGCATCGCGCCGAGTCGCGTCGGTGACTGGCTGAGCTTGCTGGGCTTCGCGTTGGAGAAACGTCGCTTCGGGTGCTATCGTCCGCCGCTCGCTTCGCTGGCCTGGCAAATGCGCCTGCGGCGAATGGAGAGCTGGGGCGATGCCTGGCAGTTGCCGGGCGCCGGCTTCTACCTGTTGGTAGCGCGCAAACTGGTGGTCGGCTTGCGCCCCTTGCGGCAATCGCGCCGTGAGCCGATGGGCAAGTTGCTGCCGATGCCGGTGGCCAAGATCAGCCGACGTGATGCCGACAGCTGAAGGCCATGCCCCGGCCCGTCAATTCTTTACAGAGTTCATGAATGTCCGAAACCGATGAAGTGGTGATCTACACCGACGGCGCCTGCAAGGGCAATCCTGGTCCCGGAGGCTGGGGGGCGCTGCTGGTCTATAAAGGTGTGGAAAAGGAGCTGTGGGGCGGTGACCCGAGCACCACCAACAACCGCATGGAACTGATGGCGGCGATCGCCGGCCTGATCGCACTGACCCGGCCCTGCTCGGTCAAGCTGGTGACCGACTCGCAGTACGTGATGAAGGGCATCCAGGAATGGCTGCCGAACTGGAAGAAGCGCGGCTGGAAGACGGCCTCGAAAGAGCCGGTGAAAAATGCCGACCTCTGGCAGAAGCTGGATGAGGAAGTGAATCGTCATCAGGTGAGCTGGCAGTGGGTGCGCGGCCATACCGGCCACCCCGGCAACGAGCGAGCGGACCAGTTGGCCAATCGTGGGGTCGACGAGGTGCGTTCGGCGTGTTAGCAGGCTGTTGAAAAACTACCTGCGTTGCCATTGCTGCGTTAAAAACAGGCTCAAAATGCTCATTTACAGCTCGTAAACTCCGCCGTGGGGTCGACGAGACTACCTGCTCGCCTGTTTTTGCGGGGCCGCCATCGGTATTGCACTGGCTGCCTCGCCAACGTTTTTCAACGGCCTGCTAGGCCACTTGAGTTAATATGCCGCGCTTGAATGTGCGACAACCCCAATAGTTGAGAGAGGCAAGGCGTGACAACCGAGAATACCGTCAAGCGCTACGTGGTGCTGGATACCGAAACCACGGGTATGCCGGTCACCGACGGGCACCGCATCATCGAGATCGGTTGTGTCGAGTTGTTGGGGCGTCGCCTGACCGGGCGTCATTTCCATGTCTATCTGAACCCGGACCGCGAAATCGACGAAGGTGCCATCGCGGTTCACGGCATCACCAACGAGTTCGTGGCCGACAAACCGCGCTTCAGAGACGTGGCGGATGAATTCTACGAGTTCATCAAGGGCGCCCAGCTGATCATCCATAACGCGGCGTTCGACGTCGGCTTCATCAACAACGAGTTCGCCCTGCTGGGGCAGAGCGAGCGTGCCGACGTCAGCGATTACTGCTCGGTGCTCGATACCCTGATGATGGCCCGCGAGCGCCATCCGGGGCAGCGCAACAGCCTCGATGCGCTGTGCAAGCGTTACGGCGTCGACAACTCCAACCGCGAACTGCACGGCGCCTTGCTCGACTCGGAGATTCTCGCTGACGTCTACCTGGCGATGACCGGCGGGCAGACCAATCTGTCCCTGGCTGGTGATGGTGCTGATGGCGATGGCAGCGGGCGTCAGCAGGCTACGCCGATTCGTCGTCTCGACCCTGCGCGCGCGCGTACCCGAGTGATCCGTGCCAGCGAGGAGGAGCTCGCGGCGCATCTGGCGCGTCTGGCCGTGATCGAGAAGGCCGCTGGTGGCCCCTCGCTGTGGGCACAGTTGGAAAAAGCGCCGGAATAACCGAACAGCGCAATTGCGACCTTTTGTTATAGCGTGATGCACAGGGGGTTCCGCCGATCAGGGCGAGCCTCTAACCTGAAGTGATGGGCAGGCCAGGCCTGCCAGCCTTCAGGACGTCACAATGTATAAAGATCTCAAATTCCCCGTCCTAATCGTGCACCGTGACATCAAGGCCGATACCGTGGCCGGTGATCGCGTGCGCGCCATCGCCCAGGAACTCACTCAGGACGGTTTCAGCATTCTGCCTACGGCCAGTGCCGCCGAGGGCCGCATCGTCGCCTCCACCCATCACGGCCTGGCCTGCATCCTGGTGGCGGCTGAGGGTGCGGGGGAGAACAGCCGGCTGCTGCAGGACATGGTCGAGCTGATTCGCGTGGCTCGGGTGCGAGCACCGCAATTGCCGATCTTCGCCCTGGGCGAGCAGGTCACCATCGAGAATGCGCCGGCCGAGGCCATGGCCGACCTCAACCACCTGCGCGGCATTCTCTATCTCTACGAAGACACCGTGTCCTTCCTCGCCAGGCAGGTGGCGCGTGCGGCGCACAACTACCTCGACGGTCTGTTGCCGCCGTTCTTCAAGGCGCTGGTGCAGCACACCGCGCAGTCCAACTATTCCTGGCACACGCCCGGCCATGGCGGCGGCGTAGCCTATCGCAAGAGCCCGGTGGGCCAGGCCTTCCACCAGTTCTTTGGCGAAAACACCCTGCGTTCCGACCTGTCCGTGTCGGTGCCGGAGCTGGGTTCGCTCCTCGATCACACCGGCCCGCTGGCCGAGGCCGAGGCGCGTGCGGCGCGCAACTTCGGCGCCGACCACACCTTCTTCGTGATCAACGGCACCTCGACGGCGAACAAGATCGTCTGGCATTCGATGGTCGGGCGTGACGATCTGGTACTGGTGGATCGCAACTGCCACAAGTCGATCCTGCACTCGATCATCATGACCGGCGCAATCCCGCTGTACCTGTGCCCCGAGCGCAACGAGCTGGGCATCATCGGGCCGATCCCGCTCTCGGAGTTCAGCCGTGAATCGATCCAGGCCAAGATCGACGCCAGCCCGCTGGCGCGCGGTCGAGCGCCCAAGGTCAAGCTGGCGGTAGTGACCAACTCCACCTATGACGGGCTCTGCTACAACGCCGAGATGGTCAAGCAGGCGCTGGGCGATTCGGTCGAGGTGCTGCACTTCGACGAGGCCTGGTATGCCTACGCGGCGTTCCATGAGTTCTATGCTGGCCGCTACGGTATGGGCACCCAATGCGACGAGCATTCGCCGCTGGTATTCACCACCCACTCCACGCACAAGCTGCTGGCCGCATTCAGCCAGGCTTCGATGATCCATGTGCAGGATGGCGGCCAGCGCCAACTGGATCGCGATCGCTTCAACGAAGCCTTCATGATGCACATCTCCACTTCGCCGCAGTACGGCATCATCGCCTCGCTGGATGTGGCCTCGGCGATGATGGAAGGCCCGGCCGGGCGTTCGCTGATTCAGGAAACCTTCGACGAGGCGCTGAGCTTCCGTCGTGCTCTGGCCAACGTACGGCGCAACCTCGATGCCGAGGACTGGTGGTTCAGTATCTGGCAGCCGGGCGAGGCCGACGGCGCCGACAGCCTCTCGACCACCGACTGGGTGCTGCAGCCGGACGCCGACTGGCACGGTTTCGGTGAGGTAGCCAGCGATTACGTATTGCTCGATCCGATCAAGGTCACGCTGGTGATGCCGGGCCTCAATGCCGCCGGCAAGCTGGAACAACGGGGCATTCCCGCCGCGGTGGTCAGCAAGTTCCTCTGGGAGCGCGGCCTGGTGGTGGAGAAGACCGGCCTGTATTCCTTCCTGGTGTTGTTCTCCATGGGCATCACCAAGGGCAAGTGGAGCACGCTGCTGACCGAACTGCTGGAATTCAAGCGTAGCTACGACGCCAACCTGCCGCTGATCGATGTGCTGCCCTCCATCGCCCACGCGGGCGGTGGGCGCTATCAGGGCATGGGTCTGCGTGACCTGTGCGACGCGCTGCATGGCTGTTATCGCGAAAACGCAACCGCCAAGGCATTGAAGAGCATGTACACGGCGTTGCCCGAACTGGCGATCAAGCCGGCCGATGCCTATGACCGGCTGGTGCGTGGCGAGGTGGAGGCGGTGCCCATCGATCAGCTCCAGGGTCGTATCGCGGCGGTGATGCTGGTGCCTTATCCGCCGGGTATTCCGCTGATCATGCCGGGCGAGCGTTTCACCGCTGCCACGCGCTCGATTCTCGACTACCTGGCGTTCGCCAGAACCTTCGATCAGGCTTTCCCGGGTTTCGACATCGACGTGCACGGCCTGCAAACCGAAGCGGGCGAGTACTGCGTGGACTGCCTGGTCGAATAAATAGTGGGCGAATCTGTCGAGGCGTAAGATCCTCGACAGATCAATCTCTTATCTCTGACATTCAAAGCTGTTGCTAACGTGCCGGGGCGTGCCCTGTGTCACAGTGGCAAGCATCGACTTTTATGGCGCGCTTGTTATAGTTGCCCGGTTATTAATCACAAAATAATTACTGCGCTGCCAAGCAGTGGCTGAGGATGCCTGCCATGTCCGACTACCAAGCCTTCCGCGTCGAGCTGGCGGACAAGATCGCCCACGTGCAGATCAACCGTCCCGACAAGATCAACGCCATGAACGCCGACTTCTGGCGCGAGATCATCGAGATCTTCCAGTGGGTCGACGATACCGATGCGGTGCGCGTGGTAGTGCTCTCCGGTGCGGGCAAGCATTTCTCTTCGGGCATCGACCTGACGCTGCTGGCGTCGGTCGGCGCCCAGCTGGGCAAGGACGTCGGCCGCAATGCCACCGCGTTGCGCCGCAAGATTCTCGAGCTGCAAGCCTCCTTCAATGCCGTCGACAACTGCCGCAAGCCAGTGCTGGCGGCTATCCAGGGTTACTGCATCGGCGGTGCGATCGATCTGATCAGCGCCTGCGACATGCGCTATTGCACTGTCGATGCGCAGTTCTCGATCAAGGAAATCGACATGGGCATGGCTGCCGACGTCGGCACCCTGCAGCGCCTGCCACGCATCATCGGCGACGGCATGATGCGCGAGCTGGCCTACACCGGGCGCACTGTCGACGGGCACGAGGCGGCGCGTATCGGCCTGGTCAACCGCACCTACGAAACTCAGGAAGCCTTGCTGGCCGGGGTGATGGAGCTGGCTGCGCAGATCGCCGCCAAGTCGCCGATTGCCGTGCGCGGCACCAAGGAAATGATTCGCTACATGCGCGACCACCGCGTCGACGATGGCCTGGAATACATCGCCACCTGGAATGCTGCCATGCTGCAATCCGAAGACCTGCGCCTGGCCATGGCGGCGCACATGACCAAGCAGAAGCCGGAGTTCGCCGACTGATGCCGTATTCGCTGATGTTCGTTGCGAGGCCTAGAGCATGGTAAGTGGAGCTACATCGCTGAACCTGGTGCGCGACGAGTTGTTCGTCACCATGGAAGAGGCCGAGCAGAGCCTCGAGCACTTCATTGCCGAGCGGCATAACGGCAGCCTGCTGCAGCAGGCGGTGGAAAGCCTGCATCAGGTGCGCGGCACGCTCAACCTGATCGAGTTGGCCGGCGCCGAGCTGCTGGCCCAGGAAGTACTCGACCAGGCCACCGACATCCCTGCCGGCGCCGGTGAGGAGCGCGATGTACAGCTGGCTGCGTTGAGCAATGCGCTGCATGTGCTGCGTCGCTATCTGGAAAACGTCGACGCCCATCGCCAGGAAATGCCCGAGCTACTGCTGCCGGCGATCAACGATCTGCGTCAGGCCGGCGCGCAACAGCCGTTGCCGGAAAGTTTCTTCTTCAGCGTGCGTCTCGATCATGCCCGGCCGCATAGTGCGACCCAGCCGCTCGATGGCGCTGCCAAGCTGGCCGAAGGCAAACGCCTGCGCCACATGTATCAGGTGGGGTTGCTCGGTTTCATCCGTGAGCAGAATCCGCAGGCCAGCCTCAAGCTGATGGTCCGTGCCATGGCGCGTCTGGACAGCCTGTTCGCCAACGAGCCGCGCGGCCGTATGTGCTGGATCGGCGCCGCCGCCATCGAGGCGCAGTGCGATGCTCAGTTGTTGCCGCGCAAGGGGCGCAAGCAACTGTTCTCGCGTCTGGATCGCGAGCTCAAGCTGATGCTGAGCAATCCGCAGTACGAAGCGCCGCGCAGCCTGTTGAAGGAGCTGTTGTACCTGGTCGCACTCGCCGACAGTCATGGCCCGCTCGCCAGTGCCATGCGCGAGGTGTTCGGCCTGACGCCGCTGCCATTCACTGATCATCTGCTGGAAGAGGAATACCAGCGCCTGGCGGGCCCCGGTCAGGCGGTCATGCGCTCGCTGTCCACGGCGATTCGCGAAGAGCTGGCCAGCGTCAAGGACATGCTTGATCTGCTCGAGCGCGGCACCCTGCAGAGCGAAACCCTGGGTACCCTGCATGCGCTGCTGGGCAAGTTGGCCAAGACCCTGGGCATGGTCGGTTTGACTTCTGCCGGCAACTCGCTGAGTGCGCAGCTGCCACAGGTCGCTGCCTGGAGCGAAGACGCGCCGCCGGCGCCCGGGCAGCTGCACAAGCTGGCCGATGCGGTGCTCTACGTCGAAGGCATGGTCGCCAGTCTGGAGCGAGGCGAAGGTCGTGACTCGCGGCCGGCAGCGGTCGAGCCTGGTAACGAAGCCGACTCCTTCGCCAACCATCAGCTCAACGAAGCCCGTATCGTCGTGGTCGATGAGGCGCAGGCCGGTCTGGCCCTGGCCAAGCGCGCCATCACGGCTTATCTGGAGTCGGGTGGTGACAAGATGCACCTGTCCAACGTGCCGTTCAGTCTGCAGGCGGTGCGCGGCGGGCTGTGGTTCCTCGAGCAACCGCGCGCTGCGATGCTGGTCGGGGCCTGCGCCGACTATATCCAGACGCGCATGCTCGAATCCGCGCAAATGCCCTCGGAGCAGATGCTGGAAACCCTGGCCGATGCCCTCAGCAGTCTGGAGTACTACCTGGAAGCGGGCGCGGTGATGCGTCCGGAAACCCGGCCCAGCGTGCTCGATCTGGCTGAAGAGAGCGTCAAGGCGCTGGGTGTGCCGGTGGCGGCCTGATGGTCTGGCGCAACAGCTTTCTCGATCCGCAGCAGCCCGGCGGCTGGGCTGTGCTCTACAGCCAGCAGCACTTTCTTGCCGACAGCAATGGTGTGCTGTTTCCGCGTGATTGGGTCAAGCGCCAGGATCTGCCGATCATTGGCGAGCAGGGTATCGGCCATTTCGGCGAGGATGCCGTTTACCTCCTGCAACTCAAGCCCTCGGCCACGCTGGAGGGCTGCTCCTGGCAGAGCCTGCGCCAGTTCATGCTGCAGGGGGAGGCCGAGACCTTCCGCATGCTGGCCTACGCCGCGCAGATCGGTACCTGGTTCGCCGAGCATCGTTTCTGTGGCAGTTGTGGTGCGCCGACGCGTCAGCTTCCCGGTGAGCGGGCGATGCGTTGCGACAGCTGCGAATCGCAACACTATCCGCGTATTTCGCCGAGCATGATCGTGCTGGTCACGCGCGGGGACGAGATCCTGCTGGCGCGTTCGCCGCGCTTCGTCACGGGCGTTTACAGCACCCTGGCCGGCTTCGTCGAGCCGGGTGAGTCGGTGGAGCATTGCGTGGCGCGCGAGGTGCGCGAGGAAGTCGGCCTTGAGGTGAAGAACCTGCACTATATCGGTAGTCAGGGCTGGCCATTCCCGCATTCGCTGATGCTTGGCTTTCATGCCGAATATGCCGGTGGCGATATCGTCATGCAGGAAGACGAAATCGAGGATGCCCGCTGGTTTCGCGTCGATGACCTGCCGCCATTGCCGGCGTCGCGCTCCATCGCCCGTCATCTGATCGATCTCTACGTCGCGCGCCGTCTTGGCCTGCCCGAGCCGACGCTGGCGGTGTAAAGCCCCTTGTGTAGGAGCGGCTGGGCGGCACTCCGCTTCAGCCGCGAACCTCACCGACCATTTCGCGGCTGAAGCCGCTCCTACAGGATCTCGGATCGTTCGCCGGAGTCAGCCAAACCAGTGCTGCCAGACCAGGCGTGCGGTCAGCGCCAGTACCACGGTGATGAATACCGGGCGAATGAATTTCGAGCCGCCCTTGATCGCCGTGCGGGCGCCGAGAAAGGCGCCAACCATCAAGGCGGCGCCCATGCTCAGACCGAGCACCCAGGCCACCTGACCGAAGGCGATGAACACCGCCAGTGCCGCAGCGTTGCTGACGAAGTTCATGGTGCGCGCCACGCCGCTGGCACGCACCAGATCGAGCGGATACATCAGCAGGCTGCTGACCGTCCAGAACGCGCCGGTGCCAGGGCCCGCCACGCCATCGTAAAGCCCAAGCCCCAGTCCCTGCGGCCACTGCCGGCCCCGGGCAATCGGCAGGTCGTGTTCGGCGGGTGCCTCCGGCATGCGGCCGAACAACAGGTAGATGCCGCAGGCGAAGACGATCACCGGCAGCATCTGGTTGAGCCAGGCGGCGGGCATCCAGTGCGCGACGATGGCGCCGAGCAGGGCACCGACCAGGGTCGCCAGCAGCGCGTTGCGCCATTGCCCTGGGTTGAACAGCTTGCGCCGGTAGAAGGTCAGGGCAGCGGTACCCGAACCGAAGGTGGCGCACAGCTTGTTGGTGCCCAGCACCAGATGTGGCGGCAGGCCGGCAGTAAGCAGGGCAGGGATGGTCAGCAGACCGCCGCCGCCGGCTATGGCGTCGATGAAGCCGGCGATGAAGGCGACCAGGGCGAGAATAGCTAGGGTACTGGGATCGATGGCGAGCTCGAGAGCGAAAGGCATATCAATGTGTCGACTTGTGGGCGAGTGCGCAGCCTGCTGGCTGTTCGTCGTGAAGAGAGCTGCGCATAATGCCGGGATTTCGCCAGAGAAGGAACGCAATCGATGCAATACGACGGGTTGGCCTGGGCCGTGGCGCTGTTGGCCGTGTTGGCGCTGCTGGTGGCATTGCGCATTCTGCTCAATACGGGCTGGTTCCTCGGTTGGTTGCGTGGCACCTGTGGGCTGGCGTTTCTCGCCCTGGCGGGCCTGGTCGGCCTGGTGGCCTACGATCTGTATACCTACGAGCCGCTGCAGGCGGGCAAGCCATTGGTCACGCTGAGTTTCAAGGCCGACGGTCCGCAGCGTTATCAGGTGACGCTGCTCGAAGGTGGGCGCGAGCGCACGGTCACGCTCGAGGGTGACATGTGGCAACTCGACGGTCGCCTGATCCGCTGGAAGGGGCTGGCCGAACTCATCGGTCTTGAACCCGGTTACCGCCTCGAGCGTCTGTCCGGGCGTTTTCTTGCCATCGAACAGCAGGCGCTGGCGCAGCATGGTCGTGTCCAGTTGGCTGAAAGCCCTTATGGCGTCGACCTGTGGCGCTGGCTGCGTCTGAGTCAGCGTGATCTGTTGCTGTTCGACCCGCAGGCGCTGCGTGTGACCTACCTGCCGATCGCCGCCGATGCGGTGTACAGCGTTAGCCTGACGCCGACCGGCTTGCTGGCCGAGCCGATGAACGCCGCAGCCGAGGCCGCACTGAAGGATTGGTAGTGGCCGGGCGGGTGGATGTAGGGTGGGCCTTAGCCCACATTGCAGAGTCATTGGTGGGCTGAAACCCACCCTGCAAAAATTGATGAACCTCTCCCGCTTGATGGGGGGGCGTGCGTGAAGGTTGGGAGAGGGCCGCGAAGTTGGCGTTCGCCTCGGTGCCGTAGGGTGGGCTTTAGCCCACCGCGACCTTCACTGGTGAGCTCGACCCCGCAATTGCGCTGCGCTCGACCTATCTTGCTTACGACAAAGGCACCCGTAGGTGCCTTTGTCGTACATGGAGTCTGGCCTCAGGCGAGGAAGCCGCCGTCCACGTTCAGCGCCACGCCGGTGGTGTAGCTGGACGCTTCGCTGGCCAGGTACAGCACCGCGCCGGCCATCTCGCTGGGGTCTGCCACGCGCTTGAGCGGGATGCGCTGCAGGGCATGCTTGAGGATGGCGTCGTTCTTGGTCAGCGCCGAGGCGAATTTGGTGTCGGTCAGGCCCGGCAGCAGGGCATTGCAGCGAATGCCGAACTGCGCGCATTCCTTGGCGAACACCTTGGTCATGCTGATCACCGCGGCCTTGGTCACCGAGTAGATGCCCTGGAATTCGCCGGGGGATACGCCGTTGATCGAGGCGACGTTGATGATCGAGCCGCCGCCGTTTTCCTTCATCAGCTTGCCGCCTTCGATGGACATGAAGTAGTAGCCGCGGATATTCACGTCCACGGTTTTCTGGAAGGCGCCCAGGTCGGTGTCCAGCACGTTGCAGAACTGCGGGTTGGTGGCGGCGTTGTTGACCAGGATGTCGAGGCGACCGAACTGTTCCCGGATCTGTGCGAAGACACTGGTGATCTGCTCCATCTCGCCGATGTGGCAGGCGATGGCGGTGGCCTTGCCACCTTCGGCAGTGATGGCATCGGCCACGGCCTGGCAGCCGTCGATCTTGCGGCTGGAGACGATCACGTGTGCGCCCTGTTGGGCCAGCAGCTTGGCGATGGCCTCGCCGATGCCGCGGCTGGCGCCGGAGACGAAGGCGATCTTGCCGTCGAGGTCGAACAGTTGGGTCTTGGACATTGTGATTACCCCGGGGTTAGAGAGTGGATTTGCCGATGACCTGCAGGCACATCTGCTCCAGCAGCTTGTTCATGTGAATGAACTGGGCGAAGCGCTTGTCCTGGGTCTGGCCGTGGTAGAAGCGGTAGTAGATCTGCTGGACGATGCCGGCCAGGCGGAACAGGCCGTAGGTGTAGTAGAAGTCGAAACTCTTGATCTCGATGCCGGCTTTTTCGGCGTAGTAGTCGACGAACTGCTGGCGGGTGAGCATGCCCGGCGCGTTGCTTGGCTGGCGGCGCATCAACTGCACCGGCGCCGGATCGCTGGCTTCGATCCAGTAGGCCAGGGTGTTGCCCAGGTCCATCAGCGGATCGCCGATGGTGGTCATCTCCCAGTCGAGAACGCCGATGATCTGCATCGGGTTGTTCGGATCGAGGATCACGTTGTCGAAACGGTAGTCGTTGTGTACGATCCCCGGCTTGTGGTGATCGGCCGGCATCTTGTCGTTCAGCCAGGCCTTGACCGGCTCCCAGGTCGGTGCGTCCGGAGTCAGCGCCTTCTCGTAACGGTCGCTCCAGCCCCTGATCTGGCGCTCGACATAACCCTCGGGCTTGCCGAGATCGCTCAGGCCGCAGGCGTTGTAGTCGACGTTGTGCAGCTCCACCAGCTTGTCGATGAAGCTCTTGCACAGCGCGGTGGTCTGCTCCGGCGTGAAGTTCAGCTCGGCCGGCATGTCCGAACGCAGGATGATGCCCTTGACCCGCTCCATGACGTAGAACTCGGCGCCTATCACCGACTCATCGGTGCAGTGCACATAAGCCTTGGGGCAGTAAGGGAAACCGGCATTGAGCTGGTTGAGGATGCGGTACTCGCGGCCCATGTCGTGGGCGGACTTGGCCTTGTGGCCGAATGGTGGGCGACGCAGCACGAACTCCTGCTGCGGGTATTCGATCAGATAGGTCAGGTTGGACGCGCCACCGGGGAACTGGCTGATCTTCGCTTCGCCGCTCAGGCCCGGGATGTTGGCTTTCAGGTAGGCATCGATGACAGCAGCGTCGAGCTCTTCGCCCGAGCGGATGCAGGTGGATTGGTCAGTGAGCGCCATGCTTATCCCTTCTACTTATGATGGGTGCCCTAGATAATTGGCTAATCTAATGCTGCACCCAAGCCGTCACAAGCAATACGCGCCTTTATAGGCGGGCGTGTTGCACCTCGATCAAACTGCCTGATCAGTCACCTGCTACCCGCGCCGTGCCGTACGCGAAACGGCAACAGGCCGCAGGAATGGCGGGCAATAAAAAACCGGAGTACCAGGACTCCGGTTTTCGTGTCTTGCGATCAGTACACCGATCAGACCGGGAACAGTTCGCCCAGCTTCATCGCCAGCATCATGTCGCCTTCAGCGCGCAGCTTGCCGGCCATGAAGGCCTGCATGCCGTCGGTTTCGCCGCTGACGATGCCTTTGAGGGTTTCGCTGTCCATGATCAGGGTCACGTTGGCATTCGGGTTGTCGCCTTGCTCGAGGGCGCAGGTGCCGTCCTTGACGATCAGCGCGTAGTTCTCGCCATCTTCGATGTTGAACTGGAACACCAGATCCAGGCCTGCAGCGGCGCTGGCGTTGAACTTGGATTGCATGGTTTGGGCGATGTCAGCAACACTCATGGTCTTATCCTTTTTTCGGTTTTTTCGCGCAGCCTCGCGGCCGCAGTGGGCTGGAGCTCATCGATAGGTGATGAGCTCCGGCGCCTTCAGCAGCTGTAAATGCACATGGCTGTTGAAGGAAGCCAGACTCACCTCGCTGCCGCGGAATTTCAGTTGGCTGAGCGAGGTATTGACGATTTGCCAATTCAGTTCGAAGGCCTTTGCCGAAGGCACGCCGGTGATCAGGTGGAGCAGGGCGGTGATGGTGCCGCCGGAAGTGAACACGGCGATATTCTGTTTGCTGCCTGCCTGCTTGAGGAGGCGCCGCAGGCCGCCTTCGACCTGCTCGACGTAGGACTGCCAGCTTTGCAGGCCGGGCTTGTCATGCTCGCCGGAAATCCAGCGATGGATCAGCTTGGCGAACAGGCGCTGGAACTCGGCGCGGTTTTGCGCGCCATTGCGCAGGATGTGCAGCGCTTCGGGTTCTTCCGGCAGCATATCCGGCAGCAGGGTGCGGATCACTGCGTCGGCATCGAATTCGTTGAAGGCTTCGTCGATATCCAGCGCAGGCGCGTTGCTCATGCGTTGCAGCGCTGCATTGGCGGTGTGCTGTTGGCGGCGCAGGCTGCCGCTGACGCAGCGATCGAGGCCGATGCCGAGCTGTTCGAGGTGTTCGCCCAACACTTCGGCCTGGCGCACTCCGACAGGAGACAGGACATCGTAGTCGTCTGCACCGAATGAGGCCTGGCCATGTCGAATCAGATAGATGCTGCCCACGTCCGTATCGGTCTCGGCACGTTGAATGTTTCGCGAGGTTATGAGGAAGCTCGGGGGCTGTCAACGAAAAAACATACGCTTGTTTGAATTGCTCGTATGGTCGTTCTGCAGCGCTGACGCGCTTGGCCGGCGAGGCGCTGCGCCGGTATGCTTGAGCCTTTGAGCGCACAAGCGCAGCTGTATTGCCCAAGGGGGATCCGTGGAGTTTCTTAGCGAGTACGCCAGCTTTCTGGCGAAAACCCTGACCCTGGTGGTCGCCATCGTCGTGGTGCTGGTGGCCGTCGCAGCCACCCGTGGCCGAGGTCGGCGGGCAAGTGGTCAACTGCAGGTACAGAAGCTCAATGATTTCTACAAGGACCTGCGTGAGCGGCTGGAGCAGAGCGTGCTGTCCAAGGAGCAGCTCAAGGCCACGCGCAAGGCAGAAGCCAAGGCGGCCAAGCAGGACAAGAAAGCCGCGCCCAGCAAGCCGCGCGTGTTCGTGCTGGACTTCGACGGCGACATCAAGGCTTCGGCCACCGATAACCTGCGCCATGAAGTGACTGCGCTGCTGTCCATGGCCAAGGCCGAAGATGAAGTGGTGCTACGCCTGGAAAGCGGTGGCGGCATGGTGCACAGCTACGGTCTGGCGTCTTCGCAGCTGGTGCGCATCCGCGACGCCGGCATTCCGCTGACCGTGTGCGTGGACAAGGTGGCCGCCAGCGGCGGTTACATGATGGCCTGCATCGGCCAGAAGATTCTCAGCGCGCCGTTCGCCATTCTCGGCTCAATCGGCGTGGTGGCGCAGTTGCCCAACGTGCATCGTTTGCTCAAGAAGCACGAAATCGACTTCGAGGTGCTGACAGCCGGTGAATACAAGCGCACCCTGACCGTGTTCGGTGAGAACACCGAAAAGGGCCGGGAGAAATTCCAGGAGGACCTGGAAACCACTCACGAGCTGTTCAAGGGCTTCGTCGCGCGTTATCGCCCGCAGCTGGATATCGACGCCATTGCCACTGGCGAGGTCTGGCTGGGCATGGCCGCGCAGGAGCGGCTGCTGGTGGACGAACTCAAAACCAGCGACCAGTACCTGGCCGAACGCGCCGCCGAAGCTGAACTGTTCCACCTGCATTTCGCTCAGAAAAAGAGTCTGCAGGAACGCGTCGGGCTGGCCGCGAGCATGGCGCTGGATCGTTTCGTGCTGACCTGGTTGAGCCGGCTCAACCAGCAGCGCTTCTGGTAACGCTTCGTTCAGGATGGGCTGCGCAACCGACTCGCGTCGCGCAGCGAACCACGACAAGAGGAGAGGGTGATGACCGAGTTCAAGGCCTTGCTGGTCAGTGAAGGCACCGACGGCAGCTTCCAGCGTGAAGTCGTCCAGCGCAACGTCGAGCAACTGCCGCAGGGCGAACTGCTGATCCGTGTGCGCTATTCCTCGCTGAACTACAAGGATGCGCTGTCCGCCAGCGGCAATCGCGGGGTGACCAAGGCCTATCCGCATACGCCCGGCATCGACGCAGCGGGCGTGGTCGAGGCCTCCAGCGTGTCCGAGTTCGCTGTTGGCGATGAGGTCATCGTCACCGGCTATGACCTGGGCATGAACACGGCCGGTGGCTTCGGCCAGTACATTCGCGTGCCGGCCGCCTGGGCGATCAAGCGCCCGCAAGGCCTGCCGCTGCGCGAGGCGATGATCCTCGGTACTGCCGGCCTGACCGCCGCACTGTGCGTGGACAAGCTGGAGCAGGCGGGCGTCACCCCCGAGGCCGGAACCGTACTGGTCACCGGCGCCACTGGCGGTGTCGGCAGCATTGCCGTGGTGCTGCTCAAGCAGCTGGGCTATCGCGTCGCCGCCGCGACCGGCAAGGCCGAACAGGCTGAGTTCCTGCGTGGCCTGGGTGCTGACGAAATCGTCAGCCGTGAAGAACTGCAGCAGGGCAGCGAGCGACCGATGCTCAAGGAGCGCTGGGCGGCTGCGGTGGATACGGTGGGCGGCGACATTCTGTTCAACGTGGTCAAGTCGCTGCGCCACAGCGGCAGCGTGGCCTGCTGCGGGCTGACCGCTGGCGTCGGCTTCCAGGCCAGCGTGCTGCCGTTCATCCTGCGCGGGGTCAATCTCCTGGGTGTGGATTCGGTGGAGCTGCCGCTGGTGGTCAAGGCATCGATGTGGGACAAGCTGTCGCTGCAGTGGAAGCTCGATCTCTCTTCGCTGTGCCGGGAGGTCGGGCTGGAGGAACTGCCCGAGGCCATCGAGCGCATCCTGGCCGGCGCAATGGTCGGCCGGATTCTGGTTCGGCTCGATTGAAGCGGTAAACGAGGCCCGTCGATGACGGGCCTCGTCATTTCAGCGCTGTATCCAGCGCCTAGTCGAAGCGATAGATGTCCATGCCCAGTGCGCCGTAGGTGAAGCCGCTGTGCGCGACAGAAAACGCGCCGCCCGCGCCACGGGCGAAGAATAGCGGCAGCAGATGCTCTTCACTGGGGTGATTGCGCTCGGCATTCGGTGCCAGACGCCGGTACTGGTGCAAGGCCTCTTCATCGTCCGCTTCGAGCTTTTCCACTACCCAGTCGCGAAACGCCTTGGCCCAAGGGGTTATGACGTCTGGGCCGGCGCGCCAGTCCAGTTCACCCAGATTGTGGGTGATGCTGCCGGAGCCGATCAGCAGGATGCCTTGCTCGCGTAGGTTGGCCAGCATTCGGCCCAGGCGTGTCTGCAATTCAGGGCCTTGTTGGCTGGGCAGCGACAGCTGCAGTACGGGAATCTCGGCCTGCGGATACATCAGCGACAGCGGCACCCAGGCACCATGATCGAAGGGCCGCTGCGCATCGAGTTCGGCCGGCAGACCTGCATCGCTCAACTGCCGGGCGATATCGGCGGCCAGTTTCGGCGCCCCGGGCGCGGGGTACTGCACGGCGTAGAGGCGGGCGGGAAAGCCACCGAAGTCGTGCCAGGTTTGCGGACGCTCGCCAGACGTCAGTCGCAGATCCCGACTTTCCCAATGCGCCGACACCACCACTATGGCCTTGGGCCTCGGTAGTTCGCCGGCCAGTCTGGCCAGTGCCGGACCGCTGGCGCCGGGCTCCAGCGCCAGCATGGGCGAACCATGGGATATGAACAGTGAGGGCAGCATGGCGATCAACTCCTGAAGTAGGATGACGCCATCTTCGTTGCTGGATCTATCGATATCCAGCATAAATACTTGGCCATTCCTATCGATTTTATGGAGGTTTAGCGATGCATGAGGCGTTCTGGCAGGACAGGTGGGCGCGTAGCCAAATTGGTTTTCATCAGGAAAAGGTCAACGGCTATCTGCGTCGCCACTGGTCCGCGCTCAGGCTGGCGAGCGGCTCGGCGGTGCTGGTGCCGCTGTGCGGCAGGAGCCTCGATCTGGCGTGGCTGGCGGAGCAGGGGCACAGAGTGATCGGCGTCGAACTGGCCGAGCGCGCCGTTCAGGATTTCTTTAGCGAGCGTGACGTGCAGCCCCAGGTATCGCAACGCGGTGCATTCAAGGTCTATAAGGCGGGTGAGTTGCAGATTCTTTGTGGCGATTTTTTCGCCCTGAACCGCGAAGACGTCGCCGACTGCCAGGCCTTCTATGACCGTGCTGCGCTGATCGCCCTGCCGCCGGAAATGCGCGAACGTTATGTCGCGCATCTGCAGGCGATACTGCCGAGCACCTGCCAGGGGCTTCTGGTGACGCTGGTCTACGACCAGCAGCGCATGGACGGTCCGCCATTCTCGGTGGATGACGCCGAAGTAGAAGGGCATTTCACCACCGACTGGATGCTGCGCATGGTCGAGGAAAAGGACGTGCTGTCGGGTAATCCGCGTTTCGCCGACAGCGGCCTTGCCGCGGTGGACGAGCGAGTCTTTCATCTGACGCGCCGCTAGCGGCAGCGGCACACAATGAAAAAGGCGACCCGAGGGTCGCCTTTTTCGTGTGTTGACGCTGGATCAGCCCAGGCGGCGCAGCGCCTCGATACGGTCTTCCAGCGGCGGGTGGGTCATCAGCAGGCCGGCCAGGCCGTTCTTCAGGCCGCCGTTGATGCCGAAGGCGGTCAGGCTGTCGGGCATCTGTACCGGTACGCCCTGTTCGGCGCGCAGGCGCTGCAGCGCGGCGATCATCGCACCGGTGCCCGCCAGGCGCGCGCCGGCTTCGTCGGCCTTGAACTCACGTTTGCGCGAGAACCACATGACGATGATGCTGGCCAGGATGCCCAGTACCAGTTCGGCGAAGATGGTCGCGATGAAGTAACCGATACCGTGGCCGTCTTCGTTCTTGAAGATCGCCTTGTCGACGAAGTTGCCGAAGATGCGCGCGAAGAACATCACGAAGGTGTTCACCACGCCCTGGATCAGCGCCAGGGTGACCATGTCGCCGTTGGCCACGTGGCCGATTTCGTGGGCCAGGACCGCGCGCACCTCATCCGGCGAGAAGCGCTCCAGCAGGCCCTGGCTGACAGCCACCAGTGCGTCGTTCTTGTTCCAGCCGGTGGCGAAGGCGTTGGACTCGTAGGCCGGGAAAATGCCCACTTCCGGCATCTTGATACCGGCCTCGCGCGACAGCTCCTCGACGGTCTGCAGCAGCCATTGCTCATGGCGGGTGCGCGGCTGGGTGATGATCTGGGTGCCGGTGCTCATCTTCGCCATCCACTTGGAGATGAACAGCGACACCAGCGAGCCGGCGAAACCGAACACGGCGCAGAAGATCAGCAGGCTGCCATGGTTCTGGCCGGTGAAGCGATCGACCCCCAGCAGTTTGAGGGTGATGCTGGCGATGATCAGCACCGCCAGGTTGGTGGCCAGGAACAACATAATGCGCATCATGGTGTGAACGGACTCCTCACGGGAAAGACGTACGAGTAATGCCGGCTATATAAGGGCGCCCCCCCGGGGCTTTCAAGCATCGACTATTTCAAACTATGTCGTTTGGCTGCGCCGTCTGGCTTTCGAACAGTAGACGGGTCAGGCGGGCGATGCGTTCCCCGTGCTGGCGGGCCAGGGCTTCGCGCAGCTGAAAGGCCAGGGTGGCGTGTACGCGACGTACGCTGGGAGGCAATGGTTCGCCATCGGGGAGCACGTGCGGCACGCTGCGTGACAGGCGCAGAAAACCCTTTTCGCTGAGCACGGCCTGGTCCAGCGCGTCATAGGCGATGGTCGATTCGAAGCGCAGATAGCCTTCCTCGGCCAGCCACAGCAGCGCACCCAGGCAGGCCTGGTGGCGCTTGCTCGGCAGGCCGAATTCGTCAGGCTCCTCACGACCGATCAGGTCTTCCACGTACAAGGCCATCTTGCGCGGGAAGGCCTGGTAGAGCATCAGCAGTCCGCTGGCCGCATCCTTGTAGAAGTCGTCGATCTGCAGGTCCATGTCGGCTTACTGGCTGTAACCCTTGAGGAAGTTGCCGATACGGCCGATGGCCTGCTCCAGGTCGTCGACGCGGGGCAGGGTGACCACGCGGAAGTGGTCCGGCCACGGCCAGTTGAAGGCGGTGCCCTGGACGATCAGCAATTTCTCCGACAGCAGCAGGTCGAGGACGAACTTCTCGTCGTTGTGGATCGGGCAAACCTTCGGGTCGATTTTCGGGAAGGCGTACAGCGCGCCCATGGGCTTGACGCAGCTGACCCCGGGGATGTCGTTGAGCAGTTCCCAGGCGCGGTTGCGCTGCTCCAGCAGGCGGCCGTTGGGCAGTACCAGGTCGTTGATGCTCTGGTAGCCGCCCAGCGCGGTCTGGATCGCATGCTGGCTCGGCACGTTGGCGCACAGGCGCATGTTGGCCAGGATATCCAGGCCTTCGATGTAGCTCTGCGCCTTGTGCTTGGGCCCGGAAATGGCCACCCAGCCGGAACGGAAGCCGGCCACGCGGTAGCTCTTGGACAGGCCGTTGAAGGTCAGGCAGAGCACGTCCGGCGCCAGCGAGGCGGTGCTGATGTGCACGGCTTCGTCGTAGAGGATCTTGTCGTAGATCTCGTCGGAGAAGATCACCAGGTTGTGCAGGCGCGCCAGTTCGACGATGTCCTGCAGCACTTCCTTGGAATACACCGCCCCAGTGGGGTTGTTTGGGTTGATCAGCACCAGCGCCTTGGTGTTCGGCGTGATCTTGGCGCGCATGTCGGCGATGTCGGGGAACCAGCCGGCCTGCTCGTCGCACAGGTAGTGCACCGGCTTGCCGCCGGACAGCGCCACGGCAGCGGTCCACAGCGGATAGTCGGGCGCCGGGATGAGCACTTCGTCACCGTTGTTGAGCAGCGCCTGCATGGCCATGACGATCAGTTCGGACACGCCGTTGCCGAGGTAGATGTCCTCGATGGTGACGCCTTCGACCTGCTTCTGCTGGTAGTACTGCATCACCGCCTTGCGTGCGCTGAACAGGCCCTTGGAGTCGCTGTAGCCCTGCGCGGTGGGCAGGTTGCGGATGACGTCCTGGAGGATCTCTTCCGGTGCCTCGAAACCGAACGGCGCCGGATTGCCGATGTTCAGCTTGAGGATGCGATGGCCTTCCTCTTCCAGACGCTTGGCGTGCTTGAGCACCGGCCCGCGAATGTCGTAGCAGACGTTGGCGAGCTTGTTCGATTTGCTGACCTGCATGTAAGGAATCCCGAGCTAAGGAAAACCCACTGAAGCACGCTGCAAAATTCTCCCGGCGGGGAATCTTGGCAGCCCGTAACGTGGGTGACAGACTGGGGTCGAATCATACGTGGCGACCTGGGCGCGGCAAAGGTGCCAGCCCTGCTTTTTTCTGGCCTGCCACGCGTTGCACACTCATGTCGCGCCCGGAAACTTCTCAATCGAGGCTTCCGCGGTCTCATGAGAGCGCTGGCGTCACGCGCGAAACCCGTGCTGCCCATTACCGAGGAGGAAACCCGCTCGTGGATAAAGTCGACAAGTCGTTGGACACCTGGCGTGAAGAGCTGACCGACGAGCAGTTCCATGTCTGTCGTCTGGGAGGGACGGAGCGACCATTCACCGGTGCCTACCACGACAGCAAGACCCCAGGCATCTACCACTGCGCCTGTTGTGGCGAAGCCCTGTTCGATTCGGACGCCAAGTACGATTCCGGCAGCGGCTGGCCAAGCTATTTCCAGCCGATCAACGACGAGGTGATCGCCAGCCTCGACGATTACAGCCATGGCATGCATCGCATCGAGGTCAAATGCGCCAAGTGCGATGCCCATCTGGGGCACGTATTTCCGGACGGCCCGCGGCCGACCGGGCTGCGTTATTGCATCAACTCGCTGTCGCTGAAACTGGTGCCGCGAGATTGATTACGGCGCGCCAGGCACCTTGCGTGCCTGGCGCTTAGGGTTCAACCCTGCTGCTCTAAAGGCTGGCGGCTTTCTTCCAGGGCGTTGCAGGCTTGCTGAATCATGTCTTCGGTGATCGGCACTTCGCGGCCCTGACCATCGATGATAAAACCCACCGGCGCATGCGATTGCTGGGGGGCGGGATGTTGGGCATTGTCTTGCAAGCTCATGGCCTGTCTCCTCATCGGTGATGCGCGCCAGTCTAGGACATCCAGATGAAGGCGCGGTGACAGCTGGGAACCTGCTCAAAGTCTGCTGCGCGTCGGCCATGCTGCGTTGAAATCGGGCTCATAAAGCTCATTTACTACTCGTAAACTCCGCTTCTTCGCCCAATTTCGCCTTGCCTGGCTCTAGCTCGCGATACTTTAAGCAGATTCCATGACGGCGGAACTCCGTCACAAAACACATAGCGAAAGTCGTATTGCAGGCTGCGTGCCAGCCTGTGTGAAACGAGGAATACATGGCGCGTTTTCGTATCGGTCTGATCATCAATCCACTGGCCGGGCTGGGTGGCCCGGCCGCGTTCAAGGGCAGCGACGGCATGGCCGAGCAGGCGCTGGCCCTGGGTGTCGAGGCAAGAGCCGCACAGCGCACACGCACCGCCCTGGAGCAGCTGCTGGCCCTGCGCGAGCGCATCGAATTCGTCAGCTACCCGGGGGCGATGGGTGGCGAGCTATTGGCGCAGATGGGCTTCGAGCATCGTTTGCTGGGTGAGTTGGGCGAGGGCGCGACCACCGCCGAAGATACCCGCCGTGCGGTGCGGCAACTGCAGGATGCCGGCGTGGCACTGATTCTGTTCGCTGGCGGTGACGGTACTGCGCGTGATGTCTGTGCGGTGGTGAACGCGTCGCAGCCTGTGCTGGGCATTCCGGCAGGGGTGAAGATCCAGTCCGGCGTCTATGCCATCAGCCCGCGGGCGGCGGGCGAGCTCACCGCTCGCCTGGTCGAGGGCGGCCTGGTGCGTCTGGCCAGCGGCGAGGTTCGCGATATCGACGAGGCTGCCCTGCGCGAGGGGCGTGTCACCGCGCGCTGGTATGGCGAGCTGTGCGTACCCCAGGAGGGCGGTTATGTGCAGGCGGTCAAGCAGGGGGGGATGGAATCCGAAGAGCTGGTGCTGGCCGACCTGGCCGCCTGGCTGGAGAGTGAATGGGAGCCGGGCGTTCGCTACGTGTTCGGTCCCGGCTCGACGCTGCATGGCCTGGCGCAGAATCTGGGGCTGGAAACTACCTTGCTCGGTGTCGATGTGATCGAGGATGGCCAGGTGATCGCCCAAGACGTCAATGAAGCCCAGCTATTCGCCCTGGTCGATGGGCACCCGGCTTATCTGTTGGTCACTGCAATCGGCGGTCAGGGGCATATCATCGGTCGCGGCAATCAGCAGATCAGCCCGCGGGTGTTGCGCGCCGTCGGCCTGGAGCGCCTGCGGGTGGTGGCGACCAAGCGCAAGCTGGCGACGCTTGAGGGCCGGCCGCTGCTGGTGGACAGTGGCGACGTGACGCTGGACGATGCCTTCCCTGATGCCGTGCGGGTCTGGGCAGGTTACAAGGAAGAGTTGCTCTACCCCCTGAGTCGATAGGAGATCGCAATGCGGATGCTGGTTGTACTGCTGGCCTGGGCGCTGGCCCTGGCTGCGCAGGCCATCGAGGCTGACAGGCTGGTGCTGGATGCGCGCAAGCAGGTCGGCGTGACCCTGAGCTATGACCCGGCCTACCGCCAGTTGAGCTATCCGGGCGGCGACGTGCCCATGGCCACCGGTGTGTGCACCGACGTGGTGATCCGCGCGCTGCGCCAGCAAGGGCTGGACCTGCAGGAGGCAGTGCATCGCGACATGCGCAGCAATTTTGCCCTTTACCCGAGAAACTGGGGCCTGAGCCGGCCGGACAGCAATATCGACCACCGTCGCGTGCCCAACCTGATGACCTGGTTCAAGCGTCAGGGCTGGTCGCTGCCGGTCAGTCAGGACCCTGCGGCTTACCAGGCTGGCGATATCGTCACCTGGGATCTGGGACGCGGCCTGACTCATATCGGCATCGTCAGCGATCGTCAGGCGGCAAATGGTGCGCCGCTGATCCTGCACAACATCGGCCGCGGCACGCAGGAGGAAGATATCCTCTTCGCCTACCGCATCACTGGCCATTACCGCCCGCAGGCGCAACAGGCGAGTGCCCTGAGATGACGGAGCCTTCGCTACCACCCGGCCTGTCGGCAGGCGAGCGCGTCGTGCTGTTCGACGGCGTCTGCAAGCTGTGCAACGGCTGGGCGAGGTTCCTTATCCGCCACGACCCCGCGCGGCAGTTTCGCCTGGCGTCCGTGCAGTCCGCCCAGGGGCAGGCGTTGCTGGCCTGGTACGGGCTGCCGACCGATCGTTTCGACACCATGGCCCTGATCGACGAGGCGGGGCTGCATGTGCGCTCCACGGCGCTGCTGCGAATTCTCTCGCGCTTGCCGCAACCCTGGCGTGCGCTGAGATTGCTGCGCCTGGTGCCCCGGCCGCTGCGGGATTGGTGTTATGACCGCATTGCGCTGAATCGCTATCGCCTGTTCGGCCGGCATGCCGTCTGCCTGCTGCCCACGGCCGACCACGCCGAGCGCTTTCTGCATGACTGAACGACGGCTGGCGCAGATCGCCTGGCTTGCGCGGCTGGCATTGGCGGCGGTATTCGTCTGGCATGGTCTGGCACCGAAGATTCTCTGGCTGAGCCCTGACGAGGTGGCGATGATCAGTGCGCACGGCTTGCCCGATCACCCGTTGTTCGCGCCGGAGCTGATCGCCCGTATCGGAGGCATCGCCGAGGTATTGCTGGGCATCGCGCTGCTGACCATTCGCCGTCAGCGCTGGCCGTTGCTGGTGTCAGCTACCGTCCTGCTGGTGCTGCTGCTTGATGTTGCGCTGCTGAGCCCCCATCTGTTGATTCAGGCGTTCAACCCGCTGTCCACCAACCTGGCGGCGCTGGCCCTCTGCGCGGTGGCCTGGCTGGCCGAAGCGCCTGCTACCGCCGACTCCTGAGGCCCGTCATGACTTCTCTGCTTTCCTCCCGCCAGCGTGGTGCGATACGCCTGGCCTGGCGCTTTATCGCGCCTTATCGCGGTCGGGTGCTGGGTGCGCTGCTGGCCTTGCTGTTCACGGCGGCGATCACGCTGTCCATGGGCCAGGGCATCAAGCTGCTGGTGGACCAGGGCCTGGCGACGCAGTCGCCAGCCGCGTTGCGTCAGTCCCTGCTGCTGTTCTTCGTGCTGGTGCTGGCGCTGGCCTTTGGCACCTACACGCGCTTCTATCTGGTGTCGTGGATCGGCGAGCGGGTGGTGGCCGATATTCGCCGGCGGGTGTTCGATCACCTGATCGAGCTGCATCCCGGCTTCTACGAGAGCAATCGCAGCTCGGAAATCCAGTCGCGGCTGACCGCCGATACGACGCTGCTGCAGTCGGTGATCGGCTCGTCGCTGTCGATGGCGCTACGCAACCTGATCATGCTGATCGGCGGCAGCGTGTTGCTGGTGATCACCAACCCGAAACTCAGCGGTATCGTCCTGCTGGCCCTGCCGCTGGTGGTGGCACCGATCCTGCTGTTCGGCCGCCGTGTGCGCGCGCTGTCGCGGCAGAGCCAGGACCGCGTGGCCGATGTCGGCAGCTACGTCGGCGAGGTGTTGGGACAGATCAAGACGGTGCAGGCCTACAACCACCAGAACGAGGACAAACGACGCTTTGGCGAGTCCGCCGAGGCCGCTTTCGATGTCGCGCGTAAACGCATCGCTCAGCGTTCCTGGCTGATCACCGTAGTCATCGTGCTGGTACTCGGGGCGGTGGGCGTCATGCTCTGGGTTGGCGGCATGGACGTGATCGCCGGGCGCATTTCCGGCGGCGAGCTGGCGGCCTTCGTGTTCTACAGCCTGATCGTCGGCTCGTCCTTCGGCACCCTGAGCGAGGTGATCGGCGAGCTGCAGCGCGCGGCCGGAGCGGCGGAGCGTATTGGCGAACTGCTGCGCTCCAGCAATACCATCGTCGCGCCGGAGCAGCCTCAGCATCTGCCGCAGCCGGTGCGTGGGCGTATCGAGTTGCAGGGCGTGCGTTTCGCCTATCCGTCGCGCCCCGACAGCTACGCCATCGATGGCATCGACCTGCAGGTGGCGGCCGGTGAAACGCTGGCGCTGGTCGGGCCGTCCGGAGCGGGCAAATCGACGCTGTTCGATCTGCTGCTGCGCTTTTTCGACCCGCAGGCCGGGCGCATCCTCATTGACGGTGTGCCGATCGATCAGCTCGATCCGCGCGAGCTGCGCGCCTGCTTCGCTCTGGTGTCGCAGAATCCGGCGCTGTTCTTCGGTTCGGTGGAGGACAATATTCGCTATGGCCGACTCGATGCCACTCGGGCAGAGGTAGAAGCGGCCGCGCGGGCAGCGCATGCCCACGAGTTCATCGAGCGTCTGCCGCAGGGGTATCAGACCCATCTCGGCGAAGCAGGTCTGGGACTTTCCGGCGGGCAGCGCCAGCGTCTGGCGATTGCCCGGGCATTGCTGGCCGATGCGCCGATCCTGCTGCTCGACGAGGCCACCAGCGCCCTGGATGCCGAGAGCGAACACCTGATCCAGCAGGCACTGCCGTCGCTGATGGCCGGGCGCACCACCCTGGTGATCGCCCATCGTCTGGCCACGGTGAAACAGGCGGACCGCATCGCCGTGGTGGAACAGGGGCGCCTGGCGGCCATTGGCTGCCATGCCGAGCTGATCGAAAGCAGTTCGCTTTATGCGCGCCTGGCGGAGCTGCAGTTCGGCAACTAGCGCTTGGGCCTGATAGTGGCGGCGGCGCCGGCCGAGGCGACGATGATCGCGCCGACGGCCAGCCACTGGCCCCAGAGCAGCTTCTCGCCGAGAAAAGCCAGGCCGCACATGGCTGCGATTGCCGGCTCCAGGCTCATCAACACGCTGAAGGTGCGCGCTGGCAGGCGCGTCAGAGCCACCATCTCCAGGCTGTAGGGCAGGGCTGAGGACAGCACTGCGACGCCTAAGGCAATGGGCAGCAGGTCGACGTTGAGCAGATCGCTGCCTGCGTGCCAGGCGCCGATGGGCAGCACCAGCAACGCGGCGACCCAGGTGCCCAGCGCGACGGTGTGGCGGCCATGCTGCGCGCCGGCTTTCTGCCCGAAGATGATGTATAGCGCCCAACAGATGCCTGCGCCAAGGGCCAGAGCCGCGCCGAGTGGATCGATGGCACTCTGCGTGGCGCCAGTTGGCAGGAGCATCCACAGGCCGATGACGGCAAGGATCACCCAGACGAAATCCAGCAGGCGGCGCGAGGAGAACAGCGCCAGGGCCAGCGGGCCGGTGAACTCCAGTGCTACGGCGATACCCAGCGGGATGCTCTGCAATGACATGTAGAACAGCAGATTCATGCCGCCCAGCGCCAGGCCGTAGGCAAGCAACGCCTGGCACTTGCGCAGGTCCAGCTTGGCACGCCAGGGCTGCATCACCAGCGACAGAATAATGGCACCTAGCACCAGGCGTAGGGTGGTCGTGCCTTCGGCGCCGACTATCGGGAACAGGTTCTTGGCCAGCGACGCGCCGCTCTGGATCGAAACCATGGCCACCACGAGCAGCGCGATGGGGGCGAGAAGGGCGGAGCGTGGCATGGGTGGGTGTCCTGATGGTGATCAAAGAAAAAACCGGCCGCTGGGGCCGGTTCTTGAAACGCTTTGCGGCTGCCAGGCCTTTGAAAAACGTAGGCGAGGCAGGCAAGACAATACCGATGGCGGCCCCGCAAAAGCGACCGAAAAACGGTCGGAGTCGCGCTCGACTTTACGAGCTGTAAATGAGCATTTTGACTGGGCTCGCACGCGAGGTCGTTTTTAACGCGGGATTGCCAACGCAGGTAGTTTTTTAAACGGCCTGTTAGCGGTATTCGCAGAGGTAGGCGGTATCCACGGCCACCTTGAGCTGGAACTTGCTGTTGGCCTCGACGGTGAACTGGCTGCCGGCTTCATAGGTGTTCCAGCTGTCGCTGCCCGGCAGTTTCACGGTCAGGGCACCGGCCACTACATGCATGACTTCCAGCTGGCTGGTGCCGAACTCGTATTCGCCCGGGGCCATCACACCGATGGTGGCGGGGCCTTCGGCCATGGCGAAGCCGATGGATTTGACGGTGCCGTCGAAGTACTCGTTGACCTTGAACATCTGCGATTCCTCAGAGGGGGGGTGAATAGATTGCCGGGAGCCGTTCGTAACATCGCCTTGCGACGGGACGAAGAGTGGCTGCCATAAGTGGCGGATCATAAAAGGCTCGCCAGTATGCCCAAGCGGCTTTTCTTCGTCATCAGTCTTTGAGCGGCAGCACCAGCGGCAGCAGGCGCGCGGTATTACGGGCGTCCTCGAGGGCTCGGTGCTGTTGCCCCTGAAAGTGCATGCCGGCCAGCTGCAGTGCGCTGTGCAGGCCGACCGGGCGTTGCAGTTGGCGGGCCTTGGCGAATGCCTGTTTCAGATTTAGATGGGGCACGTCAGCCAGCAGGCTGTGCACCTGATGCCGACGCCATTCCTGCTCCAGCTGGCGGCGGTCGTAGTCGCCCCAACTGCTCCAGCCGACCAGGCGCGGTGCATGCTGCGTCAGCCAGCGCTCGAACTGGGTCCAGACCTGTGGCATTGGCGCGGCGCTGTCGATATCGGGCTGGGTGATGTGGGTGAGCTCGCGGCAGAAGTCGGTCAGGCATGGGCGCCGCTGTGGTTTGACGAAGCGCTGGAAGTGATCGCGCTCGTGGCCGTCAGCGCCGACCAGGCTGGCACCGATCTCGATGATTTCCATTTCCTCCATCGGCCAGCCACCTTCGTCGGTCGTGGCTTCCAGGTCGATGACCAACCAATGTCCCATTGGCGCTCCTAATCGTTCGCAAGGCCTCGCTCGGGGCCGATTGGCAGGCAGTATGGAAGGCCTTTCCGGCCAGGGCAAACGTCGTGTTAGGCTCTGCGGCCTATGTCCGCAGGAGGTTGTTATGGCAAAGGTCGCATTTATCGGCTTGGGCGTTATGGGGTATCCGATGGCCGGGCATCTTGCCCGTAAGGGGCATCAGGTGACGGTCTATAACCGTTCGCCCGGCAAGGCCGAGCAGTGGGTGGCGGAATATGCCGGCAGCAGCGCGCCGACCCCGCGCGAGGCGGCGGCAGGGGCCGAGCTGGTGATGTGTTGCGTCGGCAACGATGACGACCTGCGCAGCGTGATTCTGGGTGAGCAGGGTGCCTTTGCCGGTATGGCACCGGGCGCCATTCTGGTCGACCACACCACCGCTTCGGCCGATGTGGCGCGCGAGCTGGCGGCTGTCGCCGTCAAGCGTGGTCTGGGATTTCTCGATGCGCCGGTGTCCGGTGGTCAGGCCGGTGCGGTCAACGGCGTGCTGACCGTGATGGTCGGTGGTGAGCAGCAAGCCTATGAAGCGGCAGAGCCCGTGATCCAGTGCTATGCGCGCATGATGCGGCTGATGGGGCCGGCCGGCAGTGGCCAGTTGAGCAAGATGGTCAACCAGATCTGCATCGCCGGCCTGGTGCAGGGGCTGGCCGAGGCCTTGAACTTCGCGCAGTGCGCAGGGCTGGATGGCCATGCGGTAGTCGACGTGATCAGCAAGGGGGCGGCGCAGTCGTGGCAGATGGAAAATCGCTACAAGACAATGCTGGCCGGCGAGTTCGACTTCGGCTTTGCGGTCGACTGGATGCGCAAGGACCTTTCCATCGTGCTCGAGGAGTCGCGTCGCAATGGCGCGCAGCTACCGGTGACAGCGCTGGTCGATCAGTTCTATGCCGACGTTCAGGGCATGGGCGGCGGGCGCTGGGATACTTCGAGCCTGCTGGCGCGTCTGCAGCGTAACCGCTGATCGCAAAAGACCTCGACGGACGGCGCGCGCCTCATTAGGATCGCCGCCGTTCGTTTGTAGTCGAGGTCGTTTCATGGAGTGTCGTGCCGGTTGCGGTGCCTGCTGCATCGCGCCTTCCATCAGCTCGCCGATTCCAGGCATGCCCAATGGCAAGCCGGCTGGCGTGCGCTGTATTCACCTCAATGCCGAATTTCTCTGCGCCATTTTCGGTCGCCCGGAGCGCCCCGCGGTCTGCGCCGGGTTCAAGGCCGAGGCTGAGCTGTGTGCCGATGACCGTGAAAGCGCCATTCGCCTGCTGGGTTGGCTGGAGCAGGCCACTGCCTGACGATCTGAACCGCTTGCGGCCCGTGCGGGTCGAAACGCAAACAGTCCCACCGGGAGTTGCTCGAAGATGATGCGTTATTCCGTTCTGGCGATGCTGTTGTGCGCGACTGCTGCCCAGGCTGCCGAAAGGCAGTGGCAGCTGGAGCGTGAAGAGGAGGGTGTCAGCGTGTATCTGGCTGACGTACCGGGTTCGAAATACAAGGCTTACCGCGGCGTGGTGACGATCAACGGCGATCTGGCTGCCGTGAAGGCTGCGCAGGAGGATGTCGAGGGTTCCTGCGCCTGGATCTTCAGTTGCCAGCAACAGCGCTTGCTGGAAACCAAAGGCGATGTGAGCGAGCTGTACACCCGCTTCGAAATGCCCTGGCCGGTGAAGGCGCGCGATTCGGTGATTCAGGTGACGACGCGTACCGATGCCGATGGCAGTGTCACCCGGTTGCTCAAGGCGGTGCCGGATCGCCTGCCGGAGGAAAAGGACTTCGTGCGCGTGCAGCGCGTCGATGGGCAGTGGAAATTGAAGCCGCTGGCCGACGGCAAGGTGGAAGTGACTTACGAGGTGCATACCGAGCCGGGCGGCAGCGTGCCGTCGTGGCTGGCCAACAGTTTCGTCGTCGATGCGCCGCTGCAGACGCTGCAGGGGTTGCGGGCGAAGGTGGAAGGGCGCTGAGGCGCGAGTTCTTCGCCAAATAAAAAAGGCTGCCAGATTGGCAGCCTTTTTTGTCTCGCGGCGCTATCAGTCGCGGTCGGCGGGCAGGTCGCGCTGCTCGTAACCGGTGTACAGCTGGCGCGGACGGCCGATCTTGTACGGGCCGGAGAGCATTTCCTTCCAGTGCGAAATCCACCCCACGGTACGTGCCAGGGCGAAGATCACGGTGAACATCGAGGTCGGAATGCCGATGGCCTTGAGGATGATGCCCGAGTAGAAGTCCACGTTCGGGTAGAGGTTGCGCTCCTTGAAGTAAGGATCGTTGCGCGCGATCTCTTCCAGCTTCATCGCCAGTTCCAGCTGCGGGTCGTTGATGCCCAGCTCGGCCAGGACTTCGTCGCAGGTCTGCTTCATCACCTTGGCGCGCGGGTCGAAGTTCTTGTACACGCGGTGACCGAAGCCCATCAGTTTGAACGGATCGTCCTTGTCCTTGGCCTTGGCCACGAACTTGTCGATATTGTCCACGCTGCCGATCTCGTCGAGCATGGTCAGTACCGCTTCGTTGGCGCCGCCGTGTGCCGGGCCCCACAGCGCAGCGATGCCGGCAGCGATACAGGCGAACGGGTTGGCGCCCGAGGAGCCAGCCAGACGCACGGTGGAGGTGGAGGCGTTCTGCTCATGGTCGGCGTGGAGGATGAAGATCTTGTCCATCGCCTTGGCCAGCACCGGGCTGATCGGTTTGATCTCGCACGGGGTGTTGAACATCATGTGCAGGAAGTTTTCCGCGTAATTCAGGTCGTTGCGCGGGTACATCATGGGTTGGCCCATGGAGTACTTGTAGGTCATGGCGGCGATGGTCGGCATCTTGGCCACCAGGCGCATGGCCGATACTTCGCGGTGCTGCGGGTTCTTGATGTCCAGCGAGTCGTGATAGAAGGCGGACAGGGCGCCGACTACGCCACACATGATGGCCATCGGGTGGGCATCACGGCGGAAGCCGTTGAAGAAGGTCTTCAGCTGCTCGTGAACCATGGTGTGGTTCTTGATAGTGCTGACGAACTTGGCCTTCTCTTCCTTGCTCGGCAGTTCGCCATTGAGCAGCAGGTAGCAGGTTTCCAGATAGTCGGACTTTTCGGCGAGCTGTTCGATGGGGTAGCCGCGGTGCAGCAGGATGCCCTTGTCGCCGTCGATGTAGGTGATCTTCGATTCGCAAGAGGCGGTCGACATGAAACCAGGGTCAAAGGTGAACCGACCCGTGGCGGTCAGGCTCCGCACATCTATTACTTCGGGACCAACAGTGCCGGTCAGAACGGGCAGTTCGACGGGGGCATTGCCCTCGATGATCAACTGCGCTTTTTTGTCAGCCATATGTGGCCTCCTAGTTATGCTTGAAATCATCAGACAGCCCCCCACGCAGGGCCCGCACCACTATAGTGGGATAAATGCGAAAGTCAATTTGCGAGAACCCAGACAGTAGAAGGGTTTGCGCGGGATTTTCAACGAAAAAAGGCCGCTATTTACGCCATTTGCTTGAAGGCTGCAATGCGCTTTTTGGGGTAGGGCATTGCATTGTCATTAGTCTGCTAACTGTCTATACTCTGCGCCCGACCGCCAGGGGCTTTGCGGCCATATCATGGCGGTCGTCACTCCTTGGGTGATGGGTACCTGACCAGTGCACTTCCCAACAACTTTGCCCTGATAGTTAGGGGCTCTCAGTGTGATAAAAAGCCGTGAATAGCCAACGACCTGTAAACCTAGACCTTAGGACTATCAAGCTCCCAGTCACCGCTTACACCTCCATTCTTCACCGTATCTCCGGTGTCATCCTCTTTGTCGGTATTGCCATCCTGCTGTTCGGCCTCGACAAGTCGCTGACCTCCGAAGAGGGCTTCGCCCAGGTGAAGGAATGCCTGACCAGTCCGCTGGCCAAGTTCGTGATCTGGGGTCTTCTGTCCGCTCTGCTGTATCACCTGGTGGCCGGCGTGCGCCACTTGATCATGGACATGGGCATCGGCGAGACGCTGGAAGGCGGCAAGCTGGGCTCGAAAATCGTCATCGCCGTTGCGGCGGTCGTGATCGTGCTGCTGGGGGTATGGATATGGTAACTAATGTCACGAACTTCTCGCGTTCGGGCCTCTATGACTGGATGGCGCAACGCGTTTCTGCGGTCGTTCTCGCGGCTTACACGCTGTTTCTGCTGGGCTATGTGATCTGCAATCCGGGCATGGGCTACGCCGAATGGCATGGTCTGTTCTCGCATACCGCAATGCGCATCTTCAGCCTGTTGGCCCTGGTAGCACTGAGCGTGCACGCCTGGGTCGGCATGTGGACCATCTCCACCGATTACCTGACGCCGATGGCGCTGGGCAAGTGGGCGACTGGTGTGCGTTTCCTGTTCCAGGCCGTGTGCGGCATCGCCATGTTCGCGATGTTCGTCTGGGGCGTGCAGATTCTGTGGGGTTTCTGATTCATGGCTAGCATCCGTACTCTTTCCTATGACGCCATCATCGTAGGTGGCGGCGGCGCCGGCATGCGTGCTGCGCTGCAACTGGCTCAGGGCGGTCACAAGACTGCCGTGGTCACCAAGGTGTTTCCGACTCGTTCGCACACCGTTTCCGCTCAGGGTGGCATCACCTGCGCCATCGCTTCGGCCGACCCGAACGACGATTGGCGTTGGCACATGTACGATACCGTCAAGGGTTCCGACTACATCGGTGACCAGGACGCTATCGAATACATGTGCTCCGTCGGCCCGGAAGCCGTGTTCGAGCTCGAACACATGGGTCTGCCGTTCTCCCGTACCGAGCAGGGCCGCATCTATCAGCGTCCGTTCGGTGGTCAGTCCAAGGGCCCGGACAATCCGACCCAGGCTGCCCGTACCTGCGCCGCTGCCGACCGTACCGGTCACGCGCTGCTGCACACCCTGTATCAGGCCAACCTGAAAGCCGGCACCTCGTTCCTCAACGAGTGGTACGCCGTTGACCTGGTGAAGAACCAGGACGGCGCCATCGTCGGCATCATCGCCATCTGCATCGAGACTGGCGAAACCGTCTACATCCGTTCCAAGGCCGTGGTTCTGGCCACTGGCGGTGCCGGCCGTATCTATGCCTCCACCACCAACGCCCTGATCAACACCGGTGACGGCATCGGTATGGCCCTGCGTGCCGGTGTGCCGGTGCAGGACATCGAGATGTGGCAGTTCCACCCGACCGGTATCGCCGGCGCCGGTGTACTGGTTACCGAAGGCTGCCGTGGCGAGGGTGGTTACCTGATCAACGCCCATGGCGAGCGCTTCATGGAGCGTTACGCTCCGAACGCCAAGGACCTGGCCGGCCGCGACGTGGTCGCCCGTTCCATGGTCAAGGAAGTGATCGCCGGCAACGGCTGTGGCCCGAACAAGGACCACGTACTGCTGAAGCTCGATCACCTCGGCGAAGAAGTGCTGCACAGCCGCCTGCCGGGCATCTGCGAACTGTCCAAGACCTTCGCCCACGTCGATCCTGTGGTCGCGCCGGTTCCGGTCATCCCGACCTGCCACTACATGATGGGCGGCGTTGCCACCAACATTCATGGTCAGGCCATCACCCAGGACGCCAGCGGCAACGACAAGATCATCGAAGGTCTGTTCGCCGTGGGTGAAGTTGCCTGCGTATCGGTGCACGGTGCCAACCGTCTGGGCGGCAACTCGCTGCTGGACCTGGTGGTATTCGGCCGCGCTGCCGGCCTGCACCTGGAAAAAGCGCTCAAGGAAGGTGTCGAGGTGCGTGGCGCCAGCGAGACCGACATCGAGCAGTCGCTTGCCCGTCTGGCTGGCGTCAACGAGCGCAGCACTGGCGAAGAAGTTGCGCCGCTCAAGCGCGAGCTGCAACAGTGCATGCAGAACTACTTCGGTGTATTCCGTACCGGTGAATACATGCAGAAGGGCATCCAACAACTGGCCGACCTGCGCGAGCGTATCGCCAAGGTGAAGATCTCCGACAAGAGCCAGGCGTTCAACACTGCGCGTATCGAAGCGCTGGAACTGCAAAACCTGCTCGAAGTCGCCGAAGCGACCGCGGTCGCGGCCGAGGCTCGTAAAGAGTCCCGTGGCGCCCACGCTCGTGAAGACTTCGAAGAGCGCGATGACCAGAACTGGCTGTGCCACTCCCTGTACTTCCCAGGCGAGAAGCGTGTGGCCAAGCGTGCTGTCAACTTCGCGCCGAAGACCGTTCCGGCATTTGAACCCAAGGTTCGGACTTATTAAGGGTGACTGATATGTTGCAAGTCAGTGTTTATCGCTACAACCCGGAGAAGGACGCAGCTCCGTTCATGCAGGACTTCCAGGTCGACACCGGCGGCAAGGACATCATGGTCCTGGACGTGCTGGCGCTGATCAAGGAGCAGGACGAAGGCTTCTCCTACCGTCGCTCCTGCCGTGAAGGCGTATGCGGCTCCGACGGCATGAACATCAACGGCAAGAACGGCCTGGCCTGCATCACCCCGCTGTCCGCAGCGGGGCTGAAAGGTGGCAAGCTGGTGATTCGTCCGCTGCCGGGGTTGCCGGTCATTCGTGACCTGGTCGTCGACATGAGCATCTTCTACAAGCAGTACGAGAAGGTGCAGCCGTTCCTGCAGAACGATACGCCGGCTCCGGCCATCGAGCGTCTGCAGTCGCCGGAAGAGCGCGAGAAGCTCGACGGCCTGTACGAGTGCATCCTGTGCGCGTGCTGCTCGACCAGCTGCCCGTCGTTCTGGTGGAACCCGGACAAGTTCCTCGGTCCCGCTGCGTTGCTGCAGGCCTACCGTTTCCTGGCCGACAGCCGCGACACCAAGACCGCCGAGCGTCTGGCTTCGCTGGACGATCCGTTCAGCGTGTTCCGCTGCCGCGGCATCATGAACTGCGTGAACGTGTGCCCCAAGGGTCTGAACCCGACCAAGGCCATCGGTCACGTGCGTAACATGCTGCTGCAGAGCGGTACCTGATTCGCAAGTTGCTGTACCTGTAACACCTGCATACCGGCTTCGGCCGGTATTGCAGCAAAAGCCAGAGCCGCAGCCCACAAAGCCGCGGCTCATACTCGAAAAATATGACGACCAGCAGGGGCATCCGGGCTGGTACCCGGACTATCTGCGGGAACCCAAGTGGCTTTATCCGAGTCGCAGCATCATGACTTTGATTGGAGCCATGCGGTATTCACGCCGGTGGTGTCCCCTTACCGAGGGTGACCAAGCATGCAAGAAAGCGTGATGCAGCGCATGTGGGACAGTGCCCACCTATCCGGTGGCAACGCTGCCTACGTGGAAGAGCTCTACGAGCTCTACCTGCACGATCCCAACGCTGTGCCAGAAGAGTGGCGCACTTACTTCCAGAAGTTGCCGACTGACGGCAGCGCTGCAACGGACGTATCGCATTCGACCATTCGCGATCATTTCGTCCTGCTCGCCAAGAATTCGCGTCGTGCCCAGCCGGTTTCCGCCGGGGCCGTCAGCAGCGAGCACGAAAAGAAGCAGGTGGAAGTTCTGCGCCTGATCCAGGCTTACCGCATGCGTGGCCATCAGGCCGCCCAGCTCGACCCTCTGGGTCTGTGGGTGCGCACTGCGCCGTCTGACCTGTCGATCAATCACTACGGCCTGACCGACGCGGATCTGGACACCACTTTCCGCACCGGTGAACTGTACATCGGCAAAGAAGAGGCAACGCTACGCGAAATCCGCGACGCGCTGCAGCAGACATATTGTCGCACCATCGGCGCCGAGTTCACCCATATCGTCGATTCCGGCCAGCGCAACTGGTTCGCCCAGCGTCTGGAAAGCGTGCGCGGTCGTCCGCAGTTTTCCCCCGAGGTGCAGGCCCACGTGCTCGAGCGCGTGACCGCTGCCGAAGGCCTGGAAAAGTACCTGGGCACCAAGTATCCGGGCACCAAGCGCTTCGGCCTGGAAGGCGGCGAAAGCCTGATCCCGCTGCTGGACGAAATCATCCAGCGTTCGGGCTCCTACGGCACCAAGGAAATCGTCATCGGCATGGCCCACCGTGGCCGTCTGAACGTACTGGTCAACACCTTCGGCAAGAACCCGCGCGACCTGTTCGACGAGTTCGAAGGCAAGAAGACCGAGGGTCTGTCCTCCGGTGACGTGAAGTACCACCAGGGCTTCTCCTCCAACGTCATGACCACCGGTGGCGAAGTGCACCTGGCCCTGGCGTTCAACCCCTCCCACCTGGAAATCGTCTCCCCGGTGGTCGAGGGTTCGGTACGCGCCCGCCAGGATCGTCGCAACGACGCCAGCGGCGACAAGGTGCTGCCGATTTCCATCCACGGTGACGCGGCTTTCGCCGGTCAGGGCGTGGTCATGGAAACCTTCCAGATGTCGCAGACTCGCGGCTACAAGACTGGCGGCACCATCCATATCGTGATCAACAACCAGGTTGGCTTCACCACCAGCCGTCCGGAAGATGCGCGTTCCACCGAGTACGCCACCGACGTCGCCAAGATGATCCAGGCGCCGATCTTCCACGTGAATGGCGATGATCCGGAAGCCGTACTGTTCGTCACCCAGCTGGCTGTCGACTACCGCATGCAGTACAAGCGTGACGTGGTCATCGACCTGGTCTGCTACCGCCGCCGTGGTCACAACGAGGCCGACGAGCCGAACGGTACCCAGCCGTTGATGTACCAGCAGATCGCCAAGCAGCGCACCACCCGTGAGCTGTATGCCGATGCGCTGATCGCCGCTGGCGTGCAGAGCAGCGATGAGGTTCAGGCCAAGATCGATGACTACCGTACTGCGCTGGATAACGGTCAGCACGTGGTCAAGAGCCTGGTCAAGGAGCCGAACAAGGAGCTGTTCGTCGACTGGCGTCCGTACCTGGGCCACGCCTGGACCGCGCGTCATGACACCCGTTTCGATCTGAAGACCCTGCAGGATCTGTCCGCCAAGCTGCTGGAAATCCCGGAAGGCTTCCTGGTTCAGCGTCAGGTGGCGAAGATCCTCGAAGATCGTCAGAAGATGGGCGCGGGCGGCTTGCCGATCAACTGGGGCTTCGCCGAGACCATGGCCTACGCCACGCTGCTGGTCGAAGGTCACCCGATTCGCATGACCGGTCAGGACATCGGCCGCGGCACCTTCTCGCACCGTCATGCGGTGCTGCACAACCAGAAGGACGCCTCGACCTACGTTCCGCTGAAGAACCTGTACGAGGGCCAGCCGAAGTTCGAGCTGTACGACTCCTACCTCTCCGAGGAAGCCGTACTGGCCTTCGAATACGGCTACGCCACCACCACGCCGAACGCGCTGGTGATCTGGGAAGCTCAGTTCGGCGATTTCGCCAACGGTGCCCAGGTGGTATTCGACCAGTTCATTTCCAGCGGCGAGACCAAGTGGGGCCGTCTCTGCGGTCTGACCGTTCTGCTGCCGCATGGCTACGAAGGGCAGGGGCCTGAGCACAGCTCGGCGCGTCTGGAGCGTTATCTGCAGCTGTGCGCCGAGCACAACATGCAGGTCTGCGTACCGACCACCCCGGCGCAGGTCTACCACATGCTGCGTCGCCAGGTGATCCGTCCGCTGCGCAAGCCGCTGGTGGTCCTGACTCCGAAGTCGCTGCTGCGTCACAAGCTGGCCATCTCGACCCTGGAAGAACTGGCCGAAGGCTCCTTCCAGACCGTGATCGGCGAGATCGATTCGCTGGACCCGAAAAAGGTCGAGCGTATGATCCTGTGCAGCGGCAAGGTCTACTACGACCTGCTGGAGAAGCGTCGTGCCGAGGGTCGCGAGGACATCGCCATCGTGCGTATCGAGCAGCTCTATCCGTTCCCGGAAGACGATCTGGCCGAAGCGCTGGCGCCGTACAAGAACCTCAAGCACATCGTCTGGTGTCAGGAAGAGCCGATGAACCAGGGCGCCTGGTACTGCAGTCAGCACCACATGCGTCGTGTCGCCACCGCACATAAGAAGTCGTTGTTCTTGGAGTATGCCGGTCGTGATGCGTCGGCAGCGCCGGCTTGCGGTTATGCCTCGATGCACGCCGAGCAGCAGGAAAAACTGCTGCAGGACGCCTTTACTGTTTAACGCCTTCATCCGCCAGGTGGCAGGTGCCACCTGGCGGTAAAACCGAATTTAAGGAAACGCATACAATGGCTATCGAGATCAAAGCCCCAACCTTCCCGGAATCGGTTGCCGACGGCACCGTGGCCACCTGGCACAAGAAGCCGGGCGAAGCGGTCAAGCGCGATGAGCTGATCGTCGACATCGAAACCGACAAGGTGGTGATCGAAGTCCTGGCCGAGGCCGATGGTGTCCTGGCTGAAATCATCAAGAACGAAGGCGACACCGTTCTCTCCAACGAACTGCTGGGCAAGCTGACCGAAGGTGGCGCTGCCGCCGCTGCTCCTGCCGCTGCCGCTGCTCCTGCCGCTGCCGCTGCTCCTGCCGCTGCCGCTGCCGCTGCTCCGGCCCAGGCTGCTGCTGGTGACGACGCCATCCTCTCGCCGGCCGCGCGCAAGCTGGCCGAAGAGAACGGCATCGACCCGAACAGCATCGCCGGCACTGGTAAAGGTGGCCGCGTGACCAAGGAAGACGTGGTCGCTGCCGTCGAAGCCAAGAAGAACGCTCCTGCCGCTGCTGCCAAGCCGGCCGCTGCTCCGGCCGCTGCCGCCGCTGTCGTCGCCACTGGCGACCGCACCGAGAAGCGTGTGCCGATGACCCGCCTGCGCGCCAAGATCGCCGAGCGTCTGGTCGAAGCTCAGTCCTCCATGGCCATGCTGACCACCTTCAACGAAGTGGACATGACCGAAGTCATGGCCCTGCGTTCGAAGTACAAGGATCTGTTCGAGAAGTCCCACAACGGCGTGCGCCTGGGCTTCATGTCGTTCTTCGTCAAGGCTGCTACCGAGGCGCTGAAGCGCTTCCCGGCCGTCAACGCGTCGATCGACGGCAATGACATCGTTTACCATGGCTATGCGGACATCGGCGTTGCCGTTTCCAGCGACCGTGGTCTGGTGGTTCCGGTACTGCGTAACGCCGAGCTGATGAGCCTGGCCGAAATCGAAAGCGGCATCGCCACCTTCGGCAAGAAGGCACGTGACGGCAAGCTGTCGATCGAAGAAATGACCGGCGGCACCTTCACCATCACCAACGGTGGTACCTTCGGTTCGATGATGTCGACCCCGATCGTCAATCCGCCGCAGGCCGCGATCCTGGGTATGCACAACATCATCCAGCGTCCGATGGCCATCAACGGTCAGGTGGTGATCCGCCCGATGATGTACCTGGCGCTGTCTTACGACCACCGCCTGATCGATGGTAAGGAAGCCGTGACCTTCCTGGTGACCATCAAGAACTTGCTTGAAGACCCGGCTCGCCTGCTGCTGGAAATCTAAAAGCCAGTCTCCTCCACGGCGGCCCTGTTTTCAGGGCCGTCCGGTTTATTCGAGAAGGAATACGTTATGACCCAGAAATTCGACGTGGTAGTCATCGGTGCCGGCCCTGGTGGCTACGTAGCCGCCATCAAAGCAGCGCAGCTTGGTCTGAAGACCGCCTGCATCGAGAAGTACCAGGGCAAGGACGGCAAGGTCGCCCTCGGCGGTACCTGCCTGAACGTCGGTTGCATTCCCTCCAAGGCGCTGCTGGACAGCTCCTGGAAGTACCATGAAGCCAAAGAGGGCTTCGCCGTACACGGTATCGAAGCCAAGGGCGTGACCATCGACGTACCGGCCATGGTGGCGCGCAAGAACACCATCATCAAGAACCTCACTGGCGGTGTCGCCGGCCTGTTCAAGGCCAACGGCGTGACCCTGCTGGAAGGCCACGGCAAGCTGCTGGCCGGCAAGCAGGTCGAAGTCACCGGCTCCGACGGCAAGACCCAGGTGGTCGAAGCTGCTCACGTGATCATCGCTTCCGGCTCCAAGCCGGTCGAGATCCCGCCGGCCCCGGTCGATCAGGACGTGATCGTCGACTCCACCGGCGCCCTGGAATTCCAGAGCGTACCGAAGAAGCTGGGCGTTATCGGCGCTGGCGTTATCGGTCTGGAGCTGGGTTCGGTCTGGGCCCGTCTGGGCGCTGAAGTGACCGTGCTGGAAGCCATGGACAAGTTCCTCGCTGCCGCCGACGAGCAGATCGCCAAGGAAGCCCAGAAAACCCTGACCAAGCAGGGCCTGGACATCCGCCTGGGCGCTCGCGTCACCGCTACCGAAGTCAAGAAGAAGCAGGTTACCGTCACCTTCACCGACGCCAATGGCGAGCAGAAGATGACCTTCGACAAGCTGATCGTGGCCGTGGGCCGTCGCCCGGTGACCACCGATCTGCTGGCTGCCGACAGCGGCGTGGATCTGGATGAGCGTGGCTTCATCTTCGTCAACGACCAGTGCGAAACCAGCGTTCCGGGCGTCTACGCCATCGGTGACGTGGTGCGCGGCATGATGCTGGCTCACAAGGCCTCGGAAGAGGGCGTGATGGTCGCCGAGCGCATCGCCGGCCACAAGGCTCAGATGAACTACGACCTGATCCCGTCGGTTATCTACACCCACCCGGAAATCGCATGGGTCGGCAAGACCGAGCAGCAGCTCAAGGCCGAAGGCATTGCCGTCAACGTCGGTACCTTCCCGTTCGCTGCCAGCGGCCGCGCCATGGCTGCCAACGACACCGGTGGTCTGGTCAAGGTCATCGCTGACGCCAACACCGACCGCGTGCTGGGTGTTCACGTGATCGGCCCAAGCGCTGCCGAACTGGTGCAGCAGGGTGCGATCGGCATGGAATTCGGCACCAGCGCCGAAGACCTGGGCATGATGGTCTTCTCCCACCCGACTCTGTCCGAGGCGCTGCACGAAGCCGCCCTGGCGGTCAACGGTGGTGCGATCCACATCGCCAACCGCAAGAAGCGCTAAGCGTCAAAGTGGCTGGGCGGTCAGCTCCAGCCACACAAATTTGTTGTAAGCCGCCGTGGTAGGCGGGGCGTCGCGTAATCGCCCCATCGCTGCGGCGGTGTTTGCAAGCAGAACCACGTCGGGTGGCCCGCGTCGAGTTCGACTCGCGGCGGAAGGCCCGGCGGACTGCTTCGGCAGTCACAGGTGGCGCGGTATCACAAGTACAGCGCCGAATGCGCAATACCTAAACGAAGACGGTAGACAAGCATGAATCTTCACGAGTATCAGGGTAAGCAGCTGTTCGCTGAATACGGCCTGCCCGTATCCAAGGGCTTCGCGGTGGACACCCCCGAAGAAGCCGCAGAAGCCTGCGAAAAAATCGGCGGCAGCGAGTGGGTCGTCAAGGCTCAGGTCCACGCTGGTGGCCGCGGCAAAGCCGGTGGCGTAAAGCTGGTCAAGAGCAAAGAAGACGCCAAGGCCTTCGCCGCCAACTGGCTGGGCAAGCGTCTGGTGACCTACCAGACTGACGCCAATGGTCAGCCGGTCAGCAAAATCCTGGTCGAATCCTGCACCGACATCGCCAAGGAACTGTACCTGGGCGCCGTCGTGGACCGTTCCAGCCGTCGCATCGTGTTCATGGCTTCCACCGAAGGTGGCGTGGACATCGAGAAAGTGGCCCACGAAACCCCTGAGAAGATCCTCAAGGCCACCGTCGATCCGCTGGTCGGCGCTCAGCCGTACCAGGGCCGCGAGCTGGCTTTCCAGCTGGGTCTGGAAGGCGATCAGGTCAAGCAGTTCACCCACATCTTCGTTGGCCTGGCCAAGCTGTTCCAGGACTACGACCTGGCGCTGCTGGAAGTGAACCCGCTGGTGATCAAGGCCGACGGCAACCTGCACTGCCTGGACGCCAAGATCAACATCGACTCCAACGCCATGTACCGTCAGCCCAAGCTGCGCGCCATGCACGACCCGTCCCAGGACGATCCGCGTGAGGCCCATGCGCAGAAGTGGGAGCTGAACTACGTTGCGCTGGAAGGCAACATCGGTTGCATGGTCAACGGCGCCGGTCTGGCCATGGGTACCATGGACATCGTCAACCTGCACGGCGGTCAGCCGGCCAACTTCCTCGACGTAGGTGGTGGCGCGACCAAAGAGCGCGTGACCGAAGCGTTCAAGATCATCCTCTCCGATGACAACGTCAAAGCCGTTCTGGTGAACATCTTCGGCGGTATCGTTCGTTGCGACATGATTGCCGAAGGCATCATCGGCGCCGTGAAAGAAGTCGGCGTGAAGATCCCGGTGGTCGTCCGCCTGGAAGGTAACAACGCCGAGCTGGGCGCCAAGGTCCTGGCTGACAGCGGTCTGAACATCATCGCGGCAACCAGCCTGACCGACGCTGCCCAGCAGGTCGTCAAGGCCGCGGAGGGTAAGTAATGAGCATCCTGATCAACAAAGACACCAAGGTCATCTGCCAGGGCTTCACCGGCTCGCAGGGCACCTTCCACAGCGAACAAGCCATCGCCTACGGCACCAAGATGGTTGGCGGCGTTACTCCGGGCAAGGGTGGCAGCACCCACCTGGGCCTGCCGGTGTTCAACACCGTCAAGGAAGCCGTAGAAGCCACTGGCGCTGAAGCGTCGGTAATCTACGTTCCGGCTCCGTTCTGCAAGGACTCGATCCTGGAAGCGGCCAACGGCGGCATCAAGCTGATCGTCTGCATCACCGAAGGCATCCCGACCATCGACATGCTGGAAGCCAAGGTCAAGTGCGACGAGCTGGGCGTACGCCTGATCGGCCCGAACTGCCCGGGCGTGATCACTCCCGGCGAGTGCAAGATCGGCATCATGCCCGGTCACATCCACCTGCCGGGCAAAGTAGGCATCGTGTCGCGTTCCGGCACCCTGACCTATGAAGCCGTGAAGCAAACCACCGACGCCGGCTTCGGCCAGTCCACCTGTGTGGGCATCGGCGGTGACCCCATCCCGGGCTCCAACTTCATCGACATCCTGAAGCTGTTCCAGGAAGATCCGAAGACCGAAGCGATCGTCATGATCGGTGAGATCGGCGGTTCGGCCGAGGAAGAAGCGGCTGCCTTCATCAAGGCCAACGTCACCAAGCCGGTGGTTTCCTACATCGCTGGTGTGACCGCTCCTCCCGGCAAGCGCATGGGCCACGCTGGCGCCATCATCTCCGGCGGCAAGGGCACTGCAGACGAGAAGTTCGCTGCACTGCAGGACGCTGGTGTGAAAACCGTGCGTTCCCTGGCTGACATCGGCAAGGCCCTGGCCGAGCTGACCGGTTGGGAAGTCAAGAACGCCTAAGCGTTGCTGACTCTCGCAGAAAGGCCACCTTCGGGTGGCCTTTTTTGTTTTTGTGCTGTTCGTTCGTCGTGAGCCGCTGTCCCGGCAGCTGTGGTGCTCCGCGCTTCGATAATTTTTACTGATGCGACAGTCAGTTACGCCAGTTCGACAGCTTGCCCGGCAACTGTGCTGCTGCAGGGTGCTTTTCGCTAGTATCCGCCTCTTACCGTGTCCGTGGCGCCACAAGCGCCTGGCGATGCATGCAGTGGTTCGAGCCAAACGCTCGGGCGACGTTTCCCGGATCCCTCAAGGAAACCCCCGCAATCCTTCGATTTCCTGCTTGTGGTATTTCCCCTTATGACTCGTTTGAAAGGCTCGGACCTCCTGGCCCTCGGCTTCATGACATTTGCGCTGTTTCTGGGCGCCGGCAACATCATCTTCCCGCCTAGCGCCGGTCTGGCCGCCGGGGAGAATCTGCTTCCCGCGGCGCTCGGCTTTCTCCTTACCGGCGTCGGCCTGCCACTGCTGACCGTGGTGGCCCTGGCGCGTGTCGGTGGTGGCATGGACCTGCTTACCGCACCCCTGGGCAAGATTGCCGGCGCCATCCTTGCGGTAGCGGTGTATCTGGCCATCGGCCCGCTGTTCGCCACGCCGCGCACGGCCGTGGTGTCGTTCGAGATGGGCATCGCGCCGTTCACCGGTAACGAAGGCGCGCCGCTGTTGCTCTACACCTTGGTGTATTTCGCGGCCGTGCTGTTTCTTTCGCTCAATCCGGGACAACTGGTCGACCGCATCGGCAAATTCATCACCCCGGTACTGCTGGCTGCGCTGCTGGTGCTGGGCGGCGCTGCCTTATTCGCTCCGGCCGGCGAGATCGGCGTGGTTGCCGAGAACTATCGCGAGGCGCCGCTGGTGCAGGGTTTCCTGCAGGGTTACCTGACCATGGATACCCTGGGCGCGCTGGTCTTCGGCATCGTCATCGCCAGTGCCATTCGTGATCGCGGCATCAGCGACGCCGGCCTGGTGACGCGCTACTCGGTGATCGCCGGCATCATCGCGGCCATCGGTCTGTCGCTGGTGTATCTGGCGCTGTTCTACCTCGGCGCCACCAGCCAGGGCATCGCTGGCGATGCGCAGAACGGCGTGCAGGTGCTGACCACCTATGTACAGCACACCTTCGGCACTACCGGCAGCCTGTTGCTGGCCGTGGTGATCACCCTGGCGTGCCTGACTACCGCGGTTGGCCTGCTGACCGCCTGTGGTGAGTTCTTCAGCAAGCTGCTGCCGGTTTCCTATCGCAGCGTAGTGATCACCTTCGGCCTGTTCAGTCTGGTCGTGGCCAACCAGGGGTTGACTCAGCTGATCAGCTTTTCCATTCCGGTGCTGGTCGGTCTGTATCCGCTGGCTATCGTGCTGGTCGCACTGAGCCTGGCCAACCGTCTATGGGTTTCCCAGGCGCTGGTGTTCATTCCGGTCATGGCCGTTACGCTGGTCTTCGGCATTGCTGACGGTATTGCCGCCACGCCCTGGGCGGACAAGGTTCCCGCGTGGTTCGGGCAACTGCCGCTGGCTGGTCAGAGCCTGGGCTGGTTGCTGCCGGTGGCAATAACCCTGGCAGTGGTGGTGGTGCTGGACCGCGTACTGGGGCTGCGCCAGAGCGCCACGGCTTAACGCCTGAGCGAAACAAAGAAGGCTGCCCACAAGGCGGCCTTTTTTGTGGCGCAAGAAGGCGGGGTGGCTGGCTATAATCGGCAGCAGTCTTACAAGGAGTTGGCATGCTCAACAGCTATCCGTACCTGCCTCATATTCTCGCTGCGCTCTGGTTCGTCGTCTGCTGGGGCGGCTATACCCGCTACGCCTCGGTCAAGGCGCAAACCACTCCCTGCCTCGCCAGCGTCCTGCATCTGTACCGTGAAGACTGGATGCGCCGCATGCTGCTGCGTGACAACCGCATCGCCGATGCCAACGTGATCGGCAACCTCGAGCGCAATGCCTCCTTTTTTGCCTCCAGTACGCTGATCATCCTGGCCGGTATTCTCACCGTGCTGGGCGCTTCCGACCGGGCGCTCTCGCTGTTGGCCGACATTCCCTTCGTGCAGCAGGCCAGCCGAGGCCTGTCGGAGATCAAGCTGTTGTGCCTGGGCATGATCTTCGTCTATGCCTTCTTCACCTTCAGCTGGTGCATGCGCCAGTACAACTTCGCCGCCGTGCTGGTGGGCTCTGCACCGATGGTGGGCGAGCGTCACGTGACCGAGCAGGAGCGCAAGGCCTTCGCCGAGCGTACGGCGCGGGTGATTTCGATGGCAGCCAACCAGTTCAACTTCGGCTTGCGTGCCTACTATTTCGGTATGGCAACCTTGGCCTGGTTCATCAACCCCTGGTTCTTCATGCTGGTGACCGCTGGCGTGGTGCTGGTGCTGTATCGCCGAGAGTTTCATTCGGATGTGCTGGAAGTGATGGTCTATACCCCAACGCCGGCCGCCGAGGTGGCCAAGGAGAAGAGTGAATGAGCATTCCGTTCTGGTGCGTGTTCATCAGCGCCTTGTTGATTTTCATCGCCAAGGCGCCGCTGGCCAAGGCCATGGCCGAGGAGGGTGGTGGGCGCTATGACAACCATCATCCGCGCGCGCAACAGGCACGCCTGACCGGTTTCGGCGCGCGTGCGCTGGCGGCTCACCTGAACAGTATCGAGGCATTTCCATTGTTCGCGGCCGGGGTGCTGATGGCGCATACGACGCAGACCTATGGCTTTCTGATCGATGCGCTGGCTATCACCTTCGTCGTCAGCCGCGTGCTGTATCTGCTGTTCTACTGGTACGACCTGCACTGGCAGCGCAGTCTGGTATGGATCGTGGGTCTGGCCTGCAGTCTGCTGTTAATGCTCAGTCCGGCGCTGTAATCGGCATTGAACAGAAATGACAAGGCCCGCTCGAAGCGGGCCTTGTCATTGCAGCGAGTGGGCTTAGCGGCCTTCGACCGCATCACCGATCTCGTCACCAGCGTTGTCGATCGCGTCGGCCGCGTCGTCAGCCGCTTCCTCGATCTTTTCGCCTGTGGTGGGCTCGGTGCCCATCACTTCATCGGTTTTCTGTTCGATGGCTTCACCGGCTTGTTCGGCTGCTTCACCCATGGACTCGGCCGCTTCGGAAACGGACTCTTTGGCGGACTCCAGCTTGTCTTCGGGGGATTGTTCACAGGCCGCCAGGCCTAGCATGGCCGCGAGCAGCAGGGCATAGGTAAATGGTTTTTGCACGGTTACATCTCCATGTGTGATGCGGATGATGGCGTGTGGCCTCATCCGTGCTACTTGGAGCGAACAAGCGAAGCGAAGTTCCGTGGTGCAGAAAAACCAAGCCCGCGCAGGGCGCGGGCTTGGCGGTGGGTCAGTGCGGATTACTGATTGGCCGGCTCGGCCGGTGCCGCAGAAGGTGTGGCCGGCTGTCCCGATTCGTTTTCGGGCGCTGGCATCTGCTCGTAGGTTTCTTCGCGCTGCTCCTCGGCGCGCTCCTGAGCCGCTTCGTTGCGCTCTTCGGCCGCTTCGTTCATCGACTCCCGCGCCTCGGACTGCGCTTCGCGAGCGTCTTCGGCGGCATTCTCGGAGGGCTTGTCACAGGCGGCGAGGCCCAGCGTGGCGGCCAGCATGACGGCATAGGCGAGTGTTTTCTGCATGTTGTTCTCCTTGGGAAAGATGCCAGTACATTTTTTCGAAAGAGCGCAGCGTCATAAGTTCAGTGTCGTTATTTTCGGCAAGCCGTGCCGCATCTGTCGCGTGGCGCTATCATGCGCGACCTTGCGTTGCCATCACGAGGTATCAGGATGAGCACTTCCCCAGTTGTAGAGCGCGCGCAGCGCTTTCTGTCGGCCCTGCGCCATTGCCAGGTGCTCGGCATGCAGGTGCAGGCAGCCGATGCCAAGGGCCTGACTCTGCGTCTGCCCTACAGCCAGTCGATCGTCGGTAACCCGGACAGCGGAGTCATCCATGGCGGTGCCATCACCACGCTGATGGACACCACGTGCGGGATATCCACCGTATGCGTACTGCCGGAGTTCGAGATCTGTCCGACCCTGGATCTGCGCATCGACTATATGCATCCGGCCGAGCCGAGCAAGGATGTATTCGGTTTTGCCGAGTGCTATCGGGTCACGCCCCATGTCATCTTTACCCGCGGCTACGCCTATCAGGACGACCCTGAGCAACCCATCGCCCATGTGGTCGGAACCTTCATGCGCATGGGCAAGGTCAGTGCTGGCAAGGGGGCAGGGGCATGAGCGAGCTGAATCTGGAGCAGCTGGTGGCGCGCGCCCATCAGGAAAACGACTACGATCCGCTGATCAACCTGATTCCCTATGCCAAGCTGCTCGGCATCGAGTGCCTGCGCCTGGGAGACGACATGGTTTTCCGTCTGCCGGCCAACCAGGACTGCATCGGTAACCCCATGCTGCCGGCGCTGCACGGCGGGGTGATCGCCGGTTTCATGGAACATGCCGCCATGCTCCATCTGCTGATGTTCATGGGCATTCCACATTTGCCGAAAATCATCGACTTCTCGATAGATTACCTGCGCGCCGGCCATTATCGTGACACCTACGCGCAGTGCCAGGTCTGGCGCCAGGGGCGGCGGGTGGCCAACGTGGCGATCACCGCCTGGCAAACCACCCAGACCGAGCCCATCGCCACCGCCCGTGCCCATTTCAAGGTCGATGAGCCCTGAGTTCCGCCCGGAAAGCCGAGCGGCATGGCAGCGCAGCGAAACAATGACAAGGATTCTGTAGATGGATGCGTTGCTGATAATTGGTGGCCTGTTGCTGATGCTGGCCGGTCTGGTGTGGCTGGTGATGCGCGCTTTCGCCACCAGTCTGTTGTGGGGCTGGGGCAGTCTGGTGCCGCCGATCACCCTGTTCTACATCATCAGTCACTGGAGACGTGCACGCAGTGCGGTCGCTCTGGTCGGGCTTGGCATCATCCCGCTGGTGGTGGGCATGACGTTGTTGGCCAACAAGGATGCCGAGCGCCTGGCGGCGATCATTCGTCTGGACTGGCTCAAGCCGGAAGTACAGGCGCCGGCGGAGCTGGCCATCGATCTCAATGGTGAGCTCAATGGTCAGCCGTTCCGACCGCAGCAGGGGGAGCTGATCGATGGCGTGCTGGTGCTGCGTGAGGGGCTGGACTTCTTCGCCCAGCGTGAACTGAGCATTCGCCTGCCGCAGCCAGTCGATGGCCCGGTGCGCATCGACGTGTTGCCGCAGGACAGCGGCGACCTGCCCGAGGTCGAGCTGAGCTGGTTGTTGCCCGAGCAGGATTTGCCCGAGGCACGCCGTCTCAGCCGCGGCTACACCCTGCATCTGGATCTGCAGCCGCAGACGCCGAATCGCCTGGTCGGCGACTTCCATCTGGTATTGCCGCCTCGCTTCAAGACCAGCCTCAGCGGTCGCGTCGAGCTGTACCGTGACCGCCTGCGCTATGTCGATGGTCGGGTCGATGCGCGTTTCGACTCCCGTGACACCATCGCCCATGTGTTGCAGGACTATCTGCAGCGGCGTTTCGCCACGCGCGACGTAAGCGAGCTGAATCTCCCGGTGTTCACCTTCGAAGGCGACACCCTGGAGCTGCAGGTCGAGGCGCAGGTCGCCGGGCGCAGCGAGCGTCTGCCGGTCCGTCTGCACAAGCGCGTCGAACAGGGGTGGGCAGTGGATGGGGATCGTTTCCCGCCGTTGCCAGCCATCGCCGCGGCTCAGGCTGAGCAGCCGCGTGAAGTGGCTCCGGTCGAGGAACGCGTCAGTCGCCCGGCCGACCGTCGCCAGCGCTTCAGCCTGGCGCGTCTGCAACGCAATCCCGAGCAGTACCGTAACCTCAGCATGCGCCTGAGCCGCGCCAGTGGCGGTACCGTGGAGGGGCGTTTCGTTGGCATCGATGCCGACGGCAGCATTCGTCTGGCCCAGCAGATGGGCAGTGGCGGCGGGCAGGCCAGCTTCAGTTTTCGGCCGGACGAGATCGGCCGTCTGGAGCTGCTCGAACCCTGAGAGGCCGTTTGTAAATGAGCATTTTGAGCCTGTTTTTAACGCAGCAATGGCAACGCAGATAGTTTTTCAACAGCCTGTTAAGCCCTTGAAATTGATCATACTGCCCCCATCTGCAGGACATCCGCCGCTCGCGCGGCATAGTCCTGCATGTGGAGTTAGACGACCATGAGTGTGGAAACTCAAAAAGAGACCCTGGGCTTCCAGACCGAGGTGAAGCAGCTGCTGCACCTGATGATCCATTCGCTGTACTCGAACAAGGAAATCTTCCTGCGCGAGTTGATCTCCAACGCCTCCGACGCCGCCGACAAGCTGCGTTTCGAGGCGCTGGCCAAGCCCGAGCTGCTCGAAGGCGGCGCCGAGCTGAAGATTCGCCTGAGCTTCGACAAGGACGCCAAGACCGTCACCCTCGAAGACAACGGCATCGGCATGAGCCGCGATGAAGTCATCGCGCATCTGGGCACCATCGCCAAGTCCGGTACCGCCGACTTCCTGAAGAACCTCTCCGGTGACCAGAAGAAGGACTCGCACCTGATCGGTCAGTTCGGTGTGGGCTTCTACTCGGCCTTCATCGTCGCCGACAAGGTGGAAGTGTTCACCCGTCGCGCCGGTCTGTCGGCCGCCGAGGGCGTGCACTGGGCGTCGCAAGGCGAGGGCGAGTTCGAGGTCGCCACCGTCGAGAAGGCCGAGCGCGGTACCCGCATCGTCCTGCACCTGAAGGCCGGCGAAGAAGAGTTCGCCGACGGTTGGCGCCTGCGCAACATCGTCAAGAAGTACTCCGACCATATCGCGCTGCCTATCGAACTGCCGAAAGAGCACTACGGTGAGGAGAAGGACAAGCCGGCCGAGCCCGAGTGGGAAACCGTCAACCGCGCCAGTGCCCTGTGGACCCGCCCGCGCAGCGAGGTCAAGGACGAGGAGTATCAGGAGTTCTACAAGCACGTCGCCCATGACTTCGAGAATCCGCTGACCTGGAGTCACAACAAGGTCGAGGGCAAGCTGGAGTACACCTCGCTGCTCTATGTGCCGGGCCGCGCACCGTTCGACCTGTACCACCGTGAAGCGCCCAAGGGCCTCAAGCTCTACGTGCAGCGCGTGTTCATCATGGACCAGGCCGACGAGTTCCTGCCGCTGTACCTGCGCTTCATCAAGGGCGTGGTGGATTCCAACGACCTGTCGCTGAACGTCTCGCGCGAGATCCTGCAGAAGGACCCGGTGATCGACTCGATGAAGTCGGCGCTGACCAAGCGTGTGCTGGACATGCTGGAGAAGCTGGCCAAGGACAAGCCCGAAGAATACAAGGCGTTCTGGAAGGCCTTCGGCCAGGTGCTCAAGGAAGGCCCGGCGGAAGACTTCGCCAACAAGGAGAAGATCGCCAGCCTGCTGCGCTTCGCCTCCACCGCCGGCGAGGGCGACGAGCAGTCGGTGTCGCTGGCCGATTACCTGGGCCGAGTCAAGGAAGGCCAGGACAAGATCTACTACCTCACCGGCGAATCCTACGCGCAGATCAAGAACAGCCCGCACCTGGAGGTCTTCCGCAAGAAGGGCATCGAAGTGCTGCTGCTCACCGATCGCATCGACGAGTGGCTGATGAGCTACCTGACCGAGTTCGACGGCAAGCAGTTCGTCGACGTGGCCCGTGGTGACCTGGATCTGGGCAAGCTGGACTCGGAAGAGGACAAGAAGGCCCAGGAGGAAGTGGCCAAGGCCAAGGAAGGGTTGATCGAGCGTCTCAAGGGCGCGCTGGGCGAGCAGGTCAAGGAGGTGCGCGTGTCGCATCGTCTGACCGATTCGCCAGCAATTCTCGCCATTGGCGAACAGGACCTGGGCCTGCAGATGCGCCAGATTCTCGAGGCCAGCGGGCAGAAGGTGCCCGAGTCCAAGCCGATCTTCGAGTTCAACCCGAGCCACCCGCTGATCGAGCGCCTGGATGCCGAGGCCGACGAGGACCGCTTCGCCGACCTGTCGCACATCCTCTTCGACCAGGCTGCGCTAGCCGCCGGCGACAGCCTGAAGGACCCGGCCGCCTATGTGCAGCGCCTGAACAAGCTGCTGGTGGAACTCTCCGCCTGATCGGCTCGGGAGGCAGCAAAAGCCCGCTTCGGCGGGCTTTTCTATGGGTGTGATTGATCGGCTTTGATTGACAAGCGCGGCCCCGTCGTTTCAGATGCTGGCAATTCGCCGGCTGTCTGTCCGCGTCCTGGGGTTGTATGTCGTTTCTCGAGCTGTTCTTCATCATGGGTGCGGATCCCGCTGTCCTCGTACTCAGTCGCTACGACCCCAAGTTGGTGCTGCTGTCGCTGGCCATTGCCGTGTTCGCCGCCGGCATGGCACTGCAGCTGGCCGGCGAGGCGCGTGACAACGACCATCCGCTCGCTCGACAGGTCACCATCTTCACCGGTTCGCTCGCCCTCGGCGGCGGTATCTGGTCCATGCACTTTCTCGGCATGCTCGCGTTCGAGCTGTGCGCCTCGGTGCGTTTCGATCTGGGCATAACCCTGCTTTCGATGTTGCCGAGCCTGGCCGCCTCCTGGGTCGCCCTCAGCCTTCTGGCGCGGCGTGACCTGAGTCTGACGCAGCTGTGCGTCGGTGGCGTGCTGGTCGGAGCCGGTATCGGCGCCATGCATTACAGCGGCATGGCGGCGATGCAGATGGCGCCATTGCTGCGCTATGACCCCTGGATGTTCGCGCTGTCGATTGTCGTCGCGGTGGCTCTGGCCATCCTGGCGCTGTGGGTGCGTTTCGGTCTCGAGGGGCGCTTGCCGACGACCTGGGCGCTGTTGCTCAGTGCGCTGGTGATGGGCCTGGCTATCAGCGGCATGCACTACACCGGCATGTCTGCGGCGCGTTTCGTTGGCACACCGGAGTCCGAGGCACCGATGGCCGTGGTCGACAGCGGCTATATCGCCATCGCCATCACGCTGCTGACCGTTGCGCTGACGATCTTCGTGGTAGCCGCCAATACCCTGTTGCGCTACCGGCGTATGAGCCATCAGCTCAAGGCCAGCGAACAGCATCTGCGTTCGATCTTCGATACGGCGCTGGATGCGATCATCACGGTGGACCACACCGGCACGCTGCGCTCGGCCAACCGTGCGGTGGCACGTCTGTTCGGCTGGACGCCGCAAGAGCTGGTCGGTCTGCACATGAGTACGCTGGTGCCCGCTCGCCATATCGAGCAGGTTGAAGCGCTGCTGGCCGATTACCTGAGAACCGGGCGACTGACGATGGAGGCCGGTGAGCAGGAGCTGATCTGCATGACCCGTGACGGCGAGGAGAAGCCGGTGCGCATCAGCGTGGGTATCACTCACGCCGGCAGTCGTCCATTGTTCGTGGTGTTCGTCGCCGACATCAGCGAACGCCAGCGTATGGAGAAGGCGCTGCGTGACAGCGAACAGCAGTATCGCTCACTGATCAGCAACATTCCCGGCGTCTCGTTCCGCTGCCTGCTGGACCGCCACTGGACCATGTTGTTCATCAGTGACGCGGTACAGACGCTGACAGGCTACAGCGCCGATGACTTCATCAGCCGTCGCTGCTCGATTGCCGACCTCTATCACCCGGACGATTACCAACCTACCGCCGATCAGGTGGTCGCCGCTATCGAGGAGGGGCGCAACTACACGGTCGAGTATCGCCTGTTCGACCGTGAGGGTCATGAACACTGGATCTGGGAAAGCGGCAGCGCGGTCTGTGATGAACAGGGTGTGCCGCGCTGGATCGATGGCGTTCTGATCGATCAGACCGACACCAAGCGGCGCAACGCCGAATATGAAGGCAAGGTTACTGCGATCAGCAAGGCCATGGCGCTGATCGAGTTCGACCTGGACGGCAATATCTTGGAAATCAACGATAACGCGCTGGCGTTGTTCGGGTATGCGCGGGAGGAGGTGGTCGGCCACCACCATGCCATGTTCTGCGCCCCGGAACTGGTGGCCAGCGAAGCCTATCGCCAGGTCTGGGCCGAGCTGCGAGCCGGGCACTTTCGCACCGGTGAGTATCAGCGCATCGCCAAGGGCGGACGGGAGGTATGGATTCAGGCCAGTTACAACCCGATCCTCGATACCGACGGCAAGCCGTTCAAGGTGGTCAAGCTGGCCACCGATCTGACTCCCCGGCGCGTGATGGAGCAGGATCTGCGCGCCGCCCGTGATCGCGCCGAAGCGGCCGCGGCTTCACGCAGCAGCTTCCTGGCCAATATGAGCCACGAAATCCGTACGCCGATGAATGCCATCATCGGGTTCACCGATCTGCTGCTGGAGACGCCACTGTCTTCCGATCAGCGCCGCCACTTGAGCACTGTGCAGCATTCGTCGCGTTCGCTGCTGGGGCTGCTCAATGACATTCTCGATACGGCCAAGCTCGACCGTGGCGCCATCGAGCTGGAGCAGCTGGATTTCTCCCTGCGCGAACTATGCGAACAGGTGATTGCAACGCAGCGGCTGGCAGCGGAAAGCAAAGGGCTGCAGCTGCACCTGGATTACCCGGTCAGCGTTGGCGATTTTTTCAATGGCGATCCATTGCGCCTGCAGCAGGTGCTGACCAATCTGCTGGGTAACGCGGTCAAGTTCACTCACCGAGGTGAGGTGCGCCTGAAGGTGTCCGGTGAGCCGGGAGCAATGCGCCTGGCGGTCACGGACACCGGTATCGGCATCGCCGCGGACCGGCTGGAAAAAATCTTCGAGCCTTTCGCCCAGGCGGATGCCTCGATGAGTCGCCGCTTCGGCGGCACCGGTCTCGGCACCACCATCTCGCGTCAACTGGTCGAGCTGATGGGTGGCCGGCTGAAGGTGGAGAGCAGCGAAGGGCAGGGCAGCTGCTTCAGCGTGGAACTGCCGCTGCATGCCGGTAAACGCCTGGTTTCGCAGCCGCGTGCGGCGTTGCCGGAACTTGGCCAGCTGAACATTCTCGCTGCCGATGACGTGCCGCAGAATCTCGAGCTGCTGCAACTATTGCTGGAAGGCCTCGGGCATCGTGTGCGCGGCGTCAGCGACGGTGAGGGCGCGGTGCAGGCCTTTGCCGAAGAGCACTTCGATCTGATTCTGATGGACGTACAGATGCCGGGCGTCGACGGCCTGGAGGCCTCACGGCGTATTCGTCAGATGGAGGCCAGCGAAACCCGTGACCCGGTGCCGATCATCGCGCTTACCGCCAGCGTGCTCGATCACGATCGTCAGGCTGCGCTGGATGCCGGTATGAATGCCTTCGCCTCCAAGCCTCTGGACCTCGATGCGCTGCTCTGGGAGGTCGCGCGCCTGCTTGGTTTGACCGAGGCGCCGAGCGCCGTGACGAGTGACTCGCGAGTTGCCGATGCGGGCATGTTCGACTGGACCCGCGGCAGCGCTCTATGGGGCGGGCCGTTACGCATGGTACAGGCGATTGGCGTATTCATCGCCGAGCAGAGCGACCTGGTTGCGCGTCTGAGCCAGCTCGTGGTGGCACGGCAGTGGGATGAGGGTCGAGCGCTCGCGCACCGTCTGCACGGCGCGGTCGGCAACCTGGCGTTGTCGCATCTGACGCGCATCGGTCGGGCCATCGAACAGGCCTTCGAGGCGCAGGACGAGCAGCGGCTGGGCGTGTTGCTCGGCGAGCTCGATCAGGCTTTGCAGGCTATCGTTGAAAGGGTGCCTCAGGTGCCCGCTAACGAGTCCGAAGAGGGATTCGCCAACCCTGACCCAGGCGTGTTGGCCGAGCAGGCAAGTCAGCTGCGTATCGTCCTTGAACGCGGCAGCCTCGACGATGCCGCCCTGGCAGCGATGGAGCGCGCGGCTCGCGGTACGTCCTGCGTCGGTGTGCTGAATGAATTGCGCCAGGCGCTGGACAATTTCGACTTCGACCAGGCACTGCGGTTGCTCGACCAACTGTTGCGGCAATTGCAAGACGAGGAAAGCATTCCATCATGACCCTGGCTACCGATACTCGCCCGCTGTTGCTGCTGGTCGATGACGAACCTACCAACCTGCAGGTGCTGCGCCATATCCTGCAGGACGACTATCGCCTGCTGTTCGCCAAGGAAGGTGCTCGCGCGCTGGAAATGGCCGAGCGCGAGCTACCTGACCTGATTCTGCTGGATGTGATGATGCCGGGCATGACCGGCTACCAAGTATGCGAGGCGCTCAAGGGCAACCCGCTGCTGCAGGCGATTCCGGTGATCTTCGTTACCGCGCTGGGCGATGTCGACGATGAAACCCGTGGTTTCGACGTTGGCGCGGTGGACTACATCACCAAACCGGTCAGTCCGCCCATCGTGCGCGCTCGTGTGCGTACTCATCTGTCGCTGGTGCGGGTCGAGGAGCTCAAGCGGACCCGTCTGCAGATCGTCCAGCGCCTGGGCATGGCCGCCGAGTACAAGGACAACGAGACCGGCCTGCATGTGATTCGCATGAGCCACTTTTCCAAGGTGCTGGCACTGGCTGCCGGCTTCAGCGAAAGCGCTGCCGAGGAGCTGCTCAACGCCGCACCGATGCATGATGTCGGCAAGATCGGCATTCCCGATGCCGTATTGCGCAAACCGGGCAAGCTCGACGACGCGGAGTGGCAGGGGATGCGTCAGCACGTCGAGATCGGTGCGCGAATCATCGGCGAGCACAGCTCCGGGCTGCTGCGCACTGCGCAACGTATCGCCCTGTCGCACCATGAGAAGTGGGACGGCAGCGGTTATCCCAATGGCCTGCGTGGCGAAGACATTCCTCTGGAAGGGCGCATCGTCGCCATCGCCGACGTATTCGATGCACTGACCAGCGTGCGCCCTTACAAGCAGGCCTGGTCCGTGGACGATGCGGTGGCTTTTCTGCGTGAACAAAGCGGTCGCCACTTCGATCCACGCCTGGTCGAGCTGTTCATTGGCTGCCTGCCGGAAATCCTGCTCATCAAGGAGCGCTGGGCCGAGCAGCCTTCTGCTTGAAACCTGCTGTCTAAATCCTGCTGCCGGAGCATTTGGCGATTGCGCCATGCGCGGCTATTGTTAGGGGCCTACCATTGCCAAGGGCAGGCCTCACCATGCAGAAGAAGACACTGGTTCCCCTGTTGTGCGCCGCTTTCGCCGGCCTTGCCGACGCGGCCGTCGTGACCAAGACGATTCCCTACGAGATCGATGGCGAAGCCTTCGAAGGCGTGCTGGTGTACGACGACTCGGTGACCACACCGCGTCCGGGCTTGCTTGCCGTGCCCAACTGGATGGGCGTGAACGAGGACACCGTGGCCAAGGCTGCCCGTGCGGCGGGCGACAAGTACGTGGTGTTCGTCGCCGACATGTACGGCAAGTCGATTCGCCCGAGCAACGCTGAAGAGGCCGGCGCTGCGGCCGGCAAGGTGCGTGCCGATCGCCCGCTGATGCGCAAGCGTGCCCAGGCAGCGGTCGAGGTGCTCAAGGCGCAGAGCAGCGAGGTTGCGCTGGATCTCGACAAGTTGGGCGCCATCGGCTTCTGCTTCGGCGGCGGCACGGTGCTGGAACTTGCCCGTTCGGGCGCGCTGTTGAAAGGCTTCGTGTCCTTCCACGGCAATCTGGACACGCCCAATCCGGCCGATGCCAAGAACATCAAGGCGCCGGTGCTGGTGCTGCATGGCGCCGACGATCCGGCCGTGCCGCAGGAGCAGGTCGACGGCTTCATCGCCGAGATGAAAGCGGCCAAGACCGACTGGCAACTGGTCAGCTACGGCGGTGCGGTGCACTCGTTCACAAACCCCAAGGCCAATGTTCCCGGGCGCAACGAGTACCATCCGGTGGTGGCCGCGCGGGCATTCAAGGCGATGAACGATCTGTTCGATGAGGTGTTCGCCGAGCAGTAACATCGTTTTGTCACGCGTTGCACAAAAGGCTGCGCCCGCTGAGCGCAGCCTTTTTCATCTTACTTCGCGGACAATACGGCGATGTCGATGATGCCCTCCGGAAGATCGGCGATGTCACCCAAGGTGGCGGGCTTGCCACTGGTCAGATCCAGCTGATGCAGGGTCTTGCCGGTCAGCACGTAGGCGGTGTTGCCACCCTTGCCATCGCTGACGATGTCCATGGCGGCCGCCTCGAGGCCATCGGCGATCTTGCCGACTTCCTGCTGCACGCCATCGTTCGGCGGGTTCTGCAACATCAGGCTGCCGCTGGCCAGGTCGATGTTATACAGCGCCGTGCTCTTCGTTCCGGCATAGGAGTTAGTGTAGGCGCCCGCCACGACTGTTGCCTGCTTGCCGGCGTAGGGGCCATCGGCTGCATAGGCCAGCTTGCCGTCCACGGCCGCTTCTCCGGTGTCGACATTCACCCTCAGGTTGGTGCCGTCCGGGCTCATCAAGCGCAGACGGTCGGCCACCGGATTGAAGTCGACCACCGCCTGGCCGCTGCCTGGCAGCGCGGTTTGCAGCTTGCTGCCTGCGGTTGCCTTACCGCTGGCTGCGTCCAGGGTATAGAGCTGATCGGTGCCACCGAGGAGGTAGACCTGGCCGCTGGCCGGGCGCACATCCAGGCCGCGCAGATCGCTGGCGCCGCTGACGTTCATGCTGGCAGTGACCTTGAGGCTGGCGACATCGACCTTAAACAGCTTGCCATCGGCGCTCAGTGCGAGCAGTTCGGTGGCGCTGGCGGCACCTGCGCTCAGGGTCAGCAGGCCGGCGGCGCAGAGGGTAGTGATGCTTTTCATGGTTGTTCCTCATAAAAGGTTTAGCATCGAGACGAAACCGGCGAGCCGGTTTCGCAGGTGCCTCGACGAAACACCTGTGAGCTATACCCGCGAGGAACGGTGCTGGATGTCGGGAGATGAAAATATTTTTTCGCTGAGCGCTTGGCTGCTTCAAAGGCTGCCGGCCGCCTGGCCGGCAACTTCCTCAGTTGGCGCTGGCCAGTACGGCTCGACCGATGTACAGCACCGGGCCGCTAGGCCGGTTGTATGGCGAGCCACCGGCCGGTTCCAGGGTCAGCTCGAAGAGCTGGCCGGCCTGCACGGCGCCGATTTGCTCGGCTGACAGGCGCAGCGGCTGGCCGGCTTCGACCAGGCCCAGCGAACGCGGGCCGTCGGCCGGATCGATCAGCGTCCAGAACTGCAAGGTGCGCCCTTCAGGCACCTGGTCGGCAACCAGCGGATCGAGCAGCAGCGCGCCATCGCGATCGACCTGGATGACCCAGCCTGGCTTGGCCGCTTCGCCCGGTTGCTGCAGCACCACGGTAAAGCGTTCGCCCGCGATATCCGGGGTGCGCAGCAGCGGCATCAGCACGGCGACCAGCAGTGCCATCGCCAGCGCGGCGGCGGTCAGGCGCCAGGTCAGCAGGCTGTTCCACCAGTGAGCCAGCGGGCTGGCGCGTGGCGCATCATGAAGGCCCAGACTTTGCCGAATGCGCGGCCAGAGTGCCGGTGAGGGGGCTTGTGCCGGCACCTGGTCGCTCAGTTCGAGAAAGTGCCGTTCCCATTCCAGTGCCATACGGGCGGCCTGTTCATCCTCTTCGAGCAACTGGCGTAGCTCGGCCGCCTCCTGCCCATCGAGCAGACCTAGCAGGTACTCGCCGATCAGGGCGCGACGTTCTTCGGGGTCATGCGGAATCATGCTTGCAGACACTCCTGCAGCGCGCGCAGGCCGGCGCGAATACGGCCTTTGATGGTGCCCAGCGGTGTGCTCAGGCGGCTGGCGATCTGCTCGTGGGTCAGGCCACGGTAGAAGGCCAGCAGAATCGGATGGCGGCGTGGCTTTTCCAGACGTTGCAGGCAACTGCGCAGCAGGCGTCGCTCGGATTGCTGCAGCGCCTGTGCTTCGGCCTGCGGGCTGTCGTCCAGCACGCGCTCGATGAACTCATCGTCGACCTCGGCATGTCGGCCGCCACTGCGCAGGGCATTGAGCACGCGGTAGCGCAAGATGCTGTGCACCCAGGCACGGCCGCTGCCCAGATCGCGTCGATAACGCGCAGCGTGTTGCCAAATGCGTACGAAGGCGTCGTGCAGACAATCCTCGGCAAGGTCGCGTCGGCCCAGCATACTGATGGCCAGGCCGAGCAGTTGTCCGGCCTCCTGCCTATAGAGAGCCTGGAAGGCATGCTCGTCTGCACGTGCGCAGGCTTCCAGGGTACTTTCGTAATCGAACTCGCGATCTGCCATGGGTCATCCGTTGGCCTGGGAAATCCGCATGCAGCTTATACCCTTGAGCGCGCGTCCCGGATCACGCAGTCGTAACAAAAAAGACGATCACCGTTCACCGCTCATAAGCCTCATCGAGTGACACCCAGCGCTCCAGCGTGCCCTTGCGCGAGGCGTAGCGGATCAGCAGCCAGTTTCCTTGCTGGTCCAGTACCTCGCAGACATCGCCCTGGATCAGGTAGGCCCTGGTCCGGCTCGCTTCGTCCGGGCGCTCATGCAGGTACAGGCGCGCGTTGGGTACGGTCCAGGTCTGTGGTTTATCGTTATCGTCTAGAGCACGACTGGCGATGATCCTGCCCTGAGGGTCGAGCGTTTTCTCGAACACCGGAAAGAACACCGGGACGTCCGGGTCGTAGCCCTGGTTTACGTGCAGGGTCTTGTACAGCCATGGGGCGCCCGATTCATCGAAGCGATAGGCGTCGTAGTACCAGCGCGGCCCGCTGCGGCAGTGACTGTAGAGCGCTCGTTCCTCATTGTTGGGCTGCAGCTCCGACAACCACGAACAGTTGGCGCGCTCCATCAGCGCCGACGGCATCCGTAACTGCTCGAAGCGGCGCAGGGTCGGGCGGTAGAGATAAATGTGGTAGGCGGAGTTGACCATCCCGGCTGGCACGCGGATCGCCAGATCCGGATAACCGTCGAAGTCGTAGTCCTCGATATCGAAGCTTGGCGCCTCTGCATCGTTGCCTTCGGGAATGCTCAGTTCGAGGCGGCTGCCGTCGGGCTGCTGCAGAAAATAGCGTTCGCCTTGCTGCTGTACCTGGGCATGTTGTCCCGGTTCTGGTTCGATGCGGGGGAGGTCGGCCAGGGCCAGCGTGGGCAACAGCAGCAGGCCGAAGAAAGGGCGATAGAGGGGCAAGAGGGCAGTCCTTTGCGAGTGACAGGCGCTTTGTGCGCCTGTCGTCATTGGCGTCAGCGCGGCAGTTCGATGCGCGTGGTTTCACCGGGTACCTGTGGCCAGTCGCCTGCGGCCCAGCGCTGGCGCGCCTGATCGATCAGCTCTGGCGTGCTGGCGACGAAGTTCCAGTTCATCCGCCTCGGGCCGATGGGCTCGCCACCGATCAGCGCCAGGTGGCATTCGCCGCAGGCGCTGAGCAGCGGCATTTTACCCGCCGGGATCACCGCCATGGTGTGGCGGGGCAGGGTTTCGCCATCGAGCTCGGCTTCGCCGTCAATAAGGTACAGGGCCCGCTCGCTGTACTCGTCCGGGATCAGCAGGCTGGCCCCTGCGTTCAGGCGCAGTTCGGCATAGAGCGTCGGTGAGCGAACCGGCACCGGCGACGCGAGACAGAAACCGGCGCCGGCGATCAGGGTTCGCACTTGCAGACCGTGCGGTGATCTGCACGCCCATGGCGTCGCTGCGTGGCAGCGATACGGCAGGGTCCTGCGTTCAGGCGCAGTTCGGCATAGAGCACAGAAACCGGGTAGCTGTAGGCCGGTTCGCACTGTTCCTCGGCTTCCGGCAGCGCCAGCCAGACCTGCAGACCGTGCGCGCGCTTGTTCTGCCCGAGCTGTGACGGTGGTGTGCGCTCGACATGCGCTACCGCACGTCCGGCGGTCATCCAGCTGACGTCACCGGGGCCAACCAGTTGATCGGAGCCCAGGCTGTCCTTGTGCTGCAGCTGGCCTTCGAACAGGTAGGTGAGAGTGGACAGGCCGATATGAGGATGTTGGGCAATATTCAATCCACTGCCGGCGGGGTAGTCCTGCTCGAGCATATGATCGAAGAAAACGAAAGGGCCGATGCTGCGAAAACGCGCCGAGGGCAGGGGACGCAGGATCGGCTGGCCAGCGATGTCCTCGGCGCGCGGGCGGATCAGCTGCAGCGCGCTCATGCCGGGGCTCCGGCCAGGCGGGTTTCTACCTGGATGTCGGTGCTGGTCATCAGCTTGTGAATCGGACACTTGTCGGCCACGCGTAGCAATTGCTGACGCTGTGCCTCGTCCAGCGGCCCCTTGAGCGATAGCTCGATGATGAGGTGGTAGTTGCCTTCGCGCTCTTCGCTGTCGTCACGTTCGACGCTGACGTCGATACCTTCCAGCGGCAGGCCGCGTTGGCGTGCATAAAGCAGCAGGGTCATGGCCTTGCAGGTGCCGAGCGAGGCGTCGAACAGATCATGCGGGTCAGGGCCGGCGCCGTCACCACCAAGCTCGGGCGAAACGTCGCCGAGGATCTGGTGAGAACCGATTTCGATCTGCTGCTGCAGGCCTTTGCTGTTATGAATGCGGATCATGAAGTGACCTTCGTCGCGTGACGGCAATGCGACCAGCCTAGCCAGTCGTGAGGCTTAGTACCAGTGTCGGGTGCGGGGAGCGTCGACTGGGTATGGATCGAACTTGCCTGGTAGGGCCACGGTCTATGCTGCTCGTACCGTCAGGAGGACTCGCCTTGCTCAAATCTCGTTCGATGCCATGGATATTCGCGCTCAGTGCGGTCATCGCCTGCAGTGCTCAGGCCAGGGAATACCGCTACAGCGATGCTCACCTGCACTACGTCGACTTCTTTCAGGAAAGCGCCGGCATGGACGAACTGCTGGAAAAGATGGCGGAGAACAACGTTGATCATGTGATGTTTTCCGGCATTCCGGTGGCCAAGAAGTGGGACGAGGACGAGCCCAAACGTCCGCGCTATTATGCGGGTGACGACGCCAATGCCTACTGGTACAGCGCGACCGACGTGTTCATCGCGGCGGCCTACAAGCGCCTGCCGGCCGAGCAGCGCAAGCGCTTTCATCCCTTTCTGTCCGGCTTCAACCCCAACGACAAGAATGCCGATGCCCATATCCGTCGCATGCTTGAGCTGGACCCCGGCCTGTGGCAGGGCATCGGCGAGATCTTCACCCGCCATGACGATCTCACCGCGCTGATTCATGGCAGCGCGCCCCGTGCCAACAACGAGGCGCTGGCGCGGGTCTTCCATCTGGCTGCCGAATACGATCTGCCGGTGATGCTGCATTCGAACATCACTTCCAAGCGTGAACGCGAACCTATCTACCTGGAAGAAATCGAGGCGCCGCTGCGTAATCACCCGCATGTGCGTTTCATCTGGGCGCATGCCGGTACCAGTGCCGAGATTCATCGGCATCAGGAGAAGCTCGACTTTCTGCTCGATACGGTCGAGCGCATGCTGGGCCAGTATCCGAATCTGTACATCGACCTGTCCTGGACCATGCTGCGGCCCTATCTGCTGGACGCGAATGGCAAACCCGACGAGAAATGGGTGCATCTGGTCAGCAGCTATCCGGAGCGCTTCATGCTCGGCTCCGACGTGGTTGGGCGCTTCGGCAACCTGGGCGAGTACATGAAAGGCTTCGATCCCTTCCTCGATGCCCTGCCCGAGGATGTCGCGCACAAGGTGGCGCGCGACAACTTCCTTTCCATTCTGCCGCGCCGCGTGCAGGCCGAGCTGGATCGTTAGCAGGGTTGTCATCAGGCTGTCACTCGGACGTCATAGGCTCGCGTTCATCTAAACGAGGAGCGCACCATGCATTACACCCGAGTGGCCATGATGGCCGGTCTTTTCGCCTTTGCCGGCCTGACCCAGGCCGAGGTTCGTGTGGAAGGACCGGTGGAGTACGGCATTTTCAGCAGCCAGTACCAGGATTTTCAGCCGGGTGAGCGCGTGCTGACTCGCGGCGATCAGAGCATCCAGCGCACCGAACAGATTCCCGCCAAGCTCGGTACCAAGTTCGGCATGCGCTACAGCCTGGCCGGCAAGCGCGAAGGCGATGCGCCGCTGACGTTGCTGTACCTCACGCCCGGTGTGGTCACCCCGGATGGTCAGCGCTACGACAAGTTCGAGGTGCAGCAGAAGCTGGTGGTCGGTGCTCCGCAGGACGTGATGGCCTTCGAATTCACCGAACACCACGAGGTGGTACCCGGTGAGTGGCACTTCATCGTCTACCAGGGCGACCGCAAGCTGGCCGAACAGCGCTTCATGGTGCGTTGATCAGAGCAGGATGATCGCCCAGGTCAGGGCGATCATCAGCAGCGCGACCATCTGCGCCGCGCTGCCCATGTCCTTGGCCTGCTTGGACAGCGGGTGCAGGTTCAGCGAGATGCGGTCGACCACCGCCTCGATGGCGGAATTGAGCAGCTCCACCACCAGTGCCAGCAGCGGCACTATTACCAGCAACGCGCGTTCGGTGCGGCTGACATCGATCAGGCAGGCCAGCGGCAGCAGGAGCAGATTCAGCCAGACCAGCTGACGAAAGGCCGCTTCGCCCTGATAAGCCGCACGCAGCCCGGCCAGCGAGTAGCCGGTAGCATCGAGGATGCGCGCCGGGCCGCGGCGCCCCTTGAAGGACAGGGCGTCCAGATCGGAACTGTCGTTCATGGTTGCAGCCCACCCCACGGATCGTTCAGGGCCTGCTGGTAGGCCTGGCGCAGGTAGCTCAGGTCGGCGTCGGGCATGGCGCCACGATGTCGGTCCAGCTGGCCCAGGTCGCGCCGTGAGGCGCTGGCAACGCGCCAGCGTCGTCGGCTTTTTTCCAGATCCAGCAGGGCGATATCCACGTCGCCATCGCTACGGGCTTTGACGAACAGGTGTTTGGCGTAGCAGCAGCCGTGTTGCCAGCCGCCCAGGTGCAGACGTGCAAGTGTTACCGCCAGGCGTCGCAGCATGACCTGATTGAGCTTCGCCACTTGGGGCTCGCTGTACCACTGCTCCAGGCTGACGAAACCCGGCAACGCCTCGGTGACCAGCAGTGCCTGCCACTGCCCGGCCTGTTTGCGCGCTGAGCAGTAGACGATGTTCGGTGTGCGAATGCCGAGGCGGGCGAAGGCGCGATAGGCCTGTAGCTCACGCAGAATGGTAGGCCTGCCCAAAGGATGGCGTAGCGAGCGGTAGGTGTGCCCGCTCTGGCGTTTGCAGTAGAGCAGCGGCCTGCTGCTGTCCCAGTGTTGCAGCAGGCGTACACCGCTTTCGCCGCCGCGCCGCTGGTTGGCCGGCTCGACCCATTGACCAGGGCTGTGCCACCAGCGATCGAACTCGGTAGAGGGTAGGGCGGCCAGTGCCTGTTCGCTGAGAACCCCCATTTCAGGCCACCTTGCGCAGCACGTAGGTGCGCCACATGGCATAGCCGGGCAGGAAGTCCAGGTGGCCGAGTATGGCGAAGCCGGCCTGACGGAACTCATCCTCCAGCGTCTTGCGGGGAACGACGAAGCGGTTCTGGTTCTGCGTCGCACGGCCCTGAGCGGCGCGCCTGGCCTCCAGGCGCCGACGCTTCCAGGCCTTGTAGTTGCCGTCGACCCACAGCGAGACGATCACCGTGTCGCGGCTGACGCGATGGAACTCGCGAAGGATGGCCAGACGGTGCTCGGCCGACTCGATGTGATGCAGCAGGCGAATGCAGAAGATGCAGTCCACTGCATTGGCACTCAGGTCGATAGCGAAGGCCGAGGTGCGAAAGCTGTTGACCCTCGCCACCACCTCGGGCGCCTGCGCGGCACGCGCGGTGGCAAGCATGTCGGCGGAGTTGTCGGCAGCGAAGATCACCCGGTTCGGCTGTTCGCAGAGCATCGGCCAGAAGCGGCCGGCGCCGCAGGGCAGGTCGAGTACCAGGTTCGGCTGATCGGCCAGCTGCAGCGCGCGGCGCGCCACCTGCACGTCGCGCCAGTGGGACAGGCGCCGAAACAGGCCGTCCTGGTGCTTGTGCAGGTATTGCTGGGCGTGCTCGAAATCGTACTTGCGGGAAAAATCCAGTTCGATGGGGCTTGGCTTGGGCATGACGAACGTCCCTTGATGGTTACGTTCGCCACCTTAGAGAGCCGCGCATCAAGGTCCCGTCAAAGGGACGTGAAAATTTCGTCAAGCGCCATTGTTGAGTGTCACGCGAAAGCGCGTATGGCCCGGCTCACTCTCCAGGCTGACCTGCCAGCCCTGTTTGGCGCAGATGCGCTTGACCAGCGACAGGCCAAGGCCGAGGCCCTCGCCGCGGGCCTGGGCGCCGCGTACGAACGGCTGGAAGATCCGCTCGTGCTGCTCGGCAGGAATGCCGGCACCACTGTCCTCGATGCGAAAGGCGCCGGATTCTAGAATCAGACGCACCTCGCCGTGCTCGGTGTAGTGCAGGGCGTTGCGCAGCAGGTTGCTCATCACCGTGGCGAGAAAGGTGGCGTTGTACAGACCAGCGTCCTGGCCTTCCTCGATCACCCGGAAATCCAGCCCCTTTTCCTTGATCAGGTCGCCCCAGCGGCTGGCTTGCTCATGGGCGATGGCGGCCAGGCTGCGGTCGCTAACGAATGCCGCTTCGTTGCTCTTGTCCCGCGCCAGCTGCAGGAAGGTCTGGACCAGCTCACGCATCTCCTCGCTGGCGCGGGCAATGCGTGCCACCTGTTCCTTCTCGCGCGGGGTCAATGGCGCCTCGGCGAGCAGCTCGCAGGAGGTGGCGATGACCATCAGCGGCGTGCGCAGCTCATGGCTGACATCGCTGGTGAACAGGCGCTCGCGCTCCAGGGACTGGCGCACCTGGCCCAAGGTGCTGTCGAAGGCAGCTGCCAGCTGGCCGATCTCGTCGTTGGGGTAGTCCGGGGCCAGGGGCGGCGCCAGCGGGTGCAGCTGGTCGCGGTGGCGCACCTGCTGGGCCAGGCGGCTGACAGGGGCCATGACCTTGCGTGCGGTGATCAGGCCCAGGCCCCAGGCCGCGATCACGGTGAGCAGAAAACCAGCCAGGACCACACTGAAAAGAGCGCTCTCCCTGGCTTCGAACTCCTGTTGATCCTCCACCAGGAGGTAGGTTTCGCCATTGATGTTCTCCACGTACACGTAGAACGCCTGTTCGCCGCTGACCACCTCGTTGAATCCTTCCGACAACCCCTGATAGTCAGGCGGGATCGCATAGTCCGGGTATGCCGAGGAAAAGAAACGGGTGCTGCTGTCGAGCCGTGGCGAGCGCCCCTGACGGATATCCTCGTTCAATGTTTCATGCAGCTCGCGGCTCAGCTCCTGCGATACCAGGTGTTCCTCGATGAAATGGACCACCGCGACGATGCTCAGGGAAAACAGCCCGCTGACCACCGTGGTCATCAGCACGAAGGCGATCAGGATGCGCCGCTCGAACGGCTGCTTAGACAGCATCGGCGCTCTCCGCAAGGCGATAGCCGACGCCGTGAATGGTGTGTAGCAAAGGCGTGGGGAAGGGTTTGTCGAGCACCTGGCGCAACTGGTGAATGTGGCTGCGCAGGCTGTCGCTGTCCGGGCAGTCGTCGCCCCACAGCGCTTCTTCCAGCGCCTCACGGCGCACCACGGCCGGGCTGCGCTGCATGAGAATGGCCAGCAGCTTGAGGCCCAGCGGGTTGAGTTTGAGCGCTTGGCCGGCGCGGCTGACGTGCAGGGTGTCGAGGTCGTAGTTGAGGTCGGCGACCTGCAGCTGGCGTTTGCGGCTGCCGCGGCTGCGGCGCAGGATCGCCTCGATGCGCGCCACCAGTTCGGACAGGGCGAAGGGCTTGATCAGGTAGTCGTCGGCACCGGCATTGAGTCCTTTCAGGCGATCATCCAGAGCATCTCGCGCAGTGAGCATCAGGATCGGCACTTCGCTGCGACCATCCTCGCGCAGGCGCTTGCATACCTGATAGCCGTCGATGCCGGGCAGCATGATGTCCAGCACGATCAGGTCGTAATGACCGCTGCTGGCCAGGTGCAGGCCGCTCAGGCCGTCTTGCGCGCAGTCCACGGAGAAACCCTTGAGCTGCAGATAGTCGAGCACGTTGGCGAGAATGTCTCGGTTGTCTTCGATGACCAGAATGCGCATCGCGGTTTATTCCTGGGTTTGACGATTTTTTCACACGGCTTTGACGAGAGGCTCACGGTGCGCCTCGCAGACTGCGGCTCGTTCATCCTGGAAGGATCATACGATGCCACGGCTTCATTACGCGCAACTTCGTTATCTGTCGATCATTCTGCTGGCCTGGCTGGCAGTGTTTTTCCTCACCCGCAGCGTATTGCTGCTCGGGCACCTGGGCGATGCCGGCGTGACGCTGGCGGGGCTGCTTGGCCTGTATGGCGTCGGCCTGGTCTACGACCTCAGCTTCCTGGTGTACGCCGCGCTGCCGCTGGCCCTGTACCTGATGCTCTGTCCGGCCTGGTTATGGCGCCGTCGCTGGCATCAGCGCCTGCTGGTCGCGCTGGTGGCCGTCAGCCTGTTCGCCATGCTCTTCACCGCAGTGGCCGAGTGGCTGTTCTGGGACGAGTTCGGCGTGCGCTTCAACTTCATCGCCGTCGACTACCTCGTCTACTCCAAGGAGGTGGTGGACAACATTCTCGAGTCCTATCCGATCTATCCGTTGCTGGCCCTGCTGGCTGCCCTGGCCATAGGCCTGACGCTGGCGCTGCGGCGGCCGCTGCGGGCCGCACTGGAAGCACCGCGCCTGCCTACGCTGCAGGCTGTCAGTACGCTGGTCATGCTGGCGTTGCTGGCAGGCCTGTGCAGTGGCCTGGTCGGGCAGGACGCGCCGCGTGGCCTGGGTGGCAACACCTACCAGCGGGAGCTGGCCAGCAATGGTCCGTACCAGTTCTTCGCCGCATTCCGTAACAACGAACTGGATTATCAGCAGTTCTATGCCACCTTGCCTGATACGCTGGTGGCTGCGCAGCTGCGCGCGGAGGTGGCCGAGCCCAATGCCCGTTTCATCGGCAGCGATCCGCAGGACATCCGCCGGCTGATCGACAACGCCGGCTCGCCGCGCAAGCTCAATGTGGTGCTGGTGACCATCGAGAGCCTGAGTGCCAAGTATCTGGGCAGTTTCGGTGACACCCGCGGGCTGACCCCGAACCTTGACGAGCTGCGCAAGCACGCCCTGATTTTCACCAACTTCTACGCCACCGGCACGCGCACCGACCGCGGCCTTGAAGCGCTGACCCTGTCGGTACCGCCGACGCCGGGGCGCTCCATCGTCAAGCGCATTGGCCGTGAGTCCGGTTACGCCGGCCTGGGCCAACAACTGAGCGCTCAGGGCTACGACAGCGTCTTCGTCTACGGCGGCCGCGGCTACTTCGACAACATGAACGCCTTCTTCGGCGGCAATGGTTATCGCGTCGTCGACCAGAGCAGCGTCGACGAGGCCGAGATGAGCTTTCAGAACGCCTGGGGCATGGCCGACGAGGACCTCTATCGCCAGGCGATCAAGGTGGCCGATGCCGATCACGCCGCCGGCAAGCCGTTCCTCCTGCAGCTGATGACCACCTCCAACCACCGTCCCTACACCTATCCGGACGGGCGCGTCGATATTGCCTCCGGCGACGGCCGCGAAGGAGCGGTGAAGTACACCGATTACGCCATCGGCCAGTTCCTCGCCGAAGCGCGCAGCAAGCCCTGGTTCGATCAGACGCTGTTCGTCTTCGTCGCCGACCATACCGCCGGCAGTGCCGGGCGTGAGGATCTGCCGGTGGCCAACTACCACATCCCCTTATTCATCTATGCCCCCAGCTACATCGAGCCGGGCGAGTACAGCGATGTGGCCAGCCAGATCGACGTGGCGCCGACGCTGCTCGGCCTGCTCAATCTGGATTACGTCTCCACCTTCTTCGGTCGCAACCTGCTCCGCGCGGATCATCCAGCAGGCCGCGCGCTGCTGGGCAACTACCAGCATCTTGGGCTGTTCGACGGCAAGGACCTGGCGATTCTCAGCCCGCGCCGGGGCATGCGCCGCCATGACGACGCCCTGGGGCTGAGCCATGAGTCGCGCAGCGATGGCGACGATCCGCTGCTGCGTCGTGACATCGCTTACTACCAGGGCGCCAGCCATGCCTTCAGTAAACATCTGATGGCCTGGCATCCAGATAGCCAATCCAGCCAGCAACTCAGTGAGCGCTAAGGAGTGGAAATGTCGTCCCGTTATTTCGACTTTCGTCTGGCGCTCGGCATACCGCTGCTGCTCATGGCGCTGCTGCTGGCGTTCGATCCCAGTCCGGTGGATTTCGCCCTGGCGCGGCTGTTCTACGAACCCGGACAAGGTTTCATCGGGCGTAGCAGCTTCTGGCTCGAGGACATCCTGCATGACCGCGCCAAGCAGGCGCTGATCCTGCTCGGTGTGCTGGCTATCGCAGGCTTTGCGCTCAGCCTGCTGCCCACGCGACTACGCCACTGGCGCCGACAGCTTGGCTATCTGGTGCTGGCGCTGGGGCTGTCGACTTCGCTGGTCACCCCGTTGAAAACGCTCACCGGCATGCACTGCCCCTGGAGCCTGAGCGAGTTCGGCGGCCAGGAGCAATTCACGCCGCTGCTGGCCGAGCGCGCACCGACCGCCAATCCCGGCCGCTGCTGGCCGGGCGGCCATGCCTCGGCGGGGTTCTCGCTACTGGCGCTGTTCTTCGTGCTGCGTGACCGCAGGGCGCGGGCGGCACGTATCGCGCTGGTGGTGGCACTCGGGCTCGGCTCGCTGTTTTCCCTGGGGCGCATGCTGCAAGGGGCGCACTTTCTCTCGCACAACCTGTGGACGCTGCTGATCGATTGGACAATCTGCGTGCTGACCTACCGCTGGCTGCTCTATCGCGAACCTGTCGAACAGCCATCGCGCAACTCGCTTGAATGGGGAGAAACCTGCCGATGAACAGATTTCTACAGGGACTGCGTCTGGCGTTGGCCTCGCTGGTGTTTTTGGGCGCGCTGTTGGCGCTGCCGTTGAGCATGGCCTGGGCTGCCACCACTGCACCGGTACCCGGGCAGAGCGCGCGTCCGGTCAACTGGGCGCAACCGCTGGACAGCCGCATCAACCTCTATCGCATGGCGCCTGATCTCTATCGCAGCGCCTTGCCGAGTGCCGGGGACTTGCCACAGCTGCAGGCCCTGGGCATCGCCACGGTGATCAACTTCTATCAGCGCGGCGATGAGCAGTGGCTGAAGGATCCCAAGGTTGTTCAGGTGCATCTGCCGCTGCGTACCGACCGTATCGATGACGCCGATGTCATCGAAGCGCTGCGCAGCATTCGCCAGGCGCAAGGCCGTGGCCGCGTTCTGATTCACTGCAAGCACGGGCAGAATCGTACGGGGCTCATTGCCGCCATGTACCGGGTGATCTACCAGAACTGGGGCAAGGAGCAGGCGCTGGCGGAAATGCGCGGCGGCGGTTTTGGTGGCCAGGAGCGCATGGACGACGCCGAGCGTTACCTGCGCGGTGTCGATATTCCGGCGTTGCGCTCGGCATTGGCCAGCGGTGCATGTAGCACCAGTCCGTGGGCATTGTGCGCCGTCAGGGAGCGCTTGTTGGGCATGATCGAGGGCGCGTGAGCCGATGAGATTTGCGCGCCTGTTGCTCGGCGGCCTCGTTCTTCTGGCCGCGGGCGGCTGCCAAAGCCTGCGTGAGCAGATGCTGGCAGCCAACTATCCACCAACCTTCGTCGATGGTTTCGAAGCCGGCTGCAGCAGTGGCCGCTCGGCGGTGGGGCCACTCGGCCAGTTCTCCAAGGACGTGCCGCGTTACCTGCACGAGTCCCTGTATGCCCAGGGCTGGGACGATGGCTTTAGGCAGTGTGAGTCTGCGCAGCGAGGGGAAGAGAATCGAGAAACCGATAAACAGGCCTGGCGCGACCGGCAATGGCGTCATCATGTTGAGCAGGCTATGGCGAAGGCGTTGTTCCGCTAGCTGAAGCGAGCGGTCGATGTCAGCCGCCGCGTGCAATTGAGCGAATGGAATGCTCGATGAGCATTTATCGGCGTTGACAGGACTGGTCGACCATTGCCAGTCCTCTGCGATTAGGCAGCTCGATTAACTGCTCGCTTCGTACTTCTGCCAAACGGCATGAACCACTCGAACATACGTACATCTTCGATAGCTGGCCTGACGCCCCGAGCCGCTGATATGCGGCTGGCGTGTGTGGCCGTTATATACCTGCTCTGGATATTTCATCAGCACGTATTTCAGATGCGCTCCAATTTCAAAGTCAGCCTATAACTCTAGTTTCGGTTTTGCCGGAAATCTAATTTCTCTGCATTTTAATCTTATTGCCCTTGGTCGAAAGTGGCGCATGCCTGAGGGCTAAGGATGTAGTGCTTACTATTTGCTTTTTAATTGTCCGTGCCTGATGCGAATAAGAGCGTTTCTTCCACGAGTGATGTGTGGCGCTGGATTAGCGAGCAGTTTGTTTGAAAGACCTCCAGTGCTAATACACATGAGAGTGCGGTGGGCTTGGGCTGAGTATTGTCTGAGGTCGTATGACCGCTTGAAGTGAGGTGAAAGTTTTTCTTAATGTGTTTTTGAATGGCGTCAATTGCGTTTTCTTCTAAGGTCCTGAATGTCTTTCGTCTAATTGTTGGAGGTGTGGTGTTTAAAAGATTGTGCTTGTGCAAGGTGAGAAGAGACATGCGCAGTCTCCCGGCGTTGGTATGAACCAACTGCATCTCATTAACTGTGCGCGCGAGGAGTAGAGGATGTCACTTCGTAATCTTTCCATTGCACTGCGAGCTGGGCTTGCTTTCGGCTTGATCCTGATCCTGGTGGTAATACTCGGTGTGGTAAGTCTGGTTCAACTTTCCGGTATGAGGAGCTCAGCGGAGCAGATCGAGACGAACTGGGTGCCAAGCATCGTCGCCCTTGATGATATTTCCAAATCCATCCTTCGCCTGCGAGCCCTGACACTGAGGGTACTGGTGGACCGCAGCCCCGAAACGACTCGGCAAACCCTCGAGCGGGCGAAGGGGCTACTGGATCAGATAGTCGAGGCTGAAAAGGCTTACGAGAAACTTATATCCAGCCGCGAGGAAAGGGCTCTGTTTGATGATCTCTATGCGGCGCAGGCGCGCTATCTGGCAGAACGCGAAGAGGTGTTGAAGTTCGCCCAAAGCGGGGATTACGAAGGCGCCGTGGCACGTTTCGGCACGGGCACGCTGAATCAGACAGCAGATGCTGTTGCCAAGCTGTTGAATGATCTGGCGAAGTTGAACGAGGAAGGTGTCGAGTCTGCGGCGCATGAGGCGGCGGATATCTATGCGGGTTCCCTGAGTACGGTGATCGCTCTATTGGTGTTGGTAGCTGTCTTGACCATCGCCCTGGCGTTGCTGATCACGCGCAGTATCGTTACCCCCCTGGGCGAAGCGGTACGGGTTGCCGAGGTCGTCGCGGCGGGTGATCTGACTCAGAACATCAGCGTCGTTGGGCGCGACGAACCAGCACGCCTTCTAACCGCGCTGAAATCCATGCAGCAAAGCCTGCGCACCACCATTCAGAGCATTGCAGACTCGTCCAACCAGCTGGCCTCTGCTTCCGAGGAGCTGCATGCGGTGACCGAGGACTCGACCCGTGGCCTGCATCAGCAGAACACCGAGATCGAGCAGGCGGCCACGGCGGTCAACGAGATGACGGCGGCGGTGGAGGAGGTGGCGCGTAATGCCGTGAGCACCTCCGAGGCCTCGCGTGAATCCAATACCACTGCGCAGCACGGGCGCGAGCAGGTGCGCCAGACCGTGGACTCCATCGGTCAGCTGGCGGCTGACGTCACCAGTACCTCGCAGGAGGTCGAGCAGCTGGCGCAGCGTGTGCACGAGATCAGCAAGGTGCTCGATGTGATCCGTTCCATCGCCGAGCAGACCAACCTGCTGGCGCTCAATGCCGCCATCGAGGCAGCGCGTGCCGGTGATGCCGGGCGTGGTTTCGCCGTGGTGGCCGACGAGGTGCGGGCACTGGCCCATCGCACCCAGCAGTCGACTCAGGAGATCGAGCAGATGATTGGCGGCATCCAGACTGGTACGGATCGCGCGGTGAATGCCATGCAGAGCAGCAATGGCCGCGCCCGTTCGACGCTGGAGGTGGCGCAGGCCGCTGGCGTGGCGCTGGAGCAGATCACCCAGGCGATTTCCTCGATCAACGAGCGCAATCTGGTGATTGCCAGCGCCTCGGAAGAGCAGGCTCAGGTGGCGAGGGAAGTGGACCGCAATCTGGTCAATATCCGCGATCTGTCGCTGCAGACCTCCGCTGGCGCCAATCAGACCAGCGCGGCGAGCCAGGAACTGTCGCGTCTGGCCGTCGACCTCAACAACCTGGTGGCACGCTTCAAGGTCTGAAGCAGGCCGCAAACGAAAACGGCGCCCGAGGGCGCCGTTTTCTTTACCGCAGCAGCGATTACTTGCCGGCCCAGCGCTTGAGCACCAGGGTGGCGTTGGTGCCGCCGAAGCCGAAGCTGTTGCTCATTACGGTATCGAGCTTGGCGTTCTCGACGGTGGTGAGCTGGATCGGCATGTCGGCGACTTCCGGGTCCAGCTCGTCGATGTTGGCCGAGGCGGCGATGAAGTTGCCTTCCATCATCAGCATGCAGTAGATCGCTTCCTGCACGCCGGCTGCACCGAGGCTGTGGCCGGACAGGCTCTTGGTCGAGCTGATGGCCGGAGCCTTGTCGCCGAACACTTCACGTACACCACGGATTTCGGCGACGTCGCCGACCGGGGTGGAGGTGCCGTGGGTGTTCAGGTAGTCGATCGGAGTGTCGACAGTGGCCAGGGCCTGCTGCATGCAGCGGATGGCACCTTCGCCACTCGGCGCGACCATGTCATAGCCGTCGCTGGTCGCACCATAGCCGACGATTTCGGCGTAGATCTTGGCGCCGCGGGCCAGGGCGTGTTCCAGCTCCTCGACCACGACCATGCCGCCACCGCCGGCGATGACGAAACCGTCACGCTTGGCGTCGTAGGCGCGCGAGGCCTTTTCCGGGGTGTCGTTGTACTGGGTGGAGAGGGCGCCCATGGCGTCGAACAGGCAGCTCTGGCTCCAGTGTTCCTCTTCACCACCACCGGCGAAGACCACGTCCTGCTTGCCCAACTGGATCTGTTCCATGGCCTGGCCGATGCAGTGTGCGCTGGTGGCGCAGGCCGAGGAGATGGAGAAGTTGACGCCCTTGATCTTGAACGGTGTGGCCAGGCACGCCGATACGGTGCTGCCCATGGTGCGGGTCACACGGTATGGGCCGATGCGCTTGACGCCTTTCTCGCGCAGGGTGTCGATGGCTTCCATCTGGTTGACGGTGGAAGCACCACCGGAACCAGCGATCAGACCGGTGCGCGGGTTGGAAATCTGCTCTTCGCTGAGGCCGGAATCCTTGATCGCCTGCTCCATCGACAGGTAGGCGTAGGCCGCAGCGTCGCCCATGAAGCGATAAAGCTTGCGGTCGATCAACTCTTCCAGGTTCAGATTGACCGAACCGGAAACGTGGCTACGCAGGCCCATTTCAGCGTAGGACGGGTTGAAACGGATGCCGGATTTGCCCGCGCGGAGGCTGTTGGCAACGGCTTCTTTGTCATTGCCCAGGCAGGAAACGATGCCCAGACCGGTAATCACGACACGACGCATGTGCAAGTCCTTCAGAAACTGTCGGTAGAGGTGAACAGGCCAACGCGCAGGCCTTCGGCACTGTAGATCTCGCGGCCGTCGACGGCCACGGTGCCATCGGCGATGCCGAGGATCAGCGAGCGGTTGATGGTGCGCTTGATATGAATGTTGTAGGTGACTTTCTTGGCGGTCGGCAGGACCTGACCGAAGAACTTCACCTCGCCGCTACCCAGGGCACGACCGCGGCCCGGGTTGCCTTGCCAGCCCAGATAGAAACCGACCAGCTGCCACATGGCGTCGAGGCCCAGGCAGCCTGGCATGACCGGGTCGCCTTCGAAGTGGCAACCGAAGAACCACAGGTCCGGGTTGATGTCGAGCTCAGCGACGATTTCGCCTTTGCCGTGCTTGCCGCCGGTCTCGCTGATGTGAACGATGCGATCGATCATCAGCATGTTCGGGGCGGGCAGTTGCGCGTTCCCGGGGCCGAACAGTTCGCCGCGGCCGCAGGCGAGCAGGTCTTCCCGAGAGTAGGCGTTTTGTTTTGTCATGCGAGCTCCTCAATTGTCCCCATGCTTCTAAGGCTGGGCGAATCGTCCTGGCCGGCGCGCCTGAAATAGGGGGCGTCTGCCGGCAGCCTAGTCATAGACTATTGCGTTGTGGTGAAAGTCACAGCGCAGTGAGTACAGTTGTACTCTGCTGTACTGGCATTGTCACAGACACAGCAGTTTCCCCTTGTAACGCCGGCTTGTCACCGGGGCCACTCGCCTATGGTCGGGCTGGCAACCAGCGCAGCAGAATGCGTTGCAGATCTGCTCGTTTGAACGGTTTTGCCAGGTAATCGTTCATTCCCGCTTGCAGGCAGGCTTCGCGATCACCCTGCAGGGCGTTGGCGGTCAGGGCGATGATGGGTACCTGTCGCCCCCGTTCGAGCTGACGGATCTGCCGCGTCGCTTCGTAGCCGTCCATCAGCGGCAGTCTGCAATCCATGAGAATCGCGGCGTAATCCCGCTGGCTGCAGCTCTGCACGGCCTGCTGGCCATCGCCTACCAGGCTGACCTGATAACCCAGGCTGCGCAGCATGGCTTCGATCACCGTCTGGTTCACCGGGTTGTCTTCGACCAGCAGTACCGGCTGGCCGTCGCCGCTGCCCAAAGTCTGGCTGTCGCCGTTCTGTATTGGCTCGCTGTAGGGGCGAAAAGGCAGGGGGATTTCCAGGGTGAAGACCGAGCCTGCGCCCAACTGACTTTCTGCGCGCAGGGTGCCGCCCATGCGCTCGGCGAGCGTGCGCGCAATCGGCAGGCCGAGTCCGGTGCCGCCGTAGCGCCGGGAAATGGAGGTGTCAGCCTGCTGGAAGGCGTCGAACATGTGATCCAGGCGTTCAGCCTCGATGCCGATGCCGCTGTCGTGCACGGCGCAGGTGAACCACAGGACCTGGTCGTCCAGCAGCTGCCAGCGGGTCTCCACGCGGATATGGCCTTCTTCGGTGAACTTCAGCGCATTGCCGATCAGGTTGACCAGGATTTGTCGGATGCGTGTGGGGTCACCGCGCACTTCCAGTTGCTCCAGGCCCGGCTGGGCATCCATAAGCAGCTGCAGGCCGCGCTGCTGGGCACTGTGCTGGAAGACCTGGATCGAACCCTGCAAAAGCTCCGGCAGATTGAACGGAATGGCTTCGAGCTCCAGCGCCCCGCGTTCGATGCGTGAGAAATCGAGTATGTCGTTGATGACCTTGAGCAGGTGCTCGGTGGACTCGGTCGCCAGCGCTGCGTATTCGCTCTGCTCGTCGTTGAGGCTGGTGGTCTCCAATAATTGCAGCATGCCCAGCACGCCGTTCATGGGGGTGCGCAGCTCATGGCTCATCATGGCCAGGAAATCCGACTTGGCGCGGTTGGCCTGTTCGGATTCCTCGCGCGCCTGGATCAGTTCGGCGATCGCCTGCTGTTGTTCGCGGCCGCTTTGCTCGAGTGCGCTGGCCAGGTTGTTGATATGCCTGGCCAGGTCGGTCAGCTCGTCGTTGCCACGCTCGACCAGGGAGGGGCGATAGTCGCCGCTCTGGATGCGCTCGAGCGCCTGACCCATGGCGCTGAGCGGTTGCGCCAGGCGCCTGGCCAGGCGGCGGGCGAGCAGGAAGGTGAGCAGCAGGGCGAACAGCGAGAGAACCCCGGCCTTGAGCAGTATTTCCTGCTGGCGGCTATTGAAGGTGTCATTGGATATGCCTACGACCACCCGGCCCAGGTAGCCGTCGCCGAGAGTTTTGCCCGGCGGCAATGGCCATTCACGGCCTGGCGGGCCCTGCAGGTGAATCGGTGCCTGAAAAACCTCCACCTGCGGGGTGCTCTGGCCTTGTTCCTTGGGTCGTTCGACGTAGACCAGTATGTTGTCGTCGCGGTCGCGCACCTCGGCAAAGCGCACATCGGGGGTGCTCAAGGTGGCGCGTAGCAGGCTTTCCAGAGTATTCAGATTGTCATTGAGCACGCCGTACTGGGAGGCTGGCGCGAGTTGGTTGGCGATCAGTTGACCGGTATGACCTTGCTCCTGACGCAGGTCCTGCAGGCGGGTGAAGGTGAGAAAACCGGTCAGCAGTAGGGTCAAGAGCAGGGCCGGGCCGACGCTGATCAGCTGGGTGCGGGTATGAATGTTCCAGCCACGGCGCTGGCCGGTGGTTTTTGCGGGCCTGGCGGGCTGCGGCTCTGCTGACTGCTGGCGAGAGGGGCAGGGCGGGGGCAAGGGGCTGCCTGTGGGCACGAATCGTCCTTGGCAATTAACGTCGATCCGGCATGTTAACCGACCCGTCGCGCTTTGCCAGTCTCAGGCGCGTGCACTCTGCGCCAATTCTCGTTTGCCAGCCTCGTCGGCCGGTCGCCACTGAACTTTTGCCCTGGCCGGGTACTCTCGGCTCCGTATAATGCCCGCAGACCGCCATCACGCATGGCCTCATTCGGAAGATCTATGACACAGCTCCAACCCATTGCCGTACTCGGCGGCGGCAGCTTCGGTACCGCCCTGGCCAATCTGCTGGCGGAGAACGGTCAGCGCGTCCTGCAATGGATGCGCGACCCCGAGCAGGCCGAGCAGATGCGCCAGAGCGGCGAAAACCCGCGTTATCTGAAGGGGGTCAAGTTGCACTCCGGTATCGAGCCGACCAGCGATCTTGTCGCGACACTGCAGCAGGCCGAGCTGGTGCTGGTGGCGCTGCCGTCCAGCGCACTGCGCGATGCGCTGCAGCCGGTGGCGGGGCAACTGGCGGGCAAGATGCTGATCAGCACGACCAAGGGCATCGAAGCCAAAACCTTCAAGCTGATGAGCCAGATTCTCGAAGAAATCGCCCCCGATGCGCGCATTGGCGTGCTGTCCGGGCCGAATCTGGCCAAGGAAGTGGCTGACCACGCGCTGACCGCGACGGTGATCGCCAGTGAGGACGAAGAACTCTGCCTGCGCTTGCAGCAGGCGCTGCACGGCCGAACCTTCCGCGTCTACGCCAGTGCCGACCGCTTCGGCGTCGAGCTCGGCGGTGCGTTGAAGAACGTCTACGCCATCATGTCCGGTATGGCGGCCGCGCTGGGCATGGGCGAGAACACCAAGAGCATGCTGATTACCCGCGCCCTGGCGGAGATGACCCGCTTCGCGGTCAAGCTCGGTGCCAACCCGATGACCTTTCTCGGCCTGGCCGGCGTTGGTGATCTGATCGTCACCTGTTCGTCCCCGAAGAGCCGCAACTACCAGGTCGGTTTCGCCCTGGGTGAGGGGCTCAGCCTGGACGAGGCGGTGCAGCGACTCGGCGAAGTCGCCGAGGGAGTCAACACGCTCAAGGTGCTCAAGGCGCGTGCCGAAGAGCTCGAGGTCTACATGCCGCTGGTCGCTGGCCTGCATGCCATTCTTTTCGAGGGGCGTACGCTGGCTCAGGTCATCGAACTGCTGATGCGTGGTGAGCCCAAGACCGACGTCGATTTCATCCCTACCGCAGGTTTCTGAACGCTGCGGCCAATCAAGGAGAGTGACTCATGAGCGATGAAAAGCAGGAATTGGAGCGCGAATCGATTCTGCTGCGCGTTCTGTGGATGGTGATTTTCCTCATTGTCTGGCAACTGGCCGAGCTGCTGCTCGGTGCCGTGGTGCTGCTGCAGCTGGGGTACCGCCTGTTCTACGGTGCGCCGAATGCCGGCATGCTGAGTTTTGGCGACAGCCTTAGCCAGTACCTAGCGCAGATCGGCCGTTTCGGCACCTTCAACACCGATGAAAAACCCTGGCCGTTCGCCGACTGGCCGGCGCCACGGGCCCCGGAAGGCGAGAGCGCGCACAGTATCCCGCCGGCGCCGCATCCGGTGCGCGACGAGGAGCCCAAGCTGTGAGGCTATGGCTGCTGCGCCACGGCGAGGCAGAGCCGCAGGCCGCCAGCGATGCGGCCCGCGAGCTTACCGCGCATGGTCGCAAGGAAGTGCAGCAGGCCGCCGCGCAGCTTGCCGGGCGGCCGCTGACCGCCATCGTCGCCAGCCCTTACGTGCGTGCTCAGCAGACGGCAGAGCTGGTGTGCAGCGCGCTTGGGTTCGCCGGCAGAATCAAAACCGTACCCTGGCTGACGCCGGACAGTGATCCGCGTGAAGTCCTGAAATTTCTCGATGAACGAGAGAGTGCCGAGGTGCTGCTGGTCAGCCACCAGCCACTGATCGGCGCGCTGGGCGGCTTGCTGGTGCATGGGCATCGACAGGACCCGTTGCCCATGCGTACCGCCAGCCTGGCAGAGCTGGAGGGCGACATCCCGGCGGCAGGGCTGATGGAGTTGCTGGCGCTGATTCATCCGCGTTGAGGCGGCCACAGGCTGCAAGCTGAAGGCAGGAGCGCAAAGTTTGACGCTTGCACCAGAGCTTCATACTGGGAAGCCTGAAGCCTGAAGCCTGAAGCCTGAACCAGAAACATTTCTTAACTTGCACCTCTTTTGTCTGCGTGGAATAGTCAACCAAGCAAGTGCTTGGTTGATTCCTACAAAAACAACAAAGGAGGAAGCCCTGTGGCTGATGCAATCCGTTTGCCGCTCGAGCTGTTCTACGAACGTGAAGCAAGGCACCCGAACAAACGCTACATGGTGCAGCCTCTGGGGGGCGGCCAGCTGCTAGAGCTGAGCTGGGCCGACGTGGGGGAGCAGGCGCGTCGCGCAGCCAACTGGTTGCGTAGCCGCGAACTGCCGCAGGGCACCCGCATCGCCATCATCTCCAAGAACTGCGCGCACTGGATCGTTGCCGATCTGGCGATCTGGATGGCCGGTCACGTTTCGGTACCGCTGTATCCCAACCTCACCGCCGATTCCATGCGCCAGGTGTTGGAGCATTCCGAAGCGGCTCTGGCATTCATCGGCAAGCTCGATGACTGGGCCTCGATGGCCCCAGGCCTGCCGCAGGGCCTGCCAACCGTCAGCCTGCCGCTGCATCCGCAGGGCAGCTTCGACTACAGCTGGGATGACCTGCAGCGCTGCGCGCCGATTCAGGACGATCCCAAGCCGGCGGCCAACCAGTTGGCCACCATCATCTACACCTCCGGTACCACCGGTACGCCCAAGGGCGTGATGCACAATTTCTCCAATTTCGGTTTTGCCGCCAGCAACGCCATCAAGCTGTTCGGTGTGGGCGAGGATGACCGGCTGATTTCCTACCTGCCGCTGTGCCACGTGGCCGAGCGCATGTTCGTCGAGCTGGCCTCCATCTACGCCGGGCAGACGATCTTCTTCGCCGAGAGCCTGGACACCTTCCTCGAAGACCTCAAGCGCGCACGGCCGACCGTGATGTTCGGCGTGCCGCGCATCTGGACCAAGTTCCAGATGGGCGTCTACGGCAAGATGCCGGAACAGAAGCTCGATCGCCTGCTGCGCTTGCCGATCATCGGTCGTTTCATCGGTCGCAAGGTGCTCGCCGGGCTGGGGCTGGATGCCATCCGCTATGCGCTGTCCGGCGCCGCACCGGTACCCGAGGCGTTGCTGGGCTGGTATCGCCGATTGGGCATGGAGATTCAGGAGGTCTATGGCATGACCGAGAACTGCGGTTATTCCCATGTCTGCCTGCCTGGCAGGTTCAAGCAGGGCTGGATCGGCCAGAACAATCCGGGTGTCGAGGTGCGCATCGCCGAGGATGGCGAAGTCCAGGTACGCAGCGGCGCGACCATGCAGGGCTATTACAAGGATCCGATCAAGACCGCTGAGGCGCTGACAGACGATGGCTTCCTGCGCACCGGTGACAAGGGTGAGCAGGATGCCGAGGGCAACCTGCGCCTCACCGGGCGCATCAAGGAAATCTTCAAGACCAGCAAGGGCAAGTACGTGGCACCGGCACCGATCGAGAATCGCCTCGGTGAGCACTCGCGCATCGAGCAGGTTTGCGTGGTGGGCGACGGTTTGCCGCAACCCATCGCGCTCTGCGTGCTGTCCGATGTCGGGCGCCAGGAGGCGGCCAATGACAGTCGCGATGAGCTGGAAAGAAGCCTCAAGGCGTTGCTTGCCGAGGTCAACGGGCGTCTCGATCAGCATGAGCGCCTGCAGGGACTGGTGCTGGTCAAGGAGGTCTGGGCGGTGGAAAACGGCTTCCTCACCCCGACCTTGAAAATCAAGCGTGCAGTGATCGAAGGCACCTATGGCGAGCGTTTCGCCGAATGGCAGCAGCGTAGCGAAGCGGTGCTCTGGCACGACTGAGTATCGCCGGGTCGGCGCCGCCGGCCCTGTTTTCCCTCCGTTCAAGGACAGATCCATGGCTCTCTGGCAACGAACTCCCGATCTTGCGGCACTGAACGCCACCCTCAGGAACAGCATCGGCGAGGTGCTGGACATCCGTTTCGAATCATTCGATGACGAATCGCTCAGTGCCAGCATGGTGATCGACGCTCGCACACATCAGCCCTATGGCCTGCTGCACGGCGGCGCCTCGGTGGTGCTGGCGGAAACCCTCGGCTCCACTGCCAGTTACCTGTGCATCGACAACAGCCGCTTTTACTGCGTCGGGTTGGAGGTCAATGCCAACCATCTGCGCGGTCTGCGCAGCGGGCGAGTGCATGCGGTGGCACGGCCGGTGCACCTGGGGCGTACCACGCACGTCTGGGATATTCGCCTCAGCGGCGACGATGGCAAGCCCAGTTGCATCTCGCGGTTGACCATGGCCATCGTGCCGTTGGGCGAGCAACCGCCAAAGCTTTGAGTTTCTGCCTGCAATTTCATCCAAGATTTGCCCGCTCCATGGCGCTACAGTACGCCCCATGGACCAGATCACTCACATCCAGAGCAGCTTGCCCGGCGTTCGCCTGATCGACGCGGAATATCGCCGCTTTGCCTTTCCCCGGCACTTTCATCTGGAGTACCACGTCGGCCTGCTGATTCAGGGGCAGCATCGCTACGCCTATGGCGGTGAGCGTCGGCATGTCGGGGCAGGGGATGTGCTGCTGATGGCGCCGGAAGGGATTCATGACGGCGCCTGTCTGGACGGCCAGAGTTACCGCATTCGGGTGATGGCCTTCGACCCGTTCTGGCTGGATGAAGCCAGTCGAACCCTGAGCGATGGCCGCCAGGGGGCGCCGCGGCTGACCACCAGCAGCTTGCGCCATCCTTTGCTGTCGCAGCACCTGCAGCATTTTCATGCAGCGATGCTGGGAGGGTCGCAGCTGGCTCAGGAAGAGGCGCTCTGGCAGGCGCTGGCCCGTTTGCTGGAGATGGGGTCGACCTTGCGCGTCAGCGAGCCGCATCGCGTTTTCGATCAGCGCACCTGGCAGCGGCTGCGCGACTGGCTGGAAAGTCGCCTGGACCATCCGCCCACGTTGGAGGAGATCGCTGCATTCTGCGCCATGAGCCCGTGGCAGGCGCTGCGGCGTTTTCGCCAGCACACCGGCCTGCCTCCGCATCAATGGCTGACCCAGCTGCGCCTGCAGCGGGCATTGCCGCTGGTGCTGGCAGGACAGCCCCTGAGCGAGATCGCGCTGCGCCTGGGCTTCTATGACCAGGCGCACTTCTCGCGGTTATTCCGCCGCACCTACGGCCTGCCGCCGGCGCGACTGCGCCAGGGCTGATTCAGCCGCACCTTCCATCCTTCAATTTCCTGGAGATCGTCATGCAGGAGACGTCCGTCTTGCTGTCGCTGGCTGCCGTGTTCGCGGTGGCCCTTGTGAGTCCCGGCCCCGATGTGGCGCTGATAGTGCGTACTTCCCTGCATCAGGGCCAGCGTGCGGGTCTGCTCAGCGCATTGGGCCTGGCCTGCGGCATTCTCCTGCATGGCACGCTGGTGCTCAGCGGCGTGGCCTTGCTACTTAGCCGCACCGAGTGGCTGTTCGACCTGGTGCAGGTTGGCGGTGCGCTCTATCTGGGTTGGCTGGGCATTGGCGCGGTGCGGGGCTGGTGGCGTGGCAGTGCCGGGCCCAGGCGCCTGGATGGCGAACTGACGCCTTCGCTGTTCGGCCCATGGCTACGTGGTGTATTGACCAATCTGGGCAACCCCAAGGCACTGGTGTTCTTCCTGGCGCTGCTCAGCAGCCTGGTGCCGGCCGACATGTCGCTGCCCGGCAAGGTCGCCTGTGCGGCGCTGTTGTTCGGCCTCAGTCTGTTCTGGTTCGGCCTGCTCGGCATGACCCTGAGCCGCCCGCTGATGCGTCAGCGGCTGCTGCAGGTGGCGCCGACCATCGACTTCGTCTGCGGCCTGGTGTTCCTGCTGGTAGCCGTGAGCATCGTCGGCAGGCTTGTGTTATAGCGCTGACCGTTGTGCCGCCATCAATGGCAGTTACGGTCATTGCCGCATGCCGGCGGCTGCCGGAGAATCTCGGCATATTTGTCTTTCGAGTTTGATGCATGCCGCAGCCGATCTTCTTCGCCCATGCCAACGGCTTTCCGTCCGCCACCTACGGTAAGCTGTTCGCTGCGCTGGCACCGGATTTTCAGGTGCAGCACCTCGAGCAGCATGGCCACGACCCGCGTTTTCCGGTGAATGACAACTGGTCGAATCTGGTCGATGAGCTGATCCATCACCTCGAGGGAGGTGACGAGCCGGTCTGGGGCGTCGGTCATTCCCTCGGCGGCGTGCTGCACTATCATGCAGCCTTGCTCCGCCCCGAGCTGTACCGCGGCGTGGTGATGCTCGATTCGCCAGTGCTGACCCTGGCCGACCGCATGGTGATCCGTGCCGCCAAGCGCTTCGGCTTCATCGATCGGATCACCCCGGCCGGGCGTACGCTGGGGCGCCGTGAAGCGTTCGCCGACCTGCTCGAAGCGCGTAATTATTTTGCCGGCAAGAGCCTGTTCCGGCGTTTCGATCCCGAATGTCTGGATGCTTATGTCAGCCACGGTCTGCAGGCGGGAGCGCAGGGTTTGCGTTTGAAGTTCGATCCTGCCACCGAGATCAGCATCTACCGCAGTGTGCCGCACACCGCGCCGGGGCGGCCGCAGCAGCTTGCCGTACCGCTGGCCATGGTACGGGGGCGGCACAGTCGCGTCGTGCTGCCGCATCATGCGCGTCTGCTCAAGCGCATGCCGCGAGCCGAATACCATCATCTGCCGGGTGGCCACATGTTTCCGCTGGAGCGCCCGCAGGCCACCGCCGACCTGCTGCGTCAGCTGTTCAGCCGTTGGCATGCCGATCAGGAGCAAGACGCATGAACGCAGGTTTCGAGGAAGTTCGTCTGAGCCTGCCGCATATCGAGCTGGCGGCGCACCTCTACGGGCCGGAGGATGGTTTGCCGGTCATGGCCCTGCACGGTTGGCTGGATAACGCAGCGAGTTTCGCGCGCCTGGCACCCAAGCTCGAGGGGCTGCGTATCGTCGCGCTGGATTTTGCCGGCCATGGCCACTCCGATCACCGTTCGGCCGGCGCCGGTTACGCGCTGTGGGACTACGCCTTCGACGTGCTGCAGGTCGCCGAGCAGTTTGGCTGGGGACGATTTTCCATCCTGGGGCATTCCATGGGGGCGATCACTGCGGTGTTGCTGGCCGGCGCGATGCCGGAGCGGATAGCGCGCCTGGCGCTGATCGACGGCCTGGTGCCCTATACCGGTGAAGCCGAGCAGGCACCTGCCAAACTCGGTGAGGCATTGCGTGCCAGGCAGAAGCTCTCCGACAAGCGCAAGCCGGTGTATGCCGAGATGGCGCGCGCCGTCGAGGCGCGGATGAAAGGTGTCGGTGCCGTCAGCCGTGAGGCGGCCGAACTGTTGGCCCAGCGTGGCCTGATGCCGGTGCCGGGCGGTTACACCTGGCGCACCGACAGTCGCCTGACCTTGCCGTCACCGCTGCGCCTGAGTTGGGCGCATGCCCAGGCGTTCTTGCGTGCGCTGCAGTGTCCGGTCAGTCTGGTAGTGGCCGAGCAGGGCATGATGGGCGCGCAGCCGGCCCTGCAGAAATTGCTGCAGGATCTGCCGTTCGAGGTGCATCGCCTGCCGGGTGGTCACCACCTGCATCTGGATGACGAGGCGGGGGCACAACGTGTAGCGGATTGTTTCAATCCATTCCTGCGCATTTCTTGACTTGCCTGCGGCCCTGGGGAAAGGTGTGGCGGTCTGCCATGGAGGATCGCATGATCGACCCGTTCAACCACGCCACCCACTGCTTCGCAACCTCGCCTGCACAAGGATCTTCTCGATGACGGTGCGTATGAAGCTGTTGTGCGCAGCGCTGGCCACCCTCTGCAGCGGTGCCGTAATGGCGGCCGACATACCCGGTAGCCGTGATCTTGAAGTGCTGCCGCGTTTCCCTGCCAGCCAGATCGTTGCGTTCAAGGAAGCGTCCGATGTCGAGCGCATCTATCCGCAGGGTTCGATTCGCCGCATCAGCGGGCGTTTGCGTTACGAGCGTGAAATTCTCGTGCAGGGCCAGCATAGCGCCGTGACCTACGAACTGCCGCGCACTCACAGCGCCGATCAGGTATTTACTGCAGCGCGGGAAGCTCTGCTGCAGCAGGACGCCGAGCTGCTCTACTGGTGTCAGGGCCGTGAGTGTGGGGCAAGTAACCTGTGGGCCAACGCGGTGTTCGGCAATGCCACGCTGTATGGCTCCGACGACCAGCAGGCCTATGCCCTGTTGCGCCTGGCCGAACCGAATCATGAAAGCCTGCTGGCGCTCTACAGCATTACCCGTGGCAACCGCCGTGCCTACCTGCACGTCGAGCAGCTGGATGCCGACGCGCCCCTGGGTGTATTGCTGCCGACACCCGCGACCCTGCTACGCCAGCTGCGCACCGATGGGCAGTTGAAGCTGCCGGACGATGCCAAGGCCGATAGCGCCTGGGTGGAAGTGCTGGCGCGCAGCCTGAACCTCGACAGCACCCTGCGCGTAACCCTGGCCGGCAGCCAGGCCGAAGCCTGGCGCGAAGCACTGATCGAGCAGCGCGTGCGCGAAGCGCGCCTGGAGTTGGGTGAAGGCGCCGAGGAGGCACTGAGCGTGCGCCTGTTGCGTTAAGCTAGCATCCGCAATTGCCCGTAGCAGAGCGCCCGCAAGGGCGCTCTGTCGTTTCGTCGAAGGGAGTTTCGCTCGATGGCCACCAATGATCGTCTGCTGGTACAGATTCTCCTGCTCGGCCTGCTGGCTGCCAGCCTCTGGGTGCTGGCGCCATTCTGGTCGGCGCTGTTCTGGGCCGCGGTGCTGGCCTTTGCCAGCTGGCCGCTGATGCGCCTGCTGACGCAGTTGCTCAATGGCCGCATGTCGCTGGCCGCGGGCATCCTGACCGGTGTCTGGGTGATCATGGTGGCCGTGCCGCTGGTGTGGCTGGGCTTCAACCTGGCCGATCACATCAAGGACGCCAATGCCCTGATCAGAGATCTGCAGGTGGAAGGACTGCCGCCACCGCCGAGCTGGTTGGCCAGCATTCCGTTGGTGGGCGATCGCCTGGTGGAGCTGTGGCGCACCATCGACCAGCAGGGCGCTGCCTTCTTCGATACCTTGCGTCCTTACCTGGGGCAGGTCGGCAACTGGCTGGTGGCGCGCAGCGCGAAGATCGGTGCGGGCATGGTCGAGCTGGCCCTGAGCCTGGTGCTGGTGTTCTTCTTCTACCGTGACGGACCGCGTCTGGCGGTGTTCGTGCACAGCCTGCTGGAGCGGCTGATCGGCGAGCGTGCCGATCATTATCTGGAGCTGGTTGCCGGCACCGTGCAGCGTGTGGTCAACGGTGTGATCGGTACCGCCGCAGCGCAAGCCGTGCTGGCCTACATCGGCTTCGCCATCGCCGGCGTGCCGGGCGCGCTGGTGCTCGGTCTGCTGACCTTCGCCTTCAGCTTCATCATGATTCCGCCGCTGATCTGGGGCCCGGCCGTGGCCTGGCTGGTGTGGCAGGGGGAGATCGGCATGGCGATCTTCCTTGGGGTTTGGGGCTTCTTCATCATCAGCGGGGTGGACAACATCCTCAAACCCTACCTGATCAGCCGTGGCGGCAACCTGCCGCTGGTGGTGGTGCTGCTCGGCGTGTTCGGCGGCATCCTGGCCTTCGGCTTCATGGGCCTGTTCCTCGGCCCGACCCTGTTGGCGGTGGCCTACAGCCTGCTCAGCGACTGGGTGGCAGACAAGGCGCCGCCAGCAGAGGTGGTGGTGGACAAACCGCTGCCGGGCGAGGAGCCACGCGCCTGATCAGCCGCGTTCGCTTTCGTACTTGTCGAGGGTGTCGCGGGCGATCTGCCTACCCAGCATGATCAGCTCCGGCGCCTTGTAGAACTCGAAGAAGCGACAGGCGCGCTTGGGTACGTTGATCAGAATGTCCGGCGGATAGCCGGCGATCTTGTACTGCGCCAGTGAGGTCTGCATGACCTCGAAGCTCTGGTTGACCAGCTCCAGCAATGACGCCGGCCCGCTGAACTCGGCAACCCGCGAGCCGCTGGCCGACTTCGGCGTGGCTTGTTCCTGATCGTCCTTGCGGCTAGGTGCTGCGGCCGGGCTGATGTCATCGGCGAGTCGTTGCTCCTCGGCAAGCAACAGGGTTTCGTCCTCGTTCTTGCGGCGAAAGCTCGGCAGGCGTGAGCCGAGCGAGGTCATCAACTGGTCGATGCGGCCCTTGAGGGCAGCCGGACGCTCGATCACCGGCAACTGATAGTGGTTCTGGTTGGTGGCGTTGAGGTTGACCGCGATGATCAGATCGCAGTGGCTGGAGACCACCGGCACGATCGGCAGCGGGTTTAGCAGGCCGCCGTCGACCAGCATGCGCTTGCCCTGAATGACCGGTGTGAACAGGCTGGGAATCGCCGCCGAGGCGCGCATTGCCTGGTGCAGGCAGCCCTCCTGGAACCAGATCTCCTGCTGGTTGGTCAGGTCGGTGGCGACTGCGGTGAAGGGGATGTCCAGGTTTTCGATATCCACCTCACCGACGATTTCCTGAATCCGCCCGAATACCCGTTCGCCGCGGATGGCGCCGAGGCGGAAGCTGACGTCGAGCAGACGCAGCACATCGAGATAATCCAGACTCTCTGTCCATTCTCGGTATTCGCGCAGCTTGCCCGCCGCGAAGATGCCACCGACCACCGCGCCCATCGAGCAGCCTGCGATACAGCCGATTTCGTAACCGCGTGCCTGCAACTCCTCGATAACGCCAATGTGCGCATAACCGCGCGCGCCCCCTGATCCCAGTACCAGCGCCACTTTCTTGCTCATTCGTGGTTCCCCCCTGTCGAGCTTCGACCTTACTCGGGCAGCGAAGCGGAGCCAAGGCAGTCTTTGCTAGAATCCGCCGCCAGTCATCGCGGTGAGAGTGAAACCATGAGCGAACCCATTCGTTTGACCCAGTACAGCCACGGCGCCGGTTGCGGCTGCAAGATTTCGCCGAAGGTGCTCGAAGTGATCCTCGCCGGCAGCGGCGCGCAGAATCTCGACCCCAAGCTCTGGGTCGGCAATGCCTCGCGCGATGACGCTGCGGTCTATGCCATCGATGAAGAGCGCGGCGTGGTTTCCACCACCGACTTCTTCATGCCCATCGTCGATGACCCCTACGATTTCGGCCGTATCGCCGCCACCAATGCCATCAGCGACATCTACGCCATGGGCGGCGATCCGCTGATGGCCATCGCCATCCTTGGCTGGCCGGTCAACGTACTGGCGCCGGAAGTGGCCCGCGAAGTGATCCGCGGCGGCCGTGCCGTGTGCGACGAAGCCGGCATCCCGCTGGCGGGCGGGCATTCGATCGATGCGCCGGAACCGATTTTCGGCCTGGCCGTGACCGGCCTGGTGAGCAAGGCCAACATGAAGCGCAACGACACCGCCATGGCTGGCTGCAGGCTTTACCTGACCAAGCCGCTGGGCATCGGCATCCTCACCACGGCGGAAAAGAAGGCCAAGCTGCGCAGCTCGGATATCGGCCTGGCGCGCGACTGGATGTGCACCCTGAACAAGCCCGGCAGCCGTTTTGGCAAGCTGGCTGGCGTGCGTGCAATGACCGACGTGACCGGTTTCGGCCTGCTCGGCCATCTGGTGGAAATGGCCGATGGCAGCGGCCTGAGCGCGCGTGTCGAGTTCGCTCGCGTGCCGCGTCTGGACAGCGTCGAGCATTACCTCGAGCAGGGCTGCGTGCCCGGCGGCACCTTACGCAACTTCGACAGTTACGGTGACAGGATCGCGCCACTGCCGGAGCTGGCCAAGCTGCTGCTGTGCGATCCGCAGACCAGCGGTGGCCTGCTGATTGCGGTGGCGCCGGAGGGCGAGGCCGAGTTTCTATCCGTGGCCGCCGAGCTGGGGCTAAAGCTGGCGCCTATCGGCGAGATGGTCGAGCGACAGCGTTACGCGGTCGAGGTGCTCTGATGCGCGACAACTGCACCGACTACCGCGATCTGTTTCTGCACGACCGGCCGATGATGGACGCCCGTGCGCCTGTCGAGTTCGTCAAGGGGGCTTTCCCGGGCGTAGTCAATCTGCCTCTGATGAACGACATCGAGCGGCAGAAGGTCGGTACCTGCTACAAGCAGCACGGCCAGCAGGCGGCCATCGAACTCGGGCATCAGTTGGTCAGCGGCCGTACCAAGGCCGAGCGCATCGAAGCCTGGGCGGCCTTTGCCAGAGCCAATCCCGACGGTTATCTGTACTGCTTCCGCGGTGGTTTGCGTTCGCAGATCGTCCAGCAGTGGCTGAAAAGCGAGGCGGGTATCGACTATCCGCGCGTGGTCGGCGGTTACAAGGCGATGCGCAACTTCCTTCTGCATACAGCTGAACAGGCGGTGCAGGAGTGCGATTTCGTGCTGGTAGGCGGCATGACCGGCACCGGCAAGACCGAGGTCCTGGGGCAGCTCGACAATGCCGTGGATCTGGAGGCGCATGCCAATCATCGCGGCTCCAGTTTCGGCAAGCGCGCCAGCGCCCAGCCGGCGCAGATCGATTTCGAGAACGTTCTGGCCATCGACCTGCTCAAGCGCCGTGCTGCGGGGCAGCAGCAGTTCGTGCTGGAGGACGAGGCGCGTCTGATCGGCCGTTGCTCCTTGCCGTTGCCGCTGTTCCAGGCCATGCAGCACCACCCGCTGGTGTGGCTGGAAGACAGCGTGGCCAATCGCGTGGAGCGCATTCTCCAGGCCTACGTGGTGGAGCTGTGTGCCGAGTTCGTCGCGGTTCAGGGCGAGGAGGAGGGGTTCAGCGCCTTCGCCGCGCGCCTGCGCGAGAGCCTGGCCAACATCACTCGTCGTCTGGGCGGCGAGCGTTACCAGCGCCTGGCCGCGATCATGGACCAGGCGCTGGAGGAGCAAGTACGCGACGGTCAGGTTGATACTCACCGTGGCTGGATCGAAGCCTTGCTGGTGGAGTACTACGATCCCATGTACGTATTCCAGCGCGAGAGCAAATCCGGGCGTATCGAATTCGCCGGCGAGCAGCAGGCTGTGGTGGAATACCTGCGTAAGCGAAACGGCGGTTGAGTCAGGCACTTTCGCTCTGCCGAAGCGTCATAGTCTGGGCCAACCCGTAGTCCCATCCCTCCGAGGAGTGTGCTCGATGAAACACTGGATCTGTTTGCCGCTGCTTGCGGTGGCGCTCACCGGCTGTGCCGGCAAGACCGTTTACCGTGAGACCTGCGCCAACCAGCTGGATGCCGCCTGGAAAGAGCTGAGCATCGCCGAAGCCGAAGGCTTCGCTGGTACCGTGAGTTATTCCAAGGCCCTTTCGCTGCTCACCGCGGCCAAGACCCAGCAGCAGTTCGAAGCCTATGCAGGCTGCGTGAGCAAGGCCGAGCGCGCACGCTTCTACATCCGCGAATCGCGAGCGGGGCGTTGATGCAACTGGATTTCGCCGATCTGAGCCCGCTCGAGGCTTATCGCTGGCTGGCTTCCAGCATTACCCCGCGGCCCATCGCCTGGGTTTCGACCCGATCGGCCGAGGGCGTGGCCAATCTGGCGCCGTTCAGCTTCTTTCAGGTGATCAGCGATAATCCGCCGACGCTGCTGGTCAACGTCAACACCCGCGACGATGGCAGCCTCAAGGACAGCCTGCGCAATGCCCAGGCCAGCGGCGAGCTGGCGATTCAGCTGGTCAGCTTCGCCCAGGCCGAAGCGATGAACGCCAGCGCCGCGATCCTGCCGCACGAGGTCAGCGAGTTCGCACACTGCGCCATCGCCAGCCTGCCGTGCGAGCGCATCGACGTGCCGCGTGTCGCTGGTGCACCGGTGACCTTCGAATGCCGCGTGGCGCAGATCCAGCCCTATCCTGCACAACAGCCCAACTGCCATCTGATCTTCGCCGAGGTACTGCTGGCACATATCGACGATGCCGTGCTCAACGAGCAGGGGCGTCTCGACCCGCTCAAGCTCGATCTGGTCGGGCGTTTGGGCGGCAGCGCCTATTGCCGCACGCGTGACCTTTTCCAGATGCAGCGTCCCTGAGCCCGTTCTGAAAACGACTTCCAGTTAGCTTTCCCGGCCATCTTGCTATTTACTGGCTTGTCGCCAGCAGCGCTGCGCTTCTATGTTCTAGGATTAGGGCTAACTGCGGTCGGCAGGGGGTTGTCATGGGTAGCTCATTGGGCAAGCGCTTGGCCAGTCTGAGTACGGCCAGCAAATTGATGCTGGGTTTTGCTCTGGTGTTGATTCTGACTGCTCTGGTGGCCGCAACCGGTCTGGTGGCGCTGCGAGAGGTCAGTGCCGGCGCCGAATTACAGCAGCGCATGAGCGCCCTTGGCGAGCAGGTGCTGCGCATGCGCCAGAGCGAACAGGCGTTTGCCCTGAGTGGCGACAGGCAGCACGCCGAGCGCCTGGCCCAGCAGGCCGAGGCCATCCTGCAGGCCGGCCAGGCCCTGCAAACCGAACTGGATAGCGACACGGCCGCGATCATGGCGCAGGTCGAGCCTGCCCTGGCCGACTATCGCACTGCCTTCGACCGCTACGTTGAACTCACCGACAACATGCAGCTGTCGCTGCAGGCCGCCGACTGGCTGGTGGTCAGCGCCGCCAATAGCCTGGATCTGCTGCAGGAAGGGCTTTCCGAAGATGGCGTCGACCTGCTCAAGAGTTCCCAGGGCGAGCAGGGCGGCGATTCGGTATTGCAGGCCGGCAAGGTCGGCAAGATCCATCAGTTGCTGCTGCAGGCACTGGACCAGGCGCGCCAGCGTCTGGAGGCCAGCCGACGCGGCGATGGCGAAGAACAGAGCGAAATTGCCCAGGCCGGCGAGGCACAGGCACTGGCTGCCGAGTTACGCGATGAGTTGAACGATCCCGGCTATGCCGCAGTGCTCGGCGAGGTGGTGGTCAACGTCGACTCCTTCAACGAGCGGCTCAAGGAATACGCCGATCAGTTGCAGCAACAAAAACAGGTGTACGGGCAGCTGGTCGCTCAGATCGAACAACTGCTGCAGCGTGTCGATCTGGCTCTGGATACCCAGCGCCAGGCCATGCATGCCGAGCGTCAGGCCAGCAGCGGCCTTATCATAGCGGCAGCGGCGCTGGCGCTGCTGTTCGGTCTTGGCGCGGCGATCATCATCAGCCTGGCCATCGTGCGGCCGCTCAAGCGGGTGATCGGCCTGGCCGAATCCATCGCCGCTGGCGACCTCAGTGTGCGCATCGAGCAGGACCGTGGTGACGAAGTCGGCCAACTGCTCGCGGCCATGCAGCGTATGGCGGGTAACCTGCGGGAGATGGTCGGCCGCCTGCAGGGCGGCGTGGCGCAGATATCCAGCTCTGCCCAGACGCTCTCGGCGACCGCCGAGCAGACGCGTCAGGGGGTCAACGGCCAGAAGCTGGAAACCGATCAGGTCGCCACCGCCATGAGCCAGATGACTGCCACCGTGCACGAGGTCGCACGCAATGCCGAAGCGGCAGCTGCTTCCACCGAACAGGCCGATCAGCGTGTCGGGGCGGGCAGTCAGGTGGTGCGTCAGACCCTGCAACGCATCGAGCAGTTGGCCAGTGCGATGGAGGCCACCACTGAGAGCATCCAGCGCCTGAGCCAGGATACCCAGCGCATCGATGCGGTGCTCGATGTGATCAAGAGCGTCGCCGAACAGACCAACCTGCTCGCGCTCAACGCGGCCATCGAGGCAGCGCGCGCCGGTGAACAGGGGCGCGGTTTCGCGGTGGTCGCCGATGAGGTGCGTGCGCTGGCCAAACGTACCCAGCAATCCACCGCGGAAATCGAGTCGCTGATCGCGGCCCTGCGAGAAGGCAGCCGCCGCGCCGTGACCGATATGGAGCAGAGCGCCAGCCTGGTGAGCCTGACCGTTGGCGATGCCAACCAGACCGAGGGTGCCTTGGCGGCCATTGCCGAGGCGGTCAGCCTGATCTCGGAGATGAACCAGCAGATCGCTGCAGCGGCCGAGCAGCAGACCGCCGTAGCCGAGGAAATCAACCGCAGCGTTACCTCGATCCGCGATATCGCCGATCAGTCGGCCACGGCGATGGACGAAACCGCCGCGTCGAGCATCCAGCTGGCCGAGCTGGGGCGCGAGTTGCAGGGCATGGCGGGGCAATTTCGACTGGCATAGCGGTCAGTCTCACAGTTTCGTGAGCAAAAATGTCATGGCGCTATGCCGCTTGCCAGCCTGCCAGTAGCATCGTCGTTCTGCATAAGGAGCGAACGATGCGAAGCAAACTCGATGCCTGTCTGGATTCGGTCAATCAGGTGTTGCTGGGTAAGGAGGCGCAAGTGCGCCTGGCACTGACCTGCCTGCTGGCGCGTGGTCACCTGCTGATCGAAGACCTGCCAGGCATGGGCAAGACCACCCTCAGCCATGCCCTGGCGCGCGTACTGGGGCTGAGCTTCCAGCGTATCCAGTTCACCTCCGACCTGTTGCCTGGCGATATTCTCGGCACTTCGGTGTTCGACAAGGACAGCGGCCTGTTCGTCTTTCATCCCGGGCCGATCTTCGCCGAGCTGGTGCTGGCCGACGAGATCAACCGCGCTACACCGAAGAGTCAGAGTGCGTTGCTCGAAGCGATGGAAGAGGGGCAGGTGACCATCGAGGGCGCGACCCGGCCGCTGCCCGAGCCGTTCTTTGTCATCGCCACGCAGAACCCAGTCAGCAGTGGCGGCACCTTCGCCTTACCCGAATCCCAGCTCGACCGCTTTCTCATGCGTCTGTCACTCGGATATCCGGCCCAGGCCGCCGAGCGCGCCTTGCTGCTCGGCGACGCCCGGCGCGACCTGCTGCCGCGCATCGAGCCGATTCTCGATCACGCCGAATTGGCGCGTCTGCAGGCAGAGGTGCCCAAGGTGCGTGCCAGCGATGCCTTGGTCGACTACGTGCTGCGCCTGGTCGAGGCGACACGCAGTCAGCCGCAGTTCGCCTGGGGCCTGTCGCCGCGTGCCAGTCTGGCGCTGCTGGCCGCTGCCCGGGCCTGGGCACTGCTGGCTGAGCGCGATTATGTGATTCCCGAGGATGTGCAGGCGGTGCTGCCGTCGGTCGTCGGCCATCGCTTGCGCGAGCGCGCCGATCCCACCGGCCATGGCGGCGGCAGCCTGGTGCAATGGCTGCTGCGCGAAGTACCGGCACTCTGATGCGCGTAGCGCTGAAACCGCTCTGGCGACGCTGGCTTGCCAGGCGTATTCCGCCGGCAGCCAGCGTGCGCCTGAACCAGCGGCGCATCTTCATTCTGCCCAGCCGGGTGGGCGGCGCGTTTGCCGTGGCGCTGGTGCTGATGCTGCTGGTGGGCATCAATTATCAGAACAGCCTGGCCTATGGCCTGACCTTTCTGCTGATGTCGGTGTTCGTCGTGACCATCCTGCATACCTACCGCAACCTGGCTGGGCTGGTGCTCAAGGCGGGTGGGGGTGGGGCGGTATTCGTCGGCGAGCAGGCGCGTTTTCGCGTACGCCTGGAAAGCCGCGAGCGCGAGCACCAGGCCATCGCGCTTGGCTGGCCACCGGCCGAGCTGGTGATGCGCGATGTGCCTCGCGAAGGCCAGACCGAAGTGGAGCTGGACCTTCCCGCCACCCGGCGGGGCTGGCTGCGTCCCGAGCGTATGCGGGTGGAAAGTCGTTTCCCCCTGGGGTTGCTGGTGGCCTGGAGCTGGGTAGACTTGGACCAGGCAGTGCTGGTTTATCCCCGGCCTCTGGAAGGCGATCTGCCGTTGTCGGCGGGCCTGGGTGACGAGGAGGAGGAAGAGGGCATGCGAGCCCGCGGCCAGGGCGCCGACGATTTTCAGGGGCTGCGCGAGTATCAGCCGGGTGACTCGAAGCGGCGTCTGGACTGGAAAGCCTACTCGCGTGGGCAGGGGCTGTTGGTCAAGGATTTCGCCATGCTCAGCGGGCGTGATCTGTGGCTGGACTTCGACAGCCTGGGTGGCGACCGTGAAATGCGCCTGTCGCTGCTCTGCCACTGGGTGCTGCAGTTTTCCGAACGGCAGCAGGCATTCGGTCTGCACCTGCCGGGACAGGTGATCGCCCCGGATTACGGCGATGGCCATCGCGATGCCTGTCTGCGTGCCCTGGCGCTGTTTGGAGCGCACTCATGAGCGGTCTGCCGGGGATTCCGCGGGTCGCCCTGATCTGGTTGCTGGTCGCGCAGGTGCTGGTGATCCTGCCGCACCTGGTTCATCTGCCGCCGTGGATGATCGCTCTGTGGCTGGTTGCAGCCGGTTGGCGCGTACAGATCTTCCGGATGCGTGCGCGCTATCCCAATGGCTGGGCCAAGGGTGGCCTGGTGCTGCTGGTGTTGGCCGGTATTCTGCTGTCGCGCGGGACTCTGGTGGGGCTGGACGCGGCGGCGGTGCTGCTGATCGCCACCTTCACCCTCAAATTGCTGGAGATGCGCACACGGCGTGACGCGCTGGTGGTGATCTTCCTCGGTTTCTTCTGCGTGGTGACCGCCTACCTGTTCGAGGACGGCATTCTGGCCGCACTCTACAGCCTGTTGCCGGTGACGGTGCTGCTGGCGGCGCTGGTGGGTCTGCAGCACAGTGGTTTCGCTGAACGCCCCTGGCCGACCCTGCGCCTGGCGGGCGGCCTCATGTTGCAGGCGATACCGTTGATGGTGCTGCTCTTCGTGTTCTTTCCGCGCATGGGGCCGTTGTGGTCGCTGCCACTGCCCAGCGACAAGGGCGTCACCGGTCTGTCGGACAGCATGGAACCAGCCGATATCGCCGAGCTCAGCCGTTCTTCTGCGCTGGCCTTTCGCGCCAGCTTCGAGGGCGAGGCGCCGCCGCGCGCGCAGCTGTACTGGCGGGCGTTGACGCTGGAGCGTTTCGACGGCCGGCGCTGGTCGCAGTCCAGCTACGCCGAGGTGCCGGCAACGCCGCAGTGGAGCAGGGCCGGCGAGCCGCTGGATTACAGCGTCATCATGCAGCCCAGTGGCAAGCGCTGGCTGTTCGTCCTGGACGTTGGCGAGATGGCTCAGGAAAGCGGACGCATGATGAGCGACTTCCGTTGGCAGCGGCTGCGCCCGGTGGACCGGCCTCTGCTTTACCAGGTGCGCTCCTGGCCGCAGGCCACGCGTGAGGCGCAGGCCGAGCCGCCTGGCGTGCGCCAGGCGCTGCAGCTGCCCGAGCAGGGTGATCCGCGTAGTCGTGCCTGGGCGGCCGAGCTGAAGGCGCAGCATCCGCAGATCGACGCGCTGGTGGCGGCGGTGCTGCAGCACTTCAACCGCGAGCCCTACGCCTACACCTTGCGTCCTCAGCCGCTGGGGCGTGACAGCATCGATGAGTTCCTGTTCGACACCCGGCGCGGTTTCTGCGCCCACTATGCCGGCGCCATGACCTTCGTCTTGCGCGCGGCGGGCATCCCTGCGCGGGTCGTCGCCGGTTACCAGGGCGGAGAGTTCAACCCCAACGGCAACTACATCCAGGTGCGCCAGTTCGATGCTCATGCCTGGGTCGAGTACTGGCAGCCCGGGCAGGGTTGGCGCAGTGTCGATCCGACCTTCCAGGTCGCTCCCGAGCGCATCGAACAGGGGCTGGAAGAGGCGCTGGCTGAGGACGATGGCTTTCTCGACGACCAGCCATTCTCGCCGCTGCGTTATCGCGAACTGGCCTGGCTCAATCAGTTGCGCATGAGCTGGGAAAACCTCAATTACGGCTGGCAGCGCTGGGTGCTGGGTTATCAGGGCGAGCAACAGTTGAAACTGTTGCAGAACTGGTTCGGTAGCCTCGACTGGCAGCGCCTGGCCTTGGCCCTGGTGGGCACGGGGGGATTGTTGCTGGGGCTGCTGGCCCTGTGGTTACTCAAGCCCTGGCAGCAGCGCGCCGACCCGCAGCGTCAGGCGTTCAACAGGTTCGAACGCCTGCTGGCACGGTATGACGTGCGGCGGGAGGCTGGCGAGGGCGCGCGCTCCTTTGCCTTGCGTGCGGCGCGGCAGTTGCCTGAGCAGGCAGCGCAGATCGAGGCTTTCGCGCGTTGCTTCGAGCAGCAGCGTTACGCTGGCGAGCCCGTTTCGCGTGTCGCCTTGCTGCGAGCGTTGCGCGACTTACGCAAGGCGTTGCCCTGGCGCTTGTCGCGTTAGCCAGCGTTGGTCGCTTGCGTCAGGGGATGATCTGGCTGTTAGCTTGGCGTGTTGTTTTCGAGGGGAGCGAGCATGAGCGATTTCATCGAGCATTGTCTGCAGCGCGTCCTGGCCCTGCAGGTACGTCTGTACGCCTGCCAGGCGCGGCTGGCTGACTGTACCGACCCGGAGGCATTACACGATCTGCGCATTGCGCTGCGCCAGCTGCGTAGCCTGCTGCGTCCGTTACGCGGCCTGCCGGCCGTGGATGCCCTCGAGCAGGGCGCGGCGGTGTTGGGGCGGCTCAGCGGGCCGCTGCGTGATCGTGAGGTGCTGAAGGCCGAGCTCGAGCGTCTCGGGCTGGCGCAGTTGTCCCCGATCGATGACGCGCAGCGTGCCGCAGGCTACGCCGCGCTTGCCCGCAGCGGCGAGCTTGCGGATCTGATGCTGCTGCTCGACGGCTGGCCGAGCAATTGGCGTGACGCCGCCAGGCAGGGCCAATTGAGCGAGGTGGAAAAACGCATCCGCCGTCGTTTGCGCCGTCAGCAAAGGCAACTGGCGCGGGCATTGCGCGATCCGGCACATGACCGCCATCGCCTGCGTCTGTTGATCAAGCGCGTGCGTTACGCCGCCGAAACCTACCCGGCACAGAGTCGTTTGAGCAAGGCTGCGCAGCAGAGGCTCAAGCGGGCACAAAGTGCGCTGGGGGACTGGCACGACCATCTGCAATGGCTGGCGCAGGCTGAGCTGCTGACGTCGCTGCAGCCTTGCCGAGCTGCCTGGTTGCAGGCTCAGCAAGCCGCCGAGCGCCGCGCCGACGATGCGCTGCTGGCGCTGTACGGCGATTTCCCCAACGAAGGGTAAGGTGTCATTCTCGCCGCCAATATGGCCGTTTCGTCGCTTTTTCGGGCTATCGTTCAGCCATCGCCATCCCCTAAGATCGTCGCCATCGATGAGCCATGAGGTGCGTATGATCTTTTCCGAGATGCTCGACGCGGTGCGCCGCGACCCCGACACCGTGACCATTCCGGCACAGTGGGGGCAGGGTCGCGCCAGCTTCGGTGGTCTGGTGGCCGCGCTGGCGTTCGAGGCGATGCGTGCCAAGGTGCCCGACGGGCGCCCGGTGCGCTCGCTGGCGATCACCTTCGTCGGTCCGGTGGCGCCGGATGTGCCGGTCAGCTTCCAGGCCGAAGTGCTGCGCGAGGGCAAGGCGGTCAGTCAGATGTTCCTGCGCGCAATCCAGGACGGCCAGGTGGTGACGGTGGTGCAGGGCAGCTTCGGTGCGTCGCGCCCGTCGGCGATCGCCGTGGAGGCACTGGCTGCACCGCAGATCGCGCCGGTCGAGCAGTGCCAGGAGCTGCCCTACGTGCGTCACGTCACCCCCGAGTTCACTCGCTTTCTGGCCATGCGCTGGGGCATTGGCGGCATGCCGTTCAGCAACAATCCGTCGCGGCAGATGGGCGGGTGGGTGCGCCTGCGAGGGGAGAGCGAGGCGCAAACGCTCAGCGAGGCGCATCTACTGGCTCTGGTCGATGCCTGGCCGCCGGCAGTGCTACCGCATCTGAAGAGCCCGGCGCCGGGCAGTTCGCTGACCTGGACCATCGAGTTCGTGCAGCCCCTGCAAAGCCTCAGCAGCGAGGACTGGTGCCTGTATCGTGCGGACATCGAGCATGCTCGCGATGGCTACGGGCACGTAGCGGCGGCAATGTGGAGCCCGGCAGGCGAGTTGATCGCCCTGAGCCGGCAGACCGTGACGGTGTTCGGTTGACGTCGGCGCGCCCGGACGCCCGCGGTAAGCGCGTGCAGCGACGTCGCCGGCTACTTTCGCTTGCGCCAGGCGCGCCACCAGCCGCCGCTAAACAGAAACCTCGGGAAGGTCACGCACTGCTCCAGCAGCAGGCGTTTCACTGCGTCGCGTTTGCCGCTGAAGGGCTCGGGTGACTGCTGCTCCAGGCGGTGGCCATGCGCCTGCAGCGCCAGGGCGGCGATCAGGCCGATGATGCCCAGTACCAGAGGCACGAACCTCAGTTGCCATAGCCCGATCAGCAGTACAACCAGCGACAGCAGAAACAGCGGCACGGCAATCAGGTGCAGCAACAGATTGGTGGGATGCTTGTGCTGGTCGGCGTAGTGGCGCCATTGCCAGGCCAACAGGTTGGGATGACGTTTGCTCATGGTGCGATCCTCGACTCGATGGATCGAGTCTAGGACCGTCATCACCGCACGGCGAATTGCCCCTTGCTATGGGGCAGATAGGTTCATCCAGGGCCGTGCCGATTACAGGCGCAGTTGACCGATCGCCTTGTTCAGCTCGCCTGCCAGCTGTGCCAGTTGCTGGCTGGTGGCGGCCGACTCCAGTGTCTGACCGACTGTCTGTTCGGTAACGTCGCGGATGCCGACCACCGAGCGGCTCATCTCCTCGGCGACCTGGCTCTGCTGGGTGGCGGCCACGGCGATCTGCGTATTGCTGTCGCGCATCAGCGCCACGGCGGCGGTGATCGCCGCCAGCGATTCGCCGGCTTCCTGTGCCAGTTGCACGCAGTGGTTGGCGTTCTCCGAGCTTTCGCGCATGAACTCCACGGCGTCACGGGTGCCGCCCTGCAGGTTGCCGATCATCTGGGTGATCTCGTCGGTGGAGTCCTGCACGCGCTTGGCCAGGTTGCGCACCTCGTCGGCGACCACGGCGAAACCACGGCCCATTTCACCGGCACGGGCGGCTTCGATGGCAGCATTGAGGGCGAGCAGATTGGTCTGTTCGGCGATGCCGTGGATCACACCGACCACGCGGCTGATGTGCTGGCTATCTTCGGCCAGGCGCTCGATGCTGCCGGCGCTTTGTTGCACGCCGCGCGACAGCGCTGCGATGGATTGTTCGACACGTTCGACCACCTGCTGGCCAGCGCGCGCCAGCTGATCGGCATTGCGCGATTGGTCGCGAGTGGTGCCGGCGTGATCGGCGATGTGCTGAACCGTCGCCGACATCTCGTTGATCGCGGTGGCGGCCTGATCGGTTTCGCTCTGCTGGCTGAGCATGCCCTGGCGCACGGCGCCCATACGCTCGGCCATATCGCGGGTACCGCTGTTCAGCTCACTGGCGACCTGGCCGACCGTGCCGACCACCCGCTGATAGCCGGCCTGCATGGCGTTGAACGCGGCAGCCATCTGCCCGACTTCGTCGCGGCTGTCCAGCGGCACGCGCAGGGACAGGTCGCCGCTGCGTTCGGCCTGCAACATGACATCCTTGAGGGTGTTGAGATGGCTGAGCAGAAAGCGGATCAACAACTGCGAGGCGGCCAGCAGCAACAGCATGAGTACGGCCACTGCGACGGCGTAGGTGAGGGCGTGTTGTGTGAACAGGTCGAACAGGCTGGGCGCGCGAGCCAGGATCGCCAGTTGGCGTCCATCGCCGAGAGTGGTGCGTTGTGCACCGATCACCGGCGAGTCGCCGAACCAGGCGTCGTGCGCTATGGCCTGCCAGCCGCTGGCGTCAGGTGCGCCCTGAACGCCCGGCAGGCTGTTGCCCTGCAGCACCTGGACACTCGCCGAGCCGGGCAGCGCCGCCTGCTGCGGCCACTGTTGCAGCACGCGCGCTTGCTCGGCAGCGGCTTGTCTGGCATCAGCGCTGCGGGCTTGCTGCTCGGTGTGCAGGGCGAACAGCACCAGCATCAGACTGATGACGAAGGCAACGGCGTTGACCGCCCAGAATTTGTACTTGAGAGAAAGATTGCTGATCCAGGCGCCCATGCTGTCGTTGTCCGTTTCGCTACATTTTCAATATTGGCTATGTGCTATCAGTATGCCTCGGGATGAGGTCAGAGTCTTGACGTCAATCAAGAGTCTGTTTCCCCGCCTTCCAGTATGGCTGGCATATCGAAGAACGCCCGGGCGCAAGCGGTGGTTTGTGCTGCCAGCGCTTCTTCTCGTTGACCTCGGTGCAGCGCCACTTCGCGCAAGACCTCGCCAAGGAACGCAGGCTCGTTACGCCCGCTCTTGGGTTTTGGTCTCAAGCTGCGCGGCAGCAGGAAAGGTGCATCGGTCTCCAGCATCAGGCGCTCGCCGGGAATGTCCTTGAGCAGCGGGTGCAGGTGCGTGCCGCGACGTTCGTCGCAGACCCAGCCGGTGATGCCGACATGCAGATCGAGATCGAGATAGGCATAGAGAGCACGGCGTTCGCCAGTGAAGCAGTGCACCACGGCCGCGGGCAGCTGGTCACGAAAGTTGCGCAGAATCTCCAGCATGCGCTGGCTGGCTTCGCGCTCGTGAAGAAACACCGGCATCTGCAACTCGACGGCCAGCGCCAGCTGTTCTTCCAGCGCCTTCTCCTGCGCGGGGCGCGGCGAGAAATCACGATCGAAATCCAGCCCGCATTCACCGACGGCACGTACTTGCGATTGTGCCAGGAGCGACTTGAGGGCAGCGCTGCTGGCGTTGTTCCATGTGCTGGCATCGTGAGGATGGACGCCGGCGGTGGAGAACAGGCGCTGGCCGCTGGCGTCCAGCTGTCGGCAAAGCGCGAGGCTGGCCTCGCTTTCGTTCAGACTGGTGCCGGTCAGCACCATCTGGCGCACGCCGGCTGCGTAGGCGCGTTCGAGCAGTGCTTCGGCCTGCACGGCAAGGCTGGGGTGGGTGAGATTGACGGCAATATCGATGAGCTGCATGGTGCCACCTGTTGGACGCGAAAGAGCAGAATAGCAGAAGCCGTCCATTCGTCAGGAAGTCGATTTAAAACAACAACTTGTTCGCTGTTTTTAAGGTTTATACAAGGTTGCGGGGTGGCGCCGGAGCGCTCGCCTGTGCCAATCTCCGCGCCCCTGGCCGGCTTGGGAACTTGTTCTGCGAGCTCATGGTCTGACGCCGTCTGTCGCGCATCGGCGAGCAGCAGGCCCACGGCGAAGTCTCGGCGGCCAACCGTCTTTCCTGGAGAATCGATGTCGCGATTGCTGCTGATCCTGTGCCTGTTGGCCATGCTGCCGCTGCCGGTCAGCGCGCGCCTGGCCGGCCCGCCCGAGGTTGGTAGTCAGGCGCGTAGTACCCGCGATCTTCCGGCTATCCGCAGCAGTGGCGAGCTGCGCGTTCTGGTCAATCAGAGCCGCAACAGTTCGGGTTCGGTCAAGGGCCAGAGTATCGGCGTCGAGTACCACCGCTTGCGCGCGTTCGAGCAATACCTCAATCGCAATTCCCGCGATGGCCGCAACGTCACGCTGAAGATCATTCCCAAAGCCAAGGACCAGCTGCTCGGCGCATTGCAGCGCGGCGAGGGCGATCTGGTCGCGCCCGGCGAGCTGCTCAACGTGCGTACCGGACACGATGTCAGCGCCAGTACGGCGATTCGCCGTGACGTGCCGCTGGTGCTGGTTTCCAAGCAGGGCAACCGACACTATCGCAGCCTCGAACAGCTGGCCGGGCGCAGCCTGTCGTTGCCCGCGGGCAGCGCGGTGGGTGAGGCATTGCGCCGTATCAACCAGCAACTCGCCGACCGCAAGCTGCCGCCGATTGTGGTCGAATGGGTTGATCCCACCCTGGCGGTCGAAGATGTCCTGGAGATGGTTCAGGCCGGTATTTTCGAGCGTACCGCGGTGGAGCTGCCGATTGCCGAGCGCTGGGCCAAGGTGATGCCCAAGCTGCGTATCGACCGGCATCTGGTTCTGGCACGCGAGGGCGATATGAAATGGTTCGTGCGCCCAGACGCGCCGATGCTGCGTGCCAGCATCGACCGTTTTTTCACCAGCTACCAGTCTCCTGCCGATCAGGATGCGGCTTTCCAGCGCGTCTATCGCCGTCTGTACAAAGTGCATTCACCACTTGGGCGTGCCGAGCGGCAGCGTCTGGAGAAGGTGCGCCCGGTTTTGCAGCAACATGCCGAGCAACAGGGTTTCGACTGGCTGATGCTGGCCGCACTGGCATTCAAGGAATCGACCCTGAACCCATCGGCGCGAGGTGCGAGCGGAGCCACTGGCCTGATGCAGATCACTCCGGCGGCGGCGCGCACTGTCGGCGTGAGCAACATCCAGAACATCGATGGCAATGTCCAGGCCAGCAGCAAGTACCTGGCGATGATCCGGCGCAATTTCTTCAACAGCCCGCAGCTCAACGAGCGCGAGCGCATGGCCTTCATCCTGGCCGGTTACAACCTGGGCCCGCAACGGGTGCAGAGCCTGCGGGCCGAGGCGCGCAGGCGGGGTCTCAATCCCAATCAGTGGTTCTTCCAGGTCGAGCGTGTGGCCATGGAACAGATGGGCATGGGTGTGGTGAGTTATGTGAATGCGGTGAATAAGTACTACCTTGCTTATGACCGTGAGCGCTATTTGCTCGAACCGCAGGGACGGCGTCTGACGGCTAACTAGTTATCTAATGATTCGATTTTTATAAGCGGTATTTTGCCGTTTTCTAATCGAATAAATTGGATATTCTGCGCGCCATCTACCCCACACCAGAAGGAAGCCTTGCAAATGAACAACCTGATCAAAAGCATCACCGCCAGCCAAGCCGGTTTCGGTATTACCATCCTGCGTATCATCGCTGGCATCACCTTCGCCGCTCATGGTGCACAGAAGCTGTTCGGCTGGTTTGGCGGTTATGGTCTGGCGGGTGTCGCACAGTGGATGGAAAGCATCGGCCTGGCTCCGGGCTATCTGATGGCGCTGATGGCCGGTAGCGCCGAGTTCTTCGGCGGCGTGGCGCTGATCATCGGCCTGCTGGTGCGTCCGGCGGCAGCGGTGCTGGCGGTAACCATGCTGGTGGCGATCTTCACCGTGCACCTGGCCAATGGCTTCTTCATGAGCAACAACGGCTATGAGTTCGCCCTGGCGCTGCTGGCCATCAGCGTGGCGCTGGTGTTCGAAGGGGCCGGCAAGCTGTCGGTCGATGGTAAGCTCGCTCGCTGATTGATCAGGTACCAACAAGAAGGCCCGCAAATGCGGGCCTTCTTGCGTCAAGCGCCGAACGATCAGGCGGTGGCGGCTTGCTCGGCCTTCTTTTCCTGAGCGGTGACCTGCTGCGCCAGTTCGATCATCTGCTCGCGCATCCAGCGGTTGGCAGGGTCCTGGTCGGTGCTCTCGTGCCAGTAGAGGTGCGTTTCCAGCGCCGGCACGTCGCCGACCGGCAGCGTCACGTGATGCAGGTTATGTCGGCGGGCGAAGCGCTCCGGCACGGTCATCACCATATCGGTTTGCTGCAACACGGTGCTGGCCATCAGGTAGTGCTGCGAGCGCAGGGCTATCTTGCGTTGGATGCCCATCTTGCCCAGAGCCAAATCCACATAACCGAGGCCACTGCGGCGGCTGGAGATGTGAATGTGGCTCAGCGACAGGTATTCATCGAGGCTGATCTTTTCCTTGGCCAGCGGGTGGCCCGGGCGCATGGCGCAGACATAACGATCATCCAGCAGTTTGACGTGACGCACCTGCGGATCGGTATTGAGTGGCGCGTCGACGGCGAAATCGAGACGGCCGGCGGCCAGTTCCTTGGTGGTTTCGCGGCGCTTGGCCAGGAAACTCTCGATGCACACGCTAGGCGCCAGACGGCGCAGGCGCTGGAACAGCGGCGGCAGGAGAATCTGCTCGGAGAGGTCGGTCATGCTGATGCGATAGGTCTTGCCGGCCTGCTGCGGATTGAAGGTGCGGCTTTCCTGCACGGAAACGCGCAATAGCTGCAGGGCGTTGCGCACCGGACCAATGATGTTCTGCGCCATGGGGGTCGGCACCATGCCCTGGGCGGTACGCACGAACAGCGGGTCGTTGAAGGTTTCGCGCAGGCGGGCGAGGGCGTTGGATACCGCCGGTTGGGTAATGCCGACGATCTGTCCGGCACGGGTCAGGTTGGCCTCGGTGTAGATGGCGTCGAAGACGATGAAGAGGTTCAGATCCACCTTGGTCAGGTTCATGCCGGCAGTGCTCCAGGGGCGTCGATATCAGGCGATCATATATCGGTTATGAATGTTCATACACGCTGAAAATAGGTTCGATAAATCTTAAGCGCTGTTCTAGCATCATTTCCACAACCTCTCACCCCTTTTGTCACCAACAGGTAACCCCATGGATTTTGCCTATTCCCCCAAGGTTCAAGAGCTGCGTGAACGCGTCACTGCGTTCATGGAGGCCTATGTCTACCCGGCCGAAGCGGTGTTCGAGCAGCAGGTTGCCGAGGGCGACCGCTGGCAGCCGACCGCGATCATGGAAGAGCTGAAAAGCAAGGCCCAGGCCGAGGGACTGTGGAACCTGTTTCTGCCTGAATCGGACTACGGTGCGGGCCTGACCAATACCGAATACGCTCCATTGGCGGAAATCATGGGCCGCTCGCTGATCGGCCCCGAACCGTTCAACTGCGCCGCGCCGGATACCGGCAATATGGAAGTGCTGGTGCGCTACGGCAACGAGGCGCAGAAACAGCAGTGGCTGGAACCGCTGCTGCGCGGCGAGATTCGCTCCGCCTTCGCCATGACCGAGCCGGGGGTTGCATCCAGCGACGCCACCAACATGCAGGCCAACGCTCGCCGCGAAGGCGATGAGTGGGTGATCAACGGCCGTAAATGGTGGACGTCGGGCGCCTGCGACCCGCGCTGCAAGGTGATGATCTTCATGGGCCTGACCAACCCCGACGCGCCGCGCCACCAGCAGCACTCGATGATCCTGGTGCCGATGGATGCGCCCGGGGTGACCGTGCTGCGTCCGCTGCCGGTGTTCGGCTACGACGACGCCCCGCATGGTCACGCCGAAGTGCTGTTCGAGAACGTGCGCGTGCCCTACGAGAACGTGCTGCTCGGCGAAGGGCGCGGCTTCGAGATTGCCCAGGGTCGCCTCGGCCCGGGCCGCATCCACCACTGCATGCGCTCGATCGGCATGGCCGAGCGAGCCCTGGAACTGATGTGCAAACGCGCCGTTTCGCGCACCGCCTTCGGCAAGCCGTTGGCGCGCCTGGGCGGCAATATCGATCACATTGCCGATTCGCGCATGGAGATCAACCAGGCGCGCCTGCTGACGCTCAATGCTGCGTACATGATGGACACCGTGGGCAACAAGATCGCCGCCAGCGAGATCGCCCAGATCAAGGTAGTGGCGCCAAACGTCGCACTGAAGGTGATCGACCGGGCGATCCAGATGCATGGCGGCGCCGGGGTTTCCAATGACTTCCCGCTGGCCTACTGGTACGCCATGCAGCGCACATTGCGCCTGGCCGATGGCCCGGATGAAGTGCACCGCGCGGCCATTGGCAAGTACGAGATCGGCAAGTACGTCCCGCGTGACGTGATGAAAGCCAGCCGCTGAGTCGGTGGCTGTAACGAAAAGAGGCCCGCCAATGCGGGCCTCTTCGATTATGTCTGCAATCTCAGCGTAATCCGTCGTCCGAGCGCTGTTCCTGGCCCAACCAGCCGAGGCGCATATGCAGTTGCGCGGCAAAGGCGCGTGCTGCCAGCTCTTCCTGAAAGATCAGTGCGCGTCGCCCGAAGCGTACCTGCCAGAGCCGTCGGCCCTGGCGTTCGATGAGTTCTATGCAGACTTCGTGCATCGCCTCTCCTCAGGTGGAGCTGGCCTTGTCTCGCGTCTTCAACAGCGACAGCAGCACACCGCCGGCCAGCAGACCCAAGGTTACGCCAAGCGAGAGCAGGGCGGGAACCTTGATCAGGTCATGCAGGAAAATCTTGCCGCCGATGTACATCAGCACCAGCGCCAGGGCGTATTTCAGGTAGATGAAACGGTGCATCAGCGCGGCCAGGGCGAAGTACAACGCACGCAGGCCGAGAATGGCGAAGATGTTCGAGGTGTAGACGATGAACGGATCCTGCGAAATGGCCAGCACGGCCGGCACGCTGTCCACGGCGAAGACCAGGTCGGCCAGCTCGATCAGCACCAGCGCCAGTAGCAGCGGGGTAGCGTACAGCAGCGGCTTGCCGCTGACCTTGTCCTGCAGGCGTACCAGGAACTTGCCTTCGTGCAGGTCGTCGGTCACGCGAATGTGCTTGCGCACGAAACGGATCACCGGATTCTGCGCCAGGTCCGGGTGGGATTCCTCGTCGTTGCTGCGCAGCATCTTGATGCCGCTGAACAGCAGGAATGCACCGAAGAGGTAGAGGATCCAGTCGAACTGCTGCACCAGTGCCGTACCCAGGCCGATCATGATCGCGCGCAGCACGATCACCCCGAGAATGCCCCAGAACAGCACGCGATGCTGGTACCTACGCGGGATGTTGAAGTAGCCGAGGATCATCGCCATGACGAAGACGTTGTCCATCGACAGCGATTGCTCCACCAGGAAACCGGTGTAGTACTCCATCGCCTTGGTGCCGCCGAGCTGCCACCAGATCCAGCCGCCGAAGGCGACACCGACACTGAAATAGCCGGAATACAGCAGCAGGCTTTCGCGCATCTCGATCTCATGCTGATCGCGATGCAGCACGCCGAGGTCGAGTACCAGAAGGGTGATGATCAGTACCAGAAAGGCCAGCCAGAACCAGCCGGGGGTACCGAGGATGGGGGATGTCAAAAAGGCAAGTAGAGCGTCCATGAGCCCTCCCTAATGTCTGCCTGAGTTGAAAGAAATCCACTCAGTGACTCCGACATCACGGTGAGAAGCTCACCGCCAGAGGGGCCCGGCGTCACGCGCTGCGAAGACTAGCGCTGAGTGCTCAGGCTGCCAAGCCCCGGAAGGAAATATTTTTGCGCCGTCAGTAAACCCAGACCTCGACGCGGCGATTGCGGATGCGGCCGTTGTTCTGGTCGTTGGCCGCCACCGGCAGCTCGCTGCCCAGGCCGGTGATCTCGCGAAACAGCACACCCTGTTTGGCCAGTTCGCGGCGCACGGCCATGGCGCGTAGTTTCGACAGCAGTTCGGCACGCTCCGGGTCACTCTTGGCATCGCCAAAGCCAACCAGCACCACCTTGTCCTGCAGTTTGTCGTGCTGCTTGAGATAGTCCAGCAACCGTTGCAGGTCGCGTTGGGCTTTGTTGTCCAGCGTCGCGCTGCCTTCCTGGAAGCGGAAATTCACCGACAGGCGCTGCGCCTGCTGCGCCAGTTGGCGGTAATCGGCTGGCATCTGCGCGTCTGCGGCGATCTTTATCGCCTGGACGGTCTGGGCAATGAAACCGCTGTTGTCGACGATGGCCTGGCCGCGAGGGCCATGGGCGAAGTCGATCAGCGCACGCGCCCAGGGATTAGCCAGTTGTGGGGCGTTGTAAAGATACAGGCGCCGCGCCAGCGGATAGTCCTCGGTGGCGATCAATGTGGTACTCGGTGGCATGGGGTGAGAATCGCCAGCTGCTACGGCGACGGCCTTGGCCTGGCGAATGTAGGGCAGACCGATGAAACCGATGCCATTGGGATCGCGGCTGACCGAATCGGACAGCTGATTGCTGGATTCGAAACGTTGCGCGCCGGCCGCCAGGGTTCGTCCAGCTGGTGCCAGCACCAATTCCTTGAAAGTGTCATAGGTGCCGGAATTGTCATCGCGTGCATAGGGGCGCACCTTGCCGGGCTTACCGCCCACTGCGGCCCAGTCGTCGATCTCGCCGGAGAACAGTTGCGCGATCTGTCCCACGCTCAGCGCAGCGACAGGGTTGGACGGGTGGACGATGATCGCCAGGCCGTCGATGGCGATGACCTGTTCACTCTGCGGGCTGCGCAGGTCGCCCAGCGATGCCAGGCTGGCGGCTTCACTGTCCTTGATCGGCCGCGACGAGGCGGCCAGGTCGGCACTGCCGTCCTTGAGCGAGGTGAACCCGGTACCGGAGCCATGAGCAGCCACTTCGACTACCACCAGGCGGCCATCGGCCTGGCGCGCGAGTATGCGCTGCTCGTTCTCGCGGGCGCCGGCTTCGCTGTGAATGTCCTGCAGGCCTTGCGCCTCGAACAGCCCCTTCACTAGCTCGGGGGCCAGCTTGGCACCGATAGTGTTGGAGCCTTGAATGCGCAGTACCGGCTGACTGCCTTCGGAGGCAGGCAGTGCGGCGAAGATCGAGAGAGGCAGGGCGTAGCAGATGAAACCGATCAGCAACAGAGACAGGGTACGACCCCAGAGGTCGCGGTCGGCGGGCAGGGCGCGCGGCATGCGGCAGGCACCTTCTAGTGGGTGGGAGAACGTGCCGCGCAGATTAAGTCAGTCAGGTTGCAGTCTTGTGACGGGGCGCGTCGTCCGCACGCGCCCGTGTTTCAGTTCAGCTCGAGCCAGATCGGTGCATGGTCTGAAGGTTTTTCCATGCCGCGCAGCTCGTAGTCGATGCCAGCGTCCTTGAAACGTGCCTTGAGCGGCTGGCTGGCGAGAATCACGTCGATGCGCAGGCCGCGCTTGGGCTCGTCTTCGAAGCCCCGGCTGCGGTAATCGAACCAGCTGAAACGGTCATTCACTTCGGGGTTCAGGTGACGGAAGCTGTCCACCAGGCCCCAGTTCTTCAGGGTCGCCAGCCATTCACGCTCTTCCGGCAGGAAGCTGCACTTGCCGGTTTTCAGCCAGCGCAGACGGTTGGGCTCGCCGATGCCGATGTCGCAGTCTTGCGGGCTGATGTTGATATCGCCCATCACCACCAGCGCCTGCTGTGGGTCGAAACGCTCCACCAGCAGCTGCTGCAGATCGGCATAGAAGCGCTGCTTGGCCGGGAATTTCACCGGATGGTCGCGGCTCTCACCTTGAGGAAAGTAGCCGTTCATCACGGTGAAGGGGTTGCCATTGGCATCGGCGAAGGTGCCGTAAATGAAGCGTCGCTGAGACTCTTCGCCATCACCGGGGAAGCCCTTGTGCAGGCTCAGCGGCGCCTGGCGCGAGAGCAGGGCGACACCATAGTGGCCTTTCTGTCCGTGGTAATGCACGTGATAGCCAAGCTGACGAATCTCCTCCTCCGGGAACTGGTCGTCGGCCACTTTGGTTTCCTGCAGGCCGATCACGTCCGGCTGGTGCTTCTCGATCAGCGCCTGCAATTGATGAGGGCGCGCACGCAGGCCATTGATATTGAAGGAGACGATTTTCATGGGCAGCGAGTCCTGGGCAAAAGGCGATGCTAGCCGATCCTCGGCGCTCGCGGCCAGCGCCTGGCAGGGGGCGTGCGGCGGTGCTAAGTTGGCTATACCGCATCTGACCCACCACCTATAACAACAGAGGTCCACCATGCCCCATAACGCCCCCGCAGAAGTGCGCATGCTCGATGGTGGTTACGCCCGTGAGGTTCGTTCGCTGCTCTACCATGCCTATCGCCATGAGCCGACCTTCGCCTATCTGTTCGAGGCCGACCGTCCTGGTTTCGACCAGCGGGTGCGCGCCACGATTCGCGAGCTGGTGCAGCAGCATTTCGCCGAGGACTTGCCGGCCATCGGTCTGCTGATCGACGACCGTCTGATCGGCGCGGCACTGATCGCACCACCGCAACGGCGTCTGGACATCACCGAGAGCTGGGGCTGGCGTCTGCGCATGCTGCTGAGCACCGGCTTTGGCTGCACCAAACGTTATCTGGAATACCACGATGCGGTGCTGGCCAGCTTGCCACCTGGTCCCTACCACGTGCTGCCGTTGCTGGGTATCCACCCCGAGTTTCAGGGCCAGCATCGCGGCGAGCAACTGCTCGAGGCGCTGCACGACTGGTGCGCGCAGGACAGCGGTTCGCAAGGTGTGGTGCTGGACACCGGCAACGCCCGTTACCTGGAGTTCTACCGGCGTCAGGGCTATGAAGAGGTCGGCGAGCTGGCCATCGGTCCTGTGGTCGAGCACGTATTCTTCCATCCCAACCCGCAGCCGGTGGTGCGGGCCAGCGCCTGAACTCCGGCTGTCTGGCGCGAGCGCAACGCTTCTGGCATGGGCTCTGCTCCGTGATAGCATCCCTCGCCATGAGCGTATATGGACATTTTCAGCGCAGCCTGGCGCTGCTGCTGATCAGTACGGGCGTCTTCGCCGCGGGCGAGCTGGACGTACGGATCACCCCAAACAATTCGGCCCTCAAGGCCAATATCGAAGGTTATGTCGGCAGCCTCGACGGTCGCGACGCGCAGTCGTTGCGCCGCCTGCGGCGGATTGCCGAGAGCGAGGCCGACAAGGCGGCCCAGGCCCTGGGTTATTACCAGGCGCGCATTCGCAGCCGTATAGAAGAGGGGGAAACACCGCGCCTGGTGCTCGAGGTCGAGCCCGGCGAGCGCGTTCGCCTGCGCAATGTCGACATTCGCATCGAAGGGCCGGCCAGCGAGCTGCAGGCTTTTCGCATCCCCAATGCCAGCCGTCTGCAGCCGGGTTCGGTGCTCAATCACGGGCGCTACGAGGATGCCAAGCGGCTGATTCAGAATCAGGCCTCGCGCTACGGCTTTTTCGATGGCCGATTCACCCGTCAGAGTCTGCAGGTCGACCCGGCCGCCGGTGTGGCCGACATCGAACTGGTATTCGCCAGTGGACCGCGCTACAGCCTGGGCGATCTGACCTTCAGTGGCGACTTCCCCTTCGATGATGACCTGCTGCGGCGCATGGTGCCGTTCGAGCCGGACACCCCCTACGACTCCGAACTGATCGCCGAGCTGTACCAGGCATTGCAGTCCAGCGGCTATTTCGAGTCGGTAAGGGTCGATGCCATCCCGACTCAGGCCGATCGGCTGCGTATTCCGGTTGCGGTGGCGCTGCAGGTGCGCGAGCCTCGCACCATGGGCCTGGGGCTGGGCTTTTCCACCGACGTCGGGCCGCGCCTGCGCGCCAACTGGACGCGTCACTGGCGCAACCCGCAGGGGCATAGCTACGGGGTGGAAACCGAGCTGTCGGCACCGCGACAGAATATCGGTCTGTGGTACGACATTCCTGGCGATCCGCCGCTGACCGACAAGCTGCGTCTGGCCGGCGGCTATCAGTACGAGGAGCTGGCCAGCAAGGACAGCCTCAGCCGTCTGCTCACCCTCGGTCCGGAATGGCACAGCCAGCGCCCAGGTGGTTGGCAGCGCGTGCTGTCGGTGAAATGGCAACGCGAAGAATATCGTCTGGGCGACGATTCCGGTTTGAGCACCTTGCTCATGCCGGGCGTCAGTTACTCGCTGCTGCGCAGTGACAATCGCCTCGATCCGAATCAGGGCTATCGTGTGCAGTTCGATCTGCGCGGCGCCGTCGACGGCCTGTTGTCCGATGCCAACGTGTTGCACGGCAATGTCATGCTCAAAGGGCTGACCACCGTATTCGACAATCACCGCCTGCTCGGCCGCGTGCAGTTCGGCGGTACCGAAACCAACGGCTTCTCTGCCGTACCGCCGTCGCTGCGTTTCTTCGCCGGTGGCGACCAGAGCGTGCGCGGCTATGACTACCAGAGCCTGTCGCCGGAGAACAATCGCGGCGACAAGATCGGCGGGCGCTACCTGTTCACCGCCAGCGCCGAGTACCAATACAGCCTCACCGACAAGTGGCGCCTGGCGACCTTCATCGATCAGGGCAATTCGTTCAACTCGCTGGAGTTTCCCACCCTCAAGACCGGCGTTGGTTTCGGCGTGCGCTGGGTTTCGCCGGTCGGCCCGCTGCGTCTGGATCTGGCCCATGCGCTGGATGACGACGGCGGTGTGCGCCTGCACTTCTCCATGGGGCCTGAACTATGACCCGGCGCCTGCTGAAACGGCTGGCCGCCGCTGTGCTTGGTCTGCTGCTGCTGTTTGGCGCCGCGCTGTGGGGCATGCTCGGCACCCAGGCGGGTAGCCGCTGGCTGCTGGCGCAGGTCCCGGGCCTGCAGGTCGACAATTTCCGGGGGCGCCTGGGCAGTGCCTGGCAGGCCGATGCGCTGCTCTGGCAGCAGGGCGAGACGCGCGTGGAGCTGCAGCAGCTGGACCTGGCCTGGTCGCCGTCCTGCCTGTTGCGCCTCACGCTGTGCATCGACCGCCTGCATCTGCAACAGACGGCGCTCGACCTGCCGCCAAGCACCGAGCCGAGTAGCGAACCGCTCAGCTTGCCGAGCCTGAATCTGCCGCTGCGTTTGCAACTGGGCGATATCCGCCTGGGTGAGCTGCGCCTGGATGGCGAGGGGCAGTTGAGCGACCTGGAACTGATCGCCAGCTGGAACGAACAGGGTGTCGACTTGCAGCGCCTGGCCCTGCAGCGTGATGACCTGCGCCTGGACCTCAGAGGCAGCCTGACCCCCCAGGGCGACTGGCCGCTGGCCTTGAGTGGGCGCCTGCAGTTGCCGGAGGTCGATGGCCAACCCTGGCAGGTGGCGCTGCAGATTGGTGGCGAGCTGCAGCGCAGCCTGCAGCTCGAGGCCGACAGCCGCGGTTATCTCGAGGCGCACCTGCAGGGCAGCGTGCAGGCTCTGGCCGAACATCTGCCGGCTGAAGTGCGCCTGACCAGTCGCGAGTTCCAGGCCAGCAGCGACTTGCCGGCTACCCTGCGCCTGCAGGACGTGCAGCTGCAGGCCAAAGGCGATCTGGCGGCCGGCTATCGTCTCGATGGCACGGCCAGCCTGCCTGCCGAGCAGGCGCCGATGCCGCTGCAGCTCAGTGGTCGGGTCGACGCCGCTGGTGCGGATATCGAACTGCTGCGTATTCAGGCCGAAGCGCAGCACGTACAGGTCGAGGGCAAGCTGGCCTGGAGCGAAGCGTTCAGCGTCGATGCCAAGCTGGACTGGCTGGATTTTCCCTGGCAGCGCCTTTATCCCATGGACGCGCCGCCGCCGGTGGCCTTGCGCACCTTGCAGGCCGAGGTCAGTTATAGCGAAGGCAGCTACCTGGGTAACTTCGCTGCGCAGTTGCAGGGACCTGCGGGTAACTTCAGCCTGAGCAGCCCGGTCAGTGGTGATCTAGGCCAGGTCAGTCTGCCGCAACTGCAGCTGGTGGCTGGGCAGGGTCGCGCCGAAGGCGTGCTGAAGCTGGGTTTTGCCGAGGGCCTCGAGTGGCAGGCCATGCTGCAGCTCAGCGCGCTCGACCCCGGTTACTGGTTGGCGGAAATGCCGGGAAATCTGGCCGGTCCGCTGAACACCTCCGGCAGCTTCAACGCCGGTGCGTTGCAGGCGCAAGCCGATATCGATCTCAATGGCCGCCTGCGCGGCCAGCCGGCGCAATTGCAGGTGCAGGGCGCAGGTAGTGGAGAACAGTGGCAGCTGCAGCGACTGCTGGTACGCCTGGGCGACAACCGGGTCAGCGGTCAGGGCGCGCTGGATCAACGCTTGCGCGGTCAGCTGGAACTGGCGCTGCCGCGCCTGGGACAGCTCTGGCCCGGCCTGCATGGGCAGATGCAGGGGCAGCTTTCCCTGGCCGGTACCCTGCAGGCGCCGCAAGGCCAGCTGGCGCTCAGTGGTGAGCGCCTGGCTTACGGTGACCCCAGTCTGCGTCGTCTGCAGTTGCAGGCAACGCTGGATGCTCGCCAGCAGGCGCTGATCGACCTGAACCTGCGTGGCATCCGTATCGGCGATACCTACCTCGGGCGCCTGCAGGCCCAGGGGCGTGGCGACCAGCGTCGCCAGGCACTTGATATCGATCTGCAAGGCCCGCTGCTGCAAATGACGCTGGCGCTGGACGGCAACCTGAGCGAGCAGGGAGACTGGCGCGGGCGCATCGCCAGTGGCCGGGTGCAGAGTGGCGGGCAGCAATGGCAGCTGCAGCAGGCCGCGAGCCTGGAGCGACTGGCCAGCGGCCGGCTCAACCTGGGCGCGCATTGCTGGCAGTCCGGCGATGCCAGCCTGTGTGGCGGGCAGCAGCGGCTGATGCCGCAGCCCAGCCTGGACTGGCGTCTGGAGAACTTCCCGCTGGCGAGCCTGCAGCCCTGGTTGCCCGAGGATTTCGCCTGGCAGGGACACCTGGATGGCCAGCTCAAGATCGAACTGCCCGACAGCGGACCCAACGGCCAGGTCACGCTGGACGCAGGCGGCGGCAACCTGCGCATTCGTCAGCCGGATGAAGAGCAGTGGCTGGATTTTCCCTACGACAGCCTGCGCCTGAACAGCACGCTGCGCCCGCAACGGGTGGACAGCGAGCTGCGCTTCGTCAGTGCTCGCCTGGGTGAGCTGGTGTTGCAAGCGCAGATCGACCCGCGCCCGGCGAATAAACCGCTCAACGGTGAGTTTCGCCTGAGCGGCTTCGATCTAGCCGTGCTACGGCCCTTTGTGCCGATGGCGGAAAAGCTCGAGGGCCAGCTGCAGGGCAGCGGCACCCTCTCTGGCCACCTGCTGGCGCCACAGATCAATGGCCAGCTGCGCCTGGACGGTGGCGAACTGTCCGGCAGCGAACTACCGCTGAGCCTGGAAGGCTTGCAGCTGCAGGCTTTGATCGCGGGCGAGCAGGTGCAGCTTGCCGGCAACTGGCGCAGCGGTGAGCAGGGACGAGGCAATCTGCGAGGCGAACTCAACTGGGCCGAAGGCCTGAGCGGCGACCTGGCGTTGCAGGGCCAGCGTTTACCGGTGAAGGTCGAGCCTTACGCCGAACTGGAGGTCGAGCCCGATCTGCAATTGCAATTGCGCGCCCAGCGCCTGTCGGTCAGCGGCAAGGTCGGTGTGCCGCGCGGGCTGATCAGCGTGCGAGAGTTGCCGCCGTCGACGGTGAAGGTGTCCGGCGATGCGCGGGTGGTCGGACGTGAAGTGCCCGAGGCCGAGCAGGGTCTGGGTATCGCCATGGATGTCGATGTCGAGGTCGGACAGGACAAGCTGGCCTTCAGCGGCTTCGGTCTGACAGCCGACCTGCGCGGGCGCGTGCATATCGGCGATAACCTCGATACCCGTGGCGAGCTGGATCTGGCCAATGGTCGCTATCGCGCCTACGGTCAGCGCCTGACCATTCGCCGGGCGCGCCTGTTGTTCACCGGTCCCATCGACCAGCCATTTCTCGATGTGGAGGCCATTCGCCGAGTCGACAGCGTAGTGGCGGGCATTCGCCTCTCCGGCAACGCCGAGCAGCCCACCACCACGGTGTTCGCCGAACCGGCCATGAGCCAGGAGCAGGCGCTGTCCTACCTGGTATTGGGCCGGCCGTTGGGGCAGAGCACGGGTGACAACAACATGCTCGGCCAGGCTGCACTGGCGCTCGGTCTGGCCGGCAGCAGTTCGCTGACCACCGGCCTGGCCAACAGCCTGGGCATTCAGGATTTCCAGCTCGACACCGAAGGTAGTGGCGTGACTACCAGTGTGGTGGCCAGCGGCAATATCACCGAGCGCCTCAGCCTGCGTTATGGCGTGGGCGTGTTCGAGCCAGCCAACACCATCGCCCTGCGTTACCAACTGAGCCGCCGCCTGTATCTGGAGGCGGCCAGCGGGCTGGCCAGTTCGCTGGATCTGTTCTATCGACGGGACTTCTGATGCTGGCGCGATCTTTTGCTAAATCCCTACTCGGCCTCGGGTGTATCGACACCGCTTCTGCGCTAGTCTGGACGGATGGTCGGGCCGTGACCTGCCATTCGATGGGGCATTCGCCGCGGCGAGCCCATGTCACACATTTTTGCCCTTCAACTCCTGAACGATAAGGAAACTCCCATGGCGCAAGTCACTCTCAAAGGCAATCCGGTGCAGGTCGACGGTCAACTGCCGCAGGCCGGCCAACAGGCGCCGGCTTTCAGCCTGGTCGCTGGCGACCTGAGCGACGTCACCCTGGCCAGCCTGGCCGGCAAGCGCAAGGTGCTGAACATCTTCCCCAGCGTCGATACCCCGACCTGCGCCACCTCCGTGCGCAAGTTCAATGCCGAAGCCGGCCAGCTGTCCAATACCGTGGTGCTGTGCATCTCCGCTGACCTGCCGTTCGCCCAGGCGCGTTTCTGCGGCGCCGAAGGCCTGGAGAACGTGGTCAACCTGTCCACCCTGCGTGGTGCCGACTTTCTCAAGAACTACGGTGTGGCCATCGCCAGCGGTCCGCTGACCGGCCTTGCCGCGCGTGCGGTGGTGGTGCTGGACGAGCAGGACAAGGTGCTGCACAGCGAGCTGGTTGGCGAGATCGCCCATGAGCCGGACTACGCTGCTGCCCTGGCGGTGTTGAAGTAACCTCTCGGCACCCATTGAAACGGCCTGCTCAGCAGGCCGTTTTTATTTGTGCCTCAAACAGTTAGTAACGTAAGGGGAGCGTAAAAAGCGGGTAAATGGGCTTTGCTTGACGCGGGCCAGTGCTTATCGTTCCGACTCCCACAAAAAGTGATACCGCGCCTGCCATGTCGAATGTTCCCTCGTCCGCCTCGAACAACTCCCGCCAATGGCTGATCGGCCTGACGCTGCTGGCCGTGCTGCTTCTGCTGCTGTGGTGGTTCTGGCCGAGCAAGCCGCAGTCGCAGCAGATGGGCCGTGGCCGCTTCGGTGACATGGGGCCGGTGCCGGTGCGTGTGGCGGAAGTCGAGCAGGGCGAGTTCGCCATCGAGCTCAAGGCACTCGGCACGGTGACCGCGTACAACACGGTCAATGTGCGCTCGCGGGTCGACGGTGAACTGGTCAAGGTGCTGTTCGAAGAGGGGCAACAGGTCAAGGCCGGCGACCTGCTCGCGGTGATCGACCCGCGCCCTTATCAGGTGGCGCTGCAGCAGGCGCAGGGCGCGCTGCAGGAAAACCAGGCGCAGCTGAAGAACGCCGAGCTGGACCTGCAGCGCTACAAGGGGCTGTACGATGAAGACAGCATCGCCAAGCAGACCCTCGATACCCAGCAGGCGCTGGTCAATCAGTATCGCGGCAGCTTGCAGAGCAATCAGGCGAACGTCGCCACGGCCAAGCTCAATCTCGACTTCACCCAGATTCGCGCGCCCATTGCCGGTCGCCTCGGCCTGCGCCAACTGGATATCGGCAACCTGGTCAGCGGCGGCGATACCACACCGCTGGTGGTGATCACCCAGACCGATCCGATTTCGGTGATCTTCACCATTCCCGAGGGCGATCTGCCGGCAGTGCTGCAGCGCAGGCGAGATGGCACCACCCTGGTCGTCGAGGCCTGGGATCGTGGTGAGCGGCTGAAGCTGGCCGATGGCGTGCTGGAAAGCCTGGACAACCAGATCGACACCACTACCGGCACGGTCAAGCTCAAGGCGCGTTTCGACAACGCCGAGCAGATGCTGTTTCCCAACCAGTTCGTCAACGTGCGCCTGCGCGTGGAAACCCGTGACGCTGCCACCATCATCCCGTCCGCTGCGGTGCAGTTCGGCACCCAGGGTACCTTCGTCTATGTGGTGGATGACGCCAACAAGGTGAGCATTCGTCCGGTCAGCATCGCCGCCAGCGATGCCGAGCGCAGCATGGTTACCGAGGGCGTGCAGCAGGGCGAGCGGCTGGTGCTGGAGGGCACCGACCGTCTGCGTGATGGCAGTGAGGTGGAAGTGGTCGACCCGCAGGCCGCGCAAACGCCGCAGTCCGGCGAACGAAGCGAGCCAGGCCGGGCCGCGGCACGGAACGACGCATGAACATCTCCCGCCCGTTCATCCTGCGGCCGGTCGCCACCACGCTGCTGATGGTGGCGATCTTCCTCAGCGGTCTGATCGCCTACCGCCTGCTGCCGGTCTCGGCATTGCCGGAGGTGGATTACCCGACCATCCGCGTGCTGACCCTCTATCCCGGTGCCAGCCCGGATGTGATGACCAGTGCGGTGACCGCGCCGCTGGAGCGCCAGTTCGGGCAGATGGCCGGGCTCAAGCAGATGTCCTCGACCAGCTCGGGCGGCGCCTCGGTGATCACTCTGCGTTTCAACCTGGATGTATCCCTGGCGGTGGCCGAGCAGGAGGTGCAGGCAGCGATCAACGCGGCGAGCAACCTGCTGCCGGGCGATCTGCCGGCGCCGCCGGTGTACAACAAGGTCAACCCGGCCGATACGCCGGTGCTGACCCTGGCGGTGAGCTCGAAGACCTTGCCGCTGCCGCAGGTCAACGATCTGGTCGATACCCGCCTGGCGCAGAAGCTGGCGCAAACCAGCGGTGTCGGTCTGGTTACCCTGGCCGGCGGGCAGCGGCCGGCGGTGCGTATTCGCGTCAACCCCGAGGCGCTGGCGTCCTACGGCCTGAGCCTGGCCGACGTGCGCAGTCTGATTACGGCGAGCAACGTCAACCAGCCCAAGGGTAACTTCGACGGGCCGACCCGTGTCTCGCAGCTCGACGCCAACGACCAGCTGAAGTCGGTCGATGAATACCGCGAGCTGATCCTGAGCTATCAGAACGGCGCCGCGCTGCGCCTGAAGGATGTCGCCGAGATCATCGACGGCGCCGAGAACGAGCGTCTGGCGGCCTGGGCCAACCGCAACCAGGCGGTGCTGGTCAACGTGCAGCGTCAGCCCGGGGCCAACGTCATCGAGGTGGTCGACCGCATCCAGACCCTGCTGCCGCATCTGACCGAGGGCCTGCCGGCAAGCGTCGAGGTCAAGGTGCTCACCGACCGTACGCAGACCATTCGCGCTGCCGTGCGCGATGTGCAGCACGAGTTGCTGCTGGCCATCGCCCTGGTGGTGATGGTGACCTTCCTGTTCCTGCGCAAGCTGTCGGCGACCATCATCCCGTCCATCGTCGTGCCGCTGTCGCTGATCGGCACCTTCGGCGTGATGTACCTGGCCGGCTTCACCATCAACAACCTGACGCTGATGGCGCTGACCATCGCCACGGGTTTTGTGGTCGATGACGCCATCGTCATGCTGGAGAACATTGCCCGCCATCTGGAGGAGGGCGAGACGCCGCTCAACGCCGCACTCAAGGGGGCGCGGCAGATCGGTTTCACCCTGGTGTCGCTGACCCTGTCGCTGATCGCCGTGCTGATTCCGCTGCTGTTCATGGCCGATGTGGTCGGGCGGCTGTTCCGCGAGTTCGCCATCACCCTGGCGGTGGCCATCCTGATTTCCCTGGTGGTGTCGCTGACCCTCACGCCGATGATGTGCGCGCGCCTGCTCAAGGCCGAGAAACCCGAGCAGGAAGGGCGCTTCTACCGCGCCGCCGGTGGCGCCATCGACGCCATGATCGAACGCTACGGCGTCTGGCTGCAGTGGGTGCTCAGGCATCAGCCGCTGACCCTGCTGGTGGCTGTGGCCACTCTGGGCCTGACCGTACTGTTGTACCTCGCGGTGCCCAAGGGCTTTTTCCCGGTGCAGGACACCGGGGTGATCCAGGGTATTTCCGAGGCGCCGCAGTCGATTTCCTTCAGCGCCATGAGCGAGCGCCAGCAGCGCCTGGCCGATGTGATCCTGCGCGATCCGGCGGTGGCCAGTCTGTCTTCCTCGATTGGTGTGGATGGCGACAATCCGACGCTGAACAGCGGCCGCTTGTTGATCAATCTCAAGGCTCACGCCGAGCGCGACGTCACTGCCAGCCAGGTGATCGAACGGCTGCGTCCGGAACTGGCGAAGGTTCCCGGGATAGAGCTGTATATGCAGCCGGTGCAGGACCTGACCATCGAGGATCGCATCAGCCGCACCCAGTTCCAGTTCACCCTGGAGTCACCGGACAGCCAACTGCTGGAAACCTGGACGCCGCGTCTGGTCGAGGCGCTGCGCGAGCAAGCGGAGCTGACCGATGTCGCCAGCGACCTGCAGAACCGTGGTCTGCAGGTATACCTGGATATCGACCGCGACGCCGCCGCACGCCTTGGCATCAATGTCGGCAGCATCGACGATGCCTTGTACGATGCTTTCGGCCAGCGCCAGATCAGCACCATCTACACCCAGGCCAGCCAGTACCGCGTGGTGCTGGAGAGCCGCGATGGCGGGCGCATCGGCCTGGCCGCGCTGCGTCAGATCCACGTCGCCACCGGCGACGGCCAGCAGGTGCCGCTGTCATCCCTGGCGCACATCGAGGAGCGTCCAGCCAGCCTGCTGATCAACCATATCGGTCAGTTCCCGGCGGTGACCCTGTCGTTCAACCTGGCACCGGGTGTGTCGCTGGGCCAAGCGGTCGAAGTCATCGAGCGGGTGGAGCAGGAAATCGGCCTGCCGCTGTCCATCAATACCCAGTTCCAGGGCGCTGCCGAGGCCTTCCGCGCCTCGCTGAGCTCCACGCTGCTGCTGATCCTGGCGGCCATCGTCACCATGTACATCGTGCTCGGCGTGCTCTACGAGAGCTATATCCACCCGATCACCATTCTTTCCACGCTGCCTTCGGCGGGCGTCGGCGCCTTGCTGGCGTTGCTGTTGACCGGCAACGATCTGGGCCTGATCGCCATCATCGGCATCATCCTGTTGATCGGCATCGTCAAGAAGAACGCCATCATGATGATCGACTTCGCCCTGGAGGCCGAGCGCCATCAGGGCATGGCGCCGGAGGCGGCCATCTACCAGGCCGCGCTGCTGCGTTTCCGCCCGATCCTGATGACCACCCTGGCGGCGCTGTTCGGCGCCATCCCGCTGATGCTGGCCTCGGGCTCCGGCGCCGAGCTGCGCCAGCCGCTGGGCCTGGTGATGGTCGGCGGCCTGCTGGTCAGCCAGGTGCTGACGCTGTTCACCACGCCGGTGATCTACCTGTACTTCGATCGCCTGTCGCGGCGCCTTAGTGGTCGCAGTGCCGCGGGGGTGGCGGTATGACCCCGGCCCGTAGGAGCGGCTTCAGCCGCGAACAGGTCGGTGCAGGGGATTCGCGGCTGAAGCCGCTCCTGCAGGATTGGCCAAGCCTTGGCGGGGCTAATCGCGCATGAACCTCTCCGCCCCCTTTATCCGCCGCCCGGTAGCGACCCTGCTGCTGAGCCTGGCGATCATGCTGCTTGGCGGCGTCAGCTTCGGCCTGTTGCCGGTGGCGCCATTGCCGCAGATGGATTTTCCCACCATTACCGTGCAGGCCAGCCTGCCGGGGGCCAGCCCGCAGATCATGGCTTCCACCGTGGCCACGCCGCTGGAGCGCTCGCTCGGCACCATCGCCGGTATCAGCCAGATGAACAGCCGCAGCAGCCAGGGCAGCACGCGGATCATGATCCAGTTCGATCTGGACAAGGACATCAACACCGCCGCGCGCGAGGTGCAGGCGGCGATCAACGCCGCGCGTGAGCTGCTGCCCAGCGGCATGCGCACCATGCCCAGCTACCGCAAGATCAATCCGTCGCAGGCGCCGATCATGGTCATCTCGCTGACCAGCGACATCCTGAGCAAGGGCCAGCTGTACGACGTGGCCTCGACCATCCTGGCGCAGAAGCTGTCGCAGGTCGGCGGCGTCGGCGAGGTGCAGGTCGGCGGCAGCTCCTTGCCGGCGGTGCGCGTGTCCCTGGAGCCGCGCCTGCTCGACCAGTACGGCATTGCCCTGGACGAAGTGCGCCAGACCATCGCCGCGAGCAACGCCCTGCGCCCCAAGGGGGCGGTGGAGGACGAGCAGCGCCGCTGGCAGGTGCAGGCCAGTGATCAGTTGGCCAAGGCCGCCGACTACCTGCCGATGATCATCCGCTACCAGGACGGCGCCGCCGTGCGCCTGGGTGACGTGGCCACCGTCACCGATGGCGTCGAGGACCGCTACAACAGCGGTTTCTACAACGACAGGGAAGCGGTGCTGCTGGTGATCAATCGGCAGAGTGGGGCGAACATCCTGCAGACTATCGCCGACATCCGCGCCGAGCTGCCGGCGCTGCGTGAGGTGATTCCAGCCAGCGTCGAGCTGGAGGTGGCGATGGATCGCTCGCCAGTGATCCGCGCCACCCTGCACGAAGCCGAGCAAACGCTGCTGATCGCCGTGGGCCTGGTGATCCTGGTGGTGCTGGCCTTCCTCGGGCGCTGGCGCGCAGCGCTGATACCCGCGCTGGCGGTGCCGGTGTCGCTGATCGGCAGTTTCGCCGCCATGTACCTGCTGGGGTTCTCGCTGAACAACCTGTCGCTGATGGCGCTGATCATCGCCACCGGGCTGGTGGTGGACGATGCCATCGTGGTGCTGGAAAACATCGCCCGGCACATCCATAACGGCGAGAAGCCGATGGCGGCGGCGTTCAAAGGTACACGCGAGGTGGGCTTCACGCTGCTGTCGATGAACCTGTCGCTGGTGGCGGTGTTCATCTCCATCCTGTTCATGGGCGGCATCGTCGAGCGGCTGTTCCGTGAATTCTCCATCACCCTGGCGGTGGCGGTGGTGATCTCTCTGCTGGTGTCGCTGACCTTGACGCCGATGCTCTGCGCACGCTGGCTCAAGGCCGAGCAGGAGCAGTCGCGCAGCCGCCTGCAGCTATGGGGTGACCGCCTGCAGACGCGGGTGCTGGCCATCTATGGGCGTTCGCTGGATTGGGCATTGCGCCATTCGTTGCTGATGGTCATCAGCCTGCTGGCGACCATCGCGCTGAACGTCTATCTCTTCGTCAGCATTCCCAAGACCTTCATGCCGCAGCAGGATACCGGCCAGCTGATCGGCTTCATTCGCGGCGACAACGGCCTGTCGTTCCAGGTCATGCAGCCGAAAATGGAGATCTTCCGCAAGGCGGTGCTGGCCGATCCGGCAGTGGACAGCGTGGCGGGATTCATTGGTGGCGCCGGCGGTATCAACAACGCCTTCATGATCGTGCGTCTGAAACCGATCAGCGAGCGCAAGGTGTCGTCGCAGCAGGTGATCAACCGCCTGCGTGCCAGCGTGCCGAAGGTGCCGGGTGGGCGCATGTTCCTCATGCCCGATCAGGATCTGCAGATAGGCGGGCGCGAGGGGCGCAGTTCGGAAAACGAGTACATGTTGCTCTCCGGCGATCTCGACGCCCTGCGTGAATGGCTGCCGAGGGTGCGCGAGGCGCTGCGCGCATTGCCGGAACTGACCGATATCGACGCGCGCGAGAACAGCGGTGCGCAGCAGATCCGTCTGGTGGTGGACCGCGAGGCCGCGCAGCGTCTGGGCGTTGAAATGAGCATGATCACCGCGGTGCTCAACAATGCCTTCAGTCAGCGTCAGGTGTCGACCATTTACCAGGCACTGAATCAGTACAGCGTGGTGATGGAGATCAACCCACGCTATGCCCAGCATCCCGAGGCACTGGATCAGATTCAGCTGATCACCGCCGATGGTGCGCGTGTGCCGCTGTCGACCTTCGCCCATTGGGAGCGCAGCCTGGAGGAAGATCGAGTCAACCATCAGGGCCAGTTCGCCGCCGAGAACATCGGTTTCTCCCTGGCCGAAGGTGTAAGCCTCGATCAGGCCAGCCGCGCCATCGACAACGCCGTGGCGCGCGTCGGTCTGCCCACCGAGGTGCAGGGCATGCTCGGCGGCACCGGAGCGGCCTTCCAGCAGACCCAGGGCAATCAGCCGCTGATGATCCTGCTGGCGCTGGTGGTGGTGTACATCGTGCTGGGCGTGCTCTACGAGAGCTACGTGCATCCGCTGACCATTCTTTCGACCTTGCCGTCGGCCGGGGTCGGCGCCTTGCTCGCGCTGCAACTGGTGGGCATGGAGTTCAGCCTGATCTCGCTGCTGGGTCTGTTCCTGCTGATCGGCATCGTCAAGAAGAACGCCATTCTGATGGTCGACCTGGCCCTGCAACTGGAGCGCGGCGAGCGCCTGAGCCCGCAGGAGTCCATCCGTCAGGCCTGCCTGCTGCGTTTTCGCCCGATCATGATGACCACTCTGGCGGCAATCCTGGGCGCCTTGCCGCTGGTGCTGGGCAGTGCCGAAGGTTCGGAAATGCGCCAGCCGCTGGGTATCACCATCGTCGGTGGCCTGGTGCTGAGCCAGGTACTGACCCTCTACACCACTCCGGTGGTCTATCTCTACTTCGACCGCCTGCGCCACCGCGTCAATCGCTGGCGCGGCGTGCGCACCGATGCTTCGTTGGAAACCCCGCTATGAAATCCATCGCACGTCCTGTAGGAGCGAGCTCTGCTCGCGAAGCTTTTTACCTCGGTCCGTTCGCCAGAGCCCGCTCCTACGGTCTGCTCGTGCTGCTGGGGATGCTCGGCGGCTGCATGCTCGGCCCCGACTATCAGCGCCCCGAGCTGGCAGCGCCGATGCAGTTCAAACAGGTCGCGGGCTGGAAAGCCGCCACCCCAGGCGACGCCCTGGAACGCGGCGCCTGGTGGGAGCTGTACGGCGACGCCGAGCTCAACACCCTGGTCGAGCGTCTGCATGTTTCCAACCAGAACCTGGCCGCTGCCGAGGCCCAGTATCGCCAGGCGCGCGCGCTGGTACGCGGCGCGCGCGCCAGCTTCTACCCCACGCTGTCCGGCAGCGCCGGGGTGACCCGGTCCGGGCAGGGCGGCGGTGACAGTACCATCCGCACCGTCGATGGCGTCACCGTCAGCGGTTCGGGGGCTTCGCGGATATCCAAGAGCTACGATCTGAGCCTGAATGCGGCTTGGGAACTGGATATCTGGGGCAAATTGCGTCGCGGTCTGGAGGCCAGTCGCGCCGAGTTCGAAGCCAGCGCCGCCGATCTCGCTGCGGCGCGCCTGAGTCTGCAGAGCGAACTGGTGCAGAACTATCTGCAGCTGCGAGTTCTCGATGAGCAGAAGCGACTGCTGGACGCCACAGTTGCCGCCTACGCACGCTCGCTGCGCCTGACCGAGAACCAGTACCGTGCCGGTATCGTGCCCAAATCCGACGTGTCCCAGGCCACCACCCAGCTCAAGAGCACCCAGGCCCAGGCCATCGATCTCGAGTGGCAGCGCGCGCAGCTCGAACATGCCATTGCCGTGCTGGTGGGCGTCAGCCCGGCCGAACTGTCCATCGCGCCGCGCGACGACCTGCCGGCGCTGCCCGAGGTGCCGGTAGCGCTGCCCTCACAGCTGCTCGAGCGCCGTCCCGACATCGCTGCCGCCGAGCGCCGGGTGATGGCGGCCAATGCGCAGATCGGCGTGGCCGAGGCCGCCTGGTTCCCCGACCTGACCATCTCGGCCAGCGGCGGTTATCGCGGCAGCAGCTTCGCCGACTGGATCGAAGTACCCAACCGCTTCTGGTCGCTCGGTCCGCAACTGGCGCTGACCTTGTTCGATGGTGGCGCACGGCGTGCAGAGCTGGAGCGCAGCGAGGCCGCCTACGACCAGACGGTGGCGCAATACCGCCAGGCCGTGCTGGACAGCTTCCGCGAAGTGGAGGATTACCTGGTGCAGCTGCGCGTGCTGGAGCAGGAGAGTGGGGTGCAGCAGGAAGCGCTTGATGCGGCGCGCGAGTCGTTACGCCTGATCGAAAACCAGTACCGTGCCGGCACTGTCGATTTCAACAGCGTGGTCAACGTACAGGCCACGGCGCTGAACAACGAACGCACCAATCTTACGTTGCTGGGTAGCCGTCTGACCGCTAGCGTGCAGCTGATTACCGCACTGGGTGGTGGCTGGGACCTGGAGCAACTGCGTCAGCAGGAGCCCCGATAAGGGAAGGAGCCGAGCAGCCGGCATGGCGGGATTCCGCCATGCCGGTCCTGGCTTATTTGCGTTGCTTGCGATTGACCGCTTCGGCTGCTTTGAGCACGTCCGACCCGATCTGCCCTTCGAACTGTTCCCACACCGGGCGCATGGCGTCACGCCAGGCCTGACGCTGCTCTGGGGTGAGGGTAATGAGCTGGGATTTGCCGGAGTCGGCGATGCGCTGACGGTCGGTCTGGTTGGCCGCTTCTGCCTGCTTGTTCACCACGTAGGTGACTTCGTCGATGATGGCTTCCAGTTCCACGCGGACCTGATGCGGGATGCCGTACCAGAAGCGAGAGTTGCTCACCAGCATGTAGTCCAGCACGCCATGATTGGTTTCGCTGATGAAGGGCTGCACCTCGTGCAGTTTCTGGCTGTAGATGTTCGACCAGGGATTCTCCGCACCTTGCACCTGGCCACTCTGCAGCGCCTTGAACACTTCCGCGAAAGGCAGTTTCTGACTATTTGCGCCAATTTGCTTGAACTGAGCTTCCAGTACCGCTGACGGCTGGATGCGGAAGCTCAGGCCATTGGCATCTCCCGGGCTGTGCAAGGCACGAGTGGCAGACAGCTGCTTCATGCCGTTGTGCCAGTAGGCCAGGCCGACGATGTTGTGATCTTCCATCGAACGCAGCAATTGGCGCCCCTTGGCGCGTTTCTGAAAGCGATTGACGGCTTCCAGGTCATCGAACAGGAAAGGCAGGTCGAATACCTGCAACTGCTTGGTGTACTGATCGAACTTGGCCAGCGACGGAGCCAGAAGCTGTACCTCGTTGTTGCGCAGCGCTTCGAGCTCGTTGGCATCGCCGTACAGGCTGGAGTTCGGATAGACCTCGACCTTGACCTTGCCGCCCAGCCGTTCCTCCACCAGTTGTTTGAACATCAGTGCCCCCTGGCCCTTGGGGGTGCCATCGGCGACGACATGGGAGAACTTGATCAGGATAGGTTCATCGGCCAGTGCCGTGGCGGCACCGAAAGAGGCTAACGCCAAGGCGCAGACGGCCAGAGCGCGGACTGGATTGAACATACTGCTTCCTTTTCTTCTTGTCGGTTGCGGTGCCTTGATAGGCGCCTCGTGTTGGTTGCTCCACTGTTCTGTTGTTGGGGTACAGGCAGTACCCCAGACAGTTCAGAGCTGGGACTTGCATGGCAAGGGTTATGCCATTGTGGCGAAATTCCGCCAGCCTGCTTGGGTCGTTGAAAAGCATGTGATCTGCAGCACAGTATGTGGCGGATATCCGCCATTCGCCAGGTCGCGGTCAGCGGAAACCTGCCGTTTTTACGGCGTTGAAATTATGGCGCTAAGGATCCGCTGTCGGCGGGCGGTACAATCGTGCATCTTTTCTACGCCGCTTCGACTGCAATCCGTATAAAAAAGCCCAGCTCTTGGCTGGGCTCGTTCGTCGCTCAGTGCAGGGTAGTCAACCCGGCATGCTGTACCAGTTCCAGCAGCGGCTGCGGGTAAACGCCGATGATGAAGGCGAGCAGAGCCACCACCAGCAACATGATGCCGCCGGCGCGCTGGCCCCAGTCGAAGGGGGCATCGTGGCGATGCAGATTGGGCTCGCGCATGAACAGGGTGACCATCACCCGCAGGTAATAGAACACGCCGATGGCGCTGCCCAGCACCATAGCGCCGAGCAACCACCAGAGTTGCGCCTCGACACCAGCGGCGATCACGTAGAATTTGCCGATGAAGCCTGCGGTGAGCGGAATGCCGGCCAGCGACAGCATCATCACCGTGAGCACCGCGGTCAGGTACGGACGGCGCCAGAACAAGCCACGGTATTCGTACAGCGCATCGGCATCGCGGCCGCTGTAGGGCGTGGACATCAGGGTGATCACGCCGAAGGCGCCGAGGCTGGTCAGCACGTAGGTGGCCAGGTACACGCCCACGGCCTCCACGGCCAGGCCCTTGCTGGCGATCAGCGCCACCAGCAGATAACCGAAGTGGGCGATGGAGGAGTAACCCAGCAGGCGTTTGAGGTTGTTCTGCAGCAGGGCCAGCAGGTTGCCGAACAGGATCGAAGCGATGGCGATCAGGGTCAGCAGATCGCTCAGCCAGCCGCCGCTCATGGCCGGGGATATCTGGTACAGGCGCAGCAGTACGGCGAATACCGCCACCTTGCTGGCGGTAGCCAGGAAGGCTGCGACTGGCGCAGGAGCACCTTCATAGACGTCCGGCGTCCACAGGTGGAAGGGCACCAGCGACAGTTTGAAGGCCAGGCCGATCAGCATCATGCCGATGCCGATCTGCACCAGCTGGCTGCTTTCGCGCATCAGGCTGGCGCCGATATCGGCGAAGGCCAGGTTGCCTGACTCGGCGTACAGCAGCGCCATGCCGAACAGCAGGAAGGCGCTGCCTGCGGCCGACAGCACCATGTACTTGATGCCAGCCTCCAGCGAGCGCTTGTTGAAGAAGGCGTAGGCGATCATCCCGTAAGTGGGCACCGACAGCAGTTCCAGGCCGATGAACAGACCGGCCAGATGCTGCGCGCTGACCAGCACCAGGCCACCGGCCGCCGACAGCAGCACCAGCAGGTACAGTTCCTCGCGGTTGCCCGGATAGCCCTTGCCCGATGCGCCGCCCAGGTAGGCGTGGATCAGGGTGATGCAGGCCAGGCTGGCGGCCAGCACCAGGGCCATGTAGTAGCAAGCGAAGTTGTCGATCAGCAGCAGCGGGGTGACCGACAGCGGCGCCACCTCCAGGGCAGGGATCAGCGACAGCAGCGCCAGGTTCAGGCCGACCACCGAGAGGATGAAGGTCAGGGCGTGGTTGCGTTTGGCGGCGATGGCCAGCATCACCACGACGGCAGTGAGGCTGGTCACCAGCAGCGGCAGCAGGGCGATCAGGTGTTGCAGGGTGAATTCGACAGCGTGATGTTCCATGAGTCTCTAATCCTTACCCTTACCGGCCCGAGGCGAGTTGATCGAGGGCGCCTGCCATCCACTGCTGCACGCCATGCATGCTGGCCGCGGAGGTATCGAGCACCGGTTGCGGGTAAACGCCAAGCAGAATCAGCAGCACGCCAAGGCCGAGTACCATGGCCAGCTCACGGGCTTTAAGGCCCGGTAGCGGCGCCTCCTGTTGCACCGGGCCGAAGTAGGCGCGGTGGATCATCGCCAGGGCGTACACCGAGCCGAGCACCAGGCCGGTGGCGGCCAGCACCACGACCCAGGGCGCGCTGGGGAAGCTGCCGATCAGGATGAGGAATTCACCGACGAAGTTGCCGGTGCCTGGCAGACCCAGCGCGGCGGCGGCGAAGAACAGGCTGATGGCCGGCAGCCAGGGCATGCGCGCCCAGATGCCGCCCATCTGGCGCAGGTCACGGGTGTGCACGCGCTCGTAGAGCTGGCCGCAGAGGATGAACAGTGCAGCAGCGGACAGGCCGTGGGCAACCATCTGTACCACCGCGCCCTGCAGGGCGATCTGGCTGCCCGAATAGATGGCGATCAGCACGAAGCCCATGTGCGACACGCTGGAGTAGGCCACCAGGCGCTTGATGTCGGTCTGCGCGAACGACAGCAGGGCGCCGTAGACGATGGCGAACACGCCGAGCCACTGGGCGATGGGGGCGAACTCTGCCGAGGCGTTGGGGAACAGCGGCAGGGCGAAGCGCAGCAGGCCGTAGGCGGCTGTTTTCAGCAGGATGCCGGCCAGGTCCACCGAGCCGGCGGTGGGTGCCTGGGCGTGGGCGTCCGGCAGCCAGGAGTGCACCGGTACCACCGGGAACTTCACCGCGAAGGCGACGAAGAAACCGAGCATCAGCAAGTATTCGGTGCCTGGCGCCAGTTGGGTCTTCAGCAGGTCGGCGTAGTTGAAGCTGAGCACGCCGGTCTGGTTGAAGTGCACGAACACCAGGGCCAGGATCGATACCAGCATGATCAGGCCGCTGGCCTGGGTGAAGATGAAGAACTTGGTGGCGGCGGTGATGCGGGTGCGGCCGTCGCTGCCGCTATGACCCCAGAGCGCGATGAGGAAGTACATCGGCACCAGCATCATTTCCCAGAAGAAGAAGAACAGGAACAGGTCGACGGCGAGGAACACGCCGACCACGCCACCGAGAATCCACATCAGGTTGAGGTGGAAGAAGCCGACGCGGTGCTGGATCTCGTTCCACGAGCACAGTACCGACAGCACACCGAGCAGGCCGGTGAGCACCACCATCAGCACCGACAGGCCGTCCATCGCCAGGTGGATGGTGATCCCCAGACGCGGGATCCAGTCGATGACGAACTCGTGGGCCCAGCGCGGGCCACCGTCCGGCGCCGGCGCCAGGGTGAAGTCACCGCTAACCCACAGCCACAGGCTCAGGCCGAACAGCAGGCCCATGGTGAGCAGGGCGATCCAGCGCGGCAGGACATGGCCGAAGCGCTCGCCTTGCCAGCACAGCAGGCCACCGATGAAGGGAATCAGGATTAGCCAGGGCAGAATCATGACAGGCTGTTTTCCTTGGGGTCTATTGACGTTTCGACACGAGCCGCGTTGCTGCGCGAAATAGCGCCAGGCAAGGCGTAGGGCGCCGGTAATGGTGTTCCCTTGCCAAGTCCTGCAACGCAGCATGGCGCTATTTGGCGCGCAACCCGAAGGGCCGGGCCCGTTTTTGCGCGCTGCTGCGTTACTCGTCGTTCATTTGGAGCGACCAAACTTCTCTCCTCGTGCCTTGCCCCGCGCAAAAACGGGCTCCGGCGCGGCCGTGTGCGAAACATCAATAGACCCCACCAAGAAAGAGGATGGCGGCGAGCACCAGCACGGCGCCCCCGGCGATCGAAGCGGCGTACCAGCGCACCTGACCGGTTTCGCTGCGCACCAGTGCGGCGTTGCCACCGCGCGCAAGCAGCGGAATCAGGCCGATGCTGCGGTCGATGGGGTCGCGGCGCAGCAGGTGGCAGAGCGCCAGGTAGGGGCGCACGAACAGCTTGTCGTAGAGCCAGTCGAAGCCCCAGGCAGCGAACCACAGGGCGCTCAGCAGGCGGCCTGGTGCGCTCTGCGCCACGGCCGAGGCGACGCGGCGCTGGCCGAGGAAGAGCAGGGCGGCGATGACGATGCCGCTCACCGCGATCAGCCCCGAGAGCAGTTCCAGGCTGTGCTTGGCCTCGCCACCAGCATGGCCGGCGCTTTCCGGCAGCACCCCAGCCAGCGGCGGAGTGATCCAGGCGCCGATGAAGGTGGACAGCACGATCAGCACCATCAGCGGCAGGTTGTGGGCGATGCCATGGCCTGCGTGCGCCTCGGTCTTCTGCTCGCCGTGGAAGGCGATGAAGATCAGGCGGAAGGTGTAGATCGAGGTCAGGAAGGCACCGACCAGGCCGGCGTAGAGCAGCTCGCTGTTGCCGCTGGCGAAGGCTTCCCAGAGGATTTCGTCCTTGGAGTAGAAGCCGGCGGTCAGCAGCGGCAGGGCGGCCAGGGCCGCACCGCCGACGACGAAGCTGGCGTAGGCCAGCGGCAGCTTCTTCCACAGCCCGCCCATCCTGAAGATGTTCTGCTCGTGGTGGCAGGCGTGGATCACCGCACCGGAGGCGAGGAACAGCAGGGCCTTGAAGAAGGCGTGGGTCATCAGGTGGAAGATCGCCGCATCCCAGGCGCCGACGCCCAGGGCCAGGAACATGTAGCCGATCTGGCTCATGGTGGAATAGGCGAGGATGCGCTTGATGTCGGTCTGCACCAGCGCGGCGAAGCCGGCCAGTACCAGGGTAACGCCGCCGACGATGCCGACCAGTTCGAGAATCTCCGGGGTCAGCAGGAACAGGCCGTGGGTACGGGCGATCAGGTAGACGCCGGCGGTGACCATGGTCGCCGCGTGGATCAGCGCCGACACCGGGGTTGGGCCGGCCATGGCGTCGGCCAGCCAGGTCTGCAGCGGCAACTGGGCGGACTTGCCCACCGCACCGCCCAGCAGCATCAGGGTGGCCAGCCACAGCCAGGTGTCGCCGGCCGCATATTTCTGCGGCGCCAGCACCATCAGCTCCTGGATGTTCAGGGTGCCGAGGTTGATGAACAGCAGGAACATGCCAATCATCAGGAACACGTCGCCGACGCGGGTGACGATGAACGCCTTGAGCGCCGCATTACCGTTGGGTACGTGCTTGTAGTAGAAGCCGATCAGCAGGTACGAGCACAGGCCCACGCCTTCCCAGCCGAAGAACAGCACCAGCAGGTTGTCGCCCAGTACCAGCAACAACATGCTGAAGATGAACAGGTTGGTGTAGGCGAAGAAGCGCGAATAGCCTTCTTCACCGCGCATGTACCAACTGGCGAACAGGTGGATCAGGAAGCCCACGCCGGTGACCACGCCGAGCATGGTCACGGACAGGCCGTCCAGATGCAGAGTGAAGCTCGGCGCCAGGCCTTCGACGCTCATCCACTGCCACAGGGTCAGGCTGTAGGCGCCGCCGGCCGGCGGGTTGCCGAGGAACGCGGCGATGACCCAGGCAGCGCTGGCGGCGGCCAGGCCGATGGAGCCGACCCCGATCACTGCGCTGGTGTTTTCCGAGAAGCGTCCGCGCGAGAAGGCCAGCAGCAGCCAGCCGAGCAGCGGGAAGAATAGAGTCAGGGCTAGAAGGTTCATCCGCGCATCTCGCTGGCAGCGTCGATATCCAGAGTGTTGAAGCGGCGATACAGCTGCAGCAGGATCGCCAGGCCGATGCTGGCCTCGGCGGCTGCCAGGGTGATCACCAGAATGAACATCACCTGGCCGTCAGCCGCGCCCCAACGGGCGCCGGCGACGACGAAGGCCAGTGCAGCGGCGTTCATCATCACTTCCAGGCTCATCAGGATGAACAGGATGTTGCGCCGCACCATCAGGCCCACCAGGCCGATGCAGAACAGCACGCCGGCCAGGGCCAGGCCGTGTTCGAGTGGGATTCCAGTCATGCGGTGGGCTCCTTGGCGTCGTGGCGGCCCAGGTGGTAGGCGGCGACCAGTGCGGCGAGCAACAGCATGGAGGCCAGCTCCACCGCCAGCAGATAGGGGCCGAACAGGCTGATGCCGACGGCCTTGGCTTCCACCGTGGTGTGGCCGATATGGGCGTCGCTGACATGGTTCAGCAGCACATAGAGCAGCTGGCCGAGTAGCAGGGCGCTGAGGATTGCCGGGCCGACCCAGATGCCGGGCGTCAGCCACTTGCGCTCCTGCTCGGCGGCAGCCGGGCCGAGGTTGAGCATCATCACCACGAATACGAACAGCACCATGATCGCGCCGGCGTAGACGATGATTTCCAGCGCGCCGGCAAAGGGCGCACCGAGGGCAAAGAACACCATCGACACCGCCAACAGCGAGACGATGAGGTAGAGCAGGGCATGCACCGGGTTGGTATTGGTAACCACCCCAACCGTTGCTGCCACCGCCACACCGGCGGCGAAGTAGAACGCGAATTCCATCAGAAGCTCCTCATTGCACCCCTCGCCCGCTTGCGGGAGAGGGGCTGGGGGAGAGGGTAAGAACGGGTCATGGCAACAAACTCTTGACGTTGATCGGCTCGGCCTCGTTCTGCGCGGCGCCCTTGGGCTTGCCGGCGATGGCCATACCGGCAACGCGGTAGAAGTTGTAGTCCGGGTTCTTGCCGGGGCCGCTGATCAGCAGGTCTTCCTTCTCGTACACCAGATCCTGACGCTTGAACTCGCCCATCTCGAAATCGGGGGTGAGCTGGATCGCGGTGGTCGGGCAGGCTTCCTCGCACAGGCCGCAGAAGATGCAGCGCGAGAAGTTGATGCGGAAGAACTCCGGGTACCAGCGCCCGTCGTCGGTCTCGGCCTTCTGCAGCGAGATGCAGCCCACCGGGCAGGCCACGGCGCACAGGTTGCAGGCCACGCAGCGTTCCTCGCCGTCGGGGTCGCGGGTCAGGACGATGCGGCCACGGTAGCGCGGTGGCAGGTAGACCGGTTCTTCCGGGTATTGCAGGGTGTCGCGCTTGCGAAAGCCATGGCTGAACACCATGACCAGGCTGCGCAGTTGGGTGGCAGTGCCAACCAGGATGTCCCAGATGTACTTGAACATTGCTTTTCTCCTTACTGGGCCGTAGCCAGCACCAGGGCGCCGGTCACCAGCAGGTTGATCAGGGTCAGCGGCAGGCAGAACTTCCAGCTGAAGGCCATGACCTGGTCATAGCGCGGGCGTGGGATCGACGCGCGCAGCAGGATGAAGATCATGATGAAGAAGGCCGTTTTCAGCGCGAACCAGAAGAACGGAATCTGCGGCAGGATGCCGAACGGGCCATGCCAGCCACCGAAGAACAGGGTTACCAGCAAGGCCGACACGGTGACGATGGCCACGTATTCGCCAACGAAGAACATGCCCCATTTCATGCCGGCATATTCGATGTGGTAACCATCGGCCAGCTCCTGCTCGGCTTCCGGCTGGTCGAAGGGGTGACGGTGGGTCACGGCGACGGCGGCGATGAAGAAGGTACAGAAGCCGAAGAACTGCGGAATGATGAACCACAGGTTCTGCGCCTGGTAGTCGACGATGTCGCGCATGTTGAACGAGCCGACCTGCGCCACCACGCCCATCAGCGCCAGGGCCAGGAACACCTCGTAGGAGATGGTCTGGGCCGAGGCACGCAGGCTGCCGAGCAGGGCGAACTTGTTGTTGCTCGACCAGCCCGCGAACAGCACCGCGTACACCGAAAGCCCCGCCATGGCGAAGAAGAACAGGATGCCGATGTTCAGATCCGCCACGCCCCAGGTCGGGGTGATGGGGATGATGGCGAAGGCCATCAGCATCGCCGAGAAGGCGATCATCGGCGCCAGGATGAAGATGAACCTGTCGGCGAACGGCGGCGTCCAGTCCTCCTTGAAGAACATCTTGATCATGTCGGCGGCGATCTGGAACATGCCGAACGGCCCCACGCGGTTGGGGCCGTAGCGGTCCTGCCACCAGCCGAGCAGACGGCGCTCGATGAAGCTCAGCAGCGCGCCGCAGACCACCACCACCAGCAGGATGACGATGGCCTTGAGTACCGCGATGACGATCTCGATCAGTTCGGGCGTCAACCAGCTCATTGCACGGCCTCCTGCAGCAGGGTCACGCTGGCGCCGGCGAGCGTCGGCGCAATGCCTGGCAAGCCAACCGGCAAGCCGACCAGACCGATGGCCAGGTCATCGCGCACCTTGAGCGGCAGGCGCAGCGCCTGGCCGTTGACGCGCAGGGCCAGCAGCGCGCCGTCGTTCACCCCCAGACGGGCCGCTTCATCGCGGGCCAGGGCCACATAAGGCTCGGGCATGCGCTCCTGAATCGGTTTGGCGCGCGCGGAGTTTTCCTCGCTGCCGAACAGGTGGTGCAGCGGCGCCACCTGCCAGGTGCCGGCTGCCGGGTTGAACGCGGCGTTCACGGCGAACCAGGGCAGGGCGTTGCCGGCAGCTTCCAGCAGGCGTACGCCGGGGTCGCCGGCGCGCAGGTGCCCGCCGACCTCGTCCTGGAACTTGTTCCAGGCCTGTGGCGAGTTCCAGCCCGGCGACCAGGCGAACGGAATCTGCTGCCGGGCTTCCTTGCTGCCGGCGTAGCCTTCCATGGAGAAGGCGAAAGCGGTGTCCTGATCCTGCGGCTGACGCGGCTCGTGCACGCTGATATTGGCGCGCATGGCGGTGCGGCCGCTGTAGCGGTGCGGCTCGCGGGCAAGCTTGAGGCCCTTGATGCGGAACGAGGCGCTCGGCGCGGCGTCCTTGATCCCGGCCAGCAGCGGGTTGCTGGCGGCGCAGGCTGCGGTGACCTGATCCAGTTGCGTCCAGTCCACGGCCTTGCCCTGCAGGGTGCTGTGCAGCGCGTGCAGCCAGCGCCAGCCTTCACGGATCAGAATATTGCTGTCGTAGTAGCTCGGCTCATAGACCTGGAAGAAGCGCTGGGCGCGGCCTTCGAGGCTGACCAGGGTTCCGTCGCCTTCGGCGAAGCTGGCCGCCGGCAGTAGCAGGTGGGCGCGTTCGCTGGTGGCGTTGTGCTGGTGATCGGCGACGATCACCGTCTGTGCGGCGCCGAGCGCTGCATCCACCTTGGCGGCATCGGCGCGGCGGTACAGGTCGTTTTCCAGCACGATCACGGCATCGGCCTGGCCGTTGCTCAGAGCATCGAGTGCGGCATCGACGGAGTCGCCACCGAGCAGCGCCAGCCCCAGGCTGTTGGCCTCGGGCACCACCAGGCTCAGCGAGCCGTTCTTCTCGCGGTTCTTCAGCGCGCTGGCGATATTGGCGGCGGCTTCGATCAGGGCCTTGTCGCCCAGTGAGGCGCCGGAGACGATCAGCGGGCGCTTGGCATTGATCAGGGCATCGGCGATGCGCTGCACCAGTTCGTCGGCTTCGGCGTCCAGGCCATCGACGGCCGGTGCGCTCGGGTCGATGGCGTGGGCCACGGCGAAACCGATACGGGCCAGGTCGGCCGGCGCGGCGTGCACGCACTGCTCGGCGATATCGTCGAGGCGGGTTTCAGCGACGCTGGCGATGAACAGCGGGTGCAGCGCGTGCTGGGCGACGTTCTGCACCGCCGCCATATGCCAGTCCTGAATCCGTGCACCGGCAGCGATTTCGGTGGCCTTGCCCTTGACCGCCTGGCGCAGGGCCAGGGCCAGGCGTGCGGCGGTCTGGGTCAGGTCTTCGCCGAGGACGAAGATGGCGTCGTGCAACTCCACGTCGCGCAGGGTCGGGGTCGGCAGCGGGCCGTTTTGCAGGATGTCGCGAATCAGGCGGATATTGGCCAGTTCGCTGGCGGCGATGCCGCTGTAGTAGTTGCTGGCACCCACCAGTTCGCGCAGGGCGAAGTTGGCTTCGAGGCTGGCGCGCGGCGAGCCAATGCCGATCACGCGTTTGCCCTTGAGCAGCTCGGCGGCCTTGTCCAGCGCGGCATCGATGCCGATGGCCTGGCCGGCCAGCAGCGGCTGACGCGGTCGGTCTTCGCGGTTGACGTAGCCATAGCCGAAGCGGCCACGGTCGCAGAGGAAGTACTGGTTGACCGAGCCGTTGAAGCGGTTCTCGATGCGGCGCAGCTCGCCGTAGCGCTCACCGGGGCTGATGTTGCAGCCGCTGGAGCAGCCATGGCAGATGCTCGGGGCGAACTGCATGTCCCACTTGCGGTTGTAGCGCTCGGAGTGGGTCTTGTCGGTGAACACGCCGGTGGGGCAGACCTCCACCAGGTTGCCGGAAAACTCGCTTTCCAGCGTGCCATCTTCGACACGACCGAAGTACACGTTGTCGTGCGCGCCGTAGACGCCCAGGTCGGTGCCGCCGGCGTAGTCCTTGTAGTAGCGCACGCAGCGGTAGCAGGCGATGCAGCGGTTCATCTCGTGGGCGATGAAGGGACCCAGCTCCTGGTTCTGGTGGGTGCGCTTGGTAAAGCGATAGCGGCGGGCGTTATGCCCGGTCATCACCGTCATGTCCTGCAGGTGGCAGTGACCGCCTTCCTCGCACACCGGGCAGTCGTGCGGGTGGTTGGTCATCAGCCATTCGACGACGCTGGCGCGAAATTGCTTGGCTTCTTCGTCGTCAATGGAAATCCAGGTGTTGTCGGTGGCGGGTGTCATGCAGGACATGACCAGACGACCACGGGTGTCGTTCTCGTCGTTGTACTGCTTGACCGCGCACTGCCGGCACGCACCGACGCTGCCAAGCGCCGGATGCCAGCAGAAGTAGGGGATATCGAGTCCGAGGGACAGGCAGGCCTGCAGGAGGTTGTCTGCTCCGTCGACTTCGAGATCTTTACCGTCTACGTGGATAGTGGCCATTTCTTTGAGTCTTCGTTTACCCGCTGGTTAAAGCGGCTGGCTAAGGGAATTCGTCTGTTCAGCTCGCGGTTGCCGGCGTGCGGGGCGTACTCGCCACCTGGGCCACACCGGCCTCGAACTCTTCACGGAAATACTTGATGGCACTGCCCAGCGGCTCCACGGCACCTGGCGCATGCGCACAGAAGGTCTTGCCGGGGCCGAGGAAGTTGACCAGCCCCAGCAGGGTCTGGATGTCTTCGGCGCTGCCTTGCTTGCGTTCCAGGGCGCGGAGGATCTTCACGCTCCAGGGCAGGCCGTCGCGGCACGGCGTGCACCAGCCGCAGGACTCGCGGGCGAAGAACTCTTCCATGTTGCGCAGCAGGGAAACCATGTTGATCGAGTCGTCCACTGCCAGCGCCAGGCCGGTGCCCATGCGCGTGCCGACCTTGCCGATACCACCGGCGTACATCTGCGCTTCCAGGTGCTCAGGCAGCAGAAAGCCCGTACCGGCGCCGCCAGGCTGCCAGCACTTGAGCGTGTAGCCGTCACGCATGCCGCCGGCATAGTCCTCGAACAGCTCGCGTGCCGTGATGCCGAACGGCAGCTCCCACAGACCGGGGTTCTTCACCTTGCCGGAGAAGCCCATCAGCTTGGTGCCGTGGTCTTCGCTGCCTGGGCGGGCGAGGCCCTTGTACCAGTCCACGCCCTGGCCAATGATGGCCGGCACGTTGCACAGGGTTTCGACGTTGTTGACGCAGGTGGGCTTGCCCCAGACGCCGACGGCAGCCGGGAAGGGCGGCTTGGCGCGCGGGTTGGCGCGGCGGCCTTCCAGCGAGTTGATCAGCGCGGTTTCTTCACCGCAGATGTAGCGACCGGCGCCGGTGTGGACGAACAGCTCGAAATCGAAGCCGCTGCCGAAGATGTTCTTGCCGAGCAGACCGGCAGCCTTGGCTTCCTCGATGGCGCGGTTGAGGTTGGCGGCGGCGTCGACGTACTCGCCACGCAGGAAGATATAGCCGCGATAGGCCTTGAGCGCGCGCGCGGAGATCAGCATGCCTTCCACCAGCAGGTGTGGCAGCTGTTCCATCAGCAGGCGGTCTTTCCAGGTGTTGGGCTCCATTTCGTCCGCGTTGCACAGCAGGTAGCGGATGTTCATGGATTCGTCGGCGGGCATCAGGCCCCACTTCACCCCGGTGGGGAAGCCCGCACCGCCACGGCCCTTGAGGCCGGATTCCTTGACGGTCTGCACGATGTCGGCCTGGGCCATCTCGGTCAGTGCCTTGCGCGCGGCCGTGTAGCCGTTCTTCTGCTGGTATTCCTCCAGCCACACCGGCTGGGCGTCGTCACGCAGACGCCAGGTCAGCGGGTGGGTTTCTTCGCTGCGGGCGATGCGGTTGGCTGGGCCGATGGAGGTCAGGGTTTTCATTGGTAGGCCTCCAGCAGCTTGGCGACGCCGCCCGGTTGAACATCGCCGAAGGTGTCGTCGTCGATCATCACCGCCGGCGCCTTGTCGCAGTTGCCCAGGCAGCACACCGGCAGCAGGGTGAAACGCTGGTCGGCGGTGGTCTGGCCGAGACCGATGCCAAGTTGCTTCTGCATCTCACTGACCACCGACTCATGGCCGCCGATGTAGCAGGTCATGCTGTCGCACACGCGAATCACGTGGCGGCCCACAGGCTGGCGGAAGATCTGGCTATAGAAGGTGGCCACGCCCTCGACGTCGCTGGCCGGGATGCCGAGGACTTCGCCGATGGCGTCGGCGGCACCGTCCGGCACCCAGCCGCGTTCTTTCTGGACGATCTTCAGCGCCTCGATGCTGGCGGCGCGCGGGTCTTCGTAGTGATGCATCTCGTGCTCGATGGCCGAGCGCTCGGTTTCGCTGAGGGTGAAACGGTCGGTCTGAATTAGCGTGCTCATGATCAGCGGTCCACGTCGGCCATGACGAAGTCGATACTGCCCAGGTAGGCGATCAGATCCGCCACCATGCTGCCGCGGATCACCGAGGGGATCTGTTGCAGGTGGGCGAAGCTGGGGGTGCGAATCCGGGTGCGGTAGCTCATGGTGCTGCCGTCGCTCGTCAGGTAATAACTGTTGATGCCCTTGGTCGCCTCGATCATCTGGAAGGCTTCGTTGGCCGGCATGACCGGGCCCCAGGAAACCTGCAGGAAGTGGGTGATCAGGGTTTCGATGTGCTGCAGCGTGCGCTCTTTCGGCGGCGGCGTGGTTAGCGGGTGATCCGCCTTGTACGGGCCTTCCGGCATGTTCTTCAGACACTGGTCGATGATGCGGATGCTCTGGCGCATCTCTTCCACGCGCACCATGCAGCGGTCGTAGGCGTCGCCATTGGCGGCCAGCGGCACCTCGAACTCGAAGTGCTCGTAGCCGGAATAGGGGCGCGCCTTGCGCAGGTCGAAGTCGCAACCGGTGGCGCGCAGGCCGGCACCGGTGGTGCCCCATTCCAGCGCTTCCTTGGTGTTGTACTGCGCCACACCGATGGTACGGGCCTTGAGAATGCTGTTCTTCAACGCTGCCTTTTCGTATTCGTCGAGGCGCTTGGGCAACCAGTCGACGAACTCCTTGACCAGCTTGTCCCAACCGCGCGGCAGGTCATGGGCGACGCCGCCGATGCGGTACCAAGCCGGGTGCAGGCGGAAGCCGGTGATGGCTTCGATCACCTTGTAGGCACGCTGGCGGTCGGTGAAGGTGAAGAACACCGGGGTCATGGCGCCGACGTCCTGGATGTAGGTACCGAGGAACAGCAGGTGGCTGGTGATGCGGAAGAACTCGGCGAGCATCACGCGGATGAAGTCGACGCGGGCCGGCACTTTGATACCGGCGAGTTTCTCCACCGAGAGCACATAGGGCAGGTTGTTCATCACCCCGCCGAGGTAGTCGATGCGGTCGGTGTAGGGGATGAAGCTGTGCCAGCTCTGGCGTTCGGCCATCTTCTCGGCGCCACGGTGGTGGTAGCCGATCTCCGGCACGCAATCGACGATCTCTTCGCCGTCGAGCTGCAGGATGATGCGGAACGCGCCGTGGGCAGATGGGTGGTTGGGGCCGAGGTTGAGGAACATGTAGTCCTCGTGCTCGCCACCGCGTTTCATGCCCCAGTCTTCGGGGCGAAAGCGTGCGGCTTCTTCTTCCAGCTGCTGTTTGGCCAGGGTCAGGCTGAACGGGTCGAATTCGGTGGCGCGCGCCGGATAGTCCTTGCGCAGCGGGTGACCTTCCCAGGTCGGCGGCATCATGATGCGGCTCAGGTGCGGGTGACCGGTGAAGGTGATGCCGTACAGATCCCAAACTTCGCGCTCGTACCAGTTGGCGTTTGGCCAGATGCCGGTGGCGGTGGGCAGGTTGAGGTCGCGCTCGGACAAGGCGACCTTGATCATTACGTCACTATTACGCTCCAGCGACATCAGGTGATAGAACACCGTGAAGTCGGCGTCCGGCAGGCCGCGACGTTGGGTGCGCAGGCGCTCGTCGACGCCGTGCAGGTCATAGAGCATCACGTAGGGGCGCGGCAGGTTGCGCAGGCAGGTGAGCACTTCGATGAGGCGCTCACGGGCGACCCAGAGAACCGGCATGCCGGTGCGGGTCGCCTGCAGGGTGAAACTGTCTTCGCCAAAGCGGGCTTGAAGTTCGGCGACGACGTCCTGGTCGTCAGCCTTGTAAGGCGGTATGGACACAACGGTGTCTTGAGTCATGGTCTCGGTCGCTGTCGATCAACGTAGAAAGTGGGCGTGACGCTTGCGCAGGCAAGCATCGGCTCAGACTTCGTCGGGGCTACGCAGGTTGGTAACGGCGATTCGCTGCTCGCGTCGCTGCTCCTTCTGCGAAGGCATTTCGGCACGGTAGATGCCTTGATCGCCAACGACCCAGGAAAGCGGGCGGCGCTCCTGGCCGATGGATTCCTGCAGCAGCATCAAGCCTTGCAGGAACGCCTCCGGACGGGGCGGGCAGCCGGGAATGTAGACGTCCACGGGGAGGAACTTGTCCACGCCCTGAACGACCGAGTAGATGTCGTACATGCCGCCGGAGTTGGCGCATGAACCCATGGAGATGACCCACTTGGGCTCCAGCATCTGCTCGTAGAGACGCTGGATGACCGGCGCCATCTTGATGAAGCAGGTGCCGGCGATGACCATGAAGTCGGCCTGGCGGGGTGATGCGCGAATGACTTCCGCACCGAAACGCGCCACGTCGTGCGGGGCGGTGAAGGCGGTGGTCATTTCCACGTAGCAGCAGGACAGGCCGAAGTTATACGGCCACAAGGAATTCTTGCGCCCCCAGTTGACCGCGCCGTTGAGCACGTCCGAGAGCTTGCCCATGTAGATGTTCTTGTGAACCTGATCCTCTAGCAGCGGGTCGGAGACGACCTCCCGCTGGCCGATCGGATACGCCTCGTTGGGCGCATTCGGGTCGACCCGAGTAAGTTTGTATTGCATCGCCAAAGCCTCATTGTTTCAGCTTCGCCTGCCGTTCGCGACGTCCCTGCGGTGCCCAGTCGAGCGCGCCGATACGCCAAAGATAGACAAGACCTGCCAACAGAATTGCTATGAAAACTGTAGCTTCGATCAGGCCCGCCCAGCCGCTTTCGCGCACCGAGACTGCCCAAGCGAAGAGATAGAGGGCTTCAACGTCGAAGATCACGAAGAGCATCGCGACCAGATAGAACTTGGCTGACAGGCGCAGACGCGCGCTGCCGGTGGGAAGCATGCCCGACTCGAAAGGCTCATTCTTGCTGCGTCCCCAGGCCTTGCTGCCGAGCAGGCTGGAAAGGCCGAGCATGAAGGCGATGAGCCCGCAGACACCCAGCAGGAAAACAGCGAAAGCCCAGTTCTGGGACATGGTCGTTACCGCATCAGGCATGCCGGTACTCCTTGAACTAAGGAACGGCTTTTAATTTGTTAGTGGCCAGGCGCCGTCAAGGGCGCTGACGCAAAGTGTGTACACAATACTATGTGCAAGATAACTGTAAGTAAATTTTTCAGAGAAAAATTATTCCTGCAGTTCGCTCGTTTCTGTCGGACTTCTGATTGACTTGTCGCTTCGCTGCAATTTCTCGGCGACGCATCTGGCACGGCGCTTCTGGACTATAGCTGACGGTGCCGATCTGGCAATTACGCAGGTATTCATCCGGCTAATTTGCCTCATTTCGCGGCGTGATTGGCCTCGGCTAAATGAGCAATTCATTGCCACTTTGGTGTTAGGGCCAAAGCAGCAAAGCCGCTCGCCAAATTCCTTCGTTGCATAGGCCGCTGCCGGTCATATCACCAATCGTTATCCAGGCTATGGTGCCATTCACCTGATCTTGTACTAGCGTGCATGAATCGCCGTGGTGCGATGCCTCGCTGATCGAGCAGTACCCACCATCCGCTGGGTCTGCGCAGTTGCCCTGCCTGGGTATGCCGACCCTTCGAACGCATAACAACATGAGGGGGTTTGCCATGCCCGTCGTCCGTTCCTTGCCGCGCGCCGTTGCCACTGTTCTCCTGCTGGCCCTTGGCGCGCCTGCCAGCGCCGAGCCGGGCGATTACAGCTTCTGGCAGAGCCTGAGCAACCTGGTCTCGCCGCCAAAGGCCGACAATCCGGTCACACCCGCGCAGCGTGTCGGGCCTTACCCGCTTCTGGCCAACCCGGCAGGTTTCAACAGTGGCTTCAATCCCGGCAATTACTACGGCTGGCAAACGATCCAGATGGCGCCGCAAACCGGTGCGGTGTGCGGCAATGGCTCGCCTTACAAGTTCTTCATCAACCGCGTGCCGAACACGCGCAACACCATCGTTTATCTGGAGGGAGGCGGTGCCTGCTGGGATTACGCCAGCTGCAGTGGGCAAAGCGGCATCCGCGGGGCGCGCAATCCCGACGGCATAGCCGATGACTACATGTCGTTGCTCAACCCTGGCGCCAGTCTGGTGAGCCCCTTCGTCGTGCGTCTGCATCCCTGGACACGAGTGAAGACGCAGAACTGGAACATGGTCTATGTGCCGTATTGCACGGGTGATATCTACTCCGGCGACAAGGTGGCGATCTACGAGGATCCACAAGGGGAAAATCCACCGCTGGTGTGGCACCACAACGGCTTGCGCAACATGCGCGCGGTGGCCGGATGGCTGAAGGACAATCTGCCGCGACCTACCCAGATGCTGACCACGGGCTGCAGTGCAGGGGGCGCCGGGAGCCTGACCAACTACGCCAATCTGCGTCAGGACATCGCCCCGGATCGCGGTTTCCTGATCAACGACGCCGGGCCGGTGTACACCGCCCTGGCCGGCGATAATCAGGCGTATCCGTCCTATCCATTGCAGGCCTTCATTCGCCAGGCCTGGGGGCTGGATGCCGCTCAAGGTCCGCTGCAGTACCTGCAGGCACGCCTGCCAGGCTTCAACCGCAACGACCTGGGCAGCCTGTACCCGGCGCTGTCGAGCAACCTGCCGGGCGACCGCATGGGGCACACGCACTTCTGGCAGGACCTGAACTATTCGTCCTATTCCTACGAGCGCTTCTATCCGGAGATCGTCAATGCGCCGAATCAGGCGGCCAAGGAGGCGTTGATCAGGCAGCGCTGGGCCACTGATACCACGCGTCTGCGCAGCCAGCTGGCCAGCCTGGGCAATGTCGGAGGTTATTTCCCGCAGTTCCGTAACGTCAACGAAAGCCACTGCACCAGCATCATCGAGTTCGCCAACTCCGATATCCAGGAGCAGAATCTGCAGTTGGATCACTTCGTCAGCAGCGTGCTCGATGGTAGCGGGCAGGTCCTGGATGCTTCGGAAAGCAGCGATGTGGCCGACCGCAACAAACCATTCAATCTGCTGTATTACCTGCTCGATCAACTGCTCTGAGCAGAGCCGGCGCTGCAGCGAGCGGTTTCGCTGCAGCGTTAGCTGTCTGGATCTTGCCGATAATTGCGCTCGCGTGCCTCCTGCAGGCGTTGCCTGAGGTACTGGTCGCGAGTGAGCCCGTCGGGGATGTTCTGCAGGGCGAGTACTTCCTCGACGATGCGTTTCTCTTCGGCTTTGTAGCGTTCGAAGTTTGGGTCGGGCCGTTGCGCCAGTCTGGCTTCGCGTTCGGCGCTGATGGTCTGATAGCGACTGATCAACGCTTGGGCGCGTCTCTTCTGTTCATTTTCGTCAGTGCTGACGGCCTTGATCAGGGCGATCTGCAGCAGCAGTGCTTCGCTCAGCGCCAATTCGCCTCGGCTTTCCATGGCGTCGAGGCCCTGACTCAATTCCTGCGCCTGGGCTTCGCGGTCGCTGCGGGCGAGCGTCTTGGCGTGCTCGATAAAGCCTCGGTAGCGCTGATGAAAATCCAGGCGCCGCGCTTGTTGCTCGACCTCCGGACTTGCCAGCAGCTGTCGCTGTTCGCGGCTGAGGTCGGTCGAGGTGGGCGGGGCGCTGCCTGGCTCTACGGAATGCGTCGGCTGTTGTTCCGGCTGAGAACTGACGGGTTCATCTGCACCGGGGCGTTGCCAGTACCAGGTGAGTGCTGCACAGCCAGCCAGAACGCAGCAGCCGAACAGCAGGGCGGAGCGGGGCATGGGCGATCCTTGCGCGGGGTGATGCCTTGCAGCATAGAAGTCGCTGTGGAACCTTGCCTGTCCGCGTATCGAATGGGGCCCTCTCTCGCTTGCGAGAGAGGGCTGGCGGGTCAGAACAGCGGCTTGCCGTCTTCGCGGGTGACGATCACCGTGGCCGAGCGCGGGCGGCGGCCGGGGCCGTCCGGCCAGGTGCTGCGAAAATCGGTCGGGGTCGAGCCTTCACCCGGGTGCTGGATGTTGACGAACAGCGTGCGGAAGTCCGGCGTGGCGGTGATGCCGGTGACTTCGCAGCCCACGGGGCCGACCAAAAAGCGCTTCATCTCGCCGGTGGTCGGCTCGGCTACCAGCATCTGGTTGTTGCCGAACGGGCCATTGGCGAGCTGGCTGCCGCTCATGTCGGTCTGGATCCACAGCCGGCCTTCATCGTCGAACCACAGGCCATCGGGGCTGGCCAGGCGATTGTCGGCGGTCAGGGGTTTGCCATTGGGGTCGATGCTGTCACTTTCCGGGCCCGCCAGCAGGAACAGGCTCCAGACGAACTCACGACCGGCATAGTCGCGGCTCTGCTCACGCCAGCGGATGATGTGGCCGTAGGCGTTGGCCGGGCGCGGGTTGGCCGCGTCGACGACGGTGCGCGAGCTGTTGTTGGTGAGGGTGAAGTAGACATCACCGTTGTTCGGGTTCGCCGCGCCCCATTCCGGCCGATCCATCTTGGTGGCGCCGACGATATCGGCAGCCAGGCGAGTGTTGATCAGCACCTCGCCCTGGTCGGCGAAGCTGACCCCGGCAGCCTTGCAGGCCGCCTGGAAGGCCTTTTCCTTGATGTCCAGGGCCAGCCACTCACCCTTGCCGTTGGCCTTGAAGCGCGCCACGTAGAGGGTGCCCTCGTCGAGCAGGCTGCCGTTGCTGCGGCCCGGTACGTACTTGCCGCGGCTGACGAACTTGTAGATGTACTCGTTCTGCGAGTCGTCGCCGGAATAGCACACCACCGGACGGCCCGGCTTGACCGGGGCGAACACCAGGCCCTCGTGGGCGAAACGACCCAGTGCGGTGCGCTTGACCGGCGTGGACTCCGGCGCGAAGGGATCGATCTCGACGATCCAGCCGAAGTGATTCGGCTCGTTGCGGTAATCGCCGGTCGCGTCGGCGGCCAGGCGGGTGGCATTGAAGCGCTGGAATTCGTCGCCGGCCAGGTGATCCCAGCCGTAGCGGCTGGCGCTGCCCACGCCGTAACGGGTCATTTCACGCGGGCGTTCGGCATCGCCGCTGGCGAAGTAGCCCGCCCAGTTCTCCTCGCAGGTCAGGTAGGTGCCCCATGGCGTGAAGCCGTTGGCGCAGTTGTTCAGCGTGCCGCGGGTGGCGGTGCCATCGGGGCTGTAGCGCGTTTGCAGCAGGGCATGGCCGCGTACCGGGCCGCTGATCTGCATCGGCGTGGCGCCGGTGATGCGGCGGTTGCGAGCGCTGGGCAGCACCTCCCATTGGCCGCGCACACGGCGCACTTCCACCACGGAAACCCCGTGGGCGTTGATTTCCTTGCGAACCTCATCGGCGCTGCTGCGCTTGCCGCCGACCAGTGTGGGGCCGTTGGGGTGTAGCAGCGGGGCGTCGATGTACTCGTGGTTGAGTACCAGCAGGCCGTGGTCGCTCTTGTGCCCGCCGCCGCGCTGGCCGTCGATGGGGAAGAAGTGCATGCCGTCATGGTGCATGCCGATCTGGTCGGCCTGATCGGCGGCGCTGTTGCCGGCGTTCTCCAGGAAAGCCGGGAAGCTGCCGCGAATCGGCGTGCCCCAGGGGATGAAGGTGGTGGCCTTGTAGCCGGCCGGTACGCTGATGGTATCGGCACGGGTCACTGCCACCGGGCTGAACGGCAGACGCTTGCTGCGCTTTTTCAGGCGCTCGAGCAAATCCTTGAGCGGGTTGCCGGCGGCTTCGGCGGTGCCGGGCATGGCCACCCCGAGAAAACCCATGACGCCCAGCGCGGCGCCGCCGGCGACGACCTGGCGACGGCTCAGGCCAGCTTCGATAAGGTCATTGATATGGGGGTTGGCGGAGGTGTTGCTGAGCGGTTCATCACCATTGCCGAATAGCACGTCTTGCTCTTGTTGATTGCGCACGGAGGGCTCCTGGTTAGGCTGATCGACGGAGCCATGACGCTAACCAAGGAAAACGACGGAATAGTGACAGCGGCTGTGCGCTGTTGCACAAAACTGCTTGGAGGGGCGGTTGGGTGCCGCTTCTTCGGCTGGTGCGCGGCCGCGCAGCCTGGCATGGCATGCATGGCGCACCTGTCGCCAGACATAAAAAAGCCCCGGCAGAGCCGGGGCGGATTAGGCAAACAGGCTGCTGCGGATGCGTGGTCCGCAGCAGGGGAACCGTTCTTAGTGGAACTGGTTCATGGTGTTGTCTTTACCGCTAGCTTTCAGAGCAGCTTCGCCAGCGAAGTACTCCTTGTGGTTGTCGCCGATGTCGGAGCCAGCCATGTTCTGGTGCTTGACGCAGGCGATGCCCTGACGGATTTCCTGACGCTGCACGCCCTTGACGTAGGCCAGCATGCCCTGGTCGGCGAAGTAGCCCTTGGCCAGGTTGTCGGTGGACAGGGCCGCGGTGTGGTAGGTCGGCAGGGTGATCAGGTGGTGGAAGATGCCGGCGTGGGCCGAACCGTCGCGCTGGAAGGTGCGAATCTTCTCGTCAGCCAGCTTGGCCAGTTCGGTCTCGTCGTACTCCACGCTCATCAGCTTGGCGCGATCGTAGGCGGACACGTCCTTGCCTTCGGCAACCATGGCGTCGAACACCTGCTGACGGAAGTTCAGGGTCCAGTTGAAGGACGGGCTGTTGTTGTAGACCAGCTTGGCGTTCGGGATGACTTCGCGGATGCGGTCAACCATGCCCTTGATCTGGCCAACGTGCGGCTTCTCGGTCTCGATCCACAGCAGGTCGGCGCCGTTCTGCAGGCTGGTGATGCAGTCCAGTACGCAGCGGTCTTCGCCAGTGCCTTTGCGGAACTGGAACAGGTTGGACGGCAGGCGCTTCGGACGCAGCAGTTTGCCTTCGCGCTTGATCACGACGTCGCCGTTGCCCAGTTCGGCTTCGGAGATTTCTTCGCAATCGAGGAAGCTATTGTACAGGTCGCCCAGGTCGCCCGGCTTGTTGGTGACGGCGATCTGCTTGGTCAGGCCGGCGCCCAGGGAGTCGGTACGTGCGACGATCACGCCGTTGTCGATGCCCAGTTCGAGGAAGGCGTAACGAACGGCAGCGATCTTGGCGAGGAAGTCGGCGTGCGGAACGGTCACTTTACCGTCCTGGTGGCCGCACTGCTTCTCGTCGGAAACCTGGTTCTCGATCTGGATGCAGCAGGCACCGGCTTCGATCATGCGCTTGGCCAGCAGGTAGGTGGCTTCCGGGTTACCGAAGCCGGCATCGATGTCGGCGATGATCGGGACGATGTGGGTCTCGAAGTTGTCGATCTGGTTCTGGATCTCGGCAGCCTTGGCCTGGTCGCCGGCTTCACGAGCGGCATCCAGCGCGGTGAACAGCAGGTCCAGCTCGCGGCTGTCGGCCTGACGCAGGAAGGTGTACAGCTCTTCGATCAGGTCGGAAACGGCAGTCTTTTCATGCATCGACTGGTCCGGCAGCGGGCCGAAGTCGGAGCGCAGGGCGGCAACCATCCAGCCGGACAGGTACAGGTACTTCTTGTTGGTGGTCTTCAGGTGCTTCTTGATCGAGATCAGCTTCTGCTGACCGATGAAGCCGTGCCAGCAGCCCAGGGACTGGGTGTAGAGGGAGGAGTCGGCGTCGTACTCTTCCATGTCCTTGCGCATGATGTCAGCAGTGTACTGAGCGATTTCCAGACCGGTCTTGAAGCGGTTCTGAGCGCGCATACGGGCGACGGACTCGGGGTTGATAGCGCTCCAGCTGCTGCCGAACTTCTCTTTCAGAGCGGCTACAGCCTTGATGTCGTTTTGATATGCGGACATGGTCAATCCTTCAAAAAATGTGTTGGTTGAGCACCGACTACCCTCGCAATGCGTGCACGGATGCAGTGGCTGCGGGAGGCTTCCGCATGACGGCGAGAAAACGGCTGGGGCGAGGATTGACCGCGAGGAGGGGGGATGTGGCGAACAGCTCGATTAACGTCGCCTGGGCCGGTCGGCTCGTGGAAACCTTGGGCACCTGCTGCATCTTTCGATCTGTCTGACGCTAAACGCTTCCCCGTCCCTCAGGACAACTTCGTTCCAGTCGCAACCTCGTCGTACGGCCTTGTGGGCTGTTGGGACACGGACCGTTACGAAGTACTTCGTGAACGATCTGGAGATCCTTTTCAGGACCCCTGGCTAGCGGGAGCGAGGCCATCATGCCTCTGGGAAAATGCTTCGTCAAACGTTTTGTAGTGGTTTTTTCAAACTACTACATATTCATTTGACGACCGGCTGGTCATGCCTGGAAGCCCATGAGGCGGGCGTCTCAGGGCTTTCGGGAGTGGCGCGACTTGTCCATGCTACTTACGGCTCGTGAGTATTCGACTTTGGTCGTGGGCCTCAGTCGAGGGCCTCGACCTTCAGGCGCAGCGACATGTCTTCACGGCCCTGAGTGGTGTGTCTGCGCAGCACATCGCGGCCGCTGGAACTGGTTTCCTCGCTGACGCCGCCGAGTGTGATCCATTCACCCAGACGCCCGCTGACGCGCGTGTCGGTGCTCTGCACATCGACCACCCCGGGGCGGTGGTCATTCATGCGGTCACGCTGGCTGCTGATGGAAACATGCACCAACTCGCCAGTGAGGCTGGCCGTCACGTAGAAGCCGCGAGTCACATCGCGGTACTGGGTGTCCTGGTAAACCTGGCCGTAAGGGCCGGTACTGGTGGTGGTCAGCGGTACACTCTGGCCCACCTGGATCAGCGCCGGGTAGCCTTCGGTAGCCTGTACCTGCTGGGTGCCGCCGCCACGGCTGTCAGTGCTGCGACGAATGATGTGTACCTGGTCGCGGCCGTTCACTTCGCCACGGCCGACCTGCACTTCGGCATTACCGGCGCTGAGGGTGCCGTCGACGCGATAGCCGCGGTCGTTCTGATAATTGCTGTCGGCACTTTCCACTGTGATCAGCAGGCGGCGCGGACGGGTGTCGAGTTGCTGCAGGAGCACGCGAACTTCGCCGATCTTGGCGGGTGAGGCATTGACGATCAGTTGGTTGCCGTAGGCGCTGACCTTGCCCTCGCTACCGAGCATCGACTGCACAACACCCATCACTTCATCAGCGGTGCGGTAGTTCAGCGGTATTACCTCGGTAGCGGCCTGCAGCGGCAGGCAAAGGCCGAGAAGCAGGGCGGCGAACAGGGTGCGCAGGGTCATAGCAGAAAGCTCCGCAGATCGGGGTCGGTGATGCTGGTGTCCCAGGCCTGGTCGAACTGGGCCTGGCGCTGACGAACGCGCGCCGGGTCGTTGTAAAGGGTGTAGCCGGACTGCTGGTCGAGTTCCGGTCGCAGGAACAGCCCTCTGTCGTCCGCGATCAGGAAGGCCAGGTCATCACTGGCGTAATCCGGGTTGAGTTTGCGGATGTGCAGATTCGACGACAAGCGGCGAGACAGGCTGAGTAGCCGATGACCTTCCTTCACGGCTCGGGTCGGGTCGCGCAACAGGATGCGCAGGCGCGCCCGCGGGCTGCTCAGCAGGAAGCGGGTGCAGGCCTGCTGCACGCTGCTGTGGTGATAGAGCCAGGGCTCCAGGTCGTCGCTGTACAGGCACAGGCTGCGTTGGGCTTGCTGGATCAATGCCAGAACGTGAGCACGCGCCTCCTGCGGCTGGCTGAAACGCTCCAGGTCCTGGTGCTGGCCAAGGATGAACGGAGCGGGTTCCCATTGCGCAGCATCCGCGATGACGGGGTCGGGGTTATGCACGGCAAAACGCCCCGGCGACTCGAATTCGATGGCAGCCAGCTCGATGGATTCTGGCGTATCGATCGGTTCGACCGGGGCGTCTTTTTCGTTCATTTCGGTCTCTACTGGCTGGTGCGCACCATATCCACGTGCGGTATGCCGGCGTCGAGGTACTCGTCGCTGACAATCCTGAAGCCTAGCCTTTCATAGAACGGCGTGGCGTGCACCTGAGCGGTGAGCATTTGCTGATGCAGGCCGCGTTTTTCCGCTTCGGCGATCACCGCCTGCATCAGCTTTTCGCCAACCTTGAGGCCGCGCCAGTCCTTGAGCACCGAGACACGGCCGATATGGCCGTCCGGCAACAGGCGCGCAGTACCCACCGGGTAATCACCTTCCTCTGCAAGAAAGTGCACGGCCTCGGTATCTTCGGCGTCCCACTCCAGTTCCGGCGGCACCGATTGCTCGGCGACGAATACGCTGTCGCGGATACGACGAAGCTCGGCATTGTCCCTATGCCAGTCCGCGACTCGGACGGAGATCTCACTCATCGGCAAATCCCAGGCTGCCCTGTTTGACCAGTTCCCACAGCAGGGTACGCCCCTCGTCATCGGCCAGCCAGACGCCGAGGTTTTCCACATGTAACGCGTCAGCACTGCAGATCAGTTTCAGCAGCTCGCGCATGCTGGTCGAAACCAGGCGGCTCTGGCCGCTGGCGAACAGCACCAGATCTTCACCGACTTCCGACCAGGCCATGCGTGCGCTGGGGTTGCGGATGAGGATCGCGCCATCTTCCAGGGCGCCGAGGAAATCTTCCTCCTCGATCTCTATGCCGGCGACCAGCTCCGGGTACTTGGGCTCGGTCATGAACTGGCCGAACCAGGTCATCAGCAGGCGCTCGTCGCTCATGTGTTCGTTGAGCAGAGCCTTGAGGCGCTCCAGGGCGTCGCGCTGGATCTGGTTGGGATCCTCGCTCGGTTGAATGTCGGCATCGCTGTAACGCTCTTCGTCGGGCAGGAACTGGCCGAGGAAATCGGTGAAATGGGTCAGCACTTCGGCAGCGCTCGGTGCGCGGAAGCCCACGGAATAAGTCATGCAATCATCCTCGGCAATGCCGTTGTGGGCCAGGCGCGGCGGCAGATAGAGCATGTCGCCGGGCTCCAGTACCCACTCATCAGTTGGTTCGAATTCGGCCAGGATCTTCAGATCGGCGTGGGGGAGCAGCGGGCTGTCGGAATCGCACATCTGGCCGATCTGCCAGCGGCGATGACCGTGAGCCTGCAGCAGGAATACGTCGTAGTTGTCGAAATGCGGGCCGACGCCGCCGCCGGGCGCGGCGAAGCTGATCATCAGATCGTCGATGCGCCACTTGGGCAGGAACTTGAAGTCCTCCAGCAGCTCGGCCACTTCCGGGGCGAACTGATCGACGGCCTGGACCAGCAGGGTCCAGTCGCGCTCGGGCAGATCCTGGAAGCTGTCTTCGTTGAACGGGCCACGCTGCAGTTCCCAGGGGCGCTCGCCATGCTCGATCACCAGGCGCGACTCGACTTCCTCTTCCAGCGCCAGGCCGGCCAGTTCGTCCGGGCTGATCGGGCTTTCGAAGTCGGGAATGGCCTGGCGTACCAGCAGCGGTTTCTTCTGCCAGTAGTCGCGCAGGAATTCACGGGCTGTGAGGCCACCCAGCAATTGCAGCGGAGTATCAGGATTCATCAGTAAGCCCTTGAAATGAATAAAAACCTTAAAACAAAAACGCCCGGCTCAGCCGGGCGTCCTCGAGGCTGGTGTCGCTCAGATGCGCTTGGCCTGGGCCACGGCGTTACCGATGTAGCGCGCCGGGGTCAGTTGCTTGAGCTCTTCCTTGGCGGCGGCCGGCATGTCCAGGCCGTCGATGAAGGCCAGCAGGGCCTCGGGGCTGATGCCCTTGCCGCGGGTCAGCTCCTTGAGCTTCTCGTACGGGTTCTCGATGGCGTAGCGGCGCATGACGGTCTGGATCGGCTCGGCGAGCACTTCCCAGCAGGCGTCCAGATCTTCAGCAATACGCTGAGCATTGAGCTCCAACTTGCTGATTCCCTTGAGGCTCGCCTCGTAAGCGATGACGCTGTGCGCGAAGCCGACACCCAGGTTGCGCAGCACGGTGGAGTCGGTCAGGTCGCGCTGCCAGCGGGAGATCGGCAGCTTGCTGGCCAGGTGCTGGAAGATCGCGTTGGCGATGCCCAGATTGCCTTCGGAGTTCTCGAAGTCGATCGGGTTGACCTTGTGCGGCATGGTCGAGGAGCCGATTTCGCCAGCCACGGTCTTCTGCTTGAAGTAGCCGAGGGAGATGTAGCCCCAGACGTCGCGATCGAAGTCGATCAGGATGGTGTTGAAGCGGGCGATGGCGTCGAACAGCTCGGCGATGTAGTCGTGCGGCTCGATCTGGGTGGTGTAGGGGTTCCAGGTCAGGCCCAGGTCACCTTCGATGAACTGACGGGCGTTGGCTTCCCAGTCGATGCTCGGGTAGGCCGACAGGTGCGCGTTGTAGTTGCCCACGGCGCCGTTGATCTTGCCCAGCAGCGGCACGGCAGCGACCTGAGCGATCTGGCGCTCCAGGCGGTAGACGACGTTGGCCAGTTCCTTGCCTAGGGTGGTCGGCGAGGCCGGCTGGCCGTGAGTGCGCGACAGCATCGGCACGTCGGCGAATTTCACCGCCAGTTCGCGGATGGCGCCTGCCAGTTGCTTCATCAGCGGCAGCAGCACTTGGTCACGGCCTTCGCGCAGCATCAGGGCGTGGGACAGGTTGTTGATGTCCTCGCTGGTGCAGGCGAAGTGGATGAACTCGCTGACCTTGTCCAGCTCCGGCAGCTTGGCAGCCTGCTCCTTGAGCAGGTACTCCACGGCCTTGACGTCGTGGTTGGTGGTGCGCTCGATTTCCTTGACGCGCTCGGCGTGCTCGACGGCGAAGTTCTCGGCCAGCTCGTTGAGCAGGGCGTTGGCTTCGGCGGAGAAGGGCGCGACTTCCGGGATGCCTTCGTGGGCCGCCAGGCGCTGCAGCCAGCGCACTTCGACCAGTACGCGGCTACGGATCAGGCCGTATTCACTGAAGATGGGGCGCAGGGCGCTGGTTTTGCCGGCGTAGCGGCCGTCGACGGGGGAAACCGCGGTGAGCGAGGAAAGCTGCATGTAGGCGTTCTCGGGCTGTCGGGCTGAAAAGCCATCCTGGATCGCTGTGCATCGCGCCGGCTTCGATGAAACGGGCTCTAGCTCAGGTGCCGGGACGACCTCTGACGAAAAGGGCGCATATCATACATGAAAACCAGCGCTTGGCCGCCTATGCCCTGCGTCTTGCCACCGATAACAGACTGGCGGCAAAGATCAGCGCCGCGCCGAGCAGTGACAATGTGTCTGGCGTCTCGCCCCAGAGCAGCCAGGCGATGATGCCGGCGAAGACGATGGCCAGGTAGGCGACCGGGCCGATCAGCCCGGGCGGCGCCAGGCCATAGGCGCGCGACATGATCACCTGGCTGGCGGTGGCCAGCAGGCCGATGCCCAGCAGCCAGCTCAGTTGCGTGGCATCGAGCGGTTGCCAGCTCCAGGTCAGCGGGATGGCGGAAAACAGCGCGCTGAACAGCGAGAAATAGAAGACGATGCGCGTTGCCGGCTCGCTGTCGCTCATCTCGCGGATGGAAACGAAGGCGAAGGCGGCCAGCAGGCTGGCCGCCAGACCGACCAGGGCGGCACCTTCGAACAGTGCGGCGCTGGGTTTGGCCACCAGCAGCACCCCGCACAGGCCGATCAGGCTGCTGACCAGCATGCGGCGGGTCAGCGGCTCCTTGAGCCAGACATGCGCGATCAGCGGGGTGAACACCGGCGCCGAGTAGGTGAACAGCATGGCGTCGGCCAGGGGCAGATGGGCGATGGCGTAGAAGAAGCAGTACATCGCCGCCAGGCCGTAGGTCGTGCGCCACAGGTGGGACTTCAGGCGGGTCGTGCGCAACGGGCGGACGCCGCGAACCAGCAGCAGCGGCAGAAAGAACAGCACGCCGACCAGGTTGCGGAAGAACACTACCGACTCGTTGTTGACGCTGACGGAAATCTCGCGGATGCCGACTCCGGTGAAGGCGAACAGCAGCGCCGAGAGCGCCAGCAGCAGGGCACCCTGAAGGGGTTTGACGCTGCGGCTGGCGGGCTCCATGGTCAGTTTCGCGTCATGTCGTAGAGCGCTTTGAGCAGCTTGCCGCGGCTGAATACCAGCTGCCAGCGGTGGCCGCCGAGCTGACGCCACAGGCGCGCCGAGCGAATGCCGGCGAGCAGTAGGGCGCGAATTTTCGCGGCGTTGTTCGGCTGTTGCAGGAAACGCATGTCGCCGTGCACCTGGATACGCTGGCGGAAGGTGCTGATGGTGTCCTGATACAGGCCGCCGCAGGCAGCGATGACGTTGTCATGAACCAGGCCGAAATGCTCGACCTGTTGCTGGATCTGGTCCAGGCGGCTGCCCATGATCTGCAGCATGTCGCTGCGCTTGTCCAGCTGGCGCTCCAGGCCGATCATCGCCAGCGAATAACGCAACGGCTCGCGCTGCAGGGCGGAGGGGTTGCGCTCCAGCGAGCTGATCAGGGCGCGATAGCCATCACGCAAGTTGAGGTCGTCGCCGCCGTAGACATCCAGCGTGGTTTGCGGATCGCGCACCAGCAGGCTGCCGAGCATGCAGCTCATCGAGGCTTCGCTGACCTGGCCGGTGCGGGCGATCTTGTCGGCGAGCACGGCGGCTTCGAATACCGCGCCGAGCGCGACTAGCTGTTCCTGCATCGGAGTCATCGGGCGTCCTCGTACCAGGCTTCGGCGGTTTCGATTACGCCGCCGCCGAGGCACACCTCGCCGTCGTAGAACACCACGGACTGCCCTGGGGTAACGGCGCGCTGCGGCTCGTCGAACACGGCGCGATAACCGTTCTCGGTCTTCTCCAGGGTGCAGGCCTGGTCGCTCTGGCGGTAGCGCACCTTGGCCGTGAGGCGGCGTGGGGCGCTCAGGTCCACCGGGTTGACCCAGTAGATGTCCGAGGCGAGCAGGGCGCGGGAGAACAGCCAGGGGTGTTCGTTGCCCTGACCGACGATCAGCACGTTGCGCGTCAGGTCCTTGCGCAGCACGTACCAGGGATCGTCGCTGGCGTCCTTGAGACCGCCGATGCCGAGGCCCTGGCGCTGGCCGATGGTGTGGTACATCAGACCGTGATGACGGCCGATGACCTGACCTTCGGTGGTTTCGATATCACCCGGCTGCGCCGGCAGGTACTGCTTGAGGAAGTCGCTGAAGCGGCGTTCGCCAATGAAGCAGATGCCGGTGGAGTCCTTCTTCTTCGCCGTGGCCAGCTCGTACTTTTCGGCAATGGCGCGTACCTGCGGTTTTTCCAGCTCGCCGACCGGGAACAGGGTCTTGGCGATCTGCTCGCCGCCGACGGCGTGCAGGAAGTAGCTCTGATCCTTGTTCGGGTCCAGGCCCTTGAGCAGTTCGGTGCGGCCGTCGATATCGCGACGGCGCACGTAGTGGCCGGTGGCGATCAGGTCGGCACCGAGCGACAGGGCGTAGTCGAGGAAGGCTTTGAACTTGATCTCGCGGTTGCACAGGATGTCCGGGTTCGGCGTGCGTCCGGCCTTGTATTCGGCCAGGAAATGCTCGAACACGTTGTCCCAGTATTCTGCGGCGAAGTTGGCGGTGTGCAGCTTGATGCCGATGCGGTCGCATACGGCCTGGGCGTCGGCCAGGTCGTCCATGGCGGTGCAGTATTCGGTGCCGTCGTCTTCGTCCCAGTTCTTCATGAACAGGCCTTCGACCTGGTAACCCTGCTCCATCAGCAGCAGGGCGGAAACGGACGAGTCGACGCCGCCGGACATGCCGACGATCACGCGTTGGGTGCTAGGTGCTTGCATGGGAATCTGCGAGTGAAGCCTGAAAAGCTGTCGAGTCTACCAGAAAGGCTGTGCCCGTAGCCCGGATGAAATCCGGGAAGAGCACGACAGGCATCCCCGGATTTCATCCGGGCTACGCTTAGTCACGCACCAGCTCCAGAGAACCTCGGATGCCGGCCAGGTAATCATCCACGCACTGCAGTACCAGCTCGCTGCGCCAGCGCTCGGGTTGTGCCGCCAGTTCGTCGCGGGTCAGCCAGGTGATGCCGCTGATGTCGGCGTCCAGCTCGCGCTCGGGGTCGTGGCGCACCGGGCGGGCGCTGAAGCACACGCGCTGGTAGGTCACGCCGTTGCTCGGCGCGGTGTAGAGATAGATGCCGGTCAGGCCGGTCAGCTCCACGTCCCAGCCGGTTTCCTCGAGCGTTTCGCGTAGTGCGGCTTCACGCAGCGACTCGTTGGCCTCCAGGTGTCCGGCCGGCTGGTTGAGCACCAGGCGACCAGCCTTGAACTCTTCGACGAAGAGGAAACGGCCATCATCTTCGATCACCGTGGCCACGGTGATATGGGGTTGCCAGTCCATTTCGGTGCTCCAAAAACGATCAGCGTGCAGGATTCTGTAGGAGCGAGCTCTGCTCGCGAAGCTTTTTCGCGAGCAGAGCTCGCTCCTACGAAGATTGTCCATGTCCATAAATAAAGAACCCCGGCACCAGGCCGGGGTTCTTCTGACACTCAAGCCTTATCAGGCATTCAGTGCAGCCAGAGCGGCATTGAAGGTGGCGCTGGGGCGCATCACCTTGCTGGTCAGCTCGGGGTTGGAGCGGTAGTAGCCACCGATCTCGGCCGGCTTGCCTTGTACGGCAGCCAGTTCGCCAACGATGGTCGCTTCCTGCTCGGTCAGCTGCTTGGCCAGCGGGGCGAAGTGAGCCTTCAGCTCGGCATCGTCGTTCTGCTCGGCCAGGGCCTGGGCCCAGTACAGCGCCAGGTAGAAGTGGCTGCCGCGGTTGTCGATCTCACCCACCTTGCGCGCCGGGGACTTGTTGTTGTCCAGCAGCTTGCCGGTAGCCTGGTCCAGGGTCTTGCCCAGTACCTTGGCCTTGGCGTTGTTGGTCTTGATGCCGGTTTCTTCCAGCGACACGGCCAGGGCCAGGAACTCGCCCAGGGAATCCCAGCGCAGGTAGTTCTCTTCGACCAGCTGCTGCACGTGCTTGGGCGCCGAGCCGCCGGCACCGGTCTCGTACATACCGCCGCCCGCCATCAGCGGGACGATGGACAGCATCTTGGCCGAGGTGCCCAGCTCCATGATCGGGAACAGGTCGGTCAGGTAGTCACGCAGTACGTTGCCGGTTACCGAGATGGTGTCCAGGCCACGAATCATGCGCTCCATGGATACGCGGATGGCTTCGTTGTAGCCCATCATGCGGATGTCCAGGCCGGTCAGGTCGTGGTCCTTGAGGTACAGCTCGACCTTCTTCTGCAGCTCGCGATCGTGAGCACGCTCCGGGTCCAGCCAGAAGATCGCCGGGGTGTTGGACTGGCGGGCGCGGGTAACGGCCAGCTTGACCCAGTCGCGGATCGGCGCGTCCTTGGTCTGGCAGGCGCGCCAGATGTCGCCGGCTTCGACTTCGTGCTGCATCAGCACGGTGCCATCGGCAGCCACGACGCGCATGGTGCCGTCGGCGGTCATTTCGAAAGTCTTGTCGTGGGAGCCGTACTCTTCGGCCTTCTGCGCCATCAGGCCGACGTTCGGCACGCTGCCCATGGTGGTCGGGTCGAAGGCACCGTTGGTTTTGCAGAAGTTGATCATTTCCTGATAGATGCGCGCGTAGGTGCTCTCAGGCATGACGGCCTTGGTGTCTTTCTGCTTGCCGTCCTTGCCCCACATCTGACCGGAGTTGCGGATCATCGCCGGCATCGAGGCGTCGACGATCACGTCGCTCGGGATGTGCAGGTTGGTGATGCCCTTGACCGAGTCGACCATGGCCATTTCCGGGCGATGGCTGTAGACCTCGTGGATGTCGTGCAGGATCTCTTCCTGCTGCGAGGCGGGCAGAGCCTTGATCTTGTCGTAGACGCTGCTGATGCCGTTGTTCGGGTTGACGCCCAGTTCCTTGAACAGCTCGCCGTATTTGTCGAACACGTCCTTGTAGTAAACGCTGACGGCGTGGCCGAAAACGATCGGGTGGGAAACCTTCATCATGGTCGCCTTGACGTGCAGGGACCACATCACGCCGGTTTCCTTGCAGTCCTGCAGGGTCTTCTCGAAGAAGTCACGCAGCTTGCGGCAGCTCATGAACATGCTGTCGAGCACTTCGCCTTCCTGCAGGGCGAGTTGCTTCTTGACCTCGACCTTGCCGTCCTTGCCGACGAACTCGATGCGCACGTCACCGGCCTTGGCCATGGTGATCGACTGCTCGCTGGAGAAGAAGTCACCGCCGCGCATGTAGTCGGCGTGAGACTGGGAAGCCATGCTCCACTTGCCCATGCTGTGCGGGTGCTTGCGGGCGTAGGCCTTGACCGCGGCCGGCGCACGGCGGTCGGAGTTGCCTTCACGCAGAACCGGGTTCACGGCGCTGCCGAGAACCTTGGCATAACGCGCGCGCACTTCCTTGTCTTCTTCGCTCTGCGGATCTTCCGGGAAATCGGGGATGTTGTAGCCCTGCGCCTGCAGCTCGGCGATGGCTGCCTTGAGCTGAGGTACGGAGGCGCTGATGTTCGGCAGTTTGATGATGTTGGCGTCCGGCTGCAGAGTCAGCTCTGCGAGCTTGGCCAGGTCGTCATCGACGCGCTTGTCGGCGTCCAGGCGGTCGGCAAAGCTTGCCAGGATCCGTCCAGCAAGAGAGATGTCGCGGGTTTCAACGGAGATGTCAGCCGAGGCGGCAAAGGCTTCCACGATGGGCAGAAGCGAATAGGTGGCGAGGGCCGGGGCTTCGTCGGTGAAGGTGTAGATGATCTTCGAAGGGGTGGACATTTAGCGTTAACTCTCTTCTTTGCTGAGCGCGCACAGAAACTCGACCTGCGCGTGTGGCGCGAACTCCAGGATGGTGGAGCCGGGTCGAGGACTCGCCGCGGTGATGTTGGATGCACCCGTAGAGTGTCGAACGTTTCGATCCGGCGGACGATGGTGTGTCACCGCCGGTTTCAAGAGGCTGCTATCCGGTTCCGGACAGGCCGCCCCTTATGACTCGTTAGTCACCTAAGCAGTATATCACTGCGACGCCTCGTCGCAGAATGCCCAGTTGAATAAGACCTTTGCACATGTGTCTGAGGTTCGAGGTTTGCGCTACTCTCGGGAGTGCACACTGTCTAACCACAAGATGGAGTCCAGCAATGGGATACCAAAAGATCCAGGTGCCAGCCAGCGGTGACAAAATCACCGTCAACGCCGATATGTCGCTGAACGTTCCAGACAATCCGATCATCCCGTTCATCGAGGGTGACGGCATTGGTGTCGATATTTCTCCGGTGATGATCAAGGTGGTCGACGCTGCCGTCGAAAAGGCCTACGGCAGCGCTCGCAAGATCTCCTGGATGGAGGTTTATGCCGGCGAGAAAGCCACCCAGGTTTACGATCAGGACACCTGGCTGCCGAAAGAAACCCTAGAGGCCGTGCGTGATTACGTGGTCTCGATCAAAGGTCCGTTGACCACTCCCGTAGGCGGAGGTATCCGTTCGCTGAACGTGGCCCTGCGCCAGGAGCTCGACCTTTATGTCTGCCTGCGCCCGGTGCGCTGGTTCGAAGGCGTGCCGAGCCCGGTGAAGAAACCGGGTGATGTGGACATGGTGATCTTCCGCGAGAACTCCGAAGACATCTATGCCGGCGTGGAGTGGAAGGCCGGCAGCCCCGAGGCCGAGAAGGTCATCAAGTTCCTCACCGAGGAAATGGGCGTCAAGAAGATCCGCTTCACCGACATGTGCGGTATCGGTATCAAGCCGGTTTCCGAGGCAGGCACCAAGCGCCTGGTGCGCAAGGCCCTGCAGTACGCCGTGGACAACGACCGCAGCTCGGTGACCCTGGTGCACAAGGGCAACATCATGAAGTTCACCGAGGGTGCCTTCAAGGAATGGGGCTACGAGATCGCTCGCGAGGAGTTCGGCGCCGAGCTGCTCGATGGCGGCCCATGGATGCAGTTCAAGAACCCGCGTACCGGCAAGAACATCGTGGTCAAGGACGTGATTGCCGACGCCATGCTCCAGCAGATTCTGCTGCGCCCGGCCGAATATGACGTGATTGCTACGCTCAACCTCAACGGTGATTACCTCTCCGATGCCCTGGCGGCCGAGGTGGGCGGCATCGGTATCGCGCCCGGTGCCAACCTGTCCGATTCGGTGGCCATGTTCGAGGCGACTCACGGCACCGCACCGAAGTACGCCGGTCAGGACAAGGTCAACCCGGGCTCGGTGATCCTCTCAGCCGAGATGATGCTGCGCCACATGGGCTGGTCGGAAGCGGCCGATCTGATCATCAAGGGCACCAATGGTGCCATCGCCGCGAAAACCGTTACCTACGACTTCGAGCGACTGATGGAAGGGGCTAAGCTGATGTCCTGCTCCGAGTTCGGCGATGCGATGATCAGTCATATGTAACCACTTCTCTGATCGAAGCGTGAAAAAAAGGCCGGTCAAATGACCGGCCTTTTCATGGCGATTTGCCAGAGCGCTCAGGCTTCGACAGTGCTCGCAATATTTTGCGCCTGGGGTGCGGCCACAGGGGCGTCCTGGGTCGCGCTAACCGCACTGATGTTGACCGCATGCAGTCCTTTGGGGCCTTGCACGATCTCGAAGCGAACCGGCTGGCCGGCCTTGAGCGTTTTATAACCGTCCATCTGGATGGCCGAGTAGTGGGCGAACAGGTCCTCATCTCGGCCATCGGCCAGGATGAATCCATAGCCCTTGGCGTTGTTGAACCACTTGACCTTACCACTGAGCATGCTGATATCCCTCTGCAAAGGACTCCATCTCTGGAGTATCATCCACTTCGATTCCGCACGATAACCAACCAGGCTGGGCGAGGGTGCGGAATCCCTGATACCCGCTAATGGGTATTCTTTTGTTGTAACACCCTTTTGCCGTTAGTCAAGGCTATACGGCGGATGGCTGAGAAGTCAGTCAAAATCCCTCTAGCATCCCTGTTCGCCCGGCCTCGAACCTCTGATTTCAGCATGCATGCAAGTAGCCAGATTCGACTAACATTCAATCAGGATCATCCGGCAGAGCATGAGGACGACTCCTCTGGTATTGCTGTTCAGGAATCCAAGCCAGCATTGCAGGCACCACCGATGTACAAGGTGGTCTTATTCAATGACGACTACACCCCGATGGATTTCGTCGTCGAAGTGCTTGAAACATTTTTCGGCATGAACCGGGAGCTGGCGACCAAGATCATGCTGGCCGTCCATACAGAAGGGCGTGCGGTATGTGGTGTTTACACCCGCGATATTGCAGAGACCAAGGCGATGCAGGTCAATCAGTACGCACGGGAAAGTCAGCATCCGCTACTCTGTGAAATAGAGAAGGACGGTTAACGCCGGCCACTTGGGTATGAGGTGAAGCTATGTTGAATCGAGAGCTCGAAGTCACCCTCAATCTGGCTTTCAAGGAGGCCCGTGCCAAGCGTCATGAATTCATGACGGTCGAGCATCTGCTGCTCGCCTTGCTGGACAACGAGGCAGCCGCCAGTGTGCTGCGGGCCTGTGGGGCCAACCTCGACAAGCTGCGCCATGATCTGCAGGAGTTCATCGACTCCACCACGCCATTGATTCCTCAGCACGACGAAGACCGCGAAACCCAGCCGACCCTGGGCTTCCAGCGCGTGCTGCAGCGCGCGGTGTTCCATGTGCAGAGTTCCGGCAAGCGCGAAGTGACCGGCGCCAACGTGCTGGTGGCCATCTTCAGCGAACAGGAAAGTCAGGCGGTATTCCTGCTCAAGCAACAGAGCGTCGCCCGTATCGATGTGGTCAACTACATCGCCCATGGCATTTCCAAGGTGCCGGGGCACGGCGAGCACCACGAAAACGACCAGGACATGCAGGATGAGGAGGGCGGTGAGGCCTCCACTTCCGGCAATCCTTTGGATGCCTACGCCAGCAACCTCAATGAACTGGCCCGTCAGGGGCGTATCGACCCGTTGGTCGGGCGCGAGCATGAAGTCGAGCGCGTCGCGCAGATTCTCGCCCGTCGGCGCAAGAACAACCCGCTGCTGGTAGGCGAGGCTGGCGTCGGCAAGACCGCCATTGCCGAAGGTCTGGCCAAGCGCATCGTCGACGAGCAGGTTCCTGATCTGCTGGCCGACAGCGTGGTCTATTCCCTGGATCTCGGCGCACTGCTGGCCGGTACCAAGTACCGCGGCGACTTCGAGAAGCGTTTCAAGGCATTGCTCAACGAGTTGCGCAAGCGTCCGCACGCCATCCTCTTCATCGACGAGATTCACACCATCATCGGTGCCGGTGCGGCGTCGGGTGGGGTGATGGATGCGTCCAATCTGCTCAAGCCGATGTTGTCCTCGGGCGAGATCCGCTGCATCGGCTCCACCACCTTCCAGGAATTTCGCGGCATCTTCGAGAAGGATCGCGCTTTGGCGCGGCGCTTCCAGAAGGTCGACGTGGTCGAACCGTCGGTGGAGGACACCGTTGGCATCCTCAAGGGGCTCAAGGCGCGTTTCGAGCAGCATCACCACATCGAATATAGCGACGAGGCGCTGCGTGCAGCGGCCGAGCTGGCTGCGCGCTATATCAATGATCGGCACATGCCGGACAAGGCCATCGACGTGATCGACGAGGCCGGCGCCTATCAGCGCCTGCAACCGGAAGACAAGCGCGTGGCGCGTATCGATGTCGCTCAGGTCGAGGACATCGTCGCCAAGATCGCGCGGATTCCGCCGAAGCACGTCTCCAGCTCCGACAAGGAGCTACTGCGCAATCTCGAGCGCGACCTCAAGCTCACCGTGTTCGGTCAGGACGCCGCCATCGACTCGCTGGCGACCGCCATCAAGCTGTCGCGTGCCGGCCTCAAGGCACCGGACAAGCCGGTTGGCTCCTTCCTCTTCGCCGGGCCTACCGGCGTGGGCAAGACCGAGGCGGCTCGTCAGCTGGCCAAGGCCATGGGCATCGAACTGGTGCGCTTCGATATGTCCGAGTACATGGAGCGCCATACCGTGTCTCGTCTGATCGGGGCGCCGCCCGGTTACGTCGGTTTCGATCAGGGCGGTCTGCTGACCGAGGCGATCACCAAGCAGCCGCACTGCGTGCTGCTGCTCGATGAGATCGAGAAGGCGCACCCGGAAGTCTTCAACCTGCTACTGCAGGTGATGGACCACGGCACCCTGACCGACAACAACGGCCGCAAGGCGGACTTCCGCAACGTGATCCTGATCATGACCACCAACGCCGGTGCGGAAACCGCCTCGCGTGCATCGATCGGTTTCACTCAGCAGGATCACTCCACCGATGCCATGGAAGTGATCAAGAAGAGCTTCACGCCGGAGTTCCGCAACCGCCTGGACACCATCATCCAGTTTGGTCGTCTCAGCCACGAAACCATCAAGAGCATCGTCGACAAGTTCCTCACCGAACTGCAGGCGCAGCTGGAAGACAAGCGCGTTACGCTGGAAGTCAGCGACGCGGCGCGCAGCTGGCTGGCCGAGCGCGGTTACGATGTGTTGATGGGTGCGCGGCCGATGGCTCGTCTGATCCAGGACAAGATCAAGCGTCCACTGGCAGAGGAGATCCTCTTCGGCGAGCTGGCCGAGCATGGCGGCGTGGTGCACGTCGACATCAAGGATGGCGAGCCCAGCTTCGAGTTCGAGACGGCGGCGGAGGTCGCCTGATCGAAAGGCTGTCCACCGAGGGTCAAAGGCTTTCGGTGGGCCAACGAAAACGCCCGGCATAGGCCGGGCGTTTTCGTTTGGTGCTTGGCTTAACGGGCGCGGTAGGTAATGCGGCCCTTGCTCAAGTCATAAGGCGTCAGCTCAACGCGCACCTTGTCACCAGTGAGAATGCGGATGTAGTTCTTGCGCATCTTGCCGGAGATGTGCGCGGTAACGACGTGCCCGTTTTCCAACTCCACGCGGAACATGGTGTTGGGCAGGGTGTCGACGACAGTGCCTTCCATTTCGAAGCTGTCTTCTTTCGACATGCAGTAAAGCCCTCGGTATCCAGGAAATGGCCCGGTGCAACTGGCGCCAGGCAAAAGCGGCGTGCATTGTGCCCGAAAACAGGGGGCTGCGCCAAGTGGCTTGGATGGTCGAGCAGGGAGGTGCTCGTCGCAGGGGCTAGGTCAGCAGCGTCCAGCGCTGATTGACGAAGAGTTCGATCGGGCGGTACTGGGTCTTGTAGTTCATCTTGCGGCAATTCTTGATCCAGTAGCCGAGATAGACGGCGTCCAGGCCCTGGCGCGCAGTCTCGCCGATCTGCCAGAGGATGGCGAAGCGACCCAGGCTGCGGCGCTCTTCGGCCGGATCGTAGAAGGTATAGACCGCCGATAGACCGTTCGGCAGAAGGTCGGTGACGGCAATCGCCACCAACCGGTCCTGCAGACGGAATTCATAGAAGCGTGAAAAGGGCAGGTCACGCACCAGGAAGGTAGAAAACTGATCACGGCTGGGTGGATACATGTCGCCATCGGCGTGACGTTGCTCGATGTAGCGCACGTAGAGGTCGTAATACTCCTCGGTGAATGCCGGGCGCACGCAGCGAACGACGATATCTTCATTGCGCTTGAGAATGCGGCGCTGTTGCCGGTTGGGGGTGAAGCGTGCGGCCGGAATGCGTGCCGGAATGCAGGCGGTGCACTGCTGGCAGTGTGGGCGATAGAGATGATCGCCACTGCGGCGAAAGCCCAGCTCCGACAGTTCGGCATAGACCAGCACATCCATGGGCTGACTGGGGTCGAGAAACAGGGTGGTGGCCTGTTCTTCGGGCAGATAGCTGCATGGATGGGGTTGAGTGGCATAGAACTTCAGGCGGGCCAGCTCGGTCATGGCGAAATCTCGAAAAAGCCTGACTAAGAGTGTATGTCAGGCTTGGCTGCTCGACTAGGCGAGCCAGTCCGCCTGGCTCGGCAGATCGAGATGGTGCTGCAGATACTCGGCAAAGCGGGCGCGGGGTATGGCTCTGGCGCCGAAGCTGTGCAGGTGCTGGGTGGGCATCTGACAGTCGATGAGCACGAAACCCCATTGCTGTAGCTTGTCGACCAGGGTGGCAAAACCGACTTTCGATGCATTGTCGGCGCGGCTGAACATGGATTCGCCGAAGAACAGCTGTCCCATCGCCAGGCCGTAGAGTCCGCCGACCAGCTCGTCGTACTGCCAGACTTCCACCGAATGAGCGATGCCGCGCTCGTGCAACTGCAGATAGGCCTCCTGCATGCCGCGGGTGATCCAGGTGCCATCGGCGTAAGCGCGCGGCTCGGCACAGGCGGCTATGACAGCTGAGAAATCCTGGTCGAAGGTGACGCGGTAGCGCTGCTGGCGTAGCAATTTGGCCAGGCTGCGGGAAACATGCAGCTCCTCGGGGAACAGCACGGTGCGCGGATCCGGTGACCACCAGAGAATCGGCTGGCCATCCTGAAACCAGGGAAAGCAGCCATGCCGATAGGCGCTGATCAGGCGGTCGGCGCTCAGGTCGCCGCCAGCAGCCAGCAAGCCGTTGGGTTCGCGCATGGCTTTGGCCAGTGGCGGGAACTGTAGGGAGTCACGTTGCAGCCAGGTCAGCATGCGCGTTGCTCCAGCGGGGCAGGGGAGGGCGAGCAAGTCGCTCGCCCTGGTCCATCAATTGCTGTCGAGGAATTTCTCGACGTCCAGGGCGGCCATGCAGCCGGCGCCGGCCGAGGTGATGGCCTGGCGGTAGACGTGATCGGCCACGTCGCCAGCGGCAAATACACCCTCGATGCTGGTGGCGGTGGCATTGCCTTCACTGCCGCCCTTGATCTTCAGGTAGCCGTCATGCATGTCCAGCTGGCCGACGAACAGCTCGGTATTGGGCTTGTGGCCGATGGCGATGAATACGCCGGCAAGGGCCAGTTCCTTGGTGCTGCCGTCGAGGGTGCTCTTCAGGCGTACGCCGGTCACGCCGCTTTGGTCGCCGAGAACCTCATCCAGGGTGTGGTTCCAGTGCAGGCGCATGTTGCCGTTCTCGACCTTGTCGAACAGCTTGTCCTGGAGAATCTTCTCCGAACGCAGCTTGTCACGGCGGTGCACCAGGTGCACTTCCTTGGCGATGTTCGACAGATACAGCGCTTCTTCAACGGCGGTGTTACCGCCGCCGATGACGGCGACCACCTGGTTGCGATAGAAGAAGCCGTCGCAGGTGGCGCATGCCGAGACGCCCTTGCCGGAGAAGGCTTCCTCAGACGGCAGGCCCAGGTACTGGGCGCTGGCGCCAGTGGCGATGATCAGTGCGTCACAGCTGTAGGTGCCGCTATCGCCCTTGAGCACGAAGGGGCGGCTCTGCAACTCGGCGGTATGGATGTGGTCGTAGATGATCTCGGTGTCGAAGCGCTCGGCGTGCTTCTGCATGCGCTCCATCAGTGCCGGGCCGGTGAGACCTTCTACATCACCCGGCCAGTTGTCCACTTCGGTGGTGGTGGTGAGCTGGCCGCCAGGCTGAATGCCGGTGATCACGACCGGTTTGAGGTTGGCACGCGCGGCGTAAACCGCTGCACTGTAACCCGCAGGACCGGAACCCAGGATGATCAGGCGGGAATGCTTGACTTCGCTCATAAAAAAACCCCATAAGCCTTTGTCACAAAAGAGAATGCGTGCTCCAATTGAGCCGCATGGAAGCTGCTGGCGGCTATGCTACACCGAAGCAGGGTAGGTGCGGGAGCGCGCTGATTGGCCTACTTCTCAGGCTGGCCCTACAATAGGCCGCTTCCACGGTTAACCATCAGATGGACGCGCCAGAGGCGCAGGAAATGGCTGTTTTGAAAAATTCCACCACCCAGATCACCGATTGGCGCCAGAAGCTTCAGTATCGACTGAAGGAAGGCGCTTTGATCGCCCTGGGCGCGATGTGCCTCTATCTGCTGATGGCACTGTTGACCTACAACGTCGCCGACCCGGCCTGGGACAATAGCGTCCAGGTGGAGCGCATCATCAATGCCGGCGGCAGCATCGGCGCCTGGTTGTCCAGCGCGCTGTTCGGCGCCCTGGGTTACTTCGCCTACATTTTTCCATTGTTGCTGGCTGCCAAGACCTGGCAGGTGTTCCGCACGCGCAATCAGCCCTGGCACTGGAATGGCTGGCTGTTTTCCTGGCACAGCATCGGTCTGGTGTTCCTGATTCTCTCGGGCGCCGCGCTTGGCGACATTCATTTCTCTGCCGCCGCAGGCATGCAGGGCTCCGGCGGTGGCATGCTCGGTGCCAGCCTGGGGGATCTGGCCGTGCATGCGCTGAACGTGCAGGGCAGTACGCTGGTGTTCCTGGCGTTGTTCCTGTTTGGCCTGACGGTGTTCACCGATTTGTCCTGGTTCCGCGTGATGGACCTGACGGGCAAGATCACCCTCGATCTGATCGAGCTGATTCACGGCGCCATTACCGGTTGGTGGAATGCCCGCAACGAGCGCAAGCAGATGAAAATCCAGCTGCGTGAGCTGGACGAGCGGGTTACCGAAGTGGCGGCGCCAGTGGTGTCTGATCGTCGCGAGCAGGCCAAGGTCAAGGAGCGCCTGATCGAGCGCGAAGAGTCACTCAGCAAGCACATGAGCGAGCGCGAAAAGCGTCCAGCACCGGTTATCACGCCTCCAGCGCCGCCCAAGGCAGCTGAGCCGAGCAAGCGTGTACTCAAGGAGAAGCAGGCTCCCTTGTTCGTCGACACCGCCATCGAAGGCAGCCTGCCGCCGATTTCCATCCTCGATGTCGCCGAGAAGAAGCAGAAGCAGTTCTCCCCCGAGTCGCTGGAGGCCATGTCGCGCCTGCTCGAGATCAAGCTCAAGGAGTTCGGTGTCGATGTCGTGGTCGAGTCCGTGCATCCCGGTCCGGTGATTACCCGTTTCGAAATTCAGCCCGCTGCCGGGGTGAAGGTCAGCCGCATCTCCAACCTGGCCAAGGATCTGGCGCGCTCGATGGCCATGGTCAGCGTGCGCGTGGTTGAGGTGATCCCCGGCAAGACCACCGTGGGCATCGAGGTGCCCAACGAGGATCGTCAGATCGTGCGCTTCTCCGAGGTGCTGTCTTCGAGCGAGTACGACGATGCCAAATCGCCGGTGACTCTGGCGCTGGGGCACGATATCGGCGGTCGCCCGGTGATTGCCGATCTGGCCAAGATGCCGCACCTGCTGGTGGCCGGTACTACCGGTTCCGGTAAGTCGGTGGGGGTCAACGCGATGATCCTGTCGGTGCTGTTCAAGTCCACGCCGGAAGAGGCGCGGATGATCATGATCGACCCGAAGATGCTCGAGCTGTCGATCTACGAAGGCATCCCGCATTTGCTGTGCCCGGTAGTCACCGACATGAAGGAGGCGGCCAACGCGCTGCGCTGGTCGGTTGCCGAGATGGAGCGTCGTTACAAGCTGATGGCTGCGATGGGCGTGCGCAACCTGGCCGGTTTCAACCGCAAGGTGAAGGATGCCATCGAGGCCGGTACGCCGTTGCATGATCCGCTCTACAAGCGCGAGTCGATGGACGATGAACCGCCGCACCTGAAAACGCTGCCGACCATCGTCGTGGTCGTCGACGAATTCGCCGACATGATGATGATCGTCGGCAAGAAGGTCGAAGAACTGATCGCACGTATCGCGCAGAAGGCGCGTGCCGCCGGTATCCACCTGATCCTCGCCACCCAGCGCCCATCGGTGGACGTGATCACTGGCCTGATCAAGGCCAACATCCCCACCCGCATGGCGTTCCAGGTATCGAGCAAGATCGACTCGCGCACCATTCTCGATCAGGGCGGCGCCGAGCAGCTACTTGGTCACGGTGACATGCTTTATTTGCCGCCCGGCACCGGTCTGCCGATTCGCGTGCACGGTGCCTTCGTATCCGATGACGAAGTGCATCGCGTGGTCGAGGCCTGGAAGCAGCGCGGTGCGCCGGACTACATCGAGGACATCCTCGCCGGGGTCGAGGAGGGCGGCAGCGGCTTCGAAGGTGGCGGCGGTGGCGAAGGCGGCGAGGGCAGCGAGGAAGACCCGCTGTATGACGAGGCCGTCAATTTCGTGCTGGAAAGCCGCCGCGCCTCCATTTCCGCGGTGCAACGCAAGCTGAAGATTGGCTACAACCGCGCCGCGCGCATGATCGAGGCGATGGAGATGGCTGGCGTGGTCAGCTCGATGAATACCAACGGTTCGCGCGAGGTACTCGCGCCCGGTTCATCACGTGACTGAGTGTTGCGCGCCGCGGATAAACCGCTGAATTCGCGGTCTACAGGATTCACGGCAGCTCAGAGGCTGCCGAGCAGTGCGGGGTGCGGAGTCGCCTCGTCATTCTCATACGGACTCAAGGGGTTTATATGCGTGTTATTCGCCTGCTGATGCTGGCTGCTCTGAGCTTTACCCTGCTAACCGCCCAGGCTGACGAAGAGGCGGCCACCAAGCGCCTGACCGAACTGCTCAATCAGGCGCAGACCATCAACGCCCGTTTTTCCCAGCTGACCCTGGATGCCAGCGGCACCCAGCTGCAGGAGACCGCCGGCGAGCTGGTGCTCAAACGCCCAGGGCTGTTCCGCTGGCACACCGATCAGCCGATGGAACAGCTGCTGGTGTCGAACGGCGAAAAGGTCTGGCTGTATGATCCGGACCTGGAGCAAGTCACCATCCAGACCCTCGATCAACGCCTGACCCACACCCCGGCTCTGCTGCTCTCGGGCGATGTGTCGCAGATCCGCGAGAATTTCGAGATTGACTACAAGGAAGGCGGCAGCGTGGTCGACTTCATCCTCAAGCCCAAGGCCAAGGACAGCCTGTTCGACAGCCTGCGCTTGTCGTTCCGCAATCGCATGCTCAACGACATGCAGCTGATCGACAGCATCGGCCAGCGCACCAACATCCTGTTCCTCAATGTGAAGATGAACGAGCCGGTCGATGACGGCCAGTTCACCTTCGACATTCCGGAAGGCGCGGACGTCATCCAGGAGTAACGCGTGGATCTGTTCGGTCGCCAACCCGTCGCGCAGCCCCTGGCTGCGCGTTTGCGTGCTACCAGCCTGGACGAGTACGTCGGCCAGGAGCACGTGCTGGGGCCGGGCAAACCGCTGCGTGAGGCGCTGGAGCAGGGCGCCTTGCATTCGATGATCTTCTGGGGGCCGCCCGGTGTGGGCAAAACCACCCTGGCGCGCCTGCTGGCCAAGGTCACCGATGCTCATTTCGAGACCATTTCCGCCGTTTTGTCCGGTGTGAAGGAAATCCGTCAGGCCGTCGAGGTGGCCCAGCAGCATGCGGCGCAGTACGGCCGTCGCACCATCCTCTTCGTCGACGAGGTGCACCGCTTCAACAAGAGCCAGCAGGACGCCTTTCTGCCCTATGTGGAAGACGGCACGCTGATTTTCATCGGTGCCACCACCGAGAATCCTTCGTTCGAGCTGAACAACGCGCTGCTGTCGCGCGCCCGCGTCTACGTGCTCAAGAGTCTTGACGAGGCGGCGATGCGCAAGCTGGTCAATCGCGCCTTGACCGATCCGAAAGGCCTGGGCGATCGCCACCTCAGCCTGCCGGACGAGGCTTTTCAGATCCTTCTGGCTGCCGCCGATGGCGATGGTCGCCGTCTGCTCAACTTCCTCGAGAATGCCGCCGACCTGGCCGAGGACGATGGCGAAATCGGGGTGGAGTTGCTGCAGAACCTGCTGGGCGACAGCCGCCGTCGCTTCGACAAGGGCGGCGAGGCGTTCTATGACCAGATTTCCGCCCTGCACAAGTCGGTGCGCGGCTCCAGCCCTGACGGCGCACTGTACTGGTACGCACGTATGCTCGACGGCGGCTGCGACCCGCTCTATATCGCCCGGCGTGTGGTGCGCATGGCCAGCGAGGATATCGGCAATGCCGACCCGCGCGCCTTGACCCTGTGCCTCAATGCCTGGGACGTGCAGGAGCGTCTGGGCAGCCCCGAGGGTGAGCTGGCCGTGGCTCAGGCCATCGTCTATCTGGCCTGTGCGCCGAAAAGTAATGCGGTGTACACGGCGTTCAGGGCGGCGATGCGTGATGCTGCCGAGCAGGGCTCGCAGGAGGTGCCGCTGCACCTGCGCAATGCCCCGACCAAGCTGATGAAGCAGCTCGGCTATGGCGACGAATACCGCTACGCCCATGACGAGCCGGATGCCTACGCGGCGGGGGAGGACTACTTCCCCGAGAATTTACAGCCACGTCAGTACTACGACCCCGTGCCGCGCGGCCTGGAGCTGAAGATTCGTGACAAGCTGCAGCATCTGCGCAATCTGGACGCTACAAGCGCCAGGCAGAGGAGAAAATCATGATCCGTGTGGCGCTTGCCGTAGCTGCAGGAGGGGCGCTCGGATCGGTGATGCGATTTCTCGTCGCCAGCTGGGTAGCCGGCAACTGGCCGCGGCACTTCTATCTGGGCACCTTTGCCGTCAATGTCCTTGGTTGCTTGTTGATCGGCCTGCTGTCCGGCTTGTTTCTGACGCGCAGCGACTTGCCTCTGGAGCTGCGTACCGGGCTGATCACCGGCGTACTGGGGGGCTTCACCACCTTTTCATCGTTCAGTCTGGAAATCATGAAGCTGCTGGAGGGCGGGCGCGCAACCGAGGCCTTCGGCTATCTGGCTTTCAGTATTGTCGGCGGTTTGCTGGCGGCCTGGGCCGGTTTGAGCCTGGCCCGATTGGCATCCTGACCCGCTAAGGCTTTACACTCCACAACCCGCGCCACACTGCTGGCCATCACCATTTCGCCGTTGTCTTGAGACCCGAACATGCTCGATTCCAAACTTGTCCGCACGCAACTCACCGAAATCGCCGAGCGCCTCGCTACCCGTGGCTTCGCCCTCGACGTCGCCCGCTTCGAGGCCCTGGAGAGTCAGCGCAAGTCGGTGCAGGTGCGCACCGAGCAACTGCAGGCCGAGCGCAACAGCCGTTCCAAGTCGATCGGCCAGGCCAAGGCGCGCGGTGAGGACATCGCACCGCTGCTGGCGGAAGTCGACCAGATGGGCAGCGACCTGGAGGCCGGCAAGCGTGAGCTGGACGCCATCCAGAACGAGCTGGACAACCTGCTGCTGAACATCCCCAACCTGCCGCACGAGTCCGTGCCGGTCGGCGCGGATGAGGACGGCAACGTCGAGGTGGCGCGCTGGGGCACCCCGCGCAGCTTCGATTTCGAAATCAAGGATCACGTCGCCCTGGGCGAGCAACACGGCTGGCTGGACTTCGAGACCGCCGCCAAGCTGTCGGGCGCGCGCTTCGCGTTGCTGCGCGGCCCCATCGCCCGCCTGCATCGCGCCCTGGCGCAGTTCATGATCAACCTGCACACCGGCGAGCATGGCTACGAAGAGGCCTACACGCCTTATCTGGTACAGGCCCCGGCACTGCAGGGCACCGGCCAGCTGCCGAAGTTCGAGGAAGACCTGTTCAAGATCCGTCGTGAAGACCAGGCCGATCTGTACCTGATCCCGACTGCCGAAGTCTCGCTGACCAATATCGTCGCCGGTGAAATTCTCGATGCCAAGCAGCTGCCGCTGAAGTTCGTCGCCCATACCCCGTGCTTCCGCAGCGAGGCGGGCGCCTCCGGCCGCGACACCCGCGGCATGATCCGCCAGCACCAGTTCGACAAGGTGGAGATGGTGCAGATCGTCGAGCCGTCCAAGTCCTTCGAGGCGCTGGAGGGTATGACTGCCAACGCCGAGCGCGTGCTGCAACTGCTGGAGCTGCCGTACCGCAAGCTGGCGCTGTGCACGGGTGACATGGGCTTTTCTGCCGTGAAGACCTATGACCTGGAAGTCTGGGTGCCGAGCCAGGACAAGTACCGCGAGATTTCCTCGTGCTCCAACTGTGGCGACTTCCAGGCGCGCCGCATGCAGGCGCGCTACCGCAACCCGGAAACCGGCAAGCCGGAACTGGTGCACACCCTCAACGGCTCCGGCCTGGCGGTCGGGCGTACCCTGGTGGCCGTGCTGGAGAACTACCAGCAGGCCGACGGCAGCATCCGCGTGCCCGAGGTGCTCAAGCCCTATATGGGCGGCATCGAGGTGATCGGCTAAGTCTGATCGTTTTGCACGATACGGGGGTGGCAGTAGCCGCCCCGTTTTTTGGGCGGCAGGCTGGCGATGGCGCAGTCATTACGGCGCGCCCAGGATCGGCGTCCATCAGTAGCGCGTATCGCACCTTGCGAGCCAGCCGCTCACATCCCGCTTACGAGGCACGACTCATGCAATTCCTTCCGCTGTTTCACAAGCTGCAGGATCGCCCGGTACTGGTGATCGGTGGTGGCGAGGTCGCGTTGCGCAAGGCACGCCTGCTGAGCGATGCCGGGGCACGGCTGCGCGTCGTGGCGCCCGAGGTTCGTAGCGAACTACGGGAGCTGGCCGGGGCCGAAGGTTGTTTCCTGCGTGGCTATGTGAGCGGTGATCTGCAGGGCGTCGCCCTGGTCATCGCCGCCACCGATGACGAGCCGCTCAACGCACGTATTTCTGCCGAGGCTCAGGCGCAGGGCATTCCGGTCAACGTGGTGGATGCGCCGGCACTGTGCAGCGTGATCTTCCCTGCCATCGTCGATCGCTCGCCGCTGATCGTCGCGGTCAGCAGCGGCGGCGATGCGCCGGTGCTGGCCAGGCTGATCCGCGCCAAGATCGAAACCTGGATTCCGGCCACCTATGGCCAGCTGGCCAACCTTGGCAAGCGCTTCCGTGATCGGGTCAAACAACTGTTTCCCGATGTGCAGCAACGCCGGGTGTTCTGGGAGGACGTCTTCCAGGGACAGATCGCCGAGAGCGTGTTTGCCGGCAAGCCGGAAGAGGGCGAGCGCCTGCTGGAGGAACGTCTGGCCGGTGCGGCGCCACGTGCGCTGGGTGAGGTCTATCTGGTCGGCGCCGGCCCGGGCGATCCCGATCTGCTGACCTTTCGCGCCCTGCGCCTGATGCAGCAAGCCGATGTGGTGCTCTACGACCGCCTGGTGGCGCCGGCCATCATCGAGCTGTGCCGGCGCGATGCCGAGCGCATCTACGTCGGCAAGCGCCGCGCCGATCATGCCGTGCCGCAAGAGCAGATCAACCAGCTGCTGATCGACCTGGCGCGCCAGGGCAAGCGCGTGCTGCGCCTGAAGGGCGGCGATCCGTTCATCTTCGGCCGCGGTGGCGAAGAGATCGAGCAGCTGGCCGCCGAGGACATCCCGTTCCAGGTAGTGCCGGGTATTACCGCGGCCTCCGGTTGCGCGGCCTATGCCGGGATTCCGCTGACCCATCGCGACCATGCGCAGTCGGTGCGTTTCGTCACCGGTCATCTCAAGGATGGCAGCAGCAACCTGCCCTGGAAGGATCTGGTGGCGCCTGGGCAGACGCTGGTGTTCTACATGGGCCTGGTCGGGTTATCCGGCATCTGCGAGCAATTGATCGCGCACGGCCGCTCGGGCGCAACGCCCGCGGCGCTGGTGCAGCAGGGCACTACGCAGAATCAGCGGGTCTTCACCGGTACTCTGGAAACCCTGCCGCAGCTGGTGGCGCAGCACGAAGTGCATGCGCCCACCCTGGTGATAGTCGGAGAAGTGGTCACCCTGCGGGACAAGCTGGCCTGGTTCGAAGGTGCTCAGGGCAGCCTCTGACGCAGGTAGGGTGGATCGCACTTCATCGATCCACCGCGGTCGGGCATCGGTGGATGAAAAAAGCGTCATCCACCCTACGACCTAGCTTTCAGCTTTTTGCCACACACCCTTGCCCGGCAGGCGCTGGCGGTCATGCGCGCGGGTGAAGTCCTGCTGCGGCCCCTTGGGGATCACCCCGGTCGGATTGATCGTGGCGTGGCTGGCGTAGTAGTGCGACTTGATATGGGTGAAGTCCACTGTCTCGGCGATCCCCGGCCACTGATACAGCTCGCGCAGCCAGTTGGACAGGTTCGGGTAGTCCTCGATGCGCCGCAGGTTGCACTTGAAGTGGCCGTGGTAGACGGCATCGAAGCGGATCAGCGTGGTGAACAGGCGGATGTCGGCCTCGGTCAGGTATTCACCGGCCAGATATCGATTGTTGTCCAGGAGTGCTTCCAGCTCATCGAGCATGGCGAACAGCTCGTCGAAGGCTTCTTCGTAGGCTTCCTGGGTGGTGGCGAAGCCGGCCCTGTAGACGCCGTTGTTCACCGCCGGGTAGATACGCTCGTTGAGCTGGTCGATACGTTCGCGTAGCGGCTCCGGGTAGAAGTCCAGGTCATTACCGGTCAGGCCATCGAAGGCGCTGTTGAACATGCGGATGATTTCCGCCGACTCGTTGCTGACGATGCCGCCGCTCTGTGTGTCCCAGAGTGTCGGCACGGTGACGCGGCCGCTGTAGTGGGGATCGTCGGCCGTGTAGCGCTGGTGCATGTAGCTGAGGTTGTCGAGACGGTCGCCGCTGGAGCCGAAGTTGCGGTCGAAGGTCCAGCCGTGCTCGCGCATCAGCCAACTGACCACGGATACGTCGATCAAGGATTCCAGACCCTTGAGCTTGCGCAGGATCAGGGTACGGTGAGCCCAGGGGCAGGCCAGCGAGACATACAGGTGATAGCGTCCGGCTTCGGCCTTGAAACCGCCGTCGCCACTCGGGCCGGCGCTGCCGTCGGCGGTTACCCAGTTGCGGCGTTGCGCGCTTTCGCGTTGGAAGCGGCCACTGTCGCCGGTGTCGTACCACTGGTCGTGCCAGCGTCCATCGATCAGCAAACCCATAACGCTTGCCTCCGTTCTTGAGTGAACCTGGAGTCTAGCGCCATGGGGTCGATTGAAAGGTGGAAAAAGCTGGCTTAATCAATCGGCTGATTGGATCGAAGTCGGGCATCCCAGCGCTGCCGGGCCTGTTCGAAAGCCTGCTCGCGCGGCATGCCCAGCCCTCGTAACGCGACGGCCATGGTGGCAACGACAGCCAGCTGGCCGTAGGCATCTTCGCGCTCGCCGCGCCAGAAGGCGCTCAGAACGGTCGGGTCGAGCTGTTCCGGTTTGACGTGACGCTGCGCCGAAAGCGCCGGCCATTCCTCGTCCCAGTCCTCGCCATCGCGGGTGCCGTACAGGTGGCAGGCCGCGTCCGGGTTCGCTTCGATCTCGCCGCCTTCGCCCTTGATGACGATGGCAGGGTCGCCGAGCAGGCGGCTGGCTTCGCGGTGCACGGCCTGGTAGCCAGGATGGAAGATGCTCTGCAGCCCGCAGCTGGCGCTCAGCGGGTTGATGATGCGCGCCAGAGAGTGAATCGGCGAGCGCAGGCCCAGCGTGTTGCGCAGATCGATCATGCGCTGCAGTGCCGGCATCCAGTCGCCCAGGTAGCTGTAGGCCAGGCCATGTTGATCGAGCGCCGTTGCCACGCTCTGCCAGTCGCGGCAGCAGGGGATATCCAGCTCTGCCAGCAGCTGTTCGCTATACAGGCGCCCTGCGGTGTGGGCCCCACCGCCGTGCATGAAGATGCGCACGCCGCTGGCGGCCAGCGCCTTGGCCGCCAGCAGGTACCAGGGCAGGTGACGCTTCTTGCCGGCGTAGCTGGGCCAGTCCAGATCGACCCTGATGCCGGGTGCGGCCAGTCGTGAGCGGATGGCTTCGGTAAAACCGGCGAGCTCCTCCGCGCTTTCTTCCTTGTGCCTCAACAGCATCAGGAAGGCGCCGAGCTGGGTGTCCTCGACCTTGTCGTCGAGCAGCATGCCCATGGCTTCGTGGGCTTCCTCGCGGGTCAGGCCGCGCGCGCCGCGTTTGCCCTTGCCGAGAATGCGCACGAACTGGGCGAAAGGATGTTCGGCGGGCGTGATCAGGTTCATAGGCAGTTGGTCGGTTTCGGCAGGCCGGCGAGCTTGGCGGCGAGTTTGGCGGGCGTGCCCTTGAACAGGCGGTTGAGGTGCAGGCTGTTGCCCTTGTCCGGGCCGAGCTTGAGCGCCACGTACTTGATCAGGGGGCGATTGGCCGGCGACAACTGGAACTCATCGTAGAAGGCACGCAGCAGGTCGAGAATTTCCCAGTGCTCATCGCTCAGTTGCAGCTCTTCGGCGGCGGCCAGCGCTTCGGCAACCGGGTGCGACCAGTCTTGCAGGTCGACCAGGTAGCCATCCTTGTCCAGGGCGATTTCGCGTCCGGCGACATTTAGGATACTCATAGCCAGCTGTTGACCTTGGCGTAGCGGGTGCAGAGCTCGACGAATGCCTGGTAATCCACGGCGCTCACGCGCTCGGGCGCCTGCAGGCCGCGTGCGGCGAGGTCCTCGTCCAGGGCATAGAGCGCGACGCTGGTGGGCATCAGTTGCAGCGCCTGCAGGTTGGCAGTGTCGGGTTGCAGGGCGTAGACCGCATCGCCACTGAGCAGCAGTGCGTCGTCGGCGCCCAGCAGGCGCAGGCAACTGGCCAGGCGGCTGTCGGCGAACGGCGAGTGGGAAAGGATATGCAGGGTGGCCATCAGAGGGTGATCACCTGGTCGTAACGGTCGAGGAGGGCGGTCAGCTCGCTGTCGTCGAGGCGCTGTACCGCGATATTCAATGCGGTGGCGCCGAGTCCGCGCTCGGCCAGGCTGCGCTGGCTGGCGTACAGAGCCTCCACGCCGAACATCGGCAGGGCCTGCAGATTGGCGCCGAGGTCCTTCTGCTGCAGATTGCCGGGCTGCTGGTGCGTGCTCAGCTGGAACACGCCATCGTCGAGAAACAGCATGCCGATGGGCAAGTCGAAGGCGCCGCCGGCCAGGGCGATGTCCAGTGCCTCGCGCGCGCCGGGGCCGCTCCAGGGCGCCTGGCGGCTGATGATCAACAGCGACTTGCTCATTCAGTGGCCTCCGAAGCAGATCAGGCGGTCGGCCTGCTGCGCCGCTTCATGCAATTGGCCGAGGCCGGAAAGCTCCCACGGGGCCTGCAGATTGGCCGCCGGGCGCGTATAGCGCTGCGCCTCTTCGTCGTTGAGTACGCCACGACGCAGGGCGGCAGCGATGCAGACTACCGCGTCGAGTTCATTGGCTGTGACGAATTCGCGCCACTCTCGGGGCAGATCCAGCTCGTCCTGTGGGCTCACGACATTGCTGGCAGCACTGTGCACGCCGTCCTGGTAGAAGAACAGGCGAACGATTTCGTGGCCGCCGTCCAACGCCGCCTGGGCGAAACGCAGCGCGCGACGCGAGGCAGGCAGGTGTGGGGCGGCGAACAGGGCGATGGCAAACTTCATGGAGCGTCCGGTTAGGCAAAACTGGGGCAATGATAAGGCCAGGGTGCCCGGCAAACAAAGAATCACTGCAGCGAGGCAAAGCAGGCGGGCAAGAAAAAGCCCGCCGAAGCGGGCTCGAAGGGGGACGAAACGCTATCAGTCGTCGCCGCCCATGATGCCGAAGATCTGCAGCAGGCTGACGAACAGGTTGTAGATCGACACGTACAGGCTGATGGTGGCCATGATGTAGTTGCGCTCACCGCCATGGATGATGGCGCTGGTCTGGAACAGGATGCAGACCGAGGAGAACAGCACGAAGCCAGCGCTGATCGCCAGTTGCAGGCCGCTGATCTGGAAGAAGAAGCTGGCCAGAATTGCGGCGAGCAGGACGAAGAAGCCGGCGGTGATGAAGCCGCTGAGGAAGCTCATGTCCTTGCGGGTGGTCAGCACGTAGGCGGACAGACCGAAGAACACCAGCGCGGTCATGGAGAACGCCGAGCTGATAACCTCGGCGCCGTTGGCCATGCCCAGATAGCGGTTGAGGATCGGGCCAAGGGTGTAGCCCATGAAGCCGGTCAGGGCGAGGGTGGAAACCAGGCCCCAGGCCGAATCACGCAGCTTGTAGGTGAGGAAGAACAGGCCGTAGAAGCCGATCAGCACCACGAAGAAGTTCGGGTACGGCACGTTGGCACGCTGGCTGAGGAACGCGACCAGGCCACTGAAGGCCAGGGTGATGGCCAGCAAACCATAGGTGTTGCGCAACACCTTGCTGACTTCCAGCTGTTCGGTCTGCGAATGGTTTAGTACGTAGTCTCGCTCTTGCATGGCGACGCTCCTGTGGCACGAGGATCCGTTATTTGATTGGACCGGATCATAACAGAGCCAGTCGAGGTGCCAAGACAGAGAGTTTGACAGTGTGTTGCGTTCCGGTAAGATTGCCGCCCGCACTGCAGCGGAGGTTGAAGTCTCATCCTCCCTGCTCAGCGTTTGGAAGCGTGGCCGAGTGGTTTAAGGCAACGGTCTTGAAAACCGTCGATGGGCAACTATCCGTGAGTTCGAATCTCACCGCTTCCGCCAATTCCCCATATTGCCTTGAAGCGATATCTGACCTTAATCTGGCGCTTGCTTTTTGACTGCCGTACGCCAAGCTAGGTCAGCCCCTGGCTTTTTGCTAAGGTGGCCGGCAGGTTCAACCTCACCGTCGTTGCACGGTGGCTGACAAGGTGCAACGAGGTGGCGATTGATTAGGGTCCTGGTAGTCGACGATCACGATCTGGTTCGCACGGGCATCACCCGCATGTTGGCCGATATCGATGGTCTGCAAGTGGTGGGCGAAGCCTGCACCGGCGAAGAAGCCCTGCTCAAGGTCCGCGAACTCAAGCCCGATGTCGTTCTGATGGACGTCAAGATGCCCGGCATCGGCGGCCTGGAGGCCACCCGCAAGCTGATGCGCAGCCACCCCGATATCAAGGTCGTCGCGGTCACCGTATGCGAAGAGGACCCGTTCCCGACTCGCCTGCTGCAGGCCGGCGCCGCCGGTTACCTGACCAAGGGTGCGGCGCTGGATGAGATGGTGCAGGCCATTCGCCTGGTGTTCGCCGGCCAGCGCTACATCGACCCGCAGATTGCACAGCAACTGGCGCTCAAGTCCTTCCAGCCGCAAACCAGCGGCTCGCCATTCGATCTTTTGTCCGAGCGTGAAATCCAGATCGCGCTGATGATCGCCAACTGCCACAAGGTGCAGAACATCTCGGACAAGCTGTGCCTGTCGCCGAAGACGGTCAACACCTACCGTTACCGTATCTTCGAGAAACTCTCCATTACCAGCGATGTCGAGCTGGCCCTGCTTGCGGTACGCCACGGCATGGTCGACGCCGTCAGCTGAAGATGTCCGCCTCCTTCGATTCGAGCGCCTTCCTGGCGACCTGCAGTGGTCGCCCTGGCGTCTATCGCATGTTCGACGGTGAGAGCCGCCTGCTTTACGTCGGCAAGGCGAAGAATCTCAAGAAGCGTCTCTCCAGTTACTTTCGCAAGACCGGTCAGGCACCCAAGACGGCCGCGCTGGTCGCACGTATCGCGCAGATCGAAACGACTATTACCGCCAACGAAACCGAGGCGCTGCTGCTCGAGCAGACGCTGATCAAGGAATGGCGGCCGCCTTACAACATCCTCCTGCGCGACGATAAGTCCTATCCCTATGTATTCCTGTCGGACGGTGAATTCCCCCGGCTGGGCATCCATCGTGGCGCGAAGAAGGCCAAGGGGCGCTATTTCGGCCCCTATCCCAGCGCCCTGGCGATTCGCGAAAGCCTGAGCCTGCTGCAGAAGACCTTTCTGGTTCGTCAGTGCGAAGACAGTTACTACAGGAACCGTACGCGCCCCTGCCTGCAATATCAGATCAAGCGCTGCAAGGGCCCTTGCGTCGGTCTGGTCAGCCCCGAGGAATACGCCGAAGACGTGCGCCATTCGGTGATGTTTCTCGATGGCCGCAGCAATGCATTGAGCGAGGAACTGTCCGCCAGCATGGAAAAAGCCTCCATGGCGCTGGAGTTCGAGCGCGCCGCCGAGCTACGTGATCAGATTTCCATGCTGCGCCGCGTACAGGATCAGCAGAGCATGGAGGGCGGCAGCGGCGACGTCGATGTGGTCGCCGTGATGCTGACGCCCGGAGGCGCCTGTGTGCACCTGATCAGTGTGCGAGGTGGTCGCGTGCTGGGCAGCAAGAATTTCTTCCCGCAGGTGGCGATCGAGGAGGAGGGCGGCGATGTGCTGATGGCCTTCCTTGCTCAGTACTACCTGGGCAATGCCGAGCGCGATCTGCCCAGCGAGTTGATCGTCAACGTGCAGCATGAAGACTTCGCCACCTTGATCGAAGCCATCGAATCATTGCGTGGACGCAGCCTGAGCATCAGTTTGCGTGTACGCGGCACCCGTGCCCGCTGGCAGCAATTGGCCGTTACCAACGCTGAACAGGCGCTGGCGGCACGCCTGGCCAATCGGCAGCACCTGGCCGAACGCTTCGAGGCGTTGGCCGCCGTGCTGGAAATGGACGAGCCGCCGCAGCGCATGGAGTGCTTCGATATCAGCCACTCCAGCGGCGAGGCGACCGTCGCCTCCTGCGTGGTGTTTGGCCCCGAAGGGCCGCTGAAATCCGATTACCGTCGCTTCAATATCGAGGGCGTCACGCCCGGCGATGACTATGCGGCCATGCACCAGGCGCTGACGCGGCGTTTCAGCAAGATCAAGGATGGCGAGGGCAAGCTGCCTGACGTGCTGCTGGTGGACGGCGGCAAGGGGCAACTGGCCATGGCGCGCGAAGTGTTACAGGAGCTGGCGGTGCCGGATCTGATCCTGCTTGGCGTGGCCAAGGGTACGACGCGCAAGCCTGGCCTCGAAGTGCTCTACCTGAACGACGCCGAGCATGAGTTCACCTTGCCCGGCAACTCGCCGGCGCTGCACCTGATCCAGCAGATCCGGGATGAGTCGCACCGTTTCGCGATCACCGGGCACCGTGCGCGACGTGGCAAGACGCGACGTACTTCGACGCTGGAAGAAGTCGCCGGGATCGGCCCGAAGCGGCGGCGTGAGCTGCTCAATCACTTCGGCGGCCTGCAGGAATTGTCCCGCGCCAGTGCCGAAGAAATCGCCAAAGCGCCCGGAATCAGTAAAAAGCTCGCCGAGTTGATTTATGACACTCTGCACAGTGAGTAGAATGCCTGTTCACTTCGCAGCCTAGTTGTGCCGATGAATATCCCCAACTTGCTTACCGTGCTCCGGGTCGCACTGATTCCGGTCTTCATCCTCCTGTTCTACATGCCGTTCTCCTGGAGTTACTGGGCTGCCAGCGGCGTCTTCGCCGTTGCTGCCGCGACCGACTGGCTCGACGGCTACCTGGCTCGCCGCTGGGAGCAGGGCACTCCGTTCGGCGCTTTCCTCGATCCGGTAGCCGACAAACTGATGGTGGCTGTAGCGCTGGTACTGCTGGTTGCAGAGCATTCCAATCTCTGGCTGACCCTCGCGGCAGCGACCATCATCGGTCGCGAGATCGTCGTCTCCGCACTGCGTGAGTGGATGGCCGAGCTGGGCGCTCGGGCGCACGTGGCCGTCTCCAACCTCGGCAAATGGAAAACCGCGGCGCAGATGCTGGCACTGGTCATCCTGCTGGGCAATCCGCCTGTATTCACCTTCTGGGTGGTGGTCGGATACATCCTGCTGGTGATCGCTGCGGTGCTGACGTTGTGGTCGATGCTGCAGTACCTGCTGGCTGCCTGGCCGCACCTCAGCACCACCTCTGAAAAGAAATAAGTATTTTTGAATCAAAGGGTTGACGGCGCGATTCGATTCTATAGAATGGCGCCCGTCGACAAGACAAGCGGGAATAGCTCAGTTGGTAGAGCACGACCTTGCCAAGGTCGGGGTCGCGAGTTCGAGTCTCGTTTCCCGCTCCAGTTTTACACGAGTCGCCAAGGCGGCTCGTTTGCTTCATGGCTGAGTTGCAGAGTGGTTATGCACCGGATTGCAAATCCGTGAACGCCGGTTCGATTCCGACCTCAGCCTCCAATCCAAAAGGCCTCGTAGATCAACGATTTACGGGGCCTTTTTCATTCTCCGAGGTGTGCTGTGCATGCCTTGCGAGGACGCGGAGGGCTGTATATAGTCCGCCCTTCACAGCGCTACCGCCCGAATGGCGAAATCGGTAGACGCAGGAGACTTAAAATCTCTCGCTCGCAAGGGCGTGCCGGTTCGAGTCCGGCTTCGGGCACCATTCATCTGTTTATATCTGTCTCTATAAGTCTACGAAACCCATCTAAACCGGCCCTCTTGGCCGGTTTTGTTGTTTATGGCTGTCTATCCTTGTCTCTGTACATATCCCGATTTTAGGAATAAAAATGGGGATACGCCGGTTCGGTAAGGAAAACGTATTCCTATGGCACGCCCAGTCATCCCGCTGACAGACCCTAAATGCGAGGCAGCCAAGCCGCGCGAGAAGGAATACAAGCTCTTCGACGGCCAGGGCCTCTACCTGGCGATAAAGCCCAGCGGCGCCAAGACATGGCGCTTCAAGTTCACTCGGCCTGATGGCCGGGCTGGGCTGGCCACCTTCGGTAACTATCCAGCTCTCACGCTCAAGTCTGCGCGCGGTCGGCGTGCTGCTGCCTTAGAGCTGCTGGCCGAAGGTGTGGATCCCATCGAGCATGAGCAGCAGGCGAGGGCGACCGCCCAGGCTGAGCTCACCAACACCTTCAAGGCTGTAGCGTTGGACTGGCATGCGGCCGGCGCTCGCAAGTGGTCGCCGGATCATGCCGCCAAGGTATTGCGCCGGATGGAACAGCACCTGTTCCCGGCGCTCGGTAGCCGGGCGGTGACAAGTCTCAAGGTGCGTGACCTACTCACACCGCTCAAGGCGGCAGAGCAGCGCGATACCCTGGAGCTGGCCGGCCGGTTGCGCCAGTACATCACCGGGGTAATGCGCTACGCCGTCCAGCATGGGCTTATCGAAACCAACCCAGCGAGTGACTTGGTGGGCGCTACAGCGACCCGCAAGGCACAGCACCGTCCGGCGCTGGCATTGGAGCGGCTGCCCGAGCTGCTGCAGCGGATCGACAGCTACAACGGCCGCGCACTGACCAAGCTGGCCGTGGCACTTACCCTGCAGGTGTTCATCCGCTCCAGTGAGCTGCGCTTTGCTCGGTGGCAGGAGATCGACATGCAAACCAGCCTCTGGACGATCCCGGGCGAGCGCGAGGCTATCGAGGGCGTCAAGCATTCAAGCCGAGGCGCCAAGATGCGCACGCCGCACCTGGTGCCGCTGAGCCGCCAGGCGCTTGGGTTGCTCGGGCAGGTTCATATGCTGTCCAGCCGGTATGAGTTGGTGTTCCCCGGCGACCACTACCACCACAAGCCTATGAGTGAGAACACCGTGAACGCTGCGCTACGCCGCATGGGGTACGACACCAAGGCCGAGGTATGCGGACATGGATTCCGTGCCATGGCTTGTTCTGCCCTGGTGGAGTCGGGCTTGTGGACGCGCGAGGCGGTAGAGCGGCAGATGAGCCACCAAGAGCGCAACACGGTGCGGGCCGCCTACATCCATAAGGCGGAACACCTCGAAGAGCGCAGGCTTATGGTGCAGTGGTGGGCTGACTACCTCGATGCCAACAGGCAGCAGCACGTCACCCCCTATGACTTTGCTCACCGAGGGGAGGGCGCCGCTAACGTGGTGCCAGTCAACTTCGGCAAGGCGGTTTGAGTATGCGAACCCGTACCCCTCGGAAAACTGGTGTTCCCGGTGTTCTTGGTGTTCCTCAATGGCTGGAAGCCAGTAACGGCGGGGCTTTCAGCGATGGAACACAATTGCGCAGAAGGCGGAACACGTGGTGTTCTGAACACCAATTGTGTTCCGTGATCGAGGGCGCCAGTTGGAACACCTCGGGGCGTTTCGATATAGCGCCAGCAGCCGGCCAGACGGAACACGACACAAGCCCAGCTCTGCCCTGGTGGCCGATGGGTGCAGGCTGGGCGATGGAACACGGGCAAGCGCCCGCGCGTGTTGCCGCGCGGGAGTTTGGGGAGTGGGGGGATTAATGGGCGGCTCAGTTGAACTAGAGCTTGATTACATTATGGGGATGGTTGAGAGCATTCGGGATCACTGGGACTTTCTGAGTTCGCCTTACCACCCGCTTGGCTTTTCGCCAGCTCCGTTTTACCACCCTTGGCTTGAGCGGTACTTCGGAGACGGCTGGCTGGCGGATGAGTCTGGACGACAGCGATGCGAGGAACACGCCGGCCGGGGGCTGGAAATTGCCCTGTTTATCCCGATGCTGGAAGGCATGATGTTGGAGGCGAGGGATGCGGTAGATAACGCCGACTTTATGAACGTATCGTTTCGTAAGTCTGCGGCATTATCGGCCTGGATCCTGGCCAAAAAAGCGATAGCGGAGCCGCTGAATGATGCTGAGCTTAACGAGCTGGGATGGCGCCTTACGGAGCTGGTGGCCAGGGGAGACGGCACACTTCGGCGGGCGTTGCGCGAAGCCGCACGAAAGGCCGGGCAGAAGGGCGGTACACACTCTGCCGCCACGCGGCGGGCTGATTTTGCGGCCGCTGCTGCTGAGACCTGCCGGTTGGCCCGCGATGTACAGAAAGAAAGAGCTAGAAAGCCCGCTGACCTGGTAAGCGTGCTGGCGACACGTCTCAGCCTTTCAAAGCCGACCGTCCGAGCGCACTTGCGGCATGAGGGGCTTTATCCAGATGAAAAGAAAAGAAAGCGAGGCTAGGTTCGTTTTCTTTTGAGTGCGTAGCTTGCGACCTGTGGAAAACAACACAGGTAGACAGCTATGAACAACAACGCTCTATCACGACAGCACCCGCGCGCTGAGGCCGGCACAGGCATAGACCCGGCCGACCTCCTGACGCCTGAACAGGCGGCGCAGTTGCTCGGCCTCTCGCTCAAGACCCTGGCCGCCTGGCGCAGCACTGGCCGCCATGCACTGCCGTTCATTCGCTGCGGTGCCCGTATTCGTTACCGTCGCTCTGATCTTGCGGCCTGGCTGCACGCCCGCCAGAGCACCACCGCCGCGCCTGCGGTGAAGGGGGCAGCGTAATGGTCAAGCCTTCTGTCAAAGCGTCCAGCGCTGTCCCAGCTGGCCCGCTCTCCGCCGAAAAGGTGCGGGAGCTGCGGCCTGGCGCCAGCAACACTGTTGCGACGGTACTCGACCCCGCTGTGACCCTGATCCGTATGCCCGACTTGCTGGCACTGACCGGCCTGCAGCGTGCAACGGTTTACAAGCGCCTCAAGGATGACCCGACCTTTCCCCGGCCAGTGCCGCTCAGCGCCAGTACCGCCCGTGGCGCCCCCGTGGCGTTCGTGCTGGCTGAGGTACAGGCCTGGGTGCGTGCGCGGATCGCCTCGCGCGGGGAGGCTGCAGCATGAAGCGCAATCGCCACCCGTTCGAGGAACCTTTCTTCGATCCCTACCGGATTGGGTTTGCCTTGTATCGCCCGGATCAACCCAACTTTTGCCAGCGCACCATTGCCGGCGTGAGCTGGGATGGCCGCGCCAAGGAAGCCTACTTCTTCAACCCTGCCGGCCTGGTGCTCCCCCTGGAGCCTCACCCATATAACCTGCCGCCTCTGCTCGGCCGTCATGCCGTACGGCGCAAGTTTGCCCACGTGGAAGGGGGCGGCCTGTTCGCCATGAAACCAGCTCAGTTAAAGGCAATGAGCGCCGCCAGGCTGGGGGATTGGGTGACTTATTGGCTTATCGATGATGACGCCCATTACGCCAATGAGCCCGACACCTGGGCCGTGCATGCCGATGCCCGAGCGCGTGAAGCGCGCGAGAATGTTGAGTGGGCCTTCAAGCACTATCCATCCCGGCACTGGCCCGAGCATCTGCAGAGTACATGTGGCCTGGATGAAGCCGAGCGAACCGCGCTACAGCAACAGCGCGCCGCACACATGGAGCGCCAGCAGGCTGAAGCCGAACGGGTATCACGCAGCAACAGCGCCGAGGACTACGCCCGACAGTGCGCCTACGACAAGCGGATTAACGCATGGTTACGCGGCGAAGCGGGCGACCCGCCTTTGCTGGCCTTGATGAAAGACGCCGCCTGACCAACCCCTAAAACGAAAACGCCCCCGGTGGCAGCCGAGGGCGTTGGAGGTGAAGCGCTGTGCCCAATCAATCTATGCCCTGCATGGGCATCGTGCAAGCGATGCCCGCGCTGTTGAACCTTGCGCAGCCGCTACGGCAGCGCTACTCTGCACCCGCCGCTGTAAATCCAGCGACCGGGTGTGGAAGCCCGATCAACTCTAGGCGCACAAGCGCCATCGTATCGAAAGCAGGCGCTTTTTTTGTGCCCGTTGTTTCGTTTTATGGTGGCTGTGCGCAGGGCGCTTTCGAGCGCGCCGGATTCCTAGAGTTCCGGTCTTCCACACCTGCGTACAGCCGCCACCCATCATGTGGAAGTGATGATGGCGGTTCCTCAACTCTAGGAGCCGTAACCATGAAGCACCCGCACGCCCTCAATCCGTCCGCACTTCAGCAACGCGCCGCCGCCCTGAAGGCCCGAGCCTTTGCCGCGCTTCGCGCTGATTCATCCCTGTCCGTTCGCCTCGCTCGCTACAACGTCGCTATGGCCAAGGCTCGCGAGCTGGAAGCCCAAGCCGAGCAGTGCAAGGCCACCAGCGACGCCAGCCAGGCGCTGGCCTGGCTGCAAGGTGGCCACCGTGCCCACATTCGTGCGGCCAACCTGCGCGAGCACCTTGAGCACGTCCGCTCCCTGACTCTGAAAGCTCAGGAGGTGCGCCATGCGTAAGCAGATGAACCCGCATGCCACTGAGCTGGCCAATGAACTCGAGATGAAGCTCGACACCGTAAAAGTGTTGGCTGAAATCACGTTGGACAATACGGCCCTTGCCGACTGTGCCGAAGGGGCATACCTGGATCGCAGCCACGCTGCAGCGCTGATGCAGGCACAGGTCTACCTGTCGCAATCGATCTTCAACGACTTCTGCAAGCTGATGGAGCTGGTGGAGGTGCCTCATGTGTGATCAACAGAACCTCACCATCGGCCTGGACTTCTGCAAAATTCGAGGTCAGCACCTGTTCCAAGTCAACACCGGAGTACCGGCCAAGCTTGCGTTGGAGCATGCCAGCGATTTGCTGGAGGTTATCAACGGACTGTCTCAGACGGTCGCCATGGAACTGGCGCATGGTGGCGAAAGCTTCGCGGTCTATCACTTGAGCGAGATGGTCAAGGCGCTGGTTGATGCCGCTGCCGCTGGCCTACCTGACTCTGCAGGGGGTGACCAATGAGCGCGCTCCCATCAAAGATCACTTTCTTTCGTCAAGGCGTAGCTGCTAGTGCTGGTGTCCTGAGCTCAGCCGGTATCGGGCTGAAAGGCATCGGCCTAATGCTGGCCGAACGCGAGTTGAGCAGCTCAGAAGCGAACGCCCTTCACCACGCAGTCATTGCCTTGGGTTTCATGGTGGAAGCTCAAGGTGGCACGTTGTTCGATAGCGCTGATGAGTTGGAGGGCAACGAATGACCGATACCCGAGAACGCAAGAAGTACCCCACCTTTGCCGAGGTGAAGCGCGCCGCCCTGCAGGCCATCGACCGGGTGCTGTCGCACTGGTTGCCCGGTGGCAAGCGGGTGGACGGCGGCAAGGAATACACCGCACCCAACCCAACGCGGGCCGACAAGCGCGCGGGCTCGCTCAAGGTGAACTTGGCCAAGGGCACCTGGAGCGACTTCGCCACTGGCGACAAGGGCGGCGACCTGATTGACCTGGTGCGCTACCTGGACGGCGGCAGCGAGGTGGACGCTTGCAACAAGCTGGCGGACTTCTTGGGCGTTACGCCAGGCACTGTCAGCGCCAGCGCGCCGGCCAGCAACAAGCCCAAGGCGCCCGAGTGGGTGCCGGTGTTGCCGATCCCTGATGAGGCCATGCGCAAGGTGCTGCAGACGCACCGCCAGCACGGCAAGCCGTCGAAGGTGTGGATCTACCGTGCCGCCGATGGCCAACCGTTGATGGTGCTGTATCGCTTCGACCTGGGCCCGGATGAAAGCGGCACGCCGCGCAAGGTGTTCGCCCCGCTGACCTGGTGCAAGCAGTCGGGCAATGGCTCGCTGTCCTGGCGTTGGCAGGGGTTGCCCGAGCTGCGCCCGCTGCTGCGTCTTGATGAGCTGACCACCCGAGCGGCTGCCCCGGTGGTGCTGTGTGAAGGCGAGAAGGCGGCAGACGCTGCTGCCGAGCTGCTGACTGGCTACGTCGCTACCTGCTGGCCCAACGGCACCAACTCTTGGCAGAAAGCCGACTTCGCCCCATTGGCTGGCCGCGATGTGCTGCTGTGGCCGGACAACGACGCACCCGGCCTCAAGTGCATGGATGCCCTGGCAGAGCACCTGCGCCAGCTTGGCGTGGCCTCGGTGCGCTCGATAGCGCTTGCGGTGTTCAGCCAGCGCCCTGGCCTCGATGGCGAGCGGCCCACCTTCGCCCCTGGTGGCGACTGGGCCGAGGGGGACGACGCTGCCGATGCAGTGGCCAAGGGCTGGACGGCGGCACATCTTGCCGAGTTGGAGCGTACCGGGGAGCTGTTCGCCTTGGCGCCGACTGCAGCGCCAGCGAGCAAAGGGAATGGGGCGAGCGCCAGCGGCAAGCCGGCGCCTACCGAGAAGCCTGCACCGATGCCGGCCGGCTTTCGCGTCACCGCCGATGGCGTGTTCTATGCCGGCGACGATGGCGAGGCGCGGCCGGTGTGTTCGCGCCTGGAGATCCTGGCGCGCACCCGCGACGAGAAAGGCCAAAGCTGGGGCTTGCTGGTGGAGTTCGACGACCCAGACGGCGACAAGAAGCGGTTGAACATTCCGGCCCGCTCCATGGCGGGGGACTTCGGCAAGGAGGTAGTCGGCCCGCTGGTTGATATGGGCTTGCGCCTGGCCCCGGTGCGTACCGCTCGCAACTCCCGCAACGACCTGCAGAGTTACCTGCAGGGCTACGACAGTGCCGAGCGTGCCCGCCTGGTCACGCGGCTGGGCTGGCATGGCGATGCCTACCTGTTGCCGGATCGCCAGATAGGCCAGAGCATCGAGCACCTGCACTTCTACGAAGCCGGCGCCCAGCTCCCGCCAATTAGCCAGGCCGGCACCCTAGAACAATGGCAGCAGCAGATTGGCGCGTTGTGCGTGGGCAACAATCGGCTGGCGTTCGTGGTGTGCGTTGCCTTCGCCGGCCCGCTGCTGCACCTGCTGGGCGCCGAGTCGGGTGGCTTCCACCTCTACGGCGACAGCTCAGGCGGCAAGACCACGCACCTGCAGGTGGCCGCCTCGGTATGGGGTGGCCCGCGCCTGGTACGTTCGTGGCGCTCGACTGATAACGCCCTGGAGAGCATCGCCGCCGCGCACTCTGACGGGCTGCTGGTGCTCGATGAAATTGGCATGTGTGACCCGAGGATCATCGGCGAAACGGTGTACATGCTGGGCAATGGCACCGGCAAGGCGCGCGCCAATGATCGCGGCCAGGCCGGGCGCCAGGTGCAGGAGTGGCGCTTGCTGTTCCTCTCTACCGGGGAGAAGACGCTAGCGCAGCACATGGCCGAGGCACACAAGGAGCTGAAAGCCGGGATGGAGGTGCGCTTGCTGGCTGTGCCGGCTGATGCCAGCAAGGGGCTTGGGCTGTTCGAGGTGCTGCATGGCTTCGACGATGCTGCCGCGCTGTCGGATGCGCTCAAGGCACGGGCGGGCAGGTTCTACGGTTCGCCGGCACTGGCCTTCCTGTCGGCCCTCTGCGAGCCGGGCAAGCTGCGCGGTTACGCGGCCATGGTACGTAGTACGGTGGAGCGCTTCACCGCCGATGCGTTGCCCGCCAGCGCCAGCGGCCAGGCTCAGCGGGCAGCCGCGCGGTTCGGGCTTGCTGCTGCAGCCGGGGAGCTGGCTACGGCGTTGGGCGTCACGGGCTGGCCAGATGGTACGGCCACGCATGCCGCCAGGGTGTGCCTGGGCGCCTGGCTGGCAGAGCGTGGCGGGGCTGGCAATCTGGAAGGTGACGCCATTGTGCAGCGCCTGCGCCTGACCATTGAGCGCTATGGCGAGGGGCGCTTTACCCGCTGGGACAACGTGGCGGCCAAGGTGGACGAACACGCACCACGAACGGTTGACCGCCTCGGCTTCCGGCGCACCATCGAGCACGGTTGCGGGGATGTGCTTTACACCACGACCACCTACTACCTGTTGCCCACCGCCTGGCGTGATGAGGTGTTCAAGGGTATGAACCTGCGCAACGTCAATCGGGTGCTGGTGGAGCGGGAGATATTGCAGCCCGGCAAGGATGGCAAGGCCGCCCAATCCATCGCGCTGCCCGGTATGCCCAAGGGGCGGGCCTATGTGGTGGACGGTGCCAAGCTGTTTGCTGATGAAGAGGAAGCCCTCGCTGCTGCTGCCTGATATTGCCGGCCCAAGGTTCGTCCTGGCCGGCGCTTTCTCTTGCTCTATCCGGTATCGTAAAACGACCGTTTATTGATACCAGCAAAACACCCTGCCTAATTGGTATCAACAAATACGGGTTTACTATTTATTGATACCAATAGATAATGAACCCACCTTAAACGATACCAACTGGGCACACCATGAATCGCATCTTCGCCTACGGCCGCGTCTCGACTCTGGAGCAATCTACCGACAACCAGTTGCTGGCTCTGCAGCAGAAGGGCTTCGATGTGCAGCCGCACCGCTGGTTTGCTGAGCAGGTGTCTGGCGGTGTTCCCGCGCTGCAGCGTCCAGAGTTCTCCAAGATGGCTGATCGTATGGAAGCCGGCGATGTGCTGGTGGTGCTCAAGCTGGATCGACTCGGCCGCGACGTGCAAGACGTGCTGTCCACCATCGAAGTCCTGGCCGCCCGCTCTATCCATGTGCGCAGCCTCGATCTGGACGGCGTAGACCTGACCAGCGCAGCCGGTAAGCTACAACTCACCGTCCTGGCTGCCGTGGCTGCCTTCGAGCGCGACCGCATCAAGGAGCGCACCAAGGAGGGCTTGGCCCGTACCACCAAGAAGGCCGGACGCCCTGAGGCAGTCGAGACCACCAAGGCAGTGCAAGCCTGCAAAGCCAAGGGCATGAGCCAGAGCCAGGCTGCTGCCGAGCTGGGGCTTAGCCTGCCGACCGTCAAGCGTCACTGGAACAAGTGACGCCATTCGCCCGAGCCGCTTGGCTTGGGCGCTATGCCCCGCCCTTCCTCCTGCTGGCCCAGCACCTAACGCAATGGTGTGGTGTTCCACCTGGCGCCCCTGATCACGGAACACCATTGGTGTTCAGAACACCAAGTGTTCCACCTTCCTCGCAATTGTGTTCCATGGCCACAAGCCCCGCCGTTGCTGGGCTGCAGCCGTTGCGGAACACCAAGAACACCGGGAACACCAGTGATTCGAGGGTTACGGATTGGCGTACCCCAGCGCCCCGCTAGGGGTGGCGCCGCCAGCGGTGAAAGACTGAGCGCGATGTAGCGTCGGCAGCGCTCGCCCATGGGGTGGGGCGGGTCAAAAGTCTGGCTGACCTAGCCGCCGAACGACGGGGGGAGCCAAGTTTTCCGTGCGCCAAGATTTCAAATAGGGGGGGGGTTAAGGTTCAGGGCAGGGTGGTGATTTGGGTTTTAGGAATACGCTTAGGGATACGGTGATCATGGAGGAACGGGTCAGGCCAGATAAATAGGGGGTTTGACAGGTCATGTTCTAGTCCGGCTTCGGCACCAATGACATGATTTCAGATGTTCGCATATGACTCTGAAACCCAGATAAACCGGCCTCTATGGTCGGTTTTTTCGTTCATGGCGTTCTGCTCCGGCTACTTAGCCAGTAGCGTCGTAATCTGATTGACGCTGATCACCTGTCCGCTCCAGATCATTTCGTAATGCGCGCTCTGGATGATCGAGGTCACGGAGCGCGGCGTCATCAGTGCCCAGCAGATATTGCCCGGAGAGCGAACCGAGTGATAACGCAGGCCCGCATGTCCTGCGCTTTTGACCTCGGCCCCCAGTTGGTTGGAGTGGGCGTAGTCGCCCGGCGCATAGATCGGGTCTGACAGCGGCACGACCGTGGCATCCCTCAAGCCAGCTTCATTGAAGCTAGCGGTCAGCCCTCTGAAGACGAAGCGCTCATAGTTGAGTTTCGGCACCTTCGACCAGTAGCGCTGCTGGTGGTAGCAAACCTCGGCAATCGCGGTATCCATTTTGTCCGCCAGGTACAGCACGCCGAAACTGCCGTTGCTGAAGCGCGAGCCAGCTGGGTTGACGTGGGTAAAGGGGGCAGTCGCATAGGAGCAGCCAGCAATGCCGAAGGGAATCTGATCGCGCGGGATCAGTTCTAGACGTCCGATCTCGTTCTGTAGCCGAGGATTGGTCAGCGCCTGGATCTGGTAGAGAGCATCGAAGTCCTCTGCATCGGCGACGTCATCGAACAGGGCGATTGGCGGAAACTTGGAGTTGACCAGGCGGTAGGCTTGTACAGCTTGCTCTTTCAACAGTGGCAGGTCGCTGAGCATTACCACTGGGCACCTCGCAGGGTGTCGATGCGCCGAAACGTCTCGTACAGCGAAATCATGTCGCCTTGCGCCATGACTTCCAGCGGTGTGCGGCCGTTGAAGAACTCATTGTGGTTTTCCATCAAGGCAAAGCCGTAGACGTTGTCGGGGTTGTCGAAAACCACGCGCAGCGCTGCATGGATGTTCAACACCAGGCTGATGCGCTGCATCTGGTCGGAGTCCAGACTCACTGTCCACGAAGAATCGTGCTGGCTGGCACGGGTGTACGTGCTGCGGGAAATGCGCAGTACTCGGCAGGCCTGTTCGGGAGAGGCCTTCCACTTATCGAGAACATTCAGCGCAGCGCGCAAACCGGCTGCGCACTGGCTTTTCGTGAAGTCCTGAATCTGGACGGCGGCGGTAGCGGTCATGACAAGCTCTCCCTTATCTGTAGACTGAAACATAGCATATTTGCGTCTGCAGATCGAATGAGCTTGTTCTGCCGATCTTTCATTGCCAAGTTCAGCTTCGTCGCAACCGCTCCCGCAGATCACGGGCGTCATAGGGAGCCCGAACCTTGACGTCGTTGTCGAAGTAGCAATAGAGATCGCGCGCCGTGCGGCGGGGTTTATGTGCTTGGTCGATCAGCCGGGCATCGTCGGGTTGGCCTCCGGCTGTCCAGGTTTCGATGCGCTGCTGCCAATGCTGCAGAGCTTCAGGCGAATATCCGCTGACATAAAGCTCCGCATCGCCATGCAGGCGCAGATAGAGGAAGTCGGCGGTAATGTCCTCTGCATAAGGCCATTTACCCGCTGTGTCCGCCACCACCAGGGCGATGCCGTGCTGGCGTAGCAGTTTGATGAACGCCGGATCGCAGAAACTGGCATTGCGGATTTCCACGGCATGGCGCAATGGGCGATCCGCTGCGGCGTCCAGGTAGCCGGCCACGTGCAGACGGGCGGAGGCATGACGGGCAAAGCTGCGAGCCTGGTCGGTATCGGCCGGCAGCTTGGCGACGAAATCGGCGAAGAGCGCTTCGTCGAAGCGGAAGCTGGGCGGAAACTGCCAGAGGATGGGGCCGAGCTTTTCCTTAAGGCTCAGCAGGCCGGACGCGAAGAAGTTGGCCAGCGGCTCATCGATGTCGACCAGACGGCGCACATGGGTGATGAAGCGCGGCGCCTTGACGCTGAAGACGAAGTCCTCCGGCGTCTGCGCTGCCCACTTGCTGTAACGCTCAGGGGTCTGCAGGCCGTAGAACGAGCCGTTGATCTCGATGCTGTTCACCTCGCGCGAGGCGAACTCCAGTTCGCGCCGCTGGGCCAGGCCCTTGGGGTAGAAGTCGCCGCGCCAGGGCGCGTAGCGCCAGCCGGAAATGCCGATGCGAATATCGCTCATGGCGTCATCTCCGGCAGGCGGAGGCGGTGCAGTGGGGACGGGAAGAAAATGGTCATGGCATCACCTCGCAGCTGGCATCAGTCTTTCGATACCTGGCCGGTGTCGGTCATTCGAGTGAATTTTCTCTGAACCGCAGGCTTTGGGCGCGGCCATAACTGTATGGACCTGCGCGGAGGAATTTCGAGATGTCCGGTGAACTCAGTCTGCTATTCATTGCACTTGGCGTGATCATCATCCTGCTCGACCTGTGGGCCATCGTCAGCGTCTTCCGCAGCGACAAGGGGGTGGAGACGAAAGCCCTTTGGTCGCTGTTGATCGTGCTGTTCCCGGTGCTGGGATTGGGGCTGTGGGGCCTGTTCGGACCGCGTGGTATGAGCCCGCCACCGTCATCGCCGGAGCACAGCAAGTAACGGTACTGGCGAGAAGAGGAAGGTCAGATGACCGTTGAGAGTTCGACAAGGCCAGCCATTTGCGCCAGCCCCGTCCAGTACGGAGACGAACGCCATGCCTAGGGCCATCTGGAAAGGCGCCATCAGCTTCGGTCTGGTTCATATTCCTGTTGCCCTGGTGACGGCGACTTCGACCCAGGGCGTGGACTTCGACTGGCTGGACAAGCGCAGCATGGACCCGGTCGGCTACAAGCGGGTGAACAAGGTCACCGGCAAGGAAGTGAGCAAGGAAAACATCGTCAAGGGCGTGGCCTACGAGAAAGGCCGCTACGTGGTGCTCAGCGAGGAGGAGATTCGCGAAGCGCACCCCAAGTCGACGCAGACCATCGATATATTCGCCTTCGTCGACAGCGTGCAGATACCTCTGCAGCACATCGACAAGCCGTACTACCTGGCACCTGACCGCCGCGGCGAGAAAGTCTATGCGCTGCTGCGCGAAGCGCTGAGCAGCACCGACAAGGTGGCCCTGGCTCATGTGGTGCTGCACACCCGACAGCATCTCGCGGCGCTGATGCCGATCGACTCGGCAATGGTGCTGGTGATCCTGCGCTGGCCGAGCGAAGTGCGCGGGCTTGAGACGCTGGAACTGGATGATTCGGTAACCAAGCCCAAGCTGGCCAAGAGCGAGCTGGACATGGCCAAGCGCCTGATCAAGGACATGAGCGCCGACTGGCAGCCCGAGGAGTATCAGGACAGCTTCCAGGACCGCATCATGGCGCTGGTGGAGAAGAAGGCCAAGGCCGGCAAGATCGAGAACGTCGAGCAGGTCGAGGGCGAAGAGACCCGGCGCAGTGCCGATGTCATCGACCTGACCGAACTGCTCAAGCGCAGCCTGGGTGGCAAACCCGACAGTAAGTCGAAAGCCAAGCCCAAGGCCAGCACGCCACGCAAGAGCCCCAAGACTGCACGCAAATAAGCCGGGATACCGACCATGGCCAGAGCGCAGAGCGAATACAACCGCAAACGCAATTTCGAGCAGACCAGCGAACCGCGCGAACAACCGCGCAAGCGCCGCAGCAAGGCCGGTGCGCTGCGTTTTGTGGTGCAGAAGCACGATGCGCGCCGCCTGCACTACGACTTTCGCCTGGAGCTGGACGGCACCCTGAAGAGCTGGGCGGTGCCCAAGGGGCCGAGCCTGGACCCGACGCAAAAGCGTCTGGCAGTGCACGTCGAAGACCATCCGCTGGATTACGCCAGCTTCGAAGGCAGCATCGCCGAAGGCAACTATGGCGCCGGCGATGTGATCGTCTGGGACCATGGCATCTGGCAGCCGCAGGGCGACCCGGCGGCTGCCTACCAGGCCGGCAAGCTCAAGTTCACTCTGGTGGGCGAGAAACTGTCCGGGGACTGGACGCTGGTGCGCACTCGGCTGCGCGGCAGTGGCGACAAGGAGCAGTGGCTGCTGATCAAGGAACGCGACGACATCGCGCGCCCCAGCGACGAATACGACATCGTCGAGGCGCAGCCACAAAGCGTGATCAGCGGCGCGCTGGTCGGAGGCCCGAGCAAGGTGGCCAAGCGCAAGGCATCGACGAAACCAGCAAAAAGTCGCAAGGCCCAGACGGAGTTCCCCGACAGCTTGGCGCCGCAACTGGCGACCCTGGCCGAGCGTCCGCCCGAAGGCGACTGGCTGTATGAGGTGAAGTTCGACGGTTACCGCATCCTGGCGCGGGTGCGCGGCGATGAGGTGCATCTGTTCACCCGCAATGGCCATGACTGGACGGAGCGCCTGCCGCAGCAGGCCAAGGCTCTGGCCAAGCTGGGCCTGAGCGATAGCTGGTTGGACGGAGAGGTCGTGGCACTCAATGAGCAAGGTCTGCCGGACTTCCAGCAACTGCAGAATGCCTTCGATATCGGCCGCAGCCACGATCTCATCTACTACCTGTTCGATGCGCCGTTTCTCAATGGCGAAGACATGCGCGAGGTGCCCCTGGAAACTCGGCGCGCCAAACTCAAGACCGCATTGGGCAGCACGCGGCGCAGCCCGCTGCGTTTTTCGGAGGCCTTCACCGCCCATCACCGGGACATCGTCGAGAGTGCCTGCGCCATGTCGCTGGAAGGCGTCATCGGCAAGCGCTCGGGCAGCCTTTACGTGTCGCGCCGCAGCGCGGACTGGATCAAGCTCAAATGCCGTCTGCGCCAGGAGTTCGTCATCGTCGGCTACACCAAGCCGCAGGGCAGTCGCAGCGGCTTTGGCGCGCTGCTGTTGGCGGTGAACGAGGCGGGCGGGCTGCGCTATGCCGGGCGGGTCGGCACCGGCTTCGGGGAAGCCTCGCTCAAGGCCCTGCATGAGCAGTTGCGCAAGCTGGGGCGAGACGAGTCGCCACTGGAGCGGAAACTGACCGCTGCCCAGGCCCGCGGTGTGAGCTGGGTCGAGCCGCAACTGGTCGGCGAAGTCGAGTTCGCCGAGTGGACGCGTGAAGGCATCGTGCGCCAGGCCAGCTTCATCGCCTTGCGCAGTGACAAACCGGCGGCGCAGATCGTTCGTGAGCATCCGCGTACGCCAGGCGCCGCAGCGGAGAAACAGACCAAGAAGGCCGAAAGTTCGCGCAAGTCATCCGCCAAGCCGGTAGTGGCCGGGGTGCCGATCAGCAATCCGCAACGGGTGATCGACCCGGAAAGCGGTACCACGAAACTGCAGCTCGCTCAGTTCTACGCGGATATCGCCGAGTGGTTGCTGCCTTACCTGCGCAAACGGCCAGTCTCGCTGGTGCGGGCGCCGGACGGGGTAGAGGGAGAACAATTCTTCCAGAAGCATGCCGAGCGCCTGGCAATCCCCAATATCAAGCATCTCGATCCCAAGCTGGACCCCGGCCACGCGCGGTTGATGGAAATCGACAGCGTGCCGGCCCTGGTCGGTGCAGCGCAGATGGGCTGCATCGAATTCCACCGCTGGGGCGCTACCAGCGAGCGCATCGAAACGCCCGATCATTTCGTGCTCGATCTCGACCCGGACCCGGCGCTGCCGTGGCGCAGCATGCTGGAGACGACCCGGTTGATCCTGAGCGTGCTCGACGAGCTGGGTCTGCAGGCATTTCTCAAGACCAGCGGCGGCAAAGGCATGCACATCATCGTGCCACTCGCCCGGCACGCCGACTGGGATACGGTCAAGGGCTTCGCCAAGGCCCTGGCGCAGTTCATGGCCAGGCAGTTGCCGGAGCGCTTCACCGCGACGTCGGGGCCGAAGAATCGGGTGGGGAAAATCTTCATCGACTATCTGCGCAACGGCCGCGGTGCCAGTACGGTATCGGCCTACTCGGTGCGCGCGCGGCCCGGCCTGCCGGTTTCGGTGCCGATCGCCCGGGACGAACTGGACGGCCTGCACAGTGCCCAGCAGTGGACGGTCGCCAACCTGCAGCAACGCCTGGACGGGCTGCGCCAGGACCCCTGGACCGGCTATGCCAACCGCCAACGCCTGACGCGCGCCATGTGGGACCGGCTCGGCGCCGAGGCGCCATGATTGACGGATCAGATAAGCAGCAGGACCAGCATGACCGCGCAGGTTCCCAGCAGGGCGGTCACCCGCGCTGAACTCAACGCCAATGCGTGCCCGCGCGACCTGCGGGTAAAGCGCCCTTGCACCTCGTGCAGGCCATCGACACTGTAAAAGAGGTTGTCACCTGCCGGATCTGTCTGGCCCTCGCTTAGCTGGCCTTGCCAGGCTCGCCGCGCCAGGAGTCGGTCGAGCAGGCCCGGAAAGAACTGATTGCCGATGATGGCCTTGAGGGTGGGCAGGCCGACCCAGAGTTCCCTTGGAGGTGCACTCGCGACGCTGAGAATGGCGCGCGCTGCGACACCGGGGTCATGAATGGGCGGCACGGGTTGCACGCGTTGACCCAGCTTGTTGCGCGCCCAGTCGAACTGCGGGGTATTGATCGCCGGCAGCTGCACCATGCACACCTTGACCTCGCTACGCTGGTGAATGAGTTCGCAGCGTAGCGAGTCGGTGAAGCCGCGCAGCGCGAACTTCGCTGCGCAATAGGCCGACTGCAGAGGGATCGCGCGATAGGCGAGTGCCGAACCGACCTGGATGATCACGCCGCGATTCCGTGCGCGCATCAGGGGCAGCGCCGCCAGGGTGCCATGTACGGCGCCGAGGTAGGTCACCTCGGTAACGCGCCTGATCTCCTCCGGCGTCAACTGCTCGATCGCAGCGAACACCGTGACCATCGCCGAATTGACCCAGACGTCAATGGGGCCGAGCTCGGCCTCGAAACGTTGCGCCGCCAGCGCCAGGGCATTGGCATCGGCCACATCCGCGCTGATCGCGAGGGTCGGCGTGGCATAGGCCTCCAGCTCCGATGTCGCCGCTGCCAGCCCCTCGTCGCTGCGAGCCAGCAAGCCGACGGCATAGCCCGCGGCAGCGAAAGCATGTGCGGTGGCCCGGCCGACACCGGCGCTGGCCCCGCAGATCACCACCACCGGGCAATCGTCTTTTTTCATTCAAACAGCCTCGAGGATCACTTCTTGTGCTTACCCGGCAGCAGCGAACCGAACAATTGCTTGGCGGTTTGCGCAAGGATGCCGCGCTGGTCCGGGTCGACCTGCAACAGGGTGGAGGCGAACTGCTTGGCCTGCTCCAGGTTGATATGCGGCGGCAATGGTGGGACATCCGGGTCGGTGCGAAATTCCAGCAACACCGGGCGATCTGCAGCGAGAGCCTGCTCCCAGGCCGGGCCGACATCCTCTTCACGCTCGATCAACAGGCCGAGCAGGCCAATGGAGTTGGCGAAGGTGTGGTAGGGCACGTCGGGGATGTTCTGCGAAGCCTCGAATTTCGGGTCGCCTTCCATCACCCTCTGCTCCCAGGTGACCTGGTTGAGGTCCTGATTGTTGAACACTGCGAGCACCCATTGCGGGTTTTCCCACTCGCGCCAGTACTTGGCCACGGTGATCAGCTCAGCCAGGTTGTTCATCTGCATCGCGCCGTCACCCACCAGGCCGACCACCGGACGGTCCGGGTGGGCGAACTTGGCGGCGATGGCATAAGGCACTGCCGCGCCCATCGAGGCCAGGCCGCCGGACAGCGAGCAGAGCATGTCGCGGCGAATCTTCAGATCGCGGGCATACCAGTTGGCGCAGGAGCCGGAGTCGCAGGTGACCACGGCGCGCTCCGGCAGCCGCGGCGACAGCTCGTAGACCACCCGCTGCGGGTTGATCGGGTTGGCCGAGACCATGGCGCGGCTTTCCAGGGTCTGATCCCAGTCGCTGCGCCACGCCTCGACGGTGGTGCGCCAGCTGTCATCCTGCTTGGCCTCCAGCAGGGGCAGCAGGGCACGAAGGGTCTCGGTGGCATCGCCCTGCAGATTGACCTCCATCGGATAGCGCAGGCTGAGCATATCCGGCTGGATGTCGATCTGTACGCCACGCGCCTGTCCTTCTGCGGGCAGGAACTCGGAGTAGGGGAAGCCGGAACCGATCATTAGCAGGGTGTCGCATTCCTCCATCATCTTATAGCTCGGCACCGTACCGAGGAGGCCGATGGAGCCGGTGACCCAGGGCAGCTCGTCAGGCAGCACGGCCTTGCCCAGCAACGCCTTGGCCACCCCGGCGCCGAGTTTCTGCGCCACTTCGAAGACCTCATCACTGGCATTCAGCGCCCCGGCGCCTACCAGTATGGCGACCTTCTTGCCGCTGTTGAGCACTTCGGCAGCGCGCTGCAGATCTGCTTCATAGGGCACGACACGCGGATGGCTGTAGCCGATGCCGCTGTGCACGGTGCCGTGCTTGTGCGGTGGCTCGGCGTACTCGGCCTCCTGCAGATCGTTGGGCAGGATGATCGCTGTCACCCGGCGCTCACCGATGGCGGTGCGGATGGCGCGGTCGATCAGATGACGCACCTGCGCCGGTGCGCTGGCCTGCTGGACGAAGGCGCCGGCGACGTCCTTGAACACCGAGACCAGGTCCAGCTCCTGCTGGTAATGCCCGCCGAGTGCGGTACGCGCCTGCTGGCCGGTAATTGCCAGCACCGGCATGTGATCCATACGTGCATCGTAGAGGCCGGTCAGCAGATGGGTCGCGCCGGGGCCCGAGGTAGCGATGCAGACCCCCAATTGGCCGGAAAACTTGGCATCGGCCGCAGCCATGAAGGCGGCCATCTCTTCGTGGCGGGCCTGGATGAAACGGATCTTTCCGTCCGCGCGGTTGAGCGCGCCGAACACACCGTTGATGCCGTCCCCGGGGTACCCGTAGATACGCCGCACACCCCACTGGTAAAGCCGCTCGACGATGAAATCTCCGACTGTCGTGGCCATCTCCACCCTCCGCTAGATCGAGTTCCGGCCAGACGAGGCTGCGGCAACCAGGCGGCTACCGCTGTCATGACCGCTGATTAGGGTGGACGGGAGGAGGCGTCGGGAAGTTTCTACTGATTGACCTGCGGTCATTGCAGGTAGGGCGTGAATGATTAAAGCGCAGCGATGTGGCAAACAGGCGTAGCACCACGTGGTTGCATGGACTGCCGCGACGCGCCGGAGTCGTTTGTTGGCTTCGATCCAGGCGAGCGACCCCTGCAGAAACGTAGACGTGTCACTTCGTTTCGACTTTTGAACGCCACGTGTCCGGCTGTCGTGAGATCTACCGGTAAGCAGCTACTAGAGAGAGGCTACGCCTTCGGTCTTTCCCTGCTGGCGCAATGCACGAATATCCTGCAACTGCACCTCATGTCCGTTGCCAGCAATCAGGTTCAGATCACGAAAACGCGTGAATAGCCGGCTGACCGTCTCGGTAGTCAGGCCCAGATAGCTGGCTATGTCTCGGCGGCTCATCGGCAGGGCGAAGGTGGCAGCAGAAAGTCCGCGCCTGCTGTAACGCTCCGAGAGGTTGAGCAAAAAGGCGACCAAGCGCTGTTCAGCGCTTTCGCGCACGCGGCCGTGATGTTCGTGCTCCTCGTGGATTTCCCGGCCAAGTGTTCGCAGCAGCTGTTTGCGCAGGCCTGGGATTTGTCCGGCCAGTTCTTCCAGTTTGTTGATTGGAATGGCGCAGATCATCGAGGTTTCCAGCGCCACCGCGTAGCTGGGATGTCGCTGTCCACCCAGGGCGTCCAGGCCTATTAGCTCGCCGGGAAAATGAAAGCCGGTGACCTGCTCGATACCGTCCGGGCTGAGCAAATAGCTTTTCAAGGCACCGGAGCGCAACGCATAGACGTGCTGCACCGGATCACCAGCACGAATCAGGTACTCGTGTTTGTGCAGCGGCCGGGCACGCTTGACGATGCCGTCGAAGCGGCCGAGCTCGTTCTCGTCGAGATTGAATGGAAGGCACTGGCGGGCCAGGGAGCAGTCCTGACAGGTAACGTGAATGGAGCGCAATGCGCGCCCGATATCGATCTGACTGTCAACCATCACAGAAGCCTTTCTGAAGACGGAGGACGCTAAATGTATAAGAAGATGTTACAGGCGTCCTGGCATTTCGTCGGATTCATGACACTTGTGTCGTTGCTATTTTCTTGACTTATATAAGTCTTTGTAAAAATTGATTTTTTATTTGAAATCATATTGCCATTAGTGACGCCAAAATACGTCATGTGAACAAGGCAGAAGCATTCCGAGTGTTCAGATCTTCTGATCTGAGTCTCTGAACCAGAAGCGCGACCGGTCCATGGCTGGCATTGGTGGCCTGGTCGCGCACCGCTGCTCTATCGGCCGATGAACGAGATAGAGGGCGAATACCTCTTTGTCATGTTGGGCAGGGATCTTGTGTCAAAAATGATGCAAATCAATTTTCGGGCGCCTTTTCCGTCGCAGGCTGCGCCTCATGACTGAGGTCTGCACAGGCAACTGACCTTTCGCCGTCGGCCAATCGCATCAAGCAGTATCTGGCTTAAGCCTGGTGGAGTTTGGCCCATCGTCGGCACAGGCTCTGCGGCTATCAGCGAGGAGGTAAGCATCCCTGATGACGCTTTTTTGATCGTGCATCTGCAGTCTCGAACGAATCGTCAGCGACACGCCGGATAAGGTGTGAAGGACATATCCATGTTGGAAACATTGGTGCGCAGTGAAAGAAAGTTACTTATCGTAGACCCCTGCAGCGAATGCGAAGAGATTCTCCCTGCCCTCGGCAGGGCGGGTTGGTCGATAGAACTGAGCAAGCTATCCAGTGCACGCGAACATCGCTGCGACGTCGGCCTGATCCGCCTGCAGGCGTCCCATCTGGAACATCCCGAACCGATCAAGCAACTGATTCAGGCAAGCGGCACGGAGTGGGTGGCCGCAGTCGATCACGAGTTGATGCACAGTGCCGGCGGCAGCGAACTGATCGGGCAATGGTTCTTCGATTTCCACACCTTGCCATTCGACCCAGAACGATTGCGTGTTGCCCTCGGTCGCGCGCTGGGCATGGCACGTATCAGGCGTCATGGCAGCGGTCATGAACCCGCCCAAGAGTCTGACCTCATGGTCGGGCAGAGCCCCGATATGCGCGCCTTGCGTGGCCTGCTGGCGAAGCTGGCGCCTACCACCTCGCCGGTGCTGATCCAGGGCGAGAGCGGTACGGGCAAGGAACTGGTGGCGCGCACGCTGCATCGTCTTTCGAAACGCAGCACGGGACCCTTCGTCGCCATCAACTGCGGTGCGGTTGCCCTGAGCCTGATCCAGTCGGAGCTGTTCGGTCATGAGAAAGGCGCCTTTACTGGCGCGCACCAGCGCAAGATCGGGCGCATCGAGGCCGCCGACGGTGGCACCCTGTTCCTCGACGAGATAGGTGACTTGCCGCTGGAGATGCAGACCAACCTGCTGCGTTTCATGCAGGAAATGACCATCGAAAGGGTGGGGGGGCACGTCCCCATCAAGGTCAACGTAAGGGTACTGGCGGCCACCCATATCGATCTGGAAAAGGCGGTCGCGGAAGGTCGCTTCCGGGAAGATCTCTACTACCGTCTGAACGTGCTTCAGGTCCAGACCACGCCGCTACGTCGTCGTGCACAGGACATAGCCAAACTGGCCGAGCATTTCTCCTCGATCTACGCCAGTGAGGTGGGCCGGCGTCCACGCCGGTTCAGCGAGGCAGCCATCAGCGCAATGCTGACCTATCCCTGGCCAGGTAACGTGAGGGAACTGGCCAACCGTGTCAGACGTGGACAGGTGCTTGCCGAAGGCCGGGAGATCGAGGCCGCGGACCTGGGCCTGGAGAGTCTGCAGGAAGACGACAGCCAGGCCATGACGCTCTACGACTGCCTGTTCCAGGCGGAGCGCAAGGCCATCGATGCGGCATTGATCCGTTGCTCCCGGCACATGACCAAGGCCGCCAAGGCCCTGGGCGTGTCCCGTCCGACCTTCTACAGGCTGCTGCACAAGCACCACATTCTGGAGGACGATCCAAGCAGCGCCTGAGCGCCTCAGAAGTAGTAGGGAAACTTGATGCTGAACGAGAAATCCGGGGCGTCTGGCGTCAGTCCGATGGACAGATTGGGGACGATGGTCAGGTCGTTGCTGACGGCGTAGGTCATGCCGATATTGAAGTAGGCAGCGTTGGCATCACTGCCGGTCACGGTCTGCCAGTCTTCTCCCTCCGGCCTGATCTTGCTGCTCTGGCTGATCAGCTCGGAGAAGGACATCGACATGCTGGCACGCTCGTTCAGGGCGAAGGCCACACCAACACCCAGCTGGAACCAGTTGCCGAGTCGTACTTCGCCCGGCACCTTCGCGCCGCGCTGCGGGCTTATGTCGTCGAAGCTTTCCTTGAGGTTGTAGGTGTAGGACAGATTGCCGAAAACCACCGCAGGATCCATGGTCTTGACCAGGGCAATACCGGGTGTCACCGACCAGACGCCGTTGCCGGTGGGCAGGTCCTCGGGCACGTTGAGGTTGTTGTTGCCCGGCACCGGATCGAGCTTGATGCCATAGGGCTCCACCCCGGTCGGCGCTTTGACTCTGAGGCTGAGCACTGCATCGGGGCGTCCGGGACCCTCGTCGAGAAACTTGTAGGAAATGCCGGCACTGACATCCCCAAGACGTGGCCCGGTATTCACCGTGGCTTCGCTGATCTGGGCCGATGAGCCGCCTGCACCAGCCGACTGGTAGGTGGTTTCGCGATAGATCCAGGGGGTGTTGACGTCCAGCTGCCAACGGTTGCCCCAGTTGTAGCGACCAGTGAGATCGAAGGTATAGGTGTCGGCATTGATCTGGTCCACGCCCAGGTTGCCCAGGAAGATCGCGTCCAGGGCGAGGAAACCGTTCAGGAAAAGCTGGCGTGAGTCGTAATGGCTATAGGTGATGCCCGGTTCGATGCTGAACGTGCCACTGCCGAAGAAGCCACTGGCCTCCTGATACAGGGCCTCGACACTCGCAGGCGGCTCGGCGTTTTCCCGCAGCTGGGTGCCGTAGCCGCTGCCGGCACTGCCAGCCTGGGCTATCTGCGTGCCGGCGCCGCCGCTCTGGCCCCGCTCCTCGATCTGTCGCAGGCGTTGTTCCATCACCATCAGCGCGTTCTGCTGCACCTGATAGCGCTCCTTGAGCATGCGCAGCTCATCGAGCAGGGCCTGTACCTGAGGATCATTGGAGGCCCCCAGCGCCGGCAGGCTCAGAGCCACAGCCAGTGGAAGCAATGCGAGCTTTCTGCATGGAACCATGTGCCTTGTACTCCTCATGAATCAGCGGGTTGGATTCAGGACCCGAAGCTGGTCCAGGCAACCGCGCAGGTCGACCGAGCCGGACAGGTCGCGTAGGCGGATATCGAGGCTGGCGAGGTTGCGTACGGTGTTCAGATTGCCGCCGATGGCGCTGTGCTGCCCCATGCCGCCGGCACCGAGCTGCTGGTTGGCGATACCCTGGCCATTGCCGGCCTGGATGGCGATGGCCAGGCCGCCGTTCTGACTGGAAAGGCGCACGGTTCCGGCGTCGTTGCTCCATGCCTGACCGTTGCTCCAGGCCTGGGCGCCGCTGGGCAGTTCGCCGCTGGGGCCGCTGGAAATACGGATTTCCATACCGTTCTCGCCCTGATTGCCATCGCCGGCCACGCGTACGCTCTGGACGATGCCCCTTACGCCATCCAGGCCGGCCCCACCCAGGACCTGGCCGTTGCCTGCAACTACCGTCCCACCGTTTCCGGCTGCCTCGATGGGCATGGCGTAGAGCACCGGTTGTGGCTGGCCGGCAGACATGCTCATGCCCACCTGAGCGCCGATGACCTGGCCGGCGGCATTTTCCCAGGTGGAGGTCATCACCACGCCGAAACTGATGATGCGGTCGGGGAGAACGTAGCGGCCGCGCAACTGCGCCAGCTCGCCATCGCTCAGCTCGGTTGGTCTGAACATCTCGCTGGCACTGAGTGGCAGGCTGAGTGCCAGAAGTGCCGATAGGCACCAGGTTCGCTTTTTCATCGCCGCCCGCCTTGGGTCAGTCTCGCCCGTCTTGATCTAGAAGAAATCGCTCTGGATGAAGCCGAAATCCATCAGCTCGGCGTCTTTGACCGGGCTGAAGGTGTGAATCCGGGTTCTCGCCGTCAAAGGTTCCGGCGGTGAGAGCAGCGCGTTGTTGCGGTCGTAGCCAGGGCCGATGAGGGCGAAGATGATGCCGTTCCAGCCCCTGGTGAATTCGTCGAGCGGCATCTTCTTGTGCCCAAGCACCGAATCGCCGAGATAGACGTAGCCCTTGAAGGTCCGCTGCAGAATGACGAAGTGTTTGTAGCCGCGTACATCGAGCAGAACGATGCTAGGCACCTTGAGGCCCTCAAGTTTGTCCGGCTCGATACGGTAACCACGGGCGCGCAGGCCAAGGCTTTCGGCGTAGCGCTTCATGTCGAGCATGGAGAAACCCTGGGTGCGCACGACCTCCGGGTCGGCGTTGGCGAGCATGCCGCGAATCACATCGTCTTCTTCCAGATTCCAGCCATAGGCCTTGTTGAGGATGGTGGCCATGGCGGCAGCACCGCAGGAGAAGTCGGTCTTCTGTTCCACCAGATCCTGAAAGCGGCGTTCGCGAATGCTGACGACCTGCTTGTAGGCGAGGTTGCCGCCGGGTAGCGCGGCGAAGCGGATTTCCGCAGCGTATGCCTCGTGCACGTTGCTCAGCAGAAGGATGATGCTCAACAGCCAGGCCAGGTTGTTCATGGCGTCGATCTCGAAAGATGGACGGGCCCGGCCGAGCCGGCCCCGTCCGTTTCAACCGCTGCTTAGCGACAGGCATTGCATCCTGCGGCGATCGCCAGAGCATTGCTCTGCTGGTTGCCACCGCCGGCTGCTACGTTCACGCCGACGTTGCCGGACGCATTGTTGAGCGAGGCACTGATCGAGGCGGTGTTGACCACCGGGGTTTGCGGTTTCTGCGGGACAGGGAACCAGCCCAGGCCGCTGGATACGCCCTTGAGATCGGCTGCGACCTCATAAACGTCGCCGATCTTGTTCTCGGTGAAGTTGCCGTGGGACTCCTGCAGCATGTTCACCGAGGCGGTGGCGGTGGTGGCCTGCTCGGAGGAGGCGATCGACAGGTCGTTCTTCTGCTGGTTGAAGTTGCCAGCCGCCACGTTCATCCCGACGTTGCCCTGCGCGCCATTACCCGAGTCGTTCACGCTGGCCGAGTTGGGGTTGCCATAGTTGACCAGGTCGTTGTCGTGGGCCTTCTGAGTCACGCCGATGCTGGCGCTGGCTTCCTGCCCCAGGTACTGGCCGAAGACGAACAGCGCATCAGCAGTGGCGATTGCCGCAGCGTTGGCTTGCTGGTTGTTGTCGCCGGCAGCCACGTTCGCGCCCACGTTGCCGGTGGCGCCGTTGAGCGAGCCTTCGATGGACGCGGTGTTCTTGGTTTCCTTGTTGAGCACCTGGTTGTTGTAGTTGTGCTGCGTATCGTTCACGCTGGCGGTCGAGCCACTGGCATGGGTGCCGGGCAGGCCGGCGGCGTATGCACCTGAGGCCATTACTGCTGCCATCGCCAGGGCGAGAGGGCTGAAGATCATCGCTTTTTTCATGGTCTTTCTCCTATCGGATTTTGAGGTGTCGTCTACAGCAGGGTCAGTCCGCGACCCGTATGCTCAGGCTGTTGGTCGTTCTGTTACCAACGCCGGCACTCTGGTTCAGCTGCACCACGCCACGGCTTCCCGAGAAGGCCTGGTCGCTGATCTCGACGATTCTTTCCCCATCTACCGTGGCGCCGCCGAGCGTTGCCGAGGTGATAGCCGTGCTCTGGGAAAGAACGCTGTCGTCGAGGCTTTCCGGGATGACGCCGACTGCCATCCGGAAAGCGTTGATGTTCTGGTTGCCGATGCCGGCGCTCTGATTGATGCCACTGATTCCGCTGGCCTGGCTGAAGGCCGGCCCCTGGATACGGGCAGCGGCATCGAGACCTTGGGGCAGGGCGATGGCACCGCGGACCTGCTCGACCCGCACGCTGGTGGTCGGTTGATCGCCAATGCTGATCATCCGCACGTTGGTTTGCTGGTGGCCGTCTCCGGCTGCCTGGTTGAGGCTGGCGTTGCCGCTGAAGCTGCTGAAACTGTCGTGCAGCTCCACCTGGGAACGGGTGCCCGGTTCGGCGGCGAGCAGTGGCCCGCAGGCAAGCAACAAGAGTGCGAAGCTGCGCATGTCAGCGTCCTCCCAACTGTTGCAGTGGACGCAACCCTTGCTGCAGTGGCCGGTTCACCTGGCCGGAAATCCCTCCTTCCGCACCTCGGGCGCCGCCATGTATGGCGCCCATGCCCGGCAGATTCTGCGAGGGCATTCGCTCGATCTGCAGTGGACTGCCGGTCTGCGGGCTACCGACAATGAGACCCGGCAGGACCGAGCCGGTGGAAACACCGGCGAAGTCGCCATCGCTCAACTCGACCATCGCGCCCGTGGTGATGGCGCCCGGGTTCACGGTTTTTGGATTGGGATCGGGAACGACCGCCGGCCGGGTGGCGCTGCGAGGCTGCACGTCGCGAGTGATGATGATCTGCCCCGGCTCTGCCAAGGCCAGCGGCGCTGAAAGCGCGACTGCTGTGCACACCAGAAGCACCTTGCTGCCATAGCGAGTGTAAAGGTGCATGACTTACCTCCCCCGAGACCTGTGAACCTGCTTCACACGCCGCACCCTGGTAATGCGCTTCGTGTGCCAAAAATGAAAAGCTCTTTGTTTTCAATGGGTAAGAGATTTGTGCGGGGCGCAGAAGGGCGAGGGTTGTTGCAGTCACGAGACAATCGCTAGACAGCGATCCGGGCTCGGACTAATGGGCGGAGCGCTTGCCCACGGGGCTTTGCAGCCGTTCGCGCGACAGTCTCAGGGTTGAGACAGTGAGGCAGAGCAGGGCGGCGTCGCAGACACCCGCCATGATCGCCGTATCAGGCCATGCTGCCAGGCGTTACCAGCACGCTTGGCAAGGGTATTCACCAGTGCCTCCAGCAAGCTGCCACGGAACACCCTCTCTGCCGTTGATGTTTCAAAGGCGGACAGCGTGCCTGCCCCCTTTTTGCGCAGAGCGGTAGAGGATGCGCGGCTGGGGGACCTGTGTCGGCTGTCATCATTGCTTCGCCATTTCGTCACATCGCTGCCACCGCGATTGGTTGCAATCGCAGCAAATGCCAGGAGGATGCTGCGATGCAGATATGCGTGATAGGAGCGGGCTACGTGGGCTTGGTGACGGCGACCTGCCTGGCGGAGATGGGCAATCAGGTGGTCTGCGTCGAGCGCGACCCGCAGCGCGTTGCCAAGCTTGCGCAGGGTGAGGTGCCGATCTACGAGCCGGGCCTGGAGGCGCTGCTCAGGGCGCAGCAGGCAGCGGGGCAGCTCGGTTTCACCTCGCAGCTCAAGGCCGGCATCCGCCGCGCTGAAATCATCTTCATCGCGGTGGGCACGCCCAGTGGCGAGGACGGTTCGGCAGACCTTTCACACGTGCTGGCGGTCGCCGATGAGCTGGGCGAGCGGCTGGAGCACGCCTGCCTGATCGTCGATAAATCCACCGTGCCGGTGGGCACCGCCGAACGCGTCGAGCAGCGCATCAACGCCGGCCTGGCGCGTCGAGGCAAGCGCGTGCGGGTGAGCGTTGCCAGCAACCCGGAATTCCTCAAGGAGGGCTCGGCGGTCGAGGACTTCATGCGCCCAGACCGGGTCATCGTCGGCTGTGAAGACGAGCGCGGGCGTGAGCTGCTGCGCAGACTGTATGCGCCGTTCCTGCGCAATCATGACCGCCTGCTGTGCATGGGTGTGCGTGCCGCCGAGTTCAGCAAGTACGCGGCCAACGCTTTCCTGGCGACCAAGATTTCCTTCATCAACGAGATGGCCGGCATTTGTGCGCGCCTGGGTGTCGATATCGAGGAAGTGCGCCGCGGCATCGGCAGCGACCGGCGCATCGGCACGCACTTCATTTATGCCGGCTGCGGCTACGGCGGTTCGTGCTTCCCCAAGGACGTCAAGGCGCTGATCCGCACCGCGGAGCACGAGGGTATCGAGCCGGGCATCCTGCGTGCGGTCGAGGCGCGCAATGCGCTGCAGAAGACGCTGCTGTTCCAGGCCCTGCGCGAACACTTCAATGGCCACCTGCAGGGGCGGGTCGTCGCGCTCTGGGGGTTGGCGTTCAAGCCAGGTACCGATGATCTGCGGGAAGCACCGAGCCTGGTGCTGCTCGAGGCGCTGCTGATCGCCGGCGCCAGGGTGCAGGCTTGCGATCCGGCGGCAACCGCCGCCGTCGCCGAGCGCTATCCTGAGGCTGTCCAGTCAGGGCAGCTGGTGTTGAGCGAATCGCCCTATGCCGTTACCCAGGGCGCCGATGCGCTGGTGCTGGTGACCGAATGGAAGCAGTTTCGCCAGCCGGATTTCCCGCGCATTCGCGGCGCCATGCGTATGCCGGTGCTGTTCGACGGGCGCAACATTTACGAGGCCGAGCAGCTGGCGGAGCTGGGATTTCTCTATCGGGGCATCGGGCGGCCTGCAAGCGGCAGTTGTAAGGCTAGCGCGGCTTGATAGACTGAGCGCGCATTCCAACCATCCCCATCTGGGAGTCCCATGATCAAGAAATGCCTGTTCCCCGCTGCCGGTTACGGCACCCGCTTTTTGCCAGCGACCAAGGCAATGCCCAAGGAAATGCTTCCGGTGGTGAACAAGCCACTGATCCAGTACGGCGTCGAAGAGGCGCTGGAGGCCGGTCTCAACCAGATCTCCATCGTCACCGGCCGCGGCAAGCGCGCACTGGAAGACCATTTCGACGTGAGCTATGAGCTCGAGCACCAGATCAAGGGCACCGACAAGGAGAAATATCTGGTTGGTATTCGCCGCCTGATCGACGAGTGCAGCTTCTCCTACACCCGTCAGGTGGAGATGAAAGGCCTGGGCCACGCCATCCTCTGCGGTCAGCCGCTGATCGGTGACGAGCCCTTCGCCGTGGTCCTGGCCGACGACCTGTGCCTGAACCTCGAAGGCGACAGCGTACTGGCGCAGATGGTCAAGCTGTACAACCAGTTCCGCTGCTCCATCGTCGCGATCCAGGAAGTGCCGAAGGACGAGACCTCCAAGTACGGCGTGATCGCCGGCGAGATGATCCGCGAGGACATCTACCGCGTCAGCAACATGGTGGAGAAGCCCAAGCCCGAGGACGCGCCGTCGAACCTGGCGATCATCGGTCGCTACATCCTCACCCCGGACATCTTCGACCTGATCCGCAGCACTCCGCCGGGCAAGGGCGGCGAGATCCAGATCACCGACGCGCTGATGCGCCAGGCCCAGCAGGGCTGCGTGATGGCATACAAGTTCAAGGGCCAGCGTTTCGACTGCGGCAGCGCCGAGGGTTACATCGACGCGACCAATTTCTGCTTCGAGAATCTGTACAAGACCGGCAAGGCGTTCTGATACGCCCCCAGGTCAACGAAACGCCACCCTCGGGTTAATGCTGTTCACTTAAGGTTGCACAAGTTTGGCTCCCCTCTCCCATTTATGGGAGAGGGGCTGGGGGAGAGGGCTGAAAACACCGCAAACCTGCCAGTTTTCCCCTCGCCGAACGCGGCCCGCCCTAACCCTCTCCCCAAAGGGGCGAGGGGACTAATCGCGTCCGACCATTTCTGATGTGAACAGCATTACACCTTCGGGTGGCGTTTTGCATTTCAGGGGATGGGCATGTCCTCGGAGCCAGGCCCTAATGGCTGACCGTAGCTGAACTCCACGTAATTGCCGGCCGGGTCACGCAGGCCACAGTAATAACCGACCGGATAGGGCTCGTCACGCGGCGCCCAGATCAGGCAGCCTTCGCGCTCGGCCAGGGCGGCGATGCGGTCGACTTCTTCGCGACTGCCCAGGGCGAAGCCGAAGTGGCTGTAGTCGTTGGCGGCCAGGTTGCGGTCCTGGCCGCCGGGCATGATAACGAAGATGAACTGATGCTCCTTGCCCGGTTCGGCCATCCAGACGATACGCGTGCCCTTGCCGGGGCGCTCGTGGATCACCTGCATACCGCAGAATTGCGCGTAGAAGGCGATACAGGCATCGAGATCGGGAACGTGCAGGGCGAGATGAGTCAGGGTAGGGCGCATATCCACCTCCTGCTTTCAGCTTAGCGCTAGCCTTTACGGTATGCTCCCCATCTGCCTAGGAGATACCCCCATGAGTTACGACTTCGACCTGTTCGTGATCGGCGCCGGTTCCGGCGGCGTACGTGCGGCGCGCTTCGCCGCTGGTTTTGGTGCTCGCGTCGCGGTGGCCGAGAGCCGCTACCTCGGCGGCACCTGCGTCAATGTCGGCTGCGTACCGAAAAAACTGCTGGTGTACGGTGCACACTTCGCCGAGGACTTCGAGCAGGCCACAGGTTTCGGCTGGTCGCTGGGCGAAGCGAACTTCGACTGGGCGACACTGATCGCCAACAAAAACCGCGAGATTCAGCGCCTCAATGGCATCTATCGCAATCTGTTGACCAACAGCGGCGTCAGTCTGTTCGAAGGTCATGCGCGCATCGTCGATGCCCACACTGTCGAGGTCAATGGTCAGCGTCATAGCGCCGAGCGCATCCTGATCGCCACCGGCGGCTGGCCGCAGATTCCCGATATCCCCGGACGCGAGCACGCCATCAGCTCCAACGAGGCGTTCTTCCTCAAGCAACTGCCCAAGCGCGTACTGGTGGTCGGCGGCGGTTATATCGCCGTGGAGTTCGCCTCGATCTTCCATGGCCTGGGCGCTCAGACTTCGCTGCTGTATCGCGGCGATCTGTTCCTGCGCGGCTTCGACGGTGCGGTGCGTGAGCACCTGCGCGACGAGCTGAGCAAGAAGGGCCTGGATCTGCAGTTCAATGCCGACATCGCCAGCATCGAACGCAAGGTCGATGGCAGCCTCGCGGCTACGCTCAAGGACGGCCGGGTACTGGAGGCCGATTGCGTGTTCTACGCCACCGGTCGCCGGCCGATGCTCGACAACCTCGGCCTGGAGAATGTCGAGGTGAAGCTGGACAAGCGTGGCTACATCGAAGTCGATGATCTGTTCCAGACCTCCACGCCCTCGATTCTCGCCCTTGGTGATGTGATCGGCCGTGTGCAACTGACCCCGGTCGCGCTGGCCGAAGGCATGGCCGTGGCGCGTCGGCTGTTCAAGCCCGAGGAATACCGGCCGCTGGACTACCGCATGATCCCCACCGCCGTGTTCAGCCTGCCGAACATCGGCACCGTTGGCCTCAGCGAAGAGCAGGCCATCGAAGACGGGCACAAGGTGAAGGTCTTCGAGAGCCGCTTCCGCCCGATGAAGCTGACACTGACCGAGAACCCGGAGCGTACCTTGATGAAACTGGTGGTCGATGCCGACAGCGACCGCGTGCTCGGCTGCCACATGGTCGGCCCGGAGGCGGGCGAGATCGTTCAGGGGCTGGCCATCGCACTCAAGGCGGGCGCGACCAAGCAGATCTTCGATGAGACCATCGGCGTGCACCCGAGCGCTGCCGAAGAGTTCGTCACCCTGCGTACGCCGGTCAGCCGCTGAGGACAGCATGGAAAAGCTTTTCTACGTCGCCGACCTGTTCGGCGTGGCGGTGTTCGCCATCACCGGGGCATTGATGGCGGGGCGCAAGTCCATGGACCTGTTCGGCGTGCTGGTGATGGCCATCGTCACCGCCCTCGGTGGCGGCACGCTGCGCGACCTGATCCTGGACAACCATCCGGTCAGCTGGATTCGCGACGACACCTACATTCTCGTCGCCTCCCTGGCGGCATTGGGCACCGTCGCCTGGGTACGCATGACCCGGCCGATCCACGAGAAGGGGCTGCTGATCGCCGATGCCTTCGGCCTCGCCGTGTTCACCGTGTATGGCACCGAGCTGGCGTTGCAGAACGGCACGCCGATCAGCACGGCGGTCATCATGGGGGTCATGACAGGGGTGGTCGGCGGGGTGATTCGCGATGTGCTGTGCAACGAGATCCCGCTGATCTTCCAGAAGGAAATCTACGCCACGGCCTGCATCGCCGGAGCGCTGACCTTCATCGGCCTGCGCGCCCTGGGTACACCGCACTGGCTGGATACCGCAGCGGCGATGTTCGTGGTACTGGCCGCCCGCCTGGCGGCGATCCACTGGCACCTTGGCCTGCCGCGCTTCCACTTGCTGGACCGGCAGTAAGCCATGCTCCTCACCTGACCCGAAGCCTGGTAGCGATCAGTAGCTGGACGCGTGCAACGCGCGTCCTGCCATGGTGCCTGTGAAATTTTCTTCTGATGTTCGCCACGGATGGCGGGTCATAGGTTTCAGGAGGAAACCCACATGCATTTACCTGAACAAAGCAGTCGCAGCGTTCCCGTACAGGAACACATGGCTCTGCAGGTCCGCGTTTGGAAGATAGAGCGATTCGGCTGGTATGGCCTTCTGCTGCTCCTGCTGTTGGCGCTGGCCGGGCTGTTCTCCAAGGGGCCGCTCAGCGATGTGCAGATCGGTGGCGCGCAGGATGCCCTGCAGGTCGAGTACCAGCGCTTCGCACGCAACGGCGCGCAGTCGCCCTTGAAGATCAACCTTCAGGGTACGTCACGGCTGCATGTCGCCGGTGAACTGCTGGATGGCTTTTCCATCGACGCGATCCAGCCTGTACCGATTCATAGCGCTAGCGATGGGGCGGGCGGCCTGATTCTCGACTTCGGTGGCGAGGCCGAGCGCATCAGCGTCAGCCTGCGCCTCACCGCTGACGGTGTGGGGCCTTATCGCTCGACGCTCCAGGCTGCCGGCCAGCAGGTCGAGCTGAACCAGTTCATCTACCCCTGAGGAGACGGTCATGGATGCGGTACTGCGTGCTGGCGCCATCTACCTGGTGCTGTTGATCCTGTTCAAGCTGTCCGGCCGACGTTCGTTGGCGCAACTGACCACCTTTGATTTCGTGCTGCTGCTGATCATCGGTGAGGCCACCCAGCAGGCGTTGCTGGGCGAGGATTTTTCGGTGACCAACATGGTGCTGGTGGTGGCGACGCTGATCGTCCTCGATGTCGGCGCCTCGTTGCTCAAACGTCGCAACGACAGGCTGGCGCGTTTGCTCGATGGTTCGCCGACCATCATCGTTGAAGACGGCGTGCTCATGCAGTGGCGTATGGACAAGGCGCGCCTGACGCTCGACGACGTCATGGAGTCGGCGCGGGAGAGCGGACTAGAGCGGCTGGAGCAGATCCGCTACGCGATCGTCGAGCGTAACGGCAAGATTTCGATCATCCAGCGAAGTGCCGAGAAATGAGCATGACCGTTCGTCAGCCATCGCCGAGCGAGGCGGAAAATTAGCCTGAACGTCCGAACAGGGCCCTTCCTCCAAATCAGTGCACGGGCAATTCTGCCCATCACTGAGGAGAAACGACATGAGCACCAACAAGAACCCTGGCAACTTCGCAAACGACCGCGAGAAGGCTTCTGAAGCAGGCAAGAAGGGCGGCCAGAACAGCGGCGGCAACTTCGCCAATGACCGTGAAAAAGCTTCCGAGGCTGGCCGCAAGGGTGGCCAGAACAGCCACGGTGGAGGCCGCAGTTGATTGATTGCGTAGCCTGGGGGAGGCCCGCTACGGGCCTCCTTTCCCTCCTGCACAACGAAACGGCAATTGCGCGAAATTCCTTGAACCGCCCGCACTTCGGACAGGTCAAGTTCTAGTACCGAGTCACTAAACTGGTACAGAACCCATGATCAAGAAATGCTTGTTCCCCGCCGCCGGTTACGGCACCCGCTTTCTTCCCGCTACCAAGTCGATGCCCAAGGAAATGCTCCCGGTGGTCGACACCCCGTTGATCCAGTATGGCGTCGAAGAAGCACTGGAAGCCGGGCTGCATGAAATCGCCATCGTCACCGGCCGTGGCAAGCGCTCGCTGGAAGACCACTTCGATATCAGCTACGAGCTGGAACACGAGATCTCCAACACCGGCAAGGAAAAATCCTTGAGCGGTGTACGCCACCTGATCGACCAGTGCACCTTCTCCTACACCCGTCAGATCGAGATGAAAGGCCTGGGCCATGCCATCCTCACCGGCCGCTCGCTGATCGGCGACGAGGCATTCGCCGTGGTGCTGGCCGACGACCTGTGCCTGAACCTGGAAGGCGACGGTGTGCTGACCCAGATGGTCAAGCTCTACGAACAGTTCCGCTGCTCCATCGTGGCCATCCAGGAAGTGCCGATGGAAGAGGTTTCGCGTTACGGCGTGATCGCCGGCGAAGCATTGCGTGACGATATCTTCCGCATCGAGCGGATGGTGGAAAAACCCAACCCGGAAGATGCGCCGTCGAACCTGGCAATCATCGGTCGCTACATTCTCACGCCGGATATCTTCGAGCTGATCGAGCAGACCGAACCGGGCAAGAGCGGCGAGATCCAGATCACCGACGCGCTGATGAAGCAGGCCCAGCAGGGCTGTGTTCTGGCTTACAAGTTCAAGGGGCGTCGCTTCGACTGCGGCTCCGCCGAGGGCTACGTGCAGGCCACCAACTTCTGCTTCGATAATCGCCATAAAACCCACCCGGTGACGGCCAGCCCACGTCTGCAGGCCGTCTGAACGCTTATCCGCAGGGAGGAGTGAACGATGAATGACAAGACACTGCCCGCTCAGCATCAGGAGCGGCAGCCTGGCGTCGAGCACGCCATGCATCCCGAACCCATCTACCTCGCCGACGATTACCGCGCTGCCGGCAAGCTGACCGGCAAGGTGGCGATCATCACCGGCGGCGACAGCGGCATTGGCCGCGCCGTCGCCGTGCACTACGCGCTGGAAGGCGCCAAGGTCGCGCTGGTCTATCTCGACGAAGACGAGGACGCGCAGAAAACCCTCGATGAAGTGAACCGGCACGGCGGCGAAGCTATCGCCCTGGCCGGCGACGTGGGCGACGGCAGCTTCTGTCAGTGCGTGGTCGATGCGGTGATCGCCAAATGGGGACGCATCGATATTCTCATCAACAACGCCGGCGAGCAGCACCCCGAGCACAACCTCGAGGCACTCGACGAGGCCCAGTGGGAGCAAACCTTCCGCACCAACATCTTCGCCATGTTCCACCTGACCAAGGTGGCGCTGCAGCACATGCAGCCGGGGTCGAGCATCATCAACACCAGCTCGGTGACCGCCTACAAGGGCAACCCCATGCTGCTCGACTATTCCTCGACCAAGGGCGCGATCACCTCGTTCACCCGGTCGCTGTCGATCAACCTGGCGCCGCGTGGCATTCGCGTCAATGGCGTTGCCCCAGGGCCGATCTGGACGCCTCTGATCCCGTCCACCTTCAGCGCCGAGAAGGTCTCCGAATTCGGTGCCGACACGCCGCTGGGGCGCCCCGGACAACCCTCGGAAGTGGCGCCGGCATTCGTCTATCTGGCCAGTAACGACGCCTCCTATATCACCGGGCAGATGCTCCATGTGAACGGCGGCAGCGTGGTCAATGGCTAGTGAAAAAATGCCTGAACGACTCGGCGAAGCGCCTGCCTGAATTTATGTGGAGGCAATAACGCCTCGCGAAAAAACTCTCAGGAGGCACCAGCAATGGCGACCAACAAAAATCCGGGTAACTTCGCAAACGATCGAGCCAAGGCGTCCGAAGCCGGCCGCAAAGGTGGCAAGAACAGCGGCGGCAACTTCGCCAATGACCGCCAGAGAGCCTCCGAGGCGGGGCGCAAGGGTGGCCAGAAAAGCCATGGTGCTCGCGAGTCCTCTTGATGTCTGAACCTGGGCCCGCTGCTAGCGGGCCCAGGTCTTTCCAACGATGTGATTAGTAGACCTGAGGAGAGCAAGACGATGAACGCCATCGAACTGCTGAAGAAGGACCACGAAACCGTCAAAGACCTGCTGAGCAAGCTCGAGGAAACCACCGAGCGAGCGGTGCAGACGCGCAAGAAACTGCTGGCCAAGATCGAGCAGGAATTGAAGATCCATACCGAACTCGAAGAGCAGATCTTCTATCCGGCCTTCCGCCAGGCCGGCAGCAAGGACGAAGCCGTGCTGGCCGTCGAGGCCAAGGAAGAGCATCGTGCCGTGGAAGCCCTGGTGCTGCCCGATATCAAGGAAACACCGCCGTCGACCATCGAATTCTCCGGCCGGGTCAAGGTGCTCAAGGAACTGCTCGAACACCACATCGAGGAAGAAGAGCGCGACATGTTCCCGCAGGCCCGCAAGCTGCTGAGCAAGAAGCAGCTCGAGGAGCTGGGAGAGTCGATGGAAGTGCTGCGCAAGTCGCTGAAGAGCAGTGCCCAGGCCAAGGCAGCCTGAGTGTTAGAGCGCAGCGCCTGCGTGTTGCAGGCGCCGCTTCAGCGCTGGCGCTGATTGGGCTGATAGGTCAGCCTCAGCGCCACGCAGGCAATGCGCTCGGCCTGATCGTATTCGGGCTTGTGCAACTCCTCGCCGAACACATCCGGGTCGATTTCCTCATAGTCCCAATCCCAGCCGGTATCGTGCAGCGATAGGCGGACGGCATTGAGCAACGGGTCCTCGCCGGCAAAGATCGCCACGCCGGTATAGAGCAGCAGCGTACCGCCGGGCGCCAGTCGTTCCATCGCCGTATCGAAGATCGCCAGCGACAGTCCGGCGCCATGCTTGCCGCCGCCATGGCGATAGGTGCGCTGCTGCGCATCGAGCATATAGGGCGGGTTGGCGATGATCAGATCGAACTGCCCATCGACGTCGCGCAGCAAATCGCTGTGCTGCACACGCAGGTTGTAGAGACCGGCCTGGCGTGCATTCACCGCGGTCATGGCCAGCGCGTTGGGGTTGATATCCAGTGCCATGACCTCAGCTCCCGGACGCAGCTGCGCCGCGGTGATGGCGCCAGGGCCGGCGCCGCACCCGATATCGGCGATGCGCCGCAAAGGCTGATGGGCGTGGGCCAGATAGTCACGCAACAGGCGAATGAAGCGGTAGGTGTCGGGCCCGAAGAACACCGCGTCGCTTTCCTCGGTCGGGAAGCGCGAGTGCGCGTAAAGTTCGTCGCCCAGGCTGGAGAAGCGAACCTGGCTGATCCAGCCCTGGGCGTGAGGCTGCAACACCTGCGCTTCGCGCATGGCTGCGACGATCTCCTCATCCAGTGTCCCGTCGCTAAAGGGGCGACTCCAGCCAAACACGTCGCGCAAGTCTTTTGCCTGCGCATTGCCTGGGCGCTGATTGACCCGTTGATGCGTCAGTGGCGTGGGCGTGACGAAATGATAGCCACGGGCGTGCAGCAAGGTGCCGAGGCGCAACAGCGCGAGGCTTTGCGGGGCGTCGAAGGTCGGTTCGAGCATATCTGGGCTCCGGTCAGCGCGGCTGTAGCATCAGGCCAGTGAAGGTGCGAGTAGCGGCCAGGCCGGCGCTGCTCCAGTGCTGGGCCGGTGACTGCAATTCGATCAGGCGGCATTCGCGCCGATAGGCATCCAGGCCCTGCAGTTGCCGGACCATGTCGCGGCGCTCGCGATCCAGTTCGCCAGGTTGCTCACCGGCACGGGGCTGGTTGGCAGCCGCACGCGTGCGTCGCGCCCGGAATGGCCGGCCCTGTTCGACCTGCTGCTGCCAGTCGCCGGCGATCCAGTCGTGCAGCAGTTGACACTCGTAGGGGCTGAACACGCCGAACATCGCTGCCCCCTGGCCCTGCACCAGACGCCAGAAACGGCTTTCGGCCGGGTCTCTATCGCGCCTGATCCAGCCATTGCGCTGCAGTGCCTGAAGAAAGCCCTCCACGTCACCGGAGCTGCCCAACCACTGGTTCACCGTACGCCCTTCGATGCGGCAGTAATCGGAATGCACCTGGCTGGCTACCTTGCGCTTGCATTCGAGCATGTGCAGCAGCTCCTGATGCAGGTCGAAGCTGTCGATCACCGCGGTGGAGCCAACGCCCAGATCGTTGAGCAGATAACCACGCATGACGCGCTCGTAGAAGGCCTGTGCGTCGCCGACTCGCGGCAGGTTGTCCAGCACGCTCTGCACCGCCTTGGCGGCGTGACCGCTGGAGCCGTTGTCGATGGTCACGTGGAGCTGGAAGTAGTAGGGGTCGATGTCCAGTTCGTTGAGCTCGAAGGCGCTGATCAGCAGGTGCAGCGGCAACTGCTCGTAACCCAGGTTGTAGCCAATCACCTCGGGCAGGAACTCGTCGACCAGCAACCCCAGCGCCAGCTGGATGGCACCCTGGCGATACAGAGCGTCATCCAGCTCCAGGGCATCTTCACAGCCCTGGCTGGCCAGCAGCTGACGATAGAGCAGCACATGATTTTGTTCGGCGACCCCGTCGCCCAATTCTTCCAGATAGGTGCGCACCAGGGGATACACGCGATGATCGCGCCAGTGGGGCAGGGTGCCGTAGAGCCAGGCGCCGTCCACCAGTTTGGTCGGCGCCACCGCGCGGAGAAAGTGCAGGGCATGGGCCTTGCGCGGGAAAAAGCGGCGCCCCTGGCCCGAGCGGCGCTCTTCGAGATAGCGTGCGTACTCGGTGGTCACCCGCTGATGCCGGCGCAGTGACCAGGCAGCCAGTTCATAGGGGCTGGCTGGCAGATCGCTGCGCAGCCCGGCGACTTCCTGCAGGCAGTCCTGAAGAAACTCCTTTGCCTGCGGGTGCCCTGGCTCGGGTTCGTCCAGCAATTGGCGATAGAGGCTTTGCCAGGGGCCGGTTGCCGTCGTGAACGAGATGCGTTGGGCGGCGGGCGTGTCGATGAAACTGGCGATCGACATGGGGCAGATCTCCTGAAAAACGGGGGCCGTGTTCTGTTTAGGAGGTGCTCGCCCGAACAAAGATTCCACCTAAATTCGCCCGCTGCGCACGGCTTCAAACAGGTTGAACCCAAGCCGCCAGTGTCATCTCCATTGCAGGAATCATGGGAGTAGGCGAGTCATGAGTGCGAGTACCTTCGGCATCGAGGAGGAGTATTTTCTAACCGACCTGGCAAGCCGCTGCGTGGCGCAGCAGGGCGTCGAAGCCTTCGCCGTATCCAGCCGCCGCGCGTTGGGCCCGCGGGTAACGCGAGAGATGTTCGCTGCCCAATTCGAGGTGGTCACGCCGGTGCTGCACAGCCTCGACGAGGCGCGCGAATTTCTCGGCCAGGCACGCCGCACGCTGGCCGAGCTGGCCGGCGAGTTCGGCTGCGGCATCCTCGCTGCCGGCACTCATCCACTGGAGCAGTGGCGGCGCGTGCAGGCGACCGACATGGCACGCTACCGGACTATATTCGACGATTACCGCATCGTTGCCAGCCGCAGCGTGCTGGCCGGTCTGCACGTGCATGTCGGGGTACCGGAAGACGTTGATCGCATACGTCTGATGAACCGGCTTACGCCCTGGCTGCCCTTGTTGCTGGGACTCAGCGCGTCGTCACCATTCTGGGATGGCCGACCCAGCGGCTTGATGAGCTATCGCCAGGCGGTCTGCGATGAGTGGCCGCGCATGGGCATTCCCGATCACTTTCGCGACGAAGCCGACTATCAGCGCTACGTGAAGGTGATGACCGATACCGATTGCATCGGCTCGGCCGTCAACCTGTGGTGGAACATTCGCCCGTCGTTGCGCTTCCCCACCCTGGAACTGCGCATCGCCGATGCCTGCCCGCAACTGCAGGATGCCCTGTGCATCGCCGGACTGTTCCGCGCCATGCTCGCTCACGCGCTGGATGCCCCGCATGATGACTGGTTCGACGACCCGCTGACTCGCATTCTCACCGTGGAAAACCGCTGGCGTGCCAAGCGCCGTGGCCTGCGCGGTCTGTTCATCGAACCGCGCAGCCAGAGCACCTTGCCGTTCGCGGCCTGGCTGGATCAGGTGCTGGCCTGCATCGCCGAGCAGATCGCGCCCGAGGACCGCTGGATCATGGTCCATGCGCGCAAGCTGGCCCGTATCGGCGGCAGCGCTGAAGCTCAGCTCGGTCTCTACCGGCGCGCCCGCAGCCGTGGCGCCGACCAGCGTACGGCTGTGTGCCAGGTGGTCGACAGGCTGCTTTGCCAGACCGCTCTGCAGGACGTTGGGCAAATAGCCTGAACATCCGCCCGACAGCGATTTCGGAATAGGGACATGCCTTTTGCGGGAGAAGCCTCATGCAAGCATTGACCTATCACGGTAGCCACGACGTGCGGGTGGAGCGGGTGCCCGATCCCGTCATCGAGCAACCCGACGACATCATCCTGCGCGTGACCGCCACGGCGATCTGCGGCTCGGACCTGCACCTGTATCGCGGCAAGATTCCGCAGGTGAAGGATGGCGATATCTTCGGCCACGAATTCATGGGTGTGGTCGAGGAGGTCGGTCCGCAGGTCACCGCGGTGAGCAAGGGCGACCGGGTCATCGTGCCGTTCGTCATCGCCTGCGGCGACTGCTTCTTCTGCCAGATGGACCTGCACGCGGCCTGCGAAACCACCAATCCGGGGCGCGGCGCGATTCTCAACAAGAAGCAGATCCCATCCGGTGCGGCGCTGTTCGGCTACAGCCACCTGTACGGCGGCGTACCGGGCGGGCAGGCCGAGCTGGTGCGGGTGCCCAAGGCCAATGCCGGGCCGTTCAAGGTGCCGGATGTACTCGATGACGAGCAGGTGCTGTTTCTCACCGACATCCTGCCGACCGGTTACCAGGCAGCGGTCAATGCCGGGGTCAGGCCGGGCAGTCGCGTGGCCATCTATGGCGCCGGCCCGGTTGGGCTGATGAGTGCTGCCTGCGCGCGCATGCTGGGTGCCGAGCAGATCTTCATGGTCGATCATCACGACTACCGTCTGGACTATGCCCGGCAGACCTACGGGGTGATACCGATCAACTTCGACGAAATCGATGACCCGGCCAGCGCCATCATCGAGCAGACGCCCGGGCATCGCGGCGTGGATGCGGTGATCGATGCGGTGGGCTTCGAGGCCAAGGGCAGCCTCACCGAAACCATACTGACCACGCTCAAGCTGGAAGCCAGCAGCGGCGTGGCGCTGCGCCAATGCATCGCAGCGGTGCGCCGCGGCGGCACGGTCAGCGTACCGGGCGTCTACGCCGGGTTCATCCACGGTTTTCTGTTCGGCGATGCCTTCGACAAGGGGCTGACCTTCAAGATGGGCCAGACCCATGTTCACCCGCTGCTGCCGACGTTGCTGGAGCACATTCAGCGCGGCGACCTGAACCCGGAAATCATCATCAGCCACCGCATGCCGCTGGCCGAGGCGGCAGAAGGTTATCGCCTGTTCGACTCGCGCCGCGAGCAGTGCCGAAAGGTGATTCTGCGGCCCTGACGCGCGATCGCCAGCTCGCCACTGGCCCGATTCTCTGAACCTTTGGCCGTAGTCGGCCTTTCTAAATCTCACGGGCGCCGCCATCGGCATTCGTCATGCAACCATCAGGAGAAACGCCATGTCACTGACCCAAAACGTTCATCGTCTGGAACGTGCTGTCTCGCTCGCCACAGGCGCCACGGCCATCGTCGCTGGTGTTTGCCAGGGCGGCACCGCTGGTGTCTTCAAGGCCCTTGGCGGCGCCGCGCTACTGCAGCGCGGGCTGAGTGGCCACTGCGTGATCAAGGGGCTGATCAGCGACCCCAAGACCGAACTGGAGTGCCTGCGCGAGCGGGTTGCCGAGCTGCGTGCCGCGCTGCCGCGCCTGCAGAAGGAAATGGACAGCTTGAAAGGGCGCCAGGAGAACCGCCTGGATCATGCCGTCGAGGAAACCTTCCCGGCCAGCGATCCGATTTCGCCTTGAGCCGAGCGTTCGGGCGATGGCGCGAATGCGCCGTCGCCGCGCTTGACCCTTATCGTTCGAAGGAGGCATCTCATGAAAGACACCACTGCTGATCCCAACCCGCAACGGATCGATGAACAGGCGCTGGACTTCAGCGATGATGAAGACAGCCTTGGCACGGGCGAGCCTTCTCTGCAGCAGACTGCGCGGCCATCAGCCAGCGCCGAGGACGAGATCGGCCTGACCGGTGCAGCGACGCTCGGCGAAAGCGAGCACGAAGATAACGTCAGCCTCGATGACCTGAGCCCGGACACCCTGATCGATGACAGCGGTGCGCGCTCGCCGCTCGAACGCGGAGGCGATGGTGCCAATGATGAAGAGCTCAGCGTGGTCGATGAATCTCAGGTCGGTGGTGGCTTCGGCCTGGACGAGGCAGAACTGGCCCGCTCGGCACCGCTGGACGGCGAGCCCTGGACCGATGAGGTCGTATCCACCGACGAGGAGCGCAAGCCATGAACACGCAAACCTGCGCGTGCCCGCATTGTGATTGTGCGGTGCAGTCCCGGGAGTGGCTGCATGAAGTCGCGGGCGATGATCTGCTCTACTGCTGCGAGGCCTGCATGCAGCGCCATCCCAAGGGCATGGTCCAGTGCCAGAGCGCCGGCTGCGATTGCGGCGAGCGAGTGGCACGTGAACGCGAGCAGGCGCCCTAGACGCTAATGCTGTTCACTGGAGACGCACGTTTGTTCCCCCTCTCCCCATTTAGGTGAGAGGGGAACGGGGAAACGACCAGGGCCACTGATCGATTCCGGGTATTTCCTAGATGAGCAGCTGACTTCCTCAGGCGCTGGCCTTGCGCAGCGCCTGCAGCAACTCCTCCTTGCGCATGCGCGAGCGCCCGGCGATATCCCGCTTGCGCGCCAGCTCCATCAGCTCGGTCTTGTTCATCGCCTCCAGACGCTGGCCAGGGCGGGGCGAGCCTTCACGGGTCGCAGCGGCGCGCCGTGCCGAGGATTTGCGTGCGGCCTGCTTGCTGGTGGAGCTGGTCTTCTGCCCTGAGCCACCGGCCTTGTCACCGCCGCCGGACTGCTTGTTGACAGTGGCCCAGGCGCGCGCTTCGGCCTCGTTCTCGGGCACACCGCGATCCTTGTAGCTGTCTTCGATGTGCTCGGCCTTGCGCTTCTGCTTGGTGGTGTACTTGTCTTTGCTGCCACGGGGCATGAGTGTTCTCCCGATTGGTTGTGAGGTCTAAAAGGAGTGAATGCGCGCAAGGGCATAGGTTCCTGGTTTCGGATGATCGGCAGCGACGATCATGCGAACCTCCAGGTGCCTGCGTCGCTCTGAAGGAAGGCGTCCCAGGAAACCGAACGAAGATGGACATACTCGAGCGAGTTCTCACGACTCTGGTGCAGGAGTTTTCCGACCTTGGCCAGGTCGAGCACATCACCCGCGCCACCCTGCGCCTGGTTCTGGCCATGTTCCTCGGTGGTCTGCTCGGCTACGAGCGCGAGGTCATGGGCAAGGCTGCCGGCATGCGCACACACATGTTGGTGTGCCTTGGCGCGGCGATCTTCGTCATGGCCCTGGAGCAGGACGGTGCCGAGGCCGATGCCATGAGTCGGGTGATCCAGGGCATCGCCGCCGGTGTCGGTTTTCTCGGTGCCGGCACCATTCTCAAGGGCCAGAACATCTCCGACGTCAAGGGGCTGACCACCGCGGCCGGCCTGTGGGCTTCGGCTGCCATTGGCGTGGCGGTCGGTCTTGGGCGTGAGGCGACCGCCGTGCTGTCGACGGTGATCGTGCTGGTGGTGCTGCACCTGATGCCGCTGTTGGTCGATCCGGGCACCAGGACCAAGCCAGACGACCAGGCCGATGAAAACCCGGGCGACAGGCAATAGCCGTCAACCCGGTGAACCGGCAAAAACTGCCTGAACTTTTCCCGCCGCTTCCGTCTCGGAATTTCTGACAGGTGCAGCGCTTGGCGCGCTGCCGCATACCTGCCCGCCAACCCCTTCGAACACGTCTGCCAGGCGTAGAGGAGCCAGGAACGATGCCGTCCCCGCAGCATGCCGATCAGACCGTCAGCCACGCCATCGCCCAGCCCCGGCTGGCCATCGAAGCAGTACAACCGATCATTGAAGGTGGCCGCTTCGCCAGCAAATGCCTGTGTGGTCGCGAGTTTCCGGTCACGGCGGTGATCTTCAGCGACGGCCATGAGCAACTGGCCGCGGACCTGCTGTGGCGTGCCAGTGGCGAGGCCACCTGGCAGCGCGTGCCCATGCAGGCGCTGGGCAATGATCACTGGAGCGCCACACTGCGCATCGATCAGCAGGGCCGCGGCGAATTCGCCATCGAGGCCTGGCTGGACGTTTACGCCAGCTTCCGCCAGGAACTGGTGAAGAAACTCGGTGCCGGTGTGCCGGTAGAGCTGGAACTGCAGGAAGGTGCGCAGCTGGTTCGGCGCATCGCCGCGCAGGCGCCGGAGCAATTGCGCGGCGAGCTGGCGGCGCTGATCGAGCGCATGGAGGCCTCGCAATCGCAGACCGAGCGCGAAGCCGTGCTGATCGATCCCTCCGTCAACGAGCTGATGCGCCGCGCCGAATACCGTCCTCATCTGTTGCGCACGCCGAATTACCCGCTGGACGTCGAGCGCAGCCTGGCCGAATTCGCCAGTTGGTATGAGCTGTTTCCCCGCTCGCTGGGCGACGAGCAGCGCCACGGCACCTTCGCTGACGTGCACGCACGTATCCCCGAGATCGCCCGAATGGGCTTCGATGTGCTGTATTTCCCGCCGATTCATCCCATCGGCCGGGCGCACCGCAAGGGGCCGAACAACAGCCTCAAGGCCGGCCCGGGCGACCCCGGCAGCCCCTATGCAATCGGCAGCGAGGAGGGCGGTCATGAGGCCGTGCACCCGGAGCTGGGCAGCCTCGAGGATTTCCGTCAGCTGGTCCGTGTGGCGCGCGAACATGGCCTGGAAGTGGCGCTGGATTTCGCCGTGCAGTGCTCGCCGGATCACCCCTGGCTCAAGCAGCACCCCGGCTGGTTCAGCTGGCGACCGGACGGCAGCATTCGCCACGCCGAGAACCCACCGAAGAAGTACGAAGACATCGTCAACGTCGAGTTCTATGCCGAAGCGGCCATGCCGGATCTGTGGCTGGCGTTGCGCGATGTAGTGCTGGGCTGGGTGGAGCAGGGCGTGACACTGTTTCGCGTCGACAACCCGCACACCAAGCCGATGCCGTTCTGGGAGTGGCTGATCGCCGACGTGCGTGAACGCCATCCCGAGGTGATCTTCCTCTCCGAGGCCTTCACCCGCCCGGCCATGATGGCGCGCCTGGGCAAGCTCGGCTTCAGCCAGAGCTACACCTACTTCACCTGGCGCAACACCAAGGCCGAGCTGCAGGCCTACTTCGAAGAGCTTAACCAGCCGCCCTGGCGCGATTGCTACCGGCCGAACTTCTTCGTCAACACACCGGATATCAATCCCTATTTCCTGCAGCGCAGCGGCCGGCCCGGCTTTCTCATCCGCGCTGCGCTGGCGACCATGGGCTCCGGCTTGTGGGGCATGTATTCGGGCTTCGAGCTGTGCGAGGCCGAGCCGGTGCCGGGCAAGGAGGAGTACTTCGATTCGGAGAAGTACCAGCTGCGCCCACGCGACTACCAGGCCCCCGGCAACATCAACGCCGAGATCACCCGGCTCAACCAGATTCGTCGCGAGAACCCTGCCTTGCAGACCCATCTGGGCTTCCAGGCCTACACCGCGTGGAACGACAACATCCTCTACTTCGGCAAGCGCACGGCTGATCTGAGCAACTTCATCCTGATCGCCATCAGCCTCGATCCGCATCACGCCCAGGAAGCGCACTTCGAATTGCCGCTGTGGGAACTGGGCCTACCAGACGATGCCTCGCTGGCCGGTGAAGACCTGATGAACGGCCACCGCTGGACCTGGCACGGCAAGGTGCAGTGGATGCGCATCGAACCCTGGCACCTGCCTTTCGGCATCTGGCGAATCCAGACCGCCCGCTGAACAACGGAGTAACACCATGGCCAAGCGCAGCGCCGGCAAGACCTTCCTCAACGACCCGCAGTGGTACAAGGACGCGGTGATCTATCAGGTTCACGTGAAGTCCTTCTTCGACGCCAACAACGACGGCATCGGCGACTTTCAGGGCCTGATCGACAAGCTCGACTACATCGCCGAACTGGGCGTGAACACCCTCTGGCTGCTGCCGTTCTACCCCTCGCCACGGCGCGACGACGGCTATGACATCGCCAAGTACAACGACGTGCACCCTGACTACGGCTCGCTGAGCGACGCCCGGCGCTTCATTGCCGAGGCGCACCGGCGCGGCCTGCGCGTGATCACCGAACTGGTGATCAACCACACTTCCGATCAGCACCCCTGGTTCCAGCGCGCACGCCGGGCGAAGAAGGGCTCCAAGGCGCGCGACTATTACGTCTGGTCCGACAGCGACGAGAAGTACGCCGGCACGCGGATCATCTTCATCGACAGCGAGAAGTCCAACTGGACCTGGGACGCGGTGGCCGGCCAGTACTTCTGGCACCGCTTCTACTCGCATCAGCCGGACCTCAATTTCGACAATCCCAAGGTGCTCGAAGCCGTGCTCGGGGTGATGCGCTTCTGGCTCGACATGGGTGTCGATGGCCTGCGCCTGGACGCCATTCCGTACCTGATCGAGCGTGATGGCACCAGCAGCGAGAACCTGCCGGAGACCCATGCCGTGCTCAAGCGTATCCGTGCCGAACTGGATGCACGCTACCCGGATCGCCTGCTGCTGGCCGAGGCCAACCAGTGGCCGGAGGACACCCGTCCGTACTTCGGCGAGGACGACGAATGCCACATGGCCTTCCACTTCCCGCTGATGCCGCGTATGTACATGGCCATCGCCCAGGAAGATCGCTTTCCGATCACCGACATCCTGCGCCAGACGCCGGAAATTCCGCCCAACTGCCAGTGGGCCATCTTCCTGCGCAACCACGATGAGCTGACCCTGGAAATGGTCACCGACGACGAGCGCGATTACCTGTGGAACTACTACGCGGCCGACAGCCGTGCGCGGATCAACCTGGGCATTCGCCGCCGCCTGGCGCCCCTGGTGGGGCGTGACCGGCGACGCATCGAGCTGCTCAACAGTCTGCTGCTGTCGATGCCCGGCACGCCGACGCTGTACTACGGCGACGAGATCGGCATGGGCGACAACATCTACCTTGGCGACCGCGACGGCGTGCGTACGCCCATGCAGTGGTCGGTGGACCGCAACGGCGGATTTTCCCGTGCCGACCCGGCCAGCCTGGTACTACCGCCGATCATGGATCCGCTGTACGGCTACCAGACCATCAACGTCGAGGCGCAGGCGCGTGACCCGCATTCGCTGCTCAACTGGACACGGCGCATGCTCGCCATCCGTAACCAGCACAAGGCCTTCGGCCGCGGCTCGCTGACGATGCTGGCGCCGAGCAACCGGCGCATTCTCGCCTACCTGCGCGGCTATACCAGCGAGGAAGGTCATGAGGAGCAGATTCTCTGCGTGGCCAACCTGTCCAGCGCGGCCCAGGCCGTCGAGCTGGAGCTGGCCGACTACCGCGACCGGGTGCCAGTGGAGATGATCGGTGGCGCCTCGTTCCCGCCCATCGGTCAGCTCACCTATCTGCTGACCCTGCCGCCGTACGGCTTCTACTGGTTCTATCTGGCCGACGCCTCGCAGATGCCCAGCTGGCACCTCAAGCCGGTGGATCGCATGCCGGAGCTGCAGACCCTGGTACTGGGCCGGGCGCTGAGCGAGGTGATGGATGGACGTGCGCGGCAGACGCTGGAGCGTGAGTCGCTGCCCTTGTACCTGCCCAAGCGGCGCTGGTTCGCTGGCGGGCAGCGCCCCCCCGGAGCGGTCAGCCTGCTTTATGTGATGCCTCTGGCCGACGGCGCCAATGCACCGCTGCTGGCCGAGGTACAGGTGACGGGCGAGGCCGGCGTCGAGCATTACCGCCTGCCACTGGCCGCGGTGCCGGAACGCGCCGAGGGCAACGACCTGCCGCAACAACTGGCGCTGGCCCGGCTGCGCCGTGGCCGCCATGTGGAACTGCTGACCGATGCCTTCAGCCTGCCGCAATTCAGTCTGCAGGTGCTGCGCCTGCTGCGTGAGCAGGCGGTGCTGCGCAGTGCAGGTGGCGAGTTGCAGTTTCGCGCCGAGGCGGCGCTGGCGGCACTCGATGGGCTCGATGAAAGCGATTGCAAGCTGCTCTCGGCGGAGCAATCCAACAGTTCGGCGCTGATCGCCGACCAGGTGCTGCTCAAGTTGCTGCGGCGCGGCTTTGCCGGCATTCATCCGGAAGTGGAGATGGGCCGTTTTCTGACCGATCACGGCTACGCCAATGTCGCGCCGTTTCTCGGCGAAGTGGTACGGGTCGACGACGCGGGCCAGCCGCATACCCTGATGGTGGCGCAGCGTTACCTGGACAATCAGGGCGATGCCTGGCAATGGACGCTCAATACCCTCGATCGCGCCGTTCGTGATGCGCTGGCAGGCGGCACCGCCGATCCCGATGTCGATGCGCTGAGTGAACTGGCGCAGTTCGCCGGCGTGCTCGGCAAACGCGTCGGCGAGATGCATGCGGTACTGGCGCGGCCGGTGGAGAATCCCGACTTCGGTTACCAGCTCAGTGCCGAGCAGGACAGCGCGCACTGGGCCAAGTCAATCGCTGCGCAGTTGCAGGATGCCTTGCAGGCACTGGCTCGCCAGCGTGACGCCTTGAGCCCGGCGACGGCCAAGGAGGCCGACTGGTTGCTGGCCCGGGAAAAGTCCCTGCTGGAAGCCGTCAGCCGTCTGGCGGCGCGTGCCGCCGGTGGCCTGCGCATTCGCGTGCATGGCGACCTGCATCTGGGTCAGGTGCTGGTGGTGCAGGGCGATGCCTACATCATCGACTTCGAAGGCGAGCCCAACCGCTCGCTGGAGGAGCGCCGACAACGCCACAGTCCGTTCAAGGACGTTGCCGGCATGCTGCGTTCCTTCGACTATGCCGCGGCTGTGGCGCAACGCAATGCCAGTGGCGTGGATGGCGCCATGGACGCCCAGCAGCTGGTGCAGGGTGTGGTCGCGCGCTACCGCGAGCAGGCCTGCAGCGCCTTCCTTGACGCCTATCGCCTGGCCGCCAACGGGATACCCCACGAATGGCAGGAACGCGACGGCGAGAATGCCGCCCTCGACCTGTTCTGTCTGGAAAAGGCGGCCTACGAAATTCTTTACGAGAGCGGTCACCGCCCCGAGTGGCTCGACGTCCCGTTACTGGGGCTGGTGGCGCTCGCTCGTCAATTGCCAGGAGTACGAACGTGAATCAGAACAGAGTGCAGCGCCTGCAGCGTGCCGAGGACGGCGACCCGTTCAGCTTCCTGGGCCCTCATGCGCAAGGCGACGAGACCCTGGTACGGGTCTGGTTGCCCGGTGCCGAAGCCGTTGATCTGCTGACCAGCGACGGCTCGCCGCTGGGACGCATGCACTGCAGCGACCCGCAGGGCCTGTTCGAACTGAACCTGCCTCAGGCGCAGCGCTATCGCCTGCGCATCCATTGGCCAGGTGGCGTACAGGAAAGCGAAGACCCCTATTCCTTCGGCCCGCTGCTGGGTGACACCGATCTCTACCTGTTCGCCGAGGGCAACCATCGCCAGTTATGGCGCTGCCTGGGCTCGGCACCGGTAGAACATGAAGGCGTGCCTGGCGTGCGCTTCGCCGTGTGGGCGCCCAATGCGCGGCGGGTTTCGGTGGTCGGCGACTTCAACAGCTGGGACGGCCGCCGCCACCCCATGCGTCTGCGCTACCCGGCAGGCGTGTGGGAGCTGTTCATCCCGCGCCTCGAACCGGGCGCCTGCTACAAGTATGAAATTCTCGGCTCGCATGGCGTGCTGCCGCTGCGCGCCGACCCCATGGCGCAAGCCACCGAGACACCACCGGCTACTGCCTCGAAGGTGCCACAGGGCGAGGCCTTCGCCTGGCAGGACCAGCAGTGGATGAGCGAGCGTGAGCGGCGTCATGCGCCGCAGGCGCCACTGGCGATCTACGAGCTGCACGCCGGCTCCTGGCAATGGCAGGAAGATCGGGCGCCAGATTGGGATGAACTGGCCGAGCGCCTGATTCCCTACGTGCAGGACCTGGGCTTCACCCATATCGAGCTGATGCCGATCATGGAGCACCCATTCGGCGGCTCCTGGGGCTACCAGCCGCTGTCGATGTTCGCGCCCACTGCACGCCTGGGCAGCCCGCAGCGCTTCGCCGCCTTCGTCGACCGCTGTCATCGCGCCGGCATCGGCGTGATTCTCGACTGGGTGCCGGGGCATTTTCCCAACGACGCTCACGGTCTGGCGGAATTCGACGGCACCGCGTTGTACGAGTACGCGCATCCGTTCGAGGGCTTTCACCCGGACTGGAACACCTGCATCTACAACCTCGGCCGTACCGAGGTGCACGGTTTCATGCTGGCCAGCGCGCTGTATTGGCTGCGCGAATACCACATCGACGGCCTGCGCGTGGATGCAGTGGCGTCGATGCTCTACCGCGACTATTCACGCGAAGCAGGGCAGTGGATCCCCAACCGTCACGGCGGGCGCGAGAACCTGGAGGCCATCGAATTTCTCCAGCACCTCAACGAGGTGGTGCGCAGTGAAGTGCCCGACGCGCTGATGATCGCCGAGGAATCCACCGCCTGGCCTGGCGTCAGCCGGCCGGTGCAGCAGGGCGGCCTGGGGTTCAGCCACAAGTGGAACATGGGCTGGATGAACGACAGCCTGAGTTACATCCAGCAGGATCCGCTGTACCGCCTGCATCATCACCACCAGATCACCTTCGGTCTGCATTACGCCTTTTCCGAGCGCTTCATCCTGCCGATCTCCCACGATGAAGTGGTGCACGGCAAACGCTCGCTGCTCGGGCGCATGCCCGGTGATCGCTGGCAGCAATTCGCCAACCTGCGCCTGTTTCTCGCCCTGATGTGGAGCCACCCGGGCAAGAAGCTGCTGTTCATGGGTTGCGAGTTCGGCCAGTGGGGCGAGTGGAACCACGACCAACAACTGGACTGGTATCTGCTGCAGTATCCCGAACATGCCGCCGCCCAGGCCCTGCTGCGCGAGCTCAACCGCCTGTATCGCGAAGAACCGGCGCTGCACCGACTCGATGATCAGGACAGCGGCTTTCAATGGGTGATCGGCGATGACGCGCGCAACAGTGTATTCGCCTGGCTGCGCAAGGGCGGCGAGGGCAGTGCGCCGCTGCTGGTGGTACACAACTTCACCCCGCAGGTGCTCGACGGTTACCGCATCGGTGTGCCGCATGCCGGCCGCTGGCAGGTGCTGCTCAACACCGATGAGCGCCGCTGGAGCGGCTCTGGTGCCGGCACGCAAGGTGAACTGCATAGCGAGCAGATGACCGCTCACGGCCAGTCTGACTCGTTGAATCTGCAACTGCCACCGTTGGGCACGCTGATTCTGCGGCCGGCGCAATGAGCGTCGCCGCTGAAGCGCCTCCCACTGAGCGGATGTGCCAGGTGCCGGACTCGTAGTGGGAGGGGCTAAGCCAATCGCGGCTAAAGCCCCTCCCACAAAGGTGGGATCAGTGAGCGGAGGTCACGCCGCGCAGCACGGTGTCGTTGGCCATCCGGCTGTGGCCGGAGGCGATATTGCCCAGCGAGACCACGCCCACCAGGCGCTTCTCACGGTTGAGCACCGGCAGCCGGCGTACCTGGATATCGGCCATGTTGGCGGCCACGTGTTCGACATCTTCGTCGTCGAAGCAATAGCGCACGTTACTGCTCATCACCTGACGCACCGGCGTGTTGCCGTCCAGGCCGGCGGCCACCGCGCGCACGGCGATGTCGCGGTCGGTGATCATGCCGATCAGGCGGTCGCCTTCGTTGATCAGCAATGCGCCGCTGTCGATATCGGCCATCAGTGTGGCGGCCTCACGAATGCTGCGCTCGGGCTCGAGGGTACGGACGTTGCGGGTCATTATCTTGCTGATTTTCATCGTCGATCTCCTGTTGCAGTGTTGAGCGGGCAGATGCCCAGGGTGAACCGCGGCATCGAAGTGCGGCGGTTCAGGAATAACGCACCAGGTGGTGCGGGTAGTCGCCTACCCGTGCGCCGACCACCATCTCGCTGACCCAGTCGATCAGGATGCGTGTATAGGCTTGCTGATGGCGGTCCTCGCTGAGCCCGTGATCGGCACCGGCCATGGTCCGGTGGGTCAGCGAATGCGCCTTGTCGAAGGCGTTGCGGTAGCTCATCAGCGTGGTGTGCGGGACGAAATCGTCGTGCTCGGATTCCACCAGCAGCACGTCGCCGCGAAACTCGGCACAGGCGCCCAGCGCCAGGTTGTCCTGCGCGCGCAGCGGCGTGCGGCGGTACTCGGCCAGGCGCGCGACGTCCAGCTTGCGCTTGGGCAGCTGCCATTGCTCGTCCCAGTACAGCGCCGGCACGCGCAGAGCCAGCCAGCGTACCGGGCGCCGTACGCTGAGCAGGGTGGCCAGGTAGCCGCCATAGCTGGTGCCGATCACCGCGATGCACTCGGGATCGACCGCTTCGTGCGCGGCCAGCAGGTCGTAGGCGGCGAGAATGTCGGCCAGGTTGTCTTCACGCGACACGCGCTCCTGCGCCTCGATGTTGCGTTCGTGCCCGCGCAGATCGAAGGTCAGACACACACAACCCAGAGCGGCGATGCCGCGGGCACGCGCTAGGTCGCGCTGCTGGCTGCCGCCCCAGCCGTGAACGAAGAGCACGCCCGGCACCTTGCTTGGTGGGGTCAGCAGGGTGCCGGCGATGTGCTGATCTTCCACCAGAATGTCGATGCTTTGGCTGCTGGCACTCATAAGGGACCCACCTTGACGTACTTGGTCAGCGGGCCATCTTCGCTTTCCTGGCCGTGATACAGGCAGAGCGAGCCCGACGGCGGCGGTGCATCGCGATAATGTTCGTGAGTGGAAGCCTGCAGGCTTTGCAGCTGCGGGTCCTTGACGAACGCCTCCAGAGCGAAGATTTCCGCGGCACTGGCCCCGCCGACGCGCCATGACTGCTCCAGCACGCCACTGCGTGACAGACCTTGCGCATTCAGCCCTTGCGCCACGTCGTAATTGCGTCGTGACGCCTGGATCGATGGGTAGACCTCCAGCGCCGCCAGCTCGAAGATACGCGCCTGCTGTATGGCAAGACGTACCGCGCGTGGCAGATCCAGGGTCATCAGCGCCAGGTAGTCGCCGCGCACCAGGGTCAGTCGCGAGCCGCCGTAGACCGGATTGCCATGGCCATCGTCGGTCAGCTGCTGGGTGCCGTGGTAACTCAGGGTGATGCCTGCCACACGAATCTGGCCGACGCTGTAGGTGCTGGGCTGCTGCAGGTCTTCTTCCAGCACCAGGCCCTGTTGCTCCACTCGCTGCGCGTCCAGCGTCGCCAGTGCGTCGTCCAGCTCGCCAGGCGAACGCACCACCTGCTGGCCGCGGCCGGCCGTAGCGTCCACCGGCTTGAGGCGAATCGGCCCGTCGCGCAACAGGCGTCGACCGGCTTCGGCAGCGTCTTCCAGATGAAAGACGCTGTAGCCCGGCAGGGTCACGCTTTCCACCTCCAGGGCGAAGCGCTCCGACCAGCCTTGCGGTAAATGACGCGGCGCTTCCAGGGCAGGGTGGCTGATCGCTTTGGTGGCGAGAAAGGCGTGTTCGACCTGACCGCCGAAGAAATCTTCAGGCCCTGCGATACCGAGGTGGCGTATGTCGCCGACCAGGGTGTCTTCGGGCAGGAAATAGTGACGGCCACGCACCTCGGTACCCGGCTGATGAGGACCGAGAAAGGGGCAGCCGAGCAGTGCCGCCAGCTTTTCGCCGAGCAGGCGCTGCACCGTGCGTTCATGGGCCATGTGCTGCGCCGTACCGGGCAGCAGAAGCAAGCCATCGTAGGCGCCCATCATCGATCCCGCCAGGTGCCACCGGCACTTTCGCAGTCGATACGCACCTGCTTGCGATCGCCCACCTGGTAATAGTGAGTGACCACCTTGGCCTCGTTGGGCACGGACGGGCGCGGCTCGCCCTGATCGTCGTCGCCGGAGCGGTAGTTGGCGAGGGTTTCCTGGGTCAGTGCGGCTTCGCATGTGCCCAGATTGGCCTCGGCGCAACTGGCTACCTTGCGTTGATCGGTGTTGAGCATGTCATCGGCTTCGTTATGGCACGACCAGTCGATGGCGCCCTCGTCCATGCCGGTGAATTCGTAACAGAACTCCTGTGCGACCTCGGCAATGGCATCGCTGGAAGTCCGGGCGCTGACGTAGCAGGCTTCGGCCAGTGCGTCGCCGGCTGCCAGCGCGCCGACCAGCAGGCCGGGAATGATGGCTCGCATGTTGTTCTCCTGGTGCAGTGGCATTCATGAGTTGTGAGGCAGCGCGCCAAGGCGAAGTTCAGGCTTTTTGATCAATGGGCCAGGGCAGAAAAAACCTGAACTCCTCGCCGCTGCGAGGGCCACAAAGGAAAAAGCCGGACGCATCGCTTCGGCGTGACGAACTCGCCGCGCAGCGGCAGGGAGCGGAAACATGAGCGAATCGCAGGGCGAGATCGACAATGCCGTGACGCAGTTCAAGGCAGCCATCCTGGGCAAATTGCGCTATGCCGTGGGCAAGGACCCGTCCACCGCCTACGACCATGACTGGTTCGAAGCATTGGCCCTGGCCACCCGTGATCACATGATCGATCGCTGGGAGGAGTCGTCTGCCCAGGTCGAGCGACAGGGCGCCAAGCGCGTTTATTACCTGTCCCTGGAGTTTCTGATCGGCCGTCTGCTGATGGACAACCTGAGCAATCTCGGCCTGCTCGATGTGGCCCGTCAGGCCATGGCCGAACTCGGTGTCGAACTCGAACGCATACGCCTGGTGGAGCCGGATGCCGCATTGGGTAACGGCGGGCTCGGGCGCCTGGCCGCCTGCTTCATGGAGAGCATGGCGACCCTGCGCCTGGCTGCGCATGGCTATGGCATCCGCTATGAACATGGCCTGTTCCGTCAGGCCATCATCGACGGCTGGCAGGCCGAGCAGACCGAAACCTGGCTGGACTTCGGCAACCCCTGGGAGTTCGAACGACCGGAGGTAGCCTACCGCATCGGTTTCGGCGGCGGCGTGATGGCCGTGGATGAAGGTACGGGCGTGGCGCGGCAGCATTGGCAACCGCAGGAGACGGTGCGCGCCATTGCTTATGACACGCCAGTGGTGGGTTGGCGCGGTGCGTCGGTCAATACCTTGCGGCTATGGCGGGCTCGCGCCGAGGAAGACCTGCAGCTGGACCGCTTCAACGCCGGCGACCACTTCGGCGCCGTGGCCGGCGAGGTGCGTGCCGAAAGCATTTCGCGCGTGCTCTATCCGGCCGACGATACCGAGGCCGGCCAGGAGCTGCGCCTGCGTCAGGAGTACTTCCTGGTTTCCGCGTCGCTGCAGGATCTGCTCGACCGCCATCTGCGCCTGCATCACGACCTGAAGAGCCTGCCGCAGCAGGTGGCGATCCAGCTCAACGATACCCACCCGGCCATCGCCGTGGTCGAGTTGATGCGCCTGCTGGTCGATGAACATCGCATGCCCTGGGAACAGGCGTGGAGCCTGACGGTGGCGACCACCGCCTACACCAACCACACGCTGTTGCCGGAGGCGCTGGAGTCCTGGCCGGTGGCGTTGATGGAACGGCTGTTGCCGCGCCACCTGCAGATCATCTACCTGATCAACGCCGAGCATATCGATGCGCTACGCGCCAAGGACATCCATGATTTTCGCCTGCTGCGCGCAGTGTCGCTGATCGAGGAAGACCACGGCCGCCGCGTGCGCATGGGTAACCTGGCGTTTCTCGGCGCGCACAGCGTCAACGGCGTGTCGGCACTGCATACGCGGCTGATGCGCGATACCGTGTTTCGCGACCTGCACCGACTCTACCCGGACAGGGTCAACAACAAGACCAACGGCGTCACCTTCCGCCGCTGGCTGTTCCAGATCAATCCGGGGCTCACCCATCTGCTGGTCGATGCGCTGGGCGAGCCGGTGCTGCAGCGCCCCGAACGCCATCTCAAGGAGCTCGAACCCTACGCCGAGCGCCAGGACTTTCGCCACGAATACGCGCTCTGCCGGCAGCGCAACAAGGAGGTGCTGGCCGAACGGGTGCGCCAGTTGCTGGGGATCCAGCTCGACACCAGTGCCATCTTCGATGTGCACGTCAAACGCATCCACGAGTACAAACGTCAGCTCCTCAATCTGCTGCACACCGTGGCCCTGTACCAGGCCATTCGCAACGATCCGACCACCGACTGGGCGCCACGGGTGAAAATCTTCGCCGGCAAGGCCGCGGCCAGCTATCGCCAGGCCAAGCTGATCATCAAGCTGGCCAACGACATCAGCCGCACCATCAATGACGACCCCACCGTGCGCGGGCTGCTCAAGGTCGTGTTCATTCCCAACTACAACGTCAGCCTGGCCGAAACCATCATTCCTGCCGCCGACCTGTCCGAGCAGATTTCCACCGCCGGGCTGGAAGCTTCGGGTACCAGCAACATGAAGTTCGCCCTCAATGGTGCACTGACCATCGGCACCCTGGATGGCGCCAACGTGGAAATGAGTGAGCAGGTCGGCGAAGACCACATGTTCATCTTCGGCATGACTGCCCAGCAGGTGGCTGCTCGTCGGCGCCTTGGCCTGGACATGGGCGATGTGGTGGCCGATTCCGAACGGCTGGAGGCAGCACTTGGCGCCATCCGTGCCGGCGTGTTCTCGCCGGACGATCCGTCGCGCTACGTGGGCTTGGTGGATTCTTTGCTGTACGAGGACCATTTCATGGTCTGCGCCGATTTCGACGCCTACTGGAAGGCGCAGCGCCAGGTCGATCAGCGCTGGCAGCGACCCGAACAATGGTGGCGTTCGGCGGTGCTCAATACCGCGCGGATGGGCTGGTTCTCGTCCGACCGTACCATTGCCGAATACGCCCGTGACATTTGGCAGGTCCCTCTGCCATCGCGCGAAGGGGAGTGATCCCTTGGCAGGCTGTTAGGGCCTGTACGAAAAGCTGCGCTTTTCGTACAGAGCCTAACGCTGCACGCGGTGCGCCGGGGTGCTGCCGCCTTTTTTCGGATGCATGATGCGCGTGACCTGCACGTCGGTGAATTCGTTGGGCCATTCGAAGGTGTGCAGGGCGCTCAGGTAGAAGCGTGCCTGATCCGGCGTGAGCTGCTCACGGTCGGACTCGACTTCCACGCTATGCGGCTGGTTATGCAGGATGTAGCTGATCAGATGCAGTGGCTTGGCCATGATGTGCCTCCGGGTTTGCCGAGTGATGTGAGATAGACCTGCCCACCTTGTTCGCAAGTTCCCGCCATCCGCCGGGTGGTCGACAGAGGAAGGAGCGGGGCAGGCAGCCGCGTACCGGGCTAGCCGGCACGCATCCTTCATGCGTGCTAGCCAGGTTGTGTTTCGATGCGCTGTTCGCCCTGCTTGCGCAGGCTCTTGGCGCGTTTCTCCAGCACCAGATAGGTAACGCTGGCCAGCACCAGCGGCAGCAGGTAATAGAGCACGCGATAGGCGAGCAGAGCGGCGATCAGGCTGGCCTGGCTGTACTGGTGCTGCAGCAGCGCGAGGAAGACCGCCTCGAGCACGCCCAGGCCGGCGGGAATATGCGCCACCACCGCCGCCATGCAGCTGATCAGCAGTACCCCGAGCACCGAGGTATAGGCGGCGCCCTCCGGTAGCAGCCAGAAGATCAGGGCCGCCATCAGCGCCCAGTTGCTTGCGCCCAGGGCTATCTGCAGCAGCGCCATGCGCAACGAGGGCAGGGTGATCGAACGCTCGCGCAAGTGCCACACGCGCTGCTTGGAGAAGGCGCAGATGCCGACATAGGCGCTGACCAAGCCGAGCAGGGCAAAGCCCAGCAGCTGCAGCCCGGTCATGCCCAGCCCCCAGTTTTCCGGCAACTGCACCAGACGCATGGCGAAGATCACCCCGGCCAGCGCCATGTAGCCGGTCCAGTTGGTCAGCAGGCTGAGGCTGAGGATGCGCGTCACCGTCGAGGCGCTCAGGCCCAGGCGCATGTAAAGCCGGTAGCGCATGGCCACACCGCCGATCCAGGTGGTGAAGTTGAGGTTGAAGGCGTAACAGACCATGGCCACCGGCATGACCTGGCGGGCCGGCAGATGGTGGCGGCTGTAGCGACGACCCAGCAGGTCATAGGCACTGAAGGCCACGTAGCTGGCGAGGGCGATAAGCGCGCCTATCAGCAACGTCTGCAGGCTGTACTTGCCAAGCGCCTGACGCACCTCGGCCCATTCCAGATTGCGCGCCAGCATGTACAGCAGCGCCGGCACCGCAATGAGGAAGAACAGGGTCATTGCGCGCTTGCCCCAGCGCATCCAGGGGTTGTTCTGAGCGCTGTTCATCCGGTTTTTCCTTCTTCATAACCGCCGGCCTTTTCGGCTGGATCCAGCGGTTTCAGGTTCTTGCGGTGCGCCGGCAGCCAGCCGGCGATGGCCGGGAAACGGCGCAGAAAGTGAAAGCACAGGAACACCAGCGGCGCGCGCCACCAGTAGCCGCGTATCACGCGTTCCAGTTCGATGCGCTTGCAGTGCGCGGCCGACAGTTCGATCAGGTGGTCGTGCAGGTACTGGTTGAAGGCCCGGTCACGAATCACCAGGTTGGCCTCCAGATTAAGCGCCAGGCTCAGCGGGTCGAGGTTGCTCGAGCCCACCGTGGACCAGTCCTCGTCCACCAGCGCCACCTTGCCGTGCAGCGGGCGCTGGCAGTATTCGTAGACCACTACGCCGTGGCGCAGCAGGTAGTTGTAGAGCAGGCGGGAAAAGGCCTGGACCCAGCGCATGTCCGGCTGGCCCTGCAGGATCAGGGTGACCTCTACGCCGCGCTGCGCCGCGTTGCGCAAGGCGCGCAGGACACGGTAACCGGGGAAGAAATAGGCGTTGGCGATCACCAGCCTCTTTCGCGCCGATTCGAAGGCGCGCAGGTGCTCGTCTTCGATGTCGGTGGTGTGGCGCTCGTTGTCGCGCTCGAGCAGCATCACCCGCGCATCGCCCACCGGCTTTCTGGAGGGCTGTGCCGGGCTCGGTTCGCTGACCGCCGGACGCAGCAGACGTAGCATGGCCACATGCAGGTCGCTGACCACCGGGCCAACGACTTCCACGGCGTAGTCCTGCTTGGCCATTTCGCCGTAGTCGCCGAGATGATCGGCCGAATAGTTGATGCCGCCGACGAAGGCGCGCTGACCGTCTATCACCACCAGCTTGCGATGCAGGCGGCGGAACAGATTGGTGCGCATGCCGAAGCGCCGCGGGCTGGGATCGAAGACATGGATCTTGACCCCTTCGCGAGTCAGCGCCGTCACGTATTCGTGTTGCAGGTCGGCAGTGCCGTAGCCGTCCACCGCGATCACCACGCGCACGCCACGCCGCGCCGCCTCGATCAGCACTTCCTGCAATTCCAGGCCGACCTTGTCCTCACGGATGATGAAGGTTTCCAGCAGCACCTCGATGCGCGCCGCGCGAATGCACTCGAAAACCCGTGGGTAATAGCCTTCGCCATTGATCAGCAGGCGCAGCTGGTTGCCGTCTCGCCATATGCCGCTCACAGATGAATCTCCGCTGCCAGGGGCGCGTGATCGGACAGGTGCGACCAGGGCCGGGTAGACAACACCTGCGGCTCATGCGCCGTGGCGTTGCGGGTGTAGATGCGGTCCAGGCGCAGCAACGGCAGACGTGCCGGAAAACTGCGCGCGGGCTTGCCATGGCGATGCTCGAATGCCTCGCGCAGGCCGTGCGGTGCCAGCTGCTGGTCGGCGCGCAGGCGCCAGTCGTTGAAATCGCCGGCGACGATCACCGGCGCATCGGGGTCGAAGGTGGCCAGCAGGTCAAGCAGCAGGCCGATCTGTTGGCGACGATGAGCCTCGCGAAGGCCAAGGTGCACGCACACCGCATGTACGGCGTGAGGCCCCGGCACGTCGAGGCGGCAATGCAGCAGGCCACGCTGTTCGGTGCCGCTGACCGTCACGTCGAGGTTGTGATGCTCGAGGATGGGAAAGCGCGAGAGCAGGGCATTGCCGTGGTCGCCGTCCGGGTACACGGCGTTGCGCCCGTAGGCGAACTGCGGCCACATGCTGTCGGCAAGAAATTCGTACTGCGGCACGCGCGGCCAGTCGTGATAGCGCTTGGCATGCAGGGCATGATTGCCGAGCACCTCCTGGAGGAACACCAGATCGGACCCGGTGGCCTGCACGGCACTGCGCAGCTCCGGCAGGATGAAACGGCGGTTGAGTGCGGTGAAGCCCTTGTGCGTATTGATCGTCAGCACGCGCAGGCGCTTGACCGGCGTCACGCGGTCGATGATCACCTCCGGCTTGGCAATGGTCTGGTTCATAGCGGACGGCACTCGTTCACAGGCTGCCCGGCTTTTTCGAACGCGATTCGCCGAGTGGGTCGGCTTCGGCGATGGCGCGGTCGAGAAGCGCCTCGCCATGCACCTGTTCTTCGCTGCCGTGGCCAGCGTCGTTCTTCGCCGGCTGCAGTTGCACCTTGATCCAGCCGCTATCACGTCGGTCGAAGGCCTTGAAGGCTTCGATGGCATCGCTCATGGGCTTGACCTGGGTGAGGATCTTCGCCGGATCGATGCGTCCGGCCTGGACCATCTCGATCAGTAGCGGGATGTAGCGACGGTGGTTGCAGTTGCCCATGTTGATGGTGAGGTTCTTGTTCATCGCCTGGCCGATGGGAAAATCACGCGCCTGTTGCGGATACACGCCGATGATGGCCAGGGTGCCGGCCTTGGCCAGGGCATCGACGGCCCACTGCAAGGCCTGCTCGGGGGCATCGCCCGGCTGCCACTCGTGACCCTCGGGCTGGCGCGGCGAGTGACCATGGGCCGGGCACTGGGCATCGACGCCCACGGCATCGATGGCGCGATCCACGCCAATGCCGTTGGTCAGCCGGCGCAGGGTCTCGACCGGATCTTCGCGGTCGAAGTTGATCACCTCGGCGCCCTGGCGACGCGCCATGTCCAGGCGGTCGTCGAGGTGATCGATGGCGAACACCCGCGCGGCGCCCAGCAGCTTGGCGCTGGCGATGGCGAACTGGCCGACCGGGCCGGCGCCGAAGACTGCGACGGTGTCGCCGCTACCGACCTCAGCCAGTTCGGCGCCGAAGTAACCGGTGGGGAAGATATCGGAGAGCAGGATGGCCTGGTCATCGCTGATCTCGCTGGGCAGCTTCACCAGGCCGATGTTGGCGAAGGGAATGCGCGCCATCTCGGCCTGCAAACCGTGGAACGCCCCGGTGATTTCCGGTCCGCCGTAGAAGGAGGTGCCGGCCTGCTTGCCGTTGGGGTTGGCCTCGTCGCACTGGGCGTAATAGCCGGCGCGGCAATAGCTGCAGTTGCCGCAGGCGATGGTGGAGGGCACGACGACGCGGTCGCCGATGTTCAGGTTGCGCACGTCACTGCCCAGCGCCTCGACGATGCCAACGGCTTCGTGGCCGAGAATGGTGCCCTTGCGCATGTCACCGACCGTGCCACGCACGAAGTGCAGATCGGTGCCGCAGATGGCTGAAGCGGTAATGCGGATCACCGCATCGGTGCTGGCCTGCACCTCGGGTTCGGGTACATCGTCCAGGCGAATATCGCCAATGTCGTGGAATACCACTGCTTTCATGATCGTCTCCCGTTGTCGGTCAGCTGCTGGTGCGCATGGATAACGGCCGGGCAGCTGCCACAGGGCACCGCCGTGTGCGCCGAAAGTGGCGCCACGGTTTGCCCAACGTCTTTGTTTTTCGAGTCGGCGGACAAAAGCAGGGTTCAGGCTTTTTTTCGGCCTGCCATCCATGGCTGCGGTTTCAGCGCTGCAGCTCCAGCAGTTGCAGGGAGCGGCCGGCCAGTTCGAGGTTTTCGTTGAACAGCAGGCGCTGCTCACCGACCTCATCGGGGCGGTGGGTATCGATCAGGCAGATCCAGTGCTTGCCGCCGGCCACTTCCGGGAGCTGGAAGCTGCGCCCGTCGTGATGGGCATTGAGCAACAGCAACAGGGTGGCATCGGCGCCGCTGCGCTTGATACCGGTGGGCTGGGCACGGCCGTCGAGCAGCATACCCATGCAGCGCGCCTCGCCGTCGTGCCAGTGCGCCTCGGTCATTTCCTCACCGCCGGGGGCCAGCCAGGTGACATCCTTGACGCCCAACTCCTCGTTGTAATGCCCCACCAGAAAGCGCCCGCGACGCAGGATCGGGTAGCTGCGGCGCAGGGCGATCAGGCGCTGGCAGAACGCGGTCAGTGCCTGACCTTCCTCGTCGATCGCCCAGTCGACCCAGCTCAGCTCATTGTCCTGGCAGTAAGCGTTGTTGTTGCCATGCTGGGTGCGGCCGAACTCGTCACCGGCCAGCAGCATCGGCGTGCCCTGGGCGAACAGCAGAGTGGCCAGCAGGTTGCGCATTTGCTGCAGGCGCAGTTGGCGAATGTCCTGATCGTCGGTCTCGCCTTCGCAGCCATGGTTCCAGGAGATGTTGTGGTCGGTGCCGTCCTGGTTGTTCTCGTCGTTGGCCTCGTTGTGCTTGTGGTCGTAGGACACCACGTCGCGGAGGGTGAAGCCGTCGTGGGCGGTGATGAAGTTGACCGAGGCGAACGGCCGCCGGCCACGCTGGTTGTAAAGATCGCCGGAGGCGGTGAGGCGACTGGCCAGTGCGGCCAGTTCGCCGCCATCGCCTTTCCAGAAGGCGCGTACGTTGTCGCGGAACTTGTCGTTCCATTCCGCCCAGCCCGGCGGGAAGCCACCGACCTGATAGCCGCCGGGGCCGCAGTCCCAGGGTTCGGCGATGAGTTTGACCTTGCTCAGCACCGGGTCCTGCCGGCAGGCGACGAGAAAGCTGTGGCGTTCGTCGAAACCGTCGGCGTAGCGACCGAGGATGGTCGCCAGGTCGAAACGAAAGCCATCCACACGCATCTCGGTGGCCCAGTAACGCAGCGAGTCGGTGACCATCTGCAGCACGCAGGGGTGGCTCAGGTCCAGGGTGTTGCCGGTGCCTGTGTCGTTCACGTAATAGCGGCGCTCGTCGGGCATCAGGCGGTAGTAGCTGGCGTTGTCGATACCGCGCATACACAGGGTCGGGCCGCGCTCGTTACCCTCGGCGGTGTGGTTGTAGACCACATCGAGAATCAGCTCCAGACCTGCTGCATGCAGGTGGGCGACCATCTCCTTGAACTCGCTGACCTTGCCGCTGGCCAGGTAGGCGGGGTGGGGCGCGAAGAAGCCGATGCTGTTGTAGCCCCAATAGTTGTTCATGCCCTTTTCCAGCAGATGCTGGTCATTGACGAAGGCATGCACCGGCAGCAGTTCCAGGCTGGAAATACCCAGCTCGCGCAGGTAGCGCAGCACCTGCGGATTGGTCAGCGCGGCGCAGGTGCCGCGGTGCGCGTCGGGCACCGCCGGATGACGCATGCTCAGACCGCGCAGGTGCGCCTCGTAGATCACCGTGCTGTCCCAGGGGATGCGCGGCGGCGGTTGCTCGCCCCAGGTGAAGGCCGGGTCGATCACCTTGCACTTGGGCACGTAGGGTGCGCTGTCTCGCTCGTCGAAACTGAGGTCTCCGTCCGGATCGCCGATGGTGTAGCCGAACAGCGCCTCCGACCATTGCAGCTTGCCCACCAGTTGCTTGGCATAGGGGTCGATCAACAATTTGTTGGGGTTGAAACGGTGCCCGGCCTCCGGCTCATAGGGGCCGTAAACGCGGTAGCCGTAGACCTGGCCAGGGCGCGCATCGGGCAAATAACCGTGCCAGATCTCGTCGGTGTATTCCGGTAGTTCGATGCGTTCGATTTCCGTCTTGCCCTGTTCGTCGAACAGGCACAGCTCGACGCGCGTGGCATGCGCCGAGAACAGGGCGAAATTGACGCCGAGACCGTCCCAACTGGCGCCCAGGGGGAAGGGTCTGCCTTCGGTAACGCGTGAGCGCTGGTGTTTGCGCATGGTAACGACCTCAGGCTTTCGGCGTTTTGGGCGTGCGCGGAGCACGGGGCTTCTTCAGCAACGCCGGTTGTTCGGCTTCGCTAAGCGGCACTGTCTTGGGTTTGCTGATGCGCCGCGGCTTGGGCTTGGCCGGGGCCTGAGCTTGTGCCTCGGCTTCGGCCTCGGCCAGTTTGCTGGCCATTTTCCAGTGCCGCTCGTGCTGGCCATGGGGGCGCCCTTCGGACTCCCAGATCTGGAAGGCAAATTCGCGAATACGCTGTTCATCGATGCTCATGGCGTGGCTCCTGTAATAACGGGTGTGATGCGAAGCAGATTGAGCGGAAACCTGGCCAGTGCAGTGGCAAGCGCTATGCCCTGATCCGTGGTGGTCTGGCACTCGCCGAGCAGGCCCGTGGCCTGGCGGGCGCGCAGTTCTTCGGGGAGGACGACGGTGGTGTTGCCCCAACGCTGTGGCGGCACGTGCGGAACCTGGTGTTCGCCGAGCAGGCCGGCAGTCAGACGCGGCACGATGACCAGCAGGTGTTCGTCGCCATGGCTGCGCAGAAAGGCGAGCACCTGAGCGGCGTGCTCGCCGGTGACGCCGAGCGGGCGATAGCTGCCGTGGCTGAACAGCTGCGGGCGCTCGGCGCGCAGGGCCAGGGTGCGACGGATCAGCCACTGTTTGATGCACCCGTCCTGCCAATTGGCCAGCTTGGTTGCCGGTGCGTCTTCAGCCTGCAGGGCGGCCAGCCGCGCGGGAAAGTCCACCGGGCGGCGATTGTCCGGATCGACCAGGCTGAAATCCCAGAATTCACAGCCCTGGTAGAGATCGGGCACGCCGGGTGTGGTCATGCGCAGCAGGCATTGCGCCAGACCGTTCAGGGCGCCGGCCGGCGCGATGGCGGACACCGTGCTGGCCAGTTCGTGACGCAGCGCCAGGCCATCGGGTTCGACCAGCAGGCGCCTGAGGAAGTCTGCGCAGGCTGTTTCGTGTTCGTCGTTCGGGGCGCTCCAGGCACTGTTGAGTTTGGCCTCGCGCAGCGCCTTGCGTTGCCATTCGAGCAGGCGCTGCAAGTACGCGTCCAGGCCTGTGGCATCGTCGGCCTGCAGCCCAAGCGGCCAGCTGCCGATCAGCGCCTGGTAGAGAATCGCTTCTTCGCCACCGTCCGGCGCCTGCTGCATCTGGCGGCTGCGCAATGGTTGAGCGAGGCGCTGCCATTCCCGGACACGCTCGGCGTACCAGGCGGCACGTTCGCTGAGCACTGCCAGGCGCGCACGGCAGTCTTCGCCGCGCTTGTGGTCATGGGTGGCGGTGGCCAGCAGGTTCAGCGGGTTGTGGTCCGCCCGCTCGGCGCAGGCCTGGTGAAAGCGCTCGATGCTGGCACTGAAATGCTCGGCATCGAAGCCGACGTCATAACGTGACAGCAGCACGCCGGCGCGATACAGCGCGGTATCTTCCACGGCCTTGGCCGCGGCTGGCGAGGTCAGCTGCTGGAAACGGGTCAGCGCCTGGCTTCGCAGACGGCGCGCGCGGCCGGGCGGCAGCGCGCGCAGGACGGCACCGCCAAGCCAGTCGTCGAGATGCGGCAGTAAGGGCCAGTCGGCCTCGGCCAGGGTCTGCCGCGCGCCTTCCAGCGCCTGCTGGAAGAAGCGCCGATCCTGCTGCGAGCGGCCACAGGCCTGGGCATAGGTGCGGTACACCGGGAAATGCACGATCAGCTCGCGCAGCGCCCGGCGGATCGCGCCCAGGGTCAGGTCGCGTGTGTCGATGTCATGACGGGCGACGTGCAGCAGGCGCTGGGCGACCTCTTCCAGATCTCCGGCCAAGGAGCCTTCCAGCACCAGGCGGCGCGCCTGCTGAATCTCGTCCTCGAACGCTGTCGGACGGCCGCTGAGCGCTTGCCACAGCTCGCTGAGCGGCAGTTCGCCATGCGGGTCGTGCTGCAGCAGCGAGACCTGATTCATGAACTCGTAGCCGGTGCTGCCGTCCACCGGCCATTCCTGAGGTAGGTGTTCGCCTGCGCCAAGGATCTTCTCCACGAAAATGGGGAAGGGCGCATCACCGCGCAGTTGCCGGACACGACGACGCAAACGGCTGCAATAGGCACGCGGATTGGCCAGCCCGTCGATATGGTCGATGCGCAGGCCGTCGATCAGGCCGCGCTCGATCAGTTCGAAGACCTTGGCATGGGTCTGTTCGAACACCTGGCGATGCTCGACGCGCAGCGCGCCAAGCTCGTTGATGTCGAAGAATCGCCGCCAGTTGATGTCATCCGCTGCGGTACGCCAGCTGGCCACGCGGTAATGCTGGCGTTCGAGCAGCGCGTGCAGACGCTTCTGCGCCGCTTCGTCACTGCCCTGAAAGCCGGCCAGCAGGGACGGTACCTTGTGCGCCTGAGCGGCCAATTCGGCGCACAGGTGCTCGGCCTGTACCCGGCTGGCGTCATCGTTGCCCAGGCGGGCGAAGCGCTGGCCCAGTTCGCGCAGCGCGGCATCGTCACTGCTGCGCAGGATGACGGCGTAGCTGGATGGTGTCAGCGGCAGGCGGTGTTCGAAGTGCTGCGCATGAAAACGCCCGCGCAGCGCATCGAAGTGCAGCTCCAGGGTGCCGTCGCGCAGCGCCGCGCCGTAGTCGCTGCGCAGGAAGGGCACCAGCAGCTGGCCGCTGAGCAAGGGGTCGTGAGATTGCCACTGGATATCGAAGAAGCTCGCATAAGGGCTGCCTTGCCCCCATTCCAGCACGTCCAGCCACCAGGGATTGCCGTCGCCACCGACGGCCATATGGTTGGGCACTATGTCCAGGATCAGCCCCATGTCATGGGCGCGCAGGGTATTGACCAGCTGCACCAGGGCTTCTTCGCCGCCCAGCTCGGGGTTGATCCGGGTGGGATCGATCACGTCGTAGCCGTGTTGCGAGCCGGGGCGGGCGGTGAGAATCGGCGAGGCATACAGGTGGCTGATACCCAGCTGCGCCAGGTAGGGCACCTGCGCGGCGGCATCGAACAGGGTGAAATCCTTGTGCAGCTGCAGGCGCAGCGTTGCGCGCAACTCAATCATTGCCAGCCTCCCGGCGTGCTTCATCTAGGGTGGCCAGGCGCGCACTGGTGGCCGCTTGCTCCAGCAGTTCACCCACCGCCAGCGGGTAACGCCGCCGCCAGTTGGGATGGATGTCGCCCGGCCCGGGCAGGTTGGGTTGCTGCTCCAGGCCGCAGGCGTCCTCCAGCGGCAGCAGCGCCAGTGGCGCAGGGGTACGGCCGACATGTTCGATGCAGGCTTGCAGACAGGCGTCGTCGTCACCGCCACTGACCATGCCTTGGCGTTCCAGCAGCTGACGCAGCGCCACGCGTTCACCGGCACGCTCGGCGTGATCGCCCACCAGCAGCTCGGCGTCACGCTGGCCGGCACGCACCCGCCATTCCAGATCGCGGCCGGCGAGCCAGCCCTTGATCGTCGGCAGGTCGTGAGTGGTGGTGGTTGCCAGGGCATCGTCGGGCCAGCGCTCGGCCGGCACGAAGCCGAGGTCGTCCTGCTCGAACAGCAGCACTCGGGTGCCGAGGATATTGCGTGCGGCGAGTTTGTCGCGCAGCCCCTCGGGCACGGTGCCGAGGTCTTCGCCAATCACCAGCGCACGATGGCGGTGCGACTCCAGCGACAGCAGGCGCAGCAGGTCGTCCAGCGGGTAGCGCAGGTAGGCGCCGTGCTGTGACTCCGCGCCCTGGGGGATGACCCACAGTCGCTGCAGGCCCATGACGTGATCGATGCGGATGCCGCCGGCGTGCGCCAGGTTGGCCTGGAGCATCTCGATGTAGGCGCGAAAGCCATGCTGACGCAGGCCTTGCGGCGAAAAGGCGGCGACGCCCCAACTTTGCCCCTGGCGATTGAGCACGTCCGGCGGGGCGCCCACGGTCACTCGCGGCAACACCTCGTCCTGGCGCGACCAGGCCTGGCTGCCGGCACAGTCGGCGCCCACCGCCAGATCGGCGATCAGGCCGATGCCCATGCCGGCGCCGCTGGCTGTCGCCTGGGCGGTTTCCAGACCATGGGCGATCAGCCATTGGCAGAAGGCATGAAAGCCCAGCTCATCGGCATGTTCGATGGCGAAGCGAGTCACCGCACCCTGACTCGGGCTGCGCAGGGCGTCCGGCCAGGTACGCCAGTCGCCGCTGGCCCCCTCACGCAGACGCTGTGCATGGATGGCCTCGAAACAGCAGTGCTGCTGCAGTGCCTCGCCGCCAGCTGTGCGAAATGCCTCGAAGCGGGCCTGCAGTTGCCCGGGGTGCTGGCAGAAATCGGCATACAACTGGCGCAACAGGCGCTGGCGAGTGGCGGCCACGGCCGGCCAGTCGATCAGCTCCAGCGATTCCAGGCGCGTCATTTCGCTTTGCAGCCCGGCGGCCTGAATCGCGCGTTTGACCCGTTCCTCGCCCAGCAGGGTGACCGGGGCGGCGTAAAGGGTGTTGAAGAACAGCCGGCTGGATGGCGAGTAGGGGCCGTAGCTGCGCAGATCGGCGCTGAATTGTGCATGTACCGGGCTCAGGCCGATGGCGTCGGCGCCGTGATTGGCGGCATGCCGGGCCAGGTCGGCCACGGCCAGGGTATCGCCCAGCCCGCCGTCGCCGACGCGGCGCAGGCCGTAGAGCTGGGCGGTGAGCCCCCAGATACGTGATTTGCCGCACAGCTCCTGCACCGACATGCAGGCCTGGGGGGCCACCGCAAGCGCATGCTGGGTATCGCGAATCTGCAGCTGGTAGTAGCCCGGCTGCTGCTGCGCTGGTAGATGGCCATCGCCGTCGAGTCGGCCTTCGCTGACATTGCCCTGCTCATCGGTCAGGCGGTAAGGGCTCTCGGCCGGATAGAGGCTCAGGGCCAGAGGCTGGCCCTGGTCCTGCAGGAGCAGGGCGCAATCTTCCGGCACGTGCGGGCGGTGCACCAACGAAGTCAGGCTGTCACGTATCTGCTCCGGGCTTTGCGCGGGATAGCCCAATGCTTCCAGAAGGTTGCGCTGCGCTTCCGGCGTCACGCGCTGCGGCTGGCCATAGGCATCGACCCAGTCGATGCTGAGGTCCGCCGCCTGAGCCAGTTCGGCCAGTAGTTGATCGCTCATTGGGCAGGCTCCAGGGTGACCAGGGTACTGCGCGGCGGTAATTGCGCCTGGCGCAGATCGGCGTCGTCGATACGCAAGGTGTACAGTCTCTCGCCTCGCATGGCCTCTGCAGGCAGGGACACGGCGCCGGTACCCAGGTTGATGGCGATGCTCAATGCCGGACCGTTGCCCAGTCGCCAGCGCGCCAGTACGGCGCCGTCACCCAGCACCTGCGCACCGAGGCTGCGGGCTTCCTGCAAACCCGGCAGCAAGCGGCTGTGACGTACGCGCAGGAGGCCGCGATAAAAGGCCAGCCACTCGCGCTGCTCGGGCTCCAGTGCCGGCGCCAGGTCCGGCTGCGAGCGCTGGAAGCTGGCCTCGGCATTGGGATCGGCGATGGCCTCGCGACTGTGCGCCGAATTGAACTGGGAAAAGTCGGCGAACTCGTTGCGCCGGCCTTCGCGCACGGCATTGGCCAGCTCGTCGTGGTAATCGGTGAAGAACAGGAACGGTCGCTTGCTGCCCCATTCCTCCCCCATGAACAGCAGCGGCACCATCGGACACAGCAGCATCAGCACGGTGGCGGCCTTCAGCGCGTCGACGTCAGCGAGCAGCGTCAGGCGTTCGCCAAAGGCGCGGTTGCCCACCTGGTCATGGTTCTGCAGGAACAGCACGAAGGCGTGCGGCGGCAGATCGGCGCTGGGCTCGCCACGTGGCTGGCCGTGCCGGTTGGCCTGGCCCTGATAGACGAAGCCCTGTTCCAGGCAGGTGGCCAGCTTGCGCGTCGGCGCCTGGGCGTAGTCGGCGTAGTAGCTTTCGTTCTCGAAGGTGAGCAGCGCATGCAGGGTGTTGTGGCCATCGTCGTTCCACTGCGCATCGAAACCGTCACGCAGCAGATGCGCGGCGTTGTGCTCGTTCTCCAGCACCAGATGCACCTGGCGTTGCTGCGGCACCGCCGCGCGCACGCGCGCCGCCAGCTCCTTGAGGAAGTCGTCATCGTCGATGGCATGCACGGCGTCCAGGCGCAGGCCGTCGACGCGGTAATCCAGCAACCACATCAGGGCGTTCTCGCAGAAGAAGTCACGCACCTGCGGTCGGCTGAAATCGATGGCCGCGCCCCATGGGGTGATGCGCTCCTCATGGAAGAACTGCCGCGCGTAGACCCCCAGATAATTGCCGTCCGGACCGAAGTGGTTGTAGACCACGTCGACGAACACCATCAGGCCATAGGCATGAGCCGCGTCAATCAGTTGCTTGAGTTGTTCGGGCGTACCATAGGCGTTGGCCGGGGCAAAGGGCAGAACACCGTCGTAACCCCAGTTGCGCGTGCCGGAGAAGGCGTTGAGCGGCATCAGCTGCAAGGCCGTAACGCCCAGATCGACCAGGTGCGGCAGGTGCTCGATGACCTGCTGAAAACCACCGAACAGGCCGACATGCAGCTCGTATAGCACCGTTTCGTGCCAGGGGCGGCCGTGCCACTCGCGGTGATGCCAGAGGTAGGCCGAATGGTCGACCACCTGGCTGAAACCATGCACGTCCTCGACCTGACGGCGCGAGGCCGGATCCGGTACCGACCATTGACCGTCGATGCGGTAGCGATAGCAGGTATCGGCTGGGCACTGCAGCAGCGTCACGAACCAGCCGTCTTCCTGCGCCTGCATCGGTTGCACTCTGCCATCCTGCAGCTCCAGTTCCACCTGGCTGCTGCTGGGCGCCCAGAGGGCGAAGCGCACACGTCCATCGGCCATTGGCCGAGCTCCATGGCTGTACATCAACGCAGGGCCTGACGGGCGTTGACGTGGCTCAGCAGGCGCTGGAACAGACGGTCATAGGGCTGCACCGACTGGCGCCAGTAGAGCGGGGCACGCATGGCTCGGCAACGCATGGCCTCCAGCAGCTCGGGATGGGCGAATACGTGCAAGGCGCGGTCGATGGCCTGGCGATAGGCATCGACCCGCGGTGCATCGAAGAGAAAGCCGCTGACACCATCCTCGATGGTATCGGCCAGGCCACCGGTGCAGCGGGCGATGGGCAGCGAGGCGTAGCGCTGGGCATACATCTGGCTGAGACCACAGGGCTCGAAACGCGAGGGCATGAGCAAAAAATCGCTACCGGCATACAGGCGTCGTGCGTCGCTTTCATCGAAGCCGATGTGCACCCCGATGCGCCCAGGGTGGCGTCGGCCCAGATCGGTCATGGCCGCCTCCAGCGCCGGCTCGCCCTGGCCGATCACGCCGATGCGACCGCCACGGGCAACGATGTGTTCGGCCACTTCCATGGTCAGGTCGATGCCTTTCTGGTGCACCAGTCGCGATACCACGGCGAACAACGGGCCGTCCGCGTCGAGGTTCAGCCAGCGCCGGACATAGGCGGCGTTGGCCTGTTTGCCGACCCAGTCGCCGGCCGTGAAGCCCTGCACCAACTGCGGGTCGGTCTCCGGCTGCCAGCTTTCATCGATGCCATTGGCGATGCCGCTGAGCTGATTGGCCAGCACCTTGGCCCGTAGCAGGCCGTCCAGGCCACAGCCGTGTTCCGCGGTGGTGATCTCCCAGGCATAGCGACGGCTCACCGTGGTCACATGCTGCGCATAGGCGATGCCGGCCTTGAGAAAGGACAGTTGGCCGTAGAACTCCAGGCCATCGACGCCACAAGCCGTCTCGGGGATCGCCAACTCGCTGGCGCAGCGCATGTCGCACAAGCCCTGGTAGGCGAGGTTGTGAATGGTCAGCACGGACGGCGTGTTGGTCCGGCGCCAGGCCATGTAGGCGGGGGCCATCGCCGCAGGCCAGTCATTGGCATGCACCAGTTCGGGGCGCCACTGGATACCGGCATCGCCTGCGGCGATTTCTGCTGCGGCCAGGCCAAGGCGGGCGAAGCGAATATGGTTGTCCGCCCAGTCGCGCCCCTGCGTATCCACGTACGGCGAGCCGTCGCGCTCGTACAACGCGGCGTTGAGCAGCACGTAGACGATCAGCCCATCGGCCATGTCCATGCGCCCGATCTGGCAGGGCGGCAGGGCGGCGATGCCGGGCAATTGGCCGACAATGCGGATCGGCCGGCCGCTTTGCACCACCTGGCGATAACCGGGAATCAGCAGACGCATGTCGTGTTGCGGCGACAGTGCACGGGGCAGCGCGGCCGATACGTCCCCCAGCCCGCCGCACTTGATCAGGTCGGCGAACTCCGAGGTGACGAACAGCACGCGTTTGCGCTGTGGATATTCACTGTGCATCTGCAGAGGTGGCTTGGCTGCGGCGCAGAGCGTGGGGTTTGACGGAATATGTGCGGTGGCTGCAGCACTTGCCATGTCTCTCTCCATATCAGGCTAGACGTGAAGACGCCCCGCCAATTGGGCGAGGGCCTTTGGAGGAGTGCGATGACCTTTATCGCAATCTCCCCCTTACCCTTTTCCTGACGGGGGGATTGCGACAAAGGTTCGACCTTTTTTTTGCGTGGCAAGCGCAACGTTAAAGGTTGAACTTTGCTCGACGCGAACGCTTCCACAGAGCTGCACGGCTAACCTCGAGGAGCGACAGATGCACAGCATCGAGCAGGTGGTTAATTTTCTCAGCAAGTACAAACTGCGCCTGGCCACCGCCGAGTCCTGCACGGCCGGCTTGATCAGCTCGCTGGTGGCGGACGTACCCGGTAGTGGCCAGGTGCTCGACTGCGCCTTCGTCACCTATTCGCCGCAGGCCAAACAGCGCTGCCTGGGAGTGAACCCGGAGACCATCGAGCGCTTCGGTCTGACCAGCGAGGAGGTGGCGCGGGAGATGGCGCTCGGCGCCTTGCAGCGCAGCGATGCCGATATCGTTCTGGCCAACACCGGGCTGGCGGAAGCGGAGGGGGATATGGACGGCGTGCAATGCATCGCCTGTGCGATTCGTCTCGACCAGCATCAGGGCATCGTCAGTGAGACGGTACAGTTCAGCGGTGGGCGCAACCAGGTACGCGAAGAAGCGGCGCGCTATGCCTTGATGCAGCTGTCCTATTACTACGAGCGCCTGCGCCAGATGTGACCGGCACCACAGGCCCTGCCGAGTCGCACTGGCGACCCGGCAGGTGCGCGATCACTCTTCCGGCAACTGACCATTGAGCTGCTCGGCGCGCTGCAGATGGTGCTCCAGCTTGGGCAGGGTTTCGCGGGCGAAAGCGGCAATTTCCGCGTCATCGACATTCACGCCTCGACGGAACAACTCGATGGTTTCGCGGTGGGCGACCACCTGGTTGTTCATGTAGGCCTTGTCGAAGCTCGCCTCGCCACGCATTTTCAGCACCATGGCCTTGGCCTGGTTGAGCAGCTCGGCGTCGTCAGACACCTCCAGATCCTTGCTCTTGGCCAGATCGGCCAGTTTCTGATTTGCCTGGCGATGATCGTCGATCATCATCTGGGCGAAGCCCTTGACCGCCTCGTTCTGCGATTTTTCCAGCGCCAGCTTGGCCGTTTCGATTTCGGCGACGCCTTTCGCCGATGCCTCTTCGACGAACTCCTCGCTGCTGATCGATTCCGCCTTGTCGGCGGCCTGCAGGCTGGTGACGGCGCAGATGGCAAAGGCGGCTGCGGCCAATAGGGCCAATGGTTTCAATGGATGCATGGTGGTTCCTCCTGGGGATATGCGTGCACTGGGGTAGAAGGGCTGGGCGCGGGTGAAGTTCAGGACAAATTTGCCGCAGCGAAACCGCGCCACGGCAAGCGAAACGGCCGCAAACCGCCAGCTGCCGAGGAAAATTCAAGTCGAACGAAGCAGCGCCAGCTCGCCTCAAAAATTACCCGTGGCGACATGTCGTCGCCTGCGCGGCCGCCATGCCAGGCATGGCCACCGACAATCAAGCGCGCGGCCCTATGCGTGCCTCCAACCGGGAGTAGCCCATGAGCAAGCAACCGAAAAGCACCGAGCAGAGCCAGATGGCTGGCAGCGATACGCTCGATAGAAGCAACAGCAACGCCAAGCTCGAACAGCTGGAACAGTTCCGCGAGGACGCCACCGGTGAGGCGCTGACCACCAACACCGGCGTGCGCATCGCCGACAATCAGAACAGCCTGCGCGCGGGTGAGCGCGGGCCGACGCTGATGGAAGATTTCATCATGCGCGAGAAGATCACCCACTTCGATCACGAGCGCATTCCCGAGCGCGTGGTGCATGCGCGCGGCTCGGCAGCCCATGGCTATTTCGAGGTCACCGACCCTGCCACCGACCTGACCTGCGCCAATTTTCTCAGCGAAGCCGGCAAGCGCACCCCGGTGTTCGTGCGCTTTTCCACCGTGCAGGGGCCGCGTGGCTCAGCCGATACGGTGCGCGACGTGCGCGGCTTCGCCGTGAAGTTCTACACCGAGGAGGGCAACTTCGACCTGGTGGGCAATAACATGCCGGTGTTCTTCATCCAGGACGCAATCAAGTTCCCTGACTTCGTCCACGCGGTCAAACCCGAGCCGCACAACGAGATCCCGACCGGCGCGTCCGCCCACGACACCTTCTGGGACTTCGTCTCGCTGACGCCGGAGTCGGCGCACATGGTGCTCTGGACCATGTCCGACCGCGCCATTCCCATTGCCTATCGCTCGATGCAGGGCTTTGGCGTGCACAGCTTTCGCCTGGTCAACGCCGAAGGCCAAAGCAAGCTGGTGAAGTTCCACTGGCGGCCCAAGGCCGGGGTTTGCTCGCTGGTGTGGGACGAAGCGCAGAAACTCGCCGGCAAGGATCCGGACTTCCATCGCCGCGGCCTGTGGGAAGACATCGAGCGCGGCCTTTACCCGGAATGGGAACTGGGCCTGCAGGTGATGAACGAGGAAGACGCGCAGAGCTTCGGCTTCGACCTGCTTGACCCGACCAAGCTGGTACCCGAGGAGCTGGTGCCGGTGCGCGTGGTCGGACGCATGGTGCTCAACCGCAATCCGGACAATTTCTTCGCCGAGACCGAGCAGGCCGCGTTTCACATTGGCCACGTGGTACCGGGCATCGACTTCAGCAACGATCCGCTGCTGCAGGGCCGTCTGTTCTCCTATACCGACACTCAGCTGCTGCGCCTGGGCGGTCCGAACTTCAATGAAATCCCTATCAACCGCCCGCTGTGCCCGTTTCACAACAACCAGCGCGACGCACCGCACCGCCAGCAGATCAATCGTGGCCGTGCTTCCTACGAGCCCAACTCGATCGATGGCAACTGGCCGCGTGAGACGCCGCCAGCAGCAAGTGGTGGTGGCTACAGTTCCTATCCCGAGCCGCTACAGGGCACCAAGATTCGCGTGCGCTCGCCCAGCTTCGACGATCACTTCTCCCAGGCCACGATGTTCTGGCGCAGCATGAGCGAGGCGGAGCAGCAGCACATCGTCGATGCCTACAGCTTCGAGCTGTCCAAGGTAGAGCGCCTGTACATTCGCGAGCGGCAGGTGAAGGAGATCCTCGCCCACATCGATCCGCTGCTGGCCCTGCGTGTTGCAGAGAATCTCGGCATCGATCTGGACAGCACCTCGACGCCGACTCTGGATGACAAGGCGCAGATGTCTCCCGCCTTGAGTCAGATGAATCTGCTGCCGGGTGATATTCGCGGGCGTCGTGTTGCCGTGCTGCTGACTCCGGGATGCAAGGCCGATGAAGTCGCCAGCCTGAAGAAGATGCTCGAAGCTGCCGGAGCCGTGGCCAAACTCCTGGCGCCATCGGCAGCGGCGCTGAAGGACTCCGACGGCCAGCCAATGCAGCCTGACGGCAGCTTCGCCGCGGAGCCCTCGATCACCGTCGATGCGGTGTTCGTGCCGGGTGGCGAGTACGTGCTCAAGACCCTGCAGGATGATGGCGTGGCCAAGCATTACCTGCTGGAGGCCTACAAGCATCTCAAGCCTATCGCGCTCAGCGGCGATGCCGCTCAGCTGGCCACGATGCTGGGCCTGGAAGAGGACGAGGGCATGCTCGGCGGCGACAGCTTCGATCCGCTGTACATGCGCTTCGAAACGGCGCTCAAGCAACATCGGATCTGGGCGCGAGAGGCGCGCGCCAAGAGCATTCCAGCCTGAGCAAGCAAAGGCCCCGGCCTAGTGTTCAATTAAGGTTGCACACGTTTTGCTCCCCTCTCCCATTCATGGGAGAGGGGCTGGGGGAGAGGGCCGAAAACACCGCGAAACCGACGATTTCCCCTCTCCCCAAAAAGGCGAGGGGACTGATCATGTTCGACCGTTTCTTATATGAACAGCATTACGGCCTAGCGCGGCTTTCCGTCGCCAGGCCGAGGCTCCTGCTCGCGCTGTGCCCCGTTCGAGGGGCGCAGCGGCACTGGTGCGTCGAGCTGCGAGCCTGGGTCTTCGTTTCCCGGATCGTCCAGTAGCGCCTCATCTGAACGGGATACTGGCGGTTTGATGGTTTGCTCCGGCTTTTTCTCGCTCATCAGGCTGACTCCGGCAAGGGTTCTTCGGCACACACCTGACAGGTGCGCGCACATTCCTGGCAATGCTGACTGGCGTGCTGGATGCATTCCTCGGCACAGGCCAGGCAGGCGACCCGACACAGCTGGCTGGCCACTGCCACATAGGGACTGTTGCGCAACATCAGGGTCGCCGTCAGGCGACACAGATCAGCGCAATCGCGGCACAGCTCGATACAGCGGTAGTGAGCGGCATCGCCTTCCTGCAAACAGACCGAGGCACATTGTTCGCAGGCATTGGCACAACTGCTATAGGCGGTGATTTGATCCAGAAAGTTGTACTGCTCTGTCATGGGAATGCCTCCGCGTATAAGAAATGTAAAACCGTGGCGGCGCGTCAATAAACAATAACTTGACTGCACAGCCATTGATGCACCGTATAACTGCCTATTCTTGGTAGAAAAATATCGATTGTTTATACGCCTTGATAAGGCGTGCGATCTGATAATCAGGTCGATAGTGGAAAGGGGCAGAACGCCCTGAGGCGTCAACAAAACGGTGCGCAATTGTAATTAAGATGTAAATTACCGAGTTCGGCATACCAAGGCTCCATTCAATGGAATCTATGCATGTCGACAGCAACTCGGTTTATTCGCTCAAACAATCACGATGCGAGAAGGGATGAAGGCAGGAGAACGGCTGGAAATGCCAGCCGAGGGCGCCAGAGGCGACTAGAACGAGTGATTGGCTCTGATCACTTCGATCATCATGTTGTTGGGTCTGTCCGTTGCACGAGCACGCAATGGGTCCCGGTGTATGTCCCGGCAGGTCAGAATGGAGCGACTGAACTGGCTGTCCTTCTCGAGGTGCGTAGCGGTCACCTTGTCCTTGTCGCAATCCTCGCAGGGCTGGCCACTGAGTGCTTCGCTTTGAACCTGGTAGCAGTTCGAGTCGATCTCCTGCAGCGAACGCTGGGCGCCATGGGCGTCGGGCCGCGACGCGGAGAAGGCTACGGCGAGGGTTGGCGACTGGAAGGGCTGCCAAACCAGAAGCACCAACAGGCATGTCGCACCGGCTATGTAAGGCCATTCGTAGGCAAGCTGGTGACGATAGGGCATGTGCTTTCTAATCCTTCCAAGCAAATCCCCGTTTTTATCCCGCGTCGTTGCTGAATCCTTGCATCTGGGCATTTTCGTATCCTCATTTCTTCGTGAGCTTTCTCATAGCCCATAAGCGAGAGATACGCGTGCGGAAAAGCGGCTCGCGCGAGTAGGTGGGTAACTGCGTAGCGGAGCAATGCTTCACGGCTTCATTTATCGACTGACCATCTTCATCCAGGGCCATGTCGAAATGGATCAGCCGAATCACTTCCTGCGTGGAACAACTGCCATCGAGAACGCGAACGAGCTGCCGCTCTTTATGCCCGACAGTGAGCACAATACTCCCGTCGGGCCTTGGCGTCATCTCAACTTCATAATTGGATAACGCCGATCTAATACTTTCCAAGTCGTGTTTCATGAGCATCTCCTTAATAGCACTCATGAACCATAGCGACGTATTCAATGCATACCAACAGTTGGGACGATTGGTAAAAACAAAATTCAAATTGACATCATCTACCAGAGTTATACGCCTGAAACCCAGGTCAGCAGAGCCTTACTGAAAATTCATATGATAAAAACACACGACTGACTTTGTTGTTTGCATACAGCAACTTGCGTCAGAGCGATTGGTTAATGGGCTTGCAGTGACGAAAAAAATACTTTGAACCAAATGTGCACCACGCTTTCACCCAGACGCCCAGCGGTAGCCATTAAACCTAGATAGAAGTTGTACAAGAGGTTTGCGCGCCTTAAACATGCGCTACAGGGAGTTGGCCGCCTTTTCTCGAACCTGGCGGCGCCAAATGCGCGTCAACCAGCGCCAGCTTATCCACCCCGCGGCAGCCAGATAGACCAGGCTGCCGGGCACCCACATCAGCAGGCCGGCCAATTGCTGGTCGGCCAGGTCACGCGACTCACCGTAGAAAGGCGCGTTGCCGAAGGTCAACAGGGCACCGAGCAGGCCGGTATGCATCAGCGTCAGCAGGATGGCCATCAGCGCGTGCGGCACCTGCCGTGGATTGGCGCGCAGGCAGGACCACCAGAACAGCCAGGCGCTGAATAGAAAGCAGGCGTGCTCGATGGCGTGCCACCAGGTGTTTTCAAGCGCCAGCATGTACAGGCTCGGGGTGTGCCAGATCCAGATCATCGCGCCGTGCACCATTGCCAGGGCCACCGGATAGCGGCCACTGCGCAGGATCGCGTCATTGACCGGTGCCACCCAGCGGCCGAGCACCGCACGCCACTGCGGCAAAGGCCGCGCCAACGCCCAGAGCGGCGCGATGACGATCATGAATAGCATGTGTTGAACCATGTGCAGGCTGGTGCTGGTTTCCGCCCAGTCATCGATGGGGCCGAATACGGCGAGCACGGTGATGATCATCGCCAGATGCATCCATAGCGCTTCACGCCCATGCGGCTTGACCTTGCGACAGCCGAGCACGTAGAGCAGCCAGGCGGCGCCGAGCAGCAGTGCACTCAATAGCAACGGCACGCGCTCGTTCAGGTGCAGATGACCATCGAGCAGGCCATGGGCGGCGGCAGTACCGGGCAGCAGGAGCAGGGCGAGGGCGAGGGCGATCACAGGCATGGCGGCAGGCTCAGGGTCGGCAGGGCGACGAATACGGTGGCGATAGCGCCGATCAGGTTCACGCCGGCGGCGAGGCGGGCGACGAAGCGCTCGGATTGGCTTGCGTGGTCTTTTCTGGCGGCCCGGTGGAACAGCCGAGCCAGGCCGAGCAGGGCTACCACGGTAAGCAGGCTGAGCACTGCCAGCGATCCGTTCAGCCAGGTCCACTGGCCTTGCTCAGGGTCTGGAGGAATTAGCGAACAACCTACCGAGAGACCGCCGTAGATGACCACGAACCAGATGCTCCAGAGCACCAGACCCAGCGGGATATGGACCGGGTTGTAGGGGCTGCGTAACGGCTGCATCACGCACCTCCGAAGGTGGGCGGGAAGAGCACCACGCTGCAGTAGGTGATCCACAGCACGGCGAGGTTGTATTGCCACAACTGTGCGACCACCAGTGGCTCATAGGGCGTGCGTTTGCACACGTAACCGTAATGCACGCGCAGCGCCTGCAGGGCGCTGAGAATGGCGGCCAGCACGCCGTGCACCAGGCTGTAGCCGAGCATCACGGTGATCACCGCATCATGTGCGGTGGAGCGTGGTGCCAGATCTCCGGCCAGCATCGCCCAGAGCAGCAGGCCGGCGTGCAGGACGCCGAGCAGCGCCACACCGGCAAAGCAGGTCATCAACGTGCCCGGTTCGCCCTGGCCCTGACGCAGACGGCGCAGCACCGGTCGCTGCCAGAACACGGCGATGCTGAGCAGTACCGCGCTGGCCAGGAGCAGGCGCTGGTCGATTACCGGATCGTCCGGCACCAGCCAGTTCGGCGATACCGTCCACAGATAGAACCAGCCGAACAGCAGCGACAGGTACAGGGCGCCGTTGGCCAGCAGGGTCACGCCCATGCCCCACAGCCCCGGCCCGTCACAGGTGCGCGAGTGCAGCGGCGGTTCACCCGGTTGCACCCGCGCATCCGGCGCCGCCAGCGGATGCGCACCGTTCTCCCAGCTCCAGCGCAGCAGCACCGCCACCGCGACGATGCAGGCGGCCAGTGCGACCCAGTAGAACTTGCTCAGCAGCCCCAGGCACATGACGGCGATGAACGCCGACGCCGCGAACGGCAGCCAGCTGTTGCCGGGCAGGTGAATGATCTCGCGCACCTTGCCGGTCAGCGGCTCGACGCCCCATGTTTCGCGGCGGCCATGGTCGATCACGGTCAGGGCAAACTCGCCATTGTCGATGCGTTCGCCGAGGTCGGGGTGCTCCCACATCGGGTGACGGGTACGCACCGGCGGCAGGCTGACGAAGTTGTAGGCGCTTGGTGGCAGGTGCGTGCTCCACTCCAGGGTATCGGCATCCCAGGGATTGATCGGCGCTTTCTTGCCGAAGCGAAAATGCAGGACGATATCCAGCAGCACCGTGGCGATACCGATGGCCATGATGAAGCTGCCTACCGAGGAAATCAGGTTGGGCAGGTCCCAGCCCAGGCCCGACTGGTAGGTGTAGATGCGCCGCGGCATGCCCATCAGACCGGTCCAGTGCATGATCAGGAAGGTCAGGTTGAAGCCGATGAACACCAGCCAGAACCCCCACTTGCCGAGACGCAGCGACGGCATGCGTCCGGAAAAATGCGGCAGCCAGTAATAGATGCCGGCCAGCAGCGGGAAGAACATGCCGCCCACCAGCACGTAATGCATGTGCGCCACCACGAAGTGGGTGTCATGCACCTGCCAGTCGAATGGCACCAGCGCCAGCATCACGCCGGTCAGCCCGCCACAGACGAAGATCACCAGAAAGCCCACCAGCCACAGCATCGGCACGTGGTAACGCGGTTTGCCGACCCACAGCGTGGCGATCCAGGCGAACACCTGGACGCCGGTGGGGATCGCCACCAGCATGCTCGCGGCGGAAAAGAATGCCTGCGCCAACTGCGGGATGCCCACGGTGAACATGTGGTGCACCCACAAGCCGAAGCTGATGAAACCGGTGGTGAGGATCGACAGCACCACCCAGCGATAGCCCACCAGCGGCCGCTGGCAGAACACCGGCAGCAGAGTCGAGACGATGCCGGCCGCCGGCAGGAAGATGATGTACACCTCAGGGTGGCCGAACAGCCAGAACAGGTGCTGCCAGAGAATCGGGTCGCCGCCGCGTGCCACCTCGAAGAACGGCATGCCAACGGCGCGCTCCAGCTCCAGCAGGATGCTGCCGAGGATCAGCGGCGGGAAACCGACCACGATCATCATGGCCATGACCAGGATGTACCAACCGTAGATCGGCATCTTGTTCAGGGCCATGCCTTCGGCGCGGGTACGCAGGATCGATACCACCAGCTCCACCCCGGCCGATACCGCCGAGATCTCCACGAAGGTGATGCCGATCAGCCAGAAATCCGAATTCGGCCCCGGCGTATGCACCGCACTGGACAGCGGCGTGTACATGAACCAGCCGGCCTTGGGCGCGATACCCAGCAGCAGACTGGCGCAGAGGATCAGCCCGCCGAACAGGTAGCACCAGTAGCCGAGGGCCGACAGGCGCGGGAACACCAGGTCACGCGCACCGAGCATCTTCGGGATCAGGTAGACCGCCAGGCCCTCCATCATCGGTACGGCAAAGAGGAACATCATCACCGTGCCATGCATGGTGAACACCTGGTTGTAGACGTCCGGCTCGAGGAACTGGTAGCCGGGTATCGCCAGCTGCGTACGCACCAGCATCGCCAGCAGACCGCCGAACAGGAAGAAGCCCAGCCCGGTGAGCATGAAACGAATGCCGACGGTGGTGTGGTTGACGATGGTCAGCGACTTCCAGCCGCGCGGGTTACCCCAGACATCGTTGAACTGATCGTGCAGTTGCTCGGGGTCGGCAACGCGCTGGTTGTTTGGTTCGCTCACGGGTGCAGGGTCTCCAGCCAGTCGGCGATGGCACTGAGGTGGTCAGGGTCAAGATCGTCGTGCAACGGCATGGCGTTGCCGGGCTTGAGTCGCTGGTGCTCCTGCAGCCAGCGCAACAGCGCGCCCGATTCGTTGTTCAGCACGCCGGCGCCGAGCATCGAGCGCGCGCCGATATCGCTCAGATCCGGGGCACGATTGCCATCGCTGACGCCGGCGACGCGGTGGCACTGGCCGCAGCGCGCGGCGAAGGCTTCGCCGGCCGGGCCGGGCAGGGGGCTGATCTGCGGCTCACTACGGGCCTGCAGCCAGGCCTGGAAGTCTTCCTCGCTGTGAGCCTGCACGTCGAGGATCATGTGCGTATGCTGGGTGCCGCAGAACTCCGAGCACTGCCCGCGAAAGGTGCCGGGGCGGTCGGCCTGCAGGCGGATGCGGTTTTCCCGGCCGGGGATCATGTCGATCTTGCCGCCCAGACGCGGCACCCAGAACGAGTGGATGACATCGGCGCTGGTGACATCGAGGTCCACCGGGCGGTCGACCGGCAGGTGCAGCTGGTTGGCGGTGACCACGCCGCTGTCCGGGTAGCGTACCTCCCACCACCATTGGTGGCCGATCACCTCGATGCGCAGTGGCTGCTCGCCGCCAAGCGGCAAGGGCAGCATGCGGTGGCCGATGGGTATGCCGAACAACAGCAGCACCACAATGCTCAGGGTCGGCAGCAACAAACCGCCGCCGATCAGCCAGCGCAGGGTCAGCTGGCGTGCCCGTGCATCGTCCATTTGCGGGCGGTTGCGGCGCATGGCATGCACCCAGAGGGCCGTCACCACGATCAGCACCAGGGTGGCGAACGCGCACATCGCCCACCACAGGATCGCCACCTCGCGCGCCATCGGCCCGGCCGGGTCGAGCGCCGATTGCGGCCCCTGGCAGGCAACGAGAAACGGAACTGCCAGCGTCAGCGTGGTCAACTTGAAACAGGGCGTCAGCCAATGACGCGCCCGTTTCACCTCATCATTCACCTGTTCAGGGAGGCCGGGATGGCCGAAATAAAGGAAGTTATCGTCAGTCGCGCAGCCATCGCCGGGCATCCGCTGCATCCCATGATGATCCACTTTCCCGTGGCCGCGCTGCTGGGCCTGGTGGCGACCGACATCGCCTATCTGCTGCTGGCCGATCCGTTCTGGGCGCGCGCCAGTCTCTGGCTGGCAGGCGTCGGCGCCTTCGGTGGCTGGGTGGCGAGCATGGCGGGACTGGTCGATCTGCTCACGGTCGGCAGCATCCGGCGCAAGATCACCGCCTGGTGCCACGCCATCATCGCCGTGATGATGCTGTCGCTGGCCTCGCTCAACTGGCTGCTGCGCTACGCCGGCCCGGAGCAGGGCATGGAAAGCTGGGGGCTGTACCTGTCGCTGCTGACTGCTGCCCTGATCGGCCTGGCGGCTTACCTGGGCGGGCGTCTGGTGTACGAACACGGCGTTGGCGTGGATACGCGCTGAATCACTCGGCCCCTGCTTGCCGGCCACAGGATGGTAAGGAGAGCGGGGCAGGGCAGGCATGTTCTCGGGTACTCCGTGGTCAGAAAGGTTTGGCCAGCACCAGCCACAGCGTCGCGCCGATCAGCGCCGTCAGCAGCAGGCCGATGAACAGGCAGTCGCGGCGCAGCGCGGGGTCGGTGACACGCTCGATACGCAGGATCAGTACGCCGCACAGGGCGTGACACAGGACCATGCCGGCTACGGTGGTGAGCTTGACGATCAGCCAGGCATCGAAGATCGATTCACGCAGAAACAGCGCCGTGCCCGAGCCGATGGCCAGCAACGCGGCTGGCGTGGCAATCAGGTTGAAAATCGCCCGGGTGAGATGCGCGTGGTCGCGGTAGAACAGCTCGTCGTGACTGCGCGTACCGGCGGCGATCATCGCGGGCAGGTAGAGCAGTGCGCCGCACCAGCCGATCAGCGCGATGAAATGCAGAAGTTTGAGCAGTGGCATCGATGCTCTCCCGTGCGTCCGTTCGTTTCGAGCACGTGGCCCTTGTGGGGCAGGCCACGACTGTGTGACTGCCTGATGGTGTTTGAGTTCGGCAGCTCTCCTGAGCGAGCCGTGATCGTCTCCCGCAGAAAAAAGAAGAACCGCCGCAAGGAGAAGGAGGGGAGACACTGCGGCGGCCCAGGGGAAGCAAGATGCTCGTTCGATGTGGCGCGATTGCGCCGACCAGGCCGAGGTGCAAAGCCTGGCCAAGCTCCCCCTGAAACAAACAGAGTTGCGCCACCGCGCGAGCGTTCAAGCTTTTTCAGCGAAATCAGGCGATCGCACCGCTCATTGGCCGGCGGGAAAATTGAAACCCCTCGGAGAGTTTTCACTCACTTCAAAAGAGGGCCCGGCGAGCAGATCGCAAGGGCTTCATTGGCAAAGGAGGACACCATGAGAACTCACGTCGTGCATTTCACCGCACCGATCAACTCCTACACCTGTGGCCAGTTGATCGACAAATGCAGTCAGGCCATCCATCAGGGCGCCGATGAGCTGGTGCTGAAGATCGCCACCATGGGTGGCGAGTGCAGCTACGGCTTCTCCCTCTACAACTTCCTCATATCGCTGCCGGTGCCGGTCAAGACGCACAACCTCGGCACCGTGGAGTCGATGGGCAACATCATCTTCCTCGCAGGGGAAACCCGCACTGCCTGCCCGCATAGCAAGTTCCTGTTTCACCCGTTTCACTGGACGGTCAACGGCGCGGTGGACCATGCGCGCATGTCCGAATACGCCATGAGTCTGGATTACGACCTGCAGCTCTATGCCGACATCGTCGCCGAGCGCACGGCGGGGGCCGAGGCACCCCTGGACGTACTGCAGTGCCTGATGTCCGCACCGCGCATTCTCAATGTCTCGCAGGCGCTGGCAGCTGGCGTGATTCACCGCGAAGACTGTCTGGGCATGCCGGCCGAGTCGGTGAACTGGTGCGTGCATACCTGAGCGCTATGCAGATGACCACCTGGAATTTTCCCTGAACGATCAGCGAAGCCTGAGCGTCGGAATCCATGTACGCCCCGTCAGGGGACATACCACCAAGCAATGGCCGTTTAGCCGGCCCGGAGGCGAGTTATGGATCTCACAGACGATCGCAAAGACCTGGTACGCACCCTCAACAAGCTGATCGAAACCTGCAAGGACGGCGAAGCCGGCTTCAAGGTCTGCGCCGAAGACGTCAAGCGCCCGGACATGAAGCAGCTGTTCTCGCAGCGCTCGCGGCAGTGCGCCGAAGCCGCCGAAGAGCTGCAACGAACCGTTCTGGAACTGGGCGGTGAGCCGGAAGACAGCACCAGCGTCAGCGCGGACCTGCACCGCCGCTGGGTCGACCTGAAATCGCTGATCACCGGCAAGGATGAAGAGGCGATTCTCAACGAAGCCGAGCGTGGCGAGGACGTCGCCAAGGAACGCTACAGCGAAGCCCTGACCCAGAATCTGCCGCCACAGATCCGCACCATGGTGGAGCGTCAGTATCAGGGCGTGCTGCGCAACCACAACGAGGTCCGAGCCATGCGCGACGTAGCCCGCGCCAAGAGCTGACCTGACTATCTGCCGGGTGTCGCGCATCATCGCGCGCACCCGGCTGGTTCATTCACGCAAGTGTCAGCAAGCGTAGGGGAGGCGCAACGCATGCCGACATTGGACAAGACCATCACCCAGCTCAACCACCTTCTGATGACCAGCCACGACGCCAGCCTGAGCTATCGGCGCCTCGCAGGCAGCACTGGCACATCCGAGCAGCAGCGACTACTCAGCGAGCGAGCGCAGCAGTGCGCGCTGCTGATGGACTGCCTGCACAACCAGATACTCACTTACGGTGGCATTCCGGCTGAGCGTCCAAGCGTACCCGGCGTGCTTCGTCATGCCTGGAACAGCCTTACTGCCGCGCTCTTCAGGCCTCAGCGTGGCCGCGCTCGCTTGCGCGCGGCACTGCGTACCGAAAAACAGATTCGCCACGGTTTCGCACAACTGTTCGCCGAAGAGCTTTCACCGCAGTTTCGTCAGCAGCTGCAGGAGCACAACAGCCGCAGCATCGAATTCGAAAGGCTGATCCGCGCACGGCTGTAGGCTGCCGACGAAGGGCGGTCAGCCCGGCACGGAACGCTTGGCCAGCGGCTCACAGGCTGGTCCGTGGCGTACCTTGCCGTCAGCCTCGAAGATCGAACCATGGCACGGACAGTCCCAGGTGCGATCAGCATTGTTCCAGGTCACCGGGCAGCCCATGTGCGTGCATTCCGCGTTGAGCGCATGCAGCGCCCCTGCGTCATCCCGCCATACGGCCAGTTTGTCATCGCCACGCCTGATCACGCCGCCCTCGCCGGGCTTCAGCGCCTGCACGTCATCGATCAGGGTATGGCTGTCGCTGCTCTGATTGAGATCGTCCCCCGCATCGCGCTTGGGATCGAACAGCGAGCCCCAGGGCCAGCGCCCGCTGCTGATCTGCTGCGCCAGGCCGATTCCGGAGGCGGTGCCATTGGTGATGCCCCAGGCGCTGAACCCGGTTGCGAGGTAAAGGCCGGGCGCCTTCTGCGCATCCGGCTCACCGACATAGGCCATACGGTCGGGGGTGTCGTAGTCCTCGTTGCACCAGCGCCACACGGCCTCGGCCACCGGCAGATGCTGCCGCGCCCAGCGTTCCAGTTCGACGAAACGCTGCGCCACGTCGGCGTCCTGGCCCGTATTGAAGCGTGGTCCCAGCACCAGAATCAGTGGCCCGTCCTCGTCCTGCGCCATGCGTATGGAATGCGTAGGCTCATCAGCTGCGATGAACATGCCCTGCAGGACTTCATCTGCACTGGGACGGAAGGCGATGGCGACGTGGCAACGCGGCTGAGTCGGGCTGACATAGTCCACCGGCGTCTTCACCGGCATATGGGTCGTGATTACCAGCTTGTCGGCACTGAGCAGGCCACCTTCGAAACCGATCTGCCAGCGTTCATGGTGTTCGAAATCAGTAGCGCGAGTGTTTTCGAATATGCGTCCGCCCTTGGCCTGCACGGCTTGCGCAAGACCCAGCAGATAACGGGCTGGATTGAACTGCGCCTGCTCAGGAAATTCCAGCGCGCCGGAGGTGGTGAACGGCAGCGGCGCGCACTTGAGAACGCGCGCATCCAGGCCCAGGGAACGAGCGGCCTCGGCTTCGCTGCTCAAGGCTTCGTTCTGTTGTTCGCTCAGCGAATAGACATAGGCCGAGCGACGCTGGAAATCGCAGTCGATCGCGTACTGCTCGACCCAGTCGGCGATGCGCTGCAACGCCTGCCGGTTGGCGTCCGCATAGGATTGCGCCGTAGCGCGGCCGGCTTTGGCGATCAGGTCGCGGTAAATCAGCGCATGCTGGGTGGTGACCTTGGCCGTGGACAGACCGGTGACCTGGCGGCCGACCTTCCTCGCCTCGAGCACCACCACCGATTTGCCGGCCTCGCACAACGCCAGCGCGGTGCTGAGCCCGGCAATGCCGGCGCCGACGATGGCCACCTCGCATTCGCAATGACCGGAGAGGCTGGGGAAGTCGATTTGCGGCATGGAAGCAGGCCAGCAGCAGTCGGCTTTGGCAGATAGCGCGGTCATGGTCTTTTCCTCGTTTCTGCAGGGTGATTTCCCGTGTAGAAAACCCGCCGGCCACGGCGGTTCAACCTTTCCGCTCGTTGGTAAAGGCGCCGCGCCGCTGGTCAAACGCCTGGGCAAATAACCTGAACTGCTGCAGTCGCTGGCGACTCATCAGTACTGAGAGCCCACGCAAACGTGCAGCTCTTTTCCGCGACCGCCTGCCACTGTCCGCTTGCGAGAAGCGTCAGAGGAGGGCGGTCCGATCAGACCAACAGGAGATGACCCCAATGTCCACCGCTACCGATAACCTGCTGGATTGGCTCCGCGACGCCCACGCCATGGAACAGCAGGCCGAGAAGATGCTCACGGCGCAGTCCGAGCGCCTGGAACATTACCCTGAGCTCAAGGCACGTATCGTCCAGCACATCGATGAGACCCGTGGCCAGCGCGAATTGCTGGAGTCCTGCCTGCAGCGCCTGGGCAGCAGCCCATCGACCTTCAAGGACCTTTCCGCCAAGGTCATGGCCTTCGGTCAGGCGGTTGCCGGCATGACGGTCAGCGACGAGGTGGTCAAAGGCGCCATGAGCGGCTATGTGTTCGAGAACATGGAAATCGCTGCCTACACCGTACTGATCGCCGCCGCCAAGGCAGCCGGTGATGCCCAGACTCAAACCGCCTGCGAACAGATCCTCAAGCAGGAAGTGGCGATGGCCGACTGGTTGCGCGAGCACCTGCCACAGATCACCGTTGCATTTCTCCAGCGCAGCGCAGCGCCCGATCAGGAAGCCAAGCGTTGAGCGAGCCCGGCACCGGCAAACCGGTGCTGGGGCCTTCCATGCTGAAGACCTTCACCTTTGCCATCCTGCACTTTTCCATTGCTTTCGGTATCGCCTTCGCGCTGACCGGCGATCTTCTCACCGGCGGCCTGATCGCGTTGCTGGAGCCGGCGTGCAATACGGTCGCGTATTACTTTCACGAGAAGGCTTGGAAACGTATCGAGAAGGACAAGGACGCTTCAGAGAGCGATGGTTCAGGGGAGGGCAACCATGGCCGCATACTAAGCAGTTTGCGGCGAATGTTGCGCAGCGGCGAAAGTCGCTGATCGCATGCGGCGATGCGGCGATGTCGAAGCGCTGACCTGTCGACCGAGCTTTTAGCTACAAAGAAGACGTCCTAGAAGCTCGCCTCGCGCAGCACTACGGTCAAGGCGTTGCGCAGATAACGCCATGCAGGGACTTGCCAGTCACTGTGAATCACCACCGTACCGCGCCAGGATCGTCCAGCCAGCGCACCGGGTGCAGAGTCGACCGCCAGTACCACACGATACATGCCGTGCTCCGGCACCAGCCGACCTTGACGCTCGCGTACCAGGATGTGGCCTCCGGCCTGCGCGACGAGCATGCCGTTGGCCAGGGTTCGGGTTGCATCGGCATCGATATGCCGGACCTTGAGTTTGAGGGCGCCGCCGTCACCACCATCACTGACGAAGACGGCGGCATCGCCAGGGCTCACTCGCTTGACGGCTTCCTCATCGAGGAACGTTTCCACCAGATAACCCTCTCGCCCGACCAGTAGCGCGATGCGCTCCTTTGCCGCCAGCCACTGCCCGGGCTGCAGGTCCGGATCAAGGTCATGCAGGTAGCCGGCAAAGGGTGCTTTGGGCTGATAACGTGCGAGCTCCTGATCAAGCCCGGCAAGCTCGGTTTCCGCCGTCGCCAGTTCCTCGCGAGCGCTCTGCAGGCGGGCACGCGAATCGTTGGCAAAGCCGGCCGAGGCAGCCTGCCAGCGCAGTCGCTCCACCTGCGCTGCGATCACGTCGCGTCGTGCCTGCACTTCCGGGGCAAGCAGATCAGCGAGCACAGCGCCAGCCTCGATCGCTTCACCTTCACCCCGAGGCAGCGCCTGCAGATAGGCCGGCCCCGGTACATGTACCGGCCAGACGGCGATCGGTCGCAACATGCCACTGACACTGATGCGTCCGGGCCAGGGCAGCAGTGTCAGGCCAATCAGCAAGATGATCAGCAGCAGACTGAGACGGCTGCGCCCGCGCTGCCGGATGAGCGGCCAACGTTCCTTCCAGGCGCGCAGCTCCTGACGAATCGGCCGCAGGATGAACCAGGCGATCTCCACCACGAACAACAGGATGCCAATAGCCTTGACCGCGAAGTGGTAGACCAGCACGGCGATGCCGAGAAACACCACCAGACGGTATGCCCAGGTGACCCAGGCGAAGGCGATCAACGCCCGCTCCTTGCCGGGCTTGAAGCGTTCAGGACGTTCCTCGCCCAGGTCGAACAACCATTCGCGCAGCTTCCAGCGCGCCAGGGCGAAGCTGCGCTCGTGCAGGTTGGGCATGTCCAGCCAGTCGGAGAGGATGAAGTAGCCGTCGAAGCGCATGAAGGGACTGGCATTGATCGCCAGGGTGGCGACCCAGCTGGTGGTCGCAAGCACGAAGACTGCGGAACGCAGCTCGCCGTCCGGCAACAGGCCCCAGGCCAGGGTGGCCCAGGCCGCCACACCCAGTTCGGTGACAATGCCGGCCGCGGCGACGCGCAGGCGCTGCCAGCGACTGGTCAGGCGCCAGGTCTCGTTGGTGTCGGTATAGGCCATTGGCCACAGCACCAGAAACGCCACGCCCATGGTTGGCACCCGGCAGCCGAAGCGCTTGGCGGTGAAGGCATGCCCCAGCTCATGCAGCAACTTGACCACGATCAGCGCCACGCCATAGGCAGCCAGCCCGCTCCAGGTGAAGGTATCGACCAGCGAGGCGATGAAACCATCCCAATGCCGCGCCACCTGACCGAGCCCGAGCAGCAAGGCGAGCAGCGTCAACAGAGCGAAGCCGCGACTGGCGAAACGATCAGCCAGATGCTGCCAGCGGCCGAGCCAGGCGTCGGGGCGCACCAGCGGTACGCGAAAGAACAGATAGTGGTGCAGCAGCCAGTTGAGACGACTGCCTCGCGCCTTTTCCTGGCGCTGTGCCTGCTGCCGTGCATTGCCGGGGTTGGCCTGCAACAGCTGATTTTCACCGAGAAATCGCATCACCTGGTCGACGTCATCGGCTGCCAGATTCAAGGTCGAGTCCTGGTTGACGCTCGCCGCGATGCTCTCGGCATCGGCGTAGGACCAGCGACGCAGCACCTCGAAGGTCGCCCAGTCGAGACTGAAGAAGCGGTTGCGGGTCGGATCGTGCAGCGTCCAGCTCGGCTGCCCGTCGGCAAGCCGAGGGCCTGGCAGCAGGGCCAGTTCTTCACGCAGCAGCGGCCAGCTCATGCTTACCATCCGCTCAAGGCGCGCAGACTGGCCAATGGCCGGCGCAGCGCCCAATAGCTCAGTGGCACCCAGCCGCCACTGAAACGAGCGGTGCCCTTGAGCCCGACACGGTGTTCGGTCGGCGCATCAAGGCGAGCACGCACGCGATAGGCATAACCACCATCCGCTCGCTCAACCGCGTCATGGGCGAAATAGCGCAAGCGAGCCTGGGCCGGCGCCAAGGGGCTGGCATTGAGGTGAAGGGCGACGCGGCTGCCTTCTGCCAGAGGAATGGCGTCGGCCAGCGGAACCCAGGCTTCGACTTCGACATCCCCCGGCGCGGCGATACGCATGATGCGCTCACCAATGGCTACCGGACGGCCGATCCACTCCGAAGGATCGTCGAACAAGGCGATGCCGTCGCGCGGAGCCAGAACACGGGCGCGGGCCAACTGCTCGCTGCCATAGACGACCTCGGTGCGTTTCTCTTCGATGCGCCCGGTGAGCACCGCCAACTGCGCCTTGGCTCTTGGGTCGGTGAGGGCCTGCTGGGCGGTCTGCCGATATTCGGCTTCGGCGGTAGCGAGCGCCTGACGCGCGACTTCGAGCCGGCTCTGGATCAACGCCTCGTCGAAGCCGAACAGCGGTTGCCCCTGACGTACCGTCTCATTGGGCTGTATGTGGAACACATCGATCACTCCATCCAGCGGAGCGCGAATGACTGCCGGGTTGGCCGGCACCAGTTCGCCCGGAGCCAGCACGGTCAGCCGCACCGGGATCAGCGCCACGATCAGTAGCGCCAGTGCCAGATACCCAGCCTTGCGCCGCGACCCTTTGACCGCTGGCCGCCGTCCACGCAACCAGCCACTGCGCGGCGCCTGGCTCGCCAGCCAGGCGTGTTGCCAGATCTCCGCCCACTCGCTGAGCAGGGTGATCTCAGCGTCGCGCCAGGGCAGATCGCGGGCCAGCAGCACACCGCCATCCTGGCCCAGCGGCAGCCATAGCACATCGCTTGGCAGCCACTCGTTCCAGTCGCGAGCAACGGGGGCGGGCAGGGTGTTTTGCGTCACCACCCGGGCCCTCGGCTCTTGCGCTAGCTGTTGGCACAATGCCTCGAGCCAGAGTACGTAAGGCACGTTGCTTTCCATCTGGACTACGCCGGACAGCGCACGCACCTTGCCGCCGCGCCAAAGCGCCGCCTGGCGATAAGGGGCCAGACGGTGGCTGTCATTGACCAGCAGGAACTGCAGTTCAGCCGGCGACTCGGCCTGTCGGGCCTGTCGGCTCAACTCCAGCAGTTCGGCGAGCGGCGAACGATCCATCAGTTCACCGGTACCGCGGGTCGTGCCTCAGCCTGAGCATTCGCCGGGGCAGGGGCGCCTGTGTCCTTCTGCGTAGCCGCCAGCGCCTGCTCCAGATCTTGCGCAGGCTGCTTGGTGGCGGCCTTGCGCAGCAGTTCGGACAGCCCGGCACGACCGTTGTTTTCGCCGCTGCGCTGTTCGCCTACCGTGAAGCGAAACAGCGTGCTGGCCTCACGGCCCTGGCTATCCCGGGCCACGACCTTGATGATCAACTCACCCCGATAACCGCCAGGCGTCGTCAGTTCGAACTTGCCGCTTTGCGGATCGAAGCGCATCCAGTCCGGCAGCGGCCGACCGTTGGCCTGGCTGGCACTGAGCAGGATGCGCTCGTTCGGATCGCTATGAGCAAAGGCGTCATAAGGCACGGAGAAACTGCTCAGGGCGCCCGACTCGGCGTACTGGTCCGAGATGCCGTGGTAGAGGCTCAAGCGGACCTGCGATGCCTCGATCACCAGCACCCGAAATCCACTGGGCTGGGTGTAGAGATCGCCGAAACTGCTGCGCTCATGCAGCTTCAACTCCAGCTCACGGCTCTGTACCGCGACAACCAGCGGCGTGGCAACCGCAGAGAAGTTCCGTTGGTTGGCAGCAGGTGGCAGAGCGCCGTCGAACGGTGCCGGCGAAGGCGGCGGTACGACAGCTTCCGGCGCTGCCGGCATGGGGGCCGGTGACGCAAGCGTCGGCTGTGGCGTGGGGGCAGTTACAGACGGCGGTTCGATCGGAAGCTGCGGCGTGGAGGGAGGTGTAAGCGGCTCATCCAAACCGTGAATGGTCACGCTAATCGTGTGTTGAGAACCATCAGCAGACTGCACGGTGAAGGTCTCGACCTTGCTTTCACCAGTCTTGAGGTATTGCACAGCGTTGTTGGGAACGCTGTAGCTCCAGTTGCCGCTGGCGTCGATGGTCAGGGTGCCGAGTACGCCAGGAGCAGGGGTGACGCTGGTCTGGAAGGTCGCTTCGCCGGTATCGGCATCGCTGAGGCTCAAGGCACCGCCGGCGGTCAGATTGCCCTGGCCGTTGACGTTGGCATCCTCGGTGACGCTACCGACCGCATTGCCGCCGATCACTGCGGCATCGTTCACGCCATACTCTCACCGGCCTTGAGGTATTGCACCGCGTTGTTGGGAACGCTGTAGCCCCAGTTGCCGTTGGCATCGATGGTCAGGGTGCCGAGTACGCCAAGGGCAGGGGTGACGCTGGTCTGAAAGGCCGCTTCACCGGTATCGGCATCGCTGATGCTCAAGGCACCGCCGGTGGTCAGGTTGCCCTGGCCGTTGACGTTGGTGTCTTCGGTAACGCTACCGACCGCATTGCCGCCGATCACCGCAGCATCGTTCACGCCATGGATGGTCACGCTGATGGTGCGTTGAGTGCCATCGATGGACTGCACGGTGAAGGTTTCGACCTTGCTCTCACCGGCCTTGAGGTATTGCACCGCGTTGTTGGGAACGCTGTAGCTCCAGTTGCCGTTGGCATCGATGGTCAATGTACCGAGAACACCTAGCGCCGGAGTGGCGATACTGGAGAAGCTGGCCTCGCCGTCGTCCGCGTCGCTGATATTGAGAACGCCGCCGGTGGTGAGGTTGCCCTGGCCGTTGACGTTGAGGTCTTCGGTGACTGCGCTGCTGTCGTTGCCGCCAATCACTGCGGCGTCGTTCACGCCGTGGATGGTGATGGTGATAGTGCGTTGGGTGCCATCGATGGACTGTACGGTGAAGGTTTCGACCTTGCTTTCACCGGCCTTGAGGTATTGCACCGCGCTGTTGGCAACGCTGTAGCTCCAGTTACCGCTGGCATCGATCAGCAGCGCTCCCAGCGCACCCGCCGAGGGTGTTACGCCGGTTAGGAAGCCGGCCTCGCCGGTATCGGCATCGCTGATGGTAAGCATGCCGCCAGCGGTGAGCGCGCCCTGGCCATCGACGTTGAGGTCTTCGGTGACCGAACCGCTGTCGACGCCGCCGATGACTGCAGCGTCGTTCACCCCGTAAATGGTCACGCTGATGACCTGCTGGGTACCGTCGATGGACTTGATGGTGAAGGATTCGATCCGCGTCTCGCCAGCCTTGAGGTATTGCACCAGCGCGTTCGGCACGCTGTAGGTCCAGTTACCGCCGGTATCGATCACCAAGGTGCCGAGCGCGCCTGCCGATGGGGTGACGCTGGTCTGGAAGCCGGCTTCGCCGCTGTCCGGGTCGATGATAGTCAGTACGCCGCCGGTGGTCAGGGCGCCCTGGCCATCGACATTCAGATCCTCGGTAACCGAGCCGCTGTCTACGCCGCCGATTACGGCTGGGTCGTTGACCGCGGCCACCTGCAGGGTCACGGTGGCGGTGTTGGACAGCAGATTGCCGTCGGTTACCCGGTAGGTGAAGGTCGCCAAGCCATTGAAGTTCGCATCCGGTGTGAAGGTGACGCTGCCGTCCGGGTTGAGTACGGCGGTGCCACCGATGCCGCTGGTGACCGAGGCAATGCTCAGCAGATCGCCATCGGCATCGCTGTCGTTGCCAAGCAGTTGCGCAGCCGTGTAGGTGATCGGGGTGTCCTCGGTGGCGAGCAGGTTGTCGTCTGCTGCAACGGGCGCGGTGTTGTTGGGAGCGGCCACGTCGTTGTCCAGCAACGTCGCGATGCCCTCGGCACCGCCGAGGTTGGTCACCGTCCCGGAGATGGGGCCGGTGCGCAGGCTGAAGCTTTCGCTGGTTTCGACGAAGCTGTCGTCGACGGTGGCGATGCGCAGGCGCACCGACAGCTCGTTCGGGGCGATGCTGACCGGCCCGTTGACGGCCACCCACTGGCTGCCGTCGAAGCGCTCCAGCTGGGCATCGGTGCCGGTATCGACGCCGACGTTGGCGCTGCCGCTGACCAGCACCGGGCTGAAGCTGATAGCAGTGGTGGAGCGCTTGTCGAGGCTGACGATGAACTCGGCGTAATCGCCCTCGGTCAGCGAGGGGCTGGAGACGCTCAGGGTCGGGCGGTCGTCGTCCAGGCTAGGGTAGCCGAGGCTGCCAGACTGATCCGGCGTGCCACTGGTATTGCCGGCGAGGTAGACATCGCCTTCGCCCTCGTCGTTGATGGTGCCTATGCCGATGGCACGTTCGCCACCGCTGGTGGTGGCGATCAGGCTGAAGGACTCGTTGCCTTCGTGAATGGCGTCCTGCTGAATCGCTACCCGCACCAGCAGCTTGTCGCCGCTGGGGATCTGCACCAGGTTGCCCGGCGTGTAGCTGACCCAGGCACTGCCGTTGTAGTACTCCAGGCTACTGCCGATGTCGGCGTTGGGGCCGACCAGGGTGGCGAGGGTATCGCTGGCAGGCAGGCCGTCCGAATCGCTGAGCGCCAGGCTTACCGCCACGCCGGCGCTGCCGCTGACGGTGAACAGGGCGTAGGGCGAGGCTTCGTTGACGAACACGCTGTTGACCGCAACCGTATCGGTGGCACCGGAGATGGTGATGGTCAGCACCGCGGTGTCGGACAGCCCGCTGCCGGAGCGGTCGGTCACGCTGTAGTTGAAACGCTCGATCAGAGTCTGACCGGGGTTCAGCGCCTGCACGTCGGCGTTACTGTTGTTGAGCAAGTAGCTCCAGCTGCCATCGGCATTGAGGGTCAGCGAGCCGTAGAGGCCGGCGAAAGCGCTGCCGACCACGCCGGCGGTGCCTGCGCCCTCGTTGCCGCCGAGTCGTACCGCGGTCACACGCAGCTCGCTGCGCGCATCGTCCACATCCGTCACCGCATCGAGCACATTGCCGCTGGGGTTGAAACCGGCGATGGCGTTGTTCACGCCACCGGCCTCGATGGCGCTGGCGGCGGTGTCGCCGGCTACAGGCGCATCGTTGGCGCCCTGGATGGTGATGGTCAGGGTCGAGCTGTCCTGCAGGCGCACGCCGTTGAGCATCAGCCCGTTTTCGATGGTGTAGATGAAGGTGTCCGTCAGGGTGGTGCCGCTGTCGCGCAGGGCCTGCACGGTGACGTTGTCGTTGTCCAGCACGTAGGTGTAGCTGCCGTTGGCGCTCAGCGTCAGGGAGCCGTAGAGACCGGTGATCACGGTGTTGCTGGCCACATTGGTGACGCTGGCACTGCCAGCGGCGCGTGCGGATACCACCTGGTTGGTGCCGCCGTTGGCGGTGTCGTTGCTCAGCAACTCACCGCTCGGGTTGGTGCCGCCGATGTTGTTGCCGACGCCGCCGCGTTCGACCGCGGTGGCCGTGTCGGCCACCGCGTTCGGATCGTTGCTGCCGGAGCCATAGACGGTGATGTACAGGCTGGCATTGCTGGTCGCACCGGCGGCGTCGCGCATCTGGTACTGGAAGCGCTCGACAGCCGACTGCCCGGCGCTCAGGGCCGGGTTGTTGGCGGTGGGGGTGTAGACGTAGTTGCCGTCGGCGTTGAGCAGCAGGCTGCCGTACTGGCCCACCAGGGTGACGCCGGCACCGCGGCTCGTGCCGAAGGTCACCGCCTGGTTGGTCAGGCCCACCGCGGCGCTGAGTACCACCGAGGTAACCTGGCCGCTGCCGTTGTAGTTGATGGCGCTGATGGTAGGCGCGGTGGCCAGGCCGGTGCCGTTCACCGTCATGCCCACGGCGATGTTGCCGGTCACCCCGCTGAGCGCCAGAGTGGTGGATGTACTGATGGTGGTGGAATTGATGGTGCCGTCGACGAAGCCGTTGTTCTTCGCCACGCTGAAACGGGTGATACCCGACAGGGCGCTACTGTCGGAAAAGGTGAAGCCGATGGTCTGACCATTGCCGGTCTTGCCGGTGACGGTAACCGCAATCCCGCCGGCGGAGAACAGCTGGGTACGGGTGCCGTTCGAGTTGAGCTGGTAGACCAGCGCGCCGTTGGAAATCGAGTTGGCGTCGTTGGTGTCCAGCGTGGTGTTGAAGGTGGTGGTACCGCCAGTGTTGCCAATGGCGCCGCCCTCGATACTGATGAGCACGACTTCCTTGGTTTCGCCGTAGCGGTCCGGATCGGTATCGTTGGCGAGGACGTTACCCACTGCCCGGCTGCCGTAGGGATCGCTGCTGTCGTAGGCGGTGGAGTCGGTGCGGAGAGATTCCTTGGCGGTGTTGTAGTCGTTGTTCGCCACCGGCGCGTCGTTGGCGCCGCGAATGGTCACGCTGAGGGTGGTGGTGGCGGTGTTGCCCGAGGCATCGGTCATGCGGTAGGTGAAGGTGTCGACCAGTGTATTACTGGCGCTGCGTAGCGCCTCGACCTGTGGGTTGGCATCGTTCACCACGTAGCGGTAGCTGCCGTCTGCGCCCAGAATCAGGGTGCCGTACAGACCGTTCACCTGGGTACCGTTGGCGGAGGTGGTGGCGCTGGTCACCGCCAGGCTGGCGGCGCTGGTGCCCACGGCGACGACCCGCTTGGTATCGGAAGAGGTATCGTTGTCCAGTACGTTGCCGATCGCGGCGCTGCCCGCCGTGCCGTTCTGGCTGCCGCCGGCCTCCAGCGCGGCGCCACCGGCACTGCCGACGACGCCGTTGGCGACGTCGGCCACTGCCACCGCCGGCACCAGCGGGCCAACCAGGGCGTTGAGCGCCGAGTCAACGCGGTCCGAGGAGGACCCGACGTTCTTGATGTTCGCCCCCTGATTCTTCCAGCCCAGCCCGTCGAACCAGGCCTGATCGACCACCAGCAGAAAGCCACGGTTGTCCGCCACGTTGCTGTCGCCGTCCTGGTTGCCGTCGGCCTGCGCCAGGGCCAGGGAGGTGAAATCGGCATCGGTCCAGAAATAGAAACCGCGGACCACGCCGCCGCTCTTGATCGGCCGGCTGATCCAGCCGTAGTAGGTGGTGGCGCCGATGGTCACGGCGGTGGCGGAGACGTCGTTGCCGCTGAAGAAGCGGCTGTTGGTGGCGTCATTGACCACCACCTGGCCGAGCGAGGTGAAAACGAAATCGTGGGTGTTGGATTCCTTGCCGGCGGGAGTGGTGGCGGTGTTGACCTCGTAGGCGTTGCTGAAGCTCAGGGTGGCGAATTCCACTGCGATGGATTCGCCATCGAGCTGCAGGGTGGCGTGGTCGTCGTCCTGGGCGAAGCCGGGCGTGCCGCTGTCCTGGCCGCTCACCGCGGCGGCGAAGCGCTGACCTTCGTCGCCGGGAGTGTCCATGCCCTGGTTCAGCAGATGGTCCAGATGATGGCCGTACTCCTCGACCAGCAGCCGCGAGACCTGTCCGGCGTCCAGCACGGCAAGCCAATCGCGGTTGAGGTAGATCACCGCCGTCCCCTCGGCCCCTTGCGCTGCGTAGGCAGCCATGGCGCCCCTGATCTGGGCGTTGTCGAGCAGGGCCACATCGATGGCCTGGCTGCCATCGGCGATGGCGCCGCGCAGCTCGGCCAACTGGGCGCGCCACTGTTCACCGGGTTCGCTGCGCCCCCCGTTGAACAGCTCGAACAGCTGCGCGTCGCTGGCTTGCGCAAGAAACTGGCGGATCTGCTCGGCAGCACTGGCTGTGGCCTCGGCCAGCTCGGTACCTGCACCGTCGACGCGGAAAAGCGCCGGCTGCGCGGCGACTTCAGGTGCTGTTTCGACAGCAGGTGCATGATCGACCGACCGTTCGGCGACATCGCTGGCCAGTTCAGCCACCGCTACACCGGCAGCGGCATCGACGGCCTCGCCTGCGCCTGCACCATCGAAGACGAAGCGCTGCTCAAGCGCCATGGGCCGTAGCCGGCCGCGCACCAGACGGGGAAGGGCAGTGGGGCGGGTAGTGTCGGCCATATGGACCTCATGCGTAGCAGCTTTGATACAGGCAGCAGCCTGCGATTGTTGTTTCAGGGCTGAGGCGTCGGCGGCGTGACCCGCACTCGACCACTCATGCCGGCAATCAATTCGGGAAAACGACCATCGATGGCCGCGGCAACCTTTACCGACTGGCTTACCGGGTCGATGCGTGCACCAATCCGCTCGAAGCGCGCCGGATAACGCTGACCGGTTTCGTCGATTTCCACCTCGAAGGTCTGTCCGACACGCAGCCAGACCAGCCAGGCCGATGGCACCAGAAACTCCAGTTCCAGCACGCTATCGTCGAGGATATCCAGCAGCGGCTGACCGGGCTGGACGAATTGCTGCTCGCGCACCTTCTGTTCGGCAATCCGACCAGGGAAGGGCGCGGCGATGTTGCATTTGGCGAGCAGCGCCTGCTGCGCACCGACTTCGGCCACTGCCTTCTGCCGCCCGGCGCGCCCCAGGTCCACCTCCAATTGACCGACAGAGTTCAGTTCGGCCAGGCGCTGATTGGCCTTGTCGGTTGCCTCGGCGGCGTTCAGTTCCGCACGCGCCTTCTGCAGCATGGCTTGCTGAACACTGCAATCGAAGCTGACCAGCACCTGGCCGGCCTTGAAGGCACCGCCTTCGGAAACAGGCAGCTTGTTGACCTTGGCGCCGATTTCCGCGGCCAGGGTGGTGAACTGGCGCGGCAGCAGTTGTGCGCGAATCTCCTGGCGCTCGAAGCCGGCGCGCGCAGGTGTCTGCTCGGAAGCCTGCGCTTGAATCAGGCCGGCGGCAAAGGCAAGGAGGGCGAGTGCCAGGCGCTTCACGGTGCGGTACCCGCGGCTTTAGTGTCCGATCCCTGGTTGCTCAGCACAGTGCTCAACTGCGCCAGACTCAGGTCATCGACGCTGCCGATCTGTGGCTCCACACCCAGCGTCGCCTGCATCCGCGCTTCGGCAGCCTGAGCTTGCGCCAGGGCCTGGTAGCGGCGCAGCAGACTGAGGATCGCCGTGGTCTGATTGGCAACCCGATCGAGTTTGCTCTGCACCTGACTGGCCTCGCGGTTGTCCATGTGCGCGCTGATGCGGCGATCGATCTCCCAGATGGCATCGGCACGCTTGAACTGCTGCTGCGCATTGGCCAGTTGCTGGCGTGCCAGGTGCACCTGGGCAAGAACGGCCAGCTGCATGGCCACCCGACGCTGGTCTGCCAATGCCACCCCAGCCTCGGCCAGCTTGAGCTGATTCGGTCCGGTCAGCAGGTTGAACAGATTGAAGGAAAGCTGTACTCCGGCCTCGTTCCACTGACGGTTCACCAGGTAACTGTCGGTGTCGTAGTTCAAGCCGTAACTGAAATTCAGGCTGGGGAACAGACGCACCAGGGTCTTGCGGGTTTCTTCACGAGCGATGCGCGCGTTGTAATGTGCCTCGCGCAGGTCGGCGTTGGCGCCCAACGCGGTTTCTTCCATGGTGGCTACCGGCATCGCGAGCGTGCCACTGTCTAGTTGGAAGTCCGGTTCGACCAGGCTGATGGGCTGGCCGAGCGGGGCGTTGATCAGTAGCGCAAGCTCGGTCTGAGCGGTCGAGAGCTCCTGCTCGATAGCTTCGAGCAGGCGCAGGTTTTCCAGCACCTGGCGCTGATAACGCAGCGAATCGATCGGGTTGCGCAAGCGCTCGGCTTCAGCCTGTCGGGCGTCGGCCAGCGCCTCTTCGGCCATCTGGTTGGCAGCGCGTACTTCGGTACCGAGCTTCTGTGCGCTGACCGCGCGCCAGAACGCGGTGCGAACGTCCTGCATCAACAGGTGCATGGCCTTGCGCCGTTTCTCGCTGGCGATCAATGCACGATCAGCCTGCTGGCGGGCACCGAAGTAGCCGACGCCAAGATCCAGCATGTTCCAGCTCAGGGCCAGGGAGCTCACCGTATGATCGCGATCCTGGGAGACGAAGCGTGACTGCGACAGCGAGCCGTCATCGGCATTGCGGCTCTGGCTGATCTTGTCGTTGTTACGCGAACTGTAGCCGGCCTGAGCCAGCAGCTTGGGCAACATGTCGTAGCGCGACACTTCGTGCTGCTGGAACGTGAGCGCTTCTTCGAGCATGCGCGCGCGCCGATCAAGGTTGTACTTGAGGGCACGGGCAATCGCCTGGTCGAGAGTCAGCGCACCGAGAATCGGCTCGACATCCTGTTGCGAGGCGATGCGGTCAATGCTGCTTTGCTCACTCAACTCCTGCGTGCTCAGTGACTGGGGAGAAACGTGCATGCAAGCTGGCAAGGCCAGGAAAATCGGTAGGCAGAATGCGATCTTGAAGCAGGGCAGTTTGAGCATTGAAGGTTCTTCGCAGGTGGCTGTGGTTCTCTGCGCCCGCTCGCAAGAGGGCTCGCACGCATTGCTGCGTGGTTCGGTCAGTCGCAGGTTTGGGGAAATGGTCTGGTTGCTCGCTCAAACGTCGCCGTACAAATGCTGGAAGATTCCGCTTTCGCGAGTCGACAGGCATTCGAGACGGAGAGCGTTCTGTGTCGCGCTGAATCGGTGAACCGTGGCAGGAAATGACGCGCTCAATATGTGGCCTTTTGCCATGCGACGACAACTCTCTGAGATGTGATTCTGGTGGTGGCCGAGGCTAGACATTCGTCTAGTGGCAACGGTGCCGAGGACGTGAAACGTCATCGTCCCGTTAGCCGTGTGTCGAGTACATGGAAGAGAACGATACTGGCTGTTCATCATGCGCACATCCTCAGGGTTCACCGTGCCGTTTAATTCAACCATCAAGAGACACAGGTGAATATCAGGTAAGCCCTTATGGTTGCCGGGGGATGGCTAGGGGAAACCCTGATCTGAACGCGGTGGAGCAAGCTGAGGCTTTTGCAGAAGAACAGGCAAAGGGCGAGGAATGGCTACCCGCTAACGAATACGTAATTTAACATAATATACATTATGCGAAGCCTACGGTTAATCCTTGAAGGGAACCCAGCGATCTGGAGCCGTCAGGCCAAACAGGCCGTATAGCTTGATTTTCCAACGCTTAGGCGGCAACCAGATGCCATCAAGGCCCTGGTTGTTTACGACTCTGCTACGCGAAATTTTCATGGGAATGGCCTCACCAGTTCCAGCCAGGCTTCGAAGAGCCTACGACAGTGATAGGAACAGACTCAGAAACTGGCGAATTGGCTGGGGCCTGATACCTGGCCTGCTGAATCTGCGGCTGCTGCTGGACCTGCATGTTACCAGGGCCTCGATCAGCGATGGCTGGATCGAAATAGCCATCAGTGGAAGCGCTCAGGCAGAAGTCGAAGCTGGTGCTGTAGCGCGTGCCCTGCTGCGTATAGCACTGGCACGTGGTGGGCATGCCGCCGATGAACTCGATTTGTTGACGGCGCGATCTGGCACGGTCAACAAGGTTCGGGTCTCGACTGGAAACACAGTAGAGACGCGGATAGGCAACGGGCTTGGTCAAATCGTCATAGATGGGCGCAGACGACGGTATGTCAGGTATGCGAGGCACCTGGCGATCAACGTATTGAGCAGTAGTCAAAGGGCCTGAGCTGCCAGATTCAGGCTTTGGAGCGAAACCGAGGCCACCGGTAATAGTGCTGATGGCACCGGCGGCAGTTTCCTTGATGGAAGGTTGAGATTCAGCGGGCTGGGCCGCTTGCTCACCACCTTTGATTTTGTCGTAGGCCCGGTAAAAGCTGAAAGCAACGACGACCAGGACAAACGCAATCAAGTAGAACTTCATAGGCAACTTGGCTTTGACGTGATGCCCTACAGCAGACTTATAGGCGCCGAAAAACTTCTTATCGAGGGTGGGATAGGTCTTCTTGGCGAATGCGCGATCAGAAACCTTTTCAAAGTCTGAACACTTTTCGTATTCGTAACGAGCAATCTTGTTCATGCCAAACGGGCGCCAATAGTGAACATGATTGCCAACAAGACGCCTAACCTCAACGTCGATAAAACGAAAGTCTTGCGTGATCAAGTGAATATCAAAGCCCTGATGGCGATGAGTCTGGAACTTAGCGATATATTCAGGGCGTTCCTTGCGAACGTCGCGAGGCTGAAAAAAGTGCTGACATTCGTCGATAACGATAATCGCGTTATCAGGAAGCTCATACCACTTATGAGGATCATCGAATGGGTACCACTCCCCTTTTAACTTTGAAGGGTCGAGGCCGTTGATGTTGTGATGATAGACAGGACGGTTTTGCTCAACGCTAGCGGCGTCAACTTCCTTGATAGTGTTGAGTGTCTTACCGTGACCAGGGAGACCAGTGTGCAGATAGATCATGATTAAGCCTCAAGAACACCGTAGTTTTTCTTCTTGCCCGAAACCTTGTTCATGCCATTAAGGACAAGGCGAGTTGTAATCGCTGCAAACCAAAGGTTAATAACAACATCGAATTTCATAATGCCGAGCAAAGCTTGAGAGGGACCAGGGAGGCTACCAATCTGTGATAGAACGTATTGGTAAGCCTGATCAATAACGATGTTGATGCCGACATAGGCAACAGCGCCAATGCCAAGCGCCTTTAGGGCCATCTTGATAAGAGGAACAACGATCTGAATAAGCAGCATGGCCCAATAGAAGAAGTGCATTATTCATTACCTCCAAAGGCAGCGCCGACGTATATGGCGCAGAAGACGGTTGTAAACGCTACGAATATCCATGAAAAACCCTCTGCGAGAACACAGAGAGGCTCGTAGGACATAGATATAGAGCCGCTACTAACGCTAATACGCTCATCAACTGGGCAAGTGCGCGGAAGGAATGTAGTGGCGCGATCTACAAAGCTGGGAACGTCAACGTTTTGCTCTTCAATCTGGAACTTGTCGCCCTGGAACAAGCTGTCAATATCAGCCTTTTTAGACTCATAGTCGGATTGTTCTTCAGCATGACAGCGCATGTCCTTTTGCTGCTTCAATATCGCGCAACTGACAACGTCGCCGGTGCAAACCAAGGGTTGATCGCAGCCAGGACCGGTAACGCTGCCAGGGGCGCAGCGAGGGTCCTTTGAAGGGTCACACTCGCCCTCCCCATCGCCTTCGCCATCACCTGGGAGACCGCCGTTGCCGCCATCACCATCGCCGCCACCATCGCCCTCCCCGTCACCATCACCGCCGCCGCCGCCGTCACCAGGACCAGAGCCGCCACTATCACCACCATCACCAGGGTTGCCGTCATCGCCATCGCCATCGCCATCACCTGGATCGGGCGGGGTATCGCGGACGCAGGTAGTACCAGACCAAGACCAGCCCTCAGGACAGCCGGGATCGTTCGGATCAGAAGGCGGAACGTCTGGAGTTTCAGGGGGGTTTAGAGGGTCACCAGTTTGGCCAAGGGGAGTATTTGGAGAGCTGCAGTTTTCGCCAGTGGATTCGCCCAGATAATTACAGAAACCGGTATTAGTTGAGCCCTTTTCAAGAAAGCAACTTTGAGTGCGAGGATTAACAGTGTAAGAGCATTGCTCATAGCAAGCAGAAGAAGGAGCTTCACTGTTTACGTAGTTAGCGCCGTTTACAGTAACAACGGAGCCGGTTGAGCCTTTAAATATACTTGGATCGCCTACAGGGCATTCAGGAGGAGGCATATCGCATTCGCCGGTTTGAGCGTTGTATTCAGTGCCAGCGGGACAGGAATCACCAAAACGATCAACATGAATCGCGTTGTTAGATGAAACAAGGCCAGCAACATCAGTGCCCGCCTTGCCGCGGGCCTCATAAACACAACGGTAGCGAGTTGTAGAAAGCAAAACCATTGATGTGACAGAGTGATTAAATTTAGGAGCGTAACCATCCAGCCACGACATATATTGGTCACATGCACTGCGCGGAGACGAAGAGGAAAATTGCTGTCCCTGCGCAGAAATCCACCAGTAATAATCCTCAGCAAGAGAAGGAAAAGACAAAACAAAAAATAAAAAGCCGCAGCCGACGACGGTTGACCTCCTGCGTCGGTCTAACCGACGACGGCAAGCGGCTAAGAGTGTGGAGAATAAATGTTTGTTCATGGTTAGAGCCGTCCAAATAGTAAAGCGGCCAATGCAATGGTCGAAACAATGATCACGTAAACATCAGGCGTAATATTCATTTGTTCAGCCCTGAAACAAGAAGGCCCACCGAAGTGGGCCGGATGGCTGGGCAAACCTTAACGAGCAGCCCGCTTGACGTAGGTAAAGACAGCCACAGCGACGCAGAGGCCGACAGCAGCCCAGCCGATGGCGTCGATATCGCCGGACTTGGCTTCCATGGCGGTTACAGCGGCGGCAGCGTCAGCCAGGGCGACAGAAGCACCGCCAAGGAGAACAGCGCCGACAGCAACCTGAGCGGACAGTTTGGAACCGAACTTGCGAACAGCATTCATCTTTTTCATTGCAGACTTCCTTACCTTAATAGGCGTTTGATACAGAGGAATACGAACACCGATACGAAGATTTGCATGGTGATATCGTAAAGAGCGCCCCATTCCTCTGGAGTGGCACCACCATCGTTTAACATGGTGGCGAGTTCCTGACGTGGAACGGAAACAAGTTCGCCGTCGCAACTAAAACCATCGACATTGGCAACCCAAGTTCCGTTACAAGCCAGAAAATTCATTAAGCAGCTTCCCGAGATGCGGGAAGTTGCAGATATTCAGCAGCGTCCGAATAACACTCAGGACATACAGCGAAATAAGGCGGCTTGGTCATATCAACAAGGGCGCCGGGGCGGGTGCATACGCCGCCGTTGAGCTGGCCCATGTCATCGCCGCAGCAGTCACAGAGAACGCGATCCAGAACGAGCATGGGCCGAACTCCCCTTAGGCCGTCTTGGCGGGCTGCTGGGTAGCAGCAGGCGCTACAGCGGGACGCTCGCGGGTGACTTCCTGCAAGCGAAGCGGAATGCCCTGGAGCGAATAGCGAATACGTGCCTTGTTGTTGAAGTAGTCGATTTCGTCGCTGTACGGGGCGAAAACTTCGGTGCCGATCAGCACGCGGTAAGCGTTCTGCAAGCCTTCCTTGAACTGGTTACCGGCAACCATGAATTTGACCAGGGTGGTCTGGTCAAAGCCGTCACGGTCTTTACTGATCTCCTCGATGCCGACATAGCACCAGGGCTTTTCCTCGGTGCCTTTGTTGATCACATCTTTGACGAAGCCGCGCAAAATTTTCATGGGTAGTTCTCCTGTGGATAGCCGAAAGCAGCACCCAACCAGGGCGTGCCAGTGAAAGAGTCTTCAGGGATCAAGCGACCGTACTTCTTGAACGAATCGACGAGCAGCCAATAGGCGTTGTCGCGCTCCGGTACCGGCAGCGGCGCCGGTGGCTTAGGTGGGCCGACAACCAGCGGGAAACGAGCATTCAGCTCGTCAGAATCGGCAATCTTGTAGGCAGCAGGCCGGACGAGCTGTTGCAGCGCCAGGCGGCGGCGCTGGCTGGCTGAAAGGCTCATGCCCTGCTGGCTGACCTTGCGGAGGGTCATACCCTCCCCTGGCTTGGATTCAACGACCTGGATCATGCGTCACCTCAGGAAGCAGCTCGCAGGCGGAACAGGCGGCCGAGAAGCACTCAGGGCAAAGCAAATTCAATTGATCGTCGAGAGGATCAAAGCGCTGTAGAACGGCGTATTGACCGCAGCCGGTGCAGTGGCCAGACGCATGCAGGAGTTCGAAATCAGTGGGATTCATGCGGCCACCAGTTGCAGGTGACGCGGCACAACCGCGTGACGGTAGAACTCAGGCACCTGCTGATCGAAGGTAACTTCGACCTCGCGCACGTTGCGGGTGAAGGTGAAGACGGTGCCGTGGCGGGTCTGGTCGTAAGGAACCTTGATATCAATGTTCAGCTGACGAAGGCGCGCGCGATGCTCTTTCACCTGGCGCTTATCGAAATCGAACGTCTGGCCAAGACGCCAGAGCGAAACGTACTGAGACGTTGTGTAAGCCGCTTTGGTGTTCTTGCAGATGCCTTCGGCCAGCAACTGCTGGGCGATGGTCAGTTCGTCGTAATTGGTCACTTCCAGTCGGTTGCCGACCATGAGGAACCCCTTGTGGATTTCCACTAGCTTTTGCTCATCAAAAAGGCCCCAGAACGAGAGGCCCTCCCTCTTCAAGAACTCCGATCGACACTTGATCTCGGAGCGCACCATGCCGACCGAGGCACACCAGTCGCGCAGGTCCCGGACGTACCGGAATTCGTCAGACTCTTCGCCGTAAGAGCGCTTCACCTTGGGCAGGAGGTGAGCATCGAGCTCGGCAGCTTTCGCGTAATTGCCCGGGTAAACCAAGCGGCCGGCTTTCTCGCCGCCCTTGGGTGTCCAGACGCATGTGTTTCCGTCCGGATAGAGATACGCAATCGAGTTGCGGTAACGCTGGGATGAAATGGCACGCATGTACGCCCTTTCATTGCCCTGCCCCACGTAGAAATTCGAAGTGAGGTCAAGGCGCTGGAACACGGCGCCATTCGCGAGAGCCGAGCCGTCCTGCAAGCGCTGAATGCTGGTGCACCTGGTCATGGGTGGCAGGCCATACTCAGCAAGCAGTGAGTTGATCACGCGGAAGCAGCCGTCGAGGCTGTTGATGCCGAACACGTTGTCGAGCCGGTTGATACGCGACGGGTTGCCGTCGACGGTGATACGGCGGCCACAGACGTGGATGCGAAACGTGGTGCAGTAGCTGCCTTCGGCGAAGAAGGCAGGGACAGAGGTCGAGAGCAGCTCGTCGGTCTCGACGTCAAAGCGACGGGTAATGACGTCACCGACCTGCGGAAGGTCGAAGTCATAGTCCTGATATGCCTTGATCCAGTCGAAAAACATGGCGACGGGAGTGCGCTCAAACGAATCCATGCAAAACCTGTCAATATCGAAATTCCGAGCACGAGCCTACGGATTCTCATAACGACTAGTCAAGCAAAATTACGAGCATAAATCTACGAAATATCATAACTGTATGAATCGACAGGAAATAGGATCAGGTGCGAAATCCCATTACGCGAGAAATTGTCATGACAATCGGCGAGAACCTGAAAAGGGCACGAATGGCGAAGAAGATTTCTCAGCGCGCACTGGCTGAGCGGATCGACGTAGGTGGCAGCACGTACGTAGGCTGGGAGCACGACACGAATCCACCACCGGCCGACAAGCTGATACTCATAGCCCAGGCGCTAGAAACCTCGATAGACGAACTGCTGTTCGGCGAAAACGCTGGCCTAAGCGAAGAAATGAGAGACCTGTTCAGACGATTTGAAAAGCTACCTGCTGGAACCAAGCAGCAGGCACGCCTAATGCTCAGGGCAATGCTGTTCAGTCTCGAAAGCGGGGCCGCACAGGCAGAGGATGCAGCGTAATGCGGGCAGAACGCGAAGAAGACGAGTTTGACCGTCCCCGGCCAGCAAGGAAGCAGCCAGAGCGAAGGCTTGCCCATGAGATAGCCCTTGGAATCATCTTTGGCGGATGCGTGCTGATGACAATTGCCGACGTGAAAGGCTGGATAGAGGCAAAGGTACTCGCTGAAGAAATCCGAATAACGCTTGGCCGCTGAAGATCAGTGCGGGATTCCGCACCAAAGTGGGGGTGTTACAGCACCCCCACCCCTCCCGGCGCCGGTCCAGGCGCTGAAAAGGCATGGCTGTCGCCACTGGCCGCTGCGCGCCCATCGCAAATGTGCGGGTGTACCTCACGCGCATGGAAGAGCACGCCAACTAGAGCGAAAAGCGGGTTGGACAGTGAAGGGGGCGGCCTTGCGGTCGAGGCTCTGGCAGGAGTCGAGTCGATTTATCGTTACGAGTAAGGCGTTACGGATATTCCGATGAACGGTTGATTTATCGTTACGTAACGATGGCATATTTATCGTTACGTAACTATAATTGATCCATAGCGCAACGCAATGGAGCAATCACCATGATCGACCCTAGAGACCCAAGAACCCAACAGCTCCAGCTGGAGCAGAAGCGCGGACGCGGCCGTCCGGCCACAGGCCAGGCGCTCAGCAATGCCGAGCGTCAACGCCGGTATCGTGAAGCGCAAAAAGCGCAACGTAACGAAAACATGCACAAGGAAGTTGCCGAGGATCTGCGCGCCGAGCTGGCGAAAGCCCTGGAAGAGATTGAAGGCCTGAAAGCAAAGTTAAGAGCAGAATTCACGCTAGGTGAAAAGGCCAGGTCAGAGAACAAAAACCTAGCGCTGAAAGTCGCTCAGCTTGAAACGCAATTAGCGCAACGTAACGATAATGAGCTGATGAAGCGCGTAGAACTGGCCGAGGCCCGCGCAGACGCAATGGGCAACGAGCTGGCCATCGTCAAAGCGCAGCTGAGTAATACACGCAAGAAACGCCACAGGGACGACCCGCCAGTAGATATCAGAGAATGGGCGATTCAGCGTCAGTCGCCGAAGGGGCAGTGGCGAACGGTCGCGAAATACGATACCGCCGCAGAGGCCAATATAGCGTTGGCAGATCAGGCAGGGGCGATGGGGCATCTGTACAGGGTCAAAGCTCCAAAATAGCCCGGCAGGCGTCCTGCAGGGCTGCTACACGGGCGTCCAGGGCGGCGCCCTCCTCATCCAGCTGCGCTAACCGGCGGCGCAGCTGGCGAAGCTCACCGACAAGCCGGCCATAGTCCTCAAGCACATGCTCGACAGCGCCCTGATCATCGCGACCAGGGGCATAGAGTCGTGCGTTACGTAACAGATATTCGGGAAGGTCTAGGACTGGCATCGCATAATGGACGTTACATTCAATCGCGCCGGGAGCTTACAGCACATGCTCGACAGCGCCCTGAACGTAACAGATAAGCATTGTCCCGACACGATTAAACGTAACGTCACGGATATTATGCGAAGTCTTACCATAATGCCTTATGTGCGAACCCCGGGTTTCTCACCCTTCGAGGAACGGACATTGCCGAAGCGCATCTCCTTTGACGGCGGATAACCGTAGAACTCCGTATAGCATTTGCTGAAATGGCTCGATGAGACGAATCCACATGCCAGGGACACGTCGAGGATCGGCAGATCGGAATGCTGCAGCAGGCGTCGCCCTTCGGTCAGGCGCAGCTCCAGGTAATAACGCACTGGCGTGGTCGTCATCTGATCCTGGAACAACCGCTCGATCTGTCGCCTGGAACGCCCCACATACTCGGAAATCTGGCTCAGGCTCAGCGGCTCTTCAATGTTGGCGGCCATCAGCTGCACCACATTGCGCAATGGCTCGCTCATCTTGTCGTGCAGCGACGGACGTGCGCGACGATAGCGCGACTCTTCGAAAGCCAGGATGTCGGTAATGCCATCTGCCAGCTCCCGGCCATGTCGATTGCGGATCCATTCCATCACCATATGGAAGGCACCGCTGGGGCTGGCGGCCGTCAGCCGATTGCCATCGACCATGTAGCTCTCGCTGGTCACCTGACTGTTCCTGGCGACCTCTGCCAGCACGGCGCGATTCTCTGGATGGATCGCGCATTTGTAACCATCCAGTAGTCCGGCTTGCCCCAGAAACCAGGCGCCATTCCACAGCCCAGCGAGCTCTACGGACTGTTTGTTCGCGCCATGCAGCAACGCGCTCAGCGCTGGCGAGGCTTTCAGCGGCGTGCGCAAACCACCACAGATCACCAGCAGATCCATATCCGCCATGTTCGACAGTTGAATTTGCGCACCAGGACAGATCACCAGCCCCAGATCGCTGGTTACCGATTCGCCAGTCAGGCTGTAAGACTCGGTTGCGAAGCAGCCAGGGCTGATCAGATTGGCCGTGACCATGGTATCGAGGGCCTGGGTGTAGGCCGGCAAGGAGAAATGCTCGAGCAGCAGAAAACCTACCCGGGCCTGTTTGACCGGCTGTTTCTTGTCATCGACGAAACGCAGGTTCTTACCCTGCATGGCTTCGCTGAAGCTACGTTTTGGTAACACTTTCAAGACCTTATACAAGCCATTTTATTTGATTTGTTATCAGAAGCGGCACGCTCAAACCCGTTTCAGTGGCGCCATCGCCTGAGCGCACCCTCCTCTGCCTGCTCATTGGCAGCCATCGAGAGCATTGATGCATCCGGATTCTTCCCGATTCGCGCGCGCTCGGCAAACCGGAGCTATTGCAGAGTCGCAGCCCCGCAGAGGTGTCGCATCCAGACAAATTCATGCCGTCTGCAGTCGCACAGTAAAAGATGCCCCGCGCTTACTGTTCCTGCATCTATAGCCACAAGGAACCCGCAACACCTGCAGACCAGAGCGTCTCGTGCATCCAGCACATCGACAGACTCCGTCGCTGTCGCCTCAACAAGACCAAGAATACAAGGTGCAAATTTATGTCTCGGAACGACAATCCTGTGCGCTTGATGCGCGTAATTCTGACTGGTGGAGCTCTGATCGCGCTGTTGGTGGGCTCTGGCTTCACCACGGGTCAGGAGATCATGCAGTACTTCGTCGCGTACGGTTATGGCGGCATCGCCAGCGTTGCACTAATGCTGTTGCTGTTCGTCTACGTCAGTCTCAGCTTCGTCAGCGCCGGCTATGAACAGCAGTTCAACGAGCCTAAAAGTATTTATCAGTACTACTGCGGCAGACTGATCGGCAATTTCTTCGACTATTTCTCGGTCGTATTCCTGTTCATGTCGTTCTGGGTGATGATCGCCGGCGCAGGAGCCGCGCTGCATCAGCAGTTCGGCTGGCCGAACTGGGTCGGCGGCGCGGTGATGGGCTGCCTTGCTCTGTCGACTCTGCTCTTCGGCTTCAAACGTCTGGTGGAGATCATCGGCCTGATTGGCCCACTGCTGAGCGTTATGGCGATCATTATCGGCGTCGTCAGCTATGCCATGGCGCCTGGCGGGCTGGTGAACTACCTAGCCAAACTGGAACCGCTGGTGAACGATCGCACCATCCTGCAAGCCAGCAGTAACTGGTTCGTCGCCTGCGCGTCCTATGTCGGCTTTTGCATGATGTGGCTGGCCGCGTTCATGACCAATCTGGGCAAGTCGGCCTCGAGCAGAAAGGAAGCCTGCTGGGGAGCGACGCTGGGCGCGGTAATGTTCAGCCTGGCCGTGCTGGCCATGATGCTGGGTCTGGCTGCACATCTCGATGACGTGGCCGGTACGCAGATCCCTACGCTGGCGCTGATAGCCAAGATTCACCCGGCCCTGGCGCTCGGTTTCGCATTGATCGTGTTCGTCGCCATCTTCACCACCGCAGCTCCACTGCTGTGGGCGCCGGTAAAGCGCTTCGCCCCGGACGAGAACAGCCGGCGCCACCGTATCCTGCTGGTATCGCTTGCAGTGATCGGTACCGTTGTCGGCCTGACCATCCCCTTCGACCGCCTGATCAATGTCGTCTACGTGATCAACGGTTATGTGGGCTTCGCCCTGCTCTTCCTGATGCTGGCCAAGGACATCCGTACGCGCCTGTTCAAATCGGAAGTAACTGCCGCCTTGCGCTCCTGAAGCGCAAAGCGGCTCACCTCCACTGAGCTGGAAAGGCCGTGCCGAATATCCCGTACGGCCTTTTTCGATCCCATGCAGCGACCTATCGAAACCCTTGATTGCGACTATGGCCCCACCTGAAATCCGAACCTAATCTTCTCCCCGGCGTTCTAAGTTCCAACACTGCTCCAAGGGGATTTCATGGATCTGGTCGTTGCCCGTCCCGAAGGTCTTTACTGCCCGCCCGGTGGCTTCTACATCGATCCGTGGCGACCGGTGGAACGCTCGATCATCACCCATGCCCATGGCGATCACGCCCGCCGCGGCAATGGTCATTATCTGGCGGCGGCACCCGGCGAAGGCATTCTGCGCTCGCGCCTGGGCGACGATATCCGCCTGCAGACCCTGGCCTACGGCGAACGCCTCGAGCACCACGGCGTAACCCTGAGCTTTCATCCCGCCGGGCACGTGCTCGGTTCGGCGCAGGTGCGTCTGGAATACCAGGGCGAAGTCTGGGTCGCTTCCGGGGATTACAAGGTCGAGCCGGACGGCACCTGCGCGCCCTTCGAGCCGGTGCGCTGTCATACCTTCATCAGCGAATCCACCTTCGGCCTGCCGATCTACCGCTGGCCGCTCCAGGCCGAGATCTTCGCCGGTATAGACGCCTGGTGGCGCGCCAATGCCGCCGCCGGCAAGGCCAGCGTGCTGTTCGCCTACGCCTTCGGCAAGGCCCAGCGCATTCTCCACGGCATCGACGCCAGCATCGGGCCGATCCTGGTGCACGGCGCCGTCGAGCCGCTGAACGAGGTGTATCGCGCCGGTGGCGTACAGCTGCCGCCAACCCGTTGCGCCGGTGATATCGCCAGGAACGACCCGCTGCTGCGCCAGGCGCTGATCCTCGCACCGCCCTCGGCCGGCGGCAGTACCTGGATGCGCCGTTTCGGCGACTACAGCGACGCTTTCGCCAGCGGCTGGATGCTGCTGCGCGGCACGCGCCGGCGGCGTGGCGTGGACCGCGGCTTCGCCCTCTCCGACCACGCCGACTGGCCCGGTCTGCTGTGGGCCATCGAGCAGACCGGCGCCGAACGGGTGATGGTCACCCACGGCCAGGTCAACGTGCTGGTGCGTCATCTGCGCGAGCAAGGCCTCGATGCCCGCGCCTTCCAGACCGAATACGGCGATGAAGACGACGTGGAGCCGAGCCCATGAAAGCCTTCGCCGAACTCTACGCGCGGCTGGACGCCACCACCTCGAGCAACGCCAAGCTGCAGGCGATGCAGGAGTATTTCGCCGAAGCGCCGCCAGCGGATGCGGCCTGGGCGGTGTACTTTCTGGCTGGTGGCCGCCCACGTCAGGTGGTGCCGACGCGGGTGCTGCGCGAGCTGGCCACGCGGCTTTCCGGCCTGTCCGACTGGCTGTTCGAGGAGAGCTACCAGGCCGTCGGCGATCTGGCGGAAACCATCGCCCTGCTCCTGCCCGAATCGCAGCACGCCTCTGAACAGGGGCTGGCCTGGTGGCTGGAAGAACAACTGCTGCCCCTGCGCGGCCTGCCACCCGCGGAGCTGGCCGAGCGTCTGCCACCTTTATGGGCGCAGCTGGATCGACCAAGCCTGATGGTCAGCCTCAAGCTGCTCACCGGCGCCTTTCGCGTCGGCGTCTCCAAGCTGCTGGTGACCCGTGCCCTGGCCGGCCTGGCGCAGATCGACGCCAAGCGTGTGGCGCAGCGGCTGGTGGGGTACACCGATCTGTCGCATCGGCCGACCGCGCAGCGCTACCTGGCACTGATCGCCGCCGAATCGGAGGACGAACACGCCCAGCGCGGCGGCCAGCCCTACCCCTTCTTCCTCGCCCATCCGCTGCAGCAGCCCTTGGAGCAGTTCGACGCTCAGCTGGGGCCGGCCAGCGACTGGCTGGTGGAATGGAAGTGGGACGGCATTCGCGCCCAGCTGGTCAAGCGCGACGGGCGCCTGTGGCTGTGGTCCCGCGGCGAGGAGCTGATCACCGAGCGTTTCCCGGAGCTGCACGAACTGGCCGAGGCGCTGCCGGACGGCAGCGTGCTCGATGGCGAGCTGGTGGCCTGGAAGGAGCCCGCCACAGGCAGCGGCGCGGTGTTCGGCATTCAGCCCTTCGCCCTGCTGCAACAACGCATCGGCCGCAAGACCCTGAGCAAGAAACTGCTGGAAGAAGTGCCCGCCGCGCTGCTGGCCTACGACCTGCTGGAATGGCGTGGCGAAGACTGGCGCTCGCGCCCCCAGGACGAGCGCCGCGCCCGTCTGGAGCTGCTGGTGGCGGAGGTCGGCGATGCCCGTCTGCAGCTCTCGCCGCAACTCACCGGCCGCGACTGGCAGGACTTTGCCCGCCAGCGCGAAGCCTCCCGTGAGCTGGGCGTAGAAGGCATGATGCTCAAGCGCCGCGACTCCCTGTACGGGGTCGGCCGCACCCGCGATCTGGGCCTGTGGTGGAAGTGGAAGATCGACCCGTTCAGCGTCGACGCGGTGCTGATCTATGCCCAGCGCGGCCACGGTCGCCGGGCCAGCCTGTACAGCGACTACACCTTCGCCGTGTGGGACGATTCCACGCCTGGCGAGCGCGTGCTGGTGCCCTTCGCCAAGGCCTACTCGGGCCTCACCGACGACGAGATGCGCAAGGTCGATGCAATCATCCGCAAGACCACCGTGGAGAAATTCGGCCCGGTGCGCAGCGTCACTCCGACCCTGGTGTTCGAGCTGGGTTTCGAGGGCATCGCCCTGTCCAAGCGGCACAAGAGCGGCGTCGCCGTACGCTTTCCGCGCATGCTGCGCTGGCGTACCGACAAGCGGGTGGAGGACGCCGACACCCTGGCCACGCTGCAAGGCCTGCTCTGATGGATCAACCCGTTCGCCGCCGCAGCCTGTCCGGCGCCTGGTTCGCCCAGCGCGGCTGGAAGCCCTTCGCCTTTCAGAAGGAAGTCTGGCAGGCGGTCAAGGCAGGCGAGTCCGGCCTGCTGCACGCCTCCACCGGCGCCGGCAAGACCTACGCCCTGTGGTTCGCGGCCCTGGACCGTTTCGCCACCCCCTCTACTGCCGTTACCACCAGCCCTCGCCCGCGTAAAAAACCGGTCATGGCGCCGCTGACGGTGCTGTGGATCACCCCGATGCGCGCCCTCGCCGCCGATACCGCGCGCGCCCTGCAGGCGCCGCTGGATGACCTGCAGATTCCCTGGGACATCGGCCTGCGCACCGGCGATACCAGTAGCGCCGAACGCGCGCGGCAGAGCCGCAAGCTGCCGAGCACGCTGATCACCACGCCGGAAAGCCTGACCCTGCTGCTGACTCGCGCCGATGCCCGCGAGGCCTTCGCCCACCTGCGCATGGTGGTAATCGACGAGTGGCACGAGCTGCTCGGCAACAAGCGCGGCGTGCAGCTGCAACTGGCCCTCGCGCGCCTGCGCCTGTGGCATCCGCCGCTGCTGGTATGGGCGCTGTCCGCCACTCTCGGCAATCTTGAACATGCCCTTGAGGTGCTGATGCCCGCCGGGCGCCTGGTGCAGGGCAAGCTGGCCAAGGATCTGCGCATCGACAGCCTGCTGCCGGCCGGCCTGGAGCGCTTTCCCTGGGCCGGGCATCTCGGGCTGCGCATGCTGCCGCAGGTGGTCGAGGAGCTGGAGGCCAGCAGCACCGCACTGGTGTTCACCAACACCCGCTCGCAGGCGGAAAGCTGGTACCAGGCCCTGCTCGAGGCGCGCCCGGACTGGGCCGGCCTGCTCGCCCTGCACCACGGCTCGCTGTCGCAGGAGGTGCGCGACTGGGTCGAACAGGCGCTCAAGGAAGGCCGACTGAAAGCCGTGGTCTGCACCTCGAGCCTGGACCTCGGGGTGGATTTTCTGCCGGTGGAACGGGTGCTGCAGATCGGCTCGCCCAAGGGCGTGGCCCGCCTCATGCAGCGCGCCGGCCGCTCCGGCCACGCTCCGGGGCGCCCGTCCCGCGCCACGCTGGTGCCTACCCATAGCCTGGAAGTGCTGGAAGCGGCCGCCGCGCAAAGCGCCGTGGCCGAGCGCAAGGTCGAGGCACGGCTATCGCCGGACAAACCGCTCGACGTGCTGGTCCAGCACCTGGTGAGCATGGCCCTGGGCGGCGGTTTCCACGCCGATGCCATGCTGGCCGAGGTGCGCAGCGCCTGGGCCTACCGCAGCCTCAGCAATGAGGAGTGGCAGTGGGCATTGGCCTTCATCCGCCACGGCGGCCATTCGCTGACCGCCTACCCCGATTACCGCCGCGCCGAGCCGGACGCCAGCGGCCTGTGGCAGGTGCCCGATGCACGCCTGGCGCGGCGTCATCGCATGAGCATCGGCACCATCGTCAGCGACGCCAGCCTGGCGGTGAAATACTGGAGCAAGGGCGGCGGAGGAGGTTCTCTGGGCAGCGTCGAGGAAGGTTTCATCGCCCGTCTGCGCCCCGGCGATACCTTCCTCTTCGCTGGTCGCCCGCTGGAGCTGGTGCGGGTGGAAAACATGACCGTCTACGTGCGCCGCGCCACCAGCCGCAAGGCTGCAATTCCGCGCTGGAACGGCGGACGCATGCCGCTCTCCAGCGAACTGGCGGACGCCGTGCTGGCCAAGCTCGACGCCGCTGCCCAGGAAGAATACGTCGGCCCGGAGATGCAGCTGCTGCGCCCATTGCTCGACGTGCAGCAGGCCTGGTCCGCCCTGCCCGGCGCCGCCACCCTGCTGGCGGAGGTGCTCAAGTCCCGCGAAGGCTGGCATCTGTTCCTCTATCCCTTCGCCGGTCGTTCGGTGCATCTGGGACTGGCCAGCCTGCTGGCCTGGCGCCTGGCCCGCGAACAGCCGCTGAGCGTTTCCATTGCGGTCAATGACTATGGCCTGGAGCTGCTGTGCCCCAGCGAGGTGGATTTCGCCGCGCGGCTCACGCCCGCGCTGTTCAGCACGGACGACTTGCTGTCCGACGTACTCGCCAGCCTCAACGCCGGGGAGCTTGCGCGCCGGCGCTTTCGCGAGATCGCCCGTATCGCCGGCCTGGTGTTCAGCGGCTACCCCGGCGCGCCGAAGAGCACCCGCCAACTACAGGCCTCCAGTGCACTGTTCTTCGACGTGTTCAGCCAATACGACCCGGGCAACCTGCTGCTCGGCCAGGCCCAGGAAGAAGTGCTGCGCCAGGAGCTGGACGTGCAGCGCCTGCAACACACCTTGCAGCGCCTGCAATCGCGCCGGCTGGATATCCGTACGGTCAAACGCGCCACGCCGTTCGCCTTCCCCCTACTGGTGGAGCGCTTTCGCGAAAGCCTGAGTTCGGAGAAACTCGCTGACCGTATCCGGCGCATGGTGGCCGATCTGGAACAGGCCGCCGGCCCGGGTGGTTATCAGGACCCGGCATTCGCCATCGACGACGAGCGCCCGACGCCGCGCAAGGGCCGATCCCCGCGCCAGGGCAAGGACGGCCTGCCCCGGCCACCGGCACAGCGCCCGAAAAAACGCCGCTGACTAGAGAGGTTTCATGAGCGAGCACCACCCCGGCCATCTGATCCTGTCCCTGGCCGGTGCCGAACTCTGGCTACTGGCGGACAAGGCCATCTGGTGGCCGCAGCAGCAGGCGCTGCTGATCGCCGACATCCACATCGGCAAGGCTGCAGCCTATCGCGCCCTGGGCCAGCCGGTGCCACAGGGCACCACCGCCGCCAACCTGCAGCGGCTGGACGCCCTGTTGCAGCGTTTCGATTGTCGCCAGCTGATCTTTCTCGGTGATTTTCTCCACGCCCCCGGCTCACGCACGCCGGCCACCCTGGCGACGCTGGCCGAGTGGCGCGAACGGCATGCCGGGCTGGCCATGACCCTGGTGCGCGGCAACCACGACAAACGTGCGGGCGACCCGCCGGAAGTCTTGCGTATCGCAGTGGTGGAAGAACCGCTGTTGCTCGGCCCCTTCGCCCTGCAGCACGAACCTCGCGCGCACGCCAGCCACCATGTGCTGGCCGGCCACCTGCACCCGGCCTACCCATTGCGCGGCAGGGGGCGGCAGCGTCTGCGCCTGCCCTGCTTCGTCCTGGGTGACGAGGTCAGCCTGTTGCCCGCCTTCGGCAGCTTCACCGGCAGCATGACCTTTCGCGCAGAACCCGATCAGCGCATCGTGGTGGTCGGCGACGGCGGTATCTGGCCCGTCCAGCACAGCGCGCCCTGAGGCTTACAGACGCTGCAAGGTCGCAGCATCCTGCTCACCGTCGTAGAACGCCTGCAGCACCTCGGCAAACAGCGGCTGCGTCGGCGCAGCTGCATGGAACAGGGTCATGCTCGAGCGCAACTTGAGATCGTCCGGCGAGCCCATGATCTGCCGCGCCGAGCGCCCACGATGAGACAGCAGCGCCCGAGCACAATCTTCCAGGCGCGGACCCAGCAGCGGGTGCGCCAGGTAGGCCCGCGCCTCGTCGAGGCCGGAGATGGCGTAGTGCTCGGCCATTTCACTGCGGCCCAGGCCGCGCAGCTGCGGGAACACGTACCAGATCCAGTGGCTGCGCTTGGCGCCGGCACGCAGCTCGTCGAGGGCCTGCTGATAATCGCGTCGCTGCGCCTCGACGAAGCGCGCCAGATCGAACGGATCGTTCATCGCGCCGACCGTTCGTGCCCCATCGGCGTGGTATCGGGCAGCGCGCTCTGCGTGGCGAAGTCCGGGCTGTGCACCTCGGAATCCAGCGGCATGTGCGCGTAGCGGGCCTTTTCGGCACCTGGTCCGAGTGGGTCGGCCAGAGCCGTGCGCTTGAGCGGGTGATGCCCACCCAGGTTGCGGGCCAGCAACCATCCGCCCAGCGCGGCACCGACCATGCCCAGCAATCCGCCGCGCCGCAAACCTGCGCCCATCAGCGCCAGCCCGCTACCGAGCGACGCGTAGCGCTGCCAGTCGTGGAGATCGTTATCGCTGTGTTGTTTCATGGCAATTCCTCCTGAAGGTGACTTATCAGCTGACAGGTACACTCCTCAGGACGTTCTGCCTCGTTGAGCTACCGCTTATCGCATCGCACTGGGCCATGAACGGCGACAGACTGCCCTGCTCAGCTCTTGACCTGCAAGACAGTCGCCACAATACTGTATCTATATACAGTATTTCGGTCGTTAGCCATGTCATCCGTAGTTGCGCTCGACCGGCTGATCGACGCTCGCCGTGTATGGCGAGGTCAGGCCGTTTCATCGCCATCGAGCGCCCATTCCTCCACCGGACACCGCTTTCTCGACGCCGCACTGCCCGGCGGCGGCTGGCCTACGGCTGCGCTCAGCGAAATTCTCACGGCGGTGCCAGGCATCGGCGAACTGAGCCTGCTGTGGCCGACCCTTGCCAGGCTGACGGCGGCCAGCGAGCGGGTCGTGCTGGTCGCACCGCCTCACCTGCCCTACCCGCAGGCCTGGATTCAGGCCGGCGTCGATCTGCGCCAGCTGAGCATCATCCAGGCCGACGGCCGCGACGCCTTGTGGGCGGCCGAGCAATGCCTGCGCTCGGGCAGTTGTGGCGCGGTGCTGAGCTGGTTGCGCCAGGCCGATGATCGTGCGCTGAGGCGCCTGCAGGTGGCCGCCGCGACCGGGCAAACCCTGGCATTCGCCTATCGGCCGCAGGCAGAGGCTGCCAACCCGTCACCAGCGGCGTTGCGCCTGGTACTCGAAAGCCAGCCGGCGCAAGTACGGGTAATCAAGTGCCGCGGCGGGTTGCCACCTGCCCGACCGCTCGCCTTTGCCTGGCATTGAGCCTGCCATGCTCTGGGCTTGCATTCTGCTGCCGCAACTGGCCATGGACGGCGTGCAGCGTCAGCGCGCCAATCCCGACGAGCCGTTGGCGCTGCTCACTGGCTCGCCACAACGGCGCATCGTGCAGGCCGTCAACCCGGCAGCCCGGGCCCTGGGGCTGAAACCCGGCCAGTCGCTGACGGCGGCGCATGCACTGACGCGCGGCTTTGCCAGCGCGGAATACGACCTCGTGGCCATCGAGCGCTGGCAGCAGTTTCTGGCCGCCTGGGCCTATGGTTTCAGCGCCCAGGTCAGCCTGCATTACCCGCGCTGCCTGCTGCTGGAAGTGCAATCGAGCCTGGGGCTGTTCGGCCCCTGGCCGCGCTTCGAAGCACGTTTGCGCGCCGAGCTGTCGGCGCTGGCCTTCCAGCACCGCATTGCCGTCGCGCCGAACCCGGCCGCTGCGCGGGTGCTGGTCAATATCGGTGATGGCCTGATGGCAGGCGATGGACAGACGCTCAGGCAGATGCTCGATCCCTTGCCCGTGGATCGGCTCGGGCTTGACGCTACGGTAACCACAGCCTGCAACCGCATGGGCCTCAGGCAGTTGCGCCAGTTATTGGCTCTGCCGCGTGACAGCCTGGCCAGGCGGTTTCCTGCCGATGTGCTGCGCCATCTCGATACCCTGCTGGGCCAGCGCCCGCTGGCGCTGGATTTCTATACACCCGCAGACGTGTTCGATGCCCGTATCGAGCTGAATTTCGAGGTCGAATCCCATCAGGCGCTGCTGTTCCCGCTGCGTCGGCTGACGGCCGATCTGGCCGCCTACCTGGCCGGGCGTGACAGCGGCGTGCAGCGTTTCGTCCTGCACCTGGAACACCGCGTGGGTGTCGATACGCAGATACAGGTGGGCCTGCTCAGCGCAGAGCGTGATCCCGGCATGCTGTTCGAGCTGACGCGCGGACGCCTGGAGCATCAGCAGCTACCGGCACCGGTGCTGGCCGTGCGCTTGGTGGCGCGGGAACTGCCGGCCTTCGCGCCGCAGCATCAGCAGTTGTTCGACGAGCGACCACAACAGAATCAGCCCTGGGAGCAACTACGCGAGCGATTGCGTGCGCGCCTCGGTGATGAGGCCCTGCATGGCCTCGGTGCCAGAGCCGATCACCGCCCCGAGCGTGCGTGGATGAACGATTCGATCAGCCCCGTGCTGCCACCCAGCGGCCCTCGGCCCGGCTGGCTGCTGAAAGAACCGCAGCCGCTGCACGAGGCCTCGCTACGCATTCTCGCCGGCCCCGAACGCATCGAATCCGGCTGGTGGGATGGCGAGGATGTACGCCGCGACTATTACGTGGTGCAGACCCGTGCCGGCCAGCGCGGCTGGGCGTATCGCCAAGTCGGCAGTGAGGGCCCATTGCTGCTGCACGGGTGGTTCGCATGAGCGATTACGCCGAACTCCATTGCCTGTCGAATTTCACTTTCCAGCGCGGCGCATCCAGCGCCCAGGAGCTGTTCGAGCGTGCGGCTCGGCTGGGTTACCAGGCCCTGGCGATCACCGATGAATGCACCCTGGCCGGCATCGTGCGCGCGTGGGAGGCCTCGAAAAAAAACGGGGTAAAGCTGATCGTGGGCAGCGAAGTGCAGATCGAGAAAGGCCCGAAGCTGGTGCTGCTGGCCGAGAACCTGGTGGGTTATCAGGCGCTATGCGGCCTGATAACCCGGGCGCGACGCAGGGCGGCAAAGGGCACCTATCGGCTGATGCACGAGGATTTCGTGGTACCGCTCGATGGTCTTTTGGCCTTATGGCTCAGCGAAGGCGAAGCCACCGCCCTGCCCTGGCTTCGATCGGTGTTCCCCGAGCGCCTGTGGCTGGGCGTCGAGCTGCATCGCGGTGCGGACGATAGCGCGCGTCTGCAGCGCCTGCTCGAAATGGCCGCCGTTCATGACTTGCCGGCGGTGGCCTGTGGCGATGTACACATGCATGCCCGTGGCCGCCGCGCCCTGCAGGATTGCATGACTGCCATCCGTCATCATCTGCCCGTGGCCGAGGCCGGCGCCCATCTGTTCGCCAATGGCGAACGGCATCTGCGCCGACTTGAGGAGCTGGCCGAGCTGTATCCGCCCGAGCTGCTCGCACAGAGCCTGCGTATCGCCGAACGCTGCCACTTCGATCTCGACGAGCTGGATTATCACTACCCACACGAGCTGGTGCCGGCAGGTCATGACCCCACCTCCTGGCTGCGCGTGCTGGTGGAGCGTGGCGCTGCCGAGCGCTGGGGCAAGAGTGTGCCGGCCGCCGCTCGTGCGCAGATCGAGCATGAGCTGGCGCTGATCGCCGAGTTGAAATACGAGAGCTACTTTCTGACCGTGCATGACATCGTCCGCTTCGCCCGCGAGCAGCACATCCTCTGCCAGGGCCGGGGTTCGGCGGCCAACTCGAGCGTCTGCTTCGCGCTCGGCATCACCGAGCTGGACCCTACCGAGAGCCGGCTGTTGTTCGAGCGTTTTCTCTCCCGCGAGCGCAACGAGCCACCGGATATCGACGTCGACTTCGAGCATGAGCGCCGTGAAGAGGTCATCCAGTACGTATTTCGCCGCTACGGGCGAACGCGTGCGGCGCTAACGGCCGTGGTCAACACCTACCACGGTGCCGGGGCGATACGCGACGTCGCCAAGGCCCTGGGCTTGCCGCCGGATCAGGTCAATGCGCTGGCTGATTGCTGTGGCCGCTGGAGTAGCGGCCCACCAACACCGGAACGCCTGCAGGAAGCGGGTTTCGATCCGCAGAATCCGCTGCTCAGGCGCGTACTGATCCTGACCGGCGAGCTGATCGGTTTTCCCCGGCACCTGTCGCAGCACCCGGGCGGCTTCGTCATTTCCGAGCACGCGCTCGACACCCTGGTGCCGGTGGAGAACGCGACCATGGCCGAGCGCACCGTGATCCAGTGGGACAAGGACGATCTCGACAGGGTCGGCCTGCTCAAGGTCGACGTGCTGGCCCTGGGCATGCTTAGCGCACTGCGCCGCTGTTTCGGCCTGATCGAGCGCTACCGCGGCACGCAGTGGACGCTGGCCACCCTGCCCAAGGAAGACCCGGCCACCTACGCCATGATCAGCCGCGCAGATACCATCGGCGCGTTCCAGATCGAGTCTCGCGCGCAGATGGCGATGCTGCCGCGCCTGCGCCCGAAAACCTTTTACGACCTGGTGATCCAGGTGGCCATCGTCCGTCCGGGGCCGATCCAGGGCGACATGGTGCATCCCTACCTGCGTCGGCGAAACGGCGAAGAAACCATCGATTACCCCTCCGATGAACTCAAGCCGGTCTTCGAGCGCACCCTCGGCGTGCCGCTGTTTCAGGAACAGGTGATGGAGCTGGCCATCGTCGCCGCCGAGTACACCCCAGGCGAAGCGGATGAGCTGCGCCGCAGCATGGCCGCCTGGAAACGCCATGGCGGCCTCGAACCGCATCGCCAGCGGCTCACCTCGCGCATGCTGGAAAAAGGCTACTCGCAGGCATTCACCGAACGGATCTTTCGCCAGATCGAGGGCTTCGGCAGCTACGGCTTCCCCGAGTCGCATGCTGCCAGCTTCGCCCTGCTCGCCTACGCCAGTTGCTGGCTGAAGTGTCACGAGCCCGCGGCCTACGCCTGCGCTCTGGTCAACAGCTGGCCGATGGGTTTCTACAGCCCTGATCAGGTGCTGCAGGACGCGCGGCGGCATGACGTCGAGGTGCGTCCCGTGGACGTACGCTACAGCGACTGGGATTGCAGCCTGGAGCCCGATGAACATGGCGAGCCGGCCATCCGCCTGGGCCTGAGGATGATTCGTGGCATGCGCGAAGACGACGCGCGCCGTATCGAACAGGCGCGCCAGTCAGGTGCATTCCGTGATGTCGAGGACCTCAGCGTGCGTGCACGCCTGGATGCTTCGGCGCGCGAGCGACTGGCCGATGCCGGCGCACTCGGCGGCCTGGTTGGTCACCGCTATCAGGCGCGCTGGGCGGTGGCTGGCGTCGAGGAACAGTTGCCGCTGTTCGTCGGCGTATCTGCGCCGAATGAAGACGCTCCGGGCCTGCCTACCCCATCGCCGGGGGAAGATCTGCTGACCGACTATGCGACGCTCGGCACTACCCTCGGCCCGCATCCACTGGCCCTGCTGCGCCAGGCGCTAAGGGCGCGGCGCTGCCGAAGCTCACGTGAACTGCAGGCAGTCGAGCACGGCCGTCCTGTCAGCGTTGCCGGCCTGGTGATCGGCAGGCAAAGGCCGCAAACCGCCAGCGGCGTCATCTTCGTCACGCTCGAAGATGAGTTCGGCATGGTCAATGTGGTCGTCTGGCATGACCTGGCCGAGCGCCAGCGGCGAGTCCTGGTGCAGTCGCAGATGCTGCGCATCGACGGCCATCTGGAAACCCAGGATGGCGTGCGCCATGTGATCGCCGGGCGCCTGACCGACCTGACGGCGATGCTGACCGGGCTGGACATACGCAGCCGCGACTTTCATTGAGCCTCTCGCCTGGCCAGCACTCTTGTCAGGCGAGAAAGAAAAAAAGGCCGCACTGGATCACCAGGCGGCCACAAGTCGTCTTAACCAAAGGAGATGAAGTGGAGCCAGGGCGACGGCTTTCGGGAGTGATGCAAAACCGTCGCCCCTGGAATCTTCATCGGGGGCAAGCCTATCGTCGATCGAGCGCAACAGCGCATCGAAGTGGTTGATAGTGATCATCAATCCGCTCGAATAGTGCAGCGGCAGGCCAGGTGATAACTCTAAGCGCGCCCTCTGGGCCGGGCCTTACCTCGCAGTGAGGCGCGTTTAGAACAGCACACCAACACCAGGAGCACCCATGCACAAGAAGCACTGTCTCGCGCTGGCTTGCAGCCTCGCGCTGAGCGGGCAGTTGGCCCACGCCAGCAGCCAGTCCGAAGCCAAGGGTTTCATCGAGGATGCCAACCTCGATCTGTTGCTGCGCAACGCCTACTTCAACCGTGATTACAAGGACAACACCAACGACGCCAAGACCTGGGGCCAAGGCTTCATCGCTACCTTCGAATCCGGCTTCACTCAAGGCACGGTCGGTTTCGGCGTCGACGCCTTCGGCCTGCTCGGCGTCAAGCTCGACAGCGGCCGCGGCCGTAACTACAGCGCCTTCTTCGACACCTACGATGACGGCCATCCGGTCGATGAGCTGTCCCAGGCCGGTGGCGCGGTGAAGCTGCGCGTTTCCAATACCGTGATCAAGTACGGCAACCAGTTCCCTTCCCTGCCGGTTCTGGCACATGACGACAGCCGCCTGCTGCCGCAGTCCTTCACCGGCACGCTGGTGACCAGCAATGAAATCGAGGGGCTGGAACTGAATGCCGGCCGCTTCACTGCCGACAGCCCGATGGGCGACTCGGCGCGCGATCCCAACCGCCTCAAGAGCATCGACGTGCTCGGCGGCAGCTACGCCGTCAGCGATGACCTGAGCCTGGCGGTCTATCACGCCGATCTTGAGGACATGTACAAGCGCTACTACGCCAACCTCAATTACAACCTGGCACTGGCTGCCGATCAGGCGCTCAATTTCGACTTCAACCTCTATCGCACCAGGTACGACACCGGCTCGGTAGCCGCAATCGATCTCGGCGGCGATGGCCAGGGCGATCGCAACACCATCTGGAGCCTGGCAGCCAAATACAGCATCGGTGCCCATGCCTTCATCGTCGCCCATCAGCGCAACACCGGCGATGCCGGCTTCGCCTATGACTACGGCGATGGCGGCGCCAGCATCTACCTGGCTAACTCCTACTACTCGGACTTCAACCTGAAGGACGAGCGTTCCTGGCAGGCCAGCTACGAGCTGGATTTCGCCGAGTACGGCATGCCGGGCCTTCGCTACAAGTTCGCCTACGTGCGCGGTGACAACATCGATACCGGCAGCGACAACAACGGCACCGAGCGCGAGATCTTCAACCAGATCGGTTACACCATCCAGAGTGGTGCGGCCAAGGACCTGCACCTGCGCCTGCGCAACTCCATCTACCGCTCCAGCACCGACGTTGGGCCGGATCTCAACGAGATTCGCGCGTTCGTCGAATACCCGCTGAGCATCCTCTGATGGTCACTGCCCCGGCCTGGCCGGGGCAGTTCTCAGTTGCGCAAGGCCCGAGCGACAGCCTGAGCCGCCTCTTCGATTGCGCGTTCGTCATAGGGTGCAAAGCCCATCACCAATCCCGGTCCTCGTCGGGCAACGCAGTAACTGGCCAGCGGCAGCACGTCTATGCCAGCAGCCTGCAAACGTGCGAAAGCGTCCTGCTCGTTCTCGACCTGCAGGCGACAGGCGATGTCCATGCCCGCACGGATTTCCGGCACTTCGATCAGCCCCCGCCAATGCTTGTGCGCCGCCTCGGCGAAGGCATCGGCACGCGCCGCGTAGAGCTTGCGCATACGCCGCACATGGCGGTCGAAATGCCCCTCATGAATGAAGTCGGCCAGCACGGCCTGGGCCAGGCTGTTGGCATGCCGCGACATCAAGGCAGCGGCGCGGGTGAAGCTCTCGATCAGATGCTCGGGCACCACCAGATAGGCCAGGCGAATCGAGGGAAACAGCAGCTTGCTGAAGGTGCCGGCGAGAATTACCGACTGCTCGGCACCCGGCATCGAACGCAGTGCCGGAATCGGCTTGGCGATAAAGCGGTATTCGCTGTCGTAGTCATCCTCGAAGATGTAGCTGCCCTGCTCCGCCGCCCAGCGCAGCAAGGCCAGACGCCGGGCTGGTGATAGCTCGCCACCCAGCGGCGCCTGACGTGACGGTGTGACATACGCCAGGCGAGCGCCCGGGGCCAGACGCAGCCCGTCGTCCACCTTGAGGCCGCAGCTATCCACCGGTACGTCCACACGGCTCACGCCGGAAATGTCCATCAGTTGCCGAGCGCCGGGGTAGCCAGGGTCCTCCATCCAGACCTGCGAATCGCCTGGTGCCAGCAGGCGCAGGCAGATATCCAGGCCCTGCTGCACGCTGCCGAGTACCAGGATACGCTGCGGCGACACCTGCACGCCGCGGGCGATGGCGAGGTAGCCGGCGATGGCCTCGCGCAGTGCGGGCAGGCCTGCCGGGTCGCCATCGAGCAGCATCGACAGACGTGAACTGCGCAATTGTTGCGTATGCAGCTTGCGCCACAAGTCGATGGGAAAGGCGTTGATATCACCCCGGTGTGGAAAGAACGGCCGCAGACCGGAAGGCGCAGTGCGACGCGAGAAGATCGGCTCGATCTCGGCCAGCTTGTTCAGCCATGGCGTCTGTGGGGCTGCACGCTCTTCCTCGCGCTTGGCGATCACCTTGCGCCGTACGTACCCGGCATTGAGCGTCGGATCCGGCAGCACCTCGCTGACGCGTGTACCGCTGCCTGTCCGCGCCTGCAGATAGCCCTCGGAGAGTAGTTGCTGATAGGCCGCCTGCACCGTTCCGCGCGCAAGGCCATAGTGCTCGGCCATGGCCCGGGTGCTGGGCAGCTTGCTGCCAGCCGGCAGACGCCCGCCCAGAATGGCACCGCGCAACGACTCATACAGCCAACCCTGCAGGCTAACCCCGGTTTCCGGGGTACCCAGCGGCAGAAAGACCACTTGCGGGGCGACTTTCTCGAATGGCATGTCAGCTCCAAGTGGATCATTTATTTAGGCGAATATTGGATCAATACCCTGATCCAAGCTAGCGACAAAATCCGCTCCGTAGTCAGCCAATACCCCTTCCCCTCGCTACGGACCTTAACGACATGAACCAGCAAATCCTGATCATCGGCGCCGGCTTCGGCGGCATGTGGAGTGCGCTGAGCGCCATTCGCCTGCTGGACCAGCACCAGCGCCTGGACATCACCGTCACCCTGCTTGCCCCTCAAGCCGAATTGCGCGTGCGCCCACGCTTCTATGAAGCCGACCTGACGACGACCGTAGCCCCGCTTGGTCCGTTGTTCGATGCGGTCGGGGTGCAGTTCGTGCAGGGCTGCGCCACCCGTATCGATGCGCAGAACAGACAGGTTTTCTACCGCAGCGCCAGCGGTGAACAGTCGACACTCACCTATGATCGGCTGATCATCGCCTCGGGCAGCCAGGTTGCCCGTCCACCGCTGGCCGGCATCGACCGTTTCGCCTTCGACGTCGACAGCCTGGAATCCGCGCAGAAGCTCGAGGCGCATCTGCAAGGTCTGCATCATCGCCCGAGCAGCCAGGCGCGCAATACCGTGGTGGTGGCAGGCGGTGGTTTCACCGGTATCGAAACGGCCACGGAAATGCCGGCACGCCTGCGCGCCATCCTGGGCAACGAGGCCGATATTCGGGTCATCGTCGTCGACATGGGAACGCGAGTCGGCGGCGTCATGGGTGAGCAGATCGCCGCGGTGATCGCCAAGGCCAGCGATACGCTGGGGGTGACCTGGAGGCTCGGCAGCCCGGTCTCGAAGGTCGATGAACAAGGCGTGCAGCTCGACAATGGAGAGCGTATCGAAGCCAATACCGTGGTCTGGACAGTCGGCGTGAAGGCCTCGCCGCTGACCCAGCAGATCGATGGCGAACACGACGCCTTTGGCCGTCTGCACGTGGATCGTAACCTCAAGGTATTGGGTCAGGACGCCATCTATGCCACGGGCGATACCGCTTACGCAGCGGTGGATGAGCTGGGTAACCACGCGCTGATGACCTGCCAGCACGCTATCGCCCTGGGCCGCTCATCCGGCAACAACGCCGCAGCCGATCTGCTTGGTGTGCAGCCGATTCCCTACAGCCAGCCCAAGTACGTCACCTGCCTGGATCTGGGTGCCTGGGGCGCGGTGTTCACCGAAGGCTGGGAGCGCAAGGTGGTGCTGACCGGCAGGGAAGCCAAGGAGCTGAAAACGCAGATCAACACCCAGTGGATCTACCCGCCAGAGGCCAAGCGCGACATCGCCCTGGCCGCAGCCGACCCGCTGATTCCAGTCGTTGCCTGAGCGATGAAGCAGGCCCGGGGCGTCAGTTGCCCTGGGCCTGGCCATGTTCGTCGCGGTAGATCTGCACCTGCAGTTTTGCCGGCACATTCAGACCCTCCTCACGCAACCATTCCCCTGGGGGTTGCCCCACCTGCTGGGCGAAGCTGCGCGAGAACGAGGCCTGTGAGGCATAGCCGACAGCGTCGGCGATCACCTTGATCGGCTTGCCGTCGCGCAGCAGGTCCTGCGCCACCTTGATGCGCCAGGCCGTGACATAGGCCATCGGCGTCATGCCCATGACCTCATTGAACAGCGCGGCGAACTTGGTTCGCGACATCTTCGCCAGTTCGGCCAGACGCTCGACGCTCCAGGCCAGTTGCGGGTCCTGATGGATGCAGATCAGTGCCGGCCCCAGCTTGCTATCCTGCAGCGCATAGAGCAGCCCCCTGACGATGCGACCCTCCTTTACCGCACGGCGTACCAACAGCACGAACACGTACTCGAACAGCAGGTTGAGCGCCTTGCTGCGTCCAGGTGCGGGAGTACGGAACTCGTTGACCAGCGAACCGATCACCGGCCCGAGCTGCTCCAGGGCACTGAGTGGAAACACCAGGGTTTCCTCCAGCCCCAGCTCGAAAGGCTGCTGACCGGAACGCCCGAACTGGAACGAGGCACAGATCAGATCCGCGCCACCCGGCTCATGGGCGCGTAGTTTGTAGCAACAGGTACTGGGGCAAAACAACACGCTGGGTTGACTGAGGCCATGCCAGGGGGCTTATCCAGCACCAGAGTACCGTCTACCGGGCCGGCGAATAACAGTCGCCCTTGCAGGCTCGTACGCTCGAAGAACTCGGAAAGAACATCCATTTTTGGCCACGTCCTGATCAAAGATTTCTACGTTGGAAATATCGAGCCAGCTGCTCCTTCATGAGCGCTGAACTGTCGTGATTGATAGACAATTCCGCCCATGAAAATTCCAACTAAATAGACAACCTCCATGATCCAGATCACAGGACGTATTCCGCCAATTCATCGTGCCAGGCCGAGGCAATCAGATCAGACCATAAGTGCGGCCTTCGCCTTCCGTTTGTGCCTGCATCTGCGCACGTTCCTTCATGTGCTGGGCGATCGTTTCCTCTACCGCTTTCTGCTGCTCGGGCGGCATGGCTTCGATATCTTCCTCGGTCAGGCCCATTTCCTTGAGGATACGGTCGCGTATCTTTTCCGCTGGCGTCATCGCCATGTACGCCTTGAACGCCTGTAATGCGGCGTCACCCTCGTCCTCGCTGAGGGGCTTTTCCGCGGTAGCCGAGCCGACGCCGGTCTCCACCTTGCCTTGGGCTTCGTTCTGCAGGGCGAGACGCAAACGAGCAAAACCTTCGTCTGTGGCTTGTCTGGCGCGAAACTCCCGCTCCGACTCGACATTTGCCATGCGTGTGGTCTTTTCCACATTGCGCTTCATCAGCGCCAGTTCGTCCTGCTGCTCACTTTGCTTGTTACGAAATCCGCTTAGCGATATGCCGCCGTAACTGCCGATACCTCCAATGGTGCTCATGCCGTGCTCCTTGACTGACTTGCAAATGCCAGGCGCACCGTTTCAAAGCACGTGCCAGTTCGTGGCGCGTGCCTAAACCATTGGAATCATTAGGGCTTATTGGTTCTGAGGGATATGAAAAGAGGCAAACCCTTGCCGCCAAGCGGCAAGGTGCGGCAGGGACGGCTCAGGCTTGCCCGTCCATTTTCCGGAACGCATCGAGCAGCGCCTGGCTGAGGTCAACCGAGGAAAACTTGGTCAGCACCGCGTTGGCACCGACCGAGCGGGCTTTTTCGGTATTCATGGTGCTGTCCAGTGAGGTGTGCAGCAGCACATAGGTGCCGGCGATGTCGGGGCTGCGGCGAATCTCCTGAACCAGGCTGTAGCCATCGAGTTCAGGCATCTCGATATCCGAGACCAGCAGCTCGAACGGCATGCCGGCCTGATGATATTCGTGCAGTTGCTCCAGGGCAGCATGCCCGCTGCGCACCGCCGTACAATCGAAACCCAGCTGGCGCAGCACGTTGAGGGTTTGTTGCAGCGCCACTTGCGAGTCATCCACCAGCAGTACGCGGCGCCCCTGCAGCAGGCGAGCATCCTGCCCGTCGAGCAGGCCAACAGGGGCTTCTTCCAGTGCCGGTGCGATATCGTGCAGCACCTTCTCGATATCGAGAATCTGCACGATGGCGCCATCGATCTGGGTCACCCCGGTAATGAAGGCGCGATTGCCGGAGCCGGCAGGTGGCGGACGCACGTCACGGGTGGAACACTGCACGATGCGTTCGACGTTCTTCACGTGCAGCCCCTGACGCGAGCGGCTCAACTCGGTAACGATCAGGCAGCCGTCATCTTCTTCGGCCGCACCGCGCTCACCGATGGCGCGCGCCAGATCGATCACCGTCATGGCAGCGCCGCGCAAGGTGGCGATACCACGAACGTGGGGGTGGCGATTGGGCAGTTTGGTCAACGCCGGGCAGGGAATGATTTCGTTGACCTTGAGCAGGTTGATCCCCAGCAGACGACCGCTATGCAGACGAAACAACAACAGCGATAGCGCGTCGCCGGTAACCAGACTCATGAACCTTTCCTTACTGACTTGGAATTACGACTTATAGCGACCACATGGCCACGGACTTTAATCCGTGGCCAGCTTCAGGGCCACCCGCCCGCGATTCGGACAGGTTTCCATGTAGCGATGGGCCGCGACGAAGTCCTCGAAATCGAACACCTTGTCGATCACCGGCGTCAGCAGGCGGTCGGCCGTCATCTGGTTGATGTGCGTGAGCGCACGCTGCACCGCCTCGTTGTTCGGTTCGATGCCCAACTCCGGGCAACCGGTGAAATCCAGTACGCAGTGACGGAAGAACTGCAGGTGCTTCTTGAACGCGGCACAGGCCGGGAACGCCGTGTCGTTGCCGCCATTGATCCCGTACAGGATCAGCTTGCCACGCGGCGCGGCGATATCGCCCAGCAGCTTCATCTGTGGGCCGGCACATTGGTCGAGAATCACCTCGACACCCTTGCCCTCGGTGTAGCGCTCGACTTCCAGAACCAGATCCTGCTCTTCGGTCACGATCACCTTGTCGGCACCCAGACCGCGCAGGAACTCGCGGTCATCCGGCGAGCCGGTGGATACGATGACCTTGGCACCCAGCGCCTTAGCCAGCTGCACGGTCTGCGGCGCCATGCAATGGCTGGCCTCGGTGATCAGCACATGCTGCCCCGGTTTGAGGTGGGCAAGATCATTCAGCGCCAGGTAGCCGAACAACAGGCTGGTGTAATGAACGCTGGCCTCGACCGGGCTGAGCACCTCGGGATAACGGGTCAGGGCGTGGGCTGGCATCAGCACCAGATCGCCCCAGGTCGGATAGCGGTTCGGTGTACTGGCCGGAAAACCGGCAACGGCGGTACCGACCTCCAGGTCACTTACGCCATCGCCCAGCGCCGCCACGCTGCCGGCCAGTTCGAAACCGGTACCGGCCGGGAGCTTGGCCTGCTCGGCCGCCAGGTTCTGCCGCCACAGCACGTCTTTCCAGCCCAGGCCGACGGCCTGCACGCGCACCAGCACCTCACCAGGGCCGGGCACGGGCGTCGGAACCTCTTCGTACTGGAGCACATCGGCATCGCCGAACTTATGAAAACGGATCATGCGGGACATCGCTTACCTCGAGCTTGATCGCGGATTAACACTTCAATGACTGTGGACTCTATCCGCTGTGGGTCGGCAGCACTATCAGACTCCATCGATAGTCTTCATGCCTGGCAGTGATTCGGCGCCTTTCATTCCGTCACGCACTGCCCGTACTATTGCTCGGGCAAAGGCTCTCATTGCCGCGCCGTGCTGACAAGGCCCGTTTTCCTCGGATGGTACCCGGATGAACCGCAACGACCTGCGTCGCCTCGACCTGAACCTGCTGATCGTCTTCGAGACCCTGATGCACGAACGCAGCGTCACCCGAGCTGCGGAGAAGCTGTTCCTTGGCCAGCCGGCCATCAGTGCCGCGCTCGCTCGCCTGCGTACCCTGTTCGATGATCCCCTGTTCGTGCGCACCGGCCGCAGCATGGAGCCGACGCCGCGCGCAGGAGATCTTCGCCCTGCTCTCGCCGGCACTGGACTCGATCTCCACCGCGGTCAGCCGCGCCGCCGACTTCGATCCGGCCACCAGCAAGGCGGTATTTCGCATCGGCCTGTCCGATGACGTCGAGTTCGCCCTGCTCCCCGCCCTGCTTCGCCGACTGCGCGCCGAAGCGCCCGGCGTGGTGCTGGTGATCCGTCGCACCAACTACCTGCTGATGCCAGGCCTGCTGGCCTCCGGGGAGATATCCGTAGGTGTGGCCTACACCGACGAGTTGCCGGCCAATGCCAAGCGCAAGGTGTTGCGCCGCAGCAAGGCAAAGCTGTTGCGTGCCGATACCGTGCCCGGCGCACTGAGCCTGGACGACTATTGCGCACGCCCTCATGCGCTGGTGTCCTTCGCCGGCGACCTCACAGGCTTCATCGACGACGAACTGGCCAAGCTCGGACGCAAACGCCACGTGGTACTGGCCGTGCCGCAGTTCAACGGCCTAGGCACCCTGCTGGCGGAAACCGATATCGTCGCCAGCGTACCGGACTACACCGCTGCCGCCCTGACTGCAGCCGGCGGCCTGCGTGCCGAAGACCTGCCACTGCAGACGCAGAGCTTCGAGCTGCACATGGCCTGGCGCGGCGCGCAGGACAACGACCCCGCCGAACGCTGGCTGCGCTCGCGCATTCAGATGTTCTGCGGCGATCCGGACAGCTTGTAACCCCGCTGTCTGGTAGCTCCACGCTTGCGCTCTGTCTCGACATCAAGAGAGTCATGGATGAACGCTACCGTCCCTTTCCCCTTCTCCCTGGCGATACGCTCCTATTCGGGTGAGGTGGAACTTCACGAACACGACTTTCACCAGATCGTACTGCCGCGCTCCGGGGTCATGGACATCGAGATCGACGGACGAGGCGGCAAGGTAGATGCAAGCCGTGGTGCGATAATCGCCGCTGGCGCCCGGCACGCCTTCCAGACCAGCACCCATGACAGTTTTCTGGTACTGGACGCACCGGTGCGATGCGCTGAAGCCAGCAACGGCACGACACGATCACTCGATCCGCTGAGCGACAAGCGTTTCTTTGTGATCAGCCCCGATATCCGTCACCTGCTCGATTACGCCATCGGCAACAGCATGCGGCTGAGCCAGTCGCCGAGGCTGGCCGACTCGTGGAGCCAGTTGCTGCTGAGTTCCCTGCTACAGCCCGAGGTCGGCTCGCAGGACCCTGGTCAGCTCATCCTTGCCAAGGCGTTGGCCTATATCGAACGGCACCTGCATACCCCCCTGACAGTTCGTGACATAGCCCGCCACTCCGGCACCAGCGAGCGGCGCCTGTACGCCTTGTTCGTGCAGCACCTGGCCAGAACGCCGTTCACCCATATCGCCAGCCTGCGCCTGAACCTGGCCATCGACCTGCTGCAACAGACCTCGCTGCCGATCATCGAGATCGCCCACCGCACCGGTTACGCCGACCAGAGCGCGCTGACCCATGCGCTGAAGAAGGTCCACGGCCTGACGCCGGCCTCGCTACGCAAACGCATGCGCGCTCACTGAAAGGCATACCTCGGCCTTGGCTTAGTGCATCGTTCTCGCTTTCTACAGCAGAGGCAGCAGTCTCGAACAATTCTCCGGCAGTTCCGATCAAGACACTCCGGGCGCGTCTTTCTATTGTCTCTGTTTCAAAATCACAGCCAGGCGGGGCTCGCATGACCACTTCCAACCTATCCGTCGCTACCTTCGGCACGAGCGCAGGCGCCACCCTGATCGGCGTCATCGCGGTATTTCTATGGGCGTGCCTGGCACTGCTGACGACAATGACGACCGGCATCCCGGCATTTCAGCTGCTGGCCTCGAGCTTCGCCGTCGCCTTCGTTGCCAGCCTGTGCATACTCGGCCTGCGGGGTGCCGATGAATTCGGCAACTGGCGCCAGCCCTGGTACGTTTGGGCAACGGGGTTCGCCGGCATCTTCGGTTATCACGCCTTGTATTTCTTCGCCCTGAAGACCGCGCCGGCGGCTGAAGCCAGCCTGATCGCCTACCTCTGGCCCCTGCTGATCGTCCTGCTGTCGAGCCTCACCACCGGCGAGTCGTTGCGCAAACGTCAACTGCTGGGCGCCCTGTTCGGCCTTGCGGGGACGGCCCTGATCATGCAGCAGCGGGCCAGCCAGGAAAGCGCCTCGATGCCCGTCATAGGTTACGCCGCCGCCTTTGCCTGCGCCTGGGTCTGGTCCACCTACTCGGTGGTCAATCGGCGTCTCAACAACGTCCCGAGCAGCATCATCGGCGGTATCTGCGGCCTGGTCGCCGTCGCCGGCCTGCTTTGCCACCTGCTCTTCGAGACCACGGTGCGCCCGACCGCCGGGCAATGGGCGGCAATCGTCGCCCTGGGCCTGGGGCCAGTCGGCCTGGCCTTCTTCGCCTGGGATCACGCCACCAAGCACGGCAACCTGGCGATGCTGGGCGCCCTGTCCTACCTGGCACCTCTGTTCTCCACGGTGCTGCTGATCGCAGTCGGGCAAACCGACGCCAGTCCGCTCCTGCTGATCCCGGCGGTGCTGATCATACTCGGGGCCATCATCGCCACCTCACGCAAGATCAAGCGCTCATGCCCTGACAAGTCGTGAGCGCTGCGAGATTGCACCGCCTGTAGCATCACGTGCTCTATCTGTTGTCTGCCAATAATCATTAGCGCTGATATTCAATTTCATGGCGTTCGATTCGTAGCCTTCCAAGACTCGCAGCAGACTCCGCCCATCCACAAATCCGACTGGCGGAGTCACCCATGGAACAGCTACACAAGAACATCTGGATATTTCCCCTCGCCCTTGCCGGTTTGCTCACTCTCAGCGGTTGCGACCAGGCTACACAGACCCAGGCGCAGATGCCGGCCCCCAAGGTCAGTGTGGCCGAGGTGATCGAACAGCCGGTCAACGAATGGGATGAGTTCACCGGGCGTCTCGAAGCGCCGCAGTCCGTCGAAATTCGCCCGCGCGTCTCCGGTTACATCGACCGCGTCGCCTTCAGTGAAGGCGCCCTGGTGAAGAAAGGCGATCTGCTGTTCCAGATCGATCCGCGTCCGTTCCAGGCCGAGGTCAAGCGCCTGGAAGCCCAGCTGCAGCAGGCCCGTGCCAACCAGGCGCGCGCCGCCAACGAAGCCCGCCGCGGCGAACGCCTGCGGCAGAGCAACGCCATCTCCGCGGAACTCGCCGATGCCCGCGCCAGCGCCGCCACCGAGGCCCAGGCGCAGGTCGCCGCGATTCAGGCGGAACTGGACAACGCCCGCCTCAACCTCGGTTTCACCCGCATCACCTCGCCCATCGACGGTCGCGTCAGCCGCGCCGAGATCACCGAAGGCAACCTGGTCGGGGCCGGCGAAAGCCTGCTGACTTCGGTGGTTTCCACCGACAAGGTCTACGCCTACTTCGACGCCGACGAGCGCGCCTTCCTCAAGTACGTCGAGCTGGCCCGTCAGTCCGGCGCCGATGCGCGTGGTGCCAGCCCGGTGTACCTGGGCCTGTCCGATGAAGCCGGCCACCCGCACCTGGGTCAGCTGGACTTTCTCGACAACCAGGTCAACCCGCGTACCGGCACCATTCGTGGTCGCGCCGTGTTCGACAATCAGGACGGCCGCTTCACCCCCGGTCTGTACGCCCGCCTGAAGCTGGTAGGCAGCAAGCCCTACGCCGCCACCCTGATCAAGGACGAAGCGGTCGGCACCGATCTGGGCAAGAAGTACGTGCTGGTGCTGGGCGAGGACAATGCCGTGGCCTATCGCTCCATCGAACTGGGACCGAAGCTCGAAGGCCTGCGCATCGTCCGCAGCGGCCTGAGCAAGGGCGAGAAGATCGTGGTCAACGGCCTGCAGCGCGCCATGCCTGGCGCCACCGTCGACCCGCAGCCGGTGTCCATGGCCGATGACAGCACTCTCGAACAGCTGGCCCGTATGCGCCAGGCCGTCGATGGCAGCCAGGCCCCGCGTATCGCCGCCGAAAAAATCGAAGCTCGCTCGCCGCGCGGCTGATCCAGCCCGCGCCCAGAGGAAAGACCCATGAATTTCTCGCAATTCTTCATCCAGCGGCCGATCTTCGCCGCGGTGCTGTCGCTGCTGATCCTGATCGGCGGCGCCATCTCGCTGTTCCAGCTGCCGATCAGCGAATACCCGGAAGTGGTGCCGCCCACCGTGGTGGTGCGTGCCGATTTCCCCGGCGCCAACCCCAAGGTAATCGGTGAAACCGTCGCCTCGCCGCTGGAGCAGGCCATCGTCGGCGTCGAGGGCATGCTCTACATGTCGTCGCAGTCGACCATCGACGGCCGCCTGACGCTGACCGTGACCTTCGCCCTCGGCACCGACCTGGACAACGCCCAGGTGCAGGTGCAGAACCGCGTCACCCGCACCATGCCGACCCTGCCCACCGAGGTGCAGCGTCTCGGCGTGACTGTGGACAAGGCCTCCCCGGACCTGACCATGGTGGTGCACCTGACCTCGCCGGATCAGCGCTACGACATGCTCTACCTGTCCAACTACGCCGCGCTCAACGTCAAGGACGAGCTGGCGCGCCTGGACGGCGTCGGCGACGTGCAGCTGTTCGGCATGGGCAACTACTCGCTGCGCGTGTGGCTCGACCCGAACAAGGTGGCTTCGCGCGGGCTCACCGCCACCGACGTGGTCACCGCCATCCGCGAGCAGAACCGCCAGGTCGCCGCCGGTGCCCTCGGCGCGCCGCCGTCCGATGCTGGCAACAGCTTCCAGCTGTCGATCAACGCTCAGGGCCGCCTGGTCTCCGAGGAAGAGTTCGAGAACATCATCATCCGCGTCGGCGACAACGGCGAGATCACTCGACTGCGCGACATTGCCCGCGTCGAGCTGGGCTCCAACCAGTACGCCCTGCGCTCGCTGCTGAACAACCAGCCGGCGGTGGCCATCCCGGTATTCCAGCGCCCCGGCTCCAACGCCATCGAGATTTCCGACTCGGTGCGTGAGCGCATGGCCGAACTGAAGAAGTCCTTCCCGCAGGGCATGGACTACGAAGTGGTGTATGATCCGACCATCTTCGTGCGCGGCTCCATCGAGGCAGTGGTGCACACTCTGCTCGAAGCCGTGGTGCTGGTGGTGCTGGTGGTCGTGCTGTTCCTGCAGACCTGGCGCGCCTCGATCATCCCCTTGGCTGCCGTACCAGTGTCCTTGATCGGCACCTTCGCGGTCATGCACATGTTCGGCTTCTCGCTCAACGCCCTGTCGCTGTTCGGCCTGGTGCTGGCCATCGGTATCGTGGTGGACGACGCCATCGTGGTGGTGGAGAACGTCGAGCGCAACATCGCCCTGGGCAAATCCCCGGTCGAGGCCACCCGCCAGGCCATGAAGGAAGTGACCGGCCCCATCGTCGCCACCGCTCTGGTGCTGTGCGCCGTGTTCGTGCCGACCGCCTTCATCTCCGGTCTCTCGGGCCAGTTCTATCAGCAGTTCGCCCTGACCATCGCCATTTCCACGGTGATCTCGGCGATCAACTCGCTGACCCTGTCGCCGGCCCTCGCCGCCATCCTGCTCAAGGATCACCACGCGCCGAAAGACGCCTTCTCGCGAGGGCTCGACAAGCTGTTCGGTGGCTGGCTGTTCGCCCCGTTCAACCGCATGTTCGAGCGCGCCAGCAACCGCTACGTCGGCACCGTACGTCGCGTGCTGCGTGGCAGCAGCATCGCCATGCTGATCTATGGCGGCCTGCTGGTACTCGGCTACCTGGGCTTCTCCAGCACTCCGACCGGCTTCGTGCCGCAGCAGGACAAGCAGTACCTGGTGGCCTTCGCCCAACTGCCGGACGCGGCGACGCTCGACCGCACCGAAACGGTGATCAAGCGCATGAGCGAAATCGCCAGCAAGCATCCGGGCGTGGAAAACACCGTGGCCTTCCCCGGTCTGTCGATCAACGGCTTCACCAACAGCCCGAACAGCGGCATCGTTTTCGTCACGCTCAAGGACTTCGGCCTGCGCAAGGACGAAAACATGTCTGCCGGCGCCATTGCTGCCGAGCTCAACGGCCAGTTCGGTGAGATTCAGGAGGCCTACCTCGCCATCTTCCCGCCGCCGCCGGTACAGGGCCTCGGCACCATCGGTGGCTTCCGCCTGCAGATTCAGGACCGTGGCAACCTCGGCTATGAAGAGCTGTACACGCAGACCCAGAACATCTTGGGCAAGGCCCGCCAGTTGCCGGAGCTGAACCCGATGTCGGTGTTCACCAGCTACCAGGTCAACGTGCCGCAGGTCGATGCCGCCATCGACCGCGAAAAGGCCAAGACCCACGGCGTGGCCATCAGCGATATCTTCGACACCCTGCAGGTGTACTTGGGCTCGCTGTACGCCAACGACTTCAACCGTTTCGGCCGCACCTACCAGGTCAACGTCCAGGCCGATCAGCAATTCCGCCTGGAGCCGGAGCAGATTGGTCAGCTCAAGGTGCGCAACAACCGTGGCGAGATGGTGCCGCTGTCGACCTTCGTCAAGGTCGATGACAGCGCCGGCCCGGATCGGGTGATGCACTACAACGGCTTCCTCACCGCCGAGATCAACGGTGCCGCCGCGCCGGGCTACAGCTCGGGCCAGGCCGAAGCGGCCATCGCCAAGCTGCTCAATGAGGAACTGCCGATCGGCATGACCTTCGAGTGGACCGATCTGACCTACCAGCAGATCCTCGCCGGCAATACCGCGATCTTCATCTTCCCGCTGTGCGTGCTGCTGGCCTTCCTGGTGCTGGCCGCCCAGTACGAAAGCTGGAGCCTGCCAATGGCGGTGATCCTGATCGTGCCGATCGTGCTCTTCACCGCCATCACCGGGGTGATCATCGCCGGGCTGGACAACAACATCTTTACCCAGATCGGCCTGATCGTGCTGGTGGGCCTGGCCTGCAAGAACGCCATCCTGATCGTCGAGTTCGCCAAGGAGAAACAGGAAGAGGGTCTCGACCGCGTCGCAGCAGTGCTGGAAGCCTGCCGCCTGCGTCTGCGCCCGATCCTGATGACCTCGATCGCCTTCATCATGGCGGTGGTGCCGCTGGTGCTGTCCAGCGGTGCGGGCGCCGAGATGCGCCATGCCATGGGCGTGGCGGTGTTCTCCGGGATGATCGGCGTGACCTTCTTCGGCCTGCTGCTGACTCCGGTGTTCTATGTCCTGATCCGCGGCTTCGTCGAAAAACGCGAAGCCCGCAAAGCCGCCCGTCTGCAGGAGTCGCATGCATGAAAGCCTTTGCCCCCGCTCTCCTGACCCTGGCACTGTCGGCCTGCGCCGTTGGCCCGGACTATCGAGCGCCCGTGACCGATCCCGCGCGCATTGCCGCGCTGGAGGCGGCCGATTACGACCGCAGCCGTTTCGAAGCCGCCTGGTGGCAGCAGTTCGACGACCCGACGCTGAACCAGCTGGTGCAGCGTTCACTGCAGGACAACCGCGAGCTGCGCGTGGCCTTCAACCGCCTGCGTGCGGCCCGGGTAATCCGCGATGACGTGGCCAACGACCGCCTGCCCACCGTCACCAGCCGCGCCAGTGGCGAGTTCGGCAAGGCGCAGCAGCCGCCGACCACGGACGAGCGCATCCGTCAGGAACGCTACGACCTGGGCCTCGACATGGCCTGGGAGCTCGATCTGTTTGGCCGCATCCAGCGCCAACTGGAAGCAAGTGAAGCGCGCATCGAAGTGGCCGAGGCCGACTACTACCAGTTGCAGGTCAGCCTGATCGCCGAACTGGTCGATGCCTACGGCACCCTGCGTGGTGCGCAACTGCGCGAAAGCATCGCCCGCGAGAACCTGAAGAACCAGCAGGACTCGCGCGCCATCACCGAGCAGCTGCGTGACGCTGGCGTCGGCACCGAACTCGACGTGCTGCGCGCCGATGCCCGCCTGGCCGCTACCGAAGCCAGCCTGCCGCAACTGCAGGCGCAGCAGGTACGTGCGCAGAACCGCATCGCCACCCTGCTCGGCCAGCGCCCGGAACAGCTGCAGATCGACCTGTCGCCCAAACCCCTGCCGGTGATCGCCAAGGCCTTGCCCATCGGCAACCCGGGCGAACTGCTGCGCCGTCGCCCGGATATCCAGGCGGCCGAGCGGCAGCTGGCGGCGGCCACGGCTGAAGTCGGCGTGGCGACGGCGGATCTGTTCCCGCGGGTCAGCCTCTCCGGCTTTCTCGGCTTTACCGCCGGGCGCGGCTCGCAGCTGGGTTCGTCGGCCGCGCGCGCCTGGGGTGTAGCGCCGAGCATCAGCTGGGCGGCCTTCGACCTGGGCAGCGTACGAGCACGCCTGCGCGGCGCCGAGGCAGAGGCCGACGGCGCGCTGTCGCAGTACGAACAGCAGGTGCTGCTGGCGCTGGAAGAATCGGAAAACGCCTTCAGTGACTACGCCAAACGCCAGCAGCGCCTGGTTTCCCTGGTGCGCCAGGCGGAAGCCAGCCGCGCGGCTGCCGATCAGGCGGCGATCCGTTATCGCGAGGGCACGGTGGACTTCCTCGTCCTGCTGGACGCCGAGCGTGAGCGCCTGGCCGCCGAAGACGCCCAGGCCGCGGCCGAGGTCGAGCTGTACAGCGGCATCGTCGCGATCTACAAGGCACTGGGTGGCGGCTGGCAACCGCAGGCCTGAAGCTTCTCTCCCCGGTCGGCAGCCCTGCCGACCCTCCTCAGCCCCGAAGTCGATGCTTCGGGGCTTTTTTATTCCGTCAGCCGCATTCCACCCGATTACGGCCCTGTGCCTTGGCCCGATACAGCGCCGCATCGGCACGTTGCAGGAGGATTTGCGCCGAGCCGTCGCCATCGTTTCGCATCGAGGCGATACCGACGCTGATACTGACGTGACCCAAGGGCGAGCGTTCATGTGGCAAGGCCAGGGCTTCGACGGCCCTCACCAGCTTCTCGGCCATGCTTTGTGCCCCGTCGGGACCGGTCGACGGCGCGAGAAAGACGAACTCCTCACCGCCGTAGCGAGCCACCAGGTCAGTGGAACGACTGATGGTGGCGGCCAGGGTTTGTGCGACCTGCTGCAGACAGCTGTCGCCGGCCGGATGGCCGTAATGGTCGTTGTAGGCCTTGAACCAGTCGACATCCAGCACGGCCAGGGCCAACGGCTCACCGACACGCTGGGCGCGCTTCCATTCCTTGGCCAGTACATCGTCGAAATGCCGCCGGTTGGCGATCCCCGTCAGGGCGTCGGTCTGGCTTAAGGTCTCCAGGCGGCTGTTGAGCACCTGTAACTCCTGGGTGCGCTCTGCGACACGCTGTTCCAGCTCTCTCTCGGATTGCTGCAGGGTTTCCACCAGTTGCTCCCGGGTTTGCAACAACCTGGTTTGGGCCTGCAGTTTCTCCTGGCGCATGACGTTGATTCGATCGGCCAGGGCGAAGGCCAGCATGAGCATTTCCAGCGATGAGCCGATCTGCAGGCCGTCCTCGGTGAAGGCGTTGGTAGGCAGGATGCCCAGGGCGCGCAGCGTGGTAGTGGTGCCGCCGAGAATCAGCAGGCCGAAGGCGGCCAGAAAGAAGTAGGCACTGCGCTGACGCTTGAGAGCGCAGGCCACGCCTACCCCCATCATCACCAGGGCCGTCAGCAGATTGAGCACGACAGCGACACGTGAGACCTGCGCCAAGGCAACGGCGTAAATCAGCGGAGAAATCAGGTACAGGCCCACCAGGGCCAGTAAACCGCGGTCGACCCGTGGCAACAGGCGCGCGGTCTGCAACATGCTGCGCATGAACAGCAGCAGCGCACCCAGCGCCAGCGAGGCGCCCGAGTAATAGGTCACGTTGGAGTTGAGCGGCAGACCGAGCAGTGTCCAATTCGGGGCCATGCCGTTCTTGATCGTCAGGGCGCACACGGCGCATAGCACGAAGGTCACGTAGAGCAGATAGATGCGCTCGCGCAGGGCAATGAACAGCATCAGATTGAACAGGATCATGGCAACGGCAATGCCCATATAGCCGGCACGCGCCATGTAGTCCTCGCGCTCATAGGCCTTGAAGCCTTCGACCGTCCACAGCTGTAACGGCACCAGCAGACCGATGCTCGACTCGACCCGCAGATAGACCGACTGCTGCGAGCGTGCCGGCAGGTCCAGCGGGAAGACGAAATTGCGGTTGTCATAGGCCTTGCTGTCCTGCGGGCGATCAGCCCCGGTGAACCAGGCGCGATAACCACCCTGCCCATCCGGCACGTAGGCATCGACCAGGGATATACGCGGGTTGTCCACCACCAGCAGGCGCGTCAGCGGCTGGTCGCTGGAATTGCCGACATCCAGGCGAAACCAGTAGGCCGAACGGGTAAAGCCCAACGCAAAGGATGAACTTTCGGCCGATTCATAACGAAAGCGATCACGCATTTCGGCAGAACGGACATTGTCGAGCGTCAGGGTGCGGCTGGTATCTTCCAGCACGCCAACGGAGGTGGTCAGTGGTTTGGGCGTTTGCTCGATCTGCGCCGCATCAAGGTAACGAACACTGGCCCACGCGTGCGAAGAAAGCAGCAGCATGCCGAGCACGAGCCAGGGCGACAACCGAAAACGACGAATGCGATTCATGAAAAGGTTCGACTGGGGACAGGCCGGCCCCAGCTCAGATGAGCACAAGGTGCCGGAGTCTACTCGACAAAACCGAATGCCGGCAAAATGTCACGAAACCACGTCAAGGCGCTGACAAGATGAACACCCAGATAACCGATACTCTCGCTTTGCTGCGGCAGTGTCTGGGCGACGAACTGCTGGCAGTGCATCTTTATGGTTCTGCCGTGGCTGGCGGTCTCAAACCTGGTAGCGACATCGATTTGCTCGTCACTGTGCGCACGCCGTTGCGTGACGCTGTGCGCCATGCGCTGATGCACGGGCTCCTGGGTCTTTCGGCCTGGCCTGCGAACGAGCGGCTACGCCCGCTGGAAGTGACGATACTGAGTCGTGATGCCGTGCAGCCCTGGCGCTATCCGGCGATGCGCGAGATGCAGTTCGGCGAATGGCTGCGTGAGGATTTGAACGCCGGCCGCATCGAGCCTGCGATGGCGGATCATGACCTGGCGATACTGCTGAGCAAGGCGCGGCAAGACAGTATCGCCCTAATAGGCCCTCCTGCTGACGAATGGTTCGACCCGGTCCCCCAAGCCGACCTGATCCGCGCCTTGCACGACACCGTGGCGCAATGGCGAGAGGCATCGGGCTGGCTTGGCGACGAAACAAACGTAGTGCTGGCGCTTGCGCGTATCTGGCTGACGTTGAGCACGGGCATGATTGCGTCCAAGGACTTAGCCGCCAGTTGGCTGCTCGAACGTCTGCCCGAGATATATCGCCCCGTGCTGGTGACCGCCCGAAGCGTCTATCTGGGCCACTGCCGGGACGATCTGGGCCAGCGCACCCCGGCAGTGGCAGCATTCATCGATCATGCAAGAAAGCAGATCGAGCGCCTCGACAGGTCCGACTCCAAGCTCGACGCCACGCAGAGGAACTCATGACCCGCGATCAGATCACCGCCTTCTGCCTCGCCCTGCCCGGCGCCCGCGAAGACCTCAAATGGGGCAGCAACCGGGTGTTCTCGGTGGCGTGCAACAAGATGTTCGCCATCCTCGATTTTCTAGGCGAAGACCTGGCCTTCAAGGTCGATGACGACCTGTTTCTCGGCTATGTCGACCGCCCTGGGATTCGCCCGGCACCTTATCTGGCCCGCGCTCGCTGGATCAGCATGAGCGCCCGGCAGTTACCGCTGGGCGACGACGAATTGCGCCAGTTACTGACTCGCTCGCATCAACTGGTGGTGCGCCGCTTGCCCAAGCGCCTACAGCCGGGCCTGCTGCTATAGGGGTGTAGCCATTTCCAGGTGGATGACGCGTCGCTGTTGCAGGCTGACCGGCGGCTCGAATACCTGGCGGTAGTGCTCCCTGGCCAGACGCCGTATCAGCCCCGTGCGTTGTGCCTGCGGCAGCAGCGCCTGCAATAGCCGGTGCAGTTCCGGGTATACCGGTGAGACGTAGAGAATGTGGTCCTGCGCATAGCTGAAGACCAGGTTGCGCTCCACCTCCAGCTCAGGGTGCTGCGTCCATTCATGCGCCATTTCGTGCGCGCCACGCGGTAGATAGTCAATCGGTCGCGCCTGCGATGCCACCATGCGGTAGAGGCGCTTCCAGTCGCCGTCGATGGTCAGCACCGGCAGGCCGTTGGCCTCCCAGATAGCCCGATCTGCCCAGGCCGCTCCCATGCCGGCCACTCGTTGCAGATGGCGGAAGTCTTCCAGGCTGGTGACCGAGTCATACAGTGCCTGGCTCCCTCTGGGAATGAACAGGATGCGCTGGTTGACCAGGTTGTCGGTCATATTCACACGTATCGGCAGAAAACGGCGCTCACGCTCGGCCGTCGGCCCGAGGATCAATACGCTGATGTCCCCGCGTTCGAGCATGACTTCAAGACGCGTCATCGGCAGGTTGCCCAGTTCCCGCACAGCGAGCGGATGCCCACCAAGGGCCAGTGTTTGCTCGAGCAGCAGTCGGGTGTAAGCGACCGACTCGGGCGTCCCGCCCAAGGTCAGTGGCACCACCTCAGAGGCCTGGGCGGGCGCCGACAACCAGCCCAGCAGGCACAGGCACAGCGCCCGAAAACAGGCCGCGACACGCTGGCTGGCACTGGCTGCGCCGAGGTTTCTCATTAGGGTTTCCATGACCACTGCTCTCGCCAGGCTGGCGATGCGGCCGTCAACATAGCCGCTTACCACCGCCTGATGCCAGTGGGCCTGCAAGCAGTTGCTATTGAACGAGTAACGGAATGTGGCGGGCTATGTATGCACCATCGAGCAGCAGCATATCGATCCAGAACAACTGATGTGCCGCGACGATCAGCCAGAAAATCGCCTGATAGGAGCCCTTGCGCGTTTTGTGCCGGAAAACCTGCTGGGCAACCAGCGCACCCGGCCATCCGCCGAGCATTTCAACCAGATGCAAGGTGTTTTCCGCCGTACGACGGCAACCACTTTGGGCGCTACGCTTGTCCAGCCAGTACTGCATGAAGCTCAGCAGGCTGGCCAGTAAATAGAGCGGCAACAGCCACCAGAGCCCCTTGCCGATTTGCTGCAGTGCGCCGAACAGCGGCAAGGCACAGAGCAGGGAAAACACCGCGACCTTGCTGGAGAAGTTCCGAATGCCGCCCTGCATGGCCGTTCTCTTTGCCGGCTTCGCGAGGGGCTTTCGCCGCGCGGGGGCCGTTTGAACTGCGCTCTTCGGTTTGCGGCGGATGGCCTGGCGGTCGAGACTCAGTTCACCAGCCAGGCGCAAGTGCTCAGCCCGGAGTCGACCACGCTCGTCCCGCCCCTCGATGTACAGCACTTCGTCCCCTGGCTGCGGCCGGCGATCACCGCGCATTGCCGAGATATGCGCGAACACCTGCGCCCCGCCACCTTCGGGCTGGATGAAACCGAAGCCCTTGGCGTCATCCCAGCTTTTCAGGCGCCCCTTGCGCTCGTTGCCGATCACGGCTGCGCGGTGCTCCAGTCGATCAGGTGCAGCTGCCAGGTGGCGAGAATCACCAGGCCAAACGCGATGCGATACCAGGCGAAGACTGCGTAACTGTGGCTGGTGATGAACTTGAGCAGCGCACGTACAGTGATCATCGCGACGATGAAAGTGCTGACGAAACCGATGGCGAAGATCGGCAGGTCGCTCATCTGCAAGATGTCGCGATACTTGATCAGCGAATAAACCGTGGCTGCCACCATGGTCGGCATCGCCAGAAAGAAGGAGAACTCGGTCGCTGCCTTGCGCGAAAGGCCGAATACCAGACCGCCGATAATGGTGGCCCCCGAGCGCGATGTACCCGGAATCAACGCCAGACATTGCGCAAAGCCGACCTTCAATGCCAGTTTCCAGGTCATGTCGTCGACCGATTCGGCCTTGATCGCGTGTTCGCGCTTCTCCGCCCAGAGCATGATGATGCCGCCGATGATCAACGCCATGGCGACCGTGATCGGATTGAACAGCCAGTGCTCGATCAGATCGGCGAAGGCCAGGCCGAAGATCACTGCCGGGATGAATGCCAACAACAGATTGAAGGTAAAACGCTGGGCTTTAGGGTCGTTGGGCAGCCCCACTACCACACCGAGCACCTTGGCTCGAAACTCCCAAATCACCGCCAGGATGGCGCCAAGCTGGATGATGATCTTGAACGCGGTTGCCTCTTCCCCTGTGAACCCCAACAGGTCTCCGACCACGATCAGGTGCCCGGTACTGGAAATGGGCAAAAACTCGGTCAGGCCTTCCACTATGCCCAGAATCAGGGCCTGAAAGGCCATCCAGATATCCATCAAATCCCCCAAAGCGCGGCAACTCACCTGCGCGTAAAACTAGAACGTGGAACACAGGTCCCGCAGTGGGACATAAACCCGCTGCGGAGGTTCCTCGCGTAGGTCTGGCTCGGTGCCCGTTCAGGCTCTGCACCGAGCTGCCGAAATGCTATCAGACAACTAGAGTGAATAATGTCGCGATGTGACAGTATTGCCTCGCGCATCCAGGGTCACCCTGACGCCGACGGTCACGACAATCAGGAACTCGTCCATGAACCGCTCATGCAGTCTTCGTATCGGTCACCGGCCTTGGCTGATTCTGGCGCTGGCCATGCTCACACTGGTGAGGCGCGCATGAGCAGCATGCAGCATCAGGAGGTCGATTTCAGTCGACCGCAGAACCAGGATCTGATCTGGGACCTCGACAGCATGGCCCGGCGCGAGCTGGCCGAGCGCTTCATCAAGCTGTTCGAGAACCGTCTGTGTGTCTATTCCGAATCGGTGGGCCAGTTGTACACCAACTACAGCCTGCACTTCCCCAGCGATCTGGGCCGCAAGATGGTGGTGCTGCCCAACCCTTACGCCTTCCACGACACCCTGCACGGCATCGACAGCCAGGCCATTCGCAAGACAGGCCTCTGCGTGCTGCCCGGCAAGGTGCTGGGAAAACCCGGACTGCTGCTCAGCACCCAGATCAGGGACGGTGGCCCGGCGCCCAAGACCATGGCGTTCAAACCGGCACTGGCACAGATCATCAGCAACCAGAAGAAAATCGGTGATCTGTTCCTGCCCGTACTGATGAAGGGCGATCTACGCGAGTTCGACCAGCAGATGCCCTACATTCACCTGCACCGCCTGCAACTGGCGCGCCTGGAACGCTTGTCGAGCTTCGAGCGCGACGACATCCAGCAAACCATCACGCGCAAGCTGCTGATGCTCTATCGCCAGGCCGACAGCCTGGTGTGCTGAGCCGCCCACATCAGTACAATCGCCCTCCTTTCCCTGTTTGAGAGCGCCGCATGTCCTGGCTCGAACTCATTGCTGCCGGGCTCGGCATCGTCGCGGTATGGCTGACCGTCAGGCAGAACCCCTGGTGCTGGCCCATCGGTTTGATCATGGTGCTGCTCTACGCCTGGCTGTTCTATGACTGGCGGCTGTATTCCAATCTGCTCCTGCAACTGTTGTTCGCCGCACTGCAGCTTTACGGTTGGTGGCAGTGGACCCGAGGGGGCGAGCGTCACGATGGGCGCAAGGTCAGCCGCCTGGGTGTAGTCGCAGTTCTGACTGGCTTGCTGATCGGCGCGCTCGGTGCTGGGTTGCTCGGTTACCTTATGGCCACTTATACCGATGCCAGCTCACCCTGGCTGGACTCGGCGCTGACAGCCTTCAGCCTGGTCGCACAGCTGTGGATGGCGCAAAAGCGCCTGCAATGCTGGGCTCTGTGGGTGGTGGTGGACCTCTGCTACGTGGCGTTCTTCCTTTATAGCGAGCTGTATCTCACTGCGGCTCTCTATGCTGCCTTCACCGCCCTGGCAGTCAGCGGCTGGCTGAGCTGGCGCCGCGACCCGGCGTTGCACTACGCATCATGAAAGTACTGGTACTGACCGGGCCGGAGTCCAGCGGCAAAAGCTGGCTCGCGGGGGAAATACAGACGCGCTTCGGTGGCCTGGTGGTGGGCGAGTACGTTCGCCATTTCATCGACGAACAACGGCGCGATACCTGCTACGCCGATATAGCCACGATCGCCCGTGGGCAGCTGGCCTGGGAAGATGCCGCAAGGGCAGCCAAACCCTCGCTGCTGATTCTCGACACACACCTGTTGAGCAACATGCTGTGGAGTCGATGCCTGTTCGGTGATTGTCCAGGCTGGATGGAAAACGAATTGCTTGCACGTCGCTACGACCAGCACCTGCTGCTCGACCCTGCGGGCGTGCCATGGATAGAGGATGGCCAGCGCTGCCAGCCGCAACTGGCTGAACGCCAGGCTTTTCATCGGGCCTGTCGGGACTGGCTAATGAAGCACGACCAGCCCTTCAGCGAGTTGTCCGGCAGCTGGAGCGAACGGCGCAACGCAGCGCTGGAGCAGGTCGCAGCGCTGCTCAGCTGATCAGTACACTGGCCCAAGCCACTAGCAGGCTCAGGCACACCACCAGCGTCAGCGGTGTACGCAGTGCCGGATACCATTGTGGTGCCAGCCCGACGCGTACTGCGTGCATATCGGCCAGATACAGTCCGATGAAGGAGAACAGGAAGATCGGCAGCGACAGGCCCATCGGCAAGCCACCTGCCAGTGCAGCCCAACCCAGCAAAGGCGGGATTACCGAAAGCCCCAGCTGCAGCTTGGCATTCTCGTCGGTTTCCTCCGCGCGCATCGCCAAGCCCCAGTGAATGGCGCCCATGAAAGCCAGGATCACTGCCGAGAAATCCAGCAAGGCACCCAGTACGAAAGGTCGCCAGCCCAAGGGAATCACCCAGATGCCCAGCGCGCCGCCTACGAACGGCACGAGCCCGGCATAACCCAGCAACACGGCCAGTTTCGGCGGCTTTTCGGCGTCGAACGGGTGCATGAAAGTCTCCTTGGCGATAGATTCGTCGAGCACCTTAGCAGTGTTTCCCGAGCGTTACAGCATGTGCCTCAGCGCAAACGATGCTTGTGCAGCAGGCGATAGAAGGTCGGCCGCGAAATCCCCAACGTGCGTGCGGCCTGACTCATGTTGTGGGTGTAGCGACCGAGCACATCATTCAGTGCCTGGCGCTCGGCACGCAGGATGTAGTCCTCCAGCGTCACCGGGGCCTGAATATCGATCTGAACCGGCTGCAAGCCCAGGTCTGCGGCCAGAATCTGCCGCCCCTGCGCCAGCACCAGAGCGCGAACCACCCGATTGCGCAACTCACGCACGTTGCCCGGCCAGGCATGCGCGGTCATGGCGTTGATCGCCTCCTCGCTGAAGCGTCGGTATTGGCGCCCGATCACGGCGCCATGCTGCTTGGCGAAATGCTCGGCCAGCAGCAATTGATCGCCAGGATGCTCGCGCAGAGCCGGCGTGTGCAGTTGCTGCGCCGTCAGCAGGTGAAACAGCTCTCGGTTGAAACGCCCGTGCTGCAACGCCTGCATCAGCTCCCCTCGATCCAGCGTCACGAGCGATGAACGAGGGTGGGCCAGTAGGTAATTCAGCAGACGCTGCTGCGCGACATCCGGCAGCTCGGTGGCATTTTCAAGCACAACGGTGGTGGCGCTCGACGCGGCCAGGTTAGCGTCATCGAAAGACTCCGCACCATCCATAAGGCGCAGGGCCTTTGCCCGACGCGGTGAGCGCAGATGGAGCAAATGCGTCAGCAGATGCTTGCCGCTGCCCCGCTCGCCACTGACCAGCAGCGGTCCGTCGCCACGACTCAGGCGATCCACCTGTTTGCGCAGGTCTCGCACCGCGCCACTGTTACCCAGAAACTGCAGCGACTGCCGCGCAGCCTTTAACCTGCGCAGACGGGTAACGGCTTGTGCCTGCTGCAGGGTTTCCATCAGCCGCGGAACTTCCAGGGGCAGCGAGAGTATGGCGAAGAACCACTCGCCGGCGAGTTCTTCGCTGTCGAACAGTCTCGGTCGCTGAGGATTCACCAACGCCACGCAAGCAAGCCCTGTGCGCTGCAGGTGCTTGAGCATCTTGCGCTCAGGTCGCTGATCGAGAAGCAGCACAAGTGCATCCGCCTCATGACCTGCGCAGGTCTCAGCCGTACAGCGCTGCACCATCCAGCCCGCAGCCTGCAGAGGCTGAATCAACGCTTCGCATGCCGCGAAAGGTTCGAGCACCAGTAAACGCCGGGATACGACGGAAACAGCCTGCATACTCCATCCTTGGCGCCATTATTTTGTAATTCCAATAAAAACAATGCTTTGGCGCGCACAACTGTAACGCTAGCAAGAACTTTGACGCTTAATGGAACATTTCTCTATAAGCCTTGTTCCTGTGGGTTATTGCGCAGTTTTTATGATCGCAGCGATGGCACCTTGCCAATAGCCTGCAGTCTTGGCATAACGACCCATCAACAAGAACGCCACAAGGATGTTTCCGATGCGTCTGCTGCGCCGTACTCTCAAACTCGTGATCCTGCTGGCACTGATCGGCCTGGCGGTGGTGCTGTATTACGTGGCCAACCCCAACCTGCCGACCTACCAGCAGCCCAACGAGCTGCACTATCTGCAGCAATGGAGTGACGAGCAGCGCCAGACCTATTACTACACGCCACAAGGCACCACGGTGAAAGGTCTGCGCTACGACTGGTTCACAGCGCTGGAAATGCCATTCGGCACGGAAAGGTTCGCTCGCCTCGATTATCTTGCCCGCTTCGGTTTTCTCACCGATCCCAAGCAACAGCCAAGCGCGCTCAACCCCGGCAATCTGCCCGTTGGCTTCACTCGCCATCAGGACAGCGAGAGCGGCGAACACTTTCTCGACATCAGTTGCGCCGCCTGCCACACCGGTGAGCTGCGCTACAAAGGCCACGCCGTACGCATCGACGGCGGCGCCGCCCTGCACTCGCTGGCATCCACCGTACCGACTCTGCGCGGTGGCGGCTTCGGCCAGGCTTTGGGTATGAGCATGGCGTTCACTTACTACAACCCGCTGAAGTTCCGTCGTTTCGCTCAGCAAGTTCTGGGCGACCAGTATGAGCAGGGGCGTGATCAGCTGCGCGAGGAATTCAAGCAGGTACTCGATCGGCTGCTGGCCACCGCGTACAACGACTGGCATCGCGGCCTTTACCCGACCGAAGAAGGTTTTGGCCGCACCGATGCGTTCGGGCGTATCGCCAATACGGTTTTTGGTGATGCCCTGGACGAAGCCAACTACCGCGTCGCCGATGCCCCGGTTAGCTATCCGCACCTCTGGGACATCTGGAAGTTCGACTGGGTGCAATGGAACGGCTCGGCCATGCAGCCCATGGCGCGCAACGTCGGCGAGGCCCTGGGCGTCGGCGCCAGCCTGCATCTGCTCGACGAACAGGGTAAAGGCGTCACCGAGGCGGATCGCTACGCCTCCAGCGTGCGCCTGCACGATCTGTATACCCTCGAGGAAACCCTGAAGCGACTGCAGCCACCCAAGTGGCCAGAGGCTGTATTGGGCAAGGTTGACCTGCCCCTGGCCAGTCGCGGCAAGGCCCTCTACAGCGAAAACTGCGCCTACTGCCACGCACCTGATCCCAAGCCCCGCGACCAGCGCCTGGCGCCGTCACGCGACCCCGAATGGAGGATGCGAGTGGTGCCGATCAGCATAGTTGGCACAGACCCGACCACCGCCGACAACATCGCCGATCATCGTTTCGACATCAGCCGCCTGGGCTGGACCAAGGCCGAGTTGTCGAAGCTTGACGTACGGCTGTACGGGGCCAGTCTCGACGACGTCGACTTCAAGAGCATTTCCAGCGCCAAAGCCCTGGCCTACATCACCGCCTACGTGGAAAACCGCGCCTATCAGGACGCCGGTATCGGACCACGCCAGCGCCAGGAAATGGACGGCTACGGCCTGCCCATCGGTGTTCAGGAGAAGCGCGGCTACAAGGCGCGCCCGCTGGACGGCATCTGGGCCACCCCGCCCTTCCTCCATAACGGTTCGGTGCCCAATCTGTTCGAGTTGCTCTCCCCCGTTTACGAGCGGCAGACCCGGTTCTGGGTCGGCAACTTCGAATACGACCCGGTACGGGTGGGCTATCGCAGCGAAGAGTTCGAGGGTGGCTTCCTGCTCGACACCCGCGTCACCGGCAATGGCAACGGCGGCCATGAATTCCGCGACGGTTGCCGCCAGGAAGGCGTGATCGGCCGCGCCCTGTCGCCTGACGAGCGTCTGGCGCTGATCGAATACCTCAAGGTACTTGGCAATGCCGAACTGGAAACCCAGCTCAGCGACGTGCCGGCGCGCCCCTGGACGCCCGGCCCGAGCTGCGAAGGCTGATTTCAACCGATACCTAGAACAAGGATTGCAATGATGTTGAAACGCTTCTGGCTCTGGCTCGGTCGCCTGCTCGGCAAACTGCTGCTCACCGTCGCACTGCTCGGCCTGGTTGGCTGGGGGCTGGGCGAGGCCTATTACGCCTGGAAATTCTCCGGCCCGGTCTCGACCCAGGAAGAGATCGCCCCGGATGAAGCCGCGCTGAGCCGGCTAATCATCGAGGATGCCGTACGCATCGTCGAGCAGCACCGCGACAATACCCGCGTGCTGCGCGATGCCCATGCCAAGGCACACGGCTGCGTCAGGGCCGAAGTGCAGGTGCTCGACACCCTGAACGAATCGCTGCGCCATGGCGTGTTCAGCGAGCCAGGGCATACCTGGCAAGCCTGGATGCGCCTTTCCAACGGCAACGCCTACCCCCAGTTCGACCGCGCCCGCGATGCCCGCGGCATGGCCATCAAGCTGCTCGACGTGCCTGGAGAGAAACTCATGAAGAGCCCGGCACATGCCGGCGAGCAGGATTTCGTGATGTTCAATCACCCGGCCTTCTTCGTGCGCGACGTCGCCGAATACCGCAGCAACTTCGCCGCCCAGGCCGACGGCAAGAAGGCTCTGGCGTTCTTCCCCAGCTGGGACCCGCGCAGCTGGGAGATCCGTCATCTGTTCATCGCCCTGAAGACCCTGGCGCCTGCGCCGGAAAGTCCGGTGGCCACCACCTACAATTCCATCGCGCCATTCAAGCTCGGCGAGCTGAACATCAAGTACCGGGTCATACCGGCTCCGCAGAACTGCCCGCCCTACGAGCTGCCGGAGCAGAACACCGACCTGCCCAACTTCCTGCGCAATGCGCTTTACCAGCAGCTGTCACTGGACCGCGTACCTGCTTGCTTCGAACTTCAAGTACAAAAACAGAACGCGCAGTACTACATGCCCATCGAAGATCCGACAGTGGAATGGAGCGAAAAGATATCGCCCTTTGAAAGCGTCGCACGTATTACCGTGCAGCCTCAGGACTTCGATAGTCGCGAACAAAACCTCTTCTGCGACAATTTGTCCTTCAATCCCTGGCATGCGTTACCCGAGCACCGCCCTATCGGCGGCATCAACCGTTTGCGCAAGTCGGTATACGAAGCGGTGAGTGCCTATCGGCAGCAGCGTAACGCTCCAGCCCCCGCTGCGCCTGAGCTGCGACCGATCGACGCGGAAGCGGGTGCGGAACTTTCGCAGTAAAAAGTTGTAATCGGCGAGACGCCAAAAGTTTTTATTGAGGCACTTCACACAGCAATAAAACTTTTTTCAGCGATGTGTGACTTATGGGTTCGCTGAGTTCATCAACAGCAATGTAAGGCCAACATGCTGGCCGCAATTAATTGTTGGGATCAACTCGGAGAAACCGAACCCATGAACACACCGCTGCGTTTCAACGAAGCCCTGCTGATTGCCGATCGCGCCTTCCGCCCGTTCCAGTGCGTGGCTTGGGCTCCGCAGGACGGCACCGGCATCGTCAACATCAGTGTCATTGACCGCACCAGCACTCGCCTGCTCGGTCGCCAACTGTCCAGCGCCACCTATACCGACCCGCAACAGCTGGAAGATGCGCTGCAGAACTCCCGTGACGAACTGCGCAGCCAGGGTTTCGACCTGGCACCATGGAGCATGCCGGAGTAAGGCCTTTGCGGGGCGCCTTGTGCGCCCCGTTGCGCTTGGCCCTGGGGAGACTGCAGACTGCTGCAATCGCCCACCATTGCGAGCCTAGCGCCATGCTTGAACTGCGCCCCAACTGCGAGAACTGTGACTGCGATCTGCCTGCAGCCAGCTCCGACGCGCTGATCTGCTCCTTCGAATGCACCTTCTGCCGCTCCTGCGCAGAGTCGATTCTGGCATTACGCTGCCCGAACTGCGGCGGCGAACTGGTGAAGCGGCCAATCCGCCCGGCGGAAAAGCTCGAACGTTTTCCCGCTTCCAGCAAACGCGTACTCAAAGCCTGAAATGAAAAGGGGCGACCTCTCGGTCGCCCCTTTTCATGTGCGCTGCGCCTGTCAGTAATAGGCGTTTTCGCGATTGCTGTGGTCGGTCACGTCACGCACGCCCTTGAGCTCCGGAATACGCTCGAGCAGGGTTTTCTCGATGCCTTCCTTGAGCGTGTAATCAGCCTGACCACAACCCTGGCAACCACCACCGAACTGCAGCACGGCGATACCTTCGTCGACCACGTCGACCAGGCTCACCTGGCCGCCGTGGCTGGCCAGACCGGGATTGATCTCGGTCTGCAGGTAGTAGTTGATGCGCTCGTTCAGCGGGCTGTCCTCATTGACCATCGGCACTTTGGCGTTCGGTGCCTTGATGGTCAGCTGGCCGCCCATGCGGTCGGTGGCGTAGTCGACTACGGCGTCTTCCAGGAAAGGCTCGCTTATGCCATCGATCCAGGCGGTGAAGCTGGCCAGGCCAACGGCGGTGTCTTCGGGCTTCTGTTCACCCGGTTTGCAGTAGGCGATGCAGGTTTCCGCATAAGGCGTACCTGGCTGGGTGATGAAAACGCGGATGCCGATACCCGGGGTGTCCTGCTTGCTCAGCAGCTCGGCCAGGTAATCTTCGGCAGCTTGGGTAATGGTGATGGCACTCATGGCAACTCCTCACGGTCATGCGGCGGATTGTACGCCAAGTGACGACCTGAATATAGTCCTACTAATTTACTCAGGATAACGACTGCAGCCCTTCCCGCCCTGCTCGTTGCCCGACCCAGACTTTGGCACGAACGACAAAACGCTTTTCGATCAACTCATAGCTGCCCCAGGCCGCAACCGCAATCACCGGGATGCAGGCCGCGATCACGACGGCAGGTGCGAGATCCAGACGGGTCTGCAGGTACCACCCCAGGGATAGGACGATCACGTGCAGCAGATAGACCGAATACGAGCAGTCGCCCAGATGGCTCAGTAGCCGGTTGTCCTTGAACCAGGGCTCCATGGCGATACAGGCGGCGACGATCAACGCGCTCGGCAGCCCCCAATGCAGCAGGCGCATGGTGTTGTCGAAGTGGTAGATGGTCAGCAGCGAAGCCGCGATGACCAGCAGCGGCAGCCACAGCCCCTGGCGAATCCAACCTCGCTTGTAAGCCACACCCAGGAGCATGCCGAAGATGAACTCGTAGACGATGCTGTTGCGGTAGAAGTCGCTCATCCACGGCTGGGTTGCCAACAGGCTGAACGTGGCCAGGGCCAGGACGATGAACAGCAGGCGCAGACGCTCGGTCACGATGAAGGCCAGGGCGAACAGCAGGTAGAAGAACATCTCGTAATTCAGCGTCCAGCCGACGTTGAGCGTCGGATAGAGGCCAAAGCCCCCAGGATTTTCGGCCGGTATGAAAAACAGCGAGAGCAGCAAATGGTGCAGGTCGAACTCCTGCACGGGCATCACCTGATTGGCGAAGGCGATGATCAGCGCCGCGATCAACGAGTAGAGCCAATAGGCCGGGACGATGCGCAGCACGCGATTGAGCATGAAGCGCCAGGGAGTGATGGTCTTGCCCTGGGTAGAGAGATAGATCACCAGCCCGCTGATGACGAAGAAGATGTCGACGCCAACCGCCCCCCTTTCGGCGAACAGGCGACCGACGAAGCTGTCGGCCTGAAAATTGAAGAACACCTGCATGACGTGATGAAACACCACAACCCAGGCCGCCAATGCCCGTAAAGCCTGTACTGAAACCAGCATCTAACCGCCATTCCCCCTTTTGCTGAACTCGAGACCCGGCTGCCTGAATCAGGCAACCACAGGGTCCGACCGCAACGATGGGAGAAAGGTCGGCAAAAGCCAGGGGAACGACCTGCTAGAGATTCTGGTAGCGGTTCATGTCCAGCACCCCGGCCTCCAGCGGCTGGGTTTCGCGGATGTGCTCGGCCAGATCATGAAAATAACGCCAGAACTCGGGATGGCTGCGGCGTATGCCCCAGCGCTCGACGATACGCTCGAAGGATTGTGCGTCGCGCACGCTTTCCATCTGCTTGACGAAGGCATCCACCTCCCCGGCTTTGACGTTGAAGAGAAAGTTCGGATAGCTGCTCATCACCTCGGGATAGATGGTCAGGGTGTCCAGGCGTGGCTGATAACGCAGCTCCTCACCCAACATGAAGGCCACATTGCTGTGTGCACGGTTGCGCAACAGGCTGTAGATCTCCCGCGAACCGTCGCTCAGTTCCACTCGCAGCATGGTCGCTTCCGGCAGTTGATCGATCACCCGCAAACCGCCCGCCGGACGACTGGCCAGACGCGACAGCGCCTGTTCGGCATGTTGCAGCTCCTTGGGCAGATCGTCGCGATAACAGTGCGCACCAGCGCAGCGGTTGATCGGATCGGGACGTGCATTCAGCCTGTCATAGCGCTGCAGCAACTGTTCGGCGAACTGCTTCTTCGGGTCCTTGCCATTCAGCGCGATAGCGCTCGGCGAACGGTGATCGACCGAGGTGTAGTCCAGCAGCATCTTCAGCTTGCCGCTGTTCTGGTACCAGTCGTCCAGGTAGGCCTCACGCGAACGAGCCGGCAGCAGGCGCAGGAAGTTCACCTCGGCGCCGTTACGGATCAGGTCGAAGTACAGGCGCGTCTGCGCCTGATGCGAGACATTGCCGAACACGTCGAAGTTGACCACCAACTGGTAGTAGGTGCGCTCCAGCAGCGGATAGTCCAGCCACCAGAGGGTCTGCGGTATCTCACCCAGCAGGCCTTTACGCACCGAGGCACTGTCATGCTGGCGGAAGATCGACAACAACGCGTTGTCGTTGCCACTCCAGATGTGTTCCCAGTCGGCCGGCGGCGCATCGGCGTAAGCGCTCCTGCGCAGGTTCTCGTAGTCGTTGCGCTTGTTGCGATAGTCGCGCCACAACCCCAGCAGATCGCCGATATCGTCGATCTGGCCGGGCATGGCCAAAAGCGGCGTGGCCTCTCGTCGATACTCGGCATCGGTGAGGTAAAGGTCATGCTCCGGGGCCTGGAACAGCGCCCAGAAATTGTCGCGAATCACGTCGGTGGCGATCTGCCCACGGCACACCGGGCCACGAATAAAGGTGCGCACGAAGTATTCGGCGTTATCCAGCATGAACTGATAACGCGCCTGCGCCGGAATCGCGGCGAAGGTTTCGAACGGGTTGGCCCGACGTTGCGCGCCGTAGCCCGGCACCGCGTCCAACGTCCAGTCCTCAGCGAAGAACAGCGCCTTGACCCGCGCCAGCTTGTCCTCGCTCAGCGGATAGGTGATGTGCGTCTTGTGCACGATCACACCCTGGATCGGCCACAGACGGTAGTAGAACTCGGAGCCTGGATCATCGTTCGGGCGGCGCGTGGCGATGGGGTCTATGGGTTTGCCGCTGGGGGTACGCGAGCGCACCATCTGGAAGAAGTGGCCAGGCTCGCTACCCTGGAAGTGCAGATGCGCCAGGAACAGGTGCTCGTACAGCCAGCGTGAGACCAGATCCTGCCGCGCACCGGGGGCATTGAGGAAATTCTCCCACTGCTCCACCTGACGCAACTCGACCGCGCTGGGTTTGAGCGCCTGCTCGGCGACGGGCGCCCCCTGCGCCAGCCACCGTTCCAGGGTGGCGTACTCGTCATCGTTCAGACCGGTCACCGCGAACGGCATGCCGCCGTGGGGATTCTTCTGCGCATAGGCGGCAAACTCACCCGGCAGTGGGCAGCTGTTGCTGCGGGTGATGGCTATATCGAGGTTGTCAGGGAGCTTGGCGTTGGGCTCGAGCGGCTGGCTGCGCCCAAGCTCCAGCATGCGCTTGATCAGTGCAGCCTGGCCGTTCTCGCCATCGAGCACCGAATGAAAGTCGCGTTTACGCCAGGCCGCCTCACCCTGCGCGTCCAGATACAACCGTGTGGTGGCCTGCGCCTTGCTGCGCGTGCCGTCATACACCAATTGTTTGCTGGCCCCCCGCAGGACGCCGTCCCCGCTGCCGAGATTGAGCTGGCAGGGGGCGTCATAACAGGTGTGGCATGCCACGCACTTGTGGGTGAGGATGGGCTGGATGTCGTCGATGTAGGAAATCGCTTCGGCGCGGGCCAGGCCAGCTGCGAAGGAAAGAAACAACAATGCAGCAGGCTTGAGCATGGCCACGTCCTTGATTGCGATGCTGGCAATTCTAGCGAGACGGCGCCTCCAGCAACATGAATGAAATTCATGAAAACCGCCCGAGCGCTCCAGAACCCTGCAGCTTTGCTATCATCGCGCACCTTTGTTCCCGCTTTGCTCAGGTAGTCCTCATGTCCGATCGCAGCGCCCGCCTCCAAGCCCTCCAGCAAGCCCTGAAGGAGCGCATCCTGATCCTCGACGGCGGCATGGGCACCATGATCCAGAGCTACAAGCTGGAAGAGGCCGACTATCGCGGCGAGCGCTTCGCCGACTGGCCGAGCGACGTCAAGGGCAACAACGACCTGCTGCTGCTGACCCAGCCGCAGATCATCGCCGCCATCGAGAAGGCCTATCTGGATGCCGGCGCCGACATCCTGGAAACCAACACCTTCAACGCCACCCGCGTGTCGCAGGCCGACTACGACATGGAGGAGCTGGTCTACGAGCTGAACGCCGCCGGCGCCCGTGTCGCCCGTGAAGTCTGTGATGCCAAGACCCTGGAAACCCCGGATCGCCCGCGCTTCGTTGCAGGCGTGCTCGGCCCGACCAGCCGCACCTGCTCGATCTCCCCGGACGTCAACGACCCCGGTTACCGCAACGTCACCTTCGACGAGCTGGTGGAGAACTACACCGAGGCCACCCGCGGCCTGATCGAGGGCGGCGCCGACCTGATCCTGATCGAGACCATCTTCGATACCCTGAACGCCAAGGCGGCGATCTTCGCCGTGCAGCAGGTGTTCGAGGAAGACGGCGTCGAGTTGCCGATCATGATCTCCGGCACCATTACCGACGCCTCCGGCCGCACCCTGTCCGGCCAGACTACCGAGGCGTTCTGGAACTCGGTGCGCCATGCCAAGCCGATTTCCGTGGGTCTGAACTGCGCCCTCGGCGCCAAGGACCTGCGCCCGTACCTGGAAGAGCTGGCCAACAAGGCCGACACCCATGTATCCGCGCACCCCAACGCCGGCCTGCCCAACGCCTTTGGCGAGTACGACGAGTCGCCCGCCGAGATGGCGGCGGTAGTCGAAGAATTCGCCGCCAGCGGATTCCTCAACATCATCGGCGGTTGCTGCGGCACCACTCCGGCGCATATCCAGGCGATCGCCGAGGCGGTGGCCAAGTACCCGCCGCGCGTGATCCCGGACATTCCCAAGGCCTGTCGCCTGTCGGGCCTGGAGCCCTTCACCATCGACCGCAACTCGCTGTTCGTGAACGTCGGCGAGCGCACCAACATCACCGGCAGCGCCAAGTTCGCCCGCCTGATCCGCGAGGAGAACTACACCGAGGCCCTGGAAGTCGCCCTGCAGCAGGTGGAAGCCGGCGCCCAGGTGATCGACATCAACATGGACGAAGGCATGCTGGACTCCAAGGCCGCCATGGTCAGGTTCCTCAACCTGATCGCCGGCGAGCCGGACATCTCTCGCGTGCCGATCATGATCGACTCCTCCAAGTGGGAGGTGATCGAAGCCGGCCTCAAGTGCATCCAGGGCAAGGGCATCGTCAACTCCATCTCCATGAAGGAAGGCGTCGAGCAGTTCAAGCATCACGCCCGCCTGTGCAAGCGCTATGGCGCCGCCGTGGTGGTCATGGCCTTCGACGAGGTCGGCCAGGCCGACACCGCCGCGCGCAAGAAGGAAATCTGCCAGCGCAGCTACGACATCCTGGTCAATGAAGTGGGCTTCCCGCCGGAAGACATCATCTTCGACCCGAATATCTTCGCCGTGGCCACCGGCATCGAGGAACACAACAACTACGCGGTGGACTTCATCGAAGCCTGTGCCTATATCCGCGACAACCTGCCGTTCGCCCTGTCCAGCGGTGGCGTGTCCAACGTGTCGTTCTCCTTCCGCGGCAACAACCCGGTGCGCGAAGCGATCCACTCGGTGTTCCTCTACTACGCGATCCAGAACGGCCTGACCATGGGCATCGTCAACGCCGGCCAGCTGGAGATCTACGACGAGATTCCCAAGGAGCTGCGCGACGCGGTCGAGGACGTGGTGCTCAACCGCAACGAGGGCGCCACCGAGGCGCTGCTGGCCATCGCCGACAAGTACAAGGGCGACGGCGCCGCCAAGGAAGTCGAGAACGAGGAATGGCGCTCGCTGCCGGTGGACAAGCGCCTGGAACACGCGCTGGTCAAGGGCATCACTGCCTTCATCGTCGAAGACACCGAAGAGTGCCGTCAGCAGTGCGCACGCCCCATCGAGGTGATCGAAGGGCCGCTGATGGCCGGCATGAACGTGGTCGGCGACCTGTTCGGCTCGGGCAAGATGTTCCTGCCGCAGGTGGTCAAATCCGCGCGGGTAATGAAGCAGGCCGTGGCGCACCTGATCCCCTTCATCGAAGCCGAGAAAGGCGACAAGCCGGAGGCCAAGGGCAAGATCCTCATGGCCACGGTCAAGGGCGACGTGCACGACATCGGCAAGAATATCGTCGGCGTGGTTCTTGGGTGTAATGGCTACGATATCGTCGACCTGGGCGTGATGGTGCCGGCGGAGAAGATCCTGCAGACCGCGCGCGACGAGAAATGCGACATCATCGGCCTGTCCGGGCTGATCACCCCCTCGCTGGACGAGATGGTCCACGTCGCCAAGGAAATGCAGCGCCAGGGCTTCACCCTGCCGCTGATGATCGGCGGCGCCACCACCTCCAAGGCGCACACGGCGGTGAAGATCGACCCGCAGTACAGCAACGATGCGGTGGTCTACGTCACCGACGCCTCGCGCGCCGTGGGCGTGGCCACCCAGCTGCTGTCCAAGGAGCTGAAGGCCGACTTCGTGCAGAAGACCCGCGAGGAATACGTGGTGGTGCGCGAGCGCACCGCCGCCCGCGCGACCCGCACCGAGCGCTTGAGCTATGCCGATGCCATCGCCAACAAGCCGGCCTTCGACTGGAACGGCTACGTCGCGCCGAAACCGGGCTTCACTGGCGCGCAGGTGCTGGACGACATAGACCTCAATGTGCTGGCCGAGTACATCGACTGGACGCCCTTCTTCATCTCCTGGGATCTGGCCGGCAAGTATCCACGCATCCTCACCGACGAGATCGTCGGCGAAGCCGCCACCAGTCTGTTCAACGACGCCCAGGCGATGCTGAAGAAGCTGATCGACGAGAAGCTGATCAAGGCCCGTGCCGTCTTCGGCTTCTGGCCCGCCAATCAGGTGCGTGACGACGATATCGAAGTCTACGGCGACAACGGCGAACAGCTCGCCACCCTGCACCACCTGCGTCAGCAAACCATCAAGCCCGATGGCAAGCCGAATCTGTCCCTGGCCGATTTCGTCGCGCCGAAGGACAGCGGCGTGACCGACTATGTCGGCGGCTTCATCACCACCGCCGGCATCGGCGCCGAGGAAGTGGCCAAGGCCTATGAGGCCAAGGGCGACGATTACAACTCGATCATGGTCAAGGCCCTGGCCGACCGCCTGGCCGAGGCCTGCGCCGAGTGGCTGCACGAGCGCGTGCGCAAGGAGTACTGGGGCTACGCAGCGGACGAGCAACTGGACAACGAGGCGCTGATCCGCGAGCAGTACAAGGGCATCCGCCCTGCCCCTGGCTACCCGGCCTGCCCGGATCACACCGAAAAGGCCACGCTGTTCAAACTGCTCGACCCCGAGGCCGACTACAACAAGGCAGGCCGCAGCGGCGTGTTCCTCACCGAGCACTACGCCATGTTCCCGGCCGCCGCCGTGTCCGGCTGGTACTTCGCCCACCCCGAGGCGCAGTACTTCGCCGTGGGCAAGGTCGACAAGGATCAGATCGAGCGCTACAGCGAGCGCAAGGGTCAGGACATCGCCATCAGCGAACGCTGGCTGGCGCCGAACCTCGGCTACGACGACTGATGCAAACGAGCCCGCGAAAGCGGGCTCTTTTCATTCGAAGGGAGACGACTCGCGCCGATCATCGAAAAACACGAACTCCCGTACCTGAACGCGCCTCCAACTCATGTCGAGCCAATTCGGCTCATTCGACGGAGCGATGACATGTACAAGCACAGCCTTGCAGTACTGGCCGTAGCGGCCGTGATGACCGGTTGCTCTACCCTCGAGAACCCGGTCGACTACGTGACCTTTCGCAACGAACCTCTGGTCAAGCAGGTCGACCACGGCATGACCAAGGAACAGGTACGCACCCTCGGCGGCCCGCCCTCCTCGGAAGTACGCAATAGCGTCACTGGCGGCACCTGCAACAACTACGTGATGAATGTCGACGGTGTGGAACAGCCCTACTACGTGGACTTCGACGTCAACGGCCGCGTCGACAGCAAGGGGTTCATGACCTGCGAACAACACCAGGGCAATCAGCGCAAAAGGCTCTGAATGCGGTCAGCCCCGCTGCATGCAGCGGGGCTGATGGGTCTAGAAGATCAGTTTGAACAACCCGATCACCACGATCAGGCCGATGATGAAAATGATACCGGCGGTACCGCCTATGAATTTCAGCATGCTGATGCTCCTTTTTTGGGGGTTCACGAGTTGTGACCCAGCGAGAACCTCAGCGTTTAGCTTTTTTCCATCTGCGACAGCATTGATCAGGCGCCCGGGCGGCGAACGATCTTGATGCTGTACTCCATCTGCGGCTTACGCGTCATGCTCACGGCACGCCGGGTGACGGTATCCAGGGTGATGTTCCAGAAGCCGCTGGAGGGTACGCGAATCTTCGCCGGGAACTTGATGAAGGCGCCGCCGTGGTAACTGTGCCGACCACGGTTCCTGAAGGCGCGAAAGTTGGCATCGTTCATCAGGCGGATGTTGCAGGGTTGCGAACACTGGATGACCACCAGATCGCCCTCTTCCAGATGCTCGCGTTGATGGATGAATTTCATCGTATTCGGACTCGGTGGTGAAACGGGGGCGCAATAGTGCCGCAAGCGGCGCGGCATCGCCAGCGCAGCTGACGACTCGCTTGCGCCCAAAGCACGCGCTACCTAGCATGCGCGTCCAACACAGAGACGCGCCGTTTTCATGAAAGTCCTGCTCGACCGTATTCCCATCCTGATTGCCCTGCTCAAGCGCTATCCCGGCCTGGTCGCGCTGTTCGGCTTCTGCTCGGGCGTGGCCAGTTTCCTGCTGGTCGACCGTCAGGCGCATCTGGCCAAGGTCTTGGGCGTGGTGCTGGTGGTCAGCTGGGTCTGGCTGATCCTGGAAAACCTGCTGCGCGAACGCATTGCCCAGCGCTTCGGCTTCGAGCTGCCGCTGCCATTGCTGCGCTATGGCACGCAGATGATCCATCAGGAGAGCCTGTTCTTCGTCCTGCCGTTCTTCTTCATCACCACCACCTGGAACAGTGGGCAATTGCTGTTCAGTGGCCTGCTGGCGATCGCTGCGCTGGCCTCGATCACCGATCCGATCTACTACCGCTGGCTGGCGCCCAGGCGCTGGCTGCTGCTGATCTTTCACAGCCTGACGCTGTTCGCGGTGATGCTCACCGCGCTGCCGATCATCTTCCACCTCAGCACGCCACAGAGCTACCGCATCGCCCTGCTGGTCGCCACGCTGCTGGCGCTGCCGAGCCTGCCGGGGCTGATCGGTGGTGCCGGCTGGCGACGCATCCTGCTGCTGGCCGCCCTGCCTCTGGCCATGGCCAGTGCCGGATGGATGGCGCGGGTGTGGGTGCCGCCCGCCACACTGTGGCTGACCGAAGTGGCGATCAGTGACCGTTTCGATGGGCAGCAACGCACGCCAGGTGCAAGCCTGGAACGGGTCACACCGCAGCAACTGCATGACGATGGGCTCTATGCCTACACCTCGATCAACGCCCCGCGCGGACTCAACGAGCGCATCTATCACGTGTGGCAGCACAACGGTCGGGAAGTCGATCGCATCGCCCTGGATATCAGCGGCGGGCGCAAGCAGGGCTATCGCGCCTGGACGCACAAGCTCAACTTCCCTGCCTCGCCCGAGGGCCGCTGGCAGGTGCGAGTCGTCACCGAGGCCGGACAGATGATTGGTGTGCTGCGCTTCGACGTGGTCGACGCCCAGGCCAAGTGATAGCATGCGCGCCCCATGCAGCTCACCGAACTCAGCCAACGCCTCGCCGATCTCGGCGCCAAACCCCAGCATATCGGGCGCATTACCCGTGCCTGGCTGCAGGGCAAGGCACTGGATACCGGCACCAAGTACCAGAAGACCGAGAATTTCCTGCCGCTTACGGTGCGTGAGGGGCTGCCCGCCATCGCCGCCAGCCTCGAGCAGCTAGCTCGGGTAAGCACTGAACACCCGGGCGCCGACGGCTCATCGCGCCTGCTGGTGGAGCTGGCCGACAAGCAGATGGTCGAAAGCGTACTGCTGCCGCGCGACGGGCTGTGCATCTCCAGCCAGGTTGGTTGCGCCGTGGGCTGTACCTTCTGCATGACCGGCAAGAGCGGCCTGCTACGCCAACTCAGCAGTGCCGAGATGGTCGCGCAGGTGGTGCTGGGCCGCCGCCGGCGCGCGGTGAAGAAAGTGGTGTTCATGGGCATGGGCGAGCCCGCACACAACCTCGACAACGTGCTGGAGGCCATCGACCTGCTCGGAACAGAAGGCGGCATCGGTCACCGCAACCTGGTGTTCTCCACGGTTGGCGATCCCCGTGTTTTCGAGCGCCTGCCAAAACAGCGCGTGCGCCCTGCCCTGGCCCTGTCGCTGCACACTACTGACGCCGAATTGCGCCAACGCCTGCTACCCCGAGCGCCGCGCATCGATCCCGAGCAGCTGATGGAGCTGGGCGAAGCCTATGCCCGCGCCATCGACTACCCAATCCAGTACCAATGGACGCTGCTCAAGGGCATCAACGACAGCCAGCAGGAAATGGACAACATCCTGCGCCTGTTCAAGGGCAAGTTCGCCGTGCTCAACCTGATCCCCTACAACAGCCTGGAAGCCGATGACTACCAGCGCCCGGACGGCGAGCGCATCGTCGAGATGGTGCGCTATCTGCATAGCCGCGGTGTGCTGACCAAGGTGCGTAACTCCGCGGGTCAGGACGTGGACGGGGGTTGCGGCCAGCTACGTGCGCGAGCGGTGGATGTGATCAATACCAGTCGCCTGCATAAAAATCGCCGCTAAGGCTCAAGACCGGCGTTTGCAGACCGATACAAAGGTTAGAGATCACGCGCCAGGCCAGCAAAAAGCCAGCAGTGTACTAGGTTTGTAAAGAACCGCATTGCATGGATGCAGCCCCGTCGTCTTTGCACCCAGGAGCCATCCATGAAAATCGCCCACAAGGTCGGTATAGCAGCTGCTACCGTGCTTTTTCTTACCACCAGCCTGCTGTCGCTGCTGCAGGTCACCCAGGTGCGCGACACCCTGCGTAGCCAGATCGAATCGAGCATTTCCGAATCGAGTAACGCTCTGGCACGACAGATCGAAAACTGGCTGAACGCCAAGCTGCGGCTCATGGACATGATGTCGCAGGCCATCGACAGTCATTACGGCCCGGAAGAAACCCAGCGCGTTTTCGATCTGCCGTTGCTCAAGGATGAATTCATCCTCGTCTTCGGCGCACTGGAAGCAACCGGGCAAACCCTCAAGAACAGTGCGGACTGGAATCCGGCCGCAGACTATGACGGCCGCAAGCGCCCCTGGTACGACCTTGGCAAAGGAGCCGACCGAGCGGTACTGACCGAGCCCTACGTCGACTCCACCACCGGTGAAATCCTGATTTCGGCAGTCGCCAAGATCAGCGACGCAGGACGGTTCCTCGGCGTGTTCGGCGGCGATATCCGCCTGCAGTCGGTCGCTGATGCAGTCAATACCCTGGATTTCAATGGTGCCGGTTACGCCTTTCTGCTCAGCCGCTCGGGCAACATCATTTCCCACCCCAACGCCGACTATAACGGCAAATCCTACAGCGAACTGTTCAACGGCCAGAGCCCGACTCTGAGCAAGGAACTGCGCGAAGTCGAGGGTGGCGGCAAGAACCTGCTGGTCTCTTTCACCCCGCTGCCCAATCTGCGCGGCATGGACTGGTACATCGGCGTGGTGCTGGACGAGAGCGTGGTCATGGCCGAGACCAATCGTCTGACCTGGCTGGCAGCAATCGGCACCCTGGTCGGCGTCGCCATCAGCCTGGTGGTGCTGGTCCTGCTGATGAACAGCCTGCTCAAGCCACTGGGCCTGCTCAGCACCTCGCTGCGTGAAATCAACAGCGGTGAAGGCGACCTGACCCGCCGCCTGGCGATCACCAGCAACGACGAGGTCGGCGAGCTGTCGCAGGAGTTCAACCGTTTCCTGCAGACCCTGCAGACACTGATCGGCGACGTCATGAGCAGCTCGCATCGGGTGCGCGAGAGCACCGCACTGACCTCGAACGAATCGGAACAGGCCGCTCGCCGCCTGCAAGAGCAGCTGCAGGAGGTGGATCAACTGGCCACTGCCATGCAGGAAATGGCCTCCACCGCCGAGGAAGTGGCGCGCAATGCCCAGGCCGCAGCCCAGGCGGCCGTCGCTGCCAACGAGGAAACCGAGAACGGCGTGCGCGTGGTATCGCAATCGAGTTCGGCGATTCGCCACCTGGCGGACGAGATGGATGGCACCAGTCATGCAATCAACGAACTGGCCAAGCTCAGCCACAATATCGAGTCGATCCTGCAGGTCATCACCAGTATCGCCGAGCAGACCAACCTGCTGGCACTGAACGCCGCCATCGAGGCCGCGCGCGCAGGCGAATCCGGGCGTGGCTTCGCCGTGGTCGCCGACGAGGTCCGTTCGCTGGCTTCGCGCACGCAGCAGGCCACGCAGGAAATCCGCCAGATGATCGACCAGTTGCAGGGTGGCGTACGCCAGGCAGAAAGTCGCATGCAGCAAAGCCGCGACACCGCCAGCAAGACCGCCGAAGAGGCCAGCGCGGCCAATGACATGCTCGGCCGTATCCGCGAGGCCATCACCCGCATCAACGACATGAACCTGCAGATCGCCACCGCAGCCGAAGAGCAGAGCGCCACCACCGAGGAAATCAACCGCAATACCACCAACATTCGCGACATCAGCCATGAACTGGCTGGCGGCGCCGAACAGCAGGTTCGCCAGTGCGCCTCGATGGTGGAGCAAGTCGGCCAGCAGGATCGCCTGCTGGGCCGCTTCAAGGTCTGAACCAAGCGCAGCTAACCCGCGCGCAGGAAAAAGCCCCGGCATGCCGGGGCTTTTTAATCGTAGCGATCAGACACCGCTCTTCACCTTGCTCCAGATGCGCGTGCGTACCCGGTCGATCTTCAACGGCATGGCCTCCAGCGTGTACAGCTTGTCCATGACCGCGTCAGGTGGATAGACGGTCGGGTCTGCCTTGAGCGCGGGATCGACCAGGCTGTCGGCCTTGGCGTTGCCATTGGCGTACTTCACATGATTGCTGATGGCAGCCATCACCTCGGGCTGCAGCAGGTAGTTCATGAAGGCATAGGCGCCCTCTTCATTCCCTGAATCAGCCGGCATGGCCACCATGTCGAACCAGATCGGCGCGCCTTCCTTGGGAATCTCGTACTGAATCTTCACCCCGTTGCTCGCTTCTGCGGCGCGGGCGCCAGCCTGCATGATGTCGCCAGAGAAGCCGACTGCCATGCAGATCTCGCCATTGGCCAGGTCACCAACGTATTTGGAGGAGTGGAAATAGCGCACGTTCTTGCGCATCTCCATCAGTAGCGCTTCGGCGCGCCGATAATCCTCGGGGTTCTTGCTATGGTGCGGTAGCCCCAGATGATGCAGGGCAATCGGCAGCATTTCCGGGCCGTTGTCGAGGATCGCCACGCCGCACTGGTTGAGCTTGGCCAGCGTGGCCGGGTCGAACAGCACGTCCCAGCTGTCCATCTTCACGTCATCGCCCAAGACCGCACGTACCTTGTCGACGTTGTAACCGATACCAGTGCTGCCCCACAGGTAAGGGAAGCCGTGTTCGTTGCCCGGATCGTTCACCTCCAGCGCTCTCATCAGCACCGGGTTGAGGTTGTTCCAGTTCGGTAGCTTGCTGCGATCGAGCTTCTTCAGTGCGCCACCCTGGATCTGCCGGGCCATGAAGTGGTTGGAGGGGAACACCACGTCGTACCCGGAGCGACCGGCCATGAGCTTGGCGTCCAGCGTCTCGTTGCTGTCATAGACGTCGTAATGGGTGCCCAGGCCGCTGCTCTTTTCGAACTGCTTGAGGGTGTCCGGGGCGATGTAGTCGGTCCAGTTGTAGATACGCACGCTGTCAGCGGCATGGGCGGTGCCGGCCAGGATCAGGCACGGCAGGAGTTTCTTCAGCATGGAATACCTCGTCGATGATCTTGTTGTTGTAGGCAGTCACTGAAAAGGTGCTGGTCAGAAGATCAGCACATAGGTCTTACGCACCGTTTCTTGTATGTCCCAGATGCCGAGGGTGTTGGCCGGCATCATCAACGCGTCGCCAGCGCGGATCTCGATAGCCTCGCCGCCGTCAGGCGTGAAGGTGCAGCGCCCGGCCACGAAGTGACAGAACTCCTGCTGCACGATCTGTCGGCGCCAGCGCCCCGGCGTGCATTCCCAGACGCCGGTCTCGACGCCATCACTGCGCTCGACACTGGTGGTCGAGGCGACCGCCACCGGCTCGCCCAGCGGGACGGCGACAGGGTTGGACGTATCCAGGACGATGCCGGGGGTGTCGCGAAAATAGGTAATGTTCATGAGTACTCCAGATAAAGAACGGCTGGCATTCGCTCAGCCCATCAGGCTTTCCATGCGCGCCGCCACCGCCTGCGCCAGACGCCGTCGCCAGGCTGGGCTGCGCGGGTTGGCGAGTACTTCGTCCTCGTGAACGAAACTGCGGATGATCGCGTTGTAACCGAGCCAGCGGCAGGGTTCGGGCTCCCAGCGAGGCAAACGGGAAATCGGGCTGTCATTCAGCACCCAGGGCTGGTGCAGCAGTTCGCTGTCGCGGCCCAGAATCAGATCAGCCAGGGTTCGTCCACCCAGGTTGCTGGCACCGACGCCCTCACCACCGTAGCCGCCAGACAGTGCGATACGGTTGCGCGAGTCACGCAGCATGTGCGGCTGGAAGCGCCGTGCCATGCCCAGATTGCCACCCCAGGAGTGGCTGAAGCGCACCTTGCGCAGTTGCGGGAAGAGTTCGCCCATCAAATGGCGGCGCAGGTCGAGTTCGTCATCGGTGAGGTTGAAGTCGCTGCGCAGCCGGCCTCCAAAGCGATAGCCACCACGCGCACCGAAGATAAGACGATCATCGAGGCTGCGCTGGCCATAGGTGACCTGGCGGCTGAATTCGCTGAACGCCTGCCCACGCTCCAGGCCGATACCGGCCCAAATGTCCGCCGGCAGCGGCTCGGTGGCCACGATCAGGCTCTGCACCGGCAACTGGTGATTGCCCAGCGGTGACAAGGTGGCCGCATAACCCTCGATGGCCGGCACCACCCAATCAGCCGCGACGCGAGCCTGTGCCGTGCGCACCTGGCCTGGCTGCCAGTCGATCACCGGGCTGCGCTCGTAGAGCTCGACGCCCATATCTTCGATGCTACGCGCCAGACCCCGCACCAGGCTGGCAGGCTGAATGGTCGCGCAATGCGGGCTGTACAGCGCGCCATAGGCATTGGCGACACGCAGTTGCGCGGCCAGCTCGCTCGGTGACAGCCAGCGGTAATCATCTTCACCGAGGCCCAGCTCGCGCAAGTGCTCGAGGTAATCGCGCAGGCGCACTTCCTGCTCCGGATAGCGCGCGGCGCAATACAGCACGCCACCCTTGCGCAGGTCGCAATCGATGCCTTCGCGGGCCACCACCTCGGCCACTTCGTCGGGAATAGCGTGCAGCAGGTCGAAGGATGCCTTGCGCGCGGCAGACGGCCGAGCGGCCAGCAGGTGATCCTCACCGAGCAGGTTACCCATCAGCCAGCCGCCGTTACGCCCGGAAGCGCCGAAACCGGCCGTCTCGGCCTCCAAAATCACGACGCGCAGTTGTGGGGCATACCGTTTGAGGTAATAGGCCGTCCACAGGCCGGTATAGCCGGCGCCGATGATGGCTACGTCTGCCTGAATATCGTGCTGCAGGCTGGGCCGCGCCTGCAGTGGATCATCGAGCTGATCCATCCATAGGCTGATGTTGCGCCAGTTCATCCATGCCTCCGTCATCGGTTGATGACGCAAGGCTAGTAGTGGCGATCAGGTGCTGTCTTGCGTGCGTGCCCGCGAGGAAATTCTCCTGAGATAAGCCTTCGGCGATAGCCCGGTGTGGCGCTTGAAACAGCTGTAGAACGCCGACAGGGAATTGAAGCCTGAAGCAAAGGCCAGCTCGTCGATACGTTTCAGGTCACTGCCGGCCTGCAGGGCGTCGAGCAGGTACTGCAGGCGAGCGCGATTGACGTAGCGATAGAAGCTTTCGCCAAGCACCTGGTTGAGCAGATGGGAAATCTGGTTGCGGCTGTAGCCGGTCGCCGCTGCCACCTGCTGCAGGTCCAGCTCCGGGTCGAGAAATGGCCGGCTGCGCTGGAAATAATCCTGTAGATCCTGCGCCAGTTGTCCTAGCTGACGCGTCGACAGCCCCAGACGGCTGATCGCCGGGCGCGAAGTGGCAGTTTCGCCCGCGCCACGGGTCTCGTGCACGAGGGTCGCGTATTCGTTGATGCGCCAGATCAGGCCGTCGCGCACGGTGATGGCCTCGCCGGTGCGAAACGATACCAGCCCGTCCCCGCCCAGCAGGCTGGTGCGGTACTGAATGAAGGCCGTATGGCCATCGATGCGAATACGATCGACATGCTCCAGCAGCTCGCCCGGGCGCCGCGGCAGGTTGGCCTCGACGTACTCGCGCAGGTCGGCCAGGCGCATGCAACGCTGCTGATAGAAATCGTTGTATTCGATATCCGGGTGATACAGCGCCAGCACCGCTTCGAGGTCGCGGTGCTTCCAGCTCAGGTGGTAGCGCAGGATGGTCTCGCGGGTGCGCTCGGTTTGCGCGGCATCGTCGGCAAAAAGATCGTCAGGCATGGTCGGCGTCGGTGGTCAGCGCCCTGGCAGATTGCCTGATTAGCAGAAGCCAGCCTAGCCCCTCGTGCTGCCTGGCGGGTTGCGGACTATGCTTGCAGCAGCGAAGGAGAGACTGACATGACAGATCAGGACAAAGATCCCCAGCAGGCCCCGCTGACCCTGCGCGAGATGCTGCAGAGCGTGCTGGCGGCTGCGCTCGGCGTACAGAGCGGCAAGAATCGCAGCCGTGACTTCAGCCGCGGCAAACCCGGTCATTTCATTCTGCTCGGGATACTCTTCACTGCCTTGTTCGTGATCGTGCTGCTGGGTGCGGTGAAACTGATCCTGCACATGGCGACCGGCTGATCAGTTCAGCAACGATGCAATCGAGCAGTCATACCGCTGCAGCTGAGGCTGTGCCACCGCGCTGAACTGGCGAAAATCCATTCCGATATCTGCCTGGCCGAGGCGACTGAGCAGCCGATGTGCCTGCTCCCCGTCGATGATGCGCAGCAGCCGCGCCTCCTGATCCTTGTCACCGCGCTCGATGAAGTCCAACCCGCGGGCGTGATCACTGAGCATCACCATAGCGCAGGCGCCCAGAAGGAAATGTCCGCTTGCCAGGACCTCGACCTGGCCGTCGATTCGCGCTTGCAGCACCCGGGCCGAGTTGTTCAGCGCAGCATAGTGCAATGCTCTGCCCTGCTCGCCAGCCGCGCGCATCACACCAAAGGCCATTGCATCGTTGGCGGACCAGATCAGGCTGACATTGGGGTAACGCGGCAGCAGGCCGAGCGCCTGCTCATAGGCACGCTGCTCCTGCCACTCGCCATGCACCGCTTGCACCAAACGCACATGCGGCGCCTCGATCAGCGCACGTTGCAGACCAGCAAGACGCAGTATCGAGGATGGTGTCTGCTTGACCCCGGAGAATGCCAGCATCTCGGTCGGTTGACCGCGGCTGAGCTGGAGCAGACTGCGCCCCATCAGGTAGCCCGCTTCCTCGTCGTTGGGCACCAGACTGCCCAGCCAGTTGCGATGACGTTCACGGCTGCCACCGATCAGGCTCTGCTGCTCATCGGTGAGCGTGCTGTGCAGGGCGAAAAGACGCACCTGACTGCCTTCGAACAAACGCAGCAGTTCAGGCCCCAGGAACTGCTCGTTGGTAAAGATGAGGTAATCCGGATGCACGCCCTGCAGAACCTGTCGGGCATTGCTGAGCATGCGCACAGGGTCGCGTTCAGCGTAAAGCACGGTTAGTTGCACGCCCAGATCGCCAGCGGCGTCAGCCATATAAAGGGCGTAATCGCTCCAGAACGGCTCGTCGGAATAACCGGGATTGAGAAACACCACCGACGGCGCACGCGATTGCGCTGTCGCCAGTGCACAGCAAAACAGTAACCCCAGGCCCAACACCCACCTGCTCACGACGCCCCTCCCCGATTGACGGGGCGCAGTATAGGGCGCAAACGGAAAAAGGCCGACCGCTAATGCGCGTCGGCCTTCGCTCTCACTGCCCGCTGACCCAGAAAACCGCCGTGCCTACTGCAATCAGGATCAGGCAGAAGATCGCCCAGGCATCGATGACACTGTCGGAATTGTCCATATCGGTGTGTTCGCTCATGGCTCCCCCTCTTCTTGTGATTGTGGGTGACGCACACTGTATTTAAGACCAGCCTCGGCATTGGCTCAAACCATCTGGTTATGCTTTAGGGCGGTCTTATTCCTTAAAGCTAGGTTTATATATTCAAACATCACTTTTACGCATAAACCTGAGCTGGTATCGTGCCCCGGCTCCTCGGGAGTGCGCGGCCGTGCGCGCTGATTGGCAGTAAGTAGCCTGAAAACAGGACCCTTCATGTACGTTTATGACCAGTACGATCAAAAGATCGTCGAGGATCGCGTCAAGCAGTTCCGCGATCAAACCCGTCGCTACCTCGCCGGAGAGCTGAGCGGCGAGGAATTCCGTCCGCTGCGCCTGCAGAACGGTCTGTATATCCAGCGCTACGCGCCCATGCTGCGCGTCGCCGTGCCTTATGGCCTGCTGTCGTCCACCCAGGTGCGCATGCTGGCGAAGATCGCCCGTGACTACGACAAGGGTTACGCGCACATCAGTACCCGACAGAACGTGCAGTTCAACTGGCCGGACCTGGAAGACGTGCCGGAGATTCTTGCCGAACTGGCCACCGTGCAGATGCACGCCATCCAGACCAGCGGCAACTGCATCCGCAACACCACCACCGATCAGTTCGCCGGCGTGGCCAAGGACGAGATCGTCGATCCGCGCCCCTGGTGCGAGATCATCCGTCAGTGGTCGACCTTCCACCCCGAGTTCAGCCACCTGCCGCGCAAGTTCAAGATCGCCGTCAACGGCGCCGTGAGCGACCGCGCCGCCATCGAAGTGCATGACATCGGCCTGGAAGCGGTGAAGAACGCCGCTGGCGAGCTGGGCTTCCGCGTTTCCGTCGGCGGCGGCCTGGGCCGTACCCCGATCGTCGGCAGCTTCATCAATGAGTTCCTGCCCTGGCAGCACCTGATCAGCTACCTCGACGCCATCCTGCGTGTGTACAACCGCTATGGCCGTCGCGACAACAAGTACAAGGCGCGCATCAAGATCCTGGTCAAGGCGCTGACCCCCGAGGTGTTCGCCGAGCGCGTGAACGCCGAGTGGGCGCACCTCAAGGATGGTCCGACCACCCTGACCGAAGCCGAAGTCGCCCGCGTCGCCGCGCATTTCGTCGACCCGGCCTACCAGGCCCTGCAGGACGAAGACGCCCTGCTCGCCCAGCAGGACGCCGAGAACCCGGGCTTTGCCCGCTGGCGCCAGCGCAACACCTTCGCTCACAAGAAGCCCGGCTACGTCGCCGTGACCCTGTCGCTCAAGCCCACCGGCGTGGCGCCGGGCGACGTCACCGACAAGCAGCTCGATGCCATCGCCGATCTGGCCGACCGCTATTCGTTCGGCGAAGTGCGCAACAGCCATAACCAGAACATCATCCTCGCCGACGTCGAACAGCGTCAGCTGCTGACCCTGTGGGGCGAGCTGCGCGAACAAGGCTTCGCTACGCCGAACGTGGGCCTGCTGACCGACATCATCTGCTGCCCGGGTGGCGACTTCTGCTCGCTGGCCAACGCCAAGTCGATTCCGGTGGCCGAAGCCATTCAGCGCCGCTTCGACGATCTCGACTACCTGTTCGACATCGGCGATATCGACCTGAACATCTCCGGCTGCATGAACGCCTGCGGTCACCACCATGTGGGCCATATCGGCATCCTCGGCGTGGACAAGAAAGGTCAGGAGTTCTACCAGGTATCGCTCGGCGGCAGCGCCGGTCGTGAAGCCAGCCTGGCGCAGATCCTCGGCCCCTCCTTCGCTCAGGACGACATGCCGGACGTGATCGACAAGATCATCAAGGTCTATGTCGAGCAACGCACCGAAGAAGAAAGCTTCCTCGATACCTACCGCCGTGTCGGTATCGACCCGTTCAAGGAGCGCGTCTATGCAGCGAATCATTAAGAACGGCCAGGTGGTCGACGAAACCTGGCACCTGCTGGCCAAGGACGTGACCCTGGACGTCATTCCCAACTGCGACGACATCATCGTTCCGCTGAACCTGTGGCGCGAGCATGCCCATGCGCTGAAAGCCCGCGACGGCGGCCTCGGCGTATGGCTGGAAGCCGGTGACGAGATCGAGGAAATCGCCGATGACCTGGCGCATTTCCAAGTCATCGCCCTGGAATTCCCCGCCTTCACCGATGGCCGTCACTCCTCCACCGCCTACCTGCTGCGCACCCGCTACGGCTACAAGGGCGAAGTACGCGCCATCGGCGACGTGCTGCGCGATCAGCTGTTTGCCCTCAAGCGCGTTGGCTTCGATGCCTTCGCCCTGCGCGCGGACAAGGACCCGTTTGATGCGCTGAAGGCCTTCGAGGATTACAGCGAGGTCTATCAGGCCTCAGCCGATCAGCCGCAACCGCTGTTCCGTCGCCGCGCCTGATCACGGCAGCTGAAACGCCCAAAACGCCCCGACTGGTTCGGGGCGTTTTGCTTTGCGTGGACCGCTCAGGCAATTGGGTCGAACCGTACCGCGTCAGTGAAGTCGGACCCTATAAGCCCACCGCTTAGGGAGTACCGCCATGAAACATGACTGGGACCTGATCGAACGCCTGCTGCATGAGGCGCAGAACTCCGCTGGCAAACCCTTCGCCCCGCGTCGCTACGCCGAGGACCTGGCCGAAGAGCATGAGAATGCCGGCGAACCCGTGGACAATCTCGACCACCTGCGCGCCGAGGCCGCGCGCTACGAGGCCCGGCTGCTGCACAACGGCTTTATCGAGCCGCGCCCGGAGGAAGAAGGCGGCAACGGCGAAAATTTCATCCTCACCGCGCGCGGCGCACAATTGCTGAGCATGCTCGACAGCAGCATCCCCGGCAGCGAGCACCCGCGTGAAGTGCTCGACGAAGCTGGCGAAGCGGCGCTGACGCCCGAGGTGTTCGACCGCCTGGCGCCCAAGGCCAATCTCGAGACCGGCTGACAGGGTGGCGCAGAAACAAAAACGCCGCACCCTGTTTAGGGCGCGGCGTTTTTTTGATCCTGTGGCAAGGCATCGAGCCTGCCGGATCAATCCTCGCGGTAGCGACGCAGTTTCAGCGCCTTGCCGGCCACGCGGGTGTCCTTCAGTTTGCCGAGCAGGCGGTCCAGACCATCTTCCGGCAGCTCGACCAGGCTGAAGGTCTCGCGGATCTGGATGCGACCGATAGCTTCACGCGCCAGGCCGCCCTCGTTGAGGATGGCGCCCAGCAGGTTCTTTGCGGCGATGCCGTCGCGAGTGCCCAGCGCGGTACGGCAGCGCACACGACCTTCGGCCAGCGGCATTGGCGCACGACGCTCGCGATATTCACCGCGCTCACCGCCACGATCACCATCACGCTCGCGACGCTCACGCGGTGCACCACCAACACCCGGCACCAGCGGCTGCTCGCGCTCGACGCTGGCCAGATCCAGCGCCTGGCCATTGGTGGCCTTCTTCAACAGCGCGGCGGCCAGCGCGCGCGGGCTGCAGCCGATATCGGCGGTCAGGCGGTCGAGCAGATCGCCATGACTGGCTTCGGCATCAGCCACCAGCGGCGCCAGGCTGCTGGTCAGCTTCTTGATACGGGCATCGAGCACCTGCTGGGCGTTCGGTAGCTTGACCTCGCCCACCTTCTGCCCGGTGACACGCTCGATCACCTGTAGCATGCGGCGCTCGCGCGGGGTCACCAGCAGCAGCGCACGGCCATCGCGACCGGCGCGGCCGGTACGGCCGATACGGTGCACGTAGGATTCCGGGTCGTACGGCATGTCGACGTTGAACACGTGGGTGATGCGCGGCACGTCGATACCACGGGCGGCGACGTCGGTGGCGACGACGATGTCCAGACGACCGTCCTTGAGCGACTCGATCACGCGCTCACGCTGATTCTGGGCGATGTCGCCGTTCAGCGCAGCGGCCTTGAAGCCCTTGGCTTCCAGCGCGGAGGCCAGATCCAGAGTGGCCTGTTTGGTGCGCACGAAGGCGATCAGGGCGTCGAAATCCTCGACTTCCAGCAGACGCAACACGGCGTTGGTCTTCTGGTCGGCGTGAATCATCAGGTGCGCCTGCTCGATGCGCGAGACGGTCTGGGTCTTGGCCGCGATCTTGATGTGCTGCGGCTCGCGCAGGTGCTTCTCGGCGATGGCGCGGATCGAATGCGGCAGCGTGGCGGAGAACAGCACGCTCTGGCGGCTTTCCGGCATGGCTTCGAAGATGATCTCCAGATCGTCCATGAAGCCCAGCTTGAGCATCTCGTCAGCTTCGTCGAGCACCAGGTGCTGGATGGTGGACAGTACCTTCTCGTCACGGCGCAGGTGGTCGACCAGACGGCCCGGAGTGGCGACGATGATCTGCGCGCCCTGGCGGATGGCCTTGAGCTGCGGGCCCATCGGCGCGCCGCCATAGACGGCGACGACGTTCACGCCCGGCATTTGCTTGGAATAGGTTTCAAAAGCGGTGGCCACCTGCAGGGCCAGTTCGCGGGTCGGCGCGAGGATCAGCACCTGCGGCTCGCGCTTGGCCGGGTCGATCTTGCTCAGCAGCGGCAAGGCGAAGGCGGCGGTCTTGCCGGTACCGGTCTGCGCCTGGCCGATCATGTCGTGGCCGGCGAGGATCACCGGAATGGCCTGCGACTGGATCGGGGACGGCTCTTCGTAACCGACGGCGGTCAGAGCGGCGAGAATATTGGGATGAAGTCCGAGCGCGGCGAAGCCGCCGATTTCCTGGGTCATGGGTCTGCCTCAAGTGCATCCGCAAAGACCCATGTTCCAAAGCTGCGCATGCCGTGTAAGACCTTGTGGGTCACCCTGGCAGCCTGGTCGGCGGGGATTTGCGAAAACGTGATGAAAGTGAATCGTCAAGGATAGTCCGCTGGGGACTGGCTGCCGGAAGTTAATTTCCCGGGCGAGTTGCACTACCTGAACGTGGCCAGTGAATTGACCGGCGCGCATCATACCGGAAATTCCTGACCAAGGTGCTGTTTTTTATGCTCCTCACACCCACGCACCGCTCACCGCAGGTACTTCCAGGCGGTTTTGTGCGGTTTTTAGCCATGCGTGGCGTCACGTAGCCGGGCGCAAAACCTCGATCAGAGGTTGCAGGGAGTAACCCAGGCGCGGCGCCAGTTCACCCGCACGCATCTGCAAACGCCCCATGTTCAGGCGCTGGTCGAGGTCGGCCGGGATCAACAGCACCACGTTGCCCTCCTTCACTGGGCATTCCCAGTAATGCCGATGATAGAGCCCGCGCAGCAATGCCGCACCCAGTGGCTTGCCGTCGTTGCCGGCCCATTGATTGATGATCAACCAACCGCCCGGGTTGAGCTTTTCACGGCAGCGGTCGAGAAAGCGCCAGGCCAGATGACCGACACCCGGCCCCTGGTCGGTGTACAGATCGAGAAAGATCAGATCGGCGGTTTCCGCGCTGTCGAGCAGTTCGGTGGCATCGCCGATGCGAATGGTCAGCCGCGGATCGTCGTCGAGGCCGAGAAACTCCATGGCCAGGCGCGGCACGTCCGGCCGCAGCTCGATGGCCTCGACATCCTCCAGCGGCAGGAACTTGAGGCAGGCCTGAGTCAGGTTACCGGCACCCAGACCGAGAAACAGTGCAGTTTCCGGCGCATCGTGGCACAGCGCGCCCAGCAGCATGGCGCGGGTGTAGTCGTATTCGAGCCAGCTGGGATCACCCTGGAACACGCAGCTCTGCTCGATGGCATCACCGAACTCGAGAAAGCGGTAGGCACCGATCTGCACCACGCGAATCACCCCGAAGGCATCGCGCACTTCGGCCAGCAGAACCTCGTCCTGCAATTCGTCCTCTGGCGGCAAGCCTGGCATCGATACCTCTCCCACAGTGAAATCCCCCAGCATAGAAGCCGGGCTAAAGCGCCGATTGTCATTGAAGAAACCGCCCCGGGTCACGTGATAATTCAACGTCGGCTGCGTGGCTGCAGTTCTTGAGCAACTGACACGTCGATGCCATCGTCGGTTGCCGCCCCAGTGCATTCGCGACCCGAGTCGATATGTCTGCGGCGCCGCGAAGCCCCTCACGTGACGGGGCTTATCGGTTACCATGCGCCTCCGCCTGATCAATCGCTAGAGACGCAGCATGTCGCACGCCTGGAGTCCCGATAGCTGGAGGGCCAAGCCCATCCAGCAGCAGCCCGAATACCCTGACGCCGCCCACCTCGCCCGCGTCGAGCAGACCCTGGCCGGCTATCCGCCGCTGGTGTTCGCCGGCGAGGCGCGCGAGCTGCGCCGCCAGTTCGCCGAAGTCACACAGGGCCGCGCCTTCCTGCTGCAGGGCGGCGACTGCGCCGAGAGCTTCGCCGAGTTTTCCGCCGCGAAGATCCGCGACACCTTCAAGGTGCTGCTGCAGATGGCCATTGTCATGACCTTCGCTGCCGGCTGCCCGGTGGTCAAGGTCGGGCGCATGGCCGGACAGTTCGCCAAGCCGCGCTCGTCCGGTAGCGAAACCATCGATGGCGTCACCCTGCCCGCCTACCGCGGCGATATCGTCAACGGCATCGGCTTCGACGCCGCCAGCCGCGTGCCCGATCCGGAGCGCCTGCTGCAGGCCTATCACCAGGCCACCGCCAGCCTCAACCTTCTGCGTGCCTTCGCCCAGGGCGGTTTCGCCGACGTGCATCAGGTGCATCAGTGGAACCTCGATTTCATCGCCAACTCGGCGCTATCCGAGAAGTACCACCAGCTGGCCAACCGCATCGACGAAACCCTGGCCTTCATGCGTGCGGTCGGCATGGACAGCGCGCCGCAGCTGCGCGAAGTCAGCTTCTTCACCGCTCACGAAGCGCTGCTGCTCAACTACGAAGAGGCCTTCGTGCGTCGCGACAGCCTCACCGGCCGCTGGTACGACTGCTCCGCGCACATGCTGTGGATTGGCGACCGCACCCGTCAGCTGGACGGCGCCCACGTCGAGTTCATGCGCGGCATCGAGAACCCCATCGGCGTCAAGGTCGGTCCGAGCATGGACCCGGACAAGCTGATCCGCCTGCTCGACACGCTCAACCCGGACAACGATCCGGGCCGCCTCAACCTGATCGTGCGCATGGGCGCCGACAAGGTGGAAGCGCACTTCCCGCGCCTGCTGCGCAAGGTCAAGGAAGAAGGCCGCCAGGTGCTGTGGAGTTCCGACCCCATGCACGGCAACACCATCAAGGCCAGCAGCGGCTACAAGACCCGCGACTTCGCGCAGATTCTCAGCGAAGTCCGGCAGTTCTTCGCCGTGCACCAGGCCGAAGGCACCTACGCTGGCGGCATCCATATCGAGATGACCGGGCAGAACGTCACCGAATGCATCGGCGGCTCACGCCCGATTACCGAGGACGGTCTGTCCGACCGCTACCACACCCATTGCGACCCGCGCATGAACGCCGACCAGTCGCTGGAGCTGGCGTTCATGATCGCCGAAACGCTCAAACAGGTGCGGCGCTAGGCAACAGGTACGCCGAGCGTTTTCACGCTCGGCGCCAGCCACACCTCATCCAGCCCCAGCCAGTGCGCCAGCGCACGCAGCGAATCGCCCAGCGCCAGGCGCGCCTCCTCGCTCAACACCGCTTCCTCCAGATGCACGGCATGCACCGCCAGACGCCCGGCGGCGCGCTCGCTGCGCAGGTCGACACGTGCCAGCAGACGCTCGTGATGCAGGAAAGGCAGCACGTAATAGCCGTATACACGCCTGGCCTGTGGGGTGTAGATCTCCAGACGGTAGCGGAAGCCGAACAGCCGCTCGGTGCGCTGGCGTTCCCAGATCAGCGAGTCGAACGGCGACAGCAGCGCGCTGTGACGGATGCGCCGAGGCACGCGCGGCTCGCCCCGACAGTAGGCCGGCTGCCGCCAGCCCTGCACCGTAACCGGTAGCAACTCACCCGCTTCCACCAGCTCGGCGAGACGGCGCTTGCTGTCGTCGGCATCGAGCCGGTAGTAGTCACGCAGATCCTTCTCCGTCGCCACACCCAGCGCATCGGCCGAACGCAGCAACAGGCGCCGCTGCGCCTCGTCCTCATCCAGCTCGGGGTGGTTGAGCGACTCGCCAGGGATGACCCGCTCCGGCAGATCGTACAAACGCTCGAAAACTCGCCGTCCTGCAACCGCCACTTCGCCTGCCGCGAACAGCCATTCCAGCGCCATCTTTTCCGCGCTCCAGTCCCACCAGGGGCCGGCCTTCTCGGTACGGCTGGAGAGACTGCCGGCACCCAGGGCACCGCGTTCACGCACAGCCTGTAGGACGTCGTTGATCACCTCGCGCCGTTCCATGCCGAAGCGCGCCAGCCCCGGGTAGATGCCCTGGCCAGCGGCGGCCCGGCGCATGCGCCAGCGCAGCAGCGGGTAGAGTTCCAGCGGCAACAGCGAAGCCTCGTGGCCCCAGTACTCGAACAGGCGCCGACGGCGCGCCCGGCCCCAGGCCAGCTCGTCGAGGTGCTCGGCCTGGTAGTGGCCAAGACGGGAAAACGCCGGCAGATAATGCGAGCGCACCAGGGCGTTGACCGAATCGATCTGCAGCACGCCGAGGCGCTCGATCTGCGCCTGCAAGTGCCGATGGGCGATGGCGCCGCGCGGGGTACGGCCGAACCCCTGAGCAGCCAGGGCCAGGCGGCGCGCTTCGGCGAGAGAAAGTGAGAGCGTCATGGCGAGCCAGCCTATCAGGCCGGCGCCGCGAACGCATGGCGGAAGGTGAAGGCCTGCTGCGTGGCGCCATGCTCGCGCAGGTGTGCCAGACGCTCGGCCGCCTCGACCACGTCCGGACGATGCCCGGCCGGCACCCACCACAACACCTGGTGCGCCTGTTCGACGCGCTCGAACCATTCGCGGCGGCGCTTGAGCATCTCGGTATGCGCGGATTTGTAGACGTAATCGCTGAGCGACTGCACGTCCTGCCAGACCGACATGTTCACCAGCACCTCGTCACCGAACGGGCGGATCGCCGTGGCATCGCCCGCCTCGTCCTACAAACGCCAGACATAGCTGGGCGAGGCTTCGGCCAGGGCATTGACGCGCTGCAGGTTGGCGACGAAATCGGCCATTCCCGGCGATTCCAGCGGTGCCTTCATCCAGGCGATGTTCAGTTGGGCCAAGTGATAAGCGGACAAATTCCAGCCTCCTTGCAGGCAAACCATCAGGATCGTTGCGGCAAACCGCGCCAGTCAGCGAAGCGCCGACGCAGCCAGGCCTCGCTGCTGACCAGGGTGATGCCCGACAGCACCAGTGCCGCGCCGATGATGAAGTTCAGCGTCAGCGGCTCGTCCAGCACCAGCACGCCGAAACTGACGCCGAACAGCGGGGTCATGAAGGAGAACACCGCCATGTTCGAAGCCAGGTAACGGCGCAGCAGCCAGAACCAGGTCAGGTAGGTGAAAAACGACACCACCACGCCCTGCAGCAGGATGCTGCCGATGGCGATCGGGCTCCAGCGCAACTGGCCAAGATCAACCACCGCCAGCGCATAAGCGAGCAGCAACGCGAAGGCCACCGCCAACTGATAGAACAGCGTCAGCCCAGGCGGCGCCTCGGACAGGCGAGAAGCTCGCACCACCACTGTGGTAGCGCCCCAGGCCATGCCGGCGCACAGCCCCAGCACATCGCCAAGCAGCATACCGGCATCGATCTGGGCCCAGTTGCCGCCTACACCGAAGGCCATCACCACACCGCCAAAACACAGCGCGATACCCAGCCACTGCAGACGCCGCAGGCGCTCGCTGGGCAACAGCAGATGCAGCCCGAGCGCCGAGAAGATCGGCGCGGTATAGAGAAACACCGCCATATGCGAGGCCGTGGTATGGCGCAGACCCAGCGCGATGAAAAAGAACTCCAGAGCAAACAGCACACCCGCCAGCACGCCGGCCAACCAGGTAGAACCCAGCCATTCACGCCAACCGCCCTGCCAGATCAACAACAGGCCGACCAGTAGCGCGGCGATGCCGGAGCGCAGGGCTACCTGCAGCATGGGCGCGATGTCGTCCGCCGCCAGCTTGATCGCCACCTGCTGGCTGCCCCAGATGGCGCAGAGCAGCAGCATCAGTTGGAACAGGAAAAAATCGGCGCCCCTGCGTAACGCGGTCATTCATTAACTCCAGTCATTACTCGTCACTTTCTCAGCGGATCATCCCAAAACGGCCGTTCGGCCTCCTGCAGCGCATCGGCCCGGGACAAACCCAGATCCTTGAGCGCCATATCGCTAAGCCGAGCCAACTGCTGCCGCTCACGAGCCAGTTGACGCCAGCGCCGCAGCATACGCCAAACGCAGGCCAATGACGGCAGACGTTCGAAGTGGATGGCCTGAGCCAGCGCATAACCTTTTTGACCTTTCATCTTTTCGCCCTCCCTGTGGGTTGGCGTCAGTGTCGGCCCGCGCTTAAGATCAATCCAACGAATGTTTCTTATGCTATCCATCTCGAGGATTGATGAATGGCCTATCACCCCAGTATCGATACCGAACTGCTGCGCAGCTTCGTTGCCATCGCCGACACCGGCGGCTTCACCCGCGCTGCGGAAACGGTCAATCGCACTCAGTCGGCGGTGAGCATGCAGATGAAGCGACTGGAGGAAGATGTGGTACAGCGGCCGCTGTTCGAGCGCGACGGCCGCCAGGTGCGGCTGACACCCGAAGGCCAGGTGCTGCTGGGTTATGCGCGGCGCATTCTCAAACTGCACGGCGAAGTGCTCAACACCCTGCGCGAACCCCATATGGTCGGCGCCGTGCGCATCGGCACGCCGGACGACTATGTGATGCGCTTTCTGCCGGAGATACTTTCGCGCTTCGCCCAGGCCTATCCATTGGTGCAGGTGGAGGTGCACTGCGAACCCTCCGGCCAGCTGTTGCTACGCCAGGATCTGGATCTGACCATCGTTACCCGCCAGCCCGGCAAGGAGATTGGCCAGTTGCTGCGTCAGGAACGCTTCGCCTGGGCCGTGGCTCAGGGATTCGCGCCACACGAGCAGAACCCCATGCCGCTGGCCATGTTCAACGCCGACTGTTTCTGCCGCGAGTGGGCCTGCAACGCGCTGGATGCGATGAGTCGCCCCTACCGCATCGCCTATACCAGCCCCAGCCTGTCGGCGATCTTCGCCGTGGTGCGCGCTGGCCTGGCGGTCACCGCACAGCTACAAAGCCTGATCACGCCGGATCTGCGCATCCTCGGCGAAGCCGAAGGCCTGCCGCTGCTGCCGTTGACCAGCATCGTGCTGCTGCGCAACGAAAGCAGTCAGTCACCCGTCACCGAATGCCTGGCCGAGCATATCGTTGAAGGTTTTCGCCTATAGACGGCCGCCCGACTCCAGCGCAAGCAGCAGCGCGCAGAACAGCAGGAAGCCGCAGAACAGGCTGCGCAGCAGGCGCTCCGGCAGCGAATGGGCCAGGCGCACGCCCCAGCTGATGCTGAGCAGGCCACCTACGGCCAGCGGTACGCCCATCCACCAGTTGACGTGATCATGCAGCGCATAGGTGAGCAAGGTCACCCCGGTGCTGGGCAGCGCCAGCGACAGCGACAGTCCCTGCGCCACCACCTGGGTGGTGCCGAACACGCTGGTCAGCACCGGCGTCGCCACCACCGCGCCGCCCACACCGAACAGCCCGCCCATGGCACCGGACACCCCGCCCAGCACGCCGAACCAGCCCCAGTGATGACGCAGCTCGCCGCTGGCTGGTGCCTGAGTCATCAGCATGCGCAGCAGGTTGTAGCCCGCCAGGGCCAACAGAAAGCCAACGAAGGCCCAGCGCATGGTGCGTGAATCCACCTCCACCGCGTACAACGAGGCCAGCCAGGCACAGACGAAGCTGGTAACGCCGAGTAGCAGTGCATAGCGAAGGTCGATGCGATTGCGTTGATGGTAACGCCAGATCGCCAGCATCACGTTCGGCACCACCATCACCAGTGCGGTGCCTTGCGCCAGTTGCTGATCCAGCCCGAAGACAATGCCCAGTACCGGAATGGCGATCAGCCCGCCACCGATGCCGAACAAACCGCCCAGGGTCCCCAGACCCAGGCCGAGCAATAGATTGAGCAACAGGTCGAACAGATTCATGACACCTCCAAACTGTGGGGTGCATGTTAAGCAGCCACGGCTAGCGCGGAAACGCATAGCAACGCAAAATGGCTTTGCTGATTACGCACAAGCGAACCGCCATGAACCCCGATACCCTGACCGACCAGCTGGAGCTCTTCCTCGACGTGCTGGAAACCGGCAGTTTCTCTGCCGCTGCCCGGCGTCACCCGCTCACGCCTTCGGCGGTGGCCCGGCGCATCGACGCCCTGGAGCGCGCCCTGGGCAGCAGCCTGTTCAGCCGCAGCACCCATGCGGTACGCGTGACCCCGGCGGGTCTGGCATTCGCCGAACGCGCCCGACGCATCCTCGCCGAATTGCATCTGGCTAGGGCCGAGGCGGTGTCACTGAGCAGCGCACCGGAAGGCTTGATTCGCATCGATGCGCCCTCGCCCTTCGGTCGCCGCCACCTGGCACCCGCGATTGCCGACTTCCTGCGCGCCAACCCCGGGCTCGACGTGCAGCTGCGCCTGATCGACAGTTTCACCGACCTGCAGGGTGAGCATCTGGGCGAGGTGGATATCGTCGTACGCATCGGCCCGCTGCCGGACAGTCGCCTGGTCGCCACCCCGCTGGCGTCGATGACCCGCATCGTCTGCGCCAGCCCGGACTACCTGCGCCACCGCGGCATCCCGCGCAGCCCGCTGGAGCTGGAGCAACACGACGGCCTGGACTGGGACAGCCTCGCCCCACCCTACGCCTGGCGCTTCGAGGTCGACGGCAAGCTGCAACTGTGCAAGCCCAAACGCCTGCGCCAGACCAGCAACAATGCCGAGACCCTGCTGTTCAGCGCCCTCGCCGGCCTGGGCGTCGCCCACCTGCCCACCTGGATGAGCAGCGAACATCTGCAGCGTGGCGAACTGATCCCGCTGTTCTGCGAACAGGGTCTGCCGGCCACTGAGCCGGTGAGCATCTACGCCCTGCGCCTGGAGCGCGAAGCCAGCCCGCGCACACGGCTGCTGCTGAGTTTTCTCAAGCAGCGCTTCGGCTTCCCGCCGCCCTGGGATCAGGCGCTACAGGCCAGCCTCGCTGCTCCACAGCAATAAGGCTTGCGTGGGAGCGGCTTCAGCCGCGATAGCGCTCTGAAAATCAGGCACAAAAAACCCGGCGCCTAGGCCGGGTTCTTCGTAGCGTTCAAGCTCAGGCCGGAGCCTGGGTGCGGCCCTTGTAGGAACCGTCACGGGTATCGATCTCGATCCAGTCGTCGATGTCGACGAACTCGGCAACCTTGATCTCGGTACCGTTGCGCAGCTTGGCAGGCTTCATCACCTTGCCGGAAGTGTCGCCACGGGCAGCGTTCTCGGTGTAGACAACCTGACGCACGATGGTGGTCGGCAGGTCGACGGAGATCACCTTGCCTTCGAAGAACACGGCTTCGCAGACGTCGGTCATGCCTTCTTCGATGAACGGCAGAACGCTTTCCAGATCTTCGGCACGCAGCTCGTAGGAGTTGTACTCCGGATCCATGAACACGTAGTCCTCACCGCTGATGTAGGACAGGTTCACTTCCTTGCGCTCGAGAATCACCGGCTCCATCTTGTCGTCGGCTTTGTAGACGGTCTCGGTCTTGGAACCGTTGAGCAGGTTCTTCAGCTTCATCTTGACGATGGCGCTGTTACGACCGGACTTGGTGAACTCGGCCTTCTGGATCAGCCACGGCTGGCCATCGATCAGGGCCACGCTGTTGACTCTCATTTCTTGTGCAGTTTTCATGCGGATATCCGAAATATGCGGGAGGTACAGAAATCTAGGCCGCGTATGATAGCCAATTTAGGTAAAACTGTTCCAGCGCTGTGGCAAGGTCCGGCCGAGCGGCCTGCGAATCGCACCAGCGCTCGGCATGTTGCTGCAATACCGGCCACGCGTGCAAAAGCTCAGGCCAGGCCTGCTCCATCCCCTCTCCGGCATTCCATGCGCGCCACCACGCGGCATGCGCAGCGGCGACGTCCGACGGCAACTCGGCGCCATAGAGCGCCAGGAAAGCCTCCAGCTTGTCCCAGTGCGCCCCTTCCTCCTGCGGGTAGATATGCCAGAGCAGCGGCCGCCCGGCCCACTGCGCGCGGATAAAGGAATCCTCGCCGCGCACCGCATTGAGGTCGCAGCACCAGAGCAGACGGTCGTAATCATCCTGAGCAAGAAAAGGCAGCACATGAATCTGCAGATTGCCACGCCGGCGCTGATCACCCGGCGCCAGCTGCGCGTCACCGAGCCAGACCTGCAGATCGGCGAGAATCTTGCCTTGCGGCACCAGCAGCTGAGTCGCTTGCGCGCCGGCTACCAGCGCATCGAGCCAGCCCGCCAGCCCGGCATTTTCGTAGGCGAACAGCGAGATCAAGCGCGCCCCGGCTACACGCACCACACCGAGCGATTGCAGAAACGCCTGCCGCACCGACGCATCAGCCTGAAAGGCGCGCCGCCGCGCCAGCAACTCGGCCTCACGCAACAAGCCCCCCGTGCCCGCCACGAACCCGGGAAAGAAGAAGAACTTCTGCAAGCCGCCTGGCTGTGGCGATGGCAGACCATGGCACCCCGCGACCCAGTCTTCGGCGCTGAGGTATTCCAGGTTCAGCCACAGACGCCGCGTGCCCCCGGCGGCCATCGCCTCTATATAGGAAGGCGGCAACTGACAGGCGAAGGCCTCGATCACCACCTCGGCTGACTCCACCGCGGAGAACGACTCACGCCAGTGACGCACCTCGACCCCCGAACACAGCTGACTCTCGACGTCGGGATTCGCTGCAGGGCACAGGCGCACGAAGGCGCTCAGCTCATCGATCCACAGGCGCACCGCATGCCCCTGCTCCGCCGCCAGCTGCCGAGCCAGCCGCCAGGTCACGCCAATGTCGCCGTAGTTGTCCACCACGCTGCAGAAAATGTCCCACCTGGCCACACCGCGCCCCTCGAGCAAATGATCGCCATTCTACCCGGCAGACAAGAAAAAGCCCGCCAGAGGCGGGCCAAGGGGAGCGCTGGAGCGAGCGCGGGGTAAAACGGTAATCAGGCCAGCAGCGAGTCACCCTCACGCCGGGCAGCGGTGCTGAGCAGCCACACCGCCTGGCAAGCCAGCGCCGCCTCACGCGAAGCGAAGGGCCCGGCCTTGGGTTGACCATCGACCATCAGCAGCCAGCACGCCATATGACCATCGGCTCTGAGCTCAGCCGGCACGGCACTACCAACCAGGGACACCACATCGATACGGGGCATAGCCACCTCCAATCCAACTCAATCTCTGTTGCGATCGACAGTAGGCCACCGGCTCGCCAGATAGAAATCAGCGTTCTCGATAGTGACCATGGTTATTGCCAATGGACCACCGGGAGCGGCCAGGGCCAAGGTTGAGGTGAGGCTTCACGCAAGCCCAGACAGGTTGCGCCGGAGATGGGCAAAAGCAAAAAGGCGGCAAACAAAAAAGCCCCGAGAACTTTTCAGCTCTCGGGGCTTCATGTATTGCGAAAGTGGCGGTGAAGAAGAGATTCGAACTCTTGATACGGTTTCCCGTATACACACTTTCCAGGCGTGCTCCTTCAACCACTCGGACACTTCACCGGATCTCGACGTTTTGGCGTTTACCCCGTCGAGGCGCGCTAATGTAGTCGAATGTTTCCCCAATGGCAAATTTTTTTTAAAGGATTCATGCGCTTAAGAGCGAAGCGGGTTTTCGTCATGCTCCTCGCCGGGTGGCTCGTCGAAGCGCATGTGACCGAACAGGAGGAAACCCAGGGACACGAACAGGCCGACACCGAAGATCAGCAACACGCCGGACGGGCTGCGCAGGGCGAGGTCTTCGCTGAGCATGACGGATGCCAGCAACAGGCCGATCACGGTGACCATATAAAGGATGGAATAGAGGGTGTTCATCGGTAGCTCCTTTATGACGCTACCTACCTTAGAGGCCTCGCTTCGCCATCGGCCAATTACCTTCAGGCATCGGCGCGATAGGCAAAAACACTGACCCACCAGTCAGCCACGGCGCTTTACCAGAGCGGTCCGGCTGAGTACCTTCTGCCCACATTCGCCCCCAAGGCCCTAACAAGGAAAACTGCCATGAGCGACCTGATCAGCTACCAACTCGAGGACGGCATCGCCACCCTCACCCTGAGCAACGGCAAGGTCAATGCCATCTCACCTGACGTGATCGCTGCCTTCAATGCTGCGCTCGACCGCGCCGAGCAGGATCGCGCCATCGTCATCATCACTGGCCAGCCGGGCATTCTTTCCGGTGGCTACGACCTGAAGGTGATGACCTCCGGCCCGCAGAATGCAATCAACCTGGTAGCCGCAGGTTCCACCCTGGCGCGGCGCATGCTCGCTCACCCCTACCCGATCATCGTCGCCTGCCCGGGGCATGCCGTAGCCAAGGGGGCATTCATCCTGCTGTCCGCCGATTACCGTATCGGCGTGGAAGGTCCGTTCAACATCGGCCTGAACGAAGTGCAGATCGGCATGACCATGCACCACGTCGGCATCGAGCTGGCCCGCGACCGCCTGCGCAAGTCGGCCTTCCATCGTTCGGTGATCAATGGCGAGATGTTCGACCCTGCCGGTGCAGTGGATGCCGGCTTCCTCGACAAGATCGTGCCGGCCGAGCAACTGTTGGCCACCGCTCAGGCAGTGGCGCAGCAGATGAAGAAGATCAACATGACCGCGCACAAGAACACCAAGCTGAAGGTGCGCAAGGCGCTGCTGGAAACCCTCGACGCCGCCATCGAGTTGGACAAGCAACACCTGCTGTAAGCACGCGCTGACGCATAAATGAAAAGCGCCGCTTCCGTTGAGGTTGCGGCGCTTTTTTCTTTGCGCGTCTCGGCTGTCGAATGTCGGGGCGCGCTGCGGTCAGCCGGAATAGTCCAGCGCAGTCCAGGCCCGGCTGAGCCCCTGGCTCAATACGCAGTTGGGGTTGCCCAGTTGTTCGTTGAAGGCGGCCGGCAGCAGCGTGGTTTCACCCTCCGCGGCGCCATGTCGCTCGGTCAGCCATTGCAGCTTGCCGCAATTGGGCGTGTCGATCACGTAACTGGCGGCGATGTTGGAATGATGGCTGGGTAGGCGAATCACATCCAGCACCCGGCCGGCCTCCTCCACTCTGCGACCATCGGACACCAGTACGGCCCAGGCCTGCTCGCCCTCTATCACCAGGTACGCACCGTTGGCCTGCGGTCGCTCGACCTGGGGCTGAGCGCAGCCGTACAGGAAGACCGATAGCACAATCGTCATCAGCATCTGTTGCATTGCCAATTCTCCTCTCGCAAGGCGCCCGTCTTGCGGGCGGACAGGTCTGCAGTGGCCTTACTATTCCTCAATACTGTTTATTTGTACAGTATTTTTAGATTAGGCTTGGCATCACAGGTAAATGACCGTTTGCACAGGAGCGCTACCATGCTGGACGTACTGCAGTTGAAACACCGGGTGAACCGCATGCCGCTGGAGCGGGTGCGCGAGATGGTCGAGGAGCTGCAGCTCGAGGGCATCGTCACCGAGAGCCGCACCCCCTTCAATCGTCAGCACTTCAATACCTGCTTCGCCGAGATCGAGGCCCTGCTGCAGCGCGCCGGCTACCACCGCCAGCTGGACGTGGTCGGCTACCAGGGGCTGGCCTATGCGCTGTTCGATCCGGCCCGCTGGGAAGCCGTCGAAGTGCTGCGCTGGCTGCGCGATTTCGTCGAGGAGGCGCGCGTTCAACCGGCTTCCTGAGCCCTCCAGGCGAACCAAAAAGGCTCAGCGTCGCCTGCCCATGCACGGCATTGGCTCAGAAACATGCAGGGCGAGCCGCGCGCTCGCTCGCCACGCATGTTGCCAAGCGACCTCAACAGGAAGCTGCAACTTCTTGATTAAAAACGGTTAGCTGCTGGCAGGCTTATATCCAGCCTCTACCTGCCAGGCGCCGCATGGCGCTGCTCGGCTGTTATACGTGAAAGCTGGCAAGCCCCTTGCTAAGTCCCTGTCAACCATCCTGCGTAGCACGCCAACGGCGGCGGGCCGAGGATCACGGACAACGGCGTCCGTCAGGTCACCTCCCTCTCATTTGAGGCGGCCTGGCGTACGCCGTTTTTGTTTATGCGCCTGACAAGGATTAGACCCATGACCGATCGTGATTCGAACAAGCCGCTGGACACCAGCCGCCGCAACTTTCTCAAGCAATCCATCGCCCTGGCCGGCGCCGTGAGCGGTATCGCCGCGCTCGGCCTGTCCGCCCCTGCTTCGCTGCGCAGCGCGGCCTGGGCCGCCGGCTCCGACGCGCCAGAGAAGGCCGCGCTAACGGTAGGCTTCATTCCGTTGACCGATTGCGCCTCGGTGGTGGTCGCCGCGACACAGGGTTTCGGCGAGAAATATGGCCTGACCATCAACCCGAGCAAGGAGGCCTCCTGGGCCGGCGTGCGCGATAAGCTCAACACCGGCGAACTGGACGCTGCCCACGTGCTTTACGGCATGATGTACGGCGCCCAGCTCGGCCTGGCCGGCCCGCAGAAGGACATGGCAGTGCTGATGGGCCTGAACCAGAACGGCCAGGCCATCACGCTTTCCAAACAGTTGCGCGACGCCGGTGTGACCAACGGCGCGCAGCTGGCCGAGCACGTGAAGAAAGGTGGCACGCCGCTGACCTTCGCCCAGACCTTCCCCACCGGCACCCACGCCATGTGGCTGTACTACTGGCTGGCTAGCCTGGGCATCAACCCCATTAGCGACGTGAAGACCATCGTCGTGCCGCCACCGCAAATGGTCGCCAACATGCGCGTCGGCAACATGGACGGCTTCTGCGTCGGTGAGCCCTGGGGCGCGCGGGCGATCTTCGACAAGATCGGCTTCACCGCCACCACCACCCAGCAGATCTGGCCGGACCACCCGGAGAAGGTGCTCGGCACCACCCGTACCTTCATCGAGCAGTATCCCAACGCGGCGCGCGCGCTGATCATGGCCATTCTCGAGGCCAGCCGCTTCATCGAGGCCAGCGAGGAGAACCGCAAGAGCACCGCCAAGCTGATTTCCGGCAAGGCCTACGTCAACGCCCCGGTGCAGGTAATCGAGCCGCGCTTCCTCGCTCAGTATGAAGATGGCCTGGGCAACAGCTGGAAGGACGAGCACGCCATGGCCTTCTGCAAGGACGGCAGCGTCAACTTCCCCTATCACTCCGACGGCATGTGGTTCCTCACCCAGTTCAAGCGCTGGGGCCTGCTCAAGGACGCACCGGATTACGCCGCCGTGGCTGCACAGATCAACCAGACCGCGCTGTACGCCGAGGCCGCCGGTGCGCTGAAACTGGCGGTGCCGAGCAGCGCGTTGCGCAGCAGCACCCTGATCGACGGTATGGTCTGGGACGGCAGCAACCCGGCCGCCTATGCCGATTCCTTCGCCATCAAAGCCTGATCGGAGGTGACCATGAATGCGCCCCTGAAAACGCCATTACCCCCAGTCGCCAAGCAGCGCGCGAGCCTTGCGACGCGGCTACCCGACGCGCAAACCCTCGCCACGCTGTTCAAGGCCGGTATCGCTCCGCTGCTGGGCATCCTCGCCTTCATCGGCTTCTGGTCGCTGCTGGCGCAGTACAGCGAGGGCCTGCCCGGGCCTTTGAGCACCTGGCAGGCCGCCCTGGTGCTGTTCGCCGATCCTTTCTACGACAACGGCCCAAACGACATGGGCATCGGCTGGAACATCCTCAACTCGCTTGGCCGCGTCGGCGTCGGCTTCGGCCTCGCCGCGCTGGTGGGCATTCCCCTGGGCTTCGCCATCGGCCGCTTCGCCTTCCTGGCCGGCATGTTGGCGCCGATCATCAGCCTGTTGCGTCCGGTCTCGCCGCTGGCCTGGCTGCCGATCGGCCTGCTGGTGTTCGAGGCGGCCGGCCCGGCGTCGATCTGGGTGATCTTCATCAGTTCGATCTGGCCGATCATCCTCAATACCTCAGCCGGCGTGGCCAGCGTGCCGCAGGATTACCTGAACGTGGCCCGCGTGCTCAAGCTGTCGGAGTTCAAGGTGCTGACGCGCATCCTGTTCCCAGCCGTGCTGCCGCACCTGATGACCGGCATCCGCCTGGCCATCGGCGTGGCCTGGCTGGTGATCGTCGCCGCGGAGATGCTCACCGGTGGCATCGGCCTGGGTTTCTGGGTGTGGGATGAATGGAACAACCTCAATGTCGAGCACATTCTCATCGCCATCATCATCGTTGGCCTGGTGGGCCTGGCGCTGGAGCAGACGCTGCTGCTGATCGCCAGGCGTTTCGACTACGCAAGCTGATAAAGCAGTAGAAGAAACAAATTCAACCAATTGATTTAAAAGAAAAGAATCCCGAATTGAATGCGGGAAAGCCTGACACGACTCCCCGGACAGACTCCGGGGAACGGGAGAACTCCGATGGACAAATTCGTGGAGCTGACCACCGTCAGCAAGCACTTCGATACCAAGAAAGGCCGCTTCCAGGCCCTGGCAGACGTCAACCTGAGCATCGCCCGCGGCGAGTTCGTGGCGCTGATCGGCCATTCCGGCTGCGGCAAATCCACCGTGCTCAACCTGATCGCCGGCCTGCTCGAGGCCAACGAAGGCGGCCTGATCTGCAACGGCCGCGAGATCGACGGGCCCGGACCGGAGCGCGCCGTGGTGTTCCAGAACCACAGCCTGCTGCCCTGGATGAACTGCTTCGGCAACGTCCACCTGGCCGTGGAGAGGGTCTTCGGCGCGCGCGAAAGCAAGGCCCAACTCAAGGCCCGCACCGAGCAGGCGCTGAACATGGTCGGCCTCAGCCATGCCATGCACAAGCACCCCAACGAGATCTCTGGCGGCATGAAGCAGCGCGTCGGCATCGCCCGCGCCCTGGCCATGGAGCCCAAGGTGCTGCTGATGGACGAGCCGTTCGGCGCCCTCGATGCCCTGACCCGCGCGCACTTGCAGGACGAGCTGCTGCGCATCGTCGGGCAGACCCAGAGCACCGTGGTGATGGTCACCCATGACGTTGACGAAGCCGTGCTGCTGTCCGATCGCATCGTCATGATGACCAACGGCCCGGCGGCCACCGTCGGCGAAATTCTCGCCGTCGAGCTGCCGCGCCCGCGCGACCGCCTGGCGCTGGCCAACGACCCGCAGTACCACGCCTACCGCACCGCCGTGCTGGAGTTCCTCTACCAGCGTCAGCAGCGCCCGGCCGCCTGAGTTTACGACAACCGCTCTGGCGCGGGCGCTGGGGCGGGGAACCTCTGGGGTATTTCACGGACGAAGCTGTGCCTTAAACCGACGAGCAGAGAACACCGTGCTAGACCTCACCACCTGGAACCTGTCGATTCCCACTGAGCCCACCCCCACCACCATCACCACCGAACGTCTGAACAACGGCTACCAGAGCCGCTATTTTCGCCGCAACGGCGATGGCAGCGTGACGTTCTGGGTCCCCGTGACCGGCTCGACCACCGAAGACGCCCGCTACCCCCGCAGCGAACTGCGCGAAACCCAGCGCGATGGCAGCCTGAGCAACTGGCAGCACGCCAGCAGCGACAGCTACCTCAGCGCCGTGCTGCAGGTGGATCAGGTGATCCGCCCCTACACGCCCCAGCCGTAACAAGGTGGTGATAGGTCAGATTCACAGCACCGACGTGCCGGGCAGCCAGAACGATCCGCTGGTCAAGGTGCAGTACCACTATCGCCGCGGCGTCGGGCGAGTGGAACTGTTATTGCGCCCCCGTCCCGGAGATAGCGAAGTGCAGAACATACTGCTGGCCGACAACGTGCAACTCGGCGAACGCTTCGGTTACGACCTGCGCGTCACGCCCAGCGGCCGCCTCGGTGTCAGCGTGGCCAGCAGCGACGGTGACGAGGGTGCCGTCTATCGCCAGCTCAGCAGCCGCTGGAACACGCAGTACCTTTACTTCAAGGCCGGCGCCTACATTCAGGACAACTACGGCCCGGACAAAGAAGGCGGCCGGGTCACCTTCTATCACCTCAACAGCACGCACCGCTAAGGCACGCGGCGACATACAATCGCCGCTTTTCTCGACGAAGGCTCGACCATGGCCCGCCTGACCCTGGAATTTCCCGAAGACCAGTACTGCTACAGCACCCAGCTCACCGTGCGGGTCACCGACATCAATGGCGCCAACCACCTGGGCAACGACTCGATGATTTCGATGATCTCCGAAGCCAGGGCGCGCTTTCTCTACGAGTTCGGCATTCGCGAGACCGACGAGGACGGCACCGGCATCATCGTCACCGATCTGGCCACCACCTACCGAGCCGAAGCCCATGCCCGCGACCAGTTGCTGTTCGAGGTCGGGGTGATGGACTTCAATCGCTATGGCGGCGATATCACCTTCCGCATCACCCGCCCGGCCGACGGCACACTGGTGGCCATGGCCAAGTCCGGCTTCGTGTTCTTCGATTACCGCCAGTCGAAGGTGGTGCCGATGCCGGACGCCTTCAGTGCCAAGTTCCCCAAGGTCAATCGGCTCGACTGAGCGGGGTTTCTCATGCGCCAGGCGCACGCTGACGAAGCAGGCCCTGGCAGGAACTTGCACAGTTATTGCTGCAAGCACCGTGACACATCGCCAATCGTCTGCTACGCCTAGAAGGCCGTTGAAAAACGTAGGCGAGGCAGCCAGTGCAAGGCAAAAACAGGCGAAAAAGCGGAGTTTACGAGTTGTAAATGAGCATTTTGATCGGACTCGCGCACGATGTGCAGGCTTGAGAAAAATAACACAGGGAAAGCGCGATAAAGGCGGGATATAAAGGAACGAAGGGGAAAATAGCGGGATGGGGTTTGTAACAGTGTTGCCGTAGGTGAAACGGCGGCGACCTGGGTTACAGGCCGTCGCCGAAGTCGATTTTGTGCTGGTCGCGGTCGAACTTCCTGTCCTGCGTTCTCTTGAGCAGCTTGTAGATCGCATTCTCTGTCATGTCGTACTCAACGGCCAGCGCGTGGTGGTTGCGGCCGTTGAATTTGCCCAGGATCTCCAGATCCCGCTGAGTGATACGCCAGCGGAAGTCCTTCGGGAACGTGACGCAGCTTCCCGCCCAGGTATTGGACAGATGCTCGACCACCGCCGCGCCGGCCTGCTCGGCGATCTTCGCGTCGACACCGTGCTCCGAAACCACAGCCGCAACGTGGTCGGCGATATCGCTGAGTAGTTCGTGGCGCTTCTCCGCCATCGCTGTGGGCTTGGTGCTCATGCGTTCCCCCTTGCCGCCTGAATGCGGCGATCGGCTTCCTCTTCATCTATTAGGCCCAGGCGGCGATCGGCTTCGATGCGGCCGAGGGCGTCCTGCAGGATCTGTTGAGTGGTGGCAGCCGCGCGGGCCGGCTTGGCCGGCGCGGTTGCTTGAACCTGTACGGGATCGCTGGCGATGCCGTAGACCACCGCACGCAGGTAGTTGTGGTTCTCCAGCGGCAACGTCAGGCGATCACGGGCGATCAGCATCTGCTCGATGCCGGCCGTCCAGATCCTGGGCGGCGCTGGCTTGGAATCGTTGGTGCGGGCGTCCTTTTGCACCGTGCCGGCGTTGACCAGGTCGAGCAGCTCCTCCAGCAGCTTGATAGCGCGGGTCATGCGCAGGCCGCGTTTGGCCGGGCTGAACAGGCGCAGGTAGTTGAGCACTGCCCGGCCCAGCTTCGGATCGAGGCCGGCGAGCATTGCCGCCAGCTTCTTGCCGTCCGCGTCTGCGAAGCCGGCCTCGATCGGAAACTGCTCGCCGCAGCATGGGCATTGCAGCTGCATCAGTCGCCCTCCTGCGCGTTGACCGCCGCATTCAGGGCATCCACCAGGGCCTTGAGGATTGGACGCTGCCTGCGCCACCCCTCGGGCAGTTCTTCCAAACCCTCCAGGCGTTCTGGAGTGTCCACCCCGAGGCGCTTGCAGAGGGCTTCCACCTGGTTGAGCAGCTGGCGCTTCTCCTGCTCGACGTGCAGTGCAGCGATCAGGGCGTCGAGCTGCTCGGCCTTTTTCAGCCAGGCCACCCGCTGAACCTTGAACATCTGCAACGCCATGGCGTCGGCATAGGCCCACGGCAGCCCCATGTCAGCGAGCTGGGCCTCGATCTTGTCGATGCGCGGCCCGAGCTGCTTGGCGTTGTGTGGCTTGCCCGCTGCCTTGCTGCTGGGCTTCGGTTTAAAGCCCAGGCGCTCCAGCTCGACCATCAACCGCCCGGCCTGGCGCGAGTTGAGGTCTTTCGAGGACTCGACGCCAGCAACGCGGCGCAGCAGCGCGCGATAGCTGTCGTCATCCATGCCCAGTTGGCCCTTGGCGATGTGGATCTTACTGAGTACGCCTTTCGAGATAGACATCACGCCTCCCGGCCAACGATCAGCCAGCGGCTCATGCCCGGCTTATCGCCGGGCTTGAGGTCGATGCGCTCGACGTGGTCGAGCTGTTCGCCGAACAGCTTCACGCCCAGGTGGCGCACGGCCTCGTCCTCGGAGTGGCTGCAGCTGGCGCGCTGGCTGCGCACGGTGTTGGTCTGGTAGGCACCCATGTAGTACTTCACGGTGCATTCGAGGGTTGGCATGTCACTCCTCCTCTGCGGCTTCGAGCAGCTCGCTATGAACATCGAGCAGCTTGTCTGCAGCTTCTTCCAGGATGTTCAGGTGGTACTGGTCGACCTCATCCCAGGCCGCCGCCATTTCCAGCAGCTTCGCCCGCATCGCCTTGAGGCTGCGCCGCTGCCCGGCTGCAATCTGCTTTTTCGTCGGGGTAGCCATCTCACACCGCCGCGATGTTCAGGTTGATCGGGTCGTAACGGTCGGTGTTGCCGACGCGCTGGTAGACGCGGATGTATACGGCGGTGCCGTTGACCTGGATGGAGTCCTTCAGGGCCTCCATCGCGCGCTGCCAGTCCGGGTCTTCGATCTCGACGCGCAGCAGGCTGAGCACGTCGCCGGTCTTGATCTGGCCCTGGCGGTTGGCGCGGAACGCGCGGTCGACCAGGATGCGCAGGTGCTGGTCGGCGCCTTCGCTCCATTTGCGGATGCACTGGTCGATCAGCTCCTTGGCCGCGAGGATCTCCTCGGTGAAGGTGATGCGCTCGGCCATGGCGCGCTCGATCTTGTAGCGGCCGTCGTAGGTGACGATCGAGACGTTGCCCTTCTTGCCGCCGAGCTTGACCTGGTACTTCTCGGCCGAGATGGCGATCAGGTCAGCGATATCGCCCAGGGCCTTAGCCTTGAACGCGCCCAGCGCCTCGCTGATGGCCACGGCCTGCTTGGCCAGATCGCCGGCGACCTGGTCGCGCAACTTGTCGTGTTCGCGCACCTGGTGCTCCGGCACCAGGTGGCCGGCGGCGTTCTTGACGAAGCCGGCGGGGATGTCGATTTGCTCAGCCATGGGTCTCTTCCTCGGCTTGTTGGGTGGCGTGGTCGAGTTCGGCCAGTACTTGGCCGCGGAACTCGCTGATCTCGGTACTCAGCCTGTGGCCGCCGATGCTCGGGTATGCCGAGGCGTAGCCGGCGCTGCGTTTGAGCAGCTCCAGGGCTTCGCGCAGGCGTGCTTCGAGGTTCATCAATGCACCCTCCCGTCAGCGGGCTTGAGGTTGGCGCGGTAGGCCTGGGTGAACTGCTCGACCTGGCGCATGACCAGCGCTTTATCGCCGGCCATGTGGGCCTCGCACATCACAGCGATCTGAGCGCAGAGCAGATTGCTGGCCTGGGTGAGGTGGTGCAGCGCGAGCGACAGCTGGTTGTAGCGATCATCCATGCGCTGCATGGACTCCCGCATCTCTGTCAGCTCCTGCTGCAGTTGTTCGGCCTGGCTCATGACTGCAGCCCCTTTGCCGGCGTCAGCCAGCAGACTTGGCAGCCGCCGAGGCGGACGCAGTTGATGGTGTGGACGCCTTTGGTGCTCCAGCTCGGGCTGCGCCATTCGTGCTTGAACGATGCGGCGAGCTGATCGGAGTCCTCGGCTTTGATGAAGATCTTGGCGTCGAGCGGCGATGCGGCCTCGATGCGCACGCCAGCCGCGCGCAGGCGGCGGGTTATGTCGTTGAGGGCGCGGAGCTTGTCGGCCAGTTCCGGGGTCAGCACGGTGCATATCGGTAGCGCGTGCTGGATGGAGATCTCGGCGGCGATCTTGGCGCTGAGTGGGATTACGTTCGGAGCGCGCATGGTCATTCCTCCTCGTCGCTGGCCGGGGCGGTGCGTTCGATGGACAGCGGGAACTTCTCGAACTGCTGCTCGGCAATCGCCAAGGCGAAGCGCCAGCCTTTTAGCATCGCGCCCTGCAGGACGATGGGATTGGCATCAGCCTCGCCGAGGCGGATCTCAGTGCCCTCTACCGCCTGCTGCAACTTGCTGAGGTTGCCAATGCGGTGCTGGTGCCACTCGATCAGCGGCTTAGCCAGGTCGAGCTGCGCTTCCTGGGCCCCAGCGGTATGGGCTTCGTCCTCGAAGGCGATCAGCAGCTCCAGTAGCACTTGCTTCTCCAGATCGGCCTGCTGCAGCAGGTTGCCCTGGTCGAACGGCCCGCCGACCAGGCTCCAGGCCGAGGCGTACACCTGAGCCTGCTCCATGATTTGTTCGATGGTGATGGCCATGGCTCACACCTCCGCGATGATGTCCGCCGACAGGCGGGTGGCGCCGACCAGGGCGGCCTGGTTGAAGGCAGCGGCCAGCATGTTGTGCACGGCCAGCGGGTACAGCACCGAGCCGTTCTCCTTGGAGCCGGTGCCGGTGAGCTTGCTGCGCAGGGCTTCGATGGCTGGTTCGTCCATCACCTCTTCCAAGGGCTTGTTGACCAGCTTGAAGCGGTGCTTGAGGTAGTCGCCCAGGTGCTGGTCGAGCGGGTTGAGCTTCACCACCTCGCAGCGCTGCACCACCTCGCGCACGTCGGCGCGCTTCTCGCTGAGCTTGTTGGCCAGCTCGCTCTGGCCGATCAGCACGATGCTGAGCAGCTTCTCGAAGCCGTCCTCCAGCTCGAAGAAGCGCTTGAGGTGCTTGAGCGTCGGCACCGGGATGGCGTGCGCCTCCTCGATCACCAGGACGTGGCGGTTGCCCATGCGGTGCGACTCGCGTAGTACGTTGTGCACGGCGCGGTACCGGGCATCCAGGCCGCGCGGCATCTTGCTGCCGGGGCTTACGGTGGCCAGGATCGCCTCGCAGATGTGCATGGCCTTGAGGGTCTTGCCCTTGAAGTCGTCGTCTTCCATGCCGATGACGTAGGGCTCGATGACGATCACCGGCTTGTCTTCAGTGCGCAGGCGTTCGTGCAGATCCTTGCGGATGGTGGACTTGCCCGAGCCGGACTCGCCCAGGATCGCCAGGAATACGCCGTAGCGCGTGACCTGGTAGAGGCTTTCGCGCACGTAGCGGATATCCGGCGAGACGAACAGATCAGCGCTGGTGCGCGGGTCTGCGAACGGGTCGCCGAACATGCCGAAGTGCTGGCGTGCCTGCTGTGTCAGTTTGGTTGCGCGTAGTAGCATTGTGTCGGGCTCCTCGATTGGCTTCTTGGGATTGCGGTGCTCAGGCCGTTGGGCGTTGCAGCGCCCAGCGGCCACCTTGGTGTTCTGCTCCTGGTTCTCCTCCTCTTCGAAAATGCCCACCAGCTGCATGCCGGTGACGTTGAAACTCTCCAGCCAGGCGACGATGCGCGCCTTCAAGTCCTCCTGCGGGATGGTCTTGGGCCACATGCTGTGGTTGATCAGCTGGGAAATGGTCGGGCGGCTCAGGCCCAACTCGCGAGCCAGGTCGGCCTGGCCCAGGTTGTGGTAGCGCAGCAGTGCTTTGAGCTTGAGCATCACGCACCTCCTACGACAGAAAGGGTTGGTCGGCGGGTGAAGGCGGCGCGCAGGCTGGCCTCGACGCTGTCGAGGGCTTCTTCCTGGATGCCGGCCGGGTGGTGCTGGCTAAGCCAGGCGTAGTGCTCCGGGCTCCAGTCGGTGAAGCGCGCCTGCAGGCGTTTGGCAGCGGCGAAGATGCTGAGCGGTGGCGCTACGACGGTGGGCGCGGCCAGTTCGTGCTCGGTGCCACGGCGCGGCATGAAGGTGGGCAGCTGGGCATCGTCGATGTGCTTGTAGGGCTGCAGCTGGCCACCGAAGGGGATGGCCTTGGCCTTGCGGGCCGCTGCCACGTCTTCCTCGGTGTCGGCGCCCATGGCCAGCTTGGCGGCCTCCTTGCGTGCCACCTGGGCCGGGGTGTCGGCGTGGCGTTTGAAGCTCTCGCCGATCAGCGCCCCGTCTTCGCGGAAGCCATATTGATTGGTGACTACGGCTGGCACGACGTAGTAGATCTCGTGTCCGTTGCCATCCACCGCAACCACCTGGGCGGCATCTTCACGCCAGGGGTTGATGGTGATCATCAGGCGTTCGTTGACCATTACGTCTGGCACACCAGCGACGTTGTAACTGCGCCCCTCGAAGCTGACGGTGAGGTCTGGGCGAACCTTGCGGCTCACCGGCTCAGCTACAGCCAGGTTGCGGCAGACCTCAACGCTGGGCGCCTTGATCAGTTGCTCTTGGCGAATGCTCATCCACATCGCCGTGCGTGGCTGGCCATAGCGGGAGTGCACCGCGCGTGCGTTGAAATACGCACGCCACGTTGCGGCCTTGGCGTTCAGCTCGTCCAGGTCGGCAACGGGCTGGAACTTCAAGCCTGCTTCGAACTTGCGCTCGATCAGGTTCCGCGCGTTTTCCACCTGGCCGGTGACGCGAGCAGCACCAGGTGCGTGGACGATCATCTGAATGCCCAGGCTGCGGCACAGGTTGCGCGTCATCGCCGAGGTGTTTGCCGAACCGGGGTCCATCATCAAGATGCGCGGTACGCCGTGCATCACATCGGCGCCGCCGCGCTCCTGCATGGCATTGATCAGCACCGAGCAAAGGTTCTCGCTGCTTTCAGCACCCATCACATATTCGACGTACACCCAGCCGCTGGTATGGTCGGTGATCTCATACGACCAGACGCGATTGGCAGCAATGCGCGCCAGGTTCTTGGGCTTGTTCTTGTAGAACTGGTCCGCCTCCATCACGCGCAGGCCGTTGCCGCGCGCATCGGCGCCGGGGCGCAGGTAGTACAGAACGCACAGCGAGGCGTCGATCTGCCAAACGTGGTTTGGGTGCTCGCTCACCAACTGGGTCACGGGTGCCTGGGCCAGCAGTTGCTTGGGGTGCAGCTTGTAGGCGTAAAGGGCGCGGCTGATGGCGCTCAGCGACATCGGGCGGATCTCGCCGCTGACCTTGTCGACGGCTTCGGCTCGGATCATGCCGCTGGCGCGTAGCGCTTCAACGGCATCACCCAGGGAATACAGGCGCTTTTCATTGCGACGGGCAGACTCCATCAGCGCTGTGCTGATGGTCAGTGCCTCTTCACGAGCCAGGTCGCTCTGGCCAGCGTCTACACGTTGCTTACGTGCGGTGGTGGCCACGGTCACCTCCTCAAGTTTGCGATAGAGGGTTGCCAGGCTAAGGCCCAGCTCCTGCGCCGCAGCCCGGCACAGGGCGGTACGCTGGCCGCGCGCTGCGCGTTGCAGCGAGCGTTCCAGGTCGACCAGGCGTTGGGTAATGACGGCGCTCATCGATCAGGCCTCGTTGCCTTGGCCACCAGGTGGGGTCTGCTCGATCCAGCCGAAGTCCTCGGCACCGGCCAGCAAGTCGGCCGGTACCTCAAACTCCTCGCGGATGTTGCCGAGCACCTTCTCCAGCTGGGCCAGCAAGCCGGCCTTGAACACCCGGTGATCCATGCCGGTGCTGTTGGAGTGGTCGACAAGCGTGTTGAAACCCTCGCGCAACTTGCCCAGCAGCACGGCCTCGGCTTCGAATGCCAGTAAGCTGACTTCCTGGCGCAGCTGCTTGGCGTCCTCGTCTGGGGAAAGGGTTTTGATGCGGGGCTGTTTCGCCAGCTTGGTGGCCAGCTCGTCGATTTTCGCGTTCTTGTCGGCAGCCAGCTGCTGCAGCGCCTTCTTGTCCTCACGGCTCTGGCGTAGGGCTTGGCGTAGCTCCTTCACGCTCATGGTGGCCACGTCGTCGAGGCTCAGCTCGCCTGTCTGGCCGGTGAGTTCCAGCTCATGGATCTCTTCGTCGTCCAGGACGAGCATCTCGAAGAGCTTGGATTGATTGCCCAGGGCTTTGTTTAGGGCGGCATTACTGCCCAGGCTGGCGAACTTGGCTGACGCGCTCATAAATTTGACAGCCACCTTTCGATCCAGACCTAGGGAATCCAGGCGGTGGATGAACTCTCCGTGAGGGGTGGCAACCTTGAGCACTTGCAGCGCTCGGCCCACTTCTAAGCAGGCCTCGACGCTGCGGCGCATGTTGGCAGCGATATCGCGCTGGATCAGGTCCGGGTCGGTACAGTCGGCCGGGAGCTGGTAGCCCAGCTGCGCAGCCACGGCGCGCACCTGGCTGTCGTGCTCAGCATTCAGGCTGATCACCTGATTCTGCTGCGCTACCAGGGTTTCACCGTCCAGCGCCACGTCGCTGACGAGTTCGACTTTAGGGGTTGCAGTACGGGCCATCAGGCAGCCCTCCGCTCGGCTTCGCCAGCCAGCGCACGCAGGCGCTCGATGGCTTCGGCACGGTTGCCGTTGGCTTCGATCAGGGCATTGCGGAACTCGTCGGCGCCACGGCGGCAGCCGTAGTAGTAGGCGTCGAACTCCAGGCTGCCCTGCGGGTAGTTGATGGTGGTGGGCTCACCCTCGATGCGCAGCTTGAGCGCTGCACAGAGCCCCTCGAAATAGATGCTGCTGTGGCGATCGCCACCGCGCAGCAGGTGCTGGGCCAGTTTGGTGTAGTTCATGGCGTGCTCCTTGTTGTCAGCGGCTGGCCCCGGCCAGCACGCGTTGGTTGATTTCGTTGATGCGGTGCTGCGCGGCGCCCATCTCGTTGGCGTGGGCCTGGGCGATCTGCAGCAGCGCGATGGACGGGGCGAAGCGGCCGTTGTCGAGCTTCACGGCAAGGCCTTCGGCGATCAGGGTGTTGATGGCGCGGTTGATGTTGGCCGGGCTCTCCCCGAGCCCCTTGGCCAACTCGCCGTTGCTGATGCCGGTGAGGCTGTAGCCCTTGAGGGCCTTGAGCACGCGCAGGATTCGCGCGCCGCTGTCGGAGGTGCGTGGGGTGGTCATGCTTGGGCTCCGGTGGAGGTGTAGAACGGTTTCATCTCGGCGCTCACCTCGGCTGCGATGTCCTGCAGCTCGCCAACGGTGAGGTCGCGCAGGGGCTTGCCCAGCGCCATGGCGCGCTCTGCGAACAGCTTCTGGCGCGAGCCACACCACCAGTCGGTGAAGCCGGCGAACGGCTCCAGGGCTTCGTGCATGTCCATCACCTGAGCCAGCTCTATGGCGTTCATGCCTGCTCTCCTAGATCAAGTTGCGGGTTGGCGTGCTGCTGCACGTTGGCGCGGTGCCAGGCCAGGCTGGTGAGGCCGGCCTGCAGCGCGGCCTGGGCGGCGTCGGCATCGACCTGGCCTTGGTAGAAGGCGATCAGGGCACCCGTGGTCGCGTTGAGTACGGCCTGCAGCTCGTTCACGTCCTGCGCGGTGCAGGTGCGGCCGGACGGGATGTCAATCAGCAGCTTGCCGCTGGTGGATGCCAGCCAGCGCGAGATCAGGGCGATACCGCAGGCATGCTCGAAGGCAGGGATCAGCACCGCAGGCATGCGCCCTTCTGTGAGCCACTTGTAGAGGGCCCAGTGGTTGGCCTGGCCCATCCGCTCAGCAATGCGCTCGACGCTGAGGTTGTGCCGCTCCTTGGCGAAGTCCAGCGACCACTCCATGGCTTGGCGGATGCTGCTGGGCTGGGCGTTCTTCCAGATGCGCTTCTTCATTGGAAGGCCTCCAGAGACGCGCCATGGCATGCCGCCAAACAAACTACGTTTTTGCTGCTGGGCAAAAGCGTTGCCATCGGCACAATGGAATCAGGTACATTCACCAGCAGAAGCAAGGCGGTAGCAGCGATGGACGACGTAGAGCAGTTGCGGGCCCAAGTCGAGGCGCAGGCGTGTGTGATCAACCACTTGCTGGTTGCTTGCATGCGGCACGGCATCATTGAACCGCAGGCGCTGGCCGATGAATGCCGCGCACGGCGCACTGGGCCTACGTCCATTGCCGCCGACCCGCGCGCTAGGCGCTTGCTGCTCAAGGAGCTGGATGCGTGGGCGACCCTGATCATTGATCAGCACCATGCAGATGCCGAGTCTCCAGATGCTTGAGCGCCTGGGCTTCATTGATGCCCAAGGCTTCAGCCAGGGAGAGGACATGGCGGTAAACGGACTGGGTAGAAGTACCCATGGCCCTCGCCAGGCGCTGGCGCCGGCCAAGGCCATCGAGCTGCTCTGTCGCGTTGCCGGTGGCCAGCAGCTTGTCGCTGACCAGGCGACCTGCACCGATCAGCATCAGGCGATCGATCAGCTTTGCAGTACCGGCGCTGGCCGGGGTGCGATCGACGAACACCAGGGCCTGCTGGCGGGCTTCGGCCAGGTGAGCGGCGATGGCCGGGCCATCACCAGGTGCGCAGGCGATCAGCGCGTTGAGCGCGGCGCGCCAGGCGTCCATAGGATGGGGGATCAATTCGATCTCCTCGGTTATGAGTTGCGGCTTGTCGGTCATGGCGTTGACCCTCGCTGCGGATGGCTGGAGGTGGGTTAGGCGGCGAAGGCCTCTTCGTCTTCGATCTTCATGCCGAGCTTTACGGCGATCTCATGGGCCTTGCCGTAGTTGGCTTTGGCCTGGCCGTTGAGCACGCGGTACACCTCGTTGCGGGTGTAGCCGTGTTCTTCAGCCCATTCGGTGAAGGTTTTGCCGCGCGCTTTGAAGCGTTGCTTCACTTGCTCGGCGGTTAGGGCTTTGGTTGCAGTGGCCATGGCGGTGGCTCCTGTGATGCAAAGATGAATAATGTTTGTGCGATTGATGATGGTGCCAAATATGGCACATGTCAAGGGTGATTAAGTGCCAGATATTTCACTTGGCGATCGACTTAAAGCGGAGCGCGAGCGCCTCGGATACACGCAGACAGAATTTGCTGATCTGGCTGGGGCTTCGAAGAGGAGCCAGATAGGCTGGGAGCAGGGGCGTTCTGCACCTGATGCGAATGCACTGGCTGCCTGGCTGGAAGAGGGTCTGGATGTGATCTTTGTATTGAGCGGCCAACGGACAAATGTCGCGACGACGAGACATTTACCCCCGGACGAGCAACTGCTGCTGGAGGTCTATCAAGGCATGGCTGCGACAGCGCGCAAGCAGCTTCTGGCCGAGCTGCTCACTGGCGGCAAGAAGCCAAAGGCGCCGAGTGAATCAGCAGGCATCAAGGTTTCAGGCAGCGGCCACAGGATCGCGGGTAGGGATTTCAACGAACGGAAGGAGTAGCACCATGGATATCCAGGTTGAGGGGAGCAACAACCGAGTCGCAGGGCGTGACTATCTGGAGCTGAACGCTCAGCTCTCGCTGACGCCTGAGCAGTTGCAGGTGCTGGCGGTAAAGCCTTGCCCCTCGTGCGAGGTGCGGCTGGTCACGGCCCAGGCGCAGACGTGCAATCACTGCCTACGTGAGCGCGTCGCCAATGACCAAAAGGTCAAGGTGGGGTTCGTCATATTCCTGGTGTTCATGGTGTGGGGCTGGTTGCTTAAGCGCAGCGGGCCAAATGCGGGGCTGCTCGAACTGGTTGAGTCCCTGATAGCTGCTGGCGGCATCGTGCTTTGCGGCATGCTGCTGCTTGAGATGTTCAAGCTCTGGTGGGTCTGCTACAGCGAGGAGTTCTTCTCGGCGGTCTGGCGCGCAGTGGTGAGGCTGGTGAATGGAGGCCGGAAATGAAAAAGGCGCATCTACTGCTGGTTGTGCTGGTGGCTTCCCTAACGGGGTGTACGACTGCTCCAAACTACCGCGATAAGACCCCGGCAGAGGTTGCCCAGGGTGTTCGCGTCATCGAGAACGAATTCAGTAATGACCGGGTATTCGTAGGTCCACCCGTTACTGGCGAGCCAGCGGGTGGGGTTTTCTATTCGGCAGAGCTTGCTGCCATCCAGGCAAAGAGCGGGGGAACGGTTGTTCATGCTCTCCGGGTGAGATGGAAATACGGTAACGACCGTTGGCTGTTCTTTAAGTCAGCAACGCTTCCTGGTGGCCGCTCACTCGATACTGTGGTCAATGATCGCCATGTAGAGAGCTGCAGCGCGTCCCGATACTGCAACTACACCGAAAGTGTGTCTGCGGTGATGCCGCTCGATGCATTGGCAGGAGCAAGCAACGGCCTGCGGGTACAGTTTGGATCTGCGCTTGGCTGGACAGTCGTCGAGCTGCCCCGTGAATACGTGTTGGGTTATCTGCAGGCCCTTTCCATTGCAACAGGCGGCGCCCCATCAGTTGAACCTGAGACTTCGAGGATCCCCAAGTGGGAGGCTGTACCAACCAGGCCTGCTGATTACGTTCCCGATATTCCGGCTAAGAGTAAGGAGCAGCAGCTGCAGGAGCTGCAGAACACGCAGGGTCTGAGTTACGAGGAATACCAGCGGCGGTACAAGCTGATCATGGGGCAGTGATCCAGGAATATCCCCTGGAATAATCCGCACACTGTTTTAGAGGGCGCCGCAATGGCGCCCTAGTTGTTTTTGCCCCGTCCAAATTACTCCGCGCGCGCGCGAGGCGAAGCTGTGATCTCTGCCGTTTAAGACCGGCACTTATTAGCACAGCAACGGCCAGGGATTGGCCAACCTCGGAGCGCAACCCATGGCCACCACCTGCCAGAACAAGCCCAAGCGCCGCCTACTGCCGCGCATGACCGTTTTCGCTGTTATCTCCCTGATGCTGCTGACCGCCATCTGGTTCGTGCGCCCCGAGCAGCTGCAGGTGGTGCTGTACAAGGCCAGCCTGGTGACGCTCGGCGCCGTGCTGGGCTACTACATCGACCGCGCGGTGTTCCTGACCGAAGCCCGGCCGCATGAGTGCATCGGCGGCATCCACATTGTTGGTGCCTGGCTGCGGCGAGCCCTGATCGTGCTGGCCTGCATCCTCGGCCTGACGCTGGGGCTGTAGTCGTGAACCGCCTCAAGCGTTGGCTGGCCGAGGCCGGCAATGACCTGGCGATCATCTGGATGGTCGAACCGCGCCTGTTTCTGTGGCCGCTGATCCTGCTGGTGTTCGCCATCGGCATCTTCATCGTGCCCAAGGCAGATGCCGCCAGTATCCCGACCGCCGCCGAGCAGCACCGCCGCACCCTTGTGCGCGCCGCCCATGCTGAGTGGGGCCTGGGGGCGCCTGTGGCGACGTTCGCAGCTCAGGTGCATCAGGAAAGCGCCTGGCGGGTGAATGCTCGCTCGCCGGTCGGCGCAGAGGGCCTGGCGCAGTTCATGCCGGCTACTGCTGACTGGATGGCCGAGATCTACCCGCGCAGCCTGGGCCCGGCGCAGCCGTACAACCCAGGCTGGGCACTGCGGGCGATGGTGGCGTTCGACCGCTGGCTCTACGAACGAAACCAGGCCGTGAGCGAGTGTGACCGCTGGGCCTTCGTGCTGGCCGGCTACAACGGCGGCAATGGCTGGGTGAATCGTGACCGCAGGCTGGCATCGGCAAAGGGCGCCGATCCGCTGGCCTGGTTCGATTCCGTCGAGCGGCACAACGCTGGCCGCTCGGCTGCCAACTTCCGCGATAACCGCCATTACCCGCGCGCCATCCTGCTGCGCTGGGAGCCCATGTATGCGGCTGCCGGCTGGGGTGTAGGCGTGTGCGCCGACAGGTATAGCCGCCATGAAGATCCCAACGCTGTTTCTGCTCGCCACATTGACCAGCAGTTCGCCTGCCGCCTGCTCCCGGAACTGGCTGGCTGCCGCCGAGCTGTTCGCATCGCCGCCGCCCCGCGTTCGCCCGGCCCAGCTGTGGCCGCCCGAGCGCGCGGACAAACGACCACCCATGCCGCGCTGGTTGCGGCGCCGGCTAAAGCGTAAGGGACGGTGATGAACAGATCACTGGTCCTAGGCCTTGCCGCCAGCCTGCTGTTCGCCGGCTTCGTATGGTTCATCCAGGAAGGCGCATACGAGCGCGGCCACAGCGCCGCCCAGGCCAAGGGCGACAAGGTCGTTGCCGATCTGCGCGAGGAGCACCAGAAGCTGCGCGCCGATGCCGCCGAACAGAACCTGGTGCTCTACCGCCAGCAGGTGGAGCGCGCCAACCAGGCCGAGCTGGTGTTCCTGGATGCCCAGGACGAGATCGGCCGGCTCAAGCAGCAACTCACACAGGAGCGCATCAACCGTGTCTCGACTCAATACACCCCGGCGCGCGGCGCTGCCCCTGTGGCTGCTCCTCGCTTCGTTGTCACTTGTGGCTGGCTGCGCGACTTCAACGCAGCGCTTGGAGCCACTGCCCCAGCTCCAGCCGGCTGCCGAGCCTACGCCGGCTCTCAAGAAGCGGCCTGGCCCGCCCCCGGCTCTGACGCCGAACTACTGGAAAGCGGCGTTACCGCCGCAGACATCCTGGCCCATGCGCGTGACTACGGCGCTTGGGCGCTCGCCAACCTTGCGCAGTTGAACGCGCTGATCGACCTCCACGACAAGGACAAGCCCTGATGGACTTCGACTCCCTGCTGCGCGGCGCGCAGTTCCTGTTCACCGTGGTGGTGGGCTACTTCTCCTGGAGCAGTGCCCGCAAGGCCAGCTCCAAGGTCGAGGCCGAGGCCCTCGCCAACCGCCTGGCCGGACAGGACACCCGCCTGACGGTGCTGGAGCAGCAGATGAAGCACCTGCCGACCAGCGAGCAGCTCACTGAGCTAGCCGAAAAGCTGGCCGAGCTGGGCGGCGACATGAAGGGCATCAAGTCCGACATCTCAGGCATCAACCGCTCCCTGGATCCGCTGAACCGCTCGGTGGATCGCCTGAACGATTACCTCCTACACAGCAAGTGAGGCTGCGATGAACAACCAAAATTTCGCCGATTACCTGCGCCAGGATCAGCGCCTGGTGATGCTGCGCATCCTCTCTGAGCTGCCGCAGTACCGCGCCAACTCGTCGGTGATCACCAGCCTGCTGGGCGAGTTCGGGCATCATCCGAGCCGTGACCAGGTCAAGGGCGAACTGACCTGGCTGGGCGAACAGGGCCTGGTGAAGGTGGAAGATATCGGCTCCGTCCTGGTCGTTACCTTGACCGAGCGCGGCGCCGACGTGGCGGCTGGCCGCGCCTCGG
>NZ_ATKM01000012.1 GCF_000418555.1 Pseudomonas sp. P818
CCAGCCACTCTCTGCGCGCATGACCATGCAAGGTCTGCGTCAAGGCTGGGAGCCCTCTTGCCACCACGCGCTCTACAGCGTGGCGTGCGGAGTCAATCGCGACCTCTACCGCATCTCTGCCCTGATCCAGGGCCTGACTGGCGTCGCGATCAGTAATGGGGTGTTCGCAGGCTATCCCGATGGCTACTTCACCGCTGGTTGGGTTGAGTGGCCGATCGGGTCTGGCGAGTACGACATGCGCAGCATCGAGCGGCACAGCGGCAGCAACCTGGTACTGCTGGGCGGCACAGCCGGCCTGCAGCCTGGCCAGACGCTGCGGGTGTACCCCGGTTGCGACCAGACCATCCAGATCTGTAACAGCCGATACGGCAATCACCCCAACCACGGCGGCTTCCCGCACCTGCCAGGCCGATCGCCGTTCGACGGCGACCCGGTCTTCTAGGAGATAGTCATGGACCCGTATACCTGGGCGTATATCGCCATCATGGCCATCAGTGCCTACGTCTCGTACAAGAACCGCCCCAAGACCACGGCACCCAAGCCGGTAGCGTTCGAGGATTTCAGCTTCCCGCAGTTCGCAGAAGGCACGCCCCAATGCGTGTTCTTCGGCGACAACTGGACAGAGGACTGGATGGTGCTCGGCGTTGGCAACTATCGCACCCAGCCCATCAAGACCAAGGGTGGCAAGAAGTGATTAGCGACGATGAACTGTTTGTGACGCTTGAGCACATGCACAGTGTGCCCGGTTTTGGCAGCCGCCCTGGCTTCTGTCATAAGGGCGGGCGTGCGCTGGCTGCTAAGTACGGGCTGGACTGGTCGCAGATCGTGAGCGATGGCGGCATTGCCGCCAGCAAGCTGGTGGCCACCGGGGATGCCATGGCATTGCACCTGGTCGAGTTCGCGCGTCAGGAGGTGGGTGATGGGCAGTAAGAAGGCCGTCAAGGTTGGCTATCGCTATTTGTTCGGTATCCATATGGGTGTCGGCAAGGCGGTCGACGAACTGGTTGCGATTGAGGTGGGTGGCAAGCGTGCGTGGACCGGCAGCGTAACCAGCAACCAGCGCATCAGCATCAACGCGCCCGAGCTTTTCGGCGGTGACGACGGTGAGGGCGGCATCAGAGGCTCCCTCGATGTGATGATGGGCGCGGCGGATCAGCCGGTTAATACCCGGCTGGCGGCGATGCTGGGTGGCCTGGTGCCGGCTTTCCGGGGCGTGTGCACGCTGTTCTATGACGGCCTAGTCACCAGCATGAACCCGTACCCGAAGGCTTGGAAGATGCGCGTGCGGCGTGCGTTGACGGGCTGGGATGGCGGGGTTTGGTATCCAGAGCGCTGCGTCATCAATATGGCGTCCGGCGCAATCAAGGCGATGAACCCGGCGCACATCATCTATGAGTGCCTGACGAACCGCGACTGGGGCGGCGCTATGGATCGCAGCCGCCTCAATGATGCGTCGTTTCGGGCGGCTGCCGACGTACTGCATGCTGAAGGCTTCGGCCTGTGCCTGCGCTGGGTGCGTCAGGACAGCCTCTCGACATTCGTCAGCCACGTGCTCGATCACATCGGCGGCAACCTGTTCGTCAGCCGCCAGACCGGCGAGTTCGAGCTGACCCTGGTGCGTGACGACTACGATCCCGAGTCGCTGCCTCTGTTCGACGAGAACAGCGGGCTGCTTTCCATTACCGAAGACGACAACTCGGCCACGGCCGGCGCCGCCAACGAAGTCATCATCAAGTGGCGTAATCCGATCGACAATTCCAGCCGGCAGAAGCGCGAGCGTAGCCTGGCTGCGATCCAGGCCGCCGGCCAGCAGCTGTCTGTCACCATCGAGTATCCCGGCATTCCCACTGCTGAGCTGGCCGGCCGGGTGGCGGTGCGCGATCTCCGGGCTCGGTCGATCGGTCTGAAGCGCTTCAAGGTCCAGCTGGACAGGCGCGGGCGCAACATCAAGCCCGGTGCGCCATTCCGCATCCGCAGCCTGAGCCGCGGCATCGAGGTTATGGTGGTCAGAGCCGGGCGCTTCGAAGATGGCACGCTGGCGGATGGCAAGATCTCTATCACGGCCGTGCAGGACGTGTTCGGTCTGCCAGCCACCAGCATGACGCCGCCCCAGCCAGGTGGCTGGGTACCGCCGGATACTGCCCCGGCGCCAGTTGCCATTCGCAGGCTGACAGAGGTCACCTGGCGTGACCTGGTGCAGACCATCGACGCGGCCAACCTCAACCTGGTGGATCAGACCACGGCCTTTATCGCCGCCCTGGCCATCAAGCCAACAGCCTTGTCGCTGGGGTTTGCGGTCGAGTCGCGAGTTGGCACGGGCGCATATGTGCGCGTGGGCCAAGGCGACTTTTGCCCAACCGGGCTGCTGGTCGCTGGTATCTCCTCTGCGGCCGGTCCCACCATCATCCAGCTCAGTGCCCCTGACAACCTGGATCTGGTTGAGGTGGGCAGCGCGGCGTTGATCGACAATGAGATTGTGCGGGTCGATGCGATCGATCTCGAAACGCTCAGCGTGACTATTGCCCGTGGCTGTGTGGATACCGTACCGTCTGCCCACAGCGCTGGGACGCGAGTATGGTTCTTTGAGGACTATGTGGGTGAAGATCCCACCGAGTACTCCTCCGGGGTGAGCGTCCAGGTGCGGCTGCGCACCGTCACCAGCGCGGGAACTTTGGCGCCCGAGTTGGCGGGTACCGACACGCTGGCCCTGGTTGGCCGTCAGGCTCGGCCATATCCGCCGGGTAATTTTCGCCTCGCTGGCGTCGTGAACCCTGCAAGCATTGAAGGTGACGTTGTTGCAAGCTGGACCCACCGCGACCGGCTGCTCCAGGCCGATCAGTTGATTGATACCCAGGCAGGCAACATCGGGCCCGAAGCCGGTACTACCTACTCCTTCAGGTTGCTACGGGCCGACACGCTGACCGTTTTGGCTAGCCAGACGGGTATCAGCGGTACTACGGCCACCCTCACTACTACGTACGCCGGGCAGATTATCGCTGAGCTGTGGTCGGTGCGGGGCGGGCTAAGTAGTCTGCAGCGGCATCGTTGGCAGTTCGATCATACGGTCCCGTATGTACCGCCCGTGACGCAAACAGCGTGGAGCACGGTGAATATAGCTGCTGATGTCGTTGTTACTGGTGGTGGCTACGACGTTCATTCCACATCGTCGTCGGCGTCTGGCGGGACTGTTGTTTCCGCTACGGGAAAGACAACCGGCAAGTTCTACGCCGAACTATCGAACGTCCAGTCGGGTTCAGTGCAAGCGCTGGCGGTCGGACTCTATCGAGGGGTTAGCGGTCTCGGCACGTATCTAGGAGGCAACGCAAGCGGGTGGGGCGCGTGGATTGAGGGCACCGGCGGAAACACGAGGAGTACCTATCACAATGGTGCGGGTGCTAACACTCAGACCATCTCGCTGGCACCCAACCAGAGATGCAGGGTGGCGATTGATATCGATGCGGGCAAGATCTGGATAGCCCACTTCGGGGCGTCGGCCTGGCTCGGCGGTGGCGACCCTGCTGCAGGGACAAGTCCGACTTATTCATTCTCTCCAGATGACGCCACGTACTACCTTGCCGCATGTCCGAGGTCGGGCAACGTCTCTGGCACTGGCAATAAGATTAGGCTCATTGACCCTGTTTCGTGGGCGTTTGCGGCGCCTGAGGGATTCCAAGTCTGGGACGCCTGACCGTCGCTTACGGCAGCATGATTATGGTAATTCCTTTGCCGTATGAGTAAGAGCCGCGCCATGGCATTTATCGCGCAAATGCGTGTTAAATTTCGCGCGGCGCTACAGCACGAGCCTGTTTTTAACGCAGCAATGGCAACGCAGGTAGTTTTTCAACAGCCTGCTAGGTCAGAACAGAAAAAGGGGGATCGAGGATGACCGACACCTACCGCCGTGCCCGTCAGGCTGGGCTGCTGAGCAATCTGCTGGCAATCGCCCTGCTGACCCTGCCGCTACCGACTCACGCAACCAGCATCGCTCAACTGGCCAGCATCGAAGCACGCACTGCACTCAGCTCGCCGCATAGCTGAGCGAAGCACCCGCCCCGTTCGGGTGCATTGACGGCGCAAACGCCTCGTTTTGCGGCAGCCCTGCGCTCACCGAAATGCCGCAACGCCCCCTATCAGGGCCTTCGATCGGTTGGCCCGGCACTTGCTTAGTCCCTGATACCAGGTAGCCAACGGCGGCCACCTCCCTCACGACAAAGACGTCGCCTCACCCGACCTTCATGGCCTGCGGTGAAGCGGCGTTTTTTTTCGTGTTTGCCCCAGCGCCCGGGGCCGGCGCAGGCGTCGCGATCCGAGCCTGCACTGCAATCGTTCAACCCTGCTGTGGCCTCGGCCGCAGGGCCCTGCACCACAAGTGCACGGCCTCCCCGGCAGGCGCGGCCGCCGTGTCCACGACCACGGTTCGCAGCGCCATGCCGGGCTCCTTCTCGCTGATGAGGTGATCGATGAATACAAGTTTCTGGAAAGCCGGCCACACCCCCACCCTGTTCGCCGCCTTCCTCTATTTCGACCTGAGCTTCATGGTCTGGTACCTGCTCGGCCCGCTGGCAGTGCAGATCGCCACCGACCTCGAACTCAACGCCCAGCAACGCGGCCTGATGGTAGCCACACCGATTCTCGCTGGCGCCGTGCTGCGCCTGCTGATGGGCTTTCTCTGCGACCGCCTGTCGCCGAAGACCGCCGGCCTGCTCGGCCAGGTGGTGGTGATCATCGCGCTGTTCTGCGCCTGGCAGATCGGCATCGGCAGCTACGAGCAGGCGCTGCTGCTCGGCCTGTTCCTCGGTTTCGCCGGCGCCGCCTTCGCCGTGGCCCTGCCGCTGGCTTCGCAATGGTACCCGCCGCAGCACCAGGGCAAGGCCATGGGCATCGCCGGCGCCGGCAACTCCGGCACCGTGCTCGCCGCGCTGTTCGCCCCGGGTCTGGCGGCGCTGTCCGGCTGGCAGAACGTGTTCGGCTGGGCGCTGATCCCGCTGCTGGCGACCCTAGTGACCTTCGCCCTGGTGGCCAGGAACGCGCCGGAGCGGCCCAAGGCCAAGGCGCTCGGCGACTACCTCAAGGCCCTCGGCGACCGCGACAGCTGGTGGTTCATGTTCTTCTACGGCGTCACCTTCGGTGGCTTCATCGGCCTGGCCAGCGCCCTGCCCGGTTACTTCAGCGACCAGTATGGGCTGAACCCGGTGACCGCCGGCTACTACACCGCGGCCTGTGTCTTCGCCGGCAGCCTGCTGCGTCCGCTCGGCGGCGCCCTGGCCGACCGCATCGGCGGTATTCGCACGCTGCTGATGATGTACACCATCGCCTCGCTGTGCATCGCTGTGGTGGGCTTCAACCTGCCCAGTTCGACCGCTGCCCTGGCCCTGTTCGTCGCCGCCATGCTTGGCCTCGGCGCCGGCAACGGCGCAGTGTTCCAACTGGTACCGCAGCGCTTTCGCAGGGAAATCGGCGTGATGACCGGGCTTATCGGCATGGCAGGCGGCATCGGCGGCTTCTTCCTCGCCGCAGGCCTCGGCACCATCAAGCAACACACCGGCGACTACCAGCTCGGTCTGTGGCTGTTCGCCAGCCTCGGTGTGCTGGCCTGGGTCGGCCTGCATGGGGTCAAGCAGCGCTGGCGCACCACCTGGGGCAGCGCTGCGGTGACCGCCGCGCGGGTGTAACGAATGCCCCTGCAACTGAGCATCGGCGAAACCAGCGCCATCGGCCCGCGCAGCGAGAACCAGGACGCCCTGCGCGTGGTAACCCCAGCGCCGGCCCTGGCCGCCAGCAAGGGCTACCTGCTGGGGCTGGCCGATGGCGTCAGCCAGTGCGCCGACGGCGGCCTGGCCGCGCGCGCCACCTTGCAGGCGCTGGCCCTGGATTACTACTCCACGCCGGAAACCTGGCCGGTGCAGCACAGCCTGGACCGCCTGCTCACCGCGCATAACCGCTGGCTGCAGGCCAATGGCGGCGGCCAGCCGCTGCTGACCACCCTCACCGCCCTGGTGCTGCGCGGCCGCCGCTATACCCTGGCGCATATCGGCGACAGCCGTGCCTACCTGTGGCGTGACGGTCACCTGCTGCGCCTGACCGAGGACCATGTCTGGGAACAGCCGGGCATGCAGCATGTGCTCAAGCGCGCCATGGGCCTGGACCAGCATCTGGTGGTGGACTACCGCGACGGCGAGCTGCAGGCCGGCGACAGTTTCCTGCTGGTCAGCGATGGCGTCTGGGCCAGCCTCAGCGACAGGCGCATCGGCGAGCTGCTACAGGGCGATGACGCCGAGATGATCTGCCAGACGCTGGTCGACGAGGCGCACCGTGCCGGCAGCCAGGACAACGCCAGCGCCCTGCTGGTGCACGTCGAGCAACTCCCGGAAGCTGCGCTGGCCGACACCCTGGCCCAGCTCGAGCAGTGGCCGCTGCCACCGCGTCTGCGCGACGGCCAGGAGTTCGAGGGCTGGCAGGTCGAAAGCCTGCTCGGCGAATCGCGCCAGTCGCTGATCTATCGAGTGCACGACGCGGACGACCAGCCCTGGCTGCTCAAGACCCTGCCGGCCAGCCGCGCCGGCGAGGAGCAGGCCGGCCCGGCGCTGCTGCAGGAGGAATGGTTCCTGCGCCGCGTCGCCGGCCGCCATTTCCCCGAGCTGCATGCTCTGCCGCAGCGCCAGCACCTGTATTACGTGCAGCGCGAGTACGCCGGCCAGACCCTCGCCGCGCGCCTGCGCCAGCATGGCCCGCTGAGCCTGGCCGACTGGCAGGACCTGGCGCCACGGCTGATCAAGGCCCTCGGTCTGCTGCACAGGCGCAATATCATCCACCGCGACATCAAGCCGGAGAACCTGTTGCTCGGCGGCGACGGCGAATTGCGCGTGCTCGACTTCGGTCTCGCCTATTGTCCTGGCCTGACCCGCGACGAGGCCCACAGCCTGCCCGGCACCCCCAGCTATATCGCCCCGGAAGCCTTCGCCGGCAGCCCGCCCAGCGCCCAGCAGGATCTCTACGCCGCCGGCGTGACCCTCTACCACCTGCTCACCGGCGACTATCCCTATGGCGAGGTCGAAGCCTTCCAGCACCCGCGCTTCGGCCAGCCGACACCGGCCAGCCGCTATCGCCCGGACCTGCCGGCCTGGCTCGACGAGGTACTGAACCGCGCGGTAGCCGCCACCCCGGCGCAGCGCTTCGAAACCGCCGAGGAATGGCTGCTGGCCTTGGAAAGCGGCGAGCGCCAGTCGCTGAACAACCGTCCCCGACCGCTGCTGGAGCGCGAGCCGCTACTGGTCTGGCGCATGGTGGCGCTGGTGTCGCTGCTGCTTAACCTGCTGCTGGCGTTCCTGCTGCTCAAATAGTCCAACTCGCACCAAAGCAGCGCAAAACGCCTCGCAAAGGTGCACAAACCCAGTCGTTACACACCGCCAAGTTGCTGAAAAGCCAGGAAAACCGAGCTTCGAGAAAGTTGGCACAGGCACTGCATTGTTACTGGCAGCAAACACATAAAGCGCGACCTTCAACGAAGAAGGCTGCACTTCCCGATAGAACGGGACCTGGACAAAGGCGTCCTCGCTAGGTGACTAGCGGGACGCCTTTTTTGTTTTTCTGGCCTGCCATTCATGGCGGCCACTTTTTTCCGTGATCAATGACTCAGGAGATGGCCGGCATGCAAAAACTCAAGCTGGTGATGATCGGCAACGGCATGGCGGGTGTGCGCACCCTCGAAGAGCTGCTCAGGCTCGCCCCCGATCTCTACGACATCACCGTGTTCGGCGCCGAGCCGCACCCCAACTACAACCGCATCCTGCTCTCCCCGGTGCTGGCCGGCGAGCAAACCTTCGAGGAGATCGTGCTCAACGATCTCAACTGGTACGCCGATAACGGCATCAAACTGCTGCTCGGGCGCAAGGTGGTCAAGATCGACCGCAAGAAGCGCCTGGTGATCGCCGACGACGGCAGCGAGGCCGAGTACGACCGCCTGCTGATCGCCACCGGTTCCAACCCCTTCATCCTGCCGATTCCGGGCAAGGACCTGCAGGGCGTGATCGGCTACCGCGATATCGCCGACACCCAGATGATGATGGACACCGCCAAGACTCATAAGCACGCGGTGGTCATCGGTGGCGGCCTGCTCGGCCTGGAGGCGGCCAACGGCCTCAAGCTGCGCGGCATGGACGTCACCGTGGTGCATATCGGCGACTGGCTGCTGGAACGCCAGCTGGATCGCACCGCTGGCGAGCTGCTGCAGAAGTCCCTGGAAGACCGTGGCCTGAAGTTCCTCCTGCCCAAGCACACCGCCGAACTGCTGGACAACGGCGAAGGCCGTGTCTGCGCGGTGAAATTCAAGGACGGCGAGGTGATTCCCGCCGACCTGGTGGTGATGGCCGCCGGTATCCGCCCCAACACCGAACTGGCCGAGAGCGCCGGCATCGCCTGCAACCGCGGCATTCTGGTCAACGACACCATGCAGACCTTCGACCCGCGCGTTTACGCCATCGGCGAATGCGCCAGCCACCGCGGCATCGCCTACGGTCTGGTGGCGCCGCTGTTCGAGCAGGCCAAGGTCTGCGCCAACCACCTGGCCCAGCTCGGTTTCTCCCGCTACCAGGGCTCGGTGACCTCGACCAAGCTCAAGGTCACCGGTATCGACCTGTTCTCCGCCGGCGAATTCATGGGCGGTGAAGGCACCGAGACCATCACCCTCTCCGACCCCATCGGCGGCGTGTACAAGAAGCTGGTGATCAAGGATGACGTGCTGGTCGGCGCCTGCCTGTACGGCGACACCGCCGACGGCGGCTGGTACTTCCGCCAGATCCGCGAGAGCCACAACGTCAGCGAGATCCGCGACCACCTGATGTTCGGCGAAGGCGCCATCGGCGATGTCGGCCACCAGGGCGCCGACAAGACCGCCAACATGCCCGACAGCATGGAAGTGTGCGGCTGCAACGGCGTGTGCAAAGGCACCATCGTCAAGGCCATCCAGGAGAACGGGCTGTTCTCGGTCGACGAGGTCAAGAAGCACACCAAGGCAGCCAGCTCCTGCGGCTCCTGCGCCGGCCTGGTCGAGCAGATCCTGATCAGCACCGTCGGCGGCGCCGCCGACGTCAAGCCCAAGAGCGAGAAGGCCATCTGCGGCTGCTCCGACCTCAACCACGGGCAGATTCGCAAGGCCATCCGCGAGCAGCACCTGACGTCCATGGCGCAGACCATGGAGTTCCTCAACTGGAGCACGCCCAACGGCTGCGCCACCTGCCGCCCGGCGCTGAACTACTACCTGATCTCCACCTGGCCGGGCGAGGCCAAGGACGACCCGCAGTCGCGCCTGATCAACGAACGCGCCCACGCCAATATCCAGAAGGACGGCACCTACTCGGTGGTGCCGCGCATGTGGGGCGGCGTGACCAACCCGTCCGAGCTGCGCCGCATCGCCGACGTCGCCGACAAGTACAACGTGCCCATGCTCAAGGTCACCGGCGGCCAGCGCATCGACCTGCTGGGTATCAAGAAGGACGATCTGCCAGCCGTGTGGAAGGACTTGGACATGCCCTCAGGCCATGCCTATGGCAAGTCCATCCGCACCGTGAAGACCTGTGTCGGCAGCGAGTTCTGCCGCTTCGGCACGCAGAACTCCACCCAGCTGGGCATCGACCTGGAGCACGACCTGTTCAACATGTGGTCGCCGCACAAGGTCAAGCTGGCGGTCTCCGGCTGCCCGCGCAACTGCGCCGAGGCCGGCATCAAGGACGTCGGCATCATCGGCGTGGACTCCGGTTTCGAGATGTACATCGGCGGCAACGGCGGGATCAAGACCGAGGTGGCCGAGTTCTTCGTCAAGGTGAAGACCGCCGAGGAAGTGCGCGAATACAACGCCGCCTTCCTCCAGCTGTACCGCGAGGAGGCCTTCTACCTCGAGCGCACCGTGCACTACATGCAGCGCGTCGGCATGGAGCACATCAAGAAGGCGGTGCTGGAAGACGAAGCCAACCGCAAGGCCCTGGCCGCGCGCCTGCACTATGCCCTGTCGTTCGAGCAGGACCCGTGGAAGGAGCGCATCGAGACGCCGCAACTGAAGAAAGAGTTCGACACCATCAAGGTGGTGCAAATCGAGGAGGCCACCGTATGAACTGGCTGGATATCTGCGCCCTGGACGACATCAACGTGCTCGGCTCGCGCATCGTCAGCGGTCCCAAGGGCGATATCGCCATCTTCCGTACCGCGGCCGACGAGGTCTTCGCCCTCGACGACCGCTGCCCGCATAAGGGCGGCCCGCTGTCCCAGGGCTTGATCTACGGCAAGCGCGTGGCCTGCCCGCTGCACAACTGGCAGATCGAGCTGGAGTCCGGCGAGGCCGTGGCGCCGGATGTGGGCTGCGCTCACCGGCACCATGCCCGGGTCGAGAACGGCCGCGTGTTGCTGGCATTCGTGCAACGCAACTAGCCGCCTCGTGGGAGGGGCTTCAGCGGCGACGGTCGCGGCTGAAGCCCCTCCCGCCAGAACTTCCCCGCGCCTCAGGAGCTCCGAACATGGCCAGCCCCACTCAAGTCACCGCTTCCACCTGCTGCTACTGCGGCGTGGGCTGCGGCGTGCTGATCGAGCACGACGGCGAGAAGATTCTCGGCGTCGCCGGCGACCCCAGCCACCCGGCCAACTTCGGCAAACTGTGCAGCAAGGGCTCGACCCTGCACCTGACCGGCGATCTCGACGCCCGCGCCCTCCATCCCGAGCTGCGTCTGGGCAAGGGCCTGGCCCGTTCGCGCACCGACTGGGACAGCGCCCTGGATCACGCCGCGGCGGTGTTCGCCGAGACCATCCGCGAGCACGGCCCCGACAGCGTCGCCTTCTATATCTCCGGCCAGTTGCTGACCGAGGACTACTACGCCTTCAACAAGCTGGCCAGAGCATTGGTGGGAACCAACAATATCGACAGCAATTCGCGCCTGTGCATGAGCTCGGCGGTAGTCGGCTACAAGCGCAGCCTCGGCGCCGACGCCCCACCCTGCAATTACGAGGACATCGAGCAGAGCGACTGCCTGCTGATCGCAGGCTCCAACATGGCTTACGCCCACCCGGTACTGTTCCGCCGCCTGGAAGAAGCCAAGGCGCGCCGTCCGGAGATGCAGATCATCGTCGTCGATCCGCGGCGCACCGACACCTGCGAGTTGGCCGACCTGCACCTGGCGATCCTGCCCGGCACCGATGTGGCGCTATTCCACGGCATCCTGCATATCCTGCTATGGGAGGGCTGGATCGACCGCGCCTATATCGACGCCCACACAGAAGGCTTCGATGCACTGAAGAAGCTGGTGCGCGACTACAGCCCGGCGGTCACCGCCGACCTTTGCGGCATCAGCCTGGACGATCTGCAGCGCTGCGCCGAACTGATCGGCAAGGCGCCCTCCTTCCTCTCGCTCTGGTGCATGGGGCTCAACCAGTCCTCGTCCGGCAGCGCCAAGAACAGCGCGCTGATCAACCTGCACCTGGCCACCGGGCAGATCGGCAGGCCCGGCGCCGGCCCCTTCTCCCTGACCGGCCAGCCCAATGCCATGGGTGGCCGCGAGACCGGCAGCCTGAGCAACCTGCTGCCGGGTCACCGCGAGGCCGGCAACGCCAAACACCGCGCCGAAGTCGCTGCCTACTGGGGCGTCGATGCCCTGCCGGAGACGCCCGGTCTGTCCGCCATCGAACTGTTCGATGCGGTGCACGACGGCCGCATCAAGGCGCTGTGGATCGCCTGCACCAACCCGGCGCAGTCCCTGCCGAACCAGAACAAGGTGCACGAGGCCCTGGCCGCCTGCCCCTTCGTCGTGGTGCAGGAAGCCTTCTTCACCACCGAGACCTGCCGCTACGCCGACCTGCTTCTGCCCGCCGCCAGCTGGGGCGAGAAGGAAGGCACGGTGACCAACTCCGAGCGCCGCGTCAGCCATGTGCGCCGCGCCGTGCCAGCGCCCTTCGATGCGCGGCCCGATTGGTCGATCACCTGCGACTTCGCCCGTCGCCTGGAAGCTTTGCTCCGCCCCGGCCTGCCCAGCCTGTTCGACTTCACCAGCGCCGAGGCGCTGTTCGAGGAATACAAGTACCTGACCGCCGAGCGCGATCTCGACCTCTCGGGGCTGAGCTACGCGCTGCTCGATGACCAAGGTCCCCAGCAATGGCCGTTTGCGCCGGGCGCACGGCAGGGCACCGCACGGCTCTATGCCGACGGCCGCTTCCCCACCGCCAGCGGGCTTGCGCAGTTCCATGCCGACCCGTACCGCGCGCCGAAGGAAAAGCGCGAGGCGCGGTATTCGCTCACCCTCAATACCGGCCGCCTACGCGACCAGTGGCACGGCATGAGCCGCACCGGTACCGCGGCGCGCCTGTTCGGCCATGTCGAGGCCGCCGTGCTCGGTCTGCATCCGGACGAGTTGCGTCGCCGCCGTCTGCAGGACGGCAATCTGGTCAGGTTGCGCAGCCGCCGCGGCAGCCTGATCCTGCCGGTGCAGGCGGACGAGTCGGTGCGCCCAGGCCAGGCCTGGCTGCCGATGCACTGGGGCGACCGCTTCCTCAAGGGCCTGGGCACCAACGTGCTGACCCAGCCGGCCTTCGACCCGCTGTCCAAGCAGCCGGAGCTCAAGCATGCCGGCGTCGAGGTGGACAAGGTCGAGCTGCCCTGGCAGCTGTTCGCCCTGGTCGAGGGCGAAGTGCAGAGCCGCTTCGAGGCCCTGCGTCCGCTGTTCGAGGAGTTTGCCTACGCCAGCCTCACCCCCACCGGCCGCGAGCGCCCCGCCCTGCTGATCCGCGCCGCCAGCGCCGTGGCGCCGCAACCCGAGCTGCTGGCACAGATCGACCGCCTGTTGCGCCTGAACCAGGGCCCGGTGCTGGCCTACGACGACCCGCGCCGCGCGGTGGGCAAGCGCGTACGTATCGAGGACGGCCGCATCGTCAGTATCCGCCTGGCCGGCGAAACCGCCGCCAGCGAATGGCTCAGAAGCCTGTGGCTGGACGGCCAGGCCGATGCCGACCTGCGCCGCTGGCTGCTCGCCCCGGTCTCCGCGCCGCCGGGCAACGCCAGTGCCACCACCCGTGGCAAGACCCTGTGCAACTGCCTGAACGTCAGCGAAAGCGCGGTGTGCGCCGGCATCGAGCGCGGCCTGGATCTGAACGGCCTCAAGCAGGAACTCAAATGCGGCACCAGTTGCGGCTCCTGCGTTCCCGAAATCAAACGACTGCTGGCGCAACAGCCCACTGCAGTGAACGCATGAATTGATCGCACCCACGCTCTGCGTGGGTACGAAGCATGAGACACAGAGTGTTCCCGAATCCGCTCCATGCCGGAGCGCGGGAACCAGCGGCAAACGCCGGCACGTGACACGAGAGAGGTGGTGAACATGAGTGCAAAAGTGTGGCTGGTGGGCGCTGGCCCTGGTGACCCCGAGCTACTGACGCTCAAGGCGGTCAAGGCGTTGAACCAGGCCGAAGTGGTGATGATCGACGATCTGGTCAACCCGGCCGTGCTCGAGCACTGCCCGGGCGCGCGTATCGTCTCGGTGGGCAAACGCGGCGGCTGCCGCTCCACTCCGCAGGCTTTTATCCATCGCCTGATGCTGCGCTATGCGCGCCAGGGCAAGTGCGTGGTGCGCCTGAAAGGCGGCGACCCGTGCATCTTCGGCCGCGGCAGCGAAGAGGCTGATTGGCTCAACGCTCATGGCGTAGAAGTGGAGCTGGTCAACGGCATCACTGCCGGCCTGGCCGGTGCCACCAACTGCGGCATTCCCCTGACCCTGCGCGGTGTCGCCCGCGGCGTAACTCTGGTCACCGCCCATACCCAGGACGACAGCTCGCTGAACTGGCAGGCTCTGGCGCAGAGCGGTACGACGCTGGTGGTGTATATGGGCGTGGCCAAGCTGGTCGACATCCAGGCTGGCCTGCTCGCTGGCGGTATGAGCGACGAGATGCCGGTGGCGATGATCGAGAATGCCTCGCTGCCCGAGCAACGCGAATGCCGCAGCAACCTCGCTCGCATGCAGGACGATGCCGCAGCATTCGCTCTGAAGAGCCCGGCCATTCTGGTGATCGGCGAAGTCGCCCGCGCCTGCGGCGAGATCGGCATGCCGCAACTTCTGCACGCCTGAGCAATCCAGGTTCTGCTTGCCTGCCCGCCGTCTCATGGCGGGCTTTTTATCCTGGAAAAGAAAAACCCGGCCGAGGCCGGGTTTCTCCTTACAGCACCAGAAGCATTACTGCTTGATCTGGGCTTCTACTTCGGCTTCAACGCGACGGTTGATGGCGCGGCCAGAGTCGGTGGCGTTGTCGGCAACCGGGCGAGTTTCGCCGTAGCCAACAGCGTTCACGCGGCTGCCGTCTACACCGTACTGGTTGACCAGCACGTTACGTACGGCGTTGGCACGACGCTCGGACAGACCCTGGTTGTAAGCGTCAGAACCGACGGAGTCAGTGTGACCTTCAACGGTGGTGGTGGTCTGCGGATACTGGTTCATGAAGTCAGCCAGGTTCTTGATGTCACCGTAGCTTTCTTCTTTCACGCGGTCCTTGTCGAAGTCGAACTTGACGTCCAGCTCAACGCGAACGGTTTCCAGAGCCGGCTCCGGAGCAGGCTCAGGCATCGGCTCGGGAGCAGCGGCTACGACCGGAGCCGGAGCAGGCTTGCTGCCGCCACCGAAGTTCAGACCGACACCCACGCCGGCTTGCCACTCGGTGTCGCCCTGGTCGATGTTGTACAGAGCGTCGACGCCGGCACGGGCGTAGAACATCTCGGTGAAGTAGTACTTGGCGCCAGCGCCAGCGATAGCCAGGGTGGAGTGGTTACGACCACCGCTGTTGGCGTCGCCGATGCTCTGATGGCCGAAACCGGCAGAGACGTACGGACGCAGACCAACACCCGGCTGACCGAAGTGGTAGATGGCCTTCAGGTCGGTCAGGTTGCCCTTGATGTTCTTGCTGCCTTGCGAACCTTCGCCGCGCAGGTCATGGTATTCGCCGTAGGACAGCGCCAGCTCGACGTCGTCAGTCAGGTAGTAGCCGATGCTGCCACCGAACAGGTTGCCTTCATCGTGAGCGAAATCACGCTGAGAGTCAGTGAAGTAGCGATTGACGAAGCCCTCCACCTCGACAGCGCCTTGGCCTTGCGCCAGCGCGCCGAAGGAGGTTGCGGCAACAAGAGAGCCAATGACTACGCCCAAGGTGTTTTTTACTTTCATCCGTTAAATCCCCATCTTGGTGGTTAATAAGTCGCCGTTAACTTCAGTCGGCAACTTGGCGGCGATTTTATCAGGTTTCGCCACTCCCTTAGTGGTCGGGAAGCTGAACTAAGTTTCGGAAGTTTCCGAAAATTTGTCCCGCAACCGATCCAATGCTCGCTTGTAGCGCATCTTCGTTGCGCTCAAGCCCATGTGCATGATGTCGGCAATCTCTTGAAACTCGAGTTCTGCGACAAAACGTAGCACCAGAATCTCGCGGTCGATCGGGTTGACGTGAACCAACCAGCGATCCAGACCGCCTCGCTCCTCGACTTTAGGTGTCTTCTCGTCGGAAGCTTCTTCGAGCGGATCCAGGCTCAAGGCATCGATCAGTCGGCGCTTGCGCCGTTCTTTTCGATACTGAGTAATGCATTCGTTGTAGGTGATGCTGTAGAGCCAGGTCTTGAACTTGGACTTACCCTCAAAGTTCTTGAGGCCATAAAGAACCTTGAGCATCACCTCCTGACAGACATCGTCAGCATCCCTTTCGTTCCCCAGATAACGCGCACAAACGTTAAATAATGTTCGCTGGTAGCGTCTCATCAACTCTTCATAAGCACGAGTGATGTGAAACAGCTCGTCGTGGGCGCGCGCCACCAGCTCTTCATCGGTGAGCTCGCGGGGGTCGTAGCGCGTGGGCAGGGCTTGAGCTTTGTTCAAAACGAGTCGGGCCGACGGTCAGGACGAAAAGTGCCCGACAGGTCACGCCTGTCGGGCAGCTGCATAAAATAACAGATTGGCGTCAGCGACTGTTCACGCGTTGCTCGAGCATCACTCGATTGGCGACCGATACCAGCTCACCGGCATCGGTCAACAGGGTGGTTTTCACTGTGCCGATCTCTTCGATCTGGCCTTCGACCTCACCAACCTGTACTTGTTGCCCGACCTGGTACAACTCGCGCACATAGATGCCTGCCAGAATCTGGCTGGCGATATCGCGGCTGCCCAGCCCCAGTGCCAACGCCACCGCCAGACCGACGGAGATCAGCACGATAGCGATGACGTTGTTGAGCAGGTCGGTCTTGACCTCCAGTTGGCCAATGGCAACCGAGATGCTGATGATGATCACCAGCCCCTGCGCTACGCGCCCCAGACCGTTGGCGTATTCGAGCCCCACACCTTCAGCGGCGCCGCGCACCAGGCTGCTGACCAGTTGCGCCAGCAGCACGCCAGCCAGCAGCACCAGAGCCGCGCCGAACACCTTGGGCAGGTACAGAGCCAACACGTCAAGAGTGGCGGATACGCGTTGCAGGCCAAGCGATTCGGCAGCCGAAACCAGGAAGATCAGCAGCACGAACCAGTAGACGATCTTGCCGATCAGCGTCGAGACCGAGGCGTGAATACCGACGCGAGCCAGCAGCTTGGTCAGGCCGGTTCCCATCATCAGGCGGTCCAGCCCCACCTTGCCGAGCAGCTTGGACAGCAGCGTGTCGAGCAACTTGGCGACGACGAAGCCGAGCAGCACCAGCACCAGCGCGACGAACAGGTTGGGAATGAATCCGGCAACCTTGGTCCACAGTGCGGTCATCGCGGAGATCAGGCTTTGGGTCCAGGGATCGAGTTCCATTTCAGTCGGCCTTATCAGCAGAAGCAGAGGATTGGGTACGGCGCGATACCGGCGCCACATGCGCCGAACCGTTGTTCAGGGCGATCATCAGGGCCTGCGCCCAGTGGCCCATCAGGCTGAACAGATCACCAGCACCGACCTGGCGGTTGGCGGTCTTGAGAACCCGGTGCAGGCAAGCATCGTCGTCATGACTGGACGGCGAGGACTTGAGCAAATCGCGTAAAGACTCTTCGAATGGATCGTGCATGCGCACCTCACGGGATGTCACGGCTAGACGCAGTAGCCAGCGGATGAGTCACACATCACAACCAACGCCAACGGCGAAAAAGCAGCAATTGCACCAGTGCCAGAAGCCCGATGAGGCCGCAGGCGATAAAGAAGCCAATCGGGTTTTCAGCGCCCGGAATTCCGCCAACGTTGATGCCCAAAAGGCCGGTGAGAAAGGTCAACGGCAGGAACATGCCGGTGATCACCGTGAAGCGATACATGATGCGATTCATCCGTTCGCCAAGACGACGCCCCTCGGCTTCGAGCACCAGGCCGACACGCTCGCGAATCAGCTCGAGCTCCTCCAGATAGCGGGTCAGTCGGTTGTTCAGCTCGTTCCAGTAGTCATCGTCATCCTCGACGAACCAGGGCTCTCGGTTGCGCGCCAGCTGGGCATAGAGGTCGCGCTGCGGCGCAAGAAAGCGGCGCAGGCCGGCCGCGCGCCGACGCACCTGCAGCATCAGGCTGTGATTGGGCAGATAACGCTCATTGTCATCGAGGCGATCTTCCTCCTCGTCGAGCTGCTCGCTCAGCTCCAGGATCAGGTCGTCGACGCGGCTGGTCAGGTGACGAGCCAACTCCAGAAGCAGTTCGGAGGAGGTTTTCGGCCCCTTGCCGGCCAGCAGATCGGCGATAAGTGCGTCGGTCGCGAGCAGCGGTCGCAGACGCAGGGAAATCACCCGCCGAGCATCGGCGAAAATGCGCACCGAGACCATGTCCTCCGGCTCGGCGCCGGGATTGCGATTGACCCCGCGCAGGAAGATCAGCAGCTCATTGTTTGGCAAGGGCAACAGACGCGGCCGGGTGTTTTCTTCCAGCAGCAGGCCGCAGGCAAACTCATCCAGCCCACTGCTTTCGAATAGCCAGCGCCGTGCCTGCTCCTGGCTGCGATCCCAGTGCAGCCACAGGCTTTCATGCTCGCCCAGCTGCAAGCTGTCCAGCTGATCGCGACTGATGCTACGCGCACCGCCGCGACCATCGAGGACGAAGGCATGCAACAGTGCCGATTCCTGATCCTGCATCAGCTTATTCCGGCATTTTCAGAGCTTGCGGGGATACGATGACACCGTTGTTGTCGGCGTACAGGTACTCGCCCGGCTTGAAAGTGACGCCTCCAAAGGTGACCGGCACATTCAGATCACCGATGCCACGCTTGTCGGTCTTCATCGGATGGCTGGCCAGCGCCTGCACACCCAGGTCGGTCTGCGCGATCACATCGACGTCACGGATGCAGCCATATACGACGATGCCTTCCCAGCCATTCTTGGCGGCCTTTTCGGCCAGCATGTCGCCCAGCAGCGCACGACGCAGGGAGCCACCACCATCGACCACCAGCACCTTGCCCTGACCGGGCAGATCGACCTGCTCCTTCACCAGCGAGTTGTCCTCATGGCACTTGATGGTGACGATCTGCCCGCCGAAGGAGTCGCGGCCGCCGTAGTTGGCGAACATCGGCTCGACGACCTGAATCAGATCAGGGTAGGCATCGCACAGATCAGGGGTGATGTAATGCATGACGGAACTCCTTTCGACAATGGATGAACGGCAAGCAAGCGACAGCCCCGGAAATGACCATCGACGCACGAGGCGTCACATATTACCGGTAAGCACCCGCCGAAGAAACGTTACGACAGCTCAGACACCCGCGACAAAGACCTGCTCGGCACATTTCACTGGCAGTTGCAGATGCTGCAGCCACTGCTCGACCAGCGGCCAGACTTCGCGCTGCGCTTCCTTGCTGACCAGCATTTCGATATGCCCGAAGTCGCTGCTGAAGCCCTTGTCCTTGCCCAGCAGCAGAAAATGCCTCGGCGCAGCGCTGCATTGTTCCACCAGCTTGTGACAGGCCCAGGCGGGATCCTGAGGATCGGCTACCGCCGCCACGCCCAGAAGCGGTACGCGCATCTGCGCGAGGCCTGCCCACCAGTCCTGCTCGCCGTCGCCGAAGCGCCCGAACAGCCTGAGCCAGCGCAAGGTTTCCAGCGCCAGCCCGATCGGCTCGTCTTCGGGCCCGCGCTTCAGACGCCGCCCTGAAAGATAGGGAAAGGCGCGCAGCAGCAAACGAGCGCCCCACTCCACTGGTGGAATCTTCAAGGGCCAGTAGGTGCGGCTGACCTGACTGCCGAACAGCGCAGCCGAACGAGCACGTGACTGTTCGAGATCACCGCTACCCAGGGCAGCTGCCAGAATCACCCCACCCAGGGAGTGACCGATCCAGTGCGCGGCCTGCCCTGTCTGCTCGAAGATGAAGTCCGCGATGGCCGGCAGGTCGTAGCGCACGTACTGCGCGACATTGTTGTCGCGATAGCCTTCGTTACGCGGCGACAGACCGTGGCCACGCATCTCCGCTATCCAGACATCGAAGCCGGCGCGCGCCAGGTAGGCGCCCAGGCCGATACCCTTGGGCGAATACCAGAACCTTCGGTTGGAAAAACTGCCATGCAACAACACCACGGGCACGCCGCGCGCGTCTTCGGCACCGGCCAGCCCCAGCCGAGTCAAGGCCAGTTCGACGCTGGAGTCCGGACTGTTGTTGGGCTTGAGAAGATACACGTCTTCGCTGAGATCACCGCGCAATTCGGCACTGATCAGGGCAACGGGGAAAAGCTCACTACTGCTTTGCATGAATCGGACAACCGCAATGGCGCTGCGCCATAAAGACGAACGAAACCCATAAAAAACCGCCGGAGCGACGTTCGAATCGCTGGCGACGGCTCGGGGACTGATCAGCAAAAAGGGCGGGTTCGACCCGCCCTTTTTCCGGTTCAGCGAGGGGTATCAGGCGGGCTGCGCTTCGGCCAGGAAGAACCAGGTATCGAGTACCGAATCCGGGTTCAGCGACACGCTCTCGATGCCCTGCTCCATCAGCCACTTGGCCAGATCCGGGTGGTCCGACGGGCCCTGGCCGCAAATGCCAATGTATTTGCCGGCCTTGTTGCAGGCGGCGATGGCATTGGCCAGCAGCTTCTTCACAGCCGGATTACGCTCATCGAACAGATGGGCAACGATGCCGGAGTCGCGGTCCAGACCCAGGGTCAGCTGGGTCAGGTCGTTGGAACCGATGGAGAAGCCGTCGAAGAACTCGAGGAACTCTTCAGCCAGCAGCGCGTTGGACGGCAGTTCGCACATCATGATGACCTTCAGGCCATCCTGACCGCGTGCCAGGCCATTGCTGGCCAGCAACTCGACCACTTGCGAAGCCTCGCCCAGGGTACGCACGAAGGGCACCATGATCTCGACGTTGGTCAGGCCCATCTCGTTGCGCACTTTCTTCAGCGCACGGCATTCCAGCTCGAAGCAGTCGCGGAAGGATTCGCTGATGTAGCGCGAGGCGCCGCGGAAGCCCAGCATTGGGTTTTCTTCTTCCGGCTCGTACAGCTTGCCGCCGATCAGGTTGGCGTATTCGTTGGACTTGAAGTCCGACAGACGCACGATGACCTTCTTCGGCCAGAAGGCAGCGGCCAGGGTGCTGATACCCTCGACCAGCTTCTCGACGTAGAAGTCCACCGGATCGCCATAACCGGCGATGCGCTTCTCGACGCTGTCCTTGATTTCCGGCGGCAGGCTGGCGAAGTTCAGCAGCGCTTTCGGGTGCACACCGATCATGCGGTTGATGATGAACTCCAGGCGGGCCAGGCCCACGCCTTCGTTCGGCAGCTGAGCGAAGTCGAAGGCGCGATCCGGGTTGCCGACGTTCATCATGATTTTGAACGGCAGCTCGGGCATGGCATCGACCGAGTTCTTGCGGATGTCGAAGCCCAGTTCGCCTTCGAAGATGAAGCCGGTGTCGCCTTCGGCGCAGGAAACGGTCACGCCCTGCCCATCCTTCAGTACGCTGGTGGCGTTGCCGCAGCCGACCACCGCCGGGATACCCAGCTCACGGGCGATGATCGCCGCGTGGCAGGTACGACCGCCGCGGTTGGTGACGATGGCGCTGGCGCGCTTCATCACCGGCTCCCAATCCGGGTCGGTCATGTCGGAGACCAGTACGTCGCCCGGCTGCACCTTGTCCATTTCGGACACGTCGTGGATCACCCGCACCTTGCCGGCGCCGATGCGCTGACCGATGGCGCGACCTTCCACCAGCACGGTGCCCTTCTCTTTCAGCAGGTAGCGCTCCATCACGGTGGCGCTGGAGCGGCTCTTCACGGTTTCCGGACGGGCCTGCACGATGTACAGCTTGCCGTCGTCACCGTCCTTGGCCCACTCGATGTCCATCGGACGGCCGTAGTGTTTCTCGATGATCAGCGCCTGCTTGGCCAGCTCGCTGACCTCGGCATCGGTGATGCAGAAGCGCGCGCGCTCGGCGCGGTCCACTTCCACGGTCTTGACCGAACGACCGGCCTTGGCCTCGTCGCCGTAGACCATCTTGATCGCCTTGCTGCCCAGGTTGCGACGCAGGATCGCCGGACGGCCGGCTTCCAGGGTCGGCTTGTGTACATAGAACTCGTCAGGGTTGACCGCGCCCTGCACCACGGTCTCGCCGAGGCCGTAGGCACCGGTGATGAACACCACGTCACGGAAGCCGGATTCGGTGTCGAGGGTGAACATCACGCCGGCGGTGCCGGTTTCCGAGCGCACCATGCGCTGCACGCCAGCGGACAGGGCGACCAGCTTGTGGTCGAAGCCCTGATGCACGCGGTAGGCGATGGCACGGTCGTTGAACAGGGAGGCGAAGACTTCCTTGGTGGCGCGGATCACGTTGTCCACGCCGCGGATATTGAGGAAGGTTTCCTGCTGGCCGGCAAAGGAAGCGTCCGGCAGGTCTTCGGCGGTGGCAGAGGAACGTACCGCCACGGCCATGTTGTCGTTGCCGGCGCTCATGGTGGCGAAGGCATCGCGGATCTGCTTGTCCAGCTCGGCCGGGAAGTCGGCTTCCATGACCCACTGGCGAATCTGCGCGCCGGTCTTGGCCAGGGCGTTGACGTCGTCGACGTCGAGCGCGTCGAGGGCCGCGTGGATCTGGGCATTCAGGCCGCTCTGCTCGAGGAAGTCGCGGTAGGCCTGAGCCGTAGTGGCGAAACCGCCGGGAACCGAGACGCCGGCGCCGGCCAGGTTGCTGATCATCTCGCCGAGGGATGCGTTTTTGCCCCCCACATGCTCTACATCGTGGACGCCGAGCTTATCGAGGGAAACTACGTACTCTACCAAGGTGATCTCTCCACTAAGATGTTGGAAAAGCTCAGAATTTGCGTAAAGCCAGCTGCGCGTCGGCCCTGCTGCGTTAAAAGCAGGCTCGTAATGCTCATGTGCTACAGCACACTCCGCTTACTCGCCTGTTTTACTCGCTGGCGCTCGCCCTCCGGGCCAGCCTTCGGCTGTTACTCCCGTTGGTCGTTTGCCTTGCATGGCTCTAGCTCGCAAGCCTTTGCACAAATTCTCGGGGGGCTGGATGCTCTGGCGACGAACTGCCGCAAGATTGTGGCCTTGCCCTTGAATAAGTAACAATGCCGAACCCCATGGGCCCGGCGAAAAACGCGGCCTATCATAGCCAAGAATCGATCTCAGCTTAAGGCCTTTGGCGCAAATGAAACGAACCGCTTTCTTCATCTCCGACGGCACCGGCATCACGGCCGAAACCCTGGGCCAGAGCTTGCTCGCGCAGTTCGAGAATATTCAATTCACCAAACTTACGCGTCCTTATATCGACAGCGTCGATAAAGCGCGCGCCATGGTACAACAAATCGATGCTGCCGCCGAAAGGGACGGTGCACGTCCGATCATCTTCGACACCATCGTCAATCGCGATATTCGTGCGATCCTCGATACCGCAAATGGTTTCATGATCGATATCTTTTCCACCTTTCTCTCACCCCTGGAACAGGAGCTGAGTTCGCACTCCTCCTACTCCGTCGGCAAGTCGCATTCCATTGGCCAGCACTCCAATTACATGGAGCGCATCGAGGCGGTCAACTTCGCCCTGGACAATGACGACGGCGCGCGCACCCACTATTACGACAAGGCCGATCTGATCCTGGTGGGCGTCTCACGCTGCGGCAAAACGCCCACCTGTCTCTATATGGCGATGCAATACGGTATCCGCGCCGCCAACTATCCACTGACCGAAGACGACATGGAGCGCCTGCAACTGCCCGACTCGCTGAAAAAGTATCGCGAAAAGCTGTTTGGCCTGACCATCGACCCGGATCGCCTCACCGCCATCCGCCACGAGCGCAAGCCCAACAGCCGCTACGCCAGCTACGCCCAGTGCGAGTTCGAAGTGCGCGAAGTGGAGAACCTGTTCCGCCGCGAAAACATCGCCTTCATCAACTCCACACATTTCTCGGTGGAGGAGATTTCGGCCAAGATTCTGGTGGAAAAAGGCGTGGAGCGCCGTCTCAAGTAACCTCGCGCGAGCCCATCATGACACTCAACGACGCCCTGCTGTTCGCCCCGGTCGCCCTGCTGATCGCCATAACTCCGGGGCCCAACAACTTCTGCTCGATGAACAATGGCATCCGTCATGGTGTGGGCACCGCAGTGTTGGCCACCACTGGGCGAGTCGCCGCCTTTGCCTTTTTCCTCTCGATTTCGGCTGTCGGCCTCGGCGCAATGCTGCTGGCATCCGAGCGGGTGTTCACGGCAATCAAATGGATCGGCGCCGCCTACCTGATCTACCTGGGCATCAGCGCCTGGCGCAGCCACGCCTTCGCCCCGAGCGAGCAGCAAGCTGCGCTACCCTCACGGCGCAACTTGTGGCTGGCGACACGCCAAGAGTTTCTCATCGGCATCAGCAATCCCAAGGCGATCTTGTTGTTCGCGGCGATCTTCCCGCAATTCATCCGCACCGATCAGCCAGCCACCGAACAGTTTCTCTACCTCGGAACGACCTACCTGCTGGCTGAATACGTGGCCTCGCTGCTATACGCGCTATTCGGTCTGCAGATTCGTCGCCTGATCAGAACCGCACGAGGCGTGCGCAACCTCAACCGTACCACCGGCGCCTTCTTCGTTGGTGCCGGCGGCCTCCTGCTGGGCGCCAGTCAGCACTGAGCGACTCAGAAGCTGTCGCCCGGCACACGCACCCAGCCTTCCATCAGGATGCGCGCACTGCGGCTCATCACCGCCTTGGTCACCGCCCACTGACCGTCGACCCGCTTGGCCTGCGCGCCGACACGCAAGGTGCCGGACGGATGGCCGAACCGTACCGCCTCGCGCTCGCCGCCACCGGCAGCCAGGTTGACCAGCGTGCCGGGAATCGCCGCCGCCGTACCGATGGCCACCGCGCAGGTGCCCATCATCGCGTGGTGCAGCTTGCCCATGGACAGCGCGCGCACCAGCAGATCGACCTCGCCGGCCTTCACCTCCTTGCCACTGGAGGTGCGGTAGTCCTTGGACGGACTGACGAAGGCGATCTTCGGGGTGTGCTGACGTGTCGCAGCCTCCTCGGCCGTCTTGATCAGCCCCATGCGCAGCGCGCCGGCGATGCGGATTTGCTCGAAGCGCGCCAGTTGCGCCGGATCGCCATTGATATCCTCGCGCAGCTCGGTGCCCCGATAGCCGATGTCCTCGGCATTAACGAACACGGTCGGGATGCCGGCGGTGATCATGGTCGCCTTGAAGCTGCCGATGCCCGGCACTTCCAGGTCATCGACCAGGTTGCCGGTGGGGAACATGGAGCCGCCATCCTCGCCGTCGTCGGACGGGTCGAGGAATTCCAGCACCATCTCCGCCGCCGGGAAGGTCACGCCGTCCAGCTCGAAGTCGCCGGTTTCCTGCACCTGGCCATCAGTGACCGGCACATGGGCGATGATGGTTTTCTGGATATTGGCCTGCCAGATGCGCACCACGCAGGTGCCGTTCTCGGGAATCCGCGCGGGATCGACCAGGCCGGCATGGATGGCGAAGGCGCCAGCCGCCGTGGACAGGTTGCCGCAGTTGCCGCTCCAGTCGACGAAAGCCTTGTCGATGGACACCTGGCCGTAGAGGTAATCGACGTCGTGCTCGGGCTGGCTGCTTTTCGACAGGATCACGCACTTGGAGGTGCTCGAGGTGGCGCCGCCCATGCCGTCGATATGCGCCGAATAGGGGTCGGGGCTGCCAATCACGCGCATGAACAGCGCATCGCGCGCCGCGCCCGGCACCTGACAGCGCTCGGGCAGATCCTGGAGGCGGAAGAACACGCCTTTACTGGTGCCGCCACGCATATAGGTGGCGGGGATTTTCACTTGCGGCAGATAAGCCATGAGTGCAGTCCTGAAAGTAGCCCGGATGCAATCCGGGAATGATGGTGCTGGTTTTCCCGGATTGCATCCGGGCTACGCGATTGCCTTCCCTCTCCCGCTTGCGGGAGAGGGAGCGATCACGCCACCGCGCCTTCGAGGAAGTCCTTGGCGAAGCGCTGCAGCACGCCGCCGGCCTTGTACACGCTGACATCCGCAGCCGTATCGAGGCGGCAGGTCACCGGCACCCTGACCACCTCACCGTTGCGGCGATTGATCACCAGGGTCAGGTCGCAGCGCGGCGAAATGTCGCCTTCCACGTCATAGGTCTCGGTGCCGTCCAGGCCCAGGGTCAGGCGGGTGGTGCCCGGCTTGAACTCCACCGGCAGCACGCCCATGCCCACCAGGTTGGTGCGGTGGATGCGCTCGAAGCCTTCGGCCACGATCACTTCGACGCCCGCCAGACGCACGCCCTTGGCTGCCCAGTCCCGCGATGACCCTTGGCCGTAGTCGGCACCGGCAATGATGATCAGGTTCTGCTTGCGGTTCATGTAGGTTTCGATGGCTTCCCACATGCGCATTACCTGGCCTTCCGGTTCGACGCGCGCCAGCGAGCCCTTCTTCACCTGCCCGTCGACCACGGCCATTTCGTTGACCAGCTGCGGGTTGGCGAAGGTGGCGCGCTGGGCGGTCAGGTGATCGCCGCGGTGGGTGGCGTAGGAGTTGAAGTCCTCTTCCGGCAGGCCCATTTTCGCCAGGTACTCACCGGCAGCCGAGTCCGCCAGGATGGCGTTGGACGGCGACAGGTGATCGGTGGTGATGTTGTCCGGCAGGATCGCCAGCGGCCGCATGCCCTTGAGCGTACGCTCGCCGGCCAGCGCGCCTTCCCAGTAGGGCGGGCGGCGGATATAGGTGGACATCGGCCGCCAGTCGTACAGCGGGCTCTCGGCCGCCTTCACCGTCCCGAGGTCGAACATCGGGATGTAGATCTGCTTGAACTGCTCGGGCTTCACGCTCGCCGCGACGATGGCGTCAATTTCCTCGTCGCTCGGCCACAGGTCCTTGAGCGTCACGGGATTGCCAGCCGCATCATGGCCGAGCACATCCTGCTCGATATCGAAGCGCACGGTACCGGCGATGGCGTACGCCACCACCAGCGGCGGCGAAGCGAGGAAGGCCTGCTTGGCGTAGGGGTGGATGCGCCCGTCGAAGTTGCGGTTGCCCGAGAGCACGGCGGTGGCGTACAGGTCGCGCTCGATGATTTCCTTCTGGATCGCCGGATCCAGCGCGCCGGACATGCCGTTGCAGGTAGTGCAGGCGTAGGCGACGATGCCGAAGCCGAGCTTCTCCAGCTCCGGCAGCAGGCCGGCCTCTTCCAGGTACAGCTTGGCGACCTTCGAGCCCGGTGCGAACGACGTCTTCACCCAGGGCTTGCGTACCAGACCCAGTTCGTTGGCCTTTTTCGCCAGCAGGCCGGCAGCGACCACGTTGCGCGGGTTGGAGGTGTTGGTGCAGCTGGTGATGGCAGCAATGATCACCGCGCCGTCAGGCATCAGGCCCTCAGCCTCTTCGGCCCTGCCCGCCGCCAGCTTGGCCTCGTCGGCGATGCCACGCTCGTGCAGCGCCGAGGTCGGCAGCCGCCTGTGCGGGTTGGACGGCCCGGCCAGGTTACGCACCACGGTGGACAGATCGAAGCTCAGCACCCGCTCGTACTCGGCGCCCTGCAGGGCGTCGGCCCACAGACCGGTGGTCCTGGCGTAGTTTTCCACCAGCGCCACCTGCTCCGGCTCGCGCCCGGTGAGCTTGAGGTAGTCGATGGTCTGGCCGTCGATATAGAACATCGCGGCGGTGGCACCGTACTCCGGGCACATGTTGGAGATGGTGGCGCGGTCGCCGATGGACAGGCTGTCGGCACCCTCGCCGAAGAACTCGACCCAGGCACCCACCACGCGCTCCTTGCGCAGGAACTCGGTCAGCGCCAGGACGATATCGGTGGCGGTGATGCCCGGCTGACGCTTGCCGGTCAGCTCGACGCCGACGATATCGGGCAGGCGCATCATCGAGGGATGACCGAGCATCACGGTCTCGGCCTCCAGGCCGCCGACACCGATGGCGATGACGCCCAGGGCATCGACGTGCGGCGTGTGCGAGTCGGTGCCGACGCAGGTATCGGGGAAGGCGATGCCGCCGCGCGCCTGGATCACCGGGCTCATCTTCTCCAGGTTGATCTGGTGCATGATGCCGTTGCCGGCCGGGATCACGTCGACGTTCTTGAACGCGGTCTTGGTCCAGTCGATGAAGTGGAAGCGATCCTCGTTGCGACGATCTTCGATGGCGCGGTTCTTCTCGAAGGCGTCCGGGTCGAAGCCCGGCGCCTCGACGGCCAGCGAGTGATCGACGATCAGCTGGGTCGGCACCACCGGGTTGACCTTGGACGGGTCACCGCCCTGCTCGGCGATGGCGTCGCGCAGGCCGGCCAGATCGACCAGCGCGGTCTGGCCGAGGATGTCGTGGCAGACCACGCGCGCCGGGTACCAGGGAAAGTCCAGGTCGCGCTTGCGGTAGACCAGCTGCTCCAGCGAGGCAGTCAGATCCTGCGGATCGCAGCGGCGCACCAGCTGCTCGGCGAGCACGCGCGAGGTGTAGGGGAGCTTGCTCCAGGCGCCGGCCTGGATCGCCTCGACCGCCTCACGGGCATCGAAGTAATCCAGCGCGGTGCCGGGCAGGCGCTTGCGGTATTGGCTATTCACGGTGTCATTCATCTTATTTACGGTCCTTGAGCGGCACGAACTTCAGGTCTTCTGGGCCTGTGTAGTTGGCGCTCGGGCGGATGATCTTGCCGTCGATGCGTTGCTCGATGACGTGGGCGGACCAGCCGGCAGTGCGGGCGATGACGAACAGCGGGGTGAACATGGCGGTGGGCACGCCCATCATGTGGTAGCTCACGGCGCTGAACCAGTCGAGGTTGGGGAACATCTTCTTGACCTCCCACATCACGCTCTCCAGACGCTCGGCAATATCGAACATCTTGGTGTTGCCCTGCTCCACGGACAGCTCGCGGGCCACTTCCTTGATCACCTTGTTGCGTGGGTCGCTGACGGTGTAGACCGGGTGACCGAAGCCGATCACCACCTCCTTGCGCCCTACCCGCTCGCGGATGTCGGCCTCGGCTTCGTCCGGACTGTCGTAGCGCTTCTGCACCTCGAAGGCCACCTCGTTGGCGCCGCCGTGCTTGGGGCCGCGCAGCGCGCCGATGGCGCCGGCGATGCAGCTGAACAGGTCGGAGCCGGTGCCGGCGATCACCCGCGAAGTGAAGGTGGAGGCGTTGAATTCGTGCTCGGCATACAGGTTGAGCGAGGTGTGCATGGCGCGCACCCAGGACTCGCGCGGCTTCTCGCCGTGCAGCAGATGCAGGAAGTGGCCGCCGATGGAGTCATCGTCGGTTTCCACCTCGATGCGCTTGCCGTTGTGGCTGTAGTGGTACCAGTACAGCAGCGCCGAGCCCAGAGAGGCCATCAGCTTGTCGGCAATGTCGCGGGCGCCGGGGTGGTTATGATCATCCTTCTCCGGGGCCAGGCAGCCGAGCACGGACACGGCGGTGCGCATCACGTCCATCGGGTGCGCCGAGGGCGGCAGCTGCTCCAGCGCGGCCTTGACCCCGGCCGGCAGGCCGCGCAGGGCCTTAAGCTTGGCCTTGTAACCGGCCAGTTCGGCGACGTTGGGCAGTTTGCCGTGCACCAGCAGGTGGGCGATTTCCTCGAACTCGCAGCGATTGGCGAAATCGAGCACGTCATAGCCACGGTAATGCAGGTCGTTACCGGTACGGCCGACGGTGCACAGCGCAGTGTTGCCGGCGGCGGTGCCGCTCAGGGCGACGGATTTCTTCGGCTTGAAGCCTGGAGTGGTGGTTTCGGTGGTGCTCATCGATATCTCCTCGACTCTTTTTTTGTTCTGCTGTGCTCTGCGTAGCGTGTAGGGTGGGCCGGGCGACGATTCGCTTCAGCCCACCAGCAGCGCTGATGCGGTGGGCTGAAGCCCACCCTACGACCTCGCTGGTTTTACTTCTTGCCGGCAGCGAACAACGCGTCGAGCTTCTGCTCGAAGGCGTGATAGCCAATGCGGTCGTAGAGTTCGGCGCGGGTCTGCATCAGCTCGATCACGTCCTTCTGGTGGCCGTTCTGGCGGATCGAGGTGTAGACACTTTCTGCCGCCTTGTTCGCCGCGCGGAAGGCCGACAGCGGATAGAGCTGAATGGCCACGCCGACCGAAGCCAGCTCGTCGCGGGTGAACAGCGGCGTGGCGCCGAATTCGGTGATGTTGGCCAGTACCGGCACCTTCAGCGCCTCGACGAAGCGCTTATAGGTGGGCAGGTCGTAGGCGGCCTCGGCGAAGATGCCGTCGGCACCGGCCTCGACATAGGCCTGGCAGCGTTCGATGGCGGCGTCCACGCCCTCGGCCTGGATGGCATCGGTACGGGCGATCAGGAAGAAGTCCGGATCGGTCTTAGCGTCGGCGGCGGCCTTGACGCGGTCGACCATTTCCTCGCAAGAGACGATCTCCTTGCCCGGACGGTGGCCGCAGCGCTTGGCGCCGACCTGATCCTCGATATGCGCGGCGGCGGCGCCGGCCTTGATCAGGTTCTTGATGGTGCGCTCGATGTTGAAGGCCGATGGGCCAAAGCCGGTATCGATGTCCACCAGCAGCGGCAGGTCGCACACATCGGTGATGCGGCGTACGTCGGTGAGCACGTCATCGAGGGTATTGATGCCCAGGTCCGGCAGACCCAGGGAGCCGGCCGCCACGCCACCACCGGACAGGTAGATGGCACGGAAGCCTGCACGCTTGGCCAGCAGCGCATGGTTGGCGTTGATCGCGCCGATTACCTGCAGCGGTTTCTCTTCAGCGAGGGCCTGGCGGAAGCGCTGGCCGGCGGAAAGCTGGGTCATGAATCACCTCGGGTCTTGGATGAAGTGGCGAGCGCTTCCTTGTAGTGGCGCTCGATATTGCGCTTGGAGGCGCCGATGTGACGGCGCATCAGCAGTTCGGCCAGTTCGCCGTCACGCTCGGCGATGGCATCGAGAATGCGGTGATGTTCGGCGAAAGCCTGGTGCGGACGATTGGGCGTGGCGGAGAACTGCAGGCGGTACATGCGCACCAGCTGGTACAGCTCGTCGCACAACAGTTTGGCCAGGGTGCGGTTGCCGCTGCCCTGGATGATCCGGTAGTGGAAGTCGAAGTCGCCTTCCTGCTGGTAGTAGCCGACGCCGGCCTTGAAGGCGGCGTCCTGCTCGTGCAGCTCCAGCACCCGGCGCAACTCGTCGATCCCCTGCTGGGTCATGCGCTCGGCGGCCAGGCGGCAGGCCATGCCCTCGAGGGATTCGCGAATCTCGTACAGCTCGATCAGCTCGGCATGGCTGAGCGACACCACCCGTGCGCCCACATGCGGTACGCGCACCAGCAGCTTCTGCCCTTCCAGCCGGTGGATCGCCTCACGCAGCGGCCCCCGGCTGATGCCGTAAGTGCGCGCCAGTTCGGGCTCGGAGATCTTGCTGCCCGGCGCGATCTCACCCTTGACGATGGCCGCCTGAATCAGGCGAAAGACATGTTCGGAAAGTGTTTCCGAATCCACCTGGGCAGTTGGCGATGCTTCCGATTCAAGCAGCATGATTGTCGACACCGATAACTATCAATGGCGATAAAACTACGCCAAGAAGCCAAAATGGTCAAAGCAGACCAAAGTATTGTCGACAATATTTTTCCTCAGCCACGCTCACCGAGGCGCGACCTTACTTGCAGAAAGCTACATAAGCTGCTGTCAGCACGGAAAATCCCCATGTTAGAATCCGCCCACTCACGCCCGGTTAACGCCTTTTGCCATGCCTGCTAGACTTCCCGGCAGACAGTTATATGGCAGGATGCCGCCAGACGCTGTCGCTCACCCGCCCCTGGCAATACTTTCTCAAGGACACATGAGACTGAAACCCTTCTCCCTGTTTCTCTGCCTGCTCACCTTGTCCTGCCCGGCCCTGGCCATGGGCAAGTCGATCTATGGCCTGAACGAATACATTCACATAGAAGAACTGGATCTGCAGGTGGCGGCCAAGCTCGACACCGGCGCCAAGACGGCGTCGCTCAGCGCTCGCGACATCAAACGCTTCAAACGTGACGGAGAAACCTGGGTGCGTTTCGTGCTGGCCATCGATGATGCCCACGAGCGGACCATCGAACGGCCACTGGCGCGCATCAGCAAGATCAAACGACGGGCTGGCGACTTCGACCCCGAAGAGGACAAGACCTACACCGCACGCCCAGTAATCGACCTCGAACTGTGCATGGGGCAGACCCTGCGCACGATCGAAGTGAACTTGACCGACCGAAGCGCATTCCAATACCCGCTTTTGATCGGCTCCGAAGCGCTCAAGGACTTCGAAGCCATGGTCGATCCAAGCCTTAAATACGCGGCCGGCAAACCCGACTGCACCGACGACGCAACCCCTGGCGAGTAATTCCCATGCGCTCTCTGAACCTGCATCTGAAAGTCCTGATCACCCTGCTGGTGACCCTGGGCGTTCTGATTACGGCATACCAAATCTTCATTCTCGGCATCCCGGTGACCGAGGACGAGACCGACGATCTGTGGAACATCGACGCCAAGGTCGAATTCCAGGCGACCCCGCGCGAGCCGGTGAAGCTGCAGATGTTCGTACCGCCGCTGAACCAGGATTACGTGAGTCTCAACGAGAGCTTCATTTCCAACAATTACGGCGTCAGCGTCAACCGTGTGGACGGCAACCGCCGTGTCACCTGGTCGGCCCGTCGTGCCAGCGGCAAGCAGACCCTTTATTACCGTCTGGTCCTGACCAAGCGCTACAGCGGTGAACAGCCACCGGCCAAAGGCCCGATCTTCCGCGACAGCATCCCGGTCGAAGGCCCGGAGAAGATCGCAGCCGAAGCCCTGCTTGCACCGATCCGCCAGCACTCGGCGGACGTCGAAACCTTCATCAGCGAGACCATCAAGCGCGTCAACAACGTCAATGACGACAACGTCAAGCTGCTGCTCGGCGGCGACGCCTCCACCGCCAACAAGGCCAAGGTAGTCGACCTGCTGCTGTCCATCGCTCACGTGCCGATGGAGCGCGTGCACACCATTCGTCTGCAGGCCGAGGTGGCGCAGTCGCCGGAGCTGTGGCTGCGCAGCTTCAACGGCCAGAAGTGGCTGTACTTCAACCCAGAAACCGGTGAGCAGGGCCTGCCGGCCGACCGACTGGTCTGGTGGATCGGCGATGGTGATCTGGTCAGCCTCGAAGGCGGCCGGCAGGCGCAGGTCAGCTTCAGCCTGAACAACAGCGAGATGAACGCCATTCGCCTGGCCAAGCTGACCGACGAGAACACCGACGCCAGCTTCCTCGAATACTCGCTGTACGGCCTGCCGCTGCAGACCCAGCAGACCTTCATGATCATGGTCATGATCCCGATCGGCGTGCTGGTCATCCTCATCCTGCGTAACCTCGGCGGCCTGCAGACCCTGGGTACTTTCACCCCAGTGCTGATCGCCCTGGCCTTCCGTGAAACCCAGCTGGGCTTCGGTATCTTCCTGTTCACCGTGATCACTGCGCTCGGTCTGTCGTTGCGCTCCTATCTGGAGCACCTGAAGCTGCAGATGCTGCCGCGCCTGTCGGTGGTATTGACCTTCGTCGTGGTGCTGATCGCCGCCATCAGTCTGTTCAGCCACAAGCTGGGCCTGGAGCGTGGTCTGTCGGTGGCGCTGTTCCCGATGGTGATTCTGACCATGACCATCGAACGCCTGTCGATCACCTGGGAAGAGCGCGGCGGCGGCCATGCCTTCAAGGTTGCCATCGGCACCCTGTTCGCCGCCACCATTGCCCATCTTCTGATGAGCGTGCCGGAGCTGGTGTACTTCGTATTCACCTTCCCCGCGATCCTGCTGATCCTGGTGGGCTTCATGCTGGCGATGGGTCGCTACCGTGGCTACCGCCTGACCGAACTGTTCCGTTTCAAAGCCTTCCTCAAGGACTAAGACCATGTTCGGCCTGATCAAGACGTGGAAGGCCCTTGAAGCCAAAGGCATCATGGGCATCAACCGACGCAATGCGGACTACGTGCTGAAGTACAACAAACGGCACCTGTACCCCATCGTCGACGACAAGATCATCACCAAGGAGCGGGCCATCGAGGCCGGCATCGATGTGCCGGAGATGTACGGCATCATTGAAACCGAGAAGGAAATCGACAAGCTCGACGAGATCATCGCCGGGCGTAATGATTTCGTCATCAAGCCAGCACAAGGCGCCGGCGGTGACGGCATCATGGTCATCGCCGACCGTTTCGAGGATCGCTTCAAGACGGTATCCGGCAAGATCGTCAGCCACGAGGAGCTGGAACAACAGATTTCCAGCATCCTCTCCGGCCTGTATTCGCTCGGTGGTCACCGCGACCGCGCATTGATCGAGTACCGCGTGACGCCGGACACCATCTTCAAGAGCATCAGCTACGAAGGCGTGCCGGACATCCGCATCATCGTGCTGATGGGCTACCCGGTGATGGCCATGCTGCGCCTGCCGACACGCCAGTCCAACGGCAAGGCCAACCTGCACCAGGGCGCCATCGGCGTGGGCGTGGACCTGGCCACCGGCGTAACCCTGCGCGGCACCTGGCTGAACAACAAGATCAGCAAGCACCCGGACACCACCAATGCAGTGGACGGCGTGCAACTGCCGAACTGGGACGGCTTCATGAAACTCGCCGCCGGCTGTTACGAGTTGTGCGGCCTGGGTTACATCGGTGTGGACATGGTGCTGGACCAGGACAAGGGCCCGCTGATTCTCGAACTCAACGCCCGCCCCGGCCTGAATATCCAGATCGCCAACGACTGTGGCCTGACCCACCGCGCCCACGCAGTGGAAGCCCGCCTGGAAGAACTGAAGGCCAAGGGCGTTCAGGAAGACGCCGAAGAGCGCGTACGTTTCTCCCAGGAGCTATTTGGCCATATCGTCAGCAAGGAAGTCTGACGCTCGGCTACCGTAGCGTCGCGCCAGGTCACCCCGACCTGGCGCGCCCAAGGCTGGTTCAACGCACGATTGCCAGTTCGAACGCTCCTTCGTCCGCATGCGCATGCCGCTGCATGCCCGCCGCATCCACAGCCAAGTCCTGCAAGGGGCGCTTGAACGGCTTGTTGTCCAGCGTCTGCAGACTGCGATCCTCGTCGGTGGTGATCAGCAGTACATAGCGCTCGCCACGTTCGGCGCGCACCTGCACCGTGCCCTCGATGAAGGCGTAGCGATACCAGGTTTCCGGATGAAGCTGATAAACCGCATCGCTGACCAGGCGGGTCGGCCGCTTGGCCTCATCGAGAAACAGCAGCGACGGGTAGACCACCTGGCGGTTGGCGAAACTGCGCACACGCAACCCATAGCTTTGCCGCGACGTCGGCAGTTTCAATGCGGCGTAGTAACTGCGCCCCATGGGAAAGTCGAAGCTGGGCGAGAAACGATCCAGCTCTTCGTAGCGTGGCTCTTCTGCCGACAGCACGCTGAAGTCACTATCGCGCAACTGCCCGCAGCAGCGGAGCGACAATTCGCCGTACAGGCTTTCGCCGCGCGCCTGGCTGCCCTCGAGCAGAGCCTGCATGGCTGCCGTGGGCTGGCCATCGAGCATCGGCAACGACGGCTTGCTGCGTTCGAATTCGATCTGCCGGCCCTCGCTGTAGCGCACCGATGAAGCAGTCGCACTGGAAGCAGCTGCTCGCGGCTGGGCGGGTACGGGCGAATTGTGCGTCCTTCCCTGTTCGTCGACCCAGGTGTAATACGGGCTGTCGTAGCTATCGCGGGCAAATCCTCGCCCTTCCAGCACGGCCGAGTCGATGTACTCCCCTGCCCGCTCGCCGCTGGCCAGTACCTGATCGCGACCCGACGCACCGGCGACCTGAGCGCCGGCATAGAAACTGTTCTGCAGTTGGCCATTGCCATCGACCCAGGTGAAATAGCGGCGCTTGCTCTCCCCAGTGCTTGGCGCACTGCCCGGCCAGGCACCACCGTCACCGAGCCGGGCCTGATCGCTCTGTTCGGCGCGGCGCCTGGCCTGGCTCTGCTGCTCGGCGAAACGGCTATCGACGAAGGTGTTGTGCACCCGTCCCAGATCATCGACCCAGGTCAGATAACGGCTGCTGGCAGTGGCCTGTGCCAGGGGCACCAAGGCCAGGATGATCATCAGACTGCGCATCGCCTCAGAACCTCGAGGTGTAGGTCATGGCGAAGATATAGGCCTTGACCGTGGTTTCGATATTGAGCCCGGCATAGGGGTTGTAAACCAGGTTATCCAACCCTTCGCAGCTGACGTTGCAACTACTGCCAGCTGGAATGCTCTGCTTGGAAACGAAGTAGTTGAAGCCGACATCGATGGTGGTGTCCTTGTCCCAGCGATAACCCAGGCCAAGGCCGTAGAGATCGGCATCACCGACCGGGGCGAGCACGTCAGCCTTGTTCTTCGGGATGGCCGAGGGACGAAACTCATAGCCGGCGCGCAGGGCCAGGCGATCATTGACGTCGTACTGCACGCCAACCCCCCAGTTCCAGGTGTCGCGATAGCCGCGATCGAGAATGATGCTGCGATCGGTGGCGTTGCCACCGCCGAAGGTCTTGGCGATACGTAACAGATCCAGCTCGCGATCGAACTCGATCTCGAAATTGTTCCAGTCGCTGTAGCCCACCCAGCGCAGGTCCAGGTTGAACTGCCATTTATCGAAAGGACGTAACTTGATGCCGGTGCTGAAGGCATCCGGATAGGTCAGCTTGAGCGAGGCGTTGCCACTTTCCTCGTTGGCGCCATAGGGGAACAGCGGGCTGAGAATTTTACCGGCGAGCGCTCCCTGAAAGCCTTGCCAAAAGCCGGCCCAGTTTTCCGTGTAGTCGATCCGGTACTTGCCCTGCAGGTTCATCCGCGCCTCGCTCTGGTAGGTAGCGCCCCAGGCGAACCAGTCGGTGGGCTCCCAGAGAATGCCCAGGTTGTAGGTCGGCGAGAGGCTCTGTTGCAGATCCAGATCCATATTGGCCAGCGAGTCGAACGGGCCGATCTTGCCACCACAGACGTTGATCAACGATCCAATAATGTCATCCATCCCCGGCAGACACAGCGCCTCGTTGAGGAGACGAGTCAGACCGGTGAGCATGCCGGGGTTGCGAAAGTCCTGATTGAGCGCCACGGCCTGATGGGAAAAGCCGATGGACAACCCCAGCGACAGTTCGTCGTTGACCTGATAGGCCAGCGATGGCGAGAAATAGGTGATGCGTTGCAGGGATACCTGACGCCCCTGAAAACGCCCTGGATCGTCGTCGGAATCGCGAGAATAGCCCAGTGCCATCGGCGCATAGACGTTGGTGGCGAAGGTGAACTTCGAGCCTGGCGGGTTGATCGACAGGCCGGCCAGCGGCGCCACCAGCACCGGCAACTCGGTCATGCCGCCAACACCCGGCAGGTACATGGTCGGCGTCAGGGTGCGACTGCTGGAGCTCTTGAAGGGATCATCGTCATATCCCATGAAGCCGTACCCTTCCCTGGCCTCGAACTTGGCGCGGATGTCCATCACACCGCTGAGCAGCTTGACCGTGGTCTGCCGCCCCTTGAGCTTGCTCAGAGCTGCCGGGTTGTAGTGCACGGCATCGATACCGGTGACATCGGCGGTGACGGCGTTGCCCATGGCCATGGCCTTGGGGTTGCCGATGGTCAGGTTGTTGGCCAGTTGCGCCTGGGCAGGCAGGACGCAGGCCACGCCGAGCCCCACCAGCAGCAGCGACTGCAGCTTGGCTAGATGAGTCATATCAGGTTCGCTCGCTGCTTACTCGGCCTTGAGACCCTTGATATCCAGGGGCATGGAGATGCCGAGCAGGACATCGGGCGAATCTTCGGTCATGCCGAAACCGGCATTGACGTTGACGATGGTATTGGGCGCGGTACGCAGACCCAGCGAGAAATTCATCACCGCACTGGTCTGTTCGTTACCTTCGAGCGTGACATCGCTGAACTTGAACTTGGGTGCCAGGTTGTGGGCCATCTGGAAGGAGGTGGCCAGGGACACGTCGTAGGACAGCGCATAAGCGAAGCCCATGCTCAGCGACAGGCTCGAACCTGGGTCGACCTCTTCCAGCAGGCGACCGCCGCGGACCTGATCGGCATCACGGATGGGCAGGTTGTAGGTGTAACCAAGCGAGCCGAACAGCACCACCGGATCGATCACGTAGGACAGGTTGGCGCCAACACCCAGGCTGTAGTAACCACTACCCGTGGCCAGGCCATTGTCCAAACTGACGTCATAGGGGCTATCCCCGGTCGGCAGGCCGAGCGTGGCGAACAAGGTGGTGACGGGCCGGCCGCGTACCGATGACCAGGGCTGCCAGCGAAAACTGGCGGAGACATCGCCAAGGCTGTAGGTGCTCAAGTCGCGCTCGGTGTCGTACTTGGCCAGAAACGGCACACGCATGCTGAAGGTGAGGTTGTCCCACACCCCATAATCGAAGGTGAAGGAATTGGTGAAGGTATGCTGCGCCTCGCTCTGGCCGATCACGCTGTAGACGTTCTGCCCGGTACGCACGGTCTGGATCTGCGTATCGCGTAGCAGCGAGTAGTCGAAACCGTAGGTCAGGGTACGCTCGCCCTTCTTGAGCAGGGTGTAGCTCTTCTCCGCTGCCTGAAAAACCTCCTCAAGCGCCTTGGCGCTGTCGGCGTCATCCTCCTTCTTGGTCAGCGCATCGCGCGCATCGTCTACCGTGGCCTCTTCGGCCATCAGCGGCTGTGTCGCCACCAGCGTCAGCATGGCCAGCCATGCATACCCCCAAAATCCCATGACGCTATCCCCAGATCGTTATTGTTATGCCGGGCAAATCACTTGCGGCGAATGTATTGGATGTCGCCTCCCGACCCCAGTTGGTCGGCCTGATTTGTAGTGAACTTGGCCATCTGCGGAAATTCGCGGAAAGCCAGCATGCTGATGGTGCGGTCGTCGATGATGCGCAGATCGCGGTCGGTCAATGCCATGGCATTGGGCGGCTCGTTGCCACTGGGGAAGATCACGAACAGCACGTTCTGATCCCAGATCTCTTCGAAGCGCACGCGCGTGAAGCTGATGTTGCCCAGTGCCGGGTCGGCGACGAATACGTGTTCGTTGTAGACGTCGCGCACCACCACGAAATGTTTGAAACCGGCGTACTCGATGGGCACGATGGCCGGGTGTTCGAGCTGCGCCAGATCATCGAAACCGGCGCGAAAGCCGCCGCTCTTGTAGCCCAGGGCGGTGACGAAGCGTTTCATGTCGAGCAGGGAAAAACCGCGGCGTTCGACGATCTTCTCCGCCTCGCCGAAGTGCAGCAGCCCCTCCATCACCTGGCGCTCTTCCAGATTGCGCCCGAGGTAGTAGTCCAGCAGCGTGGTCAACGCTGCAGAGCCGCAGCTGTAGTCGTAGGCCTGGCGGATCACGTTGCGAAACTGCAACTGACTCATCGGCTCGAGCACCACCGACTCACGCAGAGGGCCATTGGGCACCAGCGGCTGGGTGATGTTCACGGTGCCGGCGGGCTGCGGTTTGGTGTCGACAGCCTCGGTAAAACCGTACAAACCGATCAGGCTGCCCACGAGAATTTCGATCATTGGTCAATCCGCGCTTGCGTACCACGGAGAAGGAGCTCGGTCGCAGAGCGCGACAGAGCTCCTGTGCATCAGATCAGGCGAGGATCAATGGCCCCAGATCTTGACGGTGGAGCCGGCCATGTTCAGGTCGTTGATGGCAACACCACCAATGCTGCTGGCGCCAATTTTTACCGATTCAACCGACACGCCACCATTGATGGTTGGCAGGCCGATTTCCAGTTTGTTGTCGACCACGTCGATGGTCAGCGGGCTATTTTCACTGATGTTGAAACCGGACAGGGTGACGGTATTGAGGCTAAGGCTGTTACTGCCGTCGTTTACCCCTGCCTCGGTATCGGTGTAGACGATGGAGCCGATGGTAGAGTTGAAGTTACCGGCGATGCTGATACCGGCCTGACCGGTGACGCTGGCCAGATCGGAATCATCCAGGGCCTTCAGGTCGGCCTGGGCCATGAACGGGACTGCCATGACGGCGGCGGCCAGAGCGATTTTCTTCAGGGTCATCATTGTTGTTATCTCCACAGTTCAAATGGGGGGTCCCCGGGCTCTGCCGGTGACGTCCTGTCACGAGCAGCCTGATCGGCACATGCCGATCACCAGACCTGCCGTGGCTTCCTTAGGTACGCCAGGTATGGATTCACGAAACGCGTTGCGCTTCGAGATGGCTACAAGCTACTAACCCGCCATTCAACTGCCAGCCCATCCAAGGGATGGAGCAAGCCCCTCGTTTGCCGCTCTATCGCATCATGCCTCGCTCAATAGTCCTAGGCTCTTGCCCTTGAGTACCGCTTGAGTGCGACTGCGAACACCCAGCTTGGAAAACAGATTGTGCAGATGCCATTTGATGGTCGCCTCGGACAGATGCACCGCCTGGGCGATATCGCGGTTCGAAAGCCCGGCGGCCACGAGTCGCAAAATCTCTCGCTCGCGATGGCTAACATCCTGATTTTCTTCAAAACTTTCAGGATCGATGGACAGCCTCCGGCATTGTTCACGGAGCGTTTCGGCAACGCCTTGCCAGGCTGCGGCGCGTTTGGGCTCGGCACTCTTCCAGGCATCCCAGAGCGGCAGCAGCCACAGTGCGTCGTCCTGAAACAGCCGGCGGTAGCCACATTGCCAGGCCTCATCCAGGGTCGCATGCAACAGCGCAAAGGCCTTGTCGCTGTTACCTTTGCGCCAGTACGCCACAGAAAGTAACAGGCTCAGACGCAGACGCCGGTCACGCTGGTGCTCCGCGCCCTGCTTGGCCAGACAGGCTTCCAGGCTGGCCTGCGCTTTCTCCACCCTGCGTTCGCCGAGTGCCAGACGCGCCTCACTCAACGCCAGCGCCGTATGGGCATCGCCATAACGCTCGACAGGCAGGGCGGCGAGGTGGCGCTCCAGCTGCAGGTAGATGCGCTGCGCCTCATTGGGCCGGCGCAGCCACAGCAGAAACTGCACCTTGCAGCCCATGGCGATGGCGAATACCCGCTCGTAACCAGGCCCCTGCAAACCCGCCAGCCACTCATCGAGTTCCTCCAGGCCCTGCTCCGCGGCGCCGGCGAAGAAACGCGCGCGGGCCATGACCAGCTTGCCGCGGCTGATCAACTCCACCGGCGTTGCAACATCGCGCCAGGTGGTGGCCAGCGGCAGTTCGGCGAGAATCGCACCGTGTCGATCCTGCTCGTACAGCAAATCGGCATAGGCAAGGCCCAGAGGGCCGCCGACCCGGCTACGCCGTCCGAACACCTGCTCGACGCGTGCCCGCGCCGACTCGGCCAGCGCACGGCCGCGCTCCAGCTCGCCGTATTCCTTGCAGATCAACGCCTCGATCAGGCTGGCCATCACGTGCAGGTATTCGCTCTCGCACTGACGCAGGTTCTCCCGCGCCACGGCTATCGCCTTGGCCGCCTCACCGAACTCGCCGAGCAGGGCGAATGCCGCAGCCTGCACGCAGGCCAGGCTGGCGCGGAACACCGGCTGGTTTTGCGGCACCAGGGCCAGCCAGTGACCTGCGACCTTGAGACAGGCCTCGAGCTTGTCCTGATAAAGCAGTACCAGCGCCTTGAGCACCTGGGCGGCCGCCAGCAGTTCGATCAGGCCGAAATGCATGCCCTTGCCGCGCCCCTGGGTCAGGCGGGTGCTCACTTCCTCGATCAACGCCTCGGATTCGGCGAACTTCTGCTCGAAGGCCAGTTGCCAGGCATAGAAGATCTGGAACACCGGCTGCTCGGTGATCACCAGCGGCGGGATGTCCTTGAGAATGGCGAGAATGCCGTAGACCCGGTTGCCGGCGATCAGCCTGGCGCCCTGGCGCTCCAGCAGTTCGGCGGCGAAGGCATAATCGCGTGCACGCAAGGCGTACTTGATCGACTTGTCCGCCAGGTCATGGCTTTCGCACCAGCGTGCGGCAGCATGCAGTAGATGAGCACTGTCGCCGCGCTTGAGCAAACGCCCTTGAAGAAACTCGGCGAACAGGTGGTGATAACGGAACCACTCGCCCCGCTCGTCCAGCGGGATTACGAACAACTGCTCGCCCTGCAGACGACGCAGCATATCCACCCCGTCCTGACGCCCGGTCAGTGCATTGCACAGTTCGGCATTGAATTCGTCGAGCACCGACGTCTGGTCGAGAAACAGCTGCAGGGCTTCGGGCAGGCTGGCCACCACGTCTTCGGCCAGGTAGTCGGCGATGTTGCGCTCGGCGCCGGACAAACCGGCGAGAAAAGCCGCACGATTGTGCTGGCGCGGCAAGGCCAGCGCCGCCAGATGCAGGGCGGTGATCCAGCCTTCCGTGCGCGCATACAGCAGGTCGAGCTCGCCCTCCTCGAGGGCAAGGCCCTTGATATCGCGAAAGTAGGCAGCAGTTTCGGCACGGCTCAGGCGCAAGTCTTCGGCCTTGAGCCAAAAGGCCCAGGCGCCGAACGCCGGAAGCTCGTCGATAAAGCGCGGCTGATGGCGCGTGCTGACCACCAGCCTCACCTGCCGGGGCAGGCGTTCGACCAGATAACGCGAACTCTGGCCGAGCGTGGGATGGCGGATGCGATGAAAGTCGTCGAGCATCAGATAGAGCTCTTGCGACAGGCCTTTGAGGTCGTCGATGAACGCGTCGATGACCGCCTCCAGCGGCCAGCTCACCTCACCCTGAAGCAGTGCCGTGGTACTGCTGCCGAAACCGGGGCAGACCGCGGCGATTGCCGCCACCAGGTATTGCAGCAGACGCGCTGGCTCGCTGTCGCTCTCGTCGCAGGACAGCCAGGCGACCCGGGCACCCTGCGCCTGCAAACGCTTGCGCAGCTGACTGAGCACGGTGCTCTTGCCGAAACCGGCCGGGGCGCTGAGCAGGATCAGACGTTGCTGGCGAGCCTCCAGCAGGCGTTCGAGCAAGGCCGAACGTTCCAGCAGCGGAGCCCCCTCGGCATGGGCGGGATAGAGCTTGGTGGGCAGCAGTGGAATGGCAGATTGGCGCGATGGATTCTGACTGGTCATGATTCGAGTAGGCTCAGCTCGCGGGCACGGCGGATGGCTTGGGTGCGATTACGCACCTTGAGCTTTTCGTAGATGTTGTGCAGGTGCCATTTGACGGTCCCCAGGGCCAGCGACAACTGCTGGCCGATCTCCTCGTTGGACATGCCCTTGGCAGCCAGGCAGACCACTTCGCGCTCGCGCTCGGTCAACCCCTCCTCCAACACATCCTGGGACTGGCGCGCGTCCTGGCCCCAGCGACAACTGCTGGCAGGCAGACCAGGGCCAGACACTCAGCAGACTGCGGATGAAGGCCTGCAATGCCGGCTGGCGCTCGGCCGCCTCCAGTTGCTGCAGCAACTGACGGATGGCCTCGCCCTCTTCGATGAACAGGCTGCGCGCCTCCTCCCGCTCCGCGCCGATCAGGCACTGCACCAGCAGGCTCTGTGCACGCTCCTGGTAGCCCAAACGCTGGTAGCTCAGCGCAGCAAGCAGATCCAGACGCAGACGGTGCAGTCCATGCCAGCCATTCTGCAACTGGCCGCGCAATTGGGTGATTTCATGCAGCGCTTCGCTGTAGTGCCCGCGAGCCTGCTGCAGACGAATGCGGGTCAGACCGAGGACCCATGACACCGGATTGAAGCTGCGCTGCTTGTAATGCGCTGCCAGCTTGGTCCAATCCACCGACTTCAGCCGCTGCTCTGCGCGCTTGCTGCGGTCGGCTGCCGGCTCCTGCAGAATCAGCGCGATCTCTTCACCCACCGCCTGCACGTAGAAACGCCAGGAATGGTTGCGCGCCGCCAGATTCTGCATCAGCACCAGGGTCGCGAGCGCCTCTTTCGGCGTCTCCTGCAGGCGTTGAAGGCGCGCCAGACAGAGCATCGCCTGCGCGTAGAGGTCGATCGGATTGATCACATCGACCGTGGCCAGAGCCCAGCGCAGGCGATCCGGCAGCCCGTTCAGACGGCCCTGGTGGTAGGCGATCAGCGATTCGGTGATGGTCGGCAGCACCAGTGCCCGGGACTTCTCGCCAAACCAGGGCATCACTCGCGCACGCAATTGTTCGAACAGCAGCTGCGCCTGTTTCACCCGGCCCTGCTCCAGGCACAGGAGCACCTCGACGTTGGCCAGTTGCATGTCCAGATAATGGCCTTCGAGAAAGTGATTGCGCTGTTGCGCCAGTGCCAGCAGCCTGCGCGCCTGCTCGCCCTGACCAAGCATGACGTTGGCCAGGGCACCAACGGTCAGGATCGCCACTTCGAGGAATGCGGTGTGCTGGCCGAGCTGCGCCTCGATACGCCGGGCGAGGCCGACGCAGGTGTCCAGGTCATCCTTCTGCAGAGCGATCACGGCCTTGATCGCGAGGGTCGCCAGGACCTTGTCGCTCAAGGGCCCGCTGCTGCGTGACTCACCCCAGCGCTGCAGCAACTCGTCAAGCATGCGGTTGGCTTCGCCAAGTCCCAGCTCGGTTGCCCGCGTCCAGACGTCGGCCAGCACCAGTACCGGAAAGCGTGCGGCGATCTCGTCCGGCACATGCTGGCGCCACTTGTAGATCAGGTTGAGCTGGCCACGGTTGATCAGCTCCAGGCCGCAGCCGTCGATCAGCGCAGCGAGCATCTCGGCGTCTTCGGCCAGGCAGGCGTGCTCGATGGCCAGGTTCTGCATGTGGTGATTGGTGAACCACAGGCTGGCGTTGAAGTGCAGTTGCTTGAAGCGCTCCGGGTCGCGTTCCTTGAGGCGACCACGAAGGAACTCGGCGAACAGGTTGTGAAAGCGATACCACTGACGCTCGCGGTCCATGGGCAGAAGAAACAGCTGCATGGACTCCAGCTCTTCCAGCAGCTGCTGGCCACCCTGGCGCCCGGTCAGTGCATTGGCCAGATCGCCACTGAGCTGCTGCGCCACGCCCAACGCCAGCAATTGCTCCTGGCGCTCGACGGGCAACTGTTCGAACACCGAGCGCAGCAGGTAGTCACCGACCGCGTGCTTGTCGGCGCCCAGCTCAGCCATACGCTCGGTCGGTTGCGGGTGATTGCGTAGCCACAGGCTGGCCAGGTGCACACCGACCATCCAGCCTTCGGTATGGCTGTAGAGCGCACCGAAAGCCTCGGGGCTGAGTTGCAGGCCGCTACGCTCCAGATAGCTGCGTGCCTCCTGCGGATTGAGCCTGAGCTCATCGCTACCCAACTCCAGCGAGAGCCCCTTGGCGCGCAAGGTAGCCAGACTCAGGGCGGGTTGCGAACGGCTACCGATGGCCAGGGTGAAATGGGGCGGCGCCAGCTTGACCAGGCGATTGAGCGCGGCGAGCAGCTCGTTATCCTGAATCAGGTGCAGATCATCCAGCACCAGCAGCACAGGCTCCGGACGCTGCGCCAGATCCAGCAGCAGGCTCTCCATCACGGCTTCGACCGGCACGCGCATGGTGTTGCGCAGGTAACCCAGCGCATCCCCACCAAGGCCGGGCAGTGCCCGAGCCAGTGCTTCGATCAGTTGCTGGAAGAAACGGACCGGCTCGTCATCATCGGAACCCAAGGATAACCAGGCGACCGCGCAGCCGGCCTGACGGCGTTGCTCGGCCAGCATCGCCAATGCGGTGGTCTTGCCGAAACCGGCTGGTGCGCAAAACAGCACGAGCCGTACATGAGGATGGGCCGCAAGCGCAGCTTCGACCTGGGGTCTTGCCAAATAGTCCGCAGAAGCCTGGGGCGGCGACAACTTCGAGCGCAGCAGGCTTCCAGCGGCTGGACCTGTCACAACATCCATGGCCTGGATCCCTTTTTAAATTATTGTTCTGGTACTGGGCCGCCCTATTTCAGCGGGAACGGCTCTACATTCAACATCCTGGCACTGCGCCATACTAATCAGCCGAACGCAGCCGAGTAAACCCGGCGCAAGCTCTAGGATGAATGTTAGCGGCGGACTACAATCGCCCTTTCATCTCTTCCGACCGCCGCGCATGCCCACCTGCTCTCTGCACCCTCTCCCTTATCGGACCGACCCCAGCGATTACTTCCGGCGCATTCGCCAGGCCCCAGGTGCCGTACTGCTGGATGCCGGACGCCCGAATGCCGAGCGTGGACGCTATGACCTTATGAGCGCCTGGCCATTGGCAGAACTGGCGCCCGCGACCGACGAATCGGCCAAGGACTTCCTGCAGCGCCTGCGCGACGCGCTGCAGAGCCTTGGCCATGCCGAGGCGCCGGCGCAGCATGAACTGCCATTCGTCGGAGGTCTGATCGGTTACCTGTCCTATGACTTCGGCCGTCGTCTCGAGGCGCTGCCTGAGCAGAGCATCGACGACCTTGGCCTCGAGGACGCGCGTTTCGGTCTCTATGCCTGGGCGCTGATCAGCGATCACCAGCTCGGTACCAGTGCCCTGCTGTTTCACCCGCGGCTCCAGGAGGCAGAACGGCAGCGGCTGCAAGCGCTGTTCCAGGCCCCGGCTGGCGCGCCAGAACAACCCTTCCGGCTGACCCGCCCCTTTCAGGCTGATCTCGATCAGAACAGCTATCGCCAGGCGATCGAACGCATTCAGGGCTACATCCTCGCTGGCGATTGCTATCAGGTGAATTTCGCCCAGCGCTTTCAGGCGCCCTGCGCGGGCGATCCGTGGGCGGCGTATCAGGCGCTGCGCCAGGCTTGCCCCACGCCCTTCTCGGGCTTTCGCAATCTGGGCGGCAACGACGCCATTCTCAGTCTGTCGCCCGAACGCTTTCTCAAGGTCAGCGCCGGCCAGGTGGAAACCCGCCCGATCAAGGGTACCCGCCGCCGTGGCAACGATGCCGAGGACGATCAGGCGCAGGCACAGGACCTGCTGGCCAGCCGCAAGGATCGCGCCGAGAACCTGATGATCGTCGATCTGCTACGCAACGACCTCGGTCGCAGCTGCCGCACAGGCTCGGTCAGAGTACCCGAGCTGTTCGCCCTGGAGAGTTATCCCAACGTGCATCACCTGGTCAGTTGCGTGACAGCCGAGCTGGCGCCCGGCAAGGATGCGCTGGACCTGATCGCCGGAAGCTTCCCTGGCGGCTCCATCACCGGCGCACCGAAGATCCGCGCCATGCAGATCATCGACGAGCTGGAGCCGACACGGCGCGGGCTCTACTGCGGCTCCTTGCTCTATCTCGATGTACGCGGCGAAATGGACAGTTCCATCGCCATCCGCAGTCTGCTGGTCAAGGACGGCGTGGTCAGCTGTTGGGGCGGTGGCGGTATCGTCGCCGACTCCAACTGGCAAGCCGAGTATCAGGAATCGATCACCAAGGTGAAGGTGCTGCTGGAAACGCTGGAGCGCCTGTCGGCCGAAGCCGAATAAGCACCCCAAACGAAAAACGCCGCGACATCGCGGCGTTTTTCATGCATCGATCTTACAGACTCAGCTTGCGGTTCGACGCCTTGAGGAATTCCTGCTTGAGATCTTCATAGGTGTGCACCGCGGGAAACTGCGGGAACTCGCGGATCACGTTGTCCGGCGCATGGAACAGGATGCCGGCATGGGCTTCGCTGAGCATGGTGGTGTCGTTGTACGAGTCGCCCGCTGCGATCACGCGATAGTACAGACTCTTGAAGGCGATGACCGACTGGCGCTTGGGGTCCTTCTGGCGCAGCTGGTAGCTGACCACGCGATCGTTCTCGTCGGTGATCAGGCGGTGACACAGCAGGGTCGGGAAACCGAGCTGGCGCATCAGCGGCTGGGAGAACTCGTAGAAGGTGTCGGAAAGGATCACCACCTGGAAGCGCTCACGCAACCAGTCGACGAACTCCACCGCGCCGTCGAGCGGCTTGAGCGTGGCGATGACGTCCTGGATGTCCTTGAGCTTCAGGCCATGCTCATCGAGGATGCGCAGGCGCTGCTGCATCAGCACGTCATAATCGGGGATGTCGCGGGTGGTCGCCTTGAGCGACTCGATGCCGGTTTTTTCCGCGAAGGCGATCCAGATTTCGGGGACCAGTACGCCTTCCAGGTCGAGACACGCGATTTCCACAGGCCACTCCTCGGTTGAGCCAAAAAGGAGCCGGCACTCTAGCCGCTGGGCTTGGCTCGTGCAACGCGACCAGTTATAACCAAAAAGAAGGACGTCAATCGCCTTAGTTATTTAGCCGCATAACCGGCCTTTGTTACCATCGCGCCCTCACGCACACGATCTGGAGTCCTCAACATGGAACTCGACCTGGACGCGCTCAACGCCGAACTCGGCAACCAGCCAGAAAAGCTGGTGCAGTGGGCCATCGGGCTGGGCAAAGCCGCCATCTGCACCACCAACTTCCGCCCGTTCGAAGCGGTGATCCTGCATATGGTCAGCCAGGTCAAACCGGATATCCCGGTGGTCTGGATGGACAGCGGTTACAACACCGACGCCACCTATCGCTTCGCCGACGAGGTGACGCGCAAGCTGAACCTGAATCTGATCACCTACCTGCCCAAGCGCTCGCGCGCGCATCGCGAAGCCATCGACGGCCCGGTGCCCGGCCTGGACGATCCGCGCCACGCCGCCTTCACCGAAGAGGTCAAGCTGGAGCCTTTTGCCCGCGCTCTGCGCGAGATGGCACCTGGTGTCTGGTTCACCGCCCTGCGCGCCACCGATACGGCCGTGCGGGCGCAGATGGACCCGATCAGCATCAACCCGGACGGCCTGATCAAGGTCGCTCCGCTGCTGCACTGGACCTCCAAGGATCTCTACGAGTATCTGGTCGCTCACAACCTGCCGAACGAGTTCGACTACTACGATCCGACCAAGGGTGAAGACAATCGCGAGTGCGGTCTGCATCTCAACCACTGATTGGCATTGGTTAGAACGCAACATGGCGCCCAAGGGCGCCATGTTGCGTTTCAGCCTCTGCCTCAGTGCATGGGCAATTCGACATCCGCGAACAGCTCTTCGAGTTCGGACTTGTTATGGCACTGCACGGCCTTGGCCAGCATGTCGCGGGTCAGGTGCGGGGCGAAGCGTTCGATGAAGTCGCACATGAAGCCGCGCAGGAAGGTGCCGCGGCGGAAGCCGATCTTGGTCACGCTGGGTTCGAACAGCTCGTCGGCGTCGAGCACCACCAGATCCGGGTCAAGCTTGGGGTCAACGGCCATCTTGGCGACGATCCCGACACCCAGATTCAGGCGCACGTAGGTCTTGATAACGTCGGCGTCGGCGGCAGTGAACACCACCTTGGGCGTCAGGCCACGATGACTGAAGGCTTCGTCCAGTTTCGAGCGACCGGTGAAACCGAATACATAGGTGACGATGGGATGCTCGGCCAGCGCCTCGAGCGTCAGCTTCGGCAGTTTGGTCAAAGGGTGCCCCTGCGGCACCACCACGCAGCGGTTCCAGCGGTAGCAGGGCATCATGATCAGGTCATTGAACAGTTCCAGACCTTCGGTGGCGATGGCGAAATCGACGCTGCCATCGGCGGCCATCTCGGCGATCTGGGTCGGCGTGCCCTGGTGCATGTGCAGCGACACGTCCGGGTACTGCTTGATGAAGGCGCTGATTACCGGCGGCAGGGCATAGCGCGCCTGGGTATGGGTGGTGGCGATGGACAGCGTGCCCTTCTTCTCGTTGGAAAATTCCTGGGCGATCTGCTTGATGCTTTCGACCTTGCGCAGTATCTCGCCGGCCGTGGTGATGATGCGCTCCCCGGCTGGAGTCACGCGGGTCAGGTGTTTGCCGCTACGGGCAAAGACTTCAACGCCCAGCTCATCCTCGAGCAAGCGAATCTGCTTGCTGATCCCTGGTTGCGAGGTGTACAGGCTCTGAGCGGTAGCCGATACGTTGAGATCATGGTGCGCAACTTCCCAGATGTAGCGCAGTTGCTGAAGCTTCATAGATTTCCCTCAGAGCAGTAAGGCAGGCAGCAGCCGCCAATGCCGTATATAACCATATTATTGGTTTAATCGAACACCCTAGAACTTTTAGACATTCCCCCCTTACAGATCCCCGTGTCCTCGATGCTGCAGCATCGGCACCAGATACACCGGCGCTTCAGACAATTGCACGATTCGCGCAGCAGTGCGGCCCAGCGGGATGGTCAGATCCGTGCCGTGGCTGTGACTGCCTACGACCAGCAGATCCACCCCAAGTTTCTGCGCCTCCTCGAGAATCACCGCCGGTGGATCCCCCTGTAGCACCCGCACCGCGCGTATCAGCTGCAGATCCTGCTGAGCATCGCCCAGCTCGTCACGAAAGCCCTCCAGTACGCGCTGCTCGATACTGGCCATGACGGTGTTCAAGCCATTGCGCCGCAGCTCCGCAAGGGTCTCTTCATCCAGATAGGTCTGCAGCACGGATTCGGCGAACAAGCCCATGGGTTCCACCGCGTGCACCACATACAGATCGGCCTGGAAGCTGCGAGTCAGAGCGAGGGCGTGCTGCAGCACATAGGAGGCGTAAAGCCCCAGATCGGTGGCATAAAGTATCGAGCGGATCACATGGCCTCCTCGACTGCTGGCGCAGGCCCATGATTGAGCTTAGCAGCGCATCAGACAAAGCAAGATCGGCGACGTTATTTAGGACGAATGGCTATATGCAGGCGCCTGGAGGCCGGCACGCTCCACGCTCAGGGCAGCAATTCGTTACTCACGCCATGAGGGACATGACCCGTCGCCACTACCTGGCGCGCTCTCTCGCAGTGCCCGGTCTGATCATCGAAGAACACATCGGCGGCAAAGGCTTCGAGCACAGCCGACTTGTCCAGCCCACCGAGGAAGAAGGATTCGTCCAGGCGGATGTTCCACTCACGCAGCGTGCGGATCACCCGCTCGTGCGCCGGGGCCGAGCGAGCAGTGACCAGCGCCGTACGAATCGGACATTCGGCTTCGGGGAATTCCTGCTGCAGCGCATGCAGCGCGGCGAGAAAAGGCTTGAACGGACCGCCAGGCAAGGCCTGACGTGCCGCCTCACGTTCATGGTCCTGAAAGGCGTTGAGGCCACCACTCTGATAGACCCGTTCGGAGTCATCGGAGAACAGCACGGCATCACCATCGAAGGCAATACGCAATTCATTGCTGTTGGCGCGCCGGGTGCCCCCGGAAAGCAACGTGGCCGCACCGAAACCGGCTTTCAGCGCATTGCGCACATCATCGGCATGGGTAGACAGAAAAAGATGGCAGCCGAAGGCCGCCAGATAGGGGTCGGGGCTGCGACCGCCGACGAAGGCGGCGCGGGAAATGCCGAGGCCGTAGTGCTGGATCGAATTGAACGCACGCAAACCGGTATCGGCGCTGTTGCGCGACACCAGGATGACCTCGACGCGCTGTTCGCTGAGCCGCGCATTCAAGCCGAGCAGCTTCTCCACCAACGGAAAGGCGTCACCCGGCATCAGCACCTCATCTTCATGCTCGATCTGATAGCGACGGTAGGCTTCGACACCTTCGCTTTCGTAGATCTGATGACTCTCGCTCAGATCGAACAGCGCTCGCGAGGAAATCGCCAGCACCAGCTTGTCCCCCAGCCCCTTGCCCATGATCAAGCCTCCCGGCGAGCCTGAATGAAACGCAGCGCCTGATACAGCGCACGCACCTTGGGCATATCGAAACCTGCTGCGTCCGCAGCCGCCAGAGGCGCTTCATAGATGGCGTGCAGCTCGGCCGGTCGCCCCTGGGCAAAATCGTGGTACATGCTCGGCAAATAATCGGGCATGCGTTGCGTCGCCGCGAGCAGCTTGTCCGCATAGTTTTCCGGCATCGCATACCCCAGCGCCTGAGCGGCCCGTACCACTTCCTGCATCATGTCGGCGATCAGCGCCCGGCTGTCGGCATTTCCCATCAGGCGCCGCGTATCGGCATCGAGCAGCACCGACAGGCCGTTATAAGGGATGTTCCACACCAGTTTCTGCCAGCGTGTCTGCGCCAAGTCGCGCATCGCTGCCGAATCCAGGCCGGTGCTGCGCAGCAGACCCGCGCCCTCCTCGACCAGCGCCAGGCGCGCCTCGTCGTCATCCAGCGGCCCGGAATGATAGGCCAGGTTGATCGCCCCCAGCGCCTGATGCTCGATCACCCCCGGAGCGCTACGGTGAACGCAGATGTAGCAGAGCCCACCCAGCAGATGCAGATCGTCACTCAGCAGCGGACGCAGCTCATCCTCCACTGCCAGGCCGTTCTGTAACAGCACCACCTTGGCTCCAGGCGCCGCCGCCTTGGCGATCAGCGGCGCCAGCTCGGCATTGGCGGTGGTCTTGGCGCCTACCAGCAGCCAGTCGCATTGCGGCATGTCCTCGATATTGCGATAGGCCTGTACCGCTGGCAGGTGCAGGGCGCCGTGCACACTGCTGTTCAGCTGCAGGCCGCGCTCGACGACGGCTGCGTATTCGCTGCGCAGCAGAAAGTGCACGTCATGGCCGGCACGTGCCAGCAGCATGCCGTAGAAGCCGCCGATGGCACCGGTGCCGATGATGCCGATGCGCGGCGCGGGGGATTGGGACATCAGGGAAGCTCCTCAGCCGGGCGAAGCAGCGCCTCGTCCATGGCGGTTAGCAGATCGTAATGGGTGAGGCGCGCATGCACTGCGCCAAAGAAATGACCGTCCTTGACCAGAAACAACGCGGGCAGATGAAAAACCTCATAGCGCGCCACCAAACCGGCGTTATGTCCGGCATCGATCCAGCACAGGCGCTCGAGCGGAAGCGGCATGCCAGGCAGCGTCTGGCGCGCCCAACGACAGCTGGCACAGCCCGTGCTAGTGAACACTACAAGCGAGGTACCGGGAAGATCGAGCAGGCGGCGGTCGGCATCCAGATCGGTCAATTCCAGTTGCGTCGCTATACTGAATTCACTGATATCAGTTTGCCTGCATTCGAGGTCGGTGTTCATGCGTAAGTTTCTGCGTCATCCAAGCGATATGCCGGTGGAACTGGTCCTGCGCAGACAGGCCTGCATTCCCCGGCAACGGCTGAACAATATCAGCCTGGGCGGGGTCGCTTGCAACTCGTTACGCGGCTTCCGTCGCGGTACCTCGGTCGAACTGCGTATCCCGCTGCTTGGCGATCAGGCGCGCTATCCCGGTGTCGTAGCCTGGTGTCGACGACAGGAAAACGACTACCTGGTAGGCATCGCCTTTATCGACGAGGACACCCTGTTTCGCGCACGCATGGTCGAACAGGTCTGCCAGATCCAGCATTACCGACAGCTGCTGGAGCGCGAGTCCGGCCAACCGATAGCCATTGAGCAATGCGCTCAGGACTGGATCGCCAAGCATGCCGCCGAGTTTCCCTACATGGCCTGAAACGGTGCCACGATCCCCGGCGAGGCGATGAGCTGCCCCTCATACTGCCAATCTATCAGGCCTATTGAACTTAACGCCCATTGTCGCGCCGTTCCGTACGCGCTAAGGTTCGGCTCCCCCTGCACCAACTAGCTGTGCACCGCCTTAGGGGATCGCTGGCGGCCGGCACCCGTGACCTGACGACCTGACCCGATGAATAGCACGATGGCTGATTTACCGATCGACGACCTCAACGTCGCTTCCAACGAAACCCTGATCACCCCCGATCAGCTCAAACGCGAAATTCCCCTGACCGACGCCGCGTTAAAGACCGTAGCCCATGGCCGTCAGGTGGTACGCGACATCCTCGACGGCAAGGATCATCGCCTGTTCGTGGTCGTCGGCCCCTGCTCGATCCACGACATAAAGGCTGCCCACGAGTACGCCGAGCGCCTCAAGGTGCTGGCTGCCGAGCTGTCCGACAGCCTGTTCCTGGTCATGCGCGTGTACTTCGAGAAGCCGCGCACCACCGTCGGCTGGAAAGGTCTGATCAACGATCCGTATCTGGACGACTCGTTCAAGATCCAGGACGGTTTGCATATCGGCCGTCAACTGCTGCGCGATCTGGCTGAAATGGGCCTGCCCACCGCCACCGAAGCGCTCGATCCGATCTCCCCGCAGTACCTGCAGGACCTGATCAGCTGGTCGGCCATTGGCGCGCGTACCACTGAATCCCAGACCCACCGCGAAATGGCCTCGGGTCTGTCCTCGGCCGTCGGTTTCAAGAACGGCACCGATGGCGGCCTGACCGTGGCGATCAACGCGCTGCAATCGGTTTCCAGCCCGCACCGCTTCCTCGGCATCAATCAGGAAGGCGGCGTTTCCATCGTCACCACCAAAGGCAATGCCTACGGCCATGTCGTGCTGCGCGGCGGCAACGGCAAACCCAACTACGACTCGGTCAGCGTGGCCATTTGTGAGCAGGAACTGACCAAAGCCGGCATCCGTCCGAACATCATGGTCGACTGCAGCCATGCCAACTCGAACAAGGACCCGGCCCTGCAGCCGCTGGTATTGGAGAACGTCGCCAATCAGATTCTGGAGGGCAACAACTCCATCGTCGGCCTGATGGTCGAGAGCCACCTGGGCTGGGGCAACCAGTCGATTCCGAAGAATCTGTGCGACCTCAAGTACGGCGTCTCCATCACCGATGCCTGCATCGACTGGGACACCACCGAGAAGAGCCTGCGCAGCATGCATGCCAAGCTCAAGGACGTGCTGCCCAAGCGACCTCGCGGCTGAGGGCCGCGCCACAACGAAAACGCCGGGCATTGCCCGGCGTTTTCGTGTCTGCACTCAACCTAGGGCGGGCTTCAGCCCACCACTGCCGAGCCGACTCCTACTGGTGCCGCGAACGGCGCTCCATATAGCGTTCGACATAGGAGCAGGAGGGAATCACCGTGTAGCCCCTGCCTTCGGCATACTGCAGCGCATGCTCGGTGAGCGCGGCGGCAATGCCGCGCCCCCGCAGGGTGTTGGGTACGAAGGTGCGATAGATGTCCAGCGTCTGCTTACCCAGATCCATGTAGGCCAGATAAGCACGATCACCATCGACGGTGGTCACGAACTGGTGACTCGCCTGGTCATGGTGGATGGACAGCCCCTCACTCATCTTCTCTCCTCTAGCCGCAACCCTTAGCGGCGCATTTGCTTTTATTTCTACCGATGCTTTGGCAAAAGCGCAAACGCTCCTGCCTCAACACCTGCGATCGACCAAGCTTATCAGGCGCAGAATCGCCCAGCCACGGGCAATCAGAGGCTCAACAGGGCGATGCAGAGCAACGCTACTACCACCGGGATCAGCACGGTGATGACGAAGATGTCCTTGTAAGCCTGCTTGTGCGTCAGCCCCATGATCATCAGCATCGCGATCACCGCGCCACAGTGCGGCAGCGAATCCAGACCGCCAGCGGTGATGTTGGCAATACGGTGCAGCACCTCGGGCTCCACGCCCATCTCCAGATAACGCGGCGCCAGCGTCTGCATGAATATCTGCAAGCCACCGGAGGACGAACCGACGATCCCCGAAACCACGCTCACCGAGGCGAATACCGACAGCAGCGGCGGCAGATCCACTGCCAGAATCCACTGAGCGAACTGGGCAAAACCTGCGGTCTGGGTAACCACCCCGCCGAAGCCGATCACCGCCGCCGTATTCAACAGTGGCATGATCGAGTCATCCGCCCCCTGCCCCAGCAGAGCCACGGTGTTACGGCGCAAGGCCGGAAACATCAGCACAGCGACGCCGGTGGCGATCACCAGAGCGAGACTGGGCCAGAGGATCGGCTGCGCCTGGCTGAAGGCCAAAAGCCCACCCAGCGATCCTTCACCCGGTATGACCGCACCGGACAAGGCAAGCAGGCGCGGCAACAGAATGATCCCCAGCACCACGATGATCGGTACCAGCGCCAGCCCCCAGTGCGGTCCGCTACCTGGCGCGCCGGCCAGCTGCTGCATGCGCTCGTCCTGCGCGTTGGGCTCGAAACCCTCGCCGCGCTCACGCGCCAGGCGCCATTCGCGCTGCAGATAGGCCATACCGAGGACGATCATCACTAACGAGGCGAACAGCCCGATCCAGGCACCAGCGAACAGATCGGTACCCAGCGCACTAGCGGCGATCACGTTGTGAATCGATGGCGACCCCGGCAGCGCCGTCATGGTAAAGGTACCGGCGCCTAGCGCCGTGGCGGCGCAGAACAGACGCTTGGGCAGGTTGGCCTCACGCATCAGCGTGATGCCCAGCGGATACATGGTGAAGATCACCACGAACACCACCACCCCACCGTAGGTGAGCACGGCACAAACCAGCATCGCCACCCATAGCGTGCGTTGTGTCCCCAGGCCTCGGGTAATGGCCTGAGCGATGCTGCCGGCCGCCTGGCTCGCTGCCATGACCTTGCCGAAGATCGCGCCACAGAGAAACAGCACGAAGAACTTGCCGGCGAAGGTGAAAGCCCCCAACGGACCGAATGGAAAATGTTCAAGCAATGCACGAGGTACGGCGACACCATTGGTGAACGCCACCAGCATCGAACACAGCAATGCCGCGATGAAGATATTCACCCCGCGCAGCGCCATGAAGATAAGTAGTGCCAGGCCCAGCAAGAGTCCCAGATTCCCAAGCATGCGCATTCCCCTCTTTTATTGTCTTAGTTCCAAGTGCGGACAGTTATAACAGTTCGTACAACCGCCACACTGTAGGGATTGCGTAACTGACTATTTTTTAGCCAGCCGCCCATAGACCGTAGCCTGCAGAGACCTGCCGGAAGAAAAAAAACTGCAACTCTTGCCCTGGCTCCGTTTACTTACTAAAAGTAATAGGTAGTATGTACGCCGGCTAATTTCCCGCAGTTGGGGAATTGCTTTTTATGGAAAACTCCACCTCAAGGGGAACACGATGAACAACGTTCTGAAATTCTCTGCTCTGGCTCTGGCCGCAGTTCTGGCTACCGGTTGCAGCAGCATGTCCAAAGAAACCGAAGCTCGTCTGACTGCTACCGAAGACGCAGCTGCTCGCGCTCAAGCCCGTGCCGACGAAGCCTACCGCAAGGCTGATGAGGCTCTGGCTGCTGCTCAGAAAGCTCAGCAGACCGCTGACGAAGCCAACGAGCGTGCTCTGCGCATGCTGGAAAAAGCCAGCCGCAAGTAATTTGCGACTCGTTTTTTCGAAAGCCGCCCCAGGCAACTGGTGCGGCTTTTTTATGCCTGCGAAACAGGATGGAGCCGGGAAGTGATCATCGCCACCGACACCCCAGCCCTTGATGATTTTGCGCTGCCCCACTTCCGCTACGGGCGAATTCTGCCAAATGCCAACTGATGGCGGCGGAAGCAGCGCCTGAGCCAGCCGCGCGCCGAAACTACATCAATGCGCGCAGAGCGGCCGCCAGCGCTTGCGAAGCGTTGTACAGCGGCACGTGCCCGCGCTGCAGCACCTGGGCACTACGTCGGTAGGCTACCGTTTTCACCTCAAGCCCGGCGCCGACATCGCGCGCCACCACCGTGGCATCGAGGGTACCGGCAGGGTTTTCCATGGCGACAGCGAATTCGCCGAACTGCTCCCCTGGCACAGGCTTGGCAGCAGCCAGGTGGGCCGCGACCGTCCCCGGAATCAGCGTGGCCGCGGCCAGGCAACAGCCGCCTGATACAGCCAGCGAGGCGTGCAGCGTTTGCGGAGTGAAATAGCGTACCGACAACGTGCCATCTGCTGCGGCCGGACCGATGATGCAAACCTTGGGAATGGTTTCACTGCGGCTGATGTGCTCACGACTCATCAGCTCACCATTGCGGTTTTTCAATCCCATGCGCAGTCCTGCCTCGATCCACACCGCGCGCAGCGCCTGCAGAAAGGCGGTATCGGCTTCCAGTTCGGCCAGCGGTTCGCGTGCCGTCTTGCCGAAGGACGCCGCCTCGAGGATCACCATCGGTACCGCCACATCGACGCAGGACACGGCATGGCCGAGAATGACATCGATGGCGTTGCCGGTCGGCAGCAACCTGCCGGTCTTCGCGCCAACCGGGTTATGCAGAAACAGATCTACACCGGGGAAGTACCCTGGCACGCCCGGAATGGCCACCTTGCGCAAGGCGTGATCGGCATCGCGCAGCACCCGGCCAGTGGTGATCACACCGGTATTGGTGTTGCGTATATCGATTTCGAAATCACCACTGCCGCCATCGCCCAAGCCCACGTCCAGCGCCCACAGCGGTAGCGCCGATGACATATTGCCGCAGTTCACGCTCCAATCGATGTTGCAGTGGCCGGCGGCCAGTTGCGCCAACGTGCTGACCAGCCGGAGTCTGCCCGCGGTGTTTTCCTGCGCGACGAAGAACACCTTGTTGCTGGTCGCCGAGCCACGTCCCAGCCCCGTCAACTGACGGTTGCCTGGCAGCTCGCCGTCGAGCGGCACGCCCATCAGGTGACGCAGCAATTCCTCGCGCAACGCTATGTCCTTGGGCGCGAAACGCTCATCGATCACCAGGCCGGTCGAGGTACCGCCGCGCATGAAGTGCACGGGAAAAGCCACCACGCCGTCCTCCATGCGGATACCCATCGAGTGCGGCTGTTTCATCTCTGGATGCTCCGTTTTCTGCGGTGCTGCAAGGGTACTCGATGGGTGGTGATGCCGTGACTCCTGGTATTTCACTTCCATCGCAGCGTGATGATTGTTGATCCCACACAGGTATCGATAGTTCGCGCCGATATCACCCGACAGAATCGGCGACTTTTCGTACAGACTCAGGCTTGTAAACCAGGCAACAAAAAGCCCGCCAGCACGAATGCGGGCGGGCTCTTTCGAACCGTGAAGATCAGAACGGGTTGTCGTTGCTGGCGACCACGCTCTCGGTTTGCGTGGCGATGGGAACTGGCATTCCGTCTTCTGCTGCGACCACCTCGCGCACCATTTCCCAGTCGAGACGCAGGCCACTCAGCTCGTCGCGCTTGAGCAGCGCATTGATCACTGCCGTGTGCTTGTCGACGACGGACGGGTCGCCCTCGTCATCCAGCGGCGCGTGCGCTTCCAGGTAGACCTTGCCGCCACTCACACCGAACTTGTAGGGCTCATTGAGAATGCGCACTGGCGTTCCCACCGGCACCATCGCAGCCAATTCCAGCACGTTGTGGTTGAGCATGCGGAAGCAGCCGTGGCTGACACGCATGCCAATGCCGAACTTCTTGTTCGAACCGTGAATCAGGTAGCCCGGAAAGGACAGCGTCATCTTGTACGGGCCCAATGGGTTATCCGGGCCAGGCGGCACCACGGTGGGCAGGATGTCGCCGTCGGCAGCGTGCTCTTCACGGATAGACTTGGGCGGATACCAGGCCGGATTCGGCGTTTTCACGGTGACGCGGCCAGTGCCCAGCGGCGAACCCCAGCCTTCACGCCCGATACCCAGCGGGAAGGTGTGCACCACGTTCTGCCCTTTGGGGAAGTAGTACATGCGGTACTCGGCCAGGTTGATCACGATGCCCTCACGCGGGCCCGGCGGCAGCACATAACGCGTCGGCAGGATGATCTCGGTGCCCTCGCCCGGCAGCCAGGGGTCGACGCCCGGGTTGGCCGCGACCATTTCCAGATAACCGAGATCGTTCGCCGTTCCCAGATCGGCGAAGGTGTCCTCGTACTTGGCCTTGATCACCTGTACCTGGCCCACCACGTCCTCGCCTGGCGGCGGCAATGGAAGTTCGAGAGCCTGCACTGCGGCACTGGAGCACAGTGCGACCAGAGTCAGGCAGCGGTTGACCGCAGAAAAGCGCGACAACATCCGGGAGTCCCTTGAAGAGTTGAGTGATATTGCGGCGATTGTACACCGCTGTTCGAAAGCCTGGCAGACGTCAGCCATCCGCCCAGTTCGAGCACAGGCCCTGACGCTGCGCCTGGAAAGTCGCCAGACAGTCAGGACAGAGCCGGCGATCGCGCAGCCAGACCTTTTCCAGCGCCCGCCAACGCGGCTGTGCCGGTAACAAACCGCCACACAATGTGCGATCGGCATGCCCACCCAGGCGCAACTGACGAGCCACCAGGTGCACGCGCACCTCGCGACAGGCGAACAGGTCCAGCTGCTCATCCGGGTCGATCAGTTGATAGGCATAAAGGGACCAGGCGGGACGCGGCATCTGGGGCTCCGTGACAGGTCGGCCACATTAGCCGAAAGGCTTGAGACGGAAAAGCCTCTGCCTATGCAGTTTTCCCGCAGCAAAACGGTATTCACAGCATGGGTTTGAGCGTCGGCCAGACGTTATCCAGCAACACCGCCTGCGCGGCCTGAGTCGGATGAATGCCGTCGGCCTGCATCATCCCCGGCACGCCACCGACGCCCTCGAGGAAGAATGGCACCAGCGGCACCTGTTTCTGCTCGGCCAGGTCGGCGAACACCTGAGCGAAAGCCGTGGTGTAGCGCGCGCCATAGTTGGGCGGCAGGCGCATTCCCAGCAACAGTACATCGGCACCGGCCGACTGCGACGCATCGATCATCGACGCAAGATTCTGTTGCAATTGCGCGGGAGGCTGGCCGCGCAGGCCATCGTTGCCGCCCAGCTCGATGATCACCAGCTCCGGCTTGTGCTCGGCAAGCAGCGCAGAGAGCCGCGCGGCGCCGCCTGCGCTGGTGTCACCGCTGATCGAGGCATTGACCACCGAGTGCTCGAAACCCTCCTCGCGAAGGCGTTCTTGCAGCATTGCGACCCATCCCTGGCGGCTATCCAGGCCAAAAGCGGCGCTGATACTATCGCCGACCACAAGCAGGGTGCCTGCAACCGCTCCCTGAGCCCAGAACATCAGGGCCAAGGCACCACTGAGCCACCATGCACGCATTTGGAATCTCCATGACTTCGAGCATTCTCGCTGCGCGGAACCTTAGCAAAGTGGTCAGCAGCGCGGAAGGCGAGCTGACTATCCTCCATGATCTCGACCTGGATCTGAGCAAAGGCGACAGCCTGGCAATCGTCGGCAGCTCCGGCTCCGGCAAATCCACCCTGCTCGGTTTGCTCGCCGGCCTCGACCTGCCCAGCGCCGGTGCCGTGCTGCTGGCTGGCAACAACCTCAGCGAACTCGATGAAGACCAGCGTGCGCGTCTGCGTGCCGAACATGTCGGCTTCGTCTTCCAGTCGTTCCAGTTGCTCGACAGCCTCAATGCGCTGGAGAACGTGATGCTGCCGCTGGAGCTGGAAGGTCATGCCGATGCCCGTCAACGTGCGCGCGCATTGCTCGAACGCGTCGGCCTCGGCCAGCGCCTGACGCACTACCCACGCCAACTCTCCGGTGGCGAGCAACAGCGCGTAGCCATCGCCCGCGCCTTCGCCGCCGAGCCGGACGTGCTGTTCGCCGACGAACCCACCGGCAACCTCGACAGCCATACCGGCGAGCGCATCAGTGACCTGCTGTTTCAGCTCAACCAGGAGCGTGGCACCACCCTGGTGCTGGTCACCCATGACGAGCGCCTGGCGCACCGCTGCCAGCGTCTGATCCGCCTGGAAGCCGGGCACCTGATCGACCGCGTGGAGCCCTGATGAAACGCGTGCCCCTCGCCCGCCTGTTTTCGCTCGCAGCCCGCCAACTACTGCGCGACGCCCGCGCCGGCGAGTTGCGCGTGCTGTTCTTCGCCTTGCTGGTGGCGGTGGCGGCCAGCAGCGCCATCGGCTACTTCAGTGCGCGCCTGAACGACGCCATGCTGCTGCGCGCCAGCGAATTTCTCGCCGCCGACCTGCGCCTGAGCGGCAGCACGCCAGCCAGTCAGGAACAGATCGATGCGGGACTCAAGCTGGGCCTCGATCACGCCCAGGCCGTGGAGTTCTCCAGCGTCGTTGCGGCACAGGATGGTATTCAGCTGGCCAGCGTCAAGGCCGCCAATAGCCTTTATCCGCTGCGCGGTGAACTGAGAAGCGCAGCCGAACCCTATGCCCGCGAAGAAGTGGGGCCAGGGCCTCGGCCGGGGGAAGTCTGGGCCGAAGCGCGCCTGATGGTGGCGCTGAACCTGAAGATCGGCGATGAGCTGGAGATAGGCGCCAAGACCCTGCGCCTGAGCCGTGTGCTGACCTACGACCCGGACACTGCTGGCGATTTCTACAGCCTGACGCCCAGGGTGTTGATGCATCTGGACGACCTGGCTGCGACCGAGGTGGTGCAACCTGGCAGCCGTGTACGCTTCCGCGAACTCTGGCGCGGCGATGCCGACGCGTTGGCGGCCTACCGTCAGGCCGTCGAAGCCGGCCTGGAACCCAATCAGCGGCTGGAGGATGCCCGCGACGGTAATCGACAGGTCGGTGGCGCACTTGGCCGTGCCGAGCGTTACCTGAATCTGGCCAGCCTGGCGGCGGTGCTGCTCGCTGGCGTGGCAGTGGCGCTGTCGGCGGCACGCTTCGCCGCACGGCGCTTCGACGCCAGCGCCCTGCTGCGCTGCCTCGGCTTGTCACGACGCGAAGCGCTGGCCCTGTTCGGCCTGCAACTGGCCCTGCTCGGGCTGCTCGCCAGTGTGCTCGGCGCGCTGCTCGGCTGGGCCGGCCAGCACGTGCTGTTCCATCTGTTGCGCGGCCTGATCCCCGATGATCTGCCACCTGCCGATCTGTGGCCTGCTCTGGCCGGGATGGCCACCGGCCTGGTGGCGCTGGCCGGCTTTGCCCTGCCGCCGCTGGCAGCTCTCGGCCGCGTGCCGCCGCTGCGTGTGCTGCGTCGCGACATGCTGCCGGTGCCGGCCAGCTCCTGGCTGGTGTATGGCGCGGCGCTGGTTGCGCTGGGCCTGATCATGTGGCGCCTGAGTCTGGATTTGAAACTGACGCTGGCGCTACTCGGCGGCGGCCTGCTGGCGGCGCTGGTGCTAGGCGGCTTACTCCTGATTGGTCTGCAGAGCCTGCGCCGCCTGCTGCAGCGCGCCGCCCTGCCCTGGCGCCTGGGGCTGGGACAATTGCTGCGCCATCCACTGGCGGCGGCCGGTCAATCGCTGGCGTTCGGCCTGATCCTGTTGGCCATGGCGCTGATCGCCCTGCTGCGCGGCGAGCTGCTCGACACCTGGCAGGACCAGTTGCCGGACGATGCGCCCAATCACTTCGCCCTCAACGTGCTGCCGGCCGAGCGTGATGCCTTCGCCGCCCGCCTGGCCGAACTCTCGCCTCATCCTGCGCCACTGTATCCGGTGGTGCCGGGCCGGCTGATCATGATCAACGATGAGCCGGTGCGCCAGTTGGTGACCAAGGAAAGCCGCGGCGAGCGCGCCATCCAGCGCGACCTGAGCCTGACCTGGGCCGAGGATCTGCCGTCCGACAACCTGATCACCGCCGGCAGTTGGTGGGGTGCTGCGCCGGCTGGCGAGCTGCCTGGCGTGTCCGTGGAGGCCGAGCTGGCCGAAAGTCTGCAACTGCAGCTGGGCGATCGCCTGCGCTTCAACGTCGGCGGTATCGAACGCGAAGCGCAGGTGACCAGCCTGCGCCAGGTGGATTGGGACAGCTTCCAGCCCAACTTCTACATGATTTTCGAGCCACAGACCCTGCAGGATCTGCCCGCCACCTACCTGACCAGCTTCTACCTGCCGCCCGGCCAGGATGCAGAGCTGATCAAGCTCAGCCGCGCCTTCCCCAGCGTCACCCTGTTGCAGGTCGACGCGCTGCTGGCGCAGCTGCGCAGCATCCTCGCCCAGGTCACCCTGGCCATCGAATACGTGCTGCTGTTCGTGCTAGCCGCCGGCATCACCGTGCTGCTGGCCGGGTTGCAGGCAACGCTGGACGAGCGCATTCGCCAGGGTGCGCTGCTGCGCGCCTTGGGTGCCGAGCGCAAGCTGCTGATCAGCGCTCGCCGTGCCGAGTTCGGCCTGCTCGGCGCGGCCGCCGGCCTGCTCGCTGCATTGGGCTGTGAGCTGGTGAGTTTCCTGCTCTATCGCTATGCCTTCGACATGAGCTGGCAGCCTCATCCGTGGCTCCTGCTGCTGCCGCTGATTGGCGCGCTGCTGATCGGCCTGGCCGGCGTGCTCGGCACCCGCCGTGCACTAAATGCCAGCCCCTTGAGCGTGCTGCGCGAAGGCTGAGCTTGAAGGAAGGGGTTTGCTAGACTGGCGCCCCTTTCATCTTTCTGAGACACCATGAGCCGCTATCGTCCCCCTCGTCCCGCCGGTACTCCCCTGATCACGCCTGAAGGCGAAGCGCGCCTGCGCGCAGAGCTGCACGAGCTGTGGCATGTGCGCCGGCCCCAGGTGACACAGTCGGTGAGCGAAGCGGCAGCCCAGGGCGACCGCTCGGAAAACGCCGAGTACACCTACGGCAAGAAGATGCTGCGCGAAATCGACAGCCGCGTGCGCTTTCTCACCAAGCGCCTGGAAAAGCTCAAGGTCGTCAGCGAAAAACCGTCCGATCCGAACAAGGTGTACTTCGGCGCCTGGGTCACCATCGAGGACGAGGACGGCGAGCAGTCGCGCTACCGCATCGTCGGCCCGGATGAGCTGGATCTGAAGCAGGGGCTGATCAGCATCGATTCGCCACTGGCCCGCGCTCTGGTCGGCAAGGAGCTGGATGCGGAGGTTCGGGTGCACAGCCCCAGTGGTGAAAAGACCTGCTATATCGTCGAGATCGAATATCCCTAGACTCCAGGAGCGGGCCCGGCTAACGAGCCTCCCACCCTGCAGGAGCGAGCTCTGCTCGCGAAGCTTCATGAGCGCCAATGTTCGCGAGCAGAGCTCGCTCCTACACGAAGGGTAAGGATCAGCGCCGGGTAATCAGCCCCTGACGCGCCACACGCACCAGCTCACCTACGGTTTGCGCCAGATCCTCGGCGCTCGGAGCCTGGATCACGGCCAGGTCGAAGCTGTCTCGCGCGAAACGACTCAGGGACTCGCCGTTCTGCACGAACTGGATACGAAAGGCACGCGATCCGGCCCAGCGTTTGGGCCAGCCTTCGAGATAACGCAGCAAGGTGGGCTGGTGGCTACCGCCAAGCAACACGCGCGGATTGCGCAGCAGCAGGCCCGAAGTGATGGGCGCCAGGCGAATATGCGGTTGGGGACAGATCATGGTCGAGTCTCCGCCTCGAGAATCCCGCTGGGCAGCGGTGGGAGGCGACACCGAACCAGCGCTTTAGCGGAATTTCAGGCGCTGATGACAACACCCTGTGGCGCCCCGCAAGTAGCTGTTTAAATCGGCGCAGGGCGCATCCTAGAGAAGCCCACGGCAAACTGTCAAGGCGCGCCAAAGCGCCACCCCAACCTTCGATTGGCTGGCGCATGAACTGCGCCCTCCCCTGAGCCTGCGTTCGCCTTTCTCGGCCATGAAGTGGCGTTTCTTGCAGACCAGTCTGCGGCCCCGCGCATGACTTGACGTGTCGACACGTAACAGAACATAGCGGGTGATATCGGCGCCAGATCGCACCAATATTCGCAAAAGTGCCGTGATAGAGGGCTCGCTCGCGGATGGCCAGCAATGGCATGTTTCCTGCCATCGTCCTGTGGCTGTACGTGCCACGGGATGGGCGCGATTTTCTCGCAGGAAGCTTCCAAAAAAACCATCGAGAGCGCCCATGAAGAACAATAAAACCCTGCTCGCCCTCTGCCTTGGTGCCGGCCTGCTCGCCAGCGGCCAGACCCAGGCTGCCTGGTTCGGCTCCTCCGGCTACACCCAGACCAAGTACCCCATCGTCCTCGGCCACGGCATGCTCGGCTTCGACAGCATCCTCGGCGTCGATTACTGGTATGGCATCCCGGCCGCCCTGCGCCGCGACGGTGCCAGCGTCTACGTCACCGAGGTCAGTCAGCTCGATACCTCCGAAGCGCGCGGCGAGCAGTTGCTGCAGCAGGTCGAGGATATCGTCGCCATCAGCGGCAAAGGCAAGGTCAATCTGATCGGCCACAGCCACGGCGGCCCCACCACGCGCTACGTTGCCGCCGTGCGGCCGGACCTGGTCGCCTCAGTCACCAGCGTCGGTGCACCGCACAAGGGCTCGGCCGCTGCCGACTTCCTCAAGGGCATCAGCGATGGCCCCGCCGGGCCGGTCGCCACACCGCTGCTGGCGGGCATCGTCAACGGCCTGGGTACGCTGATCAACTTCCTCTCCGGCAGTTCCAGCACCACCCCGCAGAACGCCCTGGGTTCGCTGGAGTCGCTCAACAGCGAAGGCGCCGCGCGCTTCAATGCCAAGTTCCCGCAGGGCATCCCCACCAGCGCCTGTGGCGAAGGGGCCTACAGCGTGAACGGCGTGCGCTATTACTCCTGGAGCGGCACCAGCCCGCTGACCAACGTGCTCGACCCCAGCGACCTGCTGATGGGCGCCTCCTCGCTGACCTTCGGCTCCGAGGCCAACGACGGCCTGGTCGGCCGCTGCAGTTCGCGCATGGGCCAGGTGATCCGCGACAACTACCGGATGAACCACCTCGACGAGGTCAACCAGACCCTGGGGCTGACCAGCCTGTTCGAGACCGATCCGGTGACCGTCTACCGTCAGCACGCCAACCGCCTGAAGAACGCCGGGCTATAAGCGCCACGCGTATCTGTGCCTCGCTACGCCGGCATCTCGCTGCGCACCGCGCGCTGGCCGGCGTCAGCGCTGAGTTCCCGTTCGGATCGGGGCAACCCGATCCGACGTATTACTGGAAGCTGCCGTGAAGAAAGCCCTGTTCGCCCTGCCTCTACTGATCGCCGTCGGCCTGGCGTCGATGCTTTACCTGCAACCCGGACATCAGCCCACCCACCTCAATGCCCCTGTCGCCGCTACGCTCACGCAGCCCGCGCCGGCACCGACCGCCCAGACCGTCACGCCGACCAGCGAGGCCTCGCAGAAGCAGGCTGGCAAGCTTGCCCTGCCTAGCTCCTTTGTCGGCACCGAAGTCGATGGCAGCTTTCGCGTCGATGCTGCCGGCAATCTGATCGTCAGCGAAGATATTCGGCGAATCTTCGATTACTTCCTCGCCAGCATCGGTGAAGAAAGCCTGGATGCCAGCGTGTCGCGGCTGCGCAGTTACATCGACAGCCAGCTTCAGGAGCCGGCGCGAGCCCGTGCCCGGACGCTGCTGGAGCAGTACCTGAACTACAAGCGTGAACTGATCCTGCTGGAGCGCGACCTGCCACAGATGGCCAATCTGGATGCCATGCGCCAGCGCGAGAGCGCCGTGCAGGCACTGCGCGCCCGGCTATTCGACAGCGAGACGCACCAGGCCTTTTTCGCCCGCGAGGAAGGCTACAACCGCTTCACGCTGGAGCGCCTGGCCATTCAGCACGACGCCCGTATGAGCGCCGAAGAAAAAGGCGTCGCCGTCGACCGCCTGCGCGCATCCCTGCCCGAGGAAATGCAGGACATGGTCCTGCCGCAACTGCAACAGGAACTGCGCCACAACACGGCACGGCTGCAGGCCGAAGGCGCCAGCGCGGCGCAGATCCGCCAGATGCGCCAGCAATTGGTCGGTGCCGAAGCCACCACGCGCCTGGAGGCGCTGGATAGCCAGCGGGAGCAGTGGCAGAAGCGCCTGGAGGACTACCTCGCCGCCAAGGCGAAGATTCAGGCGACCGAGGGCCTCAGCAGCAGCGACAAGCGTGCGGCGATCGAGGCACTGGCTACCGAGCGCTTCGATGAGCGCGAGCGCCTGCGCCTGGATGCCGCCGAGCAAGTGGCGGCCGCCAGCAAGAAGCCGTAGCGTCACGCGCTGTCGCGCATCACCAGTTCGAAGCCGACGTCGATGCAGTGCTGCTCCGGCGTTTCACCGCGCATCAGCGCCAGCAGCATGTTCGCTGCCAATTCGCCGATGCGGCCGCGGGTGGTGCGCACAGTGCTCAGCGCCGGATGCATCCAGGCCGCTGCCGGCAGGTCGTTGAAGCCGGCGATGGCCAGCCGCCCCGGCACCTCCAGCCCCAGCTGACGGGCGCGAAACAGTGCGCCCATGGCCAGGTCGTCGTTGTTGAAGAACACTGCATCGATCTGCGGCTGCTGCGCCAGCAGACGATCGAGCAACTCGGCCCCCAGGCCGATGGACGACAGCTGCGGCGTCAGCAACTCCAGCGCCGGGTCATGGCGACCCAGGTAACGCATCACCTGACGGTAGCCTTCGGCGCGCTGCAGGGTGCGCGGGTCGAGTTGGGCGGCGGCGAAGGCAATGTGGCGATAACCGCGCTGCACCAGGGCTCGGGTCATGGCGGCACCGGCCTCGACCTGCGAGAAGCCGACGCAGTAGTCCTCAGGCTCTTCGCTCAGTTCCATCAGGGTTACCAGCGGGCAGGTGCTGGCACCGAGTATTTCCCGCGCTGCATCGCTACGCTCGAACCCCGTGACCAGCAGGCCCGCCGGCTGGTGCGCCAGGTAGGAGCGCAGCAGGCGCTCGTCTTCCTCGACCCGGTAGTGGCTGACGCCGATCATCATCTCGAAACCGGCCGGCATCAGCACACGCTGGATCGCCTCGACGGTATCGACGAACACCGAGTTCGACAGTGAAGGAATCACCACCGCCACCAGATTGGAACGCGAACTGGCCAATGCCCGCGCCGCCGGGTTGGGCACGTAGCCAAGCGCCTGCGCAGCGCGCATCACCTGCTCGCGCAGCGCATCGGAGACCCGTCCCGGCTGCGACAGCGCACGCGAAGCGGACATCAGCGAACAGCCTGCGGCCTTGGCCACATCGGACAGGGTGACGCGTTCGGCAGACCGGCGACGGCGTTGAGTCATAGCGCCTCCATTGTTTGACAGCGGGCGATTCTACCAGCCCCGCTGGCGAATAAAGCGCGGGACACGCCGCCCGGGGTAACGCCACCATGCAAGGAGCGTTACCGCCTGCGTGCCCCGCGAAACTTACAGAGCGGCCTTTTCGGCTTCGGCCTGCACCTGATCGAACAGCTGCTGGCCGACCGTATCGACCACCTTCTGGATCGCCGGCGCAGCCTGCTCGCGCATGCGCTGCACTTCGGCGGGGTCCACTTCATTGATCTGCATGCCCTTGTCCTTCAGCTCGGCCAGGGCGCGAGCTGCCTCCTCGCGGGTATCCTGGCGCTCGAAGTCACGCGCCTTCTTGGCCGCCTCCATGAGAATGTTCTGCTCGGTCTGCGACAGGCCGTCCCACCAGCGCTTGGACACGGTGACGATCCACGGGCTGTACACATGGTTGGTCACGGTCAGGTACTTCTGCACTTCGTAGAACTTCGAGGAAAGGATGGTGTTGAACGGGTTTTCCTGACCATCGACCGCCTTGGTTTCCAGCGCGGTGAACAGCTCGGAGAACGGTAGCGGCACGGCGTTGGCGCCCATCAGCTTGAAGGTGTCGAGAAACACCGGGTTGGGCATCACGCGCAGCTTGACCCCGGAGAAGTCCTCCAGCTTGCTGATCGGCCGCGTGTTGTTGGTCAGGTTGCGGAAGCCGTTCTCCCAGTACACCAGGCCGACCAGCCCCTTCTCTTCCAACTTGTCCATCACCTGGCGGCCGACCGGGCCGTCCAGTACGGCATCGGCCTGCTCGGCGCTGCTGAACAGGAACGGCGTGTCCCACACCGCCATTTCCTTGGTGATGCCCACCAGCGTCGCGGTGGAGCCGACCATCATTTCCTGCGCGCCACCGATCAGCGCGCTCTGCATCTGGTCATCGGAACCCAGGCTGGCGGCGCCGAAGGTACGCACCTTGAGTTTGCCGTCTGAGGCCTTGGCCACTTCCTCGGCGAACAGCTTGGCCGCGCGGCCCTGGTTGCTGTTCTCGTTGAGGCCGTAACCGAAGCGGATCATGCGCGAACGCACGTCATCGGCGTGAGCGGTGATACTGGCGAGCGGGCTGCACAGCATGGCAGCGGTGAGGATGGCGAGCAGCGGACGTTTCATTGGGTCTACCTCTTATTGTTGTGAATGTTGCCGGCGCGCCAGCGCCGGTGGGTCAACTCAGCGCAACCAGGCCAGCGGCACGGTAACGATGGCCGGGAAAGCCACCAGGGCGACGACGATGGCCAGATAGATCAGGAAGAACGGCATGACGCCGCGCACCAGCACTTCCATGCGCAACCTGCCGATACCGCCGACGACGTTGAGCACGGTGCCCACTGGCGGCGTGATCAGGCCGATGGAGCCGATCAGCACGAACATCACGCCGAAGTACACCGGGTCGACCCCGGCCTTGATGGCGATCGGCGCCAGCACCGGGGCGAGGATCAGGATGGTCGGAGTCAGGTCCAGCACCATGCCCACCGCGATCATCAGCAGCATGATCGCCAGCACCAGCAGGCGCGGGTGCTCGGCCAGCGGCCCGAGCATGGCGCCGATCTCGTCCGGCAACTGCGCCAGGGTGATCATGTAGGCCGATACCGTGGCGGCCGCGCAGAGGAACATTACCGACGCCGTGGTGCGACTGGCGCGGGTCAGGGTTTCCATCAGGTCGCTCCAGCTCAGCTCGCGATAGAGCAAGGTGGACACCGCCAGCGCATAGACCGCTGCAACCACGGCGGCCTCGGTGGGCGTGAAGATGCCGAAGCGCAGGCCACCGACGATGATCACCGGCAGCATCAGCGCCGCTGCACCGTCGATCAGTACCCGGCGCCGCTCGGCGGCACTGGCCTTGGCTGGCGTCGGCTCGGTGAAGCCACGGGCGATCAGGGTCCAGGCAATGATCAGCCCCGCGCCCATGATCAGCCCCGGTACCAGGCCGGCCATGAACAGCTGACTGATGGAGGTGTTGGTGACTACGCCATAGATCACGAAAGGCATCGACGGCGGAATGATCGGCGCGATGATGCCACCTGCGGCCACCAGGCCAGCCGAGGAATGCACCGGGTAACCGCGCTGGCGCATCATCGGCAGCAGCAAGGTGGCCAGCGCCGCGGTATCGGCCAGGGCCGAGCCGGACATGCTGGCCAACAGCACGGCGGCAGCGATGGCAACGTAGCCCAGACCACCACGCAGGTGGCCGAAATAGGCCTGGGCCATGGCGATGATGCGCCGGGAAATACCGCCGGCGTTCATCAATTCACCGGCCAGGATGAAGAAAGGCACCGCCAGCAGCGGGAAGCTGTCGGCGCCAGCGAGCAGGTTCTGCGCCAGCAGCTGCACGTCCCAGAAATCCAGGTACCACATCAGCACGGCCGCCGTGAGGATCAGGGCGAAGGCGATGGGCATGCCGAAGGCCATGAACCCCAGCAGGGAGGAAAGAAATACCGCGACAGTCATCGGCAGGTCCTCGGTGGGCAGTGCCCGTCTTGTTGGAATTGGGGCAGCATCATTCGACGTGAGCCTGGGTCAGCGTTACCTGCGGCGTACGCCGCCAGAGGTTGACCAACTGCACCACCGCCAGAATCGCCAGCACTAGCATGCTCGCCAGCACCGGCAGCATGGCCAGCACCACGGGGTATCCGACCACCGTACTGACATTGCCCCAGCCGAACTGCACCTGATTCCAGGCGCCCCAGGCCGAGAGCAGGCTGGCGCCGGCCACGAGCACCCAACTCAGCGAATCCACCAGACGTTGCGCCAGCAACGGGAAGCGGTCGCGAATCATGCGGAAGGTCATCAGCTCGCCACGGCGCATGCCGGAGGCCACGCCGACGAACACCAGCCAGACGAAGGCCAGCCGCGATAGCTCCTCGGCGCCCGGCCAGCCAGTGCCAAATACGTAACGCAGCACCACATTGGCGAACACGGCCACCACCATGAACGCCATCAGAACCGCCATCAGGCCGTCGGTCAGACGATCGAACAGCCGCGCGATGCGGCCCTCGTAGATTGGCTCGGCACCCAGTTGGGTCGCCTGGTTAGCGCTATCAATTTCACTATCGAGAACATCCTGAGCTTCGCTGGAAACCGCCTCCGTGGCATCGCGGCGCACCCAGGCCTGGATTTCGGCCACCACAACTTGCCGGGGCTGCTGCGCATCCACGACGTGTACATGCGGCTCACCCGCCGGGCTTTCGAGCGTGGCGAACTGGCTATCGACCAGGGAGATCGGCATGAAATGTCCGGGCCGAGCACCGACACGCTGCACCGCAGTGGCGTGGTCGATATTCAGGTGAACGAACTGCAGGCCAGGAATCGCCTGGCGCAGGCGTTCACGGTAGGCACGCTTGAGCGCCGAACAGGCCAGCACGAAACACTCGCCGGCGGCCTGCGCTGCCAGCATCTGCTCGCATAGCGCATCGAGCCAGTGGCGACGATCCTCGTCGCTCAGCGGGATACCCGCACGCATGCGCTCGACGTTTTCGGCGGGATGGAAATGATCGGCTTCGATATGGCGCCAGCCCAGGGCAGCTGCAACCGCCTGACTGATCTCGCTCTTGCCGGAACCACTGACCCCCATGACCACGAGCGTGGTACGGGCAGGCAATGCGGAAGGCTGCTGTTGCATGGGAACTCCATGGGCACCATCGAGTGGGCCGCTCATTGTTTGAGCCGGATGTTAGCGCTATCCAAAACGTTCGACAACCCTCTCCCGGCAACATTTGGTAGAGCATTTCTCCTGACGATCTGCAGCCGGTGCTGGTCCCTGAACGCGTGACGCGGTCAAGATCGCCTACCTGCCACGAGGGAGACATTTCGCTTATGCACCGGCTGAGACACTGCGTCTGGCTGCCCACGCTGTTCCTGCCGCTGGCCGCACAGGCCGAGAACGCCACGTACCAGGCCGAGCCGCTGGTGGTTACCGGCAGCCGCTACCAGGCCGGTGGCTGGCGACTGCCCTTCTCGGTCAACCGCGTCGACGCCGAGCATGCCACGCTGGGCAAGCCGGGCGTCAATCTGTCCGAGGCGCTCGGCAGCGTGCCGGGCCTGGTGGTGCAGAACCGCCAGAACTACGCGCAGGACCTGCAGATTTCCTCACGCGGCTTCGGTGCCCGCTCGGCCTTCGGCATCCGGGGCATCAAGCTGCTGGCCGATGGCGTGCCGCTGTCCAACCCCGACGGCCAGGGCCAGGCCGCGACCTTCGACCTCGACACCCTGGAGCGCATCGAAGTCCTGCGCGGCCCCTTCGCCAGCGTCTACGGCAGCAACTCCGGCGGGGGGATTCAGCTGTTCTCGCGCGACGGCGAAGGCCCGCCCAAAGTCTCGCTCGATACCTCCCAGGCCGCTTACGGCAGGAGCCGGACCCGCGGCGCGGCCGGAGGCGGGCACGACAAGGCCGGCTTCATCGTCAACCGCTCGCACTTCGAAACCAACGGCTACCGTGACCACAGCGGCGCCATCCTCGACAAGACCTTCGCCAAGCTGACCCTGTACCCGGACGATGTCAGCAAGCTCAGCCTGAGCTTCAGCGAACTGGATCAGAACGACACCCAGGACCCGCAGGGCCTGACCTGGCAGCAGGTGCAGAGCGACCGCCGCGCCGCTGCGCCCAGCGCGCTGCAGTTCGATACGCGCAAGACCGTCGATCATCGCCAGTTCGCGCTCAACTACGAACGCAGCTTCACCGTCGGGACCTGGCAGAGCACGGTCTACAGCGGCACAAGACGGGTGATCCAGTTCCAGTCGATTCCGGTCACCGTACAAGCGCCGGCATCTCAATCCGGCGGCGTGATCGACTTCGAGCGCCGCTTCCACGGCATCGGCAACCGCTGGATCCAGTCGTTCGACCTCGGCAGCAGCCTGCTGACCGTCACCACCGGCCTGGATTACGACCATTCGCGTGATGGTCGTCAGGGCTATGAGAACTTCATCGGGGACACCCTCGGTGTCAAAGGCAATCTGCGCCGTGACGAGCGCAACGAGGTCACCAGCCTGTCGCCTTATGTACAGGCAGCCTGGCAGCTGGGCGAGCTGGAGCTGCAGGCCGGGCTGCGCCATAGCGAGGTAGAGTTCGAAGTGGATGACCGCTTCCTGAGCAACGGCGACGACAGTGGCTCGGTGACCTACCGCGAGCTGACGCCGACCCTGGGCGCCAGCTATGCCCTGCTGCCCGACCTGAACCTCTACGTCAGCTGGGGCAAGGGCCTGGAGACACCGACGCTCAACGAGCTGTCCTATTCAGGGCCTGACAACAGCTTCGGCTTCGACCTGAAACCGGCCACCAGCGAGCAGATCGAAGTGGGCCTCAAGGCGCGCCTGGCCGATGCGACCAGCCTGCAACTGGCTCTATTCCAGATCGATACCGACGACGAGCTGGTGGTCGAATCGGCCAGTGGCGGTCGTTCACGCTTCCAGAACGCTGCGCAAACCCGCCGCCGCGGCGTCGAGCTGGCCCTGGAAAGCCAGCTGAGCGATACCCTGCGCAGCAGCCTCGCCTATACCCAGATCGATGCCACCTACAGCAAGGACTTCACCAGCAATGGCCGGCTGATCGATTCGGGCAATCGTCTGCCGGGCATTCCCGCGCGCACCTTGTATGGCGAACTGGCCTGGCAGCCGCTGGACGGGTTCAGCACTGCGATCGAAGGTCTTTACCGCAGCAAGCTGTATGTCGAGGACAGCAACACCGCCAAGGCGGCGCCCAGCTACGCACTGTTCAACTGGCAGGCACGCTTCGAGCAGAAAGTCGGTGCAATGACCTTCAACCAGGTACTGCGGATCGACAACCTGCTGGATCGTGAATATATCGGCTCGGTGATCGTCGGCGATGGCAACGGCCGCTATTACGAACCCGGCCCTGAACGCGCCTGGTACGTCGGCGCGGGCATGCAGTATCAGTTCGATTGAAGCAGCGCCAGCCAAGCTATAGGAGCGAATTTATTCGCGATGCGGGCAGCGCTGATCGCGGATAAATCCGCTCCTACAAGAACAACCGCGATACCTTCTACAACCACAGCATCACAAGCTCCGTGCGATCACCATCCGTTGCACATCACTGGTGCCTTCGTAGATCTGGCACACGCGCACATCGCGGTAGATGCGCTCGACCGGAAAGTCCTTGAGATAGCCGTAGCCACCCAGTGTCTGGATCGCCGCCGAGCACACCCGCTCGGCCATCTCCGAAGCGAACAGCTTGGCCATCGACGCCTCGGTCAGGCACGGCTGGCCTGCCTCGCGCAGGCTGGCGGCGTGGTGCACCATCTGCCGCGCCACGGCGATCTGCGTGGCCATGTCGGCCAGACGGAACGCCACCGCCTGATGTTCGATGATCGGCTTGCCGAAGGTCACCCGCTCATGGGCGTAATCACGTGCCGCCTCGAACGCGGCGCGCGCCATGCCTACGGATTGCGCGGCGATACCGATGCGCCCACCTTCGAGGTTGGCCAGGGCGATGCGATAGCCCTCGCCCTCCTCGCCCAGGCGCAGCTTGGCCGGGATGCGCAGCGCATCGAGCTGAATCTGGCACGTGTCGGAGGCATGCTGGCCAAGCTTGTCCTCCACCCGTACCACCGAGAAACCGGGCGTATCGGTGGGCACGATAAAAGCGCTGATGCCCTTCTTGCCTGCCTGCGGGTCTGTGACGGCAAAGACGATGACCATGCCGGCGTGGCTGCCAGAGGTGATGAACTGCTTGGCGCCATCGAGCACGTAATGCTCGCCTTCACGCCGCGCGCGGGTGCGCAGATCGCTGGCGTCGGAGCCGGCCTGCGGCTCGGTCAGGGCGAAGGCACCAAGCATCTCGCCACTGGCCAATGGGCGGAGAAAGCGCTGTTTCTGCTCTTCGCTGCCGTATTTGAGGATGGGCATGCAGCCCACCGAGTTATGCACGCTCATGATGGTGGAACAGGCGCCATCGCCGGCGGCGATCTCCTCCAGAGCCATGGCGTAAGCCAGATGACCGGTCTCGGCGCCACCCCACGCCTCGGGCACCAGCATGCCCATAAAGCCCAGTTGACCCATCTCGGCGATGGCCTCGGCGGGGAAGCGATGCTCGCGGTCCCACTCGGCGGCAAAGGGTTTCAACCGCTCCTGAGCGAACTGGCGAGCCATGTCGCGGATGAGGATTTCTTCTTCAGTGGGCAGCATGGCTGGCTCCGGTAAACGGGTTAATCTCTGTGGGAGGCGCTTCAGTGGCGACAGTCGCGGCTGAAGCCCACAGGTCAAGTGCGCAGGTAGTCAGTACAATTCGATGGCCACGGCAGTAGCTTCGCCACCGCCGATGCACACGGAGGCCACGCCACGCTTGAGGCCGCGCTGCTGCAGCGCCGCCAGCAGGGTCACCAGAATGCGCGCACCGGACGCGCCGATGGGATGCCCCAGGGCGCAGGCGCCACCGTGCACGTTGAGCCTGTCGTGAGCGATGCCCAGTTCGCGCATGGCCACCATCGGTACCACGGCGAACGCCTCGTTGATCTCGAACAGATCGACCGTTTCCAAGGTCCACTCGGCGCGCGCCAGCAAACGCTGGATAGCGGCTACTGGCGCGGTAGTGAACAGATTCGGCGCCTGCGCGTGGCCGGCATGCCCGACGATGCGCGCCAGCGGCGTCAGGCCGCGTTCCTGGGCCTGGGACAGGCGCATCAGCAACAACGCGGCAGCGCCATCGGAAATGGAACTGGCATTGGCCGCCGTCACCGTGCCACCCTCGCGGAACGCCGGTTTCAGACCGGGAATCTTGTCCGGACGGGCCTTGGGCGGCTGCTCGTCGGTATCCACCAGGCGCCGCTCACGCCCCTGTGGCGCTTCCACGGCGACGATCTCGCTGGCGAAACTGCTCTGCTCGATCGCCTGCTGGGCGCGGCGCAGCGACTCCAGTGCGTAGGCATCCTGCTCCTCGCGGCTGAAGCGATACTGCTGCGCGCAGTCCTCGGCGAAAGTGCCCATCAGCCGGCCACGCTCGTAGGCGTCCTCCAGGCCGTCGAGGAACATATGGTCGAGCACCTGACCATGGCCCATGCGGTAGCCGCCGCGCGCACGTGCCAGCAGGTACGGTGCGTTGGACATGCTCTCCATGCCGCCGGCCACCAGCACATCGGCGCTACCGGCGAGCAACTGGTCATGGCCGAGCATCAGCGCCTGCATGCCCGAGCCGCACATCTTGTTCAGCGTGGTGCACTGCGCTGCCCGGCTAAGGCCCGCGCCCAGCGCAGCCTGGCGCGCCGGGGCCTGCCCCTGGCCAGCCTGCAACACACAGCCCATCAGCACCGTATCCACCGCCTCGGCGGCGAGGCCGGCACGCTCCAGGCACGCGCGAATGGCCGCAGCGCCCAGTTCTGCAGCGGTAAGGCCGGCGAGATCGCCGAGAAAGCCGCCCATGGGCGTGCGCACTGCGCTGACGATGACGACGGGGTCGAGATGTTGGTTCATGGTTTTCACCTTTTGATCTGCATTATTCCCGGAGCGCATCCGGGCCATGTCCTGACCGTAGGAGCGGCTTCAGCCGCGAAGGCTGCGTCATTTATTTCGCGGCTAAAGCGGAATGCCGCCCAACCGCTCCTACAAAAGCTAAAACGCGCTATTTCGCCGCCATACGCAGCGCGCCATCGAGGCGGATCACCTCGCCATTGAGCATCGGGTTCTCGACGATATGTCGCACCAAGGCAGCGTACTCGTCGGGTCGCCCCAGGCGCGGCGGGAACGGCACATTGGCCGCCAGCGAGTCGCGCACCTCCTGTGGCATGCCGGTCATCATCGGCGTCTCGAACACGCCAGGCGCGACGCACATCACGCGGATACCCGAACGCGCCAGATCACGCGCCGCCGGCAATGTCAGCGCTGCTACCCCGCCCTTGGAGGCGGCATAGGCCACCTGCCCCATCTGCCCGTCGAACGCTGCCACCGAGGCGGTGTTGATGATGACCCCGCGTTCACCTTCGGCATTCGGCGTGTTCCGCGCCATGGCCTCGGCGGCCAGGCGCAGCAGATTGAAGCTGCCGATCAGGTTGATCTCGACGGTGCGGCGAAAGCTGTCCAAACCATGGGCACCGTTGCGCCCCAGCACCTTCTCGGCCGGCGCAATACCGGCGCAGTTGACCAGGCCGTGCAGGGCGCCGAAGGCATCCAGCGCCTGCGCCACGGCTGCCTGGCCATCCTCTTCGCGAGTGATATCGGCGCGCACGAAACGCGCGGTATCGCCCAGTTCGGCAATGGCCTGCTGACCGGCCTGCTCGTTGATATCCAGCAGCACAACCTTGCCGCCCTGTCCGACCAGTTCACGGGCACTGGCCAACCCCAGGCCCGAGGCGCCACCGCTGATCAGGAATACGGAGTGTTCGATTTGCATGATGAAGCTCCTTGAATCAGTGGCCGGCAGCCGCCTGGGCCTTGGCGATTTCCTGATTGCGCAGCAGAAAGCGCTGGATCTTGCCGCTCGGGGTCTTGGGCAGCTCGCTGACGAACTCGATCTCGCGCGGGTAGGCATGGGCCGACAGGCGCTTGCGCACGTATTGCTGCAGCGCCTCGGCCAGGGCATCGTCTGCCGCGTGGCCGGCATGCAGCACGACGAAGGCCTTGACCCGCTCGGTACGCTCCGGGTCGGGCTTGCCGATCACCGCGGCCTCGATCACTGCGGGGTGCTCGATCAGCGCGCTCTCCACGTCGAAGGGACCGACGCGATAGCCGGAGGTGGTGATCACGTCATCGGCGCGACCGACGAAGCTGATGCTGCCGTCATCGTTGAGCTCCACCGTGTCGCCACTCAGGTAGTAGTCACCGACGAAGGATTTGGTCGCCATGCCACGGTAGCCTGGGAACCAGAACAGCGGCGAGCGCGCCATGTCCAGCGCCAGAATGCCGGGCTGCCCCGCCGGCAGCTCGCGCTGCTGCTCGTCCAGCACCACCACACGATGGCCCGGCATGGCAAAGCCCGCCGCGCCGAGGCGTACTGGATGCTGCAAGGCATGGTGGTTGCACAGCACCATGCCCAGTTCGGTCTGCCCATAGTGGTCATGGATGGTGCAGCCCAGGCCCTCGGCGAACCAGCGAATCACCTCCGGCGTCAGCGGTTCGCCGGCACTGCTCACCGCGCGCAGGCGCCCCTTGATTGCCGTCTCCACCTCGTCACGCGCGGCCAGCAACAGGCGATAGGCCGTGGGCGAGCCGGCCAGATTGGTGATGCCGTATTCGCGAACCACCCGGCAGGTGCTTTCGACGCTGAAGGCGCCCTCGTAGAAGGTGGTGGCATGCCCCATCGCCAGCGGGCCGGTCACCGCGTAATACAAGCCATAGGCCCAGCCGGGATCGGCCAGGTTCCAGAAGCGATCTTCGGCGCGCAGATCCACTGCCTCGCGCATATAGCCGACGAAGGCGACGATGGCCTTGAGCGGTACCTCCAGCGGCTTGGCCAGGCCGGTGGTGCCGGAGGTGAACATCAGCAGGAAGGGATCGTCGGCCCGGCGCATGACCGGCTCGAAACGATCCGTCTGCCGTTCCATCTCGCCCCAGAAATCTTCACCCACCACCAGCGCGGGCGGTGCCTGCTCCACTTCATCGAGCTTGCCGCGGTTAGGTACGTCGGTGACCACCAGCTTCGAGCCGGCGGTATGTACCCGATGTTCGATGGCCTTGGGGCCGAAGGCGGTGAACAGTGGTTGGTAGATGGCCCCGGCACGCCAGGTGCCGAGAATGGTGATCAGCAGCTCCGGGGTACGCGGCAGGATGCCCGATACGCAATCGCCAGCGCCGATGCCACGGCTGGCCAGCAGATTGGCGAAGCGCGACGAAGCGGCCTGCAACTGCTCGAAGGTCCAGGTGGCGCGCTCGCCATTGCGTCCCTCCCAGATCAGAGCCGTCTTGCCATCGCCGACGTGGCGATCGCAGCATTCCACACAGGCGTTGATGGCATCCAGCCGACCGGCCAGCGTATCGGCAACGGCAGCCTCGAAATCGAACTCGCGGGCAGCGGTGAAGTAATCGCGCATCGGGGTGATCTCCCGGATTGTTCTTATTGGATGCTGCGATCTTTACCCCGCTCCCGCCCGCCGGCAATGTCGAAAGGTCTCAATCTGAATGAGCAGAAATGACAAAAGCGCTGTTGCTCAAAGATTCTCCGGGTTGCTCAGCGCGCGGTACTGGCCCGGCGTGGACCCCGTCCACTTCTTGAAGGCCTTGTAGAAGGCACTGGTATCGGCGAAGCCCAATTCGCTGGCCAGCTCACTGAAATTGCTCTCGTCATTGTCCAGGCTGGCGATGGCCAGGTCGCGCCGCACCTGATCCTTGAGCCCCTGGTAGGACTGCCCCTGCAACGACAGCTTGCGTCGCAGGGTCGAGGGCGCCATGTGGAAATGCCCGGCCAGCGTCTCCACGTCCGGCCAGTGTGCGGGCGCCAGACTACGCAGATGGGCCTTGATCCGCGCACCCAGGCTCTGCGGGTCGCGGTAGCGCACCAGAATATTGCCCGGCGCCCCGGCGAGAAAGCGCTTGAGCTCATGCGGGCTGCGTCGGATCGGCACCTGCAGGCTGTCGGCATTGAACAACAGACGGCTCTGCCCGCGCGCGAACTGCAGGTTACGGGTGAACATCACCTGGTAGTCCTCGATGTAATCCGGCTGCGGGCAGCGCAGCTGGATTCCCAGCACATCGATGCGCCGCCCGGCCAGCCAGCAGCTCAGGCCATGGATGATCAGCCACAGGGTGAAATAGCCGAAGGCGCGGCAACTCTGCTCCGGTGTCTCGTCGACGACGATCGCCGCCAGGCCATCGCGCACTTCCAGCCTGGGGCTGAAGTCATCGAAGACCAGATGCAGAAAGCGCAGCGCGCCTTGCAAGGCCGCGCCCAGGGTCGGCTCCTTCACCGCGGCGCGGGCCATGTAGGCGAAGCTGCCCACTTTCATGCGCCGTGGGTTCATGCCAAAGAACTCATCGTCCATCTGCCTGGCGATGGCCAACCAGAGCTGGGCATAGGCCTCTGACGACACCCTTGCGTCGGGCTGCGCCAGCAGGCTGGCGTCTATCCCGGCCTCGGCCAGCAACACCGCCTCGTCGACACCTCGGCGGCGCAACTCGAACAGCGCTTCGAGCACCAGGCGCACGGAAATCGTGCCTTTTTCAGCGGACGCACCTGCCATGAGTTTCCTTGTTCGTGGCTGCCGACAAGAACGGCATTCTAGAGGCTTTGCCGTAGCGCCTGTCCAGCCGAGCTGCTCGCTGCCAGCGGCAGCGACGTTGACAGCCTGTAAAAGCCAACTTAACGTTTACGTAAAGGTAAACAACAAGAACATCGCCATGCCGACTACCTACAGCATCTCCGACCTGGCCCGTGAACTGGATGTCACCCCGCGCGCCATCCGCTTCTACGAGGAACAAGGCATGCTCGCCCCCGAGCGCCGTGGCCAGGAGCGCATCTATCAGCCCAAGGATCTGGTGACCCTGAAGCTCATTCTGCGCGGCAAGCGCATCGGCTTCTCCCTGGCCGAATGCAAGGAGCTGATCGACCTCTACGACGCCAGCAGCGGCAATCACAAGCAGCTCAATACCTTCCTCGCCAAGATCGCCGAACGCCGCCTGCAACTTGAACAACAGTTGCTGGACATCCAGCAGATGCAACTGGAACTGGATACCGCCGAGGAACGCTGCCTCGCGGCCCTCGCCGAAACCACCGCCTAATCGCCCTCACTACAAGAACAATCGCAGGTGACCCCATGAGCTACCCCACCCTCAACTTCGGCCTCGGCGAAACCCTCGACATGCTGCGCGACTCGGTGCGCCAGTTCGCCCAGGCCGAGCTGGCGCCGCGCGCCGCGCAGATCGACCGTGACAACGAATTCCCCATGGACATGTGGCGCAAGTTCGGCGACATGGGCCTGCTCGGCATGACGGTCAAGGAAGAGTACGGCGGCACCGACATGGGCTACCTGGCCCATGTGCTGGCCATGGAAGAGATCAGCCGCGCCTCGGCGTCGGTGGGTCTGTCCTACGGCGCGCACTCCAACCTCTGCGTCAACCAGATCCACAAGAACGGCAGCGAAGCACAGAAGCAGAAATACCTGCCCAAGCTGTGCTCCGGGGAGCACATCGGCGCCCTGGCCATGAGCGAGCCCAATGCCGGCTCCGACGTGGTGTCGATGAAGCTGCGTGCGGAGAAGCGCGGCGATCGCTACGTGCTCAACGGCAACAAGATGTGGATCACCAACGGCCCGGATGCCCACACCTACGTGATCTACGCCAAGACCGACATCAACGCCGGCTCGCGCGGCATGACCGCCTTTATCGTCGAGCGTGATTTCAAGGGCTTCTCCCGCCACCAGAAGCTGGACAAGCTGGGCATGCGCGGCTCCAACACCTGCGAACTGCTGTTCGAGGACTGCGAAGTACCGGAAGAGAACATCTTGGGCGTCGAGGGCGGTGGCGTACGCGTGCTGATGAGCGGCCTGGACTACGAGCGCACCGTGCTCTCCGGCGGCCCCACCGGAATCATGAGCGCCTGCATGGACGTGGTGCTGCCCTACGTGCACGAGCGCCAGCAGTTCAAGCAATCGATCGGCGAATTCCAGCTGGTGCAAGGCAAGCTGGCCGATATGTACGCCGGCATGAACGCCTCCAAGTCCTACCTCTATAACGTCGCCAAGGCCTGCGACCGCGGCGAGGAATCGCGCAAGGACGCCGCCGCGGTGATCCTCTACACCGCCGAGATGGCCACCAGGATGGCCCTGGACACCATTCAACTGCTGGGCGGCAACGGCTACACCAACGAGTACCCGGCCGGGCGCCTGCTGCGCGATGCCAAGCTCTACGAGATCGGCGCCGGCACCAGCGAGATCCGCCGCATGCTGATCGGCCGCGAGCTGTTCAACGAGACGAAATAACAGCGGCTACAAGCGGCAGGCCACAGGCTTCAAGCCTCGCCTGCCGCCTTTAGCTTGAAGCTTGCAGCCCGGACGGAGTCCGCCATGACCATCCTGCATACCCAGATCAACACCCGCTCACCGGAGTTCGCCGCCAACAGCGCGGCCATGCTCGCTCAGGTGGACGAGCTGCGCGCCCTGCTCGCCCGCGTCCATGAAGGCGGCGGCGCCAAGGCGCAGGAGCGCCACACCTCCCGTGGCAAGCTGCTGCCACGCGAACGCATCAACCGCTTGCTCGATGCCGGCTCGCCCTTTCTCGAGATCGGCCAGCTCGCCGCCCATGAGGTGTACGGCGAGGACGTACCGGCCGCAGGAGTGATCGCCGGTATCGGTCGTGTGGAAGGTGTCGAGTGCATGATCGTGGCCAACGACGCCACGGTAAAAGGCGGTAGCTACTACCCGCTGACGGTGAAGAAGCACCTGCGTGCCCAAGCCATCGCCCGCGAAAACCGCCTGCCGTGCATCTACCTGGTGGACTCCGGCGGCGCCAACCTACCGCGTCAGGACGAGGTGTTCCCGGATCGCGAACACTTCGGCCGCATCTTCTTCAATCAGGCCAATATGAGCGCCATGGGTATCCCGCAGATCGCCGTGGTAATGGGATCCTGCACCGCAGGTGGCGCCTACGTACCAGCCATGAGTGACGAAACCATCATGGTGCGTGAACAGGCGACCATCTTCCTCGCCGGCCCGCCGCTGGTGAAGGCGGCTACCGGCGAAGTGGTGACAGCGGAGGAACTGGGCGGCGCCGAGGTGCACTGCAAGACCAGCGGCGTGGCCGACCACTACGCCGAGGACGACGAACATGCCCTGGCCCTGGCCCGGCGCTGCATCAGCAATCTGAACTGGCGCAAGCTAGGCCAGCTCGACAGCCGCGCGCCAATCGCTCCCCGCTACCCGGCCGAGGAGCTGTACGGGGTGATTCCGGCCGATGCCAAGCAGCCCTTCGACGTGCGCGAGGTGATCGCACGCATCGTCGACGACTCGCAACTGGATGAATTCAAGGCGCTGTTCGGCACCACCCTGGTATGCGGCTTCGCCCGCATCAACGGTTACCCGGTGGCGATCCTGGCGAACAACGGCATCCTCTTCGCCGAGTCGGCGCAAAAAGGCGCGCACTTCGTCGAACTGGCCTGCCAGCGCGGCATTCCGCTGCTGTTCTTGCAGAACATCACCGGTTTCATGGTGGGCAAGAAGTACGAAGAAGGCGGCATCGCCAAGCACGGCGCCAAGCTGGTCACCGCCGTGGCCTGCGCCCAGGTACCGAAATTCACCGTGATCATCGGTGGCAGCTTCGGCGCCGGCAACTACGGCATGTGCGGTCGCGCTTACGATCCACGCTTTCTGTGGATGTGGCCCAACGCGCGCATCGGCGTGATGGGCGCACAGCAGGCCGCGGGCGTACTGGTGCAAGTCAAGCGTGAACAGGCCGCACGCGCCGGCCAGCCGTTCAGCGACGACGAGGAACAACGCCTCAAGCAGCCCATCGTCGAGCAGTACGAGCAGCAGGCGCACGCTTTCTATTCCAGTGCCCGGCTGTGGGACGACGGCGTGATCGACCCGGCGCAGACCCGCGAGGTATTGGCCCTGGCATTGTCGGCCAGCCTCAATGCGCCAATCGAGCCGACCCGTTTCGGGGTGTTCCGTATGTGACCCCCTGTAGGAGCGGCTTCAGCCGCGAATCCTGGCACGCGGATCGCGGCTGAAGCCGCTCCTACCCAGCCCTTCGAGCCTGACACCATGACCGACTTCACCACCGTACAGCTTGAGAAAGACCCGCGCGGCTTCGCCACCCTATGGCTGAACCGCCCGGAAAAGAACAACGCCTTCAATGCCGAGATGATCCGCGAGCTGATCCTCGCCCTCGATGCTGTGGGTGAAGACAAGAGCCTGCGCTTTCTCCTGCTTCGCGGCCGTGGCAAGCACTTCTCCGCTGGCGCCGATCTAGCCTGGATGCAGCACGCCGCGACCCTCGACTACAACGCCAACCTGAGCGATGCGCGCGAACTGGCCGAGCTGATGTACAACCTGCATGGCCTGAAGATTCCCACCCTGGCCGTGGTGCAGGGCGCGGCCTTCGGCGGTGCAGTGGGCCTGGCCAGTTGCTGCGACATGGCCATTGGCGCCGAAGACGCGCTGTTCTCGCTGTCCGAAGTACGCATCGGCCTGGCGCCAGCAGTGATCAGCCCCTTTGTCGTGCAGGCCATCGGCGAGCGCGCGGCCAAGCGCTACGCGCTGACCGCCGAGCGTTTCGACGGCAAGCGCGCCCGCGAACTGGGTCTGCTCGCAGAGTGCTTCCCGGCCGATGAGCTGGACGCGCAGGTCGAAGCCTGGGTCGGCAATCTGCTGCAAAACAGCCCACAAGCCATGCGCGCCAGCAAGGATTTGCTGCGCGAAGTCGGCAGCGGCGAACTGACCCCCGCCCTGCGCCGCTATACCGAGAACGCCATCGCACGTTTGCGCGTCAGCGCCGAGGGTCAGGAAGGCCTGCGCGCATTCCTGGAAAAACGCCAACCTTCCTGGCAGGAGCAATGACCATGATCGACACCCTGCTGGTCGCCAACCGTGGCGAAATCGCCTGCCGCGTGATGCGCACGGCCAAGGCCATGGGCATCCGCAGCGTGGCCGTGCACAGCGCCATCGATGCCAGCGCACGGCATATGCGCGAAGCCGACAGGGCGGTGAACCTGGGCGGCGCCAAACCCGGCGAAAGCTACCTGCTGATCGACAGGATCATCGCCGCCGCCAAGGCTAGCGGCGCGCAAGCCATCCACCCGGGCTACGGTTTTCTCTCGGAGAACGCCGGCTTCGCCCGCGCCTGTGAAGAAGCCGGGCTGATCTTTCTCGGCCCGCCCGCCTCGGCCATCGAAGCCATGGGCAGCAAGTCGGCGGCCAAATCGCTGATGGAAGCCGCCGGCGTACCGCTGGTGCCCGGTTACCACGGCCAAGCGCAGGATTATGAAACCTTCCGCGAGGCAGCCGCGCGCATCGGCTACCCGGTGCTGCTCAAGGCTGCCGCGGGCGGCGGTGGCAAGGGCATGAAGGTGGCCGAGTCCGAAGCGCAGCTCGCCGAGACGCTGGAATCCGCGCAGCGCGAAGCGCAATCGGCCTTCGGCGACTCACGCATGCTGGTGGAGAAATACGTACTCAAGCCGCGCCACGTGGAGATCCAGGTATTCGCCGACCAGCACGGCAATTGCCTGTACCTCAACGAGCGCGACTGCTCCATCCAGCGTCGCCACCAGAAGGTGGTCGAAGAAGCACCGGCACCGGGCCTGAGCCCCGAGCTGCGCCGCGCCATGGGCGAGGCGGCGGTCAAGGCGGCGCAGGCCATCGGCTATGTCGGCGCCGGCACCGTGGAATTCCTGCTGGACGAGCGTGGCGACTTCTTCTTCATGGAAATGAATACTCGGCTACAAGTCGAGCACCCGGTTAGCGAAGCCATCACCGGGCTCGATCTGGTGGCCTGGCAGATTCGCGTCGCCCGTGGCGAACCGCTGCCGCTGACCCAACAGCAGGTGCCGCTGATCGGCCACGCCATCGAGGTGCGGCTGTACGCCGAAGACCCGGATCATGACTTCCTGCCAGCAGCCGGCACCCTGGTGCTGTACCGCGAAGCCGCCAATGGCGACGGTCGGCGCATCGACAGCGGCGTCGCCGAGGGCGACAGCGTCTCGCCCTTCTACGACCCGATGCTGGGCAAGCTGATCGCCTGGGGCGAGAACCGCGAGCAGGCACGCCTGCGCCTGCTGGCCATGCTCGACGACACCTTGGTCGGTGGCGTGAAGACCAACCTGGCGTTCCTGCGTCGCATCCTCGCCCATCCGGCGTTCGCCGCATGCGAACTGGATACGGGTTTTATCCCGCGCCATCAGCCACAACTGCTACCTGCCCCAGGGGAATTGCCGGATACCTTCTGGCAACTAGCGGCCGATGCCTGGGTGCAGAGCGAGAAGCCACTACAACGCGATGACGATCCCCACTCGCCCTGGGCGAGTCGCAATGGCTGGCGCGCCGGTGGTAAAGCCGAGATCGAGCTTCACCTGAGCTGCCAGGGCGAGAACCGCAAGGTGCGCGCGGCTGACACAGCCTGCTTGCAAGGCGAAGAGTTGCTGGCGGAGATAGAAGGTACGCGCCAGCGTCTGCGCGCCATTCGCCGTGGCGACACGCTTTACTTGCAGTGGCAAGGCGAACTGCATGCCGTCACGCGCTTCGACCCTATCGCCGCCGCCGAGGCCAGCCATGCCCAGCAGGGCGGCCTGAGCGCGCCCATGAACGGCAGCATCGTCCGCGTGCTGGTCGAGCCGGGCCAGGCCGTGGAGGCCGGCACCGCCCTGGTGGTGCTGGAGGCGATGAAGATGGAGCACAGCATCCGCGCACCCGAAGCCGGCACGATCCAGGCGCTGTATTGCCGCGAAGGGGAAATGGTTAGTGAAGGCACGCTGCTGGTGGAGCTGGCGCCGTAGGGTGGATCACGCTTTCTCGATCCACCACCTTCGCTGGATAAGGTGGACATGAAAAGCGATGTCCACCCTACGCCGCCGATCTTCGTAGGGTGGGCCGGGCGGCGATCCACTCCACCTTGTAGGGTGGGCTTCAGCCCACCGTTTTAGCTCAGCCTTGCCGCATACGGTGCGCACGGCGCCCCTCAGGATAAACACGAGGACACCCGATGAACCTGCCCCAATCCGTACGCCTGGTGGAAGTCGGCCCGCGCGACGGCCTGCAGAACGAGAAACAGCCGATCAGTGTGGCCGACAAGGTGCGCCTGGTCGATGAGCTGAGCGCCGCCGGCCTGCGCTATATCGAGGTGGGCAGCTTCGTCTCGCCCAAGTGGGTGCCGCAGATGGCCGGCAGCGCCGAGGTATTCGCCGGCATACAGCGTCAGCCGGGCATCACCTACGCGGCACTGACGCCCAACTTGAAAGGCTTCGAGGCCGCGCTCGAGGCCGGGGTAGAGGAAGTGGCAGTGTTCGCCGCCGCCAGCGAGGCCTTTTCGCAGAAGAACATCAACTGTTCCATCGCCGAAAGCCTGCAGCGTTTCGGGCCGTTGCTGGAGGCGGCCAAGGCCGTGAACGTGCGCGTACGCGGCTACGTGTCCTGCGTGCTCGGCTGCCCCTACGACGGTGAAATCGATCCGGAGCAAGTTGCCAGCGTCGCTCGCGAGCTGCATGCCATGGGCTGCTATGAAGTGTCTCTGGGTGACACCATTGGCACCGGCACTGCCGGAAAGACCCGGCATTTGATCGAAACGGTCGCCCGTCAGGTGCCACGCCACCTGTTGGCCGGGCATTTCCACGACACCTACGGCCAGGCGCTGGCCAATATCTACGCCAGCCTGCTCGAAGGCATCAGCGTGTTCGACAGTTCGGTCGCAGGTCTGGGCGGCTGCCCCTATGCCAAGGGCGCCACCGGTAACGTCGCTACCGAGGATGTGCTCTATCTGCTGCAGGGCCTGGGCATCGACACCGGCATCGACATGGACAAGCTGATCGCCGCCGGTCAGCGCATCTGCGAGGTGCTGGGCAAGGCCAATGGCTCGCGGGTCGCGCGTGCCCGCCTGAGTCGATAAGGCGCCGTAGGGTGGATCGGTGAAGCTTGATCCACCCTACAGGCTGTAGGAGCGGATTCATCCGCGATTTTCGCGGCTAAAGCCGCTCCTACAAGGGACTGCAGCGTATCGCCCCGTCGTTTTATCCAGAGTTTCGCAACCATGAGAAGGTCGGTGCGATAGCAGCGAAGGTCGTCTGAGTTAAAGGTCAAATGCCCCGAACGCACTAAGCTGAAGCCTAGGGATAAGAACGACGAGGACTGACCATGCAGCAACCTCTGTGGACGCCTTCCGCCGAGCGTATCGCCGCCAGCCGAATGGATGCCTTCCGCCGTTTCATAAACGACCGCCATACCCTGCACCTGGCCGACTACCCTGCCCTGCATGCCTGGAGCGTCGAGCAACGCGAAGCCTTCTGGCAGGCCATCGTCGACTACTTCGACATTCGTTTCCACGCGCCCGCCGAACGTGTACTGCGCGAAGGCCCGGCAATGCCCGATGCACAGTGGTTTCCCGGTGCCACCCTGAATTTTGCCGAGCATCTGCTGCGCCGCCGTGACGGTCATCCAGCGCTGGTGGCCATCGGCGAAGATGGCAGTCGCGAACAACTCAGCCATGCGCAACTGGCTGCCCATGTCGCCGGACTGCAACGCGCCCTGCAAAACGCGAGCGTGGGCATCGGTGATCGGGTGGCTGCATTCATGCCCAACACCTGGCAGACCGTGGTGGGCATGCTCGCCACCGCCAGCCTCGGCGCCACCTGGTCGAGTTGCTCGCCGGATTTCGGCACCCAGGGGGTCATCGATCGTTTCGGCCAGATCGAACCCAAGGTACTGATCGCCGCCGCCGGCTACCGCTACGCCGGCAAGCGAATCGACCTGACCGACAAGCTCAACGAAATCCTCCCGCAACTGCCCAGCCTGGAACGGCTGGTTATCGTGCCCTACTCACGCGACGAGGCCAGCCCTACTGATTACAATTCAGTTGCTCTAACGACCCTCTGGCAGGATTTCTACCAACCCGGCGGCGCGCCGCAGTTCACGCCAGTGCCCTTCGACCAGCCGCTGTATATCCTCTACTCCAGCGGCACCACCGGCGTGCCCAAGTGCATCGTCCACGGCGTCGGCGGCACCCTGCTGCAACACGTCAAGGAACTGGGGCTGCATACCGACCTTGGGTCCGACGACACCCTGTTCTACTACACCACCTGCGGCTGGATGATGTGGAACTGGCTGATTTCCGGGCTGGCCCTGGGCGCCACGCTGGTGCTCTACGACGGCTCGCCCTTCCATCCCGAACCGGCCCGCCTGATCGATCTGATCGACGCCGAGGACATTTCCATCTTCGGCACCAGCGCCAAATTCATCGCCGCACTGGAGAAAGCCGGCGTCAAACCGCGCGAGAACCACAGGCTGAGCAGCCTCAAGGCCATCCTCTCCACCGGCTCGCCGCTGGCCCATGAGAGCTTCGAGTACATCTACCGCGATGTGAAACGCGATCTATGCCTGTCATCGATCTCCGGCGGCACCGATATCGTGTCCTGCTTCGCCCTGGGCAACCCGACCCTGCCGGTGTGGCCTGGCGAGTTGCAGTGCAAAGGCCTGGGGATGGACGTGCAGGTGTGGGACGAAGACGGTCGCCCGCTTCACGACGGTAAGGGCGAGTTGGTCTGTGCTCGGCACTTCCCCTCGATGCCGGTGGGATTCTGGAACGACGCAGACGGGGAGAAATTCCGCGCAGCCTATTTCGCTACCTTCCCCGGCGTTTGGGCTCACGGTGACTATGTCGAAGAAACCGAGCACGGCGGCCTGGTCATTCATGGCCGCTCCGACGCGGTGCTCAACCCGGGTGGTGTGCGTATCGGCACCGCGGAAATCTACCGCCAGGTGGAAAAGGTGCCGCAGGTGCTGGAGTCCATCGCCATCGGTCAGGACTGGCAAGGCGACGTGCGCGTGGTGCTGTTCGTGCGGCTACGCGAGGGCATGACGCTGGACGATGCCTTGCGCGACGAAATCTGTCGGATCATTCGCGCCAACACCACGCCGCGCCACGTGCCTTCGCGCATCGTTCAGGTCGCCGACATCCCGCGCACCCTCAGCGGCAAGATCGTCGAACTGGCGGTGCGCAATGTCGTCCATGGTCGCCCGGTGAAGAACACCGACGCCCTGGCCAATCCGCAGGCGCTGGAGCTGTATCGCGACCTGCCCGAACTGCAGAAATGAGCGAGTGACGACTGCCCCACATACCTCGAAACCACCGCCTCCTATACTGACTTGATCAGAACAACAGGATGTTCGTCGTGCTCAAGCTCTTCTGCCCGCTCGTTGCCCTGCTGTTCGCTGCAGCGGCATCGGCCGATGAACCTATCCAGCTTTACATGCCGGAGGCGCCGCCGCTGGCGCTTACTCATTACGCCGGCGGCCATGGCATGGTGGGCGACGTCGCACTGGCTGCACTGGCACGTATCGGCAAACTCACCCATATCGTCGCTGAACCCTGGCCGCGGGCCCAAGCGCGCGTGGCCAAAGGCAAGAACCTGCTGATCATTCCCCTGTCACGCACGCCCGAGCGAGAGGAGCTCTACACCTGGATCGCTTCGATCATGGAGCTGGAGCGCGCCTTCTTCAGCCTTGATGCGCCGGTCGAAAACTACGACCAGGCCCGTCAGCGTTACCGCCGCATCGGCGTCGGAATGGGCACCGCCCAGGTTGGCATCCTGCAGCGCGAGGGCTTCAGTGACGAGCAGATCGTGCAGCTCAAGCTGGGCGAGAATCCCGCCCACCTGCTTGTTCTCGGGCGTATCGACGCCTGGTTCACCGGTGTGCCGGAGGCGCTGTACATCTGGGAAAACTCCATTTACCGCGAGCAGAACCTGCGCAGAAGCCCGACACTGGCCAGCACCGGTCTGTACCTGAGCTGCTCGAAGGACTGCGATGAGCAAATGGTCGAACAGCTGCGCGACGCGATCAGAGCGCTCGAGCAGGAAGGCGTCAGCCACCTTTTGCGACAGGCGTATCTGCCGCTGCAACCCGATCCCTAAATCCCCTGCCGACCCGGATCCTCTGGCGGCAGCTCCTCCTCGATATCCTCCAGCTTCAGCTCCAGCCCCCAATCGCCTGCCGGGGCGGCCTTCGGTGCCGCGACGGGCGCAGCTACCGGTGCGGCGGCGGGTGCCGGCCTGGCATTGGCCGGGTTGTCGCGATAGAGCTTGAGTTTCAGGCGTACGTTGTTCGCCGAGTCGGCGTTCTTCACCGCCTCCTCTTCGTCGATGGCGCCCTCGTGCACCAGATCGATCAGCGCCTGGTCGAAGGTCTGCATGCCCAGGTTCCTGGATTTCTCCATGATCTCCTTGAGCTCGGAAAATTCATTGCGTTTGATCAGGTCGCGCACCGTCGGCGTGCCCAGCATCACTTCCACCGCCGCGCGGCGCTTGCCATCGAGGGTCTTGACCAGGCGTTGGGAGACGAACGCCTTGAGGTTGTTGCCCAGGTCGTTGAGCAACTGCGGGCGACGGTCCTCGGGGAAGAAGTTGATGATGCGGTCCAGCGCCTGGTTGGCGTTGTTGGCGTGCAGCGTGGAAATCGCCAGGTGCCCGGTGTCGGCGAAGGCCAGGGCGTGCTCCATGGTCTCGCGGTCGCGGATCTCACCGATCAGGATCACGTCCGGCGCCTGGCGCAGGGTGTTCTTCAGCGCGGCATGGAAGCTGCGGGTGTCCACGCCCACCTCGCGCTGATTGATGATCGACTTCTTGTGCCGGTGCACGTACTCCACCGGGTCTTCGATGGTGATGATATGGCCGCCGCTGTTGCGGTTGCGGTAGTCGATCAGCGCCGCCAGCGAGGTTGACTTGCCCGACCCCGTACCGCCGACGAACAGCACCAGGCCGCGCTTTTCCATCACCGTGCTGAGCAGCACCTCGGGCAGCTTGAGGTCTTCGAAGCGGGGGATGTCCAGCTTGATGTTGCGCGCGACGATGGACACCTCGTTGCGCTGCTTGAAGATGTTGATGCGGAAACGCCCGACACCGGCCAGCGAGATGGCCAGGTTCATTTCCAGCTCGCGCTCGAACTCCTCGCGCTGCGCGCTATCCATGATCGAATCGGCGATGGCTGCCACGTCGCCCGCCTTCATCGGCTCCTGGCTCAGCGCCTTGAGCACGCCGTTGAACTTGGCGCAAGGCGGTGCCCCGGTGGACAGATACAGATCGGAGCCATCCTGACTGGACAGGATTTTCAGCATTGCGTGGAGATCCATGGCGGCGTTTTCCGTGGGCACGATTGAAATACCATAGGCCATGGTCGCCCGCATCGCGGATGATGCATGCCCGTAAATTTGACGCCATTCTGCTGGCGCAACGAATCCTGGCACAATAGCGCCCTGACAGAATTGAGGAACCCATCAATGGCAAAGGCAATGGCCCGCCACATCCTGGTCAAGACCGAGGCGGAGGCTGCCGCGCTGAAAAAGCGTATCGCCGCTGGCGAAGCCTTCGATGTGCTGGCGCGCAAGCACTCGACCTGCCCCTCCGGCAAGAAAGGTGGCGACCTCGGCGAAGTACGCCCCGGGCAGATGGTGCGCGCGGTGGATCAGGTGATCTTCAAGAAGCCGCTGCGGGAAGTGCACGGCCCGATCAAGACGCAGTTCGGCTATCACCTGATCCAGGTGTTCTTCCGCGACTGATGCACGCTCAGGCGCCAGGTTCGCCCATGAACTCGACGATCTTGCTTCTGAGCCAACGCTCGGCAGGGTCGTTGTCGGTCACCCCGCTCCAGACCATCGACAGGTCCGAGTTGACCAGCTCGAAGGGAGGGTCATCAGCGCGCAGACTGGTGCCTTCGATCAGCGCAGCGGCGGCGAAATCAGGCACGGTCGCGAGCATCTCCGCACCGGTGATGATCGAGCGCAAGCCACTGAATTGCGGCACGGCCAGTACCACGCGACGTGAGCGATTCAGGCGCGCCAAGTCGTTGTCGATATTGCCGCACAGGTCACCCGAGAACGACACCAGCGCGTGCGGCCGCGAGCAGTACTCATCCAGCGTCAACGCGCCCGGGCGATCATCGCCACGCAGCACCTTGACCTTCATTTCGCGCAACTTGCGCCGCTTGGCGTTGGCCGGCAGCTCGGTGGTATAGCTGACGCCAACCGAAATTTCCCCAGACGCCAGCATCGACGACATCAGCAGGAAGTTGACCCGCCGCACGACGATCACCACCTCCGGCGCCTCTTCACGGATCTGCTTGAGCAAAGCCGGGAACAGGCCGAATTCGGCGTCATCGGACAGGCCGATGCGGAAGGTGTCGCGGTTGGTCGCCGGGTTGAACTCACGGGCACGGCTGACCGCACCCGAGATGGTGTCCATCGCCGGCTGAAGCTCCCTGAGAATCGCCAGCGCCAGCGCCCGCGCCGTCGGCTCGAAGCCACGACCATTGCGTACCAGCAACGGGTCGTCGAAAAGATCACGCAAACGGGCCAGCGCCGCGCTAACTGCCGGCTGACCGAGAAACAGCTTCTCGGCCGCGCGGGTCAGGTTCTTTTCGAACATCAGGGTTTCGAAGATCACCAGCAGATTCAGGTCGACGCGGCGCAGGTCGTTGCGATTCATCCAGAGGGCCTCGGGGCACAGGTTTATTGGCGCATTAAATCAGCAACTCCCATACCCACATAGCCCGATCAGAGCCCCAGTTCGGAGAGGCCTGGATGATCGTCAGGACGACGCCCCTGAGGCCAGCGGAACTTGCGCTCGGACTCCAGGATCGGCAAATCGTTGATGCAGGCATAGCGATTGACCATCAGCCCGTCGGCGCCGAATTCCCAGTTCTCGTTGCCGTAGGAGCGAAACCAGTTGCCCGAGTCATCGCGCCATTCGTAGGCATAGCGTACGGCGATGCGGTTGTCGGTGAATGCCCAGAGCTCCTTGATCAGGCGGTACTCCAATTCCTTGGCCCATTTGCGCTCGAGGAATGCACGCGCCTGATCGCGACCGTTGACGAACTCGGCGCGATTGCGCCAGCGCGTATCGAGGCTGTAGGCCAGCGCGACCTTGGCCGCATCACGGCTGTTCCAGCCATCCTCGGCCAGGCGGACCTTCTCGATGGCACTCTCGCGAGTGAACGGTGGCAGTGGCGGACGAACTTCAGTAGTTGACGACATGGCGGCACCTCAGGCTTGCGGCGGGTTGAGCCCATCGCTGGGCGGCAGGGATTGCAGAAGCAATTGCGCAGTACGGCCGGCGCTGTCGGCGGCGTCCGCCTGACCGGTAACCATGGCGACGGCGGTCGCGCCGTCGATCAGCAGGAGGAACTGCCTGGCCATTTCCTCGGGCTCGGCAAAGCCGCCAGCCGTGGTCAGCTCGGTCAGGTAGGCGAGCAGGCGCTGTTTATGCAGCAGCGCCACGGCGCGGATTTCACTCTCAAGATCACCGATCTCACCCGCCGCGTTGATGAAGGCACAGCCGTGGAAATCTGCCGCCGAAAACCAACTGCGCAGAAGCGGAAACACAGCCAGCAAGCGCTCGCCTGGCGAGCCTGCGGAAGTCCCCGCGATGAACCATTGCATCCAGCGCTCATCACGCGCGCGCAGCGCTGCGGCGACCAATGCTTCCTTGGTCGGATAGAGGCGATAGATGCTTTTGCGCGCCACCCCTGATGCCTTGACGATGGCGTCCATCCCGGTGGCGTTGATACCACCGACATAGACCAGGCTTTCGGTGGTTTGCAGCAGGCGCTGCTGGATCGAGGCGTCTTCGAGCATGGTTTCAAACCATAGAGAATGATCGTTCTCAGCAAGGTAGAACGATCATTCTCTATGGTCAATCGATTTTTCGTAAGCTGGGGACGAGCGGTCGATCAGCAGAGTGCGCCAGCGCTTCAGAAGCTCGCCGGCGCGGGCGTGAAAGCATTGACCATGAGTTGATGTTCCCTGCTCTGCAGATACAACTCATCAGGCTGAAGACTGCTCAGCGCCGTTCCATCACCGGCGCATGCTCAGCCATCAGTTCCACCACCCAATCGATGAACACCCGTAGCTTGGCGCTGACATGCCGGTTCGGCGGGAAAGCCAGGTATATCGGCATCGGCTTCATCTGCCAGTCCTCGAACAGGCGCACCAGCTCGCCGCTGGCCAGATGCGGTCTGGCCATGTAGTGCGGCAGCCAGAGCATGCCCAGGCCCGCCAGGCCTGCGGCCAGGTAGGCGTTGCCATCATCGACGATCAATAGCGGCCGGCCCTGCGCTTCAATGCGCTCTTCGCCACGCCACATGGCATAGGGCAAGGCCCTGCCGGTGCGTGACCAGAGAAAGCCCACCGTACTGTGGCCGCTGTCTTCCAGTTCGCGCGGATGCGCCGGTATGCCCGCTCGCTGCAGATAGCCTGGCGCGGCGTAGATACCGAGTTGCAGATCGCCGATATGCCGTGCGATCAGCGACTGATCGGTGATCTCGCCGCCGCGCACCACGCAATCGACGTTCTCGCCGATGATGTCGATGATTCGATCGCTCACGCCCAGGGTCAGCTGGATCTCGGGATAGCGCGCGTAGAAGCCCGGCAGCGCCGGAATCAGCAACATGCGCGCGAAGGGGCTGGGCACGTCCACACGCAGCCGGCCACGCGGGGCCAGCGATGCACTGGACAGGCTGGTCTCGGCGTCGTCGACATCGGCCAGCAAACGTACCACTCGCTCGTAGTAGGCGGCACCATCAGCGGTAACGTTGACCTTGCGCGTGGTGCGGTTGAGCAGGCGCACGCGTAGTCGAGCCTCCAGTTGCTGGACCAGCTGCGTCACGCTGGTCTTGCTCATGTGCAGGGTCGCAGCCGCCTTGGTGAAACTGCCGGTTTCCACCACCCGGGCGAAGGCCTGCATCGCATCGAAACGGTCCATTTCACGTCTCTCTCGATCTTTGATTGTTTGGATTCTACAAACAGTCATGACCAGAGTTACGCGTTTATCCAGCCCGGCGAGGTTCTTAAAGTGAGGCTATCGCTAACAGCGGGCCGCACCGGCCCCGACGGAGGTACTCATGAGCAGCAAACGTGATGTGATTTTTCCTGCCGAGCGGCATGCCCTTTACGAACTTCATCGCTACTCACCGGCGATTCGCTCCAACGGCTTTCTGTTCGTCTCCGGCCAGGTCGGCAGCCGCAAGGATGGCTCGCCCGAACCCGATCTGAAAGATCAGGTTCGCCTGGCCTTCACCAACCTCAACGCGATTCTCGCCGAAGCCGGTTGCAGCTTCGAAGATGTGGTCGACACCACCATTTTCATGGTCGACCCGCACGCGAAGTTCGAAACCATCTGGGAGGTGGCAGCCGACTACTGGGGCGAAGCGCCCTACCCGACGGTGACGGCCCTTGGCGTGACCTGGCTGTCCGGCTTCGATTTCGAGATCAAGGTGATCGCCAAGCTGCCGCAGTGAATGCTGGCCGTACCGCTCTGCGCAGAGCGGCAAGGCCCGGCGGGCGCAGATCCGGCTCAAGGCGCGAGCAACGGCCGCCAGCCATCGCCGTCGCGAATCTGCAATGGCGTGCCGGGATGATCGTCCAGCCTCAGCAGATACAGCCAGCCATTTTCGACCAGCTCGCGCACCACCTGATGGCTGGCGATCACCTGATCGATCATCGAGCGCGGCGCAGCGATGATCACGCTCAGACGCAGCGGCCGATGCAACCAGCGCTGACCATCATGCAGCGACTGGCGCGCCAGGCCGATGCGCAGGTCGCCACCGTTGCCCTCGAATACCCCGATGTTTCCCCCCACCACGTTGTGCAGCACCTTGTTGCCACTGCCAAAGCGCTGGTTGTCGGTGGTCGAGGTCAGGTACTGCAGGTTGATCCAGTGCGCCACCACCATCGGCGCGGTCATGATCAACTCCAGCACCTTGCCACCCTCGTCCTGCCGCCAGTCATAGTCATGCAGGAAGGCACGCCCCTGCAGGTCGAGGCCGCGGCTACGCGTGCGCGGCGCCGCGATGAAAGCGGCATTGCCAGCCAGCCCCCACTCCGGCCGTGTCTGCGCCCAGTCATCGGCACGCCGGCGCAGGGTAGCGAGGAGACGCTCCGGTTTTTCACGGATAGCCCCCAGCCCCAGTCGCGCCGCACGCTCCTCACGCACCCGCAAGGCTGCAGCGTCCAGCGCCTGACGCAGCCGCTGCCAGCCTGGCACGAGATCAGTCGGCAAGACGTCGCTGGCGAACACCCGGACTTCGTCGGTGGTGGTGTTGTGCAGGCCCGACAGCACGTGGCAGTCCATTGGCAGCTCGATCCCCTGCTCGGCCAGGCCCCAGCGCACCGCCGGATCGTTGAGCAGCCCGGCCAACACGCGGGCGTTGACCTCGCCGCTCTGGCCGCAACAGGCGCCGCAATCCAGCCCGGCAGCCTGTGGGTTGTTGGCGCTCTGACTGCCATGGCCAAGCAGCAGGAGCAACGGCGGAAAGTCCCGTGTCAGGCCCATCGCCCGCAGAATACGAGCCGCCAGTTGCACCCGCTGATCATTGCCAAGCGGCTCCAGCACCGGGCTGAGACGTTGCCACTCACCGCTCTTCAATCCCGCGCGCTCGGCCGGCGCCAGGCCGCGTAGCCAGCCCCCCGTGCGCCCGAGCAATGAACCGGCGTAACCCAGGCCAAGCGACTCGACCAGGGTAAAACCCGATGCCGGCAAACGCTCGAACAGGCGCCAGCGCCCCTGCCGCGCCAACCTTGCCTGGCGCCGCCCGGCCAGCCGAGCGTCGCAGGCCACGTCACCGCAGCTGTCGCCGGCGCTCAGTTGCGGCGCCAGGAGTCCCGGCAACTGCGGACGGCTGGCTGTCGTGCCGAGCGGCGTATAAGCGATCGGCAGACCGAAGAAGCCGGCAAAACCACCGGTCTGCACCTGCGGACAGACTTCTTCCAGGGCGCGGCGCAGCGGCTCGGAGCGCACGTCGATACAGAAGTACACCTTGGCCAGCGTTGGCTGCGCCGCCACGCTCTGCGCCTGGGCAGACTGCAGAAGCTGCTGCAGGTGCTCTTGCCAGGCCAGCTCTTCGGCGCGCTGCCACAGCTGTAGTGCCTGCCAGGCATGCGACGGCCGGCTGCTGCGCCCAGCCTGCCAGGCCTCGCGCCAGGCACTCCAGCGACTGCTTGAATCACGCCGGCGATCATCCACCAGCCACTCCCAGGCCGCGCGAATGGCCAACAAATCCAGCAGCGTGTCATCGTCGCTGCCCGCCTGACGCGCCAGCCAGCGCCGATAGGCGCACCAGGAGGCCCAGCCCAGACTGCGCAACAGCAGACAATCGAACCATTCTTCCAGCTCGTCGGCCCTCAGCCCCAGGCGTTGTACGGCAGCCTCAAGCGCCGCCCGCGGCTGCAATGGCAACTCGGCGATACGCGCGCCCAACTCGCGACAGGCGCTAAGCACGCTGAGGCCACGATCGTCCTGCATGGCCTGGCGCCAGGCCTGATACAGCCCGCCCTGGCGATCGGCATGCCAGTCGGCCTGGCACTCGTCGAACCAGGCAGCGCAGCACTGGCCGATCTGCTGGGTGATCAAGGTGGGCCAGCCCGGCAAGGCGATCTCGGCATCGGCCATATCCTCCAGTAACGACAGACCAGGTACCTCCTGTTGCGCAGCCGGCAGAGCCTGCAGCAGATCCGGTACCGTCCAGCCGTGCGCATTGCCCCTCAAGACATGCTGCAAGTGGCGCTCGCCGATCTGCCCGTCGGCCCAGGCCTGGCGGTAGTCGTCACCCGCTAGCGTCAGCCTGCTGCCGACACGCCGCCAGAGCTGCTCGGCCACTTCGGCCCAATGCTGCTGGCGCCGCTCCCACAGCGGGCTGACGGCGATCATACGATCCAATGGCCAGGTCGGCGCGATACGCTCACAGGCTCGCGCCGCGGCGGCGTGGAGGACGTCGCGGTCGATGGCGACGAAGTATTCGATGGAGGTCATGGGCGCTCTCCGGTGACGGCCAGGTTGGCGGGCAGCGGGCGTACCGGCCACAGGCGGAAGGTCAGACGAGTGAAATGTTCATCGAGGAAGAAACCGGCGAATGCCGCCGGATACAGGCGCCGCGCCAGCAGGCCCTGGGGCCGCGCGACGATCCACGCCTGCAGCAGATAGAGCCCAAGGAACAGCGCCAGGGCCAACAGGCTCAGATACAGCGGCGCCGAGGCGAACGCCGCGCCGGATGCAAGAATCCAGCTGGCAGCCAGGTGCCACAGCAGATACAGACCCAGCAGCGCAGTCAGCATCAGCGCGGCATAAACCGGCTGACTGCGCCGCAGGCACCAGGGCGCCAGCCCCACCGCAAGAATGACCAGGGCCTCCAACGGCAGCGGATGCATCGGTACCAGGTAACGCCAGAGCTGATCGAGCAGCGCCATGGCCAGCCCCGCAAGCGCCAGCCCCAGCAGCAGCGAGAGCAGTCCCGGTGCCGGCCGCTGTGGTTGCAAGGCCTGATGACGCACCTGCAACACCCTCTCCCCGGAGGTGAGAAAGGCATGTGCCTTGTACAGCGAGTGGGCCAACAGGTGCACCAGCGCCAATTCATAGAGGCCCAGGCCGCATTCGAGCAGCATGAACCCCATCTGCGCGCAGGTCGACCAGGCCAGACGCACCTTGATGCTGATGCGCGTCATCATCACCAGCGCCGCCAGCACGGCAGTCAGGCCGCCCACCACCACCAGTAGTGTCTGGGCAACCGGCGCAGCCGACAGCAAGGGCGCGAAACGCAGCAGGACGAAGCCGCCCAGGTTGACCAGCCCGGCATGCAGCAGCGCCGACACCGGCGTCGGCGCCTCCATCACCTGGATCAGCCAGCCATGTACCGGCAACTGCGCGGACTTGAGGATTACCGCCAATACCAGCAGTACCGCAGCCAAGTGCAGATCCCAGCCAAGGGCGCCGCCGTCGAGGCGCACCGCCACCTGATCGAGTATCTGCGCCAGTTCGCTGCTGCCAGCCGCTCGCACCAGCAGCACGCTGGCCAGCAGCAGACAGACATCGGCCAGGCGGCTGGCGAGAAATTTCTTGTGCGCCACCACCAGTGCCATGGGGCGGTCGCGATAGAAGGTCAGCAGCTGGTGCAGGCACAGGCTGGAGACGATCCAGGCAGCCACCAGCCCGTACAAATCGCGACTGGTGACCACCATGGCTACCGCCGCCAGGGTGCCGAGCAACGCCAGCAGATAACGACGCTGACCGGGCTCACCCTGCAGGTAACGCGCGGAAAACTCGACGATGATCAGAGCCAGCAGGCTGATCAGGCTGGCCATGGCCAGCCCCAGGCGGTCGGCCGGCTGATCGTCGAGGCCAGCCTGCGCCAGCGCGGCCAGCACCAGAGCCAAACCGCCGATTCCAGCCAGGCGCCCTGGCCACCAGAGGCTGGCCGCCATGCGGGTCGGCCACCACGCCACCGGCAGCAGGGCCAAGGCGTACAGCCAGGGCAGCCAGGTGGCCAATTGAGAAGACAGAGGCAGCATGAACGATCTCCAGAGATAGGCGCGCGATGGCACTAGTCTCCTGGAGCGCTATATTTATTTAAAATAGATTGATAAGAACCAAATATTCTTCTTTAGAGAATCATGCATGCGACGGCTCAACTTCCATCACCTGCACTACTTCTGGGCTGTGGCCAAGGAAGGCAATTTGACCCGCGCAGCCCAGTCGCTGCACGTCGCCCAATCGGCACTCTCGACGCAGATTCGCGCGCTCGAAGAGCAATTGGGTCATGCGCTGTTCATCCGTTCCGGGCGCAATCTGCTGCTCACCGAAGCAGGACAGCTGGTGCTGGATTATGCCGACAGCATCTTTGCCCTCGGCAGCGAACTGCAGATGACCCTGCAGGGCGCGCTGCAGGCCAACCGGCAACTGCGCATCGGCGCCGTGGCCACGCTTTCGCGTAATTTTCAGGAGAACCTGCTGCGGCCCTTTCTCGGCCGCGCTGAGCTGCGCATCACCCTGGAATCCGGCAGCCTCGGCGAGTTGCTGGAGCGCCTTGCCCTGCACAAGCTCGACGTCGTGCTGACCAACCAGGCGGTCAGCAGCGATGCCCAACGCTCGTGGCGCTGCCGCCTGCTGGACAGGCAGAGCGTGTGCCTGGTGGGCCCGCCGCGCAGCGGCAGTTTCGATCTACGACGCGATCTGCAACAGGCGCGCCTGATCGTTCCGGGACGCAGCAGCGATATTCGCAGTCAGTTCGAACTGTTCTGCGACAGCCAGGGTCTGCAGCCGGACATTTGCGCCGAGGTCGACGACATGGCCATGACTGCGTCTGCTGGCAAGGGACTCCGGCGACATGGCGCTGCTACCGGCGGTGGTGGTGCAGGACGAACTGCAATCGGGCGTGCTGCAGCTGTACGCCGAGATTCCCGAGATCGCCGAGCAGTTCTTCGCCGTCACCCTGCAGCGCCAGTTTCGCCTGGATATTCTCGACGAGTTGCTGGGCCAGAGCATGCGCTGACAACACTACGCCCGCCGCCGGCCCAGGCAAGCCTCAAAGACGAGTGAAGACCCGCTCAGCCGGCAAACGCGACTTTGGCAGCGCGGCATTGAAATCGCTGTCGCTGCGATACCCCAGTGCAACCGCCACCACGCTGCTCAAGCCCTGAGCGGTCAGCTCCAGTTCCTCGTCCAGCGCCTGGCGGTCGATGCCCTCCATCGGCGTGGCGTCGATACCCTTGGCTGCGGCCCCCAGGAGCAAGGTGCCAAGCGCCAGATAGGCCTGCTTCTCGGCCCAGTGCTGCATGTCGCCAAGGCCGCGGTGCAACTCGACATAGCTGCTGCGGGTGTTGTGCTGGGTGGTGCGCGCCGCGTCATCGCGGAAGCGGCCATCGTCGGCTTCCTGCTGCAGCACATCAGCCAGATAGGCATCGTCGAAGTCGCGGCGGGCGCAGATCAGGATCACATGCGAGGCATTGAGGATCTTCGGCTGGTTGTAGGCGAAACCGCCCTGAGCGCCCTTGGCCAGGCGCGCCTTGCCCTCGGCGGAGCTGGCCACGACGAAATGCCAGGGCTGCGAGTTGACCGACGACGGTGACAGACGCAGCAGCTCGAGCAGCTCGTCGATGATCGCCTGGTCCACCTGGCGGCTGGCATCGTAGGCCTTGGTGGTATAGCGCTGGCGCGCGAAGGAAACGGGGCTCATGGACAACCTCCTGATCGAATGAGTGGAGCGAAATGGACGCTAGTCTGAACCATGCCCCAACATGAAAAAAGCGGCCATCGGCAGCAGGAGTTTCAATGCAAAAGCGAAAATCCCACGCATACCCGCGTCAACAGGATCATCGCCCCCACGGTCCCATCCTCACTCATTGGTGATCTGGCGCGCGACAAACCGCTTGGCCGGCGCCACGATCTGCTCCTGCGCCGCCACCAGCGGCAGATCGCGCGCACCTTCCTCGGTCTGCCCGACCAGGGCGTAGAGCGTCGCCGTAGCCAGCTCCAGGGCCTGCGGCAGCGCCTGTCCGGCCAACAGCCGGCCCAGCAGCGTGGCCGAGAACACATCGCCCATGCCGTTGGGCAAGGGATGCAGAGTCAGGCGTGGCGTGGTCACCAGCCAGGCGCCCTCGCCGTTCACCGCCAGGGTGCCCAGTTCGCTGTCAGGAATATCCGGCGTGGCCAGGCTGGTGACGATGACCACATCCGGGCCACGGCCGCGCAACTGCCGGGCGACCTTCACCGCCTCCTGCAGGTTGGCCGGTTTCGAGCCGGTGAGCAGCTCGAACTCGAACTGATTGGGCGTGATGATGTTGGCGAAAGGAATGGCCTGGTCACGCAGAAAATCCGGGATGGCTGCGTTGACGAATACCCCTCGGCCAACATCGCCCATCACCGGATCGCAGAGGTAGCGCACGCCGGGGTTGTGCTGACGGATCTCGCCCACCGCCTCGAGAATCACCCGCCCCGTATCGGCATCGCCCAGATAACCGGAAAGCACGGCGGACAGTCGCGGCAGCACGCCGCGCTCACGCAGCCCGAGCAGCACTTCGCGCACGTGCTCGGCGCCGAATACCTGGCCGCGAAACTGGCCATAGCCGGTGTGGTTGGAGAACTGCACGGTGTGAATCGGCAGCACCTCGAAACCGAGTCGCTGCAACGGAAAAACCGCCGCGGCATTGCCGACATGGCCCCAGGCGACGTGCGACTGAATGGACAGGACAAGGGGCGGTAGCGTGGCGCTCATGACGATCTCTGCAGGCTGAAGACGAGGTGCCGGGGATTATTCGCCAAGGGGCACGAACCTGTCACGCACTGCTCTGGCTCAGGGCTACCCGCCGTCATGCGCGAGCAAGACGTAGCCAAGCGAAGCGGCCAGGGCCAGCCACATACCCCAGCGGCAGCAGGATCAGATCGTCCAGGTAGCCCAGTAGCGGGATGAAGTCAGGAATTAGATCAATGGGGCTCAGCGCATACGCCAGCACAAGGACGGCCACCAGCTTGGCCAGCATCGACGTGCGCGGATACCGGCAAACGAGTCTCAGCCGAACGAAGACGCAATCAGCTTGCCTGAATGATTGTGAACGCAGCGACCGTCATCCTTCCGTGGTGTTGACGCCGCCAGCGAAACGCTCATGCAGTCATTCCCAGAGAGCCTCACCATGACCCTTTCGGTATTTCAACGCATCGCCGCAACGATCCTGGTATTCCTGGCCTTTACCTTCGGTGCGACAGCTGCCGACAAGACGCCCAGAATTCTGGGCTGGGTAGAGGAAGGCCTGCTTCTGCCCGAGCAGGCATCGGTCAAGATGAAGCTGGATACCGGAGCCCTCACCTCATCCATGGACGCCAGGGATCTCGAACGCTTCGAGCGCGATGGCGAGAAGTGGGTGCGCTTCAACGTCGAGCTCAAGGACAGCAAAACCGCCAAGGCGGTGAGCATTCCATTCGAACGCCGGGTTGAGCGAAACATCAAGGTACGCGGGGCGGGCGGCGCCGAGCGACGCCCCGTGGTGTCGATGCAGATGTGCATTGGCGATCAGGTCTACGACGAACAGTTCTCGCTAAACGACCGCGACAAGATGATCTACCCCGTACTGATCGGACGCCGCACTCTGGAACATTTGGGCGCAGTGGATGCATCGCGAACCTTTACTCTCGAACCGCGTTGCGGCAAACGCGCGACAAAGAAGTGAGCGCTTAGCCCTTGCGGGTATGACCCCGTGGCCAACCCGACGGTGGAACATACCCTAAGCGAAAAGGCCTGTCACGCTTGGGCCGCCTGCCCCCACTCGACCCGATTGCGCCCCGCTGCCTTGCCGCGATACAGCGCGGCATCGGCGTGCTGCAATGCTCCGTCGAATGCCTGTGCGGTGTTGAAGGCATCCGCCACGCCAATGGTTGCCGTACAGCGAATCGCCTGCGTCTGACCGGCGTCGGGCACCACGCTGCGCTCGATAGCAGTGCGTATGCGTTCAGCCAACTGCCTGACACCGGCCTCGTCCGTCTCCAGCGCGACGATCACGAACTCCTCCCCGCCCAGACGACAGATCAGATCTCCCTGGCGGGCAGTGGACCTGAGGATATCGGCGACATGGCACAACACCTGGTCACCGACCTTGTGGCCATGGCTGTCATTGATGTTCTTGAAATGGTCGATATCGATGATCAGCAGATACGCCGGGCTGGCTGCGCGCAGTCGAAATTGCGCGTGCAGGGCATCCATCAGTCCACGACGGTTGAGCAAGCGGGTCAGCGGGTCGTGAGCCGCCAGGCTGCGCAGTTCATCGGTAAGACGGCGCAACACCAGCCAGACCGCACATGGCGGCAGCACGGTAGCCAGGAACGACATGTAGATATAGAAGACCTTCTGGAAAACGCTGTTCAGATCCAGCGCCGCCATCCCGCCATTGATGATCAGCATGAACTTCATGGCATTGAGCACGCAGATCCCGCCGATCAAAACGGCGAACACGCTCATCTCGACGCGCAGATCCCTGGCAAAGGTTCGCCTGCCGTATAGAACGGCAACCGTCATGGCCAGAAAAAGCAGTGCGCAGACTCCGGCCAGCAGCGCATGGCGTGCCTCGGAGCCCAGCAGCCACTGCACCAGCAACTGCACCCCGGCGTAGACGAGCACCAGCACAAGCAACGGGCGCAAGACCGGAATCGGACGCTCGAAAAAGCGCATGGCACCCAGGACGTAAGCGACAGGAGCAGCGAGCGTCAGCGTATGGTTGACCAGGCTCACCGCCCCCCAGCCCGGCGCCCCATCGAGCAGTTGCAGGATATAGGCGAGCCCAAGCAGAAGATTGCCCAGCGCAAAGACTTCCATACCCATCGTCTTGCCGTTTAACCGCCTGCTGATCAGCAGGAACATCACGGAAAAACAGAGCAAGTGCACGCAGAGCATGCCAAGAATGACGGTAGTGACCATGGACTCGCGCAGGTGAGAAATAAGGGCAGCGCCCTAATCTGGCAGGACGCCTGCACTCCAGGATAGCCCGTTATGTCTAGAGGCCCGCGAATCGTAGGCACATAAGCGCTGCAAGGCAATCTGCCATCTTTCCGCTCGCGCGGTATCGTATACGGAACCCTTACCATGTCGATGCATGCTGCCGGCACAACGCCAGCAAAGCCGCGTTATCATGCCCGCGCCCGCGTTTGGCATGACGACAAGGAGCAGTAGATGAACGATTCGCGCCAGGCGGTATTCGCCAGGGAATGCGACCTGATCATGAAAGGCGGCATCACCAGCGGCATCGTCTATCCGCTGGCCATCACCGAGATCGCCAAGGCATTTCGTCTGCGTAGCATCGGTGGTACCAGTGCCGGGGCCATCGCCGCTGCGGCAGCGGCCGCAGCCGAGCTCGGTCGCCAGCGTTTCCAGAGCGGGCAATTGAGCAGCGATCCGGCTGGCTTCGCCGAGATCGAGCGCCTGCCTGAGCACCTTTGTACCCCCGCAGCAGACGGCCATGGCACCAAGCTGCAGGCCTTGTTCAAGCCCATTCCTGCGCTGCGACCGCTATTCGATACCTTCATCGCCACGCTCGAAGCCAAGGGCAAAGGGCCGCGAGCGCGCCTGCTGGCGCCACTCAAGGTAATGCTGACGCGACACAAGATCGCCGCACTGCTCGGCGCGCTCGCCGCGGGCGGCCCTCTATGGAGCAGCGCCCTCGCCAGCGGCAATCCATTGGCATGGCTCTGGGTGCTTTCGTTCGCCGCGCTTGGTGGCGTGTTCGCCGCTGCCTGCCGTCTGCTGCTGCCAGCGCTACGGGAGTTGCCGCAAAATGGTTTCGGCCTGTGCACCGGTCTGCCGGAGGCCGATGACAAGGCTCCGGACGAAGCCCTGACCAACTGGCTGACCCACTACTTCGACCGGCTCAGCGGGCAGCAGGCTTTCTGCGCGGGGCATCCAGGCGCTATCGAATGCGAGAGGCCACTGACCTTCGGCGACCTGCGCGCGCACGGCATCGATCTGCAGGTCATGACCACCTGCCTGAGCATGGCGCGCCCCTTTCGCCTGCCCTTTCGCGATGACGAACAGGTGCGTGAAAACAACCAGTTCCATTTTCGCGAGGAGGAGTTCGCCCGCCTGTTCCCAAGCCGTGTAGTGGCGTGGATGCGTGCGCGCCAGCGCCCCGGCAACGATGAGCGCAACGACGGCTACTTGCGCATGCCTCTGCCCGACGACCTGCCGGTGATCGTCGCGGTGCGCATGAGCCTGAGCTTTCCGCTGCTGCTCAGCGCCGTGCCGCTGCATGCCGTGGACTACCGCAAGAGCGAGAAGAAACTGGAGCGCTGCTGGTTCACCGATGGCGGCATCAGCTCCAACTTCCCCATTCATTTCTTCGACGCTGCCCTGCCCCGGCGTCCCACTTTCGGCCTGGATCTCGGACCGACCGACGGCGCAGACGAACAGCGCGTGCGCTTCCCACGCAACAACGGCGACGCGCGCCTCGCCTACTGGCGGCGCTTTCCGCAAAGTGGCCTGCCGGCGCTGCGCGGCTTTCTCGCCCAGCTCAGCAACGTGGCCAAGGACTGGAACCACGAAACCCTGTCGCTGATGCCGGGCTTTCGCGACCGCATCGGCCTGATTCAGCTGACCCGCGAGGAAGGCGGTCTCAACCTGACGATGCCTACCGAGCGCATCGAACGCCTGACCCGTTACGGACGCGAAGCCGGCCAGCAATTCGTGCTGCGTTTCGGCGACCCGGCGCACTGGCCGCCCGGGTCACAAGCCTCGCCGATGAACTGGGAAAACCATCAGATCATCCGCTTGCGTCTGCAACTGGCCAGCGTCGCCGAACAGTTGCAGAGCCTGGAGCGTGCCTGTCGCGAATTGCACGGCACCGAGCATGATTACCAACGCTTCTTCACCCCCGAAGCCAGGCGCTACAGCTATCCCTTCAGGGGCCTCAACGACTTGGAACAGAACCCGGACACTGGGCTGTACCGCACCCAGGCCGGGCTGGCCAAGGCCATGCTCGAGCAACTGCGGGCAATCGCCCAGATGATCGAACAGCACCCCGACAGCCACCCGGCCAAGGACGCGCCCAAGCCCACCCCCGAACTGAAACTGCGGCCACGCATTTGAGCGGAACACAGCGAAGTGCGATTCCAGCCCTGAGAGCGGCGAACAGCATTTCTGACGATCATCGTTGATTGCGGAAATCCTTGGGCGAGAGGCCGCTCCCGCGGCGGAAGAAGCGCGAGAAGTACGCGGCCTCGGAAAACCCCAGACTGTCGGCCACCTGGGCAATGGTCATGGAGGTGTACACCAGGTTGCGCTTGGCTTCGAGCATCAGCCGCTGATGAATCAGTTGCAGGCCGGACTGCCCGGCCAGGCGCCGGCACAGGCTATTGAGATGAGCCACGCTCAGCCCCAGCTGCGAGGCGTACCAGTCCAACGGGCGATGCTCGCGGTAATGCTGCTCGACCAGCCCTTGAAAACGGCGCAGGTGATTGCGCCCACGATCGCTCAGCAACGCCTCGGCCCGCTCGCCGGCTAGCGCCTGGCGCGCCAGCCATACCAGAAGCGCGCTGATCAGCGACTGCAGCATCAGTTCTCGCCCGGCCTCGTGCTGCCCGTATTCACGGGCCAGGGTGCCGAACAGCATGTCCAGGCGCTCGCGGTGCCCTTCGACCAGATAACAGACCGGCAGCGTCATCGGCGGCCGCTCCAGGGCAATCCCGAGATGGTCTACCAGCGGCTGGGCCAGGGTCAGCACGTGCCCCTGGATGTCCTCGGAAAAGCGAAAGGCATGCACGCACAGCGCCGGCACCACCTGCACTGCCGCTTCATCGAGCACCCGCACTTGCCCGTCGATGTCCACCTCGGCATGCCCGCTCTGGATATACAGCACCTGCAGCAGATCGCTGTGCAGGTGCGCGCTGATTTCCCAGCCATGCAGGCGGCTGCGCTCGGCGATGGACTCGCAATGGATCAGGTCCGGCGTCGGCCAGGCGCGATCCTCGCCGTAGAGTTTGAATACGGGAACCCGACTAGCCATGAGAATCCTCGAAAAGTCCAAGCAACCAAGCAGATAGTGCCTTCATGCGCCATGACGATGCATCAAAAATACTGCTTCCTAGGTTCTGTACGAAAAGTCGTCGAGCGAAGGTCAGGCGAGGCAAAAACAGGTGAGGAAGCGCAGTTTACGAGCTGTAAATGAGCATTCCGAACCTGTTTTTAACGAAGCATCACCGAGCGCAGGCACTTTTCGTACAGAGCCCAATTCTGTGTCTTGCACACGGCTGTTACCCAGGGGACAACAACAATGAAAACCCAAGTTGCAATCATCGGCGCCGGCCCGTCCGGCCTTCTGCTCGGCCAATTGCTGCACAAGGCCGGTATCGACAACGTCATCATCGAACGCCAGAGCCCGGACTACGTACTCGGTCGCATCCGCGCAGGAGTGCTCGAACAAGGCATGGTCGACCTGCTGCGCGAAGCCGGCGTCAGCGCCCGCATGGAGCGTGAAGGTCTGGTTCACGACGGCTTCGAACTGGCCTTCGACAATCGCCTGGAACGCATCGACCTGCGCGGCCTGACCGGCGGCAAGACGGTGATGGTTTACGGCCAGACCGAAGTGACCCGCGACCTCATGGAAGCCCGTGTGGCCAGCGGCGCGCCGAGTTTCTACAACGCCAGCGATGTCGAGCTGCACGAACTCAAGGGCGGGCAGCCATACGTCACGTTCACCCATAAAGGCCAACGCGTGCGCCTGGATTGCCAGCAGATCGCCGGCTGCGACGGTTTTCATGGCGTATCGCGTCAATCCATTCCCGATGGTGTGCTCAAGGAATTCGAAAGGGTCTACCCATTCGGCTGGCTCGGCGTGCTGGCTGACACGCCGCCAGTGCATGACGAACTGATCTACGCCAACCACGAACGCGGTTTCGCCCTGTGCAGCATGCGCTCGCCGACCCGCACCCGTTACTACGTGCAGGTCAGCAGCGAGGAGAAAGTCGAGGACTGGTCGGACGAGCGTTTCTGGGACGAACTCAAGCGCCGCCTGCCCGCACAGACCGCCGCCAAACTGATTACCGGCCCGTCCATCGAGAAGAGCATCGCGCCGCTGCGCAGCTTCGTGGTGGAGCCGATGCAGTACGGTCACCTGTTCCTCGTCGGCGACGCCGCGCACATCGTCCCGCCCACTGGCGCCAAGGGGCTGAACCTGGCGGCCAGCGACGTCAGCACGCTGTATCGCATCCTGCTCAAGGTGCACCGCGACGGCCGCACGGAGCTGCTGGAGAAGTATTCGGAAATCTGTCTGCGACGCATCTGGAAGGCCGAGCGCTTCTCCTGGTGGATGACCTCGATGCTGCACCGTTTTCCAGATACCGACGCCTTCAGCCAACGTATGCAGCAGACCGAACTGGACTACTTCGTCGGCTCCGAAGCCGGCCGCCGCACCATCGCCGAGAACTATGTCGGCCTGCCTTACGAAGCCGTGGAATGACGGCCAGGGCGGTGGATCGTCGATCCATCGCCCTGCCCGTCTACATGCATGAACCCCAACGCGAAGATCGCGGTTGAAGCCGCTCCTACGCGAGATGGGCATTGTTTTGTCTGACTGGCTCTGCACGTCAGGTCGCGGCTAAAGCCCCTCCCACAGAAGATCGGCTGTGTTTGCAGGAGCGGCTTCAGGCGCGATAGGAGCCGGCACGGCGCATGACGGCGTTGCGGCTAAGGCCAATTCCACGGGAGGCTGGCGCTGCCTGTGGGAGGGGCTTCAGCCGCGACAAGCTAGCGCGCTCAGGGCGCACCAATACCTCACCGACCAGCCGGTTTTTCAGTAGCACCATCATGCCCATCGCGGCTAAAGCCGCTCCTACGGGAGGTGAGCGGTGTTTGTAGGAGCGGCTTCAGCCGCGATAGGGTTGCTGCATATTCAAACATCGCCCTGTCACGCACCCTCACCGAGCAGCCGGATTTTCCAGCAACAGCGCCATGCCCTGCCCGCCACCGATGCAGGCGGCGGCGATGCCGTAGCGAGCGCCACGCGCCGCCAGTTGGCGGGCGACGCTGTGCGCCAGACGCAGGCCGGTGGCAGCCAGGGGATGACCGAGGGCGATGGCGCCGCCATGGCGGTTGAGCCGCGCCGGATCCAGCTCCAGCTCGCGCTGCACCGCCAGTACCTGAGCACCCTGGGCCTCGTTGATTTCCAGGCTGTCGATGGCGTCCAGGGTCAACCCGGCGCCGTCGAGCAGCAGGCGGATTGCCGGCGCCGGGCCGATGCCCATGATTTCCGGTGGCACGCCGACCACCGCACTGGCGCGCAGCAACGCCAACGGCGCCGTGGCAGTACGAGCATCGCCCACCAGCATGGCAGCAGCGCCATCGACCAGGGCGCAGCTATTGCCGGCGGTCTGCACCGAGCCTGGGCTGACTGGCGACAGCGCCGCCAAAGCCTCGCGGCTGGTCTGCCGAGGGTGGCTGTCACGATCCAGATGGGTGACCTTGCGCGGCAGGCTGAGATGGCGAGGCTGATAGCCAGGCAGCTCGAAGCGAGCACTGGCAACCGGCGCAATCTCGGCGTCGAACCAACCCTCGGCCTGCGCCGCCAGCGCCTTGTCGAAGCTGCCCAGGGCAAAGGCATCCACCTCCTCGCGACGCAGGCCGTAGCGCTGGGCGAGGTTCTGCGCGGTATCGATCATGGTCTGGGCGATGGCCGGATCGAGCAGCGCCTCCCAGAGAAAATCCTTGAAACCCACCGGCGCGCCGAGGCGAAAGCCGCCTCGGTGCTTGTAGCTGGCGATGGGGTTGCGCGACATGGATTCGGCCGCCACGCACAGCGCCAGGCTGGCGCTGCCGCGTTCGAGCTGGTTGCCGGCCTGGCGCAGCAGCTCCAGGCCGGTGCCGCAGATGCGCTGCACCGCCAGCGCCGGTACCTCGATCGGCACACCGGCGTAGAGGCCGATATGTCGCGGCAACATGTAGGCATCGAAACTGGCCTGGGCCATGCTGCCGGCCAGCACGCTGTCGACCTGCTCGCCACCGATGCCGGCGCGCGCCAGCACGGCGCGTGCGACATGAATGCCGAGGTCGATGGGCGATACCTGGGCCAATGGCCCGCAGTAATCGATCCAGGGCGTACGCGCGGCAGCCAACAGCGCCACCTGCTCGAAGGCCTCGAACTGGCCCTTCATGGCCGCGCCTGCGCCAGCACGCAATGCGCAGCCGGGTCGGCGTACAGGCGCTCGATCAGCGCGGCGCGTCGGCTGAGCACCGCACGCTGGTTGAGCGAGCCCTTGTCGGTGATCTCGCCAGCGTCGAGGCTCGGTGCCTCGCTCATCAGGCAGGCCCAGGCGATGTGCGACGCCAGCCCGGTGGCTTCGCGGTTGAGCTCTTCAAGCAACCCCGCCAGCCATTGGCGCACGGGTTCCGCCGCCAGCACTGCCTCGACGCTGGCATCACTCGGCAAACCGGCCAAAGCGCGACAGGCCGGCACGCTGGGGAACACCAGCAGGCCGATGCGCTGACGATCCGGCCCGGTGACTACCACGTCCTGCACATAGGGCGCGCCCTGCAGGATGACCCGGGTACGCAGCGGGCCGACGCTGACGAACACGCCGGTGCTGAGCTTGAAATCCTCGGCGATGCGCCCGTCGAACATCAGGCCCCAATGCGGGTTCTGCGCATCGGCGAAACGCAGGGCATCGCCGGAGCGGTAGAAGCCCTCCTCGTCGAAGGCCTCGCCATTGAGTTCGGCCTGGCGCCAGTAACCGGGCATCACATGCGGGCCACGGAAGCGCCCTTCCAGCTTGCCGTCCACGGGTGTCAGCTTGACCTCGCAACCCGGCGCCGGCAGACCGACATAGCCGGCCACCGACAGCGGCCCGGTGGTGAAAGTGCAGGACGGCGCCGTCTCGGTCATGCCCAGGCCGGCCATCATACGGATACGTTCGCCGCAATGCTGCTCGGCCACACGATCCAGGCGATCCCAGACCGGCTGGCTGAGCCCGGCACCGGCGAAGAAGAACAGCTTCATGCGCGCGAAGAAGCGCTCGCGCAACTCGCTGTCCTGCTCCAGCGCCGCTACCAGCTCCTCCCAGCCCTTGGGCACGGTGAGGTAGGCGGTGGGCGAAATGTCCTTGAGGTTGCGCAGGGTTTCGGCGAACAGTTGCGGCGTCGGCCGGCCGTCGTCGAGGTACAGGCTGCCGCCGTTGTACAGCACGATGCCGACGTTGTGGCTGCCGCCAAAGGTGTGGTTCCACGGCAGCCAGTCCACCAGCACCGGCGGCTCCTCGCCGAATACCGGGAAGGTCTGCAGCAGCATCTGCTGGTTGGCGCAGAGCATGCGCTGGGTGGTGACCACCGCCTTGGGCAGCTTGGTCGAGCCACTGGTGAAGAGGAACTTGGCGATGTTGTCCGGCCCGGTGCGAGCGAAGGCGGCATCGGCGGCGGCCGGGTCGCGCGGTGCCAGCAGTTCATCGAAACGCCGGGCCTGGCGCCCAGTCACTTCACCCTGCACCAGCAGCAAGGGCATGTCAGCCGGCACCACGGCCTCGATGGCGCGGCTGAAGGCGGCACCATCAGCGGCCATCACCAGGCCCGGGCGCAGCAGGTCGAAGATGTGCTGCAGCTTGGCGTAGTCGCGGGCCACGGTGGAATAGGCCGACGACACCGGGCAATACGGCACGCCGATATACATCGCGGCCAGGGCCAGTTGCAGATGTTCCAGGTCATTGCCGGAGAGGATCACCAGCGGGCGCTCGACGCTCAGGTCATGATCGAGCAGGTGCGCGGCGATGCAGCGCACCCGCGCCAGCATCTCGCGGTAGCTGATGCGCTGCCATTGTCCGTCGCCGCCGCGGCGGGCAACGAAGGTGTGCTCGCCGCGCACCTCGGCCCAGTGCAGCAAGCGATCGAGCAGACGTGGCGGCAACTCTGCGAGGTTTTCGCGGGCCTTGAGATAGACGCTGCCGGCACGCTCCTCGATATGCACGTCCGTCGTGCCCAGCGCGACCGGGCGATAGCGGACGAAGGGCTGCAAGGAGGATTCGTTGTTCACTTGTTATCACCTCCGGTCGTGCCCGTTCGGGCACGACGCGACGCCGGGGTAGCCCGGCAAACTCGATTCGGGCGCTCACAGGCTCACGACACGGAGCGATGCGAGGCCGCTCCGTTCGTTCAGATCGGGTAGTGACGCGGGCCGTTCTGCACCGTCACCCAGCGCAACTGGGTGAAGTGATCGATGCTCGCGCTGGAGCCGAAACTGCCGTAGCCGCTGGATTTCACCCCGCCGAACGGCATCGGCGCCTCGTCGTGCACGGTCGGCCCGTTGATGTGGCAGATGCCCGACTCCACCCGCTGCGCCAGATTCAGCGCACGCGACACGTCACGGCTGAAGATCGCCGAGGACAGGCCGAACTCCGAATCATTGGCCAGGCGCAGCAGCTCTTCGTCACCCTGCCCGCGCAGGATCACCGCCACCGGACCGAAGGACTCCTCGCGGTACAGGCGCATGGCCGGAGTGACGCGGTCGAGCAGCACCGGCTGCATCACGCTGCCATCGATCTGCCCGCCGGCCAGCAGCACGGCGCCCTTGTCCAGGGCATCCTGCACCAGGGTCATGATGCGCTCGCCAGCAGCGGCGTCGATCAGCGAACCGAGCACGGCCTCACCCGGCAAGCCGGCCTTGAGCGTGCCGACCTTGGCAGCCAGGCGCGCAGCGAAATCGTCGGCAATGCGCTCGTCCACCACCAGGCGTTCGGTGGACATGCAGATCTGCCCCTGGTTGAAGTAGGCACCGAAAGCCGAGGCGGCCACGGCCTGCTCCAGGTCGGCGTCGTCCAGCACCAGCAGCGGCGCCTTGCCGCCCAGCTCCAGTACCGCAGGCTTCAGATGTTTCGCGGCGAGCTGGCCGATGATCCGCCCGACGTGGGTGGATCCGGTGAAGTTGACGCGGCGCACCGCCGGGTTGGCTACCAACCGTTCGACGATGGCAGCGGCATCGGCCGGGGCGTTACTGATGACATTGACCACGCCATCGCCGAGGCCAGCCTGCTGCAGCACCTCACCAATCAGCGCGTGCACCGCCGGGCTGTTCTCCGAGGCCTTGAGCACCACGGTGTTGCCGCAGGCCAGGGGCATCGCCAGGGCGCGAGTGCCGAGGATGATCGGCGCGTTCCACGGGGCGATACCCAGCACCACGCCACAGGGCTGACGCAATGCCATGGCGAAGCTGCCGGGCACGTCGGAGGGAATCACCTCACCTTTTATCTGCGTGGTCATGCCGGCGGCATCGCGCAGCATGTTGGCCGCCAGCTTGACGTTGAAGCCGTACCAGTCGGCGGTGGCACCGGTTTCCACGGCCATGGCCATGAAGCGGTCACGATTGGCCTCGAGCAAACGGGCGGCCTCCAGCAGGCGCGCGCGACGCTCGCCCGGCCCCAGCGCGGCCCAGCCCGGAAAGGCCGCCTGCGCGGCGGCGACGGCGGCATCGGCGTCTTCGAGGGTTGCGGCGGCGACGCGACTGACGGTCGCGCCGGTGAAAGGGCTACGGCGCTCGAACACTGCGCCGCCCGTGGCCGGGCGCGTCTGCCCGGCGATCAGCAAAGGCACTTCGAACATGGTCTGGCTCCATCTTGTGATTGTTATACGGGGGGCGGGCACGACCACCCCTGGCACAGCTCAGCGTTTGTAGGCCTGCAGACCCGGCTTGATGCTCTTGTCGTCGAGGAACTGCTTCATGCCCTGCTCGCGGCCACCTTCCTTGTCCAGCAGGCGCGACTGGTCGAGCTTGGCGTACAGGTAGTCTTCGTTCTGCTCCCAGGTCAGCTCGCGGCAACGCTTGAAGCCGATCTTCGCCGCACGCATCACCACCGGGTTCTTCTCCAGCAGGTTACGCGCCAGTTCGATGGTGGTCTCGCGCAGTTGCGCCAGCGGGACGCTCTCGTTGACCAGGCCCATCTCGGCGGCTTTCTGCCCGCCGAAGGTCTTGCCGGTCATGATGTAGTACAGCGACTGACGATGGCCCACGGTGTCAGCCATGGCCTTGCTCACCAGGTTGCCCGGCGGGATGCCCCAGTTGATTTCCGACAGGCCGAAGGTGGCTTCATCGGCGCAGATGGCCAGGTCGCAGGCCACCAGCGGGCTGAAACCACCGCCGAAGCACCAGCCGTTGACCATGGCGATGGTCGGCTTGGCGTACATGCGCAGCAGCTTCCACTGCCAGGTCGAGGCCTCGCGGCGAATCTTCTCCTGCAGGATTTCCGGGCCGGCATCGACTTCACGGAAGTACTCCTTCAGATCCATGCCCGCGGTCCAGGACTCGCCCGCACCGGTCAGCACCAGCACGCCGACGTCGGCGTCCTGCTCCAGGGTTTCCAGCACATCGACCATCTCGCGGTTGAGGGTCGGGCTCATGGCGTTGCGCTTTTCCGGGCGGTTCAGCGTAACCCAGCCGATGCCCTCCTCGACGTCGACCTTGACGGTTTGCCAGCGCGATTCGTACTTGCTCATTTGGGTGTCCTGCATGTGTGGGGTAGATGTGCTCAAGGTAGGCCGAGCAAATAGTTATGTCAATTAACTATTTGCTCGATCTGTTCGATCACCGCACCAATAGAATCGGTGGATACAGCTCTATCGACGCCATCATTAAGCTGATTAACGAAAACTCTCGACAGACAGCACAGACAGTCATCATCGGCTTCAGGCCGGAGCAGCGGCGCGACGTTCTCGACTGCCCATCGCGACCACTACCAGGGCTGCCACCAACAGCCCTGGCGCGGCGGCCATCAGCACACCGGCCGTACCCGCGCCGGCGGCCAGGATGTGCCCGGCGGCCAGCGGTCCGCTCACCGAGCCCAAGCGGCCGACGGCCACCGCAGCCCCCACGCCGGTAGCCCGCACCTGCGTCGGGTAATAGGCCGGCGCCAGGGCATAGAGCACCAGTTGCGCGGCCATCACGAAAACCCCGGCTGCGAAGCCTGCTGCCGCCATGCTTGCCAGATTGGTAGAGAAGCCGATCCCGGCCAGCGCCAGTAGCAGCCCGAGGTAGATGCACAGCACCACCGGCGTGCGCTGGAAGCGATCGAGCAGCACCCCGCCGAGCAGCGAGCCGAGAGCCCCGCCGATGTTGAAGACCATCTGCACCGTGCCGGCCTGCGGCTTGCTGAACCCAAGTTCCAGCAGCAGCGACGGCAGCCAGTTGAGCAACATGTACATCACGGTCAGGGTGAAGAAGTAGCTGATCCACAACGACAGGGTGATGCGCGTGCGACCATCGCCGCACAGCGCCGCCACGGTGGACGGCCGGTCCTGCGTGGCGCGTGTCTGCTGCTGGTGGAATGCCGAGGACTCCGGCAGCAGCCATAGCATCAGCGGCGCGATGGCCAGTGGAGCGACGCCGCCGATGATGAATACCCATTGCCAGGCCTCGCCTGCCAGCATGCCGATCACCGCAGCAGCCGCGCCGCCCAGGGGCACGCCGCAATACATGATGCTGATGGCCGTGCTGCGCTGACGCTCCTCGACCGCCTCGGCACACAGGGCGATCAGGTTGGGCAACGCTGCCCCCAGGCCGAGCCCGGTCAGGAAGCGTGCGGCCAGCAGCCCGGTCAGACTGCTGGTGTAGGCCGTCCACAGGGAAAAGATGCCGAACAGTACCACGGCCGCCACCAGCACCTTCTTGCGCCCGATGCGATCGGCGACATAGCCGCCAAGGAACGCTCCGGGCAGCAGGCCGATGATGCTGGCACTGAACATCCAACCCATCATGCCCGGCTCCAGGCTGAAGGCGGCACGTATGCCGGCGGCAGCGACGCCAGCCGATTGCAGATCAAGCCCTTCGATCAGAGCGACGATGAAACAGATGACGATGGTCAGCCGGGAGCGGCGTGATGAAGTTTGCATGGCGCAGTCTCGCTCTTGTTGTTTTTGTTCAGGAATGGCGAAGAGGCCCATTGGCCTCGCTACAAAAAGATTAACAAACAAAACTAAAAAATCACGCCCAGATCAAACGCCTACCTCGGCCCTTCCATATCCTTTAAAAACAAACAGTTAAATCAGTTATCGTGAATTTATCACTTATTAGTTAATGATTTTAATGTTCGATAATCGGCCATTCTGGTTTGATAAGCCTGATGACCGCTCCCATTCTCTGTGCGCAACGGCGATCCGCCGGACAACAACAAAAAAGGATATCGAGCATGCCTACCAGGCCTCTTTGTGCCGCCTTCGCGCGCAGCCCCCTACCCCAAGCCGTCGCCCTGTGCAGCATCGCCATGTCCCTGGGTGCCCAGGCCCAGGGCTTCATCGAAGACAGTCACGCCAACCTGACCCTGCGCAACTACTACCTGGATCGCGACTACCAGGACGCTGGCGCCAAGTCCGAAGCGCGCGAGTGGGCACAGGGCTTCATCCTCAAGTTCCAGTCCGGTTTCACAGAGGGGCCGGTGGGCTTCGGCCTGGATGCCACCGGCCTGTTGGGCGTCAAGCTGGACTCCTCTCCAGAGCGCAGCGGCACCGAACTGCTACCGGTATCACCCAGCAGCGGCCGCGCTGCCGATGAGTATTCGCGCCTCGGCCTGACCGGCAAGATGAAATTCGACAAGACCCTGCTGCAGGCCGGTGACCTCAACCTGGCGCTGCCGTCGGCGCTCTCCAGCCCGTCGCGCCTGCTGCCGCAGACCTTTCGCGGCGGCTATCTGACCTCCTCGCAGATCGACAGCCTGACCCTGCACGGCGGCTACGTGGACCGCATCGCCAAACGCAACTCCACCGACTACGAGGCCATGACCGTCGCGTCGCCCAATGGCCGCTTCAATGGCCGCGCCACCACCTCGCACATGGCCTTCATCGGCGGCGACTACGCCCTGTCCCCGGATCTGACAATCAAGGCCCACTACCTGGAAGTGGCCGACCTCTACGACCAGGGCTATTTGGGCGTCTTGCACAGGATGCCGGTCGGCCCCGGCACCCTGAGTACCGACCTGCGCGCCTTCTTCAGCGACGAAAACGGCAGCGCCGACGCCGGCAAGGTGGACAACCAGCACCTGTCGCTGCAATTCGCCTACGCCCTGAGCGGCCATCGCTGGACGCTCGGCTACGCCCACCAGGGTGGTGACACTGCCACGCCGTACATTTCCGGCACCGAGCTGATGGGCATCAGCGAAATGACCATGAGCTCCGACTACCTCAACGCCAAGGAGCGCATGTGGCAGGCCATCTGGGATTACGACTTTGCCACTGCCGGCATCCCCGGTCTGACCGCACGCCTGCGCTACGTGCGTGGTGACAACATCGAACTGGCGGCCTTCGCTGTCGATGACCGCAAGGAGCGTGAAGCTCAGTGGGAAATGGGCTACGTGATTCAGGACGGCCCGCTGCGCGGCGTCGGCCTGCGTGTGCGGCAATCGTTCTACCGTAACGACTTCCCAGCTGGCGCGGCCTTCCGCGACGAAAACCAGACGCGCCTGATGGTCACCTACAACCTGCCGATCTGGTGACGAATCGAGCAGCTCGCGTCGCTTCATGGCGACGCACATTCACCAGGCACTCGCCTGGCGCAACATCCGCAATGCGGCTTCGTCCAGCTCCAGCGTCATGGCAGCCTGCAATGCACGCAACTGCGCCAGGCTGGTGGCGCTGGCGATCGGCGCGCTGATCCCCGGCTGCGCCATCAACCAGGCCAGCGCAATGCTGGCGGGGCTGACGCCGAGCCGCTCGCTGAGCAGTGCCAGGGCGTCCAGAATGCGCTGGCCACGTTCCGTGAAGTACCGTTCCAGATCCTCGGCCCGTGCAGCCTGGCGGATGTCGTCAAGCGTACGGTACTTGCCGCTGAGAAAGCCGGAAGCAAGGCTGAAGTAGCTGACCACGCCGAGGTTGTTGGCCTGGGCATAGGCCTGCAGCCGAGTCTCGTAGCCCTGGCGGTCGTACAGGTTGTATTCCAGCTGCAGTGCGCCATAGCTCGGCAGGCCGGCGTCGCTGGCAGTCGTCTGGGCAGCGTCGAGTTGCTCACGGCTGTAGTTGGAGGCGCCAATCGCGCGTACCTTGCCACTGAGGATCAGGCTTTCGTATGCCCGCAGGGTTTCCTCGTGCGGCGTCTGCACGTCGGGATAGTGGGAGAAGTACAGGTCGATGTAGTCGGTACGCAGACGTCGCAACGAATCCTCCACCGCACGCAGGATCCACTGCCGCGACAGCCCGCCGCTTTCGCCCATCGGGGCGCCGACCTTGGTGAACAGGGTCAGGCGATCACGCAGGCCGGGATTGGCCGCCAGCCACTGCCCGATGATCAGCTCGGACTCGCCCCCGGCATGCCCTTCCACCCAATTGGAATACACATCGGCCGTGTCCACCGTGGCAATCCCGACTTCGAAGGCGGCGCTCAGCAATTCATGCGAGGCACGCGCATCCAGCGTCCAGCCAAACACATTGCCACCCAGTACCAGCGGCGAAATCCTCAAACCGGTATTACCCAAGGCCTTGCTCGCGGACATACCTGCTCCTTTTGCGATCATTCATAGGCAGCCGGCGCTGCAGGCCAGGCCCACAGCGCCGGTGCGGCTCACTTGCCAGTGCGGATGCTGTTCCAGGTGCGCATGCGAACACGCTCGGTTTTCAGCGACAGCGCCTTGAGTGCGTACAGCGAGTCCATCCTGTCGGCCGGGATGTACATGCTGGGATTGTCACGCACTTCGGCGTCGACGAAGGGCGTGGCCTCCTTGTTGGGGTTGGGGTAGCCGATGGCGTTACTGGCCTTGGCGATCACTTCCGGGCGCAGGATGTAGTTGATGAAGGCATGGGCCTCGTCAACGTTCTGCGCGCCCTTGGGGATGACCATCACGTCCGACCACAGCGGCGCACCTTCCTTGGGCAGGAACATATCGATCTTCACGCCCTTGCCGGCCGCAACGGCCATCTTGCGCGCCAGCTCGATGCCGCCCGACCAGCCCACCGCCACGCAGATCTCGCCGTTGGCCAGGTCATAGCCGTAACGCGATGAGTTGAAGTAGGTGATGTGCGGGCGGATCGTCATCATCAGGTCCTGCGCCTTGCGATAGTCCTCAGCTTTCTCCGAGTTCGGATCAAGACCAAGATAGGCCAGTGCAATCGGCAGGATGTCGCCGGGTGAATCGAGGAAACCGACCCCGCACGAGGTGAGCTTGGAGAGATTCTCCGGCTTGAAGATCACATCCCAGCTATCGAGCTTCACGTCCGGCCCGAGTGCCGCGCGTACCTTGTCGACGTTGTAGCCGATCAGGTTGGTGCCCCACATGTAGGGCACGGCGTACTGGTTGCCTTCATCGCCACTGTTGGCCAGCTCGGCCATGAAGGTTTCGTCGAGCAGATGCCAGTTGGGCAGCTTGCTGCGATCGAGCTTCTCGAAGGTACCCGCCCCGATGAAGGTGCCCAGCGAGGCGCTGCCCGGAAAGGCCACGTCGTAACCGGAGTTGCCGGTCAGCAGCTTCGATTGCAGGGTTTCGGCACTATCGAACACGTCGTAGACCGGGCGAATACCGGTTTCGGCCTCGAAACCCTTGAGGATCTCGGGCGGCATGTATTCGATCCAATTGTAGATCCTCACCGTACGCTGTTCGGCTTGAACGCCAGCGGCGCCCGTCAGTGCCAGGGTCAGAGCGGCGACCATAGGTAATGCTTTCATCGCGATGTCTCCTGGCGCGGCTTAGTAACGGTAGGTGAAGTAGAGTTCGAGCGCACTGAAGCGATCGTCATTGCCGAACACCTGCTTGGCCGCCGACTTGGCGTCTACCCAGTTGTAGGCCAGCGAGGTGTACAGGCGCTCGGTCGGCGTCCAGTCGAGATAGACGACGTTCTCATTGGCGAAGCGGCGGTTGTCTACCTCGATGCCCTGATAGTTCTTCTGATCCAGCCAGAACTGATAGTGAATCGCGCCGAGGGTGAGCGTCTCGCTCAGGCGGGTCTTGATGGAGAACTGTTGCACGCGCTGGTTGGTGTTGAACAGCACGTAGTTGCCCATCACGTCGCCGACCAGCCAGGTACCCCAATCGATGAATCCCTTGCTCAGCGGATCCCAGGATTTCTGGGTGTTGTCGGCCAGGTTGTCGTCACCGGAGAACAGCGCGTAGCGATAGCCCAGCACCGGTGTCAGCGGCAGCGACTCGAAGGTGTAGTCGGCCTGCGCGTACCAGGCCTTGGCATCGTAATCGACGCCGTCACCGCTGCCACGCTGTACCGCGTACTCACCATTGAGCACCAGCGCATCGAGGCCTGGCAGCTTGCCCTGCAGCGCACGGAAGTTGTAGACCTGCATGCCGTCACGGCGCAGCGGCGTGGCGTAGGTGTTGGTCTGCGAGTCCACCTTCATGGCCATGGCGCCGAGGGTCACCTGGCCGTCCAGGTCATAGTCCAGGTTGGCGCCGTTGAGGCGAAAATCCCCCAGATGCGAGTCGGTACGCAGGCTGAAGGCCTGTGCCCGGAGGGCGCCATGATCCCAGGCGAGGATGCCCGAATCGCGGAAGGCACTGCGCGGCCCCAACCAGTAGGCACCATCGCCTCGCGCATCGAGGTTGCCGTCCATCACGATGAACCCGTTGCCCACCAGATAGTTCTGCCGGCCGGCGGTAAAGGTCCACTCGCCCGCTCGGAAACCGGCATAGGCCTCTTCCATCGCCGTATAACCATCGGAACCACGGGTAAAACCACCGGCGTCGCCGTCACCGAAGGTTTTCGCCGATACCACGGAGCCGCCGGCGATCAGATCGAAATCAGGGTCAACGGCGTATTTCAGCGTCACGCCTGGCTTGAGATAAAACTCCTGCCAGTCGACGCGGGTGCCTATGTTGCTGCCATCGCGCTGATCGATGCCGCCAGCACCGAAGTTGACGTTACGCGTGGAAACGGTCGCACCACCGACAGTCAGAGTGGCTTCGCCGGAGAGCCTGCCCTCTTCGAAGGTGTAACCGGCCATGACATTGGCACTACCGAGTACGGCAACGGCCAGTAGCGCGGGGTTGAAGGGAACGCGGGTCATGATGTGCTCCTGGGTAAGTTGTTTTTGTGTCACAGGGCAGTTGCAAAGCAGCTCGGCTCAAGCACGCACCGGGCTGTGAATCGGCGGGCCCACCTGCGGTGGGTCGCCAGATCTTTCTTGTCTCTTTGGGCTGAATCAGGCTTTCAGATGCGCGGCGATGGCACGCAATGCCCGCACGTTATCGGCGTCGAAGATGCCCACCGCTGCAGGGAGCGAGGACTGCTTGACGATGACCACATCCGACTCGAAGTCGACGAACAGGTATTGGCCATGAATGCCGCCGGCGACGATGGCGCGGCTGTGGTCGTTGAGCACGTACCACTGACTGCGGTACGAGGCACCGGGAATCCAGTGGCTGAAATCCTCGTCCTGGGCATAGATGGCAGGATCGGCACCCGCCGCAATGGCTGCGATGGCTTCGGGTGCGACGAGGCTCTGGCCTTGATGCTGACCACCGTTGGCCAGCAGCAGGCCGAAACGCGCCATGTCGCGCAGGGTGCCGCTGAAACCGGCGCCGGCCACACCGCGGCCCCAGGGGTCGGCCATGAAGTAGCCGTCGCGCTGGCAACCGATCACCTTCCAGATCCGCGTCAGCAGCTCATGGCAGGCTTCGCCGCAGGCACGCTCCATCACCCAGGCCAGGGCTTCGGTGGTGGCGGTGACGTAATGGAACAGGCCACCGTGCTCGCCACGCTTACGCAGCGTCGGCAAATACTGATACAGCGATGCGTACTGGGCGTACTCGGCCGGCGCCGGCTGGAAGCCACAGGCATAACCGAACTGCGAACTTTCCGATGCCGGATCGTCGTACTGCTCGGTGTAGGAAATGCCAACAGCCATATCCAGCAACTGGCGCACGGTGGCATCGGCGTAAGCGCTACCGGCGAACTCCGCGACGTAATCACCGGCCAGTCGTTCGGGGTCGAGCTTGCCTTCATGAATCAGTTGCTCGGCCAGGGTGCCGATCAGCGACTTGGTCACCGAGAACATGATGTGGCGATCATTGACGGTGTGGCCGTTGAAGTAGCGCTCGTACACCACCTTGCCGGCCTTGAGCACGATAAAGCCGTCGGCATGACTGGCCAGCAGATGCTCGTCCAGACGTACGTTCAGGCCGCACTCGCTGGCGAAGCTGAAACTGTCCAGATCCTGCAGCGCTTCGGGTAGCAGCTGCTCACCCTTGCCGCAGGACACGGTGATGCTCGGGCGCAGGCGCACCAGATTACGGAAGCCCCACTTGTTGAAGGGCGGGCTCATCCAGTTGTGCCAGGTCACCAGTTGCTCGGGGACCGGCGGGAAACCCGTCATGAAAGGTTGCGGTGTACGGGCCTCGCGCAAGGCCTCATGGGCATCGGCGTAATGACGAGCCAGTTGGTTGGATACCTGGGCGTTCAAGGAGGTGGCCATGGAACCTCTGTCCTTTCTTGTAAGAAGCTCTGCACGCGGCAGATGTGACAGAATAATTGCCTCAATAAAAAACTTTAGTCAATAAAATATTTACTCATGAAAACTTACTTCCGTTATGCTCGCGGAGCACGCCATCGGGACAAGGAGACAGATCAGTGAGCGGACTGCGGGAACGTCAGAAGGCCATGCGCCGCAAGGCCATCGGTGAGGCCGGTGTGGCGCTGTTCGAACGGCAGGGATTCGATAACACCACCATCGAGCAGATCGCCCGAGAAGCAGGCGTCTCCGCGCCCACGGTGTTCAAGTACTTCAGCTCGAAACAGGAGATCCTTCTGGAGATGCTGCAGAAGGCCGATGAGGGTGCCTTGCAGGACGCCCGTGTACACATGGCCGAGCTGGACGACCCGCTCGACGCACTGTGCTATCTGGAACAGGTGCTGGTGGATCATGCGCTGAGCATGCTGCCTGCGCCGATCTGGCACGAGCTGCTGCTGCATGTGCTGGGTGGCGACCGCAGCGATCTGCCGGAACAGTACAAGCGCCACAATGAGGCCCTGCAACACGAGATCGCCAGCCTGCTGCGCGACCTGCAGGAGCGCGGCAAGCTGCGCGCCGACCTCGACGTCGAGCTGGCCGCCTTCCTCCTCAACGACTATTCGCACCTGCAGCTGCTGCGCCTGACCGGCAGCGAGCCGATGGATCTCGAGCAGCACCGTCGCCAGGTTCGTCTGACCAGCGGCCTGATCCTGCAGGGCATGATCGCCCGCTAGCCCGACACATCTGCATCAGCAGTGGAAGCATCGTCAGGCGTAGGTTGAAAGATATAGCGCCCCTTTTCGCTCTCGAAAAAAGCGGCGACCTCCCTGTCGCCAATAAAGGAGCCACGGATGCAACCTGGGACGCTCTGCAGGCGCGGCTAGCGGCCTGTCTGCAGGGCAAAGCAGTGAATCAGTACACGGTCGGCCGAGGGGTAGTGGACACGGCCAATGAAGGTCTGCTGGCCGAGCCAGCTCAATGCGCCCTCGGCCACCTGAAAACGCGGCGTGCAGGTGCAGTGATACTCGGTCTCTGGCAACGGCCAGATATCACGGTTTTCCAGCGCCTTGCCGTGCTCACTGAGCAACAGCAGGCCTGTGTTATGAATGTTGATCAGGCTGCCATCGGCGCTCATCAGGCTGTAACGGGCGTCGAGTTCGCCGACACCATCAGGGCGCAGCCGATAGGTGTCGGCGCCTCCCGACAGTATCCGCCCTGACACGCCCCGGCCTTCGAAGGTGCCACCGAGGATCGGGTAATTGACCCGATAACCGTCGGCGCAACGCCCCAACACCTCGCCCTGGTCGATCAGGACGTCGAGGGTCATGACATGTTCGAGCTGCGCAGTTTGCGAAGAGATAGGGCTGTTCAAGGCTGGCGGTCCTGATCGGGTTGAAGGCTGCGCCAGACCCGCGCCCTGACTCGTTCGACGGGCTCGGGAACCGGCGTAATGGTGAAGAAGCGCTGTTGCTCGGCAGCCTTCAACAGCTGCTGACGCGGATCATCGGCAGCCATTGAACGTGGCTGCACTGCATGAGGGGCGGGATAACCGAGTTGCGTACTGATCCGTGCGATCACATCAGGTCGCAGAATGAAATTGATGAAGGCATGCGCCTCGGCCAGGTTCGGCGCCTTGCTGGGCACCACCATCACATCGGACCAGTACGGAGCGCCCTCCTCTGGCACCACCATGTTCAAGCGCAGCGTGTGCCCGGCGCTCGCGGCCATCTGCCGGGCCTGCACGAAACCACCCGACCAGCCAACACCGAAACAAAGGCTGCCGTTGGCCAGATCGGCGCCATAGCGCTCGGAGTCGAAGTAACGCACAGCAGGCCTGAGGCGCTGCATGAGCTGCTGTGCTGCGCGGTAATCGCCACGCTCACGGCTGTTGGGATCCAGCCCGAGGTAGTTCAGGGCAATCGGCAGAATCTCGTCCGGGGCATCGATGATGCCGATACCGCAGCCCGCCAGCTTGCGGGCATTCGCCGGCTCGAACAGCAGCGCCCAGGAAGACGGGACCTCGCCTGCAAAGAGCGTTTCGAGCTTTTCAGCGTCATAGCCGAACACCGTGGCACCCCACAGATAGGGCACCGCATAGCGGTTGCCCTGATCGCCAGCGGCTTCGAGACTCTGCATGAAGGCGCTATCGAGGTACTGCCAGTTGCTTAACGCGTCACGGCGCAATGGTTGCAAGGCATTGGCCACGATCAGCTTGCGTAGGCTGGCGCTGCCGGGAAACGCCACGTCATAGCCGGAGTTCCCCGTCAGCAGCTTGTTTTCCAGCTCCTGCGCCGAGTCGAATTCGACGTAGACCGGCTTGATCCCGCTCTCATGCTCGAAATCCTGCAGGATCTCCTTGGGCAGATACTGCAGCCAGTTGTAGATCCTCACCTCGCCAGCAATACCCGTCGATGCTGCACCGGCAAGCACAACCAGCAGCCCCCACAGCCTCACACCAGATACCCTGCCCGTCATCTGCGCGTCCCTCGTGTTCTTGTGATTCGTACGGCTGAGGAATTGCCGCACGTGCAGAGCCCGCCCCCGGGGCTCGAGCAGAATTTATTCGATTAAATATTTAAGTCAATAAAATTAATTTCACGAAACGCCCATGCGCCCTGCCCGTCCGTGAGAACGCTGAGGCGCTGGTGGGCCAGACGCCGCTTCGAATGGCAGCACCAGCTGACCTGCGTTCACGATGTGGCAACGGCGCTCTGACCTTCCTGCGTCGCCGCCAGACTCGCCTGTCGGGCAGATCAGGGAATGACGGCAGTCGAGAAATAGGCTCTGATCAGCGGCCAAAATCGGCTGGTCGATGAGGCGCCACGAGCGGGAGTTACGAGGCAATTGACGAACACGAGGCCCGCGACGGTGCAGTGATGATTCTCGCGTCGTTATGGTGAGCAGCTGCATTGCCGAAACAGGCGAGCTGGTGCGGATCTGCTGGCAATTGGCAGAGCGGAAAGCCCGCCTGACGGCGGGTTGTGGTGACGTGATCGATTGAACGCTTGGCCCCCGCTGCGCGAACTACAGAATGGCCTGGGCGCAAGAGCCCAGAACAGGCCGGATATACGAATGCAACCGCGCTGACGATAGGATCGAAAAGGTATTGCTCACTGCTTGCTGGGAGAGTCCATATACAGTTGTCAGGTGCTCCATTGTGTTATTGCCGTATCAATATCGGTTTCCCAACAGTGTTCAATTAATGCACTCATATATTCTTCTTTGAGGATAATTAAGCTTTTATGGACTGCCTTTCGTTGCTCAGCCGAAAATTCTGAAAATTGCAAAGACCCTGCATTTAAGCCTATTTGATTGATAAATAGGCACATATAAGGCGAGCCTTCTTTGTCGTTCTGCCCTGTTACGGCCAACTCGATGAATCTTGGCATGTAATAGCCCATTGCCTGAGGTGTTAAAAAAGAAGAAATTCCCCAGCATACAGTGCCAATTTGTTCAGGTGACAAATCTCGCCTATTTACATTGTTAATCTCGTCGTTATGGTCTCTACATTCTTCGCAGTGTTCAATATCCGTGGCTGACTCAGGCTTTTTAAAGACCTCGAATAACTGATACGTACTTTCTACAAAACCAACAATATCCACAATTGCACCTAACGCCGTGCTCAACGGCAGTTTGTAAGTTGTGGTTTTGTGGATTACTTTTGCGCAGCAAAACCACAAAGCCGCGACTTACAAACTGTCCAGCGCACGTAGTGCGCGGGTTGGAGCACTTTGTTATGTGCTTGTACTCAAATACTGCCCCCAAGTGGAACGCCAGCCCATATTTTATCTTTTATATCTGGCCCAGAGGGTCCAAGATTTGAAATGTCATGAGTAACTTGAAAACGCTTACCGTTAGCCGAAATAACCTCCAGGCTCACTAGTATGTACTTGCTTGATACCTCGTCGTAGTCAGGAGCCAAGTCATAGTCCACTTCATGAGATAGCATGAATGACTTTATTTCTCCCGGCTTTATGACAAACGGCTTTACGATATTTGAGGGAATTACCAAATAGGATGAGTTGTGTTTTAGATTGCCCAGAGGTGATTGGCCTCTTAAAAGAGATATATCTTTTACAAAAAGCTCTTGGTTTCCTGTATTGCTGAATGTATAGCTAAGCTCTCGCTTTGTTTTCTTGCCGATACAATTGAAAAGCCGGCTATTCAAACAAAGTATAGCTTTCGATGATTTATGCCAGTGAGATAGATACAAAGCAAGAATTGATATAGCTAAAGCGGCAAAGGAGAAAAGGTGAGGAATATAATCTGGTTGTATTGAGGTTCCAACCAATTCTATGAGGTTGGAAAAAATTTCATTTTGTTTGGTCAGCGCGCTCTCAATTCCAGACGGTGAAGGAAGCGCTTCTGCCACTTTCTCTATTGCACTAGCAACAACCTCGTTGTCTTCGTCCAAAGACACTTGCACTTCAATTTTTGAAGGATCTTCGATTGCTTTTGATTTCTCAGTCATGCTCGACTTTTCCTTTTCACATAACGCCAAGCTAAGGGGCGCGCAGCGAAGCGGAGCGTCCCTTTGAGCGAAGTGTTATGCACGAACTGTAATGCAAAAATGTAGTTCATCGGTAGTGCCAGAGTTTTCGTCTATCCAACGGGCGGCTCCTTGAGAAATTGTTTCGCGGCAGAGCTGTGCTGCCGCAGAAACTGAAAGCTCCTCAAGGCTAACAGTTCCCTGAGGAGCATTGCCGTGACCAACGCGACCATCTTTTGTTTTCAACCAGCCTTCCCAACCTAAAATGAGCAAGCCCTTTGATTCAAACAAATCAATCGCTTCAAGAGCCTCGGTAATAGGCAATACCACCTCCCGTTTCGAGATTGATTTCGAGGCGATGTTTTCAGGTAATAGTGCTAGTGCGTTCATGTCTTACGGGGCATAACGATTAAGCTAAGGGGCGGCGGAACGCCGTCCCAGCGAATGAAGTGAGCGATTTACATTTGTTAGGCTAGGTGCATGAAACGGTTGAGTCGCAGACTGGGCACACAGCCGTCTTAGCTGCACAAGAAATTATTGCGTTGCAGAATGTGCACTTTCCTTCTTGACTGTAGCTGTCACCCCAGTTCACATGGCTTGCAGAGAGATGCTCTTTGCCAATGAATGTTATTGTTGGTTCAGAGTCATTTGCTCCAGAGTTACAGCCCCATGAGACCTCAGCCAGCACTAGAGAGTATTCATAAAAATCACCATTTTGGTAATTTTCACGAACTCTGCTCTTTACGGAGAGCTCGTGCATAACCTTTGCTAGCTCACGACGGTTCAATGACAGGAGATTTTTGATGAGCTCTTGTTCTTCTGGCATGGGATTTTTTGCCTAACGTTTGGTTAAGGGGCGGGCTTTAGCCCGTCCCAGTGAGCGGAGCGAACGATTTGAACCAGTAGTTAGGTAAAGCATAACTCACACGTGGCCTCTTCTGCCTGTAGTCGTATGGTAAAGCCTGACTGGAATCGCAGGACCAAATGATGGTCTTGACGCATATGGTCGGGAAAATTGGCATCTTTAGTCAGCGCTTCAGGGTCTACAACGCCGATGAATTCTATGCAGTCATCTTCAGTATAAGGTAGGTTAGGGTCACGCTCTTGAGCTGAAAAGTGACTGACAAGCATAAAGCTCAAACGGATTCTGTTGGGTTCTTCGAAAGGCACCCACGACTCAGATCTTTTGAAGAACTCCATGGAGAAGCGTCGATGATTTATCTCGTAATTAAAGAAGCCCAAGCTATAGAAGTTATGTAAATCATATGCGCGCCCGTCCAGCTCAACTTCAATGCTTCCGAAAGTAAATCCATTACAACGCATGATGTGCGTCCCTAACGTTTGGTTAAGGGGCCGGCTTTAGCCGGTCCCGAGTGAGCGTAGCGAGCGACTTGAATGCTGTAATGGACTCTCCGCGCGCCACCGTTCTATACCGAGAA
>NZ_ATKM01000013.1 GCF_000418555.1 Pseudomonas sp. P818
GTTTTTCGAATTTATTTCCGGAGAAACTCTTTTCTACTCAACCACTTGCACCTTCGATCAGAACTTCTTCTCTCCAGCGGGAGGCGCATTCTACAGCGTTCAAAACCGCTGTCAACACCTCTTTCAAACCGCTTTCGATCCATTCGACCGAACCATCAACAGGATCAAGCCACCATCCTGTCGACCGGCGCGCATTCTACACGCCAGATCCAGCTTTGCAAGCCCTTCATTTAACTTAACTTATTGATTAACAAGAAGTTTTTGAAGCGCTTCATCGCTGAAGTGGCGCGCATTCTACATCCAGACCACTACGAGATGCCGGCACGGCTCTCTATAAGGCTGAACCAGTTCCTTGGTCAACACCGGATTAAGGCTGTCAGGCAGGGGACTTGTGCCGCAGTTTTGTTTCCTATAACGCTTCGAGGGCCTCGCGCAAACCACTACGCCGCTGCACCCGCCGCAGCACCGCCTGCTCGAAGATGCCGGCACGGCTCTCTATAAGGCTGAACCAATGGCGCGCCCGGGTGATGCCGGTGTAGACCAGTTCCTTGGTCAACACCGGATTAAGGCTGTCAGGCAGGATCAGCGCGCAATGGGCGAACTCCGAGCCCTGGGACTTGTGCACGGTCATGGCGAACACGGTCTCCACCGCGCTGAGACGACTGGGCAGGATATGCCGCAAGGCCCCACTGCCGTCGTTGCGCGGGAACACAACGCGCAGCACCTCGCGTACAGGCGCACCTGGAAACTCCGGCGGTTCGGGCAGACGCAGCGCGATGCCGATATCGCCATTCATTAGCCCCAGGCTGTAGTCGTTGCGCGTTACCAGCACGGGGCGCCCTTCATACCAACCATGCGACTGTTCAAGGAGGCCGCGACGCACCAATGCTTCAGCGATACGTTCGTTGAGCGCTTCGACCCCCCAAGTACCTTTACGAACCGCACAGAGCAGTTGGAACTGATCGAACGCTGCCAGGACATTACCGGCCCAACGATCCCAGGCCTGGGAGTCGGCACCCGGGGTGGGACGCTGCGCCTGCATCACCTGTAGATAATGCGCATACCCCTGCGGACGTGGCTCGGCTTCGCCCAACCCGACGATCAACAGTCGCTCCAGCGCTCGGTCCTGCTCGCCGGACAGGCGCAGCACATGCAGGTCGTCCGCGCCGGTTGCCAGAGTCGCGCGGGCCGACTGCGCATCCCCCTGGTTCACCGCCCGAGCCAGACGGCCAATACCCGAGCCACTGCCGAAACGACGCGAGTGGCGCAGCATGACGATATGCTGCGCCAACGCCTTGTTACCGGATATCAGCGCCGGATCGTCCAGCCGCTCGCCCGTCTGGCTTTCCAGCCAGGCACGCGTCGCCTCGCTGTAACCACCGCTTTCCGCCTCCCGACACAGGTCACCCAGCACCGCGCCGGCCTCTACAGACGCCAACTGGTCCTTGTCGCCCAGCAGAATCAGACGCGCATGCGCCGGCAACGCGCCCAGCAGGCTGGCCATCATTTCCAGATCGATCATCGAGGCTTCGTCGACCACCAGCACATCCAGTGGCAAGGGGTTGGCGGCATCGTGACGGAAATGACGGCTGCCGGGACGACTGCCCAGCAAGCGATGTAGTGTCGTCACCAGGGTTGGAATCTGCTCACGCGCTCGCTCGTCCAGCGCCAGGGACTGCACCTGCGCGCCGATGGATTCGGTCAGCCGCGCGGCCGCTTTGCCGGTAGGCGCTGCCAGGCTCAGGCGCAGCGGCTCGCCGGTAGCCATGGCGGCTTCCTGCAGCAGCGCCAGAAGGCGCACCACCGTCGTCGTCTTGCCGGTTCCCGGCCCTCCGGTGATCAGCGTGAAGCGCCCCTGCGCGGCCATGGCACAAGCCAGCTTCTGCCAGTCGGTGAGGCGCTGGCCGTCCACCACCAGCGGTTCGGGAAAGAGTGAGGCCAGGCGTACGGCCAGATCGCTAGGCGCCGCAGCACTCGACTGCAGGCGCCGAGCGATATCGCCAGCCACCTGACGTTCATAGTTCCAGTAACGGCGCATATAAAGGCAGGCGCCGCTGAGCACCAGCGGCGCCCCTTCGGATTCCAGCAGCGAGCTGCCAGCACAGGCGGCCAGCCAGGACTCCAGGCTGAGCCCGGCCAGTACCTGGGACGGCAGGATCAGCGCTTCTTGCCCATCCTCGCCTTCCGGTGGCAGAGACAGGGTGAAATCCGGGTTGGCCAGCGTGGCCGCCAGATCGAGGCAGACGTGGCCCTGCCCCAACTGGTGGCTGGCCAGCGCGGCGCCAAGCAGCAGCAAGGGTGAAGCGTCCGGGTCCAGTTCAGCGAACAGCTGCGCCAGCGCACGATCCAGCTCGCGCAGCCAGCCACGCTCGCTCCAGGTGGAAAGCAGGGCAAAGAGTTCGGCGCGATCATGCAGCGCCGGCGCAAGCGTCGTACTCATGCTGCGCCCTCCTCTGCTTCGCCCATGAACAGCTCGTCCAGCCGCTCGATCAGCTCACGAGGCGGCCGGGCCAGATAGGCGCCCTGCTGCGGTGCGCGCAGAAACACATAGAGCGCGCCCCCCACATGCCGGGCGTAGTCGTAATCCGGCAGGCGCAGACGCAACTGCCGATGCAGGGCCAACACGTAGAGCACGTACTGCAGATCGTAGCGGTGGCTGGCGATGGCGACCTCTATGGCTTCACGGGTGTAGGCGCCATCGTCGCTGCCGAGCCAGTTGGATTTGTAATCCGCCACGTAGTAACGCCCCTGATGTTCGAATACCAGATCGATGAAACCCTTGAACATGCCATTGAGGGTATCGGCACGCAGCGGCTGCCTGGCGAGGCCCGGCAATTCGTACTGCTGCACCCACTGATCCAGCAGCCTGACGTCTACCCCGCGCGCCTCGAACCAGAACTCCAGCTCGGGCTGATACTGCGTCAGTTGCGCCAGCACCACGCCATCCGCGCCCGCCAGTGGGAGCGGCTGGCTCAGCAGCGCCAGCAGCCAGTCCTGCAGCGGATCGATCCAGCTTTCCAGTCCACGACGCTGGCAACGCCTGGCCAACGCCTCGCGCAACCTGGGCGGATCCTGCGCCAGGGTGGCGAAGCCTTCCTGCGCTGCCATTTCCAGCAGGCCATGGAGGAAGGTGCCGGGGTTGGGCCCACGCGGGAAGCGATGCAGGCCCTGAGCGGATGCTGGCAGCGGCGCCAGGGCCAGCAGCGGATCCTCATCGTCGATGACGTTCTGCATCGCCGGACTATCGGGCGCGGCGTCCTCGTGGCGGCTGACCTGACTGGGCGCGTCCTCGTCCAGGCGCAGTGCGCTGTAGGAGGCGATCCACCAATGCTCGGCAGCGCGCCGCGCCGGCGTGCGCCAGTGCGGCGCGAACTGTCCTTCTTCGATCATTCGATAACGCTGCTCACTGGCCGGCGGCACAGGCGACACGGCGCTATCGAGTCCGCTGGCGAACGGCGCGAGCCAGTTGGCAAGCTCGCCGCTGGCCGCCAGAGGCAATCTGCCCCCGAGCAAGTAGCCCAACGCCGATTCGTGCAGACGCGACTTCTTGCCGTTGCCGATCTTCAGATCCGCCACGCCCAGCCAGCAGGCATGCCGGGCACGGGTCAACGCCACATAGAGCAGGCGCAGGTCTTCACCCAGGCGTTCGCGCTCGGCACGCTGCAGGCTGTCGTCATCGGCCTTGAGCACCAGGCGGCGGCACTCGCCGTCGTGAATCTGCAGCGGCTTCTTGTCATCCACCGGACGGAATGCGCAGATGAACGGTAAAAACACCAGGGGATACTCCAGGCCCTTGGATTTGTGGATGGTCACCACGCGCACCAGCGCCTCGTCACTCTCCAGGCGCAGCACCTGTTCATCGGCAGCCTGCCCCTCGCCGGCCAGCAGCTCGCTCAAATGACGAATCAGCGCCAGTTCGCCATCGAGTTCGGCGGCAGCCTGCTGCAGCAGCTCGGCCAGGTGCAGCAGATTGGTCAGTACCCGCTCGCCATCGTCACGCCCCATCAGGCGCTGCGGCAGCTCGAAGTCCTGCAGCAACTGACGCAGCATCGGCAGCACACCCTGGCGCTGCCAGCGCTGGCGATAGTCGCGAAACTGCATGACGCGGCGCTCCCAGGTTCGCTCATCAAGGTTGAGCTGCTCCAGCTCGGCCAACTCCAGCCCCAGTGTCGCGCTGGCCAGCGCCGCGCGCAGCGGGCGATCCTGATCCGGCTCGGCGCAGGCGCGCAGCCATAGCAGCAGGTCGCGTGCCTCCTGGGCGGCGAACACCGAATCCTTGTCGGAGAGGTACACGCTGCGCACGCCGCGCGCCGCCAGCTCACCGCGAATGGCCTGCGCCTCGTTGAAATCACGCACCAGCACCGCAATGTCGCTGGGACGCAGAGCACTCAGCACACCGTCCTTGATGAAACCCGCCTGCCCACGCTGGCCCAGATCCAGCAGACGCACGATCTCGCTGGCCGCACCGGCCGCCATGGCACCCAGATAGGCGCCCTTGGCAACCGGCTCGTCGCTCGCCAGATGCCACAGCGTCAGGGCGGGTTGCGCCTGGCCGTCGACACTCCAGACCTCGCGTCGACCTTGCGCGCCCACCTCGATAAAAGGCAGATCGTCACGCAGCAGGAATGCCCCCTCGCCGCCGTCACGCTGCTCGGCCCGCAGGAAAACGCCGTTGACGGCATCGACCATGGCCTGGCTGGAGCGAAAGTTCTTCTCCAGGTTGTAATGCCGGCCATTGGTTGCACGGCGCGCACGCAGGTAGGTATGAATATCGGCGCCACGGAAGGAATAGATGGCCTGCTTGGGGTCGCCGATCATGAACAGGCCGCAGTCGTCGCGGTTGGCCTCGACCTCGTAGAGCGTATCGAAGATGCGATACTGCAGCGGGTCGGTGTCCTGGAATTCATCGATCAGCGCCACCGGGAACTGGCAGCGGATCACCTCGGCCAGGCGCGGGCCATTGCTGCCTTGCAGAGCAGCGTCCAGGCGCACCAGCATGTCGTCGAAGCCCATCTCCGCGCGCTGGCGTTTCTCCCAATCGAAGCGCTGGCGCACCCAGGCAGCTGCGTGGCGCAACGCCGCGTCAGTGGGATCAGGCAGCGCATCGAGTTGCGCCTTGAGCAGAGCCATGGCGTCCAACGCGGGATGAGCAGGCGCCTCGCCTTTCCAGGCTTCGGCCAGGCCATCGGGGGTCAGGCGGGTGAAACCGGTGCCCAGGTCGAGGCGCGGTTCTTCGCTACCGGCCCACTCGCGCAACTTGGCCAGCCAGGGATTGTAGAAGCGCGCCTGGATTTTCTTGCCGTCCACCTGCTTGGCCGCCACAGCAGCATCCAGCAGCAGCTGCAGTTCATCGGCCCACGCCAGCCAGGGCGACTTGAGCTCGGCAAGTGCCTGCTCGCGCTGCAGCAGCGCGCCATCGAGCAATTCGCCCAGCGCTTGCGTCGCAACCTCCCCCTCTTCGCCCAACAGCGGTCGCAGTCTGCTACCCAGCCCCGCAGGCGTCCCCCAGACACCCGCAACCCATTGCAGCGCGGCGCCCTGCAGCGGATAGCAGTGCTGTCGCCAGTAATCACGAACCACTTCGGCCAGCAGTTCGCTGTGATCGGTCTCCAGAGTCTGGCTGAACAGACTGCCGCTGTCGAAGGCATGCTCGCGGAGCATGCGCTGGCACCAACCGTGGATGGTGGACACGGCTGCCTCGTCCATCCACTGCGCCGCCAGCTCCAGACGGCAGGCGCACTCGTCCCACTGCGTCTGGGCGAAGTCACTGCGCAATTCGCGCAGCAGATCATCGCCCTGGGCATCACCCCGAAATACGGTCGCGGCCTCGACCAGGCGCGCGCGAATCCGGTCGCGCAATTCGCGGGTGGCCGCGTCAGTGAAGGTCACCACCAGAATCTGTGGCGGCAGCAGGGGCTCGCGGAACGCGGCGTCGCCACCATGGCCGAGAATCAGCCGCAGGTAGAGCGCGGAAATGGTGAAGGTCTTGCCCGTGCCGGCGCTGGCTTCGATCAGGCGACTGCCATGCAGGGGAAACGTCAGGGCCAGAGGACGCTGTTGGTTCATGCTGCGTCCTCCTCGAGCGCTTGCGGATGGCTGTCGAGCAGTGGCTGGTAGAGCCGTTCGCTCCATGCCGGAAACTGGCCATCGGCGGTGAGCGCGGCGTAGTCCGGGAACTGTCTTGCCAGGCTGGCGCTACCCTGGACTTCACCGGCGAGGTTGTAGCTGCCCTCGTAGACGCTGCGAGCCTTGTCCTCATTGTTGTCCTGCAACCGGGCCAGCGAGGTTTTCAGGGCGACCGGCAACGGCGCCTGCATACCGGCACTCCAGGCTTCCAGCCAGACCGTCAAAACGCGCGCAGCATGCTCGGTCGCTACAGGTTCGAAAACCAGGCTGCGATCTTCCCCCACCAGCAGCGTGGTCAGCGGCACGCCGCAGGCCGCGGCGATGACGTGCAACGCATAGGGGCGCAGCAGGCGATGCCACTTCCAGCTCTTGTCCTTATGCAACGCACCCGGCAGCAGTTCCAGACGCGCCAGGCTGCCGTCGGCCTTCTGCCGCAGCCCGGCAAGCCAGCCGTCGAGTTGAACACCGGCGGCGGCGAAAGTCAGGCGCTGCGGCGATTCCAGCAGGGTCGGCCAGCACAGGCAAAGCCCCTGGTAGCGCTGCACCTGCGCCGGCATCGGCTCCAGCAGGGCGTTGCGGTACTGCTCGCCGAAACCGGCCAGCGGCAGCACGCCGCTGCGTTGCAGGCGATCGGCTGCCGCCCTCAGCGCATCGTCGCTGTCCCCCTCGCCCGCTACCGCCGCCTTGAGCAGCGCTTCCTGCAACTGGTAGCGCTGCAGGCCGTCGAGGGCGAATGGCTCGCTGTCGAGCTGCGCCTGCTCTTCTTCGTCGAGATACACCTTGAGGCGGCGAGTGAAGAAGCACTTCACCGGATCGCGCAGGAACGACTGCAACAGCTCGGGCGTAAGCTGTTGTCCCTCCTCCCAGGCGGGCAAGGACGCAGCACTTTCGCAGGCCGAGACCTGGCCATGCAGGGCTGCCCACTCGTGGGCATAACTGAACAGCTGCCCCTCGCCATCGAAGTAGCGGCGGCTGAAGGGTTGCAAGGGGTGCTCGGTGGTCAGCCCGTGCAGCAGATCGCCGCCACCGGCGAGTGTCCAGGCGCTGGCAAGATGGTCACGCAGTTGACCTACCAGCACGGACGGTGGGCGCTCGCTGTTGTCGCGAATGCTGCGCCCCACCCAGCTGATATACAGACGATCGCGCGCCGCCAGCAGCGCTTCCAACAGCAGATAGCGGTCATCCTCGCGGCGCGAGCGGTCACCGGGGCGGTAATCGCCTGCCATCAGGTCGAAATCCAGCGGCGCCTGGCTGCGCGGATAATCGCCATCGTTCATGCCCAGCAGGCAGACCTGGCGGAACGGAATCGCGCGCATCGGCATCAGGGTGCAGAAGTTCACCGCACCGGCGAGAAAACGCTGGCTCAGCCGTCCCTGGTCGAGCCCGTCCAGCCAGGCCTCACGCACCACCGGTAGAGTCAGCGCTTCGTCCAGCGTCGCGGCCTCGCACAGCGCCAGCCAGGCATCCAGTGCATCGAGCAGCTGGGTCGTCAATACTTCTTCACGGTCGCTCTGCGGCTGAAAGAAGTCGTCGAGCAAACTGCGCAGACGCTCGCCCCACCGCACCGGCGTGGCCGGCTCGCGCAACTGCTGCAGGTGCCGATCGAGGCTTTCCAACAGCCGAGTCACCGGGCCGATCAGCGCAGCATCGAGCCCGCCGATCTCGTCGTAAGGCTCGATGCCGGCAAAGGCGTCGCCCGCACCTACCGCGTAGCCCAGCAGCATGCGCCGCAGGCCGAAGCGCCAGGTGTTCTGCTCCAGATTCTCACCCAGGCCCAGCACCTGCCGCTGGCTCGAATCCAGCCCCCAGCGCACACCGGCACCCTCCAGCCAGCGGTGCAGGGTAGGCAGTTGCTCCTCGGCGATGGCGAAGCGCTGACGCAGCGCGGCGACATCCAGCAGATCGAGAATCTCGCTGACGCTGAAGCGGCTGTCCGGCAGGCGCAACAAATGCTCCAGTGCGATGACCATCGGCTCCTTGCCGCGCAGCCCCTGGTCGGCCAGGGTGAAGGGAATGAAGCGCGGATCGTCGCTGGCGAACTGGCCGAACACGGCCTGAATATGCGGTGCGTAGGCGTTGACGTCGGGCACCATGACGATGATGTCGCGCGGCCGCAGCGTGGCGTCCTCGCTGAAACAGGCGAGCAGCTGGTCGTGCAGCACCTCCACCTCGCGCTGAGCGCTGTGGGCGATATGAAAGCGCAGCGAATGATCTTTGGCGGGATCGACGGGAGGCCAGGTGCTGCGTGTTTCCGCCAGCGGACGCAGGTCGAGGATGTCGTTCTGCAGTTGGCCGAGCAGGCTGTCCTCACTGGCCGGGCTGAACAGGTCGATACGGTCAAACTGCTCGCGGTAACGCTGCGGCTCGTCGTACTGATCCAGCAGGTTGATGTAGTCGCGCCCCTGTTTGCCCCAGGCTGCCAGCAGCGGCTGCCCGTGCTGGTGCATGTCCTCCTGTTCGAACAGACCGATCTGCACGCCCGGCCTGCCCTTGCGCTGCTGGCGACGGTACTCGTGGCGCAGGAGATCCTTGTCCTCGACGATATCGCCCCAGTGGTGCTGACAGGGGTTGTGTACGTACAACATGACCTGGCTGAAGCGCGCCATGGCCGCCAGCGCCTCCAGCACCTGGGCCGGCAACGAAGAGATGCCGAAAACGCTGATGCGCCGCGGCAGTCCGGCTGGCGGCGCGTCCAGCTCGGCCAGACGGGCGATGAAGCGTGGATGCACGCCGGCGCGGCTCTCGGCCAGGTGCTGCTCACCGACATCCGCCAGCAAGGCGCGCCACAGCGCGGGTTGCCAGCGTGAATCGCCCTCCAGTGGCCGCTCGCCGCCGCGCGAGGTGCGCAGGCGATCCTGCCCGGCGGCCCAGTCGGCCAGCCAGTCGGCGCGGTAGACCTGATACTGGTCGAACAGATCGGCCAGACGCTCGGCCAGTTGGTGGCGCTTGCGCAGGTCCTGATCATCGGCGAGGAAGCGGCGCAGCGGAGCGAAGGCCTCCTCGGCCAGCAGACCCGGCAACAGCCGCATCAGACGCCAGGTCAGCGGCGCCTTGTCCAGGGGCGACTCTTGCGGAATCGCGTCCCTGCCCAGCACGTTGCGGTACGCCTGCCAGAGAAAGCGCGCCGGCAGATCGACATCCAGCGCCGCCGCGATGCCGCAGCCGTCACGCTCGGCCAGCGCCAGCTTGAGCCACTGGGCGATGCCGTTGCTCTGCACCAGCAGCACTTCGTTCTCCAGCGGCCGCAGCGGATAGCGCCGCATCCACTGCACCGCCAGCGCACGCAGCTCTTCGAGGTGATTGCCGTGAATGACGATAAGGCCGGGGGACAGCTCCGGGCTGGCGGACATCGACTGACTCCTGTCGAAAATCGAAGCGCAAGTTTGCCAGGATTTGGCGACAAGGTGCGTCATCGATGGCTACGCCCATCAACGCACTTAGGGCTGCTGTAGCCCGCCCGGAAACGAAAAGGCCGGTCAACGACCGGCCCTGATGGTGATAACCGAAGACCTCAATCGACCATGAGCTTGTCGCGATTTTTCTCCAGAGTCGCCGCGCCGATACCTTTGACCTCGAGTAACTCGTCAACCGAAGCGAAGTTACCGTGAGCTTCTCGATAAGCCACGATTGCCTGAGCCTTGGTTGCGCCGATGCCAGCTAACTCACGCTGGAGAGTCTCGGCATCAGCGGTATTCAGATTGACCGTTATCGCCTGAGCAACCTGCGCAGAGGTTGCATCGGCAGGCTCAGTCTTGGAAGGTTCTGCTGCCGAGACAGCAAGGGAGAGGGAGGTGAGAAGCGCGAACAGAACAGAGGAAAGGTAGCGTTTCATCATCTTTAACGTTCCTTGTAAGTGAGTGAGACGAGCACGTTAGGCTCGATTTTCAACCTAGACGCTATTTCCTTGCTGTCAAATTCGACTCGATGGCGAGCGCGAAACACAGAGAACCGAGTGGTCGCTCGCCCAGACTCTGACACGCAGGTCTGATCAGGGTTTACTGACGCTCACCGGAATAACAAAGCCCTCCCAGGGACTGAATATAGAGCCTGTGCTCGCCAGCGCAGTTCTTCGATCGGTCGAACAACAGGCGTTGAGCGCTTATGCCAGCGTTGGCTCCTGCTGAAGCCATTGTTCGAAAGCATGGCTATGCGGCGAGGCATCCTTCACCGCGTAATAAACCAGCCGAAGATGGCGATCCTCGTCGATGGTCAGCGTGGTGTGCTCCAACACCACATGCCCAACCCCTTCGATCTGCAGATGGCGGATACCCTGGCATGGACCATTGATATCCTGCCGCCGCCACCATGCTCTGAAGTCCGGCGAGGCCCTTTCCAGCTCTTTTATCAAAGCGGCGATATCGGGTGCCTGGGTAGCGCGCACGAAGTCTCGGCGAAAACTGGAAAGGATTTGCAGCGCTTGTTTATCCCAGGGTTTGAACAACTCGCGCATGGCCGGACTGGTGAACAACATCCACAGCAGATTTCGGCGGTCCGCCGGCAACGCAGAGAAGCCGAACACCCGGTCTGCAGCGCCATTCCAAGCCAGAACATCCCAACGCAGATTGAGCACATAGGAAGGCCTTAACGGCAGGTCGTCCATCAACCGATGAATCAGTACTGGGACCGTACACCAAGTCCTTCCAGGCTCAGCTGGCAGGCGCTGATGGGCAAGCAGAAACAGGTGCCGTCGCTCGGCAGCATCCAGCTTGAGCGCACGTGAAAGATTGTCGAGGAAGGCAGCGGAAACGCTGATGTCTCGCCCTTGCTCCAACCACGTGTACCAGGACAACCCCACACCTGCCAGCGCCGCGACCTCCTCACGGCGCAGCCCCGGTGTGCGCCTCCGCCCGCCTGATGGTAACCCCACCTCCTCTGGTGAAAGGCGTTCACGGCGGCTGCGTAGGAATTCGGCCAGCTCCACCCGAGTGCGCTCAGCTGAGCGAGGGGAACTCATCCCGTTACCTCCAGTACTAGGATAACCGGTCAAATTGTAACCCCTATAAACCCCGGTAAGAATAGCCCGACCTGATCGCAACTACCCGTGCCAGGGCTCTCGCCTACGGGGAAACATACAGAGACGTGGCAGCAACTCGCCAAGGAGACAGAGGATGTACCAACTTCTTCGGGAACATCCCATGGCCGTTGACGTTGAGGAGCGGATGTCCTGGAGGGGACGATTACACCTCGAACATGCGTTGGACGATAAGGCTATTCGACGGGCCGAGGAGAAAAGCATCCTGCGCGCGACGAGCCGCGACTTGCTGCCCGAATTGATCAGCGAGCGGGTCAAGAGCCCCTATCCCTCGACCCAGAGTCCAGCCTACGAGCAGGCGCTGCGTGATGCCCTGGCCGCCATCCAGGCCGATCGCAACGCGCCGGTGGCGCCCCTGCTCGACAGCGGCCGTATCCAGCAGACCCTGGCCAAGCCGCTCGGCAGTGTCTCGCCCATGTATGAGCGCATGGGCATGGAGCTGGCGGTCGGTCTCAACACCTGGCTGAACGAGTACGACGTCAGCCTCGAACTTTAGTCCCCAACCGGATGTGGCCCCGGTGCGGGGCCGCATCCATTCGCTGTACCACCCACGCGTTCCTGCAACGCAAGCGAGTCCGAGCATGCATACACCCAACCAATCACCCATCTACCTCATAGCGCTGGGGGCCTTTGCTCTCGGCATGGCCTCCTACGTCACTGCCGGGCTGATCCCGATGATCGAGGCCTCGTTCGCGGTCTCCGTCGCGGTGGCCGCCCAGCTGGTCACTGCCTTCACCCTGGCCTACAGCCTGGGTTCGCCAATCTTCGTCGCCCTGACGCCAGCGCATCGTCAGCGCGCCGGCCTGTTGCTGGCCCTGGGCCTGTTCGTCATCGCCAACGCCGCCAGTGCGCTGGCCGAGAGCTTCACCGCGCTGATGGTCTGGCGCGCTATCGCCGGTATCGGTGCCGGCGTCTACCTGGCCATGGGCATCGGCGCCTCGGCCGCCGTGTCTTCTCCGGAACGCCGCGGCAAGGCCATCGCCATCATCATGGGTGGCATGGCCAGTGGCGTGGTGCTCGGCGTGCCACTCAGTCTGCTGATCGCCGAACAGCTCGGCTGGCAGGCCGCCCTGTGGCTGGTCACCCTGCTTGGCCTGGTGGCCTTCTTCGGCCTGCTGCTGAAGCTCCCTTCCCTGCCGGCAGCCACCGCCACCACGCTGGGCCAGAAGCTGGCGATTCTCGGCGACGGCCATGTGCTGGTCATCCTGCTGGTGTCGCTGCTCGCCGCCATTGCCAGCCTGGGCATGTACACCTTTATCGCCCCACTGCTGGCTGACCCGGCCTATGGCGCGGTGCGTTCGGTCACGCCCTACCTGTGGGTCTGGGGTATCGGTGGTGTGCTGGGCAGCTTCCTGATCGGCCCGCTGGTGGATCGCATCAAGGGCCCGGTGCTGACCTTTGTCATCATGCTGATCCTCGCCGTGTCGCTGTTCGTACTGCCGCTGGCGGCGGCCCTCAGCACCTGGTTGGTGATACTGCCCATCGCCCTGTGGGGCGCGGTCGGCTGGGCACTGCAGGTACCGCAGAACAACGAGCTGATCCTGGCGCGCCAGGCCCAAGGCGACGGCAACCTGGCCATCGCGCTGAACGAGTCGGCGCTGTACCTGGGCAGCGCCATCGGCGCCGCGGCCGGCGGCTTCGTGCTGCTGTTGCAGATGCCCACCTGGACCCTGGCCGCCAGTGCCGGCGGTGTCGCCGCGCTGGGCGCCCTGCTGCAGATCGTCAACCTGCGTCGTCAGCCAAACTGGAACGGCGACGTGCAAGCCGAACCCTACAACTGACGGAGGAAAGGCCTTGGAACTGCGCCACCTTCGCTGTTTCATTGCCGTCGCAGAAGAACTGCACTTTGCGCGTGCCGCCGCGCGCCTGCATATCGAACAATCGCCCCTGTCGAGGATCATCAAGGAACTGGAGTACCGCCTAGGCGTGCAGTTGTTCGAGCGCACCACGCGGCGCACTCGGCTGACCTGGGCCGGCAAGGTGCTCTTGGAAGAAGCGCGCCGGGTGCTGGCCGTGGTCGACCAGGCCAAAGCCAGCCTGAAAGCGCGGCGGCCGGCTACAGCGTGCGCATCCGCGTCGCGCTGTCCGATGGCATTGCCCGGGCTCCACGCTCACGCCCGGTTCGACGAAAAGGATAAAGGGCTGGTCGAACCAACCTAATTCGTTCCGCTGTTTCCGGACGTCGTGCGCTTGCGGAGAATCACGAGCAGCAAGGAGCTGCGGGTGTCTTGCCGGAACAATCGAGCAAAGCTGCGTGAGGCTCTAAGCGAGGCAATCTGTGACGCCCAGGTACGCTTTATGGGCAAGGGACACCTTTTACAACGCAACCCATTGGATCGTTCGATTGATGACTCAAGTTTGAGCGATACGAGCGGCCCAACAGCCACTGCTCCTGAGTGCATTGCTAGCCGCATAGTACCAAGGAAGAGTTAGGGCGTTACCTGCACGATCACAGTCGGCATACGCTCCTTGGCCGACCAAGAAGTACTACCTCCGCCCTCACTCCCCTAAGTCCTGAAGAAAATGTTTACGTGCCTCTCGCGGGGCGCTACCGGTCCAGCGTTTGAACGCGCGGCGGAAGTTGCGTGCATCGCTGAAACCGGTCTGCAATGCGACCTCGGCGAGCGTCAGGTCGTCGCGTGCGAGCAAGGTCAGGGCGCGAGCGCGGCGGGTTTCATCGATGATGCCCTGGTAACTCAAGCCCGCCGATTCGATACGCCGGCGCAGCGTGCGCTCGCTGATGTTGAGCTGGCGCGCCAGTTGCGCCAGCGAAGGCGGTGCCTCCAGTTGCTTGCGCACTTCGCGCTGCAGCCCTTCGATCAGCTCCGAGCGCTCCTGGTCGAGCCAGCGCGCCTCCTTGAGCAACTCGACCGCTTCGGCTGCCACGGCGTCGTCCCTGGTCGCCAGCGGCATCGTCAGCCAGGCCGGGTCGAACTCGATGGCGTTGACAGGCTCGGCGAAACGCACCGGGCATTCGAACAGCGCTTCGTACAGCTCGGCATGTGCCGGACGCGGATAGTCCAGGCGAAGCACGCGGGGCATGAGTCGCTCGCCGCTGAGGTGGCGCACGATGCTGAGCGAGCTGGAGAAGGCTTCTTCCATATAGAAGGCCACCACCCCAGGCTCATAGAACATCGGCGAGAGCAGCAAACGTGCCGTACCACCCTGGATCTCCATGCCGTAGTCGAGCATCGCTCCGGCGTGACGCTGATATTGCAGGCCCAGCTCCAGCGCCGTGCCAAGGGTCGCGCAGGCCTGCATGCCGAGCCCGACCAGGCCAAGCGATACCGCACTCTGCCGCCCTCCGATAGCCAGGCCCAGGCCGTTGTCGCCGACCTGCTCGATCACCCGCCGCACCAGCAGGTAGCTCTGCCGATGCGACAGGCGAAACCCTGGCCGGGCCAGGTCGCCTGGGGTAAAGCCCAACCCCAGGCAGACGCGCTCGGCATTGCCGTTGCGTTCGCCAACGATCCTGAGCAACGCGCGCGACACATGGGCAGGCGCAGAGGCGTTGGAAAAGCGCGGGTCGGCAATCTCTTTCATCCTGGTGCGGCCCTCATGGCGTCAGCGAGCACCGCCGATGATAAACGACAATCAGGCTGTCCGTTTCGGCCCCCTTTACTGTCCGTCAGCGACCTGATGAACGCCCCGGGCAGCGGATAACGTGGTCGCCATCATCCAACAACGGAGGCGACCATGCCTAACGACGTGTCTTATCAGGATTGCGGTGACAGCATCTGCATCATCGGCGGCGGTCCCGGCGGTCTGTGCATGGCCCGTGCACTGAAGCGCCAGGGCCTGGATTACGAGCAGTTCGAGCGCCACAGCGATTTCGGCGGCGTGTGGGATCTGGAAAACCCCGGCACGCCGATGTACGAGTCCGCGCACTTCATTTCTTCGCGCGATCTCTCCGGCTTTCTCGACTACCCGATGCCCAAGCACTTCCCGGACTACCCGAGCAACCGGCAGATCCTCGAATACCTGCGCTCCTTCGCCTTAGCCTTCGGTCTCTACGACAAGGTGCGCTTCAACACCGCCGTTGAGCGTGTCGACAAGGACGCGGACGGACGCTGGATCGTCACCCTGGGCAACGGTGAGCGGCGTCGTTACCGCGCGCTTGTGTGTGCCACCGGCTGCAACTGGGATCCGAACATGCCGGAGATCAAGGGCCACTTCAACGGTGAAATCCGCCACTCGGTGACTTACCGCCGCTCCGACGAATTCAAGGGCAAGCGCGTGCTGATCATCGGCGCTGGCAACTCCGGGGCCGATATCGCCTGCGATGCCGCCGCCAACGCCGACAAGGCCTTCATCAGCCTGCGCCGTGGCTATCACTTCATTCCCAAACACATTTTCGGCCTGCCGGCGGACGAGGTCAGCGAAAAAGGCCCGCAACTGCCCATGTGGCTGACGCGCCTGCTCTTCGGCGGCATCCTGCGCCTGGTCAACGGCAACCTGAGTCGCTTCGGCCTGCCCACGCCGGACCACAAGCTGTTCGAGAGTCACCCGCTGCTCAATAGCCAGTTGTTGCATTACCTGCAACATGGCGACATCCAGGTGCGCCCGGATATTTCCCATTACGAAGGCGACCAGGTGGTGTTCAAGGACGGCACGCGCGAAACTCTGGACCTGGTGCTCTATGCCACCGGCTACAGGTGGAGCTGCCGCTACGCCACCGACTACTTCGAGTGGAAAGGTGGGCGTCCGCAGATGTACCTCTCCATTTTCAGCCGTCAGCACCACAACCTGTTCGGCATCGGCTATCTGGAAACCAACTCCAGCGCCTACAAGCTGTTCGACAACGAGGCACACCTGATCGCCTGCTACCTGGCCGACCAGCTCAGGCGCCCGAGCATGGCTCAGGAATTCCATCAGTTGATCCAACACGATCAACCGGACCTGTCCGGCGGCATCCAGTTCGTCAAGTCGCAGCGCCATGAGGTGTACCTGGAGGTGCACGCGCTGAAGAAGCACATGCGCCAGCTGCGCCAGCGTCTTGGCTGGAGCGACCTGAGCGAAGGCTACTTCAGCCCCGTACGCCAACAGCCTGGCTATGTCGCCGTCAACCTGTCGCAAGCGTCCTGAGCGAGAATCCCCATGAGCGAAGTCATCCTCATCACCGGCGCGGCAGGTGGCATCGGCCAGTGCCTGTGCCGGCAATTGATCCAGCGCGACGTACAGCTGATCCTGGCCGATCGCGATGCCGAACGCCTGCAAGCCCTTTGCGTCAGCTTGGGCGAACGCGCCACGTCCTTTGCCCTCGACCTCACCGACGAGCAACAGATCGAGACGCTGGTCGCCTTCATCGGCGAGCGCTTCGGCCGCCTCGATGCCTTGATCAACAATGCCGCCATCGTGCACGTCGAACCCTTCGCCACGCGCAGCAATGCCAGCATTCGCCGCGAGCTGGAGATCAACCTGCTCGCCCCGCTGTTGCTGACGCGTCAGGCCGTCGGCCTGCTCGAGGCTTCGCGCAATGCGCGGGTGGTCAGCACCGTATCGATCGCCGGCATCTTCCCCACTGCCGAAAGCCCCATCTACAGCGCCAGCAAATTCGGCCTGCGCGGCGCCATGCTGTCGCTAGCCCTGGAGCTGGAGCCGCTTGGTATCCGCGTTTCCTGCGTGCTGCCCTCGGCCACCGACACGCCCATGCTGCGCCAGGAGGCAATAGATGGCGGCAATGCCCTGCAGTTCATGGACCCACCACAGGCACCGGAAGCGGTGGCCCGAAACATTGAGCACATGCTCGACAAGCCCAAGCTGGAAAGCGCGCCGAAACGCAGTGAACTGTGGCTGACCAAGTTGGTGATGCTCTTCCCCAACCTGCTACCACGCCTGCTGCCGCTGTTCCAGCGCCGCGGTGAACGGGGCAAGCAGCGCTACCTGCAAGGCTTGGAGGCGCGCGGCCTGGCCAAATGTAAAGACGGAGCGTGGCAATTGATCCCGGAGCAACAAACCAGCCTCTAGCAGGCCTGTACGAAAAATGCCTACGTTCGTGATGCTGGGTTGAAAACGGGCTGGAACGCCAGCCCGGTCAAAAGCTCATTTACAGCAGGAAAAGTCGAGCGCGCCCGGACATTCTTCGCCTGTTTTTGCAGGGCTGCCTTCGGTATTGGCTCGACGGTTGCGAACAGACGCTGACGGAGAGCTTGGGCTGAACCGGTACCTTAGCCCAACGAGCCTGCACCGCCAGGTGCTTCAGAGGTTGCGACTTGGTCGGCGGCGCCTACCCACACAGTATTGCAGCCTTGAGCTGCCGGGCTGCGATCTACCGCAAAACCTCGCGTTTTGCCCAAGTCACCGTGGCCGCTTCTTTGTTATTTAGCTCTTTCCATTTAGCGGAAGCCGCGTAAACATAAGCGTTGATCACGTCGCCAGCAGACAGGGAAATGGATAAGAGTTTATCGAGCACCAGCCAAAAAACACGACGTCCCCGTGAACCCAAACAACAACGTAGCCAGGAGCGCTTCGAGGCGATAATCAAGGTGGCGTTGGATCTGATCGCAGCCAACGGTTACGAGGGCGTGTCGATGCGCGAAATCGCGCGCGAGTCCGGACTGCCAATCGCATCGCTGTACATGTACTTTCCGACCAAGCTATCGATCGTCAAGGAGGTCTGGCAGCGCTATACCAACCGCGTGGGCGAGCACCTGGAAAAGGACCTGCAGAAAATCGTCGATCCTGCTCATCAGGCCGATGCCGGCCTGCTCATCGAGCGGCTCATCGACCTGATGCTGGAGATCCAGACCAGCCATCCGGCTTTCATCGAGGTGTGGGGATGCGTTGCTGCCGCCCCCGAGTTGCGCGAACTGAATCTGGCCGACACCCTACGCTCAGTGGAGATGATGGCGACCGCCATTCGCAGTGGTAACCCGGCAATCGAGGAGGAGCAGGCCGAGGGCCTGGCCATGGTGTTGTGCGAAGGCGCAAGCTCGGTGGCCAAGCTGATTCTGACCCTCTCGCCGCAAGAGCGCCCTGCCCGGGTCAAGCAACTCAAGCGCAGCCTGCATTTCATCTACAATGCCACCCGCGAAGCGATCAACGATCAGCAGTCCTGACTTGGCCTCCAATCAAGACATCATTATCCGGCCAGATGGCTTCACAGCCTGCGAATAGACTTGCATGACATCACGATAAGGCTTTGGATCGTCGCGAGGGCAATGAGAAATACAACGACATAAGCCCATTCGCTGAGGGCGGTGTGAATTAGCACCGCCAGAGCTATCCCCGTGCCGGCTCCTATATTGCCCGCCAGGGTGATGAGCGAATTGGCTTGAGCCGCCAGGTCTTTCCCTGCCACCACTTCGGACATGGTCACCAGTAACGCGTATCCCGGCAGCTGGAGAGTTCCCAGCAAGGTTGCATAAAGCAGCACCGAAGCGTGCGTCGTGGCGTAGTAAAGCAGGCACATCACCGGTATCACGCCGATGCCGCAAACCGCCAGCGCCAGGAACTTTCCGCCCAGCCGCTTCGCTATGCGCGCAATGAAAACTGAGCCTCCCACGCCGCCAAGGATCATCAACGCGCCAGCCGCGGACAGCGTCTCCGGGCCCAGCCCATGTTCGCTCAGCATGGGTTCCAGGCTGAGCGCAAGGGCATTGAAAAGACCGCAACCGACAATGGTCGTCACGAGTACAGGTAGCATGCCTGGCGAGCGAAACAGCCGTGCCAGACCGCCGCTTAGGCCCTGCCCGCCATGCCTGCGCACAGACGACTTCTTGCTGACGAACCAAAGCAGGACAGCCGGAAACAGACCGAGCAAACCCACCAGAAACAATGCCTGGGTTATGCCGAACGTGGCGACAAGCAGAGGCGGAAGCCCAAGCCCCGCGGCCAGGCCCAGAAACAATCCTGCCGTACTGATACCGATGGCTGTTCCACGCTCAGGTTCGCTGAACCATTCGATAGCCATCCTGGACATGCCATTCATCAACATGGGCTGAGATAACCCGATGAAAACCTGCCCCGCCATCAGGCTGAAGAAGCTGTTATCGAAGCGAAAGAACAGTGACAGCGCCAGCAAGCCACTGCCCAGAGCAGCACCTCGCCTGAAACCCACCCGATCGATCAGGCGCCCGCAAGGGATGGAAAATATGATGCAGAGCAGCGGGATGATCAGGATGCTCAGGCTGCTGGCAAGCTCGCCCAAACCATATTGCAGCTGTATCTGCGTCTGCTGGGAAATCAGAAAGCTCACCTGCGCCTGGTTGCTGCACAGCACCAGTGCGAAAAGCACGACTACCGCCCATCGCCGCCTGCCCATTACAAGGGCTTCAGTAACAGGTGGCCTGCCGGCCAAGCTTTGGCTGGAATAGTCCATGGTCGAATATGAGCCCTGAAGTCCGGAAGAACTTGGTTGGGTCTGGCCTCACCCGTGAAAGGTCGGCGGGAGGTGTCATTCACTCCCGCCGCAGGTGCGCTCGTTACTGCGTGCCGGTACGACGCAGAGTGGCTGGAGTCCAATAGCCGGCGGGCGGCGCAGACGACGGGAACTGACGCGGAGTCTTCTCGTTGTTACGTAGACCGATGGCGGTGTAGGTTCGGGCGTTGAGGTCGTGATAGACGACGTTCACCGGCGTGATGACGGGCACGTCATAGGCGTTCTTGCTGAAGGCCAGGTTCACATGCCAGAGCGAGCCGCGAGAATCGTAGTTCTCCACCATCAGGGCGTACCAGCTGTCCTCATCAAGATAGAAACGGCGCTTGGCATGCACATGGCGGCTTCCAGAGCGTAGCGTCGCCTCCACTACCCAGACTCGGTGCATCTCCCAGCGGGTGAATTCAGGATTCAGGTGCCCGGGCATGATGAGTTTCTCTAGCGGGAGGCCCGCCTGCTCCATCGCGTAGTTATGGTAAGGCACGACAAGCGCCTGCTTGCCGATCAGCTTCCAGTCATAGCGGTCGGTGGCACCATTGAACATGTCCGTATCGTCGGCATAGATGCCGTCATTCGGCGTGTCGTAGGCCAGGGTCGGGGCACGGCGAACACGGCGTTGCCCGGCCATATAGACCCAGGCGGCACGAGGCTCCTCGACCTGATTGATGAAATCCCGCACCAGCAACTTGCGACCAGCCTCACGCGAAGGAGGAAGCAGCTCACTCATGAAGTTCTGCAGCACGTTGCCCAGCTCATTGACGCTCTTGCTGGGGTCATAGTAGTTGGAGAGCATTTCCATGCGCTCCCGAATGAGGGAGTACTGCCCGCTGGTGGTGACTTGCGCTGTATTTGCAATTTCGTCGATATAGCGGCCTTGCCAGCGGGTGATGTGGTTCCAGATTGCCTCGTGGCCATCACCCGGAATGGGAAAGGGAATTCCAGCATAGGCACCGCTCAGCCCGTTGCCTCCTTCCACCAAGGTGGCCGTTTCTGCATTGCGGCGGGTGTTCCGATAAATATCCTCCGGCGCGGCCGCACTGCGATGACTTGGGTAGACCGGTATCTTGAAGGTCGACGGGTAGGATTTGAGTAGCGCTTGCACACCAGGGCTCAGATTCCCCACATCATTGGCCATGTTCTGCGAGTCGATCACACGCAGGGGCTTCTCATCAGGGAACGGATCCACATGGAAGCTACCCGCCCCTTTGTATCCGCTCGGCAGCTCTTTCAGCCCACCCTCCCAATCGGGAATGCCTTTGGCCGCATCGCCCTGACGTTCGGCGCCAAAAGGCGTCAGTACGGTGCCCAGCTTGGCGGCCTCCTCGGGGCTGACTTTCGCCTGAGCCAGCAAAGGCATGTGAAGAGTGATCGAAAGCACCACGGCGCTGACGCGTAAAGCTTTGTTAGTCATCATTTTTTCCGCCATCAGAATGAATAGGAGACATTCAGTGCGACGTGGTCGCGATCAATAAGCGAGTTGTCTTTCCGGGCGCCCCAGAACGAGGTGTAAGCGAGTTTGCCGCCGAATTTCTGGCCGTACTTGAGGCCCAGCTCGAGAGTCGCCGACTTGCGCCCTTCAACGAAGTTTTCGTTGAGGGCGGGCGAAGTTCCCGAGACGTCCTGGCGGAAAGTGATGGCCGGCATCAGGTCGAGATTCGGTTTCACATCTCGAATCAAGCCTGTGAGGTTCATCGTGTAACCCCAGGCGAAGGAATCCAGATAGGCGTAATTGACCGAATCCAGAAGGCTTCCCGGTATGTGGTTGAATGCCGCCTCGGCCAAAACCGTCAAGTCGTCCATGCCGGCAGTCGGGCCGAAGGCATGGATGGCCGAGATCGAGCCTGTGTAAAGCTCGTGGCGTTTGTAGAGATCGATATAACGGCGCGAGTCGTTGGCAGATCCGTCGCCGAACTCGCCGAGATCGATGCTGCCGCCACTGGCACCGCCGGCGCCGAGAGCGCCCTCGGCCATCTGTTCCAGTTCGTAGGTCATCGACGGTTCCAGCGGCGCGTTGGGACGGTAGGTCAGCTCCCCTGCCAGGCTGGTGTCTCCGACCGTGCCGGAGACACTGAAGCCGAAAAGGCGTATGTCTTCGGGATAGATCAAGTCGTAGCGAGTGCTGTCGAGAAATGCGAGACCATCGACTAGGGGGATCGAAGCAGGATCGAACAGCTGAGCAAGGCCGCACAGATCGGAGAAACGTCCACCATCGCCGCCGCTGCAAGCCCCGGACAGGCCTTTCTGCACTCGCAGGAAGGGCAGTTTGCTGTGGTAGTTGAGGTAGTAGAGACTGAACTCGGTATTGCTCCAGTCCTCGACCATATAGCGCAGTGCGAAACCATACTGGCCGTCATCACGCGCATCATGTTCACGGCCATAGCGAGCACCAGCGACCAGGCCGTTCTCGCCATTGAGTCCAGGTACCAGGTCGACCAATGGGCCCAACTCATTACGCAGGTCGATCAGGACGCCATTGCTGCCCTTGCCGAAATAGTCCTGATTATTGAAGAAGGCGCCGGTGGGCATGAGTTCGTGGCCCTTCCACTCCAGCCCATAGAAGGTTTCGAAACTGAGCGCGTCGGTCAGGCCCAACTGGGCCGAGATCATGTTGGTCGGAAGCAGTGCATCCTTGAAACTGGCGTTGGGAAGCACCACACGACCGATATCCACCGGGTTGATCACATTGAGGCCGTCGGCATAGAAAATGCCCTCACCCCAGTTGATGACCTGCCGGCCCAGCCGCACGCTCACCGGCATCTCGCCGAGGTAGCGGTTGGTGTAAAGATAAGCGTCGAGCAAGCGCGCCCGGTGGCCGGAACGGTTCTTCAAATCCGACGGGTAACGCTGATCGCTGTCGGTGTTGTGAGTCGCGAAGCCGTCCCCGCTTGGGGCGTTGTCCATGATCTGAACGTCGTACCAGGCCGTGCCGCGGACGAACACGCCGTCCTGCTCGGTGCGCACGTGCAACTCCGAGGTCAGCTTGAACTCGTTCGAAACGAATCCCTTGTCGTAATACTCGCTGCCATCGTTGTTGTTGATGAAGATGTTCTGTCCGTCCCGTTCGATGCGTTCCGGGGAGTCGGTGCGATAGATCGAGGTGAACTCGGCGACGCTCTCCAGCGTCGTCGTCACATTCGGCCCGGTGTCGATCTCGAAGGCCAAACCCCGTGCTCCCCACAGGCTAAGCCCCACAACCAATGCAATCTTTTTCTTCTTATGCAACATGGTGACCTCTGCTCGCTTTTTGAATGGCCGCTAGCCCCCGACGCCCGGGCAGGCACATGCCCGCCCAGACCTCATGGCTCAGGTGGCCGACTTTGTGAACGATCCGACGGTGCTGGTGTGAATGAGTGGAAGGCCGCTTTCGAACGGCCCACAGGTAGTAGCTGTTTCGCGGGCAACCTCAGGACGAGCTGCGCCTCTGCTGACTGATCTGGGCCTTCGGCCGGGTTCGGCACGCGAAACGAGGCCGTCCGCTCGACTGATGCCGCGGCCCCTCCCGCCACCTTTGAAAATCCTGGAAGGCCGATTCCGGCTTCCGGCGCTGCTCCGATGAGCTCGTTACATGCCTGCAAACTGGCGGACCTCGCACGATCAGCGACGTCCTGCAAAACACCAACCTGCGTTTCGGTCCTGGCACTGGCAAAACCCTGCCAAGCCTCGGGCAAATAGCGGTACAGCGGGAAGATCGGCAACCTTGACTCATGCGCCATCTCTCCCAGTACCAACCTCGCCCAGCCGCCACCGGCAATGAGGCGCAGCGACGTCTTCACCCTCGCCTTCAGGCACACCTGACTACGCTCCCGCGTTGCTGAGCATGGCGTTATCGGCCTCTTTGGATCGCTTGACAAAGCCCCGGACATCCCCACATCCTCTAAAACATGATCAATGCTTATGTTTTAGCGCGACTGTCACAAAATGTGAAGAGGAAAAGAAAAATATGGGACGGCAGCCTTGAACCACGATGATCGTTTGGTCCTTGCAGTAGACCTGGGCAGTTCAGGCTGCAAGACCGCCTTGGTGGGCCTCGATGGCCAGGTCAGGGCCTTTGCCTTTCGCGCGGTGCGGACCCACCTGCTGGCGGGGTCGGGCGTCGAGCAGTGCCCGGAAGACTGGTGGCAGGCATTGCTGGAGAGCGCGACGGAGGTGCTCGATGGTACTGAAGGGGCCCGTCGCACCGTGGTTGCCTTCTGCTGCTCATGCCAGGGCGAGGGCACGCTGCCGGTGGATCGCGATGGTCAGCCGTTGGCGCGCGCATTGCTGTACATGGATATGCGCGGCCAGGCAGCGGTCAAGCGCCAGGTCGGCGGTATCCTGCCGCGCGTGGCCGGTTACGATCCGCTCAAGTTGGCCCGCTGGCTACGCCTGACAGGCGGCGCACCGGCCCTTTCCGGCAAGGATCCGTTCGGTCATATCGCCTTCATCCGCGAGGAAATGCCGGAGCTGTATGCGCGTACCGACAAGTTCCTCAACGTCCTCGACTTCATCAACCTGCGGCTGACCGGGCGGATCGCCTCGACCGTCGACTCGGCGCTGACCACGTGGGTCACCGACAACCGCGATCCGACCAACATTCGCTACCACGACGGGCTGCTGCGCATGGCCGGCCTCAGCCGCGATCAGCTTCCGGAGCTGGTGCGTTGCTGCGATGTGCTCGGCACGCTGCGCAAGCCGGTCGCCGAACAGCTCGGTCTGCCTGCCAACCTGCCGGTGGTGGCCGGCGCGGTGGATAACTCGGCCGCCGCGCTGGGCTCCGGAGCCGTGCGTGACAACGACCTGCACCTGTACATCGGTACCTCCTCATGGATCGGCGCGCATGTGCCGCGCAAGAAAACCGACGTGTTCCGGCAAATCGCCGCGCTGCCCTGCGCCTTGCCCAATCGCTACCTGATGATGGCCATGCAATCGGCTGCCGGAGCAAACCTCAGTTTTCTGCGTGATCGCATCCTGTATGCCAAGGATGCGCTGTTGCAGAACGAAGCGGGGCCCGACGTCTATCGCATTCTCGATGAGGTGGCGGCTGGGGTACCCGCCGGTGCCCGTGGGCTGCTCTACCTGCCCTGGCTGATGGGCGAGCGCAGCCCGGTGGACGATGCCAACCTGCGCGCCGGTCTGCTCAACATGACCCTGGAGCACGCCCGCGAAGACATGGTGCGCGCCTTTCTCGAAGGGGTCGCGCTCAACACGCGCTGGATGATGGAGGCCGTGGAAGGCTTCATCGGTCAGCCATCCCAGGCGATCACTCTGGTCGGTGGCGGTGGCCAGTCGGAAGTCTGGTGCAAGATTTTCGCCGACGTTCTCGGGATGACCGTGCACCTGCCCGAGCAACCCATTCAGGCCAACGCCCGCGGCGCCGCCTTCATCGCCGGTATCGGCATCGGCGCGATGGACTTCGCCGACATTCCCGAGCGCGTCACGATTCGGCGCTCGTTCGAGCCCGACGCTGTCAACGTCGAGCGTTACGACGCCAGCTACGCCACCTTCCGCGCCGCGCACAAGGCGCTCGCTCCCTTCTATGCGCAACTTCAACGAGGTGTTCACCCATGAGTCTTGAACAACGTGCCAGGGAAACGCTGGTGCGTACCGCGGTGGCGATGGCCGACAAGGGGTTTCTCGCCGGCATCGGCGGCAACCTGGCCCTGCGCATCGATGCCGAACGTTTCGCGGTGACGCCTTCGGCAAGCGACTACTACGCCATGGCGCCGACGGATATCTGCATCCTGCGTCTGGACACCCTGGAGCAACTGTCCGGCAACGGTAAGCCATCGGTGGAGAGCGGGCTGCACGCCAGGATGCTCAAGGCGCGGCCCGATTGCCATGCCAGCCTGCACACCCATCAACCGATCGCAAGCGCTTTCACCTTGCTCAACCGCGCACTGCCCATCAGCGGTTCAGAGGCACGCAAGGTGATCGGCCGCGAGGTGCCGATGTGCGCCTATGGCCCTTCCGGTTCGGGGCTGCTCAGTTGGCTCGTCAGTCGCCGCGTACGCCCCGACGTGAACGCCTACCTGATGCGCAACCACGGCGCGATAGGTATCGCCAGCAACTTCGAACAGGCCGGCCGGGTGATGGAGCTGCTCGAGCAGGAAGCGCGCGACTGGTTCTGTCGCGCATTGCAATCGCAGTCTCACAACAGTCTGTGCCGCGAGGCACTTCGTAGCTTGAATGATTGATCAAGGACACTTAAATGAACGCTTCCACCCCGATTCTCCACAACAGCTCCGGCATCTCTCAATGGCCGGACACCGATGCGGTTGATGCGCGCCTCAAGGCGTTGATCAAGCAACCGATCCGCCCGATCCGCCGGGAACACATGGACAAGGTGCACCACTACTTCAACAGCAAGTGCACCACCTCCAAGGCGCTGGCCGGCGCCGCCACTCAGGTCATTCCCGGTGGCATCCAGCACAACCTGGCCTTCAACTATCCCTTCCCGCTGGCGATGAAGAACGCCCAGGGCGCCCATCTGGAAGATGTCGACGGTAACCGCTACATCGATTTTCTCCAGGCCGGCGGGCCGACACTGCTCGGCAGCAATGACCCCGTGGTGCAGGAAAAGGTGATCGAGACCCTGCGCGAATGTGGTCCGGTCACCGGCCTGCTGCACGAGTACGAGGTCAAGCTGGCGGAGCTGGTGTGCAAGCATGTGCCATCCGTCGAGATGTTCCGCATGCTCGCCTCCGGCACCGAATCGGTGATGGGGGCGATCCGCCTGGCGCGGGCCTATACCGGCAAGAAATGGGTGATCAAGATCGGCGGTGCCTACCACGGCTGGAGCGACCAGATGGTCTATGGCATGCGCATCCCTGGCACCGGCCGGCGCGAGGCGGTGGGTATTCCCAGCGGCTCCACCAGCTACACCCAGGAGAGCTTTCCCAACGACCTGGCCGCCATCCGCCGCCGCCTCTGGATCAACCGCCTGCGCGGCGGCACCGCTGCGATCATCGTCGAGCCACTCGGCCCGGAAAGCGGCACGCGCCCGGCCCGCAAGGACTTCAACGCCAACCTGCGCAAGCTGTGCGACGAGTTCGGCGCCCTGCTGATCTTCGACGAAGTGGTCAGCGGCTTCCGCGTCGGCATGGCCGGCGCACAGGGGTATTTCGGCGTGATGCCGGACCTTACCATCTTCGGCAAATGCCTGACCGGCGGGTACCCGATGGCAGGCGGTATCGGCGGGCGCCGTGATGTGATGATGCTGCTGGCAGGCGGTATCGGCGGCAAGCAAACCAAACGCGCCTTCGTCGGCGGTACGCTGACGGCCAACCCCCTGTCCTGCGTGGCCGGCTACTACACCCTGCAGGAGATGGAGAGACGCAATGCTCCGGCGCTCGCCGGCCGTGCAGGCGACCGCATGACGGCCGGTCTCGACGAGATCATCAACCGCCTTGGTCTGCCGTATGTCGTCTACAACCAGGGTTCGGTGGTCCACCTGCAAACCTCCGGCGTGCTGCTGCTGAACGTTCGCAACCCCATCCAACTGATGCGTGAGGTCAACCCGCGCAAACACATGATGGAAGAAATGGGCGCAGCCTACATGGCCCACGGCCTGGTCACCCTGGCCGGCAGCCGCCTCTATACCAGCGCGGCGGACACCGATGACATCGTCGACGAGGCGCTAAATCGCTTCGAAGACGTCTTCAAGATGGCGCTCTGAACATGCAGGACGAACTGATCAAGGCAGCTTCGCGCTTGAGCGGTAAAGGCCTGCTCAATCGCCAGGGCGACGCCGTGTCGATGCTCATGGTCGGCGAAGGCAAGATGCTGATTCTGGAGGCCGGTGGTATTACCCGTGTCGTCAGCATCAGCAACCCTCCCCCCGGCGTGGCAGCCCTGCATGCGCAGGTCTATCGAACGAGAGCGGATGCCGGAGCGGTGGCAACCTTGAGCCCGCGCTGGAGCCTTCAGTTGAAGGGTCTGAACGAGGCGATGCCAGGCATCTTCGATGAACAGGCCAGGCACCTGGGACGCAGCTGGGCGCCGACACGGGCAGGCGACCTGTCGGCGGCCTTGGCCTCAGGCGGCAACGCAGGGTTGGTCGACGACAGCCTGTTGGTGTTGGGCATCACGCGCAACCGGCTGCTTTTCAACGCCGAGCTGTTCGAGAAATGCGCCATGGCGTATGTGCTGGCGCGCCTGGGCGGCGGCAGGGTAAAGCGGCTACCATGGATCGTGCGCAAGGTGGCCGGCGGACGCCTGCTCAAGGATGAGGCCAAGGCCAGGGCCGCCCATGCGCTAGGGCGGCGTAGTCCTGAGCCAAGTGGTTACTGATCCGATCTCACACGTGAGGTGTCGATCCCTCACCTCAACACCGGCTTCCTCTCATACCGGCAGATTTCGGTGACCGGCATGAGAGCTCCGGGGATCAAGAACGGCGACGAGCACCTCGTTGTGCTCAGCGTAGCCAAGTCGGTCATCGAGGGGCAGCGTTGGCTTGTCAGGTTTGGGTATTTCCTTAGGGACAACCCGATCGAAACGGCAAGGCCACGCCAGTTCACCGGATGAACGATTCGGCATGGAAGAAAGGCAGGGTCAGAGCAGCGAAGAAGTTCCAGGAGCGATTTCTGCGCCCTGCCCCAGCTGGATTTGCTTCGATCCGCGTTCACGACCTGAAGCACACCTTCGGTCGAAGACTTCGGGCAGCAGGGGTAACGGAGTAGGACAGGAAGGCTCTGCTGGGCCACAAGAACGGGAGCATCACCAGCCACTACTCGGCCGCCGAGCTGGGCAAACTGATCGATGAAGCCAACAGGATTTCGGCTACCGACTCGCGCGGGCCGGCCCTGACAATTTTGAGGAGGATGGCAGGATGAAAAAAGTCCCGCAAAAGTCCCTGACACAAAAAAGCCTGGCCATCACTGACCAGGCTCTAATGTAGGGATTTGTTGGTCGGGACGGAGTGATTCGAACACTCGACCCCTTGCACCCCATGCATGCGGCACTAGCGGCGTAAGCTGCTGATTATAATAGCAAAACGCGCATATGAAGCTAGGCAAACTAAAGCTAATAACGCCTATATGCAAACGGTTTTACGCGGCCTGCAGAGTAGGTTTTGCGCCGACAAATCGCCCCGCCTCGCCCGTCCTGGGCAACTACTTCCCCTCTAATCCTCCCCACGCTTTTTCGCAGTTGGCCCCTCTTATTCCTCGCTCGTCAGCGATTGCAGCATAGAGTCGAACAGCCTCTCCGAGCCGGCCGAGCATGTCGGCTCGCATTCGGGCGGCGCCTTCGGCTGACGCGCCGAGCTGGGCAGTGATGGAATTGCCGGCGTCACGACTGCGCTGCTCAGCTGCTGCGAGGCGCAGCTTGAGCCGCTCAAGAGCACTACCAGCACGCTCAGCATCGCCACGCGCTGCAGCCAGTTGTTGCTGGGCTTCTGCATCTGCTTTCTCCGTAGCGGCCTGGCGCCGCTGGTTTTCTTGAATGAGGAACATGGCCGCGCGCCGGTCGCGTTCTGCTACTTCGGCGCGGTAGTTGCTGAAAGCAGACCGTTCAGTCCCTAGCTGGGACTGCAGTCCGTAGATTCGCACCTGCTGCACGCCGCCGACCGTCAGGGCCAGCAGAGCACCGGCGATCCACGGCCAGGCCCAGGACGGGACCAGCTTGAGCCAGGCGGTCATGCCGCCACCTGCAAAGCTTCAAGGACGCGCGCGTAGTTGGCGCCCCATTTCTGCCGCAGCTTCCGGCGTTCGGGCGGAGTACCGCGCTCGTAGGCGCCAGGGCGCCAGTTGCGCAGGTAGTATTGCCAGGCAGCCTCGACGTCGCCCAGCTCCGGCAGCGGCAGCGGATCGGTCCAGAACAGCAGGCGGGCGAACACGGCATCGATCACGTCAACCTGGCCAGGCAGCGCAGCGAACACACCGTCAACGGTCGGCTCGATGCCCAGCGCTCGGCATGCGGCGATGGCAGCATCGCGGCTGCTCTTGTGGCGCAGTACGCCGGCCACACCGCCACCACGCTCGAACTGCCAGATGCCACGGGCGGGGCCGCACTTTCCAGGGTGAATCGGCAGCTGGCACTGCTCGCGGTTCGGCGCCTCTTGCAGGTGGGCAGTCAGCATCAGTTGATCCACCTGCTCCCGGTTACGGCTCATGGCAGCAGGTAGCAGCGCGAGCGCAGGCGTGATCGCCTGAGCCCGTATCTCAGATAGGGTCATGTTTTCTCCAGGCACAAAAAAGCCCGCCGAAGCGGGCTTGATGAAATTCTTTTTACGCAGTCCATACCCCGAACCCTGATGGAGCTGCGTTCGCCCACAATCCAGGAGAAATGAGTCTGATCTTGTTGCCAGTGCCTGAAACGTTGCCAGATCTCGGGCATGCGGCCAGGTAGTACGCGGCCCCATCCGGGGTGAATGAATAAGTCGGACTTGTCCCAGCAGCAGGGTCGCCACTTCCGAGCCACGTCGATGAACCGAAGTGGGCTATCCAGATTTTTCCGGCATCAATATCGATGGCAACTCTACACCGTTGATTTAGTGCAAACGATATCGTCTGCGAGTTTGCACTCGCGTTGTTTGTGTATGTCCGTCTTGTATTGCCACCCGTGCCTTCAATCCACGCGCCCCATCCGGTTGCATTCCCTCCGATGTAGGTTCCCAGGCTACTCACGCCGCGATGCAGCCCAACGCCGAGAGACGTTAGGGTTCCGGACTGAACATTCGACAGTTCCGCGTAAAACTTGCCCGTAGACTTCCCGCTAGCCGATACAACTATGCCGCCGCTCTCTGTTGCCGCAGTTGAATGAACGTCATATCCACTACCGGTTATGACGACATCGGAAGCCTTGTTTGTGGCGCTCCATTGGCTCTGTACAACAGCCGGTGCGGTATCGCGCCGTTGTGCGACGATGCCCGGGATCATCATGCTGCCACCAGGCGGCCAATCAGGCTCCATGTATTGGACGAGCGCCTGATTGCACTAGCTGCAGCGCCTGATCCATTCAGCACGTTGGTATCGCTGGCATGAAGCGAAACGCTAAACCCGTCTCCCGTAACGGTGACATTACCGGCGCCTGTTTGCAGGAAATTCACCATAGGCGCAAGACCGCTGACAGTCCATGCAGCCGTTGCCTCTGCGCCTATGGTTAGAGTTATCGGAGAGGCACTGGTACTGATGATCAATTTTCCTGCGTCAGATGGGGTAATCGCACCGCTCGCCGTAACAACACGATAAGGCGTGCCAGCAAGGAAAACGTTTCCACCAGCTGCTTGCGATACCCAGGCCGAACCGCTGTATGCGTAAACGATTGGCACACCTGTTCCGTCTAGTTCATCGAGAACACGGACCGACATACCCGCGTCAGGCGCCAAAAATGTCCACACCCCCGCAGATGTAAGCCACCAAGCTAGATTGTTCGCCTTCCCGCTCCATGCACCTGTTGGGCTTGGCCCGACGATGTACATCGCGCCATTTGCGGGCGATCCTGGAGGTGTCGACAAGTCCTTATCCACAACGCGCGGCATAACGAGTTGGTCTAGCGCGGAGAACGTGGTGTTGGCATTTACCTGGTTGCCGGCACTATTGGCCAGCAGTTCCAAAAATAGCTTCGATGTTTGTGCCATCAGAGTGTTACCTCAAGCGGATACCCGCGACCGACGATGCCGGATAGCTGGTAGATGCGGAATTTTATGGAAGACTGAGCAGAGCCAAAGTCTGTTATTTGGTTGGCTGCAGAATATGTGAAGGACGGCGAAGTAACGCTAATTGACCTTACTACAGTTAATCCGTTCATCACGTCGATTGCATAGGCTTCTGTTGCTTCGCCAACTGGCGACGGTGTGCCCGTGGCCCACCAAGTTCCAGTCAGCCGACTGCGCCGGGTAAATGAGCCTGAGAAGTTACCGGACCCATCCCTTGTACCAGACGCATATACTGGGGACAGGCACTCCAGATTTACGCCTCTGTACGTGAAATCGATATTGCTGGAATCGTCCACGCTATCCCCTGATGTTACAGCGCGATAATAGAAATCAACACCTATAGACTCTGCTGCCATGCCGATAAAGGCGTTGTCTGGGTCGTCCAGCATTACAAACCAATCGCCACTCTGGTGAAGTCCGGTGGCCCACTCTGTGCCTTTCTCGCCGCGCACAAACCCGGAAACCGAATAACTGCCGTCAGAGTTCAGAGTGGCATTCTGAAACCGAACTATCTCCCATCGTCCATCGGAACCATATGCAGCATAGTGCGCGCCGCTCAGCATCTGATCGCGCGTTATGCTGCTCAGCGAGCCCGATGCCAAATCCAATGTCAGCGTTCGGCCATCAATGATCGTCGAGTTGCTTACTGGCAGTGAATTGCGCGCAGTGCCAAATGTTCCCTTCCCCGAAAACGCCTGAATATCAGTGAACGTCTGTCCTGAATCTGGCGATCTGACAAGAAGCGCACCTGGCCAGCCGTCAGTAAACCCCGTCATCACGCAAACAAAGCCAACGGCGTCCTGCAGCGTTTCGTCAACTACAGGAATGTCCATGAGAACTGCTAGGGACAAGCCTGAAAGAGGTATTGACCCATCTGATCCGGGAACTTCTCCGCCCTCTGCCACGGGGGCGTAAACGGCGGCACGGTTCGGCTTTGCACTGCACTGAAGTATGCCGTTCTGTTGGTGCTTCGCAGAGCGTATCAGCAGTTCATATGTCGCATCATCGGCATAAATGGTGACTACATCGGAGGGTTCCAGGTTGCCGTATGATGGCGGCAAGGCAAACGAGTATTCATTCCGCTCAAGCCACGCAAGACTCTGTAGAACCTCTGCTACTCCGGCCGCCTTGTGTGCCGTCATCACAATGGGAAGCTCACGCTCGACCTTGTTGACTGCTTGAGTGTTTATGCGCTCTGCCGTTTGCTCGCTCTGGTCGTATTCTCGAGCAAAATCGATGTATTTAATAACAGTCTTGGCAGGCAGCTGGGTATCCATCTCGCGCAATTCTGTGAGCAAGTCCGCCGCGGACTCGCCAGCACCGGCGCCGATATCGCTCATTGGGATAACAGCAACAGAGGTTCTTCCACGCGGAACATACTTTATCTTGTACCCGGAAGGTATCACATCAAATGGATATGCAGCCTGCAATGGTTCAATGGCAGATCGTATTGTGCCACCTGGCACCACAAATCCTTTTACCGACTCAGTAAGTAGAGAAACATCCAAGTCACCACCAGCAATTAATGAAGATAGACTACTTTCGCTAGTAATAATGCTAGCAAGGCTTACATCATCTGGCGAAACATCAATACTTCGTACATATAACCTAATGGTGCTACGGTATACTAGGCAGAGTACCGAACCATCAGCAGCTCCGTTGATTCTATTAGAATTCTGTGAGCTTATTATTTGCTGATCAAGGACGTAAGCGCCATTCTTATAAAGAAATGTAATTACCCTAGCGTCATGCTCATTTGCGCCAACAACCCAGATGCATTGCCCGCCATTTTCTACTATCGGGGTGTATCCGCTTGATGCGTGGTATGCGATATCACCAATTGGGTGCGTGTAAGGCGTTCCATTCTTATTAAGAATGTTATGAGAAGATACAATAGATGAACCAGATGCTATTTCTACATAGCACGACATATCTGGCCTTTGCCTAAATATATAGAGAAGCCCATCAGCTATATAAGCACCAAATCCTACACGAGACTCACCAGGATAAGGTTCGTATTCGTGATTCGTTATTCCTTGGATGGATTCGCCATAAATCTTGAGATAGGTCTTTGAGTTATTAAAGTGGAATGACCAGTAATATCCATCAGACTCGCCTAGTGGATAATTAAGAACAGAAAGTTCAGGGCATGATATAAAGCCATCATATAGCCCGAAAGAAACCAGTTTGCCATCTGACGCGCGCAACTTGTATGTATGATAGTTGCCGACTCCGCCGAGCCAATCTCTAGGGGAAAGCGGGTTTGATGAAAATCTAACTACACCACCAGAGAACTCTACAAGAGTGGATGTCTCATCAAGGTTTAAGTAATTTTGCGCAATCGTATCTGCAAGCCTAAGCCCAATACTATCCTGCTTAGTGACGCATTCGACCTTAAACTGCGCGGCCTGCAGCGTGTTTGAGTAGTCGGCTAGCTGGAAATCATCAAAAACGATGTAGGCACGCCCCCTAAATGCAGGGGCATTTCCGGCGCCCATTTCCGCTTCAATACGCGGGTCCGGCAGCTGGACCTCAGTACCGTAGTAGAATCGCATTCCTGCGGCGGCCTTGTTGCTGGCAATGATGGTTTCCAGATCGTCGCTGCCGGCGTTGTAGATCAGCTTGTCTGAGCACCAGATACGGCGGATTCCAGAGATAGGGCCTTCGCCCAGGCACAAAGCAAAAGTTGCCGAGTAGCTGTACGTTTTAACGGTCTGGCTGCCACCGCCGCCGCCCTTCCCGCCGCCCTGCTTCTCCTTGCGCACAGTCTCTTTAAGCTGGTTGTTTTCCATCCAGATGATATTGCCGGACACGCCAACGGTTCCGTAGAAGCGCGGAATCTTCTGGCCGAGCGTCGACGTTTGGATCTTGAGATCGTTTAGCCTCGGGCCTTCTACGGTTGGCCCTTTTGGCGGATCAAGAGCGGCGCCAATCCCAGCGCCAAGCGCAGCGCCCTGGAGCGCGCCGACTGGACCACCAACGTAGAACCCGATTACGGCGCCGACTACGCCGCCGAGTATTTGGCCGCCGCTGCTCATGCGTTCACTCCAATCCGATAGGCGCGGATGACGCGCGCATGCCACATGGCGTCGAGTCGGTGATGCGCCACCTTCCCGTGAAGCTCGCTGCCATGGATGATGTAGGGATGCCCGTCAATCTCGCCGGCATGGATTGCAATGTGTTGAGGTGCCTTAGAAATGCGCATGATCAACACGTCGTTGGCGCTTGCATCGGCCATGTCAATGCGCTGCAGGCTTGGCTGGGCGTCGAGGATCTTCTCTAGCTGGCCGTCATATGGGTTCATTGGGTAACCCATCTCATCCTGATACGGCAGGCCTAGTCGCTGGAAGATGTGCACAAGAACGCCGGCACAGTCCACGCCGAGCATGCTCCGGCCCTGGTGGCGAAACGGGACGTTGATCAGCTCGAAAGCGGCTTCAACCGGAGTCATCGCTTGCGACCCACCTGGCTGTATTGGGTGCCTGTCGGAACACGGTCGAATCCGCCGAAATTGCGCTTGTTCGACCATTTGTCTCTGCAGGCGTCTGCCGTCTTGCGGCACCCCGGAATCATTTCGTACTCGTCGCCTACCTGCGGCATGTAAAACGTCGCCTCGTGCAGCTCAATGGCGCCGCTGGCGAACGTCTTTACCTGTATAGGCTTCAAGCCTGCGTTAGCGCCGGTGGTGAAGCGGATCTGGCCGGCCCCAAACCAGTCATTTGCCTCAGTGCGCGCTGAGTCGGCGAACTCATACTGGTTCGTTACAGACGTGAGCGATCCAGTAACCAGATGGTCAGCCATTACCGGGCCGTCAGGCGCGCCACGCGGGCCTGAGCAGCGGGAATGCCGCCAGTCGATAAGGTCGGTATCCAGGCCTTGATCAAACAGCGTCCATGAGCAGGTTGGCGAGTACGTGTGCCCGACCGTTTGCGAGAGCACGTCGATAGCGCCCATGATCTGCGCTGTGTATTTCTCGTCACGGCACTCGACGCGCCCCCAGAAGAACAGGCCGCAAGGCTCTTCGTCCTCAATCGGGGCGGCCCAGGACGTGGCGAACAGGTAGACGCGCGCGTTGTCGTACTTGCCCGACATCAGGTCGTCGCGGCTGATCGCCCCCTGTTGCAGAATGCCGTTCAAGTCGATGCTGGAGCTGGCAAATGTGCTCGTGCTGTCAAGTCCAGAAAACTCATACCCACTCTCGGTCAGGTAGACCTGGCCATTGCTCATCGGCAGGTCAACCGGATAGCCGGCCAGGCGCACTATCGGCGAATCATTGGCCGGCTCAATGCGGACGCAGTAAACCCGCGTCTGCCAGTCTGCGACGTGTGATTTCATGGGGCTCCAGAAACGGAAAAGCCCGCACTAGGCGGGCTATTGGATTGGTTGTGGGCGGAGCTAGATGAGCATGCCCCTGGACCTTGCCCATTCTTCTGGCAATTTGTCCTTCTTCGATGAGTTGCATGGCGGGCAAAGGAGTTGGATGTTAGAAATCCAGTCGCTGCCACCCTTGCTAATTGGGACTATGTGGTCGATGTGGTATCGGTTCGGTTTTCTGACCGATAGCTTGGACTTGCAGGATGCGCAAAGCCCGCGTTGCCGCGCGAAGAGATCAGTCACTTCGGCTGGCGAATGCTGTCCCTCCGCGTTGTTCTTCCTTGCACGCCTTTTCCTGCACCAGTCGGAGACTTTTTCTGGATTGTCCTTGCCGTACTGTCGTGAACGCTGAAGCTCCTTTTCCCTATTTTTCAGATACCAATCGGTCCGGTTATTCGGGTTTTTGCGTCTCCACTCCGCCTGAACGACCAGTCTCTGGTCCCTGTTCATCTGATGGCGCTCTCGACACTTATCGAGGAACTCTTCTTTGTTCTCTGCGTAGAATCTTCTTGAGCGCTCAATGTTCGCTGCGCGGCGCTCTGGGTTCTTGAACCTCTCCCTGTCCCTCTCCCTTTCGCATTCCATGCACATGCCGTGAATGTTGCGCTCAGAAAGATGCCCACGCTTACACGGCTTTCCCGTGAAGTATCGATTTAGCCCACGCGCCAGGGCTTCCTTCTTGGACGAAATCTGCATAGCAATCACCATGCTGTACATACATCCAGCATTTTAAACCTACGGATTAAGTATCTCCAGGAGCTGGATGCTCGGCGTGGCCAGCGTGTCCCACTGCGAGAAATTTCCGCCAAGGTCGGCGTTGAAACGCATGGGGACGTGGAACTTGAAGCCAGACTTGAGTACTTCGCCGGTTTGCGGGCGCGTGTTGAACGTGCCGCCGCTGGCGTATGCGGTGAACAGGGAGGAGTTGATGTTGACGGTGAACTGGGTGCCGGTGCGCGCGGTTACAGTTCCGCGCAGGCCGTTCATCTGCGTCATGCCTACCACGCCGCTGAAGTGCACAGTCTCGCCTACAACCAACGTGTTGACCGCCTGAACCACGGCAGAAGATGCCTGGCTGATGCCAGTGATGGTGCCGGTCTTGTTGGCGGCCATCGTTACCAAGCCGGTCGTGTTGTCGACGCTCCACTGGGATGTCTGCATCACGATGGAGCCGATGCTGACAAGCACGGTGCCGGCCTGTGGTTTGCGGATGCGACGACGGGCGCAGGTGGCGTCGCTGCTGTCGCCGTACCAGCGTGTGAGTTGATACACGCCGGCCACAGCAGGATTGGCGAGCGGCAAAAGCTGGTCAAACGCCGTTGGCACGCCCGAATAGGCGTTGCTCGAGTAGTCAAGGGGATGCAGGACGCGGAACCCGCGAAGCGTGCCGCCGGCTCGGTTATTGAGGTCGATGATCTGGCCAACAACGAAGTTGGTCTGACGCTCAAACTCAATGGTCAGCGTTGCTTTGACGAACGGGTGGCGCTGGCTGCGGTACTCGTCGCCGCCAGCGGTCTGCACGATCTGGTTGGCGTATTCAGCAGAGAAACCGCTGCCATAGTCCGCTTCTTGCGGGAACTGCTCTTCGAGGAACATAGGCATCACGCATACCTCGCAGAGTTCTGAACTGCCTGAGCGATCTGGCGAGCGGCTGTAGCGGTAGCCTGCCGCGCTTCCTGGGCATTAGTGATTCCAGGGAAGTTCATCTGCCCGATGGTGACGGACGGAGCGCCCATCATCTGTGCCGTTTCCTGGCGCCCGGTAACGTTTGCAGGGCCGCGCACGATTTCCGGGCCGCGCTCGCCGACGATGCCCCATCCCCCTGTGGGAATCCTGCCGCCAGAGTCGAAGAAGCCGGCGAAGGTCGAGAAAAGCCCAGCCCAACCAGCGCCGCCGCCACCCGCTCCAGCAGCTGCGCCGCCTGCGCCACCAAATGCGCCAAGCAGACCTGATGCGGCATTCGAAACCAGCTGACGCGCTGCGATTCGCGCAAGATCGGAGATTATGGAGTTGGCAAGGTCTTTAAAGCTCAGCTTTCCGGTCGTGACGAACTCGGCAATGCCATCCTCTAAGCCGTTCAAAGTCGTGTTGGTTACGCCCTCGAACTGCGACGCGAGGTCTTTGGCATTGTTGATGTAGTCCTGGGTGGCCTTATTGATGCCATTCAGACCATTGGCGCGTGCCTCTTCCTTGCGGCGCTCGCCCTCTTCCACCAGCTGAATCTCTTCTTCCATGGCTGACCGCAGGGCTTCGACGCGAGCTTGGTAGGCCTCTTCGCTCAGCGCGGAAGATGTACCCTGCGCGCGCGCCAGCTCTTCTAGGCGGCGGGCATACTCAAATTCCAGTTCGTTCAGCTGACGCAGCGTCTCAGCCTGGCGCTCTCCCACACCAATGGCCTCAATCTCGATGTCGATAGCATTGCGGCGGGCCGTAATCTGGTCGCGCAGCGCGGCGGTATATTGCTCAGTCGCGGCCGCCTCTTCGCGGTCTTTCTTGATCTGGTTGAGCTTGTCGATTTCCTCGGCCAAGCCGATCAGTCTTTCCTGCTGGGCGCCATTCAGCTTGGCCAGTTCGCCGTTTTCGACCTCATAGCGAACGCGGGCCGCCTCGGTCGTCTGGCCGAATAGTGCTACTTGGCGTGCCAGGCCCTGCTCTGTGCTTTGGTAAAGCTGCTGCAGGCGCTCGGCGCCGCGTTGCGCTTCCTTGGCTGCCTTGTCTGCACCACCAGCACCGCCAAGGCTGATGTCGCGGCCTTGCAAGCCCTTGCGAAGCTCTGCAATTTGAGCCTGGCGAGCGGCTCGGTCGGCGTCACGCTGCTTGCGCTCTTCAGCGGCCCGCTGGCGGTTTGCCTCAGCGGCCTGGAGGATCGCGTCGCGCTCACTCAGAATGGTGTCAAGGCTGGTGCCGCGCACTTCGTTAATGCGAGCCAACGTCTGCTCAAGCTCTTGCGCAGCCTGGGCCTCTGTCGCGTCAGTAAATGCCGCCTTGATGGCGCTGCCGGCGTACTGGGCATAGGCGACAGCCTTGTCGAACAGGGAGGCGACTTCGACTGTAGCGATCTGCACCCCGGCGCGCAGGTTGGCTGGCATTTGCTGGAAAGCGTCAGCCAGGAACGAAGCCGTGCTGCTGCCTGTGTCCTGAAGGCCGTCAAACTCAAGTTCAAGCGCGTTTATGTCGCGGCCAATTGCGCTGATGCTCTCAGACCAGATGCTGAAGGTCTGGATCAGACCATCAGTAAGCTGGCCGGAATCCAGATAGTTGGCCAGGCCGACCACGGAATCAGCAAACAGCGCGCTGGCACCGGTTGCACCGTCGAGCTCACCAATCACCTTGGTCAGGCTGTTGCCCAGCACTGTCAGCGCCTGGCCGCCAGTGGTCTGGATGTTGCCGAAAGACTGGTCAACGGCTTCCCCGCTCTTGATGATTGCCTGAGCAACTGCATCGGCGGTCAATCGACCCTCTGCTCCAAGCTTGCGCAACTCGCCAACGGTCACGCCAAGCCCATCAGCAATGGCCTTGGCAAGCGGCGGCGCAGCCTCGAGGACAGCATTAAGCTCTTCGCCACGCAGTTGGCCGGACGCAAAGGCCTGGCCCAACTGGACGAGCGCACCGGACGCGGCCGCCGCACTGCTGCCGCTGATGGCGAGCGTCTTGTTGACCGTATCCACGACGGACACGATTTCGTTTGCCGACAAGCCCAGTTCTTGCGAGTTGGCGGCAATGCGCTGGTAGAGCTCAGCAGTCGCGGCCAACGGCTGGCGTGATTCCTGGGCGATCCTGAAAACAGCATCCTGCGCCGCTACCAGCTCTTCCGTGCCGTTTGTCACCAGGCGCAGGCGGTTTGTCAGGTTGGTGTAGTTCTCGGCGGCCTGGGCGATCTCCCGCGCGCTGATGACGGCCGCAAGCGGACCAGCAAGGCGCCGGAACGCACCGGTAAGCTGATTGGTCGCCGATTCAGTACGGCCAGAAGTCCGCCCCAGTCGGTCAAGGTCTGCATCCGCAGTGCGCACCTGGCGGCTGTCGACGCTGACGACAAGCTTCGCGTATTCGGTCATATCCAGACTCGCTGCAGATCGGCCAATACCTCAGCCTCCCAAGCGCGCAGATTGCGGCGGGTGAGCTGAGACCAATGGAACATTTCGGTGAAGGTGAAGCTGCGGGGAAGTTGCCAGAACCATTCCCACAGATAGGAGAGTTCGGCGGGGCATTCGGGCTGATCGGCCAATTCCTTTGGCCGGTGCCCAGTGGCTTTTTCGATTCGCTGCAGATGCTCGCGCAATGGCTCATCCGAGCCAGGCGGCGGTCGCAGCAGGATCAGCTCGGACTTTCCCCACTCGACAAGCTGGCTGATCCGTTCGCGAAAAAACGCCGGTCGTCCTCGGCGATCTTCTCGATGTGCACCAGAATCTGCGGCGCCTCCAGCAGGAACTCGGCGGCTGCCTCTTGGCTGAACGCCAGATCTTCGAACGACCATCCGGCGATCAGCGAGGCGCAGAGATTGGCGCGGCGTCGGCGGTCGGCCTCATGCTTCAGGTCGGCCGCTTCTTCCGGCTTGGCCTCGGCAAGGCGCTTGCCGTCCTCGATGGCCTGTCGGATCAGTTCTGAGCGGGCGGCTTGGTAGTCATCCGACCAGACCGACCGAACCTGAACCCAATGCTCAGTCGGCGTACCGTCCGGTTGCGACAGGCTGATACGAATCCCTTCGTTCGCTTTGCCGCGCGTCTTGAAAGCGTCAATTCCCGTCATGCTTAGCTCCGGGTGATACGCAGGGTGGTGGTACCGTCATAGCCGGCCGAGTAGGTGTATTGCGGGATCACCGCGCCCGGGCCACTGACCTGCTTCTGGCCTTGGGTATAGCGAACCTTGGGCAGCTCAATGGTGTAGCTGTCGGCGCCCTCTTCCAGAACCACCACATGGTTGGTTTCGGTCTCGTTCAGCACCTTGGCCCACAGCGTGCCATCCTTCAGATAGGCGCTCATGGTGCCACTGACGGATGCGATGCCGTTGGTGACGCAGTAGGCCTCGCGCTGGAACAGGGAGAAGGCCGCTTCCATGCCATTGTCCAAGGTCATGTTCCACTCGGTGGCGTAGGTGATCGCGTCGCCGTCCTCGGTGAACGAACCGTTGGTGGTCACCATCATGTCGCTGGTGGTCGCAGAGGCGAAGGTAGCGCCACCTGGCACGCTGTAGGCCTCGGCCTTGGTGCCGAGCATGCCGAAAGTGATGGTGGCCTTGTCGCCCAGCGGCGCGGCGATGTTCATGGTGGCCACACGGCAACCGCGATACACGTAGTCGGCGCTGATGTCAGTGTGGCGCTCCAGAATCGCAAAGCTGCGCTCGGTAGAGCCAACGACCAGTTCGTCAGCAGAGCTAGTGACGGTTACGGTTTCGCCGGCTGTTTCGTTGGTAATTGCCGAAGCGGCAGTGCCATCGGTGTTCGTGACGATGATCTTGCCTGCTGCAACGCTAGTTACGAGCCAGGTTCCGTTGTTGGCACTTGTGGCGAAACCTGAAGTAGTGATGATGTCTCCGGCAACAAAGCCAGCCGCCACGAATCCATTACCGGAATCATTGAAGCTATCATCACTGGCGGCAGCGCTGATCGTGATGGCAGTCAAACTGCCACGAGGAAGCCAAGTGCTCTGCATGGCGGCCTCGATCAGGTCGTCGAAGCTGGCAAAGCTCACCTCCGCGGCAATCTCGCCTGCAACGCTGTAGGTGCCGCCACGGCTGGGCGCACGCTGGCGGGCCTGGTTGATCTCGTTCGATTCGATCTGGTTGATGTTCGGGCTCAGGCCTTCCGACACGAAACGGATCGGCTTGAACTGCGGGTTGGCCGGGATGCCGCCTTCTTGGAAGATGGTAACGCTCGGGCCGGCGCTTTCGTTCACCAGCGTAACGGCGTTGCCGTAGATGTCGGTGACGGTCATTGAGCCGGCCGATAAGGTGGCGATCTTGAACTTGCCGTTATTCGCGGCAGTCGCGAAGCCCGACACGGTAATGATGTGGCCAACCGCGAACTTGCCGGCACTGATGAAGCCAGAGCCGGCATCAGCGAACGTCGAGCCGGAAGCGGCCGCGCTGATGGTATCGGCAGTCATCGTGCCGTATTCGCGCACGTAAAAGAGCTTGACGGCAGAGCCGTTGCCAAAGCAGGACATGGGTTATACCTCCGGGCGGACGGTTTGAGCGATGTAGTAGATGGAGACGCTGATTTGCTGCCAGCCGTCGACGGGCCGGAGGTTGTTACGGGTGACGCGCTCGACCTTCACGCACTGGCCCCGATAGACCAGGGAGCGGCCGGCAACGAAGTAGTCGCGCAGCTTTTGCACGGCGGCGAGGATGTTGGCCGTGCCATCGTTTAGCGGGTAATTCAGATCGACCTGGAAGATGCCTGTTGTTTCGTCGTTTCCGCCTACGCCGAGCGTTGCCACGTCAGTGGATGCGGGCAGGTTGAACCAGGCGGCCCATGCTGTACTGGTGCTGGGTGGGCTGAAGTTCTTCCCTTCAGGGGCGATCTGCAGGCCGAGCGCCGCTGCCGCCAGGCCCTGAACCAAGGCGGCGTTTATTTTGACTTCAGACATGTCAGACCCTGAACTTCGAGATGGCGGCTTGGACGATGCGCTGAACGCGGGCAATGTTGCGGCGAACCATTCCGGACGGCGCCTGTTGGCTGTATCCGTATTCCAGGCGGTCGATGTAAGGGAGCGAATTGGCCATGGTCGTTTCCTGGCCGGCGCCCTCTGGCGTCTTGGCGATAACCTCGGCGATTGCTGCAGCGCCTGACGCATCGTCGCGCGCGATAACGCCTTGGGCCGGCGTGCCGACCTGAGTCACCCAGTTGCCGCGCGCTCGCCCCGTATCCACGGGGGTATCGCGGATAGTGCCGCTGAACAGATCAATCGTCGCGGTGCGCACAATCTGGTTATGCGCTTGCTCAATCTTGCGCGTAGCCCTGGCCATGTCGCTCTTTAAGCTCATCACTTACGGCCCTGGCAGAAGTAAACGAGCGGAGTACCGGCTGGGTTAGCCTCCTTGATGTTGACGATCTGCCAGAGCACGCCGTCGACATCCACTTTCGTGGTTAGCGCTGGCGGCCAGGCTAGATCCTTTGCGGCGATGATGATCTTCTTGTCGCCCTTCTGGATCTGCGAGCCCTCGGCATACATCAGGCCGGATTCCTGCAGCGTGTAGTCCAGCAGGATGAGCTGTGCGGGCTGCTCAAGGTCGGCTGGCTCGGTCGTCCACTCGCCGGCCACGTCGTCGTACACGCCGGCAGTCACGTCGCGCAGGGTTTGTTCGGAGCCGAAGCGCGCGATCAGTCGCAGCGCCGTCGCCGCCATGCGGTCATAGAACGCACTCATGCGCGCACCAGCTTCCCGCTGTACTGGCCAAGGGTGTACTTGGCAAAGAAGCCATCCGACTGGCGGCCTGACACAGGCTTGCCCTTGTAGCTGGTGATCTCGGCGTACTGCACGTCGACAGCGCCTTCCACTCGCTCGCGGGTCACCGCACCTGTTCTCGCCTCGGGCGGATCGGTGTCGTCTTGGTAGATTTCGCATGCCAGCGCCATCTGACCCAGCTTGATTGCGCGCGGGAGCGATGCACCGTCAGCCATGAAGCCGCGACGGATCGTGTAGTAACGCGGCCAGGGCAAGCCCTGCTCGTCGTGGTACTGGTTGCCGACCCACTGGAAGCGCCACATCTCAACGCCGGCACGGCGCAGCAGGGCTTCCTGATCTGCAGTGCCGGCCGGAATGGTAAACCCGTAGTCGGTGGCGAACTGGGCAAGCTCAGCGGCGGTAGCGAAAGAATCCGCGTCTGCCTTGCCGCTGCCGTCTTCGATTACGAGTGCCATGCGCTTACTCCACCACGACGAAAGAGGCTTGCTGTTGATCGGTGCGTGCCAGCGGCTCAACCTTGCGGCCATGCTTTGCGATCCATTCGCAGAGCGCTTTCCACTCGCCATCGCGCCAGTTCGGATACCAGGACTCGGCGAAATCGACCAACTCGTCGAACACAAGCACGGTGCCGGCGACGATTCGGTCATTCATGCCGCTGAGCACTTCGGCGGCCGATTCGTACAGGTCGCAGTCGATGTGCACCAGGGCAAGCGGTTCGTCATGCTCTGCCAGCCACGCCGGAATGGTGTCGGCGAACCAGCCGGGCACTAGGTGGGCGCGGTTCGGCAGGTCGTTCGGCAGATCGGTGGCGAAGTGGCCGACAGGGTGCGGCTCACCAGCGCCGGTATCCCAGGCGCTCGGCAGGCCCTCGAACGAATCAAAGCCGTAGGCCAGGCCCTTGCGCACGTCGATGATCGCGGCAAGCGAATTGCCAGTGAATACGCCGAACTCTGCCGCTGTCCCTGCCGGCGCCTTGCGCGCAGCGTGCTGCAGGTGCTCACGGCGGCTATTGATGACTGGCGCAGCCTTGATCGCGGCCAGCAGGGCGACTTCGGCGGCCGGTTGGGCAGCCTTCTTCACCACTTCGGCGGCCGGTTGGGCAGCAGGTGCTCCACCAGAAACCGCGTTGCTGTTCCGCTTCGAAACTCTTGCCATGTCCATTGCCCCCAAGCGCACCGGTAGAAGTGCGCGAGACGTTGATTGATGTCCGGCAATTGCTCGCCAGACAGCGATTCCCAGGCGGCGCCGGGAAAAGTCGAGATGACCGGCACGCCGGCCAGTAGGGCGTCATGCCCCATGTTGCTGTTGCCTGTTACGACCAGGCGCGCACATGCCAGCGCATCGCCCATTTCGGGCGGCGCCAGCGGTAGTCCGTAGGTCAGTTCAGGTGCTTTCGGGTGCGGCCTGATTCGCGCATTGGGAAAGCGCTCGGCCTGCTGCCGTACCCATGCCGCCATGGCATCCAGATCGCAGCCGTGGGCGGCGTCTCCGGGCATTTGAGGACAGATCAGGGCGTATCCATCAGGATCGCCGCCGCGCTCTTCTACGCGCAGCCCAAGCGCCTCAAACCGACAAGGCGGGCAATCCCATGGCGGCAGCTGATTCAGCCCGCCAAGCCCAACCTGCCAATGGCCTGTCTCAAAGTCGGCCTCGCCGTGCACGCGCCGGAGATAGCCATAGTCGACGACGACAACCGGCGTACCGGCGTAGTCGGCGCGGATGATGTCGCCCCTGCCGCGAAGGCCGAACACAGCGACAGCATCAAACGATTCGGTGCAGCCAGGCGCGTGGTCAGACAGCGACCGTAGCCTGGCTTGGTGTCCCGCTTCGACGAGGCCCTGGCGAAACGCCAGAGCCCCCTCGAATCCATCGCGAGCGTATATGCCCCAGAGCATTACTTGCTCTGGATGACAACGCCTGCGAAGTCCTTGAACGAACCACGAACGGCGTCCCAGTTCGAGCCAGTGCCAAGAGTGGCATCGTTCGGGTTTGCAGCGCCGTTGGCGATGTCCCACTTGAAGCCCTTCACGCCCAGGTTGTAGGCAAACTCGCCCTGCATCCGGGTGATCAGGTTCTCCTTGCCGGTAACTTTCTCAATCACCAGCTCTTCTTCCTCGGTGTTCTCGACGATGAGAGCATCGGCGGTCAGACCCAGGGTGAAGTAGTCAGTGGTCGCGGCAGAACCGGAGCCAGAGGCGATCAGCAGCGCATCGGAGTCGGTAACCAGAACCGGGCGGTTCAGGGTAACCGGGGTGCCGGTGGCCACGTTGAAGTTGGACACGCCGTCGATGTTGGCGGTGATCTGCGCCTGCACCAGGTCGAAGTAGGCCTTGGAGTGCATGACCCAGCACACGATCTGGCTGGCAGCGTCGCCGAACTTCGACAGGCCCGATACCAAGCCAGCGGTGCTCATGGTGCCGCTGGACGCGATGGTGTGCTTGACGGCTGCCTGAGCGTTTAGAGCAGCGCGGCCGGCGCGCAGTGCGGAGTTAAGCATTTCCACCTGCATGGCCTTGGCAGCCATCTCGCCGAGCAGGAAGCTCATTTCGTCCTCTGCCAGCCCAGCCATGATCTTGCGGAACGAGTCCATGGTCTGATCGACCGGGCCGATTTTGCGGTTCAGCTTGACGCTGATCCACTCGTCCTGGGTCATGCCCAGAATGGTGGCGTCGCTGGTGGAGGTGGTATCGCGGCGGGTGATCAGATTCGCAACGTTCTTGAAGAACGCTTGCTGCGAGTAGTCACCGCGGCGGCTGATGGTGCTCAGGCTGATGACGCCGGCAGAAGCGGCGTTGAATGCGTTGCTGTTCTGGGTCAGGGTCTCGACGATACCTGCCTGGAACTGGTCCTGATAGACCTTGAAGTCAGAAGCTTTACCTGCGGCCATGATGGATTCTCCCGATATGGCTTGATTCAGTTAGGGAGCGCCAGATAGGCGTCTTTCCCGTGTTTGCTGATGAACGCGGCCTTCTGCTTCGGAGTCATTTGACTGCGAGGCGTACCGGCACGAACGTCACTGCCGCTCTGTCCAGAGCCGCTGCCGTTGGCGTTGGCGGGGAACCAGTGCGGGCGCGTTTCTTTCATGTCCGCGAACCACTCCTTGAGGGTCAGCGGCTTACCGTCTTTGCCGAAGCGACCTTCTTTGGCGACGGGGTTGCCCTCGTCGTCCAGTTCGAAGTCGCGAGAAGCAGCCAACATGGCGTCCTCCATGGCGAACTTGTGCACACCGGCCTCGGATGCAGCGCCGATCACTTCGCCCTTGAGCACGCGGGAAGCGAATTTCTCGGTGCGGGACTGGTGACGTGCGGCTTCCTGGCGGGCTGCCTCAAGGTCTCGGTCATAGCTGGACTTCATGCGTTCAGTGCGCTTGTTCAGTACTTCGTCGAGCTTGCCGGCTGCGATCAGCTTGGCCTCTTCGTCGTCTGCGAAGCGCTGCAGGATTCCGCGTACTGCGTCGGGGTCGATCCCCTCGAAGCTTTTCAGCTTCTCGCCGTGCTCCTTGAGCTTGCCCAGGAGTTCGCTGTTTTTGGCCTTGAGGCCAGCAGCGCGCTCTTCTGCACGAGCATCAATCAGAGCTTGGATCTCCGGGGTGATCTCCGGCCCTTGGCCGCCACCACCGTTACCGCCGTCGCCGCCTTCTTCCTGCATGAACAGCTGCTTGAGTTGGAACATGTGTTATCCCCTTGGGACTGTTGGCGCCCTTGGCGCATAAAAAAGCCCCGGCATTGCCGAGGCTGGAAATTTGTGCTTTGTGTGTCCCTTGTCCCAGGACAGCGGACATGAAAAAGCCCGCTCAGTGGCGGGCTTTGGTGTCAATCTGCAGCGGTGAAGTCGACGTAGTAAGCCTTGCCTGCAATCAGTCGATCAGCGACCCGCTTGACGATGTTTAGCTCAATGGAACCGCTGGGCGTACTTGCACCGAAGACGGCGTTCTCTGCTGCCTTCTCTTCTGCTGAAGCACTGCTTCCAGCAATTACAACGCCGAACTGGCACTTAACCAGCCGATCTTCCAGTGGCTGACTCTGGTTGTATGCGTAGCGGCCTTCTACTGCCGAGTTGAAGATCATTTTGCAGCGCATAACCGGAGCTTCGTTGGTATCACTCATTTGACAGTCCTCTATGGTTCGCAGGAGGGCCTATCAGTCTTTCGCCTGCATGAAAAAGCCCGCGTTATGCGGGCTATGTTAACTGGAAAAGTGCTTTACTCTGCGCAGGATTCTTGCGATCAACTCCTGCTTCGTATCTTCTTGTCGCCGCTCTTCTCTCTTGCGACGGGCTTCGTCAATGTCAGCCAATTTGCTCATCCGATCACCACCCTCTCCCCACGCATGAAACAGGAAGCGCACAGCAACTGCTTCGTGCCGCCGCTCTTCTTGCCGGCCTTGATGGTCACGCCGGTCTTGGTCTCGATGACTTCCATTCCGCCGCATCGGTGGCAGCTGACGATATCAGCCGGGCGTGACGCCTTTACCCGATCCAGTACGCGCTGTTTCGGCGTGTCTGGCGGGGGCGTGCCGTTGATTACGGTGAATCGGCGATTATCGGTCATTACGGACGGCATCTTCCAATGACCAGCCTTCAAACCAGGCGTCATGGCAAGCCTGCCATTGGTCGACCGAACTACCTGTTTTAGCCGGCATCCGATCCTGCATGAGCCATGGATTTGATAGCTCATCCATACCATTGGCCCGCGCGTTGGCCCCGTCTTTTTGGATCTGATCTAAGTCAAAACAAATCTCTTTATGCATGGCGTGCTCCGCTTTGATACCGCAAGCTTACGCCGCAATACCTACCCGCTCAAACAGCGCTTCGTCGCGCTTGCGCAGTTCTTCCAAGGTGTAGACCTTGCCCTTGTCGTTGGTGAAGCGGTCGATGTCCACCTTGCCATCGCGGAACAGCTTGCCGCGTGTGGCTCCAAGCACTTCATCCTGAAACGCTGCAGGCTTGTTGCGCAGCCACTGGGTATAAGTAACGTCGTCTGCCACGTATCCGTCCATGCTCGCCTGAGTGCCCCTGCCGATCTCTTCGGCGGACAGCCCAAGCTCCCTCCAGCCTTTGATCACCGGAACCGATGTGCTCCGGCAGTTGATGTGCCGTGGCGGCTGCGGTCCTTCGCCGATCTTGAATGTCTTGCCCGACAAGCTGGCACACGTGATTGTGGTCCGACCGTCCAAGGTGGCCAGAAACTGCCACTCGCTGACCAGATCGTCGTTCGCCGCGTAGAAAGCCTGCCGCGTGTAGTTGCTCAGGTGGTTGACGGCTGTTCTGACGATAGACTCAGCGTCGCGCCGGTCGATCTCAAGCAGCCCGTCAGCGTACCCATTGGCGCGCGTTCCACGAATGCGGCGAACCATCTGGTCGACCGTTTCGCCTTCCACGAACCCGATGCGGATGGCATCGCGAATGCGTGTCAGGCGGTTGGCCTCGATGTTCTGTGTGTACTCGCGTAGCAGTTTTCCCTGAAACGGCCTGGCCATCGCAGCGGCGTAGACCTGCTGAGCGTTTACTGAGTTGATCGGCACCACGACCTGCACAGCCTGCGGGATGGTCGCAGTCAGTAGGTTCTGCTGATAAGTAGCTTCGTACTCGACGTAAGCCAACAACTCGCCATCCAGATCGCGCCTCAGCGCTGCGTATGCCTGCGAGTTCAGCGACTGAACCGATAGTAGCAGCTGGTCCAGCCGCTCAACGGTGAAGCTGCCAGGCGGCATTTGCTCGATTGCTGCCATCAGGCGTGCAAACAGGTCGGAGTCCACCCGGTTCAGCAGCGCGATCATGCGCCGCACAACGCCGTTGCTGAATCGCTGCATGCTCACCGCATGGGCGATCTCAGCGTCAGCCAGGCGATTGTTGACGGTGGCCATCAGACCAGACCCAGTCTAGGCCCTTGGCTTTCAATGCGCTCGCGCTCGTTCGCCCAATCCAGCTCACTGGCCAGCACACCCCGGCGCTTGTACTCGCTGAACAGGGTTTCATCAGACAGCTTGCCCTGCGCAGCCATGTTGAGCAGCAGCGGCAGGGTTGTCTCGGGAACGTAGTCGGCGGCAAAGTTGCCATTGGCCTGAACGTGGCCGCCCTCCGCCTCGCCGATATAGTCGGCCATGATCTGCAGCACCTGGGCGTAGGCGTCCTCGAACTGGGTCGCCATCATCTGAAGCGGCGACATTTCGATTGCTGCGTCTTCCTTGGCCTGCTCGGCTGTCTTCGGCGACGAGTTTTCGACGCGGAGCAGCTTGGCGCCGGCAATCCGCATCTCTTCGAGCAGATCCTTGAGCGATACGCGACCGGCCTCGATGGCCTTGCCGGTGTGCTCAACGAACGACAGCTTGGCCTCGGCGTTATCGTTGCGCACCAGGCGACCGCCGCCCACTTCGATCTCTGCGTCCTTCTCGAAGCCGGCGCCGAACAGGATCGGGACGCGGGCGTAGTGCAGGATGGTGTCCTGATCGCTCTGGCTCTGCCAGTGCTTGACGTTCAGGTGCGCCAGCTCCAGCAGCGGCGGCTTTGCCGACATGAAGCCTGTGCGCTTGGTGTAGAGCGCCACGATTGGGATGTAACCCAGGCTGGTCACGCCTTCATCGTACAGCGACCAGCCGTCCTTGCCGTTGTTACGGTAGACGGCCCAGTAACCAGGCTCCAGCACGCGAACCTGCTCGATGTGCTTCTCGGCAAAAGCGCCCTGCTCTTCGGACACAAGCTCCATAAAACGGAACTGGGTCAGTTGGCCGCCTTCCTCTCTCCAGCCAAGCAGCTGTTCCGGGCGGACGAGGATTGCGTACGGGCGGGCATTGACTGCAATCAGGTCAGCCGCCGTCACCACGCCTTCAGGCTGATCAGGCTGCGCGATGTTCTGGAAGTCGACGTAGGCGAAACTGATCGCCTTGCCAAGGGCATCCTCGAACCAGACGCGCCCGAACACGGTGCCGTCGTTGCCCTGCTGGTCGATGTCCTGCCAATACTCTTGCAAGCGCGCCGGCACGTCGTCGCCAAGCTGGATTGGCTCGGCAAAGACTCGGCTGCCCATGTTCGAGATGGTCTCGCTGTACGCAGGCAGTAGCGTCGATGTTTCCAGGCGGCACTTGTACGCCTCGGAGTCCTCAGCCGGCCAGCGCGGCAGCAGCGCTTCCCCAGCCTCGCGCATAGCCAGCGTTCCACCCAGCAGCGGGCCGACGATAGACAGGTACTCGCGCATCTTCACCACAGCCGGGTGCAGTACGCTCGGATCGTCGGTCATCGGTCACATCCTTAAGGGCTGAGAGGTCGCCACTCGGCGCACAATCGGGTATTCGTGGTGTATGAAGTAGCCCCCGGCGTCAGGCCGGTGGTCGTTGCCCTGCGACTTGTCGGGCTCGCCATTGGCTGCCCAAACCTGTTGCTCCAGGTCGTCGGCGTACATCGGGCACTTGTCGGCGTTCACCTTGTACCGGCGCTCGCCTGCTGCGTTGTGAAACATGGCGTTCATGGCGTTCACCCGATCCTTGACGGGCGGGTTTGCGGCCGGGGCCTTGACCTTGAAGCCTGCCTGCTTGAGCAGGTCGATATCGGTCGCGCTGGCGTTCACCGACTTGCGGGAGTCGCCAGAGGCGTCCGGGTAGATCAGGATCTCGCACGTCTTGTGGTACGCGCCGTTCTCGTAGCGCCAGTAGCGCTCCTTGATGCGCTTGATCATGTCCGGCGTGTCGTAGCCGTCGACCAGCTCATCCACAGCGCATGGCAGGCCTTCGCGCTTCACGTGGGTGATCGCACTCATCTTGCCGACGTTGAAGTCCATCCCGATGTGCAGCGCCTCGCCAGGCTGGTGCACTTCCTTGCAGCCGTTCAGTTTGCGGTCGTAGGCGTGGTAGACCGTGCCAGACAGCAGGTTGACGAACTGGCCATCCAGATAGGCCTGGATCAGCTGCGGCGGGTAGGACTCCTTGAGGGAGTCGATGTAGTCACCCGGGAGGTTTAGCTCATTGTCGTAGGTCGATGCCTGGATCAGCCCGTACAGCGCCTGAAGGTGCGGCTTCTCGCGCAACTGCTTCACGAACTGCTGATAGACGAACTTGAAGCCCTCTGGCGTTGTCGTCACATCGACGCCGTTTTTCAGGCCGTCCACGTTGTAACGCATCCGGGCAATGATCTTGCGCCAGGCGTGCTGTGCCTTGAGCACCGGCAGGACATCCAGCTCATCGACCAGGGCGTGCCCGATCTTGAAGCCAACGATGGTCTGTGGCTTCTCCATCGAACGGCAGATGGTCGTGCTGCGCCACCGGCCGCCAGAGTAAAACTCGACCTCTTTGTCGCCTTCCTTCGTCTTGACCTTTAGGCCCCAGTCGAAGGCCACTTCCTCGATGGTCGGAAAGAAGATGTCGCGGATCTGCGGGTAGGTCGGAGCGAAATAGCCGGAGTTGATCCCCGGCCATTCCCACACGTGCTTGCAGATGCCAGCAGAGCCTACCCACGTCTTGCCCGAGCCGAACCCGGCGACGAATGCCCGGAACTTGTGCGGCAGCCCGATGAACTGCCCCTGCGGCACATTAAGCGTCGGCATCGCGCTTCCTGGCGTCGACGATCTCGACCTCTACCCGGGCCGGCGTTTTGTCGCCCAGTTCAGTCTCGGCCTTGGTCTGCCGATTCACGTAAACGTCGCCGCATTCCTTCGCAGCCTGCTCGAGCACCTGCAGAGCAAGGCGAGCGTTGCGGCTGCTCTCGGCCTTCTCGACCAGGCGGCCCAGCATGCGGAGCCGGTACGATCGATTGGCGATTGGGATCTCGGCGGTGTCTTCGCGGAAGCGCTTGCGGGTGTCGTGGAACAGCGTCACCCAGCGCTTGGCAAGATCCTTTCCGGCTCGCTTCGTCGGGTCGTGCTGCTCACACTGCTGACGGCTGATCTCAATGCCGAACTCTTCCTTTACCGAGGCGGCAACTTGCGACGGCGTGTCAAAGCAGGCCAGGGCCTGAACTATGAAGCTCTTCACCTCATTATTCAGAGCTGCCATAGGTTCACGTCCGTCTCGGGTCTGTCAGAGGTCATGCCGACTTCAGCAGACAGGTTCCGCAGGCCCTCGCAATATTGATCTTGGCCACCTCGGGCGCCTTGTTGGCTGCCTCAACCATGGCCTTCACGACTTCGTTCGCACCGTACCGGCGAACGACACCAACGAACTCTTCGACGTCATGGCCGCGCAGCTTCAGCTTGGGCTGGCCTTCGTCGGTGAACTGCGGCTCACCTTCGGCGTTGGTCTTTTGTTCCATGTGGTACAGCTCATGCTCTACCAAGGCGCAGAACTCAGCATCGGAGCACTCTGCGCAGTAATCAGCGGCCAAGGTGATCAGGAAGCTCGGCACGTATCCGAACCACTGCAGCATTTGCTGTTCCTGTCTTCCCTTCTGCCAGGCGCCGCAGCGAAAGGTCACGTCTTCGCACTGCCCAAGCACCCAGCGACCTTGCTTCTCGAAACCACCAGCAGCCCACAGGAACGCGATTGGCGCATCCTTCAGGTGTCCGTGGTCTTCGTTGAATAGCGGTGCACCCTCGAGCACGAAGGTATCCATGGCCCACTGCAGCACTTCAGGTGCCGGTATGTAGGCTTCTGCCCAGTCTTTGCCATCGGCGAACTGGCCAATGGTCTCGGGCGGCATCGGGCGTGTCACTCAAACCACCCTGTCGCCTCGTTACCGCAGCCACGGCAGTACACAGCACCACTGGCGTGGCCAGGCTTGCGCGAGATGTAGAAGTCGAAGCTCCCGCAATCACATTTGAAGCTCTCGTCACCTTCGCACGGGCCGAATGGATGCTTGAACGCTCCACGGTGAGTTGCGCACTTCGGGCACTCAAGCTGAGTTGTTCCGGCCGGCGCGGTGGCTACCCACTCATGCCGGCAGTTACCGCACACTGCGTCACCGACCGAATGGCGAGTTTTCGGCTTCAGCTCGACTACGCTCACGCCAACGCCCACCCAGCCAAAAGCCCGAGGCTGTAGATCAGCGCAATGCACAGCAGGAACATGGCGGCCATGAAGCGCACCCAGGCGACGAGATAGTCGTCAGTACGGAACGACAGGCGCCAGAACACCACCGCAGCTGCGAACAGGAGTGCGGGGATTAGCCAGGCCATGGTCAGATACCATCGTATTCTTCGCGCTTCATTTCCACACCGCCTGCTTGATCTCGCGGATCATGTCGGGGAGGCTCATGTCCTTGCGCAGCTCGGCGTAGGCGAACCAGGCGCGGACCAGCACCCAAGCCGGGAGGCCGCACACGAATATCAGGCCAGCCAGCGCAACCAGCCCCAGGTCATCCTGTGCCCAGTGCAGCAGGTCGAACCAGCGGATCACGAATGCGCCACCGGCCAGGCTCGATACCACAGTCGAGATCATGGCAACGACGAACTCCCGCACCGTCTTAGGTAGGGTCATCGCCATTACGACGATGGTGACCAGCACCGCGGCGAGCGCACCCAAGACGCCGAGCTTGTACAGGGCAAGGCCGCCAACTGCTGTCGAGGCTGGTTCGGTCATTTCGCGGACACTCATAGGCATTTCCTGGCCCTTCGCCGGGCCGGCACTGCGAGGAATAAAACGCCGGCAGGGTAACCGGCAGAGGGCTGCTGGGGAGCAGCGGAGCAATAAGCACCCGCACGATTTGAGCATCGCCCTTTCGGGCCAGCACTACCGGTACGACCAGCGTTCTAGGCTTGGCGGGTAATCGGCATCAGATTGCCGGTTTATCACCGGTATCCGAGCATTTCAGGCATAAAAGTGCCGAATTGGAAGCCCACCAGTTGGCTCAACCTTTCGATGAATTCGGCTGGTCGGCGGGCTAAATCGTGGCGCCTACCTGTATCAGGCAGTCGCTGTAAATGGCGTTCTTGGCTTCGTCATCGAGCGGCAGCGGGATTTCGGAGACTGCTTTGGCGCAGTACTCCATGCGCTGCATGACACGCTCTGAGGCGTGGCGACTGAAGGCCACCGCAGCAGGGTCTGGCTCTACTGCGCAACCAGATAGCAGCACGGCCAACAGAGCGAGTCTGTGCATGCTGCCTCCAGAAACGAAAAAGCCCCGGCACTAGGCCAGGGCTTCAAAGCGGTAAAACCGCATCATTAGCCGGAATACTACTCCTCTGGCTGCCACTGTCAAGCGCTGTTATGCAGCTTCGGCATACCGCTCTAGAGAGCCGTCAATCCATCCTGCGCCTACAGATACCAGCCTTTCCACCTTAGAGTGGTGCATGTCCATCAGCCTGCCAAGCTGGCGGTATGTCATTCCGGCATAACGGTAGTAATTCCACAGCGCCTGACCGCACTCCGGGTATCGCTCATAGAGCCGCGCAATGTGCCGGTCGATCACCATCGCCAGATCGTCACTGATCGCCGGAGACGGCCCCCCATGCATCTGCACGTTGTCGCGCATCAGGGCGTACTGGGGAGACACGTACCGGGGCACGCCGGCCTGAACACGCACCCAAATCCCCCACTGCATCAGCAAGTATTCGATGTCGAGTTGCTTCATGCTGCCCCCTTGAGCATGTCCGGAGAAATGATAAGGCGCCCCACCTCGCCGTATTGGCGGTGATAGGTGATCACCTTTGCGTCACGTCCGCTGATCCACCCTCCCCGACTGGCGTATGCGTCTGCTGCGGCCAGGGTCCGGTGCTGCTCCACGATCATCAGGTTGTTTTCCTTGATGTCGACGTGGTGCAGGTGGCCCATGTGTGCGTAGCTGTGCTTGGTTCGGCCGAAGACGTCGCGGAACTTGGCCACGAACACGTCCGATACGTTCGCCGGCTTGCGGCGGTGGCCGTGGTGGAAGTACAGGGCAGTCTGTCCGAACTCGTAGCAGTAGTAAGGGTCAGGGCTGCGGTCGACGGTGATGCGCGGCTCGTTCTCGTACAGCACTGAGAACCACTCGCGCAGCCAGACACTCGATGCCATGTCGTGGTTACCCTCGGCCATGAGCACGTGCACGCGCTGATGCTTGCTCAGCAGCATATCGATGACCTGGCGCAGCACGCGGATGGCTACCCTGACAAGTTTCTGAAACCGGGTGTCGGCGTCCAGCAAGTGCCCACTGGTGGGTGTGACAGCATCCAGGCCATCCCAATGCATAAGGTCGCCGAGCTGGGCAAAGACCGCTGTATCAGCATGCGGCGCCTGCTGAATTGCGCTGGCAAACCACGAAACTAGCAGATCCTCGGCCTTGCGCAGGTCGTAGTCATCGCCCCGTGTTTCCTCATGCCAGGCCAGCATGCCCAAGTGGTGGTCGGTGATCACGAAGCAGTTCAGCAGATCGGAGTTCCCGTGCGGCGGCTCAGCCATCAGTGACGCGCGGGGGATTTCCTCACCCATGGCCTGGATTGCCTCCTGCATCAGCGCCATCTGCCGCTCATGATCGATGCTGGACTTCACCCACTGCAGCTTTGGCTTGCCTTCGGCGTCATACAGCGTGGAGGTGCCTTTCAGGTGGAAGCCATCGGGCACCATCTTGTGCATGTCGTGCTCGGGGCTAAATCCACGCTTGGCCAGCAGCGCCTTACGACGCCACAGTGTTCTGCTGTCGATCCCCAGGTGCTCCGCTGCTGCCCTGCCGCTCATTGTCTGCAAGGCCTCGATGATCTGCTCGTCGGTCACCTTCCGCATGTCACTTCCCCCTCTGCCAGTGCCTTGCGTGCGGTTTCCTGCACAACCAGGCGCTTACCGAAGAACTCGACCTTTTCGGCGTCATAAAGCCCATCGGTGTAGCCGCGCTTGGCCAGGCCAAGGGTACGAGCTGCGGCGCGCCGCCAAAGCGCCTTGAACGCATTGCCCTCGGCATAGTTCATCCCCAACGCCTCGATGATGTCGTTACATTCAGCGGTGTAGGGATCGCCGCCAGAGGTTGGGTGCTGGATCGGTACTTGGTAGTAGCTGACGCTCCCACCGGTGTATTCCTCTACCGGAACGGAGCCGCATGCCGGCTTAACGTCTGCGCAACTGAGCTGATGTTCGTCCATCAGCCGCTCTCTTTGGCTCATCAGAACTCCTCCACTTGCCAGCCGCCGCCAGCCTTCTTTGATTGAGCCTTAACGGCCACGATTCGGAACGGGTACTGATCGGCCGCGACCTTGGTCTTGACCCGGGCGTCATCAGTCCAGAATCCTTTCACCTCGTGCAGCTCCATAACCCCGTCAGCGCGCATGACGGCGAAGTCAGGGGTGTAGAAGGTGTTGTCGGCCAGGCGCAGCTTGATACCTTCGAAGCGGTACCAAGCGATCTCACCTGTGAGCTGTTTGTGCTTCAGGTGAGCGTCATATGCTGCTTCTGTCTTGTTCATCTGGCCGGTCTTGAGACGACCAAGCGCTTGCATGGCGACCTTTGCGCGGGAGTTGGTCATGCCAACCACCAGTCGAGCGAGAACAGAAGCGCAGTGGCCGTACCGAGCTGGACAAATCCGAAAAACCGATCGATTGCCTTTTCGGAAAAGCACTCAGCAACCCCCACGATTTGCATCCAGGCGATTAGCAGATAACACAGCGCTTGGTAGGTCATGCTGGCTCATCCCCATCTTCAACGAACACGGCCGGCCCCATCTGCAGCTCAAAGGCCACGTCATGGAACATGCCTCGAATCAGCGGATCGATCAGGCCGAGGCCTTGGTACTTCTCGACGATCTGCCATAGCTCTTCGTTGGCCTGCTCGAGCAGAGCGAACTGGTTGGCCAGCCGATCAGGCTTCACGTTCAGCGGGGTGACGTTGCTCATGCGGCCTCCTTCAGCCCAAAGAGGGCCTGAATAGTCACTGGAACCTTGAAGCCCATCTGCTGGAGCTGGAGAGCGCATTCGGTCATCAGCTCGCGCTGGCTGCCGTAGCGCGCTTCAAAGCGGGCTTTGTAGGGGTGGACGGCGATTAGGCCGGCCAGGCCCGTGCCGTCTTGGTGATGACCTGCGCAAAGACTGAGCACAAGCCAGTGCGCGTTCGGCTTGGTGCGCCCGTCGACGTGATGGATTGAAACGTGGAAGTTTCGGGCGCCGAACTCCTTGAAGCAGGCGATGCAACCCACGTGCTGGCAGAGCATGTCGTGGTAGCGCTTCTGCGGGGCGCTGACTGTGCGGCCTTTCATTAGCGCCCACCCCACTGCCGCCTAGCTTTGGCAGCCCGCTTCTTCTCGCCCTTGCTGCGGCCACCGCCATGAAAAATATCGTCTGACGCAATGGACGGCATGAAGGGCGAACGCTCTAACATCAAAGGCTCTTGTATGACTACGTGCCTGAACTCACGTCCACCATGAGATGCTTTGCCATTACTTTCTTCCAGGGCCCTTAAAGCGGCAACGAGCAGACCAGAACCGCTACCGATGACGGCAATCCTTACGGTGCTCACGCCCTCACCTCCCTGCAAACGTCCATCACACCCTGGGCGTACTGCGCCGGCTGCTGCTTGGCGGTCGACTCCAGGTTGTCGAGAACTGTGATTAGCGGGCCGCGGTTGTCGAACATCGCCCGGGGCATGCCGATTACGGATTGCAGGCAGTCAATGGCGTGCATGCGGCCTTCTAGGCGTTGGTGGTTCATGCAGGCACCTCCTTCAGCCAATCACGGTGAAGGCGACGGTGCTTGATGTTTGAAACCGTTTGAGGCGACACACCGTAACGCGCTGCAATCTGCTTGTACGTACCGGAAGAAAGGTAGATTCCTATTGCGGATTCTCGGCTCACCTTGATGTTTGGGTGCCGCTCACCCTTAGGCATAAGACCGGTTGCAAAGCCATGAATGGCGTTCTCGCTGTGCGTCATCCACTCAAGGTTATCGGCATGGTTGTTAGCCTTATCGCCGTCTTTGTGGTTTACGTCGGACTTATGCTCTGGGTTAGGAATGAAAGCCGCAGCCACAACTCTGTGGACACGTTGATATGTTGGCTTATTTGCCCCATAAGCCCACATGGCTACATATCGATATCCGCTCTTGTGACGGGACTGGCGCATCTCTTTACGAGCACCGATCAGAGAAAAAATCTTGCCGCACTCAGAAACTTCATAGCGGCCTTCAAAACCGACAACTGGCTTAATGTTCATGCTGCAACTCCCCATACATCCAAGGTGTGGAAGCGGACTCCACGTTCTGCTCCAAATGCCTCCATGACGGTAAACATGTCTGCAAACCACCGCTTCGACTGCTTGCGGGTGGAGATTCCGAGGACGACGAAGCCCCCATTGAGGCCCGGAACAGCGCGCTGCTGCTCGACCGATGCGCTGAACACGTGCTTCCAGTCTGTCTCGTCCAGCTTCTGGCCGTACCACTCAACCTGGCGGCTGATGTCGCGCAACATGGCCCACATGCGACGGTTCTGAGCGTCGGTGCGGACTTCATCCTTGATGCACCAGGTCTTGCCGGCCTGCAGGTCGATGCGCTGCAGGATATGGATGGCGCGGGCGCGGTCTTGCTCGTTGCGCAGGGGGAAGGATGGGTTAGCCATGACACTCACCCCGCATCACCCTCCCGCAGAACTCCAGATACCCACACGCACCGATAGCCCATACCCAGCACAGGGCGCGGAAGGCGTAGTCGTAGAGGTCAGGCATTGGGGGCCTCCTGCGACATGGCGGCGTCGATGGAGGCGGCCTGAGATGGGTAATCACGGCTGCCAAGGCCATGGCCTGGCTTGACACCAGACAGCCGGCGCATCGCAGAAACCATACGGTCACCAAAGCCACAGTGCTGGGCGTGACCTAGTGAGTCAGTACGAAGCGTCTCAGCAGAAAGCGTGCACTGAACTAGCAGGCCTCTCATTGCCTCAAGCTCAGCCAAAGCGGCGTCGCGCTCGTCCTCGGCCTTGGTGATCCTGGCAGTCATCACGTCAGCGACATGCATACCCAGCTCTTTGGGCTTGGCGTCCTTGCGCACCCAGTCTGTCTTCTCCTGCCATTCCATGTAGGCGGCCTTGAAGCGCTCCAGACTTTCGCACTCCTCCAGCAGCGAGAGGACAACGTTTGGAGTAGCTTCGGCAACGAAGTCAGCCCACTCATCAACCATCATCCGCTTCAGCCGCTCGGCATCCAGCCAGCCCATTTCGTTTTCGGATGCATCGTGCGCCAGCCTGCGCAGCTCGGCCTTGTTTGGTCTTGCTGCAGGCTTTAGGACTTCGCCAACGCCCGCTTCGCCGTGGCTGGAAACAGCGCCTACAGGGCCGCCCACATAGTCAATAGGGGTCTTGTCAGCCATGGCTCACCCCCACACGCTCGTAAACGTCGCCAACGCGGCGCAGGCCTGGGATGCTCTGCTCGATCAGCATGCCCTCGACTACGGTCGCGCTACGGCCACCGCAGGCGATGCAAAGCGGGTCGCGGCAGGAAACGCGCCAGCCGCCAGACAGCAGCTTGTCGAGGTGCTTGCGCAGGCCGATCAGCTTGCGCTGGTTCTCATGCAGTGCCCGGTAAGCGCTGATCGCCCGACTGATCGAACCGACCGCCGACCAGAACAGGAAAACCGGTTCATGCGCTGTCTTCATCTGGTCCGCCTTGAGATGCTGCGCGAACTGCTTACCGTCCCAGTCCGCAACAATCAGCCAGCCGCCTTCGTGGCGCTCGCAGTGCCATTTGGTGTTCACAGTGCTTGCTCCTTGAGGGACTCTGCCCCCAGCGATTGCCGGCGTGGGCCGGTCTTTTTCGGGGCCTCGTCGAGAGGCAAAATCCAGGACTTGCTAGCAGGATCTGGAGCGTTGAACGCGCCACCGTCAACGCGCTGAAATCGGCGCGTTTCACGACCAATACGAACGATAAAAAGGCGGGGCTTGATGTCGGCGATTCGGCCCGTCACGTCGCCTGTATGCCGAGTAACGCGCACGGTCTGACCGACGATCAGCGATGCCAGGAACTCTTGGGTAGGACGCTCGTTCATGCTGCGTCCTCCATCTCAGTACCCATGATCTGCAGGTGGTTCTCGCAGATCGCCTGAGCTTCCTTGGCGTCGTCGCACACGCGGCCGATGAAGTCGCCGTGAACGCTCGCGCGGTACTTGGCCTGGTCACCGACCATGAACTTGGCGACCTTGTACGGCGGGTTGCTGTCGCTCACGGCGAGGCAGTCAGAGCGTTTGGCCCATTTCATTGGATGGCACCCCGTTCAGAATCCCAGTCGAACACGACCAGCTTTCCGCCGTTCTCGCGCAGGCGATCCATCACGCGGTCGCCTAGGTAGGTCGGCAGATCGTCCTTGCCACGGTTAGAGATCAGCACCGTCGGCTTCATCGCCTCATACCGGCCATTGATCAGCTCGAACATCACAGTGCGTTCGAACTCGGTGGAGTTCTGAACGCCAACCTCGTCCAGGATCAACAGATCAGGCGCCTGGAACAGCTGGTAGGCCTGCGCTTCGGTGTGGTCGCTATCACGGTCGAAAGAGGCCTTCACGTGACGGATGACAGAGCTTGCGGTGACGTAGAGAGCGGCCATGCCAAACTCGCGCATGACGTGATTGCCGATAGCGGCGGCCAGATGGGTCTTGCCGGTGCCAACGTTGCCCAGGAGCAAGAGGCAACGCCCCTGCTTGGCGTGAGCCAGGAAGTTTTCGGCGTAGTCGCCGCATACACGCAGAGCGCGCTTCTGCTCTGCTGTGACGGCTCGGTAACCGCTCAAGGTGCGGTCAGCAAAGCGCGGCGGGATGCAGGCACGCCCAACACGCAGTTCAATCGACCGCTTGGCGTTGTCGCGCATCAGCTCTTCCTGGCTGGCGCGGATATCGGCCTCGCGCTTCTCGTCCATGCACTTCTGGCAGCCAACCCAGGCGGCCGGACGAGACTTGCCAAGGCCCATCAGGTTATCGGTGTAGGGGCCATGGGCTGCACAGGTGCGTTGCTCGCTCTTGAGCACAGTGCCCAAGCCGCCCATGAGGCTGATGATTTCAGATGGGGTATGAGCCGTCATCGTTCTGCTCCCCTAGGTTTGCGCGGTGATTGATCTGGTTGAGTCCGGTGTGGCGGCTTTCGGTCTTCGTGGGCTTTGCTGTCACGGAGTCAGGGAAAAGCCCCTGCCAACCGTTAGCGATGGATTTCTCAAGAACGGCGTCAGGGTTTGCGCAGTCAGCCAGCATGTGGGCCTGCGCCTCACAGGTGGTTTCCTTCAGCGGCTTGCCGAGCTCCTTGCGGCACTTGACCCAGCGAGCCCAAACACTTGGCGTCACGTTTTGCGGGCAAGCGGTCAGCGGATCGAACTTGGCCAACGGCTTCGATGGTTTTTCAGGCTTGGAAGGTTTCCCATCACCGACCGTTGCGGCAGCTCCGGTTTCCCCCTCGGGGGGTAAGGGGGGTTCTTGCTCTTGATCTTTAATCTTCTCTACATCTTCTCTAGGTAACGCATAGCTAACGGTTGGAGCGTTACCTTTGTCGTTACCTCTTGCGTTAGCTGCCTTGTGGTTTGCTACGCGCTTTGCCGTGAGAAGCCGATTCTTCGCGGTCTTGCCGTTGTGGCGCTCGAATCGGGGCAGACTTATCACGCCGTCCTCCTCGATCATCCAGCCAACGACTTTCATGTGCTCGCAGAAACCGGTAACGCCTACCAGTCGATCCAGTAACTTCTTGCTAACGCTCGGAGCGTTACCGTTTTCTGTCTGCTGATCGAACCAGCCCCACACGCGCAGAAGCTTCCCGACCACTGCGTCGAGGTCGATATCTGCAAGGTCGGCGATCTGACACACCTCTGGTTTATCCAGAGTGGTCAGTTCGAACTTGATCCAATCGCCGGCCATTTCAGGCGCCCTGCACTTCGGAGGACGCCATGACCGACTCTGCGGCAGAGGCCAGGGACTCAGCCTTCGCAGAGAGAGCGCGCAGCCCGCCAATCAGGCTTGGCAGATGCTCGGCGTCTTGCTCGTTGATAACGAGGTCGTCAAAGACCTTAGCGCCAAGGCCGGCAACCTCGCCCATGCGCCCCATGAGGCCCGAGAAGACCTTCATAGGGCCCATGCCTTCGACGCCTACAGCGCGCACAGCGAGAAGCCCGTAACGCCCCGCCAGCTCGATCAGGCAGCGCTCGCGCCAATCAGGCAGCAGAGATTCAACCCAGGCCTCTTCGATCCAAGACGGAAACTCTACGGTGTCGCCATTCAGCCAGCGCTGAACGCGCTTCAGCCATGCGCCTGCAATGCGGGAATAGGTCTGGTGATCGGCCGTCTGTGTCAGCAAGTCCAGATCAGGCACGTCCTTAGACTTGGCCTTATCCGGCGCCATGACCCACAGAGCACGGCTCAGCGACTCGGCAAAGTCGTCCTTGCTCATGCTGGTGCGACTCAGCATGTCCGATGCGTGAGCGATCAGGACTGCGTCGCGGGTGGTGCTGTGAGGTTGCTGTCTGGAAATGGACATTTCTCGTTGGCCTCCCCGGCCATAACCTGTCATCACTCGATCAGCCGACAGGTAATCCCCATGCAACCGACCATCGAAACTCTCCAGGGCGAACTGCTTGCCCTTCGCTGCCACATCGCTGCGCTCATGGAGCTGCAGCCTCTTCAATCTCAGTTGCGGTTCCTGGCTAAGCTGGAATCCGCCTGCTTACTGGTCCGTCCGTGCCAGCGCGGTGCTCGGCAGGACGGGTTTGATCAGGTGGTCACTTCGCTTGCTGCTAAGCGGCAGCCTTCTTCTTCGCCTTGCTGAGGCCCGCGTGCATCTCGTCGATTGCAGTACCGACCGAGTAGCGCGGGTTCACGATGGCGCCGGTAAGAACGCGGTAGATAGTGGAGGTGTCGCAGCCAGCAGCCTCGGCGATGGCCTTGTAGGTGCGGCCAGCGTCGAGCAGCGCTTGGATTTTTTGGGCCATGGTGGGCGTGGTCATGTGCATTCTCCCGGTGGGTTATGCACAGTGTATGCATCTGCGCATATCTGTCAACGCATAAACGGAGTATTCCCCTATGCACCCACGGAAGGCACGATTGCGGATATGCAAAGACCTACTATTCACACCGTCCTTGGGCATCTGATTAAGAGCCAAGGCATCACTCCTACAGCCCTGAGCAGGCTGACCGGCGTTAGTCAGTCGACGATTTCGCGCATCCTCAATCGCAAGATCGAAAAGCCGACCGACGATCAGGTCAGCAAGCTGGCGGACTACTTCCACATCACCACCGATCAGTTGCGCGGGCGGCAGTCAATCGACAACCTGATCCTCGTGTCGCAGGAAGAACACAGGGCCTTGCATGGCGAGCCTGAAGCCGTCATGGATGGCCCGGTTGACGTGTGGGATGACTCGACGCCGCTGCCTGACGACGAAGTGCTTGTGCCATTCCTCAAGGAGGTTGAATTGGCGGCAGGAAGCGGGCGCGCATGCGTGGAGGTCAATTCAAGGCGCAAGCTGCGCTTCGGGAAGTACACGCTGAAGAACCAGGGCGTGGACCCAGATAACGCCAGGTGCGTGACGATCACGGGCAACAGCATGGAGCCGGTGTTGCGCAATGGCGCCACTGTCGGCGTGGACGTGGGCAATACGCGCATCGTCGACGGCGACCTGTATGCCATCAACCACTACGGCCAGCTGCGCGTAAAACAGGCTTATCGTCTGCCTGGCGGCGGGATCAGGCTGCGCAGCTTCAACCGTGACGAGCACCCTGACGAGGAATACACCGCCCAGGATATGCAGGACCAGGAGATATCTGTGATCGGCCGGGTATTCTGGGGTGCGATGTTCTTCTGATAACCACTGACAAGGAGGTCGCTATGCGCGCCGCCGTCATCGCCACAGCCATCGCGCTTTCCCTTTCTGGATGCGCCGCATCGGTCAAAAAGAGCAATCATGAGCCGCTATCGGTCTACGCAGACGCCAAGCAGGAGATCATCTTCAGCGTGAGCGGCAGCCAGTGGGTGCAGAGCAACCCGGAATGGCTGAAATTCAGGGCTGCATGGCTAACCGCGATGCGCTCAGAGGCGACCCGCGCAGGCATAAAGTATTCCGACATCGGCAAGGCCAAAAGGCTCGCGCCATACCCGGCAACGGTGGTCGCAGTTGATGTTTCGAACTTCCGGTATGTCAGCACGGATGAGCGATACGGGCTTGGCGTCATGATCGGAAACGCATGGGTGAACTCCAAAGCGACGTTCAGTGACTGGCAAACCGGCGAGCAATACGCAGAGCGCACATACGACACATCATCCAGCGCTTGGGAAGGCGTCTTCTCGGCGATGACCAAAGAGCAGATTCAGGCCATCTCGCACGAGATAGTTGCCGAAATCACAGCGGCGTCTGGCAAGCAGCGATATCGGCAACCCCATGACGCCGCCAGGCAAGTAGAGATGTCGCGAGAAGAACGGATAAGAGCCCTTCAGGCTGAAAAGGGTCTGTCCTACGAAGAGTACCAGCGCCGCTACCGGCAGATCATGGCCGACTGACCAGGCCTGAGCCGCACACAAGATCCCGCCCCGAGCGGGATTTTTTTCGCCTGCATTTTCTCATGCATAAATTTTTGCATCCATGCATTGACATGCATATGCGCTGATGCATAATTAACCCCAAGCCAGCCACAACTGGCCAAGGCGAAAGCCACACAAGCCGGACGCACCGGAACGCAGCTAGCAGCGAATGCAGCCCAGGCCCCGCAAGGCGAAGCATCAAGCGGGATCGACCTGGAGGAAAGAGGGAAGCGAAGACTTCCGGTTCTTTGACATACGAGATAGCCCCGCAAGAAGCCAGTAGCTGCGCGGGGCGAGCAAGACAGATTTCCTCGATGCCATTCGCAAGAGTGGCATCAGGGAAGTCAACCAAACGAGGAAGCAACGATGACCCGTAGTGAATACGACGAGATGGAAGCAACTGCAAACGTAGCAATGGCTGGCCTGCTGGCTGGCGATGAAGGCTGGGCTGCAAATCCTCAGCACTTGGCTGTGAAGGCATTCGACATTGCTGAGGCTTTCACTGCTGAGAAGAAGAAACGCATCGGCGAGCGGCCGGAGTGGAACGACTGAACATTGCTGGCCTTGGCAACAGGGCCATCACCAATGCGCGCTTAGGGTTCGCATCGGTGATCAACGGGAGAACGACATGGCAGCGCATCCAGACAGCCCGAACGGCTGCTTTGCTCGGCACGGGTACAGGATTGAGAAATGCCCTAATCCGAAAGGCGAGCTTAAGTGGCGTCGGATCTACAACCCAGCAGGCGAAGTCGTGCTGTACGCGGTTGGTTACGACGCGGAAATGCAGTTCTGCAAAGACAACGGTTTACTCACGGCCACGCCTCTCGAAGAAGCTCAAATTGGCCACCCGTGCCGGCCGGTAAATGCCGGCGACCTTTAACGCCGTAGGGCAATAGGAGATAGAGATGGCTAGCTTTGAAATTGGTAAGTCCTACAAACCTGTATACCCTGATTCTTTCTTCTCGGCAGATAGCTGGCTTTCCCTTATCGGAGAGTCCTTTGTTTGCCATGCAATCGACGAAAGTGGCGACTGCTGGTCCATGGACGTTACTTTTAAAGGAGACACGTGCATGGATGGCGAGGGCTGGTGCACTGCCAGTCCCGAGGATCTTGAAGACGGCAGAGTTATAGCCATCTAACCCACCGCCCTGCCTAGCAGGGCAGATGGCATCGGTGATGGATGAATGCGTTGCCAGCTGGCGGCGTGAATCGCTGGGTCGCGGCACTGCGGCCGGTAGCAGGGGATAAGCGCCGGCCATCCATCAACCGATGTCATCTACCGCATCACCCTCCCTTGCCGGTTCACACGCCGGCCTTTTTGCCGGTTAGCCGGCTCCCCCTTCCCCCTCTCCACGCACACATAGCGAGGATTGATCATGTCCGACCACTTTACCGCCGTGTTCCGCGTCATGGACAAGGCAAAGTTTGGGAAGTTCTTTGCGCAGATCACTAGCGCTTTTGCTGGTGAGACGCAGATTGAAGGCGCCGAGGTTACTGGCGTTGGCTGGTGCGACGCGATGACCGAAAGCGATTTGCTGCGCGACTGGGTAGACAACAACGGCGGCGACAGCGACGCCGTGATGCGGGGTGAAACATGAGCGCAGCCCTAGACCTACTCCAGTGGCGCCACGATATGGCCGAGCCGGAGTGCGACACGAAGTTCATCGACACGACCGAGGGCCAGAACTGGCTGGCCGGCGCAGTCGATGACCTGATCGAAGACACGCTGTATGTCGCCGGCAAGCGCGTGTCCGAGCAGGTCATGCAGCTTGAGAGCGCCCTGGCCGAGCACGTAGCAGCCAAATACAGCGCTGGCGAGGATTACGACGGAGCGCTTGGACAGGTGCTGCGCAACGTCCTGGCAGGCGATATCGACAAAGCATCCGGCGCCCTTCGGTTGCTGGTCAGTAAAGACGAAGTACGCAGCATGGCTGAGGGCCTGGTTAGGCCGCTGGCTCAGCAGTATGCGGATAGCTTGGAGGATGATGAAAATGGATAGGGAAATGGAGTCATTCACATGCTCATGGTGCGGAGTAATTTTTGAGGCTCTTCCAAAACGGATAAAGCAGGTCGGAAAGCGTTGCTATGAATGCGTAAGAAAGCGCGAATCAGATTGGCGGAGAAAACGTAAGGAATCTGGAAACCCAGTTATTTCAACAAAGATGCCACGCGAGTATCACCGCCAATATGAAGCCCGATACTTTAAAAGCGATGAAAACCGAATCCGTCGGAATGGATTAGCCAAGAAATATCGAGATGATCCTGATCTAAAGGCTAGGCACGAGGCTAGATGGAAAGTTAGAAGAGCCATAGCAAGCGGAAAGCTTATTCGTATGCCATGCGAATCTTGCGGAAATCCAGATACTCAAGGTCATCACGATGACTACAACAAACCTCTTGACGTTAGGTGGCTTTGTGTTCGTTGCCACAATGAGTGGCATGCGTATAACACGCCAATTTATCCAAATGCCAAGGCAAGGAGCCAATCATGACTGACTTCATGGAGCGACTGCGCAGAAAGGCGCTGATGGCTAAGCCATGCCCGTTTTGCGGTAGCCGGCCACGGTTCCGATTTGATATCGCAGCCGAACCAACAAGTGTCGGCCACTACGCCATCCGACATAAGTGCTGCAGCGTGACGCAGCTAGGACAGACAGAGTTGTTTTTCCACAGCAAGCCAGCAGTCGGCACCTTCAAAAGCATGGCTTACCGCCTGCTGCGCGACTGGAACAGGCGGGAGGCCCGCCAACCATGACCAAGCCCACTTCGATCTACGAACAGTGCGCGAAGGTGGCCATAGACAGGCTGGCGTTTTCGCGTTTGCCCATGGGAGAGCTTGACCCGGTTATCGGCTTCATTGCCGCTGGCTGCCCTGCCTACTACGACGCAGAACGGCGCGACTCACTCCTGAGCCTTGCCCGCCACTGCGCCAACAAACAGCGGCAGAGACTGCGCGATGCGCAGGAGATTGGGAGGAAGACAGCATGACCCTAACCCATCGATCCGCTCTGGCCCTTTCACTAAGCCTGGCAGCAAGCGCTCAAGCATGGGCTCCCGCGCTGAGTTATCCAGCGCCCAAGCACAGCAGCAACCACCGCGCAAAGAAGCCAGTCAAGAAGGCCCGCAAAGCTCAGCGCGAAGCGCGCCGCAAGTCACGGAGGAAGCCATGACCATCACGCTCCGCTTACCGAAGCCCGCCTCGATCATCGCCGCGGGCTTTTTTGTGGCCTGCTTCCTGGGCTCTATCTGGATTTTTGCGTCGGCGATGGCCGAGATGGTGAAGCCATGATTGGACTCAAGATTGCCCTTTCCGGGCTTGTGGTTTTCCTCTTCTCAATTTGGATGTTCAGCATTGCGAGAAAGCCGCCAGAGAACAGGCGCTTTGGCGGACTCATGGTGCTACTTGCCATGGTTTCCTTGCCGGCAATCCCTATCGGCCTATTGCTGGCGATATGGCTATGAGTCCCCGCCGCCACCGCCGCCACGCCATCTACGGCAGCGTATTCAGCTTTATCTGCTTCTTCACTATCGTCATCGGCGCATTGGGCGCTGTTGATTGGATTGCGGGGTAGATCATGAGTGAATGGATTAAGTGCAGCGACAGGCTGCCAGAGAAAGGTCGATACATTGTGTGCGCCGACACTGATGACGGCCCCGAAGTGTGCGAAATGGCCTGGAACGGACGCGCCTGGATTTACGAGGGAGAGCCGACGTATGCGCACGGCTTCTACATTGAAGCCACGCACTGGCAGCACCTCCCACCTCCCCCGCAAGACTAGCCCGCACCGTTTACGGGGATGCACTCGAAAGCTTATCGAGCCGCGAGGCCTAACGGCGGCAGCTAGAAGCTGTGCGGCAAAGCCTGGTCAGCTCAGGCCATCCCCACCCTACACATCACCCTCGCCAGGAGGGCCGGTAGCCCGGATAGCCTGGCCGGGATCAGCCGGCAGTGCCCGTGAGTTAACACCGGCAGCGCGAGCAGGTAGCACCTCCAAGCGAAACCCTTGCGCTTGTGATCGCGCCGAATAGCCCGCGTTAAGGGCTCACCAATTCACAACTGGAGTCAGCCATGAATGATCCTGACGCCGGCAAGTACCAGAAGCGCTTCATGCGCGAGTTCAAGGCGGCACAGCAAGCACTGGCCGGACGAGACGGCGAACTGCAGTGGTCAACCCACGATTGGCAGTGCTTCACGTACCGCGAGCCAGGCGTGTCGCTGGTTTTCTATCCGCATCGCGGGCCAAGCAGCCGACTGCAATGGGTTCGCGTGCGCAACCAGGGCAGCAAGTCAGCAGAAGCCTTGAGCGAAGTCCTGGCCATCCTGGCTGATAAAGCCGACATCCGAACCAAGTAACACCTCCCCCTCTCCCACAACATCACCAGCGCCCTGGAGGGCGAAGCTATGTCCACCGCATTGACGCCGTTACTCAACAAGTTCGCCCAGCGCTACGAGATGGGCGCCACCCCGGCAGAAGTCGCCAACACCCTCAAGCAAACCTGCTTCAAGGGCCAGGTTAGTGACGCGCAGATGGTCGCGCTGCTGATCGTTGCTGATCAGTACAAGCTGAACCCGTTCACCAAGGAGCTTTACGCATTCCCGGACAAGAACAACGGCATCGTGCCGGTGGTCGGCTTGGACGGCTGGTCGCGCATCATCAACGAGCACCCGCAGTTCGACGGCATGGACTTCGAGATGCCGGCCGATGGCAGCGAGTACACATGCCGGATCTACCGGAAAGACCGCAAGCACCCGACCAGCATCACCGAGTACATGTCCGAGTGTAAGCGCAACACCCAGCCGTGGCAGTCTCACCCGAAGCGCATGCTGCGACACAAGGCCATGATCCAGTGCGCCCGCCTGGCGTTCGGCTTTGCCGGCATCTACGACCAGGACGAGGCCGAGCGCATCGTCGAGCGCGACGTTACCCCGGGCGAGCCAGTCGAAGACGTGACCGAGGCGCTGTCGCTGATCAATGCGGCGCCGACCATGGAAGACCTGCAGGCTGCTTTCGCCGACGCCTGGAAGACCTACAAGTCGAAGGGCGCCCGCGACCAACTGACCACCGCCAAGGACGAGCGCAAGAAGTTCCTGATGGATCAAGCCGTAGATGCCGAATTTGAAGAGGTGCCAGATGGAACAGCGCAGTGATGAATGGTTCGCCGCCAGGCTGGGCAAGGTAACGGCCAGCAAGGTGAAAGACGTAATGGCAAAGGGGCGCGGCGGCGCCCCTTCTGCTACCCGCCAGAACTACATGATGCAGCTGCTGTGCGAGCGCCTGACCGGACGGCGTGAAGAGGGCTTTACCAGTGCCGCCATGCAGCGCGGCACCGACCTTGAGCCAATCGCCCGCTCTGCCTACGAGTTCAGCGCCGGGGTCATGACGGTAGAGACTGGCCTGATCGACCACCCGAGCATCGCCGGCTTCGCAGCCTCGCCAGACGGAATCGTTGGCAGTGACGGCCTGCTCGAGATCAAGTGCCCGAACACGGCGCAGCACATCGCCGTTATCCAGTCCGGCGCGCATGACTCGGCCTACGAATGGCAGATGCTGGCTCAAATGGCCTGCAGCGGTCGCGAGTGGGTCGACTTCGTAAGTTTCGACGACCGTCTGCCGGAAGAGCTGCAATACGCCTGCTTCCGCTTCCACCGCGACGAAAAACGCATCCGCGAGATGGAAGCCGAGGTGAAGCACTTCCTTGAAGAATTGGCAGCCCTGGAGCGCGAAATGCGCGAACGCATGGCCGCCTAACGAACCCCGCCACCACGACACGGGGCGCCACCGGCAACGCTTGGAGCTGCGCCGTAACGACAGGCTGGCCACCTGGGCATTCGGCCATCTAATTCGAGGTATCCGACATGTACACAGCAAACCATCACCTGGCCACGCAAAACCTGCCGACCGTCCAGAGCTGTGCGGAGAACCGCGCCTGGCTTGAGCAGGCCATGGCCGAGTTCGAGCAGCGCGGCGGCGTTATCCAGCAATGCGCTATCCGCGTCGGCGGGGACGTTGGCGGTAAGTGGAACGGCGCCGGGGCGATTGTGCTGAGCAACGAAGATCGCACGAAAGACGCAGAAGACGCACAGCGCATTCGAGTGCTCGCCGACAAGGGAGCCGGCATCACGGCGATCAAGTATCACCTCAAGATCGACCTGCGCCGCATCAAGCGGCTGGCTCAGGCCTACGGCATCAGGATCGACAGCAAGCGCGGCGCCACTGGAAGCAAGGGGCCAAACGAGGCGAACCGCAAGGCCACCGCAGAGCGAGGCCGCAAGCACCGCCAGGAACTGGCACGCCAGGCCTGGCCGATGATCGAGGCTGGCGACTCCATGAATACCATCACCAGGGCGCTCGGTTGCAGCAAGGCGACCCTGGCGCGAGCAATCGAGGAAAACGGCCATGTCGCCCATTGAGCTATTCGAACACCAGCGCCACCTGAGCGCAGCCATGCACGACCTGGAATCGCGCCTCAAGGACATGGACGAAGTGACCCGCCAGCGCGCCCACAAGACCATCGACAACCTCGAACGCGAACACGCCAGAGCCGTCGAGATGGCATCTACCGGGATCATCCAGTGACCATCTACTGCCGCACTACCTGGGCGCCCGTTCCGTGCGGGTGCCATAGGTGCACACCAATAACGAGGTGAGAATGAGCTATCAGGATTTTGTATCGCGCAAGCTCGAAACACTTGCACCATCTGGCCTTACCGAGCCTTTTAACCTTCCTGATTCGCTGTTCAACATGCAGCGCGATCTTGTTGCATGGGCATTGCGCCGAGGCCGCTCTGCGATTTTTGCTGACACCGGGCTTGGCAAGAGCCGCATGCAGGTTGCATGGGCTGACGAAGTGGCACGCCGCACGGGTGGCGATGTGATGATCCTGGCCCCGCTGGCGGTAGCCGCGCAGACGGTGGCCGAGGGCAAGAGCATTGGAGTGCAGATCACGCACTGCCGCGAGCCGGAGGACGTTCGCCCTGGCATCAACATCGTCAACTACGACCGCATCCACAAGTTTGACTGCTCGCGCTTTGTCGGGGTCGTCCTCGACGAATCGTCTGTCATCAAGCATCACACCGCTAAGACGTTCGATCAGCTCGTGCAGGCGTTCGGCAGCACGCCGTATCGGCTTTGCGCGACAGCAACGCCGGCGCCGAATGACTGGACCGAGCTTGGCACGCACGCCGAGTTCCTTGGCGTCTGCACTCGTTCGGAAATGCTCGCCGAGTTCTTCGTCCACGATGGAGGCGAGACGCAGACATGGCGACTCAAAGGCCATGCACGGCACATGTTCTGGCGCTGGGTAAGCCAGTGGGGCGCATGTGTCCGCAAGCCATCTGATCTTGGATACGACGACAGCGCCTATCGCCTGCCGCCGCTGCACGAAACTGAGCATCTGGTGGATGTGGATGACGGCAACCTGATCGAGGACGGGATGCTGTTCGCGCTGGAGGCAAGCAGCCTGATGGAGCGCCGCGCGGCCAGAAAGGAAAGCATGGAGGCCCGCGTGCAGGCTTGCGCTGACCTGATCAACGCAGACGACGAGTTCTGGATTGTGTGGGGTGAGTACAACGCCGAGACGGAAATGCTCGTGAAGATGATCCCCGGTGCGGTCGAGATTGCCGGATCGCATACGGCGGACCAGAAAGAACAGCGCCTCGCCGACTTCGCGGCTGGGAAGATCAGGGTTCTCGTCAGTAAGCCGTCTATCTGCGGATGGGGCCTCAACTGGCAACACTGCGCCCGCATGGCATTCGTCGGGGTATCCGATTCCTTTGAGTCCTACTACCAGGCCGTCAGACGCTGCTACCGATTCGGCCAAAAGCGCGAGGTGCAGGTTCACCTGTTCAGCAGCCAGCTGGAAGGCGCAGTGCTAGCCAACCTGCGCCGCAAGCAATACGACGCTATCGCAATGGGCGAAGCGCTCGCCACCGAAACGGCTGAGGCCGTCCGCGCCGCCATCTGCGGCACCAAACGACAGACCAATGACTACATCGCCGCGCGCAAGGTGAAAGCGCCCGCGTGGCTCAGGAGTGAAGCCGCATGAATTGCATCAGCCAAGTTGACCGTCCAGACAGCACGCTTTTCAACGGGGATTGCGTCGAGGTAATCGCCGGCCTGCCGGAGAACAGCGTGGACTATTCGATTTTTAGCCCGCCGTTCTCCAGCCTGTACACGTACAGCAACAGCCCCCGCGACATGGGCAACAGCCGCACGGACGCTGAGTTTTTCGAGCACTTCGATCATCTGGTAAGGGAGCTTGCCCGAGTCATTAAGCCCGGCCACAACGTCAGCTTCCACTGCATGCAGCTGCCGACCAGCAAGGAGCGCGACGGATATATCGGACTGAAAGACTTCCGCGGCGACCTGATCAAGGCCTTCCAGAAACACGGATTCATCTACGCCAGCGAGGTCTGCATCTGGAAAGACCCTGTGACAGCAATGCAGCGAACCAAGGCGCTAGGCCTGCTGCACAAAACCATCCGCAGCAACGCCACCATGAGCCGGCAAGGCATCGCGGACTACCTCGTGACCATGCGCAAGCCCGGCGAGGTGATGGACAAGGTGGAGCACGACGATCTGCCGGTTGACGAGTGGCAGCGCCTAGCCAGCCCGGTATGGATGGATATCAACCCAAACGACACGCTCCAGTTCCGCAGCGCCCGCGAGCACGACGACGAGCGCCACATCTGCCCTTTGCAACTGGACGTGATCCGTCGCGGCATACGCCTGTGGACGAAGCCTGGCGACGTAGTTCTAACCCCGTTTCTCGGAATCGGCAGCGAGGCCTACTGCGCCGTTGAAATGGGACGCAAGGCAGTGGGCGTTGAGCTGAAAAAGAGCTATTTCGATCAGGCCGTCAAGAACCTGGACGCGCTCGCGGCTCAGCACGACATGTTTGCGACCGCCTAGTCATACCCCGCCTGCATCGATCCCCATCCAGCTAACCAGCGGCGCCCGCCGCTTGGAGTTTCCCGTGAACAACTACACCGATCCCGGATTTCCGGAGAACTCGGCGCATTACCGCGCCGGCAGAAAGGCGCGGGAAGAAGGCGCGCCGTATACATCGTGCCCGTTTGGCATTGCTCGGTTGTTCGAGCGCTGCCTGTGGTGCGCGGGTTTCAACGACAGGGATATGGAGCTGAACGCATGAACGGCATGACCGAGAGCGCTGCTGTGCGGCGCATCAATGCGCAGTGCGCGGTTGCGCTGCACGTACCGACGAATCACCGGTACCGAATCGTGATGCTGATCGAGGGCGTAGGCGTGGAACTGGAAGACATGGAGCGCCGCGAGCGCCACGTCACCTGGGCGGACTGGAACAACCCGAATATCTGGAGTACGACATGAGCGAGATGAACAAAGATGTGGACCTGCGAAAAATCGTCACCGACGCACTCGTGAGCATGGTTTCAGGCGTCACTGGGCTGGTGCCGCCCTCCGGGCCTGGCGCGATCCCAGACTTCATCCAGGCGCCAATCGACCGGGCGGTGGAGAAGATCAGCGCCAGCCTGCCGGTGGGTGTGCCGGATGGGTGGAAGCTGGTTCCGGTTGAACCTGGCGTCGAACTGCTAACCGCTATGTCTCTGGCACTTGGCATGCACCCGCTTGGCGATGGAGCGGACGGCAGCTATCCAATCACTGGTGCGCAATCAACCGTTATGCAGTGCTATCGCGCCATGATCGCCGCCGCCCCAACCGTCAAGGCTGAGCAGCCTGACATGGCGGAGGCGTATGTCGGTGCGCGCGAGGATCTGGCCATCTGGAAGCGGCGCGCGCTGGAAGCCGAGCAAAAGGTGTGGCATCAGGAACAGGTCATCGACCAACTGACGCTTGAGGCGCAGGGCGAAACTCGATTCGGGGAACCATCAATTCCGTCCGCCGAGCCGGTGGCCGTGATCGAATACGCCGGCTATGACCCTGCGAATTCGATTAAGTGGCTGAACAAGGGGCTGCAGTACTTGGAGCCGGGGACGCTTCTGTACGCACAAGCCCACTCCCTGCCGGCTGCTGGATCGGCTGTGGAAGAGGTGGAGGTGGTTGGTTACAGATTCTTCCACGTAGACCACGGGTACATTTTCCGTCGCACGCACATTTACGAGGGGAATCCGAGTCTTGAGGCGCACAGTCTCATGACCGTCGCCCAGTGCGAGCGCATCGTCGCCTCCCTTTCCGCCCAGCAGTCCGCGCCCGAGCGGGTGAGCGTGCCGCGTGAGTTGCTGGAGCGTATCCGAGACTGCGCCGACGCAGAGATTGCCGTTTTCCGAGACGACAACAACGGCCCAGGTGAATGGATGTGCCCGGCATGCGAGGGCTACAGCAACGGAACCTGGAGAGACGGAAAGTTGCAACCGTTTCCAGGCATCGCGCACGCGGATGACTGCTGGCTGGAGCAACTCCGCGCCCTGCTCAATGGGGGTGGCGTATGAGCCCTGAATACCTGTGCGAGCTGGCCGACATCGCCGACCCGGAGCAGCTATGGCGCATCAATCCGTTCGACCAGCAGAAGCTGGAGCCAATCGAGCGTTATCGGCTGGATACCGGCGTAGCGCTTCGCCGGTACGCCGAGATTGTCAGACAACTGGAGTCGCTGCTGGGTACTGGCAACAGCCTTGTTCTGACTCCGCTATCTCGACACGGGAAAGCCTGGATGACCATTCCAGCGCCGGACAGCCACAAGCGGCTACTGGAGGCGCGGGCAAACCGCCCCGCCGCTGCCGCCGAAGAAGGAGAGGTGTGATGAACAGTCTCCACAAAATCATGGTCATCGGCGCCGGTCTCGGGCTTCACGGCCAAATTGCCGCGCTGTTCCCCGAGCAGAAACCCGAAAAGGCGCTCACGGAGCAAGACAAGATCGCGCTCCAAAAGGCCGATGCAAAACGTCAGCGCAGAGCGCAACGCAATCAGCGCGCAGCAGGTGAATAGAATGAATGAGCAAATGAAATCAAGCGTCACGGCAGCGCTGGCCATGCAGATACTGGACGATCTGGCAAATCGTACTCCGCTGCGCCGTATGGATAGCCTGTGCGAGCAGCAGAAGCAGGTAGGCTCAGCGAAGCTGGCCGAACATCTGGAGAGGGCTGGCGATCAGATCGCCGGCTACGCCTACAGTCTGCGCCGTCACTTCGACGCGCTGCGCGCAGAGGCCGAGGCGCTGCGGGCTGAGAATGGGCGGCTGAAGCGCGAAGCCAAGAACGATGCCATAGCGTACAAAGCTGTTATCGAGCGACAGAATCAACTGCGAGAGGAGCGCGACAGCTTCCAGCGTGAAGGAATCCGCGCCATGGAAGAGCTGGAGGCGGCGCGGGGATTGCTGCGTGAGGTGGAATTGCTGGCCGAAGCCAGAGAGCACGGGTATGCCGAGCGAAAGCATGGAGACGTACTCAACTACCGCTGCGCCAATGCTGTGGTGGAGATGCTGCCGCGTATCCAGGACTTCCTCACCGCCACCCCGCAGCCAGGCCCTGACTTGCGGGGGCTGGCGTCCTTCGCTATGGAGCTGATCGACGGTGCCTGGAAAGGCGGCAGCTTCGACGGCGGCGACATTCAAGAGGCCGGCGTTCGTCACGGGCTGCTGATGGTCGAGCAGCGCGAGGAATCGTGCGGCGAGCACTGCGATTGCGCTGAATACGGTTTCCCGGCTGAGTGCTACCGCCTGACGCCAGCCCTCGCCGCCCACCGCCAGGCGCAACGCAAGGGAGACAGCAATGAAGCTGAGCAAGAAGCAACGCGCTGAACTGCGTGAGAAGTTCGGCGGACGCTGTGCTTACTGTGGTTGTGAGCTTCCGGAGCGCTGGCACGCCGACCACTTCGAGCCAGCCAGGCGGGATCTTGAGGTTCGACAGGGGGCAGATGGAGTCCGCCGCCTGACTTCGGTAGGCACTGGTCGGCCAGAGTCAAACGTCATTGAGAACATGATGCCGGCATGCCCACCATGCAACATCAGCAAGAGCTCGATGCCGCTTGAAGCGTGGAGGCGATGGATTGCCGGTCACGTCAACAGCCTGAACCAATACCACCCGATCTACCGCCTCGCCAAGTCATACGGCCTGATCGTCGAGACGGCGGAGCCTGTCGTCTTCTACTTCGATAAAGCCAGCCAGGCGCAACGCCAGGCCTGATCTACCCCACCCCACCCCCTTTTCTATCTGCCCACATAGGGCGGGAGGATTTGCTGTGTCCGATAAACCATTGAAGGCATATGCGGTCACGGAGCGATCCGAGGCCATGACGGTAATCGTCTTCGCAAGCAGCGGCATCGCAGCTAGGCGCCTGGGCGCCAACGAGCACGACACCGAGTTTGAATGCATCGAAAGTTGCCGCCGCGCGCCATGGGCCGATCGGTACCAGAACACCGGCAAAATACCGGCTCAAGCCTGGATTGATAACGGCTATTCGCAGACCTGTGATTACTGCGAAACAGGGATCTACGGCGACACGACAAAAGATGAAGACGGCAATGAACAAGAGCCGATCTTTGAAGGCGTGCACGCGTACTGCGGGCCTGGATGCAAGGCGGCGCGCGAACAGGATATCGCCGAGCGCAAGGCAAGCGGTCAGTCCTTCATCGCCAAGGTGCAGGCCGAACGGCCTTACCTGACCTTTACGCTCTTCCGCGCCGACTATCCGTGGGCCTACAACAGCGCCGAATTTTCGTTCGAAGGCGCAAAGTACGGCGGGGGCGTACAGGAAAAAGAAGGCGGGAAGCTCGAATGGCACGTCAATCCTGAAGACAAGCCCGCATGGGATCGGCTGATAGCAGCACAGGAGGCCGCATGAAACTGATCACGCTTGAGAAGTGGGCGGGGGTGGTGTGATGAAGAAAGCAATCCAGCCGCGCAAGGCGCTGCCTGAGGCGCGCCGAGAGCTGATCAAGATCAGCGAGTTCCAGCGCCGCCGCTGGGGGCCGAACGGCACGCCGCCCTGCAGCCAGGCCATCCGCAACTACATCAAGAACGGCATCATCCCCGGAGAGCAGATCGGCAAATTGTGGTATGTGGACTGGACTGCCTACCAGGCCGGAAACCGCAACGACCTGGTGGCGATGGTGCTAAAAGGAGCAGCCTGATGTCCCCACGCCCGCGCAACAAGGCCAACAAGGGCCTGCCGCAGAACCTCTATCTGGACGCCAGGCGCGGTACCTACCGCTATCGTCGGCCAACGGATGGCGTGTGGTTCCCGTTCGGCAGCGACAGGGCCAAGGCAGTCGACGCCGCCAAGCAACTCAACCTCGAGTTCATGCGCGGCGCCGACCTCGTGCACAAGGTGCAAGGGGTAGCCTCTGATCTGTTCAGCGAGTTCCTCGACACCTACGAGCGCGACATTCTTCCCCCGCGCGAGCTGGCAAAGGGCACCCTGGATCTGTACGCGGTGCGCTTCCGCCAGTTCCGCCGCGCCTTCGAGGGGCTGGCGGTCGACCAGATCACCATCCGCATGGTCGCTGAGCTGCTCGACAGCCTCACCCCGCGCGCCGCCAACCAAGCCCGCGCCCTTCTGATCGACGTGTTCAACCACGCCGCATCGAAAGGCTTGTGCCCGGACAACCCGGCTGCCAGCACCATCGCCAAGATCGAGAAGAAGCAGCGCAAGCGCCACACCGTCGAAGGCGTGCGCGCCATCCGCGAGAAAGCGCCAGCCTGGCTGCAGAACGCGATCGACCTTGCGCTGATCACCGCACAGCGCCGTACCGATATCCTCAGCATGCGCTTCGACGACGTGCGCGACGGCTATCTGTACGTGGTGCAGCAGAAGACATCCAAGGCCAGCGACGCAGCGTGGATCCGCTTCAAGGTCACGCCACAACTGCAAGCCGTGCTGTCTCGCTGCCGCGACAACGTGCCTTCCCCTTTCCTGATCCACCGCCGCCCTGACCGCAAGCGACAGAAACAGGCCGAGCAGAAGGAGCACTGGACGAAGATTGAGGAGCGGTACTTGACCAGGGCATTCAAGGAAGCGCGGGAGGCGGCTGGCTGCTACGCCAACTGGGCGGATGAGGAACAGCCAGGGTTCCACGAGATACGCGCCCTCTCCCTGCACCTGTACAAGAAGGCCGGGAAGGACGGTCAGAGAATCGCCGGCCATGCCAGCGAGGAGATGACGAAGAACTACCAACGCGACCACGCCGACGTAGTGTGGTCGGACGCGATACCCGATCTGGATATCACCGACATCGCCGGGTAGTTTTGCGCGCATTTTGCGCCGGTTTTGCGCGGGCCAAAAACAAAAACAGCCAGTGATTGCTCAACTGGCTGTTTTCATTGGAGTTTTTTGGTCGGGACGGAGTGATTCGAACACTCGACCCCTTGCACCCCATGCAATACATTAAGCTTTTGAATTAAGGCAACTTTTTCTTTGCCCTACTTCTTCAGAACGTGCAAAACATCTTCCAGTTCGGCAATCATCTGCTTGATCAGCTGACGATACTGGGTGGTGTCGTCCTTGGCTTCGTCACCAGAAAGGCGCTGACGCGCCCCGCCGATGGTGAAGCCCTGATCGTAAAGCAGCGCACGAATCTGCCGGATCATCAGCACATCCTGACGCTGGTAGTAGCGACGGTTGCCCCGCCGCTTGACCGGATTGAGCTGTGGGAATTCCTGTTCCCAGTAACGTAGAACGTGGGGTTTGACCGCGCAGAGTTCGCTGACCTCACCGATGGTGAAGTAGCGTTTGCCGGGAATTGCCGGTAGTTCGTCGTTATGACTTGGTTCCAGCATAGGCCTCGACCCTGGCTTTCAATTTTTGCCCTGGACGAAAGGTGACCACACGGCGAGCCGTGATCGGAATCTCCTCTCCTGTTTTCGGGTTGCGGCCGGGTCGCTGGCGCTTGTCGCGCAAGTCGAAGTTACCGAACCCGGAAAGCTTGACCTGTTCGTTCAGCTCAAGAGCCTGGCGGATCTCTTCAAAAAACAGCTCCACCAGTTCCTTGGCTTCCCTTTTGTTCAGGCCGAGCTCTTCATACAGACGTTCCGCCATTTCAGCTTTCGTCAGAGCCCCCATACGCTACTTCCTTAACGTGGCGTTGAACCTTTGTTCGAGGCAGGTGAGGATGTTTTGCGTAGTAGTACTCACCTCATCGTCATTAAGAGTGCGCGATGGATGTTGCCAGGTCAAGCCGACGGCAAGGCTTTTTCTATGCGGATCAATACCTTTACCGTGATAGACGTCAAATAGCTTGAGGTCTGTCAGCCATTCGCCTGCAGTTTCTCGGATTGCCGACAACACAGCCTCGGCCGGTTGCTCGCGATCGAGCAGCAACGCCAGGTCACGACGCACCTCAGGGAAGCGCGACAGCTCACTGAACGCCGGCATACGACCAGCGGCGACTTCGGCCAACACCAGCTCGAAGAGGAACACTGGCTGATCCAGCCCCAGGGTCTTGGCAAGCTCCGGGTGCAAGGCACCGATGAAACCGACCAGTCGCCCTTCCCGCTCGATACGGGCAGTCTGACCAGGGTGCAGAGCGGGATGCTCGCCCGGCACGAAGCTGAAAGCATCAGCTGCGCCGGCAAAACCCAACAGCGCCTCTACATCGGCCTTCAGATCGTAGAAGTCGACGCTCTCGCGGCTGTTGGCCCAGCCTTCCGGCAGACGACTGCCACTGATCACGCCAGCGAGCATGGCCTCCTGCTGCAGGCCTTCTAACTGACCAACAAAACGCAAACCACTTTCGAACAGTCGCACGCGCGACTGCTGACGGTTGAGGTTGTGCTGCAGCGCCTTGACCAGACCCGGCCACAGCGACGAGCGCATCGCCGCCATGTCGGCAGAGATCGGATTGGCCAGCTGCAGAGGCTCGACACCCGGCGCGAACAGTTCGAACAGCTTGGGATCGATGAAGCTATAGGTGATCGCTTCCTGATAGCCGCGCGCCACCAGCAGGCGGCGCAGGGCCGGCAGTTCGGCACGTGCCTCAGCCTTGGCCTGCGGTGCCAGACGCGCCTGCGGGTAACGCACCGGCAGGCGATTGTAACCGTACAGGCGACCCAGCTCTTCGATCAGATCCACTTCCAGGCTGATATCGAAGCGGTGGCTCGGCACGCTGACCTGCCACTGGCCGGCGCCTTGGGCGATCACGCCCAGACCCAGCGCGCTGAGCAGACGCTCGACTTCGGTACCGTCCATGTCCATGCTCAGCATCTGACTGATGCGCTCGGCGCGCAGGGTGATCGGCGCCACGTTCGGCAGATCGGCCTCACTGACCGCTTCGATGATCGGCCCAGCTTCACCGCCAACGATTTCCAACAGCAGCGCGGTAGCACGCTCCATGGCGCTGCGCGCCAGCTGCGAATCCACGCCACGCTCGAAACGGTGCGACGAGTCGGTGTGCAGGCCATAGGAGCGCGCCTTACCAGCCACGGCAATGTTGTCGAAGAAGGCGCTTTCCAGGAACAGATCGCGGGTCTTGTCGCTGACGCCGCTGTGCTCGCCGCCCATCACGCCGGCAATCGCCAGGGCGCGGCTGTGATCGGCGATCACCAGGGTGTCGGCGCGCAGGCTGACTTCCTGGCCATCGAGCAGCACCAGCTTCTCGCCCTCTTCGGCCATGCGCACGCGGACGCCGCCGTTGATCTCGGCGAGATCGAAGGCGTGCATGGGCTGGCCCAACTCGAGCATCACGTAGTTGGTAACGTCGACGGCCGCGTCGATGCTGCGAATGTCGGAACGGCGCAGGCGCTCGACCATCCACAACGGAGTCGGCCTGGACAGGTCGACGTTGCGGATGACGCGGCCCAGGTAGCGCGGGCAGGCCTTGGGCGCCAGCACTTCCACCGGGCGCACTTCGTCATGGATCGCTGCGACCGGAGCAACCGATACCGCCGATACTGGAGCACCGTAGATGGCACCGACTTCACGGGCCAGACCCGCCAGCGACAGGCAGTCGCCTCGGTTGGGAGTCAGACCGATCTCGATGCTGGCATCGTCCAGGCCCAGGTAGGCGCGGATGTCCTGACCGACCGGGGCGTCCGCCGCCAGCTCCATCAGGCCGCTGTTGTCGTCGCTGATCTGCAGTTCGGAGGCCGAGCACAGCATGCCCTGGGACTCCACACCGCGCAGCTTGGCCTTCTTGATCTTGAAGTCGCCCGGCAGCTCGGCGCCGATCATGGCGAAGGGGACCTTGATGCCGGCGCGTGCATTCGGCGCACCGCAGACGACCTGGAAGCTCTCGCTACCATTGCTCACCTGACACACGCGCAGCTTGTCGGCATCCGGGTGCTGCTCGGCGCTGAGGATCTCGCCGACCACCACGCCGCTGAAAGCGCCAGCCACCGGAATCACGGCGTCCACTTCCAGGCCGACCATCGACAGGCGGGCCACCAGCTCGTCGCGCGAGACGTCCGGGTTCACCCAGCTGCGCAGCCACTGTTCACTGAATTTCATGTTGTCTGTTCTCCTTAAACGAATTCGATCACGAGGGGCGGCTGCTAGCGAAATTGCGCCAGGAACCGCAGGTCGTTATCGAAGAACAGGCGCAAGTCATTGACGCCATAACGCAGCATGGCCAGGCGCTCGACGCCCATGCCGAAGGCGAAACCGGAGTATTTCTCGGGATCGATGCCGCTCATGCGCAGCACGTTCGGATGCACCATGCCGCAGCCCATCACTTCCAGCCAGCCGGTCTGCTTGCAGACGCGACAGCCCTTGCCCGAGCACATCACGCACTGCATGTCGACCTCGGCCGACGGCTCGGTGAACGGGAAGAAGGAAGGACGGAAACGCACGCCCAGCGGCTTCTCGAAGAACACGCGAAGGAATTCTTCGATGGTGCCCTTGAGGTCGGCGAAGCTGATGCCCTCGTCGACCAACAGGCCTTCAACCTGGTGGAACATCGGCGAGTGGGTGATATCGGAATCGCAGCGATAGACACGGCCGGGGCAGACGATGCGGATCGGCGGCTGCTGCGATTCCATGGTGCGCACCTGTACCGGCGAGGTGTGGGTGCGCAGCAGCATGTTCGCATTGAAATAGAAGGTATCGTGCATCGCCCGCGCCGGGTGGTGGCCGGGGATGTTGAGCGCTTCGAAGTTGTGGTAGTCGTCTTCGACTTCCGGGCCCTCGGCAACGCTGTAACCAATATGGGTAAAGAACTGCTCGACACGCTCGAGCGTGCGGGTCACCGGATGCAGACCACCGGAGGTCTGGCCACGGCCTGGCAGGGTCACATCGATACGCTCGGATGCCAGCTTCTCGGCGAGCAGAGCCTGCTCAAGCACGGATTTGCGGGCGTTGAGGGCATCTTGCACCTGGTTCTTGGCAGTGTTGATCAGGGCACCGGCTTGCGGCCGCTCTTCGGCCGACAGCTTGCCCAGAGTCTGCATCAGGGCGGTCAGCTCGCCTTTCTTGCCAAGGTATTGAACCCGGAGCTGTTCCAGGGCGTTGACATCTTCGCTTTGTTGCACGGCCTCGAGCGCTTGGGAGACCAATGCATCCAGATTTTCCATTTACAGACTCCAGATACGAAATAGGGGAAGAGCTGTTAAGGCTCTTCCCCTATCTTTGACGTTGCCACCGGGCGAACCCGGTGATTGTCGGGGGACTTAAGCCAGAACGGCCTTAGCTTTCTCGACAATCGCAGCAAACGCCGCTTTTTCGTTCACTGCCAGATCGGCCAGAACCTTGCGGTCGATTTCGATCGACGCTTTCTTCAGGCCAGCGATCAGACGGCTGTAGGACAGACCGTTGACGCGAGCACCAGCGTTGATACGAGCGATCCACAGTGCGCGGAACTGACGCTTGCGCTGACGGCGGTCACGGTAGGCGTATTGGCCAGCCTTGATTACCGCTTGCTTGGCAACGCGGAACACGCGCGAACGTGCACCATAGTAGCCCTTGGCGAGCTTCAGGATTTTTTTGTGACGAGCACGAGCGATAACGCCACGCTTAACACGAGCCATGAGTAATTACCTCTAGATATCTTGACCGATTAACGAACGCGCAGCATGCGCTCGACTTTTGCGACGTCCGACGGACCGATCAGCGAGCTGCCACGCAGCTGGCGCTTACGCTTGGTGGACATCTTGGTCAGGATGTGGCTCTTGAAAGCGTGCTTGTGCTTGTAACCCGAAGCAGTCTTCAGGAAGCGCTTTGCAGCGCCGCTCTTGGTTTTCATTTTTGGCATGTTTAGTACTCCGCATTCATTAACAACTGATAACCATCAGGCCTGCCAGTGCCCGGGAGGTTATTTACGCTTCTTGGGAGCGATGACCATCATCAGCTGGCGTCCTTCCAGCTTAGGATGCTGTTCTACGGTGCCGAGTTCGGCGAGGTCGGCTTCGACCCGCTTAAGCAGCTCCATACCCAGCTCCTGGTGGGCCATCTCACGGCCGCGGAATCGAAGCGATACCTTGGCCTTGTCCCCATCTTCAAGGAAACGTACCAGGTTGCGTAGTTTTACCTGGTAATCCCCTTCTTCCGTCCCTGGACGAAACTTGATCTCTTTGATCTGCTGCTGGTGCTGGTTCTTCTTGGCAATAGCAGCCTGCTTTTTCTTCTCGAACAGGTGCTTGCCGTAGTCCATGATGCGGCAAACCGGTGGCACCGCGTCTGCGGAAATCTCCACCAGATCCAGCTTGGCTTCCTCGGCAGCGTTCAACGCTTCATCAATGGAAACCACACCAATCTGCTGGCCGTCCGCGCCAATCAGACGAACCTCACGCGCAGTGATGTTCTCGTTGATCGGCGCCTTGGGGGCGGCTCGCTTGTCCTGTCTCATATCACGCTTAATAGTTCTTACTCCAAATCTTGGCGACCACGCCGGGAAACCGCTTGCTGCAACTGCGCGGCGAACTGCTCGAGAGGCATTGACCCCAGGTCGACGCCTTCGCGGGTGCGCACAGCAACGGATCGTGTCTCGACTTCCCGATCTCCAATAACCAAGAGATAGGGAACCTTGAGCAAGGTATGCTCGCGGATTTTAAAGCCGATCTTTTCGTTTCTCAAGTCAACCTTGGCACGAAAACCGCTTTGATTGAGAGTTTTCTCCGCTTCGCGGGCAAAATCGGCCTGCTTGTCGGTGATATTCATGATCACCGCCTGGGTCGGCGCGAGCCAGGCCGGGAAGGAACCGGCGTAGTGCTCGATCAGCATACCGATGAAACGCTCGAACGAACCGAGAATCGCGCGGTGCAGCATGACCGGGCGCTTGCGGTTGTTGTCTTCGGCAATATAGCTGGCGTCCAGACGCTCCGGCAGGTTCGGATCGTACTGCAGCGTACCGCACTGCCAGTTGCGACCCAGGCAGTCACGCAGGGTAAATTCGATCTTCGGACCGTAGAAGGCGCCCTCGCCCGGCTGATATTCCCAGGCCAGGCCGGACTCGTTCAGCGCATCGGCCAGCGCACCTTCGGCGCGATCCCACAGCTCTTCGGAACCCACGCGCTTGGCCGGACGAGTCGAAAGCTTCATGGCGATATCGGTGAAACCGAAGTCGGCATAGACCTGCAGGGTCAGCTTGATGAAATCGGCCGCTTCCTTCTTCACCTGATCTTCGGTGCAGAAGATGTGCGCATCGTCCTGGACGAAGCCGCGCACGCGCATGATGCCGTGCAGCGCACCGGACGGCTCGTTGCGGTGGCAGGCACCGAACTCGGCCAGACGCAGCGGCAGGTCGCGGTAGGATTTCAGACCCTGGTTGAAGATCTGCACGTGGCACGGGCAGTTCATCGGCTTGACCGCGTAATCGCGATTTTCCGAAGCCGTGGTGAACATGTTCTCGGCATAGTTGGACCAGTGGCCGGAGCGCTCCCAGAGAATGCGATCGACCACCTGCGGCGTGCGCACTTCCACGTAGCCATTCTCACGCTGCACCTGGCGCATGTATTGCTCCAGCACCTGGTAGACGGTCCAGCCATTGGGATGCCAGAACACCATGCCCGGCGCTTCTTCCTGCAGATGGAACAGGTCGAGCTGCTTGCCGATGCGACGGTGATCGCGCTTCTCGGCCTCTTCGATGCGCTGGATATAGGCAGCCAGCTGCTTCTTGTCCGCCCAGGCAGTGCCATAGACACGCTGCAGCTGCTCGTTCTTCGAGTCGCCGCGCCAGTAGGCACCGGAAATGCGGGTCAGCTTGAAGGCCTTGAGGAAGCGGGTATTGGGTACGTGCGGACCGCGACACATGTCGACGTACTCTTCATGGAAGTACAGGCCCATGGCCTTTTCGTCCGGCATGTCGTCGATCAGACGCAGCTTGTATTCCTCGCCGCGCGACTTGAACAGCTCGATGACCTCGGCACGCGGCGTCATCCTCTTGATGACGTCGTAGTCCTTGTCGATCAGTTCGGCCATGCGCTTCTCGATGGCCGCCATGTCTTCCGGGGTGAAGGGGCGGTCGATGGCGATGTCGTAATAGAAGCCCTCATCGATGACCGGACCGATCACCATCTTGGCATTCGGATACAGCTGCTTGACTGCATGCCCAACCAGGTGAGCACAGGAGTGGCGGATGATTTCCAGCCCCTCTTCGTCCTTCGGCGTGATGATCTGCAGGGTGGCGTCGGCATCGATAATGTCGCAGGCATCGACCTGCTTGCCGTTTACCTTGCCAGCCAGGGTGGCCTTGGCCAGACCTGCACCAATGGATTGAGCGACCTCCAGCACGGATACCGGATGATCGAACGAACGTTGACTGCCGTCGGGAAGAGTAATGATGGGCATGGCGCCTCCTCTCCTAGTGGTGACCCCTACCAAAGGTCACGTGGGTTGGGATGAGCCAGGAAGCGATTCAGCGGTATACCCACCTAACAATGGCAGGAGCCCGAAGGCCAACCAGACCGAACCAGAGTCACTGGAAGTAAAGAGCGGGGATACTTTCAGAAAGCCTGAGTTCTGACAAGCTGCCGCTTGAAACAAACACGTAAAAGCCTGCTCGAAAAACTCGAGCAATAAAAAAGGGGTCGCTTAGCGACCCCTTTTTATCGATTTGGTAGGCACAATTGGACTCGAACCAACGACCCCCACCATGTCAAGGTGGTGCTCTAACCAACTGAGCTATGTGCCTTCGATGGGTGCGCATTCTACGCAGATCTTTTTGGCCGTCAACAGGTTTTTTTCGCTAACTCACTGAAATAGGCCAATTTTTTATTCGAAGCAGGAACGTTGAATATTTTGCACGGACACTAGCCGGGCATTTTCAACTCAGGTAGCATCGCCTCATTCGTAAAAAATAAAGAACAGAGGTTCAAGATGGCGCACACGGCATATCCACAATCCTACTACGCCGCTTCAGCCAACCCCGTCCCGCAACGCCCTGCCCTGCAAGGCGAGGTGGAAACCGATGTGTGCATCATTGGCGCAGGCTACACCGGCCTGTCCACTGCACTATTCCTGCTGGAGAACGGCTTCAAGGTCTGTATCGTCGAGGCAGCCAAGGTCGGCTTCGGCGCTTCCGGTCGCAATGGCGGACAGATCGTCAACAGCTACAGCCGCGACATCGACGTGATCGAACGCACGGTCGGCCCCAAGCAGGCGCAACTGCTCGGGCAGATGGCGTTCGAGGGCGGTCGCATCATCCGTGAGCGCATCGCCAAGTACGACATTCAGTGCGACCTGAAGGACGGCGGCGTGTTCGCCGCGCTGACCGGCAAGCAAATGGGTCATCTGGAAGCACAGAAGAAACTGTGGGAGCGCTACGGCCACACCCAGCTGGAGCTGATGGACGCCAAACGCATCCGTGAGGTGGTGGCCACAGAGAATTACGTCGGCGGCATGCTGGACATGAGCGGTGGTCATATCCATCCGCTGAATCTGGCGCTGGGCGAGGCTGCTGCAGTGGAGTCGTTGGGCGGCGTGATCTATGAGCAATCTCCGGCCACCCGTATCGAGCGTGGCGCGAACCCTGTGGTACACACGCCCGAAGGCCGCATCAAGGCCAAGTTCGTGGTGGTCGCCGGCAACGCCTATCTGGGCAATCTGGTACCTGAGCTGGCGTCAAAGTCGATGCCGTGCGGCACCCAGGTGATCACCACCGAGCCGCTGTCCGATGAAGTCGCTGCCAGCCTGCTGCCGCAAGACTACTGCGTCGAGGACTGCAATTACCTGCTCGACTACTACCGCCTCACGGGTGACAAGCGTCTGATCTACGGCGGTGGCGTGGTGTATGGCGCACGCGACCCGGCCAATATCGAAGCGATCATCCGCCCGAAGATGCTCAAGACCTTCCCGCAGTTGAAGGACGTGAAGATCGATTTCGCCTGGACCGGCAACTTCCTGCTGACCCTGTCGCGCCTGCCGCAGGTCGGCCGTATCGGGGACAACATCTACTACTCGCAAGGCTGCAGCGGTCACGGCGTCACCTACACGCATCTGGCCGGCAAGGTACTGGCCGAAGCGCTGCGTGGTCAGGCCGAACGCTTCGATGCCTTCGCCGGTCTGCCGCACTACCCCTTCCCGGGCGGTCGCCTGTTCCAGGTGCCGTTCAGCGCCATCGGCGCCTGGTACTACACGCTGCGTGACAGGCTGGGTGTCTAAGCGACGCTCGAAAAAAACGGCGCCCTGGGGCGCCGTTTTCATTTGCTTCATGGACAGACCGGCAAGGCCTGACACTGCCCACCTGAACCACTGGCTTTCGGCGGTGTAGCGAAGCGTGCATCCTCCGGCGCCAGGCGCTGGGCACAGACCTGAGCCTGCTGCGCCTCACGTGCACAGCCCTGCTCGCCCATTAGCTGAGACAGGTTGAACCAGCCCGCGGCGAAACCTGGCTCACGCTTCAGACTTTCACGCAGGGCCTGCTCGGCGCCTTTGCGGTCATCATCGGCATAACGGCTATTGCTCAGGGCGAACCAGGGCAACGCCTGTTCCGGCCAGGCCTCGGTAGCGCGGCGATAGGCCCGCTGTGCAGGCTGGGCATTGCCGGTTTGCTCGAGATCGTTGGCAGCCTTCATCCAGACGTGCATGTCGGCCTGCGCCGGCAAACGCTCCGGCGGCAGGGTCAACACCGCCCAACGACCGCCCCGCGCCCAGGTTCTGTCGAAACTGGCGAAGCTGTCTTCCAGCCGGCGCGTGGTGGCAGAACGCAGGATCAGCGTGCGCTCGCGACGGTCATAACCCACCACTACCGCGAAGTGCCACTGCGGATAGAAGTCGAACGCCAGGTTCTGCAGCACCAGCACCGGGTTGCCGGCTGCCACTTCTGCCAGTACAGCATCCAGTCGCGGTTGCAGCGGGTACACCAGCATTTCGTGATTGCGCGCCGCAGCGACCATCTCGACCTGCAGGCTGCCTTCGCGGCTGGGAATGTAGACCTTGTCCTTCAGCGCACCGGGCGTGGTCAGCACACCGCGCTGGTTGAGCATGGTGGCCAAGGCCGCGGGACCGCACTGGTAGGCATCCTGCGGAAAGAAAGGCACATCGGTGAGTTCCACCCGTTCAGGCAGGCGTTCGGCCTCCGGTGATAACACCGGAGACCGAGCGCAGGCTGTGAGTAGAACGATCGAAGCGATACAGCAGAGGCGAATCAGCGATTGATGCATTTGACGAAACTGAAGATGTTGGTGGCGCACAGCATATCAGTGATGATGAAGATCACCAGAAACAACACGATAATGCCGACCACACCGGCACCGGCAGGCGCCTGATCCAGCTGCTGATTGAACTGCGCCAGTTCGGCCGGGGTCAGGCTGGCGATACGCGATTCGACCTGCTCGCGATCGACGCCCATGGCGACCAGTTTCTCTTTCACCTGCTCGTCATCGAGCATGGCCATCAGCTGCTCCTGATCCACCTTGTGCTGTTGCTCGGCGATCACCTCATGGGTGCCGATCATCGCCGCGTTAGCGGCGGGAATCTGCACCACCAGCAGCAGATGGAACAGCGCGGTAATGGCGGCCAGACGACGCATGACGGGGTTCATGGAAATTGTCATTGTGGTTATCTCCTGAGGGACGAGGTAGCCAATAGACAGCATGCAAATCCCCCAGGTTCACTTCACCCGTCCGCCGTTCATGTTTCCTGCAGAAGCTGGCTGAGTACCGCACGCAGCTTGCCCGGCTTGACCGGCTTGTTCAGCAGGGGCGCGCCCAGTGTCTGCAACTCGCGACGACAGGCATCGCTGCGGTCGGCGCTGATGATCAGTGCCGGAATTGAACTGGCAAACTCATCACGTAACTGCTGAATCACCTGGCAACCGAGCACGCCGTGATCGAGGTGATAGTCCGCCAGGATCACCTCTGGCGCCCTGCCCTGCAGACGCTGCAAGGCCTGGTTCAGGTCGACCGCCGTGACCACTTCGCAGCCCCATTGCCCGAGCAGCGCCTGCATGCTGTGCAGGATGTCCACTTCGTTGTCGATCACCAGCAGGCGCCGCCCCGGCAGAGGATTGCCAAGCACCGGCTGCGCAACGGCGTGCACCTGCCGCAGCGGCAGCTTCTCGGCCAGGGGTACGCGAATGCTGAACACCGAGCCGCGTCCCGGTTGCGAACGCACCTCTATCGGGTAACCAAGCATGCGCGCGATACGCTCGACAATGGCCAGGCCCAGACCGACACCCTTGCGCTCGGCGGCGCGACCGACGTCCAACTGATTGAACTCGAGAAAGATCTTGTCCAGTTGATCGGCGGCAATGCCGCGCCCGCTGTCCCATACCTGCAGCTCGACGAAGGCCCCTCGGCGCCGCGCGCCAAGCAGCACACCACCACGGTCGGTGTAGCGGCAGGCATTACTGAGGAAGTTGCGCAGGATGCGAGTCAGCAGACGGAAATCGGTGCGCACTGCGTAGTCGGCGATGCGTACGCGCAAATGCAGACCACTGGAGCTGGCGACGCTGTCGAACTCCGATGCCAGCGGCGCCAGCAGCTCTTCCAGGCGATAGACGTCGACGTCCGGCTTGATCGCAGCCTGATCCAGCTTGGAAATATCCAGCAGATCGGCCAGCAGATCCTCGGCACCTTCCAGCGCCAGATGGCTGCGCTCCACCAGATTGTGCTCGGCGCTCGGCAATTCGCGTTCACGCAAGGTAGAAATCAGCAAACGCGCGGCATTGAGCGGCTGCAGCAGGTCGTGGCTGGCCGCGGCCAGGTACTTGTCCTTGCTGCGGTTGGCTGCCTCGGCGGCGTCGCGCGCCTCGCGCAGGGCCAGTTCGATGCGCTCGCGCTCCTCGATCTGCCGTTGCAGGTTGCGGTTGGACTCGAGCAGCTCGAAGGTGCGAGCGGCGACGCGGCGTTCCAGTTCGTCATTGAGCTGCTGCAGGCGTTTCTGCGCCTGCTTGCGCTCGGTGATGTCGGCGACGAAGCCCTCGAAGACACCATCGCCCTCAGGCTTGAGCAGCAAATTCATCAGCACGTCGATGGTGCTGCCATCGCGCCGGCGCAGGCGCGTTTCGTAACCGAGCAGAGCCTGCCCCTGGCTCAGGCGCTCACGAATCAGCGTCAGCTCATCGAAGCCGCCAACGAACAGGTGCCGGGCCAGATCGTCCGGCGACCACAATACCTGCTGCGGATCGTCATAGCCGAGCATGCGCGCCATCGCCGGATTGGCCGCCAGCACGCCGTCCTGCAGGCTGGCCTGGATGATGCCGTGCACGGCGTGCTCGAACAGCCACTTGTAGCGGTTGCGCTCGGTTTCCAGCTCTTCCAGGCGCGCCAGCAGCTCGGGATAGTGACTCTTGCGCGCCGACTGGCTACCGAGACCGAGCAGCCCGGCCAGCGCTTCGTCAGAGCGCCTCGCCATAGACCACCTCGACGTCGCGCTGGGTCGATTCGCGCGGGTTGGTGAGGATGCACGGGTCGTCCATGGCATGACTGGACAAGAACGGAATGTCCGAAGTGCCGACGCCATGCAGGGCCAGGGTTTCACGGAAGCCCACTGCATGCTTGAAAGCAATCAGATGCTCGACCAGACGCTGGCGAATCTGTGCGTGATTCAGGCCGCGACAGTCGATGCCGAGGGTTTCGGCGATGACCTTGAAACGCTCCGGAGCCGCGCTGTAGTTGAACGCCACGACATGCTCGACCAGCACCGCATTGCACAGACCATGCGGCAGATCGAGGAAGCCGCCGAGGCTGTGGCTCATGGCATGCACCGCGCCAAGGATCGCGTTGGAGAAGGCCAGGCCGGCCTGCATGCTGCCGAGCATGATCTTCTCGCGCAGAGCGATATCGCCTGGGTTGGCGATCATCTGCACCAGATTGCCGTTGATCAGGCGCATGGCTTCCAGCGCGTGCGGGTCGGTCAGCGGGCCGTGGCCGGTGGAGACGAAGGCCTCGATGGCGTGCACCAGGGCGTCGATGCCGGTACAGGCGGACAGGAAGGGATCCATGCTCAGGGTGGTTTCCGGGTCGATCAGCGACACGTCCGGCACCACCGCCTTGCTGACGATGGAGAACTTCATCCGCTCCTGCTGGTTGGAGATGATCACGAACTGCGACACGTCGGCTGAGGTGCCGGCAGTGGTGGGGATTAGGATCAGCGGCGGGCTGGGCACGCGGAGGGTGTCCACGCCCTCGAACTCGAGGATATTGCGCCCGTGGGCAACGACGATGCCGATGCCCTTGGCGCAGTCCATCGGGCTGCCGCCACCGACCGCGACGATGACGTTGCAACCTTCGCTGCGATACAGCTCGGCGCCGGTCATCACCTCTTCCACCCGCGGGTTGGGCGAGACGCCGGTATACAGGCAGTAGTCGATGCCCTGAGCCTGGAGACTGGCTTCGACGTCACCGGCCCAACCAGCAGCGACCACACCGGGATCGGAGACGATCAGCACCTTGCGCGCGCCGAAGGTCTTGGCGTAATTGCCGACGTTATGCCGGGAACCGGCGCCGAAGATGATTTCCGGCGATACGAACTTACGCAGCTGACTCAAATCATGGCTCATACAACGGCCTGGATCTTGTTGTTATGGAATTGCGCTCAGCCTACTGCATCGCCGGTTTTATGCAATGCGACCTCCGTTCAGATCAACCGCCGATAGAAGGCGTGTTCGGCGCGCAAGGCCTCGGCCAGATTGGCGGCCTGACGGAAACCATGGCGTTCTTCGACGAACAGGTGATATTCCACCGGTAAATCTCGACTGCGCAGCGCCTCGACCATAGTTTCGGTCTGGCTTGGCACCACCACGGCGTCCAGCGCGCCCTGGAAGAAAATCACCGGTGCCCTGATCCTGTCGGCCTGCAAGAGCGGCGTACGGCTTCGATACCGCTCGGCATCCTGCTGTGGGTCGCCGATCAGCCAGTCCAGATAATCCGCCTCGAACTTGTGGGTGACCCGGCGCAGCGCCAGCGGGTCGCTGACGCCATAGAGACTGGCGCCGCCACGCAGCTGCGGCAGTTCGGCCAGCGCGCGCAACGCGCTGAAACCGCCAGCGCTGCCGCCGCGCACGAAGACTCGCTGCGGGTCGATACGGCCCTCGCCAGCCAGTGCTTCGATGGCTGCAAGAATGTCCTCGACCTCCAGCTCGCCCCACCCGCCTGCCAGACGCAAGCGATAGGAGCGGCCATAACCGCTGCTGCCGCGGTAGTTGAGGTCGAGCACGGCGAAGCCGCGCAGCGTCCAGAAGGCGATGCGCGGATCGAACACCGGGTAGCAGGCTGAAGTGGGGCCACCATGGAGGAAGACCACCAGCGGCGGACGCGCGGGCTCACCAATCGGCGCATAGAAAAAACCATGGCAGCGCTCGCCCTTGCCCGCCACACAGGTCAACGGCTGCGGCCGTGATAACTGTTCTTCAGCCAGCGGCTGATCGCCACCCGCCAACAGCCGCACCGTACCATCGCTGCGGCCGATGGCGAGCACAGCCGGCAGGCGATCCGGCGCAGCGGCGAGGCAGTAGAAATGGCTGGCATCGGCGCCCAGGGAGCGGAAGCGAGTAAAGTTTTCGGCCAGCTGCCGCTCTGGGAAAGGCTCCGCCGCGCCCACCAGCAGAATGCCGACGCCCTGCTCGAAACGTGTCAGCAGAAACTCACCATTCTCTAGCGGCAGATAGGTACGGCCACCCAGTTGCCAGGGCGCCGGGGCGTGATCGCAGGGAGCGCCCTGAGGTTGCGCTTGCCCATCGACACACCAGGGTTGCCACCAGCCGGCTTTGTCGCTCAACACCCACAGCCGGCCCTGCGCATCGAAACGCGGCTGCTGCAGGGCCTGATCGCTGCCCTGCCCGGCCAGCACGCGGGTGCGTTCGCCGGACTCGCGCTGGCACAGGCGCGTGGCGACCCAGGGCTGGTAGGGGCGATCCCATTCGATCCAGGCCAGACGCTGGCCAGTGGAGTCAGCCACCGGCGCGGCATAGAAGTCCGCGCCCTCGATCAGCACCTGGCGATGACCGGTGAGACCGATACGCACCAGGCGATGCACGACCGCGCCCGCCTCGTGGCTTTCCTCCACCGCCAGCAGCGCCTGCCAGGCGGGCACGAAGGACAAATCGCCGTAGCGACAATTGACGCGATCCGTGAGCGCCTGTGGCTCAATATTCGTAGGAGCGGCTGGGCGGCATTCCGCTTCAGCCGCGATTTCTCTTGAATCAGCAAGATTCGCGGCTGAAGCCGCTCCTACGGCCCCCGTCATCAACAGATGGTAGATCTGCTGATCACGCTCATTGACGAAAGCTGCGCCTTGGTCCGTGGTGCAGCAGGCGCCGCCGCCGTACTCATAGACGCGGCTGCGCACGGAGAACCCCGGCGGCGTCAGCTCGCGCACCACGCCGTCGCGACAAAAGAACAGCCCGCACCGCGCCAGCCCGGGATCGAATGCCACCCACAGCACGCCGCCATGGGCAACGTACAGCTCGGCAAAATCGGCGCTGGCGGCCGCAGCCTGTTCGGCGCTCCAGATCGAGTCCGGGTCGCTCACGCCTTGCATATGATCCGCGAGGCCTTCTCGTTGCGGTACTGCAGGGCATCCAGCCCCAGCGGCGCCTCGTCGGCCTGGCGGCGTGCGGCAAGAATTACCTCATGGTGCGCCGACTTGCTGCACACCGGGTCGGCGTTGCTGGCATCGCCGGTGAGCATGAAGGCCTGGCAGCGGCAGCCGCCGAAATCCTTGTGCTTCTCATCGCAGCTGCGGCAGGGCTCGGGCATCCAGTCGTCGCCACGGAAGCGGTTGAAACCGAAGGAATGCCGCCAGATATGTTCGACGCTGTGCTCGCGCACATTGGGAAACTGCACCGGCAGCTGCCGCGCGCTGTGACAGGGCAGCGCCGTGCCGTCCGGGGTGATGTCGAGAAACAGATTGCCCCAGCCGTTCATGCAGGCCTTGGGGCGCTCCTCGTAGTAGTCCGGGGTGACGAAGATCAGCTTGCACGGGTGATTTTCGGCCGCCAGCTTGTCGCGCCACTGGTTGGTGATGCGCTCGGCGCGCTCCAGCTGCGCACGGGTGGGCAGCAGGCCGGCGCGATTGAGCTCGGCCCAGCCGTAGAACTGGCAGGTGGCGAGTTCGACGAAGTCCGCCTCCAGCTCCAGGCACAGCTCGATGATGCGCTCGATATTGTCGATGTTGTGCCGGTGGGTGACGAAGTTCAGCACCATCGGGTAGCCGTGGGCCTTGACCGCGCGGGCCATGGCCAGCTTCTGCGCGAAAGCCTTGTGCGAGCCGGCCAGGAGGTTGTTCACCTCCTCGTCGGCGGCCTGAAAGCTGATCTGGATATGGTCCAGCCCCGCCTCGGCAAACTCGGCAATCCGTGCTTCGGTCAGGCCGATGCCGGAGGTGATCAGGTTGGTGTAGTAGCCCAGGCCGCGCGCGGCCGCGATCAGCTCGGCCAGGTCCTGGCGCACCAGCGGCTCGCCGCCGGAAAAGCCCAGCTGCGCCGCGCCCAGCTCACGGGCCTGGCGAAACACCTCGATCCACTCGGCAGTGCTGAGTTCGGCGCCCTGCTTGGCGAAGTCCAGGGGATTGGAGCAGTACGGGCACTGCAGCGGGCAACGATAAGTCAGCTCGGCCAGGAGCCAAAGCGGTGGCCCTGGTTCATGACCTGCTTTAGCGAAGCTCGATCCAGAACTGTGCATGGGCCACCTCGATAAAGGCCAGGATGTCTTCGTCGATGCCGGGCACATCGGGGAAGCGCTGGTGCAGGTTGTCGATGATCTCGGCCACCGAACGCTTGCCATCGACCTGCTGGAGAATCTCACCGGCACTGTCGTTGAGCTTGATCATGCCTTCCGGATAGAGCAGCACATGGCAGCCCTGCGCCGGTTCGAACTGCAGGCGAAAGCCCCGGCGAATCATCGGCACGTGATGCGAAGTCAGGGTGGTCATGTCGGGCGTTCCAGTCAATCCGCTCACAGGTCGATTCCCCGATGCCAGACACGCTCGGCCGTCACCGTGTGATACGGCGCGCGCTCCAGCTCGTAGGCCATGCTCATGGCGTCGAGCATGCTCCACAGCACATCCAGCTTGAACTGCAGGATGTTCAGCATGCGTTCCTGCGCCTCACGGGTGCGGTAGTGCTCCAGGGTAATGCGCAGGCCATGCTCGACGTCGCGCCGCGCCTGGCTCAGACGATTGCGGAAGTAGTCGTATCCGGCAGCATCGATCCACGGGTAGTGCTGCGGCCAGGCGTCCAAGCGCGACTGGTGAATGGTCGGGGCGAACAGCTCGGTCAGCGAGCTGCTGGCCGCTTCCTGCCAGCTGGCGCGGCGGGCGAAGTTGACGTAGGCGTCGACAGCAAAGCGCACGCCGGGCAGCACCAGCTCCTGCGACAGCACCTGCTCGCGGTCAAGGCCGACCGACTCGGCCAGGCGCAGCCAGGCTTCGATACCGCCCTCCTCACCCGGTGCACCGTCATGGTCGAGGATGCGCTGAATCCACTCGCGCCGAGTTTCGCGATCCGGACAGTTGGCGAGGATCGCCGCATCCTTGAGCGGAATATTGACCTGATAGTAGAAGCGGTTGGCCACCCAGCCCTGAATCTGCTCGCGGGTGGCGCGCCCTTCGTACATGGCGCGATGAAACGGATGATGGATGTGGTACAGCGCGCCCTTGGCGCGCAGCGCCTGCTCGAACTCGGCAGGTGTCATGGCAGCTTGGCTCATCAGAACTCCCCGGTGCGCACAGCCTACAAAACGATGCTCATGCCATCGAACGCGACCTCGATGCCGTGGGCGTCCAGCTCGGCACGCTCGGGCGAATCCAAGTCGAGAATCGGGTTGGTGTTGTTGATATGGATAAGGATCTTACGTGCGGTCGGCAGACAGTCGAGCAACTCGATCATCCCGCCGGGACCGCTCTGGCAGAGGTGGCCCATCTCGCTGCCAAGCTTGTCGCCCACCTCGCATACGCGCATCTCGTCGTCGCGCCACAGCGTGCCGTCCACCAGCAAACAGTCGGCGCGGCGCATCCAGCCCAGCAGTTGCTCGTCCACCTGGCCCAGGCCGGGAGCGTAGAACAAGGTCCCCCCCGTGCGCAGGTCCTCGATGAACAGGCCAATGTTGTCGCCCGGATGCGGATCGCCGCGATGCGGCGAATAGGGCGGCGCACTGCTGCGCAGGGCGATGGCGGTGATGCGCAGCCCCGGACAGGCGGGGATGCTGAACGGCTTGGCGTCCAGCTCGATCAGCCGGTGCTGCAGGCCGCCGTTCCAGTGGCTGAGCATGTTGAACAGGGGAAAGCCGGTGGTCAGGTCCTGATGGACCATCTCGGTACACCAGACCTGATGCGGACAGCCTTCGCGCAGGGTCAACAGGCCCGTGCAATGGTCGATCTGGCTGTCGAGCAGGACGATGCCGGCGATCGCCGTGTCGCGCAGCTTGCGCGCAGGCTGCAGCGCCGGGAAGGCTTCGATCTGCGCGCGAATGTCAGGCGAGGCGTTGCACAGGATCCACTGCTCACCTTCATCGGAGATGGCGATGGACGACTGGGTGCGCGGCTGCGCCCGCAAGGTGCCGGCGCGCACGCCGCGGCAGTTGCGGCAGTTGCAGTTCCACTGGGGGAAACCGCCGCCGGCGGCGGAACCGAGAATCTGGATTTGCATGGCGGATTACCAGGGGGATGCCCCGGACGCGCCGGGGCCAGGAGCGATCAGCGGTTGGCGAAGTACATGGTCACTTCGAAGCCAATACGCAGGTCGGTGTAGGCGGGTTTAGTCCACATGGTGCGGTCCTCTTTTTATGGCGCCGGGGCATTCCGGCACCCTCATTAAGCCCCCGCCAGGCAAGAGGCCAAATGGTACTTTGGGATGAATCGGCACTGGCATTGGTAGGTGCGTCCATTTAGTAGGAATGGATCGCGCTATGAAGGTTCCAGCGATCGCCCGGGCTGAAACATGCATCAATACAAAAGCACCTGGCGGAGTGTGGATGGCGCATTCGCGGTCAGGGTGAGCGCGATGTCAGTCAACCATCGCGGATAAATCCGCTCCTACCGGTCAGGCGCGCCTTTTCCGTAGGAGCGGATTTATCCGCGATCACGCTCAAGCCAAGGCAGAGCCAAACCTCAGCGCCAATAAAAAACGCGGCCGAAGCCGCGTCGCGATAAGGGTCTGCTGCCGTACAGGCTGATGGCCGCCTGCAGATCCACCCGGGTAGGGTTCTTCGCCGTGCAAAGGCGGCGCGCCGGAGCGAGCGCGCCGCTATGTGGATGCATCGGAACTCAGAGTCTGCTCACGATCTCGCGAGATAGAGACCTACAAGGCAGAAACAGGCGAGAAAACGGAGTGTACTTTTGTCCGCATGACTCGCTTCGCTCGCCCCTCCGGGGCCGCACTGAAGTGCGTTGGCCGCAAGCGGCCTGCCGAGCCTGTTTCTAACGCAGTAGGGCCGACGCGCAGCAGATCGTGGGCTGGCTCTCAGAAGAAGCCCAGCGGATTGATGTCGTAGCTCACCAGCAGGTTCTTGGTCTGCTGGTAGTGGTCGAGCATCATCTTGTGGGTTTCACGGCCGACACCGGACTTCTTGTAACCACCGAACGCGGCATGCGCCGGGTACAGGTGGTAGCAGTTGGTCCAGACGCGACCGGCCTTGATCGCACGGCCCATGCGGTAGGCGACATTGATGTCGCGGCTCCACACGCCGGCACCCAGGCCGAACTCGGTGTCGTTGGCAATGGCCAGGGCCTCGGCCTCGTCCTTGAAGGTGGTCACACCAATCACCGGGCCGAAGATCTCTTCCTGGAACACGCGCATCTGGTTGGTGCCCTTGAGCAGGGTCGGCTGGATGTAGTAACCGCTGGCCAGGTCACCGTCCAGACGCTCGGCGGCGCCACCGGTGAGCACCTGAGCGCCTTCCTGCTGGGCGATCTCGAGGTAGCTGAGGATCTTGTCGAACTGCTGCTGCGAGGCCTGGGCGCCGACCATGGTCTCGGTGTCCAGCGGGTTGCCGCGCTTGATCTGCTTGACCTTCTTCATCACCTCGGCCATGAAGGCGTCGTAGATCGACTCCTGCACCAGTGCGCGCGACGGGCAGGTGCACACCTCGCCCTGGTTGAAGAAGCCCAGCACCAGACCTTCGGCAGCCTTCTCGATGAAGGCCGGCTCGGCGTTCATGATGTCGGCGAAGAAGATGTTCGGCGACTTGCCGCCCAGCTCGACGGTGGACGGGATGATGTTCTCGGCGGCGCACTTGAGGATGTGCGAGCCGACCGGGGTGGAACCGGTGAAGGCGATCTTGGCGATGCGCTTGCTGGTGGCCAGCGCTTCACCGGCCTCACGGCCGAAGCCCTGGACGATGTTGAGTACGCCCGGCGGCAGCAGGTCGCCGATGATTTCCACCAGCAGGGTGATCGACAGCGGGGTCTGCTCGGCGGGCTTGAGCACGATGCAGTTACCGGCAGCCAGGGCCGGGGCGAGTTTCCAGGCGGCCATCAGCAGCGGGAAGTTCCACGGGATGATCTGCCCGACCACGCCCAGCGGCTCGTGGAAGTGGTAGGCCACGGTGCCGTCGTTGATCTCGGCGGTGCTGCCTTCCTGGGCGCGGATGCAGCCCGCGAAGTAGCGGAAATGGTCGGCGGCCAGCGGCACGTCGGCGTTGAGGGTCTCGCGCACGGCCTTGCCGTTGTCCCAGGTTTCGGCCACGGCCAGCAGCTCGAGGTTGGCTTCGATGCGGTCGGCGATCTTCAGCAGGATGTGCGAGCGCTCCTGCACGCTGGTGCGGCCCCAGGCATCGGCGGCGGCATGCGCAGCATCCAGCGCCTTGTCGATATCGGCGGCATTGGATCGGGGGAATTCGGCGATCACCGAAGCGTCGACCGGGCTGGTGTTGCTGAAGTACTGGCCACTGAGCGGAGCGACGAATTCGCCATTGATGTAGTTGCCATAGCGCGGCTTGAGGGTGACGACGGCGCCTGGAGTACCCGGTTTCGCGTAAATCATGATGCTGACCTCTCTTGTTGTCGGAGCCCGCTGCCAATCGGGGAAGCGAGTCATGGTTCGATCTTAGGAAGGCCCCCGCGACCTCGGTATGCGCCCATGGCACAGATCGTCTCGTCATTTGGTAGTAGAGCGGCGAGCGGTCTGGCACGGGTCATTTGGCAGCAAGGTGGCAGGGCTGCGAAGGCTAAAGGCTAGACCCGTTCGCTTCGCCTTGCGTTCCCGGATACGAAAATTCGCCCCGTGACATTTCGAAGCAGCCAGCAACGGGCCAGTGGGAGCCGGAAACGACGATGGCCGGACAAAGTCCGGCCATCGTCTGCCACATCAACCGATCAGCGCTTGGCGACCAGCTCCTTCGGCAGCTTGAAGGTCCACAGCATGCCGCCCTGGTTCAGGTGCTTGACGCGCTTGGCCACCTCGCCGCCCCACAGCGGTACCGCACCACCCCAGCCGGAGAGCACCGAGACGTACTGCTCGCCGTCCATCTCCCAGGTCACGGGCGAGCCGATCACGCCCGAGCCGGTCTGGAATTCCCAGACCTTCTCGCCGGTCTTGGCGTTGAACGCCTGCAGGTAGCCTTCCGGGTTACCGGTGAACACCAGGTTGCCCTTGGTGGTCAGCACCCCGCCCCACAGCGGCGCGTAGTTCTTGTGGCGCCAGACTTCCTTGCCGGTCTTCGGATCGATGGCACGCAGCACACCGATGTAGTCCTCGTTCAGCGGCTTGATGGTGAAGCCGGCGCCCAGGTAGGCCGCGCCCTTCTTGTAGGCGATGTCCTCGTTCCAGATGTCCATGCCCCATTCGTTGGACGGCACATAGAACAGGCCGGTGTCCTGGCTGTAGGCCATGGGCATCCAGTTCTTCGCGCCGAGGAAAGCCGGCGCGGCGAACACGCTCTTGCCCTTCTCTGCCGCGCTCGGCGAACCCGGGCGGTTGCTGTCGTCGTAGATCGGCCGGCCGTTCTTGTCCAGGCCCTTGGCCCAGGTGATCTTGTCGACGAAGGGGAAGCCGCGGATGAACTTGCCGTTGGTACGGTCAAGCACGTAGAAGAAGCCGTTACGGTCAGCGGTGGCCGCCGCCTTGATGGTCTTGCCGCCTTCCTGGTAGTCGAAGGACACCAGCTCGTTGACGCCGTCGAAGTCCCAGCCGTCGTGCGGGGTGGTCTGGAAGTGCCACTTGATGCTGCCATCGTCCGGGTTCAGGGCGAGGCGCGAGGACGAGTAGAGGTTGTCACCCGGGCGCAGGTGCGAGTTCCACGGCGCCGGGTTGCCAGTGCCGAAGAACAGCAGGTTGGTGTCGGCGTCGTAGTAGCCGCCCAGCCAGGGCGCGGCACCGCCGGTCTTCCACAGGTCGCCCGGCCAGGTCTTGCCGGCCTCGCCGCCGCTGATACCGTTCTCGACGGCCTTGCCGTCCTTGTAGACGTAGCCCATGTGGCCTTCGACGGTCGGACGACTCCACAGCAGGTCGCCATTCTTCGGGTCATAGGCTTCGATCTTGCCGACCACGCCGAACTCGCCACCGGAGACGCCGGTGATCAGCTTGCCACCCACCACCAGCGGCGCGGCGGTGATCGAATAACCGGCCTTGTGATCAGCCACGCGCTTGCTCCACACCACCTTGCCGCTGTCCTTGTTCAGCGCCACCAGCTTGGCGTCCAGGGTGCCGAAGATCACCAGATCGTCGTACAGGGCGACACCACGGTTGATCACGTCGCAGCAAGGGCGAATGTCGTCCGGCAAGCGGGCTTCGTACTGCCACAGCTCACGCCCGGTGCGCGCATCGACGGCGAACACCCGCGAATAGGAGGCGGTGACGTACATAACGCCGTCCTTGATCAGCGGCTGCGCCTGCTGGCCGCGCTGCTTCTCACCGCCGAAGGACATGGTCCAGACCGGGCGCAGCTCCTTGACGTTCTGATCGTTGAGGATGTTCAGCGGGCTGTAGCGCTGGCCCTGCAGACCGAGGCCGTTGGTGACGATCTCGTTGGTGGTGGTGGCGTCCTTGAGAATCTCGGCGTCGGTGACCGCCAGCGCGGCGGCGGACGGCAACAGCATGGCGGCACAGAGTGCGGTGAGGAGGAAAGGCTGGCGAAGACCGGCGTGTTTCATTGCGGCTACCTCTGCGGGTTCATTGTTATTGCCGGGAATTTTTCCCGGTCTGCCGCAAATTCTTGGCTCGCACAGGCCACCCAACAATTGCACCCCCAGCCGATTTTCCTCGTTCCTTGGTAGCAATACCTGCTCCACAGCCTGCGATCATGACGATTGCGGCGGCCCCAGCTTTGCCGGACACTTGGCCGCCTGCACATTCTGATCGGAGACGCCCGTGCCCCATCCTCGCCAGGAAATTCTCAACCATCCCGATGCACTGGACTGCACTGTCTATCGTCCCGACGAGCAGGACCCGGATGCCGAAGAGCAGGACCTGGGCGACGGCAAGGTCCTGATCACCGGCGCCTTCGAGCCGCCGCAGGACTGGGACGCGCACCAACGCGAGGACTACTACGGCGAAGAAGATCCCACCCACTTCGTCACGGCCCATATCGAATGCCTGGCCAAGCCGGCGACTCGGGATTTCTTCATGCCCGAGAGCGGTGACTATGTGGCCGTGCAGTCCAACCTGGGCGAAGTGGTGATGTATTACGTCTATGACCACGAAGAGACCGAGCACGGCCGTCATTACGTGCTGATTCGTGATGACGAAGAGCTCTGATCGCTGAGCGTGGGAGGCGCTTCAGCGGCGACACTCTTATACGCAAGTCGCGGCTAAAGCCCCTCCCACAAGAGCAGCCTGTAGCCCGGATGAAATCCGGGGATAGCGAGCATATTTCTCCCGGATTTCATCCGGGCTACGAAGCCGGCATAAGAGTGGAAGGCGCTTTAGCGGCGATATCTTCCTGCACAGGTCGCGGCTGAAGCCCCTCCCACAGGCCCCCTACAGCACCGCACGCCGCTAATCCTGACGATCCACCCGCGCCATGGCGTTGCGCTCGTAGCGCGGGTAGAGATGGCTAACGCTGCGGATCAGCTCATAACGCGACAGATTCACCTGGGCGAAGCGCGCGGGGATGGGCGCGCGGATCAATTCGTTCATCTCCGCGCCCTGCTCCGCTCCCTGACGCAGCAAGCCATCGAGCCAGCCCAGGTAATCACGCATCTGCACGAACGGCGCTGCATCGCTGGTCACCGGGCCATGGCCGGGCACGATCTGCTTCCATGGCATCGCTTCGAGCCGATCCAGATCGGCCAGCCACACGTCCAGCCCGGGGCTGTTCGGTGTGGTCAGCGCGCGCTGGTAGAACAGGATATCGCCAGCGAACAACACGCCCGTACGCTCATCCAGAATCGCCAGATCGGCGCCGGTGTGGCCGCGCAGCGCCAGCAGTTGCAGGCGCCTGCCGCCAATTTCCAGCGTGCCCTCCTGCACCTCCTCGCTGGGCAACACCACCTCGGTGCCGCGCATCCAGTCGCCGACCAGGCGGTACATGTTCTCTGCCATGGCGTCGCCCTGTTCGGCCAGCAATCGGGTGGTCTCGGGTAACGCAGCGATGGGGACGCCGGCGAAAGCCTGGTTGCCCAGCACATGATCGGGATGATGGTGAGTCAGCAGTACGCGCACCACCGGCTTGCCGGTGGCCTTCTCGATGCTCTGGCGCAGCGCCTCGCCGTAGCGCCGCGACGGCCCGGTGTCGATCACTACCACTCCGTCCGCGGTTTCGATGAAGCCGACGTTGACGATATTGCCGCCATTTTCCGCCGCGAAATTGTCGGTGCTGCCTTCCAGCAGCCAGACGCCATCAGCGATCTGCCGGGGTTGCAGCTGGTAATCGAGTGCCTGTGCCAGACTGGCGAACAGGCAGGTCAGCAGTAGCACCCAACGCATGGAGGCCTCCTAAATGGGGTTGGTGCGCACGGCGCACCCTACCGGCGGGCCGCGTTCAGAACGCGGCCTGGAATTCGTTGCCGTTGTTGTCGCGCAGCCAGACTTCGGCCTGCTGATCGCCCCGCAGATCGAAGGTCAGCGTCGGGTTCTCGCTGACCGCCGGGAACAATTCGATACGCCCCAGCACCTGGCCCTCGGCATCGCGCAGCTCGGCTTCCTCGATGTAGAACTCGGGGATGCCGCCGACCAGGCCGTTGTCCATCGGGTGCGACACCTGCAGGCGCAGGCGGCTGTCCTCACCGCGTACGAAGCGCTTGCCCAGCACCTGGCCCAGGCGCTCTTCCCAGCCAGCCTCGGCACGCACCACGCTGGGCGCGGTGCAACCGCCGCCTGCCGCCTCGACGCGAGCCGAGCCGATATGCCAGACGCCATCGTCGGTGAGCACCGCAGCACGAATCGGCGTGGCCTGCTCGACGCGGATACGGATGGCCAGGCTCGGCTCAAGCTCGGCGCCGGGGGTGAAATCGAGAATACGCGGGATGGGGTTGAGTTCGGCCCAGGCCAGAATACGTTTGACCTTGCCGCGGTAGGCGCTGGCATCGATCTGGATCGGCACCTGGCGCGCATCCTCGGCGAATGGTGGCACCTCGAGGCGAACCCTGTCGTCGAAAACGAAAGCCTCACCGTTCAGCAGACGCTGGTGGTAGTAATCCCACATTACCGAAGCGACCGGATCGGGCGCGGCCGCCCGCGCTTCCCAGGCCCAGGCAAACAGGGCCAGCAACATCAGGCTACGCCAATCCATCGCCCACCTCCGGCTCGACTCTTATTGGTATTGTTCAGGCCTCTCGAAGCGCAGCCCGTAGCGTGCATACAGGCGCTCGAGCGAACCATCGAGAATCAGGCTTTCCAGCTGTTCTTCCAGGGCATAGGCAAGCTGACGATTGGTCTCGTGCACCGCCATGCCGATTTCCCAGATCTGCCGGCCCATGTCCGGGTAGGCGTTCTCGGCCAACGCCAGTTGCGGGTCATTGGCCTCGTGCACCAGCCAGTCCACCTCGCCACGCAGCGCCATCACTGCATCCACCTCACCACCCTGCATGGCGGCAAATGCCTGCTTCGGCGTCGGGTAGTGTCGGGTTTCCTGGCTGAGCATGCCGCTGTGCACCGAGCTCAGGTAGAACGAGGGCACGCTCTCGACCTCCACCCCGACCGGGTGCTGACGCAAGGCATGGATACTCGGCACCTCGGGCAGGCGCCGACGATCGAAGGCCAGCTGCCAGCGCTCGCGCTGATAGGGGCCGAACATCACCACGCGCTCGTTGACCAGTTCGCCCAACTCGTTGCGCAACTGCGCGTAGTCACGGTCGTAAGGCACGCGCAGCATCACATCGGCCAGCTGGCCCTGCGCGGTCACCCGGCCACGCCAGATGTAGTCGCGCAGGTCGTCGTCTAGCTTCTCACCCGGCGGCGCCCACATCAGTTCCAGCTTGAGGCCAAGCCCTTCTGCCAGTGCCTTGGCCAGCTCGTAGTCGACACCGCGCGGCTGACCGCCCTCCTCATAACTGTAGGGCGGGAAGTTCTGGTACAGCGCCACACGCAGAGTGCCCGACTCGATGATGCGGTCGAAATCACGCACCTGCGCCTGGGCTGTGCCCAGGCAAAGCAGCAGGCCACACAGATGGATCAGCCGGCGCATGACGCGAGCGCTTATGAAGAAATCGTCGCGAGCGATGGCAGGTCGCGCTTCGCAGGAGCGCAGCAAGCGGAATGCATTGAAATACATGAGCATTGCGAGCACCGCCGAAACGCGAGATGCCGAGCGCAGCAGATTCATCATCAAGCGCTTACTCCTCGACGTGCACACTCTCCAGATAGGTACGCACCGCCCACAGGGCTTCCTGGCTCAGGTAATCGGCCATCTTCGGCATGTACACGCGCCCATCGCGCACCGCGCCGTGAATCACCCGCTCCTTGAACCATTCGTCACCGCTGGCGCCCAGCTCCAGCAGGCGCAGGTCCGGAGCGATACCGCCGGACTTGGCTTCCAGGCCATGGCAGGCGGCGCAGTTCTGGTTGTAGGCAGAGGAGCCGATCTCGATGGCGCGTGGATTGTCGCGATAGGGGTTTTCGTCCAGCCATTCCTCACCCAGTGGCTCCAGGCCGTCGGTGTTCACTGCCTGCGGTACCACATCGCCGTGCGCCCAGAGATTGGTCGACGCGGCGAGCAGCAGCAACGCCAGGGTGGATTGGATCTTCTTGTTCATGGCTAGGACCTCATCTAATGCACGCAAGACAGCCCGTTCAGAGCTTGTGGCGATCATCTTAGAAAGGCCGCGCAACGCGCCGAATGCTGCTTTGGTGGTCGCGTTCTAGTCCCTTGGTAGTAGGGCTTGGGTCGGGGGGCTGGCGATGCCTTGGCAGCAAGTCCAAGTCATGCCCCGACTGGGAAATCCTCCCGGTGAAGGCGGGAGTTTTTCCGTAGGCGCAAAGGTGGCCGGGTACCACCATCGACTTGCCACTGCGGCGATCACTTTCTTCAACGGGAAGCACAACCATGACAACAAGAAACCTACCCAGCACCCCGCGCCCCCTGGCGCTCGCCCTGATGCTGGCCGGCGGCCTGGCGCTGGGCCAGGCCGCGTTCGCCAAGCCGGTCACCTGGGAAGACATTGCCAACGACCACACCACCACCAGCAACGTGCTGCAGTACGGCATGGGCACCAACGCCCAGCGCTGGAGCCCCTTGGCCCAGGTGAACGCCGACAACGTGTTCAAGCTGACCCCGGCCTGGAGCTATTCCTTCGGTGACGAGAAGCAGCGCGGCCAGGAGTCCCAGGCCATCATCCACGACGGCGTGGTCTACGTGACCGGCTCCTACTCGCGCGTCTTCGCCCTCGACGCCAAGACCGGCAAGCGCCTGTGGACCTACAGCCATCGCCTGCCCGACGACATCCGCCCGTGCTGCGACGTGGTCAACCGCGGCGCCGCCATCTATGGCGACAAGATCTACTTCGGCACCCTCGACGCCCGCGTCGTGGCGCTGAACAAGGACACCGGCAAGGTGGTCTGGAACAAGAAGTTCGGCGACCACTCCGCCGGCTACACCATGACCGGTGCGCCGACCATCGTGAAGGATCAGAAAAGCGGCAAGGTGCTGCTGATCCACGGCAGCTCCGGCGACGAGTTCGGCGTGGTCGGCCGCCTGTTCGCCCGCGACCCGGATACTGGCGAAGAAGTCTGGATGCGCCCCTTCGTCGAAGGGCACATGGGTCGTCTGAACGGCAAGGACAGCACCCCGACCGGCGACATCAAGGCGCCGAGCTGGCCGGACGATCCCAACCATCCGACCGGCAAGAAGGAAGCCTGGAGTCAGGGCGGCGGCGCGCCGTGGCAGAGCGCCAGTTTCGATGCCGAAACCAACACCATCATCATCGGCGCCGGCAACCCGGCCCCGTGGAATGGCTGGGCACGCACCAGCGACGGCGGCAATCCCAGGGACTATGACAGCCTGTACACCTCCGGCCAGGTTGGCGTCGACCCGACCACCGGCGAAGTGAAGTGGTTCTACCAGCACACCCCGAACGATGCCTGGGACTTCTCCGGCAACAACGAGCTGGTGCTGTTCGACTACAAGGACAAGGACGGCAAGATCACCAAGGCCACCGCCCACGCTGACCGCAACGGCTTCTTCTACGTGGTCGACCGCGCCAACGGCAAGCTGAAGAACGCCTTCCCCTTCGTCGACAAGATCACCTGGGCCAGCCATATCGATCTGGAGACCGGTCGCCCGGTCGAGAACCCGGGCCAGCGCCCGCCGAAACCCAAGGCTGGCGAAACCAAGGGTGAAGTGGTCGAGGTCTCCCCGCCCTTTCTCGGTGGCAAGAACTGGAACCCCATGGCCTACAGCCAGGATACCGGCCTGTTCTACGTACCGGCGAATCACTGGAAAGAGGACTACTGGGCCGAGGAAGCGCACTACAAGAAAGGCTCCGCCTACCTGGGCATGGGCTTTCGCATCAAGCGCCTGTACGACGACCACGTCGGCATCCTGCGCGCCATGAACCCCACCACCGGCAAGGTCGCCTGGGAGCACAAGGAGCGTCTGCCGCTGTGGGCCGGCGTGCTGGCCACCAAGGGCAATCTGGTGTTCACCGGCACCGGCGACGGCTACTTCAAGGCTTTCGACGCCAAGGACGGCAAGGAGCTGTGGAAGTTCCAGGTCGGCACCGGAATCATCTCCCCACCCGTCACCTGGGAGCAGGACGGCGAGCAGTACATCGGCGTGACCGCCGGTTACGGCGGCGCCGTGCCGCTGTGGGGAGGCGACATGGCCGACCTGACCAAGCCGGTCGCCCAGGGTGGTTCCTTCTGGGTGTTCAAGCTGCCGAGCTGGGACAAGGCCAGCGCCCAACGCTAAAGGCCCAACGCATGGCGCACCTGAGTGCGCCATGCGCCTTTGCTTGTAGGAGCGGCTGGGCGGCATTCCGTTTCAGCCGCGAAGCGAACCAGGCCATCACCCCGAGGACTCAACATGAACTACCTGCCCCTGCTTATCCCTGTCCTGCTGCTGGTAATCGGTAGTCACGCCATCGGCGCCGAGACCGAGAACGACGGCGTGCCGCAGATCAACGGCTGCCGCATCGAACCCGACAGCAAATGCCCCAACGCCAATCTGCGTGGTGCCGACCTGCGCAACCTCGACATGCGCCGCATGGACCTGTCCGGCGCTGACCTGTCCGGTGCCGATTTGCGCCACGTCAACCTCGACCTGGCCAACCTGGAGAAAGCCAAGCTGCGCGGCGCCAACCTCACCCGTGCCAGCCTGCAACAAAGCAACCTGCGCCTGGCCGACCTGTCCGGCGCCAGCCTGGTGGCCATCGGCGGCTGGGCCCTGTTCGCCCAGGCTGCGCAATTCGAAGGCGCCGACATGCGCGCCGCCAACCTGGAATTCGCCCGCCTCTCCGGGGCCAAGCTGCACAACGTCCAGCTGCAGGCCGCCAACCTGGAAATGACCTGGCTGAGCAAGGCCGACCTCAAGGGCGCGCATCTGGAGGATGCCAACCTGCAGGAAGTGAAGCTCGGCGGCTCCAACCTGGAAAACGCCAACCTCACCGGCGCGCGCACCCGCTTCGGCAACTTCCAAGACGCCAACATGCCCGGCTGCGTGCAATGCCCCAAGGGCTGGGACTGATTCCCCGCAAGCTATATAGGGTGGGCCGGGCGGCATTCCGCTTCAGCCGCGATGCTCAAGAGCGCTTCGCGGCTAAAGCCGCTCCTACAGATCATCCAGGCGCCGGGCTAGACGCATCACCATCTGGGACGGTGCCAAAAACAACTGAACCATGCCGGCACAAGGCAATCCCTTTTTAGGAACAGCCAGATCGAGGCGGCAGCGTCCGGGCCGCCATCAGTCATTGCCCAAGAGGGATCTGCCGTGACCACTACCACTGCAACTCCACACGCCTACCCCAACATTCTCAGCCCCTTGCACGCCACCCTGCTGTGCGGCCAGGTGCCGCTGTTTCTCGGCGCCCTGATCGCCGACATCGCCTACTACCGCAGCTACCAGATTCAATGGAGCAACTTCGCCTCCTGGTTGATCGCCGGCGCCCTGGTATTCGCCGGCCTGGCGATGCTGTTCGCCCTGGTCGGGCTATTCCGTAGACGCAACCCGCGCCCGCTCACCTACTTTTTGCTGCTCCTGGTTACCTGGGTGCTGGGTTTCATCAACGCGCTGGAGCACGCCAAGGACGCCTGGGCCGTTATGCCGATGGGCCTGGCTCTGTCGGTGATCGTCACCCTGCTGGCCATCGCAGCCACCTGGGTAGGAATGGCCCAACCACGTACAGGAGATGCCCGATGAAAACGCACCTAGCACTGACCGCCCTGCCGCTGACCCTGCTGCTGACCGCCTGCGGCGAAGAGCCGGGCAGCAACCAGCAGTTCTACGGCGCCCAGCCGGACCTGCCCGAGCCCGAACGCGGCCTCCTGCCAAGCATGACCATTGCCGAGCCGACGCCCTGGGGCGATCAACGACCGACCGTGCCCGAAGGCTTCAGCGTCACTGCCATCGCTACCGACCTGAAGATTCCCCGGCAAACCCTGGTGCTGCCCAACGGCGACATCCTCGTCGCTGAGGGCCGTGGCGGCAACGCAGCCAAGCTCAAGCCCAAGGACGTGATCGCCGGCGTGATCAAGGCACGCGGCAACACCTCGGTGGAAAGCGGCAACCGCCTGACCCTGCTGCGCGACGCCGATGGCGATGGCTCCTATGAGCTGAAAACGGTATTCGCCAAAGACCTCAATGCGCCCTACGGCCTGGCGCTGCACGAAGGCAACCTGTACGTGGCCAACCAGGACGAGCTGGTGCGCTTCGACTATGAAGAGGGCCAGACCAAGGCCAGCGGCCCGCCGAGCAAGGTCGCCGACCTGCCATCGGAGATCAACCACCACTGGACCAAGGCGCTGACCATCAGCGAGGACGGCCGCTACCTGTACGTCGGCATCGGCTCAAACAGCAACATCACCGAACGCGGTATGGAGGCCGAAGTCGACCGCGCCCTGGTCTGGCAGGTGGACGCCGAAACCGGCGCCTACAAGCCCTACGCCACGGGCCTGCGTAATCCCACCGCACTGGCCATCCAGCCGGGCACCGGCACCTTGTGGACGGTGGTCAACGAGCGCGACGAACTGGGTGAGGACCTGGTGCCCGACTACCTCACCTCGGTGCAGGAAGGCGGCTTCTACGGCTGGCCTTACAGCTACTTCGGCCAACACGTCGACCCACGGGTGAAACCACAGGATGATGAAAAGGTGGCCAGCGCCATCGTTCCCGACTACGCCCTTGGCGCCCACGTCGCGGCGCTGGGCCTGGACTTTTCCAGCGAGGTAATGGGCGAGCAATATGCCGACGGCGTATTCGTCGGCGAGCACGGCAGCTGGAACCGCAAGAACCCGGTGGGCTACAAGGTGATCTTCGTGCCCTTCGAAAACGGCCGCCCTTCAGGCGACCCCATCGACTTCGTCACCGGCTTTCGCACTGAAGACGGCAAGACCCGAGGCCGCCCGGTGGGCGTAACGGTCGATCCGAGCGGCGCGCTGATCGTGGCCGATGATCTGGCCAATACGATTTGGCGGGTGGTGCGCGAAGGTAGCGAGTGAGGCTAAGGGAAGCGATATATGGCTCCCACGCTCCGCGTGGGAGCCAGCCTGCGACGCTCTGCGTCGCCTGCGAATTCAGTTGCGCCCCCGCCAGTGGAGGCGGAGCGTCAAGAGCTGCATACCACCCGATAAAAGCAGCTCAGTGAGCCAACCATTGCGGCCTCAGGCACTCTCCAACCCCACCCGCACCACCCCACTATCAATCGCCAAATGCACCAACTCCGCCTGCGAGGATATCTGCAGTTTGTTCTTCACGAGGGTCTGATAATTGGACAGGGTCTTGGCGCTGATGCACAGCTTCTCGGCGATCTGCCTCGGTGGCAGGCCGCGGGCAAGCATGACGAAGATTTCGAACTCGCGCTGGGTCAGTTCGCGCAGGCGCGGGTCGAGGCCGTCGCTGCTGGCGGGGTTGCAGGCCAGTTGGGTGGCCAGTGGCTGTTCGATATAGGCATGGCCGGCGGCGGTGCGTTTGACCGCTTCCACCAGCACTTCCGGCGACGAGTTCTTGGTCAGGTAGCCGATGGCGCCGGCGTCCAGTGCCTGGCGCACCAGGGGCAGTTCGTCGTGCATGCTGAAGAACAGCACGCGCAGTTGCGGCAGGCGCTGACGAAGGCGGCGGGTGGTTTCCAGGCCGCTGATGCCGGGCAGGCCGATATCCATGATGACCAGGTTGGGGATCTCTTCCTGCACCCGCTGCAACGCTTGCTCACCATCACAAGCCTCGCGCAGTTGCACCTCCGGCAACAGCGCACGCAGCAGGCTGGCGTAACCCTGGCGCACCACGGCGTGGTCATCTACCAGCAGAATCTTCATGACGTTGCCTCCAGGGGAATGTTCAGGCACAGCGCCCAGCCCGCTTGCGGGCGGCTGTGCAGGCGCAGTTCGCCGCCCAGGCTGCGGCTGCGTTCGCGCATCGAGCGCAGGCCGATGCCGGGGCGCAGCGGCAGCGCGGTGCCCTGGCCGTTATCGCGTACCAAGAGGCGCAGGCCCTGGCCACGGCGTTGCAGGCGAATGCGTACTTCGCTGGCATCGGCATGGCGGGCGACGTTGGTCAGCGCCTCCTGCACCAGGCGATAGAGATGGGCCTTGCTCGCCAGCGGCAGGCTCGGCAGTTGTTCGCTCAGTTGCAGGCGGCAGCATATGCCTTGCGCCTGCTGCCAATCGGCGGCCAGTTGCTGCAATGCCGGGCCGAGTTCCAGACGCTCCAGCACCACCGGGTAGAGGTCGCGGATCAAGCTGCGAAAGCCCTGTTGCAAGCGCTCGCAGTTGTCGTCGAGCAGACGCGCGGTGTCCTGCACCTGCTGCGGCCGGTCGGCAATTACCTTGAGCAGGCAGGCCTGGGCGCGAATGCCGCTGAGGTATTGGCCGAGGTCGTCATGCAGGGTCTGACCAAGGCGCGTGCGCTCGCGCTCCTGAAGTTCCAGCAGAGCCTGGGTCAGCTCGGCGTTGTCCGCCTGCACCTGCTGCAGGGTGATGGCCATCTCGTTGAAATGCCCGGCCAGGCGCTTGGCCTCGGCCAGGCCGTGGTCGCGCAGACGGGTATCGAAGTGACCGGCACCGACTTCGCGCAAGCCGGCGAGCAGTTCGTCCAGCACACGTCGGGCTCGGTGAACGGCAAAGTGAATGGCCAGCAGGCTGAGGATCAGGGCAAAGGCGCTGAGCAACAACAGTTGCAGCAGCGAGTCCTGGATTTCCTCGATCTCGTCATAGGGATCGAGGGCGATACGCAACTCGCGGCCATCCTCCAGCGGCCATGCATCGGCCACCAGTGAGGCCGGGCCCAGCAGGCGTTCGGCGATCCAGTGCTCGATGACGTTTTCGGTCTGCTGCTCGGGCTCTTCGCCCGGGCGCAGCCAGCTCACGCGGATATGTCGCAGGTTCTCGGTCAGCTCCGGGCGCAGGCTGCCGGGATTGCTGCGCGCCACTTCGCCGAGGTATTCCACCACCGCTTCTGCGGCCTGTAGCTCGCGCTGCACATCGTGGCTGGCCTGGCGCAACAGCAGCGCCAGCCCGGCCAGGGTCACCAGCATGAACAGCAGGCTGACGCCGAGGTTGATGCGGCCCAGAGCAGTCATCTACTTGACCAGGCTACTTGACCACGAAGTACCCGAGCATGCCCTTGCCTTCCAGGCCCTTGGCGTAGAAGCGGTATTTACCCGGCTTGACCGGCAGGAAGAAGATCTCCGCTTCGCCGGCATCCTCGAATTCCAGTTCGGTGAGGGTGACCGCCTTGATCTCCACGCCACCGGCCTCGACCTTGCGCAAGTAAATGGAAGTGGCGAACTCCGGCGCCTGGAAGGCGTATTCCTTCTGGCCGCTGGCGATGATCTTGAGCTGGTAGGCCTGGCCGGTTTCCAGCTGGTACTCGGTCTGCGACATGAAGTAGTCGCTGTCATCGTTACCCAGTACCAGGTCAGGCAATGCCACCGGACGACGGGTCATGTCACCGGCGGCGTGCAGTTGATCGACGCCGAGCAGGCTGATGATCAGCAGCAAGGGCAGCAGCAGGGCCTTGAGAATACGCATGGCGTTCACCCGTTCTTGTTATTGGACGTTGCCTGCCATGCTAGAAACTAAAGGCCTGCGCCGGGTTACTACCTTGGTACTGACGCGCTGGTACTTTGGGCAGGTTTGTCGCGCCAATTGGCGTGACGGACTACGACCTTCGTACGTGTCTGGCGCTACCTTGGGCATATTTCCCGAGCCGTAAGCGCTTCCTATGCTGGCGACACCCTCTGCAGGAGTCGCCCCATGCACCGGATCAGTTGCCGCCTGTTGTTCTGCCTCGCCGCCGCGTTCGGTGTGGCGGCCGGCGCCAGCGCGAACGAGCTGCAGGTCCGCATCGGCTACCTGGCGCATCTGCCGCCGCGCGGGCCGCTGCTGTCCAACGTCATTCCCGAGCCGAGCGACGCCGGCCGCCGTGGCGCCGAGCTGGCGATCATCGACAGCAACAGCACCGGGCGCTTCCTCAAGCAGCAATTCGAGTTGCAGAGCGCCGAGAGCGACCAGGCTGACGAGCTGCTCGCCGCCGCCGAGCGCCAGCATCAGGCCGGCATCCGCCTGTTCGTGGTCAACGCCCCGACCGCCACGCTGCGCCAGCTCAGCCAGCGCCTGCCGGACAGCCTGCTGTTCAATGCCGGCAGTACCGACGACGGCCTGCGCCGCGAACAGTGCCTGGGCAACGTGCTGCACACCCTGCCCAGCCGCGCCATGCTGACCGACGCCCTGGCGCAGTTTCTCGCCGTGCGCAAATGGACACGCTGGCTGCTGGTGACCGGCAACACCGAAGATGACATCGCCTACGCCGACGCGCTCAAGCGCGCCGCGAAACGCTTCGGCCACAAGATCGTTGCCGAAAAGCCGTGGAGCTTCGATAACGACCAGCGCCGCAGCGCCCAGGCGGAGATGCCGCTGTTCACCCAGGCCAGTGAGTATGACGTGGTGCTGGTGGCCGACGAGCGCGGCGACTTCGGCGAATACCTGCCGTACAACACCTGGTATCCACGCCCCGTGGCCGGCACTCAGGGCCTGACCCCTACCGCCTGGCACAAGACGGTGGAAACCTTCGGCGCCGCGCAGTTGCAGAAGCGCTTCGAAGAGCTGGCCGGGCGCTGGATGAACGACCGCGACTTCGCCGCCTGGATGGCCGTACGCAGCGTCGCCGCCGCCGTGACCAAGCTGCGCGCCGCCGAACCCCAGGCGATTCGCACTCTCGCCTTATCCGCCGACCTGCCGCTGGATGGCTTCAAGGGCCGCAAGCTGAGCTTCCGGCCGTGGAACGGCGAGCTGCGCCAACCGATTCCGCTAGTGCACCCGCGCGCACTGGTCAGCACCTCACCGCAGGATGGTTTTCTGCATCCCAGTAACGAAATGGACAGCCTCGGCTACGACCGGCCTGAGGTGAGCTGTGATCTGGCGGGTACGCCTTAGCAGCTCAGCACTCAGCACGATTGCCCTGTGGAAGGTGATGACCGCAGGCAAAGAAATTCTGTCCCCTCGCCCCTCCGGGGAGAGGGCTAGGGAGAGGGGGATTTTCAGCCCTCTCCCCCAACCCCTCTCCCATAAATGGGAGAGGGGAGCACGCGCACAGGCCAACGCCGTCGCCCCGACAACAACAAGAGGATCAACCCCATGCGCCTGACCCGTCTCGCCTGTGCCGTCGCCTTCGGCCTGGCCTGCCACTCGGCCCTGGCCGCCACTGCCTATGTGTCCAACGAGAAGGATGACAGCATCAGCGTCATCGACCTCGACAGCCTGGAAGTCGCCGCCACCCTGAACGTCGGCATGCGCCCGCGCGGGTTGCTGCTGTCCTCCGACAACAAGCTCTTGTACATCTGCGCCAGCGACTCGGATCGCGTGCAGGTGATGGACCTGGCCACGCGCAAGATCATCAAGGAGCTGCCCTCCGGCGCCGACCCCGAGCAATTCGCCCTGCACCCCAACGACCGCTGGCTGTACATCTCCAACGAGGACGATGCGCTGGTCACGGTGGTCGACACCCAGAGCGACGAGGTGCTGGCGCAGATCGAAGTGGGCGTGGAGCCAGAAGGCATGGCGGTGAGCCCGGACGGCAAGTGGGCGGTCAACACCAGCGAAACCACCAACATGCTGCACTGGATCGACACCAGCACCCAGCAACTGGTGGACAACACTCTGGTCGACCAGCGCCCGCGTCACGTCGAGTTCGACAAGGACGGCAAGCGCCTGTGGGCCTCGGCCGAGATCGGCGGCACGGTGACGGTGCTGGACGTGGACTCGCGCCAGGTGCTCAAGGTGCTCAACTTCGCCATCAAGGGCGTGCACCCGGACAAGGTGCAGCCGGTCGGAGTCAAACTCACCGACGACGGCAAGTACGCCTTCGTCGCCCTCGGCCCGGCCAACCATGTGGCGGTGGTGGACGCCAGGACCTTCGAGATTCTCGACTACCTGCTGGTGGGCCGGCGCGTCTGGCACCTGGCGTTCACCCCGGATCAGAAGCGCCTGCTGACCACCAACGGCGTCAGCGGCGATGTGTCGGTGATCGACGTCGATGCGCTCAAGGTGACCAAGTCGATCAAGGTCGGCCGCTACCCCTGGGGCGTGGTGGTAACGCCATGAATGCGCTTCAGGTGAGCGGCGTCGGTTTCGCCTATGGCGCCCGCCAGGCGCTCAAAGACCTGACCTTCGAGCTGGCGCCAGGGCGTTTCGGCGCCCTGCTCGGCCCCAACGGCGCCGGCAAGTCCACGCTGATCGCCCTGCTCACTCGCCTGTACGACCTGCAGCAGGGCGACATCCGCATCTTCGGCCACAGCCTGCGCGACGAACCGCGCCAGGCGCTGCGCCAGCTCGGCGTGGTGTTCCAGCAGAGCACGCTGGATCTCGACCTGTCCGTGCAGCAGAACCTCGCCTATCACGCCGCGCTGCACGGCATGCCGCGCCGCGAGGCACAGGCACGTATCGACGAGGAGCTGCTGCGCCAGGATCTCGCTGAGCGTCGTCACGACAAGGTGCGCACGCTCAATGGCGGCCACCGCCGCCGCGTGGAAATCGCCCGCGCCCTGCTCCATCAACCGCGCCTGCTGCTGCTCGACGAGGCCAGCGCCGGGCTCGATCCGGCCAGCCGCCTGGCGCTGGGCCGGCACGTGCGCAACCTGTGCCGCGAGCAGGGTCTGTGCGTGCTATGGACCACCCATCTGCTGGACGAGATCGAGCCCAGCGACGACCTGCTGATCCTGCACCGCGGCGAGCGCGTGGCCTGGGGCAAGGCCAGCCAGTTCGGCGACGACCTGGCCATCAGTTTCGCCCGCCTGACCGGCGACGAGGCGCTGGGCCGTGGCCATGTGCGCGAGGCGATCCGACCGAACCTGGATGCCCAGGCCCGTAGGAGCGGCTTCAGCCGCGAGATCCACGATGTCGAAGAGCTCGCGGCTAACGCGGAGCGCCGCCCGGCCACCTCCACAGATTCCACAAAGGAGCCGCAACCATGACCGCTTACTGGGAATGCCTGCGCGGCATCGTCCTGCGCGAATGGCTGCGCTTCGTCCTGCAGCGCTCGCGCTTTCTCAGCACCCTGGTGCGCCCGCTGCTGTGGCTGCTGGTGTTCGCTGCCGGCTTTCGCGCCGCGCTGGGCATCGCCATCATCGAGCCATACGACACCTACATCACCTACGACACCTACATCGTGCCGGGCCTGGCCTGCATGATCCTGCTGTTCAACGGCATGCAGGGCTCGCTGTCGATGGTCTACGACCGCGAGATGGGCAGCATGCGCGTGCTGCTCACCAGCCCGCTGCCGCGCGCCTTCCTGCTGGTGGCCAAGCTGCTGGCCACAGCGCTGATCTCGCTGCTGCAGGTCTATGCCTTCCTCGCCATCGCCTGGGTCTACGGGGTGCAACCGCCGGCATGGGGCCTGCTCGCCGCACTGCCGGCGCTGCTACTGGTGGCGCTGCTGCTCAGCGCACTGGGCTTGCTGCTGTCCAACGGCATACGGCAACTGGAGAACTTCGCCGGGGTGATGAATTTCGTCATCTTCCCCATGTTCTTCCTGTCGTCGGCGCTGTACCCGCTGTGGAAGATGCGCGAGTCCAGCGAGTGGCTGTACTGGCTGTGCGCGGCCAACCCCTTCACCCATGCCGTTGAGCTGGTGCGCAACGCGCTGTACCTGCGCCTGCATGTCGAGGCGCTGGCAGTATGTATCGGCCTGACGCTGCTGCTCACCCTGCTCGCCGTGGTCACCTTCAACCCGCAGCACGCGGCGCTGCGCAAGGCGGGTTAGGTACGCGCGGTCAGGATCGCGGATGAATTGTTCATACAGGGTGCCCGTCGATGACGCATGCGGCCTGGAGGCAGCATGACCGCAGCACAGGCTTGCCGGTAGGAGCGGATTTATCCGCGAAAAGGGGCTGGCAGCTAGCGTTCCAGAATCGCGAATAAATTCGCTCCTACAAAAAACATCGGCATGCTCCGTGACAGGTTCAGCCACCATCACATCTACTACTTTGGTACTGGTTTTCCTCTCCAACGTAGAATTCCCAAGCCTGCGACCATGGCCTGTAATACCACTACAACAATAAGTAGAGACCTTGCCATGAAGTACCGTCTGCCCATGCAAGCGGGCCTGATGCTCGCCTGCGTGCTACTGACCTGCCTTGCGCAGGCCGAAGAGCTTTTCGACGCCGATGGTTATCGCAGCAGCCAGTACCGCAGCCCGACGCCGTCCAGTCTGGAAGGTGTACAGGTCGTCGATACACCCGCCCTGCAGAAGCTCCTGGCCGAGCGCCCGGACACCCGCCTGATCGACGTCTACCGCCGCCCCTTCGTGCAGGACCGCTTCGTCGAGGACGCCCCCCACGCCAATCTGCCCGGCAGTCTGTGGCTGGCCAATGCCGGCGACGGCAACCTGGCCCCCCAATGGCAGCGCTACTTCACCCACTACCTGCACCAGCGGAGCCGTGGCGACGTGCGCCAACCCTTCGTGTTCTACTGCCGCTCCGACTGCTGGCTGAGCTGGAACGCCGCGCGTCGCGCCCATGCCATGGGCTATCGCCAGCTCTACTGGTACCGTGATGGTGTCGATGCCTGGGAGCAGGCCGGCCTGCCTCTGGTGCCCGCTCAGCCCGCCGAACTGCCTGCTGCTTTCCTCACGCCCACTGCCACACCATAATCACGACAACGAGGTGCAAGGCCATGTACAAGATTCTGATTGCCGACGACCATCCGCTGTTTCGTGAAGCCATCCACAACGTCATCGCCGACGGGTTTCCCGGCAGCGAGATCATGGAAACCGCCGACCTGGACAGCGCCCTGGAGCTGACCCAGAGCCACGACGACCTGGATCTGATCCTGCTCGACCTGAACATGCCCGGCATGCACGGTCTGGGCGGGCTGATGAACCTGCGCAACGAGGCGCCGACCATCCCGGTGGTGATCGTTTCCGCCGAACAGGACAAGCAGATCGTGCTGCAAGCCATCACCTATGGCGCAGTGGGTTTCATCACCAAGTCGTCGCCGCGGGCGCAGATGACCGAGGCCATCGCGCAGATTCTCGACGGCAACGTCTACCTGCCGCCGGACATCATCCGTTCGCAGAAGAGCGGCAGCTCGCGCCAGCACCACGACAACCCCAGCATCGCCCCCGAACTGCTGCAGGCCCTGACGCGCAAGCAACTGCTGGTGCTCGAGCGCATGACCAAGGGCGAGTCGAACAAGCAGATCGCCTACAGCCTGGATATCGCCGAAACCACGGTCAAAGCCCACGTTTCGGCCATCCTGCGCAAGCTCAATGTGCATAACCGTGTGCAGGCGATTCTCTCGGCCGGCGATATCGACTTCGCCTCCTATCTGCGGCGCTAGCTGCGCAAGAGTGAGCGTCGATCCCGCGCGCGACCTCTGGGCTCCCGCCTTCGCGGGAGTGACGCACGAGGTTGTCCTGACTCCTGCCATCAACCCGTGCTAAAACGGCGGCCTCACCGATCGGAGCCCACCATGCACATCCGCCCCTTCCAGCTCTCCGACGAAGCCGCCGTCGTCGACCTCTGGCAACGCTGTGACCTGACCCGCCCGTGGAACGATCCGCACAAGGACATCCAGCGCAAGCTTACGGTGCAGCCTGAGCTGTTTCTGGTTGGGGAAATCGACGGCAAGCTGGTGGCCTCGGCCATGGCCGGCTACGAAGGCCATCGCGGCTGGGTCAACTACCTGGCGGTATGCCCCGAGCGGCGCCAGCAGGGCCTGGCCCGTCAGCTTATGACCTATATCGAAGCGCAACTTCTGGCCCTGGGCTGTCCCAAACTCAGCCTGCAGGTGCGCGACACCAACGCGGCGGCATTGGCCTTCTACGAGCGGCTTGGCTACAAGATCGATGCCTCGGTCAGCCTCGGTAAGCGGCTGATTGCGGATGATTGACCGCACGCCCGTGTCGTAGGGTGGATCATGCTCTACCGATCCACCGCTGCGGTGGATGTAAAAAGCGACATCCACCCTACGGCCCTACTCGCCAAAGCGAATCGTAGCCCGGATGAAATCCGGGGCAGAACGGCGTGATCCTTCCCGAAATTGCATCCGGGCTGCGGGATCGTGGCGACCTGAGCGTAGGGCGTCCGTAACGTGCGCCGTGCGTAACGGAGCCCACGTCATCTCAAACCCCGGCCCCACGCTCCATCAAATGACTCATCGCCGCCTTCAGTTTCATCGGCCGTACCGGTTTGTGCAGCAGGCTGTGGCCGAGCTCGCGCATCTGCTGCTTGAGCTCATTGCTGTAGTTGGCGGTGATCATCAGCGCCGGTAGCGGCGTGCTGCGTCGGGCGTTGATCTGCGCCACGGCGTCGACACCATTGCGCTCGTCATCGAGGTGATAGTCGGCGATCAGCAGGTCGGCCTCGGCGTGGTAGTTGTCCACCTGGCGCGCCAGGTCTTCTTCGGACAGGGCGGTAACCACGCGACAGCCCCAGCCTTCGAGCAGGGTGCGCATACCGGCGCAGATCGCCGCGTCGTTATCCAGCACCCACACCCGCGCGCCGCTGAGGCGTTCGAGCAACTGATCCGGGCTGTCCTGCACCCTGCGCGCGCGGGGTGCGCGGCGGGTCAGCGGTACCTCAACGGCGAACATCGAGCCCCTGCCCTGCTGCGACGCCACGCGAATGCGGTGGCCAAGCATGCGGGCGATCTTCTCGACGATCGCCAGCCCCAGGCCCAGGCCGCGGTCCTGCTTGCGCTGCACGTTATCGCCGCGTTTGAACTCCTGGAATATCTCGCCGAGCTTGTCCTGGGCGATGCCGATGCCGGTGTCCCAGACCTCGATGGACAGGCTGTTGCCGCGCCGCCGGCAGCCCAGCAGGATGCGCCCGCTGGCGGTGTAGCGAATGGCGTTGCTAAGGAAGTTGCGCAGAATCCGCGCCAGCAGCTGCACGTCGCTGCGTACCAGCGCCGAGCTGGGCAGGTAGTCCAGACGCAGGCCCTCGCTACGGGCGATCTGGTGGTACTCGGCAGCCAGGTTTTCCAGCAGCTCGCTGACGGCAAACGGCGCGATATCCGGCTTGATCACCCCGGCATCGAGCTTGGAAATGTCCACCAGCGTGCCGAGCAGGCTCTCGACGTCTTCCAGCGAGTTGCTGACGTTGCGCACCAGCGGCGCGCAGCCGGACAGGTCCTTCTTCTCCAGCAGCGCACTGGTGAACAACCGCGCGGCGTTGAGCGGCTGCAGCAGATCGTGGCTGACCGCGGCGAGGAACTTGGTCTTGGACAGGTTGGCCTGCTCGGCCTCGCCCTTGGCCTCACGCAGGCGTGCCTCCATCTGCGTGCGCTCGTCGATCTCGCGGCGCAGCTGGTCGTTCACCGTGGTCAGTTCGGCGGTACGCTCGCGCACGCGCTGCTCCAGATGCTGGTAGGCCTGGTGCAGCGCCTCGGCGGTGCGGCGGCGCTCGGTGATGTCGCGGATCAGCACGAAGATACCGACCACCTCGCCGCTGGCCTGGCGATTGGGCACGTAGGAACGCAGCATGTAGCGCTCCTGGCCGTTGTGGTTGGTTTCGGCGAATTCGAAGGTCACGCTCTCGCCGGACAGCGCCAGCTCGACGTAGGGCTCCAGGCGCTGGCAATGCTCCTCGCTGTGCACTTCGCGCAGGCTCTGGCCGAGCATGGCGCCGCGCGGCCAGCAGTACCATTCCTCGTAGACCTTGTTGGTGAATTCGTAGACCAGATCGGCCGACAGATAGGCGATCAGCGCCGGCACGTGGTCGGTGATCAGACGGATCCAGCGCTCGCTGTCGCTCAGCGCCTGGGCCTGGCGATGACGCTCGGTGATATCGGTGAAGGTATTGACGAAGCCGCCGGTAGGCAGCGGATGGGTGCGCACTTCCAGCATGCGCCCGTCGAACAGGCGCACCTCCACCTGACGCATTGGCTTGCCAGCGGCATCGCGGCTGTCCGGGGTCAGCGGCTCAAGTTCGCTTTCCGCCATCACTTCGGCGAACGGCCGATGCGCGTTGATCGGCGCCAGCCCGCAGAGTTCGAGGAAACGGTGATTCCACAACTCCAGCGCGCCTTCGGCATTGACCATGGCCATGCCCTGCGACAGGTTGTCGACCGCGCGCTGCAGCAGGCGCGACTTCTGCGCCAGGGCCTGCTCGCGGCGCAGCGCCTCGCTCTGCTTCACCTCGGTGATGTCGGTGTAGAGGATCACCAGCCCGCCTTCGCGGGTCGGCCGCTCGCTGACCTGCACCCAGCGCCCGTCCTGCAGACGGAACAGGCTGGGCTCGCCCTCCTTGCCCAGCTGCGCCTCCACCACCAGCCCGGTGCTGCGGCTCAGGCGCTTGATCTCCTCCAGCCGCGTGCCCGTGCCGATACGCGCCCGGCTGCGCGCCCACAATGCCTTGAAGCGGCTGTTGAACAACACGATGCGCTGACGATCGTCGAACAGCACGAAGGCATCGGAGATGCTCTCGATGGCGTCGATCAGGTGCTGGTGGGCAGTCTCGGCGCGCAACCGCGCATCACTGAGCAACTGGTTACTGGATTTCAGTTCGGCCATTGCCTGGTTCAGCGCGTCGGTGCGCTCGCGCACCTGCTCGGACAGCACCACCGAATGCTGGAAGGCCGCGTAGGCGTCATCGCCACGGGAATGGATCGACTCGACCCGCTCGATCAGCGCGGCGTTGATGCGCTTGAGCTTGGCGTTCTCCTGCTCCAGCGCCGCACAGCGTGCCTGCAGCTCAGCGCTCGCCACGCCCAACAGGTCGGCCAATGGCGACACCGGTGAAGGTCTGGTTGATGTGCATGCCATTGAACTGCTCTCCGTAGGTGTTGAAGCCGATCACCCGCTGCTGGCGCAGCAGTGTGGCGACCGACTCGACGCCGCCATCGTTCTCGATCTCCAGGCGGCGCAGAAAGCAGTCGCAGCCGATGGTCAGCAGCAGCGGACCGAGGCGCTGCTCCAGCCCGGCGAACAGCTGCGCAAGGTTCGGCAGCAAGGGGCCCGGGCGCATGGCGGTGAGGACGATGCCGTTCTCCACCGCGCAGTAGAAGGTCAGGCTGAGGTCGTCGTGCACCTGCTGGATCGAGCGCACGTAGTAGTGATCGCTGATCCGCACTGCCAGCGGATAGGCAGCGAACGCGCGCAGATCCAGGGCCTCGACCGGCACGCCGATCAGCTCGGCATATTCCTGCGCGGCCGGCGCAGCATTGAGCTCAAACACCCGCCGCGTGGCACTGTCGGCACGGGTCACCACCAGCTTCTCGGCACTGGGCTGGATGTGATGGGTGCTGAACACTTCGAACTCCAGCCAGGTGTTGAACAGCACCACGACCGCCGCACCGCTGTGAAAACGGCCGCCGTGATAGACGTGGGTGTGAGTCAGGTGGTTGTCGTCGCCGGCCGAGCCGCCGAAGTGCGGGATGCTGCCCAGCGCCGCACTGAGTGCACCGAGCACCAGTTCCTCGCGACTGGACAGGCCATCGAGCAAGGTCAGGGCGAAGCTGTGGCCCTTGATCGAGGCCAGCTCGTTGCTGCGGCAATCCTTGACCAGACCATCGACCAGTTGCTGCGCATCGAGCAGATTGAAGCGCTCCATCTCGTCGATCAGCACGCTGGCGATGGAGAAGCAGCGCAGATCGAAGCCCAGCGCCACCACGCAGCCACGACCGTAGCCCTGCGGGGTAATCTCGCCGGCGCTGGTACAGCCCACCAGGCTGACGCCACCGAAGTGCGCCTCCAGCGCCTGGCCGAGGCCGTCGAGATCGTATTCGGCCGAGCAGAAGAACAGCACGAAGCCGAGATAGGGATGGATCAGCTGACGTGCCAGTTCCTGGGCGGCCAATTCCACATCCTTCGTGCTGGAGACGGCGCTAAGCACGCCCTCCGACTGTTCCAAGGCCATATCACGCCCCAAATGCACCTGCTGATCATGGGGAAATTCTACGAAGGAGGCCGCAGACGCCCCATGCTACTTGAGTACTGGGTAGTAGATCCGTAGGGCGTACTCGCGAAGCAGTACGCCCGCGCCAAGGGCAATCGTGGGATGCGACCCCGGATTTCATACGGGCCACCTCGTTCGTCTTCACGAATGGGGAGCTGTTGCTGCATGTCGCACCAGCGTTCTTACAGAGCCGGCCAGAACACCAGGGTCAGCACGAACATCCCGGCGTAGAAGCCGATCTCCAGAGTTTCCGTCCACGGCTGGATGCGCTTGATCGCGCCATGTACATGCACCAGCACCATCAGCAGGGCCACCGCGGCCAGCACCTCGAAGGTGGTGTGAAGCGCTTCACCAGTCAGCGCGGCGCGCAGCATCAGCGCTTCGACGATCAGGATGAAGGCGCCCAGGCAACGCCCAAAGTACACCGCGAGGTCGATGTCCCGCGGGATGCGCCAGCGCATCAGGCGCGCCCAGGTCAGCGGCACGAGGAAGATGGGTAACGCGAAGAGCAGCGTGGTACTGATCACCAGTACCAGCAGGTAGGTTTGAGCCGATTCGCTCCAGAGTCCGATCATCAGGTTTTTCTCTTTCGATCCCTAAAAGAACGGGAGGCCCTTGGGCCTCCCGTAGTCGACAAGCCGTGTGGCTTACCAGCTGAGTACCGCACCCACGGCGAAGGTGTCGGTGTCCTCGTTCAGACCGCTGCCGGCGGCGGCGTCGATCTGGTACTGGTTGTACTCGGCGACCAGCTTGAGGTTGTCGTTGATGGTGCGGAAATAGGCGATGCCGCGAGTTTCGTAGTCCGCTGCCACGCCCAGACCGTTGCCGTCGTCCTCGGTCTTGCCGTAGGACAGCGCCACGCGGTTCTTGCCCCAGGTGTAGGAGCCCTGCAGCAGGTAACCGTCGCTGTCGATATCGCGCAGGGTCGGCTCGCCCAGGTTGTTGGTGAAGAACGGGTTGATGCCCTTGGCCTGGAAACCCGAACCGGTCAGCGACAGGCCGCCGAACTTGGCCTGCACGCCATAACCCAGGCCTTTGGAGGTGACCTTGTCGACGGTGTCGTCGGTATTTTCAGAGGTCTGGTAGGCGCCGTTGACCCAGGTGTAGATGGTCGAGCCGCCCACATCGAACTGGTAGCTGACTTCCGATTCGAAGCGCGGATTTTCCTGGTAGGCCTTGCCGGTGGCGCTGTCGTCGTTGGTGTCGACCGGGTCCATGATGCCCACTGCGACGCGCAGCCCTTCAGCCAGGTTGTTGTTGCGGTAGGTGATCTGCGAGGTCGGGAACGGGTACGGATAGCCGGTACCGATGTTGCCGAAGGACACGCCGTTGCCATCCACCAGACCAAGGGTGTCGGACACGTTGCCGTACCCGGCCAGCAGCTCGTCGAGGAAGATGTTGGAGCGCGAAAACAGACCGAAGTCCTTGCCCACCAGCACCTCACCCCACTCCGGGCTGGAAACGGTGCCGTAGAACTGACGCACGTCGATGGCGGTGTCGGTACCGTTGGCTTCGCTGTCGTTGATGGTGACCCAGAAGGACGAGCGGCCGCTCAGCTTGAGGTCGTCGATCTGCTTGCCGAAGTTGAAGCCGATCCAGTTGGGCAGAAAACCCATCTTCACCCGCGACTGGCGACGGTCGAACTGCTCGCCGTCACGGTCCACGTCGCTGTTGACGTAGAAGGCGTTGATATAGCCGTCGGTGGAGAAAGTGGTGTCGTCCTTGTCGTACAGGACGATCTCGGCGGCGGCCTGCTGCGCAGTCGCCAGGGCGACGGCAGTGGCCAGGGTCAGGGGCAGAAATCGAGTGATGGCGATCTTGTTGTTGTGCATAACGCTCTCCGCTTGAGTGGCGACCGCCAGGGCAGTCGTGTCGGAGGCGATTATCGAAAGCAGGCCAGGCAGGCCATACGCTGCCTTGGCAGCGATTGGCTGCTGCTTTGGCGCGCCCTGCCCGGCTTGCCCCGGGCGACCCGCGACCGGGCTGCTACCGGTAGCGGGCGAAAGGTCGTAGTACCGGAACAATCCTTGGGCGTAGAAGCGCCATTACGCGTCGCGCAGAAGTTGTGAAGAAGAAATTCAGGAAGACGCCATGGCGGAACGCCAGGCCGTTCCGGGCCGGATCCATGGTGATGCGTGGGAAGCAGCGCTTGCCTAGACGGGCGCCGGAGCTCCGCTGGCCAATACTCGCCAATCGCGGGCAAGCAGCAGCTGCTCATGCGCCCGCAGCAGATCGCTCAGGGACAGTGCCTGCAATGCCTGCTGCACCTGCAGCGGATGCAACTCGGGCAAGCCCGCCAGATACAGCTGCCACAGCTGCTCGGCGCGAGCCAGGTTGGACTTGGCCGGACTCAATGTCGCTTGCAACGCATCAAGGGCGCCCGACAACGTCGCGTCATCCAGCCCTTCGAGCACTGAGCGCTGCTCGTCGAGAAAGGCGCGGACATGGGCGAAGATACCGGCCGCATCGCAGACCGGCGACTGCAAGGCAAACAGCAGGCCCCTGCGACCCTGCACCTGGCGAAAACCGGCGAACAAGGCATAACCCAGTTGCAGCTCGCCTCGCAGGCGCTGGTAGAAACGCCCCTGCAGCAGTTGCCCGAGCACCCGCCAGGCCGCCTCGGTAGAGGCGTCGAGGTCAGGCAGCGGGCAGAACAGCAGCAGAGCCGCATCCGTGTCTGGCTGCGAAACCTCGTGCCAGTCGACCCCTCTCCTGGCATCTGCTGCTGACGACAGCTCCGTCAGGGGGGCGACCGCCGTGCACAGCTCGGCGAGTTGTGCCTGCTCTCGCTCGTCCAGGCCGACGCTCAGCCCTTGCAGCGTCGATGCAGCGGGCAGCTCGCACAGCTGAGGCAAACGCTGCAGCAGCATCCGCAATAGCATGCCCTGCGATAAGGGCTCGGCCGGCTCGCTTACCGGCGCCAACAACAACGGCAGCAGTTGCGCGCTGAAAGTCGGCAGCAGCGCCGCAGGCCCCTGCAAGGCCAGGGTCCAGCCTGAGGCATTCACGCTGAGCTGGCTGGTAATGCCAAGCCGCTCTCCACGCCAGCGCAGATCGGCGCTACGCGCCAACAGGGCGGCTTCGCTGACGGCTGCATCGAAGCTGCTGACACAGGCGCCGCGCCAGTAAAGCGCGGCCGGACCGCCTTCGGGCTGCCCAGGGTAATGCCTCAACCCGGCCAACGGCAGAACGGCCGACACAGTGGTGCGCTTGTCCAGCAGCGGCTCATCGCTGCACAGCTGCCATTCGTGCTCAAAGGGTAGCGGCGCCTGGGCCGGCAAGGCCTGTAGCGGTAGCGCCAATCCAGTCGCGGGCCACTCTGATTGCGCACGCTGGCTGCATTGCAGCTCTATCAAACCGTCCCCTTGCGCCAACTGGCGGAGCAGCGCGGCCAGGGCGTGCAAGGTGCTGTCGTTTTCCTGCTGGGGGGCTTGCAGGTGCCGAGCCAGCGCCAATGGGCTGTGTCCGAACAATCTGAGCGCTGCCGCCTGCTGGTGGCGCTGCAGCCGCTGCGGCCAATGTCCATGGCCATGCAGCCACGCGGCCCAGCTCTGCAAGGCCGCACGCAAGGCCGGGCCCTGCTCCGCCGTGGCGCCGGGAAAATCGAAGCGCAGCAGACATTGGCCCTGATGGCGATACAGCTCCCGCACCTGCAAATGCCGACACAGCTGCCGCTCACGCAAGCCAGCCAGCAGGCCGCCAGGTGCGGGGTCATGCAGGGCGTCCAGCAACAACTCCAGCGGTGCCTGCAACTGACATGCACTGACCTGCGCGGCAAAGCCCAGATGCACGGCGGGCAGGTCGTGCTGCAGAGTCAGGCGTGAAGCGCGCAGCGGCAGCAAATCGGCCACAGGTCTGGAATCTTCGATCTTCGCGCCCGGCAATGGCCCAAGCAGCGCCTCGGCGATATCCAGCAATTGCTCTGGCGCTTGCGGCCCCACCAGGGACAGGCGCATATGGCCGGCCTTGTAGTGGCCCTGGTGATACGCACGCAGCGCGTGCTGAAACGTAGCGGACTCGACAACCAGCGTGCTGCGATCGCCTGCCAGAAACTCAGCGCAGCGATGCCCGACGGCCAGCGCCTGGCCCAGTGCGTGATTAATGCGGCTATCGGCATCCTGGCTACGCGCCTGGTATTCGGCGTGCAGCACTTCGCGCTCGCGCAACTGCGCGCCCATATCCAGCAGCGGCTGACAGAGCATATCCAGCAGACGCATCAGCGCCGGCTGCAGAAGCTCGGCCGGCATTTCGCAGACGAAATCGGTGTGCCGCGCCTGGGTCGAGGCATTGACCAGGCCACCGTGGCGCTGGACGAACGCCATCAGCCCCTGATCAGGCGCGTAATTGCGGCTACCGAGAAACAGCAGATGTTCGAGAAAGTGCGCCAGACCCGGATAGGCCGCTGGCTCGTCATGACTGCCCGCTGCCACCCGCAGGCACACCCCCGCCTGCTGCGCCCAGGGCTGCTGCTGTGCGCGCAGCTCGGCGCCATTGGCCAGGCGACGGGTAACGGGAGCTTGATTGGACATCGAAGGTTCTCCGGGCAGCTTGCCGGCAAGCTTGCCCCTAGCGCCACGGTCCGGCAATGCTGCTTTGGACCCAGAGAGGCCGACATGTTGGTACAACGCTCTCTTAAGGCGGCAACAAAAGCCTGTGCCACGCGGCCTTGCTGTTAGAATAAGCAGCCTTTTTCAGCCCGTCACAGCGTCCCATGTCCCAGGATTCCAACCGCCCCGCCCTGTCCCGCCGCTTTTCCGTCGCCCCAATGATGGATTGGACTGACCGTCACTGCCGGTACTTTCTCCGTCAGCTGTCGCGCCATGCCCTGCTCTACACCGAGATGGTCACCACCGGCGCGCTGATCCATGGCGACCGTGAGCGCTTCCTGCGTTACAGCGAATGCGAGCACCCCATCGCCCTGCAGTTGGGCGGCAGCAACCCGCAGGACCTGGCGACCTGCGCGAAGATGGCCGAAGCGCACGGCTATGACGAGGTGAACCTGAACGTCGGCTGCCCCAGCGATCGCGTGCAGAACAACATGATCGGCGCCTGCTTGATGGGCCACCCGGCGCTGGTAGCCGACTGCGTGAAGGCCATGCAGGACGCCGTGAACATCCCGGTGACGGTCAAGCACCGCATCGGCATCAATGGCCGCGACAGCTATGCCGAACTGTGCGACTTCGTCGGCCAGGTGCGCGAGGCCGGCTGCCGCAGCTTCACCGTGCATGCGCGCATCGCCATCCTCGAAGGCCTGTCGCCCAAGGAGAACCGCGAGATTCCGCCGCTGCGCTACGACGTGGCCGCGCAGCTCAAGCAGGACTTCCCAGACCTGGAGATCGTCCTCAATGGCGGCATCAAGACACTTGAGGAATGCGAGCAGCACCTGCAGACCTTCGACGGCGTGATGCTTGGCCGCGAGGCCTATCACAACCCCTATTTGCTGGCGCAGGTGGACAGCCGCCTGTTCGGCGCCGCAGACGCGGGCATCACCCGCATGGATGCCCTGCTCGCCCTGAAACCCTATGTCGAACAGCACTTGCGCGAGGGGGGCACGCTGCATCATGTCAGTCGCCACGTACTGGGGCTGGCTCAGGGTTTCCCCGGTGCGCGGCGCTTCCGCCAACTGTTGTCAGTGGACATTCACAAGGTGCAGGACCCGCTGGGTCTACTCGACCAGGCGGCCGAACTGCTTCGCGGGCATTAATCCGGCGCACTCAGGCGATAGCGACTGCGCCCGGTCGTCTGCACCAGGCCGTTCTCCTCCATGCGGCGCAGTACCTGGCGCACGCTGACCAGCGACAGCGGCTCGCCGGCCTCGCTCAGTTGCCTGTGCAGCTCGCGCGCCGACACGCCCTGCTCATCATTGGCGCTGGCCAGCGCCTCCACCACCTTGAGCCGCGGCATGCTGAAGCGCAGCCCGACGGCCTGCAGCCACTCGCGACATTGGCGCGCATCCGGTGCGGCAGAAACTGAACGAGAAGGCAGGGTTCGGGTCGACATATTCGGGCTCCTAGGCGGCTCGTCTACAGTCGGACTCCGCCGACTGCGGCGCGTTCTCATGCGCCGTCATAGGTAATGACGAACGAGCCTGAAAAAACCACAGCCCGGTAAAGGTAAATTTTGTCAGTGACCCGACCGTTGAGCGTCTTGGGCGCCTCGGGTAAGGTCATGCCATCTGCAACGACAAGGCCTCGTCATGACCTCCAAGCTGGAACAACTCAAGCAGTTCACCACCGTAGTCGCCGACACCGGCGACCTCGACGCCATCGCCCGCCTGCAACCCGTGGATGCCACCACCAACCCTTCGTTGCTGCTCAAGGCGGCGGCCCTGCCCCGCTATGCCGATCTGCTCAACCAGGCGGTGAGCGCCGGCCAGGGTGACCTGGGGCTGGCCTGTGATCATTTCGCAGTCGCCGTCGGCCAGGAAATTCTCAAGGTCATTCCGGGACGGATTTCCACCGAGGTCGATGCGCGTCTGTCATTCGACACCGACGCCACTCTGCGCCGCGCCGAGCGCCTGATCGGTCTGTATGAAAAGGCCGGCATCGGCCGCGATCGCGTGCTGATCAAGATCGCCTCGACCTGGGAAGGCATCCGCGCCGCCGAGCAGCTGGAAAAAGCCGGCGTACAGACCAACCTGACCCTGTTGTTCGCCTTCGCCCAGGCCCAGGCCTGCGCCGATGCCGGCGTGTTCCTCATCTCGCCGTTCGTGGGGCGCATCTACGATTGGTACAAGAAAGCCGAGGGCCGCGATTTCGTGGGCAGCGAAGATCCAGGCGTGCAATCGGTCACGCGTATCTATGACTACTACAAGGCCAACGGCTACGACACCGTGGTGATGGGCGCGAGCTTCCGCAACCTCGGTCAGATCGAGGCGCTGGCCGGCTGCGACCGCCTGACCATCAGCCCCGACCTGCTGCAGAAGCTGGCCGAGGACGATGGCCAACTGAGCCGTCAGCTACAGCCCGGTGCAACCGGCGAACCTCGCCAGAGCCTCAACGAAGGCGCCTTCCGCTGGGCCCTGAATGAGGATGCCATGGCCACCGAGAAACTGGCCGAGGGCATCCGCCTGTTCGCCCGGGATCAGGAAAAGCTCGAAGCGCTGTTGGCCGCCAAGGCCTGAACGAAAAAAGGGTGTCAGCCAAGCTGACACCCTTTTTTCCAATATGACGACCGTGGCAGGCGCGCACAACGCGATGCACAAAGGCCGATCAGACGCTCAGTGCCGTTCCAGTGCGCTGACCAGATCGTGGAACGCCTCGCGGTTGGAATCGTTGAGCCCCATCAGAATACGGTGGGCCTCCAGCACCTTGGCCTTGACCACTTCCTCGGATTGATCCTGCGACGGCAGATCATCCAGGCACTCGGGGCACGGGATTGGCCGATCGACGATATTGAACACCTGATCGAAGCCCATGGACTCCAGCAGGCGGGTGATGTCGTCGTGAGTGGTGACAACGGTCGGCAACAGACCAACCTTCTGCCGCGACAAAATGGACAATTTCGCCAGCAAACCAAGGGTAGTACTGTCGATACTGCGGGTTTCGGTCAGGTCGATGACGATGGCCGAAAAATTCAACGCGGTAAAAATCTTTTCAATCGTGGCATCCAGTGCTGAACACAGGGTCAGACGGACTTCACCGACGAACTTCAGGACGAATGTTCCATCCTGCTCGGCAAATTGGATGCGACCGGGGCTTATCCCAGGGTTCATGCAAGGTTCCTGCTCAACACCAGCAAGGCGATATCATCCGGCATCTCGCCCAGATTGGCCAGACCGAGAACTTGACGCAAACCGCTCAGCGTACCGCCAGCCTGGCTAACCAGTTGTGGCAACGCCAATTCCTTCTCTTTCAGCGTGTCACCCGGCAACAGATCGAGAATGCCATCCGAGAGCAGGGTCAGGCTGAAAGACTCCGGCAGCTCCATCACCAGATCGCCGTATTGCGCTTCCTCGAACAGGCCGACCGGCAGGCCGCGGCCTTCCAGGTAACGCGCCTGGCCGTTCTCGTAGAGCACCGGAAGCGGCAGATGCCCGCCGATGCTGTAGGTGAGCATGCCGCTCTGCTCGTCGATCACCCCACCGAGCATGGTCACGTGCTTGCCCAGCTTGCAGTTGATCAGGCCACGGTTGATGTGGCCGAGGACATCGGATGGCTTGAATTCGGGCAGTGTACCGCCACGTCGCCATTCGTAAAGCAGGCGGGTGGTCATGAACTTGAGCAGCACGGTAACGAATGCCGAGGAAGCGCCATGACCGGAAACGTCGGCCAGATAGAAGGCGATGCGTCGCTCGTCGATACGGAAGTAATCGACGAAGTCACCGGATAGATACAACGACGGAATGATCTGATGCGCGAAGGTCAGGCCGTCAGCCTGCCAGGGCGTCCCCGGCAGCATGTTCATCTGCACCTGGCGGCCGGCGTTCTGATCCTCCTGCAGCAGGTGCAGGCTGGCCTGCAGCTCGCGGTTGGTCGCCTCCAGCTTCTCGCGATAGCGCTGGTTCTCGACGCGCAGCCGCGAACGATCCAGCGCGCGGCGCACCGAGTGCTCCAGCACGGCGAGATCTTCGAGGGGTTTGATCAGGTAATCGGCAGCGCCAAGACGCAGGGCTTCGACGGCATCGTTCATCACGCCTGCACCCGAGACCACGATCACCGGGACCTCGACGCCGAGCGCATTGATACGTCGGATCAGTTCAAGACCGTCGACCTGCGGCATGCGCAGGTCACAGATCATCAGGTCGGGGCCTTCCTGCTGGAATACTTCCAGCCCCTGCAAACCATTGTTGGCCTGCAACACCTTGAAGCCGCTGTCCTCGAGGTAGGCCGCGAGGCTTGCACGCACGACATCGTCGTCGTCGATGATCAGCAGAGTGGCACTGGTTTTGTGCATGGGGTATCCAGGCAAACTGCGCCAGGGCAATTTTGGTCACTGCCCGTGGCGCGGCGCCGCATCATTGGCGCCAGGGCGATTTCAAGGGGCAGACGGTACTCCCATCTGCCGGCCGATTCAAGCCGGGACCGGTCGTCGTTCGGCGGCTTTACAGGTCAAATCGACGAGGGTTATAAGAGCCGCGGAAGAGCTCATAAGAAGAGGACCGGGCCCATGAGTCAGAATGATCGAGCGTACAGCGAGAAACGCGACTACATCCGTATGCGACTGGAAGCAGCAGTCGTCCTCCATCATGCTGGCCGGGAAATCCCTGCAATGTGCCTGGATCTGTCCAGTACCGGCATGCAAATCGAGGCCGAAGTCACTCTGAACATGGGTGACAAGGTCAAGGTTCATATTCCCTCCGAACACAGCGAACTGGCCGGGCTCGACGCCCAGGCAGAGGTGGTTCGGGTAACCGACCTGGGCGATGGTCGGCAGTCACTGGGCCTGGCCATCATCTCCATGAGCTGAAATCTGCTTTTACGAAAAAGGCGGCCTCGGGCCGCCTTTTTCATATCCACAGAGCGCCGCTTACGCGGCTGCCTCAGAAGTCGTCTTCGACCTGGCCGTCCTTGATCTTGAACTCACGGCTCTGCAGGTAGGTGTTGCGGATGAAGATGTACTTGTCGCCGCTGATCAGGCGCTCGGCCTGCAGCAGGTTTGCCCGAGTGTCGACCACCTGAACGCCACGCGTGACGTTACGGGTCGGCACATGATCCATGTACGGATACGGGGTCAGGAAGCTGTCCGGCACGCGACCGGCAGCATCACGTACGGTGCTGGGGCCGAGAAACGGGATGACCAGATACGGACCGCTCTCCAGCCCCCAGACGCCGAGGGTCTGGCCGAAATCCTCGCTGTTCTTCTGCAGCCCCATGTGTTTGGCCACGTCGAAGAACCCCAGCAGGCCGAAGGTGGTGTTGAAGATCAGACGCCCAGTGTCGACACCGGCATCGTGTACCTTGCCCTGCAGCAGATTGTTGGCCAGGTTGCCGACGTCACCGATGTTGCCGAAGACGTTATGCACGCCATCTTCGAGAAACTGCGGCGTAACCGCCCGGTAACCCTGCGCGATGGGCTTCAGCGCATAGGTATCGAGGGTGTCGTTGAAACGGAAGATCGGGCGGTTGAAACCTTCCCAGGGATCTTCTTCCGAAGCAGCCTGGCCCATGGCAGGCACCAGGCTCAGGCCAACCAGGGCCATCAGGCCGCCAAGGCGCGCGATCCAGCGAGCACCGATCACATGCATTGAAATCTCTCCTTGAGGGAAATAAGGTGGCCACCGCCAGCGGCCCGAAGACCGCGTAGTATAAAGCCTGAAGGCCAGATTGGGCAGCATAGCGAAGAAAAGCGATGACCGATAAAACCCTGCTGCACACCGCACACATCCCCGTACGCTGGGGCGACATGGACAGCTATGGGCACGTCAACAACATCATCTACATGCAGTATCTGGAAGAAGCCCGCGTCGCCTGGTTCGAACTGGCCGGCGTGGCCATGAGCAATGTGCCGTTCGGCCCGGTGGTATTGCAGACCCAGCACACCTACCTGAAACCCGTGGTGCATCCTGCGACGGTAGTCGTGGAATTGAGGGCCGGTGCGGTGGGCCGCAGCAGCCTGATTATCGAGCATCGCCTGAGCACCGCAGAGGATCCGCTGACGATCTACGGTGAGGGTTACTGCAAGCTGGTATGGATCGACCACCACAGCGGCCAGTCAGTGGCCCTGCCCGAGCACGTACGCGCCCTGTTCGCCGTCACCTGACGGTCATATTCCGGTCATCCGCTGCCGCTAGATTGGCCTGGGCCATTGCCACGGATGATCCCATGCCCTCCCCCTGCACTGCCCTGATCTTTCAACTGTCCGGCTGCCTGGTCGACTTCGGCGCGCGCACCCTGCCTGTCGCATTGCAGCGTTTGCATCCACAGCGCACTGTACACCCCATCGCCGGCACACCTCGACAAGCGCTGGACGCTCTGCTCGGCAAGCCCGCCACGGCAGCACAGCTGCAGGCGCTGGAGCAGATGCTTGGCCAAGTAGCGGACGAACATGCCGAGCTGACTCCTGGCGCCGCCGAGCTGCTGCAAACTCTGCATGACAACGGCACGCCGTGCACCTGGCTGGACGATCTGCCAGCCGACGCCAGCCTGCGCCTGGCTCGGGCCCTGCCAGTTCCCATGGCGACGCCAACCAATCGCCAGGCACGGCCATGGCCCGCACCTGACAGCTGCTGGCAGGCGTTGAGCCAACTGGGCGTCGAGCGTCTGGATGGCTGCATCGTCGTTAGCGGCAATCCGCTGTTGCTGCAGGCCGGGCTCAATGCTGGCTGCTGGACCATCGGCCTGGCGGCCTGTGGCCCGCTGTGCGGCCAGGCCCCGGCGGACTGGCAGGCGCTGGGCGCGGGCGAGCAGGAGCAGCTGCGCGCCGAGGCCACGCTGCAGCTCTATCGCCTGGGCGCGCATTCGGTGGTCGACCACCTGGGTGAGATCAAGGCCAGCCTCGAAGATATCGGCATGCGCCGCAGCAAGGGCGAAAAGCCCTGAGAGCTTGATCGGGATCAGGCAAAGACGGCGCGCTTGGATTAACCTTCAGGTACGGGCTGAAAACTTCCGGCGGCGCTGGGGGTCAATGCCTACCAGGCCGTTGAAAAACGTAGGCGAGGCAGGCAAGACAAGGCAAAAACGACCGAAAAAGCGGAGTTTACATGCTGTAAATGAGCATTTTGAGGTCGTTTTTAACGCAGTATTGCCAACGTAAGTAGTTTTTCAACGGCCTGCTATGCCGATTCGACAAGGAGAACTCTATGCCCGCAAGCGAGCTGCAGCAGCAACTGGAAGCCCTCCAGCAACACCTGACCCAGGACACGCCGCTCAGTGAGGAAGAACGCGCATCGCTTTACCTGCTGACTCAGGAAATCGAAGTGCAACTGGCACGCGAAGCCGCAGCGGCGCCCGACGCCACGCTGGTCGATGGCGTCAATCTGGCGGTGGAACGTTTCGAGGCCAGCCATCCCACCCTCGCCGGCACCCTGCGCAATATCATGCAGACCCTGGCCAACATGGGCATCTGAACGCCCTACCGCAGATAGAGCCCGAGAACTCAAACAAAATGCCGCCCAATGGCGGCATTTTTCATGGGTTACTGGCGCGCCAGGCGAGCATTGTCCGGGGTGATTGCCTCGCTGCTGCGGTACGGGTTGATATCCAGTCCGCCGCGGCGCACATAGCGCGCATAGACGGTGAGCGACTGCGGCTGCAGCAGGCGCTGCAGATCAAGGAAGATGCGCTCCACACACTGCTCGTGAAAGTCGGCGTGCTGGCGGAAGCTCACCAGATAAGCCAGCAGGCTGGCGTGATCCAGGGCCGCGCCCCGGTACTGCACGACAAGACTCCCCCAATCCGGCTGGCCGGTGACCGGACAGTTGGACTTGAGCAGATGGCTGTGCAGGCTCTCCTCCACCACGCGGATCGCGTCGCAGCGCAAGAGCTCCGGCTGCGGATGGGCGTACTGAGTGACGCTGATCTCCAGCTCATCGATGCACTGCCCCGGCAGCGTCGCCAGGCCCTCTGCCGACACCTCGCCCAGCGAGCGCAGGCGCACCGCCACCGGTTTACCGGCCACCTTCGACAAATCGCGCGCCAAGGTTGCCTGCACCTCGTCCCAGCTGGCGAATACCGTCTGATTCAGCGAGTTGAGATAGAGCTTGAAGGACTTCGACTCGATGATGTTCGGCGAATCGGCAGGAATGGCGAATTCACCGATGGCGACCACCGGCTTGCCGGACGGCAGCAGCCAGGACAGCTCGTAGCAATTCCAGTAGTCCACGCCCTGATACGGCAGGCTGGCACCATCCAGGCCCAGCTCCGCCCACTTGGTGCTGCGTGAAATGGGAAACAGCAACTCGGGGCTGTACTCGGCGATGTACTGGCTGGATTTGCCCAGCGGGGAATGTTCGGCGGGGTGCTGCATGGCGCGCAATCCAGGGTGGCGAAAAAACCGCGCGAGTTTAACGGGTTGCGCGCCAGGCCGCACCCGCGAAGCACGACGCCGGCCACCTGTAGGAGCGAGCTCTGCTCGCGAATTGCCTTACAGCCAGAAGCTTCGCGAGCAGAGCTCGCTCCTACAACAATGAGTCCCGCAGCGCCCGTGGGAGGCTTTCGGCTCGGGCATCCTGCTTCGCTCTACCTCCTGCATCCCTGCAGTCGCAGCCGCGACAGCTGCAAAAGCTCGCCGCCAAAGCGCCTCCTACAGGATTCAGATCACCACCGGTTCGTCCTCGATCCTGCGCAGCGGCGCCCAACGCCGCAGCAACAGGTACAACGTCGGGATCACATAAAGCGTGAAGAAGGTACCGACCAGCAGCCCACCGACGATCACCAGACCGATCTGCTGACGGCTTTCGGCGCCGGCGCCGCTGGCGATGGCCAAAGGCAGCGAGCCGAGCACCATGGCGCCGGTGGTCATCAGGATCGGCCGCAGGCGCTGTACCGAAGCCTCGATCACCGCCTCGCGCAGCGCCCTGCCCTCACGCAGCAGCTGGTTGGCGAACTCAACGATGAGGATGCCGTGCTTGGTGATCAGACCGATCAGGGTGACCAGACCGATCTGCGAATAGATGTTCCAGGTGCCGCCGAACAGCTTCAGCGCCAGCAAGGCGCCGGCCATCGACAGCGGTACGCTGAACAGGATGATCAGCGGATCGCTGAAGCTTTCGAACTGCGCCGCCAGCACCAGGAAGATGAAGGCCAGCGCCAGGGCGAAGATCAGCAGGATGCCCGAGCTGGATTCCTTGAAATCCCGCGAGGTGCCGGTGTAGTCGTACTGCGTTTCCGGCGGGAATACTTCGCGGGCGGCCGCCTCCAGATGATTGAGCGCTTCACCCAGGGTGTAGCCGGCGCCGACGTTGGCGCTGATGGTCACCGCGCGCAGCTGGTTGAAGTGGTTAAGCTCGCGTGGAGCGACCGTCTCGCGCACCTCGATCAGGTTGGACAGCTGCACCATGCCGCCTTCGCGGTCGCGTACGTAAACGCGATCCAGGTCCTGCGGGTTGCTGCGGTCGATGTCCTGCAACTGCACCAGCACGTCGTACTGCTCGCCGTTCTGCTTGAAGCGGGTCACCTGACGGCTGCCGAACAGGCTCTCCAGGCTGCGGCCGATCACCGACACGTCGGTACCCACGGCGGCGGCCTGCTCGCGATTGACGGTGATCTTGAGCTGCGGCGCGTTGAGCTTGAGGTCGCTGTCCAAGCCCTCCACGCCCGGATAATCACGCATCCGCTCCATCAGCTGGTCGACGTAGCCCTGCAGCTCGGCGTATTCCATGGACGAGCGGATGACGAAGTTGATCGGCTGGTTGCGCGCGCTCTGCCCCAGGGGCGGGCGGTTGACCGGGGTGACACGCATGCCGGCGATGTCCTGCAACTTGGGCAGCAGCTCGTTACGGATCTCGAACTGGCTGCGCGCACGGTCGCCCCAGTCCTCCAGCTTCATGAAGGAAATGCCCTGGGCCACGGTCGGGAAGCCGGCCACCACCAGATAACGATTGGTCTCGGGAATGCTGGCATAAGCGGCCTCCACCTCGCGGGCATAGCGCGCCGTGTAGTCGATGGTCGCGCCATCCGGGCCATTGAACACGCCAACGATAGTGCCGGTGTCCTCGGTTGGCGCCAGCTCCGAACGCAGGCCGCTGAACAGCCAGGCGCACAGCACGAAGGCCCCCAGCAGCACGCCAAGCACCAGCGGCCAGGCGCGCAGAGCGCGATCCAGGCTGTGCTTGTAGCTATAGGTCAGGCCATTGAGGAAACCTTCGATCAGGTTGTACACGCGACCGTGGCGCTGCTCGTGCTGGTGCGGTTTGAGCATGACTGCGCACATCATCGGCGTCAGCGTCAGGGCCACGAAACCTGAAACCAGCACCGAGCCGGCCAGGGTCCAGGCGAACTCGGTGAACAGCTTGCCCGTGGTGCCCTGCATGAAGCCGATCGGGGCGAATACGGCGGCAAGAGTCAGGGTCATGGCGATCACCGCGAAGGCGATCTCGCGGCTGCCCTTGAAGGCGGCCTGCATCGGCTTCATCCCCGCCTCGATATGACGGTGGATGTTCTCCAGCATGACGATGGCATCGTCCACCACCAGGCCGATGGCCAGGACCATGGCCAACAGGGTCAGGGTATTGATGGTGAAGCCCATCAGCGACATCAGGGCGAAGGCACCGATCAGCGACACCGGAATGGTCACCAGCGGAATCAACGTGGCGCGCAGCGAACGCAGGAAGATGAAGATGATCAGGATGACCAGCGCCACGGCTTCCCAGATGGTGGTGAAGACGTTGTCGATGGACTCGCGGATGAACTGAGAGTTGTCGTTGGCCACGGTCATTTTCATGCCGTCGGGCAGCAGCGCCTTGACGTCATCCCAGGCGGCCGCGAGGCCATCGGAAATATCCAGCGGGTTGGCCGTGGCCTGCTTGACCAGGCCCAGGGTCACCGCCGGCAGACCGTTGAAACGCACCACGGTACGTTCGTCGCGTGGCCCCACCTCGGCGCGACCGACGTCGGACAGACGCAACAGGTAGCCCTGCGAGTCATCGAGAATCAGCTCGTTGAACTGCTCCGGGGTGCGCAGATCGGTTTCCGACAGCACGCTGAACTCGCGCTCGCGCGACTCGATGCGCCCGGCCGGGATCTCCACGTTCTGTCGACGCAGGGCGTCCTCCACGTCCTGCACGGTGAGGTTGTGCGCAGCGAGCTTCTCCGGGTCGAGCCAGATGCGCATGGAAAACGTCCGGGCGCCGCGCACCTGCACTTCGGACACACCGGGGATGGTCTGCAGACGATCCTTGATCACCCGCTCCAGCACGTCGGTGATCTCCATCGCACTGTGCTGCTCACTGTGGAAGGCGATCCAGATCACCGGCTGGGCGTCGGCCTCGACCTTCTGCACGATGGGTTCGTCCACCTCGTCCGGCAGCAGGCTGCGCACCCGCCCCAGGCGGTCGCGCACGTCGTTGGCCGCCTCGTCGGCGCTGCGGCCGAGGCGGAACTGCGCGGTGATCTGGGTGTTTTCCGCACGGCTGATGGAGGTGACGAAATCCAGCCCCTCGATACCCGAGAGCACATCCTCTACCGGCTGCGCCACCTGCGATTCCATGATTTCCGGGCTGGCACCGGGATAGGTGACCTGCACGGTGACGATGGGCACGTCGATATTGGGGTATTCGCGCACGTTGAGGCGGTCGTAGGCCATCAGCCCCAGCAGCACCACGATCAGCGACAGGACAGTGGCGAATACCGGCCGGCGAATGCAGACGTCGGAGAGTGTCACGGCTGGCGCTCCCCGCTCTTGCTGCGCACCGCCAGCCCTTCGCGTACGCGCTGCCAGCCGGCGCTGATCACCGTCTCGTCACCCTGCAAGCCCTCGCGCACCTCTACCAGGCCATCGAAACGCTTGCCCAGCGTCACCTCGCGGCGCTCGACCTTGCCGTCCACCAGCAGATTGACCAGCAGCTTGTCGCCCTGCGGCATCACCGCCTCCTCGGGAATCACCAGCGCGTCGGGGCGCTCCTCGAGAATCACTGACACGCGGACGAACTGGCCTGGGCGCAGACGGCGATCATCGTTGCCGATATGCGCGCGGATGGCCTGGCTGCGCCCGGCTTCGTCCAGACGCGGATTGATGGCGAAGATCTCGCCGCGAAAGCGCTCGCCAGGGTAGGTATCGAGGGTTATTTCCACGGTCTGGCCGAGACGTACCTGAGCCACGGCCTTCTGCGGAATGCGGAAGTCGACCTTGAGCGGGTCGAGCACCTCCAGATTGACGATGTTCTGGCCGGCGCTGAGGTAGTCGCCGACACTGGCCTGGCGCAGGCCGAGCGTGCCGTCGTAGGGCGCCTTGATCTGGGTCTTGTCGAGTCGCGCCTGAGCCAGGGCCTGGCTGGCGCGCGCGGCCTGCAACTGGCTCTGCGCCTCGTCCAGCGCCTGTGCGTTGCTGGCGCCACGCTGGAACAGCATCTGCGCGCGCTGATGGTTCTTTTCGGCGAGATCGAGATTGGCCCGGGCCTGGGCAAACTCGGCCCGGGTAATGGCATCGTCGAGGCTGACCAGCAGATCGCCGGCAGTCACCGCCTGCCCTTCACGAAAATGCAGGGTGGCCAGGCGCCCTTCCACTTCCGGGCGAATCATCACCGACTCGTCGGAGCGCAGCGAACCGAAGGTGATCAGCTCGTCACGCACCTCCATCTGCCGCACCGGTACGACCTCGACCATCGGCCCTTCGGTGGCCACTGCAGGCAACGCGCAAAAGCCCAGCAACAGCCACGGAAGCGCACGCAACAGCACGGTCATGATCAACCCCTTTTTCTTGGTAGAGGCGGAGTCTAACCGGCTGCTGCGTTACTGACAGGGGCGCAAGTTATTTCGCTATGTTTTTTTCTAGCGCTGCCTGGCGCCGTAGGAGCGGCTTCAGCCGCGAGCGTCAACCGCCGCCCGGATGACGCAAACCTGTAGGCGCGGCTTGCGCCGCGAAAATCGCGGATAAATCCGCTCCTACATGAGTGGCAACGTCACTGACGCATCCCGCGGCCGCTGATCAACAGACGAATGCACAGGGTATAGAGCACGGCGGTGGCCAGCAGCATGAAGCCGATGGCGACGCCGATGCGGATGTCTGACACGCCGAGAATGCCGTAGCGGAAGGCGTTGACCATATGCAGGATGGGATTGCCCATCGACACCGTCTGCCAGAACGGCGGCAGCAGGGAGATGGAATAGAACACCCCGCCCAGGTAGGTCAGCGGCGTCAGCACGAAGGTGGGAACGATCGAAATGTCGTCGAAGTTGCGTGCAAACACCGCGTTGACGAAGCCGCCAAGGGAGAAGATGGTCGCGGTCAGCAGCACCACCAGCACCGTCACGCCGAGATGATGCACCTGCAGATGGGTGAAGAACAGCGACAGGATGGTGACGATCACACCCACTGCCAGCCCGCGCAGCACGCCGCCGATGACGAAGCCGATGAGGATGGTGTGCGGCGACACCGGCGACACCAGCAGTTCCTCGACGTTGCGCTGGAACTTGCTGCCGAAGAAGCTCGACACCACGTTGCCGTAGCTGTTGGTGATCACCGACATCATGATCAGCCCCGGCACGATGTATTCCATGTAGCTGAAGCCGCCCATGTCGCCGATCTGCCGGCCGATCAGGTTACCGAAGATGACGAAGTACAGAACCATGGTGATCGCCGGCGGCAGCAGGGTCTGCGGCCAGATGCGCACGAAACGGCGCACCTCGCGATGAACGATGGTACGCAGAGCCACCAGGTTGGCGGCAAACTCGCTGTTGAGGTACTGGGTATTCATTGCGCCACCTTGGCCAGGTTCTTTTCCACCAGAGAGACGAACAGCTCCTCCAGGCGATTGGTCTTGTTACGCAGGCTCAGCACCTGCACCTGCTGCTGCGCCAGTTGCTGGAACAACGCGTTGAGGCCCTGGCTCTTCTCCACCTGCACCTCCAGGGTGTGGTGGTCGAGCAGGCGCGCCGGATAGCCAATCAGCTTCGGCGCCTCGCTGTAGGAATCCTTCAGATCGAGCAGGAAGGTCTCGACGTGCAGCTTTTTAAGCAGGTCCTTCATGCTGCTCAGCTCGACGATGCGGCCGTGATCGATGATGCCGATGTTGCGGCACAGCTGCTCGGCCTCTTCCAGGTAATGGGTGGTGAGGATGATGGTGATGCCCTGCTTGTTCAGCTCGGTGAGAAAGCTCCACATCGACCGGCGCAACTCGATATCCACGCCGGCGGTGGGCTCGTCGAGAATCAGCAGGCGCGGCTGATGCACCAGGGCGCGGGCGATCATCAGGCGGCGTTTCATGCCGCCGGACAGCTCGCGCGAAGCCACGTCGCGCTTTTCCCACAGGCCGAGCTGGGTCAGGTACTGCTCGGCCCTCTCCTTGGCGATCGAGCGCGGAATGCCGTAGTAGCCGGCCTGGGTGACGACGATGTCGAACACCTTCTCGAACTGGTTGAAGTTGAACTCCTGCGGCACCACACCCAGGCAGCGCTTGAGCGCGTAGGGTTCGCGGTCGAGGTCGTGGCCGAACACGCTGACCGTGCCGCTGCTCTTGTTCACCAGCGTGGAAAGGATGCCGATGGTGGTGGATTTGCCGGCGCCATTGGGGCCGAGCAAGGCGAAGAAATCACCTTCGGCGACGTCCAGATCGATACCGTGCAGGGCCTGGAAGCCGTTTCCGTAGGTCTTGGTCAACTGGCGGATGGTCAGGGCGGAGCTCATGAAGATGGGGTTTCCCGCGCGAGAGTGAAGTCATGGTAGATGTGGGCGAAGGTGCTCGATTGCAACCGCGTGTTTCGCCCACTCTGTGCTGGCGTGCACCCTACCGGCCCTGACGCGCGGAGAAAAGGCCGTCCTGGCGATCTTGATTATCGACTCAGTCGATAACACCGGCTTCGCGCTGCATGTCGCCGCTCAATTCCAGCGCACTTACCTCGAACAGATGCGGATAACACCCGCGCAGATGGTCGAAGAACAGTTGCTCGGGCAGATCCTCGAATTGACCGTGGTCGAGCAGGTATTCCATGTAGCGTTTGCCCTGGTCGTTATAAGGATGGAAGACGCTGTCATGCACGCCGTCGAACTCCAGCGGCGCCACCTTGAATACCCGGCACAGTGCCTCGTTGAACGCTGGCGTGGCCTTGACCCAGCGCCCGTCCAGATACAGCTCGGTGTAGCCGTGCATGGCGAACACCTCGCTGCGCAGCAGCTCCAGCAGGCGCGGCGTCGACAGGTGATTACGCACATCGGCCAGGCCGATGCGCGCAGCAATGCCGCAATGCCTTGCGCATGCGGCGAGCAGATTGGCCTTGGGCACGCAGTAGGACTCCCCGGCCTTCAGCGCGTGGCTGGCCTTCAGCGTCTGCGCATCGAGGCTGAAGGCATAGGGGTTGTAGCGAATCTCGTCGCGCACTGCCGAATACAGAGCCACGGCCTGACTGATCGGTTCTCGTGAGGCACCACGCCAACGTTCGGCGAACTCGACTACCAATGGATGGTCACTGTCAATGAAGCGGCCGGGGCGAAGATAGATCTGCATGACGGGGCTCCTGAAGTTCGCTTCAGTCTAATCCGCCAATTGCGCGATGCTTACGACGATCCGGCCAAGCTCACCGCCCCTCGCGCCATTTATGGCTATGCTCGGGGCGTTGCCCGCTCGAATCATGGAGGAATGCACATGCTCGTCATCTGGTTGCTGGTGCTGCTGCTCGGGGTCATCTACCTGGCCCATAGTCGTACCGCCGCCCGCCCCGCCCTCGGCATCACCGCGGCCTACCTGGTGGCCATGGCCCTGTTCAGCCCGGTACCCGGCTGGCTGCAACTGCTGCTGTGGATCATCACCGGCGCAGTCGCCGCCTTCATCCTGCTCGACGATCTGCGCCGGCAGCTGTTCACCCGCCCGTTGTTCGCCTGGTTCCAGCGTGTATTGCCGCCAATGTCGGCCACCGAGCGCGACGCCATCGAAGCCGGCACGGTGTGGTGGGATGGCGAGCTGTTCAGTGGCAAACCGGACTGGGACAAGCTCTTGGCCTACCCCAAGGCCAGGCTGACCGAAGAGGAACAGGCCTTCATCGACGGCCCCACCGAAGAACTTTGCGCGATGATCAGCGACTGGCAGGTCGGCCAGGAAATGGACCTGCCGGAGAAAGCCTGGGAGCACATCAAGCAGCATGGTTTCTTCGCCCTGATCATTCCCAAGGAGTATGGCGGCAAGGGTTTCTCCGCCTACGCCCACTCGCAGGTGGCGATGAAGCTGGCCACGCGCAGCGGCGACCTGGCCTCCACTGTGATGGTGCCCAATTCCCTCGGCCCGGCCGAACTGCTGCTGCACTACGGTACCGAGGAACAGCGCAACCATTACCTGCCACGCCTGGCGCGCGGCGATGACATCCCCTGCTTCGCCCTTACCGGCCCGCTGGCCGGCTCCGACGCCGGCGCCATGCCGGACACCGGTATCATCTGCAAGGGCCAGTTCAACGGCGAGGAAGTGATCGGCCTGCGCCTGAACTGGGAGAAGCGCTACATCACCCTCGGCCCCGTGGCCACCCTGCTCGGCCTGGCCTTCAAGGCCTACGACCCGGACCACCTGCTGGGCGACAAGGAAGACCTCGGCATCAGCCTGGCGCTGATTCCCACCGATACCCCCGGCGTGGAAATCGGCCGCCGCCACCTGCCGCTGGGCGCGGCCTTCATGAACGGGCCGAACTCGGGCAAGGACGTATTCATTCCGCTCGACTACCTGATCGGCGGCCAGGAGTACCTCGGCAAGGGCTGGATGATGCTGATGAACTGCCTGTCGGTGGGCCGCTCCATCTCGCTGCCCGCCGTCGGCACGGGCGCGGCCAAGTTCACCAGCCTCGCCACCGGCCAGTACGCCCAGCTGCGTGAGCAGTTCAATGTACCGCTGGCGGCCTTCGAAGGCATCCAGGAAGCCCTGGCGCGCATCGGCGGCAACGCCTGGCTGATGGACAGCGCACGCACACTCACCGCCAATGCCGTCGACCTGGGCGAGAAGCCATCGGTACTGTCGGCTGTGCTCAAGTATCACCTGACCGAGCGCGGCCGCGAGTGCATAAGCCACGCCATGGACGTGCACGGCGGCAAGGGCATCATCATGGGCCCGAACAACTACCTGGCCCGCTCCTGGCAGGGCGCGCCGATCTTCATCACCGTCGAGGGCGCCAACATTCTCTCGCGCAACCTGATGATCTTCGGCCAGGGCGCCATCCGCTGCCATCCCTATGTGCTCAAGGAAATGGCCCTGGCTGACCGCGAGGACAAGGATCAGGCACAGGTCGAGTTCGACTCGCTGTTGATGAGTCATATCGGTTTCGCCGTGAGCAATGCCGCCAGCAGCTTGCTGCTGGGCCTGACGCTGAACCGTCTGGGCACCGTCCCAGGTGACGACCTCAGCCAGCCCTACTACCGTGCTCTCAACCGCCTGGCCGCCGCCTTCGCCCTGTGCGCCGACAGCAGCATGATGCTGCTCGGCGGTGACCTGAAGCGCCGCGAGCGCCTGTCTGCGCGCCTGGGTGATGTGCTCAGCTATCTCTACCTGGGCTCGGCGGCACTCAAGCGCTACCACGATCTGGACTATCAGGAATCCGTCAGGCCGCTGCTGCGTTGGGCCATGGAGGAAAACCTCTACCACGCCGAGCAAGCGCTCGATGACCTGCTGAGCAACTTCCCCAATCGCCTGTTCGGTTGCCTGCTGAAGGTGCTGGTGTTCCCGCTGGGTCGTCGTCATAACGGCCCGAGCGATGAGCTGGATGCCGAAGTGGCCGCAATCATCGGCCGCCAGGCTGGCGACCCGGCATTGGAATCGGTGCTGGAAGGCTGCTACCGGCCGCAGGCCGATCAGGACTCGGTCGGCGCCCTGCAGCATGCACTGAACCTGGTGCAGGCCAGCCACGACGCGCGCAAGCGTCTACACCAGGCACTCAAGGACGGCAGCCTGCAACCGGCTCCGGGCCAGGACGCCATCGAAGCGGCGATCGCTGCCGGCATTCTCGATGGCGAGCAGGGTCAACGCCTGCAAGCGGCCGAGGCGGCGCGGCGGCGGGTGATCGATGTCGACGACTTCGCCAAGGAAGAGCTCGAACTGGGCATTGGCAAGGTGCGCTGACGCAAACGGCTAGCGGGAGGGGCTTTACCGCGACTCAAGAAGCTCGCGGCTACGACTGCAGGGATGCAGGAGGTAGAGCGAAGCAGGATGCCCGAGCCGAAAGCCCCTCCCACGAAGGCCTGCTATGCAGGACAGCGGGCGCCAGGAACTCTATACTCCCGCGCCCGTTTTACCTTTCAGGACACTGCAACATGGCCAGCCATCTCGAACATCACCTCGCCCTGCTCAATCACCTGCGCGGTATTCTCGTCGCGCTGGGCGAAGCCGAACAGGTGCTCGACGACAGCCACGCCCTGTTCCTCGAGCGTTACGACGAACTGCTCGCCGAACTGCCGCGTGATCCGGTGTCCAGCCAATACCTCGGCCAGGACCTGATCAGCCAGGTATTCCATCGCTATCCGCAGATCGCCCATCTGGTACCGCGCGATCTGCTGTGGTTCTTCGGCGGCGACTGCCTGCACTTCATGCCGGACGAAGAGATCGCCCTGTTTCAGGCCCTCGACGAGCGCCGCTTCGAGGCCGAAGAGAACGACGAACCCTTCGACTGGAACCAGGAAAAACAACTGCTGGCCCTGCCCACAGACGGCGCCAAGCATTGATTCGCACCTGACGAGCCATTGGTCAGAATGTCGCAGGCAACTGCGATGACAGCGCCTTGGGTTTCGGGCATAAATACCCCCACCAGTATTTATGAGATCCGATAATGCGCTCCCTATTGCTCACCGCCCTGCTCGTCTCTACAACAGTCAACGCTGCCCCCCTCTGGCAGGAAGAAGCTGCTGCGCAGATCCCGCCGTTCGCCGAACAGCTGCTAGGTACCGTGCGCCAGGCCAGCGCCGAGGGCGGCCCGACTGCAGCAGTGCAGGCCTGCCAGTCACTGGCGCCGCAGATTGCCAGCGAGCACAGCCAGCACGCCTGGCAGGTAGGCCGCACTTCACTCAAGGTACGTAATCCGAACAACGCTCCTGACGCCTGGGAACGAGCCGTGCTGGAACGCTTCGCCAGCGCCGCTGCAGCGGGTACGCCGGTGAAAGACCTGCGCCATGGCGAAGAGATCGACGGTCAGTACCGCTACATGCAGGCCATCGCCGTTGGCGAACCCTGCCTGGCGTGTCACGGCAAGGCGATCAAGACGGAGATACGAGAAGCCATTGACCAGTACTATCCACATGATCAGGCCCGCGGTTATCAGGTCGGCGAACTTCGCGGCGCCTTTACCCTCAGTCGCCCCATTGCACAGGAAACGCCATGACCCAGAGTACCGACCTGCAAGCACGCATGCTCGAACAGCAGCAAGCGATGCTCAAGCGCCTGGCCCGGGTCGAGGGCCAGATCCGCGGCATCCAGGCGATGATCAGGCGCGGCGAGGACTGCGCCGCCATCGCTCAGCAGTTTTCCGCCGCCCGAAGCGCGCTGGATAAGTCCTATCGCCTGATGCTCACCTGCCTGATCGAAGAGGCCATGCTCGACCCAGAGCAGAACCCCGAGGACTCGCTGCAGCGTGTGCGCGAGATCTTCACCAAGTACACCTGATGCCGCTCGAGGGCGGCACGCAGCGTCACGTACCCTTTCGCCTGGAGTCCGGCCCTGCTGCGGTTATAGCCCACCTGAAAGGCATTCCATTTTTTATTCCATTTAAATATAAGCATAGAACCAAAAAACAGTTACGATTGCTCTTAACTAAATACTCCCACGGGTATATGCGAGGAGCACCCTCATGCAAGCCGATGTCAGAGAATTCTTCGATCCCGCCACCTACACCTATAGCTATGTGGTAGCAGACCCCGCTACCCGCCACTGCGCCATCGTCGACTCGGTTCTGGATTACGACCCAGCCTCGGGGCGGACTTCATGCGACAGCGCCGATCGCATCATCGCCTACGTGAGGAGTCGCGGCCTGCAAGTGCAATGGTTGCTCGAGACCCATGTGCATGCTGACCACCTCTCGGCCGCGCCCTACCTCAAGCGCGAGCTTGGCGGCCAGCTGGGTATCGGCGAGAACATCACCGTGGTACAGAACACCTTCGGCAAGCTGTTCAACGCCGGAAGCGATTTCGCCACCGATGGCAGCCAGTTCGATCGGCTGTTCGCCGATGGCGACGAGTTCCATATCGGCGAAATCCGCGCGCAAGCCATGCATACCCCCGGCCATACCCCAGCCTGTATGACCTACCTGATCGGCGATGCCGGCTTCGTCGGCGATACCTTGTTCATGCCTGACTACGGCACTGCCCGCTGTGACTTCCCCGGTGGAGACGCAAGCACCCTGTTCCGGTCGATTCAGAAACTGTTCGCCCTGCCTGGCGAAACCCGCCTGTTCATGTGCCATGACTACAAGGCACCAGGACGCGATGATTTTCACTACCAGACCAACGTGGCCGAACAGCGCGCACACAACGTACATGTGCACCAGGGCATCGCCGAAGCCGACTTCGTCGCCATGCGCCGCGAACGCGATGCCGGCCTGGATATGCCTGCCCTGATCCTGCCCTCGGTACAGGTGAACATGCGTGCTGGACAGCTGCCGCCGGCCGAGGACAACGGCATCCACTACCTGAAGATCCCCCTGAATGTCCTGTAAGGCTTGCGGCAGGGTCGGAGCATGAAGTGGAGTCACTGGCTGCCCTGCCTGGATTGGGGCCGGCGCTATGACCGCAGCAGCGCTGCGCAGGATGGCCTGGCCGCGCTGATCGTCACCCTGATGCTGATTCCACAGAGCCTGGCCTACGCCATGCTCGCAGGCCTGCCCCCGGTAGCCGGCCTGTATGCCAGCATACTGCCGCTTCTGGCCTATGCCCTGTTCGGCTCCAGCCGCACGCTGGCCGTCGGCCCGGTGGCAGTGGTGTCGCTGATGACCGCCGCCAGCCTGGCGCCATTGTTCCCTGCCGGCAGCCCGGAATACGTCGGCGCGGCCATGCTTCTGGCGCTGCTGTCCGGCGTGCTGCTAACCGCGATGGCCATGCTGCGCCTGGGCTTCATCGCCAACTTTCTCAGCCATCCGGTGGTGTCCGGCTTTATCAGCGCCTCAGGCATTCTCATCGCCGTCGGCCAGCTCAAGCACCTGTTCGGCGTCTCGGCCTCTGGCGAGAACTTGCCGCAGTTGCTGCCACAGCTGATCCAGGCGCTACCTGGCACACACGGGCCTACCCTGCTTATCGGTGTATTCAGCCTGGCATGGCTGTGGTGGGCAAGGACCCGCCTCAAACCGCTGTTGCAACGCCTTGGTCTGTCGGCACCACTGGCGAGCAACCTGGCCAAGGCCGGACCGATAATGGCTATCATCGCGGCCATCGCCGCCGTCGCCCTGCTGCAGCTGGAGCAGGCAGGCGTGAGAGTCGTAGGCGTGGTGCCCCAGGGTCTGCCGGGGCTGACCCTACCGACCCTGGATCTCGACCTGGCCGTGCAGCTGTTGCCAGCGGCGCTGCTTATAAGCCTGGTCGGGTTCGTCGAATCGGTCTCCGTCGGCCAGACCCTGGCCGCCAAGCGTCGCCAGCGCATCCAGCCGGACAACGAGCTGCTCGGCCTTGGCGCAGCGAACATCGCCGCATCCTTCAGTGGCGGCTTCCCTGTGACCGGTGGGTTCGCCCGCTCGGTGGTCAACCATGACGCAGGCGCGCAGACGCCCATGGCCGGCGTTTTCACCGCCGTCGGCATCGCCCTCAGCCTGGTGCTGCTGACGCCCCTGCTGCATGACCTGCCGCAGGCCGTGCTGGCGGCCACCATCATCGTCGCCGTACTCAGCCTGGTCGACCTCAAGTCGCTGCGCCATACCTGGCGCTACTCGCGCCAGGACGGAGCCGCACAGCTCGCCACCCTGCTCGGCGTGCTGCTGATCGGCGTCGAAACCGGCATCCTGCTGGGTGTCGGCCTGTCGCTGCTGCTGTTTCTCTGGCGCACCAGCCGGCCGCATATCGCCGTGGTCGGCCAGGTACCCGGCAGCGAACACTTTCGCAATGTCGAGCGCTTTGCCGTGATCGAATCACCCAGCGTTCTGTCCCTGCGCGTCGATGAAAGCCTGTACTTCCCCAATGCCCGCTATCTCGAAGAACGCGTCGGCGAGCTGGTGGCCGCACGCCCACGGGTGCGCCACCTGGTGCTGATGTGTTCGGGCGTCAATCTGATCGACGCCAGCGCCCTTGACTCGCTGCAGGCGATAGTCGAGCGCCTGCGGACGGCCGGCGTGCAGTTGCACCTCTCCGAGGTCAAGGGCCCGGTGATGGACCAGCTACGCCGCTCCGACTTTCTGCAAACCTTCGGCGGCCAGGTGTTCATCAGCCAGTTCGAGGCGCTCAAGCACCTCGCCCCAGCGCTCTCCTCCCAACCACTGTCCATGCAAGGAAAACCCCATGAAAAGCGCTCATGACCTGGTAATCGCCGCCAAGGCGAAGATCACCGAAATCGACCAGCTGGAAGCCGAGACCGCCATTCGACAGGCCGATCTGCTGATCGACGTTCGCGAAGCGGACGAATTCCACAGCGCACACATTCCCGGTGCCATCAACATTCCTCGCGGCCTGCTGGAGTTCAAGCTGAGCAATGACTCCCAACTGGCCGACCCACAGCTCAAGCTGGTGCTGTATTGCAAGAACAGCGGACGCTCGGCCCTGGCCACTCTCGCCCTGAAAGACATGGGTTATCGCAACGTGGTGTCCCTGGTCGGCGGCATTGAAGCCTGGCAGGCAGCCGGTCGTGACGTGCGGACGCCTGCATTGCCGGCATTCGACTGAGCACCGGGGCAGGCTCGAAAGGGCAAAGCGGCTACAAATCGACATTCCCCTGATCTGCATCAATGCCCACCTCTATATACTCCCAGGGGTACCGCGTAACATTAAGACATATCTATTCTGCCGGCGCCGCTCCCGGGTGAGCGCCGGCAAAACCGGAGCGTCGAGATGCCCGAACGCGCCCCCACTTCCCCCTGGCGAATCCCGCTGGTCCGCGAGATAGCCGTGATCCTGCTGATCAAGCTGGCCTTGCTGCTGGGCATCAAGGCCATCTGGTTCAACGAGCCGACCGTACCACTGGACGGCCAGCAGCGTGTCGAAACGCACCTGCTCGGCAAGCCCGCCACCCCGCCTTCTGACACTACCGAGGAGAAACCGAGATGATCTCGGAATCAGTCGTCGACCTGTCACGTCTGCAGTTCGCCATGACAGCGATGTATCACTTCATCTTCGTCCCCCTGACCCTGGGCCTGGCCTTCCTCCTGGCGATCATGGAGTCGGTCTACGTGATGACCGGCAAACAGGTCTACAAGGACATGGTCAAGTTCTGGGGCAAGCTGTTCGGCATCAATTTCGCACTGGGCGTCACCACCGGGCTGACCATGGAATTCCAGTTCGGCACCAACTGGGCCTACTACAGCCACTACGTCGGTGACATCTTCGGTGCGCCGCTGGCCATCGAAGGGCTGATGGCCTTCTTCCTCGAGTCCACCTTCATCGGCCTGTTCTTCTTCGGCTGGGATCGTCTGAGCAAGCTGCAGCACCTGACCGTGACCTGGCTGGTGGCGATTGGCTCGAACCTGTCAGCGCTGTGGATCCTCATCGCCAACGGCTGGATGCAGAATCCGGTGGGCGCCGAGTTCAACTTCGAAACCATGCGCATGGAGCTGACCGACTTCGGCGCGCTGCTGTTCAACCCGGTGGCCCAGGTCAAGTTCGTGCACACCGTGGCGGCTGGCTACGTCACCGGCTCGATCTTCGTCCTGGCCATCTCCAGCTATTACCTGCTGAAGAAACGCGACCAGGGTTTCGCCCGTCGCTCCTTCGCCATCGCCTCGGCCTTTGGCCTGGCCTCGATCCTCTCGGTGATCGTGCTCGGTGACGAATCCGGCTACGAGATCGGCGACGTGCAGAAGACCAAGCTGGCGGCCATCGAGGCCGAGTGGGGCACCCATCCGGCGCCGGCGGGCTTCACCCTGTTCGGCCTGCCCAACCAGGAGGAGCAGCGCACCGACTATGCGGTGAAGATTCCCTACGCCCTCGGGCTGATCGCTACCCGCTCGCTGGATGAAGAGGTCAAGGGCATCAAGGACCTGCTTATCGAACACGAGGCGCGTATCCGCACCGGCATGCAGGCCTATGCGCTGTTGGAGCAGTTGCGTGGCGGCGACAAGTCCGCCGAGACCCTCGCGGCATTCAACGAAGTGAAAAACGACCTGGGCTACGGCCTGCTGCTGAAGAAGTACACGGCGAACGTGGTCGATGCCAGCGAGGCACAGATCAAGCAGGCCGCGCTGGACACCATTCCCAACGTGTTCAGCCTGTTCTGGACCTTCCGCATCATGGTCGCCTGCGGCTTCCTCATGCTGGCGCTGTTCGCCTGCGCCTTCTGGGCCTCGGCGAAGAAGAACGAAGAGAGCAAACCCTGGCTGCTCAAGTGGGCTCTGTGGAGCCTGCCACTGCCCTGGATCGCCGCGCAGACCGGCTGGTACGTGGCCGAGCATGGTCGTCAGCCCTGGTCCATCGGTGAAGTGCTGCCCACCCACCTGTCCGCTTCAAGCCTGTCGGCTGGTGACGTCTGGGGCTCGCTGATTGCGCTGATCGCCTTCTACAGCCTGCTGCTGGTAGTGGAGATGTACCTGATGATCAAGTTCGCTCGCCTCGGCCCATCGAGCCTGCACAGCGGACGCTACCACTTCGAGCAACAGCAGCCGGCCCACGCCTGAGGACTTCGCCATGTTCGACTACGAAACCCTGAAACTCGTCTGGTGGGTGCTGATCGGCGTGCTGCTGATCGGCTTCGCCCTCACCGATGGCTTCGACATGGGCGCCATGGCGCTGATGCCCTTCGTCGGCAAGACCGACAACGAGCGCCGCGTCGCCATCAATACCATCGCCCCGCACTGGGACGGTAACCAGGTGTGGTTCATCACTGCCGGCGGCGCACTGTTCGCCGCCTGGCCGATGGTCTATGCGGTGGCCTTCTCCGGCCTGTACTGGGCCATGCTGCTGGTGCTGTTCGCCCTGTTCTGTCGCCCGGTGGGCTTCGACTACCGCAGCAAGCTGGAAAACACCCGCTGGCGCAGCGCCTGGGACTGGGCGTTGTTCGTCGGCGGCGCGGTGCCGGCGCTGGTGTTCGGCGTGGCCTTTGGCAACCTGTTCCTCGGCCTGCCGTTCCAGCTCGACGACATGATGCGCTCGAGCTACCACGGCTCCTTCTTCGCCCTGCTCAACCCCTTCGCCCTGCTCTGCGGCGTGGTCAGTCTGAGCATGCTCTGCGCGCACGGCGGCGCCTGGTTGATGATGCGCACCGAAGGCGATCTGGCCGCGCGCTCGCGCAAGGCCACCTATCTCAGTGCCCTTGTTTTCCTAATAGGCTTCATGCTGGCCGGTAGCTGGCTGGCACTGGGTATCAAGGGAATGAGCCTGGCGGGCGCGTTCGATGCCGGCGCGGCGCTGAACCCGCTGCACAAGCAGGTGCTGGCCGACAATGCCGGCTGGCTCGGCAACTACGGTCGCTACCCACTGACCATGGGCGCCCCCGTGCTGGGCGTGCTCGGCGCGCTGCTGGCAATATTGGCCAGCACCTCGCGCCGCGCAGGCCTGGCCTTCATCGGCAGCAGCCTGATGATCGTCGGCACCATCTGCACCGCCGGCTTCGCCCTGTTCCCCTTCGTCTTTCCGTCGAGCCTCGATGCGGCCTCCAGCCTCACGGTGTGGGATGCGGTATCGAGCCACAAGACCCTGGGCATCATGTTCGTGGTGGCCTGCCTCTTCGTGCCGATCATCCTGCTCTATACCCTGTGGAGTTATGTCCGCATGTGGGGCAAGTTGAATGACGGCAGCATCGAAGCCAACCCCCACGGCCTGTATTGAGGAGAAACGCGATGTGGTACTTCACCTGGATTCTTGGCGTGCTGCTGGCCAGCAGCTTCGGCATCATCAATGCACTGTGGCTGGAAACCACTCAGAACCTCGACACCGAGAGCGAGCATGAGTGACACCGCCCTCAGCGAGCGTGCGCCCCTGCGCGCGCTCTCCTGGCTGCTGGCCACACCTCTGGCGCTGCTGCTGTTGATCCACCCCGGCGCCATGCTCGATAGCCAGGGGCGCTACAGCCATTCGCTGCTGATGCTGGTGATGTGGGGCGTATCCAACGCCTTCATCCACGGCGTCGGCTTCGCTCCGCGCCACTGGCTGTGGCGCGCCCTGTTCTCACCCTGGCTGGGCTGGGGGCTGTGCGGGCTGGGTTATGCCCTGCTGTATCTGGCGCAGATGACCTGGTAGCAAGCTGTTGAAAAACTACCTGCGTTGCCTGGCCGTTGTTAAAAACAGCCTGCTAAGGCAAACGACAGAAACGAAAACGCCGCTCGATTGAGCGGCGTTTTCGTTTATTTGGAGCGGGAAACGAGACTCGAACTCGCGACCCCGACCTTGGCAAGGTCGTGCTCTACCAACTGAGCTATTCCCGCAGTACAACTTGAAGTGGCGTCCCCTAGGGGACTCGAACCCCTGTTACCGCCGTGAAAGGGCGGTGTCCTAGGCCACTAGACGAAGGGGACCTGGAACTTCGTTTGAAACCCTGCCGAAGCAGCATTTCGAAATTTTGGAGCGGGAAACGAGACGTGTACTAGGACAGTAAGTCGTTGTTTCCCAAACACTTTCTTCGTTGGACTGGCCAGCGAAGACCTCAATTGTAGCCTTGTTTTTCGTCCTCGGCAACAAATTCGTCCAAAGAGTTCCACAGACGTCCAAAGAGCTGCACTCAGTACACCAGACCCACGATCGGTACATCGTCGTAGGCGACTGCCTCGAACTCATCATCCACGCCCGGTTGTCTGCCCCGCATCCATCATCGTGAAGACGATCAGGCAGATGGTTCTGGTGATGGCACAGGTCGGATGCTGGGAACGCCTGCACCACAACTCACAAGGACCTTCTGCTCAAGCTCCTTTGAAAGAACGCGCACGCTGGCCACCGCGTTTCCGCACACGATTCTTTGTCGATATATCAGGATGACGGGGCAAGCATGACAGACGCGGGTTTGCTGCGTCCGGCTGGACATTCGACGACGATTGCGGCCCCTTAACGCCTCCTGAGACCGCTGGCATATCAGGTCATACCTAGACGGTTTTGCAGAAACCGTAACTTCTCACGACCCTGATAGCGTGAGCGTCACTGTCGAGCCTACGTCCCGATGCTCGACCTTCTAATCGATGAATTTTTGCACATCGAGCACACGACGACTACCAGTTGCGCGAACTGGTGAGCAGTATTCAAACCACATGACGAAGCGGCCTTCGGTGCCCACTTCCTGCACAGACGACAGGCCGACCATGAGGTCGGTGACAAAGGAGTCGGTCATGTAGTTCTTCTCCTGGAAGGAGACGGAGCATGCACGAGAACAAGAATGATGCACCAACATCAAAGGTGTTCTATCGCCCGATCGAAGCGTCCATCCGCTGGGCCGGGCTGCTGCGATACGAGCAGGTGATCCTGGCTTCGATTTCGTCGCCAAGGCGCCTGCCGCAGTCGTTGGACTGCCCACGTTGCGCCGAGCTGAGACTTTGCACCGAACGTATCTTCGACGGCATCCTCAATGGAGAACTGCCCTTCGGGCAGAACGGCATCACGACGCGCGATTCCACGCTGATCGACTCCCCTGATCTGACGGTGCGCCACGTCGATCTGAAGCGCTGGATGCGCCAACACTATCCCGAGCAACGACCGGGCTTCCTCTTCTCCCGAAGCGAGCGCATCACCCATCCCTTCATCTCGCTGGAAACTGGGCAGGCGATGCTAGTCGAGCGCCTGGCCCTGAAATCCACCTTGGACCAGTACAAACGCCAACTGCATGAGTTGCAGGAAAAGCACGGGGCGCTTCTCAAGCAGATGGCGCCCTCTGCTGGCGCACAGTGCCTGATCAGTGATCGCGCCGAAGCCACCTACCTGAACATTATCGGCAGCATGCTGGACCTGATGCTCGGCCAGTCGCCTTCGGGCGTGCCGTACTCCAGCTTCAAGACGCAGGAGGCGGTGGTCAGTGCATTGGTCGCCCATCACAGCGGCGCCATGGGGATCGCGGAGCGGACGCTAAACGGCAAGTTCGCCACGGCCAGACGCCGGCTGCGTAGCGCGACAGTCTGAGGTTTTCCATCTTGTATGTGCAATCGCGGAGATTGCATTTGCAATGTCTTTTCCCATCCATGTCTATTGAATGGAGGTCACGCCAACAAACGCCACTGAGCGTTCAGGAGTGACCGCCATGTCGCAAACACCTGCACTGCCCGCAAGCGAGCGCCGCATCCTGCGGCTTGATGAAGTCGAAACCAAGTCCGGTTTCAAACGCGCCCACATCTACAACCTGATGCGCAAAGGCTTGTTCCCGAAGGCGCTGCGCCTGGGCGTGCGCGCGGTCGGCTGGGACTCCATCGAGATCGATCAGTGGATCGCCGAGCGCGTCAACAACCGGGCCTGACCCGTTCTCCAGCGGACTTCCCATCCTCACACGGAGAACGCCATGCAGGTCGTATCCATCATTTCAACAAAAGGTGGCGTCGGCAAGACCACCACGGCCGCGAACCTCGGCGGGCTTGCCGCCGACGCGGGGCTGCGTGTGCTACTGCTCGACCTCGACGTGCAGCCCACCTTGTCCTCGTACTACGAGCTAGGTCACCGCGCACCTGGTGGCATCTACGAGTTGCTGGCCTTCAACGAGCGCGACCTCGGGCTGCTTGTGTCCCGCACGATCGTCGCGGGCCTGGACTTGGTGCTCTCCAACGACCACCGAGGCGAGCTGAACACCTTGCTGCTGCACGCGCCGGATGGCCGCCTGCGGTTGCGCCATCTCTTGCCGGTCCTGGCGCCTCTCTATGACCTGGTACTGATCGACACCCAAGGCGCGCGATCGGTGCTGCTGGAGATGGCGGTACTCGCCTCCAACCTCGCGCTGTCGCCCGTGACCCCGGAAATCCTCGCGGCGCGCGAGCTGCGGCGCGGCACCATGCAGTTGCTCGAAGACATTGCGCCCTACCGGCACCTGGGCATCGAGCCTCCACCTCTGCATCTGCTCATCAATCGCGTCCACCCTGTGTCAGCCAATGCACGGCTGATCCAGCAGGCCCTGCGCGATCTTTTCCAGGACCATGCCGGCATCCGCGTGCTGGCCACCGACGTGCCGGCCATCGAGGCGTATCCGCGTGCAGCTACGCGCGGATTGCCAGTGCATCGGGTCGAATACCGCCAGCCGCCGGGCAGAGTCGCCCCCGCCGCGCTCGACACCATGCGCGGCCTCGCAGACGAACTATTTCCGCAATGGCGGCACCGATTTGCCATGGTGTCCGGCCGTCCGCCACACCCTCTTGATGCCGGGAGGTTCCATGGCGAACGCACATGAGCTTGCCCGAGGCCACAAGCGGCTTCGCGCCCTGATCGAGTTCGCGGTTGGCGAAGGTTGGCACGTCAAACGCACGCCTGGCGGCCACCTCAAGTTCACCAAGCCTGGCTGCGCCGCGATCTACACCAGCTCGACGGCCAGTGACCACCGGGCGACCCTGAATGCCCGTGCGCAAATCCGCCGCGCCGAGCGCGAGGCCCGATACCAAGCGCAGGGAGGCGGCCATGGCTGAGATCACCTCCCAGCAGATGGCTGGCAAGCTGCTCGCGGCCGGGTTCGAGCGCAGCGGCCCGTCAGCCTCGACCTTGAGCGACCCGATCGCCGACACACCCATGGTCGTGACCCTAGATCAGTTGCGCCCCTACGACCACGATCCCAGGAAAAAACGCAACCCGGCCTACGAGGAAATCAAGGCGTCCATCCGCGAGCGCGGTCTGGACGCGGCGCCGGCCATCACTCGCCGACCAGGTGAGGACCACTACATCATCCGCAACGGCGGAAATACGCGGCTGGCGATCCTGCGCGAACTATGGTCAGAGACCAAGGACGAGCGGTTTTTCCGTATATCGTGCCTGTTCCGGCCGTGGCCCAGCCGCGGCGAAGTCGTCATGCTGACCGGCCACCTGGCCGAGAATGAATTACGCGGGGGCCTCACGTTCATCGAGCGCGCCCTCGGCGTCGAGAAGGCACGCGAGTTCTACGAGCAAGAAAGCGGCACTACCTTGAGCCAGTCCGAGCTGGCCCGCCGCCTCGCTGCCGATGGCTTCCCGGTACAACAGTCGCACATCAGCCGCATGAACGACGCGGTGCAGTATCTCCTGCCCGCGATCCCCACCGTGCTCTATGGCGGCCTCGGTCGCCATCAGGTCGAACGCCTGTCGGTCATGCGCAAAGCCTGCATGCTCGCGTGGGAGCGCTACGCCAAGGGCCGCTCCCTGGTTCAGGACTTCGACGAATTTTTCCAGGAAGCGCTGTCGCAATTCGACGTCCAGGCCGACGAGTTCTCCGCGCAGCGCGTACAGGACGAGCTGATCGGCCAGATGGCCGAGTTGCTGGGTGTCAATTACGACGTGCTCGCCCTGGACATGACCGAATCCGAAAGCCGGCAGCGCGCCTTGATCAGCGACCCAACGCCGCCCTCGACGCCGCCTGCGTTGCCGGAGCCGGAGTCGGAAACCATCGCGCGCCCAACTGCCAACACCGCGCCACCCACCGCAGGGGCTGCATCGGCAGCGCCGCCTGCAGGCCGACCTGCGCGCGAGAGCGACACGGATACCAGTCAGGCGGGTCCGGCCAGCCCTGCGGCGGGGAGCGATCTGCTTCGGGAGCACATCGTTTCGCCGGCACCGACGACCGAACGGCTCCAGTCCATCCAGCGCATGGTCGCCGATCAGTTGGGCGATGCGCTGCCTCCCGACTTCTCGGCGAGCGTCTTGCAGTCCATCCCCGTGCAGGCTGGCGGGCTCTATCCGATCTCCGATGTCTGGTACATCGATCCCGGCTTGGATACTGCCGAGCGCTTGCGCATCCACATCGCACAGTTCGCCCGCGAAATCGCGAGCGAGGCAGACCTGGACGAGTGCATTGATGACCGTGCAGAGGGTATCGGTTTCGCCTGCCGGGCCCGCACCCAAAGTCCGGCGCCGCTGGGCCGTTCCGTCCTCGCATTGTTGGCGTGCCTGGCCGGTCAGCGGCCCGCCGACGTCGGTCTGCACGACGGGCAAATCGTCATCGACCTGCCGGCATTGCTGCACGGCCAGGGTGATGCGGCCCAGCGATTGAGCGACACCGCGCTGGTCAAGCTGTTCCGGCTGCTGCGGCTGGCCCGGCGCCTGCTCGATCTTGAAGCCGGCGCTGCGGACCTTGGAACGTGAGCGAGGGAGGCCAGCATGTCCGCACCACACCCACTCAACCAGGCCGTCATCGCGCAGGCCCTCTATGACCTGCGCAATGGGCAACTGCGCCGGTGCAAACTGATGGGGTTTGGTGAGGAAGAACTGGACGCCCTCAAGCATCCCGCGCTGATCAGCGTGCTCGCCAACGCCAACGTCTCCTGGTGCTCGGTGACGGTCAACCGCGAAGTGCTCCGGCGACTACTCAAGCAGGCGCAGGACGTGGAGAAGGAAATCGCCACGGTCGATCGCATGCTCAGGCTGGGTGCGAGCACCGAGATGGTCAGTCGGTTCTATGGCCTGACCCACCAAGAGGTGGCGCTTCGCCGCGAAATCCTCGGCCTGCCCAAGCGCAAGGGCCGCCACCCCGTGCTGGACGAGAAACAGGACACGGATCTGTGGCGGCAATGGAAGGCCGTGACCGGCAGCAGGAATGTCGATCTCGAAGACGAAACCTCCATTCTCGACGCCGCCATGGACTTGGCCGAAGGCATGTCGCTGCCTCTGTCGGTGGTCTGGGCCTCGATCAAGAGCTGGGTCGATCAAGGATTGGGTTGAGCCATGGCCGTGGACGACACCGCACCACGCCGTGGCCCCGTCGCACTCGCGGACCTGTTCGACGCCGCCTTGAAAGACCTCGTGCCCAAGCCCAGTGCGCCAGCACCTATGCCTGCGCCGACGCCCGCCACGTCCGGCGATGCCTTCCTCTTCAGCGGCAACCGGCATGAGACCGTGCCGCGGCGACTGTTCCTCGACCGTCGCCTTACGCCGCTGGAGCGCAACGCCTGGCAGGTGTTCCGGCTGATGCTCAACGACGATGGCGTGACAGCCTTCCCGACGTATGAGCAGCTTCGACCCTGGCTGGCATCGATGCCCTGCGCCGGGCAGGCCTCGCATGAAACCGTGGCCCGAGCGTTGACGCTGTTGCGCCTCACCCGATGGTTGAGCCTGGTGCGGCGACGGCGTGACCCCAAGACCGGCCGCATCCTCGGCAACCTCTACGTTCTGCACGATGAACCGCTGACGCCCTTCGAGGCCATGCAGCTCGACGCCGACTACCTGGCACTGGTCAGCCAGTCCCTCGGCCATTCGGCCAAGGCCGTCCAGATGGTCGGCCTGAACACCCTTAAGGAGATCGCGGAAGATCCGCTGCTCTCCGGGCGCACATTGCCGTCGCGGCTGCAGGTTCTGGCAGAACGCCTCGCCAGCCAAGGCATCACGGCCGCCGCAAGTTATCCACAGGAGGACGCCGCCCACGATTCCGAAGAAGGAGTATCGAGCCTTCTTCGGAATGCGGATGACCCATCTTCGGAATCCGAAGCAGGGGCGAAACCCGTGCCAAACGCCTCTCTTCGGAATCCGAAGCAGGCCCGTACAGTACGTAGTAGTCGTATTAATGAAGTACGTACTACCGCGCAGGCGCGCGCGCTGGGCGATCTGCAATGGCCCAAGCGCTTCACGGAACTGAAGGCAGAGCAGCAGACAGGTGCCAGGGTGGCATTGCAGCAGGTTGATGCCGCGCTGAGACAGGCCGTGCTGGACGAATGGGCCACACGATGCAGCAGTCATGGCATACGCAATCCTGCGGGGTATCTGTTCGGCATCATCCAGCGCGCCATCCATGGCGAGTTCAATGCCTGGGCCAAGAAAGACGCGCCATCGGCATCCGTCCCACCAAACGAGCGACCACCACCAGCACCGCCACCTCAGCCGCAGGGTAAGCCAGTGCCGCCAGAAGTCGCCAAGCAGCACATCGAGCGGCTACGCAATCTGCTCGCCAGCAAATGAGTCGGCATGCCAGGCGGTGAAACTAGATGCCCATGGCCGCCAGTAGAGCTATCCCCTGGGGATAGTTCCGCTGCTGGGCACAACGCCAAGCTGTCGCAGGCCTGGGATCGACCATCTGCCGCAGCATCGGCGTTGTCCCCCCTGATCTCGGCGTGCAGCGTTCGTTAGCGCTCCATGGAGCTATCCCCTGGGGATAGCTCGCGCCGCATGCAACCGCCACGCCCTAAACCGGGGCCCGCCGGGATTCGGATTCTTGACTGACTGCCTTCCGCTTCCTGTCGAAGCTGGCCGCTCCTTTTCCAACAACGAGCAGACACCATGGCAACCAATGAACCTCTGCAACTGAATCTCGGCTCCCTGCGCAGTGCGATGTCGCTGACCCTGCACACCCATCACGCTTCCCGCATCTGGCATGGCCGCGCCGCCGCCGAGGGGCGACCGGGCATCGTCGGCCTGAATGGCTATATCGCTCAGATGAACAAGATGCGGCGGGGCTCAGAACAAGACGATCCGTACTCGGACTGGTGGATGCTGCGCATCGAGGACAAGCTCGACCACACCAAGGTCACGCTGCAATCGCTGCGCGAGCAGGTGGACCAGGCGCTGGCGAGTGTGCCGCCGGCGCTCAGCCTGGGCGAAAACCTCAACGTGCAGCCGGTCAAGCTCCCGCTCTTCGTCAACGCGCAGCTCGGCTTTGCCGCGGTCTATCTCCTGGCCGACTACGACGACATCGCCCGCAAGCTGATCCTCGCCCATCACACCGCGCTCATTGACCGCAGCACCTTGGAACGCTGGCTCAACGAGGGCGCACATTCATTGCGCAGCCTGTTCTCGCTGGCCCAGCAGTATCGCTATTCGGGCTGCACACGCGATGACTTCGCGTCGAAGAATGCCGCAGCGCGGGCAGCGCTGGAGAAGTATGGCGAACTGCCGCAGGACGTGCTGGAAGGCACGCGCCGGTCGAAGTTTGCGCCGCCCATCGTGCGCCGTGGCCTGAAGCAGCGCGGCGACGGTCCTGCCGAAGCATCACTGCTCGGCGATGAAACCACCACCGCAGAGTCGCCCGAAGCCGCAGCCGGCGAGGACGAGCCGGCATGAGCGATCCGAACCCACCGACCCGCTACTTCCGAGGCCTGCAACAGGGTGCCTTCATGCGGCTGGAACACGCGGCCTATCTAAAAGGCCTTTTAAAGCCTTTTAAGGGTAAAGGGGACTTCGAGGCCTGGGCCAGCCAGTGCTTCGCCATGCGCGACGAGTTGATTGCCCTGGCACAGCGACAGGTACTGGAGCAGGCATGCGGGCACCCCTTCCACCTGCTGCCCATCGAACTGGCCCAACAGACCACTGGCGCAGGAACCGTCTTCTTGCGCTGGCGCAGACACGACAGGTCGGCCATGGGCGTGGCGCTGTGGCGGGAGCTGGTCGCCAGCAGCAGCACACCCGTCAACCTGCTGGCCGACCTGCACGCGATCGAGCTGCAGCGCATCACGTTGAACATGCAGATCAGCCTGCTGCACACCTTGGGCAGGCAGGCGCAGGAATGCGCCAGCAAGGCGGCCGAGGCGGACGACGCCTACCTGCGCCGGCTCACGCCCATTCCCGCCGCAATGCGCGATCGGTGATTGCGCCGGGCACCCAGCACGCTCCCGGCGCCGACGAGGCACGGGTATTTCAACCACCACGGAGATCACATCATGAGCACGCATTTTTCCGGCGAAGGCAACATCGGTTCGCCACCGGAGTACCGCGAATTCCCCAACGGCAACGACGAACCCAGTCGCCTGCTACGCCTGAACGTCTATTTCGACAACCCTGTGCCGAAGAAGGATGGCACGTTCGAGGACCGGGGCGGCTTCTGGGCGCCGGTGGAAATCTGGCACCGCGACGCCGAGCACTGGAAGGACCTGTACCAGAAAGGCATGCGCGTGCTGGTCGTCGGCCGCATGGAGCGCGAACCCTGGACGGATAACGAGGATCAGCCGCGCGAGACCTGGCAGATCAACGCGCGCAGCGTCGGCATCCTGCCGTACCGCATCGAATCCGTGACCCTCAGCCCGAAGCCGCAAGAGGCAGAGCCCAAGCCCCAGGCCGCGCAGGAACCGGCTGCGCCGAAAGAATCCAAGCGCAGGAAGTGAACCGGCATGGAGGGCGGTCGCACGTCTTCGCCGCCCTCCATGCGCTCGCGAGCTATCCCCAGGGGATAGCTCCACCAACGTCCACCGACTTTCACGCGCTCCCTCATATCGCGGCTCCCGGTCCGCACACCTGCGGCCACGCGCCCCCCCCGCACAAGCCATTCCATCCCGTGAAAGCGGTCACCGCCGCATGCGGCTTGTTTGCTGCTGCCCCAGGTGGCGCTCGGCATCCTCGATTCCAGCAACTCCATGAACAACGGGAATCGGGATGGACGGACATGCGGCTGTTCTTGTGCGAGAAGCCCTCCCAGGGCAAAGACATTGGCCGGATTCTCGGTGCCACGCAGCGCGCTGAAGGCTGCCTCAACGGTTCCGGCGTCACCGTCACCTGGTGCATCGGCCATCTCGTAGAAGCCGCAGCGCCCGAAGCCTACGACGAGCAGTTGAAGCGCTGGTCCATCGAGCAGTTGCCCATCATTCCTCAGCACTGGCGGGTCGAGGTCAAACCGAAGACCGCCACGCAGTTCAAGGTCGTCAAGGCGCTTCTGGCTAAGGCGACCCAGCTTGTCATCGCCACAGATGCCGACCGCGAGGGCGAGTTGATCGCCCGCGAGATCATCGACCTGTGCGGCTACCGCGGCCCCATCGAACGGCTGTGGTTGTCGGCGCTCAACGATGCTTCCATCCGCGCGGCACTCGGCAAGCTCCGGCCATCGGCCGAGACGTTGCCGATGTACTACTCGGCGCTGGCACGCTCTCGGGCGGACTGGCTCGTCGGCATGAACCTCAGCCGCTTGTTCACGGTGCTGGGACGACAGGCTGGCTACGACGGCGTGCTGTCGGTCGGCCGCGTCCAGACCCCCACGCTCAAACTGGTCGTGGACCGCGACCGCGAGATCGCCGCCTTCGTGTCCGTGCCGTACTGGGCCATCGACGTGTCCCTGTCCGCTGGTGGCCAGGCTTTCACCGCGCAGTGGGTTCCCCCGAACACATGCACCGACGACGCCGGCCGCTGCCTGCAGCAGCCCATCGCGCAGCACGCCGCGCAGCAGATCCGCGCCGCGGACAGCGCCCAGGTGGTGGCGGTCGAAACCGAGCGCGTGCGGGAAGGCCCGCCGCTGCCGTTCGACCTGGGGACCTTGCAGGAGGTGTGTTCCAGGCAGCTTGGGCTCGATGTGCAGGAGACCTTAGACATTGCTCAGGCCCTATACGAGACGCACAAGGCCACGACGTACCCGCGCTCCGATTCGGGCTACCTGCCCGAAAGCATGTTCGCCGAGGTGCCAACGGTCCTCGACAGCCTGGTCAAGACCGATCCCTTGCTGCGACCGATCATGGACCAGCTCGACCGCACTCAACGCTCACGCGCCTGGAACGACGCGAAGGTGTCTGCTCACCACGGCATCATCCCGACGCTCGAACCGGCGAACCTCTCGACCATGAGTGAGAAAGAACTGGCAGTGTATCGGCTGATCCGGGCGCATTACCTGGCGCAATTCCTTCCTCACCACGAGTTCGACCGCACTGTGGCGAACCTCTCCTGCGGCCAGCAGACGCTGGCGGCCACCGGCAAGCAGGTCGTCGTCAAGGGTTGGCACCTGGTGCTGGCCGAACCGCAATCCGAGGAGGATGGCGACCCTGCGGCGCGCAGCCAGGTACTGCCCGCGCTGCGCGAGGGCCTGGCATGTCAGGTGGCCGACGTCGATCTGAAGGCGCTCAAGACGCTGCCCCCTCGACCCTATACGCAGGGCGAGTTGGTCAAGTCCATGAAGGGCGTCGCCAAACTGGTCTCGGACCCGCGCCTGAAACAGAAGCTCAAGGATACGGTCGGCATCGGCACCGAAGCGACGCGGGCCAACATCATCAGTGGCCTGCTGACGCGGGGCTACCTCGTGAAGAAGGGCCGCGCCATCCGTGCCTCGGATGCGGCCTTCACCCTGATCGACGCGGTGCCCACAGCGATTGCCGACCCAGGGACAACCGCCGTCTGGGAACAGGCGCTGGACATGATCGAAGCTGGACAGCTCACGCTGGACGTATTCATCGGCAAGCAGGCTGCATGGATCTCACAGTTGATCGCGCAGTACGGCAGCACGTCCCTGTCCATCAAGGTTCCCCACGGACCGCCTTGCCCACAGTGCGGCGCACCGACGCGCCAGCGCACCGGCAAGAGCGGCCCATTCTGGTCGTGCAGTCGCTACCCCGACTGCAAAGGCACGCTGCCGGTCGAATCCGGCACGTCCAGGCGTGGTGCCTCGCGCCCGCGCCGCAGCGGCCGCAAAGGCTCCTGACCGACCCCGTTCCCCGTGAGCCGTGCCCGCCATCGGCGGCGCGGCCTGTGTTCCGCACGCCCTGCGGGACGCCCAGCGCGCAACGCCTTCTTGTCCGTGTGCGCGTCCCGCCTGGCCGTCCCCGGCCGCGGGACCTGAAGGTAGCTTCTCCGCGAACCGCCTCCTGCGCGTTCTGCTGATCTGCATTTCTCCCGCCTCTGCGAAGGGTCCCCCGGTGGCTTGCCAAGCTGCGCGAGCCACCCGGAGACCCTTCGTGGTCAGCGGTATTCGGTGCCGGTGCCCGCCGGCGCAAAAACGGGCTCCCTTTGTGCGCGGATGTGCGCCAGACGATGCCGGCGCGAACCACGACATGCGCCGGGTGTGATTGCTGATGAGCAGACGGTTCTAGCGACGACCGGGCCTGCACCAGCCCACGGGTGGTTCTGTCCTCCCGAGCCGAAGGCCGCAGGGCCTTCGGCGCCTTTCTCCTGCCTATCAACGTCCCGGCCCGCCCCGGGCCACACGAACAGGAGACCCGACATGAACCCGCAACCTTGCACCCTTCGCGGTGCGCCCCAGGCCGCGCCACTGCTGTACGGCAGCGTGTGCAGCGGCATCGAGGCCGTGAGCCTCGCATGGCAACCCCTCGGCCTCAAAGCCGCGTGGTTCGCCGAGATCGAGCCGTTCCCGAGCGCCGTGCTCGCCCACCGTTACCCCCATGTGCCCAACCTGGGCGACATGACCGCGATCGCCCGTCAGGTGCGCGCCGGCATCGTGCCGGCGCCCGACATCCTGGTCGGCGGCACGCCGTGCCAGTCGTTCAGCGTTGCCGGCGCGCGCCAGGGGCTGAACGACCCGCGCGGCGCCTTGACCCTTGCCTATGTGGAGCTTGCAAATGCCATCGACCAAACCCGCCACCAAGACCGCCGCCCGCCGGCAACGCTCGTCTGGGAAAACGTCCCCGGCGTCCTCAACGACCGCAGCAATGCCTTCGGGCATTTCCTGGGAGCACTGGCCGGAGAAAGCCGTGCGCTCCAGCCGCCAGGGGAAAAATGGGCGCACGCTGGTTGTGTGTCTGGACCCCGCCGCCGCATCGCCTGGCGCGTGCTCGACGCTCAATATTTCGGTGTCGCCCAACGCCGCAAGCGCGTGTTTCTTGTGGCATGTGGTGGTGATGACCTCGATCCCTCCGAAGTACTTTTTGAGCGCACAGGCCTGCGCGGGGATTCTTCTGCGGGCCGCGCGCCGTGGCAAGAAGCTGCCCGCGCTGCTGGATCGGGTGCTGCTGCAGCAGGCGGATACGCAGGATTCGCTGGACTGAACCAGCCCTACGGCAAGGTCACGACGACGTTCGGATTCAGCGGCGGCATCGGCCCCGTCGATGTTGCGGCATGCCTGATGGCCGCGGGTCCCAAGCACGACATCCGCACCGAGACGTTCATGGTGCAGTCCATCGCCGGCAGCATCGCCCACACCCTCGACACCGCCAACAACGGCAAGGGCAGCAGCGAGGACGGTACGGGAAAGGGCGTGCCGATCATCGCCTTCACCGCCCAGGGCAGCGGCGCGGACGCCACGATCGACCTGACGCCGACGCTGCGTGCCGGCGGGCATCGCAACAGCCATGCGAACGCAGGCGTCGTACCCGCCATCGCCTTCGCGCAGAACAACCGCGGCGAAGTGCGCTTCGAGTCGGGGCATGGACAGGTGTCTTGCACCGTCCTGTCCAACGGCAAGCCGGGCTACGGTGTGCCGATGGTGGCCTGCGTTGCCCTGCGGGGACGGACGCAGGGTCTTGCCGCCGAACTGGGCGGAAGCGTTGCAGCGGCGTTGCGTACCAGCGGCGGCGGCGCAGACAAGCCCCATGTCCTGGCCCCCGACTTCGAGGCACATTTCCGCTACGACTGGAATGAATCCGGTGCAGCGGACTGGTCGCAATGGCGGGTGCGGCGGCTGATGCCCATGGAGTGCGAGCGGCTGCAGGGCATGCCCGACGACTACACGCTGATCCCGTATCGCGGCAAGCCTGCCGCAGACGCTCCGCGCTACAAGGCGATTGGCAACTCCATGGCCGTCCCGTGCATGGCTTGGCTGGGCAACCGGCTGGTGCAGTGCCTGCACAAGACGGACTTGACCGATTCGGATTGATCGACGACGCAGCCTGCCGGCCGCGCCATTCTCTCCCTGCATTGCCGATGTATCGGCAGCAGCCCGCAGCCAGGGTGTCAAGGCTGCCGTGGGTTCCGCCCACGCCACCCACCAGTTCGCTTCGGCATCTCACCGGCGAACGCTGCCCACCGGGGCATCGATGCCTCCTTTCTCCAACCCACGGGATGGTCGCCACGTCCCGTTAGGGGCATGTCGCCACCCGGTCGATTTCAGGATCTCCCATGGAAACCATCACCAAGCAAGACCGCATCACGCTGAAGAACCTCAAGGTGGCCGACTTCGCCAGCGAGGAAACGCTGTGCTTCACCGCGACCATCGTGTTCGACGGCATTCCCATCGCCGAGGCCCGCAACGACGGCCACGGCGGCTCGACGTTCCTCCACGCACTCAACGGCAAGGCGGCGCTGCTGGCGCAGGCCGAAGCCTTCGCCAAGGGCCTGCCGCCTGCGCCGCTCGACCTGGGCCACGAGGGTGAAGACCCTCATTACATCGCCATGACGCTCGACTTCCTGGTCGATGAGCTGGCCGATGCCATGCACGCGGAACGCAAGGTGCGAGCCGCGTTCAACCGCGACATCGGCAACAAGGTGCTGTTCATCAAGGACCGCAAACTGCTGTTCATCAAGGGCATCAAGCTCAAGGCCATCGCCGACCGCAAGTCGTACTTCGCTTCGCTGCGCGCCCGGCAGGCCCAGCCCATCGTCATCCTCGCCGAGCTGCCGCCCGAGCAGGCATTCGACCTGTGGAAGCAGCATGTCCTGGGCGACAAGCCCGACTGACCCAGCACCACCGCACCCTCCTGACAGCCCCGCACTCGACGCGGGGCTTTTCTTTTCTCTGAGCCCATCAATCGGGGCTGTGCCGGATGCGGTTTTCCAACTGACGCAGCACGGCCCTCGCAAGAAGCTGCCCGCATGTTCGCTGATTCGTCAGCACATGCCAGCAGCCAGGGTTCCAGGCTGCCGCGGGTCTCTCCCGCGTCACCCACCAGTCCGCATCGCATCAATTCTGCGGATGAGCGTCCCCGTGACGCTGATGCTTTTTATCAACCGCGTGCGGGAGCTGCCATCCCGTGAGGGACAAGGCCCCGCTTTTCCAAGGAGCCCGTCCATGTCCCAGCAAGCCTCTTTCGGCCAGTTGGCCCTGACCTACTGCGGCAAGTTCCTGCCGCTCGAAGTCTTGCAAAGCGCCGCCGGCCACTACATCGGCACGCGCGATACCGAAGGTCCCGTTTCGCGGGAATCCCGCGAGTACTTCCGCAGCTATGCCGCGGCTCAACGCGCCCTCGAAAGAGGCGGCTGGTCCCAGCTCGCCATTCCCTGATCCAACTGGAGAAATCACATCATGAACCAGCTACTGCCGCGGGAAGTCGTCGATCAGATCATGCGGGAAGAGCAGCATTTCGCTGCCGCGCCCCAAGCCTTCTTCGAGGCCTGGAAGCGCGGTGTCGAGATTGCTGGTCCCGAGTGGTTCGGCGACGGCACCCGTGAAGGCCTGAACCGGGCCAACACCAAGTGGGATTTGCGTCCCGACATGCTGCGGCTCAACGATGCCCTCGGCGTCCTGAGCAGCGGCGAACGCATGTTCCTGTCCGCCATGGTCAGCTTCTACAACGCGCGCGAGGGCGGTGCCATGCTCAAGCGCTGCCACTTCCACGGGCTGTCGGACTTCGACGGTCTCGATCTGGAACGCCGCAAGGTCATCGCCGACCTGCTGGTGAACTACAGCGGTTGGTGAGTCGGTCTCCGGCACGCCACTGTCTTCTCGATCCTCCCGTGAGGGACATGCGCTCATAAGGCCATGTCCCTCAATTTTTCTTCCCCATCGCCCGGCGCCAACGGCCCTGGGCTATTCCCTGCGGATGCCATCGTCCGCAGGGGCTGGCTCCGCTCTTCTCGAAAGGAGCCAGCATGGCAAACAACTACTACGAAGGCACGGGCGTTCTCGTGCTCGACCGCGTTACTCCCGTCATCAAGGCACTGTTCGATGCCTTCGCGCTCGACGAAAACCATCCCGGCAATGGGCAGGCCTACATCGCCCAGATCGCCGAGACCAATGATCCACGCTGGACAGATGTGCTGGACGGTCTGGAAAACCTGGCCACACAACTCGGAATCCCCATGCCCGACGACGAAGAGTTGTCGATTCCGCCTCTGCTTGAACGGCTGGCCGCGCACTTCGGTGCTGACCAGGACGGGGAGCTGGAGAACCTGATAGAGCACCACCACTTCGAGGACAGCGCGGACCTGGAAGCCCTGCTTCTGATCGCTACCCGCTTCGATGATGGCCATAACCTGACCGCCATACAGTTTGAGGGCTGCTGGTATTGCAGCAAGCCAAGGCTATTCGAGTTCGGCGGCAACGGCTGCTACCTGAGCCGCGAGGTCCAGGTCTTCAGAACGTCCTCGCAGGCGCTTCAACTCGGCGATCAACTGCGCAACACCATCCTGGCCGCCGACATCGAAGAGGCCTCAGCGTTGATCGCGCTGGAGGCCGCCAACCTGCTTGCCGGCATCACCGATGAGCAATTTCGCCTAAATGTGCGCCATCGCATCGCCGAACGGCTGGCTCAGACGTCAACGATCAGCGCCGACTGACGCATTTTCCACTTTCAACCCACCGGGTCCAATTCCCGGTGGCGGGGATTGGCTCCATTATTCAAATCTGGAGAGTTCCCATGTCCCTGAAACCCAATCCCTTTCTCCGCGGATACTGGAATCTGAAAATCGTCCGCACGCTGTGCATCAGCTACGAGGATGGAAGCCCGCATGTCTGGCGAATCATCCACCCGAGCCAAAAGCACCTTTCCGACGAGGAAATGATTTCATCCTCGTGCATCGTCACCAGCGATTTCGCCGTAGTCAGGAATGGTCCCGAACCCGTGAGTGCCGAGGTACTGGCCGAATGCGATGCCGGAGAAGGTGTCAGCGGCGAAGGCGTAATCGGCGCCGTGGTCTATGCCATCCATGGCGATGACTTCGACGGCCGCCCCATCCACGTCGGCGACGCCTATTCGGCAGAGGCAGCGCGGGAGGTCGTACAGCGCCTGAGTTTCGAGACCGGCTATTACAGCCGGTGCTGGGAAATCAGCAGCGCGCACATAAGCGAGGAAACCAGCCAATACCTCGCCAACCTGGCAGACCTCGCCACGCCGGAGGCCTTCCTGTTCATCGCGTTCCGGGTTCCGTACAGCCCGGCGATCGGCATCAAGCTGATCTCCACCCCCTGGACGGACAAGAACCTGGACCACGCCGAGGGCATCAGTGCGGAGCAGCTTCGCCAGGAGCACCGAAGCAAGGGTATGCCGGATGACCTGGCGAACGTCATTGAACTGGCTGGCCAGGCCGATGTGCGCATCCTGATTCTCGACGCCGACGCACCCGTGCTGTTGGGCCTGCCGTTGGCCGAATCCTAGCAGCCGCTCGACGCAACATCCTTCCTCTTTGTTCTCCCCCATACCGGCCCGTCTCCCTCCCGGAACCGGGCTGATCCATTTTCATAGGAGCAACCTCATGTTCCCCGACCTCATCTCGCGCACGCCAGACTTCGAGCACCAGCTCGGCGCCTGCGTCAATGCCATGGGCCAGGACGACGCCATCGGCCAGATCCTGGTATTCGAGCGCATGAGCGGCACGCTGCACATGCGCCATATCGCCAGCGCCGACCTGGTGGACACCGACATTGACGACTACGAAATGGTCGTCTTCGACGGTGGCAACACCAGCGGCGATACATGGAAGCATGTCTTCTTCCCACGTCAGCGCGAGCACTACTTCGTGTACGAAGCCTGACCCAACCAAGCCCCTTTCGAGGGGCTTTTTCTTGTCCGCAGCGCAGGAAAGCGGGTGCGACGCTGTGCGATTTCTTGCGGGCAGGCCGCCCATTCCAGAGCCATCCTTGCTCCATGTTCGTCGGCGTTGCCGACACATGCCCTGGCAGCCGAGACCTTCAAGGCTGCAAGTGCGGGAAACCGTGCTGGTCGTTTCTTCCTATGGACGTACCCCGTCCGTTCACGCCACCCACAAGGGACCTCTCCCTTGCGGGCGGGGAATCCCTTGTTCTTCCTCAAGGAGATTCCCATGGACCGTTCCCTCATCAAATCCATGATGCCTTCGCTTGTCGCGGGCCATATGCCTCGCAACGTGCGTTCGTTCAAATACCGCGTATTCGATGATCAGCCGCAGTCCTCGACGTTGGGCTTCGCCATCGACCCTCAGCCCTTCAACGGCAAGGTGGTCTCCGCGACCGACGATGCCATCGTCGTCAAGCTCAAGCCTTCCGAGTTCGCCGTGCTCGATCCCAACCTGGTGACCACCGTTCCCAGCGAGGGCGCCAAGGTCCATGTCCAACCCTACGCCCGGCGACGTTTCGACGGGCTGCGCGCGGACACCCCGGAAGTCGTCACCGAGAAGACTTCGGATGGCACGCCTTACACCATCACGAGGCATATCCTTGGCAAAGCACCCGCCAAGCTGCCAATTCCCGAGCCGCAGTGCATGGAGCTGGGCCAACTCATCGAGCAGTTGGAGGAGATGCCCGCGCCCGACGGGTTCCGGTGCATCACCCACATGCTGGTCGATGCAGGTGCCCGCGACTTCGCCTGGGTCGATCCCAAGCCCTCCAAGATCATCGAGACCCCGCCGGCGATCAGCTTCACGGTCTCAACCACCAAGTTCGAGGGTCAGGTGACGATCCTCTACGACCGTGGCGGCGACACCTACGTGGTGGAGCTGCACCGCGACGGTGAGTTGATCGATAGGCACGACGAGGTGTATTTCGACATGCTCGGTGAAGTGCTGGAGCGGCTCATCGACGACGGGCGCTGGCGCCTGATCGGCGTGAGCGTGATCGACGCCAAAGCCTCTCGTCAACGTCAGGCGGTTCCAGCCTGACGCGCCAGACAGGAAGCCTAGCGGCACGACTGATCAGTCCACAGCCTACCGGCGACTGCCCCACAAGCCTTCCATCCGTTTCGGTGGAGGGCTTTTTTCTTCATCCATACAGGAGATTTCAACCATGTCACTGCGATTCAGAGGCTCCGACCTGCGCCCCGTGCTTGCCGAGGCCATCGCCAACCAATGCCGCGTCGCCCTGGCCAAGGACCAGGGCGTGTACTTCCTCGCCGAGCGCGGAGAGCGCCGCCCCGATGGCCGCGTGAAGCTGCTGGCCTATGCCGTCGGCTGCAACCCGGATACCGACCCGTTCGATGACTGGTGGGAACTGGCACGCGCCGAGCTTGGCGGCGACGATTTCGGCGAGTTCTTCGACCCGAAAGACAGCGTTTTCACTCGCATTCTGCAAAGCTCAGATGATCTGGAGCTGTCCGCCACCGCTACGTATCTGTCACTGGCGGCGGTGGAATCGGCGTAGTCCAAAAATGTCCGCATACCCCTTGAAGCCCCCATTTCGGGGGCTTTCTTTTGGGCGGAACTGGGCAGCCTGGAAAAAATGGGAAGCGCCCGGATGCCGATTGATTGCTGTCGCGCGCGCGAGGCCCGGCCATGCTGACCCCATGCCTGCTGACGTTGTCAGCGACATGCCAGGCAACCATCGGTCTTCGAGGTTGCGTCGCAGTTCCCACTGCGTGACCGAGCCAGCTCGCACCGCATCCATCCGCGAGCGGCCACCAGTCTCTGGTGGCGGATGCTTTCGCCTTATCGACCCACCGCGGGGTTACGCACCTTTCCCCGCATGCGTGGGGCTGGTGTGTCTCCGCTTCTTCCCTATGGAGATTCACCATGAACACCACGTCCAACGAGAAATCGTATTTCGACCTCCACACCTCGGGCATCGGCTACATCCAGCGTGTCCGTGAAGTGCCTGTCCGGGGCGGCCGCCGTGCGCAGCCTTTCCTGGCATGCACCGTTGCCGCGCTGGTCGGCCCCGCCAGGGACCCCAGCTACCGCTACTTCGACGTCAAGGTCTCGGGTGCCGAGGCCAAGAACCTCGTCCAGCGCTACATCGGCGTTGACGATCCCAAGCAGCGCCCGCTGGTGCGCTTCCGCCTCGGCGACCTGTGGGGCGATGCGTACATCCGCGACAAGGGCGAGCGCAAGGGTGAAGCCGCCGCGTCCCTCAAGGCGCGACTGCTCAAGGCCGAGCCGCTTGACCGGGCCGAACTGGCTTCCATCAAGCAGCACGAGCTGATCACCCGCGGCATCGGCTACCTCAGCCGTCCGAAGGACGTCACCCCCAAGGATGGCGATCCGTTCCTGTCGTGCTGCGTCGCGGCTCTGGCCGGGCCTGTCGGTGAACCGGACTATCGGTACTTCGACACCATCGTCGCCACCCCTGAAGCCGAGCACCTGGTTCGCCGGTGCGTGCAGGCCATCGAAGGGGACCGCAAGGTGCTGATCGCCTTCAAGTTGAACGACATGAAGATCGATCCGTACATCCGCACCAAGGGTGAGCGCGCCGGGGAGCCGGGAGCGAGCCTGGAATCGACGCTGATCCACATCGGTCTGATCAAGATCGACGGCACCCAGGTCTATCCGACGAGCCAGGCGCAAGCCGAGGCGCCGCAGGCCGAGGACGCACCCGCGCCCGAAGCCGAGGATGCCGCCGACACCGCTGCCGACCAGCCTATCGAGTCCGCCGAGCGCGAGCCCGCAGGTGAAGTCGAAGAGCAGGAGCCGGCATTGGCTGCTTCGTTCTGATCCGGCATGGCCCCTCACGGGGCCTTGCCTTTTTCCTATTCCTCAAGGAGAAGCATCATGGCAGTCACATCGGCACCCGAGAAATCGGCCACGCCCATCATCGTCCCGGGCCAGCTCGCGCTGCGCACCATTCACGGCCGCAACGGAAAGTTCAACGTTGGCAAGCTCGAATGCCAACTCGGCAAGTTCACGATTAAAGACGCGGAGTTGGAGCAATACCCCGAGGGCAAGTACCAAGGGGAATTCGTTCTTCGCTACATCTTCCTCAAAGGCTATCCGATCAGCGACGGCAGCATGCGTTTCGAGATGCGCGCCAACCTGGACGGTATGACACTTTTCGGCATCGACAAGCTGAGCAAGGCCGAAGCACATAGCTTTGCTCCGCAGGAAGTCGATCCGCTCGATGAAGAGCAAGGGACACAGCCTGCGACAACGCCGGCCAAGCCCGCCAAGGCATCCAGGTCCGCCAAACCTGCACCCGTGCAGACGTCCGCGGACCCGCTGGTCGATACCACGCCCTTCGGCGTGGACGCGCCGCCTGCTGCGGCTGCTGCCCCCGGCAGCACCGAGGATGGCGACGCCGCGCTGTTCGGCCTGTTGTGGCCGCTGGGCGAGTCTGTGAAGCTGGATTCGACCATCGACCGCCGCACCCTGCGCGCGCAGATCGCCCGCCTGGGCGAACTGGGCTACGCGCTGGACTTCAAGACGCAGGAGTGGAGCCGCCAGGCCGAACTGCAACCTGCGTGATTGCAGACACCGCATCCGCGGTGTTCTTCATCCACCCGCCGGGGTTCCTTCCCCATGCGGGGGTGGCCTCGGCTTTCTTCTGGAGGTCTCCATCATGTCCATCATCACTTGCGATACACCCCGTTCCGCGCTGGACGAAACCGCGTGGCGCGCCGTTTGCAAGACGGCCGCCGAGCATGCCCAACGTGGTTGCGGCCTGTCCTGGGATCACTGGGTCACGCTTTTCAGCTCGGAGATCGACGCGCAAGCCAGTCGATTGCCGGAAAGCCAGCGCGTTCATGCGCTGGAAATCGCGACCCAGGAATGGGACTACGCAACACCCGCCGAACGGCAGGAAACCCAGGACTGGCTCGCTGAAAACGGCTGCTGTTCGCATGGGATCACGCTGGGTTGCTGCCCGGCCGGTTGCGGTTCCTAGCCCGCACTGCATTCCATCGCCGCACACGCGGCATTCCATCACCCGCTGGGGGTTCTTCCCCACGGGGAGGCCTCTGGCTCTACATTCTTCAGGAGGCCTCTCATGGGCTGGTATTTCTCTCCCCAATCGCGGTCTGAACTGATCGCGGAACTGATCGCACCGCAGGAGACCGAGCGCGCCAGCGTGAAGGTCATCGCCCACACGCTGCGCGGCAACGTCCTCTGGTCCGTCGCGGAAGTGACGGCCAGGGCCGAAGGCGTGCATCGTGATCTCGCACCGGGCCAGTCCCTGCGCTACATCCGCTGCGATCTTCTGGAGCGCAGCGGCAGCCAATGGGGCTACAAGCCCTTGGACGAGTCCATGCACCCGTACTACTACTCGTGCCCGTTGAGCTACCTCGACATGACGCCGGAGCAGTCCGCCGACTGGCGTGCAGGCGTTCGCGCCTACCACGCGCGGCGGCGCACCCCCACGGCATCCACGGCACCCGCCGCGGCGCTGTTGGCCTGAGTCAGGAGGAACCGACATGGACCCGATCCTGGCTGCGCTCCCCGCCTCACTGTTGAAACTCGTTGAAGGCAGTTTGTCCAACGACGAAGTGTCTTCCGACGAGGAAATGCAGGAGTACTTCATCAGCAACGGCCTTACCGAGGAACAGGCGCGGCAGGCGCTGACCTACCGCGACCAGTACCTCAACAACATCTACCTGGACGGCTTCACGCCGATCACCGCGGTGGACGAGGCGCTTCACTTCAACCCGCACACCCGGCAGTTCGAGCCGGACTGAGCGATTTTCTTCCACCCCCTGGGGCAGTACTTGCCCCGGCGGGCGGTGCTGTTCCCGTTCATCCGAGGACACCACCATGCCCGCAAACACTTCTTCCACGCTGTACCGCATCGACGAATGCCCGGACGTGATGGCCGACGCCTGCGTCGGCGATGACCAGGGCAACCTGATCTTCCTGTCCATCTGGGCGCGCGACACCGCCGTCCAGCAGTTCCTCGCTCGCCTGACCCTCGGGCGCGACGAGCAAGGACTGGACCAGTTCCACGTCATCACCGACCAGGGCGGCAGCGTCCCGGTGTTCGTCGGCAACGTCGATCGCCTGGAAAAGCGCATGACCCGCGCCTACCGGCGAACGCTGTTCGGTTCGCTGTCCAACGTGTGGCTGTTCGACCGGCGTTGCGTGAAGCCCGACAAGGCCAACGCCAGCGCGCTGGCATTGCTGCCACGCGACAGCTCCCACCGGCTTGACCGCCTGTGGATGCTGGTGCGGGACACCTGCCCGTTGCCGCTGCTCGACCACTGGCGCGAGACCGTGCTGGAACTGCTGCAAACCCGCGAGATGCTGGCCCGCCTTCCGTTCGCCCTCGGGCCGTTGGAAGGCCATCGGCTCGCCATCGACGTGCCGGCGCTGACCCTGGCGCTGGGTTCCCTGATCCGAAGTGACGTACTCACCGCCTATCCGTATCCGGCCAAGATTTGGACGCCGGAAGCGGTAGCGGCTTGACCCACCTGCGGAGGCACGCCTTGGCGTGCTTCCGCCATTCCTCCCCGCCAACCAGGAGACTTCCATGGCCCTCATGTTCCCGCGGCTTGCCCGCAATTTCGCCAAGAACGGTTACTACCCGACCGACGAACCCACGCTCGAAAGAGCCCTCAACGCACTGATGCCCAGCGACGGGCCGATGTGCATCCTCGATCCCTGCGCCGGCGAAGGCGTGGCGATCGCCGAAGCCGCCCATGCCCTCGGGCGCGAGCAGGCCAAGGCGTTCGCCGTCGAGTTCGACCCGGAGCGGGCACGTCATGCCCGCGGCCTGGTCGATCACTGCCTGCACGCGGACCTGATGGACACGATGGTCTCCAAGCAATCCTTCGGGTTGCTCTGGCTCAACCCGCCGTATGGCGACCTGTCCAAGGACGTCAACGGCAACATCGGCTACCAAGGCCAGGGCCGTGCCCGCCTCGAAAAGCTGTTCTATCAGCGTTCGCTGTCGCTGTTGCAGTACGGCGGCGTGCTGGTCTTCATCGTCCCCGGCTACGTGCTCGACGCGGAGTTGGTCGGTTGGCTGACACGCCACTACACGGACCTGCGCATCTACCGAGCGGTGGAAACGCAATTCAAGCAGGTGGTGATCTTCGGCCGAAGGGTGCGACAGCGTGAACAGGCTCCCGATGGCGTCAAGGCCGTGCGCAATCTGCTGCTGCAGGTTGGGCTTGGCGAAGTCGAAGCCGAGGAGCTGCCGAGCGATTGGCCGTTCCTGCCGTACATCGTCCCCGCCAGTCCGGCCGAGCCGGAGCATTTCTTCCGCGTGACGATGGAGCCCGAGCAGTTCGCCGACGAGGTTGGCAGGCTGCAAGGCCTCTGGCCGTCGCTGGACACGCACCTGGGGGCCGCGCAGCAGTCGCTGCGTCCACCGGCGCGGGCTTTGTCCCACTGGCATCTCGCCCTGGCTCTGGCCGCGGGCGCGATCTCGGGGGTTGTGCGCTCCAAGACCGGGCGCGTGCTCGTCGTCAAAGGTGACACCCACAAGGACAAGACGCTCCAGCGTGAATTCACCGAACGCGAAGACGGCTCGATCGCCGAGACCCGCATCCTCACCGACAAGTTTGTGCCCGTCATCCGCGCGTGGGACATGACGCCTGGCTCCGCGACACGGGGCGAGGTGTTGACCATCCGCTGACTCACCGGACGCGCTGCCGTCCTGCTATTCCCACATCGAAGGAGAAACACCATGTTCGCAAACCCGTTCAAGCGGCCCGCGCCGCAGAAGCAACCGTTGTTCGCACCGGGTACGCTGAAGTTGAGCGAGAAGGTGCATTGGTTGGCACGCAAAGGCCTGATCGACCCCTTGGCCTATGTCCAGCGCCACGTGCGCGGTGACTGGGGCGAGATCGACGAGGCCACCCGCCAAGCCAACAACGTCGCAATCCAACAGGACAACCTAATGATCTCGCAGTTCAGGATCACGCCGGACCTGGCACTGATCGTCAAGACCAGCGAGGACCATGAAACCACGGTGGTCCAGCTATCCGAGGAGCAAGATCTGATTTGACGGCCCCACATCGTCATTCTCATCCACCTGACGGAGCCACTTCACTCCGCCAGGGGTGTCGTGGCTCAATAACCTTTCAAGGAGGAGCCCATGGCATCACATCGCATCGAAACCTACTGCCAGAGGCTGGCGTTCCCCATCGGGGCGCTTATCTTCAGCAAAGGCATTGACCGCCTGGTCCGCTCGGGTCGCCTCGACCCGATCCCGTACTTCAGGCGCCACACCCGTGGTGACTGGGGCGACGTCAACGTCCAGCAATGGCAGGCCAACAGCACCGCGCTTCAATCAGGTGCTTCGCTGGCATCGCACTACGTGATCCACCCGGGGCTGGCCATTCGCATCGTTACCGACGCGGAGCGCCGCGCCACCGTCATCGTTCTGCCGTCCGAGGACTGAGCACGGTTCACCCGCTGGCCATCCAGGCCAGCACCTTCAACCACCTTCGGCCACGCGCCGATTTACTTCCCACCACGGGGCATGCCACTGCCCCACTGGGGGTGGTGCATGCCCCATTTTCTTTGGAGCATCACCATGTCCCTCGATCTCGAAACCAATGCCGCTGAAGCCGCGCCCGTACAGGGCGAACTGCTCGATGCGGAATCTTCCCCTCTGACCCTGAGCCTTCAGGATTTCGTCGGCGAGTTCGGCGACGAACTGCTCGACGCCCTCAACAGCGCTAATCCGCCGGTCTATACCGGCCAACCGCAGGCACATCGCCAGCTCATCGTCGCCAGCCTCAAGCGCAAGCTGTTCCAGGCCCAGGCCGAAGTCGTCCATGCCGCCGCCGAGCTGCTGATTGACCGTGGCGAACATGCCGCGATCGTCAATGGCGAAATGGGCTGCGGCAAGACGACCGTCGGCATCGCCACGGCCGCCGTGCTCAACGCCGAAGGCTACCGCCGCACCTTGGTTCTTTCGCCGCCGCACCTTGTTTACAAGTGGCGGCGCGAGATCCAGGAGACGGTAGCAGGCGCCAAGGTGTGGGTGCTCAACGGCCCCGATACCTTGGTCAAGCTCATCAAGCTACGCGAGCAGTTGGGCGTGCAGCCCACGGGCCAGGAGTTCTTTGTCCTGGGGCGCGTCAGGATGCGGATGGGGTTCCACTGGAAGCCTGTCTTCACTCAGCGGCGTACCCGCCACGGCAACGTGGCAGCGTGCCCGGACTGCGGCACGGTCATCACCGATCTCGACGGCGAGCCGGTCAACCCGGTCGAACTCGAAGCCGAGGAATCCCGCAGGAAGTGCAGCCACTGCGCCGCCCCCCTGTGGACGCTGATCCGCCCGAGAAGCCTGTCCGGCAGCGATCAGTCCTCGGCCGTCCTCAAAGCCTTGAAGCGCATCCCGACCATCGGGGAAGTCACCGCGCAGAAGCTGATGCAGAAGTTCGGCGACGGCTTCCTGGCCTCGATGCTCGGCGACAACATCCATGAGTTCATCAACCTCATGGACGGCAACGGCGAACTGGTGTTCTCCGACCGTCAGGCCACGCGCATGGAACGCGCGATGGCCAACATGGAGTTCGGGTTTGGCGAGGGCGGCTATCAGCCGTCCGAGTTCATCAAGAGATACCTGCCGCAAGGCACGTTCGACCTGCTCATCGCCGACGAGGCACACGAGTACAAGAACGGCGGCAGTGCCCAGGGCCAAGCCATGGGCGTGCTGGCGGCGAAGGCTCGCAAAACCTTGCTGCTGACCGGCACGTTGATGGGCGGCTACGGGGACGACCTGTTCTACCTGCTGTTCCGAGCCCTTCCCGGGCGGATGATCGAAGACGGCTACCGCCCGACCACGAGCGGCAGCATGACCTCGGCCGCGATGGCGTTCATGCGCGATCACGGGGTCTTGAAGGACATCTACTCCGAGAGCGCCGGCACGGCGCACAAGACGGCCAAGGGCACCAAGGTATCGGTGCGCACGGTCAAAGCCCCGGGCTTCGGCCCCAAGGGCGTCTTGCGCTGCATCCTGCCGTTCACGATCTTCCTCAAGCTCAAGGACATCGGCGGCAACGTCCTGCCGCCGTATGACGAAGAGTTCCGCGAAGTCGCGATGGACACGGCGCAAGCCGCGGCCTACCGCGATCTGGCGGGCCGGCTGACCGCGGAGCTGAAACAGGCTCTGGCGCGACGCGATACGACTCTGCTGGGTGTGGTCCTCAACGTGCTGCTGGCCTGGCCGGATTGCTGCTTCCGGTCGGAAACCGTGGTGCATCCGCGCACGCGCAACACCTTGGCGTTCGTCCCGGCTCAGTTCAACGAGTTCGAGATCAGCCCCAAGGAGCGTGAGCTGATCGATATCTGCAAACAGGAGAAGGCGCAGGGCCGCAAGGTCCTCGCCTACACGGTCTATACCGGCACGCGCGACACCACGTCGCGCCTGAAGGTACTGCTGGAGCAGGAAGGTTTCAAGGTGGCGGTGCTGCGCGCGAGCGTGGATGCAAGCCGCCGCGAGGACTGGATTGCCGAGCAACTGGATCGTGGCATCGACGTGCTCATCACCAACCCCGAGTTGGTCAAGACGGGATTGGACCTGTTGGATTTCCCGACAATCGTGTTCATGCAGTCGGGCTACAACGTGTACTCGCTCCAGCAGGCGGCCCGCCGCTCCTGGCGCATCGGGCAGAAGCACCCCGTGCGCGTGATCTATCTCGGCTACGCCGGTTCCTCGCAGATGACATGCCTCGAACTGATGGCCAAGAAGATCATGGTCTCGCAGTCCACCTCGGGCGATGTACCCGAATCGGGGCTGGATGTCCTGAACCAGGATGGTGATTCCGTCGAGGTCGCACTGGCCCGGCAACTGGTCGCCGCCTGATTCCCACGCCACAAGCCGGCCTAGCGCCGCCGGCATTTCTGTTGTTCCCACCTTGCAGCCACGCCCACGTTCTCCGTGGACGTGGCTGCGCTTTTTTCATCCCAAGGAGATTTCCATGAATACCAACACCCAACCGTCCGAAGCCATCGACACCCAACGGAAGCTGGAAGCCGAGATTGCGGATTTCCTGCGGCAGCGCATCGAAGATGGGAACCTCGATGCGGAGGACATCCCTGTGCGCCTGGCACGCTATGGTCTGATGGCCCCCGAGGCGTTCCTCGCCGAAATGCGTGAGCGCATGGGCATCGACGACGAGAAATAAGAGACCCATTTTCACAGGCCCCAACTTGGGGCCTTTCTTTGGTGAAGGCGCTGCCGGCAAATCGGGCGCTGTCTGGTTCGCATTGTTTGCTGCCGCTCGTAGCCCGAGCGGCGATGGTGAGGGCTCGATGTTTCAGGACGCCGAGCTATGTGCCCCTCTCCACCCTGGTTTCACCATCCCGAACGCCGCCTGCTGGCGGGATTTTTCGGCCTGCTTTGGTCGGTGCTGGCCGGTGGCTGCGCGACGACGACTGCGCCGGTCGCGCCCGACACCATCGAGGAAGTCTCGGCCGCGCCCGAACCCGAAGCGCCCGAGTACATCCCGGTCGTGCGCTACGCCCGCTACACGCTGGTCGAACTGGCCCCTACAGCGGCGCAGCGCGACCTGCTGTTGCAGACCATCGACGTGTCGATGCCCGAGGATGCCCGCGCCACGGTCGGCGATGGGCTGCGGCATGTGCTCAAGCGCAGCGGCTACAGCCTGTGCCAAACGGCGCATGCCGTGATCGAGCTGTATGAGCTGCCGCTCCCGGCGGCGCACCTGCATCTCGGTCCCATGACCTTGCGCGATGCGCTGCTCACCCTGGCTGGTCCGGCCTGGGAACTGCACGCGGATGACCGCGCACGACAGATTTGCTTCGAGCGGCCCGGCGACAGCGTGGCCGCCGAACCCATGCCCGAACCGACCGCCGCCGATGCGGTGCAGACCTTCCCGCTGATGCCTTCCACTCCAGGAGGCCAGCCGTGAACGCTCCGCAATCTTCGCGTCGCCCGACCGCCGCCGTGGTGGTGCAAAGCATGCTCTGGCTCTGGCTGCTCGGTCTAAGCGTCATCGTGGCCCTCGGCTACCAGGCGATGAGCGACCAGGCCGACCAGGAACGGCTCGATTCCCGTCTGCAACGCCTCGAAGCGCAGGCGGTGGCCCTGGCCGAGGCCATCGAGACCATCCAGCAGCGTCCGGCCGTCGCAACGGCGGCGGACCTCAAAGACACCCGCCAAATCCTGGAAGCACGCGCTTCCCAGGTTGAGAAAACACTGAGCGGCTACGCAGCCGCCGACGACCTTCAGGCGCTGCGCGCGGAGATCGAGCAGATCAAGACGCGCCAGACCGCCGCGCGTGCAGCAGCCCCCGTCCAGCCGCGCACATCGAGCAAGCCCGCCGCCAAGTCTGAACCGCCGCCATTGCCGTTCCGCATCGTCGGCGCCGAACTGCGCGCCGGCCAGCGCAGCGTGTCCGTCGCGCCGAGCAGTGGGGACTTCACGCCCGACCAGCTTCAGGTGCTGCTGCCCGGTGATGCGGTCGGCCCATGGCGCTTGCAGGCAATCGATGGCAGCGCCGCGGTGTTCCAAGCCGGCGACCAGACCCGTCGCGTGGCGATTCCCTGATCGGAGCACACCACATGAAGCCGTCGATCATCCTTTCCGCACTCCTACTGGCTTCAGTCCAGTGGCCCGCGTGGGCGCAGCAGTCAGCCACGGCTCCCGCTCGCAATGCGCAGAGCCAGGAGCGCCCGCTGGCCGCCCGCGTCCTGGACGACCGAGTAGCAAGCAACTGGGGCCTCCAACCCCAGGAATGGGTGCGTTACCGCGAGCTGATGGATGGGCCGCTGGGAATCTACTCGCCCAACCTGGACCCGCTGTCTGCCCTAGGCATCGAGGCACGGACCGACGAAGAACGGCGGCGCTATGCAGAGCTGCAGGTGCAAATCGAAGCACGCCGCGTCGAGAAGTTGCTCGCCTACCAACGCGCCTACGACGAAGCCTGGCAGCGCCTGAACCCCGGCATGCAGCGCGTGAACCTGCCCGACGACGGGCCGGGCGCCGGCACCGCGCGCGGCAGCGGCCGAATGGCGGTGTTCGTCAAGGACGGCTGCGCGGCCTGTGGGCAGCTCGTGCAGCGCCTGCAATCCTCGGGTGCCGAGTTCGACCTGTATATGGTGGGCAGCCGCCAGGACGATGCACGCATCCGCGACTGGGCCAAGCGCGCGCAGATCGACCCGGCGCGCGTGCGCAGCGGCAGCATTACCCTCAACCACGACGGCGGCCGCTGGCTGTCGCTGGGCCTGCCCGGTGACTTGCCCGCGGCTGTGCGCGAGGTGAACGGCCAATGGCAGCGTCAGCCGTAGCGGCCACCTCCGTCTCGCAGCTCCTGCGCGCACTGGTGCTTGCTACCGGCCTGTGCGCCTGCGCCGTCCATGCCCAGGAGGTTCCACCACCGGCCTACCAACTCGCCGCACAGCGGGCGGGCATCCCCTCGACCGTGCTCTTCGCCGTGGCCTTGCAGGAGAGCGGTGTTCGGCGCAACGGGCGCATCGTCCCGTGGCCGTGGTCCCTCAATGTCGCCGGCCAGTCGCGCCGCTTCGCCACGCGCGCCGACGCCTGCTCGGGCTTGCAACAGGCAATGCGCGCCACGCCCCACACGCGCATCGATGCAGGCCTGGGCCAGATCAACCTCGGTTACCACAAGCACCGCTTCACCAGCGCGTGCGACCTGCTGGACCCCTATCGCAACCTCGCCATCGCCGCTGAGATCCTGAAGGAGCAGCACACGTCCGGCGAAGACTGGCTGTTGGCGATCGGCCGCTACCACCGTCCTGCGGGCGGCGAGCCCGCCGCCCGCTACCGGCGCAGCGTGTCGCGCCATCTCGCGCGTGTGCAGGGCGCACGCCCAAACGCCGCGGTGCTCGCCACGCGCCAGGAGACTTCCCCATGACGAAATCCCATCTGGCCCTGCGGGGCCTGCTTGTGCTGCTGGCGGGTCTGCCGCTGGCATCGCGTGCCGGCGATCCGCTGATCGTGGTCGAAGATCGCGGTGGCACGTCGGCGCTGCCGTACTACGAGGCCCTCAACCTCCAGCCGCGCGCCGATGTCCCGGCCCGGCCGCCCATTCCGACGCCACAGGTTCCCGCCACACCCGCGGACGAGGCAGCGATGCTGCCGGTGCGCAGCACCAAACTCACGCCTGGCACCGTCGCTCGGCGCGTGATCGAAGCGCCCGGCCTGCGGCCGTTCGTGGTCATCGGCGACGACGACGCCTCCCGGGCCTGGTTGCAGCGCCGCGGCGTTGCTTTGCGCGAACGCGGCGCGGTCGGCCTAGTGGTCAATGTCGAGACCGCGCAGGGCCTGGCAGGGCTGCGTGCCCTGGTGCCGGGCGTGCCGCTCGCGCCCGTAGCCGGAGACGACCTGGCCGATCGCCTAGGCCTGCGGCATTACCCGGCGCTGATCACGGCCACCGGCATCGAGCAATGAAGCCATGTCGGGGAAACAGCCGGTCGAGGTTCTGCTACGCCCAGCGGTGGAGCTATACACCGTCGCAGCGTGTGCAGGCGCCGCGTTTCTGTCCCTGGTGGCCCCGTGGTCGCTCGCGCTGAGTCCGGCCATGGGCGTCGGCAGCGCCCTGGCGTTCGGCGCCTACGGCGCGATCCGCTACCGCGACGCTCGCGTCATCCTGCGTTATAGGCGCAACATCCGCCGCCTGCCGCGTTACGTGATGACGAGCAAGGATGTGCCCGTCAGCCAGCAGCGGCTTTTCATCGGGCGCGGATTCCTGTGGGAGCAGAAGCACACCCATAGGCTCATGCAGACATACCGGCCGGAGTTTCGCCGCTACGCGGAGCCGACACCGGCCTATCGCCTGGCGCGTCGGCTGGAGGAACGGCTGGAGTTTGCGCCGTTCCCGCTGTCCCGGCTCTCCGCTCTCACGGGCTGGGACGTTCCGTTCAACCCTGTGCGCCCGCTGCCACCTGTAGGTGGCCTGCCGCGGCTGCATGGCATCGAACCCGACGAGGTGGACGTCAGCCTGCCGCTGGGTGAGCGCGTCGGACATTCGCTGGTGCTGGGCACGACGCGCGTGGGCAAGACGCGGCTGGCCGAGCTGTTTGTGACTCAGGACATCCGTCGCAAGAACGCTGCCGGCGAGCACGAGGTCGTGATCGTTATCGATCCCAAGGGCGACGCGGATCTCCTGAAGCGGATGTACGTCGAAGCCCAGCGCGCAGGCCGTGAAGGCGAGTTCTACATCTTCCACCTCGGTTGGCCGGAAATCAGCGCCCGCTACAACGCGGTAGGACGCTTCGGTCGCATCTCGGAAGTCGCCACCCGTATCGCAGGGCAACTCTCCGGTGAAGGCAACAGCGCGGCCTTCCGGGAGTTCGCGTGGCGCTTCGTCAACATCATTGCCCGCGCTTTGGTGGAACTGGGGCAGCGCCCGGACTACATGCTGATCCAGCGGCACGTCATCAACATCGACGCACTGTTTATCGAGTACGCCCAGCACTACTTCGCCAAGACCGAGCCCAAGGCCTGGGAGGTGATCGTCCAGATCGAGGCCAAGCTCAACGAGAAGAACATCCCGCGCAACATGATCGGGCGCGAGAAGCGCGTGGTCGCGCTGGAGCAGTACCTTTCCCAGGCGCGCAACTACGACCCGGTGCTCGACGGCTTGCGCTCGGCAGTTCGGTACGACAAGACCTACTTCGACAAGATCGTCGCATCGTTGCTGCCGCTGCTGGAAAAGCTCACCAGCGGCAAGATCGCCCAGCTCCTGGCCCCGAATTACTCCGACCTGACCGACCCGCGCCCGATCTTCGATTGGATGCAAGTCATCAGGAAGCGCGCCATCGTCTATGTGGGACTGGACGCGCTGTCCGACGCCGAGGTTGCCGCAGCGGTCGGCAACTCCATGTTCTCCGACCTGGTTTCGGTCGCGGGCCATATCTACAAGCACGGGATCGACGATGGCCTGCCGGGCGCATCCGCTGGCACGCGCGTGCCGATCAATGTCCATGCGGACGAATTCAATGAACTCATGGGTGACGAATTCGTGCCCCTGATCAACAAGGGCGGCGGTGCCGGGCTACAGGTCACGGCGTACACACAGACCCTCTCGGATATCGAGGCCCGCATCGGCAACCGCGCGAAAGCTGGCCAGGTGATCGGCAACTTCAACAACCTGTTCATGCTGCGCGTGCGCGAGACGGCCACCGCCGAACTGCTGACGCGGCAGTTGCCGAAGGTCGAGGTCTATACCACCACCATCGTCTCCGGGGCGACCGATAGCTCGGACATCCGTGGCGCGACGGATTTCACGTCGAACACCCAGGACCGCATCAGCATGTCCAGCGTGCCGATGATCGAGCCATCGCACGTAGTCGGCCTGCCAAAAGGCCAGTGCTTCGCGCTGCTGCAAGGCGGCCAGCTTTGGAAGGTTCGCATGCCGCTGCCGACACCAGACCCGGATGAAGTGATGCCGGCGGATCTGCAGCAACTGGCCGGATACATGCGCCAGAGCTACAGCGAGGCCACGCAGTGGTGGGATTTCACCAGCTCCCCTGCCTTGCAGGATGCGGCCTTGCCCGATGACCTGCTGGACGATGCTGCTCCAGCCGAGCCTGCTGCGGTGGCCACCGACACCGACCACAGTACCGACGAGGCCGCGCCATGAAGGACGCCGCCTCGACCGCGCAGCGGGAGCAGAACCAGCGCCAGGGTCTGATCGTCGGCACCATCACCTTGCCATTTCGCCTGCTCGGGGTATTGATTGGCTCGCTGCTGTTCTCGATCGTGGTGGAGTGCGTCGGCATGCACCTGTTCTGGAAGGATCAGGGCTGGCGCCATTCCCAGCAGATGTTGCAGTACGAGCTTGGGCACCTGTCCAGCCACTTCACGCGCAGCGTGGTCGTGCAGGAGCCAGGGCGCACGGCGCACGAGTTGGTGGATACAGGCTACGAATGGGTGTTCGTTCGCTCGGGGCTGCTGGCGCGCATGAGCCAGACCGCCGAGCGCGTCCGCGCGCCCAGCCACGAGCAGGCGCGCAACTTCCGCTACTACATCAGCCAAGTCTATGTCTGGGCCGAGAGCTACCTCATCGCCGCAGCCTTCACGACGCTGACCTTCCTAGTGCGCCTGCTGGTCCTGGTGCTCACGCTGCCACTGATCTTCACGGCCGCCTTCGTCGGTCTGATTGACGGTCTGGTGCGACGCGACGTGCGCAGGTTCGGCGCGGGCCGCGAATCCGGGTTCATCTACCACCGTGCAAAAGCCAGCCTCATGCCGCTGGCCGTGCTGCCGTGGATCACGTACCTGGCGCTGCCGATCTCGGTGCATCCATTGCTGATCCTGTTGCCGAGCGCCGCCTTGCTGGGACTGGCCGTGAGCCTGACTGCGGGCAGCTTCAAGAAGTACCTCTAGCAGATCAATCCGGTCATCTGCAGGTTCCTATTGTTTGCGGCCTGAAACAGCCCCGATCTCCACGATCTAGCCATTGCTGATCACACAGGAATGGCGCGATGTTGGCTCCGATCTGGCTGCGCGCCGCGCATCGCGGCGTGCCCACTTTTCTCGTGACGGCCCTTGTACTGGGTCAGTCCTCGATGGCGTTGGCCGAGTCCCCGGCGCAGCGTCAGGAGTTGGTCGCAGCGCTGCGCCAGCTCGACGCGCTGGAGCGCACCGTCGCCGACAGCGCTACGCATGCCCCCATCCAGCCGGGCGAGCGCTACCACTTCGATTACCCGAGGCTGCTGGCTGACCTGGCGCGCGTGCGCGCCGGCATCCAGGCCCATCTCACACCGTCGCGCGCCCAGCCGCGCGACGCCTCCGAACTGATCGGCGACTACCGCACGGAGCGGGTCGTCCCGCCATCACCGCCGACGACCACGGAGGGCAAGCCATGAACGGCGCCCAGGTCTCGGCATTTCAAGCCAACAGCGGCATCGCGCCTTCAGCGATGGCGACCGTCCTGGTCGGCGTCGTGTTCGCGGTCCTGCTCGTCTGGGGCGTCTGGGCCATGCGAACGGCCTACGTGGGGTGGTCCGAAAGCCGCCTCAACCAGCGCCAGTTCCTCGGCGTCTGCATCCGATTCGTCGCGATGTACCTCGTCCTGACTTTCTTCCTCCTCTCCTGACCTGAAAGGCATGACCATGCAAAACCGCATCCTCACTTCCCGTCTTGCCCAGCGCGCCACCGTGGCCCTGGGCACCGCAGCGCTGCCCGCCCTGTCGTTCGCGCAGGGTCTGCCGCAGTTGGAGAACCCGACCCGCGGCACAGGCAACGGCATCATGGAAACGATCCGCAACTACGGCTACGACATCATCATGCTCGTGGCTCTGCTGGTGGTGGCGTCCATGTTCATCGGCGTGTGCTACCACGCCTACGGGACCTACGCGGAAATCCACACAGGCCGCAAGACGTGGGGCCAGTTCGGCCTCACGGTCGCCATCGGCGCCGTCTTGCTCGTGATCGGCATCTGGCTGCTCACCGAAGCCACCGGCATCCTGTAAGCGAGGCCGGTATGTCCGAGCAGCAGCACGTCCGTGCGGACGGGACGGTCACGTTCCTTCCGCACCGGCTCAATCGACATCCCGTTGTGGTGCGCGGTCTCACCGCCGACGAGTTGTGGATCTGCTGCGGCCTGTCCGGCGCCGCCGGTCTGCTGGTCGGCGCACCGCTGTCGTGGGTGTTCCGCACGATCGCGCTAGCACCCACGTTCGTCGTCCTGGGCGTGGCCTTCGGCGTGTTCATCGGCGGCGGCATTCTTCGCCGCCTCAAGCGCGGGCGTCCCGACACCTGGCTGTATCGGCAACTGCAATGGCGCATTGCCACACGCCATCCGCTGATGGCGGGCTGGGTAGGCGGCCATGTGCTGATCTCGCGCTCCGGCTTCTGGACCACCCGAAGGAGCGCACGATGAGCCGCTTCAAGAACGAGATCACCCACCTGCAGGCGCACATCAAGACGCTTCGCCTGGGTGCTGGCGCCCTGATCATCGTCGCCCTGGTCATGGGTGGCGGCTGGTGGAGCGCTCCCCGCGATCTGACCATCCACGTTCCGCCTGACCTGCGCTCCGGCAGTACCAGGAAGTGGTGGGAAGTGCCGCCCGAATCGGTCTATGCGTTCACGTTCTACGTGTTCCAGACGCTCAACCGCTGGCCGACGAATGGCGAAGAGGACTACGCGCGCAACCTCCACACGCTCTCGCCGTACCTCACCCCATCCTGCCAGGCCTTCCTGCGCGCGGACTACGACTACCGCCGCAGCACGGGCGAGTTGCGCCAGCGCGTGCGCGGCATCTACGAAATCCCCGGCCGCGGCTACGGCGACGACCCCACGGCCCGCGTGCGCGTGGTTTCCGACCGCGACTGGGTAGTGACGCTGGACATCACCGCCGACGAGTACTACGGCGCCGAGCAAGTCAAGCGCGCTCTGGTGCGCTATCCCGTGAAGGTCACGCGGGTGGACGTCGATCCTGCCCGCAACCCGTTCGGCCTGGCGCTCGACTGCTATGAGGGCGCGCCCCAGCGCATCAGCACGCCGGAGCCGACGCGCCCGGCGTCTGGTGGCCTGTCTCCGCAAGCGCCCCAAGGAGAAACCCCATGAAGCATCCTGTACTCACGCTGCTGGGGCTGTTGGCCGTGGCCGCGGCTCCTGCTGTCCAGGCGGTGGAGATCCTGCGCTGGGAACGTATGCCGTTGGCGGTGCCGCTGAAGGTCGGCCAGGAGCGTATCGTGTTCATCGACCGCAACGTCCGCGTGGGCGTACCCTCGGGCGTCGGCGAGCGCCTACGGGTGCAGAGCGCGGGCGGCGCGGTGTACCTGCGCGCCAGCGAGCCGATCGAGCCCACGCGGCTGCAATTGCAGGACGCCGACACGGGCGCGCTGATCCTGCTGGACATTGCGGCGGAGCCAGCCAAGGACGGCGAAGCCGAGCTGGAACCAGTGCGCATCGTCGAGGGCAACAGCACCCCGGCGCGCTATGGCGATCAGCCCGGCGATGACAACGAAGCTCCGGCGCGCGCCCAGGACCAGGCAGGTGCGCGGGCGGCGCGACGCGAGACCCCGGTGCCGGTTGTCCTGACGCGCTTCGCCGCGCAGAACCTCTACGCTCCGCTGCGCACTGTGGAGCCGTTGCCCGGCGTCATGCGGGTGAACCTGCGTCGTGACCTCGACCTCGGCACGCTGATGCCGACGCTGCCCGTGCGCGCGGTCGCGCTCGCGTCGTGGCGTCTGGAAGACCAGTGGGTCACTGCCGTGCGACTGACCAACAACAGCAGCGGCTGGATCACTCTCGATCCGCGCATCCTGCAAGGCGATTTCCTCACCGCCACCTTCCAACACGAGGCACTTGGCCCGCGTGGCACGCCCGAGGACACGACCGTCCTGTACCTGGTGACGCGCGGGCGCGGCCTGGCGCAATCGCTGCTACCGGCGATCAACCGCTTCGACCCGGCCGTGCATCTCCCGCAACCGGAAGACCGCAAGGAGGCCCGCCATGCGCAGTAATGGACTCCTGAAGTGGCTGATGGTCCCGGTTGCCTTGCTGGTGCTGTTCGTTGCCATCCGGCTGTTCTCGGGTGGCAGCAGTTCGGCGCCACCGGCCGCGGATGCCGGTGCCAAGCTCACGCCAGCGGAAATGAAGGCGTTGGGCATCGAGGGCGATACCCCGCGCGACACCGTGGCGACGCTCGTTGCCCAAGTGAAGCAGTTGCGCACCGAGCTTCAGACCGCGCTCTCGGACAACAAATCCCAGCGCGAAGAAAACCAGCGACTGCGCCAGCGCGAGAACTCCATTGATCAGCGCATCAATTCGGCCCTCGACTCCGAGCGTACCAACCTGCGTCGCGACCAAGAGCAGGCAGCCAGCGCGCGCCAGCAGACCGAAGGGTTGCTTGCCGACCTGCAGCGGCGTCTGGACAGTATCGGCGGACGTGGCGGCGGCCATGCCGACCTGCCGGTGGGTCTGGGGCTGCGCGACGGCGACGAGGCCGGCATGGAAGGCGGCGTGCGATGGGTCGAACCCGACGATGCGAGGAAGGCCGAGGGGCGGAACAGCAGTCGTGGCACGGGTAGCGGCATGAGCTTCCCGACGAGCTTCGGCCCCGCGCAGAGCACGTTGGAAACCACGGCGGAAACCGTGGCGAACGCGGGCGCACGCGCAGCAGGCGTCAAGAGCGCCAAGGCGGTCTATACCGTACCGACCAATTCGACGCTGATGGGGTCGGTGGCGATGACGGCGCTGATCGGCCGCGTGCCGATCGACGGAACCGTTAACGATCCATACCCCTTCAAGGTGTTGGTCGGACCGGACAACCTGACCGCCAATGGCATCGACATTCCCGACGTGGCCGGTGCCGTGTTCAGCGGCACCGCATCGGGAGATTGGACGCTCTCGTGCGTGCGCGGCCAGGTGCGCAGCATCACCTTCGTCTTCCACGACGGCACGATCCGCACCATCCCCGAAGACCGCGACGGCAACCAGCAGAACAACCAGCAGCGAGACGGCCTGGGCTGGATCAGCGACCCATACGGCATTCCCTGCGTCAGCGGGGAGCGGCGCAGCAACGCCCAGCAGTACCTCGGCTCGCAAGCCCTGATTACCGCCGCCGGTGCCGGCGTCGCTTCGCTGATCGACAGCGACAGCGGCCAGATGTCCTACGTCGGCGCCGACGGCTCCATCGGGAGCGTCGGCATCTCGGGCAATGAAGCCGTGGGCCGCATCCTGGCCGGTGGCGTGCGCGACATGGCCGACTGGGTGAACAAGCTATACGGCCAGGCCTTCGCCGCCGTCTATGTCCAGCCCGGCGCGAAGGTCGCCGTCCACCTCGAAAAGCCGCTTGCCATCGACTTCGATCCCGAAGGCCGCAAGGTCGATCACCGCGCAGGAGAAAGCCATGCTCTCGAACTTGAATAAGGGCCTGGCGCTGGCCCTCGCCGTCGCGGTGCTCGGCGGCTGTGCCACCAGCAAGGAAAAGCTGCTCCCGCACGGCGACAGCACGATGATGGACATCTGGCAGCAGAACGCCGGCGACGGCAGCGGTGGCGCCGGCCAGGTGGCGCGCAGGCAATTGCTCGATGCACGCCAGAGCCTGCGCCGGCCGCTGACCGAGGCCGACGTGGAGGCCGCGCCCGCCGAACAGATGCGCTACACGCGCACGGCGCGAAACGAGGTCTATCGCCAGTTCCACCGCCTCCCGAACCCCGATCTTGTCATGTATGTGTACCCGCACCTGGCGGGTACCGACCCCGTGCCTGTTCCGGGCTACACGACAGTCTTCCCCCTGTACCAGCGCGTGCAGTACGCCATGCCGGGCGAGCGCGTGGAGGACTACTGATGCGCTGGAAACTCCCTTGGCCGAAGCTGGCTGCATCCGATGGTGGCAATGACGAGCAGCCGGACGGCTGGCAGCGCCACGTCGAGGCGTTGCGCCAAGCCGGCATCGCCGAACCCGGAGCGACGATCCAGGGCCGCAAGCCGGCGACCGTGGCGGACGAGCAGGCGCTGTACGACGTCGCGCAGTCGTTCGCGGAGCTGCTGCCGTGGGTGGAGTTCCTGCCGCCGTCGAAGTCCATGCTGCTGGAGGACGGGCAATCGGTCGCAGCCTTCTACGAGCTGGTCCCGCTGGGCACCGAAGGTCGGGAGCCTGGCTGGCTCGCGCATGCCCGCGATGCGCTCGAAAACGCGCTCCAGGATTCGTTCGATGAGCTGGACGAGAACCCCTGGGTGCTCCAGCTCTACGCCCAGGACGAACCCAGCTTCGACCAGTACATGCAGACCCTGCGCAACTACGTGCAGCCGCGCGCTCGCGGCACAGCCTTCACCGAGTTCTATCTTCGCTTCTTCGGCCACCACCTGCGCGCGGTGGCCAAGCCCGGCGGCCTGTTCGAGGACACGGTGGTCACGCGGTTGCGCTGGCGCGGCCAGACGCGGCGCGTGCGCATGGTGGTCTATCGCCGGGCCACCGGCCAGGCGAACCGCCGTGGCCAGACACCCGAGCAAATGCTGAACATCGTCTGCGATCGCCTTTGCGGCGGCCTGGCGAACGCCGGCATCCAGGCCCGGCGCATGGTCGCGGCCGATGTTCACGACTGGTTGCTGCGGTGGTTCAACCCACGCCCAACGATGCTCGGGCCAAGCGCTGAGAATCGAGAGCGCTTCTATGCGCTGGCCCGCTATCCCGACGAGGTGGAGGAAGGCGAGATCGAGCTGGCGAGTGGTCGGGATTTCAGCCAACGGCTGTTCTTCGGTCAGCCTCGCTCCGATGCCGGGCACGGTACCTGGTACTTCGACGGCATGCCGCACCGTGTGCTGGTCACCGACCGACTACGCATGCCGCCCGGTACGGGACACCTGACTGGCGAAACCCGCAAGGGCGATGCGATCAACACGCTTTTCGATCAGATGCCCGAAGACACCACGATGTGTCTGACCATGGTGGCGACGCCCCAGGACATCCTCGAATCGCACCTGAATCACCTGGCGAAGAAGGCTGTCGGCGAAACACTGGCATCGGAGCAGACGCTCAAGGATGTGCAGGAGGCGCGCTCGCTCATCGGCAGCGCGCACAAGCTCTACCGCGGCACGCTGGCCTTCTATCTGCGCGGGCGCGACGAAGCCGAGCTTGACAGGCGCGGCCTGGACCTCGCCAACGTGATGCTCAACGCGGGGTTGCAGCCCGTGCGCGAGGACGATGAAGTTGCGCCGCTCAACAGCTACCTGCGCTGGCTACCGTGCTGCTACAACCCTGCGCAGGATCGGCGGAACTGGTTCACCCAACTGATGTTCGCCCAGCATGTGGCGAATCTCTCGCCGGCGTGGGGACGCAGCCAGGGTACGGGCCATCCGGGCAACACGTTCTTCAACCGCGGTGGCGGGCCGATCACGTTTGATCCGCTGAACCGCTTGGACAGGCAGATGAACGCCCATCTGTTCCTATTCGGCCCCACCGGCTCGGGCAAGAGCGCAACGCTCAACAACCTCTTGAATCAGGTCACGGCCATCTACCGGCCGCGGCTGTTCATCGTGGAAGCCGGCAACAGCTTCGGCTTGTTCAGCGACTTCGCCAAGCGCCTGGGTCTGACCGTAAACCGGGTCAAGCTGGCTCCTGGCTCAGGCATCAGCCTGGCGCCGTTCGCCGACGCTCGCCGGCTGATCGAAACGCCCAGCAACGTGCAGACGCTTGATGCCGATGCACTGGATGAAGAATTGCCAGCCGATTCCTCGGTCATGGAGGAGGACGAGCAGCGCGACGTGCTGGGTGAACTGGAGATCACGGCACGGCTGATGATCACAGGCGGCGAGGACAAGGAAGAAGCCCGGATGACGCGGGCCGATCGCTCGCTGATCCGCCAGTGCATCCTCGATGCCGCCGAACACTGCGTGGCCGAGAAACGCACGGTGCTCACGCGCGACGTGCGCAACGCGCTGCGCACGCGCGGCCAGGACCCGACGCTGCCCGAGATGCGGCGCGTGCGGCTGCTGGAGATGGCGGACGCGATGGACATGTTCTGCCAAGGCACGGACGGCGAGATGTTCGATCGCGATGGCACGCCGTGGCCCGAGGCCGACATCACGCTGGTGGATCTCGCGACCTATGCCCGGGAGGGCTACAACGCGCAGCTCTCCATCGCCTACATCAGCCTGATCAGCACGGTGAACAACATCGCCGAGCGCGACCAGTACCTGGGCCGTCCGATCATCAATGTGACCGACGAAGGCCACATCATCACGAAGAACCCGCTGCTCGCGCCCTACGTTGTAAAAATTACAAAAATGTGGCGCAAGCTAGGGGCCTGGTTCTGGCTGGCTACACAAAATATCGACGATCTGCCGCGTGCCGCGGAGCCCATGCTCAACATGATTGAGTGGTGGATCTGCCTGTCGATGCCGCCCGATGAGGTCGAGAAGATTGCACGCTTCCGCGAACTCTCGCCCGCGCAGAAAGCGCTGATGCTCTCGGCGCGCAAAGAAGCGGGCAAGTTCACCGAGGGCGTCATCCTTTCCAAGAGCATGGAAGTGCTGTTCCGTGCCGTGCCGCCCAGCCTGTACTTGGCGTTGGCGCAGACCGAACCCGAAGAGAAGGCCGAGCGCTACCAGCTCATGCAGCACTACGGCTGCACCGAACTGGAAGCGGCCTTCAAGGTGGCCGAGAAGATCGACCAGGCGCGCGGCATCGAGTCGCCGGCCTTGGAACTGTCGTAAGACGGAGAACGCCATGGAACAGAAACGTCCTTCCATTCCGATGCAGGTCCAGGCGTTCCGCCGCCGCAACGGGCGGCCCCGCTGGCCCTGGGCATTGGTTGCTGTGCTGGTCGCGCTGCTGCTGATCTGGCTTGTGCCGAGGTCGCCCGGCGAATCCCCGCCGCAGCCGCCCACGCCGGTCAGCATGGCACCGGTGGCCGGGCCGCCCTGGCTAATGGGCAACCCCAAAGGCCGTTTCACGCTGACGCTCTATGCCGACCTGGAGTGCCCGTTCTGCCGGGAATATTTTCCGCAGCTCAAACGGTGGGTGGGCACCAACGCCGACGTGGCGCTGCAATGGCACCACCAGCCGCTAGCCGCGCACGAGCCGGCCGCGTCGGCCGAGGCACGTCTGGCCGAATGCGCAGCCGAAGCTGGCGGGCATGCCGCGTTCTGGCAGGCGGTCGAATGGGTCTATGCCCACACGCGCAGCGACGGCCTGGGCTTGCCGGATGGCTTGCGCTACCCCGAATCGACGCCAGCCATCGAGCAGTGCATGTCAAGCGAAAGGTCCAGTGCCGCTATCCGCGCCCAGGCCGCGGAAGCCACCAAGAGCGGCGTTACCGCCACACCGTCACTGCGTCTGCTTGATCGCGAGACGGGCCAGGCCATCCTGCTGCAGGGACCAATCGAGGGCGACGCCTTGTTGTCTGCCATGGACATGCTGACGGCTGACGGTCCGACCGGCACACCCACATCCGAAATGCCTGCCGACGTCGTCGGCGACATGCCCAGGTAGCCCCGGTCTTCAAGGCTACGGCGCAGTCCGCTGCGCTGACCGCAACCCGTTCGCCTCGCATCCTGGTCGCGAACGATCGCCGCTGCCGCGGTGATGGATGCACCTTGTTCGTTCCCTAGGAGGGCTGGCCCTCCTAGGGCGCGCGCCCTCCGATCTCACCGTCTGGAGGTTCGCCATGTCTTTTGTCGTCAACGACTCCTGCCCGGAGTCGCTTTCCGTCACCGCTGCCCAACACGAGGACTGGATCATCCAGCAAGCCATCGTGCTGCTGGAGAGGCGGGTTTTCAAAGCTGGACCGTGCCTCAGCCGACCGGCCGCTGTGCGGGACTATCTGCGCGTGAAACTGGTCGCTGAACCCAACGAGATATTCGCCGCTGTGTTCCTGGACAGCATGCACCAGGTGCTGGCCTACGAGCCATTGTTCAGGGGCACGATCAACTCGACTTCTGTTTATCCACGTGTCGTCGTACAGCGTGTGCTGGAGTTGAACGCCGCCGCGGTGGTCTTCGCGCACCAGCACCCCTCGGGCATCTCCGAGCCGTCGAGCGCGGATCGTGTGCTGACCCAGCAACTGCAGGCCGCGCTGGCGCTCATCGATGTACGGGTACTGGATCACATCATCGTAGGCCAAGGTTCCCCGTTCTCCTTTGCGGAGTCAGGCCTGCTGTAACGGTCGCATTGCTTCATTGATCCCCGCGGAGGCTTCGGCCTCCGTTTTTTTATGGCGCGGGACAAGCAGGTATGCGGGCAGCCCGCGATGCGCATTGTTTGTTGGGGTGGCATCGGGTTCGCGTTTGACTATGGCCCTGATCAACTTTCGGGGCACGCGACATGCCGGCATCCTTTTCCACGTTCGCGTCGGGCTGGCGAACCCTTGGTCTCGTCGTGGCGCTGCCGGCGTCCCTGGCCGTGTTCAGCCCCGTCGCCTTCGCAGCCGACGTACTGGTCGTCACCGACAGCCACCACCCGGTCAAGACCATGGGCGGCGAGCGGCTGATCGAGCTGGACGAAGCCCGCCGGATTGAAGCGGAGCTTTCTGCGGAACTGCCCGCCGCCCCCGAACAGGCGGCGGCCACCGTCAAGCGTCGGCTGAGCCAAGGCGGCGCCGACCTACAGCGCCGCATCGCTTCCGCATACCAGGGCGTCACCGACGCATGGAGCCTGGGCATCACCAGCATCCCGGCTGTCGTGGTGGATCAGCGCTACGTGGTCTATGGCGAGCCGGATGTGGCCCGCGCTGTCGCGCGCATCGAGCAGCGTCGGAGGACCCAGCCATGACGCGACCATTCGACCTGATGCGCCGCATGCGGGCCGGCGTGGCTTCCTTGCTGCTGCTCAGCGCCACGGGTAGCTACGCCTTGAACACCACCGCCATCGTTGCCTCGGTGGCCTCGCCCGATTGCTTGGAGTACCGGGTGGTAGGTATCTGCTACTGGCTCTACTGCACCTGGGGAGGATGCACGGTGCGCACCTCTGTCAAGGTGCGCCACTACATCCCCGATGCGGTCGTCTCCAGCTACAGCAACACGGGCGAGAACCCGTGGGTCGAAGTCCGGGCGATGAGTACGGCCAATCCGTCCGCCCAAGCGGGGGGCGATGGAACGACGAACGAGGATCACGAAAACAATCTTGCGAAATTCAAGAACGCCGACGTGATCGGCCATCCCGGCGTCGAGGTGTTCAACCAGTTTGTTTCGTCCTCGGGCTACTTCTGCGAGGGCGCAGGAACGGCATTCATGCCGTATCTGCTCAGCACCTTGGACACGCTTGCCTGGCGCTACAACGTGCCCGAGATGGCCTACCCGGAGGCATTGATTCCCGGCATGCGCGAGGTCGGCGCACGCACCACGATGAACCTTTGGGGCAACGTGTATCCCCGCGGCGGCTTCCTGCACCAGACCGACGACCACAAATCGGGGGCCGTGGTGGCCCAGCGTGCGGGAGATATCGTCACTCGCCGGGGGCAGTTGCACGTGTACCAGCCGCTGCTTGCCAACGCCCGCGATGGCTACTGGCCCGCCGGCGCGCTGATGGAGGGTGATGCCTCGACTGGCAAGTGGCAGGAACTCACGCCCGTCCTGTCCTCGTCTTGCACGGTTTTCCCACGCACCGGCTTCCTGACCCAGGCCCAGCAAGGCGACTACGCCTGGGCACTGTGGCGGCCGTATGCCTGCTGCGAACGCCGTGGACAGGTGTTCCTTGGAAGCGTTGATTTCCTTTGAGGTGCCGCGATGAAGCGTTTCGACTCTATGCAGTTCTCCCCTCCGGCTCGTGGCAAGAGGATCTGTTTGGCGCTCACCGGCGCGTTGGTTCTGGCAAGCGGCGTGGCCTGGGGCCAACTGGGCTACCAGACCAGCGGCAACGTCATCGGCGATGACGTCATGTACTCCATCGGCGGCGGCAGCGCCGTTTCGATGGGTCGCGCAGCCGGCATGCGCTCGCTCGGCGTGGGTGTCGGCTGGAACAGCAATCTGATCTGCGGTGACATGAGCATCCAGACCACGTTGAAAAATCAGCTCAACGGCGTGACCAATGGCTTTCAGCAGATCATGTCCTCGGTGATCCAGAGTGCTACGAGTGCTGTGGCCTCCCTGCCGGCGTTGATCATCCAACGGGCTGATCCGGGCCTCTACAACCTGCTCACCAACGGCGTTCTGCAAGCGCGGCTGGATTTCGACCGCTCGAAGCTGACGTGCCGCGCCATGGCCGAAAAGATGGCCGAAACGGCCGGCGGCCAGCTCGGCTGGAGCCAGATGGCAGAGGGGTTGGCACTGCGCGATGCTGTTTCGAGCACGGATGCCGTCTCGGCCGTCGAGCAAGCCGAGACGCGCCGTGGCAACGACGGCGTGCCTTGGGTCGGGGGAAGCAATGCCGGCGGCTCCGGTCAGCCCGCGATCAAGGTGGTCGGCGACGTCACCCGCGCGGGCTACAACCTGGTCAATGGCCGCGGTGTGACCGACACATCGGCAATCGCACCGGCAAGTTGCGCGAGCCTGTCGTGCCAGACCTGGACCACGCCGCAAGCGGCCGTCGAGTGGGCGACGCGGGTGCTCGGCGAGAAGGAGCAGCGCACCTGCGACGCCTGCACCAAGACGGAGACGGTGCCCGGCGTCGGGCTGACGCCGCTGATCCAGGATGAGTACGATGCCAAGCTGCAGGCGCTCCAGGACCTGGTCTCCAAGGCGAAGAACACGACGCCCGAAAACCTGCGCGAGGCCGGCAGCGCGTCGCTGCCCATCACACGCGGAGTGATCGAGGCACTGCGCGACGAGCCGGACCAGCACCTGCTGTCGCAGCGCCTGGCGTCCGAGGTTGCGCTGGCGTCGGTGCTGGAGAAAGCGCTACTGCTGCAACGCACGCTGCTGACCGGCAAGAAAGAGCCCAACGTGGCGGCCAACCAGCTCGCCGTGGAAGCTGTGAACCACGAGAGCGACACGCTCGATCGCGAGATCCGCAACCTCAAGACCGAGCTGGAGCTGCGCCGGGAGCTGGCAAACAATTCGCCCATGGCGATCATCCAGCGCCACGGCACGCGCGCGGCGGGCTCGCGTGGGATCTACGAAGGCGATCCGGTGCCTGACCGCCTCGATCAGTTGCAGAAGGGCAATCCGGGAGGCCGGCCATGAGCCCGATGCGTGCGGCCTGGCTGCGCCCGCGCTGGCTGTTCAGCCGGCGCGCAGCAAAGGCGCTGCTGTGGACGGTGGTACTCGCGGCCGTCGCCGTGTGCGCCAACATCGTTGGCATCTACCTCGTCGGAAGCGTCGCAGGCTGGGAGCGTTGGCTGGCGGCAGCAGCGGGCTACTTCCTGGTCTGGCGGCTGTGCCTGTACGGCGCGACGGCCTACGGCTGGGTCTGGATGCGTCGCCGACTGCTGGCGCGCGAGGACGACGCGCAAGCGCGGCGCCGCCTGGTGCGCAGCGAGATCGCCGGCGTCGTTGCCATCGTGGCGCTTGAAGCCAGCCTGTTGATGCAGGGCTGAGGGGAGATCCGAGCCATGACGCTTTTCGCGACCGACTACCTGGAGTACTACCTGACCCTGGTTTCCTGGATCGTCAACAACGGCATCTGGGCGGTACTGGTATCCAGCGGGGTATTCGCACTGCCCTTCGTGGCGATCATCGTGCAGGAATGGCTCAAGGCCCGTGGGGAGGGTGCAGACGAAGGCAATAAGGGCGTGCTCTCGGCCGCACGCATTGAGAACCGGGTGTTCGTCGCCATCGTGGTCGTGATGTTCGCCGGCATCCCCTTCATCGACGTGGACCTCAACACCATTCAGTACGACAGCTCGCGCTCGGCTCAATGCCAGGTCAGCGTGCCGCAGCCCACGGATACCGGCTGGTCCCAGTCCTTCAGCACCATCAACAACCAGAGTGCCAAGGTGCCGGTCTGGTGGGCATTCATGCACGCGCTCTCGCGCGCCGTCACCAGTGCCTCGGTGGCAGCGATCCCGTGCGGAACAGACCTGCGACAGATGCGCATGGAGATCGACGCTACCCGCATCAACGACCCGGTGCTGGCTCAGGAAGTGGCCGATTTCACACACGACTGCTACGGGCCAGCACGCGCTAAATTGTTCATGGCGCGACCGGAGCTGGACGAAGCTCAAATGAACGACGTGACATGGATCGGTTCGAGGTTTTTCACGGACACCGGCGGCTACTACGACAGCTACCGCTCCAGCACGGCGCGCGAGTCATGGCCCTATGACGACACTCGCGACGCAGGGCTTGCGCAGGTGGCCAGTGGCGGCGGCTACCCGACTTGCAGGCAGTGGTGGGCCGATGGCAGCAACGGCCTGCGAGCACGGCTGCTGAGCCAGGTGGACCCCAGCCTGTTGAATCGCTTGGCGGGCTGGGCCGGGTTCCTCAGCCGTACCGAGGTGGACGATTCGGTGGTCCGTACCATCGCGTCACCGCGACAGCAGAAGCTCAACCAGGGTTCGGTCTATACCGACTACGGCGGCCAGATCGACAAGACCCTGCCGAACATCGTGACGCGGGCCACGGGGGACGTAGGAATGGCGGTCGGGGCACTTGCCGCATTCCCTGCCATGGACGTGGTGCGCCAGGCGCTGCCCATGGTGCTTGCCTTGCTCAAGATGGCGCTGGTCATCTGCATCCCGCTCGTGCTGGTCGTCGGCACCTATGACCTGAAGACGGTCGTCACCGTCAGCGTCGTGCAGTTCGCGCTGTTCTTCACCGATTTCTGGTTCCAACTCGCTCGCTGGATCGACAGCACCATCCTCGATGCGCTCTATGGGTGGGGCTTCGGCTGGAACCGGCCGCACACTAACTTCGATCCGCTGGTGGGGTTGAACAATGCCTTTGGCGACCTGCTCCTGATGTTCGTCATGGGCACGATGTTCCTGGTCTTGCCGGGTTTTTGGCTTGCGAGCCTTACTTGGGTTGGGATTCGGGCTGGACACGTCATCCAAGGGCTTTCGGATGGCAGCAAGAGTGCCGGCCAAGCAGGCGGTAAGGGCGCTGGGGCCCTTACCGGAGGTAAGCTGAAGTAGCGCGGCGCCGGTCAGTCGTCGGTGTACAACTCGTGCGACGTATCGTTGTACAGGTTGGGATCGTAGCCCGGCGTCTTGCGCAGTTCGGTGAGGTCGGTGAAAGGCCACTCGTCTTCATCCGAGGTATTGGCAGCAGCAGCCCATCCCGCCACCACGACTCCCAACAACACGAGTGCGAACCAGAAGGCGACGTAGAGCAGCGCGCCCAGCACAGCCAGCTTGACCGCCCACAGCAGCACTGTGGCACCAACCGAAGGCACCCCTTTGACCATCAACCAATTCGATACCCGCCGTTCGCCACGCGCATAGGCACGCCATACACGGCCAAATGCGCGGCCGATACGTTCTGCGGTGCTGGTACGAGTTGTGGTGTTCATGGTCGTCTCCTGCTACTGAGGGATGTCTATTCCAGGGTGCTCCACTTCATTCCGTTTCAGGCTTCAATGTGTTTTCTCGCTGCTTCAGGACGCTTCGTCATCCGGTTCCACCGGGCCCGGGTCGGGTTCCACGCCGATGCGGTAGGTGGCAACGAAACGCGGCCAATCCACATGGTCAACCAGATCGATGTCCTCGATGACGCTGACCTTCGCTCCCGCACGCTCGAACAGGGCGATGCTCTTGGCGGGATAGTTGTTGCGCGACGGATAGAGCACTCCGTCGAACAGAGGTTGGCCGTCGTCGCCGACCATCGCATGCACCTGAGCGGACACCTGCTGCGTGTGCGTGTAGTCGCGGCTGGCCAACTGCTCCAGGTTCAGGCCAAAGTAGCCCGCCATGACGCTCGGTGCCGTGAGATCGGCCAGAAGCACGTCGGCCACCACCCCTACAGCGCGCACCATCCTGCCCTGGACTTCTTTCAATGCGATCGAGCGCTTCGCGTCATCAAGCCACTGATGCTTGTGAAACACCGACTCCATCAACGCCGTGGGCAGGTCGCGCCCCAGGTAGAGCACGCCGTAGGCTCGGGCCGGGTCGTCGTAGCGATTGGTGCTGCTGCGACCATAGTACAGCGGGCTGCCCCGATAGACGACGCGGCTCACATGCTGGAGCAGTTCACCGGCATCGATCAGAAAAGAAGGCAGCTCGTGGTTCATGGCAGTCTCGCTTCAATGCACCTGAACGCCCAGCACGTTAAACACGGCCTCGGCCACGGCGTCGATCGTGCCATGCGTCACCGCATCCACCGGCGAGCGACCGCCCAAGCCTTCGAGCGGTTCGGACAGTGCGCGGTAGATCGTCCAGTGATCGATACCCTCGACCTCCTGAAGCACGGTTTGGGTCAACTGCTGCTTTACCGGGTCGAGCTGCCAGTCGGGCAGCTTCTGACCGCGCGGCCCCACGTTCAGCGCCAGCAGCCGACGCGCGAGGATGTCCTTGTAGATCTGCTGGCGCGACTTGTCCGCCAGCTTGGCGAACTCCGCGGGCGGCAGGTTGTGCGGCTGGTTGAAGGTTTCCAGTAGCACCGCACGGCCTCGCTGGACGTCGGTTTCATTCGGTGCCCAGCGCGTGTCGGCGCGCAGCGCGGCCGCCTTGCGTGCAAGGGCCTGCCCAACGGTCTCCCCCTGCAAGTTGGCGGGCAGTGTTACCGCTTCCACGCGCTCGTGGACGAACGCCTGCAACTCGGCCGCGAAAGCCGTGGCATCCCGGATTTCGACGGTATCCGCGAAGCGGCGTACATCTTCCACCGTGACGCGCGGCAGACGGTCGGCAATGAATTCAATGGCAGTGGGCATGGTCATCTCCCAAGTAGGTTTGAGACAGGTTTCACTCTAGTCGCCTTTGTCGCGTTTGTCAACTTTGACGCCTAGAAAGCAACCTACCCGGCGGAAGCAGCGCCTTCGCAGCATAGACCGAGGCCAGCGCCTGGTCGCCGTCCAATGCATTCGAGCGGGTTCCACATTGACGGTGGAGCCGCGATCCAGGCCCCGCTATACCGAAACGGTTAAAGGCCAAAGGGTCGAAATGGCAAGGGAATGGGGTGCAAGGGGAAAGGCCCTACCTCGAAAAGGCCAAAAGGCCTCCCGGTCGGCCCGTCATTAGGACACCTCACATGCTCTCCCTGTTCCAGCGAAAACGGCCCCCGGTCGCTGCCGCACCGACGCCATCACCCGTCACCGACCTCCCGAAAGGGCTGCTGCGTCCTGAGTCGGCCGCATCGCTGCTGGCCACCCCACGCCGGCAGAAGCTGCTGGAGCACATCTGGCAGCGCACGTCGCTCTCACACCGGCAATTCGTCACCCTGTACCGCACGCCCCTGGAACGCTACGCCGAACTGGTCCAAGCCTTTCCGGCCTCCGAAGCGCATCACCATGCCTATCCGGGCGGCATGCTCGACCACGGCCTGGAGATCGTGGCCTACAGCCTGAAACTGCGGCAGTCCCATCTGCTGCCCATCGGTGCCAGTCCCGAAGACCAGGCGGCGCAGTCCGAAGCCTGGACCGCCGCCGTCGCCTATGCTGCGCTGCTCCACGATATTGGCAAGATCGCCGTCGATCTACACGTCGAACTGGCCGACGGCAGTACTTGGCATCCGTGGCATGGCCCGCTGCACCAGGCGTACCGATTTCGCTACCGTGACGACCGCGAATACCGCCTGCACAGCGCCGCAACAGGCTTGCTCTATCGCCAACTGCTCGACCGCCACGTCCTGGACTGGCTCAGCGACTATCCGGCTCTCTGGGCACCGCTGCTCTATGTGCTGGCCGGTCAGTACGAACATGCCGGTGTACTGGGGGAACTCGTCGTGCAAGCAGACCGGGCGTCGGTGGCCCAGGAGCTGGGCGGCGATCCGGCGCGCGCCATGGCCGCGCCTAAGCACGCACTGCAACGCAAGCTGCTGGACGGGTTGCGCTACCTGCTCAAGGAACAGTTGAAGCTGAACCAGCCGGAAGCCTCCGATGGCTGGCTCACCGAGGATGGTTTGTGGCTGGTGAGCAAGACGGTCTCGGACAAACTGCGCGCACACCTCCTGTCTCAGGGGATCGATGGCATTCCTGCGAACAACACCGCCGTGTTCAACGTGCTGCAGGACCACGGCATGCTCCAGCCCACCTCGGACGGCAAAGCGGTCTGGCGCGCGACCGTCACCAGCACGACCGGCTGGTCCCATTCGTTCACCCTGTTGCGTCTCGCTCCCGCGCTGATCTGGGAGTCTGGCGAGCGACCAGCACCTTTCGCAGGCACGGTAGAGATCGACGCGACGCCCGCAGAAAACGACGCCAGCATGTCGGCTCCCGTGCCAACCGTCTCGGTGAACCCAGCGCAGGGAGGTCAAGAGCCTCCAATTTGGGAGGACGACAGCACCACCATCGTTTCACCGCCCGCGGCCCAGCCCGTGCCCGACGTCATGGAGGACTTGCTCGCGATGGTGGGCTTAGGTGAGTCGGCCGGCGTTGGACAGGATGCCGAAGAGTTCCTCCACCCTCCCGCGCCAGCAACAGCCGCGACGTCCATTCCATCACCTGTACCCGCGCCTACGCCTGGGTCATCGGCAACGAAGCCATCCACGGAACAGTTCATGGTTTGGCTGAAGCAGGGAATCACCTCACGACGGCTCATCATCAACGACGCGAAGGCGCTCGTGCATACGGTGAATGACACGGCCTACCTGGTCAGCCCGGGTGTGTTCCAACGCTATGCGCAGGAGCATCCCGAAGTGGCCGCGCTCGCCAAGCAGGAGAATCAACAGGATTGGCAGTGGGTGCAGAAGCGCTTCGAGAAGCTGCAGCTACATCGCAAGCACCCCAATGGCCTGAACATTTGGACCTGTGAAGTCACGGGCCCGAGGAAGTCCCGCCGACTGCATGGCTACCTCCTTGAAGATGGGTCCTTGGCATTCCCCGAAATACCGCCCAACAATCCCTATCTTGCTCTGACTCAGGAAGGATGACGCGATTCGGGCATTGATCGCCACCGTCGTTTGGCGACGATCAATACCCCGCGAAAGCTGGCAACATTTGGCGAACTGAGCTACTCGGCCCGCGCCAACTCCTGCGCAAGGAACGGAGCGGTTCGGCTGCCAGACGTTCGGGCCACCTGCTGAGGGGAGCCCGCCACCACGATGCTGCCGCCGGCAGCGCCTGCACCAGGCCCCACGTCGATCACCCAATCGGCCTGAGCCACCGCGCGCATATCGTGCTCGATCATCACCACGGTGTTGCCGGCATCGACCAGGCGCTGCAACTGCACCAGCAGCCGGTCGGCATCGGACGCATGCAGCCCGGTGGTTGGCTCGTCGAGCACGTACAGGCTTCGGCCGCGCTGGCTGCGCTGAAGCTCGGTCGCCAGCTTGATGCGCTGCGCCTCGCCACCGGAAAGTTCCGTGGCCGGTTGCCCCAGGCGCAGATAGCCCAATCCGATATCGCGCAGCAATTGCAGGGGCCGGGCCACGGCGTCTTCACCCGCAAAGAATTCGCTGGCTTCGTCCACGGTCATCTGCAGCACCTCGGCGATGTTGCGCCCGTTCCATTGCACCTTCAGCGTGGCCTCGTTGTAGCGTGCGCCATGGCACGTCGGACACGGGGCGTACACGCTGGGCATGAACAGCAACTCCACACTGACGAAGCCCTCGCCCTCGCAGGTCTCGCAACGCCCCTTAGCCACGTTGAACGAGAAGCGCCCGGCGTCATAGCGGCGGCGTCGCGCATCGGGCGTGGCGGCGAACAGCTTGCGCACGTGGTCGAACAGGCCGGTGTAGGTGGCCAGGTTGGACCGGGGCGTGCGCCCGATCGGCTTCTGGTCCACCTGCACCAGGCGCTGTATGGCGTCCACGTCGCCCGCCAGATGACCGCCAGTCGCTTCGATCACTGCCGGCCCTTCGCTGGTGGCGCTTTCGGCCGCGTCGTCCTCGGGCTCGTGGCCCAGGTGCAGTAGCACCAGCTCCGGCAGCGCCTGCGCGACGAGGCTGGACTTGCCCGAGCCGGAGATGCCGGTGACGGCCGTCAGCACGCCCAGCGGAATGCGTGCGTCCACGCCATGCAGGTTGTGACGATGGATGCCCTGCAGCTCCAGCCAGCCGGTCGCTTCGCGTGCCCGGCTTCCCGGCGCGGCGATTTCGTCGAACAGATAGCGGGCGGTGCGCGATTCGGCAATCTTGCGCAGGCCGTCCGGCTCGCCGCTGTAGAGCACGCGGCCGCCACGCTCCCCGGCATCCGGCCCCACATCCACCAGCCATTGCGCGCGGCGCATCAGGTCCAGGTCGTGCTCGACCACGAACACCGAGTTGCCCGCGTCACGCAGCCGGTCGAGCGCGTCGTACAGCGCCTGGCTGTCGGAGGGGTGCAACCCCGCCGAGGGCTCGTCGAGCACGTACACAACACCGAACAGCAGGGAACTCAATTGCGTGGCCAGCCGCAGGCGCTGCAACTCGCCGGCCGAAAGCGTCGGCGTGGCCCGGTCCAGCGTCAGGTAACCCAGGCCCAGCCCACGCAGTTGACGCAGGCGCGCCATCACACCGCCGGCCAGGCGCTGCGCGGCGAGGCGCTTTTCTTCCGACAGCGCGGAGGTGCGGCGCACGTCGGGCGATACCGCATGGACGGCACGGCCGGAGGCCGCGCGTTCGGCACGGTCGCGTCGGGTCGCTTCCTTGTCCGTAGCCGCCCCCGCTGCATGGGCGCGGAAATCGCCCTGGGCAATGGGTTCGAGCAAGGCCGCCAACTGGTCCAGCGGCATCTGCATGAACGCGCCGATGTCCACGCCGGCGAAGGTGACCGACAGCGCCTCGGGCTTGAGCCGCTTGCCGTGGCAGGTGGGGCACGGCTTGCCCTCCATGAACCGGGACACGCGCTTTCTCATCAGTGCGCTTTGGGTATTGGCAAAGGTGTGCAGCACATACCGCCGGGCGCCGGTGAAGGTGCCCATGTAGCTCGGCTCCATCTTGCGCTTGAGCGCCGTGCGGGTCTCGGCGGGCGTGAAGCCGGCGTACACCGGCACTGTCGGTGTTTCCTCGGTGAACAGAATCCAGTCGCGGTCCTTCTTCGGCAGGTCCTTCCACGGTCGGTCAACGTCGTAGCCCATGCTGACCAGGATGTCGCGCAGGTTCTGGCCTTGCCAGGCGGGGGGCCAGGAGGCGATCGCCCGCTCGCGGATGCTCAGGGAGGGATCGGGCACCATGATGGCCTCGGTCACCTCGTACACATGGCCCAGGCCGTGGCAGGTCGGGCACGCTCCCTGCGGCGTGTTGGGCGAAAAATCCTCGGCGTACAGCATCGGCTGGTTGGCTGGGTAGGCGCCGGCGCGCGAATACATCATCCGCACCAGGCTGGACAGGGTGGTCACACTGCCCACGGAGGAACGCGCGTTGCTGGAGCCCCGCTGCTGTTGCAACGCCACCGCCGGCGGCAGGCCGTCGATCGCATCGACGTCCGGCACGCCGGCCTGGTCGATCAGGCGCCGCGCATAGGGGGCCACCGACTCGAAGTAGCGCCGCTGCGCCTCGGCGTAGATGGTGCCGAAGGCCAGCGAGGACTTGCCGGAGCCGGAAACGCCGGAGAACACCACCAGCGCGTTACGCGGGATGGAAACGTCCACCTCTTTGAGGTTGTTCTCGCGCGCGCCGCGCACTTCCACCATGCCGCTGGCCGCAGCGGTACAAGAGGATTCACCGAAAGAATTGTTTGGCATGTTCTTATCCTGTAGTTCGTCCCGCTCAGGACGGGACTTCCTGAGTTCGGGGGCCGCGGCGACTGGCTTCGAGCGCCGCGGTGACAGTGCGGGCGTCGTAGCTGCCGCGCAGACGACGACCCTCGACGAAGAACGTCGGCGTGGCGTGCGCACCGCTGGCGACGGCACTGGCGAGGTCGCGCTCGACACGCTCGATCACCGCGGTGCTGTCGAGATCCGCGATGAACCGTTCGACGTCGAGCCCAAGCTCGGCGGCGTAGCCGATCAGATGCTCGCGCTCCAGCGCATGCTGACGGGTGAACACGAAGTCCAGCCACGGCCAGAACATCCCCTGGTTCGCCGCTGCCTCGGACGCCCGCGCGGCAATCGGCCCGTGCGGGTGGTGCGGCAGATGGCGCACCACATACCGCAGGTCGTCCCCGAAGTGGGCGCGCAGATCGTCCCACGAACCGGTGGCGTGCGCACAGTACGCGCACTCGAAGTCCACGTACTCGACGAGTGTGAGCTGGGCGTCCTCCGGCCCGCGGATGTGATCGATCTCCGGATCGACCGGTGGCTCAAGCACCATCGGCAGGTCAGCGGTCTTCTCACCCCACCGCTGGGCGGCGACCTTGAAGATCAGCCACCCGAGCAACGTGGCGAACACCATCGACACGAGCACGCCGACCGTCGCCTGGCGGCCCAAGTCGGAGGTCGTGCCGAACGCGAGCCCGATGATCAGCAGCGACACGGTGAACCCGATCCCGGACAGTGCCGCACCACCGAACACGCTGCCCACCCCGACGCCCTCGGGCAGCCGGCCCAGGCCGAGACGGACGGCGATGAGAGTGATGAGCCCGATGCCCAGGAGCTTGCCGAGCACGAGCCCTGCGATGACGCCCCACGTGACTGGCGAGCCGAAGGCCTCGGCGAGCAGCCCGCCACGCACGTCCACTCCGGCGTTCGCCAAGGCGAACACCGGCACGATCAGCAGCGCCGTCGGCAGCCGCAGGAACTCGTGCAATCGCTCGTTCACCGAGATACCCCGGGACAGCCCGCAGTCCACCGCGCGGGCCGATGCGGCACTCGGAGACTGCCAGAAGTCGCGGAACAGTTGTTTTGCCGCGACGACCTTGTGACGTTGCGTCGCGTAGGCGGGGATCAGCAGCCCCGCGGCCATCCCGGCGAGAGAGGCATGGATGCCGGAGTACACGGTTGCGAGCCACAGCACGATCACGATCAGCACATACGGCATTGCCCGCCACTGGCGGGGGCGCCCCAGCCGCCACAACGCAACGAGACTGGCGAGGGCGATCAACAACGGGACGATCCGAATCTCATCGCTATAGACGATGCCGATGATGGACACGGCGAGGAAGTCATCGACCACGGTCAGGGTGAGCAGGAACACGCGCAACTGACCGGATAGCCGCGGGCCGACGATCGCCAGGGTGCCCAGCATGAATGCCGTATCGGTGCCGACCACCGCCCCCCACCCGTGCAGGCCCTCACTTCCGGCCAGCCCCACGATCAGGACATACACCAGCGCGGGAAGCACGACACCCGCGACCCCCGCGATCAGAGCGAGACGGGCACGGCTGCGATCCCGGAGCGATCCGTGGGCGAACTCCTGACGCACCTCCAGGCCGATCAGGAAGAAGAAGACCACCATCAGGCCGTCGTTGACCCAGTGATGCAGGTCCATGTGCAGGCCCAGCGGCCCGAAGTCAAACCCGACGTCCAGGTGCCACAACTCGAAATAGGCATCGGATAGCGGCGAGTTCGCCCACGCCAGCGCCACGACCGTGACGATCACCAGCAGCACCGCAGCACCAGACTCCGTGCGCAGATAGCGGGCAACGCGTCCCCGGCTGATCTTCGCCGAGGATGCACCGAAAGAAGTGGCTGACATGTTCTTATCCTGTTCCTGTAGTTCGTGAAGTCGCGATGAGCCGGTTTCGGAGACGACCAGTCAGGCGTCCGCCTCTGGCAGCGTCCCATCATCCAGCGAGCGCAGCCAAGTAAGCCTTTCTCCCAGCCTGCGCTCAACACCTCTGTCCGTTGGCTGATACCAGCCCGGCCGCGCCACGCCCTCGGGAAAGTAGCTTTGCCCAGCGGCATAGCCGTTGGGCTCGTCATGGGCGTAGCGGTAGCCTTCGTGATACCCCATCTGCTGCATCAGCTTCGTCGGCGCATTGCGAAGATGGAGAGGCACAGGCAGGGAGCCGTTGTTCTTGACGAAGGCCTTCGCCTTGTTCCAGGCGGCATAGGCAGCGTTCGACTTGGGGGCGGCAGCAAGGTAGGTCGCCGCGTGGGCAATCGGTATTTCGCCTTCGGGGGAACCCAGCCTCTCATAAGCCAGCGCGGCATTGAGCGCCAGTTGCAGCGCCTGCGGGTCGGCATTGCCGATGTCTTCGCTGGCCACCACGATCATGCGGCGCGTCACCTGGCTGACGTCGCCGCTGCCGTCGAGGATGCGGGCCAGCCAGTACAGGGCCGCGTCGGGGTCGGAGCCCCGCAGCGACTTGTGGAAGGCGGAGAGCTGCCAGTAGAACTCGTCGCCGCCCTTGTCGAACCTGCGCAGTGATGGGCTGGTGGACAGTTTGGCAAACTCGCCATCGACCACGGCCTTGCCCGCGCCCGACGCAGCATTCGTCACCTGCTCAAGCAGATTGAGGAAGCGCCTGCCATCGCCATCGGCAAAGCCCTTGAGCAGATCCAGCGCGTCCGCGTCCAACGTGACGCCCTGGAGATGCGGCAGTGCGCGTTCGTAGAGCTGGTTCAGTTCGTCGCCGGACAGCGGTTCGAGGGTATAGACCTGCGCGCGCGAGAGCAGCGCGGAATTGACCGCCAGCCCCGGATGCTCGGTCGTCCCCCCCACCAGGGTCAGGAGCCCCGACTCGACATGGGGCAGTAGGGCATCCTGCTGCGCCTTGTTGAAGCGATGGATCTCATCGACGAAAAGCACCGTCGATCGACCATGGTTGTCCAGTTCTGCCTGGGCCTCGTCGATGGCTTGCCGGATGTCCTTCACCCCGGCAAGCACGGCCGAGATGGCGATGAATCGGCTGTCGGTCGCACTGGCGGCCAGGCGCCCCAGGGTGGTCTTGCCCACGCCTGGCGGCCCCCAGAGGATGAACGAGTGCAACTTGCCCGCCTCGAACGCGAGACGAAGCGGCTTGCCGGGGCCGAGCAAGTGCCGTTGCCCGACGAATTCATCCAGCGTCTTGGGCCGCAGGAGTTCGGCCAAGGGAGGCTTGGGCTTTGTCGTGAATAGATCGGTCAAGTTCCTCTCCCTGGCATTTCTGATAGTTGACGTTCCGATAACGTTGGCACCTCAATCCAGGGAGCCGGATTTGTCCAACGCCGCGGGCTCTTTGTTTGACGATGACTCCAGCCCGGCACTTCGCTGGACTGCGCCCAGGCCCGCTACAGCAGGTTTATCAAGGACTTAGGCGCGTCCATCATATGCCGGTGCTTTCCGAAACTTGACCCGGCTTCCGGTCGCGTGGCTCCCATGTGGCTCTTGGAAACCGAGGTTTCCGAGGAGTCATCATGGCAAGAATCAAACTCACCAAATCCGCTGTCGATGCCGCCAAGCCCCAGGCGCAGGCCATCGAACTGCGGGACACCGTGGTGCCCGGCTTCCTGTGCAAGATCACCCCGGCCGGCCGCAAGGTGTTCATGCTCCAGTACCGGACGAACGCCGGCGAGCGCCGCAAGCCGGCCCTGGGCCAGTACGGCGAACTGACCGTCGAGCAGGCCCGTGTCATGGCGCAGGAGTGGCTGGCCGAGGTGCGCCGGGGCGGCGACCCCAGCGCGGCTAAGGCCGCCGCCCGCAAGGCACAGACCATGAAGGAGTATTGCCACACCTTCATGGAGGACTACTCCAAGCAGCGCAACAAGCCCAGCACGCAGCGCGGCTATCAGGGCGTCATCGACCGCTGCATCATCCCGATCATGGGGCGGATGAAGGTGCAGGACGTGAAGCGCCCGGACGTGGCCGCGCTGATGAAGAAGCTGGCCCACAAGCCGGCCGAGGCCAACCGCACCTTCGGCGTGCTGCGCAAGATGTTCAACCTGGCCGAAGTGTGGGGGCTGCGTCCGGACGGCACAAACCCGTGCCGCCACGTCCCGATGTTTCCGCCCGGCAAGGAAACCCGGCTCATCGTGGACGATGAACTGGTGCGGATCTTCCGTCACCTGGAGCACTTGGAAGCCGAGGGACTGGAGAACTACGTCATCCCGCTGGCGATCCGCCTGCAATTCGAGTTTGCCGCCCGCCGCTCCGAAATCTGCCCGCTCGAATGGGGCTGGGTTGATCTGGAAAAGCGCCGCGTCGTCTGGCCCGACAGCAAGACCGGCGGCATTTCCAAACCCATGAGCGAGGAAGCCTATCGGCTGCTTTCGACGGCGCCGCGCCGGGAGGGCTCCCCCTACGTCCTGCCGTCGCCCAACGACCCGGCCCGGCATCTGACGCATGGCGAACACTATGGCGGCTGGAAGCGCGTGCTCAAGGCCGCCGGCGTGCCGCATGTCGGCACGCACGGCATCCGCCATCGAGCGACGACCGACATTGCCAACTCAGGCGTGCCAACCAAAGTGGGCATGAAGCTCACAGGTCACAAGACCGTTGCGATGTTTATGCACTACGTACATACCGAGGACAAGCCGGTGCGAGATGCCGCCGAGCTGGTGGCGAATCGGCGGCTGGCGATTACCGGGGCGTCCCGTTCTGTGGAGGTGACAGCATGACAAGGAAGACGCCCGCAGCAGTGGGGAATCCGCCGCCTTACCGGGGCTGGATATGCTGGCATCCAGGGCGGCATCGTGGAACTGCTGGATGCCGCGCGCCAAGCAGCGGCGGGCAGTGTCAATGCGCTGATGACGACCAGCTATTGGGAGATTGGCCGCCGGATCGTGGAAGCCGAGCAGAAAGGCAGGCGGCGGGCTGGTTACGGCGAGCAGTTGATGGCGCGGTTGTCCGCCGGTCTGACGGCGCGCTTTGGGCGCGGGTTCAGCCCGGACAACCTGGAAAACATGCGGCGCTTCTTTGCCGCTTACCCCCTTGAGGCAATTTCCGAGACGCTGTCTCGGAAATTTGACCTCTCCGAACTGGCCCTGGTCTTCAGGTTGCTGTGGTCGGCCTATGTCCGGCTGCTGGCGGTCAAGGATGACCATACCCGTCGGTTTTACGAGGCCGAGGCGCCGCGCGGTGCGCCAGCTCGAATGGCAGATCGGCAGCCACTTCTATGAGCGCACCGCCAAAGCCTGACGATGCAATCAAGAGCTCGTATGAGTTGGAGTCACTGAACCGCAAGGACAAATATTCGGAATCTGATATTAAACAGCAGTCGACCAGCGGATGGTGGATTTCTCCCGGAGCTTGGCAAAGGCTGCACCTTTGCCGACGACAGCGTCGATTGCGTATCGGCCGGACATGGTGCCGGGTGGGTCTCTACCGGCACCACTCGATCAAACCCTTCTTTACCCAGAAGTGACAGGAACATGCCCGATGCTGGTGGATGGAGGGCGACATGGTTGGTCGCCCCCAGAAGTCTGTTTCGACAGACCACCGGGGTCGTCGATCCGGGTTAAGGGAAAGTGATATCTGCACGCCACAACCGCCGGGGCAGCTCATGCAAGCCCACTTCTTGACGCCGGTGTCGATGACCAGCCACAGCTCTCCCGGCGGCACGGCATTATTGCCCGGATGCTGCGCGACCGGGTAAACGAGCAGGTTGTACTGCAGCCACCCGAGCCGGCGCAGCGCTCGCGCGATAAGTCGCTTCATGGTCATCCGATCACCCCAAGAAATGGGTTGACATCGCCGCGTCCCCAGCTCGCCTGGCTGGCACAAACCGGGCAAGACGCCAAGGGTCGGCAGGTCATGGTGCGATCCTCTACGCGGTCAAAGCGGCGAATCCTGTTGTGCGACATGCCCGCAGGACCGCGAAAACCGGTCAGTCCCTGAATGAGTTCATCGACGGCCGCGCAGGCGATGGCCGTGGTGAACGTGACCACCGCAGGCGCCGGGTCGCCGCCGCCGTCCACATAGGCTTCCGCCTTACGCCGCTCGAACTCGGCCGGGTCGCTGCGCCGGAGTCCTTCGGCCGCAGCGCGGCGCGGATCGGCTACTCCCAGACACATGAGACAAGGTTTGCCGGGCCCAATCGTCGACACGCGCCCCGTCATGTCGAAGTCCGCGCCGCTGCGTGCCGCGCGCATGCGCAGGCCCACATCGATCAGCGGGATGCCGTAGTAGTGCGCCAGGCGGTTGAGCGTCAGCCGCCCCTGATGGTCGTCGGTACAGCCGAAAAGCACGTCGCAGGAGCGCAGCAGATCGCGCAGATCAGGATGGCCGACCCACTCCTCTTTGGTGACGACCTGGGTGCCGAGACCCGCGGCGCGAATCTCGCGCGCGAGGATGTCCACCTTGGCCAAGCCGGCGTCCACATCTGCGGTGCGCGAGCCATGCACGCGGTTGAGATTGGTGACATCAATGGTGTCTTTGTCCATCAGCCCCAGAAAGCCGACGCCCAGCCGCGCCAATAGCATCGCGACAGCACTGCCCGTGCCGCCGCCCCCTACGACACCCACCCGCAGCCCGCGCACGACTGGATTGAACCCTTGGCCGAAGAGCGCGGCCTGCCGCGCCAGGAATTGATCTTCGTCAGCCGCAGCCACCTTGCGCGCGATCTTGATCTGGCTTCCTACCAGCGAGATCGAGGATGCCATGACCGTCTTGCCGGGGGCAGTCCAGAGCCTGCCCGCGATGGCGTCATCGCGGCCGAACACCATGCTGGCTAGGCCGGAAACGCCCTTGTTGAACGTCGTCCGGGCCAGCTCCGACTCGTTTCGGTCATCCTGGTCGGAGAAGAACGCTGCCGCGTTCGGATGCGTGTGTACCAGGCCCGCAACCAAGCCCCGTTCTTTCGCGATGCCGAGAATGCGCATGAAGCCTCGGGTGGACCATGTGACATGGACAGGCGATGCGGAGACCATTTCATCGGCCGCGACGGGGATGACTTCGTGCGAGATCAATCTGGTGCGAGGCACTCCCGACCAGGGGTCTGCCGAGATGTCAGCCTTGCCGAACAGCACGTAGGCGGACGCCTCCGCACCGTTTTCCCTTTGCAGCAGCAAGCGCAGGGCCGCCTCGTGCGGCTCCAGCAGGACGATGTCCAGAGCGGCCGGCGACATCACTTCGCCTCCGCCAGGGCGTGCTCGATGCGCTTGAGCATAGTGTGCAGGCCGTCGATGCCCGGGCGCCACGCTGTGTTGTGGCGCGACCAGCGCTGCCAGCTGCGGCCCTGGAACGCGTGGGCCTGGTCAGCGCAGGTCGGGTAGCGCCCAACGCTTTGCAGCGTCAGCCACGGGTCGCAATAGAACATGTCCGGCGCAACATCGGGATAGCCCGGCGGCAGGAGAACGAGCACATCGGCCGTGGCGTGGTTGAGCTTTCCGGAGGGCAGCGGCAACTGCTTGAAGATGACGCCCGTGTGCGCACCGTCGCTCACCATCTCGAAAGCCACGCCATGGCTGCTCAGATAGCGCTGGTCCGCTTCGGGCAGCGTGAGCAGCCCCTCAGTGGTGTCACGGATCAGCGTGATGAAGCGCTCGATGCCCGGCTTACCCAGATCGATCAGGTCACCGTCGCGGATCAGAATGTCCTGGCCCCCGCCACGCACTTCGAGATAGACGTCGTAGGTCTCTGGTGGGACACCGGCCAGCGCCTTGAGCACGCGGCCGCTGATGCTGGGCTTGCCCCACTCCAGTTGCCGGTCATCGATCGTGAACTTGAGCGCGCGATCAGTCTGGAAGATGACGAAACGTTCCGCACCGCGGCCGCGCAGATCGTAGGTTTCGTCCAGACGCAGGTCCTCGAACTCGCCAGAGGTCAAAATCGCATAAATGCTGTACTCATCGGCCGGGCGCGATCCGGCGGCCTGAAGGATCTGGCGCCCGGTCGGCACCGGATCGGAGAGATCGACGTGACGTTCGTGGAGCTGGTCGTCCAGGACGACGATCCGGTAGAGCGCCGCTGGCCGCAGGCTGCGGCCTTCGCGGATCGCCGCAGCAACATCTTCGACATCGAAGCGGTCATCACCGCTGGTGGTCTGGGTTTGCATTTGATTGCCTCATAGGGAGAGCCGTCATCTGCGGGATTGCAGGTTTTCTAGCCCCTTACTTGGTCAATCGCAGCCCAGCGGCAGACCGGAAAGGTCGATCAAAGTTTTTCTTGTACCCACCCCCCTCCGGGCAACTCGCCGCAGAGGAAGAAGTGCGGGCAGCGCGGACAGCTACGAGCCTCGGGCTTAGAGGGGAACTGCCCGGCCTGCATTGCCTGAAAGAAGGTCTGCAGCTTCTCGCGCCTGGATTCCAGCTTGCGCGACGTGATTTCCATCGGCTGGATGGTTTCGCTGGTAAGGTAGGTCACCTCGACCTGCGCATGTGGTCCATAAGCCTGGACGGCGGCGAGTTGGAGAATTGTGTACTCAATATCATCGAAGGCGTTCGAGCGCTGCTTGCCCGTCATGACGCGCCGCACCGTGACCCGGCCACCGGCTCCGTGAGCTACACCATCCGGGGTTACGAGGATCTCGCCCTCGGCCCAACCCAGCGAGATCGGTGGCGCCGGCGCGGCCACGTCACGATTCCGGCTCTCGATGAGGAAATCGACGAGCCGCTTGCCGATGCGGCGGTAGTCCTCCGCATATCCATGCTCTGTCGCACCCTTGGAGCACCAGGCCTCCTCGAAGCGTGCAGCCAGCTCGTCGACCGTGGGACTTGTCGTCTCGTGCTCCCGTTTCAACCAATCGAACACGTCGCTCACGACGTTGTGCATCTTCATGAATGCGGTTTCAGTTCGTCGACCTCCAAGCCTCAGCACGTGCGTGTACAAGAAGCGGCGCGGGCACCGCTCGAAGAGGTTGACCTGGATGTCGGTCCATTGGGGACGCCCTTGCCATGTGATGGCGAGCGGGGTGCCCGTCGATGTCGAGCCGGCTTGCAACGGCACCGGTACCGGACGAACAAGGAGTCGGTCGATCGGGGCGATAAACTTGGAGGCGCTACGCGTACGACCATCTGCCTGCCTGCCGTAGGCATACAGCTGCAGCCTATCGCGCGCTCGCGAAAGCGCTACGAAGAACAAGCACTCTTCTTCCTCGTCGTGGCCGGCCTTCACCGCCTCGATGCCGGTCAGTCCCTCCGAACCATGGATCAGACCGTCCGGAGGAAGACAACGCGGCGGCACGTTGTTGCGCGGTAGGCCGGACGTTACCATGCCAGGTAAATGAACGACATCGAACTCCAGCCCCTTGCTTCCGTGGATGGTCATCAAGCGCACTGCTTCGATGTTCTCGGCACTGCGGGGCAACTGGCTCAATCCACGATCCTCAGAGAGCAGAACTAACCGCCTGACGCGATCAAGCAGGCGAACCACTGGCATGCCTTGGCCTCTTGGCTGCCGGCGACAGAAGTTCAAGAACTGCCAGACAGCCAGACTTTGCATGCGACTCTGCGGATCACCAGCCAAATAAAGCGTCTTCGCGAGTCCGAGACCATCGATCGTCCATCCAGCAAGTAAGAGCCAGGGGTCAGTCGATGCGTTCACACCTGCAAAGAGCGCGGACAGGCGAGATAGCGCTTCTCGACTGCCGTCTGTCAGGCCATCCACTCCGGCGTGTATTGCCAACCAATCCAGCGAAGCTGGATTCGTCGTCCGCAGCCGCTCAATGACCCGCATGACATCCTTCAAGGGCATTTGGTGCCGAGCCATGGTTGCCACGCGCACCATCGCGGCCGCCCGCGGGTCGGTCGCCAGCGAGAGCAAGGCCAGCAGATCCTTGATTTCCGGCCTCTCGAACAAGCTGCCCAAGTGCAGCGCGGGAATGCCCCGGGCCTCAAGACCTTCTGCAATGGCGTTCAGGCGCGCATTGGACGCGCACAGCACCGCCTGGCCACCATAGGCAATGCCCTGCTCGTGCAGGGCCGTGATCGACGCGGCAAGCGCGGAGATTTCATCGTCAGCCGACCCGGCAACGCGAAGCTCAACCCGTTCTCCTGTGGAGCCGCGGTCGGCCAGCAGGTTCAGCGGCAACGCACCGGCGGATGCTTGCATGCCGCGCGCGAACTCGGTGAACACATCGACGATCCGTTCGTCGGAGCGATAGTTGACGCCCAGCTGTGCGGCCTGCGCGCCGGGGAAGTCGATCGCAAAGCGCGCGATGTTCGTCGCAGAGGCGCCGCGGAAGCGGTAGATGGATTGGCGTGCATCGCCGACAACCCACAGGTTGCGGCCGTCGCTGACGATGGCCTTCAGGAGCCGGACCGAGGCGCGGTTGACATCTTGGTATTCATCTACCAGTACATGCTCATGGCGAGCACGCAGGGCATCCCTTACCTCGGCGCTGCCCTCGACAAGACGAACCGGCAGCGCGACCAGGTCACCGAAGTCCAGCAGCTGGCGCGCGGTCAGCAGCCGTTCGTACGCCTCGAAGAGCGTGGCGACCTCCAGGCACTTCTGCGCACGAACCTTCGCGTCCTGGTCGGTCCCTGCTCGATCCGCCATCGACTGCGCGAGGGCGCGATAGCCTGCTGCATCGACAACCTCATCCTTGGCGCGCGAGATCGCGCTCAGCATGTCGCTTAAATCCAGGGCCGGGTCCCAGAGGTTGCGATAGTGCTTCAGGTCGAGCCGCGGAAACTCGTCCTCCAGGAGTTCAATGGCCTCCGTCCGGTCGATCAATCGTGGGTCCGGCGGCAGCGCCAGTCGGTCGTGAAAGCGGCGAACGATGTCCAGCCCGAATGCGTGGAATGTGCCGATCCACATCGCCGCCGCCGCGACAGGATTGCTCGCGGCAATCCTCTCGCACAGTTCATTGGCCGCCTTGTTGGAGAAGGTGAGTACCAGGATCGTGGTGGGATCGACGCCGTCCGCAAGCAACCCTTCGATGCGACGAACAAGCGTCCGCGTCTTGCCCGTACCCGGCCCTGCCTGCAGCTGAAACGCCAAGCCACGATGTGCTGCCGCCTGAGCCTGCGTGGGGTCTGGGGTGAGCGGAGCTGCCACGGCGCCGGCGCCTACGGGGTTCGGCTCTTCGGCCGCTGGCAGCAGCAGTGCATCAAGCAACTGTTGCTGCACCACAGCGAGCGGCGCGCCGAAGCGCATCGCGATCGCGTCGGATGTCAGTCCTTCGTTGACATGCAACTCGCGCAACACAGGACGCGGCAGCAGGAACTCGCGCGCGAAGAGGTCCATCTTCACTTCACGTCGCTCACGCGCCCCGTAGTCAAGGACACGATCGACGCCCACCGGTGCGTCTTCCAGCGATCGGTCGGGCTCGACATCCACCGTCACCACATCGAGCGTGCCACCTTCCAGCACGACATGGCCGAGTTCGTGTGCAATCAAAAACGCGCGCTCGAAGTCTGATCCACGATCCTCGTAGAGGATGCCTCCAGCCTGACAGTCGAACGTGGCTTTGCCTCCCTTAAGCTGTGGGTCTCCTTCTCGCAGCGCGTACACATCCAAGCCGCGATTTGAGGCTTCCTGAAGCGCAAACACTAAAGGCCGGGTCGGATCTCCGCCGGCCGCGACGTTCGCACGGTGCAGGCGTTCTGCTTCCAGTCGAGCGGCCTCGGTGGCGTCCATCGTTCAGTCCGACAGTGCCTTTAGCGTCGCCTGCTGCTCCGGCGTGAGTTGTGAAGTCGCGACAGCTTGGTCGAACGTGATCTGCTCGCCCACACTCGGCTTCACATTTGACCGAAAAGCGTGTCCGGAAACCATGCCCGGTGGCCCCTGCAGGTATGCGTTCACAGATTGAACGGTGACACCCAGTTCTGACGCAAGCTTCTCGACGAATCGGGCAGGAATGGTGGCAGTACGAATGGCCCGATCGCGCACCCGCATGAGGAAGAGGTTACTGACGTCCAGGCTGCGTGCGAGCGACTTGAAGCTGCTCGTATTGAGCTTGGTGAACGGATTCGCAACCTCCGCATCGGGCTGCTGGACAGCCCGCTCGAATCGCTGCCAGGCCTTATCAATCGCGCTGTCCGGCACTTCGGTCGCCGGAACATCGCCTTCTGGCGCCTCATAAAGCAGATCGATCGAACAGTCGATCAGCGCGGTCGCATGCTGCGGGTACTCCCTAATGTAGCGTTCAAGCGTTTCCCGGCCATGGTTGGGCTCCATGGAGAACGCCATCAGCACAGATTCCTCGTCTGCAGCGAAAGGCTTTGACGTACTCATGCGTCCTCCTGCAGAACAGACCTGAGGGTCTTGTAGGCACGGTCGCGGCGATTGCGCACGGTTCTCTCATCGCACTGGAGCATCTTCGCGATAGTCATGATGTTCGGGTCCTTCGAGTCGATCTGGAAGCCTTGCCGTAGCAAGCCAACGACCCGCCTCTGATCGTCTGGTAATGCGTCAATCGCAGCGTCCAACTCCAACCGGAAAGCCGGGTCGTCAATTTTTTGAGGGTCGCCTCCGAGGAAGTCGGCCGCTGCTGCCTCGACCTCCGGTGAAATGTCCTGACCCTCATCGTCATCCGTGGACAGCGGCACTGTAAGGACCGAGGCCGGACCAATCTGCCTCAGCACGGTCTTGCGGAACCGGGCGAATGCTAGGTCGAACCGCACTTCAAAGAAATCCAGCATAGCGAAGCGGCCGCTGCAGTCCTTGGCAATTCGCTCAGCGAATCGGCTCATGACCTCTTCTCGGATGTCTTGTGCCCCGGCCATACGAGAGTCCGGGATCGATGCAAACAGAGACTGCCCGACGCGCTTCATGAGCAGTCCGAAAAGCTGCTTGAACTCGTCCTTTGCGCCTGTCGCATGGGCGCGCCGCAGGAAATATGTCAGTGCTTCCGACGGCACATAGCCGTCGCTCTTCCTCGACGCGACGGTGAAGGCCTGCAGGCGTGTCGCGGCATCGATCGACTCCAGCCTCTGCAAACAGGCGTCGATCTCCGGGGGTCGCGCGAACGGCTCCCCGTTTTTATCCTTGCTTCTCAAGGGTTTCGGCATCGATCTTCTCCTTGCCCGTCAGCCCGCTCTATACATGCGTTCTCTTTTCCACCGTCACCGAACACGAATCGGCAAGGACACCTGCGGCTGGATCGGCACGAGGGTTTTGGCATAGGCACGCAAGATGTCGTTGTAGAGATCAGCATGCTTCGGGGCCTCGACCGAGAGGATCAGTGCATAGCGGATCTTCTCGGCACCAGTGGTGGCCCGGCCGCCGCCGTCGCGGGCGTTGTAGTGAATGTCGAAAACGGGGTTCTTGAGGCTGGAGCCGCGGAAGGTCTTGGCTCCGTGCAGCACAGTTTCCCATTTGCCCTGATCCGAACGCCGCTCCTGCTCGGTGGCGAACTTCTTCAAGTCGAAGAAGCCCTTGGTATCCGCGTTGCTCTTGCCATCCTTGATCTTCTCGTCGTTGGGCCGGAAGACGACTTCGAGGCCGGCCTTGGTGTAGGCCGCGGCATCCTGCGGATCGGTGGGTGAGGCATAGCAGAACGTCGCCTTCAGACGCACATTGCCGAGCAGTCCTTCCTTGGGCAGCGGCAGGCTGGCACGCAAGTACTTACTGGGCTTGAGCTCGCCCTGGTAGACCACGCGGGCCACACCATCCGGGCAGGTGATAATGTCAAGGGTGTCCTCAGGAATCTTGCCCCAACCCACTTCGACCGGATCATGCTCGCCAGGATCGGCCGCGTGAACCAGAAGGGCCTTGATGGCGAGTGGCGTCAGATCTCCGCCCAGGATCGCGCGTACGCCGACCGCGCTACGCAGCAGGTACGGAGCCGCGAAGCTGGTACCCAACTGCGGCGTCAGCACCGGCTTCACGTTCGGCGCCAACACATGAAAGTATTTGGCTGCTGGGTTGCCACCGAACGCCATCAGGTCTGGCTTGATAACCCCGGGGCTGCGGCCCGGCCCGATCGCGCTGTAGGGCGCGCGTGCCCAGCCAGCATCGGTGTCGTCGGCCGCGCCGACCGCGAGCGCATTCACGCAATCCGATGGAACCTGCACGCGGTTGTAGCCGAGCTCGCGGTCCCGGTCTCCGTTATTGCCAACGGCCACCGTCATGAGCGTGTCGCCGTCGCTGAGCAACTCGTCGATAACGGACGTCCAAGCGTGAACTTCCCGGTCCTCCACTTCGAGATCTGGGCCCAGGCTCAGGTTGATGAACTCGTAGGACCTCGACAGCAGAACCTGCTCGATGAGACCGAGTGTGCGATACAACTCCAATGGATCTTCGCCGCCCGCCTCCTGGTCCAGCACGCGCAGATGGTCCACCGGGGCGAACGGCCTGCCGGCCGTACCGTTGGGCTGGATCGGACCGAACAGCACGGCCGAGGTCACGCCCAAGCCATGCTCCGGGCCGTCCGGATCATCGTCGGCGTCTTCGTCGAGCTTGCGGTACGAGCGCAGCCAGGGGCCGATCGGATGGTGCTTAGGCAGGCCACCGTCCAGGATGGCGACACGAGGTTCGGATGAAAGGGCCTGTTCGGTGGGGAGGCTGCATCCCACTGAGGGCCCACCACTGCGTTGCAAGGGACGGATACCACGCAGCTTTGGCACGGGACGGATCACCCGCACGAAGGCGAAGCTGGCCAACCGCTCAATGTCGCGCGGCTTGCCCTCGACCGGCACGAACCACAGATTGCCGGCGATGAAATCGACTTCACTGTGGACCTTCACGCCTTCCTGCTGCGCGAACTTCACGAAAGCCTTCTGGATTAGGCCCGGGTCTTCATCCGGTAGCAGATGTAGGCCTACTTCGAAAAAGCGATCCTTCGGGCCGCCGAGGCCCACGATTCGCTCTGCTGGCGCAAAGGCGGCAAACTGTTCGATGTGGGCAAGATCTTCGCCCTCGTCGGATTCCGCCTCAATGGTTTGCGTCCATCGGGAGAGGTTGCGGAAAGCCTGGCGCTTGCCGGCGACAAACAGTTCGGTCGTTGTGGTTTCATGCGGCTGCCCCTTGCGGGTCCAGGCCTGCGGCTTGACCTTGACGGTACGGCTCCCGATGGACTCCAGTCCCGTACTACGCAGCAGTCCTGTCGGAAAATACGAGCGCGCAATGAAGCTGGGATTCATCATCAGCCGGGCTACCGCGAAGTCGCCCGGGCAAGCGTCAGCAGATAGCTCGTCCAGCGCCTTGCTTGCACTGCGGAACTGAGGAACCATTCGCTCCCTCGCCTGCGCGAACGTGTAGACCTCGGCCTTGCCTGGCATGCGCTTCGGACCGACGATGTCATGGGTCAGCAGCTCGCCACGACCGATCAGGAAATTGGTTTGGCTCATGCGTCAGCCTTTCTCCGTTGTGCGGCCTTTCGTACCGCAGACGTCTCATTGGTGTACTTTCGGATCGTGTCCCGGCTCACCCCGGTGATGTCGGAAACAGTGTGCTGGGACAGGCGGGTCTGCTTGGCCAGCATCACTGCCAGATCGATGCGGCCCTGCCTATCGAGCGCCAACGCACGCGCCTTCATGAAGTCTTCGACCAGATCAGCGTCGGTGGTCGTGCCCAGCGCCACGGCACGCCGGAAGCGCTGCACGTCGCGCTCGATGTCGCTGAACGAATGGCCGGCGAATGCAAACACCAGGATGTCGATCCAACGGGCAAAAAGGGCGTAGTCCGGCCCCAGGAATCGCTTGATGGCTTCCTTGACTGCCTGTTCATCGGGCGTCTTGAACTGGACTACCAGGTCGAAGCGTCGCCACAGCGCCGGATCGATCAGTTCCGGGTGGTTGGTGGCCGCCAGCAATACACTGCTGGCAGGCCATTCGTCGACTTCTTGCAGGATCACCGTGACCAGGCGCTTGAGTTCGCCTACGTCGCTGTCATCGCTGCGTCGCTTGGCGATAGCGTCGATTTCGTCCAGCAGCAGCACGCAAGGCTCGCGTTTGGCGAAATCGATGGCCGCCCGCAGGTTGGTGCCGCTCTTGCCTAGCAGGCTGCTCATCACGGCTGTCAGGTCGAGCACGTACAGCGGCACCTTCAATTGCGCGGCCAGCCAGCGGGCCGTGAGTGTCTTGCCGACCCCGGGCGGCCCCACAAAGATGGCCGAGCGGGTCGGCGTCAGCCCCATGGCCTGAAGTCGATCGCTCTGCCGGCGCTCGGCGATGAGTTGCCCCAGTGAATCCTCGACATCGCCGGACAGCAGCGGCGCATCTGTCGTCGGTTCGTCCTTGAACACCTTCAGGAGAGAGAGACGGGATTCGTCGTCAACCGGCAAGGCGTGGGCCGTTGGCGGCTGAGGCGACAGCTTGCGCATGGGAGAGACACTGCGTACTGGCTTCGACTTCAGGAACAGTTCGAGCTGCTCGGCCAAGTCGGGCGCCGTCCCTCGGTACTTGCGGACTAGCCGCGCCGTGAACAGGCGCACATCCTCACTCTGCTCGGCCAAAGCCAGGCGGACCATCTGGGCTAAATCTGACTGCTCTTCTCTCATTTCGCCCGCAACCTCGATAACTGATTGATTTATATTGAAAAATAAAAATTCTTCAATGGACTAAAGTAATTATCTCATAAAGCGAGGTCAAGTGGTAAGAGAGGCTGCGGCAGTGGCGGTCACAGCGCCGTCGTCGACTGGCAGGTTTGCCGTCTAGCGTGATCTGCGATTCCACGCTGAGAAGCGCCTGAGCGCCTATGCGCGCCTGGTCGGGCGGGGTGTCGTATGACCGGCCATCAGGGCTTGAGCAAGTCCGGCGGGCAGTCGGCGAACGCCGGCTGGGCCTTGCCCATCGGAATGGTGATGGCTTCATCGCCGCTGAGGATGGCCATCATCATGACGATCATGGTCCTCAGGCCGTTCGAGTTACGCAGCACCTCCAGGCCAGATGCACGGGGAGCCGTCGAAATCGGCGCCGTCGAGCAGTTCGTTGAACCGTTCGTGCAAGGCCTCCGAGCGCTGGAACATGTGTTCCAGGGGATTGTTGGAATCGGCGTGTTCTGTCTCGGGCATAGCGTCATCGTAAAGGCCACTTTGCGTTCGGGCGTCCCCGGCCATCTGAGCAATGGCCGGTCGCGCTGTCGTGCGCGTAGCGCATCGAGCCTCGCTGCGCGAGTCTCGCCCCTATCTGGCTTCCATCGTTCCCTCGCTCCGCTCGGCTGACGCCTTCGGCCCGGCTTCCAGCTTCGGGCCTGCGCGCTTCGCTTGCATGCGGTCGGCATACAGGGATGGCCGTTGCCTTGTCCAGCCGTCTCCCCTGACTTCATCACCTTACCCGCGACCGTAGCCCGCTCCCGTGTGCCGTCAAGGCGCGCAGGGCCGTGTCCTCGGCTGCGCCTGCGGGCCGCACCAACCCTGCGCTCGTTTCCTTGACGGCCCCCGTCCGCGCGCTCCTTTGGCCGCGGGCGATGAACTCAGGAAAGACGGTGGCAACGAGGCCAACCGGGTTCCTCGTGCCGACCGCACCGAACAGCCGAAAGGCTGGGCTCCGAATCTAGGAATCCGGTGTGCGGTTTGAACAGCAAACCTTTTTCGTCAGGAGAAATGCCATGCAACTCGCATCCCGATTCGCTTCCCGCTCCCCGTCGCTGCGCAGCGACTACCCGCTGTCCGATGACCAAATCCGCCGCGTAGCTCCGTCCATCTTCGCGGACGCCCCGCACGAAAGCCGTTCCGAGCGGTACGCCTATATCCCAACCGCCGCCGTACTGGCGGAACTGCGCAAGGAAGGGTTCCAGCCCTTCATGGTGGCGCAGACCCGCGTGCGCAACGAGGACCGCCGCGACTTCACCAAGCACATGCTGCGCCTGCGCCACGCCAGCCAGATCAACGGCGCGGAAGCCAATGAAATCGTGCTGTTGAACTCGCATGACGGCACGAGCAGCTATCAGATGCTGGCCGGAATGTTCCGGTTCGTTTGCAGCAATGGCCTTGTCTGCGGCGACACCGTGGCCGATGTGCGCGTGCCGCACAAAGGCGACGTGGCCGGTTCCGTCATCGAAGGCGCTTACGAAGTCTTGCGCGGCTTCGACCGCGTGCAGGAATCCCGCGATTCCATGCGCGCCATCACCTTGAACGATGGCGAATCCGAAGTGTTCGCCCGTGCCGCGCTGGCCCTCAAGTACGACGACCCCGACAAGCCCGCGCCCATCACGGAATCGCAAATCCTAATGCCGCGCCGCTTTGATGATCGCCGCCCGGACTTGTGGAGCGTGTTCAACCGCACGCAAGAGAACCTGACCCAAGGCGGACTGCGCGGGCGCAGCGCCAACGGACGCCGCCAGCAAACCCGCCCGGTGCAGGGCATCGACCAGAACATCCGCCTCAACCGTGCGCTTTGGCTGCTGGCCGATGGCATGCGCCAGTTGAAAGCCTGAATCCCCACGCGGCAGGGGCAGGCAGCAGCCCTTGCCGCTTCTCTCGCTGCTGCATCCCTAACCGCAAGGAGTTATCACCATGAACGCCGTTACCCAAATCGAAACCCGAGCCATCGAAACCGCCGCGCCGTTGGAAGTGGCCGACCCGACCAAGAACCTGATTTTGGTTCCGCTCTCGCAGTTGCTGCCGCGCCGCTCCAAGCGCAACGCACGCAAGACCCCGCGCCTGTCCATTCCCGAACTGGCCGCGAGCATCGCCCGCATCGGTCTGCTGCAAAACCTCGCCGTCATCCTGTCCGCCGATGGCGAGCAATACGAAGTGGTGGCGGGCGACCGCCGCCTGACCGCGTTGAAGCTGCTGGCGAAGAAGAAGCGCATCGCCGCCGACTTTGAAGTGCCTTGCCTGCTGGTGCCCGACGCTTCGGCCCGTACCGTCAGCCTCGCGGAAAACCTGCTGCGCGAGCAGATGCACCCCGCCGACCAGTTCGAGGCGTTCGCCGCGCTGGTCAAGGAAGGCCGCCCCATCGAAGACATTGCCGCCGACTTCGGCGTGACCCCGCTTGTGGTGCAGCGCCGTCTCAAACTCGCCAACGTCTCGCCGCGCCTGCTGGCCGACTACCGGGGCGGAGCCGTCACGCTGGAACAGTTGATGGCCCTGACCATCACCGACGACCACGCCGCGCAGGAAGCCGCGTTCTACGGTGCGCCCGAATGGCAGCGTGGCGCGTCCGCGTTGCGCGAACGCCTGACCGAGCGCGAAATCGACGCCACGCATCCGCTAGTGCGCTTCGTTGGGCTGGACGCCTACACGGCGGCGGGCGGCGGCATCCGCCGCGACCTGTTCGCGGAAGGCGATGCCGGAACCTACCTGACCGACGCCGCGCTGCTGGAAACGCTGGTGCGCAGCAAGCTGGATGCGCTGGCCGGGAACGTGCGCGCCGAGGGTTGGGCATGGGTGGAAGCCGTGCCGCACATGAGCTACGCCGAGCGGCAGGCGTTCCAGAACGCGCCGCGCCAGCGCCGCGAACCGAGCGCCCGCGAAGCCCGCCGCATCGCATCGCTGCAAACCCGCCTCGACAAGATCGACGCCGAACTGGAAGAAGCCTACGACGCCGAGGACGAGGACAAGACCGAGGCGCTGGAACCGCGCCGCGAACAGGTCGCCGGGGAACTGCAAGCCGTGGAGGAAGCCTTGCGGGGCTACGCCCCGGACGTGCGCGCCGTGGCCGGTGCCATCGTCACCCTCGACCGCGGCGGCGAAGCTGTGATTCATCGCGGGCTGTTGCGCGAAGCCGAAGCCAACGCGCTGCGCACGCTGGAACGCTTGCGGCAGGGTTTCGGCAGCGCGGAAGGCGAAGCCGGGAACGACGACGAAGGCGAGGACGCCGAGCAGCCCAAGGCCGCGAGCCTGTCCGACCGGCTGGCGCAGCGGTTGAGCGCGCACCGCACCGCCGCGCTGCAAATCGAAGTCGCCCGACATCCGCAAGTCGCGCTGGCCGCGCTGGTGCATGGCATGGTGCAGAGCGTCTTGCAGGACAACCACTACGGCCACGACTTGCCGCTGGGCGTGAGCCTGAAAGTGCAAGACCGGCTGGAAGGCATGGCCCCCGACTGGCCCGAATCGCCCGCCGCCGTAGCCCTGCGCGAGTTGCAGCAGGTCGCGGGCGAAGCGCTGCCGCAGGACAGCGCCGAACTGTTCGCCGCGCTGCTGGCGATGGAGCAAGGCGAACTGGTGCGGCTGCTGGCGGTATGCGTGGCGGCGACCGTGGACGTGGTGACGCCTCGCGCCACGGCGCAACAGCCGGGCGCGGAACTGGCGCAGGCTGTGGGGCTGGACATGGCCGCATGGTGGCAGCCCACCGCAGACGGGTATTTCCGGCATGTGCCGAAGGCCGCGATTCTGGAAGCCGTGGGCGAGTTCGCACCGTCGCACGCTGCCCGGCTGGCGAAGTTGAAGAAGGCCGACATTGCCAGCGAAGCGGAACGGCTGGCCGATGGTACGGGCTGGATGCCCGCCGTGTTCAAGAGCGGACACGACACGGAGTCGCAGGACGGCGCGGAGGACGTGGAAGATGCTGCCGACGTAGTGGAAGCCCGCGCTCGCCGCCTGACATAGCAGCATAACCCCGGCGCACAGCGCCGGGGTTTCAACGATGCCATCGGATAACGCTGAAAGCCAACGTAGGGTTAGTCAAGTCCTGGCAACGCCGGCGGCACCGCATGAATCCAGCATCCAGGGCTTTCACTATCAAAGAAGTCCACATGGACAGGCCCTAAATCATCCTGAATGACTTGGTAGGCATAGTTGCAATAGACCTGATTGCCACCAAAAACGGAGACCGCCACCCGTTGGATGCCGGTTCCGCGCATCCGTCGCAATAAATGCCGATCGTGCTCCCCGAGTCCCCAGCCGAATAACGTCAATGTGAACCGCTGTGACGTAAGTACCTCCCGGTACACCGTAGAAAGGTAATAACTATTCTGAATAGAGGAAACTTTCTGCAGCATCGTCCCTTCGCTGACAAACAGCGGCACAACGCGCTCACTGCGCCACTCCGCAAGGATGGCCTCCAGCAAACCTTCCCCAGCGTTGTGAATCTTGAACTCCTGCTCCACTGCAGTTCGGCACAGAGCCAGACTTCCATGCGGATAAAACACCAAGGTGTTAGTCCGTTCCCTATAGGGGGCTCGAAATCTCTGCCAAGCATCGTCGAACATGCCATTCCCCAGGAAGCAATCCTTGAATAGATGTCCGTCCTGAATGTCGAGTCCATAGGTCATCGTCCAATAGACCAGCAAGTCATAGTTCAAGGAAATTACCGTATCGAACCCTCTGAGGAACTGGTACATGCTTGGCAAATGACCACTCACTAGATCATATGCAGGATGCACGTCGCGAACGGCTTGAATCAAACACTCTCTGACATTCAGGTAGGCTTGATGCGTGCGATTGTCTGGTATCTGTAGTGACCTATTGACGTTTGACGCTTGCCAGACCAGTCGAAGGATCAACTCGAAATCGGATGTTCGGAAAAAGCCAAAGAGTTGCTGTACATCAGCTCCGAGTAAGCCTGCTCGCTGGGCATGATCCAGCAACGAGCCATAGCCAAAACTCGGTGAAACAGCAATGCTAGCCCCATTGCCCAGCAGAATCGTACCTCGATGGTAATTGGGTGCAACGTGCTCCCACGGCACAACGGGATATGGCATATATGGTTCTCCCTGTTCCTTTGATGACTCGTTGTCGAATAATAGCTGTGACGAGTCATTCTCCGTTGTCACTCTACCTGGGTGTTAGAGCGTGTTATGAACCTTGAAGAAGCGCAGCAGCATTTCCGAGCATGAGGATTGAGAAGACGACGTAGTGCAAGCCTGCCAGGGTTTCAGGAAGACGCTCGTAGTCACGCGCCAACCGCCGGAATCGGTTGACCCAGCCGAAGCTGCGTTCGACGACCCATCGACGCGGCAAGAGTACAAAGCCCTTCTTTGCTTCAGGCAGCTTCACAACATGCAGTTCGATACCTTCTTCCCTTGCAGCCTCCGCCGGATCTTTGCCGGTATAGCCCTGATCGACGAACGCAAGCTTTACGGTCTGGCCCGTCACGTGTTGAACCTCCTGTGCCAGGGCGCTCACCTGGGCGCGCTCCTGCTCATTGGCAGGCGTGACCTGAACTGCCAGAAGATGGCCAAGCGTATCCACGGCCATATGCACCTTGCTGCCTTTCTTGCGCTTGTAGCCGTCATAGCCAGCGCGTGGCCCACTTTCACAGGTGGACTGCACGGTGCGCCCATCCGGAATGACGGCGCTGGGCTGGCCTTGCTTGCCTTGGGCCACGCGTAACACCGAGCGCAGGTCGTTGACCATCGCTTCGAAGCAACCGGCCTGCAGCCAGCGCTGAGTCTGCTGGTAGACCGCCTCCCATGGCGGAAATTCATGGGGAATCAAGCGCCATGGTGCTCCGGCCCGGGCCATCCAGCGCAACGCATTGAACATCACGCGAAGATCGTATCTGCGCTGTCGAGCCTCTGGATCCATTAGTGTCAGGTAGGGCGCGGCAAAGGCCCACTCTTCATCGGAAACATCGGTCGGATACGGACGGGATGGCTTCATCCCGTTACGATAGCGAAACGGGATCAAAGTTCATAACACGCTCTAAGGCTGTATGGACGTGTCGGCACGATGTGCCGCCGGATCTTCGGGCTGCGCCCCGTGCTACTTTTGCCGTCACGGCTATTCGGCTTCAATCCCTCACGCCTTCGAGCCGACGCTTTCTTCCGGGGGGGGGGGCGGTGCATGGCCCAGCCCCGCCACGCGTAGCTTGGCACCTCACGAATACTGCCGAACTGGCACTGCCGGTTTAGCCAGGTTAGCGCCCCGCCGTACTGGGCGGGGCTTGTGGGGCTACGCCCCGGCTTGCTGCGGCAGGGTGGGCCAAAGCGTGCCGTCCTCGACGCTGGCGGTTCGCGCCTGTACGTCACGAAGGACGGTTCACCGACACGCCACCCGGCCTCGCTATGGAGCATCCACGCCACGCCTCAAGCCCGTCGCCGCAATCTGCGGCAAGGAGCGTTCTCGCTTGTCGTTGGGGTGTTGGCCTTGCCAGTGCCAGGGTGCAAGCCGGTGAAGCCGTCACGCGGGGATGCCGAGTCGGCCACATCTCCATTCGGGAGCGGGCGGCCTGTGCGTCCTTGGCTTGTCGTGAATCCTGGCGAGGGAACGGCTGCGCCTTGGGCTTCATGGCCGCAACCTTCCAGCGAAAACAATTTCCCCTGCGCTACGCGCATTCCTCTCGGGACAAATTCTTTTCGCTTCCAGGCTCTCCACGGTGTTGCGACCGCTGCGCGGTGCGGCCAGCCCATCCCCCGCCGGCCGGATCACAACAAGGACGCACTGGCGCGACCTCGTTCAACCCGAAAGGAGAAACATCATGGCTAACATCGGCACCTTCACCGCAGAGAAAGACGGCTTCACCGGCCAGCTCCGCACCCTGACCCTGAACGTCAAGGTCAAGCTGATTCCCAACGACAAGGGCGACACCGAGAACGCCCCCGACTTCCGCCTTCAGGCGGCCGGCCACGACATCGGCGCGGCGTGGAAGAAGACCAGCGAAGCCGGGCGGCCCTACGTGTCCGTATCCCTCGACGATCCTTCGTTCTCGGCGACGGTCTATGCCCGCCTGATCGAGAACGAGGACGGCACGCACGACCTGATCTGGTCGCGCAGCACCCAAGGCGGCCTGACGGCCGCCCACGGCGCCCCGCCCATTGCGGCGGGGCGCCGTGCTGCTGGCGCAGCACGTTACGCACGCGCCTACGGCGTGTCGCGTTCCTTCAACACCGCCTCAAGCTCCTGGCGCACCTGCGCCAGAAGCTGATCGGCCTTGCGCGTGCTGTCGCCGGCATAGGCCAGCGTCAGCAACGTCAACGGATGCACGTCCATGACCTCGCACAGCTCGGTCAGCTTGTGCATGGTCGGGCTTTTCAAGTCGCGTTCCAGCGAACTCATGTAGGTGCGGCTGGACACGTCGGAGAACGCTTCTTGGCTCAAGCCACGCGCTTTCCTGACCGTCCGTATTGCCGTGGCCAATGAGTGTTTCGCTGTCACCAACTTGGTTTCCCCGTAAAAACCAAGATGACAGCCCATTGCACCCAATAGGGCTACAATCTAAAGTGTTCATTCCTATTGGCCGAACCGCTTTCGTGCTTTTACGGAAATCCGCATGGGCGGATTCCGACAGAATCGGGGAACCGCATCTGTGTCTTTCCTGGCCTGCGGAATTCCGCTTCTGCGTTTCCGTGCATGTACGGATTCGATGGCTTGCGCCTTCGTGCTTTCCCGCCAAAGCACGCATCCGCTTCGGCGGTTCCGCGCTTCGGTGGAAAATCGTATCCGTGCATCCTCGGATGCGTGGGGATTCGGGCCATGACCCAGCCGCTCGTCACCGCTGAACAGCAGGCACAACTGCTCGCCGTCGGCGCGGCACGCGCCGCTGATCGGGGCATCGACCCGATGCCGGCGGTGCGACTGTTCACCCCTGACGCGCACGCCACCTGGTTGCTGGCCGCGCTCGACCCGGCCGATGGCGATACGGCATGGGGGCTGATCGACCTGGGAATAGGCATGCCCGGCCTGGGCCATGTGAAGCTGTCCGATCTGGCGTCCATCATCGGGCCGCACAAGCAGCCTGTGATGCGCGATCGCTACTTCCAGCCCGTGCGGCTGCTGTCGGAGTACCTGCGGCTGGCCGAGGAAAGCGGTTCGATCACCGACTGAGCAGTCCCAGCCAACGACGGCGCATTCTGACTATTTCAGTCTTACCCAAGACCTGCGCAGTCTGAATCCGCATTCTTGCACCGAAGCGGTGCGTTCTGTTGCAAACAGTCATGGTTTTTGGTGCGGGCTGCTGCACGGTGCTTCATGCTGCGCGCTGTTTTCGTGGCGGCGCAGCCGTCGCATTCAGACGATTTCCGCAATGCCCTGGAGCGAATCAGTCTTGACACCAGCAGTTACAGCTTATCCCGATTTCGATGACGACTTGATGGCGACTCGATAGCTCCCGCACGGCGGAATCCGTGGCGACGTTCCTGCTGAATGACAGGAGGCTGCGTCATGGCTGACCCGAACGCCGAACACTGGTATCCGACCGCCGCGTATCTCTACACGCTGCACCTCGACGGCCCCGCGTTGGCGTGGGAATACCTGCGTCGCCACCCCGACTACCGCCGCGACTGGCTGCGCCGGCGCCGCCGGCCAGAGGCCGCCGCGCGCTGGGGACTGCGCCTGCTGGAAGATCCCGCCCTGGATGCGCGCGACGCGCATCCGGCCTGGTTCCCCGATCACGATGCGGTGGTGCAGCTCTACCCGGACGCCGACCCGCCGCCCGACGCGGTGGCCTTCGCGTTCTGGCGCCTCCCCGGCCAAAAGCGCCTGATACACGATGGCAAGCGCCTGGTGCTGCTGACACGCTGGCCGGGCTGCTGCCTGCGGCTGGTGATCGCTCCCGGCCTGGCCGACGGCATGGCCTACGCCTATGCCATCCGCGCCTGCGCCGCATCCTGCGGACGCTATCAGGCGCTGGCGGCCGAACTGGACAAGCTGGCCACCGCCGGCGATGCAGCGCCGGCGGGAACGGAACGGTCGCGGCCGGCACCCGCGGCGCTGCTGGAGCTGAACACGCTCCAGGCGCTCGACGGCACCCTCGCAGGCGCATCCCTGCGCGACGTGGCCGAAGGGCTGTTCGGCGTCGATGCCGTCGCCGACGACTGGTACGCCGACAGCGCCTTGCGCGCCCGCGTTCGCCGGCTGGTACGGCGGGGCGATGCGCTGATGCGCGGCGGCTACCGCCGCCTTGCACAGCTTCCGCCCGTTGCACAGGGACGCGCTGCATCCCCTGCAAAACGTCCCTGAGCAAGAAGCCTTGCTTTCTTGAAAGTGCCTCTATCCGGCCGCGTGGTGTGGCCGGGCTTGATGGAGGTACATCCCATGCGACCCGCTCCCTTGCGGCCTGCCGCCGCTGCTGTCGCTGCGCCCGTGCAGCCCCAACGCTACCTGACCAACGACGAAGCCGCCGAATACCTGCGGCTGTCGCCGCGCACGCTGGAGAAACAGCGCGTGATCGGCGGCGGCCCGAAGTTCCGCAAGTTCGGCCGCCGCGTCATGTATGCCGTGAGCGACCTCGACGCCTGGGCCGATGCGCGCAGCTACGCGGCGACTTCCGACCCGGAATATGCCGAACGGCATGCGGGCGACTACCGTGACGGCCGCTGATTTCTGGCTCGCCGGTGGCCATCGCCATGTCCAGCCCATCGCTGCCCCTGCGGCAGCGACCAGCGCAGCAACGCGAACAGCTCGACCTGTTCCGCGCGTTGCCGGGCGACATGGCGCCGCGCGACAGCCAGGACTTGATGGCCTTTCCGTTCTTCTCGCTCGCCAAGTCGCGGCGCACCGAGCCGATCGACTTCCGGGCGGGTGGCATCACCATCCGCGTGGAGGGAACGCAGGAGCACGGCATCGCAACGATCTGGGATGCCGACGTTTTGATTTGGGCGGCCTCGCAGATCGTGGAGGCGCGCGACGCAGGCATTCGCCCGTCGCGCTGGATACACGCCACGCCCTACGAAATCCTGCGCTTCATCGGGCGCGGCACGTCCCTCAACGACTACCAGCGTCTGAAAGCCGCGCTCGACCGGCTGCAATCGACCAGCGTGGCGACTTCCATCCGCGAAACCACTGGGCGGCGCTTGCACCGCTTTTCGTGGGTGAACGAATGGCGCGAGCTGGCCGACGCCAGCGGCACGCCGCTGGGCATCGAGCTGATCCTGCCGGACTGGTTCTATGCCGGCGTGCTAGATGCCGCCCTGGTGCTGACCATCGACCCGGCCTATTTCCGCTTGAAGGGCGGCATCGAACGCTGGCTGTACCGCCTGGTGCGCAAGCACGGCGGACGGCAGGAGCACGGCTGGCAATTCGACTTCCGGCACCTCTACCGCAAGTCGGGCAGCGCGGCCCGCTTCTCGGACTTCGCCTACGACCTGCGCATGCTGGTGGCGCGGCAGTCGCTGCCCGGCTACGTCCTGGGCATCGAGCCGATGCCGGGCGAAAGGCTGGAACTGCTGACCTTCCGGCCCGTGCCGTTCACGGCACGGGGATAACTGCGGGAAAAGGTGTGGACGGCCTCGTGCTATCAGGAGTACCGGGTATCGTGCTATCGGGAGTACGACCCTCGTGCTATCAGGAGTACGAAAACGCCGCAAAGCCAGTAACAGCGCGGGTTTGCGTCCCCTCTAACTTACCTAACTATAAATCTCTAACTTTTAGTAGAAGCGCGCCGTTTCGGTGGACAACCGCGAAACGGCACGGCCAGGCCGGCTTTCCAGCAGCGAGGGCCGCGCCATGATCTTCGCGTTTCTCAACCAGAAAGGCGGCGTCGGCAAGACCACGCTCGCCACCCACATCGCCGGCGAGCTGGCGCTGCGTGGTCTGCACGTCATCCTGCTGGACGCCGACCCGCAGGGTTCATCGCTGGACTGGACGCAGCGCAGAAGCCAGCAGGGCTTGCCACGGCTGTTCAGCGCCGTGGGCCTCGCCCGCGAGACACTGCATCAGGAAGCGCCCGAGCTGGCGCGCCGCGCCGATCACGTCATCATCGACGGCCCGCCGCGCATCGCCGCCCTGGCGCGCTCGGCGCTGCTGGCGGCCGAGCGCGTGCTGATTCCTGTGCAGCCCAGCCCGTATGACCTGTGGGCCAGCGCCGAGATGGTGGCGCTGATCCGTGAGGCACAGGTGTTCCGGCCTGCGCTGCGCGCGGCCTTCGTCATCAATCGGCGCGTCAGCACCACCATCATCGGCAGGGAAGCGCGGCAATCGCTGGCCGAACAGCCGCTGCCGGCGCTGCGCAGCGAAGTGCGCCAGCGCATCGTCTTCGCCGATAGCGTGGCCGCTGGCCGGCTCGCCCGCGAGACAGCGCCCGACAGCGCCGCCGCACGCGAGATCGCCGCGCTCGCCGATGAACTGCTGCGGTGGCCGACATGAGCAGCCCGCGCAGCAAGCGCGTCGGCATCGGCGCACGTCCGCCCGCGAATCCGCACGCCGAGGCGTGGATTCGCCAGGGCGATGCCGATGCGCTCAATAAGGGCGACCTCTACACCGCACGCTTGACCCTCGACGTGACGCCCGCGCTGCGCGCGCGCATCAAGATCGCCGCTTTCGGCCAGGGCGTGACCGTGGCCGAACTGCTGCGCGGACTACTGGAACGAGAGTTCCCCGACAACCGCACGGAGAACCTGCCATGAACGCACCCGCCTTGCCTGCCGCTCAGGCGGCGACGGCTGCTGCGCTGCCGCCTTCGCTTTCGACGCTCGCCGGCCAGGCCGGCAGCGTGCCGCTGACTCGCGTATCGCTCGCCTACATTGAACCGCGATTCAAGCTCTACCTGCGTTTCGGCGAACCGGCGCGCATGCTGCGGCTCGACCGCTGGCGGCGCTGCGCGGTGTTCCTGCCGCGTGCAATGTTCTGCCGCGTGCGCTGGGAAGCAAACGACTACGGCACGATCCGTTGGCAGCTCATGGTGATGCAAGCCGCCACGCCGCTGGACGACATGCAGTGCATCCCCGGCGTGCAGCCGGGCGCACGCCTGCTGCTGCACGCCGAAGGCGAAAACGCGGTGCGTGTCGTGCTGGAACGCATCGACGGCATCGAAGGGCAAGACATCGCCGCCATCGACGTGTCGCCCGCGTACTGGCGCACGCTGGGCAACCGTCTGGCGGCCCGCCTAGCGCTGCCCGAATACACCGCCGAGCGGCACGCCGCTTGGCTGGCCGGAAGGGCGCTGCCATGACGACCCAATCCAACACCACATGCACGCACGAAGTCGCGCCGCATCCTCGCTCGCGCCTGCGCGTTCGCATCGTGCTGGCGGGCTTCGCCGCCGTCGGCTTCGCTGCGCTGGCCTGGGCGGCTTTCGTGTCGCCGCTGCCGCGTCTGACCTACAACCCGTCCGACAGCGTGGCGGTCGGCTGGTATCGCATCGAGCCGCTCGACCTGCGCACCGCCTCGCTGCCACGTCCGTTGTCCGTGGACAGCATTGTGCTGGTGCCGCTGCCCGACAGGGCCGCCATGCTGGCTGCGCAGCGCGGCTACCTGCCGACCCGCGTTCCGCTGCTCAAACGTGTGGGCGCAGTCGCGCCGCAACACGTTTGCATCGTCGCCGGGCAGGTACGCATCGACGGCGTGCCTGCGGCCGCCGCGCTGCCTGCCGACCGGCTGGGCCGGCCGCTGCCATCCTTGCAGCTTTGCCGCCGCCTCGAACCGGGCGAGCTGTTCCTGTTGAGCGTGACCAATCCGGCGTCGTTTGACAGCCGCTATTTCGGCCCGGTCAGCGCATCCGCCGTGATCGGCATCGCGCACCCGGTCTGGCTGGAGACACGCCCATGATGGCCGCCGATTCGCTGCACGTTGCCGTGCCTCTCATCGTGCCATCGAGCATGTCGTTCCAGTGGCTGCTGCCGTGTCGTCGCGCGTGCAGCGCGGGCGCATTCGCGCCGCGCCTCGCGCAACATCCGGCGCAGCCATCCAGCGTGCAGGCGTCTTGCCTCGAACGCGCCCGGCCTGCGGCCATTGGCGCGTTCGCCGGCGCGCTGGCTGCAAGCAGCGCAGCGCCGCCGGGCCGCCGACGCCCGGAGCGACAGCGAGGGGCAAAGGCGGAAGGCAAGACAAAAGGACGCGGCACCGGGCCGCGTCGAAAGCCTGTCTGCACATGGGGGTGGCGCGGCACGGAGCGGCTTCGCCGCCGTGCCGCGTGGGGCGCGAAGGTCGCGCCAATGCAGGCATGTCCGCGTACTTCGCACGACAGGACACGCCAGAGCTTGCAGGGGGAGCGGCCATGACCGACCGCCGCGACGACGACTTCCGCGTGCGCCCCAGCGCCCCGAAGAACCGGGGCAAGGGTCAGGGCCAGAGCTTCGTTTCCAAGGTGCTCAAGCAGGCGGGAAAGGCCAGCAGCGGCAAGTCGGCGGTGCGCCGTCCTGCCACTGGCGGCACCGGCCAGCGGCCCGGCTCGCGCCTGGGACGCGGCCATACGGCGGCGCGCTTCGCCGGGGCGAAGCTATCGCCCATGTCGCGGCGCGTGACCATCAAGACCTTGCTGGTCAATCACCAACGAGCCAGCCCGCAATCGCTCGCCAAGCACCTGCGCTACATCGAGCGCGACGGCGCGGGCCGTGATGGCGAACCGGGCCGGGCCTATGGGCCGCAGGCCGACGAAGCCGACCTGGACGCCTTCAAGGAACGCTGCGCCGATGACCGGCACCATTTCCGCTTCATCGTCTCACCGGAAGACGGTGCGGAGCTGGACGACCTGCGCACCTACACCCGGCATCTGGTGAACCGCATGGAAGCAGACCTGGGAACCCGGCTCGATTGGATCGCGGTCGATCACTGGAACACGGACAACCCGCACACGCACCTGATCGTGCGCGGGCGCGACGACACCGGCAAAGACCTCATCATCGCGGGCGACTACATTGCCCACGGCTTCCGCCACCGGGCCGCCGAGCTGGCGACGGAATGGCTGGGGCCGCGCACCGAGTTGGAGATACAGCAGACCTTGCAACGCGAGGTGGAACAGGAGCAGTGGACGAGTCTCGACCGCACGCTGCAACGCGAGGCCGGCAAGGATGGCCGGGTGCAGATCGAACGGTTCAACGTACCGACGTTGCAGCGTCAGCGCCTGCTGCTGATCGGCCGACTGCAATGCTTACAACGGCTGGGCCTGGCCGACGAAGTGCAGCCCGGCGCCTGGGCCATCCATGCCGACGCCGAGAAGACCTTGCGTGCCCTGGGCGAGCGTGGCGACATCATCAGAACGATGCAGCGGGCCATGAGCGGCCAGCCGCGCGAGCTGGCGGTGTTCGAGCCGGGCCAGAATGACGATGGAAGTGGCCGCAGCATCCTCGGCCGCGTGGCGGCGAAGGGCCTGGCCGACGAGTTGCGCGACCGGGGCTATCTGGTCATCGACGGCGTGGACGGCAAGGCCCACTATGTCGGGCTCAATGCCCGCGACGAGCTGGCGAACTACCCCACGGGTGCGGTGGTGGAAGTGAAGGGTTCAGCCGACGTGCGCGCCGCCGACAAGAACATTGCCGCGCTGGCGAGCGATGGTCTGTATCGCGCCGATCATCACCTGGCCATCGAACAGGGCCGGGCCAAGCCCGGACGCGACCCGCAGGAAGTCGTCGCAGCCCACGTCCGGCGGCTGGAAGCCCTGCGCCGGGCCGGCATCGTGGAGCGCGTGGCCGAAGGGCTATGGAAGGTGCCGGACGACCTGGCCGAGCGTGGCCGCCAGTACGACGCGCAGCGCCTGGGTGGCGTGGCGGTGGAGCTGAAATCGCACCTGCCCATCGAGCGGCAGGCCCGCGTCATCGGCGCGACCTGGCTTGACCAGCAATTGATCGGCGGCAGCCGAGAGCTGGGCGACCTGGGCTTTGGTGGCGACGCCAAGCAGGCCATGCAGCAGCGCACCGACTTCCTGGCCGAACAGGGGCTGGCGGAGAAGCGCGGCCAGCGCGTGATCCTGGCCCGCAATCTGCTGGCGACACTGCGCAATCGGGAACTGACGCAAGCCGCGAGGGACATTGTCGCCGAGACCGGCCTGGAGCATCAGCCAGTAGCCGACGGGCAGCGAGTGGCTGGTATTTACCGGCGCTCTGTCATGCTTGCCAGCGGGCGTTATGCGATGCTCGATGACGGCAAAGGGTTCAGCCTCGTGCCGTGGAAGCCGATCATCGAACAGCGGCTTGGTCAGCAGCTCGCTGCGACGGTGCGCGGTGGCGGAGTATCTTGGGAGATCGGCCGGCAACGTGGGCCAACTGTTGGTTGAAACGGCGTGAATTCAAGCGAGCGATCACACCTTTTTCCGCTTCCGCTCATCCGTTGAGGGAGAGGATCATTCCTGCCGCCCCGGCGACGAGAACCACATCAATGAGAAGCTCGAACGTGTGCAACTGGAGTCGCTGGACGAGACGTTTCGCAATCATGGAACCGGCAAGCAACGCGATGCCGATGGCAAGTCCACGTGTGATGACGGGCGGTGCAAGTACGCCCGACACTCCGAACGTACCCAGCTTGCCTGCGTAGAGCAGGATAGCGCTTGCCGCCTCCGATCCGAGAAACGCGCCACCACTCATTCCGTACCCGGTGAATACCGGCACGCTGAGCGGCCCGGTGGACAGCACGAATCCGGTCAGGAAGCCGACAATCGCCCCGGCAAAACTCATGTGCCAGAGGTTCAGATGGAGGTTCGATCGTCTGATGAGGCGACGCAGCGGGATCATCGCAAGGAAGAAAGCTGCCAGGAACACGTCCACAGTGGCAGGAGAGATCGTCAGCAGCGTGTGCGCCCCGAGCACAGCCGCAGGAACTCCCGCCAACGAATAGGCAAACACCGGCCGCCAACGGATCTCGTGCCACCAGGCAATCACCCGTCCGATGTTGCCGAACAAGGACGCAATCGCCATCACAGGTACCGCGATCCGCGGCCCGTACAGCGTGACGAGGACGGGCAGCATGATGAGCGACGAGCCGGTGCCGACGATGCCGCTGAGCACGCCGGCACCGAGGGCGAGAAAGAAGAGAAGTAACAGCGCGATCATCGACTCTAGGGTCAACCGGGGCCGTCACTCGCAGCCGCAAGAAGCGGCACCAGGATGTCGCTGATCGGGGTCGGAATGCCGTGAACCTGGCCGCGACGCGCAATGACGCCGTTGCGGATATCCCATTCGAGCGGTCGGCCAGCTTCTCGATCCGTGAGGATGGAGGTGCTCATGTCTGTGGGCGCCGCCTGGAACTTGTCGAGGATCTCTTGCGGCACTTCGTCGCCGAGTTCAGCGCCCTCGGCACGTGCCACGGCCAGGCATTCCTGCAAATAAGCCAGCGTAAGTCTGGCGATATCAGCGCGACCGAACATGCCTGAGCGGCGATGCGTGAGTGCCATGAGGCCAGCCACCGCGTTCTGCATCAGCTTGCGCCAAGCCAGTGAGCTGAAGTTCGCGGCCAAATCTACGGCGCACCGTGTGCCTTGCAGCGCCGCGGCCACTACGCGGGAAGCGGACGTGTCCGGCAGGCTGAGGCGCGCTTCGCCACGCAAGCGTACCGAGCCGTCGGATTGCGCCTGCGCAGGGAACCACACGACGGCAGGAACGATTTGCCCATGTGGCGAGTGCGGGCGAACCCTGTCCACCTGTTCGATCCCGTTCTGCAAGACGCACACCACTGTTTCTGGGCCGGCCAACACCGCGAGCCATTCTGCTGCCGCCTCGATTTGCGTTGCCTTGACAGCCAAAAAGACAAGATCAGCCGTGCGAGCGATTTGTGTCGGATTCGTCCGAACCGGACCAGGTACGGTGATGAAGCGGTCGCCATCTTGCAGGGTCAGGTGATCGCGGGGGCGACGTCCACACAGCAATGGCGTGCGGCCGACCTCGTGTAGCGCCACCGCGATCGTGGTGCCAATGGCACCGGGACCGACGACAGCGACGCCAGGGTTGATTTCAGGATTCATGAAAGCGGCCTCCTTTAGCGGCATCTGTCCGCGTGATGGTTGTGCCCTTCACGCGGTGCAGGTAATATATTACACATGAAAAAAGAACTTGGTAATAGCGTTTCAGAGGGCGAGCAACGGTTGCAGCAATGGATCGGCAGCATTCAAGCCCGAAGCGGCGACCTCGCCGCAAGCGAGGCCAAAGTTGTCGATCTCCTGCTCACCGACCCTTTGTTTGTCGGAGCAAGCACGACGGCCCAGGTTGCCGCCCGTGCCGGCGTTTCTCCGCCGACGGTGATTCGCGCCGCGCGTGCGCTCGGGTTCGGCGGATTCACCGAACTCAAGATCGAGATCGCGCGTGCTCGCGGCACAGCCCGGTTCTTCGCGCCTCCTGAAGCACTCGCCGCGGATGCGACGTCGGCCTCAGTGCTGGAAACATCCATTCGTGCGGGTACCGATGCACTGACCGCGCTCGGTGGGGCCATCGAACTCTCTGCGCTGGATAAGGCTGTCGGCTTGATCCAGCGCGCGCGCCAGGTGTTTGCGTTCGGTGCTGGACCGTCCTCCACGGTTGCCGCCGATGCAGTCTTCCGTCTGCGTACGATCGGCGTGATGACCGTGGGCATCACGGATCATTTGTCGGCCATGATCGCGGCACGGCTCCTGGGCGCAGAAGACGTCGTCATCGCGGTCAGCTCGACCGGCCGCACATCTTCAACGCTAGCCGTCGCGGATGCGGCCTCCTCGGCTGGCGCCTCGCTGATCGCCGTCACCAATCAGTACGACACGCCCCTGGCGACCCTCGCCGACGTCGCGCTCGTCGTCGGCGGCGTACCGCTACCGGCACAGATGGCCGCTGCGGGAAGTCGATTGGCTCAGCTCGTCGTTATCGATGCGCTGGTCGCATCCCTGGCGCTGCGCGATCAAGAGCGGACCCGCTTGGCGGAGCGGGCGGGCATCGATCTGCCCGACATTTCCTGATGCAGCCCGGCACCATCGCAATGGTTCTCGCCGCAGCGGTGCGTATAGCAGCCCATGCGGTGTGGAACCTGGCCTCGAAGTACAAGCGGGGCGACACTTTACTGTTCGTCTGGGCGTATAGCTGTGCTTCGACGCTTCTGTGGGTCCCGATCGGTCTCGTTCTTATGGTTCAGGACCAAGGGGCGATAGATTGGCGGCTCGGGGTGGGAGCGGCTGTTTCGGCGGCATTGCACATTGCGTACTCCCTGACCTTGCAGGTTGGCTACGATCGTGCCGAACTCGGGGTGGTTTACCCGATCGCCCGTGGCACAGGGCCGGTGCTGACGATGCTGTTTGCGATTCTTATTTTGGGGGAGCGGCTCTCCGTCGTTCCCTGACCTTGCAGGTTCCCGATCGCCCGTGTGCGCTTTTAGGGGCGCTCCTCGTCGTCTCAGGCATTCTTGTCGTTACCGGCAACCCGTTTAGAAGCGGAACCCGCCGCCCACTCCAGGGAATGTTTTGGGGAGGTGCTACGGGGGCCACCATTGCAAGCTATACCGTCTGGGACAGCTACGCGGTCACGTCGCTGCATTTGGCGCCCGTGAGCTACTACGCTGGCACACTGTTTCTGCAAACCCTGATCCTGACGCCAAGCGCACTGCGGCGACGGCATCACATTCACACAGTTATCCGTGCTGATGCCGTACCTATCCTCATCGTGGCCGCATTCTCCCCACTGGCCTACATCCTCGTGCTCACCGCCATGCTGACGGCACCGCTCGCGCTCGTCGCCCCTCTGCGTGAGTCGTCGATCATCATCGGCTCTCTCTTCGCGTACAGACTCTTTCGTGAGGGTCATCTCGCGCGCCGCGTGGTTGGGGCGGCAATCGTTCTGGCAGGGATCGCGGCGATTAGTTCTTGATGTTTGACGGCAGCGCACCTACTGCGACTTGGGCCGATGGCTATTCAGGCCTTGAATCCAACCGCCGTGAAAGCATGCCGCGTGATCGCCTCCAGCGTGCGCCGGCTGGGCCGGGTCTTGGCCAGGACATTGAGTCCTTGCGTCGTGCACACGAGGAATGCGGCCGCTTCGGCCGCATCGACGTCCCGCGATAGTTCTCCCGCTTGCTT
>NZ_ATKM01000014.1 GCF_000418555.1 Pseudomonas sp. P818
ACCGCATGGGCGAGCGTCTGCAGGGGCTGATCGGCAGCCAGCGCCAGTTGCTGCGCGATGTCTCCCACGAGCTGCGCTCGCCCCTGGCACGCCTGCGCATCGCCCTGGCGCTGGCGGAACGCGCCAACGCCGCCGAGCGGGAAAAACTCTGGCCACGACTAGGCCAGGAATGTGATCGACTGGAAGCGCTGATCAGCGAAATTCTCGCCCTTGCCCGTCTGGACGCCGACCCGGGCGCTGCCCAGCCAGTCGATCTGCGTGCACTGCTCGGCAAACTGCAGGAGGACGCACGCCTGACCACGCCACAGCAATCGCTGCAGATCGACTTCGATCAGGCGGCTCACCTGGAGGGCTGGCCGGACATGCTCGAGCGTGCGCTCGACAACCTGCTGCGCAATGCACTGCGCTTCAGCCCACCGGACAAGCCGGTGGTCATCGGCGTGCAGCGCCAGAGACAGGAGGTTTTGCTCAGCGTGCGCGACCACGGCCCAGGAGTCGCCAGCGAGCATCTGCAGCAGTTGGGCAAGCCCTTCTTTCGCGCGCCGGGCCAGAGCGGTTCCGGCCATGGCCTTGGGCTGGCCATCGCGCGCCGGGCGGCGCAGCGTCACGGCGGTGAACTGCTGCTGGACAACCACCCCGAAGGCGGCTTCGTCGCCACTCTCAAGCTGCCGGCCAGGCAGCAGACAGCCTGAGTGTCGCGGGCTCAGCCGTGCCAGGCGCTGACGAAATCCTCGACGCTAACTTCCGGGGCGCGACGCAGCTCGCGTTCCGGCGTACCAAGGTAGAGATAGGCGATGATCTGCTCGTCCGCTGCCAGGCCCAGACCTTTGGCCACATGGGCGTCATAGGCCATGTCACCGGTACGCCAGACCGCGCCGATACCCTGAGCATGCGCCGCCAGCAAGATGCCATGGGCCGCACAACCGGCCGCGATCACCTGCTCGGACGCCGGCACCTTGGGATGAGCCTGCACGCGGGCGATCACCACCACCAGCAACGGCGCACGCATGGGCATGCCGCGGGCTTTGAGCAATTTTTCTTCCGGCGCCTGGGCATCGGCCGCCAGCAACGCGCCGGCGAACAACTCGCCCATGCGCTCGCGCGCCGCCCCCTCGACCGTCAGAAAACGCCAGGGGCGCAGCTGGCCATGATCCGGCGCACGTAACGCCGCGCGAAACAGCAGCTCACGTTGCGCCGTATCTGGAGCCGGGTCGACCAGGCGGGGAACGGAAACACGGTTGAGCAGAGCGTCGAGAGCCTCCATCGGCCACCTCCAAAAACAAAGATGGCAGCATTCTCGATGCTGCAAGCTGCAAGCTGCAAGCTGACCGATGCACACACTCGGATGTCGGAAGCCCATGAAGCCGTAGCTCCGATGCAATCGAGGGATCGCTGCCCCGGATTGCATCCGGGCTACAGGCTAGCCTGCAGCCGCCGTCAGGCTACCCGGTCAGGCGATATCACCGGCTGCACCGGCGGCGTCAGCGGCGGCAGGCCATGGGCCTTGCGCGCGTCGTCGCAACGCGGATTGTGCACGCCGTTCTCCCAGGACGCCTCGAACTCGCGGCAACTGCTCGAACGCTGTTCGTACATGGTGCAGCGTACGCCACAACCGACATCGCCCAGCAGCTGGGTACAGCGCGCCGGCTTGCTCTCGGTGCCACGCATGGCGACGTAATGAGGGCTGATCTGGATGACCTGTTCGTCCGGAACGCTACCGCCCGCGGATTGGCACTCGCCCCAGAAGAAGGACACACGAAAGAACGCGCAGCAGGCGCCGCACGTAAGGCAGGGATTGGCTTCGGACATTTGAGGAGGACTCGGAAACCGGCGGACGCCGGCAACTGGCGGCTATTCTATGCTTGGCAATGCGCTTGTAAAGCCCCCACCGTTGCGGTTTACAGCAGCCCGTCCGCGGGTAGAATGGCGCATTTTTACAACCCGCCAGAGCCCCCTACATGGCCTTGCCGACGCTGCGCATCATCGGTTTCATCATCGGCATCTTTCTGATTACCCTGGCGGTGAGCATGGCCATTCCCATGCTGACCCTGCTCATCTTCGAGCACCCGGAAGATCTCACCGCCTTCCTCTGGTCCAGCCTGATCACTCTGGTCGCCGGCCTCGCGCTGGTGATCCCCGGGCGCCCGCAGAACGCGCAGTTGCGTCCGCGCGACATGTATCTGCTGACGACGGGCAGCTGGACGCTGGTCTGCGCTTTCGCCGCCCTGCCGCTGATGTTGATCGCCCATATCAGCTATACCGATGCGGTGTTCGAGACCATGTCCGGTATCACCACGACTGGGTCGACCGTACTGACCGGCCTGGACAGCATGTCACCCGGCATCCTGATCTGGCGCTCGATGCTGCAATGGCTGGGTGGTATCGGCTTCATCGGCATGGCGGTGGCGATTCTGCCGCTGCTGCGCGTGGGCGGCATGCGCCTGTTCCAGACCGAATCGTCGGACTGGGGCGAGAAGGTCATGCCGCGTTCGCATATGGCCGCCAAGTATCTGCTACTGGTCTACGTGGCGATCACCCTGCTCGGCGTCCTGGCCTACTGGGCAGCGGGGATGGAGCTGTTCGATGCGCTGAACCACGCGATGACGTCGATCTCCACCGGCGGTTACTCAACCTCGGACTCATCTCTGGCCAACTGGCAGCAGCCCGCCGTGCACTGGACGGCGGTCGTGCTGATGCTGCTCGGCGGCATGCCGTTCATGCTCTATGTCGCCTTTGTACGCGGCAATCGTCAGGCCTTGTTCAAGGATCACCAGGTCCGCGGTTTCATCGGTTTTCTGCTGCTCACCTGGCTGGTGTTCGGCACCTGGTTGTGGCTCAACTCTGACTACGCCTGGCCCGACGCGGTGCGCGTCGTCGCGGTCAACGTCACCTCGGTGGTCACCACCACCGGCTTCGCCCTCGGTGACTACAGCACCTGGGGCAGCTTCGCCGTGCTGCTGTTCTTCTACCTGACCTTCGTAGGCGGCTGCTCCGGCTCGACCTCCGGCGGCTTGAAGATCTTCCGCTTCCAGGTCGCCTACGTGCTGCTCAAGGCCAACCTGATGCAGCTGGTGCACCCTCGCGCGGTCATCAAGCAGCAGTACAACAATCACAACCTGGATGAAGAGATCGTCCGCTCGCTGATCACCTTCTCCTTCTTCTTCACCATCACCATCGGTGTGCTGGCTCTGGCCCTGACCCTGGTCGGCCTGGACTGGGTCACGGCGCTGACCGGCGCCGCCACCGCCGTGTGCAACGTCGGCCCGGGCCTTGGACCGATCATCGGCCCGGCCGGCAACTTCGCCAGCCTGCCGGACTCGGCCAAATGGCTGCTCAGTGCTGGCATGCTGCTCGGCCGCCTGGAGATTCTGACTGTGCTGGTACTGGTCACCCGCAGCTTCTGGAAGCACTGACCGATGCCTCTGTCCAGTCTGCGCATCCTCGCCTTCATCAATGGCATCTTCCTCGTCACCCTGGCGCTGAGCATGCTGGTGCCGGTGATCACTCTGCTGATCTTCGAGCAGCCCCAGGGCATCAATGCCTTCCTTTGGTCCAGCCTGATCACGGCGCTGGTGGGCATCGCCATGATCGCCCAGGGCCGCCCCCAGCAGACGCGACTGCGCCCGCGCGACATGTACATGCTGACGGTATCGAGCTGGGTAATGGTGTCGATCTTCGCCGCATTGCCATTCATCTTCGCCGAACGCGCCAGCATCACCGACGCCTATTTCGAGAGCATGTCCGGCATCACCGCTACCGGCGCCACGGTATTCAGCGGCCTCGACGACATGTCCCCCGGCACGTTGATCTGGCGCTCCCTGTTGCACTGGCTGGGCGGCATCGGCTTCATCGGCATGGCCGTGGCTATCCTGCCGATTCTGCGCATCGGCGGCATGCGCCTGTTCCAGACCGAGTCCTCGGACCGCTCGGAGAAGGTCATGCCGCGCTCGCACATGGTCGCCAAGTACATGGTGCTGGCCTACGTCGGCCTGAGCACCCTCGCCGTGTTGGCCTTCTGGCTGGCGGGGATGGGCCTGTTCGACTCGATCAACCACGCCATGTCCGCCATCGCCACCGGCGGTTTCTCCACCTCGGACTCGTCACTGGGCAAATGGCAGGCGCCAGCCATTCACTGGGTCGCGGTCGTGGTCATGGTGCTTGGCAGCCTGCCCTTCGTGCTCTACGTCGGCGCCCTACGTGGCAATTACCGCGCCCTGCTGCGCGATGCCCAGGTGCGCGGTTTTCTGCTGTTGCTGGTGGGCAGCTGGTTCGTACTGGCGGGTTGGAAATGGCTGACCACCGACCTGTTCTGGCTCGATGCGCTGCGTCTGGTCGCGGTGAACATCACCTCGATCATGACCACTACGGGCTTTGCCGTGGGTGACTACCACCTGTGGGGCCCCTTCGCCAGCATGATGTTCTTCTACCTGGGCTTCGTCGGCGGCTGTTCCGGCTCTACCGCGGGCGGGCTGAAGATTTTCCGTTTCCAGGTGGCCTACATCCTGCTCAAGGCCAACCTCAAGCAGCTCATTCATCCCCGTGCGGTCATCAAGCAGCAGTACAACCGCCACCGGCTGGACGAAGACATCGTTCGCTCGATACTGGCCTTCGCCTTCTTCTACACCATCACCATCGCCACCCTGGCGCTGGGGGTTGCCATGTGTGGTGTGGACTGGATAACCGCATTGACCGGCGCGGCGGCCATGGTCTCAGGCGTTGGCCCGGGGATGGGCGAGATGGTCGGCCCCGCCGGTAATTACGCCAACATTCCCGACCTGGCCAAGTGGCTGCTGAGTTTCGGCATGCTGCTCGGGCGTCTGGAAATCCTCACTGTGCTGGTGCTGCTGTTCCCGGCCTTCTGGCGTCACTGAGAAGCTCAGCCGGCCAGCCCGCGGCGACTGCGATACTCTCCAGGCGTTTCGCCGAACCAGCGACGAAACGCCCGAAAGAAGTTGCTCGGGTCGGCGAACCCCAGCAGATAGGCGACCTCCAGCAGGGTCAGGTCGACCTGCCCGAGGTACTGCTCGGCCAGCTCACGACGGGTGTCGTCGAGCAATTGCTGATAGCTGGTGCCCTCTTCCTGCAGGCGCCGTTGCAGTGTGCGTTGCGACAGATGCAGCGCCTGCGCCACCACCTCGCGCCGCGGCTCACCCTGAGGCAACAGGCGGCATAGCACCTGACGCACCTGATGGGTGACACGACTAGTGCAGAAACGCGCCAGGTACTCGCCGGCAAAGCGGTCGTGCAGTTGCGCCAGCGCCTCGTTGGCACTGGGCAACGGCGCCTCCAGATCGGCGCGCTCGAAGATCAGCCCATAATGCTCGGCGTTGAACTTGAGCGGCGCCTGGAACACCTGCTGATAGGGCGCCAGATCGGCTGGCACCGGGCCCTGCAGGCGAATCTCGCGCGGCCGTATCGGCTTGCCGGTCATCCAGCGGCAGAACGCCAGGCAGTAGGCCAGCGACGCTTCGGCGCTCTGCCGCGCCGGAGGCAGGCGATCACCATGAATCGCCAGGGTCAGCGCATAGCCATCGGGCTGCACGAGGAAATTCAGATCCGCCCCTTCGCCGATGATGCGCTGGTAGCGCACCAGACGGGTGAAGCCGTCGCGCAGGTTGCGACTGGACATCAGTGCGTAGCCCACCACATGGAAGGACGCGGGGCGCACCACCTGTGCCATGTTCAGGCCGATGGCCGGATTGCCCGACAGCGCCACGGCACGTTGCCAGAGACGGGTCATGCCGTCCTGCGGGAAGCGCGCATCGGGGTCGCTCAAGGCGGCGTGATCCATGCCCAGCTCGGCGAACAGGCTGACACAATCGACGCCACCGAGCTCCAGCGCCTGCACGATGGCCAGCGCCCAGCTGGAAGAAGTGGTTCTTTCGCTCATCGTCTTGTTCTTGTGATCAATCAGCAAGGCCATGATTGGCGGCGCAAGGATACTAGACTGGCACCTTAAGTCAGTGGCCCACGGAGACAGCCGCTCTACACTGATCGTGACAATAACAGGAGGTGCGCCATGACCGCCCAGACCACCGAACGCTACCAGAGCTTTGCCGAGTTCTACCCCTACTACCTGCAGGAACACAGCAACCCGGTATGCCGCCGCCTGCACTACGTAGGCAGCCTGCTGGTGCTGGCAATACTCGCTTATGCGCTGTTTACCCAACAATGGCTGTGGCTGCTGGCCATGCCGCTGGCGGGCTACGGCTTCGCCTGGGTTGGCCATTTCGTGTTCGAAAAGAACCGGCCCGCCACCTTCGACTACCCGCTATACAGCCTGATGGGCGACTGGGTGATGCTCAAGGACGCCTTCACCGGCCGTATCCGTTTCTAGGGTCAGACGCAACGACCGCCGGTATGCTGGCCTTGTGCCGTTCGGCGGCCGTGCTTGGCTGCTTGTCGCCCCCTTGGTTATGATCCCCGCCCCACCCGAGCTCTGGCTCGGGTGTTGCAGACCGCTCAGGCGCCAGATCTAGGCGCCCAATCAGGGATCCTCAGCGCGAATGAAGTCAGCCACCATCAGCCGAGCCAATAGTCTGCCGACGCCACCGCTGCGCGAATACTACTCCCGCGTTCTCGCCTACATCACCACCGCGGCCAGTATCGCCGCCGGTACCGCAGTCGGACATTTTACTTACGACGTCCTCTGGATGGTGCCCTACGCCCTGCTCTATCCGCACCTTGCCTATCAGGTCAGCCGCCGCTTCAAGAACGATCATCCGCAGCAAACAGACCTAGGCCTGTTGTTCGTCGATGCCCTGCATGCCGGCGCCTCGGCCGCACTGCTGGGTTTCTCCAGCGTGCCCAGTTCGATGTTGCTGCTGATTCTGACCTTCAGTGCCCTGGTGATCGGTGGTCTGCGCTATCTGGGCATCGCCGTGCTGGTGGCCATCAGTGCCAGCACCCTGGCCACTGCCGTGGTCGGCCCGCACCTGAATCCCGACACACCGACAACCGTAGGTCTGGTCAGCATCTTCTTCACCGCCTTGTATATCGGCATTACCGCCTACTTCATGCATCAGCAGGGGCTGCGCCTGGCGCAGGTACGCATCGAGATCAAGCGTGAACAGGAAAAGGCCGCACGCCTGGCACGCAACCTGGCCAAATACCTGTCACCGCAGGTCTGGGAGTCGATTTTCACTGGCAAGAAGAGCGTGCGCCTGGAAACCCAGCGCAAGAAGCTCACGGTGTTCTTCTCCGATATCAAGGGCTTCACCGAACTGTCGGAGGAGCTGGAAGCCGAAGCGCTGACCGACCTGCTCAACACCTACCTCAACGAGATGTCGAAGATCTGCCTGAAATATGGCGGCACCATCGACAAGTTCATCGGTGACAGCGTCATGGTGTTCTTCGGCGATCCCAGCAGCAACGGCGCCAAGAAAGACGCGGTAGCGGCGGTTTCCATGGCCATCGCCATGCGCAAGCACATGAAGGTGCTGCGCCAGCAGTGGCGTGCGCAGGGCATCACCAAGCCCCTGGAAATCCGCATGGGTCTGAACACGGGTTACTGCACGGTCGGCAACTTCGGCGCCGACACGCGCATGGACTACACCATCGTAGGTCGCGAAGTGAACCTCGCCAGCCGCCTTGAGAGCGCCGCCGAAGCCGGTGAAATCCTGATTTCCCACGAGGCCTATTCACTGGTCAAGGACGTGATCATGTGCCGCGACAAGGGGCAGATCACGGTCAAGGGCTTCAGTCGACCGGTGCAGATCTATCAGGTGGTGGACTTCCGCCGCGACCTGGGCGCCACCTCCAGCTACGTCGAGCACGAGCTGCCCGGCTTCTCCATGTATCTCGATACCAACGGCATCCAGAACTACGACAAGGAGCGGGTGATCCAGGCACTGAACCAGGCCGCCGAGAAGCTGCGTGACAAGGTCATTCTCTGAGGCGAACCACTTGGCAGCGCTTCGCGGCTGAAGCCGCTCCCAGGTTCATGCAAGCGCCGACCTAACTCATGTAGGAGCGGCTTCAGCCGCGAAAAATCGGCCTACAACGCGGTATCCGGCAACGCCTCATCCAGCAACGCCGGCTCACCATCGATCAGCGGCTGCAGGGCCAGAAACTCCAGTGCCGAAGCGCGCCAGGACTGAGCTGCAGCCAGCTCCGCGCAGCGCCCGCGGTCCAGCTTCAGCGCCGCCAGACAAGCAGCGTGCAGATCCTCGGCCATCACGCCACTGATCCCCTCTTGCAGCACATCCAGCGGTCCAGCCACGGGAAACGCAGCCACCGGCGTACCGCAAGCCAGCGCCTCCAGCATGACCAGGCCGTAGGTATCGGTACGTGAGGGGAAAACCAGCACCGAAGCATCCTGGTAAGCCTCAGCCAACGCCTGGCCATGGCGATAGCCGAGAAAACGCACATGCGGATACTGCCGTTGCAGCACCGCGCGCTGTGGGCCATCGCCAACCACGCGTTTCTCCCCAGGCAGGTCCAGATCGAGAAACGCCTGCAGGTTCTTTTCCGCGGCGATACGACCAACATAGAGAAACACCGGCAGTAAGTGACGTGGGCGCGTCTCGTCCGGGCGAAACAGGCGGGTGTCGACACCCTTGCGCCACAGTCGCAGCCTTTGCAGATTCCAGCCGGCGAACTCCTCGCGCAGACGCTCGGTGGTCACCAGTACCGCCTGACTGGGATGGTGGAAAGCTCGCAGATAGGCGTATCCCCAGCGCGGCGCGATCCATGGCCAGCGCGTGCTGACGTATTCGGGAAAGCGTGTATGAATGGCCGTGGAGAAAGCCAGCCCGCGTTTGACCAGCCAACGCCGCGCGGCCCAGCCCAGCGGGCCTTCCGTGGCCAGATGAACACAGTCGGGACGAAAGTCGCGAATTGCCCCACCCACTCGCCAGAGGTCCCATACCAGCGGAATCTCCGGGTAGGTTGGGCAAGGTACGCTACGAAAATCCGCCGGTGACAGCAGCTTGACCTGATGCCCCAGCCCGCGCAGCTCGGCGACCAGCGCGGCCAGACTGGTGACCACGCCATTGACCTGTGGCGCCCAGGCGTCGGAGACGATCAGTATCCTCATGCGCCGGTCTCGAGTACGACGGCCTGCTCCTCACTGGCCAGTCGCGCCTGCGACTCGGCCAGGCGATAGAGTTCGATCTGGCCGTCCCAATGCTCGATCAAGGCCGTACAGGACTCGACCCAGTCGCCGCAGTTCATGTACTCCACGCCGCTGACCTGACGAATTTCCGCGTGGTGGATATGGCCGCAGACCACGCCCTGCAGACCGCGTTTGACGCACTCGTGAGCGATGGCCTCCTCGAAGTCGCTGATGAAGTTCACCGCCGTCTTGACCTTGTGCTTGAGGTAGGCAGACAGCGACCAATAGCCGTAGCCCCAGCGACTGCGCCAGTGATTGAGCCAGCGGTTGAGGGTCAGGGTGAATTCGTAGGCCGAATCACCGAGGAAGGCCAGCCAGCGGTGGTAGCGGGTGATCACGTCGAACTGATCGCCATGGATCACCAGCAACTGGCGACCATCGACGGTGACGTGCACCGCCTCGTCCACCAGCTGGATATTGCCCAGCAGCAGGCTGGAGTAGCGGCGCAGGAACTCGTCGTGGTTGCCGGTGACGTAGATCACCTCGGTGCCGCGCTTGCTCATGGTCAGCAGACGGCGGATCACGTTGGTGTGCGCCTGCGGCCAGTAGATGCCACCGCGCAGCTTCCAGCCGTCGATGATGTCACCCACCAGGTAGATGCGGTCGGCATGGTAGCGCTTGAGGAAAGCCGCCAGATGCTCGGCCTGGCAGTCGCGCGTGCCGAGGTGCACGTCGGAGATCCACAGGGTACGGACACGTTGCTTGCGGCTGGGCTTGGCGAGCTGGGCGCTGGTCATGGGCGGCCTCCGGCTGGGTTTAGACGAGCTTGAGCCGTTGCGGTGAAAGGCTTGTGACAGGCAGAAGACCGTTCGATGACGTAGCGCCAAAGCTCAATGGCGTAGGGCGGGTGCAACCCGCCACCATCGGCCTGGCGGGGTGCACCCGCCCTACCGTTAGCATCCGGAGTCGCTGCGCATGCGGTACACTCCCGACCTTGCCGAGGAAGCCGCCATGCCGCCGATTCTGTCCCTGCGTCATTACAGCCACGAAGTTCTGAGCCACAGCCACGACCACGCCCAGCTGGTGTTCGGCCTGGCTGGCGAGCTGCAGTTCGACGTCGACGGTCAGGGCAGCCGGGTGCTGCGTCATCATCTGGCGGTGGTGCCAGCCGAATCGCGCCACCCCTGTGGCAGTCCGGGCGGCAGCCGGTGCCTGGTGCTGGACCTGCCGGCCAACGACTGGATAGAGCGCCAGCTAGGCCACCATGCGAGTGATATCCAGCGCCTGCTGGACAGGCCCGGCGCCCTGCAGCTCGATCCGTCTCAGGGGCAGTTGCTCAACTGGCTGGCCAGCAGCCCGATCAACGACCCGGTCATCGCCGGCCAGGGTGCGGCCCTGCTGCTGGGCAGCCTGGCCTGTAGTCGCCAGCAGGCAGCGATTAGCGGGCTCCCCATGGCAGCCCTGGATCGCTATATCGATCAGCACGCCGCGCATCCGCTGCAGGTGGCGGATCTGGCGCGCCTGGCTGGCCTGTCGGTGGCGCGCTTTCACGCCCGCTTCCTCGCCGAGACCGGGCGCACACCCATGGAGCATATTCGCCAGCGACGCCTGCAACTGGCCGAACAGATGCTGCGTGGCAGTGACCTGGCCGTTGGCGAAGTAGCGGCCCGTGTCGGCTACAACTCGCAAAGCGCCTTCACCGCCGCCCTCTCCCGCCACCTGGGCATGACGCCACGACAGTTACGCCGCACTCGCTAGCAACCTGTTCGCGCCCCGCTCGTGAAATCGCCCCGGATTTCATCCGAGCGTCAGCGGGCTCGCCGCGAGTACCCGAGATGCGCACGAGAGTCTGGCGACAAAACTCGCCACTCTCGCGACAGACAGCTAGCGCGAACGGCCTCTAGACTGCGCCGCATCATCGAAGGAGTACCTCATGCAAACCATCGAATGGCAGGATTTCGAAAAAGTGGAGCTGCGTGTCGGCACCATCTGCAGCGCCCGACCCAATGACAAAGCCGTGAAACCGGCCTACGTGCTGGAAGTCGATCTCGGCGAGCTGGGGCTCAAGACCTCCAGCGCGCAGATCACCGCCCATTACAGCTGCGACGAACTGGTCGGTCGTCAGGTGCTGTGCGGGTGCAATTTCGCCCCCAAACGCATTGCGGGCATACGTTCCGAAGTGCTGGTGACGGGTGTCTATGACGGCGACAACCGAGTGGTCCTGGCCGGCTTCGACAAGCCGCTGCCCAATGGTGCGCGCCTGGCATGAGCGAGCGTAATGCCCTGCTGGCGATTCATCTGGGTGCGCTGCTGTTCGGCCTTTCAGGCATCTTCGGCAAGCTGGCCGCTACTGCGCCGAACATGATCGCCGGCGGCCGCGCCTTCTTCGCCGTCATCGCCCTGGGTCTGGCCGCCATGCTCTGGCGCAGCCGCAACGCGGTACGCCCAAGCCTGCGGCAGATGGCTCTAATGGCATTCGGTGGCCTGCTGCTGGGCACCCACTGGGTCAGCTTTTTCGAAGCGGTGAAAATCTCCGGCGTGGCCATAGCCACCCTCGGCTTCGCCAGCTTCCCGGCCTTTACCGTATTGCTGGAGGGGCTGCTGTTTCGCGAACGCACCCGCCCCGGCGAATTCGTCATGGTCGGCGTGGTGTGCGTGGGATTGGTTCTGGTCACGCCGGACTTCAGCCTAGACAGCGGCGCCACGGTCGGGCTGCTATGGGCGGTGCTGTCAGGCTTTCTGTTCGCCCTGCTGTCGCTGCTCAATCGCGCAAGTACAAAAGGCATCGACCCGGTTAAGGCCGCGCTGTACCAGAACATCACCGTGCTGCTGTGCTTCCTGCCGCTGGCCTGGCCGTTACTGCCCAATCTGCGCGCGGTGGACTGGCTGTGGCTGGGCATGCTCGGCATCTTCTGCACGGGCCTGGCGCATAGTTTGTTCGTCGCCAGCCTGCGCGTGCTCAAGGCGCGCACCACGGCGGTGATCTTCGCCCTGGAACCGGTCTACGGCATCCTGTTCGCCTGGTGGCTGTTCAGCGAGCAGCCGACCCTGCGCATGCTGGCAGGCGGCGGGTTGATCGTCAGCGCCATTTTCGTTTCGGCGCGGATGGCGCGTTGAACCTGAGGTGCTAGCGGTCGTTGTGGCCCAGGTCGCGGGTTGGATCGATCAGGTCACGCACCCGCTGCTTGAGCACCTTGGCCTCGGGGAAGCCGCCGTCGGCCTTGCGTTCCCAGATCTGTCGACCATCGCAGAGAATGCGAAACACGCCGCCAGTGCCTGGCTCCAGGCTGACTCGACCCAGCTCGTCGGCAAAGGTGCTAAGCAGCTCCTGAGCCAGCCAGGCAGCGCGCAGCAACCACTGACATTGAGTGCAATAGGTTATGACGATTTCAGGCTTCTGATCGGACATGACAGCGGCTCTAGGGTGGGGCTTGGCGCCTATAATAGCGGCCTTTGCCTCTGCTCTTGCCGGAAACTGCCATGCGTCGCCTGCTCGTTTCGCTGCTCTGCCTGTTCGCCCTTTCCAGCCTGCCGGCCATCGCTGCCGAACGCGTCGGCCTGGTGCTATCGGGCGGCGCCGCCCGCGGGCTGGCGCACATCGGTGTGCTCAAGGCCCTTGAGGAACAAGGCATTCGCATCGATGCCATCGCGGGCACCAGCATGGGCGCCATCGTCGGCGGGCTCTACGCCGCCGGCTATTCGGTAGCAGAGCTGGAGCGACTGGCCCTGGAGCTGGACTGGCAGCAGGCGCTCTCCGACTCGCCGCCACGTGAGGACGTTCCCTTCCGGCGCAAGCAGGACGACCGCGATTTTCTGATCAAGCAGAAGCTCAGCTTCCGTGACGACGGCAGCCTGGGGCTGCCGCTGGGCGTGATCCAGGGCCAGAACCTGGCACTGCTGCTGGAGAGCCTGCTGGTGCACCGCAGCGCCACGCGCGACTTCGATCATCTGCCGATCCCCTATCGCGCGGTGGCCACCGACGTGGTCAGCGGCGAGCAGGTGATCATGGGCACCGGGCACCTGCCGCAGGTGATGCGTGCCAGCATGTCGATCCCTGCGGTATTCGCCCCGGTGGAAGTGGATGGCCGCCTGCTGGTCGACGGCGGCATGGTCAACAACGTGCCGATCGATGTGGCACGGCAGATGGGCGTCGATCATGTCATCGTCGTCGACCTGGGCATGCCACTGAAACCGGCGAAGGAACTGCTCACCGTGGTCGACGTGATGAACCAGTCGATCAACCTGATGATGCGCAAGAACTCCGAGGAACAACTGCAGACGCTGACCGCCGATGATGTACTGATCCAGCCGCCGCTGGCCGGATTCGGTGTTGCCGACTTCAACCGTGGCGAGCAGATGATGGAGGCCGGCTACCGCGCCGCCCAGATCAAGGCCGAACAGTTGGCCCGCCTGCGCACCAGCAGCGCCGGCAACCCGGCACTGGCCATGGCCCGCACCCGCGAGCAGCGCAACCCGGTGATCCGCGAGATTCACGTGGAGAACGACTCGAAAGTCGGCGATGAGGTGATTCGCCGGCACATCCGCCAGACGCTAGGTGAACCGCTGGACATGGATCGCCTGCAAAAGGATATGGGCACGCTTTACGGCCTGGACTACTTCGAACGCGTGCAGTACCGCGTGGAGCCGCTGGATGAGCGCGGTAGTGCTCTGGTGATCGATGCCAGGGGTAAACGCACTGGTACCGACTACCTGCGCCTTGGGCTGAACCTGTCCGATGACATGCGCGGCGACAGCGCCTTCAACATCGGCGCCAGTTACCGCGTCAATGGTATCAACGAACTCGGCGCCGAGTGGCTGACGCGGTTGCAGTTGGGCGATCGTCAGGAACTCTACAGCGAGTTCTACCAGCCACTGGATGCAGGCTCACGTTACTTCGTCGCGCCCTATCTATTCGGTGAGGCGCAGAACGTCGAAGCGATCCTGGATAACGACCCCATCGCCGAGTACCGCCTGGAGCGCTATGGCTATGGCCTCAATCTGGGCCGGCAGATCGCCAACAACGGCGAGATTCGCTTCGGCGTCGGCCAGGCCTGGGGCGAGGCGGACGTACGTGTCGGTGAACGCGACCTACCCAGTTTCAGCTTCAGCGAGGGCTATTACGAGCTGCTCTACTCCTTCGATACCCTGGACAACCTCGACTTTCCGCGTAGCGGTGAAGACATCGGCCTGATGCTGCGCAAGTATGACCGCGGCCTGGGCTCGGACGACGATTATCGCCAGTGGCAGCTGAAACTGGACAAGGCCTACAGCCACGGCCCAAACACCTGGCTGTTCGGCGGTCGTTACGGGCGCACCCTGGACGAAGCGGAGGTGGTCACCTCGGGCTTCATCCTCGGTGGTGCGCAGGAGCTGTCGGGCTTTCGTCAGGACTCGCTGAGCGGGCAGAACATGGCACTGGCCCGGATGATCTACTACCGACGCATGACCCGGAACTCGCTGCTGCCGCTGAATTTCCCGCTGTACCTGGGCATGTCGCTGGAGCGTGGTCGCGCCTGGAACAACGACAACGCCTTCGACAGTGGCTACATCAACGCAGCCAGCATCTTCCTCGGGCTGGATACCCCGCTCGGCCCGCTCAACTTCAGCTACGGTTTCAACGACGAGCGGGAAAAAGCCCTGTACCTGAATCTCGGCAAGAGCTTCTGAAACGACGAGGCCGCGCATGTCGGACCGTGTGAAAACGTAGCGAGCGAAGGTCAGGCAAGGCAAAAAACGGCGAAAAAGCGCAGTTTACGAGCTGTAAATGAGCATTTTGAGCCGTTTTTTAACGCAGCATGGCCGAGCGCAGTAGTTTTCTCACAGTCTGATGTGCGCGACCTCGTGGGATGCAGCCGGGCCGATCAGGCGATTTCTGCCAGTATCTGGCGTGCGGCTTTCTTCTGCTCATCGTCGCCGTGGTCGATCACCTCATTGAGAATGTCGCACGCCGTGGCGATATCACCCTGCTTGATATAGGCCAAAGCCTGGTTGAGCTGGGTCATGTGCTCGGGATTACCGGCCAACTGATCGAGATCACCCTGCAGCGCCGCGGTGGCGTCGGCCTCGCCGGCGAAGGCGTCGAGGAAGTTGTCGTCCACGTCGTCGCTCAGCACCATCTCCATTTCGCCGAAGGCGCTCAATTGCTCGTCCTCGTGGTGCAGTTCGAACACCTCGGGCAGCTCCTGCAGATTGCTGGCAAAGGATGCATCGAACTCCGGCTCGGCCGGCGCCTTGGGTTTGGCTTTGGCCTTGGTCGGGAACGGGCTGACCAGATCCCAGTCGGCATCCAGCGACAGGTCGTCGAGGTTGAGCTGGAAATCGCTTTCGGGCACAGGCTCGGCCGCAGGCTGCAGCGGCGCCACAGGCTCAATCGGCGCCTGCTGCGCTGCCTGCAGGTTCGGGTGGAGCTCCTTCAGGGCATCGATGCGGGCAGCATCGAACTCCTCGGCTCGCAGTACCGCCTCTTCTCGAGCGAAACCCGCGCCATCACCCAGCATCGCCAGGACTTCCAGCAGACGGAAGCGCAGGTCGCTGCGTTGTGGGTGCTGTGCCAGCGCCTTGTTCAGTTCACCACGCGCCTCGCTGATGCGCCCATAGGCGATGTAGACATTGGCGGCCTCGAGCGGATCGACCGGCCCCTGTGCACGCACCGGTGCCGGAGCCGGCGCCACCTTGGCCACCGGAGCAGCGACAACGGGAGCGACGCCCGCCGCGCCTTGCGCATCGACAGGCGGCTGCGGCGCCTGCGTTTTCGGCTGAACCTGCACCACCGCCTTGGCTTTTTCGCCACGGCGCCGAGCGGCCCAGAACAGAGCGCCGAGCAACAACAGCAGCCCGATACCACCGCCAAGCAATGTCGACCACCAGCCTCGCTCCGCAGCCACCGGTTCCTCGACATTCGGCGGCGCGCTGGCCGCGGGGCCTGCGACCGGTTCTACCGGGGTACGCGCCGACAGCTCAGCCAACTGAGCATCCTTCTGCGCCAGCTGCTCCTGCAACTGCTGCAGTTGCAACTGCAGCTGCGCCAAGCCCTGTTGCAACTGCAGATTTTCCGCGGCCTGATTGGCCAGTTCCAGATCGACCTGGCGCTGCTTCTCTGCCAGTAGCTGCAGGCTGTCGGCTTGTTCCGGCGCGGGCTCCATTGAACTCGGAGGTGCGCTGACAGGCCCTTCGGCGCTACTGCCTGCGGCGGCGACAGGCGCCTCTACAGCTGCCGGTGCGGCTGCCGGCGTCGCGACGCCGGCGCGAGCGGCATCCGGCAACAGCAAGTCGGCACCCGCCTGCAAGCGGCCAGGGTCGCCACCAGCGAAGGCGTTCGGGTTGAGCGCGAGGATGCCCTCCATCAGAGCCTGCTGAGACAGCGTACTGCCCTGCTCTCGCAGACGCGCGGCAATCAGCCAGAGGCTGTCGCCACGAGCGACCTGATGACGATGGCCCGCCGCCGCACTGGGTGGCGTGACCGCTCTGAGCGAGGAAGCCGGAGCAGGACTGGACGCTTGCGTGACAGGTGCCGCAGTCGGCGCAGCCGCCACGGAGGTGTAAGCCGAGGAGCCCGGCGGATCGAGCAGCACGGTGTACTCACGGAGCAACTGGCCGTTGGGACGCGCCACTTCGACGATGAAATTCAGGTACGGCTCGCGCACAGGACGGCTCGAGACCACACGGATGACGCTACGCGAACCGCGCAGAAGCGGTGTAAAGCGCAGATCATTGAGGAAGTAGAAACGTTCGACACCCGAACGGTTGAACACATCGGCGGGTGCCAGGCCGACGCGCAAGTCCTGCGCGCCCAGATCCCCCACTTCAAGCAACTCGATTTCGGCCTCGAAAGGCTGATTCAACGCCGAATGCAGCGTGATCTCCCCCAAACCGAGCGCTGGCGCCATCCCTGAATACAGAGCAGACCCAGACGCCAAACCCAACACTAACTGACGCACCCGAGCCATGTGACCTCCAGGGTTATCCGGCTCGAACGCCACCTCCTCGACTTCCTGTCTTAGCTTCCCTTGGCCGGGAGGTTGGCGCCCTTCGAAGTTCGAGAACGCTCGACAAGGTCCTTGTCGAGCCCGCCTCGAATAGCATTATGGCTACTAATTCACAAAGTAGCGGATTGGACGCCAGTTTGCCGATGAAAGCCGGTGGCCATCAAGCTGAATCAGTCAAAAGTTGGGCACAAAATGCCGCTGGTCATAAAAGTGATCGCAAATTTGACAGTACTGATGCAATCACTTCATCAGGTTGCCAAGCACCCGAGCATGTACCTGCTGGCAACGCCGCAGATCATCCTCATCGATACCGGCAAAGACTTCATGACGAAGCTGGGTGGAGATCGCCTCGATCTTCTCGATCAGCGGCTGCGCCTTGGGCTGCAGGGCGATCTTCTTGGCGCGGCGATCTTCGGGCACGGCTACTCGCGTGACCAGACCCTGACTTTCCAGACTGTCGAGCAGACGTGCCAGGGTTGGCCCTTCAACCCCGACGCTTTGCGCCAGTTCGCGCTGGGTCGGCATTTCGGTGAAGCGTGCCAGGTGCAACAGCACCAGCCAACGTGCCTGGGATAGGCCGAGGCCGACCAAGCGTCTATCGAGTTCGGAACGCCAGGCGCGTGACAGCTGAGCGACTTGCATGGCAAAGCGGTGTTGATCGGGGTAAGACATGGGCTAGCGGACTCACACAAAGGTCAAAAACTAATTATTAGCCAGCTAGCCATAACCCGATGCACAGGGCAAGCGCAGATTGCGTCGCGAGCGTTGCAGAATGCGACTGAAGGTCAGCCGGACGGCTGCGAGTCAGGCAGCGACCTGGTTGCGCCCGAAAGCCTTGGCCTCATACAGGGCACGGTCAGCCTGTTCGTAGAGCTGACTCAACTCGGGCTGTGTCTCTGGGCTCAGCCAGGCGACACCGATGGACATGGTCAGCACATCGGCACTGTCGGAGCCGCGGTGGGCAATGCCCGCCTCCTCCAGTGACTGGCGCAAGGCTTCGGCACGCTGCCTGGCCTCGTCGGCACCTATATCGAACAGCAGCAGGGCGAATTCTTCCCCGCCGAGCCGCACGCCAATGTCCAGCGGCCGCCGAGCGGCCTGCTCGATCAACGCGCCAACCTGCTGCAGCGCAGCGTCGCCTGCCTGGTGACCGTAACAGTCGTTGTAGGCCTTGAAATGGTCGATGTCGCAGAGCAGCAGCGCCAGTGACTTGCCGTCACGCTGCGCCTGGCGCCACAGGCGTTCGAACTGTCGATTGAAGCTGCGTCGGTTGTGCAGGCCGGTCAGGCTGTCATGATAGGCGAGCAGGCGCATCAGGCGGCTGACCAGGAAGTGCTCACGCGACTTGTATTCCAGCAGATAGCAGCCGACGGCGCCGATAAGGTTGCCGAATGCAAGAAACAACACGTTGTTGACCAGCCTCGGCACAGGCAGCCCTGCGAACCATTCGGCCACCACGTATGCAAGCAGCACCACCAGCGAGCAGGCCAATGCTTCGCTGAGACGCAGGCCAACCAGGAAGTAGGCCGCCATGCTTACCAGCAGCAGGCCTTCATACGGATAGCCGGGGTCGGCACGGTGGGCGATGCCGACCACCAGCGCGGCGCCCACACCCAGAACCAGGATGCAGGCCATGCTCAATGGCAGTAGCAGGTGGATGTGCCGGCGCTGCAGGATCAGCACAGCGCACGCCAGCAGGATGACCAGCACCACCACACGTGTGGCGATCACCCAGCCAAGATGCGATGCGGGCACCACCAGCACGTCGAGCGCCGCCAAGGCCAGCCAGATAACCGTGGCGACAATGAGTGCAATACGTCTGAGCTCGAAGCTGTCTTCGAGCATATGGGCACGGTACTCACGCTCGAGCACGCGGGAAAAGCGTAGCCAGCGAAAACCCAGAGTGAGCTGGTCGGCATAGGGGCTCGGACGAACTTCATCGAGCCAGGCGTGATAATTGGGCACCCTCACCTCGTCATCTGGCGGCCTGCCCCACACCTTAGCCTTGTCGGTGAAATGCTGCCAGAAGCGCGACGGCAAGCTGCACGCCGCTCGGCCTCAGAGTTCGAACTCGGCCTGCAGGGCCGCGCGTACGCAGTAGAGCACCGTCTCGTCGACACGCCCGGCGAACAGCGGCGCGATCTCGCTGACTGCGGGCAGCTCACCCTCGCCGTCGAGGAAGCTTTCCTGAATCTCGCCGAGGAGTTCTTCGGGCAGATCCAGCGCCTGCTCCAGGGTCAGTTGCTGCTCGGCGATGGCCTCGGCCAGCAGGCTGTAGACGTTCTTCTCTGTGCAATTGAGCTGGCCGGCGATCTGCGCAGGCGTCATGCCGGCACGCGCCAGGCTGACCAGCTCGTGGCGCAGATCGGCCACCGGAGCCGGGGCATCATCCGCAGCACTGCCATTGAGCACTTCCAGAAAAGCCTGACCGTAACGTTCCAGCTTGCGCGCGCCCACACCGCTGACCTCGGCCATCTCGCTCAGCGAGCCGGGCTGGCTGCGCAGCATTTCCAGCAGCGTGGCATCGGGGAAGATCACATAAGGCGGTACGCTGTGCTCCTCGGCCAGCTTGCGCCGCAGGCTGCGCAGCGCCTCCCACATTTCCCGCTCATGGCCGCGCACCAGCTGGCTTGCGGCGCTGCTGGAGGCCTTGGCTGCCTGAGCCGGTTTGGGTTCACGACGCAGTTGCAGGCTGACCTCGCCACGCAGCAGCGGCCGGCAACTTTCATCCAGGCGCAAACCACCAAAACCTTCCAGATCGACATCGGCCAGACCACGGGCGACCAGCTGGCGGAACAGGGTTCGCCACTCCACCTCGGAAAGCCCCTTGCCCACACCGAACACAGCCAGGTGCTGATGGCCGGCGGCGCGGATTTTCTCGTTGTCGCGGCCGAGCAGGATGTCCACCAGATGGCCGACACCATAGCGCTGGCCACTGCGGTAGATGGCCGACAGCGCCTGGCGCGCCGGTTCGGTGGCGTCCCAGGTCTCGACGCCGTCGATGCAATTGTCGCAGTGCCCGCAAGGCTGAGGCAGTTCCTCGTCGAAATAGGCCAGCAGCGCCTGGCGACGGCAGCGGGTTTCCTCGCACAGGGCGAGCATGGCGTCGAGCTTGTGCTGTTCGATGCGCTTGTGGCGCTCGTCACCATCCGAGTTGGCCAGCATCTGCTTAAGGAAGATCACGTCCTGCAGGCCGTACGCCATCCAGGCATCGGCGGGTAAACCGTCACGCCCGGCGCGACCAGTTTCCTGGTAATAGGCCTCCAGCGACTTGGGCAGGTCCAGGTGGCAGACGAAGCGCACGTTGGGTTTGTCGATGCCCATGCCGAAGGCGATGGTCGCTACCATGATCAGACCTTCCTCGTTGAGAAAGCGCTTCTGATGATAGGCACGCAGCTCGTTGGGCAAGCCGGCGTGATAAGGCAGCGCGGGGAAGCCCTGGCTGCTGAGGAAGTCAGCGACCTCCTCGACCTTCTTGCGCGACAGGCAGTAGACGATGCCCGCATCACCCTTGCGCGCAGCGAGAAAGCCGAGCAGCTGCTTGCGCGGCTGATCCTTGGGCTGGATGCGGTAGAAGATGTTGGGCCGGTCGAAGCTCGACAGGAAGCGCTCGGCATCATTCAGATGCAGGCGCTGAACGATCTCCTCGCGGGTGCGCTTGTCTGCCGTGGCGGTCAGGGCAAGGCGCGGCACCTGCGGGAACAGCTCGGCAAGCTGACCAAGCTGCAGATATTCCGGGCGGAAGTCATGGCCCCACTGCGATACGCAGTGCGCCTCGTCGATGGCAAACAGGGCGATGTCCAGGCCCTGCAGGAAGCTCAGCATGCGTGGCTGCACCAGACGCTCCGGCGCCAGGTAGAGCATCTTGATCTGCCCGCAGCGAATACGGTCGGCGATCTCGCGCTGCTCATCGACGCTCAGCGTGGAGTTCAGCGCCACCGCGGCCACACCCAGCTCATCGAGTGTCGCCACCTGATCGTCCATCAGTGCGATCAGCGGCGAAACCACCACCGCCAGGCCCTCGCGCATCAATGCCGGCACCTGATAGCACAGCGATTTGCCGCCGCCGGTGGGCATCAGTACCAGCGCATCACCGCCTGCTGCCACACGCTCGATGATCGCAGCCTGGTTGCCGCGAAAGGCGTCGTAGCCGAAAACGTCTTTGAGAATGCGCAGGGCGTGGTCGAGCATGAAGGCCTCCGAATCGAGCCGCGCATTATGCCGCAGGATGACCCGCAGCAGGGCGTCGGTCCATCCGATTGGCGGTCAATGAGCGTTCCGCCTGTAGTCTTTCCGCACTGCGGCGGCCCATCGCTATGGCCGCAGAGCCCCGCGTAGACTAGAATCCAGCCTCGTTTACTCCTTCAAGGTAGCCCCACGATGTCCTTCGCCGAGCAACTGTCCCGCCTGCAAGCCTTTCTCGATGCCGACGAGCTGCACGAGGAAGCGCTGGACTATGTCGCCGCTCATGGCTACCTGACCGCCCTGGCGATCTGCCCTGATCAGGTACCGGAGCGCGAGTGGATCGACGCGCTGTTCGCCGAGCCGCCGCACTACCGCAGCGACGCCGAGCGCGAGGAGATCGAGAACACCCTGATCCATCTGAAGGCGCATATCGCGCGTCAGCTGGCTGGTGAAGAAGAACCCGAACTGCCCTGCGACCTGGACCTCGGCGAGGAGCCGGACGATTCCGACCTGCGCGGTTGGTGCATCGGTTTCATGGAAGGCGTGTTCCTGCGCGAAGCCGTGTGGTTCGAGGATGCCGAGGACGAAGTCAGCGAACTGCTGCTGCCGATCATGGTCGGCTCCGGCCTGTTCGACGAACAGCAGGAATTCGCCGAAATCGCCCGTGATCGCGACCTGGTGGACAGCATGATCGACCAGATCCCCGAGCTGCTCACTGCCCTCTTCCTGCTGTGCCAGGCGCCGGAAGAAAAACCGGCGCTGCTCAAGCCCCGCCACTAAGCGCGAGCCGGGGGCAATGCCCCGGCTACAGCCCGACGACTTGCCCATGCCGCGTGACATCCAGCCAAGCCGCCACCGCAGCGTCCGTTATCTGCTGCTGGTCATCGGCTGGCTGAGCGTGGTGCTCGGGGTCATCGGCATCTTTCTCCCGGTATTGCCGACCACGCCGTTCCTGCTCCTGGCCGCCGCCTGCTTCGTGCGCAGCTCGCGACGCTTCTACCTCTGGCTGGTCACCCACCCTCACCTCGGCCCATGGATTCGCGACTACCTCGAAGGCCAGGGCATACCGCTCAAGGGCAAGGTCTACGCGCTGCTGCTGATGTGGGCGAGCATCGCCTTCTCCTGCTACCTGGTGCCCCTGCCTTGGGCGCGCGCATTCATGCTCAGCAGCGCTGTGCTGGTGAGCATTTACATCCTGCGCCAGAAAACCCTGCCCAATCCCTGAGTGCTTTACGTAGCCCGGACGCAATCCGGGGGCAGTGAATTTCGGGCTACAGCCCGCTTTTCGACAGCCTTTTGACACCTCTTCCTTGCGCTAGCGAAGCGGCCGGCAAAAAATCGACACCTCGCCTAGACTTCGGCGATCAGGCCCTGAGACACGACCCATGCGACGGCTGCGCATTCAGCGATGGCGGTGGCGACTGCTGATCCTCTGGATCGGCGGCGGGTTGCTGGCCGGGCTGTCACTGGCGGACTGGGACTTCGCCCTGATCATCAAGAACGCCGAGAACCGTTACGGCAACCTCGGCCCGGCGCGAACCCGCCTGCTCGACTGGGAAGAGCTGATCAAGACCAGCGCGGCGCTGCCGGAGTCTGACAAGCTCAACGAGGTCAACCGCTTCTTCAACCGCAAGGTACGCTTCGTCGACGACATTCAGCTCTGGCGCGAAAACGACTACTGGGCCACCCCGGTGGAAATGCTGGTCAAGGGCGCCGGCGACTGCGAGGACTACTCCATCGCCAAATACTTCACCCTGCGCCGTCTCGGCATCCCCAGCGAAAAGCTGCGCATCACCTACGTCAAGGCGTTGAACTACAACCAGGCGCACATGGTGCTGACCTACTACGCCAGCCCGAGCGCCGAACCGCTGGTACTGGACAACCTGATCAACGACATCCGCCCGGCGTCCCAGCGCAAGGACCTGCTCCCGGTTTACGCCTTCAATGCCGAAGGCCTCTACCTGCCCGGCTCCAACACCCGCAAGAGCGATTCGAAGAAGCTTTCGCGCTGGCAGGACATCCTGAAAAAAATGCATGCCGAGGGCTTCGCCGTGGGCGAAGGCTAGGAGGAAGACATGTCCCTACTCAAACAACTGTTCCTCGCCATCTGCCTGTTCCTGGTCGTGGCCTTCACCGGTAGCTTCATCGCCAGCGTCGAGACCTCGCGCGAGCAGCTGCTCAGCCAGCTGCGCTCCCACGCGCAGGACGCCGCCACGGCACTGGGCCTGTCGATGACGCCCCATGTGGACGACCCGGCCATGCTCGAGCTGATGGTCAGCTCGATCTTCGACAGCGGCTACTTCGCCAGCATCCGCGTGGTGAGCATTCCCGATGGCAAGGTATTGGTCGAACGCACTACCGAGGTACGCGCCGAGAATGTCCCGCAGTGGTTCGTCGATCTGGTGAACCTGGAACCTGAAGGTGGCGATGCCCTGATCATGCGCGGCTGGGAACAGGCCGCAAGGGTCGAAGTGCTCAGTCACCCGCAATTCGCCCTCGCCAAATTGTGGGACGGCGCCATTGGCAGCCTGCTCTGGCTGTTGCTGTGCGGCCTGGTCAGCGCAGTGCTCGGTGGCTGGCTGCTGCGCACCCAGCTGCGCCCGCTGGACAACATGGTGCAACAGGCGCAAGCCATCACCCGCCGCGAGTTCCTCACCCTGCCCCGCGTGCCGCGCACCCCGGAGCTGAAACGCGTGGTCCTGGCCATGAACCAGATGGTCGACAAGCTCAAGACGCTATTCGCCGAAGAAGCCGCGCGCAGTGAAAAGCTGCGCGAGGAGGCCTATCAGGACAGCCTGACCGGCCTGGCCAATCGCCGACAGTTCGATATCCGTCTGGGCAATCAACTGGTAGTGAACGAGCAACATCCGGATGGCTACCTGCTGCTGTTACGCGTCAACGATCTTGGCGGTCTCAATCAGCGCCTGGGTGGGCAACGTACCGATGCGCTGATCAGCGCGCTGGGCGAGCTGCTCAAGCGCCTGTTGCAGGCGCCAGGTCGCGGCGAATGGCTGGCCTCACGCAGCCGTGGTGGCGAATTCGCCCTCCTTGCGCCGGGTTTGAACAGCGATGATGCCGATCGCCTCGCTGAAGAGATCAGTCAACACCTGGAAAACCTGCGCCAGACCGGCGCCAGCGACTGCAATCCCGTGGCCCACCTGGGTATCGCCGCATTCCGCCCGGGCGAGGCCCCCGCCAGCGTGATTGGCCGCGCCGACCAGGCGCTGGCTCAGGCACAGAGCCATGCGGCGCGCTGCTGGGAACGCCTCGACGACTTCACCGCACAGAGCGGCCAGGGCCTGCACGACTGGCGCGGCTGGATCGACGACGCGCTCAACCAGGGCAAGTTGCAGCTGTACTTCCAGCCGGTGGTGGAATGCGTTTCCGGCCGCCTGCTACAACGCAAGGTGCTGGCGCGCCTGCTCGATCCGCAGGGCGAAGCCATCGCCGCCGGACGCTTCCTGCCCTGGATCGAGCGCCTCGGCTGGAGCGCCCGCTTCGACCTGGCGATGCTCGAACACGCCCTCGCCCACCTGGCCCAGCACGCCGAGCCCCTTGCACTGAGCCTGTCTGCCGCGACCCTGCGTGAACCTGCGCAGCGGGAAAGATTGCTCGCTTTGCTCAGGAGCCATCCTGAGCAGGCGAACCTGCTAACGCTGGAAGTGGACGAGCGCCACCTGCCACCGCCGGCAGAGCTGGAAGCGCTGAGCCAGAGCCTGCGTGAAATCGGTTACGGGCTGGGCTTGCAGCACTTCGGTGGACGCTTCAGTCTGATTGGCAACCTGACCCATCTGGGCTTGGCCTATCTGAAGATCGACGGCACCTATATCCGCGCCATCGACCAGGAGAGCGACAAGCGGATGTTCATCGAAGCGATTTTCCGCGCGACCAACAGCATCGATCTACCGCTGATTGCCGAGATGGTGGAGACCCAGGGCGAACTCGAGGCGCTCACCGAACTGGGAATACACGGCGCCATGGGCCGTTTGATCGGCGCGCCGACGCCCTGGCAATAAGACTATTCACGAGCGGTTTGCTCAACGCCGGTTGAATAAGGCTGCAGGTGCGCTCGTCGGTTACACCAGATGGTGTTCGTCGTCGCCAAGCAGGCCGCTCAAACCTTCTATCTCGGCGCGGGCGATGGCGCGTTGATCAAGCTTCTGGCGCGCAGCTTCGGGCAGATCGGTATAACGGATCACGCCACGCTCGACCAGCACGCTGACGACGTCTTCCAGCACACGCACCAGCTCCAGGTCGGATTGTTTCAGGCTGTCCAGACGCGCCTTGACCTCTTCCTTGGCAGCCAGCCAGTTATGCAACTCCTCACTCTCGACCGCCAGGTTCTCCGTCATCCCTTCGAAGGGCTCGTGCTCAACCCGCAACAAACGCCCGGCAGCGTCGCGCTGTACGTAAACCATCGGTGCCTCCAGCAAACGCCATAAAAAAGCCCGCTCCCGGAACGGGTAGCGGGCTTACTCTAGTTGAGTGCTCCGGCTAAGGAAACTCTGATACGCATTTCCCTTTGTCTGAGAGGCCGTAAGCGCAGTGCTGACGGCCTCCCACGCAGCTCAGGCGACCAGTTGCTGGTTGGTCAGCATATCCTGAATGATGTCGGCAGCATTGCTCATGCCGCCACCCAGCACGGTGTTCTCCAGAGTAATGGTCTGATCGATGGTGGAGGCATCAGCCACGTTGCCGGAGCTGGAAACGCTGATCAGTGTACTGGTGGCCGTGAAACTGAAGCTCAGATAATCGTCCAGTACATTGGGATTGACGGAGTCACTGACACCTACCAGCAGTTCGGACAGATCCAGCTTGTCGCCCAGACCGAAGTCCTTCACCACATCGTGGTAGTTGCCACCGCGGTCGCCAGCATTCCAGACGAAAGTGTCCTTGCCGCTACCGCCAAATAGCACGTCATTGCCGGCGCCGCCGATCAGGATGTCATCGCCGCCCTGCCCGAACAGCCAGTCGTTGCCAGCACCACCTTCAAGCACATCGTCGCCGCCAACGCCCGGCACCGAGGCGCCCAGCTTCCCGGCGTTCAGGCGGATGAAGTCCATGATCTGCGACTGGGTCGGGGCGGCGCCCAAGGTGGTCGTCAGGTGATCGACCAGCACCTGATAACCAGGTGCCTTACCGGCGTCTATCCATAGGGTATTGAGCGAGTCACCGAACAGGTAGTCGTCACCTGCACCGGCCACCAGATGATCGTCACCCAGGCTGGCGTAGCCACCATCGGTGACGCTGCCGGGGTCGAGCACCGCGAAGAGCTGACTCGGCGTGGTAACGATCTGCGGCTCGCCTACCGAACCATTGACGGTGTTACCACCAAAGGACAACGACCCTTGCCCTGTTACATCGGTATTGTCGAAGAAACGCAGCACGTTGCTATTGACCCCGGTACCGATGCCAATGGCATGCACCTCGGCGCGCGCCATCAACGTCGTGGCATCATCCAGCGCGCGATTGACGTCGCGGTAGTTCACCGTGCTGCCGCTGTTGCTGTTGTCGCCGTTGTAGGTGGTCGGGTCACCATCGGTAAGGAAGTAGGCGAGATTGTTGTAGCCGTTGGCCTCCACCCCACCGAACCAGGCATTGGCCTGCTGCATCGCCGCCTCGTAGTTGGTGGCGCCAGAGGCAGTCAGCGCCATCAGCACGTTGTTCGGCGCTGCCAAGGCCGACTGGATCTGCGCCAGCGTACCGCTGAGCAACAGGCTGGAGCTGGACGAGAAGGAGATCAGCGCGATGTTGATCTGCCCTTTGTGATCATCCAGCTTGCCGATGAAGGCATTGACCGCATCCTTGAGCAACGCCAGACGACTACTGTATCCCCCCGGGCCATCCGGATTGTCCGCCATACTGCCGGAACGATCGAGGATCAAGGCAATGTTGTAGTTCTCCGCTGGCTTGACCACCGGTGGCTTCGCCCCTCCCAGATCACCGACCAATACATCATTGCCGAAAGTCCCTTCGATAGCCCCCTTGCCATCGTCGTATTGGCTGGGCACATGATGAGGCACGCTGGAGTTCGGCGTGTCGTCGGCATTGCTGCCGACTACCAGCACCGACTGGTCGCCACGGATGCAGATATCCAGATCGGCCGAGGCACGGTCGCCATCGCCGTCGCTCACCACGTAGGTAAAGCTCTGCGTCAACTGCCCGCTGGGGCCGAAGCTCAGGTTGCCTTTCGCGGCAAAATCGAACTGCCCGACTTTGTCGCCATCCAGGTGAATCTTCAGTGTCCCGGTTGCGGTGTTGAGGGTCAGCTCGGCGGTCTTGGCATTGAAGCTCCAGGTGGTCGAACCTGCCCCGCTCGCTTCGATACAGTTGCCAGCCTCGTTGAGGCTGAAGGTCTGGCCATCGACGCTGACCGACTCGATACGCCCGAGACCGTCGGCGCCCAGGTTGTCATTGGCCAGAACGTTGCCGGAGACACTGCCGCCCAGGTCGGCCAGATCCAGCAGGGTTGCGGACAGGCTGCCAGGAGCGCTGTTGATCACCGAACCATCACTGGCGATCTGCCCCATGAAGGAGCCCGTGAAGTTGATGCCCACGGAGTGCGCCGTGAAGTTGTTGGTGGCGCTGTCGCCATCCTCATCGATGTCGCCGATGAAGTTCGTCCAGTTGTTGGCAATCCAGGTGGTCAGCGTCGCGCCCTGCGCTCCGACGGTAGGCTCACCATCGGAGATGAAGTACAGCTTGTGTTGCTGCGCCGGATCGGCGCCCGGAGCCATGATGTCGCTGGTGATTTGCGTCTTGGCCGTGCTCAGAGCCTGCTCGTAGTTGGTGAAGCCACTGGCGGTAAGGCCGTTGACCGCCGTGAGCAGAGCCGTGTAGCCCGGATCACCCACCGAGCTGAAGGTGAAGTCGCCGATTTCTGCGGCACCCGAGTTGAAGGTGATCAGGTTGACGTGCACCGGAGCAGAGAGACCGGCATAGCCCTGGGCCAGGTCGATCACCGCCTGCTTGAGCGCGGCCAGCTTGGCCCCGGCCATGCTCAACGAGACGTCCAGTACCAAGGTCAGGTTCACCAGCGGTGGCGCGGCCTGGACGATGCAGTCTGGCTTGTCGCTGGCGGCAATGGGTACGTCATCCTGCACGTCGATCACCAGCGTACCTGCCGGGAAGCTGGCGGGTAGCGGGTCGCCATCACCATCGGTCGCCTGCAGCATCTTGGAGAAATCGATAGGCTGTCCTGCCGTACCCAGGGTTTCACCATCGTTGCCATCGCCCTGCCGATGATCCAGCGGGCCTTTTAGCTCGAAGCGATAACTGCCGTCAGCCCCCACCTCGAAGCTGAATACCGGATAGCCGTCGACACCCCCCACCTCACCGATCAGGGTGGAATTGACCAGCTGGTCACCATCCCATTCGTACTCGACTCGGTAGCTCAGTTCGACGCCACCGGAGCTGAGCTGCTGCGCCAGCATCGAGGCCACATCACCGGTCAGACTAAAGTTCCCCGGCCCATCGGCGCCGAAATTGACCAGCGCATGAAGAGTGCCCGCACTTCCCTCGGCCACCAGTGTCTGGCCAGCCTCGGGGTTCCCCAGATAGGGCGAGTCGAGCTGATCCTCGTGCACCAGGTGATTGAACGTAGGCACGCAATTCTCGTCCACGGCCTGATACTGCGGCCTCGTCGCCTCGATCACCGCCGGCCCACCGAAGGCGCTGTTGCCTCCGACCAGGTAGTTGCCCAGGCCTAGATCGACGGGATTGATGACGTCACCATCGCCGTCGTAGAACTGGGTACCGGCCTTGATGTAGTAGGCCTCGACCGTGCCGCCATAGGTCTGCTCGACCCACGCGACGTAGCCTTGCGGGTGGCCGGGATCCTTGATGTCACTGCCGCCGGGATATTCGATCTTGACTGCCTTGGTGCCATCGCCGGTGTCGACCAGGAACAGCACATGGGAAATACCATGATCGATGCTCTTCGGATCGCACCCGCAATCCTTCTCGGCCAGGGTTGGCACGTCGTCCTGCACGTTAATGACGAACAGACCGCCAGCCCCCTGCGGTATCTGAAGCGGGTCGCCATCACCATCGGTGATGGCCAGCAGTTGGGTGAAGTCGATACCAAAGACACCATCCGATGACCATAGCTCGCTGTCTTCTCCATTTTTCAGCGGATGGTCGATTGGTCCTTGCAGTTCGAAGCTGAAGTCACCGTTGGCGTATACCGTCAGCTGGAACACCGGATAGCCGTCCGCAACCTTGGCCGTCGCAGTCAGCGTGGTGCTGACCAGCTTGCCGTCATCGAACTCCGGAGTGACCTTATAGTCGAGCACCTTACCGCCAGACGTCAGTCCCTGGGCATTCAACAGCGCGGCAGCGCTCCCCTCGGCCACCAGGCTGAAATCACCGGGCCCATCAGCACCGAAGGCCACCAGCGAGAGCAAACTGGCCGCGCCCGTCGCAGTGCTGACCATTAAAGTCTGGCCAGGACCATCCGGGTTGCCCAGATGAGGTTCGGTGAGCTTGTCCTCATGTACCGTACCGCCTACCGGCGTAGGCGTCTTGACCGTCCAGGTGGCCTGGACATTGACGTCGTTGTAGTCGTTGTCACCGCCAGCGTTGATATCTTCCCAGTTCTGATTGCCCGGTGCGCCATTGTCCAGCACATGCTGTTTACCGCCCGGGTTAAGCGCTGGGTCGCTGAATACGATGTTGGCACCACCCGCACCAACAAGTGGGGTTGTCCCTACCAGCGCCTGCCAAAGGTCACCGTCCTGTGCGAAGGTCACCTCAGTGCCGTTAGCGATGGCATTCGCCGCACCATTGGGGATGATGAAGAAGCCGACCAGGCTGGGATCGAGCCCTACCAGAGTCACCGACTCAACACCATCCATGCTTGTGGTATCGGCCCAGATGACCTTGCCACTGAGCGGCTCGCCATTCTCGCCTTTGATGTAGTAGCCATAGCTGTTGGCATAGGAGGCGTCACCGCCCTTGTAGGTCAGGGTCAGGCAATGCTCAGGGGCTGCCTTGCTGAGTACCGGCGTATCGTCATCGACTATCACTTTCACCATTCCACTGGCGATATCGTTATCACCATCCCTGACGGTGAAACCCAGCCTGAGGAGCAACTCATCCTCTGTGCCCGCAACCTTGTGGTCGAGCGGAGCATGCAGTGCAAAGGTATAGTCCTGGTTGTTGGCGGCGACCTGCAAGGTGAAGACGGTCACCTTGCCCGAGCTCGACATGTAGTAGCCTTCAAGCGTGCCGCCCTCCCCCCCGGCTCCGGGCTGCCAGTCCAGCATCACTGGGTGCCCACCAGAGGTGACTGGCTGACCGGAAAGGGTCTTGGCAGGGCCTTCGTTGAAGCTCAGACTCTTGAGCCCATCAGAGCCCGCATCGATGCCCAGGCTACCGGTATCGGCAACGCCGTAGTCGGAGTCATCCACACCGCCAGCGTTTGCCTTAGGCAGTTGCAATGCGCCATGCACCGCAGCGCCGTCCTCATCCACACGCACGGTGCTGTAGCCGTCCACCGCAGGGCCGTCATCCTCGAAGCCGATTACCCTGCCCAAGTCGATAGAGCTCGAGCGGTCGTAATCACCGTCCTTGTCATAGACGGTAACCTTCACCCCCAGCACGCCTGACTTCAGCGTGAGCAGATTGTCATGGTCGTTACCATCGTAACCGTGGTTGATGGCCTCGTATTGCCACAGCTGGATATCGCCGTTCTGCTCGTCGATACGGATGCGGAACACCACATCACCTGTGGCGTCACGACCGACCACGTCATCACCGTCGCCATACAGCTTGATGATGCCGCCATCGGTAGCGAATAGCCCGGACCAGGCGCCGCTGGCGAAGCTGAAGTCAAAGCTACGCTTACCGACATCCTCACCATCCGAACCACCGTCGACTTGCAGCTTGAACAAGTCTTCACCCTTCACGCGCGCATAGCCGATCACATGGTCAGGTTGACCAGCCTCGTCGTTAGGCTTGGCGTAGCCTTTCTCGTCCTTGTCCGAACCATCCTTGCCGACCGACTCATCGACCACCACCCTGACCCATTTCTGCAGTTCGAAGCAGGTGACTTTCGGGCCGTCGTCCTCGAAACCGACCACCTTGCCCAGATCGACGGTGCCGCTCGTGCTATCACCGTCCTGATCGTAGACCGTGACCTTCACCCCCAGCACATGGTTCGCCAGAGTCTTGAGTGCATCGTGATCATTGCGATCGTATCCGTGATTGATCGCCTCGTACTGCCAGAGCTCAATGTCCCCGGTTTCCCGATCGATGCTGATCCGAAAAACCGTCTGCCCGTCAGTGTCCTTGCCAAGCACATCACCGTCGTCACCGGCAAACAGGCGGATGGCACCACCGTCGGTAGCAATCAGCCCGGAAAAAGCACCTGCAGTGAAGGTGAACTCGAAGGTGCGCTTGCTGGTGTCCTCACCATCCGCGCCGCCATCTACGTGCAGACGGAACAGATCCTTGCCCTTGACTTCGGCGTGGCCAATGACACCAGCCCCCTGACCCCATTCATCCATGGGCCAGGCGCGACCACCAAGCTCATCTTTCAATGAACCGCCAAGGCCAACCGACTCGTCCGCAACTATCTTGATGCGTTCCAGCTCAAAGCAGAGAATCCGTGGGCCATCGTCCTGGAACTGAATCAAGTGACCGACGCCGACACCTTCACTGACAGCAACGTCGCCATCGCTGTCGGTCACCGTCACCACCGCCTGGATCAGATTGACCGACTCACCTTTGCCGACGTCGAGCAGCAGGTTGATGGCCTCGTCATGACTGGCCCCACCGATCGGGTGTTGCAGCGACAGGTACTGAGCCAGGCTAAGCACACCTGAGGCTGGGTCGATCATCACCGCGAATGCAGCATCGCCGTCAGCATTGCCCACCCGCCCGACTATGAGGTCGCCCTCCTTGAACAGATAGATGTGCTCTCCAAGAGTCGTCTTGAGCCCGGAGTCGATGCCGTCGCCACCGGTAATGGTCAGGCTGATAACCGTGTTAGCTGCGGCATGATTGTCCGCCCCATAGCTGCTACCGGCGGTAATGACCACGGCCCCTGTGCTTCTCGACCAACCCATCGCGCTTCCGAGTTCGGCAAATGCTGTCGGCAGCTCCTCCAGAGGTCTGTCGCTATCCTGCAAATCTGCGGTCTCATCGTGCGACACGCCTTTGGACTGCTCATTGAGCGACACCATCGCAAGCGGGCTGTCGTCGTCGATTAGGATGCTTAGGCTGCCGGTCGCCGGGGTGCCATTGCCGTCAGTGATGGTGTAGCCAAACAGGTAGAGGATGTCGTTCTCGTCGCTTTCACCCAAGGGCGGCGCGGCATGGTCCAGCGGAGCGAAGAGCTTGAACTGATAAGCGCCGGTCAGCAGGTTGGTGACCTGCACCTCGAATACCACCTTCTCGCCAGCAAAGGCGGTTAGCACGAGCCCATCGGCACTGACCTGATAAGTCAGCGGTGTTCCACCCGAAGCAACACCCAGAGCCGCCAGACCAGCAGTGGACCAGGTGAAGGTGCCGGGGCCATCGGGGCCGAAGTTGTAGCCCAGTACGCCGGTGACGCTCGTGGCCTCGCCATCCAGATCGTTCACTCCGCCGACGATGCCGTCAGGCAGACCATCCTCGTCCACCGCATTGGAGGCTGTGCCACCCGTGGGAATGCCATCCGCTGCGGGCGTGGTATCGGCAGCAGCGACAGGATCTCCCTCGGGAAACAACGGGGCTGCTGCGAGCGGCCCGGTGGGAAAGCCGATCACCGGATCCAGTGCCCCACCCACCTCACTGAGCATCACGAAGGAATGGCCTCCGCCGGCGCCACCCGCAGCACCGCCGGCGCCCGGCCCGGCAGCAGTGGCTTCGCCTTCCTGGGTCGGGTCGACGCCGGCTTCGATGGCAGCCTGCAGGCGCTCGACATCGGTGAGGTCGGCATCGCTGGGAGCGACGGGAGGCGTTTCAGTAGCCGGGGCTTGCGGCTCACCGCGATAGGCCAACATCTGCGCGTCGAGCGTCATGCTGCTGTCGCGCCCCAGGGTCAGTTGCTGGCCGTTGGTCATGGTGACGGCCACTGCGCCCGAGGCGCCGGTTACCAGCTGCTCGCCCGCATAGACCCGATCACCTTCGCTGACTGGCCGACGCGATCCGTCGCTCGCTACCGCGAACACTTCGCCGACCACCTGACTGACGACACCAATGAGAGTAGCCATGATTCCATCCTCACTACAGCTGCCGACCACCGCCGACACGTACTTAGCGAAAGGCCCAGAACACCTTTTCGAAGCAGAGGAGAGAACCCAGAACCGCTGATTGAATGGAACGGCGCAAAATCCCAAAACGCTACTGACAAAAAAATGTCACCACAGCCTGCGTCGAACTACTCCATCAGATGAATCCCCGCCCTTTGATGCCTGACTGCCCATTTCAGCTGCCTAGCCCAATAAAAATGCCGGCCTGCGCAGCTCATAGGTTCAAACAATGTGCTGCTTTTCGCAGACTTCATAAGATTTTTTCCGAATAAAGCTTGTGAAAAAATCATCTTAGCTTCTCCAAAAGTTGTTCTTATCTCTGATGTTACAAGCCTGAAACGGTTTGAAATGGAAAAACGCCATTTTTATGGCGACAGGATAAGAACTTCAGTCAGGAGAAACGCCAATGCGCACCTTAACCCCGCTGTGGAGCGCCATGCTTTTGGCGACTATTTGCACTCAGGCGCAAGCCATGAATCTGTCGGAAGCGATTCAGAGCACGCTGAATAACCATCCGGAGATCAGTGCAGCCGCCAATAGCCGACTCTCATCGGACGAGGATGTGAAATTCGCCAAGGGCGGCTACCTGCCCACTGTCGATCTGCTGGTCGGCTATGGCCGGGAACGCACCGACAGCCCCAGCACCCGTGCGCTAGGCGATCACAACAAGGAAACCCTGAACTACCGTGACGCCGAACTGCGTTTGCGCCAGATGCTCTTCGATGGCTTCAATACCCCCAACGAAGTGGCTCGCACCCAGGCGGTGGTCAACTCCCGTGCCTACCGCCTGCTGGGTACCTCGGAAAGCCTGGCACTGCGCACCGTCGAGGTTTACCTGGATGTCCTGATGCGCCGCGAGATGGTCACCCTGGCCCGTAACAACCTGCAGGCTCATCAGCGCATCAACGATCAGATCGGCCTGCGCAGTCGCCAGGGCGTAGGCAGCACCGCAGACCTGGATCAGTCCGAAGCACGTCTGGCTCTGGCGCAGAACAACCTCTACACCGAAGAGGTCAACCTGGCGGATGCCGAGGCCAATTTCTTCAGTGCCGTCGGGCGCCTGCCGGATCAACTGGAGGCGCCGGCATCGATCAGGGGCAACATGCCAGCTGACCTGCTGGCCGCCCGGCAAACGGTGATGGACAACAACCCCTTCCTGAAATCGGCGCAAGCAGACGTCAATGCCGCCGAGAAGCAGTACGAGGTTGCCAAGGCCCCCTTCTATCCGCGTTTCGACCTGGAACTGGCCACCACGGCCGATGACAACGTGCAGGGCGACGAAGGCCATTACAACACCTGGCGAGCCGCTGTGGTGATGAATTACAACCTGTTCAACGGTATGCGCGACAAGGCTCGTCTGCAGTCGGCCGCACACCAGATCAACGAGTCGATGGACATTCGCAACAACGCCTTGCGGGTGCTCAACGAGAACCTCTCGCTGGCCTGGAACGCCATGGAGAACGCGCGCCTGCAAACCCCCAAGGCACGTGATTACGCGGACTACACCTCTCGCGTGCGCGAGGCCTATCAACAGCAGTTCAGCCTGGGCCAACGCACCTTGCTCGACCTGCTCGACAGCGAAAACGAACTGTTCACCGCCAATCGCCGCTACACCGAGGTTCGCTACGGCGAAGAATTCTCGATGTACCGCGTCGTTGCGGCCATGGGGGATCTGCTGCGTCAGCAACAGGTCGTGGTCCCGGCAGAAGCTGTAGCCCTCACCGAAGTGAAGAGCGAAGCACGCTTGCCGGAAATGAAGTGATCGCGGCTCGGAGGGCCCGCACGGATAGCCACGGGCCCGACGCGCAGCAGACATTGCATAGCCAGGTTTCCCGAGCTAGCGCCAGGCAAGGCGAAATTGGGCGAGGAAGCGGAGTTTACGTGCTGTAAATGAGCTTTCTGAGCCCGATTTCAACGCAGCATGGCCGACGCGCAGCAAACCTGGCACAGGCTCTGAGGAGTAGTAGAAATTGACCAGCATGGAACGGCCAGGGCCAGCCAGTGATCCGCGGCTCAGTCACGACGATCCGTTGTTGGATGGTTTGTTGATCCTCTGTCGGTTGCACGGCTGCAGCGCCAGTCGCGGCAGCCTGAGCGCCGGCCTGCCCCTACCGGCTCAGCGTCTGAGCCCCGACCTGCTGGCACGCGCCGCAGCACGCGCCGGGCTGCAGGGTCGCCTGCTGCAGCGCGATCTCGCCAGCATTTCGCCGCTCAACCTGCCTGTACTGCTGCTGCTCAAGAATGGCCGCAGCGCCGTACTGCGCCAATGGGGGCCGAAGCAGCAGGCGCAAATTCTGCCCTGCGAAACCGACGGCGGCGAACAATGGGTCAGCCGCGAGCAACTGGCTGCCGAATACAGCGGTCAGGCGTTCTTCGCTCGCCCGCGGCATGAGCTGGAAGAAGCGCGCACGCCGCTGGTGCCACGTATCGAGGCCTGGTTCCGCGACACCCTGAAGCTGTCACGCTGGCTCTACACCGATGCCGTGCTGGCCAGCCTGCTGATCAACCTGCTGGGCCTGATGGTGCCGCTATTCGTGATGCAGACCTACGATCGTGTGGTGCCGAACCAGGCCACCGCGACACTCTGGGTGCTCGCCATCGGGCTGCTGATCGGCACCGGCTTCGAACTGCTGCTGAAAGTGCTGCGGGCGCATCTGCTCGACACCGCAGGCAAGAAGACCGACGTGGTGCTCTCGGCCACCCTGTTCGAGCGCATCACCGGCATGTCGATGAAGGCACGTCCGGCGACCATCGGCGGCTTCGCCCAGAGCATCCACGACTTTCAGGGGCTGCGCGATTTTCTCACCGCGGTCACCCTGACCAGTCTGATCGACCTGCCCTTCTCTCTGCTCATGCTGCTGGTGATCGGCCTGATCGGCGGACCGCTTGTGGTCATCCCCGTGCTGGCCTTCCCCATCACCATCCTGTTCGCCTGGATCATCCAGGTGCGCCTGCGCGATACCGTGCAAAAGAGTCTGCAACTCGGTGCGCAGCGCCAGGCGCTGCTGATCGAAACGCTTGGCGGGCTGGAGATGCTCAAGGTGTGTGGCGCCGAGAGCGAACGTCAGCATCAGTGGGAACAGACCCATGGTGCCCTCACGCGCCTGGATGGCCACGCCAAATTCCTTGCCTCGCTAGCCACTAACGGCACCCTGTTTCTTCAGCAATTCGCCGGCATGGCCACCATAATCGCCGGGGTCTACCTGATCATCGCCGGCAATCTCAGCGTCGGTGCGCTGGTGGCCTGCTACATGCTCGGTAGCCGGATTCTCGCGCCATTGGGACAGATCGCCGGGCTGATCACCCGCTACCAGCAGGCGCGCCTGACCATGACCAGCACCGACGCGCTGATGGCCCTGCCGCAGGAACGTCAGGACAAGCAGCGTCCGCTGGATCGCACCCAGCTCAAGGGGGCGCTGGAGGTGCGCCAGATCAGCTTTACCTACCCAGGCCAGAGCGCCCCGGCGCTGAGCAACGTCAGCCTGCGGCTGGGGGCGGGCGAACGCCTTGGCATCATCGGTCGCAGCGGCTCGGGCAAGAGCACCCTGGCCCGTCTGCTGATGGCGTTCTACAGCGCCGATGAAGGCCAGATCCTGCTGGACAATCTCGATCTGCGCCAACTGGACGTCGCCGACCTGCGCCATCAGATCGGCTACGTTGCCCACGACCTGCCACTGCTGGCCGGCAGCCTGCGCGACAACCTGACCCTGGGTGCGCGCTACATCAGCGATGCACGCATGCTCGAAGTCGCCGAACTGACCGGCGTGGTCGACCTGGCGCGACAGCATCCGCAGGGCTTCGACCGGCCGGTGGGCGAGCGTGGCCAACTGCTCTCCGGCGGCCAACGCCAGGCCGTGCTGCTGGCCCGCGCGCTGTTGCTCGACCCGCCGATACTGGTGCTCGACGAGCCCACCAGCGCCATGGACAACACCAGCGAAGATCTGCTGCGCCAGCGTCTGCACAAATGGGTACAAGGCAAGACCCTGATCCTGATCACCCATCGCGCCTCCATGCTCAGCCTGGTCGACCGTCTGGCCGTGCTGGATAACGGCCATGTCGTAGCGGATGGGCCGAAGGATGCCGTCATCGAAGCCCTGCGCAAGGGCCGTGTCGGCCCCGCCAGCCTGTAGGAGCCCCTGCCATGCAAGCCACTCAGAGCCTCGGCAGCTACTTTGGCAGCCTGCGTGAAAAACGCCAGGACAGCGAATTCATGCCGGAAGTGGAAGGTGCCATCCTCGAGGATTCCCCCTGGTTGAGCCGCATCACGGTGTGGGCAGTCAGCGCCTGCCTGCTCAGCGCGCTGGTCTGGGCCCACTTCGCCGTGCTGGAGGAAGTCACTACCGGTGAGGGCAAGGCCATTCCTTCAAGCAAGGTGCAGGTGATTCAGAACCTCGAAGGCGGCATCGTCAGCGAAATCTTCGTCCGCGAAGGCCAGGTGGTGGACAAGGGCGACACGCTGTTAAGGCTGGATGACACCCGGTTTCTGTCCAACCGTGGCGAAACCGAAGCCGATCGCCTGGCACTGATGGCGCGCCTGGAAAGACTCAGCGCCGAAGCCGAAGGGCGTGAACCCAGGCTCCCGGAACAGATCACGCAAGGCGCGCCACAACTGGCCGAAGACGAACTGGCCCTGTACCGCTCGAGGCAACAGCGCCTGCAAAGCGAACAGCGCACCCTCGGTGAGCAACTGCGCCAGAAAGAGCAGGAACTGGCCGAGTTCCGCTCCAAGGCCCAGCAATACCGTTCCAGCCTCGGTTTGCTGCAGGAAGAGCTGAACATGTCGCAACCCTTGGTGGCCTCGGGGGCGATTTCCCAGGTCGAAGTATTGCGCCTGCGCCGTAGCCTGGTGGAAGTGCGAGGCTCGCTGGAAGCCACCAACCTGGCCATTCCTCGCGCCGAAGCGGCGATGAGCGAAATCAGAAGCAAGATGGAGGAATCGGAGCTGAGTTTCCGCTCCGATGCCTTCAAGGAGCTCAACGAGGTGCGCACTGAACTGCAGAAGATCACCGCTACCAGCGTCGCCATCGAGGACAAGGTCACACGTACTACCGTAACCTCCCCGGTGCGCGGGGTGATCAAGCAGCTCAAGGTCAACACCATCGGCGGCGTGGTGCAGCCGGGCAGCGACATGCTGGAAATCGTGCCGCTGGACGACAGCCTGCTGATCGAAGCCAAGGTGCGCCCGCAGGACGTGGCCTTCCTCCATCCCGGGCAGAAGGCCATGGTCAAGTTCACCGCCTACGACTACACCATCTATGGCGGGCTCAAGGCCAATCTGGAGCTGATCAGCGCCGACACCATCACCGACGAGGAAGGCAACAGCTTCTACCTGATCCAGGTGCGCACGGAGAAAAGCCACCTGGGCAGCGAAGAGAATCCATTGCTGATCATCCCCGGCATGGTCGCCACCGTGGACATCATCACCGGTGAGAAAAGCGTGCTGGCTTACCTGCTCAAGCCCGTGCTCAAGGCTCGCTCGGAAGCCATGCGCGAGCGCTGAGACCGCGCCGCGCCCATGCCAATCACCTGACTACGCGGCCGACGCGACACCGTAGCTGCGTAGCCCGGATGAAATCCGGGATTGATAGTCGAGACGCAGAACCTCCCCGGATTGCATCCGGGCTACGTGCCTAAGCGATACCCAAGGGTGCGCCGTGCGCACCTCATCAGCGCTGATGGTTGCGGATGAACACGTCCCGCCCCATCGCCGCGATCTGCCCTTCGATCAGTGCATCGAAGGGCCGCAGCAACGCATCGAAACGCTGTGGCGCTTCCAACACATCCAGCGCAGCGGTGATCGCCTCGATGGTCGACAGAGCTCCCTCTTGCGGCGCCTTGCGCAGGCGATAACGCGACGGCGCAGCGCCGTTAAGGCTGATGCGGGGCAATGCCGCCAATAGCGGATTGAGGTGCAACAGCTTGCGCGCCTTGCGCCAGGTGCCATCGGGTACCACCAGCAGCAGCGGCTTATCCGCCGACGCGTAAGCGCTCAAGGCGACGGACTCTTCACCGGGAAACAGCAGGCAGGCCCGGTAGTCAGGCTGGGCGAGCAGTTGCGGCAGATCCTCGAATACCTCGCCGATGCGCAGCTGCGCATTGCGCAAGCCAAGCGCAGCCAGGCGAGCGGTATTGAGGGCATGACCGACCTCGCTCGGGTGCTGCAGGATGAGCACACGGGTGCGGCTATCGAGTTCGGGAATCAGCGGGCAGAGACAGAGGCTGAGGGGGCGCTGACAACGGGGGCAGGTCGGACGAGGCATGCAGCGCAGTTTGCCAGAACACCCTGGCCCCGCGTAGCCCGGCTGCACTCCGAATCATTTCGGGGACTGCAGCCGGGTCAGAGAATCAGCGGTTGAAGCGCTCTGCCAGGCTATGCAGGTAGTCGGCCATTTCCTCCAGCTCACGGCTGATGGCTGCGCCCTGATGCGCCTGCCCGGCACTGTGATCGGAAAGCTGAGCGATACGGGTGATCTGCCGGCTGATGTCATCGGCCACATGGCTCTGCTCTTCGGACGCTGCAGCCATCTGCTGGCTCATGCCGGTGATGCGCGTCACCGCCGAGCTGATGCCCTCCAGCGCATCGCGCACCGACTCCACGCTCTCTACGCTGCCGCGGGAAATTTCCTCCCCCTTGCTGGCAGTCAACACCGCGCGCTCGGCGCCGGCACGCAGGTCGGAGATGATCTGGTGGATCTGTTCGGTGGACTGTCGTGTGCGTGAGGCCAGCGAACGCACCTCATCGGCTACCACCGCGAAGCCGCGGCCCTGCTCGCCCGCGCGCGCCGCCTCGATGGCTGCGTTGAGCGCCAGCAGATTGGTCTGCTCGGCGATCGAGGTGATCACATCGGCCACGCTGCCGATGGACTGGGTAGAGTTGGCCAGCTCGTTGACCGCCTGACCGATATCGGTGACGGCCCTGGCCATCTGCCGCATGGAGTCGAGACTGCCCACGGCCAGATCACGCCCCTCGCGAGCCAGACGGTCAGCCTCTTCGGCCGCGTGCGAGGTGTTCTGCACGTTATGCGCGACCTCCTGAATGGTCGCCGCCATCTCGTTGATGGCCGTCGCCGACTGGTCGGTTTCAGCGCGCTGCTGATCGAGCAGGCCGGCGCCCGCGCTCGCCAACTGCGAGGCTTGCGCGGCCCGGCGTTTGACGTTCTCGCCTGCATCTTCCAGACGAGTCAGCGCAGTCTGCAGGCGTGCCTCCTCACTGATCATGGCCATATCAAGCAACGCCTGCGCGCCACGGTTGTCACTGTAGGTCAGCGCCACCAGATCACTGGTGAAGGCCTTCGGGTGATCATCGAGCGTACGCATGATCAACGACCGGGCGCGATGCAATTGATAAGCCCCCAGAGCGATCATCATTGCGAAGGTGAAGGCAATCAGTATTCCGTCACTCATGAACGTCTCGGCAACCAGAATGATCGCTGCCACCAGAATCAGCGGCCAGGAACGCACCAGACTGTAGGTCCAGCGCTCAATAGCCGGCACCGCCGGTTTGCCCTCGCGCAGCCGGGCGTAAAGCTTCTCGGCGCGCTGCTTCTGCGCCTGGGTCGGCAGCGAACGCACCGACTCGTAACCGACCATGCGCCCACCTTCGTAGACCGGCGTGACATAGGCGCTGACCCAATAGAAATCGCCATTCTTCGCACGATTCTTGACGATGCCCATCCAGGGCTTGCCCTGCTTGATCGTGTCCCACATATGGCCAAACACCGCCGGTGGCATGTCCGGGTGTCGCACGAGGTTGTGCGGCTGGCCGATCAACTCCTCCCGAGTGAAGCCGCTGATTTCAACGAAAGCATCGTTGCAGTAGGTGATTTTGCTGTTGAGGTCGGTGGTGGAAATCAGGCGATCTTCCGCGGGGAAGGTTCTTTCCCGCTGGGTCACGGGTAGGTTCTGGCGCATCGAGGCTTCCCTGTTGATTTTTTTGGGTTTGAGCAGACGTACGAATAAGTACTAGCACAGCCTAATAAGCGCGCCAGCGCTCCGCTTTACGCCTTTCGGAGAATAGAGGCGACCCTGTTTCAGGTCTGATTCAGTTGCGTCTTCAGCAAGTCACGGAACGTCTGAATCAACGGCTCGCGGCTTCGCCCCCGGCGCAGGATCAGGGAGAACGGCGCCTGGTAGCCGAAGGTGGTGGGCAGCAGTACCTTGAGGCGTTTCTGATCGACCCAGGGCTGCGCGTAATGCTCCGGCAGATAGCCGATATAGGCGCCGGAGAGCACCAGAATCAGCTGCGCCTCCATCGACTCCACGGTGGCCGCACTGTGCTTGAAACCATGCCGGGCAAGCTCCGCCTGGCTCCAGTAGCCGCGGCCAACCATGCGCTGCTGGGTGATCACTTCGGCGGGGATGCGGCGCTGCTCGTACAGCGAGTGGCGCTCGCTGCAGTACAGCCAGTGCTGCTCGCGATACAGCGGCTGGTAGACCAGGCCGTTCATGCGCGTGGAGAAGGCGCCGATTGCCAGATCCAGACGGTTGTCCAGCACCGCCAGCTGCAGCTCGTACGGACTCATTACCGACAGGTGCAGATGCACACCGGGATGTTCATGGCTGTAGGCGCCGATCACTTCGGCCAGCGGCAGGGCCGGATCGCTGACGGTAGAATCGAGCACGCCAAGGTTGAGGGTGCCGCGCAGCTCGCCCTTGAGCGCCGCCGAGTAGCGTTCGAAGCCTTCCAGCTCGCCGAGCAGGCGCAGGGTTTCCTGGTGAAACAGCTCGCCCTTGCTGGTCAGGCTGAAGCCGCCACGGCCGCGATGGCAAAGCACGATGCCGAGCTGGCTTTCCAGCTGGCTCATGTAAGTGCTGATGGCCGAGGTAGACAGATTCAGTTCCTGTTGCGCAGAAGCGAAGCCCTGGTGGCGCACCACGGCGACGAAGATCTTCAGCAGTTTCAAGTCGGGCAAGGCGAAGGACATGGGTGCATACGGCGGATGAACGGAGCGCCAGTGTAGCGCCATGCAAGCCCCGCAGACATCCAGGGAACGCGGAGTTCAGTCTCCTGTAGGAGCGGATTTATCCGCGATTATCGCGGCTGAAGCCGCTCCTACGCCTATCCACGATAGTTCAGCAATCACTGAACTAAATATTTGCTCGATGCGATTTAACCCGTTCGCAGGCTGAGCCAACAATGCCGCCATAACCAGGCGCCGACTCGAATCGGCCGCCACCGGGCGCCACACCACGCCCCTTGCCAATCTGCCGCTGACCTTCGCCCTCTTCAGGAGACGGCCATGCGACTGGAAATCTTCCGCACCCTCTGGGGGTATCGCGGCAGTTGGCAGCAAGCGCTCGACGAAGCGCTCAGTGCCGGCTTCGACGGTATCGAAGCGCGCCTCCCCGAGACCGCCGCGCAGCGCGCCATCAATGCCCGTCTGCTGCGCGAGCAGAACGTCCCCTATATCGCCACCCTGTTCACCTCCACCCCGGTGCTGCCGCGTCAGAGCGACAGCCCGCAGGTGCACCTCGAAGACCTGCGCCTGAAGCTCGACTGGGCAGCCGAACTCGGCCCGCGCCTGGTCAACGTGCTACCCGGCAACGATCGCTGGGCGCTGAGCGAACAGGTCGACTTCTTCGCCCGCGCCGCCGAACTGGCCTCGGCCTGCGGCCTGCGCGTGTGCTTCGAAATTCATCGCGGCCGTTCGCTGTACAGCCCCTGGGTCACCCTCGACGTGATTCGCCAGGTGCCCGAACTGCGCTTCACCAGCGATATCAGCCACTGGCTGGTGACTTGCGAACGCCTGCTCGACGACCCCGCCGACGACCTCTCGGCCTTCATCGAGCGGGTCGACCACATCCAGGCCCGCGTGGGCTATGACCAGGGCCCACAGGTGCCACACCCCGGCGCGCCGGAGTACGCCGAGGTGCTGGCCTTCCACCAGCGTCACTGGGAAAGCATCTGGAGCAGCCAGGAAAAGCGCGGCCTGCAGACCACCACCCTGACCCCCGAATTCGGCCCGGACGGCTACCTGCACCACCTGCCCTTCACCGACATGCCGGTGGCCGACCTGTGGCAGCTCAACCAGTGGATGGCGCGCTGCGAGCGCCAGCACTTCCACCGTTTCACCAGTCGCTGAGGAGCCGTGATGAACACCAACGCCAAGCATTTCACCGAAATCCCCGTGGTCGACATCGCCGGCCTGTTCAGCAGCGACCCGGCCGAGCGCCTGGCCGTGGCCGAGAACCTGGGCCGCGCCGCCCGCGAGGTGGGCTTTCTTTACATCAGTGGCCATGGCATCGAGCAGGCGCTGATCGACGGCCTGCACCGCGCCGCCGAGGACTACTTCGCCCAGCCGCTGGACGCCAAGATGCACCACTACATCGGCACCTCGGCCAGCCACAAGGGCTTCGTGCCCGAGGGCGAGGAGCGCTACGGCGCCGGTAAGCCGGACCACAAGGAAGCCTTCGACATCGGCTTCGAAGTCCCCGCCAACAACCCGCTGGTACTGGCCGGCACGCCGCTGCTGGGGCCCAACGACTGGCCCACTCTGCCTAATTTCAAGGAGGCGGTGCAGGCCTACTACGCGCGCATCTTCCAGCTCGGCCGCACGCTGTTCCGCGGTTTCGCCCTGGCTCTCGGCGTGCCGGAAAACACTTTCGACGAGATGGCCAACTTCCCGCCGTCGAAGTTGCGCCTGATCCACTACCCCTACGACGGCGATGCCCAGGATGCACCCGGCATCGGTGCCCACACCGACTACGAGTGCTTCACCATCCTGCTCGCCGACCGTCCGGGGCTCGAGGTAATGAACGACCTCGGCCAGTGGATCGACGCACCGCCGCGCGAGGGCACCTTCGTCGTCAACATCGGCGACATGCTCGAGGTGATGAGCGCCGGCACCTTCGTCGCCACCTCACACCGCGTGCGCAAGGTCAGCCAGGAGCGCTACTCCTTCCCGTTCTTCTATGCCTGCGACTACCACACGCAGATCCGCCCGCTGCCGCAGTTCGAGGCCACCGGCCAGCGCTACGAAACCATCAGCATCGGCGAGCACATGTGGAGCCAGGCACTGCAGACCTACCAATACCTGAAGAAGCGCGTCGAGGACGGCCAGTTGCAGCTGCCCGAACGCGCCCGCGCGCCATCCAGCTTCGGCCACCTGAAGCACCAGCCGAGCGCGCTGTGACTTTCCCCACTGCCAACACAAAAAACTGATCTGGAGATAAACACAATGGCAAACCGTACCCCGCTACGCGGCACCGCCCTGGCTCTGGCCTGCACCTTCGCCGGCCTGTTCACCACCGCTCACGCCGCCGAAACACCCAAGACCCTCTCCAGCGGCGAGCTGAAAGTGGGCATGGAAATTACCTACCCACCGTTCGAATACTACGAAGGTGACCAGGTGAAAGGCTTCGACCCGGAAGTTTCCGCAGCCCTGGCCAAGCGTCTGGGCCTGGAGGCGAGCTTCAGCGACATCACCTTCCCCAACCTGATCCTCGGCCTCGACGCCGGCCGCTTCGACACCATCATCTCCGGCATGTACATCCTTCCCGAGCGACTGGAGAAAGCCGATGCCATTCCTTACGCCAAGACCGGCGCCGCGATCATGGTGCGCAGCGACGCCGAGAAGAAACCGGCCACGCCAGAAGAGCTGTGCGGCATGACCGTCGGCCTGCAACAGGGCACTTCGTGGATTCCGGCACTGCAGAAGGTTTCCGACGGCTACTGCAAGGAACAGGGCGCCGGAGCCATCACCATCAACCAGTACCCGACCACCTCGGAAACCTCCCAGGCGCTGCTCTCCGGCCATATCCAGGCGCACCTGGAGATCGACGCCGCTTCGCTGCTGATCGTCGAAAAATCCCGGGGCCGCATCGCCATCAGCTCCAAGGGTTCGATCTACCCGCAGGTGTTGGGTATCTACGTGAAGAAGGGCAACGCCCAACTGCTCGACGCCCTGAAAGCCGCGCTGGACGACTTCAAGGCCAGCGGCGAATACGCCGAACTGCTGAAGAAATACAACCTGGAAGAAGCCTGAAGTAAGTCCGTGGGCGAGTCATATCGTCATGACTCGCTCACGGCCGCTGCGTTGAATGACCGCTTCATCCCACAGGCCGGTCCTTGATCCGGCCTGCCCCTTTTCGGCTTGAGTCACAGGTGCCCCATATGCCGTTCGAATGGAGCTATTTCTTCTCCCTGTTTTCCATGCCGGCCTTCTGGGCCGCGTGCTGGACGGTGGTGAAACTCAGCAGCCTGGCCTGGCTGCTCGGCCTGGTTCTGGGCTTCGGTTTGGCCAGTGCCAAGCAAGCCGCCAGTCGCTGGCTCAGCGCACCAGCCGCGATCTACGTATGGTTCTTTCGCAGCGTGCCGCTGCTGGTGCTGCTGATCTTCGTCTACAACCTGCCGCAACTGATGCCGGCCAGCGGCAAGGTACTGTCCAATCCGTTCTACGCCGGTCTGTTCGCCCTGGTACTGACAGAAGCGGCATACATGGCCGAAATCCACCGTGGTGGCTTGTTGTCGGTGGCCAAAGGGCAGCGCGAAGCCGCCCGTGCCCTGGGTATTGGCCGGCTTGGCACCCAGCGGCTGATCGTCGTGCCGCAGGCCTTTCGCATCGCCCTACCGACCCTGACCAACGAGTACGTGACCATCGTCAAGCTGACCTCGCTGGTCTCGGTGATCTCCCTCAGCGAGCTGCTGCTGGTCGGCCAGCGCCTTTACGCGCAGAACTTCCTGGTGCTGGAAACCCTCGGCGCCGTGGCCGTGTACTACGTGCTGATCGTCAGCCTGTTCGGCTGGGGCCTGCAGTACCTGGAGCGCCACCTCGACCTTGGCCGGCGCAAGCCGGGCACCCTCGGCGAGGCCCAGGTGGCCAAGCTGCGCAGCGGCCTGCCACAGGTAGCGACCGGCAACGCCCGGGTTCGTGAGCCAGGTACACCGGCGGCGCTGTACCTGAGCAACATCCACAAGCACTACGGCGACCACCATGTGCTCAAGGGCATCGACCTGAGCGTGCAACCTGGCGAGGTGATCTCCATCATCGGCCCGTCCGGCTCCGGCAAGACCTCGTTGATCCGCACCGTCAACGGCCTGGAAAGCATCGACGAAGGCGAGATCGTGCTGTTCGGCGAGAGTTTCATCCAGGCCGGCGACCACCCCGAGAACCGTCGCCAGCGCGAAGGCGTGCGGCGCATCGGCATGGTGTTCCAGAGTTTCAACCTGTTCCCCCACCGCACCATCGTCGACAATGTCCTGCTCGCGCCGCGCTACCACGGCCAGGGTGATAGCGCCGAATTACGCCGGCAGGCCCTGGCGCTGCTGGACAAGGTCGGCCTGCTGGCCCACGCCGACAAGTATCCGCACCAGCTGTCCGGCGGCCAGCAACAGCGCGTGGCCATCGCCCGCGCCCTGGCCATGCAGCCGGACATCATGCTCTTTGACGAGCCCACTTCGGCGCTCGACCCGGAACTGGTGGGCGACGTGCTCGCGGTGATCCGCGACCTGGCGCGCGAAGGCATGACCATGCTGATCGTCACCCACGAGATGGACTTCGCCCTGTCGATTTCCGACCGCGTGCTGTTCATGGAAGACGGTCATGTCCAGCTCGACGCCTCACCTGCCGCCATCCACCACGGCAACCACCAGCGCGTACGCCGCTTCATCGGCCTGGAGAACGCATGAACGACATCACTACCCTGCGCCGTGACCTGGCCGCGGCCTACCGCCTGGCCGCCCTGTTCGGCTGGGACGACACCCTCTACACGCACTTTTCCGTGCGCCTGCCGGGTGACGGCGAGCCGCGCTTTCTGATCAACCCGTTCGGCCTGTTCTTCGAGGAGATTCGCGCCAGCGACCTGATCGTGGTGGACATGCACGGTCAGGTGATCGAGGGTAATGCCGACTACAACGTCGCCGGTTTCACCATCCACAGCTCCGTGCACATGGCCCGCGACGACGCCCATTGCGTGATCCACACCCATACCCTGGCCGGTATGGCGGTGGCCGCGCAGAACGATGGCCTGCTGCAGCTCAACCAGATCAGCACCGAGTTCCACCAGCGCCTGGGCTACCACGCTTACGAGGGCGTGGCACTGGATCTGGACGAACGTGCGCGCATCCAGGCGTCGCTGGGCGACAACATCGCCCTGCTGCTGCGCCACCATGGCCTGCTCAGCGTCGGCGTCAGCGTCGCCGATGCCTTCTACGTCATGTATTACCTGAACCGCGCCTGCGAGATCCAGCTCGCCGCCACCAGTGGTGGCCAGCCCTATAGCGAGATTCCGGCGCACCTGGCGCAGCACGCCTGCGAGCAGTTGCAGGGCGCCGAATGGCAGCGCCAGCTGCTGTGGCAGGCCTGGCTACGCAAGCTTGATCGCCTCGATCCCAGCTACCGCGACTGACGTGCACGCCACACCGCACCTTGTGAAACGGGGCTTACAGCCTTACTTCAAACAATTCTGAAGTAAGTTTTTGCCCCAGCCGATTTTTCCCAGCGCCTGGCCGGCCAAGAATCCGGCCACAACCAGAACGAGCCTGAGGCCCACCCATGGACAAGACCTTTCACCAGCCCCTGGGCGGCAATGAAATGCCCCGCTTCGGCGGCATCGCCACCATGATGCGCCTGCCACATATCCAGAGCCCCGAGGAAAAACGCCAGCTCGACGCCGCCTTCGTCGGCGTGCCGCTGGACATCGGCACCTCGCTGCGCTCCGGCACCCGCTTCGGCCCACGCGAGATCCGCGCCCAGTCGGTGATGATCCGCCCGTACAACATGGCCACCGGCGCCGCGCCCTTCGACTCGCTGAACGTGGCCGACATCGGCGACGTGGCGATCAACACCTTCAACCTGCTCGACGCCGTGCGCATCATCGAAGAGGCCTACGACGAGATCGTCGAGTACGGCATCAAGCCGCTGACCCTGGGTGGCGATCACACCATCACCCTGCCGATTCTGCGTGCCCTGCACAAGAAGTACGGCAAGATCGGCCTGGTGCACGTCGATGCCCACGCCGATGTGAACGACCACATGTTCGGTGAGAAGATCGCCCACGGCACCACCTTCCGCCGCGCCCAGGAAGAAGGCCTGCTCGACAGCCAGCGCGTGGTGCAGATCGGCCTGCGCGCCCAGGGCTACACCGCCGAGGACTTCAACTGGAGCCGCAAGCAGGGCTTTCGCGTGGTGCAGGCCGAGGAGTGCTGGCACCAGTCGCTGGCGCCGCTGATGGCCGAAGTGCGCGAAAAGGTCGGCGGCGGCCCGGTCTACCTGTCGTTCGACATCGACGGCATCGACCCGGCCTGGGCCCCCGGCACCGGCACCCCGGAGATCGGCGGGCTGACCACCATTCAGGCGATGGAGATCATCCGTGGCTGCCAGGGCCTGGACCTGATCGGTGGCGACCTGGTCGAGGTCTCGCCGCCCTACGACACCACGGGCAACACTTCGCTGCTCGGTGCCAACCTGCTCTACGAAATGCTCTGCGTGCTGCCGGGGGTTCAGCGCCGCTGACCCACGGTTTTTTATACCCGCGCGGGTGTCCATTGCGGCACCCGGCACGTTCATACAACAAGAATTAGGGTGCCCTGATGAATCGAGAAGACGCTGCTCCAACGCTGGACAAGCAGCCGCCAGCCAAGGACCTTGCCGCACAGCCCTACAACCTGCGCCAGTTTCTGATCTTCCTGATCCCCTCGTTGCTCGGCGTACTGCTGTTTCTCACCCCCATCGTCTATGAAGAGAAGGTGACCATCGGCCTCGGCGTGATGGCCGATGCGCTCAAGGCCGCAGTCAACGACCATCTGCCGGCTATCGCCACCGCACTGCTGATCCTCTCGGCCGTGCTGGGCATCCTCGGCAGCCTGCTCAAGCCGCGCTGGCTGAGCGAGCGCCGTCCGCTGCACGACCTGTTCGTGCTGCATCCGCTGTGGCTGGGCCTGCGTGTGCTCGGCGCGCTGTTCGCCGCCATGACCTTCTGGCAATTCGGCCCGGAATGGATCTGGAGCGCCAACACTGGCGGCGTGGTGCTGAAAGACCTGGCGCCGGTACTGATCACCTTCTTCCTGGTTGCCGGCCTGATCCTGCCGCTGCTGACCGACTACGGTCTGATGGAGTTCATCGGCACCATCGTGCGTAATGTGTTTCGCAAGATCTTCGGCCTGCCCGGACGTTCGGCCATCGACGCCATCGCCAGTTGGCTCGGCTCCGGCACCGTCGGTGTGCTGATTACCGCTCAGCAGTATCAGAAGGGTTTCTACAGCGCGCGGGAAGCCGCGGTGATCGCGACCAACTTCTCCATCGCCTCGATCGCCTTCAGCCTGCTGATCACCAGCTTCATGAAAATCGATCACCTGTTCGTGCCCTTCTATCTGACCGTGGTAGTCGCCGGCCTCGCTGCCGCGATCATCACCCCGCGCATTCCGCCACTGTCGTGGAAAAAGGACGAGTACGTCGCCGGCGTCGGCAAGCAGATCCAGGAAGACGTGCCGGCCGGCATCTCGCTGTTGCGCTGGGGGCTGACCCAGGCGGTCCAGCGCGCCAATGCCAACCCCTCGCCGGCGCAGATGGTCAGGATCGGCGTGCACAACGTGGTCGACATCTGGCTGGGTCTGCTGCCGCTGGTCATGGCCATCGGCACCGTTTCCCTGGCGATCGCCGAGTTCACGCCGATCTTCAACTGGCTGTCCTACCCCTTCGTGCCCCTGCTCGAGCTGCTGCAGTTGCCGGAAGCGGCCAAGGCAGCGCCGGCCATGCTGGTGGGCTTTGCCGACATGTTCCTGCCGGCGGTACTGGGCAAAGGCATCGAAAGCGAGCTGACACGCTTCGTGGTCGCCTGTGTGTCGCTGACCCAGCTGATCTACATGTCCGAAGTCGGCGTACTGATCCTCAAGGCCAAGCTGCCGCTGAACCTGCTGGAGCTGTTCGTCATCTTCATCATCCGCACCCTGATCACCCTGCCGATCATCGCGCTGATGGCGCACTGGATCGTTGGCTGATGCCAGGAGGAATGACCATGACCACCTGTGGCGAATTTCTCGTCAGGCAACTCGAGGCCTGGGGCGTCGATACCGTGTTCGGCATTCCCGGCGTGCACACCGTGGAGCTGTACCGCGGCCTGCCCGCCAGCGGTATCCGCCATATCACCCCGCGCCACGAACAGGGCGCCGGATTCATGGCCGATGGCTATGCCCGCGTCTGCGGCAAGCCGGGGGTGTGCTTCATCATCACCGGCCCGGGGATGACCAATATCCTCACCGCCATGGGCCAGGCCTATGCCGACTCGATCCCGATGCTGGTGATCTCCAGCGTCAACGAGCGCGCGCGCCTCGGCCTGGGCAAGGGCTATCTGCACGAGCTGCCCAACCAGCGGGCAATGACCGCGGGTGTCACCGCCTTCAGCCATACCCTGATGAGCGTCGAGGAGCTGCCCGCCGTGCTGGCCCGCGCCTTCGCCGTGTTCGAGGGCGAGCGGCCGCGGCCGGTGCATATCGAGTTGCCGCTGGACATCATCACCGCCGACGCCACGCATATGGCCGTGGCACCACGGCCGACCGTGCGCCGCCCGGCACCGAATCGCACGCTGATCCGCGAAGCCGCCGGCCTGCTCAAGCAGGCCGAACGCCCGCTGCTCCTGCTCGGTGGTGGTTGCCTCGCCGCCGAAGCCGAAGCGCGCGCCCTGGCCGCCGCGCTGGATGCACCGACCGCGCTGACCATCAACGCCAAGGGTCTGCTGCCGCCAGGCCACCCGCTACTGCTGGGCAGCAACCAGTCGCTGCGCCCGGTGCGCGACCTGGCGCTGCAGGCCGATGTGGTGCTGGCCATCGGCACCGAGCTGGGCGAGACCGACTACGACGTGGTGTTCGACGGCGACTTCCGCCTGCCCGGCCGTCTGATCCGCATCGACATCGATGCCCAGCAGCTGCAGCGCAACTTCACTCCGCACCTGGCGATCCAGGGCGATGCTCGCGTGGCCATGCGCATGTTGCTGGCCGAGTTCAACCCCGACGAACCCCGTGAGGACAGCCCCGGCGCACGGCGCACCGCCGCCGTACAGGCACGCCTGAACGAGGATTTCAGCGGCTGGGCGCATTACCGGCAGCTGTTCGACTGCATCCTGGATGTCCTACCCGATGCCCGCTTCGTCGGCGATTCAACGCAAACCGTGTACAGCGGCAACCATCTGGTGGAACTGGACGGCGCGCGGCGCTGGTTCAACGCCTCCACCGGCTACGGCACCCTCGGCTACGGCCTGCCGGCTGCCATCGGCGCCAAGCTGGCCGAGCCGCAGCGCCCGGTGATCAGCCTGATGGGCGACGGCGGCATCCAGTTCACCCTGCCCGAGCTGGCCAGCGCCGTGGAAGCGCGGGTCGGCATCATCGTGCTGCTGTGGAACAACGCCGGCTACGGCGAGATCAAGCGCTACATGCAGCGCCGCGACATCGAGCCGATCGGCGTCGACATCTACACCCCGGACCTGCTGGCCATCGCCCGCGGCTTCGGCTGCGCCGCCGAACGAGCGCGCGACCATACGCATCTGGCCGAGCTGCTGCGCGGTGCGCCGCATGATCGTCCCTTGATCATAGAAGTGCAGGAGGCCGCGCCCTTTCACCCCTGACGACATTGATCGCGGCTAAAGCCCCTCCCACGGAAATAGAGGTTCCTTTGTGGGAGGGGCTTTAGCCGCGAGATTCCTACCTCGGATGCATCGGTGCTACGGACATAACCACAAGATTCAGCTGCATCACTGACTGCCGTTCTACCAAGACCAACAATCAAGTATCGGGGAGTCGTTCCATGTTCAAGCATCTCAGCCAGTATTTCGGCCAGGACGGCCTCGCACCTACAGATAAGGGCCATCGCAGCCTCGGCCTGGGCGGCACCATCGCCCTGTGGTTGGGCGCCAACGTGGTGGTCACCACCATCCTCACCGGCATGCTGCTGGTGCCGGATCTGAAATTCACCCAGGCCATGCTTATCGTGCTGATCGGTTCGGGTATCGGCATTCTGCCGCTGGTGCTGGTCGGCCTGATGGGCCAGCGTTCGGGCCTGACCACCATGGTGCTGGCGCGCGGCAGCTACGGCTCGCGCGGCGCCAAGCTACCCTCGCTGGTCAACCTGTTGACCCTGCTGGCCTGGAGCTGGATCCAGGCGCTGCTGGCCGGCATGAGCCTGAACTATGCGGTGGAACACCTGACCGGTTACTCCAACCTGCCGCTGTTCACCATCCTCTGCGAGACTCTGGTGCTATTGATCGCCCTGCGCGGCCATCTGGGCATCGAGCGGGTCGAGCGCTGGGCGGCCATCAGCATGCTCCTGCTGGCCGGCGCGGTGTTCTACGTGATGGGGCAGAAGTTCGAGTTCGCCAGCCTCCTGGCCATGCCTACCGAGCCACGTAACGAGATCACCCCCGGTATCGCCTTCGATATCGTCATCGCCACCGCGTTCTCCTGGATTCCGCTGGCCGCCGACTACAACCGCAACTGCCGCAGCCAGGGCGTGGCGGCGGTGGGCACCTGGGTCGGCTATGTCGCGGCCACGCTGCTGGCCATGGGCCTCGGCGCCACGGTTTCGGGCTTCTCGGTACTCACCGGCATGGAGCAGACCTACGACCCGGCGGTGCTTCTTGCAGGCTTCGGTTTCGGCCTGCCGGCGGCCATCGTGGTCTTCCTCTCGGTGATGACCACCAACGTCATGTGCGTTTACAGCGCCTCGCTTTCGTACCTCAACATCAGCCCGAAGACACCGTTCTGGAAGCCGGCGCTGGCCATCGGCGTACTGTCGATCCTCGGTTCGCAGATCCCCGGCATTCTCGACAACTTCCAGAACTTCCTGCTGGTGATCGGCAGCGTGTTCATCCCGGCCTTCGCCGTGCTGATCGCCGACTACTTCCTGATCCACAGAGGCCACTACGCAGTGGACGAACTGCTCAGCGAAGACGGCGGCCGCTACCGTTACCTGAACGGCTTCAACCCGGCCGCCTTCGTCGCCTATGGTCTGGGCGCAGTGCTGGCCTACTACTGGGGCTGGATCTCGCCGCTGGCCTGGGGCGCTTCGCTGCCGGTGTTCCTGCTCACCGCCGCCTGCTACGCGGTCCTGCGTCGCTGGGTGCTGGTGCCACGGGCGCAGCTGGCGTAGCGTGATGAAAATCGTGGCGAGCTGATCACCCGTAGGGTGGGTTAGCCGCCTGTCGCGCTTGTCGATCAACCCGCCATGCCAGGTGCGGCGTAACCCACCATAGGCGCGACACAATCGCTCGCCAGGTGGGTTACGTGGGGCGGTCATCCGAGCGCCCTGCCCTTGTCTGTATTGAGAGATTGGTGTTCGACGCCGCCCACCCTACGGTAGAGCGCAGCCGCCAACCAGGCTGCCGCAGGATGCGAAACCGCTTTGAGGAACGACCATGAAAATCGTCAGCCGTGACCGCTGGTTCGAGGTGGAACACCGCCACGATGGCATCTGCCTCATCCACGAGCCCTACGTACGCCCCTTCTACCGCTGCAACATGTGGCATGTGCAGGGGCGCGAGCATGACGTGCTGATCGACTCCGGCTCCGGCCTGGTCAGCCTGCGCGAGCAACTGCCGTGGCTGACCGAAAAGCCGCTGCTGGCCGTGGCCAGCCACTGCCACTTCGACCATATCGCCGGGCATCACGAATTCGAGGAGCGCCTGGTGCATCCGGCCGAGGCCGATATCCTCGCCGCACCGGACGGCGCCAATACCCTGGCCACCGATTTCGTCGGTGACGAGATGTTCGAGGCGCACCCGGATTGCCCACTGTGCTACGCCGAATACCGCGTACGGGCGGCGCCGGCCACGCGCCTGGTGGAAGACGGCGAAGTGCTGGATCTGGGTAATCGGGTGTTGCAGGTGCTGCACACGCCCGGCCATTCACCGGGCGGCATCAGCCTGTGGGAAGCGCAGACACAGACGCTGTTTTCCGGCGACATCCTCTACGACGGCCCGCTGATCGAGGACGCCTACCATTCGAACCTGGAAGATTACGCGCAGAGTCTGGCACGCCTGCGCGAACTGCCCGTGCGCACCGTGCACGGCGGGCATTTCGCGAGTTTCTCGGGGCAGCGGATGCGCGAGCTGATAGACGCCTGGTTCGACGCCCACCGTCTCGACTGAACAGCTTCAGCGGCGCTGACGCGCTTCGCGCCGCAGGCGCTCCTGCTCGGCCTCGCTGATACGAATCGGCTGAGGTTGCGGGACGAGGCCGAGGGCCTGCAGCAGGGCTTGCAGTTGTTCTTGCAGCTTGGCGAGCATGGGTACGACCTCCTGCCAAGTTAAGGGAAGAGCCGGCGGCTCACTTATCAGATTAGGCCGGGCCAAACGGATTTCAACCAGCCTCCGTCAAATCACCGGACTCTTGCGCCGATAGGGGAACACGTCGATCACCTTGCCCGCGCGGATCGCCTCCTGCAATCGTTTCCAGTAATCGGCGTCATAGAGATTGCCATGCAGTTGGCTGAACAACCGGCGCTGCTTGATATCGGCGAACAGGAACGGCGGGAACTCCTCGGGGAACACGTCCATCGGCCCCACCGAATACCAGGGCTCGGAGCTCATCTCGTCCTCGGGGAAACGCGGCGGCGGAATGTGCCGAAAATTCACTTCGGTGAGAAAGCAGATCTCGTCGTAGTCGTAGAACACCACGCGGCCATGGCGGGTGACGCCGAAGTTCTTCAGCAGCATGTCGCCGGGGAAGATATTGGCCGCCGCCAGTTGCTTGATGGCAAGGCCGTAGTCGTCCAGCGCCTCGCGCACCTGGGCCTCGCTGGCGCCTTCGAGATAGAGGTTCAGCGGCGTCATGCGCCGCTCCGTCCAGCAGTGCCGAACCAGCACGGTGTCACCTTCCACCACCACGGTCGAGGGCGCTACTTCCAGCAGTTCGGCCAGACATTCGGGCTCGAACTTGGCCTTGGGGAAACGGAAATCGGAAAACTCCTGGGTATCGGCCATGCGCCCTACCCGGTCGACGCTTTTGACCAGGCGGTACTTCTCGATCACCGTGTTGCGGTCCACCGTCTTGGCGTGCGCGAAACGGTCCTTGATGATCTTGAACACGGTATTGAAGCCCGGCAGGGTAAACACGCTCATGACCATGCCGCGCACACCCGGCGCCATGATGAAGCGGTCGTCGGTGCTGGCCAGGTGGCCGATCAGGGCGCGGTAGAACTCGGACTTGCCGTGTTTGTAGAAGCCGATCGAGGTGTACAGCTCGGCGATATGCTTGCCCGGCAGGATGCGCTTGAGAAAACCGACGAACTCGGCTGGGATCGCCACGTCCACCATGAAGTAGCTGCGGGTGAACGAGAAGATGATCGACACCTCCGCCTCGTCAGTGATCGCCGCATCGACCTGGATGCCCTGCCCTTCGCGGTGCAGCAGCGGGATCGCCAGCGGCCATTGTTCGTCGCGGGTGTAGATGCGCCCGATCAGGTAGGCGCCCTTGTTGCGATACAGCACCGAGGAAAACAGCTCGATGCACAGCTCCGGGTCCTTGCAGACCCAGTCCGGCAGGCTGGCGCTCAGTTGCTCTTCCAGGCGCTGTAGGTCGCGAGGCAGGTCTTCGTAAGGCACATCGAAACGGTAATCCTCGAAAATCGCCTGCAGCGCCTGATGCAGTTCGCCCGCGGGCCGGTAGCTGCGCGTCTGCGCGGCGCTGGGCTGGCTGCGCAGCGACGGCCGGGTGGTATGGATGAACATGCAGCCATCGCTGATCTGGTCATGGCTGAACAGGCTGCAGAAGATCGAGTTGAACCAGGTTTCCGCCAGCTCGTCGTCGAAACGCAGATCGATCAGGGCGATATAGGCGCTTTTGACCAGCGGCCACTGGCCCACTTCCAGCAAGGACTCATCGAAGCCCTCGAGCAGGCGCTCACGGGTCTGCGCCACCTTCTCTTCGTACAGATTGATGCGCGCGGCCGAGGCGCGCTGCGCCTCCTGCCACTGCGCCTGCTCGAAGCGCATGCGGGCGCCATCGGTGATCTGGCGAAAGTGCTCGCGGTAGTCGTCGAAGCCGTCGAGGATCAGGCGAGCGATCTCGCCGGCCGGCCATTGTTGCCCCATTACGCATGCCTCATCCGCAGTGATCAGCCGAGCTTAGCCGACAACGCCTATCTGGATTGCAATCGTGATTGACAAAGCCTCCACCATTGCAGGTCGTGGCTAAAGCCCCTCCCACACCGTCCCTGCCACCGAGTCCTACCCAATCATTCAAACGTGCAATGCGGATTGCCAGAACCCTGCCCAGCGGCAACACTCTCGCCCCCACCCTGTTGGATGCTTCGCCGTGCGTACCGCCGATCTGCTTCGCCTGCTGCTGCTCGCTGCCATCTGGGGCGCCAGCTTCCTGTTCATGCGCGTTGCCGCACCGGTGCTGGGCAGTATGCCGACCGCCTTCTTTCGCGCCAGCTTCGGCGCACTCGGGCTGCTCGCCGTGCTTGTGCTGCTGCGCAGTGACTGGGACTTTCGCGGCAAGCTGCGCATCTGCCTGGGCCTGGGCGTGATCAACGCCGGGCTGCCTTCAGCCATGTACTGCCTGGCGGCGCTGATCCTGCCGGCCGGTTACTCGGCAATCTTCAACGCCACCACGCCGCTGATGGGCGTACTGATCGGCGCACTGTTCTTCCATGAAGGCATCAACCCGAGCAAGGCGGCGGGCGTGTTTCTCGGCCTGCTCGGCGTGGCGGTGCTGACCCGTACCGGCCCGGTGGCCTTCGATCTCGACCTGCTGCTGGGCGCGGGTGCCTGTCTGGTGGCCACCACCTGCTACGGCTTCGCCGGCTTTCTCACCCGGCGCTGGATCGGCCAGCAGGGCGGCCTGGACAACCGCCTGACCGCCTTCGCCAGCCTGGTCGGGGCCAGCCTGTTCCTGCTGCCACTGTTCGCTGGCAGTCTGGCGCTGCAGCCACCGCCAAGTTGGGGTGGTATGGAGGTGTGGCTGTCGCTGGCCGGTCTCGGTCTACTCTGTACGGCGTTCGCCTACGTGCTGTACTTCCGCCTGCTGGCCGATATCGGACCGATCAGGGCCAGTACCACCACCTTCCTGATCCCGCCGTTCGGCGTGCTGTGGGGTGCCCTGCTGCTGGGTGAGCCCCTGAGCTGGGACTACCTGCCCGGCTGCCTGTTGATCGCCCTGGCCCTATGGCTGGTGGTCAGGCCGAGCGTGAGCAGAGCGTAGCCCGGATGCAATCCGGGGCGCAGGCGGCGTGACTCCCCGGATTGCATCCGGGCTACGGGCTGGTGGTGCGACCAAGCGTTGCCAGGGCGCAGGGTAGATCGCGCTTTATCGATCCACCAAAGCGGTGGATGTGAAAAGCGACATCCACCCTACGCTTGGCTCAGCTTTTAGCCTGCCGCCTGAAGCCTGCAACCGGCTTACTGCTGCAACTCCTGCTCGGTGAACAGATCGCTGAACAGCATGCTCGAAAGATAGCGCTCACCGGAGTCCGGCAGGATTACCACAATGGTTTTGCCCTGCATTTCCGGCTTCTCGGCCAGACGCACCGCCGCGGCCATCGCCGCGCCGCAGGAAATCCCGCAGAGAATGCCTTCCTCGCGCATCAGGCGCAGGGCCATGGCCTTGGCTTCATCGTCATTGACCTGCTCGACCTGATCGACCATCGCCAGGTCGAGGTTCTTCGGCACGAAACCGGCGCCGATGCCCTGGATCTTGTGCGGTGCCGGCTTGACCTCGTCACCGGCCAGGGTCTGGCTGATCACCGGCGAGCCCACCGGCTCCACCGCCACCGACAGAATCGGCTTGCCCTGGGTCTGCTTGATGTAACGCGAAACGCCGGTGATGGTGCCGCCGGTACCAACGCCGGCCACCAGCACATCGATGGCACCTTCGGTGTCGCGCCAGATCTCCGGCCCGGTGGTCTTTTCATGGATGGCCGGGTTGGCCGGGTTCTCGAACTGCTGCGGCAGGTAATAGTCAGGATTGGCGGCGACCAGCTCGTTGGCCTTCTCGATCGCGCCCTTCATGCCCTTGGCCGGTTCGGTCAGCACCAGCTCGGCACCGAGCGCCTTGAGCACCTTGCGCCGTTCCAGGCTCATCGAGGCCGGCATGGTCAGCACCAGTTTGTAACCGCGCGCGGCAGCGACGAACGCCAGGCCGATGCCGGTATTGCCGGAGGTCGGCTCGACGATGGTCATGCCCGGCTTGAGCACACCGCGCTCCTCGGCGTCCCAGATCATGCTGGCGCCGATACGGCACTTGACCGAATACGCCGGGTTGCGGCCCTCGATCTTGGCCAGGATGGTCACGCCTTTCGGTCCCAGACGGTTGATCATCACCAGCGGTGTATTGCCGATGGCCTGGGCGTTGTCTGCGAAAATGCGGCTCATGGTGCATCGATTCCTTGTCGTTGCGGAGCTCACCAGCCTATGCCTGATGAATCATCGCGTCCAGCATCAGGAAGGTCGAACTCTGCCCCGGCTAGCGCAGTCAACCTGTGGAGAATCAGACCTGACGGATACACCCGATGAAACGCCGTTACAGCCTGCCGCTGTGGATCTGCCTCAGCCTGCTCGCCCTGCTGGTGGTGCTGCACGTCGCCCTGCCCTACGTCGTCCGCGACTACCTCAATGACAAGCTCGCGAACATGGGTAACTACCGCGGGCAGATCGAAGACGTCGACATCGCGCTCTGGCGCGGCGCCTATCGCATCAACGGCCTGAACATCGTCAAGGCCGAACAGCAGGTGCCAGTGCCCTTCGTCGAGGCGCCGCGCATCGATATTTCAGTGAGCTGGCGCGACCTGTGGCAGGAGCGGGCCGTGGTGGCCAGGGTGATCTTCGACCGGCCGCAAGTGAACTTCGTCGATGGGCAAAGCAGCGATGAAACCCAGACCGGTGAAGGCGTCGACTGGCGCGAGCAGTTGAACAAGCTGCTGCCGATCACCCTCAACGAAGTGCGCGTACTCGACGGTACGCTGGGCTTCTACAATTTCAGCGTCTCACCACCGGTGAAGCTGCATGCCAACGCGATCGACGCCAGCCTCTACAACCTGACCAACGTGGCCGACGAACAGGGCGATCGCGTCGCCCGTTTCGAGGGCACGGCGCAACTGCTCGATCACGCGCCACTGGAAGCCACGGCGGTGTTCGATCCCTTTCACAACTTCGAGGATTTCGAGTTCCGCGTACGCGCCACCGGTATCGAGCTAACGCGCCTCAACGACCTGGCCAACGCCTATGGCAAGTTCGACTTCAAAAGCGGTAACGGCGACCTGGTAGTCGAAGCCTCCGCCGAGGATGCTCAGCTCAGTGGCTACATCAAGCCGCTGTTACGCAACGTCGAGGTTTTTGACTGGCAGCAGGATGTGGAAGACCAGGACAAGGGCTTTCTACGTTCGATATGGGAGGCTCTGGTCGGTGGCAGCGAGAAGGTCCTGAAGAATCAGCGTCAGGATCAGATCGCCACCCGTGTCGAACTCAGCGGTAGCACGCGCCAGCAGGATATCAGCGCCTTCCAGGCCTTCATCGGCATCCTGCGCAATGGCTTCGTCGAAGCCTTCACGCCCCGCTACGAACGCCCGCCACCTCAGCAGGACGGCAGCTGAGCTGTAGCCGAAAGCAGCGGTGACCGCCCATTCAGTGACTGAATACCGCGTCTGCGTTCACAGCCACCGGAGCTGCGCGTTATAGTCGCGCTCTGAATTTCTGCTGCGGGCCGGCCCGCGCGTTACCGTTTCGAGGATTTTCCGATGAAGTTCGAAGGCACCCAGTCCTACGTCGCCACCGACGACCTCAAGCTCGCGGTCAACGCCGCCATCACCCTGCAACGCCCGCTGCTGGTCAAGGGTGAGCCGGGCACCGGCAAGACAATGCTCGCCGAGCAACTGGCCGAGGCCTTCTCTGCCCGCCTGATCACCTGGCACATCAAGTCCACTACCAAGGCGCATCAGGGCCTGTATGAATACGATGCGGTCAGCCGCCTGCGTGACTCGCAGCTCGACTCCGACAAGGTCCACGATGTTCGCAACTACATCAAGAAGGGCAAGCTGTGGGAGGCGTTCGAGTCCGACGAGCGCGTGATCCTGCTGATCGACGAGATCGACAAGGCCGACATCGAGTTTCCCAACGACCTGTTGCAGGAACTCGACAAGATGGAGTTCTACGTTTACGAGACCAACGAGACGATCAAGGCCAAGCAGCGCCCGATCATCATCATCACCTCGAACAACGAGAAGGAACTGCCGGACGCCTTCCTGCGCCGCTGCTTCTTCCACTACATCGCCTTCCCGGATCGGGAGACCCTGAAGAAGATCGTCGACGTGCACTACCCCAACATCAGCGGCGAGCTGGTGGCCGAGGCGCTGGACGTGTTCTTCGACGTGCGCAAGGTACCGGGCCTGAAGAAGAAGCCTTCGACCAGCGAGCTGGTGGACTGGCTCAAGCTGCTGATGGCCGACAACATCGGTGAAGCGGTGCTGCGCGAGCGCGACCCGACCAAGGCCATCCCGCCGCTGGCCGGTGCGCTGGTGAAGAACGAGCAGGATGTGCAGTTGCTCGAGCGCCTGGCCTTCATGACCCGCCGAGCATCCCGATAAACGGGCGGCTGCGCGTCGGCCAGGCTGTGTTGAGAGCAGGCTCGCAATGCTCATGTACAAAAGTACACTGCGCTTGCTCGCCAGCTCTCGCCTTGCCTGGCTCTAGCTCGCTCGCCCTTGCTCCGGCGCGGGCAGTGGCCACAGGCAGTCACAGACTTTCATGAGGGCATAAGTATGCTGCTCAACCTATTCAACGAAATGCGCGCGGCCAAGGTGCCGGTGTCGGTGCGCGAGTTGCTCGACCTGATCAACGCGCTCAAGCACAACGTCGTGTTCGCCGACATGGACGAGTTCTATTACCTGGCGCGCGCCATCCTGGTGAAGGATGAACGCCACTTCGACAAGTTCGATCGTGCCTTCGGCGCCTACTTCAAGGGCCTGGAAAACCTCAACGAGCACATCGAGGCGATGATCCCCGAGGAGTGGCTGCGCAAGGAGTTCGAGCGCCTGCTGACCGATGAGGAAAAGGCGCAAATCCAGAGCCTGGGCGGCCTCGACAAGCTGATCGAGGAATTCAAGAAGCGCCTCGAAGAGCAAAAAGAGAAGCACGCCGGCGGCAACAAGTGGATCGGCACCGGCGGCACCAGCCCGTTCGGCTCCGGCGGCTACAACCCGGAAGGCATCCGCGTCGGCGATGCCGGCAAGCGCCAGGGCAAGGCCGCCAAGGTGTGGGATCAGCGTGAATACAAGAACCTCGACGATCAGGTCGAGCTGGGTACACGCAACATCAAGGTGGCGCTACGCCGCCTGCGCAAGTTCGCCCGTCAGGGCGCAGCCGAAGAGCTGGATCTGGACGGCACCATCGACCACACCGCCAAAGACGGCGGCCTGCTCAATATCCAGATGCGCCCGGAGCGACGCAACACGGTCAAACTCCTGTTGCTGCTGGATATCGGTGGCTCGATGGACGCCCACGTCAAGGTCTGCGAGGAGCTGTTTTCCGCTTGCAAGACCGAGTTCAAGCACCTGGAATATTTCTACTTCCACAACTTCATCTACGAGAGCGTGTGGAAGAACAACATGCGCCGCACCAGCGAACGCACCTCGACGATGGACCTGCTGCACAAGTACGGCGCCGACTACAAGGTGGTGTTCGTCGGCGATGCGGCCATGGCGCCCTACGAAATCACCCAGGCCGGTGGCAGCGTCGAGCACTGGAACGAGGAAGCCGGCTACGTCTGGATGAAGCGCTTCACCGAGAAGTTCAAGAAGATCATCTGGATCAACCCCTACCCCAAGGACACCTGGAACTACACCGCATCGACTGCCCTGGTGCGCGAACTGATCGAAGATCGCATGTACCCGCTGACCCTGCAGGGGCTGGAGGACGGCATGAAGTACCTGTCCAAGTAAGGCATCGAGCCGCAACGAAAAACGCCGCGAATCCGGTTAAGGATTCGCGGCGTTTTGCTATTCGGTTGCACGCGCCTGGTTTGCATATTCCTGCTCCAACCGGCCGAGCATCCTCTCGGTATAGTCGAAACAGTAATCCAGCTTCTCGTACGCTTTTACATAGTCCACGGCGAACCTGAGCGACATGTCGCTCAGGCATTTCTCGACCAGGGCGCTGATGATCGGCAACGCCTCTTCTGGCACGTCGGGAATCCGTTCGCGGACGAAATCGGCACTGGTGGCCAGTCGATTGGTATCGACGGCAAAAGCCCAGTCCCGCATGGTCGCCTCATGCAGCGTACCGCCCTGATCCCATCCCTCGGCGAAGCGATCCGCTTGGCCACAGCCGGCGCCCAGCAACAGCACAACCGCAAGAAAGGAGCCGCGCAGTACGTCCCAGTGCATGACACCACCCACGCTTCGAACTCAACGCTTGTCCGCGTCGTCCGGCTTGTTCAGGTCCATCACCGTCTGCGCCGGGGCCTGTACCGGCTCCTCGACCTTGGCCTCGGCTGGCGCTGCCACAGGAGCAGCCGGTGCACTCGCTTCTTCGCTCGGCGTGTCCTTCTTGCGCAGGCCGATACGCTTGAACAGCCAGCCGATCACCACCACCGGGATGAACCAGAATTTTTTCAGCAGTACCAGCAGCATGGCCAGCAGGCCGGTCTTGGCCGCCACCTTGCCGGCTACCAGCGCGCCCAGGCCGTACGCGGCCACGGTGTCCAGGTCCGGATCGAATTCGGCATAGCGCTGGCCCGGGTTGAATTCGGTGGCTGCCAGCACGGCCGGCACGTTGGCCTCGATCTCTGCAAGCTGATCCATATTGGCGACGAAATTCAGCACCAGCACACCCTTACGGCCCAGCACGCGGATGTTGTAGTTGAGGGTATTGGTCTCGCTGTCACCGAACTTCAGTTCCTTGGCCCAGTGCAGCTTCTTGCCCTCGGTATCGTAGCGTGGCGCAGCGGCCCAGCCGACCAGCTGTACCGGCTCGTAGCCGTTCTCTTCACGCCAGGTGTTGGCCTCACGCATGTCGGCCTGCATGTCCTTGAGCATGTCGCCATAGTCGATGTCGGCGGCGTCCTCGTCGGACACATAACCACTGTCTTCATACTCGACGGTGACACCCCAGGACTCCTCGGCCAGCGGCGATACCCCGGCCGGCAGGATCATGCCCAGCGGCGGAACGTCGTCCGGCGGGTTGCCCCAGCCATCGACCAGCAGGCGCTGGGCATTCTCGCCATCGAGGAATACCAGCGAATCGGGCAGGTTGAGGGTGGCCAGATCGTTGCCGAGCACCACTCGCCCGGTCTTGAACTCCAGGCTGGCGACGAATTCTTCAGGGCTGATGTACTGCGCCGAATCGTCACCCTCGGTGACCTCCTCGCTGACCGCAGCACTCTCAGGCTCGGTCTCGGGATTGGCATATGCAGCGGACGTGAACGGCAGAACGGCAGCCAGCGCGGCGGCCAGGATCGAATCCTTGATCGACATGGAAACTCCAGTGCTACAGGGTGAGGGTTAAATGTAACGCGGTATTACATTAACACACCCTGCCTGCACATCTGGCGAACCAGCGCACCTTTTGCCCCCTTCGGCTTGCGCGTAGGAACGCTCGCGGGCTGACCGATTCAGCGCCAGTGGCGTTGCTGAGCGCGTCTGGTCCGCCCTGCCCCGAACAGCCAGCCGAACATCAGCACCAGCAGTTCCGCCAGCCAGGCCAGCAGCAACGCACTGATCACACCCCAGAGGATTGCATCCGGAGTGAACAGCACCTGATAGCGGTAAGCCTTCAGGGTTTCCTGAAACAGCTCGTGATCGGCGCCAGTCGCCAGGTGCCAGGCCTGGGCATACCAGGGCCCCTGCATGGCCTGCCATTCGCGCTCGAGCAAGGCCGAGCGCTGCACCAGATGTCCCACGCTGTTGGCGTCGCTGCGCATCACCGGGTCATCGCTTACGCGGTAGTGCGCCACCAGCGCATCCATGTCGCCCTTGAAGAACTTCTGGGCGGTTTCCTGAAACCCCTTGAGACTCTGTTGCGATTCCAGGCGGTGCGCTTCGACCCGCTTGGCATAGTCATCGATGAAGCCCGGCACCTGTACGCCAAGCAACAGGCCGAAGGCGAACAGCGTCAGACGCAGGTAGCTTCTAAGCATGGGATCAGGCCTTGCCGTGAGTGATGCTTTCGCCGCGGCGCCACAGGCGCCATTCGCCCGGCTGGTACAGCGACCATTGTTCGTTATCCGTCAGAGGTTCGGTGGCGATGACCGTCACCACATCGTTGGGTGTGGTTTCAGACTGGAAGTCCACCTTGAGATCGGCGTCCTTGAGCTGCGCCGGGCCGAATGGCGCGCGCCGGGTGATATGCGCCAGCTTGGTCGAGCAGAAGCTGAACAGCCAGTCACCATCGCTGAGCAGGCAGTTGAACACGCCGAGCTGGCGGTAGCTGGCACAGGCCGCCACCAGCACCGGCAGCAGCACCTCCACCGAGACCGGCTCGGGAAACGCGCGCCGCACGCGGTTGAGCAGATCGCAGAAGGCGGCTTCGCTATCGGTTTCGCCCACCGGTCGATAGAAACTGGTGGAACCCTGCAGGCCAGCGAGCTGGCCGTTGTGCGCGAAACACCAGTTGCGTCCCCATAGCTCTCGACTGAAAGGATGGGTATTGACCAGCGACACCTGGCCGACATTGGCCTGGCGGATGTGACCAATCACCACCTCGCTCTTGATCGGGTAGCGCTGCACCAGTTGCGCGACCTCGGACTCGCTGCTCGCCCGCGGGTCCTGAAACAGGCGCAGGCCACGCCCCTCGTAGAAACCGATACCCCAGCCATCACGGTGCGGCCCGGTACGGCCGCCGCGCTGCATCAGCCCGGTAAAGCTGAAGACGATATCGGTGGGTACATTGGCGCTCATGCCGAGCAATTCGCACATCGAATCAATTCTCCTTGCCGAGGATCAGGCGCAGGCACTCGGCTTCGTTCTGCAAACGCGCGTCGAGTCGCTTGCGGCCCTGCGGCAGAAAACGCACCAGCAGTCGCCAGAGCAGCGCCGGCAGGTCGCCCGGCCGGCGCGGAATCAGGTGTAGATGAAGATGAGGCACGTGCTGGTTGGAGTCCGGACCATCGTTGATCACCAGGTTGATGCCGTTGACTCCGTAGCCGGCCTCACGCAGCGCACCGGCCACGCGTTCCGACAAGGTCAGCAGGCGCTCACGAACCGGCACGGGCAAGTCACGCAGAAACGGCGCATGCAGGCGGCTGACGATCAGCACATGGGCCGGACGCATGGGAAAGATATCCAGCAGAACGATGAAATCATCGTCCTCGTAAAGTCGATGAGCGGGTAGCCGTCGCTCGGCAATGGCACAGAACACGCAATCCATCGGGCCTCCCTTGCACAAGGCCATCATGCTGAACGCACGGGCCAGCCGGCGCAAGGGGGCAAATCAGATACGCGGTTCCATGCGTCCGCTGCGATCGCGCCCGTAATCGCGAATCGGCAGATCGTCGTCCTCTTCCATGCGCTCGCGCAGGGTGCGTGGGTCTTCGTCAGGCTCCGACGCTGGTTGGCCATGGCGATCCTTCCACCAACGCTCGATGGGCCAGCGAACAGCGACGAAGAGCAGGTAGACGGCGAGAGCGATCAGGCTGTAAAGCGCCAGATCGGCCACGGCGCGCCAGGCGTTGTTACCGACCTTGAGCAAAACGTCCATGGCGGTGACCGCCAGTGCAGGCGCGAACAGCTCACGCGTCGGATCGACGATGGTCGGGCTGAACAGCAGTACAGCCACCAGCACCGCGAGTGGCTCGCGCAGATAGCGCCACATCCAGCTGGTCAGGCGCATCCATACCAACAGGCAACCCAGGGCAGCAATCCCGTAGGCCGCCCAGGCCATGAGGTAGTCGTTTTCATTCATCATAAGCAGGCGCCGGCGTGGCAGGTCTGGCAAAGGGGCGCTTATGATAGCGGTTTTTACCCGGCTCGGCGCTCTTGCCAGCCGAGCTGCTCTGGAGCTTCGCCATGTCCTCTGCCCCCATCGCCCATCAGCAAGCCGGTAACGATCCCTATCGCTGGCTGGAGAACCGCGACAGCGAAGAGGTGCTGGCGTACCTGCAGGCGGAGAACGCTTACCTGGAGAGCGTACTGGAACCGCAGCAGGCGCTGCGCGAGCAGCTGTTCGAGGAGATCAAGGGGCGCATCCGCGAGACCGACCTGTCGCTGCCCACGCCCTGGGGCGACTACCTCTACTACCAGCGCACCACGGCCGGTGACGAATATCCACGGCACTATCGCTGCCGCCGCCCTGCCGATGGTTCGTTGCAGGTCGACAGCGCCAGCGAAACGCTGCTGCTCGATCCCAACGAGCTGGCCGGTGACGGTTTTCTTTCCGTGGGCGCATTCAGCATCAGCCCCGACCAGCAACGCCTGGCCTACAGCCTCGACAGCAGCGGCGACGAGATCTACCGCCTGTTCGTCAAGGAGCTGGGCAGCGGCCAGATCAGCGAGCTGCCCTTCGACGACTGCGATGGCAGCATGACCTGGGCGAACGACAGCCAGACGCTGTTCTTCACCGAACTGGACGACACCCACCGCCCCTACAAACTTTATCGTCACCGCCTCGGCGAGGCCGCAGCCGAAGCGGTATTCGAGGAGGCAGATGGCCGTTTCTTCCTGCATTGCTATCGTTCCAGTTCGGAGCGCCAGTTGATTCTGCAACTGGGCAGCAAGACCACCAGCGAAGTCTGGGTGCTGGACGCCCATAGCCCGCAAGACGCCTTCACCTGCCTGGCGCCCCGCGAGGAAGATCACGAGTACGACGTCGACCACGGCATGCTCAACGGCGAGTGGTGCTGGCTGATCCGCAGCAACCAGAGCGGGATCAACTTCGCGCTGTACCGCGCCACCGAGGACAAGCCGCAGCGTGCGCATTGGCAACAGATCCGTCCACATGACCCGCAGGTAATGCTCGAAGGTGCCACATTGAACCAGCGCGCCATCGTCCTGGCGCTGCGCGAAGGTGGCCTGCCGATCCTCGAAGTACAGCCGCAGGGCCAGATGGCGTACCGCGTGCAGCTGCCGGATGCGGCCTACAGCCTCTACGTGCAGGACAGCCTGGAGTTTCACAGCCCGGTGATTCGCCTGCGCTACGAAGCGCTGAACCGCCCCGCCCAGGTACGTCAGCTGGAACTGGCCACGGGTGAGCAGCAGGTGCTCAAGCAGACGCCGGTGGAAGGTCCGTTCGATGCCGATATTTATGAAAGCCGTCGCCTCTGGGCCAGCGCCGCCGACGGTACGCAGATACCGATCAGCTTGGTGGCGCGCCGCGAAGTGTTCAACGCAGGCCAACCGGCGCCGCTCTACCTCTATGGCTATGGTGCCTATGGTGCCAGCCTCGACCCCTGGTTCTCCCATGCGCGCCTGAGCCTGCTCGACCGCGGCTTCGTCTTCGCCATCGCCCACATACGCGGCGGCGGCGAAATGGGCGAAGCCTGGTATCGCGCCGGCAAGCTTGCGCACAAGCAGAACAGCTTCGACGATTTCATCGCCAGCGCCGAACGCCTGATCGCCGAAGGTGTTACCACCGCCTCGCAGCTGGCGATCAGCGGCGGTAGCGCCGGCGGCCTGCTGATCGGCGCCGTGCTCAACCAGCGCCCCGAGCTGTTCGCCGCTGCCATTGCCGAAGTGCCCTTCGTCGACGTGCTCAACACCATGCTCAACCCGGACCTGCCGCTCACCGTGACCGAGTACGACGAATGGGGTGACCCGAACCAGCCCGAGGTCTTCGAGCGCATCAAGGCCTACGCGCCTTACGAGAATGTGCGCACCCAGGCCTATCCGGCGATTCTCGCCGTCGCGGGCTACAACGACAGCCGCGTGCAGTACTGGGAAGCAGCCAAGTGGGTGGCGAAATTGCGCCGTGACAAGACCGACGACAACCTGCTGCTGCTGAAGACCGACCTCGGCGCGGGACATGGCGGCATGAGTGGGCGTTATCAGGGCATCAGGGATGTGGCGCTGGAATATGCCTTCCTGTTTCGTGTGCTCGGGATAGCGCACGCCTAGGAGCGACTTCAGCCGCGATTGCCCAAGCATCGCGGCTGAAGCGGAATGCCGTCCAGCCGCTCCTACAGGAAAACGACGCTCAGTCCTGCTTGCGCTACCCTTCCAGCCCCTGGCTGTTGCGGCGCATCTGCTCGTCCAGTTGCGGGATCGGCTGATCACCGTTGGGGCGAGGCGCACCGGGCAGGGGTTGACCCTGAGGCGGCGGAAGAAGGGGCGCCGATCCCTGGCGCTTGATCGGTACTGCGGTAGAGGGCTGGCCATAGGGCTGTGGCGTCGCCGTGCCCGGCGAGCCGGCTTCCGGAGCTGACGGCATGCGCATGGGCTGCTGCGCCCATGCCAGCGTGGCGACGCTGGACGCCAGGATCATCGCGGCGAGAATGGGGATACGCATGATGGCTCTCCTGCTCGACAGGCTTTCGTTTTATTCTGGCAACACCTGCCCTCGAACGTTCCAGCGAATCGCCCCATGAATCCGACCAGCAAGCTCGACAAGATCCTCGCCGAAGCCCAGCAACGCCGTGAAACCAGCTATCGGGAAAAGGCGCTTCGCATGTACCCACACATCTGTGGCCGCTGCGGCCGCGAGTTCAGCGGCAAGCGCCTGAGCGAGCTGACCGTGCATCATCGCGACCACAACCACGACAACAACCCGGAAGACGGCTCCAACTGGGAATTGCTGTGCCTGTACTGCCACGACAACGAGCACCAGCGTCAGGTCGATTTGCACTACCAGAAGGAAGAGGCCGCCAGTGCGGGCTCCGGCAGCAAGGTCACGCACAAGGGGCTGGCAGGTTTGGCGGCGCTGCTGGGCAAGACGGAAGATAAGCAACGCTGAAAGCCATCACCCGTAGGAACGAATTCATTCGCGATGCTTGCCGGCGCGGCGCCAGCCCTTTCGCGGATAAATCCGCTCCTACCGACCGTGCGTCTAGACAACTTCGGCGCAGGGGCAACGCTTTTTTAAGAGCGAATTCATTCGCAATCGCGGCTGAAGCCGCTCCTACAAGACTGCACCAGGACTCAACGCAGCAAGCGTGTGTCCAGGGTCTTCGACGGCCCGCCGATAACGTTCTCGGTAATGTCGACGAAGTCCTTGGTGCTGACCCGGTCCAGACGCATCAGCCCGCGGGTGACGTCGTCCAGCGAAAGATTGCCCTTGTCCTTGGTCTTCTGGCGAATTTCCCGGTCCAGCTCCTGCAGCAGCAGCACGGCGCGGGCGGTGACCTGGCCACTGGCATTATCGGTGCGCAGGCTGCTGACCGGCTTGCTCCAGCGAATCAGCTGCTCGCGAATCTTCTGATAGCGGTCCTCGCTGATGCCACCGGCACGGCGCATCAATTCGATGGCGTAATACTCGGCCAGGCCTTCGGCGATCCAGTCACTGCGATCGCGACCGTAGATGCGGCCGAATACATGCACCAGTTCATGCACCAGCGAGCTGGTGCCGTTTTCACTGACCAGTGGGCGGTCGGCGTGCATGTAGTAGGAATTGGCCGCCGACAGGCCGCCGCGCCACATCGGATCGCCAGCGCCGACGATCAGCAGTTTGTCCGGGTCGCGCGGGAACACCTGCTGTATCTGCGGCCAGACGAAGGTGAGGAAGGTCATGATATCCATGCGCCGCATGCCTTCGCCGATCGGTGCGGAAATGGCGACCTCGGTGTCGCCCAGGCGCGTCCGACGAGTGCCCAGCTTGCCAGCGAGCATCCAGCCGGTCGGGCGGTCGAACTTGCGCTCTGGATTATCGATGCGGAAACGATTCTTGCCGATGCGCGGCCAGCCGGTTTCCACGCTCTTCCAGCCCTTGGGCAGCTCGAACTGCAGGCGCGCTATCAGCTCGGTCTTGTCACGCTGATCGAGCTTGGCTGCGGGCACCAGGTTGTCGCCGCGAAACAGCGCCCAATCCTCGGTCATCCTGGCATCGTAACGGCCAGGCTTGCGCTCCTTGTCGATCAACACCCGATAGCTGAGTACGCTCTTGCCCTCGCCCGGCTGCCACTTGCCTCGTCCGGCTACCTCTTGCGACCACTGGCCATCGGCCTTGAAATCGCTGAAGCGTCCGTCCTCGCCGAGATTGAAATCTAGGCTGCGCACGCGCTCACCCTTCTCCAGCGTGATGCTGACCTCGGCCTGATTGCTTTCGGGTAGAAAGCGCACGTGATAATCCAGATCGACCTTCTGCGTGGCGGCGAAAGCCGGCAGGCTCAGAAGCAGCAGAGAAGCGTACAACGGCAAGCGAAGGGACATCGAGCAACACTCCTGATGCGGGACATGGCGGCATATGACCGCCGCGCCGCTGGGCAAATTCCATGGGCGAATGACAGATTTGCCACGAAGCCGCGTGGCAATCAACCCGCGCGAAAAATCAGATGATCTTCCCAGTCTTCTTCGGCCACGCTGGTCTCGCTGAGCATACGCCCCGACTGGGAAACCCGCTCGGCATGCACGGCATCCGGATCGCCGCTCACCAGATGATGCCAGTGCGGCAGATCCTTGCCTTCACTGACCAGACGATAGGCGCAGGTCAGCGGCAGCCACTGGAACTGATCGGCCTGCGCCGGGGTGAGCTGGATGCAGTCGGGCACATGCTTGACCCGGTTGGGATAATCGCTGCAGCGGCAGGTTTGCAGGTCCAGCAGCTTGCAGGCGATACGCGTGTAGTAGACAGCACCATCGTCCTCGTCTTCGAGCTTCTGCAGGCAGCACAGGCCGCAACCGTCGCACAGCGACTCCCACTCGCCCGGGTCGAGCTGGGCGAGCGTCTTGCGTTTCCAGAAGGGTTCGAGGTTGGCGGCCATGAGAGCAGTATGGACTCAGGTGGAAAAAGCGCGGCAGTCTAGCCTGGACGGCAGTCAGGGCCAAGCGGCCCTGGCCCAACGGCATCAGTACCCGCGGGCGAAATCCACTTCACCACGCAGTGGCTGTCCGGCTTGCCAGCGCGCCAGGTTGTCGATGAACAGCTCGCTCATCAGCGTCGGATCGGTGGGAGCCGAGCTGTGACCGGTGAGCAGCAGACGCGGCGCCGTCCAGAACGGATGGCCTGGCGGCAGTGGCTCCTCACGGCAGACATCGATCACTGCACCCGCCAGCTGGTGTCGCTCGAGCGCGGCGACCAGATCGACGTCGACCACCGCGACGCCACGTCCGGCGTTGAGCAGCACCGCCTCTTCGCGGAAATGCGCCAATAGCTCGGCATCGTAAAGATCGCGGGTTGCCGGTGTGTCCGGCAGCAGGTTGATCACGTAGTCGGCCCAGGCGATTAGCCGTGGCAGGTCGTCCATGGCGACCACTTCGGCGAAAGGCGCCTGCTCTCGGGCATGGCTGGCAACACCACGCAGCTCCACAGCGAATGGCTGCAGAAAAGTGGCCACGGCCTGACCGATATCGCCACAACCGACCACCAGCACCCGGCGCCCACGCAGGCTGCGCGGCAGGCTGTGATCCCAACGCTGCTCGACCTGCGCCGCCAGCCGCGCGAACAGGCGCCGCTCGTGGGCCAGCATATGGCCAAGGACGTATTCGGCCATTACCTGGCCAAAGATGCCAACGGCGCGAGTCAGGCGATAATCACGCGGCAGGCCGGCCGCCAGCAGCGGCGTGATGCCCGCCCAGGTCGACTGCAGCCACTGTGGACGCAGCCCTTGGCGCAGCAAGGGCGCGAGCAGGTCTGGCTGACCCAGCCACAGCTCACATTCACCGGCGAGCGTACGCAGCTGTTCGGGCTGCGAGCTGGCTACCAGCTGCAGCTCGGGACAGGCGCTACGAATACGCTCGGCATAGAGGGCGTGGCCGTTTTCGGCAATCAGCAAACGCATGCTTCACACCGGATCGTTACGACACAGCAGTTCGTCAGGCAGGTGCTGAATGTAGTCTTCTTCGGGCGGCGGCATCTGCAGGTGATAACCCTGTTTATCGAGATTCTCCAGCACCGTGGCGATGTCTTCCCGCGCCAGCTGGCGCTCCGGGCTGAGCACCAGATCGAAGGCGTGCGCGGGCGGGCCGAATACCGCGAGCAGGCCCTCGGGCACGCGGGTCAGGGCCTCGGCCTTGAGTACGTAGAGGTACATCTCGTTCTTGCGCGGACTTTTGTAGATGGAACAGATGCGTTTCACGCGGATTCTCCTTCAGCGGCCAGGCAGTCCAGAAGAGCCTGACCCATCAACTCCCGGCGCCAGCCGCGCAGGGAATCGGGCAATTGGTAAGGGCCATTGGGAAAGCCGCTTTTCAGCAGGGCTTCCAGAGTTTTCTTGCGCAGCATCAGCTCGGGCACGATATCCAGGCGCTCGCCTTCGCGCTGGCCGACGGCGCGCAGCTTTTTGAGCAGCGTCGAGGCTTCGACCGGCAACGGCTCGGGCAAGGCCTCGGGCCATTGCTCGGGTGGCAGTGCCGCGGCCTCGCGAATCAGCTTGAGCAGGGTTTCGCCATCCTGGCGCACGGTCTTCGGGTGCATGTCCTCGATACGCGCCAGCGCCACAAGGTTATCCGGCTGGGTACGTGCCAACGGCCACAGCGAGTGCTCGCGCAGCACGCGATTACGCGGCTGATTGCGCGCCCTCGCCTCACGCTCGCGCCAGGCGCACAGCGCGCGCAGCACCGCTTGTTGCTGACGCGACAGCTTCCAGGCCAGCTTGGCCTCGCGCCAGGCGTCCTCCGGTGCCACTTCACGGCTCAGGTTGGCCACCAGTTCGGCACCGTCCTCCAGCACCCACGCGACCTTCTGCGGCGCCAGGCGGGCCATCAGCGCACGGTACACCTCGACCAGATGCAGTACGTCTTCGGCGGCGTAGCGCACCTGCAGTTCGGACAGCGGCCGCTGCAGCCAGTCGGAACGGGTTTCGCCCTTGGGCAGTTCGATATCGAGCAGCGCCTGCACCAGGCGCGAGTAGCCCATGGAGAAACCGAGGTTGAGATAACCGGCCGCCAGTTGCGTATCGAACAGCGGCGCCGGCAGGCTGCCGCTCAGGCGCAGGAAGACTTCCAGATCTTCACTGCACGAATGCAGCACCTTGACCACGTTCGGCGCTTCGAGCAGCGCTGCGAAAGGTCGCCAGTCGCTGATGCGCAAGGGGTCGATCAGATAGGCGCCGTCGCCGCCGCTGACCTGCAGCAGCCCGGCGATGGGATAGAAGGTGTCGACGCGCATGAACTCGGTGTCCAGCGCGACGAAGGGCAGCGCCTGCCAGGCGGCGCAATGCTCGGCCAGGCCGGCGTCGTCGAGAATCCAGTGAATGTCGTTAGCCACGCGGCTCTCCCATGAACAATGCCGCGCAGTATATATGCCCAGGCCTTCGCACGGGGCGCGGCCTGCCGTCGATCAGCGGAACTGTGTAATCTGTGCCGCGCACCACCTCCGACACGGAAGAACAACAATGCTGAAGAAACTGCTTGCCCTGCTCGTCATGCTGCTGGCCGCAGCGGCTGGTTACCTGGCCCTCACGCCCAGCCCGATCGATCCGCTGCCCTGGGACGCGGCGCCGGCCCCGGCGATGACTGGCGTGCTGGAACCCAACGACATCCTGATGAAGGCCGAGCTGCTGGCGCGCGGTCAGATCCATGGCCCCGAGGATACCGCCGTGGATGCCGAAGGCCGGGTCTATGCCGGTCTGCACGACGGACGCATCGTCCGCGTGCTGGCAGACGACAGCCTGGAAACCTTCGCCGATACCGGCGGCCGCCCGCTGGGCATGAACTTCGATGCCGATGGCAACCTGATCGTCGCCGACGCCTACAAGGGCCTGTTGAGCATCGACCCGCAGGGTGCGATCAAGGTGCTGACCACCGAGGCCGACGGCCTGCCCTTCGCCTTCACCGATGACCTGGATATCGCCAGCGACGGCACCATCTACTTCAGCGACGCCTCCTCGCGCTTCCAGCAGCCGGACTACCTGCTCGATCTGCTCGAAGCGCGCCCGCATGGACGCCTGCTGAGCTACGACCCGGCCAGCGGCGAAACCCGCGTGCTGCTCGATGGCCTGTACTTCGCCAACGGCGTGGCGCTGTCGGCGAACGAGGACTTCGTGCTGGTCAACGAGACCTATCGCTACCGCATCACCCGCTACTGGCTCAAGGGCGACAAGGCCGGCCAGCACGACATCTTCATCGACAACCTGCCCGGCCTGCCGGACAACCTGCAGGGCGACCGCAAGGGCACCTTCTGGGTGGCGCTGCCCACCCCGCGCAAGGCCGACGCCGACTTCCTGCATCGCCACCCCTGGCTCAAGGCGCAACTGGCCAAGCTGCCGCGCGCGCTGTGGCCGAAAGCGATCCCCTATGGCTTCGCCATCGCGCTCGATGAACAGGGCAACATCGTCCGCAGCCTGCACGACACCAGTGGCACGCACCTGCGCATGGTCACCTCGGTCAAGCCGGTAGGGGATTACCTGTACTTCGGTAGCCTGGACAACGACCGCATCGGTCGGCTGGAACTGCACTGACGAAAAAAGCCCCGGATAACCGGGGCTTTCTTTTATCGCGAAGTTTCGAACCTCAGACCACACCCTGGGCCAGCATGGCATCGGCGACCTTGACGAAGCCGGCGATGTTGGCGCCCTTCACGTAGTTGACTCGCCCCTTCTCCTCGCCATGGTGCACGCAGGCATGGTGGATGTTCTGCATGATGCCGTGCAGACGCTCGTCCACCTCGCCGGCGCTCCAGTGCAGGCGCATGGCGTTCTGGCTCATTTCCAGGCCACTGGTGGCCACGCCACCGGCGTTGGAGGCCTTGCCCGGCGCGTAACAGATGCCGGCCTCGACGAACAGGTCCACCGCTTCCAGGGTCGAGGGCATATTGGCGCCCTCGGCCACGCAGATGCAGCCGTTGCTCAGTAGCGCGCGGGCGTTGTCGCCATCCAGCTCGTTCTGCGTCGCGCAGGGCAGCGCGATATCGCACGGCAGGCCCCAGGGGCGCTGGCCGGCGAGGAACTGCAGACCGTAATGCTCGGCCATCTCACGCAGACGCCCACGGCGCACGTTTTTCAGATCCATCAGATGCAGCCACTGCTCGTCGCTAAGGCCGCTCTCGAGGTACAGGGTGCCCTCGGAGTCGGACAGCGAGATGACCCGCCCACCCAGCTCCATGACCTTCTGCGCCGCATACTGGGCGACGTTGCCGGAACCGGAGATGGCCACACGCTTGTCTTCGAAGCCCTGACCGATACGCTTGAGCATCTCCTGAGCGAAATACACGCACCCATAGCCGGTCGCTTCCGGGCGGATCAGGCTGCCGCCGTAGCTCAGGCCCTTGCCGGTGAGCACCGAGGTGAACTGGTTGGACAGGCGCTTGTACTGGCCGAACAGGTAGCCGATCTCGCGGCCGCCGACGCCAATGTCACCGGCCGGCACGTCCAGATCGGCCCCGATATGGCGGTACAGCTCGGTCATGAACGACTGGCAGAAGCGCATCACCTCGCCCTCGCTCTTGCCCTTGGGGTCGAAGTCCGAACCGCCCTTGCCGCCGCCCATGGGCAGCGAGGTCAGCGAGTTCTTGAACACCTGTTCGAAGGCCAGGAACTTGAGCACCCCCAGGGTGACCGAGGGGTGGAAGCGCAGGCCACCCTTGTACGGGCCGATGGCGCTGCTCATCTGGATGCGGTAGCCGCGGTTGACCTGCACCTGACCCCGGTCGTCGACCCAGGGCACACGGAACAGAATGGCGCGTTCAGGCTCGACCATGCGCTCGAGAATACCGGCATCGCGATAGCGCGGGTTGGCTTCGAGGAAAGGCCACAGGCTGCGCACCACCTCTTCCACCGCCTGGTGGAACTCCGGCTGATCGCGATCGCGCTGTTTCAGGCGCGCCAGGAAAGAATCGACGGACAACGACATGCGGCACCTCGACACCACAAAGACAAAGTGGCCGGCACTCTATCAGGCAGCGAAGCACCAAAACAGATCAAAATGTCGCTTTTATGAAACTTTTTAGTGCATCAACCCGAGAAGCCTTCAAAAAAACCGCGTTCTAAAGCCATCAAGAAAAGCGATATAGCGCACCAAAATCACCCATCATGCGCACAGTTTTCGATCACAACTGTCATCCCGCGATCTGCCAGCGGCGCGATTTCAGCCCCCTGCAGCAGCGCCTCCATGCACTGCCGCGTGTCGGCCATCAGGGTAGCGAGGCTGTCGCGATCGTAGCGACTGGCATCGATCACAGAACCGATGACCAACTGCACCGGCTGATCGAGATTCAGGCGCCAGGTGCGCGCCGGCAGCACGTGCTGAATGCCGCGAATGGCCACCGGCACGATCACCGCTTCGGTGTCCAGCGCCAGGTGAAAGCAGCCCTTCTTGAACGGCTGCAGGCGGCCATCGGCCGAACGTGTTCCCTCCGGCGCGGCCCACAGCACGACGCCGCTCTCCATCATCTGGCGGGCGCGCTGCAGATCACGCCGGGCCTGCTGCGCATTGTGCCGATCCACCGAGGGAAACTCGGCCGCGCGCATGGCACGGCCAAGAAATGGAATACGGTACAGCTCGCTCTTGGCCAGCATGCGAATCGACCCAGGCATGGCGACGAAACTGGCTGGAATGTCGTAGTGACTGGAGTGCGTGCAGAGAATCAGGTAACGCCGGCCATCATTGAAATCCGGGCATTGGCCATGCACCGTCATGCGCATGCTCACCAGCCGCAGCAATGCCGCAGACCATGCACGGGTATAACCATCGACATGCTCGCGGCGCAGTCGACCGATTGCGGCACGCCCAATCACCAGCAGGCAGAAATACAGCGTCACGCTCAGTGTCCCCAGCACCACGCCGGCGCGGCGGACCATATTGGCGCTACGGGCGATGGGTTGCAGGCTCAGCATGAAACGGCTCCTTACTAATCTGGAGATCGATCGGGGGGCAGCGGATGGGCTAGGCGCTATGATGCCGGCAAACCTTGCTACGACACAGGAGGCAGCATGCCACTCGCTCAACTGATCAGCACGGAACACCTTCAACGACGCCTGGGGCAGGACAATCTGGTAGTCCTGGATTGCCGCTTCGCCCTAGAAGACCCGGCCTATGGCCGCCGCAGCTACCTTGACGGGCATATTCCCGGCGCCCACTTCCTCGATCTCGAACAGGACCTGTCCGCCCCGGTGATCAAGGGCGTAACCGGGCGCCATCCGCTGCCGGACCCCAGCGCGCTGGTCGAACGCCTGCGCAGCTGCGGCCTGCGGGCAGACAGCCAGGTAGTGCTGTACGACGATGGCCCCGGCGCCTTCGCCGCGCGGGCATGGTGGCTGCTGCTCTGGCTCGGCAAGCGCGATGGCCTGTACCTGCTCGACGGCGGTCTGAAGGCCTGGCGCGAGGCCGGCCAGGAACTGACGATTGCCCCACCGGAGAACGCCCCCGGTGATTTTTCGGCGCAACCCGACAGCAACCTGCTGCTGAGTGCCGAGCAACTGGCCCTGCGCCTGGGCAATCCGGATCTCACCCTGCTCGACGCCAGAGCACTGCCGCGCTTTCGCGGTGAAGTCGAGCCACTCGACCCGATCGCCGGACACATTCCCGGGGCGCAATGTGCAGCCTTCACCGACAACCTCGGAGCCGATGGCAGATTCCTGCCGACGCAAACGCTGCGCGAGCGCTTCGACAAACTGCGCGGTGACCGCCCGCTGGAAAACCTGGTGGCCTACTGCGGCTCCGGGGTAACGGCCTGCCACAACCTGTTCGCCATGAGCCTTGCCGGTTATCCGCTGGCACAGCTATATGCGGGCTCCTGGAGCGAATGGATCACCGATCCGTCACACCCGATAGCCACAGGCGACTGATGCTGGGTTTTAAGCACCAATCGAAATATGCCCAATAACTCAAATCTGGAATCAATTTAAAAACAGCCCTTTACAGCTGAAATATCGCACTAGACTTGAAAATGAGCGGCTAACCCCGCTCCCGGTGGGGCCTTTATCGAAGAACCCAGACCGTTGAAAAACGTTAGCGAGGCAGGCAAGACAAGGCAAAAACAGCCGAGGAAGCGGAGTTTACAAGCGTAAATGAGCATTTCGAGGCTGTTTTTAACGCAGGATTGCCAACGCAGATAGTTTTTCATCGGTCTGCAACAGCTGCCACGCGCCCGGCCTCCACCGGCACCCTCCGCGAGGATGTCATGGGAATAGCCGCCTGCGATCTCAGCCAGCATGTGATCCGCCCTACCCTTCTCTATCTGCAGCGTCATAGCGCCACGGCCGAAGCCTTGCTACTGGGGGCTGCGGCCTGTCAGTCGGCACTTGGCAGCGCACTGGACACACCGCAAGGCCACGGCCTGTATCGCATCAGCGAGCAGCGCCACCAGACCCTATGGGATCGGCATCTGGCGTTCGATCCGGAACTTGCCAGCCGTGTCCGCGGCCTCGCCAGCCAGCACGCCTTCCTCGAAGCACCGCACCTGGAACTCACGGTCAACCTGCGTTACGCCACAGCCATCGCCTGGCTGCTGGTGGAGGCCGAACACCTGGAGCTGCCAGACGCCGATGACCTGGTGGCGATGGGCCGGATCTGGTGCAGGGTTTTTCAGCCACAAGGCCGTCAAGGTGACTTTCTCGAAGCCTGGCAGCGCTGTGTCGAGCCGGTAAGCCGGGTTGCCTGACCTGATGGTCAGAAACATCCTGAGTGAAGATCTGCACAAATCAACACCAATTGTCCGACAATACGCTCTATTTCGGGAACTTCAGCGTCTTGGCAGGGGTCAGGAAAAACTGTAGCGTGCGCCCCCTCGCCTCACCACAGGAGCTTCCCCGTGAGCAAACGTCTTCTCAAGACCGGTCTGGCCGTCGCCATTACCGCCACCTCCAGCCATGGCTTTGCCAGCGGCTTCGCCCTCAACGAACAAAGCATTTCCGGCATGGGCACCTCCTTCGCCGGGCGCTCGTCGTCCGCCGACGACGCCAGCACCGTGTTCGGTAACCCCGCCGGCATGGCACGCCTCAAGCGCGACGAGATCTATGTCGGTGCCGCGGCGATCCATGCCAAGAGCGATATCAGCCACGCCAGCGCCAACGCCGGCCCCGTGCAGCTGTCCGGTAGCAATGACGGCGATATGGTGCCGACCACCGGCGTACCGATGGGCTACTACGTCAAGCCACTGGACGACAAGGTCGCCTTCGGTCTGGGTATCTACGTACCCTTCGGCCTGATGACCGATTACGAGAGCAATTTTCAGGGGCGCTATCACGCCGACAAAAGCTATGTACGGGTAATCACCGTACAGCCGACCTTGAGCTATCGCTTCAACGACAAGCTGTCGGTCGGCTTCGGTCCCACCTTCAACCACATCGAAGGCGAACTGACCTCCTCGGTGCTCAACCCCACAAGCCTCGGCAGCAACGACGGCAAGGTGAAGGTCAAGGGCGACGACACTGCCGTTGGCTTCAACGTCGGTGTGCTCTATGAATTCACCCCCGGCACCCGCGCCGGCCTGACCTACCACTCGCGCGTGAAGTACGAGCTGGAAGGCGATACCCGCGTTTCCGGCAGCGGCGTTCTGGCTGGCGTAGCTGGCAAGTACGACGCCAATCTCGACCTGACCACCCCCGAGTCGGTGGATATGTCGATCACCCACGATCTGACCGATGCCCTCACGCTGCACCTCGGCAGCACCTGGACACGCTGGAGCCGCTTCAAGGAAATCCGCGTGGAGAATGACTCGGCGACGCTGCCAGCGAACCTCTCCACCATCGTCGAGGAGCAGAACTGGCACGACACCTGGGCCCATGCGATCGGTCTGTCTTACAAGCTCAATCCGCAGTGGACGCTGCGTACCGGGGTCGCCGTCGACCAGTCGCCGACCAATAACGTCGACCGCTCGCCACGCGTGCCCTCCGGCGACCGCACCATCTTCAGCGTCGGTGCCGGCTGGAGTCCGAACCAGGACATGACCATCGACCTGGCGTACTCCTACCTGCAGGAAGAATCGGTGGACGTTAACCACGCCAGCGATACTCGTGGCACCTACCGCGCACGTTACAGGAACAGCGCGCACGGCCTGGGCGCTTCGCTCAGTTACCGCTTCTGATCGGGCTCGTGAACACGGCCAGGGACGGCCGCCCCCCTACCGTAGCTCAGCGATCAAGGCTTTGAAGCGATGGCCTTCTCGACGGCCGCGATCAGCTCGGGATCGTCCGGTTTGGTCAGGCTGGAGAAGCTGGCCACCACCTTGCCCTGACGATCGACCACGTACTTGAAGAAGTTCCAGCGCGGCGCCCTGCTCTGCTCGGCCAGCCCCTTGAACAGCGGGATGGCATCGCCCCCGGAAACCGGCTGCGGCTCGGTCATGGCGAAGGTCACACCGTAGTTGACGTAGCAGACGGTAGCCGTCTCCTGGCTATCCGCGGATTCCTGGCGAAAGTCGTCGGACGGCACGCCCAGCACTTCCAGGCCCTGATCCTTGTAACGCTGATAAAGGGCTTCGAGCCCTTTGAATTGTGGGGTAAAGCCGCAGAAGCTGGCGGTATTGACCACCACCAGCGGCTTGCCGGCGAACTGGCAGAGTTCGACGCTCTCACCCTTGGCGCGCAGCTTGGGCAATTCCCCCTGCAGCAGTGCCGGACATTCGGCGGCCAGCACCGGCAATGCCAGGCTGGAGAGCAGCAAGGAGCAGGCAAGACGATGGAACGACATGACGATGACCTCGAGCGATAACGCGGTCTTGCCACGCTACCCGCAGCCCCGTCCTCAGGCAACTAGCAGATGCCAACGCCCAGCTGCAGCAGGGCCAGTCCACCCTGGCGCCAGCCCCACCAGGCCAGCGCCAGCAGCAGGCCAAGGCCCCCTGCCACGGCGCTGAACGTCAGCAACTTGCGGCTCACGCCGGTGCCCCCTGCAGGCGTGCCACCGGCACCTCACGTACCGGCCAGTTGAGCGCGGCAGCCATCACACTCAGACCGATGGAAATCTGCCAGACCAGGTCGTAACTGCCGGTGGTGTCGTAGAGATAGCCGCCCAGCCAGCCACCTAGGAAAGAACCGAGCTGGTGGAACAAAAAGACGATGCCGCCGAGCATCGACAGGTTGCGCACGCCGAAAAGGGTCGCCACGGTGCCGTTGGTCAACGGCACGGTCGACAGCCACAGCAGGCCCATGGCAAGACCGAACAGATAGGCGCTCCACTGCGTCAGCGGTGCTGCGATGAACAGCGTGATCACCACCCCCCGCAGCAAATACAGGGCGCTGAGCAGGCGCGGCTTGGCCATGCGCCCGCCGAGCCAGCCGGCGATGTAGGTACCGAAGATATTGAACAGGCCGACCAGCGCCAGCACCGTGGTGCCGGTCAGCGCCGGCAGATGGTGATCGACCAGATAGGCCGGCAGGTGCACGGCAACGAACACTACCTGGAAGCCGCAGACGAAGAAGCCCAGCGCCAGCAGCCAGAAGCCCGAATGCCCGGCCGCCTCGCGCAGCGCCTCGACCAGCGTTTGCTGCGCCCCGGTACTTGCCGGTGGCGGTGTCTCGTTGATCATCGCGGCCAGTGGCAGGATCAGAGCGACCAGCAGGCCCAGCGCCAACAAGGCTGCCGACCAGCCCAGCCAGCCGATCAGGCCGAGCGTACCCGGCAGCATGGCGAACTGGCCGAAGGACCCTGCCGCTGCGGCGATGCCCATGGCCATGCTGCGCTTCTCCACCGGCACGGCGCGGCCGACCACGCCGAGAATCACCGAGAACGAGGTACCGGACAGACCGATACCGATCAGCAGGCCGGCGCTCAGCGACAACGACAGTGGCGAGTCCGCCATGCCCATGCACAGCAAGCCCAGCACATAGAGCACACCGCCGATGACGATGGCCTTGCGTGCGCCGAAGCGGTCGGCCAGCGCACCGGTGACCGGCTGCGCCAGGCCCCAGATCAGGTTCTGCAGGGCGATGGCGAAGGCGAACACCTCGCGCCCCCAGCCGAACTCCGCGCTCATCGGCGGCAGGAACAGGCCGAAACCATGGCGAGTGCCAAGCGACAGCGCGAGGATCAGCGAGGCGCCGAGCAGCAGCCAGGTGGTTGAACGCCATGCAGTTGTCATCGTGATCTCCAGCAGACGGCCGCACGCAGCCGCTCAGGCAGTAAAAGGGCCATCAGGCCAGTTGGTCGAGCAGAGCCATCAGTTCGGCGCGACGATCCTCGCCGAGCCGAGCATTCAGCTCACGCTGCACCTGTTCCCACAGCGGCAGCGCCTGTTCGATACGTTGCAGGCCGGCCTCTGTGAGCCGTACCTCGCGAGCACGCAAATCGCGCCCTTCTCCCAGTTGCAGCAGCTCCTGCTCCTGTAGCACCCGCAGATTGCGGCCCAGGGTACTGCGATCCAGCCCCATGGCCTCGGCCAGCACTGAGATGCTTGGCTGTCCGAGCCGCTGTACGTGACGCAACAGGGAAAACTGCGCGGCACCGAGCCCGACGGCAGCCAGGGCGTCGTCGTACAGGCGGGTCACGCCACGGCTGGCGCGACGCAGTTGGGTGCAGAGACAGGAAGTCGGCAACATGGATACAGGTATATACCCGCATCAGCGATTGGCACTCATACAGTTATGTGGCGCGTCGCCATAACAGTTGGTTCAGAGGCTCAATGCCAGCGCCAACAGTGCGGCACACTCGGCCAGCTCGACCAGTGCACCGGCGGTATCGCCCGTGGTGCCGCCCAGGCGCCGCAACAGGGCGCGACGCAGCCAGACGAACAGCGCCAGGGCCGTGGCCAGGGCAATCAGTGCCCCCCAGCCCAGCAGCAACATGGCCGCCACATGCCCACCCAGCACCCAGGGCAACTGCCTGCGCGGCAGATGATCGACCAGCGCCTGGCCCAGACCACCGGCGCGCACATAGGGCGTGGTTGCCAGCAGCAGCGGCAGCAGGCTGCGCCCCAGCCAGGGCAGCAGCAGCAGATAGATGCTCTGCCCGGCCTGCAACAGGGTCAGCAGCGCGGCGAACTTGAGCAGCAACAACAGCACCAGCACCACCACGGCGATGGGGCCGCTGCGCGGGTCTTTCATTATCGTCAGGGTGCGCTCGCGGTCGCCGAAGCCGCCAACCCAGGCGTCGGCCGTATCGGCCAGGCCGTCCAGATGCAGCCCGCCGCTCAGCCCCACCCACAGCGCCAGAATTATCGCCGCCTGCAGTACCTCCGGCGTCGGCCCCAGCAGCAGATGAGCGAACCAAAGCAGCAGGCCGAGCAGCAACCCCACCGCCGGATACCAGAGCAGCGAGCGGCCCATCTGCTCGGGCGTCGGCATGCCCGGCAGGCTGACCGGCAGACGGGTGAGAAACTGCAGGGCGATCCGTGGCGCGATCATGCCAGCTCCGTCAGTTGGCCGTCGGCATCCAGGCGCAGGCGGAAGCGCTGGGCATAGCCGACGTTGACCTGCAGCAGGTCCTGGCGCGGCAAGCCGCGGGCACGCGCCAGCAGCAGGCGCATCACCCCACCATGGGTCACCAGCAGCAGACGCTGACCGGCATACGCCTGCACCAGGCGCTGCAGCGCGGCCAAAACGCGAGCCTCGAACTGCAGCAGCGGCTCGCCGTTGGGTGGCGTGAAGGCGTAAGGGTCGGCCCAGAACTGGCCCAGCGCCTCGGCATGAGTTTCCATCAACTGCGCGGCGCTACGCCCTTCCCAGTCGCCGAAATGCAACTCCTGCAGGCCCGGCTCGTAGTGCAGCGGCAATCCATGAGCCGCCGCCACTTCCTCGGCGAAACGCGCGCAGCGCTGCAGCGGCGAGCTGACCAGGCGATCCCAGGGCCCAGCCCCCTGCACGGCGGCGCGCAACTGTGCCCAGCCCTGCTCGGTCAGCGCATCATCGAGGCTGCCGCGCAGCCCGCCACCCTGCTCGGTTTCGCCGTGGCGCAGCAACTCCAGCTGCAGCATCAACGCGGCCTCTCGGCAACCGCGGCCTCGGCGAATGTCGCCATCTGCCCGTGCAATGCGCAAGCCAGGCGTAACACCGGCACCGCCAGTGCCGCCCCGCTGCCCTCGCCCAGGCGCAAACCGAGCTCCAGCAGCGGTTCGGCGCCCAATGCCTGCAGCACGCGCACATGACCCGGCTCGGCGCCATGATGGGCGAACAGCAGCCAGTGGCGGCAGGCGGGATTGAGGCGCACGGCGAGCAAGGCCGCGACGCTGCAGATAAAGCCATCGACCAGAACGGCTATGCCCTGCTGCGCGGCGGCCAGGTATGCCCCAGTGAGTGCAGCGATTTCGAAGCCACCGAGATGGACCAGCGCCTGTAACGGGCCGTGGATCTGTGCACGATGCAGGGCCAACGCCGCATCGATGACCCGCGCCTTGTGCGCCACGCCTGCGCCATCCAGGCCAGTGCCGGGGCCGGCCAACTCGCTCGCCGGGCAACCCAGCAGCCAGCAGGCCAGCGCCGCTGCCGCCGTGGTGTTGCCAATGCCCATCTCGCCCCCCACGAACAGGTCGCACCCGACTGCACGGGCGCGCTGAATGCTGTCGCGCCCCGCCTCCAGGCAGATCATCGCCTGAGCCAGGGTCATGGCAGGGCCTCGGGCGAAGTTCTGCGTACCAGCCCCCACTTGCAGGTGACGCACGCCAGGCAATGGCGGCAGCGGCTCGGCAGTGCCCAGGTCGATCACCTCCAGCGCCGCGTCCAGCTGACGCGCCAGTACGCTGATGGCCGCACCACCACTGACGAAGTTGGCCAGCATCTGCCCGGTCACTGCCTGCGGGTAGGCGGAAATACCCTCGGCCACCACACCATGGTCGCCAGCGAAGATGGCGATCCACAGTTTGTCCAGGCTCGGCCGTTCGCGCCCCTGCAGCGCGGCCAGATGAATGGCCAGTTTCTCCAGACGTCCCAGCGAACCGGCGGGCTTGGTCAACTGCTGCTGACGGCTTTCGGCCTTGGTCCGGGCCACGTGGTCGAGCGGCTGGCACGGGCCCTGCCACCATTGCAGTTTCATAGGGCATCTCCCTTGAGGATCATCGGCAGGCCGGCAACGGTGAACAACACACGCTGACTGCGTTCGGCCAGCGCCTGATGCAGCCAGCCGGCCTCATCGACATAACGCCGGGTGAGTTCGCCCAGTGGCACCACGCCAAGTCCGGTTTCGTTGCTGACCAGCAGAATGCGCCCTGGCAATCGCTCCACACAAGCGAGCAGCGCCTCGCGCTCGGCATCCAGGCGCTGCGCGTCCTCCAGCATCAGCAGGTTGGTCAGCCACAGGGTCAGGCAGTCGACCAGCAGGCAGCGCCCGGGGGCGGCCTGTTCTTGCAGCACACGAGCAAGCGCCAGCGGCTCCTCTACCAGTGCCCAGTGCGCCGGACGCCGCGCGCGATGCTGGGCAACCCGTTCGTTCATCTCGCCGTCGAGCGGCTGGCTGGTGGCGATGTAAACCACCTCCAGCCCGGACTCGTCGGCCAGCTTTTCGGCCAGGCGGCTCTTGCCGGAACGGGCACCGCCGAGGATCAGTTCAAGCATGGTTCAATCCGCATTCATTTCTACCGGTAGGAGCGAGCTATGCTCGCGAACCGTACGGGACAAAAAGGCTTCGCGAGCAGAGCTCGCTCCTACAGGCCGCATAGCACTTTGAGTTTTTCGCTATCCAGGTGCAGTTCCACCTGGTCGGCCAGGCGCTCGATATCGCGCTCGCGCAGGGCCTGATAGTCCACCTGTTCCACCTCATCCAAGCCCGCCCAGCGCAGCAGTGCGGCGAACGCCGAGGGCTGCTCGAACAGGCCATGCAGGTAGGTGCCGAGCACCTGGCCGTCGCCGCTGAGGCCGCCATCGATGCGACCGTCGTCAAGCTGCACGGCGCCATTGAGGCCCGGCCCGCAACTGACGCCAGCATGAATCTCGTAACCGCTGACCTGAGCCTGCTCCAGGCACAGCTGGCCACGCACGTTGCGCAGCTGTTTCTCCGGCTCCAGCACCGTCTCGAAATCCAGCAGGCCGAGGCCCTCGCTGCTGCCGGCAGCGCCTTCCAGGCCATGCGGGTCATGAATCTGCCGACCGAGCATCTGCAGGCCGCCGCAGATGCCCAGCAGCTTGCCGCCATAACGCAGATGGCGGGCGATGGCCGTGTCCCAGCCCTGCTCGCGCAGCCGGGCAAGGTCGGCGCGCACGCTCTTGGAGCCGGGCAGGATGATCAGGTCGGCAGGCGGGATGGCCTGGCCCGGTCCGACGAAGGTCAGCTGCACCTGCGGATGCAGGCGCAGCGGGTCGAAATCGGTATGGTTGCTGATACGCGGCAGCACCGGCACCACCACGCGCAGCGCCTGCTCGCTCTTGGCCTGCTGCCGGGTATCGACGGCGTCCTCGGCTTCCAGGTGACAATCCGTCAGGTACGGCAGCACGCCGAGCACCGGCTTGCCGGTGCGCTGCTCCAGCCAGTCCAGTCCCGGTTTGAGCAGGGCGATATCGCCGCGAAAACGGTTGATCACGAAGCCCCTGATCCGCGCCTGTTCGCTGGGGCTGAGCAGCTCCAGGGTGCCGACCAGATGGGCGAACACGCCGCCCTTGTCGATATCGGCAATGAGGATCACCGGACAGTCCACCGCCTCGGCAAAGCCCATGTTGGCGATGTCGCCGGCGCGCAGGTTGATCTCGGCCGGCGAACCGGCGCCCTCGACCAGCACCAGTTGGTGGCGCTCGACCAGCCGCGCATGGGACTCCAGCACTGCCGCCATCGCCACCGGCTTGTAGCCGTGGTAGGTCAACGCCTGCATGTTGCCGATGGCGCGGCCGTGGATGATCACCTGGGCACCCATGTCGCTGTTGGGCTTGAGCAGCACCGGGTTCATGTCGGTGTGCGGCGCCAGGCCGGCGGCCTGCGCCTGTACCGCCTGGGCCCGCCCGATCTCGCCGCCATCGGCGGTCACCGCCGAGTTGAGCGCCATGTTCTGCGGCTTGAATGGCGCCACGGAGACGCCCTGGCGCCGCGCCCAGCGGCACAGCGCCGTCACCAGGGTGCTCTTGCCGGCGTCGGAAGTGGTGCCCTGCACCATCAGGGTTGGCATCAGGAGGTTTCCTCGAGGCTGGCGAGGATCGGCGCGCACTCCAGCAAGCCCTGCTCCAGGCGCAGCCAGCCGGCCTCGTCTGCCGGCAGGCCGAAGCGCAGGCTGTCCAGCTCGGCGAACAGCCTGATCAGAATGCCACGTCTCGCCAGCAGCTCCATGCAGGGTACCGCACGGCGCGTGCAGCAGAACTGGAACAGCGCCGAACCGCCGGTAGGCGGCAGGCCACAGTCGCGCAGCAGCGCCGCCAGACGTCCGCCATCGGCCAGCAGACGTTCGCGCTGGCGGCGCTGGCCGTCGCTGTCAGCAAGCAGATGGCGGGCGACGCTGCGCGCCGGGCCGCTGACCGCCCAGGGCCCGAGCAGCGCTTCCAGCTCATCCAGCAAGGCCTGCGCCGCCAGCACGAAACCCAGACGCAGGCCGGCCAGACCGAAGAACTTGCCGAACGAGCGCAGCACGATCAGCCCCGGCATGTCGCTGTAGGCCGCCAGGCTATGCTGCGGCGTGCAATCGATGAAGGCTTCGTCGACTACCAGCCAGCCGCCACGCTCGGCCAGCTCGTCGTGCCAGTCGAGCAGGCGCGCCGGCTCGATCAGGCGCCCGGTCGGGTTGTTGGGATTGACCACCAGCAGGACGTCGAGCTGCGGCAGCGCGCGATGCACCGAACCCTCGCTGAGCTTGGTGATGCGATGCCCCTCTCGACGCCAGGCCGCGGCATGTTCGGCATAGGTCGGCGCGAGGATGCCCACGTTGCTGTGCGTGCGCAGGCGTGGCAGGGCCTGGATCGCCGCCTGCGAGCCGGCCACCGGCAGCAGGCTGGCGGCGCCGTAGTAATCGCGCGCGGCCGCCTCCAGGCCATCGTTGGCCTCGGGCAACCGTGCCCAGGCCTGAGCGGGAACCGGCGGCAGTTCCCAGCCATAGGGGGCTACACCGGTGGACAGGTCCAGCCAGTCCTCCAGCGGGATGCCATAGCGCTGCGCCGCCGCGCGCAGGCGACCTCCGTGTTCAAGCACCCAGCACCTCCCAGATCATCAGGCACAGCAACCACAGGCCAACGCCGGCAACGACCCGGTTCATCGCCCGTTCGATATCCCGCGCGCGCGGCGCCGGGCCCTCGCCCAGCTGCGGGCGCTCATGCAGCTCGCCGTGGTATTCGGCGGCGCCGCCCAGACTCACGCCCAGGCTGCCGGCACCAGCAGCCATCACCGGGCCAGCATTGGGACTGTCCCACAATGGCGCCTGCCGGCGCCAGCAGCGCAGCGCCAGAAGAGTATTGCCGAGCAGCGCATAGGTCAGCGCCACCAGACGCGCCGGGATGTAATTGAGTACGTCATCGATCTTCGCCGCCGCCCAGCCGAAGCGCTCGAAGCGCTCGTTGCGGTAGCCCCACATGGCGTCCAGCGTGTTGCTCAGGCGGTACAGCACGACGCCGGGCGCACCGGCGATGATGAACCAGAACAAGGCGGCGAATACCGCATCGGAGCCGTTCTCCAGCACCGACTCGGTGCCGGCACGAGCCACCCCGGTGGCGTCCAGCTCGGTGGTGTTGCGGCTGACCATCCAGCCGACGCGCTCGCGCGCCAGTGCCAAGTCACCCAGACGCAACGCGCGGGCCACCGGCTGCGCGTGTTCGTAAAGACTGCGCAGGCCAAGGGCGAAATACAGGGCAAAGATCTCCACCGCCCAGCCCAACCCGCTGATCTGCACCAGAAGCCAGGTAAGCAGGGTCAGCGGCAGCACCGCCAGGCACCAGGCGGTGACGCCATGGCTGCGCCAGCCACCACCGGCCGGGTTGAAACGCTGCTCCAGGCGCTCGGCCAGGCGCCCGAAGGCCACCAGCGGATGCGCGCGGCGTGGCTCGCCCAGCACGGCGTCCAGCGCCACACCGGCGCAGGTGATCAGCGCCAGGCTCATCGTTCAGTCACCCTGCACTCCCCATCGATTCTCGAACAGCAGCTCGCTCAGCGGTCGAGGCGTGGCCCAACCCTCTTGCACCAGCATGGGTTTTTCATAGAAGGCATCCACCGGCCCCAGACACAGCAGCGCCACCGGCTTGCTGCCAGTCGGCATGCCCAGCAGCTCGGCCAGCGCTGCGGGATCGAACAGCGACACCCAGCCCAGCCCCAGCCCTTCGGCGCGCGCGGCCAGCCACAGATTCTGAATGGCGCAGGCCACCGAGGCCATATCCATTTCCGGCAGCGTGCGTCGCCCGAAGACATGTGCCTCGCGCCCCTCCATCAGCGCCACCGCCAGCAGCTCGGCGCAATCGCGAATGCCCTCGACCTTCAGCCGCATGAATTCGTCGCTGCGCTCGCCCAGGGCCTCTGCGGTGCGTACCCGCTCGGCCTCTACCAGCTCATGAATGGACTCACGCAGTTGCGGGTCACTGACGCGCACAAAGCGCCAAGGTTGCATCAAGCCAACGCTCGGCGCGTGGTGGGCGGCTTCGAGCAGGCGCGCCAGCACCTCGGCCGGCACCTCGCCACCGCTGAAATGACGCATGTCGCGGCGCTCGGCAATGGCGCGGTACACCGCCGCGCGCTCCTCGGGACTGAAGGCGTGCTCGCTCATGGACGCAGCAGCGCGGCGGCCGCCTCCGGGTTGGACGGCAGGTAGAAATGGATATAGCTGGCAGTCAGTCGCCCCAGGCGATACACCGCCTCGGCCACCGGCTTGCCGTTCGGGCAGCGCCCGCGCACCAGCGGCTCGAGCGGGCTGTCCAGGCGCGAGTGATGGTAGCTATGGCCACGCAGCTCGCCCTCCGGCAGCGTCACCTCCTGCAGGGCCAGGGCGGTCAGGCGCGGCTGCAATGCGGCGCTGCCTGTGAGCAGGCCGAGCATCCGGCCGCTGACGCCCTGCTTGTCGCGCAGCTCATCGAGCAGATAGAGCATGCCGCCACATTCGGCGAGCAGCGGCTTGCCGGCCTGATGATGGGCGCGGATGGCCGCGGCCATGGCCTGATTGCCTTCCAAATCGGCCAGGTAAAGCTCGGGGTAACCGCCAGGCAAATAGAGACTGTCTACCTCGGGCAGCGCGCTGTCGGCCAGCGGCGAGAAATAGCGCAGCTCGGCGCCCATTGCCTGCAGCAGATCGAGATTGGCCTGATAGAGGAAGGCGAACGCCGCATCGCGCGCCACGCCAATGCGCACATCCGTCAACAAGGGCGCAGGATCATTGATATGCGGCGCGGCAAAACTCACCGCCGGCGGCAGGTCGACATCGGCACTGGCCGCCAGCGCATCGGCGGCAGCGTCCAGACGCGCATCCAGATCCGCCAGCTCGGCGGCCTGCACCAGGCCCAGATGGCGACTGGGCAACTCCACCGAGGCGCTGCGCGGCAAGGCGCCGAACCAGCGAATGCTCGGCGGCAGGGCATCGCGCAGGATCTCGCCATGACGGCTGCTGGCAACGCGATTGCCGAGCACGCCGGCAAAGGGCAGACCAGGCTGGAAGGTGGCCAGGCCATGGGCCAGGGCGCCGAAGGTCTGCGCCATGGCCGCACCGTCGATAACGCCCAGCACCGGCACGCCGAAGTGACGCGCCAGGTCCGCCGCCGAGGGTTTGCCGTCGAACAGGCCCATCACCCCTTCGATGAGGATCAGATCCGCCTCGCCCGCGGCCTGCCACAGCAGGCGACGGCTCTCCGCCTCGCCGACCATGGCCAGGTCGAGCTGGTACACCGGCGCGCCGCTGGCGCGGGTGTGGATCATCGGGTCGAGAAAATCAGGCCCGCACTTGAACACCCGCACGCGCCGCCCCTGGCGCGTATGCAGACGAGCCAGCGCAGCGGTGACGGTGGTCTTGCCCTGGCCGGAGGCCGGGGCGGCGATCAGCAACGCCGGACAGTGACGGGTCGTCATCAGAATTCGATGCCCTTCTGCGCCCTCACGCCAGACTTGAACGCATGCTTGATCAGGCTCATCTCGGTGACCGTATCGGCCGCCTCGATCATCCCCGGCAGGGCGCCGCGGCCAGTCACCACCACGTGCTGCAGCAGCGGCCGGGCCTCGATATCGGCCAGCACCGCATCCAGTTCGAGGTAACCGTGCTTGAGGGCGATATTCAACTCGTCCAGCACCACCAGGCCGACGGATTCGTCGCCGAGCAGACGCCGGGCCACGGCCCAGGCCTCCTGCGCCTTGGCGATGTCGCGCTGGCGATCCTGGGTCTCCCAGGTGAAGCCCTCGCCCATCACGTGGTAGCTGACCTCCTCGGGAAAACGGCGGAAGAAGGTTTCCTCACCGGTGCTGGCCGCGCCCTTGATGAATTGCACCACGCCAACCCTGATGCCATGCCCAAGGGCGCGCGCGACCATGCCGAAGGCGCTGCTGCTCTTGCCCTTGCCATTGCCGCTATGCACCAGCAGCAGGCCGTATTCGTCCTGGGCCTGGGCGATCTTCTCGTCGATCAGGGCTTTCTTGCGCTGCATGCGCGCCTTGTGGCGGGCGTCGCGTTCGGCGGATTCGCTCATGCTGTGCTCCTGCAAGTCAGGTGCCCGCGTTGCCTGCTTCTGGAACAGTGCGAACGACAATGAAGAATCGCGATGATCCGCGCGACCTCATCCAGGCGCCAATGGCTGGTCAGGCGAGCGGAAGGCAGGCAACACCGAGGCCCCGGTAGAACCGGAGCACTGGCCGGACAACGCCCTCCGCGATGCCGTGGAACTGCGACAGGCCGGTCTCCGGGCTCGTGAGCGAAGCCAAAGGCTCGACGCCGCGCCTTCCCGTGCAAATACACAGTGGCCTTGCAGACTGCGTGAAAACTACTGCGCTCGGCCATGCGGCGTTAAAAACAGTCTCAAAATGCTCATTTACAGCTCGTAAACTCCGCTTTCTCGCCTGTTTTTGCCTTGCCTGACCTTCGCTCGCTACGTTTTCACACGGTCTGCTTATGCAGCGTTTGACTCACCTACCGTTGCGGGGGCAGCGCCGGCATTGGAACCGGCTTCCCTGTTTCACCCCGGCGCCGTCGATGGAAACGGCGCGGGGCACCTGAAGCAAGGCGCGCAGGGTAGAGGCTGGCAGCCCTGCCCGTCAACGCCGATACCGCTAATGCCGAGGCGTGAAACCCGGCGGCTTGCTGGCCAGCCACTCGACGAAGGTGCGCAAGCGCTCATCCGCCAACAGCGCGTCCCGGCTGTTGTAGTTCAGCGCCAGCTCCTTTTCACTGAATAGCCGGTGAATCTGGTTGTGGCAGGCCCGACAGACCCAGAGCGTGGCGGTAATACGTTCATGACGGGCAAAGCGCTTCTGCACATAAGCCTTGTCGTGCAGCGCCTTGGGAATCAGATGGTGACGGGTCAGCGCTACAGGCCGCGCGCAAAGCTCGCAGACCTCAGGCTGAGGCGGCAGACGGATGGGCTCGGCCATGGCGGGTCAGGGGTTGCGGGCAAGCTCTGGCGTGATCACCCGTTTGGCATCGAGGTAGACACCCTGCCAGTAACCGCCGGCAAGACTGTCCAGGCGCACCGTGCCACCTGTGGAAGGGGCATGAACGAAGCGCCCTTCGCCGACGTAGATGCCTGCATGGCTTACGGCGCGCCCGCCATTGGTGGCAAAGAACACCAGATCACCGCTTTGCAGAGCATCACGACGCACATTTGGCACGCGCATGGTGCTGAGCTCACGGGTGGAACGCGGCAGACTGATACCGGCGGCGTCCCGGTACACGTAACCGATCAGACCGCTGCAGTCGAAACCGCCATCGGGAGTGTTGCCGCCATAGCGATATGGCGTACCGACCAGCCCCAGGGCACGAAACAGCACGTCTTCAGCGCCACCTTGATAAGAGGACGAGGAAACGGGAGGGCTATAGATGGGTTGCGGAGCGGGAGCGCGACTGCTACAGGCGCTCAGCAGCAGTGCGAGAGAAATGAGGACGACGCGGGTCGTGACGGGCATAAGCGAGGCAATCCAAAGCCTGAATGCGCTCTACTCTGCCGTTTGCAGGCAAACGGCGCAACCCTGGGTTACGCCGTGACACATCAATTGTGGCGTTTGGCTGCCACCTGCTCTTCCACCGGAGCCAGCGCAAGAACGCGCTTGGCCTGCAGGTAACTGCGGTTCCAGTAGCTGTCATCGAGGCTGTCGATGCGCACGCCACCGCTGCGGCTGCTGCTGGAATGGATGAACTGGTCATCGCCCAGGTAGATGCCGGCGTGGCTGACGCGACCACGACCGCGGTCGTTGAACAGGATCAGGTCGCCCGGCTCCAGATCGGCACGCGCCACCTTGGGCGCGTCGAGGTTGATCAGCTCGCGAGTGGAGCGCGGCAGTTCCAGACCGACTTCCTCACGGAACAGATAACCGACGAAACCGCTGCAATCGAAACCGGACTGCACCGAGGTACCGCCGTAGCGATAGCGCGTACCGATCAGCGAACGCCCGAGATCGAGCAGGCTGTCGGCCAGCTGCGGCATTTCATAGGGCTTGTCGTCGATCAGTGCGTTGATTTCATCATCAGCAGGCTCGGCCTGATGAGAGAGCGGACGAGCAACCGGCTCGACCTTGGCTTCGCTGATCTGCGGCTGCGGCGAATGGCCGGCGCAGGCAGCGAGAAAGACTGTGAGTGCAAGAGGCACGAGGGGTGCGAAGCGTTTTAGCATGGGCACGACCGTGTCGGTTGAATTTACAAGTTGGCGACTATGCCCGCTATGAAGCTCATTTGCAAATTCTATCGCCAGAAATGTGACCCAGTAGTTTCACCGCACCATCTAAAGCGCCCGACCGTCAGCACGGCCGGGCGATCCAGGCCCTAGCCGAGAATCTCGCTCAAGGGTATGAAACGCAGCATATCCCCTTCGGCCAGCGTGCTGCCCTCCAGCACTTCAGCCAGACCTTCGGCCCACGCTGCACTTCGCAGCACGCCAGAACTCTGGTTGGCGTAAGGCACTACGCGGCCGTTCTCCAGACGCGCCCGCAGGTACTCACGACGCTTGCCCGGTTTGTCCCAGGCAAAACCCGCCGGCACCGCGAACCCCAGCGGCGCCACCCGCTGTACGCCCAGACGACGCAACATATAAGGACGCGCCAGCAGGCCAAAGGTAACCAGCGTCGAAGCCGGGTTGCCCGGCAGGCCTATCACCGCAACGCCCTGGTAGTGGCCGAAGGTCAGCGGCTTGCCCGGTTTGATCGCCAGTTTCCACAGCGCCAACTCGCCCGCCTCACGCAGCGCCAGGCCGAGATAGTCAGCCTCGCCTACCGAAACACCGCCTGTGGAAAGAATCAGATCGACTGCGCCCAACGCGCCAAGCGCCTCACGGGTGCGCTGCAGATTGTCAGGTAATATGCCGGCATCCACCACCGCGCACCCCAGACGCTGCAGCCAGGCGATCAGCAGTCGCCGGTTGCTGTTGTAGATCTGCCCGGGACCGAGCATCTGCCCCGGCTCCACCAGCTCGTCGCCGGTGGACAGCACGGCAACGCGCAGGCGCCGACGCACCGAAAGCTGCGCCGCCCCCAGAGACGCCGCCAGCCCCAGTTCGATAGGCCCCAGACGCGTACCAGCAGGCAGTACGCACTCCCCTGCGCGGGTCTCCTGACCTTGGCCACGAACGTTCTGCCCTACTTTAAGCGGCTCGCGAAAATGCACGCCCCCCGCTTCATCGACCCCGACGTTCTCCTGCATCTCCACTGTGTCGGCACCTTCAGGCAGCGGCGCACCGGTGAATATGCGCGCGCAGGTTCCTGACTGCAGGGGCTCAGGCGCAGTGCCGGCCTGAATACGTTGACTGACCGGCAACGGCTGGCCGCTCCAGTCAGCCAGCCGCAGAGCATAGCCGTCCATGGCGCTGTTGGCCCAGGGCGGCAGATCCAGCCCTGCGATCAGCGGCTCAGCCAGTACGCGGCCATCGGCCTCAGCCAGCGCAACCTGCTCGGTCTGCTCGATGGGGGCAGCGTCGGCCAGTGCCAGCAGACGCTGCAGCGCTGCCTCCATGGGCAGCAGGCCGGGATGATCGCAAAAGGTCATCCGCGCGACTCGCAGGCGGCGGCCTGCTTCAAGTGCGGCACGAAATTGCAGGGACGATGCCGAGCATCCAGCTGTTCAGCGAGAATCCCGTCCCAGGCAGTGCGGCAGGCGTTGGTCGAACCGGGCAGGCAGCACACCAGCGTGCCATTGGCCAGGCCGGCCAGCGCGCGCGACTGGACGGTCGAAGTGCCGATATCGGCCACGGAGATCTGCCGGAACAGCTCGCCAAAACCGTCGACCTGCTTGTCCAGCAGGCAGGCGACTGCCTCCGGCGTGCTGTCGCGCCCGGTGAAACCGGTACCACCGGTAATCACCACGACCTGCACCTGATCCTCGGCAATCCAGGTCGCGACCTGGGCGCGAATCTTGTACAGATCATCCTTGAGCAACACGCGGGCAGCCAATTGGTGGCCTGCCCCGGTCAGACGATCGACCAGCAGTTGCCCCGAGGTATCGGTCTCCAGCGTGCGCGTGTCGCTGACGGTCAGCACGGCAATGTTCAGCGGCACGAAAACCGCATCGGCCTTGTGGTTCATGGCAGGCATCCAATTGGGAGAGAATGGGCGCTGTTATATCACACAGCCTGACACCGGAGACTGCCCGCATGCCCGCATCCAACTCCCTCCCCGCCTGCTCCGTGCTGCTACTTTCCGGCGGCCGCGGCCAACGCATGGGCGGAAGAGACAAGGGGCTGGTGCAATGGCGCGGCCGGCCGCTGATCGCCTGGCTGCACGATCTGACCAGGCCATTGAGCGATGACCTGATCATCTCCTGCAATCGCAATAACGAACACTACGCGCCCTACGCCGACCAACTGGTCGCCGATGCGGATCACGATTTTCAAGGACCCTTGGCCGGCATTCGCGCCGGCATGGCCGCGGCACGCCACGAGCAGATGCTTGTGCTGCCCTGCGATGCACCACTGGTGGACCGCGCCCTGATCGAATCACTCCTCGCCCACGCCGGCAGCCAACCGGTGGTGATTCGCCAGGGCAGCTATTGGCAGCCGCTGTTCTGCCTGCTGCCGACACGCCTCAAGGATGACCTGGAGCACATCTGGCAATCCGGCGAACGCAGCCCGCAACGCTGGTTCGGCAGACTGTCGCCGATTGCCGTCGATTGCCCCCCGGAAGACGGGCGCCTGGCCAACCTCAACACCCCCGAAACGCTGGCGCAAAGTGCGCCTGAAAGCTGAAGCGAACCGCCCGCTGCGGAACTCGCATGACAGTTTTACGTCTGAGCGAGGGTATGGCACCCCATTTGTACGCAAGGAGACAAACCATGACCAAACGGATCATCCCCGCCCTGTTGATGACTATCGGCTTCGCTGTACTGGCCGGCTGCTCCACGCCGTCAGTGATCACGCTGAATGATGGGCGTGAGATCCAGACCGTGGACAAGCCCAAGTTCGATGAAGAATCCGGCTTCTATGAATTCGAGCAACTCGACGGCAAGCGCGCCACCATCAACAAGGATCAGGTGCAGACCGTCAAGGAACTCTAAGGCGAGAGCATCGAGGCTACTACCGAAGGAAACCGGGGCTTGCAACGGCCGCGCATTAGGGCGAATGGCCTGCAGATTTTTTCAGGCTAACCCCTTGTGCGGTAAAAGTTTTTCGGTAGAATACGCCTCATTCGGAGTGTAGCGCAGCTTGGTAGCGCGTCTCGTTCGGGACGAGAAGGTCGCAGGTTCGAATCCTGTCTCTCCGACCAAATCAAAAACCCGCCCTAACCGGCGGGTTTTTTATTGCCTGCAGTTTCTCGATGCCGGCTGTTCAGCTCAAAAAAGCCACCACCTGATCGGCATCGAATGGCCAGTTCAGTTCACTGCCGGTATCGCAACGGCGCAGCACGGGAATGCGCAAACCGTACTGATCGACCATTCCCTCGTGCTCGGCAATGTCGATCAACTCGACCAGCAGGCCATTCTCGACAAACGGCATCAGCAGCGCTTCGGCCACCTCACAGAGATGGCACCCCAGGGTTCCGAAAAGTTGGCATTCAGGCGTCATCATATGCGCACCTCACTATCGAAGGTGCGCAGTGTAGCACCGGGCTGGATCAGCTCGCGTCGCTGCCCTTGCCTGCCTGACCGGCGAGCAGCGACTGCAAGCCGTCTAGCAGGCTGCGATTGAGGCTGTCGGCCTTTTCCAGACGCGACAGGTCGAAGCGCTCATCGAGCGAGAAGCCACCCTTGAGCAGGTCCTTGAGCAGGCCACCGGCGTCCCTGGTCAGGTCACCGGCAGTGCGCAGCGCGTCGAGCAGCCCCTGGGCATATTCCTGCAGCTCGCCATTGACGGCACTGGCGCCCTGCCCGGCCACCGCACCGTAGGCGTCGGTAGCCTGGCGAACGCTGGTCTGGGTCAGGCGCAGGGACATCGAGGCCAACTGCTCACCATCCATCTCCAGCGCCATGGCACGATCGAAGGCGCCAGCCAGGTCACCTGCATAGAACTTGTCGGAGAGATCCTGAACCTGGCTGAAGAGCTTCTCCAGCGCCTTGACCTCGTCTTCGTCCAGCTCACCCTCGACATCCACTTGCCAGCCGCCGATCCGCAGGCTGCCGGACTGACTGCTACCGGCTACGGTGGTGGATTTGCCGTCGCTGGACGCTGCGAAGCTGCTCTGCGACCAGCTGGCCGAAGCCTGCGCCACGGAAATACGCAGGCGGTCGCCATCACGGGTGGTCACGGACAGATCGAACGTCTCGGCCAATGCGCTGAAGCGCTCGCTATAGCCAGCTACCGCAACCTTGCCGGACGTGCTCGGGGCACTGCCGAAGCGCTTGTCGAGATCGCCAAGACCGTCCTGGATGCGCTTGTAGGTGTCGTCGATGTCGCCGGCCACCTGGCCCTTGAGCACGCCCATGCCATCGAGAATCCTGCGCGCCTCGGCGAAGCCCTTTTCCACGCCGTCGCGCGCCTGGGTCAGCAGCTTGTCCAGCTTGGCCGGATCGGCACCGGCAGCCGCCTCACTCTGCAGACGCTGCTCGATGAAACCGAGAATCCGCCCGGCTACCTTTTCCGGGGTGTAATCGTCACGCGAAGCGGAGAGCGAACCCGGCGGCACTCCCAGCTTCTCGGCAAGCCGGTTGGCCAGGGTAGCCTGCGGGTCGGCGGCACTGTTGCGCGCCGCCATGGACTGGCCGGCCTGTGCGGCGCGGGACGCGGCGGAATTGAGAGAGCTCAGAGGATTCATGGCTGGGTACCCGAATAGGTTATCTGCCGAACTTAACGGCCAGCGGAAGGCTACCTTTAACTTTTATCGACCAACGGTTACCGCTTTTTCTCAGCTTCATTGTGCGCGACGGCGATTTTCCCGATCGGCGGCAAAACCCGAAAAATTTCTTCCAGGCACGTGCTAGAGCCTGCGCGCACCTGTAGCCATGCCAAGCTGAAAACCTCGCGAGACTAAAGTCTTACAGTCGACTCGCTAGCCAGATGCTTTATTTCCTCGCGCCGTAACTGGCCGGTCACATTGTGGCCGACCTGCCAATAACACGAGGAGAAAACAATAATGAGCAAGACTCCCCTCGCCCGCGCCGTGGCCCTCGCCACGCTGGGCACCGGCCTGATGCTGCCGCCCCTGGCACAGGCTGACTTCATCGGCGACAGCAAAGCCTCTCTGGAGCTGCGCAACTTCTACATGAACAGGGACTTTCGCCAGGATCTCGGCCAGCCCAACCCGCCAGCAGTCACCGGTAAGACGCCCACCGAATACCGCAGCAAGTCCGAAGAATGGGCGCAGGGCTTCCTGCTACGCTACGAGTCCGGCTATACCGAGGGTACTGTCGGCTTCGGCGTGGATGCCATCGGCACCCTGGGCCTGCGTCTCGACTCCGGACGCGGCACCAGCGGCACCGGCCTGTTGCAACTCGACCGGGAAACCGGCAAAGCGCAGGACAGCTTCGGTGACTTTGGCGTGACCGCCAAAGCCAGGATCTCCAACAGCACCCTCAAGCTCGGCACCCTGATGCCCAAGCTACCGGTCGTCATGTCAAACGACTCGCGCCTGCTGCCGCAAAGCTTCCAGGGCGGCTGGTTGAACTCCGCGGAGATCAGCGGCCTCAACGTGGATCTGGGGCAGCTCAACCGGGTCAACCAGCGCGACTCCTCCGATCATGAGGTCATGCTCGTCACCAACAGTCGCAATGCCAACACCGGCGCCGGGGGTGCCCGCAACATCACCTACCGCGGCGGCACCACCAGCGACGAGTTCACCTTCGGCGGACTGAATTACAAGTGGAACGACAGCCTGACAACCAGTTACCACTACGGAGCGTTGGACAACTTCTACAAGCAGCACTACCTGAGCGCCGTGCACGTTCTGCCACTGGGGGACAAACAGTCCCTCAAGAGCGATCTGCGCTTTGCCCGCTCTAGCGACGACGGCACCAGCAATGTCGACAACAAAGCCCTGGGCGCCATGTTCACCTACAGCCTGGGCTACCACAGCTTTGGCCTGGGTTACCAGAAGATGAGCGGCGACACCGGCTTCGCTTACATCAATGGTACTGACGCCTTCCTGGTCAACTTCGTGCAGATCAGCGACTTCGCCTTCAAGGACGAACGCTCCTGGCAGGCACGCTACGACTACAACTTCGCTGGTCTCGGAATACCCGGGCTGAGCCTGATGACGCGCTATATTTCAGGCGACAATGTCGACCTGGGTGCCAACCGCGACGAAGGCAAGGAATGGGAGCGCAATACCGATATCACCTATGTGATTCAGGAAGGCCCTCTGAAGAACCTGGGTATCAAATGGCGTAACGCTACGGTGCGCTCGAACTTCGGCAACGACCTGGACGAAAATCGTCTTATCGTCAGCTACACGCTGCCACTGATGTAAGGCTCACCCTGAAAGAAAGACGCCGCAACGCCTGGACCGGGTTGCGGCGCTTTCATTGCCGTCTCGCCGAGACCTTCTCGACCAGGCTGTAGCGAGCAAGGAGGACGACTCGATGGACGACTACCGACCGCTGGCCTGCGATCTCTATGACTATCTGGAGATCGCCTGCATGCACTGCTATCAGCTGGATATCGAACTGGTCGATGGCTCACGGCTGCAGGGTCAGGCACTGACCACGGAAACCACGGCGAGCAAGGAAGAGTTTCTGCTGCTGCGTACGACCGCTGGCGAACAGCGCCTGCGCATGGACCGCCTGCTGGCCATCACGCCCCTGGATGCCGGCGCCAGCTTCGGGCGTATTTTGCTGAGCAGCAAGCGCTGCTGAACGCAGCGCACCGACGAATAGAGGCCCAGGGCCTTACCACATCAGATCGTCCGGAATCTGATAGGCCGCATAGGGATCATCGGTATCCGGCGCTTCGACGTGGGTATTGAGCAGGACGATGCGCGAGGCATCACGCTCCTGGATTTTCAAGGCCGCCTCACGCGGGATCACCTCATAACCACCGCCATGGCGAACGATGGCCAACCAGCCATTGGACAGCTTGTTGCGCATCATGGTGTTGACCGGCAGGCGCTTGACCTTCTTGTCGTCGACGAAGTTGTAATAGTCGTCGCCGTCGAGTTTAGGCAGGCGCGAGCGCTCGATCAGCTGCTTGATCTGCGCGGTACGGGCCTTCTGCTCGGCTTTTTCCTGCTGCTGACGATTCAGCTCCTGGTCACGGGCGGCCTTCTCGGCCTGCGCCTGCAGCGCGGCCTGACGTGCGCTGTCGTCCAGTTCGGCCTGGCCCTTGTGCGCCAGGCGCTTCTGCTTCTGCTGCTGCTTGCCAACCTGCTTGGCCTGTTTTTCATTGACCAGGCCGGCTTTGAGCAGCTGGTCGCGCAGGGAAAGACCCATGACTAAAGATCCCGAACATGATTTCGTTGCGGCAGCGACGCAGATTCGCGCTGCCAGTCCAAGGCGCCCAGCATAATGGCTTACAGCCCGCTGCTCCAGCCGTGTAGCCCGGATGCAATCCGGGCTAAGGCTCTCAGCAGCCAGGCGCCTGTTTCTCCAGCTTCTTCGCCTCGCCCCACAGGGCGTCCAGCTCTTCCAGCGAGCACTCGTCCAGGCTGCGCCCGGCTTCGCGCACGCTTTGCTCGATGAAACGAAAGCGTCGCTCGAACTTGCCATTGGCGGCGCGCAGCGCTGCCTCCGGGTCGACTTTCAGGTGCCGCGCCAGGTTGGTGACGACGAACAGCAGATCGCCGATTTCCTCGGCCACCGCCTCGGCATCGTTCTCGCTCATGGCTTCGAGCACTTCGTCCAGCTCTTCGCGGACCTTGTCCACCACCGGCAGCGCTTCGGGCCAGTCGAAACCGACCTGGGCCGCACGCTTCTGCAACTTGGCCGCGCGCGAGAGCGCCGGCAGCGCAGCGGGTACGTCATCGAGCAGCGACAGCTGTTCCGGGGCGGCCGCCTTTTCAGCGCGCTCCTGCGCCTTGAGCTCTTCCCAGCGCTGCTTGACCGCCGCCTCTTCGAGCTTGGCCGCATCCGGCGCACCATATAGGTCGCCGTCAGGGAAGACGTGCGGGTGGCGGCGGATCAGTTTGCTGGTGATGCCGTCGACCACATTGGCGAAGTCGAAGCGCCCCTCCTCCTGCGCCAGCTGGCTGTAATAGACCACCTGGAACAGCAGGTCGCCCAGTTCGCCGGGCAGGTGATCGAAATCGCCGCGTTCGATGGCATCGGCGACTTCATAGGCCTCTTCCAGGGTGTAGGGCACGATGCTCGCGTAGCTTTGCTTGAGGTCCCAGGGACAGCCGTGTTGCGGGTCACGCAGACGCGCCATCAGGTGCAGCAGGTCATCGAGTTGGTACATGAAAGCTCCTGGGCTGCAAGCCGCAAGCTGCAAGTGAAGAGCTCCAGGCGCTTACCTGAAGCTCTAAGCTCGCCGGTTGTGGCTTAACTGACGCGGTGGCGACGCGCCTCGATGATATTGGGCAACTGGCCGATACGCGCCAGCAGACGGCCAAGCGCATCGAGCCCGGGAATCTCCACGGTGATCGACATGGAGGCGGTGTTGTCCTCCTTGTTCGAGCGCGTGTTGACCGCCAGCACGTTGAGCTTCTCGTTGAGCAGCACCTGGGTGACGTCACGCAGCAGACCGGAACGGTCGTACGCCTTGATGACGATTTCCACCGGGTAGGTCTGCACCGGTACCGGCCCCCAGCTCACCTGGATCATCCGCTCCGGCTCTCGCCCGGCCTGCTGCAGGGCGGTCGGACAATCCTGGCGGTGGATCGTCACGCCGCGACCGAGGGTGATGTAGCCGACAATGGGGTCACCCGGTAGCGGCTGACAGCAGCCGGCCATCTGCGTCAGCAGGTTGCCGACGCCCTGGATCTGGATGTCGCCGCGCTTGCCGGGCTTGAAGCCTTGGGCCTTGCGCGGGATCAGTTCGAGCTGCTCGCTGCTGCGCTCCGGTTCGACCAGTTGCTGCGCCAGGTTGACCGCATGCGCCAGGCGCACGTCGCCGGCGCCCAGCGCCGCGAACAGGTCCTCGGCGGTTTTCAGGTTGGCCTTCTCGGCCAGCCTGTCGAAATCCGCGCCAACCAGGGCCAGGCGCGCCAGCTCGCGTTCGAGCAGTTGCTTGCCGGCGGCGACGTTCTGGTCGCGGTCCTGCAGCTTGAACCAGTGGACGATCTTGGCCCGCGCGCGGCTGGTGGTGACGTAGCCCAGGTTGGGGTTGAGCCAGTCGCGACTCGGCGAGCCCTGCTTGCTGGTGATGATCTCCACCTGCTCGCCAGTCTGCAGGCTGTAGGTCAGCGGCACGATACGGCCGTTGATCTTGGCGCCGCGGCAGTTATGGCCGATCTCGGTGTGCACGCGGTAAGCGAAGTCCAGCGGCGTGGCGCCCTTGGGCAGGTCGATGGCGTGGCCGTCGGGGGTGAAGACGTAGACCCGATCCGGCTCGATGTCCACGCGCAGCTGTTCGGCCAGACCGCCGATATCGCCCAGTTCCTCGTGCCACTCGATGACCTGACGCAGCCAGGAAATCTTTTCTTCATAGTGGTTGGAGCCGGACTTGACGTCGGTGCCCTTGTAGCGCCAGTGCGCGCACACGCCCAACTCGGCTTCTTCGTGCATGGAATGGGTGCGGATCTGCACCTCCAGCACCTTGCCTTCCGGGCCGAGTACGGCGGTGTGCAGCGAGCGGTAGCCATTCTCCTTGGGGTTGGCGATGTAGTCGTCGAACTCCTTGGGAATGTGCCGCCACAGGGTGTGCACGATACCCAGGGTGGTGTAGCAGTCGCGCACCTCCGGCACCAGCACGCGCACCGCACGCACGTCGTAGATCTGGCTGAACTGCAGGCCCTTGCGCTGCATCTTGCGCCAGATCGAATAGATGTGTTTCGCCCGGCCGCTGATGTCGGCCTTGATACCGGTGGCTTCCAGCTCCTGGCGCAGATGGGCCATGGCGTCGTTGATGTACTGTTCGCGATCCAGACGACGCTCGTGCAGCAGCTTGGCGATCTGCTTGTACTGCTCCGGCTCCAGGTAGCGGAAGGACAGGTCTTCCAGCTCCCACTTGATATGGCCGATGCCCAGGCGGTGAGCCAGCGGCGCGTAGATGTCGAACACCTCGCGCGCCACGCGCTGGCGCTTCTCTTCGTCGGCTTCCTTGACCGCGCGGATGGCACAGGTGCGCTCGGCCAGCTTGATCAGCGCCACACGCACGTCGTCGACCATGGCCACCAGCATCTTGCGCAGGTTCTCCACCTGCGTCTGCGAGCCGAGCACCACGGATTCACGCGGGTTGATACTGGCGCTGATCGCCGCCATGCGCAGCACGCCTTCGATCAGTTTGGCCACCACCGGGCCGAAACGCTGGTGCACTGCAGCCAGGGTGATCTTACCCTCGCGCACACCGCGATAGATGATCGCCGCGACCAGCGAATCCTGATCGAGCTTGAGATCGGCGAGGATTTCCGCGATGTCGAGACCGGCGCGGAATGTTGACGCGCCCTCGCTCCAGTGATGCTGGGTGGTGTTGGCCTGCTGCTCCAGATCGCGCGCGAACTCGCAGGCCTCTTGCAGCGCCTGGCGATCCAGTGCCGGATCGACGCGAGTGACATGATCCAACCAGGCCTCGAGATTGATGCTGCCGTCATCGTTGACTGGCTGATGCGCTCTCACCTGAACCATCGTCTTACCTTCCCTACGGTGCGCATGAGTCGCACCGAACAGTCGCCGGCCTTCTCTGAGCCGGTCGGATTAACTGAAAGGATGCGCATCCTGCACACCCCTGCGGTACCGAACGTACCGCCTTGGCCCGAGACCTAGGTCTCGGGTTTCTCGAACAGTGCCATCGCCTCGACATGCGCGGTTTGCGCGAACATGTCGAGAATCCCGGCGCGGCGCAGGCGATAGCCCTGATACGCCAACCCGGCAGCGTCGCGCGCCAGCGTGGTCGGGTTGCAGGATACATAGACCAGGCGCTGCGCGCCCAACTCACTCATCCCACGTACCACTTCCAGCGCCCCGTCGCGCGGCGGGTCGAGCAGCACCGCGGTAAAACCGCCGCGCGCCCAGGTCTCATTGGCCAGCGGGTTGGACAGGTCGGCACGATAAAAGTGCGCATTGCCCAAGCCGTTGTTGCGCGCGTTGTCAGCCGCCCGCTCCACCATCGCCTCGACGCCCTCCACAGCCACCACTTCGGCCGCCTGACGCGCCAGCGGCAGGGCAAAATTGCCCAGACCGCAGAACAGATCCAGGACCCGCTCGCCAGGTTGTACTGCCAACCAGTCTAGCGCCTGAGCGACCATCGCTTCGTTGATCAGACCATTGACCTGTACGAAATCGCCCGGCCGATAGGCCAATTGCAGTTGCCAGCGCTGTAACTCGAACCCCAGCTCAGCGGAGGGATCGTCCGCCAGTGGCTGCCCGTCGCCCTGCAGCCACAGCTGTGCGCGGTGCTCGCCGCAGAAGGCGCGCAGACGCTCGAGGTCAGCTTCGGTCAGCGCAGCGGTATGGCGCAGCAGCACGGCTTCGGCGGTGCCGCTGAACAGCTCGACGTGCCCAACCGCCTGCGGTTTGTCCAGGCTGCGCAGCATTGCCGGCAATGCCCTGAAAATCGGCTGCAAGGGCTGTACCAGTACCGGGCAGTCGTCGATGGCGACGATGTCCTGGCTGGCTTCGGCGCGGAAACCGACCTGCAGCTGACGCGCCTTGGCATCCCAGCGCACGGCAACGCGCGCGCGGCGGCGGTAGCCGAACTCGGGACCGACCAGGGGCGCCGCCCATTCATCCGGCTGCACGCCACCCAGACGTGACAACTGCTCGGTGAGCGTGCGCTGTTTCAGGGCGAGCTGATCGGCATGCGGCATGTGCTGCAGGTTGCAACCGCCGCAGCGCTCGGCATGAATGCACGGCGCCTCGCGACGCTCGCTGCTGGCGACGATGATGCGTTCGGCGCGCGCCTCGACGGTCTGGCTGCGGGCGCCGAGCACCCGCGCCTCGACCTGCTCGCCAGCCAGGGCGCCACTGACGAACCAGGTGCGCCCGCCTTCGAAGGCGATGCCGCGACCGTCGCCGGCCAGGCGCTCGATGGCGAGTTTCTGCTTCTTGCCGACCGGGACCTGCGCCGCGCGACTGCCGCCGCTGGGCTGAAAGCGCAGGTTGGAGCTGCGTCTGGCCATCAGTGTGCCGGTTCTTGGTAAACGCCGGTGGACAGGTAGCGGTCGCCGCGATCGCAGATGATCGCCACCAGCACCGCATTCTCCACCTGCTGCGACAGGCGCAGCATGCCGGCCACCGAGCCGCCGGAGGACACGCCGCAGAAGATGCCCTCTTCCCGCGCCAGACGCCGCATGACGTGCTCGGCCTCGGCCTGGCCCATGTCCATCACCTGATCGACCCGTTCGGCCTGATAGATCTTCGGCAGGTATTCCTGCGGCCAGCGACGGATGCCGGGAATGGCCGAGCCTTCCTGCGGCTGCAGGCCGACGATCTGGATCGCCGGGTTCTGCTCCTTGAGGTAGCGCGAGGTGCCCATGATGGTGCCGGTGGTGCCCATGGAGCTGATGAAGTGGGTGATGGTCCCGCCGGTCTGGCGCCAGATTTCCGGGCCGGTGCCGCTGTAGTGCGCCTCGGGGTTGTCGCCATTGGCGAACTGATCGAGCACCTTGCCACGCCCTTCGGCCTGCAGCTTCTCGGCCAGATCACGCGCGCCCTCCATGCCCTCCTCCTTGCTGACCAGGATCAGCTCGGCACCGTAGGCGGTCATCGCCCACTTGCGTTCGGCGGTGGAGTTGTCCGGCATGATCAGGATCATCTTGTAGCCCTTGATCGCCGCCGCCATGGCCAGAGCGATACCAGTATTGCCGCTGGTGGCTTCGATCAGGGTATCGCCGGGGCGGATATCGCCGCGCAGTTCGGCGCGGTTGATCATCGACAGCGCCGGGCGGTCCTTGACCGAGCCGGCCGGGTTGTTGCCTTCCAGCTTGACCAGCAGGGTGTTGCTGGTGTCGCCGCCCAGGCGCTGCAGGCGCACCAGGGGCGTATTGCCGATGCAGTCGGCGATGGTGGGAAATTGCAGGGTCATGGGTCGCTCGAATCCAGACTGACGCGAAGGGGCGTCATGATACGCCGAACCCGCGACCGCAGCACCCCGGCGAACGTAACGCGGCACTGCGCGGCAGGCTCAGGTCGCCGGCAGCTGGATATGCACGCGCAGCCCGGGCTCACCATTCTGCGCCCACACGCGGCCACTTTGCGTCTCCACCATGCTCCGGGCAATGGCCAGACCCAGACCGAAGCCATCGCCACCAGGCCGCGCGGCACTGAGCCGGGTGAAGGGGCGGAAGATGGTCTCCAACTCGCCCTCGGCGACCCCCGTCCCCTGATCCTCGATCCACAACAACCACTGGTCCCCCTCACGCCGCCCTGCCAGGCGCACCACGCCACCGTCAGGCGAGTGGCGAATGGCATTGCGCAGAATGTTCTCCAACGCCTGCGCCAGGCCGTTGAGGTTACCCAGCACCCGACAGTCTGCAGGCAGCTGGCAGGGCATGCGTTCGACGGGCCAACCCGTCTCGAAGCTGGCGTTCTCGCGCAACACGTCCCAGAGCCGGACGATGTCCACCTCTTCCAGCGGCAAGCTGGGGCGTTCAGTGTCCAGCCAGACCAGCTCCAGCGCATCGCCGACCAGCTTTTCCATTGCCTCGACCTCTCGCGCCAGACGCCGACGCAGGGCCTCGCCGTCCTGCTCGTTCTCGCCCGCCACGCGCAAGCGGGCCAGCGGTGTGCGCAGCTCGTGGGATAGGTCACGCAGCAGCTGGCGCTGGAACGCCACGGTGCGATCCAGACGCTCAGCCATATGATCGAGGGTTCGCGCCAGCTCGCCCAACTCATCCTTGCGCCTCGTCACCTGCGGTCCCAACCGGGCGGAAAGGTCGCCAGCGCTGAGCGCGGCAGCCTGCCGCCGAAGGATCGCCAACGGAGCGATCAGCAGACGGTACAGCAGCACCGCCACGACGATCGCCAGAATCGCCGGCAGCAAGCGCTGCAGCAGCAGTTCCCATAGCTCGTTGTACTTGCGCGGATTCAGGCGCTGCGGCAACTCCATCACCAGCCGGGCATCGCTTTTTGCGAAGGGAATATAGAAGGTCGGCGTGCTGCCAGGTCGCCCCACGGGGAAGTCCAGCCTGCGGACGAAGTCCAGGCGCTGCTCCTGCTCGGTGTTCAAAGGCTGCGAGGACAGCGAGTCCTTGTGCGAATCGACCACCACGGCCCAGATCCGCTCGCGCTCCTGCAACCGCAGGAGAAAGGTATCGACACCCGCAGCGCCCTCCTCTTGCCACGCCGTTTCCGCTTCACGGGCATAACCCTTGAGCGTCTGCCGGGTGGACTCGGGCAGATAAGACGTCGCCTCGATCAGCTCGCGGCCGACGTCCACATGCAGGCTCACCAGCAACAGGCAGAACAGAGCCAGCGCGCCAGCCAGGCGCCAGAGCAACGAGTGCCGACGCGGAAGACTCATGCGCAAGCCTTGACCAGGACGTAGCCCTTGCCCCAGACGGTATCTACCCGCATCGCCTCGTAACCCACCGCCTGCAGCTTGCGACGGATATGGCTGACATGCATGTCGAGGCTGCGGTCATGCTGGGCGTAGGCGCGGCGCAGGGCCTGCTGATAAAGAAAAGGCTTGCTCAAGGCCTCGTCCGGGTGCCGCCAGAGTAGCTCCAGCACGCGGTATTCGCTGGGCGTAAGGCCGACCCAGTGACCACGAAAGGCAACGTCGCTGCGTCCTTCGTCGAACTGCAGGCCGCAGCCCTCGGCGCTCGGTTGCGGCTCTCGGCGCTCATAGGCGACACGCCGCAAAATGGCCTCCACCCGCACGCTCAGCTCACCCAGGCTGAAGGGTTTGGGCAGATAGTCATCGGCGCCCTGGCTGAAACCGGCGATGCGGTTCTGCTCGTCGCCCAGCGCCGACATCAGCAGTACCGGCACGCTGCGCTGCCGGCGCAGCCGCTGCAGCGCTTCGAGGCCATTGGTACCGGGCAGCAGGATATCCATAAGAATCAGGTCGAAATCTTCGCTTTCAGCCAGTTGCAAGCCTTCACTCCCGTCATGACTGAGCGTCACATCGAAGCCACAGCCCGCCAGATGGGACTGCAGGTGGCTGGCAAGCAGGGGATCGTCCTCGACCGCGAGGATTCGAGCCGAGGCAGGAGCGGAGATCATCATGGTGAAAGACCAAAGCAGGCAGAATGAGAACAATTCTACCTACTAAACGACAATCGCTCATCTACAGATTCCAGCGCGCCGAATCGCTACACTGCCCAAATGTTCTGAAGGAGGAAGGTCGTGTTCAAGGATTTAAGCATCAAGGGCCGTGTACTGCTGCTCACCCTGCTGCCCACCAGTCTGCTGGCTCTGGTGCTCGGTGGCTACTTCACCTGGGTGCAGCTCTCGGGTCTGCAGACTCAGCTGCTGCAACGCGGCGAGATGCTGGTCGAACACCTGGCGCCGCTCGCGGCTCCGGCGCTGGAACAGAAAGACGTGAAGAAGCTCGAGCGCATCGCCCAGCAGGCGCTGGAACATCCGGACGTACGTGCGGTAGGTTTTCTCGCCCCCGAGCGCAAGTCGCTGGCACACGCCGGGCCAAGCATGCTCAACCCCACACCGGTCAGCCTGCCGGGCGTCAGCCTGCTAAGCGGACAGGACGCCACGCGCTTTCTTTTGCCGGTTTACGACCAGCACCTGGTGCTCGATGACGCGCTGGATGACGAACGCACACTGGAGCTACTCGGCTGGGTCGAGTTGGAGCTTTCCCATCAGAGCACGTTGCTCAGTGGCTATCGCAGCCTGTTCGCCAGCCTGCTGCTGATCGTCGGCGGCCTCGCCGTCACCGCCCTCCTTGCCCTGCGCATGAGCCGCAGCATCAACGGCCCGCTGCGTGAAATCAAAGCGGGGGTGGCGCAACTCAAGGACGGCCATCTGCAAACCCGCCTGCCGCCGCTGGGCAGCCACGAGATGGACGAGCTGGCCGCCGGCATCAACCGTATGGCCGAAGCGTTGCAGAATGCCCAGGAAGAACTGCAACACAGCATCGAGCAGGCCACTGAAGACGTGCGGCAGAACCTGGAGACCATCGAGATCCAGAACATTGAGCTGGACTTCGCGCGCAAGGAGGCTCTGGAGGCCAGCCGCATCAAGTCCGAGTTCCTGGCCAACATGAGCCACGAGATTCGCACCCCGCTCAATGGCATTCTCGGTTTCACCAACCTGCTGCAGAAAAGCGAGCTCAGCCCGCGCCAGCAGGATTACCTGTCGACCATCGAAAAATCCGCCGACAGCCTGCTCGGCATCATCAATGAAGTGCTCGACTTCTCCAAGATCGAGGCCGGCAAGCTGGTACTCGAATCCATCCCCTTCAATCTGCGTGACCTGCTGCAGGACACCCTGACCATCCTCGCGCCTGCCGCCCACGAAAAACAGCTGGAGCTGGTCAGCCTGATCTACCGCGACACGCCGCTGGCCCTGCGTGGCGACCCGCTGCGTCTGAAACAGGTGCTGACCAACCTGGTGAGTAACGCCATCAAGTTCACCCGCGAAGGCACCATCGTCATGCGCGCCATGGTCGAGGACGAAAGCGCCGACAGCGCGCAACTGCGCATCAGCGTGATGGACACCGGCATCGGTCTGTCCGACGAAGACCTGCGCGCGTTGTTCCAGGCCTTCAGCCAGGCCGACAATTCGCTCAGCCGCCAGGCCGGTGGCACCGGCCTTGGCCTGGTGATTTCCAAGCGCCTGATCGAGCAGATGGGCGGCGAGATCGGGGTCGACAGCACGCCGGGTGAAGGCTCGGAATTCTGGATCACCCTGACCCTGCCAAAGGCCCGCGACGACGCCGAGGACCTGCCGCGCGCAGCGCTGCAGGGTCGCCGCGTGGCCGTGCTGGAGGGCCATGAGCTGGCCCGTCAGGCGCTGGCTCACCAACTCCAGGACTGCGGCCTGGAGGTGGAAAGCTTCGCTGCACCCGAGCAACTCTTCGAGGCGGTGAACGACCAGCAGCACCGCGAACCACCCTTGAGCCTGGCTGTGCTGGGCATTACCGCCAGCCAGCTGCCACCCGAAGAACTCGGCCAGCGTATCCGCGAACTCGACCGCCTCGGCTGCAAGGCCCTGGTGCTGTGCCCGACCACCGAGCTGGGGCTGTTCCACGAATCGCTGCCAGATGCTTATACCCAGCTGCAGGCCAAGCCCCCTTGCACGCGCAAGCTGCACAAGGCGCTGGTGGAAATGGTCAGCCCGCAGCGCTCGGCCAGCGAGCCCGTCGCCATGGGCGACACGCGCCGACCGCAGATCCTCTGCGTCGATGACAACCCGGCCAACCTGCTGCTGGTGCAAACCCTGCTGGACGACCTGGGTGCCCAGGTCAAGGCGGTGGACAGCGGCTACGCCGCGATAGAAGCCATTAAGCAGGGCAGCTTCGATCTGGTATTCATGGACGTGCAGATGCCCGGCATGGATGGCCGCGAAGCCACCGAAAACATTCGCCAGTGGGAAAGTGAAGAAGGCCGCAGTGCCACGCCGATCATCGCCCTGACCGCCCACGCCCTGGCCAACGAGAAGCGCGCGCTGCTGCAAAGCGGTATGGACGACTACCTGACCAAACCGATCAATGAGCGCCAACTGGCCCAGGTGGTGCTCAAGTGGACAGGCCTGAACCTGCGCAACCAGCCGAATCACAGGATCGCACCGGCTGCACCACCGCAGTTGCAGCCCAAGGTGCTCGACGCCGAAGAGGGCCTGCGCCTGGCTGCCGGCAAGGCCGACCTGGCGGCGGACATGCTCAGCATGCTGCTGGCCGGCCTGCCGGGCGACCGCCAGGCCATCCGCCAGGCGCGCGATGCCGGCGAGCGCACCGCGCTGATCGAGCGGGTTCATCGGCTGCGCTCAAACAGGATGATCCCGACGGCGCCACCCGCTACTGTGGCGTGCCGCAACTGCGCGCCGCCTGCCAGATCGGGGGCGTAGCGAGACGCTGCTCAAACAGGATGATCCCGAGGCGCAACGCGCGCTGGACGAACTGGACGATGCCATCGTGCGCCTCACCGAAACGGCCGCACAGAGTGCCTGAGGGAGAGCCATGCGTATCTGCCTGTTCAGCAGCAAACCTTACGATCAACAGTCGTTCCTGGCAGCCGGCAGGCCATCGGACTGGCATCTGCAACTCCACGAGACGCGCCTGACCCTCGACAGCGCCGCATTGGCTCACGACTGCGAGGTGGTCTGCGCATTCATCAACGATGACCTGTCGGCGCCCGTGCTGGAGCGCCTGGCCGCGGGCGGCACTGGTCTGATCGCCCTGCGCTCGGCCGGCTACAACCATGTCGACCTGACAGCCGCGCAGCGCCTGGGTCTACCAGTGGTGCGCGTACCGGCCTATTCGCCGCATGCCGTGGCCGAACACGCCGTGGCGCTGGTCATGGCGCTTAACCGACGCATTCATCGCGCCTTCAATCGCACCCGTGAAGGTGATTTTTCCCTGCACGGTCTGACTGGTTTCGACCTGCACGGCAAGACCGTCGGGGTGATAGGCGGCGGCAAGATCGGCCAGGTGTTCGCCCGCATCATGCATGGCTTCGGCTGCCAGGTACTGGTCTACGATCCGTTCCCGCTCGCCGGAATCGATGCAATCGGCGCACACCAGGCGCCACTGGACGAGGTGATCACCAGCAGCGACATCCTGAGCCTGCACTGCCCACTGACCGATGAAAGCTACCACCTGATCGATGCCATCCGCCTCGCGCAGATGAAGCGCGGCGTCATGCTGATCAATACCGGCCGTGGTGCGCTGGTCGATACACCCGCCCTGATCGAAGCGCTGAAAAGCGGCCAGCTCGGCTACCTGGGCCTGGACGTCTATGAAGAGGAGTCGGAGCTGTTCTTCGAGGATCACTCAGACCTGCCACTGCAGGACGACACACTGGCCCGCCTGCTGACCTTTCCCAATGTCATCGTCACCGCGCACCAGGCCTTCCTCACCCACGAAGCGCTCGACGCCATTGCCCGCACCACCCTGGACAATATTTCGGCCTGGCTCACCGGCCGGCCAAGCAATGAGGTCAAGGCCGGCGCGTGATAGCATGCCGGCTGATCCGGAGGACCCATGGCCGAACACGATTTCCGTTATTCCCTGCTCAACCCGCAACACACCCTCACCGAATGCCGCGCCCTGGCGCCGGGCCGTTACCAGGTCACCGGCAACGGCGGTTCGATCCAGGCGGGTGACACGCTGCTGGTCACCCTCAAGGGCAGCCGCGACCTGCACATGCGCCTGGATGTGGAAAAGGTTCGCCACCTGATCAACCCGCCCGGCCAATGGCTGGCGGTGTGCAAAGGGCCTCAGTTCAAGGAACTGGCCATTCATAACTGGCAGGTGAACTGCGACGGCTGCGGCAAGCAGCTGGATTTCGAATTCGCCGTCGATGCAGCCCTCGGCAAAGCCGCGCAGGCGCCGGCAGCCGAGGCCCGCATCGCCGAACTGGGCTGGCGCAACGACGCCGGCCGTCATCTATGCCGCACCTGCCAGGAGGCCTGACACCATGAACCGCACCCTGCCCCTCGTCCTGCTTGCCGCCGCACTGGCCGGCTGCGCCAGTGACGCACCGCAACTGGAAACCGAGCGCAGCTATCGTGTGGAATGGATCGGCGAACGCCCGCTGATCGACCGCAGCCATCTGACCGTCACCTTCGCTGCTGACGGCCGCGCCCATGGCCACGCGGGCTGCAATCACTGGTTCGCCGGTTATACGCTCAAGGGCGACACGCTCAGCTTCGAGCCGGCCGGCAGCACACGCAAGATGTGCGCCCCTGCTCTGATGGAACAGGAGCAGCGTTTCCTCGCAGCGCTCGGCGAGGTACAGCGCTGGGACTTCAACGGCATCGGCCAGCTGCAGCTGTGGCCCGCCAGCGGCAAGCCGATTCGCCTCTGGGCGGAGTGACACGACGCTCGCCCTACAGGACGCACGCTGTTCCTGTAGGAGCGGCTTCAGCCGCGATAGAACCTCGCGGCTAAAGCCCCCACAACGGCAACTAGGCGAACAGCTCCAACTGCTCCTGCCGCCCACGCAAGTCATGCAGCCTGACCCCCACTCCAAGCAGGCGCACCGGTTTGTCACCACGTGCAAAGGCATTGCTCAGCAATAGCCTGTAACTGTCCAGATCCCGGCTGGCGCCCGCTTGCTCCAGTGTGGTCTGGGTAAAGTCGTGAAACTTGACCTTGACGAAGGGCTTGTCCGGCCGGTAGCTGGAATCCAGGCGCTGCAGGCGGCCGTTCATCTCCTCGAGCAGCGCCGGCAGCTTCTCCAGGCAGGCTTCCAGATCGGGCAGGTCCTGATCATAGGTATGCTCCACGCTCAGCGACTGGCGGCGGCTATCCACCTTCACCTCGCGCTCATCGATGCCGTGGGCCAGGCGCCACAAGCGCTCACCGAAACTGCCGAACTCACGCACCAGCGCCAGCTTGTTCCAGTCGCGTAGATCCAGGCAGGTGCGGATGCCTAAGCGCGTCAGCTTGTCAGCCGTGACCTTGCCGACCCCGTGCAGCTTGTTCACCGGCAACTCTGCGACGAAGTCATCAACCTGATCCGGCGTGATGACGAACAGCCCATTGGGCTTGCGCCAGTCGCTGGCGATCTTGGCCAGGAACTTGTTCGGCGCCACGCCGGCCGACACCGTGATGTGCAGCTCCTGCGCCACGCGCCGACGAATCTCCTGGGCGATGCGCGTGGCGCTGCCGGCGAAATGCGGCGAATCACTGACGTCCAGATAGGCCTCATCCAGCGACAGCGGCTCGATCAGATCGGTGAACTGGCGAAAGATGGCGTGAATCTCACGTGACACCGAGCGGTACACCTCGAAGCGCGGTTTGACGATCAGCAGGTCCGGACACAGCTTCAATGCATGCCGCGACGACATCGCCGAGCGCACGCCGTAGGCACGCGCCTCGTAATTGCAGGTGGCGATTACCCCGCGACGCTCCGCCGAACCACCGACGGCCAGCGGACGATTGGCCAGGCTCGGGTCGTCACGCATCTCGATGGCGGCGTAGAAGCAATCGCAGTCAACGTGAATTATCTTGCGCACAACATCCTCGGAAGCCTTGTCCAGCCTGGCCTGGAGCATTGAAGTCTAACAGCTGTTTAACGCTAAGCACCTGAGTTGAAAACACTTTTCTTGTAAATAGCGGTTGACACCTGAGCATCTAGCTGTAGAATGCCGCCCCACAGACGCGGGATGGAGCAGTCTGGTAGCTCGTCGGGCTCATAACCCGAAGGTTTGCTTGGGCGCGATTGACAACACTTTAAGCAAGCGTAGAATTGCCGACGCGGGATGGAGC
>NZ_ATKM01000015.1 GCF_000418555.1 Pseudomonas sp. P818
GCTTCACGAAAAGGCCACTCAATCGAGTGGCCTTTTTGCTTGGGCGAAAATTAATATTTTCGATCAAAAGCAATAAATCGATTGACAACACTTTAAGCAAGCGTAGAATTGCCGACGCGGGATGGAGCAGTCTGGTAGCTCGTCGGGCTCATAACCCGAAGGGCGTAGAAGCAATCGCAGTGAAGCCTTGTCCAGCCTGGCCTGGAGCATTGAAGTGAAAACACTTTTCTTGTAAATAGCGGTTGACACCTGGCGGGATGGAGCCCTTCAGATAAAGGCCACTCAATCGAGTGGCCTTTTTCGTTTCCGCTCATTGATCTCCCTCAGTTTCCCTCAAGCCAAACGGACCTATGCTCGCCATACCTGCCGCATACGCAGGAGATTGACCGAGGAAAATCTGATGAACTGGAAGAACACGCCCTCCCGCTATGGCAGCCTGTCCGTCGGCCTGCACTGGCTGATGCTGATTCTGCTCGCTGCCGTCTACGCCTGCATCGAACTCAAGGGTAACTTCCCCAAGGGCAGCGACACTCGCGAGCTGCTCAAGCAGTGGCACTTCATGCTCGGCCTGACGGTGTTTGCACTGGTCTGGCTGCGCCTGCTGGCGCGCGTGATCGCCCCGACACCGCGGATCGAGCCGCCGCTGCCCGCCTGGCAGGCCATACCGGCGCAGCTGATGCATGCCGCCCTGTACGCCCTGATGATCGGCGCACCACTGGCCGGCTGGCTGGTTCTCAGCGCCGCCGGCAAACCCATCCCCTTCTTCGGCCTGGAACTGCCGGCGCTGATCGATGCGAACCGGGATCTGGCCGGCCGAATCAAGGAGCTGCACGAGCTGGCTGGCACGACCGGTTACTGGCTGATCGGCCTGCATGCCCTCGCCGGGCTGTATCACCATTACGTGGTGCGCGATAACACCCTGATCCGCATGCTGCCGCGACGCAATTGAGGTGACGGCGCCTCTGTTCAAGTGCCCAAACCGCCGCTAGAATTGCGCACTTTTTGATCAGAGGCGCCGGACAGGCGCCCATCGAGGTTAGCCCGCATGTCCACCGCCACACCGAAAGTCGGCTTCGTCAGCCTTGGTTGCCCAAAAGCGACGGTCGACTCCGAACGCATCCTGACCCAGCTGCGCATGGAAGGTTACGAAATCGTACCGACCTATCAGGATGCCGACGTGGTGGTGGTCAATACCTGCGGCTTCATCGACAGCGCCAAGGCCGAGTCGCTGGACGCCATCGGCGAGGCCATCGCCGAGAACGGCAAGGTGATCGTCACCGGCTGCATGGGTGTGGCCGAAGACAGCATCCGCGACGTGCACCCCAGCGTGCTGGCCGTCACCGGCCCGCAGCAGTACGAGCAGGTGGTCAGCGCGGTGCATGAAGTGGTCCCGCCGAAGACCGAGCACAACCCGCTGATCGACCTGGTGCCGCCGCAGGGCATCAAGCTCACGCCGCGTCACTACGCCTACCTGAAGATTTCCGAGGGCTGCAACCACAGCTGCAGCTTCTGCATCATTCCGTCGATGCGTGGCAAGCTGGTCAGCCGCCCGGTGGGCGATGTGCTCAGCGAGGCCGAGCGCCTGGTCAAGGCCGGGGTCAAGGAGCTGCTGGTGATCAGCCAGGACACCAGCGCCTACGGCGTCGACATGAAGTACAAGCTGGACTTCTGGAACGGCCAGCCGGTGAAGACGCGCATGCTCGAGCTGTGCGAGGCGCTGTCGTCAATGGGCGTGTGGGTGCGCCTGCACTACGTCTACCCCTACCCCAACGTCGACGACGTGATCCCGCTGATGGCCGCCGGCAAGCTGCTGCCGTACCTGGATATCCCGTTCCAGCACGCCAGCCCGAAAGTGCTCAAGTCGATGAAACGCCCGGCCTTCGAAGACAAGACCCTGGCACGCATCAAGAAGTGGCGCGAGATCTGCCCGGAGCTGACCATCCGCTCCACCTTCATCGTCGGCTTCCCCGGCGAGACCGAAGAAGACTTCCAGTACCTGCTGGACTGGCTGACCGAGGCCCAGCTCGACCGCGTCGGCTGCTTCCAGTACTCTCCGGTTGAAGGCGCGCCGGCCAACGACTTGGGCCTGGAGCCGGTACCGGATGACGTCAAGCAGGAACGCTGGGAGCGCTTCATGGCGCATCAGCAGGCGATCAGCTCGGCACGCCTGCAGGCCAAGATCGGCCTGGAAATGGACGTGCTGGTCGATGAAGTGGACGGCGAAGGTGCGGTGGCTCGCTCCTGGGCCGACGCCCCTGAGATCGACGGCAGCGTGTTCATCGACTCCACGGACGTCAAGCCGGGCGACAAGGTGCGCGTGCGCATCGTCGACGCCGATGAATACGACATGTGGGGCGAGCTGGTCTGATCCACTCCTCTCCTGTTGAGCCCCGCAGCCTGCGGGGCTTTTTCTTTCCAGCCTCCTCAACGCCTTGCCGGTACAATGTCTTTCTTTTTATCGAGCGCCACCATGAGCGAACCCACCCGCCTGTCCAAACGCGTCATCGAACTGTTCGGCTGTTCCCGACGCGAGGCTGACCTGTACATCACTGGTGGCTGGGTCACGGTGGACGGCCAGGTGGTCGAGGCGCCGCAGTTCAAGGTCGAGGAACAGCGTGTCGAGCTGCTGCCCGGCGCCAGCCTCGAGCCGGTAGAACCGGTTACCCTGCTGGTGCATTGCCCGGCCGGCAGCAGCGCCGCGCAATTGCAGCACCTGCTCGTGCGCGAGCGGCACTGGGAGGAAGATCCGCACGCCCAGCGCGTTCTGCATGGCCATTTCCTGCGTCAGGAACAGAGCCTGCCACTGCAGAACGGCGCCAGCGGCCTGGTGGTGCTCAGCCAGGACTGGCGTGCACAGCGCAAGCTGCGCGAAGACGGCGCCAAGCTGGAGCAGGAGTACCTGGTCGATGTCGCCGGCGAGCTGCCGACCAGTGCGCTGGAGCGCCTGAAGAAAGGCCTGCTGCACAAGGGCACGCAGTTCCCGCCATGCAAGGCCAGCTGGCAGAGCGAACAGCGCCTGCGCTTCGCCCTGAAGAATCCGCCAGCCGACCTGCTGCGGCAGATCTGCGCGGCACTGGGTCTGAAAGTGCTGGGCATGAAGCGTATTCGGATCGGCGGCGTGCCGATGGCCAAGCTGCCAGTCGGGCAATGGCGCTATCTGGGTGACAAGGAACGATTCTGAGGCCGTGTTAGGCTGTGTCCGTCACGCTCTGGAGACCACCATCATGCGTACCCTACTCCTCACCGCGCTGCTCGCCATGAGCCTGCCCAGCTTCGCTGCTCCAGCGCCTTTCTTTCTCTGGCAGAGCAAGGTCGACGGCCACCTAACCTGCGCACAGACCAGCCCCGGCGAGGGCTGGATCGCCTTCACTGGGCCGTTCCGCGACGCCGGCTGCCGGGTGCCGTACGACGCCCCCGTGAGCAGACGCTAAGCAGCACACCATGCAGCATCTGGTCTCCCCGGTCGGTATCGTCCGCTCCTGCTTCAAGGAAAAGTTCGCCATTCCCCGCCAGCCGCATCTGGCCCCCGCAGCGCGCGGCGTGCTGGAACTGCTGCCGCCCTTCGATCAGGGCGAGGCCGTTCAGGGGCTGCAGCAGGTCAGCCACGTCTGGCTGCTGTTTCTATTTCACCAGGCACTGGAAGACAAGCCGCGCCTGAAGGTGCGCCCGCCGCGCCTGGGCGGTAACCAGGCGGTAGGCGTGTTCAGCACCCGCGCTACCCATCGCCCCAACGGCATAGGCCAGTCGGTGGTGCGCCTGGAGCGCGTGGAGCCGAGTCGCCTGCACCTGTCCGGCATCGACCTGCTCGACGGCACACCGGTACTGGATATCAAGCCTTACGTGCCCTATGCCGATGCCGTGGCCGACGCGCGCAACGAGATGGCCGATGCCCCGCCGCCACTGATTCCGGTGGACTGGCAGGACGACGCGCTGGCAGCTGCGCGCAGTCACGGGCTGCGTTTGGACGAACCGCTGGTGGCGCTGATCGAGCAATGTCTGGCGCAGGATCCGCGCCCGGCCTACCAGCAACCACAGCCTGAGCGGCGATACGGCGCGCGCTTCTGGGATCTGGAAGTGCACTGGCATTACCCGCAACCAGGGCGTATTCGTGTGCTGGATGTGCAGATGGCGAGTCGCGGCTAAAGCCCCTCCCACACAATCGATGCTCCGTGGGAGGGGCTTTAGCCGCGGCAAGACAAAACGCATGAATCGTCATTTCGACCGGCAATAGTGCCTGATTTACCTGGCGCCAAGTTCTAGGGTGAAGACCTCATCATTCATCGAGGCCTTCTCATGCATCCGTATTTTTCCCTTGTCGGCCGTACAGCCCTGGTCACTGGCGGTACCCGTGGCATCGGCCTGATGATCGCCAAGGCCTTCGTCGAGGCCGGCGCCCATGTCTACGTCTGCGCCCGTGACAGCGAAGCCTGTGCGCAGACCGCCGCCGAGCTCTCGGCACGGGGCCAGTGCACCGGTATTGCCGCCAACTTGGCCAGTGAGGAAGGTGTGCAGGCGCTGGCTGCCGAACTAACCGGGCGCATCGACAGACTGGATATTCTGGTCAACAACGCCGGCACCACCTGGGGCGCGCCGCTGGAAAGCTATCCAGCCAAGGGCTGGGAGAAGGTCATGCAGCTCAACGTCACCTCGGTGTTCGGCTGCATCCAGCAGCTGCTACCGCTGCTGCGCAAGGCAGGCTCGGCGCAATGCCCGGCGCGGGTGATCAATATCGGCTCGGTAGCCGGCATCAGCGCCATGGGCGAGCAAGCCTATGCCTACGGCCCGAGCAAGGCCGCGTTGCATCAGCTGTCGCGCATGCTGGCCAGGGAGCTGGTGGGCGAGCACATCAACGTCAACGTGATCGCGCCGGGGCGCTTTCCGAGCAAGATGACTCGTTTCATCGCCGAGGACGAAGCGGCGCTGGCCGCCGATACCGCGGTAATCCCGATGAAGCGCTGGGGCCGCGAGGACGAGATGGCCGCACTGGCGCTGAGCCTGGCCGGCAGCGCCGGTGCCTACATGACCGGCGCCATCATCCCCATCGACGGCGGCTTTCACCTGGGCTGAGGGTCAGGTGCGGAACTGTCGCACCAGCCCCTGCAGTTCCACGCCCAGACGCGCCAGCTCGGCACTGGAGGCGGCGGTCTGCTCACTGGCCGCGGCACTCTGCTCGCCGATGTCGCGCACGCGGGTCACGCTCTCGTTGATCGCCTCGGCCACCGCGCTCTGCTCTTCGGCGGCGGCGGCGATCTGCTGGTTCATCTGTTCGATGGTGCTGACAGCCTGGGTGATGCGACCCAGGGCATCCCCGGCTTCACCGGCCAGTTCGACGGTGCGGCGGGTCAGGTCACGACTGCTGTCCATCTGCTGCACAGCGCCTTTGGCCATGCGCTGCAAGCCGGCAATCAGGCTTTCGATTTCCTCGGTGCTGTCCTGAGCGCGCTTGGCCAGTGCTCGCACCTCATCGGCGACCACGGCGAAACCGCGGCCCTGCTCACCCGCGCGGGCCGCCTCGATGGCAGCGTTGAGCGCCAGCAGGTTGGTCTGCTCGGCGACATTGCGAATCACCTCCAGCACAGTGCCGATACGCGCGCTCTCCTGATTCAGGTCGGCTATGGCCTTGGCCGACTGCTCCACTTCGCTGGCCAGGCTGTCGATCTGATCCACCGCCTGCTGCACCACGCGATTGCCCTGCTGCGCCTCCAAGTCAGCGTCACGCGCCGCCAGCGAGGCCTGCTCGGCGTTCTGCGCCACTTCCTGCACGGTGGCCGCCATCTGATGCATGGCAGTCGCAGTCTGTTCGGTCTCCAGTTTCTGCGTCTGCACACCAGCGCTGGTTTGTGCGGTGATCGAAGAGAGCTGCTCGGCAGCCGCGGCGATCTGCCCGACGCCGCTACCAATGCGACCGACCAGGTTGCGCAGGCTGACGGTCATGTCCTGCATGGCGGCGAGCAGCTGTCCGACTTCGTCACGGCGGTCCTGCGGTATGTCCTGACTGAGATCACCAGCGGCGATACGCTGGGCAAAGGCCACGGTCTGGCGCAGCGGCGTGACGATCAGACGGGTGATCAGCAGCGCGGCGAACAGCCCCAGCACCACCGCAGCGACGCCCATGATGCCAAGCATCACCAGTGCCCGCTGGGTATCGGCGAGCATGTGAGTCTCGGCGCTGGCCTGAGCCGACTCGGCCAGATCGACGACCGAGCGCGCGCGTTCGATCATGGCCTTCTCGGTCGCCTGGTTCTGCTCGCGAAGCTGCTGATAGTAGAGGAAGGAGCGCTGATAAAGGGTCAACGCCTGCAAGGCGGTGTCGATGGACGCCTTCTGATCATCGTCGAGCCAGACCTTCAGGCTGCCGGCAACGGTCTGCAGGTCTTCGCTGGTGTACTCCCACTCCTGCAGCGCCTCGGCAGAACCGTCGATGATGTAGAGGCTTTCCTGGCTGCGCAGATCGAGCATGCGCTTGCTCAGGCCGGACGCGGTTTCTGCCAGGGTCAGCGGGTCACTGCCACGCAGGCGATCACCCTGTAGCCGCAGCTCGCGTACCGCGTCGTACATGTCCAGTTCGATCACCTCGAACTGATCGCGAGCTTCTGCCGCTGCGGTGCGCATATCCTGACGGGCTTCGCGCGCCTTGCCCTGCTGCTCGACATAGTTATCGAACTGCTTGAGGTACTCGGCGGTGGCTTGCTGCATGGTCTGAATGCGCGAGCTTTCGGCCACATCCTGACCCAGGTGCTCCAGCATGCCCTGAACCTTGAGCAGACTCTCGCGCACGCGCGCGGCGCTGTCTTCAGTCTGCTCAATGGCGAAATTGCGCTCGAGGCGACGTGCCTGGAGGATCTCCTGGTTCACCTGCGCCAGTTCCCCGACTTGCTCATGTCCTTTCAATACCGCCTGGACGGCAAGATAGCCGCTGACGGTCATGGCTGCTGTCAGCAACAGCACCAGACCGAAACCAATGAGGAGTTTCTTGCCCACGGCAAGATTGGCGAAAAGGCGTGTGGCAGAGTTGAACATAACGGCGACTCCAGATTTTTCTTATATAGCCGTGCCTCGTGAGCGCGGCCTGATCGACTGGCTACGCAACTGCTATGCCATATCGATTACAGACTATCGGCAAGAAAGTGGTACCGCTTGAGTGCTGGCACTTAGCCAATGCATTACTTGCAGGATAGCTAGGGTCTTACGTACAGACGGGCAAATTCGGCAATTATCCGCTTATTGACGTACAAAAACCGGCGATTTCTCGCCGACCATCTGTGCGCCTTGCCGATACGCGAACTATAAAAAAGGCGCAGTTTCTGACGAAACTGCGCCCGCTCGACCTGACGAGGGCTCAACGTCCGGCAAGTGCCGGCATCACCCTTGGCCGCAGAATTTCGCCGGCGATAGCCAGCAAGCCGATAGCGCCCGCTATCCAGTACCACTGGGCGACCGGGTCGAACAGCAGCCAACCCAGCGCATGCAGGAACACCACCATGATCAGCACCGGGCTGACATAGCGCACCATGAACAGCCACAGGGCGTAGCCTGCAGGTGGCAGGTCCAGCTCGTCGCGCATGATTTCGCTGCGCAGCGCATAGCCGGCGAGCACCACCATGAAGATGCCGCCCAGCGGCATCATCCAGCGCGAGGTGAGGTAGTCCAGCCAGTCGAAGAAGTTCTTGCCCAGCGGCGTCCAGCCGGCCAGCAGGTTGAACGAGAGCATCGCCAGCAGGCTGATCACCAACAGCACGGCGCCAGAAGCCAGCGCTGCACGCAGACGGCTGATACCGTGTTTCTCGTTAAGGTAGGCCACCGTGGCTTCGATCATGGAGATGGCCGAGGTCAGCGCGGCGATCGACACCATGGCGAAGAACAGCACGCCGAAGGCGGTACCGAAGGGCATCTGCTGGAAGGCCAGCGGCAGGCTCATGAAGATCAACCCAGGCCCAGCCTCAGGGCTCATGCCATTGGCGAAGATGATCGGGAAGATCGCCAGACCCGCCAGCAGCGCCACGCAGGTATCGCAGATGGCAACTAGGAAAGTGGTGCGGGCGATGGACTGGCCGTCGGGGATGTAGGAGCCGTAGGTAAGGATGGCGCCCGAGGCGAGGCTGAGGGTGAAGAAGGCGTGGCCGAGGGCAGCCAACAGCGCCTCGCCGGTGATCTTCGAGGCATCGAAATGGAACAGGAAATCGAACCCGGCCTGGAAGCTGCCGCTGGTGAAGGCGTAGCCGACCAGCACGATCAGCATCAGGGCCAGGCCAGGCATCATCCAGCGCACGGCATTCTCGATGCCTTTCTGTACACCCTTGGCGACGATCCACAGGGTCAGCAGCGCCACCAGCACGCTCCAGCCACCGAGCTGCCATGGGTTTGCGTTGTGCGCCCCGAACACCCCACCGAGGGCCTCGACGCTGGTGGCGGCCAGGGAACCGTCGAGCATCTTCCACGTATAGGCGAAGGCCCAACCAGCGACGACCACGTAGAAGCACAGGATCATGAAGCCAGCCAGCATGGCCATACCGCCCACAGCCTTCCACAGCGGATTGCCGCCGTTCTCGCGCACCACGCGGCCGATGGCATCGATGGGGCTGCCACGGCCACGTCGGCCAACGGCGATCTCCGTCATCATCACCGGAATGCCAATGGCCAGAATGCACGCCAGGTACATCAGCACGAAGGCGCCGCCGCCGTACTCACCGGTGATATAGGGGAATTTCCAGATATTGCCCAGGCCCACGGCCGAGCCGGTTGCAGCGAGGATGAAGCCCCAGCGCGAGAGCCAGAGGTTCTTCGGTTTTTCACGGGTCATGCGTCACCTGTTTGTTTTTATCTGTGACGGAATCGGACCCGCCGCGCTCGTGGCGCAGCGGAATGCAAGGCTTGGGTTGAAGCCGGAGATGTCACTGGGCGTCGGCTTGCACCTCCGGCGCGGCCAATTGGAAGGCCTCCAGGGGTTCACAGCGCGCTGCCATGGCGACAATGCGTGGGTACGCGGCAAGGTCACAGTTAAAACGCCGCGCATTATACAGCTGCGGGATCAGACAGGCTTCCAGATATCCAGGCCGCTCGCCGAGCGACAGACGACCGTCGAATACGGCCAGCCCCTCCTCCACCGCTGCAAGACCGAGCGCGACCCAGTGCCGGTACCAGGCGTTTTTCGCGTCATCGGCAACGCCCAGTTCGCTGGACAAGTACTGCAGCACGCGCAGGTTGTTCAGCGGATGTACGTCGCAGGCAAGGTGCAGCGCCAGCGCCCGCACCTGTGCGCGCTCGGCCGGATCGGCCGGCAACAGCGCCGGCACCGGGAAGATTTCCTCGAGGTATTCGAGGATCGCCAGCGACTGGGCGATGCGCACGCCACCGTTCTCCTCGTCCACCAGCAGCGGCAGCAGCCCCTGCGGGTTTAGCGCGCGGTAGTCGGCGCCGTGCTGCTGCCCGCCATCCTTGACCAGGTGCACCGGCACCTGCTCATAGGCCAGGCCCTTGAGGTTCAGGGCAATACGCACGCGGTAGGCGGCGCTGGAGCGCCAGTAGCCGTAGAGTTTCAACATTGCGGATTCCTTTCGAAACGCGACTTGCGTAGGAGCGGCTTCAGCCGCGATGCTTTAAGCGACTGCTGGCGAATCGCGGCTGAAACCGCTCCTACAGCCGCCCCTACGAATCAGCGGGCGTCGTACTTTTCCACCACCTGATCGATGGCGCCGAAGATGCTCTGGCCGGCTGCGTCGAACATCTCGATACGCACCCGGTCGCCGAACTTGAGGAACGGTGTCTTCGCTTCGCCCTGCTCGACGATTTCCAGCATGCGTTTCTCTGCCAGGCAGCTCGATCCGGCGCTGCGGTCGTAGTTCGACACGGTGCCCGAACCGATGATGGTGCCGGCGCCCAGCGGTCGGGTCTTGGCCGCGTGGGCGACCAGAGTCGGAAAGTTGAAGGTCATGTCCACACCAGCATTCGGCTGACCGAACAGCGCACCGTTGATATGCGAGACCAGCGGCCGGTGCACCTTGCCGTCCTTCCAGCTGTCGCCCAGCTCGTCCGGCGTCACCGCCACCGGCGAGAAGCTCGACGACGGCTTGCTCTGGTAGAAGCCGAAGCCCTTGGCCAGCTCACCAGGGATCAGGTTGCGCAGCGAGACGTCGTTGACCAGCATCAGCAGACGAATGTGCCCGCCCGCCTCGGCCGGCGTGGCGCCCATCGGCACGTCGTCGGTGATCACCGCCAGCTCTGCCTCCAGGTCGATGCCCCAGGCTTCGTCGGCCAGGCGGATCGGGCTGTGCGGCGGAATGAAGGCATCTGCGCCGCCCTGGTACATCAGCGGGTCGTGCCAGAAGGACTCCGGCATCTCGGCGCCACGCGCCTTGCGCACCAGCTCGACGTGATTGACGTAGGCGCTGCCATCGGCCCAGTGATAGGCACGCGGTAGCGGGCTGTGGCAGGCGCTTTGATCGAAGGCGAAAGCCCCCTCCTCCATGCCATCGTTGAGGCGCTGGTAGACCGCTTCGAGCTTGGGCCGGGCCACTGCCCAATCATCCAGTGCGGCCTGCAGGGTAAAAGCGATCTGCGGCGCGAGCACGGCGCGGGTGAGATCGCGGGAGACGACGATCAGCACGCCATCGCGGCCCTGGTTCAGTGATGCGAGTTTCATCGGTAATCCTTCGAATTCTGAGGTAGGAGCGAGCTCTGCTCGCGAACCCTGACCGAACAAAAAGCTTCGCGAGCGGAGCTCGCTCCTACAGGTTTGTCTGACCCTACAACCCCGGCGCACGCCAGGAGTTGACGTACTCGGCCAAGTCCACCGCACTGGCGGCATCACTGACCTCCAGGGCGCGGCGGGTATCGATCATCACTGCCACCTCGTCGATGAAGGTGGCCGGGTCCTCCTGGCTCTTCTTCAATGCCTTGGGATGCGGCCCGTGGGGGAAGCCACAGGGATGCAGGGTGACCATACCGGCCTCGATGTTGTCGCGGCTGAAGAAGTTGCCGCGGTGGTAGAACAGCACTTCGTCGTAGTCGTCGTTGTTGTGGAAGAACGGCACCTTGAGCGCACCGGGGTCGGACTCCACTGGCCGCGGGGTGAAGGTGCAGACCACGAAGCCGTTGGCGACGAAGGTGGTGTGCGCCGAAGGCGGCAGGTGGTAGCGATGGCTGATGAGCGGACGAATATCGCGCCAGTTCAGGCGCACCACGGTGTTGTCGCCGTGCCAGCCGACCACGTCCAGCGGGTTGTACGGGTAAGTCACGGTGCTGATCTGATTGCGCCGCTTGATCCTGATCTGCCAGGTGTTTTCGTCCTGCTGCGCCTTGAAGGCCTCGTCGAGACGCGGATGATCGAGCACGGCGGGGTCGAAGATCGCCTGCGGTCCCAGCAGGCCCTTGTCCGGCAGCTGGTAGGCGCCGTCGCTGTTCTCGATCAGCAGGAAGTAGCTCGGCGTGCTGGCTTCGATGCGCCAGGCGGTGCCGCGAGGGATCAGCAGGTAATCGCCGTCGCGGTACTCCAGATGGCCGAAATCGCAGTACAGGTGCCCTGCCCCCTCGTGGACGAACATCAGCTCGTCACCGTCGGCATTACGCACCAGGTGGCGCATGGCGCCGTGGGTGCGCCAGACGCGCAGTTTGACGTCAGCGTTGTGCAGGGTCAGCGGCGCCGCCAGCGGGCAGTCGCGCTCGCTGGGGATGTCGTTGAAGTTGAACGCATGCGGGCGCAGCGGGCCTTCCCAGTCGATCCAGCCGGTCGGCGGATGCTTGTGGTGCAGGTGCGCGGTGGGGCCGAAGAAGCCCTCGCGGCCCATCTCGCGCTCGTAGGTGCCCTGCGGCAGGTCGCAGTGCGCCTGGCGCGAGCACTCGCCTTCACGCAGGGGAAAGCGGATCCATTGACGGCTCATGGCGTCACTCCTCGGCCTTGATCACACCGCGACGCAGCTGGTCTTCCTCGATCGACTCGAACAGCGCCTTGAAGTTGCCCTCGCCGAAACCCTGATTGCCCTTGCGCTGGATGATCTCGAAGAAGATCGGGCCGATCACCGTGTTGGTGAAGATCTGCAGCAGGATACCGTCGTCGCCCGGTGCTCCGTCGATCAGGATGTTCAGCTCGCGCAGCACATCGGTCGGCTCGCCATGGCCGGCGACGCGGCTGTCGACCTTTTCATAATAGGTGTCCGGGGTGGTCATGAAGCCCACGCCGTTGGCGCGCAGCTGGCGCACGGTGGCGTAGATGTCGTCGGTGGACAGGGCGATGTGCTGAATGCCTTCGCCGTGGTATTCGCGGATGAATTCCTCGATCTGCGACTTGTCGTCGGCCGACTCGTTGATCGGAATGCGGATCTTGCCGCAGGGCGCGGTCATGGCGCGGGAGAACAGGCCGGTGAGCTTGCCTTCGATGTCGAAGTAGCGGATCTCGCGGAAGTTGGCGATGCGCTCGTAGAAGCCGGACCAGACATCCATCTGCCCGCGGCGCACGTTGTGGGTCAGGTGGTCGATGCACTGCAGGCCGACGGCGTTGTCGTTGGCACTGCGGCCTTCGATGTACTCGAAGTCGACGTCGTAGATGGTCTTGTCGCCATAACGGTCGACCAGATACAGCAGCGAGCCGCCAATGCCTTCGACGCAGGGAATGTTCAGCTCGCCGAAATTGGCGTGGCTGCCCACCAGCTTGGCGCCCTGCTGCTCGACGTAGGCCGCGGCCTGGGCGGCGTTCTTGACCCGGAAGGCCATGGCGCAGGCGCTGGGACCGTGCTTCTCGCCGAATGCGCGCACGTGCCCGGTGGGGCTGCCGTTGAGCACGATGTTGATGTCGTTCTGCTGGAACAGCCACACCTCTTTCGAGCGGTGCTTGGCGGTCTCGGTAAAGCCCATGGCGGTGAACAACTGGCGCAGTTGCTCGATACCTTCGGCGGTCGGTGCGGTGAATTCGACGAACTCGAAACCGTCGGTTCCGATGGGGTTGTGCTGCTCGATCTTGGCCACGGCGGTCATTTCGCCTCCTGATTGTCATTGTTATGGCAGCCGCACGAATGCGTTGCGGACAACCTCATGACAACCGAGCGCAGACCCACTCTCAAGACGGCTTGCGACACTTCGACACAGTAGCCAGGCGCAGCGCCGGCAAATTTTCGTTACACCAAGCCACTTATGCAGACATCATCCCGCCTGGCGTAAAGATAACCTTACAGTCCGGTCTACCGGCTTGCCGCTGGCGCTCAGCCAGCGCGTGAGAAGTCGTAGGCGCGCTCGACCTTGGCCACCCGCGTGGCAAATGCGGCGTACCAATCGGCTCGCCCCTGCTCACGCACGGCGCTGTGCTCGGCGTGCTCACGCCAGGCGCGGATAGCCTCCTCGCTCTGCCAGTAGGACAGCGTGATGCCCAGACCATCGCTGCGCGCCGACTCCACGCCGAGAAAGCCGGGCTGCTCTGCCGCCAGTTCCAGCATGCGCTGCGCGGCTTCGGCGTAGCCGGCGTCCACCTCGGTGCGCAGCGAGGTGAAGATCACCACGTAGTAAGGCGGCTGCGGTGTGGCGGCAATCACGAGGCTACCGCCAGATGTGCCTCATGCACCGACTGCACCGCACAGGCGCCGACCAGACCGGCCACAACTGGCGGCAGACGACCTTCCAATGCTGCGCGCTCGGGCTGGAACAGGGTGGCGATGAAGAACGGATGGTCCTCCAGCTCGATCGCCCGCACCGCACCCGCCTGGTCATGCCCGGAGGCCTTCAGCGCCTGGGCCATCAGCGGCTCGACGAAGGCATCGACGAGACCGTAGCGGCACAGGTACTGCTCGTTGATCTCGCGTACGCCGTAGAGTTCGGCAATGCGCGAGCCGGATACCAGATGCACATGCTCGCTGACATCCAGCAGCGCGCAGGTCAGGGGCGCGATCATCGGATTTTGCGCTTGCGGCGACAATTCGGCGTGCTCGGCATCGGTCCAGCCCAGGCGATTGCGTGCGTATTCGAGCAGCGCGTGCTGGAATCCGCCACAGGTGCCGAGAAATGGCACACCCTGCTCGCGGGCAAAGCGAATGGCGCGCAGCGCCCCCTCGGTGGCGACATAGGGGCTGCCAGGCACGCACCAGATACCGTCATAGGCCATCAGGGCTGCGTCCTCGAGAATGCCGTCGGTGGCCAGCCAATCATGCTCGACCGCCACTCCCAGTGCTTCACTGGCCAGGCGCAACGCCTCGGGGATGGCCCGGTGCGCGGTGATCGCCGGGTTGTAATCGCCTACCAGCGCCACCTTGACTCGACACTTGCTGTACATACGCTTTCCCTCCAACTTGCATGGCAACCTCCTTGCCACTATAAGATGGCGCTTGCGCAATAATAATTGGCGAATAGACAAGCAGAGATTGCAGCTGTGCAATATCAAATCGATCACACCGACCTCTCGCTGGTACTCGCTCTGGTGCGCGGCCGCTCCCTGGCGCGGGCTGCAGAACTGCTGCAGGTGGACGTCTCCACCGTATTTCGCGCCGTACGCCGGCTCGAAGCTGCATTGGGTGTGGCGCTGTTCGAAAAGAGTCGGCGCGGCTATGAACCCAGCGAGACCGCCCGCGCCCTGGCGGAACAGGCCGAACGCGCCGAACAGGCGCTGGATGCCGCGCGTGTGGCGCTGGAGCTGGGCAAGCAGGTGGTCAGCGGCACGGTGCGCCTGACCTGTACCGACGCCGTACTGAGCAGCCTGCTGCTACCGGCGCTGGCGCGCTTCATGCCCAGTTACCCGGCCCTGGCGCTGGAGCTGGTGACGTCCAATGACTTCGCCAACCTCAGCCGGCGCGACGCCGACCTGGCCCTGCGCCTGACCAACGAGCCGCCGGAGCATCTGGTGGGGCGGCGCCTGGCAAAGGTGTCGTATCGGGTTTGCGCCCGCGATGATGGCCAGGACCGCAGCGACCTGGCCCGCCAGAGCTGGATCGCCCCGGACGAGGCGATGCCGGATCACGCCACGGTACTCTGGCGCCTGCGCGAGTTGCCGGGCGTCACCCCCAACTACCGCTGCAGCAGCATGTACGCCGTGGCGCAACTGGCGCGCGCTGGTTTGGGCGTTGCCGCCCTGCCCGACTTCGTGCTGCGCGCCCATCCCGAACTCAAGGCACTCGGCCCGCCGCTGACCGGCTGCGACACCGAACTCTGGCTGCTGACCCGCCCCGACTGCCGGGCGTTGCGTTCGGTGCAGACGCTGTTCGAGGAACTGGGCAAGGCCTTGATGAACAGTGACTAAAGCAAAGCGTCGCCGCTAAAGCGCCTCCCACAGAAAGGGAGCAGCCTGTCATTGCAGCAACGAAACCTTGTGGGAGGGGCTTCAGCCGCGACAGGCCAGGAAGCTGTGTAGTCTGGATGCAATCCGGGGACCTTGGCTGCGCAAAAGAGCATCGCGGCTGAAGCCGCTCCTACAAATGCTCACCTACCCCGGTAGGAGCGACTGGGCGGCATTCCGTTTCAGCCGAAGAACTTCCCGAGATCCTGATCGCCGCGGTGCGCACGGCGCACCCTAGGAGTCAGCCCTGCTGCAAATGCCCGTAGAGCTTGGCGTATAGCCCGCCTTCGGCGATCAGTTGCTGATGGTCGCCATCCTCGGCAACGCTGCCGCCGTCGAACACCAGCACGCGATCGGCCTGCTTCACGGCGCTCAGGCGGTGGGCGATGATCAGCGTGGTGCGGCCTTCGAGAAACTGCGCCAGCGCTTCGTGCAGGGCATACTCGGTCGCCGCATCCAGCGCCGAAGTGGCTTCGTCGAGGATCACCACCTTGGGTTCTGCCAGCACCATGCGGGCAATGGCCAGGCGCTGACGCTGGCCGCCGGACAAGCGCACGCCACTGCGGCCGACCACGCTGTCCAGCCCCTGCGGCAGTTGCGCAATGGAGTCATGCAGCTGGGCGATGCGCAGCGCCTGCCAGCAGGCTTCGTCGCTGCGCTCGCGGCCCATGGTGAGGTTGGCGCGCACCGTGTCGTTGAACAGCGCCGGGTGCTGCAGCACCACCGCGACGTTGTCGCGCACGCCGTCCAGGCCGATTTCCTCCAGCGCGCTGCCGCCGAAGCGGATGCTGCCGGCCTGTGGCGTGTACAGTCCCAGCAGCAACTGCACCAGGGTGCTCTTGCCGCCGCCAGAGGCGCCGACGATCGCCACTTTCTCACCCGGGCCGATGGACAGGTCGAGACGATCCAGCACTGGCTCCTCGCCATACCCGAAGGTCAACCCGCGAACCTCGATGCCCACCGTATCACGCCCCTTGAAGGGGTCGACGCGTCCGGCGTACTGCGGCTCGTCCTGGCGCGCCAGCAGCTCGTTGATGCGCGTCAGCGCGCCACCTGCTGCATAGAAGGCGTACTGCAGGCTGAGCAGCTGCTCCACCGGGCCGATCATGAACCACAGGTAGCTGAACACCGCGAGCATCTGGCCGATGGACAGGTCGGAGAACAGCACGGTGAGCATGGCCGCGGCGCGGAACACGTCGATACCGAACTGAAACAGCAGGCCGCTGGCGCGGTTGGAGGCATCGCTCTTCCACTGCGAGGCCACGGCGTAGTCGCGCACCTCGCGCGCCCGCCCGCCGAGGCGGCCGAGGAAGTAGCCCTGGCGGTTGCCGGCGCGCACTTCCTGGATCGCTTCCAGGGTCTCGGTCAGCGCCTGGGTGAAGCGCGAAGTGCTGTCGTTCTCCAGCTTCTTCAGGTGCTTGACCTTCTTGCCCAGCAGCACGGTAGCGTAGATCACCAGCGGGTTGAACAGCAGGATCAGCAGGGCCAGCTGCCAGTGCATCCAGATCAGGATGGCCGAGGTGCCGACCAGGGTCAGGATCGCCACCAGGAAACGGCTGAGGGTCTCGCCGACGAACTTGTCCAGGGTGTCCAGATCGGTGACCAGGTGGGTGGTCACGGTGCCGCCGCCCAGACTCTCGTACTCGCCGAGGGAAATGCGCTTGAGCCGTTCGATCAGGCGCATGCGGATGCGGTAGACGATGTCCTTCGACAGCCTGGCGAACAGGCGTGCCTGCAGCACATTGAAGATCAGCGCCGAGCCGCGCAGCAGCAGGGTCAGCAGCAGCATCAGGCCGATGTAGCCGGCGGCGGTTTCCCAGTCGGCGGGCAGGAAGTTGTCCATCACCTTGAGCGCCGCATCGCCATCGTGCAGCAGCACTTCGTCCACCAGCAGCGGCAACAGCAACGGGATCGGTACGCTGCACAGGGTCGCCAGCACGGCGACCAGGTTGGCCAGAATCAGCGCTTTCTTGTGACGCAGGGCCAGGCGACGGACTTCTGCCCAGCTCAACCGATCAGGCATTGGCAGCGCGCTCCAGCCAGCGGCCCAGCAGCGGTGACAGCGCCTCGAGCGGCTGATAGCCGTTGGTCAGCAGCGCCAGCTGACCATCGCGCTCGGCCAGCAAGGTGGGGAAACCGGCGATGCCCAGATCCTGCACCCAGCTGAAATCGGCGGCGGTGGCCTCATGCATGGCCTGACTGTCGAAAGCCTCGGCGAATTCGATGCGCGGAATGCCGGCCCGCTCGGCCAGCTCTACCAGCACACTAGCCTGGGTAACGTCGGCGCCCTGCGCGTAGAAAGCGCGCTGGACCAGCTTGAGCAGCGTCCAGGCGCTGGGCACGTCGAGGCTGCGCGCGGTGACCAGCGCGCGGCAGGCCGGCTCGGTGTCGTACACCATGCCCTCGGGCAGGCCGCGGTCGAAGTCGAACAGCTGCCCGGTGCTGGCGTTGACCGCCTGCCAGTAGCCCAGGTAACGCACCCGCGCTGCGGCATCGATCGCCACCTGATCGCGGCGCAGGCCGCCTACCACGATCTGCAGCGGCACGCCGGCCGCAGCCGCCTGCTCGGCCAGGGCTTCGACCACGGGTGCGAAACCCCAGCACCAGGAGCACATCGGGTCCATCACGTAGAGCAGGCGGCTAGCCATGGTCAGGCCTCGTTCAGTTGGCGGGGGTCGCGGCCGATGGGGTGCGGCTGGTTGCGCGCACGGGCCAGCTCGATCTGCTTCTGCCGCTCGCGGGCGCTTTCACGGGTCTTCTCCGGCAGCGAATCCCAGCAATGCGGGCAACTGACGCCGGGGCTGTAGAACTCGGACTGGCGATCTTCCACGGAAATCGGATTGCGGCAGGCGTGGCACTGATCGTAGTCACCTTCGGACAGGTCGTGGCGCACGGTCACGCGGTTGTCGAAGACGAAGCAGTCACCGCGCCACTTGGTCTGCTCCTGCGGCACCTCTTCGAGGTATTTGAGGATGCCGCCCTTGAGGTGATAGACCTCCTCGAACCCCTCACCGAGCATGTAGCTGGAGGCCTTCTCGCAACGGATGCCACCGGTGCAGAACATCGCCACTTTCTTGTGCTTGCTCGGGTCGAAATGGGCCTTGATGTACTCGGGAAACTCGCGGAACGACTTGGTCTTGGGGTCGATAGCGCCCTCGAAGGTGCCGATGGCCACCTCATAGTCGTTGCGCGTATCGATCAGCAGCACCTCGGGGTCGCTGATCAGGGCGTTCCAGTCCTGCGGTTCGACGTAGGTGCCGACACGCTGGTTGGGGTCGACGCCCGGCACGCCGAGGGTGACGATTTCCTTCTTCAGCTTGACCTTGGTGCGATAGAACGGCTGCTCATCGCAATAGGATTCCTTGTGGTCGATATCGGCGAGGCGGGCGTCCTGGCGGAACCAGGCGAGCAGCGCATCGATAGCGGCGCGGCTGCCGGACACGGTGCCGTTGATGCCCTCTTCGGCGAGCAGCAGGGTGCCCTTGATGCTGTTGTCGAGCAGGGTTTGCAGCAGGGGTTCGCGTAGCGCCTGGTAATCCGGCAGGGAGACGAATTTATACAGCGCCGCGACGACGATCTTGTCGGTCATGAATGTTCTCTCAGTAGTCGCCCACGTAAAGGGCGGACTGGCGTGACATGTAAAACGCCGGCATGGCCGGCGCGGAGGGGATTGTAACAAAGCGACGAATCGCCGGGGCGGGTTGGCGACAAGGCGCGACAGCCTGTCACGTAGCCCGGATGCAATCCGGGAACTGCCGAGGGGTTTCCCCGGATTGCATCCGGGCTACCTCAATGCCCGCCGCGGCAGGTCGGCGAGGCCGGGGCTACGCCCTGCTCTGCCCATTCCTGCGGGGTATAGGTGTGCAGCGCCAGCGCATGGATCTGTCCCATCAGCTCGCCGACGGTGGCATAGACCTTCTGATGTCGCTTGACCGCATTCAGCCCAGCGAACGCCGGGCTGACGATCACCGCCTTGTAGTGGGTCTCCAGGCCGCGGCTGTGCATGTGACTTTCGTCCAGAACCTCCAGGTGCTCAGGCTGCAGCGCGGCCAGGGCGGCGGTGATCAGGTCTTGCTTGGACATCTTGGGCTCCATCAGGGTTGTTTCGGCAGGCCGAGTTCGCTGCTCATGTCCGCCAGCAGCTTGTTCACCTCGGGCACGGCGCTTTCCAGCTTGCTCTGGGTGATCTGTGCGGACTGCGCGGTCAGGGTCGGCATTTTCTGCAGCACCTTCTGCCCCAGCGGCGACTCATAGAAGGCGATCAGATCCTTGAGCTCCTGCTCGTTGAAGTTGCTGGTGTAGAGCTTGACCATGTCCGGCTTGAGCTTGTCCCAGCCCACCGCCTTGTCCAGCGCGGCATTGGCCTTGGCCTGATAGCTTTCCAGCACGGGCTTCTTGCCATTCGGCGCCTCGGCGAAACGCTGGGCGAACATCTGCTGCACCTGGCCGTACACCGGGACGGTCAGTTTGTCGGCGTGGGCCAGTTTGAGAAAACGCTCGGCATCGGCAGCATGGCTGGCGGCATCGGCCATGGCCAGGGATGCGCTCGCGCTGAGCAGAACGGCGGTGCAGAGTTTGGAAAAACGGAGCATGGAGAGCGTCCAGTGGTTGTGAATGAGTCTGGGTAGACTACGAAGGCAGCATTTTGTGCCCTGCGCCAAAATCCCTCAAGCGAGACGAGTTGTGCACCAGCGCACAGACACCCTGCACACTGGTGCACCCACTGGTCAGTTGCCAAATTGCCAGTACTTGCCCATGCTTGGGCCAGCTCGGCATCCTGCGTGTTATTCGCCATTCTGATCAAGGCGTGCGCACTTCCCCGACCCGGCAATTGATCGCCAGCCTGCGCACATACATGGACGTGCCCGATGACCAGCCTAGCCTCACATGCCACCTTTCCGCTCCAGCCACTTTGCGACAGCAAGGGTCGCCTGCAGGACGCAGCCGTTGGCTGGTCCAGCCGCCCGCTGGTGGACTGCGCCCTGCGCGGCCACCTGGGACGGCGCAAACGCTGGAATCACTGGTGCATCACCACGCCGCAATGGATGCTTGCGCTGACCCTGGCCGACCTCGACTACCTCGGCTATGGTGCCGCCTACTTTCTCGATCTGGAGTCCGGCAAGTCGGTTGCCCGGGCCCAGTTCCGTCCTTTTGCCCTGGGCTGCCAGCTGCCCGATCTGCCGCTGGAAAGCCACGCCTTCAATCACTCCCGCCTGCAACTGCGCATCGATGAGCACCCGGGCCGCCTGCGTCTTACAGCCTCGGCGCCTGATATCGGCGGCCAGCCACTGCAAATCGCCCTGGACATTCAGCGCCCGGCCCACCTGCAATCGGTCAACCTGGTGGCGCCACTGCAAAAGGGCGGTTTTCATGCCACCAGTCGCCAGCTTGGCCTGCCCACCGCCGGCAGCCTGCAACTGGGTAGCAAGCAGTACAGCTGCGTGCCGGGTCAAAGCTTCGCCGCGCTGGACTTTGGTCGGGGTGTCTGGCCGCTGAACAGTTACTGGCAGCGAGCGGCCTTCGCTGCCGCAGGCGGTATCGCCGGCAACTTCGGCACGGGTTGGCTGGATCATAGCGGTCTCTCGGAAAATGCCCTGTGGTTCGGCGGTGAAGTGCAACAGCTCGACAGCGCCCTGCACATCGTCCGCAGCTCACAGGCGCCGCTGGCCCCCTGGCGCCTGGACAGCGAGGATGATCGGGTATCCCTGCGCTTCACCCCCCGCCAGCTACACAGAGCCTGTCCCAAGTTCGGCCCCTTCCACGCCAACACCATGCAGCGCTTCGGCCTGTACGATGGCGTGCTGCGCGGTCCCAAGGGCGAGCGTGTGCCGGTGGACGGGGCGCTGGGGTGGCTGGGGGAAACCCGCGCCCGCTGGTAATCGACACGATAGATAAGTTGCGGAACCAGTCTCCGGTGGCGCGACCTAAACTGCCAGCAACCTCGAATATGCCCGGAGAACGCCATGAGCCGCACCGAAACCGACAGCATCGGCCCCATCGAAGTACCCAACGACGCCTACTGGGGGGCGCAGACTCAGCGCTCGCTGATCAACTTCGCTATCGGCCAGGAGCGTATGCCGTTGGCCGTGCTACATGCTCTGGCCTTGATCAAGAAGGCCGCTGCGCGGGTCAACAGCCGCAGCGGCGAACTGCCGGCGGATATCGCCCGGCTGATCGAGCAGGCGGCAGATGAAGTGCTCGAAGGCCAGCACGACTCGCAATTCCCCCTGGTGGTCTGGCAGACCGGTAGCGGCACGCAAAGCAACATGAATGTCAACGAGGTGATCGCCGGTCGCGCCAACGAACTGGCCGGTGGCCAGCGTGGCGGCAAGAACCCGGTACACCCCAACGACCACGTCAACCGCGCGCAAAGCTCGAACGACTGCTTCCCCACCGCCATGCATATCGCCGCCGTCCAGGGCGTACGTCATTGCCTGCTGCCGGCGCTGGCCGAGCTGCGTGACGGCCTGCAGGAGCAGGCGCAGCGCCACGCCAACCTGGTCAAGACCGGGCGTACCCACATGATGGATGCCACGCCCATTACCTTCGGCCAGGAGCTGTCCGCCTTCGTCGCCCAGCTTGGCCATGCCGAAGCGGCGATCCGCGCCGCCCTGCCCGCCGTCTGCGAGCTGGCCCAGGGTGGCACCGCCGTCGGCACCGGGCTCAACGCCCCGGCAGGCTTCGCCGAGGCCATTGCCGCCGAGCTCGCCGCACTGTCCGGCCTGCCGCTGACCAGCGCGCCGAACAAGTTCGCCGCACTGTCAGGCCACGAACCGCTGGTACAGCTCTCCGGGGCGCTGAAAACACTGGCCGTGGCATTGATGAAACTGGCCAACGACCTGCGCCTGCTCGGTTCCGGCCCGCGCGCCGGCTTCGCCGAGGTGCGCTTGCCGGCGAACGAGCCGGGCAGCTCGATCATGCCCGGCAAGGTCAACCCGACCCAGTGCGAAGCACTGTCGATGCTTGCATGCCAGGTGCTGGGCAACGATGCCACCATCAGCTTCGCCGCCAGCCAGGGGCACTTGCAGCTCAACGTGTTCAAGCCGGTGATCATCCATAACCTGTTGCAGTCGATCCGCCTGCTCGCCGACGGCTGCCGCAACTTCCAGCAGCACTGCGTGGCCGAGCTGCAACCGGACGCCGCGCAGATGGCCGCGCATCTGGAGAACGGTCTCATGCTGGTGACCGCGCTCAACCCGCACATCGGCTACGACAAGGCCGCCGAAATCGCCAAGAAGGCCTACGCCGAAGGCAGCACGCTGCGCCAGGCAGCACTGCAACTCGGTTATCTGACTGAAGAGGAGTTCGATCAATGGGTCAGACCACAGGACATGCTCGGAGCCGGGCGGCATGAATGAAGGCAAGAGCGGCGCCACACCGCTGGAAGGCGATGGCAAACGAATCCTGCTGGTGCTTGGCACACCGAAGAAGAACAGCCTCTGCCATGCTCTGGCCGAGGCTTACAGCCACGGCGCACGCAGCAAGGGCCACGTGGTGCGTCAGCTCAGGCTGGGTGAGATGCAGTTCGACCCGATACTGCGCGACGGCTACGAACAGAGCCAGAGTCTTGAGCCGGACCTGCTCGAGGCCCAGCGTCTGATTCACTGGGCGGAGCATCTGGTGTTCGTATACCCCGTGTGGTGGGGCGGCATACCGGCTTTACTCAAGGGTTTCTTCGACCGGGTGTTCCTGCCCGGTTTCGCCTTCAGGTACCGCAACCGCTCGCAGCTCTGGGACAAACTGCTCAGCGGGCGCAGCGCCGACCTGCTGGTGACCATGGACACGCCACGCTGGTACTTCCGCTGGGTTTACGGCGCGCCGGCGCATCGGCAGATGGTGCGTACCATCCTCGGCTTCTGCGGCATCAAAACCCGCCGCCTGAGCGAATTCGCCCCGGTGCGTCCGTCCAGCGAGGAACAGCGCCAGAGCTGGCTGCGTAAGGCTGAAGCATTGGGAACGAAGGCGTGAACCTGAGGCAGGCGCCTCTCTACGGATGCGTGCTGCCCTCTTGCCCCCTACCCGCCCACCACAACGCCAACGGCCCTAGCGTCAGCAACAGCCCCATCAACGCGAACGCTGCCCACCAGCCGAGCAACTGCTGGTCACCCAGGGCATCGAGGGTCATGCCGAACAGCAGCGGACCGAGAAAGGCACCGGTGAAACCGGTACAGGAATACAGCGCCATCGCTGCGCCGCGGTGACTGGCTGGGGCGACGCTGACCAGCCCGGCGGTCAGCGAGGCGGAGTCGGCCGTCACGGTCACCGCGTAGAGCAGAACCAGCCCCAGCATCAACCAGAACGGCAGCGCCGCTCCCAGGCCGACAAGGGCTGCCAGCAAAGCGGAGCTGAGCATCACGCCAATCAACCAGCGCTGCCGGCCGAAACGCAGCGCCAGCTCATTGCCGAGAATGCTCGACGGCATGCCGATCAGCGTCGCCAGCATCGCCACCCAGGTACCGGACAGCCAGGGATCGACGCCCTGAAAATGCCCGGAAAACACCACGAATGCCACCAGCCAGGCGCGCAGGGCGAACAACTCCAGGTTGTGCATCGCGTAGGCCAGGCAGTAGGCCAACACCGCACGGCTTTTCAGCGGTGCCAGATCCAGTAGCTTGCGCGGTGCATGTGCTGCCACCGGTTTCGGCGCCAACCCCCAATACACCAACGCCCAGGCCAGCAGCGCGCAGGCGCCGCTGAGCATTGCCGGCACCTGCCAGCCGCCGAACTTGGCCAGTTCACCGGACAGGGTGAAGGACAGCGCCGTGCCCAGCCCGAAGCTGGCGGTGTAGAAGGCGATGGCACGCGATTGCGAAGCGCCGTCGATGCGCTCCGACAGCGCCTTGAGCCCCGGCATGTAGGTGCCCGCCAGGCCGATGCCGGCCAGCACGCGCCAGAGCAGCGCCGACCAGAAACCATCGGCGAAGACGAAGCCGGCGCTGGCCACCGCCGTCAGCAGCATGGCCCACAGGTAGATCAGCCGGGCGTCATAACGGTCGGTCAGACCGGTGAGCACCGGCACGGCCAGCATATAGCCGAGAAAGAAGCCGCCGCCGATCCAGCCCGCCTCGGTATTGCTCAAGCCCCAGAGCACCTGGAATTGCGGCAGCAGTGCGGCGAACAGAGCAAAGCCGGCCATGCCCAGGGTTTCGGCCGTACACAGCAACAGGGTAATGCGGCGGGCGTTCATGGGTTCTCTTGACTGTCGGAAAACAAATCGGAAGGCCTGACCCTGTAACGGCAGGCCAGGCCAGCCTGAGTTTCTCGGTTACGGGCGATACGGACTCACAGTACCAGACCGTCACGCGCCAGCGTCACACCAGGCGGCAAGGCGTCGGGATGCTCCAGCAGCCAGGCATCGAAACTGTGACCGATATGGGTCAGCACCGCTTGCGTCGGCTGCAACCGCTCGACGACCTCCAGCGCGCGGGTCAGGTCGTTGTGGTTGCGCGGCGCCACCGGCTGTGGCGCGGTGGAGCAATCGAGCACCAGCAGATCCAGCGGCGCACGCTCAAGCTCGGCGCAGCTGGCCTCGGGCACGCCGACCGTGTCGGTCAAGTAGGCGATACGCCTGCCCTGCCCTTCGACCCCCAGCCCTTCAAACAAGTACCCAAAAGTCGGCTTGGAATGCGTCAGCGGCAGCGCGGTGACATTCAGCTCACCCAGCTGACGGCGCTCGAAGGCAACGAAAGGCTGGCTGAAATCGAGAATGCCGGGGTGCTTGTACAGATCGGCCAGTCCTTCGGGGTCTTCCGGGCCATGGACCGGGATGATCAGCCCCTGGCCCCAGCGCAGGTGCAGCAGACCCTGGGCGTGATCGGCGTGGTAGTGGGTCTGCAGGATGCCGCTGAGGCTGTGCGGCGCGAAGCGCTCGGTGAGATCGGTCAGGCCGCTGTCGATCAGCCAGCGCTGCGCGCCGCATTCGATCAGCGCACAGCAGGGGCCACGGCGCCGCGCCGGATACACGCGCGCCGCATCGCAGGCCGGGCAGCTGCAGTTGTACACGGGCACCTGACGGGCATCGCCGGTGCCGAGCAGAGTCAGGCGCATCGGCGCATCTCGTCGAGCAGCTGCAGCAGGCGGCTGACGGTGTGCGGCAGGGGGCCGGAGTTGTCGAGGATGACGGTGTCAGCCTGGCCAGCCCTCTCCCCCGGCCCCTCTCCCGCAAGCGGGAGAGGGGAGGAAGCAACGTCAGCCTGCAGTTCGCGGCTGCGCGCCAGGCGCTGCTCGATCTGCTCCGGCGTTTCGCGGCCGCGAGCCAGCAGACGCTGGCGCAGCACCGCTTCATCGACCTGCAGAAGAATCGCCAGCAGATCCGGGTAGCGCTGACGGGCAGCCTCGAGATGGCCGCGTGAACCGTTGATCAGCACGTCCTGGCCGGCGCTCAGCCAGTCGTCGATCTCGCGCGGGATGCCGTAGGCCAGGCCATTGGCACGCCAGCTCAGGGCGAACGCGCCCTCGCCTTCCAGGCGCTCGAACTCTGCCGGGGTGACGCCCAGCGCGTCCTCGCCGACGGACTCGGCGCTGCGGGTGATCACCCGCCGGGCGAAACGGCAGCCATGCGCCTCCAGCGGCGCACGCGCGGCCTGCAACAGGCTGTCCTTGCCCGAGCCCGAAGGCCCCATCAGATAGATCAACCTGCCCTGCATCAGAATACCCTTCGTGCTTGGCGCCACACCTGCTGGATCACCGGTTGCTGGCCATGCGCCCTGGCCTGTACCAGGTCGGCGCGCAGACCGACGCGGATCTCGCCGCGATCATCCAGTCCGGCCGCCCTGGCCGGCGCGCGGCTTACGGTGGCGATGGCCGCAGGCAAATCATAGTCGTTGTCCTGCCCGGCGAGCAGCCAGGCCGCATGCAGCAGGCTGGCCGGGTAGTAGTCGCTGGAGAGGATATCCAGTACGCCGTGACGCGCCAGTTCGGCGGCGGCGATATTGCCCGAGTGCGAGCCGCCGCGCACCACATTCGGTGCCCCCATCAGCACCTTCAGCCCCAGCTCGTGGCTGGCCTTGGCCGCTTCCAGGGTGGTGGGGAACTCGGCGATAGCCATGCGGAAGCCGGCCGACTCTTGCACATGGGCCAGGGTTGCATCGTCGTGGCTGGCCACCGAGATACCCCGGCTGTGGCAGTCCTCGACGATGGCGCGACGCTGGCGGTCGCTGTACTGGCGCGAATTGGCGATCTGCTCCTGAAGGAAATCCTCCATCTCCGCCGGGCTCAGGTGGTACTTGCCCATGTAGTACTCGCGATACTTCTCCACCTTGGCGAACTGGCGCTGGCCGGGTGAGTGGTCCATCACCGACACCAGCGCTACCAACGGGTGCTCCACCAGGTCGCGGTAGATGGTCAGAGCATCGGGGTGGCACAGCTCGCAGCGCAGGTGCAGGCGGTGCTCGGCGCGGGTCTGCCCCGCCGCCTCGCTGGCGGCAATGGCCTCGATCATCGCGGGCAGTTGCTGCATGCGCCGGCCACGCGGGTTGATGTCGCCGATGGACAGCGCATCGAACACCGTGGTGATGCCGGCGGCGACGATCTGCGCATCGTGGGTCAGCACCGCCGAGGTCGACGGCCAATCCACACCAGGGCGCGGGCTCATGTGTTTTTCCAGGTTGTCGGTGTGCAGCTCCACCAGCCCCGGCAGCAGGTAATCGCCGTCCAGGTCCTGGGCCTGCGGCAGGCGACTGGCGCCCTCGTCCACCGCGGCGATCAGCCCGTCACGCAGCAGCAGGGTGCCGAGGAACTCGCGCTCGGCAGTGACGATACGGGCGTTGCTGAGAATCTGTTCAGACGACATAGACGTACTCCGGTTGCGCCGCGGCGGCGCTCATGTCGAGGTAACGGTCGGCCACCGCCTCGCGGGCGATGCGGTCGTGGAAGATGCCTATCAGCGCGCTGCCGGCCGTCTTGGCTTCGGCAATCAACTCCAGCACCACCTGACGGTTGGCCTCGTCCAGCGAGGCAGTGGGTTCGTCGAGCAGCAGCACCGGCCACTCGACCATGAAGCCGCGGGCGATATTGACGCGCTGCTGCTCGCCACCGGAGAAGGTGCCCGGCGCCAGTTGCCACAGCGGCTCGGGGATATTCAGCCGGCTCAGCAGAGCCTTGGCCCGCGCCTCGGCATCGCTGCGCGCCCAGCCACGCGCCAGCGCCGGCTCCATCACCACGTCCAGGGTCGAGACGCGCGGGATGACCCGCAGGAACTGGCTGACGTAACCCAGGCTCTGCCGGCGCACCGCCAACACCTGGCGCGGCTCGGCGCCGACCAGCTCCACCGGCTCGTCCTGGTGGCGGATGCGAATGCTGCCGCCGGCCGCCAGGTAGTTGCCGTACAGGGTGCGCAGCAGGGTCGACTTGCCGGCGCCGGACTGCCCATGCAGCACCAGACACTCGCCACCGCGCACGGCGAAATTCAGGTCACGCAGCACCTGCAGGACGACGCCGTTCTGCTGGTGCAGGGTGAAGGTCTTGCTGAGGCCGCTGACCTCGATCAGGTTGTTCATTTGAATCTCTCCCCTCCGTAGGAGCGGCTGGGCGGCATTCCGCTTCAGCCGCGAAAGGCGATTCGCGGCTGAAGCCGCTCCTACGGGGATTGCTTTCAGGGTTGCAGGACGGACGACACCAGCAGCTGCGAATAGGGATGCTGCGGGTCGTCGAGAATCTGGTCGGTCAGCCCCGCCTCCACCACGCGCGAGCGGCGCATCACCATCAGCCGGTCGGCCAGCAGACGCGCCACCGCCAGATCGTGGGTGACGATCACCACCGCCAGGTCCAGCTCGCGAACCAGGCCACGCAGCAGGTCGAGCAGGCGCGCCTGCACCGATACGTCCAGCCCGCCAGTCGGCTCGTCCATGAACACCAGGCGCGGCGCGGAGACCAGGTTGCGGGCGATCTGCAGGCGCTGCTGCATGCCGCCGGAAAAGGTGCGCGGCAGGTCGTCGATACGCGCCGGGTCGATCTCCACCTGGCTCAGCCAGTCGAGCCCGGCGGCGCGCAGCTCGCCGTAGTGGCGCACGCCCTGGGCCATCAGCCGCTCGCCGATGTTGGCGCCGGCCGATACCGCCATGCGCAGGCCGTCACGCGGGTTCTGCTCGACGAAGCCCCACTCGGTGCGCAGCAGCGTGCGCCGCTCGGCCTCGCTGGCGCTGTACAGGTCGAGCCACTGACCACTGCGCGCGCGATAACTCACGCTGCCGCGATCCGGCGGGCAGCGCCCGGAGAGCAGGCTGAGCAAGGTGGACTTGCCCGAGCCGGACTCGCCGACGATGCCCAGCACCTCGCCGGGATAGAGGTCGAAGCTCACCCCCTGGCAGCCCTTGTCCGGGCCATACAGGCGGGTCAGGTCGCGCGCCGAGAACAGCGGCTCGGCGGCTGCCACGGCAGGTTGCAGAGGTTCGGCGGCGCTCATTGCAGGTTCTCCTCGGTGCGCTGGCGGCAGTAGTCGGTGTCGGAGCAGACGTAGCGTTTGCTGCCGGCGTCGTCGACGATCAGCTCGTCGAGGAAGGACTCGCTGCTGCCGCAGAAGGCGCAGCACTCGTCCCACTGCTGCACGGCGAAGGGGTGATCCTCGAAGTCCAGGCTGATCACCCGGGTAAAGGGCGGCACCGCGTACAGGCGCTTTTCACGACCGGCGCCGAACAGCATCAGCGCGGGGCTCATGTCCAGCTTGGGGTTGTCGAATTTCGGGATCGGCGACGGGTCCATCACGTAGCGTTCGTCCACTGTCACCGGGTAGGCATAGGCGGTGGCGATATGGCCGAAGGTGGCGATGTCCTCGTACAGCTTCACGTGCATCACGCCGTAGTCCTCCAACGCATGCATGGTCCGCGTCTCCTGCTCGCTCGGCTCGATGAAGCGCAGCGGCTCGGGGATCGGCACCTGGTAGACCATGATCTGCCCGGCCGACAGCGGTGTTTCCGGAATGCGGTGACGGGTCTGGATCACGCTGGCTTCCACCGTACGCTCGGTGGTGGCGACGCCGGCGGTGCGGGCAAAGAAGCGGCGGATCGACACCGCGTTGGTGGTGTCATCAGCGCCCTGGTCGATCACCTTGAGCACGTCGTCACGGCCGAGAATGGCGGCAGTCAGCTGCATGCCGCCGGTGCCCCAGCCGTAGGGCAGCGGCATCTCACGGCCGCCAAAAGGCACCTGGTAGCCGGGGATCGCCACCGCCTTGAGCAGACCGCGGCGGATCATGCGTTTGGTCTGCTCATCCAGGTAGGCGAAGTTGTAGGCCGACGCCTCGCGGGCGCCGCTTGCAGTGGAAAGGTTCATCAGCGGTTCTCCTCTGCCGACGCCTGTCGGCGCAGCTTGCGGATCAGTTCCAGTTCGGCCTGGAAGTCGACGTAATGCGGCAACTTCAGGTGCGAGACGAAGCCGGCAGCCTCGACGTTGTCGCAGTGCATCAGTACGAACTCCTCCTCCTGCGCCGGGCCCTGCACTTCCTCGCCGTACTCGCCGGCACGCAGGGCGCGATCGACCAGGGCCATGCCCATGGCCTTGCGCTCGGCGTAACCGAAGGCCAGGCCATAGCCACGGGTGAACTGCGCCTGCTCGGCACTTTCACCAACGAACTGATTGACCATCTCGCACTCGGTGATTTCGATGTCGCCCAGCGGCACGGCGAAACCCAGTTCGGCGGGCGTCATCCACACCTCGACGTCGCCGATGCGGATCTCCCCGGCGAAGGGGTGGTTGCGCCCGTAGCCACGCTGGGTGGAATAACCCAGCGCCAGGAGGAAGCCCTCGTCGCCACGGGCCAGGGCCTGCAGGCGCTCGGCGCGGCTGGCGGGAAAGGCCAGCGGCTCGCGGGTGATGTCGGGTACTGGCGCGCCGTCATCCGCCTCGCGGGCCATCAGCCCTTCGCCTGCGAGAAAATCCAGCACCCGTGGGCAAGGCTTGGGCTCAGCGGTAACGGCTGCTTCCGGCGCCGGATAGTCGCCCTCGGCCAGCAAAGTGAAATCCAGCAGACGGTGGGTGTAGTCGAAGGTCGGGCCGAGCAGTTGACCGCCAGGCAGATCCTTGAAGGTGGCGGAGATGCGCCGCTCCAACTGCATCTTCGTGGTATCCAGCGGCTCGCTGGCGCCGAAGCGCGGCAGCGTGGTGCGGTAGGCGCGCAGCAGGAAGATGGCTTCCATCAGATCGCCTGCGGCCTGCTTGATCGCCAGCGCAGCCAGCTCCTCGTCGTACAGCGAGCCCTCGCTCATCACGCGGGCCACGGCCAGCGGCAGTTGCTGGCGCACCTGCTGCACGCCCAGTTCGGCGACGGCGGTATCACCGCGGCGACGGTTGGCCAGCAGTTGATGGGCATTGTCGATGGCGCGTTCGCCACCCTTGACGGCGACATACATCAGGCAGCCTCCTCGGTTTCGATCAGCACGCGGGTACTGCGCGGCAGGCCGATCACCTCGCCGCCCGCGGCGAAGAAGCAATCCAGACCACGGGGAAAGGCGCTGCGCGCCTGGCGTTGCTGCCAGAACGAGGCCGGCAGCGGCAGGTTGACGCTGCGCACGTCCTTGATGCCCGGACCGCGCCAGCGCAGGGCTGGGCCGGCGTGCAGATCACCCAACTGGATCAGCAGCGTGCAGGACTGATCCGGGTAGCGTTCGCTGCCATTGTCGAAGTCCGACAAATCATCCAGCTCGCTTTCGTCGAGCAGGGCGAACAGGGCGATCTCGCGCTCGGCAACGATCGGGCAGCCGCAATGGAAGGCCAGGTTGGCGCGGATCAGCGGCGTATCGAAGCGCGGCGCCAGCCATAGCGGCGTGTCGCTGTCGAGAAAGGCCAGGCACAGGCCATAGGTGGCCGGGGCCAGGTCGCCCAAGGCGTGGGCGCGGTCCATGGCGCGTGGCAGACCCGGTTCGGCCAGGGCACCGAGGGCAGCGCGAAAGCTGACCTGGGCGTCCAGCACCGGGTCATCGAAAGCCGGTTGCAGCCAGTGCGAGCTGTGCGGCGTAGTCATCAATCCTCTCCTCTGACCAGGGTGAAGAACTCCACCTGGGTGGTGGCGCTGCGGGCGGCCCGGGCCAGGCGCTGCTCGCGCTGCTGGCGGGCAATCGGTTCGATCAGGTCATGCAGCCAGCGCGCCTGGTCCTCGCCCTGCAGGTGGGCGTCGGCCAGGGCGGCCAGTTCGGCGCGGCGCTTGTCGCGGCCGGCCAGGTAGCTGTAGCCGGTGCGGCCGTCGGCCAGGCGCACCACGCAGCGGGTCACGGTCATCTCGCCCAGGTTGAAGGCGCTGCCGGTGCCGCCCATGCGTCCGCGCACCAGGGTCATGCCCACCTCGGGAGCGCGGATCAGCTTGTAGGCGCTGTCCTTCAGCGCCGCCTCGTGGGCATCGAGGGCGCTGCCGGCACGGGCCAGCACGCCCATCCAGCGCTGGCGCGCGGCGATGTTCGGATCGGTTTCGTTCATGCGGGTCTCCATCAGGTCGCTACCTGGTACTGGAAGCGGTCGGCGCGGCTGCTGGACTGCGCCAGCTCCACCGCCCGACCAGCGGGATCGCGGGACAAAGTGAGCACGCTGAGCAGCGGTGCATGACGCGGCATCAGCAGGTGCGCGGCCTCTTCGCGGCTGGGCAGGCGCGCACCGATCAGGCTGAAGGTGCGCGTCAGCGGCAGGTCGCGCTCGGCCAGGTGCTGGCGCAGCGAACCGCCCTGGTAGTCAGCCAACTGTGGTGCCAGGCTGGCGCAGAAGCGGTGGCGGATCAGGCTCAGCGGCTGGCCCTCGAGCAGACGCAAGGTGGTCAGTTCGATCAGCTCGCTGCCGTCGGGCAGTTGCAGGTGGCGGCATTCCTCACTGCTGCCAGTGCGGCGCAGGCGCTCGATCAGCCTGGCCTCGACACGATGGCCGAGCGCCGACAGCGACTGGCTGAAGGCACTGCCCGCTTCCACCGGGTACACCAGTGGCTTGGCCAGCACCTGGGTGCCCTTGCCCTGGCGGCGCAGCAGGCGGCCTTCGAGCACCAGCTCGTCCACCGCGCGGCGCAGGGTGTGGCGGTTGACGGAAAAGCGCGCGGCCAGTTGCATCTCGCCCGGCAGGTAGTCGCCCGGGCTCATGCGCTGCACGTCTTCGCGCAGCACGGCGGCCAGCTCGCGGTACAGCGGTTCGCTTTGTCTAGACAAGTTCATCGTTTGAAAAGGGCGCACGCAGGCGCCCTCCTCCTCCTTCAGATAAAGAGCTTGCGCAGGCGCTGGGACAGGATGTCGATGGCGCTCACCACCAGGATGATCACGATCAGCAGGGCGCAGGTCTGGGCGAACTGGAAGCCGCGAATCGCCTCCCAGAGGATCACCCCGATGCCGCCAGCGCCGACCATGCCGACCACCGTGGCCGAGCGCACATTGGACTCGAAGCGGTACAGCGAGTAGGAAATCCACAGCGGCAGCACCTGCGGGATGACGCCGAAGATCACCTCCTGCAGGGCACTGGCGCCGGTGGCGCGCACGCCCTCGACCGGGCCCGGATCGATGGCCTCGACCGCCTCGGCGAACAGCTTGGCCAGCACCCCCGTGGTGCTGATGAACAGCGCCAGCACGCCGGCGAAGGGACCGAGCCCGACCGCGACGACGAAGAGCATGGCGAAGACCATTTCGTTGATCGAACGGCAGGCATCCATCACCCGGCGTACCGGCTGGTACACCCACCAGGGCACGATGTTCTCGGAACAGAGGATGCCCAGCGGAATGGCGCAGAGAATGGCCAGCACCGTGCCCCACAGGGCGATCTGTACGGTGACCACCATTTCCTTGAGGTAGTGCCGCCAGTTGCTGAAGTCCGGCGGGAAGAAGTCGGCGGCGAAAGTAGCCATGTTGCCGCCATCGCGCACCAGCGCCAGCGGGTTCATTTCCGCCCCCCGCCAGGACCAGGCGAGCACGGCGAAGAACAGGCCCCAGCCGATCAGTTGCAGCCAGCTGCGTTTGCTATCGACGGTCGGGGTATGGGTGGTCAAAGTGGTCATCAAGGTATCTCGGGGAAAACGACTGCAGTCAGCCCCTCGGTCGATACCGAGGGGCTGCCAGGATCAACCGGCGCTGGCGCCGCCCTGCTTCTCACGCTCGGCCATGCGCTGCTCGAGCTTGGCCAGCTCGGCGTCCAGCTCCTTGAGCTGAGCCTGCTTGTCGGCGTCCTTGAGCTTGTCGTTGTTGGCCACTTCGGTGCGCTTCTTGAACAGCTCGAGCTGACGAATCGGCAGCAGTTGGTCGTTGTCGGAAGCCTTGAACTGACCCCACTGCAGGCCCTCGAGCACTTTCTTCTCCTCCGGCTTGGCGCCGTAGGTCATGAAGAAGTTGCGCAGCTTGTCGCGGGTTTCCTGCGGCAGGTTCTTGCGCCAGACGATGGGGTCGGAGGGGATCAGCGGCGATTGCCAGATCACCTTGAGCTGCGCGGCCTTGTCCGGCGCAGTCACTTCCAGGCGCTCCATGCCCTCGCTATTGAAGGTGCCGACATCGACCTGCTTGTTGGCCACCGACAAGGCGTTGACCTCGTGGCTGCCGTTGAGCGAGCGCTTGAAGATCTTGCCGGCGTCGGCGTTGTTCTGGGCGAACACGTAGTAACCGGGCACCAGATAGCCGGAGGTGGAGTTGGGGTCGCCGTTGGCGAAGGTCAGGCTCGAAGCGTTCTTGAGCATGTCTTCGACCGAGTCGATCGGGCTGTCCTTGTGCGCCACCAGCAGGCTGTAGTAGCCCTGAGCGCCATTGGCCGCTACGGTCTGGGCGAAGATCTCGCCGCCGGCACGGTCCACCGCTTCCATCGCCGACTTGTTGCCGTACCAGGCCACGTCGACCTTGTCGAAACGCATGCCCTGGATGATGCCGGCGTAATCAGGCGCGAAGAAGGCGTTGATCTTCACCCCGGTCTGCTTGCTCATGTCGGCCAGGAAGGGATCCCACATGGCCTTGAGATTCTGCGAGGACTCGGTGGAGATGATGCCGAAGTTGAGTTCCTCGGCGGCCTGGACCGAGCCCAGCAGGGAACCGGTGACGAGCGCAGAGGCAGCCAGCACCTGGCCGATGCGTTTGAACATGGAGCACACTCCTGTTGCTAGTTGGCGTTGGTTTTTCGAATGAGGAAAGTGACGTCAGGCCTTGGCCAGCGTCAGCGGACGCTCCACGGCACGCGGGCGCTGCCCTTGCGGCAGCAGCAGGCTGATATCGAGATCGCCGCCGTAGAGGTCGTTGAGGAAATCGGGGTTGAAGCTGTCGGTGGGGCCGTCGAAATGAATGCGCCCGCCCTTGAGCGCCACGGCGCGCTGGCAATAGCGCACCGCGTAGTCGACCTGATGCAGGGTCACCACCACGGTCTTGCCATCGCGACGGTTGATGTCGGCGAGAATCTCCATCACCTTGCGCGCCGACTCCGGGTCGAGCGAGGCGATCGGTTCGTCGGCAAGGATCACTTCGGCCTGCTGGCACAGCGCGCGGGCGATGGCCACGCGCTGTTGCTGGCCGCCGGACAGAGTGGAGGCGCGCTGCGCAGCGAACTCGGCCAGGCCGACGCGCTCCAGCGCTTGCATGGCGCGCTGTTTCTCCTCGACGTTGAACAGGCTGAGACTGCCACGCCAGCGCGGCATACGGCCCAGGCCGCCGAGCAGCACGTTCTGCAGCACGCTGAGGCGACCGACCAGATTGAACTGCTGGAAGATGTAGCCGATATCGGCGCGCTGGCGACGCACGTCGCCATTGAGGCGGCCATCGGCCTGGACCTGGCGCCCGAGCACTTCGATACTGCCGCCATCACCGCGTGCCAGTCCGGCCAGATGTCGCAGCAGGGTCGACTTGCCCGAGCCCGATGCGCCGATCAGCGCGACCATTTCGCCCGGCTGTACCGAAAGCGCCAGGTCGAACAGCGCCTGTTTACGGCCGAAGCTCTTGTTCAGACGGTCGACTCGAATCGCTGCGCTCATATGCTGGCCCTCTACTATCATCAATGATCAGAAGGCGAAGCGACCGCCATCTGGTGTAGACCACGGTAGGCAGGTTCCATGTCAGAGCGGTTAAATGCAGGTGACGATTGGATGAAAGCGCTGGAATTTTTTCCGATGACGGGCGTCGAAGTGGACGCTAGTGCCAATTGCTACTCATTTCTGACGATCGGTGCTGGCACAACGCCCCTATATCGATCACAATCTGCCACGTATTTGGCGTCAAGGAACTGTTCAGACGGCCCACGGGTCGTAATGACGCAGAACGCGATACTGGTTGAACGGCTAGTGCGAAAGACGGTCAAACCGGTGACAATCTCGACACTGACTACCAGTATCGCTCCCTGAACTAACCGGTAATGTATGCGCCCTATGAAACAGGCTATTTACTCCAGCCGTACGGCTGACAAATTTGTCGTTCGCTTGCCAGATGGCATGCGTGAGCGTATTGCTGACGTAGCACGCAACCATCACCGCAGTATGAATTCGGAAATCATCGCCCGTCTGGAGCAGAGCATGCTTCAGGAAGGTGCTCTGGATGACGACCTCAGTCTGCGTCTCGACAGCCCCGAACTGAGCCTCCATGAGCGTGAATTGCTGCAGCGTTTTCGTCAGTTGTCGCGCCGTCAGCAGAACGCGCTGGTTGCTCTGATCGCCCACGACGTGGAAATGGCCGCCGAAGAAGCCTGAGGCGAGCCCATTAAAAAACCGGCCTAGAGCCGGTTTTTTCATTCCTGCCATATTTGCCAGCGGCACTGCCGGGCAATAGGCGAAGCGCGGAGCGAACTCCGCGCCTTCATCAGCCAACGAAGCTGAGCAGTACCCCCGCCGCTACGGCAGAGCCGATCACCCCGGCCACGTTCGGCCCCATGGCATGCATCAGCAGGAAATTCTGCGGGTTGGCCTCCAGGCCGACCTTGTTCGACACCCTTGCTGCCATCGGCACCGCGGACACACCTGCCGAACCGATCAGCGGGTTGACCTTGTTGCTGCTGAACAGGTTCATCAGCTTGGCCATCAGCACCCCGGCTGCGGTGCCGGCGCAGAACGCCACCATGCCCAGCATCAGGATGCCGAGGGTCTTGAGCTGCAGGAAGGCCTCGGCCGACAGCTTGGAGCCCACGGTCAGGCCGAGGAAGATGGTGACGATGTTGATCAGCGCGTTGCGCGAGGTGTCGGCCAGGCGCTCGACCACACCGGCCTCACGCAGCAGATTGCCGAGGGCGAACATGCCGATCAGTGGCGCGGCATCGGGCAGCAGCAGGCCGACCAGGATGCACAGCACGATGGGGAAGATGATCTTCTCGGTCTGCCCCACCGGACGCAGTTGCTGCATGACGATGGCGCGTTCTTCCTTGCTGGTCAGCGCACGCATGATCGGCGGTTGCAGCAGCGGTACCAGCGCCATGTAGGCATAGGCCGCCACGGCGATGGGGCCGAGCAGATCGGGCGCCAACTTGGAGGTGACGAAGATCGAGGTTGGCCCGTCCGCACCGCCGATGATGGCGATGGACGCCGCCTCCTTGAGCGTGAACTCCATGCCGGGAATGCCCAGCGCGGTGATCGCCAGCGCGCCGAGCAGGGTGCCGAAGATGCCGAACTGCGCAGCCGCGCCAAGCAGCAGGGTTTTGGGGTTGGCCAGCATCGGGCCGAAGTCGGTCATGGCGCCAACGCCGAGGAAGATCAGCAACGGGAAGATGCTGGTCGGCAGGCCCACCTCATAGATCAGGTGCAGGAAGCCGGCACCTTCGGCCATGTTGGCCACCGGGATGTTCGACAGCAGCCCACCGAACCCGATAGGCACCAGCAGCAGGGGTTCGAAGCCCTTCTTGATGGCCAGGTAGATCAGCAGCAGGCACACCGCGATCATGAACGCCTGGCCAGGCTCCAGATGGTACAGACCGGTGCTCTGCCAGAGCTTGAGCAGCTTTTCCATGGTGCGCTCCTCAGCCGATGGTCAGCAGGCTGTCGCCCACTGCCACTGCATCGCCGACCTTGACGTTGACGGTGCCGACGGTACCCGCCTTGAAGGCGCGGATCTCGGTTTCCATCTTCATCGCTTCGAGGATGATCACCAGTTGGCCCTCCTCCACGGCTTGGCCAGGCTGCACCAGTACCTTGAAGATATTGCCGGCCAGCGGCGCCGCCTGCGGCTCGCCACCGCCCGCTGCGACCGGGGCCGCGGCCGGCGCG
>NZ_ATKM01000016.1 GCF_000418555.1 Pseudomonas sp. P818
GCTCGCCAATGGCCAGTTGCGGCTGTTCCAGCAACTGCTCCAGCAGGCGAATGAAACGCTGATGCAGGCGCTCGACGGTGGCCGCCTCGAACAGATCCAAGGCGTAGTTCCAGTTGCCGGCCAGCTCCTCACCCGGGCCTTCCCAGGTGTGCAGGGCCAGGTCGAACTGCGCGCTGCCGCTGTCCAGGGCGATCAGCTCGGCACGCAGATCGGCCGTCAGTTGCAGGCTGTCCTGCGGGCGCTGCTGGTGGTTGTACAGCACCTGGAACAGCGGGTTGTGGCTGAGGCTGCGCTCTGGCTGCAGCGCCTCGACCAGTTGCTCGAAGGGCAGCGCCTGATGCGCCTGAGCGCCCTGCGCCGTGCGCAACACCTGCGCCAGCAACTGGTTGAAACTCTGCTCGCCGCTCAGCTCGCTGCGCAGCACCTGGGTGTTGACGAAGAAGCCGATCAGCCCCTGGGTTTCGCTCTGCGTACGCCCGGCAATGGGCACGCCGACACGCAGGTCGCGCTGGCCGCTGGTGCGATGCAGCAACACCTTGTAGGCCGCCAACAGCACGGTGAACGGCGTGCAACCCTGTTGCCGCGCCAGCTCGCGCACGCGGGCGGCAAGCGCGGGCTCCACGCGAAAGGCCAGACGCGCGCCACGAAAGCTCTGCTGCGCCGGGCGCGAATGATCGCAAGGCAGCTCCAGCAACGGCTGCTCGTCGCCCAGTTGCTCACGCCAGTAGGCCAGCTGCCGCTCGCCTTCGCCGGCATCCAGGCAGGCGCGCTGCCACAGGGCGTGGTCGGCGTAGCTCAGCGGCAGCTCGGCGAGTGCGGCAGGCTCGCCCTGCACGCGCGCTCGGTAGAAGTGCGCCAGCTCGGTCAACAACAGCTGGATCGACCAGCCGTCGGCGATGATGTGATGCAGACAGACCAGCAGCACATGCCGCTGTTCTTCCTGGCGCAGCAGGCCGATGCGCCACAGCGGTGCCTGTTCGAGGTCAAACGGGCGCTGGGCGAACTCACGCGCCAGGGCGGCAAAGTCATCGCCCTGCAGCGGTTCCAGGGTCAGTGCCGGCGCCGCGTCGACGCACTGGCGCGGGTTGCCGTCGGCATCGGCGAAGAAGCGCGTGCGCAGGCTCGGGTGACGCTGCGCCAGATCGCTGAAGGCGCCCAGCAGCGCAGTCTCGTCCAATGGCCCCTGCAATTGCAGGGCGCCCGGCAGGTGATAGGCGCTGTTGCCCGGCTGCAGTTGTTCGAGAAACCACAGGCGCTGCTGCGCGTAGGACAGCACACTGCCCTCGGCATCGGCCGCTCCCGGCGGAACCGGCAGTGCCGAGGCGTCTAGCCCCTGCTCGCGCAACTTGTCGAGGAAGGCGCGGCGCTGCTGCGGCCCTAGGCCGAGAAAGCGACGCGACAGCAGCAGGGCTTTGTCATGCAACAGATTCACTGAATTTCCTCCAGAGCGCTCATCAGGTCGTCGAGCGCGTCCAGGCGTTCATCGTTGAGGGCCTGGCTTTCCAGGCTGCGGATCAGGCTGGCCATGCTGGCCACGGTGGTGGCCTCGAAGGCCTGCGCCAGCGGCACCGTGATGCCGCGCGTTTCGCGGATCAGCGCCAGCAGGCGGGTGGCCAGCAGCGAGTGGCCGCCGAGTTCGAAGAAGTGGTCGTGACGGCCGACCTGCTCCACCTTGAGCAGCTCGCGCCAGAGTTGCGCCAGGTGCTGCTCCAGCTCGCCCTGGGGCGCCTCGACGCTACGCACCTGCGCCTGTGGCGCCGGCAGTGCGCGGCGATCCAGCTTGCCGTTGGCGTTGAGCGGCAGGCGCGGCAACAGGATGATCTGCGCCGGCACCATAAAGGTCGGCAACTGCGCAGCCAGCTCCGCTCGCAAGGCTTGCTGATCGATGCTCTGGCCGGCCTCGGCCACGCCATAGGCGATCAGCTGCGTACCGGCTGCCCCTTCGTGAGCGACCACCACGGCCTGGCGCAAGGGCGCGCTGGCCAGCAGGCAGGCTTCGATCTCGCCCAGCTCGATACGTTGGCCACGGATCTTCACCTGGAAGTCCACCCGGCCGACGTATTCGAGCTGGCCCTCGGCGTTCCAGCGCGCCAGGTCGCCACTGCGGTACAGGCGCCCGCCCGGTGCGCCAAAGGGGTCGGGCACGAAGCGTTCGGCCGTCAGCCCCAGGCGCGCGGCATAGCCACGGCCCACACCGGTGCCACCGATGAACAGCTCGCCGACCACTCCGCTGGGCAGCAACTCGAGGTCGCCACTCAGCACGTACAGGCGGTTGTTGTCGGTCGGCTGGCCAATGGCGATGGGCTGTCGCCGTGGCGGCGCCGCGTCCAGGCGGTACAGCGCCACATCATCGGCGCACTCGGCCGGGCCGTAGGCGTTGATCAACGGCACCTGCGGGTAGCGGGCGAACCAGCGCGTGGCCAGCTCATGGCTCAGCGCCTCGCCGGTGGGCAACAGCCAGCGCAGCGCCGGCAGCGCCACGGCCGACGCTTCGAGCATGCCGTCGATCACCGCCGGCACCGCCTCCAGCACGCTCACCCCGGTATCAGCGACGCACGCCAGCAGCGCCTGCGGATCATGGGTGATGGCATCGGGGATGATCTCCAGCGCGCCACCGAACAGCGGCGCGGTGAGCAGTTGCCAGACCGAGATATCGAAGCCGGTGGCAGCGGTCTGGGCGATCACGTCCGCTTCACCGAGTTGCAGGTAAGGCACCTTGGCCAACTGGTTGTTGAGCATGCCGCGGTGGTTGACCATCACCCCTTTTGGCTCGCCGGTGGAACCGGAGGTGTAGATCAGGTAAGCCAGGTGCTCGGGGCCGGCGTAGCGCCCGGGGTTGTCGCGGCGGTCGTGCTCCAGCATGTCTTCATAGACCAGCACGCGCGGCGGCTGCGGCAGTTCGGCGAGCATCGCCTGAACCTGCGCCAGTTGCTCGCGCAGGGTGATCAGCACTGGCGCGGCGCTGCTGGCCAGCATGCGCGCGCTGCGCGCCGGCGGATGGCGCTCGTCCAGCGCCAGGTAGGCAGCACCGGCCTTGAAGGCGCCGATGATCAGGCTCAGCAGTGGCAGACCACGGGGCGCAAACAGCGCCACCACGTCATCGAACTGCACACCGCACTCGATCAGGCCATGACCGATACGGTTGGCCCGCTCGTTGAGTTCGAAATAAGACAGCGTCTGCCCCTGGCAGCGGGCGACGGTACGGGCGCCCTGCTGCTCGACCTGCGCCTCGAAACGCGCCAGGTAGCTCTGCGCATACCATTGCGGCTGACTCTGGCCCTGGCCCAGCTGGCACAGGGCGTCGCGCTCGCTGTCATCGAGCAGGCGCAGCTCGCTCAAGGGACGCTGCGGCGCCTCGCTCAGCTGCAGCAGCAGACGACGGAAATGCTCGACCAGCACCTGCATGTCGGCCACGGCGAACTGCTGGGTATCGAAGCTCAGTTGCAGGGTCAGGCTGGCACCCGGCAGCAGCACCACGGTCAACGGATAGTTGGTGTGGGTGCGGTTGGCCAGCGGCGTGATGCGGTAGGTTTCGACGGCCTCCTGCACCTCGCCACCGAGCGGTACGTTCTCGAACACAAACAGACTGTCGAACAGCGGCTGGCCGCGCGGCGTGTCGGCGAGGTTTTGCACCTCGGCCAGGGACAACTGCTCATGCTGACGCATGCCGGCGTTCTGCGCCTGCAGTGCCTGCAACAGGTGCAGGCCAGTTACCGCCTCACCCGGCACTCGAACGCGTAGCGGCAAGGTATTGATGAACAGCCCCAGCGCCTCTTCGATACCTTCCAGCTCGGTCGGTCGCCCCGCCACGGTGACGCCGAACAGCACGTCATCACGCCCGCTGTAGCGCATCAGCAGCAGCGCCCAGGCCGCCTGAACGAAGGTGTTGACGGTCAGCTGATGACGCCGCGCCTGCTCGGCCAGCGCGCGGGTCTGCTCGGCATCGAGCGCGAGGCTGACATCGCGCATGCCCGCCTCGCCCTGCTGGTGGCGATAAGGCAGTGGCGTGACTGTATCGAAGCCAGCCAGCTCGTCGCGCCAGTAGCGGCGACTGGCCGCCTCGTCCTGGCGTGCAAGCCAGGCGATGAAGTCGCGATAGGGTCGCGCCGGGGGCAGTTGCAGGCTGCGCCCAAGCAGGCGAGCGCGGTACTGGGCGAAGAACTCGGCCAGCATCAGGCCGCGGCACCAGGCGTCGATCAGGACATGGTGATGGCTCTGCACGATGCGCCAATCGGCCTCGGCGAATTTCACCAGGCGCAGGCGCAGCAAAGGCGCCCGGGTGAAATCGAAGCCGCGCTGACGCTCCTCGCGCAGAATCGACTGCAACCTGGCCTCGGCTTCATCGCGCGGCAGCTCGCTGAAGTCGAGGAACTGCACGGGCGACGGCACCTGGCGCAGCACCAACTGATGCGGCGTCCCTTCCAGGTTGCAGAAGGCCGTGCGCAACGCCGGATGACGCTGCACCACCTGCTGCCAGGCATGGGTGAAGGCGTCGACATCCAGCGCGCTGGCCACGGCGTACTGGTCCTGCATCAGGTAGATGCCGCTGCCCTGCTCCAACTGGCTGTGCAGGAGGATGCCCTGCTGCATCGGCGCCAGCGGGAACAGATCCTCGATCTGCTGCGGCGCATAAGGCAAGGCGTCGAGTTGCGCCTGGCCGAGCGTTGCCAGCGGGAAATCAGAAGGTGTCAGGCTACCGGCTCCGGGCGCGCAGCAATGCTCGATCAACTGCCGCAGCGCCTGCTCGTACAGATCCAGCAGCCGCTCGACGGTGCTCGTCTCGAAGCGTGCGCGGCTGTAGGTCAGCATCAGTTGCAGGCAACCGCCACGCACCTGGCCGTCGATAGCCAGGGCATTGGCCAGCGGGCCGCTACCGTCGCGTGGCGCGCCGCTCGCTTCATCGGCCAGACGCCAGCGTGCACCGGCCTGGTCATCGAAACGGCCCAGGTAGTTGAAGGTCAGCCCCTGTCCCGTCAGCTCCTCCAGCGGAGCCTTGGCCAGGTACTTGAGCACGCCGTAGCCGATGCCCTTGTCCGGCACCTGACGCAGCCCCTCCTTGACCTGCTTGAGGGTCGCGCCAAGGTCATCGCCGGCCTCCAATGCCACGGGGTAGAGACTGGTGAACCAGCCCAGCGTGCGGCTCAGATCGAGCTGATCGTCCTCGCGGCCATGGCCCTCCAGGCTGATCACCGTACGTCGGCGCCCACTCCACTGCCACAAGGCCTGGGCCAGCGCTGCCAGCAGCACGTCATTGATCTGCGTGCGGTAAGCCGCCGGCACCTCGCCGAGCAGGCGCGCGGTGGCGGTGGCATCGAGCTGCAAGTGCAACTGGCCTGCGTCGGCGACCTTGGCGCTGCCGTCGGGGCGGTCGCAGAGCAGGCAAGCTTCGGCGGCGCTGAAGCCCTGCCAGTACGCCAGTTGTGCCGCCAACTGCGGGCTGCTGGCCAGGGTCTGCAGATGCGCCGACCATTGCCGGAAGCTGGTCGCAACGGCGGCGAGGCTGATCGTCTGTCCGGCCAGTCGCTGCGCGTAGGCCTGCTGCAGATCTTCGAGCAGCACGCGCCAGGACACACCATCGACCGCTAGGTGGTGGACGACCAGCAACAGACGATTACGCCCGTCCGGCAACTGCGCCAATACCGCGCGCAGCAACGGGCCGCGCTCGATATCCAGGCTGCGCTGAGCCTCGTCGCACAGCGCCGGCAGATCGGCGGCGGCCACCTGGCACACCCACAGCAGCTCCTGCTCGGGCTGCGCGCCACGATAGCGCTGCTGCCAGTTGCCCTGCCCGTCCTGCTGGAAACTCAGCCGCAGGCTGGCGTGATGACACACCACGGCCTGCAGCGCCTGCTCCAGTTCACGGGCGTCGAGCGGCTCGTCCGCTGCCAGCAGCAGAGACTGGTTCCAGTGGCCGAGGCGCGCCGGAGGCTGGGCGAAGAAGCGCGCCTGGATCGGCGTCAGGGCAAAGGCGTGAGTCACCTCTGCGTTGGCACTTGCGGGTGCCGCTGGCATCTCTGCCACGACGGCGACCTGCGCCAGTTCGGCGATGCTCTGCTTCTCGAACAGTTGCTTGGGCGTCAGGCGAATACCCTGGCGCCGCGCCCGGGCGATGATCTGCAGGCTGAGGATGGAGTCGCCGCCAAGGGCGAAGAAGTTGTCGTGACGGCCGACGCGCTCGACCTTGAGCACCTGCTGCCAGAGTGCTGCCAGTTGCGTCTCGACGCCCTCGTGCGGCGCCTCGAAGCCCTGCTCTGCCGCCTGCGGCTGCGGTAACGCCTGCCGGTCGAGCTTGCCATTGGCGGTCAACGGGAAGCGTTCGAGCAGCAGCACATGGCTCGGCAGCATGTAATCGGGTAGACGCTCGGCCAGTTGTGCCTGCACATGCGCGGGGTCGAGAGAAGACTCCTGCGCAACCACATAGGCGAGCAACTGGCCGCGTTCGTCCAATTGCACATAGGCATCGGCGACGCCCGCCAGGCCGCGCAGCTGCTCGACGATCTCGCCAAGAGCGACGCGGTAGCCGCGTACCTTGACCTGGTCGTCACCACGCCCGAGGAATTCGATACGCCCGTCGGTCAGCAGGCGCGCACGGTCGCCGGTGCGATACAGGCGCTCACCGTTGGCGAAGGGATCGGGCAGGAAACTCGCTGCCGTCAGCCCCGGACGATCGAGATAGCCGCGTGCCAGACCAGGCCCGCCCAGGTACAGCTCGCCAACCGCACCTTGCGGTAGCGGCGTCAGCGCTGCATCCAATACCAGGGCGCGGACGTTGGGCAATGGCCGGCCAATCGGCACCACGCCGCTCAACGCTGCCAGCTCGGCGTCCGTGACCTCGTGAGTCAGCACACCGACCGTGGTCTCACTGGGACCGTAGTGGTTGATCACCCGGCATTGCGGGCGCAGGCGCTTGACCTCCTTCACCAGCTCGGCCGGCAGCGCTTCGCCGCCGAAGATCAGCGCATGCGCAGGTATCGCCCGCGACCCCGCGCCGGCCTGCAACAGGCCAGCCAGATGAGTCGGCACGATCTTGAGAATGCCGACCTGCTGCGTGCTCAGGTAGTCCGCCAGGCTATCGGCATCGGCCACGGTTTCCGCGCTCAGCAGGTGCAGGGTACGCCCGGACAGCAGCGCGCCGAACAGCACGGTATGGCCCAGGTCGGCCGCAACGGTGGACACCATCGCCATGCTCGCCTCGGGCGCCAGGGCCAGTTGTTCCAACAGGCCCTGCACGTAGTCGGCCAGGGCCGCATGGCTGATCATCGCCCCCTTGGGCTGGCCGGTGGTGCCGGAGGTGTAGATCAGATAGGCCGCCTGCTGCGGGTGCACCGGCACGCTCGGCGCAGCGCTGGTCTGCTGACGCCACGGCGCATCGGCGCTGAAGTCCAATTGCGGGCCATTGAAGCCTTGCACCGACCCAGATTCACAGAGCAGTACCACACAGGCGCTGTCGGCCAGGACGAACGCCTGACGCTGCGCCGGCCAGGCCGGATCGAGCGGCACGAAGGCGGCGCCGACCTTGAGCGCAGCCAGCAGCCCGATGACGAAAGCCGGCGAACGCTGCAGGCACAGGCCGACGCGCTGCTCCGGCGCCACACCCAGGGCGAGCAGGTGCTGCGCCAGTTGATTGGCCTGGGTGTCCAGCGCGGCGAAGCTGTAGGGCACGCCGTCGTGCATCAATGCCACGGCCTCGCCGTGCACCTGCGGCTGCCACAGACCGAGCACCGTCGCAGCGGCGAACTTGCGCTCGACGCCCACGACCTGCGCTGGCTGCGCCGCGAGTTGCAGGCTGGCCAGCGGCGCTTGTGGCTGCGCCAGCAATTGCGCCAGCAGATGTTCGAAATCGGCGGCGAAACCAGCGATGCGCGGCGCTTCGAACAGATCCTGCGCATAGGTGAACGCGGCCTCAATGCCCCCGGGCAGGTCAGTGATATCCAGCCCCAGATCGAAGTGCGCGGCCTGCTCGTCCAGCTGCCGCGCGCTGAGGGTCACGCCAGGCAGCGCCAGATCCTGAGCCAGGACGAACTGCTGGGTGAACTTCACCTGAAACAGCGGGTTGTGGCTGAGGCTGCGCTGCGGCGCCAGCGCATCGACCAGTTGCTCGAACGGCAGCAACTGGTGATCCTGCGCGCCGAGGGCCGCTGCCCGCACCTGCGCCACGACATCGGCGAAACTGTGCTCGCCGCCGAACTCGCTGCGCAGCACCTGGGTGTTGACGAAGAAACCGATCAGCGCCTCGGTTTCCCGGCACACGCGCCCGGCACTGGGCACGCCGACGCGGATATCGCGCTGGCCGCTGTAACGCTGCAACTGCACCTTGAAGGCGGCCAGCAACAGCATGAACAGAGTGACGTCCTGATCCGCGGCATGGGCGCGCAGGCGCTGGCTCAACGCCTCATCGAGACGAATGGCGTGGCGCGCGCCGCGATGACTCTGCCGCGCCGGGCGCGGGTGGTCGGCAGGCAGTTGCAGCAACGGCTGCTCATCGCCCAGTTGCCGTTTCCAGTAAGTCAGCTGACGCTCCCCCTCGCCCGCCTGCAGCCAGCGTCGCTGCCAGATGGCGTAGTCGGCGTACTGCACCGGCAGTGCCGGCAGGTTCGGCGCCTGGCCGAGGACATGACCCGTGTAGAGCTGGGCGAACTCGCGGATCAGTACCTGAATCGACCAGCCGTCGCAGATGATGTGGTGCATCACCAGCAGCAGACGCTGATCGCCCTCGCTCACCCGCACCAGAGCGAGATGCCACAACGGCCCTTGCTGCAGATCCAGCGGCAGGTTCATCCGCTCCTCGCGCAGGCGCGCCAGTGCCGCCTCGGCGTCGGCCTCGCCACGCAGATCGAAATGCGCCAGGTCGACCGTAAAGGGCGGATCGATGCGCTGCAGCGGCACGCCGTCCTCTTCGCCAGCGGCGAAGCGCGTGCGCAGGCTCTCGTGGCGACTGACCAGGTCATCGAAGCTGCGCTGCAGCGCCGCCTCGTCGAGCTGCCCCTGAAACCGCAGCTCACCGCCCAGCCGGTAGGCGCTGGCGTCACCCTGCAGACGCTCGAGAAACCACAGGCGCTGCTGCGCATAGGATTGCGCGCACTGCGCGTCACGCACTTCGGCCTGCAGGGGTGGCACCTGCCGGGCCGTGCGCGGCTGCGCCGCGACCCAGGCGCTGAAATCCCCCAGACGCGGGCGTTCGAACAGGCTGTCGGCCTGCAGCTCCAGCCCCAGCTCGGCGTTGAGACGCGCCAGCACCTGCATCACGCCCACCGAATCCCCGCCGCGAGCGAAGAAGTGGTCGCCCTCCTCCAGGTCCGTGCAGCCCAATACTTCCTGCCAGGCCTGCAGCACCTGCGGCAGCACGGTGCTGGCTTGCGGCGCGTGGCTCGCCACCTCGGCGCCCTGCAGGCGCCCCTTGTACCACTGGGCGAAGGTGGCCAGGCTGCCGTTCTGCCAGCCGCTGCGGCAGGCCGAGCGCTGCAGCTTGCCGCTGGTGGTGCGTGGCAAGGTGCCCGGCTCGAGCAGCAGGATCAGCTGCGGCGCCAGCTGGAAGCGCTCGCCCATGCCGTCGGCGATGCGCTGGCAGATCATCTCGGCGCTGATCAGCTTGCGCACGTTGCGGCTGATCTCCAGCGCCAGGCCGACGCCCTCGATTCCCTGTTCGTCGGTGACGGCGAATGCGGCGATACGCCCCTGGCGCAGCAGCTCGATATCCTGCTCCAGCGCCTGCTCGATATCCTGCGGGTAATGGTTCTGGCCATTGAGGATGATCAGATCCTTCAGGCGCCCGGCAATGAACAGCTGACGCTCGCGTACCACGCCCAGATCGCCGGTGCGCAGCCAGCGCTGGCCATCACGCTCGACGAAGGCCTCTGCGGTCGCTTCGGGGTTGCGCCAGTAGCCCTGGGCGATGCTCGGCCCGGCGATCCAGATCTCACCGACCTGATCGTCCCCCAGCACCTGAAGCGTCTGCGGCTCGACGATGCGCAGCGGGTGCTCGGCATCGCTCCAGCCACAGGCTGGCAAACGGCTGTCCGCCTGGCCCGCTGTGCTGCTGGCGAACGTCTCCACCTGCGGCTCGCGCTCGGCGGCATCGACGCACACATACAGCGTCGCTTCGGCCAGACCGTAGCTCGGCGCCAGCGCCTGGGCACTGAAGCCCGCCGCCGCAAAGCGCTGACTGAAGGCCCGCAGGGTGTCCAGGCGGATTGGCTCGGAGCCGGAAAACGCCAGACGCCAGCTACTCAGATCGAGTGTTTCCAGGCTGCTTTGCGGCACACGCTCGGCGCACAGGCGATAAGCGAAATCCGGCCCGCCGGAGAAAGTGCCACCGTATTGGCTGATGGCCTGCAACCAGCGCGCTGGCCTGGCGAGGAAGAAGTTCGGCGCCATCAGCGTCAGGGTGCCGCCATGCAGGATCGGCAGCAGCAGCCCGGCCATCAGCCCCATGTCGTGATACAGCGGCAACCAGCTGACCCAGGACTCCTCGCGACTGGCATTGAAACCACGGCTCATGCTGCGCTCGTTGGCCAGCAGGTTGGCGTGGCTGACCATCACGCCCTTGGGCGCACGGGTGGAACCCGAGGTGTATTGCAGGAAAGCCAGCGCATCGCTGGTGATCAGCCGTGGCTGGTAGCCGGCACGGTCGTGGGCATCGACATCCTCGATGGCGATCATCTGCGCCTCGGGCGCGAGCAGCGGCTGCAGGTCCGCCTGGCAACGCCGGATCACCTCGCGCGGCGCCAGCACCACCATGGGTTGGGCATCGAGCAGAATGCCGGTGAGGCGCTCGACGTGCATCTGCCGGTTGTTCTCCGGCGGAAAGGCCGGCACCGCGATCACGCCGGCGTACAGGCAACCGAAGAAGGCAGCGGCATAATCTGCGCCGCTGGGCAGCATCAGCACGCAACGCTCGCCAGCCTGACAGCCCAGACGCTGCAGCAGGCCAGCCACGGCCAGTGCCTGCTCGCGCAGCTCGGCATAGGTCGTCAGCAGCGGCTCGCCCTGATCCGCCACGATATGCCGGACGGCCACACGGCCCGGCGCGCGCTCGGCGTGATAGTCCAGAATGTCGGCAAAGTGCTGCGCCTGATCCACCATCGATCTCATCTCGTCACCCGTGAAAACTCGTGCCTGCACAGCGGCCCGGCAGGACTGCCGAACCACTCGCGAAAGAAAGAAAACTGCGTCTGTCGATCAGCTGAGCGAAGCCGCGGCCAGACGCAGCGAATCGCGTACCTGGGTGCCGGCGGACTCGACGAACATCGAGGTGACCAACTCCTCGGAACGCATGGCCAGCACCGACAGCAGGGTGTCGCTGAGGCCATGACTGCCCTCGCAGCCGCCCTGCAGGAAGATCTGCGCCTGGCAGTCCGCCCGCAGCGGCAGGCGATATTGGCGGTCGACCACATCGCCCTCGATGTAGTCGGCGAAGCCCGCCAGCAGGGTGCGGTGATAGTCGCGGCGATAACCGGTAGCGAGGATCACCGCATCGAATCGCTCGCGATGCTGATCGCCGCCCAGGGTGTTTCGCAGGGTCAGCTCCACGCCGCCGTCATCGGCGGCAACGGCCATGACCTCACGATGGGTGAGCAAGCGATGAGGGTGCTGACCGCGCACCTTCTGCTGGTAAAACAGGTGGTAGATCTTCTCGATCAGTTCCAGATCGACCACCGAGTAGTTGGTGTTGCGGTACTCGCTGAGCATCTGTGCGCGCTGCACGGGATCCTGGGCGAAGATGCGGTCGGTGAAGTCGGCATTGAAGATCTCGTTGACGAACGGGCTGTCGTCCGACGGCTTGAGGCTGCCGCCACGCACCAGCAGGCTGGCCTCGACCTGCGGGAAGCGGCATGCCAGGTCATGGAAGATTTCTGCGGCGCTCTGCCCGCCACCGATCACGGCGACACGGCGCGGACTAGCGCCATCGCCCAGCATGGCATCGAGCGCGCCCAGATAACGCGAGGAATGCACGATGCGCGGGTCAGTCATGCCGGTGAAGGCCGCCGGAATCTGCGCCACGCCGCCGATACCCAGCACCAGGTTGCGCGCGCGACGCCGCATGCTCTGCCCGTCCGCACCGCGCGAAACCACCTCGACGCCGGCACAGGTGCCGGCGCTGTAGAATGGCTCGATGCTGGTCACCTCTTCGCCGTAATGCACCTGCCCGGCGAACGCATCGGCAGCCCAGCCGAGATAGTCGTTGAACTCTTCACGGCTGGGATAGAAGGTCTTCAGGTTGATGAAATCCTCCAGGCGCCCGCATGCCTTGAGGTAGCTGATGAAGGTGAAGCGGCTGGCGGGGTTGCGCAGCGTGGCGAGATCCTTGAGGAAGGAGATCTGCATGCTCGAGCCGTCGATCAGCATGCCTTCATGCCAGCTGAAGGCAGGCTTGCGCTCGATGAAGCAGACGTTGGGCTCTCGCCCGCTGCGCTGGGCGAACTCTTCGGTGGCGATGGCCAGAGCCAGGTTCGAGGGCCCGAAGCCAACCCCGATATAGTCGTAAACGAGCCCCATAAATCCTCCCGATATCTGCGTGCTGAATGGGCGGTTCGCCAGCCGGAATGAACTGGAAAACATTCTCATTAACACTGACGAACGAGGGGAAGGAATGTTTAGGGCGATTGCCTGCGGAATGTGAAATCACTTCGGCAAAAACGACTGCGCCCGCATCATGCGGGCGCAACGAGGACAGTCAATGCTCAGGAATGAGCGGCGCCACCAATCTCCAGCAGCGCGTTGCGACTGGCGCGGGCACGATGCTCGCCCTGCAGTTCGTGGAGCTGCCCACCATCCATCTTCAGCAGGCGGTCGGCCTGGTCGAAGTAATGATCGTCGTGACTGATGGCGAAGATGGTCTTGCCGGCGGCCTTCAACTGCGGCAGCAGCTCGCGATAGAACACCTGGCGGAAAAGCGGGTCCTGATCCGCGGCCCATTCATCGAGCAGCAGGACGTCGCGCGCTTCGAGCAACGCCAGGAGCAAGGCCAGACGCTTGCGCTGACCGGCGGACAGACGTGTGTCACGCAGGCGCCCCGCCGCCACCTGCACCTTGTGGCGGATGTGCAAACTGCCCAGCCAGTGCTCGAGTTCTTCATCCGATGCCGCCACGCCGTGCGGGCCAAGCAGCTGCGAAAACAGGTGGTAGTCGGTGAACACCGATGCGAACAGCTGACGGTAGGCCGGCCACTCCTGCGGCCCGAGCACCCGGCCATCTATACGAATCTCGCCGCGCTGCGGGATGTACAGGCCCGTCAGCAGACGCGCCAGCGTCGACTTGCCGCTGCCGTTGCCGCCGACCAGAAACACCGTTTCGCCGCGCTCAAGACGCAGGCTGACCGGCCCCACGTCGAAGCCGGGCTCGCCGTCCTGTGCCGGATAGCGATACTCCACCTCATGCAGTTCCAACACCTGCCACTGTCCGCTCAAGGGGTCGGCCGGATGCTCGAAGGTCTCCACATGAGGCGCCAGCGCCAGCGACTCGACCTTGTCCAGCGCCACGCGCCCGGCGATCTGCGTCGGAATCGCCGCCACAGCCGAAACCAATGGCGTGCGCATGAACAGAATGGTCAGCGCATAGGTCGAGGCCACCGCTGTGGAGGCCCAACCCAGGCCGTTGGCCAGGTAGAACACCAGGCCGATGGTGCCCAGCACCATGATGTTGGCCCAGTTGCTGGCCAGGCCGTGGTAACGGTCGGCCAGGGTCACATGATCGCGATAGGCGCGCGCGCTGAGGTCGAACTCATCCTCGTACAGGCGCTGCGCGCGGTCGCGGTTGAGGGTCAGCTCCTTGCGCCCGTCGATCACCGCCTGGTAATCGCCGTAGAGACGATCCTCGGACTCACGCAGCATGCGCAGGTGATGATTGAGCCGCCCGACCAGCAGCCAGCCAACGCCGAGGGTGAAGCTCATCCACAGCAATGTGGTGACGAACAGCCCCGGCGAAAGCCAGGCCAGATAGGCGAACGCCGCCAGCGTCAGCACGCTGCCATAGATCAGTTCAGGCAGATGGACGAAGGCCAGGGTGATGTTGCGGATGTCGCTGGACAGACTGGCGATGATATTGGAGCCACCGATGATCTCCAGACGCTCGATGCTGGTGTCCAGCACCCGCTTCACCAACGCGCGGCGCATGCGATAGACGAAGCGGTGGCCCAGCGCAGTCAGCGACAGTTGCGCCGCCGAGGCCAGCACCAGCAGCAAGGCCAGCAAGGCGACGAACTGCCCCAGCGCCACACCCGGACTGCTCGCCGGGGTGAGCATGCGCTGATTGATGAAGGCAATCACCGCCACGCTGAGCAATGCGCTGCCCAGGCTGAGCCCCAGCACCAGCGCGATGGACCAGCGATATTCGTGGAAAACCAGACGCAGCAGCTTCATTCAGAACCTCTTGGCCAGGGGACAGTTGCGCGAGCACTGCCCGTCGAGTCGAACACGGCAATGCCCTAGGGTATCGCGCAGAATCAGATTGATCAGCGCTGGCGAAGCCCCAAGTTGAGTCGCCACCTCGCGCTGGGTGAGGCCATCGAGCTGGCTGAGCTTGAACACCCGACGCATGCGCGGGGTCAGCTCGGCCAGCGCATCGAGCAACTGGCGTACCGCCTGCTGCCCACCTACGGTCTGCTCTGGGGAAATTTCCGAAGGTTGCAGATCGGCCAGTTCGGCAGCGGCACCGTAGCGCTGCTCCAGTTGCAGGCGGCGCAGATGATCGATGGCCAGGTTGCGCACCAGGCGACTCAGATAACGCTCGGGCGCCTCCACCCGGGAGAGCTTGAGACCGCCCTCCCACAATTTGAGAAACGCATCCTGCAGGACATCTTCGGCTCGACTACGACAGCCCAGTACACGCGTCGCCAGATTGAGCAACGAATGACGCTGGGCCTGGTAGGCACTCAGCAACGCCTTGCGGTCGATGACCGCAGCAGGCTGCTCGTAGGCGGGTGCATTGGCTGCAAAAGACGGTCGAAAACCTCGGCCCAAGGCCGGCAGTGACTGCTGAGAACATTCCATGCGAGGTCAGGCTCTTTGGCAAAGAGCGCCAATCGTGAATGCAAACACTTCTCATTGCAATGATAGCGAGAAGCCATGGACAGATTGCATGAGACACCAGCTCGATATGCGCTCAATGCCTCCGCACCAGTTGAAACAAACGCATCAACCAGTCCGTTTAAATGAACAGACGGGCGGCAGGATCGCCACCGCCCGGCAACATCTAGAAGTCGTAACGAGCCGCCACACCCAGGGTCATCGGCGCACCGACGTCGAGCAGGCTGTCGCTCTGGTTATTGGTGATGTATTGCTCATCGAACAGGTTGTGAACATAGCCGCTGAGCGTCAGATTACCGATTGGCAACTCGGCATTGAGATTCACCAGCGTGACGCTGTCGCTACGACGTACCTTGGTTATTTCACGAGCGCCGTTGGCATCGAAGTTGGAGATGCTTCGCCCTTGGTAGATGACGTCACTACCGATCATCAGGCCGTTATCGAAGGTGTAGTTGGCGCCCACGTTGGCCATCTTCTTCGGGGCGTAGACGAACTCATAGCCGCTGAGATCCACACCATCTCGGACGAAGGACTTGTACTTGGTATCGTTGTAGGCGAAACCGGCATTGAGCAACAGTTGCGAGGTCACCAGATACTCTGCGGAAAATTCCAGACCGATCATGCGGCTGTCGGCAGCGTTGGATACCTGAGTGGTGCCATCGGCGATATTACGGAACGATACCTGCTGGTCTTTCCAGGTGGTGTGGTAGAGATTGGCAGTCGTGCGCAAACGGCGATCCAGCCAGTTGCCACGCCAGGCCAACTCGTAGGTGCTGGTGAACTCGGGGTCATAACTATCATGACGGGCGCGGCTACGAATGTTCACACCACCGCTGCGATAACCACGCTGCCACGTCAGACCGAGCACTTGGTTCTCGGTGAGATCATGGCTGATACCGATCTTCGGCAGTAGCACGCTGGAGCTGATGTCTTCATCTACGGTAGGGTCTGTAACAGAAACCACACGGATCGGATAGTTGATCTTGGTGTTGTTCTTTTCGTGATCCCAACGCAATCCGGTAATCAATTGCCAGTCGTCCATGAACTCCCAGTTGAGTTCACCGAACAAGGCTTGGCTCCTGATATTGATCTCGCCCTTCTGGTTCAGCAACACCGTTCCGTTGTTGACCAGTTGATCATCGATCTCGCCCTTGGAACGTCCCAGATAGGCACCTACTACACCATCTACACGATCCGAGACGTAGCCCAGGCGAAACTCCTGACTGCCCAAGCTCTGATCATGATGACGAGGAGCGGTCTGGGTGGGGTTGTCGGCAGTAGTGCGATCGAAGTCGAGAATGGAATCGTACTTCGACCAGGTTCCGGAGGTAACGCTGGTCAGAGTCCAAAAATCATCCAGGCGGTAGTCCAGCTTGGCCGTAGCGGTATTCTGGTTCAGCGTATTGTAGGTCTCGGTATTCTCGTAAACGCTGTAGTAATCGGGTCTACCGTTAGTCGCCGCCGTTGCATTGAGGCCACTACGCTGCTTGGTACGAGCAAAGGTCAACAGCAAATCCATGTCGTCGGACGGCAAAATGAGGAACTTGCCGCGAATGTTGGACGAGCGCAGCTGGTTGGCGTCCATGTCCAGGAATTCGTTTTCGATATAGCCATCGGAGGTCTGGTAATCGACAGCCAGACGGCCCGCGACGAGGCCGTCAATCAGGGTGCCGTTGGCCATGGCCGAAGCACCACGCTCTCCGTACTTACCAGCATTGCTTCTCACCGAAAACTCGGGATCGAAAGTAGGATCCTTGCTCTTCATGATGATGGCGCCAGCCAGGGAGTTACGTCCCTGAGTGGTCGACTGAGCACCACGATAGATTTCCACCTGCTCCATGTCCCAGAGCTGAATGGGGTTGTGGGTGAGCAGCCTGTTGACCTGTAGCGCATCATCGACATACACCGAGACCGCGCCATTCATGGCAGCCGGCCCCTGATCATCGAATCCACTCACCGGAATACCGCGAATCCCCCAGTTCTCGTTACCCGACTGGGCGTAAACGCTCGGAGTGCGACCCAGCACGCCCTGAAGATCTTGATCTCCGTGGCTGCGAATATCCTCGGCAGTCACGACGGCGACACTGGAGAGTGTCCTGTCCTGGCTGCGCTGGATCTTCTCGCCAGTAACCACCACTTCCTTTAACTCAAGCGCCTTCTCTGCACCGGGTTCTTCAGCTGCCATCGCCGCAGTCACAGCCATCAGACTGGACGCGACAGCCAATGCCAACGTGTTCTTCTTGAATATGATCATCGAGCCCTGGTTCTCATGGGTCTTATTTGGTTCCTGAAGGCCGCAACGACATGCTCCAACCTCCCCCAATCCCGGCAAAGCGCCGGAATACAAATCAATATCATCTCAACATAATTTGCATTCTTTACAAGAATGATTTGCTTTTATAGCCAAGCACAGCATTCTGCCCAGCCTCGCTCAACGATCTGGATGATCAACGGAAATGGATTTGTTACTGCTACTGGCGCGACGCTCCTGGCGCAGCCTGCTGATCGCGACTCTCACCGGCCTGGCCTGTGGCCTCGCGGCGGCCGGTCTGATCGCTAACATCAACCATTCCCTGGCCGATTTCAGCCACTTGCGCCCGACCGATGGACTGCTGTTCGCCGGCCTGGTCGTCTTGGTGGTGGTTGCACGCATCCTCTCCGACATAAGCCTGCTACGCCTGGGGCAGACTGCGGTCAGCGACATGCGTCTGCATCTGAGCAGCAAGCTGATCGACACGCCCTATCCACGTCTGCAACACCTGGGTAAGCATCGTCTGCTGGCAATGCTCACCGACGACACGCAGACCATCAGCCAGGCCGTCGAGCTGATGCCCACCCTGCTGGTCAATAGCGGCATCGTTCTAGCCTGCCTGGGCTACCTGGGCTGGCTCAGCTTGCCACTGCTGGCACTCACGGCAGTGCTGATCGTGCTCGGCGCGGCCAGCTTCCATTGGCCACAGCGCAAGGCGCTGACCTCGATAGGCAAGGCACGTGAACGGAAGGATCAGTTGTTCGACCAGTACCGCTTACTCACCGACGGCAGCAAGGAACTGCAACTCAACCACGCGCGGCGCCTGCAGTTCTTCGAACGCCTGCTCTACCCCATCAGCCAGCAGTATCGCCGCGACTTCGTGCGCGGCATGAGCATCTACGCCTTGGTGCTCAACTGGGGCAATGGCATTTTCTACCTGCTGATCGGCACGGTGCTGTTCGTCGCCCCGCAGTTCATCGAGCTCAGCGCGACGCTGGTGACCGGCTACATACTCACCCTGCTATACATGATCACGCCGCTGTCGGAGTTGATGAACGCCCTGCCTGGTCTGGGCAGGGCCAGCGTCTCGCTACGCAAGATCGGCGCCCTCGAAGGGCAACTGGAGGTGGCCGACACGCCAGGCCACAACCTGGTGCCAGCACGCCATGTGCGCTCGCTGAACTGTCGTGATGTGCGCCATACCTACTACCGTGAGGGCGAGGATGGCCGCTTTACCCTCGGCCCGTTCGACCTCGACCTGCGGGCGGGCGAAGTGGTCTTCATCACTGGCGGTAATGGCAGCGGCAAAACCACCCTGGCCCTGCTATTGACCGGGTTGTACCAGCCCGAAGGCGGCGAACTGCTGCTTGACGGCCAGGTGTCTTCAAGCACCCAGAACCAGATCTACCGCCAGCACTTCTCGGCGATCTTCACCGACTTCTGTCTGTTCGAGCACATGCTCGACGGCGATGACCCACAACTCATGCAGCAGGCCCGTGACTACCTGGCGCATCTGCAACTGTCGCACAAGGTCAATATTGATGGCGGCCGCTTGTCCACAATGGATCTCTCCACCGGTCAACGCAAACGCCTGGCCCTTCTGGCCGCCTACCTCGACGACCGCCCCTGCTACCTGTTCGATGAATGGGCGGCGGATCAGGACCCGGTGTTCAAGCGCTTCTTCTACACCAAGATCCTTCCGGATCTGCGCCAGCGTGGAAAACTGGTGATCGTGATTTCGCACGACGATGCCTACTTCCAGCTCGCCGACCGGCTGATCAAGGTGGATCAGGGAACTGTCTTAGAGGCGGACTCGGATACGTCTCTTGAGACCGGTCAAATTCACTGCTGATATATCAACCGCAAGTAACTTGCCTGCTCCGCCTCGGGCAGGCGATGCAGCTTCGGACAGGACTCGCACAGCACCTGCGGCTGATCGGGTACCGGGGCATGCAACTGGTAATGCAGGCAGCAATGACGGCGCAAGGGGATGCGTGCACAGACCTCGGGCGCCGGCGAGTCGACCATCCACTGCAGGCTTCTGGGCTTCAGACGTCCGTCAGCGACCACGGCACGTTCCAGCCAGCGGTGGGCCTCGGCGAACCCCTCACGCTCGAGGTTGGGGTCAATGCGGGCAAATGCACCATCCCAGATGGCGGCAAGGTTGCCCCACAGCACCTTCGGCGCTAGCCCACCCCAGGCGGCAATGCTGCTGAACAGCGGCTCCAGGTGCTCATGCAGCAGGCGCGCCCAGAAGTCATCGCGCTGCCGAGCGGCAAGTGCGGCCTGCGGCGTCGGCAGCCATAACGCACGAGGCTGGCCAGCCTCGTGCAACAAGGCGACCTCCTGATCCCAGAAGGCAATGGCCCGGTCACGCGTCAACACGGCCGCCAGCGTGGCCGGCAGCATGACGCTGAGGTAATTCATCGACCACTGGGAGGCGACTGGGGGGCGCTTGATGCCGGGGTAGAGCTCGGCGAAGCACTCGAGCAGGGGGTACAGCACACTGGCGTCAGCCAGCTCGGGCAGCGGCACCGAAGTACGCCCCTGGCGCTCCACCTGGATCACACGCTGGATGGGTGGCCATGCTTGGCACAGCCAGTCCGGGAATTCGATGGCCGGCCTCCGCCGCTGTGGGTCAAAAAATGATGAGAACGATTAGCGTTGATGGTATAGACGCCCCTCTATAAACTCAACGCGTTTCACGCCGGGCAACTCGAGGCCACATGCAGACATTACGTGATTTCTGGTTGCTCGCCCGGCCGTTCTGGTCTTCTGCCGAAAGGCGTCCAGCCTTCCTGCTGCTATTCGGCACGATCCTGATGAACCTGTGCCTGGTCGGGGTCAACCTGCTGTACAACTTCTGGAACCTGCACTTCTACAACGCCCTGCAGGCACTCGACTACGACGCCTTCCTGATCGGTGGCGTGCAGTTCCTATTCCTGCAGATGGGCCTGGCCACCTTCACCGTGGCCGCCTTCCATTTCCAGCAGAAACTCACCCTGCGCTGGCGCCGCTGGGCCACCGAGAACACCCTGCAACTCTGGCTGCAGCGCCAACGCTACCTCAAGCTGCAACTGACGGCTCCGGAGACGGACAACCCCGACCAGCGCATCGCCGACGACATCAACCTGTTCATCACCATGTCGTTGAAACTCAGCCTGGGCCTGATGACCGCACTGCTGTCGCTGTTCTCCTTCCTGCATATTCTCTGGCAGGCATCGAGCCTGGTGAAGATTCCCGTCGCTGGCGAGGAGCTGGTGATTCCCGGCTTGCTGGTGTGGGCCGCGCTGCTTTACTCCATCCTCGGTACTGGCGGCGCCTTCTGGCTGGGGCGCACGTTGCCCCGCCTGAATTTCATCCAGCAGCGTCGTGAGGCGGATTTCCGCTTCGCCATGATGCGCCTGCGCGAAAACGCCGAAGCCGTGGCTCAGTACCGGGGCGAGAGCGAAGAGCACGCCCGTTTCAGCCAGCGCCTGGGGGCGGCATTGGAGAATTTCTGGTCCCTGGTGAAACAGCAGAAGATCGTGCTCGGCTACTCCACCTTCTACATGCGTAGCGCCATGATCATTCCCATGTTCATCATGGCGCCCCAGTTCTTCGCCGGCGCTTTTCCCCTGGGCCGTCTGACCCAGCTCAGCGCCGCCTTTGGCGAGGTTCACGAGGCCATGGCCTATCTGGTCAAGGTGTTTCCCGAAGTCGCCGAATGGAAATCGGTGGTCGACCGCCTGACCGGTTTTCAGCAACGCCTGGGCAGCGTCGGTAGCGAAAATGGCGTGCGCCTTGAGCACCAGACGGAAGGCTTCGACGTGCAGGATCTGTCGCTGTGGCTGCCGAACGGCAGACGGCTGCTCGAAGGGTTCGACCTGCACTTGCAGCCCGGCGAACGCCTGCTGATCCGGGCACCGTCCGGCTTCGGCAAGTCCACGCTGATCCGCGCCCTGACCGGCATCTGGAACCATGCCAGCGGCGTGGCGCGCTACGATCTGGGCAGCGCCCTCACCCTGGCGCAGAAGCCCTACCTGCCCCTCGGCACGCTGCGCGACATGCTCTGGTACCCATCAGCGCCACACCCTGAAGAAGACCCGCGGCTGCTGGCGGCGATGCATCAGTGCGGTATCGGCCACCTGAGCGAGCAACTCGACGCCGAACTCGACTGGTCGCAGACCCTGAGCATCGGCGAGCAGCAGCGTTGTGCCTTCGTGCGCGCCCTGTTGCTGCAGCCGAAAGTCTTGTTTCTGGATGAAAGCAGCTCCGCACTGGATGAAGCGAGCGAAAGGAGCTGTTATCAGCAACTGCGACATGCCTTGCCGGACGCCATCGTCATCAGCGTCGGGCATCGCGCCTCGCTGGAAGCCCTGCATACCCGCACACTGGATCTGCTGCCCGCACAATGCTCGGAACAGGCATTGGAATACGCCTGAACCGGCTCTGCGCACTCGCGACACCTGGTTTCGCACCTGACAGGAGACCATCTACGACAAAGCCGGCTGCAAGAGCCGGCTTTGTGCTGATCAAGTCGTGGCGTCCCCTGCTGGAATCGAACCAGCATCTAGCCCTTAGGAGGGGCTTATTCTATCCGTTGAACTAAGGGGACACGGCCGTATTGGCAACGGCCGGGCCGCATCTTAGCGGCGGCGCACGCATTTGTCATGTCGTGCACCGCTCGCAGCCTAGCGCTGCCAGCCCTGGGAAACGACCTTGCTGGCCGTTGCTCCACGCACTGGTTGCAGGTCGCCGCGCAAACGCTCCAACGCCATGCGATCGGCAATCGCGGTGGTGGTCGCACCTTCGCGTTCGGCGCGCTGGAAGATTTCCGTCAGGGTCGAGCCGATGCCTTCGATATGCGCCTTGAGCTCAGCCGCGCTGCCACCGGTGCGCTCGTAGCAGACATCGATGATGCCGCCGGCATTGATCGCGTAATCCGGCGCATACAGGCATTCACGGCGACGCAGCAGCTCGGCCAGGCTGGCATCGGCCAACTGATTGTTGGCCGCGCCGGCGATGATCGGCGCGCGCAGGGCTTCCAGCGTCTGCAGGTTGATGATCGCGCCCAGTGCGCAGGGTGCGAACACGTCCACATCCAAGCGGTAGATCTCATGCTGGCCGACCGCAGTAGCGCCCAACTGGTTGACTGCGCGCTGCACGTTGGCCTCGACGATATCCGTCACCCAAAGCCGCGCACCGGCCTCCTTGAGCAGCTTGGCCAGGCCGAAGCCGACCTGGCCCACGCCCTGGATGGCCACGCGTACGCCCTCAAGATCATTACGCCCCAGGCGATGCGCCACCGCCGCCTGGATGCCGATAAATACTCCGTAGGCGGTCGAGGGCGACGGATCGCCGTCACGGCTGCCGCCACCGAAGGCTTCACGCTGCCCGGCGCCCGCCACGTGGCGGGTGCGCTCAGCCATGATGCGCATCTCGGCCACGCCGGTGCCGGAGTCCGCCGCGGTGACATAGCGCCCGCCCAGGCTGTCGACGAAATCGCCCATGGCCTGGAACAGCGCCTCGCTCTTGCCGGTGTGCGGGTCGCCGATGATCACGGCCTTGCCGCCCCCGAGCGGCAAGCGGGCCAGCGCCGATTTGTAGGTCATGCCGCGCGACAGGCGCAGCACATCGCGCAGTGCCTCCTCGTCCGTGGCGTAGTTCCACATGCGGCAACCGCCAAGCGCCGGGCCGAGCGTGCTGTCGTGAATGGCGATGATGGCTTTCAGGCCGCTGGCCTTGTCGTGGCCGTAGACCACCTGTTCGTGATGGTCGAAGTCGACGTGAGTGAAGACGGACATCGGGTTACCTCGGATGTAAAAGGCCGCCCCTCCCCCGAATGGGAGAGGGTGGCAAAGGGGATTTGAGACTCAGGCAGCCGGTTCGAACAGCTGCACCGCGGCGATCTCGCTGACGGTCAGGCGTGCCTTGAGCTGCGTCGCCTGCTCGCGCGCCTTGGCCAGTGCCGCTTCCTTGACATGGCCGTAGCCGCGGATCTGCTCGGGGATCTCGGCCAGCGCCACTGCCGTGCGGTAGTTGCCGCCATTGAGCTCGGCGAGCAGATAGGCCACGTTGGCTTCGTACTCCTCGATCAGCTCGCGTTCCAGGCGACGTTCGGCACTGTGGCCGAAGGGATCGAGGGCGCCGCCACGCAGGAACTTGAAGCGCGCCAGCACCGCGAAGGCTTTGAGCATCCAGGGGCCGAAACTGCGCTTGCGCGGCTCACCAGTCACCGCATCCCGCTTGCTCAGCCAGCTCGGCGCCAGGTGGAACTGCAGCCGGTAATCGCCTTCGAACTGCGCTTCGAGCTGCTTGCGGAAGGTCGCATCGCTGTAAAGCCTCGCGACTTCGTACTCGTCCTTGTAGGCCAGGAGCTTGAAGTAGTAACGCGCCACGGCCTTGCTCAGGCGCTGCTCGGCATCGGAGTCGACCTTGCGCACGCGCTCGATCAGTTCGCGATAGCGCTCGGCATAGGCGGCGTTCTGGTAGGCGGTCAGGCGCTGCATACGATCGGCGACGATTTCCTCCAGCGTGCTGCAATGTGGCGCCTCGACCACCTTTGGTGCAGCGACTTTCTCCACTGCGGCCAGGTCATGCGCAGCACGACGCCCCCAGAGAAACGCCTGCTGGTTTAGCTCGATGGCCACGCCATTGAGTTCGATGGCCTTGTTGATCGCCTCGGCCGATACCGGCACCAGTCCCTTTTGGTATGCATAGCCGAGCATGAACAGGTTGGTGGCGATGCTGTCGCCGAGCAGGCGAGTGGCCAAGCGCGTGGCATCGACGAAGCGGGTCTTGCCCTCGCCCACCGCCTCGCTGATCGCCTCGCGCATGGCCGCGCCGGGCACCTGGGCGTCCGGGTTGCGGGTGAACTCGGCAGTGGCCGCTTCATGGCTGTTGATCACCGCATGGGCGATCTTGTCGTTGAGCTTGGCCAGTGCCTCTTCACTGGACGACACCACCAGGTCGCAGCCCAGCAGCAGGTCGGTTTCCCCGGCGGCGATGCGCACCGCGTAGATGTCGCTCTGCCGCGCGGCGATGCGAATGTGGGTGATCACCGGGCCGAACTTCTGCGCCAGCCCAGCCTGATCGAGCACGGTGCAGCCCTTGCCTTCGATGTGCGCGGCCATGCCCAGCAGGGCACCGACGGTGGTCACGCCACTACCGCCGACACCCGGCAGGAGGATGTTCCAGGGCCGGCTCAGAGCCGGTTGTTTCGGCTCCGGCAAGGCGATGAACAGCGCGCCCAGGCCAACGGCCTCTGGCTTGCGCAGGCTGCCTCCATGCACGGTAACGAAGCTCGGGCAGAAGCCTTCGAGGCAGCTGAAGTCCTTGTTGCAGGCGCTCTGGTCGATCTCGCGCTTGCGCCCCAGTTCGGTTTCCAGCGGCAGCACCGACAGGCAGTTGGATTTCACGCTGCAATCACCACAACCTTCGCACACCGCCGGGTTGATGAAGGCACGCTTGGCCGGGTCAACCATTTTGCCGCGCTTGCGCCGACGCCGTTTCTCGGTAGCGCAGGTCTGGTCGTAGAGGATCACCGACACGCCCTTGAACTCACGCAGCTCGCGCTGCACGGCGTCCAGCTCGCGGCGGTGATGGAAGGTCACGCCCGGCGCGAAGGTGGCGCGGGTCGGGTACTTGTCCGGCTCGTCACTGACCAGGGCGATGCGTTTGACGCCCTCGGCATGTACCTGCTGGCTGAGCTGGTCGATGCGCAACTCGCCGTCGATGGGCTGGCCGCCGGTCATGGCCACCGCGTCGTTGTAGAGAATCTTGTAGGTGATGTTGACCCCGGCGGCCACGGCGGCGCGCAGGGCCAGATGGCCGGAGTGGAAGTAGGTGCCGTCGCCGAGGTTCTGGAACACGTGCGGCGTGTCGGTGAATGGCGCCTGGCCGATCCAGGTGGCGCCCTCGCCGCCCATCTGGGTGAAGGTGTCGGTGCTGCGATCCATCCACTGAGTCATATAGTGGCAGCCGATACCGCCGAGGGCGCGGCTGCCTTCCGGCACCTTGGTCGAGCTGTTGTGCGGGCAGCCGGAGCAGAAATGCGGGGTGCGCACGGTCTTGTGCTTGGGCGCGGCCAGCGCCTTTTCCTTGGCATCGAGAAAGGCCAGGCGCTCCTCGATGGTCGGGCTGCTGTAGATCGGCGCCAGGCGCTTGGCGATCACCCGGGCGATCATTGCCGGCGTCAGTTCGCCCAGGTTGGGCAACAGCGAATTACCCTGCTCGTCGAATTCACCGACCACCCGCGGGCGCTTGCCCACCGGCCAGTTGTAGAGCTGACCAGTGAGCTGGTCTTCGATGATGCTGCGTTTTTCTTCCACCACCAGAATTTCGTCCAGGCCTTCGGCGAACTGGTGCACCGAGACCGGCTCCAGCGGCCAGCTCATGCCGACCTTGAGCACGCGCAGGCCGACCTTGGCGCACAGCGCCTCGTCCAGACCGAGGTCATCCAGAGCCTGGCGCACATCGAGGTAGGACTTACCGGTGGTGATGATGCCCAGACGCGGGTTGGGCGAATCGAGCTTGACCTGATTGAGGTTGTTGGCCAGAGCGAAGGCGCGCGCAGCGTAGATCTTGTAGACGTTGAGGCGCTTTTCCTGCGCCAGGGGCGGATCCGGCCAGCGAATGTGCACGCCGTCTTCCGGCAGTTGGAAGTCTTCGGGAATCTTCACCTGGACGCGCAGCGGATCGACGTCCACTACGGCCGAAGAATCGACGTTCTCGGCAATGGTCTTCAGCGCCACCCAGCAGCCGCTGTAGCGCGACAGCTCCCAGCCAATGATGCCGTAGTCCAGTACTTCCTGGACGTTGGCCGGGTTTAGCACCGGGATCGACGCGGCGATGAAGGCGTGTTCGCTCTGATGAGCAATGGTTGAGGACTTGCAGCCATGGTCGTCACCGGCCAGCAGCAGTACGCCGCCATGCTTGGAAACGCCGGCCGAGTTGCCGTGCTTGAACACATCACCGCTGCGGTCGACGCCCGGCCCCTTGCCGTACCACATGGCGAAAACGCCGTCATAGCGGGCGCCGGGGAACAGGTTGGCCTGCTGGCTGCCCCACACTGCGGTGGCGCCCAGCTCTTCGTTGACGCCGGGCTGGAAGTGGATGTGGTTCTGCTTGAGGTACTCGCGCGCGTCCCACAGGCTCTTGTCCAGGCCGCCCAGGGGCGAGCCGCGATAGCCGGATATGAAGCAGGCGGTATTGAGTCCGAAGGCGGCATCACGCTGCTTCTGCAGCATGGGCAGGCGGGTGAGCGCCTGAGTGCCGGTCAGGTAGAGGTGACCAGTCGCGAGGCGGTATTTGTCATCCAGGCGGATTTCGGCCAGTGACATGGAGCGCTCCTTTTATTCTTATGGCGAGCACGGGGAGCGCGACGGTAGACACGCTCCGTTGAGTCCGGTCGCAGGATCGCTGCGACGGATTTGCCTAAAGCATGACCGGAGGGTTCCGCTTTTTTCTTTCTATTTTCGGGCAGCAGAGACAATACTTCGCATGATCCTTCCAACAATCACAAGAAAATGGAAACAATCATGCAGGACAAGCTCAGCCCTATCGATCGGCGGATTCTCCGCCTGCTGCAACACGATGCCGACCTCTCTGCCGCCGAGGTCGCCGAGAAAGTCGAGCTGTCGCAATCGCCCTGTTGGCGGCGTATTCATCGTATGCAGGAAGAAGGGCTGATCGAGCGCAAGGTCGCCCTGCTCAACCACAAGCGCCTGGGATTCGGCATCACGGTGTTCGTCGACATCAAGCTGTCGGCCCATGGTCGCGGCAATCTGGACGAGTTCGAACAGGCCGTGGTCGGCTACCCGCAGGTGCTGGAGTGCTACAGCATGGCCGGCGGCTCGGACTACCTGCTCAAGGTGGTGGCCAAGGACATAGGCGATTACGAGCGCTTCCTGCGCGATCACCTGCTGCAGCGCCCACACGTACATGAAGCGCACTCGCACATCGCCATGAGCGAGGTCAAACGCACCACCGAGTTGCCGCTGGATTAGATCCCGACCTGCTGCCTGGCCCTACGTGCTCGCAGGGCCTCCATGAGCGATGGGCCAAGGGCGGTGAGCGCCGAGCCGAGCACGACGACGACGGCGCCTGCATAAGCGATCCAGTTGACCTGTTCGGGTAGCACGTGGTCCGGCCACCAGGTCGAGGCCAGGGCCACGGAGACGAAGGTCACCAACGGAGTCAGGGCCAGGGTCGCGCTCACTCTTGATGCCTCCCAGTGCGCCAACGCCTCGGCGAAGGCGCCATAAGCCACAAGGGTATTCAGGCAGCAGGCCAGTAGCAGCCAGCCTTGTAGCGGGCTCAGCTCCAGCACTTGCAAGGGATGCGCCCAGGGCGTCAGCAGGAGTGCGCAGGCCAGGTAGATGACCATCATCACCTGCACCGAACTCCACGAGGTCAGCAGTTGCTTCTGCGCCAGACCGTAGAAAGTCCAGACGAAGGCAGCAGCCAGCACGGTCAGCACGCCGGTGGTGTAGGCGGTGAGCGAAGTCAGCAACTCACCCAGGCGCTGATTGAAGAACAGGCCGAAGCCCAGCAACATCACCATCAGACCGAGTGCCTGGCCCAGACTGAAGCGCTCGCGAAAGACGAACAGGCTGCTGATCAGCAACAGGATTGGCGCCACCTGGATCACCAGTTGCGTGGTACCAGGACTGAGCAGATTGAGCCCCACCAGATACAACACGTAGTTGGACGTCAGCCCGCCGATGGCCAGCGCCAGCAGCCAGCCACCCTTGCGACCGAGCGGGCGAAAGCTCGGCAGGCGGCGGCTCGCGGCGAGATAGGCCAGCAACAGCGAACCGGCGACCGCCAGGCGGTACCAGGTGACCGTGACCGGGTCCATTACCTGGAGAATTTCTTTGAGCTTGATTGGCAGGATGCCCCATAGCAGCGAAGTGATCAGGGCAAGTAGCAGGCCGTACATCCAACGGCCGGAGGAAATGTGCATGACGACCTCAGGCAGGCGGCCAACAGGACATGTCGACCGCAGCAGACCATTCTAGGAGAGGTCAGGACACCGACACAGCAACAGTTGAGCCCGGTAGTCGGGCACAACTGTACCGATAGATGCGCACAACCTGACAAACGGCCGGCGCCAGAAATCCATAAAATCGGCCAAAAGACGCTAAAAGGCAGACAAAAGCAACCATCTATCGCTTTGCCATGCGCACCGCTTCGCTTGCATTAAACTCAGACCATCCAGCACCACAGATGGAGCTTTCGCCATGTTCGGCCAACGTACCGCCGACCCGCAACCGGGTACGCATTACCGCAGTTCACGGCTCAGCGCCGTCAATGGTCAGTACTTTTTCGCCACCCGCGAAGGCACGCTGGAAGGCCCCTTCCTCTCCCGCCACGATGCCGAGCAAAGCATCACCCGCTACATCGAGCGCATGGCCATGGCCGAGAAACTGCTGCGCCACAGCAGCGAGCACATCGATAACCTGCAGCGCCGCGAAGCGATCAAGCACAACCAGGAGTTGTGAACTACAAACGCGCCAACCCCAGATCCTCCCGGTGCGCCGCAAGATGCGGCAACACGGCGGCCAGCAGTGGCTCCTTGAAGGCGTCCTGAAAACGATGCGCAAGCCCCGGAATCAGCTTGAGTTCGGCGCCCTTGATATGCGCGGCCACATGCACGCCGTGCATCACCGGCAGGAGCGGGTCGGCGGTGCCGTGCACCACCAGCGTCGGTACTTTCAGGCGATTGAGCAGCTCGACCCGGCTCGACTCGGCGAGAATCGCCAGCAACTGCCGCTGCACGCCTTCGGGATTGAAGGCACGGTCATAGGCCACTTCGGCCTGATGCAGAAGCAAGGCGCGATCATCATGCACCGAAGGACTGCCGAGCGCCGCGAGCAGATCGGCCTGCTGCTGCAGAGCGGCCTCGCGACTACCGGCCTCACGTCGCGCCAACAGGGCAACCAGGGCATCGCTTGGCGCTGGCAAGCCTTGCGCACCTGAGCTGGTCATCACCAGCGTCAGGCTGAGGACGCGCTGCGGTGCCAGGTCGGCCAGGTGCTGGGCAATCATCCCGCCCATGCTCGCACCCAAGACGTGGAAGGCATCGACCCCGAGGCTGTCCATCAATCCCAGGGCATCGCCGGCCATGTCACGCAGGTGATAAGGCGCGCCGAGCGACAGGCCCAGCCGGTAGCGCAGCACTTCATAAGGCAGATTGATGCTCGGCGCAGGCTTGCGCCAGGTACTCAGCCCCACATCGCGATTGTCGAAACGCACCACGCGAAAGCCCTGCTGGCAAAGGCGCTCGACCACCTCGTCAGGCCAATGGATCAACTGCCCACCCAGACCCATGACCAGTAGCAGAGCGGGGTCGCGCTCGCTGCCGACGCTCTGATAGGCCAGGCGTACGTCGCCCACATCGGCATACCGGGTCGGCTCGGAAAGATCACAACGGTTGGCCGCAAAAGACGGCAGGCCGCAAAGCATTGCGACCACAAGGATGAATGCACGCATGAAAACACCAGAAACGCAGAACCCCACTGGAACGCGATTCTGGTGAAAGTCGTTCGACGGCGCTGCCACACAAGCATGACAGTTTGATGAAGGAGGACGAACGGTCGGCGATCGGGGTGACGATAGCGGCCGGCAAGAGCGTCGCGCCATGAAGCCCCTCGCTATGTAGGAGGGGCTTTAGCCGCAACGACCTGGAGCATCAGGCCAGCTCGGCACGCAACTGCCTGGCCGCCGCGACCATGTTCACCAGCGCTGCCTCGGTCTCCGGCCAGGCGCGGGTTTTCAGGCCGCAATCGGGGTTGACCCAGAGACGCTCCAGCGGGATACGCCGCGCCGCCTTGCGCAGCAGGTTGGCCATCTCGGCGCTGTCCGGCACCCGTGGCGAGTGGATGTCGTAGACACCTGGGCCAATCTCGTTGGGATAATCGAAGCGCTCGAAGGCCTCCAGCAACTCCATGTCCGAACGCGACGTCTCGATGGTGATCACGTCGGCATCCATCGCCGCGATGGCCTCGATCACATCGTTGAACTCGCTGTAGCACATATGAGTGTGAATCTGGGTTTCGTCACGCACGCCGCTGGCGGTCAGGCGGAAGGCTTCGGTGGCCCAGTCCAGGTAATGCTGCCAGGCGGCCCGACGCAGCGGCAGCCCCTCGCGAAACGCGGCCTCGTCGATCTGGATGATCTTGATGCCCGCAGCCTCCAGATCCATCACCTCGTCGCGAATCGCCAGCGCCAGTTGCCTGGCCTGTACTTCGCGGGCAACGTCCTCGCGTGGGAAGGACCACATCAGCATGGTCACCGGGCCGGTCAGCATGCCCTTCACTACCTTGTCGGTCAGACTCTGGGCGTAGCGGATCCACTCCACGCTCATGGCCTGCGGGCGACTCAGATCGCCGACGATCACTGCCGGTTTGACGCAGCGCGAACCATAGCTTTGCACCCAGCCGAAGCGGGTGAAGGCGTAGCCGTCGAGCTGCTCGGCGAAGTACTCGACCATGTCGTTGCGCTCGGCCTCGCCGTGCACCAGCACATCCAGGCCGAGGCGTTCCTGCGTCCGTATAGCTTCATGTATTTCGCCATGCATGGCCTCAAGGTAATCGGCGGCGCCGAGCTTGCCCTGCTTGAACGCCTGGCGTGCCAGGCGAATGGCCGAAGTCTGCGGAAAGGAGCCGATGCTGGTAGTCGGCAGCACCGGCAACTGCAGGCGCTCACGCTGTTTGCCGATGCGCTCGGCGAATGGCGATTGGCGCTGGGCATGACGCGGCAGGATCGCTGCCAGACGCGCCTGCACCTCAGGCTTGTGAATGCGCGTCGATGCAGCACGTGCGGCCTGTACCGTACGGCTGGCTTCCAGCGCAGCCTGCACAGCGGCGTCGTCCGGCGCCTCCAGTGCCCTGCCGAGCACGGCGACCTCCTGGCATTTCTGCACCGCAAAGGCGAGCCAGCTCTTCAGTTCGGCATCGAGCTGATCTTCACGCGCCAGGTCCACCGGGCTATGCAGCAGTGAGCAGGACGGCGCCACCCACAAGCGCTCGCCCAGACGTTCGTGAGCGTGACGCAACACTGCGAGGGCCTTGTCCATATCGCAGCGCCAGACGTTGCGGCCATTGACCACGCCCAGCGACAACACTTTATAAGCCGGCAGACGGTCGAGAATGGTCGGATACTGCTCCGGCGCCCGCACCAGATCGATATGCAGGCCATCCACCGGCAGATTGGCGGCCAGACCGAGGTTGTCTTCCAGGCCACCGAAATAGGTGGCGATCAGCTTCTTGCAAGGTTCGCGCTGGATCAGGTTGTAGGCGCGCTCGAAGGCGTTCTTCCAGTCCTGCGGCAGGTCCAGCACCAGGATCGGCTCGTCGATCTGCACCCACTCCACACCTTGCCCAGCCAGGCGCTGGAGAATTTCGCCATACACCGGCAGCAGGCGCTCGAGCAGCTCCAGCCTGTCGAAGTCGGCGCCTTTGGCCTTGCCCAGCCATAAATAGGTCAGCGGGCCGATCAGCACCGGTTTGACCTGGTGGCCGAGGGCGCGCGCCTCCTCCACTTCCTCGAACAACTGCTCCCAGCTCAGGGCGAACTGCTGATCAACGCCGAACTCCGGTACCAGGTAGTGATAGTTGGTATCGAACCACTTGGTCAGCTCCTGCGCATGAGCGCCGCTGCAGCAGTTGCCGCTGCTCTTGTTTGCAACGGCCCCACGGGCCATGGCGAACAGCGTCTCCAACGTCGGCTTGCCGCCGGCCGAGCGAAAACGCTCGGGAATCACGCCGAAGGCCAGCGAATGGCCCAGCACCTGGTCGTACCAGGCAAAGTCGCCCACCGGCAGCAGGTCGATGCCGGCGTCCTTCTGCAACTGCCAGTGCTCGGCGCGCAGACGCTGGCCGACCGCACGCAGCCCGGCTTCATCCAGCTCGCCTCGCCAATGCGCTTCGAGCGCCTTTTTCAGCTCGCGGTCGCGACCGATACGTGGGAAACCGAGGGAATGGGACAGGGCCATGACTTAACGCTCCACAATGAATCGAGATGGCGCCATTCTCGGCATCGGCCATGAGTGAGACAAACTCAAGATTTTCGTCTTGATCTAAAGATTTACTCATGTAGGCTGTATGAAGCATTTTCATCCAGCACCGAAACTGGATGAGTGAAACCTTCGCAGAGACCCGCCATGCTCGAGCTACGTCACCTGAAAACCCTGCACGCCCTGCGCGAAACCGACAGCTTGGTCGAAGCCGCCGAGCGCCTGCACCTGACCCAGTCGGCGTTGTCGCATCAGTTCAAGGAGCTGGAAGAACGCCTCGGCCTGCAGTTGTTCGTGCGCAAGACCAAACCCGTGCGCTTCACCAGCGCCGGCCTGCGCCTGCTGCAACTGGCCGACGCCACCCTGCCCTTATTGCGCAGCGCAGAACGCGACCTCGCGCGCCTGGCCGGCGGCACTGCCGGGCGCCTGCACATGGCGATCGAATGCCACAGCTGCTTCCAGTGGCTGATGCCGACCATCGACCAGTTCCGCGATGCCTGGCCGGAAGTGGAGCTGGACCTGGCCTCGGGTTTCTCCTTCGCCCCGCTGCCGGCGCTGGCCCGTGGCGACCTGGATCTGGTGGTGACCTCGGACCCCATCGAACTGGCTGGCATCACCTATGTGCCGCTATTCACCTATGAGGCCCAGCTGGCGGTCGCCAATCAGCATCGCCTGGCTTCCAAGGCCTATATCCAGCCCGAGGATCTGGCCAGGGAAACCCTGATCACCTATCCCATCGAGCGCGACCGCCTGGACATCTTCACCCGCTTCCTCGAACCGGCCGATGTTGAGCCCGCGCAAGTGCGCACCTCCGAGCTGACGGTAATGATGATGCAGCTGGTGGCCAGCGGCCGTGGCGTGTGCGGCCTGCCCAACTGGGCGCTGCACGAATACAGCTCGCGCGGCTACGTCAGCGCCAAGCGCCTAGGCGAGAAAGGTTTGTACTGCACGCTGTACGCAGCGATCCGCAGCGACATGCTCGACGCCCCCTTCATGCGTGATTTCCTGCTGACCGCCAAGGACACCTCCTTCGCCAGCCTCGAAGGGGTCAGCGTGGCGCGCTAAGCGCCACCCTCACGAGGCAAGGATCGAGCGAAAGTCGTAGGGCGGGTTAGCCGCCTGCCCCTTTCCGCAATCACCCCCTGCAATGTCTGCTGCGGCGTAACCCGCCATCGGCGCAACGCGTTTCATCGCCTGGTGGGTTAGAAGCTTCGCCCCGGTGCGGGGCTCCTACATCTATAGACCGCAACGAATCAGGCTGAAACGCAGCCATCGAAACGCCTAGCCAATTGCCTTGTTACAACTCCCCGCTTGCCGCATCGTGACCAACAGTCATAGCATGACCGCCGGTCACAACTCTCCGCGGACTGCCCATGCGCTACCAGGATCAACTCTTCCAGCAACGGGAAAATGCCCTGCTCGAATCCGCTCGCCAGCTGTTCCAGAACGACTCCTGGGATCGCGTCACCATCGCCGAGGTGGCGCGTCACGCGGGTATCGGCAAAGGCACCGTGTACAAACACTTCACCAGCAAGGAAGCGCTCTACGCGCGAATGGTGCTGGACTGCTCGCGCCAACACCTGGCCGAACTGCAGGAAGTCGCCCGCAGCGCACCCGCGCAAGAAGCCATGCGCCGAGTGATTCGCCGCGCCTTCGAGCAGCTGCAGGCCGACCCACTGCAAGCGCAGCTTTGCCTGCTGTGCGACCGCCCGGCCTTTCAGGAGCGCCTGGAGCCCCCCTATCGCGAACAGTTCATCGAGCTGGAAGGCCAGTACATGAATCTGTTCAGTGGCCTGCTGCAGAGCAGCTTCCACGATCTGCAACTCTCCCCTGCGCACTGCCAGCATCTGCTTTGGGGTGTGGAGGCCTGCGTCAATGGTGTCATGGCGCGCATCGCCTCCGGCGGTTTCGCGCACTGGGCCGAATACATCGAGCTTGGCGCGTACTTCGACCGCGTCACCGATTTCATCATCGCCGGCCTGCAGGGCCAGGCCGCCGCGCTGCTGGCAGCGCCCGCCAACAACGAGTAAGCCATCGCCATGTTCGCGCAACTCAGCAAACGCCCCTGGATCATCGCCGTTGTCATCGCCATCGTGCTACTGCTCTGGCTGCTCAGCGGCGACCGTTTCGTCGCACGCGACGAGGTACAGGCCGAGCCCGATAAACCGGCCACGAGCGCCGAACTGGCACGGGTGGAGGTGACATGGCTGGAAGCGCAGCCCATGCAGCGCCAGCATGTAGTGCAGGGCCAGATCGAGGCCTGGCGCCGCGTGGAACTGCGCGCCCAGGTCAGTGGCAGCGTGCAGAACCTGGATCAGGACAAGGGCAACCGCGTCGCCGCCGATCAGTTGCTGCTCAGCCTCTCACCGGACGACCGTCCGGCGCAGGTCGCACGCAGCGAGGCCGATGTCCGGCAACGGCAAAGCGACGTCACCGCAGCCAAACGCCTGCGTGAGCGCAGCCTGGTATCGGCCAACGAACTGATGCGCCTGGAAAGCGAACTGGCCAAGGCACGCGCCGAACTCGACAGCGCCCGCCTGCAGCAACGCAACACCAAGATCAGGGCGCCGTTCGCCGGCATTTACGATCAGCGCATGGTCGAACTGGGAGACTTCGTCCAACCCGGCCAGAGCCTGTTGACCCTGGTGGACATCGACCGCCTCAAGGTCAGCGCGCAGATCGCACAGCAACAGGTGACCCAGCTCGAGCTGGGCCAGCCGGTGAAGGTGGAACTGCTCGACGGCCGCACGCTGCAGGGCGAACTGCACTTTATCGCCGCCGCCGCCGATCCGGGCTCGCGCAGCTTCCGCATCGAGGTCAAGGTGGACAACCCGGACGGCCTGCGTCTGGCCGGGGCCAGCGCCACCCTGCATATCCAGACCGGCGAGGCCATGGCTCACCGCCTGTCCCCTGCCCTGCTCAGCCTGGATGAAAACGGCCGTCATGGCGTCAAATGGGTGGACGATGCGCAGCGTGTGCAGTTCACGCAGGTACAACTGATCAGCGTCGACAACCAGGGCGCCTGGGTCAGCGGCCTGCCGCCGAAGGTAGCGCTGATCACCCTTGGCCAGGGCTTCGTTCAGCCCGGCCAGCAGGTGCGCACGCAACTTTCCGAGGGCAGCTGAGATGCACGCACTGATCGCCGCCGCCCTCGACCGCAGCCGCACCACCATCCTCATTCTGCTGTTCCTGCTCTGCGGCGGGCTGGTGGCCTACATCGCCATGCCCAAGGAGTCCAACCCCGACGTCACCATCCCGATGATCTATGTCTCGGTGACCCTCGAAGGCATCAGCCCGGAAGACGGCGAACGCCTGCTGGTACGCCCGCTGGAACAGGAGCTGCGCAGCCTGGAGGGCGTCAAGGAAATGCGCTCGATGTCCAGCGAGGGTCACGCCTCGGTGATTCTCGAATTCGACGCCGGCTTCGATGCCAAGGTGGCGCTGGCCGACGTGCGCGAGAAGGTCGACACCACACGCAGCAAGCTGCCCGAAGAAGCCGACGAGCCGACCGTCAACGAGGTCAACGTAGCGTTGTTCCCGGTGCTGTCGATCGGTCTGTCCGGCCCCATCGCCGAAACCGAGCTGGTCTACATCGCCCGGCGCCTGAAGGAGAACATCGAAGGCATCGCCGAGGTGCTTTCGGTGGAGATCGGTGGCGACCGCGAAGACCTGCTGGAAATCGTCGTCGACCCGCAGGTACTGGACAGCTACGGCATCGACTACAACGAGCTGTTCAACCTGGTCAGCCGCAACAACCGCCTGGTCGCTGCCGGCAGCCTGGATACCGGCGCCGGGCGCATGAGCATGAAGGTGCCCGGCGTCATCGAAGACCTCGAAGACGTGATGAAAATGCCGATCAAGGTGGTCGGCGACAGCGTGGTCACCTTCGCCGACGTCGCCACCATCCGTCGCACCTTCAAGGATCCCACCGGTTTCGCTCGCATCAACGGCCAGCCAGCCATCGTGCTGGAAGTAGCCAAACGCAGCGGCGCCAACATCATCGAGACCATCGACCAGGTCAAGGCGCTGATGGAACAGGCGGGGCCCCTGCTGCCGCCGGGCGTTGAAGTCAGCTACATCATGGATCAGTCGCAGGAGGTGCAGGGCATGCTCGGCGATCTCCTCAACAATGTGCTGACCGCCATCGTTCTGGTGCTGATCCTGGTGGTGGCGAGCATGGGCATGCGCTCGGCGCTGCTGGTCGGCCTGACCATTCCCGGCGCCTTCCTGACCGGCATCCTGCTGATCTGGATGCTCGGCTTCACCCTCAATATCGTCGTACTGTTCAGCCTGATCCTGGTAGCCGGCATGCTGGTGGACGGCGCCATCGTCGTCTCCGAGCTGGCCGACCGCTACCTGCAACAGGGCCAGACGCCTCGTCAGGCCTGGGCCAACGCCGCCACACGGATGGCCTGGCCGGTGATCGCCTCCACCGCCACCACCCTCGTGGTGTTCCTGCCGCTGCTGTTCTGGCCAGGGGTGGTCGGCCAGTTCATGAAGTACCTGCCGGCCACCGTGATTCTCTGCCTGCTGGCATCGCTGGCCATGGCGTTGGTCTTTCTACCCGTGCTCGGCGCCGTGACCGGTGGCCAGGCACGTCCACAAGCGCCCACCGCCAACCGCGCCGGCAATGCCTACCGCAACCTGCTGGCTACCCTGCTCAAGCGCCCGGGTCTGACCCTGCTCGGCATGCTGGCGCTGATCGCCCTGATCTACGTCGGCTACGGGCGCTTCAACCATGGCGTGGAATTCTTCCCCGACGTCGAGCCGGAAAGCGCGCAGATCTGGCTACGCGCCCGTGGCGATCTGTCGGTACAGGAGAAAGACGCCCTGCTTCAGCAGGTGGAAAAGCAGGTGCTCGGCATGCGTGAGGTCAAGGCACTATATGCGCGCTCCCTGGCCCAGCCGGAAGGCCAGCAAGGCCAACTCGGCGCCGACGTGATCGGCACATTGCAGTTCCAGTTCGTCGACTGGCACCAGCGCCGGCCGGCCAAGGACATTCTTGCCGAAATGAGCCAGCGCACCGCCGGCATTCCCGGCGTCGTTCTGGAGTTCCGCAAGCAGGAACAGGGGCCCACCGACGGCAAGCCGGTGAAGTTGCAGATCAGCTCGCTGGACCCGGCATTGAGCGAGCAGTGGGTCGAACGTATTCGCGGCGAGATGCAGAACCTCGGCGGCTTCGTCGACATCGAAGACGACCGCGCCCTGCCCGGCATCGAGTGGCGCATCAAGGTCGACCGCGAGGCCGCCGCGCGCTTCGGCGCCGACGTGCTCAGCGTCGGCAACGCGGTGCAGATGATCACCAACGGTCTGAAGCTGGCCACCTACCGGCCAGAGGATGCCACCGACGAAGTCGATATCCGCGTGCGTCTGCCCGGCAACTGGCGCTCGCTCGATCAGCTCGGCCGCCTGACGCTCAATACGCCGTCAGGTCAGGTGCCGCTGAGCAACTTCGTCGACCTGCAGCCGGCGCCCAAGGTCGGCACCCTGCGCCGTGTCGACGGCGACCGCACCATCACCCTGCAGGCCGATCTGGCCGAAGGTGCGCGCCTGGATGAACGCCTCAAGGCACTGCGCGAAGCGTTCGGCGATGTACCGGCCGAGGTCAAGGTGAAGTTCGCCGGCGAAGATGCCGACCAGCGTGAAGCGGCCACCTTTCTGATGACCGCCTTCGTTGTCGCCATCTTCCTCATGGCGATCATCCTGGTGACCCAGTTCAACAGCCTGTACCAGGCGGCGCTGGTGCTGTCGGCCATCGTCCTGTCCACAGCCGGAGTCTTGATGGGTCTGCTGGTCAACGGCCAGTCGTTCGGCATCGTCATGGTAGGCATGGGCCTGATCGCCCTGGCCGGCATCGTGGTGAACAACAACATCATCCTGATCGACACCTACAACCAGCTGCGCCGCCAGGGCCTGGAACCGCGCGAGGCGGCGCTGGAAACCGGCAGCCTGCGCCTGCGCCCGGTGCTGCTCACCGCCGTGACCACCATCCTCGGCCTGATGCCCATGGTGCTCAGCATCAACGTCGACCTGGTGACGCCGAGCCTCGGCTTCGGCGCGCCCTCGACGCAGTGGTGGACCCAGCTGTCCAGCGCCATTGCCGGCGGCCTGGCCTTCGCCACCGTGCTGACCCTGCTGCTCACACCTTGCCTGCTGGTACTCGGTGCCCGCTTCGAGCGACGTCCACCGCCGCTGGAGACCTACGATACCGACCTGCTCGACCTGCCCGAACATCTCATTGCCCGGCGCGAGGAAAAGCCGCATCTGCAACGTACCGACTGATGTCGTCCGGCAAAATATGGCAAAACGCCAGATATCACCTAGGCTAATGACAGCGACGATTCAAGGGCGGGGATGGAAAGGCAGCAGGGATGCTTTTAACAGACGCGAGGCTCGCAATGCGCCTCGCCAAAAACGACAAAGCCCTCTCTTGGAGGGCTTTGTCTTTTCCGCTCGCCTCGCATCGGCCAGCGCAAGCAATGAACACCGAGCTAACGAAGTGTATGGGGTCGGCGTCCTGCCTGTTGGCCACTTCGTTAGCCCGGTGACTGGAGAGTAGATCAGGCAGTGGCGTTGTGCCAAGCATGATTTTCGAGCTTTGCGTAAGCCGGTCTCAAGGGCAGGCCAAACAACCGGCTTGACCTGCATTCATAGCGGTAGCTCCCCCTATCCCACGCACCTTTCGTATCCCACAACGCACGACCGCCTTGCCTGTGGGTCTATTGCCCAACCACCTGATAGCACAAGAAAAATTTTCAAAATAAGCTTCGCCAAAACCGATTCAGCTGTTATCATGCGCGCCGCCTGGGAAGATGCCGGAGTGGTCGAACGGGACGGATTCGAAATCCGTTGTGTCAGCAATGGCACCTAGGGTTCAAATCCCTATCTTCCCGCCATATAGAAAGCCTCGAATTGCACTGCAATTCGGGGCTTTTGCTTTCCAGGGGCAGCTGGCCACCCGCCTCTGTTGACCAAACCTACAAAAACGCCGCCCTACCCTGCGAGAGCGCGGCGTTGTTGTCATCTGATGCCAGGTGTTACTGGGTCAAACGCGTCAGCGCTTCGCGGTACTTGTCCGCGGTTTTCTGCGCGACGTCTGCCGGTACGGCCGGGGCCGGGGGTTGTTTGTTCCAGCCGGTGGACTCCAGCCAATCACGTACGAACTGCTTGTCGAAGCTCGGTGGGTTGCTGCCTTCGGCGTAGCTGTCGGCGGGCCAGAAGCGGCTGGAGTCCGGGGTCAGCACTTCGTCCATCAGGGTCAGGGTGCCGTCTTCGTCCAGGCCGAACTCGAACTTGGTGTCGGCGATGATGATGCCGCGGGTAGCGGCGTACTCGACTGCCGTGGTGTACAGCTTGATCGCCGTGTCACGCACCTGGGCGGCCAGTTCGGCGCCGATGATGGCTTCGCACTGCTCGAAGCTGATGTTCTCGTCATGATCGCCCACGGCGGCCTTGGTCGAGGGGGTGAAGATCGGTTGCGGCAGCTTGGCCGCTTCTTTCAGGCCGGCCGGCAGGGCAATACCACAAACGGTGCCGCTCTTTTGGTATTCCTTCCAACCGGAGCCGACGATATAGCCTCGTACGATGGCTTCCACGGCGACCGGCTTTAGGCGCTTGGCGACGACCGCGCGGCCTTCGACCAATGGCAGCTCGGCAGCCGATACGACGTCCTCGACCTTGTCACCGGTGAAGTGGTTGGGCACCACGCCAGCCAGCTTGTCGAACCAGAAATTGGAGATGGCGGTGAGGATCTTGCCCTTCTCCGGGATCGGTTGTTCGAGGATGACGTCGAATGCCGACAGACGATCGGTGGCCACCATCAGCATGCGCTTGTCGTCGATTTCGTAGAGGTCGCGGACCTTGCCCGAGTAGATTTTCTTCAGGCTCAAGGTGGTGGGTGTGCTCATGTCGGCATTTCCGTTTCTGGCAAACAAAACAGGCGAAACCTTTGCGGGGTTTCGCCCATCGATTAGCGGCTGGAGCGCAGTGCGCTGATCAGCCGAGATTATCCTGGATCAGGCTCAGCACGCGGCGCGATACATCGGCCGGAGCGACGGTGTTGAGGTCCTTCTCCACAGTGACCTGCACGCCATCACCCACCGGGGTCAGACGCACCTGGTAGCGCTCGGCACGGGCTTCGATCTCTTCCTTGCTCGGCGCGCTGCCGAACATGCGACCGAAGAAGCCGGGCTTCTTCTCGTTGACCTGAGCACCTTCGGCCAGGTTGATGTAGTACAGGCCGAGACTGCGGTTGAGGTCGTCGACGCGCACGTCACCAAGCTCCAGCGAGCGACCGACACCGGACCAGGCACGGTCGAAATCGGCGCCCAGGTTGAGCACCGGGTTACCGTTGCCGTCTTCGCTCAGGCTGACGCGGCTGGGGGCGTCGAAGTCGCGCGCGGCCAGCAGCGATACGGAACCGCCCTGCTCCACGCCACGCGCCATGCTCACCAACATTTCGTCGAGCAGCGCCGCTTCCAGACTGGCGTTGCCGCTACGCGATGCGAAATCGACGTCGGCCGCACTACCGGCAGGACGCTCGGCACTGGTGACAAAAATTTCGCTGGTGTTGCGCTGCACGCCCGGTTCGATGCGCACGCGCACGCGGGTTTCGGCATCCGGCGCAACGCCGGAAACACGGCTGCTCAAACGGCGCGCCATACCAGCGGAGAGCTCGTCGAAACGCTGCCAGGAGGTGGTGAACTCACCGACCTGCGGACGCTCGTTGGCGATACGGAAACCATTGTCTTCGAAGAACTGACGTGCCAGCGGCCAGACTTCGGCCGGTACACGCTGCGCCACCACCCAGCGCGAATCGCCGCTGCGCTGCAAGCTGAACTCACGCTCGTCGGCACGCACCTGCAGGCCTTGCGGGCGCGGCACTTCGAATTCGGCAGGGGTGGCGGTGGTGCTGGCAATCTGCGCAGGCACAGGCAGCAGCGGGTCGAGGCGCTTGGCCTGGACATCGGCCGGCAATTGCATCGGTGCAGTCTGGCGCGCTTCCAGGTAGTCGCTGCCGCGATCACGGAAGTAGCCATTTTCACCCCAGAGCCAGCCGCAACCGCTGGTGCTGGAGACGATCAGAGCAAGGGCGGAGAATCCGGCCAGTCGCTTCATGCGTAAAGTCCTTGAGTTAAGCCAATACACCGCACTGGCGCATGGCCTGGCGCAGCGGTTCGTGACAGCGCGGGCTGAGCCAGGTCAGCGGCAGGCGGATGCCGTCGCCCATCAAGCCCATTTCGTGCAGTGCCCATTTCACCGGAATCGGATTGGATTCGAGGAACAGCGCCTTGTGCAGCGGCATCAGACGGTCATTGATGGCGCGGGCGATGGCAGCCTCGCCACGCATGGCAGCAGCGCACAGGTCGCTCATGGCGCGCGGCGCAACGTTGGCGGTAACCGAGATATTGCCCTTGCCGCCCAGCAGCATGAGTTCGACGGCAGTGGCGTCATCACCGGAGTAGACGAGGAAGTCCTTGCTGACGCGATCCAGCACTTCCTGGGCGCGCTGCAGGTCGCCGGTGGCTTCCTTGATACCGATGATGTTGTCGATCTTCGATAGGCGCTCGACGGTCTCCGGCAGCATGTCGCACACGGTACGACCCGGCACGTTATAGAGGATCTGCGGGATGGACACGGCTTCGGCGATGTGGCGGAAGTGCAGGTACAGGCCTTCCTGGGTCGGCTTGTTGTAGTACGGGGTCACCAGCAGGGCAGCGTCGGCGCCAACTTCCTGGGCGGCACGGGTCAGCTCGACCGACTCGCGAGTGGAGTTGCCGCCGGTACCGGCGATCACCGGAATACGGCCGGCGACCTGCTTGACCACGCGCTTGATCACTTCGATGTGCTCACCCACGTCCAGCGTGGCGGACTCACCGGTGGTGCCGACCGCGACGATGGCATTGGTGCCCTCTTGCAGGTGGAAATCCACCAATTTGCTCAGGGCCTCCCAATCCAGACCACCCTGCGCATCCATGGGCGTGACCAGTGCCACCATACTGCCCGCAATCATGCAACCGCTCCTGCCGGAAAAATTGAGCCGTAATGGTACTGGTGCCACCAGTCCGGCACAAGCAACGGCCCGTTATACATGCTGGCCGTCGTCCGATGCACCAGGGTCCGCCATTCCCCTCGGCGGTGCTTTTCGCTAACCTGCTGCCTTTGGTCTGCGGCTGCTCATGCGCGGACCGTTCATCGCTTTAGGAAGGCTGCATGTCCACCCCCCCCGTTCGCGAACAATTCCTCGTTATCAGCGCCCTCGGCCGCGACGCCATGGCCCTGACCAACCTGCTCAGCCGCACCAGCCACGAGAACCGTTGCGCGGTGATCAGCACCCGCTTGAGCCGCCATGGAGAGTTCAGCGCTCTGGTGCTGCAGGTGTCCGGCAGTTGGGATGCACTGGCGCGCCTGGAGTCGAGCCTGCCGCTGCTGGCCAAGAAGCACGACTTCACCGTGGATCTGGTGCGCAGCGCCGCTGCCGAGGTACGCCCGCAGGCGCTGCCTTATGTGGCCTACGTCAGCGCGGTTTACCGCCCGGATATCCTCAACGAACTGTGCCAGTTCTTCATCGATCACCGCGTCGAGCTGGAAAGTCTGACTTGCGACACCTATCAGGCGCCTCAGACCGGCGGTACCATGCTCAACGCCACTCTGACCGTGACGCTGCCGGCCGGCACGCAGATCAGCTGGCTGCGCGACCAGTTCCTGGATTTTGCCGATGCGCTGAATCTTGATGCGCTGATCGAACCCTGGCGCCCGCAGAACCCGTGACGATCTGCTGCGCGTCGGCGCTGCTGCGTTAGAAACAGGTTCGGCCCATTTACAACTCGTAAAGTCGTACGCAACCCCGGCCGGGCCTCACCTGTTTCTGCGGGGCCCCATCGGTATTGCATGGCTGTAGCGCGAGAGATCGCCGACAACCTCTGAATGAAGGAGTCTCCATGTCCGTTGAACTCGACAAACCCGTTGCCGACTTCCAGGCCCAGGCCACCAGTGGTCAGCAGGTAAAGCTGTCCGACCTCAAGGGCAAGCAGGTGGTGCTGTACTTCTACCCGAAGGACGCCACGCCGGGCTGCACCACTGAAGGTATGGATTTCAGCGCTCGCTTCGAGCAGTTCAAGGCAGCCAACACGCTGATCTTCGGCGTATCGATGGACAGCCTGAAGAAGCACGAGAGCTTCAAGTGCAAGCAGGCCTTTCCCTTCGAGCTGATCAGCGACGAGGAGCACCAGCTGTGCGACCTGTTCGGCGTGTATCAGTTGAAGAAGAACTACGGCAAGGAATACATGGGCATCGTGCGCAGCACCTTCCTCATCGACAAGAACGGCGTGCTGCGCGAGGAATGGCGCAACATCAAGGTCGCCGGCCATGTCGACAAGGTGCTGGCAGCGGCCGAGGCCCTGAACCAGGCCTGACCCTCGCCGTAATCGAAGAAGGCCGCACTTGCGGCCTTCTTTCTATCTGCGTGCCTCTCTTTAGTCGATAGACACCAACTCGGTACGCGGCCAGGCATTGATCACGGCCTTGAACAGAGTGGCCAGCGGAATGGCGAAGAACACGCCCCAGAACCCCCACAGCCCACCGAACAGCAGCACCGCGCAGATGATCGCCACCGGATGCAGGTTGACCGCCTCGGAGAACAGCAGCGGCACCAGCACGTTGCCGTCGAGCGCCTGGATGATGCCGTAGATCACCATCAGATAGAGGAACTGATCGCTCCAGCCCCACTGGAACAGACCGATCAGCGCCACCGGCACCGTCACCACCACCGCACCGATGTAAGGCACCACCACCGACAGGCCGACCAGCAGGGCCAGCAGCGCGGCGTAATTCAGGCCCAGGTAGGCGAAGGCGATGTAGGTGACCACGCCGCAAATGATGATCTCGATGAACTTGCCGCGAATGTAGTTGGCGATCTGCTGGTTCATCTCCTGCGCCACCTGGGTGATCAGCGTACGCTCGCGCGGCAGGTAGCTACGGAACCACTGGCCGATCTGCTCTCGATCCTTGAGGAAGAAGAACACCAGAATCGGCACCAGCACCAGGTAGATCATCACGCTGACCAGCACCGGCAGGCTGGACAGGGAGAATGACAGCGCCCACTGGCCGAACTTGCCGGCTTCGCCGCGCATGCTGTCGATCAGTTGCACCACCTGTGCATCGGTAATCAGATTCGGGTAACGCTCCGGCAGCAGCAGGAACACCGACTGCCATTCAGCCGCCATGCGCGGCAGTTCGTTGAACAGGGTGCTCAACTGCTGCCAAAGCAGCGGCATCAGCACCAGCAGAAATACCGTCAGGCCGCCCATGAACAGGGTGAACACCAGCCAGACTGCCAGCACCTGCGGCACCTTGAGACGTTCCAGGCCATTGACCAGGCCCTGCATGAGAAAGGCCAGCACCAGACCGGTAAGCACTGGCGCAAGCATCCCGCCCAGCGTCAGCACCACGGCAAAGCCCAGCACCAGCAACACCGCCAGCACCACGGCCTGCTCATCGGAGAAATAGCGATACAGCCAGTCGCGAATAACCTTGACCATCAACAATCCTTAATCTGCGAAAAAGAGGCGCGCTCGTTATCTTTTTAGCCTGTGTGACGGGGGTGGTTCAGGCTTTACGCAACCAGTAACGATAAATACCTGCATCGACCTCTTCATGCAGCAGCGCATGCCCGGCGAGACTGGCGAAGGCGCGGAAATCGCGCTGTGAGCCGGCATCGGTGGCGCTGACCTTGAGCACGGCACCACTGGCCAGGCGATTGAGTTCGAGCTTGGCTTTGAGCAACGGCAGCGGGCAGCTCAGCCCGCAGGCATCGAGTTCGGCATCGAACGCCGGTACGTCTGTCATCATCTACTCCTGATAAGTCGGCTAGGATACCCAAGCCGCCGCAACCCTGGCCAGCGCGGTATCTGGCCGGCTACAGTAACGCCTTTGCCTCCCGAGAGCCCTGAGTGCATGACTTTTCTGCGCCCCACCCTGCTGACGCTGGCCTGCCTGTTCGCCGCCCATACGGGTGCCAGTGACCTGCCGTCGCTTGGCGACGCCAGCTCCTCGATCGTCTCGCCGCAGCAAGAACACCAGCTAGGCCGCGCCTGGCTCGGCCTGCTGCGTGGTCAGGTTTCGCAACTGGACGACCCACAACTCAAGGACTTCGTCGAGTCCAGCGTCTATCGCCTGGCAGAAACCAGCCAGTTGCAGGATCGCCGCCTGGAATTCGTCCTGCTCAACAGCCCGCAACTGAACGCCTTCGCCGCTCCCGGCGGGATCGTCGGGGTCAACGGCGGCCTGTTCCTCTATGCGCAGACCGAAGCCGAGTACGCCTCGGTGATGGCGCACGAACTGGCGCACTTGTCGCAGCGTCACTTCGCCCGTGGCGTCGAGGCCCAGCAGCGCATGCAGTTGCCGCTGATGGCCGCCATGCTCGCCGGCATCGTCGCCGCGGCGGCAGGTGCGGGTGACGCCGGTATCGCCACCATCATGTCGACCCAGGCCGCTGCGATCCAGGAACAACGGCGTTTCTCCCGGCAGAACGAGCAGGAGGCCGACCGTATCGGCCTGGTCAACCTGGAAAAGGCAGGATACGACCCACGCGCGATGCCGCTGATGTTCGAACGATTGATGCGTCAGTACCGCTACGACGCCAAACCGCCGGAATTCCTGCTGACTCACCCGGTGTCGGAATCGCGGATCGCCGATACCCGCAACCGCGCCGAACAGTATCCGGCCCAGGGTCGTGAGGACAGCCTGCGTTACCAGTTGATGCGTGCCCGCGTACAACTGACCTACGAGGAAACCCCTGGCGTCGCTGCCAAGCGTTTCCGCGCCATGCTCGACGAGAACCCGGGCCTCGATGCCGCTCGCTATGGGCTGGTACTGGCCCAGATGAAAACCGGTCAACTCGCCGAGGCCGGCGAGACCCTGGCGCCGCTGCTGAGCAAGAGCCCGGACGACATCACCTACAACCTGGCGCAGATCGAGCTGGATATGGCGGCCAATCGCCTGGATGCCGCCGAGCGCCGCCAGAAGCGCATGTTCACCCTCTACCCGAGCAACTACCCGCTGCAGCAGACGCAAGTCGACCTGCTGCTCAAACAGCAACGCATCGCCGAAGCCGAGCGCGCCTTGGACAACCTGCTCAAAACCCGCGCCAAGGACCCGGACGTGTGGTATCAGGTCGCCGAGGTACGTGGCCTGAGCGGCAACACCATTGGTCTGCACCAGGCGCGCGCGGAGTTCTTCGCCCTGGTCGGCGATTACAACCAGGCCATCGAGCAACTGGACTTCGCCAAGCGCCGCGCCAGCAACAACTTCCAGTTGGCCTCGCGCATTGATGCCCGTCAGCGCGAGCTTTCCGAGGAGAAGCGTCTGGTCGAGCAGATGCTGCGCTGAGCTTGGGCGCGTAGCCGGATGAAATACGGGGCGTTCCTGAGGCTGACCCCGGATTGCATCCGGGCTACGTGTTTCCGTCTAGCGAGACAGGCAGATGACTCGCGGCGCTACCGCCCTCTCCCCCAGCCCCTCTCCCATAAATGGGAGAGGGGAGCCGAACGTGTGCAACCTTAAGTGAACAGCATTTCGCACTTGGCGGGGCTCTTTGATTTCAGCGGACGTATCAGGCGCTTTGCGCCAGATCCATCAGCTCGCGGTTGGCCACTGCGTACATGGCGTAGTCGGTGCCGGTCGCCGAACGCAGCTCGACCAGCATCGCCTTCCAGCGGTCGACCAGGCGTTGATGCTGGTCGAGCCACAGCGCCACGCGCGCTTCGATCTCCTGCGGTCCCTCGGCCATCTGCAGCACCGACACGGTGATCGCACGCTGCTGCCAGTCCAGATCGTCACGGAAGGCTTCGCGGGCCAGCGCCTGCCAGTTGGTCTCCACCGGCAGGTTGGTGATCTGCTGCAGGTACCAGGACAGCTCCAGCGCGCCACCGACGGCGAAGTAGGCGGTTGCCACTTCGCTGGTGTCCTTGCCGGTGACATCCGCCGCTTCGATGATCGGCAGCAGGGTGTACAGATGGCTGGTACCGGCCACCACACGCGCCAGCTCTTCCGGCGTGCCGGCTTCGACGAAGCTCTGGTAACGCGCCAACCACTGTTCGCGGGCCGGGCCTTCGAGCAGCTCGTCCAGACGACCGACCAGCGCCTCGATGCGCGGCGCGAAGTGCGCCACGTCGCGGGCGGCGTCCAGCTCGTTGCGACGGCTGCGCAGGAACCAGCGGGTGGCACGGCGACCCAGACGCATCAGCTCGTCCATCAGCTGCAGCTGCAGCTCGGCCGGCACCTTGTAGTCCAGCGCCTCGATCTGCGCCCACCAGTGCGGCAGGCGGAACAGGTCACGCACGATGACGTAGGCGCCGGCGACGTTGGCCGCGCTCATGCCGGTGGACTCCTTCAGGCGCTGCACGAAGGTGATGCCCATGTGGTTGACCAGGTCGTTGGCGATCTGCGTGCTGACGATCTCGCGCTTGAGGCGATGACGGCGCATGGCGTCGCCGAACTTCTCGGTGAGGATTTCCGGGAAGGCGGTTTCCATCTCGCGCGCCAGGTAGTCGTCGTCCGGTACCAGGGACTTGAGCAAGGATTCCTTGAGGTCGATCTTGCTGTAGGAGATCAGCACCGACAGCTCCGGGCGGGTCAGGCCCTGGCCGTTGGTGGCGCGCTCGTTCAGCTCCTCGTCCGAGGGCAGGAACTCCAGGGCGCGGTCGAGCTTGCCGGCGCTCTCCAGCGCGTTCATCAGGCGCTTGTACTCGCCGACGCGCTCGCGGGCGCGGCGTTCGGCCAGCGACAGCGCCTGGGTCTGCTTGTAGTTGTTGCCCAGCACCAGCTCGGACACGTCATCGGTCATCTCGGCCAGCAGCTTGTTGCGCTGCTTCTCGGTCATGTCGCCGCCCGAGACGATCTCGCCCAGCAGAATCTTGATGTTCACTTCATGGTCGGAGCAGTCCACACCGCCGGCGTTGTCGATGAAGTCGGTGTTGCTGGCGCCGCCATGCAGGCCGAACTCGACGCGGCCGAGCTGGGTCATGCCTAGGTTGCCGCCCTCGCCCACCACCTTGGCGCGCAGTTCACGACCGTCCACGCGCAGCGCGTCGTTGGCCTTGTCGCCGACGTCGGCGTGGCTTTCCTTGCTGGATTTGACGTAGGTGCCGATACCGCCGTTCCACAGCAGGTCGACCGGTGCCTTGAGCAGCGCGTTGAGCAGCTCGGTGGGCGCCAGCTTGTCGGCGGCGATGTCGAAGCGCGCCTTCATCTGCGGGGTGATGGTGATGCTCTTGGCGCTGCGCAGGAAGATGCCGCCGCCTTCGGAGATCAGCTTGCTGTCGTAGTCGGCCCAGCTCGAACGCGGCAGGTCGAACAGACGCTTGCGCTCGGCGAAGCTCTTGGCCGCATCCGGGTTCGGATCGATGAAGATGTGCATGTGGTTGAAGGCGGCCACCAGCTGCAGCTTGTCCGACAGCAGCATGCCGTTGCCGAACACGTCACCGGCCATGTCGCCGATGCCGATCACGGTGACGTTGTCCTTCTGCACGTCGATGCCGCGCTCGCGGAAGTGGCGCTGCACCGAGACCCAGCCGCCTTTGGCGGTGATGCCCATGCCCTTGTGGTCGTAACCGGCCGAACCGCCGGAGGCGAAGGCGTCGCCGAGCCAGAAGCCGTACTCGGCAGCGATGCCGTTGGCGATGTCGGAGAAGGTCGCGGTGCCCTTGTCCGCCGCCACCACCAGATAGGGGTCGTCGGCGTCGTGGCGTACCACATTGACCGGCGGCACCACCTCGCCTTCCTTGAGGTTGTCGGTGATATCCAGCAGGCCGCTGATGAAGATGCGGTAGCAGGCGATGCCCTCGGCCATCACCTCGTCACGCGAACCGCCGACCGGCATCTTGCGCGGCACGAAGCCGCCCTTGGCGCCCATCGGCACGATCACCGCGTTCTTCACCTGCTGCGCCTTGACCAGGCCGAGCACCTCGGTACGGAAATCCTCCTCGCGGTCCGACCAGCGCAGGCCGCCGCGGGCGACGTCGCCGAAGCGCAGGTGCACGCCCTCGACGCGCGGGCTGTAGACGAAGATCTCGAACTTAGGCACCGGCCGCGGAATCTCCGGAATCAGGCGCGGGCTGAGCTTGAAGCTGAAATAGGACTTGGCCGCGCCGCTGGCATCGGCCTGAAAGAAGTTGGTACGCAGGGTCGCCTTGATCAGGTCCAGGTAGCGACGCAGGATGCGGTCTTCGTTGAGTACGGCGACGTTGTCCAGCGCAGCGAGGATGGCCTGCTCGAGCTTCTGCTGCTTGTCTTCCAGATCCTCGGCGGTGAGCTTGCGCGCGAGGTAGAAACGGGTGCGGAACAGGCGCACCAGCTCCTTGGCGATATCGGCGTGGTTGATCAGGGTCGAGGCGATGTAGCTGAGGTCGAAGCCCAGGCGGATCTGCTTGAGATAACGCGCATAGGCACGCAGCAGGGCCACGTCACGCCAGGGCATGGCGGCGATCAGTACCAGGCGGTTGAAGGCATCGTTCTCGGCATCGCCGCCGACGATATGGATGAAGGCGTCCTGCAGGGTGTCGTTGAGCTGCTGGATGTCGACATCCAGGCCTTCGGCGTAGGTGAAGGCGAAGTCGTGAATCCAGAATTCGCGGCCGTCATTGCGGCGCAGCTTGTAGGGGAACTCGCCGAGCACACGCAGGCCGAGGTTTTCCAGAATCGGTAGCACGTCGGACAGCGGCAGCGGTGTATCGGCGTGATACAGCTTGCAGTGCAGCTGCTGATCGCCCTGCGCCAGCGGCTGGTAGAAACTCATCACCAGCGGCTTGTCGTTGCTCAGGCTGAGCAGATGCTGCATGTCCACCACCGCCGAATGCGGGGCGAAGCGCTCGCGATAGCCGGCCGGGAAACCGCCGGGGAACTCGGCCAGCACGTTGGTGCCCTGCGCCTCGCCGAGGCTTTCCACCATCAGGCTGGCGTAGTCGTCCTTCCACGAACGGCAGGCCTGGATGACTTCCTTCTCCAGACGCACCGGGTCGATCTGGGTCTTGTTCTTCGGGTCGACGCGCAGGATGAACTGCACCCGCGCCAGCACCGACTCGGAGAAGAAGGTCCAGAACTCGCAATCGGTGGCCTGCAGGCGCTCCATCAGTACCTGCTGGATCTTCATCCGGGTTTCGGTGGAGTAGACGTCGCGCGGCACATAGGCCAGGCAGTAGCAGAAGCGGCCATAGGGATCGCGGCGCAGGAACACGCGAATCTTGTTGCGTTCCTGGATCTGCACGATGGCCAGTGCCGTGTTGAACAGGTCATCAACAGGGGTCTGGAACAGGTCATCACGCGGCAGCACTTCCAGCACCTGGGCCAGCTCCTTGCCCAGATGCGCGCTGCTGTCGAAGCCGGAGCGCTGCTTGATCACGTCCACCTTGCGGCGGATGTAGGGGATGTTCCATACGCTCTCGGCATACACCGCCGAGGTGTACAGGCCCATGAAGCGGCATTCCTTGACCACGTTGCCCTTGGCGTCGAGTTCGCGGATGGAGACGAAATCCGGATAGGCCGGACGGTGCACGCGGCTCGGCACCGCGGCCTTGGCGAAAGACAGCAGCTGCGGCTCACGCAGGTAGGCCACCGCCTCCGGCTCGATGTGCAGTTCCTCGGCCGAGAGGCCGGTGCGCAGGCGCTTGGACAGACCGAGCAGGGACTTCTCGTCATAGACCATGCTGCCGCCATCGGCGGTCGGGGCGACGGTGAACTCCTCGTAACCGAGGAAGGTGAAGTGGTTGTCCAGCAACCAGTTCAGGTAGACCTTGATCTCGTCCAGCTCGGTCTTGTCCACCTTGAGCTTGGCGCGATCCAGCCAGGCCAGCAGCTCACGCGCCTTGGCCTTCATCGGCTGGAAGTCGGCAACGCTCATGCGCACGTCACCGAAGACTTCGTGAATGGCTTTTTCCAGGGTCTTCAGCTCGGCGGAACTGGAGCAGCGATCGATTTCCAGGAACATCAGCGCTTCCTGCAGCACGCCCTCGCCCTGGGTGCCGCGCGGAAGAATTTCCAGCAACTGGCCGTTCTTGTCGCGGCGCACGCTGAATACGCTGTTCTGCAGGGTGTGAATGCTGTAACCGTGGCGGTTCAGCTCCATGCGTACCGAGTCGACCAGAAACGGAATGTCGCCATGCAGGATTTCCACCGCGGTGTGGGTGGACTGCCAGCCGTGCTTCTCGTAATCGGGGTTGAACGCGCGCACCTGCGGCTTGGCGTGATCGAACTGTTCCAGCATGCGCCAGGCCGACAGGGTGCAACCGACCAGGTCGGACAGGCGCCGCTGGGTCAACTCCTCAAGGGCGATGATGCCGAAGAACTGTTCGGCGAAAAGGGCTACTTGTGGCAGCGCCTGCTCACTCACGTGCTGTGCCAGGGCCGCTTGCAGTTGGTGCTGGAAGTCGGCTTTGCTGGCCGCCGTAAAGAACGCCATGGTTTTGCTCCATTGGGCTGGTGGTTCGACAGGAAGTCTGGATTGCTGTCGCGGGGTGTTAGTTCAACGTTAGTCCATGAAGCGACAATGACACTTGCAAGTCGCATACGGACCAGCGTTAGGGCGGGCGACCAGGTGGTCACACTTGATCGGCGAGCTTAACGAGGGACGCCCTGCCACCGCTTGCGGCGCTGCGACATTTTCTTTCAAGGCTGCACCGAGACGGTGCATGACTGCAGAACAGGCCGACCGAAAAGCCACTCCGGAGGTATGGCAAACGGAACCACTTCCGCCCCCGGTCCTAGTGCGGGGTACCGTCATTGAATCGGCTACGCCCAGGTTCACGGGGACGCTCCTGATGGCGCACAAGGCCGCGAGCCGCGGTCTGTAACCGGCCAACGTATAAAACGCCCACATAGCCATAGACTTTTAATCAAGTTGTATGACAACTTGCCGACTCCTGAGAATCATCCACAAGAAGATGGCGAGGCGACATCGTGAGCTTATTACTATCCTGGCAACAAAAATTCCGCGCCCTTGTCGCGCTCACCCTGATCAGTCTGATGCTCATGGCAGTTGCCTCGTTATGGGCCAACCATCGCGTCAGCAGTGCATTACAGGCGAGGGAACAGGCGGCAGCCTATGCCGGCGCCAGCACCCAGTTGATGAACCACTGGTGGCGGCAGAACGCACTGCGCCAACAGATCACCCCCGATCTGCAGGCCGAGTTCGACAGCGGACTCAATGAGCTACAAGAACTCATCAGACAACTGTTGACGCAAGCACAAGCACTGGATGACGACGACACAGTGCAGCATGCCCGTCAGATCCAGGCCGTGCTGCTCGAGGAGCTGGCACAACAGCGCCAGTGGCTGAACCTCAATCAGGCCTTGGGCCTGACACCCTTCGAAGGCCAGCGCAAAGCACTCACGGAAAGAGGCAAGGCCCTGGAGGCGATCAGCTTCGATCTGATCAAGCCCTTCATTACCAGTGCCCTGAGCAGCCAGCGTGACTATCTGTCGACCTTCGACCCGGCGTTCGCCCAGATAACCCTGACGGCGATCGGCAAATTGCAGGAGCAGATCGCCGATCTCGAATGGCAGGACACACCGATCGGCAAGAACGTACAGGGTTATGCCCAAACGTTCACTGACACTCATGGCAGCATCGAGCGCATCAACGCTACCAATCAGCGCCTGCGCCAACTGGGCGAGCAACTGCAGGCGCGCATCGACGAACAAGCGCAAGCGCTACAGAGCGGCCTGCTGCTGCGCCGTACCCAGGAAGCCGAACAGGCTCGCCTGTCCGCGCTATGGATGATGGGGCTGAGTTTCCTCGCCGTCGCCGCCCTGCTCTGCCTCACCTTGCTGCAGGCTTCACGCACGCTGGTCACTCGCCTGCGCAACGTCATTCAGTTGCTCACCCAGGTCGCCTCCGGCGATCTCACCGGCAAGCTGCCGGTGGGCAGCAACCCGCACGACGAGTTCAACCAACTGGCGGACGCCGCCAACCGCATGATCCAGGGCATCGGCGGCATCGTTGCCGAAGTGGTGCGCGCCAACGGCGAGCTGGGCCGCCTGCACCATCACCTGGGCGATGCCATGCGCCAGTTGGGCGACAACAGCACTCAGGTGGAAATGCAGACCGAGCAGGCCGCCTCCGCCTCGCATCAGATCAGCGCCACCCTCAACGACATGGCGCAACGCACCGCGGAAGTCGGTAGCGCCACCACCAGTGCCTACGATGCAGCGCGCAACGGCGGCCAAGTGATCGCCGCCAGCGTAGACAGCATGAGTCGCCTGGCGCAGCTGATCCAGGACACCCACAGCCAGGTCGACGCCCTTGGCCAAAGCAGCACACGGGTCAACGGTATCGTCGACGTGATCAACAGCCTCGCCGATCAGACCAACCTGCTCGCGCTCAACGCGGCCATCGAGGCGGCCCGTGCCGGCGAAGCCGGTCGAGGCTTCTCGGTGGTGGCCGACGAGGTACGCTCCCTGGCGCAGAAGACGGTCGCGGCGACCACCGACATCAGCGCCATCGTCGGCGAATTCCAGCAGCAGACCCGACACATGCACCAGTTGATGAGCAACGGCCTGAGCCTGGCCGCCGACAGCGAACGCCACGCCGCTCAGGTGGCCGATGCGATCACCTCCATCACCTCGGCGATGGAACGACTGACCGGCGAAATGAATCAGGTCGTGGTGGCCATCGAGGAAGTCTCCACCACCACCGAGGACATCGCCGACAAGATGGAAACCATCCACGTGCATACCGGGCAAAGCAAGGATCTGCGCCACACTTTGGGCGGTCACACCGAGGGGCTGTCGTTCCAGGTCGATGCACTGGGGCGCAGCGCCAGTCAGTTCCGCCTGGCCTGAGCCTGATCGACTGTTCCTGTAGCCGTCGCACGTTGGCTTCCGCCACAGCCTTGAAGCGTGACCGCCATGGCAGAGGGCTGCAGCCGTGGCGAGACGCGCGGGGTGGTCTTCGATCCGCTGGCAGCTGCGCCAGCATGCCGCGAAGGTCTCGGCAATCTGCACGGCGCACCGCCTTCGGACTTGGCGATCTCGCTCGCATTTCTGTTGCCAGAGCCTTCATGAACCGCGCGGCTGATAGCGGCTGAAGCGGCAAATGCATTAAAGTCGGCGGTCTGCACGCGCGGCTTGAAAAGCCCGCTCATCCGCCAGAAGAGCCCGACGATGGAACACCGTGAAGCGCTGGTCGCATTACGCCAATTTCTCTCCACCCAGATTCTCGGCCAGGAAAAGCTCATCGAGCGCCTGCTGATCGCCCTGCTCGCCGATGGCCATCTACTGGTCGAAGGCGCCCCTGGTCTGGCCAAGACCAAGGCGATCAAAGAGCTGGCCGAAGGCATAGAAGGCGAATTCCATCGCATCCAGTTCACCCCCGATCTGCTCCCGGCGGACATCACCGGCACCGAGATCTACCGCCCGGAAACCGGCAGCTTCGTGTTCCAGCAGGGGCCGATCTTCCACAACCTGGTGCTGGCCGACGAAATCAACCGCGCCCCGGCCAAGGTGCAGTCGGCGCTGCTCGAGGCCATGGCCGAGCGCCAGGTGTCGGTGGGTCGCTCGACCTACGATCTGTCGCCGCTGTTTCTGGTCATGGCCACGCAGAACCCCATCGAGCAGGAAGGCACTTATCCGCTGCCCGAAGCACAGCTCGACCGTTTCCTGATGCACGTGAAGATCGGCTTTCCCGATGCGGCGGTGGAACGCAAGATTCTCGCCCAGGCCCGTGGTGATGCGCTCAATGGCGAGGCCAAGCCCGAGCATCGGGTCAGCCAGCAGGCGGTGTTCGCCGCGCGCAAGGAAATTCTCGGCCTGTACATGGCCGATGCCGTGGAGGAGTACCTGGTGCAACTGGTAATGGCCAGCCGCACCCCGGCCAAGTTCGATGCCGAGCTGGCCGACTGGATCGCCTATGGCGCCAGCCCGCGCGGTTCCATCGCTCTCGACCGCTGCGCGCGCGCGCATGCCTGGCTGGCCGGGCGCGACTTCGTCAGCCCGGAAGATATCCAGGCGGTGCTGTTCGACGTGCTGCGCCACCGCATCATCCTGTCCTTCGAGGCCGAAGCCTCGGGCGTCGATCAGGACCGCGTGATCCAGCGCATCCTCGACGTGGTGGCGGTGGCCTGATGCAACCGCGCGCCCTGCGCTCGCCCTGCGTAGCCCGGATACAATCCTGGACTGCTTGCGCTGCCTCCCCGGATTGCATCCGGGCTACGGGCTGAAGCCCATGCAAACCCCGGCCGGCAACCCCGGCATCCATATCGCCCTCGGCGAGCTCATCGACATGCGCCACAAGGTGCATGAAGTGCCGCTGTTCTCCACTCCGGCCCGGCGCAGCCCGCTGACGGGCCTGCATCATTCCAAGCTGCGCGGCCGTGGTGTGGACTTCGACCAGGTGCGCGTCTACCAGCCGGGCGACGACGTGCGCACCATCGACTGGCGCGTCACCGCGCGCACCCAGGAGCCGCACACCAAGCTGTTCCACGAGGAGCGCGAACGTCCCATCTTCATCATCAGCGAGCAGAGCCAGCGCCTGTTCTTCGGCTCCGGCCTGTGCTTCAAGTCGGTACTGGCTGCACGCGCCGCGGCGCTGATCGGCTGGGCCGCGCTGGGCCACAATGACCGTATCGGCGGCCTGGTATTCGCCGACAACGAGCATCATGAAGTCAAGCCACGGCGCAGCAAGCAGAGCCTGCTGCAACTGCTCAACCTGCTGGCCCGCGCCAATCAGGCGCTGGGGCCGGAGAGCCAGGCCAGCGCCGGCCGCGACAACTTCGGCCTGGCCCTGCGTCGCGCGCGCGAGGTGCTGCGACCGGGCAGCCTGGTGATCATACTGTGCGATGAGCGTGCCCTCAGCGACAACGCCGAGCAGCAGTTGACGCTGCTCGCGCGCCACACCGACCTGTTGCTGCTGCCGCTGTCCGATCCTCTCGATCACGCCCTGCCGGCAGCCGGTCTGCTGCGCTTTACCCAGGGCGGCGCGCAGCTGGAGCTGGACAGCCACAACGGCGACCTGCGCCAGGCTTATCGCGCCCAGGCCCAGGCGCGTGAGGCGCGCTGGCAGCGTCTGGCGCAGAAACTCGGTGTGCCGCTGCTACCTTTGAGCACGCAGCTCGAACTGGTCGAGCAGTTGCAGGAACAGCTCAGCAACCTGCACGCGAGAAAATCCCTATGAACCCCATCGACCAGTTGCAGCCGCTGATCGACCCGCCGCCGGTGCCCTGGTGGCCACCGGCACCGGGCTGGTGGCTGCTCGCCGTAGTGCTGCCGTTGGTGGGCTGGGGGCTGTGGCACCTGCTGCGCAACTGGCAGCGTCGACGGCCCAAGGCGACCGCGGAACAGGCGCTCGACCCACTGCGCCAGGCCGCGCTCGACGAGCTGGCCACCTTGCGCAAACCCTATGACGGCGCCCCTGCCGGCCCCTGGCTGCAGCAGCTCAACGCCCTGCTCAAGCGCCTGTGCCGCGAACGCTACCCGGACAGCGCCAGCCACACCCTGAGCAGCCGTGCCTGGCTGGCGTTTCTCGACAACCGCTGCCCGGCAGCTGGCCTGACCCGCTGGATGATCCTGGTCGATGGCAGCTACAGGCCGCAATGCACGATGAGCGACAAAGCCATCGCGGAACTCGATCAGGCCGTCGCCACCTGGATTCGCAAGCATGTTTGAGTTCGCCTGGCCCTGGGTCTTTCTGCTCGCGCCGCTGCCCTGGCTGCTACGCCTGCTGCTGCCGCCAGCCGACAGCGGCGATGCCGCATTGCGTGTCGGCTTTTTGGACGAGCTGCAGGCCCTCAGCGGTCGCCGCGCCCGCGCCGCCCTGCCCAGTTGGCGTCAGCAGGCGCCGCTGGTCCTGCTCTGGGGCCTGCTGTTGTGCGCCGCCGCGCGGCCGCAATGGGTCGGCGAACCGCTGCCGCTGCCGGCCAGCGGCCGTGATCTGCTGCTGGCGGTGGATGTCTCGGGTTCAATGGATTATGCCGACATGCAGTGGGACGACGAGCCGATCAGCCGCCTGGAGCTGGTCAAACGTCTGCTCGGCGACTTCATCGAAGGTCGTCGAGGCGATCGCGTCGGCCTGATCCTGTTCGGCAGCCAGGCCTATCTGCAGGCGCCGCTGACCTTCGACCGTCACACGGTGCGCACCTGGCTGGACGAGGCGCTGATCGGCATCGCCGGCAAGAACACCGCCATCGGCGACGCCATCGGCCTGGCCGTCAAACGCCTGCGTCAACGACCAGCGCAAAGCCGGGTGCTGGTGCTGATTACCGATGGTGCGAACAACGGTGGCGAGATCGATCCGATGGTCGCCGCGCAACTGGCCGCCGATGAAGGTGTGCGCATCTACACCATCGGCATCGGCGCCGATCCACAACAAAGCGGCGCATTCGGCAGCTTCGGTTTCAGCGCGCTGGACCTGGATGAAACCAGCCTGCGCGCGATCAGCGACGCCACCGGCGGCGAATATTTCCGCGCGCGCAATCAGGCCGAGCTGGAGCAGATCGAGCTGACCCTCGATCGCCTCGAGCCGGTCGCCCAGCAACCCACCCTCGCCCGCCCGGCCCAGGCGCTCTACGCCTGGCCACTGGCGCTGGCGCTGCTGGGCTCGCTGCTGCTGGTCGGCCAGGTACTCTGGCCTGACCTGCTGCAGCGGCTAAGGAGGCGGGCATGAGCCTGTTCTGGCCGGAATGGCTGCGCCCATTGTGGCTGCTGGCTGTGCCCGTGCTGGCCTGGTTGCTCTGGCGCCTGTGGCATCGCGAACGGCAGAGCGGGCGCTGGCAGCTGTTGTTGCCGGCGGCATTTCATCAGGCGCTGCTCAAGGGTGGCAGCGGCCGCTCCAGCAAGCTGCCCTGGCTGGCACTCGGTATCGCCTGGCTGCTGGCCGTGCTCGCGCTGCTCGGCCCCAGCTGGCAGCGCGTCGAGCAGAGCAACCAGAAGCCTGCCGATCCGTTGGTGATTCTGCTCGAACTGACGCCGCAGATGCTCGCCACCGACGGTCGCCCCAACCGCCTGGAACAGACCCGGCGCAAACTGCTCGACCTGCTCGAAGCACGCCGCGATGCGCAGACGGCGATCATCGTCTATGCCGGTAGCGCGCACAGCCTGGTGCCGCTGTCAGACGACCTGGCCACCAGCCGCAACCTGCTCGAAGCGCTGAAGCCCTCGCTGATGCCCGAGCCGGGCCGTCGCGCTGATCTGGCCGTGGCGCGTGCGCTACAACTGCTCGACCAGGCACAACTGGGTCAGGGCCGCCTGCTGCTGATCAGCAGCGCCCTCGATGAAGAGGAACGCAGCGGCATCCAGCAAGCGCTGCAGAAACGCTCGGTCCCCCTGCTGGTGCTTGGCGTGGGCAGCCGCGAAGGCGCACCGGTAGCCCAGGAGGACGGCAGCTTTCTCAAGGACTCGCGCGGCGCCATTCTGATCCCACGTCTGGATGTCCGCAGTCTGCGGGAAACTGCCGAAGCCCATGGCGGCCGCTATGCGGCGATGCGCCTGGACGACGAGGATCTGCGCCGCCTCGGCCTGCTCGAAGGCACCCAGACAATGCGCGCAGCCGGTGAGCCGACATTGCTCGACAGCTATGTCGACCAGGGCTACTGGCTGTTGCTGCCGTTGTTGCTGCTGGCCGCCTGCGCCGGTCGGCGCGGCTGGCTGTTCTGCCTGCCGCTGCTGCTGATGCTGCCGCCGCAGAGCAGCCAGGCCTTCGAATTCAACGATCTGTGGCTGCGTCCCGATCAGCAAGGCCAGCGCCTGCTGCAGGCGCAACGCCCGGCCGAGGCGGCGCAGCGCTTCGTCGACCCGCAGTGGCAAGGCAAGGCGCTGTTCGAGGCCGAGGATTATTCCGCCGCAGCGCAGCGTTTCGCCAAGGGTGACAGCGCAGCCGATCACTACAATCGAGGCAATGCCCTGGCCAAGGCCGGCGAGCTGGAGGCGGCGCTGGACGCCTACGAACACGCCCTGGAACGCCAGCCTGAACTGGCAGTCGCGCAGTACAACAAGGCGCTGGTGGAAGAAGTGCTGCGCCAGCGCGAAAATCAGCAGCAATCCGGTGAGGGTGATTCGGCCGAGCAGCAGGAACCAACCAACGAGCAGTCGCAGCCGAATGAATCGCCTGCCGGCCAGCCCGCCGAGAGTACTGCCGCACAGCCTACCCAGGCGGGCAGTAGCGGTGAGAACAGTGAAAGCAGCGACGCACAGGGCAGCGCCAATGGCGCCGGGGAAGACAGCCAACCCGCCACCGTCCGTGAAACCCCGGACGACGCCGAACCCGTAGGGCAGCCCCGCACGGAAGCCGATCTGGGCACCGCCGCAGAACGTCGCCAGGCACTGGAACAATGGCTGCGGCAGATTCCGGACGATCCGGCCGAGCTGCTGCGGCGAAAATTCTGGTATGAACAGCAACAGCGTCAGGACTCGAACCGATGAAGCGTCTGGTCTTCCTGCTTCTTCTAATACTCGCCGGACAGGCTCAGGCCGAAGGCTTTTTCGCCAGCGTCGACCGCACCCGCCTGAGCGAAGGTGAGACCGTGGTGCTGACGCTGGAGTCGACCGACCCAACCCGCTTCGGCCGTCCCGACCTGAGCCCACTGGAGCAGGATTTCGAGATTCTCGGCAGCCGTCAGGTCAACCGCCTGAGCAGCATCGGGGACACGCCACGCGCCAGCACGCGCTGGATCCTCACCCTGCAGCCACGCCGCAGCGGCGAAGTGACGATCCCGGCGATTCGCCTGGAAGATGCCGAAACTCTGCCGATCACGCTCAACGTCGAGGAAGCCGTCAGCGCCGGCGATGGCGACAAGCTGGCGCCGGTGTTCATCGATGCCAGCCTCGATCAGCCAAGCGTCTACGTACAGGCTCAGGCGGTGCTGACCCTGCGCATCTACCACTCGGTCTCCATGTATGACGACAGCAACCTGACGCCTCTGCGCATAGAGGACGCCCGCGCTGAACAACTGGGCGAGCCGCGCACCTATGAGAAAAGCATCGGTGGCGTGCTGCACGGCGTGATCGAACTGCAGTACGCCATCTATCCGCAGCGCAGTGGCGAACTGGTGATTCCCGGGCAAACCTTCAGCGCCACGCTGGTCGACCGCTCGCGCAACAACGACTTCCTGCCCTTCGGTCCGCGCACCGGCAAGGTCACGCGAGTCAAATCCCCAGACATTCCCCTGCAAGTCAAACCCAAGCCGGCCGACTACCCGGCTGACGCCCCCTGGCTACCGGCACGAGCCCTGGGGCTGGCGGAAACCTGGAACCCTCAACCGGAACAAAGCCAGGTCGGCGACTCACTGACCCGCCGCCTGATTCTCAAGGTCGATGGCCTTTCCAGCGCTCAGCTGCCGCCGTTGCCGGCAACCCAGGTCGACGGCCTGCGGCGTTATCCGGATCAGCCGCAGATGAACGATCAGAAAAGCGAGAACGGCATCATCGGCACCCGCGAAGAGCGCGAAGCGCTGGTGCCCAGCCGCGCCGGCAGCTTCGACCTGCCACCGCTGGAAGTGCTGTGGTGGAACACCCAGACCGACACGCTAGAGCGCACCACCCTCTCCGCCCGCACCCTGCAGGTAGCGGAAAACCCGCAACTGCAGAACGACGAGCAACCCAACACCCCCATGGTGACGCCCCAGGTAATCGAGGGGCCGGAGCTGTGGCCCTGGCAACTGGCCTGTGCCCTGCTGAGCCTGACCACGCTGCTGGGCTTCGGCTTGTGGTGGCATGCGCGCCGGCAACCGGCGATCCAGCGCGCCGCTCAGGCGGGCCCGAGCCCGCGCACGCTGCTCGACGACCTCAAACGCGCCTGTCAGGCTGGCGACGCCCAGGCGACCCGTCATGCCCTCGATGCCTGGGCGCGGCAGCAGCCGGAGACACTTGCCGATATGGCGGCGCGCTATGTGCCGCTGTCGGATGCGCTCGATGGCCTCAACGGCGCGCTGTACAGCGAAACCGGCCAGCAATGGCAAGGCGAAGAGCTGTGGAAAGCCATTCGCAACCTGCCCGCCGCGCAGGAGCCGAGCGCCGCGCCGCAGGAAAGCAGCGCGCTGCCGCCGCTGTATCCGCGCTAGGCGCGCGATGGGCTTGCAGGATATGCAGCCCGAGGCGTGCCACTGGTAGCAATGTAGGGTGGGCTTCAGCCCACCAACATCGGCTGTCTCTGGTGGGCTGAAGCGGATCGCCGTCCGGCCCACCCTACGCACTGCGCTCGACAGCACCGAACATCGTACGGAGCGTAGCGGACCCGGAGCGTCCTGGGCTGCGTTACCACGCGGAGCGTGGGAACGATCAGGTTGCGTAGCCCGGATGCAAATCCGGGGGATGGGTATACGCGGCACGAACAAAAAACGCGGCCCGAGGGCCGCGTTTTTTCGTTCTATGCAAAGGCCATCAGCCCTTGGCTCGCAACTTCTCCGGGTTGATCAGGAAGCGGGCCAGGGCCGGCAGCAGCCAGATCGCACCGATCATGTTCCACAGGAACATGAAGGTCAGCATCAGGCCCATGTCGGCCTGGAACTTGATCGCCGAGAAGATCCAGGTCGCCACGCCGATGGCCAGGCAGACGCCGGTGAACAGCACCGCCTTGCCGGTGGACTTGAGCGTCTCGTAGTAGGCGTCCTGCAGCGACAGCCCCTGACGCAGGTAGGTCTCCAGACGGCTGTAGATGTAGATGCCATAGTCGACACCGATACCCACACCCAGGGCGATCACCGGCAGGGTGGCGACCTTGACGCCGATGCCCATGAAGGCCATCAGCGCGTTACCCAGCACCGAGGTCAGCACCAGCGGCAGGATCACGCACAGGGTCGCGGCCAGCGAACGGAAGGTCAGCAGGCACATGATGCTCACCGCTGCGTAGACCGCGATCAGCATGGTGGTCTCGGATGCCGCGATCACCTCGTTGGTGGCCGCTTCGATACCGGCGTTACCGGCAGCCAGCACTACCTGCAGCTCGTCGGTGTTGTGCTGCGCGGCGAACTCTTCGGCGGCAGCCACGGCACGCGACAAGGTCTCGGCCTTGTGGTCCTCAAGGAAGATCAGCACCGGCGCTACCGAACAGTCGGCGTTGTACAGACCTTCGGCACGAGCGATGGAGTTGTTCAGCACGTCCTGGTTACGCGACAGGGTTTCCCATTTCAGGTTGCCCTCGTTCATGCCCTTGATCACCTGCTTGGACACGGTGACCATGGAAATGGCCGACTGCACGCCTTCGGTGTTCTCCATCTTCCACATCAGCTCGTCCATGGCGGACAGCGCTGCGTAAGTGGAGCAACCTTCGGTGGCCGTCTTGATCATCACTACCAGCACGTCGGAGCTGGTCGAGTAATTGCGGATGACGAAGTCGTTATCCAGGTTGTAGCGCGAATCCGGATGCAGTTCCGGCGCGCCCTGGTCGAGGTCGCCGATCTTCAGGTTCTGCCCGTACCAGACGCCGCCGGCCAGTGCCACCACGGCGATCACCACGGAAATCGGCGCCACCATCGGGTGAGCGAAGTTGGAAATGGCGCGCCAGATCGGGTGATCCTTGGCGGCCTCCTCGCGGCTCTTCTTCACGGCGCGGTTGCCGATGCCGATATAGGAAATGACGACCGGCAACAGGATCAGGTTGGTCAGGATGATCACTGCCACGCCCATCGAGGCGCCAATGGCCAGTTCGCGAATCACGCCGATATCGATCAGCAGCAGGGTGACGAAGCCGACGGCATCGGACAGCAGTGCCACCAGGCCGGGGATGAACAGCTGACGGAAGGCCATGCGCGCGGCAGACAGGGCGTCAGTCGCCTCGCCCGAGGCCATGGCGATGCCGTTGATCTTCTGCACCCCGTGGGAGATGCCGATGGCGAATACCAGGAACGGCACCAGCATCGAGTAAGGATCGAGACCGAAGCCCAGGGTGTGCAGCAGACCCAGTTGCCAGATCACCGCCACCAGGGTGGTGATCACCACGGCCAGGGTGCTCTTGAAGCAGTGGGTGAACCACAGCAGCAGGACGAAAGTGATGCCGATGGCCACGGCAAAGAACAGCGCCACGCCGATCAGGCCGTCGATCAGATCACCGACCTTCTTGGCGAAACCGATGATGTGCACTTTCACATCGGGGTTCTGCGCCTCGTACTTCTCGCGGATCTTCTCTTCCAGCTCGTGGGAGAACTTCTGGTAATCGAGCTTGATCAGCTTGCTCTGGTCGTTGGGGTCCGGGTAGGACTCCAGCAGCGGGATATCGACGATGCTGGACTTGAAGTTGTTCGCCACCAGGCGACCGATCTGCCCTGACTTGAGGATGTTGCTGCGCAAATCCTCCAGGCTGTCGGCAGAGCCGTCGTAGGTCTGCGGAATCACCTCGCCACCGGCGAAGCCTTCCTCGGTCACTTCGGTCCAGCGCACGCTGGGGCTCCATAGCGACTTCAGGCCGGAACGGTCGACACCGGGAATGTAGAAGGCCTCGTCATGGATCTGCCGCAGCGTCTCCATATACTCCTTGCTGAAGATGTCGCCGTTGGTGGCCTCTACCGAGATGCGCACCGTGTTGCCCAGGTTGGCCAGGTCATTACGGTGCTCGAGCATCTTCTGGATATAGGGGTGGCCCAGCGGAATCATCTTCTCGAAGCTGGTCTGCGGGCGTACCTGCGCAGCCTGATAGAACAGGAAGATACTGATCAGCAGGCAGATCAGGATGACTACCGGGCGATTGTTGAAAATCAGCCGCTCGAGGAAGGACGCAGGCTGTTGTTGGTGCTTGCTCATGCAAAGGCTCCCGGCTTGTTATTGTTGGCCCAGATCGGCGCCAGTCGAGGCGGCGAGGTGAACGCCGCCCTGCCCCACCAGGATCAGGTTGCCGTTATCCAGTGCAGTGACCCCGGCCAGTGAGAGGCGGTCGGGACGATTGATCAGGGTGAATGTCTGGCCGTGATCGGTGCTGCGCAGCACGGTACCGCCGTGGCCGACCACGGCGACGCTACCATCGCGCAGCAGGGTGCCATCGGCGAGGCCGAACTCCAGCGGACCATTGTTCGGCGTGTTGAGCCTGATCTGTTGCCAGCTGTCACCGAAGTCGGTGGAGCGGAACAGGTGACCACGCAGGCCGTAAACCAGCAGCGTGCCGGCTTCGTCGGTGCCCAACGCGCCGAACAGCGAACCCTCATAGGGTTTGTCTTCGACGGTCTCCCACGTTTCACCCCAGTCGCGCGAACGGAACATGCCACCCAGCTCACCGACAATGAACAGACCGGCATCCTTCACCGCGGTGATGGCATTGAGGTGATAGGCATCTTCGTTGTCGAGGCGGTCGCTGACGTCTTCCCAGTTCTCACCGCCGTCGGTGGTTTCCAGCAGCGCGCCATAGGCACCCACGGCGTAACCGGTCTCGAGGTCCTTGAACCAGATATCCAGCAGCGGCGCTTCACGCTCCAGATCTTCGAACTGTTTGGTCCAGGTCAGGCCGCCGTCGGTGGTGGCGAGAATCTGCGCATCGTGACCGACCACCCAGCCGTGCTGGGCATCGACGAAAAACAGGGAGGTCAGCATCTGCCGGGTCGGCACCTTGGCCTGCTGCCAGCTTTGCCCCTGATCGTTGGAATAGAGGATGTGACCGCGGTCGCCGACGGCGACCAGGCGCTCGCCAGTGTTGACCACATCGAGCAGCAGGCTGTGTACGGCCTTGGGCGACTCGATGGCATAGACGGCATCGGCTCCAGCCGTGGTCTCAGCCTGCAAGGGTGCGGCAGCGAAAGCCAGAATGGAAAGCACACTGCACAGCGAGAGCGCTTTAGCCAGCGGCGAATGGACACGGAGCGCCGATTTGCGCGCCTGTTTGGGCGCCAGACCGGACTGGGTGCGCCGCATGACGGGCTCACTCATATACCTTCCCCCTTTCTTGTTATAGGCGGTGCTACTGATTCCGCCCATCCTAGCGAGCTTCGGAAAGCCCTGACAATTGGCGCGACGTTATGTTTTGTTAAGGCAAAACCCGCGTTATAGAAGCCTATTCGCCAAGCTGATACGAAAAGGCCGCTACTACTGTAGCGGCCTTCGCTTGAGGCTACACGACTATTATCGAGTGCCGCGGCGACGCAGGGCAGCCGGCTTGAAATAACCGTCGTCCGGAACCGCCTGGGTGAAGTCGATGGTGTTGCTCTCTTCGTTATCCAGGTTCTGTACGTGGTAACGACGCGCCTGCAGATCGTGGAACACGTCGAGCGCGGACCAGGTGGTCGGCAGGTCGTAGTAGTTCTTCAGGTAGGCGATGGAAACGCGCCACAGTTCGCCACGGCCGTCGTACTGATCCACCACCGCTGCCTGCCAGCTGTCCTCGTCGAGGAACAGGGTACGCTTGGAGTAGATATGACGGGCGCCGGACTTCAGCGTACCCTCGACTACCCATACGCGGTGCAACTCGTTGCGGGTCAGCGCCGGATTCAGGTGACCGACCTGCAGCAGATCCTTGTACTTAACCTCAGGGCTGGTGACCTTGTAGTTGTTGTACGGGATGTAGATTTCCTTCTTGCCCACCAGCTTCCAGTCATAGCGATCCGGAGCACCGTTGAACATGTCGGTATCGTCGGCGGTACGCAGGCCATCGGCGGCGGCAATCGGCGTGTCGTAGGCCAGGTTCGGCGCACGACGCACGCGGCGCTGGCCGGCGTTGTAGCCCCATGCCTGACGCGGCTCCTTGACCTGATCCAGGGTCTCGTGAACTAGGGTCGCGCCACCGGCCAGACGCGCCGGGCTGGTGGTGAACGACAGGTAATAGAACATGATGTTGTTCAGATCGGCGAAAGAGCCGTTCTGCAGGTAGTACTTGAACAGTGCTTCCTGCTGCGAGGTGACCAGCGAGTAGGAACCGTTGCGCTGCACGGCTACTTCCGATGCACGACGTACGATGTAGGTGCCGCGGTAGCGGGCGATGTGGTTCCACAGAGCCTCGACGCCGTTCTGCGGAATCGGGAACGGAATACCGCCATAGGCGTTGGTGAAACCGTTGCCGCCATCGGCCAGCTTGGCGCTGGTGGCGTTCTTGATGGTGTTGTCATAGACCCACTGCGGCGCGGAGCCGGAGCGGCGGGTCTGGTACACCGGCATCTGATAGGTTTCCGGATAGGCCTTGAACATGGCGATCTGACCCGGAGTCAGATTGGCCTCGTACTGGCTCAGATTGGCCGCGGTGATGGTGAACAGCGGCTTGTCTTCCGGGAACGGGTTGACGTGGTGCTGGCCCGAGCGGGTGTAACCGGCAGGCGCCTGGGTGATGCCACCGGTCCATGCCGGAATGGTGCCGGCTGCGTTGCCGGCCTTCTCGGCGCCGAAAGGCGTCAGGGTATCGCCGAGCTTGGCGGCTTCCTGCGGGGAAACGCCAGCCAGCGCGGAACCGGCGGAAAACGCCAGCGCAACGGCTACAGCCATCAGCCTGTGCTTGTTCAGCATGGGTAATTCTCCGTGAAGAGTATTGCCGAGCGCCCGAGAGCGCCCGGCGTTTTTCTGATTATGGGTATTAGAAGGAGTACTTGACGTTCAGACCGATGTTGTCGCGATCACGCGCACCATTGTTCTGGCCCGCGCCGTAGAACTCGGTGTACTGAATCTCGGCTTCCAGACTGTTCAGGTAGCTGGCGCGCATACCCAGGGTGTAAGCCTTGCGACCTTCGATGAAGTTGCCGGTCTGGTGCGAGTTGCCTTCGAAGTCATGCTTGAACACGGCGAACGGCGACAGGTTCACGCCGGCATAGACGTCGTTCCAGGTACCGGAGAGCACCAGGGTGTAGCCGTAGGCGTTCTTGTTGATCTGATCGTCGCGGTCGTAGCCGGAGACGTAGGAACCGTTCGCACGACCAGAGTAGTAACGTACATTACCCTGGAAATCCGTGTACTTCAGGCTGCTGCCGCGAATATGCTCGGAGCCGAGTTCAGCCACACCAAAAAGAGAATCGAACCCCAGAGACGGACCGAAGTTATAAATAGTACCAATGGAAGTATTGAAAGCCTCGACACGCTCATAGTTGCTCAAGCGACGATTAGCGAGGCTTACAGTCTGCCCCCCCACTTGCACCTGTTGCCCAAGCGCGATCTGCGGCGCTTGCTGGAGCACTTGCCCCAACAGGTCGTTAGTTGTAGCTATACCAATCGGCAGGTTTGGACGATAGGAAAACTCGCCGAATACCGACGCATTCCCTACAGTAGTATTGAAACTCAGGCCCATCATCCGAACATCTTCGGCGTATTGACGGCTAGCCTGGATCTGATTCGCTACATCCACCGAGACCAGACCACCGGCAATCTGCCGAGCGATATCAGCGACGGCAGCCGGATTACCTGCCACGCCTGCAGCGGCAGCAGCCTGCAGCGCAGCTCCCTGAACAGGAGCGCTGCCAACAAGAGCACCAAATTGTCCTGCCGTCATGCCGCCGTAAGCGTCGTCCAGCTGGGCATAGATCGAAGGTTCTTTGGCATGGTAATTCACGAAGTAGAAGCCAAACTCTGTCGAGTTAAGCTCTTCAGCGATATAGCGAAATGCGACGCCAAATTGCCCATCATTCTTGGCATTCAGGTCGCTCTTAATAGAAGCGACCTTGAAAGCATCTGCCGTAGCAAACGAGCTACCGTTCAGGCCGTGAGCAGGATTCAGGACAGAAGCTTGGTACAAGGACAAGCCGCCCAAGCCTGGGTTTGGAGTCAACGCGCCTGCAAGTGAGCCGCTCTGGTTATAAGCGGTATGGCCACCATCAGCAAACAAGTCGGTCTCAGAGAAATAGGTACCGACCGGATCGATGGCAGACTCTTTCCAGTTGAACTGGTAGAAAGCTTCCATCGAAAGATTGTCGGTCAGACCAATATTGAAGCTCAGCGCCTCGACCGGCACCAATACTTCCTTCACTTCGGAACCCGGCAGACGGAACTTGGCGGCATCGACCGGGTTGGTGGTATTGATACCGCCTCGATAGAACAGGCCTTCACCCCAGTTGAAGACCTGCTTACCGAAGCGGCCAGAGACCGGCATGTCGCCTACGTCCCAGTTGCCGTAGACATAGGCGTCAAGGATCTGCGCATCGCGGCCCGCCTTGTGGCGGGTTTCACGAGTGAAGGTGTTGTCGCGCGGATAACTTTGGCTCGGCTGAACCGGCGTGTTGGCGTCGTAGTAGTCGTTGCGCTTGTCCATGATCTGGGTGTCATAGAAAGCGGTACCACGCACGAATGCACCGTAGTTCTGATAGGAAACTTCGAGGTCCGAGGTGACTTTAAATACTTCGGAAACCAGGCCGGTGTCGAAGTTGCGATTACCGTCGTTGGTGTTGATGTCGTTGTTGCTCTTGTCCTGACCCTGTACACGCCACAGCTGACCGTAGGAAACGGTGGTATCGAGGGAACCGGTGATTTCGTTGTCGGCGAAGCTGAACTCCACCGCTTGAGCCTGGGCGGCGACCAGCAACGGCAGAACGCCAGCGAACGCAAAGCCGGCCTTGGCCGGAGCAAAACGTAGAACGGGCTTGCGGGACTTAATTTCCATCGAGACTCACTCCGTGGACAGATCATTCTTTTGGGCGATCCCGTAGCCGGGTCGCGAATTGCCGTGCTGACGACGGCTTCTATTTTTTATTTGCTGCGACATGTGCCAACGACCAGCGAGCGCTCGCCCGTGGTCAAATCCCGCTCAGCACTGCAACCATGGTGCCAATTCAAACAGGTGTATCAGCGCAAACAGGCTTCGGAGAGCTGTTGACCGGTTTCTTTTCGTGACTGATCAGCCACTGACCAATACGTCAGAAAAACTGGCGCATCTTGTCCTACGATCCGACGCTTTATGTCGCTCTCGCGGTGATGCAGAGAAACGAAGACCGTCTCGCTGTCAAGCAACGAAAGCCGAACTTAAGTGTGCGAATGCATAACAAGTCGCATGCATATTTCATTGGGTAACAAAAAAGTGTTACCAGCCAAAGACCGGTAACACTTCTTATGCAGCAGACCCGCCTTAGGCCAGGCTCTTGCTCACCACTTCGTAAACGTCGCTGGACAACTCGCCGGAAGCGAGAATGCGTTCCAGCTCTGCCTTCATCAGAACCTGCCGGGCAGGGCCGTACTTGCGCCAGCGGGTCAGCGGTGCCAGCAGGCGCGAGGCGATCTGCGGGTTGAGGGCGTTGAGGGTGATCACCTGATCGGCGAGAAAGCGGTAGCCCGCCCCGTCCGCGCGGTGAAAGTTGATCAGGTTCTGGTTGGCGAAGGCGCCGATCAGCGCGCGTACCTTGTTAGGGTTCTTCAGAGTGAAGGCTTCGTGCTGCATCAGCGCATGCACACGCTCCAGGCCTCCCGGCAGCGGGCAGCCGGCCTGCACACTGAACCACTGGTCCATGACCAGCGGATTGTCCTTGAAGAAGTCGGCGAACATGGCCAGGGCCTTGCCCTGCTCTTCCTGGAACGGCGAATTGACCAGCACAGCCAACGCTGCAAGACGCTCGGTCATGTTGTCAGCGTTCTCGAACTGGTCGACGCAAGCCCCCAGCACTTCGGCTTTCTCGCTGAGCATCAGATAGGACAGCGCGATATTCTGCAGGCTGCGACGAGCGAAGTGCGCCGCCTCGGCCACGTAAGGCGTGGCCTTGGAGACTTCGCGGTTGGCCTGGTAGCGCGCCCACAGCGGGGCAAACAGCGCGCTCGCCAGCTCCTTGCGGGCGAATTCGCGCGCGGCGTGGATGGCCTCGACATCCGCCACCTCACTGATCTCGGTCAGATAGGCCTCGCCCGGCAGCGAGAGCATTTCCGCGACCATGGCCTGATCCAGCGAATCGTCCTCGAGCAGAGTGCGCAGCGCGGCAACCAGGCGCTGATCCAGCACCAGGGCCTCGCCGCGCTGGTGCTGGCCGATCAGCTCCTGCAGCACCTGCACCGACAGTTGCTGGCCGGCTTCCCAGCGATTGAAACCATCGCTGTCGTGCTGCATGAGGAACATCAGCTGATCGCGGTCATAGGGGAAGTGCAGCTTGACCGGCGCGCTGAAGCCGCGCAGCAGCGACGGCAGCGGCTTGCCTGCGATGTCCTCGAAAGTGAAAGTCTGCTCGGCTTCAGTCACCGACAAAACGCGACTGGTGCCCTGCGCCGCGCTTTCGCCCTGCAGGCGCAGGGGCAGCTCGCTGCCCTGGGCATCGAGCAGACCGAGCGCTACCGGAATCACGAACGGCAGCTTCTCGTTCTGCCCCGGCGTGGCCGGGCAGCTCTGGCGGAAGGTCAGGCTGTAGGTTTGGGCGGCGACGTCATAAGCCTCGCTGACCTCCAGGCGCGGCGTGCCGGCCTGGGTGTACCAGCGTTTGAACTGGGTCAGATCGATGCCGCTGGCATCCTCCATGGCCTTGACGAAATCGTCGCAGGTCACGGCCTGGCCGTCGTGGCGCTCGAAGTACAGGTCCGAGCCCTTGCGGAACAGTTCCGGGCCGAGCAGGGTGTGGATCATACGCAGCACTTCGGCACCCTTCTCGTAGATGGTCAGGGTGTAGAAGTTGGAGATTTCCATGTACGCGTCCGGGCGCACCGGGTGGGCCATGGGGCCGGCGTCCTCGGCGAACTGGTGGGTACGCAGATAGGCAACATCCTCGATACGTTTGACCGTGCGCGAGTGGGTATCGGCGGAGAACTCGCTGTCACGGAACACGGTGAAGCCTTCCTTGAGCGACAGCTGGAACCAGTCGCGGCAGGTCACACGGTTGCCCGACCAGTTGTGGAAGTATTCGTGCGCCACCACCGCTTCGACGCGCTGGTGCGCGGCATCGGTTGCGGTTTCGGCCTTGGCCAGCACGCAGCTGGAGTTGAAGATGTTGAGACCCTTGTTCTCCATGGCGCCCATGTTGAAGTCGTTGACCGCGACGATCATGAAGATGTCCAGATCGTACTCGCGGCCATAGACCTCCTCATCCCACTTCATCGAGCGCTTGAGACTGTCCATGGCGTGCTGCACCTTGTCGATGTTCTCCGGCTCGACATAGATGCGCAGCGCCACCTCACGCTGGCTCATGGTGGTGAAGCTGTCTTCGACACACCAGAGATCGCCGGCGACCAAGGCGAACAGATAGGCCGGCTTCTTGAACGGATCTTCCCAGGTCGCCCAGTGACGACCGCCCTCTTCCGAGCCACTGGCAATCGGGTTGCCGTTGGACAGCAACACCGGGTAGGCATGCTGCTCGGCGCTGACCGTGGTGGTGAACTTGCTCATCACATCCGGACGGTCGAGATAGAAGGTGATCTTGCGAAAGCCCTCGGCCTCGCACTGGGTGCAGAACATCTTGCCGGACTTGTACAGGCCTTCCAGCGCAGTGTTGCTCTCCGGGTGGATGCGCACGCTGCTGTCGACCACGAAGCGCTCCTGGGTCGGCTGCAGGGTCAGGTGGCTGTCGGTCAGGGTGTAATCGGCCGCGCCCAGCTCACGGTCGTCGAGCTTGAGTTCCAGCAGCTCCAGTTGCTGGCCATCGAGCACCAGCTTGGGCAGGCCGGCACCAGCTTCGGGGTTGCGCCGCATGACCAGTTGCGCATGCACCAGGCTGTGATCCTCGAACAGCTCGAAGGTCAGATGGGTTTCGTCGATCAGGTAATCGGGAACCTGATAGTCCTTCAGATAGATGGTCTTAGATTGTTCGGTGCGCATGGCTCTTGGCCTCTCGTCTGCGGCGCGCCGGGCGCCGGTGGCAATCGGGTGTCAGGCGGCGATCTCGTGGACGGCCAGCTGATAGGCGGTGTACTTGCGGATATTGATCACGCCGGTGTCGAACATCAGGTACTGGCCCTTGATACCGAGCAGGGTACCCTCGGCCAGGGGCTGCTTGTCCAGATTGAAGCTGGTGATCTTGGCCGGATAGGCCGCGATGGGGTAACGAATTTCCAGCACCTCGGCTGCGCTCAGCGGCTGGACAGCCTGCAGGCCGAAACGCTGCTGCAGTTCGGTGATGCCCGCTGCGCAGGCGGCGAACAGTTGCTCGCGAATCGCGATCAGGTCGACCGGCGCGGCGTCGCCCTTGAGCAGCGCACGCCAGTTGGTCTTGTCCGCCACCTGACTGCGCAGCAGATCCTCGACGAAACCGGACTGCTGCCGGGTGGCCACACGCAGGATCGGCAGCGCCTGGGTCGCGCCCTGGTCGATCCAGCGCGTCGGCACCTGGCTGGCGCGAGTGATACCCACCTTCACGCCGCTGGAGTTGGCCAGATACACGACATGATCGGTCATGCAGAACTGCTCGCCCCAGCTCGGTTCGCGGCAGGTGCCCTGATCGTAATGGCACCGCTCCGGGCTCATGATGCAGATGTCGCACTGCGCCAGCTTCTGCATGCAGGGGTAGCAGTAGCCCTGGCTGAAGCTGGTCTTGGTTCTGCGCCCGCAATGGCTGCAATGGATAGCGCCGAGATACTCCAGGCGCAGGTGCTTGCCCACCAGCGGGTTGACCGGTACTTCTTCGTCGCCAAGACGGAAGGCGTATTGCACCGGCGCATCCAGGTGCGCCTTCATCTTGCTCAGCGAGCCTCGTCCAAGCTCAGTCATCAGTGAAGGGTTTCCGATGAGCTGAACAGCAGGTTGGGGACCGGCTCGGACTTGGACTTGCACGCTTGCTCACCCATATAGCCGGTGCGCTCTTCCTCGGGCAGGTTCTGCATTTCCCAGGCGATCATTGCCTGCAGGCTCAGTTCCTTCTGCTCCTGGGTCAGCTTGCGGCCATCGGGCCATTTGCCGATCTCCACGGCCAGCTTGAGGCTCTCGTAGATTTCCGGGGTGATGTTGTCGATGGCTTCGAGAAAGGACGACATAGGGTTCTCCAGTTAAACCGTAGAGCGGGTTCAACCCGCCAGATAAATCAGCGTCGCGCCAGCATACCGCCAAGCAGCCCGGTCAGGCAGCCAATGAGTAGGCCGCCGACGTGGGCAGCGTTGGCAATGGCGCCAACGCCCAGCGTTTCGAAGATGCCGGTCATGCACACCACCAGCCAGATCAGCATCATCACCAATACGCCGGGCGGCAGACGATAAGCCGGGTTCGGCGCCAGGCGCTGGTAGATCCAGCAGTGCCCGAGCAGGCCGTAGAGCACACCGGACAGCCCCCCGAACAGCGAAGGCCCGGCCCACCAGTACTGGGCAAAATTGGAAGCGAGGCCGAACAGCAGGGTAAGGCCCAACAGGCCTATGGCGCCCTGACGAAACTCGATACGCCGGCCCAGCTCCCAGTACCACAGGCTGTTCATCGCCAGATGCAGCCAGCCGAAGTGGATCAGCATCGGCGTGATCAGGCGCCACCACTGGCCGCTATCGAGCGTGGCATCCAGATAGGTCAGGTAGATGTGCTCGCCGTCGATACGAAAGTCGACGAAGCTCAGCCAGCGAATAGCGGAAAAATTCTCGCCCGCCAGCGTCACGGCGAACACAATGAAGGTACTCAGCAATACCAGAGCCGTTATCGGACTGCGCCGCAGTTGGGCAAAAAAGCTTTCGCGCAAGGGTGCCGGGTTGGGCGGCAGCTCCGCGCCCGCGTCGCCCTGTGGGTGGCGTGCGTAAAGCTCACGCACCTGCTCAGCAAGCTCCTCACCCGGCACCCAGAGCACCTGCTGTCCGCCCTCTTCCGCCACCCGGTGCGGCACACGCAGGCGCTGCAGCAAGGTGACGAACCCGCTCAGGTCAGTCTCCAGCGGCAGGCGCAGTACTTCCACTGGTGTCATCGCGGCGCCTCCTGTGGGTCGACATCGACCCAGACGAACTTACCCGCGTCCAGACGCGTCTCCTGATCCAGCCGGTAAGCCACCAGACGGCCGCCGACTACCGCGCTGTAGTCCAGGCAGGCCAGGTTCGGGCGGATCGGCGCTGGCTTGCCACGTCGCCAATAGTGGCCGACGAACAGCAGCGGCTCGTGCGCGCCATATCTGAGCAGCTCGTCCTTCTGCAGCTCGGTCAGCGGCGTCTGCGCCGCCAGCTCCGGCAGGGCATCGGGTTGGAAGACGATATCGCCGTAAGTCTGTGGATTCTCTTCCCAGAACTTGGTACGGAAGTAGGAACGCGTGAAGCCGTCACCTCCGGTCAGGGTCAGGCCATGCGGCAGGCGCATGTCGGTGCCGCGCAGCAGGCGATCGAGCGCCATGTTGGCAAAACTGCCCGGCACGGCCGAGGCCTGCAGGAAATGCTCGTCGATGCAGCCGTCGGGGAACTGCGCCCTGAGCGGCGCGATCAACTCGGCGTCCCAGCAGGCATGCACGACGCGGAAACGCCCGGCATCGATGAACAGCGGCATTTCGTAGAACCAGCGCAGGAATTCGCGCCACTCCTGCGGATGGTCCTCGAACTGCATCAATGTCTCGCGCATCAGGCGCTGATGGCGCGTGCTGTGTTCGCGCACGTACTGGCGGCCGCTACCCGGCGGCGCCGGCGTGCTCCAGCCCAGGGCGTTGAACTCGTGGTTGCCCATAATGCAAAGCGCCTGGCCGGCACGGACCATGTCGTGCACCAGGTGCAGGGCTTCGCGAATGCCGGGGCCGCGGTCGACCAGGTCACCGAGGAAGATCACCATGCGCGTCGGATGGCGCCACACGCCGCTGTGCCGGCTGTAACCCAGGCGTTCGAGCAAGCGTTCGAGGGTGCGCGCACAACCGTGGATATCACCGATCAGGTCATAGCCACGATGGGGGTCGAGGGACATTCAGTCCTGCCCTCCCAGGCGGCTGCCCCAACCGAGCTTGGTTCTGCAGACCTCGTAGTAGTTATGGTCCAGCGGATGGATCAGGCGTAGCTTCTGCGCCTTCTTCCCCACGTGCAGGGTGTCGCCCGGCGCACAGGTGAAGTGGTTCTGGCCGTCGCAGGACACCTGTGGGTAGATGGTCATGTCCGGCGACACCACCACCTTCAGTTCGCTGTTACCGTCGACCACGATAGGCCGGCTGGACAGGGTATGCGGGTACATCGGCACCACCACGATGGCATCGAGCTTGGGATGCATGATCGGCCCGCCGGCAGACAGCGCGTAGGCAGTCGAGCCGGTAGGCGTGGCGACGATCAGGCCGTCGGCCTTCTGGCTGCAGACGAACTGGCCATCGATGTATAGCTCGAACTCGATCATCCGCGTCGACTTGCCGGGGTGCAGTACCACGTCGTTGAGCGCATCGCCCTGGCCGATGGCCTCGCCCTGACGGCGCACCTCGGCCTCGAGCAGGAAGCGGTTCTCGGTCAGGTACTGACCTTCCAGCACCTGCGCCACCTTCAGTTCCAGCTCATCGGGGCGGATGTCGGTGAGAAAACCCAGGCTGCCGCGGTTGATCCCCAGCACCGGAACCTTGTGCCGCGCCAACGCGCGCGCTGCGCCGAGCATGCTGCCATCGCCGCCGACGACGATCACCAGATCGCAAACCTCGCCGAGCATCTTGCGTGAGGAGGTCTGCAGGCCATGGCCAGGCAGCACATCGGCGATGGTGTCCTCGAGAATCACATGCAGGTGGCGGTCGATCAGAAAGCGCTTGAGGCGACGCACGGTTTCCAGAACACGCGTGCTCCCCAGGCGCCCGATGATGCCGACATTGCGAAATTGCTCCATGGGACTCCCGCCAGACAGATAAGAAACGATGGGTGATTATCGGCCAAAGGCCTGGGCCGCAGCAAACCAGCACTGTGACTAAGCTATGCTCGGCTGCATGACCACCCATGACATGATGCACGACCTGCTGCAGAGCCTGAGCAACCCTGCTGTGCGCGACCTGGCCTGGGTGCTGCGCTCTTGCCCCTTGCTCGGTGAGACCACGAAAGTCCAACGTCATCCCCTGCAAGTCAGCTGCTGGACGCGACAACCGCAGCGGCTGGCAGACTGGCTTGCGCAGCAGGACAGGGACCCCAGCCCCCTGCACAGCTGGCTGGCGGAAAAACCGGTACGCCGCCTCGGCCTGTACTACGAGCGTCTGTGGCAGTTCGCCCTGCATGCCGCACCTGACGTCGAAGTGGTCGCCGCCAATCTGCCTATCCGCCAGGGCGGTCAGACTCTGGGCGAGCTGGACCTGCTGCTGCGCGACGACGAAGGCGAGCACCATCTGGAACTGGCGGTGAAGTTCTATCTGGGCACCGGCGGCAGTGATGCCGCTGACTGGCTCGGCCCCGGCAGCCATGACCGACTCGACCTGAAGCTGAGCCATCTGGCACACCATCAACTGCCCCTGTCGTCACGACGCGAAGCACGCGGGGCCTTGAACGAGCTGCAGTTAAGCGAGGCTCGCGCGGCCTTCTGGCTCGGCGGCTATCTGTTCTACCCCTGGCCGGACGGTTGCTCGGCGCCACGCGGCGCATTACCTGGCCATTGTCGGGGCGGCTGGCTGCATCGACGCGACTGGGATTGCTTCGCTGCAACAAGGCCGGATGCTCACTGGCAACCGCTGCCCAGGCTGGCCTGGCTGGCGCCGGCGCTGCTGAGGGCTGACGAGGCCTGGTCTGCAGAAATGTTCCAGCAATGGCTGAGCGCCCTGCGCCCCGAGGCTCAGGCGCAGTTACTGGTACGTCTGGAGGAAGATCAGGCCGGACATTGGCAGGAAGTGGAGCGGCTATTCCTGGTCAACGACCAGTGGCCAACGCACTCGTAGCCCTTATGCAATCCGGGATGTATGCATCTGCAAACCCCGGATTTCATCCGGGCTACGCTTGCCCCAAAGCCAGCGCCGCTCAAAGACTGCGCTCGATACGCCCCCCGGAGCGCGCCAGATACCCGGCACCGCTCTCACACAGCAGCGCATCACGCTGTACTGCCGGCAGGCCATCGAGCCCCTCACGCAGGGCGTAAACGCTGTAACCCAGTTGCGCGAGGAGAAACACCGCGCTGCTGCTGCGTTTGCCGCTGTCGCAGTAGCACAGATAGGTGCGCGATCGATCCAGCAGACGCGCCTTCAGGCGCAACAGTTGCAACGGCATGTGCAAGGCCTGGGGCGCATGCGCCTTTTCGTATTCTTCCAGCAGGCGTACGTCGAGCCATTGCGCGCCCTGTGCCAACAACCTGGCCGCCTCGCCAAGCGAAACCTCGGCCACCACGGGCGCCTTGAGCAGGGCGAAGAAATCCTGGCGATCCAGACGCAGCACAGTGCCGGCCTCGACCATGGTCACCGTGGCATTGCGTGGACGATCGGCAAGTAGCGCCTCCTCACCGAAACAGGCGCCCACATCCAGTTCCGCCAGCACCTGACGATCACTGCCGGCACTGCGGATCACCTCGGCGCGACCGCTTTCCAGGAAATAGCAGCAATCGCCACTGGCGCCCTCCTCGAGTACCTGACTGCCAGCCGCAAGCTCGACCCGCTGCAGGCGAGCGAGCATGCTCTGCACGTTGGCCGGCGGTACCTTGGCGAACAGCGGATTCTCCAGCAGCCGCTCCAGCCACTCGATATCGGCGCCACTCTGCTGCAGCGCCAGCAACAGGTCCTGATGCGCCACACGCCAGGTCAACAGGCGATCCAGGGTGGCACTGTCGATCATCAGCACGCTGACATCGGTGAGGGCGCGCGCGTCATGCAAGCGCGGCAGCCCCGGCGACAAGGGATGACAGCTGACCTCGCTGCCAGCCTGGACCTTCTGCGTGCGCCCCTCGGCATCCTGCAGTTGCAGCTCGCCGGCCAGCAGGTAGCAGGTCAGGCGCGCCTGATCCCCCTGGCGAAACAGCAACTGCCCGGCCAACAGCGGCTGCGGCACCAGCTGGCTGCGCAGCTCGCGCCACTGCTGCTCGGAGAGCGCATTGAGCGGCGTCAGGCTGCGTAGCTGTTCAGGGGTAAGTGGTTCGCTCATGAGGTTTTCCAGGCTCCGCTGGTCAGTCCTGAGTGTAGTCGGCCTCTGCGCCCATCAGCGCCCGACGCCCTTGCAAGCCGCCAGTATGAATGAAGATCAGCCGACTGCCGCGGGCAAGTTGACCACTTTCGCAGAATTCGCGCAGCGCCATGAGCGCCTTGCCGGTATAAACCGGCTCCAGAGGCAGATGACAGGTCTGTTCGGTCTGTTGGATGAACTGCCGCAGCGGCTCGTCGAGTCGGGCAAAACCGCCGCGCGCAGCATCTATCAGCAAGTAGCGTCGCTGCGTCTCACCGGCCTCATCGAGCAGCCTGGCCACCTGGCCGGCGACACCGTGGTCACTCGGCACCGCCAGCGCACCGAATACGGCGCGTCGCCTCTCCCCCAGCACCACTCCGGCCAAGGTGGTGCCGGTCCCGGCGGCCAGCCACCAGGCATCGAAATCGTCCCAGCCGATTGTGCTCAGTTGTATCTCGGCCATCTCCACCAGCGTGCTGCAACCTCGGGCCCCCTGCAGACCCAGCCCCCCCTCGCCTATCGTCTGAAAACCGCTGTAGCGTTCCAGCCAGGGCGCCCAGAAATCCGGCTGATGGCGCGCGCGATAACCGCCATAACCCAGCCAGTGCAGCTCCATACCCATGCGTTGTAGATCATCGACAGTCGGCGTTCGTTGCGCCTCACCGCGCAGCAAACCGACGGTAGCGAAGCCGAAGCGCTGCCCGGCGGCGGCCAGCGCATGCAGATGATTGGAGTGTGCGCCGCCAAGGCTGATCACGCCCTGCGCGCCTGCGGCAGCGGCCTGCTCCAGATAGGGCGCGAGCTTGAACCATTTGTTGCCGGACACCAGTGGATCGACGCGATCGAGGCGCAAACAGGCGAGCTCGACGCCGGCAGCCTCGAGCCAGGGCAGCTTTACTGGGTGCAATGGCGCCTGCGGGCGCCAGCAGGGAATGCGTACCGGCAAGATCAGCTGACGGTGCGCAGACGACTGCTCGCCTTGTGCCGAGTACAGCAGTTGGAATCACCGAGCGTGAAACGACTCGGCGTATCGATACGGTCGATGGGAATGGCGCAGCGTTCACCACTGGGCAAGATCGCATCGCAGCTGGGCTGCTGATAATGCGCCAGCCAGTGACGGTACTGTTCTTCGGTAACGAAGCATTTTCCAGCGGCGTATGCCATGGGGTTGTCCTGATAGCGGGCAACATCCTGCAGCGGAATGGTCAGGTGCCCGGCGCCGGGATGGTACACCACGAACACCACACCGAGTTTGGCCAAGCGCTCCAGCACCTGGTCTCCGCCCTGACTGGCAAGGGCATCGCGCTCTCGCTTGAGTCGCTCGATCTCCGCCTGCAACTGCGCGTCCAGCTCGTTGCGATAGGCCAGCTCGACATCACGGACGGCGACCTGCTCCTTGTATTCGGCCACAGCCGCAGCGACCTTGGCGCGCACTTCACCGTCGAACTGCGCGCGCAAAATGTCCCCCTCCGTACGCCCATGGCGCTCCAGCGCGCGCAATTGTTGCGTCATCTCCTCCCGGCTGTTCTGGAAGCTTTCGGCCTGAGCCGCCAGCTGCGCCTTGAGACTGGCGTTGAGTTCCTCCTGCTGGCGCAACGCCTGGTGCAGGCCATGCAGCTGCGCCTGCAGATGCTTGCTCTGCTCCTCACTGGCCAGCTTGAGTTTGGCCAGTTCTTCCTCGTGCTGCTGGGTCAGACTGGTGATACGCAGGCGCTGCTGCTGAATCAGCTGCGCAGTCTTGGCGCGGTGCTCCTGATCCATCTTCTGCGCCAACTGGTCGGCCACTTCCTTGGCCGGGTCAGGCGCGTACCATTTGTCTTCGGAAGCCACCTGCAAACGCTCGGCAACCACCGCCTGGGTACTGTCGTCCTCGACCAGCAGCCCGAGCTGATTGCGCTTGACCGCATCGCGCAGCAGCACCAGATCGTTCTGCCCGGGCGCCAGGCTGGGGTCCCACAGGTGCATCTGGTGCCAGGACACCGGGCACTGGCTGCGACAGGCCAGACGAATCGGACCGGCACCGAGATCCGGGCCACGGCCGGCACGCTCGGCCAGATGCTGCAGAGGAATGTTCCAGCCCTTGTCGGGGCGACCGTCCTCATCGAAATCCAGCAAGAAGAACACCGCAGCCCTGACCAGCAGGCGCGGGTTAATTACCACGAATACCGCACGCATCTGCTCATCGGCGAACTCGGGCATGTTCACCACACCGTCGAGCAAGGCTTCGAACTCAGGGAACATCATCTGTTTGCAGACACCGCGTTCACTGAAGAACATCACGGCTTCCACCATCTGCGGCTTGTTCTGCATGCTCATCGAAGGCCCTCTGAACCAACGGGGGATATGCGCGTACGGCATCGATCGTCAAAGCCCATCCTGCTTTGGCGATTGATGCCGTCCCTGATCGGTCAGGCAAGTCTAGGGGAAAACCCGCACCCAGCAATGTGACTGGGTTGGCACTCACTCCGCGAGCCAGACCGGATAGGCGCGCCGCTGACGCCAAAATGTGACGAGAACGCTAAGTTCCGGGGCGATCATCGCTCGGTGCCTGGCCTACCTGGCACGGGACAATCGGCGGATTTCTGCCATCGCGACCCGACCAGACAAGCGAATTTCCGCCTAGAGAAGCCGGCAGAAAAATCCTCACCCGCTCTGCAGCGGCATTGTGACAACCTGGCACGTCACCTGCTCGCCATACATCACCCCACGCGCCCTTCGCGCGACCGGACTGATAAAAAAGACAAGAGGTCAGCCATGTTCTGCCATCGCTTCACTGCCAACCCTACCCGCTCAATGCACTTGGCGAATGCCTGTCCGCGCGCCTGCATAGCCCTGCGACACTGACTCGCTGCCAGCTCGAAAAACAACAATAACGGAGAATCCCCATGCGCTTAGCCAAACGGCTTGGCCTGCTCGTCGCTGCCGCGATCCTGGTCAACAGCCCCAACACTCATGCCAACCCACCCTCGATCAATATTCTCACCGGCGGCACCAGTGGCGTGTATTACCCGCTGGGCATGAGCCTGTCCGACCTCTATGGCGAGCGCATCGAAGGCTCGACCACCAGCGTGCGCGCCACCAAGGCCTCGGTAGAGAACCTGAACCTGCTACAGATCGCCCGTGGCCAGCTGGCCTTCGCCCTTGGCGACTCGGTGGCCGACGCCTGGAAAGGCAACGAGGACGCCGGCTTCAGGGCACCGCGTGACCGCCTGCGGGCCATCGCCGGCATCTACCCGAACTACATTCAGATCGTCGCCAGCCAGGCGTCAGGCATCCGCAGTCTGGAAGACCTGCGCGGCAAGCGAATTTCCGTCGGCGCGCCGCGCTCGGGCACCGAGCTCAATGCCAGGGCCATCTTCAAGGCCGCCGGTCTGAGCTACAAAGACATGGGGCAGGTCGAATTCAAACCCTATGCCGAGTCGGTGGAACTGATCGAAAAAGGCCAGCTGGACGCTACCCTGCAGTCGGCCGGTCTGGGCATGGCGGCCATTCGCGAACTGGCCGAGCGCATGCCGATCACCTTCGTGGCCATTCCGGAGCAGGTCGTGTCACGTATCGGCGGCGCCTATCAGCCAGGCATCATTCCGGCCGGCACTTACAAGGGGCAGGCCAGCGACGTGACCACGGCGACCATCACCAACCTTCTGGTTAGCCAGACCAGCGTTTCCGACGACCTGGCCTACCAGATGACCAGGCTGCTCTTCGAGAACCTGGGCCGCCTGGCCGAAGCTCATCCGGCCGCCAAGGACATCCAGCTGGAGCGGGCAACCAATGGCCTGCCGATTCCGCTGCATCCCGGTGCCGAGCGCTTCTACCGTGAAGTGGGTGTCCTCAAATAGGGCGCGCCTCAGCCCTTGGCTGCGGCGAGAAAAGGCGCGAGGCGCTGCGCCATTTCCGCGCCGAGGGCCTGCAGCCCGCTCATCGGGCGCACCATGACCTCGAACTCGACGATCCGCCCCGACTGGTCGAAACGAATCATGTCGATGCCCTTGAGCTCGCGCTCGCCCACCCGTGCGGAGAACTCCAGCACGACATTGAGACCATCGGCCGAGGCCAGCTCGCGGTGATAGGTGAAATCCTCGAACACCTTGAGCACCGTATTGAGGATCAGATTGACTGCCTGCGCGCCCGGATAAGGCGTATGCGCCATGGGCGAACGAAACACCGCCTGCGGATGCAGCAGCTCGGGCAAGGCGCTCAGGTCCCTGGCGGCGACGAACTGGTGCCAGCGCGCCAGGCTGGCGGCGGCGGATGGGTTGAGTTGAGCATCGAGCGACATGGGCTTCTCCTTGTTATTGTCAGCCACTAAGCAGACGCCCCGCACAAGGCGGGGCGTCGGTTCGATCAGAGTTCGGCCGCCAGGCGCGAGCCCTGGTTGATCGCGCGCTTGGCATCGAGCTCGGCGGCCACATCCGCGCCACCGACCAGGTGCACGCGCTGACCTGCGCGCTCCAGCCCTTCCTGCAGCTCGCGCAGCGGATCCTGCCCCGCACAGACGATCACGGTGTCGACCGGCAGCACCTGCTCATCACCACCGGCGATGCGGATATGCAGGCCGGCATCGTCGATCTTCAGGTACTCGACACTGTTGAGCATCTGCACGTTCTTGTTCTTGAGGCCGGTGCGGTGAATCCAGCCGGTGGTCTTGCCCAGACCATCGCCAACCTTGGACTTCTTGCGCTGCAGCAGGAATACCTGACGCGCCGCCGGCTGCGGATGCGCCTGTACGCCAGCCACGCCACCACGCGCCTGCAGCGAGGTATCGATGCCCCACTCCTTCCAGAACTCGTCACGGTCGAGGCTGGTGGCCTTGCCCTGGTGAGTGATGAACTCGGAGACGTCGAAGCCGATACCACCGGCGCCGATCACCGCCACCGTCTGGCCGACCGGCTTGCGCTCGAGAATCGCGTCCAGGTAGCCGATCACCTTGGGATGCTCGATCCCCGGAATCTCCGGAGTACGCGGGGCGATACCGGTGGCCAGGATGATCTCGTCGAAGCCGCCCGCCACCAGGTCATCCACCGACACGCGGGTATTGAGGCGCACGTCGACACCGGTGGTTTCCAGCTTGCGCTTGAAGTAGCGCAGAGTCTCATAGAACTCTTCCTTGCCCGGCACGCGCTTGGCCACGTTGAACTGGCCGCCGATCTCACCGGCCGCATCGAACAGGGTCACGCTGTGGCCGCGTTCGGCAGCGACGGTGGAAGCGGCCAGCCCGGCCGGCCCAGCGCCGACCACGGCGATCTTCTTCACCGTGGTGGTGGGGATGTAGTTCAGCTCGGTTTCGTGGCAGGCGCGCGGGTTGACCAGGCAACTGGTCAGTTTGCCGCCGAAGGTGTGGTCCAGGCAGGCCTGGTTGCAGCCGATGCAGGTGTTGATTTCGTCCGCGCGGCCTTCGGCGGCCTTGTTGACGAAGTCCGGGTCGGCGAGGAAGGGGCGCGCCATGGACACCATGTCGGCATCGCCCTCGGCCAGCACCTGCTCGGCCACTTCCGGGGTGTTGATGCGGTTGGTGGTGATCAGCGGGATGTTCACCTCGCCCTTGAGCTTGGCAGTGACCTTGGTGAAGGCCGCACGCGGCACCTTGGTGGCGATTGTCGGGATGCGCGCCTCGTGCCAGCCGATGCCGGTGTTGATCAGGGTGGCGCCGGCCTGTTCGATGGCCTTGGCCAGCAGGACGATCTCGTCCCAGGTGCTGCCGCCCTCGACCAGGTCGAGCATCGACAGGCGATAGATGATGATGAAATTCGGCCCGACCGCCTCACGCACGCGGCGCACGATCTCCACCGGCAGGCGCATGCGGTTATCAAAGCTGCCGCCCCAGCGGTCGGTACGGTGATTGGTGTGAGCGACCAGGAACTGGTTGATGAAGTAGCCTTCCGAGCCCATCACCTCGACGCCGTCATAGCCGGCCTGCTGGGCCAGCGCCGCGCAATTGACGAAATCGGCGATCTGCTTCTCGATGCCCTCCTCGTCCAGCTCGCGCGGCTTGAACGGGTTGATCGGCGCCTGGATGGCGCTGGGAGCCACGGACTTCGGACTGTAGGCGTAACGCCCGGCATGCAGGATCTGCATGCAGATCTTGCCACCGGCCTCGTGTACGGCCTGGGTGACGATCTTGTGCTTCTCCGCCTCCTCGACCGTGCTCAGCTTGGCCGCGCCAGCGTACACGCCGCCCTCCTCGTTCGGGCCGATACCGCCGGTGACCATCAGGCCAACGCCGCCCCGGGCACGCTCGGCGAAGTAGGCCGCCATGCGCTCGAAGCCGCCCGGCTTCTCTTCCAGGCCGGTGTGCATGGAGCCCATCAGGGTGCGGTTGCTCAGCGTGGTGAAGCCGAGATCGAGCGGGGCCAGCAGGTGCGGGTAACGAGCAGTCATGGAATTCTCCACATCGCGGTGCAGTTCACGGATTGCCGCGGTCTCATGGTCACGCGGTCGGTTATGGAGCCAGACGATAAAGAGGCCGCCAGCCAGGCTCAATGATCAAAAGTGACAAGATAATGATCAAAAATAGCAACATGTCTTGGCAGCACGGCTCGACCGACCTACCCTGCACCGCAACCCAACCGAACACCCTGAAATGCGCCTACTGATCACTCTCCTCCTCTCACTGACTCTGCTGGCCGGTCTCGGCAGCTACGCCCACTGGCTCGAACAGCGCCCCAGCAGCCATTACCTGTCCGATCTGCGCAGCCAGGTCGCGCTCGATATCGGCCAGCCGGGCCCTCGCGGAAATCTGCTGGGCATTCAGCCGGAGCTGTTCGCCGCCGACTATCAGAGCCTCGCGCGCCTGCGCCTGAAACTCGCCGCCTATCTGGATCACGCCCGCGACCTGGGCCTGCTCAACGAGCGAACCGTCGTCGTGCTACCCGAGCATATCGGCACCTGGCTTTTGGCCGTGGGCGAGAAGGAAGCGCTACACCGCGCCGCCGAACGCCAGCAGGCCATGCACTGGCTGGCGGCGACCAATCCTCTGGATTTTCTCGGCGCGCTGCTGAATGCCGGGAGCGACGCGCGCCTGGACGACGCCATGCTGCGCACCAAGGCAAAATCGATGGCACATGACTACCAGCAACTGTTCGGTGACCTGGCCCGCGACTACCAGATCACCCTGGTGGCCGGCTCGATCGTCCTGCCCGAACCTCGCGTGGAGCTGGGTCGTCTCGAAGTCGGACGTGGGCCGTTGTACAACACCAGCCTGGTATTCGACCGAGCCGGCAACCCGCTGGGCCAGCCACAACGCCACGCATTCAGCGCTGCCAACCTGAAAACCGCAGCGCCGGATACCCTGCAGGTGCTGGATACCCCTGCTGGCCGGCTTGGCGTGCTGCTGGGCGGCAGCATCGGCCAGTTGCAGAGCGAAGCGGCCGATGGCGACGCCGCCGAGCTTCTTGCCATGCCCAGCGACCTGGATGGCCAGAGCGACGATGCCGAACTCGGCGAGCGCCTGCAGGCCCACGGCATTCGTGCGGCAGTGAAAGTCCATCTGCGCGGCAGGCTGTGGGAACGCAGCGGCCAGCCTCAGGCCCTGGCGTTCGATGCCGGCCGCAGCGAACGGGGCTCAGACGAGCGCGGCGCACAACTGATCAACCTCTGGTTATGAAAACTTCACGCGTTCGTCTCGGCGACCTTTCCGTCGGTTTCACCCTGGCGCTGGCCGATGCACTGCGCGCCAAAGGCCGGCCGCACGAGCCACTGTTCGAGCAGTTCGGCCTGAATGCCGCGCGCCTGAGCGAACCGAGGGCGCGCCTGTCGATTCCACGCTTCATGCGCCTCGGCCACAGCGCCATCACCCTGTGTGGCGATCCGGCATTGGGCCTGGACATGGGCCACCACAGCCACCTGAGCCAGATCGGCCTGGCTGGCATCTGCGCCATGCAGGCACCGGACCTGCGCGAAGCAGCACGCACGCTGACCCGGTTCGAACCGCTGTACGCGGCCAACTACCGGGGACGCTCGAGTTTTCGCGAGGACGAGCGCGGCGCCTGGCTGCATTTCTATTCCATCAGCCCGTACAACGCCTATAACCGCTTCGTGGTGGATTCGGTACTGGCAGGTTGGCAGAGCAACCTGGCTCAGTTGGTCGCCCGCCCGATCAGCCCGGAAAAGGTCGAGATCGAATTTCCTGCGCCGGACTATGGCGATCGCTATGAAACGCAGTTCGGCTGCCCGGTGGAGTTCTGCGCTGGTGCCAACCAGCTGCGCCTGAGCAACGAAACCCTGGCGCTGCGCAATGCGCAGCACTGCCCGGGCACCTGGCGGCATCTCGTGGAGTTATGTGAACGCGAGCTGGAGCAACTGACCCGCACACGCAGCGTGCGCGAACGGGTGATCCAGCTACTCGGGCCATTGCTGCACGGGCACGAACCGGACCTGGATGAAGTCGCGCGCAGTCTGCACCTGCCGAGCTGGACCCTGCGGCGCAGGCTGGCCGAGGAAGGCACGCAGTTTCGCAGCATCCTCAACGATACCCGCCGCGACCTGGCCACGGCCTATATCCGTGACACCGAGCTGGCCTTCGGCGAGATCGCCTACCTGCTCGGCTTCGCCTCGGCCGAAGCCTTTCAGCGCGCCTTCAAACGCTGGCTGGGGCAAACGCCGGGCGACTACCGTCGCGCACAGCGCAGGGCAAGCGGTGAAGCTCAGAGCTCGGTGGCGTCGTCGGCTTCGGTCACGTCCTGATCGAAGGCATCGCGCTCGAGCAGCTCTTCCTGATAATCGTCCATCGGGCATTCTCCTGAGTCATTTCGCCTGATCGATAGCAAGCTACTTTGCAAGCATGAAGACAAGATGACGAAAAGTCGCAGGCAAAGAAAAACCCGCTGATCTTGCGATCAGCGGGTTTCTTGTATGGCGCAGCGGACGGGACTCGAACCCGCGACCCCCGGCGTGACAGGCCGGTATTCTAACCGACTGAACTACCGCTGCGTGTCGGCTGGACTTGCGTCCAAGGAACTCTTGAAACTCTGTAGCATCCGATGGCGCCCTGACGGGCCTTGCCATCTCGAACCGAGCCAGGCTCGATCCGGGAAAT
>NZ_ATKM01000017.1 GCF_000418555.1 Pseudomonas sp. P818
TGCGATCAGCGGGTTTCTTGTATGGCGCAGCGGACGGGACTCGAACCCGCGTGACGAAAAGTCGCAGGCAAAGAAAAACCCCGGCGTGACAGGCCGGTATTCTAACCGACTGAACTACCGCTGCGCGTCGGCCGGACTTGCGTCCGAATTCGCTAGCTCTCGAAGTGGGGTGGTGGGTGGTGACGGGATCGAACCGCCGACCCTCTGCTTGTAAGGCAGATGCTCTCCCGGCTGAGCTAACCACCCATGTGCCTTAGCGAGGCGCGCACTTTATGCAGGTGGCGAAGCTAAGTCAACACCCTGCTTGAATTTTTTCTGAAAAAAGCACGCCGCTTCAATCCATCTCGCCGCACAACTCGGCAGCCCTCAACAACGCCGCCGTCAGACTGTGGCGCTCCCAGTCGGCAAGCACGGCAAAACGCTGGTTGAACTCCGGCGGCATCAGAGACGGCGCCTGCTGGATCAACTCGCGACCTGCATCGCTGATCAACAGCCATTGCCGTCGACGATCCCGGTCGTCGCGCTGACGCTGCAACAGACCACGCTCCTCGAGGCGATCGAGCAGACCGGACAGCGTCGCGGCCGTCAGGCTGACGCGGCTGCTCAGCACGCTGGCGGTCATGCGGGTCTCACTGGCCAGTACCTGCAAGACCATCAACTGCACGGGTGTCAGCCCGCCAAAACGGGCCAGACGCTTGGCATGCACCTCCCCCGCCTGCTGCAGGCGCCGCAGCGCCTGGAATAGTGGCATTTCATAGGCCATTACAGATGACAAATCTATTTCAGCAGGAACTTTTTTAGCACTCATAAACACCAATTCTTAACAACCAACACTTTGACATGAAAGCATTTTCTTGTTTTGGTGTAAAAGGCTCGGTCACGAGCCACTCCCCAACGGCAACACCGGTAAGGAACTATGTGCGGAATAGCTGGAGAACTACGTTTTGATCGACGCCCCGCGGATCTGGCGGCAGTCGAACGCATCACCCACCACCTGGCCCCTCGCGGCCCCGACGCCCACGGCTTTCATAGTCAGGGCCCCATCGCCCTGGGCCACCGCCGTCTGAAGATCATGGATCTGCAGGAGGCTTCGGGCCAGCCGATGATCGACAGCGATCTCGGCCTGTCGATGGTGTTCAACGGCGCCATCTACAACTACCCCGAACTACGCAGCGAACTGGAAGCGCTGGGCTATCGTTTCTTCTCCGGCGGTGACACCGAGGTACTGCTCAAGGGTTATCACGCCTGGGGCGAGGCCTTGCTGCCCAAGCTCAACGGCATGTTCGCCTTCGCCGTCTGGGAACGTGACACGCAGAGCCTGTTCATCGCCCGCGACCGCCTCGGTGTCAAACCGCTGTACCTGTCGCGCACCGGCGAGCGCCTGCGTTTCGCCTCGTCGCTGCCGGCCCTGCTACAGGGTGGCGATATTGCCAAGACGCTGGATGCCGTCGCCCTCAACCATTACCTGAACTTCCATGCCGTGGTGCCGGCGCCGCGCACCATCCTCGCCGGCGTCGAGAAACTGCCGCCGGCCACCTGGATGCGCGTCGATGCCGACGGCAGGATCGAGCAGAAAACCTGGTGGACCCTGCAGTTCGGCCCGCAAGGCGATGAGACTAATTACGGCCTTGAAGAATGGCGCGATCTGACGCTGGAAACCATGCGCGAAGCCGTGGCCATCCGTCAGCGTGCTGCGGTGGACGTCGGTGTATTGCTCTCCGGCGGCGTCGATTCGAGCATGCTGGTCGGCCTGCTGCGCGAAGCCGGTGTGGAAAACCTCTTGACCTTCTCCATCGGTTTCCAGGATGCCGGCGGCGAGCGCGGCGACGAGTTCCAGTATTCGGATCTGATCGCCCAGCGCTTCGCCACCCGCCATCATCAGCTGCGTATCGGCGAGCATGAGATTCTCGACCAGCTGCCGCAGGCCTTCCGCGCCATGAGCGAGCCGATGGTCAGCCACGACTGCATCGCCTTCTACCTGCTCTCGCGCGAAGTGGCCAAGCACTGCAAGGTGGTACAGAGCGGCCAGGGCGCCGACGAACTGTTCGCCGGCTACCACTGGTACCCGCAGGTCGACGGCGCCAAGGATGCCTTCGCCGCCTACCGCGCGGCGTTCTTCGACCGCGAGCACGACGAGTACGCCGCCTGCGTACAGCCGGCCTGGCTGACCGGCGACATGGCCGGCGAGTTCGTCCGCGAGCATTTCGCCATGCCCGGTGCCGAGGCGGCGGTGGACAAGGCGCTGCGCCTGGACAGCACCGTGATGCTGGTCGACGACCCGGTCAAGCGCGTGGACAACATGACCATGGCCTGGGGCCTGGAAGCGCGCACACCGTTCCTCGACTACCGTGTGGCCGAGCTTTCGGCGCGCATTCCGGCTCGGTTCAAGCTGCCGGAAGGCGGCAAATACGTGCTCAAGGAAGCCGCACGCAAGGTCATTCCAAGCGAAGTGATCGACCGGCCCAAAGGCTACTTCCCGGTTCCCGGCCTCAAGCACCTGGAAGGCGCCACCCTCGGCTGGGTGCGCGATCTGCTGCTCGATCCCAGCCAGGATCGCGGCCTGTTCAACCCGACCATGCTCGACCAGCTGCTGACCAACCCGCAGAGCCAGCTCACACCGCTGCGCGGCTCCAAGCTATGGCAGCTGGCTGCGCTCAACCTGTGGCTGAGTGAACAGGGCCTGTAAACGAAACGGAGCGGCCCTCGGGCCGCTCTTGCAGGATCAATGGTCGTAGCCCGGTAACCCCGGGATATGTCGCGACTCAATGACGATCCGGCTCAGACCGGACGTAATGAACACGGACAGGGACTATTCCATGCGCTCCACTGCCTTCAACCAACGCCTGCTGCGCGGCCAGACGCCCTCCTACGAACGTCTGCAAGCGCGCCTGGCCGAAGACCACACCAGTCAGCCCAGCCAGCCGCAGGCCATCCATTGCGGCTGGGGCCGCCTGCTGATCGGCCATACCTACCCGGACCCAACCGTGCTGGCCGAAGCGCTGCTCAACGAGCAACCCGGCGAGCGCGACATTGCCCTGTACGTCGCCGCACCGCATCAGGTGCTGGCGCATGCCCCCCAGCAGCTGTTCCTCGACCCCTCCGACACCCTGCGCCTGTGGTTCAGCGATTACCGGCCGGCACGCCGCAGCTTCCGCGGCTTTCGCATTCGCCGTGCGCAGAACGATGCGGACTGGCAGGCCATCAACTGCCTGTACCAGACCCGCAACATGCTGCCGATCGACCAGGCCAAGCTCACCCCCTACAACGAAGGCGGCCCGACCTACTGGCTGGCAGAGGACGAAGACAGTGGCGCAGTGGTTGGCAGCGTCATGGGCCTGAACCATCAGCGCGCCTTCCGCGACCCGGAGAACGGCAGCAGCCTCTGGTGCCTGGCGGTAGCCCCGCAGTGCAGCCGCCCCGGTGTCGGTGAAGCGCTGGTACGCCACCTGATAGAACACGGCATGAGCCGTGGCCTGAGTTACCTCGACCTGTCCGTGCTGCACGACAACAAACAGGCCAAGCGCCTCTATGCCAAGCTGGGTTTTCGCGAGCTGCAGACCTTCAGCCTCAAGCGCAAGAACGGCATCAACCAACCGCTGTTCCTAGGCCCCGGCCCACAGGCCGAACTCAATCCCTACGCACGCATCATCGTCGACGAAGCGCTGCGTCGCGGCATCGAGGTGCAGGTGGATGACGCCGAGGCCGGGCTGTTCACCCTCAGCCACGGCGGTCGGCGCATCCGCTGCCGCGAATCGCTGTGCGATCTCACCAGCGCCGTAAGCATGACCCTTTGCCAGGACAAGCGCCTGACCCACCGTACCCTGTCGCGCGCCGGTCTCAGCGTACCGGCGCAGCGCCTGGCCGCCAGCGCCGAGGACAACGCCACCTTCCTCGCCGAGCACGGCTCGGTGGTGGTCAAACCGGTTGACGGCGAACAGGGCCAGGGCGTGGCGGTCGACCTGCGCACGCCGGGTGAAGTGCAGGAAGCCATCGAGCGCGCCCGCGTGTTCGACCAGCGCGTGCTGCTGGAGAGCTATCACGAGGGCTTTGATCTGCGCATTCTGGTGATCGGCTACGAGGTGGTGGCCGCCGCCATTCGCCGCCCGGCGGAAATCATCGGCGACGGCCGCCACAGCATCGGCGAGCTGATCGACGCCCAGAGCCGTCGGCGCCAGGCCGCCACCAGCGGCGAGAGCCGCATTCCCAAGGACGCCGAAACCCTGCGCACCCTGCACGGTGCCGGTCTCGACTACGACAGCGTATTGCCGGCCGGCCAACGCCTGGCGGTGCGCAAGACCGCCAACCTGCACACCGGTGGCACCCTGGAGGACGTCACCGCGATTCTCCATCCGGCGTTGCGTGACGCGGCAATCAAGGCTGCCCGCGCCCTGGAAATCCCGGTCGTCGGTCTCGACCTGCTGGTACCTGCTGCCGATCAGCCGGACCATGTGTTCATCGAGGCCAACGAACGGGCCGGCCTGGCCAACCACGAACCGCAGCCGACCGCCGAGCGCTTCGTCGACCTGCTGTTCCCGCTGAGCCAGGCGACGAGCTGAACACTCTCCCCCCGGCCCTTTCCTGGATGCGGGAGAGGGGCAATCCGAACGCGAGGAGCCTATATGCAACAGTTACCCGAACCCGATCTGGACTACATGCAGAAGGTGCTGCTGGAGATGCTCGCCATCCCCAGCCCTACCGGTTTCACCGACACCATCGTGCGTTACGTAGCCGAGCGCCTCGAAGAGCTGGAAATCCCCTTCGAGCTGACCCGCCGCGGCACCATCCGCGCCACCCTGCGCGGGCGTCAGAGCGAGTACGAACGTTTCGACCGCGCCGTTTCCGTGCACCTCGACACCATTGGCGCCATCGTCCGCGAGATCAAGGACAACGGCCGTCTCGGCCTGGCACCGGTGGGCTGCTGGTCGAGCCGTTTCGCCGAGGGCAGTCGCGTCAGCCTGTTCACCGACAACGGCGTGATTCGCGGCAGCGTGCTACCGCTGATGGCCTCGGGGCACGCCTTCAACACCGCCGTCGACACCATGCCGATCAGCTGGGATCACGTCGAGCTGCGCCTGGACGCCTACTGCGCCACCCGCGCCGATTGCGATTCACTCGGCGTTTGCGTGGGTGATTTCGTCGCCTTCGATCCGCTGCCGGAGTTCTCCGAGAGCGGTCATATCAGCGCCCGCCACCTCGATGACAAGGCTGGCGCCGCCGCGCTGCTGGCGTCACTCAAGGCGATTCGCGATCAGGGCCTGCAACCGATGATCGATTGCCACCCACTGTTTACCATCACCGAGGAGGTGGGCTCCGGCGCCGCCGCTGCCCTGCCCTGGGATGTCAGCGAGTTCGTCGGCATCGATATCGCACCGGTCGCACCGGGCCAGCAATCCAGCGAACATGCGGTCAGCGTGGCCATGCAGGACTCCGGCGGGCCTTACGACTATCACCTGTCACGCCAGCTACTGCGCCTGGCTGCCGAAAACGAGGTGCCGGTGCGGCGTGATCTGTTCCGTTACTACCACAGCGATGCGCAATCGGCGGTCACCGCCGGCCACGACATTCGCACGGCATTGCTGGCCTTCGGTTGCGACGCCACCCATGGCTACGAGCGCACCCATATCGACAGCCTCAAGGCCCTCAGCCGCCTGCTCACCGCCTACATGATGAGCCCACCGGTATTCGCCAGCGACGCCCAGCCGGCCCAGGGCTCGCTGGAGCGTTTCAGCCATCAGCTGGAGCACGATGCACAGATGGAAAGCGACACCCGCGTTCCGCCCGTGGACAGCCTGATCGGGCAACACGATCGCGACGCTTGAAGGCGTCGGCGCTTAAAGGCAAAGTGACGCAAAAGGACGACAGGGGAGCATCAGCTCCCCTTTTTCTGGCCTGCAGTCAGTGGCCAACCTTCGGGCCGTCGCCAAGCGACGTTGAACATGACTCCCGGCCATTTCCCATGGCCCTCTGAGGTTCACGGATGCCTCGCCTTTATCTGGCTCTGCTGCTGTTGTGGCTTGCCTGCCCCGCCTGGGCTCTGCCTGCTGCGCCGCTGGACAGCGACGATCTGCGCCTGTCTCTGGGCCCTTACACCGGCTATTACGAAGATGTCGACGGCACCCTTGGCCCCGAGCAGGTGCTGGCGCTGGATGACGATGCTTTCCAGGAAGTCGGCGGCGACCATATCAACCTCGGCAAGAACGCCTCGGCCTGGTGGTTCAAGATTCGCCTGGTCAATACCCTGGAGCGCCCGCTTGGCGGCTACCTGGAAATCAACTATCCGCTGCTCGACCACCTGCAGGTTTATCTGACCAACCCCGACGGCACCCGCCTGGAACAGGAAAGCGGCGACAGTTTCGCCTTCTCCCAGCGCCCGGTGCAGGTGCGCAACTTCTGGTTTCCGATGCAGCTGGAAGCCGGCGTCAGCACGCTGCTGGTTCGCGTGGAAACCACCAGCACGGTATTCGTGCCGCTGTTCTTCGCCACCTATGGTGCCAGCGCAGCCGCGCAGGAAAACCTGATGGGATTCAACGGTGCGTTCTACGGCGTGCTGTTCGCCATGTTCTGCTACAACCTGTTCCTCTATCTGTCGCTGCGCGAATCGGCCTATCTCTGGTACCTGGCCTACAACCTCAACGTCGGCCTGCTCGCCGCCTGCTTCGACGGCATGCTGTTCAAGCTGCTGCCCGAACATGTGGCCCTGCAGTCGGTAAGCATCTACATCCTGATGTACGTGCACTGCCTGATGGCCATTCAGTTCAGCCGTCACTTCCTCCATGCCCGGCAGTATTTCCCGCGCCTGGACAGGTACATGCGCCTGCTGATGCTGATCTGTTTCGGCTGCCTGCTGGCGGTGCCGCTGATCGGTTTCGCCGCCTGGAACATCCTGGCCAGCGTCACCGTTTCCCTGGTCTCGCTGATCCTGCTGCTGATCGGCATCTACGTCTGGCGCCGCGGTGTGCGCTACGGCTCGTATTACACCCTGGCCTGGGCCATTCTGCTGTTCGCCTTCATCCAGGCCACCACCGGTTCGCTGGGGCTGGAAGTGCTCGGCGTGTTCGGCGCCACGGTGGTGAAGATCGGCGTGACCATCGAGCTGATCACCCTGTCCATCGGCCTGGCCGACCGCATCAATCTGCTCAAGGAAGAAGGCTTCCAGTCGCGCCGCGCTGCCGAGCAGGCGGCCTTCGAAAGCCAGGCCAAGAGCCGCTTCCTGGCCAAGATGAGTCATGAGATCCGCACCCCGTTAAATGGTGTGCTGGGCATGCTGCAACTGCTGCGTGAAACGCCACTGGATCGCAGCCAACGTTTCTATGTCGACACCATCTCCAGCTCCGGCAGCTCGCTGATGGCGGTGATCAACGACATCCTCGACTACGCGCGCATCGAGTCGGGCAAGCTCAGCCTCGAGCAGATCGAGTTCGACCTCGAGAACATGATTTCCGAGACCCTCAGCCTGTTCACCGGGCAGGCCCTGGACAAACGCCTGCGTCTCTATGTCAGCCTGGAAAATGGCGTACCGCGACGTATTCAGGGCGATCCGACACGGCTCAAGCAGGTGCTGATGAACCTGCTCAGCAACGCCCTGAAATTCACCGCAGAAGGTCATGTGGCGGTCAGCGTCAGCCGCCGCAGCGACAGCGACGGCAAACCGCACCTGGTATTCGCCGTCAGCGACAGTGGCATCGGCATCAGCGAGCAGGCCCTGGCGCAGTTGTTCGAATCCTTCGCCCAGGGCGACTCCAGCACCACACGCCGCTATGGCGGCAGCGGGCTGGGACTGGCCATCAGCAAGGAACTGGTGGAAATGATGGGCGGGCGAATCGAGGTGCAGAGTACCCTCGGCCAGGGCACCCGCTTTGCCTTCGACATACCCCTGTTGGGCGAACAGGACGCACCTGACGAACTCAGCCGTCTACTCAGCGGCCGTACCACCCTGCTAGCCTCGCTCGACGGCCTGGGCCTGGACGCCATGAGCCGCCTGCTCGGTCGCTGGGGTATGCGCACCGAGCGCTGCCAGACACCGGAACGCCTGCAGGACTATCTCGAGGATTTCGCGGCGCCACCGCTGCTGGTCCTGATGGCGCCCTGGCCGGGCGGCGTCAACCACTGGCTCGATTCGATCAGGACCAAGCTGGAGGTGCAGCAGCGCGTACTGGTAATCTGCCCGCCCGAAGCCTGCCAGCAGCTACCGGCGAGCCAGGGTCTGCGCCTGCAACACCTGGCCCAACCGGTGGCGGTCAATGCATTGCGTCAGGCGCTCACCGAGTTGTACGAAGAGCCCAAAGCACAGGTACATCAGTTGGTCAGAGACATGCGCAGCGACAGCGGCAATGCCCCCTGCATCCTCGTTGCCGAAGACAATCCGGTAAATCAGCTGGTGGTGCAGGGCTTCCTGAAAAAACGCGGCTACAGCGTGCGCCTGGTCACCAACGGCCAGGCCGCAGTCGATGAGTACAGCCGTGCACCCGACGCCGTGCAGTTGATTCTGATGGACTGCGAGATGCCGGTGATGGACGGCTTCGAAGCCACCCGACAGATCCGTCGCCTGGAACGCAGCCGGCAGATCGCTCCGGTGCCGGTGATCGCGCTGACTGCGCACATCCTCGAGGAACATCGGCAGCATGGCCTGGATGCCGGCATGGACGATTTCCTCGGCAAGCCGCTGGATAGCGGCCTGCTCTACAGCACACTGGAACGTTTTCTCAAGCGCCCCGGCAACCACGCCTGAGTGCACTCGCGGTATGGCGCCCTCTGGCTCTATCATGGGCGCCAACAACCGGAGCCCATTCGCCGTGCTGATCCCCGCTCACCTGCTGCAAGCCGATACCCTCACCGCCCTGATCGAAGACTTCGTCACCCGCGACGGCACCGATAACGGTGACGAAACCCCTTTGGAAACTCGCGTGCAACGCGTACGCCGCGCCCTGGACAAGGGCGAGGCGGTGATCGTTTTCGACCCTGACAGCCAGCAGTGCCAGCTGGCGATGAAGCGTGACGTGCCCCGGGAATGGCTGGACGCCTTGAACGATGCCCTCAATGATTGACCGTATGTGCCAGCATCACCGATAGCTGGCACAGCGGCCGCCCGCTCTCGGCCTGCCATTGATTGAAGGCGACCTGCACCGCGGCCAGATCCTTCTGACTGGTGGGTGCCTTGTCGATCACGCCCTGCGCCTTGAGTGCGGCGACCATGTCGTCGGTAGGGACGAAGGTATCCTTGCCCACCATGCGCAGAAAACGCGGCGCCGACAGCCCGCCGAGCTGGTTGCCCTGCTTGGCCAGGTATTTCCACAGCCCGACGATGTCGCTCACCGGCCAGTCGGCGATCAGGGCACCGAAGCTACCTTTCTCACGGCGCACGTCGAGGATGAACTGAGCGTTGCGCGGCACGCTCTTGAGCTTGCCCAGGTGACGGATCAGCCGCGCGTCCTGCATCAGGTTCTCCAGGCGTTCGGCACCCATCAGCACCACTTTCTCCGGGTCGAAGCGGAAGAATACCTCCTCGAACGCCGGCCATTTGGCGTCCACCAGGCTGTGCTTGAGGCCGGCGCGGAAGATGCGCAGGCTGATCAGCGACAAGTAGCGGTCATCGCTCAGTGCACGCAGTTCGGCATCGCTGCGCGGCTGCGGCAGCATGGCCTCCAGTGCCTTGGCCGAACCGAAGCGATTGAGGCAGAACTCGTGCAGCCACTTGTAATCACGCATGAATCGAATCCTTCATAAAACGGATGACGAAGCCTGCATGCAGTAAGCCGAACACCGCAAGCCCTGCAACAACCGTAGGGCGGGTGAAACCCGCCAATCTCGAACCGGCGGGTTGCACCCGCCCTACCCGCGCAAACGCTCGGCGGCCTGGCGCAGTGCCACTTCGGTACCGCTCCAGCCCAGGCAGCCATCGGTTATCGACACGCCGTAGCGCAACTCGTCGGACAGCGCCTGGCAACCATCGAACAGATGGCTCTCGAGCATCACGCCACGCAGACTGGCATCGCCGGCCAGGCGCTGCTCGATCACGCTGTCCAGCACCGCCGGTTGACGCAGCGGATCCTTGCCACTGTTGGCATGGCTGCAGTCGACCATGATGCGCGGCGCGATACCCTGGCGCTCAAGTGCCTGCCGCGCAGCGGCGACGCTGACTGCATCATGATTCGGCGCGCCGTGGCCCCCGCGCAGTACCAGATGGGTGTCCGGGTTGCCGGCGGTGTGCAGCAGCGCCGGATGGCCGAGATCGTCGATACCGAAATGCTGGTGCGGGTGTGCCGCCGAACGCATGGCATCACAGGCGATGCCGACGCTGCCGTCGGTGCCGTTCTTGAAGCCGACCGGCAGATCCAAACCGCTGACCATCTCGCGGTGCACCTGCGACTCGCTGGTACGTGCGCCAATCGCCGCCCAAGCGAGCAGATCATCGAAGTAACCGGCGGCCATGGGTTGCAGCAGCTCGCTGGCCAGCGGCAGGCCGCGCTCGAGAATATCCAGCATCAGCTGGCGCGACAGGCGCAGGCCTTCGGCCATGTCGCCGCTGCCATCCAGATGCGGGTCATACAGCAGCCCCTTCCAGCCCACGGTGGTGCGTGGTTTTTCCACGTATGCGCGCATCACCAGCAGCAGCTGGTCGGCGACCTGCGGCGCCAGCTCGGCCAGGCGTTCGGCGTACTCAAGCGCAGAAGCGCGGTCATGCAAGGAACAAGGGCCGACCACCACCAGCAGGCGCGAATCGCGGCCATCGAGCACGGCGCGGATGGCGTCGCGGTCAGCGGCGATACGTTCGGCAAGTGCGGCGGACAGCGGCAGGCGCTGGCGCAGTACGGCGGGGCTGGGCAGCGGCTGGGCGCTGCGGCGGGCGATGGTGGTAACGGGGCAAGCGAGTTGAGCGGAGACGGATGCATTCATGATCTGGCGGTTCCTTGGCCGGCGCGGTCTATACCGCGGCGGCGCTAACTGAGTGTTCGTTGCAGAGGTGTCAGGGCGGTGGTGACGCTGCTAAATCGCCAGTCGTAGCGGTAGTTGCGGTAATAACGGTTCATCTGTGAGTCCTCGATCTGTGGCCGTTTTCGGCCGGAAAAAACAAAACCCCCGGTCGGGTTGCCGACCGGGGGTTTTCTGGAAAACGTCTCTGGTGGCGACCCTGGTGTCTCAGGCCGCCTGTGGGGTATCAGGCGCGCCTGTGGCTAAACCAATACCCAAAGAAATAATACACCGCGGCCGCAACCGACTGCGTACGCAGCAGCGCGGGGCGCGTGGCACCGGCTTGCAGCGAGGACAGGAGGTTGAGGCTGACGGACATGGAATTCTCCAAAGCGATGGCCGAACCATACTCCAGGCCTTTAGCGCCTGGCAAGCGTCGCGGCTAAAGCCCCTCCCACATGCGACGCGACCGTGGGAGGGGCTTTAGCCGCGATGACTTACAGGCTCATCACATCGAGAAAGCGCGGTGTGGCGCTGTCGTCGATCTTCAGGCTCTTGAAGTCGAACAGGTTACGGTCGGCCAGTTGCGAGGGGTGCACGTTCTGCAGGGCGCGGAACATGATCTCGACGCGGCCAGGGCTCTTGCGCTCCCACTCCTGCAGCATCTCCTTGACCACCTGGCGCTGCAGGTTCTCCTGCGAGCCGCAGAGGTTGCACGGGATGATGGGGAATTGCTTGAGCTGGCTGTAAGCCTCGATATCGGCTTCGGCGCAATAGGCCAGCGGGCGGATCACCACGTTGCGGCCATCGTCGGACAGCAGCTTGGGCGGCATGGCCTTGAGCGTGCCGCCGTAGAACATGTTGAGGAAGAAGGTTTCCAGAATGTCGTCGCGGTGGTGCCCCAGCGCCATCTTGGTCGCGCCGATCTCGTCGGCATAGGTGTACAGGGTGCCGCGACGCAGACGCGAGCACAGCGAGCAGGTGGTCTTGCCCTCGGGGATCTTCTCCTTGACCACCGAGTAGGTGTCCTTCTCGATGATGTGGTACTGCACACCGATGGACTCCAGATAGGCCGGCAGCACGTGCTCGGGGAAGCCGGGCTGCTTCTGGTCCATGTTCACCGCGACGATCTCGAACTTGATCGGCGCCACCTTCTGCAGATACAGCAGCACGTCGAGCATGGTGTAGCTGTCCTTGCCGCCGGACAGGCAGACCATCACCTTGTCGCCATCCTCGATCATGTTGAAGTCGGTGATGGCTTCGCCGGCCAGGCGGCGAATGCGCTTCTGCAGTTTGTTCTGGTTGACCGAAAGGGTGCCCATGGTGCGTCGAAATCCGAGGGGGTGGGAACGAAAGCGCGACATTTTACGCACAAAGGCGCTGCGTCCCTACCCCGCCAGTAATGAAATGCTAGTCTGGGCCGATGAACGACGACCTCGACCCCAGCCAGGATCTCACTGACCAGGTGCTGCAACTGCTGCAGGCCGCCCCCGACGGCCTGGCCGAATACACCCTGATCCAGCAATTGAAGGCCAGACACAGCGGCCACCTGCCCAACCTGCCGCTGACCGACAAATTGGTGCTGTTTCGCACCCATTTTCTGCTGTTCAACGCGCTTTACCGCCTGCGTGACCAGCTCTGGCAGGCGCAGACGCACCTGCTCGAGATCAGCCCGCTGTGCATTCGCCTGCAGCCCTATCAGGCCGGCAGTAGCACGCTGAGCGAACGCGACGAGTTACGCGACTACTACCTGGACATGAGCCACCTGCAGAGTACCGACGAGCGCGACGTGGAACGCCTGCTGACCAGCTTCTGGACGCGCATGCAGGGCGGTGACGAGAAGCAGGCGGCGCTGGAGCTGTTCGAACTCAACAACGAACGCACGCTCGATCTGCCACGAATCAAGCAGCGCTACCGACAAATGGTCAGCTTGCACCATCCGGACCGAGGCGGCAGTACAGAGCGGTTGCAGTCGATCAACCTGGCAATGGAAATTCTTGAGCGCTATTACCACTGACGCCTAGAGAGCAATTTGCTCTAAAGCCAGACACCACGCCTGCTCCAGGCCCTGCCTATACTGCGACATAAGGTCGCATCGATTTGGCCTGACACCCGGTGGCGCTGTACACGCGTCCCGGGCGTTCGCTGGGGGGCGACCGTCATAAGAAAAGGAGGTGTTTGGCATGATCCACCACGTTTGGGGGCTCTTCACCCATCCCGACCAAGAATGGCAAGAAATTCGTGGCGAGGAAGAAACCATCAGCCACATGTACCTGACCCACGTTCTGATTCTCGCGGCGATCCCCGCTATTTCAGCTTATATCGGCACCACGCAGGTTGGCTGGGCCATCGGCGACCGAGCGCCAGTCATGCTTACCGAAGGCAGTGCGATGGTAATGACCATCATGTCCTACCTGGCGATGCTCGCCGGCGTGGCCGTGATGGGCGCCTTCATCCACTGGATGGCGCGTACCTACGACGCCAACCCGAGCCTGACCCAATGCGTGGTTTTCGCGGCCTACACGGCCACACCGCTGTTCATCGGAGGTCTCGCAGCGCTTTATCCACACCTGTGGCTGGGCATGGTCGTGGGCACAGTTGCCATCTGTTACACCGTGTACCTGCTGTATGTCGGCATACCGACCTTCATGAACATTCCCGAGGATGAAGGCTTCATGTTCTCCAGCTCGGTGCTGGCGGTCGGTCTGGTAGTACTGGTAGCGATGATCGCCAGCTCGGTCATTCTCTGGGGCATGGGCATCGGCCCGGTCTATACCAGCTGATCGCCGCTGCGCCGCATCCGCAGGCCGCCTTCGGGCGGCCTTTTTCTTGTCTAACGCATCGTGAGGAATTTGAGTTGAACCCTGCGCCGCAAAGACTGCCCCACCTATAAAGGCAGCCAGCGGATGGACATACCATGTACGCGAACCTCTATACCCTTCTCACCCGCCCGGATCGCGCCTGGACGGCAATTCGCCAGGACGAAGAACGCAATAGCGCCAATTACCTGCCCTATCTCTTGCTGTTCAGCCTGTTGCCGGCGGTTTGTCTATTCATTGGCACCCATTGGGTGGGCTGGAGCCTGGTAGATGAAGAACGCATCCGCCTGGAGGCGATAAGCGCCCTGCAGTTGAGCGTACTGCTGTACCTGGCGACGCTGATCGGCGTCTTCATTATGGGCTACTTCCTGCGCTACATGTCGCGCACCTTCGAAGCCAGGCCCACGTTCAATCAGTGCATCGGTTTCATCGCCTATGCCTGTACCCCGTTCTTCCTTGCCGGCATCGCCGCGCTATATCCCACCCGTTGGTTGGCGATACTGGTTCTGGCGGCAGCCTGTGCGCATACCTCCTATCTGATCTATGTCGGCCTGCCGCGCTTCATGCGCATCGACAACCACCAGGGCTTTCTCTACGCCTCCTCGATGATTGGCGTAGGTCTATTGGTAGTCGTCACCATACTGGTCAGCACCATCCTGTTCTGGACTTACACGCTCCAGCCGGACTATCAGCGAACGGTCGATCAGGACCAGAGCCGCGGCACGCAGCAGGAACGCATGCAGCCGCCAGGAGACGAGTGATACCTGCGCAGCCGGGCTGCTTGCGGCATAATTCGCCCTCAGCCCGCACCTGCGCCAGTCATGCCCGAACAGATTCACGCCCGAGTCGAAGCCTGCTACCAGCAGGCGGAAGCCTTCTTCAAGCAACGCTTTGCCCGTCCCGAGATCAGCTTCAAGCTGCGCGGGCAGAAGGCGGGCGTGGCGCACCTCACAGAAAACAAACTGCGCTTCAACCTGCAGCTGTACCGCGACAATCACGAAGACTTCCTGCGCCAGACGGTGCCCCATGAGGTGGCCCACATGATCGCCCACCAACTCTTCGGCCCGCGTATACAGCCGCACGGCGAGGAGTGGCAGCTGATCATGCGCGGCGTCTACGAACTCCCGCCGCATCGCTGCCACAGCTACGAGGTCGAACGGCGCAAGGTTGCCCGCTTCATCTATCGCTGCAGCTGCGTGGATGGCGAGTTTCCCTTCTCCGCTCAGCGTCATGCACTGGTGGCCAAGGGGCGCCGCTATTACTGCAGACGCTGCAAGGCGACCCTGCATTTTACTGGCGAGCATCGCCAGGAATGATCGGGCTCCAGCGCCCCGATTACAGCTCTAGCCTTCGAACGATTTGAGCCACTCGGTGCGCACAAGCGCTTGCTCTGCCCGGCACTCCGACTCCCAGAACCCTGTCCAGGGCGAGCCTTGCACGCGATTGCGCGCGTACAGGCTGCAATCCTGCTCGCGCAGCTTGATCCAAAGTCGCTGGGTATCACGCAGCTCCGTGGCGAGCGCCGGCTCATACTCTTTGAGCGAGGCCATCACCCGATTGTAAGTGCCTTGCAGCTCCTGCTCGGCAGCCTTCCACACCGGCCCCTGACACATGAAGGCGGCCATGGCGCTACCCTGCTGGCAGGGATCCTCCGGCTCCTCCTCGGTGGCATGCAAAGGTGTCAGGGCGAAGGCCAAGCCCAACGCCAAGATCAAACCCAGGGCACCTGGCGCCCTTCCCGCGATTCCATTCATACCCACGCTCCCGCTGCGATAAAGGCGCCCATCCTAAGCGGGCGCCATCGCGCGCTTCAACCGAACACCCGTGCCTCGCGCAGCGCGGCGATTCGCTCGGCGTCATAACCCAGCTCGGCCAGCACCTGCTCGGTATGCGCGCCAACTGCCGCGCCCACATGCCGAGGCGGCGGCAAGCCCTTGGAGAACTTCAGCGGGCAGGCCAGTTGCGCCTGGGCCGGCAAGCCTTCGCGCGGTACCTCGACGACCAGATCACGCGCTCTGATTTGCGGATGCTGCACCGCCTCCGACAAAGGCAGCATGGGTTCGACGCAGGCGTCCAGTTCGCTGAAGACTTCACACCACTCGGCGAAGTCGCGCTTTTCGAATTCGATCTCGATCTCGCGCTTGAGCGTGCGCTGATCCTCGGGCCTTTGCGACAGACCACGCGCCGCCAGCTCGGGCCGGCCAATGGCGGCGCAAAACTGCTGCATGAATTGTGGCTCCAGGCTGCCGACAGAGAACCAGCGACCATCGCGCGTGCGGTAGTAGTCATAGAAACTGCCGCCATTGAGCGCCTGGTTTTCCATGCCGGGCTCGACCCCGCCGCCGAGATAACCCGCCCCAGCCATGCCATGCAGGCTGAAGGCGCAGTCGGTCATGCTCACATCGACCTGCTGCCCCATGCCGCTGACCTGGCGCTGCACCACGGCTGCGAGCAGGCCGATCACCCCATGCAGCGAGCCGCCAGCCAGATCCGCCAGCTGCACGCCAAGCGGCAACGGGCCGCTGTCACGGCGCCCGGTATAGCTGGCGATGCCGGCCAACGCCAGGTAGTTGATGTCATGCCCGGCGCGGTCACGGTAGGGCCCGCTCTGACCGTAGCCGGTGATCGACACGTAGATCAGCCGCGGGTTGATCGCCTTGAGCGCCTCGTAGCCGACGCCCAGCTTGTCCATCACGCCGGGGCGGAACTGTTCGAGGACGATGTCGTACTCGCTCACCAGCTGCTTCACCACTTCCACCGCCTCGGGGCGCTTGAGGTCCAGGGCGATGCTGCGCTTGTTGCGGTTCAGATAGGCATGGCTGGTGGACGTTCCACCATCATGCGGCGGCAATACACGCACCAGGTCCATGCGCGTGGGCGACTCCACTCGCAGCACCTCGGCCCCCATGTCGGCCAGCAGCAGCGAGGCGAACGGCCCCGGCAGCAAGGTGGAGAAGTCGAGAACCTTCAACGAAGACAGTGGGCCGCTCATGGCGCCTCCTGATAAGTGATCGGATGGCCCGCGACATGGATGCATTTCTGAGCGCCCGTCGGGCCGAGACAGTGATCGTACGCATACCACCTCATAGTTTCATGCCGCGACTGATGATCTCCTTCATGATCTCCGAGGTGCCGGCAAAGATGCGCTGGATGCGTGCATTCGCGTACATCTTGCAGATCGGGTACTCCCACATGTAGCCCCAGCCGCCATGCAGTTGCACGCCCTCGTCCACTACCTTGCCGAGCAGTTCGGTGGTGAACAGCTTGGCCTCGGCGGCCACTTCCGGAGTGAGCTTCCTCTGGTTGTGATCCAGCACGCAGCGGTCAGTGAAGACCTGCGCCACGTCGATCTGCGTGCGCATCTCAGCCAGCTTGAAGCGGGTGTTCTGAAAGTGCGCCACCGGGCGGCCAAAAGCCTGGCGCTCCCTGACGTAATCGATGGTGGCCTGCAGCGCCGCCTCGGCACCGGCCACCGCGCCACAGGCGTTGGTCAGACGCTCCTGGGCGAGCATGTTCATCAGGTAGAAGAAGCCGCCCTTGGCATCACCCAATAGGTTTTCCTTCGGCACCCTGACGTCGTTGAAGAACAACTCGGCGGTGTCCTGGCTGTGCATGCCGAGCTTCTTCAATTTCTTGCCGCGCTCGAAGCCAGGCATGCCGCGCTCGACCAGAAACAGGCCCATGGCGTGCTTGTTGGCCGGGTCGGTCTTGGCCGCGACTATCACCACATCGGCCAGGTAGCCGTTGGAGATGAACACCTTGGAGCCGTTGAGCAGCCAGTGGTCGCCCTTGTCCACCGCCGTCGTGCGCATGCCGGCCAGGTCGGAACCGGCTGACGGCTCGGTCATCGCCACGGCAAGGATGGTCTCGCCGCGGATGATGCCCGGTAGCAACCTCGCCTTCTGCTCGGCATTGCCATACTCGGCGATATAGGGGCCGCACAGGGCCGAGTGCAGCGGGATCATGAAACCGGGCTCGTTGATGCGCGCCAGCTCTTCGCACATGATCTGTTCGTAGCGAAAATCCTTGAGCCCGGCGCCGCCATATTCCTCATCCGCCCAGGGCAGCAGAAAGCCCATTTCGCCAGCCTTACACCATACGCTGCGGTCGACCACGCCGGCCTCCTCCCAGGCCCCCTGATGCGGCACCACCTCCTTGTCGAGAAAGGCGGCGAAGGCATCGCGAAACAGGTTGTGCTCGGTATCGAAATGGTTGCGTTGCATGGGGCGTGTCCTGCGCTGTTGTTATGCCCTCGAGGTTAAGGGCCACCCCGAACGCCCTCAATGACCCATGCGCTCAGCAGCGCTTGACCCAATCGCTCGGCTGGCTTGCTCTGCCCGAGAGCAGCTGACTACCATCGGCCACCCTCGATAGCGGAAAGCCCAGCATGCGCGAACGTACCATCGCCAGCCACTTCGTCCGCGCCGCCTTGCGCGGTGCCGAGCGTCGCGGCCTGGTCTGCGAGGCTATACTCCGCCAGGCCGGCATCCAGAGCGCCGTACTCGTCGAGCCGCGCGCACGCATCGCTCCCGAACAGTTTGCCCGGCTGATGCAACTGCTATGGGAAGCACTGGATGACGAATACCTGGGCTTCGGCCGCCTGCCGAGCAAACGCGGCACCTTCGCCATGATGGGCCACGCCATCATCCACTGCCGCAGCCTGGAAAAGGCCCTGAGCCGTGGGGCGATGTTCTACGGCCTGTTTCCCGACGCACCAGGCATCAAACTGCAACGCGAAGGCGACTGGGCACGCTTGAGCGTGGAGGACAGCAGGCTGTGGGATCCGGATCATTTTCTCGTGGAAAGCCTGCTGGTGATCTGGCATCGCCTGGGTAGCTGGCTGATCGGCCAGCGCATCCGCCTGGAAGAAGCCACCTTCGCCTACCCTGAACCCGAGCATGCCACCGAATACGAACTGCTGTTCCCCTGCAGCCGCCGCTTTGCCGCTGGACAAACCAGCCTGCTGTTTCATGCCCGTTACCTGGCCATGCCGCTGCTGCAGGACGAACGTACCCTCAAACAGTTTCTCCAGCACTCCCCCGCCGACCTGCTGGCCCGCCCCGATGGCGGCGACAGCCTGATCAGCCAGATTCGCCGCCTGCTCGGCCGCGACTGCCGCACCTGGCCCGACCTGGAACAGGTCGCCCGGCAACTGCACACCAGCCCGCAGACCCTGCGCCGCCATCTGCGCGAAGAAGGCACCAGTTTTCAGGAACTCAAAGACCACCTGCGCCGCGACCTGGCCATCTACCACCTGGGCCGCGACGAACTGGCGATTCAGGACATCGCCGAACAACTCGGTTTTTCCGAACCGTCGGCATTTCACCGCGCGTTCAAGAAGTGGACGGGGCTGACACCGGGGGCTTACCGGACGCAGGAAGGCTGACACCTTCGGCCTGCCACATATGGAAACATTTGCATTGGCGCCTCGGTCAGCTATGCCCTAAATATTAAAAGGATGATGACTACCCCCGGCAAAGGCCTGCCACGATGTTCACGACTCGACTGAAACAAGAGCTCAAGGCACTGCGCGAGGAACTGTCGCTGTTCCAACAGGTACGCGCCAGCCTCGACGAAGAGATGATCGCACTGACCCTCGACCCGCAGGGTCGCATCGACAAGGTCAACGCCAACTTCGAGAACGAAATGCACTACCGTGCCGAGCAGCTTCGCGGGCGGCCGCTGCTGGATCTGATACCGGAACAGGTGCGCAATCTCGATTTTCATCATCGTGTTCGCCACGCGCTCGAACGCGGCGAGCATCTGGCCGGCGTCATTCGTCTCAAGCGCGGTGATGGCGAGGAAGCCTGGCTACGCTCCATCCTCCAGCCAGCACGTAACAGCAAGGGCCAGATTCAGTTCTTTTCCATCTATGCCAGCGATCTGACGCGCACCATCGTCGCGTCACGTGAGCATGAAAACCTGGTCAAAGCGCTACAACGCTCCACCGCGGTGATCGAATTCAACCCCAACGGCGAGATTCTCACCGCCAACAAGCCCTTCCTCGACTCCATGGGCTACAACCTGGCACAGATACAGGGCAAGCATCACCGCATGTTCTGTGACCCGGCAGTGGCCAACTCGGCCGAATACCAGCACTTCTGGGATCAGCTGCGGCGCGGCGAATTCGCTGCCGGACGCTTCAAGCGCGTCGATGCCTACGGTCACGAAGTCTGGCTGGAGGCTTCCTACAACCCGGTCACCGACGCCCAGGGCAACCTCTACAAGGTGGTGAAATTCGCCACCATCATCACCGATCAGGTCAATCGTGAGCGCGCCGTGGCCGAGGCGGCCAGTATTGCCTTCGAAACCTCGAAAGATACCGACAACAGCGCCAAGAGCGGATCGGCAGTGGTACAGCAAATGCTCGACGCCATGCGTGAACTGTCGGCGCGCATGCAGGAGGCCGCGCAAGGCATCGAAGCGCTGGACAAGCAGTCGCAGATCATTGGTTCCATCGTCAAGAACATCAGCAGCATTGCCGACCAGACCAATTTGCTCGCCCTCAATGCCGCCATCGAAGCGGCTCGTGCCGGCGAGCAAGGCCGCGGTTTCGCCGTGGTGGCTGACGAGGTTCGCCAGTTGGCTTCCCGCACCAGTGCAGCGACGGAAGAAATCACTCAGGTGGTCGGGCAGAACCAGCAGCTGGCCGAGCGCGCGGTAGGGTTGATCGACCGCGGCAGAACCCAGGCCGAACGAGGTCTGGAGCTTTCCGCCCAGGCCGGTCAGGTAATTGCGGAAATTCAGGACGGCGCCAAGCATGTGGTCAGCGCGGTGGAACGCTTCGCGACACAACTCTAGTCGACCTGATTGGCCAAAAGCGGCAGCACTGCGCGAACCGCTGCCGCAACAGACGATGTGCCGAGACCCGTCAGTAGTTGCATAGCCGGATCCGGCATCGATGGGGCTGCGCCACAGGTTTGCGTCACCCCAAATGAACGCCAGCTCAATCGTAAAGGCGCACCCTGAAACAGGCGCCGCCAAGCTCCGAGTCTTCCAGGCTCAGCTCGCCGTCGTAGCTTTCGATGATGTCTTCCACCACCGCCAGGCCGATGCCCTGCCCGGGATTCTGTACATCCAGCCGTTCGCCACGCTGCAACACCCGAGCACGCTGGTTCTGCGGCACGCCGGGGCCATCATCCTCGATGGTGAGCAGGCAACCGCCAGCCAGTGGCAGCAACCTGACGCGTACGCGACGCAAACACAGACGGTAGGCGTTCTCCAAAAGGTTGCCGAGCAGCTCCATCAGCGCGCCACGCTCCATGGTGATCTGGCTGTTCTCGGGCACTTCCAGCGTCGCTTCGACACGCTTGTCGCGGTAGACCTTGTCCAGCGAGCGGCACAAGCCATCGAGCAACGGCCAGACCTGCTCGCGATGGCGCACCAGGCCGCTGCGTCTCAGGCTGGCGCGCTGCAACTGATAGCCAACCTGCTGGCTCATGCGCTCGATCTGCGCTTGCATCAGTTGCGCCTGTTCACGATTATCGGGCTGCGCGGCCAGGGTTTCGCCAATACCCTGCAACACGCTGAGCGGCGTTTTCAGGCTGTGCGCCAGATCCTCCAGCGAGTCGCGATAACGCTCGCGCTGACGCCGCTCGCTGTCGAGCAGGCGGTTGAGGGAGTTGGTCAGGCGCAGCAGTTCACGCGGGTGTTCGTCACTCAGGCGCTGACGGGTGCCCGCCTCCACGCCATCGAGTTCGTCACTCAAGCCGCGCAAGCTACGAAAGCCCCAGGTCAGGCCGAACCAGAGCAGGCCCAGCAGCACCAGCAACGCGATGCCCAACCACAGCCGCAGCTGCCAGGCAAAACCATTGAACAGCCCCTGATACTCGCGCGTCGGCTGCATGGTCACGATGCTCAGGGCGGTCTGGTCGCCACGCAGCAGATCCACTTCGATGTCATACACGAAGTATTCCTGACCATCCTCGTCGCGAATCCGCACGAACTCATGGCCACGACCGTCGTAGCGCGGCAGGTAACGCACCAGTTCATCGATGGACGAGCGTGAGCGCCAGATCATCTGACCTTCACGGTCGAAGATGAAACCCAGCAGGTGTGAGTCGAGGTTGTCGAATTCTTCGTCCGGCATCTTGTCCGGCATGTGCAGCTGGCCGTCGTGAATGCGCGCGGCGGAGATCAGTGCAGCCGCATCGGAGGCCAGACGCTTTTCCACGGTCTGCTCCAGGGCCATTAGAAACACGCCCTGCAGTACGGGCATCAACAGCAGCATGAACAGCATCGCCAGCGCCGCACTGGCCAGCATCAGGCGCAGCCGCAGGGAGCCGAAACGGATACGCAGCTTGCGTATGAAGACGCGCGCTCGCCTCACTTGCAGCGCTCGTTGAACATGTAGCCCTGACCGCGCACGGTTTCTATCAATTTACCGCCGAGCACGGCCTCGAGCTTGCGCCGCAGACGCCCTACCAGAACCTCTATGACATTCGGATCACGCTCGTCATCGCCTGGGTAGAGCTGCTCCATCAGACGCTCCTTGGCCACAACCTGTTGGTGGTGCAGCATCAGGTACTCAAGGATGCGGTACTCGTAGGCGGTCAATTGCAGGGACTGCTCGTCCACCATGGCCTGTTTACGATTGAGATCCAGCACCAGCGAACCGGCCTCGATGGTCGACTTGGTGAAGCCGGACGAACGACGCAGCAGCGCGTTGAGGCGCGCTTCAAGTTCTTCGAACTGGAAAGGCTTGACCACATAATCGTCGGCGCCACAGGAAAGCCCTTCGACCTTGTCCTGCCAGTTGCCACGCGCAGTGAGGATCAGGATCGGAAAGTTCTTGTCCTGACTGCGCAGCTGGCGGATCAGATCGATGCCGCTCATGCCCGGCAAACCGAGATCCACCAGAGCCAGGTCATGATTGAAGGACTCAGCTCGATACAGCGCCTCTTCGGCAGTGCGCACGGCATCCACCACATGCCCGTTCTCACTGAGGCGAGTGAACAGATGGTGACGCAACAGCGCCTCATCCTCCACCACCAGCAACTTCATGAGACGTCCCCCTTTTTTCAGTTATACGAAGGCCGGGCAGATGCCCGGCCTGGTAACGCCAAACCCTCGTCAGAAGGCGAAGTTGGCGCCGAGGTACAGCTGCGAGCTGCTATGCAGGTCCAGCGACCCGGCCTTGCCTTCACCATGCGCTGCCATTTCTGTGCTGGCGTTGGTACGCAGGTAACGATAGCCGGCTTCGATCGATGTATTACTGTTCAGTTCCTGCAGGATACCGGCCTGCAGGCCTGCGGCAAATCCGATGTCGCTGTCACGGGAGAAACCACGACTCTCCTGCTCGAGCTTGACCAGGCCAGCGGTCACACCGCCGAACAGCTTGGTGTTGTTGCTGCCCAGAGGTACGAACATGTCGTAGCTGCCGAGCAGATTCTGCTGACGCAGCTTGTAGCCATTGTAACTGTCGGAGACGTTCTCGTAGGTCGCGTAATAACGGCCGTCAGCATTCTTCTGACCGGCACGTACGCCCCAGGTCCCTTCGCCATTGATCACCTTGTCCAGCTTGGGATTGCCGAGGTTGGCATTCAGCGCATTGGACTTCTGGATGTTGTTGTCGGTCTGGCCCCAGGTCAGGCCGACGAAATTGTCGTTGGCCTGGGCAGCGGTTGCGCCCAGAGCCAGGCAGGTAGCGAATGCGATACGGTTCAGGGTGATTTTCATTGAATCCTTCCTCTCGTTGCAGTTTTGATCAACTCGGCAACAAGTTTGCAGGAAGACTACTGAATCCCCGCTGAACCCTCCTTGAACCTGCACTGAACGAGCGGCAAACAGCCTAGATACGTCGTACCAGAGCGGTCGCGACGACAAGCAGGCAAGCCAGTACGCCGAGCAACGCCCACCACCCGGCGTGTTCCCAGACATAACCGCCGACATAACCCACCAGGCTGGAACCGAGGTAATAGGCACACAGATACAGTGCCGAGGCCTGCGCCTTGGCGCCTTGTGCATGCACCCCGACCTGTCCGCTGGCCACCGCATGCGCGGCGAAGAAACCCAGCGTGAACAATGCCAGCCCGACCACCGCAGCGCTCAGCCAGGGCGCAGCGCACAGCGCTACCCCCAGCAGCATGAGGCCGATGCCGCCATGCAACACCTGCCGCGCGCCAAAGCGTGGCACCAGTCGCCCGGCCCAACCGGCACTGAAGATGCCCAGCAGATAAACGGTGAAAAGCAGGCCAATCACCGTAGCAGAGAGATTGAAAGGCGCGCCGGCCAGGCGGAAGCCAACGTAGTTGAACAGCGCAACGAAGCCGCCCATCAGCAAGAACGCCAGGGCGAACAACACGCGCAGGCGCGGATTGCTCAGGTGCAGGGCGAAGTTGCGCAGCAGTCCGCGCAAGGACAGCGGCTGAGCCGTGAAATGCCGGGAGGGCGGCAACAGCCAGACGAACAGCCCCATCGCCAGCAAGCCGAGCCCGGCAATGCCGCCAAGTGCCCAGGACCAACCGCCGATATCACTGAGCAGGCCGGCCAGCAGACGACCGAGCAAGCCACCCAGGGCCGTACCACCGATATACAGGCCCATGGCGGCGGGCAACGCCTCGGGGTCGAACTCCTCGCCGACATAGGCCATCGCCAGTGCCGGCAAACCGCTCAGCGCCAACCCCAGCAGTGCGCGCAACAGCAGCAAGCTGCCCCACTCCTCCACCAGCGCACAGGCGATCCCCAGCATCGCCGCCAGCCCCAGCGCAGCCGCCATCACCGGCTTGCGCCCCCAGCTTTCAGCCAGCGCTCCGGATACCAGCAGGCACAGCGCCAGGCTCAGGGTCGTCAGTGACAGCGCCAGGCTGCTGCTGGCGGCCGATACGCGAAAGTGCGCGGCCAGCAGAGGCAGCAAAGGCTGTACGCAATAGAGCATGGCAAAGGTGGCGAAACCAGCGCAGAACAGCGCCAGAGTGGCGCGCCGATAACCGGCGCTGCCACGGCTGAGATGGGAGGCGGACATGGATTGGCTAACTCACGAATCTGGATGCAAGCGAAGGCTGGATCGAGCCGGGTGGCAGAGTCGAGCGACGCATGCAGGCGAATCAAACTGGGCAGAAATATTAGCACGCTATCGAATCGCGAGCGCATCCGGCTGCGCTCGCCCCATTCCCTGCGTCTTGACCCAGCTCAACTGACTTTGCCCTTACCAATGCTAGGGTCTAGCCTGAAACAAGGAACGCAACGGAGCCGAGCGAATGGACCCCACGCCCGAACGCAGAGCCACGAAAGGCAAGGAAACCCGCCTGTTCGTCTTTCTCGTCGTCTGCCTCTTCCCCCTTCTTTCGGTCGCCCTGGTCGGCGGCTACGGATTCATCATCTGGTTCATGCAGATGCTGCTGGGGCCGCCTGGCCCACCCACCTGATCGTTTCACCAGACGGAGCCACGGAACATGGCCGCCCCCACGCACATATCCAGCCTACTGGTACACGTACGGCCCCAGCTGCTCGCCGCGGTAAAGGCCAACCTGCGCCAGCTCGATGGTCTCGAACTGCATCAGGAAAGCCCCCAGGGCAAGCTGGTGGTGGTGCTGGAGACCGAACACGAGCGCCACATCCTCGCGCGCATCGAACAGATCAACGCGTTACCGGGCGTGCTCAATGCCGCCCTGGTCTACCACGAACTCCTCGAAGCAGAAGGAGATACAGAATGAAGCTCACCCGCCGTGAATTCGCCAAAGCCAACGCCGCTGCCATTGCCGCAGCGGCGGCCGGCCTGCCGCTTGCCAGCACCGCCAGCAACCTGATCACCGAGGCGGACATGACCCGCCTGGACTGGAACAAGGCGCCCTGCCGTTTCTGCGGTACCGGCTGCAGCGTGATGGTCGCCACCCGTGACAACCGCGTGGTGGCCACCCACGGCGACGTCAAGGCCGAGGTCAACCGCGGCCTGAACTGCGAATGAACGTCAAGGGCTACTTCCTGTCGAAGATCATGTACGGCGTCGACCACCCGTCAAGGCCGCCGCCTCACCCAGCCGCTGCTGCGAATGAAGAACGGTGTTTACGACAAGCAGGGCGAATTCCAGCCGGTGAGCTGGGACCAGGCCTTCGACATCATGGCGCAGAAGATCAAGCAGGCCATCGCCGAACAGGGTCCGGAGGCCGTCGGCATGTTCGGCTCCGGCCAGTGGACGGTGTGGGAAGGCTACGCCGCCAACAAGCTGATGAAAGCCGGCTTTCGCAGCAACAACATCGACCCCAACGCGCGCCACTGCATGGCCTCGGCGGTGATGGGTTTCATGCGCACCTTCGGCATGGACGAGCCGATGGGTTGCTACGACGACATCGAGGCCGCCGATGCCTTCGTGCTGTGGGGCTCGAACATGGCCGAGATGCACCCGATCCTCTGGAGCCGGGTCACCGATCGCCGCCTCAGCCACCCCGACACCAGGGTCGCGGTGCTTTCCACCTTCGAGCACCGCAGCTTCGATCTGGCCGATATCCCGCTGGTGTTCAAACCGCAGACCGATCTGCTGATCCTCAACTACATTGCCAACCACATCATCGAAAGCGGCGCGGTGAACAAGGACTTCGTCGGCAAGCACACCAAGTTCGCCCGCGGCGCCGACGACATCGGCTACGGCCTGCGCGCCGACAACCCGCTGGAAATGCAGGCCAAGAACGCGGCCAAGGCCAACACCTGGGAAGACATGTCCTTCGAGCAGTTTGCCGCCTTCGTCAAACCCTACACGCTGGAGCGCACCGCCAAGGAAAGCGGCGTGGCAGCCGAGCGCCTCAAGGCGCTGGCCGAGCTGTACGCCGACCCCAAGCGCAAGGTCATGTCGTTCTGGACCATGGGTTTCAACCAGCACACCCGCGGCGTCTGGGCCAACAACCTGATCTACAACCTGCACCTGCTCACCGGCAAGATCAGCGAGCCGGGCAACAGCCCCTTCTCGCTCACAGGCCAACCGTCGGCCTGCGGCACCGCGCGCGAGGTGGGCACCTTCTCCCATCGCCTGCCGGCCGACATGCTGGTGGCCAATCCCAAGCACCGCGAAACCGCCGAGAAGATCTGGAAGCTGCCGCCCGGCACCATCCAGGAAAAGCCCGGCTTCCATGCCGTGGAGCAGAGCCGCAAGCTCAAGGACGGCGTGCTCAAGGTCTACTGGACCCAGGTCAGCAACAACATGCAGGCCGGCCCCAACGTGATGCAGGAGATCCTCCCCGGCTGGCGCAATCCGCAGGCCTTCGTCATCGTCTCCGACGTCTACCCCACCGTCTCGGCCCAGGCCGCCGACCTGATCCTGCCCAGCGCCATGTGGGTGGAGAAGGAAGGGGCCTACGGCAATGCCGAGCGCCGCACGCAGTTCTGGCATCAACTGGTGAAGGCGCCGGGCGAGGCCAAGTCAGACCTCTGGCAACTGGTGGAATTTTCCAAGCGCTTCACCACCGACGAGGTCTGGCCCGCCGAACTGCTGGCCAAGGCGCCGGATTACAAGGACAAGACCCTGTATCAGGTGCTGTTCGCCAATGGCCAGGTCGACCAGTTCCCCAGCGAACAGATCGAGGCCGGTTACGCCAACGACGAGGCCGAGGCCTTCGGCTTCTACCTGCAGAAGGGGCTGTTCGAGGAATACGCCCGCTTCGGCCGCGGGCATGCCCATGACCTGGCGCCATTCGACAGCTACCACGCCGAGCGCGGCCTGCGCTGGCCGGTGGTCGATGGCAAGGAGACGCGCTGGCGCTATCGCGAGGGCCACGACCCCTATGTGGAAAAAGGCAGCGGCGTGCAGTTCTACGGTTACCCGGACAAGCGTGCGCTGATCTTCGCCCTGCCCTACGAGCCGCCAGCCGAGGCACCAGATGATGAGTTTCCATTCTGGCTCAGCACCGGCCGCGTGCTGGAGCACTGGCACACCGGCAGCATGACCCAGCGCGTCGAGGAGCTGCACGGCGCGGTGCCCGATGCCCTGGTGTACATGCACCCGGACGACGCCAAGGCACTCAAGGCGCGGCGCGGCAGCGAGGTCAAGGTGATCAGCCGGCGCGGCGAGATCCGTGCCCGCATCGAAACCCGCGGGCGCAACAAGCCGCCACGCGGTCTGGTGTTCGTGCCCTTCTTCGACGCCAACAAGCTGATCAACAAGGTCACCCTGGACGCCACCGACCCGATCTCCAAGCAGACCGACTACAAGAAGTGTGCGGTGAAGATCGAACTGGTCAGCCTGGCCTGAGGAGAGCCGTCATGAGCCTGCGTTTTCTGCCTCTGCTACTACTCGCCGCCTTCGGCCTGGCCATCGCCGGTGAGCTCGATTACCCACTCGACGCCCCCGCGCCGGACGGTCGCCGGCCCGGCGGCACCCTCAGTCAGACACTGCCGGCACCGGTGCTGGGCAACGAGGAGAACAAGGACCTGCGCCGCGAGCGCAATTATCCGGAGCAACCCCCGACCATCCCGCACAGCATTCGCGGCTACCAGGTGGACGCCAACGGCAACAAGTGCCTGACCTGTCACAGCCGGGCCGGCAGCGCCCGCAGCCAGGCGCCGATGATCAGCATCACCCACTACATGGACCGCGATGGTCAGCCGCTGGCTGCGGTGTCACCACGGCGCTACTTCTGCACCCAGTGCCATGTGACCCAGCAGGAGGTCAAACCCCTGATCGGCAACAGCTTCCGCAATATCGACCACCTGCTCGAAGACGAAGCAGCCGGCACCGCGAAACCCTGAGAGGCTTATGAAGAAATCGTCGCGAGCGAAGGCAGATCGCGTTTCGCCTGCGCGCAGCAAGCGGAGTGTATTGAAATACATGAGCATTGCGAGCACAGCCGAAATGCGAGATGCCGAGCGCAGTAGATTTATTCACAAGCCGTGAGGAGCCCCCATGAAGTCGTTAATGACCCTGTTCAAGGAATACTGGGACATCCTGCGTCGCCCGAGCGTGCATTACAGCCTGGGCTTTCTCACCCTGGGCGGTTTCATCGCCGGGATCATCTTCTGGGGCGGCTTCAACACCGCGCTGGAAGCCACCAACACCGAGCAGTTCTGCATCTCCTGTCACGAGATGCGCGACAACGTCTATGTGGAGCTGCAGGACACCATTCACTACAGCAACCGCTCCGGGGTGCGCGCCACCTGCCCGGACTGCCACGTGCCGCACCAGTGGACGGACAAGATCGCGCGCAAGATGCAGGCATCCAAGGAGGTCTGGGGCAAGATCTTCGGCACCATCAATACCCGCGACAAGTTCCTCGCCCACCGTCGTGAGCTGGCCGAGCACGAGTGGGCCAGGCTCAAGGCCAACGACTCGCTGGAGTGCCGCAACTGCCACAACTTCGACTACATGGACTTCACCAAACAGAGCCCGCGCGCACGGCAGATGCACTCCAGCGCGCTGGCCAGCGGTGAAGCCACCTGTATCGATTGCCACAAGGGCATCGCCCACCAGTTGCCGGACATGAGCGGCGTACCGGGCTGGTAAGACAGGCACCGCTTGTTAGCGGTGCTCAGCTCTTGCGCTGGCCTATTCGCCACGCAGGCGTTCGAGATGTGCGAGCAGCCCGGCGGAGGTCTGCTCACCTACCAGGCGCTCACGCAGTTTGCCATCGGCATCGACGATGTAGGTCACCGGCAGTACATCGTTGCGCGGCAATTCGAAACGCGCTGCCGGGTCCTGCGCCAGAACGGTAAAGCGGATGTCGAAGCTGTCTGCCGCACGTTTGAGGTCATCGCCCTGCAAGGCATCGAAGTTGACGCCGATCACCCGCGCCGAACGGGTTTTCAATGCATCCTCCAGAGCGTTGAGCTCGGGAATTTCCGTGCGACATGGCGCGCACCACTCGGCCCAATAATTGATGACCAGCCACTGGCCATCGAGGCTGTCAGCCGTTACCTTTCGTCCATGCTGATCAGGTCCGAAATCCTCGGCGCAAGCCGTCAGCAGCAGACCGGCGCAAATTCCCAGAACAGCCTTGCAGACCACTCGGAGCCGTAAGCCCATGTACTCGATCCTCGTCCACTCGGGGTTGATATGACGCTGAATGCACTGCGCCTGGAAGTACCGGATATCCGCGAGAACAACAGCGTATCGCCGGCGGAAATCGCCCAGCGACTCGCGGCAGCGCGCCTGCTGGAAGCGGAACATGGCCTGCAACAGGTGCTGGGGCTGTTGTTCACGCTAAACCGCAGCGGCCTGACCTTACTGGAAAGACAGCGTGCGCTGCAAAGCTTCAGTGACGAGTATCGCCACTACGCCAGCCTCGCCAAACGCCAGCATCCGCCCAGCACGCTGTTCGTGCGCCTGTGCGGTGAGTTGGCGATCGGTTTCAAGCGCCTGCTGCTACAGATTCTGCAAGGCCGTCAGCCATCGATGCCACATCTGGCCTGGTGCCTATACATGGCCCAGCACTTCCTTGCCCAGCAGTTGCTACGCCACTATCAGCTGTACCAGGAGCCGCCCGCAGCGCTCTGGCGTGACAGCCATTTGCTGTACTGGATCGGCGAACACCAGCAGTGTCTGGACGAACCGGTAGCCGCCGCCTTCGAGCCGAAACCGGCGAGCACCCTGCGCGGGCTCTACCAGCAGATGCTGCTGTTGGCGCTGAGCAACCCCTTCCACCTCGATGAAGGTGAATGCCTGACCCTGTTCAGCGCGCTGGCACCTCTGGCGGCGCTGGCCAGATTGCAAGCCTGGGACGAGGAAGACGATGCCGAAGGTCCGCTGGTCGATCTCGGCGGAGCACAGGCCTGCCTGAGTTTCGAACAGCCTATCGAAGGCGAAGCCGCCAACCTGCGCCGTTTCGAACTGGGCGCCCTGCTGATCGCCCTGCACGAACCTGCGCCGCTGCAAAGCGCCGAAGAACGTCAGCTTCTGGAACGGGTGCGCCAGCACTGGCTGGGGCGCCAGCAACGTCGCCACGAACGCGCCGAGCTGGATGGCCAATGCAGTCTGGTGGTCGGCCTGCCGGCCATCCATGCCCAGCTGCTGGACAAACTGCCGCAGCGCACCGAGGCGCAGTTGCTCGACGCCAGCCCCGGTGGCGCACGCCTGCTGTGCAACGCCGATGAAGGCGCACAGTTGCAGGTCGGGCAGCTGGTTCTGCTGCTCACCAGCGGCACGCCGACCCTCGCTCTGGTGCGCTGGCGTCACCAGGGCAGCGAAGGCCTGCACCTTGGCCTGCGCTACCTCAAGGGCCTGCCGCGGCCGGTCTGGTTGCGCCGCGCGCCCAACGCCCAGACTCACCCCGGCGTATTGCAGAGCACGCCGGCCCCTGGCAACGGCTGGTACCACGGGCTGTGGCTACCCAATGGCCAGTTCAGCGTCGACGAACACCTGTGGTTGCAACTGGCCAACGTACACAACCAGGCGATAGTGCCGCTTCCCGAAAGCAACCTGCAGACATCGGCAGTCACCCGCCACCCTCTGCGCCTGGCCTGATACGCGAAACTGCGACCGCAGTCACGTGGTCGGTCTGCCGAGTGCACAGTTTCGTCCGCGACGAGCTGCTTATAATTTCCTGGCACTCAAGTCTCACCCTGCCTGGAATTTCACCATGTCCCAAGTGCAAGACAAGCTGATTGGCTCCGTGCCCTCGCGCATCGTCGACGTCGCTCAACTGCTGGTCACGCCCTACGAGGGTCGTGTGGCCGAATACAACATCGCCACCTGGTTGCACTTGCCGGGGCTGGCCAACCTGCCGGTATCGCTACTGGTGAGTTATCGCGACGGCGACAAGCGCCGCGAGGTCAGCGTCGACCACGGTAAGGTCAACGCCCATGGCAAGATCCTGCTCTCGGGCATCGCACGCATGCCGGTGCGGCAGAAGATCGAAGACATGCAGGTGCGCCTGCGCTCGGCGGTGCCGGCGCAAAGCCTGGTGGTCGAGGAGTTCTTCGTTCAGGCCGTCGAACTGGCCAGTAGCGAGAGCCGCCAGGCCATGGCCTGAAGCCGCACGAATAGACAAAAACCCCGCGCATCGTCGCGGGGTTTTGCTTTCAAGCGGAGGAAACTTCCGCGCTGGGCGGGGGCAATGAATTCGAATTGGCGGTTTCAGCCTGCGGGGTTTCGCTAACCGCGTGCTCGAGCAACGATTCCGGCCAGCTGGCGAAACGCAACCCGGTGATCCGGTTGAGGCGCTTCAGCGCCTCCTGGGGATCGCGCCGATGGAGGTGAATGATCCTGTCTTTGCCTGTCATTACTGCATGCATCCTTAACGACCCTGCCCTGCTGGCAGTTCGATAGCAAATGCTCCTGCGATTGCCAGAAGCGTGCCAGCCTCCCCAGCACTGCATTCATTGACGTCCAGGCCGCAATCAAAGCCACAGCACCACTAGGCTAGGCCGTTTACTGACGTTTTTTGTCACCCAGCATCAGCCACTCACCCTTGCCCGGCAACCACTCCGCCAGGCTGGCACCAAACTGCTCTTCACGCTCAGCCTGCATACGTTCCAGCCCCTCGCGCAGCGCCGGATACCAGGGCTCGTCGAGCTGTACCGGGAGTTGCGACAGGCTCGGCAATGGCCAGGGGCTGCACTCGAGCAGCCTGTAAACGGGGAAGGTGTGCAAGTCCCGGCACAAGATCCAGCCGCCACCGCTGGCTTTGCACGCCAGATGCTCACGTTCGAGAAAGTCCATCACCTGACCCCACTCGTCCTCTGGCAAACGCCAGCCAGCACGCTGCATGTCGCCATAATGCAGGGCTTCGCCTTTCTGCTGGCGCTTCAACAACAGACGAAGCACCACCAGCACTATCAGGCCCTTGGGGATAGGATCACGGCGCCAGTGGCGTGGCTGCGAAAGACCGTACACCAGCTCGGCGCCGAGCAGCACGATCAGCCAGGAGAGGTAGATCCATACCAGAAACAGCGGCACCGTGGCGAAGGCGCCATAGATCAGGTGATAGCCAGGGAACAGGCGCACGTAGAGACCGAACAGCGCTTTGGCGATCTCGAACAGCACGGCGCTGAACAGGCCGCCAAGCATCGCATGACGCAGCGGTACGCGGGTATTGGGGACTGCCGCATAGAGCAGGGTGAAGGCCGCGATACTCGACATCAGCGGCGTGAAGCTCAGCAGCGTCTTGGCGCCGACCACGGCATCCGGCCCGGAAATCAGCGACAGAGAGGCGATATAAGTACTGACCGCGAACCCAGCGCCGAGCAGCAGAGGCCCGAGGCTGAGAATCGCCCAGTAGAGCAGGAAACTGGACATGCCACGGCGCGGCTGGCGCACCCGCCAGATCACGTTGAAGGTTTTCTCGATGGTCACCAGCATGAGGAAGGCGGTCACCGCCAGCAGCCCCACACCGAACCAGGTCAGTTGCCGCGCCTGCGAGGTGAACTCGCGCAGGTATTCCTGCACCGTCTCGCCGGTGGACGGTACGAAGTTGTGGAAGATGAAGCCCTGGATCTCCTCGCCCACGCCCTGGAACGCCGGAATCGCCGAAAGCATGGCGAAGGTCACGGTCATCATCGGCACCACGGCGAACAACGTCGTATAGGTCAACGCCGCTGCATTGCCAGCGCCACGGTTCTCCACGAAGCGCTTGTAAAGACTCAGCCAGAATCCCAGCCAATCCTTGAGACGAACCTGCATGACCTCTCCTTAGCCCCCAAACCTAAACAGACAGTACGCCGCGTGAAAAGGTCGCACGAAGCAGCGGTCGGTTCGCGTGCATCCGCGCATCAGGCGGTTAGAATAGCCGCCACTTCAAGCCGGATGCGAGCCACCATGACCGACCTGACCCTTTATCACAACCCGCGCTGTTCCAAATCCCGCGGTGCGCTGGAACTGCTGGAAGCCCGCGGCGTGCAACCGAATGTAGTGCGCTATCTGGAAACGCCACCCAGCGCCAGTGAGCTCAAGAGCCTGCTGGGCAAGCTGGGCATCACCGCCCGTGACCTGCTGCGCAGCGGTGAGGACGAGTACAAGACACTGGGCCTGAGCGATACCAGCCTGAGCGAAGCGCAACTGATCGAAGCCATGGTCAAGCATCCCAAACTGATCGAGCGCCCGATCCTGATCGCTGGCGACAAGGCCGTGGTCGGCCGTCCACCGGAGAAGGTCCTGGAGCTGCTGGCATGAGTACGTCTTATATCCTGGTGCTCTACTACAGCCGCCATGGCGCCACTGCGCAGATGGCCAGACAGATTGCCCGCGGCGTCGAGATGGCTGGCCTGGAAGCACGCCTGCGCACGGTACCGGCAGTATCCAGCGAATGCGAGGCCGTAGCACCCAGCGTGCCCGAGGACGGCGCCATCTACGCCACCCTGGACGACCTGAAGAACTGCTCGGGCCTGGCTCTGGGCAGCCCGACCCGTTTCGGCAACATGGCTGCGCCGCTCAAGTATTTCCTAGACGGCACCAGCAACCTGTGGCTCACCGGCGAACTGGTAGGCAAGCCGGCTGGCGTGTTCACCTCTACCGCCGGCCTGCATGGCGGTCAGGAAACCACCCTGCTGTCGATGATGCTACCGTTGCTGCACCACGGCATGCTGCTGTGCGGCCTGCCGTACAGCGAATCGGCTTTGCTCGAAACTCGCGGCGGCGGCACGCCTTACGGCCCCAGCCACCACGCCGGTGGCGATGGCAAACGCGCGCTGGACGAGCATGAAGTTGCCCTGTGCCGAGCACTGGGCCAACGCCTGGCGCAGCTCGCCGTCAAACTGGAGCACTGATCGTGGCCCGAGCCAAGAAACCTCTGCCCAGCCTCGAATGGCTGGAGCCGCGGGTCAAACTCAGCCGAGCGCTGAGCCTGTTCAGTTTCATCGCCCTGCTGACCTTGCTGCTGGTATGGAACCTGGCCTTCGCCGATCTGCATGGAGCCCGCGTCGGCGTGGTACTGGCGATCCAGCTGCTGCCACTGGCCCTGCTCGCACCCGGCATATTCATGGGCAACGCCCGTGCTCATGCCTGGGCCTGCTTCGTGGTCAACCTCTATTTCATTCAGGGCGTACTCGCCGCCATCGACCCGGCACGCGCGTTGTTCGGTGCTCTCGAGGCGGTTATCAGCTTTGGCCTGTTCTGCTGCGCCCTGCTCTACACCCGCTGGCGCTTTCAGTACGACCGCAAGAAGGCCGGGGAAGCCTGATGCGTCTGGTGCTGCTGCCTGGCCTCAATGGCAGCAGCGCTCTCTTCGCCCCTTTGCTCACCGAGCTTGGGGATATCGATTGTCAGGTCCTCGAGCTGCCGGAACATGGGCCGCAGGATTATCCCAGCCTGGCCGACGCACTAATGGAGCAGCTGGGCACGGCTCCTTTCGTGTTGCTGGGCGAATCGTATTCCGGCCCTCTGGCCTACCAACTGGCCCTGCGCCAGCCCACCGGGCTGCGCGGCGTGATCTTCGCCGCCTCGTTCCTGAGCAGACCCAATCCTGCCCTGGCCCTGCTCGCGCATCTGCCGATCCCCAATGCACTGGCCACACAGCCCTGGCTGCTGCGTACCCTGTGCCTGGGTAAAACGGCAGACGCGCACATGCTGCAACGGGTGCAAAGAGAAATTCGCCGGCTGGATACACGGCTGCTGCGCACGCGACTGGCGACACTGGCCGGCCTGCAAGCACCGACGCAACCCGTGGACCTACCCTGCCTGCACCTCTGGCCGCAGCAGGATCGCCTGGTCGCAGACGGCGCTGCAAGACGACTGGCCCAGACTTGCGGCGATATCCGCCAGATTCGCCTGGATGGTCCGCACTTCATCCTGCAGACACAGCCAAAGCTTTGTGCCAGAGCAATCGCTGAGTTCATGCAGGGAATAGTCGCGAGCTAGCCCGTAGCCCGGATGAAATCCGGGATTGTGTGTCAGGATTCGCGGATTGCATCCGGGCTACGCTCTTGCTGGCAGCTTGAGGCTTGCAGCCCCCTACCAGCCCAGCGTTTCCTTGAGGAAGGGAATGGTCAGCTTGCGCTGCGCCTGCAGCGAGGCCTGATCGAGGCGCTCGAGCAGTTCGAACAGCGCGCTCATGCTGCGCTCGCCACGGGTAAGGATGAAGCGACCAACCTCGTCGCTCATCTGCAAACCGCGACGTGAGGCGCGCAATTGCAGGGCGCGCAGTTTGTCCTCATCGGACAGCTCGTGCAGCTGGAAAACCAGCGCCAGGGTCAGCCGGGATTTGAGGTCGGGCAACTGAATCGGCAACTCGCGCGGCGACATGGTGCCGGCCAGCAGCAGGCGTCGACCGCTGTCACGCAGACGGTTGAACAGGTGGAACAAGCCTTCTTCCCAGTCGCTGCGCCCCGCCACCGCATCGAGATCATCGAGGCAGACCAGCTCGCACAATTCGAGATTGTCGAGCAGCTCCGGACCGTGCTGCACCACCTCGCCGAGCGGCAGGTACACCACCGCCTCGCCACGCTGTTCGAAACGCAGGCAGGCCGCCTGCAGCAGGTGGCTGCGCCCGACGCCTTCGGCACCCCACAGGTAGATCAGGCTTTCCGTCCAGCCGGCGTCGGCCTCGCACAGACGCTCGACATAGCCCAGGGCCGCGGCGTTGGCGCCGGGGTAGTAGTTGGCGAAGGTGGCGTCATCGCGCAGACGCACCCCCAGAGGCAGCTGGATAGGTTTCATGCTGGGGGCTCGTGGGAACCGCTTGTCTCTCCATAAAGGCCGGAAAGTTTATACCCTTCGGCTATTCGTGTCATTGCGGGTCTATTTCGTGTCAATTCAAGGGCTTAGACGTGCTTGCCGGGTCGATTACGGTTCGATCTGGGTCAGTGTTTTCGACACTTTTTCGACACTAAAGGCAGTGCTCGGCTACTTTCGCTACGGTTCTCGCTGTCTGCTCTTGCTGTGACCAAAACTGGCATTGCTTGCTTAGCAGCTTCTGTTCTGCTGCCTTTTCGCTCTCTGCTTTCCTCCGCTCTTCTGCCCTTGCTTCTGACTGCTCCTTTGCCTGTTCCTTTATGCGGCGCTCTGTCTCTGCTGCTCTCTTTATTGAGCTGTCGCCGTATTCCTTGAATATATCTTCGATGCGCTCGCTTGGTGTCTTGATCTCAAGTGCTATTGCGTTCTGTAGTCCTGCTAGCGCCAAGACTAAAACCAGCATGTACTTCATGGGGTTGCACTCCTTTGCCTAAACCAGCGTTCGGCTGCTTTCTTTGTTAATTCGATCCCGTGCTTTGACTGGGCAAGTTTGAAAGTGCTTCGTCATATTCGGGGCTCGTTTGACCTGCTTCAGGTGCGATAAGGCCGCTTGTTAGCCAAAGAGCGTAGCGCGGGTGCATTTTTACAAGCGCTTCAATCTCTTGGGTGCTGATTCGGGTTCGCTTGTCATAGCGAACTGTTTTCCATCGTGTGCTTCCGATATCCGTTTTCCGGACAAGCTCGTCCATCCCCGTCTTATCGACAAGCGTTCTAACGCGGTCGTCTATTGATTCCATAATGTTCTAGTAATATACGGTTGTAATGTACAAAAGGCACGACACCTGCTGTATATTACAGGTGTAGATTACAGACGGCTAAATGGGTGCGGGTTGCATAACCGTGGCCAGGATCAAGCCGCCAATGACCCTAAATAGTGCCGGAATGACCCAGACAATGGAAACGGAAAACCTAGATCAAACCCAAGCGGCGCCCCTGGCTGACGTCGAACTGCCTGAAGTCTGGGCCGCACGTAACGGCGTAACGCCTGATATGGCCCGCAATTGGGTCAAAAAGGCCGTTCTCCCGTCGGTCAAGGTCGGCAAGCGTCGCATGGTCAATTGCGTGCTGTGGCGTCAGCACCTTGCGGAAATGGAGTGGGTATCGTGAGCGAACAACTGAAAACCTTCCTGTCCGGTCTGCTTTATGGCTTGGTCGAGCTTCGCAAATTCGGTCATAACGGTGGTCATCGTATTACGCATGCACTGGGTCAGATAATCGCTGCTGAGCGCCTTGGTGTTTTGACCTATGACCAAGCCAAGCGCTTTCGTGACCTTCTTATTAGCGCTGGACAGTACGCCTCGCGCCCTTTCCCGTGCGACGAAAATTCAGGGCCCTGCATGCCTACCGAAGTTTGGTGGGATCGCCACAAGGCCGCGCTTGCTGCCAAAGCCCGCCTAGCAAAGCCCCAAGCGCAGGACTCGGCCAATGAAAAGCCTGAGCCAGTACCTGCGCCAACCTCACGCCCTGAACTGCGACTGCTCTGTCTGCTGGACGAAACGTCAAGTGCCGAAAGTGCGAAGCCTGTGGCAACTATGCAACCACTGCCACCCCGGCCACATATCAACGGTCAATGGCCGTCTGCATGTCGTGCCCCCCTCGTACTGCGCGACGCACAAGCCCGGCGCCCGTCCCGCGAAGTATTGGCACGTTGTGTACGACAGCGGCAAGCCAACGCCTTTCGTCCCGTTGCGCGAACCATTTGAGCAAGGTGAATTGCTATGACCATCCCAGCCCGTAAAGACATTAGCGAGATTGAAGACAAGGAGCGCCGTTTTCATGTTCTGGCGCCCGCCTCTGTCGTCGTTGCGCTCCAAGTCGAAGCGGGCAAACGCTGTACAGATGCATGGCGCCTGGGTGGTGCTGTGATCCAAAGCTGGTTGGAGGCTGGTTGCCCTGACCAAATCGAACGCCGTCATGAGGCCGGGCAATGATCGTCCTGGCCGCAGTGTTGCTTCTGGCGAAGCGCGCCACGGGCCTGCGGCTTGCCCATTGGCAGGCCCGTGGCGCGCTCGCCCCGCTGCGGCCGGGGCTGTGCTTTTTCGCCCTCGCTAACGCCGCCGATGTTGAACAGGTCAAGGGCCGCGCACCCGGCTCGTCGGAACGCGCTTCATCGTTCCGGCGAACGGATGCACGGGCGAAGCGCACCCTTGAACGCCCGCCCGACGAAACAAGCCTTGGCTGGGGAGTTGGGGCAGCTTTTCCGCCCCAGCTCCCGAGCCCTCGGCGGCAAGAGCGGGATTACAAGGGCAGAGCCCTTGGTGTTGCAAGAGGGATCGTTACCCGAAGGGCCAAGACAAACACGCTTCACCGTTTGGCTTGGTGAGCGTAGCGAGTAGAGCCCGGCCCGAAGGGCTTGCCCGATAAGTTTTAAAAGTAAGACTGAAGTAAACAAGTCTGCGAAAGCGAACAAGGCCAATTAAGGGCTATGAGCCTCTGCACGCCGGAAAACGCAACAGCAGACAACTAACGCGCAACTAAGCGCACAACTGTAAGAGGAAATAAACATGTCTTTCGCTATCCCTGCTGCAACTTCGATTACTTCCCTGTTCGTCACCAAAACGGACTACTACACCAAAAAAGATACCGGCGAAGTTATGGCGACTGTTCAAGCCCTGTCGCCTATCCCTGCCGGTGCCCAAGGTAACGCTAAGGGCTATGAGGTGACTGAATACCGCGCTGACGCCTCGGTTCTCGATCAGGTCGATCTGACCCAAGGCCCGGTATCGGTCAAGTTCGAAAGCCAGATTCGCCCCGTCACTGACCGCTTTGGCCGCACCACCAATACCCAAGTGCTGACCAAAGTCATCGCTGACCATCAGCAGCGCCAAGCCGCTCAGCAGCAAGGCAAGTCTGCTGCTGAAGCGCCCAAGCCCTAACGTGAGGTCGCCGCCATGCTTCGCTACCTCTCGATGTTCGCCGTGGGCCTCGCTACTGGCTACGTGTGGGCTTTCGCTGACTTCGCCCTGGCGGCTGCCCTATGAGTTCGGGCGTCCTCCGCTGTGACGGTGTTGTGACCGTGGCCGGGGATGGCGCCCCCCTGTGTTCTGGCGTCTGGACTCTGGTCCCGGTGCCTGAACCCTTCAGCGTTGAACAGCTCGACCCCGCCATGCTGGCGGCTGCGTTCACCGCTGGATTCGTACTGCTCGGCACGTGCTGGCTCGCTGGCAAGTTGTGCCGAGTACTTCTCTCGATGATCAACTGAGGTAATTCAAATGGACGCAATCGTCTCTGCTGTATCTGTAACTGACGTGGTGACCGGCATCGGTGGTATCGCCGCTGTTATCGCCCTCGCCCTGGTCGCCCGTATGGGTGCTCGCAAGCTGCTCGGCATGATCCGCTAAGTTCACGCCCCGCAATGCATAACGGGGCCTTTTGGCCCCGTTTTTATTGGAGTAGCAAATAATGGAACAACTTTATTATCTGGCGCTCTTTGTAATGGGCGGTATGTCTGCTTATTTGGCTTTTGCGGGGTGAGTCATGTTCTCTTGTTTAATTCGCTTCTTTTTGTTTTTTGCCTTTTCGCTGGTTTCTTTTAGCTCTTATTCTTCGCAGCCATACGTTTGGACTATTTCATATGAGGGTCTAGCCTCTGGCTCTAGTCCCTCGCAGGCTTGTTCTATCTGGGCAAATAACTGGTATAACCCAAATTGGAAAGCTTCACTTTCTAAGGTTGTTAAGTCTAGCGACACGCGTTTTCTTTGCTATTACGATCAAATAAATAAATCAAACGGTACAGTTCGCCCAGATTCTATTGTTGTTAACGTTGATAGAAGCGGCACCGGATGTGCTAACCCAGATGATGTTTATAACTCTGATACTGGAGAATGTTCCGGCCCCCTTTTGCCTAATGGCGAAGTCTGCGGCCCAAAAAATGAGCACACCGGATTGCCTAAGATCAAAAACAGCGCTGGCGAGTGTGTAGATTTCCATTTATCTGATAAGCCGTCTCAATGTAAGTTCGCACAATCAAGGGTGCGCGAAGTTAAAACGGTAGTTCAATTCGATAGTAACGGCGTGCCTAGTGGCCCGCCTAGCGTTGATGTCCAGGGTTGTGTGGCTGTTCCTGTTGGCCCGAACCCTTATAAGAACTGCAAGCAATCTGCTCCCCGCAAGGCTTGTTTCAACGGCGTTTGTGTCGAGATGCAATCAACCGCTGCTGAGTGTAGTGTTGTTGCACAATTCACCGGCGAAGCCGGAGACGGTGAATTTGGCTTTACCGGTAACCCTGCTGATGGTGCTGTTCCATGCGATCCAGATACCGATTGCACGCCTGCTACCCCGCCCGTTGAAACTGATCGGCAGCCTTGTAACTACCACCATGATTCGCCGGAAAGGCAATCGTGCGTATCTTTCGACTATAAGGGCGTCCCCGGCGAAAGTTCTCAATGTGGCCAGGTCAATGGCGTTATGCAGTGTATCGCTAAGAGGCCTGCAAGTTCTAATGGCACTCAGATAGATACAACGGTCGAAACAAAGTCCAATCCTGACGGCACCACGACTACTACAAAAACGGATATTCGAACCGATGTAATTTGCTCCGGCCCGAATGCCTGCCAGTCTGTCACTACCAAAACCACTAACGTCACTATAAAAGACGGCAACGGAAACACTACATCATCAGATACCAAGTGCGAAGGCGCTAAATGTGCGTCAGGTATTGGCAAGGGGGACGGCACCGGCACCGGTGAAGGTGACTGCATCGTCAATTGCGACGATGAAAACGGCCAAGTATCCGCGCCAGAACTAGGCGAAGTTGCAACGTATGCCGAGTCAATCCAAGCGTTCCAGGCTGCTATAGAAGGCTCTCCGATTATGAGCGCTGTTTCTTCTATCGCTGTAACTGGCTCGGGTTCTTGCAATATGGGCAGCACTAATACCGCAATTGGTACTATTTCGCTGGATTATATATGCACTAACTCTAACTGGCTCGATAGCCTGTATTTTGTTTTTCTGGCGGTTTGGGCTCTAGCTGCTGTCCGTGTACTACTTAGCGCATAGGTGACTTATGGCTGATATCATCGATACCGTTTTGCAATGGATAAAAGACTTTTTCACTTGGCTCTTTCAGTATATATGGGCTCAGATTCTGGAGGCTCTCGCGGCTGTAATAAATGCTATTCCGGTTCCTGATTTTGTCTATCAGGCTCAATCGGCTTTTTCGTCGCTCTCTGGCAACGTCCTTTTCTTTGCTCAGAAATTCGCATTCGGTGAGGGTGTCGCAATGATTCTTGCGGCATATGCAATCCGCTTCCTTATCCGTCGAATCCCACTAATCGGGTGATATATGGCAATCGAGGCATATGTGGGCCTTCCTGGTCACGGCAAAAGCTATGGAGTCGTTGAGCATGTCATCATTCCATCGATTAAAGAGGGCCGGCACGTTGTTACTAATATTCCGCTAGAACGTGAGGAACTTCTGGCCGACTTCGGCACAACTGGCAGTGATATAACCCAGCTTCCTGAGGATTGGTATGAGCGGGATGATATGGCCGAGTTCATACCTGCCGGTTCTGTTGCTGTTCTCGATGAGCTTTGGCGTCGCTGGCCTGCTGGTTTAAAGGCCAATCAAGCCCAGCTAGCTGATAAAAGTCTTTTGGCTGAGCATCGTCACCGTGTAGACGAAAAAGGCCGCTCGATGCGTATTGTCCTTGTGACCCAGGACCTTTCGCAGCTTGCCGCCTGGGTTCGTATCCTCGTCGAGCAAACTTACAAGATGACCAAGTTAACGGCCATCGGTTCAACTAAAAAGTTTCGCGTCGATATCTACATGGGCGCGCCCACTGGCAATAGCATTCCTAAAAGCAAGCTTATTCGTCAGACATACGGCCAATACAAAAAAGAGATATACCGTTACTACAGCAGCGCAACTCAGTCCGCAACTGGCAGTGTGGGGGATGAATCTAAGGCTGATAAGCGCGGAACGATCTGGCGCTCCCCGGTGATTATTTTCTCAATCGTCGGCCCTCTGACTTTGGGGCCGCTTCTTGTCTGGTGGCTCTACGGCTACTTTATGAGCGGTTTTGGCATGATCGAAAGTGCCGAAGTTGAGCATGACGAAGTTTTACCTGCTGAATCTCTCACCCTGGTTAATCCACCGCCCACCTCCCCGGTTTCGCCGGTCTTATCATCGCCCTCTGCACCTATAGCTGCGCTGCCGCCTTCTAAGCCTTCTAATTCTTCAGTGTGGCGGGTTGCCGGCTATATATCGCGCGGGCAGGGTAGCGGCACTGTTCGTTCTTCATGGCCGTCAATTACTGGATACGGCTCGATACAGGCTGATCCGTCGCCCTCTGATCCGCTCCCTGATCTCGTCGTTCTGCAATCCGATATCTACGGCCTGCGCTACGAACTAGCCAGCGACTGTCAGCTACTGCCTGACCGTAAAAGCTATAGCTGCCAAATAGATGGGGCCATCGTCACGCCCTGGACGGGTCGTGGTGACTCTACCCAGTGGGCAAGTGATCCCGTGCGTTTGGCTGGCCGTACCGCTTCTGTAGCGAGCGGCGCGACCGAAAGAAGCGGTACGGCCAGCCCTAACGCCAATCCTCAGCCACCTGCTGAGCGCCTGTGACGTCCCTGTAGCACGTCAATAAAAGAACAGTGAAAACGGTCAATAACGGGTCAATAAGGTTTTTTCATGTCTAAGGCAAAAGATCAAATTCGGGTTTTTTTCGGTGCTGACGGTCAAGTTGAAGAAAGCCCCAAGGGTCGCCACTTCTTTGACCAGCACCTTGCCAGGTTCACCGACCTGTCAGGCGTTCGCCTGCTCCGCTGCGGTGTCGATACCGTCCGCCAGCTCTACGCGGGTCTGCTGCGTCCTGACTTCCTGTCGCTGTTCGGTGACAAGCCCGCAATGGTCGATTTCGCGGGCTACCGGTTCCACGCGTCACGCGTTGGTCGTGATTCGGGGTATCAATTCAAGCTTCAGAATGCCGACCTCGGTCTGATCCTGCTGATCAAGAATTTCAACGTCAAAATTGACGTTATCGGCCCTCACCTAAAAATCGAAGTGTCACCACATGCTATCGATGCCCATGAACCTGACCGGCTCCAAGCCGTCATGGATCGTCTAGCCAATGAATGCATGACAGCCGTGGAGCCTAAGCAGTGCGCTGTCCATCTTGCGCTTGATTTTCAGGGCTGGACGCCTCCAGACGACATAACCGCCCGTCTCCATTGCAAAGCCACTGCCCAGCGCCGTTTTGACGGCATCAACAGCTTCGAATGGGCCGATAAGTCGGCTACCTATGGTCGCGGTCAGTCCTACATGTTCGGCTCTGCTGGTGCCTGCCAGCTCGGCATCTACAACAAAACGCTTCAGGCAAAGTCCATCGATAAACTCGACTGGTGGCAAACGGTATGGCGTCGCGGTGACAATCCGTTTGATGCCGACGATGCTGGTAACTATGATCCTGAACAGCCGGTCTGGCGCTGCGAGCTGCGCTACCATCACTCGGTCATTAACCAGTTCGCTGCCGGTAGCTGCTCGATGGAATCCGGCCAGTTCATTGAGACTCGTACTTTCGCTGAGTTCGCCCCTCACCTTGACGGGCTTTGGCGCTACGGCCTAATCAATTTTCGCCTGCTGGCTCGCCCTGGGCTGCTCGATGCATTCTGGCAACTAATCCGCGACGATGTGCGTGTCGAAACGGGTGTCACCTCCCTGGTCGACAAGACCGAGTACAAGCGTAAGTACAAGACCGCTGCCGGTTTCAGCGGCAAAAATATCGACCTTATGATCGGTAACGCTATTTCGCTCGCTGCGCGGCAAGGTCTGGACGCAAAAAAGACCTATAAGGCTCTAAAGAGCCTGCCATTTTGGCCGCTTGTGCGTATCTACTACCGCGAAAAGGGCATGACCCCGCAAGATATCCGCGCCATGGTTGGCGAACGCCTGGAAGAACGCATAGTTCGGTGGGGGCGTGCTGTCTAATGGCTATCGAACAACTGCCCGATGGCCGCTGGAAGGTCGATGTTGAACCAATCAAGGGCAAGCGTTTCCGCAAGACCCTAAAGACCAAAGCTGAGGCTCAGCGCTTTGAGGCTAAGTGCCGAACTGAGTGCATTCAGCCACGCGACTGGAACCCAAAGCCCAAGGACAATCGTCGTCTGAGTGAGGTCGTTCAGCGCTGGTATGAATTGCACGGCCACGCAATAACAAGCGGTCGGCGTCGTACCAACGTCCTTAAGCTCATGGCCAAGCGCCTGGGTGATCCCATTGCACGCAAGCTCAATGGCTCGACCATCGTGGATTTGCGCCGTAATGAGCTTGAAGCAGGCGCTAAGCCTAAGTCGATCAATAACCGCTTGTCTTACCTCAAGACGGTTTTCAATGAGCTGTATCGCCTGGGTGATACCGACTACCCGAATCCGCTGGCCAAGCTCAAGCCGCTCAAGTTTCAGGAGACCCAGCTAACCTATCTGACTGTTAAGCAAATTAAGCAACTGCTCGATGCTTTGGACGGTAGCCGCTCCAATAGCGTCCGCCTTGTTGCTGAGCTATGTCTTGCCACGGGTGCCAGATGGTCAGAGGCTGAAGGTCTTCGGCCTGAACTTGTCAGGAACGACACCGTGACATTCGTGAACACAAAGTCGAAGCGCGTTCGCACTGTTCCTATCACCCCTGACTTGGCTAAACGGCTGGCCGCTCATTTCGAGGCCAACTCACGTTTCACCAGTTGCCTGCGGGCCTTTAGGGTTGCGCTCAAGGGCAGTGGCATCAAGCTGCCAAGGGGGCAGGCAAGCCACGTATTGCGCCACACGTTCGCCAGTCATTTCGTCATGAACGGCGGTGGCATCTTGGCTCTCAAAGAGATTCTTGGGCATTCATCCCTGGCGATGACAATGCGCTATGCGCACCTTTCACCCTCTCACCTGCGCGATGCGGTGCGCTTCAATCCTTTGGATGGTTTCGACACTTCTTCGACACCGCGCAAAAAGAGTCGAAAGAAAACCCTTAAAAATCAATCATTTGAAGGCGATTCGCCGTAAAGGCCGGAAAGTTTATACAAATCATGAGCATGGCGCAGCAGAACCATGATCACCGCCGCCACCGGCAAGGCCAGCAGCACGCCGGTAAAGCCGAACAGCTGGCCACCAGCGAGGATGGCGAAGATCACCGCGACAGGGTGCAGGCCGATGCGGTCGCCCACCAGCATGGGGGTCAACACCATGCCTTCGAGCAGCTGACCGATCATGAACACTACACCGATGCCGATCAGCGGATAGGGCTCGAGGCCGAACTGGAACAGCGCCGCACTCAGCGCCGCACCGATACCAACGATGAAGCCCATGTAGGGCACGATGCTAGCAAGGCCGGCCAGCACGCCGATCAACAGGCCCAGCTCCAGGCCCACCAGCATCAGGCCGACGGAATAGATCACGCTCAAGGCCAGCATCACCAGCAACTGGCCGCGCAGGAAGGCGCCGAGCACTTCATGGCATTCGCCGGCCAGCCTGACCACCAGCGCCTCCCGCTGACGCGGCAGCAAACGGCGCACCCGCTCGACCAGCACGTCCCAGTCACGCATCAGGTAGAAGCTCACCACCGGAATCAGCAGTAGGTTGCCCAGCCAGGCCAGCAGCGCCAGCCCCGAGGAGGTCGCCTGGGCCAGCACCACCCTGAGCACGTCGGTGGTCTTGCCGATGTTGTCGGCGAATACCTGCTTGAGCTGATCGAGCTGCAGTACGTTGTCCTGCAGACCAAGATGCGATTGCGACCAGGGCAAGGCGGTGCCCTGCAGCCAGTCGAGCATCTCCGGCGCCAGCTGATACAGGCGCACCAATTGCCGTCCCAGCATGGGCACCAGCACCAGCAGGAGAATCAGCAACAGCAGTGCGAACAGGGCGAATACCACGACCACGCCGCCGGTACGCGACAGGCGATGCCGTTCGAGGCGGTCGACCAGAGGATCACCCAGATAGGCCAGCAGGATGCCCACCAGAAATGGAGAAAGAATCGGGTGCAACAGATACAGGAGCCAGCCAAGCAGAAACAGCCCAGCCATCCATAGCCAACGGGTGGAATCGGTCATGCTCGCGTCCTCGATGCGAAACGGCGCCTGAAAGGCGCCGTGAAACAGGGCTGTGTTTTAGCGGTGGGATTCTACCAGCGAAAGCGCAGCTGATCGGTGCGCGGCTTCACCTGCGGAGCCTCATCCTTGGGACTCTCCTGCGGATTCTCCACCGGTTCAGCGGCATCGAGCGGCTCGCTGACCTCCTGCAGCTGAGCCAACGCCAGCTGCGCGCGTAGTTGCTCGGGGCTGGCACTGACCTGATAGACCAGGCGCTGTCCATCGATCTCCTGCAAGCGCGCGGCGAAGGGTTCGAGCAGGCGCTCCAGCGCCGCGAACCGCTCCAGATCAGCGCCTTCGATCACCAGCGTCAGGCTTTGCGCCGCCCCCGGTTTGACCACGAAACGCGGCGCCAGGCGCTCGGCCACGGCCAGCATCACCGCATCGGCCAGCGCGGCCTGATCGGCGCCCTCGGCCTTGCCCTGCTCACGCTCGTCACCCAGCCACAGGCGCCAGGTCGCCTGCCAGCTCCCGCCGCTTTCGGCGGCCCGTACCGCCAGCAGGGCATCGGCGCCATAGCGTTCGGACGCCTCGCGCAGCGGCTGCGGATCGTTGGCCAGCAAAACATCGGCGCTACCCAGCGCCTGCTCGCTCAGATCGGCCAATGGCAAACGTAGCGGCAGACCACGATGCTGAGCGGCATCGCGCAATGACGCCGAGGCGCTCTGGCTCTCGCCGACCAGCTGACTGCCCTCCGGCGACTCGTTGAGCCACCAGGCCAGGATGGCCGGACGATTGGCGCCCCACAATGCCAGGCCGGCCTGGCGCAGTTGCCGATCGGTACTGGCCGGATCGAAATCGACCAGCAAAGCATCGCCGTCGAAGCCGTACTGGCTGACGATCTGCTGCGGGTCCTTGCGCAGCCCTTCCAGCGCCGGATTCTGCAGCGCCTTGGCATCGCCCGTCAGGCGCAGCACCAGGGTCTGCAAGGCTTTCTGCATCGCCGCATCACGGCTTTCCGGTTGCTGGTCCGCCACCGGTTCACGGACCTGATACAGGCCGGTAAGCGGCGCGGCCAGTGCCGGCAGGCTCAAGAGCGACAGACAGAAGAACATCAGGCGGACAGACAGACGCATGGGGCGGGCTCTCGCGAAGGGATGGCGGTGTGCGCAAAGGCCTATACCTTAAACAGCCGCCCCTGCCCCGGCAACCTGAGCCACTGCCTGCGACGAAGCGCACGCACGCGAGTGGCCGCTACCGGGCAAGCCTGATAAAATCGCGCGCCTTCGCCAGCCGGTACGCGCGCCGGGCTCCTTGGAAGAGCCTGCGCCACATCGGCGCCTACACGAACTCCCATCCAAAGGCCCGGATCTATGAGCAAGCAACCCTCCATCAGCTACAAGGACGCAGGCGTCGACATCGATGCCGGTGAAGCCCTGGTCGAGCGCATCAAAGGCGTCGCCAAGCGCACTGCGCGTCCGGAAGTCATGGGTGGCCTGGGCGGCTTCGGTGCCCTGTGCGAGATCCCGGCCGGCTACAAACAGCCCGTACTGGTTTCCGGCACCGACGGTGTGGGCACCAAGCTGCGCCTGGCGCTGAACCTGAACAAGCACGACAGCATCGGCCAGGACCTGGTGGCCATGTGCGTCAACGACCTGGTGGTCTGTGGCGCCGAGCCGCTGTTCTTCCTCGACTACTACGCCACCGGCAAACTCAATGTCGATGTGGCCGCCACCGTGGTCACCGGCATCGGCGCCGGCTGCGAGCTGGCTGGCTGCTCCCTGGTCGGTGGTGAAACCGCCGAAATGCCGGGCATGTACGAAGGCGAAGACTACGACCTGGCCGGTTTCTGCGTCGGCGTGGTGGAGAAGAGCGAAATCATCGATGGCTCCAAGGTCATCACCGGCGACGCGCTGATCGCTCTGCCCTCCTCCGGCCCGCACTCCAACGGCTACTCGCTGATCCGCAAGATCATCGAAGTCTCCGGCGCCGACATCGAGCAGGTGCAGCTTGGCGGCAAGGCCCTGGCCGACCTGCTGATGGCGCCGACGCGCATCTACGTCAAGCCGCTGCTCAAGCTGATCAAGGATACCGGTGCGGTCAAGGCCATGGCCCACATCACTGGTGGTGGCCTGCTGGACAACATCCCGCGCGTACTGCCGCAAGGCGCCCAGGCGGTGATCGACGTCGCCAGCTGGAATCGTCCGGCTGTGTTCGACTGGCTGCAGGAACAAGGCAACGTCGACGAGCATGAAATGCACCGCGTGCTGAACTGCGGCGTCGGCATGGTCATCTGCGTCGCTCAGGATCAGGTCGAGGCAGCCCTGGCCAGCCTGCGCGCCAGCGGCGAGCAGCCCTGGGTCATCGGCCAGATCACCGAGGCGGCGGCAGGCGCGGCTCAGGTTCAGCTGAACAACCTGAAAAGCCACTGATGCCCTGCAATGTCGTCGTCCTGATCTCGGGGTCAGGCAGCAACCTGCAGGCTCTGATCGACAGCGTCGCCCAAGACGGCAATCCGGCTCGCATCGCCGCGGTTATCTCTAACCGCGCCGATGCCTACGGTTTGCAGCGGGCGAAACAGGCCGGCATCGCCACCGAACTGCTTGACCACAAGCAGTTCGACGGCCGCGAAGCCTTCGATGCAGCCCTGATCCAGGCCATCGACGCCCACCAGCCCGACCTGGTGGTGCTGGCCGGCTTCATGCGCATTCTCACGCCGGGCTTCGTTCAGCACTATGCCGGGCGCCTGCTCAACATCCACCCTTCGCTGCTTCCCAAATACAAGGGGCTGCATACGCATCAGCGAGCGTTGGAGGCCGGCGACGGCGAGCATGGCTGCAGCGTGCACTTCGTTACCGAGGAACTCGATGGTGGCCCTCTGGTCGTACAAGCTGTGTTGCCAGTGATGGCAGACGACACGGCCGAAAGCCTGGCCAGCCGCGTGCACCAGCAGGAACACAAGATCTACCCTCTGGCCGTACGCTGGTTTGCCGAAGGCCGCTTGCGTCTTGGTGCCCAAGGCGCAATGCTGGACGGCGAGCCGCTGCCCGCCAGCGGCCACCTGATTCGAACCTAGGAGACTCTATGCGTCGTGCCCTGCTGTTCGCTCTGACACTCTTCGCCCTGCCGGCCCTCGCCGAGGACCTGCAGCCCTTCTCCGCCAGCTACACCGCGGACTGGAAGCAGCTGCCGGTCAGCGGCAGCGCCGAGCGCAGCCTCAAGCGCGAGGAAGATGGGCGCTGGACGCTCAATTTCGAAGCCTCGATGCTGGTGGCCGGCCTCACCGAGGAAAGCACCTTCCGCGTAGACAATGGCGCCCTGCTGCCGCTGACCTACCGCCTCAACCGCAGCGGGCTGGGCAAAGGCAAGAAGGTCGAGCAGGACTTCGACTGGGAGCAGAAGCAGGTTATCGGCAGCGACCGCGGCGACTCAGTGCGTTTCCCGCTCAATCGCGGCCTGCTGGACAAGTCGACCTACCAGATCGCCCTGCAGCAGGACGTCGCGGCCGGCAAGAAGAGCGTGAGCTACCAGGTGGTCGACGGTGACGAAATCGAAACCTACGATTTCCGCGTGCTGGGCGAGGAAGTGGTGCGTACCAAGGCCGGCCTGATCGATGCGATCAAGGTCGAGCGCGTGCGCGATCCTACACAAAGCACCCGCAAGACCGTGCTGTGGTTCGCCAAGGATTGGGGCCACCTGCTGGTGCGACTGCATCAGGTGGAAACCGATGGCAAGGAATACCAGATCATGCTCAAGGAAGGCACCGTCGCCGGCAAGGCAGTCGAAGGCCGCCGCGACTGATCGGCGATCGAAATAAAAAAACCGGGCCAATGCCCGGTTTTTTATTGTCTGTTCCGAGCGCTGGCTGACAGCGCCCGGCAATGACTCAGTCCTGACTTACCGCACCGATCTTGTGAATCGACAGGTCGGCGCCGTTGTACTCCTCTTCCTGACTCAGGCGAATGCCCAGGGAAGTCTTGAGCAGGCCATACACCGCAAAACCACCGACCAGCGCGATCACCACACCCAGCGCTGTGCCGATCACCTGGCTGGCCAGGCTCACGCCACCCAGGCCACCGAAGGCTTCGAGACCGAAGATGCCGCAGGCGATACCGCCCCACACGCCACACAACCCATGCAACGGCCAGACGCCGAGCACGTCGTCGATCTTCCACTTCACCTGAGTCGCAGTGAAAGCCCAGACGAACAGCGCGCCGGCGATGGCGCCGGTGACCAGAGCGCCAATCGGATGCATCAGGTCCGAACCAGCGCAGATCGCTACCAGGCCAGCCAGCGGGCCGTTGTGCAGAAAGCCCGGGTCGTTACGCCCAACCAGCAGCGCGGCGACGGTGCCGCCGACCATGGCCATCAACGAATTGACCGCCACCAGCCCACTGACGCCTTCGAGCGTCTGCGCGCTCATCACGTTGAAGCCGAACCAGCCGATGATCAGGATCCACGAACCCAGCGCCAGGAATGGGATGTTCGAGGGCGCCATGGCCACCAGCCTGCCGTCGCGGTAACGGCCATTGCGGCGGCCGAGCAGCAGCACCGCGCCGAATGCCAGCCAGCCGCCCATGGCATGCACCACCACCGATCCTGCGAAGTCATGGAAGCCGGCGCCGAAACGCGCCTCCAGCCAGGCCTGCAGGCCGTAGTTGCCGTTCCAGATCATGCCCTCGAAGAAGGGATAGACGAACGCCACGATCAACGCCGTGGCGCACAGCTGCGGGCCGAACTTTGCGCGCTCGGCAATGCCGCCGGAAATGATCGCTGGAATCGCAGCGGCAAAGGTCAGCAGAAAGAAGAACTTCACCAGGCCATAGCCGTGGTTCTCGGTCAAAACCGCAGCCGGTTCGAGAAAATTGATGCCATAGGCGATCCAGTAGCCAACGAAGAAATATGCCAACGCGGAAATGGCGAAGTCCGAGAGGATCTTCGATAGCGCATTGACCTGATTCTTCTGCCGCACCGTGCCCACTTCGAGGAAGGCAAAACCGGCATGCATGGCCAGGACCATGATCGCACCCAGCAGGATGAACAGGGTATTGGAGCCGTGGATCAGCGTGGCCACGGCGCTGTTGATGTTTTCCATCGAGGAAGAAAACTCCGGAGGCAGAAGAAAAGGCACCAAAGCAAGGCACGTCATCAAAAGTGCGCACCACAATGCAGCCATGCCACTGAGCGCGCCCTCGAAGAGTGCTTTCAGGCGGCCCTAAAATAGCGCCACCGGAAATCGACTGATCGGTGCTAATTTCTTGTTAATCAAATAGTTATGCGCGAAATGGACCATCCTGAGCCGCACCTGAAAAGCCCCATCGCAGGGCATTTGCCGGCTTTCGCGCACCAGCAAAATGCAATCGCTATACCAAACCCCTAACCGGTCACTGCGCGACTATTCTTGTGGAACCCTCGCGCAGCCGAGCACTCGTAATCCATACATACCCAACGCAGAGGACTGCTCACCATGCCAAGCAAAGCCGCTACTCCAAGCACCAAGGACGCCCTGCTGGATGAATTCCAGGCGCTGGTCAGCGACACCGAGAAGCTCCTGCAACATTCCGCCAGCCTCGCCGGCGAACAGGCCGAAGCGCTGCGTGACGACATTCGCAGCAGCCTGGGTCGTGCCCGGGAAACCCTGCACGACGCCGAAGCCGCGTTGCGCGAGCAGGGCAAGATCGCCGTCGACGCCACCGAGGACTACGTGCACAAGCACCCATGGCAGGCGCTTGGCCTGTCGGCCGCCATCGGCCTGGTACTCGGCCTGCTGATCAGCCGCCGTTGACTGCGCCAATGTCCAACGGGCCATCACCACGACGCCTGGGTGCGGCGCTACTGGGGCTGCTGAACAGCCATGTGGCGCTGCTGGCCCATGAACTGGAAGACCAGCGCAACCAGGCACTGCGCGCCCTCATGCTGGGCGGGCTGTGCCTGGCCTTCGCTCTGCTGCTGCTGATCGGACTGTCCGCCCTGCTGCTGATCCTGTACTGGGACAGTCATCGCTTGGCGGTCGCCACTGGCCTGTGCCTGTTCTACGGCTCGGGTCTGATCGGTTGCGGCGCCTGGCTTCTGACCAGCCTGCGCAACGCCGAGCCGCCATTCAGCGCCAGCCTTGAAGAACTGCAACGTGACCGCGAGCAACTGCTGCCATGACGCCAACCCTGCCTCCAGGCGCCTCGCGCCGTGAACTTCGTAAAGCCGTACTGCGCATGCGCCTGGAAATGCACCGCCAGGAACTGCGTCATGAAATCCTGCAGATCACTCATCCACTGCAACAGGTACGCGAGTACGGACAGCGGTTGCGCAAGGGCAATGCACCATTTTTGCTCACCGGCGGCGCACTGGCTCTGGCCGGGCTGCTTGGCCGCAAACGCGGCTGGCGCCGCTGGCTGCGCCTGGCGTTGATCGTCATGCCGCTGTTACGCCGCGCACAGCAGGGCACGGGCAGACGCTCGCCTTTGGTCTAGCCCTGAGGCTGGCCGCGATCTTGCTAGATTGAGTCACTCTGCCACCATCGGGTGGCTCAATCGTTTAGCACTAAGGACATCCCAGGTGATCGACGGACTGCCTTTTGCCGTCTTCCAACCCTTTATCGACACTGCTACCGGCCGGATCGCGGGTGTCGAGGCGTTGGCGCGGCTGCGCGATGCCGAGGGGCACGTTCGTTCGGCCGGGCCATTGTTCGCCGATCCGAAAACACCTCCAGCCGCCTTGCGACGCCTCGACCGTCAGGTCCGCGAGGATGCCCTGCAACGCTTTCACCAGGCCCCGGCGGACTGGTTCCTGAGTATCAATATCTCGCCGCGGTGGATCAGCCGCCTGCGTCCGGCGCAACCGCTACCGAGCCTGATCCAGCTGCAGCGCAGCGGTATCGACCCGACGCGAATCGTCTTCGAGATTACCGAATTGGGCGGTGCCAGCCAGCGTCTGCCGGATGTGGTTGCACGCTACCGGGAGGCCGGCGCGCGCATCGCCATCGATGACTTCGGCGCCGGCTACTCGCAGCTCGACCGCGTGCTGGCGCTGCAGCCGGACATCCTCAAGCTGGACATGCGCCTGTTTCAGGAAGCCGCGCGTGGCGGCCCCAGTGGCGAAGTGGTCAAGGCCCTGGCGCAGATGGCGGAGAAAACCGGTTGCTGGATCATCGCCGAGGGCGTGGAGACCGAAGCCGAGCTGAACTTCGCCCTGGAGTGCGGGGCGCGCTACGTGCAGGGTTTTCTCTTCGCCAAACCCGAGCCGGAGCTGTTCGCCAGCGATGCCTTCGTCGGCCGTTTCGCCCGTCTGCGTGACAGTTACGTGAAGCAGAAACTCGCTGAACGCGCACGTCTGGTCAACCTGCGCCAGCAGTTGACCGAACTGATGGCCGAACTGCGGGCCTGGGCGGAGAGCGGCGCACCTACGAGCGGCCTGCGCGCGCCGGACCATTACCCCTGGCTGCTACGTACCTATCAGTGCGATCGCCACGGCACGCAACTGACGCCGAATCTGGAATGGCGCCAACAGGCCTGGCACGCCGATGACCGCTACCTGGGGCACAACTGGTCATGGCGCCCCTACTTCTATCAACTGCTGGCCGAAGGCTGGGAAGAGCGTCGCCTGACCCTTTCCACCACCTACCGCGACGCCACCACCAACCAGTATTGCCTCACAGCAGGCCAGTTCATCGACAACGGCCGTCGTCTGCTGCTGGTGGATATCGACGCCGCCGGTCTGTAATCAACCCCGGGGTTGCAGGCAGCGGCACGAACAACCAAGCTAGGGGCCCGGATCAACTGGCGAGGATAGGCCTTGGATTGGCACACCCTGCTCACCCGCGAACGTCTCGGCAAACCCGCTCCCAGCTCGGCAGAGCTCGGACGCAGTCCCTTTCACAAGGATCATGACCGCATCATCTTCTCCGGTGCCTTTCGCCGCCTGGGACGCAAGACGCAGGTGCACCCGGTTTCCAGCAACGACCATATCCATACCCGCCTGACCCACTCGCTGGAGGTCAGCTGCGTTGGCCGTTCCCTGGCCATGCGCGTCGGCGAGATGTTGCGTGACGAGCTGCCGGACTGGTGTGCCCCGAGCGATCTGGGCATGGTGGTGCAATCCGCCTGCCTGGCCCACGACATCGGCAACCCGCCGTTCGGCCATTCCGGCGAGGATGCCATTCGCCACTGGTTCCAGCAGGCCGCCGGGCGCGGCTGGCTGGATGCGATGAGCGATGCCGAACGCGCCGACTTCCTTAATTTCGAAGGCAACGCCCAGGGCTTTCGCGTACTCACCCAGCTCGAGTACCACCAGTTCGACGGCGGCACGCGGCTGACCTACGCCACACTCGGCACCTACCTCAAGTACCCTTGGACGGCTCGCCATGCCGACGCCCAGGGCTACAAGAAACACAAGTTCGGCTGCTATCAGAGCGAGTTGCCGCTGCTCGAGCAGATCGCCGCCAAGCTCGAACTGCCGCAGCTGGAGGCCCAGCGCTGGGGCCGCCACCCGCTGGTCTATCTGATGGAAGCGGCGGACGATATCTGCTACGGCCTGATCGACCTGGAAGACGGCGTGGAGATGGAGCTGCTCGACTACACCGAGGTCGAGGCGCTGCTGCTCGATCTGGTCGGCGATGACCTGCCGGAAACCTATCGCCAGCTCGGCCCAAGGGACTCGCGTCGGCGCAAGTTGGCGATCCTGCGCGGCAAGGCCATCGAGCACCTGACCAATGCCGCAGCCAGCGCTTTCGTCGAACAGCAGCGCGACCTGCTCGCCGGCCAGTTGCAGGGTGATCTGGTGGAACACATGCACGGCGCCGCCAAGCGCTGCGTGCAGAGCGCGAAGTTGCTGGCGCGGGAAAAGATCTTCCACGACAAGCGCAAGACGTTGCATGAGATCGGCGCCTACACCACGCTGGAAATTCTCCTCAATGCCTTCTGTGGCGCGGCGCTGGAGCTGCACAGTGGGCGCGCGCTGTCATTCAAGCACAGGCGCATTCTCGACCTGCTCAGTTACTACGCGCCGGAGCCGGGTTGGCCGCTGTATCGCTCGTTCATGCGGGTGATCGATTTCATCGCCGGCATGACCGACAGCTACGCTACGGAAATGGCGAGGGAAATGACGGGCCGCTCGAGCCCGGTCTAACGACACATGAAGAACCTGATCCGCAACAGTTTTACCTGGCATGCCGGCCCGCCGGCCTGGGGACCGGCCGTGGTCGCGGGCCTGGGCTGCGCCCTGCCGCTGCTGCTCGGGCTGTCCACCGCTCACAGTGGCTTTCTCTGGGCCTCGGCCGGCGCCTTCCAGGCCGCCCAGGCCAATCCGCTGCACCGCTTTGGAATGTTGCGCATGCTGCTGCTCACCGGCCTTGGCGCCTGCAGCGCGGGGCTGGGGTTCTGGGCGGGAAGCCATCCCATGGTCAGCCTGGGCATTTTCGCCGCCTTCGGCCTGCTGCTGGCCTGGCTGCAGCGCTTTGGCAGCGAAGCCGGCAAGCTGGGCATAGGTTTGTGCATCTGCCTGTGTCTCGGCCAGGGGCAGTTCGGTATCGGCAATCTGCACAACCCTTATGCGGTGGCCATGCTGTTCATTCTCGGCGGGCTGTGGGTGATGCTCCTGGCCTTCGGGCTACGCGGCCTGCATGGCTTGCGCATGTGGCCATACATGCCGCGCTTTCTCGCCATCCTCAAGGTGCTCAAGCGTCACGCACAGCGCCTGCCGCGCCAGCAATGGCGCCTGCATGCACTGGCCTGCATGCTGGCCTTCGCCGCCTCCGGCCTGATCGTCAATCTGGCGGGCCTGCAGCGTGGTTACTGGCTGACCCTGACGGTCATCAGCACCCTGCAACTGGAGTTTCAGGGCAGCCTGGTGCGCGCGCTGCAGGCAAGCCTGGCCAGCCTTGCTGCTGCCGGGCTGCTGATCCTCTTCGGTCACAGCCTGCAAAGCCCGCCGATGATGGTAATGACCCTGCTGGTGCTGGTCATTCTCAGCCGTGCGCTGCAGGCCAATCACTACGGCTTGTTCGTGCTGCAGACCAGCCTGTGTTTCGTGCTCCTGGCCGAAAGCCTGTCGCAGGACTGGCACCTGGCCGAGGTGCGCCTGCTCAACGCCTTGATCGGTGTCGCGCTGACCCTGACGGTGGCCCTCCTGGTGCATGGCCTGCGCCTGCAACTGAAAAAGCCAGACAAGACCGAGGACGGTTCGCAGCAGCCCTTATAACGTTTCGGCAGATTCACCCACTCTTCACTATGCTGTGGAAGCCTGCAGCGTCCGCAAGGAGTGAAGTGCGATGCTCAATACCGCCGTCGCGCGTGAACGCCGTTTCCCCCTGCACGTCCATATCAGCGTCCTTTTCACGCTTCTGCTGCTGTTCACCGGTATCGTGCTGGGGCTGTTCAATTATCAGCAGACCAGCCGGCTGATCTTTTCCAGCAGCTCGACGCTCTTCGAGCGCATCCAGCACGATGTGCAGCGCGACCTGGACAGCACCTATCGCCCCATCCGCCATCTGCTCAGCCTGCTGGCGCTGAATCCGGCCACGCAAGCCGATACCCTCGAAGAACGCCTGAAAATGCTGCCGCTGTTCGCCCAGGCACTACGCGACAACCCCAAGCTGGCCTCGATCTACCTCGGCTACGAGGATGGTGATTTCTTCATGGTCAGGCCGCTGCGCAGCGACATGCTCAAGCAGCGCTTCAACGCACCGGACAAGGCCGCCTATCAGGTCTGGGCCATCGACCGCAGCAGCGCGGGAACCGAGAGCGACTACCTGTTCTACGACGGCTCGCTGAACCCGCTGAGCCGCCGACAGAACCTCAGCGAGCCCTACGATCCACGCCAGCGCGAGTGGTTCAGGCGCGCCCGCGGCGATGGCGGTCAGATCACCACCGCGCCCTATCTGTTCTTCTCGACGCAGGAAATCGGCACCACCCTGGCCAGACGCAGCGGCCTGACCACGGTACTTGGCGCCGACCTGACCCTCGACGACCTCTCCGCTACCCTGGCGACCCACCGCGTCACTCCCAACAGCCAGGTGGTACTCGCCGACGGCGACGGTAACGCGGTGGCCTACCCCGAAAGCAATCGCCTGCTCAAGGAGGTCGACGGCAAGGTATCGCTGGTCAAGGTCAGCGAGCTCAACCCGGCGCTGGGTGAACTGCTGGCCGGCCATCTCAACGAGCAGGACGAAGGCATCATCGAACTGGCCAGGCAGCGCTGGGCCATGGCCCACCGGCACATTCAGGAAGGCGGCCCACAGGGGCTTCATCTGGCGCTCTTGGTACCCGAGCATGAGCTGCTGGCCGAGGCCTACCGCATCCGCTGGCAGGGCGCCTTGATCACCCTGACCACCCTCCTGCTGTGCCTGCCACTGGGCTGGCTGACCTCGCGCCTGGTGGTCAAACCCTTGCGCAGCCTGGTCCAGGAAGCACAGGCCATCCGCCGCTTCGACTTCGACTACCCGGCCAGCGGCCGCTCGCCGATTCTCGAAGTCGACCAGTTGGCGGTGTCGATGGCCAGCATGAAGGACACCCTGTCGAGCTTCCTCGACATCGCTGCCAGCCTTTCCGCGGAAACCCATTTCGACGCGCTGATCAAGCGGGTGATGGACGCCACGGTATCGATCAGCGATGCCCAGGGCGGACTGCTCTATCTGCTCGACAGTGACAGCGGACGACTGGAGCCACAGGGGCTGGTGATCGATGGTCAAAGCCGCAGCCTCGCCGAACTCGGCCTTAACGCCCTGGCCCACGACGACCCGACCCTGCCCACCTGGCTGCAACGCCCGGCCAGCGGCGGCGAGAGCATCGCCACCTCCATCGGCTTCGATCAGGCAGGCAAGTTTCAAGGCTTGCTATCGGCAATGGACAGTCCACGCCTGCACCTGATCGCCACTGGCCTGCACAACCGCCAGGGCGACACCGTGGGTGTGCTGGTGCTGCTGCAACGTGATCACGGCGAGGACAGTGAAAGCATGCTCAGCCCGGACCGCGTGGCCTTCGTCGAAGCGGTCTCGGGCAGCGCAGCTCTGTGCATCGAAAGTCAACGCCTGCTGGCAAGGCAGAAGCAGTTGCTCGACGCCTTCATTCAGCTGATCGCCGGTGCCATCGACGCCAAGAGCCCCTATACGGGCGGCCACTGCCAGCGCGTACCTGAGCTCACATTGATGCTGGCGCGCGCCGCCGCCGAGAGTGAAGCTCCGGAATTTACTGACTACGCCCCCAGCGAGGAGGAATGGGAAGCGCTGCATATCGCCGCCTGGCTGCACGATTGCGGCAAGGTCACCACTCCCGAATACGTGGTGGACAAGGCGACCAAGCTGGAAACCCTGTACGACCGCATTCACGAGGTGCGCATGCGCTTCGAGGTGCTCAAGCGCGATGCCTGGATCGCCTACTGGCGTGGCCGCGCCGAAGGCGGCGACGAAGCAGCACTGGCCGCGCAGCGCGACCAGTTGCTGAGCGACCTGGACGAAGAATTCGCCTTCATCGCGCGCATCAACCAGGGTGGCGAGGCCATGGCCGACACCGACCAGGCGCGCCTGGAGCAGATAGCCGAACGGCGCTGGCTGCGAACGCTGGACAACCGCCTGGGAGTGTCCTGGGAAGAAGCCAAACGCCTGGAACGTGCTGCACCCGACAATCTGCCGGTGGAAGAGGCGCTGCTGGCTGACCGTCTCGATCATCTGATCGAGCGCCCGGCTCAGGAGCTGATCGCGCCGGACAACCGCTGGGGTTTCAAACTGGAAGTGCCGCCACACAAGTTCAATCGTGGCGAACTGCACAACCTGAGCATCGCGCGCGGCACGCTGACCGCCGAGGAGCGCTACATCATCAACCACCACATCGTGCAGACCATCCTGATGCTCGACCGCCTGCCCTTTCCCAAACACCTGCAGAGCGTCACCGAGATCGCCGGCGGTCACCACGAAAAAATGGACGGCACCGGTTATCCCAAGCGCCTGACGCGCGAGCAGATGAGCCTGCCGGCAAGGATGATGGCGATTGCCGATATCTTCGAAGCCCTGACAGCGGTGGACCGCCCCTACAAGAAGGGCAAGACGCTGTCGGAAGCGCTGAACATCATGGTCGGCATGTGCAAGGGCGCGCACATCGACCCGCAGCTGTTCGCGCTGTTCGTGCGCAGCGGTACCTATCGACGCTACGCCGAGCGCTTCATGCAGGCCGAGCAGATCGATGAGGTAAACGAGCAGATGCTGCTGGAAAAGGCGGGAGTGCTGTAGGAGCAACTGCCCTCGATAGGCCTTACGAGGCCTCGGTTCGCGAGCAGAGCTCGCTCCTACAAGCTGGTAGTCGCCTGAGTTGGCCGAAAGCCTGTCCAGGCAAGCGGCGCCGGAGAAACCGGCGCCGAAGCGATCAAGCCTGGTTGATCGGATTTTCCGGGTACCAGACGTCCAGCAGCGGGCTGATCTCGTAGTTCTGCAGCTCGTCACGGCCCTTCAGCCAGGCTTCGACGGCGGCGCGCTGCTCCTCGTTGACCGAGCCACGCTTGGCCAGGCAGACCAGACCGTAGTCCTCACCACCTACGTAATCCAGGCCATTGCCGGCAATAGCCTGATCGAGGAACTGATCGACGAAAGCGTCGAGGGTCTGGTCGCTCAGGTCGGCCTTGAAGTTCAGGGTCAGCTCGAAGCCCAGCTCCTGGAATTCATCGACACAGAGCTTCTTGCGCAGACGGCGGGAACGGTTGGTCGCCATGAAACAATCCTCAAAGGTGATAACGCGCGGCACTCTAGCAGTTTCGCCGGCCGAACGCCCGTTTTGTGTCCTGGCCAGCCCTCGCGGATGTTGAACGCCAGCTGTTTGTGACACCTGTTTTTAGGCGGGCGGGGCCGACTGAGGATGGGCTCTTGCGGCATAATGCGGGCAACTTTTTCCCGAGTCAGACGGTCGTTTGTCTATCTCGTTACTCCCGCCCGATTGCGGAAGGTTTCTGTCGATGATTCAACGGTTTCGCCAACTGGCGCTGAGCGCCGTGCTCCTGCCCCTCGCCCTCTCCTGCCATGCGGCCAGCGCCGCACTACCTGCCAAGGTGGAACAGGCGCTGAAGGCCAACAAGATTTCCAACAACTCGCTGTCGGTGATGACCGTGCCACTGGGCGGGCAGAGCGGCGGCCTGCAATTCAACGCCGATGTCTCGGTCAACCCGGCCTCGACCATGAAGTTGGTGACCACCTATGCGGCACTCGAACTGCTGGGCCCGAACCACCAGTGGAAGACCGAGTTCTATGCCGACGGTCCGCTGAAGGACGGCATGCTGCACGGCAATCTCTACCTCAAGGGCGGCGGCGACCCGAAACTCAACATGGAAAAACTCTGGCTGCTGCTGCGCGACCTGCGCATCAATGGCGTGCGCCAGGTCCAGGGCGATCTTGTACTGGATCGCAGTTTCTTCGTCGCTCCGCAGTTGCCGGCTTTCAACGACGACGGTGGCGACGCCAACAAGCCGTTCCTGGTCAAGCCCGACTCGCTGCTGGTCAACCTCAAGGCGCAACGCTTCATCACCCGTGCCGAAGACGGCAAGGTGAGCATCGCCATGGATCCCCCCATCGCCTCGATCCGCATCGACAATCAGGTACGCCTGCTCAAGGCCGACAAATGCCCGTCGTGGCCGGACATTCGCTACAACGCGGTAGACCAGTTCGACGGCACCACCCTGATCGTCAGCGGCCAGCTCGCCGAAGGCTGCAGCGCGCAGACCTACCTGTCGCTGCTCGATCACCCCAGCTACGCAGCGGGGGCGGTACGCGGCATCTGGCAGGAGCTGGGCGGCAAGATTCTCGGCAAGGATCGCCAGGGCAGCGTTCCGGAAAAAGCCCGCATGCTGGTACGCGCCTTCTCGCCCGACGTGGTGGAAATCGTCCGCGACATCAACAAGTACAGCAACAACACCATGGCCCGGCAGTTGTTCCTCAGCATCGGCGCGCAGTTCCGCACCGAAGCCGACCAGGACGACGCCATGGCGGCACAGCGGGTGATCCGCAGCTGGCTGGCGCGCAAGGGTATCACCGCGCCGCATCTGGTAATGGAGAATGGCTCAGGGCTGTCGCGCGCCGAACGCATCAGCGCGCGCGAGATGGCGCTGATTCTCCAGGCTGCCTGGCGCAGCCCGTATGCCGCCGAATTCCGCAGCTCGATGCCACTGGTGGCGATGGACGGCACCATGCGTCGGCGTCTGCAGCGTACGCCGCTGGTGGGCGAGGCGCACATCAAGACCGGCACCCTGAACAACGTACGCGCCATCGCCGGCTACAGCCGCGACAGCAACGGCCAGGACTGGGCCGTGGTGGCCATCCTCAACGACCCCAAACCCTGGGGCGCCACGTCGATCCTGGATCAGGTGCTGCTGTACACCTACAACCAGCCCAAGCGCTGAAATAACCGTAGCCCGGATGCAATCCGGGGGCTCATTTGGATCCGAGCCCCGGATTGCCTCCAGACCGCAGGCCCGACAACCTACCGTGCAGTGAAACGCCAGGCGCGGTGGATCTTCGGGTTACGGGCAAAGTCCGGATCCAGGGTCTGCGCGCTGATCTCCTCAACCTGGTAACGCGCCACCAGACTCTCGTCGAGCTGGAACTTGCGGAAGTTGTTGGAGAAGTACAGCACCCCGCCACGGGCCAGGCGCGCCATGGCCAGGTCGAGCAACTCGACGTGGTCGCGCTGCACATCGAACACACCCTCCATACGCTTGGAGTTGGAGAAGGTGGGAGGGTCGATGAAGATCAGGTCGTATTCGCCGCGATCGTCACCCAGCCAAGCCATCACATCGCCCTGCTCCAGGCGATGCTTGTCGGAAAAACCGTTGAGCGAGAGATTGCGCCGCGCCCAGTCCAGGTAGGTTTTCGACAGATCGACGCTGGTGGTGCTGCGCGCCCCACCCTTGGCCGCATGCACGGTGGCCGTGGCGGTGTAGCAGAACAGATTGAGGAAGCGCTTGCCGGCCGCCTCACGCTGGATGCGCAGACGCAGCGGACGGTGATCGAGGAACAGGCCGGTATCCAGGTAATCGGTGAGATTGACCAACAGCTTGACGCCGCCTTCGCTCACCTCCATGAACTGGCCCTGGGCGGCCTGGCGCTGGTACTGCTTGGTGCCGGTCTGGCGCTCGCGGCGTTTGATCGCCACACGGCTCTGCGCCACACCCAGCGCCTGCGGGATCGCGGCCAGAGCATCGAGCAGACGTGCCTGCGCCTTGTCCGGGTCGATCGAACGCGGCGCGGCGTATTCCTGCACGTGCACCCAGTCACGATACAGATCGACCGCCAGGGCGTATTCCGGCATGTCGGCATCGTATAGTCGGTAGCACTCGACACCTTCGCGACGCGCCCACTTGCCCAGTTGCTTGAGATTCTTCTGCAGGCGGTTGGCGAACATCTGCCCGCCTTCGGACAAGCGCGCCTGCTGTGGTGCTTCGCTCACCGGTTGTTGATCGTCCTCGCGCGCACGCCGCTCGCCAGTAACGAACTGCTCGTTCTGCACCTTGATCAGCAGCAGCTTGCACGCCAGCGCACCGTTCCAGAACGAATACTGCTTATGGCTGCGCAAGCCCATGCGCTTGCCCAGCTCCGGCGCCCCGGTGAACACCGCCGCTTCCCAGCCCAGACAGGCCTGACGCAGGCGCTCGCCGAGGTTCTGATAGAGGTACAGCAGGCTGGCTTCGTCGCCCAGGCGCTCGCCGTAGGGCGGGTTGCTGATCACCAGCCCCTTCTGATTCTGGTCCGGTCGCGGCTCGAAACTGCCCAGTTCCCCCTGATAGATCTTCACCCAGTCGGAGAGGCCGGCACGCTCAACGTTGTTGCGCCCAGGCTGGATCAGGCGCGGGTCGGCTTCATAACCGCGAATCCACAGCGGCGGCTTGGCCAAGCCGGCTGCGGCCCGTTGTTCGGCCTCTGCATGCAGCTTCTTCCAGATGGCCGGCACATGGCCGAGCCAGTTGGAGAAGCCCCAGCGTTCGCGCTTGAGGTTGGGCGCGATGTCGGCGGCCATCAGCGCAGCTTCGATCAGGAAAGTGCCGACACCGCACATCGGATCGGCCAGCGCGCCGCCCTCGGCCGCGATACGCGGCCAGCCGGCGCGGATCAGCACCGCGGCAGCCAGGTTTTCCTTCAGCGGCGCAGCACCCTGCTGCAGACGGTAGCCGCGCTGATGCAGGCTGTGTCCGGAAAGGTCCAGCGAGAGCACTGCCTCGCCGCGATCCAGGCGCAAGTGCACGCGCAAATCGGGGTTGAGCTTGTCGATGCTGGGACGCTCGCCGCCGGCGGTGCGCAGCCGGTCGACGATCGCATCCTTGACCTTGAGCGCGCCGAAGTGGGTGTTGTCGATGCCCGAGCCATTGCCGCTGAACTCCACCGCCAGGCTGCCAGCCGGCTCCAGATGATCACGCCAGTCCACTGCCTTGACGCCTTCGTACAGCTCATCGGCGTTGTTCATGGAAAAGCGCGACAGCACCAGCAGCACGCGGTTGGCCAAGCGCGACCACAGGCACAGCCGGTAGGCCACCTCGATCTCGGCATGTCCACGGACGGCGGCGGTCTGCTCGCGCGCCTCCTCCAGGCCCAGCGCCTTGGCCTCTTCCAGCAATAGGCCTTCGAGCCCTTTGGGGCAGGTCAGCACGATTTCGTAACGATCAGACATGAATGTTCCGCTGCCTATGGCAATCAGGGAGGTGCGTCGGCACACCTCGACTCAAAATAAGTGACAAAAGGTCACAGTGCGACCCTTCGTCGGAATAAGTAAGCACTCTCATTTGCACTAGCAAAATGAAGGCATCGACGCGCACAGCCAGCTATGGCGGCGCTTCGCTGTAAGGAGGCTGGACATATTCCCAGCGCCCTTATGGCATGACCCGCATTTAGGTTACGCCCTTATGACAAATCGATCATTCACAGCCCTCGGTGCATTCGTTAGAACACTACCTAAGGCTTTCGCTGCAACGGCGAAGGCACAGAAAGCCCGCCACGCCGGCAGCGGACTTTCGTAGGCAGAACGATTTCTGCCCGGCCTTGCTACAGGGCCAACGGGACATAACAGTCAACAGTGAGGGCAACACCCTATGAGAAGACTTAAGCGTGATCCGTTAGAAAGAGCTTTTTTGCGCGGCTATCAATACGGCATCAATGGTAAATCCCGCGAACTCTGCCCCTTTACCCTACCCTCGGTTCGTCAGGCCTGGCTCAATGGCTGGCGTGAGGGCCGTGGCGACAACTGGGACGGGCTGACCGGCACAGCCGGTATTCATCGACTCAACGAACTTCACGCTGTCGGCTGATCAGGATCACACCCGACTTCACCATGCCGACCCCCTCCGGGCGGCGGGCGCAAGCCCAAGGGCTCCTTCGGGAGCCCTATTTATTCACGCAGGTTATTTACGCAACGCAGCAATCGCATCCACAGCCTCGCGAATCAGCGCCGGCCCCTTGTAGATGAACCCCGAATAGATCTGCACCAGGCTCGCCCCTGCAGCGACTTTCTCCGCCGCGTGTTTGCCCTCGGTAATACCACCAACCGCGATGATCGGCAGACGGCCCGACAGCTCGCCAGCCAGCACCTTGACGATGTGCGTGCTCTTGTCACGCACCGGCGCACCGGAAAGACCGCCAGCTTCGTCGGCGTGGGCCAGGCCCTCGACGCCTTCGCGGCTGAGCGTGGTATTGGTGGCAATCACCGCGTCCATATCCGCGCCCAATAGCGCAGAAGCGACCAACGCGGTCTCCTCATCACTCATGTCCGGGGCGATCTTGATTGCCAGCGGTACGCGCTTGCCATGTTCCTGGGTCAGGTCTTCCTGACGGCGACGCAGCGCCTCGAGCAGCTCCTTGAGGGAATCGCCGAACTGCAAGCTGCGCAGCCCCGGAGTATTGGGCGAACTGACGTTGACCGTGACGTAGCTGGCATGGGCGTAGACCTTGTCCAGGCAGGTCAGGTAATCATCCACCGCACGCTCGACCGGCGTATCGAAGTTCTTGCCGATATTGATGCCCAGCACCCCCTTGAACTTCGCAGCCCTGACCCGCGCCAGCAGATGATCGACGCCGTGGTTGTTGAAGCCCATACGATTGATCACCGCCTCGGCCTCGGGCAGACGAAACAGGCGCGGCTTGGGATTGCCCGGCTGCGGCCGCGGTGTCACGGTACCGATCTCGACGAAGCCGAAACCGAGCTGGGCGAAACCATCGATGGCATCGCCGTTCTTGTCCAGCCCTGCAGCCAGACCGACCGGGTTGGCGAACTGCAAGCCCATCACATTGACCGGCAGGCTGGTCGGTGCCTTGGTCAGCAGACCATTGAGACCCAGCCGGCCACCGGCGCCGATCAGATCGATGGACAGCTCGTGAGAGGTTTCCGGGGACAGTTTGAACAGCAGCTCGCGGGCCAGTGAGTACATGGGCAGGCTCAGCTCGACAGATAGAAGGTTGGCAGGCCGGCGATTATAGCCGCGCAGGCACTGCTGGCGCGAGGCAAGCGAGCCAGATCAGTCCAAAGGGCGTAAGCTCAACAATTCCCCGGTATTGCTGAATTCCAGCACGAAGGAACCATAGATGCCGGCGTGAGTCAGATACGGCCGCAGATGGTGGGCCGGCAAACTGACGCGGCGCCCGTCTCGGCTTTGCGCCATAATCCGGTTGGCGTGGCCACGATAGATGGCCTGCAACCGTTCGGCCGATAACGCAATATCCAGCACCAAGCTGGGCATGGAGGCACCCTCGCAAATGAATGCGGCTATTTTGCCACAGACCTGTACAGCCGCTGGCGCTCACGCGCTGCGCTACGCCATATGGGCAACAGTCGTGCGCGTCTGCCACACTGCAATAGACGCCTCAGGAACGATCTGTCGGCCATGAGCCTGTCCGAATCCTCAACCCTCAGCAGCCGTCTGGCAGCTCTTGCTCAACGCATGGGCCTGCTCGGGCGTGGCTCACGGCAGATCTTTGCCAGAGCGAGCGCCTTGCGCCTGCCCTTCAAACCCCTGCCCGCCGCGGTCGAGAGCATCTGCTGGCACGAAGGTCCGCAACTGCAGCTGCTGCTCAACCTGCCTCGCGGCGCACTCTCCGGCCCGGTGCAGGAAGACAAGGCCCAGGCCCACGCAGCTCTCACGCAGGTCGTAGAGGCGCAAACACAGCAACTGCACGCCTTCGATCTGCGCATGATCGACGGTTTCGCCTGCCCTGTCCCTGCGCCTGGCTATGCATGCTTCGAAGACTATGCAGCGAGCGAACATTGCAAGCAGGTCCGCATCATCAGCTACAAGGATTTCATCAAAACCATCAGCCTGGCGTTACCGCGCTTTCTCGCAGGCGAGCCGATCGAACTGCGCCAGGCCAACTGGCGAGGCTCGCGCACATTCTGGTCAGGAGAAACACAAGGTGAGGCCTTTGCCGGAGCGATCGCCTATGCACGCAGACGCGGGCTGGACGTGCAACTGCCAGCCAACCTGGTGCGCTTTCGACTGAACGAAACAGGCCTCAATGACCTGCAGAATCGCTATCACGTGCTGGCCATGCCAGAAGCGGCCTGGAGCGATCCCAGCTTCATGGGACTGTTGCTGGACAATGCCATCCCATACGCGAGGCTGTCGCTGCTGAAGAAAGCCGGAACACCGGAATTCCTCATGCTACCCAAGGAACACCAGGACGCCACAGCACTGGGCGAAGGCTTGCGCCTGGCTGGCGCCCCGGATGTGCCGGAGCACCTACGCCAGCTGACGGTGCAACCAGACGCTGCCGAATGACGAGCTAGTCGTCACTACCGCGCAACAAACGCCCGATCATCTCCAGCGAATACCCCCGGTAAACCAGAAACCTACCCTGTTGGGCACGTTCGCGGGCATCACCAGGAAGCCGGCCGGAAAACTTGCGCTGCCAGGTTTCCCGCAATTGCTCGAACCAGTCGATGCCACTTTCGCGTAGGGCCTGATCGATATCGCTGCGCGCCAACCCACGCTGCCCCAGCTCGTCACGGATGCGCTGCGGACCATAGCCGGCACGCGCGCGATAGGCGATAAAGCTCTCCAGGTAGCGGGCCTCCGACAACAAGCCTTCCTCTGACAGGCGCTCCAGAGCGGCCTCGATCATCTCTTCCGGAGCACCGCGCTTGCGCAGCTTGCGCGTCAGTTCGACGCGCCCATGTTCACGTCGCGCCAGCAGATCCATGGCCGCTCGCCTGACGGCGAGCGGGTTATCCAGTACGACGGTCATGCGTTGGCGCTTAGAAGTCGACTTCGGCGTCAGCCAGATCGTCAGCGGAAGCCTTGGCCGGAGCACTGCTGACCAGCAGTTTCTGGCGAATCTGACCTTCGATTTCGCGGGCCACTTCCTGATTGTCTTCCAGGTACTTGGCGGCGTTGGCCTTGCCCTGACCGATCTTGTTGCCCTGATAGCTGTACCAGGCGCCCGATTTCTCGATCAGCCCCTGCTGCACACCCAGGTCGATGATCTCGCCGTTACGGTAGATACCCTTGCCATACAGAATCTGGAACTCGGCCTGACGGAAGGGCGGGGCAACCTTGTTCTTGACGATCTTCACGCGGGTTTCGCTGCCCACCACCTCTTCGCCTTCCTTCACCGCGCCGGTACGGCGGATGTCCAGGCGAACAGAGGAATAGAACTTCAGCGCGTTACCACCGGTGGTGGTTTCCGGGCTGCCGAACATCACGCCGATCTTCATACGAATCTGGTTGATGAAGATCACCAGGCAGTTGGCGTTCTTGATGTTGCCGGTGATCTTGCGCAGCGCCTGGCTCATCAGTCGGGCCTGCAGGCCGACGTGCATGTCGCCCATTTCGCCTTCGATTTCCGCCTTGGGCACCAGGGCCGCCACGGAGTCGACGATGATCACGTCGATGGCATTGGAGCGCACCAGCATGTCGGTGATTTCCAGTGCCTGCTCACCGGTATCCGGCTGCGAGACCAGCAGATCATCGACGTTGACGCCGAGCTTGCCGGCATAATCCGGATCCAGCGCATGCTCGGCGTCGACGAAGGCGCAAGTGGCACCCAGCTTCTGCGCTTCGGCGATGACCGAGAGAGTCAGGGTCGTCTTACCGGAGGACTCGGGGCCGTAGATCTCGACGATACGGCCTTTCGGCAAACCGCCAATACCCAGCGCGATATCCAGACCCAGCGAGCCGGTGGAAATGGCCGGAATCGCCTGACGCTCGTGGTCGCCCATGCGCATGACGGCGCCCTTGCCGAACTGCTTCTCGATCTGACCCAGGGCAGCCGCCAATGCGCGCTTCTTGTTCTCGTCCATTACCATCCTCACGTATTCACAAGGGCCTCAGCGGCCGCCAACAACTGTATAAGTAGCCAGTATTATTCCACAGGGCAAGTCGCCCGCCTACCCCATCGCGGGATTTTCCTCGGCCAACAGGCGCACAAGCCCCGCCAGAGCGGCCTCGACCGTTTGTCGGCGCACCTCGTCGCGGTTTCCGGAAAACAGCCTGCGTACGCTGTAAAGGCGCTCGCCATCGCCCCAGGCCAGCCAGACGGTGCCGACCGGTTTTTCCGGCGAACCGCCATCTGGGCCCGCCACACCGCTGACAGCAACGGCGTAACGCGCCCCGCTGTGCCCCTGAGCGCCGCGCACCATGGCCTCGACCACCTCCTGACTGACCGCCCCGACGCTGGCGAAGAGGTCGGCGCAGACATCCAGCTGCCGGGTTTTCTGAACGTTGGAGTAGGTCACGTATCCCGCCTCGAACCAGACCGAGCTACCCGGTATGCGGGTAATCGCCTCGGCGATACCGCCGCCGGTGCAGGATTCTGCCGTGCTGACCTGTGCCCCCTGTGCTTTCAGCGCCTTGCCAAGCTGTTCGGCCAGCTGACTGATTCTGTCCATCTTCGCCTCCTTATCGAATCATCCCACCCTACACATCTTGCGTGAGCAGGGGAAAGGGTCATGACCACCAACCGGCGTAACACGGCAGCGACCGATAGCGTCAGCGTTTCGGGGTCCACGGCAAAGGCGAAGTATGGGAAGATTCCTCGTTTCGTCACACCCACTGCATGTAAGGCCCGGCATGACCGATCTCTCCGCACACACCCCGATGATGCAGCAATACTGGAAGCTGAAGAATCAGCACCCGGATCAGTTGATGTTCTATCGCATGGGTGACTTCTACGAGATTTTCTACGAAGACGCGAAGAAGGCAGCCAAGCTGCTGGACATCACTCTGACCGCCCGCGGTCAGTCGGCCGGCCAGTCGATCCCCATGTGCGGCATTCCCTTCCATTCGGTAGAAGGTTACCTGGCCAAGCTGGTCAAGCTCGGCGAGTCGGTGGTGATCTGCGAACAGATCGGCGACCCGGCCACCAGCAAGGGCCCGGTGGAGCGCCAGGTGGTGCGCATCATCACCCCCGGCACCATCAGCGACGAAGCGTTGCTCGACGAGCACCGCGACAACCTGCTGGCAGCGGTACTGGGCGATGAGCGCCTGTTCGGCCTGGCCGTACTGGACATCACCAGCGGCCGCTTCAGCGTGCAGGAGATCAAGGGCTGGGAAAACCTGCTGGCCGAGCTGGAGCGCCTGAACCCCGCCGAACTGCTGATCCCGGACGACTGGCCGCAGGGCCTGCCCGCCGAGAAGCGCAAAGGCTCGCGCCGCCGCGCGCCCTGGGATTTCGACCGCGACAGTGCCTTCAAGAGCCTGTGCCAGCAGTTCGGCACCCAGGATCTGAAAGGCTTCGGCTGCGAAAACCTGACCCTGGCCATCGGCGCCGCCGGCTGCCTGCTGAGCTATGCCAAGGAAACCCAGCGCACCGCCCTGCCCCACCTGCGCAGCCTGCGTCACGAGCGCCTGGACGACACGGTGATCCTCGACGGCGCCAGCCGCCGCAATCTGGAGCTGGACATCAACCTCTCCGGCGGTCGCGACAATACCCTGCAATCGGTCATGGACCGCTGCCAGACCGCCATGGCCAGCCGCCTGCTGGGCCGCTGGCTCAACCGCCCACTGCGCGATCGCGCGGTGCTGGAAGCGCGCCAGGACGCCATCGCCTGCCTGCTCGACGGCTACCGCTTCGAGACCCTGCAACCGCAGCTCAAGGAAATCGGCGATCTGGAGCGCATCCTCGCCCGTATCGGCCTGCGCAACGCGCGACCGCGCGACCTGGCGCGCCTGCGCGACGCCCTGGCGGCACTGCCCGAACTGCAGCAGGCGATGACCAGGCTGGACACGCCGCATCTGCAGCAGCTGGCAAGCACCATCGCCACCTACCCGGAGCTGGCCGATCTGCTGGCTCGCGCCATCATCGACAATCCACCGGCGGTGATTCGCGACGGCGGCGTGCTGAAGACCGGCTACGACGCCGAACTGGACGAGCTGCAGGCGATGAGCGAGAACGCCGGCCAGTTCCTCATGGATCTGGAAGCGCGCGAGAAGGCCCGTACCGGCCTGGCCAACCTCAAGGTCGGCTACAACCGTGTGCACGGCTATTTCATCGAGCTGCCGACCAAACAGGCCGAATCGGCGCCGGCCGACTACATCCGCCGGCAGACCCTCAAGGGCGCCGAGCGCTTCATCACTCCGGAGCTCAAGGAGTTCGAGGACAAGGCGCTGTCGGCCAAGAGCCGCGCCCTGGCGCGGGAAAAAATGCTCTACGACGAACTGCTGGAACGCCTGATCGGCCACCTCGCGCCGCTGCAGGACAGCGCCGCGGCTCTGGCCGAGCTGGACGTGCTGAGCAACCTGGCCGAACGCGCGCTGAACCTGGATCTGAACCGCCCGCGCTTCGTCGACGAGCCGTGCATGCGTATCGATCGGGGCCGCCACCCGGTGGTCGAGCAGGTGCTGACCACCCCCTTCGTGGCCAACGATCTGGACCTGGACGACAACCGCCGCATGCTGATCATCACCGGGCCGAACATGGGCGGTAAGTCCACCTACATGCGCCAGACCGCCCTGATCGTGCTGCTGGCCCATATCGGCAGCTTCGTCCCGGCAGCGGCCTGCGAGCTGTCGCTGGTCGATCGCATCTTCACCCGCATCGGCTCGAGCGATGACCTGGCCGGCGGGCGCTCCACCTTCATGGTGGAGATGAGCGAAACCGCCAACATCCTGCACAACGCCAGCGAACGCAGCCTGGTGCTGATGGACGAAGTCGGGCGAGGCACCAGCACCTTCGACGGCCTTTCACTGGCCTGGTCGGCAGCCGAGCATCTGGCGCGCCTGCGCGCCTTCACCCTGTTCGCGACCCATTACTTCGAGCTGACGGTACTGCCGGAAAGCGAACCGGTGGTGGCCAACGTTCACCTCTCGGCCACCGAACACAACGAGCGTATCGTTTTCCTCCATCACGTCCAGCCCGGGCCGGCGAGTCAGAGCTATGGCCTGGCGGTGGCGCAACTGGCAGGCGTGCCAGGCAGCGTGATCAGCCGTGCCCGCGAGCACCTGGCGCGCCTGGAAGCCACCAGCCTGCCGCACGACCTGCCGCGCCAGGAGCCCGGCCAGCCGCAGGTGCCGATGCAAAGTGACCTGTTCGCCAGCGTGCCGCACCCCTTGCTGGAGCAATTGGGCAAGATCAATCCGGATGATCTGACGCCACGCAAGGCGCTGGAACTGTTATATACATGGAAGACGCAGATCTAACGCTCTATAGAACAAACTGCTAGAATCGCGCGCAATTTTACGACCGCCCGGTTTACAGCCTGAGCCGCGGCCACAGACAGAGCGCCTGACAGCCCTTCGCAGAAAGAGCCCAGGCCGCCGCCCGAGGAGAGAATCAGACATGACCTTCGTCGTTACCGACAACTGCGTCAAATGCAAATACACCGACTGCGTGGAAGTCTGCCCGGTTGACTGCTTCTATGAAGGCCCGAACTTCCTGGTGATCCACCCGGACGAGTGCATCGACTGCGCCCTCTGCGAACCCGAGTGCCCGGCTCAGGCGATCTTCTCCGAGGACGAAGTGCCTGAGGACATGCAGGAATACATCGAGCTGAACGCCGACCTGGCCGAAGTCTGGCCGAACATTACCGAGAAGAAGGACTCGCTGCCGGACGCCGAAGAGTGGGATGGTGTGAAGGACAAGCTGCAGTATCTGGAGCGCTGAGTTCGCCTGGAAACACAAAGACCCGCCAAGTGCGGGTCTTTTACTTTCTACACCAACGCCCCGGCAATCAGAATTGAGCAGAAACAAGCAGACAAAAAAAGGGGCGGCTTGCGCCGCCCTCTTTTATTCCCTAATCCCTTTGTTTCCCAACTCATCATCCTGATGGATCGCGTCTTGCGATGTTCCTGATCATCATCCTGATGATCTGTGCTTGTCCCTGAGCACGGGTGTCATATTAGTCGTTCCAGGCTCGCGCACAACCCGACACAAATCCCTGCCACCATGTTCAATAAAAACAAAAATACTTTAAAAACAAACACTTAAAAATCTATTTCCATTGCATCCCGGCCAAATCAGCACAAAGGCTGACACCACTTGTAAGCAATGACTTACATAGCCTCGCACAAAAAACCCGGCCGAAGCCGGGTTCCTGATCGAAGCTGAGACTCACTGGAACAACGCATCGCTGGACAGGCCGTTCTTCTCCAGAATTTCGCGCAGACGCTTGAGCGCTTCGACCTGAATCTGCCGCACACGCTCGCGCGTAAGACCGATCTCCTGCCCCACTTCCTCCAGCGTACAGCTTTCATGCCCGCGTAGGCCGAAACGGCGCACGACGACCTCACGCTGCTTTTCGGTCAAGTCGGACAGCCACTGATCGATGCTCTGCGACAGGTCATCGTCCTGCAGCAACTCGCAGGGATCGGTCGGACGATCATCGGTCAGGGTGTCCAGCAGCGTCTTGTCCGAATCCGGACCGAGCGAGACGTCCACCGAGGACACACGCTCGTTGAGGCCAAGCATGCGCTTGACCTCACCCACCGGTTTTTCCAACAGGTTGGCAATTTCTTCCGCGGAAGGCTCGTGGTCCAGCTTCTGAGTCAGCTCACGCGCCGCACGCAGGTAGACGTTGAGCTCCTTGACCACATGAATCGGCAGACGGATGGTTCGCGTCTGATTCATGATGGCGCGTTCGATGGTCTGGCGAATCCACCAGGTCGCATAAGTCGAGAACCGGAACCCCCGCTCCGGATCGAACTTCTCTACGGCGCGAATCAGGCCCAGGTTACCCTCCTCGATCAGGTCGAGCAGAGAAAGCCCACGGTTGACGTAACGCCGGGCAATCTTGACCACCAGACGCAGATTGCTCTCGATCATGCGCTTGCGCCCGGCAGGATCGCCCTTCTGCGCCAGACGCGCGAAGTGCACTTCCTCTTCGGGAGTGAGCAAGGGAGAGAAGCCGATTTCGTTGAGATAAAGCTGAGTGGCGTCGAGCGCCCGGGTGTAGTCGATGTACTTGTGCTGCTTGGAAGGTGTGGCGCTCTTGGCCTTGGCACGCGTGATCGGTGCTTCTACGTCATCACCCTGAACCTCGCCGAAAACGATGCCTGGCTCCATCAGGAGCAGCTCATCGTCGACGTCAAACTCCGGCGCTTCTTTTTTGATGAGAGCCATTGTTGTTGTCCTTAGCTGAGTTCGACAACAGACTCTGGCGGAACCGTCCTGGCCACACCTGAGCCCGTCCCTCCTACGTGATGGAACGGGTCAGCGACGGGTCAACGGCGTGGCAGATATTGCAGCGGATCGACAGGTTTACCTTGGCGGCGAATCTCGAAGTGCAGCTTCACCCGGTCGGCCCCTGTAGACCCCATTTCGGCAATGCTTTGCCCGGCTTTGACCTGCTGCCCCTCCCGTACCAACAACCTGCGGTTATGACCGTAAGCACTTACGTAGGTGTCGCTGTGCTTGATGATGATCAACTCGCCGTAGCCCCGCAAACCACTCCCGGCGTACACCACTGACCCATCAGACGCAGCTAAAACAGGCTGTCCTAATTCCCCAGCGATATCAATTCCTTTATTCAAACTACCGTTTGAGGAAAAACGACTGATCACGGTCCCCTGTGTAGGCCAGGACCAACCGGTGGCAGAGCGGGTTACCGGCGTGACGGGCGTTGTCGCCGGCGTATTGGCGACGGGTGGCCGGGCAGGCTGAGTAGCGGGTGGCGCCGTCACGGCAACTGGCGGCCTGCTCTGCGTGGGCTGGGTAACTACGGGTGAAGTAGTCGCAGGTGGTGCCGTGGCGACAACAGGCTGACTGCTACCGATCGGGCGGTTGTCGAAACGGATCGTCTGACCGACGCGAATGACGTAAGGGTCGCGCAAACCATTGTGAGCAGCCAGCGCCTTCCAGTCCCAGCCGAAACGAAATGCAATGGAATAGAGGGTATCGCCACGCTGCACGACATAGTGGCCGTTGCGCACGGGCTGACGTTGCACCACCGGGGCCCGCCCCTGATTCTGCCCGCGATCGACCACTTGTACGCCGCCTGGGGGCGAACTGACGCATCCGGCCAACGCCGAGGCGGCAAGCATGGCGAGCGGCAGGCGAAAGACTGCGACTGCGCGGACCAGCACGTGAAGGACGGTGCAACTCACCCAACTGCTCCCTGAACGATTCCGAGTACGGCGCCTATTGTGGCGCAATTATTCCGTACGGCCATTATCGACCGGCCGACGACCTGCCAGCCACTCCAGGCCCAGCACCAAAACGATACCGCCTATTGCCAGTACCACGGCGAACAAGAGCTGTGGATCCTGGCCGCTGACGTCGGCGAATTGCCCCGGCAGCAGATTGTTCTGCAACAGCGGCACCTGCTCGCCCTTGCTGTCGACACGCCAGGTCAGCGTTTCCTTCCAGGGCCAGACCTTGTTCAGCGAGCCGAGCATCAGCCCGCTGAGAAACGCCAGACTGAGGTCGCGCCAGCGCGACAGCAGCCAGCTGAGCAAGCGGGCGAAGCTGAGCAGGCCCACCACACAACCACTGGCGAAAACCGCCAGCACCAGCAGGTTGAGGTCTTTCACCGCGCCCAGCACGACCGAATAGAGGCCGAGCAGCAGCAGAATGAAACTGCCCGATATGCCCGGCAGGATCATTGCGCAGATGGCGATGGCGCCAGCCAGGAACAGGGTCGGCAAGTCACTGCCCCACTGCATGGGCGCTGCGACGGTGATCCAGTAGGCGAAAGCCAGACCGAGTACGAAGCTCACCGCCCGACTCCAGTTCCACCGCCCGATTTCGCGTCCCACCAGATAGGTGGATACCAGAATCAGGCCGAAGAAGAACGACCAAACCGGAATCGGATGATGGTGCAGCAAATAGGTGATGACGCGGGCAAGCGTGAGGATACTGGTGACAATACCGCTGAACAGCACCAGGAGAAAGGTCGCGTTGGCCATCTGCCAGGCGTCCTTGATGCGCCCGCGCAGCAGCAACAACAGTGCTTCGGGAATACCGGCGATGGAGCGCAGCAGCTCGTCATAGATGCCGCTGATGAAGGCGATGGTGCCGCCGGAAACGCCGGGCACGACATCGGCAGCGCCCATGGCCATGCCCTTGGCGTAGAGCAGGAAATATTTCTTCATGGATCCTTCCAGAGCGATACAGCAGTCAGGCCAGCGGCCCGTTGAGCAGCGGCACGAAGCGCACCGCGTCCAGCACATGACGGGAAAAACCATCCTCTTCGCGTACGATCAACAGCAATTGCTGCACGTCGCCGCTACCGACCGGAATGACCAGACGCCCACCTGGCGCCAGCTGATCGAGCAAGGCCTGCGGCACCTGCGCGGCGGCGGCCGTGACGATGATGCCATTGTACGGACCGAGCGCATTCCAGCCTTCCCAACCATCTCCCCAGCGAAAGACCACGTTGCGCAGCTTGAGTTCGGCCAGACGCTCCTTGGCACGATCCTGCAGCACCTGGATGCGCTCGACCGAAAACACCCGCTCTACCAGCTGCGCGAGCACGGCGGTCTGGTAGCCGGAGCCGGTGCCGATTTCCAGAACCTTGTCCAGCGGCCCGGCTGCCAGCAGCAGCTCGGTCATGCGACCGACCATGTATGGCTGGGAAATGGTCTGGTTATGACCGATGGGTAGCGCGGTGTCTTCATAGGCACGGTGTGCCAGCGCCTCATCGACGAACAGATGACGCGGGGTACGGCGGATCACCTCCAATACCCGCGCGTTCGACAGCCCCTCCTCGTAGAGACGCTGGATCAATCGTTCACGGGTGCGCTGCGAGGTCATGCCGATCCCGCTGCGCTGCATGTCGTCCTGGCCACGCATCAGAAGATGCCCTCCAACCAGCCATCCATAGTTTCGAGAGCCTCATTGAACGTGCGATCGAGCCGTAGCGGCGTGATCGATACATAGCCTTGCATCACGGCATGGAAATCGGTGCCCTGACTGCCGTCCTCGACATCGCCAGCCGCCGCGATCCAGTAGCCTTCCTTGCCGCGTGGGTTGACCACCTTGACCGGGGCTGCTGCACGCGCACGGTGACCGAGACGGGTCAGCTGCACACCCCGGATATGTTCGAGCGGCAGGTTCGGCACATTGACATTGAGCACGGTACGCGGCGGCAACTCGAGGCGCTCGTGCGCTTCGACCAGCTTGCGGGCGAAATAGGCGGCAGTCGGCAGATTATCGGGAAGACGCGACAGCAGCGAGAAGGCGAACGCCGGCTTGCTCAGGAAGCGACCTTCCAGCGCCGCGGCCACGGTGCCGGAATAGAGCACGTCATCGCCCAGGTTGGCGCCCAGGTTGATGCCCGAAACGACCATGTCCGGTGTCTGCTCGAGCAAGCCGTGAAGCCCCAGATGCACACAATCAGTCGGCGTGCCGTTGAGGCTGATGTAACCGTTGGTCAGAGCCATCGGATGCAGCGGGCGGTCGAGCGTCAACGCACTGCTGGCACCGCTCCTGTCTTCGGCAGGGGCGATCACCACGCATTCGGCGTAGTCGGCCAGCGCCTGGTGCAACGCGGCGATACCGGGCGCGTTCACCCCGTCGTCGTTGGAAATCAGAATTCGCATGGAGTATCCGTCTGCCCTGCTGGCACCAGATCGAGCAATTCGCGCACCACCACGGTGGCGAAACACCCGGCCGGCAGGACGAATGCAAGTTGCAGAATATCGGGCTCGGGATAATGCCACGTAAGGCTCTGAATGGGGAGGCGCAGAATTCGCCGTTCGTGCGCCATGTCCGCCTTGCCCAGCCATTGCACCAGTTGCGTAGCCTCATCGGCGACGCTTTGCTCCAACTGCTGGGTGGCACCACCGGTCGGCAGCGCACCGTCACCCCACAATGGCCCGGTGGGATGCAGATCGAGAATGGCCAGGCGCGGGTCATGGCATTCTGCCTGGCCTGCCATGAAGAAACTGCGACTGCCGGTAAAGGCCAGCAAATCGCCGATCTGCGCCTGGTTCCAGGTGCCGGCCGCCACGCGCTTGGCCAGCACCTGGTTGAACAGGTAGCTGCGTGCCGCTGAAAGCAGGCGCGAACGCAGATTGCGCTGTACCGGCAGCTCCTGGCGCAAGGCAAAATCGCGCGCCTGCTCGACATTGCCGCCGTCGAAGCCGAAACGCTGCAGACCGAAATAGTTCGGCACGCCCTGCGCCGCAATACGCTGCAGGCGCTGCTCGAGGGCATCACAGCCAGCCTCGAGCGCGGTCAGGCGCAAGGTGAAGCCATTGGCCGAATGGGCGCCGCGCTGCAGCTTGCGGTTATGCCGCTGGCCGTTCAGGATGACCAGATCATCGCCCTGCGCGGCGGCAAGATCGGGGTCGGCCTTGCCCGGCAGGTGCAGGCTGAACCACTGGCGGGTCAGCGCCTGGCGATCCTTGAGGCCGGCGTAGCTGACCGCTTTGAGCGGCAAGCCGGCAGCACGGGCGATGCGCCGCGCTGCCTCCTCGGTATTCAGGCCGCGTTTTTCCACCCACAGCCACAGGTGCTCGCCCTGGCCAGTGAGCGGAATGTCCAGTACTTCATCGACCTGAAAGTCCTCGGCCGTAGCCTTGAGCACCGCGCGCCCGCAGGCCTCGCCATGGGCGCGCGGCCCCAGCAGTTGCAGCTCGTTCATGCCTTGACCAGCAAGGCTACGGCGTGCACCGCAATACCTTCCTCACGTCCGGTGAAGCCGAGTTTCTCGGTGGTGGTGGCCTTGACGTTGACCTGATCCAGCTCGATGCCAAGGTCTTCGGCGATGCGCTCGCGCATGTTCTGGATATGCGGCGCCATCTTCGGCGCCTGGGCGATGATCGTGGTGTCGACATTGCCCACCGCATAGCCCTTGGCCCGCACCAGGCCCATGACATGACGCAGCAACATACGACTGTCGGCGCCCTTGAAGGTCGGATCGGTATCGGGGAAATGTTTGCCAATATCGCCCAGCGCCACGGCACCGAGCAGAGCATCGCTCAGCGCGTGCAGCAGCACGTCGCCGTCGGAGTGAGCGACAAGACCGAATTTATGGGGAATCCGCACGCCGCCGAGGGTGATGAAATCGCCTTCGCCGAAGCGGTGTACGTCATAGCCATGACCGATACGCATAAAGAACAACGCCCTGAAAAAGTCAGGGCGTGATTCTAACCGCATTGATCCGTAGCCCGGACGAAAACCGGCTAATTCGCACCCCGGTTTTCATCCAGGTTATGCCGGGAGCAAAAAAGCGGCTGCGTGGTGACGCAGATGCTCGTCGATGAAGCTGGCGATGAAATAGTAGCTGTGGTCATAGCCAGGCTGCATGCGCAACGTCAGCGGATGACCGGCAGCCTTGGCAGCGGCCTGCAGCGCCTGAGGCTTGAGCTGGCCTTCGAGGAAATCATCGCGATCGCCCTGATCGACCAGGATCGGCAGTTTCTCCTCAGCCTCGGCGATCAGCACGCTGGCATCCCACTCACGCCAGCGCGAGCGCTCTTCGCCCAGGTACAGGGAAAACGCCTTCTCGCCCCAGGGACAGTTCATCGGATTGCTGATCGGCGAGAACGCCGACACCGATTGGTAGCGCCCAGGGTTCTTCAGCGCGCAGATCAGCGCGCCGTGGCCACCCATGGAATGGCCGGCGATGCCACGCTTGTCCGAAACCGGGAAATTGGCCTCGATCAATGCCGGCAGTTCCTGCACCACGTAGTCGTACATGCGGTAGTGACGGGCGAACGGCTCCTGCGTCGCGTTGACATAGAAACCGGCGCCGAGGCCGAAGTCATAGGCGCCATTGGCGTCGTCGGCCACGCCTTCGCCACGCGGGCTGGTGTCCGGCGCGACGATGATCAGCCCCAGTTCGGCTGCCATGCGCTGAGCACCGGCCTTCTGCATGAAATTCTCGTCAGTGCAGGTCAGGCCACTCAGCCAGTACAGCACCGGCAGCTTGCCGCCCTGCTCGGCCTGCGGCGGCAGGTAAACGGCGAACACCATGTCGCAGTTGAGCGTGGTGGAGCGATGACGATAACGCTTATGCCAGCCGCCGAAGCTCTTCTGGCAGGAAATGTTTTCCATGAAACCTCCCGGCCTGGGGCATCACGCCCCGGGTACGTCAGCGACTCAGAAATGGATGACGGTACGGATGCTCTTGCCCTCGTGCATCAGCTCGAAGGCTTCGTTGATCTCGTCCAGCCCCATGTTGTGAGTGATGAAGGTGTCCAGCGGGATCTCGCCCTTCTGCGACTTCTCGACATAACTGGGCAGCTCGCTGCGGCCCTTGACGCCACCGAAGGCGCTGCCGCGCCAGACGCGACCGGTCACCAGTTGGAACGGACGGGTGCTGATCTCGGCGCCGGCCGGCGCCACACCGATGATGGTCGACTCGCCCCAGCCCTTGTGGCAGCACTCCAGCGCAGCGCGCATCAGTTGCACGTTGCCGATGCACTCGAAGCTGTAATCGACGCCACCGTCGGTCATCTCGACGATGACTTCCTGGATTGGCTTGCTGTGCTCCTTCGGGTTGACGAAGTCGGTGATGCCCAGCTCGCGGGCCACGGCCTCCTTGGCCGGGTTGATGTCGATACCGATGATGCGCGAGGCCTTGGCCATCTTGGCGCCGATGATTGCCGCCAGACCGATGCCACCCAGACCGAAGATGGCCACGGTGGAGCCCTCGGTGACCTTGGCGGTGTTGAGTACGGCACCGATACCGGTGGTCACGCCGCAACCGAGCAGGCACACCTTGTCCAGCGGAGCGTCTTTGGGGATCACCGCAACCGAGACTTCCGGCAGTACGGTGTACTCGGAGAAGGTCGAGCAACCCATGTAGTGGTAGATCGGCTCGCCGTTGTAGCTGAAACGGGTGGTGCCGTCCGGCATCAGACCCTTGCCCTGGGTGGCACGCACCGAGCTGCACAGGTTGGTTTTCTGCGATTTGCAGAATTTGCACTCGCCGCATTCGGCGGTGTACAGCGGGATCACGTGGTCGCCGACCTTCACCGAAGTCACGCCCTCACCCACCGCCTCGACGATGCCACCACCCTCGTGGCCCAGCACGCAGGGGAATACGCCTTCGGAGTCCTGCCCGGACAGGGTGTAGGCATCGGTATGACAAACACCGGTGGCAACGATGCGCACCAGCACCTCACCGGCCTTCGGCGGCTCGACATCGATCTCGACGATCTTCAGCGGCTCGTTGGGCGCGAAAGCGACGGCAGCACGGGACTTGATCATGAAAGCTCTCCTGAGCGTTGCGAAAGTGCCGAGCAGTCTAGAACAACGTAAAGAAGATATAATTCAACGGATATCAAAACATTATTGCCACACAGGGATAATATGCACTTCCATCAACGACACTGGAGCAAGCCATGAGTCGCTGGGAAGGACTCGATGAATTCGTCGCCGTCGCAGAATGCGGCCAGTTCAGTGCCGCCGCGGAACGACTGGGGCTGTCCACCTCGCAGGTCAGCCGCCAGGTGGCGCGCCTGGAGGATCGCCTGCAGAGTCGCCTGTTCTACCGCAGCACGCGCCGCGTAGCCCTGACCGAGGCCGGTCAGCTGTTCCTGCAGCATTGCCAGCGCCTGCAGGATGCGCGCGAGGAGGCACTGCGGGCGGTCGGCGACCTTGGGGCGGAGCCCAAGGGGCTGCTGCGCATGACCTGCGCGGTAGCCTATGGCGAGCGCTTCATCGTACCGCTGGTGAATGACTTCATGGCCCGCCACCCGCAGCTGCGGGTGGAGATCGAGCTGTCCAACCGCCAGTTGGACCTGCTGCACGAAGGGCTGGACCTGGCTATCCGCCTGGGACGCCTGCAGGACTCGCGGCTGATGGCGGCACGCCTGGCGCCTCGGGAAATGTACCTGTGCGCCGCCCCCGAATACCTGCAGCGTTATGGCCGACCACACTCGCTGTCAGAGCTGGCCCGTCATAACTGCCTGATCGGCAGCAGCGATCACTGGAGCTTTGCCGAGAGCGGCCGGGAAACCCAGGTTCGGGTACAAGGCAACTGGCGCTGCAACAGCGGCCAGGCCGTGCTCGACGCCGCGCTGCGTGGGTTCGGTTTGTGCCAGCTACCGGACTACTACGTCCTGGAACACCTGCGCAGCGGGCGGTTGATCTCTCTGCTGGAGCAGCACCGCCCACCGAATACCGCGGTCTGGGCGCTCTATCCGCAGCAACGCCACCTCTCACCCAAGATCCGCCAGCTGATCGACTCGTTGCGCCTGGGGCTGAGTCAGTGCGCCGAGTACGCCGCCCCCGCCTGAGCCCTGCAACAACCTTGTCGCTCAGCTGAACCGTCATGGAATGTCACAAGCTGCGGCGAAACTTGAACGAGGCAACCGCGTCACAACCAATGTCCCCGGCAAACGGGGCCTCACGAATTCAGCAGCATGAGGACATGGTTATGCAGGTTCTGGTCAACAGCGGTAAGCACGTCGCCTCGTCGATGGCCTTCAAGGAAGACATCAGCAGTCGCGTACGCAGCAAACTCCAACGCTACGAGGACCACCTCACCCGGATCGAAGTCCACCTTTCCGACGAGAACGCGCTCAAGAGCGGCCCCCAGGACAAGCGCTGCAAGGTCGAGGCTCGGATGAAAGGACGTGATCCGCTGACGGTATCCCACGACGCAGAGGAAATGCATCAGGCCATCGACGGCGCCATGAACAAGCTGACCAACGCCCTGGATCGCAACCTGGGCAAGGACGCCAAGAACTGGACCCACTGAAGAAGCTATGCAATCAGTGGCCGCTTGGCCACAGTGACTGCAGATAGTGCAGGTCTTCCGGGCGGGTGACTTTGAGGTTGTCCGCCCGGCCTTCGATCAGGCGCGGCGCCTGCCCCGCCCACTCCATGGCAGAGGCCTCATCGGTTATCGCCACCTGCGCCTGCAGAGCCTGACTCAGCGCGCCATGCAATGCCCCCAGGTGGAACATCTGCGGCGTATAGGCCTGCCAGATCACGCTGCGATCCACGGTCTGCGCCACGCGCCCGTCGGCACTGGCACGCTTGAGCGTATCGCGCGCCGGCACGGCCAGCAGGCCGCCCACCGGATCATCGGCCAACTCTGCCAGCAAGCGGTCCAGGTCCTGCCTGGCAAGATTGGGGCGAGCGGCGTCATGCACCAGCACCCAGTCCTCGGCACCTGCGCCTTCGGCAAGCAGCGCCTGCAACCCGGCCAGTACCGAGTCGGCCCGCTCACGCCCGCCTGGCGCGCGACGCACACGCGGATCGTTGGCAACCGGGAGTTGCGGCCAGAACGGATCGTCCACCGCCACGCACACCATGGCACCCAGCAAGCCAGGATGATCGAGAAAGCAATGCAGGCTGTGTTCGAGAATGCTGCGACCGGCAATCTGCAGGTACTGCTTGGGGCGGTCGGCGGCCATTCGTGCACCGACGCCTGCTGCTGGAATCACCAGCCAGAATGGGATTGTCATTCGGTCAGCAGGTAGAGGGTCTCACCCTCTTTGAGCATGCCAAGCTCCTGCCGTGCACGCTCTTCAACGGTCTCCATACCCCGCTTGAGCTCCATCACCTCGGCCTCGAGGATGCGGTTACGCTCCAACAGGCGCTCGTTCTCGCCTTGTTGCTCGGCGATCTGCTGCTGCAGGCGGCTTACCTGGGCAAGACTGCCCTCACCGACCCACAGACGATACTGCAGACCGGCAAGCAGCAGGATCAGCACGATGAACAGCCAGTACGGACTACGCATGGAGCGGCTCGCAGATTGAGTCATCGGCATGGTAGGGGCTGCGTTCATGCTTGAAAAGAAGCCGACTGATGAGTGACATGGGGTTTAAGGTTCTGCATCCGTGCAAGGGTTCCCGGAAATCGACGAAACGCCGACGAAAAAGGCCATATCAGCAATGGCACAGCCCGTGTAGGAGCGGCTTCAGCCGCGAAAATTCGCGGATAAATCCGCTCCTACATGCCGCACCAGCGCTAAGCCACCACAAAAAAGGGCGACTTGCGTCGCCCTTTTCTACCACGCAGTGATCAGCCGCGGAACTCGGCACGGCCCTTGTACGGAGCCTTGCCGCCCAGCTGCTCCTCGATGCGCAGAAGCTGGTTGTACTTGGAAACGCGGTCGGAGCGGCACAGCGAACCGGTCTTGATCTGACCAGCGGCAGTACCCACGGCCAGGTCGGCGATGGTGCTGTCTTCGGTTTCGCCGCTGCGGTGCGAGATCACCGCGGTGAAGCCGGCTGCCTTGGCCATCTGAATGGCTTCCAGGGTCTCGGTCAGCGAGCCGATCTGGTTGAACTTGATCAGGATCGAGTTGCCGATCTTCTCGTCAATGCCGCGCTTGAGGATCTTGGTGTTGGTCACGAACAGGTCGTCGCCAACCAGCTGCACCTTGGCGCCGATCTTGTCGGTCAGGACTTTCCAGCCAGCCCAGTCCGACTCGTCCATGCCGTCTTCGATGGAGATGATCGGGTAACGCTGGGTCAGGCCAGCCAGGTAGTCGGCGAAACCGGCGGCGTCGAAGACCTTGCCCTCGCCTTCCAGGTCGTACTTGCCTTCCTTGAAGAATTCGCTGGAGGCGCAGTCCAGCGCCAGAGTCACGTCATCACCCAGCTTGTAGCCGGCGTTGGCCACGGCCTCGGCGATCGCGGCCAGGGCGTCTTCGTTGGAGGCCAGGTTCGGCGCGAAACCACCTTCGTCACCCACGGCAGTGTTCAGGCCACGGGCCTTCAGTACGGCTTTGAGGTGGTGGAAGATTTCGGCGCCCATGCGCAGGGCATCGGCGAAATTCTTGGCACCGACCGGCTGGACCATGAATTCCTGGATGTCGACGTTGTTATCGGCATGCTCGCCGCCGTTGATAATGTTCATCATCGGCACCGGCATGGAGTAGACGCCCGGGGTGCCGTTCAGATCGGCGATGTGCGCATACAGCGGCACGCCCTTGGCCTGAGCGGCGGCCTTGGCAGCGGCCAGGGAAACGGCGAGGATGGCGTTGGCGCCCAGCTTGGCCTTGTTCTCGGTACCGTCGAGCTCGATCATCGCGCGGTCCAGCGCCTGCTGATCGGTCGCGTCCTTACCCAGCAGCAGGTCGCGAATCGGGCCGTTGATGTTGGCGACGGCTTTCAGCACGCCCTTGCCCAGGTAACGGCTCTTGTCGCCGTCACGCAGCTCCAGCGCCTCGCGCGAGCCGGTGGAGGCGCCAGACGGAGCGCACGCGCTGCCGACAATGCCACCTTCCAGAATTACATCGGCTTCCACGGTGGGGTTGCCACGGGAGTCGAGAACCTCACGACCCTTGATGTCGACGATCTTTGCCATTCTTGATAACGCTCCAAAGGTTGACGATAAGACGGCAGCAGCAGGCTGCGCTGGGCCGCCGCTACCCGAGGGCAGATCGGCGGCTCACTCTGACTCACGGGTCAGGGGGATTTTTCTCGGGCGGCACTTTACCGGATTGCGTCGGCTTCAGGCAGTCTCGATTGGCGGAAAACTCTTCACCAGATCGTCAAGCTGCTTGAGCTGGCTGAGGAACGGCTCCAGCTTGTTCAGGCGCAAGGCGCACGGGCCGTCGCACTTGGCGTTTTCCGGGTCCGGATGCGCTTCGAGGAACAGACCGGCCAGGCCCTGGCTCATGCCGGCCTTGGCCAGGTCGGTGACCTGGGCACGACGACCGCCAGCGGAGTCGGCGCGACCACCTGGCATCTGCAGGGCGTGGGTCACGTCGAAGAACACAGGGTACTCGAACTGCTTCATGATGCCGAAGCCGAGCATGTCCACCACCAGGTTGTTGTAACCGAAGGAGGAACCGCGCTCGCAGAGGATCAGCTGATCGTTACCGGCCTCTTCGCACTTGGTGAGGATGTGCTTCATTTCCTGCGGGGCGAGGAACTGCGCCTTCTTGATGTTGATCACCGCACCGGTCTTGGCCATGGCCACCACCAGGTCGGTCTGCCGCGAGAGGAAGGCCGGCAGCTGGATGATGTCGCACACTTCGGCCACGGCCGCGGCCTGATGCGGCTCGTGCACGTCGGTAATCACCGGCACGCCGAAGGTCTTCTTCACTTCTTCGAAGATCTTCATGCCCTCTTCCAGGCCAGGGCCGCGGAAGGAGGTGATGGAGGAACGGTTGGCCTTGTCGAAGCTGGCCTTGAACACGTAGGGGATGCCGAGCTTCTCGGTCACCCGCACGTATTCCTCGCAGGCCTGCATGGCCAGGTCACGCGACTCGAGCACGTTGATACCGCCGAACAGCACGAAAGGCTTGTCGTTGGCGATCTCGATATCGCGAACCTTGATGATCTTCTGCGCCATGGGTCAGACCTTCTTCGCTTTCTGCGCCAGCGCGGCGTTGACGAAACCGCTGAACAGCGGGTGACCGTCACGCGGCGTGGAGGTGAATTCCGGGTGGAACTGGCAAGCGACGAACCACGGATGATCCGGCGCCTCGACCACTTCGACCAGCGCGCCGTCGCCGGAACGACCGGTGACCTTCAGGCCAGCCTCGGTCAGCTGCGGCAGCAGGTTGTTGTTCACTTCATAGCGGTGACGGTGACGCTCGACGATCACGTCCTTGCCGTAGCAATCGTGCACCTTGGAGCCGGCCTGCAGCTGGCAGTCCTGTGCACCCAGGCGCATGGTGCCGCCCAGGTCGGAGTTCTCGCTGCGCTGCTCGACGCTGCCCGCGGCGTCCTGCCATTCGGTGATCAGGCCGACCACCGGGTGCTGGCTGGCCATGTCGAATTCGGTGGAGTTGGCATCAGTCCAGCCCACCACGTTACGGGCATATTCGATGACCGCGACCTGCATGCCGAGGCAGATGCCCAGGTAAGGAATCTTGTTCTCGCGAGCGTACTGCACGGTCTTGATCTTGCCTTCCACGCCGCGCAGACCGAAGCCGCCCGGTACCAGGATGGCATCGACGCCTTCGAGCAGGCCGGTGCCCTGGTTCTCGATATCTTCGGAATCGATATAACGCAGGTTGACCTTGGTGCGGTTCTGGATGCCGGCGTGGCTCATCGCCTCGATCAGCGACTTGTACGCATCGAGCAGCTCCATGTACTTGCCGACCATGGCGATGGTGACTTCCTTTTCCGGGTTGAGCTTGGCATCGACCACGCGATCCCACTCGGACAGGTCGGCACCGCCGCACTCCAGGCCGAAACGCTCGACGACGAAGTCATCCAGACCCTGAGCGTGCAGCACGCCCGGAATCTTGTAGATGGTGTCGACGTCTTCCAGGCTGATCACCGCACGCTCTTCGACGTTGGTGAACAGGGCGATCTTGCGGCGCGAAGACACATCGATCGGATGGTCGGAACGGCATACCAGCACGTCAGGCTGCAGGCCGATGGAGCGCAGCTCCTTGACCGAGTGCTGGGTCGGCTTGGTCTTGGTCTCGCCGGCGGTGGCGATATAGGGCACCAGGGTCAGGTGCATCAGCATGGCGCGCTTGGCGCCCACTTCTACACGCAGCTGGCGGATGGCTTCGAGGAACGGCTGCGACTCGATGTCGCCAACGGTACCGCCGATTTCCACCAGGGCCACGTCGGCATCGCCGGCGCCCTTGATGATACGACGCTTGATTTCATCGGTGATGTGCGGAATCACCTGGATGGTTGCGCCCAGGTAGTCACCACGGCGCTCCTTGCGCAGCACGTCTTCGTACACGCGGCCGGTGGTGAAGTTGTTGCTCTTGCTCATCGTGGTGCGGATGAAGCGCTCGTAGTGACCCAGGTCGAGGTCGGTCTCGGCGCCGTCGTGGGTGACGAACACCTCACCGTGCTGGAACGGGCTCATGGTGCCCGGATCGACGTTGATGTAAGGGTCCAGCTTGAGCATGGTGACCTTCAGGCCCCGCGCCTCCAGGATGGCCGCCAGTGAAGCCGAGGCGATGCCTTTCCCCAATGAAGAAACAACACCACCCGTGACGAAGATGTAGCGCGTCATGAAAAACCCTAGAAGTCTGCGTTTAAGCGGTCAGTGCCGCCGGGGAAAGCGAAGGAGCGCCATCGACAACACAATGGCAAGCTCGCCAAGCTCCCTGAGGGAGTCGGCAAAAGCTGTATTAAGACGGGAGCGTAGTCTACCCGAAAGGCCTTACCAGCTCAAACCTTGCGCGCCGATAGGCGGCGACCAGTGCAGACGCACCCCGCTCGCCTCGATTCCTGGCGCTTGCGTCAGGTTCGCCACCGCCATCAGCTCATCGCCATCGAACAGCAGCGGCAGGCGCGAGCGCACGAATGCCGGCACGCGCAGCTCGTTGAGCAAGCGCTTGAGATCACGCCGACCACGTCCCGGCACCTGCAGCGACTCGCCACCCACGCGGTAACGCAGATACCAGTGACCTTGAGGCAGTTCGCCAGACAGGTTCACGCGACCATTGCCGGGCAGCTCGACCGAATCGGCAAGGGCAGCGTTGAGCAAACCCAGCGGTTGCGGCGGCTTCAGCCAGTCACCGCTGAGCCACCAGAGCCGCCCCTCCGCCCTGTGCAGCTCGCCATCGGCCAATTTCCAGATCGGCATTGCATCCACAGCCGCATCACGCAGGTCATACCAACCGGCCCAATGGTCGCTGTCGGGCATTCGGCTCAGGGGCGCCAACCAATACCGCAGCAGATTGCGCTGACGCGCATCGCTCAGCGCGACCACGGCCGACAAATCCAGGGAAGGCAATGGCAACCAGGGCAAAGCGCAAACGCCACGAGCAGCCAGCAGGTCCATCTCGGCCAGCTCTTCCAACAGCTGCTGGGCCTCGCCCAGATGGCCGGCGCTGCGTGAAAGGCTTGCCGTCACCTGCGGCCAGCGCTCGGCCAGCAGCGGTATCACCTGCCTGCGCAGGAAATTGCGACTGAAGCGCTCGTCGGCATTGCTCGGATCCTCGACCCAGGCAAGCCCATGGCTCTGCGCATAGGCATGCAATTCGGCCCGCGAGCAGCCGAGCAAGGGCCGAAGCAGAGTGCCGCGACCCAGTGAGCGACTGACCGGCATGGCCGCCAGGCCGCGCACGCCAGCCCCACGCAGCAGACGAAACAGCAGGGTTTCGGCCTGGTCGTCGCGGTGCTGGGCGCCTAGCAATACCTCGCCTGAGCCCAACCGCTCAGCGAACGCCGCATATCGTGCCCGCCGCGCGGCCTGCTCCAGGCTGGCCCCTGGCGCCACCTGCACCCTGACGATGTCCAGTGGAATACCCAGCCGCGCGCAAACCTGCGCGCAATGCTCAGGCCAGGCACCGGCCGCCGGCTGCAGGCCATGATGGACATGAATGGCGGACAGCGCTGGCAACTCCTCGTGTCTCGCCCAGGCGGCGAGCAGATGCAGCAGCACGCTGGAATCCAGGCCACCGGAGAAGGCGATACGCCAGGCAGGAGCCGTGCGCCACGGCTGCAGGGCCTGGCGTAGGCGAATGGTGAGATCGGTCATCGGCCAAGCTTAAACAACAATGGGCCCGAAGGCCCATTGAGATATGCGCTGAAAGCACTCAGGCGATGCCGTAGCTCATTAGACGATCGTAACGGCGCTTGAGCAGCGCATCGGTATCGTGCTTCTGCAGGCTGGCGAGCTGCTTGGTCAGCTCCTGACGGATCGACTCCGATGCCGCAACCGGATCACGGTGCGCGCCGCCCAGCGGCTCGGCGATCACCTGATCGACGATACCCAGGTCCTTCAGGCGCTCGGCGGTAATGCCCATGGCTTCGGCGGCGTCCGGAGCCTTCTCGGCGGTACGCCAGAGGATCGAGGCGCAACCTTCCGGCGAGATTACCGAGTAGGTGGAGTACTGCAGCATGTTCAGCTGGTCGCAGACGCCGATGGCCAGCGCACCGCCGGAGCCACCCTCACCGATCACGGTGGCGATGATCGGAGTCTTCAGGCGTGCCATCACGCGCAGGTTCCAGGCGATGGCCTCGCTCTGGCCCCGCTCTTCAGCGTCGATACCCGGATAGGCGCCGGGAGTGTCGATGAAGGTGAGAATCGGCATCTTGAAGCGCTCGGCCATCTCCATCAGGCGGCAGGCCTTGCGATAGCCCTCGGGACGCGGCATGCCGAAGTTGCGGCGTACCTTCTCGCGCACTTCGCGGCCCTTCTGGTGACCGATGATCATCACCGGCTGATCACCCAGGCGCGCCACACCACCAACGATGGCGGCGTCATCGGAGAAGTGACGGTCGCCGTGCAGTTCATCGAACTCGGTAAAGATGTGCTGGATGTAGTCCAGGGTGTAGGGGCGGCGCGGGTGGCGCGCGAGCTGCGCGATCTGCCAGCTGGTCAGGTTGCCGAAGATGCTTTCGGTCAGGGCGCTGCTCTTGTCCTGCAGGCGGGCAATCTCGTCGCCGATATTCAGCGCGTTGTCATTGCCAACCAGGCGTAGCTCTTCGATCTTGGCTTGCAGGTCGGCGATCGGCTGTTCGAAATCGAGGAAATTCGGGTTCATAGTCATCCGTCTTGCGTCGACGGCCAAGTGGCCGGGGAGCTGTATCCATTAGGCGCCCTACCTTAAGGGATAGGGCGCAGCGGGTCGACACCCTCGGGTGCCTTTGCTGTCACGAAGAGGAATTTTCCTCTCGCATATCAGCGGTAGTGCAAAAAGACGTTGTCGCGCCCGAACTGGTCACGCAATGCCTGAATCAAAGTGTCGGCCGGGTCGATTCGCCAGGCATCGCCGAATTGAAGCAAGGCCCGTGCCTCCTCGCCACTGTAATCGACAGTCACCGGGCAGGCGCCCTTGTGCTTGCTGCACAACTCGGCCAGCCAGCGCAGGCGATCCCCCTTGAGCGCTTCGCTGGCGACCTTAACGCGCAGGCTGTCGGCCAGGCCGGTACGCGCCTCTTCCAGGCTCATCACGCGCTTGGCGCGCAGACGCAGGCCACCGGAGAAGTCGTCGTTGCTGACTTCACCTTCGACCACCACCAGCGCATCGTTCTGCAGCAGCGCCTGGTTGCTGGCAAAGGCATCGGCGAACAACGAAGCCTCGATGCGCCCGGAGCGGTCATCCAGGGTGATAAAGCCCATCTTGTCGCCCTTCTTGTTCTTCATCACCCGCAGGTTGACGATCATCCCGGCGATGGTCTGGGTGTCGCGCGCGGGCTTGAGCTCGACGATGCGCTGGCGGGCGAAACGACGGATCTCGCCCTCGTATTCGTCGATGGGGTGGCCGGACAGGTAGATGCCCAAGGTGTCCTTCTCGCCTTTCAGGCGTTCCTTGATCGGCAGCTCGCGGGCCTTGCGGTGGTTGGCATAGACATCCGCCTCGGGCTCGGCGAACAGTCCGCCGAACAGGTCCATATGGCCGCTCTCGGCGCTGCGCGCGGTTTGCTCGGCGGACTGCACGGCCTCTTCCATGGATGCCAGCAACACCGCGCGGTTCTTGTCCACGCTGGCCTGGTAGGCCTTGAGCTCGTCCTGGTAATAAGGGCCGAGGCGATCCAGCGCGCCGCTGCGGATCAGCGCCTCGAGGGTGCGCTTGTTGATGCGCTTGAGGTCGACGCGGTTGCAGAAGTCGAACAGGTCCTTGAACGGCCCGCCCTCGGCACGGCATTCGACGATGGCCTCAACCGGGCCCTCACCCACGCCCTTGACCGCGCCGAGGCCGTAGACGATACGGCCGTCGTCGTTGACGGTGAACTTGAACTCGGAGACGTTCACATCCGGCGGATCAATGCGCAACTTCATGTTGCGGCACTCTTCCACCAGGATCACCACCTTGTCGGTGTTGTGCATATCCGCCGACAGCACCGCGGCCATGAAGGGCGCCGGATAGTGCGCCTTGAGCCAGGCGGTCTGGTACGACACCAGGCCGTAGGCGGCGGAGTGAGACTTGTTGAAGCCGTAGCCGGCGAATTTTTCCACCAGATCGAAGATGTTGCCCGCCAGGTCGGCATCGATGCCGTTGTTGGCGCAGCCTTCAATGAAGCCGCCGCGCTGCTTGGCCATTTCCTCGGGCTTCTTCTTGCCCATGGCGCGGCGCAGCATGTCCGCCTGCCCCAGAGTGTAGCCGCCCATGACCTGGGCGATCTGCATCACCTGCTCCTGATACAGGATGATGCCGTAGGTGGGCTTGAGCACCGGCTCCAGGCCGGCGTACTGGTAATCCGGATGCGGGTAGGACAGCTCAGCGCGGCCGTGCTTACGATTGATGAAGTCGTCCACCATGCCGGACTGCAGCGGGCCGGGGCGGAACAGCGCCACCAGTGCGATCATGTCTTCCAGGCAGTCGGGCTTGAGCTTCTTGATCAGCTCCTTCATGCCACGCGATTCAAGCTGGAAGACCGCGGTGGTCTCCGCCTTCTGCAACATGTCGTAGGTTTTCTTGTCATCCAGCGGGATGAAGTCGATGTTGACCAGTTCCTCGTCCGAGGCGCCGTCGCGCTTCTGGATGCGGTGGATGGTCTCCATCGCCCACTTGATGATGGTCAGGGTACGCAGACCGAGGAAGTCGAACTTGACCAGGCCGGCCTGCTCGACGTCGTCCTTGTCGAACTGGGTCACCAGGCCGCCGCCCTCCTCGTCACAGGCGATCGGCGAAAAGTCGGTGAGCTTGGTCGGCGCGATCACCACGCCCCCGGCGTGCTTGCCGGTGCCGCGCACCACCCCTTCGAGCTTGAGCGACATGTCCCAGATTTCCTGGGCTTCTTCGTCGTTCTTGAGGAACTCGCGCAGCGGCTCCTCCATCTCGTAGGCCTTCTCCAGGGTCATGCCCACCTCGAAGGGGATCATCTTCGACAGGCGATCGGCCAGGCCGTAGGACTTGCCCTGCGCCCGCGCCACGTCGCGCACCACCGCCTTGGCCGCCATCGAGCCGAAGGTGATGATCTGGCTCACCGCCTTCCTGCGCCCATTGCGCCCGTATTTCTCGGCCACGTAGTCGATCACCCGGTCGCGACCGTCCATGCAGAAGTCGACGTCGAAGTCGGGCATGGAAATCCGCTCGGGGTTGAGGAAGCGCTCGAACAGCAGGTCGTAGGCCAGGGGATCCAGATCGGTGATCTTCAGCACGTAGGCCACCAGCGAGCCAGCACCCGAACCACGGCCCGGGCCGACCGGCACGCCGTTGTTCTTGGCCCACTGGATGAAGTCCATCACGATCAGGAAGTAACCGGGGAAACCCATCTGAATGATGATGTCGAGCTCGAAGTTGAGACGGTCGATATAGACCTGTTTCTTCGCCTCGTAATCCGGCGTGTCCTTGGGCAACAGTACGGCGAGACGCTCTTCCAGGCCCTCGAAGGAGGCATGGCGCAGGTAGTCGTCGATGCCCATGCCGTTGGGCGTGGGGAAGTCCGGCAGGAAGTACTTGCCCAACTGCACATCGATATTGCAGCGCTTGGCGATCTCGACGGTGTTTTCCAGGGCCTCCGGCAGATCGGCGAACAGTTCCCACATTTCCGCCGGGGTCTTGAGGTACTGCTGGTCGGAGTAATGCCGCGGCCGGCGCGGATCATCCAGGGTACGGCCCTCGCCGATGCAAACGCGGGTTTCGTGGGCCTCGAAGTCGTCCTGCTTGATGAAGCGCACGTCGTTGGTCGCCACCAGCGGCGCCTCGACGCGATCGGCCAACGCCACGGCGGCATGCAGGTATTCCTCGTCGCCGACCCGGCTGGTGCGCTGCACCTCCAGATAGAAACGATCCGGGAACACCGCCATCCACTCACGCAGGCGCGTTTCCGCCAGCGCTTCGTCACCGGCCAGTAACGCCAGGCCGACCTCGCCTTCGCGCGCACCGGACAATGCGATCAGGCCCTCAGCGGCCTGCTTGACCCAGTCACGTTGGATGATCACCAGGTCGTTGCTCTGCCCCTCGGCCCAACCGCGGGAAATCAGCTCGGTGAGGTTGCGATAGCCCTTGGGGTTCATCGCCAGCAGAGTCAGGCGCGTCAGCGGGCCGTCCTCCTCGGCACTGGCCAGCCAGATATCGGCGCCGCAGATTGGCTTGACCCCAGCCCCCATCGCCGCCTTGTAGAACTTCACCAGCGAGCACATGTTGCTCATGTCGGTGACCGCCACCGCCGGCATGCCGGCCCCGGCCACAGCCTTGATCAGCGGTTTGACCCGCACCAGGCCATCGACCAGGGAATATTCGGTGTGCAGACGCAGGTGGACGAACGCTTGGATCATGAGGCGGCCTTGCAGGTGAAAACGACAAAGCGCGGATTGTAGCCTAAGCGGGTCTGGCTTAGGGCCAGAGGATCAGATCGTGGCAGCGATGCAATCGACGGCTACAGGCTCGAGCAAAGCGCGCACCGGGGCGAAGGAACGTCGATGGATGGGGGTCGGCCCCAGACGCTGCAGCGCCTCGAGATGAACGGGCGTCGGATAGCCCTTGTGACCAGCAATGCCGTAGCCGGGATAGAGGCGATCCATTTCGAGCATCTCGCGGTCGCGGCTGACCTTGGCCAGAATCGAAGCTGCGGCGATCGCCGGTACTCGACTGTCACCCTTGACCACCGGTGCACTGGGCACCGCCAGCCTGGGGCAGCGGTTGCCATCGATCAGCGCCAGTTTCGGCGTCACGCTCAGGCCTTCGACAGCGCGCTGCATGGCCAGCATGGTGGCGTGCAGGATGTTCAGGCGGTCGATCTCCTCCACCTCGGCGCGGGCGATGCACCAGGCCAGGGCCTTCTCGCGAATTTCGTCGAACAGCACTTCGCGACGCGCCTCGGTAAGCTTCTTCGAGTCGTTCAGACCGATGATCGGCCGCATGGGATCGAGAATCACCGCCGCCGTGACCACCGCGCCGCAGAGCGGGCCACGGCCGACTTCATCGACGCCGGCGACCAGTTCTTCGACCAGGGTGAAGTCGAGGCCCAGCTGCATCAGTCGCGCCCCGCCAGCTTGAGCACGGCGTCCGCCGCCGACACCGAGGCGTCGCGGCGCAGCGCACGATGAATCACATCGAAGCCTTCGGTCTGCACCTGACCACCATCGATCAGCGGCGCCACGGTCTGAGCCAGGGCCTCCGGCGTCGCAGCATCCTGAATCAGCTCAGGCACCAACAGACGCTCGGCCAGTAGATTGGGCAGCGAAATATACGGACTTTTGACCAGGCGCTTGAGAATGCGATAAGTCAATGGAGCCACACGGTAGGCCACCACCATCGGCCGCTTGTACAGCAGCGCTTCCAGGGTCGCAGTACCCGAAGCAATCAACACCGCGTCACAGGCGGCCAAGGCCTCATGGGAACGACCGTTGAGCAAGGTCAACGGCAGATCACGCCCGGCCAGCATCTGCTCCAGCTGCTCGCGGCGCTCGGGCGTGGCGCAAGGCAGAAGGAAGCGAACACCCGGGCGAAGTGAGCGCAGGCGAATGGCCGCGTCGAGAAACAGCTCGCCGAGACGCGCAACCTCACCACCCCGACTTCCCGGCATCAAGGCCACCACCGGCCCGTCTTGCGGCAGATCCAGCGCATCGCGCGCTGCCGCACGATCAGCCTGTTGCGGTATGGCGTCAGCCAGCGGATGACCGACGAAACGCACCGGCACCTGGTGTTCGTCGTAGAACTGCGCCTCGAACGGGAACAGGGTCAGCATCAGGTCGCAGGCTTCGCGAATCTTCAGCACGCGCTTCTGCCGCCAGGCCCAGACCGAAGGACTGACGTAATGCACGGTCTTGATCCCGGCCCGGCGCAGCTTGAGTTCCAGGCCCAGATTGAAATCCGGGGCATCGATGCCGATGAACACGTCCGGCCTTGCAGCGATCAGATCGCGGGCCAGCTGGCGGCGGCGGCCGAGCAGTTCGAACAGACGGCCGAGCACCTCGACCAGGCCCATGACCGCCAGGCGCTCCATGGGGAAGTAGGATTTCAGGCCCTCGGCTTCCATGCGCGCCCCGCCAACACCGATGAACTCGGCATGCGGATGGCGTGCCTTGATGGCCTGCATCAGGCCGGAACCGAGAATGTCACCGGACGCCTCACCAGCGACCAGTGCGACGCGAAGAGGTCTGCTCATGGGACTCAGCGGGTGATGCCGCGGGTGGAAGCCTGGATGGAATCGCGGAAGACCGCCACTTCAGGGAACTGAGCGGCGGACTCGGCGAGCTCCGTCAGCGCCTGCTCGACGGTAAGCCCCTGGCGATAGACCAGCTTGTAGGCCTTGCGCAAGGCTGCAATGGCTTCGGCCGAGAAGCCACGGCGACGCATGCCTTCGAAGTTCATGCTGCGCGCTTCGGCCGGGTTGCCGAACACCGTGACGAAGGCCGGAACGTCCTTGCCAATGGCTGTGCCCATACCGGAAAAGCTGTGCGCGCCAATGCGGCAGAACTGATGCACCAGGGTGTAACCGGAGAGAATCGCCCAGTCGTCGACCCAGACATGGCCAGCCAGAGCCGTGTTATTGACCAGAATGCAGTGATTGCCTATCACGCTGTCGTGGCCGATATGGGCATAGGCCATGATCAGGTTGTGATCACCAATGGTGGTTTCGCTACGATCCTGCACGGTGCCACGGTGAATGGTGACGCCTTCGCGGATAGTGTTGTGATCGCCGATCACCAGGCGCGTCGGCTCGCCCTTGTATTTCAGGTCAGGGGTGTCCTCACCTACCGAAGAGAACTGGTAGATGCGGTTGTGCCTGCCGATCACGGTCGGCCCCTTGAGCACCACGTGCGGGCCTATGACTGTACCCTCGCCGATTTCCACATCGGGCCCGACAATGCTCCACGGGCCGACGACGACGTCGTCGGCCAGTCTGGCACTGGGGTCGATGATGGCGCGAGGGTCAATCGAACTCATAGTTTGCGTTCCGCACAGATGATTTCAGCGGAGCAGACTTCCTTGCCATCGACAGTGGCACGGCACTCGAATTTCCAGATGCTGCGGCGGTCGCTCAGGTACTTCGCCTCCAGTACAAGCTGATCGCCAGGCGTAACGGGAGAGCGGAAGCGCAGCTTGTCAGAGCCGACGAAGTAGTACAGGGTGCCATCGGCGGGTTTAACGCCCATCATCTTGAAGCCGAGAATCCCGGCGGCCTGAGCCATGGCTTCGATGATCAGCACGCCCGGCATGATCGGATGTTCGGGAAAATGGCCATTGAAGAACGGCTCGTTGATGCTGACATTCTTGTAGGCGCGAACAGTCTTGCCTTCGACGTCCAGGTCCACGACGCGATCCACCAGCAGGAAGGGATAGCGGTGCGGCAAATATTCACGAATTTCGTTGATGTCCATCATGTCCGGTTAAGCCTGTAAGAAAAGAAAAGAGCACGGGCACGCCGCGCTCAGGCATCAGATGAGACGTTTGCCGTCTGGGTCACGGCGGCCAGCTGTTTTTCCAGCTCACGCAGTCGCTTGGCCATCTCGTCCAACTGACGAATACGGGCCGCACTCTTCTTCCACTCGCCCGCCGGTTGCATGGCAGTACCTGAAGAATAGGCGCCCGGCTCGGTGATCGAACGGGTCACCATGGTCATCCCGGTGACGAACACGTTGTCGCACACCTCGATATGGCCGACCATGCCGACGCCACCGGCGATCATGCAGTTCTTGCCGATCTTGGTGCTGCCGGAAATACCGCAGCAGCCAGCCATGGCGGTGTTATCACCGATCTGCACGTTGTGCGCGATCATGATCTGGTTATCCAGCTTCACGCCATTGCCGATCAGGGTATCGGACAGCGCACCACGATCCACCGTGGTGTTGGCACCAATCTCGACGTCATCGCCGATGGTTACCCCACCGATCTGCGCAATCTTCTGCCAGACGCCCTTCTCGTTGGCGAAACCGAAGCCTTCACCACCGATCACCGCGCCGGATTGAATGACCACGCGCTTGCCGATCTGCACATCGTGATAGAGCGTCACGCGCGGTGCCAGCCAGCCACCCTCACCGACAACGCTGCGAGCACCGACCACGCAATGAGCACCGATGCTCACCTCGGCGCCGATACGCGCACCGCTCTCGATGACTGCATAAGGGCCGACGCTGGCACTGGGATCGACCTCGGCGTCAGCGGCGACCTGCGCAGTGGCATGGATGCCGGGAGCGAGCTTGGGCTTGCGATCGAACAGGTGCGAGAGCTGGGCGTAGGCCAGATAAGGATTGGCAACGATCAGCGCATCGCCAGCGTAGCCTTCGGCATCGGCCGCAGTCAGCAACACGGCGCCGGCCTGGGTCTGCCCCAGATACTTGCGGTACTGGGCATTGGCCAAGAAGCTCAACTGTTCGGGCCTGGCCTCCTGTAAGGTGGCCAGGCCCGTGATGACCTTAGCTTCAGCGCCACGCAAGGTGGCGCCCAGGCGCTCGGCCAGTTGGCCGAGGGTAAATGTCACCGTCATGCTCAGCGCATCTGGTTCATGCGCTCGATGACTTGGCGGGTGATGTCGTACTGAGGTTTGACATCGATCACCGCGCCGCGCTCGAGCACCAGGTCGAAGTTGCCGTTCTTGATCACTTCCTCGACTGCCTTGTCCAGGTTCGGCTTGAGCTTGGCCAGCATTTCACGGTCGGCGATAGCCTTGGCTTCGTTCAGCTCCTTGGACTGGAACTGGAAATCACGGGCCTTCTGCTTGAACTCGAGCTCGAGGCGCTCACGCTCGGCCTGCTGCATCTTCTCGCCTTCCTTGACCATGCGATCCTGAATACGCTTGGCATCGCTTTCCAGGGCCTTGAGCTTGTTCAGCTGCGGGCCGAACTTCTTCTCGGCATCGACCGCATAGCGCTTGGCCGCATCCGACTCGAGCAGCGCCATCTGATAGTTCAGCACGGCCACTTTCATCTCGGCGAACGCCGGGGTGGCGATCAGAGCGGCGGTGAACAGAACCAGTTGAGTCAACTTACGCACAATGCACTCCTGCAACAAAACTGTTGGCTTTCGGTGAATGACTTTTAGAAGGTCTGGCCCAGGGAGAACTGGAATACCTGAGTATCGGCATCATCCGGCTTCTTGATCGGCATGGCCAGACTGAAGCTCAGCGGGCCCAGCGCGGTGATCCAGGTCAGGCCAACACCCACGGAACTGGCCATGCTGCTGAAGTCGATATTGCAGCTGTCGCTGATCTTCTTCTGACTGGACGAGCAGTTGGTGTCGAAGACGTTACCCACATCCCAGAACAGTGCGGTACGCAGCGAACGCTGATCCTTGACGAACGGCAGCGGGAAAAGCATCTCGACGCCGCCCTGCACCAGCACGTTACCACCGAACGGCAACGGATCCTGGTCCGGGTCGCGGAGCGTGCCAGGCTTGTTGCCGGAGCTCGGCGTACTGCGCGGCCCCAGGCTGCTGTCCTTGAAGCCACGGACGGAGTTGAAACCACCGGCGTAGTAATGCTCGTAGAACGGCAACTCCGCGGTGCTACCGTAGCTGTCGCCATAACCCAGCTGGGTGTGGAAACGCAGGGTGTAGTTGTCACTGATCGGGGTGAACACCTGACCACGGTAGTCGAGCTTGTAGAACGACAGGTCGCTACCCGGGATGGTGGTTTCCAGCACCAGGCTCTGCGAATGACCACGGTTGGCCAGCACGCCGCGGTTCAGGGTCGACTCGGACCAGCCGATGGAGCCCTTGAAGTTCAGATAGTTATCGCCTTCGGCCTCGATGAAATCGAAGATTTCGTCGACGGTGTAACGACCGGTATCGATGCTGTCCTGCTGCACAGTCAGACCATAGGTCAGTCGTGCGGTCTCGCTGATCGGGTAACCGATATTGATACCGGCGCCCAAGCTGTCGACCGAGTAGCTGGATACATCGACATCGAGCTCATCGTAGTCGGTGGTGCGGTAGAAGGCGTTGTAACCCAGGCTGACACCGTCGACGGTCCAGTAGGGGTCAACGAAGCCGAAGCTGTAGCGGGTCTGATATTCACTGCGGGTCAGGCCGAGACTGACGCGGTTACCGGTACCCAGGAAGTTGTTCTGGCTGATCGAACCACCGAGGATCAGACCGGCATTCTGCGCAAAACCGACGCTGGCAGTGATGGAGCCGGACGGCTGCTCTTCGACGCTGTAGTTGACGTCGATCTGGTCATCGGTGCCTGGCACCTGCGGGGTTTCGACGTTGACTTCCTTGAAGAAGCCCAGGCGCTCCAGACGAACCTTGGACTGATCGATCAGATAGGTCGAAGCCCAGCCGCCTTCCATCTGGCGCATTTCGCGACGCAGCACTTCGTCCTCGGACTTGGTGTTGCCGCGGAAGTTGATGCGATTGACGTAGGCGCGTTTGCCAGGGTCGACGAAGAAGGTGATCGAGACGGTATTGTCCTCGTCATGCGCTTCCGGCACGCCGTTAACGTTGGCGAACGTGTAACCCTCGTTACCCAGACGACGAGTGATCAGCTCACTGGTGGTGGTCATGATCTTGCGCGAGAAGACCTGCCCTTCCTTGACCAGCAGCAGCGCACGCACGTCTTCTTCCGGCACCTTGAGATCACCGGATAGTTTCACGTCGCGAACGCTGTACTTCTCGCCCTCTTCGACGTTGACGGTGATGTAGACGTGCTTCTTGTCGGGAGTGATGGATACCTGGGTGGAGCTGATATCCATGTTGATGTAGCCGCGGTCCAGGTAGTAGGAGCGCAGACGCTCCAGGTCGCCGGACAGTTTTTCGCGAGCGTACTTGTCGTCGTTTCGGAAGAACGACAGCCAGTTGGTGGTCTTCAGCTCGAACAGGTCGGAGAGTTCTTCATCGCTGAAAACCGTGTTACCCACCACGTTGATATGCGAGATGGCAGCGACGGTGCCTTCGTTGATGGTGATCTTCAGCGCCACGCGGTTACGCGGCTGCGGAATCACTTCGGCTTCGATCTCGGCCGAATAGCGGCCCTGAGCGACATACTGGCGCTGCAGTTCGTTACGCACGCCTTCGAGGGTGGCGCGCTGGAAAATCTCGCCCTCGGCCAGACCGGACTGATTCAGGCCCTTGAGCAGATCTTCAGTGGTGATGGCCTTGTTGCCTTCGATCTCGATGCCGGAGATGGAGGGACGTTCGACCACGGTGACGACCAGCACGTCACCATCGCGACCGAGCTGGATGTCCTGGAAAAAACCGGTACGGAACAGGGAGCGAGTGGCATCGACCAGTTGGCGATCATCGACCTGCTCACCCACGTTGAGCGGCAGTGCGCCGAAAACGCTGCCTGCGGATACCCGCTGCAGACCGTTGACGCGTATATCGGAGATGGTGAAGGACTCGGCGTGAACTTCGGCGATCATCAATGCGGACAGTACCGCAGGTAGCAGCAGACGTTTCATGAAGTCCTTTCTTATTCCAACTGACGATAAAAACTGCCGCTTAAGCGACACTTCTTTTGAATCTCAAGAGCGTATTCAACAAATGCTCACAGGCGGCTGAGGTCGTTGACCAGGGCGAGCAGCATGACCCCGATGACCAGACTGATGCCGATCTGCATCCCCCAACCCTGAACCCGCTCAGACAAGGGGCGACCACGCACCCACTCGACCAGATAAAACAGCAGATGCCCACCATCCAGCACGGGAATGGGCAGCAGATTGAGAACCCCCAGGCTAATACTCAGATATGCAAGGAATTTCAGGAAATCCCCCAGCCCTGACTCAGCTGAAGCGCCCGCCACTTTAGCAATGGTTATCGGCCCACTCAAGTTTTTTACCGAGAGCTCTCCGAACAGCATTTTCTTCAGCGAATCGAGGGTCAGCAGGCTCATGGCCCAGGTCTGACGCATGCCTTCGGCGATACCTTCGAGCGGGCCATAACGCACCTCGCGAAGCATCTCGGGAGGCCATTCGATGCCCTGCACCCCTGCTCCGAGGTAGCCGCTGCGCGCATCGCCCTCACCGCGCGACGCCAGCGTCAGCTGCACATCCCGCTCCAGTCCGTCACGCTCGAAGCGCAGCGTGACGGGCTCGCCCGGCAGCGCGCGTACGCGGTCGACCAACGTCTGCCAGTCGGCCAGCGGCTCGCCGTCGAGCGCAAGAAGGCGGTCGCCCGGCTGCAGCCCGGCAGCATGGGCCGGCCCCTTGGAATCGACCTCGGCAAGCACTGGCTCCAGCACCGGACGCCAGGGACGAATACCCAGCGAGCCGATCGGGTCGGGTTCGTCGACACCCCGCAGCCAGTTGTTCAACTGCACCTGCCTGGGCATTTCTACCGTAGAGCCCTGCTCGGTCACACGGAGGTCGAGCGTGCCGCTTTCACCCAGGCGCCGAACCAGTTGCAGGTTGACCGCTGCCCAGCCACTGGTGGCTTCACCATTGACCGCGACGATCTCCTGCCCCGCACGCAGTCCGGCCGCTTCCGCCAGGCTGTCCGACTCAACCGCACCGATGACGGGACGCACCTGCTGACTGCCAAGCATGGCCACGAACCAGAAGAACAGCAGCGCCAGCAGGAAGTTGGCCAAAGGACCCGCGGCGACGATCGCGATGCGCTGGCGCACGCTCTTGCGATTGAAGGACTGCTCGACCAGCTCCGGCGGAACATCACCCTCGCGCTCATCAAGCATTTTGACGTAGCCACCCAGCGGGATGGCGGCGACGACGAATTCGGTACCGTGGCGATCATGCCAGCGAACCAGTGGCGTGCCGAAGCCTACGGAGAAACGCAGCACCCTGACGCCGCAGCGCCGGGCTACCCAGAAATGGCCATATTCGTGAAAGGTCACCAGGACACCCAATGCGATAAGGGTGCCAACCAGCATGTACAGCCCACTCATTTCACTTCTCCAGGTGCTCAGGCGTCGATACGCAACGGCCCTGCACAGCTTTGGTCAACGGCTCGCGAGCCACTGCCCGGCCAACTCTCGCGCACGCGTATCCGCCTCGAATACCGTGTCGAGCGCTTCGACCGCACGGACCGGCAGCGCGTTCAGCACGGCCTCAATCATACGCGCGATATCGGTGAAACGGATGCGGCGCTGCAGGAAAGCCTCGACCGCAACCTCATTGGCTGCATTGAGCATCGCCGGCGCGCTGCCACCAGCCTGCACCGCCTCGCGCGCCAGGCGCAAACAAGGGAAACGCTGCTCGTCGGGGCGCTCGAAATCCAGGCGACCGATGGCAAACAGATCCAGGGGCGAGACCCCCGAATCGATGCGTTCCGGCCAGGCCAGGGCATGGGCGATGGGCGTACGCATGTCCGGGTTGCCCAACTGGGCCAGCACCGAACCATCCACATAATCGACCAGCGAATGAATCACGCTCTGCCGGTGAATGACCACCTCGATTTGCTCGGGACGGGCGTCGAACAACCAGCAAGCCTCGATCATCTCCAGGCCCTTGTTCATCATGCTTGCCGAATCGACGGAAATCTTGCGCCCCATCGACCAGTTCGGATGTGCGCAAGCCTGCTCCGGCGTGACGCGCTCCAGCTCGCCCAGCGGTGTTTCGCGAAACGGCCCGCCGGAGGCGGTGAGCAGCACGCGGCGCACACCAACTGCCTGCAGGCCGCGCGAGTAGTCGCCCGGCAAACACTGGAAGATGGCGTTGTGCTCGCTATCGATCGGCAAGAGAACAGCACCGCTCTGCTTGACCGCCTGCATGAACAAGGCGCCAGACATCACCAGCGCTTCCTTGTTGGCCAGCAACACCTTCTTGCCAGCCTGCACCGCTGCAAGCGTCGGCTTGAGGCCGGCCGCACCGACGATGGCGGCCATCACGCAGTCCACCGCCTTATCGGCCGACACCGCACATAGCCCTTCTTCGCCAACCAGCACCTCGGTCTGCAGCCCGGCAGCGCGCAAATGATTCTGCAGCTCGAGCGCCGATTCGGCATCGGGGACCACGGCATAGCGCGGACGATGGCGCACGCACAGCACCTGCAGCTCCGCCAGACGGGAAAAACCAGTCAGGGCGAATACCTGATAGCGCTCGGGATGACGAGCGATCACATCCAGCGTGCTAAGACCGATGGAGCCGGTCGCCCCCAGCACGGTCACCTGCTGCACTGAACTCACAGCGCGCCCCAGCCCGACAGCCAGAGCAATGTGGCGAACACGGGAATGGCGGCGGTAAGGCTGTCGATACGGTCCAGCACGCCACCGTGTCCCGGCAGCAGATTGCTGCTGTCCTTGATCCCGGATTGACGCTTGAACATGCTCTCGGTCAGATCACCAACCACCGAAATCAGCACCACCACAGCCGCGCCAGCCATGGCCAGCAACAACCCCGTGACGGACCAACCCTGCTGCAATCCTACAAGCAGAGTGATCAGCAGACTGGCCGCGAGGCCGCCATACAGCCCCTCCCAGCTCTTGCCCGGACTGACCTTGGGCGCCAACTTGCGCTTGCCGAAGGTCTTGCCAGAGAAGTAGGCGCCAATATCCGCGCCCCACACCAGCACCATCACTGCGATGATCAGGCCGTTAGCCTGCGGCCATTGCTTGAGCAGCACCAGCCCCTGCCAGGCTGGCAGGAGAATCAATAGCCCGATCAGCAGCTTGCCGGGCAGGCCACCCCAGTAGCGACTGCTGTCGGGGTAGTTGAGTACCAGCAGCGTCGCCGCGCCCCACCACAGCACAGCCGCGAGCAGCAGCAAGGGCGCCAGCGCTGGGAGCAGATACAGACCATAGAGCAGCACCGCCACCCCAGCCGCGTAGGCGATCCGCTGCGGCTGAGCGCCAAGCCCGGCCAGACGCGCCCACTCCCAGGCGCCCAGCGTGACGACCGCCGCGATGAACAGCGCGAAAGCGCCGCCGTCGAGCAGAAAAAATCCGCCCAGGGCGATGGGCAGCAGCACCAGCGCCGTGATGATTCGTTGCTTGAGCATTAGGAACGCGCCTCGGCTTCCACCTGCTCGCTGGTCTTGCCGAAGCGACGCTGGCGGGTAGCGAAATCGGCCAGCGCCTTGCGCATGGCCTCGTGCTTGAAGTCCGGCCAATAAAGGTCGGAAAAGTACAGTTCGCTGTAAGCCAACTGCCACAGAAGGAAATTGCTGATACGGTGCTCGCCCCCGGTGCGAATGCACAGATCAGGTAACGGCAGATCACCGGTAGCCAGACAACTCTGGAGCAAGTGCGGGGTGATGTCCTCTGGCTGCAGATGCCCGGCTTGCACCTCACGCGCCAGGCGCTGAGCGGCCTGAGCGATGTCCCACTGACCGCCGTAATTGGCCGCGATCTGCAGGGTGAAGCGGCGACTGCCGGCGGTCAGCAGCTCGGCTTCGCGCATGGCAGCCTGCAATTCGGGATGGAAACGCGAGCGGTCACCGATGATGCGCAGGCTGATGTCGTTATCCAGCAGGCGCTTGGCCTCGCGACGCAGCGCGCCCAGGAACAACTCCATCAGCGCGCCGACCTCTTCGGCCGGGCGCTGCCAGTTTTCACTGGAGAAGGCGAACAGGGTGAGCACCTCGACACCCGACTCGGCACAGACCTCGATCACTGCACGAACCGCGTCGACCCCAGCCTTGTGTCCTGCCACACCCGGCAACAGGCGCCTCTTCGCCCAGCGGTTGTTGCCATCCATGATGATGGCAACGTGCCGCGGCACCGCCCCCTGCTTGTTCTTGTCCATGTATGAGCGCCCAGCCGTCAAACGGCCATCAGGTCCGCTTCTTTCACCTCGAGCGCCTTGTCCACCTCGGCAATGAACTTGTCGGTGATCTTCTGCAGCTCGTCAGCGGCGCGACGCTCTTCGTCTTCGCTGATTTCCTTGGCCTTGGAAAGCTTCTTCAGCTCGGCCAGGGCATCACGGCGCACGTTGCGCACCGCGACCTTGGCATCTTCAGCCACGCCACGCGCCTGCTTGGTGTAGCCCTTACGGGTTTCCTCGGTCAGGGCCGGCATCGGCACACGAATGGTGGTACCGGCGCTGCTCGGGTTCAGCCCCAGATCGGAAGTCAGGATGGCCTTCTCGATGGCGGCGCTGAGGTTCTTGTCGTGAGCGACGATCTTCAGAGTACGAGCATCTTCGACGGTGATCGCAGCGACCTGATTGAGCGGCATGTCGCTGCCCCAGGCCGGGACCTTGATGCTGTCGAGAATGCTCGGATGGGCACGACCGGTACGAATGGAAGCCAGGTTGCGGCCCAGAGCCTCCAGGGACTTGCTCATGCGCTCCTGAGCGTCTTTCTTGATGTCGTTGATCATTGTGCATCCTCCTCGATCAGAGTTCCTTCAGCGCCACCTACTACAACGTTCAGCAGGGCGCCGGGCTTGTTCATGTTGAAGACCCGCAGCGGCATGTTGTGATCACGGCACAGGCAGATAGCGGTCAGATCCATCACGCCCAGCTTGCGATCGAGCACTTCGTCATAGGTCAGGCGCTCGAACTTCTCGGCATGCGGGTCCTTGAACGGGTCGGCAGTGTACACGCCATCGACCTTGGTCGCCTTCAGAACCACGTCGGCATCGATCTCGATGGCGCGCAGGCAGGCGGCCGAATCAGTGGTAAAGAACGGATTGCCGGTGCCCGCAGCGAAGATCACCACCTCGCCGGTCTTCAGGTGACGCATGGCCTTGCGGCGGTCGTAATGATCGGTCACGCCGACCATGGAAATCGCCGACATGACGATAGCCGGGATGTTCGAGCGCTCCAGCGCATCACGCATGGCCAGGGCGTTCATCACCGTGGCCAGCATGCCCATGTGGTCACCGGTGACGCGATCCATGCCGGCAGCGGAAAGCGCCGCACCGCGGAACAGGTTACCGCCGCCGATCACCAGGCCGACCTGCACGCCGATACCGACCAGTTGGCCGACTTCCAGCGCCATGCGGTCGAGCACCTTGGGGTCGATACCGAAATCTTCCGAGCCCATCAGGGCTTCGCCGCTAAGTTTGAGCAGAATGCGTTTGTAGCGAGGTTGGCGACCAGTTGTCTGCTGAGCCATTGCAAGTCTCTCCTGCGGCGATATGAAATTCTTTAGCAACGCGCGTGCGCGCTGCAATTATCCGGCACTTCGAACGTGCCGACGACCGCAGGTTGCACGGCCGCTTGTACATTTGTCGCCCCTTATTCGGCAAAGAGGCTGCACGCGCAAGCGGGCAGCCTCCCTGGGACAACTGGCCTAACCGCCGATTACTGCTTGCTGGCAGCAACCTGAGCGGCAACTTCGGCAGCGAAGTCGGTCTCGGCCTTCTCGATGCCCTCGCCCACTTCGTAACGCACGAAGGAAACGACTTCGGCACCGGCTTTCTTGACCAGGTCACCGACCTTGACTTCCGGATCCATGATGAAGGCTTGCTCGACCAGGCTGGCTTCGGCCAGGAACTTGGCGATACGGCCTTTGACCATGTTCTCGACGATGTTTTCCGGCTTGCCGGCGATCTTCTCGGCGTTCAGCTGCAGGAAGATTTCCTTTTCCTTGGCAACCAGCTCTTCGGAAACCTGGTCCGGGGAAACAACGGCCGGGTTGCTCGCCGCAACGTGCATGGCAACGTGCTTGGCCAGTTCGTCGCTGCCGCCTTTCAGGACAACCAGAACACCGATGCGGTGGCCGTGCAGGTAGGCACCAACGGTTTCACCGGAAACAGCGGTCAGACGACGGATGTTGACGTTCTCGCCGCACTTGGCAACCAGCGCCTCGCGAGCCGACTCGCGGGAAGCGATCAGCGGAGCAGCGTCGGTCAGGTTCTTCTCGAAGGCTTCGTCGATGCTTTCTTTGACGAAGGCTTTGAAGTCGTCCTGCAGAGCCAGGAAGTCGGTCTGCGAGTTGACTTCGATGATCACGCCACGGCCACCCTCGACGCGAACGGCGATGGAGCCTTCGGCGGCGATATTGCCGGCCTTCTTGGCAGCCTTGATGGCACCGGAAGCGCGCATGTCATCAATGGCTTTCTCGATGTCGCCACCAGCGGCAACCAGGGCCTTCTTGCATTCCATCATGCCTTGGCCGGTACGCTCGCGCAGTTCTTTAACCAGGGCTGCAGTAATTTCTGCCATCTTGAAAATCCTCTCGGTAGGTCTTCAACCAAATCAAATCTTTGAGTGGCAAAAAGGGGGCCTAGCCCCCTTCTTGCACAGCGCATAACGCTAAATGCTTGGCGTTACCGCTTAGCCTTCGGCGCTCTCGGCCGCGGCTTCTTCGACGAACTCTTCAGTCGCGCCGCCAGCGTTGCTGCGACCACGGATCACGGCGTCAGCCATGGCACCCATGTACAGCTGGATGGCGCGGATGGCGTCATCGTTACCCGGGATGATGTAGTCAACGCCTTCCGGGCTGCTGTTGGTATCGACGACGCCGATGACCGGGATGCCCAGCTTGTTGGCTTCGGTGATAGCAATGCGCTCGTGGTCAACGTCGATCACGAACAGAGCGTCCGGCAGACCGCCCATGTCCTTGATACCACCCAGGCTGCGATCCAGTTTTTCCAGATCACGGGAACGCATCAGGGCTTCTTTCTTGGTCAGCTTGGCGAAGGTGCCGTCCTGGGACTGGGTTTCCAGCTCGCGCAGGCGCTTGATCGAAGCACGGATGGTCTTGTAGTTGGTCAGCATGCCGCCCAGCCAGCGGTGATCGACGAACGGCGAGCCGCAACGAGCAGCTTCCTCACGAACGATCTTGCCAGCGGAACGCTTGGTGCCGACGAACAGGATCTTGTTCTTGCCAGCAGCCAGCTTTTCAACGAACGACAGGGCGTCGTTGAACATCGGCAGGGTTTTTTCGAGGTTGATGATGTGAATCTTGTTGCGCGCGCCGAAAATGTACTTGCCCATTTTCGGGTTCCAGTAACGGGTCTGGTGGCCGAAGTGCACACCGGCCTTCAGCATATCGCGCATGTTGACTTGGGACATGATAGTTCCTTGATAAGTCGGGTTAGGCCTCCACGTATCCCAGCTTCCAACCCTCAAACTTGTCGAAAGGCACCCAGGAAACCGTGTCGATACGTGTGTGGGTTTGAGCTTTCGGGCGCAGTGCCCGTAAAGCGGCGCGTTTTATACCACACAAAGCTGGTTCAGGCTACAAAAGCTCGCAAAGAACACGACCGTCGCGCGCCAGACCAACGTCACGCTCACGCTGGCCTTTGGGGCTGGCACGGCGAAGCTGCTAAGATAACGCCCTTTCCGTTCGTGCCCGAGAGCTTCATATGACCGTCACCATCAAATCCGCCGAAGAAATCGAGAAAATGCGCGTGGCAGGCCGCCTGGCCGCCGAAGTGCTGGAGATGATCGGCGAGCACGTCAAGCCGGGCGTCACCACCGAAGAGCTGGATCGCATCTGCCATGACTATATCGTCAACGTGCAGAAGGCCATCCCTGCCCCGCTCAACTACAAGGGCTTCCCCAAGTCGATCTGCACCTCGATCAACCACGTGGTGTGCCATGGCATCCCCAACGACAAGCCATTGAAGGATGGCGATGTGCTGAACATCGACATCACCGTGATCAAGGACGGCTACCACGGCGACACCAGCAAGATGTTCATGGTCGGCAAGGTCGCCGAATGGGCCGAGCGCCTGGCCAAGGTTACCCAGGAGTGCATGTATAAAGGCATCGAACTGGTCAAGCCGGGTACCCGCCTGGGCGATATCGGCGAAGTGATCCAGAAGCATGCCGAGAAGAACGGTTTCTCCGTGGTCCGCGAATACTGCGGCCATGGCATCGGCGCCGTGTTCCACGAAGAGCCGCAGGTGCTGCACTACGGCAAGGCCGGCACCGGCATGGAACTCAAGGAAGGCATGACCTTCACCATCGAGCCGATGATCAATCAGGGTCGCCCGGAAACCCGCCTGCTCGGCGACGGCTGGACCGCCATCACCAAGGACCGCAAGCTTTCCGCGCAATGGGAACACACCGTACTGGTCACCGCTGACGGCTACGAGATCCTGACCCTGCGCAGCGATGACACGCTCCCACGCACGTCTGCCTGAGCCCAATACCGCAACGGCGCGCGAACGCACTCTGCGCCCTATATATAGAGGAAGGCAATTGCATGCCGCAGATGGACCCCGAACTGTTTGACCGCGGTCAGTTCCAGGCCGAGCTGGCACTCAAGTCCAGCCCCATCGCTGCATTCAAGAAGGCCATCCGCAACGCGCGCGAAGTCCTTGATGCGCGCTTTCGCGATGGTCGCGACATTCGCCGCCTGGTCGAGGATCGCGCCTGGTTCGTCGACCAGATCCTGCAGGAGGCGTGGAAGCGCTTCACCTGGAGCGAGGACGCCAACATCGCCCTGATCGCCGTCGGCGGTTATGGTCGCGGCGAGCTGCACCCTTATTCGGACATCGATCTGCTGATCCTGCTGGGCAGCGACGATCACGAAATCTTCCGCGAGCCCATCGAAGGCTTTCTCACCCTGCTCTGGGACATCGGCCTGGAAGTCGGCCAGAGCGTGCGCTCGGTCGACGAATGCGCCGAAGAGGCACGCGCCGACCTGACGGTGATCACCAACCTGATGGAAAGCCGCACCATTGCCGGCCCGGAACGCCTGCGCCAACGCATGCAGCAGGTCACCAGCACCGATGCCATGTGGCCGAGCAAGCATTTCTACCAGGCCAAGCGTGAGGAACGCAGAGCGCGCCACGCCAAGTACAACGACACCGAGTACAACCTCGAGCCCAACGTCAAGGGCTCGCCGGGCGGCCTGCGCGACATCCAGACCGTGCTCTGGGTCGCCCGTCGCCAGTTCGACACACTCAACCTGCAAGCCCTGGTTGGCCAGGGCTTTCTGCTGGAAAGCGAATACGCCCTGCTCTCCTCCAGCCAGGAGTTCCTGTGGAAGGTGCGCTACGCCCTGCACATGCTCGCCGGGCGCGCCGAAGACCGCCTGCTGTTCGACTACCAGGCCAGGATCGCCGCGCTGTTCGGCTATCAGGACGGTGATGGCAAGCGCAGCATCGAGCACTTCATGCAGAAGTACTACCGTGTGGTGATGGGCATTTCCGAGCTGTCGGACCTGATCAACCAGCACTTCGAGGAAGTCATCCTGCGGGCTGGTGAAAGCGGCCCGGCAACGCCACTGAACAGCCGCTTCCAGGTGCGCGATGGCTATATCGAGGTCACCCACCCGAACGTGTTCAAGCGCACGCCCTTCGCCATCATCGAGATTTTCGTGCTGATGGCGCAGCACCCGGAAATCAAGGGTGTACGCGCCGACAGCATCCGCCTGCTGCGCGACAGCCGCCACCTGATCGATGACGACTTCCGCAAGGACATCCGCAACACCAGCCTGTTCATCGAGCTGTTCAAGTGCAAGGAAGGCATCCACCGCAACCTGCGCCGCATGAACCGCTACGGCATCCTCGGCCGTTATTTGCCGGAGTTCGGCCACATCGTCGGGCAGATGCAGCACGACCTGTTCCACATCTATACGGTCGATGCGCACACCCTCAATCTGATCAAGCACCTGCGCAAGTTCCGCTGGCCGGAGCTGGCAGAGAAATTCCCGCTGGCCAGCAAGCTCATCGACAAACTGCCCAAGCCCGAGCTGATCTACCTCGCCGGCCTCTACCACGACATCGGCAAGGGCCGTGGCGGCGACCACTCCGAGCTCGGCGCGGTGGACGCCGAAGCCTTCGCCCGCCGCCACCACCTGCCGGCCTGGGACAGCGCGCTGATCGTCTGGCTGGTGCAGCACCACCTGGTGATGTCCACCACCGCGCAGCGCAAGGACCTGTCCGACCCGCAGGTGATCCACGATTTCGCCCAGTTCGTCGGCGACCAGACCCACCTGGACTACCTCTACGTGCTGACCGTGGCCGACATCAACGCCACCAACCCCAGCCTGTGGAACTCCTGGCGCGCCAGCCTGCTGCGCCAGCTCTACACCGAGACCAAGCGCGCCCTGCGCCGCGGTCTGGAAAACCCGCTGGATCGCGAAGAGCAGATTCGCCAGACGCAAAGTGCGGCGCTGGACATCCTGGTGCGCGGCGGTACCGACCCGGACGACGCCGAGCAGCTATGGAGCCAGCTTGGCGATGACTATTTCCTGCGCCATACGGCCAGCGACGTGGCCTGGCACACCGATGCCATCCTTCAGCATCCCAACGATGGCGGCCCACTGGTCCTGATGAAGGAAACCACCCAGCGCGAGTTCGAGGGCGGTACGCAAATCTTCATCTACGCACCGGACCAGCACGACTTCTTCGCGGTGACCGTGGCGGCGATGAGTCAGCTCAACCTGAACATTCACGACGCACGGATCATCACCTCCACCAGCCAGTTCACCCTGGACACCTACGTGGTGCTGGATGCCGACGGTGGCTCGATCGGCGACAACCCGGCGCGCATCCAGCAGATCCGCGCCGGCCTGATCGAAGCGCTGAAGAATCCCGACGACTACCCGACCATCATCCAGCGCCGTGTGCCACGCCAGCTCAAGCACTTCGCCTTCGCCCCGCAGGTGACCATTCACAATGACGCGCAGCGGCCGGTAACCATCCTCGAGCTGACCGCCCCGGACCGCCCCGGCCTGCTGGCTCGGATCGGACGCATCTTCCTCGAATACGATCTGTCGCTGCAGAACGCCAAGATCGCCACTCTCGGCGAGCGGGTCGAAGACGTGTTCTTCATCACCGACGCCAATGGCCAGCCGTTGTCCGACCCCGAGTTCTGCGCCCGCCTGCAGGAGGCGATCATCGCCAAGCTCGCCGAGCCAAGCGCCCCGAGCACGACGCAGATCACCTTCTGAGCCTTGTGGATGCGGCGGGTGCCGCATCCAGGGCTGGCTTTAGATCCTGAAGCTGTCCACCAGCTGCTTGAGACGCCCGACCTGCTGATCCAGCTCGGTACAGGCACTGAGGCTGGCCTGCAGGTTGCGCACACCGTCCTGATTCAGCGTGTTGATCTCGGTGATGTCCATGTTCAGGCTCTCGATCACCGAAGTCTGCTCCTCGGTAGCGGTCGCAACCGACTGGTTCATGCCGTCGATCTCGCCGATGCGCCGGGTCACGCCGCGCAGATTCTCGCCGGCCTGCCCGCCGATGCGCACGCTGTCATCACTGAAGCGCCGGCTCTCGGCCATGGTCGCCACGGCGTCACGGGCGCCAGCCTGCAACTGTTCGATCATCTGCTGAATCTCCAGCGCCGAACTCTGCGTACGCTGCGCCAGATTGCGTACCTCATCGGCGACCACGGCGAAACCGCGCCCGGCCTCACCGGCACGCGCCGCTTCGATGGCAGCATTGAGCGCCAGCAGGTTGGTCTGCTCGGAAATGCCCTTGATCACGTCGAGAATCTGGCCGATGTCGTTGCTCTTCTCACTGAGCAGCTCGATATGCCGGCCGGACGCCTGGATCTTCTCGGACAGCTCGCCCATCGCGCCCAGAGTGCGCTCCACCATGCCCTGACCTTCCTCGGCGTCGCGGCGTGCGTCGCTGGCCTGCACCGAGGCATCGGCGGCGTTGCGCGCGATCTCCTGGGCGGCTGCACCGAGCTCGTTGATCGCCGCCGCGACGCTGTCGGTACGCGCCGCCTGCTCGCTGGAGTTGCCCATGGAGGCATTCGACGCCTGCACCACGGTGCTCACTCGCGCATGCACCTCGCGGGTGGCCGAAGCCACTTCGCGGATGGACTCGTGAATACGCTCGACGAAGCGGTTGAAGGCCCCCGCCAGCTCACCGAATTCGTCACCGGAAGCGATCGTCAGGCGCTGGGTGAGGTCCCCCTCGCCCTCGGCGATACCGCCCATGGCATGGCTCATCACGTGCAGCGGGCGCAGCAGGATACGGATCAGCGCGCCGAGCAGGATGAGGATGGCGACCACACCGACGACCGTGACCATCAGCGCGGAAACGCGGAACTCCCTGAGCGCGGCGAATGCCTTGCCTTCATCGACGGACAGGCCGACGTACCAGCGCACCCCAGCCAGCCCCTGCACCGGCAGGAAGGTGACCAGGCGGGCGCTGCCATCGATGGACGAAGCGCCTTGCAAATCGGACTGCAGACGCGGCGCACCACCAGGAAACGCTTCGCCGAGGGTCTTGAGTACCAGGCTCTTGTCCGGATGCACCAGCACCGTGCCCTGCTCGTCGACCAGGAACGCATAGCCCATGCCGCCGAGGTCGAAGGAATTGAGAATGTCGTCGATCGTCTGCAGCTTCAGGTCGCCGCCGACCACGCCTTGCAGCGCACCACCGGAACTGACCGGCCGGGTAATGGTGATCAGCAGACCGTCACGCGGATCGGCCGCCAGATAGGGCGCTGTCAGCCCCGGGCCGCTGCTGCCCTGCGCACTCTTGTACCAGGGGCGCTGACGCGGATCGTAACCGGCTGGCAACTCGCTAGCCGGGAACTGGGTATAGGTACCGTCAGCCTGGCCGTAGTAGGCGTAAAGGAAGGCCGAAGCGATGCTGCGGTGCTGCAGATTGCGGCGCAGTGACTCGGACGAGCTGTCGTCCTGGACCGACTCGGCCAGGTTGTCGAGCAATTGCATGCGCCCATCGAGCCAGTGCCGGATGTTGCCAGTGGACACCAGACCGACGTCCTTGAGGTAGTTCGACAGGTTGTCACGGATCGCGTTGCGCTGCAGGTAATCGTTGTACAGGGCAAATGACGCGAAAGCCGCGACAACAACCAGGGAAGCAGCCAGCATGATCTTGTGGCTGAACTTGAGGGTACGCATGGAGAGAACTCACCGAAGGAATAACGAATAACCTCAGCGTTATCGGCCGGGCATCCTTGGTCTTGAGCCACATCGGCATCGGTTTTGAGACCTGAGCAGACAGAAAACGCACGGACGAAGGGAATTTCCCCGAAAGGCCTGCCGTGCTAGTGTCGCCAGCTTTGTCGCCGCCTCACAAAGGACCCGTCGGATCATCATGAACCACGCCCTCGCCCAGCTGCAGCCCTACCCGTTCGAAAAACTCCGCGCCCTGCTCGGCGGCGTGCAACCTGCCGCCGACCGCTCGCCCATCGCCCTGTCGATCGGCGAGCCCAAGCACCGCTCGCCGGACTTCGTCGGTCAGGCACTGACCGCCAACCTCGACAAACTGGCGGTATATCCCACCACTCTGGGCCTGCCCGAGCTGCGCCAGAGCATTGCCAACTGGTGCGAACGCCGCTTCGGCGTACCCGCCGGTTGGCTGGACGCGGCGCGCCATGTGCTGCCGGTCAATGGCACACGCGAGGCACTGTTCGCCTTTACCCAGACGGTGGTCGACCGTAACGCCAAGGGTCTGGTGGTCAGCCCCAATCCCTTCTATCAGATCTATGAAGGCGCTGCGTTCCTTGCCGGTGCCGAGCCGCACTATCTGCCGTGCCTGGAAGCCCACGGCTTCAACCCGGACTTCGACGCGGTGCCGGCAGAGGTCTGGCGGCGCTGCCAGATCCTGTTCCTCTGCTCGCCGGGCAACCCCACCGGCGCGCTGATTCCGCTGGCGACGCTGAAGAAGCTGATCGCCCTGGCCGACGAGCACGACTTCGTCATCGCCGCCGACGAGTGCTACAGCGAGCTGTATTTCGACGAGGACGCCCCGCCCCCTGGCCTGCTCAACGCCTGCGCCGAGCTGGGTCGCAGAGATTTCAAACGCTGCGTGGTATTTCACAGCCTGTCCAAGCGCTCCAACCTGCCGGGCCTGCGCTCGGGCTTCGTCGCCGGCGACGCCGATATCCTCAAGCAATTTTTGCTGTACCGCACCTACCACGGCTGTGCGATGCCGGTACAAACCCAGCTGGCCAGCGTCGCCGCCTGGAACGACGAAGCGCACGTGCGCGCCAACCGCGACCTGTACCGCGAGAAGTTCGATGCGGTGCTGAAGATTCTGGCCCCGGTGATGGACGTGCAGCGCCCGGACGGCGGCTTCTATCTGTGGGCACGCACGCCGGGTGACGACACCCTGTTCACCCGCGACCTGTTCGCCGCCGAACACGTGACCGTGGTGCCGGGCTCGTACCTGTCGCGCGAGGTCGATGGCGTCAACCCGGGCGCCGGCCGCGTGCGCATGGCGCTGGTCGCCCCACTGGCCGAATGCATCGAGGCCGCTGAACGCATCGCCCGTTTCATTCGCAGCGCCTGAACGGCTTTAGCCGCGAGCCTCTGACTCCGTAGCCCGGATGCAATCCGGGGGATAGCCCGGCCAAGGCTTCCCGGATTGCATCCGGGCTACGCGTATCTGGCGATCGGCAACCCTGACACACATCGCAGCGACAGCCGCCGCCACATCAGGATACGACGTGGCATAATGGCCGGCCGTATTTTCCGGACCTCCCGGCACGCCACTCATCAGAGGAAGATCAATGAGTTACGTCCTGTATGGCATCAAGGCCTGCGACACGATGAAAAAGGCCAGAACCTGGCTCGATGAACATCAGGTCGACTATGCCTTTCACGACTATAAGAGTGTCGGGATCGACCGTGCAAACCTGGAAAAGTGGTGCAACGAGCATGGCTGGCAGACCATCCTGAACCGCGCCGGCACCACCTTCCGCAAGCTCGATGACGCGCAGAAAGCCGATCTCGATCAGGCCAAGGCCATCGACCTGATGCTGGCCCAACCGTCGATGATCAAGCGCCCGGTACTCGACCTGGGCGACAAGACCCTGGTCGGTTTCAAACCGGATAACTACCAAGCCGCGCTGGCCTGAACAATCTCACCCCGATTTCGTTGCAAGGAACCCAACTATGAGCACTTCTCTCTTCAGCATCGCCTTCGGCGTCGGCACCCAGAACCGCCAGGGCAACTGGCTGGAAGTCTTCTATGCCCTGCCGCTGCTCAATCCGGCCAGCGAGTTGGTGGCCAAAGCTGCCGAGAAGCTCGGCTACCAGGGCGGCAACCAGGCCATCGCCTTCACCACCGCACAGGCGGCCGATCTGGCCGAAGCGCTGAAAGGCGTGGACGCGGCTCAAGCCGCCCTGCTGACCCGCCTGGCCGAAAGCCACAACCCGCTGGTGGCCACTTTCCTGGCTGAGGATGCTGCCCTGACCAGCACCCCGGAGGCCTACCTCAAGCTGCATCTGCTGTCGCATCGCCTGGTCAAGCCGCACGGCCTGAGCCTGGCCGGCATCTTCCCGCTGCTGCCCAACGTCGCCTGGACCAGCCAGGGCGCCGTCGACCTCGCCGAGCTGGCCGAGCGCCAACTGGAAGCGCGTCTGAAGGGCGAGCTGCTGGAAGTGTTCTCAGTGGACAAGTTCCCGAAAATGACCGACTACGTGGTGCCGGCCGGCGTGCGTATCGCCGATAGCGCCCGCGTGCGCCTGGGTGCCTACATCGGTGAAGGCACCACCGTGATGCACGAAGGCTTCGTCAACTTCAACGGCGGCACCGAAGGTCCGGGCATGATCGAAGGCCGCGTTTCCGCTGGCGTATTCGTCGGCAAGGGTTCGGACCTGGGCGGCGGCTGCTCGACCATGGGCACCCTGTCCGGCGGCGGCAACATCATCATCAGCGTTGGCGAAGGCTGCCTGATCGGCGCCAACGCCGGCATCGGCATCCCGCTGGGCGACCGCAACACCGTCGAAGCCGGCCTGTACATCACCGCTGGCACCAAGGTGAACCTGCTCGACGAGGGCAACACCCTGGTCAAGGTGGTCAAGGCGCGCGAACTGGCTGGCCAGCCGGACCTGCTGTTCCGTCGCAACTCGCTGACCGGCGCCGTGGAGTGCAAGACCCACAAGTCGGCCATTGAGCTGAACGAAGCCCTGCACGCCCACAACTGACCGGAGCGGCTTCAGGCCGCAAGCTACAGGCCGCAGGCGGAGCGCTTGAGCCTGAAGCCTGGGGCCTGAAGCCTGAAGCCCTATGCTTTCGTCCCCCTGGCGTGCCAACTTCCCCGGCATTCTTGCCCTCCAAGCCGAAGGCCAGACCTATCTGGACAGCGCCGCCACCGCGCAGAAGCCGCAGGCGGTGCTCGACGCCCTGCTCGGCTACTACGCCGGCGGTGTGGCCAACGTGCATCGTGCCCAGCACCTGCCAGGTGAGCGTGCCACCCGCGCCTTCGAGGCGACACGCAGCAAGGCCGCGCAGTGGCTGAATGCGGCCAGCGCCGAGGAGATCATCTTTACCCGCGGCAGCACCGAATCACTCAACCTGCTGGCCTATGGCCTGGAGCACTTGCTGCAGCCGGGCGAGCAGATCGTCATCAGCGCGCTGGAACACCACGCCAATCTGCTGCCCTGGCAGCAACTGGCCAAGCGCCGCAGCCTGGAGCTGGTGGCGCTGCCACTCAATGACACGGGCACGATAGACCTGGCCCAGGCCGCCCGGCTGATCGGCCCACGCACTCGCCTGCTGGCGGTTTCGCAGCTGTCCAACGTGCTTGGCCGCTGGCAACCGCTTGCGGAACTGCTGGCACTGGCGCGCACGCAAGGCGCCTTGACGGTCGTCGACGGCGCGCAGGGGGCGGTGCATGGCCGTCATGACATGCAGGCGCTGGGCTGCGACTTCTACCTGTGCTCCTCGCACAAACTCTACGGCCCCGACGGTGTCGGCCTGCTTTACGGGCGCAGCGAGGCGCTTAACCAGCTGCAGCACTGGCAATTCGGCGGTGAGATGGTGCTCGATGCCGACTACCAGAGCGCGCGCTTTCGTCCCGCTCCGCTCGGCTTCGAGGCCGGTACGCCGGCCGTGTCCGCCGTGATAGCACTGGGCGCCACGCTGGATTGGCTTAGCGGCCTGGATCACGCGGCCGTGGCCCGGCACGAGGCGGCCCTGCATGCCGAACTGCTGACCGGTCTGCAAGCACGTGACGGCGTGCGCCTGCTCGGCGAGCCGCAGCTGGCGCTGGCCAGCTTCTGCGTCGAAGGCGTGCATAACGCAGACCTGGCGCACCTGCTGACCGAACAGGGCATCGCCGTACGGGCCGGTCACCACTGCGCCATGCCACTGATGAAAAGCCTGGGCCTGAGTGGTGCGATTCGTGTCTCGCTGGGCCTTTACAACGATGGCGAGGACCTGCAGAGATTCTTCAGCGCCCTGGATAATGCGCTGGAGCTGTTGCGATGAAACGCCACCAATGGCTCTTCGTAGGAGCGGCTTCAGCCGCGAATATCGGCGCGCGGACCTTCGCAGCTGAAGCCGCTCCTGCATGCTCCGAGTGCCTCTCGCCATGAGCCTGTCAGTCGCCGCGCAAGAGACACTGGAAGCCTTCGCTGCCTGCCCTGGCTGGGAACAGCGCGCGCGCCTGCTGATGCAATGGGGCGAGCGCCTGGAGCCTCTGAGCGATGCCGAACGGGTCGATGAGCACCGCGTACATGGCTGCGAAAGCCTGGTTTGGCTCGTTGCCGAGCGCCGTGACGGGCGCCTGCACTTTCGCGCCAGCAGCGATGCCCGCCTGCTGCGTGGTCTGCTCGCCGTGCTGCTGGTCCGAGTGGAAGGCCTGAGCAATGAACAACTGGCCTCGCTCGACCTGGCCGACTGGTTCGCCCAACTCGGGCTGCAACGTCAGCTGTCCCCCTCTCGCAGCAACGGTCTGAATGCCGTGTTGCAGCGAATGAGGACACTGGCGCGGGAAAACTAGACGCAGCGCCAGCTCAGTCGGCAGCAATGGGTTATATTCCCGCGCCCAAAAACTCATGGAGTGAGTCATGCCTGCCGTCGTGCGCATCGGGCTAAGTGCCCTGGCAACCCTGGTCGTCCTGTATTTCAGCCCGCAGATGCTTGCCCATCTGTTGGTCCTGCTACCAGAAAGCGCTGCGGCAGCGCTGCCGATAGAGCCTTTCACCCTGAATCTGCTGCTGTCGGGCCTGCTGGCGGGCGTCTGCCTGGCGCTGCTTGCGAGCAATCACCGTCTCGCCACTGCAGGGCTGGTCGCGCTTGGTTTGCTGGGCATCTACGCCTTCGGCTTCTACAGCAATCTCTGCAGCGTGGAGGAAACGCAGCGCATTCACGCCGAGATGCAAGCCATGCCCATGTACAACCTGGGGCGCCCCGTGGATGCGGAGCCAATTGCCATCGACTCGATTGCCAGCCTGAGCTACGCCTGCATCCTGCCAGAGAACCGCAGTGACAACCTGGCCACCATGACGTGGGACTTTCTCGTAAGGCTGGCAGCGATGCTTGCAGGCACGCTGCTGGTAGCGCGTCGGCGCTTGCGGACGGAACCTTCTGCCCCCTGAATCGATGCAGCGAGCGGGCTCAGCCTCGCTCGCGCAACGTCAGGCCGCGCAGGAAGTTGCGCAGGATCTGGTCGCCACACTCACGGTAGTGCTTGTGGCCCGGTGCGCGGAACAAGGCCCCCAGCTCGGTCTTGGTCATCGGCAGGTCAGCCGATTGCAGAATCGCCTGGACATCGTCGTCACGCAGCTCGAAGGCCACGCGCAGTTTCTTCAGGATGAGGTTGTTGCTCAGGCGCTTTTCCACCGGCAGGCGCGGCCGGCTTTCATCCTTGCCACGCTTGTAGAACACCAGGCCTTCGAGCATGTGCGCCAGCAGCACATCGCTGCAGGATCGATAACCGGGCTCGTCCTCACGCAGCAGACAGGCCGAAATCAGGCCCGGCTCGACGGGATAGTCCGCCAGTTGGCAGAACGCCTCGAGCGTGCCATCGCTGACGTCCAGCAGATAGCGCAGGCTGCGCAGTACATGGTTATTGAGCATGTGGAAAACTCTTGAGGGCAGAAGATCGGCTGAGGCCGCTCAGTCTCGCACGGCCCGGGCCGAGGTGCCGGGTTTCCAGTCATCGGCGTTACCGGAGTTGAGCGCCTGCTGCAGTCGCTGCAGGTCGCCACGCTCGGCAAAGTCTCGCAGCCGGGCATTGAACAGGCGCAGCAGCCTGATGCCCTCGGGGTCATCCTTGCGAAACAGCAAACGCAACGGCTCGGTATTCAGCTGCCGTGGATGGTGGACGATGTTGCCGCCATCTTCCGGGAACAGGCGACGCAGCATGGCGTAGCCCACCGCGCGATCCTGTGGATGCAGATCGATCCGCCCAAGCTCCAGAAGGCGGAAACTGGTGTCCTCCTTGCCGTTCTGCATGACATGCAGACGGCCGGCCTGCAGCGCTTCGTCGAAAGCCGGGCCGTAGGAATAGCCGAGCGTAGTGCCGATGCGGTACTTCAGCAGGTCATCGACCTTCGTCCAGTCGAACGCCTGATCGCGACGATGGAACAGGACGATCTCGCCACGTACCAACGGGTCGCTGCAGATACCGTAATTGAGCCGACTGGGCGTGCAGCTGTAGGGCATGATCGCGTGCAACTGGCCCTGCTGCAGCATCAGCACGTTGCGGTCCCAGGGGTGGAAGATGAACTCGACCCGGTAGCCAGCCTCGGCAAAAACCGCACTGATCAGCCGCGCCAATGCGCCACCGTCGCTGCGCTCCTGGTCGACATAAGGCGCCCAGTCGCCGGTGCCGATACGCAGCGTCCGCGCTTCGGCCTGAGCAGGTCCTGGAGCGATCAGCAGAACGGCTAGCATCAAGCAGGCGAGCATCCGTGCCCAGAGCCTTTTCAGCGCTACGCCACAAGAACGCCGCGAGCGTTCGCTCTGCGAAGGCCCGCAGGGTTGTTGCCGCCAGGAATGGCCGGCAACAGGAAACAGGTACGACACAAATCACCTCTGATACGGGTCATGTTCGACGCATCCCTGTCTGCCGCTGCAACTTCCCCTCGCCCCAGCATAGTCTGCCCAGGCTTTCTTCAATCCCTTGGCTGACGCTCTGCCGGGCGACGAGCGCCCGCTACCAGCTTGTCCACCAGCTTGGCTGCCGCCGCCATGCCGAAGCTGGCGGTAACCATCATCACCGCGCCGAAACCGCCGGCGCAGTCGAGCCTCACCCCTTCACCGACGAAGCCCTTGGCCTGGCACACCGTGCCGTCAGGCTTGGGATAGCGCAGCTGCTCGGTGGAGAACACGCAAGGCACGCTGTAGGTGCGACCCGGCGTGCGGGAGAAGCCGTAGTCGCGACGCAACATCGAACGCACCTTGGCGGCCAGCGGATCATTGAAGGTCTTGTTCAGGTCGGTGACCTGAATCTGCGTCGGGTCGACCTGGCCACCGGCACCGCCGGTGGTGACGATCTGGATCTTGCGCCGCTTGCACCAGGCGATCAGCGCGGCCTTGGCCGGTACGCTGTCGATGCAGTCGATCACCCCGTCAAGCTGTTCGGTGATGTACTCGGCCATGGTCTCGCGGGTGACGAAATCCGCCACCGCATGCACCACACAGGCCGGGTTGATGGCGCGGATACGCGCAGCCATCTCGTCAACCTTGGCCTTGCCCACCGCCCCTTCGACGGCGTGTACCTGGCGATTGGTGTTGGTGATGCACACGTCATCCAGATCGAACAGCGATATCTCGCCCACACCGCTGCGCGCCAGGGCTTCGGCCGCCCAGGAACCGACACCGCCGATGCCGACCACCGCCACGTGCGCCGCAGCAAGGCGCTGATAGCCCTCCTGGCCGTAAAGCCGGGCTATGCCGCCGAATCGCTGATCGTCTGTGTTCATCTCACCCCCTGCAGGAAGGCGCGCATTATAGAGATAGCACCCTGCCCACCCAAGCCTGCGATACAGGTCAGCCGTCGGGCCGGAGAACAGGCTGCATGGTGTTGAATGCGCCACGCGGCGCGTCTGATCACCTGATCGGTAACGACTTTTGCTTTAAGATGGCCAGCCTTCACGCCAGCCGCCGTACCGGAGCCGCAATGACCGCCACCCTCACCCCGACCCTGGAGCTTGCCTTCGACCTGATCCGCCGCCCGTCCGTGACCCCGGTCGACGAAGGCTGCCAGGAGCTGATGATGCGCCGCCTGGCCGCCTGCGGTTTCGAGGTGGAGCGCATGCGCATCGAAGAGGTGGAGAACTTCTGGGCCAAACGCGGTGGCGACGGCCCGGTGCTGTGCTTCGCCGGCCACACCGATGTGGTGCCCACCGGCCCGCTGGACGCCTGGCAGTACCAGCCGTTCGACGTACGTGTCGACGAAGAGGGCATGCTTTGCGGCCGTGGCGCGGCGGACATGAAAGGCAGCCTGGCGAGCATGATCGTCGCCGTCGAGCGCTTCGTCGCCGACCACCCGAACCACAGAGGCGCCATCAGTTTCCTGATCACCAGCGACGAGGAAGGCCCGGCCCAGCACGGCACCAAGGCCGTGGTCGAGCGCCTGCGCGAGCGCAACGAGCGCCTGGACTGGTGCATCGTCGGCGAACCGTCGAGCACCACCCTGCTCGGTGATGTGGTGAAGAACGGCCGCCGCGGCTCTCTCGGCTGCACCCTCACCGTGTACGGCAAGCAGGGCCACGTGGCCTACCCGCACCTGGCGAAGAACCCGATTCACCTGGCCGCCCCGGCACTGGCCGAACTGGCCGCCGAGCACTGGGATCATGGCAACGACTACTTCCCGCCGACCAGCTTCCAGGTGTCCAACCTCAACTCCGGCACCGGCGCCACCAACGTCATCCCCGGCGAACTGAAGGCGGTGTTCAACTTCCGCTTCTCCACCGAATCCACCGTGGAGGACCTGCAGCAGCGCGTCACCGCCATCCTCGACAAGCACGACCTGGACTATCACCTGGAGTGGGCGCTGTCCGGCCTGCCCTTCCTCACCCAGCCGGGCGAGCTGCTCGACGCCGTCGCTGCCAGCATCAAGAACGTCACCGGTCGCGACACCACGCCGTCCACCAGCGGCGGCACCTCCGACGGTCGCTTCATCGCCACCCTGGGCACCCAGGTGGTCGAGCTCGGCCCGGTCAACGCCACCATCCACCAGATCAACGAGCGCGTGCTGGCCAGCGATCTCGATCTGCTGACAGAGGTGTATTACCAGACCATGGTCAAGCTTCTCGCATGAGCCTGATCTGCCCCCTCTGCCAGACGCCGCTGGAGTCGAGTGACAGCGGCCTGGTCTGCGCCAACCGGCACAGCTTCGACCGCGCGCGCCAGGGCTACTACAACCTGCTGCCGGTGCAACACAAGAACAGCCGCGACCCCGGCGATAACGCCGCCATGGTCGAGGCGCGCCGACGCTTTCTCGAAGGCGGTCACTACGCGCCGCTGGCCGCGCGCCTGGCGGCACTGGCGGCCGAGTACAAGCCGGCGCGCTGGCTGGATATCGGCTGTGGCGAGGGCTACTACACCGAGCAGATCGCCCTCGCCCTGCCCCTCGCCGACGGCTACGCTCTGGACATCTCCCGCGAGGCGGTCAAACGCGCCTGCAAGCGCGCGCCGCAGCTGAGCTGGCTGGTGGCGAGCATGGCTCGCGTGCCATTGGCCAATGCCAGTTGCGAGCTGCTGGCCAGCGTATTCAGCCCGCTCGACTGGAACGAGGCCAAGCGCCTGCTAGCCCCCGGCGGCGGCCTGCTGCGCATGGGCCCGACCCGCGTGCACCTGATGGAGCTGCGGCAGAAGCTGTATGACGAGGTGCGCGACTATGACGACGAGAAGCACCTGGCGCTGATCCCGCCGGGCATGCACCTGGCGCATAGCGAGACCCTGCAGTTTCCGCTGCACCTGGCCCAGCCCGAAGCCCGCGCCGACCTGCTGGCCATGACCCCGCACGGCTGGCGCGCCAGTGCCGAACGCCGTGAAGCGGTGATCGCCGAGCCCTTCGAAGTCACCGTCGCCATCCGCTACGATTGGATCGTCAAAACTCAGGAATGAACCCAATGCGCCAACCGGACATCGAGATCTACCTCAAAGACGCCGAACGCGACGCCGTGGCGCAATGGCTGGGTGAAGCCCTCGGCCCGTGCAGCGACTGGCAGCAGAAAGGCCAGACCTTCAAGTGCAAGGCCGGCAACGTGCCGGTGACCTGGCTGCCGAAAGCCGTGGGTAAATGGCACAGCCTGTACCTGGAAAGCGACGCCACGCCCTGGGCCGACGATCTGGCCTGCGCCCGCGCCGCCCATGCCGCGCTTGGCGTGCAGATCCGCTGCGCGCCTGGCACCTGGGTCGAGGATGAAAGCGACGAGGAAGCCGACCGCTGGATCAAGGTCGATGCCGATGGCGAAACCGAGATCGTCTGGCGTACCGAATAAAGCGGCCGCTTCGCGGCCATCTGATGACCCTCTCCCATTTATGGGAGAGGGTGCCCGAAGGGCGGGAGAGGGTCAGGGGTCTCACGCTACGAGATTTTTGAATCGACAGCGAATCAGGCCAACAAGCTTCGCCCTGGGGCGGGGCTCCTACACAAGGCTGCGTGGGTCAGTATTGTCGTCCGTAGCCCGGATGCAATCCGGGGCCTGACCGACGCATTTCCCCGGATTGCATCCGGGCTACAGAACCGCTACGCCGACCTAGGGTGCGCCGTGCGCACCGCGCCTCAAAGCGTAGGGCGGGTGCAACCCGCCATGCCTTTCGGCGGGTTTCACCCGCCCCTACTAAATACTGCGCCCACAAACAACAAGGCCCGTCATCGACGGGCCTTGTTGTATTTCGAGCTGGAGCTCAGACCGCGGAGACGTCTTCCGCCTGCAGGCCTTTCTGGCCCTGGGTCACGCCGAACTCGACCTTCTGGCCTTCGACCAGGGTACGGTGACCCTCGCCGCGGATGGCGCGGTAGTGAACGAATACGTCCGGGCCGCTTTCGCGCTGAATGAACCCGTAACCCTTGGAATCATTGAACCATTTGACGGTTCCGGTCTCACGATCTGCCATTACCAACTTCTCCAAACTCGCTATGTTTTTATTGTCCCGAAGGCGCTTTGACGGCTCGGTAAAAACGTTCTTCTCAGCATTCGCCACCCCCGGCAATCGAGCTTGGAGCAGGTCAAGCGATTCGCGTTCTTGCTACAGCCGAAGGCCGAGTATAAAGCATGGATTGTGACTGAAAAGCACTTTTTTGGAACAGGCACGAACCCGGAACTTACGCGGGTTACAGCGTTTTTTACGAGCTTTTGGCCAACAGATCGCGCAACTTTTTCGCCAGCCGCTGAACCTGTTCAGGCTCCAGCCGGTAGGCCCATTCACTGCGCCCACTCACCTCTGCGACGTTGAAACCTTCACGCTCGCCAAGCACCAGCCAATGCTGCTCGCCCTGCTTGTACAGCGCCCCCTCAAGCTGCTGTCCATCGAAACCGGCGAGACTGAACTGCAGCATCGGCGGCTGCTTGAAGCCCACCTGCGCCAGCGGTGCGGCATCGGCAAACTGCAGGTTGGAGAACACCAGCGCAACGCTATTGGCTGCACCCTCGAAGCTGAGTTTCTGTTCCTTGCGCAACTCCTCGACCGCGAAGTTGTACTGCTCGGCATCGGCGCGCTTCAGCGTGAGTTTCTCGCCATCGGCGTAGCGCAGCACCAAACTGGCGATGCGGGTGAACGGGATGTCGGTGATGCGTCGATCCAGCCAGTCCAGCTCACGGGTCGGCACCTGCAACTGCTGATCGATCAGCCACACCTGATCCTCCCCGGCACGTCGCACCAGTTGCCCGCTGCCCTGCCGGGAGGGATTGCCCAAACGCAAATCCAGATCGGCATGCCCCTCGAACTGAAGCTTCACACGCAGCGCCTGTTCATCGCCCTCCCCCTTCTCGGCCAATCCCAGGCGCGCGTGCCACTGCGGATTGGCGGTTTTGGCTTCCACCGTACGTGCCTCGCGCAAGGCCCGCAGCAGCTCGGCCAGCGCTTGCGGCGCCGCCGGATAATCGGCCTTGGCCGGCACCACCCACTGCTCGCCGCGTCGCTCGATACGCACAGGCGGCTGCCCCGGCTGTTCGATCTCCAAAGCCTGCAACGTGCTCAGATAACCCTGTTCGGCCGCCAACCACGGCGCCGACTCGACTTGCGCCACGCTCTGTTGCTGGCTGCGCTGCACGGCCAGGTAACCCAGCACGCAAAGCAGCACGATAACGATCAATGCGATAAGACCTTTACGTCCCATACCCATCTCACTGTTGATGACTCGGAAGCGGCGTAGGGCGGATCACGCTTCACCGATCCACCGTTGTGGTGGATGTAAACAGCGACATCCACCCTACGCACGGTTAGTGGGAGGGGCTTTAGCCGCGACTGTCGCCGCTGAAGCGCCTCCCTCAGCTGATAACCCTCACGCGCGACGACGGCGCCACAGCCACAACGCCAACACGCCGAGCGTCAGCAGCGCCGGCATCAGGGCGATGTTGATGATCTTCAGCGTGCGCCCCAGCGCCTCGATATCGGCGTTGAGCTGGTAGCGCACCTCGCGCAGCTCCTTGCGAATCTCCAGCTTCTGCTGGATGAAACGCTGCAGGGCGCCCTGCTGCTCCGGCGTCAGTTCAAGATTTGGATCGTCGCTTTGCTGCAGCGCCGCCAGTTGCTGCTCGGTCTCAGCCAGACGCGCCTGCAGGGCCTGCTCCTTGTCGCGGAAGCGCTGTTCGGCAGCGCGCTGCAGCTCTTCGACCACCACGAACGGACGGCTGAAGCGACCACGCGAACGCACGCTGATCAGCGCCTCGGAGCCGGTCAGGTTGTCCAGCGCGTTGATGGTAAAGCTGCCGTTGTCGGCCCAGGGCTGCGGCATGCGCTGGCCAAAGAAATCCTGTACCTGCACCCACATGCGGTCGCTGAGAATGTCGGTATCGGCCACGGCGATGACGTTGATGTTGTCGGCCTGCTTGAGGCCGTCCTTGCGTCCTTCAATGCCATCGGGAAAGGCGCTCTGCGCCGGACCGTCGATACGCGCGGCGATGGCGTAGCGCTCGCCGGTCGGCTCCAGTTCACGGATCAGCTCCTCCGGGTTGCTCAGCATGGCGAAACGCTGGGCGTCGAAGGGCATGGCGTATTCGGAGCTCTGCATCAGTGGGGTAAAGCGCGTCTTCGCCCCCTCCACCGGTTCGAGAATGCCAGCCGTGGCAACGGTGACGCTCTCCAGCCCGGCCGTGGCGATATCGGTCTGGTCCAGCGCCTTGCGCGGCAAGCTCAGCCAGGCGGCGTGGCGTACCGGGCGTTGGCCCTGGCCACGGTTGACCGACATGGCGTAGGAGCCATCGCCGAGCACCTTGTCCGGCACCAGGCGCAGGCCCCAGGCCTTGAACAGCGGCTCGATGTTTGACGACTTGTCCACCGCCATCTCACCCGGCATATCGCCGGTATCGGCCTCGGCGTAAGGGTCAACGAACACCATCAGCTTGCCGCCGCGCAGCACGAACTGGTCGATGGCGTAAAGGGTCTGCTCGGGCAGGTTCTTCGGATGCACCAGCCACAGCACCGAGACGTTCTCGGGAATCTGGTCGACATCGCTCTTGAGCTGCTCAATCTGGAACAACTGGCGCACCTGCTCCAGCACCATCCACGGCGGCGTCGGCTGCCGCGCCATCATGTCGAAGCCGCCGGTCATCTGCAGCCCGGAGAGCACGCCAACCACCGGCAGTTCCGGCTTGGCCAGGGTCTGCACCAGGCGGCTCAGCTCGTATTCCAGATGCTCCTCCTGATCCAGAGCGAAGAACGGGATCACCTGGGTGTCATCCAGTCCGTTGGTGCCGGCCAGGCCGAAGTAGATCGAGTCGCCGCCCTGCTGCAGCGGGATGCCCTGCAGGCCGAATTCGGCAGCCTTGTCCTCGTCCTCGGAGAACGGCTCGGGGTCGATGACGTGCAGGCGGATCTTGCCGCCGGCCTGGGCCTGATAGGCCTTGAGCATCTCCTCCACACGCTGCGCATAAGTGCGCAGCGCCGGCAGGTCCTTGGCTACCTTGTCCGAGTAAAAGAAGTACAGGTTGATTGGCTCGTCCAGCTCGCCAAGGATCTGCTTGGTGCCGCCTGAGATGGTGTAGAGCTTCTGCTCGGTCAGGTCCAGGCGGGCACCGCCCAGGCCCAGGCCGGCCAGCAGGTTGAAGGCGATGAAGGCCGCCGCGATCAGCAGCAACCCGACGCCGGAATAGATCAGCTTTTTCATGGGCGCTCCTCAGTCGGCTTTCTTCAGGTCGATGACCACGGCGGTGGCGGTCAGCCAGGCGGCGATCAGCGAGAGGAAATACAGCAGGTCGCGCAGATCGATCACGCCCTTGCTGATGGCATCGAAGCGCACCAGGAAGCTCAGCGAGGCAATGGCGTCCACCAGCCACTGCGGCGCCCAGGCGAAGGCGTCGAGCACCATGGGAAAGCCGCTGACGATAAACAGGAAGCAGGCGCTGACCGCGAGGATGAAGGCGATCACCTGATTCTTGCTCAGCGCCGACATGCACGAGCCGATGGCGAGATACGCGCCGGCCAGCAGCCAGCTGCCGATATAGCCGGTGACGATGGCACCATTGTCCGGCTCGCCCAGGTAGTTGATCGTGATGATCATCGGAAAGGTCAGCAGCAGCGCGAGGCCGGCGAACACCCAGGCCGCCAGGAACTTGCCGGTGACCGCCTCGAAGCGGGTGATCGGCAGGGTCATCAGCAGCTCGATGGAGCCGGACTTGCGCTCCTCCGCCCACAGGCGCATGGCAATCGCCGGCACCAGGAACAGATAGAGCCAGGGGTGGAAGTTGAAGAAGGCGGAAAGATTGGCCTGGCCGCCCTCGAAGAAACCGCCCAGGTAGAAGGTGAACACCCCGGACAGCACCAGGAAGATGACGATGAACACATAGGCCAGCGGCGTTGCAAAGTAGCTCGCCAGCTCGCGCTTGAAGATCACGGGCAACTGGGTCATGGCTGCTCTCCCCGGGTCAGTGTGCGGAACACCTCATCCAGGCGGCCGCGTTCCACGTTGAGTTCCTTGACCTTCCAGCCGCGTTCGGCAATCAGCGCATTGACCTGCGGGAAGATCACCTCGCCCGGCTGCGCCAGCACGCTCAGGCTGTGCTCGCGGGCGTTCTCCTCGACACTGGCGACACCCGGCAGCGCCGCGAGGGCAGCCTGATCCAGCGCCTCATCGGCTACCAGCGTCACCGCCTGGTGATAGCGCGAACGGCTTTCCAGCTCCAACGGCGTGCCGTCAGCCAGCAAGCGGCCCTGGGCGATTACCACCGCGCGCGTGCACAGCGCCGTGACCTCTTCGAGGATATGGGTGGAAATGATCACGATCTTGTCGCGCGCCAGGCCCTGAATGAGCTGGCGCACCTGATGTTTCTGGTTCGGGTCGAGGCCATCGGTGGGCTCATCGAGGATCAGCACGCGCGGGTCATGCAGGATCGCCTGGGCCAGGCCGACGCGGCGCTTGAAGCCCTTGGAGAGCGTCTCGATGCTCTGCTCCAGCACCTTTTCCAGCTCCACCTGCTCCACCGCGCGCTGTACGCGCAGCTTCTTCTCGGCACCGCGAAAACCGCGCACCTCGGCGATAAAGTCGAGAAAACCGCGCACCGTCATATCGCCATAGCAAGGCGCGCCTTCCGGCAGATAACCGATCTGCCGCTGGGCTTCGAGGGTCTGGGTCTGGATATCGCAACCGAGGATGCTCGCCGTGCCGGAGGTCGGCGCGAGAAAGCCGGTGAGCATCTTCATGGTGGTGGATTTGCCGGCCCCGTTGGGGCCGAGAAAGCCCAGCACTTCCCCTGGCTGGACCTGGAACGACAAGTCATCGACTGCCGTGTGCTGCGCAAAACGCTTGGTCAGGTTTCTTATATCGATCATGGCCTCTCACCGTCGCGAATGGCCTGCGCTCAGCGAAACCATCGCGAGAGCGCAGGCCGCAAGAACGCCGGGCACGAACGAAAGCACACGCCCGGACGAGGGCCAGACCGTATCAAAACTGAAAAGTTCAGTCAGCAGGTTGCAACAAGCAGTAAAAGGAATATAGCGTTCAGCGAACGGACAGCTTCATACCGAAGATGAACGCCCCACGGCCTACGGGTAACTCAGCTCATGGCTTGGGCGTTCATACTCCTAGCGCGCGGATCATAAAGCGCGTTCTGGTTGTTTTTTGAGCAGCCGCAACGAATGAGACAAAAGAGGAAGTCAAGCGAATACGTCCAAGGATCAGGAGCTGGCTGGTAATACCATGATTTCAAAAAGAATTTCCCAGGGTGGTTATGACGATGGTGCGGAGTTAGATAGAAGGCTCTACTATCGCGTTAGTACCGCCTTCCATCTAATCACTGTTATGCACCAATGCAATTCACGTGGAATCACAAATAATGCATTTCAATGTTCAACCGCTTGACGCCTTAACGATGGTGTTAGATCCTTTGCTTGCAGTAGGCTTCCTTGTAGCAGCATATCTCTTCCAGTCAGCATCAAGAGCCTCTGGAAACAAAGCATATGGGAAATTATCCACAGGTTGCCGCTTTATGTTTCTCGCCTATGTATCTCCTTTTATCTTTTTATTCTTTGGAGATATTATCCACGGAGAAAAACTAATTGATTACTTGGCCTACTACTCCAGCCTTCCATACTCGCTAAGCCTTGCTGGTGGGCTGCTCTTCACGCTGAGTGCCGCACATCAATTAAAGGCACAACAGAAGCAGATCAATAAAAAATTATCAAGCGCATAACAACTGGTTCAAATCGCTCGCTTCGCTCGCTGGGACGGGCTAAAGCCCGCCCCTTAACCATACGTTAGAGGGCACGAAGATATCTATGTTGGCGCTCGATCATCTGATCCTCTATCCCAGTGGAATGCCCATGTCTGGTGTCGAGCCTACTGGCGACGGACGCGGCCTGCTACGGTCCTGGACGGAGGACGGTACGCTCATCCTCGAAGCCGCCATTGACGCTAATCGCGAGTACGACGGCCACTATCGTTCTTGGTGGGACAACGGCGTGCTAAAGGAAGAGGGAGACTTTCGCGCTGGAAAGCGAACCGGCACTTATCGTTGGTACCTCGAGTCCGGGGAGCTTTGGACTCAGCACACGTATGACTGACGTGCCCTCTAACTCAACCGTTAGGCGATCACAAGGAAGTTCCCAATGCACCCTGAGCTAAAACATGCCTTAAGCGTATTCTGTTACGCCCTCGCTTACATTTTTTCTCCATTCGCCTTAATTTATGGCCTATTTACAGGTGGAGTTTCAGGGTATGCAATATGTGGTATTTCATTATCCATTCTCTCTGCAAGCTACGTACTTGCAAGCCAGCCTAGAGCGCAAATCACCAATAGAGAGGCTCTTGCCGAAGCCATATTTTGGTTACTATCGTCAGGGAGCATTGCAGCAGGACTAATTTCTTTATTAAGACAATCATGGATAGCGTTCTCAATATCGCTAGCACTATGTGCTCTATCGCTATTAGCCTGGAATCTATCCACCGACAAAACAAAAACCAGAATTAAACGTGCGCTGGTCAGTTAGTGCGTGCCTAACAACTGTATATGGACTCTCCTCACAAGTAGTGAGTAAAGCTTTGCTTTTGCACCTGTCGTCAGCGCGGTTGCGCCCCCAATAGTGCGCTGTGCCACAGGCCTCCATCACCCACTCGACCGGCTCGGTCTGCTCCTGTATATATCGCCGGAACGCCTCTCGGTTCAGCCGCTTGCGCTGCATCACCTGGCCGGAGCGGACACTCTCGGCAACTTGGTAAACGGACTTGGCCAGATCAACTGCGATGCGCTTCATCACGACACTCCCAATTTCAGTCACCACCGTTCTCGGTATAGAACGGTGGCGCGCGGAGAGTCCATTACAGCATTCAAGTCATCACGACACTCCCAACCGTTCGCTTCGCTCACTGGGACGGGCTAAAGCCCGCTCCTTAACCAAACGTTAGGCGCTTATGATCTCAATCCGACAGCACGGTGATAACGAAGAGCTTTTCGATATGGTCATATTTAAAGGCGATATCGATAAATTCTTCGCAATCGAAGAATGGGAAATTCAAATTGATTGGTGCCTTGGGGAGCGAGCCCAAGAAATTGAGCAAATCGCAGCCGAAACAACTCGCATGAAAAATCTAGAGTTCTGGCAACTTTACGCAGGCATTCATCAAACGGTTGATGGCTGCTTTTCTGGGCTAATCAACGGAGTTGAGCGTTGCAAGCTGGAAGCCGTAGACTCATCGTTTTGGAATGTTAGCGGGAGTATGGAATTTGAAAAGCACATGGAAGATATGTACGGCCCCTATGTGAAGCCAAGCGCCTAACAATTCTATATGGACTCTCCCCACAAGTAGTGAACAAAGCCTTGCTTTTGCACCTGTAGTCAGCGCGGTTGCATTCGTATATCCGGCCTGTTGTGGGCTCTTGCGCCCTGGCCATTCTGTAGTTCGCACAGCGGAGCCAAGCGTTCAATCGATCACAGGGGTCATCATTGTTATCGGCCTTGTTCCGCTGCAGGACTCGCCTGTTCCGAGCGCTTCGCGATTCACCACAGCCGAGAACTGCGACGATTCAGAAACACTTGAGTGCCGAGCCTCGAACTTCGCAGGCAACCCGGGCGACAGCGGGGTCTGAAACGCAGCGGCGTCGGCGTGGACATAACCCTTGGAAATGGAATAGCTTCCTACCCATACCGCCTGGCAACCGCACCGTCTGTTGCGGCTTGGTCGTTTGGTTATGCAAAAGGATGATGCATGCGCGTAGTGATACTTTTCCTGATCTGCCTGCTGCCCCATTGGGCTTCGGCCGACGAAGCGCTGGAGCGGATGATCGAGCGCTACCACCAGGAGAAAACCAACGATTACCTGCACAAGCAATCGCTCGCCTTTCTGAGCCACGAGATCGGGGTACGCCTGCTGGAAGGCCAGGATTACAAGGCGGCGATTCCCTATTTCCGGACCGCGCTGGATATCGACCGGAACCTCGATCCCGATGATCCCTACCTCGGTGGCCGCTGGACGTACCTCGGCCAGGCCTACGTCTTCGATGGTCAATTTCAGAAAGGTCTGGAATCACTTCGCAAAGCGCTGCAAGTAGACGAGCGGCACTACCCGGCCGAACATCTGAATATCGGCATCGCCAATGGCAACCTGGGGTGGGCGATGATCCGGTCCAGACAGTACCGGCAGGCCAACGAGCATCTGCAGATCGCCTGTGGCATCTTCACCAAACAGCTGGGTGAGCAGGATCCGCAAACGCTGGATTGCCACAAGAAGCTGAATGTCACGCTCAAATATCCATAGCCAATGAGTTCAGGAGGTTGTCCACCGCTTCACTTCAATGGCATGACCGAACATCATGAGAATCGCCCTCTTTCTGTTGTGTTTCTTTTTAGCGGGAGCATTTTCCATGGCATCCACAGAACGCATCTGGTCAGTCGCCAAGGCAACGGTCGAAGGCAAACCGATCATCTATAAATTCATCGCCGACGCTCCGCCCCTGAACATCCAGCAGAAAATGCCCTGGCTTACGGTCATTTCCTGGAAGTACGAGGCGTCGGGAAACAACGGTTTGCCGCCAGCGCAGATCAACAAGGAAATGATCAGGCTTGAGGATGGACTGGAGACGATAGGCGGCAACGGCACGCTCTATCTGGATGCCTACACGGCAACCGGCAACGGTCTGAAGGAGTTCGTCTATTACATCGCGGACCGCGAAGCGTTCATGGCCAACGTGAACGAGGCGCTGAGCGATCATCCGGTCTATCCCATCGAGATCAACTTCTACGAGGACCGCGACTGGAGCGATCTGGCCAAGCTGCACCAAAGCATGAGCACCGTGCACTGAGCCGGCCCGCGCACGCCCCGGAGCCGGTTGCATGACGAAGGGCAACCGGCTCGCCACTTTTGCTGGCGCGACCTTGACCCCACTTCACAAGCATCGGAACGAGCACCTTGGCCAACCGCAGCTATCTCTACTCCACCAATGTCATTCCCGGGCCGAGCGCCAAGGCCAGTGGCCGCAAGCTCATTGGCATCTCGGAGTGGAACTATGACATACCCATCGTTTTCAAGATTCTTCTCTCGGGCGCTCCGAGAACCTGCCCCTCCTCGATTTGGGACAATTCAGAGGAAATCGCCCTGATAGGTGATTACGCCAGTGGCGTGAAGAACCTTGAAGGCTTCCTCTCGCAAATACACCTGCCTGAAGCTCAGCCGCTGATTGCCGAAGCCCTCGAGTTCCTGCATAAGCCAGAGAACCAGAATCAGTACCTGGTGCTGGAGTGCGGTGAAATTTTCGACATGGGTGATGCGCCCCTCCTTGAGCAGAATCTGGCGCTGCTGAGGGAATTGAATGATCTGGGGCCTGAAATGGACCAGGCGTTGCAATCCCTGCTGCCACCTCCTGTGGCGCCACCCAAACCCGTTGGTTTCCTGTCCAGGCTGCTCGGCCGCACGCCCGAGCCAGCGCCCCCTGCGCATGATGTGATGCCCAGCCTCTACGGCCTCGGGCTTGGAAACTGGTCGAACATCCTGTACTTCGATTTCAGCGATGCATGAACACCTGTGCCGGGATGCCGCCACGGCGCGCTGACGAGCCTTGCAAGGATATAGAGAACCTGCGTGCAGGCGCCTGAAGCGCGATGAACCGACCGCTGCTTCATCTCAGGTGATGTACTCGCTTCAAGGCTAAGCTGCATGCCGCCACACCGCAAAGGAAGGAACCGCCATGGGTCTTATCGCACGTCATTTCAAATGGTTGATGATGGTGTCCGGCGTGCTTACCGCCACCATGTTCTACGGCCTGTTCGCGCCGCAGGAGGCGCTGCAGTCGATGTTCGGCGCGTCCTTCGACGGGCAGTTGCAATCTCTGGTCATTCGCAGCTGGTCGGCACTGGTCGGGCTGATGGGCGTACTGCTGATCTACGGCGCGCTGAACGCACGACACCGGACGCTCTGCGCCGTGATTGCAGCGCTGAGCAAGGCCGTCTTCGTGTCGCTGCTGATCGTTCACGGCCAGGCGTATCTGGCCAAGGCGGCTGCAGCGGTGGTTCTGGACGTGCTGGTTATCGCGTTCACCCTGCTCTATCTTCTGAGTGCGCGGCGACAGGCCGTGGCCTGATACGCGCTAGCTCGCGGCACTGTACGTTCGCTTGTATTGACGCTGCCCATGACTAGCCGGTAGTCTTCTTTTTGTCACGGGCCTCAGCGATGCTGCTGCGTTTCGCCCAGCACCACCTGATTCCTAAGCCAGAGGCCCTTCTTGGAAACCACGGTCTTTCTCGCCGTCATCGCCGCCGCCGCCCTGCATGCCGGCTGGAACGCCCTGCTCAAGATCGGTCTCGACCGTTTCCTCACCGCCACGCTGATCCAGATCGGTGCAGGGCTGGTGGCGCTTTGCGCCTTGCCATTTGTGGCCCTGCCGCAGGCCTCGGCCTGGCCATGGATCGCGCTCTCGGCGCTGCTGCACATCGGCTACAACTTCTTTCTTGCCCGCGCTTACCAGTACGGCGACCTCGGCCAGGTCTACCCGATTGCGCGAGGCAGCTCGCCACTGATGGTGGCCCTGCTTTCTCTGCTGTTCCTGCATGACGGGCTCGGTGCCCTGCAGCTGCTGGGGCTGCTGGTACTGGTGCTGGGCATCTGGCTGATGGCCCTGCGCGGTGGCCAGCACAAGGCACCACAAGGGGCGATGCTGGCCTGTGCATTGATGACGGCACTGTTCATTGCCGGCTATACCTTGAGCGACACCATGGGCGCCCGCGCCAATGGCGATGCGCTGAGCTATTCGCTGTGGCTGTTCACCGTCAACGGCGGGGTGATGGCGGCTGTATTGGCCATCAGCCGTGGGCCACGCGCCTTTCTGCAGCTGGGCCCGCACTGGCGTGGAGGGCTGGCCGGAGGGGCGATGTCCATGGCCGCCTACACCATCGTGATCTGGGCCATGACCCAGGCGCCGGTGGCGCTGGTCTCTGCCTTGCGTGAGACCAGCGTGGTGTTCGCCGTGCTGCTGGGAACGGTTTTGCTCAAGGAAAGGTTGCGGCCGATTCGTCTGTTGGCCTGCGTGGTGATCGCGGCTGGCGTGGTGGTGATGAAGTTGGCGTGAGGGGAGCGTGTTGAAGCAGCTGGATTGCGACATTACAACTTGGTGGGCTGAAGCCCACCCTACGGCCCTGAAGCACACCCTACAACGCTGAAGCGGATCGCTGCCCGGCCCTGGCTGCAAGGACACCTTTAGGAGCGAGCTCTGCTCGCGAACCTCAAGCGCAAAAGCTTCGCGAGCAGAGCTCGCTCCTACCTGTTACTGACGTAACCAGCAGGTCATGAGGCGAAACGCGCGATGACAACGGTCTGACTTGGTATTCCATTCGGGAACCCGAAGCCCGGTTTGCGGTTCTGTTGCTCAACGAGTGCTGAGCCGTCGACCGTTTTTTCGTCATACACCGCCTGCATGCTGGCCGGGCTGACCGCCTGGACACACGAGTTTTTTGCCCGCCAGAGGCGGCTTGCGGCACACTAGCGCCCTTCCCGAGCATCCGCTCGTTTAACTGCTCAAGAGTCCGTATGACCCGCTCCCCTTTCCGCCGCATGGCCTTCAGCGCGCTGCGCCGCCTGCTGTACCTCTGGGTACGCTCGGAAACCATCAACCAGTCTGCCTTCACCCTCAAGCTCGACCGCAGCAAGCCGGTGTTCTACGTGCTGCAGCAGCCTTCGATGAGCGACCTGGCGGTGGTCGACCGCGAGTGCACCAAGGCCGGCCTGCCGCGCCCGGTGTTGCCGGTAGCGGTCGGGGAACACATCGAGCCCGCCGCCTTCTTCTACCTGACGCCGGAGCCGGACTGGTTCGGCCGCCAGGACAAACGCGGCATCTCGCCGACCCTCGATCGGGTGGTCACCGCCCTTGGCCAGCATGCCGTGGACGACGCGCAGATCGTGCCGGTGAGCGTGTTCTGGGGGCAGTCGCCGGACCGCGAAACCAGCCCATGGAAACTGCTGTTCGCCGATAGCTGGGCCGTGACCGGGCGCCTGCGCCGGCTGGTCAGCATCCTGATTCTCGGGCGCAAGACCCGCGTACAGTTCTCCACGCCGATTCACCTGCGCGAGCTGGTCGAGCAGGACAAGGGCCAGGAACGCACCCTGCGCATGGTGCACCGCATCCTGCGTGTGCACTTCCGCAACCAGAAGGCCGCGGTGATCGGACCGGACGTGTCGCACCGGCGCAACCTGGTCAAGGGCCTGGTGCACGACCCGATGGTGCGCCAGGCGATTGCCGAGGAAGCCGAGCGCGAGAAGATCAGCCTGGAGAAGGCCGAAGCCCAGGCGCTGCGCTACGGCAACGAGATCGCCTCGGACTACACCTACACGGTGATCCGCTTCCTCGAGCTGGTGCTTTCCTGGTTCTGGAACAAGATCTACGACGGTATCAAGGTGCACAACGTCGAAGGCGTGCGCGACATCGCCCAGGGCCACGAGGTGATCTACGTGCCCTGCCACCGCAGCCACATCGACTACCTGCTGCTGTCCTACCTGCTGTTCCGCAACGGCCTGACGCCGCCGCACATCGCCGCCGGCATCAACCTCAACATGCCGGTGATCGGCGGCCTGCTGCGCCGTGGCGGCGCCTTCTTCATGCGCCGCACCTTCAAGGGCAACCCGCTGTACACCGCGGTGTTCAACGAATACCTGCACACCCTGTTCAGCAAGGGCTTCCCGGTGGAGTACTTCGTCGAGGGCGGGCGCTCGCGCACCGGGCGCATGCTGCAGCCGAAGACCGGCATGCTGGCCATCACCCTGCGCAGCTTCCTGCGCTCGCATCGCCTGCCCATCGTCTTCGTGCCGGTATACATCGGTTACGAGCGCGTGCTGGAAGGCCGCACCTACCTGGGCGAACTGCGCGGCGCGAGCAAGAAGAAGGAGTCGATCTTCGACCTGTTCAAGGTGCTCGGCGCGCTCAAACAGCGCTTCGGCCAGGTCTCGGTGAACTTCGGCGAGCCGATCAAGCTGGCCGAGTTCCTCGATCAGCAGCAACCCGGCTGGCGCCAGCAGGAGCTGGGCCCGCAATACCGCCCGGCCTGGCTCAATGAAACCACCAACCGCCTGGGCGAGCGCGTGGCGCGTCACCTCAACGAGGCGGCCTCGATCAACCCGGTCAACCTGGTGGCCCTGGCGCTGCTGTCCACCAGCAAGCTGGCCCTGGACGACCGCGCCCTGGCGCGCGTGCTCGACCTGTATCTGGCGCTGCTGCGCGCGGTGCCCTACTCGCCGCACACCACCCTGCCGGACGGTGACGGCGCGGCGCTGATCGAGCACGTCAAGGGCATGGATCTGCTGGCCGAGCAGAAGGACGCCCTCGGCAAGATTCTCTACCTGGACGAGCAGAACGCCGTCCTGATGACCTACTACCGCAACAACGTGCTGCACATCTTCGCCCTGCCGGCGCTGCTGGCGAGCTTCTTCCAGAGCAGTGCGCGGATCAGCCGCGAGCAGATCCTGCGCTACGCCGGCGCGCTGTATCCCTATCTGCAATCGGAGCTGTTCATCCGCTGGGAACAAAGCGAGCTGGAAGGCGTGATCGACCAGTGGCTGGCGGCCTTCGTCGAACAGGGCCTGCTCAAGGTCGAGGGCGACGTGTACGTGCGCCCGGCGCCGAGCTCGCGCCAGTTCGTGCTGCTGACGCTGCTGTCGCGTTCTGTGGCGCAGACCCTGCAGCGCTTCTACATGGCCATCGCCCTGCTGCTCAACGCCGGGCAGAACGCGATCAGCGCCGAGGAGCTGGAGGACCTGTGCACGGTCATGGCCCAGCGCCTGTCGATCCTGCATGGCCTGAACGCGCCGGAGTTCTTCGACAAGAGCCTGTTCCGTCACTTCATCCAGAGCCTGCTGGATCAGGGCGTGCTGCGCCAGGACGAAGCCGGCAAGCTCAGCCATCATCCGCTGCTCAGCGAACTGGCCGAAGGCGCCGCCAAGCGCGTGCTGCCGGCGGAGATTCGCCTGTCGATCCGCCAGGTGGCGCTGGATCGCAATGAGGACGAGCCGGCTATTCCGTGACGCGGGTGGGCTTTAGCCCACCAAATAAAGGCTGAGCTCTGTTTCGGTGGGCTGAAGCCCACCCTACGCCCACCCGAGGCTCACAAAAACGGGCGTCGGGAGCATACGCGGGAGCCGGCCAAAGCAAGCCGCTCGTAACCGCTCACCCCGGTGGATGTCGCTTTTTGCATCCTCCCCGGCGAAGGCTCGATACCAGCAGACGAACCTGTCACGGTTTTGGCAGTCAGTCGGTAAGCCACACACAGGCAGGAGGCCCTGGCTATGATCGATACCCTGATGTTGAGCGCTGCACGCATCACCACGCTGGCCGCTGGGCAGATACTGACCAACGCCAGTGGTTTCTTCTTCCAGCGCGATGGTCACCTGTTCCTGGTGACCAGCCGCCACGTGGTACTCGACGAGTCCAGCGGCCATCAGCCCGATAGCCTGCAGATCGAGCTGCACACCGATGCAGACAATCTGGCCAGCACGGCCGACTTCAACATTCCCCTGTACAACGGCGAGCAGCGCCTGTGGCGCCAGGGCATAGACGGCGCAGGCGAGATCGACGTGGCGGCTATCGAACTGCAGCAGGCACAGCTGCCGCCGGGCAGCCTGTACCAGGCCTTCAGCCCGCAACACCTGCTGCAAGCCGATGAGTCCGTGGAAATCGGCTCGACTCTGCTGGTGGTGGGCTTCCCGCTGGGTTTTCAGGACAACCTGCACCGCATGCCGGTGGCGCGGCATGCCGGGCTGGCGTCGTCGTTCGGCCTGCGTTTTCATGGCCTGGGCTACTTTCTCACCGACGGCCGCACCCACCGCGGCATCAGCGGCGCGCCAGTGGTCAAGCGCGCCAGCGGCGACGGCGAGCTGCCCTGGCACCTGCTGGGCATCCACTCCACTCGCCTGCTTGGCGAGCGCGACGAGGAACAGGACGAAGCCCTGGGCCTGAACTGCACCTGGTACGCCGATATTCTGATGACGCTGACGGAATGACCGTAGCCCGGATGCAATCCGGGGAACCAGGCCATGTCCAGTCGCGGCTAAAGCCCCTCCCACAGGCACGGCGGGATCTGTGGGAGGGGCTTTAGCCGCGATAGCTTTTTCTGGTGCTAGAACGGCCTCGGACTTCACCCATGCTGCGAAGCATGGATGGATCATCGCGGCTGAAGCCGCTCCTACGGTACGGTGAATACCTGTAGGAGCGGCTTCAGCCGCGATCAGTCTGGCCATCGATGCGAACAGCCCCCGGATTTCATCCGAGCTACTCGCCACGAAATACGAACGGCCGCCCAAGAAAAAACCCGCCCTGCGCATCACGCAGGGCGGGTTTCTTTACAGCGGTTAAAGCCTTACAGAGTCACAGCAGCCGGCTCGGGCTCGGCGGCCATTTCCACGTCCGGCGCCACTTCGACGTGCAGCAGTTCGAGACGCTCGCTGCTCCACTGGCGAATGCGGTTGGTCAGTTCCAGGTCATCGTTGAGCTTCTGCCCGTAGGACGGAATGATGCCCTTCAGGCGCTCTTGCCACTCAGGGGTGGCGACCTTGTCGGCGAAGGCCTTCTCGATCAGGTGTAGCATGATCGGCGCGGCGGTGGAGGCACCCGGCGAGGCGCCCAGCAGTGCGCTGATGCTGCCATCGGCAGAGGTCACTACTTCGGTACCGAACTGCAGCACGCCGCCCTTCTCGGCATCCTTCTTGATGATCTGCACGCGCTGGCCGGCATTGATCAGTTCCCAGTCGGCGTCCTGCGCCTCGGGGAAGTACTCGCGCAGCGAAGCCATGCGCTCGTCCTGGCTGAGCATCAGTTGGCCCATCAGGTAGGTGCTCAGCGACCAGTTGTCCATACCGGCGTTGACCATCGGCATGAAGTTGTCGGTGGTCATGCTGCTGAACATGTCGAGCAGCGAGCCGTTCTTCAGGTACTTGGTGGAGAAGGTGGCGAACGGACCGAACAGCAGCACGTTTTCACCATCGATCACACGGGTGTCCAGGTGCGGTACGGACATGGGCGGCGAGCCGACCGACGCCTTGCCATAGACCTTGGCCAGATGCTGGGCGACCACGTCCTGGTTGCGCGTCATCAGGAACTGACCACCGACCGGGAAGCCGGCGTAGCCCTTGGCTTCTTCGATGCCGGACTTCTGCAGCAGCTTGAGCGCGCCACCACCGGCGCCGATGAAGACGAAGCGCGCATCGATGCTCTGCTCTTCGCCGCCCTTGGCCAGGTCGGCCACGGTAACGCGCCAGGTGCCGTCTTCGTTGCGCTTGAGGTCGCGCACTTCATGCTGCAGATGCAGGCTGGCCTGCTCCTTGGCGATCAACGAATCGATCAGCTGGCGAGTGATTTCGCCGAAGTTGACGTCGGTGCCGATAGCCATACGGGTGGCGGCGACCTTCTGCTGCGGATCGCGACCTTGCATGACCAGCGGCACCCACTGGGCGATCTGCGCGTGATCCTCGGTGAACTCCATGCCGCGGAACAGGTTGCTGTGCTGCAGCGCGGCGTGGCGCTTGCGCAGGTACTCGACGTTGTCGTCGCCCCAGACGAAGCTCATGTGCGGCGTGATGTTGATGAAGCTCTTGGGCTCGCTCAGCACTTCACGCTCGACCTGGGTGGCCCAGAACTGCTTGGAAATCTCGAAGGATTCGTTGATCGCCACCGCCTTGCTGATGTCGATGCCACCGTCTGCGGTTTCCGGGGTGTAGTTCAGCTCGCAGAAGGCCGAGTGGCCGGTGCCGGCATTGTTCCAGCCATTGGAGCTTTCGGCGGCTACCTGGTCGAGGCGCTCGTAGATTTCGATGCTCCAGTCCGGCTGCAGCTCGTGGAGGTAGGTGCCGAGGGTGGCGCTCATCACGCCAGCGCCGATCAGCAGCACATCGACGGTTTTCTCGGGCTCGCGGGGTTTGGAGCAACCGATCACGCTGAGACAAAGCAGCGTCAGCAGGATTTTTTTCATGGGACAGTCCAGTTCGTCGCACGACAACGAGTGCCGCGCAGGCAAGGTTTCGGGTAGCGGCCGTTTGGGCCGCATATGGGCGATAGCCGCAGATCTGCGGCGCGGCGGAAGGAAGGGTGTTCCAGGCCTCTTGGCGGGCGTATTCCGATCGCGCCGCGGGCAAGAGCAATATGCGTGCCGCTGAAAGGTTTCAGCAGCCCTGATGCGGCTTTCTGCCACACATCAAGCTCAAGGGCTGGCGGAAACTCGCCAGATAGCTGCGAGCATGCCGGAGGAAGTGGCGGAATCCCGCCCGCCTCAGGCCAGCAACAATGGCAGCAGCAAGGCGGTACCGATGCCCAGCAGGCTCATCGCCAGGGCCGCGAAGGCGCCGCACTCCTCGCCTTCCTGCAAGGCATGGGCAGTGCCGATGGCATGGGCATTGATGCCGTAGCTCAGGCCCCGTGCCGCTGGGTGCTCGACGCCAGCCCAGCGCAGCAGCATCGGCCCCATCGCGGTACCGATCACCCCGGTCAGCATGACCATCACCGCAGCCAGGGAGGCGACGCCGCCGATCTGCTCGGCCACCGGCATGGCAATCGGCATGGTCACGAACTTCGGCGCCAGGCTCATCACCACGCTCCAGTCGGCGCCCAGCGCCCAGCCGATGGCCAGGGTCAGTGCCACCGAGAGCACGCCGCCCGCCGTGAGGGTGATCAGTACCGGCCAGAACAACTGGCGGATGCGCTTGATGTTGTGCTGCAGCGGCACCGCCAGGGCTACGGTGGCCGGCCCCAGCAGCCAGGCGACGGGCTCGGCGCCGGCGCGGTAGGTGGCGTAATCCACGCCGCACAACAGCAGCGTGGTGACGATCAGCGTCACCGATACCAGCACCGGCTGCAGCAGCAGCCAGCCGCTGCGGCGATAGAGCCAGGCGGCGATCAGGAAGGCGGCCAGGGTCAGGGCGATGGCGAACAACGGATGATGGGTCAGCGGCGTCATCCCTTGCGCTCCTGACGGCGAATCAAGGTCTGCAGCAGCCAGCCGCAGAACGGTACGGTCACCAGCAACGACAGCACCAGCGCCGTGGCGATCACTGGCAGTTCACCAAGCAGCAAGTCGCTGCTGGTCATGATCCCCGAGGCCGGCACGGCCAGCAGCAACGGCAGATATGGCAGCAAACCACCGGCGGCCTGCTGCAACGGCTCGGGTACGGCGCCGCGCCACATCAGCCAGACCGAGAGCAGCAACAGGCCGATGATCGAGGCCGGCAGCATCGGCAACAGCCAGTGATTCAGCGCCACACCGAACAACTGCAGCACTACCAGCCAGAACAGGCCACGCACCATCATGATTTCGACTCCTCCTTCTGGCGTCCCCGGCGAAACAGCGGACGCGGCTCGATAACCGAACGACCATACAACACACTGAGCCCTTGCAGGCCCTTGAGTGCATCTTCCAGCGATTTTTCGGCGCGCACGGCGAAGGTATCGAAGCCGCACTGGCGCATGTGCGCCAGCTGGTCGCGCAGCACATCGCCGACGGCGCGCAACTCACCGCGCCAGCCCAACCTGGTACGCAGCAGGTAGGCCTGGCTGTAGCCACGGCCATCGCGGAAGCTGGGAAATTCGATGGCGATCAGCGGCAGGCTGGCGAGAAACGGCTGCAGCGCCTCTGGCTCGTCATCCACCTGCAACAGCAGGCCGTCGGCGCTAACCGCCCTACCCTCCAGCACTGCAGCAGGCTGCCGCTCACGCCATGCCGCCAGCGGCAGGATCAGCGGCGCGTCCCCTTCAGCGTCGAGTTGCCAGGGATCATCACAGACGATGCAGGCCTGGCCCTCGACCAAGCGAATCAGGTTGTTCATGCCACCTCCTCGCGGCTGTACACGCTCGCCTTGAATGGCTCCAGGCCGATGCGCTGGAAGGTGTCGAGAAAGCCTTCGTTGACCTCCCGCTGATCGACATAGGTGCGCACGATGCGCTCGATCACCTCGGGCACCTGCTCGGCGGCGAACGACGGGCCGATCACCTTGCCCAGCGCCGCCTGCTGGCCCTGGCTGCCGCCGAGGGTCAGCTGGTACCACTCGCTACCGTTCTTGTCGACGCCAAGAATGCCGATGTTGCCGATATGGTGATGGCCGCAGGCGTTCATGCAGCCGGAGATGTTCAGGCTCAGCTCGCCCAGATCATGCAGATAGTCGAGGTCGTCGAAACGCTGCTGGATGGCCTGGGCGATGGGGATCGACTTGGCGTTGGCCAGCGAGCAGAAATCACCACCGGGGCAGGCGATGATGTCGGTGAGCAAAGCGGCGTTGGCCGTGCCCAGCCCGGCCGCCTGGGCCTCCAGCCATAGCGCGTGCAGATCGGCCTTGCGTACGTCGGGCAGCACCAGATTCTGTTCGTGAGCGACGCGAATCTCGCCGAAGCCGTAGCGCTCGCTCCAGTCGGCCAGCGCCTCCATCTGCTCGGCGGTGACGTCGCCGGGCGGCGCACTGATGCCCGGTTTGGTCGACAGCACCACGCTGACATAGCCCGCTACCTGATGCGCCATGACGTTGCGCGAGACCCAGCGAGCGAAGGCATGATCCCTCGTCAGCTGGGTGCCGAAGTCGAGATCAAGGCCCTCCTGCGCAGCGTAGGCCGGCTTGTGGAAAGACGCGGCGACGCGCTGATATTCGTCCTCGGTGAGGCGTGCCGGGCCGTCCTTGATCGGCTGCCACTCGCGCTCCACCTCGGCGGCGAAGGCTTCGATGCCGAGGGCCTTGACCAGGATCTTGATGCGCGCCTTGTACTTGTTGTCGCGCCGGCCGTGGCGGTTGTACACCCGCAGGATGGCCTCGACGTAGGACAGGCAGTCCTGCCAGTGCAGCCCCTCGCGCAGGGCCTGCGCGATGATCGGTGTGCGCCCCAGGCCACCGCCGACCAACACGCGCAGACGCAGCTCGTTGGCGGCGTCACGGTACAGCTGCAGGCCGATGTCGTGTACCTGGATCGCCGCGCGATCCTGTTCGGCGGCGCACAGGGCGATCTTGAACTTGCGCGGCAGGAAGAGAAATTCCGGGTTGACCGTCGACCACTGGCGGAGGATCTCGGCCAACGGCCGTGGGTCGAGGTATTCGTCGGCAGCGACGCCGGCGAAGGCTTCGGTAGTGATGTTGCGCACGCAGTTGCCGGAGGTCTGGATGGCATGCATGTCGTGCTCGGCCAACCAGTCGAGAATGTCCGGCACGCGCTCGAGTTCGACCCAGTTGAACTGGATGTTCTGCCGTGTGGTGAAGTGCCCGTAACCGCGGTCGTACTCGCGGGCGATGTGCGCCAGGGCGCGCATCTGCTTGGCCGACAGGGTGCCGTAGGGGATCGCGACGCGCAGCATGTAGGCATGCTTCTGCAGGTACAGACCGTTCTGCAGGCGCAGCGGCAGGAACTCCTCCTCGCTCAGCTCGTCGGCCAGGCGCCGCTGTACCTGGTCGCGGAACTGGGCGACGCGCTCGCGCACCAGCGCGCGGTCATAATCGTCGTATTGGTACATGCCGGCAGGCCTCCTGATCACGGGCGTCGACTATGCCTGCCAGGCGTGCACTGAAAACAGCGCCAGAAAAGCCTTAAAAAACCGGATCAGATGGATGCGACAGTGACCGGCACAGGGCACTGATTGGCGCGGCGCGATGTCGCAGGGCGGTATCTGCACCGCTCGACATAAAGGCTCATGGCGTCAGCAATGGCGAGGCTTGGCGACCCGCGTGGCACTTTTCCCTGCATTCGACGCAATCATCTGATCCGCTTTTTTATCGAAAACCTGAGTCTGTTTCGCGATCAGCTGCCCTCGGATCATGGCGCCAGCCTGATAAACGCCTGATGAGGGCACCGAAATGACCGATCTGATCCCCGTGCGGAGCCTCGATACCGCCAAACCCATCCGCCTGACACCGGCCCAGGCCGGCGGCCCGATCCATACGCGCAGTTTCACCGGGCGCTTTCGTAACCTGCGCCTGCTCGGTGCCGGCCTGCTGTTCCTGCTGTTCTTCGGCACCGCCTGGATCGACTGGAATGGCCGTCAGGCCGTGCTCTGGGACCTGGAGAACCGCCAGTTCCATATCTTCGGCGCGACCTTCTGGCCACAGGATTTCATTCTGCTCTCGGCGATCCTGATCATCGCCGCCTTCGGCCTGTTCTTCATCACCGTGCTGGCCGGCCGGGTGTGGTGCGGCTACGCCTGCCCGCAGAGCGTGTGGACCTGGATCTTCATGCGTGTCGAGCAGTTCACCGAGGGTGACCGCGGCCAGCGCATCAAGCTCGATGCCGCGCCCTGGTCGCTGCAGAAACTGGCCCGGCGCAGCGCCAAGCACGGTCTGTGGCTGGCGGTTAGCCTGATCACCGCCCTGGCCTTCGTCGGCTACTTCACCCCGGTGCGCCAGTTGACGCTCGACCTGGCGACCTTCGAAGTCGGCGCCACCACGGCGTTCTGGGTGCTGTTCTTCACCGCCGCCACCTATATCAACGCCGGCTGGCTGCGCGAGAAGGTGTGCCGCGACATGTGCCCCTACTCGCGCTTTCAGAGCGTGATGTTCGACAGCGATACGCTGGTCATCTCCTACGACGCCGCCCGTGGCGAAACCCGTGGCCCGCGTCGCAAGGACGCCGACTACAAGGCCGAGGGCCTGGGCGATTGCATCGACTGCACGATGTGCGTGCAGGTCTGCCCCACCGGCATCGACATCCGCGATGGCCTGCAACTGGAATGCATCGGCTGCGGCGCCTGCATCGACGCCTGCGACAGCGTGATGGACAAGCTCGGCTATGCCCGCGGCCTGGTGCGCTACAGCTCGGAAAACGAGCTGGCCGGCGGCAAGACCCACTGGCTGCGCCCACGCCTGGTGGGCTACGCGGCGATGCTGGCGGTGATGATCGGCGCCTTCGTCTGGGCGCTGGCCGAACGCCCGCTGATCTCCCTGGACGTGACCCGCGACCGTGGCCTGTTCCGTGAGAACTCGCTGGGCCAGATCGAGAACATCTACAGCCTGAAGATCATCAACAAGACCCAGCAAGCGCGCAGCTATGCCATCGGCCTGGTCGAGCCCGGTGACTTCGAGCTGCACGGCCCTAGCACGCTGAACCTGGCGCCGGGCGAGATTCGCGATCTGCCGGTAAGCGTTGCGCTGACGGCCACGAGCAACGGCGCTGGACCGCAGACCGTCCGCTTCGAGGTGCGTGATCAGGCCGACTCGCAGAGCCATGTGAGCACCAAGAGCACCTTCCTCGCGCCGCTGCGTTGAGGCGCAGTAAACCGTGCTGTTCACCTAACGAAAGATGGACACGATCAATCCCCTCTCCCCCACGGGGAGAGGGCTAGGGAGAGGGAGTAACGGTTACACGGAGGTGTATCTAACCCTCTCCCCCGGCCCCTCTCCCATGAATGGGAGAGGGGAGCAAGCGTCGTAGCCCGGATGCAATCCGGGGCGATTCGAGATACGTCCCCCTTCACGAGGCACTGCCATGTCTGCCGCTCACCCCGTAAAGTGTTCGCCCGTACCCTTTGCGGCGGTGAACCAGGACAGGATGAAACGCTACGAAAAATTCGCCGACGAGATCGCCGCGCTGATCCGTACCGGCGTGCTCGGCCCCGGCGAGAAGGTGCCCTCGGTGCGCCACGCCAGCCGCACGTACGGGGTCAGCCCGTCCACCGTGTTCCAGGCCTACTACCTGCTGGAAGACCGAGGCCTGATCCAGGCGCGCGCCCGCTCCGGCTACTTCGTGCGCGAACACGCCAAGCGCCCGCTGCACGAGCCGGAGCTGACCGCCCATGCGGCGCAGACCACCGAGGTCGGCGTCAGCGAGCTGGTGTTCTCCGTCCTCGCCTCGCTCAAGGATCCGCACACCGTCCCTTTCGGCTCGGCCTTCCCCAGCCCAGACCTGTTCCCCCTGCCGCGTCTGGCCAAGAGCATGGCGCACGCGCTGCGCATGCTCTCGCCGCACGAGATCATCGCCGACATGACCGCCGGCAACGCCGACCTGCGCCGGCAGATCGCCCTGCGCTACATGGTCAGCGGCGTGATGCTGCCGATGGAGGAGCTGGTGATCAGCAACGGCGCCATGGAGGCGCTCAACCTCTGCCTGCAGTGCGTGACCCAGCCGGGCGACCTGGTGGCTATCGAATCCCCCACCTTCTACGCCTGCCTGCAGGTACTGGAGCGGCTGCAGCTCAAGGCAGTGGAAATCCCCGTGCATCCGCGCGAGGGCATCGACCTCGGCGCTCTTTCCGACAGCCTCAGGCAACTGCCGATCAAGGCCTGCTGGTTCATGAGCAGCCTGCAGAACCCGCTCGGCGCAAGCATGAGCGAAACCAAGAAGCAGGCGCTGTATGAACTGCTGGTGGAGCATCAGGTGCCGCTGATCGAGGACGACGTGTACGCCGAGCTGTACTTCGGCAGCCACCCGCCCAAGCCGGTGAAGAGCTTCGACCGCGAAGGGCTGGTGATGCATTGCAGCTCCTTCTCCAAGAGCCTGGCGCCGGGCTATCGCATCGGCTGGGTGGCCGGTGGGCGCTATGCCGAGCAGATCGCCCGACTCAAGCTGATGACCACCATCTCGCCGTCGGTGCCAGCCCAGGCGGCGCTGGCCGACTACCTGCAGCACGGCGGTTACGACCGCCACCTGCGCAAGCTGCGCCATGCCCTGGAGATGCAGCAGAGCGCCATGCTCGCCTCCGCCGCCCGGCACTTCCCCGCCAGCACGCGGGTCACAAGGCCAGCAGGCGGTTATTTTCTCTGGTTCGAATTCCCCGAGCGCCTGGACTCGCTGCAACTGCTGCGCCTGGCGCTGGCCCAAGGCATCAGCCTGGCGCCGGGGCCGATCTTCTCTGCCAGCCAGGGCTTTCGCCATTGCGCGCGGCTGAACTACGGCCACCCCTGGAACCCGCGCAGCGAACAGGCCATGGAAGTGCTCGGGCGCCTGGTGGCGGGATTGCTCTGACGCCACCGCGTGTGCCCTCGTAGGGTGGATGACGCCTTCTTCATCCACCACCCTGGCAACCATGGTGGCTCGCTGAAGCGCGATCCACCCTACCGACTGGCTACTTCCACCAGTACTCCACCTGCACGCCGAAGTTGGAGCCGTTACGCGCGCTGCCGAAGGCGCCGTTCTCGGACAAGGCCGAGCCGTCGGCCAGCAGGTTGGCGGCCTGTTGCGCGGCGCGGTTCCAGCTGGCGTAGGTGTAGTACAGGCGGATTTCCGGACGTTCCCAGAAGCCCGGCCCAGCGGGCGACCAGGTCGGCGCGATGGTGAACTTGGTCAGCTTGCGCGTGCCGCCAGGCGCCTCGACCTGATCGCGACCGATCTCGCCGACCAGCTTGAACTGCTCAGTAAAGGCATAGCTGGTGCGACCACCGACGGACAGCCAGTTCTGATCCGCGCCATCCGGGCGCTTGTCCTTCTGGTAGACCAGCTGCACCTGACCACCGAGACGTGGGGTCATCTGGAAGTCGAAGAACTCCACTAGGCGCCAGCTGCGGTTGCTGCGGTCGAGGGTCGGGTCGCCGGTATACCCCAACCCCGTCCCCGGCCCGCGCCCGTATTGCAGGGCGACGGTGTTGACTCCGCCGAGGAAGTCCTGCTGCTTGTGCTGTGCGCTTACCGCCCAGCCGCTGTTGGAGTCGGTGCTGTCGGGCTTGTCGATGTAGCTGACGCCCACCTCGACCTCGCCGCCGGGATTGACCTGGAAGCCGCCTACGTTGAAGTCGTGACGGTTGATGTAGGGCTTCTGCTCGTAGTTGTCCTTGCGCGAGAACACGTAGCTGTACTTGAGATCGCCAATCTTCATCTCGTCGATACCGAAACCGGTGGCGCTCTGGTTCCAGTAGTAGAAGTCGGAGATGTGGATGTCGTTACGCTTGTAGAAGCGGCGCCCGGCCCACAGCGAGCCGCCATTGAGTGCCGGCATGTTGCTCCACTCGGCGTACATCTGGTTCATCCGCGCGAAGCCGTAGTCGCCGGTGAATTTCGGCGTGTGGCCGTACTGGTTGTAGAGCTGGGCCATGCCCTCGACGCTGATCACCGAGCCGTCGTCCAGGCGAAACAGGTCCTGACGCAGGTCCAGCTCGACGTAGTGCTCGCACTCGTTACCCAGACGATACTTGGACTGCGCGCCCGGCAGCTGGAAACACTGCTGCGTGCCACCGGTATCCGCGCCGCCGATACCGCTGCGCACGTAGCCGCTGAACTCGACAGCCTGTGCCTGCGCTGTGGCCAAAGCCAGTGCCAGCAGGCAGGGAACGCCGACAGAACAGGTGAGGGTTTGCTGTGTGGTCTTCATCGTTGCTCCTGATTGTTTTTATTGAGCGATGCTGCGGATAACCGCCGCAGCGACGGTTGTTTTCATTGCCTTGATGCACCCTGTAGCTCGGAAGCAATCCGGGGGGTTGTTGGGCAGCCCCCGATTTCATCCGGGCTACGCGGCTAACCGAGCTTGAACTGGGCCACCTTGTTGTCAGTGGCCTGGCGCTTTCCCGGGCGCAAACGCTCGCCACTGGTGGCGTCGAACAGCAGCACGCGCGCCGGATCGAACTGCAGATCCAGGCTGGTGCCGGCCTGTGGCGCGGCGTCCGGGGCCAGGCGGCAGCACACCTTGGTCTGGTTGAGGCTGACGAACACCAGGGTGTCCGGGCCGGTCGGTTCGACCACCTCGACCTCGGCACGCAGGCTCGGCAGCGTCGAACCGGCGCCGGCCAGCTGGATCTGCTCGGGACGCACGCCGAGGATCAGCTCGCGTCCTTCCAGCTCCGCCGCCGCGCCAAGCGGCAGCTCGCAGCGCGCCTGCCCCGAGTCGAGCAAACCGAAGCACTGGCCATCACGCACCTGCGTGCGCAGCGGGACGAAGTTCATTGGCGGCGAACCGATGAAGCTGGCGACGAACTGGTTGGCCGGGTCGTTGTAGATTTCCTGCGGGGTACCGAACTGCTGGATGATGCCGTCCTTCATCACCGCCACCTTGTCGCCCAGGGTCATGGCCTCGATCTGGTCGTGGGTGACGTACACCGTGGTGGTCTTCAGGCGCTGGTGCATCAGCTTGATTTCGGTGCGCATCTCTACACGCAGCTTGGCGTCGAGGTTCGACAAGGGTTCGTCGAACAGGTAGATCTTCGGCCGCCGCGCCAGCGCCCGGCCCATGGCCACGCGCTGCTGCTGGCCACCTGAGAGCTGGCCGGGCTTGCGCGTCAGCAGGTGCTCGATCTGCAGAAGCTTGGCCACACGCGCCACCTCGGCCTCGATCTCGGCCGGCGGCAGCTTGCGCATCTTCAAACCGAAGGCGATGTTGTCCTTCACCGTCATGGTCGGGTACAGCGCATAGGACTGGAACACCATGGCGATGTCGCGATCCTTGGGGCTCATGCCGCTGATGTCGGCGCCGTCCACCAGAATCGCCCCGCCGCTGATGTCCTCCAGGCCGGCGATGCAGTTCATCAGGGTGGATTTGCCGCAGCCGGAGGGGCCGACCAGGATCAGGAACTCGCCGGAGTCGATGGCCAGTTCGATGTTCTTCAGCGTATCCGCCAGGCCGCTGCCGTAGGACTTGTTGACGTTGCGCAGTTCGAGGGTAGCCATGGTTATTACCTCAACCTTTGACGGCGCCGGCGGTGAGGCCGCGCAGGAAGTACTTACCGGCCAGGATGTAGACCAGCAGAGTGGGCAGCCCGGCGATCATCGCCGCGGCCATGTCGACGTTGTATTCTTTGGCCCCGGTGCTGGTGTTGACCAGGTTGTTCAGCGCCACGGTGATCGGCTGGGTGTCGCCGCTGGCGAACACCACGCCGAACAGGAAGTCGTTCCAGATCTGGGTGAACTGCCATATCAGGCAGACCATGATGGTCGGCACCGACATCGGCAACAGGATGCGTCCGAAGATGGTGAAGAAGCCGGCGCCGTCGAGGCGCGCGGCGCGCACCAGCGCCTCGGGAATGCTCACGTAGAAGTTGCGGAAGAACAGCGTGGTGAAGGCCAGGCCATAGACCACGTGCACCAGCACCAGGCCTTCGGTGGTGTTGGCCAGACCGAGCTGGCCGAGGGTGAAGGACGCTGGCAGCAGGATCACCTGGAACGGCAGGAAGCAGCCGAACAGCAGCAGACCGAAGAACAGCTGCGAGCCGCGAAAGCGCCACATGGCCAGCACGTAGCCATTTAGCGCGCCGAGCAACGTGGAGATCAGCACTGCCGGGATGGTGATCTTCACCGAGTTCCAGAAGTAGCCGCCGACGCCGTCCCAGGCCTTGACCCAGCCGATGACGGTGAACACGTCCGGGATCGACAGCAGGTTGCCGCTGCGGATGTCGTCGGGAGTCTTGAAGCTGGTCAGCAGCATCACCAGCAGCGGTACCAGGTACACCGCGCAGGCCAGGATCAGGGTGGCGTGAATGGCCAGGCGGCTGAGGCTGAAGGCCCTCATCCGGGGTACGGGGCGCGGCGCCAGGCGCGCATCGAGCACGGAATCAGTCATGGCGTTTGCCTCGCAGTTCGGAATACAGATACGGCACCAGGATCGCCAGCACCGCGCCGAGCATCAGCATCGCGCTGGCGGCGCCGAGGCCCATCTGGCCGCGGGTGAAGGTGTGGGCGTACATGAACATCGCCGGCAGGTCGGAGGCGTAGCCGGGGCCGCCAGCGGTCATCGAGGCGACCAGGTCGAAACTCTTGATGGCGATATGCGCGAGGATCATCAGCGCGCTGAAGAACACCGGGCCCAGGCTCGGCAGCACGATGCGCAGGTAGATGCTCGGCAGGCTGGCGCCATCGACCTGGGCGGCGCGGATGATCGATTGATCGACGCTGCGCAGCCCGGCGAGAAACAGCGCCATGACGAAGCCCGAGGACTGCCACACGGCGGCCATCACCAGGCAGTAGACGACGCGATCCGGGTCCACCAGCCAGTCGAAGCGAAAGCCCTCCCAGCCCCAGTCACGCAGCAGCTTGTCCAGGCCCAGGCCGGGGTTGAGCAGCCACTTCCAGGCGGTGCCGGTGACGATCATCGACAGTGCCATGGGGTAGAGAAAGATGGTGCGGATGAAGCCTTCGCGACGGATACGCTGATCCAGCAGCACCGCCAGCAGCACGCCGATGGCCAGGCTGATGGCGATGAACAGACCGCCGAACACCAGCAGGTTCTGGCTCGCCACCCACCAGCGGTCGTTGTCCCACAGGCGCACGTACTGCTGCAGCCCGACGAAGTTGTAGCTGGGCATGAAGCGCGAGTTGGTGAACGACAGCAGGAAGGTCCAGCCGATATAGCCGTAGAAGCCCACCAGCACGATGACCATGCTCGGCGCCAGCACCAGCTTGGGCAGCCAGCGCTGCAGGGCATCCAGTGGCGAGGCTTTGGCGAAGACTGCATTTGAACTCATGGATCACTCCGTCGTTGCAGGTTGCGCGCCCCTGAGAGGGAAACGCGGCGCGGCCGATCCCGTGACGCAGGCCTGCGGGCATGCGCCAGGGATAGAAGGCTTGAAACTACGGCAAGGGCCGGCTACGCGGCCCCGTCACTTACTGCACCGCCTGGATCGCCGCCGCCAACTGCTGGGCGGCACGCTTGGGGTCGGCCTTGGGATCGTTGAAGAAGTTGGTCACCACATCGAATACCGCGCCCTGCACGTAGCTGGACGCGGCCATGCCGTGGGCCAGGCTCGGCTGCAGACCACCATCGGCAGCGGCCTCCTTGAAGTCGGCCATGGATTTCTGCGCGCAGGCGTCGAAGCTGCTCATGTCCTGGTCCATACGCACCGGGATCGAGCCCTTGTTCTGGTTGAAGAACTCCTGGAACTCGTTGCCCATCACCGTGCGCGCCAGGTCTTCCTGGGCCTTGCGGTTGTCGGCGTTGCTCAGCTTGAACATGGCCAGCGAGTCGATGTTGAAGGCGAAGCTGCCCTGGGTGCCGGGGAAGGCCAGGCATTCGTAGTCCTTGCCAGCCACCTTGCCGGCGGCGGTCCACTCGCTCTTGGCCCAGTCGCCCATGATCTGCATGCCGGCCTTGCCGTCGATCACCATGCCGGTGGCGCTGTTCCAGTCGCGCCCGGCGGCGTCGGCGTCGATGTAGCCGCGCAGTTTTTGCAGGGCGGCGAACACCTCGACCATCTTGTCGCCGGTCAGGGTCGCGCGGTCCTGCTCGACGAAGGCCTTGCGAAAGCCCTCGGGGCCGAGAATGCTGAAGGCCAGGTCTTCGAACACGGTGCCGTCCTGCCAGGGCTGGCCGCCGTGGGCGATGGCGATGAAGCCGGCCGCCTTGAGCTTGTCGGCGGCGGCGAAGAATCCGTCGAGGGTGGTCGGCGGTGTGGCGCCAGCCTTCTCGAATACTTGCGGGTTGATCCACAACCAGTTGACCCGGTGCACGTTGACCGGCACTGCCACGTAATCGCCCTGGTACTTCATCACGTCCACCACCTGTGGCGGCAGCAGGTCATCCCACTTTTGCTCGGCGGCGACATCGTTGAGATCGGCGAGCAGGCCCAGCTCACCCCATTCCTGGATATCCGGGCCCTTGATCTGTGCGGCCGCAGGCGGATTGCCTGACACGGCGCGAGTTTTCAACACGGTCATGGCCGCTTCGCCACCGCCGCCGGCAACGGCGAAATCCTTCCATTTGTGGCCCTGGGCTTCGACCAGTTTCTGCAGGGTATCGGCAGCGCGTTTTTCACCACCGGAGGTCCACCAGTGCAGCACTTCGACTTCACCGGCAGTAGCGGACAGGGGCAACAGGACTGCGAGGGAGATGGCACAGGACAGGCGAGAGATCGCTTTCATGGGATGAGACACCTTGTTGTTGTTATTCGCGAGCAAGTCGTGGTGCTTGCATTGCGAACGAGTCTACCCAGCCCCCAATGTGGCAGGGGTAACAAAGGGTATTGGAAAGTCACCAGGCCGTTACAAAGTGGTGCCGGCACGTTACATGAGGCTGCACGCCGCGCATTCTGCGGTTCGACGCGAGGGCTCACGAGCGCAAATTCAACGGGATTGGCGCGGTAGCCAGAGGGTGACGCGCAGCCCTCCGTCACGCAGATTGCGCAGGCTCAGCTCGCCGCCGTGGCTGTGCGCCAGGTTGCGTGCGATGCCCAGGCCCATGCCGTAGCCCTGCTGCTGACTGGCCAGGCGAAAGTGCGGCTCGAACACCTGCTCGAGCTTTTGCTCGGGCACACCTGGCCCCTCGTCATCGACATGCAGGACGAACGCCTCGGCGTCGTCCTCGATGTGCAGGTGCGCGCGCTCGCCATACTTCAGGGCGTTGTCCAGCAGATTGCCGATGCAACGGCGCAAGGCCAGCGGCTTGCCGGGATAAAGATCACGCGCGGCACCATCGAGGGTCACGCGGCCCGAGCCGAGGTAGGGTTCGATCAACCCGTGCAGCAGGTGATTGAGGTCGACCGGCTCGATGTTCTCGTGGATATCGGTGTCCTTCACGCATTGCAGCGCCCCCTTGACCAGCAGCTCGAGGTCGTCCAGATCGCGCCCGAATTTATTTTGCAGGCTTTCGTCGTCGAGCAGCTCCACGCGCAGGCGCAGGCGCGTGATGGGCGTGCGCAGGTCGTGGGAAATGGCGCTGAACAGCTGGCTGCGCTCGGTCAGGTAACGGCTGATGCGCTCGCGCATGGCGTTGAAGGCACGCGCCACCTCTACCACCTCGCGGCCCCCGCCTTCGGCCACCGGCTCCACTTCCGCCCCCAGCGACAGGTGCCGCGCAGTACGCGCCAGACGCTTGAGCGGACGGCTCTGCAGGTGCACCAGCAAGCCGATGAATAGCAGCAGAAAAACACTGGTCAGGAGAATGAACCACAGCTGCTGGGTAGGCAGAAAGGGCTCCTCCAGGCTGGTATAAGGCTCGGGCAGCAGCGAGGCGATGTACAGCCACTCCCCCGGGGCCAGCTGGATCTGCGTCACAAGCACCGGCGGGTTGAGCGGCTCCAGGGTCAGTGCATAGTGCGCCCAGGAGCGCGGCAGCTCGTCGAGCTTCAGGCCGCCGTTGAAGATCAGCAGATCGTCCGGCCTGACGAAGGTCACCGAGATATCCGCGGCGTTGCCCAGAGCCTGACGCAGCACCTCGGTGACCGCCTCGGTCACCGCCTGCTTGCGCGGTGTGGCCGGCAGCAGCTTCATCTGCAACGGACGGTCGTTGAGGCTGACCACGAAGCGCGTGCCGCCCATGCTGCGCAACTGGTCGAGCACCAGCGGCCGGTAATTCACCGGCAGGGAACGAAAGTAACGCACGCTGGCCGACATCGAATGAGCCAGGCTGCGCGCCGTGGTCACCAGGCCTTCGAGCTGGGTAGCGCGCAACTGCGACAGCCAGATCACACTGGACAGCGTCTGCGCCGCGAGTATCGCCAGCAGGGTGAGCAGCAGCATGCGCCCGAGCAGCGAACGCGGCAGCGGCAACCAGCGCCTTGGCTCAACGGCCATCGCCAGCCTGCACGCTGACGGTCGCCGCCAGTTGATAACCGCTGCCACGCACGGTACGGATCAGCCGCGGCGGCTTGTCGGTATCGCGCAGGCGCTGGCGCAGCCGGCTTACCGCCATGTCGACGATGCGCTCCAGCGGCATCACCTCGCGGCCACGGGTGGCATTGCCGATGGTGTCGCGGTCGAGAATCTGCTGCGGGTGATCGAGAAACAGCTTGAGCAAGGCGAAGTCGGCACCGGACAGGATCACCTCCTCGCCGTCGCGATGGAACAGGCGGTGGCTGACCATGTCCAGGCGCCAGTCATCGAATGCCAGCACCTCGCCGCTGCGCTCCTGGCTGAACTGCGCGCGGCGTAGCAGCGCCTTGATCCGCGCCAGCAATTCGCGCGGGCTGAACGGTTTGCCGAGGTAGTCATCGGCGCCCAGCTCCAGGCCGATCACCCGGTCGGCCTCGTCGGAGCTGGCGGTGAGCATGATCACCGGCACCTGGGCAAAACGCTGGTGTTCGCGCACCCAGCGGCACAGGCTGAAGCCATCCTCGTCGGGCAGCATCACATCGAGGATGACCAGGTCTGCCGACTCCGCACACAGGCTCTGGCGAAAGGCGGCGCCGTCGGCCACGGCGCGCACCTGAAAGCCGACGCGGCTCAGGTAGGTCTCGAGCAGTTCACGTATTTCCTGGTCGTCATCGACCAGCAGAATCGATTTGCCGGGCTGGCTCATGGTCCGCCGTCCTTGTTGTATTCATGCCGCAATGCGGGCCTGGATCGGTGCAGGTTCTAACCGGCCTCGGCCCTCTGTTGCAAGGCCACGCCAGCACCAGTCAGACCGGGATACTCGGCCGTCACCAGCCACACAGGGACGCCGTCAAGGTAATGGCTCATGCAGCCCTTGTCGCGGAAACTCTTGGCAAAACCGCTGGCGAGAAAGCGCTCGGCAAAACGCGGCACCACGCCGCCGACGATGTAGACGCCGCCGCGCGCGCCCAGCGTCAGCACATTGTTGCCGGCAACGCGCCCGAGCCAGACGCTGAACTGCTCCAGCACCTGTGCAGCGACCGGCTCGCCGGCCAGGCCGGCAGCACTGACCGCAGCCGGCGTATCGTGCTGCGGCGGCTGGCCGTCCAGCTCGCAGATGGCGCGGTATAGCGCCAGCAGGCCGTTGCCGCTGAGCACGTCCTCGGCTCGCACATGACCCAGTTGCCGATAAAGAACCTGCCACAGCTCGGCTTCGCGCGGACTGCCGATGGGCAAGTCGACATGCCCACCCTCGCCCGGCAGCACCAGCCAGCGACCGTCCGCCTGTTCCAGCAGTGTGCCGACGCCCAGACCGGTACCGGCGCCGATCACCAGCACCGGCCGTTCTGCCTGCCCCTGCCCCGCACACACCGGCACCCGCTCGTGCTCGGCCAGACGCGTCATGCCCAGTGCCATCGCGGAGAAGTCGTTGATCATCAGCAGCTCGTCGACCTGCAACGCTTCGCAGAAGGCGGCACGATCGATACGCCAATGATTGTTGGTGAAACGAAACAGATCACCGCTGACCGGCCCGGCGCAGGCCAGACACACCGAGCCGATGGACCCCAGCGGCAACCCCTGGGCTTGCAGATAGGCAACGATGGCCTGCTCCGGCCCGGAAAAATCGGCGGTCGCCAGAACCTGTACCGCCTCCAGCTGATCGTCACGCCACAGGGCGAAGCGTGCGTTGGTACCACCGATGTCGCCGACCAGAGCCAGTTTCACGTACGCGCCTCCATGGCGAGGGGGGCATGGGCTATCTCGGAAGCGTGAGGGGACATGCTATCGACTCCAACTCGAATTATTTTTGTAGTTCAGACAACGCGCATCACAGTAAACCCGAAAATTACGCCTATCAAGACAGCCAAAGTTGTAATAACAACAATATTTGATATCGCCCTGGGGCCTCCCTCCCTGTAACGCATTCAGCTCCCGGCATGATCCCGGACAATATCCGCCACCGTCCCGCCGCCTAGACTCAGCCCTTCCCGAGTTCGCACGGAGATCTGCAGCATGTCACCCGATATCGTCATCGTCGGCGCAGGCCCGGCTGGCCTTTGCCTGGCACGCGCCCTGTCCGGGCACGGTCTGTCCATCATCGTGCTGGAACGCCAGCCCGAGCAGGCACTGGCCGAACCAGGCTTCGACGGCCGCGAGATCGCCCTCACCCACGGCTCGCAGGCGCTGCTGGAGCGCCTCGGCCTGTGGCAGCGCCTGCCCACCGAGGATGTCGCCGTGCTACGCGATGCCCAGGTATTCAACGGTCCCTCGCTGTTCGCCCTGAAGATCCGCGCCGAACAGGCCGGTGCCGAGCGACTCGGCCATCTGGTAGCCAACCAGGCCATTCGCCGCGCCGCTTATCAGACGCTAAGCGAATGCAGCGATGTGCAATTGCTGTGTGAAACCAGCGTACGCGCCATCGAGCAAAGCCAGAACGAGGTGAAGCTGGTGCTTCAGGATGGCCAGGTGCTGCAACCACGCCTGCTGGTCGCCGCCGACAGCCGCTTCTCGGAGACCCGCCGCCAGCTCGGTATCGGCGCGCAACTCAAGGATTTCGGCAAGACCATGCTGGTGTGCCGCATGCAGCACGAACAGGATCACCAGCAAATAGCCTGGGAATGGTTCGGCTATGGCCAGACCCTGGCCCTGCTACCGCTCAATGGCCGGCAGTCGTCGATGGTCCTCACCCTGCCACCGCGCGAAATAGAACGCCTGCAGAAACTCGACGAAGCGATTTTCACCCGCGAGATGGAAAAGCGCTTCGACCGCCGTCTGGGTGCCATGCAACTGATCAGCAGCCGCCACGCCTATCCGCTGGTGGGCGCCTACGCCCGACGCATGGTCGGCAACCGCTGCGCCCTGCTCGGCGATGCCGCAGTGGGTATGCACCCGGTCACCGCGCACGGCTTCAACTTCGGCCTGATCGGCGTGCAGCTGCTCAGTGACGCGCTACTCGCGGCGCATCGCAAAGGCCAGGACATCGGTGCGACTGCGCCCTTGGCGCGCTATGAGCGCCAGCTGCGCCTGGCCACCTGGCCGTTGTATCAGGCCACCAACCTGCTGGTTGAGTTGTACACCAACGACCACCTGCCCGCCCGCCTGCTACGCGGCGCAGGCCTGCGCGTGGCTCAGGGCCTGCTACCGCTGAAGAAGGGTATCGCCCGGCACCTGACCGCTCGCGCCTGATGGATTGGATTACACCCACTGATCGTTACGCTTGCGTCGCACGCGCAGCATGGTCGGCAGGATCAGGCCGAGCAGCAGCCCGGCGCCCGCGATGCTGCCGCCATAGGCCATGTAGCGCATCAGCACCTGTTGCTGTTCCTCACCCAGTTGCGCCTGGGCATCGCGCAGCTGCGAACGGGTTGTGGTCAGCTCGGCATCCAGCGCGCCGCGGGCGGCCTGTAGCTCATCGATCAGCTTCTTGCGCGAGTCCAGGGTTTCCTGCATGCCCTGCACGCGCACTTTCCAGGCATCGTCGATGCCTTTGAGCTCGGCGCTGAGGTCGGCGACCTTCTGCTCCAGCTGCGGCAGACGCTCGGCTTGGCCGGGCACCGATTGCAGGTCGCGGCTGGGAATCCATACCGTGTTGCCACTTTCACTGCGCACCTGGCTGTAGTCGCCTTGGGTGCGCAACAACTCCACTTTTTCCCCGGAAGTCAGGGTGCCAACGATGCGATAGCCATCGGTGGGGCCGCTGCGCACATAGGTGTTGAGGCTGTCGCTGACCCAGCGCTGATTGCTGGCAGCCTCTTCGGCAAGGGCCGGTTGTGCGCCGCCGAGCAGGCCACCGAGCAGCAGGCAGGCGCCGAGAAGGCGAGGTTGGAATGGAGTATGACGAGATAAAAACATGGGGCGATCTTCACGTGGCAGTCAGACGAACCCGGCGAACGGGATGAACGTGCCGGCCGCGCGCTCAACGCATGCTCAAGCATGATCCAGGCAGAATCCGCGACGAAGACGCCACACTAGCGGCCAATAGCCATCTATTCCTGCCGGTACGGGCCGACAGCAGACAGACATTGCCCCCTCGCTTCGAGTTCACTCGTGGCAGGCGATGGTGGATGGACGGAACGTCGACTCAGGCGTTGTGGCGCTGCACGAATGCACAGAAATCCGCCACCGGCATCGGCCGGCCGAACAGATAGCCCTGGTAGCGTAAACAACCGTTATCGGCCAGAAAGCTGCGCTGCGCCTCGGTTTCAACACCTTCGGCGATGACCGTCATGCCCATGCTCTGACCGAGGGCAATCACCGTGCGCACGATGGTTTCGCTGTTGGCGTCGCTGAGCACATCACAGATGAAGGAGCGGTCGATCTTCAGCTTGCTCAAGGGCAAACGCTTGAGGTGGCTGAGCGAGGAAAAACCGGTACCGAAGTCATCCAGTGAGAAGCGCACGCCCTGCTCGACCAGTGCTGTCATCTTGCGGGTGAGGTCTTCCATGTCGCGGACGATCAGCGTCTCGGTCAGCTCCAGTTCCAGATGCTGGGCATCGATACCATGGCGCTCGATCAGGCCGAGAATCTCGGCGACGAAACTGGCCTGGCCGAACTGTTTCTGGCTGATGTTCACCGCCAGGGTCAGATCGCCAAAGAGCGGATCATCCTTCCACTGTCGCAGCCGCGCGGCCGTCTGCTCCAGTACCCATTGGCCGATGGGGATGATCAGACCGGTATGCTCGGCGTGGTCGATGAACTCGCCGGGGGCCAGCAGCCCGCGTTGCGGGTGTTGCCAGCGAATCAGCAGCTCGGCCCCAGTCACTCGCGCGCTGTCATCGAGTTGCGGCTGGTAATACAGCACGAACTGTTGCTCGCGCACCGCTGCACGCAGATCGCGATCCAGCTCCGAACGCTCGGCCGTGTCGGTTTGCAGGATATGCAGCAGCACGAAGAACAGCGTCATGGCCACCAGCCCCTGCAACCAGGAGCCGATCAGTCGCACGTCGTCCGGCAAGGCATAGAGGTCGGTTGGCCGCCAGTTTGAAGCTGCCAGCGCGACGAACAGCAGCAGACTGAACAACGAGATGCCGTAACGCAGCCCCAACGGCTCGTCGCGAAAAGCCATCAGCGCGCCCACGGCAACCGGCAGCAGATACAGGTGCGTGGCCCGCGGCGCAACGAGCGTTGGCGGATCGAGCAGCAGCGTGGAGGCAACGACGATCAGGATCAACGCACAGAACAGGATCAGGTTGGCCGCGCGCGCACGATTGCGCAGGGTCAGCGCGAACACGGCGAGGCCAGCGAGGATGATGATGACGTCCATGACCACGATGGCCCAATAGCCACGGGAGGAAAAGAACAGCCCCCACAACAGGCCCATCAGCACCATCACCATACTCGCCAGCATGCGCATGCGCCGCTCACGTCGCTGGCCGACCAGAGCCAGATCCGCAGCATGCCAGAGCTGGCGAACGCGTTTGCCGAAGGCCGAAAGTGCTCGCATGGAGAAATCCTTGTCCGAACTCTCTCATTCTTGAAGACAGCTGGCCAAATGCAAGCAGCTTTCGATGTACACGACGCGCCTCGTTGGCCAGACATTGCAGCCTGGCTCAGGTACCTGAGCGCAACCGCTCGCAAAAGGAGCGGGCCTGGTTGTTCCTGGCCGTGAACCAACTGTACAGCCTGCACAACCGTCACAGTGACGCAGCGGCCTTGCACGAACGTACGCAAAAAGGCTTGCAAAGCCACTCAAACAGCTATACAAAAACTGTACATAAATGAAATTCTGTACAGCTTAGGTAAATCGCCATGCCGTCTTACCGTGCCCCGCTGCGTGATATGCGCTTTGTGTTCGAAGAACTGCTCGACGCCTACAACCTGCTGCAAACCCTGCCTGAACACCGCGAGTTCAGCGCCGACCTGGGTGGTGCGATCCTCGAGGAGGCAGCGAAGCTGGCCGAGAACGTACTGGCCCCGCTCAACGGCCCGGGTGACAAACAAGGCTGTCAGTACGATCCGCAGACACACAGCGTGCGCACCCCGGACGGCTTCAAGGCAGCTTATAAGCAGTTCGCCGAAGGGGGTTGGACGGCTCTGGCATGCACCCCGGAGTTCGGTGGTCAGGGCCTGCCGCATGTACTCAACATGCTGGTCGAGGAGATGACCTGCTCGGCCAACCTGTCGCTGGGCATGTACCCGGGGCTGACCCACGGCGCCATCAACGCCCTGACTAGCCACGGTACAGCCGAGCAGCAGCAGAGGTATCTGCCACGCCTGATCAGCGGCGAGTGGACCGGCACCATGTGCCTGACCGAACCGCAGTGCGGCACCGACCTGGGCCTGATCCGTACCCGCGCCGTACCGCAGGCCGACGGCAGCTACGCCATCAGCGGCACCAAGATCTGGATCACCGGCGGCGAGCACGATCTGGTCGACAACATCGTCCATCTGGTGCTGGCCAAGCTGCCGGATGCGCCGGACAGCGTCAAAGGCATCTCCCTGTTCCTGGTGCCCAAGTTCCTCGAGGACGGCAGCCGCAACCCGGTGTTCTGTGGTGGCCTGGAACACAAGATGGGCATCAAGGGCTCGGCTACCTGCGTGATGAACTTCGAGGGCGCCAGGGGCTGGCTGATCGGCGAACCGAACAAGGGCCTGAGCTGCATGTTCACCATGATGAATTCGGCGCGCCTGATGGTCGGCATGCAGGGACTGGGCGTGGCCGAAAGTGCCTACCAGATCGCCCTGGGCTTCGCCCGCGAGCGCCTGCAGAGCCGTTCGATCTCAGGGCCCAAAGCAGCCGACAAGCCGGCAGACCCGATCATGGTGCACCCGGACGTACGGCGCATGCTGCTGCGGCAGAAGGTGATGATCGAGGGTTGCCGTGCCCTCGCCTACTTCGCCGGCCTGCAACAGGATATCGCTCATGGCGCCGAGGATGCCGAAACCCGCAGTCGCGCCGACGATCTGGTGCAGCTGCTCACACCGGTGGTCAAGGCCTTCCTCACCGACGAAGGTTTCATCTGCGCCAACGAAGGCCTGCAGGTGCTTGGCGGCTCGGGCTTCACAGAAGACTGGGGCATCGAGCAACTGGTGCGCGACAGCCGCATCACGCGCATCTATGAGGGCACCAACGGTATCCAGGCGCTGGATCTGGTAGGCCGCAAGCTGTCTCTTGGCGGCGGTCGTGCAGTGCGCGCGTTCTTCGCTCTGGTCGAAGGCTGGCTCAAGAACAATGCCGAGGCTCCGCACGCAGCGGCTGTGACCCAGGCACTGAAGCAACTGCAGCAGGCTACCCTGTGGCTGGCCAGCGAAGGCAGCAAGGACCCGGAACAGGCTGCCGCGGCCGCCACGCCCTACCTGCGCCTGTTCGGCCTGACCAGCCTGGCCTGGCTGTGGTCCCAGCAAGCCCAGCTGGCCCAGCGTCAACTGGATGCCGGCAGTTCGGAGATCCACTTCTACGCGGCCAAGATCAAGTCCGCTGACTTCTTCATGGCCCGCGTCCTGCCGGAGACAGACGCGCTGCTCAGCGAGATCAAGGCAGGCAAGGCAACGCTGATGGCCTTCACCGATGAGGAGTTCGCCGCCTGATCACAGGCGGCAGCTGACAAGCTGCGCAATCCGGCAACCCCACTTCTCCCCTTTTTGGTTGTCGGATTTTTTTCTTCACTACTCGCGGCCAGGCCCTGGCCGCGACATTGCGGAGGGATGGTCATGACGGCCCTGATATCGCGCCTCTGTTCGACCCTGCTGTTGACGCTGCTGCTCGCCAGCACCCTGGTGCAGGCCAATAACCAGGCCGGCTGGCGGGAACATCTGCCGCAGGCCAACCTGGTCGGCAGTGGCGACTTCAGCTGGTTTGGCTTCTCGGTCTACAACGCCAAGCTGTGGAGCCCGTCGCGGCAGGTGGATTTCACCCAGCCCTTCGCCCTGGAGCTGACCTACCGCCGCAGCATCAGCCGGGAAACCCTGGTCGAAACCAGCCTCGACGAAATCCGCCGGATCAACGGCCAGCCGCTGGACCGCGAGCAGCAGGACGACTGGACGCAGCAGATGCGCCAGGCTTTCGTCGACGTTACCGACGGCACGCGCATCACCGGCGTGTTCCTGCCCGAAGAGGGCTGCCGGTTCTATGTAGACGGCAAGCTGCAGCACGTCATCGACGACCCCGAGTTCGCCCGCGCCTTCTTTTCCATCTGGCTCGACCCGCAAACCCGCAGCCCCAAGCTGCGCACTGCGCTGCTCGGCCTTAACCCATGAGGTACGCCATGAAAGCCCTGTTGATCCTGCTGACCAGCCTGCTGCTGATCAGCTGCGGCCAGGTTCCGGTCGAACGCTACGCCAACGAGAAACCCGTACTGGACCTGCCCACCTTCTTCTCCGGCCCGGTGCAGGCCTGGGGCATGTTTCAGGATCGCTCGGGCGAGGTGATCAAGCGTTTCCATGTCGATATCCAGAGCCGCCGCGATGGCGACAAGCTGATCCTCGATGAGCGTTTCCTGTACAGCGACGGCACCCGCCAGCGCCGGGTATGGACGCTCACCCCAGACGGCGCCGGACGCTGGATCGGCACTGCCGACGATGTGGTCGGCCAGGCCACCGGTGAAGTGGCCGGCAATGCCCTGCGCTGGCGTTATCACCTCAACCTGCCGGTGGACGACACCACCTATGTCGTCTACTTCGATGACTGGATGTACCTGATGGACGACGACACGATGATCAACCGCTCGGTCATGAGCAAATTCGGCATCGAGCTCGGCCAGGTCACCTTGTTCTTCCGCCGCGGGGCAGCTCAACCATGAGCCAAGCGCTGACGCTGACCAGCTTCGGCAGCGGTTACAAGGCACTGGTGATCGGCGCCAGCGGAGCCATCGGCCAGGCCTTCTGCCAGTTGCTGCGCGCCGATGCGAACTGTGCCGGCGTGCGCGAACTGAGCCGCAGCAGCACGCCCGCACTGGATCTGGAAGCCCCTGCCAGCATCGCTGAAGCCGCCGCCGCGCTGGCCGAGGACGGCCCCTATCAGCTGATCGTTCATGCTGCCGGGCTACTGCACCGCGCTGGGATCGCGCCGGAAAAGAGCCTGGCCGCCATCGAGGCCGATGCCCTGCAGGCGGTGTTCCAGGTCAACGCGCTGGGCCCGGCGCTGGTTCTGCGACACTTCCTGCCCCTGCTCGACAAACAGGGCGCCATGGCGATGCTCTCGGCCAAGGTCGGCAGCATCGGCGACAACCGCCTCGGTGGCTGGTACGCCTACCGCGCCTCCAAGGCGGCGCTGAACATGCTGATCAAGACCGCCGCCATCGAACTGGCGCGCAACAAACCCAAGGCGCGCCTGCTCAGCCTGCATCCCGGCACAGTCATTTCGCCGCTATCGCAACCCTTTCGCGGCGCCACGGCTGCGCGCCCGGCCGAACAGGCGGCGGCCGAGATGCTGCGGGTGATCGACAGCCTCGGCGCCGAGCATAGCGGCAGCTTCCACGCCTACGATGGGCAGCCGCTGCCTTGGTAGCGGCTTGATCACAGCCCCCCGAACAGATCGAAGGAATCGAGCAGGCGCCAGGCGATCTCCGGCCTTTTCTCCATCGCCCGACGGATTGCCGCCGGAATGTTCTGCCGCGTCTTGCGGCACAGGCCCGGATGCGCGTCGAAACGCATGTGGATACCGCGCATGCTGCGCACTTCGCCATGGCTCGGCTCGATATGCAGGCGAATGCCCAACTGCTCGTACATGCGCTGCTGCAGGCGCTCGAGCTCTTCGAGACTCTGCAGGCTCTCGAGGCGTTCGAGCAGACGCTGCTCCTCCTGGCGGGTCAGCAGCAGGATACGCGTGTCGGCGCCGGCGCTGCCCAGCAACTCCTCGCGCTGACAGTCGCAAGCACCCGGTGGGCAGGGATTACGCAGGGGCAATGGTGAATTCATGGCCCCGATCATAGCCATAGCCAGGCGCGCTGCCCATCCACTCTTATCGCCTGGCTTGTCAGCGCCGCAGACTCCGTTAAGCTCACAGCATTTCCCCCGATACAAGGAAGAACACCATGCTGCGCCTCACCACGTTCGCCGCTGGCCTGCTGCTCTCGGCCAACGTCTTCGCTCTGTCCCTCTCCGATCTGAGCCAGCAGGACGCCAGCGGTGGTCTCAAGGACGCGCTGATCCAGGGCGCCCAGGTGGCCGTCAAGCAACTGGGCACGCCCGGCGGCTTCAGCAACAACCCGGACGTGCGCATCGAGCTGCCGGGCAAACTCGGCAAAGCCGCCAAGACCATGAAGATGATGGGCATGGGCGCTCAGGTCGATCAGCTCGAAGCGAGCATGAACAAGGCTGCCGAAGCTGCCGTGCCGCAGGCCCAGGCGCTGCTGGTCGACGCGGTGAAGAAAATGACCGTGGCCGATGCCAAGGCGATTCTCAGCGGCCCGCAGGACTCGGCCACGCAGTACCTGAACAAGAGCAGCCGCGAGCAGATCCGCGCCAAGTTCCTGCCCATCGTCAAGCAGGCAACCGACCAGGTCGGTCTGGCCCAGCAGTACAACGCCTTCGCCGGCCAGGCCGCCAGCTTTGGCGTGGTCGATGCCAAGAGCAGCACGGTGGAAAGCTACGTGACCGAGCAGGCCCTCGATGGCCTGTTCGAGATGATCGCCAAGCAGGAAGCCAACATCCGCCAGAACCCGGCTGCTGCCGCCACCAGCCTGGCGAAGAAGGTATTCGGCGCACTCTGAGAAAGCTGCAATTCCCTGCGCCCCGCTGGTCTGTAGCTAGCGGGGCGTTTTATTTGGTTCTTCGCGTTATCACGGGGAAGATACGCTGACACCGGACTGGCAAGTTTGTGTGCGTATTGCTCACGGGCTTAGCACTATCCATCACTGCGTGTACTGAACGTTTGGGTTGCGCCCCTTACGGGCGCCACACCTTTCTTGCTTGCCCAAGAAAGGTGTGCCAAAGAAGGGCACCCCGACATCCGGGTTTCGCTACGCGAAACTCCCCTCGCTCCGGTGCTGCTCCGGGGGCCGGCTTACATGGGCCATCCCTGGCCCATTAAGCCTCTCGCCGCATCCATGCGGCTCGTCCCCCTACGCAACACCTCCACTCGGCCTCCTGAAGGGGACCAGGTCGCGAGCTTGCATAAGCTTTGCGGAACTGAAATTGGCGGCGTCTGGCCTTTGCTTTTTGTCTTTAACTGCGATGGTACAGACGACGGCCAAGTCCCCTTCAGGAGGCCGAGTGGAATCGCCGTGGAAGGGGTTGAGCGACATGGATGTCGCGAGAGCTGCGATGGGCCATGGATGGCCCTTCGCAGCGTGCCCCTGGAGCGGTGATGGAACGAGGGAACCCCGGCGTAGCCGGGGCCGTATGCAGGGGTGTGTTTCTTTGCTTACTTTCTTTGCACAAGCAAAGAAAGTGAGTCGCCCGTAAGGGGCGAAACCCATCAGTCCAGGCGACGCGTTAACGGATAGTGCCAGCACCGAAAGAACACACATAGTTGCCAGTCCGGTGTCAACCCGCACTTTCCCCAAAATATGCGCAGAACCTTTTATTTTCAGTCAGGGCAAACAGAGCCGGTCCAGCGCCGGACGGGCGAAGAGAAAGCCCTGCATGTAGCGAATGCCCAGTTCGCGCAGCGCATCACGCTCCCCTGCACTTTCGATACCCTCGGCAATAATGCGTATATCCAGCCGACTGGCCACCAGCACGATACCGGCGACGATCGCCTGGCGCACCGGGTCCTGATCGATACCGCGGGTCAGCGCCATATCCAGCTTGAGCACGTGTGGCTGGAATTCGGCCAGCAGGTTGAGCCCGGAATAGCCGGCGCCGAAATCATCGATGGCGGTGGTGAAGCCCTGTTTGCCGTACTCGGCGAAGATCCGCTTGAGGTGCTCGGCATCGTGGATCTGCTCACCCTCGGTCACCTCGAACATCAGCCGCTCACGCGGAAAGTCGAAGCGCTGCGCTGCCTCCAGCGTGGCGCGGATGCAGGTCTCGGCGCGATACACCGCGTTGGGCAGAAAATTGATGCTGAGCAGACAATCCGGCACGTCGAGCAGCCCGAGCGTTGCTGCCTGCTCGATGGCCTTGACCCGACAGGCCTGGTCGAAACGATAGCGGTTGCCATCGTTGACCCGCCCCAGCACCTCGCCGGCCGATTCGCCGTTGCAGCCCCGCACCAGGGCTTCATAGGCGAACGGCCGTTGCTCCTGTACATCGACGATCAGCTGGAAGGCCATGGTGAAGTCGAACCCCAGGGCCTCGGCGTTACGGCATTCGGCACAGCCCACGGCGCGAAATGGCTGCGGAAAGATGCTCTGGCTGGCAATACCCATCGGCGCTTCCTTATAAACAAGACTTGGAGACTCCTCCCTGTCAGCCTAGTCAAAATCGGAAGGAAGCCACCTGTTTTTCCAGCGACAAAGCCAATTGCTGCAAACCTTGCGCGGTGCGCGAGGTATCAGCCACCGCCTCGCTGTTCTGCATCGACATCTGCGCGATGCGTTCGACGTTGCGCGCCACGTCCTGGCTGGCGACGGTCTGCTCGCGCAGCGCCAGGGAAATCTGATCGACCACGTCGACCACGCGCCCGGAGGCCTGGCGAATGGCGACGATGGCATCGCCGGCCTGACTGGCCTGCTCCACGCCGCCGCTGACCTGCTGCACGCCCACCTCCATGTTGCTGACCGCGTTGCGCGTTCCCAGCTGGATCTTCTTGATCATCTCGGTGATTTCCTGGGTCGAGTTGGCGGTGCGCTGCGCCAGCAGGCGCACCTCGTCGGCCACCACGGCGAAGCCACGCCCCTGCTCGCCGGCCCGCGCCGCCTCGATGGCCGCGTTGAGCGCCAGCAGATTGGTCTGATCGGCGATTTCCTTGATCACGTTGACGATCGAGGAGATCTGATCCGAATGCTGGCCCAGCTCGGCGATCTGCGCCGCCGCGCCCTGCACGGTGTCGGCGATGCGCTGCATGCTGGCGAGGGTTTCCTGGATGACCGCGCCACCTTCGGCCGACTGCCGGCCCGAATCGCTGGACAGCCCATGCGCCTCGTTGGCGTTGTCGGCGACGTGATTGATGCTCACGGTCAGCTCCTCCACCGTCGCCGCCATGCTAGAAGCCGCTTGCGACTGCTCCTGAGTGGAAACGGACAACTGGGTAGAGGCGCTGGAAATGTTCTGCGCCGCCTCGACCAGCTGTACGGCACCGGCACGGATCTGCCCGATCATCTCGCGCAGGCGCTGCTGCATGGTGGCGAAGGCATCGAGCAGCACACCGATCTCGTCACTTCCGGCACGCTCGATACGCGAGTCGAGCCGTCCCTGAGCGATATCACGCGCCACTTCGACAACCTGTTGCAGGCGCCCGGCGATACTGCGCGAAAGCAGAAAGGCGACGCTGACGGCCAGCGCCGTGGCGATCAGCCCGCCGACCAGCAGAATCACCAGTGACAGGGACTTGGCGGCGTTCATCGACTCAGTACGCTGCTCCAGCAACGCCCGTTCTTCGGCCTGGATCTCGCTCAGGATACGGCGCATGGCGTCCATCTTGGCCTTGGCGCCGCCTGTCGAAATGCGTTCGATCACGGCGTCGAAAGACTGCGTACCGGCACTGACCTGACGGCGCAGCTCCATGTAGCCCGTGATGTCTTCGCTCAACCACTGGTCATGCAGCGCCTGCAACTCGCCGAGACGGCGCTGCTGCACAGGGTTGTCGCGGGTCAGCTGGCGCAGTTGTACCAATTTCGACTGAAACTCGCGCTCACCAGCCTCGAAGGGGCCGAGAAACTGGTCGCGCCCGGTGATGACGAATCCCCGCGCACCGGTTTCGATATTGAGCAGGCTGCCCAACAATTCGGAGGATTCGTTGACCACTTCATAAGTGTGGATGTTAAGCCGCACCGAGCTTTCGACCTGATCGAAGCCGCGCCAGGTGGACAGTACCAGCAGGAGGATGATCAGCAGAACGACACCGAACCCCGCGTACAGCTTCTGGGAGATATTGAGATTGGCAAGCATGTGAACCTCTGAGTCGTCAGGGATGAGCGGACAGAGGTGCGTAGTTCGACCGCACCGGCTGGCAGTGCGCCATTATGCATACCGATACAATATCTGTACAAATAAAATTTCATGTACAACTTTGCGCAGATTCTGGCAGCCGATAAAGAAAAACCCCGCCGGGCTTTTGGCCGGGCGGGGTTTTCGCAGTGCCGTTGCCGATCAGGCGCAGGCGGCTTGCATCTGACGATGCGTATCGATGAGGTGCTGCACCACGCCAGGATCGGCCAGCGTGGAGATGTCGCCGAGCGAATCGTATTCGGCGGTAGCGATCTTGCGCAGGATGCGGCGCATGATCTTGCCCGAGCGGGTCTTCGGCAGGCCCGGGGCCCACTGGATGACGTCCGGCGTGGCGATCGGACCGATTTCCTTGCGCACCCAGTTACGCAGTTCCTGACGCAGCTGCTCGGAGGATTCCTCGCCGGCGTTCAGGGTGACGTAGACATAGATGCCCTGACCCTTGATGTCGTGCGGCACACCGACCACCGCGGCCTCGGCCACTTTCGGGTGGGCGACCATGGCACTCTCGATCTCGGCAGTGCCCATACGGTGGCCGGAAACGTTGAGCACGTCGTCGACGCGACCGGTGATCCACCAGTAGCCGTCTTCGTCACGGCGCGCGCCGTCACCGGTGAAGTACATACCCTTGAAGGTCTTGAAGTAGGTATCGACGAAGCGGTCGTGGTCGCCGTACAGGGTACGCGCCTGACCCGGCCAGGAATCGATGATCACCAGGTTGCCTTCGGCCGGCCCCTCGATGATGTTGCCCAGGTTGTCCACCAGCGCCGGCTGTACGCCGAAGAACGGACGCGCGGCGGAGCCCGGCTTCATCGGGTGAGCGCCCGGCAGCGGGGTCATCAGGCAGGCACCGGTTTCGGTCTGCCACCAGGTATCGACGATCGGGCAACGGCTCTGGCCGACGTTTTCGTAGTACCACTGCCAGGCTTCCGGGTTGATCGGCTCGCCAACCGAACCCAGCAGGCGCAGGCTGGAGCCGTCGGCACCGGCTACTGCGGCCTTGCCTTCGGCCATCATGGCGCGAATGGCGGTCGGTGCGGTGTAGAGGATGTTGACCTTGTGCTTGTCGACGATCTTGGCGACGCGGGTGACGTCCGGGTAGTTCGGCACGCCCTCGAACATCACGGTGGTGGCACCGTTGGCCAGCGGGCCGTAGATCAGGTAGGTGTGGCCGGTGACCCAGCCGATGTCGGCGGTGCACCAGAAGACCTCGCCCGGGCGGTAGTCGAACACGCGCTCATGGGTCAGCGAGGCATACACCAGATAACCGCCGGTGGTGTGCAGCACGCCCTTCGGCTTGCCGGTGGAACCGGAGGTGTAGAGGATGAACAGCGCTTCCTCGGCGCCCATTTCCTTCGGCGCGCAAACGCTGCCGGCGACCTTCATCAGGTCTTCGTACCAGATGTCGCGATGCTGGTTCCACTTGATCTCGGACCCGGTGCGCTGGACCACGATGACCTTCTGCACGCTGTGGGTTTCCGGATTGGTCAGCGCGTCGTCGACGTTGGCCTTCAGCGCCACCTTCTTGCCACCGCGCACGCCTTCGTCGGCGGTGATCACCACCTTGGACTGGCAGTCGATGATGCGGCCAGCCAGGGCTTCCGGGGAGAAGCCGCCGAATACTACCGAGTGGATGGCGCCGATACGGGCGCAGGCCAGCATGGCCACTGCCGCTTCGGGAATCATCGGCATGTAGATGGTCACCACGTCGCCGCGGTGGATGTCCTGACCACGCAGGGCGTTGGCGAACTTGCATACCTGCTCGTGCAGCTCGCGGTAGGTGATTTCCCTGTGCTCGGACGGGTCGTCGCCTTCCCAGATGATCGCGATCTGATCGCCGCGCTCTTCCAGATGACGGTCGAGGCAGTTGTAGGAGACGTTGAGGGTGCCGTCGGCGTACCACTTGATGTCGACATGGTGGTCGTCGAAGGAGGTCTGCTTGACCTTGCTGTAGGGCTTGATCCAGTCGATGCGCTTGCCCTGCTCGCGCCAGAAACCCTCGGGGTTGACTACCGACTGTTGGTACATGGCCTTGTAGGTGGCCTCGTCAGTGAGGGTCCGTGCGGCCACCTCGGGACGCACAGGGTAAAGAGACGCAGCACTCATGGAATCACCTCGGCGGGTAGTTGTTTTTGTATGGTGCCTTTTGTATCCCCCGACCCTTCGTGAGGCCATTCGACCATGGTCTTACCACTCTAAGACCATGGTCTCGCAACAGTTTTCCCGCGCATGCCGAGCCAATTCGGCAGCGCCATGGATACGTCGACACGGCGCAAAAAAACCCGGCACGAGGCCGTAATACTGTTCACTTAAGGTGCTTGCGCTTGGCTCCCCTCTCCCATTTATGGGAGAGGGGTTTGGGGGAGAGGGCAGAAGACACCGCAAAACTGCCAGTTTCCCCCCTCTCCCTAACCCTCTCCCCGGAGGGGCGAGGGGACTGATCGCGTTGGACCGCTTCTTATGTGAACAGCATTACGGCACTAGGCCGGGTACAGAGGTCGACGCAGAGTCAACGGTGGGTAAAGACCGCCCCGGGTGCGTGGGCCCGGGACGGTCGTGGTGCTCAGGGCTGGTTCGCGGCCTGCGCGGCCTCGATCACATCAAGACCGATCTCCGCTTCGAACTTCTTCCAGGCCGGGCGCACGGCGTCACGCCAGGCGGCGCGCTGCTCGGGCGTCAGGGTGATGATCTCGCTCTTGCCGGTGTCGAGGATGGCCTGGCGCGCTTCGGCGTTCAGCGCCTCGGCCTGCTTGTTCACCTCGACGGTCACCTCGTCGACGATCTGCTCCAGCTCGCTGCGGATGTCCGCCGGCAGGCCGTTCCAGAACTGGGTGTTGGTGATCAGCAGGTAGTTGCCGATGGCATGGTTGGACTCGGTCATGTACTTCTGCACCTCGAAGTACTTCTGCGAGTAGATGTTCGACCAGGGGTTGTCCTGGGCATTGACCACGCCGGTCTGCAGGCCCTGGTAGATCTCGGCGAAGCTCATCTTGCGCGGCACCGCGCGCAGGGCACTGTACTGCGCAGCCTGCAGGTCGGACGGCTGTACGCGGAATTTCTGCCCACGGGCATCGCTTGGCTCGACCAGCGGTTTGTTGGCGGTGAGCTGGCGCATGCCATTGAGCCAGTAGGCCAGGCCGGTGATGCCCTTGCTCTCCATCGACTTGAGTAGTGCCTTGCCCTTGCTTGAGGACTGGAAGCGCTGCGCGGCGGCAACGTCGTCGAACAGGAACATCATGTCGAACAGCTGCAGCTGCTTGGTGTACTGCTCCAGTTTGGAAGGCGCCGGCGCCAGCATCTGCACTTCGTTGAGCAGCAGCGCTTCCATTTCCTTGCCATCGCCATACAGCGATGAGTTGGCATAGACGTCGACCTTGACCTTGCCGGCCAGGCGTTCCTCCACCAGTTTCTTGAACAGCAGCGCGCCCTGGCCCTTGGGCGTGCTGTCGGCAGTGATATGGGAGAACTTGATCAGGATCGGATCGGCTGCGTGGGCCGTCAGCGCGCCAAGCAATGCGCAACCGGCGAGCACGCCGGCCAGGCCATGGCGGATGAATGAGAACTTCATGGAGAGCTCCTGTTGTTTTTGTCTGAGCGTCGAGGGAGAAACCCCTTCGATTGGCCCGGACTCTACTGCGCCCTTGCACAAGCTGAAATTCACATTTGGACAACCAAGCCTTCGGCATTCACGAAGGCAGCGTCGAAAGCCCCTCAGCCGATGAGCTGTTACGCAGGTGATCGAGCATCTGCTTCGCGGTCAGCGAAAGGCTGTCCTGATTGCGTACCGCCACCTTGAGTTCGCGCCGCGCCCAGGGATCGTGCAGCGGGATGACTCGCACATCGAGCGCCGGCAGGTAGGTGCGCACCGCCAGATCCGGCAACACGCCAACACCCATGCCGGTGTGGATCATCCGGCAGATGGCTTCGAAACTGCGCACCTGGATGCGCAGGCGCAAGGCCACGCCCTGGCTGTGCGCCGACTGCTGCAGCAGGCTGTGCAGGGAAGCGTCCTGCTGCAGGCCGATGAAATCGAAGCCCACCGCCTCGCGCAGGAACAGGCCATCGCGCTCGGCCAGCGGATGCTCGCGCGGCGTGACCAGCACCAACTGGTCGTGGCGGTAGGTGAATACCTGCAGGTCCTCGGCCGGCACGTGCCCGGCGAAGATGCCGATATCGGTCAGCCCCTCGCGCACGGCGCGGATGGTCTCGCTGCTGACCCGCTCCTCCAGGTCGATCTTCACCTGCGGATGCAGGCGACTGAAACTGGCCAGATCCTCGGGCAGAAACTCGATCACCGCCGAGGTGTTGGCATGGATGCGCACATGGCCCTTGACCCCTTCACTGAACTCGCTGAGGTCGGCATTGAGCTGTTCGAGGTTGTCCATCATGTTGCGCGCGTGGTGCAGCAGCGCATGACCGGCCGGGGTCAGCTCGACGCCCTTGGGCTGGCGATAGAGCAAGGCGATGCCCAGCTGGTTCTCCAGGTCGCTGACGCGCTTGCTCACTGCCGCCAGGGCCAGGTGTTCGCGCTCGGCGGCGCGGGTCAGGCTGCGCTCGTCGGCGATGGCCACGAACAGCTTGAGGGTGACGAAATCGATGCGGCGCATGGAGTCTCCATTTCGTGCCTGGCGAAGCAAAGCTGCCAGAAGGCTGATTTACAGCATGCCACTTCGCGATACGCGAAGCCTAGCTTGGCCATTGAGCAATTGTCGGCACCGCGCCGCTGCGCCATTCTGCGCACCACGAGAAACGCACAGGCAAATCGGGTGCAGCCATGACTCAGAGCAACACCAGCAACATGGCCCTGCAGGGGCTCAAGGTGATCGAGATGGGCCAGCTCATCGCCGGTCCCTTCGCCAGCAAGCTGCTCGGCGAATTCGGCGCCGACGTGATCAAGATCGAGCCGCCGGGCGTCGGCGACCCGCTGCGCAAGTGGCGCAAGATCAAGGACGGCACGTCGCTCTGGTGGCATGTGCAGTCGCGCAACAAGCGCTCGCTGACCCTCGACCTGAAACAGGCCGAAGCCCAGGACATCGTGCGTAAGCTGGTGAGCGAGGCCGACGTGCTGGTGGAGAACTTCCGCCCCGGCACGCTGGAAGGCTGGGGCCTGGGTTATGACGCGCTGAAGGCGATCAACCCGCGCCTGATCATGCTGCGCATCTCCGGCTACGGGCAGACCGGCCCCTACCGCGACCTGCCCGGTTTCGGCGTGATCGGCGAAGCCATGGGCGGCCTGCGCCACCTTTCCGGTTACCCCGGCCAGGCACCGGTGCGCGTGGGCATCAGCATCGGCGACTCGCTGTCCTCGCTGTACGGCGTGATCGGCGTGCTGCTGGCCCTGCAGGAGCGGGCGCGCAGCGGCGAAGGCCAGGAAATCGACGTGGCACTGTACGAGTCGGTGTTCGCCATGATGGAAAGCCTGATCCCCGAATACGATGCCTTCGGCTACATCCGCGAGCCGGCCGGAAGCGCCCTTCCCGGCATCACGCCGTCCAACTCCTACCCCTGCAAGGACGGCAGCTACGTGCTGATCGCCGGCAATGGCGACAGCATCTACAAGCGCCTGATGAGCCTGATCGGCCGCGACGACCTGGGCAACGACCCGCGCCTGGCGCAGAACGACGGGCGCAGCCAGCACGCCGAACTGATCGACGGCGCCATCGCCGAATGGACTGCCCAGCGTGGCCGCGATGAGGTGATCGAAGCGCTCAAGGGCGCGCGCGTGCCGGCCGGCTACCCCTACACTGCCGCCGATATCGTGCAGGACCCGCACTACCTGGCGCGGCAGATGATCGAGCAGGTGCAGACCAGCGTCGGCCCGCTCAAGGTGCCGGGCGTACTGCCCAAACTCAGCCGCACGCCGGGCCGCATCGGCACCGGTGGCCCGCAACTGGGCGAGCACAACGACGACATTCTCGCCGGGCTTGGCCTGAGCGACGAACAGGTCGCCGAGCTGCGCGAGCGCGGCGTCATCTGAGCCACGCGGAATGGATAGTCCGTAGCCCGGATGCAATCCGGGGATTGCCGACGTATTTCCCGGATTGCATCCGGGCTACAAAGGCTGCTGAGTACCCGTAGGGTGGACAACGCGAAGCTTGTCCACCACCCACCCCATAGAAGCTGGTGCGCACAGGGCATGCTACGTCGCTTGCCGCTCATCTTGAGGATTTACCATGAGCAAACGCCTTTACATCCAGGACGTCGCCACCCGCGACGGCTTCCAGATCGAAGCATCCTTCGTACCCACCGAAGACAAGATCGCCCTGATCGATCGCCTGTCACACACCGGCCTGGCCAAGATCGAGGTCACCTCCTTCACCTCGCCCAAGGCGATCCCCAACCTGCGTGATGCCGAGGAAGTGATGCGCGGCATCCAGCGCGTGGCGGGCGTCGAATACACGGTGCTGGTGCCCAACGTGCGCGGCTGCGAGCGCGCGCTGTCGTGCCAGGTGGACGAAATCAACCTGGTGATGTCGGCCAGCGACACCCATGGCCTGGCCAACCTGCGCATGACGCCGGAGCAGTCGCTGGTGCAGTTCGCCGAGATCATCGAGGTAACGCGTGGCAGCGGCGTATTCATCAACGCCTCGCTGTCGACCACCTTCGGCTGCCCCTTCGAGGGCGAGGTGCCCGAGGCCCGCGTGCATGAGCTGACCGAGCGATTGCTGGAAATTGGCGTGCAGGGCGTGACCCTGTGCGATACCACCGGCATGGCCGACCCGGCCCAGGTCGAGCGCATCTGCCGCGAGTCGCTGCAACGCTGGCCCGAAGCGGTATTCACCGCGCACTTTCACAACACCCGCGGCATGGGCCTGGCCAATGCCCTGGCGGCGCTGAAGGCCGGCATCGACCGCTTCGACGCCTCGCTTGGCGGTCTCGGTGGCTGCCCCTACGCGCCGGGTGCCAGTGGCAATATCTGCACCGAGGACCTGGTGCACATGTTCCAGCGCATGGGCCTGGAGACGGGCGTGAACCTCGATGCCCTGCTCGAAGCCGCCGCCACCCTGCCCGGGCTGATTGGCCACGACGTGCCCGGCGCCATCCTCAAGGCGGGCAAAGCGGATCGCCGCTACCCGAAACCGAAGTGGATGCAGGAAGCCGGGCTCTGAATTCGTGTCGTCAGATTGAGCAAAAAAAGGGCGACCAAATTGGTCGCCCGCCCATTCAAGGCATTCCTCGAAAGGAATGCGGAAACGCTTGCACCCATATCACGCAGGATGATCGGGACGCGCTCAGTGTCGCCGTGCCTCGCCACCCTGCCTATTGCACCAAGGTCGTAGGGCAACGGCCAAATGGCAGGTCATACTCCGCCGGTACATCGCCGGCCCAGGAGACGCCATGAACCCCGAGCATCTCGCCCTGTTGCAGCAGGCACCCGCCAGCACCCATGTCGATGACACCTGGGCCAGGCTTTGCTGCGAACAGGCCCTGCTGGCGGTCGAGGAAGGCTGTTACGCAGTCGGCGCCTTGCTGGTGGATGAGGCAGGTGAACTGCTATGCAGCGGCCGCAACCAGGTGTTCGCCTCCGCCTATGCCAGCGCCGCCCACGCCGAGATGCAGGTGCTCGACCAGCTTGAAAGAGAACATGCGCAGGTCGACCGCCGAGGTCTGACGCTCTACGTCAGCCTCGAACCCTGCCTGATGTGCTACGGCCGTATTCTGTTGGCCGGCATCAGCCGCGTGCGCTATCTGGCACGCGACCGCGACGGCGGCTTCGCCCTGCGCCACGGGCGCTTGCCACCGGCCTGGGCCAATCTCGCCTCAGGCCTTTCGGTGGTTCAGGCCGAGGTCGATCGCTACTGGCTCGACCTGACCGAGCATGCCATCAGCCGTCTGCAGGATCGCCAAACCTTGCGCCAGCGCGTCGTCCAGGCCTGGCACGGTCAGCAGCGAGACTGACAGGCCGGCCCCGGCAGTTAGTTGCTGGCTAGCTGAAAAGCAGGCGCTGCTGCGCCAAACCTGTCACATCGGTCGCAGGCGTTGCTGGCTAAATGCCTCGGCAGATTTTAGAATCGCCGGCGCAGGAAGCACCCCGCACCCGTCTCCCGGGTTGGCGTCATGGATCGACTCATCAAGCGCTTCGCCCAGCACGCGCAACAACATCCTAAGCGTCTCATCTCGTGGAAGTGTCCGGCGGTCTCCTGCCCGTTACAGGCTCGCCCTGCCCATTTTCAAACGAGATTCGTATGAACAAGATCCTTACCGCCAGCCTTGCCGGCATGCTCGTGTTGCTCGCCGGCTGCGCCACCGAAAGCTCGCGCACCCTCGAAGTCGCCAAGGTCAACACCGCCACCAGCGCCTACAGCGGCCCGCGCAGCCCTATCGCCGTCGGCAAGTTCGATAACCGTTCCAGCTATCTGCGCGGCATTTTCAGCGACAGCGTCGACCGCCTTGGCGGGCAGGCCAAAACCATCCTGATCACCCACCTGCAGCAGTCCAACCGCTTCAACGTGCTGGACCGCGACAACCTCAGCGAGCTGCAGCAGGAGTCGGGTTTCTCCAAGCAGGCTCAGCAGATCAAGGGCGCCAACTTCGTGGTCACCGGTGACGTGACCGAGTTCGGCCGCAAGGAAGTCGGCGACCACCAGCTGTTCGGCATCCTCGGCCGCGGCAAGCAGCAGATCGCCTATGCCAAGGTCAACCTCAACATCGTCGATGTGGCCACTTCCGAGGTGGTGTATTCCAGCCAGGGCGCCGGCGAATACGCCCTGTCGAACCGCGAGATCATCGGCTTCGGCGGCACCGCCAGCTACGACTCCACCCTCAATGGCAAGGTGCTCGACCTGGCGATTCGCGAGGCGGTGAACACCCTGGTCAATGGCATGGACAGCGGCGCCTGGCGCCCGGTCAAGTGAGCGAGGAACGAACGATGAAATCCTCACTCCTGCTCACCACCTTACTGGCCACCGCCCTACTGGGCGGCTGCGCGCAGCAACCCCAATCGCTCTACTACTGGGATGGCTACCAGCAGCAGGTCTATCAGCGCTTCGAGAACACCACCAGCACCGAAGAGCAGATCGCCGCACTGGAAGCCAGCGCGCAGAAGGCCCGCGCCGCTGACCGCACCCTGCCGCCAGGCTTCCACGCCCACCTGGGCATGCTTTACGCGGAGATCGGCAAAGCGGATCAGGTACGCCAGCAATTCGAAACCGAGAAGGCGCTGTTCCCCGAGTCCGCTCAGTACATGGACTTTCTGATGCGCAACGTAGCGAAGTGACCGACATGCCTCTAATGAACTCGATCAGAACATTCGCGGCGCTTGCCGCACTCGCCCTGCTGACGGGCTGCGCCACCCAGCAGCCCTACGACTACAGCGCCTTCAAGGAGAGCAGCCCGGCTTCCATCCTGGTACTGCCGCCGGTCAACAAGTCGCCGGACATCAAGGCCACCTACAGCATGTACTCGCTGATCACCGCGCCGCTGAGCGAAGCCGGCTACTACGTGCTGCCGGTGGCGGTGGTCAACGAGACGTTCAAGCAGAACGGTCTGCTCAACGCCGAGGAAATCCGCGAAGTCCCACCGCAGAAGCTCTACGAGATCTTCGGAGCCGACACCGTGCTGTACATCGACGTGACCGAATACGGCAGCAGCTACAAGGTGATCAGCAGCGAGGTGGCGGTAGCCGCCAGTGCCACCCTGGTCGACCTGCGCACCGGCAAGGAACTGTGGAAAGGCGTGGCCCGGGCCAGTAGCGCCGAACAGCAGCAGAACAGCGGCGGCGGCCTGGCCGGTATTCTGATCACTGCCCTGGTCAATCAGGTGATGAACACCCTGAATGATCGCGGCCATGAGATCGCCGGTATCACCAGCGCACGCCTGCTGAGCAGCAACCCGGTCAACGGCATTCTGCCCGGCCCGCGCGCGCGGCCCGTCAGCGCTCGCTGAAATACCTGAGCGGGCCCGGATCACCGGGCTCGCTTCATCCTCCTAGTCCTTGCCCAGCCCGTGCTGCCGCAGCTTGTTGGCGATGGTGGTATGGGAAACACCCAGACGCTTGCCCAACTGACGGCTGCTCGGGTGATCGCGGAACAAGCGCTCCAGCACCGCCTTCTCGAAGCGCCCGAGAATATCGTCGAGGCTGCCGTCGACAGAGAACTCACCGAGCGGCTGCGGCGCACCGTAATCCGGCAGGCGAATGTGCTCGGCCTTCACCGTGCCGCCGTCGCATAGCGAAACCGCCTGAAACAGTACGTTCTCCAGCTGCCGCACGTTGCCCGGCCAATGGTAATGGGCCATGCGCTCGAAGGCCTGCGGCGCCAGCTTCGGCAGCGCACAACCGATCTGCCGGCTGGCCGAATCGAGAAAGTGCTCGACCAGCGGCTCCAGCCCGTCGAGACACTCGCGCAGTGGCGGGATGTGCAAGCTGAGCACATTGAGGCGGTGATAGAGATCCTGACGAAACTCTCCTCGGGCGCAGAGCTCGGAAAGATCGACCTGGGTGGCGCAGATCACCCGCACGTCCAGATAAACCTCTTCATCGCTACCGACACGGCGGAAGCAGCCGTCCTGCAGAAAGCGCAGCAGCTTGGCCTGCAGGCGCGGGCTCATCTCACCGACGCCATCGAGAAACAGCGTGCCGCCTGCAGTCAGTTCCAGCAGGCCGAGCTTGCCTTCCGGGCGCGCGCCTTCGAAGGCGCCGGGGCCGTAGCCGAACAGCTCGGTTTCGGCCATGGACTCGGGCAGGCCAGCGCAGTTGAGCGCCATGAAGGGCGACTGCCCACGCGGGCTGGCCAGGTGGCAGGCGCGCGCCAGCAGTTCCTTGCCGGTACCGGTTTCGCCCTCGATCAGCAGCGGCGCGTCCAACGGCGCCATGCGTCGCGCTTCCTTGACCACGGCCGCCATCACCTTCGAGCTCTGGAAGATCGAGTCGAAACCACGCAGCTCCTGCTTGCGCACATGGTAGATACGCTCACCGACGCGGTCGGCGCGATGCAGGGTCAGCACCGCACCGGCCAGTGCCTCGCTGTCGTCGTGCTCATTCTGCAGCGGCGCGATATCGGCGAGAAACACATCGCCCTTGATCTTCACCCGCAAGCCGTTGATCCGCGTCTTGTTGGCGCGCACCAGCTCGGGCAAATCGAAGTCCTCGGCGTAGCGCGACAACGCCATACCCGGCACCTCGTCCACACGCACGCCGAGCAGCTGCGCCGCGCTGCGGTTGGCGGCGACGATGCTGCCGGCCATGTCGATCGAGAGCACCGGAAAGTCCAGCGCACCGAGCAGCGCATTGAGCTCCAGATGGCGCCGTTCGCTGGGCATCAGCCCCACACGCTTGACGCCGAATACGCCGGGAATTGCCTCGAACTTCGGCCTAAGAGACTGGAACTGCAGATTTATCAGATTCGGGCAGTGCAGATAGATGGCATTGCCCTGCTCGCCCCCGACTTCGCCACGGGCAACGTTGATGCCGTAGTCGACCAGCAGGTTGAGGATGTCACGCAGAATGCCGACACGGTTCTGGCAATGGACCTTAATACGCATGGCTCGGGCTCTTGGTTTTCTTGTTATGGGGCCACCCGGGAATTCGACTGAGCGGCATAATTTCCGTCAAGAATATGTGACACCCGAGCATAACGACAAGGCGATAAATGGCCTATTCGGCCTTATCGTAATCAAAACTTTACAATTTTCCTTTCAGCGACTGCGCTGCGATGCTGCTCAAGGCCTGCCGTCGAGCACCCAGGCGGGGTAAATCTGTGTCCAAGACAAGAACAACAGCCCCCTCAAGGAGGCAGCAATGAAGAGTACGCAGTACCTGGCCCGGGAACCGGACGAGAGTGGCTTTATCCATTACCCTGAAAGCGAGCATCAGGTGTGGAATACTCTGATCACCCGCCAGCTGGAGGTGATCCAGAATCGCGCCTGCCAGGAATACCTCGACGGTATCGAGCAACTCGGCCTGCCCATGGAGCGCATTCCGCAGCTCGGCGAGATCAATCGTGTGCTTGAATCCACCACCGGCTGGCGCGTAGCGCGGGTACCGGCGCTGATTCCCTTCCAGACCTTCTTCGAGCTGCTGGCCAGCAAGCAGTTTCCTGTCGCCACCTTCATCCGCACGCCCGAGGAGCTGGACTACCTGCAGGAGCCGGACATCTTCCACGAGATCTTTGGCCACTGCCCGCTGCTGACCAACCCCTGGTTCGCCGAATTCACTCACACCTATGGCAAGCTCGGCCTCAAGGCCACGAAAGAGCAGCGCGTGTACCTGGCGCGGCTGTACTGGCTGACCATCGAATTCGGCCTGCTCGATACCCCGGCCGGCCGACACATCTACGGCGGCGGCATCCTCTCCTCGCCGAAGGAAACCCTCTACGCCCTGTCAGACGCCCCCGAGCACCAGCCCTTCGATGCACTGGAAGCGATGCGCACGCCGTATCGCATCGATATCCTGCAACCGGTGTACTTCGTTCTGCCCGAGCTCAAGCGCCTGTTCGAGCTGGCTCAGGAAGACATCATGGCGCTGGTGCACAAGGCCATGCAGATGGGCCTGCATGCACCAAAGTTTCCGCGGAAAGCCGCGTAGCCCTTCAACTCCCCTCGCCCATTTATGGGAGAGGGGTCGGGGGAGAGGGCAAGTGGTTCAGCTATCTTCCTTTGACCATTGCGGTGGAAAACGCTTCGCGGTTTTCCACCCTACGAAAATCTATTCAGCGAGTAGTCCGGATGAAATCCGGGATCGCTCGCAGACATGGCCCCGGATTTCATCCGGGCTACAAAAATCAGGAGCCCCCCAATGAGCCTTGCCCAAGCCCAATGCGAAGCCTGCCGCGCCGACGCGCCGAAGGTGTCCGATGAAGAACTGGCCGAACTGATCCGCGAGATTCCCGACTGGAACATCGAGGTACGTGGCGACCATATGGAGCTGGAGCGCGTGTACCTGTTCAAGAACTTCCGCCACGCTCTGGCCTTTACCAATGCCGTTGGCGCCATCGCCGAAGAAGTCGGTCATCATCCGGCCCTGCTCACCGAATGGGGCAAGGTCACCGTCACCTGGTGGAGCCACGAGATGCGCGGCCTGCACCGCAACGACTTCATCATGGCCGCACGTACCGATGTGCTCGCCGCCAGCGCCGAGGGCCGCAAGTGAGTCACTTCGACCAGGTCGCCCGCGTACCGGGAGACCCCATCCTCAGCCTGATGGAAGCCTATCGACTGGATAGCAACCCGGCGCGCCTGGACCTTGGCGTCGGCGTGTACAAGGACGCGCAGGGGCTGACGCCGATTCCTCGCGCAGTGAAGCTGGCCGAGCAGCGCCTGCTCGACAGCGAACTGACCAAGACCTACGTCGGCGGCCACGGCGATGCGGCCTTCGGCGAGCGCCTGAGCCAGTTGGTGCTGGGGGCCAACTCGCCGTTGCTGACCGAGCAGCGCGCCGGCGCAACGCAAACACCGGGTGGTACCGGCGCATTGCGCCTGGCGGGCGATTTCATCCGCCACTGCCTGCCCGGGCGCGGCATCTGGCTGAGCGATCCGACCTGGCCGATCCACGAAACCCTGTTCGCCGAAGCCGGGCTCAAGGTCGGCCACTATCCCTATGTCGGCGCCGACAACCGCCTCGACGTGGAGGCCATGATCGCCGCCCTCACCCACCTGCCTAAGGGCGACGTGGTGCTGCTGCATGCCTGCTGCCACAACCCCACTGGCTTCGACCTCACGCCACGCGATTTCAAGCGCGTGCTGGAGGTGGTCAAGGCGCGTGAACTGCTGCCGCTGATCGACTTCGCCTACCAGGGCTTCGGCGACGGACTGGAGGAGGATGCCTGGGCCGTACGTCTGTTCGCCGCCGAACTGCCGGAGCTGCTGATCACCAGCTCCTGCTCGAAGAACTTCGGCCTGTATCGCGAGCGCACCGGCGCCCTGATCGTCTGCGCCGGCAACGCCGAGAAACTCATCGACATCCGCAGCCAGCTGGCCTCCATCGCCCGCAACCTGTGGTCGACGCCGCCCGCCCATGGCGCCGCAGTGGTGGCGCAGATACTTGGCGACAACGAGCTGAAAGGCCTCTGGCAGGACGAGCTGGAAGGCATGCGTCTGCGCGTGGCCAGTCTGCGCCGCGGCCTGGTCGAGGCACTGGCGCCACATGGGCTGAGCGAACGTTTCGCGCATATCGCCGAACAGCGCGGGATGTTCTCCTACACCGGCTTGTCGCCGCTGCAGGTGCAACGTCTGCGTGAGGAATTCAGCGTGTACATGGTCGGCAGCGGACGCGCCAACGTCGCCGGGCTGGATACGGCACGACTCGACGCATTGGCCAGCGCCATCGCCCGGGTCAGCCTCTGAGCCCACCTGCACGGGGCCCGTGATCGGTGCAGGCACAGGTCACGGCGCCCCAGGCAGGCGCGCCAGCATAGTCAGAAAAAATTCAAAGACCGTTCGTCGACTTAAATACCACTTAAAAATCAATCGCTTACATACATACCCAACAAAGCGCTGGCCTGCTTCATGCTTGCCCTCACCGGCATAGTCCCCTAGGGTAGTTTGCATGTGGTCTCTCATTGCCCCCATCAGTTCACTGCTGAGCGGGGTCGCGCTACTCCTGCTTGGCAATGGTCTGCTCAATACCCTACTGACCCTGCGTGGCGTCGCCGAAGGCTACTCCACCACGATGCTCGGACTGATCATGTCCGGGTACTTCGTCGGGTTCCTCCTCGGTACCTGGCTGGCGACGCCGCTGGTCAGACGCATCGGGCACATTCGCGCGTTCGCCTGCTGCGCCGCCCTGGCCGCCATCGCCGCCCTGCTCCATTTACTGCTGATCGATCCGTGGGTCTGGCTGCTCCTGCGCGTGCTCTACGGCCTGGGACTGGTGACGCTGTACATGGTCATCGAGAGCTGGCTCAACGCCCAGGCACCCAACGAGAAACGCGGTCAGGTATTCGCCGTGTACATGGCGGTCAACCTCGGCGCCCTGGCGCTGGCCCAGCAACTGCTGCACCTGGCCGACCCGGTGCAGTTCACCCTGTTCGCCATCGCCGCCATCCTGATCAGTGCCGCGCTGATGCCCATCACCCTCACCCGCCAGGCACAACCGACGCTGCCCGAGTCGCCACCGACCAACCTGCGCCAGCTCTGGCAGATCGCACCACTGGCGATCATCGCCGCGGGTCTGTCCGGCCTGGCGATGGGTGGTTTCTGGGGCATGGCACCGGTCTATGCCAGCCTGGCCGGCTTCGATACGTCCGGCGTCGGCCTGCTGATGACCTCCACCATTCTCGGCGGTGCACTGCTGCAATGGCCCATCGGTATCTATTCGGACCGTCACGACCGGCGCCAGGTACTGCTCTGGGTGGTCATACTGGCGGTCGCCCTGGCGCTGATCATGAGCCTGCTGCCGGCCGGCCCGTTGCTGCTCGGCGCGATCTTCATCTGGGGCGGTCTGGCCTTTGCCATCTACCCCATCGCCGTGGCGCAGCTGATCGACCAGCTGCACGCCGACGAGATTCTCTCCGGCTCGGCCAGCCTGCTGATGGTCAACGGCATCGGGTCGGTGTGCGGGCCGCTGCTGGCGGGTGTGCTGATGGAGCAACTCGGCGCCAGTGCGCTGCCGCTGTACTTCGCCAGCACCCTCGGCCTGCTGGCCGCCTACACCTTCTATCGGCTGCGCCATGTCAGCGATCTGGTCAGCGGCGATGCCGCGCATTTCGTGCCGATGCTGCGTACCAGCCCCACGGTGCTGGAGCTGATGCCCGATGCGCCGTCCCATGATTCGACGGAGGAGACGACAACTCAGTCCTGAAGTCATAGAACCTGTTCAAAGACTCGCGAGCTAGAGCCAGGCAAGGCGAAGTCGAGCGAAGAAGCGGAGTTTACGAGCTGTAAATGAGCATTCTGAGCTCGGCTTCAACGCAGCATGGCCGACGCGCAGCAGTCTTGGGACAGGTTCTTAAAGGCTGTTTCGGCAAGGCCTTGAGCCTACCCCAAGCAGCCAGAAACCCGGCCCGTCGACCGCTCACCCCTGAGCGCACCGCACTGGCCACTTCTGGAGAAACAACGATGCTATTAGCCACCGACCTGGATGGAACCTTTCTCGCCGGCGATCCCGAAGACCGCCTGAGCCTCTACCAAACCATCGCCGCACACCCCGAGATCAAGCTCGCCTACGTCACCGGGCGCAGCCTGGAAGCGGTGCTGCCGCTGCTGGCCGACCCGACGCTGCCGCAGCCGGATTTCATCATCGCCGACGTCGGCGCGACTCTGGTGCATGGCGACAGCCTGCAGCCGATCCAGCCGCTGCAAAGCGTGGTCGATGCCCGCTGGCCCGGCGAAACCCAGGTGGCCAGTGCCATCGAGCCGTTCGGCCTGGAGCGTCAGGACGTGCCGCAGGCGCGGCGCTGCTCGTACTTCTGCACGCCGGAGCAGGCGGCCAACCCAGCGCTGCGCGAGATCGCCGATGAGCTGGGCTGCGACCTGCTCTACTCCGCCGAGCTGTACCTGGATTTCTTGCCCAGAGGCGTGAACAAGGGCAGCAGCCTGCAGGCCCTGGCCGACTGGCTTGAGCTGGACCACGACCAGGTGCTGGCGGCCGGCGATACGCTCAACGACCTGTCCATGCTCAGTGCCAGCTTCCACGGCGTGTGCGTGGGCCAGTCGGAAGCCGCGCTGCTGGAAGCCACACGCAGCCACTCGCGCACTCTGCACGCCAGCCGCCCGGGCTGTGGCGGCATCCTCGAAGCCTTCGCTCATTTCGGTTTTCTCGGCGAGCATGGCATCGCTGCCGAACGGCGCCAGGCCGCACAACCGGGCAAGGCCGAGCTGGTGATGGTCTATCACCGTCTGCCCTATGAGGAATACCGCAACGCAGCCGGCAAGCTGCAGCGCCGCCGCCCGACCTCGCCCAACGGCATCATCCCCACCCTGCTGAGCTTCTTCGGTGACGGCCGCCCCGGCTCCTGGGTAGCCTGGGCCGTGCACGAGGACGGCGACGAGCCGTTCGACAGCCACACCACGGTGGATGCCGAGCGCTACCCCAAGCTCACCGCCGCGCGGGTCAAGCTGAGCAAGGAAGAAGTGGATATCTTCTACAAGCGCTTCTCCAAGGAGGCCTTCTGGCCGACCCTGCACACCTTCTGGGAACGCGCCACCTTCAACGAGGACGACTGGCTGGTGTTCCTCAAGGTCAACCGCGCCTTCGCCGAACGCACCGCCCTGGAAGCCGCCGAAGGCGCCATCGTCTGGCTGCACGACTACAACCTATGGATGGTGCCGGCCTACCTGCGCGAGTTGCGCCCGGACCTGCGCATCGCCTTCTTCCACCACACCTACTTCCCCTCGGCCGACGTGTTCAACGTGCTGCCCTGGCGCCGGCAGATCGTCGGCAGCCTGCTGCAATGCGACTACATCGGCTTCCACATCCCGCGCCAGGTGGAGAACTTCGTCGACGTCGCCCGCGGCGTGTTCCCGCTCAAAGCGCTGGAAAGACAGAGCTGCGCGCCGCGCTTCATCACTTACGGCTGCGCCGTGGGCCTGGAACGCATGACCACCGCGCTGGATACCGGCACCCGTCAGGTCAGGCTCGGCGCTCACCCGGTCGGCCTCGACATCGACCGCGTACGCAACGCCCTCGAAGCACCGAAGATCCAGGAGCTGATGGCGAACCTGCGCGAGGAAATGAAGGGCGTGAAGCTGATCCTGTCGGTGGAGCGTCTCGACTACACCAAAGGCATTCTGGAAAAGCTCAACGCTTACGAGCGCCTGCTCGACGACAACCCCGAGCTGCTCGGCAAGGTCACCCTGGTCACCGTCTGCGTGCCCGCGGCGCGTGAGATGAGGGTGTACGACGAGTTGCAGACACAAATCGAGCAGGCCGTGGGCCGCATCAACGGCCGTTTCGCCCGTATCGGCTGGACGCCGCTGCAGTTCTTCTTCCGCAGCCTGCCGTTCGAGGAAGTCAGCGCCTGGTACGCCATGGCCGACGTCATGTGGATCACCCCGCTGCGCGACGGCCTCAACCTGGTGGCCAAGGAGTTCGTCGCCGCGCAAGGCCTGCTCGGCGGGCGCGGTGTGCTGGTGCTATCGGAGTTCGCCGGTGCCGCCGCCGAGCTCAAGGGTGCGTTGCTGACCAACCCGCACGACCCCGCCGACCTGGCACAGACCTGCTACCTGGCGCTGAACCTGCCCAAGAGCGAGGCCCAGGCGCGTCTGCGCGAGCTGTTCGATATCGTTTGCTTCAACGACATCCGCCGCTGGGGCGAAGACTTCCTGGCGGGCGTACAGGTGGAGGAAGAGCGCGAGCCGCTGACGCTGGTGGGCTGAAAAACAGCGTTCGCGGCTGAAGCCACTCCTACCCAACTAAGTAGTCTGTAGGAGCGGCTTCAGCCGCGATTACCCAATCCCGCGCCTCCGCGTATTGCATCCGGGCTAGGCTTGGACGCTCGTAGTCAGCCCTCCTGACTATCGATCACACAATTGATCATCCACGGCACACCGAAGCGGTCGGTGAGCATGGCGAAGCGGGTCGCCCAGAAGGTGGCCTGCAGCTCCATCTGTACCTCGCCACCGGCAGATAGCGCTTCGTACAGGCGCTCGGCCTCCGGCACGTTATCGACCTGCAGGGAGATCGAGCAGCCTTTGATACCCTCGTGCGGATACTGCGGGATGGTATCGGACGCCATCAGGATCTGGTCGCCCGCCGTCAGGCACACATGCATCACCCGGTCGTGATACTCCGGCGGTACCTCGCCGGCATCCGGGCTCTCGCCGAAGCGCATCAGCTCCAGCTTGCCATCCAGCAGCTCGGCGTAGAAATTGAAGGCTTCCTCGCACTGGCCATCGAACATCAGATAGGCATGTATCTTCATCGTTGCTCTCCTTGATTGTCACTGCTGATGCGCGCGCGAATAAGGTCTTCCTGCTCACGCAACTCTGGGGTGAACTCGGCGCCGAAATCCTCGGCTTCGAAAATCTGCCGAATCTCGATATCGGATTCGCCAGGCATGGGATTGGGGCAGCGCTTGACCCAGTCGATACAGGCCTGCAGCGACTCGCATTGAAAGATCCAGAAGCCGGCCACCAGCTCCTTGGTTTCCATGAACGGGCCGTCGATCACCGTGCGCTGCGTCCCGGAAAACCGCACCCGCGCGCCTTTGGCGCTGGGCTGCAGGCCCTCGCCGGCGAGCATCACGCCGGCCTGCGCCAGCTCCTCGTTGTAGCGGCCCATGGCCGCCAGCAGCTCCTCGCTGGGCATCACACCGGCTTCGGAATCTGCAGTCGCCTTGACCATCACCATGAAACGCATCGCCTTTCTCCTTGTTCGAGTCGAAATAGCGCAGGAGTCTCCCTACGGCTGACACTGAACCCATGGCTGGGTTCTGAAGACTAGTCGAACGGGCGATGGACGAATCGACAGTGCAGGGAAACTTTCTTTCGAGAAAAAGCGCTGCCCACTGCCAGACGCAAAGCGCCTCAACCGCTAGCGCCCTGCAGACGACTGAGCGAGACCTCGGCGTTCGCGCCGTGGCGTTGCAGCGCCTCCTCGAAGAAGGCGATGGACATCGGCTCAGGCAGGTCCCACCTCGGTCCGAGGCGCGCCAGGTCCTCGGCGAACCGGGTAAAGGTGGCGAAATCGCGGGGATAGCGCGAAGGGTCCACGCCGACCAGCCGCCCCTCTACCCGCGCCCAGCCGAGCAACTGCTGCCAACGCTCGATGGGGGCGAGACCAACGCCTTCGGTACCGTGGGAGAACAGCAGCATGTCGATTTCGTCGAACCCCGGGTGCCCCTGCAGATACTCCTCCAGCAGGCGTGCCGAAGGCTCGACGCCGAACAGCGACCAGTACGGGGTTGCCCGCAGCCGAAGAGTGGTAAGCGGATCACTGAGCAGAAAGCTGTCCACCAGCAGGCGGCGCGAGGGTTCGCCCTGCTCGGCGTACCAGTCGGCGTAGGTGTCGGCCGTCAGCGCGCTGAGCGACTCGGGTTCGGCATGGTCGATGCGGATCAGCCGCCATTGCCGCGCCTTGGCCAGCTCCTGCAGGTCGTCCAGCAGGGCCGGGTCGAAGCCCCACTCGGCCTCGGGCGCCATGTCGTCGGCAGGTGGCGGCTCCCAGCGCGGCCGGGCGATGCCGTAGCGCGACAGGTACTGGCGCACCCGCGGCGAGCCTTCGAAGTATTCGCTCTCATTCGCCCCACCAGTGGCGCCAAACTGAAACACCGAGCGCGAGGAGGTGCGTGTGACCGGCCACTGGCGATTGCAGGCGCTGACGTAGAGCGTCGCCCCCGGCGCCAGGCTGCGCAGGAGAAACTCGCGGTAGGCCAGCGGCAGGCGCCGGTACTTGAGGCGGTAGTAGGCCATGTGCTGCAGCATCAGCCGATCCTGATTGGGATCGTGCATATGGTGCACGGCGATGCGCGCATCCGCGCCGAGCAAGGCGTGAACGATCGGCAGGCCCTGCTCCAGCGCACGGCGGGCATCGTCCGGGTCGTTGCCCAGCGCGCGCACCGGGCAGAGAAAGGTCTGCGGCAGCCAGGGCACGCCCATGGCCGCCGCAAGATGCATCAGCGCCCCGTTGGACGAACCGATGAAGGCCGCCGGATAGCGCCGCTGCGGATACAGGCCGGCCATCCACTCGGCGATCGCCTCGACGTCCACCCGCGCGGCCTGTGACGGGCCGATGCCCTCGGTCATGCCGCCCAGGGCATAGACCTGCTCGCGCAGCTTGCACGGCAGGCGATTGATGGTCGGCATCAGGCTGTCGAGCAGCGGCGACTCGCTCGGGCTGGTGTACGGGCGCCCGCGTAGCGCGAGTGCAAGGGCCTGGACCATGCCGGCCGCCGAATCGAAACGGGCGATGCCCTGCGGTGGCTGGCTCATTGGGCTACCTCCGCGGCGCCGCGACCCTCGCGCAGAAAATCGTCGATCAGCTGCGCGAAGCTGTGCGGATGCACGTAGTTCATGGTGTGGGTCGCGCCCTCGACGAGGCACAGGCGCCCCTTGGGCAGGCGCGCGGCCACCGCCTCGCCCCAATGCGGCGGCGCCACCGGGTCGCGGCTGCCCTGCACGACCAGGCATGGGGCCTCGATGGCGGCGAGATGATCCTCGATGCGGTAGTGCAGCAGTTGCCTGATGCTGCCCAGCACCCGCCAGACGCCCGCCTTGGCGTAATCGATGCGGCCGATGGCGGCACTGGAGCGCTGGCGTTCGCGACGGCCATTGCGCACGGCACGCCAGAGTTGCGGCAACAGGCTGCGCGCCGCCGGGTCGACGGTCGGCCCCTGCAGCACCAGGCGCTCCACCCGCTGGGGGTGGCGCACCGCCAGGGCCGTGAGTATCTGGCAGCCGTAGGAATTGCCGATGAACGTGGCCTTGTCGATGGCGCAGGCGCTGAGCCAGAGGTCGAGCACATCGGCCAGTTGCTCGACGCTCAGCACGCGCCGTGGCGTGCCCGTCGCGCTCTCGCCGTAGCCCGGCAGGTCCGGCGCCAGCACGCGGTAGCCGTTGTCGGCCAGTGCCCTGGCCAGCGGCTCCATGTAACGACTGGAGATGACCAGCCCGTGCACCAGCACCACCACCGGTGCGTCGGCAGCGCCGACACTGCGGGTGAACAGCCGCCAAGGGCCGGCCTGAACATGATGACCGTCGATGCCCAGGGCGCGACTGGTGTCGCTCAGCGCCGGCGCGCTCGCCAACTGCCGATAGCGGCGCGTGGCTTCGAAGGTGCCGAGCGCGACGGTGATACCGACCAGGGCGCGGATCCAGGTGCGTGATGGCAGATGAGGCATAACGACTCCGATGACGACGAACTGTCTCTTTCGAGGTCCGGCGTATCGTCGAAGTGCCACCTATTTTGCGCCCGGCAGGGCAAAGCCGCGTGCCAGCGATGGCTCAGGCTTGCTTGCCAAGCCCTACGAGCTGCGCACGGCGCACCTTACGTGGTCGACGCAAGGTGCGCTGGCCTTGAGCTAGACGCGGAAGCGGCTGACCATGGCCTGCAGCTGGCCGCCCAGACGCGCCAGCTCGGCGCTGGAGGCGGCGGTTTCTTCACTGGCGCTGGCGGTCTGCTCGGAGATGTCGCGCACGCTGATCACGCTGCGGCTGATTTCCTCGGCCACGGCGCTCTGCTCTTCGGCAGCAGCGGCGATCTGCTGGTTCATCGACTGGATGTTGGACACCGCCTGCGTGATGCTGGCCAGGGAGACACCTGCCTTGCGGCTCAGCTCGACGCTGCTGTCGGTGATGTCGCGACTGGTACGCATCGCCGCAGCCACCTGCTGGGTGCCGCTCTGCAGGCCGGCGATCAGGGCTTCGATTTCCTCGGTGGACTTCTGCGTGCGCTGGGCCAGGCCACGCACTTCATCGGCCACCACGGCGAAACCACGACCGGCCTCGCCGGCACGCGCCGCCTCGATGGCGGCGTTCAGTGCCAGCAGATTGGTCTGCTCGGCCACCGACTTGATCACGTCCATGACGCTGCCGATCTTGTCGCTTTCCTGCTGCAGGCCGGTCATGGCATCGGAAGAACGTCCCACTTCGGCAGCCAGTCGCTCGATCTGCCCAACCACCTGAGCCACCACCTGGTCACCTTGCCGCGCTTCGGCATCGGCGGCGTTCGCAGCATCGGAGGCCTGCTCGGCATTGCGTGCCACTTCCTGCACGGTAGCGGACATCTCATGCATGGCCGTGGCCACCTGGTCGGTTTCCTGGCGCTGATGATTGGCCCCGGCACTGGTCTGCTCGGTCACTGCAGAGAGCTGCTCGGCAGCGCTGGCGATCTGCGCCACACCGTCGCGAATGCCGCTGATCAGCTCACGCAGGGTGCCAGCCATTTGCGCGATGCCCAGCTGCAGCATGCCCAGCTCGTCACGGCGCTCGATGCGCGTCGAGTCGGTCAGGTCGCCGTCTGCAATACGCTGCACCGCGCCCAGGGTGTCGTGCAGCGGACGAGTGATCTGACGGGTGATCAGCCAGGCGGCCAGTACACCGAAGAGCAACGCCAGCAGCACGGCGACGATCTGCCAGGTGCGCGCCTCGCCACTTTCGATGGCCATACGTTCGAGCTGGAACTTGTACAGGGTATCGCTGATGCGGACGATTTCGCCCTGCTGGTCAGTCATTTCCTGACGGGTGCGAGCGATCTCGGCGGTAGCCTTCTTGAAGGCTTGCACGGTCTGTTCGAACTGCCCCAGAGCCGCATCGATACGGCGTACCGCGTCCTGTTGGGCGCTGCCGAAAGCCTGTTCCAGGCCGCCGAGGCTGGCGCGAGCGGTGGCGATGCGTTCGGCCAGGGCCTGCTCGGTTTCTGCATCCGGCATGCTGTCGTAGCGTTCCAGCAGATAGCGCAGACGCAGCAGCTCCGACTGAGTGCTGCTCAAGGCCTGCAACTGCTCGAAGCGACGACCGTCATATTCCGGCAGCAGCTCGACGCTGCGACGCATCGCGGCAACCAGCTCGCCAAGCTGCTGATCTTCGTCATTCACCTGACCCCGCACCTTTTCCGCGTCAGCGTAGGCTGCACGCATACCGGACAGGGAACGCTGGTAGTCCTGGTTGTAACGATCCTGCTCCTGCAGCAACTTCACGTTGACCGGGTTCTTGAAGGTGCCCAGCAGCTTCTTCTGCTGTTCGAGGTAAATGTTCAGGTTGGCCAGCAGGCGCTCGGTACTGGCCGCATCGCCCTTGGCCAGCATGAACTGCAGGCGAGCGATACGCAGGTTGGTCAGCGTGGTATTGAGCTGGGTAATCTCGCTCATCCAGATGCTGCGCTGGATCACGCTGCCCAGACCCGTCCAGGCGGTCCAGGCGAGAGCGAGGGTAAGAACCAGCACCAAGCCGAAGCCGAGTGCCAGTTTGCGGGTCACGCTGAGATTAGCGAACCAGGTATTCATGAAATTCTCCAACTGCGGGTGTTTCAGGGTTTCGCTGGAGAATTGTTTTTATTGACGCCAGCACAATGACACTACCTGACGTGCCAGGCGCCCAACGGGGCACAAAAATTAAACCAACCCGACAATCGGTAGCGGCAGCGCCACTGGCAGGCTTCAGCCCAACAGCTGCAAAGCCTCGGCACTGCACTGCTGGATACGCGCCCAATCGCTGTTTTCCACCCACTCGCGCTGGAACATCCAGGTGCCGCCCACGCACATGACATTGGGCTGCGCCATGTAGCGCTGCAGATTGTCCGGACCGATACCGCCAGTCGGACAGAAACGCACACCGCCGAACGGGCCGGCCAGCGCCTTGAGCGCCGCTACACCACCGCAGACTTCAGCCGGGAACAGCTTGAAACGGCGATAACCGAGGGCGTAGCCGATCATCAGATCGGACGCACTGCTTACCCCCGGCAGCAGCGGCAGCGGGTTGTCCAACGCGGCCAGCAGCAGCTCGCGCGTGCTGCCCGGGGTGACGATGAACTGGGCACCGGCATCGGTGGCGGCGGCGAGCATGGTCTCGTCCAGCACGGTACCGGCACCGATGCACAGCTCGGGGCGCTCGGCCCGCAGGCGGCGAATCGCCTCCAGGCCGTGCTCCGAGCGCAGGGTCACTTCCAGCACGCGCAGGCCGCCAGCGGCCAGGGCGTCGGCCAGCGGCAGGATGTCCGCCTCGCGGGCGATGGTGATCACCGGCATGATGCGCGCTTGCGCGCAGATGCGGTCGATCTCGGCGATTTTATCGGCCATGCGCGCACGCTGGCCTTGGTCGAGGCTGGTCATGTCAGGGGCACCAATGAATTTCGAGAGGGGAATGCAGGAATGCACGAATCGGCAGTTCGGCGATCTCGCCAGGTTGTAGTGCTGCGCCGAGAACCTTCAGTTTCGCCTGCCCCTGGATCGCCAGAAGAGGCAGGCGCGCACTGGCCAGCACCGGCAGGGTCAGGGTCAGTCGCTGCGCCGGCTCGCTCGGTGCAAGCATCGGCAACACTCGGCGCGCGCAGTCAGGCTCCAGTGCCTGATGCAGATTGGGGCTGTGCGGGAATAAAGAGGCGGTATGGCCGTCATCGCCCATGCCCAGCACCAGCACGTCGATAGGCGCCAGTTCGGCGACGGCCGTGTCGGCCAGGTCGGCCGCTCGCTCCAGGTTGCCGGCAACCTGATAAAGACCGATGAAACGCGCCTCGGCCGCAGGCCCCTGCAGCAGATGACGACGCACCAGCCCTTCGTTGCTGCCCGCATGGTTGACCGGTACCCAGCGCTCGTCGGCCAGGCTGACCAGTACCTGCGTCCACGGCAGCTCCTGCTGCGCCAGCGCTTCGAAGAACGGCACCGGACTGCGCCCGCCGGACACCACCAGGGTGGCCTGGCCGCGACCGGCAATGGCCGCACGCAACGCATCGGCTACGCGAATCGCCATCGACTGCGCCAATTGCTCGGCGTCGTTATGCGCGCAGGCCTGTACGCCCTGCGGCAGTTTCAGTTCAGAGATCGCCATACCAGCTCCTGCCATCCCGAGTGATCAATGCAACCGACGCCATGGGTCCCCAGCTGCCGGCGGTGTAGGGTTTCGGCGCTTCGCCGAGGCGCTGCCAGCCGTCGATCAACTGATCGCACCACTGCCAGGCGTATTCGATCTCGTCCTTGCGCACGAACAGGTTCTGGTTGCCGCGCATCACTTCCAGCAGCAGGCGCTCGTAGGCATCGGGGATGCGCGCGCTGCGGTAGGTGTCGGAGAAACTCAGTTGCAGCGGACCGCTGCGCAGCTGCATGCCCTTGTCCAGGCCCTGATCCTTGGTCAGCACCTGCAGGGCGATGCCCTCGTCCGGCTGCAGGCGGATGATCAGCTTGTTGCCGATCAGCTGACGCTGCTCCGGGGCGAAGATGTAGTGCGGCGGCGCCTTGAAATGGATGACGATCTGCGACAGCTTCTGCGGCATGCGCTTGCCAGTACGCAGGTAGAACGGCACACCGGCCCAGCGCCAGTTGCGGATGTCGGCACGCAGGGCGACGAAGGTTTCGGTATCGCTCTGGGTGTTGGAATTCTCTTCCTCCAGATAGCCCGGCACCGGCCGCCCATCACTGCTGCCGGCGACGTACTGGCCGCGCACCACGCGCTGACCGAGCTGCTCGACGCTGATCGGCTCCAGCGCCTTGAGCACCTTGACCTTCTCATCACGGATACTGTCGGCGGACAGATCGCTGGGCGGGTCCATGGCGATCAGGCAGAGCAGCTGCAGCAGATGGTTCTGGATCATGTCGCGCAGTTGCCCGGCCTGATCGAAGTAGCCCCAGCGCCCCTCGATGCCGACCTTCTCGGCAACGGTGATTTCCACGTGGGAAATGTGGTTCTGGTTCCACTGGGTTTCGAACAGGCTATTGGCAAAGCGCAGGGCAATAAGGTTCTGCACCGTTTCCTTGCCCAGGTAATGGTCGATGCGATAGACGCGGTTCTCCGGGAACACCTGGGCCACGGCATCGTTGACCGCACGCGAGGATGCCAGGTCGTGGCCGATCGGCTTCTCCAGCACCACCCGCGTGCCCTCGGCCAGCCCGACGGCTGCCAGATTGGCGCAGATGCCGCCATACACCGATGCCGGGGTGGCGAAATAGGCGATCAGCTGATCCTGCGGGCTGACATGCTCGAGGAGCGCGGCATAGTCGTTGGCCTGGAGAAAGTCCATCGTCAGGTAACTCAGGCGCGCCTGGAAGCGCACCAGGTCAGGCTCCGTCAGCTCCTTGGCCGGCACGTACAGACGCAACGCCTGCTCGATGGCGTGCAGATGACGACTCGGTTCGCCGCCATCACGGGCCAGCGCGAGAATGCGCGTACCATCGTGCAGCAAACCAGCGCGATCGAGTTGGTAAAGCGCGGGAAACAGCTTGCGCAGAGCCAGATCGCCCAGCGCGCCGAACAGGGCCAAGGTGCAGGATTCAAGTTTCATCGCAGGCATGAGTTTGTTCTTTTATCAAGATGAACTAGAAATACCGGGTGATACTGCATTTATCAAGAAAAAATGTTGTGATAGCAACAACATTTTCCAAGGCCATCAATAAGCCAGTGGTGGCCCTGGGGTCTCATCAGTAGGATAGGCCGGCCGTGCGGCTGCCTTTCGCCCTACTGCCGAACCCCGTTGAACCGCCTGTTAGGAGCCCCTATGGACCGAGTGCGTAACCTGCTGGAACAGATCCAGAGCCGCCTGGACGACCTGAACAAGGCCGAACGCAAGGTCGCCGAAGTGATTCTGCATGACCCACAGCAGGCCACGCGCTTCAGCATCGCCGCACTGGCCCAGGCGGCCGGCGTCAGCGAGCCGACGGTCAATCGCTTCTGCCGCTCGTTCGGCGCCAACGGCTACCCGGAGCTGAAGATGCAGCTGGCGCAGAGCCTGGCCAGCGGCGCCGCCTACGTCAGCCGCGCGGTGTCGGCCGACGACGGCCCCGAGGCTTACACGCGCAAGATCTTCGGCAGCACCATCGCCTCACTGGACAGCGCCTGCCAGAGCCTCGACCCACAGCACGTCAGCCGTGCCGTCGACCTGCTGATCCAGGCGCGACAGATCCACTTCTTCGGCCTCGGCGCCTCGGCGTCGGTGGCGCTGGACGCGCAGCACAAGTTCTTTCGCTTCAACCTTGCCGTCTCGGCGCATTCCGACGTGCTGATGCAGCGCATGATCGCCTCGGTAGCACATACCGGCGACCTGTTCGTGATCATTTCCTACACCGGGCGTACCCGCGAGCTGGTAGAAGTGGCACGCCTGGCGCGTGAGAACGGCGCCTCGGTGCTCGGTCTCACCGCAGCCGGCTCGCCCCTGGCCAAGGCCAGCACCCTGAGCCTGGACATTCCACTGCCGGAAGACACCGACATCTACATGCCGATGACCTCGCGCATCATCCAGCTCACCGTGCTCGATGTGCTCGCCACCGGCGTCACCCTGCGCCGCGGCGTGGACTTCCAGCCGCACCTGCGCAAGATCAAGGAAAGCCTGACCGCCAGCCGTTATCCGGCGGATGAAGAGTCGCTGTAGGGCCGAACAAGCCCAGCGAAGACTCGCATGGATGGGCCGGCGCAGAGAGGAAGCTCGAAGGCCGCCAAAAAAACGAGGCGGCCTGATGAACGAGCACTGGAGGGTCAGCCGAAGGCTGCCAAGTAAAGGTACGGGCATGGCGACGAGACGACGCCATGCCCGCATAAACGATCAAACCTGAAAGCGACTGACCAGGGTTTGCAGGTGATTACCCAGACGCGCCAGCTCCACCGAGCTGGCTGCGGTTTCCTCACTGGCGCTGGCGGTCTGCTCGGCAACGTCGCGCACATTGAGCACACTGCGCCCGATTTCCTCGGCCACTGCGCCCTGCTGTTCAGCGGCAGCGGCGATCTGCTGGTTCATCGACTGGATATTGGCCACCCTATCGTTGATCACGCCGAGCGCATCACCCGCCTGACGCGCCAGGATGACGCTACCCTCGGTCAGGGCGCGGCTCTCCTGCAGAACGCTGGCGACCTGCTCGGTGCCGTGCTGCAACCCCTTGATCAGACTCTCGATTTCCTCGGTGGATTGCTGGGTGCGCCGAGCCAGGCTGCGCACTTCGTCGGCCACCACGGCAAAGCCACGACCAGCCTCACCAGCGCGCGCCGCCTCGATGGCGGCGTTGAGTGCCAGCAGGTTGGTCTGGTCCGCTACGGCCTTGATCACATCCATCACACTGCCGATCTTGTCGCTTTCCTGTTGCAGGCCGCTCATGGCTTCGGTGGAGCGGGTCATTTCCATGGAGAGCGCCTCGATACGCGCGACCACGTCACTGACGATGCGATCACCCTGTCGCGCCTCACCGTCGGCCTCGGTGGCGGCTTGTGATGCCTGCTCGGCATTGCGCGCCACCGCCTGCACAGTGGCGGACATTTCCTGCATGGCGGTAGCCACCTGATCCGTCTCGAGCTTCTGGCTATTGACCCCGGCACTGGTCTGCTCGGTCACCGCCGACAGTTGCTCGGCAGCACTGGCGATCTGACTGACGCCATCGCGAATCCCGCCGATCAGATCACGCAGGGTATTGCCCATGCGCTGCACGCCTTGCTGCAATGCACCAATTTCGTCGCGGCGCGAGGTGGCGGGCAGGGCTGTGAGATTACCGGCTGCGATTCGCTCGACCACGCCGAGAGTGCTAGCCAGGGGCACAGTAATCTGGCGCGTGATGACCCAGGCGGCAAAGCCGCCGAGCAACAACGCCAACAGCGTGGTGATCAGCTCTGCCAGCCTGACCGAAGCGATGTCGCCATCACGCAGCTCGAGCTGATTGCCGATCATTCGCCGACTGATCTCGCTGATTTCGTGGCCCTGCCGCCCGATAGCCTCGCGCGCCTGGATAATCGCATTGTTGAGCCGCTGAAAGGTCTTCACAGCCTCCTGGTAAGCATTGAAGCCAGCCACGATGGCCTGGGTCTGCGCAGCCATGTCACTGCCCATTGCCTGCTGCAGGCCGGCCAGGCTCTTTTGCGTACGCTCCATCTGGCGAGCCATTGCCGCCTCGCTGTCGGCATTGGGATTGGCGGTGTAACCACGCACCTCGTAACGCATCAGTTGCCACCCTTCGCGGGCGTTGCGCATGGCACGGTAACGCGACAGATAGTAGGGATCAGCCTCCGACATACGCTCAACCGCGGCCTCCACTTCGTCGAGCTGGGCAAAGGCTTCCTTGGCCAGACGCCCCATCTCACCGCGCGCAGCAAGCGACTGCCGATAGGCTTCGCGCATCTCGCTCAGGCTGACCTGGTAGAGATCGAGCAGCGCTTTCTGCTCATCGAACATGCGCTGATTGTCGGGCCTGCTAAAGCGCCCGCTGATTTCCTGATGAGACAGGCGGTAATCATCCAGCGCCTTCTGAAAGGTATCGCCCAACGCCTCGTCGCCATTGCTGATCTCGTAATTCGAACGCTTTACCCGTAGATCATCGAGTCGATTGTCGAGTTGGGTGATATCGGCGGTACGCTCTCCACGTCGAATCAGTTGATCCATGCCGCGCCAGGCCACGCCCGCCAGAATCAGGGTAAGAATCAACACCAGGCCGAAGCCTATGGCCAGTTTCAAGGTAACGCTGAGGTTGCCAAACCACTTGTTCATGGAATTCTCCAGCATGGGGGACGAGTACATGCAGGCGCTGGAGTTGTTCTTATGGCCAGCAGTGACTACGGCGAAGTGAGCGGGCAGCGACAATATCATGGCGCCATTATTTATTCATGCACTCATCTATATCAATTTCATGAAAAAGTAGCCCCCAAGCCTCCCAGCCTGAGCGGTAGCGCCCATGCATCTGCTATCTTGCCGCCCCCTAACAAAAACTGTCTGGATCGACGACTATGCGTGCCTTGATCGCCCTCAGCCGTTTCATCGGCAACACCTTCGCCGTCTGGGTGTTGCTGTTCGCCGTCATGGCCTTCTTCCAGCCCAGCTGGTTTCTGCCGCTGACCGCCTGGATCGTCCCGCTGCTCGGGCTGATCATGTTCGGCATGGGCCTGACCCTCAAGGGCGCGGACTTCCAGGAAGTCGCCCGTCGCCCGCTGGCCGTGCTGCTTGGCGTACTCGCCCAGTTCATCATCATGCCCTGCACCGCCTGGCTGCTGTGCCAGGTATTCGCGCTGCCGCCGGAAATCGCGGTGGGCGTGATCCTGGTGGGCTGCTGCCCGGGTGGCACCGCCTCGAACGTGATCACCTGGTTCGCCCGTGGCGACCTGGCGCTGTCGGTATCGATCACCGCCGTCACCACCCTGCTCGCCCCGCTGGCCACCCCGGCGCTGATCTGGCTGTTGGCTTCGGAATGGCTGCCGGTGTCGTTCAGCGCCATGTTCATTTCCATCCTCAAGATGGTCCTGCTACCCATCGCCCTCGGTCTGATCGCCCAGCGCCTGCTCGGTGAGCGTGTGAAAACTGCAGTGGAAGTGCTGCCGCTAATTTCCGTGGTGAGCATCGTCGCCATCGTCGCTGCGGTCGTCGCCGCCAGTCAGGGCAGGATCGCCGAATCCGGCCTGCTGATCATGGCGGTGGTGATCCTGCACAACGGCATCGGCCTGGGCCTGGGTTATCTGGCCGGACGCCTGTTCGGCATGTCGCTGGCGCAGCGCAAGACGCTGTCTATCGAAGTCGGCATGCAGAACTCCGGCCTCGGCGCCGCCCTGGCCAGCGCCCACTTCAGCCCGCTGGCAGCCGTGCCCAGCGCGCTATTCAGCGTTTGGCACAACCTTTCCGGCCCATTGCTGGCGACCCTGTATCGCCGCATGGGTCAGGAGGCGAAACAAAGCACCGACTGATCACGCCTGGCACCAATCCGGGGCGCCTTGCCCCGGACGCGCCAACATGCACAATAACGGTGCATGCGAGGACGACCTCCACACCCTGAGCTCGGGGTGGCTCAACCGGGGACGGCCCCTTCAACCTCTGGAGGTGACCATGTCCTGGATCATTCTGTTTCTCGCCGGCCTGTTCGAGGTCGGCTGGGCCATCGGCCTGAAGTACACCGATGGCTTCACCCGCCCCCTGCCAACGCTGCTGACCGTCTGCGCCATGCTGGTCAGTCTGGGCCTGCTCGGCCTGGCCATGAAGGAACTGCCGCTGGGCACCGCCTACGCCATCTGGACCGGCGTAGGCGCCGTGGGCACGGTGATCGCCGGCATCATGCTGTTCGGTGAATCCATGGCACTGCTGCGCCTGATCAGCGTCGCGCTGATCGTCTGCGGGCTGATCGGGCTCAAGCCGAGCCACTGAGAAAGACGGAAACCAGCTTGGTGGGAGGCGCTTCAGCGGCGAATCGCGGCTGCAACTGCAGGGATGCAGGAGGTAGAGCGAAGCAGGATGCCCGAGCCGAAAGCCCCTCCCACACGACCGTTCGCTATCGCCAGTCGGCGCGCAACTCGGCCACCTGCGCCTGCAGCACATCTCGCTTGGCTTGCTCCGGGGCTACCGGCGCACCGGCCACCAGGCACACCCGCGACCAGAAACGCTTGAACAGCCCCTTGTGCGGATCGCGGCTGAAGAAACTGCCCCACAGGCCCTGCAGCGCCATGGGGATCACCGGCACCGGGTTCTCCTCGAAAATGCGCTCGACCCCGGCCTTGAACTCGTCGATTTCGCCATCGCCGGTCAGCTTGCCCTCGGGGAAGATGCATACCAGCTCGCCGTTACGCAGGTACTCGGCAATCTTCTTGAACGCCGCGTCGTAGATCAGCAGGTCCTCGCTGCGCCCGGCGATCGGCACCGTACCGGCAGTGCGGAAGACGAAGTTGAGTACCGGCAGATCGTAGATCTTGTAGTACATGACGAAACGCACTGGCCGCCGTATCGCCCCGCCGATCAGCAGCGCATCGACGAAGGACACGTGGTTGCACACCAACACCGCCGCGCCCTCGTCGGGAATGGCATCGAGCCCCTTGTGCTCGACCCGGTACATCGAATGCCCCAGCAGCCAGATGAGAAAGCGCATGCTGAATTCGGGGACGATCTTGAAGATGTAGCTGTTGACCGCCACGTTCATCAGCGAGATGGCGAGGAACAGCTGCGGAATCGACAGCCCGGCGACGCTGAGAAAGAGGATCGCGACGATGGCCGAGGCGACCATGAACAGCGCGTTGAGGATGTTGTTGGCGGCGATCACCCGCGCCCGCTCGTGCTCGGCGGTGCGCGACTGGATCAGTGCATACAGCGGCACGATGTAGAAGCCGCCGAACAGACCGATGCCAAGAATGCAGCCGAGAATCCACCAGGCCTGGCCATGGCCCAGCAGCGCCAGCCAGTCATGCGGCGTGGCGCCCTGCGGGAAGCCACCGGAGAACCACCACAGCAGCATGCCGAACAGGGTCAGGCCGATGGAGCCGAACGGCACCAGGCCGATCTCCACCTTGTGTCCGCTCATGCGCTCGCAGAGCATCGAACCCAGGCCGATCCCCAGCGAGAACACGGTGAGAATCAGCGTCACCACGCTCTCGTCGCCATGCAGCCATTCCTTGGCATAGGCCGGAATTTGCGTCAGGTAGATCGCGCCGAGGAACCAGAACCAGGAGTTGCCCACCAGCGAGCGCGACACCGCCGGACGCTGGCCCAGGCCAAGCTTCATGATCACCCAGGACTGGCGGAAGATGTTCCAGTCCAGCGGTAGCGTCGGCATCGCCGCCGCCGCGCGCGGAATGCCATGGCTGGCCAGGTAGCCGAGCAGCGCCACACCGACCACCGAGCCGGCAACGATGGGCGCGTAGCTGCTGCTGGCCATCATGATGCCGGCGCCGATGGTGCCGGCCAGAATCGCCAGGAAGGTGCCCATCTCCACCAGGGCGTTGCCGCCCACCAGCTCTTCTTCCTTGAGGTGCTGCGGCAGGATCGAATACTTCACCGGGCCGAACAGCGCCGACTGCGTGCCCATGGCGAACAACACCGCGAGCATCAGCGGCAGGCTGTCGAGCAACACCCCAGCAGCGCCGGCGAGCATGATGAACACCTCGGCCAGCTTGATCCGGCGGATCAGCGCGTCCTTGGCGAACTTCTCGCCGAACTGGCCGCCGAGGGCGGAGAACAGAAAGAACGGCAGGATGAACAGCAGGGCGCAGAGGTTGACCAGCAGGTCGCGGTCGACACCGGTGTTGAGCTTGAAGAGGATGGCGAGAATCAGTGACTGCTTGAAGATGTTGTCATTGAAGGCGCCGAGCAATTGCGTCACGAAAAACGGCACAAAGCGCTTCTTGCCGAGCAGGGCGAATTGCGATTGTTGGGTCATCGTCCATGGTCCTCGCGGGGTCGGTTTGCCCGCACAGGCATTTGACTGCAAATCCCCCCACGAAAGCCACAGGGCAAATGCGAACGCCTTGGCGATACAGCCCCCAGGATACCCAACCCGCAGGGTGCGCCAGGGCCGTAGGGTGGATGTCGCCTTTTACATCCACCAGAGCGGTGGATCGGTGAAGCGTGATCCACCCTACGCATCCGGCATTGCGTAGGGTGCGCCGTGCGCACCGAGGAATCCGCACGCCGCACATGATTCAGCGCAAAAAAAACGGCAGCCCAATCGGGCTACCGTTCTCGAACTCGGAGAAAACGTCAGTGCCCTCGCACTGACTACAACCTCACCTGCATTCCCTGGGGAATGCCAGCGCAGTCTGACAAAAGCCAGGATCAGCGTCCGTTTAGCTTTGTTACCTGCCTGCAAAGAAATGTAAACGGCGGATGACTGGACGGTCCGCGGCGCGGCACAATCGCGCCCATGAACGCTTATCACCCCGCCTGCTGCAGCCCTCTCGACACGCACAACCCGCTGCCAAACGTACTTGCCGGCGCGCAACTGATCAGCACGCACTTCGACCCGACCCAGCTCACAGAGGATGACTTCGCCCGCTGCGGCATCGCTCCGGTGCGCGGCGTCGCCAAGCGACAGGCCGAATACCTGGCCGGGCGCCTGTGCGCACGCGAAGCGCTGCGCCGCGTGACCGGCCAGGCCAGCGTGCCGGCAGTCGGTGAAGACCGCGCGCCGCAATGGCCACGTGGCGTGGTCGGCTCCATCACCCATGGCGACAACTGGGCTGCTGCGCTGGTCGCGTCTGAAGATCGATGGCGCGCTCTGGGCCTGGACGTCGAACGCCTGCTGCCGGCCGAACGCGCCCAACGCCTGCAGGGCGAAATCCTCACCCCCGCCGAGCTGCAACGCCTGCAAGACCTCGACGAAAACGCCCGCGCCCTGCGCATCAGCCTGACCTTCTCGCTCAAGGAAAGCCTGTTCAAGGCGCTCTATCCGCTGACCCTGACACGCTTCTATTTCCATGACGCAGAACTGCTGGACGTCGACGACGACAGTATGCGCCTGCGCCTGCTGATCGACCTGCACCCGGACTGGCGAACGGGCACCGAGCTGGATGGCCAATTTGCGCTGTTCGATAACAAGGTGCTGAGCCTGGTGGCCGTGGCGGCGTAATCATGCAGCTACGTAGGGTGGATGACGCCTCTCTCATCCACCATCCCGGCAGCCCTGGTGTATCGATCGCGCCGCGCAGGTGAAGCGCGATCCACCTACACCTAGCTGGCGGCGGTCATGCTGCTCACTTGAGGTAGCACTCGTTTGGCTCCCCTCTCCCATTCATGGGAGAGGGGCTGGGGAGAGGGTGAAAATACCGCAAACCGCAATTTCCCCCTCTCCGAACGCGGCCCGCCCTAACCCTCTCCCCAAAGGGGCGAGGGGACTGATCACGCTCAACCGTTTCTTGAGTGAACGACATTGCACTGATGGCGGGGCTGTTGTAGCCCGGATGAAATCCGGGAACAGGTGGCCGGCCAGCCACGGATTACATCCGGGCTACAGTGCAGGCAAAAATTCGGTGCGCAATCGCGCCCTACTCCCCCTGCCGCCGCGGCCACACCAGGCTGAAACGCGCGCCGCCGAGACTTTCGCTACGGCCGATCTGCGCGCGACCGCCGTGCCAGTAGATGATCCTGCGCACGATCGACAGGCCCAGCCCGTGCCCGCCGGACGCCCGCGTGCGGCTGTCATCGAGACGCAAAAAGGGACTGAACAGACGTTCCCAGGCCTCCTCCGGCACGCCCGGCCCGTCGTCCTCGACGTCGATGCGACAACGCTTGTAACCGACCTGACAGCTGATCAGCACCCTGCCTTCGGCGTAACGCATGGCGTTGCTCACCAGATTCTGCAGCGCCCGATGCAGGTAACGCGGCTCGGCTTCGACCCAGCAGGCGCCGTCGGCCTGCACGCTGAGCACCGCACCGCACTCCACGTGCACCTTGTTGCTCAGCGGCGCCAGCTCCTCGATCACCTGATCGATCAGCGCCCTGAGCTCCACCTGCTGGAAGTTCAGCGCCGGCGAGCCCTGCTCCAGACGCGCATAGGTCAGCATCTCGTCGACCAGCTTGTCGAGGTCCTGGATATCGCTGTCCATGCCGTCCATGTATTTGCGCCGGGCGCTTTCGTTGGGCGCATCGGCGATCATCTCCAGGCCGAAACGCAGGCGCGCCACCGGCGTGCGCAGCTCATGAGACACCGCTCGCACCAGCTCACGCTGGGTACTCAGGGAAGTCTGCAGGTGCTCGGCCATGGCATTGAAACTGCTGGCCAGACGCCCCACCGAGTCGGCACCACGCGTCGGCACGCGTGCATCCAGGCGGCCGCTGGCGATATGCGTGGCCGCGCTCGCCAGGGCACGCAGGCGCTGCTCCAGCGAGCGCACCAGCAGATAGACGATCAGGCCGATCAGGCTCAGACCCAGCGCGCCGATCAGCACCAGCAACTGCGGCGGATAGGGGTTCATCTGGTACAGCGGGCCGATTTCCAGCACCCAGGGTGTATCGACGATGCCTGAGAACACATGGATGGAGTCGCCGCCCTTGCCCAGCGCCATCACCGTATCGCCCTCGTCGATACGCCGGCGCTGGTCGAGATCGAGAACGGCCTCTTCGAGTCGCACCAGTCGCAGGTCGAAGCCGAACTGCTTGGCCGCCTTCAACTCGGCCAGACGCTGCGGCTGCTCATGCACCGGATAGCGCACCAGTTCGTCGATCAGCAGGTAGTTGGTAGCCCGCGCCAGCTGCTCGCTGATCTGCTGGATTTCACCCGTCAAAAGCAGCGGCTGCTTGCCGTCGAGCAGGCCATAGACCTTGGCCGAGTGCGGACCGGTCTGGCGCACCAGCACATGGCCGCGCTGCAGGCGATTGCGCTCGCTGCTTTCCAACGCCACGTCGCTCAGCGCCTGCAGCTCCAGGGGAATGCCGAGCAGGCGCGACCACACCACCAGGGCGCGCTTGCGCTCCACCTCGTTCATCGGCAACAGGTTGTCCGCCATCAGACGGAAAGTGCCACGCGCCAGGCCCTCGCGGTACTGGTCGCCGCGCACCTCGTTGACCAAGTGCAGCGTGCCGACGCCGAGCAGCGCCACCAGCACCAGCGCAGCGAGCATGCCGCCGTAGATGCGCAGGAAGATCGAGTTCATGGCCGCCCGATCAATCGCGCAGGATCGGCGGCGCATCACCGAACGGCAGCGCCTCGGCGGCCTCGGCAACGAACAGATAACCCTTGCTGCGCACCGTCTTGATCATCCGCGGATGCATCGGGTCATCACCGATCTTCGGGCGGATACGCGAGATGCGCACATCAATGGAGCGGTCCTGGCCGTCGTATTCGATGCCGCGCAGGGAATTGAAGATTTCCTCGCGCGAGAGGATGCGCCCGGCGTTGACCGCCAGCAGCCACAGCAGATCGAACTCGGCGCTGGTCAGCTCGATGCCCTGCTCGCCCAGCCAGGCCTCGCGCATGGCACTGTCGATGGCCAGCGCGCCGAATTGCAGTCGCCGCGGCTGACCTTCGTCACGCTCGCTCTCGCTACCCTCGCGGCGGCGCAGCAGCGCGCGAATGCGCGCCAGCAACACGCGCGGGCGTACCGGCTTGCACACGTAATCATCGGCGCCCATCTCCAGGCCCAGCACCTGGTCCATGTCGTCGGTGCGCGCGGTCAGCATGAGAATCGGCCCCTTGTAGCCGCTGCGCACCTTGCGGCAGATACTCAGGCCGTCGTCACCCGGCAGCATCAGGTCGAGAATCACCAGATCCGGCTGCTCGGCAAGAATCCGCGCCGCAGCACGGGCACCATCGGCCTCGATGGCCACACGCAGGCCGTTGCCCTCCAGATACTCGCGGGTCAACTGCGCCAGGCGCTGGTCATCCTCGACGATCAGAATCTGCCACGCTTCTTGTTCCACACCCTCTCCCCTTTTGCATACCGGCAAGCGCCGCAAATACCGCACCATTCTAGGGGCTGAGCGCGTCCCGGCGCGAGCAGCAAACCAGAGCCGCCAGGTCAAGCACAGCACATGCCAAAAGCACTATATATAGTGGTAGTCTGTGCGCCGCCGAACAGCTTCGCCAACTCGTTGAAATCGCCTCTTCAAGTGCGACGAACGGTCATCGGCGGCCAGAGCCAGAGAACACGCGGGCTACGCCGCAGGCGCCCACAAGGCACCCACATCTTATCCACAGGTTGTTCTTTTTCTAGCGCCTTGCAATGCCGCCAACAGCGCACTATCTTGTATCCCCATCGCGCGACACCCACCAGATGTTGGGTTAGCACAGAAAGCCGGACACAAAAAGAACGAATCGCGCAAGCCCTTTTCACAGGGTTTTCCAGAGCTTCCGGCCAATCGTTTTGCCCCAACCCAGGCCTGGCCTGGGTTACAGCCACGCCGCAACGCCAGTCGCTGCGCGTGAGCCGGTCAGACAGCGGTCTTATCCGCCAGTCGACCACTATATGTAGTAGGCGGGGTGTGGTAATGCCCCGCTGTGACTTATGCGCCAGGACGGCACTTGAAGTCGTGCCCACCCTGCCCGCTCTTGCGACACCCCGTGCCCGGCCCCGCTGCCGCGTGCGGCTTGAGTTGTTAACAGACCGTTGAAAAACGTAGGCGAGGCAGGCAAGACAAGGCAAAAACGACCGAAAAACGCTCGGAGTCGCGCTCGACTTTACGTGTTGTAAATGAGCATTTTGAGGTCGTTTTTAACGCAGGATTGCCAACGCAGGTAGTTTTTCAACGGCCTGCTAATGGAATGAACGGCGGACAGGGCACGGTTTCCAATCGTGACGTCCAACCAAAAATTACAGAACACGGAGATCTCCATGCATACCGACACTACTCGCGAGAACCCGCAGGCCGTGGCGCCGCAGGCCGCTGAATCCTCCCAGGATCTGGCTGCCACCGCCCCCGGCCAACTGCGTGTGATCAAGCGCAACGGCACTGTCGTCCCCTACACCGATGACAAGATCACCGTCGCCATCACCAAGGCCTTCCTCGCAGTAGAAGGCGGTACTGCTGCCGCTTCGTCGCGTATCCACGACACCGTTGCGCGCCTGACCGAGCAGGTCACCGCCACCTTCAAACGTCGCATGCCGTCCGGCGGCACCATCCACATCGAAGAAATCCAGGACCAGGTTGAACTGGCCCTGATGCGCGCCGGCGAGCAGAAGGTTGCCCGCGACTACGTGATCTACCGCGAAGCCCAGGCCAACAAGCGCAAGGCCAGTGCCGGCAGCGAAATCGCCCAGCCGCACCCGAGCATCCGCATCACCACCGCTGGCGGCGAACTGCAGCCGCTGGACATGGGCCGTCTGCAGACCATCATCCGCGAAGCCTGCGAAGGCCTCGCCGAAGTCGACGGCTCGCTGATCGAGCGCGAAACCCTGAAGAACCTGTACGACGGCGTTGCCGAGAAGGACGTCAACACCGCTCTGGTGATGACTGCCCGTACCCTGGTCGAGCGTGAGCCGAACTACAGCTACGTCACCGCCCGTCTGCTGATGGACAACATCCGCGCCGAGGCCCTGAGCTTCCTCAACATCACCGCCAGCGCCACTCACCACGAGATGGCCGAGCTGTACGCCAAGGCCCTGCCGGCCTACGTGGAAAAAGGCGCCGAGTACGAGCTGCTCGACCCGAAACTCAAAGAGTACGACCTGGAGAAACTGGGCAAGGCGCTCAACCACGAGCGTGACCAGCAGTTCACCTACCTGGGCCTGCAGACCCTGTACGACCGCTACTTCATCCACAAGGACGGCATCCGCTTCGAACTGCCGCAGGTGTTCTTCATGCGCGTGGCCATGGGCCTGGCCATCGAAGAGCCGAAGAACCGCGAAGACCGCGCCATCGAGTTCTACAACCTGCTGTCCTCGTTCGACTACATGGCGTCCACACCGACCCTGTTCAACGCCGGCACCCTGCGTCCGCAGCTGTCTTCCTGCTACCTGACCACCGTGCCGGACGACCTGTCGGGCATCTACGGCGCCATCCACGACAACGCCATGCTGTCGAAATTCGCCGGCGGCCTGGGCAACGACTGGACTCCGGTGCGCGCGCTGGGCTCCTACATCAAGGGCACCAACGGCAAATCCCAGGGCGTCGTGCCCTTCCTGAAAGTGGTCAACGACACCGCCGTGGCGGTCAACCAGGGCGGCAAGCGCAAGGGCGCGGTCTGCGCCTACCTGGAAACCTGGCACATGGACATCGAGGAATTCCTCGAGCTGCGCAAGAACACCGGTGACGACCGTCGTCGTACCCACGACATGAACACCGCCAACTGGATTCCGGACCTGTTCATGAAGCGCGTCTTCGAAGACGGCAAGTGGACCCTGTTCAGCCCGAGCGAAGTACCGGACCTGCACGACCTGACCGGCAAGGCCTTCGAAGAGCGCTACGAGTACTACGAAGCCCTGATCGAGTACGGCAAGATCAAGCTGTACAAGACCATCCAGGCCAAGGACCTGTGGCGCAAGATGCTCTCGATGCTGTTCGAGACCGGCCACCCGTGGCTGACCTTCAAGGACCCGTGCAACCTGCGCAGCCCGCAGCAGCACGTGGGCGTGGTCCACAGCTCCAACCTGTGCACCGAGATCACCCTGAACACCAACAAGGACGAGATCGCCGTCTGCAACCTGGGTTCGGTCAACCTGGTCAACCACATCGTCGACGGCAAGCTGGACATCGAGAAACTCGGCCGCACCGTGAAGACCGCTGTGCGCATGCTCGATAACGTCATCGACATCAACTACTACAGCGTCGACCAGGCGCGTAACTCCAACTTCAAGCACCGTCCGGTCGGCCTCGGCCTGATGGGCTTCCAGGACGCCCTGTACCTGCAGCACATCGCCTACGGCTCCGACGCTGCCGTCGAGTTCGCTGACAAGTCGATGGAAGCCATCAGCTACTACGCCATCCAGGCCTCCTGTGACCTGGCCGAAGAGCGCGGCAGCTACTCAACCTTCGAAGGTTCGCTGTGGAGCAAGGGCATCCTGCCGCTGGACTCGCAGCAGATTCTGATCGAAGCCCGTGGCCAGAAGTACATCGACGTCGACCTGTCCGAATCGCTGGACTGGGCGCCGATCCGCGAGCGCGTGAAGAAAGGTATTCGCAACTCGAACATCATGGCCATCGCGCCGACTGCGACCATCTCCAACATCATTGGCGTGTCGCAGTCCATCGAGCCGACCTACCAGAACCTGTACGTGAAATCGAACCTCTCCGGCGAATTCACCGTGATCAACCCCTACCTGGTACGCGACCTGAAAAACCGCGGCCTGTGGGACCCGGTCATGGTCAACGACCTGAAGTACTACGACGGCTCCGTGCAGCAGATCGAGCGCATCCCGCAAGACCTGAAAGACCTGTACGCCACCGCGTTCGAAGTGGAAACCAAGTGGATCGTCGACGCCGCCAGCCGTCGTCAGAAGTGGATCGACCAGGCTCAGTCGCTGAACCTGTACATCGCCGGCGCCTCGGGCAAGAAGCTGGACGTGACCTACCGCATGGCCTGGTACCGTGGCCTGAAAACCACCTACTACCTCCGTGCCCTGGCCGCCACCAGCACCGAGAAGTCCACCATCAACACCGGCAAGCTGAACGCAGTGTCCGCTGGTGGCGACGAAGGCTTCTCGGCCAAGGCCCAGGCGCCTGCCCAGCAGGCCGCCCCGGCCCCGGCGCCCGTACCGAAAGCCTGCGCCATCGACGAACCCGACTGCGAGGCTTGTCAGTAAGGCTGACGCGTGGATCTGAGCGGCGCCCGCGTCGTTGCCTGGTAGGCCGGCCCACATCACGTACTGAAGTACGCTAAGGGGCTCCGACCTACCAGGCGCCTAGCGCTCACTCGCTCAGCTACACGCTCGAAGGTTGGATGAAAAGCTAGAGCAACACACTGATCAGTCCCCTCTCCCGCTTGCGGGAGAGGGTTAGGGAGAGGGCAAGGCTTTTGTAGGAGCGGCTTCAGCCGCGAAAATCGCGGATAAATCCGCTCCTACCCGAGCCTTGCCCCTCTCACAATTTCCCGCCCCTCCTCCCCCGGGTCGAGCGGCAAAGGGTCAGCCAGCAATCCACCGCCTGCTGACCAGTGGTACCCGTTTACCCTTGCGCGCATCACGCAACGGAACATAATTCAAATTATCTGTATATCCATACAGGCCGGTTCGTTAACCGGCCCTCACGCAGGAGCCAAGCCATGCTGAGCTGGGATGAATTCGACAAGGAAGACGGCGCAGAAGCAGCCGCCGCAAGCAACGCCAACGCACAGAGCGCCGGCACCAACTTCGACAAGCTCGACAGCGAAGCTGCCGGCTCGGTCGAGCAGGCCCGCGCCGTCGACGCCAACGACTCCGACGCCGTCGCCCGCGCCAAGAAAGCCCTGAACGACCTCGACATCCAGGAAGGCCTGGACGACCTCGAAGGCGCCGCCGCGCGCGTACAGGTCGGCGACAAGCAGATGATCAACGCCCGCGCCGACCTCAACCAGCTCGTACCCTTCAAGTACGACTGGGCCTGGCAGAAGTATCTGGATGGTTGCGCCAACCACTGGATGCCGCAGGAAGTGAACATGAACGCCGACATCGCGCTGTGGAAGAGCACCGACGGTCTCTCCGAAGACGAGCGCCGCATCGTCATGCGCAACCTCGGCTTCTTCTCCACCGCCGACAGCCTGGTTGCCAACAACCTGGTCCTGGCCGTGTACCGCCTGATCACCAACCCCGAGTGCCGCCAGTACATCCTGCGCCAGGCCTTCGAGGAAGCGATCCACACCCACGCCTACCAGTACTGCATCGAGTCGCTGGGCATGGATGAAGGCGAGATCTTCAACATGTACCACGAGATCCCGAGCGTCGCGAAGAAGGCCTCCTGGGGCCTGAAGTACACCCGCTCGATCTCCGACCCGAACTTCAACACCGGCACCCCGGAAACCGACCGTCAGTTCCTCAAGAACCTGATCGCCTACTACTGCGTACTCGAAGGCATCTTCTTCTACTGCGGCTTCACCCAGATCCTCTCCATGGGCCGCCGCAACAAGATGACCGGCACCGCCGAGCAGTTCCAGTACATCCTGCGTGACGAGTCCATGCACCTGAACTTCGGCATCGATGTGATCAACCAGATCAAGATCGAGAACCCGCACCTGTGGGATGCCCAGATGAAGGACGAAGCAACCCAGATGATCCTGCAGGGCACCCAGCTGGAGATCGAATACGCGCGTGACACCATGCCGCGCGGCGTACTGGGCATGAACGCCGCGATGATGGAGGACTACCTCAAATTCATCGCCAACCGCCGCCTGACCCAGATCGGCCTGAAGGAAGAGTACCCGGGCACCACCAACCCCTTCCCGTGGATGAGCGAGATCATGGACCTGAAGAAGGAGAAGAACTTCTTCGAGACCCGCGTGATCGAGTATCAGACTGGGGGGGCGTTGAGCTGGGATTGATGGCTCGCTGACATCAGAGTAGATTGACCCTACACCTGCCAGGGATGTTGGGGTTAAAGCTTAAAGAGAAGCCCCGCCTAGTGCGGGGTTTTTTATTAGTTTCAATCTACTTTATAACCGTACCACCGAATACAAAGGGACTTAGAGTGAAAATAGAAAATTTAAAAATACTTAACTTCCGGGGAATCCGAGAAGTAACACTTAGCAATCTTGGAAACATGATTATCATTGCAGGCCAGAATGGCTCAGGAAAATCCTGCATATTTGATGCAATTAGACTTCTAAAGTCCGTATATGGTGGATATCAACCCAACGAATGGCAGCAGTGGATGGGAGAGTTCCAAATCAATCTCACCAACCGCTCCAGTGACTTCGCCTCTATATTCAACGATGCATCAAAAGAACTTCGGATATCATGCGACATTCGCCTATCAGATGCAGAGCGCAAGTATATAACAGAGAATGCGGACGAATTATTGCGCGAGAAAATATGGCGAACCATGAACCCTGAAGCCTATGGATGGGGAAGTCATAGGATGGCTGTATTTGCAGCACAGTTCAGGGATAAGGAGCCAGAAGTATTAGAAAGAATTCGCACTGAGCACCCAATTCTGATGAAAGAAATCGCTGCCCCTACAGTCAGAGGTGAATTCTTTATCCGCCCTGGAGAGTTTCCTCAAATCCAAAACTCTCTAACGCTTTCAGTCATATTTAGCACCTTCCGCCCCACAGAAATTGGAGTGATAGATTACCACGGAGCTCAAAGGCACTATGGAAGGGAATCCGTACAAGGAATCAACCTTAACCTAGAGGCCAATGAACAACAACGCAGCCAAACAGCCTTATACAATTATTCCAGCAAATATCACAATGTAAAAGGAGAGATGGCAGCATCATACGTAAATGAAATACTGGCTGAAAAAGCAGGTTTAACCGCAGAAAAAAAATCCACCTTAACATCTACATTAAAAGAGCTTTTTACAACTTTCTTCCCTGACAAAAAATTTCTTGGACCGAAACCAACCATAAATGGAGCACTTACTTTTCCAGTTGAAACCTCAACAGGAAGGCTTCATGACCTAGATGAACTTAGCTCAGGCGAAAAAGAAATACTCTACGGATATTTAAGAATTAGAAACTCCGCACCAAAACACTCCATAATATTGCTTGACGAGCCAGAACTACATCTTAATCCGCGACTAATCCGAGGGCTTCCGCAGTTTTACAAAAAGAATTTAGGTGAAGCTATCGATAACCAAATATGGCTAGTAACTCACTCCGACGCATTACTGAGAGAGGTGGTGGGGCGTGAACATTATAATGTTTTTCATATGCTCCCATGCACGGCGACACACGACAGAGAAAGCCAGCTCAGGTCCCTTTCAGCGACAGCAGATCTAGATCTTGCTCTCGTTGATTTGGTGGGTGACCTTGCATCGTATCGACCGGGCGGAAAAGTTTTAATATTTGAGGGCGGCGGAGACACTGATTTTGATCAAAAAGTTGTTTCAGCCCTATTCCCTGAAGTCCAAGAGCAAGTAAACATGATTTCAGGAACAAACAAAACCCGGGTTCGCGCACTGCACGAAATACTACAAAAAGCCGCCACAAATGAACAAATACCTTTTAAAGTCTTCTCTATAACAGATAAAGACCAAGACACAAGCACAACACAAAATCACGCACAAGGAATCTATTCCTGGGACGTATATCATATAGAAAACTACTTCCTAGAAGCTAGATTCATAAATAAGGTTCTTACCTCGCTCAACATCACTAACAACCTTGAAGATGAAGCCTTATGGGATGAATTGCGACAATGCGCGCAAGAAACCCTACCCCAACTAATACGTCACGAATTAGCAGACTTCTCAAATAAAAAAATAATAGGCGCAATAAACACCAAGACAGACCCCAAAGCAGCAAACATATCGAAATCTCTCTCAACGTCAATATCCCAATCAATTCGCAGACTTTCGGAGCTGCAAGATAATGAGCTCCATGAAAATGAGTTAGAGAACTTAGAAAGGGAGCTTCAGACGAAGTACAATACTAGTATTGCCAATGGCACATGGACCAAGAACATGCGAGGCCGGGATATTTTAAAGAGATTTGTAAGTAAACATGGAAATGGAATTTCATATGAGAGCTTTCGAAATCTAATACTTTCACAAATGCGCGACCAAGGGTTCAGGCCGGAGGGTATGAGAGTCGTTATTGATGCAATTCTTGCATCTCAATAAGCAAGCAGCCGGACAATCGCTGATGGTGGATGAAAAGAGCGTCATCCACCCTACGGGTCGCCGACATACCGTGTAGGGTGGACAACGCGAAGCTTGTCCACCATGGTTCGGATACAACCATCGCTCAAGGACGAGCCGCAATGCCCAATTACCGACGCGCCCGCGTTGCTGGCGCCACCTACTTCTTCACCGTCAACCTGCGCGATCGCACCAGCGATCTGCTGATCCGCGAAATCGACTTGCTGCGCGAGACGGTGCGCGCCACCAAATCCCGTCACCCCTTCCATATCGATGCCTGAGTGGTACTGCCCGAGCACATGCATTGCCTGTGGACGCTACCGCCAGATGACGCCGACTTCGCCCTGCGCTGGAAGGTCATCAAGTTCGCTTTCAGCAAACGCCTACCCGCCACCGAAATGCTAAGCGCCAACCAACAGAACAGGCGTGAGCGCGGTATTTGGCAAAGGCGCTACTGGGAACATCTGATCCGTGACGAACGCGATTACCAGCGCCACTTCGATTACATCCACTACAACCCACTCAAACACGGCCATGTGGCACGGCTGACGGATTGGCCCTATTCGAGCTTCCATCGGGCAGTGGCGCAAGGCATTTACCCAGCAGATTGGTGTGGGGTGCCGGTGCAGGTCGAGGGTGGTTATGGTGAGTGAACGACCCGATGGTGGATGAAAAAAGCGTCATCCACCCTACTGGGTTTTGCCCTTCTTCTTGGCAATCGCCTTCATCCGCGCCGCGGCCTTCTGCACGGTTGCCATCTTCTCGGGGCGTTTCATGCCCCGCCATTTGCGGATTTCCTCGCGCGTGCGCCCGCAGCTGACGCACAGCTCGCTGTTGAGCTGACACAGCGACACGCAGGGGTTCTCAATGTCCTTGGCCACGTTTGCCCCTTGCCGGCTGCTCCACCGAGAACGCCACGTGTTCAGCGACGCTGGAAACACTGATGCCCACTTCATCGAAAGCAGCCAGCGTCAGTTCCAGCATTCTCGCCTTGTCCGCACTGGCAAGCGCGCGTTCCCTATTCGCCTCGCTATCGAACACCCAGGTCACCACAAGACTCTGCGGAAACTCTTCGTAGTCCACCTCATGGGTAAGCCACTGGAAGCCGACGATCTCGCTTTTCGCCGTTTCGCATGCTGTGGTCAGGGCGCGGATCAGCTCGCGCTCGATGGCTGAATATTTTCGTTTCGGCGACGACATAAGGCTCTTCTGGAACAGAGTTGGGTGACGGCCATATTACCCGAGGCACCCAGCAGACAAGCGCTGCGCCAGATGGCAGGCGAACACAACCGCACTCTTGCCACTGAGGATGAGGTCGCTAACCGCAGCACTCGGGGCGCTTCTGGGCAGGTTCATGGTGCAAAGCGCAGCCATCATCGATGGCGACATCTGGCTGCGCCTTCCGCCCGGCCCGAAACAAAGCGCCGTCAGCGGCCTGCCGAGGACACACGGATGAAAGATTCAGCACGCGGTCTGCTACTCGTCACCAGCGGCATCACCCTACTCAGCTTCGATGGTCTGCTGGTGCGCCTGGCGCAGGCCGATGGCTGGAGCATCGTGTTCTGGCGCGGGCTGCTGATGTTCCTGGCGCTCGGCGTGTTCTCGCTGTCGGCCAGAAGCCGTGCCAGCGTCCGAGCGCAACCGCTGCTCAGCGCCTGCTCGGCGCTGCTGCTGGCGTTGATCTCGATCTTCTTCGTGCTGGCGGTGATCCATACTCAGGTCGCCAATGTGGTGGTCATCCTCTGCACGGCGCCGTTGTTCGCGGCGCTGTTCACCCGCTTCTTTCTCGGCGAACAGGTGGCGCTACGCACCTGGCTGGCGATCGGCGTGGCGGCCTTGGGCATCATGCTGGTGTTCGCCGGCGCGTTTGATGCCAGCGACCTGGTCGGCAACGGCTATGCGCTGCTGTCCTCGGCGGCGGTAGGCGCCAACCTGACGCTGCTGCGCCGTCACCCCTCCCTGGAGCGCATGCCGCTAATTGCACTGGGCGGGCTGGCGGCGGCTCTGATCGCCTGGCCCAACGCACAGCCCTTCGCGCTGGGCACTTCGAGCTACTGGGCGCTGGCCATCATGGGCCTGGTGCAAATGCCGCTGGCCACCTTGCTGATCAACAACGCAACCCGCTACCTGCCCTCTGCCGAGGTGGCGCTGTTCTACCTGCTGGAAAGCGTGCTGGGTACGCTCTGGGTCTGGTACTTCCTGCAGGAAACGCCGGCCAACGCGACGCTCTACGGTGGCGCGCTGGTCATCGCCACGCTGGCCGTGCATGCCGGCCTGACCTTGCGCGTGCGCCAGCCATTGCCGGCCTGAACGCCATCACGCCCCGGCGTACCGCTATACCGAACACATCCCACCCGGCACCGTCAGAATCCACTCGCGCACGGCCTGAATGCTCGGGTCATTGCGCCGGCTTTCCGGGTACACCAGAAAGAACGGTTTGCCCTCCAGCTCGGGCCCGAAAGGCTGAACCAAACGCCCCGCCGTCAGCTCGTCCTCGATCAGTTGCCGGCTCATCAGCGCCACGCCCTGAGCGCCGACGGCGGCCGAGACGGCGTGGGTCTCGTCGGAGAACACCAGCCCGGCCCCGACATCCAGCCCCGGCACCTGGGCCTGCTTCTGCCAGACGGCCCAATCGAGGGGTGAGGAAATCACTGCCTGGTTGCGAAAGTGAATCAGCGTATGCCGGGGCAACTCGGCGGCATCGTGCAGCCCCAGCAGCGGGCTGCAGGCCGGAATGAAGGTGTTGTCGAAGAGCTTTTCCGCCACCAGCCCGGGCCAACGGCCATCGCCGTAGCGAATGGCGATATCGGCGGTGACGCCGTCGAGCGCCACCGGCTCGTGCGAGGCATGAATGCGCAGGTCGATATCCGGGTGGGAATCGCGCAGCAGGCAGACCCAGGACAACAGCCAGCGCACCGCAACTGCGGGCGTGGTGCTGAGGGTGACCGCATGCCGGCGCGGTGCGGCGCTGAGCCGCTCGACCGCAGCGCCGATGCTGTCGAAGGCGCTTTCCAGCACCTGCTGCAGCTCGCGCCCGGCCATGGTCAGTTCCAGCTGACGAGGCTTGCGTACGAACAGTGCAAGGCCGAGGGATTCCTCCAGCGCACGGATCTGGTGACTGATTGCCGTGGCGGTGACAGAGAGTTCCTCCGCGGCCTGCTTGGCGCTCTCATGACGAGCCGCCGCCTCAAAGGCGCGCAAGGCAGATAGCGGGGGTAGTCTGCGCCGGCTCATAGCTGAGTTTTCCTCATCCATTTCAGAAAATATTGATCGTTTGTCGTCACATATGGGCGAACTTAGCCTGTCCCTGCAGCTTTTCACAGATGAATAGAAATTCAAGCAGGAGACTCACCATGCCCCATATTCTGCATCTCGATGCCAGCGCCCGCCCCGGCCTTGCCGGCAAGGATGAACACGGCTCGCACAGCCGCAACCTCAGCCATCGCTTCGTCAGCCAGTGGCAGGCACGCCGTCCGCAGGACGTCGTCACCTATCGCGACATTGGCCAGAACCCGCCATCGATCATCAGTCATGACTGGATCGCCTCGTCCTTTACCCCCGAGCCGCAGCGCGAGGCCTGGATGCGCGACACCCTGGCCGAAAGCGATCGCCTGGTGGACGAACTGATCGCCGCCGACGTGCTGGTGATCGGCACACCGCTGTACAACTTCGGCATGCCCGCCGCGCTCAAGGCGTGGATCGATCAGGTGGTGCGCCCCGGCCGCACCGTGGAGATGGACGACAGCAACCCGCTCGATCCCTATGTGCCCAAGCTGGCCGACCGGCCACGCCATGTGGTGATCCTCACGGCACGCGGCGGTGTCGGCTTCGATGCCGGTGGCGAGATGGCGCACATGAACCATCTGGAGCCGAATCTGATCACCGCACTCGGTTTCATCGGGCTCACCCGCGTGCACCAAATCGCCATCGAAGGTCAGGAAGTCGGCGGCGAACTGCTCGCCGAGTCGGTCAAACAGGGTCTGCGCAAGGTCGATGCGCTGGTGGCCGAACTGCAGCGTTCGCTGCAGGCCGAACGCCTCGAAGAGCCGGCGTGACGATGCGAGGGCTTGGCGTGGATGGCCGCGGCGCCACCCGCGTTAAGCCCTGCGGCGCAGGCTTCGCCCTTCGATGCTGTGCAGCGCCTTGCGCGCAGTGTCGATGAAAGGCAGCACGATCAGGCTGTACAGGCTCTGGTAGCGATGCGCATCGCCCAGTCCCAGATGGTGCGGGGCATCGCTGTGGTGGATCTGATGCTGTTCGGCGGTACCAAAGCTGAGCGGCTCCGGGGTGTGCGTGGTGGTGTAGAGGGTGCCGAACATCCAGTCCCAGATCGACAGGTTGGTGCCGAAGTTCTTGTGGAAGTGGTGCGGGGCATCGCTGTGGTGGATCTGATGCTGCGCCGGGCTGTTGAGCAGGTGTTCCAGCCTGGGCCCGAAGGAGAGCCAGATGTGCGTATGACGCAGATTGGCCGCCAGGCAGTTGAAGATGAACACCAGGTAGGTCACGCCGAACAGCGTGTAGCGGCTGATCTCGCCCCCGCACAGATACCAGAACGTCCCGGAGTAGGCGCCCAGCAGCACCAGCGTCAGCAGGCTGTCGGCGAGCTTTTCCACGACATGCACACGGCTGGCGGTAAGCGGCACCAGCACCGGTGCGACGTGGTGAACCTTGTGGAACTCCCACAGCCAGCGCGAGTGGAAGGCGCGGTGCGTCCAGTAGCTGGCGAAGTCGTTGATCAGAAACACGCCCAGGCCGTAGAGCAGGCTCAGGCCAAGGTTCTCACCCAGCTGCGGCCGCGCGCCCCAGAGGTTGGTGAAGAAGGCCATGTAGTCGGCCGAATGCAGCACGTAGGGGTCGACCAGGCCGATAACCGGCACGATCAGCAGCACGCGCAGCAGAGCACGGACGAAGTAGTAGCGGTAGTCGAGCAGCGCCGAAGGATGCAGCAGCACCTGGCGCCCACCGATAAACTGCCAGAACGATGCACTGCCGCTGCTCAGGCGACGCCGACGATAAAGCAGGTAGGCCACGCTATAGGAAAGCAGGATGAAGACCAGGCCGATACGCCCGTTGAGGTCGAAAAGCCCCTGAAACTGCCTGACCACGACAGCCAGCAGCTCGGTCAACGGATTGGCTGCCAGCGACAGCTCTTGCATCACTCCAGCCTCCCCCCGGCGAAAGTGGCGGAATGATAAGCAAGAATGATGTTTTAGCAAATGAGAATAGTTACCCAAACGCACCCTTTAGCCAGCACAACCGCATCCCGCTAAGCGTTTGCTGCAGGCGAACAGCGCGTTGCCGGAGTTGGCATCCCACTGCGCCAGGCGCTGATAGTCGTGCTCCAGCACCTGCACTTCGAAGTACGGCGCCAGCAGGGACTGCAACTCAGCGAAGCTCACTGCCACCATCGGATGCTCGTCGTGCCAGATCTCGCTCTGCTCGCCCAGGGTGCGCTCTATGCGCAGGCGCAGCGCCTGCTGTTCGCCTTCACCGCGGTAGTACCAGCCGGAGCTGAAGCGGAACTGCCCTTCGCCATGCTGCGCGCTGTGGGATACGAACGAAGCGTTGTCGATGCGCTGCTTGTCCACGGCGTTGAAGCAGAACACCCCGCCCGGCGCCAGGGCACGATGCACGCTGGCGATACAGGCCTTGAGCCGCTCGATGCTGGCGCTGTAGTGGATGGAGTAGAGAAAACAGGTGATCAGGTCCAGCGGCTGGTCGACCTGGAAACCGCACATATCCTGCCGGGCAAAGCGTGCCTCGGGGCAGCGCTGAGCGGCGCGGTCGAGCATCGGCTGGTTGATGTCCAGGCCGCTGCTGGCGTAGCCGGCATCGAGAAAATGCCGCACGTGCGGGCCGGTGCCGCAGGCCAGGTCGAGATGGCGCTTGCCGCCGTTGCCGAACAATTGCTGCAGGCGGTGCACGCAGTGGCTCTGCGCGGCGTAGTCGATGTCCGCACACATCAGGTCGTAATAGCCTGAAAGATCGGTATAGAGGGCGTTGCCGGACATGATGACCCGCCAAGGGGAGTCGAGGGGCGCGCATCATATCCCAAGCTCAGCCATGCGCCGAGAGAGAAAAACACCAGGGTGCAGCCGGTTTTCTGCAGCGCCCTCTGGCGCCGCTAAACTCCTGCAAATTGCAGCCGAGACAATGTTGTCAGGACTTAGCGAGATGGCTCTCATGTTCAACGGTCGACTGAAACACGAGTTGCAGGCAATGCGTGAAAACTTCTCTTCCGTGGAGCAGGTGCGCGCCAGCCTGGAAGAGGAAATGCTGGTGCTGATGCTCGACCCGCAAGGTCGTATCGAACGTGCCAACGACAACTTTCTCAAGGAGATGGGCTACACGCCGGAGCGGCTGCAAGGCCAATATCTGCTGGCGATGATTCCCGAGCACGTACGCAACCTCGACTTCCATCATCGCGTACGCCAGGCACTGGAACGTGGCGAGCACCTCGCCGGGGTGGTCCGCTTGCTGCGCGGCAACGGCGAGGAGGCCTGGCTGCGCTCGATCCTGCAGCCGGTGCGTGACAGCAGCGGGCGTATTCGCTTCTTTTCCCTGCATGCCAGCGACCTGACCCGTACCATCGAGACGTCTCGCGAGCATGAAAACCTGATCAAGGCCCTGCAGCGCTCCACCGCGGTGATCGAGTTCAATCTGAACGGCGAGGTGCTGACTGCCAATCAGCGCTTTCTCGACGCCATGGGCTACAGCCTGGCGCAGATTCAGGGCAAGCATCACCGCATCTTCTGCGACCCGAGCGAATACAACTCCCCCGAGTACCAGCGGTTCTGGGAACAACTGCGCCGCGGCGAATTCGTCGTCAACCGCTTCCGCCGTCTGGATAGCCACGGTCGTGACGTATGGCTGGAGGCGTCCTACAACCCCATCACCGATGCCCACGACAGGCTGTACAAGGTGGTCAAGTTCGCCACGGTGATCACCGACCAGGTACAGCGCGAGGAGGCGGTGGCCCAGGCCGCAGGCATTGCTTTCGATACGTCCAAGGGCACCGACGAAAGCGCGCGCAACGGCGCCTTGGTGGTGCAGCAGATGCTCGATGCCATGACCGAACTGGCCGCACGCATGCAGGAAGCCGCCCAGGGTATCGAAGCGCTGGACAAGCAATCCCAGCTCATCGGCTCCATCGTCAAGAACATCAGCAGCATCGCCGACCAGACCAACCTACTGGCCCTGAACGCGGCCATCGAGGCAGCGCGCGCGGGCGATCAGGGGCGTGGTTTCGCGGTGGTGGCCGACGAGGTGCGTCAGCTGGCGTCACGCACCAGTGCCGCAACGGTTGAAATCACCTCGGTGGTTGGGCAAAACCAGCAACTGGCCGAGCGTGCCGTGGAGATCATCGACCGCGGCAAGACCCAGGCCGAGCTTGGCCTCAAGCTGTCGGGCCAGGCCGGGCAGGTAATCGAGGAAATCCAGGATGGCGCACGGCGCGTGGTCGCGGCGGTGGAGAGCTTCGCCACCAAACTGTAAATACCGCTGCGGCGACATATGCGCCGCCGCATGCAGTCAGCCGACGTTACCCGTCAGCCCCGTCAAAGTGTCGGCCAGCTCGCGGGTGCGCAGCGAGGTCTGCCCGGTCAGTTCGGCGGAATCACGCAGTGAATCGATCATCCCCCCTAAAGTGGAGACCTCGCTGACCTGCTGTTGGATATGTCCGGATACCACGCTGATGGCCTGGGACAATTGATCGACGTCGGTACCGATCTCGGCGGCGTTCTTGTGAGTGATCTGCGCCAGGTTGCGCACCTCGTCGGCCACCACTGCGAAGCCACGACCCATTTCCCCGGCACGCGCAGCCTCGATGGCGGCATTGAGTGCCAGCAGATTGGTCTGCCCGGCAATCTGCTGGATAACCTGAACGATGGACTGGATACGCAGACTGGAACGCGCCAGTTCGTCGGCACTGCGCACCACCGATGCGCCCTGCTCGCCCAGGTTGCGCACCACTGCCTCGGCTTGCTCGGTCACCTCGCCCTGGCGAGTGATGTTATCGCCCAACGCATCCATGCTCTGGTGCAACTCATGGGCATGCAAGTGCAACTGCTCGCCAATCTCGCGCTGCCGCGCCTCGGCCGCACGCAACACCTGGCCAAGATCGGCCAGTCCCTCGAAAACCGGACGGATGTGCTCGTCGAGGCCGTCACTGTCGATACAGCTGTCGTAGTCATGCCGTTTGAAAGCGTTGATCTGACTGACCACCACCTGGCTCAGCCCGGCGAGCTTCTTGATTTGCCGACGCAGGAAGAAGGCCTTGAATTCGCCGTAGTTGATGGGGAAGCGGTCGATGTAATCGTCACTGAACGCCGCCCCCGGCGGGACCTGGAAGAAGAAGATCGCTGTCAGCGTCTGATTGAGGTTGAGGCCGAGAATCTCGCCGAAGGTGGAAAAACCGATGACCGGCACCCGGCCGAACACCGACCCCATTTTCCCCAGTTCCGCCGCGTTATTCAGCCGGCGCAGGATGCAGTCGTTGAGTAGCCCGAGCAGGGGCGCTCCACCCTTGCCCTGCAGAAAGCGTTCGAAATCACGCCGCGTGCCCTCGACCAATGGCGTGCGCCTGACCAGTACCAGCTCCTCGCCTGGCGCCACGTCACAGAACAGGTGAACGATCTCCTGCTGCAGGTCGATGCGCGCGATGGAACGCACGAACAGCTCGCTGCCCACGCGAATGGCGAAAGAGTAACTGGCTAGCTTGCCCTCCAGCTCCTGCGGCTGGCACTGCAATTCGGCGCACAAGGCGGCGACCATACTCAGAATATTGCCGCGCGCGTCGATCACCTGACGGATGCTGCGCTCCTCGAGCGAAGCGGTAAGCACACTGAGGCTGATCGAAGTCGGCTCGAAATTCTGGCTCTTGAACACGCCAAAACGAACACCGGGTGCACTCTTGAGAAACACCACCAGGGCATGGTTCTCGTAGCGACGCTGACCGTCATGCAGGAAGGTCTGGCGAAAGTCGCCCTTGCCACCGGCCGAGCCACCGACGAACAGGCAGGGAAAACGCCCGGACTCATACAGTGCTTCCATGAAGAACGACTCGGAGGCCGACAAACCGTCGAACAACACATAAGCCAGGGTGTCGCGGGCATCGATGGGCGTCTTTACCTGCAACGCCTGCAGCGACCGAGTCAGCTTGGCGATGCGCTCACGCAGCGACATGCGCGCGCCACCAGCACGAATGTCCTGGCTCTCCAGCGGCACGCTGACCAGCTCCGCGCTGAGCAATACACGGCTGTCGAACAGCGCCAGCACCAGGCGATCCCACTGCCCACTGGCGTCACAGTAGAGCCGCCCTTCGCTGCCACACAGTTCGCCAGCGCTGCTGCTCAAGCTCAGCGTGACACCGGGAAAGCGCTCGTGAATCTGCCGGGCGATGCGTTCGATATCCAGGTGCGGTGAAACATAGCCAGTGATGAAACTCGGGCGCATGCGTACCGCCGCCAGCTCAGCGGCAAGCTCGCCGCCGCGACAACTGATCTGCGCGGTTGCCCCCTGCAGCGATTGAGTGAAGCGTTCACGACGGAAAAAACCCATAAGCGCCTCTTTTCTCGAACGGATCTTTCTCTCAAGAGTAGGGGCAAAACCGCTCCGCTTCTCTCGTCCTTTGGGCGTAAAAATGTCGCAGGCGACAGCGCAAACGACTAGCCAGATGTCGACGCCAGACAATCTCTCCACGCGCCCGGCGCCTATGGTGAAGGCCCTTTATGACCGACACCGGAGCGCCACATGGCCAACAAACCGATCACCGTTCTGCGCGACACCCAACCGATGCCCGTCGTCGATGCCTGCAAATGGGAGCGCATCGGGGGTGATCCGCATACCGTCAACCTCAACGCCTACACCTCCGATGATGGCAGCAAGATCATGGGTACCTGGATCTGCACGCCCGGCAAATGGCGCGTGGAGTACGTGAAGTGGGAGTACTGCCACTTCCAGGAAGGCTACTGCATCATCACCCCCGACGGCATGGAGCCGATTCATCTCAAGGCTGGCGATATCTTCGTGGTCGAGCCTGGCATGAAAGGCACCTGGGAAGTGGTCGAGACCGTGCGCAAGTACTTCGTCTTCGCCTGATATCCGGTAGCTGCCGCTGATGGTCTGCGCTGCGACCTGGCGCCGCCTCAGTGGTGACGGGAGTCTGCAGCAGCCACGGCCAGTAGCGCGTGTACGCAAGAGACCGTGCATGGTGAAAAAGCTCTAGCAGGCAGCTGCGAGACTGGATGCGCCGGCCGGCGCGACTATGCTCAAAGAGCACCTTCTCACCGAGCGCCAGAGTCGCGCACGTAGCTACCGGAGCCTACATGGATATCGACAGTCTCTTTGCCCAACTGCACACCCTGCCCAGCATCCCGAAGGTCGCGCAGGAGTTGATCCAGCAGTTCGACAACCCCTCTTCAAGCCTGGAAAGCGTGGCGCGCAACATCGAGCGCGACCCGGTCATCGCCGCCAAGGTATTGCGTCTGGCCAACTCGCCACGCTTTCGCGGTTCCCGCGAAGCGGTCAGCGTCGAGGACGCCGCCATGCGTCTGGGTTTCAACACCCTGCGTACGCTGGTATTGGCTTCGGCCATGACCGGCGCGTTCAAGACCGACACCGGCTTCGACCTCAAGGGTTTCTGGATCATCAGTTTTCGCGTCGCCAGTATCGCGCGCTGCCTGGCCAAGCAACTGAAGCTGGACACCGACGCAGCCTTCACCTGCGGCATGATGCACAACATCGGCGAACTGCTGATCCAGACCGGCGCGCCGGATTTTGCCAGGCGCATGAACCGCCACCCGAAACGCGAGGCCGCCGCCCACGCCGCCGAGGAAACGCTGCAACTGGGCTTCGGTTACCCCGAGGTCGGCGCGGAGCTGGCGCGGCGCTGGCAATTGCCAGCGCTGATCCAGCAAGCCATCGCCTATCAGGCTCGCCCAACCCAGGCCCCTGGTGACAATCGCTACGCACGCCTGGTTGCCCAGTCGGTGACCGTGGCCGAGTGCATCGAGCTGGACGGTGTCAGCGAGCAGGCCAAGCAGAGCCTGGAAGGCCCCCTGTTCGAAGACGTCGATCTGGACAAGCTGTTCGAAGCGCTGCCGGCAGTGCTGGAGGCGGACAAGGCGTTTGCCGAACTGCTCGGCTGAGGGGACAAGACCAGCCAGCTGAGGTAGCGAACTCAGCTGGCTTTCGCAGAAAAGCCATCAGCGCATGCAGCACTGCTTGTATTTCTTGCCACTGCCACAGGTGCAGGGGTCGTTGCGCCCAACCTTGGCCTCTTCGCGGCGCACCGGCAGCAGCGGGTCCAGGTTCTGCTGCCAATACTCGTAAAGCTCGACGGCGGCCGGCTCGATCATCGCCGTGCTGGCATCGTACTCGGCGTCGGACATGGCCTTGAGCGTCGCGCTACCGCTCTCGTCGCCGTGCAGGGTGATCAGCTTCAGCGCCGCCGCCACCGACTCCGGCAACGATGCTTCCAGCCAGCCGGCCACCGCGGCGCCGCGCAGGTAGCCCGCACACCATTCGGAGACGATCAGCTTCTCGCCCTTGCCATTGCTATCGGCGAGGAAGATCGCCTCGTAATCGTCCGGCTCCTCGCTGAGCATGTAGGCGGCCTCGCTCATCAGCTCGACGGCCAGCTTCATGAAGCGCTCGCCATCCTTGTCGCTGGGCCACTGCGGCGGCTGGTCGGCCCAGATCGCCGAATACCAGACGGCCGGCGCGACCTGGCGTGGGGCGGAGACGATGGCGGCGAAGAAACCATCCAGCTCGCTGGCAGAGAGGATCGAGTCATCGTTGCCGTACTTGAGCAGCCACTGATCGAGCTTCTCCAACCCTCTGTTGTCCATCGCCACGCCTCCGCCTGAAAAAGGCCGCTACTGTACCTGCATCGGCGCGTATTGCCAGCCGTCCGGCATCTGGCGAGTGCCCACAGGCGGCCGGCCCGGTACAATGCGCGCCTTGCCCGTGTGCCAGCCTGATAAAAGAAACCACCATGTCCTTGCCCAAACACCACCTGGAACTGCTCAGCCCTGCGCGCGACGTCGAGATCGCCCGCGAGGCCATCCTCCATGGCGCCGACGCCATCTATATCGGCGGCCCCAGCTTCGGCGCACGGCATAACGCCTGCAATGAAGTGAGCGATATCGCCAGGCTGGTGGAATTCGCCCGGCGCTACCATGCACGGGTGTTCACCACGCTCAACACCATCTTCCACGACGACGAACTGGAGCAGGTGCGCACGCTGATCCACCAGCTCTACGACGCCGGCGTCGATGCGCTGATCGTGCAGGACATGGGGGTGATGGAGCTGGATATTCCGCCCATCGAGCTGCATGCCAGCACCCAGACCGACATCCGCACCCTGGCGCGGGCCAAGTTCCTCGACCAAGCAGGTTTCTCCCAGCTGGTGCTGGCACGCGAGCTGAATCTGCAGGAAATCCGGGCGATTGCCGATGAAACCGATGCCGCCATCGAGTTCTTCATCCACGGTGCACTGTGCGTGGCCTTCTCCGGGCAGTGCAACATCTCCCATGCGCAGACCGGGCGCAGCGCCAACCGCGGCGACTGCTCGCAGGCCTGCCGCCTGCCCTACACCCTCAAGGACGAGAAAGGCGGCGTGATCGCCTACGAAAAACACCTGCTGTCGATGAAGGACAACAACCAGAGCGCCAACCTACGCGCCCTGGTCGAGGCCGGCGTGCGCTCGTTCAAGATCGAGGGCCGCTACAAGGATGTGGCCTACGTGAAGAACATCACCGCCCACTACCGCCGCGAACTCGACGCAATCCTCGAAGACCGCCCGGACCTGGCCCGCGCCTCCAGCGGTCGTACCGCGCACTTCTTCGTGCCCGATCCGGACAAGACCTTCCACCGTGGCAGCACCGACTACTTCGTCACCGAGCGCAAGGTGGATATCGGCGCCTTCGACTCGCCGACCTTCACTGGCCTGCCCGTCGGCCACGTGGAAAAAGTGGGCAAGCGCGACCTGATCGCCGTCACCCACGAGCCCCTGTCCAATGGCGACGGCCTCAACGTGCTGGTCAAGCGCGAGGTGGTGGGCTTCCGCGCCAATATCGCCGAGCTGAAAGGTGAGTTCGAAGAGGACGGCGAGAAGCGCTACCGCTACCGCGTCGAGCCCAACGAGATGCCCGAGGGCCTATTCCGTCTGCGCCCGAATCACCCGCTGAGCCGCAACCTCGACCACAACTGGCAGCAGGCGCTGCAGCGCACCAGCGCCGAGCGCCGTATCGGCGTCAGCTGGAAGGCCGTGCTACGCGAGGATGCCCTGACGCTCACCGCCACCAGCGAAGAAGGCATCAGCGTCGAAGTCGCCCTGCCCGGCCCGTTCGGCGCGGCCAACAAACCGGAACAGGCGCTGGACGGCCTGCGCGACCTGCTCACCCAGCTCGGCACCACCATCTACCATGCCCAGAGTGTCACCCTGGATGCGCCGCAGGCCTTCTTCGTGCCCAACTCGCAGCTCAAGGCCTTGCGCCGCGAGGCCATCGAGGCGCTGACCGAAGCACGCGTCGCCGCCCATCCGCGCGGCAGCCGCAAGGCCGAGACCGACCCGGCGCCGGTCTACCCGGAATCGCACCTGAGCTTCCTCTACAACGTCTACAACCAGAAGGCCCGCGACTTCTACCATCGTCACGGCGTGCAACTGATCGACGCGGCCTACGAGGCCCACGAGGAAACCGGCGAAGTGCCGGTGATGATCACCAAGCACTGCCTGCGCTTCTCCTTCAACCTGTGCCCCAAGCAGGCCAAGGGCGTGACCGGCGTGCGCACCAAGGTAGCGCCGATGCAGCTGGTGCATGGCGATGAAGTGCTGACCCTGAAGTTCGACTGCAAGCCGTGCGAGATGCACGTCATCGGTAAGATGAAGGGCCATATTCTCGACCTGCCCCAGCCAGGCAGCGCCGCGGCCCAGGTAGTGGGCCACATCAGCCCGGACGACCTGCTCAAGACCATTCGCCAGAAGCCGGGTTACAGCCACTAGATCCGCTTCGAGTCAGCCTCGTTGCGCGATGCGCAACGGGCGTCGACTCACTCAACGTGCCGGGCTGAGCATCTCGATCTCACGGATTTCGACATCACGGCGCAGGTAGTCCATGCGCCTTTCGTGAAACTCGCGCATGTGTGGCAGCGCCATGTGCTCGGCCAGCGCCTCCCGCGAGGCCCATACTTCGTAAAAGATGAACAGGGTCGGGTCCTGCACATCTCGCAGCATGTGGTATTCGATACAGCCGGGCTCAGCGCGGCTGGGCTCGACGTAACTCCGGAACAGCCGCTCGAAGACTTCGGCCTGTTCAGGTCGGGTATGGGCGTGAAGGATGAAGGCATGCATGTGGGAAGGCTCCTGATAACGTACTGCCTTACCATAAGGCACGTCTCAAATCGAAATTCATGACTTTCAATCAACAATGATTTGACCGTTTCGGGGTGTTTCGCACGCGCTGGGGTGGATAACCTGCCGCCACATTTTTGGAGAACCCCGATGAAAAAGATCCTTCTGCTCAACGGCGGCAAACAGTTCGCCCATTCCAACGGCCAGTACAACGCCACCCTGCACGACGCCGCAGTGGCCTTCCTCGATCGCGCCGGTTTCGACGTCAAGACCACCTTCATCGACGGCGGCTACGACGTCGAGGACGAGGTGCAGAAATTCCTCTGGGCCGATGTGGTGATCTACCAGATGCCGGGCTGGTGGATGGGCGCCCCGTGGACGGTGAAGAAATACATCGATGAGGTGTTCACTGCCGGTCACGGCAGCCTCTACGCCAATGACGGCCGCACACGCTCCGACGCCTCGCAGAAGTACGGCAGCGGCGGGCTGATCCAGGGCAAGCGATACATGCTGTCGCTGACCTGGAACGCCCCAGTGCAGGCCTTCGAAGACCCGAGCGACTTCTTCGAAGGCAAGGGCGTGGACGCGGTGTACTTCCCCTTCCACAAGGCCAACGAATTCCTCGGCATGAGCGCCCTGCCCACCTTCATCTGCAACGACGTGATGAAGGCGCCGAACATCGAGCGCGACGTGGCGCGCTACGAACAGCACCTGACCCGAGTGTTCGGCGTCGCCTGACGCCGCCGCTCATTGCCCGCCGAACAGCGCCGTCCAGTAGATGCCGGCGTCGCTCTGCGGGTCGTTGGCGTAGGCAGCGCCCAGCTCGCTGAACTCAGGGTTCATGATGTTGGCGCAGTGTCCGGGGCTGGCCAGCCAGCCCTCGACTACCTTGGCGGAGGTATCCAGCGCGGCGGCGATGTTCTCGCCGATCTTGCTCCCGCCGTACCCCGCCAGCTCGGCACGATCTCCCGGGGTCAGGCCGTCACGCCCCTGATGGGCGAAGAAATTACCGTTGGCCATGGCGCGGCTGTGGCTCTCGGCAGCGCTGCCCAGCGCAGCGTTCCACACCAGTGGCGCCGTGGCAGCAAACGCCTGGTCACCGCACTGACGCGCCTCGGCGCGGGCAGAATTGATCAGCAGCAGCAGACTTTCCCCCTCGGTCTGCCAGGTTTGCAGGCGCCCGCTCAGCAGCGGCCGTGCAAGCACGATGCGCCAGTCTCGATCCTGCTGACTGACGCCGATATCGATGAATTGCGGGTCGAGCAGCACGCGGCAGAAACTCTCGCTCAATGCCTGCATCGCCGCTTGCGCATTGCGTGGGCCGGACAGGGTAATGGCCTGGACATTGACCAGCGGATAGCCGGCGGCGCTCAGTGAGTCCTGCAGATCCGCAGTGCCATTGGCTGGGAGGATTAGGCGCGGGTCGTTGGTCAAAGGTGGCAGAGGTTCGGAAGCCTGCACGCCACAGCGTTGCACCTCGCTGCGATAGGTGTTGATGGTCTCGATCAGCGCCAGGTCCTCAGCGGCCTGAGCGACGCCCCAAAAGCCCATCAGCAGCAGCGCCAGCAGGCAGCGTTGCCATCTCCGTTTGTCCATTGTTGTTGTCATACTGCCCTCTCCCAACTAACGTCGTGATTCTGACGTATTTCCCGGCGCATCTTCATCGCCGGTTTCCTCGTCCCTTCGAATGCCCGCAAACACTGGACCCGCTGGCTATCGGCAGGGTTCCTGCATGATACAGCCTGCCGCCATCGCGCCACCTATGCACTTGCCCGAATCCGCTCGAGAACACTGATGCCCGGTTACTTCGCCAAGAACGAGCAACATCGACGCCTGGTCCTCAAAGCCTTGCTATGGATCACCTTGAGCGGTGGTTTGTTCTTCTCCGTGGTCAATCTGCTGCACGATAACTGGCTGCTGGCGGCCCTGGAGATCGGTTACGCCGCCGTATCGCTGTACCTGCTGACCATCATCGACCGAACCCGCAACCTGCAGCTATTGACCGCGGTTTACCTGCTGCCGTTCTTCAGCATCATGATCGTGGCGCTGGCTCAGACCCACACCACCTTCGCAGTGTTCGCCTGGGTTCAATCGATTCCGATCATTTGCTACATGCTGCTGGGGTTGCGCCTGGGCATGTACGGCTCGGTGCTGTTCGTCGGCATCGGCCTGTTCGTCTTCAGCCGACGGTTTTCTTCCGAAAGCCTGCTGCAAAACGTCGAGATCATCGCCAATCTCGGCCTGGCCAGCCTGGCGGTGATGATTTTTGCTCACATCTACGAGCGCAGCCGCATTCTCAACGAAACGCGGCTGACCGAGCAGGCCACCACCGACGCCCTGACCGGCCTGCCGAACCGGCTGAAAATGGCAGAGGTGTTCGAGCGCGAACGCGCCCATGCGTTGCGCAACGGCACCCCGCTGTCGCTGGTATTCCTCGATATCGATCACTTCAAGCAGATCAACGACCGCTTCGGTCACGAGGTCGGCGACCGTGCCCTGATTCACTTTGCCGCGGTGCTGGCGCAGCGGCTGCGCATCAATGATCTGTTCTGTCGCCTCGGCGGCGAGGAGTTTGCCGTATTGCTGCCTGGCAGCGCGGCGGAGCAGGCCCGCGACATCGCCGAGAGCCTGCGCGAGCGCCTGGCAGCGGAGCCGTTGAGGTTCGATGACATCGCTCTGCCTATGACCTTGAGTGCCGGCGTGGCAAGCTTCAGGGCGGACGGACAGTCCCTGGATGAGCTGATGCTGGCGGCAGACAGGCGTACCTACGCCGCCAAGCGTGCCGGACGCAACCGCGTGATCACCCGGGAAGACGTGGGCGGCAGTGAAGCGGTTCCGGGCTGATCAGGCGTAGACGCTGAGTCCGCCTTTCTCCTGCAGCCACTGGCGGTAGGTTTCCAGCGAGTCGGTCTGCTTGTCACCATTGTGCCCGGCGATGCGAACGCTGCCGTCCAGGCCGGCATCGACCATCTTCTGAACCTGCTGCAGCAGCTTGGCGGCATCGTCGCGATCGAGCTGCGTCACGTCGGGCAACTGAATCACCGAGGGCGCAGCCGCCTGATTGCCGGCACTGCGCTGCAAGGCATTGCTGGCCGTCGCCGTGCCGCCGTTGATCGCACGCAGCAGTCCGCCCTCACTGCGCGCGACCACCTGTTTGGCGAAACGTCGCAGATCGGCCAGCGGGTCCTGACCAGTCTGGCTGTCGGCTTCACCGCGGGCGGCACTGGAGCGATTGTTGAGCTGGCTGCCGTAGTAGCTGAGCATGGCCGGCGTGCTGTTGTTGATGCTGGTCATATGGCCTCCCGCCAAAAGCATTCGCCACAGGCAAAGCAGATTTCGGGCCAGCCACTGCAAGGCCCTGATTACGGGGGGCGTAAAGATGCCAAAGGCAAAGCCTTGCCAGCCTTCGGCAAGACTTTGCCCAGCGCAATCAACCCAACAGGTCGACCATCACCGCGTTGCTGTAGACCAGGCAACCGTCCTCGCGGCTGTAGCCGAACAGGTGAAACTGGCCGCGGCGCCCTTCACCGCCAAGGTAGACTCGCCACTTGCATTCGCTCAGCGGGCCGAACCCGTCCGGCATCACCAGCGCCAGCGTCTGCATGTCAGCGTCGATCATCGTGTCTCTGAGGCCGTTGCGCTGCAGTTCCTCTTCGGCCTGCTCGAGACGCAGGTGCTCGGCCTCGCTGACATGGAACTGCAAGGTACCGATCGGGATCGATTTGCTGTCGTTGTCGGCTTTGCGCCAACCGTCGATGCTCAGCGTGTTCATCTGCACGTCTCCTCAGTAGAACCCGAGTTCCAGGCCACCGCCGCCTACACTAAGGTGGGACAAGCGAAGCGCCGATGCGACTCCTGAGCAGCGGACGAACGGCTTGGCGTTTGCTTGGCGAGATGATTGCGCTAGGCTCTGCACCTCAATTCGATAGGAGGTACTCCCATGGCCCGCGCCACTGCTCGCCACATCCTGGTTGCCAGCGAAGACAAGTGCAACGAACTGAAAGCCGCCATCGAAGGTGGTGCCGACTTCGCCCAGCTGGCCCGCGACAACTCCAGCTGCCCGTCCGGCCGCAGCGGCGGCGACCTGGGTTCCTTCGGCCCGGGCCAGATGGTCAAGGAATTCGACACCGTGGTGTTCAGCGCGCCGGTTGGCGTGGTGCAAGGCCCGGTCAAGACTCAGTTCGGCTATCACCTGCTGGAAGTTACCAGCCGCCAGGACTGATCTTCGATAGCAATGGAAGAGCCACCTTCTGGTGGCTCTTCTTTTGCCCAAGCCTTTTTCAGTCCCACAGCCGGCTCTGGGTTTATGAAACGCGGCACTCAGCTCACTTCCATCCTGCTGGTGTTCATATGTCTGTCGTTGGCACTGCTGACGGCCTGGCAGATCTGGTTCTCCCATGAGCGTGCGCTGCATGAACTGAACGTGGCCAATCTCAACCTGGCTCAGGCTCTGGATAACTACAGTGAAGGCGTGATTCGCCAATCCGAGCTGGTACTGGTGGATCTGGCAGAACGCCTGGAGCAGGAAGGCAAGGGTCGGGCACATCTCGAGCGCCTGCAGAAGGTCGTACGCGAACAAAGCCGCGTCCTCAAGCTGGCCAGCACCATCATCATCTATGACGCCAAGGGTGACCGCTTGCTGGTATCCCGGGGCGACATCAACGCGCGCCCAAACGCCTCTGATCGTGCGTTTTTCATCCATCACCGCGACAATCCCTCGACCGAGATCTTCATCGGCCCCACCATCAAGAGCCGCTTGGCCCACGAATGGGTATTCACCGTCAGCCGACGCCTGAACGACGCCGACGGCAAATTCTCCGGCGTGGTCGCCATCACGCTGAGCGTGGAGCACTTCCTCCACCTGTTCGGCAGCCTTGACCTGGGCAAGCAAGGGACGATGAGTCTGTCCAGCAGCGATGGCACTCTGCTGTTTCGCCAACCCTTCCGCGAGCAGGACGTGGGGCTGGACTGGTCGAACTCAACGATCTTTCAGACATTACGCCAACACAACCAGGCCACGACCGTGCAGATATCTCGCATCGATGGCATCGAACGCATGTACGCGCTGCGCCGCAACAGCAAGCTCCCCCTGATCACCGTGGTTGCCCTGGGTCGCGATGAGGCGCTGACGGCCTGGCGCCGTGATGCCCGGTTGTTCACCACGGTAATCCTGATCCTGTTGTTCGCTGTCGGCCTCATCGGGCAGCGCCTGCTGGTCGATGTCCGCCGTCGCTCGCGTGCCGAGCGACAGTTGCTCAGTGCCAGGGAGGAACTGCTCGACGCCAATGCACGCCTGGAAATCCTGGCATCGCAGGATGCCCTGACCGGTCTGGCCAACCGCCGCAGCTTCGACCAGACGCTGGAGGCGGAGATCCGTCGTGCGCAACGTCAGGGCTCAGACCTTACGCTGATGCTGCTCGATATCGACCTGTTCAAGCACTACAACGATCACTACGGTCACCTGGCTGGTGACGCGTGCCTGCGCAGCGTCGCCAATCTGCTCAAGCGCTGCATGCGCCGGCCCGGCGACCTGGCGGCACGCTACGGTGGTGAAGAGCTGGCGGTGATCTTGCCAAACACCAGTGACGAAGGCGCCGAATCCATCGCGCTCGCGTTCATGGCAAGCCTGAAACAGAGCGACCTGCCGCACGAGAACAGCCCATTCCAGAGAATCACGGTAAGTATCGGCCTGGCCAGTCTGCAGCCCGACACACAGGACAGCGCCACCATCGCGGAGCGCCTGATCGAAGCTGCGGATCAGGCGCTGTATCGGGCCAAGGCCAATGGCCGTAACCGCCTGGAAAGCACCGTACGTCAAAGCTCAGCGGACAGGTGACAAGTCGGCCGAAGCGGTTCAGCATCCTCGGCAAATGTCTGCCATAGATGATCGACCACAATGAGCAATGACACCTCGCATCCTCTGCAACAACTCGCCCAGACCCTGCTGGGAAAACCCCTGCATGAACTCGAGCCGGAGGAGACCCACGTCCTCGAGCGGATACGTCAGCGCCGCCCCATCAGCCGCGACGCTGCCGATGCCTCGGATGAAGAGTCGAGCTTCGGCGAACGGCTGTCGGACAAGGTCGCCGCGGTCGGTGGTTCCTGGACCTTCATCATCTGCTTCTCGCTGACCATGCTCGGCTGGATGCTGATCAATACCGACGTGCTGTCGCACTTCGGCATGGCTTTCGATCCCTACCCCTACATCTTCCTCAACCTGATGCTGTCGACCCTGGCGGCGATCCAGGCGCCTATCATCATGATGAGCCAGAACCGCCAGGCGGCGAAGGATCGCCTCGCTGCGCGATTGGACTTCGAAGTGAACCTGCGTGCGGAGCTGGAGATCATGCGCCTGCATGAAAAGATCGATCAGAAGGTCCAGCAGGGCCTGGATGAGATCCTCGCGCGCCTGCCGGAAAGACGCTCCGAGCCCTGATCCCGAGGCATCAAACAGCCCCAGGTGCGCGCTGGCGCCAGCTGTCGAGCAGGCGCCCGCCCCAGACATTGATCAACAGCCCGGCCATGACCAGCGCCGCGCCGACCATCTGCAGACCGCCGAGACGCTCACCCAGCAGCAGCGCCGAAGAGCTGATGCCCACCACCGGCACCAACAGCGAGAACGGCGCCACCTGGCTGGCCGGGTAGCGCGACAGCAGCCGGCTCCACAGGCCATAACCGAGAATGGTGGCGCCGAATGCTAGGTAGGCCAGCACCAGCAGCGAATCCAGACCTAGCGTGCGCAGCGACTGGCTGATCAACGCCGGCCCTTCCAGCCACAGCGACAGGGCCAGGAACGGCAACGGCGGAATCAGACTGCCCCAGACCACCAGACCGACCAGATTGACCTTGCCCAGCTTGCGCGTGACCACGTTGCCCAGCGCCCACATCGAGGCCGCCGCGATGGTCAGGGCGAAGCCCGCCAGAGTCATCGCCTGCCCACCCTGCAGACCGATCAAAACCAGGCCGCTGGCCGCCACCAGCAAGCCGAACAGATTGCTGCCACGCAGCCGCTCGCCGAGAAACAGCGCAGCGAAGAACAGGGTGAAGAACGCCTGCGACTGCAGCACAAGCGAAGCCAGGCCCGCCGGCATGCCGACGTACATCGCATAGAAGAGAAAGGCGAACTGCCCCAGCGAGATGGTCATGCCATAGGCCAGCATCCAGCGCAGCGGCACCTGCGGCCGGCGCACGAAGAGAATCGCCGGGAAGGCCGCGAGCAGAAAACGCAGGGCGCCCATCAGCATCGGCGGCATACCGTGCAGGCCGACCTTGATCACCACGAAATTCATGCCCCAGACGACGATCACCAGCAGTGCCAGCAGTAGATCCTTGGGTGTCATGAGTCGCAACCTCGCCTTGAATGAGCAGGCATTAGAGCAGCCTCCCCCCAGTGCAGACAGACACAGAGGCCAGGGAAAAAAGCCACACAGCCATGCGCGGCTGCTACCCTGCGCGCTTCAGTGCCGCTACGCCAAGCCCATGATGACCCTGCACGATTTCCTTCTGTTCGCCCTGCCGGCGGTGTTTCTCACCGGGCTGTCCAAAGGCGGCTTCGGTGGCGCCCTGGGCGGCATCGCCGTGCCGCTGCTGGCCTTGGCCACCTCGCCGAAACAGGCCGTGGCGGTGATGCTGCCGATTCTCTGCCTGGCTGATGTGGTTGGGCTGAGGGCTTACTGGGGCAAGTGGGATACGGCCAACCTCAAGGTCATGCTGCCGGGCGCGGCGATCGGTATCGGCATCGGTTCGCTGACCTTTGGCATCTTCGATGAACGTGCCATCGGCCTGTTGATCGGCACCATCGCCATCGTCTTCGTCGGTCTTGGGTTGCTGGCTAGCAACCAGGCGCCACGGCCACTGCACAAGGGCCGCGGCACCTTGCTGTCGAGCCTGGCCGGTTTCACCAGCTTCGTCGCCCACGCGGGCGGGCCGCCGGTGATGATGCACCTGTTGCCGCAGCAGCTGGACAAGGTGCGCTTCGTCGCCACCATCAACCTGTTCTTCCTGCTGACCAACGCCGCCAAGCTGTTCCCGTACGCGGCGCTGGGCCAGTTCACGCGGGAGAATCTGCTGCTCAGCCTGATGCTCGCGCCCATCGTGCCGCTGGGGGTATGGAGTGGGCTGTGGCTGCAGTCGCGGGTCAACCACCTGTGGTTCTACCGCATCGCGCGGCTGGGCATGCTGCTGGCAGGCGTGCAACTGATCTGGCGCTACCTGTAGCGGGTCCTGCCAGCCCGCACGGGATCATTGCTCGACCACACGCCACAACTCGGGCCACTCGCCCGGATTACGCGCCGCACAGCGGCCGAGAAAGCTGAGCGAGGCCAGCTGAAAACGCTCACCATCGAAACGCCAGCTGCCCGACTCGCCGCAATCGGCAATGCCGCGCCCCTTGTACAGATAGCCCAGCTCGCCGGTGTCGGGGTTGTAACTCACCCAGCCGGACAACGCGCCGAGGCCCAGCGGCGCCGGCTCGAGCTGCAGATCACGCTCGCTGTAAGGCGCCTGACGGTCGACACGATATACGGCGAAGTCGCAGTTGTAGGCGGCGCACCAGGTACGGATGATGACCAGCGCCTCGCGATCATTGAGCGCAAAGGCCTCGGCCTCGGGCTCACTGCTCATGTCCCCGTCGAACCACTGGCTACGAGTCGCGGCCATCACCTGCTCAGCGATATCACGCTGCTCCACTTCGCTCAGCGGGGCGACGCCAGGATAGGCACGCAAACGCGGCGCCTGGGGCGCAGCGGGCACCTCGCTGTCAGGTCGTGAGCCGGGGCGATACAGCGCACTGCGGCTGTCCACCCGCCCCTGCACGGCATCCATCAGCAGCAAGGCTGCGGAAAGACCACTAAGCGAAACCACCGCCTCGTAATCGCGCTCCCCTTCCATGCGCAATTGCGCGCCGTTGCGCAACTCGTCCAACACGGCCTGAGCATCGGCGTCTTCGGCCACCAGCGTGGTTTCACCCTGATTTTCCACCGGATGCAGGCGACCTGCAGTGGACAGAGCTCGGCCATCTAGCCACAGCGGCGCATAGCCGTCTTGCTCGGCATCGTGGAGTGACAGTCTTAGCGGCGCCTGAGCACCGGCCGCACGCTCAAGCTGAAGGCTGAAAGACGAGTAACCGAAACTTTCCGGGGCGCTCAATGCCTGGCATCGGCGCAGATTGTCGCAGGCGACGACCCAATCCTTGATTTCCCGGTACAGCGGCACCTGCTCGGGCGCCGCCTGGGCGATTCCCGCAGCCAGCAGCAGAGCGCTAAGCAAGACCCGACGCGACATGAACAACTCCTTTTGACGATTGCGCAGGGCCGCCATGTTCCTTCGCCCGGACGGGCCAGGCAAGCACCGTCGCAACCCCGGCAGTTGGTGCAATTCGCAGACCCGCCGGCAAGTGCGCCCGCACCATGGGGAAATTGCAGGTGCCGACAGCCGCGCAAGGCACTAGAATCCGCAACCTATCCGATCGTCACGCCCAGATGCGCGCGACGCCGTCTCACCTATCGGCCAGGAGACCCCAGATGGGCGCCCAGTGGAAAGCCAAACCCAAAGAAGCCGCCGCCAATGCCCGAGGCAAGATCTTCGGCAAGCTGGTGAAGGAAATCATGATCGCCGCGCGTAACGGCGCCGACCCGGACATGAACCCCAAGCTGCGCCTGGCCGTGCATCAGGCCAAGAAAGCCTCGATGCCCAAGGACACCCTGGAGCGCGCGATCAAGAAAGGCGCGGGCCTGTCCGGTGAGGTGATCAACTACGAGCGTACCCTCTACGAAGGCTTTGCCCCACACCAGGTGCCGCTGATCGTCGAGTGCCTGACCGACAACGTCAACCGCACCGTGGCCGAGATTCGCGTGCTGTTCCGCAAGGGCCAGCTCGGTGCATCAGGTTCGGTCAGCTGGGACTTCGACCATGTCGGCCTGATCGAGGCCAGCACTGACAGCGATGCCGACCCGGAACTGGCCGCCATCGAAGCCGGCGCCCAGGACTTCGTCCCTGATGACGAGGGCGCAACCCTGTTCATCACCGATCCGACCGACCTCGACGCCGTGTGCAAGGCGCTGCCGGAGCAGGGCTTCACCGTCAACTCGGCCAAGCTTGGCTACCGTCCGAAGAACCCGGTGACAAGCCTGACGCCGGAGCAGATGGAAGAAGTCGAAGCCTTCCTCGAAGCCATCGACGGCCATGACGACGTGCAGAACGTCTACGTCGGCCTGGCCGGCTGAGGTGCGCCGGGCGCTCTGCACGGGCGCCCGCTGCTATCCGATGAAAACCACTCTACAGATCGCCGCCGCCTGCCTGTTCGACGAACGAGGCCGCCTGTTGCTGGTGCGCAAGCGCAATACCCGTTTCTTCATGCTGCCTGGCGGCAAGCGCGAGCCGGGCGAAGATGCGCTGTCTGCGCTCGAGCGCGAGCTGTTCGAGGAACTGGAACTGCAAATGGACACTGCGGCGCTGCTGCCGCTCGGCCAGTTCCACGCCCCCGCCGCCAACGAAGCCGATACCTGGGTACAGGCCGACATCTATCGCGCCGCCCTGCCCCGTGCCGTTCAAGCAGCCGCCGAGCTGGAAGAACTGCGCTGGCTCGATACCAACCTGCCCCTGCCCGATGACCTGGCGCCGCTGCTTCGCGAGCAGGTATTGCCGGCCCTGCAACGGCTTCCTTGATCCACGGCAACGCACAGCCAGCTGTTCAGGCGTTAGGCTGCGCCGATAAACAGAACCATTCGCCTTGCCTGCAAACCCCATAGGAAACGAGGTTTGCCATGAGTATCACGTCCGCCCAGATCTGCCAGGCCGCCGACCAGTTGCAGGGTTTCGTCGGCTTCAATGCCAAGACCGGCCAGTACCTGCTGCGTTTTTCCGAAGACAGCTTCGGCCTCGATGTGCCGGCCGAGACCATCACCCCCACCTGCGAGTACGTCTGGCATGCCGACGAAGGCGAGCTGATGCGCCTGGATCGCCACCGCCTGGCCTGGTTGCAGGAGCAGCGTATCGATGACCGGGTCAATCTCAGCGAACCGCTGCGCGTTTACCTGCGCCGCAACGACCTGCCGGAAATCCGCGCCGAACGCCGTCGCCTGGCGCCAGCCTGAATCGCCCGTCCGCGCTTGCGGCTGCAAGGCCGCCATGCCGCCATGCCGCCATGCCGCGCGCATCGAACCACAGTGCAACATCGGTGCGCACGGCGCGTCCATCTTTGGCCACAGCACGATATGGTTCTGGTTTAATGGACAGCCTCCGCGTCTCGTAGCTGCCGATGCTCTCCACCCGCTACCGCCGTCTTCCCCACCTGCTCCGCCCACTGGTCGACAAATTCTATCGCGGCCATCGATCACCTATGCGCAGCCAGGCCGGCGACGAGATCTGGGTCGCCGAGCAGGGCGATGAAATCGTCGCAGCCCTCAGCCTGCGTGCAGTGGCAGGCGGGCAATGGCTCACCGGCCTGTTCGTCGCCCCGGCGCTGCGCCGACAGGGTTTAGCTGCCGCCTTGCTCAATCACAGCCTGGCAACACACCCAGAGGCGGTCTGGCTGTTCTGCCATCCCGACCTGCTGGGCTTCTACCAGCGCCAAGGTTTCGTAACCGGCCAGCCCCTTCCGAACGAACTGGCCGAACGACTGGCCCGCTATCAGCGCAACAAGGCTTTAGTCTGCCTGCGCGCTCATTAAGGCAGCCTGTCGCCCAGGCAAAAATACTGCCATTTCGCTCAGCAATGCCCCTTGCCATTAGCGTTCAAAGCTCTGCATGCTTGTTCCATAACAACGAATAGAAACGCTATGGCTACCCAGACCGCTCGCTTGCTGAAGCGCCTGCGCAACGACTTCCAGCTTTCGATCATCACCCTGATGGGGCTGTTCGGGGTCATCGGCATCTCGCCCTATGCCGTCTACCGCCTGCTCAATGGCAATTATCTGGTCGGCATCGCCGACACCATCATCGTTCTGTCCACGGTATTCGCCGTACTCTACGCCTGGGTAGCCCGCGATACGGTGAAACCGGGTATCTACCTGGCAGCGGTGTTTTCCGTCAGTGCCACGCTGATCGCCATCAACCTTGGGGTCAACGGTCTGTTCTGGATCTATCCGCTGATCCTCTTCAACTTCTTCATGGTCACCCCCGGCAAGGCACTACTGGCTACCGCCCTGGTGCTGATCAGCCTGGTCAGCTATGCCCTGCTGATGCCTGGCAGCGTGTTCGAGAGCCACTACCAGATGGTCTCTTTCCTGGTCACCGGCATGATGGCCAGCGTGCTCAGCTTCATCTTCGCCTTCCGTACGCGCACCCAACGCGACCAGCTGCAACTGCTGGCGACACACGATCCACTCACCGGAGCACGCAATCGCCGGGCGATGAACGAAGAGCTGAAGATCGCCATGGCCAGCCATCGACGCTACAGCGACAGTTATGGCTTGTTGGTGATGGACCTGGACCACTTCAAACAGATCAACGACCGCTTTGGCCATCATGTCGGCGACCAGGTGCTGGTGGCATTCGTCGAGCTGATCACGCGCTGCTGCCGCAAGGAGGACCGCCTGTTCCGCTTCGGTGGCGAAGAGTTTCTGCTATTGCTGCCCAATACCGAGGCGGAGGGCCTGCGTACCGCTGCGCAGAACCTGCTGAGCAAGGTCGCCAACGAGCTGTACGGCCCGGGCGGCGCGGTGACCGTTTCCATCGGCGGCGCGATCCTGCATAGCGGCGAGCATTGGGAAAGCTGGCTGCAGCGCGCCGACGAATGCCTGTATCGAGCCAAGAGCGAGGGGCGCAATCGCGCGGTGATCGCCGACGCACCGGGCAGTTCGCATAGAGCGGCCGCCGGCCGTTGAAATATCAGCGGCTGCGTTGCTGCTGATAACTGCCGCTACCGGGCTGCCGCTCGATGATCAGCCCGCCCGGATATTCGGTGCTCTGGCGAATCCCGCCGCGCGTCTCGATGGACTGGCTACCGTAGCGACTTTCCTGACGCACGCTGCCCTGCGGCAGACGCTGACCGCCGTAGAGATTGTGCTGCTCGTAGCTCGACGAGCCAGACACACTGCCACTGGCGCCGGGGCTGACATAAGTTTTGGGGATGACGCGAATGGTCTGCGGCTGATCGGCGAAAGCCGCAGCAGCTATGGATGCAGCGAAAATCATCAAAATCGAACGGAACAACATGAGCAACTCCCAGAAGGCCCGACCTGCAGCCCAGCCAAAACATGACCTTAGTTTTGACAGCAGAGAGCGCAAATGTTGCAATGCCTGAGCGCTACATACGACAAAGGGGCGGCCGAAGCTGACCCTTTGATATTCATGGTGCGGAGACAGGAATCGAACCTGCGACCTTTGCATTACGAAATATCGCACCTCTCATGGCCAAAGCTGGAAGCCAGTAAAACCGGGGCCTCCCCCTCGTCGTCACCTTGCCCCGCTTTCTAGAGATTTGCCCCCTTTGTGGGACACCTCTTCACCTCACAAGCCACACCGCCGAACACATCAAAAAACACCTTTCAGAGTGCTTTTATGGGTGCTAATCTGTGAGCGCTTACCCCGTGGTCGCACAAATGACATGAAGAAAAGACCCTAACCAAGATAGCTCGGCCCACAGTGAGAGAGCCCAGATTAGCTCAGTGAAGCTTGACGGTTCGGCCCTTAGAGATGAGCTCAGGCACGACAGAAGCGCGGATAGCAGAGAACAGGTGGATATGGCGATGACTTATGCGGTTTTGGCTGACGTTGCGGCGTCGGTGACAGAACTAAAAAAAGACCCTATGGGCACCATCCGCGAAGGTGGCGGCGAAACGGTCGTGATCCTCAATCGAAATGAACCAGCGTTCTATGCCGTGCCACCCGCACGCTACGAAGCTATGCTGGAGCTGATTGACGATCTGCGATTGGCTGAAATCGTACGCGCTCGGGCTGGTGAGCCTACTGTACGAGTAGATATCGATGACCTCATCGCGCAAGCCGGCGGAGCCGACTAAGTACGCCCTGGAGTTCAACGCCCAAGCGCTCAAGGAGTGGGGCAAGCTGGGCAACACCATCCAGCTGCAGTTCGCCAAAAAGCTCAAGGAACGCCTTGAGAACCCCCGAGTCGAGGCCGACAAGCTCCGGGATATGCCCAACTGCTACAAGATCAAGCTGCGCTCCATCGGCTACCGGCTGGTCTATGAGGTGATCGACAGCCGCCTGGTTGTTACCGTGATCGCCGTGGGCAAGCGAGAGCGCAGCAAGGTCTATGGCAGTGCCGCCAGCCGCTTGTAAGTGGCCTCTATCAATGCCCCCACCACGCCACGTTTTCATCATCTATTGATGAAGCTTTTTTTTTAAACGCGAACCGGTGCTTGATGATCTTGACTGGAAAGGTGGAATCGCTGTCCACGCTATGGGAGGCCGTCCAGTGATCTACGTCGTGACGGGGATGCTTCGTCGGGAGCGAGTTGCGTTGGATGCATTACAGTAAGCACCTTTGTAGTCACTTCGTAGTCACCCCAAAACGACAAAGGGCTAGCCGAAGCTAACCCTTTGATTTTCATGGTGCCGGAGACAGGAATCGAACCTGCGACCTTCGCGTTACGAGTGCGCTGCTCTACCGACTGAGCTACACCGGCGGGAAACGCCGGCATTATGCGAGTTGCCGCGCCGACGCTCAAGTCGCTGTTGCTTCAGTTGTCGAGCAGTTCGATACGATCGTCGTGAATGCGGATCAGCCCCTGCTTGTAGAGCCCGCCGATAGCCTTCTTGAAGTTGCCCTTGCTGACCCGAAACTGTTCGGCGATCAGCTCCGGAGGGCTCTTGTCGCCCAATGCCAGCACACCGCCCTGATCACGCAGGCGCTCGATGATCTGCTCGGCCAGACCACTGGCAGCCTCGTGACCGATGGGCTGCAGGCTCAGGCTGATCTTGCCGTCGGCACGCAGCTCCTTGATATAGCCCTTCTCGCGCATGCCGCTGCGGATGAACTTGAACAGCTCGTTCTTGTGGATCAGGCCCCAATGCTTGCCGTCGATAATGGCCTTGAAGCCTAGATCGGTGCGCTCGACCACCAGCAGATCCACTTCCTGGCCGACCTGGTAGTTGGCAGGCACCTTGTCCAGATGACGATCCAGGCGCGCAGTGGCGGTGAGGCGGCGAGTGCGCTTGTCCAGGTACAGGTAGACCACGCAGTAGTCACCGATCTGCAGCGGGCGCTTCTCTTCGGAATGCGGCAGCAACAGGTCCTTGGGCAGGCCCCAGTCGAAGAACAGGCCGACGCGGTTGATATCCACCACCTTGAGGCTGGCGAACTCACCGAGCTGGATCTTCGGCTTGAGCGTGGTGGCGATCAGCTTGTCTTCGCTGTCGAGGTAGATGAACACGTTGAGCCAGTCCTCGACCTCGCTCGGCGTGTCCTTGGGGATGTAGCGCTTGGGCAGGAGGATTTCGCCATCGGCACCACCGTCCAGATACAGACCGAAGTCGGTGTGCTTGACCACCTGCAAAGAATTCATCCGCCCGATAACGGCCATCATGTCCACCTCGCCAAAACAGCCGGGCATTCTACCTGAGTTGGCGCACGACCGGGCTGGCTGCGTGGCGAATCGACGGCCGGTCACCAGGTCGTATAAGTGTCTGGAAAACAAGCCATAAAGTGTCGCGAAAACTCGCCCATGCGCAGCGTTGTGGCGGGTAACGGGGTGATTACCCGAGCAGAAACAGGCGAATTGAGGCATAATGGCCGGCCGCCCATCTGAAAGAGATCAAGGTCATGGCCACCCTTCGCGTCAAGTCGTCCGCCAGCAAAGTCAGCAAACCCGCACCTGCCGTGGAAACCCGCGAGTCCATCGAGGCGCAGATCGCTGCCTTCCTGCAGAGCGGCGGCGAGATCCAGCAGATCGCCAAGGGCGTCAGCGGCCAGACCTATGGCGGCACTCGCCAGATCACCATCAGCAAGAAGTGATCACCTCGGGTGCGCACCGCGCACCCAGCCCCCGCTTTATTCGCTCGCCAGCCCCAAGCGCAGCAACTGCCCCTTGGGCGCATCCGTCAGCACGTAGATATAGCCGTCCGGCCCCTGCCGTACATCGCGTATCCGTGCTTTCAATGGCTCCAGCAAACGTTCCTCATGCACGATCCGATCGCCATCGAGTTGCAGGCGAATCAGCGCCTGGCCGGCCAGTGCGCCGATAAACAGGTTCTGCTGCCAGGCTGGGAAACGCTCGGCGTCGTAGAACGCCATGCCGCTGATGGCCGGTGACTTTTCCCAGACATGGTGTGGCGCCTCGGTACCTTCGACCGTTTTGCCCTTGGCTTCGGGGATCGGCAGCATCGAGTAGTTGATGCCGTGAGTAGCCAGCGGCCAGCCATAGTTCTTGCCGGCTTCGGGAATGTTGATTTCATCGCCGCCGCGCGGGCCGTGCTCGTGAGTCCAGAGGCGGCCGCTCCAGGGGTTGAGCGCCGCACCTTGCTGGTTGCGATGTCCGTAGGACCAGATTTCCTCACGCGCGCCATCGCGGGAAACGAAAGGATTGTCCTCGGGAATGCGTCCGTCCGGGAAAATGCGCACCAGCTTGCCCTGCAGCTTGTCCAGCTCCTGCGCGGTTGGGCGGTCGTTGTTGTCGCCCAGGGCAATGAACAGGTGACCGTCACGGTCGAACACCAGGCGCGAGCCGAAGTGCGTGCCGCTGGACAGCTTGGGCTGCTGGCGGAAAATCACCTCGAAGTCTTCCAGGGCCGAAGCATCGGCCGACAGCTTGCCGCGCCCAACCGCCGTACCCGCGGCGCCGTCGCCCTTCTCGGCGTAGGACAGGTAGACCAGACGGTCCTCGGTGAAATCGGGCGACAGCACCACATCGAGCAAACCACCCTGATTGACGGCAAAGACCTCCGGCACGCCACGCAATGGCTCGGACAGCTGGCCTTCGGTGCTGACCCGGCGCAAAGCGCCGGAACGTTCGGTCACCAGATAACCCTGGCCATCAGGAAGAAAGGCTACCGCCCAGGGATTGGCCAGGCCTTCGGCGACGGTATGGACCTGCAATGGTCCCGATTCGGAGGATAATTGCCGATCTTCGGCGAGGCTGTACTGGCAACCGAACAGGGCGACCATAGCGAAGGCGGCGAGCGGTTTCAGGCGCGGCATCGTGGCGTCTCCAGGCTTCAGACAAGCCGGCATAGTGCAACAGCCTTCCAGCCGTGGCAGCCCTGCAAAGGTTTCCTCAGGTTTCAGTCCGTCAGGTAGCGCTGCTCGATTCGCTGGTACTCGCCGCTCTCCCTGAGCATGTGCAGCCCCTCATCGAAACGCCGACGCTGTTCGTCCTGGCGAAAGCCGACGCGGTAAGGAGTCGGCGGGAAAATCTCGAACCAGGCCAGCGGCTGGTGGATGTCGACCTGATCGGCAACCTCGCGGTTGAAGTACTGAATGATCAGCTTGTCAGCCACCACCACGTCAATGCGCCCGCTGTACAAGAGGCGGTTACGATTGATCTGCAACGCCTCTTCGCGATAACGCGGATTGCCCATGGCCATACGCTCGAAATCCGGCCCGAGCAGAAAGCGGGCGCGCTGGAAGGCGCTCACGGAATACCGGCCAAGATCAGCAACACGCTCAATCCGGTAGCCACGTCTGGCCAGCGCGACCGCAGCGTTGTGATAGTGGATATAAACGTTCGAGTAAAAGGCCTCCACCCCGCTGCGCTCATGGGTGGTGGTGATGGCGTCGATCTCGCCACGCCGCAGCATCAGGTGCAGGCGCTCCATAGGCGCGTAATAGGCGGTCAGTTCGAAACCGGCGTTGGCCGCGGCACGCGCCACGATCTCGTATTCCAGGCCCCGCGGCTCACCCTCGAAGACGTAAGGCGGCTTGTGCGTACCGAAGCCAACGTGCAGCACCTGCGCCGCATCCGCCACGCTCAGGCATGCCAATATCAAGCCCACCCACCATCTGACCATCGCCTACCCCGCTATCGAACCTGCCAGAGCATAGACGGCTGGCCGCCTCCATAACCAGAGTGGATGCCGGCCGATTCATTCCGCTTTGCCCTATCGCGGCTAGACTGGCTGCACGCATTTTGCGCCCGACTTCAGGAGATCAGACCATGCTCAAAGCCGAATACCAGCATCGCGGCCCGGTGCCACAGGACGTCATCAGCGCGGTGCCCTTGCAGCTGCCGGAGCCCGCCGCCGGGCAGGTGCGGGTCAAGGTGCTGGCTGCGCCAATCAACCCATCCGACGTGCTGACCCTGACCGGCGCCTACGGCATGCTGCCGCCACTGCCTGCGGTCGGTGGCAATGAAGGCGTCGGCAAGGTCGAAGCGCTCGGCGAAGGCGTCAGCAATTTCAAGGTCGGCCAGACCGTGCTGCTGCCGGTGGGCTGCGGCACCTGGGTCACCGCCATGAACGCAGCGGCAGACAAGCTCATCCCTCTGCCGGACGCCGACCCGCAGCAGTTGGCCATGCTTACCGTCAACCCGCCGACCGCCTCGCTGCTGCTGAGCGAGTTCGTCGACCTCAAGCCGGGCGACTGGGTGATCCAGAACGCCGCCAACTCGGGCGTGGGGAGCTATCTGATTCAACTGGCCAAGCTGCGCGGCTTCAAGACCATCAACGTGGTGCGACGCGAATCGGCGGTCGCCGCCGTCGAGGCCGAAGGCGGCGATCTGGTACTGGTGGACGGCCCGGACCTGGCCAAGCGTGTGCGTGCAGCCACTGGCGGCGCGGAAGTACGTCTGGGCATCGATGCCGTAGGTGGCGCCAGCACCGATCACATCGCCGCGGCCCTGGCCAACGGCGGTGTGCTGGTGAACTACGGCATGATGAGCGGCCAGCCCTGCCAGGTTTCGCCTGCCTCCTTCGTGTTCCGCGACGTCACCCTGCGCGGCTTCTGGCTGGCCAAGTGGTTCCAGCAGGCCAGCCAGGCGCAGCAGATGAAGGTGTTCGGCGAATTGGTACAGTTGATCGCCAGCGGCAAGCTGAAGACGCGCGTTGCGGCCACCTACGATCTGGCACACATCAAGGATGCCGTGGCGGCAGCCGCCAGCGGCGAGCGTGACGGCAAGATTTTGCTGGTGCCTTGATGCCGCGGGTGATTGGTGCGCGCAGCGCCCCCTGACTCCGACGTTCAAACGGTGCGCCTACCTCCTGAGGGCGCGCCGTTCACCGGCCCACCGCGATAAGGCGGCCCGCCTCTCATGCACATCAATGCGCATTGCACCCGCAGCATTGGCGCCATGCTCCTCGGCCTGAAACCGGCTGACGCACATCCATGTCCTTACCCCCAACGCGCCTGCAGCCACAGCCCTGGTTTGTGCAAGCCAATGTAGGCAGATGCCACCCAGCCTGATAGCCGGCAGACATGAGGCAGAAGGCTCTATTCCGTGCTAGAACAATGGAGCTGGTCATCTTTTGACCAATGCCCGACTGACTGGCAAAGTAAGCCCGTAACTCATCGAATTGGACACTCACACCGCCGCAAGGCGGGGGGAGATGGCTATGGAAGGATTCTCGATCCGCTTTCTTGTCGATCTGCCCGAACAGGGGCAGCTTCTCCTCGACTGCCGACACGACCCCTGGCTGGTGGCTCTGTCTTACGTCATCGCCAGTGTCGGCAGCCTCAGCACCCTGACCATCGCCCGGCATCTCGAGCAGGTGCAAAGACGCAGCATGCGCCTGGTCTGGGGGCTACTCGGCGGGCTGTGTCTGGCAGGCGCAATCTGGTCCATGCATTTCATTGGCATGCTGGCGTTCCAGGCGCCGGTCGCCATCAGCTACGACCTCGCCATCACCATCCTGTCGCTTCTGGTGGCGCTCGGCGCCGCCCTCCTTGCCCTCTACTACATGGCCATGCCACGCCCCGGGCTGAGTCGCCAGTTGCTGGCGGCCGTGATCATCGGCCTGGGCATCAGCGCCATGCATTACAGCGGCATGGCGGCGATTCGCTCCGCGGCCCAGGCCTACTACCACGGTGGCCTGTTCACCCTGTCCATCGTCATCGCCATCAGCGCCAGCTTCGCAGCGCTGCTGCTCAACCGCTACGTACGCCACGGTTCGCAGAAGCGCCAACGCTGGATGATGGTTTCCGCGGCGCTGGTGATGGGCGCAGCCATCGCCTCCATGCACTACACCGGTATGGCCGCGCTCAATCTGCTGGTGCCGGAAGGTACGCCGCTGCAACTGCGCAGCGCCGACAACAGCGTGCAACTGGTGCTGATCGTCGCTTCCATCACTCTGCTGATTCTCAGCCTGAGCCTGGCGGCGGCCTGGATCGGCAGAAAGCTCGATGACAAGGAGCGTGACCTGCAACGGGTCAATACCCTGCTGGTACAGCTCGATCAGGCCAAGGCCTCGCTGGAACAGGTAGCGCATTTCGACCCGCTGACCGAGTTGCTCAATCGCCGCGGTTTCAACCGGGTATTCGCCGCCACGCTGGAAGAACATGCGGTGACCGGGCGCACCCTGGCGGTGATGTTTCTCGATGTCGACCACTTCAAGCGCATCAATGACAGCCTTGGTCACGATGCCGGTGACGAATTGCTGCGCGTGGTGGCTCAACGCATTCGCGGCGCACTGCGTGAACGCGACATCATTGCGCGCTTCGGCGGCGACGAGTTCTGCGTGGTCGCCAGCCTCGACAGCAGTGCGGACCCGCGCGCCCTGGCCGCGCGCATGCTGGAGCAGATGAAGGAGCCGATCAGCCTGGCCGGACGCAGGATCGTGATGACCAGCAGCGTCGGCATCAGCCTGTTCCCACAGGACGGCAGCAGCGCCGAGGAGCTGCTCAAGCACGCCGATCTGGCGCTCTATCAATCCAAGGGCAGCGGGCGCAATGTGGTGCATTTCTTCAACCCGCACCTGAAGCAAAAAGCCTCGTACGAGCTGCAACTGGAGGAAGACCTGCGCCAAACCCTGCTGCAGGACAATGGCCTGCTGCTCTACTACCAGCCGATCATCGATCTGCGCAGTGGTGCATTGAGCAAGCTCGAAGCCCTGGTGCGCTGGCATCATCCACAGCACGGTCTGCTCACCCCGGAGCGCTTCATCGCCATCGCCGAGGCCAACGGTTTCATCGATCAGCTGGACAACTGGGTGCTGCGCCGGGCCTGTCTCGACCTCAACGCCCTGGAACAGATGGGCTATCCGGGACTGAAGATCGCGGTCAACTGCTCGGCGCTCAATCTGGCCAATGATCAGTTGCCGGGTCGCATCGAACAGCTGCTCGACACGACCCGCTGCCCCGCTCACTGCCTGGAGCTGGAGGTCACCGAAAGCGCGCTGCTGAGCAACATCAACCGCGCCATCGGCATCCTGGAAAACATCCGCTCGCTGGGCCTGAGCCTGTCCATCGACGATTTCGGCACCGGTTATTCATCCCTCGCCTATTTGCGGCGGTTGCCGCTGGATACGCTGAAGGTGGACCGCTCCTTCATTCAGGACGTGGCCAATTCCAGCCAGGATCGCGAAATCGTCCATGCCATCATCGCCATGGCCCACGCCCTGCATCTGAAGGTCGTCGCCGAAGGTGTGGAAACCGCCGAGCAGCTGGCGTTCCTGCAGCAGCGCGACTGCGATCAGGTACAAGGTTATCTGTTCAGCAAACCGGTACCGCTGGAAGAAATCCTGGCCCGCTTCCCTCCGCATTACCGGCCGCTGGAACGGGTGGCAGCAAGGTCTTGAGCCTTCGCCCAGAGCGAAGACTCGCCGCTAAGGCGCCTCCTGCAAGCAGTTGTGCAGCCCTGTGGGAGGAGCTTCAGCGACAAAGGCACGCCTGCCCCTCAAGTCCTGAATGCCTGCAACCAGCCCAGACTCGCCTGCGTACCCGCCTCACCCGGTTTGTATTCGGCGCCCAGCCAAGCGCTGTAACCGCTGTCACGTAAAGCACCGAGCAGCGCCGGGAACGCCAGCTCCCCCGTACCTGGCGCGCCGCGCCCCGGCACATCGGCGAACTGCACATGACCGATGCGCCCCGCCAGCAGGCGCATGCCGGCGGCCACGTCCAGCCCCTGACGCGCCATGTGATAGAGGTCGTACTGTGCGGCCAGATTCGGGTGATCGACCGCACGCAGCAGCTCATCGAGATGCTCCGGCGTGTTGATCAAAAAGCCCGGCATGTCGATGGGGTTGATCGCCTCCACCAACACGCGGATGCCCAAGGTCGCGAAGGCCTCGGCGCTCTTACGCAAGTTGGCGGCCAGGCAATCCAGAGCCTGCTCGCGGTTCACGCCTTCGGCCAGGCGCCCCGGCAGCACGTTGATGCAGGCCGGGCGCACCATGGCGGCGTAGGTCAATGCCTCCTGCAGCGCAGCGTCGAACTCGGCCTGGCGCGCCGGCACGCTGGCCAGGCCGGGGCCGCCCGTCATCAGGTCACCTGCCGGCACGTTGATCAGCACCAGCGGCAGGCCGCTGAGTTCGAGCACCTCTTTCAGTGCTATGGCCGGCAGCTCGTAGGGAAACTGGATTTCCACGCCATCGAACCCCGCGCGCATCGCCGCCAGCACACGCTCGCGCAGCGGCAGTTCGGTGAACAGCATGGACAGGTTGGCGGCGATCTTCATGGGCATTGCTCCCGCAGCATTTCCACAAGGGTGGCAGGGTCGCGCTCAAGAAAGCCCTGACTGCCGTGCAGACGCATCAGCTGCGCGGCCAGGCCGCTCATGGGCGTGGCACTGCCCTGCTCACGGGATAGTTTGATCGCGGTGTCGAGGTCCTTGAGCAGCGTGCGCACGTGCCACTTGATCGGCTCGAACTGGCTGGCGGCCATCTGCGGGGCGAGAATCTGCAGCGGTTTGGAATCGGCGAAGCCTCCGGCCAGCGCCGGTGCGATCAGGCTGGCATCGACACCAGCGCGCTCGGCCAGCGCCACCACTTCGGCGATCACCAGGGCGTTGCAGGCTACGATCATCTGGTTGCACACCTTGGTCACCTGCCCGGCGCCCACCTCGCCCATGCGCGTCAGGCGCTGGCCCAGATGCGCCAGCACCGGGCGCACACGCTCCACGTCCTCTTCACGGCCGCCGGCCATGATCGCCAGCGTGCCGGCCTCGGCGCCGGGCGTGCCGCCGGACACCGGTGCATCCACCCAGCGCATGCCGGTACGTGCTTCCAGTTCGGCTGCCATCTCACGGGTGGCCGCCGGTTCCAGGCTGGAGAAATCCACCAGCAACTGTCCCGGCCGCGCGCCCTCGACGATGCCGCCCGGGCCGAACACCACCTCGCGCACCACCTCGGTATTGGCCAGGCAGAGCATCATCACACTGGCATCGCGACACAGTTCGGCGGGGTTCTCCACGCGATGCGCACCCAGCTCCAGCAGCGGCGCGCACTTGTCCGGCGTGCGGTTCCAGAGGGTCAGCGGGTAGCCTGCGGCAAGCAGGCGGCGGGTCATCGGCAGGCCCATCAGGCCGATCCCGGCAAAGGCCAGGGCGGGCAGCGCAGCGGTCATCGAACGGCTCCAGGCAGTTGGCATCGAGGCAGCATCTTAACCTCGGTTTCGCCATCTGCGTGCTGCAAGGGCAGCGCCGGGCCACTATACTCCGCGCGCCTTCCCCGCTATTGAACCGGAGAATCCGACATGTTCAAGAACACCCTGGCGCTCGCCGCCGGCATCGCCCTGTCCGTATCTGCTGTATTCGCGCAAGCCGCCGACGTCCTCAAGGTCTCGGCCATCCCCGACGAAGCCCCCACCGAACTGCTGCGCAAGTTCAAGCCACTGGGCGCCTACCTGGAACAGGAACTGGGCATGAAGGTGGAGTTCGTGCCCGTGGCCGACTACGCCGCCGTGGTCGAGGCGCTGGCCGCCGACCGTATCGACATGGCCTGGCTGGGCGGCTTCACCTTCGTCCAGGCACACCTGAAGACCGGCAACGCCGTACCGCTGGTACAGCGTGAGCAGGACGCCGAATTCACCAGCAAGTTCATCACCTCCGACCCGGCGGTGAAATCGCTGCAGGACCTCAAGGGCAAGACCTTCGCCTTCGGCTCGGTGTCCTCCACCTCCGGCAGCCTGATGCCGCGCTACTTCATGCTGCAGGACGGCATCAAGCCGGAAGACTTCTTCAGCCGCGTGGCCTATTCCGGCGCTCACGACGCCACCGCAGCCTGGGTGCAGGCCGGCAAGGCCGACGCCGGCGTGCTCAATGCCTCGGTATGGCAGAAGCTGGTCGATGGCGGCAAGGTCGACACCGACAAGGTCAAGGTCTTCGCCACCACCCCGACCTACTACGACTACAACTGGACCGTGCGCGGCAACCTCGACGCCGACCTGCAGGCGAAGATCAAGAGCGCCTTCCTCGCCCTCGACCCGGCCAAGCCCGAGCACAAGGCGATTCTCGACCTGCAGGCCGCCAGCCGCTTCATCGAGACCAAGCCTGAAAACTACCAAGGCATCGAGGAAGCCGCTCGCGCCGCCGGCCTGCTCAAGTGAGCATCGCCCTGCGTGGCGTGGGCCTGGCCCACGCCAACGGCAAGGTTGCGCTGGAAAACATCGATCTTGAGGTCAGCCCCGGCGAACGGGTGGCCATCATCGGCCCCTCGGGCGCCGGCAAGACCACCCTGCTGCGCCTGCTGGCCACCAGTCTGCAACCCACGCGCGGCGAGATCGACCTGCTACAGCACAACCCCTGGCGCCTGGCTGCCCGCCAGCGCCAGCGCCTGCGTGCGCGTATCGGCCTGATCCACCAGGCGCCGCCGCTGCCGCCGCGTCAGCGCGTGGTCACCGCCGTGCTGGCCGGCAAGCTTGGCCAGTGGTCAGTGGCCAAAGGCCTGCTCAACCTGCTGCATCCGCTGGATGCCGGCGGTGCCCAGGCCGCCCTGGCGCGTCTGGATATCGCCGACAAGCTCTACCAGCGCTGCGACCAGCTCTCAGGTGGTCAGTTGCAGCGCGTCGGCATCGCCCGCGTGCTGTACCAGGCGCCGGAACTGATCCTCGCCGACGAACCGGTCTCGGCCATGGATCCGGTGCTGGCCGGCCACACCCTGGCCGTGCTCAACCGCGAGGCCGCCGAGCGCGGCATGACCCTGCTGGCCAGCCTGCATGCCGTCGAGCTGGCGCTGGCGCACTTCCCGCGGGTGATCGGTATTCGCGACGGGCGTATCGTCTTCGACCTGCCGGCCAATGAGGTACAGCCTGCCCAGCTGGAAGCGCTCTACATGAACGAGCAGCTGCAGGCCACTCCCAGCTCGCCCGTACAGCCGCAACCGACGCATATCCCGCGATGCTGAACACCGCCCCACGCGACCCCGCCGCCCTGCCACGCCTGCTGATCACCGCGCTGGCGCTGCTGTTGCTGTGGCCGGGTCTGAGCCTGAGCGAGCTGGACCTGGCAGTGCTGGTCGATGGCGACAACACCCGCGCCATGGGCAACTTCCTCGCCGGTTTCTGGCCGCCGGCGCATGACGCCGAGTTCCTCGCCCTGCTCGGCCGCGCCACCCTGGAAACCCTGGCCATCGCCACCGCCGGCATGAGCCTGGCGCTGCTGATCGCCATACCCGCCGCGCTACTGGCCAGTCGCGCGCTGTCGCTGTCGGCCGTGCACCGCGGTGGCCGCCCGGCCTGGTGGGCGAACCTGGCACGCTGGCCGGTGCGCGGGCTGCTGATCTTCCTGCGCAGCGTGCCGGAAATCGTCTGGGCGCTGCTGTTCGTCCGCGCCGTCGGCCTCGGCCCCACGGCCGGGGTACTGGCCATCGCCATCACCTACGCCGGCATGCTGGGCAAGGTGTATGCGGAAATCTTCGAATCGGTCGACGCCCGCCCCACCCGCGCATTATTGGGTGCCGGTAGCAGCCGGTTGACCGCCTTCGCCTACGGCGTGCTGCCCAATGCCGCCGGGGAAATGCTCTCCTACACCGTGTACCGCTGGGAGTGCGCCATCCGCGCCTCGGTGGTAATGGGCTTCGTCGGTGCCGGCGGCCTGGGCCAGCAGATCGACCTGTCGCTGCGCATGTTCGCCGGCGGCGAAGTGGCCAGCATGCTGCTCACTTTCCTCTTGCTGGTGCTGTTGGCCGACCAGTTCAGCCGCCTGCTGCGCGCGAGGCTGACATGAGAGTCGGCAATCTGATCCTGTTCGCCGCCCTCCTCGCTGCGGTGGTCGCCTCGTTCCTTTACCTGGGCATCGACCTCGGCGCGTTGGTGGCCGGCGACAGCCTGACGCAGATGCGCCAGTACGCCGGCGGCTTCCTGCAGCCGGACGTCTCCGCCGCGCACCTGCAGGCCATCGGCCGCGGCGCGCTGGAAACCTTGGCCATGTCCGCCATCGGCACATTGCTCGCCGCCCTGCTCGGCCTGGCCCTGGCGCTACCGGCCGCCGGGCGCTTCGGCAGTGTCGCCCTGCACGCCACACGCCTGCTGCTCAATGCCCTGCGCGCCATCCCCGAGCTGGTCTGGGCAGCTTTGATGGTGCTGGCCGCGGGCCTCGGTCCCAACGCCGGCACCCTGGCCCTGGCCCTGCATACCGCCGGCGTGCTCGGCCGCCTGTTCGCCGAAGCGCTGGAAAACACCCCGCGCGAGCCTGCCGACGCCATCCGCGAAAGCGGCGGCGGACGCATGCTCGCCTTCTGCTACGGCACCCTGCCCGGGGTCTGGCCGCAACTGGTGGCCTACACCCTGTACCGCTGGGAGAACAACATCCGCATGGCCAGCGTGCTCGGCTTCGTCGGCGCCGGCGGGCTGGGGCAGATGCTCTACATATCGCTCAGCCTCTTCCAGGAAGCGCAAGCAGCCACGGTGATCCTGGCCATGCTTCTGCTGGTGCTGGCAGTGGATGCCTTGAGTGGCTGGGCACGGCAGCGCTGGGTGAGCTGAGCGCCCGTCTGACCAACCTGCACCCCGCGCCGAGCGGAGCGAGTGGCCCAGATCGGCCACCAAGGGGCATGGCAATCGCGGACAATTAACCGCAGAATTGCCGCCAGCCGTGCCCTGACGACCAACCAAAAGCCTCCTGTTGCGCATGCCCTATATCACCGACAACGTTACCCAGTGTGCCGACCGCTTGCGCGCCGGCCATCTGGTCGCCCTGCCCACCGAAACCGTTTACGGCCTGGCAGCCGATGCACGCCAGGATGCGGCGGTGCAGCAGGTGTTCGCACTCAAGGGGCGGCCGAGCAGCAATCCACTGATCGTCCATCTGCAGAGCGCCGCTCAGGCCAGTCAGTGGGCCGCAGCAATACCGGCTGCCGCCCAACGCCTGATGGCCACCTTCTGGCCAGGCCCGCTGACGCTGGTGCTGCCTGCCCGAGACGACGTCTCGCGCATTGTCACCGCCGGGCAGGACAGCGTGGCACTGCGGGTGCCCGCGCATCCCCAGGCGCAGGCCCTGCTGGCGGCGTTCGGTGGCGGGCTGGTCGCACCATCCGCCAACCGTTACATGTCGATCAGCCCGACCAGAGCAGCGCATGTGGCGCAGCAGTTCCCCGACAGCGACCTGTGGATTCTCGATGGCGGGGCCTGTCAGGTGGGTCTGGAATCCAGCATCGTCAGCCTGCTGCCGGGCGACAGCCCGCGTCTGCTGCGCCGCGGCATGCTGAGTCAGAGCGACCTCGAAGCGGCCTTGGGTCACCCCCTGGAGAACCGGGACGGCGGCGTACGCGCCCCCGGCCAGCACCATCGCCACTATGCGCCCGGTACCACGACGCTAGCTTTCGTACAGGTGCCGAACGAGGCACTGGCGTCGCCGCGTCATGGCTGGATCTGGTGCGGCCAGGCGCAGCACAGCGCAGGCCCGGCGATAGACCTCGGCAATCAACCGCAGGCTTATGCCGCGCGGCTGTACGCGGCGCTCTATCAACTCGACGCCCTGGGCCTGGAGCGCCTGTATATCCAGCTGCCGCCGCAGCACGACGCATGGGCCGCGGTGCACGACCGCCTGGCCCGCGCCAGCCAGCGCCTGGACTGAACACACGGCCGGCGCCGCTGCCGGGCTCATCTTGCAGGCGGGAGCGCGAGGCGGTCTGGCCTAGCGACCGCGCGCGTTCTTCTTCTGCAGGATGTCCGAGGCCTCGTTATAGGCGCTCTGGAAGGCCTCGCTGCTGATCCAGGCCACGGCAGCATCTTCGTCTTCCCCATGGAAGATGGCGCGATAGACGATCAAAAGGCCCATCATGAAATCGGTTGCGGCATCCTCCGATTCCTCGGCCACCACCAGCTCCAGCACCGGGTACTGCAGGAACACCAGGCACAGGCCGAGCAGACCGGTGCGTTCCGCGGCATTCATCGCCTGGAACAGGTCATCGAAATGCGCCGGGTCGAAGCCGTTCTCTTCGATGTCCTGGAAATCGAAGGTACTCAGGTCAATCTCGACATCATCGAACGGCTCGTCGATCAGCGGGTTGGCCAGAATCGGATGAATGAGATTGGCTTGCGGCCTGAGCTTGCCCATGCGGTTCTGCTTGGCTTTGGTCTTGGCCCGCTGGGCGCGCTTCTTCTGTTTTTCAGGGGAGGCCATGGGGCGAATCCTCGTGCGATAGGGCCATTAGCGTGGCGTGCAAGTCTATGCGTTTGCGCGCAAATCACCCAAGCAGGAGATGCTGGAATCCTTGGCAGGCGGCAGACCAAACAGCCGGCGGTACTCCCGGCTGAAGCCGCAGCTGCTAGAGGCGTCAGCGATGTCTGGTTGCGAAAATGATGATGGAAGGACGACGGGCTCATACCGGTCACGGATGCCAGGCATAGAGAGATTCATTAAGCGAACGGAGAAATTGAAAACGAGCAGTTCCTGAGCGAGCATCCGTAGCACATGGCCGTCACGCTTACCGAGAATCACCAGTGCCGAGCCATGAGCCCCTTTCCAGACAGCAGGATGTCACATGCGCGCACTCAAATACCTTCTCGCCGCCAGTTCCCTAACCATTGCAGGTTGCGCCAGTCAGCCTTCGCTGCCACCACCGGAATATCCAGGTATCGAGCAGTCCGACAAGATCGTCCTCGACAATCGACGTCCAAGCAGCGAAAGCGAGAACGAAATCTTCAGTCTGCTGGTCACCAGCAGCGCCTATGCCATCTATCGCATACCGGACACGGCCACCAAGCCTACAGGCCCACGACTACTCGCTCACCGTGCGTATGAGAAATTCCCAGAACTGAGTAGCCAACCCACCCTCACCGTGCACCACTTCGTGACCTACGCCAATCTGCAGTCGCGGTTGCGCAAAAGCTCACTACTCGCTGGACTAACCGGCCCGATCGGAGTGGCAATCTTCAACAGCCAGGAGTTGCCTGTAGGAGACGTGTTGACCACACAGATCGATAGCAGCGTTTTCGAGAAAACCGCCGGCCCCGAGGAATACACTCGCGCCTTTTTCACTGCCGAAGAAAACCCAGAAAAGTCACCAGTCAACCTGATCTACATCGATGCCGAAATGCTGGGCCAGCGGATCGCCACCCGCTGCCTGGTTCCGCCGATCAAGGACAAGCCCCATCTGTTCCTGATTGAAGCGATGGATATGTGCATTACCAACCACTTGGCACTGTATGAACCGCGTGGCAGCTTGAACGTGACACCCTAACAGGCCGTTGAAAAACGTAGGCGAGGCAGCCAGTGCAAGGCAAAAACAGCCGAAAAAGCGCAGTTTACGTGCTGTAAATGAGCATTTTGAGGCTGTTTTTAACGCAGCAATGGCAACGCAGGTAGTTTTTCAACGGCCTGCTAAGCCCGTGGCGGCTCGGTCCCGATGCGTTCGCGTATCAACTCCAGGTAACGCCGCGCACCCAGCCCCAGCGGCCGGCGGCTACTCCAGACGATATCCACCCACAGCCTCAGTTGGCTGGCCATGTTGTCGAATGCCACCGGCTGCAAGCTGCCCGATTCGATCAGCGCGGCGACCAGCGGATGTGGAAGATAGGCCCAGCCAAGCCCCGCCTGCACCAGGTTGAGGGTAGCCAGGTCGCTGTCGGTGAGCCACAGATGGTGGGACAGGATCATCTGTGGCTCGGTCGCCGACGGCGACCCCGCCGCGACGACGATCTGCCGCGCCTCGACCATCCCCTGTTCGGCCATCTGCTTGAGGTAGCCCGGTGCCGCCACCGCCACCATTAGCTGGCTTCCGGCTTCGAGGAAGTTCTCCCGCTCATCGATGCCCGGACGCTCGAACACCAGCGCCAGGTGCACGCTGCCTTCGTGCATCAGGCGCACGGCTTCGGCCTGCGAGGCAGAGCGTACTTCGATCTCGAGCTGGGGAAATTCGCTCGCCAGGTCGATCAACGGCAGGCTCCACATGCCAGTCTGTAACTCCGGTGCCATGGCGATCACCAGGCGCCGCTCCAGCCCCTGGTGCAGCTGCAAAGCCTGTGCATCGAGCCGGTTGAGCTGGCTGGCCGCCTGCCGCGCCTGAGGCTCCAGCGCCAGCGCCGCCTGCGTTGGCAGGGCCTTGCGGGTGCTGCGGTCGAACAGTTGCAGATCCAGCTCGGCTTCGAGCTGGGCGATGGCCATGCTCACCGCCGAAGGTACGCGTCCGAGCTGACGCGCTGCGGAAGAAAAGGAACCGCCGTCGAGCACTGCGAGAAATACACGCAGGGTTTCGCTATTGAAGGCCATGGATATCTTCAGCTTTGTTGATGACTGTCGTCTTTTTCTATCAGCAAAACTAACCTAGTTTGCAGCCATCGAAAACCGCATGGGTGCATGTCATGAAACAGCAATGGAAGGATCAGGTCGCGCTGGTCAGCGGCGCCGGCAGCGAGCATGGCATCGGTATGGCCATCGCCAGACGCCTGGGTGCGGCCGGGGCCAAGCTGATCGTCACAGCCAGTAGTGCGCGCATCGCCGAGCGGGTGGCCGAGCTGCGCGCCGAAGGCTACGAGGCCGAAGGCCAGCCCGTCGACCTGACCGACGAGGCGGGCGTGCAGGCGTTCGCCGCCTGGGCCGAAGGACTGTGGGGGCGCGTCGACATTCTGGTGAACAACGCCGGCATGGCTATGCAGGGCAGCCCCGAGCCACTCGCAGAGATCGCCAGCATGAGCCTGGAAACCTGGAATCTGACGATCGCGCGTAACCTCACCAGCGCCTTCTTGCTCACCCGTGCCATGTTGCCGGGCATGCAGGCACGCGGCTACGGACGCATCGTCAATATCAGCTCCACCACCGGCACCAAGGCTGGCCACCCCAGCGAATCGGCCTACAGCGCGGCGAAGGCCGGCATGGTGGGGATGAACATGGGGCTAGCGCTGGAGGTGGCCCATCAGGGCATCACGGTCAACGCAGTGGCGCCGGGCTGGATCGCCACGGGCTCGAGCGCACCGCATGAGATGCGCGCCGCAGCCTACGTGCCGATAGGCCGCGCCGGTCGTCCCGAGGAAGTGGCGGCGGCTGTCGCCTTTCTCGCATCACCGGAGGCCAGCTATATCACCGGCGAAGTGCTGGTGGTCGACGGCGGCAACTGCCTGATAGAGGACAAGGCGCCATGAACGCCAAAACCGAAACTCGCTCAGTCGTCCTGATCACAGGTGCCGCTGGCGGCGTAGGCAGTGCATTGGTCGCCCGGTTCATCGCCGGCGGCTGGGCGGTGTTCGCCACCGACGCCAACGCCACCGGCCTGGCCGAGCTGGGCCAATGCCATGCACTGGCGGGCAGTGAGGCCGCGGATATCCGCTCGCCTGCCGCCTGCAGGACGGTGGTGCAGGCAGCCGTTGCCGCGACAGGGCGCCTCGATGCCGTGATCAACGCGGCCGGGGTATGGCGTGAAGGTCCGGTGGAAGCGTTCAGCGAGGAAGACTTCGATCTGGTGCTGGACGTCAATCTCAAGGCCAGCTTCTTCATCTGCGCCGCAGCGATTGACCACCTGAAGCAAACACGCGGCGCCATCGTCAATATTTCCAGCGACGCCGGGCGCCAGGGCAACCCCAATGCCGCGGCCTACTGCGCCAGCAAAGGTGGCCTGAGCCTGTTCACCAAGGCCCTGGCGCTCGATCTGGCGCCTTACGGCGTGCGTTGCAATGCCGTTTCACCCGGCGACATCGACACGCCCATGCTCAGGTTCCAGGCCGAGCGCTATGGCAACGGCGACCCGCAGGCTTACTACCGAGAGCTGCTGGCGAAGTATCCACAGGGCCAACAGGCGCGCTTCATTCAGCCGGAGGAAGTGGCAGAGCTGGCCTTCTTCCTCTGCCAGCCCGGCGCTCGTTCGATCACCGGCGCCGACATGGCGATCGATCAGGGGCTTTCAGCCGGTCATTGAATGCCCGGTTCCGTGTAGCGCCGCTGGATGCGCTGCAGCTCACCCGAGTTGCGCAATTGCTCCAGCGCAGCGGCCCAGGCAGCGACGACGGCATCGTCGCTGTCATGACTGAAGGCGATATACAGCGAGGAGCGATACAGCTCGATGGGCACTCGCCGCAGGGCCGCTGGATCGATGTTCAACTGGCGGCTGTAGTAGGCCACACCCGCGTCCGTGTCACCGATGATGATCTCGGTACGTCCGGCCAGCAGCATGAGGTAAAGCTGCTGACTCTCGGTCGCGCGCATATCCAGGTTGTTGAAACCAAGCGACTGCAAGAGCGTGGGCAACAGGCCGGCGTGCCGGGTAGTGATTCGCGGCGCATGCAGCAATTGCTCGAGCGTGTGGATCGGCTGCGTCGTGGTGACCAGCTGGTAGGGATAGATGGACTCCTGCGCGATGGGGCCAACCCATTTGAACAAGGACTCTCGCTCAGGCGTGCGAAACAGCGAATACATGATGGTTCTGGGCTGGGTGCGCAAGTCGCGGGTGGCGCGCATGCTGGCATTGAGCTTGATAGGAAAGTCGTCGCCCGTGAGCTGCATGATGGCCCGCACCACGTCGGTGGCCATACCGCTGATCTTCCCGTTCTCGACGTAGTTGTAGGGCGCCCACTCTTCGGTCACGAGCTGATAGCTCTCGGCTCTGGCAAGCGCACCAAAGGACAGACAAAGCAACGCGGCTACAAAGGTCGAGTGCTTCACTGGTTGTACCTGGGGGGCTGGATGCGGTTCAAGGTGTGCATCTGATCAGGGCTGCCAGGCAAGCATAGACGTTGGCCGCCGTTACAGACCTATGGCCTACCCGCAATATCGTCAGGACGCCAGCCATCCGCCTCGCCTGGTGACCGGACCGGCGCAGGTTCACGCCCGCAATCTATTGCCAGCACCAGCGATCATCCTGAGCCGTCGGCCAGCGCCAAGGCGACATCGCGACAATCTTCAAGCCGTTTCGCTCGTTGCATTGGCGCAACAGTCCTTTGCCGAAGCGGCGATTAATTAGCTTGCTAACGAGGCGTATAAAAGAAATGCGACCTTTCGCCGCACCCGCATTTCGAGGAGACAAGCATGAACGTGATCGTGCATGAGCGTGACAACGAACATCTTTCCCGTGAAGCCCGCGCCATGGGCATAGTGGCCTGGGACGTGATCCAGAATGGCGAGCTGGTCGGCATCTTCCCGACCCAGGATGAAGCCGACGCCTACCGCAAAGAGCTGGAAGAGACACAAGCGCAAGGATAAGCCGAGGCTGTTGCCGTTTCGACCGAAACGGCAACAGCTTCACAGCGCCTGCCGCGCCCCCGCCCAAGCATCGCTCTCGCCAGCACGACAACCTCACCTGCGCTGTTGCCAAGCCAACGCCAAAGCCCACCGCCGCCTGAACCTCCCACCGGCACCTCACGCCCTGGCAGCAGCTGCGTAGCCAGATAGCCCGATTCGACTTCCGCCTGCAGGTAAACATCACAGACAACGCGATCATGGCTCGATTCGGCATCAGGCCAGGCGTTATGGATGAAGAGTTGAACGCTCATTGCCCAGCCCTCTCACAGATCCAGCACCAGGGGTTGTACGCCTTCTTCGCCTTTTGCCGGCACCGCGCAGCAGATCAGCACGCCGCCATCATCCGGCAGCTCGGCCGGCGGATTGGGGTAGTGCACCTGGCCGCTGACCAGGCGCGTCTTGCAGGTGCCGCAGGAACCGCCGCGGCAACTGAACTCCGGCGTCAGGCCACGGCTTTCCGCCAGTTCCAGCAGGCTGCCGCTGTCCGGCGTCCAGCGCGCCTCCTTGCTCGAAGCGCTGAAGTACACCGGCACCGGTTCGCTCGCGGCGGGCGGCTGCTCGAGGGTCGTCACCTGGCCATCGGTACGACGCGTGAGCGTCGAGGGGCCGAACGCCTCGGCGTGGATGCGCTCATCGGCGACATTGAGGTCACGCAGGCCATCGTAGATCGCCTGGGTAAAGGCGGCCGGGCCACACAGGTAGAAGTCGTAATCATCGAACGACAGCGCCGCCTTGATCTGCGCCAGGTCGATACGCCCCTGCTGCTCGTAGTCGCGTCCGAGTACTGCGCCCTGCTCCGGCGCACTGAGTGCACGGTGAACCTGCAGCAAACCACCCGCACGCCGCACCAGCTCATGCAGCTCGGACTGAAACGGCAGGTCGCTCAGCGTCCGCGCGCCCTGGAAGAAATGGATGCGCCTGCCCTGCCCCAGCGCCACCTGTTCACGCAGCATCGACAGCAGCGGCGTGATACCGACGCCGGCGCCGATCAGCACCAGCGGCCGGCGGCTTTCGCTGTTCAGGGTGAAGCTGCCCAGCGGCGCACGCACGTCCAGCACATCGCCCACCCGAACCTGTTCGTGCAGATGCCGCGACACCACGCCCTGCGCCTTGACGCTGATACGCAGGACACCATCCGACGGCGCACTGGACAGGCTGTAGGTGCGCAGCAGGGTGTCGCCCGTGGCAGTAGTGATGCGAATCGGCAGGTGCTGACCGGCGGCGAAACTCGGTGCCTTGCCTGCCTCCGGCGCCAGCACGAAGGAGCGGATATCGCTGCTTTCCTGCTGCACACTCTGCACACGCCAGCGCTGCCACTGGTTGCGCTGCTCACGCTCGCGCAGGCGCGCATCGGTCTCTGCCCAGGTGCCGGTCATCAGGCTGGTCGGTGCATATTCTTCGAAGGCCCAGCGCAGCGAAGCCGCCGCCGGGCGCAGCACCACCTGCTCGACGTCGAAGGTCCACAGCCGCTCGGCGCCTTCGAAGGCCTGAATCAGCGGGCTGTCGAGGATGATCTCGGCGCGGCCGGCCAACTGCAGCACGTCGCCCGTGGCGAAGTCGACGAACAGCAGCCCGGCACTCGGATTGACGCTGAGGTTGCCCAGGGTGTTGAAGTGCAGGTTGCCGGCGTAGTCGGGAATGGTCAGGCGATTGCCCTGCACCCTTACGAAACCGGCGCGTCCGCCACGGTGCGAGACGTCCACCGAACGACGGCCATCGTCGTGCTCGACGTAGCTGGCGACGAAAAAGGTATCGGCGCTGCCGATCATCTCGGCGCTGCGCGCATCCAGCTCTGTCGCGTCCAGGCGCTCGACGCCACGCTGGTGCACACGGCGGTACTGGCGCAGCTGGATGTACTGCGGGCAGTTGCCGAAGGAATGCTCCACATCGATGTCCAGGCGCTGCGCCGAGGCCTGGCGGATATGCCCGTTGATGCGATTGCGCCGCCGCGTATGCAGCTCGATGCCGAGCAGGCCGATGGCATCGCCTGCATGCAATCCACCGGTGGCCGGGTCGAGCGGATCGAGCGCCATGGCGGCCAGATCGAACGACAACTGACGCGGGTCGGGCGAGGTGACGAAGCCCTCCTCGCCTTCGATCAGGGTGGCCCAGGGCTGGCCGGCAGCATCCACGGCGCCGGCGATCATGAAGGGCAGTTGCCGATAGAAGTCGCGATGCTGATCCGGCATGTAGTCGCGGATCACCTTCTGTCCGAGCACTTCCATGCGTTCGGCGACGCCGACCTTTTCCTGCAGTTGCTTTTCACCGGCATGCCAGGGCGAGTGCCGATGGCTGGGAAGCTGTTGCATGTTATGCCCTCCATGAAAGCGGCCGCCGGGCGATCCCGGCGGCGGTCAGCAACTCAGGCTTGCAGACCGGCAGCCGTCCGCGGCATCGGCACGAAACCCGGCAGCGCCTCGATGCGTGCCAGCCAGGCGCGGATGTTCGGGTAGGGCTCCAGCGACACGTTGCCCTCCGGCGCATGGGCGATGTACGAGTAGTTGGCGACATCGGCGATGCTCGGCTTGTCGCCGGTCAGGAACGGGGTGTCGCTCAGCTCGCCCTCCATCACGGTGAACAGGGCGTGGGCGCGGTTGATCACTTCTTCGGTGTTGAACGAGGCACCGAAAACGGTGACCAGGCGCGCTGCGGCGGGGCCGAAGGCCACCGGACCGGCCGCCACGGACAACCAGCGCTGCACACGGGCAGCAGCGGCGGGCTCCTGCGGCAGCCAGTCGTCATTGCCGTAGCGCTTGGCCAGGTAGACGAGGATGGCGTTGGAGTCGGCGACGACGGTGCCACCGTCATCGATCACCGGCACCTGGCCGAAGGGGTTGAGGGCGAGGAACTCCGGCGTCTTGTGCGCGCCCTTGGCCAGATCGACGAAGATCAGCTCGGTGGGCAGCTGCAGCAGCGACAGCATCAGCTCGGCGCGGTGGGCATGGCCGGAGCGGGGAAAGTTGTACAGCTTGATGGCGGGACGGGACATGGCGATGACTCCTTGAGAGTGGGGTTGGTCTCCGCGAGATAACCGGGCTTCGCGACGATGGAGCCATGTTCGCCCCATCCAACCTGGAGAAGAATCCCCACTAGAGGCAATCCACTATTTCACTTTCTGCAATGAACTCAGACCTGAAGGCAGGGTGGGCGCGCAGCCGCGGCACGGCAAAGTCGAGGAAGCTGCGTACCCGCGCGGCCGCCCGGCGCCCTTCGCGGTAATACAGCTGCACCGGCAAGGGCGGCGCGGCGAAATCCTCGAGCACGGCCAGCAATTGACCCGCCTGCAACTCATGATGGGCTTCGTAACTCAGGCAGCGGGTCAGCCCGAAGCCGGCGAGCGCCGCGCGAATGGACGCCTGCGGCGTGCTGCAGGTTAGCTGTGGCGCAAGCTTCACCACCCTGTCGGCAAAGCGCCATTCCCCGGCATGGCCGGTCGAGGAGGTGGCGATGGTGCGGTGCGCCGCCAAGTCGTCCGGGCTGGCTGGTCGGCCCCAGCGCTGCAGATAGGCCGGTGCCGCACAGATCAGCGGGCGCACCTGCCCCAGCGGTACGGCGAAACCGGACGAACTGGGCAGGTGGCCGACTACCAGCGCCAGGTCGATGCCCTCCTCCAGCAGCCTCGGCAGCTCCTCGCGCGCCAGGGTAGCCAGGCTCACCTCGGGAAAGGCCGCCAGGTAATCAACGGCGATGGGCGCTAGCACCTGATGCGTCATCAACAGCGGCAGGGCCAGGGTCAACTGCCCGGCCGGGCTGGCATGCAGCCCCGTCACCGACTGCTCGGCCTCGTCCAGCCGCTGCAGGATGCGCTGGCAGCTGTCGGCGAAACGCGCCCCAGCCGGGCTCAGGCTCACGCCGCGAGGCCCGCGCAGCAGCAGGGTGCAGTCCAGACGCTGCTCCAGGCTGGCGATGGTGCGCATCACCGTGGCCTGCGACAGCTGCAGCATCCTGGCAGCCGCCGCCAGGCTGCGCGCCTGTGCCACGGCGAGGAACACCTGCATTTCGCGGTGCTGGCTCATGGCGCGGACGGTGCGCCAGCCGCGCGCAGCGCCGGGTCGGCACGAAAGCTCGCGGCGCAGTGATCGACGAAGGTACGCACCTTGGCCGAAACCTGGCGACCGCCCTGATGAATGATATGCACCGGCAAGGCCGGCGGTTCGAACGCCTCGAGCACCAGCTCGAGTTCGCCGCGCGCCACTGCGGCAGCCACCTGGTAGGACAGCACGCGGGTATAGCCCCAGCCCAGGCGCGCGGCGCCGATTGCCGCCTGGTTGGAGCTGACGGTCAAGCGCGGCGTGGGGGTGAAGCCGAACGCGCCGTCGGCGCCGACGAACTGCCAATGGCTGAGCAGGCCGCTGGCACTGGACATGACGATGGGCGCATCGCGCACCTCATGCGGATGCTGTGGCCGCCCGACGCGGTCGAGGAAGGCCGGCGCGGCGCAGACCACCGGGCGAATCTGCCCGACCTGCAACGCCTGGTGATCACCTTCGGGCAGCGAACCGATGCGCACGGCAACGTCGATGCCCTCCTCCATCATGTTCACCACGCGGTCGACCAGCAGCGCATTGATCTCCACGTCCGGGTAGCTGTCGAGGTACTGGGTGATGCGCGGAATCAGGAACAGCTCGCCGAACATTACCGGCGCAGTCACGGTGAGCCGGCCACGCGGGCGCACGCTACCACCGGCAGCCAGCTCCTCGGCTTCCTCCAGCTCCAGGAGAATGCGCCGGCAGTCCTCGACATAACGCTGGCCGGCTTCGGTCAGACGCAGGCTGCGGGTATTGCGCGCCAGCAGCAGCGTGCCGAGGCGCGCCTCCAGCGCCGCGACGGCGCGGGTCACGCTGGGCGGCGAGATGCCCAGCAGCTTGGCCCCGCCGGCAAAGCTCTCGGCCTCGGTCACGGCCAGCAGCACCTTCATTTCCTGAAACCGATCCATCGTCACCGCCCGTTTCGTTGCCGCGAGGGCACAGGATAACGCCTCAGCGCCTGCTCAATGCCAGGCGCGCGGCGAACAGCAGGAAGATCAGCCCCGTGCTGCGATCCATCCACCTGATTACCGCCTCGTGCCGCAACCAGCGACCGAGCGGCTGGGTGGCACCGATCAGCAGCGCCGCCCAGACCAGGCTGAGCGCCACGTGGATGCCCACCAGGCCGAAGGTCCAGGCAATCAGCGGCTGCCCCTGCGGGATGAACTGCGGCAGAAAGGACAGGTAGAAAATGCCCACCTTGGGGTTGAGCACGTTGCCCAGCAGGCCGCGCAGGAACCAGTTGGCGCCGGGCTGGCCGCCGGCCTGCGCCGGCGCCAGGGAGGTACGCGGGCGCAGCAGCATGTTCAGCCCGAGCCAGGCCAGATAAGCCGCGCCGCAGTACTTGAGCAGGTTGTAGCCGAACTCGGACACCGCCAGCAGCGCGCCCAGGCCGAAGGCCACGGCAGCGCCCCAGATCAGGCAGCCGGCATTGATGCCCAGCGCCGCGCGAAACGCCTGTCGCCGGCCTTCGACCGCCGCGGTGCGCAGCACCAGCGCGGTGTCGATGCCCGGAGTAAGGGTCAGCAAGGTGGCCGCCAGGGTGAAGGCGATGAGGTTTTCGGCAAAGGGCATCGGCGCAGGCTCCGTCTGAGCAGGCGCCGATTATAGACAGGGCATTGCTGGCCGTCGTCCCGTTGGGTGCGCCGTGCGCACCGCGGTTCGTTCACGCGATGCGTGTTGCCGGTGGTGCGCGGCGCACCCTACGTCGTTTAGCCGCGATAGGCCTCGAACAGCCCCGTGGCGCCCATGCCGCCGCCGACGCACATGGTGACGATGCCGTAGCGCAGCTCGCGGCGCTGCAGCTCGCGCACCAGATGGCCGACCTGACGCGAGCCGGTCATGCCGAACGGGTGGCCGATGGAGATGGAGCCGCCGTTGACGTTGTATTTCTCGTTGTCGATCTCGAGCTTGTCGCGGCAGTACAGGCACTGCGAGGCGAAGGCCTCGTTGAGCTCCCACAGGTCGATATCGTCGACCGACAGGCCCTTGGCCTTGAGCAGCTTGGGCACCGAGAACACCGGGCCGATGCCCATTTCGTCCGGCTCGCACCCGGCCGCGGTGAAGCCGCGGAAGTACGCCTTGGGTTTGAGCCCCAGCTCCAGCGCCTTTTCCAGGCTCATCACCAGGGTCATGGAGGCGCCGTCGGACAGCTGCGAGGCGTTGCCGGCGGTGACGCTACCGGCCGGGTCGAACGCCGGCTGCAGCTTGGCCAGGGATTCGAGGGTGGTATCCGGGCGGTTGCAGTCGTCGGCCTCGACCACGCCGTCGAGAATCTTCTTCTCGCCGGTGGCCTTGTCTTCCACCTGGTACTTCACCGCCATCGGCACGATCTCGTCGGCGAACAGGCCTTCGGCCTGAGCCCGCGCGGTGCGCTGCTGGCTCTGCAGGGCGTAGGCGTCCTGGGCCTCGCGGCTGATGCCGTAGCGGTTGGCGACGATTTCGGCGGTCTTGCCCATGGGGTAGTAGATGCCGGGGTTGTCCTGCTGCAGAAGCGGGTTGAACAGGTTGTCCATGTTCATGCTTTTCAGGGTCATGGTGATGGACTCGACGCCGCCGGCGACGATGATGTCGCTGCAGCCGGATGCCACCTGGTTGGCGGCGATGGCGATGGCCTGCAGGCCCGAGGAGCAGAAGCGGTTCAGCGTCATGCCCGCCACCGGATTGCCCAGGCGCGACAGCACGGCGACGTTGCGGCCGATGTTCATGCCCTGCGCGCCCTCGTTGGAACCGGCGCCGACGATGCAGTCGTCCACCAGCGCCGGATCGATGCCGTTGCGCGCCAGCAGCGCATCGACGCAGTGGGCGGCCATGTCGTCCGGCCGGGTCATATTGAACTTGCCGCGGAAGGACTTGGCCAGGCCAGTCCGGACGCTGTCGACGATCACCACTTCACGCATGACGCACCTCGTTGTTATTGGATGGCGAATGGCGGGAAGATAAATCCAGCCCATGCCTGGGCGCGACCATCATTGATCTGGCGTATACGAGGCGATGCAGAGACGTAGCCCGGATGCAATCCGGGCCATCGGGAACGACACAAAAGCATCGCGGCTGAAGCCGCTCCTACGGTATTCACTTCACCGTGGGAGCGGCTTCAGCCGCGATTAGCGCTTCAATCCCTGGCGAACGCCGCCTCGATGGCCTCATTGATGGTGCGCAGCACCTTGACCCGGGCGAAGCGCTTGTCATTGGCCTCGATCAGCGTCCAGGGCGCGATCTCGGTGCTGGTGCGGTCGACCATGTCGCCCACCGCATCGGCGTAGTCGTCCCACTTGTCGCGGTTGCGCCAGTCTTCTTCGGTGATCTTGAAGCGCTTGAACGGGATCTGCTCGCGCTCCTTGAAGCGCTCCAGCTGCGTCTGCTGGTCGATGGCCAGCCAGAACTTCACCAGAATCACCCCGGCGTTGGTCAACTGTTCCTCGAAGTCGTTGATCTCACCGTAGGCACGCAGCCAGTCGGCCTGGCTGCAGAAGCTCTCGACCCGCTCCACCAATACGCGGCCGTACCAGCTGCGGTCGAAGATGGTGAACTTGCCGCGCGCCGGAATATGTCGCCAGAAGCGCCACAGATAAGGTTGCGCACGCTCTTCCTCGGTCGGCGCCGCCACCGGCACGATGCGGTACTGGCGCGGGTCCAGCGCGCCAGTGACACGGCGGATGGCGCCGCCCTTGCCGGCGGCGTCATTGCCCTCGAACGCCGCGATCAGGGCGTGCTTGCGCATGCGCTTGTCACGCATCAGGCCGGACAGGCGCGCCTGCTCGGTGGCCAGTTGTTCCTTGTACTCGTCCTTGCCCAGCGTCTGGGTCATATCCAGGCTGGCCAGCAGGCCGCGATTGTCCAGACTGGAAACCAGTGGCGCCGAATGTGGCTGCAGCTTCGAGCGCTGCGGGTTGGCCAGCGCTGCCTGCAACCCCTCGAGCAGAATGCGTCCGACGGTGAGGCTGCGGTAATAGTGATCGACGCCCTCGACTACGTACCAGGGTGCGTAGTCACGACTGGTGCGGCGCAGAATGCGCTCACCGTAACGGACGAACTTGTCGTAGGTCTTCGACTGCTGCCAATCCAGGGGGCTGATGCGCCAACTGTGCAGCGGGTCATCCTTGAGCGCTTCCAGGCGCGCCTTCATGTGCTTCTTGGACAGGTGGAACCAGAACTTGAAAATCAGCGCACCCTCGTCGCAGAGCATGCGCTCCAGGCGCTCGGCGCCGTCGATGGCCTGATCCAGCACCGCGTCCTTGAACTTGCCATGTACCCGCCCCTGCAGCATCTGGCTGTACCAGTTGCCGAAGAACACGCCCATGCGCCCTTTCGGCGGCAACTGTCGCCAATAGCGCCAGGCCGGTGGCCGCGCCAGCTCTTCATCGGTCTGGATATCGAAGGTGCTGACCTGGATCAGCCGCGGATCCATCCACTCGTTGAGCAGTTTTACCGTCTCCCCCTTGCCCGCGCCCTCGACACCGTTGATCAGCACGATCACCGGAAAGCGCGCCTGCTGCTTGAGCTCGTACTGAGCTTCCAGCAACGCCTCGCGCAGCGCCGGCTCTTCGGCCTCGAAGGTGGCCTTGTCGATACTGCGGCCGATTTCGGCGGATTCGAACATGCAAAAACCTCCCTGGAATGGTCATGACAGCCTAACGGATAGACCGCGACTTTGCCTGCGACGCATCTCGCGCGGCTTGATCTGCGCCGGGTAAATGGGGCTGGTAGCGGTTAGAATCGCCGCCGCCTGTTTTACCCGGAACCCCACCATGTCCGATGCCCACAACGCCCAGCTCGACTGGGACGAACACGGCCAGCCGCTGTCGCGCAGCTATGGCGACGTGTACTTCTCCCGCGCCAACGGCCTGGAAGAAACCCGTCACGTCTTCCTCGCTCACAACCAGATCATCGAACGTTGCCAGGCCCTGCCGGCCGGCGGGCGTTTGGTGATAGGCGAAACCGGCTTCGGCACCGGGCTCAACTTTCTCTGCGCCTGGCAGGCCTTCGCCGAACACGCCCCGCGCGATGCGCGGCTGCACTTCGTCAGCGTGGAGAAATTCCCTCTGACCCAGACGGACCTGCAGCGCGCCCTGGCCCTGTGGCCGGAGCTTGCGCCCTACGCCGAGCAGTTGCTGGCGCAGTACCGCGCCATCCATCCCGGCTTTCAGCGCCTGCTGCTAGACGGCGGCCGCGTGGTGCTGACGCTGATGATCGGCGACGTGCTCGAGTGCCTGCCGCAGCTGGACGCCAGGGTCGATGCCTGGTTCCTCGACGGTTTCGCCCCGGCGAAGAACCCGGAGATGTGGGCGGACAGTCTGTTCACCGAACTGGCCAGGCTGTCGGCACCCGGCGCCACGCTGGCCACCTTCACCAGTGCCGGCTTCGTCCGCCGCGGGCTGATCGCCGCCGGCTTCGCTGTGCAGCGGGTCAAGGGTTTCGGCCACAAGCGTGAGATGCTGGCCGGCCCCTTCCAGGCTGAACCGGCGCCGCGCTCTGCTCCCTGGTTCGCCCGCCCGCTACTACCGACAGGCGATCGCCAGGCCGTGGTGATCGGCGCCGGCCTGGCCGGTTGCGCCACTGCTGCCAGCCTGGCCGCACGCGGCTGGCACGTGACCCTGCTGGAGCGCCATGACGATGTCGCCCGCGAAGCGTCGGGCAACCCCCAGGGCGTGCTCTATCTGAAGCTGTCGGCACATGGCACGGCGCTGTCGCGACTGATCGTCGCCGGTTTCGGCCATACCCGCCGCCTGCTCGCTCGCCTGCAGCGCGGCGTCGACTGGGATGCCTGCGGCGTGCTGCAACTGGCCTTCGACGCCAAGGAAGCCGAGCGCCAGAACAAACTGGCCGCGGCCTTCCCGGACGACCTGCTGCATGCACTGACGAAGGATGAAGCCGAGGCGCGCTCAGGCATCGGCCTGCCAGCCGGCGGCCTGTTCTACCCGGATGCCGGCTGGGTGCACCCGCCGGCCCTGTGCCGGCAACTGGTACAGCACCCGCTGATCGAATTGCGCCCCTATCAGGAGGCGCTGAGCCTCAGTCGTCAGCAAGAGCGCTGGTGCATCGAAGGACAGAACGGCGTGCTGGCCGAGGCACCGGTGCTGGTCCTGGCCTGCGCCGCCGAGATCGGCCGCCTGCTGCCGGAGGCGAATCTGCCGCTCAAGCGCATCCGCGGGCAGATCAGCCGCCTGCCGGCCAGCACGGCCAGCCGCGCGCTGCGTACCGTGGTCTGCGCCGAAGGCTACGTCGCCCCTGCGCGCGACGACGAACACACCCTGGGCGCCAGCTTCGATTTTCACAGCGACGATCTGGCGCCCAGTGTCGCCGAGCACGCCGGCAACCTTGAACTGCTACGGGAGATTTCTCAGGACCTGGCCGAGCGTCTGGATACGCAGACGCTCGATCCGGCGACGCTGCAAGGCCGCGCCGCGTTTCGCTGCACCAGCCCGGACTACCTGCCGCTGGTGGGGCCGATGGCCGAACAGCAGGCCTTCAACGACGCCTATGCCGTGTTGGCCAAGGACGCCCGCCAGGTGCCGGAAACGCCCTGCCCCTGGCTGGAGGGCCTGTATATCAACAGCGGCCATGGCTCGCGCGGGCTGATCACCGCGCCGCTGTCGGGCGAGCTGATCGCCGCCTGGCTGGAGGACGAACCACTGCCGCTGCCACGTGAGGTGGCCGAAGCCTGCCACCCCAATCGCTTTATGCTGCGCAGGTTGATTCGCGGGAGCTGATCGATTACGCCCTGGCCTCGGCAAGTACCGGCCTGGGCTTGCGAAACACCAGCACGTTACCCAGCATCACCAGCCCCAGGCCAAGTAGCGCGGGAGCCGTCCACTGATAGCCCTCGGCGAACACCGAGATATTCAGCGCCACCACCGGGAACAGCACCGTGCAGTAGGCGGCGCGCTCCGGGCCCATGCGCCCGACCAGGGTCAGGTAGGCGGTAAAGCCGATCACCGAGCCCGGAATCGCCAGATACAGCAGCGAGCCGACATAACGCGCATTCCACTCGAAGGCGAACGGCGTGCCGCTGACCAGGCAGATGCCCACCAGCATCAGCGCGCCATAGAGCATGCCCCAGGCGTTGGTGGTCAGCGGCTTGAGCCCGGCCTTCTGTTGCAGGCTGGAAAGCATGTTGCCGGCGGAGAAGAACAGCGTGCCGCACAGCGCCAGGCCGATGCCCAGCAGGCTTTCGCGACTGGCCTCATGCCCGGCCAGTTCAGGCCAGAACAGCAGCCCCAGGCCGGCCAGCCCCAGGCCGCCGCCGAGCAGTACGTTGGCAGCAATGCGCTGCTTGAAGAACAGCCGCGCATTGATCGCATTCCACAGGGTCGCGGTGGAGAAGATCACCGCGATCAGGCCGCTGGGGATCCACTGGCTGGCGGTGTAGAAGCACAGGAAGTTGAGGCAGAACAGACACAGGCCCTGCACCAGGCAGATGCCCTGGCTACGGCGATCCAGCGGCTGCAAACGCCCGCTGAACCAGAGCATGGCGAACAGCACGGCCGAGGCCAATGCGAAGCGATAGGCGATGGAGGCGGCGACGGCCACCTCGCCCATCTGCAATTTGATGGCGATCCAGGTGGTACCCCAGATCAGTACGGTAAGCAGATAGAGCGACAGGTTCATCGAGAATCTCCCAAGACTGGAGCACAGTCTGGAAGCGATGTACGCCGGGCGCTTGCACAAAGTTGCGCATTTATCGCTGCGCCATCACTGCCTGCCATCGCGCTGCAGGCTTTATCATGCGGGCTTTATACGTCAGGTCATTCTCACCGCATGCTTTCCGCCGTCGCGCGCTACAAACAACTGCTGTCCAGCGCCCTCGCCCGTTACTTCCCCCGCACCACCGCCTACCTGCGCGCCGAGCGCGAAGCGGCGCAGCCGCGCAAGCCGGTGCGCAAGCAGAGCAAGAAGAAATCCACCGGCAACAAGAAAGCCGGCAGTCGCAAGACCGCCAGCGGCAAATCCGGCCCCGCCGGCATCTACCCCGCAACCCGGCTGAAGATCGAAGACGCCCAGGTACAGGCCATGCGCAAGCGCGTGGCCGAAGCGGTAAGCGCCGGGCTGATCGGTGCGCCGTCGGACGAGCAGTGGGCGATGATTCTCTGCCGCGCCCCGCTGGCGCGCATCTTCGCTGGCGCCGGCTCGGGCAAGTCGAGCACCCTGGTATTGCGCGTGGTGTTCCTGCTCTGCCACCTGGAGATCGACCCCAAGCGCCTGACGGTGATCTCCTTCACCAACGCCTCCTGCCATGAGCTGCGCGAGCGCCTGCAACGCCTGCTGGACTTCTGGCACTACCCGCATGATGCGCGCCAGTGCGTACGCACCTTCCACGCCGCCATGGCGACGCTGGCCAAGGAAAGCCTGGGCAACCCGCGCTGGTTCGAGCAACTGGACGAGCCCGGCGACGAACCGGACAACCCGCTCGCAGGCACGCGCCTGCGCCCGGCGCAGCAGCGCCTGCTCAAGCAGGCCTACCAGAACGCCTACGCCGAAGACGCGCGCTTTCGCGTCCTGACTCACCGCCTGCTCAAGCTGCCGGCGCACGAGGAGCCGCCACAGGGCAGGGCCAAGGCACCGCTGGATGCCTGCAAGCTGCCCGGTGAATTCGCCGCCCTGCCGCTGTTCGAGCTGCTGCACGGGCAGATCGACTTCGCCGAGAGCCTCGGCATTCGCCTCGACCGCCTGGAGATGAAGGCGCTGGCCTGCGGCCCCCGCGAACGCGATTTCATCGAAGCCATGCAGCGCTTCCACCAGCATTTCAGCGCCCTGCTGCACAGCCAGGGATTGATCAGCTTCAACGGTGCGTTCGCGCAGTTGAGCGAGCGCCTGAGCAGCGACGGCGGCAAACCCGGCCCCGCCCTACTCGCCCTGAGCTACCTGCTGATCGACGAATTCCAGGACATCTCGCCGCAGATCGTGCTGTGGCTGCAGGCCGTGCATAGTCGCCTGCGCGCCGCGGGCGAACGCATCAGCCTGATGGCCATCGGAGACGACTGGCAATCGATCTACGGCTGGCGCGGCAGCTCGCCGGAGCTGTTCATCGATTTCGACCGGCACTTCCCCAGCCGCGGACGCGGCAAGAGCACCACCCTGCTGCTGGGCACCAACTATCGCAGCATCGAGCCGGTGATCCGCGATGCCGAGAAGGTGCTGGCGGAGGTAACGAACAAGCAGGCCAAGACCTGCGTCGCAGCCAAGGCGATGCAACCGGGCGACCATGGCGTGAAGCTGATCCAGCGCTTCGACCTGGCCAACGGCATGCCGCGGCTGCTCGAGGAGATACGTGCGCAATGCGCCGATGTCGCCAGCCGCCCCGGCGCCGACCGCACCGCCGTGCTACTGCTCAGTCGACGCAACGAGCCGCTGCAGCAGGTGCGCGCGCAGCTGGACAAGGCGCTGCCGGTCAAGGCCCTGACCATCCACCGTGCCAAGGGTCTGCAGGCCGAGGTGGCGATCATCCTCGACGACTGCCTGCCGGTGGACAAACACCCGCTGCGCAACGCGCTCTACGTCCAGTGCGGTTTCTTCGCCGGCAGCTACGACCAGGCCATGCAGGACGAAGCCCGGCGCCTGGCCTACGTGGCCATCACCCGCGGCGTGAGCCGCGTCTTGTGGTACACACGCAAGGCCCAGGGCGCCACGCAGTGCTTGGCAGCGAGCCGGCCAATCGCGCAAGCTTCAGGCTGATCGGCACTTCAGGCGTTCCCATGGACAAACTGCTGGCTCTGCGCACCTTCGTCGCCACCGTTCGCTGTGGCGGCTTTTCCGCTGCTGCGCGGCAAATGGGGCTGGCCACCTCGTCGGTGACCCGCGCAGTCAACGCCCTGGAGCAGGAACTGGGCTGTGTGCTGCTCAACCGCAATACGCGGCAGATCAGCGTCAGCGAGGCCGGGCGCGACTACTTCGAGCGCGCTCTGGCCATCCTCGATGCGCTGGACGAGGCCGACGCTGCCGTGGCCGACAAGGACGGCGAAGTACGCGGCCGCCTGGCCGTAAGCGTGCCGGTGGAGTTCGCCCGACGCATCATCGCACCACACCTCGGCAAGCTGCTGGAGCGACACCCACAACTGGAGGTGTCCCTGCGCGTCACCGACGAGGTGGTCGATTTGCTCAGCGAACGGGTCGACCTGGCGCTGCGCCTGGGCTCTTCCATCGTCAGCGACGACGTGGTCAGCCAGCGTGTCGGCAGCTTCCGCCGCTGGCTGGTGGCGAGCCCGCAGTATCTGGCACGTTCCGCCCCCATCACCCACCCGGAAGCCCTGCAGGCGCACGCCTGCCTGCAGTACGACTACGGCAGCCCGGCACACTACTGGCGTTTCGAACAGCAGGGTACGGCGCTGCAGGTGCCGGTCAGCGGACGTCTGCGCAGCAACAACGCCGATATCCTGCGCCAGGCCGCGCTGGATGGTCAGGGCATCGCGCTGCTGTCGGACTGGCTGGTACGTGACGACGTGGGCAATGGCAAGCTGCAACGCCTGCTGGCCGACTACGATGTCGCCCCTGGCCCGCACGAAGGCACCATCCACCTGCTGTACCTGCCGAACCACCGCGGCTCTCGGCGCATCGCCGCGTTCAGCGAGTTTCTCCAGGAACTGCTGCAGGGCTAAGGCTTTTGCACAGCGCGCAACGCAGCGTTGCCGATCCGACGGATTCTCCGCCGGGCGTTAGCTGCCTAACCTTGCGCCTGTCGCTTCCTCATCGAGATCCCACCATGACTAGCCAGACCTCCTCACTCACGAGCGAGTCGCCAGCCCTGCCACAGGCACTGGTGCTGCTGTTCGCCCTGTGCTGCGGCGCGATCGTCGCCAACCTCTATTACGCCCAGCCGATCATCGAGCTGATCGCTCCGGACGTCGGCCTCAGCGCCGATCGCGCCAGCCTGATCGTTTCGCTGACGCAGATCGGCTACGCGCTCGGCCTGCTGTTCCTGGTGCCCTTGGCCGATCTGCTGGAAAGCCGCCGGCTGATGCTGATCACCACTGCCGCCGCCCTGCTCTGCCTGCTGGCAGCCGCCTTCGCCCATCAGCCGGACCTGTTCCTCGGCCTGGCGCTGCTGATCGGGCTCAGTTCGGTCTCGGTGCAGATGCTGATTCCCCTGGCCGCCAACCTGGCCCCGGAGGCCAGCCGTGGCCGCGTGGTGGGCAATATCATGAGCGGTCTGCTGCTGGGCATCCTGCTGGCACGGCCACTGGCCAGCGTGGTGGCCGGCGAATTCGGCTGGCGCGCGGTATACCTGATGGCAGCGGCGCTGATGCTGGTGATCACCCTGGTGATCGCCACCACCATTCCGCGCCACACCCCCAGCCACAGCGCAAGCTACGGGCAACTGCTGGCCTCGCTCGTTCACCTGCTGCGCCGCTACCCCACCTTGCGCCACCGTGCGCTTTATCAGGGCCTGATGTTCGCCAGCTTCAGCCTGTTCTGGACGGTCGCGCCGCTGGAACTGGCGCGTCACCTGGGCCTGAGCCAACAGGACATCGCCCTGTTCGCCCTGGCCGGTGCCATCGGCGCGGTCGCGGCACCCATCGCCGGGCGCCTGGCAGATGCCGGCCATACCTGGCGCGCCAGCCTGGTGGCACTGATCCTGGCGCCGCTGGCTTTTGCGCCCAACCTGCTCAACGCCGGCCTGGGCTGGATCGGCCTGATCGCCACCGCCGTCGTCCTGGATTTCGCCGTACAGATGAGCATGGTGCTGGGCCAGCGCACCATCTATGCCCTGGAGCCGCAAAGCCGCGCGCGGCTCAATGCGCTGTACATGACCAGCATCTTCGTGGGCGGCGCCATGGGTTCGGCGCTGGCCAGCCCGGTCTACGAGCGCTTCGGCTGGTCGGGCACGGCACTGCTGGCCGCCGGGTTGCCGCTGCTGGCCCTGCTGGTATTCATCGGCAAAGAGGAGTGAGGAGATTCGCGACTCAAGAATCGCAGACAACAAAAAACCCGCCTAAGCGGGTTTCTTCCCAACCATCCGACATCCTGTCGGTAGCCATCTTGGCCTGGTCATCTTCCTTGATCCTCAGCGGTCCGTCGCTGCAGGGGATGTGTGTAGATTAGAGATCGGCCCTTGCTGGCAACAGTGGAGGTTGCCGCCTGAGCGTGTAAGCCTTTTGCCATAGCCAGCCGATTCAACGACCGATCATACGTGCCAGCACATCCTCGTCGCCCTGGCGACGATGGATGAAGGCCATGGCAGCGTGGCCGACCACCATGAACAGCAGCAGCCAGCCCAGGTTGCCATGCAGCAGGCCGGCCGGCGCGATCATCCATTCGATCTTGCCGTCGAACCCCGGCATGACGGTCATGCCGAAGGCGACGAACTCCCGGCCCGAGCCGTACTGGCGCAGCAGGGCGATGAAGGGAATGACGAACAGCAGCCCGTACAGCGCCAGATGGCCGAAGCGTGCCAGCGTGCTGACCGCTGCCGGCCGGCGGTTACGGCTGTAAAGCGCCCAAAGCAGGCGAATTACCACCAGCACCATCAACACCAGGCCCGTGGCCTTGTGCGTGCTCCAGGCGAACTTGTCCAGTGCGCTGTCTTCCAGCAGGACATGGGCAAGAACGGTGACGAACTGCCACCCCAGCAGAACGGCCATGCTCCAGTGCAGCAGGCGTGTGACGGCGCCGTAGCGCTGCGCAGAATCATGCAGATTCGACATCGTGGCTTCTCTCCAAATGTCATCGACGAAACGATGGTCAGATCGGACAGCGAAACGCTGCCATCCGAGGCAATGACCTGATCAGCACGCAATGGTGCCGTGCGCCCGAGCTTGCGGGCGCCTGCAGATGTTAGCGGTTATGTCAGAAAGGCATCACGACGCGCCCCCCAAACGGGGCGCGTCGGATGATCAGGCGTCGCGCAGCGCTTCGCGCCAGGCGTGGTGTTGCGGTTCCTGCCAGATGCGCGCGTGCAGGCGCGCCATGCCGTCAGGATCGTTGAGCAGACGCCAGCGGGTGGCCTCTACCTTGCCTTCAGGCCCGGCGTTGAGGATTTCATTGATTCGCTCATCGCGCAGCGCTTCGGCAGCCGGCACCACCTTGGCGTGGCGGGCACGGGCCATGGCGCAGACCAGGGCGTTGTACAGCGGATCGACCACCGCGCGGAGAAAGCCGCGATGCAGTGCACGCGAGCTGTTCAGTTGTTCGTACTCGGCGGTGTTGCTCAGCTCCACCGGCACCTTGTGCTCTTCCGGAATCAGGAACAGCTTGCTGCGCCGTGCAGCCAGGCCCGGTGCCGTGCGGCTGGTCAGCACCGACACCACCGGCGACAGCACCAGCGACACGACAATGGGTGCCAGCCACCACAGGAAGTCCGGGTTGAGCCACGCCACCAAAGCTGTCCAGCTGATACCGATCAGCACCTGGGTACCGTGACGACGGAAGGCTTCGCTCCAGGGGGTGGAATCATCCACGCGCTGCGGCGAGTTCCACTGCACCGACCAACCGAGGAAGGCAGCGGTGACGAACAGGCTGTGGAACAGCATGCGCACCGGCGCCAGCAGTACCGAGCAGGACGCCTCCAGCAACATCGACAGCAGCACGCGCGTGCGGCCGCCGTAGGCCTCGGCGCCCTTGATCCAGATCAGCAGCACGCTGAGCAGCTTGGGCAGGAACAACAGGGTCATGGTGGCGGAGAACAGGGCGATGGCCTCGTGCGGCTGCCAACGTGGCCACAGCGGATAGAGCTGGTTGGGCTGCAGGAAGTACTCCGGCACCATCAGCGTATGGATCGCCAGCAGGCAGGTCGAGAGCACCAGGAACAACAGCCACAGCGGCGCCGAAAGATAGGACATGACCCCGGTGAGGAATACCACGCGATGCACCGCATGCATGCCTCGCACCAGGAACAGACGGAAGTTCATCAGGTTGCCGTGGCACCAGCGGCGATCGCGCTTGAGCTCGTCAAGCAGGTTCGGCGGCAACTCCTCGTAGCTGCCCGGCAGGTCGTAGGCGATCCACACGCCCCAGCCAGCACGGCGCATCAGCGCGGCCTCGACGAAGTCGTGGGAGAGGATCGCACCGGCGAAGGAACCGGTACCCGGCAGCGGCGCCAGGGCGCAGTGCTCGATGAAGGGTTTGACCCGGATGATCGCGTTGTGCCCCCAATAGTGCGACTCGCCCAGCTGCCAGAAGTTGAGACCGGCGGTGAACAGCGGCCCGTAGACGCTGGTGGCGAACTGTTGCAGGCGTGCGTAGAGGGTATCCATGCCCGAGGCCTTGGGCGCGGTCTGGATGATGCCAGCGCCGGGGTTGGCCTCCATCAGACGCACCAGGCGGGTCAGGCATTCGCCGCTCATCACGCTGTCGGCATCGAGAACCACCATGTAGCGGTAGTTGCTGCCCCAGCGCCGGCAGAAGTCGTCGATGTTGCCGCTCTTGCGCTTCACCCGACGCCGACGGCGGCGGTAGAAGATATGGCCAAAGCCTTCCACCTCGCGGCACAGCTCCATCCAGGCCTGCTGCTCGGCCACGCAAATGTCCGGGTCGTTGCTGTCACTGAGGATGAAGAAGTCGAAGTGTTCGAGCTGCCCGGTAGCCTTGAGCGACTCGAAGGTCGCGCGCAGACCGGCGAACACGCGCGGGACGTGCTCGTTGGCGATCGGCATCACCAGTGCGGTACGCGCCCGCGGCGAAATCGGCTCGTCACCGCAGCTGGTGGCCGAGATGCTGTAACGATCACGCCCCTTGAGCAGCTGGAAGAAGCCCATCAAAGCGGTCCAGAAACCCATCGACACCCAGCAGAACAGCAGGGCGAACAGCGCCAGGATGCTGGTTTGCACCACGTACGGCAGGATCTGCCGCGCCGACTCGCGCAGCGGCTGCTCGAACACCAGGCCCAGGTCGACCAGCGACCAGCCCTGATAGGGCAGTACCGACTTCATGTACCAGGTGGCGACCACGGTCTGCACGATCATCAACACCAGCAGCGCGGCGCGACGTACCGCAGCGACATGACGCCAGCGTTCTTCGGCGAAGTCCTCGCTTTCGCGCGTGCGTGGTCGCGGCGCGGGCTTCTCGCCCTTCAGGCGGCGCCAACCGCGCTGCAGGATATTGGTCTGCCAGGGTTCCGGCACCATGCGCGTGCGCTTGATCGGCGGGGTCGAATCGATGGTCGGACGCCCCTGGTGATCCTGCACGATGCGGCAGCCGCGCTCTAGCGCATCCGGCCAGCCCAGCGCCAGGCGGGCTGGCACTGACTCGAGCATCTCGCGGGTTTCTTCCTGGGGCTCGGCGGTGACCTGATCGTCCTCGTGCAGGGCGCGATGCAGTGTCGCAAGATCGCCGCCCTCCTCTTCGACTCGGCTGGCCAAAGCCTGCTGCCGCTCGTGATCGAGCGGCAGTTCGCCCAGGTAATCCTGGATCTGTGTAGCGTCTAGGGTGTTATTCATGGGAAGGCAGCTGATAGCTCCAGGTTTCCGACACAGGCTTGCCGTCCTCGACCAGCGCGGCACGCATCTCCACCGGCTGCGCCGGGTTCTTCACCTTGACCCGCAGCATCAGGCGCCAGCCCTTGCTCACCGGGTTGTAACGCAGGCTGTCTTCCAGCAACTCGGCGTTGTCATCGACGCTGACCTGCACCTGCGGTGCGGCATCGGGCGAACGCTTGGCCAGTGCCTCACCAACGAAGTCGACCACCAGCGCGGTGCTGCCATCGGCCTGACGAATCAGGTTGGCCTGCTTGATGTCGCCCTCGGACAGACGGGTCTGGCTGACCATCGCCAGTTGCGGATCATGCAGCTTGGCATCGTCACGGCTGAAGTGTAGGCGATAGGCCACATCCAGCGACTCACCCGGTGCCGGCAGCTTCTCCGGACGCCACAGGGCGACGATGTTGTCATTGGTTTCGTCGGGCGTCGGAATTTCCACCAGTTCGACGTGACCGGCGCCCCAGTCGCCGACGGTTTCCACCCAGCCGCTGGGGCGCAGCTCGTAGCGATCGTCGAGATCCTGATACTGGTTGAAATCGCGACCACGCTGCATCAGGCCGAAACCGCGCGGGTTGTCGATGCGGTAGCTGCTGACGTTGAGACGCTGCGGATTGTTCAACGGACGCCAGATCCACTCGCCATTGCCGGCAGCGATGGCCAGACCATCGGAATCGTGCAGCTGCGGACGGTAGTTCGGGCGCGGCCAGGGCTGGTTGGCGCCGAACAGGTACATGCTGGTCAGCGGCGCGATGCCGAGCTTCTCGACGTTCTCGCGCAGGTAAACCTTGGACTGCACGTCGAGCACGCTGTCGCGGCCGGGCTTGATCTCCATGCGGTAGGCACCAGTGGCGCGCGGCGAGTCGAGCAACGCGTAGATCACCAGACTGCGGCGATCCGGCTGCGGCTTCTCGATCCAGAACTCGGTGAAACGCGGGAACTCCTCGCCGGACGGCAGCGCAGTGTCGATCGCCAGACCGCGGGCGGAGAGGCCGAACACCTGACCCTTGCCGACGATGCGGAAGTAGCTGGCACCGAGCACGCTCATCACTTCGTCATGACGGCCGCCGGTGTTGATCTCATTGATCACCTTGAAGCCGGCGAAGCCCAGATCCTTGAGATCATCGGGGTTCAGCTCGAGGTCGCCGAAGTCGAACATCGACGGGTCGTACTTGATCTCCTGGGTACTGTCGGCAGTCACCTCGTTGATCTTCACCGGCAGGTCGAAGTGCATGCCCTGATGGAAGAAGTACAGCTGGAACGGCAGCTTGTCGTCGCGCCAATGCGCCTTCTCTTCAAGGAAGCGGACCTTCTGGTAACCGGCGAAGGGCAGTTCACGCAGCGAAGCCGGCAACCGGCTTTGCGGGGCGCTGTAGCCTTCGGCGGCAAGCGCCTTGGCCTTGACCGCCACATCATCCAGATCGAAGGCCCAGCTCTGGGCAGCGAACAACAGAGGGAGCACACAGAGGGCCAGCTTGCCGGCCTTGCCCATACGGGCTCCAGAACAACGACTCATCGACACACAGCCTCCAGGGCAACACGTATTGACGGGCAGCGGCCAGCCTGAGGAGCTGGTCGCTACGAGAGTTGAAATCAGGCGATTGGTACCAAGACAACGCGAGCACAATGCACGGAGCCAACCGAACGGCGACGTCTGCGCATGCGCGGATTCTTTCTGCGCATTATTACCAGATCGTGAAGTCCGGCACAGGTGCTCGCGCGAGTATATTTTTCGCCTCCTTGGGCCACACCCTCATTGGCGTGGCAACAGTTCGAAACGCGCCTCCTGCACGCTCTCCGAATCCAGCCCCAGCTGGACGCGGAAGGCACCTGGCTCGCTAACTTGCTGCAGGCTGGCGTTATAGAAACGCAGCATGGCTTCGTCGATCTCGAAACTGAGCTCACGCGCCTCACCTGCTTCAAGCTTGACCCTGCGAAAATCCTTGAGTTCCTTCAACGGACGGATCACCGAAGCGGCCTCATCGTGCAGATACAACTGCACCACGGTGGCGCCGGCCCTTGGCCCGGCGTTCTTCAGGGTCACGCTGATGCGAATCTTTTCGCCCGGCTTCATGCGCTCGGCAGACAGCTTCGGCGCCGAAAGCTGGAAGTCGCTGTAGCTCAAACCATAACCGAACGGGTAAAGCGGACCATTGGGCTCCTCGAAATACTGCGAGGTGTAGTTACCCGGCGTGCCGGGCGTGTATGGACGGCCCAGGCGCAGATGGTTGTAGTAGGTGGGAATCTGCCCGACCGAACGCGGGAAGGTGATCGGCAGCTTGCCGGAAGGGTTGTGCTCACCGAACAGCACGTCGGCGATGGCGTGGCCGCCCTCGATGCCGCTGTACCAGGTTTCCAGCATCGCGTCGGCGTTTTCCTTCTCCCAGCCGAGCGCCAGCGGGCGGCCGTTCATCAGCACCAGCACCAGCGGCTTGCCGGTAGCCTTGAGCGCGCGCAGCAAGGCCTGCTGGCTGTCCGGCAGATCCAGACGGGTGCGGCTGGACGACTCGTGGGACATCCCCCGCGCCTCACCCACCGCGGCGACGATGACATCGGCCTGGGAAGCCACACGCACAGCCTCCTCCAGCATCGCCTGCGGCGTGCGCTTGTCCAGCACGACTTCCGGGCGATCCCAGTTGAGCTGGTTGAGATAATTGATCACATGGGCATCGTCGGTGACGTTGGCGCCCACGGCGTAGAGCAGCTTGCCCTGTCCTTCGAGCGCCGCTTCCATGCCCTTGCGCAGCGTCACTGCCTGCTCGGCCACGCCGACCGCCGACCAGCTGCCGAGCATGTCCACCGGCGAATCGGCCAGCGGGCCGATCAGAGCGACGGTGGTCTTCTTGCTCAGCGGCAGCGTATCGCCATGGTTTTCCAGCAGCACCAGGGAGTCGCGCGCCATGGCCCGCGCGTCGGCACGGTGCAGGCGGCTTTCGGCGTTGACGTCGGCGGGGTCGTCCTCGGCGCGGCCGATGCGGCGGAACGGATCGTGGAACAGTCCCAGGTCGTACTTGGTGTTCAGCACGTGGGTGACGGCTTCGTCCAGCACGCTCTGCGGCACCGCCCCGCTGCGCACCAGTCCCGGCAGTTCCTCATCGTAGAGCGTGTCAGCCATGCTCATGCCGACCCCAGCCGTGACAGCCAGCTTTGCAGCCTCTCGGCCATCGGCGGCCACGCCATGGCGCAGCAGCTCGGTGATCGCGCCGTGGTCGCTAAGCGCCACGCCCTTGAAGCCCCAGTCGCGACGCAACAGGTCACGCAGCAGCCAGGTGTTGGCCGAGGCCGGCACGCCATTGATCGCGTTGAGCGCCACCATCACCCCGCCGGCGCCGGCATCGATGGCGGCGCGATAAGGCGGCAGATAATCCTGGTACATGCGCATCGGGCTCATGTCGACCACGTTGTAGTCGCGCCCTCCTTCCACCGCGCCGTACAGAGCGAAGTGCTTGACGCTGGCCATGATGCGCTGCGGGTCGCTGGGGTCATCACCCTGGTAGCCACGCACCATCGCCGCGGCGATGCGCGACACCAGATAAGGATCCTCGCCGAAGCCTTCGGAGGTGCGGCCCCAACGCGGATCGCGGGAAATGTCGACGGTCGGCGCGAAGGTCATGTCCAGGCCATCAGCGCTGGCTTCCAAGGCCGCGACCCGGGCGCTGTTCTCGATGGCCGGAATGTCCCAGCTGGACGCCAGCCCCAGGCCGATGGGGAAGGTAGTGCGATGGCCGTGAATGACGTCGTAGGCGAAGAACACCGGGATACCCAGGCGACTGCGCAGCGCGGCCTCCTGCATCGGACGGTTCTCCGGGCGCACCACCGAGTTGAAAGTGGCGCCAATGCGCCCCGCGGCCATCTCCTCACGAATGCGTTCGCGAGGCATGTCGCCGCCGATGCTGATCAGGCGAAGCTGGCCGACCTTTTCCTCCAGGGTCATGCGTTCGACCAGGTCGGCGATGAAGGCCGACTTGTCGTCGATGGAGGGGGCAGCAACCAGCAGGTTGGGGGCAAGCAGAACAGAAGCTAGAGCGAACGGGCGCAGGTATTTCATCGGGAGTGGCATCCGGGATGCGAATCATTGTTCGAATGGCCGCCACGATACTCCGAGTCTTCGCGCCGCGCCGCGGGTTGGCGCAAAAAAACTTAAGCACCAGTCAAAGGCGTTCCAGAGATTAAGACCCCAGACTTGCGCAAACTTGCGCATTTTTTTCGCCACCACTGGTTTTGCCGGCCGGCAGGCGTAGAGTGGCTGCATTCGGGAGAAGGTGATGGCGCAATTCGAACGTCTGCAGGTATTCCAGAGCATGAGCCGCTCGCCCAACGCGCGGCTGCACGCGATGGCCGAGCTGGGCAACGGCATGGCCGTGGCCCGCTGGAGCAACGCCCATGACGCGCGCGACTACCTTGCGCCCAGTCATCACACGCTGTCCTGCTACCTGGCCGGAGGCACCGGCACCTTTCGCCGCGAGCAACCCGGCAACAAGGGTGCGCCGGACAAACTGTGCATCCTGCCGGCCGAGCACCAGTCGGCCTGGATCATCAACGGTGAGATTCAGCTTGCCCACCTCTATATAGAACAGGAGCAATTCGCTCTCGGCGCAGTCACCCTGCTCGACCGCGAGCCGCGCAGTCTGCAACTGGAGGAAGCGACTTTTCTCGAAGATGCCGAGCAGGCGGCGCGCTTTCGCCAGCTGTGCACCCTCGACTGGCAGGAACCGGGCGAACGCCTGCTGGCCAGCAGCCTAGCTCACCAGTTGCTCGACCATGCCCTGCTCAATCAGGTCGGCCTGCGTCAGGGCCTGCGCCTCAAGGGTGGTCTGGCTCCGTTGCAACGTCGGCGCGTGCGCGAGTTCATCGAGCAGCACCTGGATACACCCCTGCCGCTGAGCCAACTGGCCGCGCTTTGCGCGCTGTCGGAATACCACTTCGCGCGCATGTTCCAGAGCAGCTTCGGTGTGCCGCCGCACCGCTACGTACTAGCCCGACGCCTGGCTCGCGCCTGCCAGCTGCTGCGTCAGCCGCAACCCTCGCTGAGCGAAGTGGCGCTGGCCTGCGGCTTTGCCAGCGCCAGCCACTTCAGCAACCGCTTCCGTCAGGCACTAGGGGCCACGCCACGGCAGTACCGCGCGGCGTTCCGGTAACTCGCGCAAGCGGTTTGCCCCGCCCTACTCGTCGACAATCTCGGCACCACGCCTGCTAATCGCCGCACAGCTATGCGAAAATCTGTGGCTTTGCATCGCCGCGACCGATTTCATGCACCAGACATTTTCGCCCACGGGGCTTCGCTGATGCCCCTGGATATCCACCAGCTACGCCAGGAAGACTGGCGTTCGGAGTTCGGTGCCGGTGACCTGCGTCGCGGCCAGGGCTACGCCGAGGAAAAGCGCAGCAAACTGCTCAGCCTCAAGGACAACAGCCTGCTCGCCAATTGCCGAGGCTCCGCCGGGCAGACCTATCAGCAGCGCATCACCCTGCACCCCTATGGGCGCAAATGGAGCGTGACCGGCCACTGCAACTGCCCGGTCGGCTTCAACTGCAAGCACGTGGTCGCCGCGTTGCTCACTCTGGAAGCCCAGCAACGCGCCGGCAGCGATCTCTCGGACATCATCGTGGCGGACAAGGAAGTGGCGGAAACGCGCCTGGAAGGCATCGCGCCCACCGCTATCCTCAGCCTGGGCAGCCAGGTGCGCGTGCATTTCGACGCACGCAAGGGGCGCATGCAGGAGCAGACCCAACACCGCGCGGCGCTGGCCTTCGACTACGCCGGGCACAAGGTCTTCGGCAAACCGGCCAAGGATCTGGTCAAGCGCCTGGACGAACACAGCAACCTGCGCCTGATCCGCGACGGCGCTGCCGAAGCCGCGCTGCGAAAACGCCTGGAAGGCCTCGGCCTGCAGGTGGCGCTGCGTCAGAGCGAAGCGCTGCCGGCCGAAGCCGGCGAACCGTTCGAGCTGGAACGCGAGCGCGACTGGCTGGATTTCGTCCAGCGGCAGCTACCGCAACTGCGCGCCGAAGGCTGGCAGATCCATATGCGCCCGGACTTCCAGTACAACCTCGCCGAGATTGACGACTGGTACGCCGAGGTCGAGGAAGACCCGCAGCAGAACTGGTTCGATCTGGAGCTGGGCATCGAGGTCGAAGGTCAACGCCTGAGCCTGCTGCCGATCCTGCTCCAGGCCATCCGCCGTACGCCCTGGCTGCTGGCCCCCGAAGCGCTGGCCCAGCGCGCCGACGAAGATCGTCTGCTGGTCAGCCTGCCGCAGGGCGGCAAGCGCATCGCCCTGCCCTTCGCCCGCCTCAAGCCATTGCTGGCCACGCTCGGCGAGCTGTATTTCCGCGACCCTGGCGAAGACCACCTGCCGCTGCGCATGGGTCGCGCCGACGCCGCACGCCTGGCCGAACTGGCGCACGGCCCGCAGCTAAGCTGGCAAGGGGGCGATGAGTTACGCGGTTTCGCCCAGCGCCTGCAGAACCTGGCAGTGCGCGAGATTGCTCCACCCGAGGGTTTGCAGGCCGAACTGCGCACCTATCAGGTGCAGGGCCTGAACTGGATGCAGACCCTGGCCGAACTGCGCGTCGGCGGCGTACTGGCCGATGACATGGGTCTGGGCAAGACCCTGCAGACCCTGGCGCACATCCTCTGCGAGAAACAGGCCGGACGCCTCGACAAGCCCGCGCTGATCGTCATGCCCACCAGCCTGATTCCCAACTGGCAGGACGAAGCCGCGCGCTTCACCCCGCAACTGCGCGTACTGGCCCTGCATGGCAGCAAGCGCAAGGTGCTGTTCGAGCAGATCGCCGAGCACGACCTGATCCTCACCACCTACGCTCTGCTGCCGCGCGACCTCAAGGCGCTGAACCAGCAGCGCTATCGCCTGCTGATTCTCGACGAAGCGCAGAACATCAAGAACCCGCGCAGCAAGGCAGCCAGTGCCGCCGCACAAGTGCAGGCCGACCTGCGCCTGTGCCTGACCGGCACGCCGCTGGAAAATCACCTGGGCGAACTCTGGTCGCTGTTCCATTTCCTCATGCCGGGTTGGCTGGGCGATGCCAAGGCCTTCACCCGTGACTACCGCACGCCCATCGAAAAGCGTGGCGACACCCAGCGCCTCAACCACCTGAACGGGCGCATCCGCCCCTTCCTGTTGCGCCGCACCAAGGAGCAGGTGGCCAGCGAGTTGCCACCGAAGACCGAGATCACCCAATGGGTCGAGCTGACTCAGCTGCAGCGCGACCGCTACGAAACCCTGCGCCTGGCCATGGACCAGAAGGTGCGCGACGAGATCGCCCGCCAGGGCCTGGCGCGCAGTCATATCGTCATCCTCGAAGCGCTGCTGCGCCTGCGCCAAAGCTGCTGCGACCTGCGCCTGCTCGGCGAGGACGGCGGCGAGCTGACGGCCGCCGACTCGGGCAAGCTCAGCGCCCTGCTGGACATGCTCCAGGAGCTGGTCGACGAAGGCCGCCGCGTGCTGTTGTTCTCCCAGTTCACCTCGATGCTGGCACTGATCGAAGCGGAGCTGCAGGCGCGCAAGATCGCCTACGCCAAGCTGACCGGCAGCATCCAGGATCGACGCACGCCGGTCGAGCGCTTCCAGGCCGGGGAGTTCCCGGTGTTCCTGATCAGCCTCAAGGCCGGCGGCAGTGGCCTCAACTTGACCGCCGCCGACACGGTGATCCACTTCGATCCCTGGTGGAACCCGGCCGCCGAAGCCCAGGCCAGCGACCGCGCCTATCGCATCGGTCAGGACAAGCCGGTGTTCGTCTACAAGCTGATCGCCCGAGGCAGCGTCGAAGAGAAGATCCAGCAACTGCAGCAAGCCAAGGCCAGCCTGGCCAGAGGCGTGCTCGACGGCGGCAGCCAGGGTCAGTGGCAACTGAACGAGGACGATCTGGCGGCGCTGTTCGCGCCGCTCGATTGACAGCGCAACGGCGGCTCAATCCGAGGTATCGTCGCGCTCGGCCTCGGCATCCTCACGGTTGCGCGCCTTGCTGCGCGGGTGCGGGCCGGCCACGGCCGGAAAGCGCGATGAGGCGTAGCGCACCACCAGAATCGCCAGCGCCAGCAGCAGGATGGCTCCGGAGACCATCACCACGCCCCAGCTCGGTTTGTGGGTGTGGGAGATGTCGGAAATCAGCAAACGGGTCAGCGCGGTGATCGCCACATAGATCATGAAGCGGATCGGCATGTGGTTGGTCTTGAAGTAGATGCCCACCATCGCCGCCAATTCCAGGTAGATGAACAGCAGCAGAATGTCATCGACCGTGATGTGGCCCTTCTCCAGCATGCCGATGAAGGTCATCACCCCCGCCCAGGCCGTGATCGCCCCGATGGCGAACAGCGCCAGGTAATGGAAGGCCTCCATCAACAGATTGCCCAGCGACTCCGCCAGGCCATGCATGCCCTCACGCAGACGTTCCGCCCAATTCATCCTTCACTTCTCCCCAAACAAGCATGCAGTCCGGGCATCCGACATGGATGCCCGCTGACGAGCATGCAGGAAAAACACCAGCTTGAGGATGATGCAGGGATGTGACGGAAAGACACAGGCGGGATGGCCGGTATCGGCCGAGACTTCTATCCTCTGACGGACGCAATACTGGCCAAACGGCAGCGAGTCCTTTATCCTCGCCAACACTGTATAAAAAACCAGTTAAATTCAACGACACATATGAAGGCAGAAGAGGTGATGAATGGCCGTCGAAGTGGTGTACCGCAGCAGCCGCGATCCGGAGCGCTTGTTCATGGATAAGGCCGAAGCCGACCGTTACGACAAGATGCTGGAACTGGCCGAGCGCCTGAGCGAGGTCCTGCACAAGGCGGTGCCATCCCTGAGCGAGGAACAGGGCGAGGAGCTGGGTATCTTCATGGCCAAGAACCGCGATGTCTTCGCCAAGGCGTTCAAGAGCCAGCCGGACGCGCTCGACGAGCTGGAAATCGACACCGCCAGCGAGTGATCGAGAGCCGCGGCCCCGTTCCCCCAACGGGGCTTCGACCTATGCGTTACTGACGGGATACTGTGCTGCGGCCTGCTCCAGCCAGACCGGTAAGTCCCGCCGCTTTACGCCCTCACGTCGGGCTCGGGCCAATTGCTCCAGCATGTACTGACGCTTGTGCTCGTCGCCTTCGGCGAAGGACAGCGCAAGGTCACGATCGGTCCACTGACGAATGCGGCGAAATAGCCACCAGTGAAAGTACAGGCCGGCCGCGGTAGTGACGACGATAATGAAATAGTCCATGGTGAATCCTCCTTTCACCACGCTAATCGAGCCCGCAGGCGGCGCCAAGTGCGGCATTGCCGCAGGCGATGGAGGCAGGTCCATGATCCAGTGCAAGCGGGTTTATCTCGAGGCAGAGACCAGCGACGGTATACGCGTTCTGGTGGACCGCATGTGGCCTCGCGGTGTGGCCAGAAATGCCTTGGTACTCGATGAATGGCTACCCGACGTTGCGCCCTCCAGCGAACTGCGCAAATCCTTCGCCCATCGCGCCGAAGCCTTTGAGGAGTTCCGTACGGCCTACCGCCGCGAACTGTGCGCCCACCCCGAGCACTGGCAACGTCTGTTGCGCTGGGCAACGAAGGGCACGCTGACGCTCCTCTACGCTGCGCGCGACGAAGCGCATAACAACGCACGCGTACTGGCCGAATTTCTCGAAGAGGAACTGCAGCGCCATGACTCACCCAGCTCGCCGGTATGTTACCAGGGCGAATTCGACGGTCATTGACCGCACAGGCTGCAGGAGCGCCGCAAGCAACGGCTAGGCGCCGTACAGCAAGCGCTCGGCGAGGTAATCGGCGACGCGTGCCGGGGAGCGTTTTTCAGCCTGGGCATGGGCGTAGATTTCGGTCAGGCGTCGGCTGATCTGCGTCAGGTGCGCGGTGATCGCCGGCAGTTCCTCACCACGATGACGCAGCGCTACGTAGATCAACCCGCCGGCGTTGAGCACGTAATCCGGCGCGTAAAGAATGCCGCGCGCCTCCAGTTGATCGGCGACGTCCGGGCTGGCCAGTTGATTATTGGCGGCGCCTGCCACGGCTGCGCAGCGCAGATGGGCGACCGTCTGCGCGTTCAGCACGCCACCGAGGCCGCAGGGTGCAAGGATGTCGCAAGGCGTACCGAGCAACGCATCGCTGGCGACCGGATGCGCGCCCAGTTGTTCGACCGCCAGTTGCACGCGTCCGGCATCGAGGTCGCTGACCAGCAGTTCAGCGCCAGCGGCATGCAGTGCTTCGGCCAGGGCGAAACCGACATTGCCCAGGCCCTGCACGGCAACCCGTAATCCCTCCAGATCGTCGCTGCCCAGGCGCGCCTGGGCAGTTGCGCGAATACCCGCGAACACGCCCAGCGCCGTGTGCGGCGAAGGATCGCCCTCCTGGGTCGTACTAGTGGCGTGCTGGGTGTGCTGGGCAATGCAATCCATGTCGGCGCTGGACGTGCCACTGTCGACGGCGGTGATGTAGCGCCCATTGAGCGTCTCGACGAAACGGCCGAAGGCTTCGAACAGTGCGGCACGGCTGGGCAGATGTGCAGGCCGGATGATCACCGCCTTGCCGCCGCCATGGTCGATACCGGCCAGCACCGCCTTGTAGCTCATGCCCTGAGCCAGACGAATGGCATCGGCAATGGCGCTCTGTTCATCGGGATAGGCCAGGTAACGGCAACCACCGAGCGCTGGCCCGAAGCGGGTGTTGTGAATGGCGATAACGGCCTTGAGGCCGCTGGCCGGATCCTCGGCCAGGTGCAGGGCCTCGAGGCGGGCGGCTTGCATCATGCTGAACATGGCTGCGCTCCCGGTCGGACTTCAGGCCTCAGTATAGGAGAAGCCCACTGGACGAGGACTCCGTCAGGGACTACAACAGCAGAAGTCAGCGGAGAATGCGATGAGCCCACGCCAAGCCTGCCTGCAGTGCCTGCAACGCGATCCTCCCGCCCTGTTCGAGGCGGCGCTGTGGATTGCCGCCGAACACGATGACCGACTTCAACCCGCCCAGGTATTGAACGACCTGCACAGTCTGTTGCTGCAGGTCAGCGCCGGTCTCCCCGCCCTGCCCGCGCGCGAACTGGCCCAGCCGCTGTTGCGCCGGCTTGCCGAACTGGATTTTCAGGAAGACGACGAAGGTGTCACACGCCCGCACCACGCCCTGCTCCATGAAGTGCTGCGCCGCCGACGTGGCCAGCCGCTGGCGCTGGCATTGATCGCCCTGGAGATGGCGCGCCGCCTGGACATTCCCTTACAGGGGGTAAATTTTCCGGGGCATTTCATGCTGCGCGTACCGGGTGCCGACCACCTGCTCGACCCGTGCGGCGGGCGCCGCCTCTACACCCGCGACTGCCGTGATCAGCTGCATCGCCAGCTGGGCCCGGGCATCGAACTCAGCGCCGAGCACCTGCAAACGGCCGACGCCCAGGCCATGCTGCGGCGCCTGTCACGTAATCTGCGCATGCTGCACATGCAGCACGATGCGCCCGAGGCAGCACTCAAGGATGCCGAGCGCGTCCTGCAACTCGGCCCGGCGACCCTGGTCGACCATCTGGCCCGCGCCGACGTGTATCGGCAGCTGGACTGCCCGCAGGGCGAACGCTACGACCTGGAGCACGCCCTGCTGTTCTGTGACGAGGACGGCCTGCGGCTGAAACTGAGCGAGCGCCTGCGCAACCTGGCCCGTGTTCCGGCGATGCATTGATTCGAAGCCGGGGACTATCAGGCCGAAGCCGCCAGACTGTGAAAGCTGAAGTAGTAACGCAGGGCGTCGATCATCTCGACGTAGTCGGCAGGTGGTGCGACCAGCGCGAAGCCGGAGTCGTAGACGCCAGGGTTGACGTCTTCGCGGCACCACTGGCAGTTGGCGGAAAAATCAATGAAGTGAATGCCATGCTGGCCTGGAATCTTCAGGCGCATGTCGAAGCGTGCGCCAACCAGCATCGGCAACTGACTGATCAGCATCAGGCCGTCGAGAGAGACATTGCCGATGGAGCCCATCGGTTTGTCGGTGATGCGGTTGAACACCTTCAGGTAGTAGGGCAACTGATGGCGTTCGATTCGGCGCTGGCTACGCATGATGGCATATCGCTACAAAGGGTCTTGAGTATGGCCGTACTGCGGCCACTAAACCACCCTCAAGTACAGCGTTGGGCTATCCGCTCGCGTAACTGGCGACGAGCGGTGTCTGTTTCTTCATCACTGTAGTAGATGCGCTCGCCGCTGGCGCCCTCACGGTAATAACGGTAGCCCTCCGGCATCTGCTCCAGGCGCCGGCGCAGCTCGCGACATTCACTTGCCCGTTCTTCGCGCTGCGCGGCTGCCGTGGCCGCTGCCTGCTGCTGCTCCTCGCGCCTTGCGTCATAGAAACGCTGCGTGCGCGCCTCACGCTCCCGCGTATGCGTGTCGCGCTCGACCACTTGAGGTTTCACCTGCACGGTTTCCGCTCCTGCGACAGGACGCTGACCGAAATGCACGCGCCCCTGCTCGTCCGTCCAGCGGTAGATCTCGGCTGTCGCCAACGTCGGCAGCAGCGCGGCGATCAGCAATAAATGACGCATGTTCATCCTCCATGAAGGCCATGCGCCAGCTTATACCGCACCGCGGCAGGGAGAAATGCCGGACGACCGAAGGCTCAGAGCGCGGCGGGGCTGACCTTGGCCGCAGGCGCCGGGCTGTGATGGCCCAGTTGCTCCAGCGTCTGCAGACGTGCACGCGCGCGGTAGGCGTACTCGCTGGCCGGGTAGCGCGTGATGATGAACTGATAGGTCTGCGCCGCATCGACGAACAGGCTTTCCCGCTCCAGGCATTGGCCACGCAACAGGGAGATCTCGGGCTGCAGGTAGCTGCGCGAACGACTCTTGCGCTCGGCCTGCGAAAGCTCCAGCGCGACCTGGGCGCAATCGCCTTCGTTGTAGGCGCGATAGGCGTTGTTCAGATGATGGTCGAGCGAGACGCGGGTACAACCCGTGGCAGCCAGGGCCACGGCCAGAATGATCAGGGTACGCATGGGCAAGTCCTCCAGTGAGCAGTGTATCGACAGGGCAGGGAAAAACTGAACAGCGACAAACCTCCGATGGGTATTGCCGGCAGCGCCTTGGCGCTGACCGATGCGCTGACTAGACTGCGCCGCATCGGCCCGTTTCGGCCAAGGAGCCCGCATGCAGCTCGCCCGCCTGCTTACCCTCGTCATCGGTGCCAGCCTTCTGAGCGCCTGCGCCCCGACCACGCCGCTGTTCATCGCCCAGGTCACCACCAATGAAGTGGTGGAATACAAGGCGCTGAAGACCAAGCGCATGACCGCCGCCATCGAAGAAGAAGGCGACCTGCTGACCTACAGCGCCCTGGCCATTCGCGACGCCCACAGCGCCAAGGCCGAAGCGCTATATCTGGATGGTTATCGCGACCGCCAACTGAGCGGTGAGGTGCGCGCCATCGCCCTGTATCAGATCGGCCTGATCTACATGAGTCGCTTCAATGAGCAGCGCGACGATGCCAAGGCGCTCAACTATTTCTACAAGGTGCTCAACGAATTCCCTGCCAGCCAGGCCGCCAGCCGTGCCGAGGAGCGCATCGCGACGATCCGCCAGCGTGCTGACGAGCCGATCCAGCAGACCTCGCGCGAGCTGCTGGCGAACTGGCAACCGAGCCAGAACCTCGATCTGTACAAACCCAGCCTGGATCCGGACATGACCCTGCTGTCGCGTCGCGCCGTACTCAAGGGACGCGTCGAGGAAGCCGAGCAGCTTTACCTGCTGGGCCTGGCCGACCCGCACGTGCCAGCGGACATCAAGGAAAAGGCGCTGTATCAGCTGGCGCTGATGCACATGGCACCGGACAACCCCAACGCCAACCGCGACAAGGCCATCGCCTATCTGCGCCGCCTGCTGGTGCAGTTCCCCGAAGGCGAGCTGAGCGCCAAGGCCGCTCGTCATCTGGATCTGGCGCTCAATCCGGGCCAGCGCTGACCCATATCAATGCCACGCGCCGCCATCAGGTCTGTAATACCCATACAGACACCTGGCGAGGCCGCTGCCATGAAACTGCAACGACTGTTGGTCGTCATCGACGCCGAACACCAGCAACAACCAGCCCTGCAACGCGCCGTCGACATCGCGCGCCAGGTCGGTGCCGAGTTGCACCTGCTGAAGATCGAATACCACCCGAGCCTGGAAAGCGGCCTGCTGGACAGCCAGTTACTCAACCGCGCCCGTGAAGCCATCCTGCGTCAGAGCAATGAGGAGCTACGCGCCAGCGTCGCCCATCTGAGCGATGAAGGATTCAGAATCGACGTGGACGTGCGCTGGAGCAAGCGCCGACATGAAGAGATCCTCGCCCGCGTTGCCGTGCTGCAACCGGACATCCTGTTCAAGTCGACCCATCCCGGCAATGCACTACGCCGCCTCCTGTTCAGTGATACCAGCTGGCAACTGATACGCCGCTGCCCGGTGCCGCTGTGGCTGGTGCACGATGCAAAGCCGCGCGGGCAAAGCCTGTGCGCAGCACTCGACCCGCTGCACAGCGCGGACAAGCCTGCCGCCCTCGATCATCAGCTGATTCGCACCAGCCAGGCCCTGCAGGCTGCGCTCGGCCTGCATGCCCAGTACCTGCATGCGCAGGCGCCACTGCCACGTTCGCTACTGTTCGACGCCGAGGTAGCGCAGGCGTATGACGACTACGTGAACCAGTGCAGCCGCGAGCACCGCGAGGCCTTCGACAAGTTGATTGGCCAGTACGCCATCGATCGGGCGCAGGCCCACCTGCTGGACGGATTTGCCGAGGAAGTCATTCCGAAATTCGTGCATGAGCACAATATCGGTCTGCTGGTGATGGGCGCCATCGCCCGCGGCCATCTCGACAGCCTGTTGATCGGCCACACCGCGGAGCGGGTGCTGGAACGCGTCGAATGCGATCTGCTGGTGATCAAACCGGACAGCAAAGGGTAGTGCACAGGAACAATGACTACAGCTGAATGGCGTAGTAGCCTCCCTGGCATAGTTCACTAGGGAGTTCGTGCATGACCTTTCGCCGCACCAAAATCGTCGCCACCCTGGGCCCGGCCAGCAGCTCGCCGGAAGTGCTGGAGCAACTGATCCTCGCCGGTCTCGACGTGGCCCGTCTGAACTTCTCCCACGGTACGCCGGACGACCACAAGGCGCGCGCCGCCCTGGTCCGCGAACTGGCTGCCAAGCACGGCCGTCATGTCGCCCTGCTCGGCGACCTGCAAGGCCCGAAGATCCGTATCGCCAAGTTCGAGAACAAGCGCATCGAGCTCAAGGAAGGCGCTACCCGGCGCCTGCTCGACGACCTGTTCCGCCTCTCCTCCAGCCACTCGCGCACGGCCGGCACCCAGGAAGTGGTCGGTATCGACTAACGAACTGCTGCTCGACGACGGCCGCGTGGTCATGCGCGTCGAACTCAAGGGCGCCGACGAACTGCACTGCCGCGTGGTGATCGGCGGCCCGCTGTCGGACAACAAGGGTATCAACCGCCGCGGCGGTGGCCTGACCGCGCCGGCGCTGACCGACAAGGACAAGGCCGACATCAAGGTCGCTGCCGAGATGGAGCTGGACTACCTGGCCGTCTCCTTCCCGCGCGATGCCGCGGACATGGACTATGCCCGTCGCCTGCTCACCGAGGCCGGCGGTACTGCCTGGCTGGTGGCCAAGATCGAACGCGCCGAAGCGGTGGCCGACGACGAAGCCCTCGATGGCCTGATCCGCGCCAGTGACGCGGTGATGGTGGCCCGCGGCGACCTGGCCGTGGAAATCGGCGATGCCGAGCTGGTGGGCATCCAGAAGAAGATCATCGCCCACGCCCGTCGCCTGAACAAAGCGGTGATCACCGCTACGCAGATGATGGAGTCGATGATCCATAGCCCGATGCCGACCCGCGCCGAAGTGTCCGACGTGGCCAACGCCGCGCTGGACTACACCGATGCGGTGATGCTCTCGGCCGAAAGCGCCGCTGGCGAATACCCGGTCGAGGCCGTGCAGGCCATGGCCCGCGTCTGCCTGGGCGCCGAGAAGCACCCGACCAGCAAGCAATCCAGCCACCGCCTGGGCCGCACCTTCGAGCGCTGCGACGAAAGCATTGCCCTGGCGACCATGTACACCGCCAACCACTTCCCGGGCGTCAAGGCCATCATCAGCCTGACCGAGAGTGGCTACAGCCCGCTGATCATGTCGCGCATCCGCTCGTCGATCCCGATCTTCGCCTTCACCCCGCATCGCGAGGCCCAGGCGCGCGTGGCGCTGTTCCGCGGCGTCTACACCGTGCCGTTCGACCCGGCCTCGCTGCCGGCCAACAAGGTCAGCCAGGCGGCGGTGGACGAGCTGCTCAAGCGTGGCGTCGTGGAGCCGGGCGACTGGGTGATCCTGACCAAGGGTGACAGCTACCATGGCACCGGCGGCACCAACACCATGAAGATTCTCCATGTCGGCGATCCAATGGTGTAAGCCACCTATGAACGCACAAGGCCGCTCGATGAGCGGCCTTTTGTTTTCCGGGACGGGCCTATGCGAAGCGAGAGAAGTCCGGCTTTCTACGCTGCATGAATGCGGTCAGCGCCTCGATGGCCTCGGGCGAGCGCAGGCGCTGGCCGAACAGGGCGCCCTCCTCCTCGATCACCTTACGCAACTCCTCGCGTCCCGGTGCACGCATCAGGCGTTTGCTGTCGACCACCGCCGATGGTGCCAGCTCGAGAAAACGTTGCGCCATCTCGCGCGCCTTGCTCAAAGTCGCCGCACCATCATCGAGTGCCTGATTGGCGATGCCCCAGGCAGCCGCCTGCTCCCCTGTGAATGACTGGCCTAGCAACAGCAGCTCGGCAGCACGCGCGTGCCCCAGCAAACGCGGCAATATCAGGCTTGAACCGTACTCGGGGCACAGCCCCAGGTTGACGAAAGGCATCTTCAACTGTGCATCGCGGGCGACATAGACCAAATCGCAATGCAGCAACAGGGTGGTACCGATGCCCACCGCCGGGCCGGCCACAGCGGCGACCACCGGCTTGCTGAAGTCGAACAGCGCGCGCATGAACTGAAACACTTCGCTGTTCAGCCCGGTAGGCGGCGCCTGGATGAAGTCGGCGACATCGTTGCCGCTGGTAAAGCAGTCCTCACCACCGGTCAGCAGCACCACGCGCACACTCGTATCGCGCACGGCTTCATCCAACACCTCGGCCATGCCGGCGTACATGGCGCGGGTCAGCGCATTCTTCTTGTCCGGGCGATGCATGCGCAGGGTCAACAGACCACCATCGCGTTGGATATGCAGGTGTTCGCTCATGCGAGGCTCCAGGCCAAGGTGCGGGCCACCCTGGCAGCAGGAGCCGTCGGGTGCAGCCTACGCGCGGGTGAGAAAGACGTCGGCGAGCATCTGACTGCGCGGCAAACCTGCCATGTAGAGGCGCCGTGCGAAGCTGTCGACCGTCTCCGGATGGCCGCAGAGTAAGGCGAGGGTCTGCCGTGAAACAAGGCGCAGTTCGGCCAAAGCAGCCGGCAACTGCGCCGCCGTCACCAGCTCTACCTGCAGGTTGCCGTGCAGCGCCGCCAGCGCCTGCAGTTCGCTGGCCAGATAGTGCTCGGCCGCGTCGTGCGCCACGTGCAGCAGGCGAATGGCCCCCTGATGTTCCTGGCGCAGCGCTTCACGCAAGACGCCATACAGCGGCGCGAGCCCGGTACCGGCAGCCAGCAGCCAGAGCGGACGCGCCTGCCAGTCGGCGTCGTAATGCAGCGCACCACCGCGCAACTCACCCAGGCGCAGCCCATCGCCCGGCTGCAGGCGCCGCGCTGCATCACAGAACGCTCCGGGCTTGCGGCAATCGATATGAAACTCCAGCCAGTCGTCTTCGCCCGGCACGCTGGCCAGCGAATAAGGTCGGGCGACTCCCTCTTCGCTCCACAGCAACACATGCTGACCGGGGCGATAGCGCAGTGGCCGCTCCGGCTGCAGGCGCAGACGCAAGACCTGCGGACTGGGCCAATCCAGGGCGACCACTTTCGCGGCCAGGCCATCGCGCTGTGGATCGAAGGGTTCGACCTGCAGATCACCGACCACCTGGCACTGGCAGGCCAGACGCCAGCCCTCGGCGCGCTTGTCGCTAGCCAGCGCCTCGGGTTGCAGATCCAGCGGCTCGCCGTCCACGCAACGCACCAGACAGGCGTGGCAACTGCCAGCCCGGCAGCTGTAGGGCACAGCCACACCGCCGCCGAGCAGCGCATCTAGCAAGTTGGTTTGCTGGGCCACCTGCAGCTGTTGGGCGCCCACACGCAGCTCAGGCACCCGCGCGCTCCCAGCTGGCATCGCAGCGATTGCGCCCGCCGCGCTTGGCCTGATAGAGCGCCTGATCGGCGCGTTGCAGGGCGTCGTCGAGATCATCGCCGGCGACCAGCAGCGTCATGCCGGCGGAAAGACTCAGACTCTCCAGCTTCACGCCCACCGGCTCGGCCTTGGCGAACGCCTCGCGCAGCCGTTCGCAGCAGGCAGTGAACTGATCGGCATCGGTATTGGGCAGTAGCAGCACGAATTCCTCACCGCCGTAGCGGGCAATGATGTCGCCGTCACGCAGACAGGCTCGGGCCACCGCGGCGAAGGTCTGCAGCACCCGATCGCCAGCGGCATGGCCATGAGCATCGTTGATTCGCTTGAAATGGTCCAGGTCGATCAGCGCCAGGCCGTGCTGACGCCCATGCCCGAGATGCTCCAGCTCGCGGCCGGCAAGACGCAGGAAGTGGCGACGGTTGAACAGGCCGGTCAGTTCGTCGGTGGCCACCAGATCCTCGAGCTGACGCATCATCCCGCGCAGGGTGTCCTGGTGTGCCTGCAAGGCGAAACGGCGCTGACGCATGCGCTTGCGCATGGCCTGCACGTAGCTGGAAAACAGGCACAGCCAGACCAGCAGGATGAACAGCACCCAGACCTGCAGCCAGGCCATGCTCGGGTCCACCAGCTGCATGCGATAGGCCTCCACCAGCACCATCGCGGTAAAACCGAAAAAGGCGAAGGCGGCACACCGCTTGAAAACCCTGGGGGACAACTGGAACACGCCGAACAGCAGGATCAGCAGGTAGAAGACCATCATCACGCCGCGTGCGCTGTCGAACAGCGCCAGCACCGGCGGCTGCCAGGCCAGGGCAACCAACACCTGCGCCTCGGTCAGGCTGGGGTCCTCGTAGCGCAGGTTGCGTCTGGAGAGAAACAGCCAGAGAAACACCAACTGACTGCCGAACACCCCGAGGGTCAGCCAGGCAGCAGTGCCGATCGTACCGATGAACAGGCCGTTGAAAATGGCAAACCAGCAGACGAGCGCCATCATCACGTAGGTCGTGACAGCCATGGCGAAGCGTTTGAGCAGCAGCGTTTGCAGGCTACGTTGCGTGCCCCGAGGGCTGGTTGAGCTCATGGGTTCCATCCCATACTGGCATTAAGCCATCACTCTAACCCTGCGATCAGAAAATGCCTAGCGCACCGATGGTCGAACACGAACTAGCATCATCGACCTTAGGCGGCTGTGCCCTATACGACCGCCGCGGTATACTGCCGCGCCTTTTTTGTGGCTGCCATCCGTGACGGCCACCTAAGCAGACAGTCGCGGGCAGGATGAAATCGCTCCCGACCGTTTTTCGCCGTTGCGCCGGGTCGTTGTCCGGCGCTTCCTTGTAGATGTTCCCTGATAGAGGAGCGCCCCAATGACCGTGATCAAGCAGGACGACCTGATTCAGAGCGTTGCCGACGCACTGCAGTTCATCTCCTATTACCACCCCGTCGACTTCATCCAGGCGATGCACGAGGCCTACCTGAAGGAGGAGTCGCCAGCCGCCAAGGACTCCATGGCGCAGATCCTGATCAACTCGCGCATGTGCGCCACCGGCCACCGCCCGATCTGCCAGGACACCGGCATCGTTACCGTGTTCATCAAGGTCGGCATGGACGTGCGCTGGGACGGCGCCACCATGAGCGTCGACGACATGATCAACGAGGGCGTGCGTCGCGCCTACAACCTGCCCGAGAACGTCCTGCGCGCCTCGATCCTGGCCGACCCGGCCGGTGCCCGCAAGAACACCAAGGACAACACTCCGGCGGTGATCCACTACTCCATCGTCCCCGGTGACAAGGTGGAAGTGGACGTCGCGGCCAAGGGCGGCGGCTCCGAGAACAAGTCGAAGATGGCCATGCTCAACCCGTCCGACTCCATCGTCGACTGGGTGCTGAAGACCGTGCCGACCATGGGCGCCGGCTGGTGCCCGCCGGGCATGCTCGGCATCGGCATTGGCGGCACCGCCGAGAAGGCCGCGGTGATGGCCAAGGAAGTGCTGATGGAGCACATCGACATCCACGAGCTGCAGGCCCGCGGCCCGCAGAACCGTATCGAGGAGCTGCGTCTGGAGCTGTTCGAGAAGGTCAACCAGCTGGGCATCGGCGCCCAGGGCTTGGGCGGCCTGACCACCGTGCTCGACGTGAAAATCATGGATTACCCGACCCACGCAGCAAGCCTGCCGGTGTGCATGATCCCCAACTGCGCCGCCACCCGTCACGCCCACTTCGTGCTCGACGGCTCGGGCCCGGCCGTTCTGGAGGCACCGGATCTGGACGCCTATCCGGAAATCGTCTGGGAAGCCGGCCCGAGTGCGCGCCGTGTCAACCTTGACACCCTGACCCCGGAAGAGGTGCAGAGCTGGAAGCCGGGCGAGACCGTGCTGCTCAACGGCAAGATGCTCACCGGCCGCGACGCCGCGCACAAGCGCATGGTCGACATGCTGAACAAGGGCGAGCAATTGCCGGTGGACCTCAAGGGTCGCTTCATCTATTACGTCGGCCCGGTCGATCCGGTCGGTGACGAAGTGGTTGGCCCGGCTGGCCCGACTACCGCCACCCGCATGGACAAGTTCACCCGTCAGATCCTCGAGCAGACCGGTCTGCTGGGCATGATCGGCAAGTCCGAGCGCGGCCCCATCGCCATCGACGCGATCAAGGACAACAAGGCCGTGTACCTGATGGCCGTCGGCGGCGCCGCCTACCTGGTGGCCCAGGCGATCAAGAAGTCCAAGGTGCTGGCCTTCGAAGAACTCGGTATGGAAGCCATCTATGAGTTCGAAGTGAAGGACATGCCGGTGACCGTCGCGGTCGACACCAAGGGCGAGTCGGTGCACATCACCGGCCCTGCGATCTGGAACAAGAAGATCGCCGAAAGCCTGGCGGTGGAAGTGAAGTAAGCGTCAACGCTGCAAGGCAGAAGCCCGGCCAAGCGCCGGGCTTTTGCGTTTTCAGGTGCCCTGCAACAGTTTCCGCCCGCGCGCCAGGTAACCGTCCATCTCTGCCTGCGGCACCATGCTGCCGCCAGTCGCCCAGACCAGGTGGGTCGCCCGCGCCATGCGCTGCGGCGTCAGTCCCATACGCTGGCGATAGCCCTGCCGCTCGCCCAGCACGCGCAATACACCCGGCATCCCGGCCAGGGCTGAAGGCTCCAGGCGCTGGCCCTCGGTCTGTTCCATGAGCGCCAGGTAACGGAACATCTGTTCATCGCTGACCGTGTAATAGCCGTCGATCAGCCGCTGCATGGCGCGGCCGACGAACCCCGATGGTCGCCCGACCGCCAGGCCATCGGCCGCGGTGCGGTTGTCGATGCCGAAATCCTGCACCGCCAGTTCTTCGTGCCGGCCGGTATGCACGCCGAGCAGCATGCACGGCGAGTGCGTCGGTTCGGCGAACAGGCAGTGCACCGCGTCACCGAACGCCAGCTTCAGGCCGAAGGCCACGCCACCCGGGCCGCCACCGACGCCACAGGGCAGGTAGACGAACAGCGGATGCTCGGCATCGACCACGACGTTGGCCGCCGCCAGTTGCTGCCTGAGGCGTTCGCCAGCCACCGCGTAACCGAGAAACAGGTGCCTGGAGTTCTCGTCATCGACGAAGTGGCAACGCGGATCGGCCTCGGCCTGGCGCCGCCCCTGCTCCACCGCAACGCTGTAATCGCTGGCGTACTCGACCACGGTCACGCCATGGGCGCGCAGCTTGTCCTTCTTCCACTGTCGCGCATCGGCGGACATATGCACGGTGGCCTGGAAGCCCAGACGTGCGCTGATGATGCCGATGGACAGGCCGAGGTTGCCGGTGGAGCCGACCGCCACCTGATAGCCGCTGAAGAAGGCGCGCATCGCGTCGCTGTCGAGGCAGGCGTAATCATCGTCGCGACCGAGCAGGCCGGCCGCCAGCGCCAGGTCCTCGGCATGCTTGAGCACCTCGTAGATGCCGCCGCGGGCCTTGATCGAACCGGAGATGGGCAGATGGCTGTCGCGCTTTAGCCACAGCGCGCCGATCTCGTCATCAGCCTCTTCACGCAGCAGTGCCTGCATTTGCGGCAGGGGCACTACGTCCGACTCGATGATGCCGCCGCTGGCCGCCGTCTGCGGGAACACCCGAGCCAGGTAGGGCGCGAAGCGCTCGAGACGCGCACGGGCGTCGGCCACATCGGCGGCGCTCAAACCGACATCGGCCAATGCTTCGGCAGCAGGCGCCACGGCGGGGTTGAACCAGCTGGTTTCGCGCAGGGCGATCAGCTCGTCGAGCAGCGGATATTGCGCGCGCCATTGGGCAAGCGGCTGGCCAAGAATCATGCGGCGTTCCTCATAGCAGGCACTGGACAGCGCGCATTAGACGACGCCTGCTGCCCTCTGGCAAAGGCCGCACACACTCCGCCACCAGCGGAACGATACCTGCCCACCCATGGCCTAAGCTGAAAATCGCCCAGGAGTCGTCATGACCTTTTCCATCATCGCCCGGTGCCCGCGCAGCGGTCAGTTCGGTGTCGCCGCGGCCACCGCCATGCCTGCCGTGGGCAAGCTGCTCAGCCACGCGGCGGCCGGCGTCGGCGCGGTGGCGACCCAGGCCCAGGTCAACCCCTATCTCGGCCTGGATGGCCTGGCGCTGCTGCGCCAGGGGCTCTCGGCGAAGGCGGCGCTGGAGCGACTCAAAGGTACCGATCCCTGCATGGAATTGCGCCAATGCGCGTTGATCGACGCCCAGGGCGACAGCGTCTGCTGGACCGGGGAAAAATGCATTCCCTGGGCCGGCTCGCTAACCGGCGAGCAGTTTTCCGTACAGGGCAATCGCCTGGTCGGTCCACAGGTACTGGAAGCGGTGGCCGAAGCCTTTCGCCAGGCGCAAGAACGCCCGCTGATCGAGCGCCTGATCGAAGCACTGGCGGCCGGTGACCAGTGCGGAGGTGACCGTCATGGCGAGTCCTCGGCGGTAATCTATGTGGTCGATCAGGAGGCGTACCCGCTGTGGGACATCCGCGTCGACCACCACCTCGATCCGGTGGCCGAGCTGCGCCGCCTGCATGACGTGTTCGCCCGTGAAGTGCTGCCTGAAATTCTCGCCATGCCGACCCGTGACAATCCGGCAGGTAAGGCGGCGGAAGACTCGGTCTAGCGCGCGGTGGTGCCGAAACGTCGCCGATATTCGCCAGGCGACAGGCCCACCAGGCGGGTAAAGACCTTGCGAAACGCACCACTGTCGCGATACCCCACCTGCCAGGCCACCTGGTCGATGCTCTGACGGCTGAACTCGAGCATTTCGCGCGCCTTGCTCACGCGCAGCTGCTGACAGTATTCGGTGGGTTTCAGCCCGGTGGCGGCGCGAAAGCGGCGCAGGAAAGTACGCTCCCCCAGCCCGGCACGCGCAGCCATATCGGCCAGGCTCGCCTCGGCGCCATCCTCTACCTGCAACCAGCGCTGTACGGCGAGCACTGCGGCGTCGCCATGATCCAGGCTGGGTGCAAAGCTGCTGAAATGGCGCTGCGATTCACGGTTCAGGTCCACCACCAGAAAGCGCGCAGTCTCGGCGGCAATGGTCGGCCCCAGCAGGCGCGTCACCAAGGCCAGACCGAGATCGGTCCAGGCCATCAGACCACCGGCGGTGATCAGGTCACCGTCATCGATCACCATGCGCTCGGGCATTACCTGCACCCGCGGAAAACGCGCCGCCATCTGCGCAGCCAGTGCCCAGTGGGTGGTCACCGTGCGGCCTTCGAGCAAACCGGCCTCGGCCAGCGCAAAGGCGCCAGCGCAGACCGAAGCCAGTAGCACGCCAGCGCCATGCTGCTCACGCAGCCAGTCGCGGTAGCAGGCAGCGAGCGGCTGCTCGGCAGCGTCGTCCAGACAGGGCGGCAGAATCACCACCTGCGGCGTACCCACGGCCTGCGGCAGACTGTCGAACATGCGCTGCAGCCGTCCCGTTTCATCGGCCTGCCAATGACTGACGCGCAGCCGAGGCAACCCTTCACGCCCCAGCCCGGCAGCCATGCGATTGGCTACCGCGAACAGATCGCCCAGGCCATAAACCGCTGCCAACTGGGCACCGGGATAGCGCAACAGGCCGATCTCCAGACAGCGCTCGCTCATTGTCAGTTTTTCCCCGCAGATTGTCGGCCACGCCCATCCCCGCAGGCGCACCAGGGCGATAAGGTTTGCCGCACATCATCCCACGGAGACAACCATGAGCAAGCGCGCCCTGATCCTGATCGACATCCAGAACGACTATTTCGCAGACGGCAAGTGGCCGCTCGAAGGTATGCACAGCGCCGCCGCCAATGCCGCAAGGGTGCTAGCGGCTGCGCGCCAGGCGGGCAATAAGGTGATCCATGTACGCCATGAATTCGAAAGCGCCGACGCGCCCTTCTTCGCCCCCGGCAGCGTGGGTGCGAACATCCATCCGCAGGTGCAGCCGCTGGCGGGCGAAGCGGTGGTGCTCAAGCATCAGGTCAACGCCTTCCTCGGCACCGACCTCAAGGCCCAGCTGGACGCCGCCGGTATCGAGCAGATCACCCTGGTCGGGGCCATGAGCCATATGTGTATCGACGCGGCAGCGCGCGCCAGCAGCGACTTCGGCTACGCCACCACGGTGATCCACGATGCCTGCGCGACGCGCGACCAGGAGTTCGAAGGGCAACTGATTCCGGCCGCTCAGGTGCATGCCGCCTATATGGCCGCACTGGCCTTCGCCTATGCGAACGTGGCATCTACCGAGCAGTACCTGGCCGACTGAATCAGCTTGCCCCGAAGCGCTCCAGCTGCATCTCGCGCAAACGACTCAACGTGCGGCGAAAGGCAAAGCCGAGGTAGCCCTGGGTGTACAGCTCATCCAGCGCCACCTCGGCTTCGACGTACAACGGCACGCGGCGGTCGTAGCACTCGTCGACCAGGGCGATGAAACGGCGTACCGCATCGTCGTTGCGCGACAGCGCCGGCAGTTGCCGATCCCCCGCATCGACCCGCTCGGCACCGTCCTCGGTGCCACGGGCGATACGCCCCTCGCGCTGCTCGCCACCCAGGCACGGCACCTCGCCAAGAAGAATCGCCGGAAAGCGCTCGCACAGCTCGATGAAGTCCGGCGCGGCCAGCGGCCGTTCACACAGATCCCTGAAGCGGCACCAGAGCGCCGCTGCGCTATGGCCGAGGTTTTCGATACGGCGATGGCTGAGTTCTACCGGCTCGCAACTAATGGTTTGCCCCTCGCTCAGACGAGCGAAAAGCTCACCCAGTGCCTGCGGCTGCTGCACCCAGTAGCGCTGCACCTCGGTACCGGGATGCAGACGATGATCCTGCGCGCCGTCCACGGTCACCACCTGCATGTGCGCCTCGAGCGCAGCGATGGCCGGCAGGAAACGCTCGCGGTTGTAGCCATCGGCATAGAGCTGAGCCGGCGGCTGGTTGGAGGTGGCCACCAGCACCACGCCCTGCTCCACCACCAGGCTGAGCAGGCGACCGAGCAGCATGGCATCGCCAATATCGCTGACGAACAGCTCGTCGAAACACAGCACGCGCACTTCGCGCCCCAGCTCCTCGGCCAGCAGGCGCAGCGGATCGGCATTGCCGGTGAGCTGAAACTGGCGGCGATGCACCCACTGCATGAAGTGATGGAAATGCTGCCGCCGTGCCGGTATGCGCAGGCTGTTGTAGAAGCTGTCCATCAGCCAGGTCTTGCCGCGCCCGACCGGCCCCCAGAGGTAGACGCCGAGCGGGCGCTCACCACGATGCACAGCCTCATGGCAGTGCTGCAGCGCATCCACGGCACGGCGCTGCGCAGCATCGGCGACGAAACCGCCCGCCAGCGCACGTTGGTAGGCGGCCAGCGGTGAATCCGGTAACTGCGGGGCGTTCACCGCAGCACCAGCCGACCGCCTTCGAACTGCCGTGGCCAGTCGCGGCGGGTGAATACCTGGCCCTGCTCGCGCACGCGGCGTACCTCGGCCAGATCCAGCTCGGCGATCAGCCAGTGGCTGCGTGTGGGGCACAGCTCCGCGCTCTCGGCGATCACCCCATTGGCAGGCATGCCATAGTCCGACGGCACGTACAGCGCGGCACGGCCGATGTTCTCGTCCAGCGCCGGCGACCAGGGTGCCAGGCCGACCGTGGGCGACTGCAGCACGGCAATCTGGTTTTCCAGGGCACGGGCCTGGGCACCAATGCGTACGCGATGGAAGCCCGCTTCGGTATCGGTGCAGCTGGGCGCCAGGATCAGGTCGACGCCAGCCTCGGCCAGGGTGCGCGCCAGCAGCGGGAACTCGTTGTCGTAGCAGATCAGAATGCCCAGCTTGCCATGCGGCGTGTCGAACACCTTGAGCCCGCTGCCAGCGGCGATCTGCCACTGCTCCAGTTCGAAACGGGTCATCATCAGCTTGTCCTGGCTGCCCAGGCAGCCCTCCGGGCCGAACAGCCAGGCGCGGTTGCGGTAGACGCCATCATCATCCCGCACGGCTACCGAGCCGGGCTGCAGATAGACCTTGAGCCGGCGCGCCAGGCTTTCGCACAGTTCCAGCCAGCGCGGCAGCATTGGCTGGATGCCGGCGATGGAGCCGTGCAGGTCGCTGCGCTGAGTTTCCGGTAACTGCCCGGTAAGCACCAGGCCGGCGTATTCCGGCAACAGCAGCAACTCGGCGCCCTGCCCGGCTGCCTCCTCGCACAACGTGGTCAGATGTTCGGCGTAGGCGTCCCAGCTCGTCAGCAGGTCGATGTGATATTGGCAGGCGGCAAGCTTGATCATCAGGTGAGTTCCTTGAGCCAGAACGACATGGGCTTGGCCGATTCCTCGGTCTCGTCCAGGTCGCGCCAGTGGTACTGGGTATGCAATTCGGGATGATGGCGATAGCCGCGGCGCGCCCAGAAGGCGTCCAGCGGCTGATAGTCGGCGGGCCGGCGCGGGTGATCGGCCGGGCGCTGCACGGCGCAGAAGGCGCACCAGTCGAAACGCCCCAAGCGCCGCGCATGGGCCTCGCGTTCGGCGAAGAAGCGCACGCCCAGACCACGTCCGCGCCAGCCCGGCAACACTACCGACTCGGCGCAGTAGAAGATGCGCGCGGGATCCCAGCCTGCCGAGAGGAACGGCTGCTGGAATTCCTCGGTTTCGTCAGCCAACGGCAGCGCCGTGGACGCACCGACCACGCGCCCCTCGTCACGCACCAGCACGCACAGGCTATCGGCGCTGCGCACGTAGGTGTCGAGGTACTCGGCCTCGTAATCGAGGCTGCCGTCGTAGAGGTAGGGGAATTCGCGGAAGACCGTGATCCGCAAATGCGCCAGGTCTTCGATGTGGGGCGCTATCTGCGGCCCCTGGAGCAATTCGATGTCCATCTGGAGTCGTTCGCCAGCAGCAAGGTGACGCCGGCGACTATGCCGGCACGAAAGCGCGAACTTATCATGCGTGCCAACCCACCACTAACCACGCTACGAAAGGAACTTAGCCATGACCGCCACCGAACTGGTTCAGGCCTACTACGCCGCCTTCAATGCCGGCGACATGCCCGCCTTCCTCGACCTGCTGGCCGAGGACGTGGTGCACGACATCAACCAGGGTGAACGCCAAGTCGGCAAGGCCACCTTCGCCGCCTTCATGGACAAGATGAACCGCTGCTACCGCGAGCGCCTGGCCGATATCGTGGTGATGCAGAACGCTGCCGGCGACCGCGCCGCCGCCGAGTTCGTGGTGCACGGCGAATACCTGGCCGACGACGAAGGCCTGCCCCCGGCCAACGGCCAGACCTATGTACTGCCGGCCGGCGCCTTCTTCGAGATCAAGAACGGCAAGGTGGCGCGCATCAGCAACTACTACAACCTTAACGACTGGGTCGCTCAGGTCGGCTGAACCTACTCAGACAGGGACCGAGCCTTTCAGCCGCTCGGTTCCTTGACGCACAAGATGCCTCCCGGCTCAGTTAACCCAATACAGTCCACGTTGCTCGGCCAGCCGCGCTCGCTCCCGATCCAGCTCGGCCCGTAGCTCTTCTTCGCTGGGCAGCACCAGCTTGTATTTGCTGGCGAACAGTTGCTCGCTGCCCTGCAGCACCGAGTAACGCACCACGGACGCATCCTTCTGTGCACAGAGGATGATGCCCACGGTTGGGCCGTCTTCCGGGCCACGCCTGAGGTCATCGAACATGCGCACGTACATGTCCATCTGGCCGATGTCCTGATGGGTCAACTCGCCGCGCTTGAGATCGAAAATGACAAAGCACTTGAGCAGGTAGTTGTTGAGCACATATTTCATACTTTCCCAAGTTTTCAGCAAGTTTCACA
>NZ_ATKM01000018.1 GCF_000418555.1 Pseudomonas sp. P818
ATAAAATCAACAACTAACAATTATCTCATTTATTGAATAATCAGATTGTAGAACACCAGGTCGATGTAGAAATCCTTGCTCTCGGTGCTGATGCGCTGCTGCCGGCCGACGAAGGCGAAGCCCTTGCCCAACTCCAGCAGAAAGCTCTGTAACTGGTCGATCAGCGCCTGCTCCAGTTCACCCTCCAACATGGTGCCGGCATTGGGCAGGCCGAGGAACTCCAATAGCACCGGATCGCGCACGAACTCACGCGGACTCTTACCCAAGGCCTGTAGCTTGCTCGCCGCCTCCTGCTCGACCGCCGCGCGATCCTGGCTGGCCAGCAGACGCTCGTAATACAGCGTACCGATCTGCCGCTCAAGTGCTCGGGTGCTCCAGTTCTGCGCGGCGGCTTCGTCCATGTACCACTGCCGCGCGCTTTCGCTGTCCACCTTGAGAAGGGTGCGATAGTGCGTCCAGCTCAATTCGCGACGCAGTGCGTCGCGAATTGGAAAAGCCAAAAAGAACGCCCGCATATGGCGCAGATTGGTTGCATCGAAGCCCCTGCCGAACTCAGCCGCCAGCTCTTTGGCCAGGGTCGGTAGCAACTGCTTGCCGTAGGCGGCACGCGTCTGACCACCCTGTTCGAACTCGACGATATGCCGCCCGATTTCCCAGCAGGTTTGCACCTGAATCGCATCCACAGCCCGCACTGCCTGCTGCCGCGCCAGGCGGATGAGCTCGGCCAGTTCGGCGAGCAAGGGTTGTAGCCTGGGGTCAGCGTTGTCTGGTTTCATCTTTCCTCCCTGAACGCCGAAACGAATTCAACTACCGATCCTGCCAGCGATGGCCTGCTCACCACGAACCTTAGCCGCTCCCTCATCCGTGAGCCAATGCTCAAGCCCCTGCAGCGGATTCATCAGCGATAGCGCAACGCCCGAAACATTCTGCAAAGCCTTAATACAGCGTTAAGCCAGCCCTTCGCACAATCGCCCCAGGTTCATTACCGAGGTTCCGAGCATGGAACTACCCTGGGCGCAGCATGATCGTCCCGTGGCCCGTATCGGCCGTGGCGACACCTACGAACTTCATCTGGCCGCTCCCGGCAGTGCACGTCGCGCTGCTCTGGAGGGTTTTATCCGCCAGCGCTTCGAGCTGCAACACGGCGCGCGCATCCGCCATTTCATGCCCTGCCTGTTCGGCCTGGAAAACCCGGCCGGACAGCTGCTCGGCGCTGTGGGTGTGCGCAGCGGCAACAGCGGGCCGCTGTTTCTCGAGCGTTACCTGGACGAGCCGATCCAGGCGGCCATCGGTGCGCGCCTGGGTTATACCGAACCCAGCCGTGACGAGCTGGTGGAAGTCGGCAACCTGGCCGCCGACAGCCCTGGCGCGGCGCGCCTGCTGATTGTCGCGCTGACCGATCTGCTGGTGGCGCTGGGCTTTCGCTGGGTCACTTTTACCGGAACGCCACCCCTGCTCAACAGCTTCCAGCGCCTGGGCCTGACGCCCATCGCCCTCGGCGAGGCCAACCCGGCGCGCATGGGCGATGAACTGGCCGATTGGGGTAGCTACTACGACAACCGTCCACTGGTCATGGCCGGCGATATCCATGGCGGCCACCAGCGCCTGTTGCAGCTTGGCGCCTACCCGCGCCTCGGCCATCAACCGCTCTATGCGCTGGAGGACATGCCCGATGTGGTCTGCAGCTGAAGCCTTCTTCGAGTGCCTGGCCGAGTCCGGCCCGCAAGTCGCGCTGGCTGAAGGCGAGCGCAGGCTGACCTACACCGAATTGCTCGGTGCCGTCGCGGCGCGAGGCAGGCACCTGCGAGCACTTGGCGCCCACCGTGTGGCGCTGGCCCTGGACAATGGCATCGACTGGGTGCTGTGGGATCTGGCGGCGCTGCATGCCGGCCTGGTCTGCGTACCGCTGCCGAGCTTCTTCTCTGCCGAGCAACAGCGTCACGTGCTCGACAGCGCCGGCATCGATTGCCTGATCGGCGCCGCTGCCCCCGGCTTCGCCTGCGTCGAGAACGACATCTATCGCCGCACGGTGGTGCAGCCCGCCGAGCTGCACCCGGGCACCTGCAAGATCACCTTCACCTCCGGCACCACTGGCCAGCCCAAAGGCGTATGTCTGGATCTGGACACGCAACTGGCGGTGGCGCGCAGCCTGGTTGCGGCCAGTGCCAGTCGCAACGTCGCACGCCACCTGTGCGTCCTGCCGCTGGCGACCTTGCTGGAGAACATTGCCGGCGTCTATGCGCCGCTGCTGGCTGGCGCCCGGGTCGAACTGATGCCCATGGTGCAGATCGGTCTGACCGGTGCCAGCGGCTTTGACCTGATGCGCTTTCTTCAGGCATTACAGGCTGCCCAGCCTCACAGCCTGATTCTGCTGCCGCAGTTGCTGCTGGCCCTGGTCAGCGCTGCCGAACGCAAGCTGCCGGTGCCGGACTCGCTGCGTTTCGTGGCAGTCGGTGGCGGGCGAGTTTCCACGCAATTGCTGGAGCGCGCCGACGCGCTCGATCTGCCGATCTTCGAGGGCTACGGCCTGTCCGAGTGCGCATCGGTGGTGTGCCTGAACACCCCTGAGCAACGCCGCATCGGCAGCACCGGCCAGCCGCTTGGACACCTGCAGGTGACGCTGGCGGCCGACGGCGAAGTGCAGGTCAAGGGCGCCCGTATGCTCGGCTATCTCGGTGAGCCGGCGCCGCAAGGCGAATGGCTCGGCACCGGCGACCTCGGTCACTTCGAGCAAGGCTTTCTGGTGCTGCACGGACGCAAGAAGCACCAGTTCATCACCGCCTATGGGCGCAACGTCAACCCGGAATGGGTCGAGTCCGAGCTGGTGCAGCAGTTGCCCGTCGCGCAGGCCTGGCTGCACGGCGAGGCGCTGCCGGCCAACGTCGCAGTGCTGGTAGCGCGCTTCCCCAACACCTCCGACGCGCAGTTGCAAGAAGCCGTGGATACGGTCAATCGCGGCCTGCCGGACTACGCCCGCGTGCACCACTGGCTACGCGCCGACGCACCTTTCAGCACGAGCAACGACCTGGCCACGGCCAATGGTCGCCTGCGCCGCTCCGCCCTATTCGACCACTACCAAGCCGCCATCAGTGAGCTGATGGCAGAAGGAGTCCCTGCATGAGCTTCTACGAATCCCTGCTGACCCAGACCCAGGCCGAACGCGAGCTCCTGCTCGGCGCACCGATCATCCAGCAAGCCATGACCGGCCATGTCGCCCTGCATAGCTATATCGCGTTTCTCACCGAGGCCTACCACCACGTCAAGCACACCGTACCGCTGCTGATGGCCTGTGGCGCGCGCCTGCCGGAACGCCTGGAATGGCTGCGCGAAGCCATTGCCGAGTACATCGAGGAGGAGTACGGCCACCAGGAGTGGGTGCTCAATGACATCGCCGCCTGCGGCGCCGACAAGGAAGCCGTACGCAACGGCACACCGCGTCTGCCCACTGAGCTGATGGTGGCCTACGTCTATGACCGCATCGCCCGGCACAACCCGGTGAGCTTCTTCGGCATGGTCAATGTGCTCGAAGGCACCAGCATCGCCCTGGCCACCCAGGCCGCCGGCATCATCCAGGACAGGCTGCAGCTGCCGAGCCAGGCCTTCAGCTACCTCAACTCCCACGGCAGCCTGGATCTGGAACACATCGAGTTCTTCAAGAAACTGATGAACCGCCTGGACAACGACGATGACAAGGCCGCCGTGGTGCATACCGCCAAGGTGGTCTATCGCCTCTATGGCGACATGTTCCGCAGTCTGCCACTGGCCGGCGAGGAGTAAGGCCATGCAACCGACGGATTGCCGTGCCCTGCTGACCGGCGCCAGCGGGGGCATCGGCCTGGCCCTGGCGCAGAGCCTGGCCAGCGCAGGCGCCCATCTGCTACTGGTGGGCCGGCGCCTGGAGCCCCTGCAGCCACTGCTGCAGCGCTACCCCGACCAGATACAACTGGTGCAGGCCGATATCGCCAGCCGTACCGGCCGCGATACGCTGGTAGCCGCCGCGCAGAACTTCGGCGGGCTCAACTGCCTGATCAATGCGGCCGGGGTCAACCGCTTCGCCCTGCTCGACCAGCAGGACGAACAGCAGATCGCCGAGCTGATCGGCCTCAACGTGACCGCCACGTTGCAGTTGACCCAACGCCTGCTACCGCTGCTGCGCACGCAACGGCGTGCTCTGGTGATCAACGTCGGCTCCACCTTCGGCGCCATCGGCTACCCCGGTTTCGCCGCCTACTGCGCCAGCAAGTTCGCCCTGCGCGGTTTCTCCGAAGCGCTGCGCCGCGAATTGGCCGACACCAACGTACGCGTCCTCTATTTCGCTCCGCGCGCCACCCGCACGGCGATGAACGCCCCCAGCGTGGTGGCGATGAACGATGAACTGGGCGTCGCTATGGACGATCCAGAAAAAGTCGCGGCCGAGCTGCTGCAAGCCATCCGCCTGGAACAGGAGGAACGCCACCTGGGCTGGCCGGAACGCCTGTTCGTGCGACTCAACGGCCTGCTGCCACGTGTGGTCGACCAGGCCCTGCGCAAGCAGTTGCCGATCATCCAACGCTTCGCCCGTCATAAACACTGAGGACATTCACCGTGAAAGCACTTCGCTTGCTGATCATCGCCACGCTCGGCCTCAGCGCCCTGCCCGCCTTCGCCCTCAGTGAAAACGGCGAAGCGCAGTTGCACCAGTTGCAGACGCGCTGGGCCGAAATCAACTATCAGATGCCGGAGAAGCAGCGCGAAGAGGCCTTCGCCAAGCTGGTCACCGAGGCCGATGCCGCGCTGGCCAGCGAGCCCGACGCACCGGAGCTGCTGATCTGGCGCGGCATCATCCTCGGCACCCAGGCCGGCGCCAAGGGCGGTCTCGGCGCCCTGAGCCTGGTCAAGCAGGCCAAGGCCAGCCTGGAGCAGGCGCTGGCCATCGACCCGCAGGCCCTGGCCGGCTCGGCCTACACCAGCCTCGGCAGCCTCTACTACCAGGTGCCCGGCTGGCCCATCGGTTTCGGCGACGACGAACAGGCCGAGAAGATGCTCAAGCAGGCCCTGGTGATCAACCCCGACGGCCTCGACCCGAACTATTTTTATGGCGACTTCCTGCAGCGGCAGAAACGCTACGAGGAGGCCCGCGCCGCGCTGGAGAAAGCTCTGGCCGCCAAGGACCGTCCTGGCCGTGAATTGGCCGACAAGGGCCGCCGTGCAGAAGCCACGGCGCTTTTGCAGCAGGTCGCAGGTAAACTCCAGTAACCCGCAACAGGAGTGACCATGCGCATTCTTCTCGTCGAAGACGACCAGGCATTGGGCGAAGGCATTCGCACCGCGCTGAAACCAGAAGGCTACACCGTGGACTGGCTGCAGGATGGCGCCAGCGCGCTGCATGCGCTGAGCCACGAGAGCTTCGAGCTGGCCATTCTCGACCTGGGCCTGCCGCGCATGGACGGCCTGCAGGTGCTCAAGCACTTGCGTGCCGCGGCCAACCCGGTGCCCGTGCTGGTGCTCACGGCACGCGATGCCACCAGCGACCGCATCGCCGGCCTCGATGCCGGTGCCGATGACTACCTGATCAAACCCTTCGATGTCGCCGAACTCAAGGCGCGCCTGCGCGCCCTGCTGCGGCGCAGCTTCCAGCGTCCGCAACCGGCTCTGGAATACCGAGGTATCCGCCTCGACCCGGCGAGCCAGATGGTCGAGTACCAGGGTCAGGCCATCAACCTGCCGCGCAAGGAATTCCTTCTGCTGCACGAGCTGCTGATCCAGCCGGGTCGCGTACTGACTCGTGACAAGCTGCAGCAGGCGCTCTATGGCTGGGACGAGGAAGTGGAAAGCAACGCCCTGGAAGTGCACGTGCACCACCTGCGCAAGAAATTCTTCCCGGAGCTGATCCGCACCGTGCGCGGCGTCGGTTATCTGGTGGACAAATGAGGCTGCTGAAAACCTTCGGTTCCATCCGCACCCGCCTGCTGGTCCTGCTGCTACTGCTGGTAGCGGGCAGCTTCGGGCTGATCAGCCACAAGATCTACAACGACTCCGTGCACGAGGTGCGCGAGCTGTTCGACGCCCAGCTGTCGCAGACAGCGCGCCTGCTGATGGGCCTGGTGCGCCACGGCCTCAGCGAAAACGAGCGTAGCGAGATGCAGGCGGTGCTCGATGAGGCCCTGCTGCTGCAGAGCGCACGCAACCCGGACAACCTCCTCGGCCACGAATATGAAGGCAAGCTGGCCTTCCAGATGCTCGACGACGACGGCGAGCTGCTGTTCCAGTCCGCCAGCGCCCCGCCCGGCCTGCTCAGCAACATGATCGAACAACTCGGTCTGGTACTGCCCAACGATAACCAGCCCATGCGCGAGCGCCTGGCCCAGCTATCCCGTTACCTGATCGGCTATCACACCCTGAAAATCGGTGAGCATCGCTGGCGGGTATTCGTGCTGCATGACAGCCGCGACTACCACTGGGTACTGGCGGGTGAACGCGAGGACGTGCGCGGCGAGTTGATCGACAAGATCGCCCGACGCACCCTGCAGCCGCTGTTGATCGGCCTGCCCATCGTCGGCCTGCTGTTGTGGCTGACCGTCGGTTGGGGGCTGTATCCGCTCAAGCGCATGGCCGACGCCATTCGCGGCCGCGCGCCGGACAACCTGGCGCCGCTGGTGTTTCCGCCGTTACCCAATGAACTGGAGCCGATGGCAGCGGCACTCAACCGCCTGCTGATGCAGGTCAACCAGTTGCTGGAGCAGGAAAAGCGCTTTATCGCCGACGCGGCCCACGAGCTGCGCACGCCGCTGGCGGTGTTGCGTATCCACGCACAGAACGCGCTGGAAGCGCCGGATCCCGGTGATCGCGAGGAGGCCCTGCGACAGTTGGGCGGCGGCGTAGACCGGGCCACACGGGTGGTCGCACAATTGCTGACCCTGGCGCGCCTGGACCCCAACGGCATTCGCCTGAACATGGGCAATCTCGACCTGCTGGCCTTCCTGCGCGGCGAACTGGCCGAATTGACCCCGCTGGCGCTCAATCGTGGCCAGGAGCTGATTCTCGAAGCCCAGGAACCCGCCGACTACCGCTTGCCAGCCGATGCCGCCAGCCTGGGCATCCTGCTGCAGAACCTGGTGAGCAATGCCGTGCAGTACACCCCGGAGGGCGGCTGCATTCAGGTGCAACTGCAGGCCACGCCGCAGGAACTGCTGCTGCAGGTGCTCGACAGTGGCCCCGGCGTACCGGTGGAACTGCGCGAGCGCCTGTTCGAGCGCTTCTTTCGCATCGGCGACGGCCAGGGCGCCGGGCTTGGCCTGTCCATCGTGCGCCGCGTGGTGGAGCTGCATCAGGGCAGCATCGCCCTCGATGAATCACCGCTTGGTGGGTTGCGTGTCAGCGTCAGGCTGCCCCGGCATCCAGGCAGTAAGGTGTGAATGCCAAGCCATAGTCACAACCAATTGCCGAAATAGACACAATCCGTTTTATCAATCAAGAAGCTTCTTCGATCATGCAGGCCTGTTCACCAGCCCCTACAGGAGTAACCCCGCATGAGCCTGATCAAGCGTTTCTTCCAGCCCGCCCAACCGACCCAACAGGCAGCCACGCCAAGCGTGCAGGAGCATCCGAACTTCTGGATGTACCAGTGATTCAACCGGCTGCGCCGACCATTCGCAGCGGTACCTGACGCCCGGCCTTTTGCGCCAGGTAGCGGGTGCAGCTGACGCGCAGGAACGAGGCGAAGTTGACCACTTCGCCACGAAAGTCCATGACCTCCTCGTACAGCTTGGCGATCAGCTGGTTGGTGGTCATGCCATCGACTTCGGCGATCTCGCGCAGGATGTCCCAGAACTGATTCTCCAGGCGCAGCGTGGTCACCACGCCGCGGATACGCAACGAGCGTGAGCGCGATTCGTAGAGGATGGGGTCAGCCTTAACATAGAGTTCGCACATCCGCTTTATCTCCTCACGAGCGTCGCAACCCGGATGCAACCAGGGGACACCGACATGGGTGCGGCCCCGGATTGCATCCGGGCTAACTTGGTTAAAGGCGAATCTCCGTGCCAAGCACCTTGAGAAATGCCGCCAGCCAGGCCGGGTGCGCTGGCCAGGCCGGCGCAGTGACCAGCTTGCCCTGCACATGCGCCTGGTCCACCGCAATGTCCACGTACTTGCCACCCGCCAATGTCACTTCCGGCGCACAGGCAGGATAGGCGCTGCATTCGCGCCCTTCCAGCACACCTGCGGCCGCCAGCAACTGGGCCCCGTGGCAAACGGCGGCGATGGGTTTGTCAGCGGCGGCGAACGCCTTCACCAGTGCCACGACCTCGCCATTGAGGCGCAGATATTCGGGCGCGCGGCCACCGGGAATGACCAGAGCGTCGTAATCCTCCGCGCGCACCTTGGCGAAATCGAAGTTCAGCGCAAAATTGTGCCCCGGCTTCTCGCTGTAGGTCTGGTCGCCCTCGAAATCGTGGATGGCGGTGCGCACCGTCTGTCCGGTGACCTTGTCCGGGCAGACCGCATGCACGGTGTGGCCGACCATCTGCAGTGCCTGGAACGGCACCATGGTTTCGTAATCCTCGGCGTAGTCGCCGACCAGCATGAGAATCTTCTTGGCAGCCATGATCGTCTCCTGAAGGAAGGTGGAACGAACGCCATTATTCGCCCCTGTTTCTTCCGACAGGTAACAGCCGGGTACTACTCCCGAGCGCTGCTTGCGGTCAGATGCCGACCTTGTCCAGCGCCTCGCCGATCGAGCGCCAGAAACCGCGCTGCGGGCGCTCCGGCTCCTGCTCACTGGCTGCGATGCGGGCCATCGGCTGCACCTGGCGGGTCGCACCCAGCTCGGCCTGTGCCAGCTCGGCCGACACCAGTTGCAAGGGCCCATCACCCCCACCTTCCAGCGCCCCGCCCATGGGCGGCGGACCATCTTCGTCGTAACGCAGGTAATAGGTGGCACCGACTGCGGCGTCGAGGGTGAAGCTGGCGATCAGGGTGAAATCGAATGGCCCATCAGCCAGCAGCGTCCAGAAACTGCCGACCAGCGGGCGGCGCATCTCCAGTTTGTAACTGGCGGCATCGAACTCCAGCACCAGGTAGCCATTGCTCGGCAGGCTGCCGATCAGCTGGTTGTCGAGAAACAGCCCGGGCGCCTCCAGCTCCTGATCGGCCCAGTCGTTGCGAGGGCGGTACAGGTAGACCAGTGCATGATTTTCGTCACTGAGGACATGAGGCACGAAGGCTTCGCCTTTGACGGCGCCAAAGAAGGCTCCCGGGGTGGAGCAGGCGGCAAGCAGGACGATGGGCAGCAACTGCAGCAGACGGCGCATCGGTCATTCCCTTCTTATGGTTATGCGCCCAGCTTAGCCTTGCTGCGCAGCCGTATCACCCGACGAAAGTGGGGCTCGCAGCCCGCAACGCAAAAGGGGCCGACATCGCTGTCGGCCCCTTTTCATCCAGCTCTCGTTCAGAGTGCGTGTTTCTGCAGGTTCGCCATCATTTCCTTGAGCGCTTCGACGTTGTCCGCCGGGTGCGCAGCGCCGTCGAAATCGCAGATGCGCTGCCACTGGGCTGCGACGTCCTCGGGACTGAAACCGGCCGTGGGATCGAAACCGGCGCCCAGGCTGCGCTCCCAGCGCACCTTGCCGACCCAGCCGCCGCCAACTTCGAACAGGCCGCCGGTGTCCTGGCAAGCGGCGCTCCCGAGATACACCACCAACGGGCTGACCAGTTCGGGTTTGAGCTGTTCGAACACCTGCGGCGGGATCAGGCCTTCGGTCATGCGCGTGGCGCCGGTCGGGGCGATGGCGTTGACCAGAATGTTGTTCTTGCGCCCTTCGATGGCCAGGGTGCGGGTCAGGCCGTAGAGGCCGAGCTTGGCCATGCCGTAGTTGCTCTGACCGAAATTGCCGTAGATACCGGAGGTCGACGAGGTGAAGATCACGCGGCCGAAGTTCTGTTCGCGCAGGTGAGGCCAAGCGGCGTGAGTGGTCTTGTAGGCGCCTTCGACGTGAACCTTGTAGACCAGGTCCCAGTCGGCGTCTTCCATCTTGTGAAAACTCTTGTCGCGCAAAATGCCGGCATTGTTGACCAGCACGTCGATGCGACCGAAATGGTCCAGCGCGGTCTGTACGATTCTCTCGCCATCGGTGACCGAGTCGTGATTGGCCACAGCAGTGCCGCCAAAGGCGCGAATCTCTTCCACCACCTTGTCCGCAGCCGATGCGTTGGCCCCTTCGCCGTGCGTGCTACCGCCCAGATCGTTGACCACCACCTTGGCGCCGTGGCGGGCGAACAGCAGCGCATGAGCGCGGCCCAGGCCACCGCCAGCACCGGTGACTATGACCACTTGATCTTCGAAACGGATGGCATCGCTCATCGACAGCTTCCTCGGGCAGATTGTGAATGGCCCCGAGTGTCAGGCAGCCCCACGTGCTTCACAAGGCACGCGGGGCCCCTGAATGACGGCCGATAATGCGACCTTATGCGCCTTAGCTACCGGAACCGGAACCGCTGCCGCCAGTGCCACCCGTACCGCCGGTGCCGGTGCCGCTGCCGCCGGTACCAGTGCCAGTGCCACCGGTGCCATCGGAACCGGCGCCGTCACCACCCGGATTACCGTCGGTGTTCGGGCCCTGTACAGGTGGGATGCCGTCGCCATCATCGCCCGGGTTCATCGGAGCATCGCCAGGTGCAGAAGGCATGGTCGGACCTGGAGAGCTGGTGCCATCGGACTCGGTTTCGGCAAAAGCCGGCAAGGCCATAGCGCCCAGAATCCCGCTCAACAGCAGTGCAGATAACTTCTTGTTCATGTTGTTCATGAGTAACCTCGACTTTTCTGTGAGTGACACAGGTACTGAGTGGCACCCCTTGCAGGAGGTTCGACAAGAATTATTGCAGAGTGTATTCAGGCCAAACGAATCAAACTCAGGTGGTTGTACAGGTGCAGTACATGCGCCTCGGCATATTCGCCATGGTTCAGATCGCCGTAGGCGAAGCGCGGTCGCAGTGCACCCTGATGCTCGGCGAAACGCTCGAAGGCTACCTGCAACCGCTGCAGGGCCAGCGCCTGACTGGCCGGCTCGGTCAACGCGGCGGCCCCAGGAATGGCTTCATCGAGGGGATGGCGCATGGCGCCGCGAGAACTGAACACGGCGAACGCAGCCGGCCCCAGCGTATGCCGAAACCAGGCCGGCTTCAGCTCGGGATAGCCGTCGATGGAATAGTCGATGCTCTGCGCGCAGTGATTGAACACCTCGCTCGGGCTCCAGCCGCTGACGCTTCGCAGCACCCTGCCCTGCAGATCCGCCAGCACCTGGCGTGCTCCATCCAGGCTGACCGCGGCCGGCCGTGGACCGGCAGGCAAAGCCCAGTAGCCAGCGCCCAGCAAGGCGACTCCGCTTACTGCCGCGCCTTTGAGCAGGGTACGTCTACGCATGCGAACTCCTTGCATCGCGAAACTGCAAATAGTGATCGAGTACCGCAGCCGGGGCTTCGAGTTGTGGATAGTGGCCGATACCCTCAAGCAGCACGGTGTCGGCGTCAGCGATCAGTTCCCGGTAGCGCGCCACCATGTGCGCGCCGGAGATCGGGTCGAAGGCACCATCGATCACCCGCATCGGCACGGCGGTGACCTGCATCGCCGTGACCCAACGCTGCCGTTGCTGGCGCCGCTCGGGCATGTAGCGGATCAGGCGATGCATGACGGCCGGGCCGTCGTTGTAGGCCACCAGTTGCCACAGCGCATCCAGCTCGGCGTCGCTGGCCTGGGTGTTGGGGCCGAAGATGCGGGCGAAACTCTGCGCCAGCTTGCGCCGCGAGAACAATCGGCCGATCAGTGGTCCGAGCGGACCGAGCAGCAGCTTCTGCACGCGCACCGGATGATGGGTTTCGGGGAACAGACCACCATTGAGAAACACGCAGCTGGCCAGTTGCAGCTGTCCGTCCTGATGCCGCGCGATCAGCTCCTGCGCCACGCTGTCGCCGTAGTCGTGAGCCAGCAGGTGTAGCGGCCGCCGCTCGCCGATATGCGCCAGCAGCGCCTGCTGCAGATCGGCCTGCTCCAGCAGGCTGTAGGCATGGCCACGTGGCTTGGCCGAATAACCGAAACCGAGCATGTCGCAGGCGATCAACCGATAACGCGCAGCCAGCGGCGCCCACAGGCGGTGCCAGTCCCAGCTCGCCGTGGGAAAACCGTGGATCAGCAGTAGCGGTTCGGCGCCAGCGTCACCGGCAATCCAATAGCGGATGGCGTGGCCGCGAAAGTCCAGGGCCTGGCCTTGCTCGCGCCATTGCTCCAGGGCGATGCCTGGCAACTCGCTCACTGGTCGTAACCCGGCATCTGCTGGTCCAGTTTGCGCAACAGCGCCGGCCAGGGCAGCGAGCCGCCCATACCTTGGGGCGTCTTCATCACGCCAGCGACCATGGCCCGAGCGCCGTCGAGAATCTGCTGCGGAATATGGATCAGCTCAGCACCACCACTCTGCGCCATGACCTGAATCTCGCAGGCACGCTGCAGGATGAACATACCGAGGAAGGCGTCGGCGATACTGCCAAAAGCCGTGAGCAAGCCGTGGTTGGGCAGGATCATGAAATTCTTGTCGCCCAAATCAGCCTGCAGTCGCGCCTTCTCGTCATGGTTCAGCGCCACGCCTTCATAGCCGTGATAGGCCAGGCTGGAGAGAACGAACAGCGACTGCTGCGACAGCGGTAACAGCCCCTGTTTCTGCGCCGATACGGCGATACCGGCTGGCGTGTGAATGTGCAGTACGCAACCGACATCCTCACGCACCTCGTGCACTGCGCTGTGAATGGTGTAACCGGCCGGATTGATGTCGAAGGGGCTGTCCATCAGCTTGTTGCCACCCAGATCGACCTTGACCAGGCTGGACGCGGTGATTTCGTGGAACATCAGGCCATAGGGGTTGATGAGGAAATCCTCGGTCCCCGGCACCTTGGCGGAAATGTGGGTGAAGATCAGGTCGTCCCAACCGTAAAGTGCGATCAGGCGATAGCAGGCGGCGAGATCGACGCGCGTGCGCCATTCGGCTTCGGACACCTGATTTTTCACGGCAGGGAGTTTCAGCGGAGCATTCACGGCGGCACCTCGATGTTCTTGTTGATCGGTGGTGTCCGCAGTCTAGCCAGGCGCTTGCGTGGCGGTAGTTGCCCTGGCAGCCATCTTGATGGCTTTGCGGGTCACGGCGCTGCTGCGCCGCGGTACGATAAGGGCATATTCGCCGCCCTTATCGACCGTTCACCAGCCCTGCGCTGGCGAGCAAGTGGTGAGCGCGTCTCTACAGCTCAGGCCTTCAGCGCCGCCGCGAAGGCTTGCAACCAGGGCTCAGCGTCGGTTTCCGGGGTGACGGTTTCGCTGGAGTCCAGGCGCAGCATCTCCACCACCTCATGCAGGCCCAGCTCGGCATAGAGCTCGCGCATGAGCTCACCGCCGCCGCAGAAGCTGTCGTAACTGGAGTCGCCCAGCGCCAGCACTGCAGCCGGCTTGCCATTCCAGGCCGGCAGGCGGTCGCGGAGTTCGCTGTACAGAGGCAGCAGATTGTCCGGCAGTTCGCCCATACCAGTGGTAGCGGTCACGGTGAGCAAGGCATCCGGCGCGAAGGCCAGCAACTCATCGAGACTCATGTTCGCTTTGTACCAGGCCTCCAGCCCGGCGGCCTTGAGCTGACGCTCGGCGTGACGTGCGACTTCTTCGGCCGTACCGTAGACCGAGCCTGAGACAATGGCGACTTTCATGACAACTCCGGATACAGGAAAAACGCCGCGCATTATGCCGCAAGTGGACAGCCCGACCCGATGTTTTAGAATGCAGCGCACAACTCTCGCGGAATCGCATCCATGATCAATGCCAAGCTGCTGCAACTGGTAGTCGACGCCTCCAACGACGGGATCGTGGTGGCCGAGCAGGAGGGCGAAGACAACATCCTGATCTACGCCAACGCAGCATTCGAACGCCTCACCGGCTACCCTTGTGACGATATCCTCTATCAGGACTGCCGCTTCCTGCAGGCAGGTGATCGAGCGCAAATCGGCTTGCAGGCCATTCGCGACGCAGTCAAGGCGAACAAGCCCTGCCGGCAGATCATCCGCAACTACCGCAAGGATGGCAGCGCCTTCTGGAACGAGCTGTCGATCACACCGGTGCTCAACGAGAGCGATCAGCTGACCTATTACATCGGTATTCAGAAGGACGTGACCGAGCAGGTCGAAGCCAAACAGCGCGTGCGCGAGCTGGAAATCGAAGTCGCCGAGCTGAAGGCCGAGCTGGCACGACTGAAAAACTGACGAACGGCTAAAACTGTCGCTCGTCAGCGTGGTCAGAGAGGATTGATCCCCCGTGCAGTATCAATCCCATGCAAAGCGATCCGCTGCTGACTCAGGACGAGCTGGACTTCATTCAGAAGATCATTTCCAAACCCACGCAGGTGCGGCAGACCAATGCCGCGCCGCAACTCGCCCTGGGCGAACGACTCAGCGAACTGCTGGGTCGGCTGGGCGATGAAGAGCAGCTGAGCCTGGATACCCACAACGACAATCAGCACCTGAGCTTCCCTCTGCGCCTGATTCAGGATGGGCAAAGCCAGTCACGCCTGGAACTGGGCACGCCGCTGATTTTCGAGCAAGGGGTCAACGAACGGCCGTGGCGGCTTGTCCTGCCCGAGGCGCTGACGCTGCTCAGCAGTGACGACCAGCCCAGCGGCCTGCAGGCGCTGGAGCTGTCGAACAACGGGATGCTGGTGAAGTATCGCAATGCCGGTACACCAGCCAAGGATCAGCTGCTGCAACTGCTCCTGCCCCGGGAGCGCCGTGTGCAGGTGCGCGCCCGCCTCGCCAGGCGCGTCAGCAAGACGCGTTATGCCTACAGCCTGCAGACGCTGCATGCGGAAGACGAGCAGACGTTACGGCAATACCTGTTCGAGCAGCACAGTGAGCAACCGCTGCAGACTGCTACCGTCGACTGACAGCCGGATGACCGAAGCCGTCTCAGGTATCCAGATGGCCCGCCAGGAACTGCTGCAGGCGGCGCTGCATCAGACGTCCCTCGTTACCCAGGCAGGCGATCGGCGTGCCGGCCAGGCTCTCCTCGGCAAGATCGGCGCTGTCACCCGCCAGCGACACCGGGCATTGCAAGCCAAGCGCCAGGCGTCCCAGCTGCCGCGGAAAATCCTCACCAGGTGGCAGGTTGCTGAAGATCACCAGGGCGTGCGGCTTCATGCGCTCGCAAATCAGCGCCAGATCGGTCATCGGCACGCCCGGCCCCATTACCGTGATATCGATCTCCTGGTTGTGCAGCAGCAGCGCTGCAACCAGCAACTCCAGCTCCCGGCAGTGGCTCGGCAGCGCCACCACCAGCACACGATCACGTGACTCACCCCGGCGCACTTGCAAGCGCTGCCGGCAGCGCCCTCGCAAAAAGCCGTCGAGCATCAGCCACTCGCCGCGCTGCCCCACTTCATCCTGACGCAACAGCAGTTCCTGCCAGACCGGCATGAAGATGTCCTGGAACACCACAGGCAAGGGATAACAGGAAAAAATCTGCCCGTAGAGGCGCTCCAGGCGTGGCTCATCGAAATTCTCCAGCGCGCTGCGCACCTGATCCTGCCACTGGCTCCAGTCGTCGCTGCTGACCTCGTCGTAGGCCGGCGTGGCAACGCTGCGGCTACTGGCACTCTTGGCCAGAATCGAGCCGACCTTGCTGACCGCCACACCGCGTTCGATCCAGGCCAGAATGCTGCGCACGGCATCGATATCGGCCTGCGAATAGAGACGATGGCCGCTGTCGGTTCGCGTCGGCTGGATCAGGCCATAACGCCTCTCCCAGGCACGCAGGGTGACCGGATTGACGCCCGTCAGACGGGAAACCTCGCGGATGGGGAACAGCTCTTCCTGCTTCAAAGCGCTGGAAGCAAGCGATGTGACGGAGGCAAGTTCAGGCATGACTTCGGGCATCACGGCAATGAATTTGATCATCATTGTAACGCAGCATCGGCAAGCTTACATTGTGCAAAAACTATACAAGGCAAGCCGATGCACAATTGTTCCTGGCCCCTGACGCTCTATTACGATGGCGACTGCCCGCTCTGCGCCCGCGAGATAGAGCTGCTGCGCCGCCATGCAGCGCCGCAGCGGCTGCTGCTCGTCGATATCGCTTCCGCGGACTTCGACCCCACGCCGCTGGGGCGCTCGCTGCCGGAAATGCAGGCTCGCCTGCATGCGCGCTGGGCCGACGGTGAATGGCTACTGGGCCTCGATGCCAGCCTCTGGAGCTGGGAGGCGGCGGGTCTCGGGCGCTGGGTAGCGCCACTGCGCTGGCGCCCGCTGCGCCCATTGCTGGAATGGGGCTATCGGCTGTTCTGCCGCCTGCGCCCACATTTGGCGCATCTGCCGCACCCTGACGGGGCAGCACGCTGCCGTAACGCAAACACCTGCTCCAGCCAACGCCCGCCCTCAGGCGGGGCTGGCTAATTTTGCTAAAACGGGAATAATCCTTGCTGCCTTTTTCATCGAGCACACCACCCCGTGCTCGATAGAGCCCAATGCCACACCCCGGCTGACGGCAACATTCGAGGAGATACACAATGTCCCCCGTGACCCTGATGGTGGCGCGCCGCGTCGCCAATGGCCGCTATCACGGCTTCATCGCCTGGCTGCGTGAAGGTGAGCACCTGGCCACCGACTTCCCTGGTTATCTTGGCTCCGGCGTACTGGCACCACCTGCCGGCGACGACGAATTTCAGATCGTGTTCCGTTTCAGTGACGAACAGACCATGGCCTCCTGGGAGCACTCCGCTTCACGCCAGGCCTGGCTGCAGCGTGGCGCAGGACTCTTCGCCCAGCCCCAGGAAAAGCGCGCAGTGGGTCTCGACGCCTGGTTCGGCAATGCCCATCGCCAACCGCCACGCTGGAAGCAGAGTGTGGCCATCTGGCTGGCGTTCTTTCCGGTGTCCCTGGCCTTCAACCTGCTGTTCGGCCCCTGGCTCACCGACCTGTCGCTGGTGACCCGCGTACTTCTGTCGACGCTGGCCCTGACCCCCTTGATGACCTACCTGTTCATCCCCCTTTCCACCCGCTTGCTGGAGCCCTGGCTACAGGGCAACTACTCGCAACGCCTCGGCAGGCGAGCCGCCAGCATCGGCAAGTCCTGAAATTTCCCGCCCTTCTGAGCAACGGCCAGCCTCGCGCTGGCCGTTTTCGTTGTACAAGCCATCAATATCTGTACAAAAAACAATAGCCGTACAGGTAAAGTACAAAAGATCCGCAACCCTCAGCGCTTTAAAAACCTTTAAAACTCAGACAAATAGGCATTCTCTCAAGGTCTGATAGCAAAACCACATGATGCGCATGGTTGTACAACTCGCATCTCTGGTATAGCTTTACCTTCGGCCTGGTGAATACCGCCTGCCACTGGTCAGGTATCCCGAGGCGGTATGAACCAGGCCTTCATTTCATTTGCACGAGTCGCACATGAGCGCTGCCAGCTATCCCATCCTGATTACCGGCGCCGGCCAGAGAGTCGGGCTGTACTGCGCCGAGCGACTGCTCGACGAGGGGCAGTCGGTAATCGTCAGCTACCGCCGGGAGCGCGACAGCGTCGAGCGACTGCGTGAGCGCGGCGCCATCGCCGTGCAGGCCGATTTCAGCGACGAGGCCGGCATCCTCGCCTTCATCGAGCAGGTCAAGACGCAGTGCCGCGGCCTGCGCGCGATCATGCACAACGCCTCGCAATGGCTAGCCGAAACGCCGGGCGACGAAGCCGAGGCCTTCCGCCAGCTATTCAACGTGCACATGCTCGCCCCCTATCTGATCAACCTGCATTGCAGCGATCTGCTGCTGCAGTCGGCGCGTGCCGACATCGTTCACGTCAGTGACGATGTGGTGCGCAAGGGTAGCGCCAACCGACCGGCCTACTGCGCCAGCAAGGCCGGGCTGGAGAACCTGACGCTGTCCTTCGCTGCGCGCCTGGCACCACGCATCAAGGTCAATGCCATCGCACCGGCGCTGTTGATGTTCAACGAAGGCGATGACGAGGCCTACCGCAGCAAAGCCCTGGCCAAATCGGCTTTGGGCGTGGAGCCAGGCCCGCAGGCCTTCTACCAGAGTTTGCGCTACCTGCTGGACAACCCCTACGTAACCGGAACCACCCTTACCCTCAACGGCGGCCGCCACCTCAAATGAGGCGACTGCCCAGGACACTGCCATGAGCCATCCTCTTTCCCAGCAATACCGCGAGATCCTTGTCGGCCTCGGTGAAAACCCCGAGCGCGAGGGCCTGCTCGACACGCCAAAACGCGCTGCCAAGGCCATGCAGTACCTCTGCCATGGTTACCAGCAATCGTTGGAGGAAATCGTCAACGGCGCGCTGTTCGAGTCCGACAACGACGAAATGGTGATCGTCAAGGACATCGAGCTGTATTCGCTGTGCGAACACCACCTGCTGCCCTTCATCGGCAAGGCGCATGTCGCCTACATCCCGACCGGCAAGGTGCTCGGGCTGTCGAAGGTAGCGCGCATCGTCGACATGTACGCGCGTCGCCTGCAGATCCAGGAAAACCTCACCAAGCAGATCGCCGATGCGATACAGCGCGTGACCAACGCCGCTGGCGTGGCCGTGGTGATCGAGGCCAAGCACATGTGCATGATGATGCGCGGGGTGGAGAAGCAGAACTCGGTGATGAGCAGCTCGGTGATGCTTGGCGCGTTCCGCGAGTCCTGCAACACTCGCCATGAATTCCTGCAATTGATCGGACGGAACAACTAATGCCGCGACTGGAACCCGGAATGGCGCGCATCCGCGTCAAGGACCTGCGTCTGCGCACCTACATCGGCATCAAGGAAGAGGAGATCAACAACAAGCAGGACGTGCTGATCAACCTGACCATCCTCTACCCGGCAGTCGACGCCGTGCAGGTCAACGACATCGAGCACGCCCTGAACTACCGCACCATCACCAAGGCGATCATCGCCCACGTGGAGGGTAACCGCTTCGCCCTGCTCGAACGCCTGACCCAGGAAATTCTCGACCTGGTCATGGCACACCAGGCCGTGCGTTATGCCGAAGTCGAAGTGGACAAACCGCACGCCCTGCGTTTTGCCGAATCGGTATCCATCACCCTCGCCGGTCATCGCTGACGGCCATGCTGCAGCGGCTTGCCGCTCTCCGGCGAGGCTCTTATCATCGCCGCCACCATCCCCGGAGAGCCCACCATGACCGAGCAAGAACGCCTCGAACTGGAAGCTGCAGCCTTTCGCGCCCTGGTCCAGCATCTGCGCACACGCCCCGACGTGCAGAACATCGACCTGATGAACCTGGCCGGTTTCTGCCGCAACTGCCTGTCCAAATGGTACAAGGCCGCCGCCGATGACCTCGGTGTCGAGGTGAGTGCCGAGCAGGCCCGTGAGACCGTTTACGGCATGCCCTATGCTGACTGGAAGGCCAAATATCAGAAAGAAGCGTCGACCGAGCAGAAAGCCGCCTTTGCAAAAGGAAAGCATGAATGACCGCTCTGAACGAGCTGCGTAGCCGCCTGCAGCAGGACGATTACGCCTTCGGTGAAACCCTGGCCTTCGTTGCCGAGCACTATGACTATCAGCCCAGCGCCTTCCGCAATGGCGACGTGGAAAACGCCGCCGGACAGAACGAAGGTTCCTGCAAGACCCTGGGCTTGGCACTGCTGGAAGGCTTGAGCACGGACGAAGCGCTACGCGCCTTTGGCGAACACTACCGCAGCGTGCTGGCCACCCCGCAGGGCAGTGACCACGGCAACATCCGCGCACTGATGGCTCACGGTCTGCAAGGCGTGAAGTTCGAGCAGCAACCGCTCAAGCGCAAAGGTTGAATCCGTAGCGCAAAAACTTGCGCAATTGTCAGCAATAGCTGACAGACATCACATTGACATCGTTCTATGCTGCGCGCTTACAACTTATGAACACGAGGGAACGTGTTCCGCGCGCAGCCGCCCTTCCCTCCTGTTTCGCATCTGGCATGGAGTCAAGCGATGCAGCAGACCTTGGTATGGAAACCCAGGCACAGTCCCGGCGTGGAAACCCTGCGTTTGAGTCAGGATGCCAATGGCATTCACGCCACCAGCCACCTCATGCAGGTCATCAAGGGCAACAGCATCGTTGCCAATTACCTGATCGACTGCGATTCACGCTGGCGCTTTCGCCGCCTCTGGCTCAAGGTCGACAACCATGGCCAGCGCAACCTCTGCCTGCAGCGAGACCTGCGCGGTAACTGGCTGCTCAATGGCGAGCCGCGTCCCGAGCTGCAGCAATGTCAGCACATCATGCTGTCGGCCTCACCCTTCACCCACACCCCTTTGCTGCAGCGCAGCGCGCTGGAAACCGGGCAAAGCGACCAGGTCCAGGTCGCCTATATCGACCTGCTCAGTCTCAAGGTGGAGCCGCGTCAGCAGCGCTATCAGTGCTTGCGCCGCCGCGCCGGGGAAAGCCTCTACCGCAGCCAGGTCGAAGGCCATGCCCAGGAAGAGTTGAGCGTCGACGACCAGGCACTGCTGCTCAAGGTCGACGAACAGTACCTGCGCCTGAGCCAGCGCGAGCTGAAGGTCAGCGCGCTGGTGTAGCCGGGGCGGCGAGTGTCCCTGCCGAGGTCAGGCCCGCGCGGCTCAGATCGGCAGCTGACCGAACGCCCACCGCAACAGGAAGAACACCAGCAAGCCACCACCAATGGTCGCCAACAGATGCCGTGTGAACGCGGCGATGGCGATAGCGGCGATGCCCGCCAGCAGATAGGCATTGTTCCAGGCCAGCGCCCAGTGCTGCCCGTCCGGCAGCAGCATGCCGGGCACGACGATGGCCGTGAGCACGGCCGTAGGCACGTAGTGCAACCCCTGCCTGACCAGCGGTGGGAAGCGCAGGTCAGGGAAGGCGAACAGGCTGTAGCGGGTGACGAAGGTGATCACCAGCATACCCAGGATCAACAACCAGATATCCATCAGACCAGTTCCTCCTGCAGTGCCGGCTTACGCCGCTCCAGCCACACACCGACAAGGATGCCGCTGGCGGCAGCGGCCATGAGGCCGAGCTTGTAAGGCAAGGCATGGCACGCCAGCGCCACGGCGCCCGCAACCAGAGCCGCGGCCACCTGGGGCTGGTTGCGCAGCATGGGCACGACGATGCCGATGAAAGTCGCCAGCATGGCGAAGTCCAACCCCCACTCGCCGATGTTCGGTACCGCCTGGCCGAACAGCACGCCGACCAACGTGCATAGCAGCCAGTTGCAGTACATGGCCAGGGCCGCGCCGAGAAAATACCAGTGGCGGAAAGCCCCCTTGTCGCCACGCTCATAGCGCTGCACTACCACCGCATAGGCTTCGTCGGTCAGCCCGAAGGCCAGCGGCACACGCCAGCGCTTGGGCAGGTGGCGCACATGGGGCTGCATGCTGGCGCTGTACAGGGCATGGCGCAGATTGACCACGAAGGTGGTCAGCAACACCACGGCGATACCGGCACCACCGGCCAGCAGGCTGATGGCGATGAACTGTGCAGAACCGGCGAACACCAGGGCAGACATGCCCAGCGTTTGCCAGGGGTCGAGCCCGGAAGCGCCGGCCAGGCTACCGAAGATGATGCCGAAGGGAATGGCGCCGAGCAGCATCGGCAGCATATCGCGGCCGCCCTGCGTGAATTCGTGATGACGGGACATGGAACCTCCTTGAGCCGCCGAGCATAACCGGGCGGCTGCAGCAGGTCTTGAACGTTCTTGCTCAGAAACCCGCCGCCACCTCCTGGAGCCTTGTCGAGTCGCCTCCTCGTTCCATCACCACGCCTTCCAGCCCCAACAGATCACCCAGATCGGAGTAGATGCCCCGACCACGTTCGCTGACCCACTTCTCGCTGCCGTCGGCGCACAGCAGGCGATAGTCGAAGGCGAACGGGCGCGACTCGCGCAGCCCCTGCTGGACGGCGTGCCAGACTCGCTCCCGATCGGCAGGATGAATCAGACCGTTGAACGTCAGACTGTGGCTGTCGACGAGACGCTGTGCCGGATATCCGGTCAGCTCCAGACACCCCGCACTGACGTACTCCATGCTCCAGCTACGATTGTTGCGGCAGCGATAGACCATCAGAGGCAAACCATCAAGCAGGTTGCTGAGGCTGCGGTGACGCGCCTGCAACTGCTGATGCTCGGGCATTTGTGCCGTTATGTCGGCCAGACTGGCGACGAAGCCATCGCCGTGCCGTACCAGACGCACCTGAACCCAACGTAGCTCTGCCCTGCAATGCAGATAACGCAGGTTGCCGACCCAGGTTGCAGCGCCCTCGCCCAGGCTGTGCAGCGCCAGCTGCCAGACGGGACGATCCTCGATATGGAGGAACTCGCCGTGGTCGACGTGAAGGCAATCGCACGACCGATGTCCACTGAGCTGCTCCCAGCCACGGTTGGCCTGACGCATCCCACCGACGCCATCCAGATGGATCAACGCAATCGGCAGCGCATCGAAATCGACTGAGCGGTGCCTTCCAGTCCACGCATCGTACAGACGTCGCCAGGCGCTCATCGACACGCTCCCTCGCCCTCGGGCCGACCATTGCGATGAGCCCAGGCGGCCAGTTCCAGACGCGAATGCAGGTTTAGTTTACTCAGTAGATGCTTGACGTAGACCTTCACGGTCCCGTCGCTGATGCCCAGCTGGCGCGCGATCAGCTTGTTGCTGAAACCTTCGGCGATCAGTGCCAGGGTCTGCCGCTCACGCTCGGTGAGTTCGATACGTGCCGCAGGCGCAGCGCTGTCGCGCTCCCCCAGGCTGCTGGCGAGCAGCCGCGAGAGCGCCGGGTCGAGCCGGCTCTGGCCGTGGGCGCAGGCGCTGACGGCTGCCAGCAGCTCTTCCGGCTCGCTGTCCTTGAGCAGGTAGCCATCGGCCCCCGCACGTAGCGCCGGCAGCACGTCCTCGCGCGCCGCCGAGGCACTGAGCACCATGACGCTGATTTCCGGCTGGTCGCGCTTGAGGCACTCCAGGGTGTCCAGACCGCCCTGCCCCGGCATGTGCAGGTCGAGCAGGATCAGCGCCGGGTTCAGCTCGCGCGCCAGGGCGATGCCCTCGCGGCCGCTGGACACGCTACCGACCACGCGAAATTCGCCACTGCTCTCGAACAGCTCGGCCAGGCCACGACGCAGCATGGGATGATCATCGATCAGCAACAGGTCGAAAGGCGCGTTCATGCCGTCCCCCAGCGCAACAGCACACGAGTGCCTCCCGCCGAGGCCGGCTCGATGCGCAACTCGGCGCCAATGGCGGCGGCACGCTCGTGCATGATGTGCAAGCCGAAATGCCCGGACGATGGCAAGTGCTGCGGCAGGCCGACACCGTCATCGCACACCTCCACGGCACCGCCGCCAGCGCTCGGCCACAGGCGAATCCACACCTGCCGGGCATGGGAGTGGCGCACCACATTGGCCAGCGCCTCGCGCACGATCTGCAGCACCTGCAGTTCGCTCTCGGCCGGCAAGGCGTGGCTGGGCAGGCGGTTATCCAGGCTGAATACGCAACTACTGCAGCGAGAGAACTCCGCGACAGAGGCCTCCAGGGCCTGGCGCAAGGTGCGTCCATCCATGGTCAGGCGCGCGCTGCTGATCAGCTCGCGCACCTGGCGCTGCAGGGTGCGCAGGGTGTCGCGCAGATCATCGACCATGGCATCGGCCTGTTCGCGCTGCTGCGGATCGGCCAGCACCTGTTGCAAGCGGCTGCTGCGAATCTGCAGGTAGCCGAGCTGCTGCGCCACCGAATCGTGCAGCTCGCGCGCCAGCATGCCGCGCTCGGCGCTCAGCTCGCTGCGCCGCAGCCGCCGTGCCTCGGCGAAGGCCTGCAGCACCTCGGCCAGTTGCCGGCCGATCAGGCGTAGGCACTCGCGCTGACGGGCATCGGGGCGCTGGGCGAATGCCACCTGCAGCGAGGCGACGCGCTCCTGCTCATAGTGCAAACCGCACAGGGCGATAAAGCGCCCCTGCTCCAGGCAGCGTCCGCACAGCTGTAGCGTCCCTGGTGACCACTTCGCCAAGTCATGGACGCCATCGCTGCACGGTAACGCCTCGCCCAACAGACGCCAGCCCGGCGCTCCCGCCTGTGGTAACAGCAGGCTGACCTGCACGGCCTGCAGCGCTTCCTTTAGCAGTGGCAAAAGGGCGCGCAGGGGCGTTTCCACCCCGCCCTGCTGCAGGGCGCGCAACGGCAGCTCCAGCAGCGCCTGGCGATAGGCAGGCAGCGCCGTCTCGACCGATCTGGCCGGGTGCATGGGGAGCAGGGAACGCAGCAGCGCCTGGAACATCCAGCCTCCGTTGGAGCAGGGATTCGCAGCCAGACTCAGCAAGTTCCATGCCCCTGCTCACCTAGCGACAGATCACACTGAAAAGAAAGATAAATTCCTCATAGGAATTTATCCATCTACCTCAGCCTGCACCAACCCGACGCCACCTTGCCCCTGATCAGGGCAGCGCAATGGCGCCAACTACCCCCAAGGGGGTATCCCCAACGAGCGAATTGCGAGGGGGTGAGAAGCCCGTAAGGTAATTCTCACGAGGAAAATTCAATTCCTGACAGTCATGAACAAGAACCTCACGGGAGACCCTCCATGACCACTCGCATAGCCATCATCGGTGCCGGCCCCTGTGGCCTGGCCCAGCTTCGCGCCTTCCAGTCCGCCGCCGCCAAGGGCGCGGAGATCCCCGAACTGGTCTGCTTCGAAAAGCAGAGTGACTGGGGTGGCATGTGGAACTACACCTGGCGCACCGGCCTCGACGAACACGGCGAGCCGGTGCACGGCAGCATGTACCGCTACCTGTGGTCGAACGGGCCGAAGGAATGCCTGGAGTTCGCCGACTACACCTTCGACGAGCACTTCGGCCGGCCGATGGGCTCCTACCCGCCGCGTGAAGTGCTGTGGGACTACATCAAGGGCCGCGTCGAGAAGGCCGGCGTGCGCCAGTACATCCAGTTCAACACCGCCGTGCGCGGGGTGACCTTCGACGAAACCAGCGGCCGGTTCGACGTCACCGTGCACAGCTACGACCATGACCTCACCCGCACCGAGCGCTTCGACTACGTGGTGGTCGCCAGCGGCCACTTCTCCACTCCCAATGTGCCCTACTTCGAGGGTTTCGAGAGCTTCGCCGGGCGTGTGCTGCATGCCCACGACTTCCGCGATGCGCTGGAATTCAAGGGCAAGGACGTGCTCATCGTCGGCTCCAGCTACTCGGCCGAAGACATCGGCTCGCAGTGCTACAAATATGGCGCACGCTCGATCACCAGTTGCTACCGAACCGCGCCGATGGGCTACAAGTGGCCGGAGAACTGGGAGGAGAAACCGCTGCTGAGCCACGTCAAAGGCAGCACCGCGTTCTTCGCCGATGGCACCAGCAAGCACATCGATGCCATCGTCCTGTGCACCGGCTACAAGCACCACTTCCCCTTCCTGGCCGAGAATCTGCGCCTGAAGACCGACAACCGCCTGTGGCCGCTGAACCTGTACAAGGGTGTGTTCTGGGAGGACAACCCGAAGCTGATCTACCTCGGCATGCAGGATCAGTGGTACAGCTTCAACATGTTCGATGCCCAGGCCTGGTATGCCCGCGACGTGATCCTCGGGCGCATCGCCCTGCCCGACCAGGCCACCATGCACGCCGAAGACCTGGCCTGGCGCGAGGAAGAACTGACCCTGAAGAACGCGCAGGAAATGTTCGAGTTCCAGGGCAAGTACATCCAGACCCTGATCGACGCCACCGATTACCCCAGCTTCGACATCGCCGCAGTGAACCAGACCTTCCTCGACTGGAAGCACGACAAGTACGAGGACATCATGGGCTACCGCAACAAGTGCCACCGCTCGCTGATGACCGGCACCCTGGCCACGCCGCACCACACCCCTTGGCTGGAGGCGCTGGACGACTCGCTCGCCGCTTACCTGGCCGACACGCCGCAGACAGCCATCAAGGCCGTGGGCTGAACCCCGCCCAAACTGCTGGTGCGCACGGCGCCCGACACGCGCCGTAGGGTGGGCTTCAGCCCACCACTGACGCCTCGATCCGTAAGAGTCGGGCTCCACAGAGCAATCACCAACCCCACACCCCAAAAAACAACCCAGGTGCCTTGCATGCAGATGCCCGTGATTTCCCGGCCACACGAGCCGGCGCTGTTCGCCCGCGCCCCCGGCCTGGAGCGCCACCGCGTCGCTCCGGGCGGCCTGACGGTGATCGCCCTGGAGCCGGGCGACCGTCTCGAAGTGATCGATCTCGAAGGCGACCAGCGCGCCGAGTTGCTGGCGTTCGACGAAACGGGCCGCGAGGCGCTCGCAGCCCTCGGCCTGCTGTCCAGCCCCGGCGCCAACTTCATCGGCTGTCTGTTGAACGACGGCAGCCGCGAATCGCAGCACGTCGCCAGCGGTCTGCTCAAACGCCATATCGACTTTCGCCACCTGCCCACGGCGGCATGCTTATGGCAGCCGGGGACGCCC
>NZ_ATKM01000019.1 GCF_000418555.1 Pseudomonas sp. P818
CCCGCCAGTTCGTCGATTATCGCGGCTGGTGGACGCCCACCCAGTTCGACGGCTACGGCACCCTGGCCGAATACCACGCCTGCCGCGAGCGGGTGGCGGTGATGGACCTGTCCGCCCTGCGCAAGTTCGAGGTGCTCGGCCCGGACGCCGAGGCCCTGCTCAACCACTGCCTGACCCGCGACGTGCGCAAGCTGGCGGTCGGCCAGGTGGTGTACAGCGCCATGTGCTATGAGCACGGCGGCATGCTCGACGACGGCACGCTGTTACGGCTGGGGCCGGATGCCTTCCGCTGGATCGGCGGCGAGGACTTCGGCGGCGACTGGCTACGCCAGCAGGCCGAAAAGCTGGGCATGAAGGTGTGGATCAAGTCCGCCTCCGAGCAGATCCACAACATCGCCGTGCAGGGCCCGCTCGCCCGCGAGCTGCTCAAGCAGATGATCTGGACACCGGGCACACAACCGAAGCTGGAGGAACTGGGCTGGTTCCGTTTTCTCATCGGCCGGCTGGACGACTACGACGGCGCGCCGCTGATGGTCTCGCGCACCGGCTACACCGGCGAGCTGGGCTATGAGATCTGGTGCCACCCGAGCGATGCGATGAAGGTCTGGCAGCGCCTCTGGCAGCTTGGTGAGCCACTGGGCCTGGCGCCGCTCGGCCTGCACGCGCTGGACATGCTGCGCATCGAGGCCGGGCTGATCTTCGCCGGCTACGAGTTCAGCGACCAGACCGATCCGTTCGAAGCCGGCATCGGTTTCTGCGTGCCGCTCAAGAGCAAGCAGGACGATTTCATCGGTCGCGACGCCCTGCTGCGGCGTAAGGAGCACCCGATGCAGCAGTTGGTCGGCCTGGAGCTGGACGGCAACGAGCCGGCCGCCCATGGCGACTGCGTGCATGTCGGCCGCGCCCAGGTTGGCGTGATCACCAGCGCCACGCGCTCGCCCAGGCTGGGCAAGAACATCGCCCTGTGCCGTCTGGCAGTGAATTACTGCGAGCCAGGAATGCGCGTGGAAATCGGCAAGCTCGACGGCCAGCAGAAACGCATCGGTGCCACGGTCGCCGCCGGCACCGTGGCCTATGACCCGGACAAGAGCAGGGTCAGGGCCTGATGCCGGCACCCCATGGACTTGGACAGCTAATTGCTAGGCAAGCAGCGAGTGCCCCGTCAATGTCCAAGGAGGATCGGCCGATGTGGTTCAGCAATACGACTCGAAACCTGGCCAGTGAACTCAACCAGTGGCTCGAAAACCTGCTCAGCCACCGCCAGCCAGCAGGTACACGCCCTCATCTGCAGCAACAGCCGCAACTGCTCAACAGCCTGGAGCGCCTGCAGCGTGACTGGGAAGAGCTGCAGCGCATTCGCCAGCATAACGAGCAGCAGCCCCCCGCGCCCTGCACTGCCGAAGAGTACGCGGCCCTGCAGCAACGCCTGGCAAAGGCCGAGCAACAATGCGCCCTGCTCGCAGACGAACTGCACGCCAGCCAGGCGCAGAACCTGAACGTGGCGGCTGAACGTGCGCACTGGGAAGAGGAACGCCAGGTCTGGGAGCTGACCAAGCGCACCCTCACCGAAGGCTGCTGGGCGATGAACGTGGTGGATGGCGACCCCGACCATCCACAGAACCTGATCCGCTGGTCCGAGCAGTTCCGCGAACTGATCGGCTACAGCCGCGCCGAGTTTCCCGATGGTTGGGACAGCTACTTCCAGGTGGTCAACCCGGACGATCTCAAGGCGGTGATGCAGGCCTTCAGCGCCTCGATGGTGGACAAGAGCGGCGACGGCTTTTACGCCGTGGAATACCGCATGCGCCACAAGACCCGAGGCGAAGTCTGGTTTCGCGAGCGTGGCCGCTGCCTGCGCGATGCCCAGGGCAAGCTGCTCTACGTCACTGGCGCGGTACGCGAAATCAGCGACGAGAAGGCCGCCGCCAGTCTGCAGGAACGCGAGCAGGCGAGCATCCAGGCCACTTACGGACAAATCGCCCAGGTTGCCGGAGTGATCAAGAGCATCGCCGAGCAGACCAACCTGCTGGCTCTCAACGCCGCCATCGAAGCTGCCCGCGCCGGGGAACAGGGGCGCGGTTTCGCGGTGGTCGCCGACGAGGTCCGCAACCTGGCGCGGCGCACCCAGGAATCGGTGCAGCAGATTCAGGGCATGTTGCAGAAGAAAGGCTGAAGTACGACCCATTTTCAGGCATGAAGCCCACCCGATGAACACAAACAGGGCATTTGCTCACGTTGGGATTTCGGCACTGCCCCAGCCTGTGGGCGCTCCAGGTTTGCGGCTTCTGGCACAGCCATTGCTTATTCACATAAAGAACTTTTTATAACTACAGATAAATAAAACCATAGGGCACAGCACCTTCCGTTCCACTGCCAATACCGACGAACTTCTAACAACAGCATCGAGGATTGATTGATGGAAGAGCAAAAGACACCCACTCTGGAGGAGCTACAAGCTCTGATAGAGATGACCAACACCCTGAATATGGAAATATTCTACTGGTGGTGCATCGCCCTGATGATCTGCATTCATGCAGGCTTCCTCTCCTACGAAATCGGCGCATCGCGACTGAAGAACGCGCTGGCTGCCGGGGTGAAGAACATCCTCGCGTTCGGCTTCATCGTCCCCAGCGTGTTCCTGCTCGGTTGGGCCGTGTACAACGCCTTCCCGGACGGTCTGGTGCCACGCGTGGACGCCTTCCTCGCCGGCATGCCGTGGAGCGATGCCATGGGCCCGAACATTCAGGACAACGCCACCGGCATCTTCTGGGCCGCCTTCGCCATGTTCGCCGCCACCACCGGCTCGATCATGTCCGGGGCAATCATCGAACGCGCGCGCATGAGCGCCTTCATCATCCTCACCATCGTCCTCGGCGGCTTCCTCTGGCTGCTGGCGGCTGCCTGGGGCTGGCACCCGGAGGGCTGGCTGACCGTCAAGTGGGGTTACCATGACGTCGGCGCCGCCGGCGTGGTGCACATGATTGCCGGCTTCTTCGCCCTGGCCGTGGTCATGAACCTGGGCGCGCGTATCGGCCGTTTCAACGAGGATGGCAGCGCCAATGCCATCGTCGGTCACAGCATGCCGATGAGCGTGGTGGGACTGATGCTGATCATCGTCGGCTTCTTCGGCTTCCTCGGCGGCTGCATCATCTATAACTCCGGTGCCCAGTGGATCAACATCTACGGCCAGCCGACCAACCTCTCAGCCTTCGCCTTCAACACCCTGATGGGTTTCGCCGGCGGCCTGATCGGCGCCTACCTGACCACTCGCGAGCCGTTCTGGATGATGTCCGGCGGTCTGGTCGGCATCATCTCGGTCGCTCCTGGCCTGGACCTCTATCACCCCGGCCTGGCCTACCTGATCGGCATGGGCGTGGCCGCCACCGCACCACTGGTCAACAACCTGCTGCTCAAGTTCAAGCTGGATGACGCCGTCGGCGCCTTCGCCGTGCATGGCTTCGGTGGTTTCGCCGGCCTGGTGATCAGCGGCATCTTCCTCGCCGGTTATCCCAACATGAACGGCATGGCCCCCATCAGTTTCTTTGGCCAACTGGGCGGCGCCGTGGTCATGGCGGCACTGGGTTTCATTCCCGGCTACGTCATCTCCTATGCACTGAACAAGGCAGGCCTGCTGCGCGTGCCGGCACACGCCGAAGAGCGCGGCCTGGATCTGACCGAAGTACCGGCCCAGGCCTATCCGGAGTGGAACTCGATGTACGGCCAGAGCACCAGCGTTGGCGGCAGCGAGCCGTCACCGCTGATCCATGCCGAACCCAAGTCAGCCTGACACCGCCTGGCCGACCGCCACAGCGGTCGGCCCATTCACAGGAGCGACACCATGAGCATCACCACCTACGACGGCGCCAGTGCCGTATTCACCTTCGCCGACAAGCCCGCCATCCTGATCTTCATCAGTCTGCTGGTCGCCGGCGTCAGCCTCTATGCCCTGATCGCCACCATGATCCATGAGAAGCACAGCTACGCCCTCCCGGACGACAAGCTGCCCAAGCTCAAGTAAGCCCTCCGCCGGCGGCGCTCGCCGCCGGCTCTCCGCTATCGCCGGTCAGCATGCCGAGATTGGCGCCCCCCTTTACCCGAAGCAGCACCTGTGGCGCGGCCATGCTCGCCAATTTTTCTGCACTCGGAACCTGCCGCCTGCTACCTGTCTATCGCCATCGAGCAAAGCAATTTCCCGCTGCCTGACCAGGCAGCATCGGGAGTGCTTAAAGCGCAACGGCGTTGGCAATGCTGAGTTTGAAACCCTGGACCCGACACTCAGCGGGAGCGACAAATGATTGATATCAAGTGGCCATTACTAAAGTAGCAAAGCGACATGCCGACATCTGTCCTAGACTCGCTCAAAACAGCTATCACTCATCTGTAGCGGCGCTTACCAAAGGTATCGGCCAACCAGCCAGAATCTGCTTGCCCCGAGCCTTGTGCACGGTCATGAACATAACGCGTGATTGCCTCACTTGAATCAGGCCACGCGGAGGAACCGAGCCGGTCAACTAGCGGACAGGCTCAGGAGCTTTATCCCAGCTGACAACCCCGTCGAGGGTATGCAGCGGACGCAGGAAGCACCCCAAGGCTACGGCCGTTGCTCTTGCGTGCGTTCGAGCAACTCCGTTCATGCCGTCTCACGGCTCATAGCAGGTGCATTTATGTCTTCCAATACCAAGCGCTTCTCCACTCGTACTCTGCTTTATGCAAGCTACGCCTGCCTACTTGCTCTGATGCTGCTGATCGCTGGCGTCTCCCTCTACAACCTTGCAACCTCCGATCGAGAATTCTCCACCTATATCAATGGTGTAGAAGCACGCGCCCGCCTGGCCAGTGCAGTCAGTGACGCCGTGAAAGATCGGGCCATCGTGTTGCGCAACCTGGCACTCAACAGCGCCCCGGCAGAGCGAGCACAACAACGCGCGTTCATCGCCGCGCACGAAAAGGACGTGGTCGACAGCATCGCAGCGTTGCGTCAGGCAATGAACACGCACAGCGACGTATCCGATGTTGGCCGTGAGATGCTAGCGCGCATCGAGCAGGTGGAATCGCGCTACAGTCCGGTCGCGCATACCATCGCCGAGCACCTGTTCGCTGGTAACGATGCCGAAGCCATGCGCATGGTCAAGGAACAGTGCACCCCCCTGCTCGAGGAGCTGACCAAGACTATCGACGAATACCTGATCCATACCACCGAGGTGGCCGAACAGCGGGTGCTGGACAACGAGGCGCACTACCTGAAGCAACGCAACATGCTCATCATCATCACTGTGTTCAGTTTCGTCATCGCTGCCGTACTGGGAAATATGATCAGCCGCTACCTGCTGGGCGCCCTGGGCGCAGAGCCGAGCGATCTGAATCGCATCGCACAGCGCGTGGCAGAGGGCGACCTGCGCACCATGGAGCAAGCGATAAACTGCGCGGAAAACAGCGTGCTCGCCGCGCTGCAACGCATGCAACAAAACCTGCGCCAGGTCACCCAGGGCATCGACAACTCATCGCGCACCGTGGCCCATTCAAGCCAGGAGCTGAGCGAATCGAGCCTGCGCAACGCCGAGAGCGTGGCCCAGGCCCAGCGTGAAGTGGAACAGATCGTCACCGCCGTGCACGAGATGGCTGCCACTGTGCAGGATGTGGCGCGCAGCGCCGAGTCGGCCGCCCAGGCTGCCAGCGAAGCAGACGAGGCGGCAGCGCAAAGCCAGCAAAAGGCAGGGCATGCGGTCAGCCTGATCGGCGAACTGGCCCAGGTAATCGACAACTCCAGCGAAGCCATGGGCCGCCTGAAAGCCGAAAGCAGCAACATCGGCAGCGTGCTCGACGTGATCAAGTCGGTAGCCGACCAGACCAACCTGCTGGCGCTCAATGCCGCCATCGAAGCCGCCCGTGCCGGCGAGGCCGGGCGTGGCTTCGCCGTGGTCGCCGACGAGGTGCGCAGCCTGGCGCGCCGTACCCAGGAGGCCACCACCGAAATCGAGGGTTTGATCGCCAGCCTGCAGAAGATCGCCGATGAAACCTCGCGCTACATGGAGCGCTGCCAGAACTCCAGTTCGCAATCGGTATCCGGTGTGTCGGAGGCTGGCGAAGCGGTGGCGCGGATCGTCGCCATGATCGAACGCATCAACGGCATGAACCAGCAGATCGCCACCGCTGCCGAGCAACAGACGGCCGTTGCCGAGGAAATCAGCCGCGGCATCGTCTCGGTCCGCGACAGTACCGAGCAATCCGCCACGGCCTTCCAGCATGCCCAGCAGGAAAGCGAAAGCCTGGCCCGTACCAGCGAGGCACTGCGCGAGAACATCGCCCGCTTCCAGCTCTGAGCAGCCCCGCTGCGCGGCCCGCCAGGCCGCGCCAGCGCTCAACCCAGCAGATAGTCCCGCAACCTTGCTCAGCACGTTGCCCGGCACATAGCGATGCGGCTCCGCCGCCAGTTGTTCGGGCGCCTGTACCCGGCGACCTGACCTGAGTTCACTGGCGTATTCGTCCAGCAGGTCGGCGACTTTCCGCTGCAGTCCGCCGCCTCACACCGTCTCGTGGCTGGCCAACTTAAGGCCAACGATGCCGGCGATGATCATCACCAGGCACAGGCTGCGCAGCAGGTTGAGGCTCTCGCCGAGAAACATCGCGCCATAGGCCACCGTGCCCAAAGTGCCGATACCGACCCACACGGCATAGGCCAGGCCGAGCGGCAACTCGCGCACCGACAGGCTCAGCAGGTAGATGCTCAATGCCAGAAAAAATGCGCAGTACAGACTCGGCCACAGCCGGGTGAAACCATCGGTACGCGGAATGATCGAGGCATAGAACACCTCGCAGATGCCGGCCAGCAGCAGAAAACCCCAACCGTTCAACCAGGCCATGACGCCCTCCTAATTCAAGGCAAATCGGGACACATCCCTGTGACCCTGCTCCCTTGCCCCGGAAACTCCTTGCCCGCGACGACTCCCGGTCGCGGGATCCAGGATCTGTTGCCGTTTCGCGCACGGCTCGCGTCGAAGCGGCACAGCCCCTGACTCAGCCCTTGGCCGTACGTTTTTTCTTCTCCGGATCATCGAACGGCAGGGTGTGGGCGATGGCATTGACCGCCAGGCTGCCCTTGACCTGCAGAGGCACGCCCTGCTCGGCATAGGGCACGTCCATGCGCGCGATGGCCATGGATTTGCCGGACAACCGCGAGTACATGGCGCAGGTGATCACGCCCACCTGCTTGCCGTCGGCCCACAGGGTGTCGCCGGCCTCGGCGGCCTTGTCACCCTCGAGCAGCACGCCGAAGATCCTGACACGGTGAAGTCCAGGCCCAACTCCCAAAGAGTGTCGCCAGCCGGCTGGTCGGCGAAGGGGTACATCTCGGAGTTGTCGTAGGGGAAGAACAGCAGGTAGCTCTCCACCCGCAGCCAGTCCAGCGCGGTAAAGGCGCAGGGGATGATGCCCAGGCCTTTGCCCTTCTCCAGGATGCCGTCCCAGATGGCCGGGGCGTCGGCGGCCTTGCAGAAGATCTCGTAGCCGCGCTCGCCAGTGTAGCCGGTGCGCGAGATCATCACCGGGCGCTCGAACAGCTTGGTCTGCATATGATGGAAGTACGGCAGCTCGCGAATGCCCGGCACATGCTCGGCGAGAAAATCCACCGCCAGCGGGCCTTGCAGCGACAGGTCGTGCAGGTCGTCGTCGAACAGCACCGCCACCTGGCGGCCCTGGGCCGAACGCACCAGCATCTCGTGGCCGTTGCCGGAACCATGCACCACCATGAAGGCGTTGGGGCCGGTGCGGTAGATCACGCAGTCGTCGACGAACTTGCCGGCCTCGTTGAGCATGGTGGCGTAGACGCTCTTGCCCGGATAGACCTTGGAGATGTCACGGCTGGTGGCGTATTCCAAGAGGCTTTCGGCATGCGGGCCAACGTAGTGCACCTTCTTCAGCCCGGACACGTCCATCAGGCCGGCACGGGTGCGGATCGCCTCGTGCTCGTCGGCCAGGTCGCTGGCATAGGTCCAGGCGGTGCCCATGCCGCTCCAGTCCTCGAGCTTGGAACCCAGTGCACGATGACGCTCGGCAAGGGCGGAAATACGCCAGGAATTGGCCATGTCAGTTTCTCCTGTTGTGCGTCGTTGAGCCTGCGCAGGCAGGCAATGGATTCAGGCGGCCTTGGCCTGCGGGTCGAACTGGCTCAGCCAGTCCACCACGGTCTGGCGATAGCGGGTCAGGCCCTTGTAGTCGGCGATCTCGTCCGGCAGGTCGCGCAATACCCGGTGCAGACGGCAGGCCCAGGCCGGGTTGGTGGCCAGTTCCTCGAGGCTGATCAGGTAGGTACGGATGCCGAACAGCAGCGCATTGCTGCGCGGCAGGCGCGGCATGAACTGCAGCTCGACGCGCAGGTGCACCAGGCGCGCGACGTTCTCCGGCGTCACCAGGCCGCGCTCATGGCCCCACTCGTGAAAGGTCTCCGAGGAGGTGTCCAGGCGCGGGTTGATGGTCATGGTCCAGTTCAGGCGGCGCACCGGATGGCCGACCTGGATGTTCAGCAGGTACTTCAGTGCGCGGTCGAACACGCCGAGCTGATGTGCCACGCCCGGCACCGGGGCGTGCCATTGCTTGAAGCTCATGCCGGCGTCGAACTTGATCGACCAGTCCGCCGGGCAGGTGACCATGCCGGCATCCATGAACAGGTCGCCATCGCGCTGGTCGAGTACGGCGAAGTCGCCCTGCGCCTGGCGCGTGATGTATTCCAGCGGCTCGTAGGGCAAGGTGCTGGCATCACCGAAGGTGAAGCGCTGCTCGATACCCAGCGGGCGGTTGATCCACAACCACTGGTCACCCTCGCGCTGCAGGGCGAAATGCTCGGGGTAGTCGGCGGCCAGGTGCTCCATCAGCATTTCCAGGGTGTCCCAGGCGGCCTGGGCCATATGCGGCATCACCAGGCAGCGATCCGGATCCTTCTCCAGCACGCAGGCGCGCTCGGCCATCTCCGAGACGTAGTGTTCGTCGATGTCGAACCAGTGCTCGAACACCGAACCCGGCTCGCGCGGCGTGGCCGGCTCGATGTTGACCGAGTACATGTAGCTGTCCTCGGCAAACGGAAAGGGAAAGCGGGCAATGGCCTGCGGGCTGTTGCTGAAGGTGAAATCGTCCCGATAGGTTTCCAGCGGTTTCATCACGACGGGCATGGCGGATTCCTCAAAGGTCGAGCAGCAGCGTGCCGGAGCAGCCGCCACGGGAAACACAGGGCATCAGTGCGGCGCCGCGCTGCTGCTCATCCAGGTAGTGATCACGGTGCTCCACTTCGCCGCTCAGGTAGCGCGTGGTGCATTGCCCGCACACCCCGCCCCGGCACAGGTTGGGCACCTCGACACCGGCGGCCTCCAGCGCTTCGAGCAGGCTGTGGCCACCCGGCACCTGCAGGCGCTGGCCACTGCGCGCCAGCTCGACGGTGAAGGGCTGGCCCGGCTCGGGCGCGGCGAAGGCCTCCCAGTGCAGGCGCCCGGCCGACCAGCCGTGGGCGTTGGCCAGCAACTTGAGTTCATCGAGCAGACCTTGCGGGCCGCAGACGTAAAGGTGGCTGCCAAGCGGCTTGCCGGCGAACAGGCTGGTGCAGTCCAGACGCTGGCCGGCAGCGGCGTCGTAGCCATGAAAGCGCTCGCCCAGGCGCTGGCGCAGCTCGGCGGCGTAGGCGTCGGTCAGGCCGCTGCGGTAGGCGTAGTGCAGTTCGAAAGACGCGCCTTGCGCCTCGAGCTCAGCCAGATAGGCCATGAATGGCGTGATGCCGATGCCACCGGCCACCAGAATGTGATGGCGGGCCTGCGAATGCAGGGCGAACAGATTGCTCGGCGCGCCAATCTGCAAGCGGTCACCGACGCGCACCTGCTCGTGTAGATAGCGCGAACCGCCGCGCGAAGCCTCCTGCAGGCGCACGGCGATGCGGTACACACCAACGTCGCGCGGGTCGCCCAGCAGCGAATAGGCATTGCGCAGCGTGCGCCCTTCGATGGGCAACACCACCTGCACATGGCTGCCGCAGGAAAAGCCCGGCAGCGTGCCGTCGATAGCGCGCAAGCTGAACTCACGCACCACCGGGGTAAGCTGGCGCACCTCGGTAACCTGCACCTCGATCATCGCGCTCATGCCGACACCTCCGGCGCAAAGGGGCTATCCGGGTCGATGCAGACGCCCATGTAGGCGCCGAGGCGTTGGGAGAAATGCTCGCGGACGAACAACTTCACCCGGCACTGGGCACAGGTGCACTCGCCTTCGCTGCCGATGTCCTGGAAATGCCCGCAATGCACGCAGTAAAGGCGACGGCGCGCGCCCTGCTTGAACAGTTCGATCTCGTCACCGAACAGGCCGGCCTGCCGCGCCAGTCTGTGGATGTGCCAGAGAAAGCTTTCATCGCCACAGACGTACAGCCGGGTGCCGGCCTGGGCCTGCTCCAGCAGCATCTGCAAGCGCAGGTACAGCGCTTCGCTGCTGGGCAGACTCTCCTGCTCGACACTGCCCGGCAGCGTCTCGCCCAGGCACAGCAGCAGAGTCGGGGCCGGATCATCGAGCAGCGCGGCGGCGTCACTGGCCTGCTGGGCGACCACGAGACGACGACTGGCTGGATGCCTGGACGCCTCGAGGGCATAACGTGGGGTACTGAACATGGGTTCGGCACTGGATGCGGTCATCGGAAACCCTCCTGGGTGAGAGCAAGGCGATGGTCGGTTTGCCTCCAGAGAAAATTCCCTTGGAGAACTTTTTGTTCTCATTAAGAAAGCATGGACTGTGCCATTTACTTCACCCGGCACTGGCCGCGGCTTTGCGATCTTCCAGCGCTCGGTACGGCAGGCAGTACTGCACAAGGACAGGGCGAAGCGCGCCGTCGCGGCGCACCGCCAGCTTCAATGAAGAGGGGTTTTCAGGGATGAAGAAAACGGAGAAGGGATGTATCGCAACGCAGCTCACAGCTGACGACAGCTGGCTCACCTTGCCAGTTTGAAACGACGCCGCATGGTTCATGCGGCGTCGTAGGGAGGGCTAGCAGGCTGTTGAAAAACTACCTGCGTTGCCATTGCTGCGTTAAAAACAGGCTCAAAATGCTCATTTACAACTCGTAAACTCCGCTTTTTCGCCTGTTTTTTCCTTGCACTGGCTGCCTCGCCTACGTTTTTCAACGGCCTGCTAGGCGCGGAAACGCCCCACCAGGCCATGGAGTTGCTCCGACAGCTGGACCAACTCCTGCGAATCGCGGTGCGCCGACTGCGCGAGATTCTCCACCAACAGTGCATCGCTCTGGATCTGGGCGATATGGCGGTTGATGTCCTCGGCAACCTGATGCTGCTCTTCCGCGGCGGTGGCGATCTGCGTGTTCTGATCGCGGATGTGGTCCACCGCACCACGAATCTGCTCGAAACTGTTGCTCGCCAGGCTGATGCGCTCGACGCTGGCTTGCGACATCTCCAGGCTGTTCTGCATCTGCCGGGTCACTTCCTGGGTGCGTCGCGCCAGGCCGCCGAGCAGGTTGTCGATTTCACCGGTGGAGTCGGCGGTGCGCTGCGCCAGGGCTCGCACCTCGTCGGCGACGACTGCGAAGCCCCGGCCCTGGTCGCCAGCGCGAGCGGCCTCGATCGCCGCGTTGAGCGCCAGCAGGTTGGTCTGCTCGGCAATCGAACGGATGGTGCCGAGGATCGCGTTGATATTCTGGCTGTCCTGCTCTAGTGCCTGCAGCGCCAGCGCCGATTGCTTGAGGTTGTCGCTCAGGCGGGTGACGCTGTCAGTGGCATCCTCGATCTGCGCCTGCCCGGCGTAGACCTGACGTTGACCATCATCGGCAGAGGTGGCGGCCTCGCTGCAGGAGCGCGCGACTTCGTTGGCGGTGGCGACCATCTCGTTGAAAGCCGTGGACACCATTTCCACTGCACCGCGTTGGCGCTCGGCCACATCGGTCATGTCCTGGGCGACCCGTGTCGAGCCTTCGGAGGTCTGGCGCAGGGCAGCCGAGGCCTCGATGATGCGCTGCACCAGCTGGCGGATCGTGCCGAGGAACTGGTTGAACCAGCGCGCCAGCAGCGCCGTTTCGTCCTTACCCTGGATGTTCAGGCTACGCGTGAGATCACCTTCACCCTGCGCGATACCCTCCAGCCCGCTCGCCACGCTGCGTATCGGATTGACGATGAGGTTGGCGAACACGGTCCCCACCGCGGCGAACACCAGCGCCAGGACCAGCACGATAACGCCGACCTGCCAGGCGAGAGCATTGGCCTTGGCCATGACCTCGCCATGCTCGATCAGACCGATGAAGCGCCAGCCGAGCGTCGGGGACGACCAGATATTGGCCATGTAGCGGGTGCCGTTGAGCTCCACCTCGAGCAAGCCGTCGGCTCCGGCCATACGGGCATAGTCGCCACCCAGATCGGCAAGGGACTTGAAGTTGTTCTCGGCATTCTGCGGATCGACCAGCACGTTGCCGCTGCCCTCGACCAGCATCAGGTAACCGGTCTGGCCGATCTTGATCTGCTTGACCAGGTCGGTGAGCTGTTTCAGCGAGACGTCCAGACCAACAACACCGGCGATCGCACCCTGCGCATCGTTGACGGTACGCACGGTACCGATCAGCACCGCATCGTCCGGTGCCCAGTAGTAGGCAGCGGTACGCTGGGTCTTGCCCGGTGCAGCCATGGCAGTCTTGTACCAGGGGCGCACGCGTGGGTCATAGTTGGCGAGGCTCGGATCGCTCGGCCAGATGGCATAGCCACCGTCTACCCGCCCGTAGGAAAGGTAGGCGGTGGTCGGATGAGCCTTGGCGAAGCGATCGAAGATGCGTTCCAGCTCCTGGTTGGTTTCCGGCAGAGGAGTACTGGCCGCGTCCGCCGAGGAATAGTTCTTCAAGGTTGGCGCTGCAATCATTTGCGGCAGGCTCGCCAGGTAGTCGACGTTCTCGGTGATGCCCTTGAAGAAGAGGCTCATGGCATTGTCGACCTGGCGAATCTCTCGAGAGCTTCCGTCGAGGAAATCGACTTCGGCCTGAACTCGCTCCTTGTATATCACCACCGCAGCCACCAGCAGGATCGGGAGACACGCGATAGCGGCAAACGCACAGGTCAGCTTTTGTTTGATGTTCATTCGATGAAACCCTCGGGATAGTGGATTCACCAGGCGCGAACGCGACGACGAACCCTCAGAGAGATTATCGGCTCGGCGATGAATGACTTGAGAGAGCAAAACGACTTGTTGCTGTCAGTCAAAGACCGCTTATTCATTTTGTTTAATCTACCTCGTGAACGCCCGGCTGGCCGTGGATGCATCGTCTGCGCTCAGGCAAATTTCGTTAAAGAAATGCCAGAGACATACGATGTCCTAAGTGCAAGCCTCGTTCGAAAAGTCGTTGCTGCTCGGCGCACGTCACCTACCGGTGCGAGCGCAGGCCAGGAACGAGACCATCCACCTACTTGCGAAGCAGCCGATACAACGAAGCACTACAACACCGCAACAGCAGAGGGGCGCCAAGATCCCTCGCAGCCTGCTCAGTCGCTGGCCCGAGGGGAGCCGCCGACATCGTCGTAACTTCGCCTGCCAACTACCCAACTCTAGACGATGAGGCACGAAACAGATGCTTAAGAACGCCCCGCTGAGCGTGAAGCTACTGCTCATACTGATATTCCCACTGCTTGGCTTCCTGGCCTTCGCCGGGGTCTATGTCACCGGCAAATACCACACCCTGACCGAGATGGATCGCACCGTGATGGCCAGTGGTACAGCGCAGAAGATCAGCGCCGTGGTCACCTCGCTGCAACGCGAGCGCGGCGCCAGTGGCGTCTTCATCGGCAGCGGCGGCACCTCCATGCGCGATGCACTGAACCAGTTCCGAATCGACAGCGACACGACGATCAAGGCGTTGCGCAGCCTGTCGACCGAAGCTTCGGCGGAACTGATCGAAGTCCTCGGTGGGCTGGATGAAATTGCCACCCTGCGCCAGCAAGTGGACGCCCAATCGATCAACAGTGGCGAATCCGGCGCGCGCTACACCCGCCTGATCGGCAGCCTGATCGGCTACACCCACTCGCTCGAAGCACGGGTGAGCGATCCGCGCATCCTGCGAGCCCTCGGTGCACTGAACCAGTTCGTGGAAATGAAGGAGCGCGCCGGACGCGAACGCGCCCTGCTCGGCCTGGCCTTCAGCCAGAAGCAACTCAATGCGGACCTGCTCGCACGCCTGAGCCGCAACCTCGGTGAGTTCGCCGCCTATCAGGATGCCTTTCAGCGCCGGGCCACGGCGGATTTCAGGAACAAGCTCGACAGCGCGCTGCAGCAATCTGCCTCGCAAGCCGCCAGCAACCTGCAGCGCACGGCACTGGAAACGCCGCTGGGCGAAGCACTGAATGCCACTCCCGAAGAGTGGTTCAAGCTTTCCACCGCGCGTATCGATCTGATGGTGCAAGTTGAGCGCGAGCTGAGCCAGAACGTCGCGGAACTCGCCAGCCAAGCTCAGGACGAAGCTGGCAACAGCCTGTGGCTGACCATCGCCGCGATGCTTGGCGTGCTGTCCGCCGTCGTGGTGCTGTCGCTGCTGATCATCCGCAACATCCGTTCGGCGGTCAGTGACGTCAACGACACCCTGGTTGCCCTGGCCAGACGCGATCTGACCGCTCACACCAGCTATGAAGGTGGCGACGAGTTCGGCGTCATCGCGCGCAACCTCAACAACATGGCCGAGCAGATCAAGGAAGTGATCCAGGAAATCGGTGGCGCCGCGGCTCAGGTCGCCACCGCCGCCGAGGAATCTTCGGCCGTTGCGCTGCAGACCAGCCAGAACGTGGCGCAGCAGCGCCTTGGCACGGATCAGGTGGCCACCGCCATCAACGAGATGAGCGCCACCGTACGCGATGTGGCGCGCAGCACCACCGAAGCCGCGGAGATGTCGCGCCGGGTCAACGACAGCACGATGCAGGGCAAGACCGAGATCGAGAACACCGTGCGCCTGGTCCAGGCCCTGTCGACACAGGCCGAGCAGACGGCCGGGATCATCGTCGAGCTCAAGCGTGAAAGCGATGCCATCTCCTCGGTGCTCGACGTCATTCGCGGCGTGGCCGAACAAACCAATCTGCTGGCTCTCAATGCCGCCATCGAGGCGGCGCGTGCCGGTGAGCAGGGTCGCGGCTTCGCCGTGGTCGCGGATGAAGTCCGTCAGCTGGCGCAGAAGACCCAGGACTCCACCGTCAGCATCCAGCAGATGATCAGCAACCTGCAGAGCGGCTCGGACCGTGCCGCCAGCTCCATGCAGGAAACCCTGAACAAGGCCCAGGCCGGCGCCAATAACGTGGTCAAGGCCGGTGATATGCTGGGGGAAATCACCGACGGCATCGCCAGCATCAGCGACCGCAACATCCAGGTGGCCTCGGCCGCCGAGGAGCAGAGCCTGGTGTCGGAGGAGATCAACCGCAACGTCAACGACATCAACGACCTGGTCATCCAGGTTAGCGCCGCAGCCGAACAGACCGCGGTGACCAGCCGCGAACTGGCGCGCCTGGCCGATCATCAGCAGCAACTGGTCAACCGCTTCAAGGTAGGCTGACAGGGGCGCGCTGCTGGCCTCGAACGGGCCAGCAGCGCAGATGCCGTTTCCGTCGGAACGGCCAGCAGGAAGCGATGCCATGCCAATCGAAATCCGCTCTGCACGTCCGAGCGACGCACCAGCAATAAGCCGGGTGATCATCAGTGCGCTGCAGGTCAGCAATGCACGGGATTACGCGCCCGAGGTGATTCGGCGGGTAGAGCAGAGCTTCAGCGTACAACGCGTGGCGCAGTTGATAGATGCGCGCCAGGTGCTGGTGGCCGAACAGGATGAACAGCTGCTCGGCACGGCCAGTCTCGAGGGTCAGGTGATCCGGACGGTGTTCATCGATCCACCGATGCAGGGCCGGGGTATCGGGCGCATGCTCATGCTGGCCATCACTCGGCTTGCTCGCGAACAAGGCATCGCCGAATTGTTCGTGCCCTCATCACTGACTGCTCAGGGCTTCTATCAACGTCTCGGCTTCGAGCTGCAGCGCGAAGTCGTTGACGGGGCCGAGCGCACGCTGGTCATGGTCCGCCGGCTTCAGGCAGATACGCCTGATTGAAACCACTCGCATGGCTGGGAACCGGACCAGGCGACGAGCGTGACGTGCGCCAGGAGAAGCGTCGCAGCTGAATCTCGCACTGACGAAAAAAGGGTTCTTCTCGTTATCGCGGGGAAGATACGCTTGACATCGGACTGGCAAGTTTGTGTGTTCTTTTGCGCTATTTATATCCGGGCAAAGATCATTGGCGTATGGATCTTTCGTTTTGGTTTCGCCCCTTACGGGCGAGTCACTTTCTCTTGCTTGCCCAAGAGAAAGTAACCAAAGAGAAGGGCACCCCGACATCCGGGTTTCGCTACGCGAAACTTGATTCGCTTTGCTCACCCTGCGGGCCAGCCTGCGGCTGTTACTCCGCTTCGCTGCGTTTCCTCGCTCCGGCACTGCTCCACTCGGCCTCCTGAAGGGGACCGGGTCGCGAGCTTGCGTAATCTCCACGTAGTTAAACTCGGCGGCGTCTGGCTTTTGCTTTTGAAGCGCGATCTCACAGACGACACCCAAGTCCCCCTTCAGGAGGCCGAGTGGAATCGCCGTGGAAGGGGTTGAGCGGCATGGATGCCGCGAGAGCCACGATGGGCCAGGGATGGCCCTTCGCGGCGTGCCCCTGGAGCGGTGATGGAACGAGGGAACCCCGGCGCAGCCGGGGCCGTATGCAGGGGTGTGTTTCTTTGCTTACTTTCTTTGCACAAGCAAAGAAAGTGAGTCGCCCGTAAGGGGCGAAACCCATCAGATCAGACGACACGCTAACGGATAGTGCCAAGTCATCGACAGCTAACACTTAATTGCCAGTCCGGTGTCAACCCGTACTTTCCCCAAATACAAAAAGGGCCGCAACGCCAAGCGTTGCGGCCTTTTTACACTTTCCGCCGAGCTCAGTACTGCACCTGCCCGGGCACCCAGTTGGTGCCGGCCAGCGGCACGCGGGCCATGGCAGCGGCTTCCACGGTCAGGGCCACCAGATCCTCGGGGTCGAGGTTGTGCAGGTGCGACTTGCCGCAAGCGCGGGCCATGGTCTGCGCCTCCAACACCAGCACGCGCAGGTAGTTGGCCAGGCGGCGACCGGCGGCGACCGGGTCGAGGCGTTTGGACAGTTCCGGATCCTGAGTGGTGATTCCGGCCGGGTCGCGGCCGTTCTGCCAGTCGTCGTAATAGCCGGCGGCCGAACCGATGGCCTTGAGTTCCTCATCCAGACGTGGGTGGTTATCACCGAGGGCGATCAGCGCGGCGGTGCCGATGGCCACCGCGTCGGCGCCCATGGCCATGGCCTTGGCCACGTCGGCGCCGGTGCGGATGCCGCCGGAGACGATCAGTTGCACCTTGCGGTGCATGTCCATCTCCTGCAGGGCCTGCACGGCTTGCGGGATGGCCGAGAGGATGGGGATGCCGACGTGCTCGATGAACACTTCCTGAGTCGCCGCGGTGCCACCCTGCATGCCGTCGAGGACGATCACGTCGGCACCGGCCTTCACCGCCAGCTTGACGTCGTAGTACGGGCGGCTGGCGCCGATCTTCACGTAGATGGGTTTTTCCCAGTCGGTGATCTCGCGCAGCTCGGCAATCTTGATCGCCAGGTCGTCCGGGCCCGTCCAGTCCGGGTGACGGCAGGCGCTGCGCTGATCGACGCCGATCGGCAGGGTGCGCATGCCGGCTACGCGTTCGGTGACCTTCATGCCCAGCAGCATGCCGCCGCCGCCCGGCTTGGCGCCCTGGCCGAGGACGATCTCGATGGCATCGGCCTTGCGCAGGTCATCCGGGTTCATGCCGTAGCGCGACGGCAGGTACTGGTAGACCAGGTGCTGCGACTGGCCGCGCTCTTCCGGGGTCATGCCGCCGTCACCGGTGGTGGTGCTGGTGCCGGCGATGCTGGCGCCACGGCCGAGGGCTTCCTTGGCCTGGGCCGACAGCGCGCCGAAACTCATGCCGGCGATGGTCACCGGGATCTTCAGATGGATCGGCTTCTTGGCGAAGCGGTTGCCCAGCACCACGTCGGTGCCGCATTTCTCGCGGTAGCCTTCCAGCGGGTAGCGCGACATGGAGGCGCCGAGCAGTAGCAGGTCGTCGAAGTGCGGCAGCTTGCGCTTGGTGCCGCCGCCGCGGATGTCGTAGATGCCGGTCTCGGCGGCACGCTGGATTTCCTGGATGGACAGGCGGTCGAAGGTGGCGGACTCGCGCAGCACCGGGGTGATTTTTTCGCTCATTGCAAATTCCTCTTCGGGCAGGGTGCGCGATCAGTACGCCGAGGCGTTGTCGACCTTGAAGTTGTACAGCTGGCGGGCCGAGCCGTAGCGTTTGAAGCTGGCCGGATCTTCGTCGAAGCCGGCGCGGTTGAGCAGTTCGGCGAGTTCCTCCAGGTGCTCGGGGCGCATGTCCTTCTCGATGCAGTCCGAGCCCAGCGACTTGACCGTGCCCTTGACGTAGATGCGCGTCTCGTAGAGCGAGTCGCCCAGCGCATCGCCGGCATCGCCGCACACCACCAAGCGCCCGGCCTGGCCCATGAAGCAGCTCATGTGGCCGATGTTGCCGCCGACCACGATGTCGACGCCCTTCATCGAGATGCCGCAGCGCGCGCCGGCGTCGCCCTCGATCACCAGCAGGCCGCCATGGGCGGTGGCGCCGGCCGATTGCGAGGCGCTGCCCTTGATGCGCACCATGCCGCTCATCATGTTCTCGGCGACGCCGACGCCGACGTTGCCGTGGATGGTGACGCTGGCCTTCTGGTTCATGCCGGCGCAGTAGTAGCCGGCGTGGCCGTCGATCTCCACGCTCAGCGCTTCGTTCAGGCCCACGGCGAGGTTGTGCTTGCCCCCCGGGTTGCTCACCACCCACTCGCGCTCGGTGAGGGTCTTGGCCTGCTCGTGCAGCGCCTGGTTCAGCTCGCGCACGGTGGCGCTGGAAAGGTCGATGGTTTTCATGTGCGTGTCTCCCAAAATTAGAGAGTCGAATTCAGGCCGTCGCGAGCGCGCCGAGGGCAAGGAAGAACCGCAGCGAGCCGCGAGACAGTACGAGTAGTACGGCGAGCGGATCGCGAGGATCTGACGCTGCAATCGGTGTGCGCAGTAGGCCTGGAGCGACTCAAGCGCTGCGTTCCCAGATGTACATGGTCGCCGGCTCCGGCTCCCACACCTTGGCCTTGTCGATGCCCGGCAAGGTCGACAGGGCCTGGTATTCGGAGGCCATGGCCACGTAGTCGTCGGTCTCGGCGAGGATCGCCGGCTTGCAGGCGATGGGGTCGCGGATCACCGCGAAGCCGTCGCGGGTGCCGATGGCGAAGGTGAAGAAGCCATCAAGGTCTTCCAGCGAATGGTCGAGCGCTTCCTTGAGCGAATCGCCCTGGCGCAGGCGCCAGGTCAGGTAGCCGGCGGCGACCTCGGTGTCGTTCTCGGTTTCGAACTCGATGCCGTGGCGGCGCAGTTCCTGGCGCAGACGGAAGTGGTTGGACAGCGAGCCGTTGTGCACCAGGCACAGATCCTGGCCGGTGGAGAACGGGTGGCTGCCTTCCATGGTCACCGCGCTCTCGGTGGCCATGCGGGTGTGGCCGATGATGTGGCTGCCCTTCATCCTGGCCAGTGAGAAGCGCTCGGCGATTTCCTTGGGCAGGCCCATGCCCTTGAGGATCTCGATGCTCTGGCCGACGCTCATCACGCGCACGGTCGGTGCCAGTTCGGCGAGCACGGCGCGCACGGCCGCCTCGTCGGCATTGGTCTTGAGCACGGCGGCGCTGGCGTTCTGGAACCAGTCCAGCGAGCAGCCCAGGCGACCTTCCAGCTCTCCCATCAGGGCCTTGAAGTCATAGCCGGCCGTGGTGCTTTGCAGGGTCAGCTTGATCCAGCCGTCCTTCACCTCGTCACCGTAGATGGCGAAGCCGGCGCTGTCCGGGCCACGGTCGGTCATGGCCAGCAGCATGGGTTCGAAGAGCGCGCCGAGCTGGTTCTCCAGCGCCGGGTTCTTCAGGTACAGACCTACGATTCCACACATAAAAATGTCCTCACTGTGTTCGGAGCGTCAGGCTGCAGGCATCAGGCCGCAGGCAGAAAAACGCCTGTGGCTTGCCGCCTGGAGCCTGCAGCCGCTTTTAGAAAAATTCGGTGTAACGCTCGATCTCCCAGTCGGAGACGTGGCGGCTGTACTCGACCCACTCCATGCGCTTGAGCTTGAGGAATTCGTCGACGATCTCGGCGCCCAGCACCTCGCGGAACAGCGGGTCGGCTTGCAGCGCGTCGCAGGCTTCCTTGAGCGACTGCGGCAGGGTGTCGATGCCGCGCGCGGCGATCTCTTCCAGGCTGAGCTTGTAGAGGTTCTCGTTGCAGGCCTTGCCCGGATCGAGCTGACGGTCGATGCCGTCGAGGCCGGCGGCGATGATCGCGGCGGTGACCAGGTAGGGGTTGCAGCCGGCGTCCGGCAGGCGGAACTCGATGCGCCCGTAGGGAATGCGCAGCATCGCCGAACGGTTGTTGTCGCCATAGGCGATGAAGGCCGGCGCCCAGGTCGCGCCGGATAGCGAGCGGCCGACGACCAGGCGCTTGTAGGAGTTCACCGTCGGCGCGGCGAAGGCGCACAGCGCCGGGCCATGGGCCAGCAGGCCGGCAAGGAAGTGATAGGCCAGCTTGGACAGGCCCATGCCGCTGGGGTCGCTGGCGTCATGGAAGAGGTTCTTGCTGCTGGCGCTGCCGATCGACAGGTGGAAGTGCATGCCGTTACCGGCACGGCGCGGATCCGGCTTGGGCATGAACGAGCAGATCATGCCCAGATCGTTGGCGATCTCGCCGGCAGCCATACGGAAGAAGGTGAAGCGATCCGCCGACTCCATGGCATCGCTGTAGGTGTAGTTGATCTCGAACTGGCCGCAGGCATCCTCGTGATCGATCTGGTAGATATCGAAGCCCACCGGCTGCAGCGCCTCGGTGAGTTTCTCCAGGAACACGCGCGAACGCGACAGGCCCTTGTAGTCGTAGCAGGGCTTCTCCAGCTTGTCGCTGGCATCCACCGGCACCAGCTTGCCCTCAGCGTCACGGCGGAACAGGCTGAACTCCGGCTCCAGGCCGGTATTGAGCGTCCAGCCCCGATCGGTCAGACGCTGCACCTGCTGCTGCAACACGTAGCGGGTGTCGTAGGGATGCGGCTGGCCGTTGACATGACCGATGCACACCACGCGGCCATAGCCCGGCTGCCAGGGCACCGGCATCAGCGTGGAGAGATCACCACGGGCCATGAAGTCCGGGCCGTGCGGCTCCATGCCCATGCCCCAGATGGCGAACCCGGCGAAGCCGGCGCCCTCCTCGGCCACGGCCTTGAGCCCCGAAACCGGCACCGACTTGGTCTTGGCCGCACCATGGATATCGACGAACTGGGCCAGCACGTACTTGATGCCGTGCTGGTCGATGATTTTCTGGGTTTCACTGGGCAACATGGGTAAGGCCTCCGGTGGCGTCGCCATTATTCCGCTGGGGAATTTTAATTTCCCCAAAAGAAATGCAAGCAGCTTGCCAACTGGCCATGCCAGGAGCCGACCTCACGGGAACCCGCGTCTTTCTTCTATCCGCCGAAGAAAAATGCTTTCATACGAGGAAAGTCGCGAACGAAAAACGCACCGAAGCAAGGCAGCCCGCACATTCCTGGTGCGAATTTTTTATTCACAGAAGAAATAAGCCTGTATGACGACCACGCCGGAAACGCCTCCCCGCCTCAAGCTCGAGCAATACTTGGGCATGCAGATTCGCCGCCAGCGCCAGGCCCAGGAACTGAAGATCGCCGACGTGGCACGCATCGCCGGCATCAGCCAGGGCATGTTGAGCAAGATCGAGAACGCCCAGGTTTCCACCAGCCTCGACACCCTCAGCCGTCTTTGCGACGTGTTGGGCATGCCCATGTCCAAGCTGTTTAGCCAGTACGACCAGCAAGGAGGCGGCGCCCTGCTGGTGAAAGCCGGTGAAGGCCTCGAAGTGGTGCGCCGTGGCACCGACAAGGGCCACACCTATCGCCTGCTCAACCACACCCGTGGACCGAAGAAGAGCTTCGAGGCGTACATGGTCAGCATGGACGACGCCAGCGAGGAGTTCCCCACCTTCGCCCATCCCGGCACCGAGTTTCTCCATCTGCTCGAAGGCGAGCTGGTCTACCGCCACGGCAACCAGCTCTACCCGATGCAGGCCGGCGACAGCCTGACCTTCGACGGCGAGGTGCCGCATGGCCCGGAGAAGCTGGTCAAGGTACCGATCCGCCTGCTGTCGATCATGAACTACGGGGCGGATTGAACGCCGATACCTATGGCCGCTCCGTCTCGCGCAGTTGCAGGCTCAGCCCGTCGCAACTGCTCGACCATTCCTTTAGCCATTGCGGCAAGGGTGGTGACTGCTCGTCCAGGCCCAGCTCACGAGCGAATTCGGCGGGCGCTACATTGCCCTTCGGCCCACGGAACAGCCCGCGCATGACCACCACGGCGATGACCCGCTCATCCTTGACGAAGCGGTGCTCGACGAAGCTCCACCTGTCGTCCCAGCCGAGCATGCGCGTGTGAATCTCGAAGCGCTCGAACAGCTTCAGCTCACGGCGGAACTTGCCACACACATCCCCGACGATGGGCAGCGCACGGTGGCGCAGGGCCACGCGAAAGGCGCCGCTGCGCAGCACGTAATCCATGCGCCCGACATCGGCCAGGGTGAAATAACGGCCGTTGGTGACGTGCCGGTTGAAGTCCAGATCCAGCGGCCAAACCCGCAGGCGCACCACGGTGGTGGCGAGCCCTGGCACCGGCCTGCGCCAGGGACGGCGCAGCAACATCAGCAAAAGGCGAAACCAGAGGTTCATACGACAAACACCTGTTTGAATGACGAGGGTGGCACTCTAAGCAGGACACCTGCTGTAGAGTAGGTGCAGAAACGACTAATATCATGCGATTTACGCAATCGAACCTCCATGCATATCACTCTGCTACTGGCCGAACACAGTTCACTGGCCAGTGCCGCCCTGGCCCTGGAAGTGCTGGACGCGGCCAATCGCTTAGCCCTGCCGGCCACACCGCCCTTCCGTCTCTGCGTGGCGTCCCTGGATGGGCAGCCGGTGACCAGTGCCCTGGGCCGCAGCATGCCGGTGGACATGGCGCTGGACGCAGTGGCGAAAACCGACCTGGTGCTGATCCCCGGCTTTCTGTTCAGCCTGCGCGAGGCGCTGCCGGGGTTCGAGCGCCATGCCGGCTGGCTGCGCCGGCAGCATGCACAGGGGGCGATCATCGCCTCGATGTGCACGGCCACCTTCATGCTGGCCGAGGCGGGCCTGCTCGACGATATCGAGGCGACTACCCACTGGGCCTTCGCCGACCTGTTGCGGCGCCGCTACCCCGGGGTTCGTGTGGACGAGCGGCGCATTCTCTGCGAGGACGGCCGGGTGATCACCAGTGCTGGTGCGAGTGCGGCGATGGATTTGCTGCTGCACCTGATTCGCCGCTTCGCCTCGCGCGAGCTGGCGCAGCAATGCAGCCGCTACCTATTGGTCGACAACGTGCGTAGCGAGCAGTCCGTCTACATCAGCTGGTCGCTGCCACGCGGCCATGGCGACGAAGCGATCCTGCGCGTGCAGGACTGGATGGAGGCGCACTTCACCGAGCCGTGCGGCATCGACGAGTTGGCCACGCGCTTCGGCTTCGGCGAGCGCAACTTCAAGCGTCGCTTCAAGGACGCCACCGGTCACGCGCCGCTGGCCTATCTGCAGGCCCTGCGCCTGGAAAAGGCCAAGGAACTGCTGGAAACCACCCGCCTGAACTTCGAGGTCATCACCAGTCGAGTGGGCTACGAGGACAGCAACTCCTTCCGCCGTCTGTTCTGCCAGCGCGTCGGCGTGTCCCCGGCCGCCTTCCGCAAGCGTTTTCAGCAACTACCAGACGGCTCTGAGCATGGGGGAAAAGCAACGCGGTGAAGATCACCATCCCCCCACAGAACCCCGGTAACCCAACGCGCAACTATGGGCGCCGCGCGGCTGACCATTCTCATCGTGAGCCCAGATGACGGTCCATGTCAGCTTCCGGCCGCCATCCATGGCCTGGCCATCATAGCTTCAGGCCTCGGCCTGCCGGGCAGAGGTCTGACTCAGCCATTGCTGCAGCTCCTCGGCAGGAAGCGGCTTGGCAAACAGATAGCCCTGCCCCACCGGATAGCCCTGTTCGCGCAATAGCCGATGCTGCGCCTCGTTTTCCACACCTTCGGCCACTACCGTCAACTGCAGGCTCCTGCCAATGCCCAGAATTGCGCTACTCAGTGCACGAGTCGCCTCGTCATGCTCCAGGTCGAAGACGAAGCTGCGATCGAGCTTCAACTCCGATATGGGCAGCCGCCGCAGGTAACTGAGGCTGGAGTAGCCGGTACCAAAATCGTCCATCGACAAGCGGATGCCCTGCCTGTGCACCTCATCGAGGACCTTGATGGTGCTGGGGTTGTTATCCAGAAGGATGCTCTCGGTCAGCTCCAGAGTCAGATCCTGCGGCAGCAAGGCGTTGGCTTGCAGTGCGCAGGCCAAAAATTTCGGCAAATCGAGATTATGGAAACTGGTCGAAGACAGGTTGACCGATACGGTAGGCACACGCAGCCCTGCTGCGCGCCACCCAGCCAATTGTCGGCAGGCCTCCTGCACGGCCCAATGCCCCAACTCGACGATCAGGCCGCATTCCTCGGCCAGGGCAATGAAACGCACGGGTGGGATTTCGCCAAGCTCAGGGTGTGTCCAGCGCGCCAGGGCTTCGACGCCATAGAGCTCGCCACTGGCCAGATCGATCTGCGGCTGGTAATGCAGGTGCAATCCACCTTGCTTGATCGCCTGACGCAGGGCGCTTTCCATCTGCAGGCGCTCCTGGGCCAGACGGTTGATTTCGCTGCTGTAAAAATGGAAGCGGCCTCGCCCGCCGCTTTTGGCCTGGTACATGGCCATGTCCGCACGGCCCATCAGCGTTTCCATGTCACGTCCGTCATTGGGATACATGGCGATGCCAATGCTGCCGGAAACCTGCAAGCTGGTTCCGCTCAGGGTGAACGGCTCCGCCAGCAATTGCAGCAGACGCTCGGCCACCAGCGTCACGCTGCCGGCATCGCAACCGGGCAATACCACCACGAACTCGTCACCTGACTGCCGCCCGGCGATGTCCGACTCGCGCAGCACGCTCTGGATACGCACGGCGACCTGACGCAACAGGTCGTCCCCGGCAGAATGTCCGAGCGAATCATTGACGTGCTTGAAGCGATCAAGATCGATGAACAACACCGCCAGGCACTCGCCCTCGCGCGTGACATTGGCAATCGCCTGATCCGCATGGGCCTGCAGCAGGCTGCGGTTCGGCAGCCCGGTCAGAGCATCGTAAAAAGCCAGTTGCCGTATACGCCTGCGGGTCTGCTCGCGCTCCAGCGCCAGCCCGCACAAATGCTGGCAGGCCTCGACCAGGCGTCTGTAGAACTGCATCGAGCAATCCTGAGGCGAGCGTCGGAAATAGAAGGCGAAGGTGCCGACGACTCGCTCCTGTGCATTGAGCACAGGCGCAGACCAGCACCCGCGGAACCCCAGCGGCAGGACCAGATCACGATAATCGGCCCAGAGCGGGTCGCTGGCGATGTCATCGACCCAGACGCATGCCTTGCGCCAGGCTGCCGTCCCGCATGAACCGACTGCCGGCCCGATCGCCACGCCATCGAGTTTCTGCTGATAGTCCAGGGGTAGGCTTGGCGCTGCCAAGGGGTGTAGCAGACCGTTCTCGTCCACTTCCAGAATCGAGGCGACCACCTCGGGCGCAATGCGCTCGACCTCTTCGCAGATCAGCTCCAGCACCTCGGTCAGTGGCCGTTCCCGGGCCATGGCTTCCATGACGCTGTGCTGCAACACCTCATGCATCTTGGCCTGGGTGATGTTGGTGAGGATGGTCACTGTCATTTGCCACTGCCCGGCGTCGTCCATGATCGGGTTGCTGATGATCTTGACCCAGTAACGCTGACCGTCCTTGCCCTCGATGATCTCTTCACGTTCTACGGGCAGGCCTGCTGCCAGCGTGTCTCGATATTGCTGCGCATACTCGACGCCCTTTTCAGGAGCCAGCAGGGCAATGGGGCGACGCCCCATCACCTCCTCTGCGGTCCAGCCGAGCATCCGGCAGAAGCCGGCATTGACGTAAATGATGTACGGGTTCGCATCGCTGATCACCACCGCCGAGTCGCTGGCATCGGCCACCATGGACAACTGCTTGAGGTGCTGTTGCTGCTTCTGCTCATGCAGCAGCCGCTCGGTGATATCAATGGCGATCTGCAGAATCTGCCGCACCTGGCCGGCCTCATCCATGACCGGCATGTAGGTGGTCTGCAGCCAGCAACTGCGGCCATCCTGGCGCAGGCGTTCAACCTGCCCGCTGTAGGCCTGGCCCGCACGCAAGGGCTGCCAGAATCGCTCGTGCGCCACGGGCTCGGCACAATCGGCACGGCAGAAGAATGAGTGATGTTGCCCCGCGACCTGCTCCGCGCAATAGCCGAACAGGGCCAGATAGTTGGCGTTGGCGCGCATGAGCTGGCCATCGACGGCGAATTCGGCGATGGCCATGACCCGCTCCAGCGCCGCCCATTGCGCATCTAGCAGTGTTTTCAAGATGATCGAACTCCACGGGTATACAGACGGCACAGTGGCATAAACCCAGAGTCATGCAGAGGAACAAGCCAAGCGCAACGTCCATCGCCCTCGTGTTCAAGCCCGCCTCTGCGGCTTGCTAACACGCTTGCGGCGAGTCTGATTCAGCGCTCTCGTTTCCGCGTCATGCTCATCGATAAAGCCTAGATCATCGCGCCGTAGCTGCCCGGCGGCGAGGTGCCGCGGCACTCTGCTGGACTCAGGCTAAGGCTCGCTTAAATCCTGCGCCTCCTCTTTCATCGCTTGCGCCAATGCCTGGCGCCGGGCATCGGTCATGCGCGGCCGCGCCAGTGCGCAACTGAGAGCACCGAGCGGCAGCCCCTGCGAGTCGAGAATCGGCACCGCCAGACCGGTGTAACCCGGCAGGCGCTTGTCCACCAGACCGCTGGCGTAACCCAGGCGCCTGACGCTGGGCAGGCTGGCGATGATGTGCTGCACATCCAGACCATAGTCCAGGCGCAATGTAGCGGCGTTATGGGCAAGGATCTCGTTGCGCTCGCTGCGCCCGAGCCAGGCCAGCAGCACCTGCGAGGCCTGGCCGACGCCCATGGGGATGCGCCCGCCCACTGCCCCGCTGTAACTCTGGACCGGCAGTTGACCGGCCAGCATGTCCAGGCACAGCACCTGGTGATCATCCGCCACCAGCAGGAAGAAGGTGTCGCCGAAACGCTGCGCCAGGCGCAACAGCACCGGCCGTGCCCGTTCGCGCAGGGCGCTGGCATTGCCGGCCTGGGCACCGAGAGCGAAGAGTTCGTAGCCCAGCACATATCGCCCGCGCTGCACTGCACCCCGCACGAAGCCCTGGCGGCGCAGGTACTGCAGCAGGCGGTAAGCGGTGGCCTGCGAGCAGCTTAGCGCCGCGCGCAGTTCATCCAGGCTGGCGCCCTGCCGGCCGGCAGCAGCGATCACACGCAACAGCAAAAATGCCCGCTCCAGAGTCTGGGTGCCGCTCATGGCATTTCTCACATGCTGATAAAGGAAGGCCGGCCAGTGCGATGCAAATTGCACGCCCCATCGGCCAGGGCATGCTCGCTGACATCGATGGTCAGACCAGGGGCAGGCTCATGTATCCGCAAATCGAACAGGTAGGCAGCGACAGGCTGCCGGAAAGCACCGAAGTGGCCATCATCGGGGGCGGCATCATCGGCGTCAGCACGGCCTATTGGCTGGCCCGCCGCGGTATCGCCGTGACCGTGCTGGAAAAGGGTTTGATCGGCGCCGAGCAATCCTCGCGCAACTGGGGCTGGTGCCGCAGCATGGGCCGCGACCTGGCGGAGATCCCCCTGGCCATGGCCAGCCTGCACCTGTGGGATAGCTGGCAGACGCAGCCGGGCGAAGATCTCGGCTTTCGTCGCAGCGGCGTGCTTTATGCCTGCGAAACCCAACAGCAGCTACAGCAGCAGGCGGATTGGCTGCAGGCGGCCAGCGCCCATGGCGTACAGGCACGCCTGCTGGAAGGTCGCGAGCTGTTGCGGGTGATGCCGGAAGGCGCCGCCGCCGGCTGGAGCGGCGCGTTACACACCCCGAGCGATGGCCGCGCTGAACCGCACCGCGCCAGTGCAGTGATCGCCCGTGCTGCGCAACGCCTGGGCGCGCGCATCGTCACCGGCTGCGCTGTACGTGGGCTGGATATCGCGGCGGGCAGGATCACGGGCCTGTACAGCGAGCGCGGTCGGCTGCGCTGCAGCAGCGTGGTACTGGCCGGCGGCGCCTGGTCGACGCTGTTCTGCGCCAATCTCGGTCTGCGCCTGCCGCAGCTGAAGGTGGTGGCCTCGGTGCTGCGTACCGCGCCAATGGCCGGCGGCCCGGAACTAGCCGTGGGCGCCAGCCGCTATGCCTTTCGCAAGCGCGCCGACGGCGGCTACACGATTGCCCAGCGCAACGGCAACCTGGCCCCGATCACACCGGACAGCTTCCGCTACCTGGGCGACTTCCTGCCGGCACTAAGCAGGCAGTTTCGCGAAGTACGCCTGCGCCTGGATGGTCGTTTCATTGAGGAGCTACGCCAGCCCAGACACTGGACCATGGACAGCGAAAGCCCCTTCGAGCGCTGCCGGGTGCTCGATCCAAAGCCCTCCCCGGCCATCCTGGCCGAGGCACGCGAAGCCCTGGCGGCGGCCTTCCCCTTCTTCCGGCAGATTCACGTGGAGCAAAGCTGGGCCGGGGTGATGGACGTCACCCCGGACGCCATTCCGGTGATCGGCCCGGTGCAGAAGCTGCCGGGGCTGTTTCTCTCCACCGGCTACTCGGGCCACGGTTTCGGCATCGCCCCCGGCGCCGGGCATCTGCTGGCCGACCTGATCGACGGCAGCACGCCGCTGGTCGATCCCGCACCATTCGCCTACGACCGTCTCTGAGGTCCGCTAGGCGTAGGGCATGCGTTTTGGCCATCCGCAAATATTTCCCCTAAGGATAAAAAAATTCCTTACAAGCATGGACACGCTCGATTCATTCACTTATAAAAATCACCAACACGAAAAATAGATTCGTCACAGTAATTTTTATTCATAGACGAACAACTCTTTCACTCATGAAGATTTGCCTGCCGCCGCCCCCAGCAGAGGATTCGCCATGCAGCACGCCAAACACCCTTACGTGATCAAGATCAGTTGCCCGGCCACATCCGGCATCGTCGCCGCCGTAACGTCGTTCCTCGCCGACCATGGTTGCTACATCAGCGAAATGGCGCAGTTCGACGATGAGGTCAGTGGTTCCTTCTTCATGCGCGCGGTGTTCCGTTTCAACGAAGGTTTCGTCGGCGAAATCCAGCAGATCGAACACGGCTTCGCCGATGTTGCCGAGCGCTTCGAGATGAGCTGGGAGCTCCACGACACCACCGAGCCGATGCGCGTGCTGCTGATGGTCAGCAAGTACGACCACTGCCTGGCCGACCTGCTCTATCGCCACCAGAAGGGCGAGCTGCAGATGAAGATCACCGCCATCGTCTCCAACCACCTCGACCTGCGGCCGATGGCCGAGCGCGAGGGCATCCGCTTCATCTACCTGCCGGTGACCAAGGAGACCAAGGCCCAGCAGGAAGCCGAGCTGCTGAAGATCGTCGACGAAACCAAGACCGATCTGGTGGTACTGGCGCGCTACATGCAGATCCTCTCCGACGACCTGTGCAAGCAGCTATCCGGCCGCGCCATCAACATCCACCACTCCTTCCTGCCCGGCTTCAAGGGTGCCAAGCCCTATCACCAGGCCTATGAGCGTGGCGTGAAGCTGATCGGCGCCACCGCCCACTACGTCACCTCGGACCTCGACGAAGGCCCGATCATCGAGCAGGAAGTGCAGCGCGTGGATCACAACTACACCCCCGACGCCCTGGTGGCGGTAGGTCGCGACACCGAGACGGTGGCCCTGTCCAAGGCGGTCAAGTATCACCTCGAGCATCGGGTGTTCCTCAACCACGACAAGACGGTGATCTTCCGATGAGCGCGCAACTGATCGACGGCAAGGCGGCCGCCGCGCGCGTGCTCGCCGAGGTCGCCGCCGACGTGGCCGTGCTCAAGGCCCAGGGCATCGAGCCGGCGCTGGCCGTGGTGCTGGTCGGTGATGACCCGGCCAGCCACGTCTACGTGCGCAACAAGGTGCTGCGCGCCAACGAAGTGGGCATCCGCTCGCTGGAATATCGCCTGGGCGCCGACGCCAGCGCCGAGGCCGTGCTGGAGGTGGTGGCCGGGCTCAATGCCGACGCCTCGGTCAACGGCATCCTGGTGCAGTTGCCGCTGCCGGCGCATATCGATGAAACCCGTGTACTGCAGGCCATCGACCCGGCCAAGGACGTCGACGGCTTCCACAGCGAGAACGTCGGCGGTCTCAGCCAGGGCCGCCCGGTGCTCACGCCCTGCACTCCGGCCGGGTGCATGCGCCTGCTGCGCGACACCCTGGGCGATCTGTCCGGCAAGCATGCCGTGGTGGTGGGCCGCTCGAACATCGTCGGCAAGCCGATGGCGGCGCTGCTGCTGGCCGCCAACTGCAGCGTCACCGTGCTGCACTCGCGCAGCGTCAAGCCGGAGAAACTGTGCGGCCAGACCGACATCGTGGTCGCCGCCGTCGGTCGTCCCCGGATGATCGGCGCCGACTGGATCAAGCCCGGCGCGGTGGTGATCGACGTCGGCATCAACCGCATCGAGGAAAACGGCCGCTCGCGTCTGGTCGGCGATGTGGACTTCGACGCCGTGCTGCCGGTGGCCTCGGCCATCACCCCGGTGCCCGGCGGCGTCGGCCCCATGACCATCGCCATGCTGATGCACAACACCTTGCTCGCCGCGCGCCAGCAACACGGCCTGTCGGCCCAGGAGTAACCGCAATGCCCCTTGCCCTGCTCAAGTACGGCCTGTCCTCGGACTACCCGGTGGAGGTCGACCTGCCTGCGCCGAAGGAACTCAAGCCGGCGTACGACGTGGTCATCATCGGTGGTGGCGGCCATGGCCTGGCCACCGCTTACTACCTGGCCAAGTACCACGGCGTGACCAACGTCGCGGTGCTGGAGAAGTCCTACCTTGGCGGTGGCAACACCGCGCGCAACACGGCGGTGATCCGCTCCAACTACCTCACCAGCGAAGGCGTGCGCTTCTATGCCGAGTCGGTGCGGATGTTCAAGGAGCTGTCCAACGAGTTCGACTTCAACATCATGTATTCCGAGCGTGGCCAGCTCACCCTGGCGCACACCGACGCCACGGTGCGCGCCTTCCGCCAGCGCGCCGAGGTCAACAAACACTTCGGTGGCCGCACCGAGATGATCGACCGCCAGCAGATCCGTGAACTGGTACCCTGCCTCAACCTCGACCCCGGCCACCTGCCGGTGCTCGCCGGGCTCTGGCATATCGACGGTGCCACCGCCCGCCATGACGCCGTGGCCTGGGGCTACGCCAAGCAGGCGGCCAAGCGCGGCGTGGAAATCCACCAGCTCACCGAGGTGCAGGATTTCATCGTCGAGCACGGCCGCGTCACCACCGTGCGCACCAACCGTGGCGACGTGCGCTGCGGCTGCGTGGTGCAGGCAGTGGCCGGCGCCAGCTCGCTGCTGATGAACAAGCTGAACATCAAGGCGCCGATCCACACCTACCCGCTGCAGGCCATGGTCACCCAGCCGTTCAAGCCCTTCCTCGACCCGCTGGTGAGCTCTTCGGCACTGCACTGCTACGTACAGCAGACCAGCCGTGGCGAGATCGTTTTCGGCGGCGGCTCCGACCCTTATCCGCTGTACAACACGCGCTCCACCCTCGACCTGAAGGAAAGCCTGCTGGCCCACGCCATCGAGATGTTCCCCTTCATGGCCGGCGCCAAGCTGATGCGCCAGTGGGCCGGCAGCACCGACATGACCCCGGACTACAGCCCGATCATGGGCCACTCGCCGCTGGACAACTACTACCTCGACGCCGGTTGGGGCACCTGGGGCTTCAAGGCCACGCCGATCTGCGGCTGGACCATGGCCGAGCTGGTCGCCACCGGCAAGACCCCGGCGCTGATCAAACCCTTCGCCCTCGAGCGCTTCACCACTTTCCGCCAGGTCAACGAGATGGGCGCCACGGCGGCGAGCCACTGAACGAACTCCCCTCTCCCGCTTGCGGGAGAGGGGTTGGGGGAGAGGGCTGCATTGATCAAAAGCACCCTCTCCCCAGCCCTCTCCCTGCCCTTGAGCAAAGAGCATGGGAGAGGGAGCAGATCGAAGCTCGGGGGACGTTCCGACGCCACCCGCTACGCAAGCTGAATGACTGGGGATCACCATGAAGATCATGCCCTGCCCGCTCAACGGGCCTCGCAACATCAACGAATTCACCTACGGCGGCGAACTCAAGCGCATGCCCGACCCGAACACCTGCTCGGACGCCGAATGGGCCGACTACGTGTTCAACAGCGAGAACCGCGCCGGCGTCGTCACCGAGTGGTGGATGCACAACGCCTCCAGCTACTGGTTCCTGGCCGAACGCCACACCGTCAGCGACGAGATCCTGCGCACCTTCGATCCGAAGGAACTGTTCGACCACCGCGTCGATTTCGCCACGCCTGCCAGCAAACCTCAGGAGGTAAGTGCATGAGTGCCGATCTCCGCCTGCCAGCCCCGCTGGGCCTGCTGATCGACCGCAACCGCCCGGTCAGCTTCGACTTCGAGGGCACCACCTATCAGGGCCTGGCCGGCGACAGCATCGCCAGCGCCCTGCTGGCTAACCAGCGCTGGCTGCTGTCGCGCTCGTTCAAGTACCACCGCCCGCGCGGCCCGTTGTCGATGGCCGGGCAGGACGCCAACACCCTGGTGCAACTGCCGGACGAACCCAACGTGCTGGCCGATATGCAGCCGCTGGCCGCTGGCCTCGACGTCACCGCGCAGAACTACAACGGCAGCCTGGACAAGGACCGCGACGCCCTGCTCGGGCACTTCTCCAGGTTCATGCCGGTGGGCTTCTACTACCGCTCGTTCTACAAGCCCAAGGGCATGTGGAAGGTCTGGGAACCGCTGATCCGCAAGAAAGCCGGCCTCGGCGTGCTCAACCTCAAGCTGCAGCCGCAGTACCACGACAAGGCCTTCCTGTTTACCGACCTCGCAGTGATCGGCGCCGGCCCGGCCGGCCTGTGCGCCGCGCTGAGCGCTGCCAACGCCGGGGCCAAGGTGCTGCTGATCGAACAGCAGAATTATCTGGGCGGCGCGCTGGCCTGGGCCCGCTTCGACGTCGAAGGCAAACGTGCCGCCGAGCTGCGCGCCGAACTGCTGGCCGCCGTCGAAGGCCACGCCAATATCCGCATCCTCAAGGAAGCCACCTGCAACGCCTGGTTCACCGACCACTACCTGCCGGTGATCCAGGGCAAGCGGATGTACAAGGTGCGCGCCCACCAGTGCATCGTCGCGGCTGGCGCCTTCGACCAGCCGGTGGTGTTTCGCAACAACGACCTGCCCGGCGTGCTGCTGACCAGCGCCGCGCAGCGCCTGATCAAGCTCTACGCGGTCAAGCCGGGCCAGCGCGCGGTGCTGCTGACCGGCAACGACGACGGCTACCTGGCCGCCCTCGACCTGCTCGATGCCGGTGTCGAGGTCGCCGCGCTGGTGGACATGCGCGAACGCGCCGATGACGCCAATCTGGCCACCGCCCTGCAAGCCCGAGGCGTCGCCTGCCATGCCGGCAGCACGGTCTACGAAGCGCTGGGCGACAAGCACCTGAACGCCGTGGACGTACGCCGCATCAGCGGCCAGGGCAAGGTGGCGGGCAACGGCCTGCGCATCGACTGCGACCTGCTGTGTATGTCCGCCGGTTACATGCCGGTGTACCAGTTGCCGTGCCAGGCCGGCGGCAAGCTGGCCTACGACGACGCCAGTGCCTGCTTCAGCCTGTCCGGCCTGCCCAGCGGGTTGCAGGTGGTCGGCTCGGTCAACGGCCGCAACGCCCTCGACGCGCTGCTTATCGATGCCGGCAACGGCGCCCTGCGCGCGCTCGCTGCTCTCGGGCTGGAAGCCAGTCAGCCACTTGGCGAGCTACCAGCCGAGCCGCGGGTCAACTTTCCCTGGCCGATCTTCCCCCATCCCAAGGGCAAGGAGTTCGTCGACTTCGACGAAGACCTGCAGGTGCGTGACATCGTCAATGCCACCCGCCACGGTTACCGCGACGTGCAACTGGTCAAGCGCTTCTCCACCGTCGGCATGGGCCCCTCGCAGGGCCGCCACTCGGCGCTGCCCACCGCGCGCCTGGTGGCCCAGGCCACGGGCCGCAGCGTCAGCGAAACCGGAGTGACCACCGCGCGCCCGCCGTTCTGCCCGGAAACCCTGGCGCAGGTCGCCGGCCGTGGCTTCGATCCGTATCGGCAAACCGCCATGCACGCACGGCACCTGGAGCTGGGGGCGAAGATGATGCCCGCCGGCATCTGGCAGCGCCCGGCCTACTACGGCAAGCCGGAAGAGCGTGAAGCCTGCATGCAGGCCGAGGCGCGCCATGTGCGCGAGAAGGTCGGCCTGATCGACGTGTCCACCCTGGGCGGCCTCGACGTACGCGGCCCGGACGCCGCCGAGCTGCTCAACCGCCTCTATACCTTCGCCTTCGCCAAGCAGCCGGTGGGCCGCTCGCGTTACGCGCTGATGACCAACGAGCAGGGTGTGGTGATCGACGACGGCGTCTGCGCACGCTTTGCCGACGAGCACTTCTACGTCAGCGCCACCACCAGCGGCGTCGACCGCGTCTACCAGCAGATGCTCAAGTGGAACGCGCAGTGGCGCCTGAACGTCGACGTCACCAACGTCACCGCCGCGCTGGCTGCGGTCAACCTGGCCGGGCCGGACTCGCGCAAGGTGCTGGCCAAACTGTGCGGCGATGTCGACCTGTCGGCCGAAGGTTTCCCCTACCTGGCGGTGCGCCTGGGCACCATTACCAGTCTCTCGAGGGCCGGCATTCCCGCACGCCTGCTGCGGGTCGGTTTCGTCGGCGAACTGGGCTACGAGATCCACGTCCCGGCGCGCTATGGCGAAGCCCTGTGGGATGCGCTGATGGAAGCCGGTCGGGAGTTCGACATCCGCCCCTTCGGCGTCGAAACCCAGCGCCTGCTGCGCCTGGAAAAGGGCCACGTGATCATCGGCCAGGACACCGACGGCATGACCAGCCCGGCCGAGATCGACATGAGCTGGGCCATCGCCCGCAGCAAGCCGTTCTTCGTCGGCAAACGCTCGGTGGAGATCCTCGAGTCGCAGGCGCCGATCCGCAAGCTGGTCGGCTTCACCCTGGCCAAGGGCAGCAGCCAGCCGCTGGAAGGCCATCTGGTACTCAAGGGGCCGGACATCAGCGGCAACGTCACCTCCTGCGAGTACTCGCAGACCCTCGGCCAGATCATCGGCCTGGCCTACTGCGCGCCCGACCAGGCCACGGCGGGCCAGCGCCTGCCGATCCGCGTCGAAGGCGGCGAGGTGGTGCAGGCCACGGTGGTGAAGCTGCCCTTCTATGACCCTGAAAGCCAACGCCAGGAGCTGTGAGATGACCCTCCAAGCCGATCAATTCGCCGCGCGCAGCCCGCTCTACCGCCTGCAGGCCGGCGCCACCCTCGCGCACTTCGGCGAGAGCAGCATCGTCACCGACTACGGCCAGGGCGACGAAAGCGCCCTGCTGAGCCACTGCGCCCTGCTCGATCTGACCAACCTGGCGCGCTACGGGCTGCGCGGCCCGGACGCCGCCGAGTACCTGAGCGCGCTGGGCTACCAGTTGCCACAGGCACCCAACCAGGCGCTGAGCCAGGCCGATGGCGGCCATGTGCTGCGCCTGTCGCAGACCGAGTACCTGCTGCTCGGCAGCCTGCACGATGCCGGCAGCAAAGCGCAGCGCGAGGAAAGCCAGTGGCAGGCCAGCGCCGGCCAATACCTGCTGCCGCGCCAGGACAGCCACGCCTGGCTGGTGCTGACCGGCACCTGCCAGGCCGAGGTAATGGCCAAGCTCTGCGGCGTCGACCTCAGCGCACAGGCATTCGCCGTCGGCCAGGTGGCGCAGACCTCGGCGGCGCGGATCAACGTCATCGTCGCCAACCTGCCACTGGGCGAAGTGCCGTGCCTGCACCTCCTCTGCGACCGCGCCTCGGTGCACTACTTCTGGGGCGCGCTGCTCGACGCCATGCAGGAATTCGGCGGACAGCCGGTAGGGATCGACGCCCTGCCCTGACCCCTTAGCTCCCCTCTCCCATTCATGGGAGAGGGGCTGGGGGAGAGGGCAAAACAGCCACGAGGGCAGCATCATGAGCACCCAAGAAGACGAGCTGGACTACCGCGTCCCCGCACTGCAACGCGGCCTGAGCATCCTGCAGATGTTCAACGCCAGCGAGCGCAGCCTGAGCAGCAACGCCATCGCCGAACGCCTGGGGGTCAGCGTCTCGGCCATCTACCGCATCCTGGTCACGCTCACCGACATGGGCTATCTGCGCAAGCTCGGCAAGAACAGCTACGAGCTGGGCCCGCAGGTGCTCTGCGACGGCTTCGCCTACCTGGCCAGCCGCGACCTGGTGGACATCGCCATGCCGCACCTCAACGCCCTGCGCGACCGCACCTCGCTGTCGTGCCACCTGTCGATCCGCGAGCAGACCGACAGCCTCTACATCGGCCGTGCCTTCGCCGCCCAGCGGCTGTCGGTGAACATCCCCATCGGCACGCGCATCCCCTGCCACTGCACGGCCATGGGGCGCATGCTGCTCAGCGGCCTGACGCCCATGGAGCTGGACAAGCTCTATCAGCACGTACGCCTGGACGACTACCCGCCGCCCGCACCGAAGACCCTGCCCGAGCTGCAGCAACTGCTCGAACGCGACCGCGAGCGCGGCTGGGTGATGCACCGCTCCGACTATTCCACTGCCATCGCCTGCGCGGTACGCGACCATCGTGGCGACGTGGTGGCGGCGATCAACCTGTCCGGTCCGGAAGCGGTGATGGACAGTCCCGTGGCACGCGAACGCTACCGGGAAAGCCTGCAACAGTGTGCGGATGCGATTTCCCTGGAACTGGGCGCGCGCAGGTAACAAGGCTCAGCGCCCTTCCCCAGCCGCAAACCTGCCGATACCCTGTCGCCCGAACGCAACGGACAGCTTTGGCAGGATGCACATGACTCCGCGGATCTTTATCGTCACCACGCCCCACACCAGCGAATTTCCCAACCCGATCACCTTTGCCAAGGGTGCGCCGCTGACGGTTGGCGAGATGTATCAGGGCGACGAAGGCTGGAACGACTGGTTCTTCTGCAGTACTCCGGGCCAGGAGCCTGGCTGGGTGCCGGAACAACTGATCGAGCGACTAGACGACCAGCGCGCCCTCGCGCGTGAGGCCTATACGGCCCGCGAACTCGACGTGCAGCTCGGTGAACGGCTGATCGCGTCGCGCAGCCTCAACGGCTGGCTGTGGTGCACACGCGAAGCGACTGCCGAGTCTGGCTGGGTGCCGCAGGCCAACCTCGCCGAACAGGCGCCTGCCTGCGTGGTGCAGGAGGAAGTCAGCGGCTGTGGCATCGCCGCGGTCGCCAACATCCTTGGCAAGCGCTACGCCGAGATGAAGGCCGTCGCCAATGCCATGGGCATTCATGCCGAAGACGAGTCGCTGTGGTCCGATACCCAGTACGTACGCCGTCTGCTCGCCAGCGGCGGCGCCAAAGCGGCAACCGGCGAGACGCCCTTCGTTTCCTGGGAGGCCCTGCCGGATCTGGCCTTGCTGGCCATCAAGCACCATCAGGAAAACGGTCGCGACTTCTGGCATTGGGTGGTATTCGAACGCACGGCCGGCCAGATGCACGTGCTGGATTCGGCCAGTTATCTGCCCACCAACATACGCACCGACTTCGCCGCCATGCAGCCAAAGTGGTTTATCGCAGTGGACAGGGCCGGCACCTGACCTGCGCGGCAGCCGAGCAAGAGGGCGCAACGGCCCGCGACCTCTGGCCACACGCAGATAACGCTAATTGATCTTATTTAAATTCCGTTAGCCTGATAATCTTGCCGCCTCGTTTTCTGCCTGCCCGGATAGTCCCTCGATGTCGCCGTTCCAGCGCTGCCTGCTGCCCTTTCTGGCCCTGACCCTGATCGCCTGCGAGCAGCAACCGAACTTCACGGCGGCAGAACCCGGCGAAGCGCTTTCTGCCGGCGCCGCCACGGTACGCAAGTTCGACCACAACGCGTTCTCCCAGCCGTCGGCCAACCTGGCGCCGAGCCGGCGCCTGGACTTCTCTGTCGGCAACAGCTTCTTCCGCAACCCCTGGGTGCCTGCGCCCGCCTCCACCACCGCGCGCGACGGCCTGGGCCCGCTGTTCAATACCAACGCCTGTCAGAACTGCCACCTCAAGGATGGCCGTGGCCATCCCCCCAAGCCGGGAGCCCTCAGCGCGGCCTCCATGCTGGTGCGTCTGTCCATTCCGGCCACAGCCGAGCATGCCGAGCTGCTGCAACGCCAGGGCGTGGTCGCCGAGCCCACCTACGGCACTCAGTTGCAGGACATGGCCAATCCCGGCGTGGCCCCGGAAGGCAAGGTACGGGTGAACTACCGCAGCGTGCCGGTGCATTTTGCCGACGGCACGCGGGTGGAGCTGCGCAAACCGCAACTGGACCGATGATCGGCCATCCTCGCCAATCACCCAGCTCGGTTATGGCGACATGCACCCGGACACCCTGTTCTCCACCCGTATCGCCCCGCCGATGATCGGCCTCGGCCTGCTCGAAGCCATTGCCGAGCAGGACATCCTCGCCGCAGCCGACCCGGATGACGCCGATGGTGACGGTATTTCCGGGCGCCCCAACATCGTCTGGGATCGCCAGCAGCAACGCAGCGTACTCGGCCGTTTCGGCTGGAAGGCCGGCCAGCCCAACCTCAACCAGCAGAATGCCGACGCCTTCGCCAATGACATGGGCCTGACCACCACGCTGATTGCCCATGACAACTGCACCCAGGCCCAGCCCGACTGTCTGGCGGCGGTCAACGGCGGCGTGCCGGAGGTCAGCGACAACATCCTCGCCAGCGTGCTGTTCTACAGCCGCAACCTGGGCGTGCCGGCGCGGCGCAACGTCGACGACCCGCAAGTGCTCAAGGGCAAGAGCCTGTTCCACCAGGCCGGCTGCCAGAAGTGCCATACGCCCAGCTTCACCACCTCGGCCGATGCCGCCGAGCCGGAGCTGGCCAATCAGTTGATTCGCCCCTACACCGACCTGCTCCTGCACGACATGGGCGAAGGCCTGGCCGATGGCCGTGAGGAGTTCCTCGCCAGCGGCCGTGAGTGGCGTACGCCACCGCTGTGGGGTATCGGCCTGACCCAGGCGGTCAACGGCCACACCCAGTTCCTCCACGACGGTCGCGCCCGCAACCTGCTGGAAGCCATACTCTGGCACGGCGGCGAGGCCGAAGCGGCCAAGCAGCAGGTGCTGAAATTCGATGCCGATGAGCGAGCCGCGCTGCTCGCCTTCCTCAATTCCCTTTAAGGAGCCCGAGATGTTGCACAAGAGCCTGATCGCCTCCCTGCTCGGCCTGGCCCTGGTCGGCTGCGGCCAGCAGGATCAGACCGCCAAGGTCACCGGCGCCCTCACCGACGGCGTGTTGCTGCCGGCTTATACCAGCTGGCAGGAAGCCGATCGCCAACTGGCCGAACGTGCCGCGGCCTTCTGCGCCGGCAGTGCCGATCTGCCCGCCGCGCGCCAGGCCTTTCTCGGTGCCATGAGCGCCTGGTCGGCGCTGCAACCGCTGATGCTCGGCCCGCTGGCCGAGGGCAACCGCGCCTGGCAGGTACAGTTCTGGCCGGACAAGAAGAACCTGGTGCAGCGCCAGGTCGAGGCGCTGCTCAAGAGCAAGCCACAGCTGACCCAGGCCGACCTGGCCAGCGCCAGTGTCGTGGTGCAGGGCCTGACCGCCTCCGAGTATGTGCTGTTCGACGCCGATATCGACCTGACCCAGGAAGAGCAGAAAGCCCGCTACTGCCCCTTGCTGCAGGCCATCGGTCAGCATCAGCAGGCCCTGGCCGCCGATATCGTGGCGCAATGGCAGGCTGACAAGAGCGGCATGGCCGCGCAGCTCAAGCAGTTCCCCAACGAGCGTTACGCCGACTCCAAGGAAGCGGTGGCAGAACTGCTGCGCGTTCAGGTCAGCGGCATCGACGGTCTGAAGAAGAAGCTCGGCGCGCCGCTCGGCCGCCAGACCAAGGGCATCCCGCAGCCCTACCAGGCCGAATCCTGGCGCAGCAACGCCAGCCTGGCCAACCTCGGTTCGGCATTGGCCAGCGCCGAACTGCTCTGGCACGGCAACAACAAGGATGGCCTGCAATCGCTGCTGGGCAGCGACCAGGCCGAGCTGGTGCAGCGCATCGACGCCGCCTACCTCGACACCCGTCAGCGCCTGGCCGCCTTCGATCTGCCGCTGACCGAACTGCTGGCCAGCGAAGACGGCCGCAATCAGCTGAACGAGCTGTACGACAGCCTCAACCGCCTGCATCGCCTGCAGGAAAGCGACCTGGCCAAGGCGCTCGGCGTACAGATCGGCTTCAACGCCCACGACGGGGACTGACGCATGCACCGCAGAACCTTCCTCGGTCTCGGCGCCGCCGCGGCCAGCCTGGCGGCAGCGGGCGCCTTCGGCGGCTGGACGCTGTTCGGCCCCTCGGGGCAACCGCTGCTGCTGTCAGCCCGTGACGATGCCGATGGCAAGCACTACGCGGTCGGTTATCGCCTGGACGGCCAGCGCGCCTTCGCCACTCTGGTGAGCGAACGCTGCCACGATGTGGTCCCGCACCCGGCCTTGCCGCTGGCGCTGTTCGTCGGCCGTCGCCCGAGCACGGAAAGCTACCTGATCGACACCCGCGACGGTCGCCTGCTGCAAACGCTCGCCTCGCCAGCCGGGCGCCACTTTAACGGCCATGCGGTGTTCCACCAGGACGGCGAATGGCTGTACACCACCGAGAACGACACCACCGAACCGGGTCGCGGCGTGCTCGGCGTCTATCGCCTGGAAGGTGAACGACTGCAACGCGACGGCGAACACGGCACGCACGGCGTCGGCCCGCATCAACTGCTGTGGATGCCCGATGGCGAAACCCTGGTGGTGGCCAACGGCGGCATCCGCACCGAAGCGGAAAGCCGCGTCGACATGAACCTCGATGCCATGCAGGCCAGCCTGGTACTGATGCGCCGCGACGGCAGCCTGGTCAGCCAGGAGTATCTGGCCGACCAGCGCAACAGCATCCGCCACCTGGCCGTGGCCCGCGACGGCACCGTGGTCAGCGGCCAGCAGTACATGGGCGACATGCACGATGCCGTACCGCTGCTGGCGATCAAACGCCCCGGTCAGCCGTACCAGCCCTTCGCCCTTGGCGAGACGCAGCGCGCGGCGATGAACCAGTACACCGCCAGCGTGGCTATCCACGACGAGCTGCGCCTGCTGGCGATGACCGCACCGCGCGGTAACCGCTTCTTCATCTGGGATCTGGACAGCGCCGAAGTGCGCCTCGACGTGCCGCTGCCTGACTGCGCAGGCGTCGGCGCGGTGGCCGATGGCTTCGTCGTCACTTCCGGCCAGGGCCGTTGCCGCCTGTACGATTGCCGCGGCGCGCGCATCGTCACCAACGCCCTGCAGCTACCGGCCGGCCTGTGGGACAACCACCTGCGCCTGGCCTGAGCCGGGCTCAGGCGCTGCCGCGCTCGATCAGCTCGAAGCCCACATCCATTCGCAGCGGCTGACGCGCAGCCGCTGGCTCGGCAATACGCACCAGCAGCGCTTCGGCAATGGCGCAGCCGATACGCGGCCCGTCCACCCGCACGGTAGACAGCGGCGGATGGGTATGCGCCGCGCTGGAAAGATCGCCGAAGCCCATCACCGCCAGATCCTCGGGGACGCGCAGGCCACGGCTCTGTGCCTCGGCCATCACCCCTTGTGCCACCGTATCGGAACTGCACACCACCACCTCCCCGGCAGCGCCCTCCTGCAGCAGGCGCGTCAGCCCCTCGCGGCCGACCGCGAGTGTCGCCGGTGCCGGTAGAATCTGCGCTGTCACGGGCGCAACAACCTGCCCCTGCAGCGCCGCGACCAGGCTGCGATAACGGCGCAAGCCACGTGGATCATCGATGCCGACCGCCGACACCCGACGGTAGCCCTTGCCGAGCAGATAGCGCGCCACCGCCTGGCCGACGGCCTCGTGCGAGAAGCCGACCAGCATGTCCAGCGGCCGTTCGCACAGGTCCCAGGCCTCGACCAGCGGGATGCCGACCCGCGCCAGGCGCTCGCGACTGGCCTGGGTGTGCTCGGTACCGGTCAGCACGATGCCGTCCGGGCGCCGCCCCAGCACCGCTTCGAGCAGGGCCTCCTCCTGCTCGGGACGGTAGCCGGTCAGGCCCAGCAGGGTCTGATAGCCCGCGGCCGCCAGGCGGTCGGTCAGCGCCTGCACGGTGTCGGCGAAAATCGAGTTGGCGATGGTCGGCAGGAAGATCGCCACCAACCGACTGCGGCTCGATGCCAGCGCGCCGGCAGCCAAGTTGGGTACATAGCCCGTCGCCCGCACGGCTTCCAGCACGCGTTTGCGGGTCGCATCGGTCACCACCTCGGGGCGACCGAGCGCGCGCGATACGGTGATCGGCGACACCCCCGCCACCCTGGCGACATCGATCAATGTCGGTGCCGTGCTGCTGCGAATACCGGCAGGTTTCCTGCCCATGTCACATCTCCAATCACTCGATCTCCGCGTAGCGCGAAGCGCTTCACTCAAGCGAGACAGGTTGTCATACAACTTTAGTCCAATATTCCGACTCGAGTAGCACGGCGATATCTGCCCGAGCGCATCAGCGCATTCGACACCCGCCCTGTGGCAAAGCCAGGGATTACGGTAGCAGAGCCTTTAAATCGGAGATTCTGCCGGCCGTTGCGAAGCCGGTGACGTTTACAGAGAGGCGAGCAGAAGGTGCATGAGCTAGCCCCTGTAGCACCCCTCAACGCGTTGACAGCACCCAGGCTGGTGCTGATAATCGATCAATGTCATACGACAACGTATGACAACCCATAACAACAAGCAACAAGAGTCCAGGCCCCGCCATGACCACGATCCCCAGCGAATTGCGCCCCTTCGATCGCCTGCTGCTGACCGGCGCTGCCGGCGGGCTGGGCAAGGTACTTCGTCAGCGCCTGCGCCCCTACGCCAACATCCTGCGCCTGTCCGATATCGGCGAGATGGCTCCAGCCGAAGGCCCGAATGAAGAAGTGGTGCGTTGCGACCTGGCAGACAAAGCTGGCGTGCACCAACTGGTCGAAGGCGTCGACGCCATCCTGCATTTCGGCGGCGTCTCGGTCGAGCGCCCGTTCGAAGAAATCCTCGGCGCCAACATCTGTGGCGTCTTCCACATCTATGAAGCGGCCCGTCGCCATGGCGTGCAACGCGTGGTGTTCGCCAGCTCCAACCATGTCATCGGTTTCTACAAACAGGACCAACGGCTCGACGCCAACAGCCCACGGCGCCCGGACGGCTACTACGGTCTGTCCAAGTCCTATGGCGAAGACATGGCCAGCTTCTACTTCGATCGCTACGGCATCGAGACCGTCAGCATCCGCATCGGCTCGTCGTTCCCCGAGCCGGCCAACCGCCGGATGATGAGCACCTGGCTGAGCTACGACGACCTTACCCAGCTGATCGAACGCGCCCTTTATACCCCGAACGTTGGCCACACCGTGGTCTACGGCATGTCAAACAACCGCGAGGTGTGGTGGGACAACAGCCAGGCCGCACACCTGGGTTTCACCCCCAAGGACAGCTCGGAAGTGTTCCGCGACAAGGTCGAGGCGCAACCCATGCCGGCCGCCGACGATCCGGCGCGCATCTACCAGGGCGGCGCCTTCGTGGCGGCCGGCCCGTTCGGCGACGACTAAGACAACGCCTCACCGCCCAAACCATAACAACAACTAGAGCGCCCCAGCCATGACAGCCGAACTGATTGTCGATGCGCGCAACGCCACGGGCGAAAGCCCGGTTTGGAACACAGCCGAACAGGCTCTTTACTGGGTCGATATTCCTGCCGGACGCCTGTATCGCTGGTCCGCCGCCACTGGCCAGACGCAGAGCTGGCAGGCCGAGGAAATGCTCGCCTGCCTCGCCCTGCATCCGGCAGGCGGCTGGCTCGCCGGTATGCAGACCGGCATCTTTCATCTGCAGCCTCAAGACGATGGCAGCCTGAAGGCCGAGCAGTTGGCGCAGGTCGAGCACGCCCGCCCGCACATGCGTTTCAACGATGGTCGCTGCGACCGCCAGGGCCGTTTCTGGGCCGGCAGCATGCTGCTGGACATGGCTGCAGGTACCCCCGCCGGCGCGCTGTATCGCTACGACGGCCAGCTGCAACAGGTGCTCGACCACTTCATCGTGCCCAACGGCCTGGCCTTCAGCCCCGATGGCCGCACCCTGTACCTCTCCGATTCACACCCGAGTGTGCAAAGCGTCTGGGCCTTCGATTACGACACTGACAGCGGCACGCCGCACAACCGCCGCCTGTTCATCGACATGAAACAGCACCCCGGCCGGCCGGACGGCGCCGCCGTGGACGTCGATGGCTGCTACTGGATCTGCGGCAACGATGCAGGCCTGGTGCACCGTTTCACACCGGATGGTCGCCTGGATCGCTCACTGGCCGTACCGGTGAAGAAGCCCGCCATGTGCGCCTTCGGTGGCGCCAATCTGGACACCTTGTTCGTCACCTCGATCCGCCCCGGCGGCGACCTTACCGACCAGCCACTGGCCGGCGGCGTGTTCGCCCTCAAGGCCGGCGTGAGTGGTATCCAGGAGCCTGCCTTCAACCCCTGATCCGCTTCACCCCGGGCCATTCGCGGCACCGGCTGCAACGCTGCTTACCAACAACAACAAGACGGAGTTTCCGCATGAACCTCAAACGCAAGTTGCTTCTCGCCACACTTCCGCTAGCGCTCGGCCTGTCTTCCTTCGTTCAGGCCGAGACGACCCTGAAGATTGCCGAAATCCACCCTGCCGGCTACCCGACCGTAGTGGCCATGGAAAACCTCGGCAAGAAACTGGAAGCCGCCACCAATGGTGAAATCAAGTCGCGCATGTTCGCAGGCGGGGTGCTGGGTTCCGAGAAGGAAGTGATCGAACAGACCCAGATCGGCGCCGTCCAGCTGACCCGCGTCAGCCTCGGTTCGGTCGGCCCGGTGGTACCTGCCACCAACGTGTTCAACATGCCGTTCGTGTTCCGCGACATCGACCACATGCGCAAGGTGGTCGACGGTGAGATCGGTCAGGAAATTCTCGACGCCATCACCAACTCCGACTTCAACATGGTCGGCCTCGCATGGATGGAAGCCGGCAGCCGCAGCCTCTATACCAAGAAGCCGGTGCACAAGCTGGAAGATCTCAAGGGCATGAAGATCCGCGTGATCGGCAACCCGCTGTTCATCGACACGCTCAACGCCATGGGCGCCAACGGCATCGCCATGGACACCGGTGAAATCTTCAGCGCCCTGCAAAGCGGCGTGATCGACGGCGCCGAGAACAACTCGCCGACCCTGCTCGAGCACAACCACTTCCGTGCGGCCAAGTATTACACCCAGACCCATCACCTGATCCTCCCCGAGCCGCTGCTGATGTCCAAGACCACCTGGAACAAGCTCACCCCCGAACAGCAGGAACTGGTCAAGAAGCTGGCCAAAGAGGCCCAGCTGGAAGAGCGCGACCTGTGGGTCGCCAAGGAAAAGGCCAGCGACGAGAAGCTCAAGGCTGAAGGCGTCGAGTTCATCGAAGTCGATACCAAGCCCTTCTACGACGCGACCGCCCCGGTCCGTGAGAAGTACGGCGCGCAGTTCGCCGAACTGATCCAGCGCATCGAAGCCGTTCAGTAATCCACGCGCAAGCGCGCGGCGCCGGCACCTCGCCAGCGCCGCGCCACCGGTGAAGTCTCATGAAAAACCTGGTTCTGGGCGTCAATGACGTCATCTACCGCGCCTGTATCGCGACCGCCGGCCTGGCCATCGTGATCATGGCCCTGATCATCCCCTGGGGCGTGTTCAGCCGTTACGCACTGGGCCAGGGCCTGGGCTGGCCCGAGCCCATCGCCATCCTGCTGATGGTGCTGTTCACCTTCGTCGGCGCCGCCGCCAGCTACCGCGCCGGCGCGCACATGGCCGTGCAGGTGCTGAGCGATCGCCTGCCCGACGTGGCGCAACCCTTTCTCACCCTGTTCGTACGCCTGGCCATGGGCGCCATCGCCCTGTTCATGCTGATCTGGGGCTACAAGCTGTGCATCGCCACCTGGAACCAGTACCTCAGCACCCTGACCTGGATGCGTGTCGGCGTCAGCTATGCGCCGATTCCCCTGGGCGGCCTGATCACCCTGCTGTTCGTCATCGAGCAACTGCTCTACGGCGACCAGCACAAACGCCGCGTCGTCGATTACGAGAACTGCGAAGATTCCAAGGAGTCCGTGTAATGGATGCCGCCATCCTGCTGGGCAGCTTCATTGCCCTGATCCTGTTGCGCGTCCCGGTCGCCTATGCCCTTGGCCTGGCCACCCTGATAGGCGCCTGGTACATCGACATCCCGCTGCACGCGGTGATGATCCAGATCGCCGGCGGCGTGAACAAATTCTCCCTGCTGGCCATCCCCTTCTTCGTCCTGGCCGGCGCGATCATGGCCGAGGGCGGCATGGCGCGACGCCTGGTGGCCTTCGCCGGGGTGCTGGTCGGCTTCGTCCGCGGCGGCCTGTCGCTGGTCAACATCACTGCCTCGACCTTCTTCGGCGCCATCTCCGGCTCCTCCCTGGCCGACACGGCCTCGGTCGGCTCGGTGCTGATCCCGGAAATGGAAAAGAAGGGCTATCCGCGCGAATTTTCCACCGCGGTCACCGTCTCCGGCTCGGTGCAGGCGCTGCTCACCCCGCCCAGCCATAACTCGGTGATCTACTCGCTGGCCGCCGGCGGCACGGTGTCGATCGCCGCGCTGTTCGTCGCCGGCATCGGCCCGGGCCTGCTGCTCAGCGCCACCATGGCCACGCTGTGCCTGCTGTTCGCGCGCAAGCGCAACTACCCCAAGGGCGAGGTGATTCCGCTGCGCCAGGCGCTGAAGATCTGCGTCGAGGCGCTGTGGGGGCTGATGACCATGGTGATCATCCTCGGCGGCATCCTCAGTGGCGTGTTCACCGCCACCGAGTCGGCGGCCGTGGCCGTGGTCTGGGCCTTCTTCGTCACCATGTTCATCTACCGCGACTACAAGTGGAGTGAACTGCCGAAGATGCTGCACCGCACGGTGCGCACCCTGTCGATCGTGATGATCCTCATCGCCTTCGCCGCCAGCTTCGGCTACATCATGACCCTGATGCAGATTCCGTCGAAGATCACCACGGCCTTCCTGACCCTGTCGGACAACCGCTACGTGATCCTCATGTGCGTCAACTTCATGCTGCTGGTGCTGGGCACGCTGATGGACATGGCGCCGCTGATCCTGATCCTCACCCCTATCCTGCTGCCGGTGGTGACCTCGTTTGGCGTCGACCCGGTGCATTTCGGCATGATCATGCTGGTCAATCTCGGTATCGGTCTGATCACGCCACCGGTAGGTGCGGTACTCTTCGTCGGCGCCGCCATCGGCAAGGTCAGCATCGAGAACACGGTGAAAGCGCTGCTGCCCTTCTATGTCGCGCTGTTCGCGGTGCTGATGGCGGTCACCTATATCCCGGCCATCTCGCTATGGCTGCCGAGCGTGGTGCTCTGATTCGCCGCCCTGCTTGCAGGGCCCGCTGTGCCCAACCCGAGCCGCCTTCTGGCGGCTCCCCGCTTTGTAAGGATGCTTTGCTTCGCCATGCCTGCCACCGCGTTCCCCCGGCATATCGCCGCGCTGATTCTCGCCACCCTGGCCTGCTCCTTCGCCGGTAACCATATCGCTGCACGTATCGCCTTCGATCATGAGGCCGGTCTGCTGCTGGCGATTCTCTGCCGCTCCGGTGTGACCCTGCTGGTACTCGCCGCCCTGGTGCTGTGGCAACGCGACTCGCTGCGTCTGAGCCGCCAGACCTGGGGCTGGCAGCTGGTGCTGGGCCTGCTGATCGCGGTGCAGAGCTTCTGCATCTACTCGGCGGTGGCGCGCATTCCGGTAGGCCTGGCGCTGCTGGTGGTGAACCTCTCGCCGATCCTTCTGGCCCTGCTCACCTGGGCACTCGGCGGTCCGGCACCGACCCGCCGCGCGGCCCTGATTATGGGCGTGATCCTGTTCGGCCTGGTGCTGGTACTGGACGTACCGGCGCGCCTGGCCGGCCCGAGCGTCATCGACGAAGGCTGGGTCGAAGGCGTGCTGTTCAGCCTGATGGCGGCGGCGGTATTCGCCGTGGCCCTGTGGATCACCGAGCATCGCCTGTCAGCCATGCCCGGACGGGTGCGCAGCATGCTGACCATGGCGGTGGTGTTCAGCGCCTCGGCCCTGGCCGGCGCCAGCGGCGCGCTGCCCGGTGGCGTCGGCCTGCCCAACGCCCTGGCCGGCTGGATCGCCCTGGCGGTGCTGGTGCTGCTCTACGGCACCGCCTTCTCGCTGCTGTTCATCCTCATGCCGCGCCTGGACATCGCGCGCAATGCGCCGGTGATGAACATGGAACCGGTGGCCGGCATGCTGTTCGGCTGGTTGATACTGGGCCAGTTGCTCGGCGCGCTGCAGGTAGTCGGCGGGATGATCGTGGTCGGCGGCATCATCGCCCTGGCCTATCGCCGGTAACGGAGACTCAGCCGTGCAGCGCCTCAGCCTCGGCCGCTTCATGCGCCTGGCGCAGGCGCTCGCGGCTGTTGGTCAGGTGCAGGCGCATGGCTGCACGCGCGGCCTCGGCATCCTGACGCGCGATGGCTTCGAAGATCTGCTCGTGCTCGCGCTCCAGCCGCGCCATGTAGTGGGTCTGATCGTCACGCGCAAGGCTGGCGGAATTGACCCGGGTACGCGGGATGATGCTGGTACCCAGATGGCTGAGGATATCGGTGAAGTAACGGTTGCCGGTGGCCTCGGCAATGCGCAGGTGGAACTGGAAGTCCGAGGACACCGCATCGCTGGCATGCGCAGCGCTTTCGTTGATGGCATCCAGCGCTTCGCGAATGGCTTTGAGCTGCGCATCGCTGCGGCGCGCGGCAGCCATCCCCGCCGACTCCACCTCGAGGCTGATGCGCAGCTCGAGAATCGCCAGAACGTCGCGCAAGGTGACGATGGTCGCCGGGTCGATACGAAAACCACTGGCACTGGGCGTATCCAGCACGAAGGTACCGATGCCATGACGGGTCTCCACCAGGCCGGCTGCCTGCAAACGCGACAAGGCCTCGCGCACCACGGTACGGCTGACGCCTTGCTCCTCCATGATTGCCGATTCCGTCGGCAGCTTCTCACCGCGCTTGATATGCCCATCGCGAATACGTTGCGACAGCTCCGCCACCAGTTCCTGGGCCAGGCTGCGGTGCTTGCGACGAGCACGAGGTTGAGCGTTTTGCGTTTCCATGGTGGACGAGTTCTCGACTTGAGGCTTTGCCGTAATGATAGCCCAGCAGTTGTACGATGACACTATGAATTCCCGACATTAGCCGCCCCAGGAACGCCAAATGCCTACGACTCTGCTGACCCTGCGCGATAGCCTGACACAGTTGACCCTAGCCCCGGAACTGGGCGCAAGCCTGGTCAACTGGGTTCGGTTGAGCGATGGTCGGGCACTGCTTCGCCATAGCGACGAGCAGGCGCTGGACGCCGCCAACCCTAGACGCCTGGCCTGCTATCCGTTACTACCCTGGTCCAATCGCATCGGCGGAGGCGGCTTCGATACGCCTGCCGGCTGGCAGTCTCTGAGCGCCAATACCGAGCATGAACCTTTGCCGATCCATGGCAGCGCCTGGCAACAGCCCTGGCGGATAGTCGACATGACATCCGACAGCGCGAGTCTGCAACTCGATAGCCGGCTGCCGTTCCCCTACCGCGCCACCCTGGACGTTCAACTTGTCGAAGGCTGCCTGCAGCTGCGGCTACAAGCCACTCATCTAGGTCTGCGCCCCAGCTGGTATGGTCTTGGCCTGCACCCTTATCTGCCGCGCAATACTCATACCCGCCTGCAAGCCAAAGCCGCAGGTGTCTGGTTATGTGGCGAAGACAAACTTTCCAGTCAGTGGGTCGAGTTGCCGCAGATCTGGAACTTCGAAAAACCAACTTTATTGCCGCAGCAACTTGTCGACAATGCCTTTACCCAATGGCCGGGTCACGCACGCATCATTCAGCAGGACGCCGGTTATCAACTTGTATGCTCAGCACATGGCTGTGATGTGTTTCTGCTCTTCTGCCCACAGGCACAGGACTTTTTCTGCTTCGAGCCCGTCACCCATCCGGTCAATGCGCATCATCTCCCGCAGCGTCCGGGCCTGCAGTTAATGGCGCCCGGGCAAAGTTGTCGGCTGAGTTTCAGCTTGCATTATCAGGCGCTGAAGCCCTGATTACTGGACATTCACAGGGCGTTGGCGATAATACTCGCCCGTTGCACGGTGCAACTTTTCTCGCAAAAAAGTTACAGATAGATAAGTAGCGAAGAAAAAGGAGACGACGCAAAGCGCAAACTTTGCCTGCCCGCTCCTTGCCAAGTGAAGCGAAGCCCCTAGATCGATTCCTGACTGCAGCAGTGAAACCAGGCGTTTCACGTGTCGTGTGGGTCGATCACAACATACAGGTAGAACACGTGACGAAAGACGAACTGCGCGCCGAACTCGAGCGCCAGGCGCAGCGTTACAAGGATGTATATGGCGGAGAAGTCATTACCTACGCCGCTCAGCCGGACCCTGACCGCAAACCCTGGCGCAAGAAACCCAGTCTCCTCGACCAGGCCTTCGAAAAAGAACTCGAGAAGATCGAGAAAGAACACCTGGAAAAGCAGGAAGCCGCCAAAGAAGCGGCCGGCTAGCGAAACCTGGCCCAGGTCGAACACAGCATTACTAGCGCGATTGAAACTCAGCCGAGGCCGGATAGACTCAGCCTCGGCTGCATTCCCGCCAGGGCGGCAATGGTGGCTGTCAGCGCTTCTTGCTCCCCATCAACGACCCCATCAGCCCACGCACCAGTTGCCGGCCAAGCTGGTTGGCGGCCTGACGCAAGGCGCTTTTCATCGCGCCGCCGAGCAACTCGCCCGCCATCTGCCCCAAGCCCTGTTCCTGTGCAGCGGCCTTGGTCTTAGGCGCAGAGGCTTCGGCAGACGCCTGAGCGGCACGGGCGGTGAGCAGCTCGTAGGCCGACTCGCGGTCGACGGGCTTGTCGTAGCGCCCCGCGAGGGATGACTGACGTACCAGCAGCGCACGCTCGGACTCATTCAGCGGGCCGATACGAGACTGCGGCGGTGCGATGGCCACCCGCTGAACCATTGCCGGCGTGCCCTTCTCTTCCAGGGTGCCGACCAACGCCTCACCTATGCCCAACTCCGTGAGCACGCTCAAGGTGTTGAACGCAGGATTGGGGCGAAATCCGTCGGCCACGGCACGCAGGGCCTTTTGCTCCTTGGCCGTGAACGCGCGCAGGCCATGCTGGATGCGCAACCCCAGCTGGGCCAGCACATCGTCCGGCAAATCGCCTGGCGACTGGGTGACGAAATACACCCCGACGCCCTTGGAGCGAATCAACCGCACCACTTGTTCCAGACGCTCCTGCAGCGCCTTGGGCGTGCCCTGAAAAAGCAGGTGAGCCTCATCGAAAAACAGCGCCAGTACCGGTTTGTCGGCGTCGCCACGCTCCGGCAATTGCTCGAACAGCTCGGCCAGCAGCCATAGCAGAAAGGTCGCGTAGACCTTGGGCGCCTCATGTACCAGGCGCGTGGCGTCGAGCAGATGCACGCGCCCACGGCCGTCGCGGTCGGGGTGCAACAGGTCTTCGAGCTGCAATGCCGGCTCGCCGAACAGCGCTTCGGCGCCCTGCTGCTCCAGACCTGCCAGACGGCGCAGCAGCGCCTGAGCAGAGCTGCTGGTGAACAGCGCAGCATCTTCCCCAAGCACCTGTGGATTGTCCTTGAGATGGCCGAGCAACGCTTTCAGATCCTTCAGATCGAGCAGCAGCAAACCTTCGCGGTCCGCCACCTTGAACGCTGCATAAAGCGCTGCCTGCTGACTGTCGGTCAGTTCGAGCAGCGCGCCGAGCAACAACGGCCCCATCTCGCTGAGCGTGGTGCGCAAAGGGTGTCCGCTGCGGCCATGCACGTCCCACAGGGTCACCGGATAAGCCTGCGGTTGGTGGTTGAGCCAGGGCATGCTGGCGATGCGTTCGGCGATCTTGCCCTGCGGCGCACCGGCAGCTCCGAGGCCGCACAGATCGCCTTTGACATCGGCAGCGAACACCGCCACTCCGGCATCGCTGAAGGTCTCGATCAAACGTTGCAGGGTTACCGTCTTGCCGGTACCCGTGGCGCCGGCAATGAGACCGTGACGATTGCCCAGACGCAAAGGCTGACCCACTGCTTGCCCATCACTGCCAGCACCCAATACGAATTGCGAATTCAAAGGCATCTTGCCGTCCCCCGGAGCCATGAGCAGCCGCGCAAGTAACGTCAAGCGCAGCCGTGGAACACAAGACTGGTTGCACAGCCAGGCCGACGCAAGATCATCGGAGCAAAAACCTGCAATCTCATTGATCACGGCAGGCCCAGCGCTTCATGTGCTGCTGGACATGACGAAGGGCGCCGCAGCGCCCCTCTGGTTTTGTCATTGCTGCTCGGGTTCCGGCCCCTGCTGCTCCTGCAACTGTCGCCATAGCTCAGCGGCCTCGGCGAACTCGGTGCCGTCCTCGTCGCTGAGCGCATCGGGGTCGTAACGCCGCACGCAGCCTTCACCCAATGTCGGCGGCGCCTTGGAGGTGGCCTTTTCCAGCGGATCGCTCATGTTGCTGCCCTCAACCGACGCTCAATTCGCCCTGCTCGTGCTGGGCGAACTCCTTGACCGCGCGCAGCACGTCGCAACGGCTGATCTGCCCGACCAGACGACCGTTCTCGATCACCGGCAGGCGCCGCCGTCGGCCACGCAGAAAGCGCTCCGACAGTTCGATGATGTCGGCCTCCGGCGTGACCGTCTCCACCGCAGTGGTCATGTAGGTACTGACGGTGCCGCCAACCGCTTCGTAGTAAGCCCCGGAGAGGATGCCACGCAAGCAGTCGCCCTCCGACAGCAGGCCGATCAGGTGGCCCTGGGAGTCGACCACCGGAGCACCGGAAATCCGGTGTTCGAGCAGCCGATTGATGGCGGTGAACAGATCGGTATCCGATCTGAAGGTCACCAGATGGCGAGTCATGTAATCGCGCACCTTGATGGACTTGAGCATGGCCGTTCTCCTCTGACGTACATCGAGCCGGCCCATGCAGCAAGATCAGTCGAACACCACCGTCTTGTTGTCGTGCACCAGCACTCGGTCTTCCAAGTGATAGCGTAGCCCACGCGCCAGAACCATCTTCTCCACGTCCTTGCCCAGGCGCACCATTTCCTCGATATCGTCGCGATGCGTAACGCGAACTACATCCTGTTCGATGATCGGACCGGCATCCAGTTCTTCGGTTACGTAATGAGATGTTGCACCGATGAGTTTCACGCCACGCAGCGAAGCCTGATGGTAGGGCTTGGCCCCCACGAAGGACGGCAGGAAGCTGTGATGGATATTGATCACGCGCTGGGCGAATTCGGCGCAAAGCGCTGGCGGCAGAATCTGCATGTAACGCGCCAGCACGATGACGTCGGCGCGATGTTCCTTGACCAGGCGCTCCACCTCGGCGAACGCCGGGGCCTTGTCCGCAGGATCGACCGGCACGTGGAAGTACGGAATGCCGTGCCATTCGACCATGCTGCGCAGGTCATCATGGTTGGCGATCACGCAGGGAATCTCGCAATCGAGTTCATTGCTGTGCCAGCGGTGCAGCAGATCGGCCAGGCAGTGCGACTCGCGGCTGGCCATCAGCACCACGCGCTTTTTCTGCGCCGAATCGGTGATACGCCACTCCATGGAGAACTCGCGGGCGATGGGGGAAAACGCCTGCTTGAAACCATCCAGATCGAACGGCAGGGAGTCGGCACGAATTTCGTGACGCATGAAGAACCAGCCGGTCTGCGTATCGGAGTGATGACTGGCTTCGGTAATCCAGCCGTTATAGGTGGCGAGAAAATTACTGACTTTGGCAACGATGCCGACGCGGTCAGGGCAGGAAATGACCAATCTGAAGGTGCGCATAACTAAGATTCCAATGGCGGCGCATAAAGCCTGCCATTCTAACGATAAGCCGGCAAAACTGCAGCAGGGCGCAGCCGCACGGGCTCGGGCTAGAGCGCCCCAAAAATGCGCGACTGTAGCGCACCGAAAACTTCCCGGAATGTTTGCAATAGCCGATTTAATTCACCGCTGACAGACACAAAGGGTTGCATTGCGCGGCGGTAATTTTATGAAGCACTGTTTACTTGCTATTAGCGCCTGACTATTATTGGTTCACTGTTGACTACCACAGACTTATTCACGCCAAGGTAAATGCCCATGTCGCTGATCAATGAATACCGCGCTACAGAAGAAGCCATCAAAGAACTGCAAGAGCGCCTGAAGAACCTGTCGCAAGACGACAAACTGAAAAAAGAACTGGAGTTCGAAGGCAAGCTGCGCACCCTGATGGGCGAATACCAGAAGTCGCTGCGCGACATCATTGCTCTGCTCGACCCTGAAGCCAAGACTGGCAAAGGCGCCCGCGCCGCCAAACCTGCCGCTACCAAGCGTGCACGCAAGGTCAAGCAATACAAGAACCCGCACAGCGGTGAAGTGATCGAAACCAAGGGCGGCAACCACAAGACGCTGAAAGAATGGAAAGCCAAGTGGGGCGCCGACGTCGTAGAGGGTTGGGCCACTCTGCTGGGCTAACACCTGAGCGATACCGCAAAACGCCAGCCATGCTGGCGTTTTTTATTGCTCAGCTTTCTGAGTCTTGCGCCAAGCAGCTTTGGGCAATTCCTTGCGCTGAGTATGGGCGCTCAATAACGGCCCACCGGATGCTGCAATAAGCTGAGCCGACAAAAAGTTCCCGCTCCCGACAGTTTTCTTACAAATAACTGACGAACGCGATAAGGCCGCCCGCCTGGTGCAAGGCATCAGCCCCGGTCAATTCACGGCAAAACGTGCCTGCAGTTCATCTGCATAGGCCTGCCACTGCTGCAGAAGTTGCAATTGCGGCGCACTGCAATCAGCGCGCAATTGCTCCAGCGCTGCGCGAAATTGCCCAAGCGTATTAGGGGCACCGAACTGCGGATCGCTCAGCCGCTGCCGACAGAACTCCATCCAGCGCTGACGTTCGCCAGGCGACAAACTGTCAGGAAAGTTGCGTGCACGATAACGAAACAACAACTCCGGTAGTCGCGCATCATCGAAAGGCCATTTGTCGTTGGCCAATGCCTGAGGTTGGGCGCTACGCACCTGCTCGCACAAACGTCGATCACGATCACCGATAAAGCCGTCGTAGAGCTGTTGCTCTGGGTCGCTGCTACCCTCGAAGGATTCTTCGCGGTAGACGGCAGGAAGCTTGTCCTGCCAAAGCGCCTGCGCATTCTTCAGCATCTCGACATTACGCTCGCAGATCGACCAGTCCAGCTGCAGGCGCTGCCGATCCGTTTCGCGCAGCACCGACAACGGCGCCACCACCGGACAGCGATTGATATGCAGCAACTTCAACGGCACCGGCAGCTCTCCCTCGGCGAGTTCCTCACGGCGCGTGTAGAGACGGCTGCGCAGGGTATCGGCGTCCAGCTCCAGCAAGGGCGAGGGATCGGCCTGCAGGTCGCAGACGATCAGCGCGTTACGGTTGCGCGGGTGCCATGCCAGCGGCAGCACGGGCGCCAGGTAGTGGCGCGCCGCGGAGAAGCGCCCGGAAACGTGCAGCACAGGCTGCAACAGGCGAATCTGATCCATGACCCGCTGCTTGCTGCGCAGCTGATAGAGAAAGTCGTAGAGCCGTGGCTGTCGCTCGCGCAGCAGGCGTGCCAGGCCGATGGTCGCGCGCACGTCGGACAGCGCATCGTGCGCCTGGCCGTGATCGATGCCGTTGGCCTGGGTCAGCCGCTCCAGTTTGAGCGAGACGCGCCCGTCGTCTTCGGGCCACTCGATGCCCTCGGGCCGCAGCGCGTAGGCGGTACGCACCAGATCGATGAGGTCCCAGCGACTGTTACCGCCCTGCCATTCGCGCGCATAGGGGTCGAAAAAGTTGCGATAGAGGCTGTAACGCGTCACCTCGTCATCGAAACGCAGGCTGTTGTAGCCGGCGCCGCAGGTACCGGGCGTCGACAGCGCGGCATGCACGCGGGTGATGAACTCGCCCTCGTCCAGGCCCAGCTGCTGCAGGCGCTGCGGATCGATGCCGGTCACCAGGCAGGCAGCCGGGTGCGGCAGAATATCGTCGCTAGGCCGGCAATAGATGTTCAGCGGCTCGCCGATTTCGTTCAGCGCTTCGTCGGTACGGATGCCCGCCACCTGCAACGGACGATCGCAACGCGGATTGATACCGGTGGTCTCGTAGTCGTACCAGAAGATGCTGGAAGTCATTGGCAGCTGCGTCCCCAAGGCAAAATTGCCCGCAGTCTATCATTCACCTCCGGGCTCGCCGCCTTCGGCAAAAGCATGAACCAGCGCACAGCCGCGGCATGAGCGGACGCAACGCCCTTGTTAGAAAAATGCTGTAACCATTAGCATTGGCACTTCCCTCCCACTCTGTACAAGGACGCAATCATGAGTGACGCGATCACGCCCAATCCCTACGCGGCCCCCACCAGCGATCTGCAGCAATCCTCTCAGGGCCAGGCTCCGAGCATCGAAGAAGCTCTGGCACGTGGTTATGACTTCAGCATCGGTGAACTGCTGAGCGAGTCCTGGAGCAAGGTCAAGGGCACCAAAGGCATCATCATCGGTGGTTTCCTGGTGTTCTACGTAGTGCTGCTGGCTGCCACCTTCATCCTCGGCGGCGTGGTGGGCATCTTCGGCGCACTGAGCGACAGCATCGCCCTGGTGTTCATCGGCGAAATCCTGATTTCGCTGCTGGCCTCGGCCCTGGCCTACCCCTTCATGGCCGGCATCAACATGGTCGGCATTCGCCGTGCCGCCGACCAGCCGCTGAGCTTCAACGAGATCTTCAGCCACTTCGGCCGCACCGTACCGCTGATCATCACCGCCGTGGTGATGATGCTGCTGATCTACCTCGGCATGATCCTGCTGCTGATCCCCGGCATCTACCTGGGCGTCGCCTATCTGCTGGCCGTGCCGCTGGTGGTCGAGCGCGGTCTGTCGCCCTGGCAGGCGCTGGAAGCCTCGCGCAAGGCCATCACCCAACACTGGTTCAAGGTCTTCGGCCTGTTCATCGTGCTCGGCCTGATCGTCATCGTCAGCGCCATCCCGCTGGGTATCGGTCTGGTGTGGACCATTCCGCTGATGGTCGTGGCCATGGGCGTGCTGTATCGCACCATCTTTGGCGTGCTGCCGGCCGCTCAATAAACCGACGTCATTCGGGCCAGCTCGCTGGCCCGGTTGCGTTCGTGGCCCGCTGCTCGCTAGCATCGGGCTTTCCTTGATGCAGTCCGCCGATGCCTTCACGCTCAAGCGCCAGCCTTCCGTACACCCAGCCGCCCCTGGATACCCGCTATCAGGTCGAAACGCCGGAAGGCATCGATCTGCATCTGCGACCGGCCGGGCTGGTACCTCGCGCCCTGGCGTTCGCCATCGACCTGGTCATTCGCGGTCTGATTCTCGCCCTGATGTTCATCGTCCTCGGCCTGCTCGGCCAGTTCGGCATGGGTCTGGGCACCATCCTGCTGTTTCTCGTGACCTGGTGGTACATGGTGCTGTTCGAAGTGCTCAACCAGGGTCGCTCCCCCGGCAAGCAGATGCTCGGCCTGCGCGTGGTGCACGATGACGGCACGCCCATCGGCTGGGCTGCCTCGCTGACGCGCAATCTGCTGCGCTTCGTCGATATCCTGCCGTTCGGCTATACCCTGGGCATCATCAGTTGCCTGAACCATCCGGCGTTCAAGCGTCTCGGCGATATCGCCGCCGGCACGCTGGTGGTCTATCGCGACGCGCCGCTGAGCAAACCGCAGCTGGCCGACGCCGAACCACTACCCGCCCCCTTTCCGCTCAGCCTCGGCGAGCAGCGCGCCATCCTCGGTTTCGCCGAACGCGGCAGCCAGTTGTCCGCAGCCCGCAGAGCGGAACTGGCGGCGCTGCTGGCCGAACCGCTGCAGGTGCCTGCCGAGCAGGCCGAACCGCGCCTCAATGGCATCGCCCGTGGCCTGCTGGGGAATGCCCCGTGAAGCAGAGTCTGTTCGAAAGTCGCCATCAGCCGGACTGGGATGCCTTCAATAGCCAACTCGATGCACTCGAGCGCGGCAAGGCCGATGCGCAGACCTGCCAGAGCTTCGCCGCTCGCTACCGCCAGCTCTGTCAGCATCTGGCCCTGGCCCAGGCCCGCGGTTACAGCAGCCACCTGATCGACCAGCTGCAGCAGCTGGCGATGCGTGGCCACCAGCAGTTCTACCGTCATCGCAGCCATCTCGGCGCGCAGATGATCCGCTTTCTGTTCGGCGGTTTTCCGCGCCTGGTACGTAGCGAATGGCGCAGCGTCTGCGTCGCCAGCCTGCTGTTCTTCGGCAGCCTGGCCCTGATGGGGCTGCTGACCTACCTCTATCCCGAACTGATCTTCAGCCTGGTCAGCCCCGATCAGGTCAGCGAAATGGAGCGTATGTACGATCCCGACGCGCGCCGCCTCGGCCGCTTCAGCGAACGAGGTTCCGGTGATGACTGGGTGATGTTCGGCTTCTACATCATGAACAACATCGGCATCGCCTTTCAGACCTTCGCCAGCGGCCTGCTGCTGGGCCTTGGCAGCCTGTTCTTCCTGTTGTTCAACGGCCTGATGATCGGCGCCGTGGCGGGCCACCTGACGCGCATCGGCTACGGCGAGCCGTTCTGGTCATTCGTCATCGGCCATGGTGCCTTCGAGCTGACCGCCATCGCCCTGGCCGGCGCGGCAGGCTTCAAGCTCGGCTGGGCGCTGCTCGCCCCCGGCCGGCTGCCACGCGGCGAGGCCCTGCGCCTAGCAGCCGGCAAAGCGATCCAACTGGTCTGCGGGGTGATCCTGTTCCTGCTGCTGGCCGCCTTCATCGAAGCGTTCTGGTCATCCACCACCTTCGCCAGCCCGAACATCAAGTACATCGTCGGTGCCGGGCTCTGGGTGCTGGTACTGAGCTATCTGCTGTTGGCCGGGCGGAGGCAGCATGCGCCTGACTGAAGCCAGCGTGGCCATTCGCCCGCGTAGCGCCTGGGAAGCCATCGACCTCGGCGTGCTGCTCGCCCGTCGTCACGCCGGCCTGCTGATGGCCAGCTGGGCGCTGGTCACCCTGCCGCTGTTCGCCCTGCTCTGCGCCCTGCTCTGGCAGTATCCGGGCTGGGCCATCTTCCTGTTCTGGTGGCTCAAACCCGCCTATGAACGGCTGCCGCTGTACATTCTTTCGCAGGCCCTGTTCGGCAATACGCCTTCGCTGAAACAATCGCTGCGCGCACTGTCGAAACTGCTGTGGCCACAGTTGCTGGCCAGCCTGACCTGGCGCCGTCTGAGCCCGACACGCAGCTTCGATCTGCCCGTGCTGCAGCTCGAAGGCCTGTCCGGCCAGGCGCGTAGCCAGCGCCTGGTAGTGCTCGGCCAGCGTGACAGCGCCGCCGCTACCTGGCTGACACTGGTGGGCGTGCACCTGGAAATGGCCCTGTGGATGGGCCTTGTCGCCCTGTTCTACCTGATGCTGCCGCAGCAGGTGGAGCTGGACTGGACCTGGGAAAGCCTGATCGCCGCCAGCAGCGGTCAGTGGCTGTGGCTGGAGCACCTGTCCAACCTGCTCTACGTGCTGCTGCTCATCCTCTGGGAACCGGTCTACGTCGCCTGCGGCTTCACCCTATACCTCAACCGCCGTACCGCCCTGGAAGCCTGGGATATCGAACTGACCTTCCGCCGTCTGCGCCAGCGCCTGACCGGCAGCGCCTACGCCCTGCTGCTCGGTTGCGCCGTCCTGCTGGCACAGCTGCCAGGCGACGCCTGGGCCGACACGCCGCCGATCGTCAGCGAAGAGGTCGAGCAGACCGACGCACAAGGCCCCGACGCCCCGCGCATGCTCAAGCAGCCGCTGACCAGCCAGGCCGCGCGCGCCAGCATCGAAGCGCTGCTTGACGAGCCGCCCTTCCAGCACCGCGAAACCGTCACACGCTGGCGCCTGGGGGAGGAAAAACCTGCCGAGGAGCCCAAACCGGAAGACGTCGAAGCCTTCCTCGACATGCTCAAGAACCTGCTCAAACTCGGCGAATGGTGGAAGAGCCTGGATGTCGTTGCGCAAGTCTTCGAAGTACTGCTGTGGGCGGCGCTGGCTGCGCTGCTGGCCTTCGTCTTGTGGCGCTACCGCGAGTGGCTGCAGGCCTTTGGCGAACGCATCGGCCTGCCGACGCGGCGACGGCCGGTGGCGCCACAACAACTCTTTGGCCTTGAACTGGCCCCGGAGAGCCTGCCCGATGATGTCGCCAGCGAAGCTGAGCGGCTCTGGGCCGAACAACCGCGCGCGGCACTGGGCCTGCTCTACCGCGCCCTGCTCAGCCGCCTGCTACACGAACACCGCCTGCCCCTGAAGCAGTCGCACACCGAAGGCGAAGTGCTGCACCTGGTCGCCAGCCTCGAGCAGCAGAACCTGGAGGACTACAGTCGTCAGCTCACCCTGCATTGGCAGGCCCTGGCCTATGGACATCGCCTGCCTGCCGAATCGCTGCGTCAGGGCCTGTGTCAGGGCTGGCGCAGCCTGTTCGGCCAGGAGCGTGCGGCATGAGTCGGCGCGCCGGTTTCATCCTCGCCATCGCCCTGCTGCTGATACTGGGGCTGATCGCCAGCTACGTGTTGGGCAAACTCGAACCCTATGAAGACGTGATCGAGCACGGCCCGGCCCCCGAGGTTGCCAGCAGCCCTTACCTGGCAGCCGAGCACTTCCTGCGCAAACAGGGTATTGCCGCACGCCGCGCCGAAGGCCTGGATGTGCTCGATGGCCTGCCCAGCGAGGGCCAGACCCTGATGTTGCTGGCCGACCGCGGCAACATGACGCCACGTCAGGTCGAACGCGTGCTGCAATGGACGGCCAACGGCGGTCACCTGCTGTTCATCGCCGAACGCCTGTGGGACGAAGAGGAAGGCAAGAGCGGCGACCTGCTGCTCGATCTGCTCGGCATCCAGCAGTACATGAGCGACGAGCTGGACGATGAAGAGACCAGCGAGGCACCAGCGGAAAGCGAAAAGAACGAAGAGCAGGAGGCCTACCCGCAGCTCACCAAGCTCTACCTGGAGAATGAGCAGGCGCCGGCCTATATCGCCTTCGACACCGATTTTCACCTGTACGACGCGCAGAACCGTGCCCACGCCTGGGCCAATAGCGAGGCCGCCACGCACCTGCTGCAGCTGTACCACGGCGACGGCCTGATCACCGTACTGAGCGATCCGTGGATCTGGCAGAACCGCAACATCAACGAATACGACCATGCCTGGCTGCTCTGGTATCTGAGCCAGGACAGCGCCGTGACCCTGCTCTACCACGCCGACAGCGACGGCCTGGCGCGCCTGCTGCTGCGCCATTTCCCGCTGGCCTTGCTGGTGCTGGCGCTGCTGATCATCGCCAGCCTGTGGCACGTCGGCATGCGCCACGGCCCGCTGCAGGCCCCAGCCAGCCGAGCAAGGCGTCAGCTCGAGGAACACCTGCGCGGCAGCGCCGACTTCCTCCTGCGTCGCAGTGGCCAGCACAGTCTGCTCAAGGGCCTGCAACAGGACATCAACCGCCGTGCGCGGCGCCGCTACCCCGGCTTCGAGAAGCTCGCGGTAGCCGATCAGTGGCAGGTGCTCGGTCGCCTGACCCGCCTGCCCGCCAAGGACATCAGCCAGGCCATGCGCCCATTGCCGCCGCAACGCCTGTCCGCCAGTGACTTCACCCGCCAGGTCGCCCACCTGCAAACCCTCAGGAATGCCCTATGAGCGAGATCCCCGAGAACGATAACCTGCCGGTGCAGGAAACCCCGAGCGCCGCGCCGAGCAATCCGCAAGCGCAGCAACGCCAGCGCGCCAGCCAACTGGCCCAGGCCCTGCGCGCCGAGCTGCGCAAGGCCGTGATCGGCCAGAGCGCGGTGATCGATGACGTGCTGACCGCCTTGCTCGCCGGTGGCCATGTGCTGGTCGAGGGCGTACCGGGCCTGGGCAAGACCCTCTTGGTACGCGCCCTGGCACGTTGCTTCGGCGGCGAGTTCGCGCGCATCCAGTTCACCCCGGATCTGATGCCCAGCGATGTCACCGGCCACGCCGTGTACGACATGCAGAGCGAGCAGTTCAAGCTGCGCAAGGGCCCGGTATTCACCAACCTGCTGCTGGCCGACGAGATCAACCGTGCGCCGGCCAAGACCCAGGCCGCCCTGCTGGAAGTGATGCAGGAACGCCAGGTGACTCTGGAAGGCCGCGCCCTGCCGGTGCAGTTGCCGTTCATGGTGCTGGCGACCATGAACCCGATTGAGCAGGAAGGCACCTATCCGCTGCCGGAAGCCGAGCTGGACCGCTTCATGCTCAAGCTGCGCATGGATTATCCGCAGCAGGACGAAGAGCTGAACATGGTGCGCCAGGTGACCCGTTCGGCCAAGGCCGACATGCTCGAAGTCAGCCCGTTGCGCACCCTGTTGCAGGCCAAGGACGTGCTGGCGCTGCAGAAGATCGCCAGCGATCTGCCACTGGACGATCAGGTGCTCGATTACGCCGTACGCCTGGCTCGCGCCACCCGCAGCTGGCCGGGCCTGGCCATGGGCGCCGGGCCGCGTGCTTCCATCGCCCTGGTGCGTGGTGCCCGTGCGCGTGCGCTGCTGCGCGGTGGCGACTTCGTCCTGCCGGATGACATCAAGAGCTGCGCCCTGGCCGTGCTGCGTCACCGTGTGCGTCTGGCTCCGGAGCTGGACATCGAAGGTCTATCGGTGGATCAGGTTCTGCAACAGTTGCTCGATCAGGTGCCGGCACCACGCCTATGAAACCTTCGCGCCTGCTCCTCGGGCTGCTCGGCGGCCTGTTCGCCGCTGCCGTGCTGCTCGGCGCCTTGCCCCTGCTCGGCATTCGCCTGGCAGACAGCCTGATGCCAGTGGCCTGGGGGCTGTTGCTGGCCTTGCTGCTGATCGCCGTCGTCGATGCCTTGTGGCTGCGCCGCCAGCGCTCGCCGCGTCTGGAGCGCGTACTGCCCGGAAATCTGCCGCTGGGACGCTGGAGCGAGGTGCAACTGATCGCCCATCACGACTTCGCTCAGACACAGGAAATCGAGGTCTTCGATCATGTGCCTGAAGGCATGGCCTTCGACTTCCTGCCGCAACGCATCGCCTTGCACCCCGGCCAGCAGACGCGACTCAGCTATCGCCTCAAGCCGCTGATCCGCGGGCACTTCCATTTCGCCCGGTGCGAGCTGAAGCTGCCCAGCCCACTGCGCCTGTGGCAGGCCAGGCGCCTGCTGCCGCTGGAAGGTGAAAGCCGCGTTTACCCGGATTTCGCTCGCCTCTATGGCGCGCAGCTCAAGGCCGTGGACGACTGGCTGAGCCAGCTGGGCGTGCGCCAGCGCCCGCGCCGCGGCCTGGGCCTGGAGTTTCACCAGCTGCGCGAATTTCGTGACGGCGACACCCTGCGCCAGATCGACTGGAAGGCCACCGCGCGCAAGCGCACGCCCATCGCTCGCGAATACCAGGACGAACGCGACCAGCAAATCGTCTTTTTGCTCGATTGCGGCCGCCGCATGCGCAGCCAGGACGATGAGCTGTCGCACTTCGACCACGCCCTCAATGCCTGCCTGCTGCTCAGTTACGTGGCGCTGCGCCAGGGCGATGCCGTCGGCCTGGCGACCTTCGCCGGCAACCAGTCGCGTTACCTCGCGCCGGTCAAGGGCCCTGCACAGTTGAACGTGCTGCTCAATGCCGTCTATGACCTCGACACCAGCCAGCAACCGGCCGACTTCAGCGCTGCTGCCGACTTGCTGCTGGCGCGTCAGCGCCGCCGCTCGCTGGTGGTATTGGTGACCAACCTGCGCGACGAGGACGATCAGGACCTGCTCGCCGCCGTGCGTCGCCTCTCGCGCCAGCACCGCGTGCTGATCGCCAGCCTGCGCGAGGAAGCGCTGGACCGTCTGCGCCAGACGCCCGTGGAGCAATTCGACCAGGCCCTGGCCTACTGCGGCACGCTCGATTACCTCAACGCCCGCGCCGAGTTGCACGAACGCCTGGCCGCCCATGAAGTGCCGGTGCTCGATGCGCGCCCAGGCGAACTGGGCCCCGAACTGGTCAGCAGTTATCTGGCCTGGAAAAAAGCTGGCGCTCTCTAAGGCAACTGCTGGCGCGCACGATGGTCGAAGCCATTGTCGCAGAGGCCCTGGCTCCGGCTTTTCCACACAGATGCTGCGTGGTTATGGCCGTGGCCGGGTGCTATGATCCCGAGTCTGCGGCGCAAAGGGTACAAACTCGACGCCGCTTAGAGAGGTGTTCGCAAGGCAGCTGACGCAGCCGTTGTGAACGCCCTCCACGGGCCGCCCGTGATCGGCCTGGCGCATATCGCACACGACCTGAGTAGGAGATAGACCATGGCTTTTGAATTGCCGCCGCTGCCTTACGAAAAGAATGCTCTCGAGCCGCACATTTCCGCCGAGACCCTCGAATTCCACCACGACAAGCACCACAACACCTATGTCGTGAACCTGAACAACCTGGTGCCGGGCACCGAGTTCGAAGGCAAGAGCCTGGAAGAGATCGTCAAGACTTCCTCGGGCGGCATCTTCAACAACGCCGCTCAGGTGTGGAACCACACCTTCTACTGGAACTGCCTGTCGCCCAACGGCGGTGGCCAGCCCACCGGCGCCCTGGCTGATGCCATCAACGCTGCCTTCGGTTCCTTCGACAAGTTCAAGGAAGAATTCAGCAAGGTCTCCATCGGCACCTTCGGTTCCGGCTGGGGCTGGCTGGTGAAGAAAGCTGACGGTTCCCTGGCCCTGGCCAGCACCATCGGCGCCGGCTGCCCGCTGACCAGCGGCGACACCCCGCTGCTGACCTGCGACGTCTGGGAACACGCCTACTACATCGACTACCGCAACCTGCGTCCGAAGTACGTCGAGGCGTTCTGGAACCTGGTCAACTGGGACTTCGTCGCCCAGAACTACGCGGCCTGAGTCCAAGCCCCGTAATGCGAAAACCCGGCCCTTGTGGCCGGGTTTTTTCGTTTTTGGCTTGCGCATCCGGCGTGCAGGACGAAACGCCGCAGGCGCTCGCAATACCTTATAACCGATGGCAAACCCACGATCTTCGCCGTGTATTTGCCAGCTCATCGGATCGATGACGAGCAGCGCCACACAGAAGCGCAGCAGTGACAGGCAGACAATGCGACCAAAGGCGCTCAAGTCCGCGGTAATCTCTACGACACAGAGCGGTCGGCCGACGTCGTAACACCAATTCGCGACCTGGCGCGCCGCTTGTGGATAAGATAGTGCCGACAGACATGATGGCCCTTTGACGGCCAGGACTAGATTGCCAATACTCTCGTATGCCAGACGCTGTAAGCACCGACATAAGGAATTGCCTTTGAAGCTGGAATTGAAAAACAGCTTGTCACTCAAGTTGCTCCGCGTGGTGCTGCTCTCAGCATTCGTGGTCGGGGTGGTGTTGAGTTGCGCGCAGATCGTCTTCGATGCCTACAAGACGAGGCAGGCGGTGGCCAACGACGCTCACCGCATTCTCGGCATGTTCCGTGACCCTTCGACTCAGGCGGTGTATAGCCTGGACCGGGAAATGGGCATGCAGGTGATCGAGGGTCTTTTCCAGCACGAGTCGGTGCGCTACGCCTCGATCGGCCACCCCAACGAACCCATGCTCGCCGAGCGCTCGCGCGATCTGGCACAAATGCCGACGCGCTGGCTGACTGACCCGATCCTCGGCCAGGAAGAACAGTTCTCGACCAAACTGGTCGGTCGCGGCCCGTACAGCGAATACTACGGCGACCTCAACATCACCCTCGACACCGCGCCTTACGGCGAGAGCTTCGTCACCAATTCGGTGATCATCTTCATCTCCGGCGTGCTGCGCGCCATGGCCATGGGCCTGGTGCTCTATCTGGTCTACCACTGGCTGCTGACCAAACCGCTGTCGAAGATCATCGAGCACCTCACCAACATCAATCCCGACCGCCCCAGCGAACACAAGCTGCCGATGCTGCCCGGCAACGAGAAGAACGAGCTGGGTCTGTGGATCAACACCGCCAACCAGTTGCTGGCCTCCATCGAACGCAACACGCATCTGCGTCGTGAGGCAGAGAACAGCCTGCTGCGCATGGCCCAGTACGACTTCCTCACCGGCCTGCCCAACCGCCAGCAACTGCAACAACAACTCGATCAGATTCTCGAAGACGCCGGCCGACTGCAGCGCCGCGTTGCCGTACTGTGCGTCGGCCTCGACGACTTCAAGGGTATCAACGAGCAGTTCAGCTACCAGAGCGGCGACCAGTTGCTGCTCGCTCTCTCAGACCGCCTGCGCAGCCACAGCGGCCGTCTCGGCGCGCTGGCCCGCCTGGGTGGCGACCAGTTCGCCCTGGTTCAGGCCGACATCGAACAACCCTATGAAGCGGCTGAGCTTGCACAGAGCGTGCTAGACGATCTGGAGCAGCCCTTTTTGCTCGATCAGCATGAAGTGCGCCTGCGCGCCACCATCGGCATCACCCTGTTCCCGGAAGACGGCGACAGCACCGAGAAGCTGCTGCAAAAAGCCGAACAGACCATGACCCTGGCCAAGAGCCGCTCGCGCAACCGCTACCAGTTCTACATCGCCAGCGTCGACAGCGAGATGCGCCGCCGTCGCGAGTTGGAGAAGGATCTGCGCGATGCCCTGGCGCAGAACCAGCTGCACCTGGTCTACCAGCCGCAGGTGGACTACCGCGATCACCGCGTGGTCGGTGTCGAGGCCCTCCTGCGCTGGCAGCATCCGCAACATGGCTTCGTCGCGCCCGATCTGTTCATCCCGCTGGCCGAGCAGAACGGCACCATCATCCCCATCGGCGAATGGATCCTCGACCAGACCTGCCGCCAACTGCGCGAATGGCACGATCAGGGCTTCAGCGACCTGCGCATGGCCATCAACCTGTCCACCGTGCAGCTGCATCACTCCGAGCTGCCACGAGTGGTCAACAACCTGATGCAGGTCTACCGCCTGCCGCCCAGAAGCCTCGAGCTGGAGGTCACCGAGACCGGCCTGATGGAAGACATCAGCACCGCCGCCCAGCATCTGCTCAGCCTGCGTCGCTCCGGCGCGCTGATCGCCATCGACGACTTCGGTACCGGCTACTCGTCGCTGAGCTATCTCAAGAGCCTGCCGCTGGACAAGATCAAGATCGACAAGAGCTTCGTGCAGGACCTGCTCGAAGACGAGGATGACGCGACCATCGTTCGCGCCATCATCCAGCTGGGCAAGAGCCTGGGTATGCAGGTCATCGCCGAGGGCGTGGAAACCGCCGAGCAGGAGGCCTACATCATCGCCCAGGGCTGCCATGAGGGTCAGGGCTATTTGTACAGCAAGCCGCTACCGGCGCGTGAACTGACCCTGTTCCTCAAGCAGGCAAGACGCCTGAGCTCAGCTGCGACACTCTGACAGCGCAAACAAGAACGCCGCGATTCGTCGCGGCGTTCTTGTTTGCGCGAAGAGCCAGCTCACCAGTGCTGTATGCCCAGCAGCCAGGCCGTGGCCAAGGCACCTGCCAGACACAGCACGGCGCCACCGGCAGCCTGCCAGTAGAAGTGACGAGCCAGTTCATCCTCTCCACTGTTGGAGAGGATGAAGGGCTGGCGCTCACCTGGCTTGCCCATCTGGTGTCGCGCGGGTTCAGTGACCTTCTGCCGATGCCGATCCTCGGCCTCCAGCTGCGCAGCCAGGCGTACGCGATTCCATTCCTGTTCGTCGAGTTCACCGTTGCCGTCGCTGTCGAAGCGCCGCAACAGACCTGCGTAGTCGCCCTTCCACTCACGGATCACCTCGCCCTGGGCGGCGTGGCTGTCGAAGCCCTGCTGCGATGCACCCAAGGTGCGGAAATCGCCGATGGCATAGAGCGGCTGGCCAACGTGGAAGCGCTCTTCGCTGTAGCGATAGCGCTGCCCACCGCTGAGAAAGCCGAACAGGCCAGTCTTGGCCGGCCCCAGCGGGTGGCGCTGGCTGCCCTCCCAGACCTCGCGTACTGCCGCTCTGATCTCGGCGCCACGCGGATCGATCAGGCATTCGCCGGTGCCGTCGGCCAGGCGCAGCCAGGCGTCACTGGCGCCACTCTCGATCACCCGCCAGCTGCGCTTCTTGCCGCTGGAGCGGTATTCCTCGATACGAAAACGCCACCAAACGCAGGGTTTACCGGTCAGCGGCCCACGAATCTGCATGTCGGGCAGCGCGTCGAGCACGCCGTAGAGTTCGACATAGCCCTGCGCCGCCGAGCGGATCTTCGAAGTGGGCGTATCCAGCAGGTGGCGCGCCTGCGACCAGCGCCGCAAACACCACCAACCGCCACCCAGGAATGCGCCAAGGGCGAACGCCAGGGTCAGGAAGAAGCCGATGGGATCACTTTGCATCATCTCAGTTGAACAGCGACTTCAGGTCCACGTCCGACTTCTCCGCATCGCTGAAAACCAGCAGCTCAGCGGCCTGGAAGTTGAACAGGCGCGCGAGGATCACGTCAGGGAACTGCTCGATGCGCACGTTGTTGAGGTTGACGGCCTCGTTGTACAGCTCGCGGCGGTCGGCTATGCCGTTCTCCAGACCGCTGATGCGCTGCTGCAGGTGCTGGAAGCTGTCATTGGCCTTCAGCTCTGGGTAGTTTTCGGCCAACGCGAACAGCTGACCGAGACCGGCACGCAGGCCACTCTCGGCCTTGCCCAGAGCACCGACATCATGTTGCTCACGAGCACTGGCCACCGCACTACGCGCGGCGATCACCCGCTCCAGGGTCGAGCCTTCGTACTGCATGTATTGCTTGCAGGTTTCCACCAGCTTGGGCAGTTCGTCATGGCGCTGCTTGAGCAGCACGTCGATATTCGACCAGGCCTTGCTCACTCCATGCTTGAGGCGCACCAGGCCGTTGTACAGGGACACCGCGTAGGCGCCGAGCAGAACGAGGACGACGATTACGATCACGGCGGTCAGGCTCATGCAGTTTTCTCCATGCAGAACTGCTAAACAGGTGGTGGCATTCTACCGGCAGCCAAAGGCTTGGGCAGCGATATCCTGCACAACGATGAATAATGGCCTTTACACATAATGCGAAACATTTGCATTATGTCGCGGTTTACCAGGTACAACCGCGTACCACTCATATTCAGTACATGCAAAGGACCCCGCCATGATTCGTATGCCCCTGGCCTCGGCCAGCCTGCTGGCTATTGCCATTTCTCTCGCCGGTTGCGGCGACGACAAAGCTCCTGCCACTCAAGCCGCAGCGCCGGCTGCCAGCAGCGAGAGCACTGCCCCGGCCAGCGCAGCGCAGGTCGACGAGGCAGCGGCCAAGGCGGTGGTCAATCATTACGCCGACCTGGCCCTGGCCGTGTTCAGCGACGCAGCCAGCACCGGCAAGGCACTGCAGACGGCAGTCGATGCACTGCTCGCCGATCCCAGCGAGGCGACCCTGAAAGCCGCACGCGAAGCCTGGCTGACTGCTCGCGTGCCCTACATGCAGACAGAGGTGTTCCGTTTCGGTAACCCGGTGGTCGACGAATGGGAAGGCCAGCTCAACGCCTGGCCGCTGGACGAAGGCCTGATCGACTACGTCGCCGAGGACTATCAGCATGCACTGGGCAACCCGGGCGCCCAGGCCAACATCATCGCCAACACCGAAATCCAGGTTGGCGAAGACAAGATCGACGTCAGCGAGATCACCGGCGAGCTGCTGGCCAGTCTGAACGAACTGGGCGGCTCCGAAGCCAACGTCGCCACTGGTTACCACGCCATCGAATTCCTGCTCTGGGGCCAGGATCTCAACGGCACCGAGCCTGGTGCTGGCGAACGTCCCTATACCGACTACCTGGTTGGCGAAGGCGCCACTGGCGGGCATAACGAGCGTCGTCGCACCTACCTGAAAGCCGCCACCGACCTGCTGGTCAGCGATCTGGATGAAATGGTCGAGCAGTGGAAAGACGGCGTGGAAGGCAACTACCGCAGCGAGCTGGTCGCCGACTCCGCCGAGAATGGCCTGCGCAAGATGCTGTTCGGCATGGGCAGCCTGTCGCTCGGCGAACTGGCTGGCGAGCGCATGAAGGTGGCACTGGAGGCCAACTCCACCGAAGACGAGCACGACTGCTTCAGCGATAACACCCACAACTCGCACTTCTACAACGGCAAAGGCATTCGCAACGTCTATCTGGGCGAGTACAAGAAGGTCGACGGCAGCACCCTGACCGGCCCGAGCCTGTCCGAGCTGGTCGCCAAGGCCGACGCCCAGGCCGATGCCACGCTCAAGGCCGACCTGCAGGAAACCGAAGCCAAGCTGCAGGCGCTGGTCGACAGTGCCGAGAAGAACAACGTGCACTTCGATCAGCTGATCGCGGCCGATAACGCCGAAGGCCAGCAACTGGTGCGTGACGCCATCGCCGCCCTGGTCAAGCAGACCGGCTCCATCGAGCAGGCCGCGGCCAAGCTGGGTATCAGCGACCTGAACCCGGACACCGCCGACCACGAGTTCTGATCGACTTAGCGGGCTGAAGAAGCCGGCGCTTCCGTAAGGAGCGCCGGTTTTTTTATGGTTCAGCATATTTTGGGGGAAGTGCGGGTTGACACCGGACTGGCAAGTTTGTGTGCGTATCGCTTTCTGACTTAGCACTATCCTTTACCGCGTGTACTGAGCGTTTGGGTTGCGCCCCTTACGGGCGCCACACCTTTCTTGCTTGCCCAAGAAAGGTGTGCCAAAGAAGGGCACCCCGACATCCGGGTTTCGCTACGCGAAACTTCCCTCGCTCCGGCGCCGCTCCGGGGGCCGGCTTACAAGGGCCGTCCCTGGCCCTTTAAGCCTCTCGCCGCATCCATGCGGCTCGTCCCCCTACGCAACACCTCCACTCGGCCTCCTGAAGGGGACCAGGTCGCGAGCTTGCATAAGCTTTGCGGAACTGAAATTGGCGGCGTCTGGCCTTTGCTTTTTGTCTTTAACTGCGATGGTACAGACGACGGCCAAGTCCCCTTCAGGAGGCCGAGTGGAATCGCCGTGGAAGGGGTTGAGCGACATGGATGTCGCGAGAGCTGCGATGGGCCATGGATGGCCCTTCGCAGCGTGCCCCTGGAGCGGTGATGGAACGAGGGAACCCCGGCGTAGCCGGGGCCGTATGCAGGGGTGTGTTTCTTTGCTTACTTTCTTTGCACAAGCAAAGAAAGTGAGTCGCCCGTAAGGGGCGAAACCCAGCAGACCAGGCGGCGCACTAATGGATAGTGCTAGGTCATCGACAGCTCACACGTAATTGCCAGTCCGGTGTCAAGCGCATCTTCCCCGCGAGAACGCGAAGAACCTTTCATTTTGGACGCCTGAGCTTACTGCTCCAGCGCCGGAGTCTCTTGCCCCATGCAGCGCACGGCCTGCTTCCTGTTATCCACCAGCACGCCGGTCAGACCTTTCTGCTGCAGGTCGAACAGCACCAGCACGCCGTCGATGCACTGCGCCACCTGATTGGCCGGCTTCAGCGAAATCTTGTAGTCCTCGCCAGGGATGGTCTTGAGCATGGTGAAATCGGACAGCAGCAGGGCATCTTCCGGTTTGGCGAAATGCAGGTAGCCGTAGTACCAGAGCACGCCGATGGTGCCGACGATACTGGCGACACCCGTGAGGATCAGAGGGATGGGATTGCGTTCGGTCATTGCGGACTCTCTGTTGCGGATTCGGTAGCCGGCCCCGACCGTTCGACGTATGCCTGCGGCGCGGCGAGGAATGCCAGCAGCGATTGACGCCAGGCGGGCTGGGCGAAGGTTTGCACGTGCGGGCCACGGGTCGCCTGAAAGGCGCGTGGCGGGTGCGCAGCTTGATACAAACGCTGGCCATTGGAAAGCGGCACGATCGTATCGTCAACACTGTGATAGATCAGCAAGGGCGTGCCCTGGATTCGATCGATGCTGTGAATCGCGCTGTCGCCGTCCGGCACCAGCCAGGACAGCGGCACCTGCAACGGCCAGGTCAGCCAGCTTTTGCTCAGGGCATAGCGGCCGACATCGCGGTAGCTTGCCGGCACACCATCAAGCGCGATGGCCTGCAAGCTCGACTGGCGCTCGGGTTGCTGCGCCAGGTAATGCACACCGAGGGCACCGCCAAGACTCTGCCCCAGCAGGAACAGCGGCTTGCCCCTGACCTGCGGCGCCTGGTCAAGCCAGGTGAAGGCCGCGTCGATATCCTGATAGACCTCGGGCAAACGTGGCTTGCCCTCGGACAGACCGTAGCCACGGTAATCCAGCATCAGCACCTGGTAGCCCTGCTCCGGCAGCCAGTGCACTCCGCCCAGGTGCCAGGCCAGGTTGCCGCCATTGCCATGCAGGTGCAGCACCGTGCCCTTTACCGCAACACCAGACCTGGCCGGCAACCACCAGGCGTGCAGTCGGGTGCCATCGGCGGCACGCAGTTCGATGTCGCGGTACTCCAGGCCGGCACGCTCCGGGGTGATCGGTAGCCCCGGCTCGGGATAGAACAGCAGAGCGCTGCAACCGGCCAGCCACAGGCTGGCCAGCACAAACGCCAGCGTCCTCAGGCTACTTGCCACCGGCACGTACTTCTTCACGGGCCTGTACGGTCGCTGCATAAACGCGTTCTGCCAGGCGCGAGAACGGCAGGCTCTGAATCCAAACCGTACCGGTGCCCTTGAGCGTCGTCAGCAGGATCCCTTCGCCGCCGAACAGCATGCTTTTCAGCCCGCCGGCCAGGGCGATGTCGTAGTCGATGCCGCTGCTGAAGGCCACCAGGCAGCCGGTGTCCAGGCGCAGGGTTTCGTTGTTCAGTTCCTTGCGGACTACCGTGCCGCCGGCATGCACGAAGGCCAGGCCATCGCCTTCGAGCTTCTGCAGGATGAAGCCCTCGCCACCGAAAAAGCCCGCCCCCAGGCGCTTGGCGAAACTGATGCCGATGCTGGTGCCATGAGCGGCACAGAGAAAGGCATCTTTCTGGCAGACCAATCGGCCGCCGATCTTCGCCAGATCGATGGGCACAACCGTGCCCGGATAAGGCGCAGCGAAGGCGACCCGCGCCTGGCGCTTGCCGGCGTTGCTGAAGTGGGTCATGAACAGCGACTCGCCGGTGAGCATGCGCTTGCCGACGCTCCACAGCTTGCCCAGCAGACCACTGGACGAACCATCGCCCATGCGCGTTTCGAAGCGCACACCTTCGGTCATGTAGTTCATCGCACCGGCCTCGGCGATCACCGTCTCGCCGGGGTCGAGGATGATTTCCACCGATTGCGCCGATGCACCGAGGATTTCGTATTCGAGTTGATGGCTTGCCACGTTTTACTCTCCGCAATTCCCGGATTTCATCCGGGCTACACCTTGCCGCCTGCTGCCGCTAGAGAATATTGGCGTAGTCCGCCTCGATGCGATCCAGGCTCAGGTGATTGAGGAAGTTGGAGAAACACATCCAGGCTGACAGCGCGTTCATGTCCTGGAACTGCGGCGGCAGGTACTTGGGCGGCAGCACCAGGCCCTCGTCTACCAGTTTGCGCAGGGTGCGCATGTCTTCCAGGGTGGTCTTGCCACAGAACAGCAGCGGAATCTGCTCCAGCTTGCCTTTGCGCACCGCCAGCTGGATGTAGTTGTAGATCAGGATGAAACCCTTCAGGTACGACAGGTCCTTGGTGAACGGCAAGCCGTTCGGCAAGGAGCCGCGGAACACCCGGCTGGCATTGCTGTAGCCGCCTTCCAACCCATAGCCCTGCTCGCGGAAGAATTCGAAGACCTCGAGAAAATCCGCGCCCTCCTCCGCCATGTGGATGGCGCGCGTGCGGTTGGTCAGCTTGCGCAGACGCGTCGGGTAGGAGGCGAAGGCAATCACCTCCATGAGAATGGCCAGGCCTTCCTGGGTCACCGTCGATGAGGGTGGGCCCTTAGCCAGGAAGGTGCAGATCGGCTGGTTCAGACCATTGAGCGTGGTCCCCACGTGCACCAGGCCTTCATGCACTTCCAGCGCCCGCACGTCTCGCTCGTTGAAGCGCGCATCGCTGCGGATCTTGATGTAATCGGCACCCGCGGCAGCATCGGCGAGGATGCCGTCGGACTCCAGTACCCGCACGGTGTCGTCGCCGAACACGCCGGCCAGCCGCTGCTGCAGAATGGTGACGGCGTCGCTGGCGGCGAGGGTCTTGGGCTCGTCTTCCAGATCGCCACGTGCGGCGATCTTGTTGAGGTAGTCCGAAAGCATCAGGCCAAGATCGGCCAGGGTCGGGTCACCGGCATGGAAGGCATCGGAAGCCGCGCCATACAGCTCCTGACTGATCAGGCCGAAATCCTCGGTGCCGCGTGCTTCGAGCATGCGGATGACCATGCGGTATTCCTTGCACATGCGCCGCATGATCTGCCCGACAGGATTGAACTGGCCGAGCTGGCGGGTGATGTCGCGCTCGATGTTCTGGAATTCCAGCTTCTTCGCCGCGGCATCGAAGGCCAGCGGCCGGCTCAGGTAGTAGTCGCGGTCCACCGCCGGCGGCTGCTTGCCCTTGGCCTTGAGAAAGCCATCACGGATGCCGTCGTCCCACTTCACCGCATCGAGCACGCGGATGGGGGTCTGCGCCTCGACGATACGGTCGCTGAGGGCGCGAATGCAGAGTTGATAGTCGTCCAGTTTTTGCTGGCTGTTCATTGCGATTCCTATTCGGCCACTCGCTGGTAACGCGCGACTTCGACGAACAGATCGGCATTGGCCGGGTCGTCGAGGTAGGCGAACACCTTGTCCAGCGGGCTGGTGATCAGTGCGCCATCCGCTTCGGGCATGGCGACGGTCTGCCCCTCCAGCAGGCCCTTGTCCATGTCCTGCAGGATGCGCTCGGTATCGAGGTTGTACACCACCAGCTCGTTGTCACGGGTCAATTCGAAACCGGCGATGGCGAAGTTGGCGCCCAGGCTTTTCGGCAGGCCGGCCGAGAGATACCAGCGGCGGCCATGGTGGGCGACGGTAAAGCCGAACTCTTCGAGGCTGCTGACGTTATCCGGGCTGCCTTCGTAGATACGCGCTTCATAGAGGTTGGAGCCGGCGCGGGTGATCTCCAGATACAACTGATCACCCCACTCGTCCTGCCGGGTCCACTCGCCCAGCAGCGGAATGGGCGCGGCCTCGTTGGCCGGGATCGGGTCCTTGAAGGTGACCAGGCAACCACTCAATAGCAGGAAGGACAGGGCGACCATTACGCGCCAGGCTTTCATTACGCTCTCCTTGTGCAGGCCGTTCGACCCGATGATCGACGCTTACAGCCCCAGAACCAGATTCATGTAACGCTTAAGGATGGCCAGCATTCCCTGGCTGTCCAGATGATCCACGCCGTCCAGCAGGCCCTGATACTCCATCCGCACGATGGTGGCCGTCAACAGCACGGCATCCTGCTCGGGCTGGCGCGAGCCGAGCACTTCGAAGAAGTGGGTCACACCCTGCTGCAGAATCTGCCGATGGGCCCGCACCAGCTCACGCAGACGCGGATTGAGCAGCGCCTCCTGCTGGAACGCCTGTTCGGCGATCAGATGATCGCGGCGCTCGCGCAACTGGCGCTGCACGTACTGTACCGCCAGCTCGGCGATCTCCTCGGCCAGTTGCCGGCGTGCCTGCTCGCTGCCATCCAGGCGCCCGACCATCTCCTCCAGCATACCCTGGGTACTGGCCCAGAACGCCCCCATGTGTGCGGCGCTGCGCTCGACGAACTGGGCGAAGGTATCGGTGATCAGGTCATCGATATCCTTGAAGTAATAGGTGGTGGCCGACAGCGGCACCTGCGCCTCGGCTGCCACGGCGCGATGGCGCACGGCGCGCACGCCCTCACGCACGACGATGCGCATGGCGGCATCGAGAATCGCCTGGCGGCGCTGCTCGCTGCCCTGACGACTGGCCTTGCGGCCCTGGTACTGAACGCTTTCGGCAACGGCATTGGCAGCATGGGAGGCTTTCGGGGACGCAGGTACGGAGCTCACGGTGGATCGTTCCTCTACGCTCTGGTTGTGGCAAGGAGAGTAATGGGTTGGACAGGCAACCAAAAGGCTCCGTTTCGCTTGCCAGCCCGCCACCCGGAGAAATCCTCCCGAATGCGGGAGTCACAGACAGCAAAAAGCCGCCCGAGGGCGGCTTTCCGTATTGCCGTCAGGCCTGCGGGCGCATATGCGGGAACAGGATGACGTCGCGGATCGACGGCGAGTTGGTCAGCAGCATCACCAGGCGGTCGATGCCAATGCCTTCACCGGCGGTGGGCGGCATGCCGTATTCCAGGGCGCGGACGAAGTCGGCGTCGTAGTGCATGGCTTCGTCGTCACCGGCGTCCTTCTCGGCCACCTGGGCGAGGAAGCGCTCGGCCTGATCCTCGGCGTCGTTGAGCTCGGAGTAGGCGTTGGCGATCTCGCGGCCACCGATGAACAGCTCGAAGCGGTCGGTGACGTTGGGGTTCTGGTCGTTGCGACGGGCCAGCGGCGACACCTCGAACGGATACTCGGTGATGAAGTGCGGCTGCTCCAGCTTGCTCTCCACCAGTTCTTCGAAAATCATCACCTGCAGTTTGCCCAGGCCTTCGTGGCCGAGCACCTTGGCGCCGGCCTTCTTGGCGATGGCGCGGGCCTTGTCGACGTCGTTCAGGTCAGCCTCGGTGATGTCCGGGTTGTACTTGAGGATCGAGTCGTACACCGACAGGCGCACGAAGGGCTCGCCGAAGTGGAACACCTTGTCGCCATAGGGCACGTCAGTGCTGCCCAGCACGGCCAGGGCCAGCTCGCGGAACAGCTCCTCGGTGAGGTCCATGTTGTCGCGGTAGTCGGCATAGGCCTGGTAGAACTCGAGCATGGTGAACTCGGGGTTGTGCCGGGTCGAAACGCCTTCGTTACGGAAGTTGCGGTTGATCTCAAACACTTTCTCGAAGCCACCGACCACCAGACGCTTGAGGTACAGCTCCGGGGCGATACGCAGGAACATGGCCATGTCCAGCGCGTTGTGGTGGGTCTCGAAGGGCTTGGCCGCCGCGCCGCCGGGGATGGTCTGCAGCATCGGGGTTTCCACTTCGAGGAAACCGCGCTCGTTGAGGAAACGACGGATATGCGCGATCACCTGCGAGCGCACGCGGAAGGTGTGGCGTACTTCCTCATTGACGATCAGGTCGACGTAACGCTGGCGGTAGCGCTGCTCGGTGTCGGTCAGGCCGTGGTGCTTGTCCGGCAGCGGGCGCAGCGACTTGGTCAGCAGACGCACGTTGTGCATATCGACGTACAGGTCGCCCTTGCCCGAACGCGCCAGGGTGCCCTCGGCAGCGATGATGTCGCCCAGGTCGAAATGCTTGACCGCTTCCAGCTGCTCGGCCGGCAGTATCTTGCGGTTGACATAGACCTGCAGGCGCCCGGAGGTGTCCTGCAGCACCATGAAGGCGCCACGGTTGAGCATGATACGACCGGCCACCTTGACCGGGATGGCAGCGGCCTCCAGCTCTTCCTTGCTCTTGCCCTCGTACTGTTTCTGCAGGTCGGCGCACAGGCTGTCACGGCGGAAATCGTTGGGAAAGGCAATGCCCTGCTCACGGACGGCAGCAAGCTTTTCCTTGCGCTGGGCAATCAGCTTGTTTTCTTCCTGTTGCAGTTCGTTGTGGTCGAGTTGTTGGTCGCTCATGGTCGCTTTATCTGCCTGGCGTGTCGTACAAAATTTGAGCAGGCGCCGACTGACCGGCGCCCACGGATGGGTTACTGGGCTTACAAGCCCTGCTTGAGGCTGGCCTCGAGATAGCCGTCGAGGTCGCCATCGAGCACCTTCTGGCAGTCGCTGCGCTCGACGCCGGTACGCAGGTCCTTGATGCGCGAGTCATCGAGCACGTAGGAGCGGATCTGATGGCCCCAGCCGATATCCGACTTGGAGTCTTCCAGCGCCTGCGAGGCGGCGTTGCGCCTCTGCATCTCCAGCTCGTACAACTTGGCCCGCAGCATCTTCATCGCGGTGTCCTTGTTGGCGTGCTGGGAGCGTTCGTTCTGGCAGGCGACCACGGTGTTGGTCGGCACGTGGGTAATCCGCACCGCCGAATCGGTGGTGTTGACGTGCTGACCACCGGCGCCGGAGGAGCGGTAGGTGTCGATGCGCAGGTCGGCCGGGTTGATCTCGATCTCCACCTTGTCGTCGATCTCAGGGGACACGAACACCGCCGAGAACGAGGTGTGGCGACGCGCGCCGGAGTCGAACGGGCTCTTGCGCACCAGGCGGTGCACGCCGATCTCGGTACGCAGCCAGCCGAAGGCGTACTCGCCCTTGATGTGCACGGTGGCGCCCTTGATACCGGCGACTTCACCTTCGGACAGCTCGATGATGGTGGCGTCGAAGCCGCGCTTGTCGGCCCAGCGCAGGTACATGCGCAGCAGGATGTTGGCCCAGTCCTGCGCTTCGGTACCGCCGGAGCCGGCCTGGATGTCCAGGTAGCAGTTGTTCGGGTCCATCTCGCCGCTGAACATGCGGCGGAACTCCAGCTTCTCGAGGATCTCGCGCAGGCGCTCGACTTCGGCGACGATGTCGTTCACCGCGCCTTCGTCGTTCTCTTCGGCGGCCATTTCCAGCAGATCCCTGGAATCGGCCAGACTGCCGGTGAGGTCGTCGATGGTTTCGACGATCTGCGCCAGCATAGCGCGCTCGCGGCCCAGGGCTTGGGCGTACTCGGGCTTGTTCCAGACGCTGGCATCTTCCAGCTCGCGGTTTACTTCGACCAGACGATCATGCTTGTGATCGTAGTCAAAGATACCCCCGAATTGACTGGGTACGTTCGGACAGGTCCTTGATGCTGTTGAGGATCGGATTGATTTCCATGGTGGGCAGCACTCTCGGGCAAAAGACGCGAAACGGCTCAATCCGGCTCGCCCGAGCGGCTGATGCGCTGCCCTGGCCGAGCACGGCGAGAGCCGTGACCGCAAAGTTTCTGAAAAGCCGGCGAGTATACCCGACTCGAAGGCCCCTGGCAGCCCGCCGGGATGACCGGCGAGGCGCGCTCAGAACTTCAGGCTCAGGCGTGCTGCCAGGGCGTTGTCGCGCGCGTCTTCGGCGTAATGGCCCGCATAGGTCAGGCCCAGGTAGAGACTTCGGCTGAGTTCATGATCCAGGCTCAGGTCGAGGCGCAGGCTGCTGCGCTCGAACTCACGACTGTGCATTTGCTGGAGTACGCCCTGGCCGTCGACTGCCTCGTCACGCAAGCGGTCGCTGCCCAGGTTTTGCCGCAGCGCCAGACTGGCACGCCCCACCCACTTGCGCTGCTGCCAGTACCAGGGCGCGGCCAGGCGCCAGCCAAGCGTCAGGTAACCAGTCTGCTCGTGCGCTGCCGCCAGACGTAGTCCGTCGAAACGCCGGGCGTCGGCATCCAGATGCACGAACGCCAGGCCGGCAAATGGCTCCAGGGTGAAATCGCGATAGTCCATGGCGTAACTGCTTTCGCCAAACAGCTGCCAACTGCGCGCGTTATCGCGCCGTTCCAGCTCGTGCCAGCCGTGCAGCAACCCGAGCCGAAACCCCAACTGGTTGTATACCCGAGTCGCGGCGTAGACCCCAAGGTAACGACTGTCGGTGCGGCCATGACCCTGATCATGATCCAACCGGGCACGCGTCACTCCACCCAGCACACCGCCGATCCACTGTCCGCCCAGCGCACGATCCATCCCCATCAGCAGCCCCTCGCCGCGGCGCTCGAGGCCGGCCTCGTCCCAGCTCCCCTGGATGCCGTAAGTACGCGACCACAGCGGCCACTCGCCGGCCTCAGGCGCCGCCTCGCGAAAGGCGAAGCGCACCTGCTGCAGACGATCCAGGGCTGCCTCACGCGGCAAGCGGCTGTCTTCCAGGAGCAAGGCGCGCTGGTCCAACACCAGGTCGCCGGCTACAACGCCCGTGGCGACCTGAAGCAAGACCAACCCGATCAGCGCTACACGTAGAGCCATGCTCATCTCCAGTCATCGACGCCCAATGCTACCAGCGCACACCGGCAGCTTCGCCCACCTGGGCTGCTCGGGTCGACGGTCATGCGCTCACCGCGCAATCAGGCTCGTGCTGCGACACCTTGCTTATCACCGCGCGCGCATCGGCGGCGATCATCTGCGCGGCCTTCTCCGCGATCATCAGCACTGGCGAGCAGGTATTGCCGGAGGTGATGGTCGGCATGATGGAGGCATCGACCACCCGCAAACCGGCGATGCCGTGCACGCGCAGGCGGGCATCGACCACCGCGCCCTGCCCCTGGCCCATGGCGCAGGTGCCGACCGGATGGAAGATGGTGGTGCCGATCTCCCCCGCAGCGCGCTGCAGATCGGCCTCGCTCTGGTAATCCGGCCCGGGCTTGTACTCCTGCGGCCGGCAGCCGGCCAGGGCAGGTGCAGCGACGATGCGCCGGGTCAGGCGGATGGCATCGGCGGCCACCTGCAGATCCCGCTCGTCGCTCAGGTAGTTGGGCTGGATCGAAGGCGCGACAGCTGCGTCCACAGAGGTGATCGCGACACGACCACGACTGTGCGGGCGCAAGTTGCACACCGAGGCGGTAAAGGCCGGGAAATCGTGCAAGGGCTCGCCAAAGCGCTCCAGCGACAGCGGCTGCACGTGATACTGCAGGTTGGCACGCGCCTGGCCGGGGTCGGATTTGGCGAAGGCGCCCAACTGGCTGGGCGCCATGGACAGCGGCCCACTGCGCTTGAGCAGGTATTCCAGGCCCATGCCCAGCTTGCCCCAGGGCGTGGCGACGATGCGATTGAGCGTCTTCACCCCCTCGACGCGGTAGATCAGGCGCAACTGCAGGTGATCCTGCAGGTTCTCGCCGACGCCCGGCAGCTCATGCTTCACCCCGATGCCGAGGTGCTCGAGCAGCGCACGCGGACCGATGCCGGAACGCTGCAGCAAGGCCGGCGAGCCGATGGCGCCGGCGCAGAGAACGATCTCGCGGCGCGCCGCCACCCGTAGCGCCCGCCCCTGCCAGCGCAGCCACAGCGCACTGGCGCGGCCGCCCTCCAGCTCCAGGCGCTCGGCTTCGGCGCCGGTCAGCACCTGCAGATTCGCACGCTGGCGAATATCGCGGAGAAAGGCCTTGGAGGCGTTCCAGCGCACGCCGCGTTTCTGGTTGACCTGAAAGTAGCTGCAGCCCTCGTTGTCGCCGCCATTGAAGTCATCGATGCGGGCGATGCCGCTCTGCGCCGCCGCCTCACGGAAGGCTTCGAGAATGTCCCAGGACAGGCGCTGGCGCTCGACCCGCCACTCGCCATCGCCGCCATGCAGGTCGCTGGCGCCGGCAAAGTGATTTTCCGATCGCTTGAACAGCGGCAGCACGTCACGCCAGGCCCAACCGGGATTGCCGGCCGCCGCCCAACCGTCGTAATCGGCCGCCTGGCCACGCATGTAGATCATGCCGTTGATCGACGAGCAGCCGCCGAGCACCCTGCCGCGCGGGTACTTCAGCGCGCGCCCGTGCAGGCCGGGGTCGGCCTCGGTGTTGTAGCACCAGTCGGTACGCGGGTTGCCGATGCAATAGAGGTAACCGACGGGAATATGGATCCAGGGGTAGTTGTCGCGCCCGCCTGCCTCGATCAGCAGCACGCTGACGCCAGGGTCGGCAGATAGCCGATTGGCCAGCAGGCAGCCGGCCGGGCCGGCACCGACGATCAGATAGTCATAGGTATCCAGGGGCGCTTGCGACATGGGCATCCTCGCGTGTCGTTCTTGTCGTTGGCCTTCAGCCTAAAACAAGCCGGGCGCGAGGATGAATGATCTTTTGGTCTGAGGTAGCGGCTGAATGTGCGCCCATCGACTGGCAGCTATGGTGAAGCACCCGCGCTCTGCGCTTTACTTGTAGGCAATCCTGCCCGAGCCCGTCCGCGATGCCGCCAGCGCCTGCACGCAAGCCACACACGCCGCTTCCTGCCATTTCGCAACAGCGCGGCTGGCTACGCTGGCTTCCGGGCCTGCAAACGCTCAGGGACTATCGCCTGGCCTGGTTGCCGAAAGACCTCACCGCCGGGCTGGTGCTGACCGCCATGCTGATCCCGGTGGGCATCGCCTACGCGGAGGCCTCGGGCGTGCCAGGCATCTACGGCCTGTATGCGACCATGGTGCCGCTGCTGGCGTATGCCCTGTTCGGCCCCAGCCGGATTCTGGTGCTCGGCCCAGACTCGGCGCTGACTGCAGTGATTCTCGCCGTGGTGCTGCCAATGTCAGGCGGCGAGCCGATGCGCGCGGTGATCCTGGCCAGCATGATGGCGGTGGTGGCCGGGCTCACCTGCATCATCGCGGGCCTGCTGCGTCTGGGCTTCATCACCGAGTTGCTGTCCAAACCGATACGCTACGGTTACATGAACGGCATCGCCCTGAGCGTGCTGATCAGCCAGACGCCCAAGCTGTTCGGCTTTTCCATCGACAGCCAGGGACCTGTGCAGGACATCTGGGCCATTGCCAATGCGCTGTTCGTTGGCCTGGCCAACTGGCCCAGCTTCATCGTCGGTGGCAGCACCCTGGCGCTGATCCTGACACTCAAGCGCTTGCGGAAACTGCCCGGCATCCTCATCGCGGTCACGCTCGCAACCCTGGCGGTGGACCTGCTGGACCTGAGCCAGCACGGCGTCGCGACACTGGGCGAACTGCCGCAGGGCCTGCCGAGCTTCACCCTGCCCTGGCTCAGCGGCGTCGATCTTGCCAGCGTGGTGCTGGGCGGCGTGGCGGCGGCCCTGGTGGCCTTCGCCGACACCAGCGTGCTGTCGCGCACCTATGCCGCGCGCAGCGGGCGCTATGTCGACCCCAACCAGGAAATGGTCGGCCTGGGCGCAGCAAACCTCATCGGCGGCTTCTTCCAGGGCTTTCCCGTCAGCAGCAGCGCCTCGCGCACACCGGTGGCCGAGGCCGCCGGGGCGCAGACGCAGCTGACCGGAGTGGTCGGTGCCCTGACAGTGGCCGGACTGCTGATCGCCGCCCCGAACCTGATGCAATACCTGCCTGCCAGCGCCCTGGCAGCGGTGGTGATCGCCGCGGTGATCGGCCTGTTCGAGATTACCGACCTCAAGCGCATCTTCCGTGTGCAGCAGTGGGAGTTCTGGCTGTCGATGGCCTGTTTCGCCGGCGTGGCCACCTTCGGCGCCATCCCCGGCATCGGCATCGCCGTGCTGCTGGCAGTGATCGAATTTCTCTGGGACGGCTGGCGCCCCTATTACGCGGTGCTTGGCCAGGTCGACGGCATTCGCGGCTTCCACGATATAGAACGTCACCCCGAGGCCCGCCTGGTGCCCGGCCTGGTGTTGTTTCGCTGGGACGCACCGCTGTTCTTCGCCAATGCCGAACAGTTTCAGCAGTGCGTACTCAAGGCCATCGCCCAGTCACCGACGCCGGTGCGCCGCCTGGTGGTGACAGCCGAACCAGTGACCAGCATCGACGTGACCTCCGCCGACATGCTCGCCGAGCTGGAGCAGATGCTGGCCGATGCCGGCATCGAGCTGCATTTCGCCGAGGTCAAGGGTCCGGTCAAGGACAAGCTGCGCCGCTTCGGCCTGCTGCGCGAGCACGGCGAGCAACGCATCCAGCCCACGGTGGGTGCCGCCGTCGATGCCTATCTGGCCGACCACGGCATCGACTGGTCAGGCGAGGCGCCAGCGCAAGGCCGGAGCTGGCACGCCGACTGAGGACGGGCTCAGACGCGCTGTAGCTCGATCCGCACCTGGGCCTCCAGTTCGCTCTTCAGCTCCAGCGGCAGCTTCAACTGGCGCGCCAGTTCTTCGAGGTAGGCGCGCTCCATGAAATGCTCCTCGTCCACCATCAGCACGCTGGCCAGGTACATCTCGGCGGCCATTTCCGGCGTGCTGGCGGCACGCGCCACATCGGCAGGGTCCAGCGGCTTGTTCAGCTCGGTGTGCAGCCAGGCCTGCAGCTCGGCATCCTGTGCCAGCTTGCCGAGCTCCTCCTCGATCAACTGGCGTTCACGATCATCGACATGGCCATCGGCCTTGGCCGCCGCCACCAGGGCCTTGAGAATCGCCCGGCTGTGCTGCTCGGCCTGCGGCGCCGGCAGGCGATCGAGCGTCTGCGGCTCGACTGGCTGCGCACCACCCTGCTGGGCCTGTTGCGCCTGCCAGTTGCCGTAGGCCTTGTAGGCGAGGACGCCAAGCGCAGCCAGGCCGCCATAGACCGCCACCTTGCCACCGACCTTGCGCACCCGCTTGTTGCCCAGCAGCATGGCCAACGCAGCACCACCGCCGGCGCCCTTGAGCATCGAGCCGAGATCGCTGCCACCGCTCTTGCCCGCGCCACCGCCGAGCAGGCCACCCAGCGCGCCGCCCAGCCCGGAAGAGGCTCCACCAGCACCTTTCTGTTGCAGCATCTCCTGACCGGATTTGAGCAGTTGATCGAGCAAGCCACGGGTATTCATCGCGCATTCTCCTGAGGAAATCTCGCCGAGTGTAGGCCTCGGCCATTGGCCCGGCAGCCGCCTGAATGCTTCCAGATATTACCGCCGGGGCCGCTTGACAGCCCCTGCGTGGCCAAGCACCATCGGCCGACGATTCACGCAACGGGCTGTTCTTCATGTACGCCACCTTCGACCACCAAGCACTGCTCCCAGGTTCCATGACCTGCCAGTGCGCGTGCGTCGTCGTTGCCAAGAAATCCAAGAAACAGTCGCTCATTTGACCGGGGCGTGCTGTCCCGTCAGATGGGCTGACAGGACAAGCGCCAGGTTCAATCCCCTTCCCGCTCGTATCCCGCCCCCTTCCTGACGGCGACCAGACGGTCAGTCGCAAGGAGTTTTCGCATGTCCGCTTTTCAGGGTATCTGGGTGGCGCTGGTCACCCCCTTTCGTAACGGCGAGATCGATTTCGCCAGCCTCAACCGCCTGACAGCCAGGCTGCTGGAGGACGGTGTCGCGGGTCTGGTGGTCTGCGGAACCACCGGCGAAGCCGCCGCACTGAGCCAGGCCGAGCAGTTGGCGGTGCTGGATGCGGTGCTCCAGCGCGTCCCCGCACAGCGTGTGATCATGGGCCTGGCCGGTAACCAGCTGAATGCGCTGCTCGACCTGCAACGGGAAATCCAGCGCCGCCCGTTAGCCGGCCTGCTGGTACCGGCGCCCTACTACATTCGCCCGTCGCAAGCGGGGCTGGAGCACTTCTTTAGCGCACTGGCAGACGCCGCCGAGGTACCGCTGGTGCTCTACGACATCCCCTACCGCACAGGGGTGCGCATCGAGCGCGAGACGCTGCGCCGCATCGTCCGCCACCCCAATATCCAGGCCATCAAGGACTGCGCGGGCGATGCCGAAACCACCATGGCGCTGATCGCCGATGGCCAGGTACAGGTGCTGGCCGGCGAGGACGCACAAATCTTCAATACCCTGTGTCTGGGTGGCGCAGGCGCCATCTCGGCCTCGGCGCATATTCGCACCGATCTTTACGTGGCCATGCAGCAGCGTGTGGCGCAAGGCGATCTGCAGGGTGCTCGGCAGTTGCACTATCGCCTGTTGCCCTGGATACAGGCGGCTTTCGCCGAAGCCAACCCTTCGGCGATCAAGGCGGCGCTGGCGATGCAGGGGCTGATCGATGATGACGCGCCGCGAGCACCATTACTGCCCTGCACCGCCGAGACGCGTCAGCGCATGCAGGAGGTATTGGCCCATCTCGCGAGTTAGCGCGGGGCGATATGCGCCACCATCAACTGCACGCTCTCGTTGCCGCGAAACTCGTTGAGATCGAGCTTGTAGGCCACTTCGGCCCAGCGCAGCGTCGGGTTGGGCCAGACCTCGCGGTCGATGTTGAAGGCGATGCCGTCGAGCTGCACGCTGCCGCACTCGGTCTTGAGCACCAGCTTCAGGTGCCGCTCGCCGACGATGCGCTGACCCACGATCTGGAACACGCCATGGAACAGCGGCTCGGGAAAATGCTGGCCCCAGGGCCCGGCGTTGCGCAGGGCGCGAGCCAGTTCCAGGTGGAATTCGGTGGCGTCGAGCTGGCCGTCGGACAGCAGGCGGCCGGTCAGGTCGTCTTCGCACAACTGACGGCGCACCTCGGCGTCGAAGGCGGCGGCGAAGGCGCCGAAGTTTTCCTGCGGCAACGACAAGCCGGCGGCCATGGCATGCCCGCCGAACTTGCTGATCAGCCCCGGATGGCGCGCCGCCACGGCGTCCAGCGCATCGCGGATATGCAGCCCCGGCACCGAGCGTGCCGAGCCCTTGAGCATGCCCTCACCGGCATCGGCGAAGGCGATGGCCGGGCGGTGATAGCGTTCCTTCAGGCGCGAGGCGAGGATGCCGATCACCCCCTGGTGCCAGTCCGGCTCGAACAGGCACAGGCCGAACGGCATGTCCTGCAGCGGCAGGTCCTTGAGCTGGGCCAGCGCCTCGCGCTGCATGCCCTGTTCGATGGCCTTGCGGTCCTGGTTGAGCTGATCGAGCTGCACCGCCATGTCGCGAGCCAGCGCTTCGTCGTCGCAGAGCAGACATTCGATGCCCAGGCTCATGTCGTCCAGACGCCCGGCCGCATTCAGTCGCGGGCCGAGGATGAAACCGAGATCAGTGGAAGTGATGCGCCGGTGGTCGCGCCCGGCCACTTCGAGAATCGCGCGCAGCCCGGGCCGCGCCCGACCGGCACGAATACGCGCGAGGCCCTGGTGCACCAGGATGCGGTTGTTGGCATCCAGCGGCACCACGTCGGCGACGCTGCCGAGGGCCACCAGATCGAGCAGTTCGCCCAGGTTCGGCTCCTGGCGGCTGGTGAACCAGCCCAGCTCGCGCAGACGCGCGCGCAGCGCCAGCAGCACGTAGAACATCACCCCGACACCGGCCATGGCCTTGCTCGGGAAGCCGCAGCCCGGCTGGTTGGGGTTGACGATGGCATCGGCCGCCGGCAGTTCCGGGCCCGGCAGGTGGTGATCGGTGACCAGCACCTTGAGCCCGGCGGCCTTGGCCGCGGCCACGCCATCGACGCTGGAGATGCCGTTGTCCACGGTCAGCAGCAGATCGGGCTGGCGCTGCAGCGCCACGGCGACGATTTCCGGAGTCAGGCCATAGCCGTACTCGAAGCGGTTCGGCACCAGATAGTCGACATGCGCCGCACCGAGCTGGCGCAGGCCGAGCACGCCGACCGAGCTGGCGGTGGCGCCATCGGCATCGAAGTCGCCGACGATGAGGATGCGCTGGCGCTGCTGCAGCGCCTCGACCAGCAGTTCGACCGCCGCATCGATGCCCTTGAGCTGCTGAAAGGGGATCAACCGCGCCAGGCCCTTGTCCAATTCTTCGGCGCACTGCACGCCACGGGCGGCGTAGAGGCGGGTGAGCAGCGGCGGCAGGTTGCCCAAGTCGGGCAGGCTTGCGGGTAGGGGGCGTAGATCGATGCGCATGGGTATTCCGTATGGCACTGCGCGTCAGCCGACGCGCAGTGCTTGAGTCAAAGCGAAGTGGCGGCGCGGGCGGCCTGGTCGTAGAGGCCGGACATGGCCCTGAGCATGCCGGCCAGGCGATGGATTTCCTCGGGGTCGATGTTGAGGTTCTCGAACGAGGCGATCAGGCATTCGCGGCGGATGTCGGCGTACTCCTGGCACAGGGCACGGCCCTTTTCGGTAGTGCGGTAGAACATCTCCTTGCCCTGCTTCTCGCCCTCCACCAGCGCCAGCTTGGCCAGTTTCTTCAGCGCGTAGGTGACGGTATGGGTGTCTTCGATGTTCAGCAGCAGGCAGATGTCCGCCTGGCGCTTGGCGCGATCGCGACTGGTCAGGCTGTGCAGGACCATCACATCGAGGGCGTTCATCTCCACTTCGCCGGCCGCGCGCATGCAGCGCTCCATCCAGCGCAGAAAGGCGTTGCTGGAGATGATGATGGCGAACTCGAGTTCGGAGAGCTCCTGCGACTGCTCGGCCAGGTGGGCCGACGCCACGATGGGCGAACGCGGAGAGCGGGTGGATTTGGCATCAACCATCGTGCGATCCATGACTGCGAACGGCCGCGCGGGCCGCAGGTGAAAGTTGGCTGGCAAGCATACAGCAAAGCACAGGGACCACGGGCCAGGACCGCTCGGGAGATTTTTCAAAAACATATTGATGTTTTATCGATATTTTATCATCGTTATGTCAACGAGATTCCCAACCCGAACCTTCGGGCCACGTCAAAAACAACCAGAGGATCCCGATGAGCCGCCTGCTCCTGAACTGCGATATCGGCGAAAGCTACGGCGCCTGGACCATGGGTCTGGATGCCGAAGTGATGCCCTTCATCGACTGCGCCAACATCGCCTGCGGCTTTCACGCCTCGGAGCCGCTGACCATGCGCCGCACCGTGGCGCTGGCGGTCGAGCATGGCGTGCGCATCGGTGCCCACCCCGCCTACCCCGATCTGGCCGGTTTCGGCCGCCGCTCGATGGCCTGCAGCCCGGACGAGATAGAAGCCATGCTGCTCTATCAGATCGGCGCGCTCGACGGCATCTGCCGCGCCCATGGCACGCGGGTCAGCTACGTCAAGCCGCACGGCGCGCTGTACAACGACATGATGCGCGAGCCGGCCAAACTGCGTGCGGTGATGGGCGCCGTCGCCGCCTATGACCGCGGCCTGCCGCTGATGCTGATGGCCACCCGCGACGACCGGGCGCCGCAGGCGATGGCGGACGAGTTGGGCCTGCAGCTATGGTTCGAGGCATTCGCCGACCGCGCCTACGATGCCAATGGCATGCTGCTGGCGCGCAGCCTGCCGGGCGCGGTGCACCATGGCGCGGAAACCATCGTCGCCCAGGCAGTGGCCCTGGCACGCGGCGAGGCGTTGAGCGCCAGCGACGGCAGCGCCCTCTACCTGCGCGCCGATACCCTCTGCGTGCACGGCGACAACGCCGCCTCGGTGGCGGCGGTGCAGCGTATCCGCGCCGCCCTGCAGAGCCTGCCGACATGACCCCGCGCATCGAGGTGGTGGGCATCGACAGCCTGATCCTGCGGCTGTTCGAGCAGATCGAGGAAAGCAACATGCCCTGGCTGCTGGCAGCCAGCGAGCGCCTGCGGACCGTCTTCGGCCCGGCGCTGGTCGATCTGGTGCCGTCCTACACCACCCTGCTGCTGCACTATGACCTGCAGCAGCTGGACGACCGCCAGGCCCGCGCGCTGATCGCCCAGGCCTTCGACAATCTCTCTCCACAGGCCGACAGCAGCGGCCGCGAGCTGCAAATACCGGTGTGGTATCACCCCAGCGTCGGTCCCGAGCTGGCGCTGCTCGGCCAGCGCAGCGGGCTGGGCAGCGACGGCGTGATCGCGCGCCACAGCGCACGCAGCTATCAGGTCTTCGCCCTCGGCTTCGCGCCCGGCTTCGCCTTCATGGGCCTGGTCGACGAGTGCCTGGCCAGCCCGCGCCTGAGCACGCCTCGGCAACGCGTCGCCGCCGGCAGCCTCGGCATCGCCGACCGCCAGACCGCCATCTACCCACTGGTCTCCCCCGGCGGCTGGAACCTCATCGGACGCAGCCCCAGCCAACTCTTCGACCGCCAGCTGGATGGCTACAGCCTGCTGCGGCCAGGTGACCGGGTGCGCTTCGTGCCCATCGAGCGCGACGAGTTCGTGCGCCTGGGTGGCGACGACACGCCCTTCGAGGTGACGCCATGAGCCTTCTGGTGGAACGCAGCGGCGCCCTCGCCAGCCTGCAGGACGGCGGTCGCTTCGGCGTGCGCCACCTCGGTGTGACCCAGGGCGGCAGCGCCGACTGGTGCTCGCACTACTGGGCCAACTGGCTGCTGGGCAACCCGCTGACAGCGCCGGTGATCGAAATCGTTCTGGGCAACTTCGAGCTGCTCGCCGAGCATGACGGCTATCTCGCCCTGACCGGGGCCGACCTCGGCGCCAGCCTCGACGGTCAGGCGCTGGCGCCGGGCTGCAGCTTCCCCATCGCCAAGGGGCAACGTCTGCGCTTCGCCCAGCCGCGCCGGGGGGTACGTGCCTATCTGGCGGCACCTGGCGGTTTTCGTGCCCCGGCCACGCTCGGCAGCTGCGCCACGGTGCCGCGCGAAGCGCTCGGCGGCCTGCAGGGCGACGGCCGCCCGCTGGCGGTGGGTGATCGTCTGCACGGGCAACGGGCCGAGCCACACATCCGCCGCACCGCGCCGATTCCGGAGACAGGCGGCAACGTCGAGCTGCCGGTAGTGCTGGGCGCGCAGATCGGCGATTTCAGCGGCCAGAGCCTGTTCGATGCCTTCAACCGCGAGTGGCGGGTCGACCAGCGCGCCGACCGCATGGGCATCCGTCTGTGCGGTCCGGTGCTGCAGTGCGCACGCCAGTCGATGGTCTCCGAAGGCGTGCCGCTGGGCGCCATCCAGGTACCCAGCGATGGCCAGCCCATCGTGCTGCTCAACGACCGTCAGACCATCGGCGGCTACCCGCGCCTCGGCGCGCTCACCCCACTGGCCGTGGCGCGCCTGGCGCAATGCCTGCCGGGCGACCGGGTACGCCTGCGCCCTGTCGCTCTGGAAGCGGCGCAACGCCAGCAACGCGAACTGCTCGCACAGTGGCAGACGCCCTGATTCACCGAGAAAAACATCCGGCCCGACGACGGGCCGGCACAACAACGACAAGAAACACCACTCACGCCCGCACTGCGGGCGCTTCAACTACCTGCCCCATACATCAAGAACAACAGTGAGAAGGTAATTCCATGCAACCCACCCAGCCCCTTGCCGGCCATACGCCGGGCAGCCAACGCAACGTCCTTCGCGGCGCCATATTCATCATGGCCACCTCGTCCATCGGCCCGGCCTTTCTGACCCAGACATCGCTGTTCACCGAGAAGTACCTGGCCAGCTTCGCCTTCGCCATCCTCATCTCACTGCTGATCGATATCGGCGCTCAGCTCAATATCTGGCGAGTGATAACCGTCGCCAACCTGCGCGGCCAGGACGTCGCCAACCGCGTGCTGCCGGGTATCGGCCATCTGATCTCGGCCTTCATCGTGCTCGGCGGCATCGCCTTCAACATCGGCAACATCGGCGGCGCAGGGCTGGCCATGAACGTGATCTTCGGCATACCGCCGATTCTCGGCTCGCTGATCGCCGCCGTGCTGATCATCGCCATCTTCATGCTGCGCAACGCCAAGCGCATCATGGACGGGCTGATGCAGCTGTTCGGTCTGGTGATGCTGTGCATGATCGGCTACGCCATGCTGCAGTCCAATCCGCCACTGCAGGACGTGCTGCTGCGCAGCATTCAGCCGGACGACCCGCTGATCCTGCTGCTGCCGATCGTCACCCTGGTCGGCGGTACCGTCGGCGGCTACATATCCTTCTCCGGCGGCCATCGTCTGGTCGAGGCCGGCATCACCGGCGTGGAGAACGTCGGTGTGGTCACCCGCGCCGCCGTCACCGGCATCCTCACCACCGGCGTGGTGCGCATCTGCCTGTTCCTCGCCGCGCTGGGCGTGGTCAGCCAGGGCTTGACGCTGGACCCGAGCAACCCGGCGGCCTCGGTATTCGCCCACGCCATGGGCACGGTCGGCTACAAGGTGTTCGGCGTGGTGCTGCTGGCGGCGTCGCTGTCCTCGGTGATCGGCGCCGCCTACACCAGCGTCAGCTTCCTGTACTCACTGCACCCGAGCATCCGCACGCACAATCAGCGCGTGGTGATCGCCTTCATCGCCTGCTCCACGCTGATCTACAGCCTAGTCGGGCAGCCGGTGAAGGTGCTGGTGGTGGCGGGCGCCCTGAACGCCCTGGTGCTGCCGCTGGCGCTGGGCTGCATCCTGTGGGCGGCGAAGAAGCCGAGCATCGTCGGCAAGGACTACCAGCACCCGCACTGGATGCTGGCCTTCGGCGTGCTGGCCATCGTCGCCACGGCGGTGGGCGTAGGCCTGTCGTTCAACGCGCTGCTGCAGTTCTGGCAATCCTGAGAATCGCCCCGACGAGCCGCCTCAGCCGCGCTCGCCGGCCAGCCACTCCAGGGGAATCTCGTGCTGGCCGCGCTCGTCGGTGACGAACAGTTCGCCGTCGCTGATCATCACGCTCCAGGTCAGCGAGCGCGGCAGATCCAGAGCCAAGTCGGCCAGCGCTTCCTGGCCGAGGGCGACCACGTTGATGTTCTTCAGGCTGCGCACCGGATCGAGGCATTTGCCCTGCCAGACGCGCAGGTTGCCGTAGGCCACCAGGCTGAACTTCTCGGTGCGCCGCGAGCACCAGGTGATGCGCTCGCTGTCCGGCTGGCCCACTTCGATCCAGTGCAGCACGCGATCGTCCAGGCTCTTCTCCCACAGCGCCGGCTCGTCGACATCCGACAGGCCGCGGCCGAACGCCAGTTGCTCGTGATAGAACAGCGCATAGGCGATCAGCCGCGCCGCCAGACGTTCCTCGGTCTCCGAAGGGTGACGGGCGACGGTAAAACGCAGGTTCTCATAGACACTGCGGTCCATGTCGGTGAGGTTCAGTTCGATCTTGTAGGTGGTCGATGGCAGGGCCATGGCGGGCTTCTTGACTGGTCGGGAAGGCGGCAAGTCTACCGCGATTAGCGCACCTCTGCCCCGCCCGCTGAATCGCCAGCGTCACCCTGATAGATCTCGACCCGGTTACGCCCGTGGCGCTTGGCCTGGTAAAGCGCCTTGTCGGCCAGGTTCAGCAGATACTGCAGGTCATAGCTGCCCTCCTTCACTTCCATCAGACCGATACTCACGCTCTGCTCACGCCCCCTGGGCGCCAACGCGGAGAAGCCGACACGGATACGCTCGGCCAGCGCCAGGGCATCGGTACCACTGCCATCGATCAGGCAGGCGAACTCTTCGCCACCGATGCGCCCGAATACGTCGCTGCGGCGCAGGTTCTGCGCAACACCGCAGGCAAAGGCCTTGAGCACGCGGTCGCCTTCCTGGTGACCAAGCTCATCGTTGATCGCCTTGAAATGATCCAGGTCGAAGGAAAGCAGCGCCACAGGGCGGCGCTGACGCCGACACAGGCTGAGCAAGCGCTCGCCCGCTTCGAAAAAAGCCCGCCGATTACCGACCCCGGTCAGCTCGTCGGAATAGGCGGCCTGGCGGAATTGCTTTTCAGCGCGCTCCTTGACCATCGACAGCACCATGAAGGCGACACCGACGGCGTACAGCATGCTTTCGATCAGTACGAGCGTGAACAGCGGGTTCGATTGAACATCACCATGGTTCGTCGTGCTGGGGCCGAGGAAGAGGCGCGATAGCAGAAATACCAAGTGCAGGCAGATCAGCACCGCGATGGGCACTACCGAGACCTCGAGCCTGCCCTGAGCACGCCAAAGTTCGACCAAAGCGGCCAGCAGGTACAGGCTGGCGATCAGGGTATGCACGGCAACCCGCGCCGGCAGGCTGGTGTAGAAGGTCGGCCACAGACACAACAGCGCCCAACACGCAGCCCCCGCACAGACCCAGGGATAGGATGGCGGGCGACCGCAGAACACGCGCATCACCGACCAGTTCATGGCGATGCACAGCAGCAGCACGATATTGCCCAGGATGATGGGTACCCAATCGAAACTCCCACCGCGCATGGCATTGAGCAAAAGCCCCAATGCAGCCAACAGCATCATCGCGCCAGTCCATAACAGGGCCCGCTCGTGGCGTCCCTGCGACCAACTGAAAATTAACAACAACCCGCACAGACCTATCACCGCGGTGCTGGCGACTAACAGGGTGGGCAGGTGCAACTGCAACATCAACATCGAAGAACTTCCAAGACTTCTCAGTAAGTCTTCCTGACTTACCAGACATGGTCCGTACGATAGCCGAAAGCCGCCCTGGTAACACTGTCAAAGCCTTGCCAACACGGCCTCCAACGCGTGCTGCGGCGCCTCGCGCCAGAGGCCGTAGCTCAGCGGCAGGGTTTCCAGACCGGCGCGTGTCAGCACCAGATAGCGCTCCAGCTCGAGGAAGCCTTCGCCCTCCCCCGGGAAGCCGATCAGGTCGATGGCCAGGCACTTGTCGCCACGGCGACAGAACAGGTCCAGTACCTGGCCGGCCAGCGGATAGTGGTTCCAGACGCTGACACCCTGAGCCTGCAGCGTTTCGCACAGGCTCTGCCGCGCCGCATCGGTGGCGCCGGGTTGCCAGACGGCGCCTGGCTTCTCGAGGTACTCCAGATAACGGCGTAGCAGGTGAGTGGCCGGCAACTGGCGCTCGTCGCCACTGAACAGCAGCACCTGGCGCTCGCGGGCGCGGGTGATGGCGACGTTGAACAGGTCGGCACGATTCAGATAGGCCGCAGCCTGGCTCGAGGCTCTATCGATGGCGAAGCTGAGGATCATCAGGTCGCGCTCCTCGCCCTGAAAGCCGTAGGGCGTATCCACCAGCAGACGGAACTCGCGCAGTTGCTCCAGCGGCAGGGTTTCGCCGATGCGCAGGCGGATGCGCTCGACCTGATCGCGAAACGGTGACAGCACGCCGATGCTGGGCTTGAGCGGACTGCCGCGATACTCGGCCAGATGCGCCGCGATCAGCTCCAGTACCTGTTCCACTTCCGCCTCGTTGGCACCGTTGCGCCCACGCTGGCCCTCGATGCGCAGCAGTTGCAGGCTGTCGCAGGCATCAAAGCCGGGTCGCTCCTTCATCACCCGCAGGCGCTGGTCGTAGAACAGCTCGTTGCTGAAGCGGATCAGCGCCGGGCGGCTGCGAAAGTGTTCGTCGAGAAAGACCACCGCCTCCTGGCTGGCCAGTTGCAAGCCGACCAGATCCAGCACGCTGTTGTCGCGGTAGCTCCAGGCCTCGCGCTCCTCGGCCTGCAGACCGGCGCGTTGCAGCAGCTGCGTCTCCCGCACGCGGGAGAGAAAGGAGATATGCCGCAGCTGACGCGCGTCGCCGGTGACGACAGCACGCTTGCAGCGCTGGAAGGCCGGTAGCGCCGAGGCGATGTCGCACTGGGTCGCTTCGTCCATCACCATCACGTCGAACAGTTCCGGGCGCAGCGGCAGCAGCCGATGCAGTTCGTCCAGCGTCACCACCCAGATCGGAAAGGCGGCCAGCAGGCGCGCCGGGTCGATATCCTCGAACAGGGCCAGCTGGCGCTGCGAATTGCGCGCGCGGATGGCCTGGTTGTAGCGCACGAACAACCCACGGTCAGCCACCAGCAGACGCTTGAGTGCCAGACTGCGATGGCTGTTGAGGTGCTCGCGGCTGAGCGACTGACGGCGACGCTGACAATCGCGCAACTCATCCAGCAACACCCAGGGCCAGACGCTGTTATCGATGCGCTTGCGTACCCAGGGCACCTGCAACCAGCGCTGCCAGAACGCCAGACTGCCGCGTTCGGCACGCAGCAGCAGGCGACTCCAGCGCACGGCCTGCTCGCAGCGCTTGCGAAAATCAGCCGACAGGCGCACCTCGGCCTGAGTCAGCACCTCCAGCTCGCTACGTTGACGCGCCTCCAGTTGCTCGGAAACCTGGGAAATCTCGCCCTGCAGCATGCGCTGCAGGCGCTCGCGCAGGGCCTGGCGCAGACTCTGGCCATCGCCTTCGAGCACGCCGTCGCGCAGGCCGAAATCCTCGCGTAGCTTGTGCGCGATCACTCGCACCGCCTGCGCACTACGGCTGACCAGCAGCACCGTCTCGCCCTGCAGGTAGCGATCCAGCGCCAGGGCCGCCAGGCTGTAGCTCTTGCCGGTGCCGGGTGGACCGGAAATCTGGCTCAGCGGATAGCTTGCGGCATTTTCCAGCGCCCGGCATTGCGCCGTGCTGAGCTGCGCCGGCAAGCGCTGCGGCGTGCTGATCGAGCCTGCTGACTGCACGGCGGGCGCTTCACCGAGCAATTGCAACAAGGCCGGCGACAGCTGCTCGGCCTCCTGCAGCAATTGCAACTCATGGGCGATACCACGGCTGCCACTGCCGCGCGGCACCAGGGCGACGAAGGCACCGGACTGCAGCGACAGGCTGCGGCGACGCTGAGCCTTGGCCAAGGTATCGGCCTCTGCCAACAGCGGGAAGCCTGCGGCTTCGCTGACCTCGCCCACCCGCGTATTGCGCTCTACCCAGGCCAGCAGTTGCCCCAGCAAGGCAGCGTCCAGCATGCCGGTCGGCAGCGGCAGATCATCGAGACTAGCACTGCCGCTCTCATCGAACAGACGGCGCAGCAGCCGCCAGTTGCCATGGGCGCGCTGCACGTCGATGGCGAGCATCTGGCTCTGCCCGTCGGCCGTCGTCTGCAGGCTGGCCTCGTAATAGAACAGCGGACCGCAAATCGTCTGCGCGGCGCCGGTTTCCAGTTGCAGCCGGCCACAGATCGGCAACACGCCGTAGACCAGTTGCAGCTCGCGTTGATACAGCGCCTGCGCCTCGGCCAGGCTGCGGCCCAGCTCGGCCGCCAATGGCAGCAGCGGCAAGCCTCCGCTGGCCAGCTCCTCGCGCCCATCGAGCCAGGCCCAGCGATTGGCGGGCAGCTTGCTCAGGTTGTCCAGATCCAGGTCGCGGCTATCGGCCAGGTAGCAGCTGCGATAGAAGCCGAGCAGTTGGCGGGCGTGAGGGTGATCCATCAGTTGCCTGCGTAGCGCGCCCAGAGTGCTTCGAACTCACGGCCATAGGCCGCGACCAGCTGCGGATGATCGATCACCAGCAGGTTTTCCTCGTTGCTGGTGGTGGCGCTGCGCGTCCAGTTGAAGCTGCCGTTGAGCAGCAGGCGGCCGTCGAACAGGGCGAACTTGTGATGCATGTGGAAGGGCCCGGCATCGATGCGCAGCGGCACGCCCTTGTCGCGCAGCCACTGGATATCGCTGCCCTCGTCGAACTGCTTTTCGTTGTCGGTGATCACCCGCACGGCAATGCCGCGCTGATGACAGGCGAGGATTTCCTCGCTGAGCTGATCGTCGGAGATGGTGTAGACGCAGATATCCACGCTGCTGCGCGCCTGGCGGCACAGCTCGCGAATCTTGCGCCGGCAGCTCTCGCCCGGGCTGAAATGGGCGCTGGCATGCTCCACGCGGGGCGCGCTACCGACGCTGTCGAGGGTCTTGATCACCTGCTCCAGCCACTTCAGCACCGGTTCGATGTTGGCCGGATCACGCATCAGCTCGCGAGCCAGGGCGAAAGCGCGGTTGCGCATGAAGCGCACCTGATCACTACTCAGCTCGCTGCCCAGCTGGCGCAGCTCGTCGCGTTCCTCGTTGCTCAGACGCAGGTCGGCCAAACTGTCACGCAGTTGCTGATCGAGGCGATTGAAATCCATTAAAAGTCCCTTTTCATCGTTGAATGCGGCGACGAGTCAGCGCGGCGTACAGCACACCGCAGAAAGCTCCCGCCAGGTGGTATTCGAAGGAAACGCCGGCACGCGGCAGCAAGCCGAAGAACCAGCCGCCGTAGAGGAAGAACACCAGCACCGCCAGCAACAGGTCGAGCAGGCTGCGCTCGAACCAGGCCCGTGCCAGCAAAAGCCCCCAGAAGCCGAACAGCCAGCCGCTGGCACCGACGTGCAGGCCGGTACGCCCGAACAGCCAGACCAGCATCCCGCTGCCGATGATGATGAAGGCACTGGCGTAGAAGAAATCGCGGCGCGAGCGCAACAGCACCAGGCTACCGAGCACCAGCAGGCCGCTGAGGTTGCTGAGCAGATGCGCCCAACTGCCATGCAGCCAGGGCGCAAGGAAAATGCCCGGCAGCGCCTCGATATGCCGGGGCACCAGGCCCCAGCGATTCAAGGCGCCGCCGAGGGCGCCATTGACCAGTTGCACCAGCAGCATCGCGCCGCTGATCACGATCAGCGGGCGCAACTCGACCAGCCAGCCTCGCCTCACGGCGCCTCGTCGTCCGCGGCATCGCTGCGCTGTTCGTGGCCGAGCAGCGTGCCGAGATCACGCAGCTGGGTGGAGATTTCCAGCATGCGGTTGTGCGTGCGCAAATCGATGTCGATCTTCTTGTCCATCGCTCTGATCAGCGGCAGGAAGCTGTTTTCCAGGCTATCGGCCAGGCTTTCGAGCAATTTTTGCGTGCCCGGCTGTGGCGGCGCAACCACCTCCACCTGCGGGCGCAGCTTGCCGAGGTTGTCCAATCCAGTCAGCAGCTGCTCCCAGGGGATGCCCGGCGCCTCGCTGGTCGGCTTGCCGGCAGCGCCCAGACCGCGCACGCTCTCGACCAAGTCATTGAGCTGCGCCACCACACGCCCGCCAACGTCCGTATCGCTGCCGCCCATGGCCTTGTTACGCATGAAATCGCGCTTGATCTGCGCCCAGCGCTCGGCCTGCTCGGGCGTCATGTTGCCGCGCAATTCGGCGAGCTTGAGCAGGTTCTCCTCGGCGCCAGTGGTGAGCAGCTGCGACTCCCCCTGATAGTGGTCGGCGATCAGCTGCAGCAGCTCGGCATCGTTCATCACCGAGCTGATCTTCTCGGCCATCTTGTTCATGTTGCGGTAGCTGCCCTGCAGCTTGAACGGCGGCTCGGTGCGGTAGCTGTCGGCCTGCGCGGCGCTGACGATGTACTGCTGGTTGACCCGGCCGACCACGTCGCGCACCTGCATCAGGCGCTGCAGGGTCGAGGTGATCTCGTTGATCTCGGCGGCGCTGTAGGTATGGCTCAGCTCGTTGGCGGAGAACGGCTTGCCCTCGGCCTTGGCGACGAAGCGGTAGACGTCGGCCATGTCGCGGGTGGCCAGCGGCGCCAGCACCGGGTTGGAAGTCAGGCTGTTTTCGATGTAGGACAGCGCGAAGGCTTCCTGCATGCCGCCCAGGGTGTCGCCGAGGTTGTAGATGTCGGCGCGGTTGGCGAGCATGTCGGGAATCTTGAACACGTCGCCGGACTCGGTGTACGGGTTGCCGCTCATCACCACGCAGAACTTCTTGCCGCGCATGTCGTAGGTCTTGGTCTTGCCCTTCCACACGCCTTCGATGCGCCGCGTGCCGTCGCACAGCGAGATGAACTTCTGCAGGAACTCGGGGTGCGTGTGCTGAATGTCGTCGACGTAGAGCATCACGTTGTTGCCCATCTCCAGCGCCAGGTTGAGCTTTTCCAGCTCCTGGCGCGAGGTGGCGTCCGGCGCCTGCGCAGGGTCCACCGAGCGCACTTCGTGACCGAGGGCCGGACCGTTGACCTTCATGAAGATCAGGCCCAGACGATGCGCCACGTATTCCATCAATGTGGTCTTGCCGTAGCCGGGCGGCGAAATGAGCATCAGCAGGCCCATCAGGTCGGTGCGCTTGTTCTCGCCAGCGGTGCCCATCTGCTTGGCCAGGTTGTCACCGATAAAGCCCAGGTACACGTCGTTGATCAGCTTGTTGCGCACGAAGGAAGACAGCGGCCGCGGCTTGAATTCGCTCAGACGCAGTGCATCGCGCTCGCGGTTGATGACGTCCTGGCGCAGTGCCTGGTAGCGCTGCAGTTGCGGCACGAAGTGATCCAGGTGTTGCTGCAGGCGGGCGAAGTAATCGTCGATGGCCAGCAGCAGCGTGCCGTCCTGCACACGCGGATGCTCGCCGAGCAGGCCGCTGACAGTGAAACGCAGATCGACCTCGGTGAAACGCCGCGGAAATTCATCATCCAGTAGGCTGACGGCGATCGCCTCGGGCACGTAGTCGGCCAGCTCGGCCATGGCGGCGTCCTGCGCGCACAGGCCGTCGAACCAGGTCTGCGCCAACGACCAGCGCTGCACCGGGCGGGCAGGGTTGAATTCCCGATCGGCCCACGCAGGTTGTCTAGCGCGGCGCGGTAGTCGTCCCAGACATGGCTGGCCTGCATGCGTTGCTGCAGGGTGTCGAGCAGTTGCCTGGCGTACTTGCTGAAGCTGAATTCGACCGGCTTGGCTGCCAGTTCCTCCACCAGATAGGCGGCCGCCGCCTGGCGCTGCGCGGCGTCCACCGGCAACGGATGCTGAGCGAGGAAGCGCTGCATGGCTGCATCGATCTCTTCGCGCAGGCGCTGCACGCCGTCCTCGCTGCCGAACAACTGGCGCAGGTGCAGGCTGCTGCGCGCCCGCTCCGGCCACAGCTCGGCCTCGATGTCCTGCCCCCAGCGGTTCCAGAACAGCGCGGCAAAGCCGCGCGCCGCCGGTGCATAACGCAGCAGCCCGGCACTTTCGCGCAGCGGCAGCAACTGGGCGAGGATCAGTGCCGCGTCATGGTCATGGATACCCTTCTCGTAGGCATCCTTGTAGCGTGGTGCGGCAAAGTCGCGAATCAGGCGGGTCAGGGTTTCCGGTTGCGCCAGGTGGGTCTTGAGCAAGTCCAGGCTCAGGCCTTCACGGCCGGCTACGGCGGCGTCGAGCACCAGGCCGGCGAGGTATTCGGCGCGGTACAGCGAGGGCGATTCGGACTCCAGCGACACCTGCCAGTAGTCACGCAGGCCTTCCAGGGTCTCGTCGCGCAGCGGTTCGAGAAAATCGGTGCCGGTCAGGTGCAGATAGAGCTGATCACCGCGCGGCATCAGGGTCAGGTCGAGTTCCTGGGTGTTGACGCTGAAGCGGTGGCGCGGGCCGAGCTTGATGACGTTGCCGCCTTCCTCGAACAGCTCGCTCTTGTCGCGCAGGGCACGCACCGCCTGGTCGCGTGCAGCCTTCAAGCGCGCCTCGACATCATCGGCCTTGACGCTGTCTTTCAATTCGCGCAGGCGCTCGGCCATCTCGCGCAGCTTGAGGATCAGCGGGTCGGCGGCGAAGAAGGCGTTGAGCTCCTCCATCTGGGTCAGGCGCGCGGTGCGCCGACCGAGGCTGTCGAGGATGCGCTGGGCGGCATCGAGCACGCCCTGGGCGCGGCGCTGGCGGTCGTCGAGCAGGCTCTGCTTGTGCGACTCGAAGGTTTCCAGCAGTTCTTCACGCTTGCCGAGAATGTCGCTGAGGAACTGCTCATGGTCACCGAATTGGCTTTCCAGCTCTTCGAGCTGCACCAGCAGACGCGACAGCTGCTCGTCGCACTTCTCCGGGTCCTGGGCCAGCGCCAGGGCGTTGGTGATGCCCTGGCTGAACAGTTTGAACTGGGCGCCGAACTGCGCCACGGTCTCGGCCGAGCCCAGGCCCTTGCGCCGTTGCTCGGCACGCGCCTTGGCCTGGTTGAGGTGTGCGTAGACCTCGGAAATCGACTCGACGATGGCAGTGCGCTGAGTGGCGTCGTCGATCTTCAGCGACGCCATCAGGCTCGACAGCATGTCGAGGTTGCCGGCCATGGCCTGCATCTCGACTAGCGGCTCGTTGAGCTGGGTGACGCTCTCGGCCTTCTGCGCCAGGCTGTCAAGTTCGCCCAGGCGCTGCACGTAAGGCTGCAGCGCGGCGTCGCTGGCGAGGAAGGCGGAGGTGGCCGTGGCAACGCGCTCCTGTGCTGCGAGCAGCTCGGCCTCCATGACATCGATGCGCGCCACGTCGATGTAGCGGTAGTCGCGGATGGTCAGCAGCTGGCCACGCTGGGCGGTGATGGCATTGAGTGCCTCGACGAAGTGCTGCACCTCGTCAAAGCTGTCCACCAGCAGGCCTGAGAGCAGGCTCTTCTGCCGCGTTTCGGCCTCGGCCATGGCCCGGGCAGACTGCTGCCGGATGCTCTCGACCTTCTCGAATTCGTCGAGCACCAGCTCGCCAGTGGCGGCGATCTCGCGCAACAGCGGCGCCAGCTCGGCGCACTGGGCATCATCCAGCCAATGGTAGACGTCGAACAGACGGCGAGTGTTCTGGCACAGCTGGGTGTAGCGCGCCACCGACACTTCGCGGCTGTCGATCTCGCGGCTGAGGTTGAGCAGATCGGACACGCCGCGCACCAACTCGGCATTGCCGATACGCCCGAAGAAGCCGCTGCGCGCCGGCTGACGGGCAGCGTAATCCTCGCTCTCGAACGGCGTCTGCCAGATCTGCATCGGGTGGATGCGCGTCGGCTCGCTGCCCTCGGCGGCGAATATCACCATGCGCCCGTCTTCCAGGCGCGCGTAGCCGTGGCCGAAGATCGGGTTGTGCAACTGGCGGTTGATCATGTTGTAGGTGAACAGCGCCGAACGGCCTTCTTCCGGGTGGTAGAAGATGTACTGCACGTCCTCGCCGTTGGGCGAACGCACCGAGCGCTTGAAGCGCATGCCGCCCATGGGCTGCTCGAAAGTCTTGTATTGCCCGCTCTGCAGGTAGTAGCCGCCGGGGAAGATGATGCCGTGGTCTTCCGGCAGCTGCACGCAGGCCAGGCCGATGGCGTCGATGCGCTCGACCTGGTTGGTCAGGCTGTTGAACACCAGGTAGCGCCACTGCTCCTCGCGGTAAGGCAGGATCTTCAGCAGGATCAGGCTGCCCAGGCGGGCGTATTCGATCTGCGCATCGTCCAGCGACTGGGTCTTGTCCACCACCGGTTCGCGGTAGATGCCCAGGCCGTCCTGGGTGTTGTTCTCGACCTTGATGGTCAGGTCACCACCGACGGTCTCGACGAACACCGTATCGAGAATGTTCATGTGCGGATGGCGGCCGGCGACCACCATCTCGCGGGAGGTCTTCTGCCATTCGAAGTCGAACGGCGCCGGCAACGCGATATCGCGCTCGCCGCGGTTGTCGATGTAGCGCACTTCGCGCCCATCGACCGAGATCGACCAGCGGAACACGCGGATGTCAGTGACCCGCTCGCCGATCTGGAAACTCGCCAGCAGCTTGCCGTCGCGGATGGCCAGTTGCAGCAGGCGGGTGTTCTTGTAGTAGGTATACAGCTCGTTGAAGTCGGCGACGAAACTGGCCTGAGCGAGGAAGCTGCCCTCCAGCGGCACCGGCTCGGCCTCATAGCCTTCAGCGCCCTCGACCAGCCGGTAGAGGGAGAACACGTCAGCGACGCTGGTTTCCTTCTTCAGGCCGATGAACACGTTGTAGCCGAACAGCAGGCACTCGCCGACCTGGACGATATCGCGGGCGATGCAGTTGTTCTCGGTGCGGATGCGTACCCGGCCAATGGCTTCCATGGCGCTGCTGCCGAACTCGGCCAGGCGCTGGTCGTTGAGCGTTTCGGTCAAACTGCGCAGGCGCTGACCCTGCTCCTGCAGGCGCCGCTGCAGCACCTCGTAGGCGCCGCCTTCGGCGACGGCCTTGTCCAATACGTCCTGTGTCTGTGCGTCCGACATCGTAGTCATCCTGAATCAGCTGCGTCTAAAACGCCCCTCCACAAAGGGGCTGGCAGGTTGGGCTGGGCGGCATCCGTGTAGGGTGACCCGGGCGCCCGCTTCAACCCACTCTCTACGGCCGACGTGGTGGGCTGAAGCCCACCCTACAAACTGGGAGTTTTGGTAGGGTGAGCAGGCGCAGCCGGCTTGCTATGCGCCGATCTTCTGCTCGACTATGGCGATCTTGTCGCGCAGCGCCGCATCAATCTCTTCTGGGCGCACCTGAGCAATGATCTTGCGCAGCACCCGCACCTCGTTGTCATCGATCTCGCCATCTCGCTCGGCGATTTCCAGCAGCGCTTTGAGTTCCTGCGCATCCAGACGACCGTCATTGCTGAAGCACTGGATCGAGCGGAAGGTCATCTCCAGATAATCTCGTGGCTCTGACATCACATATTTCCTGATTGGTCGAAATTAGGTGGTCATGTGGTAGGGGCGGCTGAAGCCCCCACCACAGAGCAATGGTGGACTGAAGCCCACCCTACAGGCTGGGTGCTCAGGCCTGCTCGGGGCCTGCGCTCGGCGCAGCCACCGGCGCGGCAGCTGCTGCCTTGCCAGCCAGCAGACGCGACAGCACGTCCTGCACTACCGGGCTCTTGCCCACCACACCTTCGATGGCCTTGCCCACCGACAGCGACTTGGCGAAGGAGTTGAAGAAGTCGCCCTCGCCGCCGACGATCTCGATCTTCGCCTTGGCCAGCGCGGTGGCCAGCACTTCGGCCTGATCCTTGGCGATGTCCTTGTTGGCGGCGATGGCGGCCATGGCTTCCTCGAAGCTCTTCTCCAGCTGCATGCGGAACTCTTCGTGAGCACGCGCGTTGTCGCTGAGCGAATCCAGCGCGCCGAACTTCTTGCCCAGACCTTCGGCTTCGGCATTCAGGCGCTCCAGCAGCACCTGCGCTTCGGCCAGGCCCAGGTCCTGGGTGGCCTTGGCCTTGGCCGCGCCGAGTTGTTCTTCACCACGCGCCTGGGCGCCAAGCTTCTCTTCCAGCACCTTGGCGTCGGCCAGGCCGTCTTTTTCCTTGGCAGCGGCTTGCGCTTCGATGACACGCGCCTGCGCCAGACCTTTCTCCTGCTCGCCCTTGGCTTCGGCGATCAGACGCTCGGCCTGCACGCGAGCCTCGGCCAGGCCTTCCTTCTCCTTGGCCGCAGCGGTGACTTCACGCACTTTGGCGTCGGCCAGACCGGGCGCAGCGCGCTCGGCTTCGATGCCTTCGGCCAGCTTCTTCTTGGCCTCGGCGCTCTTGGCCGCGGCTTCCAGTTCTGCCTGGGCCAGGGTGTTGATTTCCACCGCCTTGTGCTTGGAACGGGTCTCGTCGGCTTCGGCCTGTTTGACCTGGCGCACCAGCTCCTGCTCGGCTTCGGCCTGGGCATTGAGCACGGTGACCTGCTTGAGGCGCTCGGCCTCGGAGACTTCACGCACTTCCTTGATGCGCTCTTCTTCCTGCGCCACGGTCTTCTCGACCGCCACCCGCTCGCGAATCACCGCCGCGATGTTCTTGCGCTCTTCTTCCAGCGCCTTTTCCTTCTCGATGCGCTGCAGCTCGACTTCACGCTCGCGGGCAACGATTTCCAGCTGCTGGGCACGCACGACCTTTTCCTTCTCGATCGTGACCGCACGCTCGCGGTTCTGCTCCGCCACTTCGACTTCGCGAGAGGCATTCTCCTCACGAATGTCGATCTGTTCCTGAGTCTGGATACGTGCCTGCTCGGCCTTCAGACGCTCTTCTTCCTTGACCTTCAGCGTCTCGGCCTGCTCACGAGCCTGGATGGTTTCGATCTCACGCTTCTGACGCGCCTCGGCATCGGCCTGCTGACGTTCCAGAGCCAGGGTCGCCTCGCGGGTTTCGACGTTCTTCTTCTTGATCGCCAGCTCTTCGTTGCGCTCCAGCTCGTTGGTGATGACGTTCTGCGCGGCGGTCAGCTCGGTGATCTTGCGGATACCTTCGGCGTCGAGGATGTTGCTCGGGTCCAGCGAATGTTTGGCCGTCTGCTCCAGGTAGTCGATGGCCACGTCTTCCAGTACGTAGCCGTTGAGGTCGTTGCCGATCACCTCGACGATACGATCACGGAATTCCTGGCGATTCTCGAACAGCTGGACGAAATCGAACTGCTTGCCGACGGTCTTCAGCGCCTCGGAGAACTTGGCGTTGAACAGCTCGTTGACCGCCGCGCGATCGGAGGCACGTTCCACGCCGATGGCCTTGGCCACCTTGAGCACGTCTTCCTGGGTCTCGTTGACGCGCAGGTAGAAGGCCACGGTGATGTCGGCACGCATGTTGTCGCGGCAGATCAGGCCGTCCTTGCCACGACGATCCACTTCCAGGGTGATCAGGGAGATCTTCATGAACTCCTTGAGGTGGATCACCGGATACACCAGGGATCCGGTGAAGTGCACCTTGGGCGTCGAGCTCATGTCGTTGACGATCAGCGCGGTGCCCTGCGGAACCTTGATGTAGAACGCCTTGAACAGGGCGATCAGGGCGATCACGAAAAGGACGACCAGCCCTGCCCCGACGATGAAGGGAATGACGTTTTCCATTACAGCTGTACTCCTTTGCTAGTTGTGCAGGCAGGTTCGGCCACGCCTAGGCTGCCTACCCTCTGTTACGTACGGATTGTCGGCAGAGGCTAGACGCCTCGAAATTCTTCTTCGGTAATGATGCGGTAGGCGTGTTCGGCCGCCAGATACTCCAGCAGCACCACACGGTCACCGCGCTTGAAGCCCAGCGCCTCGTCGGCGCGCACACGCAGGATCAAACCGGCGCCGCCATCTTCCAGCACCGCCTCGCCATGGCTGGCGGTGACGCGACCGCTGCGCACCACCGCTACCTGCCCCAGCACGGATTTGCTGCTGATCGCCTCGACCTTGTGAAACAGCGGTCTTAGCGGCCGGCAGATCGCCGCGCACAGAGGCGCTGCCACCACGAAGGCTCCAGCGATCACCACCAATCCCAGCGGGTAACGCAGGATGCCCAGCGGCAGGTGGCGCAGCAGCCATAGTTCGATGAAGTAGCAGATGAACCAGCCGAAGAAGAACAGCAGCGTCAGCACCAGGGTGACCGGCACGCCATCGAGTTTGAGCTTGTAGAGCAGGCCGGCAAGACCTTCGGTCTGGCCGGCGCCATCCATCATCGAGTCGGCCTCGACGTCGAGCAGATCGACCTCGAGCAGGCCGGCGGCGACCACCAGCCAATAGATCACCGCCACGCACAGCAGGAAGCTGTAGATGGCGGTGGGGAATGACAGCGCTGTCTGCAGGAAGAGTTCCATTTTTTCCTTTCCCTGGGTTAGGGAAACGGGGCGCCAGCGCCCCGTTATCTACGCATCGTTCAGGACTTGGCCTTGTCCTTCAGCCTGGCCAGCACGCTGTCGGCGCTGGCATTGTCGGCCTTGATGCCGGCCGCACGCAGCTTGGCTTCCAGCGAATCGTCCGGCGCGCTGGTAGCAGCCAGCTCGGCCGAGGCCTCCATCTTCGCCGCGCGCTCGGCCTGCTTCTGCTTGATGCGCTCGAGCGACTCGACCGCGGTCTGCAGCTTGGCCTGCGAGCCGCCGTAACGCTGGGCCACGGCCATCTGCGCCTTCTGCACGCTCTCGGTAGCCTTGACCGTGTCCACCTGCTGCTTGAGGCGCTTGATGTTGCCCTCGGCCTGGGTCACGGCCTTGCGCAGTTGCGCCACGCTGGCGGCGAAACCCTCGGCCTGCTCACGCTCGCTGGCCTGTTCGATTTCCAGATTGGCGATCTTCTCGGCAACTTCCTTGGCCAGGGTCTCATTGCCGGCCTCCAGCGCCTTGAGCGCGTACTGTTCGTACTCGGCGATGCTCGCCGCACTCTTGTTCACCTTGTCGCTGGCCAGCTTGTGCTTGGCCATGATCTCGGCCAGCGCTTCCTTGGACTTGCGCAGCTCGACATCGGCGTCGCGGATTTCCTGATCGAGGATGCGCAGGGCCTGGCTGTCGACCACCGCCTCACCCACTTCATTGGCACCGCCACGCAGCGCGGTCAGCATTTTGCTCCAGACATTCATCGTCTTCTCTCCTCTCAGGCGCCGGTCTTGAGAAAGCCTTCATAGGCTTCGGTGGCCTTGATCACGTTATCCGCCAACAACTCGATCTCGAACACCACGTCGGACAGGCTCGAGGACGAACTCAGCGCGCCGAACATGGTGTAGCAATCACGCCCGTCGACCATCTTCTCCAGGCCGATGGATGACAGCGGGAACAACTTGTGGGTGCGCAGCACTTCTTCGTTGAAGGCGGCGGCATCACGCACGTCGCTGGCTGGCCAGAGCAGCGCCTCGACGATGATCTGCTCGCCGAACACGGCGACGAACAACGGCAGGTCGCCGTATTCGCGCATGGTGATGTGCAGGCTGGCGTCGGCGCCTTGAATCAGCTCGATACCAGCCTGACCGCTTTGGAACAGTTCCGTTGCCGCCAGCGCGTCGAACAGCGCCTGGGCGGTCCAAACTTGAGGCATGTTCATACCCTCCTCCTTCTCCATCGAAGCCAGCAGTGACTGTGGCTGGCGCAGTTTGCGCTCGAACGCGACCAGAAGTGGCGCATGCTCGGGCAAGATCCAGACTTCCTTCTTCACCAGCCCTTGCTCGCGCAGGCGCTGACGATAAAGACGCTGGTAATGAGCTGATGATTTGCTGTCCATGAAACGCAGACTAGACTCTTACATGTAAGCCGTAAAGCACTTACATGTGACAAATGTGATGCCGTTCGTCAGATCAGCACGCAGGAGTCGTCCTCGGCATACCGGCCGAAGAACAGAGAAAGGGGAAGGAGAAAGGCAGAATCAGACTCATCCATGATTCGAGCAAAACGCTTCCATTCGCGAGGTGTCGAATTAAACCGCAGACACCTGCGTTGCGCACGAAAAAAAGCGCCAACCGGGTCGCAGTTATGACCCCGAACCCGCCAACCCGAGAAACAGGCAGCGCCATGAACGAACTACCACCCGCGGTACGCCAGCTGGTGCATGCCGGCCAACGCCAGGCCGCCATTGATCTGCTGAGCGAATACCTGGCAGCAGACCAGCAGGAAGCCGAACGCCGCATCGATCAGTACCTGGAGAACGATCCACCGGTTCACCTGCGCGGCGCGGGAGTCGTACGTGCCAGCCGTCTCAACGCGATGATCTGGCTGATCCTGATCATCCTGATGGCGCTAGCCGGCCTGATCTTCGCCCTGTAAACAAAACCGGCGCCACGAGGGCGCCGGTTTTATCGAAGCGACAGCCTCAGAGCGGCTTGCCGCGATTACCGTGAGCGGCAACGAACTGCTGCACGGTCTTCAGATCATTGGCCAGCACGGTGCAACGCTCTTCGCGCTGGAACAGATCGGCCAGGTGCGCCGGCAGCGCCGGAACGGCATCGATACCCGCCTTCTCCACCGCCTCGGGGAATTTGACCGGATGGGCGGTACCCAGCACCACCATGGGCGTGGCCAGGCTGCGACGGCACTCACGCGCGGCGCGCACGCCGATGGCGGTGTGCGGATCCAGCAGCTCGCCGCACTCCTTGTACACCTCGGTGATGGTCTCGCAGGTCTGCTCGTCGCTTACCGCCAGCGAATCGAACAGCTTGCGCGCCTCGGTCCAGCGATCTTCCTCGACGCTGAAACCGCCGCCCTGCTTGAAGCTGTCCATCAGGCTAGCGATGGCGGCGCCATTGCGGCCGTGCAGGTCGAACAGCAGGCGCTCGAAGTTGGACGAGACCATGATGTCCATCGACGGCGACAGGGTCGGGTGCAGGGTTTCCTTGACGTACTGATTGCCGCTCATGAAGCGGTGCAGGATGTCGTTGCGGTTGGTGGCGACGATCAGCTGACTTACCGGCAGGCCCATGTTGCGCGCCAGGTAGCCGGCGAAGATGTCGCCGAAGTTGCCGGTCGGCACCGAGAAGGCGATGGAACGCGCCGGCGCACCGAGCTGCAGTGCCGCGTGGAAGTAGTAGACGATCTGGGCCATGATCCGCGCCCAGTTGATCGAGTTGACCGCCACCAGACGGGTGCCCTTGAGGAAGCCCTGGTCGGCGAAGCTGGCCTTGACCATCTCCTGGCAGTCGTCGAAGTTGCCTTCGATGGCGATGTTGTGGATGTTCTCACCGAGGATGGTGGTCATCTGCCGGCGCTGCACCTCGGACACGCGGTTGTGCGGGTGCATGATGAAGATGTCGACGTTATCGCAGGCCTTGCAACCCTCGATGGCCGCCGAGCCGGTGTCGCCGGAAGTGGCGCCCATGATCACCACGCGCTCGCCGCGCTTGGCCAGCACATGATCGAGCAGGCGACCGAGCAACTGCAGAGCGAAGTCCTTGAACGCCAGGGTCGGGCCGTGGAACAGCTCCAGCACCCACTCGTTGCCGCTGAGCTGACGCAGCGGCGCCACGGCGTTATGAGCGAACACGCCGTAGGTTTCCTCGAGAATCTTCTTGAAATCGGCGTCGGCGATGGAGCCGGCAACGAACGGGCGCATCACCCGGAAGGCCAGCTCGTGATACGGCAAACCGGCCCAGGAAGCGATTTCCTCGACGGTGAAACGCGGCAGATTCTCCGGCACGTAGAGGCCGCCGTCACTGGCCAGGCCAGCCAGCAGCACGTCTTCGAAATTCAGGGCCGGCGCCTGGCCGCGGGTACTGATATAGCGCATTGTTCAAAACCTTCGGTTTTGGCCTCAGGCCTCAGGCCTCAGGCCTCAGGCAAATTCGCCTGCGGCCTGTAGCCTGCAGCCTGCAGCCCGAGTTAGTTGAGCTGTTCGACGCGCAGACGCATGACCGGCGAGGTCACGCCATCCAGCGCTTCCATGGCGGCAATGGCCTCGATGATACGCGCCTCGACCACACGATGGGTGACGAGGATCATCGGCACCAGGCCGTCCTGCTCCTCGGCTTCCTTCTGCATGATCGACTCGATGTTGATGCCGCGCTCGGACAGGATGCTCGCCACCTGAGCCAGCACACCCGGATGATCCTTGGCCTGGATGCGCAGGTAGTAGGCGCTCTCGCATTGCTCGATCGGCAGGATCGGGTGATCGGACAACGAGTCCGGCTGGAAGGCCAGGTGTGGCACGCGATTGGTCGGGTCGGTGGTCAGCGCACGCACCACGTCCACCAGGTCGGCCACCACGGCCGAGGCGGTCGGCTCCATACCGGCACCCGCGCCGTAATACAGGGTGCTGCCAACCGCATCGCCGTTGACCATCACTGCGTTCATTACGCCATTGACGTTGGCGATGAGGCGGTCAGCCGGAATCAGCGTCGGATGCACGCGCAGCTCAATACCGGCATCGGTACGACGAGCCACACCCAGGTGCTTGATGCGATAGCCCAACGCCTCGGCGTAGTTCACGTCAGCCGTGGTCAGCTTGGTGATGCCTTCGGTGTAGGCCTTATCGAACTGCAGCGGAATGCCGAAGGCGATGGACGCCAGGATGGTCAGCTTGTGCGCGGCATCGATGCCCTCGACGTCGAAAGTCGGATCGGCCTCGGCGTAACCCAGCGCCTGCGCTTCCTTGAGCACCTCCTCGAAGGCACGGCCCTTCTCGCGCATCTCGGTGAGGATGAAGTTGCCGGTGCCGTTGATGATGCCGGCCAGCCAGTTGATGCGGTTGGCAGACAGACCTTCGCGAATGGCCTTGATCACCGGGATACCGCCAGCGACGGCCGCTTCGAAAGCGACGATAACGCCCTTCTCGCGCGCCTTGGCGAAGATCTCGTTGCCGTGCACGGCAATCAGCGCCTTGTTCGCCGTAACCACGTGCTTGCCATTGTCGATGGCCTTGAGCACCAGCTCCTTGGCCAGGGTGTAGCCGCCGATCAGCTCGATGACGATGTCGATCTCGGGGTTGTTGACCAGCTCGAATACATCGCTGGTCATGGCAATGCCGGTGGTGTCGTACTGCGGCTTGGGCGAGCGAATGGCGATCTGGGCAATCTCGATGCCGCGACCGGCGCGCCGAGTAATCTCCTCGGCATTGCGCTTGAGTACATTCAACGTACCGCCACCGACGGTGCCCAACCCACAGATGCCCACTTTGACCGGCTTCACACTCAATTCCCCATCAGCACTGCACGAAACGGCCGGAGCATGCCCCGGCCGCAGATAAAGAGCCGCACCTTACGAAGCGGCTGTTTGTTAGTCAATCCACAGCTCACAGAACCTTTTCACGAGCTCGCGAGCTAGAGCTATGCAAGGCGCAACGACCAGCGGGAGTAACAGCCGAAGGCTGGCCCGAAGGGCGAGCGCCAGCGAGTCAAACAGGCGAGGAAGCGCAGTTTACGAGCTGTAAATGAGCATTACTCGCTTCGCTCACCCTTTCGGGCCGCACTGAAGTGCGTTAGCCGCAAGCGGCTTTCCGAGCCTGTTTTTAACGCAGCAGAGCCGACGCGCAGCAGGTCGTGGACAGGTTCTTAGTTAGACTCCAGGGCAATCTTGGCTAGCTGCGGCGCCGGCTGATAGCCCGGAATCATCTTGCCGTTGGCCAGCACGATGGCCGGCGTACCGTTGACCCCGATCATCTGGCCCAGCTGATACTGCTTGGCCACCGGATTGTCACAGGTCGCATCGGCGACGCTCTGGCGGGTCTTGGCGCGGTTCATGGCCTCCTGCTGATCCTTGGCGCACCAGACGCTGACCAGCTCCTTAGCTGCCGGGCTGTTCAGCCCCTGGCGCGGGAAAGCGACATAACGCACTTCCACGCCCAGACGGTTGAGCTCCGGCACTTCGCTGTGCAGCTTCTGGCAATAGCCGCAGTCGGTATCGGTGAACACGGTGATATGGGTCTTCGGTGCCTTTGGCGCGAACACCACCATCTCCTTGGCCGGAATGGCGTTGATCTGCTTGGCTACCGCGCGGCTTTCTTCGATCTCGGTCAGGTTGACGGCCTTGCCATCCTTGACCTGGAACAGGTAGCCCTGCAGCAGGAACTGGCCATCTGCGCTGGTATAAAGCTGGCGACCACCTTCCAGCTGCACCTGATAGATACCGCTCATCGGACTCTCGGCGATAGCCTCGATCGGCAGACTGGCGTCGAGCGACTTCAGCGACTGGCGGATGGCCTGATCGGGATCGGCAGCCAGCGTGACGCTACTGCCCAGCGTGAGCGCCAGGGCAATGGAAAAACGGGTCAGGGACATGAACACTCCTGTCGAACGACGGACCGGTGAAAATCGCTACAGCCTACCACAGATGGTGCACCAGGCAGCCGGTGCGCTACCGGACGGCGCAGTCAGCCGCGCGGATGGTGCTGCGCATGCAATTCCTGCAGGCGGGCGCGAGCGATATGGGTATAGATCTGCGTGGTAGACAGGTCGCTGTGGCCCAGCAGCATCTGCACCACGCGCAGGTCGGCGCCATGATTGAGCAGGTGCGTGGCGAAGGCATGGCGCAAGGTGTGCGGCGACAGCGCCTTGCTGATACCGGCGACCCGCGCCTGATGCTTGATGCGATGCCAGAAGGTCTGCCGGGTCATCTGCTCGCCGCGCAGACTGGGAAACAATACATCGCTGGGTTTACCGCCCAGCAACAACGGGCGCGCCTCGCGCATGTAGCGCTCGATCCAGGCGATGGCCTCCTCGCCCAGCGGCACCAGACGCTCCTTGCTGCCCTTGCCGAACACCCGCAACACACCCTGACGCAGGTTGACCTGCTCCAGCGTCAGACCCACCAGCTCGCTGACGCGCAAGCCGCAGGCATACAGCACTTCGAGCATGGCGCGATCACGCAGGCCAATGGGGTCATCCAGGTCCGGCGCCTGCAGCAGCGCCTCGACATCCGCTTCGGACAACGACTTGGGCAGTGGGCGCCCGATCTGCGGCAATTCGACCTGCAAGGTCGGGTCTTCGCTGATCAGCATTTCACGCAGCAGGAAACGGTAGAAACCGCGAACCCCCGAGAGAAAGCGCGCCGTGGAGCGCGCCTGATAACCCTGCTCGAGCCGCCAGGCCAGGTGATCGAGAATGGCATCGCGACCAATGTGCTGCAGCGCCAGGCCACGCGCATCGAGCCAGGCATTGAAGTGCTCCAGATCGCTGCGGTAGGCAGCCTGAGTGTGGGCGGAGAGGCCCTTTTCCAGCCACAGCGCATCGAGAAAGCGCTCTATAAGAGGGTGAGTCAGGGTGGGCATCGATTGACCTTCGGCGGCACGAGCAGCAAGTGTTCCACAGCGCATCGCTCGCGCACCAGTACAGCAACTCGCCACTCTCGGTGTGAATGGAAGAAACAACACAGTTTGGGGCTGTGCAAAAACGCCTCGACTCACAACCCGGCGCAGCAGGAAACCCTGCCTTTGGTTGGGTGACAGCCAACGACCTGCAGCAGATGATTCCACCATGCCATCACCCACCGGTAGACCTTCATGTCCCAACACGTAAATTCGCGACTTGGCCAGATTCTGATCAACAAGGGACTGATTACCAACGCACAACTGGATGCGGCGATCAAGGTACAACTGACCAGCCACAAACGCCTCGGCGAGGTGCTCGTAGAGCAAGGCCTGCTCACCCAGAAGCAACTGAGCAAGGCGCTGAAGAAACAGAGCAACCTGCGCCTGGCAGCCACTTTGGTGGCAGCCCTGATGACGCCCTTCCAGATGGCCAGTGCCGATATCCAGCGACTACAACCGCCAAGCACCATCAGCCAGGACGAAACACCCCGTGGCATGCAGTCGCTCAGCGATAGCGAAATGAGCTCGGTCAGCGCCCAGGGCCTGGATGACGCCCTGCAAGGCTTGCTGCTGCGCGCAGAAAGCGGTGATGATCTGGGCACGATCAAACAACTGGCCAAGCTGGTGATGCCGGCGCTCGACAACCTGGATGCCGAGACCAGCCTGCGCGACGTGCGCTATGACACCGGCAAGCTGCGCTCGACGCTGAACAACGACGGCTCGCTCAACGTCAACCTGCCCAGCTCCATCGGCGAGCTTAGCTTCGACAATATTCGCATCAAGGATGCGCCGGCCGGCCAGAGCTTCGGCAACCTGAGCCTGCACAACATCGATCTGTCGCAGGCCAGTCTGAAAATCAGCCTGCGCCCCTGAGGCGTCTCACTCAGCAAAGCCCGGCAGCACCGGCACGGGCTTTTGCCGATCATCGACGGCGACGAAACTGAAGCTGCCGCTGATCGCCCGCTCGCGCCCTTCCTGATAAAGCCCCTCGACGAACACCTCGACCTCCACCTTGAGGCTGGTATTGCCGACCTTGATCACGCGCCCGATCAGCTCGACGATAGAGCCGGCCGGTATCGCATGCTTGAAGTCGATGCGATCGCTGGACACCGTCACCAGCGGCAGGCGGCAGAAGCGCGTTGCGGCAATGAATGACACCTCGTCCATCCAGGCCAGCGCCGTACCGCCGAACAGGGTGTTGTGGTGATTGGTGGTCGGTGGAAACACCGCCTTGGTCACGCGGGTTTCCGACAGCGCGATGCGCCGCTGAATCTCTTGCTCTCTTGGAGTCATGCCACTACTACTCATGATTACTGGCCGCCAGAAACGAAAAAAGCAGCCCGTAGGCTGCTTTTTTCAGAGAAGCGTCCGAACTTAGGACAGCTTTTCCTTGATGCGCGCGGCTTTGCCGGACAGGTCGCGCAGGTAGTACAGCTTGGCCTTGCGCACGTCACCGCGACGCTTGACGCTCAGGCTGTCGACCAGCGGCGAGTAGGTCTGGAAGGTACGCTCGACGCCAACACCGCTGGAGATCTTGCGCACGGTGAAGGCGCTGTTCAGGCCGCGGTTACGCTTGGCGATAACGACGCCTTCGAAGGCCTGCAGACGCTGACGGTCGCCTTCCTTCACTTTCACTTGCACGACAACGGTGTCGCCCGGGGCGAAAGTCGGGATTTCTTTGTTCATCTGCTCGGCTTCGAGCATCTGGATAATCTTGTTGGTCATGCTGCGCTCCTAAGACAAGCCTCCCGGCCTGCCATCGATACGTTAACTATCGTCCCGCTGGCGGATGTATTCCTCCAGCAGCTTCTTCTCTTCTCCAGAAAGCGAGCGGCTATCCAGAAGATCAGCGCGACGTTCCCAGGTCCGACCAAGGGACTGCTGCAAACGCCAGCGCCGGATGTGTTCGTGGTTGCCACTACGCAACACTTCGGGAACACGTTTATCCGCATACACCTCCGGGCGGGTGTAGTGCGGGCAGTCGAGCAGGCCATCCGTAAAGGAATCCTCCTCGGCCGAATCGGCATGACCCAATGCACCAGGCAAAAGGCGCGTTACCGCATCGATCAGCACCATGGCCGGCAGCTCACCGCCGGACAGGACGTAGTCGCCAATCGACCATTCCTCATCGACATGCGTCTCGATGAAACGCTCGTCGATGCCTTCATAACGACCGGCGATCAGGATCAGTGCATCCTCCTGCGCCAGCTCGCGGACCGCAGCCTGATTCAGGCGGCGCCCCTGCGGCGACAGGTAGATCACCTTCGCCATCTCTCCCGCGGCCTGCCTGGCGCTGGCCAGGGCATCCTCGAGAGGCTTGATCTTCATCACCATTCCCGGACCACCGCCGAAGGGGCGGTCATCCACCGTGTGGTGACGATCCGTCGTGTAGTCCCGCGGGTTCCAGCAATTGAGCTTGAGCAGCTCCTGCCTGACCGCACGACTGGTGATGCCGTACTCGCCGATGGCGGCGAACATTTCCGGGAACAGGGTAATGACTTCTACGCGCATGAGCCTTAGAAATCCGCATCCCAGTCGACCCGCATCTCGCCAGCTGCCAGATCGATCGAAAGCACGCACTGATCCGTGTAGGGCAGCAAGCGCTCGCGATCATCCAGGCTGCCTGCGCAAGCCTTGACCACCATCACATCATTGGCACCGGTCTCGAACAGATGGTCGACCACACCGAGCAACTGCCCCGCCTGATCGATGACCTTCAAGCCCTGCAACTGGTACCAGTAGAACTCGCCCTCTTCCAGGTCCGGCAGCTCGCTGCGCGCTACGCAGATCTCGAAACCGGCGTAGGTACGCGCAATTTCGCGATCATCCAGACCTTTCAGTTTGGCTACCAGCACCTTGCCTTGCAGGCGGCCGCTGGCCAGCTCCACTTTCTTTACCTCACCGTCACGCCTGAGCGTCCAGTTTTGGTAATCGAGCACGTTATCGATGGGATCGGTAAAGGAGTAAACCTTCACTTCCCCCCTGACGCCGTGCACCGAAACAATCTTGCCGAGAACGATCAGATCCTCGGCGACGGCCGGCGTCGTACTCATAGAAGATGCTTAGGCAGCAGCCTTGGCAGCTTCCTTGAGCAGCTGAGCAACACGCTCAGACGGCTGAGCGCCCTGGCCCAGCCAGTAGGTCGCACGCTCTTGGTCAACGGACAGACGCACTTCGCCACCGGCAGCGATCGGGTTGAAGAAACCGATACGCTCAACGAAACGACCATCGCGCGCGTTGCGGCTGTTGGTCACGGTCAGGTGGTAGAAGGGGCGCTTTTTGGAGCCGCCACGAGCAAGACGGATGGTTACCATGTGAACATCGTTCCTATAGTCGGTGCTAACTTGAGGCACACATTAAAAATGGGCCTAGGCCCGAAAGGCCGCATATTTTAAGGATTATGCGGCGGTTTGCAAATCTCTTTTTCCGCCCGGCCATCGACCGGGGCGCAGGCCTCAGAATTTCGGCATTCCGCCGCCGCCGGGGAGCATGCCCCCCATACCGCGCATCATCTTGGCCATGCCGCCCTTGGCGGTGAATTTCTTCATCATCTTCTGCATCTGCTTGTGCTGCTTGATCAGACGGCCGATGTCCTGCACCTGGGTGCCGGAGCCAAGCGCGATGCGGCGCTTGCGCGAGCCACTGATGATGTCCGGGTCGCGGCGCTCGGCTGGCGTCATCGAGTTGATGATCGCCTCCATCTGCTTGAACTGCTTCTCGGCCGCGCCCTGGGCGTTGCCCATCTGGGACAGGTTGACGCCACCAATGGATGGCAGCTTGTCCATCAGGCCACCGAGACCGCCCATGTTCTTCATTTGCTGCAGCTGGTCACGGAAGTCTTCGAGGTCGAAGCCCTTGCCCTTCTTCAGCTTCTTGGTGAGCTTCTCGGCCTTTTCGCGATCGAGGGTCTGCTCGGCCTGCTCGATCAGGCTGAGCACGTCGCCCATGCCGAGGATGCGCGAGGCGATACGATCAGGGTGGAAGGGCTCGAGCGCATCGCTCTTCTCGCCCATACCGATGAACTTGATCGGCTTGCCGGTGATATGACGTACCGACAGCGCCGCACCACCACGGGCATCGCCGTCGACCTTGGTCAGCACCACACCGGTCAGCGGCAGCGCGTCGCTGAACGCCTTGGCGGTGTTGGCGGCGTCCTGACCGGTCATGGCGTCGACCACGAACAGCGTCTCGACCGGCTTGACCGCCGCATGCAGGGCCTGGATCTCGGCCATCATCTCGGCATCCACGGCCAGGCGACCGGCGGTATCGAGGATGACCACGTCGATGAACTTCAGCTTGGCTTCGCGGATCGCTGCGTTGGCGATGTCCACCGGCTTCTGGCTGGTATCGGAGGGGAAGAAGGTGACGCCCAGGTCGCCGGCCAGGGTTTCCAGCTGCTTGATCGCCGCCGGGCGATAGACGTCGGCGGACACCAGCAGCACCGATTTCTTCTTGCGCTCCTTGAGGAACTTGGCCAGCTTGCCGGCGGTGGTGGTCTTGCCCGCACCCTGCAGGCCAGCCATCAGCACCACGGCCGGCGGCGCGGCATTGAGCGCCAGGTCCTCGTTGGCCGCGCCCATCAGCTCTTCCAGCTCGGCACGGACAATCTTCACGAAGGCCTGGCCCGGCGTCAGGCTCTTGGACACCTCGGTACCGACGGCACGCTCCTTGACCTTGCCGACGAAGTCCTTGACCACTGGCAGCGCCACGTCGGCCTCGAGCAGGGCCATGCGCACTTCGCGCAGGGTATCCTTGATGTTGTCTTCGGTCAGCTTGGCCTTGCCGGTGACGTTACGCAGCGTCTGGGACAGGCGATCGGTAAGATTTTCGAACATGCGCGTTCCTTCGATAGGGGCGACCCGGCGCGCCGGGTGTGCGACAGGCGGCGGATTATAGCGAAGTCGCCGAGCGGCCGACACCGCCGGCAGTCTTTCTTGCTGACGCCCTTCTGTGCCACACTCAGCGCCTTTCGGGCTCGCCTTACACGGATTTATGCACCCTCTGTTGCCCAGCCTCGCCGCCGCCCTCCTCTACGCCGGCGCCGCCGCTTACCAAGGTCTGCGCCTGACGCAGCGCAGCATCCCCGACAAACGCCTGCTGGCGTCGCTTGGTGTGCTCGCCTTGTGCCTGCATGCCGTCAGCCTGTTTTTTCAGCTGTACGACGTGCACGGTCTCAACCTGGACTTCTTCAATGCAGCCAGCCTGATCGCCTGCGCGGTGATCGCGCTGATCCTCCTGGCCTGCCTGCGCATACCGGTGGAGAACCTGCTCCTGCTGCTATTCCCACTCGGTACGCTGACCGTGCTGGCCGCCGAATTCATGCCCAGCGGCACGATCAACCCGATCGATGAACACCCCGGCATCCTCGCCCATATCCTGTTCTCGATCCTGGCCTACGGCATGCTGACCATCGCCGTATTCCAGTCGATCCTGCTGCTGCTGCAGGATCATCAACTCAAGCACAAGCATCCTTCCGGGCTGATCCGCAACTTCCCGCCTCTGCAAACCATGGAAAGCCTGCTGTTCGGCTTCCTCTTCGCCGGCTGGTTACTGCTTTCGCTGTCGCTGCTGTCCGGCGCACTGTATATCGATGATCTGTTCGCCCAGCACCTGGCGCACAAGACCATTCTGTCCTGCTTTGCCTGGGTGGTGTTCGCGGTTCTGCTCTGGGGGCGCCACCAGCTTGGCTGGCGCGGCCACAAGGCCATTCGCTGGACCCTCGCCGGGTTCTGCCTGCTGATGCTGGCCTACTTCGGCAGCAAGCTGGTGCGCGAATTCATCCTGCACATCTGAGACAGACGTCGTGGACGACATTCATTCGAGCTACCTGCTCGGCCTGCTGATCTTCCTTATTCTCTGCTCGGCGTTCTTCTCCAGCTCCGAGACCGGCATGCTCAGCATCAACCGTTACCGGCTCAAGCACCTGGCCAAGGAAGGACACAGCGGCGCCAAACGCGTGACCCGCCTGCTCGACCGCCCGGACCGACTGCTCGGCACCATCCTGGTCGGCAACAACGTGGTCAACATTCTTGCCGCCTCGATCGCCACGGTGCTGGCGGTGGACCTGTGGGGCGAAGCCGGTATCGCCATCGCCACCGCCGGCCTGACCATCATCGTGCTGATCTTCGGTGAAATCACGCCCAAGACCCTGGCAGCGCTACGCCCGGAATTGGTGGCCTTCCCCGCCAGCCGTGTGCTCAGCCTGCTGCAGCGCCTGCTCTACCCGGTAGTATGGCTGACCGGGGTGATCAGCAATGGCCTGCTGCGCCTGCTGGGTGTCGACCCGGCGCAGCGCGCCAGCGACAGCCTGTCCACGGAGGAGCTGCGCAGCGTGGTGCGCGAGTCCGGCTCGGAGCTGCCGCTGAATCGCCAGAGCATGCTGCTGGGCATTCTCGATCTGGAGCGGGTCACGGTCGATGACATCATGATTCCGCGCAACGAGGTGGCCGGCATCGATCTCGACGACGACCTGGAGGTCATAGTCGGCCAGCTGCGCAGCACGCCACATACGCGCCTGCCGGTATTCCGCGGCGATATCAACCATATCGAAGGCGTGGTGCACATGCGCCAGATCGCCCGCCTGCTGACACACAACCAGTTGACCAAGGACGCGCTGCTGGCGGCCTGCAACGAGCCCTACTTCATCCCCGAGAACACGCCGCTGGCGACCCAGCTGATCAATTTCCAGAAGCAGAAGCGGCGCATCGGCATCGTCGTCGACGAGTACGGCGACGTGATCGGCATCGTCACCCTCGAAGACATCCTCGAAGAGATCGTCGGCGACTTCAGCAATCAGGACAGCCTGCGCAGCCCCGATATTCATCCGCAGGAAGACGGCACGCTGGTCATCGACGGTGCCGCCTACATTCGCGAGGTGAACAAGACCCTCGGCTGGCACCTGCCCAGTGACGGGCCAAAGACCCTCAATGGCCTGATCACCGAAGCACTGGAAACCATTCCTGACAGCAGCGTCTGCCTGAAGATCGGGCCCTATCGCCTGGAGATCCTCCAGGCCGCGGAAAACCGGGTGAAGAGCGTGCGCGTCTGGCAGGTGGAAAAGGTCAAACCGGACGCAGCAGCGACGGAATGAGGCGCCCGGCCAGGCCGCTGGCCCACTGCCGATAGCCCGATGCCGATGGGTGATAACCATCCTCGGCCAGGTAATGCGCCTCGAATGGCAGGTCCAGCAGGCAGTGCAGCGCACCCAGACGCTGCGCCAGAGCGTGCAGCTCACGATCCAGCAGGCTGGCGCGCCAGCCCATCAGTTGCCGCAGCAACCAGGGCAAGGCGCTGAAATGCTGCAACGGCGGCACGGCGCTGAACGCCACGCGACAGCCCTGACCGTCCAGCGCATCGGCCATGGCAGCAAGTGCCTGCAGCCAGCGCTTGCTCGACGTGAGGTGCGTGGTGTCATTGACGCCGAATACCAGCAACGCCAGATCGGCAGGCTCCGCCAGCCCCAGCGGCAACAGACGCTCATGCGCCCGGGCTGCGGTGATGCCGTTCTCGCCACAGGCGCGCCAGCGCACGGGTCGCTGCAGGCGCTCGGCCAGGGCTTCGGCCAGGCAACCAGCCAGGGACTGATCGAAGGTAGTGACGCCAACACCTGCCACGGTGGATTCACCGATCAGCAGCAGGCGTAACGGCTCACCCGGTAAATGCGCGGCAGCGATGCCACTCGGCTCGCCCCGCGCAATCGGCAGACGCAGCGCCGTACGCCGCGTATACAAAGCCAGAGGCAGCGCCAACGGCAGCAATGGCAGGGTTGCCAGCCACCACAGCGCATGCCGGCTCACAACTGGACGCGAACCGCTTGCGCGCTGCGCAGCGCCTTGGCGCGAGCCGCTTCGATGGACTCGTCACGTGCCAGCGCCACGCCCATGCGCCGCTGGCCTTTGACTTCCGGCTTGCCGAACAGACGCAGCGCAGTGTCTTCCTCGCTCAGCGCAGCACCGAGGTTGGCGAAACTGGCCTGCTGCGAATGGCCTTCCACCAGAATTACCGCCGAAGCCGACGGCCCCATCTGGCGGATCACCGGAATCGGCAGGCCGAGAATGGCTCGGGCATGCAGGGCGAATTCGGACAGTTCCTGGGAGATCAGCGTCACCAGGCCGGTGTCGTGCGGGCGCGGCGAGACTTCGCTGAACCATACCTGGTCACCCTTGACGAACAGTTCGACGCCGAACAGACCTCGCCCGCCCAGCGCCTCGGTCACTGCCAGCGCCACACGCTCGGACTCGGCCAGCGCCTTCGGGCTCATCGGTTGCGGCTGCCAGGATTCCTGATAGTCGCCGTTCTCCTGGCGGTGACCGATCGGCGCGCAGAAGCTGGTGCCGCCGGCATGACGCACGGTGAGCAGGGTGATCTCGTAGTCGAAGTCGATGAAGCCCTCGACGATCACCCGGCCCTTGCCGGCCCGACCGCCCTCCTGGGCATAGTCCCAGGCGCGTTGCAGGTCGGCGTCGCTCTTGAGCACGCTCTGGCCCTTGCCGGAGGAGCTCATGATCGGCTTGACCACGCAGGGGTAGCCGACGGACTTCACCGCGGCGGCGTAGTCCTCGAAGGTGTCGGAGAAATGGTACGGCGAGGTGGGCAGGCCCAGCGTCTCGGCCGCCAGGCGACGAATGCCTTCGCGGTTCATGGTCAGTTGCGCAGCGCGCGCGGTCGGCACCACGTTGAAACCTTCGGCCTCCAGTTCGACCAGGGTGGCGGTGGCGATAGCCTCGATCTCAGGGACGATGTAGTGCGGCTGCTCCTTCTCGATCACTGCGCGTAGGGCCGCGCCGTCTAGCATGTCGATCACGTGACTACGGTGCGCCACCTGCATGGCAGGGGCATTGGCGTAGCGATCCACGCCGATGACTTCGCAGCCCAGGCGCTGCAACTCGATCACCACTTCCTTGCCGAGCTCGCCGCAGCCACACAGCAGTACGCGGGTCGCAGAAGGCGACAGAGGGGTTCCAATACGGGGCATGAGGGTTTCCTCGAACAGTGAATCAGGAAGGCGTCAGCAGCAGGCCGCAGGCGCGGGCACGCTCCAGGCAAAGCTGCAGCACCGCGCGACGCTCGGCATTGTCCATGCGGCCCCAGCGGGTGATTTCGTCAGCCGTGCGCTGACACCCGATGCAGATGTCCTGCTCGTCCAGCGCACAGACATGTACGCAGGGCGAGCGCACGGGTTTCTCGTCATTCATCGTCAACAACCAGCTCTCGGGCATAGCGTTGCGCATTATGAACGTAGTGGGCGGCACTGGCTTCGAGCATCTTCTTCTGCTGCTCGGTCAGCTCGCGCACCACCTTGCCCGGGCTACCCATGACCAGGCTGCCATCGGGAATCACCTTGCCTTCGGGAATCAGACTGTTGGCGCCGATGATGCAGTACTTGCCGATCTTCGCGCCGTTGAGGATCACCGCGTTGATGCCGATCAGGCTGTAATCGTCCACCGTGCAACCGTGCATCATCACGTTGTGACCGACGGTGACGCCCTTGCCCAGGGTCAGCGGAAAACCCATGTCGGTGTGCATGACGCTGCCGTCCTGCACGTTGCTATTCTCGCCGATGTGGATCAGCTCATTGTCGCCACGCAGCACGGCGCCGAACCAGACGCTGGCACCGGCCTCCAGGCGAACCTTGCCGATCAGGTCGGCGCTTGGCGCGACCCAGCTATCGGGATGGGCATCGACACGGGCGCTTCCCAGGCGGTATTTCATGCTCGTCGTCCTCGGCGCTATCAGCGCAGGTGAATGAAGTGTTCAGGCGGCTGGTGCAGGGCGATCTGCGCATCGTCGAAGATCAGGTTGACCAGTTCCACCACCATGATCGCAGTGAGCCCCCAGATGCGGTACTCGCCATAGGTGTAGGACGGCACGTACCAGCTGCGCCCGAGGTAATCGATGCGATGGGTCATCTCACGCGGGTCACTGCGGAAGAACTCCAGCGGCACCGAGAACACCGAGGCGATTTCGGCATCGTTGGCCTTGTATTCGACGTAATCCGGCACCACCCCGACATAGGGCGTCACCTGAATGCCATGCCGCGAGACCAGACTGCTGAGCGGCCCGACCACCTCAACCAGGCCCGGCGGCAGGCCGATCTCTTCCTCTGCCTCACGCAGCGCGGTATGCACCAGATCGCGATCGTCCGGATCACGCCGCCCACCGGGGAAAGCGACCTCGCCGCTGTGGGTCGACAAACCCGTGGCGCGCAGGGTCAGCACCAGCTCAGGTTCATCACTGCGGGTAACCGGGACCAGCACCGCCGCCTCGGGGAAGCTGCGCTCGGTCTCCAGAGGGCGCGGGCTGTAGCCGCGCACGCGATGGAGCAACTCGTCCAGCATGGGCATACTCGGAGTCTTGTTTTGCCTGGCATCATGGCATGAAAGCAGGCGGCCGCCCAACCCCGACGACAGCACAAACCGGCCACAGTGTCAGGCTTGCCGACCGTCATACGGACCGCCAAGATAGCGTCAGAACCAAGAGGAGCGGGCATGAAATTCTGCAATCAGTGCGGTAACCCCGTCACCCGCATGATCCCGGCCGGCGACAACCGCATGCGCCATGTTTGCGGTCACTGCGCCACCGTGCATTATGAAAACCCGCGTATCGTTGCCGGCTGCCTGCCCGTATGGCGCGACCAGGTGCTGCTGTGCCGCCGCGCCATCGAGCCGCGCCGCGGCTACTGGACATTGCCGGCCGGCTTCATGGAAAACGGCGAGACCATCGAACAGGCTGCAGCGCGTGAAACCCTCGAAGAAGCCTGCGCCCGGGTGCGTGACCTGAGCCTTTATACGCTGTTCGACCTGCCGCACATCAGCCAGGTGTACATGATGTTTCGCGCCGAGCTGGTCGATCTGGACTTCGCCGTCGGTGAGGAAAGCCTGGAGGTGCGCCTGTTCGAGGAATCGCAGATTCCCTGGTCGGAACTGGCTTTCCCGACCATAGGCCGTACCTTAGAATGCTTCTTCGCCGACCGCCGGCAGAATTCCTTCCCGGTACGCAATGAGCCACTCGAAGCGCTGCGTACACACTACACACCCCGTTGACCCTTGCGGACGATCCCGATGCGCTGGCTGTTGCCCCTGCTTTGCCTGACCCTCAGCTTCAACGCCCTGGCCAGCACCACGCCAGCGCCAAGCAGCCGCACCGTGGACAAGGTGCTGGTGCTCAAGTCCGAACGCAAACTGCACCTGCAGCAGCGCGGCGAAACCATCAAGTCCTACCGCATTTCCCTCGGCAAACAGCCCAATGGCGCCAAGCAGCGCGAAGGCGACCTGCGCACGCCGGAAGGCTTCTACTGGATCGACTGGCGCAAGCCGAGCGACAAGTACCAGCTGTCGCTGCACATCTCCTACCCCAACGCCCGCGACCTGGCTCGCGCCAAGGAAGCCGGCGTGCCACCGGGCAGCATGATCATGATCCACGGCACGCCGCTGGACGAGGAATACCCCGAGTGGTTCTTCCATACCCTCGACTGGACCGAGGGCTGCATCGCCATGAAGAACGACGACATGCGCGAGGTATGGAGCCTGGTCAAGGATGGGACGCTGATCGAAATCAGGCCTTGAGCGGCTGTATTGAAAAAAGGCGCCGAGGGCGCCTTTTCATATCGATTCAGAACTGCAGATCGGACAACCGCCAGACGTCGAAAGCCGGCGTTTCGTAAGGATGGGTCTTCTTCAGGGCCTTGACTGCGTCGTGGATCAGCTCGTCGGCGACGACCATTTCCACCTTCCATTCGGCAACCTGCTCGACACTGCCCACCTGCCCGATGAACGGCTGGCTACCTTCCAGAGCACGGAACTGACCATGCCCGAGGACCTGCCAACAGCAGCTGTCGTAGAGCCCGATGCGCCCGCCGCCGGCGGCGAACACCGCCTTCTTCACCGGTTCCAGATGGGCTTCCGGCACGTAGAAACACAGTTTGTACATCAAGTTCTCCGCAAAATGGGCAACCGAACAACAGACAAGCCATGACGCCAATATGATGTCATTTCGCCACTTGATTGTCTTGAGATCGCCCGCACAAATCCATACGTTGCATCCAGCGATACGCTGTTTTCGACCCTGGCCGAAGGCACTGCGTTCTCAGCTTCCGCCGAAAAACGTCGCCACTTGTCGGTCATGCCAGGTGCTGACGGATTATGGCTGCCATCGCAGTAAGGCAGGCTTGCGGAGCGGCCGCAGCGGCACAGCAGCAGACGCTGCTCGCGCTCAGGTTGCAGGATCAGGGAGTGGAGGCAATTGGATGCGCAGTCAGGCATGTCGGGGGCTTGCCCGCAGCAGCACAGACGATGTGTCTCACCGGGTTTGACCAGGCGGACTTCGGGAAGGATGTGTAGAGGATCGTCGGCCATCGCTGGGCCCATGAAGCCCGGATGGAATCCGGGTGACGGTATGGCAACGGTTTTCCCGGATTGCATCCGGGCTACGGACTATTTCACGATCGGCTCCCTCTCCCATCTATGGGAGAGGGCTGGGGAGAGGGTTTGGTGTTGGCCATAACGCCATCTCCAGCCCCCGACGCTAATACTCACAAGCTCAAGCTGGATCGGAGCGCGACCGCTTTCCCTCTCCCGCCCTTCGGGCACCCCGCTCCGCGCCCCGGCCTGATCGCTTCGCGATCAGGCGCTCATCGGCGCAGGAAGCAGTGCTTCCAAAGCGCGCCTCTTCGCCCCACAAGCGGGAGAGGGTCAGCAGAAGGCCGCTACGCGGCCGTTGTTAATCCACCCAAACTCGGGCATTACGGAACATGCGCATCCAGCCGCCGTCTTCCTGCCACTCGTCCGGACGCCAGGAGTTCTGTACGGCGCGGAACACCCGCTCCGGGTGCGGCATCATGATGGTCACGCGGCCGTCGCGGCTGGTCAGGCCGGTGATCCCGCGCGGCGACCCGTTGGGGTTGGCCGGGTAGGCTTCGGTGACCTTGCCGTGGTTGTCGACGTAGCGCAGGGCCACGGTGCCGGACAGATCGGCCTCCAGCAGCGCTTCCTCGCTTTCGAACTCGGCATGGCCTTCGCCGTGGGCGATGGCGATCGGCAGGCGCGAACCGGCCATGCCCTGCAGGAAGATCGATGCCGATTCCTGGATCTGCACCATGGCCACGCGCGCTTCGAACTGCTCGGAGCGGTTGCGCACGAAGTGCGGCCAGAACTCGGTGCCCGGAATCAGCTCGTGCAGGTTGCTCATCATCTGGCAGCCGTTGCACACACCGAGAGCGAAGCTGTCCTTGCGCTCGAAGAAGGCCTGGAAGCCGTCGCGAGCACGAGCGTTGAACAGAATCGACTTGGCCCAACCCTCGCCGGCCCCCAGCACGTCGCCGTAGGAGAAGCCGCCGCAGGCCACCAGGCCCTTGAACTCTTCCAGGCTGACGCGGCCAGCCAGGATGTCGCTCATATGCACGTCGATGGCAGCGAAACCGGCGCGGTCGAACGCGGCAGCCATTTCCACCTGGCCGTTGACGCCCTGCTCACGCAGGATCGCCACCTGCGGACGCACGCCCTTCTTGATATAGGGGGCGGCGATGTCCTGGTTGACGTCGAAGCCGAGCTTGACCGACAGACCGGGGTTGTCCTCTTCCAGCAGCAGGTCGAATTCCTGGTCGGCGCCCTGGGCGTTGTCGCGCAGGCGCTGGATGCGGTAGCTGGTTTCGGCCCACTGACGCTGCAGCAGGCGGCGCTCGCCGGCGAACACCGGCTCGCCATTGAAGCTGATGCTGACCTCGCCGTTGTTCACCGCCTGGCCGATCACGGCGACGCAGTCGTCCAGACCGGCGGCGCTGAACTGCGCCAGCACTTCCGGGGTGGCGTCCTGGCGCACCTGGATCACCGCGCCCAGCTCTTCGTTGAACAGCACCGCCGGCAGCTCGGAAGCGTTATCAGCCAGCGCATCGAGATTCAGCGACAGGCCGCAGTGGCCGGCAAAGGCCATTTCCAGCACGGTCGTCAGCAGGCCGCCATCGGAACGGTCGTGGTAGGCCAGCAGGTGGCCGTCGGCGTTGAGCCCCTGGATCACGGCGAAGAAGGCCTTGAGGTCCTCGGCGTCGTCGAGGTCCGGCACCTGCTGGCCGATCTGCGCGTAGACCTGCGCCAGGATCGAGGCGCCCATACGGTTCTGGCCGCGGCCGAGGTCGATCAGAATCAGATCGGTCTCGCCCTTGTCCATGCGCAGTTGCGGGGTCAGGGTCTTGCGGATGTCCTGCACCGGGGCGAAGCCGGAGATGACCAGCGACAGCGGCGCGGTGACGCTCTTGTCGACACCCTCGTCCTGCCAGCGGGTCTTCATGGACATGGAGTCCTTGCCCACCGGGATGGTGATGCCAAGCTGCGGGCACAGCTCCATGCCCACGGCCTTGACGGTGTCGTACAGGCGGGCGTCTTCGCCCGGGTGGCCGGCAGCGGCCATCCAGTTGGCCGACAGTTTGATGTCGGACAGCTTGCCGATACGCGCCGCGGCCAGGTTGGTGATGGTCTCACCGACGGCCATACGGCCCGACGCAGGCGCATCCAGCAGCGCCAGCGGCGTGCGCTCGCCCATGGCCATGGCTTCGCCGGTATAGACGTCGAAGCTGGTGGCGGTGACGGCGCAGTCGGCGACCGGCACCTGCCAGGGGCCGACCATCTGGTCGCGCGCCACCAGGCCGGTGATGGTGCGGTCGCCGATGGTGATCAAGAAGCTCTTGCTGGCCACGGCCGGGTGACGCAGCACGCGGCCCAGCGCTTCTTCGATGTCGACGCTGGCGGCGTTGAAGTCATCGCCCTGCTCCGCCTCGCGAGCCACGCTACGGTGCATGCGCGGCGGCTTGCCCAGCAGCACGTTGAGCGGCATGTCCACCGGGGTGTTGCCGAAGTGGCTGTCGGTGACGGTCAGGTGCGGCTCGGCAGTGGCCTCGCCGACCACGGCGAAGGGGCAGCGCTCGCGTTCGCAGATGGCTTGGAAGCGTTCGAAATCGGCCGCATCGACCGACAGCACGTAGCGCTCCTGCGACTCGTTGCACCAGATCTCGTGCGGGGCCATGCCCGGCTCGTCGTTGGGCACCTTGCGCAGCTCGAAGCGACCGCCACGACCGCCGTCGTTGATCAGCTCCGGCAAGGCGTTGGAGATGCCGCCGGCGCCGACGTCATGGATGAACTTGATCGGGTTGGCTTCGCCCAGCTGCCAGCAGCGGTCGATGACCTCCTGGCAGCGACGTTCCATTTCCGGGTTCTCGCGCTGCACCGAGGCGAAATCCAGATCGGCCGAGCTGGCGCCGGTGGCCATCGAGGAAGCGGCGCCGCCGCCCAGGCCGATAAGCATGGCCGGGCCGCCGAGCACGATCAGCTTGGCGCCGACCGAGATCTCGCCCTTCTGCACGTGGTTCTCGCGGATGTTGCCGAGGCCGCCGGCGAGCATGATCGGCTTGTGGTAGCCGCGCACTTCTTCGCCACGCGGGCTGCTGACAGCCTGCTCGAAGGTACGGAAGTAGCCGTTGAGCGCGGGGCGACCGAACTCATTATTGAACGCGGCGCCGCCCAGCGGGCCTTCGATCATGATGTCCAGGGCGCTAACGATGCGCTCGGGCTTGCCGTAGGGCTTTTCCCAGGGCTGGAGGAAATCGGGGATGCGCAGGTTGGAAACCGAGAAACCGGTCAGGCCGGCCTTGGGCTTGGCACCACGGCCGGTGGCGCCTTCGTCGCGGATCTCGCCGCCGGAGCCGGTGGACGCGCCCGGGAACGGTGCGATGGCGGTCGGGTGGTTGTGCGTCTCCACCTTCATCAGGATATGCACCGGCTCGACGCTGGCCCCGTACTGTCGGGTTTCCGGATTGGGGAAGAAACGCCCGGCGGTGAAGCCTTCGATGACCGAGGCGTTGTCCTTGTAGGCGGACAGCACGCCTTCGCTGTGCATCTGGTAGGTGTTCTTGATCATGCCGAACAGCGACTTGTCCTGGCTTTCGCCATCGATGTCCCAGCTGGCATTGAAGATCTTGTGGCGGCAGTGCTCGGAGTTGGCCTGGGCGAACATCATCAGTTCGATGTCGTGCGGGTTGCGCCCCAGGTCATTGAAGCTCTTCACCAGGTAGTCGATTTCGTCCTCTGCCAGGGCCAGACCCAGGTCCTGGTTGGCCTGCTCCAGCGCGGCGCGGCCACCGCCGAGTACGTCCACGGCGGTCAGCGGCTTGGGCTGGGCATGGCTGAACAGGGCTGCGGCATCTTCAAGGTTGCTCAGCACCAGCTGAGTCATGCGGTCATGCAGCAGGGCGGCGACGGCGGCGCTGTCGGCCTCGCTCAGCTCGCCGCTGACGTAATAGGCAATACCGCGCTCCAGACGCTGGATCTTGCCCAGGCCGCAGTTGCGGGCAATGTCGCTGGCCTTGCTCGACCAGGGCGAGATGGTGCCGAAGCGCGGAATGGTCAGAAACAGTTTGCCGCTGGGCTCCTGCACCGGCACGCTCGGGCCGTACTTGAGCAGCCGCGCCAGCACTTGTTCCTCCTCGGCGTTGAGCACGCCGGTGACATCGGCGAAATGCGCGAACTCGGCGTACAGCCCGGTCACGGCCGGCACCTTGCTGGTCAGTTGCTCAAGCAATTTGCCATGGCGGAAAGCGGAAAGGGCGGGAGCGCCGCGCAGAATCAACATCGTCGGAACAGCCTCTGGGAAGGGGTGTGCTGGAGGCCGGGCATTCTACCCTAAAGTGGCGGCCTGCGGCACCTGTAGCCAGGCGCCGAAAGGACGAACGCACTAGCAGAGAAGCGAAGCGCTGTCGAGATATGGCGTTGCCTGCGCTTTGCGTATACTGCGCCGATGTTTGCACGACCTGCGATACGCATGCGTTGCGCCAAAGGGCTGTTGGCGATTGGAACCCTCCTGATGCTTGCTGGCTGTGGCGAAGAACCCAAGCCCAGCGTACTCGAGCAGGCAAAGGCGGAGGGTGAGCTGCGCGTGGTCACTCGTAACAGCCCCGCCACCTACTTCCAGGATCGTAACGGTGCTACCGGCTTCGAGTACGAGCTGGCCAAGCGCTTCGCCACCGATCTCGGCCTGGAGCTGAAGATCGAAACCGCGGACAACCTCGACAGCCTGTTCTCCAGCCTGGGCCGCGCCAATGGTCCGGTCATGGCCGCCGCCGGCCTGGTCGACACGCCACTGCGCCAGCGTCAGGCGCGCTTCTCGATTCCTTACCTGGAAGTCACGCCACAAGTCATCTATCGCCAGGGCGAAACCCGCCCGACCAAGCCCGAGGATCTGCTCGGCAAGCGCATCCTGGTGCTGGCCGGCAGCAGCCACGCCGAACAGCTGGAAGCCCTGAAACTGGAGCTGCCGGAGCTTGAGTTCGAAGTCTCCGACGCCGTCGAGGTGGTCGACCTGCTGCGCATGGTCGACGAAGGGCAGATCGACCTGACCCTGGTGGACTCCAACGAACTGGCGATGAACCAGGTGTACTTCCCCAACGTACGGGTCGCCTTCGACCTGGGTGACACCAACACCATGCGCTGGGCAGTAGCCGCCGGCGAGGATGACAGCCTGCTGCTGGAGATCGACGCCTTCCTCGAACGCTCCGAGGCCAACGGTACCCTGCAACGCCTGAAAGAGCGCTACTACGGCCATGTCGACGTGCTCGGCTACGTCGGTGCCTACACCTTCGCCCAGCATCTGCAGCAGCGTCTACCACGTTACGAGAAGATGTTCCGCCAGGCCGGCCACGCCCATCAGGTGGACTGGCGCCTGCTGGCCGCCATGGGCTATCAGGAATCGCTGTGGCAACCCAATGCCACCTCCAAGACCGGCGTGCGCGGCCTGATGATGCTGACTCAGCGCACCGCCCAGTCGGTTGGTGTATCCAACCGCCTCGATCCCAAGCAAAGCATCGACGGCGGCGCACGTTATTTCATCCAGATTCACCAGCAACTGCCGGAAAGCATCGTCGAGCCGGATCGCACCTGGTTCGCCCTGGCCGCCTACAATGTTGGCGGCGGTCATCTGGAAGATGCGCGCAAGCTGACCGAGGCAGAAGGCCTGGACCCGAACAAATGGGCCGACGTACAGAAAATCCTGCCGCGTCTGGCGCAGAAGCAGTGGTACAGCAAAACGCGTTACGGCTATGCCCGGGGCGGCGAACCGGTACATTTCGTACGCAACATCCGCCGCTACTACGACATTCTCACCTGGGTGACCCAACCGCAGCTGGAAGGCACGCAAGTGGCCGAGAGCGGTATCCACCTGCCCGGCATCGACAAGCGCAAACCCGAAGAAGAAACCCCGCCGCTGTAACGCGCTACAACAGGTTCTGATTACCCGCCGCGCAACGGCTGATGGCCTGGCGCGCCGGCGGCAGCCCTTTCAAGCGCGTCGCGCACTGCGCCTGACTCGCTACCCGCTCCACCTGCAGATTGGACTGCGCATCGATACTGATCAGGTAGGGATGGTTGTAACGCGCGCGGTCGTTCCAGCTGCTGAAACGCTGAGTGGTGAATACGCAGCGGTAGTCCAGATGGCCGGTAAAGCCCTGAAAGCGATCACGCATGAAGATGTGGTGATAGCGCTGCCAGTCGCGATCACGCTGACCGACACGTACGGCCTCCTGGCACTCCTCCAGCGTGGTGATCTGCGGCTCGTGGAGAAAAATGCTCTGCGCCAGGTTCGAGCCGCCCAGCTGCACGCTGGCGACTAGGTACACCTCAGGCTGCGCCGCAACAAGCGGCGAGCCCAACAGCATGAGCAGACCCAGCATCTCCTTGTTCATGATCGCTCCTCGTCAGGACGCTCAGCCACGCCGACCCTTGAAGAAATCTTTTAGCAGCGCCCCGCTCTCCTCGGCCAGCAGCCCGCCCTCCACCAGCACGCGATGGTTAAGAAAGCCCTGGTCGAAGAACTGCCCCTGGCTGATCGCCACGCCTGCGCGCGGCTCACTGGCGGCGAATACCACCCGAGCGATACGGGCATGCACGATCAAGCCGGCGCACATGCTGCAGGGTTCCAGAGTGACGTACAGCGTGCTACCGGGCAGCCGATAGTTCTGCACGCTTTGCGCCGCCGCGCGGATCGCCACCATTTCGGCATGAGCGCTTGGGTCGTGACGCAGAATCGGGCAATTGAAGCCCTCGCCCACCACTTCACCGTCCTGCACCAGCACGGCACCGACCGGCACTTCACCCTGCTCAGCGCCCAGGCGCGCCTGCGCCAGCGCCAGGCGCATGAAGTGCTCGTCACGCGAGCGGTCGATGATCTGCGGTCTTTTCATAATTCAGGCTTCAGGCTTCAGGCTTCAGGCTCGCCAGTGTGCCTTTCCATCGGAGCCCGTCAAGCTTTTCGCGCCTGCCTGTGGCTTGCAGCCTGAAGCCTGCGGCTTCAGACCACTTCGATGGCCGCCATCAGCCCCGTTTCCATATGGTCGATGACATGGCAGTGGAACATCCACACACCGGGATTATCGGCAACGAAGGCGATGCGCGCGGTCTCGTTCTTGCCCAGCAGATAGGTATCGGTGAAGTACGGGATGATCTTGCGCCGATCCGAACCCAGCACCTTGAAGGTCATGCCGTGCAGATGGATGGGGTGCTGATACTGGGCCATGTTGCGCAGCACGAAGATGTAGTGGCCATCCTTCTTCAGCGTGGCGATCGGACGATCTGCACAGGTCTTGTCATTGATGTCCCAGGCCTGGCCGTTGATCTGCCAGTACTTGTAGCGACCGGCGGCCTCGTCGGCCGGCGAAGCCAGTGCGGCAGCCCACTCGAAGTTGAAGCGCAGGGTTTCGGCGCGGGCCAGATCCGGCTCGGCGACGGGGTTGGCCGGCAGGGGTGGCGGCCAGTCTCCTGCGACTTCGCTACTGGCGACACCCTTCAAAGTGGCCAGGCGCAGCGGCCCGTTGCGTAGCGACAATTCCTCGCCGGGGGATGGCACCTTCAGCGCCAGGTCGATGCGCATGCCAGGCCCCAACCAGTACTCCTTGCCCAGCGGGCGCGGCTGCACCGGATTGCCATCCAGGGCATAGATGCGCGCCTCGCCGCCCGGCAGGTTGAGACGGTAGGTGATGGTATTGTCGACGTTGATCAGCCGCAAACGCACCACCTGGCCTGCTGGCAATTCGAGAGTCGGGTTGGGTTCGCCGTTGATGGTGGTCAGTCGCCCACGCGTGCCTTCGCGCGCCGCCTGGCGAGGCACCAGAAACTCGCTGAAGGCGCCCTGCTCGTCGATATGCCAGGTCTTCAGGCTCAGCGTGCGCTCATGGCGGAAGCCGGTCGGCTCGCGCTCCTCGACGATCAGCGGCCCGACCAGGCCACGCCCCAGCTGCTCGGCGCTGGCGGTATGCGGGTGATACCAGAAGCTGCCGGCATCATGACAGATGAAGTCGTAGTCAAAAAATTCACCCGGCAGTACCGGCGCCTGGGAAACATAAGGCACGCCGTCCATCTCCAGCGGCAGGCGGATGCCATGCCAGTGAATGGTGCTCTGCACATCCAGCTTGTTGATGAAGCGCACCCGCAGCCGCTCACCCTGACGGCAACGCAGCTCCAATCCCGGTGCCTGGCCACCATAGCCCCAGGCCGGCGTCACATGCCCCGGTACCAGTTCCAGATCCAGCGGCGCGGCGATCAGCTCGTAATCATGGGTGGCGACATTTTCCGGGCGCCCCAGCCAGTAGCGCACACCGCCAGCGCCCAGCCCGGCCACACCCAGACCAACCAAACCGGCCAGCACCTGTCTGCGGGTAAACGACATCTTCATCCTCAACTCGTGAGCATACTCAATTGCGGTATCTTCTCATTTTCATGGATAGCCAGACGAGCACCCTGACAAAGACAAATTGCCGCGGCGATGCTGCGAGATAGTGCTGATAAAAGACGGCACTTACCGGAGTAAAATCGCCAGGGATTTCACAGGAAGCGCTCACCAGGACATGGACAGTTTCTTTTTCGACGCCCCCTTGGGCATCATGATCGTGGCGATCACGCCACTGCTCCTGCTGATGTGGATCGGCCTCATGGCCGCGTTCGGCGAGGCGATCTGGTCCGACTGCTACAGGCTTGGCCGGCCGCACGACATCGTGAAAGCGTCGATCATCGATCAAAAACTCGTAGAAGCACGTATCAGCGCTGGCAAAACCACGATGGTAAGCCTCAAGTACGTCTATCGCCTGCGTTACGAGTACGAACAACGAACCTACGAAGTGCAGCATCTCGTGCTCGACCAAGAGCATGTCGAGCTCAACGAACAGGCCGGCACCTTTCTGCTTTACGTTCCCAAAGCGAACCCTGCCGATGCCACTCCCGAATCCCCAAATGCCGCATCGCCCTTCGCCGCAATGGCGCTGATGATCATGGGCTACCTCATCTGGGAAGCTGCACCGACGCTGCTTACAGGGTATTGATGATGATCGTGCTCTTCATCCTGCTCGGCGGCCTGCTGTGGCTGATCAGCCTGCTGCTATTCGCCTTTGCCGCCTGGGCCTTTTACAAGTTGGCGCAGCTGCTCTGGGAAAAAATCCGCAGAGCCTTGCTGCGTCCAGGCACGGCGCAAATCACATCCTATGAAGTTTTCACACCCGACCTGGAAGACATTCACTTCCAGGACAGCCGCCCGCAAGTCCGCCTCGAGCTGGACTGCGAGCGCCATGGTCAGCGCTTTCAGATATCCCTCGGCCCGCTGACGTGCGAGGAGTTGTTCCCCGCGCTGGATCTACCCGCTCATCATGTCGCCTGCTGGCTGAGCGATGAGGATTGGCGCCAGATACTGGAGAATCGCTGGGTCACCATCGCCTGCGACTGGCAGCAGCGCAAAGCGATACTCACCAGCCAGATTCGAGAAGACAGACGCATGCTGCTGATCGGTTTTCTGAGCCTGAGCATGTTCGCCGTCCTGGTGACGCTGTCATTGCTCCAGAGCTGACTGCCCACGGCGCTATTCAAGGTTTACTCGCGGCCCGCCATCCACCCCGGCAGATTTTCTCCGTTCAATCGCATTCAGGCACCTGGGCGATGGTCATGCCGCCACCAAAATTGGCGATGGGTCGCATGACCAGACGGCAGCCGCCCTCTACATCCTGAACGGCCTTTGCCTCGAGCGAGTCGCGTTTGACCCGGTAATCAAACGTCAGGGTGGTTCCGGCAGGCTGAAAGAGCCCGAAAATAGGAAGGTACGCCCGTCGCTGATACCGCCACCGCTGACACGCCCGTCGGCTGCGATGCTCACCTGCACATCACCCGGCTCGCTACGCGAGCCTGCATCGTCATAAATGCCGGGAATCGTAAGCCCGGTCTGCGTGGTACGGTCCGGAACCTTGCCGCGTAACTGCAGGATCGCCTTGCCCGGTGAGCTGCGCTTCCTTTCTGCCAATTAAAACTAACCCTAGCCAAAGCGTTCCGCAGGTGACAGAAAACACGCCACATAACCACACTGCCGACATCGTGTTATTGATTGGCGAGCGCGAGTTGCACAGCTCGAATGTGCGACAGACACGCATTTTGAAAGTGGACTCACAAAAAGCAGAAACCTGCTGGAGGCGCCCACCCTGGGAAAGGGTGGTTGAACCTCGAAGCCCAGCAGGTGATGTGCTCACTTCACCGGAAACGATAACCTTCCGGATCGAGTCTGCCTTGCGCTCCAGAAGTGAAACGCGCTGTAGGCCAGACTGGCCAACATGGCCACGGACCATACCAGACTTCCTGTTGGCGTAAGGATCGCTGCCGCCCCGCAGATCAGTAACAGCCCACGCGCAAACGGCCTCAAATCATAGGAAATGTAGCCAACCAGCCCCGCCGCCCAAACCGTACTGGAGATGAGCAATCCCACGCCGGCGATCGCGATCTGGGTATAGGTGCCCTGAAACAACAGGGCCTTGTCCGCGATAAAGGCAAAAGGAATAAGGAAGGCGACTGCACACATGCCGAAGGCAACCAGGCTGGTTTTCATCGCATCAGTCTTGGCAAGGCCTGCCGCCGCGAATGAGGCTAATGAAACCGGCGGCGTGACCATCGACAGGATGCAGAAATACATCACGAAGAAGTGCGCCTGGAGCGCTCCGACTCCGAGAGTCTGCAATGCCGGCACATAGAGGATTGCGCCAATGATATAGGCCGCGACGGTCGGCAATCCCATTCCCATCACGATGCAACCGATTACAACCAGCAGTAGCGACAAAGCATAAGAGCCGCTGCCGACAGAGACCAGGCCGGATGCGAACTTGAGGGCTAGGTTGGACTGGATCGCGACAGCGACGACTATACCGATGGCCGCAATGGGTACGGCAATTATGGCGGCCTGCTTGCCCGATTCAAGAATCATGGAAGGCAGGTCACCCAACGGATAACGGGTTTCGCGACGCAGGTATGGGACAGCCAGACAGGTCAGGGTAGCGAAGGTCACCGCGATCTGGGCCGAGTACCCCATCATCAGTCCGCCTACCAGCACGATGACCGGGGTGATCATGTGCAGACGGGGCAGCAACGGCGCGATACCGCTCAAGTCCTTGTCCGTGAGAGTCCCGACACGATGTTTGCGCGCGTAGAGATGAGCCGAGGCGAACAGCGCAAAATAGAACGCGAGCGCGGGGAATATCCCAGCCAGGGCGACCTGCGAGTAAGGAATCACCAGCAGCTCGGCCATCACGAATGCGGCAATGCCCATGATCGGCGGCATCAACTGGCCACCAGTGGAAGCGATCGCCTCTGTCGCGGCCGCTCGCTCACCCGACATGCCCGTTCGCTTCATCAAGGGAATCGTGAAGACGCCAGTGGCTGTGACATTGGCCACGGCGCTGCCTGAAATGGTCCCCATAAGACTCGACCCGACGATGGAAACCTTGGCACCACCGCCACTCGATTTGCCCACGACGCGCATCGCGATGTCGATGAATAGCTGACCGCCACCGACAGCGCTGTACACCACACCGAACACAATGAAATAGAAGATGAAATTCACCGAGGTGGCCGTGGTGACACCAAGGATTCCGCTGGTGGTCATGGCGAGTATTTCCGACCAATCACCCACCGAAATTTCACCGAAGCCGATAGCGCCCGGCAGTTGGTGACCCAGGCCACCGTAAAGGATGAACCCGACGATCACGGTAAGCAGGATAGCTCCCACGGTTCTCCGCACGGCTTCGAGCAGCAGTACCACCAGGGTGCAGGCGAGCGCGATGTCGTACCACTCGACTGGCGATACGTTTTCGATGCGGGTTGTGAGCCGGGGCAACTCGTGCCAGTAGTAAGCACCTACTGCCAAGGTCGCGAGCAGACACAGGCCATCGAGGCTACGTGATACCAGGGCAGGTAACTTGGCACTAGATAAAGGCACTACGAGGAAGGTCAGGAACAATGCGATGCACAGGTGCACCGTGCGTTCGAGGTGTGGCTGCTGAGGGGTGAACAGGATCCAGAACTGAAAGGTGATGAATCCGAGCGCGATCCATGTTCTGGGATTGCGGATCGCCGAGTCGAAATTGCTGGCCATATTATTGTTCTCAGTGGTTGCAGCGAAGCTTCAGGAGCGGCGCAAGCGCCGGGGCGAGTTCAGAGCAGATCGATTTCCTTGTAGTAACGAATGGCACCGGGATGAAGAGCGATGCCGTTCTTCTCTGGGCTCGCTGCCTGCTCGCGCACGAAGGCCTGCCAGGCGGGAAACTCGGCGGCCAGCTGATCCATGTGTTCGACTACTGCCTTGGTGATTTGGTAGGCAGCCTCATCAGAGAGGTCCTTATGCGCAATGAGGTGGGTGCCGTAATCTCCGCCGACGGTGCTGGTTTGCTGAATATCGAACCACTTGGGAATCTCGCCTTCGACTATAGCGATCTTCGCCAAGGCGGCGATTGCCTCCGAGGAAAGATCGATGAAGCTCACATCGCCAGTCAGGCTGATTTCCTGGACGGTGGGATGCCCGCGCAGGATGGTGTCGAAGTAGAGGTCGGCGCGTCCGTCACGGATCATGCCCGCCATTTGCGAAGAGTCGATTTGAAGGATGCGACCGCCCGCCGCCTTGATCTTCGCGACACTGGTTCCATGCGCCTCGAGAATCGCGTCCAGAGCGGGGGGAATGTTGGAGCCTGGCGGCTTCATCATGATATTGACGGGCTTGCCGGACTCGAGGATTTCCTTGAGCGATGTAAAGCCGTTCGCTCGCAGATAATCGTTACGCACGATGGCGCCGATATACACAGGGTTGAGCCCGCCCACCAGAGAACGGATATCCGGCGCCTTCTGGCCGGCATAGAGCTGCTCGCCCCTCACCGCCCACTGCGACGTCGCTACGTTGGATAGCGCAATCTGCGCCTTGCCCTGCTGTACCACCATCGGATTCGCCACGCCGCCCCCACGGGCGATCACCTCTGCCTTCAGCGCGGTGTTTTCTTCGAGAACCTTCTTCATGGCAGCGGCCGCGACATACCAGCCGGATCCGACAGGCATGGCGCCGATGCGTATCGTCTCCGCATGTGCGGCCAGCGCCATCGCGCTGGCCACCAGAAATAATGCGCTCCTGCGCGCGAGCGATTGGGTAATGCCTCTCATCTCTTTGCCCTCAATGAATGCGGTGATGATTCGAAGCCCTGCGATGCCTCCTCATGCGGGCACGGTCTACAAAAAAGGGATCCCGTCATCGGGATCCCTCTCAGCGATGTCAGACTGCACGTCCCAGATCGGCAAGTCGCATGGCTTCGGTGATTTCCCCATCTGCACCCGGTGCAAGCGGCAACAGCGGGGAGCGCACGGTTGCGTGCTCAAGAATGCCACGCGCGACCAGGGCATGTTTGAGGGCTACGGTACCTTCCATGTGAGAGCCGCGGTGGTAGACGTTCTTGGTCACTGGCAACAGGCGGTCGTGCAGCTCGCGAGCCCGGCCGTAGTCCTTGGCCTTGCCAGCCGCGATCATCTCGATCAGCGGCTCCGGGGCGATGCACCCGTAACCCACCAGCGCGCCATCCACATCGAACATGGTGTGCAGCAGGTATTCATCGTGGCAGGTCAGGATCTGCAGGTCGGGGCGCTCGGCGCGGATAACCGGAATCTCGGTGTCCCAGCGTTTCATGTTGCGCACACCATTCTTCATCGCGAACACGCCTGGCAGAGCCGCGATATCCAGTTGAGTTTCAAGGTTGTAGGTCGCCTTGGTAGCGTCCGGATACTGGAACAGAATGAGCGGCAGGCCACTTTCCTCGTAGATCGCCTTGTAACGATCCTGCGGTGCACCGTTCTGGTAACCGAAGCGCAGCCAGCCGTGCGACGGATACACCAAACCGGCAGACGCTCCAGCGCTCACTGCACGCTTGGCTTCTTCGGCCGCCACAGCAGTGCCTTCGAGGGTAATACCGGCGATGATTGGCAGTCGGTCGCCCACTGCGTCACGAAAGGCTTCGATGACCTTGAGCTGCTCATCACGGGACAGGAAGGTGCCTTCGCCAGCATGGCCAAGCACGGTCAGGCCTTTGACACCCTTGATGCTGCCCAGCCACTGCCCGAGTCGCTTGATCGCCGGGTAATCGACAGCGCCGTCGCGCGTGAAAGGGGTTACCGGAGCGGGGGTGAGGCCACGAAGATCGATCTCTTTCATGTCAGTTCCTTGGGTCGGTCAGAGTAAGAGATGCGGCGAGGTGCACAACACCTTCGCTCGCACCCAGGGTTACACGTGCATCGCACGCGGATTCGCTCGAAACGGTGGGGACGTGCGCCATGGGGGCGAATGCGTCAACCGTCGAACAAAGTCGGGGCACGCGGTGGCCAACGAGCAGTTGCATCGTCACCTCCTCAGCGCGAACCATTTTCAAAACTGGTAACGAATGCCAACGGAATACGACCGCCCTGCTGACGCCCGGGATTTCTGGTCATGGGTGTGGATGGCGTACACATCGGTACGCTTCGAGAGCTGATGGCCGTAGCCGAACGAGGTAGTGGTACGGCGTATGTTCGACGCGTTGGTCAGGTCTATGCGCGAGTGCGCCGTTTCGAGCAGCAACCGCCCCACAGCCGATACCGGAACCGATACGCCTGCGTCATAGAGCTGCGTTGAAGCACCGCCATCTATGCGCGTGTGCACCGTGCTGCCGTGAAGCTTGAGCGGCCCGAAGTCATAAGTCGCACCTGCCAGCCAGGCGAACTGGGGCTCTGCCAGCGTGGTCTTGCGCGTCCCCTCCACTCGCTGTAGGGACACCGCGCCCATGAACTTGCCCGAGCGATAGGTGGCATGCGCGCCCCTGTTGGAATAGCCGCGTCCATCGCTGTCATCGTCTCGACCGTAGAGCAACGAACCCTGAAAACCTTGAAGATTGGGGGTGGCGTACTTGATGACATTGTCCCAGACCGAGTCGCCTAGGATGTTGCGCCCATAAGGAAGGACAAAGGACTGCACGGCCAGGGGCGAGAAGACTACCGACGAGCCGAACGGGCTCAATTGCGACATCACCGCATAGGTAGGATTGGTCTGGCGGCCGTAGCTGACTCGTCCGAAATCCCCCTCGAGACCGACCCAGGCATTACGTGAAAAGAACGGGTCATCATCGTTGCGTCCCATCTCACCGAGATCCGGACGGAAAAACGATTCCAGCGCAAATAGCACCGTCAGATCCGCCCCCACCGCCTGCTGCCCTTTCAACCCAATGAATGAGGTTTGCAAGCCACCGCCAAAGATGTCGCGAGATAACCGGGGCTCACCGCTGCGCTGAATGCTGCCGGCATAAAGACCAACGCTGCCGTAGATATCGAGTTGACCCGCTGCCTGCGCCTCATTCAACGCGGCGCTGGCAAAAAGGCCGGTAAGCAATATGCACGTCGCTGTGTACTTCACCTGCATCACCTCACTCTTTTTATTCTTGTTATCCGTCGGCAGTGACTTCCGATCCGGTTTTTTGGCTCACCTGTTAGGCAGTGCCGCATTGGCGAGCTGGGGTCACTCTAGAGCGCGGCCAGCCATGCCAGAAGACCGTATTCGAGAATTTCAGGTATGCTTTTTAAACATATCTCTCGTGAGAAGGCTGTATGAACTACCACAGCTGGAAGCTCTTCATCGATGCGGCTGAACTGGGCAGCCTGAGCAAGGTGGCGATTGCCTATGGAACGAGCCAGCCCCACGTCAGCCGCCAGATCAGCGAACTGGAGCAGCAATGCGGAGGACGACTGTTTCAGCGCACAGGACGAGGTGTGGTGTTGACTGAATTGGGCGAACGGATTGCCCCGAAAATCAGGTTATGGCTGGCCAGCACGGATCAGCTGACAAACGACATCCGCGAAACGGCGGGAACACCGATTGGCAAGGTGCGTCTGGGCATCCTGCCCTCGACCGCACACCCACTTATCAGCCAGCTGTATTTCCGGCTGAGATCAGAGTTTCCGCTGATTCGACTCGTGGTTCGGGAAGGCCAAGGTGCACAGCTGGAAACCTGGCTGGAGAACGGCCATCTGGATCTAGCCATCCTGTTCCGCCATGGTGCTGGCACACGTGGCAGGGACATCTGCCTGGTCGAAACCGAAACCTATCTGGTCGGGCCCGCCGGTAATCCATACACCCGAGGACCGACAGTCCCGTTTTATGCCCTTCACCAGTTGCCGCTGATCCTCTTTTGCCGGCCGAACAGTTGGCGAGATCGACTGGATCAGCTCAGCGCCCAACACGGAATCTCGCTCAACGTAATGCTCGAAGCCGACTGCCTCGCACTGCAGGCACAGGTAGTGGCCGGTGGCGGCGGCTACGCGTTACTGGGCCCCTACGCGCTCTCTGCCGCCAAGAAAGAGTGCCAGCTTGAAGGAGCGCGTCTGGTAGAACCGTCGGTATTGCGGCAAATCGCGCTCTCTATCTCGCCACATGGAGAGCTCACCCTGGCCTGCCGAACCGTGATGAGCTTGATCCAGGAAATCGCCAAAGCCGAAAGCGATGCATTGGGAAAATGCTAATACCGCGGTTCAACGCCAAGGCAGGCACCACGGTCTTCCCGGCAGGCAGCCGTCCTGAGCGTTTGCGCCAATGATCGACTACCAGACTCAAAAAACAAAAGCCCGCAATTACGCGGGCTTCAGGTTTTTCCGAGAACGTGCCGGTCTATACCGAACGCAGGATCACTCCCACTCGATGGTCGCTGGCGGTTTGCTCGACACGTCGTAGGTGACGCGGGAGATGCCTTCGATCTCGTTGATGATGCGACCGCTGACGGTTTCCAGCAGCTCGTAGGGCAGGTGCGCCCAGCGAGCGGTCATGAAGTCCACGGTTTCCACGGCGCGCAGGGCGACGACCCAGGCGTAGCGGCGGCCGTCACCGACGACACCCACCGATTTCACCGGCTGGAACACCACGAAGGCCTGGCTGGTCTTGTGGTACCAGTCGGCCTTGCGCAGTTCTTCGATGAAGATGTGGTCGGCACGGCGCAGGATGTCGGCGTATTCCTTCTTCACTTCGCCGAGGATGCGCACGCCCAGGCCCGGGCCCGGGAAGGGGTGGCGGTAGACCATGTCGTAGGGCAGGCCCAGCTCCAGGCCGATCTTGCGCACTTCGTCCTTGAACAGTTCACGCAGCGGCTCGACCAGCTTGAGGTTCATCTCCTCCGGCAGGCCACCGACGTTGTGGTGCGATTTGATCACGTGAGCCTTGCCGCTCTTGGCGCCAGCCGACTCGATCACGTCCGGGTAGATGGTGCCCTGGGCGAGGAACTGGATGTTGTCCAGCTTGCTGGCTTCGGCATCGAACACGTCGATGAAGGTACGGCCGATGATCTTGCGCTTCTTCTCCGGGTCGGCCTCGCCGGCCAGGTTGGAGAGGAACTGCTCCTCGGCATTGGCACGGATCACCTTGACGCCCATGTTCTCGGCGAACATGGCCATCACCTGGTCGCCCTCGTGCAGGCGCAGCAGGCCGTTGTCGACGAACACGCAGGTGAGCTGATCGCCGATGGCCTTGTGCAGCAGCGCCGCGACCACGGAAGAGTCGACACCGCCGGACAGACCGAGCAGCACGTTGGCGTCGCCGACCTGGGCGCGCACGGCATCCACGGCGTCTTCGACGATGTTGGCCGGGGTCCACAGGGCCTCGCAGCCGCTGATCTCCAGCACGAAGCGGGACAGAATGCGGCCGCCCTGCTTGGTGTGGGTCACTTCCGGGTGGAACTGCACGCCGTAGTAGTGGCGGGTGTCGTCGCTCATGGCGGCGATCGGGCAGCTCGGCGTGCTGGCGAGGATGTGGAAGCCTTCCGGCAGGCGGGTGACCTTGTCGCCGTGGCTCATCCACACGTCGAGGCCGAATACGCCATCGGCGTCGACATGGTCTTCGATACCGGCCAGCAGCTGGCTCTTGCCGACCACGTCGACACGGGCGTAGCCGAACTCGCGCAGGTCGGAGCCTTCCACCTTCCCGCCGAGCTGCTCGGCCATGGTCTGCATACCGTAGCAGATGCCCAGCACCGGCACGTTCAGGTCGAACACCGCTTGCGGCGCGCGCGGGCTATTGGCTTCGTGCACCGACTCCGGGCCGCCGGCGAGGATGATGCCGCGCGGAGCGAAGGCGCGGATGTCCTCGTCGCTCATGTCCCAGGGGTGCAGTTCGCAATAGACGCCGATCTCGCGCACACGGCGGGCGATCAGCTGGGTGTACTGGGAACCGAAGTCCAGAATGAGGATGCGGTGGGCGTGAATGTCGTGGGCCATGGCCGTCTCTCGTAGGTATTCACAAATGACACGGGGCTGATCGAACAGCCCCGTTATTCATACATTGCGGCGAATCAACCAACTCTATAGTTGGGAGCCTCTTTGGTGATCTGCACGTCATGCACGTGCGACTCGGCCATGCCGGCGCCGGTGATGCGCACGAACTCCGGCTTGGTGCGCATCTCTTCGATGGTGGCGCAGCCGGTGTAGCCCATGGAGGCACGCAGGCCGCCCATCAGCTGGTGAACGATGGCGCTCATCGCGCCCTTGTAGGGCACACGACCTTCGATGCCTTCCGGTACCAGCTTCTCGGCGCCAGCCGAGGAGTCCTGGAAGTAACGGTCAGAGGAACCCTGCGCCTGGGCCATGGCGCCCAGCGAGCCCATGCCGCGGTACGCCTTGTAGGAACGGCCCTGGAACAGCTCGACCTCGCCCGGTGCCTCTTCGGTACCGGCCAGCATGGAGCCGATCATCACGGCGGAAGCGCCAGCGACGATGGCTTTGGACAGGTCGCCGGAGAAACGGATGCCACCGTCAGCGATCAACGGTACACCGGTACCCGCCAGGGCAGCGGCAACATTGGCCACGGCGCTGATCTGCGGTACGCCAACGCCAGCGACGATACGGGTGGTGCAGATCGAGCCCGGGCCGATACCGACCTTGACACCATCAGCGCCGGCTTCGACCAGCGCCTTGGCGGCAGCGCCAGTGGCGATGTTGCCACCGATCACCTGGACTTCGGGGAAGTTCTGCTTGACCCAGCGCACGCGGTCGATCACGCCCTTGGAGTGGCCGTGGGCGGTGTCGACGATGATCACGTCGACGCCGGCATTGACCAGCGCGGCAACGCGGTCACCGGTATCGGCACCGGTACCCACGGCAGCACCGACGCGCAGGCGACCCTGATCGTCCTTGCTGGCCAGTGGGTAGGCCTTGGCCTTCTCGATGTCCTTGACGGTCATCATGCCCTTGAGATTGAAGGCGTCGTCGACGATCAGCACCTTCTCGATGCGGTGCTTGTGCAGCAGCGCGCGCACGGTTTCCTTGTCGGCACCTTCCTTGACGGTGACCAGGCGCTCTTTTGGCGTCATCACCTCACGCACTTTAGCGTCCAGGCGATTCTCGAAACGTACGTCGCGGGAAGTAACGATGCCCACCAGGTCACCGTTGGACAGCACCGGCACGCCGGAAATGTTGTGCTGACGGGTCAGCTCGAACAGATCGCGCACCGTGGCGTCGGCCTCGATGGTGATCGGGTCCTTGACCACGCCGGCCTCGAACTTCTTGACCTTGCGCACTTCGGCAGCCTGCTGCTCGATGGTCATGTTCTTGTGGATGATGCCGATGCCGCCTTCCTGGGCCATGGCGATGGCCAGACGCGCCTCGGTGACGGTGTCCATGGCAGCGGACAGCAGCGGGATGTTCAGTTCAATGCCGCGGGTCAGGCGGGTCTTCAGGCTGACGTCCTTGGGCAGTACCTCGGAGTAACCGGGGATGAGCAGGACGTCGTCGAAAGTGAGTGCTTCTTGGCTGATGCGCAGCATGGGCGGGCTCCCGAGCGGGAAAATAAGAAGCGCGGCATTATACCCAGCGACCTCCCTGCACTCAATGCAAAGTGTGTCTCTAGGCAGCCACTCCTTGAAACACATAAAATAATGATTCTCAAAAACGCTTGCACCTGAGTACCAGATGAAATCCAACCGTTTTCCCTTGAGCAGCCCACGCGCCGCTCTGCTTGCCCTTTGCCTGCTGCCGGCCGGCTCACTGCTGGCCAAGGAGCTGGAGCTGCCAAGTCAGGAAGTGCTGGCCAAACCCAACATAGAAGAGGACGGCTACCAGGCCAAGCGCGCCAGCACCGCGAGCAAATCCTCCGTGGCGATCAGGGATGAAGCGCAGTCGGTACAGGTGGTGACACCCCAGACCATCGAGGACTTTCAGGTCAGATCGCTGGACGATGCGATGAAGTTCGTCAGTGGCATGACCCAGAGCAACACCCTGGCCGGCACACAGGACGGTTTCGTCAAACGCGGCTTTGGCAGCAACGCCGATGGCTCGATCCTGCGCGACGGCATCCGCTCCAGCCTGTCGCGCAACTTCAGCGCCACCACTGAACGCGTGGAGGTGCTCAAGGGCCCGGCATCTCTGCTGTATGGGGCACTGGAGCCAGGCGGCCTGATCAACGTGATCAGCAAGAAGCCCCAATACCAGTGGGGCACGCGCATCGACGCGGACAGCTCAAGCTTCGGCGGCGGCAGCCTGGCTGTCGACGTTACCGGCCCGATTGCCGACAGTGGGCTGGCGTTTCGCCTGATTGCCGAGCGCCAGCATGAAGATTACTGGCGCAACTTCGGCGACGAAGAACACAGCCTGATCGCACCCTCGCTGCGCTGGGAAGGTGAGCGCCTGCGCCTCAACCTTGCCTACGAATACAAGGAATACAGTGCACCGGTAGATCGTGGCACGGTGATCATCAACGGCAAGCCGGCCAAGGTTTCCTATAACGACCGTTTCGGCGAGAGCTGGGCCAAAGCCGAGGGCATCGATGAACTGCTCACCGCTACTGCCGAGTACCAGCTCACTGACGACTGGTCTACGCGCCTCACCTACGGCTGGAACAACGAGCGCTACGACTATGCCGAAGCGAGGCCCAATGCACTGAATGCCAGCACAGGCGCTCTGAGTCGCCGCTCTGACGGCAGCGAGCATGACAACCAGACCCAATATCTGGCCTGGGACTGGATTGGCAACGCCAGCCTGTTCGGCCAGCGTCATGACCTGCTGATCGGCGCCGACACGGAGCGTGTCGACAACTTCCGCGGCGACACCTGGCGCGGTCCGGCGGTCGGCGGCTTCAATATCTACAACCCGGTCTACGGCAATCTCGCCGCTCCCTCATTGCTGAATCTGTCGCAGAGCGATCGCCGCGACGAACTACATTCACGCTCAATCTATGCAAAGGACAACTGGCACCTGAACGAGCAGTGGATTCTGGTTCTCGGCGGGCGTTACCAGCGCTTCGAACAATTGGTCGGACAGGGTCGCGACGCGCTGTACAAGCCGACCACAGACCGACAAGACACCACCTTCCTGCCCTTCGGTGGGCTGGTCTTCCAACTGAACGACCAGGTGACCTTCTACGGCAACTACAGCCGCTCCTTCGTGCCCAATGCCTCGGATGCCAATACCGGCCAGGCATTCGACCCCGAGGAAGGTCGCAGCTATGAGCTGGGCGTGAAATTCGACCTGCCTCAAGGTATTGGTGCCAGCCTGGCGCTGTTCGATATCGAGAAGAAAAACGTCGTGGTTACCAACAATTCCGTATCGGAAGCGGCCGGCAAGGTAGGTTCACGCGGCGTGGAGCTGGATATCAGCGGCCGCCTGAGCGAGCGCTGGGAACTGCTCGGCAGCTACGCCTACACCGATACGGAAATCCTCGATGACCCGGCCAACGAAGGCAACGAACTGGTCAACGCCGCGCGCAACGTCGGCAGTCTGTACCTTGTCCATCGCCTGCATCTGCCGCAGGAACTGGGTCAGTGGAAACTGGGTGGCGGCGCCCGCTATGTCGGTGAACGTGCCGGTGACAACGCCAACACATTCTGGCTGGACAGCTACACGGTGGCCGATGCCTTCGTCAGTTGGGACAGTCAGTTGCTTGGCGAGAAGACACGCCTGCAACTGAACGTACGTAACCTGTTCAACGAGCACTACTATCCCTCCAGCGGCGGCGACCTGCGCGTTGCAGTGGGCGAGCCGCGCGAAGTGCGTCTGTCGGCCAGTGTCGAGTTCTGAACTTGTCCCGATGGCAACTGCTGAGCGCCTGTGGGAGGCGCTTCAGCGGCGACTGAAGGCCGCATAAGTCGCGGCTAAAGCCCCTCCCACAAGGATGTGAGGCTCCAGGCGACGAAAAGCCCGCTCAAGCCGGATCGTCCACCCGCACCTGCCTCACGGCAAAGCCCAGGCGCTCGCCGAACTCCTCGACGAACGCCGGGCGCAGACCGGCTTCTGCCCAGCCGTTGAAGATGAAGCCCAGGTTGGAAAACCCACAGGGCTGCAGGAACAGGAAACCGTTGATGTCGTCCTCATGCCCGCATTCCGGGCAGGTGAAATTGTCGGTTTCCCCTGGCCACCACACTTCCAGGCTGTCGAACAGCGGCACGCCTACTTCCCTGCGACATTCAGCGCAGCCGGCTTCTTCGAGAAAATCACGCGTCGGCACATAGATGCAGCGATGGGTAATGATCTCCAGGCCGTTATGCGGCTGGCCATAGGGCAGCAACTCGGGACGCTGGGCGATACGTCGGGCGCCCGGGCCGATGGCGTAGGCCATGCCGTTGCCGCCCTGACCGCAGGTGGTCGGCAACGCCTCGACGATCTCGCGCTTGGCCAACCAACGCAGCATGGCGCGCGCCTTTTCTTCATGGGCGGGCAGGCTGGATATCTGTGGGACGAGAATCAGTTGAGCGGTCATGGCGATCAGGCAACAGCAAGGAAAAGAGCCGGCAGCTTAGGCCCTGGCGCCAGCAAATCAAGCCTCGCGGCACGCCTGTACGACCTGAGAACGCGACACCCAGCGCGCCCGCAGTACGTCATAGCTCCAATTGAATGCGACGGTATAAGGCAGGAAGAACAGAATCATACCGATGTCGAGCCAGAAGGCCGCCCACAGGCTGATCGACAGCCACCATGCAGCCAGAGGAACCAGCACCAGAATCAGCCCGCCCTCGAACAACAGCGCATGGCACAGACGCGCCTTGAGCCCACGGTGGAAGCCCATGCGCCGCTGCGCCTGATCGAACAGGTAGTTGAACAGCATGTTCCAGAGCATGGCGATAGTGGCGAACATCAGCGTCAGCGCACCCATCTGACCAAGCGGCTTGTTCATCAGCCAGGCCAGGGTCGGCGCACAGATGCCGACCGCGATCAACTCGAAGGCCAGCGCATGGCCGACCCGCTCTCCCAGGGAGCGCTGCAAGGACTGGGTCATGGAATGGAGCCTCGTGTAGGAACGCGATGGACGCTATTATCATCGGTATCACGCTTATCAAAAAACCAGCTGCCATCGGAAAAACCGATATGAATCCTTCCCTCGATTCGCTCCAGGCTTTTGCCCAGGCTGCTAGCTGCGGCTCGCTCAGTGCCGCAGCCAGGCGCCTGGGCAAGAGCCAGTCGACCGTCAGCGAGGCCGTAGCGCGCCTCGAACTGGACCTTGGCGTCGAGCTATTCGAGCGCGGCCCGCGCCGCCTGCAACTGACCGAAGCCGGCAGCAGTCTGCTGGCTCACGCTGAACAAGTGCTGACCGCCAACGACCGCCTAACCCGCCATGCCGCAAGCCTGGCCGCTGGTCAGGAGGCGAAGCTGACCCTGGCCCTGTCGGATGCCTACCAGCCCAAGCAGTACCAGGCCCGTCTGGTCGAGCTGGACCGGCGCTTTCCCGATCTGGAATTCGAGTGTCTGATTGCCGAGCATGCCGACGTGCTCGACCTGGTCAACCAGGGCCGCGCGCACCTTGGCCTGCTGGCCGCGCAGCCGTCCTATCCGCCCGATATCGCTCACGCCAGCGTAGCGACCAACGCCGAGTTCGGCCTGTTCGTAGCCCGTGAGCATCCGCTGGCGAAACTGCAATCGGTCACCACCGAGGACCTGGCCAACTGGCGGGTGTTGCGTCTGACCAGCGTGGCAACCAGCGAAGCGCCGTCCGACGATCTGCCCGACAGCGGCGGCCGCTGCTGGTCAGCACCGGACTTTCTCTTGCTCCTGGAAATGGCAGCGCTCGGCTTTGGCTGGGCTGCGCTGCCGCGAGAGCTGGTGGCCAGCCATGGCGGTGGGCTGCTGCAGGAATTGCAGCTGCCCGGCTGGCCGCGGCATGTGCGGGTCGACGTGGTGTGGTCTCGCCAGCGTTCACTGCGCCCGGTCGCCGCCTGGCTGCTGGGCCGCCTGCTCGATGACGCGGTCGCGCCTGCAGCCGACTGCGCTTATCATTCGGCCCCATGATCAAAGATCCCTTCGCACGCCTGAACCTCGACCGAGAGGTGCTCAGCGTCAGCCAGCTCAACAACCGCGCCCGTCTGCTGCTGGAGGATGTGTTCTCCGGCATCTGGGTCGAGGGGGAAATTTCCAACCTCGCCCGTCCAGCCTCCGGGCACGTCTATTTCACGCTCAAGGACAACCAGGCCCAGGTGCGCTGCGCGCTGTTCCGGCAGAATGCCGCACGCGTGCGCCAGGCGCTGCGCGACGGCCTGGCGGTGAAGGTGCGCGGCAAGGTCTCGCTGTTCGAGGGGCGCGGCGACTACCAGCTGATTCTCGATGCCGTCGAGCCAGCCGGTGACGGCGCTCTGCGCCTGGCCTTCGAGGCACTGAAGGAAAAGCTCGGCGCAGAGGGGCTGTTCTCTACCGAACGCAAGATCGCCCTGCCCGCCCATCCCAAGCGCATCGGCATCGTCACCTCGCCCACCGGCGCGGTGATCCGCGACATCATCAGCGTGTTCCGCCGCCGCGCGCCGCAGGTGGAGCTGAACCTGATTCCCACCGCCGTACAGGGGCGCGAGGCCACCGCGCAGATCGTTCGCGCCCTGCAACGGGCCGATGGGCAAGGTTTCGACGCGCTGATCCTGGCCCGTGGCGGCGGTTCGCTGGAAGACCTCTGGTGCTTCAACGAGGAAAGCGTGGCCCGTGCCGTGGCGGCCTGCGTCACGCCCATCGTCAGCGCCGTGGGCCACGAGACGGACGTATCCATCGCCGATTTCGTCGCCGACGTGCGCGCGCCGACGCCTTCGGCCGCGGCAGAACTACTGGCCCCGGACAGCAGCGAGCTGGTACAGCGCCTGCACAACCTGCAGCGCCGCCTGATGTTGCACATGCAGGGCCGTCTGGCCCGCGAACGCCTGCGCCTGGAAGGCGTCAGCCGGCGTCTGCGTCACCCTGGCGAGCGCCTGCGCCAGCAGGCCCAACGCCTGGACGATCTGGACATGCGTCTGCGCCGCGCCTTCAATCAGCAACTGGCCAATCAGCGCGAACGCCTGGCCCGTCTCGATGCGCGCCTTGCCGCGCAGCATCCGGGTCGTAACCTGGCCCTGCTACGCCAGCGCCTGGATGGCCTGGCTGCACGCCTGCCCCGCGCCATGCAAGGCCAGTTACGTAGCCAGCGCCAGCAACTGAGCGCACTGGCCGCGCAACTGCAGATCGTCAGCCCCCTGGCCACTCTCGGCCGTGGCTACAGCATCCTCCTCGACGAGCGCGGCCAGGCTGTGCGCAGCGCCGCGCAGACCCAACCAGGCCAACGCCTCAAGGCGCGCCTGAGCGTGGGCGAGCTGGATGTGCGCGTCGAAGACAACCACATACAACCAGCGACGCTGTCGCTGTTGGACTAACAGTTGGTAGGGTGGGCCGGGCGGCGCTCCGCTTCAGCCCACCAAGACCCGCCCCTGTTGGTGGGCTGAAGCCCACCCTACCGCTCAACAAAACGAGAACAGCACTGGAGGGCTGGACGAAAGAGCGACACCGATCCGCTGTTACGTTCAGCGTTCTTTTCGTATAGGACTTTTATGCGCCCACTGATCTTTCTGCTTGCCGTCTGTCTTGCCCTGCCCGCCCATGCCGAAGGCTTCATAACCCGCCTGCTGAACAAGCCGGTACCCGGTGGCGTGGCCGTGGTCGATCTGGGCAATCCGGCGCAGGCGCCGAAGGTGCGCTATCAGGGCAAGCCGGTGCTGACCGTACGCGAGGACGGCCAGCGCTGGATCGCCATCGTCGGCATTCCGCTCAGCGTCAAGCCGGGCACGCAGCAGGTGGAGGTCGAGGGCGGCCAGAGGCTGAGCTTTCAGGTCGGCGCCAAGCACTATGCCGAGCAGCGCATCACCATCAAGAACCAGCAGCAGGTCACACCAAACGCCGAGAATCTCAAACGCATCGAGCGCGAACTGGCCGAGCAGACCCGCGCCTACCAACAGTTCAGCGCGCGCCAGCCAAGCAACCTGTTATTCGACAGGCCGGTCAACGGCCCGTTGTCCAGCCCATTCGGCCTGCGCCGTTTCTTCAATGGCGAGGAGCGCAACCCGCACTCGGGCCTGGACTTCGCCGCCAACCGTGGTACGCCAATCAAGGCGCCGGCGGCGGGTAAGGTGATCCTGATCGGCGACTACTTCTTCAATGGCAAGACGGTGTTTCTCGACCATGGTCAGGGGCTGATCAGCATGTTCTGCCACCTCTCCGAGATCGACGTGAAGCTCGGCGACGAGATCGCCCGCGGCGGCCACATCGGCAAGGTCGGCGCCACCGGCCGCGCCACCGGGCCACACCTGCACTGGAACGTCAGCCTCAACGACGCGCGAGTCGATCCGGCCATCTTCATCGGGGCGTTCAAACCCTGAGCAGACGCAACCGGCAATAGCTGCCGTTTGGGTTGGCGCAACGTTTTTGCTAGGGTACGGCAGCTCAGATGCCCGGCCTTGCAGCGCCGGCACGCCCCCTGCCTGCTTCGGAGCCGGATATGCCGAATGAGCTCAATACCTGGATGGAGTGGCTGGAACACCAGCCACAACTGCTCACCTTCAGCGCCACCCTCGCGCTGATCCTTGCCGCCTGGCTGTCGAACTGGATCGTCAAACGCATTCTGGTCCGCGCCATCTATCGTGTGGTTGGCGCGACAGCGGTTGGCCGCCATGGCCAGATCAAGGAAAGCGGCATCATCAAGCGTCTGTCCAACATCGTGCCGGCGCTGGTGCTCTCCTCCGGCGTGGCCGTGGTGCCAGGCATGCCCGAAGCCGTGGTGACGGTTACGCAGAACGTCTGCGGCGCCTTCATCGTGCTGACCATCGCGCTGGCCATCGCTGCCCTGCTGGACATTCTCAACATCCTCTACCAGCGTCGCCCCAACGCTCACCTGAAGCCGATCAAGGGCTACCTGCAGGTGGTCAAGATCGCCATCTTCGCCATTGCCACCATCCTCATCGTGGCCACACTGATCGATCGTTCGCCGCTGATTCTGCTGTCCGGCCTCGGTGCCATGGCCGCCGTGCTGATGCTGATTTTTCAGGACACCCTGCTGTCGCTGGTGGCCAGCGTGCAGATTTCCTCCAGCGACATCATCCGCGTCGGCGACTGGGTGGAAATGCCCCAGCTCAATGCCGATGGCGACGTGATCGATATCGCCCTGCACACGGTCAAGGTGCAGAACTGGGACAAAACCATCACCACCATCCCGACCAAGCGTTTTATCACCGACCCGTTCAAGAACTGGCGCGGCATGCAGGAGTCTGGCGGCCGCCGGATCAAGCGCGCGCTGTATCTGGATCAGACCAGCGTACATTTCCTCAGCGATGAGGAAATCGCTCGTCTGCGCCGCTTCATGCTGCTCGACGAGTACCTGGATCGCAAGAATGAGGAACTGCGTGAGTGGAACCTCAAACTGGCCGAGCACGGCAAGCAAGCGGTCAATACCCGGCGCATTACCAACATTGGCAGCTTCCGTGCTTATGTCGAGCAGTACCTGCGGCACAACCCGAACGTCCACCAGCACATGACCCTGCTGGTGCGCCAGCTCAGCCCGACCGCTGATGGCCTGCCCCTGGAAATCTACTGCTTCACCAATACCGTGGCCTGGAATGCCTATGAAGGCATTCAGTCGGACATCTTCGACCACCTGCTGGCCATCCTCCCCGAGTTCGGCCTACGCGTGTTCCAGCACCCGAGCGGGGCAGATATGCGCGAGCTGCGTCCGGCCTTGCACCCGGCGCCCTGAGCTCAGACAGGAGTGCCCCCAGGCCAGCTCCCGCCGGGAGCCGATGAAGCGCGAGCAGGCTGCGCAATCAGAAACTGCGTTATAGTCGATTGCCGCAAAAAAAAACCAGCCAAAAGCCACAGACGCATTTTTTCACCAATTTCTCTCGCGTACTTGCCAGGTTTTTTTTCAATGGTTAGGGTTGGCTTCATGAACATCTCGCAGACCCTCATCATCCTCCGGCAACACGCCAATCTCTGCCTGGTCGCCCAGCGACTGCGCTAGGGTCTGCCGACCCCGAATTCTCCTGCTTTATCTCTTTTCCATTTTTCCGGCACGGCCAGCTTGGCCCAAGCGTTCAGGATTGATTCATGAGCATGCTCAAAGACCCATCGAAGAAGTACCGCCCCTTCACCCAGATTCAGATTCCGGACCGTACCTGGCCGGACAAGATCATCGACAAGGCGCCGATCTGGCTGTCCACCGACCTGCGCGACGGCAACCAGTCGCTGATCGAGCCGATGGATGCCGAGAAGAAGATGCGCTTCTTCAAGTGCCTGGTGGCCGTGGGCCTGAAGGAAATCGAAGTGGGCTTCCCGTCCGCCTCGCAGACCGACTTCGACTTCGTCCGCGAGCTGATCGAAGGCGGCCACATCCCCGACGACGTCACCATCCAGGTGCTGACCCAGGCCCGTGACGACCTCATCGAGCGCACCTTCGAGTCGCTCAAAGGCGCTAAGAAAGCCATCGTCCATTACTACAACGCTTGCGCGCCAAGCTTCCGCAAGATCGTCTTCAACCAGGACAAGGCTGGCGTCAAAGCCATCGCCGTGGCCGCCGGCACCACCATCAAGCGCCTGGCCGAGGCCGCGCCCGAGACCCAGTGGGGCTTCGAGTACTCGCCGGAAGTGTTCAGCAGCACCGAAATCGACTTCGCCGTCGAGGTGTGCAACGCGGTGATCGGCGTGTTCCAGCCGACCCCGGCGAACAAGCTGATCCTCAACCTGCCGGCTACCATCGAGTGCGCCACGCCGAACAACTATGCCGACCAGATCGAATGGTTCGGCCGCCACGTCGACCGCCGCGACAGCGTGCTGATCAGCGTGCACACCCACAACGACCGTGGTACCGGCGTCGCCGCTTCCGAGCTGGCCGTCATGGCCGGTGCCGACCGTGTCGAAGGCTGCCTGTTCGGTAACGGCGAGCGCACCGGCAACGTCTGCCTGGTGACTCTGGCGTTGAACCTCTACACCCAGGGCGTCGATCCGCAGCTGGACTTTTCCGATATCGATGCCGTGCGCAAGGTAGTCGAGGACTGCAACCAGATTCCGGTGCACCCGCGCCATCCGTATGTCGGCGATCTGGTCCATACCGCCTTCTCCGGCTCGCACCAGGATGCCATCCGCAAGGGCTTCGCCCAGCAGAAGCAGGACGCTCTGTGGGAAGTGCCTTACCTGCCGATCGATCCGGCCGACATCGGTCGCGACTACGAAGCGGTGATCCGCGTCAACAGTCAGTCCGGCAAGGGCGGTATCACCTTCCTGCTCGAGCAGGAATACGGCATCAGCCTGCCGCGTCGTATGCAGATCGAGTTCAGCCAGGTGGTGCAGCGTGAAACCGATCGCCTCGGCCTGGAGATGACTGCCGCGCAGATCTACCAACTGCTCGAAACCGAGTACCTGCAGGCACGCAGCCCCTACACCCTGAAAGGCCTGCGCCTGCAGGAAGAGAACGGCACCAGCGCGGTGGACGTGGAAGTCATCGAGCACGGCGAGAGCCATCACTGGCGCGGCATCGGCAAGGGCCCGCTGGAAGCGCTGGCGGCCGCTCTGCCGGTTGCCGTCGAAGTCATGGACTACAGCGAGCACGCCATCGGCGCTGGCGCCAACGCCAAAGCCGCGGCCTACATCGAACTGCGCGTCAACGGCGGCCGCGCCCTGCATGGCATCGGCATCGACGAGAACCTGACCACGGCCAGCTTCCGCGCCCTGTTCAGCGCACTGAACCGTGCCCTGAGCCAGGCCGAGTCGCAAGCGGCCTGATTACCACATAGCAGTGCAAAGAACCCCGCCAATCGGCGGGGTTCTTCGTTAGGCACACTCAGTAGCTGACTACCGGCGATACCCGCTGGTAACGGCCATCGATGAAGGCCTTCAACCAGGAGCGGTAGCGCTTGCCGGCGTTGTAGCCGTAGTAGCGGTAGCTCAGCTCGTTGGCGGCATTGCGCTCAAGTACGATGCTGCCATCCTGCTCGATCACCCAGGTCAGCATGTTGTGCGCACCCTGAGTACGGGTCAGAGTCTGGCCACCGTCCACTGACAACTGGTAGAGCGGCAGATACTCCTCGGCAGCCCGCCCGTAACGAATCACATTGGAAACGCGCTGGTAATAGCCATTCTCGAAGCGGGTCAGCCAGACGCGATAACGCTTGCTCGGATCGAACGGATTGTGGGTATAGGTCAGCTCGTTCGCTGCATTGCGCTCCAGAACGATATTGCCTTCCTCCTCGATAACCCAGGTCAGGGGTTCGTTGAAACTGCCGCTGCGGGTGATCTGGCGATTATCAGCGATGGTCAACTGGTAGAGATCCGTCAGCCCCGGCGAGAAGTATTCGGCATCTGAAACCTGCACCAATTCACCACCGACCGTCTGCTCGATCCAGACCTTGTACTGGCGTCCATTCTGGAACGGATAGCGTAGTTCAGCAGCACCGCCTGTGGGCTGGCGCATGACCTCTGCCCCATCTTCACGAATCACCCAGCTCAGGGGTTTGCCGGCAGGGCCGTCATGCCGGAGCAGGAAGTCCGCCTCGACTTCCAGATCGATGTAGCGGGATGGAAAGCCTTCACGGAAGCTCAAAGGAACCGAAATCGCCTCATCCTTACCATTGACGTTGGCCTCGGCCCAGACCTGGTAGCGCTCGCCATAATTGAAGGCGAACTGCAGCGGTACGCCTGCCTGTGCGGGCAGGCGCACGGCCTCATCGCCTTGTCGGGCGATTACCCAGTTGCCCTGGAAGGTGGCCGACGGGCTGATACTGCCCTGATTGTTGGCACGAGTCAGCAGGATGCGGTCAGTGACGCCGGGCTGGTAGACCACGGAGTTCGAAACGGTTTTGTAGCCACCGTCGATGTAGCTTTCCAGCGAGACGCGGTAGCGGCTTCCCGCGGAGTTCTGCCAGTACCGGTCGCGCAATCGTCCGGCAGCATTACCTCCGAATACGCGCTGCCCATCCTTCTCCACGACAAGGGTTAACTTGTCTCCCAGATCGCCACTGCGAGATACCCAGAAGCCAGGTTCCAGCATGAGGCTGTAGGGGAAGGCGGACTGCACTGAACTGTCCGGCATCTTGACCTGGTAATCCTCGGTCTCACCGTAACCGAAGCTGCCACAAGGCTGTGCGGCAGCCCCCCTGCGCATCTGTACCCGCATGCGTGTGGTACCAGTCACACCGGGTGGCACAACAATGGAAGCGGAAACGGCAGTGCTCCCCTGCCCCGTCAGTACCTTTTCACTCGCCTCGAAATTGCCATTTTGGTTGAAGTCGATCCAGACGCCCCAGTTCTCGATGAACTGGGAGCCACGGAAACCAGGGCGGGCCTCCAGACGGTCTCCCTTGCCCGTCAGTTGGAAGGGAGACTTGCCAGTAGCGTTTAGGTAGCCACCATCGCTGCCAGAGGTCAGAGCTATACCATTGACATTGACCCCGGCGATCCATTCGCTGTTGCTATTACCCCGGCTGTCGCAGTAGGTAGCCCCCAGTACCGGGCTCATCGCCAGGCAGGTGCAAAGCACCACGAGTGTCTTATGCATTGAGTTCCGCTCCTTATGTTCAAGTTGGGCAGGGAGCGGCAACCATCACCCAAGCACAGCCTGTGCCCTGTTTATCAACGCGTCCCTGCGTCGTTAATGCTAGAGGCAATCTCAGAGGACGTCTGGAATTTATTGGCAAATAGCTATCACACCAATCAACCAGAGCTCAGACGGAGTTATGGGCGACGATGTACGCAAGCGCGCCGACAGGATGCAATGAATGTGATGGCCGAGCGGCCCGCGAAGAGCAGGCGGCCATCTGCACCGTAGCCCGAACCCCGGCAGGAAAACTGGTAAGCAGTCTTCCGCAGAACGCATTGGAGCCAGGGCACTTAGATATCGAAAATCATCAACACCGCAAACATCAGCACAGCCATGCCGATGGTGAACAACAGGCCGATGCCGGCCGCACGCCAATTGGAAAGAAACGCACCACCGGCATCGGCGTGCTGCTTGAGGTCCGCCTCCTGCAGATTCTTCGCCAGCATGATCATCGCCATCAGTTGCGCGATAGCGAAAGGCAGCGCCGGCACCTCGTCCGGCAGCACGACAGCCAGTACCAGCGTAACCAACAGAAGCGCGACCGAGATACCCCAGACCATCGCTACGCGATGCGCCTGACCTAGCAACTGCAGGTTGTGCGCCAGTAACCAGGCCCCGGCCAGCGGTGTACCGATGAAGGTCGCCACACCGATGCCCGCGATGCTGTAGAGGGGCTGCTGATGGGTTGCGGCCTGCTGCAGATCAGCCTGCGGCGTCTGGAAGGGATTGCTTGGTTGTACGTCCATGTCATCTCGCTCCTGATCAATTCAAGGTGAAGGCATCGGCATCCAGATGCGCCGGGAAACGCTCGCGATAGGCGCTCAGAGCCTGGCTCGAAAGCGTCGTGCGAAATACGCCATCGCCATCGCCGGCCGCCAGCAGCGTGTCGCCCTGGAAATCCAGCACCTGGGAATCGCCAGTATACCCGTGGCCCTTGCCGTCCTCACCGACGCGGTTCACAGCCGCGACATAGCAGAGGTTCTCGATGGCCCGCGCCGGCAGCAGGCGGTTCCAGTGCTGGCGGCGAGCGCCCGGCCAGTTCGCGGTGTAGAGCAGCAGATCGGTGCCGGCGGCATCACGGCTCCACACAGGGAAGCGCAGGTCGTAGCAGATCAGCGGGCGCACGCGCCAGCCGTTGAGCTCCAGCACCACCTGCTGATCGCCGGCGCTGTAATGCTTGTGCTCGCCGGCCATGCGAAACAGATGACGCTTGTCGTAATGCGCCTGTGAACCGTCCGGGCGCGCCCAGAGCAGGCGATTACGGTAGCTGCCGTCGGCCGCCTGGATGATCAGGCTGCCGCAGATCACAGCATCGATACGCTGCGCCTGCTCACGCAGCCAGACGCTGCTGGGGCCATCCTCAGGCTCGGCCAGCTCGGCCGACTCCATGGAAAAGCCGGTACTGAACATCTCCGGCAGGATCACCAGATCGGCGCCACGCGCCTGCTCCAGTAGTTTCTGAAAGTGCTCGCGATTGGCGACCGGGTCATGCCAGGCCAGGGTGGTCTGGATCAGCGCCAGATCAAGATCGGGTCTGTTACTCATTGGGGAAGCCTCGCGAGCCCAGCTCGCTCCTAGGGTTTATACAGGCGCATGTCCTTGGGCGCAGATTGATAGAACACCGATACCGGTATCGCCGCCACGCCATGCTCGCGGGTCAGCCACTCGGCCATGGCCACGTCGTCCAGATCCGGGCGAACGGCCGAATAGTCGGCCAGCTGGAAATAGGTCCCCGGCGCCCGGGTGAAGGTGAAACGCGAACCGCCCAGCAGGTCGCAGAACAGATCACGCTTGGCCTGGTAGAAAGCCGGCAACTCCTCGACATGCTCGGGACAGGCGGCCATGAACTCGGCCAGGCCGAACTGCAGCGGCGTCACCCCGCAGAAATTGACGTACTGGTGAATCTTGCGCAATTCGGCGGTCAACGCAGGCGGCGCCACGACATAGCCGGTTTTCCAGCCGGTGACGTGATAGGTCTTGCCGAAAGAGCTGACCACGAAGGCACGCCGATACAACTCCTCGTGCGCCAGCACGCTGGCATGGCGGGCGCCATCGTAGATCAGATGCTCGTAGACCTCATCACTGATCACATGTATATCGCGCCCACGAATCAGCTCGGCCAGCTTGTCCAGATCAGCGCGCGTTAGCAGCGCACCGCTGGGGTTGTGCGGCGAGTTGAGAAAGATCAGGCGGGTACGCGGGCTGATGGCATCACTCAGGCGCTGCCAGTCCACGGCGAAATCCGGCAATGCCAGCGGCACATGCACGCACTGCCCGCCGGCCAATTCCACCGACGGCTCGTAACTGTCGTAGCAAGGGTCGAGCACGATGGCTTCATCACCCGGACGGATCAGCGCCTGCACCGCGCAAAAGATCGCCTCGGTAGCGCCGGGGGTGATGGTGATCTCGCTGTCGGCATCCCGCTGCACGCCATAGCTGCGGGCGATCTTAGCCGCCACTTGCTGGCGCAACGCAGGCAGGCCGGTCATCGGCGAATACTGGTTACGCCCTTCCATGACGTGGCGCGCCACCGCTTCGCGCAGCGCCTGCGGCCCATCGAAGTCAGGGAAGCCCTGAGACAGATTGATCGCGCCAGTCTCCAGAGCGAGCTGGGACATGCGGGTGAAGATGGTGGTGCCCACGTTGGGCAGCTTACTGACAATCATGGCTACAGACTTCAGGCCCCAGGCTGCAGGAAAGAGCGCCCAAGCTTATCGCCTGCAGCCTGTAGCTTGAAGCCTGGGGCTATTTTTTCTTGTCCTTGCGCTTCTTCTCGGCCTTCTTGTGGTGGCTCATCAGGCGGCGCTTCTTGTTCACCTGGCGATCGGTGAGCTTGTTCTTGTTGCACTCGTAGGGGTTTTCGCCGCCCTTGTACTCGATGCGGATCGGCGTACCCACCAGTTTCAGCACGCGGCGGAAGGTGTTCTCCAGGTAACGGGTGTAGGCGCGCGGCACGGCGTCGACCTGGTTACCGTGGATCACGATCAGCGGTGGGTTGGCACCGCCCAGGTGGGCATAGCGCAACTTGATACGGCGACCGTTGACCAGAGGCGGCGCGTGGTCACTGACGGCGTCTTCGAGAATCTGCGTCAGGCGGCTGGTGGGCCAGCGGGTGATGGCCGATTTGAAGGAGGCCTGTACCGACTTGTACAGATGGCCGACGCCAGTACCGTGCAGGGCGGAGATGAAGTGGATATCGGCGAAGTCGACGAAGAACAGCCGGCGCTCCAGCTCGGTCTTCACGTAGTCCTTCTGCCCCTGATCCATGCCATCCCACTTGTTCAGGGCGATGACCAGGGCGCGGCCGCTTTCCAGCACGAAGCCAAGCAGGTTGAGATCGTGGTCGACCACACCCTCGCGGGCGTCCATAACGAACACCACGACGTTGGAGTCCTGGATGGCCTGCAGCGTCTTGACCACGGAGAACTTCTCCACGGCCTCGAAGATCTTGCCGCGGCGGCGCACACCGGCGGTGTCGATCAGGGTGTACTTCTCGTCGTCACGCTCGAAGGGGATGTAGATGCTGTCACGGGTGGTGCCGGCCTGGTCATAGACGATGACCCGCTCTTCACCGAGCATGCGGTTGACCAGGGTGGACTTGCCGACGTTCGGCCGGCCGATGATGGCCAGCTTGATGCCGTCCTTCTCGCTGGGGCCGGGAATGCGCTTGGCTTCCTGGCCTTCCAGCACTTCCTCCTCTTCAGCGCCCTCTTCCGGCTCGTCGGCATCCTTGGGGAAGGCGCCGAGCACCACTTCGAGCATCTGGGTGATGCCGCGACCATGGGCACCGGCAATCGCCAGCGGCTCGCCCAGGCCCATGGGGCTGAATTCGGCGCGGGCCAGATCGACGTCGAGGTTGTCGACCTTGTTCACCACCAGGAAGCTCTGCTTGTTACGACGGCGCAGGTGCTCGCCGATCATCTGGTCGGAGGCGGTCATGCCGGCACGCGCGTCCACCAAAAACAGCACGGCATCGGCCTCTTCGATGGCCTGCAGCGACTGCTCGGCCATCTTCGCGTCGATGCCCTCCTCGTCACCGGAAATACCGCCGGTGTCGATCACGATATAGGTACGCCCCTGCCACTTCGCCTCGCCATACTGGCGGTCGCGGGTCAGACCGGACAGGTCGCCGACGATGGCGTCGCGGCTGCGGGTCAGGCGGTTGAAGAGTGTGGACTTGCCGACGTTCGGCCGCCCCACCAGGGCAATTACGGGAACCATCAGGCTCTCCACTTGAGTTGATTCAGAAAATGCAAAGGCCGCTGCATGGGCAGCGGCCGGGATACTTCGTGCTGCCAGGTTAAGGCAGCATAGCTACAGAAGCCGTTCAGTATCTCGCGAGCTAGAGCGAGACAAGGCAAAAACAGGCGAGGAAGCGGAGTTTACAGCTGTAAATGAGCATTCCGAGCCTGTTTTTAACGCAGTATCGCCGACGCGCAGCAGATACTGGGCGGCTTCTTCACTTGATGGTCAGAGCTACCAGCTTGCCGCTATTGCCGTAAACATACAGCCAGTCACCCACCACCAGCGGCTGGGCGCGCAGGCCGTCGCTGTCGATACGGGTACGGCCAACGAAGCGACCATCGACCTGGCTCAGCAGGTGCAGATAGCCCTCGAAGTCACCCACCGCGACATAACTGGAGAACACCGCCGGGCCCGAGAGCTGACGGCGCGCCATCGAATCATTGGTCCAAAGCGCCGAGGCGCTGCGCTCGTCGATACCTTCGACGGTACCGCTGGCATGGCTGACGTAGACGTTGCCGAAGCCCTGAGCGACGCCTACCGAGCTGGAGGCTTCGCGCTGCCACAGCACGCGGCCGGACTCAAGGTCCATGGCCGCGACACGGCCCTGGTAGCTCACCGCATAGACGGTGCCGCCGGACAGCAGCAGACCGCCGTCGATATCCACCACGCGCTCCAGCTCGGAGCGACCTTGCGGAATGGCAACGCGCTGTTCCCAGACCGGCAGGCCGCGCTGGGCGTCGACTGCAATCACTTTGCCGCTGGACAGGCCGGCGACCACCAGGCGGTTGGTCACCAGCGGCGCGCCGGTACCACGCAAGGTCAGTACGGCCGGGGTATTCTCGACGATCCAGCGCTGGCTGCCGGTGCTGGCATCGAAGGCGATCAGGCGGTCGTCCTGGGTCTGCACCACGACGATATCGCCATTGGTGGCCGGCGCAGCCAGCACTTCGCTGGTCACACGCGAACGCCACTGCTCTTCGCCGTCGCTGGAGTCCAGCGCGATCACTTCGCCCTTAAGCGTACCCAGCAGCACCTGGCCGTAACCAACGCCGATGGCACCGGACACCGGGATGTCGAGCTTCTTGCGCCAGATGACCTTGCCGCTGGTGCGGTCCATGGCCATAACCAGACCCTCGACGTCGGCGGCGTAGATCACCTCGCCGTCGATGGCCGGTACCAGCATGTTGAAGGTTTCGCCCTGGCCATCTCCAACGGAGCGGCTCCATTCGGTGCGCAGCTCGACTTCGGCGTCGAACTTGGTCAGCTCGGCGGGCGGCAGTTCCTTCTTGCTATTGCTGCTGCAACCCACGGCCAGAACGGCCAGAGCCAGCAGTGCGGCATTCTTCCAACGCATCACGTCACGCATCCCCTTTTGCCAGGTCGTCCAGCTTCATCTGCAGACCGCCAACGGCGGCGTCTTCGGCCAGCGCATCCTTGGCCTTCTGATAGGCGGCGTGCGCGTCATCGCTGCGACCCAACTGTACCAGCAGGTCACCCTTGAGTTCCTCACGGCTGGCGAGGAAGGCATCCTCTACCTTGGCGTCGAGCAGCTTCAGCGCATCATCGGCCTTGTCCTGAGCAGCCAGGACACGCGCCAGACGCTGACGCGCCAGTTCGCCGAGCGTGGCATCGGCAGGCTTGTCGAGTACGCGCTGCAGAGCAGCGGCAGCATCATCGAGGCGATTGGCTTCGACTGCGACCTTGGCGACGAACAGGCTGCCATACTGCGCGTAGTGAGTGCCGCCAAACTCGCTGTCGAGCTTGCCGGCCAGTTCGGCGACTTTCGCGGCATCGGGCTTGCCAGCTGGGTCCAGCGCGGTTTCCAGCAATTGCTGGTAGAGCACCGAGGCGCCTTGCGCCTGATTGTCCTGGTACTTCTGCCAGCCCTGCCAGCCGAATACAGCCACCAGCGCCAATACACCGCCGGCCAGCAAAGGCTTGCCGTTGCGATCCCACCAGTCCTTGATTTGCGCGATCTGTTCGTCTTCGGTCTGCATGTCTAACCCCGTACTCCTAATCGAGAGCCTGCTCAGGCCTGCTGGCAGGCGGCCAGATGCTCAGCCAGAGCATCCCAGGCAACGCTTTGTTGTTCACTGTCGTCGCGCAGCGGCTTGCAACCTACCACGCGCCCTGCCAATTCGTCGTCCCCCAGAATCAGCGCATAGCGCGCGCCACTCTTGTCGGCCTTCTTGAACTGGCTCTTGAAACTGCCGCCACCGCTATTGAGCAGCAGGCGCAGCCCGGGCAGCTCGTCGCGCAGACGCTCCACCAGAGTCAGCGCGGCCAGCTCCGCCGCCTCGCCAAAGGCGCAGACGTAGACATCGGCGGCGCGGTTGAGCTCGGCCGGCAGCAAGTCCAGGGTTTCCAGCAGCAGCACCAGGCGCTCGACGCCCATGGCGAAGCCAACGCCCGGCGTGGCCTTGCCACCCAGCTGCGCCACCAGGCCGTCGTAGCGGCCACCGGCGCACACCGTGCCCTGAGCACCGAGCTTGTCGGTGACCCACTCGAACACGGTGCGGTTGTAATAATCCAGACCGCGCACCAGCTTGTGGTTGATCTGGTAACGAATGCCGGCCGCATCCAGGCGCGCCTTGACGCCCTCGAAGTGCAGACGCGACTCCTCGTCGAGGTAGTCGCCAAGAGTCGGCGCACCGACAAGCACGGCCTGAGTCGCCTCGTTCTTGCTGTCGAGGATGCGCAGCGGATTGGTGGTCAGTCGGCGCTGACTGTCTTCGTCAAGCTGGTCGAAGCGCTCCTGCAGGTAGGCCACCAGAGCGTCGCGATAGGCAGCGCGCGCCTCGCTGGAGCCCAGGCTGTTGAGCTGCAGGGTCACGGCATCAGCCAGACCGAGCTGCTTCCACAGACGCCAGGTGAGCACGATCAGTTCGGCATCGACGTCCGGGCCCGGCAGGTTGAAGGCTTCCACGCCGACCTGGTGGAACTGGCGATAGCGGCCCTTCTGCGGCTTCTCGTAGCGAAACATGGGGCCGGCGTACCACAGCTTCTGCACCTGGCCGCCGCCAGCCAGGCCATGTTCGAGCACGGCACGCACGCAACCGGCGGTGCCTTCGGGACGCAGAGTCAGGGATTCTTCGTTGCGGTCGAGGAAGGTGTACATCTCCTTGTCGACCACGTCGGTACCTTCGCCGATACCGCGAGCGAACAGCTCGGTGTATTCGACGATGGGCAGGCGGATCTCCTTGTAGCCATAGCCATCGAGCAGGCTGACCAAGGTGCTTTCCAGATAGCGCCAGGCAGGCGTCTGCTCCGGCAGGATGTCGTTCATGCCACGAATGGCTTGCAGGGACTTGCTCAATTGTTTTCCTTAAAGCACGGATCAGCCGCGCACGATCACGGCCGCATCGGCGGCAACCTTTTCGGCCGCCTTGTCGCGGATGAGCTTTTCCAGCTCGTCCACCAGATTTTCGTTAGTCAGCTTCGAGGCCGGTTTGCCGTCGATGTAGACCAGGTTGTTCGGGCTACCGCCAGTGAGGCCGATATGCGCCTCCTTGGCTTCGCCGGGGCCGTTGACCACGCAGCCGATCACGGCCACGTCCAATGGCACCAGCAGGTCCTCGACGCGAGCTTCCAGCTCGTTCATGGTCTTGACCACATCGAAGTTCTGCCGCGAGCAGCTCGGGCAGGCGATGAAGTTGATGCCACGAGAACGCAGGCGCAGGGACTTGAGAATGTCGAAGCCGACCTTGATCTCTTCCACCGGGTCGGCAGCCAGCGAGATGCGGATGGTATCGCCAATGCCATCGGCCAGCAGCATGCCCAGGCCGACCGCCGACTTCACCGTACCGGAGCGCAGGCCACCGGCTTCGGTGATGCCCAGGTGCAGCGGTTGCTCGATCTGCTTGGCCAACAGGCGATAGGCCTCGACGGCCATGAACACATCGGAGGCCTTCACGCTGACCTTGAAGTCCGGGAAGTTCAGGCGATCGAGATGCTCGACGTGGCGCAAGGCGGACTCCACCAGCGCCTCGGGCGTCGGCTCGCCGTACTTCTTCTGCAGGTCCTTTTCCAGGGAACCGGCGTTGACGCCGATGCGGATCGGGATGCCCTTGTCGCGCGCGGCCTCGACCACCGCCTTGACGCGATCCTCGCGGCCGATGTTGCCGGGATTGATGCGCAGGCAGTCGACGCCCAGCTCCGCCACGCGCAGGGCAATCTGGTAGTCGAAGTGAATGTCGGCCACCAGTGGTACACGCACCTGCTGCTTGATACGGCCGAAGGCCTCGGCGGCGTCCATGTCCGGTACGGAAACGCGCACGATGTCGGCGCCGGCATCTTCCAGGCGACGGATCTGCGCCACGGTGGCGGCCACATCGTTGGTGTCGGTGTTGGTCATGCTCTGTACGGCAATCGGCGCATCGCCGCCTACCGGTACCGAGCCAACCCAGATCTTGCGCGACAGGCGGCGCTTGATCGGCGATTCGCAATGCATGCTTTACATCCCCAGTGTCAGGCGCGCGGTTTCGCCAGAGATATGCGGCGTGACGTCAACGCTTTCGCCGTTGTAGGTCACCTGAGCGCCACGAGCAAAGCCCAGGTGCAACTTCAGCGGCGCCTTGCCGGTCAGTTCGATGCGCTCGCCGCTACGCTTGAGGGCGCTGACCAGGACCTTGCCATCGGCATCGGTCACCTGCGTCCAGCAATCGGCCGTGAACTGCACATTGAGTGCGCCCTGGCCGGCTGGAACAGCGGCGGGTGTCGCCGGAGCCGCAGGAGCGGGCGTAGTGGCGGCAACTGCTGGCTCACTGGGAGCAGAGGCAGCCGGCGTTTGTGCAGCCCCTTCAGTGGCAACGCCTTCGGCGGCATTGGACTCGGCAGCAGGTTGCTCGGCGGCGCCAGCCTCCTCCGGGGTTTCGCCCGGTTCGATCGGCAATAGCAGCGGGCTGCTCTGCTCATCGCCCTGGGCCGCGACCACGGCCTGGTCCTCCGGCTCGGCCAACGAGTGCACCTGAGTGGTGCCATCGGCGCCTTCAACTTCCACATGTTCAAGCCCGAGATCAGCCAGACTGGTTACCGGACGCCCCTGATCCTGCCACCAGATAAAACCACCGCCGATCAACGCGAGCAGCAACAGAAAGCTCACTAGACGCAGAATGCTCTGCGAATAACGCACAGGCTCTTCGATACGCCCCAAGGCATGCACACTGCTGCCAGTGGCGTCGGTGCCGGTGAACTGATCGAACTCCATGACCAAACGGTTCTGGTCCAGCTCGAGCAGCTTGGCGTAGGCACGAATGTAGCCACGGGCGAAGGTGGTGCCCGGCAGCTTGTCGAAAGCGCCGTCCTCGAGCTGGGTAAGGCGCTGCGGAGTGAGATTGAGCTGCGCCGCCACTTCGGCGACGCTCCAACCCTTGAGTTCGCGGGCCTGGCGCAGGCTCTCGCCCGGATTGCTCGACACCGGCTGAGTCACTTCGCTATGAGCCGCGTTCATTGTTGCCCCGAAACATATTGCTGATATTCCTGAGAAGCCGGATACAGGCGACGTAGTTGCAGGCCCAGGCTGGCAGCCCGGTCACGGTCCTCGAACACCTCGGCTATACGAGCGCCGAGCAGCAGGCTGCGAGCATTCTGCGGCGCCATTTCGCTATAGCTGTCGTAGTAACGACGTGCCGGCACATATTCTTTGTCCTCGTAGGACAACACGGCCATTTCCAGCAAGGCACGCGGCTGGCGGCTGCTGAGACGCAGGGCGCGCTGGAAGTACTCCTTGGCCTGCTCACGCTGACCAAGTTGCAGCGAGGTCAGTCCCAGATTCTCGAAAACCCGAGAGCGCTCAGGGTAGAGGTTGTCCTCGGCCGCCTTGAGGTAGGTATTCATGGCGTCCTGATAGCGTTTCTGTTCGAACAGAAAACCGCCGTAGTTGTTCAACAACCTTGCATCCTTGGGCCGCTGGGACAGAGCCTTGCGAAAATGCTCGTCGGCCAGCTTCGGTTCCATTTCCAGCTGGAATGCCATGGCCAGAGCGGCATGCGCATCGGCATCGGAAGAATCCAGCTCGAGTGCGTTCTTGAGCGGCACCTTGGCACGCTGAGTATCGCCCTGCTGGATGTAGGCGATACCGAGCTGCACATAGGCATCGCGCGCCTCATCGCGCCCTTTCGCCGTACGCATGGGGTCGACGTCACCCGTAGTCACGCAGCCGCCGAGCAGACTGACGGCGAGCAACAACAGCGCGGGGCGCAAGATCATAGGCATCCTCTCTTCAATTTCGATTGGCGGCGGCACGAGACTCCTGCGCCTCGCTGCCCAGCTGGCGCACGGCGATGTAACGCTCACTGCGCCGAGTACGGTCCATGACCTGGCCAACCAACTGGCCACAGGCGGCGTCGATATCATCACCGCGCGTAGTGCGTACCGTGACGTTATGGCCGGCCTTGTGTAACAGGTCCTGGAAGCGGCGAATGGCATTATTGCTGGGCCGCTCGTACCCCGAGAAGGGGAAGGGATTAAACGGAATCAGGTTGATCTTGCAAGGCACATCGGCGAGAAGTGCGATCATCTGCTCAGCATGCTCGGGCTGATCGTTGACGCCCTTGAGCAGGGTGTACTCGATGGTCAGCACGCGTTTCTCGCCCAGCTTGGAAACGTAGCGCTTGCAAGCCGCCAGCAGCATGTCCAGCGGATACTTCTTGTTGATCGGCACCAGCTGATTGCGCAACTCATCGTTAGGCGCGTGCAGCGACAGGGCCAGGGACACGTCGATGACTTCAGCCAGCTTGTCGATCATCGGTACCACGCCGGAGGTGGACAGCGTCACCTTGCGCTTGGAGATGCCGTAACCGAGGTCGTCCATCATGATCTGCATGGCGGAAACGACGTTGTCGAAGTTCAGCAGCGGCTCGCCCATGCCCATCATCACCACATTGGTGATGGCGCGATCGATCTTCGCCGGCACGGTGCCGAAGGATTTGTTGGCGATCCACACCTGGCCGATGATCTCGGCGCTGGTCAGATCGCTATTGAAACCCTGTTTGCCGGTGGAACAGAAACTGCAATCCAGGGCACAACCGGCCTGCGACGACACACACAGGGTGCCGCGGCCGTTCTGCGGGATATACACGGTTTCCACGCAGCTGCCCGATGCCACACGCACCACCCACTTGCGCGTGCCATCGGCGGAAATATTCTCGCTGACCACTTCAGGGCCGCGAATCTCGGCAGAGGCCTCGAGCTTCTCGCGCAAGGCCTTGCCGACATTGGTCATGGCGGCGAAATCATCGACGCCAAAGTGGTGAATCCACTTCATCACCTGGCCGGCACGGAAGCGCTTCTCGCCGATGGACTCGAAGAACTGTTCCATTTCCGGCTGGGTCAGGCCCAGCAGGTTGATCTTGCCGGTGGTATTGGTCATGGCTTCACCCTCGCTTCATTCGCCAATCAGCGAATGCGCGCGCACAGCTCGGTAGCGGAGAAGAAGTAAGCGATCTCGCGCGCAGCGGAAGCTTCGGAGTCCGAACCGTGAACGGCGTTCTCGTCGATGGAAACGGCGAAATCGGCGCGGATGGTGCCCGGAGCAGCTTCTTTCGGGTTGGTAGCGCCCATCAGCTCGCGGTTCTTCAGAACGGCATCTTCGCCTTCCAGAACCTGAACGATAACCGGACCGGAAGTCATGAAGGCGACCAGATCCTTGAAGAAGCCGCGCTCGCTGTGCTCAGCGTAGAAACCGGCAGCTTCGCGCTCGGACAGTTGCACCATCTTCGACGCGACGACGCGCAGACCGGCCTTTTCGAAACGAGTGGTGATCTCACCGATGACGTTCTTGGCAACGGCGTCAGGCTTGATGATGGAGAAAGTACGTTGAACAGCCATGTGAAGCTCCAGAAACTTTAGGGTTAAAGCGAAAAATTAAACCCGCGAATTATACGCGGGTTCAGGTTAAAAGCGTAGGGCAGGCGCCGTAAGCGCCTGTTTCAATCGAGTTCTTCAATCCAGGCGGCCTGAATCGCTTCCAGCACCTTCTCCCCCCCGCGTTGCGGGTCATCGGAGAACTGCGGCAGCGCCACCACCCAGCGGTGCAGATCGACGAAGTTCACGTAGCGCGGATCGACATCCGGCTTCTGCTCGCTCAGCTCGATGGCGATGTCCAGTACATCGGCCCACTTCAGACTCATGATCATGCTTCCTGGATCAGTGCGGCGCTTCAGCCGCGTGATTAAGCGAATACTTGGGAATCTCGATGGTGAGGTCTTCTTCACCGACGATGGCCTGACAGGCCAGACGCGAGTGAGCCTCAAGCCCCCATGCCTTGTCCAGATAGTCCTCTTCCAGCTCGTCGGCCTCGTTCAGCGAATCGAAGCCCTCACGCACGATGCAGTGACAGGTGGTGCAGGCGCATACGCCACCGCAGGCGCTTTCCATCTCGATATGGTGCTCATGGGCCAGCTCGAGAATGGAAATACCGGGCTCAGCCTCGACCACCAGACCATCCGGGCAGAATCGCTCGTGGGGCAGAAAAATTACCTGCGGCATCAATTATTCCTCGATCTCGTTCAGATTGCGCCCGGCAAGCGCGGCTTTAACCGTCGAATCCAGGCGCCTGGCAGCGAATGCGTCGGTGACCTGGGACAGGCGTTTGGTCTGTCGCTCGATGGCCAGACCGTCGCTGCCGGCCAGCAGTTCGCGCAATTCCTGCACCTGCAGCTCGATGACCTCGCGTTCCTCGGCGTCCAGCAAACGCTCGCCATCGACCTCCAGGGCGCCTTCGACTGCCTCGATCAGGCGCTGGGCATCGACCTGCTGCTCACGCAGCACACGCGCAGCCTTGTCATCGCCGGCGTTCTGGAAGGAGTCCTGCAGCATGCGCGCGATCTCGCCATCGGTCAGACCGTAGGACGGCTTGACCTGAATGCTCGCCTCGATCCCGGAGCTCAGCTCGCGCGCAGCGACACTGAGCAGGCCATCGGCATCGACCTGGAAGGTCACGCGAATCTTCGCCGCACCGGCGACCATGGGTGGGATGCCACGCAACTCGAAACGCGCCAGGGAGCGGCAGTCGGCAATCAGCTCGCGCTCACCCTGCAGCACATGAATCATCATGGCCGTCTGGCCATCCTTGTAGGTGGTGAACTCCTGCGCACGCGCCACCGGGATGGTGGTGTTACGCGGAATCACCTTCTCCATCAGCCCGCCCATGGTTTCCAGACCGAGAGACAGAGGGATCACATCCAGGAGCAACAGCTCCTCGCCATCGCTGCGCTGATTGCCGGCCAGAGCATCGGCCTGGATCGCAGCACCAATGGCCACCACCTGGTCAGGATCGATATTGGTCAGCGGCGCACGGCCGAACAGCTCGCCCACCGCCTCGCGCACGCGCGGCACGCGGGTCGACCCGCCGACCATGACCACCGCACTGACCTCTTCCAGCTCGACGCCGGAATCCCGTACGGCGCGACGGCAGGCCTTGAGGCTGCGCGCCACCATCGGCTCGATCAGCGCTTCGAACTGCTCACGCGACAGCGCACCCTGCCAGTCGCCATGGCTCAGCTCGACGCTGGCGGCATTCGTCAGTGCTTCCTTCGCTGCACAGGCAGTCTGCAGCAGGCTGCGCTGAGTAGCCGGGTCAAGATCACTGGAAATGCGGGCTTGCTGGATGATCCAGTCGGCAATGGCATGATCGAAGTCATCACCACCCAGCGCACTGTCACCACCGGTGGCCAGCACTTCGAACACGCCACCGGTCAGGCGCAGGATGGAGATATCGAAGGTACCGCCCCCCAGATCGTAGATCGCGACCACGCCTTCGGCCTTCTGATCCAGACCATAGGCGACAGCCGCAGCGGTGGGCTCGTTGAGCAGACGCAGAACGGTAAGGCCAGCAAGACGCGCGGCATCCTTGGTGGCCTGACGCTGAGCGTCATCGAAATAGGCAGGCACGGTGATCACCGCCCCCACCAGCTCGCCACCCAGAGTCTGCTCGGCACGCAAACGCAGAGTCTTGAGAATTTCCGCCGAGACTTCCACCGGGCTCTTGGCACCCTGCACGGTCTCGATGAAGGGCATATGCGACTCGCCCGCGGCGAAGCGATAAGGCAGTTGTTCGCCGAGCTGATGCACGTCGGCGATACCACGCCCCATCAGACGCTTGACCGACAGCACGGTATTGAACGGATCGCTGGCCGCCGCCAGCTTGGCCGACTCACCGACTTCCACACGCTGCGGGTGATAGCGCACGGCCGACGGCAGGATGACCTTGCCATCGCCATCGGCCAGGGGTTCGGCCAGGCCGCTGCGCACGGCAGCGACCAGCGAATTGGTGGTGCCCAGGTCGATCCCCACCGCCAGCCGACGCTGGTGCGGTTGCGGACTCTGTCCTGGCTCGGCGATCTGCAATAAGGCCATGGTCTTCTTGAAATCATCAGGCAGGCTGCCACGGCAACCCACAGGTTAATCGTCGAGGCGCTCTTCTAATTGGCGCACTTCATGAGAGAGCTTGTCGAGGAACTGCATACGACGCATCAGACGCTCGGCCTCTTCACGGCGAGCATCATCATCCCAGCACGCTGCGAAGCTCTCGTTGAGCTGCTCTTGCGCGGCTTTCAGACGACGCTTGAAGGCGGCGACGCCGGCCAGATCGGCATCATCATGCAGCTCTTCCAGCTCCTCGCGCAGCTGCATCTGCTGCAAGAGGAAATCCGGATCCTGCACCGTCACTTCCAGCGGCAGCTCGGGACCACGCATGGCCAGCAGATAGCGCGCACGCTGCGACGGTGTCTTCAGGACCTGATAAGCCTCGTTGAGGCAGGCCGAGCGCTCAAGCGCCAGGCGCTGTTCACGCTCGCCCGCGTCAGCGAAACGATCCGGATGAACCTGACGCGCCAGCTCGCGATAACGCGCAGCCAGTTGATCGAGGTCCAGACGGAAGCTCGGCTGCAGGTCGAACAGGGCGAAATGGCAGGGGTTACCCATTCAGGGCCTCAGACATTGAAACTTTCGCCGCAACCGCATTCGCCGCGCACGTTGGGGTTGTTGAACTTGAAGCCCTCGTTGAGGCCTTCCTTGACGAAGTCCAACTCGGTGCCATCGAGATAGACCAGACTCTTGGGATCGATGATCACCTTGACACCATGGCTCTCGAACACCTGATCCTCCGCCGCCAGTTCGTCAACGAACTCGAGCACGTAGGCCAGGCCGGAGCAACCGGTAGTACGCACACCGAGGCGAATGCCCTCACCCTTGCCGCGCCCTTCGAGAGAGCGCTGCACGTGACGGGCAGCTGCTTCAGACATGGTAATGGCCATTGCAAACCTCGTATCAGAGCAAGCCTTTCTTCTGCTTGTAATCGCGCACGGCGGCCTTGATGGCATCTTCGGCGAGTACGGAGCAGTGAATCTTCACTGGCGGCAGCGCCAGTTCTTCGGCGAGCTGGGTGTTCTTGATGCTCTCGGCCTCGTCCAGGGTCTTGCCCTTCATCCACTCGGTGGCGAGGGAGCTGGAGGCGATAGCAGAACCGCAGCCGTAGGTCTTGAACTTGGCGTCTTCGATCACGCCGCTTTCGTTGACCTTGATCTGCAGGCGCATCACGTCGCCGCAGGCCGGTGCACCGACCATGCCGGTACCGACATCCGGATCTTCGGCGTTCAGCTTGCCGACGTTACGCGGGTTTTCGTAGTGGTCGATGACCTTGTCACTGTAAGCCATGCTGTACTTCCTCTCTCATCAGGTGCCGCTCTTCAGGCAGCTATCAGTGTGCTGCCCATTCCACGGAGGAAAGGTCGACACCTTCTTTGAACATATCCCACAAGGGCGACAGTTCACGCAGCTTGTCCACGGCTTCGCGGACCTTGGCAGCGGCGTAGTCGACCTCTTCTTCGGTGGTGAAGCGACCGAAGGTGAAGCGAATCGAGCTGTGCGCCAGTTCGTCGTTGCGGCCAAGGGCGCGCAGTACGTAGGACGGCTCCAGGGAAGCCGAGGTGCAGGCCGAACCGGACGATACGGCGAGGTCCTTGAGCGCCATGATCAGCGACTCACCCTCGACGTAGTTGAAACTCAGGTTGAGATTGTGCGGCACACGAGCAGTCAGGCTGCCGTTGACGTACAGCTCTTCCATGTTTTCCAGCTGGCGGTAGAAGCGATCACGCAGGGCGGTAATGCGCTGATTCTCCGCGGCCATTTCTTCCTTGGCGATGCGGAAGGCTTCGCCCATGCCGACGCACTGGTGGGTGGCCAGGGTGCCGGAGCGCATGCCGCGCTCATGGCCGCCGCCGTGGGTCTGCGCCTCCAGGCGCACACGCGGCTTGCGGCGCACGTACAGTGCGCCGACGCCTTTCGGGCCGTAGGTCTTGTGCGCGGAGAAGGACATCAGATCGACCTTCATCTTCTCCAGATCGATTTCCACCTTGCCAGTGGACTGCGCGGCATCGACATGCAGCAGCACACCGCGGGAGCGGGTCAGCTCGCCGATGGCAGCAATGTCGTTGATGGTGCCGATCTCGTTGTTGACGTGCATGACCGACACCAGCGTGGTGTCGTCACGCAGCGCGGCTTCGACCATGGCCGGCGTGATCAGGCCATCTTCGCCCGGCTCGAGATAGGTGACTTCGAAACCTTCGCGCTCGAGCTGGCGGGTGGTGTCCAGCACCGCCTTGTGCTCGATCTTCGAGGTGATGATGTGCTTGCCCTTGCTGGCGTAGAAATGCGCCACGCCCTTGATGGCGAGGTTGTCGGACTCGGTGGCACCGCTGGTCCAGACGATCTCGCGCGGGTCGGCATTGACCAGCTCGGCGACCTGACGACGAGCGTTTTCCACCGCTTCCTCGGCCTTCCAACCGAACACGTGGGAGCGCGAAGCCGGGTTGCCGAAGTTACCGTCGACCAGCAGGCATTCGCTCATCTTCTGCGCGACACGCGGATCGACCGGCGTGGTGGCGGAATAATCGAGGTAAATGGGCAATTTCATTGGGTTTCTCCTATCAGGCAAACGCCCTGCTCACTCGATGGCAGACGCTTCAATCTTATCCAAATGCGGCGTAGTGCCTCTGCCGGAGCAGCGACGCTGATCCTGGCGCAACGCGACCTCTTGAACCTCACGACGCACGACCAGATCGGCCAGACTGATGCCGCTGAGGAACTCATGAATTTGCTGACTGAGGTCGCACCACAGATGATGGGTCAGACAGGTATCGCCAGAGTGGCAATCGCCCTGCCCCTGGCAACGCGTGGCATCCACGGACTCATTGACCGCGTCGATCACCTGAGCCACCTGAATGCCGCGCATGTCACGCGACAGCTGATAACCGCCACCCGGCCCGCGCACGCTGGAAACCAGGTTGCCACGACGCAGCTTGGCGAACAGTTGTTCGAGATAGGACAGGGAAATGCCCTGCCGCTCGGAAATATCGGCCAGGGAAACGGGGCCATGCTGCGCGTGCAGCGCCAGATCGAGCATGGCGGTAACGGCGTAACGGCCTTTGGTGGTCAGTCGCATGGCTCTACCACGAATCACTGAATTGCGGCGAAGTATGCGATTCCCGAGTATTTAAGTCAACTATAAGACCTATTGATTTACTCAGGATTGACCGCAAAAAGAGGCGGCATGATAGCAAACGCCGCCTCTGCATGCATCAGGCAGCAGGCTTGTCGCCCTGTTGCTGATCCTTGCATACGTCAGCGAAGTCCTCGTCGCGCAGGGTCGGCAGATCCTTGGCGCAATAGTCGCTGCCCAACGCCGTCAGCGCCTTGCACATGCCCTCCAGGCGCCCGTCGACCGCATGCAGATGATCGAGCAGCTGGCCGATGGCCCGTGCGACCGGGTCCGGCATGTCCTGACCGACGCCATAGGCATCGAAGCCGATCTTCTCGGCCATGGCCTGGCGCTTGGCTTCCTGCTCATCATCGGACTTGACGATGATCTTGCCGGGAATGCCGACCGCCGTTGCGCCGGCCGGCACCGCCTTGGTCACCACGGCATTGGAGCCGATCTTGGCACCAGCGCCAACCGTAAACGGACCCAGCACCTTGGCCCCGGCGCCGACCACGACACCATCCTCCAGCGTCGGATGGCGCTTGCCCTTGTTCCAACTGGTGCCGCCCAGGGTCACCCCCTGATACAGCGTCACGTCATTGCCGATCTCGGCGGTCTCGCCGATGACGATGCCCATGCCGTGATCGATGAAGAAGCGCCGGCCGATCTTCGCCCCCGGATGGATCTCGATACCGGTCATCCAGCGACCGAAATTGGACACCACCCGCGCCGGCCACTTCCAGCCCGAACGCCACAGCGCATGAGCCACACGATGCAGCCAGACGGCATGCAGCCCCGGGTAGCAGGTCACCACCTCTAGCGCGTTGCGCGCCGCCGGATCACGGTGAAAAACGCTCTGGATATCTTCTCGCATGCGTTCAAACATCAGACTTCCCCTGCTTGTGAGGCTCTCCACGCACGGCCTTCTCTGTCTCGGTAAGGATGCCGCGCAGGATATTCATTTCCAGCTTGCTCACCGCACTGCGCCCGTAAAGACGGCGCAGGCGAGTCATCAGGTGCCGCGGCTTCTGCGGATCGAGAAAACCGATCATCACCAACACGCGACGCAAATGGCCATAGAAAGACTCAAGCTCATCCGCCGTCGCGGCCTGGGAGTTGAGCATCGCCGTGGTTTCCAGCTTCTCTACCTTGCTCGGCAGATTTTGCGCTGTCAGCCAGGCCATACGTACTTCATAGGCCAGCACCTGCACCGCCGCCGCCAGATTCAGCGAGCTGAATTCCGGATTGGACGGGATATGCACGTGGTATTGACATCGCTGCAGCTCCTCGTTGGTCAGGCCGGCATATTCACGACCGAAGACCAACGCCACTTCGCCCCCCGCAGCAGCCTGCTCGCAACTGGCCACACCACACTCGCGCGGGTCCAGCAGAGGCCAGGGAATGCGCCGATCGCGCGCACTGGTGCCAACCACCAGGGTGCAGCCGACCAACGCCTCTTCCAGCGTGTCGACCACCTGCGCGGCGTCCAGCACATCGGTGGCGCCAGAGGCCCGGGCGACGGCCTCGCCACTGGGGAAATCCTCGGGCGCCACCAGCACCAGGCGCGACAGCCCCATGTTTTTCATCGCCCGCGCGGCACCGCCGATATTGCCCGGATGACTGGTACCCACCAGAACGACGCGAATATTGTCCAGCAACGCCGACACTCTCAGAAACGATTAGGGGGCAACGATCTTACCCAAGCCCTGGCGTGATTGCCATGCGAGGTACAGACGGCGCTTCATCAATAACGGTTTTCTGATAACATGGCCGGCTTTCTTTAACGCCCCAGGTGAACCACCCATGCAGCCCATGCTGAATATCGCCCTGCGCGCCGCTCGCAGCGCCGGTGAAATGATCTTTCGCTCCATCGAGCGCCTGGATGTCATCTCGGTCGACGAGAAGGATGCCAAGGATTACGTCACCGAGGTCGACAAGGCCGCCGAACTGATGATCGTCCAGGCCATCCGCAAGGCCTACCCGACCCACAGTTTCCTGGGTGAAGAAGGCGGCGTGCTGGAAGGCAGCGGCGAAGGCGCCGACTACCAGTGGATCATCGACCCGCTGGACGGCACCACCAACTTCGTTCGCGGCGTACCGCACTTCGCCATCAGCATCGCCTGCAAATACCGCGGCCGCCTTGAGCACGCCATCGTCCTCGACCCGGTTCGACAGGAAGAATTCACCGCCAGCCGCGGCCGTGGCGCCGCCCTCAACGGCCGCCGTCTGCGCGTGAGCAATCGCAAGAGCCTCGAAGGCGCGCTGCTCGGCACCGGCTTCCCGTTCCGCGACGGCCAGCTCGATCACCTGGACAATTACCTGAACATGTTCCGCAGTCTGACTGGCCAGACCGCTGGTATCCGCCGCGCAGGCGCTGCAAGCCTGGACCTGGCTTACGTTGCGGCCGGCCGCTTCGACGCATTCTGGGAGTTCGGCCTGTCCGAGTGGGACATGGCGGCAGGCGCACTGCTGATTCAGGAAGCAGGCGGCCTGGTCAGCGATTTCAGCGGCGGCCACGAATTCCTCGAGAAGGGCCAGATCGTCGCCGGCAACACCAAGTGCTTCAAAGCCGTCTTGACCGCGATCCAGCCACACCTGGCACCCTCGATGAAGCGCTGAGCTTTCATCGAGCAAAAATAAAAAACGCCCCGAGGGGCGTTTTTTTATTACTCGAATTTATCACTGAGTCTGCTGCACCAGCACCAGCTCGCCCTGCTTGTTGACCGGAATACGGTTACCCGGATCACGGTCCATGCGAACGGTACCGACCTTCTCGCCCAGCTGATACTTCACGTCGTACCCCACCAGCTTCTCGCTGGTATCGGTCACGGTGTTGCAGCGGGTTTCAGTGGTGGTGTAGGTGTCACGCTGCTGCATGCCTTCCTGAATCTTGTTGCCGGCATAACCGCCGCCGACCGCACCGGCCACAGTTGCGATCTTCTTGCCGGTGCCGCCACCAACCTGATTACCCAACAGACCACCGGCGATGGCGCCGATAGCAGTACCGGCGATCTGGTGCTGATCCTGCACCGGACGCTGACGCGTAACGGTCACGTCCTTGCACACCTCGCGCGGCGTTTTAACGGTTTCGTTGATCGGCGTTACCGCCAGCACTTCGGCATAGTCCGGACCGCGATCAACCAGACTGTAAGTGGCCACGGCACCACCAGCGGTCACACCCACAGCACCCAGCACGGCACCTACCAACATTGACTTGTTCATTTTATGTGTCTCCTAGGCTCGGCGACTCGCGCCCTTCTCCTTGCCTAGGACAGCAAAAAGCCGCGACAAGTTCGACTTGCCGCGGCTTTCGCTGACTTTCTTGAAGTCGGTCACAGCATCAGGGGCGACCGTCGTCCGCCTCGGCTTCAGCCACTGGTGGGATCAGATCCTCCACGCTGAGCTTCAGCCATACCAGTACCGTGGCGCCGATATAGACCGACGAGTAGGTGCCTACAACGACACCGACCAACAGGGTCAGCGCGAAAGCTGCCAATACCTCACCACCGAAGAACAGCAGCGCCAGCAGCGCCAGCGCAGTGGACAACGAGGTCGCAATGGTTCGCAGCAAAGTCTGAGTGACCGATACGTCGATGTTCTCGATCAACGAGGTCTTGCGCAGCACACGGAAGTTCTCGCGGATACGGTCGTAGATGATGATGGTGTCGTTGAGCGAGTAACCGATCATCGCCAGCACCGCTGCCAGCACCGTCAGGTCGAACGGAATCCGGAAGAACGCCAGCACACCCAGGGTGATCACCACGTCGTGGATCAAGGATGCGATGGCGCCGACACCGAACTTCCACTGAAAGCGAAACGCCAGGTACAGCAGGATACCGCCGAGCGCCAGAAGCATGGCGATACCACCCTGGTCACGCAGCTCCTCACCCACCTGCGGGCCGACGAACTCCACGCGCTTGACCTCGAAGCGCGTCGCCTCGTCGATCTTGCGCAGCGCCGCCGCGACCTCATTGCCCAGGTCGGGGGAATCGCCCGCCAGGCGCACCAGCACATCGGTGCTGGCGCCAAAGCTTTGCACCACGGCATCGGTATAACCGGCCTGCCCCAGCTCACGCTTGATCTGATCGAGGTTGGCCGGCTGCTCGTATTGCAGCTCGATCAGGGTGCCACCCGTGAAATCCAGGCCGAAATTAAGCCCCTTGGTGAACAGCGCCCCGAGACCGATCAGCGTCAGCACGACCGTAATGGAGAAGGCGATATTGCGAATCGCCATGAAACGAATGGTTGACTTGATCATGGCTGCACCTCAGATCCACAGCTTCTTGACGTTGCGGCCACCGAAGATCAGGTTGACCAGACCACGGGTGAACATGATGGCGGTGAACATCGACGTGATGATGCCCAGCGACATGGTCACCGCGAAGCCCTTGACCGGACCGGTACCCATGGCGAACAGGATGCCGCCGACCAGCAGGGTGGTCAGGTTACTGTCGAGAATCGCCGAGAATGCACGGTCGAAGCCTTCGTGCAGGGCGCGCTGCACCGGCAGCCCGTTGGCCAGTTCCTCACGTATCCGCGAGAAGATCAGCACGTTGGCGTCCACTGCCATACCCAGCGTCAGCACGATACCGGCGATACCCGGCAAGGTCAGGGTTGCGCCGATGGCCGACATCAGGCCCACCAGCAACACCAGGTTGAACGCCAGAGCGACGGTCGCCAGCACCCCGAAGAAGCGATAGATAGCGATGATGAAGATGGCCACGAAGAGCATCGCCCACTCGGTGGAAGCGATACCCTTGGCGATGTTCTCGGCCCCCAGGCTCGGGCCGATGGTACGCTCTTCGGCGAAGTACATCGGCGCCGCCAGGCCGCCGGCACGCAGCAGCAGCGCGAGCTCGGAAGACTCACCCTGACCGTTCAGGCCAGTGATGCGGAACTGGCTGCCCAGTGCCGACTGAATGGTGGCCAGGCTGATGATTTTCTTCTCTTCGACGAACGAGGAAACAGCGACTTCCTGCTCGACACCGTCGACGGTCTGCCGCACGTAGCGGGTGACCGGCTTCTGTTCGATGAAGATCACCGCCATGCTGCGTCCGACGTTGTTACGCGTGGCGCGGTTCATCAGATCGCCACCGTGACCGTCGAGGCGGATATTCACCTGCGGACGGCCATTCTCGTCGAAGCTGGCCTGAGCGTCGGTAACCTGGTCACCGGTGATGATCAGCTCACGCTCGAGCTGCACCGGCGGACGGCCCTCCTCGCGGAAACCGAAGGCCTCGGTCGCACCGCGCGGCGCATCGAGATCGGCCTGCAGACGGAACTCCAGGTTGGCGGTCTTGCCGAGGATTCGCTTGGCTTCGGCGGTGTCCTGCACCCCCGGCAGCTCGACCACGATGCGGTTGGCACCCTGGCGCTGCACCAGCGGCTCGGCCACGCCAAGCTCGTTGACGCGGTTACGTACGGTGGTGAGGTTCTGGCGAATGGAGTATTCGCGAATCTCGGCAATCTTCGCCTGGGTCAGGCCCAGCTGCAGAATCTGCTGACCATTACGCTCGACGGTGGTCAGCTCGAAATCGCTGTAATCCTTGCGGATCAGACGCTGGGCTTTTTCCAGCGTGTCGCTGTCGGCAAAGCCGAGCTGAATGCGACCGTTGCTTTCCGGCATGCTGCGGTAGCGCACGCGCTCCTTGCGCAGCAGGCTCTTGATCTCGCCTTCGTAGACCTTGCGGCGCACGTCCAGCGCCTTGTCCATGTCGACTTCCAGCAGGAAGTGCACACCGCCGGACAGGTCCAGGCCGAGCTTCATCGGGCTCGCACCCAGGCTGCGCAGCCAGTCGGGGGTGGTTTGCGCCAGGTTCAGCGCCACTACATAGTCATCGCCCAGAGCGCGGCGGACGATGTCCTTGGCCGGCAACTGGTCATCCTGCTTGGTCAGGCGGATCAGACCGCCACGGCCACGCTCGTCGATGCTGGCAGCCTTGACGGCAATGCCGGCATCGGTCAGCGCCTTGCTGGCACGATCGACGTCCGCCTGCTCGATGCTCAGCGCCGAACTGGCGCCACTGATCTGTACGGCAGGATCATCTGGATAGAGATTGGGAATGGAGTAGACCAGGCCGATCGCCAGTACGGACAAAATCAGCAGGTACTTCCACAGAGGATATTTATTGAGCATGAACGGGCCGCCCGCTATGACGCGGGGCGCTAAAAGCGCCCCGTGGAATGGAAAAACCGAGAACCGAATCAGATGGCTTTCAGCGTGCCCTTGGGCAGGGTGGCGGCGATGGCCTGTTTCTGGAACTTCAGCTCGACAGTGTCAGACACCTCGATCACCACGAAATCGTCGGTAACCTTGGACACCTTGCCAGCGATGCCACCGCTGGTGACCACTTCGTCGCCCTTCTGCAGGCTGCCGAGCAGGTTCTTGTGCTCCTTGGCACGCTTGGCCTGCGGACGCCAGATCATCAGATAGAAGATGACCAGGAAGCCGATCAGGAAAACCCACTCGAAACCGCTGCCGGCAGGGCCAGCAGCCGCGGTGTCAGCGTAGGCGGCGGGAATGAAAAAGCTCATGTAACACTCCTAATGGAAAGGATCTTCAAACGTACGGGAAATCAGTCCAGAGGCGGCACAGGAAGGCCGCGCTTGGCATAGAAGGCTTCGACAAAGGCGGCCAATGTACCCTGTCCGATAGCCTCGCGCAAACCAGCCATAACCCGCTGATAATGCCGCAAGTTATGGATGGTATTGAGCATGCTACCGAGCATTTCGCCGCACTTGTCCAGATGATGCAGATAAGCGCGCGAGAAGTGTTTGCAGGTGTAACAGTCGCAGGTTGGGTCCAGCGGCGAATCATCGAGCTTGTGCACCGCGTTGCGGATCTTCACCACGCCGGTATCGACGAACAGGTGACCGTTGCGCGCGTTACGCGTGGGCATCACGCAGTCGAACATGTCCACGCCACGGCGCACGCCCTCGACCAGGTCTTCCGGCTTGCCCACGCCCATCAGATAGCGCGGTTTGTCGGCCGGCATCTGCGGCGGCAGGAAGTCGAGCACGCGGATCATCTCCTCCTTCGGCTCACCGACCGACAGCCCACCGATGGCCAGGCCGTCGAAGCCAATTTCGTACAAGCCCTCCAGCGAGCGCATGCGCAGCTCTTCGTGCATGCCACCCTGGACGATGCCGAACAACGCCGCCGTGCTCTCGCCATGGGCGGTCTTGGAGCGCTTGGCCCAGCGCAGCGACAGTTCCATGGAGCGCTTGGCCACATCGAACTCGGCCGGGTAAGGCGTGCATTCGTCGAAGATCATCACGATGTCCGAGCCCAGGTCGCGCTGCACCTGCATCGACTCTTCCGGGCCCATGAACACCTTGGCGCCATCGACCGGCGAGGCGAAGTACACACCCTCTTCCTTGATCTTGCGCATCGCACCCAGACTGAACACCTGGAAGCCGCCGGAGTCGGTGAGGATCGGCCCCTGCCACTGCATGAAGTCATGCAGGTCGCCGTGTTTCCTGATCACCTCCATGCCCGGGCGCAGCCACAGGTGGAAGGTGTTGCCGAGGATGATCTGCGCGCCGATGTCTTCGACGTCACGCGGCAGCATGCCCTTGACCGTGCCGTAGGTGCCCACCGGCATGAAAGCGGGCGTTTCCACCACACCACGCGGGAAGGTCAGGCGGCCGCGACGGGCCTTGCCGTCGGTAGCCAGCAACTCGAAGGACATGCGACAGGTGCGCGACATACTCAAACCTCGGGCCCGCGCGCGGCGGGGTTGCGGGTGATGAACATGGCATCACCGTAACTGAAGAAGCGATAGCCCTGCTCCACCGCCGCGCGGTAGGCGGCCATGGTCTCGGCGTAGCCGGCGAAGGCCGACACCAGCATCAGCAGGGTCGACTCGGGCAGGTGGAAGTTGGTGACCAGGGCGTCGACCACATGGAAGGGCCGGCCCGGGTAGATGAAGATGTCGGTATCGCCGCTGAACGGCTTCAACTCGCCGCTCTGCGCCGCGGTTTCCAGGGAGCGCACGCTGGTGGTGCCGACGGCCACCACACGACCGCCACGGGCGCGGCAGGCCGCCACGGCATCGACGACCTCCTGGCTGACCTCCAGCCACTCGCTGTGCATGTGGTGATCCTCGATGCGCTCGACCCGTACCGGCTGGAAGGTACCGGCACCGACATGCAGCGTCACGAACGCTGTTTCCACACCCTTGGCGCGGATCGCCGCCAGCAGCTCGTCATCGAAATGCAGACCGGCAGTGGGGGCCGCCACCGCACCCGCCTTCTCGGCGTAGACGGTCTGATAACGCTCGCGGTCGGCCTCATCATCCGGCCTGTCTATATAAGGCGGCAGCGGCATATGCCCAACCCGCTCCAGCAACGGCAGCACCGGTTCGGCGAAACGCAGCTCGAACAGAGCATCATGACGGGCGACCATTTCGGCTTCGCCGCCACCGTCGATGAGGATCTGCGAACCGGGCTTGGGCGACTTGCTGGAGCGCACGTGCGCCAGCACCCGATACTGATCGAGCACGCGCTCCACCAGCACTTCCAGCTTGCCGCCGGACGCCTTCTGGCCGAACAGCCGCGCCGGAATCACCCGGGTGTTGTTGAACACCATCAGGTCACCGGGGCGCAGTTGCTCCAGCAGATCGGTGAACTGGCCATGACGCAGCGCCCCGCTCGGCCCATCCAGCTGCAACAGGCGACTGGCGCGGCGCTCGGCCAGGGGATGACGGGCAATCAGCGACTCGGGAAGATCGAAGTGGAAATCGGCAACACGCATGATTCGATTCGGAGGGGGTATTTCTGCAGGGTGGCAAAGCTTACCGGATTTCCCCCTTTCCGACCACGTGAGCCTGCGGCGCATACTTGGCGACGATCTGCGCCAAGGTGCCATCTTTCTGCAGCGACCGAATGGCGGCATCGAACACCTCGAGCCGGCCCTGCAGTTTTCGATGCAGCCGCAAGCGCAGTTGAGAGCGATGGATGGTCGGCCCCTCCTCCACCTGCCAGCGAGGCGCCTGCAGCTGTTCGTCCACATGCTGCAGATAGCGCCACTCGAGGCGGTCGAGGATGCCTGCCTCACTGCGTCCCTGAGCGACGCGGTAGATCAGCGCCCGAACATCGGCGCCATCGTTACGCTGAAAGTGCTCGCTACCGACATAGCCATAGCCACGCACCGTGGCGATGGACCGACCGCGCAGATCCTCGAGACGGCTGTATGGAAATGCCCGACCGGGCGGGAAAATCAGCATCTCCTCGGTTTCCAGCACCGGCACCGTCCACAACGAGACCTCGGCTTGCTCCGCGTCACTGCGCCAGCTCCTGCTGACGCAACACTCGATCTGCAGTTGCCCCTCGCGGAAGAGCTTCTGCGTCCGTAGCGGCGGCAATGGGTGGCTGGCTAGCAACGACTCTGGCAAGCGCTTATCCAGCGCGAGCATGAACTCGTGGAGGATGCCGCTGACTCGCTGCTCCTCGACTATCCAGTACGGGGCCCAGCTTTCATCGGTAACGGCATAAGTCAGGGTGTCGGCCCGGACGACAGGCACGAGCAGCAGGCCGGCAATTAACGCCCGGCACAATCCTTTGATCACACCTCTGCCCAAGACCGCATCACCCCGAGGTCATTTATATAAGCGCCATACTCGGCAATCCTCATGACAGCCGCGATTCTAGCCGCAACCGCCATATAAAAGCCGGATGCCATCAACACAGCCATTGGCTGTTAGTACACAAACGCGACGAAAGCCCATCACAGCCTTGCCGCCGATTGACCGACGCAAGGCGCATCCCTATACTGCGCCGCCATCGTGCCCCGGTGGCGGAATCGGTAGACGCGGCGGATTCAAAATCCGTTTTCGAAAGGAGTGGGAGTTCGAGTCTCCCCCGGGGCACCACGATTTGAAGCCCGCAAGACATTGGTCTTGCGGGCTTTTTCGTATTTGCGTGAACAGCTGGAGAATTGTTGCAAGCAGGTTGCCGGGAAACTTTCTCCGGCACCTCGGCAAGCCCCGTAAAACCTGGCTGGCGACCTTGCTGGTGGGGGGTTGGCAATTGCGCAAAAGTTAGCGTAGAGTGATCGAACTGTTTGCATGGGTCGCTGTGAATCGTGACTCTGGTGCAGCAGATCATCTAGATCCGCTACATCCCGCTCGACTTCTATTACTCCTTGCAACCAGTCTCAGCCCTCTATATTTGGAGGCTGTCATCAACTCTAGTTTCAAGGAAAAAGACATGTCGAATCGTCAGAACGGTACCGTCAAGTGGTTTAACGACGAGAAAGGTTTTGGTTTTATCACTCCCGAAAGCGGTCCGGATCTGTTCGTGCACTTCCGCGCGATCGAAGGTAACGGCTTCAAGAGCCTGAAAGAAGGCCAGAAAGTCAGCTTCATCGCTGTGCAAGGTCAAAAAGGCATGCAGGCCGACCAGGTTCAGATCCTGGGCTGATTGCCGCTGCTTTGAAGAACCCCTGATCTCGATCAGGGGTTTTTTTATGCCTGGGGAAAAGTCGCGGTTAGAATGGCGCGCACCTTCGTCATAGCGAGCCCATCATGCCGAAACACCAGCTACGCCCGCAGGGAGACTTCCCCACAGCCGGGCTGATTCGTCGCCTGGCGGCCCTCTTCTACGATTTCCTGCTTTGCGTAGCACTGATCATGGTGGTCACCCTGATCTACCAGCAAGGCATTCTGCGTCTGATCCACGGCGGCGATACGTTGATGGCGATGGCCGAAGCCGGCGCCCTGGACCATGATCCGATTCTCGCCAGCCTGGTGCTGCTGTCGCTGTTCGCCTTCTTCGCCAAGTTCTGGACCCATAACGGTCAGACACTGGGCATGCAGGCCTGGGGACTGCGCATTCAGAACGCCGACGGCAGCGCCATCGATCTGTGGCAGGCCTTGCTGCGCTTCGTGATCGCCATCGGCTCCTGGCTGTTCGCAGGCCTGGGCTTTCTCTGGCTGTTATGGGACAAGCAGGGCCGCACCTGGCACGACATCTACTCCGACAGCCGTGTGGTTCAGCTACCGAAGAACATCCACAAGAAGTAACGGGCGGCAGATTCAAAAAAGCCGGTTCACTGAACCGGCTTTTTCATGCCTGCGATCGGCTCAGCCAGCGCGGCGTAGCAGCCACACACCAGCCAGCGCGCAGATGCCCGCCGGGACCAGCACCGCCAGCAGCGGCGAGAAACCGAACACCAGGCTGGACGGCCCCAGCAGGTCCTGAGCGATGCGGAAGATGAAGCCGACCAGCACGCCGGTGAACACGCGCTGCCCTAGGGTCACCGAGCGCAGCGGGCCGAAGATGAAGGAAATCGCCATCAACACCAGCGCGGCGGTTACCAGCGGTTGCAGCACCTTGGTCCAGAATGCCAGCCAGTAACGGACGTTGTTCAACCCCTGCTCACTCAGGTAGTGGATGTACTGCCAAAGCCCGGTCACCGACAGCGCCTCGGGCTCCATCACCACGGTGCCGAGCAGCTCCGGATTGAGTTCGATATCCCAGCGCTCTTCGCGCTGATTGACCACCTCGGAACGGTCTTCATGCAGCAGCGTGGTCTGCACGTTGCTCAGCATCCAGTGGTTGTCGCGGAACTCGGCACGGCGAGCGAAACTGGCCGAAAGCAGGCGCCGCTCGTCGTCGAAACGGTAGCGCGTGACGCCCAGCAGAACCCCGCCCGGCTGTACGGCGTTGATATGCACGTACTCCTGCCCCTGCCGATGCCACATGCCGCGCTTGGAGCTCTGCGCTGCACCACCACCCTGCGCCAGCGCACGGTCGGCCTGGGCCTGGTTCTCGGTAAGCGGCGCGACGTACTCGCCGATCAGAATGCCGGCCAGCATCAGCACCAGCATGGGCTTCATTACCGCCCAGACGATACGGCCGATGGACACGCCAGCGGCGCGCATGATGGTCAGCTCGCTGTTGCTGGCCAGGGTGCCAAGACCGATCAGGCAACCGATCAGCGCCGCCATCGGCAGCATCTCGTAAGCGCGGCGCGGCGCGGTCAACAGAACGTACCAGAGCGCCTGGGCGAGCCCATAGTCGCCCTTGTTCAGGTCACTGAGCTCGTCGATGAAAGCGAACAGCAGCGCCAGACCGAGAATGATGCCCAGCACCGCCAGAATGGCGAAGAACACCTGAGTTCCGATGTAGCGATCCAACTTAGCCATGAGCCACCTCCGACGCACGACGGCTGGCCCACCACAGACTCAGACGCTCCCAGTACAACAACGTAAGGCCGATGGCGAGGAAGATGCCGTGCACCCACCACAGCCCCAGCGCGGCGGGCAGACGCCCCTTGTCCAGCGCACCACGGGCCGCGATCAGCAGGCCCAGATAGGCCATATAGAGGAAGATCGCCGGCAACAGCTTGAGGAAGCGGCCCTGACGCGGGTTGACCTTCGACAGCGGCACGGCCAGCAAGGTGACGATGAATACCAGCAGGGGTAGTGACAGGCGCCATTGCAGCTCGGCCTGCATACGCGGGTCGCTGCTGCCCAGCAGCTCGCGGGTCGGCGTCGCCTCACGCTCGCTGGCTTCGATGGCGACCTCCGGCTTGGGCAACAGCACGCCATAGGTGTCGTACTGGATGGCGCGATAATCCGCCTCGCCCGGCTCGCCGTCATAGCGGTAGCCGTTTTCCAGGATCAGGTAGCGGCTGCCATCGGCCTGAATCTCCTGACGCCCGCTCTCGGCCACCAGCACGGTAATACCGCGCTCGGAGGCACCATCGCTGGAGAAACGCTTCTCCGACATGAACACGCCACGCAGCTCGCTGCGATCGGCAGACAGCTCCTGCGAATAGGTCACCCGCGAGCCATCGCGCAGCGACTGGAAGCGCCCCGGTACCAAGGTATCGAGTTCGGTCAGGGCGTCCTGCTCGTTGAGGATGCGCGCCACGCTGGCCACACCTTGTGGGGCCAGGCCGAGGCTGAGCCAGCCCACCAGCAGCGCGACGATCAGCGCCGGCGCCATGCTGTAGGCGGTCAGGCGCTGCTGGCTGACACCGGTGGCCGACAGCACGGTCATTTCGCTGTCGAGATACAGACGCCCGTAGGCCAGCAGGAAACCGAGGAACAGGCCCAGTGGCAGGATCAGCTGCAGGAAGCCGGGAATCCGGTAACCCATGATCAGGAACAGCACGCCCGGATCGAGTACGCCCTGCGCCGCCTGGGCCAGATACTTGATGAAACGACCGCTCATGATGATCACCAGCAGTACGGCACTCACCGCACTGAGGGTCACCAGCACTTCGCGGGACAGATAACGGAAGACGATCAAACCGGACGCTCCAGGGTTGTCAGGCTCAGGCGCGAGCGCTCAAACTAGCCGCACCTACTTGCCGGCCCACCTCAGGGTGGACCCTCGAAAAATGGCGGCCATTATCCGTCAAACCCGACTCTTTGTCTTGGGGACAGCTCACTATGGAATTCCTCGTCAAAAGCACCCGCCCGGAAACCCTGAAAACCGCCACCCTGGTGGTCGCCATCGGCGAGGGCCGCAAGCTCGGCGTTGCGGCCAAGGCAGTGGACCAGGCCAGCAATGGCGCACTCTCCGCGGTACTCAAGCGTGGCGACATCGCCGGCAAGCCGGGCCAGACCCTGCTGCTGCACAGCCTGCCGGGGCTCAAGGCCGAGCGTGTGCTGCTGGTGGGCTGCGGCAAGGGCGACCTATCCGACCGTCAACTGCGCAAGTTGGTTGCAAGCGTGCATGGTGTGCTCAAGGGCCTGGGCGGCAGCGATGCCCTGCTCGCCCTGAGTGAACTCAAGGTCAAGGGCCGCGACGCCTACGGCAAGATTCGCCTGATCGCAGAAACCCTGGCCGATGGCAGCTACCTGTTCGAACAGTTCAAGAGCAAGAAAAGCGACCCGCGTGCACTGAAGAAAGTCACCCTGGTCGTCGACAAGGCCGAGCTGGCCGATGCCGAGCGCGCCCTGCAGCATGCCCGCGCCATCGCCACCGGCGTCGCCTTCACCAAGGACCTGGGCAACCTGCCGCCGAATCTCTGCCACCCCAGCTACCTGGCCGAAGAGGCCAAGGCCCTGGGCAAGGTACACAAGAACCTCAAGGTGGAAATCCTCGACGAGAAGAAGCTCAAGGAGCTCGGCGCCGGCGCCTTCCTCGCCGTGGCTCAGGGCAGCGAGCAGCCGCCGCGGATGATCGTCATGCACTACCAGGGCGGCAAGAAGGACGAAAAACCCTTCGCCCTGGTCGGCAAGGGCATCACCTTCGACACCGGCGGCATCAGCATCAAGCCGGCGGCAGGCATGGACGAGATGAAGTACGACATGTGCGGCGCCGCCAGTGTGTTCGGCACCCTCAAGGCCGTGCTCGAGCTGCAACTGCCGATCAACCTGGTGTGCCTGCTGGCCTGCGCCGAGAACATGCCCAGCGGCCGCGCCACCCGACCGGGTGACATCGTCACCACCATGAGCGGGCAGACCGTGGAGATACTCAACACCGACGCCGAAGGTCGCCTGGTGCTGTGCGATACCCTGACCTACGCCGAACGCTTCAAGCCGCAGGCAGTGATCGACGTGGCCACGCTCACCGGCGCCTGCATCGTCGCCCTGGGTAGCAACGTTTCCGGCCTGATGGGCAACAACGAAACGCTGATCAAGCAGATCCTCAAGGCCGGCGAAACCGCCGACGACCGCGCCTGGCAGCTGCCGCTGCATGACGAATACCAAGAGCAGCTGGACAGCCCCTTCGCCGACATCGCCAACATCGGCGGGCCTAAGGCCGGCACCATCACCGCCGGCTGCTTCCTGTCGCGTTTTGCCAAGAACTTCCACTGGGCGCACCTGGATATCGCCGGCACCGCCTGGATCAGCGGCGGCAAGGACAAGGGTGGCACCGGTCGTCCGGTACCGATGCTGACCCAGTACCTGCTGGATCGCGCCAAGGCCTGATCCCGCATCCGGGCCATACTCGTGTAGGAGCGGCTTCAGCCGCGATAATTCACGATGAAATCGCGGATGAATCCGCTCCTACAGACCCCGATACACCGCCATTCGCCTTTTATCTTCGAAGCCCCTGATGCCCAGAATCGAGTTCTACGTCCTCTCCTCCAGCGATGCCACTGGTCGTCTGCGCGCCGCCTGCCAATTGGCGCTCAAGGCCTGGGGAGCCGGCTTGCCGGTGTTCGTCCGGGGCAGCGACGAGGCGCAATGCGCGGAACTGGATGAACTGCTGTGGACATTCAAGGCCGAACGCTTCGTGCCCCACGATCTGTACCAGAATGCTCCGTTGTCGCCTGTGGTACTGGGCATCGACGAAGCTCCGAGCGCCGAACAGGGCGTGCTGATCAACCTCGGCAGCAGCCTGTCGCCGCATGTCGCGCGTTTTTCCCGCATCATCGAGATCGTCAACCAGCAACCCGAGTTGCTGAGCGCCTGTCGCGAGAATTTCCGCACCTACCGCCAGCACGGGTATGATCCGCAGCGCGTCGAACTTTAGTGGCCGTCGGCGCTCACAATTCAGGCTACTTCTGCCCTTTTGCCCGCTGCACCGACCGCCATGGACACTCCCAAGCCTCCGCAAAAACCTGCTCAGTTGCTGCACGACCTGGAGTCGATTCGCGAGCTGCTGGGTGATGACCGATCCGAGCCACCGCTGCTGATCGACTCGCTCGACCCCGACAGCATTCCGGTGTTGTCCGATATCGTCAGCGCGCCGCCCGGCCCACCGCCGCCCTTCCATGCCACGCCGGCGCCCAAGCCGACAGCACCGGCAGCCACAAGCCCGCTGCGCGAGCGCATTGAGCCGCGCCTGCATGACAGCGCGCGCGATCTGCAACACCTCAATGGCGAGTTGCGCGCAGCCGCGCAACTGATTCTGCAAGACGTGATCGACGACTTCGTGCCGCAGATCGAGGCCGAACTCAAACGTCGCCTGGAAGCCCGCCTGCCGCGCCTGCTGCCGCCACGCAAACCCTGAGCCGCTTCAAGACGCGTGGCGCATTCCCAAGCCAGCGCCGCGCCTGCGCCCTCTGACGCGCAGCCCTTACGCCACAAGGCCCATCCCCGGTATACTTGCCGGCTTTTCCGATCAGCCGTCACAAGGGTCCCGCCGCGCATGGACAAGACCTACCAGCCGCACGCCATCGAATCCAACTGGTACCAGACCTGGGAGAAGAACAACTACTTCGCCCCGCAAGGTAGCGGTGAGCCTTACACCATCATGATCCCGCCGCCGAACGTCACCGGCAGCCTGCACATGGGTCACGGCTTCAACAACGCGATCATGGATGCGCTGATCCGCTTCCGCCGCATGCAGGGCCGCAACACCCTGTGGCAACCGGGCACCGACCACGCCGGTATCGCCACCCAGATGGTGGTGGAGCGCCAGCTGGCCGCGCAGGGTATCGGTCGTCACGACCTGGGCCGCGAGAAATTCCTGGAGAAAGTCTGGGAATGGAAGAACCAGTCCGGCGGCACCATCACCCGGCAGATCCGTCGCCTCGGATCCTCTGTGGACTGGTCGCGCGAGCGCTTCACCATGGACGACGGCCTGTCCGAAGCGGTCAAGGAAGCCTTCGTCCGTCTGCATGAAGACGGCCTGATCTACCGCGGCAAACGCCTGGTCAACTGGGACACCAAGTTCCACACCGCCATCTCCGACCTGGAAGTGGAAAACCACGACGAGAAAGGCTCGCTGTGGAACCTGCGCTACCCGCTGGCCGACGGCAAGAAGACCGCCGAAGGCAACGACTACCTGATCGTCGCCACCACCCGCCCGGAAACCATGCTCGGCGACAGCGCCGTAGCCGTGCATCCGGAAGACGAGCGCTACAAGGCGCTGATCGGCAGCTTCGTCGAACTGCCGCTGGTGGGCCGTCGCATCCCCATCATCGCCGACGACTACTGCGACCCCGAGTTCGGCACCGGCTGCGTGAAGATCACCCCGGCGCATGACTTCAACGACTACGAAGTGGGCAAGCGCCACAACCTGCCGCTGATCAACATCTTCGACAAGAACGCCGCGGTGCTGGCTACCGCCCAGGTGTTCAACCTCGACGGCAGCGTCAACGAGCAGATCGAGGCCAGCATCCCCGCGCAGTTCGCCGGGCTGGATCGCTTCGAGGCGCGCAAGCAGATCGTCGCCGCCTTCGAGGCTGCCGGCCTGCTGGAGAAGATCGAAGACCACGCACTGAAAGTGCCGAAGGGCGACCGTTCCGGCACCGTGATCGAGCCGTGGCTGACCGACCAGTGGTACGTCTCCACCAAGCCGCTGGCCGAAAAAGCCATCGCCGTGGTCGAGAGTGGCGAAATCCAGTTCGTGCCCAAGCAGTACGAGAACATGTACTTCAGCTGGATGCGCGACATCCAGGACTGGTGCATCAGCCGTCAGCTGTGGTGGGGCCACCGCATCCCGGCCTGGTACGACGAGGCCGGCAACGTCTACGTCGGCCGTGACGAAGCGGAAGTACGCGCCAAGCACAACCTCGAAGGTGTCGCCCTGCGCCAGGACGAAGACGTGCTGGATACCTGGTTCAGCTCCGGCCTGTGGACCTTCTCCACCCTCGGCTGGCCGCAGCAGACCGACTTCCTCAAGACCTTCCACCCCACCGACGTGCTGGTCACCGGCTTCGACATCATCTTCTTCTGGGTCGCCCGGATGATCATGCTGTCGACTCACCTGACCGGGCAGATTCCGTTCAAGACCGTGTACGTGCACGGCCTGGTGCGCGACGGCCAGGGACAGAAGATGTCCAAGTCCAAGGGCAACGTGCTCGACCCGCTGGATATCGTCGATGGCATCACCCTCGACGAGCTGCTGGAAAAACGCACCAGCGGCATGATGCAGCCCAAGCTGGCCGAGAAGATCGCCAAGCAGACCAAGGCCGAGTTCCCCGAGGGCATCGCCAGCTACGGCACCGACGCCCTGCGCTTCACCTTCTGTTCGTTGGCCACCACTGGCCGCGACGTGAAGTTCGACATGGGCCGCGTCGAGGGTTACCGCAACTTCTGCAACAAGCTGTGGAACGCCGCCAACTTCGTCATCGAGAACACCGATGGCCAGGATACTGGCGTGAATGGCGAAGAAGTCGAGCTTTCCTCGGTGGATCGCTGGATCATCAGCCAGCTGCAGCGCACCGAAGCCGAAGTCACCCGCCAGCTCGACGCCTTCCGCTTCGACCTGGCCACCCAGGCGCTCTACGAGTTCGTCTGGGACCAGTACTGCGCCTGGTACCTGGAGCTGGTCAAGCCGGTGCTGTGGGACGAGAACGCGCCGATCGAGCGCCAGCGCGGCACCCGTCGCACCCTGGTGCGGGTGCTGGAAGTCATCCTGCGCCTGGCTCACCCGTTCATGCCCTTCATCACCGAAGAAATCTGGCAGCGCATCAAGGGCCAGGCCGGCGTGCAGGGTGAAACCCTGATGCTGCAACCCTGGCCGGTGGCCAATGAGAGCCGCATCGACGCTGCCGCCGAAGGCGACATCGAGTGGGTCAAGCAGCTGATGCTCGGCGTACGGCAGATCCGTGGCGAGATGAAGATCTCCATGGCCAAGCGCATCGACATCATCGTTGCCAACGCTTCGGCCGAGGATCAGCGTCGCCTGGCCGACTTCGAGCCGCTGCTGAACAAGCTGGCCAAGCTCGAATCCGTGCGCGTGCTGGCTGCCGGTGAGGAAGCGCCGATGTCCGCCACCACCCTGGTCGGCGAGATGGAGGTGCTGGTGCCGATGGCCGGGCTGATCGACAAGGACGCCGAACTGGCGCGCCTGGACAAGGAGATCGCCCGCCTCGATGGTGAGGTCAAGCGCGTCGGCGGCAAGCTGGCCAATGAAGGCTTCGTCGCCAAGGCCCCGGCCGAAGTGCTGGAGAAGGAGCGCGCCAAGCTGGCCGAGGCCGAGCAGGCCCTGAGCAAGATGGTCGAGCAGCGCGGCAAGATCGCGGCTCTCTGATCACCGCGCGCCACAGAAAGACCCGCGTCCTGACCGGCGCGGGTTTCTTTTTTGTGAAAAGGGCTTGAGCCCGGCTCGTAGGGTGGGCTTCAGCCCACCATCGGTACTTCGGCTGAGCGACACAGCCCAACTTGCAAAGCCCGTCCGATAACACACCCTATTTTATGGAGAGAGCTTTCCCGGCCCCTCCCCTTGCTTGATCGATCACCTGGAACACCCATGACCACCCGCTCCCCTTCCCTGCTCGACGCCCTGTTGCCGATTGGCGTGCTCGTCGTGCTGCTCAGCCTTTCCGTTTACCTGTTCGGCGACAGCTCCTCCAGCGGCCCGAACCAGATCGCCCTGATGAGCGCCGCCTTCGTCGCCGGCCTGGTCGGGCTAAAGAACGGCTTGCGCTGGACCGAGATCGAGGAAGGCATACTCGCCGGCATCCATATGGCAATGAAGGCCAACCTGATCCTGCTGGCGGTCGGCGCGCTGATCGGTACCTGGATTCTCGCCGGCACCGTGCCGACCATGATCTGGCTGGGCCTGAAACTGATCAGCGCCGAGTACTTCTACGTCACCAGCTGCCTGATCTGCGCCCTCACCGCGCTGTCCATCGGCAGCTCGTGGACGGTGGCCGGGACCCTCGGCATCGGCCTGATGGGCGTGGCGGCAGGCCTGGGCCTGGATCCGGCGATCACCGCCGGCGCGATCATTTCCGGCGCCTACTTCGGCGACAAGCTGTCGCCGCTGTCGGACACCACCAATCTGGCTCCGGCCGCTGCCGGTGCCGATCTGTTCGCCCATATCCGCAACATGCTGCGTACCACCGTGCCGGCGCTGCTGATCGCCCTGGTGATCTTCTTCAGCCTGGGCCAGCAGGCCAGCGCCGACCATGACACCGGGCGCATCGCCGAAGTACTGAGCGCACTGGAGGCACAGTTCAATCTGGGCTGGCACCTGCTGGTGCCGGTGGCCTTCCTGTTGCTGCTCGCAGTACGCCAGTGGGCGGCCTTCCCGGCGGTGTTTCTTGCCGCGCTGCTCGGTGCGGTGTTCGCCGTGGCGTTCCAGCCGGAAGTGATGGCGCGCCTGGCTGACCCACAAGCTGGCGCCCTGGCACCGCTGAAAACCGTCTGGAGTGCGCTGTTCGCCGGCTACGAGTCGGCCAGCGGCAACGCCGAGCTAGACGGCCTGCTGTCCAAGGGCGGTATGGGCAGCATGCTCACCACCGTCTGGCTGATCATCTGCGCCATGTGCTTTGGTGGTGTGCTGGAACGCCTCGGCCTCTTGCAGCGCCTGCTGCAGAGCGCGCTGCGCCTGGTACGCAGTGACAGCGGCCTGGTCGCCAGCACCATCACCACCACCATCGGCACCAACGTCATCACCGCCGATCAGTACATCGCCCTGGTGCTGCCGGGGCGCATGTACCGCGCCGAGTACGAGAAGCGCGGCCTGGCGCCGACCAGCCTGTCGCGCGCCCTGGAAGACGGCGGCACCCTGACCTCGGTACTGGTGCCCTGGAACACCTGCGGTGCCTACATGGCCGCCACCCTGGGCGTGGCCACCCTGAGCTACCTGCCGTACTGCTTCTTCAACCTGATCATGCCGGTGCTGGCCATCGCCCTCGCCTACCTGTTGCCGCCCAAGCCGCAAACGCCCGCCTGATCTCGCCCCCGGGGCCGGCCGCTGCGCCGGCCCGAATCTCCGCATTAAGTAGCAAAGCGCTCATCCCTTTTGCGCTTTTGGCTATAAAAAACCTTCCCTTTTTCCAATTGTTTCAGGCATCTTCACCCGCCTGGCTGCATCCCCGGCACGTCCCACCTACAAGAATCAGAGCGGAACTCCGAACATGTATGCGTTGATGGCACTCGTCTTCGTCCTCGGCTACCTGTGCATTGCACTCGAGCACCCGTTAAAAATCGACAAGGCAGCCTCCGCTCTGCTCACGGCCGTGATCGCCTGGACGCTGCTGGTTCTCGGTGCGGACAGCATTCTGCCGATGCTCGGAACAGGCACCGCCGGCGCCAGCACCAACACCCATCATGTGGTCGAGGAACTGCGTCATCATCTCGGCGAGATTTCCGAGATTCTGTTCTTCCTCATGGGCGCGATGACCATCGTCGAGCTGATCGACGCTCATGAAGGTTTCAAGGTCATCACCGACCGCATTCGCACCCACAAGCGCGTGCACCTGCTGTGGCTGGTGGGGCTGATCACCTTCTTCCTGTCCGCGGCGCTGGACAACCTGGCCACCACCATCGTGATGATCTCGCTGCTGCGCAAGCTGATCGCCGACCTGCACGAACGCTGGTTCTACGCCGGTATCGTGGTCATCGCCGCCAACGCCGGCGGCGCCTGGTCGCCGATTGGCGACGTCACCACCACCATGCTGTGGATCGGCAATCAGGTCACCGCCACCGGCATCATCACCAAGCTGTTCCTGCCCAGCCTGGTCTGCCTGCTGGTGCCGCTGCTGCTCATGAGCTTTCGCCTCAAGGGCGAAGTAGCCGAGCCGCGCATCAAGGAAAGCGCCGAAAGCCGCCGTGACCCGACCACTCCATTCGAGCGCAACCTGGTGTTCAGCCTCGGTCTGGGTGCATTGATCTTCGTGCCGATCTTCAAGACCATCACCCATCTGCCGCCATACATGGGCATCCTCTTCGGCCTCAGCCTGCTGTGGATCACCACCGAGATCATCCACCGCAGCAAGAACAGCGAAGAGAAGGACCCACTGTCGGTGGTCGGCGTACTGCGCCGCATCGATATCACCAGCGTGCTGTTCTTCCTCGGCATCCTGCTCGCCGTCTCCGCACTGTCCAGCGCCGGTCACCTGATCCAGGTGGCGACGCTGCTCAAGGACAGCCTGGGCAACGTCTACAGCATCGCCATTTCCATCGGCATGCTCTCGGCCGTGGTGGACAACGTGCCGATGGTTGCCGGGGCCATGAAGATGTACCCGCTGATCAGCCCCGAAACCCTGGCCACGGCGGCCGCGGAAGAACTGCCCTGGCTGCGCAACTTCGTGGTCAATGGCAACTTCTGGGAAATGCTCGCCTACTGCGCCGGCACCGGCGGCAGCTGCCTGATCATCGGCTCGGCCGCTGGTGTGGCGGCCATGGGCATGGAGAAGATCAACTTCATCTGGTACCTGAAGAAGATCACCGGCCTGGCCTTCATCGGCTACCTGGCCGGCGCCGCCACCTACATGCTGCTGTTCGCCGCCTGACCGGCGGCGCACCAACAGGTACAGGAAGTCGCCATGCAGACCAGCAAGACCCGCACCAGCTTCTACCGTCGGCTCTACGTGGCCTGGCTGATCGACAGCGGCCAGGCCGTCAGCGTACCCGCGCTGATGGAAGCCACCGGCATGCCACGGCGCACCGCGCAGGACACCCTGGCCGCCCTCGCCGAGCTGGACATCGACTGCCAGTTCGAGCAGAACCCGGGCGAGCGCAACAACGCCGGCCACTACCGGATTCACGACTGGGGGCCGATCGACAAACGCTGGATCGCCGCCAACCTGCAGCAGATCAAGGCCACGCTGGGTTATCCCTGAGATAATCGTTCCCGTACTGCATGGGAACTGCAATGAATCCGGACCTGCTCTGGGTGCTGGGCCTGCTGGCCGGCGCCGTCACTCTCTTCATCATTGGCAAACCGCGCATGGACGTGGTCGCCCTGCTGGTGCTGGTCGCCCTGCCGCTAACCGGCGTTCTCGACCTGCAACAGACTCTGGCTGGCTTCAGCGATGCCAACGTCATCCTGATTGCCGCGCTGTTCATTATCGGCGATGGCCTGGTGCGCACCGGCATCGCCTACCGTCTGGGCGACTGGCTGGTGGCCAAGGCCGGCAGCAGCGAGACGCGACTGCTGGTTCTGCTGATGCTGGCGGTGGCCGGGCTGGGTTCGGTGATGAGCTCCACCGGCGTGGTGGCGATCTTCATCCCGGTGGTGCTGGGTGTCGCCGCGCGCCTGCGCATCGCCCCGGGCCGGCTGATGATGCCGCTGGCTTTCGCCGGGCTGATCAGCGGCATGCTGACCCTGGTGGCCACCCCGCCGAATCTGGTGGTGCACGCCGAGTTGCGTCGCGCCGGCCTGGACGGCTTCGACTTTTTCGCCTTTACCCCCATCGGTCTGGCCGTGCTGGTGCTCGGCGTTGGCTACATGCTGGTCGCTCGCCGCTGGCTAGTGCGCAATGATGCCGATGGTAATGCCGGGCCACCACGCCTGACCCTGGCTGATCTGGCCGAGCGCTATCGCCTGAGCGAGCGCGAGCGACGCCTGCAGGTGCGCGCCGACTCGCCCCTGGCCAATCAGGTGCTCAACGAGCTGCAGCTGCGCCGTGATCACGGCATCAACGTGATCGCCATCGAACGCCGCCAGCGCCTGCGCACCCTGCTGCTGATGGCCAGCGGCAATACCCTGCTGGAGCCGGGCGACGTACTGCTGGTGGACATCGCCAGCCCGACCATCGGCCTGCTCGGCAGCTACCAGGCGCTGGGGCTGGAGCCCATGCCACTGCCGCACTCCTACTTCAGCCTGCATGCCCATGAGCTGGGCCTGGCCGAGGTGGCGCTGCCACCGGAGTCGCAACTGCCCGGCAAGAGCATTCAGGAACTGGGCTTTCGCTCGCGGCACAAGCTCAACGTGGTCGGCCTGCGCCGCCAGGGCCAGGCGCTGGAAGGCGTGCTGGTGGACGAGAAACTCAAGGCCTCCGACACCCTGCTGGTGGCCGGTGCCTGGCGCGACATCCATCGTCTGCAGGGGCTGAGCCGCGATTTTCTGGTGCTCAGCCTGCCGGCGGAAGTGGCCGAGGTGGCGCCGGCCGCGCGCAAGGCGCCCTACGCGCTGCTCAGCCTGGCGGTGATGGTGGGGCTGATGGTCAGCGGGCTGGTGCCCAACGTGCAGGCCGCGCTGATCGCCTGTCTGCTGCTGGGCGCGTTTCGCTGCATCGACTTGGACAGCGCCTACCGCGCCATTCACTGGCCGACGCTGATCCTCATCGTCGGCATGCTGCCTTTCGCCCAGGCGCTGCAGCAGACCGGTGGCGTCGAGCTGGCCGTGCAGGGCCTGGTCGGCGGCCTGGGCGATGCCGGGCCGCATCTGATCCTGGCCAGCCTGTTCGCCCTCACCGCGGTGATCGGCCTGTTCATCTCCAACACCGCCACGGCGGTACTGATGGCCCCGGTAGCCATCGCCACGGCGCAGGCGCTGGGTGCCTCACCGCTGCCTTTCGCCATGACCGTGGCGCTGGCGGCGTCGGCTGCTTTCATGACGCCGATCTCCTCGCCGGTGAACACCCTGGTGCTCGGCCCCGGGCAGTACCGCTTCGGCGACTTCGTGCGCATCGGCGTGCCCTTCACCCTGCTGGTGATGATGGTCAGCGTGCTGCTGGTGCCGCTGATCTTTCCGCTTTAACGCGGAAGATCATCGAGCGTAGGAGCGAGCTCTGCTCGCGAAACTTTTGCCGCCAGCCAGCTTCGCTGAAGGTCAACGAATTCGCGAGCAGAGCTCGCTCCTACAAAGCCCGGCTCGACTATGGGAAAATCCCGCGCCCGACTCACCGATACCCGTTCATGCCCCAGCCGCCGAAACGCCCACGCAAGCCCGCCTCCGCCGCCGTGAAAACCGCACCGGCCAAGGGCGAGCTGCATCCACGCAATCGTCACCAGGGCCGCTACGACTTTCCTGCGCTGATCAAGGCCAGCCCCGAGCTGGGCGATTTCGTCATCAGCAATCCCTATGGCAAGCCGAGCATCGACTTCGCCAATCCGGCGGCGGTCAAGGTGTTCAATCGCGCGCTGCTGGCGCAGTACTACGGCATCCGGCATTGGGATATTCCCGAGGGCTATCTGTGCCCGCCGATCCCCGGCCGCGCCGATTACCTGCACAACCTGGCGGATCTGCTGGCCACTGACAACGACGGGCAGATACCCCGCGGTGCCGGCATCCGCGCGCTGGATATCGGCGTCGGCGCCAACTGCATCTACCCGCTGATCGGCCACTGTGAATACGGCTGGCACTTCATCGGCGCCGATATCGCCCCGGCAGCGCTGGCCTCGGCGCGCACCATCGTCGCGGCCAACCCGCAGCTGGCCGGCGGCATCGAGCTGCGCCAGCAGACCAATGCCGAGCATGTCTTCCTCGGCCTGTTGCAGGCGGACGAACACCTCGACCTGACCTTATGCAACCCGCCCTTCCACGCCAGCGCCGACGAAGCCACCCGCGGTAGCACACGCAAGTGGCGCAACCTCGGCAAGCTCGACCCCAGGCGCAAGCTACCGGTGCTCAACTTCGGTGGCCAGGCGGCCGAACTGTGGTGTCCGGGTGGCGAGGCCGCCTTTCTCAAGCGCATGGCCAGCGAGAGCGCGCAGGTGGCCGGGCAGGTCTTGTGGTTCAGCAGCCTGGTGTCCAAGGGCAGCAACGTCGAGCTGCTGCAGGGCTGGCTGGCCAGGGCCGACGCGGCCCAGGTACGCATCCTCGGCATGTCCCAAGGGCAGAAGCAAAGCCGCCTGGTGGCCTGGACCTTCAAGGATGCGCAGGCGCGCGCCGCCTGGCGCGCCAGTCGTTGGCGCTGAGAAACAGGCCGCCTACCAGGGCAGCCAGCCGCCCAATACCAGCCAGAGCCCGGCCAGGGCCATGCTCAGTACCGTCACCGGCACGCCGCTGCGGGCATAGTCGACGAAGCCGATGCGCACGCCCTGGCGCTTCGCCCCTTCGGCGACGATCAGGTTGACCACGCTACCGATCAGCAGCAGGTTGCCAGCCAGGGTCGACATCACCGCCAGGCCGATCAGCACCGAATGCGACAATTCCGGCATCAGCCCCAGTAGCAACACCACGAAGGGCACGTTGCCGATCAGATTGCCCGCCACCAGCGACGAGGTCGCCAGCGATATTACGCCCTGCGGCAACAGCCCATGCTCGGCCAGCCAGGCAGCGCCCTGCGCCAGCTGCGGCAACTGTAGCGCGGCGCCGCTGACCAGAAACAGGCCGACGAACAGCAGCAGCAGGTTCCAGTCCACCTTGCTCACGTAGTCGCGGCTGTCCACCCGCCGCGAAACCATCACCAGCACTGCGATCAACAGCGCCGACAGCTCGCGCGGCAACGCCGTGGCGAACAGCGCCAGCAGCGCCAGGCTGGCCAGCAGCGGTTTGATATAGCTGCGCACACCATGGATCAGCTCCACCCCCGCCTCGTCGGCAAGCAAGGCTCTGGCTTCGCCCCAGCGATGCCGCCATTGCAGCCAGATCACTGCATAGACGATGGCCATCGCCGCCAGTGCGGGCGGCCCGGCGACGGCGACATAGCCCCAGAAATCCAGCCCGCCAGCCTGGCCGATGAGGATGTTCTGCGGATTGCCGATCAGGCTCGCTGCCGAACCGGCATTGCACGACAACGCCAGCGCCAGGAGAAAGGGTCGTGGTTCCAGCCCGCGCAGGTGCAGGCTGCGGCACAGCAGAGGGGTCAGGGCGAAGGCGACGATATCGTTGACCAGCACCGCCGAGAGCAAACCGCCCAGCAGTACCACGCCCAGCAGCAGCACCGCCGGACGCTTGGCATGCTCGGTCAGATAGCGGTTGAGCCAGGCGTAGACGCCGGAGAAATCGAACTGCGCGGAGATCAGCATCAGCGCCAGCAGCAGCAACAGCGCACCGGGGTCGAGATGATGCGCCGCATCGTCCATGCTCAGCGCACCGCTGACCAGCAGCAGTACGGCGGCGAAGCAGGCGATCCAGCTGCGGTCGATGCGTAAACCGCGGACGCCACCGGCAGCCATACCCAGATAGGTGAAAACGAACAGGCCGATGGTCAGCCAGGCAGCGAAGGTCATGCGCTATTCACCCAGTCGGATGCAGGTAAGAAGGAGCGGAGCCTAGCGATACCGAGGCTGCGCGGGAATAGCCAGAGCAAATTTTCCTCAATGGCCGGGCGATGCCAGATAGGCCGCCACGCGGGCCTGATAGGTCGCCGATTCGCGCTGGCGCCGTACCTCGCTCCAGATCAGCTCGGCCAGCTCGGGATCGCGCGCCAATGCACAGCGAGGCATGGTCTGCAGGGCGATCGCCTCGACCCGGCCGTGGGCTGGACTCGTCCACCTCCAGCCCGTGAGCCAAGGCCTTGGACAGCATCAGGTAATAGGGCTTTTCCTCGAGCAGCTGCGGTAGCTTCTCGACCTGCACAGCGAGTTGCGGATTGGCCTGCAGCAGGAAATCGCCGCGCATGGTCTGCAGGGCGATCGCCTCGACCCGGCCGTGCACCAGCATCTGCAGCAAGGCCAGCGGGTCGCGGCTGGACTCGTCCACCTCCAGCCCGTGAGCCAACAACAGGTCGCGGATGGAAAAACCGCTGAGCGAGCCAACCCGCCCGCTCAACTGGCTGAAGCGCTGGCCATCCCAGGACACCGTGCTACCAGCGCGGCGGTACAGGGTATAACGCGAGGTATGCAAACGCCGCAGAGCATCCGGGCGGCCGTCGGCATCGACGGGATAATGGCCCATCTTCAGGCGTTCGGGCTTGAAGCTGGCGGCGAAGGCGCCGTCGTAAAGGCCCTGCTCGAGCCCTGACAGGCAGCGTTTCCAGGGCACTGCAACGTAGGTCACTTGAAGTTCAAGGGCCTGCTGCACCAGGCCGAGCAGTTCCAGGTTGAGGCCCGTGCCGTCGGTCATCACCCAGGGGAAGGAGTTCTGATCCTCGTGACAGAAGGTCAGCGGCTGCGCGCCGTAACAGGCGCCAGCCAATAGCCAGAACAGGCAGTAATGCAGCGCTTTGTGCAAAACGAGACTCCATCACCGGAATGCCCGACTACCGGCATTCGATTCGCGGCTTGCCACCGACTTCTTGTCCTGCCTCAAGCATAGGCACATTCGCCCGCAGCCGTCTGCTTCATTTGGGTGCACGCCGGACGGCACTCACACCGATGCGGCAGCGGAGCCAGAGGCCAGCTCGAGCATTGCATCGCCTGACAGTGCGGCTTATGACCGGCGTCAACCTCACTCAGCGAATGAAACCCTTGCTGACCTCGCGGAACACCTCCGTCCCCGCCTGTTCGAGCCATTCGAAGGCGACCATCTCGCGCGAGACTATCACCGCCCCGGCGCGCTCCATCCGCGCCAGGCCCAGGGCCTTGTCACGCGGCCGACGCGAACCGACGGCCTCGTCCACCACGAACACCTCGCGCCCGGCCGCCAGCAGACCGAGCACCGTCTGCAGCACGCAGACATGGGTTTCCGTGCCGCAGACGACGAACTGGCGGCGCTCGCCGCCCGGCAGATCGAACAGCCCGGCGCCGGCGGTGGCCGAAAAATGAATCTTTTCGCGCAGCCCCTCGCGCGGCAGCAGCGCACGCAGGCCCGCCTCGGTAGCGCCGAGGCCCTTGGGATATTGCTCGGTGGCGATCACCGGCACCTGCAGGTGCTGCGCCACCTGCACCAGCCAGGCGGCCTGCTCGATCACCGCCGCGCCGCCGTCGATGGCCGGCAGCAGCCGCTCCTGCAGGTCGATCACCAGCAGGGTGGAATCCTTCGCTCGCATCAGCATCGCTACGCTCCTTCCTTCACTGCAAAACGCGCGTCGAGCCGGCTGTAGCCGAGGCCGACGCCCTTGTGCACCCGCAGCTGTACGGGAATGCGTTCCTTCATCGCCTCGACGTGACTGATCACGCCGATGGTCTTGCCGCTGGCGTTGAGGTTGTCCAGGGCATCGAGCGCCACCTCCAGGGTTTCGCCATCCAGGGTACCGAAGCCTTCGTCGAGAAACAGCGAGTCGATGCTGGTCTTGTGGCTGACCAGATCCGACAGCGCCAGGGCCAGCGCCAGACTGACCAGAAAGCTCTCGCCACCGGACAGCGTGCGGCAGTCGCGCGCCACGTCGGCCTGCCAGGTGTCGCACACCTCCAGCTCCAGTTCGCCGCTGCTCTTGCGCGCCAGCTGGTAGCGACCGTGCAGGCGCGTCAGTTGGCGATTGGCTAGATGGATCAGGTGATCGAGGGTCAGGCCCTGGGCGAACTTGCGGAACTTGGCGCCATCGGCCGAACCGATCAGGCCGTTGAGCTGCTGCCACAGCGCGTGCTCGCTCTCCTGTGCGGCGATCTCGGCGAACAGCGCCTGCTGGCTGCTGCGCCGCGCATCGTCAGCCTGCAACTGGGCGCGCAGCTCGCCCTGGCGCTGGCTCAGCTCGCGCAAGGTCAGCTGCAGCGCCTGCAGCTGCTCGTCCAGCTCGGTCAGCGTCAGCTCGGTCTGCGGTGTCGTGCTCAGTTGTTGCAGCTGCGCATCGGCGGCAGCCAGCAGCGTCGTCGCCTCGGTAAGGGCTTGCTGCAGACGCGCCTGTAAACTCGTCAGACGCTCGCGCTCCTCCTCGTCCAGCAGCGCGGCGAGAAATGCCTGCAGGTCAGTGAAGGGGCTGGCCGCCAGCGCCTGCTGCCAGCGCTGCTCGGCTTCGCTCAGGCGCTGCTGCAGTTGCTGCAGCAGGCTCTGCTGGCTCTGCAGCCGGCCACGCAAGGCATCGCTTTCGCGCTGCGCGCTGGCCAGGCTGTCGATGGCTCCTTGCACGGCCTGCTCGGGCTGCGCCACTGGCTCGGGCTCGATCAGCGCCTGCGCCTGTTCGGCCTGCCAGCGCTGTTGCCATTGCTCGGCCCGGACCTCGGCTTCGGCGAGCAGACGCTGGGTTTCGCGCAGCTGCTCCTGCAGCTGCTGGTCCTGCGCCTGGGCCTGCTGCCAGTCGCGCCAGGCGCTGGCCTGCTCGGCTAGCCAGGTGTCGGCGTCGGCCGGCAACTCCGAGGCAAAGCCCTCGAGACTGGCCAGCAGCGCCTGATCGTGATGCCGCAGTTCCTGCTCCAGCCCCTGCAGGCGCTCGTTCTGTTCGCGTTGACGCGCCTGCAAATTTTCTTCATCGCGCGCCAGCAGCGCCAGGCGTTGCTGCATATCGGCCAGCGCTCGTTCGGCAATCTCGCGGGCACTGCGCGCCTGCGTCAGCTCGGCCTGACGGGTTTCGACCTGGGCGAGACGCTGCTGCAGTTGCCCCAGATGCTGCTCATGCTCCCGCTGCAACAGACGCAGCGCTGCGCCATCGGCGATCCGCAGGGCCTGCTCGGCCAGTTGCTGCTGCCACTGCGCGTCCTGCTGAGCGGCGCGCTGTTGCGCCTGTTCCAGTTGCTGCTGCAGCTGGGCGATCTGCGTGGCCAGACGGGTCAGTTCGTCGCGCAGGGTGCCGCCCTGGCTTTCCAGCTGCGCCAGGTCGCTGCGGCACTGCTCCAGCGCCTGGCGCGTGGCGGAGACATTGAGCGCCTGGTACTGGCTGACCGCCGGATGCTCGTGCGAGCCGCACAATGGGCAGGCTTCGCCCGGCTGCAGCTGGGCACGATAGGCTTCCAGATCCTGAATGCGCTGCTCCTGCTCCAACAGCTTTTCCTTGTCGGCAAACTGCTGCTTGAGCACCTTGTAGCGCTCGCGCAGGCCGGTGATTTCATCGTTCTTGGCGGCGTGCTGCGTTTGCAGCTGCGCCAGGCGCGGGGTCAGCTCGGCGACCTGTTCGGCCGTCTGCTCGCGGCTCTGCGTCAGTTGCTCCAGGCGATCCAGCGCCCTTCCCTGCACCTGCAGCTGCTGCCAGCGCTGCCGCAGCCCGGCCTCGTCGTCTGCGCCGAGCAACGCCTGCAGCTCGCTGTGCTGTCCGGCTTCGCGGGCCTGTGCCTGCTCCAGCCGCGTCGCCGCGTCCGTCTGTTGCGCGGCGAGCTGATCACGCTGCCGTTGCAAGACAGCGAGCTGCCCGCGCTCCTGCGCCATGCCCGCGCGCAGCGTCTGCTGCCGCATGAGCAGTTGCCCGCGCTGATCGAACTGCGCACGCCAGCTGCCAAGCAACTCGCCCAGGCGGGCACGTTGCGGGGTAGCACTCAAACGCGCTTGCAGCGTTTCACGCTGCTCGGTCAGACGCTGCTGTTCGCTCTGGTGCAGGCTCAGGCATTGCCGGGCGTAGCGGCTGGCCAGCCAGAGTTGCTGATGTTCGCGCTCGCTGCTGTGGCGCTGCTGCGCCTGCAGGTCGTCCAGCACCTGCTGCGCCTGCTGTCGATCCTGCTGCAGCTGCTGCCAGCTCTGATACAGCGGCTGCAGGCGCGCGGCCGGTTCACTGGCGGCCAGACGCTGCAGCTCGCCGGCCGCCTCGTTGTGCGCCTGCTGCGCCTGCTCCAGTCCCAGTCGCGCCCGCTCGCATTGCTGCTCGGCCTGTTGCAGGGCTTCGCGCCAGCGGCGCTGGCCTTGCAGGGTCTGCTGCCGAGCCAGCAGCGGCGCCTCCTCCTGATGCAGGCGCTGATGCTCGGCCTGCAATTCGGCGCGCTGTACCTCGTCCAGCAGCTCCATGCCCTGAGCGCGACTTTTCAGCAGATTCAGCGCCTGTTCCGAGGCCTTGGTGCGCTCGTAGACCTGCTGCGAGATCAGTCCGTACACCTCGGTGCCGGTCAGTTCCTCCAGCAGCTCGGCACGCTGGTTGGCGTTGGCCTCGAGGAAGGCCGCGAAGCCGCCCTGGGCCAGCAGCATGGATTTGGTGAAACGCTCGAAGTCCAGGCCGGTCAGTTCGGCGGTGAGATGTTCCTTCTCGCGAATCTTGTCGGTGAGAATTTCACCGTCGGCAATGCGCGCCAGCTCGACCTTGGGCGCCTGCAGCGCGCCTTCGACCTTGTCCCGCGCGCGGCGCTGGCTCCAGAAGGCGCGATAGCCCTGCCCTTTCACCTCGAATTCCACCTCGGCCAGGCAGTCGGCGGTGTGCCGGGTCATCAGCTCGTTGCCACTGGCCGACAGCGTGCTCATTCGCGGTGTGCGGTGGTACAGGGCCAGGCAGATGGCATCGAGCAGCGTGGTCTTGCCCGCGCCCGTCGGCCCGGTGATGGCGAACAGGCCGCTGCCGGCGAAGGGCTCGGCGGCGAAATCGATCTTCCATTCGCCCTTGAGCGAGTTGAGGTTCTTGAGGCGCAGGCTGAGGATTTTCATGCACAGGTCGTAAGCCGTTGAAGGCGTTCATTCTGGCATATCCGTGTGGCGTAACGGCTCAATCGCGGCAGTAGCCCTCGCCGCTGCGCACGGTCAGGCAGTTCTGTTTGTCCAGCAGCCATTTCATGCCAGTGGCCTCACCGTCGGTGGCGCGAATGCGCTCCACCACGCCGTCGCGCACGAAGACGATCTGCGCTCCCTGCGCACGGCCGACGAAGCGTCGCGGGCCGTCGAGGTTGGCGATGGTCAGCCGGTAGTCAGCGGGCGTTCCGCTGATCTCCAGGTAGGTGCCCTCCGGGCCGTTCCAGCGCCCCAGCCATTGCTCGGTCAGCCTGGCGTCCTGCTCGCTGGCGTTTTTCGCACAGCCAGTGAGCAAAAGGGAAACGGCAGCAGTCGCGAGAAGAAAATGCGCAGGTCTTTGCATGAGGGTCTCCATAGCAATGGGGGTAAGCGATTTCGACCAGAGCGGCTCATGGCCGGTTCAGGCCTGTACTCAAAGGACCTCGATACGGTCGCGGCCGTTGGCCTTGGCACGGTACATGGCCTGATCCGCGCGCTCCATCAGGCTGTCGAGGCTTTCGCCGGGATGGTATTCGGCAATGCCGAAGCTTGCGCTATTGCGCTCAACGCGGTCGAACGAGAAGCCGTTGATACGCTTCTGCAGCGCCTGCACGGCTCGTATCGCATGCTCTGCGTCGGTCTCGGGGAGAACGATGAGAAATTCTTCGCCACCGAGTCGGCCGACCTTGTCCACCACGCGCACACCGTCGCGCAGCAACCCGGCGAACTGACGCAACACCCTGTCCCCGATCGCATGACCGTGCGTGTCGTTGACCGTCTTGAAGTGGTCGATATCGATCAGCACCACCGAGAATGGCGTGCCGTAACGGTTGGCCCGTGCAGCTTCTTCAACGAGAAAGTGCAGGGTACGCGCGCGATTCCACAACCCGGTCAGGCTGTCGATGCTGGCGCTCAGGACCAGGCTGTCCTGATGCAGGAACATTCGCTTGTGTGCATTTTCCAGCAGAAATGCGCTGAGCAGGCCGAAGGAGAACGAGGCGAGAATCCAGATCAGGTGCAGGCGCTGCATGCCCGGCTGCAGCGAGTCGCCAAGGGTGACGAGGACAATCACCAGCACCGAGGCAGATGCCGTTGCCATGGCCTGACGCAGGGTGAGCCCGGAAACGGCGAAGCTCCACATCAGGTTGAGGTAGATCTCCGGTGCGTAATGGACGAACAGCGGTGTGCCGTAATTGAAATAGAGATTGGCTGCCGCCGTACACACGGGCGCCACCATGAGGATGGCGAACATGCTGCGCTGGCGGCTTGGCTGAAAACTCAACAATCCAACTGCCAGCAGCGCTCCGGGCACCATCAGCCCATGCACGATGAAACGAGCCCATACCTGCTCGCTCGCCACGTTCTGCTCGATGGCGGCATAGATCAGATACAGCGCCATCGTCAGGAATGCGACGTAGCGAATCTGCGGAATCTTCGCCTGCAGGTACCAACTGACGAACGCCTGCCGAGTCGTCTCGGGCACCCCGTGCAGCGGGTTCAGCGCACGTATCAAGGAATTCAACAACGGCAACTTCGCACCTCTGCCAAATGGCCACTTCCCAAGCATAGAAGGCCTGCGCTTGATGAGCGCCGAATCTTCAGGCACCAGCCCCGGGCAGACGCGAAAGCCAGTACTGGTGCCTTACCGGCGCGCTGCCAAGACCAAAGAGTTACAGGTCAATGCGGCAAACATAGCGAACTTCCTGAAGCAGCCGACCACCCAGCTCGAACTGGCGCGCGGGTACATCATCGGCCACAAAACCAGCGGCCCGATAGAAGCGAATGGCCCGCTCGTTCTCTGGCAATACCCACAGACTGCAGGTGCTGTAGCCCCGCGCAGAGAGAATGTCCCGCGTCTGCTGCCACAATTGGCGACCAACCCCGGAAGACCAGTTGACCGGGGCGATGTATATGGCCCAGACCTCCGCCTGGAAGGGCGTTGCATCCAGGTCCCTGCAAGCCCCGAAAGCCACCCAGCCGAGAACGGTGCAGCCATCCTTGGCAACAAGCAGCTCCGGCTGGCCGGATTCGACAGCAGCCCGCCACATGGCCTCACGCTGTTCGACAGACAGAGTCGATAGATAACCTGCCGGAAGGATTCGCGCGTAAGCCGCGCGCCAGGCACCGACGTGTATCTCGGCTATTGCTCGAACGTCGGCAAGCGTAGCGCGAAGGATGTTCATAGGATCCCATGGACGGTGATCGAGCGCGCTGCTGATCCGCCAGTAAAACCTCGCGGATCCCTGTGCTGCCCGAAGTGGTCAGATCGCTGGTCTTCCTGGCTTGCTAATGACAATAGCCATCAGCCCTGCTTCATGCGATAGAGGAAACTGGCACCCAGGCGCGTACCTGAGCGTCGTACTCGGCGAATCGCTCTGGCGTGGCGCCGAGGATAACCAGGCGCTGGCCCAGGATGAGCTAAGAAGAGTCATGCCATACTCTGGGCGATGCGCAAGTGGCCGCCTTCTTCGCAGAACTACGCCATATATCTCGCCATCAGTGAAAGCGACTGGAAAACAAATAACCCAAGCAAGCCAACCACTAGCGCCTTGGGGATTGTTCTTTGGGCATACAGGCTTAATGGCTGTAAGAATACTTGCGGTGCCAGCGCCCAACTCAGTACCAGACAAATCAGTCCCAGACTTTGCAGTGAAGCGCTCAGGCTGAACTCACGGAACTGAACACATACGGCCACGGCCCAAGCAACGCTGCATATCAACCAGAAGGCCGACATACATTTCTCCTTGAAGCTCCATTTCAATCCTTCCATACAGCCTCCTAACGCCTGCTTAAGCTCATGCCAAGAAAGTGCTTGATGCACTCGACAAGCGAAATATACATATCTGTCCAGAAACAACCGATCCTCTAGTCGTAGCGATGAAGCTAATGCAACCCGGCTCGTTAGCGTCAGGCGCCGATGGTTGATCAGTTCGCGACGAACCTCTTGTAATTACTTTTCCGGCACCTGGATGTAACCCTTTAGTGTCGCTTTGGCCATCAGCGTCCCTCTTGATGAACCGTCCGCGTGGTTATTGCCCCTGAACAGCGTCCAGCACCTGCCGATAAAGCCCCTGCAAGCGCTGCGCATCGCCTTCATCCAGCGTTTCCTGTTGCAGTCTGCGTGTGAAGACATCTTCCACAGACAGTTCGTCCAGCGTCTCACGCGCTTCGCTGGCCAGGCTGGCGGTCGCCGTGCCACGCTCGCGGCGAATGCGCAGCACGTCCACTGGCAGCCCCTCGCAGAGCGCGTTGATGCGGCTTTGCAGGTCACTCAGGTAGTCGTCGGTGCTCACCTGCACTTCCAGCCAGACCGGGCGCTCGGGTGTGCCCTGTTCAGCGGCCGCGGCGATGGCACCGGCCAGCTCCTTGAGCGAACCGCGCAGGCTGGCCATGGGCTGGAACACCGGCACGGGCAATGGCGTGATCGATTGCAGCGCGGCAGCACCGAAGTCCAGCAGCAGCACCTCCTTCTGCTGGCGCGCCTCGTCGAAGGACAGCGCGATCGGTGAGCCGCTGTAGCGGATGTGCTCCAGCCCGCCGACCTTCTGCGGGCGATGGATATGGCCGAGGGCGATGTAATCCGCAGGCGGGAAGGCGCTGGTGGGGAAGGCCTCCAGGCTGCCGACGTAGATTTCCCGCACCGATTCGCTGGCGCTGGCGCCCACGGTGGTGAGGTGGCCGGTGGCGATGATCGGCAGCGCCGAACCAAGCGCCTCGCGACGGCTCAGGGCCAGCTGGTACAAGGCCTGATAATGCTCGGCGATGGCCTGCTGCAGCGACTGCTGCTTGTCCTGCGCGCTCTGCCCGGCCTGACTGACCATGACCTCGCGCGGGCGGATGAAGGGAATGGCGCAAAGGATGGCGCCCGGCACACCGCTACGGTCATGCAGCACCAGCACCTGTTCGGCCGGATCGACACCCACACCCGGTACCACCTGGGTGCCCAACTGCGCCAGCAGGCTGCGGCTCTCGCCGAGCATGGCCGGCGAGTCATGGTTGCCGCCGAGCACCACCAGCGCACAGCCGGCATCGCGCAGGTCGACGACCAGCCGGTAGTACTGCTCGCGGGCATAGCTGGGCGGCGCACCGGTGTCGAACACATCGCCGGCGATCAGCAGTACATCCACCTCATGCGCACGCACCTGGGCAAGCAACCAGGTGCAGAAGGCCTGATGCTCGGCCTGACGGGTCTTGCCCATGAAATGCTGGCCCAGGTGCCAGTCGGAAGTGTGCAGGATGCGCATGCGAAACCACCAAAGCGAAAAACCCGCCTACAGTGCCTGCGCAGCCAGATACTGGCAATGCCGAGCGCGGCATCACATCCGGTTACACAGCCGCAGGCGTTGCAGCTACAGGCCTGAAGGGCGTTCTTGCCCGATCCTGCCGCGTATGGAGACGAACCTAGGCCCCACTCGCCAGTCGGAAAAAAATCGCCACCCGTGAGGAGCCCTTCCCGATGAGCGTTCTATCCCTACGTAGCTTCGCCTCCCTCACCCTGCCCGTCGGATTGCTGGCCGGTCTGCTGATCGGCCCCGCGCAGGCCCAGCAACCACCGCGACTCGACGTGCCCTATGTGCCGACGCCGGAGCCTGTCGTCGCGCACATGCTCAAGCTGGCCGAAGTCGGCCCGGACGATTACCTCATCGACCTGGGCTCGGGCGATGGTCGCATTGCCATCTCTGCAGTGCAGGATCACGGCGCCAAGGCCGCACTCGGCATCGACCTGGACCCCGAGCGCGTCCGGGAAGCCGAGGAGAATGCCAAGCGCGAGGGCGTGACCGACAAGGTCACCTTCGAGCAGGGCGACCTGTTCCAGAAGGATATTTCCGAGGCCGACGTGCTGACCATGTACCTGCTTTCCACGGTCAACATGCGTTTGCGTCCGGTGATTCTCGACACTCTCAAGCCCGGCACGCGGGTGGTGTCGCATGCTTTCGACCTCGGTGACTGGGAGCCTGATCAGAGCGATGTGATCAACGGCAGCTCGGTATACCTGTGGATAGTGCCGGCCAAGGTTGCAGGCCAGTGGACCCTCGAGCTCGATGGAAAGAGCCATCAGGTCGAACTCGAGCAGCGCTTCCAGAAGGTCACGGGCAAGGTCGATGGCCACCCGGTTGGTCTCAGTGGCCAGATGAAGGGGAACGAACTGCGCTTCACCCTCGACGACCGGTTGTATGTCGGGCAGCTCAATGGCGACCGCATCGAGGCCGTGCCGGCGGACGGCGCGCAGCAGGGTTGGGTCGCGCACAGGAGCTGAACCATGACCTCGCTAGTGTCCTCCCAGCGTGCCGGGCTGTCGGTCGTCGATGCAGTGGCGATGCTGGTCGGTGTGGTGATCGGCGTCGGCATCTTCGGCCTGCCACCGCTGGTGGCGCAGCATGCCGACAGCGCCGAGCTGTACCTGGCGCTGTGGCTGGTCGGCGGCCTGGTGATGCTGATCGGCGCGCTGTGTTACGGCGAGCTGGGCGCCGCGCACCCGGATCAGGGCGGCGAATACCATTATCTGAGCCTGGCCTGGGGCCCGCAGATCGCCCTGCTGTTCGCCTGGGCGCGCGGCACGGTGATCCAGACCGGTGCCATCGCCGTGGTCGCCTTCATCTATGGTGACTACGCCCAGCGCCTGCTGCCGCTCGGCGAGTATGGCAGTGCCTGGCATGCAGCCTCGGTGGTGGTGGCGCTGACCCTGCTCAATGTGCTCGGCACACGCGAATCGCGACGCGCCCAGGTGTTCTTCACCGGGGTGACGGTGCTGGCGCTGGTGACCGTGGTGCTCGCCGGTCTGGCGCTGGCCGAGCCACAGCCGACCAGTGCCAGCAGCGCCCCTGCCGACGGCAGCCTGGCGGGGATGCTGGGCATGGGCATGGTCTTCGTGCTGCTCACCTACGGCGGCTGGAACGAGGCGGCCTACCTGTCCGGCGAGTTGCGCAACCCGGCGCGCAACATGAGCCGCGTACTGCTGATCGGTACGGCGCTGGTGACCGCCATCTACCTGCTGGCGAACCTGGTTTTTCTCAATATCTTCGGCCTCGACGGCCTGCGCCAGAGCGACGCCGTGGCAGCGGACCTGATGAGCATCGTCGCCGGGCCGAGGGCCGAGGCACTGCTGGCCGTGTTCGTCTGCCTGACCGCCCTGAGCACGCTGAACGCCACCCTGTTCACCGGCGCACGGGTGTATTACGCCCTGGGCCGCGATGTGCCGCTGCTGGCCTTCATCGGGCGCTGGAACGAGCGCGGCGCCACGCCGGTGCGCGCCTTGCTGCTGCAATGCGTGCTGACCCTGCCGCTGATTCTGTTCGGCGCGCTGAGCGCGAACGGCGTGGAAACCATGGTCGCCTATACCGCTCCGGTATTCTGGCTGTTCATGTTCCTCGTCGCCCTGGCGCTGATTCGCCTGCGCCAGCGCCAGCCCTGGCTACGCCGGCCGTTCAGCGTGCCGCTGTATCCGCTGACGCCCATCCTGTTCGCCGCCACCTGCCTCGGCCTGCTCTATTCCAGCACGCTCTATGCCGGCAGTGGCGCGTTGCTGGGACTGCTGGTACTGGGTGCCGGCCTGCCGTTGCTGGTCCTGCAGCGCCCACTACCGGCCCGGCAAGGCGAGCATGCCGAATGAACTGCGCTACATCGCCCAGTCCTTGACCACCACGTGGGTCTTGACCTTCTGCATGCCGGGGAACGCCTCGATAACACTGCGCACCTCGCTCAGGCGCGTCATGCTCGGCGCTTCGATGAACACCAGCATGTCGGTTTCCCCGCTGATACCACTGCAATGGCGCACCTCGGGCAGCGCGCGCATATGCTCAACGTACTCCTCGCAGCGCCGGCCCTGATAGAAGAGCTCGAGAAATGCCTTGACCCCCGTCTCGCCAGCCTCGGCCACCTGCGCGTGGTAACCGCGAATCACCCCGCTGCTTTCCAGGTGGCGAATTCGCTCGCTGACTGCCGAACGTGACAGATTCACCTCACGCGCGATCTGGCTGACGGAGGTGCGCGCATCGCTGCGCAGCAGGGCGAGGATCTGGCGATCGAACTTGTCCACGGGGCTTCTCGGGCGGCAATCAGTTTGACGGGGAAAACCGCCAGTTCGTCGGCAAAAGGCGACAGCCTGCAAGCGGCCGGCGCTCTACCATGGCGGTATCGCAAAAAGGATGAGCATACCCCATGAGTCGCTTGAACAAGGAATTGGGCCTGCTGCAGGGCATCGCCCTGCTCAGCACTTCGCTGCTCGGCACCGGCATCTTCGTCGTGCCGGCATTGGCTGCCACCGCTGCCGGTGCGGCCTCGCTGTGGGCCTGGTTGCTGTTGATCGCCCTGGTGCTGCCGGTGGCCTTCACCTTCGCCCAGTTGGGCAAGCGCTTCCCGCATGCCGGTGGCGCGCCGCATCTGATCGGTCGTGCCTTCGGTCTGCGCATGGAGGGCGTGAGCGCCCTGCTGTTTCTCGCCGTGCTGCCGGTCGGCCTGCCGGCTGCCCTGCATATCGCCAGCGGTTTCTGGCTGGCCCTGTTCGACCTTGATCGCAGCGGCCTGCTGCTCATCGAACTGGCTACGCTGGGCGCCATCCTCCTGCTTGGCCAGCGCCCGCCGAAGGCCTCGGGCATGCTGCAGGGGCTGATCGCCGTGGCCATCGTCGCCAGCGTGGCGCTGATCTGGTGGGTCGGTGACCTGCCGCGCGCCAGCCAACCGCTGCTGCCGGCAATGCAAGGCCAATGGCACCTGCTGCCGACGGCGCTGGGGGTGATGTTCTGGTGCTTCGTCGGCATCGAGGCATTCACCCATCTGGGCGAGGAGTTCAAGCGCCCCGAGCGTGACTTCCCGCTGGCACTGCTGCTCGGCGTGCTGCTGGCCGGCCTGGTGTACTGGGCCTGTTCGGTGGCTGTACTGAGCTTTGCCACCTATGGCGACGTGCATAGCGACACCACGGCCCTGCCCCGCCTGTTCTCCCTGCTGCTCGGCGAGCAGGCGCGCGTGCTGGTGGCGGTGCTCGGCTATCTGGCCTGCTTCGCCTCGATGAACGTGTATATCCAGGGCTTTGCCCGACTGATCTGGAGCCTGGCCGACGAGGGTCGCCTGCCGGCCAGAATGGCTGCGCGCAATCACCATGGCGTCCCCGGCAGAGCGTTGCTGCTGGTGGTGATCAGCTGCGCACTGTGCACCACGCTTTCGGCGGTGCTGAACCTGTCGGTGGACGACCTGATTCGCTACGCCAACGGCAACTTCGTGCTGATCTACCTGCTGAGCATGGCGGCCGGCTGGGTGCTGCTACGAGGTATCTGGCGCCTGCTCGCCGGGCTCAGCGCGGTGCTCTGCAGCGGCGTGCTGCTGATGCTCGGCGGCGATGCCCTGTATGCCGTCGTGCTGCTCGGCGCCGTTGTGCTGCTCGACAATCTGCGCGTCAGACGCAAGGCCTTGTCGTAACCGGTGCGCCCTCACGGCGTGACCGAAGCGAGGATCAGGTTCTATTCTTGGGTTGAGACCTCGCCAAGGATGCCCAATGCACCGCGTACTGAACGACCTGAAAATCATGATCCTGGCCAATCTGTGGATAGTTCCGGTGGTGGCCGGTCTGATCTGGGCCTTGTTCCAGTTCGTCGCCCCACCTCCGCCGATGAGCGCCAGCATGGCCACCGGCACCCAGGGTGGCGCCTACCAGCAGTTCGCCGAACGACTCAAGGAAGAGCTGGCCAAGGAAGGCTTCGAGCTCAATCTCGTGCCGACCTCCGGCTCACGCGACAACCTGCAGCGTCTCTTGGCCGAGGCGCCACAGGTGGAGATCGCCCTGGTGCAGAGCGGTCTGGAGCGCCAACTGGCGCCCGAACAGCAGGCGCGTCTGCAAAGCCTTGGGGCGATCTATCAGGAACCCTTGTGGCTGTTCTACCGGCGTGACGTGGAGCTGGACCGCATTGCCGATCTGCTGCCGCTGCGTCTCGGTTTGGGTGGCGATGGCAGCGGCACCCGCGCCGCCAGCGATGCCATCCTCGGCGCCAATGCCATCGAGCCCGACCATTATCCCGATACCTGGCAGAGCATCGGCGGCGGCAAGGCGGCGCGCGCGCTGCTGGGCGGCGAACTGGACGCCGCCTTCTTCGTCGGTCCGGCTGAGAACGCCCTGGTGCAGCAACTGGCAGCCAGCCCGGATATCGCCCTGGCGCATTTTCGCCGTGCAGCGGCCTACGAGGCACGCCTGCCGTTCTTCAACCAGGTGACGGTCGGCGAAGGCCTGCTCGACCTGGCCAGCAACGCACCGGACCGCGACATCGTGACCCTGGCCCCGGTCGCCACACTGGTGGTCAACGACGACTTCAACCCCGGCCTGGTGCCGCTGTTTCTCGAGGCCAGCCGCGAAGTGATGCGCGGCGGCACGCTGCTCGACCCCGCCGGCACCTTCCCCAGCGCCGAGCCGCGCACCTTCGATCTGCACAAGGACGCCGTGCACTACTACGACAAGGGCCTGCCGATCCTGCAGCGCTACCTGCCGTTTCGCATCGCCTCGCTGGCCGACCGCTATATCATTCTGCTGATCCCGCTGATCGTGGTGATGATTCCGCTGCTCAAGGCTGTCGGACCGATCTACCAGTGGCGCATCCGCGCGCGTATCTACCGCTGGTACAAGTACCTGCGCGAGATCGACCGTAAGCTGCATGCCGGCTCGCTGCCCGACGAGCTGGATAACGAGATCGCCCGCCTGGAGCATCTGGAGGACGAGCTGGCATCCGTGGAAGTACCGCTGTCCTATTCCAACCAGCTGTACGAGCTGCACCTGCATGTGCGCTACGTGATCGAGCGGCTGCGTGTGTTGCAGCGGCGCCGCGGCGATGGCTCGGAACCGGAGCCATCGGTGGTGCCTAGCCCGGACCGCCGCTAACCAGGGCGAGCGCCCATGAAAAAGGTTCTTCGCGTTATCGCGGGGAAGATACGCTTGATATCGGACTGGCAAGTTTGTGTGCGTATCGCTTGCTGACTTAGCACTATCCATTACCGCGTGTACTGAGCGTTTGGGTTGCGCCCCTTACGGGCGCCACACCTTTCTTGCTTGCCCAAGAAAGGTGTGCCAAAGAAGGGCACCCCGACATCCGGGTTTCGCTACGCGAAACTTCCCTCGCTCCGGCGCCGCTCCGGGGGCCGGCTTACAAGGGCCGTCCCTGGCCCTTTAAGCCTCTCGCCGCATCCATGCGGCTCGTCCCCCTACGCAGCACCTCCACTCGGCCTCCTGAAGGGGACCAGGTCGCGAGCTTGCATAAGCTTTGCGGAACTGAAATTGGCGGCGTCTGGCCTTTGCTTTTTGTCTTTAACTGCGATGGTACAGACGACGGCCAAGTCCCCTTCAGGAGGCCGAGTGGAATCGCCGTGGAAGGGGTTGAGCGACATGGATGTCGCGAGAGCCGCGATGGGCCAGGGATGGCCCTTCGCGGCGTGCCCCTGGAGCGGTGATGGAACGAGGGAACCCCGGCGCAGCCGGGGCCGTATGCAGGGGTGTGTTTCTTTGCTTACTTTCTTTGCACAAGCAAAGAAAGTGAGTCGCCCGTAAGGGGCGAAACCCATCAGATCAGACGACACGCTAACGGATAGTGCCAAGTCATCGACAGCTAACACGTAATTGCCAGTCCGGTATCAACCCTATCCTCCCCGCGAAAATGCGAAGAAATCTTTTTATACCTGCTGTTAGCTGCGTACCACCGCACTGCGGTATTCGCCGGGGCTCACCCCATAGGCCTGCTTGAACTGCCGCGACAGGTGGCTCTGGTCGGCAAAGCCCAGCTGCGTGGCCACATTGACCGCCGTGCAGCCCGTCTTGAGCAGCGCCCGGGCCTGCTCCAGGCGCCGCTGCTTGAGCCAGGCGTGCGGCGGCAGCCCGGTCGCACGGCGAAATACCCGGGCGAAATGAAACGGCGAAAGGTTGACGGCAGCCGCCAGCTCTTCCAGCGACGGCGGCTCGATCAGGCGCTCGGCGAGCATCTGCTTGGCGCAGGCCACGGCCCAGGGCTCACGCCCGGACGCAATTGGCTCGGCAAGCCGTGCGTGACGCTGGAACAGCAGCAGAATCGCCTCGCGCCAGGCCAGTTGCTGCTGCAGTGCCTCGGCACCGCCCTCAAGCAAGCGGTGCAGTTGCAGGAAGGCGCTGTGCAACTGCGGATCGTGCAGCACACTGCAGGCAAACGAGGGCATGCCCGCCTTGGCCAGACCCAGTTCCTGCAGCGCCCCCAGCACCTGGTCATTGGCTGGATAGAAGCCGCGATAGCGCCAGCCGTCCTCGTGGGCTTTGGAGCCGGTGTGCACTTCATCCGGGTTGATCAGCACCATGCTGCCCTGCGGCGCCAGGTGGTCGCTGCCGCGATGGCGAAAGCGCTGGGCACCGTGCTCGATCACGGTGAACACGAAACCTTCATGCACGTGAGGCGCGAAGCGCTGCTCCAGGTAGCGCGCCTGCAACAGCTCGACCCCGCTCAAGGCGGTGGCCTGCCAGAAGCGGGTCTGCTCGCGGGTCTGCATGCTGCTCAGGCGCCGAAGCCCGCCTCTATCGCCTCTCGCAGCGCCGGCCATTCCTGGTCGGTGATGCTGTACAGCACGGTGTCGTCGAGACGGCCATCGGCGAGACGACGATGGTTGCGCAGCAGCCCTTCGCGAACGGCGCCGAGCTTCTCGATGGCACGTTGCGAGCGCAGGTTGCTGGCGGCGGTTTTCAGCTGTACGCGGACCATGCCCCAGTTGTCGAACGCATGCCGAAGCATCAGGTACTTGATGGTGGTATTCAGACCGCTGCCATGCTGGTTGCGATCGAGCCAGGTCCAGCCAATTTCGCAGGCGGGCAGGCTGTTCATGAAGTCACCAAAACGTGTGGTCCCCACCAGCGCGTCGCCCAGGCGAACGACGAAAGGAAGCGCCCGCTGCTCACGCAAATCGGCCAGAGCGCTGCGGTACCAGTCCAGGCGCTGGGTGCCGCTCATATACAGCAGCTCTTCGCGATTGGCTTCGGCCAGCGCCACCAGCGCAGGAATATCCGCGTCGCAGAGCGGTTCCAGGCGCAGAGCGCCACGTTGCAAAGTCACCAGTTGCGGCTTGAACATAGGGTGCTTCCTCAGGATCCTTCCTTGGCTTACTCGCAAACGACCCACGCTATCAGGCCCTGCGCTGCGGCACAATCGAGCCTTGTCGCAAAGCCTGCCGACAACCCTGCGACCTTGGTCGCAGCCGACAGCACCCGGCTTTGTGCAACACTGATCACCATCGTTTCATCCTGTTTCGTTCTACTGCGTGTTTCGGAGTCTGCATGTCGCTGTCCCCCGGGCTGATCGCCGCGGTCGCCCTGATCTACATGGCCGTTCTTTTCGCCATCGCCTTCTATGGCGACCGCCGCAGCGCGCCGATGCCGCCGAAAGTCCGGGCCTGGGTGTACTCGCTGTCGCTTGCGGTGTACTGCACCAGTTGGACCTTCTTCGGCGCAGTCGGCCAGGCAGCCGAACAGCTGTGGTCGTTCCTGCCGATCTACCTGGGCCCGATCATCCTGCTGCTGACCATGCCCTGGGTGCTGCAGAAGATGGTGATGATCAGCAAGCAGGAAAACATCACCTCCATCGCCGACTTCATCGCCGCGCGCTACGGCAAGTCGCAGTCGCTGGCCATAGTCGTCGCGCTGATCTGCCTGGTGGGCGTGCTGCCCTACATCGCCCTGCAGCTCAAGGGCATCGTGCTCGGGGTCAATCTGCTGATCGGCGTGCACGCCCAGGACACCGGCACCAGCGCGCAGGACACCGCACTGATCGTTTCGCTGGCGCTGGCGCTGTTCACCATTCTGTTCGGCACGCGCAACCTCGACGTCACCGAACACCACCGCGGCATGGTGCTGGCCATCGCCTTCGAATCGCTGGTCAAGCTGCTGGCCTTCCTCGCCGTCGGAGCCTTCGTCACCTTCGGCCTGTACAACGGCTTCAACGACCTGCTGCAGCAGGCGCACAACACAGCGGAACTGGACGATTTCTGGAACGAAGCGGTGAACTGGCCGGCGATGCTGGTGCAGACCGGCATGGCCATGATCGCCATCGTCTGCCTGCCGCGGCAGTTTCACGTCACCGTGGTGGAAAACATCGAGCCCAAGGACCTGCGCCTGGCTCGCTGGGTTTTCCCGGCCTATCTGGTACTGGCGGCACTGTTCGTCGTGCCCATCGCCCTGGCCGGGCAGATGCTGCTGCCGGCCGGCGTGACGCCGGACTCCTTCGTCATCAGCCTGCCACTCGCCGAAGCTCATCCGGGGCTGGCGGTGCTGGCGTTCATCGGCGGTGCCTCGGCGGCTACCGGCATGGTGATAGTCGCGTCCGTAGCCTTGTCGACCATGATTTCCAACGACATGCTGCTGCCCTGGCTGCTGCGTCGGCAGAGCACGGAGCGGCCTTTCGAGGCCTTCCGCCACTGGATGCTCACCGCCCGCCGGGTCAGCATCGTGCTGATCCTGCTGCTGGCCTACGTCTGCTATCGCCTGCTCGGCGAAGGCACCAGCCTGGCCACCATCGGCCAGGTGTCGTTCGCCGCCATCGGCCAGCTGGCGCCAGCGATGTTCGGTGCGCTGGTGTGGAAACAGGCCAACCGTCGTGGCGTGTTCGCCGGCCTGATCTTCGGCGCCATGCTCTGGTTCTACACCCTGGTGCTGCCGCTGGCGGCGCGCGGCATGGGCTGGTCGCTGGACAGCTTCCCCGGCCTGACCACCCTGCTCTACGCCCCCATCGGCCTGCAGGTCGACCCGCTGACGCGCGGTGTGGTGCTGTCGCTGGCGGGCAACATGCTGCTATTCGCCTGGGTCTCCTGGTTCTCGCGCACACGGGTCTCCGAACACTGGCAGGCTGGGCGCTTCATCGGTCATGACCTGGGCACCAAACCCAGCAACCGCAGCCTGCTGGCGGTACAGGTGGCCGATCTGCTGATGCTGTCCAGCCGCTTCGTCGGCGAGGAACGCGCCCGTCAGAGCTTCACCCGCTTTGCCCTGCGCCAGGGCAAGAGCAAGACCTTCGATCCCAACCAGCCGGCCAACAGCGAATGGATCGCCCACACCGAGCGCCTGCTCGCCGGCGTGCTCGGTGCCTCGTCGACCCGCGCGGTGGTCAAGGCCGCCATCGAAGGCCGCGAGATGCAGGTCGAAGACGTGGTGCGCATCGTCGACGAAGCCAGCGAGGTGCTGCAGTTCAACCGCGCCCTGCTGCAGGGCGCAATCGAGAACATCACCCAGGGTATCAGCGTGGTCGACCAGAACCTGCGCCTGGTGGCCTGGAACCACCGTTACCTGGAGCTGTTCGAGTACCCGGAGGGGCTGATCTACGTCGGCCGGCCGATTGCCGAGATCATCCGCTTCAACGCAGAGCGCGGCATGCTCGGCAGCGGTGATGTCGAAGAGAACGTCGCCAAGCGCCTGTACTGGATGCGCCAGGGCACTGCGCACAGCTATGAGCGGGTGTTCCCCAATGGGCGGGTGATCGAGCTGATCGGCAACCCCATGCCCGGCGGCGGCTTCGTCATGAGCTTCACCGACATCACCGAGTTCCGCGAAGCCGAGCGCGCCCTCAAGGACGCCAACGAGAGCCTGGAACAGCGGGTCGCCGAACGAACCTTCGAGCTGTCGAAACTGAACCAGGCGCTGACCGAGGCCAAGGCCCACGCCGAAGCCGCCAACCAGTCGAAGACGCGCTTTCTCGCCGCGGTCAGCCATGACCTGATGCAGCCGCTCAATGCTGCGCGGCTGTTCTCCGCGGCGCTGGCCCATCAGGACGACGCCCTGCCCAGCGAAACACAGGAGCTGGTCCGGCACCTGGACAGCTCGCTGCGCTCGGCCGAAGACCTGATCACCGACCTGCTGGATATCTCGCGCCTGGAAAACGGGCGGATCACGCCTGATCGCCATCCCTTCGCGCTGTCCAGCCTGTTCGACACCCTCGCCGCCGAGTTCGGAGTGCTGGCTGCCGAACAGGGCATCGACCTGCGCGTGCACGGCAGCCGGCAGTGGATCGACAGCGACATCAAGCTGCTGCGCCGGGTGTTGCAGAACTTCCTGACCAACGCCTTCCGCTATGCCAAGGGCCGCGTGGTGCTGGGCGTACGCCGCGAAGGCGAGCAGTTGCGTCTGGAAGTGTGGGACCGTGGCATGGGCATCCCCGAGGACAAGCGAAAGGTGATCTTCGAGGAATTCAAGCGCCTGGACAGCCACCAGACCCGCGCCGAGAAAGGTTTGGGCCTCGGCCTGGCGATTGCCGATGGCCTGTGCCGCGTGCTCGGCCATCGCTTGGAGGTGCGTTCCTGGCCGGGCAAGGGCAGCGTGTTCAGCGTCAGCGTACCGCTGGCGAGAAAACCGGCACCGAAACCACAGGGCCCGACCGTTTCGGTGGCAGACGGGCAACCGCTGCAAGGCACTCAGGTGATCTGCATCGACAACGAGGACAGCATCCTTACCGGCATGTACAGCCTGCTCTCGCGTTGGGGCTGCCAGGTATGGACAGCGCGCAACCGTCTGGAATGCGAGCATCTGCTCAGCGAAGACGTGCATCCGCAGCTGGCGCTGGTGGATTACCACCTCGACGAGGGCGAGACCGGCACCGAACTGATGGCCTGGCTACGCACGCGCCTGGGCGAACCGGTGCCCGGCGTGGTGATCAGCGCCGACGGCCGCCCGGAACTGGTCGCCGAGGTGCACGCGGCAGGCCTCGACTACCTGCCCAAGCCGGTCAAGCCGGCGGCCCTGCGCGCCTTGCTCAGTCGCCATCTGGTGTTGCGCGGCTAGTGCGGTTCGCCAAACCGCTGATGGCGGGTTGCACCCGCCCTACGGATTCCGTTTGGTGCCCCCCATCCAAGGGTTGGACTTGCCGCTCCCGACCGCGGATCGGCTAGGCAGGCGCGCATCGGGCGCCAACAATGGCCAGCGCTGTCACTCTCATCTGCCGGAGCCTGCCATGCCCGCCATCGCCTCGCCGTCCGCTCGGCGCCAAGCCGCCTTATGAACGCGCCGCTGCAACGCCATGTGCTGCAGCCGCAGCGGCTGTCCATCCAGGGTGACGGCGTGCGCCTGCAGGCCTATCTCTGGGACAAGGCCGGCGCCCCGACCCTGCTGCTGGTGCATGGCTATCCCGACAGCCACGAAATCTGGCGGCCGCTGATCGGCGAGCTGGCTGGCGACTATCGAATCGTCGCCTACGACGTACGTGGCTGCGGTGCATCCGAGATGCCGAAGCGTCTGCGCGACTACCGTCTGGAGCGGCTGGCGCGCGACCTGGAGGCGGTGCTGCAGGCAACCAGCGCGGATTGCCCGGTGCATCTGGTCGCCCATGACTGGGGCTCGATCCAGAGTTGGGAGGCGGTGACCGAGCCGCGTATCCAGCCGCTGCTGGCGTCCTACACCAGCATCTCCGGCCCCTGCCTCGACCATGTCGGCCACTGGATGCGCGAGCGCCTGAACCTGCGCCGACCTGATGCCCTGCTGCAGGCACTCAGGCAACTGCTCAGTTCCTGGTATATCGCCGTCTTCCACATTCCGTTGCTGCCGGAACTGGGCTGGCGCCTGGGCCTGGATCGGGCCTGGCCCTGGCTGCTGCGGCGCCTCGAAGGCGTGCGCAACCTGCCGCCGAGCCCGACGCAGCGCAGCGATGGCATGCGCGGCGTGCAGCTGTATCGCGCCAACTTCGTACGCAGTCTGTTCAAACCGCGTTCGCGCAGCACCCGCGTGCCGGTGCAACTGATCGTGCCGTTGCACGACCGCTTCGTGCGCCCGCAGCTGTTCGATGATTTGCAGCACTGGGCGCCACTGCTGACTCGTCGAGAAGTTCGCGCCGGTCATTGGCAACTGCTGGCCGAACCCACTGCGCTGGCCGACTGGCTACGCGACTACGTGAACAGACTCGAACGGACCCGCCCGCGGTCGGACCGACCGCAAGGCAACCCGAGCTAGCGACCCGGCGATAACGAGCGACGGCCGCTCACTCGCCCAGTTCGTCCAATGCCGGCAGATCGGCAGAACGTTCGAGCAACTCGCCCGGCAGGCTCTTGCTCGCGCGTGCTCCCAGCAGCTTGAGATTTTCCACACGCCCGACGAGGTTGCCGCGGCCGTCGACCAGTTTGTTGCGCGCGCTGGCGTAGGCCTTGTCCAGCTGCTGCAGGCGATTGCCCATCTCGTCCAGGTCGGCGACGAAGGCAACGAACTTGTCGTACAGCTGGCCGGCGCGCTCGGCGATCTCGCGCGCGTTCTGGCCCTGACGCTCCTGACGCCAGAGGCTGTCGATCACCCGCAGGGTCGCCAACAAGGTGGTCGGGCTGACGATCACCACCTGCTGCTCGAAAGCCTCCTGAAACAGGTCAGGCTCTGCCTGCAACGCCGCTGCAAAAGCCGCCTCGATGGGCACGAAGAGCAGGACGAAATCCAGGCTGTGCAGGCCTTCGAGACGCTGGTAATCCTTGCCGGAAAGGCCCTTGAGGTGGCTGCGCAGCGAGATCAGATGCTGCTTGAGCGCCTGCTGGCGAATCGGCTCGTCCGCCGCCGAGACATACTGCTGGTAGGCACTGAGGCTGACCTTGGCATCGACGATCACCTGCTTGTCGCCGGGCAGACGGATCAGCACGTCAGGCTGGAAACGCTCGCCACCGGCGCCCTTGAGGCTGACCTGGGTCTGGTATTCACGCCCCTTCTCCAGGCCGGCATGCTCCAGTACACGCTCCAGCACCAGCTCGCCCCAGTTGCCCTGGGTCTTCTGTCCCTTGAGTGCACGAGTCAGGTTGGTCGCTTCGTCGCCCAGACGCTGGTTGAGCTGCTGCAGGCGTTCCAGCTCCTTGCTCAGGGAAAAGCGTTCGCGCGCCTCTTGTTGATAACTCTCGTCGACGCGCTTCTCGAACGCCTGGATGCGCTCCTTGAGCGGGTCGAGCAGTTGGCCGAGGCGCTGCTGGCTGGTCTCGGCGAAACGCTGCTCGCGCTCGTCGAAGATCTTCGTCGCCAACTCGGAGAACTGGGCACGCAGCTCATTGCGTGCGCCCTGCAGGTCATCGAGGCGCTGCTGCTGGTTATCGCGGTTTTCCTGCAGCTCGGCCGCCAGTGCCGCACATTCCGCGGTCAGCCGACGCAGCTCGGCTTCGTTGCGTTCACGCTGCTGATTCCAGGATTGCGCGGCCTCGCGAGCGATCTGCCGCTCCTGCTGCAGCAATTCGTTCTCACGGCGCAGGCCTGCCAGCTCGGTCTGCTGATCAACCTTGATCTCGCTGATCTCGGCCAGCTCGGCACGACAGGCATCGAGCTGCGCCAGCAGACCGGCCTGACTCAGTTGCGCGTGCTCCAGGCGCTCCTGCAGCAGTGCCTGCTCGCCCTGTTCGCGAGTCAGTCGGCGTTGCAGTGACCAGAGCGCCGCCAACAGCGGCACCAGCGCGACGACCGCGCCAATGGCGAGAGAGAGAGGATCGATTGGCATAGACGCTCCGTGTTGAACCGCCGAGCAGTATACCCAGCCAGCGATTCACACGGGGCCAGCACGCATTCAGCGCGACAGGCGCTCCAGCTCCAGCTGGGCACAGCGGTCGCCCGCACGAGCGGCCTGACGCAGCAGTTCATAGCCGATACGGCGATCACGGGTGTTGCCGCAGTCGCGGCAGAGCAGTTGGCCCAGGCGGCTTTGCGCCTGTACGCAGCCTTTGCGCGCTGGCTGCTTGAGCAGGTTGCCGGCGATGCGCTTGACGCTGGGCGTTTGCCCCAGACGCGGACTATCGAGCAGCCAAAGCGCAACGCGCATGGGCAGACGAGAAGAAGCGGAGCCAGTAGCAGAGGACGGAGAAGGTAAAGCGCGAGGCATAAATAAAGGGGGGGTGACTGCCGGGGCGCGCCACTCTACTCCTTTTTTACCGAAGGTAAAGTCTTGCCTGGCAGGCGGATTGTCGTTCCATAAAAGAGTTCCTTCACAATCCACAGAAGCTGTGGATAACTCCGTGAACAACTTGAGCGAAAGAGCTGCCAGACCCGATGCCTCGTGGCCTCGAGACAAACTGTCGATTTTTTCACCAACAAAAAAATTGCATATTTTTCATTGACTTAAAAATCAACCACGAAAAATCAAACGTTTAGCGAGGTTTCTGACAGTGATGTGACAGGCTGCTTCAGCTTTGTGCACAACTCGCTGCGACATATCCGCGCAGCGCTCTGTTTCGGGGCATCCAAACGGCGAATGCAGCCGTCATGCGGCACCGCGACGACCTCTTCCTGCACCAGAAACTGAGCCCGGCGAAACGGCCGTGTCGGTCCGCCTGTCCGTACCGCATCGCACGCTGGTTCGAACAAGCGCCACAGTTCAAAACCCAGATCGGCTTGGCACCCTCAGGAGCATGGGGTACCGTCCCGCAACGGCACCAGGCAAGGAGAACTCATGAGCCGCCGGCGTTTCTGGCTGAGCATCTGCATGGCGATTGCGGTGCTGCTATCGCTACTGGCCTGCTACGCCATCTACCGCGTGCAGCAGTTGCTCGACGAGCAACACGTCGAGCTGGATTGGCAGGGCTTCAACGTCACCTGGCGTGGCCTGCTGCTGCACGAGGTGAGTCTGGTGCAGCGTGACCAGAGTGAATTGCACGCTCATGCCAAGCAGCTTCACCTGCAATGGCTGGCCAGCGATGCGCCGCGCTACCGCCTGGCGGTGCAGGCTCTTCGAGTGGACTGGCTACCGGCGGATTCAGAAGTGCAGAGCCCGACCGAAAGCGGCCTCGACGCCACCTTCCAGGCAATATCGAATGCTCTGCCCTGGCTGCCGAGGCAGATCGAACTACGTGACATCCATGCGCAACTGCCCTGCCTCAATGGCCGTTGTGCACTCGATGGCGAGCTCGACCTGCAGCGTCTGGACGATGCCTTGCATCTACGCGCGCGACTGCTACGCGAAAACCACAGCGCAGTATTGCAAGCACATCTGCAGGGACTCGATGGCGCCCTGGATAGTGCGCGCCAGTTGCAGATGACCCTGCACCTTGATGAACAACAACAGATGGAGCTGCACAGCGACCTGGCCGCTCAGGGCGATGCACTGCAATGGAACGGCAACCTGCTACTGGCACCGCTGCAGGAAATCGCCTGGGTCGCCGCCTGGCTGAGCGAGTGGACATCGCTGGACACCGCCAATCTGCCAGCGACGCCGCAGCAGGCCGGCATCATCGCCCAGTGGCAACTGCAGCTGCCGCAGACCACCCGCCAGCTCGGCGAGCTGCTGACCGCGCCTGGATGGTTACGTGTCGACGCGCAACTGCCGCAGCCCTGGCCACTGCCCGGCATCGGCCTGCTCAGCGGTGAACTGCAGCTCGACCTGCGCAATGCCACAGGAGCCTGGCAAGCGCGCAAGCTGCATGGCAACCTGAGCCTCGATACCCGGGATGCGCCCTGGCTGATGGCACTGCCAGGCGGCCTCAGAACAAGCCGCCTGCACGTGCAGCTGCAGCCGCTGGCGAGCAAGCCGGATACCCCACTGGCCCTACAGCTGAAGCTCGCCGCGGAAGGGGCGCTGCAGGGGCAGGCCAACGCCGAGCTTGGTCTGCAGCAATCGCGCGACTGGGCGCTTGAGGTGCGCCAGTTGCAGCTCGATGCCCGCGCCAAGCGAGTGGACCTGGGCAGCAATCGAGCCGATGGCCTGCAGCTGAATCTCGACCTGTCTGGCAGGGTCACGGCGCAACAGCTGCAACTCGCGCTGGCCGGCAACTCGCGTCTGGAGATCCAGCGCCTGCGCGGTACCGACCTGGATCTGCAACAGGCCCGGTTGACACTCGCCGGCCTGGGCGTGGCCGGCGCGCCACATGCGCCGACGCTGTCCGGCCCGCTGGCGCTGCGCGTGCAGAATCTGCAGCACGCACAACTGCAGGCCCAGGGCTGGCAATGGCAGGGCCGGGTGGAGGCCGACAGCGCTCGCCAGAAACTCGATGGCGCCCTATTGGCCGATTCAGGCTTGAGCATGGCTCTGGGACTGAACAATACCGCCGATGGCCTGGCGCTGAACGCCACGCTCGATGAGCTGTTTCTGCGTGCGGGTAACCCGCTCGCGCAAACCCTGGCCAGTTGGCCGCCACTGCTGACCCTGGAAAACGGCCGCATTCAGGGCAACGCCAGCCTCAACCTGCCCAGCGGCAAGCCTCTGCAATTGCGGGCGAAGCTCAGCGGCAAGGGCCTGGCCGGTATCTACGACCGCAGCACGCTGAGCGGTGTGGATGGCGAACTGCAGCTGCAACTTGCGGGCGGCCGCCTGAAACTGGAACTGCCGAGCCTCAGCGCCAAACAGATCGACCCCGGCATCGCCCTCGGCCCGCTGCAATTGCAGGCCAGCTATCAGGCCAGCCTGCAGCATCCGATGGCCGGCAAACTCAGCCATCAGCGCGCCGAGCTGGGTGTCCTCGGCGGCAGCCTGCGTCTGGAACCGGCGACCTGGGCACTGGATCAGTCGAGCCAGCTGCTGCCACTGAAGCTCAGTGGCCTCGACCTGCAGGAACTGTTTCGCGTGTATCCAGCCGAGGGGCTGGCGGGTAACGGGCTGATCGACGGCACCCTGCCACTGCGCCTGGGAGGTGCCGTCAGTATCGAGCAGGGCCTGATCGAAGCCAGACCACCGGGAGGGCAACTGCGTTTTCGCTCGCCGCGCATCCGTGCCATGGGCCAGGCAAACCCGGGCATGAAGCTGGTCACCGACGCGCTGGAAGACTTCCACTACGACCTGCTCAGCAGTAGCCTCGACTATGATCAGTCCGGCACACTGCGTCTCGGCATGCGTCTACATGGACAGAACCCGGCCATCGAACAGGGCCGCCCGATTCACTTCAACATCAACCTGGAAGAAGACATTCCGACCCTGCTGGCGAGCCTGCAACTGACCGACAAGGTCAGTGACATCATCCAGCGACGGATTCAGCAACGGATGCGCCAGCGTGTCCCTCAAGAAACCAAGGAGTAGCGCCATGCGCACGTACCGCCTCCTCGCCGCCCTGAGTCTGGCATTGCTGTGCCAGGCCTGTACCCCGACGGTGCAGCTGGCCATGCCCAACGAGCCGATCAACATCAACCTCAACGTCAAGGTCGAGCACGAAATCTACATCAAGGTGGACAAGGCGCTGGACAACGTATTCAACGAAGACAGTGGTCTGTTTTGAGCCCGAACCGGTTCTACGGAGAGAGACGATGATTCGATACATTTCAACCCTGCTCCTGGCGCTGACCCTGAGCCTGCCGGCCTATGCGCTGAACCTCAACCAGGCCATGAGCGCCCTGGGCGACGCCAAGGCCAGCGGCCAGTTGGGCGAGCAGCCCAACGGCTATCTCGGAGTGGTCAAGCCCGGCGGCCAGGCCGACGAAATCGCTCGTTTGATCAACCAGGCACGCCGCGCCGAATACCAAAAGGTGGCCAAGGACAACCGCATCAGCCTGAGCGACGTGGAAGCCATCGCCGGCAAGAAGGCCATCGAGCGCACGCCCAAGGGCCAGTTCATCCAGCTGAACGGCCAGTGGCTGCAGAAGTAGAAAGCCTGCGGCAGAAACGAAAGAACCCGCCTAGGCGGGTTCTTTTTTGCGAGCGCAGCGATCAGGCGCCAGCTTTGCTCACGGCATCCTTGATCAGGGTCTGCAGTTCGCCCTTCTCGTACATCTCGGTGAGGATGTCGCTACCGCCGACCAGCTCACCGCCGACCCACAGCTGCGGGAAGGTCGGCCAGTTGGCGTACTTCGGCAGGTTGGCGCGGATTTCCGGGTTCTGCAGGATGTCGACATAGGCGAACTTCTCGCCGCAGCCCATCACCACCTGCGCAGCACGGGCAGAGAAGCCACACTGCGGGGCGTTGGGCGAGCCTTTCATGTACAGCAGAACGGTGTTGTTGGCGATCTGCTCTTTGATGGTTTCGATGATATCCATGGGGCACCTCAGCATAGACTTCGCGACCCGACGGTCGCCACGGTGGCGCGATTGTAGCGAAAAGCCGAGCACAATGCTCGGCCTTGCCGTCGCCACATTGCCTCAATACGACCCCGGATCGTATTCGACCTAAGCAGCCACCACTTCGACCGGTACGCCATTGAGCACCGCATTGCCGGACAACGCATCGAGGCGGCGTTCGTCGGTCAGGTCATTGGCGCTGGCGCCGGGCTGGGCCTGCGCGATGTCCAGTTGCACGCCCGGGCGGGCATGGCCCCAACCATGCGGCAAACTGACCACACCGGCCATCACCTCGTCGCTGGCCACCACCTCCACCTCGATGCTGCCGACGCGCGAACGCACCTGTACGCGCTGCCCATCGGCCAGGCCACGACTGGCCAGATCCGCCGGGTTCATCAGCAACTGATGACGCGGCTTGCCCTTCACCAAACGGTGATAGTTGTGCATCCAGGAGTTGTTGCTGCGCACGTGGCGGCGACCGATCAGCAGCAGTTCATGGGCACCAGGCTGCTCCTGCCCGGCAAAGCGCGCCAGGTCTGCCAGCAACGGTTCGGGCGCTGCCTGCACGGCCTTGCTCGGAGTTTTCAGCCGTGCCGCCAGGTTCGGTTGCAGAGGCCCCAGATCGAGCCCATGGGGATGCTCGCGCAACCTGGTCAGGCTGAGCTTGTGCTCGCTGCGATCGCCATAGGCGCCGAAGCGCAACCCCATGTCGATCATCTGCTCCGGCGCCATGGTCGGCTTCAGTTCAAGGTTGTTGCGCGCGGCAAAGGCCTTGGCCAGACCGACGAAGATTTCCCAGTCGTGCAGTGCACCGTCCGGCTTGGCCAGCACAGCCTCATTGAAACGGGTGACATTACGCACCGCGAACAGGTTGAAGGTGGTGTCGTAATGATCGTGCTCCAGCGGCGCGGTCGGCGGCAGGATCAGATCGGCGTAACGGGTGGTCTCGTTGATGTAGAAATCCACCGAGAGCATGAAGTCCAGGCCGTCCAGCGCCCGCTCCAGTTGGCGACCGTTGGGCGTCGACAGCACCGGGTTGCCGGCTACCGTGACCAGCGCGTGGATCTGCCCTTCTCCAGGGGTCAGCATCTCTTCGGCCAGCGCCGAGACAGGCAGCTCACCGCCATATTCCGGCAGGCCGGACACCCGGCTCTGCCAGCGGTTGAAATGGCCCCCGGAAGTACTCGCCACCAGATCGACCGCCGGCGAGGTACAAAGCACGCCGCCGACGCGGTCCAGATTGCCGGTCACCAGGTTGATCAGTTGCACCAGCCATTGGCACAGCGTGCCGAAGGCCTGGGTGGACACCCCCATCCGGCCGTAGCACACCGCTTTGTCGGCTGCGGCAAAATCACGCGCCAGTTGCCGAATGGTCTCAGCCGGCACGCCACAGCGAGCGCTCATCGCCTCGGCGTGGAAGTCGGCGATCGCCGCGCGCACCTGCTCCAGCCCTTCCACCGGCAGATGGCTGTCGCGGGTCAGGCCCTCCTCGAACAGGGTGTTGAGCAGCGCCAGCAGCAGCGCGGCATCGCTGCCGGGACGCACGAACAGGTGCTGATCGGCGATGGCCGCGGTTTCACTGCGCCGCGGGTCGACCACCACCAGCTTGCCGCCACGAGCCTGGATGGCCTTCAGGCGCTTTTCCACGTCCGGCACGGTCATGATGCTGCCGTTGGAGGCCAGTGGGTTGCCGCCGAGGATCAGCATGAAGTCGGTGTGATCGATATCGGGAATCGGGATCAGCAGGCCGTGGCCGTACATCAGCAGGCTGGTCAGGTGGTGCGGCAGCTGGTCGACCGAGGTGGCCGAATAGCGGTTGCGCGTCTTCAGCTGACCGAGAAAGTAGTTGCTGTGGGTCATCAGCCCGTAATTGTGCACACTGGGATTGCCCTGATAAACGGCTACGGCGTTCTGCCCATGTTCGGCCTGGATCGCACTCAGGCGCTCGGCCACCAGTTCGAACGCTTCCTCCCAGCCGATGGCCTGCCACTGCTCGCCGATGCGGCGCATGGGCTGGCGAATGCGATTTGGATCGTTCTGAATATCCTGCAGCGCCACCGCCTTGGGGCAGATATGGCCACGGCTGAAGCTGTCCTGGGCATCGCCCTTGATCGAGCGAATCTGCATGGTGCCATCCGCCTGGGTTTCGGTTTCGATGGCAAGGCCGCAGATGGCTTCGCACAGGTGGCACGCACGATAATGAAGGGACTTGGTCATGGCCTGGCCTCTTGTTCTGATCCGAGACGACCGGTCAGGTCGCAGGTTTCGCACTATGGGCCGAGCACGGGGACGACACCAGCAGCGTTCGTCCCGTGAATCGGCAGGCATCATGGGTGCCGATTCAGGCGCTGCCGTCTTCGATATCGCTGGCGCCAAAGCTTTGGCAAAAAGGCTTGTAAAACAGGATTCTGCGCCTGCGCAGCCGGTAACTTGCGCCGTCTCGTCATTTCCTTATAGGATCGCGCCTTCCCCTGTTTCGTCGCACCCTGCGGCCTCCTGCCGCAAGCTCTGCTGTTTTTGTCGGTTTTGTCACCGGACACAGGCTTGCGAACTGTAGTGATAAAGGTAGTTAACGATGAGCGTCAGACACTTCCTCTCGATGATGGATTACACACCGGACGAACTGGTGGGGTTGATCCGCCGAGCCATCGAGCTGAAGGACCTGCGCAACCGCGGCGTACTGTTCGAGCCGCTGAAGAATCGTGTGCTGGGCATGATCTTCGAGAAGGCCTCGACCCGCACCCGTCTGTCGTTCGAAGCCGGCATGATCCAGCTCGGCGGCCAGGCCATCTTCCTCTCGCCGCGTGACACCCAGCTGGGTCGTGGCGAGCCGATCGGCGATGCCGCCATCGTCATGTCGAGCATGCTCGACGCCGTGATGATCCGTACCTTTGCTCACAGCAACCTCACCGAATTCGCCGCCAAATCGAAAGTGCCGGTGATCAACGGCCTGTCCGATGACCTGCACCCCTGCCAGCTGCTGGCCGACATGCAGACCTTCCTCGAACATCGTGGCAGCATCGCCGGCAAGACGGTGGCCTGGATCGGCGACGGCAACAACATGTGCAACTCCTATATCGAAGCGGCGATCCAGTTCGACTTCCAGCTCAAGGTCGCCTGCCCTGAGGGTTACGAGCCGGACGCGCGCTTCCTCGCGCTGGCCGGTGACCGCGTACAGGTGCTGCGTGACCCGCGCGAAGCCGTGGCCGGCGCTCATCTGGTGAGCACCGATGTATGGGCCTCCATGGGCCAGGAAGACGAAGCCGAACAGCGCATGGCGCTGTTCCGCCCTTATCAGGTCACCCCCGCACTGCTCGATAACGCCGCACCGGACGTGCTGTTCATGCACTGCCTGCCGGCGCACCGCGGTGAGGAAATCAGCCTCGACATGCTCGACGACCCACGCTCGGTCGCCTGGGCCCAGGCCGAGAACCGCCTGCACGCGCAGAAGGCGCTGCTCGAACTGCTGGTCGAGCCGGCGTACCACCACGCATGAGCCAGCCGCTGCTGCAGCTACGCGGGCTGAACTGCGGCTACCACAGCCACAAGGTGGTGCAGGATCTCGACCTGCACCTCAACGCTGGCGATATCGGCTGCCTGCTGGGCCCATCGGGCTGCGGCAAGACCACCACGCTGCGCGCCATCGCCGGTTTCGAGCCGGTGCTCGAAGGTGAGATCGAACTCGATGGCGAAATCATCTCCCGCGCCGGTTTCACCCTGGCACCGGAGAAACGCCATATCGGCATGGTGTTCCAGGATTACGCCCTGTTCCCCCACCTCAGCGTGGCGGAGAACGTCGCCTTCGGCATCCGCAAGCAAGCCAACGCCGAGCGCGTCACCCAGGAGCTGCTGGAGCTGGTCAAGCTCGGCAACCTGGCCAAGCGCTACCCGCACGAGCTTTCCGGCGGGCAGCAACAACGTGTCGCCCTGGCCCGCGCCCTGGCGCCGGAGCCGAAGCTGCTACTGCTCGACGAACCCTTTTCCAACCTCGATGGCGAGTTGCGCCGGCGCCTGAGTCACGAGGTCCGCGATATCCTCAAGACCCGCGGCACCAGCGCCATTCTGGTCACCCACGATCAGGAAGAGGCTTTCGCGGTCAGCGATCATGTCGGCGTGTTCCAGGGCGGTCGTCTGGAGCAGTGGGACACCCCGTTCAACCTCTACCACGAGCCACTGACACCCTTCGTCGCCAGCTTTATCGGTCAGGGTTACTTCATTCGCGGCCAGTTGCTCAGCCCGGACACGGTACAGACCGAACTCGGCGTGATACGCGGCAACCGCGCCTACACCTGGGCACAAGGCAGCGCGGTGGATGTGCTGTTGCGCCCGGATGACATCGTCGCCGATGAAGGTAGCGCTCTGAAGGCGCGCATCGTCGGCAAGACCTTCCTCGGCGCCGCCACCCTGTATCGCCTGCAACTGCCCACCGGCAGCCAGCTGGAATCGATCTTCCCCAGCCATGCCGACCACCAGCCAGGCGACGAAGTGGGCATCCGCATCGCCGCCGATCACCTGGTAGCCTTCCCGGCCCTGGGCAGCGTGGCGGCGCAGTTGCAACTGAGCGATTCCGGCGGTGTGCGCCGGGTCAGCAGCAACTGATCAGAGCATCAGCTGGCCGCTGGCGATATGCCGCGCGTGGCCCGCGATCTTCACCCGCTCACCATCGAGGCGACAAAGCAACTCACCACCGCGTGCCGAGCACTGAAAGGCGCTGAGCTCGCTGTGGCCCAGGCGTTCGGCCCAGTACGGCACCAGCATGCAGTGTGTCGAACCGGTCACCGGGTCCTCGTCGATACCGATGGCAGGCGCGAAGTAACGCGAGACAAAGTCATGCCGCTCGCCTGCCCCGGTGATCAGCACGCCAAGGCCCGGCAATGCCGCGAGCGCCGGCAGATCGGGGATAAAGCCGCGCACCTGCGCTTCAGACGCCAGCACCACCATCAACTCCTGCACGCTGCCATCGGCATTGAGCAGAGCCAGCACCTGCTGCGCGGGCTGATCCATCGCGCGCTCGACCTCGGCTTGCAGCGACGCCGCCACCGGTACCACCGGACGCACGGGGAAATCCAGCTCCAGCCGCTCCCCTCGGCGAGTCACGCGCAACGCGCCGGACAGGCAGGTGAACTGCAGTAAGTCGCCCGCCTCGTGATAGAGATCGAACAGCACCTTGGCGCTGGCCAGGGTCGCATGGCCACACAGCGGCACCTCGCTGGTTGGAGTGAACCAGCGGATGTGCCAGGCCTCCCCTTCCTTCACCACGAATGCCGTCTCGGCCAGGTTGTGCTCGGCGGCGATACGCTGCATCAGCGATTCGTCCAGCCAGGCATCCAGGCGATAGACCATGGCGGGATTGCCCGCGAACGGCTGGTCGGTAAAGGCGTCAACTTGATGAAATTCGAGCGGCATGATGCGTTCCTGGCCAGATCAGAAACGCCAGCATGCCTGCGCCAAGTCACCTGTAACAGGTACAGTTGCTGTTTTCCAGATGCCCTGGGCCTCGCGGCTGAAGCCGCTCCTACAGCCCCGCAGAGGTCAGGGCTCGCTGCGCACGCGCTTGACCGCATCCAGCCAACCGGCGTAGAGACGCTCGCGATGCGCGTCGTTCATCCGCGGTTCGAAACGCTGCTGGCGATGCCAGTGACTGGCGATGGCATCGAGGTCGCGATACAGCCCGAGCTTCAGCCCTGCCAGATAGGCGACGCCGAGCGCAGTGGTCTCGGTGACTTCGGGCCGCTCGACACTGACGCCGAGGATGTCGGCGAGAAACTGCATGACCCAGTTGTTCTCCACCATGCCGCCGTCGACACGCAGCGCGCTGGGCGCCGCCGCGCCGTCCTGACGCATGGCTTCGAGCAGGTCGCGGGTCTGGTAGCACACGGACTGCAGGCCGGCGGTGACGATCTCCTTGATCCCGGTGTCACGGGTCAGGCCGAAGATGGCGCCACGCGCCTTCGGGTCCCAGTAAGGCGCACCCAGACCGGTGAAGGCCGGCACCAAAAACACCCCGCAAGCCTCTCCCGTCGCTTCGGCCAGGGCCTCGCTTTCGCGCGCATGGCTGATCAACTTGATGCCGTCGCGCAGCCACTGCACCGCCGCGCCGGCAACGAAGATGCTGCCTTCGACCGCGTAGGTGACCTTGCCATCGAGGCGATAGCCGACCGTGGTGAGCAGACGATTCTTCGAACTCACCGGCTGCTCGCCGGTGTTCTGGATCATGAAGCAGCCGGTGCCATAGGTGCTCTTGACCATACCCGGTTCGAAGCAGGCCTGACCGATCAAGGCCGCCTGCTGGTCGCCGGCCATGCCCAGCACCGGAATGCTGGCGCCGAGCAGCTCGGCTTCGGTATGGCCGAACTCGGCGGCGCAGTCGAGCACTTCCGGCAGCAGGCTGGCGGGAATTCCGAACAGCTTAAGCAGCTCTTCGTCCCACTGCTGGGTGTGGATATTGAACATCAGTGTGCGCGAGGCATTGCTGGCATCGGTGCGGTGCACCTTGCCATCGGTCAGACGCCACAGCAGGAAGCTGTCGACCGTACCGAAACGCAGCTCGCCGCGCTCCGCCCGCTCCTGTGCGCCCGGCACGTTGTGCAGGATCCAGCGCAACTTGGTGGCAGAGAAATACGGGTCGATCAGCAGGCCAGTCCTGGCCGAGACCATCGCTTCGTGGCCTTGGTCCTTGAGTCCGGCGCAGTAGTCGGCGGTGCGACGATCCTGCCAGACGATGGCCGGATGGATCGGCGTGCCGGTCGCAGCATCCCAGACCAACGTGGTTTCACGCTGGTTGGTGATGCCGATAGCAGCGATCGACTCGGGCTGCAGGCCACTGCTGGCGATGGCATCGCGACAGACCTTGAGCGTGGACAGCCAGATTTCCTGGCCGTCGTGCTCGACCCAGCCATCCTGCGGGAAGTACTGCTTGAACTCCTGCTGAGCACGCGCGACCGGCAAGCCCTGTGCACTGAAGATGATGGCGCGGGAACTGGTGGTGCCCTGGTCGATGGCTAGCAGGTATTGGGACATGCAAGATTCCTTGTTGTTATCGGTAGCGTTCACTGCAGTTGACTGCAGACTGGCTTATTTTGCTTGCAGCATACTGCGCGGCTCAGGCTTTGCCGATAGCGGCGAAGTGTCCCTGAGTATGCTGCGCCAGGGTATCGGCCGAGAGCTCGAGCTCCAGCCCACGCCGGCCGCCGCTGACATGAATGGTGGAATGCAGGCGCGCCGACTCGTCGATGAAGGTGCGCAGGCGCTTCTTCTGCCCCAACGGGCTGATGCCGCCAACCAGATAGCCGGTGGCACGCTGCGCTGCCGTCGGGTCGGCCATATCGGCCTTTTTCGCCCCAGCAGCCGCCGCCAGCGCCTTGAGATCGAGGCTGCCGGCCACCGGCACCACGGCCACCAGCAGCTCGCCCTTCTCGGTGGCCGCGAGCAGCGTCTTGAACACGCGCTCGGGCGCCAGGCCCAACTTTTCCGCCGCCTCCAGCCCGTAGGACGGCGCCTTGGGGTCGTGCTGGTAACTGTGTACGCGGTGTTCGGCCTTGGCCTTCTTCAACAGATCGATTGCAGGCGTCATGTTCGAATGTGAAAAGACGAGGAAAGATGCCCTACATTAACAGGCCGAAAACCTCCACATCTACAGCCTATAATGGGTGACCATCACAGGAAGCGCTCATGAATCTCGCTCCCCGCCAGCACGACATCCTCAATCTCGCCCGTGAACGCGGCTACGTCAGCATCGACGAACTGGCCCAGGCGTTTGCCGTCACCCCGCAGACCATCCGCCGCGACATCAACCAGTTGGCCGAGCACGGCCTGTTGCGCCGCACTCATGGCGGCGCCGCCTGCGAAGCCTCGAGCATCCAGAACACCGCCTACGGCATGCGCGCCGGGCAGATGCGCGAGGAGAAGCAGCGCATCGCCGAAGCCGTGGCGGCGCAGATTCCCGATCACGCCTCGCTGTTCATCAACATCGGCACCACCACCGAGGCCATCGCTCGCGAGCTGCAGAACCACAAGGGTCTGAAGATCATCACCAACAACCTGCACGTGGCCGCACAGCTCAGCGCCAAGGCCGACTTCGAGGTACTGGTGGCCGGCGGCACGGTGCGCAGCGATGGCGGGATCGTCGGCCAGGCGGCGGTGGATTTCATCCAGCAGTTCAAGGTCGACTACGCCATCGTCGGCATCAGCGGCATCGACGAAGATGGCAGCCTGCTCGATTTCGACTACCAGGAAGTGCGCGTTTCCCAGGCCATCATCGAAAATGCCCGGCAGGTTTTCCTCGCCGCCGACTCCAGCAAGTTCGGCCGTAACGCCGTGGTGCGCCTGGGCTCCATCGCCCTGGTCGACCGCGTTTTCACCGATAGCGCGCCCTCTGCCGCCATCACCCGCCTGCTGCACAGCCACAAGGTCCAGCTCGACCTGGTCTGAGCACGCTCCCTCCGAACGACGCCCACGCTCCTTTCACGACCACTCGGCGCGCAATCGCGCGCCGGGGTAGCGAAGTTGCACATGTTCGTCTAGCATATTTTCGAAAGTGAACATAAACACATTCGAATCCAATAGCCGAGCGTGCCCTATGCCCCACGATCCATTCACCAGCCCCGTTGCGGAAGTCTATGACCTCGCCGTCGTTGGCGGCGGTATCAATGGCGTGGGCATCGCAGCGGATGCAGCCGGTCGCGGCCTGTCCGTGTTCCTTTGCGAAAAGGACGACTTGGCCAGCCATACTTCATCTGCCAGCAGCAAGCTGATCCACGGCGGCTTGCGCTACCTGGAGCACCACGAATTCCGCCTGGTACGTGAGGCCCTGGCCGAGCGCGAAGTATTGCTGGCCAAGGCGCCGCATATCGTCAAACCGATGCGCTTCGTTCTGCCGCACCGCCCCCACCTGCGTCCGGCCTGGATGATCCGCGCCGGCCTGTTCCTCTACGACCATCTGGGCAAGCGCGAGCGTCTGCCGGCTTCGCGCGGCATGCGCTTCGGCGCCGGTAGCCCGTTGAAAGCGGAGATCAGCCGCGGTTTCGAATATTCCGACTGCTGGGTGGACGATGCTCGCCTGGTGGTGCTAAACGCCATGGCCGCACGGGAGAAAGGCGCACACATTCACCCGCGTACGCGCTGTGTCAGCGCTCGACGCAGCAAAGGGCTGTGGCATATCCATCTGGAGCGCAGCGACGGCAGCCTGCTGTCGATTCGCGCCCGCGCGCTGGTCAACGCAGCGGGTCCCTGGGTCGCGCGCTTCATTCGTGAAGACCTCAAGCAACAGTCGCCCTATGGCATCCGCCTGATTCAGGGCAGCCATATCGTCGTACCGCGCCTGTATGACGGTGAACAGGCCTACATACTGCAGAACGAAGACCGCCGTATCGTCTTCGCCATTCCCTATCTGGAGCGCTTCACCCTGATCGGCACCACCGACCGCGAATATCAGGGTGACCCTGCCCAGGTGGCGATCACCGCCGAAGAAACCGATTACCTGCTCAAGGTGGTCAATGACCACTTCAAGCAGCAGCTTGGCCGGGCCGACGTGCTGCACAGCTTCTCCGGCGTGCGCCCGTTGTGCGACGACGAATCCGATGAGCCTTCGGCCATCACCCGCGATTACACCCTGTCGCTCTCCGGAACGCCGGGCGAAGCGCCGTTGCTCTCGGTATTCGGCGGCAAGCTGACCACCTACCGCAAGCTGGCCGAGTCGGCCATGCAGCAACTGGCCCCCTACTTCAGCAAACTCGGCCCGAGCTGGACAGCCAGCGCGCCCTTGCCTGGTGGCGAGAACATGCAAGACCAGAGTGCCCTGGTCGAAGCCCTCTGCGAAAGCCATGGCTGGCTACCTTCCAGCCTGGCCAGACGCTGGGCTGCCACTTACGGCAGCCGCACCTGGCGCCTGCTCGAAGGCGTGCACAACCTGACCGACCTCGGCGAACACCTTGGCGCCGGCCTCTACACCCGCGAAGTGGATTATCTGCGCCGCGAAGAGTGGGCCCGCAGCAGCGCCGATATTCTCTGGCGGCGCAGCAAACTGGGGCTGTTCATGACACCGACACAGCAGGCCCGCCTGCAGGACTATCTGAACAGCCGTGACCCGCATTCGGCCCATGCCGCCTGATATTCTGCGTGCCGATGCCCCGCTTGCCGGGGCTTTTTTATGCCCACAAAAAAATAAAAATATTTCATTCGATCAAACGATCAAGCCTCAGTACAACTTCCGGCAACTTTTTATTTCGCCATTTCAATAACTTGGCACCAAGTTGCGGAATAAAAACATTCTTATTCAGTTTTATTTTTACTTATGTTTCAAGAGCTTAGGTTTGACAGCAGAAAGAAGCCGGCAGAAAATTCAAGGCCACCACGGTCATCGAAACAGCAGGAGCGGTCATGAAAGGCGACAAGAAGGTCATTCAACACCTGAACAAGATTCTTGGTAACGAACTGGTCGCCATCAACCAGTACTTCCTGCATGCACGCATGTATGAAGACTGGGGCCTGAAAAAACTCGGCGAGCATGAGTACCACGAGTCCATCGATGAGATGAAGCACGCCGACAAGCTGATCAAGCGCATCCTCTTCCTCGAAGGCATTCCCAATCTGCAGGACCTGGGCAAGATCCTGATCGGTGAAAACACCAAGGAAATGCTCGAGTGCGACCTCAAGATCGAGCACAAGGCACATGCCGACCTCAAGGCTGCCATCGCTTACTGCGAAAGCATCGGCGACTACGCCAGCCGCGAACTGCTCGAGGAGATTCTCTGCTCCGAGGAAGATCACATCGACTGGCTGGAAACCCAGCTGAGCCTGATCGAAGCCGTCGGCCTGCAGAATTACCTGCAATCGCAGATGGACGAATAACTCCTATCCGCGACATAAAAGAACGGGAGCCGATGGCTCCCGTTTTTATTGCTACCACGAACATAGTGGGAGGGGCTTCAGCCGCGATAGCGAGTCGCCGCTGAAGCGCCTCCCACGACTCAACGCGCTTCGCTCTCCTTGACCCGGAACCAGGCCGCATAGAGTGCCGGCAGGAACAGCAGGGTCAACGCCGTGGCGACCACCAGCCCCCCCATGATGGCCACGGCCATCGGCCCGAAGAACACGCTGCGTGACAGCGGGATCATCGCCAGCACGGCCGCCAGTGCGGTCAGCACGATGGGGCGGAAGCGCCGCACGGTGGCTTCGATGATGGCGTGCCAGCGATCGAGGCCGTGGCTGATGTCCTGCTCGATCTGATCAACCAGAATCACCGAGTTGCGCATGATCATCCCCGCCAGGGCGATGGTGCCGAGCATGGCGACGAAACCGAACGGCTGGCGGAAGATCAGCAGGAACAGCGTCACGCCGATCAGCCCCAGCGGCGCGGTGAGAAACACCATGGCCGAGCGCGAGAAGCTCCTGAGCTGCAGCATCAACAGCGTCAGCACCACGACGATGAACAGCGGGATACCGGCGTTCACCGATTTCTGCCCGCGCTGCGAGTCCTCGACCGTACCGCCCACCTCCAGCAGGTAACCATCCGGCAGCTCGGCACGGATCGGCTCCAGCGTCGGCAGGATCTGCTTGGTCAGGCTGGCCGGCTGCTCCTTGCCGTAGACATCGGCCCGCACGGTGACGTTGGGCAGGCGGTTACGGTGCCAGATGATGCCTTCCTCGAAGCCATATTCCAACGTGGCCACCTGCGACAGGGCCACACTACGCCCATTGTCGGTCGGCACCGCCAGGCTCGGCAGCAGGCTCAAGGCCTTGCGCTCCTGCGGCGTGCCACGCTGGAGAATCTCGATCAGCTCATTGCCTTCGCGGTACTGGCTGACGCTGGTGCCCGATAGCGAGCCCTGCAAAAAGCGCGACAATTCGGCGGTATTGACCCCCAGCGCGCGCGCGCGATCCTGATCGATGTTGAGGATCACCACCTTGCTCGGCTCCTCCCAGTCCAGATGCACGTTCACCACATGCGGGTTCTCGCGCACCTTGTCCGCTACCTGTCGAGCCAGGGCACGCACCTCGTCGATATGCTCGCCGCTGACGCGGAACTGGATCGGATAGCCTACGGGTGGGCCGTTCTCCAGGCGGCTGACGCGGCTGCGCAGCGCTGGGAACTCGTCGTTCATGGTCTGGATCAGCCAGGTACGCAGGCGCTCGCGCTCCTCGATGCTCGACGCCAGCACGACGAACTGGGCAAAGCTCGCCGCCGGCAATTGCTGATCCAGAGGCAGATAGAAGCGCGGTGAACCGGTGCCAACGTAAGCCACGTAGTTGTCGATGCCCGACTGCTCCTTGAGCAGTTGCTCCAGGCGACGCACCTCGGCCTCGGTGGCGCTTAGCGACGCGCCCTCTTCCAGCTTGATATCGACCATCAGCTCCAGGCGACCGGAGGCCGGGAAGAACTGTTGCGGCACGAAGCGGAACAGCAATACCGAGCCGACGAACAAGCCGATGGTCAGCAGGATGACGATGCCGCGACGGCGTACACACCATTGGACCGTGGCGCGTACGCGGCGATAGAACGGCGTCGAATAGGGATCATGGCCCGCATCGCTGCCACCGTGTTTCGCCGCGTGCAGCTTGGCCAGGTCCGGCAGCAGCTTGTCGCCCAGATAGGGCACGAACATCACCGCCGCGATCCACGAGGCGATCAGCGAGATGGCCACCACCTGGAAGATCGAGCGGGTGTACTCGCCCGTGCCGGACTGCGCGGTAGCGATGGGCAGAAAGCCCGCGGCGGTAATCAGGGTGCCGGTGAGCATGGGAAACGCGGTGCTGGTCCACGCGAAGCTGGCAGCCTTGAGGCGGTCATAGCCCTGTTCCATCTTGATCGCCATCATCTCCACCGCGATGATCGCGTCGTCCACCAGCAGGCCCAGGCCGAGTACCAGCGCGCCGAGAGAAATCTTGTGCAGGCCTATCCCCAGGTAGTACATGGCGGCGAAGGTCATCGCCAGCACCAGCGGGATCACCAGGGCCACCACCAGGCCCGTGCGCAGACCGAGTGAGAAGAAGCTGACCGCGAGCACGATCACCAGCGCCTCGACCAGCACCTTGACGAACTCACCCACGCCGGCCTTCACCGCCGCCGGCTGATCCGACACCTTGCGCAGTTCCATGCCCAGCGGCAGGGTCTGCTGCAGGCGCGCGAACTCGCCCTCCAGCGCCTTGCCCAGTACCAGGATGTCGCCGCCGTCCTTCATCGACACGGCAATACCGATGGCGTCCTCCCCCATGAAGCGCATGCGCGGTGCAGGTGGATCGTTGAACCCCCGCTTGACCTCGGCCACATCGGCAATGCGGAAGGTGCGATCACCGACGCGAATGGGGAAGTTGCGAATCTCCTCCACCGACTCGAAGCGCCCGGTCACCCGTAGCTGGATACGCTCGCTGGACGTCTCGAAGAAGCCGGCCGCCGCCACCGCATTCTGCGCCTCCAGCGCCTGCTGCACGGCAGACAAGGGCAGGCCCAGGGTCGCCAGCTTGGTGTTGGACAGTTCGATCCAGATCTTCTCGTCCTGCAGGCCCACCAGCTCGACCTTGCCGACGTCCTTGACCCGCTGCAGTTGCAGCTGCAGGCGGTCGGCATAGTCCTTGAGCACCGCGTAGTCGAATCCGTTGCCGGTCAGGGCATAGATGTTGCCGAAGGTGGTGCCGAACTCGTCGTTGAAGAACGGCCCCTGGATGCCGGGCGGCAGCGTGTGGCGGATGTCGCTGATCTTCTTGCGTACCTGGTACCACAGCTCGGGAATCTGCGAGCTGCGCATCGAGTCGCGCGCCATGAAGGTGACCTGCGACTCACCCGGGCGGGAGAAGCTGGTGATGCGGTCGTACTCGCCGGTCTCCATCAGCTTCTTCTCGATCCGCTCGGTGACCTGGCGCGAGACCTCTTCGGCGCTGGCGCCCGGCCAGTTGGTGCGAATCACCATGGCCTTGAAGGTGAAGGGTGGGTCTTCGCTCTGCCCCAGCTTGGTGTAGGACAGCGCCCCCACCACGGCGAACAGCAGCATGATGTAGAGAACGATCTCACGATGGCGCAGCGCCCAGGCAGACAGGTTGAAGCTCATGCCGGCTTACTCCTTGGCGGCCAGTTCGACGTTGCGATTGTCGCGATCCACGGGGCGCACCTTCTGGCCCTCACGCAGCATCTGGACGCCAGCGGCCACCACCCAGTCGGAAGCGGAAAGCCCCTCCAGCACCGGCACGCTGTCGTCACCATAGGCGCCTACACGGACCGCTCGACGCTGCACGGTGTGCTCGCTGGGGTGGATGACCCAGACGAAGGACTGGCCCTGCTCGGCGCTCAGTGCCGACAGCGGCACCGCCAGCGGCACCTCGCCGTTGCTGGCGATAAATACGCGCGCGCTCTGGCCCAGCTCGGCCGGTACCTTGCCTTCAGTGAACGCGACACGAGCGGCGAAGGTACGCGACTGCGGATCGGCCGCCGGCGCCATTTCGCGAATGCGGCCGGGGAAACGCTGGTCGGGCTGCGACCACAGCTCCACCTCGACGGCCTGACCGATCTGGAAACGACCGAAGCTCTGCTCCGGCAGGCTGATGGATACCTCACGCTCGCCGTCGGCGGCCAGGGTGAACACAGTCTGCCCGGCCGCCACCACCTGCCCGACCTCGACCGCACGGCGGGCGATCACGCCATCCTGCGACGCACGCAGAACGGCGTAGTCGGTCTGGTTGCGCGCCACGTCGTACTCGGCCTTGACCTGCTTCAGTCTGGCTTCGCCAGCGCGGTACTGATTCTCGACGTTGTCGAACTGCGAGCGGCTGACCAGATTGCGCCCGAGCAGCGCCTTGTAGCGCTCGCGCTCGGCACGCACGGTCTGCAGATTGGCCTCTGCCGCCGCCATCTGCGCCCGGGTGGCCTCCAGCTGCAGACGTACGTCCTGCGGGTCCAGCTCGGCCAGCGCCTGGTCCTTCTTCACCCGGTCACCGACATCCACCATGCGCTTGCTCACCTTGCCGGCGATGCGGAAGGCCAGTTCCGGCTCGTAGCGCGCGCGTACCTCGCCGGGATAGCTGTCGACCAGAGCGGTGGCCGGCTGTGGCTGCACCACCATGGCCGGGCGAACCGGCTGTTCGGCCTGTTCACCATTGCCACAGGCAGACAACACAAAGACCAAACCCAGAGATGCGACCAGAGGAAGAGCGTGGCGAGACATGTGTAAGACCTTTCGGAGAAGGTTTGGGGCTGGCCCCGGCAGCAGACGACGCAGCAGTCGTCGACGCTTGCGGAATTGCCCTTTGGAATATTTGTACTGGCCGGTATAGTAAAAATAGCAAACTCACCAGTCCAGTATTAAAATTCGCCAATGCCCAAGAAATTGTTACAACCTACCGGCCCCGGCCGTCCGAAGGATCCCGCCAAACGCCGCGCCATTCTCGAGGCGGCCAAGAGCCTGTTCCTGCGCAATGGCTACGACGGCAGCAGCATGGACGCGATCGCCGCCGAGGCCGGGGTTTCCAAGCTCACCGTGTACAGCCACTTCACCGACAAGGAGACGCTGTTCTCCGCGGCGATCAAGGCCAAGTGCGAGGAGCAGCTGCCGGAGCTGCTGTTCGAACTGCCGGACAACGTGCCACTGGAAAGCCAGCTACTGGGAATCGCCCGCGGCTTCCTGGCGCTGGTCAACAGCCGCGAATCGGTGGAGATGCACCGGATGATGATCAATCTGGCCAGCCAGGGCTCCAAGCTGTCGCAGATGTTCTACGAGGCTGGCCCGAAACGGGTGCAGGAGGAGATGGAAGTGCTACTGCACAAGGCGGCTCAGCGCGGCCTGCTGAGCCTGGAAAATCCGCACCTGGCCGCCGATCACTTCTTCAGCCTGCTCAAGGGCGGCGCGCATTTTCGCTTGCTGATCGGCTGTGGTGAGCCGCTGGCGGGTGAAGCCGCGGAACGTCATGTGCAGGACTCGGTGCAGCTGTTTCTGCGCGCCTATCGGTCCTGAATGCTGATGGCGCGCCCTACGCGCCGGCTTCCAGCCTCTTCTTCGGATAGATGTCGTAACGGCTGGATTTTCCCTCCAGCACATAACCCGGCTTGCTACCTTCGATGGCCGGCGCCTTGCGCGGACGTTTGACCACCACCCGGTGGGTGGCCAGCGCCAGCGCCGCCTCGAGTAGCGCTGGCGCGTCGAGATCGTCGCCGACGAAAGGGCGGAACAGACGCATTTCCTTCTTCACCAGCGCGCTCTTGTCACGATGCGGGAACATCGGGTCGAGGTAAATCACCTGCGGCGCCTCACTCTGCCAGGCGCGCATCAGTTCGATGGCATTACCGGTGAGCAGAAGCATGCGTGCGACGATGGGCGCCACGTCGAGATCGAGCGCGGCACGTCGCAGGCCATCTTCCAACAACGCGGCGACCAGCGGTTGGCGCTCGATCAGGGTCATGTCGCAGCCCAGACTGGCCAGCACGAAGGCATCGCGCCCCAACCCAGCCGTGGCATCGAGAATGCGCGGGCGAATCCCCGACTGCACCCCCACCGCCTTGGCGATCATCTGCCCGCTGCCACCACCGAACTGACGTCGATGCGCCGCCGCGCCCTCGACGAAATCCACCCGCACCGGACCAGGGGCCTTGTCGCCCAACTCGACCAATTGCAGCCCGTCATCGCCCAGCTGCAAGGCGAACTCGGTTTCCCCCTCCAGCGCCAGGCCCAGGCGTGACGCCCATTGGGCGGCCGCTTCGGCGTACTGAGGATGCAGGGCTTGGATGCGGATGCTGGCGTTGTGCCGCTCGTCGGTCATTGGCTCGTTCTGCTCAAAAATCACTCAAAGCATCGACCACACGGCCGATATCGAAGAAGCGGCATTCTGCCAGACCCGGCCGCCGACAGCCGCATCGAGTGTGAACATGTTCGACGCTCTTTCCGCCCCACGCCCGAGCAGCAGCCCTGCCAGCCCTCGCCCACCGGACGAGGAATTTGATAATGCGGCGAATGAATCGCTCAATTATCAGATCCTGCGCCGCACCTTGGGTATCGAAGATGAGGATAAACCCGGTGAGATCGCTCGTGAGCTGAGGGAAACCGCCGCGCCACCTGCCGTATCCAGCAGCGCCGCCGTCGTCAGCCAGGCGCTGATCGATCAACGCGGCCTGGAGCTGAGTGTCCACACCGGGCAGACACCGCAACAGGTCGATCCACTGGTGCTGGACCTGGCTGGCAACGGCTTCTCCACCAGCGGCCTGAGCCGGCCGGTGCGCTTCGATCTGGATGCCGACGGACGCATGGACTCGATCAGCGCGCCCACTGGCGACGACGCACTCCTGGCACTGGATCGCAACGGCAATGGGCGTATCGACGATGGCCGCGAGCTGTTCGGCGATCAGCACGGCGCCGCCAATGGCTTCGCCGAACTGGCACGCTTCGACGACAACGGTGACGGCCGTATCGATGCCGCCGATGCCGTGTTCGACAAGCTGCGCCTGCTACGTTTCGACGGGGCGGGGCGCCAGCAGTTACAGCCGCTGAGCGCGGCCGGCGTCAGCGCCATCGATCTGGGCGCCCGCAATGTCAGCATCGCACTGGGCGCTTACGATCAGATTGCGCAATTGGGCCGCTTCGAATTCACCGATGGGCGTAGCGGACAGGCCGCCGATCTGTTGCTGGCCAAGCGCTAACGGCGCTAACGACACATCCGCCACATGCCCATGTCCACGTGAAAATGATCACGATGGGCGGCGTTGTATTCCGGTCCCAGGGTGACGTTGAAGCTGTCGCAGGCCGCCTCCTGTACCAGGCGTAGAAAGCGCGCCTTGTCGCCCTCCCCTGGCCAGTCGTGAAGCACGCTGATGCGCCGGCCGTCGCGCAGGCGAAAGCCGACCATGTCCAGCGCGTTGGCATAGGAATGCTGGCTGGGTCGCTGGCTGCCGGCGATGCTGCGGCAGGCGAAACTGCCGACGTGCTCGATACGGGTCACCGGCTGACCGAACACCGCCTGCGCAGCGGGTTGCAAACCATGGCGCTCGAACAGGGCGAAGCTCACCGCCAACGGACAGGTCGCCATGAAGCTGCTGCTCAGGCCGACGTTGGCGCCCTGGATGCGCACGGCATTTTCAATCGGGCAGCCGGGATGCGGCGTGCTGTCGGGAAGGCGCGTGAAACGCAGATCGGAAGTGGCCAGAGCCAAGTCGCACAGCTCACGATCCTCACTCAGGCGCCAGAGTTTGAATGGGGTCAGCAGGTTCGGCGTTTCTCGCACGTCCAGCGGCGCCCAGGGGTTGAAGCGCGGCGCCACCTCAACCCAGCCACGCCACAGCGATACCAGCAGCGCTGCACACATCAGCAGAGAGAGAAACAGCAAACGGCCGATTATCCGTATCAGCATATCCATTCTCCATCAGAGCAGGCCGAGCTGCTCCAGTTCCGGCTCCGTCTGCAACACCGGCAATTCAGGCAGGCCCGGCAGGCGCTGCATCAGCTGCTGGTGAAAACGCCGTGCCAGCTCGGGCGCCAGGCGATTATCGGAAGTATGCGCAAAGACGTAGGGAGCTAGCCCCTGCTCGATCCAGCCAGCGACCTTGTCCAGCCAGGGCTGCATGAAGGGATCGTTGGCCAGCAGTTCGGGATGGCCGATAAAACGCAGCTGTGGGCTCTGGCTGAACGCGGCGGGCCGAGTCGGCAGGCGCGGTTTCTTGGCCTGTGCATGAAGCACGGCCGGTTCCTGCGAGTCGCAGCTGAACAGTGCACGCGCATCCAGGCAGATGCGCTCGATACCACGCTCGTGCAACAGGCGATTGAGCACGCGCTCGGCATCGCCCTTGGCGAAGAAGTCCGGGTGACGCACCTCGACGGCCAGCGGCCAGTCGCCCCACTGCTCGATGAATGCAGCCAGCTCGGCCAACCGCGAAGGGCCGAAGGCGGCCGGCAGTTGCAGCCAGTATGGCGCAACCCGAGCGCCAAGCGGCGCCAGCAGTTGGCGGAATTGCGCGACCTCGTCGAGCTGCTGGCAGAGATCGTCGCTGTGGCTGATATCGCGCGGCAACTTGGCGCAAAAACGAAAGTGCGCCGGCATCGCCAGCGCCCAGCGAGCGACCGTTTGCTCGTTGGGCCTGGCGTAGAACGTGGTGTTGCCTTCTACCGCGTTGAACACCTGGGTGTAGCGACCGAGAAAATCCGTGGGGCGTGTGTCCTGCGGGTAGAGCGTCGCGCGCCAGGCGGCTTCGCTCCAGGACGGACAACCAAGAAAATAGGGAAGCGCAACACTCATCGATCTATGTAGCGGACCTGGCTGAGGGGCGTGAACCACGCCATGAAACGGGGTTACGCGTAAAGGTCGAGGCCGAGCACTTCCTGCGCATCGTAATCGTTGGCGTATGCGGCGGTGCTGCTGTAGCTGGCCAACGCCTGAGCAGCACGGTTACTCAGCGCGGGCTGTTGATAACCCAGATCCTGCGATCGAGTCGGCAGACTGTCGGTGTTACTGCTGCTGGCCTGCACACGGCGAATCTGCGGGGTCTGCTCGAGCCCCTGGCTGCTGGCCGGAGCAGCCGGCTGCTCACGCTGCGCCTCGATCTCCCGCTGCGCTTCTCGATAGGGCGTGACCGCAGTCCCCGAGCGGGGGCCGCGATCTGGCGAGTAGGAAGGTAGGTAACCGTCGATCCGCATTCAGGATTGCTCGGTGGACTCGGCTGGACGATGGGCAGTGCTGGCAATGTAGCGGCGGGCACCGCACTTGGCAATGCCAAGGGGTTCTTGACGTCAAACATCCGACCAGCTGTCATGCCGGCGCAGCTTTCGGCGTGGCGACCTGGTCACGCAGGTACACCGGCTGCGCCTGATCGGCTGGCAAAGCCTCACCGCGCGCCCAGGCGAATCCAGCCAGGCTCAGCAGGTCTTCGGCATGCGGCAGCATGCTGCCGTCCATGCTCGCGGGCTTGAGGGCGATACGCGTGGCAAAGGTGCCCCAGCCGGTACCTGCACCGAACCATTCGCCACTGCTACCACGCGGTGCTTCGGCCTGCTCGGGTGGCAGCACCGCTTCCTGACCGAGCAGATGCATTTCTCCCGCCTCGGCGTGATAGCAGCCCCAGTAGACCTCATCCATGCGCGCATCGATCGCTGCGGCGACCTGAGTGGCGCCCTGCTCACGCAGCGCACGCTGGGCCAGCACAGCCAGGTTGGAGATCGGCAGCACCGGACGATCCAGCGCGAAAGCCAGGCCCTGCACCACGCCGATGGCAATGCGTACACCCGTGAAGGCACCTGGGCCACGGCCAAAGGCGATGGCATCCAGCGCCGAGGCGGCAATACCGGCGTCGCCCAGCAGTTGCTGAATCATCGGCAACAGGCGCTGCGCATGCAGACGCGGGGCGACTTCATAGTGGCTGAGCACACGACCGTCATGCAGCAGCGCGACGGAGCAGGCTTCGGTGGCGGTATCCAGGGCCAGGAGAGTGGTCATTGCATTCGGACAGCTGAAGAAAAAGAGCCGGCATTAGACCGGCTCGACAGGATTTTTTCCAGCGCCATGACGGCCCCCGGCTTGCACCGAGCGACCGACGGGGTCAGCGCAGCCTTACCAGGGCTCGACTACCGGCTCGGCCTCCCAGCCTTTGAGCGGCGCCTTGGACCAGGTGCCGTAACCGGCGTTGGGGAACACGATCCACTCGACGCCCCACTTGTCGGCCTCTTCGGCGACAGTCTTGCGCTGTGCGTCGAGCGGCGTCTTGCGAAATCGTGCATCGAAGTCATGCAGCGTATCGCCCAGCAGCATGATGATCTGGTGATCCGCGCTGACGATGGCGCGACGTTCGACCTTGGGCGGGCCGAGCAGCAGCACGCTCTCCTCTGATACCTGCGGCAATCCGAGCTTGGTCAGGGTGGCCAGGGTGTATTTCTTCTGCTCGTCGGCCCGGTCGGAGATGTAGCGGATGGTCACGCCGAGCTTGTCGGCATGCTCGAGGAATTTCTTCGCACCGGGGATCAGCTCCGGCGTGCCATCGCGCTCCCAAGGCAGCCAGGTATCCCAGACATCATATTGGTGACAGTTGGCCAGATCACGCGCCAACAGGGCGCTGTTGTCGATCACGGTTTCATCGAGGTCGGTGACGATGGCCAGCTTGGAAGGATCCTTGGCCGCAGCAACAGCCTTGTCGAGCTTCTCCGTGGCGATGTTGTAAGCCTGCAGTTGCAGCGCCTGGACCTCCGCGGATTGCTGCTGAAAGCGCAAGCCCATGGTGAACTCTGCGACCGAACAGTCGGTCTTGCCCTGTGCGGCGGTCTCGGCAAACACCAGCGGAGTGGTCAACAACGATACCGCAAGGCCCAGCCAGATGCGTTTCTCGGTCATTTAATGCCCTCTTCCTTATAGGTTATCGACACGCCCCGACGCAGGCCGGAGGCTTGCATCCTCGATACTAGCCGACGCACCACTGGGGACCATGCTCGAGAGCGACCCGAACGTATCCCTGTTCCATAAACGACCAAGGCCCCTTTCGGGGCCTTGGTTCGATGACGGCTGGCGGCGAGGACTCAGTCCAGTGCGGCCAGGGTCTTCGCGGTGATTTCTTCGACGCTGCCGACGCCAGGAATATGGCTGTACTTCGGCGTGCCGGTGGCAGCGGAAAGCTTCTGGTAGAAGTCCACCAGCGGCTTGGTCTGCGAATGGTAGACGGACAGGCGATGACGCACGGTCTCTTCCTTGTCGTCTTCGCGCTGAACCAGCTCCTCGCCAGTCAGATCGTCCTTGCCGGCAACCTTCGGCGGGTTGTACTCGGTGTGGTAAACACGGCCGGAAGCCGGGTGTACACGGCGGCCGGACAGACGCTTGACGATTTCTTCGTCGTCGACGGCGATTTCCACCACGTGGTCCAGGGCTACGCCGGCATCACGCAGCGCTTCGGCTTGCGGGATGGTGCGCGGGAAACCATCGAACAAAAAGCCGTTGGCGCAATCGTCTTGAGCGATGCGCTCCTTGACCAGGTTGATGATCAGGTCGTCGGAGACCAGACCGCCGGCGTCCATCACGCTCTTGGCCTTCAGGCCGAGCTCGGTGCCAGCCTTGACCGCTGCGCGCAGCATGTCGCCGGTGGAGATTTGCGGAATGCCGAATTTCTCGGTGATGTAGCGAGCCTGGGTACCTTTGCCGGCACCGGGCGCCCCCAGCAGAATCACGCGCATCGATGTGCTCCTCAAGAGTTATTTAGTAATCGGTCGGACTCGCCTCGTGGGGCCAATCTCTTGAATGTAGTGCGGCAGCCGTAGCGGCCAAAAGGCTGCTCAAGATACACAGCGCACCCCAGGCGCACAAGCCGCCAAAAGTCGGATAAAAACCCTCCTCCTGACGCCCTGGACCCGGCATGAGGCGCTGGCCAGGCATGCGCTGGCCAGCGCCATTTGCCCCTCAACCCGTATTGCGCAAACCCGCGGCGATACCCGCCACGCTGACCAGCAGCGCCTGCTCCAGAGGGCTCTCCGGCGCCTGTTCGCGTTGCCGGCAGCGCGCCAGCAGCTCGGCCTGCAGCAGGTGCAATGGGTCGAGATAGGTGTTGCGCACGCTGATCGATTCCAGGGTTTCCGGATTGTGCGCAAGCAGGCGCGACTGCCCGGTCAGTTCCAGTACGGCAGTACACGCCTGCGACAATAGGTCGCGTAACTGCGCACCCAGCGGCTGCAGCGACGGCTCGACCAGACGCTCGTCATACAGGGCGGCGATGCTGGCATCGGCCTTGGTCAGCACCATCTCCAGCATGTCGATGCGCGTCCGGAAGAACGGCCAGTGCTCACGCATGTCCTTCAGCAGTTCGGCGTCGCCACCTGCCAGCGCCTGGCCCAGCGCCTGCTCCCAGCCGAGCCAGGCCGGCAGCATCAGGCGTGTCTGGGTCCAGGCGAAGATCCAGGGGATCGCGCGCAGGCTCTCCACACCGCCCTCACGCCGCTTGGCCGGGCGGCTGCCCAGTGGCAGACGTCCCAGTTCCTGCTCCGGTGTGGCCTGGCGGAAGTACTCGACGAACTGCGGATGCTCGCGTACCACGCCGCGATAGGCTTTCACGCCCACATCGGCGAGACGATCCATCATCGCCCGCCAGCTCGGCTGCGGGGCCGGCGGCGGCAGCAATGTGGCTTCCAGCACAGCGGCGAGATAGAGGTTGAGATTCTGCTCGGCGATATCCGGCAGGCCGAACTTGAAACGGATCATCTCGCCCTGTTCGGTGGTGCGGAAACGTCCTGCGACCGAGCCAGGCGGTTGCGACAGGATGGCCGCGTGAGCCGGGCCGCCACCGCGCCCGACGGTGCCACCGCGACCGTGGAACAGGAGCAACTCGACCTGATGCTCGCGGCACAGGCGCACCAGTTCCTCCTGAGCACGGTACTGCGCCCAGGCAGCGGCGGTGGTACCGGCATCCTTGGCCGAATCGGAATAACCGATCATCACTTCCTGCGGGCCATGCAGACGCGCGCGATAACCGGGCAAGCCCAGCAGACGATCCATCACCGGCCCGGCGTGGTCGAGGTCGGCGAGGGTTTCAAACAGTGGCACCACACGCATCGGCCGGCGCAACCCGGCCTCCTTCAGCAGCAGTTGCACCGCCAGCACATCGGAAGCGGCACCGGCCATGGAAATCACGTAAGAGCCCAGCGAGGCAGCGGGAGCAGCGGCCACCTCACGGCAGGTGGCGAGCACTTCGGCCGTATCGGCCGAGGGACGATAGTCGCTTGGCAGCAAGGGCCGGCGGCTGTCCAGTTCACGCTGGAGGAAACTCAGGCGCGCCTCTTCATCCCATTCGGCGTAGCGGCCGAGACCGAGGTAATCGGTGATTTCCGACAGTGCCGCGGCATGCCGGGCGGAGTCCTGCCGTACGTCGAGGCGTACCAGGAACAGGCCGAAGGTCGCGGCACGGCGCAGGCAATCGAGCAATGGGCCATCGGCGATGACGCCCATGCCGCACTGGTGCAGCGACTGGTAGCACAGCTGCAGCGGCGCCAGCAGATCCCGGTTGTCCTGCAACACCGAAGGCCCCGCGGCGATATCGGCCGTCAGCGCCTGCTGCGCCCAACTGCGCGTCTCACGCAGGCGCTCACGCAGTTGCTTGAGCAACGCGCGGTAAGGCTCGGCACTGTCGCCCACCTGCGCGCGCAGCTCATCACTGGCCTGCTGCATCGACAGCTCGGCGGCAAGATTATCGACATCGCGCAGATAAAGGTCAGCCGCCATCCAGCGCGCCAGCAGCAGCACCTCGCGCGTCACCCGCGCCGTGACATTGGGGTTGCCGTCACGGTCACCGCCCATCCAGGAGGCGAAACGAATCGGCGCGGCCTCCAGCGGCAGGCGCAAGCCGGTGGCGGCCTCAAGGCTCTGATCGGCACGGCGCAGGAACTGCGGCACGGCCTGCCACAGCGAATGTTCGATGACGGCGAAGCCCCATTTGGCCTCATCCACCGGACTGGGCCGACTGCGACGGATTTCCTCGGTGTGCCAGGCCTCGGCGATCAATCGTTGCAGGCGCAGGGCGATGTGCTCACGTTCGGCCGGCAACAGGTCGCTGCGATCCAGCGCCGTCAGCTGCGCGGCGATGGCATCGTATTTCTGGATCAGGGTACGCCGCGCCACTTCGGTGGGGTGTGCGGTCAGCGCCAGCTCGATGTCCAGACGCGCCAGCTGGCGCGCCAGCTCATCGCCGCTATGCCCCTCGGCGAGCAGACGCTCGAGCAGTTCGTCCAGCACACGCAGCTCGAAAGGCTCGGGCTCGCCTGCGCGGCGGCGGCGCACGCGATGCTGCTGCTCGGCGATATTGGCCAGGTTGAGGAACTGGTTGAACGCCCGGGCCACGGGTAACAACTCGTCATCACCGAGGTCGCCCAGAGTGCTGCTCAGCTGCTCGGAGCCATTGGCAGAGCCGCTGCGGCCGGCCTTGGCGGCCTTGCGTATGCGCTCGATCTTGTCGAGAAACTCGTCCCCCAACTGGGTGCAGATGGTATGCCCGAGCAGTTCGCCGAGCAGGTGCACCTCTTCACGCAGGCGCGCATCTATTTCCGCCATGTCGCACTCCTTCTCCTGACCATTGTCAACAGAGTGCCCAGCGCGCCAACTTCTTACAAGGGTGCGAGGCGTACCCAGGCTGCGGTGCGTGTTGGGTTTAGGCTTGTTGATAGGCGCAGTGGATGGCCCGACCGGCATCGCCTGCGCCCCCGTAAGGAGCGACGACATGAGAATTCGCGAACTGGCAAAACACTGGGAACAGAATGCCAAGGGTCACTTGACTCCAACCCGCTATCACATTCATCTGGATGTCGAGTCGGCCGCTCGCCTGGCGGCACTCACCGAAATGTATCCCAAGCATCACAGCGAGGAACTGCTCGGCGAACTGATCGGCGCGGCACTGGAAGAGCTGGAGGCCAGCCTGCCCTATGTAAAGGGCAACAAGGTGGTGGCACTGGATGAACAGGGAGATCCACTGTACGAGGACATCGGGCCGACGCCGCGCTTTCTGGCCCTGTCGCGCAAATACCTGCGCGAACTCAGCGATACGGCCAAAGGCAAGAGCCACTAAGACCAGCAGAGTCGTAAACCGTTCGATATATCGTTCAGATCCACCCAATGAGGGCGCTAATGGCAGCCCTCGCTCCGCCTGAACGAACGAAACGCATGCGCTTGACCTGATCCTATCGGGCGCTAACGCGCGCCCAATGGAAACCGCGTAAATCAGTGAAAATTCCTGCTGCCACCCGCCGTCGCCAACAATAGTCAGCGATTTTCACCACGCCCTTACCTGACCGACCGGTCACTGCAAAAACCGTGAGCAGGCTGTCTTTTTTTCTGAACCATTCCAGAAATATTCAGGTCCCAACTTCAGGCCCCCGAGGCGACACCGATCGCCAACGCCCTCGGTAGACGGGCGATATGGCGGGCCAGTAGTCACGGATATCGTCATTCATAGGAGTGTTTCAAATGGAGTTAGCCGCCATGAAGAGCCGTATCGAGAAAGCCCCGCGCAGCCGCCTGCAAGGCATCAAACTGGCTGCCCTGGTATTGGGTAGCAGCCTGGTACTCGCTGGCTGCGCAGGTAACCCGCCTACCGAGCAATACGCCGTGACGCAGTCAGCCGTGAACGCGGCGATCAGCGCCGGCGGCACCGAGTTCGCCGCCGTGGAAATGAAAGCGGCGCAGGACAAGCTCAAGGAAGCCGAGCTGGCCATGCACGATGAAGACTATGAGAAAGCCCGCCGCCTGGCTGAACAGGCCGAATGGGATGCTCGAGTCGCCGAGCGCAAGGCCCAGGCAGCCAAGGCCGAACAAGCGCTGCAGGACGCCCGTCAGGGTGTTCAGGAACTGCGTGAGGAAGGCATGCGTAACGCTCAGTGAGCGGCAAGCCACCCACCCATTTGCTGACAGATCAAAGGATGAACGCCATGCGTAACCACGTCATGATCCCCGCCCTTCTGGCCCTGAGCGTCGGCCTTGCCGCCTGCTCGCACCAACCCAACGCCAACCTGGAATCGGCGCGTAGCAACTATTCCTCGCTGCAGAGCGATCCGCAGGCGAGCAAGGTCGCCGCCCTTGAAACCAAGGAAGCCAAGGAGTGGCTGGACAAGGCCGACAAGGCCTATCTGGACAAGGAAGACGAGAAGAAGGTCGACCAACTGGCTTACCTGACCAACAAACGTGTCGAGGTAGCCAAGCAGACCATCGCCCTGCGTACTGCCGAAGCCGAGCTGAAGAACACTTCGGCGCAACGCGCCCAGGCCCTGCTCGATGCGCGTGATGCGCAGATCCGCAAACTGCAAGAAAGCCTCAACGCCAAGCAGACCGAACGCGGCACCCTGGTGACCTTCGGCGACGTACTGTTCGACTTCAACAAGGCCGAGCTCAAGAGCAGCGCACTGCCCAATGTCACGCAGCTGGCGCGTTTCCTCCAGGAGAACCCTGAGCGCCAGGTGATCGTCGAGGGCTATACCGACAGCGTCGGCTCGGCCAGCTACAACCAGGGCCTGTCCGAGCGCCGCGCCGAGTCTGTGCGTCGTGCCTTGATTCGCGCCGGCGTGGAGCCGACGCGCATCGTCGCCCAGGGCTACGGCAAGGAGTATCCGGTTGCGGATAATTCCACCGACTCCGGTCGCGCGCAGAATCGTCGTGTGGAGGTGACCATCTCCAACGACAACCAGCCTGTAGCTCCGCGCTCCTCTACCGGCGCCTGATCACAGCGCTGCAATGAAGAAACCCGCCTGATGGCGGGTTTCTTTTGGTTCTTCGCATATTTTGGGGAAAGTGCGGGTTGACACCGGACTGGCAAGTTTGTGTGCGCATCGCTTGCTGACTTGGCACTATCCATTACCGAGTGCGCCAAAGAAGGCTTCCCTCGCTCCGGCTTGCGCCCCTTACGGGCGCCACACCTTTCTTGCTTGCCCAAGAAAGGTGCGCCAAAGAAGGGCACCCCGACATCCGGGTTTCGCTACGCGAAACTTCCCTCGCTCCGGCGCTGCTCCGGGGGCCGGCTTACATGGGCCATCCTTGGCCCATTAAGCCTCTCGCCGCATCCATGCGGCTCGTCCCCCTCCGCAACACCTCCACTCGGCCTCCTGAAGGGGACCAGGTCGCGAGCTTGCATAAGCTTTGCGGAACTGAAATTGGCGGCGTCTGGCCTTTGCTTTTTGTCTTTAACTGCGATGGTACAGACGACGGCCAAGTCCCCTTCAGGAGGCCGAGTGGAATCGCCGTGGAAGGGGTTGAGCGACATGGATGTCGCGAGAGCTGCGATGGGCCATGGATGGCCCTTCGCAGCGTGCCCCTGGAGCGGTGATGGAACGAGGGAACCCCGGCGTAGCCGGGGCCGTATGCAGGGGTGTGTTTCTTTGCTTACTTTCTTTGCACAAGCAAAGAAAGTGAGTCGCCCGTAAGGGGCGAAACCCATCAGACCAGACGACACGCTAACGGATAGTGCCAAGTCATCGACAGCTAACACGTAATTGCCAGTCCGGTGTCAACCCACACTTTCCCCAAAATATGCGAAGAACCATGAAAAAGCCCCCGATGCATTCGCGGGCTTTTTCGCAGGGCACACCGTGCGCACCGGCCAGGATGCGCATGGCAAGCGAGGCTATTTGATCCAGTGCTTGCCCCAGTGGGTGATGTCGTAGGCCTGGGCGCTGCGCATCATCGCGCGCGAATCCCTGGACGCAGCAATCTCGTCATCGACGATCTTGGTCGACAACGCCAGCCAGCTGGCGACGAAGGCCATGGCATCGCCATTGACCTCCAGCGCCCGCATATCGACGTTGTTCAGGTCATCGCAGGCTTCGTGGTAGCACGGATCGAAGGCCTCGCCCGCAGTGCCGCCATAACGGCTGGCCTGCTCTTCGGACTTGACCACCTCAGCCCCGGTGAACAGCCCGCCGAAGGCGATGCCATCGGTGAAGAACTGCGCATAGTCGGAACGGAAGCTGATCTCGTCGCCCTCGAACGGCAGACCGCGCAGGCGATAATACTCGCCGAACAGACGCTCGATGGCCGCCGAACCGGGCGGGCCTTGCAGGCCGAAGTCCGAGCCGTCGCCGTCATAGACGAAATAGGCGAAGTTCGGCGAGGCGATCATGTCGAAATTGAGGTACGCCTTGATCTTCGCCTTCTCCTCGTCGGGCAGCTGATTGACGTAGAAGGTCGAGCCCACCAGCCCCGACTCCTCGGCGCCCCACCAGGCGAAGCGCAGCCTGTTCTTCGGCTTGGCCTTGGCCATCTGCACGGCCAGCTCCAGCAGTGCGGCGCTGCCCGAGCCGTTGTCGTTGATGCCGGCGCCCTCGAACACCGAATCCAGGTGCGCGCCGAGCATCACCACGTTGCCGGCGTTGCCGCGCTTGCTCTCGGCCACCAGGTTGTGGGTCTGGGTCCGCTCGCGCACCACGTCAGTGACCATACGCACCTGCTGCTCGGCCGTCTGCGCCAGGCTAACGCCCACGTCATAGGTGGCGAACAGCACCGGGATGCCACCGGAATAGGCATCGCCCAGGGTGGCGTTGAGCAGGCCCTTGCGGTCCTCGCTGTCGCCCTGATTGAAGATCACCACGCCCACAGCGCCAGCGGCAGCGGCGTTCTCGGCCTTGATCTGGAAGTTGCAGGTACCGCGCTGCAGCAGCGCAATGGAGCCCGCCGGGAAAGCGGCGAAGTCCTCGGCCTCGCAGCCGCTGCTGGACTGGTTGCCCTCGCCCAGGGCGATGTCCACCGCCGCCACCGGTGCACTGACATCGCCAGCATCGGTTTGCGACAGGTAGGTGAAGTCCACCTCCCACTCGAACTGCGCCGGAGTCGGCGCCAGGCTCTGCAGCACGCCGGGCCCTTGCGGGTAGAACGCACTGAACGGGAAGGCCTGCCGGGTGACCCTGTAGCCGGCACTTTCCAGCGTCGCCTGCACGTAGTCGAGCGAGCGCTCGTAACCAGGCAGGCCGGCGGCACGATTCCCCCCGTTGGCCAGGGCGATGTCATTGAACATTTGCAGGTGGGTCATGCTGTTGACCGCCTGCATGCAGCGCGGCAGTAACAGCGGCGTGGCACTCAATACACCGGAGCGGCACTCCGCCGACCCGAGCCGCGTCGGGCTCCAGAACTGATCGAACAGTTCACTGACATCGAGCCCCTTGGCCGCAGTGGCCTGCCCGGAAATGGCCGCCAGCAAGGCGGCGCCCAGTAGACGGCGATTATTGATCTTGTTGCGCATGTAATCCTCCAATCCATATTTGGAGATCGAGAAGAGCGGCAGCGCTTGTGGCGCCAGCGCGGTGCGTCCCTTTACTGCGTCGTTTGGACGTGAAAGACGCTAGCCCGAGTTATTCCATCGCGCGAATTTAAAATCGTATTTTTTGCTGAAAATAGAGATCGATCACTGCAGATGCCAGCAAATAGCCAGCAAAGATTCACTCAAGTACAGCGCCCCCGGCATCTCGTGGCGATGTCAGGTAGACTTCCGCCCATGTCACTGCACTTGCGGCGCGAGCATTCATTCGCCCGCTGACGCAGCCAACCCCATCGCGAACCCGCCAAAGACCGAAGCCCAATGCCGATCCGCCACTGCATCGTCCACCTGATCGACAAGAAACCCGATGGCAGCCCCGCCGTGCTACACGCACGCGACAGCGAGCTGGCCACCTCGCAAGCCATGGAGAACCTGCTGGCCGACCTCAACGAGAGCTATAACGCCAAGCAGGGCAAGGCCTGGGGCCTGTTCCACGAGGAGTCCGGCGCCTACCCGTTCAGCGGCTGGCTCAAGGCCTACCTAGATGGCGAGCAGGACTTCACCGCCTTCAGCCGCCAGGCCGTCGAGCACCTGCAGAAGCTGATGGAAGAATCCAACCTGTCCACCGGCGGCCATGTGCTGTTCGCCCACTACCAGCAGGGCATGACCGACTACCTGGCCATCGCCCTGCTGCACCACAGCGAAGGCGTAGCGGTGACCGACGCGCTGGACGTGACCCCGGCCAAGCACCTGGACCTGGGTCAACTGCACCTGGCCGCGCGCATCAACATCAGCGAGTGGCAGAACAACAAGCAGTCCAAGCAGTACATCTCCTTCATCAAGGGCAAGAACGGCAAGAAAGTCTCGGATTACTTCCGCGATTTCATCGGCTGCCAGGAAGGCGTCGACGGCCCGGGCGAGACGCGCACCCTGCTAAAGGCCTTCAGCGATTTCGTGGAAAGCGAGGACCTACCCGAAGAGCAGGCGCGCGAGAAAACCAAGACCCTGGTCGGCTACGCCACCAGCCAGGCCAAGCTGGGCGAGCCAATCACCCTCGACGAGCTGTCCGGGCTGATCGACGAAGACCGTCCGCGCGCGTTCTACGAGCACATCCGCAACAAGGACTACGGCATGGCCCCGGAATTTCCGGCGGACAAACGTACCCTGAACCAGTTCCAGCGCTTCACCGGCCGCGCCGAGGGCCTGTCGATCAGCTTCGAAGCGCACCTGCTGGGCTCCAAGGTCGAGTACGACGAGGGCCGCGACATGCTGATCATTCGCCAGCTGCCGACCCAGTTGAAGGATCAGCTCAAGCGCCGTCAGGATTGAGATGAGCGCGCGCCTGGCCGATGAGCTGCTCGACGCCTGCCTGTGCCGGCCAGAGGCACCGTTGGCGGGCGATCCGGCAAGCGACCTGGGCCTGGACAAGGCCGACTGCAAGGCGCGTCTGGAGCAACTCAAGCCCTGGTTGCAGGAGCAACAGACGCGCCTGTGGGCCAATCGTCAGCGGGCCCTGCTGCTGGTGCTGCAAGGCCCGGATTGCAGCGGCAAGGACGGCGTCATCCGCCGCGTGCTCAGCGCCTGTAATCCGCAGGGGTTGGCGGTGCACAGCTTCCAGGCGCCCACGACGCAGGAACGCAGCCAGCATTTTCTCCAACGCTATCGCCAGCGCCTGCCGGCGCCGGGAATGATCGGCGTGTTCAATCGCAGCCAGTACGAAGCGCTGATCTGCGATCCGCTGGACGGCCTGTGCGGCGAGGATGAGCTGCCGGCACGCCTGGGCGAGGTGCTCGCCTTCGAACGGCACATGGCGCAGAGCGGCACCGTGGTACTCAAGTGCTACCTGCAGATCGACAAGGCCGAGCAATACCGGCGCCTGGTCGAACGCATCGAGAAACCGTCCAAACGCTGGAAGCTCAAGGCCAGCGATCTGCTCTCGCACCGCCAGTTCGACGAGCGCCAGCGGCGCTGGGCCGAACTGCTGAGCGCCAGCCACAGCAGCGCGTCGCCCTGGTACGTGATCCCAGCGCACAAGCGCTGGTTGCGCGACCTTGTGATTGCCAGCCTGCTGGCCCGCGAGCTGGAAAAACTCGCGCTGCAGTGGCCGGATCGGCCGGCACCCTTTACTCTGCAGCAATTGCAAGCCGCCACCACGCACAAGGACGCGCCGCAATGAAGAAGATCCTGCTGATCCTCACCGCCCTGGCCCTGTGGCAGAACTGGGACAGGATCGACCGCTGGCTGAATCCGCCGCAGGCCAGCAATGGCAGCGGCGAGATCGTGCTCTACGCGACGCAATGGTGCGGCTACTGCGCCAAGACCCGCGAGCTGTTCGCCGAGGACGGCATCGCCTATCGCGAAGTGAATATCGAGACCGATGCCGCCGGCCGCGCCCAATACCAGGCGCTTGGCGGCCGCGGTGTGCCGGTGATCGACATGCGCGGCCAGGTCATCCACGGCTACGACGTGCGCGCCATCCGCGCCGCCTACTGAAAGTTGGTTTCAGCGCGCCTCGATACGGAAACCCAGGCGCGGGAAGTGCACATGCACGATGCCGGCACGCTCGTCCTCGCGACGCAGAATCAGCTCGTCGCGCCCGGCGTGCAGCAATTCACCCCGCACCGGGTCGACGCCATAGTCCACCGCCGCAATGCTCACCGCCTGGCCGGCCGCGAAGCCGTTGGGGTCGACGAAGGCTTCGTCCGGCAGCGCTGCCGGCGTTGCCTCGCGCGCCACGGCGATCGCCTGCTCACTGCTCATCTCGCTCAACGATCCGTGGCCGAAGCCCAGCACGCGGGCGAGCCAGGCAGCGACCTCGGGATAGTCGTCGACCAGGGGCGAAGTGACTGGCGTGCCGCGCAGGAACCACAGGCAATGGGCCACGGAGAAGTCGGCATGTGATGGCTCACCGAAAAGGAAGTCACCCTGCTCGCGCCGCAGCTGGTATTGCAATGCCCCCATCAAAGCCGGCCACTGATGCTTGGCCTGCTCCAGCGGCAGTCGGGTCGCGCTGCCACCGGAAAACAGCGCACTGCGGTCGGCGGCGAAGGCCTTGGCGAACTCGGGCGGCACCTTGGCGAAGCGCAGCGCCATCGACTCAGGCTGGAACACCAGCGCCACGACGTGCTGGAACAGCACCGAGTCGGCCCATTGCGAGAGCAGGCCGACGTTGAACTCCTGACCTTCGGGGAACAGTGCCGGTGTGGCTTTCTCGGCCTCCAGACGGCGAGCGATCAGCGCGGTATCGCAATAGATGTCGGCACCGATCTGCAGCACCGGAGTCTTGCGGTAGCCGCCGGTCAACGCGGTGAGGTCGGGCTTGGGCATCACCGGAGGGATCATCACCGAACGCCAGGACAGCTGCTTGAAGCCCAGCATCAGACGGGCCTTTTCGGCGAACGGAGAGGTCGGGTAATGGTGCAGGATCAGCTCGTGCATGGCGCGCTCCGCGGCAGGATCGAAAGCCCCAGCTTAACCGCAGCGCCTGGTTACGCCCACCGCCTCAGGATGATGCCGCGCTATCAACGGCCAGAATGAGCGCCTCTTTGGCGCGTTTGCTCAGGCGCTTGATCGCCCGCTCACGGCGCAACGCATCGCCCTTGCCGGCACAGGCTTCGACATAGGCCAGCGCCAGCGCGGGGCTGGTGTGGAAGAAACGCGCGCCCTTGCCGCTCTGATGCTGGGCGAAACGCCGCTGCGGATCATCGCTGATGCCGCAATACAGCGCGCCATTGGCCGCACGCACCAGATAGACGAACCAGGCCTTTTCAACCGCCGCATTCATCCGCGTGCAGGGAACCACTCACGCGTCGAGCGCCACAGGCACATGCCGACGAAGTAGGCCGAGGCCAGCCACCACAACCCCAGCAGCCAGAACTGGTTGGCCGGGTACTGCAGAATCAGCAACGCGCTGGAGAGCATCCAGACGAAGGTCACCAGGATATTCAGCGGCATGAACTGACGTACGCGGAACGGATGCAGGAACTTCATCTTGGTCAGGGTCAGGCCGGCCAGCAGGACTATCACGCCCAAGGTGACCCAGGGATGCACATCGAGAATGTAGAAATACAGGACCACCACATTCCAGGCCGCCGGGAAGCCGACGAAGTAGTTGTCCTTGCTCTTCATGTTCAGATTGCAGAAACAGAACAGCGAAGACAGCAGAATCAGGCCGACGGCGAACAGCGGTGTGTAATCCGGCAGCGGGATGAAGCGATAAAGGAAGATTGCGGGGATAAACACATAGGTGAGGTAGTCGATCACCAGATCGAGCGTGGAGCCGTCGAAATGCGGCAGCACGCCCTTGACGTCGTAACGGCGCGCCAGCGAACCGTCCAGGCCATCGACCAGCAGGGCCAGGCCGAGCCATAGCAGACACTGCTTGGGTTGGCCGTCGAGTACAGCCAGCAATGCCAACAGCGCAAGGATCACGCCGCTGGCGGTAACGGCATGGACCCCCCAGGCCTTGGCCTGTTTTACGGCAACGATCAATTCGGTCACGGCAGGTCTCGATTGGCAGTGGAGGTGCGGCACCCCATGTGCGCACTCTCGTTATTGAAGGCTAAGACCAAATAGCCTACCACTGCGTTCCTTCGCCCGCCTCAGCGCGAAGCGCGGAATTGGGCCAGACCGCGTGCCGCCTGTCGACGAATGGCGGCCTGAACCGGTGGTGCCCACCCCAGCAGCAGCCCTTTGCCACCCAGCGCCTGACGCGCCCAGCGCCAGAGATCGAAGTGGTCGCGATGCTCGACGATCAGCCCGTCGCGAAACACGAACCGCGCCTGAATGTGATTGACCACCTGACGACCGGTTGCGCTGAAACGGTAGCGAGCGACCCAGCGCGCGCTACCGGCATGATCATCGGCATGCACCGAGTCGAAGATCAGCGAAAAGTCTTCGGCACGGCTGCAGAGCATGCGCCACATATCCCCCGCCTCCGCGCCGCGCAGGCCGATGAACACCGGGTCGGAGAAACGCACATCCTCGGCGTAACAGGCCGCCATGGTCTCGGCATCGAGCTTCTGGAAGGCGCTGTAGAAACGCTGCAGTAGATCGGCGTTGGGGTGACTCATGATTCGCTCCTGCGTGGCTGTCGGTAATGCAGGCAGCGCCTGCGCTCCGTCGGTGAATGCAGCCTAGTCTGTGCTGCAGAGGGCAACATGGCGATTGGCTATAAAGACAACTTTGTGTCAATAATCGCCAAATCTATGCAAGAGCCGTTTCCATGCTGCGCATCGCCCTGTATGTCTGCCCGCAAACCATCTGCTCCAGCCTGAGCATGGCGCAGGACGCCTTCAGCCTGGCCAACCGGCTGGCCGACACGCCCTGCTTCGAGTTGCAGCGCTTCAGCCTCGATGGCCAGCCGGTGCAGCTGGAGTTCGCCCAGATCCAGGTTGATGGCGGCCTGCAGTTGGCCGAACAGGCCGACCTGCTGATCGTCCCGGCCACCGGCAGCGCAATCCGCAAGACCCTGGAGAGCAATGCCGGGCTCCTGCCCTGGCTGGCCCGACGCGACCGGCAGCAGGTGGCGAGCCTGTGTAGCAGCGCCTTCCTGCTGGCTGCCGCCGGATTGCTCGATGGTCGCCAGGCCACTACCCACTGGGCATTGGCCGAGGCCTTCTGTCGTCATTTTCCCCAGGTGAAACTGCGCAGCGACCTGCTGCTGACCGAAGATGGTCCGCTGTTTTGCTCCGGCGGCGCCCAGGCCGGCCTCGACCTGTGCCTGCACCTGATCGCCCGACATGCCGGCGAATGGCTGGCGCAACAGGTGGCCAGCGCCATGGTGATCGAGCGTCAGCGCGGTACGCAGACGCGCTTCGCCCCGCTACTCCCCAGCAGCGAAGACAAGACACTGGCCCCGCTATTGGCCTGGCTGCGCGAGCACCATGCCGAGGCCATCGACCTCAACCGCCTGGCACAACAGGCCCATTGTTCGGCGCGCACCCTGCTGCGCCGTTTCAAGCAGGCCACCGGGCTGACGCCAGGCGACTATCTGCAGCGCCTGCGCATCAGCGTCGCGCAACAGGCACTGGCCGACTCGGCGCAGTCACTGGAACAGATAGCCAGCGAGGTCGGGTTCGCCGACCGCGCCACCTTTGCCAAGCGCTTCAAGCAGTTATGCGGCGAAACGCCCGGCGCCTTTCGCAAACGCATGCGGCGCAGTTAGCGCCAGACAACGAAAAGGGAGCCCGAAGGCTCCCTGATCCATAACGCCACGCCGACTCAGTGCAGGATCTGACTGAGGAACAGCTTGGTGCGCTCGTTCTGCGGGTTGGTGAAGAAGGCATTGGGCTCGGCCTGCTCGACGATCTCGCCCTTGTCCATGAAGATCACCCGGTTGGCCACGGTACGGGCAAAGCCCATCTCGTGGGTCACGCAGAGCATGGTCATGCCGTCTTCAGCCAGGCCGATCATGGTGTCGAGCACCTCTTTCACCATCTCCGGGTCGAGGGCCGAGGTCGGCTCGTCGAACAGCATGATCTTCGGCTTCATGCACAGCGCACGGGCGATCGCCACACGCTGCTGCTGACCACCGGAGAGCTGCCCCGGAAACTTGTTGGCCTGCTCGGGAATGCGCACGCGCTCGAGAAAGTGCATGGCGATTTCCTCGGCCTGACGCTTGGGCATCTTGCGTACCCACATCGGCGCCAGGGTGCAGTTCTGCAGCACGGTCAGGTGCGGGAACAGGTTGAAGTGCTGGAACACCATGCCCACTTCGCGGCGGATCGCCTCGATGTGCTTGAGGTCGCTGGTCAGCTCGGTGCCATCGACCACGATGCGCCCCTGCTGGTGCTCTTCCAGACGGTTGATGCAGCGAATGGTGGTGGATTTGCCCGAACCGGACGGCCCGCAGAGGACGATACGCTCGCCCTGCTGCACGCTGAGATTGATGTCCTTGAGCACGTGGAACTGGCCGTACCACTTGTTCACACCCTGCAGCAGGATCATCGGCTCGGCGCTGGGTTGCTTGATTGCTTCACTCATAATTCACTCCTAACGCTTGTGGCCGGTATCCAGCTTTCTCTCCAGATGCATGGAGTAGCGGGACATACCAAAACAGAAAATCCAGAAAATCAGCGCCGCGAACACATAGCCTTCGGTGGCCATGCCCAGCCAGGCCGGGTCGGTGGTCGCCTGCTTGATGCTGTTGAGCAGGTCGAACAGGCCGATGATGATCACCAGGCTGGTGTCCTTGAACAGCGAAATGAAGGTGTTGACGATACCGGGGATGACCAGCTTGAGTGCCTGCGGCAGGATCACCAGGCCCATCATCCGCCAGTAGCCCAGCCCCATCGCCGCGGCCGCTTCGTACTGGCCCTTGGGGATGGCCTGCAGGCCGCCGCGCACCACTTCGGCGATGTAGGCGGACTGGAACAGGATCACCCCGATCAGCGCGCGCAGCAGCTTGTCGAAGGACATGCCTTCGGGCAGGAACAGCGGCAGCATCACCGAGGACATGAACAGCACGGTGATCAGCGGCACGCCGCGCCAGAACTCGATGAAGGTGACGCAGATGACCTTGATCGCCGGCAGGTTGGAGCGTCGCCCCAGCGCCAGCATGATGCCCAGCGGCAAGGCGCCGGTAATGCCGACGTAGGCGATCACCAACGTCAGCATCAGGCCGCCCCAGCGGCTGGTGGGCACCACGCTCAGGCCGAATACGCCACCGTGCAGCAGGCACCAGGCGATGATCGGGTAAATCACCAGGAAGGCCAGGCCGTAAAGTGCCTTGCGTGGCATCTGCGGGACGAACAGCGGCGCCGCACCAACAATGGCCAGCCAGAGGGTGGCGTCCACTCGCCAACGCAGCTCACTGGGGTAGAAACCATACATGAACTGGCCGAAGCGCTGCTGGATGAACACCCAGCAGGCACCACCGCTGGTGCAGTCGGCGCGGGTACTGCCGCTCCAGGTGGCATCGATCAGGGCCCACTGGATAAGCGGCGGCACGATCAGCCAGATCAGATAGATGGCGAACAGGGTCAGCAGGGTGTTGAACCAGCTGGAGAACAGGTTGGCCTTGAGCCAACCCACTGCGCCGACACTCATGCGCGGCGGCGGCAGGTCCGGTTTGAAGGTATGAGATTGCATGGCTGCTCCTTACCGCTCGATCAGCGCAATGCGCTTGTTGTACCAGTTCATCAGCAGGGAAATGCTGATACTGATCGCCAGGTACACGCTCATGGTGATGGCGATCACCTCGATGGCCTGGCCGGTCTGGTTGAGTACCGTGCCGGCGAACAGCGACACCATGTCCGGGTAGCCGATACCGGCCGCCAGTGAGGAGTTCTTCGCCAGATTGAGGTATTGGCTGGTCAGCGGCGGGATGATCACGCGCAGCGCCTGCGGGATGATCACCAGACGCAGGGTGATGCCCGGACGCAGGCCCAGCGAGCGCGCGGCTTCGGTCTGGCCATGGCTGACCGCCATGATCCCGGAACGCACGTTCTCGGCGATGAAGGCTGCGGTATAGATGGTCAGCGCCAAGGTCAGCGCCATCAACTCGGGGATCATCACCCAGCCGCCGCGGAAGTTGAAACCGGTCAGCTCAGGCACGCTCCACACCAGCGGGTTGCCACCGACCAGCACGGCCAGGCCGGGCACCACCACAATCAGCGCCAGAGAGGTCCACAGCAGCGGGAAGATTTTGCCGGTGGCTTCACGGCGTTTCTTGGCCCAGCGCCCCAAAGCGATGATGCCTACGATGGTGGCCAGCAGGACCACCGCGAACAGGCCGAAGCTTTCCGACGGACTCGGCGCTGGCATGTACAGGCCACGACTGTTGAGGAAGAAGGTTTCGCCAACATCCAGGCTCTGCCGCGGTCCAGGCAGGGCGAGAAACACCGCGAAGTACCAGAAGAGGATCTGCAGCAACGGCGGAATGTTGCGGAAGATCTCGATGTAGACGGTAGCCAGCTTGCTGATCAGCCAGTTCGGCGACAGCCGCGCCACGCCCAGCAGGAAGCCGAGGATGGAGGCCAGCACGATGCCGATGAAGGAAACCAGCAGCGTATTGAGCAGACCGACCACGAACACGCGACCGTAGCTGTCGCTTTCGGTGTAGTCGATCAGGTGCTGGGCGATACCGAAACCGGCGCTGTTGTTGAGGAAAGCGAAGCCGGAAATGATCCCGCGCTTCTCCAGGTTGGCCTGGGTGTTCTGGAAGAGAAACCAGCCGAGCGCCACGACAGCGACAACGGCGATGATCTGGAAAGCCCAGGCGCGCACCTGCGGATCGTTCAGAAGCGATCCTCGCGGGCGCGGGGCATTAGCAGTCGTATGCATGACAACCCTCACGGAAGCCCCGGCCGCACGCAAGCCAGCCGGGTTTCACTAATCGGAAACGACAGCGGCAGGCGCTAGGCCTGCCGCTGTGGACGGTCAACGCACCGGCGGTGCGTACTGCAGACCACCCTTGTTCCAAAGGGCGTTGAGACCACGCTCGATCTTCAGCTCGCTGCCGGCACCGACGTTACGGTCGAAGGACTCGCCGTAGTTACCGACTTGCTTGACGATCTGCACTGCCCAGTCTTTCGGCAGCTTGAGGTCTTTGCCGAACTCACCTTCGGTACCCAGCAGACGGGCTACGTCAGGGTTCTTGGTGGTTTTTGCGGTTTCTTCGACGTTGGCCGAGGTCACGCCCAGTTCTTCGGCGTTGAGCATGGCGAACAGGGTCCAGCGCACGATATCGAACCACTCCTCGTCGCCCTGACGAACGGACGGGCCGAGCGGCTCCTTGGAGATGACTTCCGGCAGGACCACGTAGTCGTCCGGGTTGGCCAGCTTGATGCGCTGTGCGTACAGCTGCGACTGGTCGGAGGTCAGCACGTCGCAACGACCGGCTTCGACCGACTTGGCGCTCTCGTCGGAGGTATCGTAGGTGATGGGGGTGTACTTCATGCCGTTGGCACGGAAGTAGTCGGAGAGGTTCAGCTCGGTGGTGGTACCGGCCTGGATGCACACGGTGGCACCGTCCAGTTCCTTGGCGCTGGAAACGCCCAGCTTTTTGTTCACCAGAAAGCCCTGACCGTCATAGTAGGTCACGCCGGTGAAGTTCAGGCCCAGTGCCGCGTCACGCGAGCTGGTCCAGGTGGTGTTGCGCGAGAGGATATCGACTTCGCCGGACTGCAGCGCGGTGAAGCGCTCCTTGGCGGTCAGCGGGCTGTACTTGACCTTGGTGGCGTCACCGAAAACCGCGGCTGCAACAGCGCGGCAGACGTCAACGTCCAGACCCAGATAGTTGCCCTTTTCATCGGCGTAGGAGAAGCCCGGCAGACCGTCGCTGATACCGCACTGCACGAAGCCTTTCTTCTGCACTGCATCCAGGGTGGCGCCTGCCTGAGCAAAGCCACTGACACCGAGCACAGCTGCGGTGGTCAGCACAGCCAGGGTGGATTTCACCATCTTCATCAAAAACCTCCAGTTGCTCTTGTTGTGTTGGAGTCTCCGTCCGCCTTCCCCACCCTTTTGAGGCACGCGACCCGCTGGCAGCACGGTATCGACGAGAAGTTCGAACGTCAGGCGGGAGTCTAGTCGGCATTACCCTCTGCTGGCCAACTGCTCCCACCCTGCCCATTGGTTGAACGGGCCAGAGACGGATCGTCATCCGCCTGGGTGTTTCACCACCCCGACGGTCTAGTAAGGAACCCCACACAGCAGATTCCTGCCTGTTGAGCGGCGCGCAATGGCACAGTGTTACCGTTAGCGCACCACGTCGTCAGTTCGGATGAGCCATAGCAAGCCCCGTACCAGCACATGGCGAATTGCCCTAAGTGCGGGGGTCAAGAGCAAAAGATTCACCCGTGCGACAACTTCTTCACAGATTAGCCAAGCCTTGAGCAGGGGCCCGCCCCAAATCGATGCACCTGCACCACACTGGAGCTACCAATGACCGCACCCATGATTCTGCAGCCCCCACAAACCGCCGATGCCAGCGTGATCTGGCTGCACGGACTGGGGGCTGACCGCTACGATTTCCTGCCGGTCGCCGAGATGCTGCAGGAACGCCTGCCCACTACGCGTTTCATCCTGCCGCAGGCGCCGACCCGCCCGGTGACCATCAATGGCGGCTGGAGCATGCCAAGCTGGTACGACATCCTTGCCATGAGCCCGGCGCGCGCCATCGACCAGGCGCAACTGGAGGAATCCGCCGACCAGGTAATCGCCCTGATCGAAGCCGAACGCGCAAGCGCCATTGCCCCCGAACGTATCGTTCTGGCGGGCTTCTCCCAGGGTGGCGCGGTGGTGCTGCACACCGCCTTTCTGCGCTACCCCGGTACCCTCGGCGGCGTCCTCGCGCTGTCGACCTATGCGCCCACCTTCAGCGATGACATGCAGCTCCCGGATACAAAAAGACGACTGCCGGTGCTTTGTTTGCATGGCAGATTCGACGACGTGGTGACACCCGACATGGGGCGTGCCGCGTACGACCGCCTGCACACCAGTGGGGTGCAGGTGCAATGGCGCGACTATCCGATGAGTCATGAAGTTTTGCCGGAAGAGATTCGCGATATCGCCGAATGGTTGGGCCAATTGCTGGCCGACTGACCGAACCGAAGAGATGCACGATAAATGAGCACAGCGCCCCTGATTCGCACACTGCAGGATATCGAGCTGATCGAAAGCACGCCGTTGAGCGAGCGCGATCTACCCAGCAGCACCTTCGAGCTGATCCGCCGCACGGCACGGACCAGCCCGGATGCACCGGCGCTGTCGTTCATCCTCCAGGGCACGGGAGAAGAAACCGCGCTGCGCCTGAACTATGCCGAACTGCTGGGCAAGATCACCCAAACCGCCAATGCCTTCCATCGCCTGGGCTTGCGCCCTGGCAAGGCGGTGTCCTTCCTGCTGCCCAATCTGCCGCAGACCCACTACACCATCTGGGGCGGTGAGGCAGCCGGCATCGTCAACGCGATCAACCCGCTGCTCGATCCCGAGCACATCGCCGAACTGATCCACGCCTCCAATTCCGAGCTGCTGGTGACCCTGGCGCCCTTCCCCGGCACCGACCTGTGGGACAAGGTCGACGCCTTGCGTGATCAACTGCCGGAGCTCAAGGCGATTCTCTGCGTGGACATGGCCAACCTGTTGCCGGAACCGCAACGCAGCGCGATCAAAACCCAGCGCGGCGCATTGCCGGAGGGCGTGCTGGATTTCGACGAAGCCATCGCCGCCTGCCCCGCCGACCATTTGGAAAGCGGCCGCAACATCCTGCCCGAGGACATCGCCAGCTACTTCCATACCGGCGGCACTACCGGAACGCCGAAACTGGCGCCGCACAGCCACGGCAACGAAGTGGCCATGGCCTACAGCATGAACCTGGTGACCCGCTTCGCGCCGGGCGATGTCACCCTTTGCGGCCTACCGCTGTTTCACGTCAATGGTGTGATCGTCACCGGCCTGACCGCCTTCATCGGCGGCGCCGAGGTGCTGCTGGCCACCCCACAGGGTTATCGCAACAGCACGCTGATCGGCAATTTCTGGAAGGTGATCGAGCGCCACAAGGTCAGCTTCTTCAGCGGCGTTCCCACCATCTATGCCGGTCTGCTGCAGGTCCCCAGCGAGGGCCATGACCTGTCCTCACTCAAGTACGCCCTGTGCGGCGCCGCGCCGATGCCGGTGGAACTGATCCGCCAGTTCGAAGCCAAGACCGGCCTGACCCTGATCGAAGGCTACGGTCTGACCGAAGGCACCTGCGGCAGCTGCGCCAACCCGCCGGCCGGCGAACGCCGCCCCGGCTCCATCGGCCTGCCGATACCCTACTGCGAAGTGCGCATCAAGGTGCTCGATGAACAGGGGCGCTACGTGCGCGATGCTGCGCCGAACGAGATCGGCAATCTGTGCATCCGTGGCGCCACGGTATTCAAGGGCTACTTGCAGGCCAGCAAGAACGCCGACATCTGGGTCGATGGCGACTGGTTCAACACAGGCGACCTCGGCCGCGTCGATGCCGATGGCTATATCTGGCTGACCGGTCGCAGCAAGGATCTGATCATCCGCGGCGGCCACAACATCGACCCGCAGATGATCGAGGAAGCCCTGCACAAACATCCCGCCGTGGCCATGGCCGCTGCAGTCGGCAAGCCGGACGAAAAGGCCGGCGAGCTGCCGGTGGTCTACGTGCAGCTCAAACCAGGCAGCCAGGCCAGCGAAGCGGAACTGCTGGAGCATGCCGCCGCGCACATTCCCGAGCGCGCCGCGATCCCCAAGAACGCCTGGATCATCGACGCCATTCCGCTCACCGCGGTGGGCAAAACCTTCAAACCGGCCTTGCGCTTCGATGCCATAACCCGCGTCTACCAGGCCGCGGTCGGTGAGCTGCATCCGGCTGCACGGGTCGAAGTGCTGAGCGACGACAAGGCCGGGCAGTTGGCCCATATCCATCTGCCGAATCAGGATCAGGCATTGGCCGAGGCCATCGGCGAGCGCCTGGCAGGCTACGCGGTAGGCCATCGCATCCACTTCGCAGCGTGATCCAGAGCGCGCAAGGACGCGCGCCAGTTAACAACTTTGCACTTTCGTGCAACCACTGGTCGGCCGAGCTTTGGGCAAGCATTGCCACGCCCGAGGCGCGGGAATAATGTCGAGGACATCCGTAGATACGACAGGGAGCGTTGGTGGAGCCCTCCGGCCTATTTGCCCGGCCAGGCCCGACGAGATTGCGATGAAACCGGCGCACTGGCAGGCAGACCTGCAGCAAGTTCAACAGTTGCGACTCTTTCAGAATGTCGCCACCAGCAGCCTCGATCAGTTGCTGCAGGAGTTTCGTGCCTGCGAGCTGGAAGCCGGCGAAGTACTGCTCTCCCCGTTCAACCGCAACCAACACCTCTATCTGTTGCTGGAAGGTCAACTGCGCGTCTATCTGGGCTCGCTGGACAACCAGGCCGTCAGCACCCTCGAAGTCGGCGACTGCGCCGGTGAAATCAGCTTCATCGACAACGAGCATCCCTCCGCCTACGTGGTAGCAGAGCGCCCGTCCATCGTCTTGCGCCTGCACCGTGAGTCCCTGGTGGCGCTGTTTCAGCAATCCCCACAGATGATGCAGAACCTGCTGGAGCTGCTCTGCGACCGGGTGCGCAAGGGTAACCGGCAGATTCTAGACAGCGAGCAGAATGCCAACGTCGACACCCTCACCGGCTGTTTCAACCGGCGCTGGCTGGAGCACGTGTTCGAGCGCGAGAGCACTCGCTGCGCGTTCAACGATGAGCCCATGTCACTGCTGATGCTCGACGTCGATCACTTCAAGGCCTACAACGACCAGCATGGCCATCTGGCCGGCGATTACGCGCTGTGCCTGGTCGCGCACACCCTGAGCAGCCAGCTCAGGCCCAAGGACAGCCTGATACGTTTCGGCGGCGAGGAGTTCGTCATCCTCCTGCCGGAGATCGCCGCCGAGGCCGCACGCGGTATCGGCGAACGCCTGCGCGTCAGCCTGGAACAGATCGCCTCCTTCTACTCGCCGGTTGGCGTGCTGCCCGGCGTCACCATCTCCATCGGATTGGCGCAGATGCAGCATCAGGACAGCTTGCAAGGGCTGATCGCGCGTGCCGATGCGGCGCTCTACCAGGCCAAGCAACAGGGTCGTAACTGCCTCTGCGGCTGATAATTTGCGACATTGGTGCGCTAGGCATTGTGGGAGGGGCTTTAGCCGCGACCGAATCGCCGCTGAAGCGCCTCCCACAGAGCTGCCGCGCACCGCCGCCCCTTCCCTTGCTACAGTGCCGAGCATAACGACAAGCCTGGATGGCCACCCTTTATGCGCAAACTGCTGATCGCCCTGCTTCTGCTGGTTCCCCTCTCTGCTCTCGCCGTGCTCGGTCTGCCTCAGGTGATCGATGCGCAGATGAACAGTGTCGCCAGCCCGCCGCCCTATCCGGCCAGCGCCGGCGCGCAGAAGCTGCACCAGGGTCTGTTCGTCGCCGATCTGCATGACGACGCCCTGCTCTGGGAGCGCGATTTGCTCAAACGCTACGATTACGGCCATTCCGACCTGCCGCGCATGCTCGAAGGCCGCCTCGGCCTGCAGGTGTTCTCCACCGTGACCAAGACCCCACGCGGCCTGAACATGGAGAGCAACGGCGCCGACAGCGACAACATCACCCTGCTGGCCATGGCCCAGCGCTGGCCGCGGGAAACCTGGAGCAGCCTGCTGCAGCGCGCGCTGTATCAGGCGCAGAAACTCCAGGACGCCGCCGCTGGCAGCGACGGCCGCCTGGTGCTGATCCGCAGCCGCAACGACCTGGCGAACTTCGTCGAAGCCTGGAAAAAGGACCCGCGCCGCGTCGCCGGCCTGCTCGCCACCGAGGGCCTGCAACCCATCGAAGGCAAGCTGGAAAACATCGACGCGCTGTATGACGCGGGCTTTCGCATCGCCGGCCTCACCCACTTCTTCGACAACGAGGTCGGCGGTTCGGCCCACGGCCAGAAGAAAGGCGGCCTGACTCCGCTGGGCAGGCAAGTGATTACCCGGCTGGAAGAAAAATCCATGCTGGTGGACCTGGCCCACGCCTCGCGCCCACTAATCGACGACGTATTGGCCATGGCCAAGCGCCCGGTGCTGGTCTCGCACACCGGGGTCGAGGGCACCTGCCCCGGCACGCGCAACCTCAGTGACAAGCACCTGCAGGCCATTGCCGCCACCGGTGGGGTGATTGGTATCGGTTACTGGAGCACCGCGGTGTGCGACACCTCGGTCGCCGCCATCGTCAAGGCCATCCGCTACACCGCGGACAAGGTCGGTGTCGAGCACGTCGCCTTGGGGTCGGACTTCAACGGCACCGTGCACACCCCGTTTGATGTCACCGGTTTGGCGCAGATCACCGAAGGTCTGCAGAGCGCCGGCTTCGACGAGCCTGCCATCGCCGCGATCATGGGTGGCAATGTCCAGCGCCTGCTGCTGGCCAGTCTGCCGGAGAACTGAGGCCGGCTCTTGACAGACGCGAGCGAAGCACTTCGCCACGCCCGCGTCTTGCATTACACTGGCGGGCGTTCACTCCTTAACCAGTCGATGAGAAGCCCGTGCTCAAAGCACTCAAGAAAATGTTCGGCAAGGCCGAAGGCGAGCAGCCACAGCCAGCCACTGCGCCCGTAGCGCCTGCCCAGGCCAAGACCGGCGAACCTGAGAAAAGCGCCCGCAAAGGCAAACCCGCACGCAAGCCCGAAACCGCTGCCGCGCCGGCTGAAGAGCGTCCACCTCGCCCGACCAGGGCCGACAAGCCACGCCGCGAGCGCCCGGCCAAACCAGTAGATACCTGGAAGCTGGAAGATTTCGTGGTCGAGCCGGCCGAAGGCAAGACGCGCTTTCATGACTTCAAGCTCGCCCCCGAGCTGATGCACGCCATCCACGACCTCGGCTTCCCCTATTGCACGCCGATCCAGGCCGGCGTGCTGGGTTACACCCTCAAGGGCCAGGACGCCATCGGCCGCGCCCAGACCGGCACCGGCAAGACTGCCGCCTTCCTGATCTCGATCATCACCCAGCTGCTGCAGACCCCGCCGCCGAAAGAGCGCTACATGGGCGAGCCGCGTGCGCTGATCATCGCGCCGACCCGCGAGCTGGTGGTGCAGATCGCCAAGGATGCGACCGAGCTGACCAAGTACACCAAGCTCAACGTCATGAGCTTCGTCGGCGGTATGGACTTCGACAAGCAGCTCAAGCAGCTGGAATCGCGCTTCTGCGACATCCTGGTCGCCACTCCGGGCCGCCTGCTGGACTTCAACCAGCGCGGTGAAGTGCACCTGGACATGGTCGAGGTGATGGTGCTCGATGAAGCCGACCGCATGCTCGACATGGGCTTCATCCCGCAGGTGCGCCAGATCATCCGCCAGACGCCGATGAAGGGCGACCGCCAGACCCTGCTGTTCTCCGCCACCTTCACCGACGACGTGATGAACCTGGCCAAGCAGTGGACGGTCAACCCGGCCATCGTCGAGATCGAGCCGGAGAACGTCGCCAGCGATACCGTCGAACAGCACGTCTACGCCGTGGCCTCCAGCGACAAATACAAGCTGCTCTACAACCTGATCACGCAGAACGCCTGGGACCGGGTGATGGTCTTCGCCAACCGCAAGGACGAAGTGCGCCGCATCGAGGAACGCCTGACCCGCGACGGCGTCAGCGCCGCGCAGATGTCCGGCGACGTGCCGCAGCACAAGCGCATCAAGGTACTCGAAGGCTTCCGCGCCGGGCATATCCGCGTGCTGGTCGCCACCGACGTGGCCGGCCGCGGCATCCATGTCGACGGCATCAGCCACGTGATCAACTTCACCCTGCCGGAAGACCCGGACGATTACGTGCACCGCATCGGTCGTACCGGTCGCGCCGGCACCAGCGGCACATCGATCAGCTTCGCCGGCGAGGACGACGCCTTCGCCCTGCCGCCGATCGAAGCGCTGATCGGCCGCAAGATCCAGTGCGAGATGCCACCGGACGAACTGCTCAAGCCGGTGCCGCGCAGGCACTGATCGGTTCGGCAGTCAAGAAAGGCGAAGCCATCCAGCTTCGCCTTTTTCATTGATCTAGTTGATTTGATACGCCATGCAACAGTGCGATTACCTCATCATCGGCGCCGGCATTGCCGGGGCCTCCACCGGCTACTTCCTGGCCAGCCACGGCAAGACGCTGCTGCTTGAACGCGAGGCGCAACCCGGCTATCACGCCACCGGCCGCTCGGCGGCGTTGTATACCGTGGCCTACGGCACGCCGCAGGTCCGTGCGCTGACGGCCGCCAGCCGCGCCTTTTACGATGCCCCGCCAGCCGGTTTCGCCGATCACCCGCTGCTCACCCCGCGCGGCGAACTGGTGGTGGACTTCAGTGGTGACGCCGCGGAGCTGCAGCGCCAGTACGAACAGGCCCGCGAGCATGTCAACGAGGCTCGCCTGCTCAGCGCCGACGAGGCCTGCGCAATGGTTCCGGTGTTGCGCCGCGAGCTGGTGCACGCTGCGCTGTTCGACCCCAGCGCCGCCGACATCGATACCGCCGCGCTGCACCAGGGTTACCTGCGTGGTATCCGCCTGCAGGGCGGGGAGATTCACTGTAACCGCGAAGTACTCGGCATCAACCGCGACGGGGACGGCTGGCAGGTGGAATGTGCCGGGCAACGCTACCGCACACGCGTGCTGATCAATGCTGCCGGCGCTTGGTGCGACGAGATCGCGCGTCTGGCCGGCCTACCCGGCATCGGTGTACAGCCCAAGCGGCGCGCCGCCTTCACCTTCAACGGCCCGTCGGGCATCGACTGCCAACACTGGCCGGCGCTGGTGAGCCTGGACGAATCCTTCTATTTCAAACCCGATGCCGGCCTGCTGCTCGGCTCGCCGGCCAATGCCGACCCGGTGGCGCCGCACGACGTGCAGCCCGAGGAGCTGGATATCGCCCTGGGTATCCATCAGATCGAGGAACACACCAGCTTGCAGATTCACCGTCCGGCGCACACCTGGGCCGGCCTGCGCAGCTTCGTCGCCGATGGCGATCTGGTAGGCGGTTTCGACACCCAGACCGAGAACTTCTTCTGGATCGCGGCGCAGGGCGGCTACGGCATCCAGACCAGCGCCGCGATGGGCCAGGCCTGTGCGGCGCTGATCCGCAGGCAAGCATTGCCGCAACCTTTGCTCGAGGCGGGCCTGAGTGAAGCGGTGCTCAGCCCGGCACGGCTGTCGACATGCCAGGCGCGCTGATCAGGCTGCTGCAGGGCTCGCTTCTGCTGCCGACCACCGCCCTGTTCGTCGCCCTGCTCACCGGCGAACTTCGTCATGGCCACCTGTGGCTGGAATGGCCTCTTGCACTCGAGCCCGGCAGCCACCCGGCCAGCGAAGCGCTGCTGGCCTCGATACCGGGGCTGCTGCTGTTCTTCACTTGCTGCGTCCTGGGCCTGCCCCGTCGTCACGGGCGCCCGGCGCTACTCGCGACCTTCGTCGCGGCAGGCGCACTGGCGGCATACTGCGCTGCCGTGATGTTCGCGCCATCCTTCGGCAATACCTGGACATCAGGGGAAATCTTCCACGAGCTGTACCTTGCCCACTGGCGTCTGCTGGCCCTGTCGTTGCTGCCGGGGCTGCTGGGCACTTTGCTGCTGCAACGCCTTTCGCGAATGAATGGATGCCCCGCCGCCCGGCCGTAGCGCTGATCCGGTTGGCGCAGACCAACCGGCCCCATGCTCTGTAGACTCGACGCGCTCTAGAACAACCCCAGTTGCCCATCCACCAACCGTTCGAACTCGCCGCCGACGAACGGCAGGATGGCATCAGCCACCGGTTTCAGCTGACGGCTGATGTAGTGCTCGTAGTCCACTGGTGACAGCAGACGCTCCAGCGGTTGCGGCCCGCCGGTGGTGATCAGGTAGCTGATCCAGCCGCCGCGCTGGTACTGCAAGGGCCGGCCCAGACGCTGGTTGTGCTCGTCGGCCAGGCGCGCGGCGCGCACATGCGGTGGGACGTTGCGCTGGTAGTCATCGAGGCGCCGACGCAAGCGCTTGCGATAGACCAGCAGCTCGTCCAGCTCGCCGGCTAGCGTACGTTTCACGTAGTCGCGCACGTAGTCCTCGTAGGGCTGGCCGTCGAACACCAGGCGATAGAGCTCCTGCTGGAAGCGCTGGGCCAGAGGCGACCAGTCGGTGCGCACCGTTTCCAGCCCTTTGAACACCATGCGTTCGCTGCCGTCCACGTCGTGAACCAGGCCGGCGTAGCGCTTCTTGCTGCCCTCCTCGGTGCCGCGAATGGTGGGCATGAGAAAACGCCGGTAATGGGTCTCGAACTGCAGCTCCAGGGCGCTGGTAAGGCCGTACTCATTCTGCAGATGCTCGCGCCACCAGGCGTTGACGCGGGCCACCAGCGCGCGCCCGATGCGCGTTGCCTCCTCCTCGTCGTGGGCGCGGCCAAGCCAGACGAAGGTGGAGTCGGTGTCGCCGTAGATCACCGCATGGCCCTCGGCCTCGATCAGCTCGCGAGTGCGCTTCATGATCTGATGCCCGCGCAAGGTGATCGACGACGCCAGACGCGGGTCGAAGAAGCGACAACCGCTGGAGCCGAGCACACCGTAGAAGGCGTTCATGATGATCTTCAACGCCTGCGACAGCGCCTTGTTGCCGTCGCGCTTGGCCGCCTCGCGCCCCTGCCAGACGCGCTCGACGATGGCCGGCAGGCAGTGCCGGGTACGCGAGAAGCGCGCGCCGCGAAAGCCTTCCACCGAATGTTCGTCATCCGGCAGGTGCAGGCCTTCGACCAGCCCCAGCGGGTCGATCAGAAAGCTGCGGATGATCGACGGATACAGGCTCTTGTAGTCCAGCACCAGCACCGAGTCGTACAGGCCGGGACGCGAATCCATGACGAAGCCGCCGGGGCTGTTCTCGCCGCGTATGTCGCCAAGGTTCGGTGCGACGAAACCCAGGCGGTGCATGGGCGGCAGGTACAGGTGGGTGAAGGCCGCCACCGAGCCGCCGCTGCGGTCGGCCGCCAGCCCGGTGACGCTGGAGCGCTCCAGCAGGAAGGCGAGCAGATCGGTGTGGGCGAAGATGCGCGTGACCAGCTCGCAGTCCTTGAGGTTGTAGCGGGCCAGCGCCGGCTTGTCCTCGTCGAACATGCGCTGGATCTCGTCCATCCGCGCATAGGGCGTGTCGATGGCCTTGCCCTCGCCGAGCAGGGTCTGCGCCACCGATTCCAGGCTGAACGAGGAGAAACTCCAGGTCGCAGAACGCAGCGCCTCGATGCCGTCGATGATCAGCCGCCCGGCCGCCTCGGCGAAGTAGTGCTGGCTGCTGTTGTGCTGGCGCCAGCCCATCACGTCGCCACCACGCCCCAGCAGCAGCGGCACCTTGAGCTGCTCGGCGTGATCGCGCAGCACGCGCAGGTCGAACTGCACCAGGTTCCAGCCGATGATGGCGTCCGGGTCATGCCGCTGCAGCCAGTCATTCAGGCGCTCGAGCAGCGCCTTGCGGCTGTCGCAATACTCCAGGTCGAAGTCGACGATGCTGGCGTCGCCATTGGCCGGACCGAGCATATAGACCTGGCGCTGGCCACAGCCTTCCAGGGCGATGGAATACAGCTCGCCGCGAGCGCTGGTCTCTATATCCAGCGACACCAGGCGCAGCGTCGGGCGGTAATCAGGCGCGGGTTTGAGCGACTTGCACAGCAGGCTGCCGTCCGGCTGCTCGATACCATCGAAGAACACGCTGGCGGTGATAAAGCGCTCCATCAGGTAGCGATCCGGCGGACGAATATCGGCCTCGTACACATCCACGCCGACCTGGCGCAGTTTTTTCTCAAGCTGCAGCAACTGGCGGTACTGGCGGCAATACAGGCCCAGCACCGGGCGGCGCTTGAAATCGCGCAAAGCCAGCTCACGCAGCTCGGCTCCCTGCGTATCACGCAGCAACGGTTCGGCCCAGGCGCGCTGCTCGGCGGGGATAAAGGCCACCGACTCCTGGCACGGCAGGCGTATCTGGCGCGGGCCGACATCGGTCGCCAGCCAGAAGGCCACCTCGGTGCCCTCCGGCGTATCGCGCCAATGGCGGCTGAGCACGAAGCCTTGCTGGGGTTGCGTCATCATCTTTTCAGGCAAGCACGATCTGCCCCCTCTCCCATGAATGGGAGAGGGGAGAAAACAGCCTCTGCAGTTACCCATTACCTCGAACCAAACTGGCCGGCCATTCTACGCCAGCGGTTACAATGGCGCCTTTTCCGGACGATGGTTCGATGAGCGAAACACCTCCCTACGGCACCGGCGATGCTTCCTACCAGGCCGCTGGCGGTATCGACGGCCTGCGCCGCCTGGTCGACGACTTCTACCGCCTGATGGACGAACGCCCCGAAGCCGCCGCGCTGCGCGCCTTGCACCCGACCTCCTTAAGCGCCTCGCGCGACAAGCTGGTGTGCTTCCTGAGCGGCTGGCTGGGCGGGCCGCGCCTGTTCGCCGAGAAATACGGCAGCATCAGTATTCCGGCGTTTCATGCGCAGTGGCCGATCGATCAGGCGCTGGCGGAAAGCTGGCTGAGCTGCATGGCCGGCGCCATCGCCCTACAGAACTATGCACCGGCGTTCGCCGACTACCTGCTGACCCAGCTGCGCGTCCCCGCCGAACGCTCGGTGCAGGCCAGCCAAAACCGTCATCGCAAGGAAACCTGACATGACTGATCAACTGATCATCGAAGACCTGCAACCCGGCGACGGCAAGGCCGTGGTCAAGGGCGCCCTGATCACCACCCAATATCGCGGCTGGCTGGCCGATGGCAGCGAGTTCGACTCGTCCTTCTCGCGCGGCAAGCCGTTTCAGTGCGTGATCGGCACCGGCCGGGTGATCAAGGGCTGGGATCAGGGCCTGATGGGCATGCAGGTGGGCGGCAAGCGCAAGCTGCAGGTGCCGGCCCATCTGGGTTATGGCGAGCGCAGCGTCGGTTCGATTCCGCCCAACTCCGACCTGACTTTCGAGATCGAGCTGCTGGAAGTGCTGACCCGCGATGACTGATGCCGCCCTCGCCACCCTGCGCGAGCTCCTGCTGCAGGCGCTGGACAACCACCCCGGCAGCGAGACCCGCCGCCTGTTTCATGGCCGCGGCCGCTGCTGGTCGGGGCTGGAGCAGATCACCGTCGACTGGCTGTCCGGCATCGTTCTGGTGATGCTGTTCCGCGAGCCATCGCCGGCACTGCGGCCGCTGCTGATCGAGTTGCTGGCCACCCCGCAGTGGCAGGCCAGCGGCGCACGCGGCCTGCTGCTGCAGCACCGCTATGTACAGGGCAGCGAGAGCGAATGGCTGGCCGGCGAGCCGCAGGCGCAATGGCCGATCATCGAGGACGGCCTGCACTACCTGCTCGACCTCGGCAGCAAGCAGAACAGCGGGCTGTTCCTCGATATGCGCCTGGGTCGCCAGTGGGTGCGCGAGCAGGCCGCCGGCAAGCGCGTGCTCAACCTGTTCGCCTACACCTGCGGCTTCTCCGTCGCGGCCATCGCCGGTGGCGCCGAGCGGGTGGTCAATCTGGACATGGCGCGCGCGGCGCTGTCACGCGGGCGCGACAACCATCGCCTGAACGGGCATGACCTCTCCCGAGTGGAGTTTCTTGGTCATGAACTGTTCAAGTCCTGGGGCAAGGTGCGCAAGAGCGGGCCGTACGATCTGGTGATCATCGACCCACCGAGCTTTCAGAAAGGCAGCTTCGCCCTCACCCAGGACTACGCCAAGATTCTCCGGCGCCTGCCCGAGCTGCTGATCGAGCACGGCGCCGTGCTGGCCTGCGTCAACGACCCCGATATCGGCCCGGACTTTCTTATCGAAGGAATGGCGGCAGAAGCGCCACAACTGCGCTTCGTCGAGCGCCTGGACAACCCGCCGGAGTTTCCCGATATCTCCCCCGAGAGCGGCCTGAAGGCGCTGGTGTTCCAACTGTAGCCTGGATGAATCCGGGAATTGCTGGCCCCGGATTGCATCCGGGCTACGGGCAGATGCCGATCATGTGGGAGGGGCTTTAGCCGCGCTGTGAACAGATCGCGTCTAAAGCGCCTCCTACAATCCGGCTAGCGAATACCCAGGCGCCTGGCCAAACGACTGAGATTGGCGCGGTCCACGCCCAACTCACGCGCCGCGTCGGCCCATTTGCCCTGATGGCGCGCCAGGCACTGTTCGATCAGCCTGCGCTGAAAGGCATCCACCGCCGTACGCAGTTCCACACCTGCCGGCATCGGCTCAGCGGGCGCCAGCACTTCGCCGATAAGAGGCGGCGCCTCGACCATCGGCAAGTCCAGGTCCTGCACGTCGAGGCTGAGAATGCGCGGGCGCTCGCCGTGGCGCGCCAGCGCCTTGATCGCCGCACGGCCGATCAGGTGCTCCAGCTCGCGCACGTTGCCCGGCCAGTCGTGGCCCAGCAGCGCCTTCTGCGCCTCGGCACTCAGGCGCAGGCTGCGCAGCCCGAGCCGGGCACGGTTCTCTTCGAGGAAGTAACCGGCCAGCAACAGCACATCGCGACCACGCTCGCGCAGCGGCGGCACCGGCAACGGATAGACGCTCAGGCGGTGATAAAGATCGGCGCGAAACCGTCCAGCGCGCACTTCGGCCGCCAGGTCGCGGTTGGTGGCGGCGATCACCCGCACATCGACACGGTGCTCGCGATCCGAACCGACCCGCTGCAACTGTCCGCTCTGCAGCACGCGCAGCAGCTTGGCCTGGATCGCCAGCGGCAGTTCGCCCACCTCGTCGAGGAACAGGCTGCCGCCATCGGCCAACTCGAACTTGCCACTGCGCTCGCTCATGGCCCCGGAGAAGGCGCCGCGTACATGGCCGAACAGCTCGCTCTCCACCAGCGCATCGGGCAACGCCGCGCAGTTGATGCTGACCAGCGGCCGCTGCGCACGTGGCGAAGCGGCGTGGATCGCCTCGGCCACCAGCTCCTTGCCGACGCCGGTCTCGCCGGTGATCAGCACCGTCAGCGGGCTGTCGCCGACCAGGCGAATCTCGTCCTGCAGCTTGCGCAGCGCCGCACTCTGCCCCACTAGCTCGCGCGGTTGCTGCCGCGCCTGTTTGTACAGCTCGGTGAGCTGGCGCTCGGCCTCGATCCGCTGCGCCAGGCCGCTGATTCGCTCGCTGACCTTGACCGTGGCGGCCGCAAGACTGGCGAAGGCTTCCAGATTGTGCAGGTCGAGCCGGCCGAAGCTGGCCGGGTCGAGCGAATCCAGGGTCAGCAGGCCCCAGAGCCGTTCGTCCAGATAGAGCGGACAACCGAGGCAATCGTGCACTTCAAGATGACCATGCAGCCCCTCGACCAAGCCGTCGTAGGGGTCGGGCAAACCGCAGTCGGCGGCGAAACGGGTCGGTCCGGCGTGCTCCAGCAATGCAGCCAGGCGCGGATGCTCGCTGACCTTGAAGCGTCGGCCCAGGGTATCGGGGCTGAGCCCCTCGACCGCCAGGGGCACCAGGATGTCGCCATCGAGCCGCAGCAGCGCCACGGCATCGCAAGGAAAGAGCTGGCGCAAGGCCGCAAGCAAGCGGCGGTAACGTTCGCCGTCGTCCAGCTCGCGAGACAGATCGGCGACCAGGGGAATCAGGGTTTCAAGCAGAGGATTAGCGGTCATTTCGACTACTCAAAGTCTTTATGACTCACATTCTGATCGAGTCATTTTAACAACATGAAAAGCAAGCCATTGATATATAACGATTATTTACTTGGCATGCTTACTGATAGGTATCTATCGCTAACGCTAGCACGCCAAAACTGGCCAGACGAGCCACACCGGCGCCTTTATTTGTCTTGCGGAGATACCTAGATGCTGAGCAACGCCCAACGCGACCTGATCAAAGCCACAGTGCCACTGCTGGAAAGCGGCGGCGAAGCGCTGACCACCCATTTCTACCGGATGATGCTCAGCGAGTATCCCGAAGTACGCCCGCTGTTCAACCAGGCGCACCAGGTCAGCGGTGACCAGCCGCGCGCTCTGGCAAACGGCGTGCTGATGTACGCGCGCCATATCGACCGCCTCGAAGCCCTCAGCTCGCTGGTGGTGCAGATCGTCAACAAGCACGTGTCGCTGCAGATCCTGCCCGAGCACTACCCAATCGTCGGCAGCTGCCTGCTGCGCGCGATCCGCGAAGTGCTCGGCGCCGAGATCGCCACCGACGCGGTGATCGATGCCTGGGCCGCGGCTTACCAGCAACTGGCCGACATCCTTATCGGCGCAGAAGAAAGCCAGTACGCGCAGAATGCCGCAGCGCCTGGCGGCTGGCGTGGCGCGCGGGCCTTCCGCGTGGCGCGCAAGGTCGTCGAGAGCGCCGAGATCACTTCCTTCCACTTGGTTCCGGTCGATGGCGGCGCCCTGCTCGACCATCAACCCGGCCAATACATCGGCATGCGCTTGCTGCTGGACGGCGAAGAGGTACGCCGCAACTACTCGCTGTCGGCCCTGGCCAACGGTCGCGAATACCGCATCAGCGTCAAGCGCGAGCCTGGCGGCCGCGTGTCCAACCATCTGCATGACGAGGTTCAGGTTGGCGACGAACTGGACCTGTTCCCGCCCGCAGGCGAGTTCACCCTGAGCGAGTCGGACAAGCCGCTGGCCCTGATCAGCGCCGGCGTCGGCATCACACCGGCCCTGGCCATGCTCGATGCCGCGCGGCACTCGGGCCGGCCGATCCATTTCATCCACTGCGCGCGCAATGCCGAGGTGCATGCCTTCCGCGACTGGGTCGACATGCATGCCGCCGAGCATCCACAGATTCGCCATTACGTGTGCTACAGCGAGCCGCGCGCGGGTGACCAGGCCGACGCCGAGGGTTTGCTCAGCCGCGAACTGCTGGAGCAGTGGCTGCCGGCCGAACGCGATCTGGACGCCTACTTCCTCGGCCCGAAACCCTTCATGGCGCAGGTCAGGCGCCACCTGCAGGCACTGGGCGTACCTGCCGAGCAGAGCCGGTACGAGTTCTTCGGCCCGGCCTCGGCCCTGGATAGCTGAACGATGAGGAGGTGAAGCATGTACCCACTGAATCTTCCACCGCTGCAGATCCTGCACCTGTCCAGCCAGTTGCTCTGGGCCGGCCTGACCCTGCTGCTGGTGGGGCTGGTGGCGGCCTATGGCCTGGAGAAGCAGCTGAACGTGCCGACGCTGGTGCTGGCGCATAGCCTGACGCTGCTCGGCCCCAGCATCTTGAAGATCGGCTATGTGCTGCGCCTGGTCGCGCAGCAACGCCTGAAAGACGAGGCATACGTACATGCAGTTGCTTGATCGCAAGCGGGCACTGGCCATCGCGCCCTTCTGGCGCCTGGGCTTTCGCCCGTTCTTTGTCGCTGGCGCCCTGTTCGGCCTGCTCGCCGTCGCCTTCTGGGCGGCGGCGCTGCACGGGCTGACCAACCCTGCGGTACCGGGTGGCATGCTGGCCTGGCATCGCCACGAAATGCCCTTTGGTTTCGGCCTGGCGATCATCGCCGGCTTCCTGCTGACTGCCGTGCAGACCTGGACCGGGAGGCCGGGTCTCAGCGGCCGCCCCCTGATCGCGCTGTTCGGGCTGTGGTTGGCCGCGCGCCTGGCGTGGTTCTTCCCCGTGCCGCTGGCAATGCTGATCGCACTGCAACTGGTGTTTATCGGCCTGTTCATTGCGCAGATGGCGCGCCAGCTGATCACCGCTCGGCAACGCAACAACTACCCGATCCTGCTGGTGCTGAGCCTGCTCGCGCTGTGCCAGTCCCTCACGCTCGCCGGCCTGATGCTTGGCGATGATGGCCTGCAACGCCGAGGCGCACTGGCCGCACTGTGGCTGATCGCCGTGATGCTGAGCCTGATCGGCGGTCGGGTGATTCCCTTCTTCACCCAGCGCGGCCTGGGCCGGGTCGAGGCCTTCGCCGCCCATCCCTGGCTGGATCGTCTGCTATTGGTCTGCGGCATGCTGGTCGCCGCACTGTTCGCCAGCGGGCACAACCTGCAACCGCATCCTGGCCTGGCTGCGCCCTTCATCGTGCTGAGCGTGCTGCACGGCCTGCGCCTGTGGCGCTGGCACCTGCGCGGCATCTGGCGCGTGCCGCTGCTATGGTCGCTGCACCTGGCCTACGCCTGGCTTTTACTGGCCACACTCGGCATGGCTGCGTGGCACCTGGGTTGGCTGACGCAACCCAGCCTGGCCAACCACGAGCTGGCGGTGGGTGCGATGGGCGGGCTGATACTGGCGATGATGGCGCGGGTCAGCCTCGGCCACACCGGCCGCGCGCTGCAACCGCCAGAAGCAATGCCCTGGGCCTTCGGTCTGCTCAATCTGGGCGCGCTGATTCGGGTCACATGCGGTGGCGGGTGGCTATGGTTGGCAGCGCTTTGCTGGGGCGTGGCCTTCGCCCTGTTCGCCTGGTATTACGCGCCGATGCTGTGTCGGGCGCGAGTGGATGGGCATCCGGGGTGAAACGCCTGGTGCGAGCAAACGGCCAGACCGTAGCCCGTATGCAATCCGCGGCAACGATTTCCCCGATTGCATCCGGGCTACGTTTTTGACATCAATCGACTAACGTGCAGGCCATCACCAACGCGTCTTCACGCCCGCCGACTGCCGGGTAGTAATCGCGGCGGCGCCCCACTTCGTTGAAGCCGAAACGCTCGTACAGTCGGTATGCGCTCTGGTTGCTGGCGCGCACTTCGAGGAAACACTCGCGCCCGCCCAGCTCGTAAGCCTCTTTCATCAGGTGTTCGAGCAGGCGCAAGCCAAGACCACGGCCCTGGCTTTCCGGCTTGATGGTGATATTGAGCAGATGCGCTTCGTCGAGGATCAGGTTGATCACACCATGACCGACCTGCTGGTTGCCCTCGAACATCAGCCAGCAGTTATAGGACTTGAGGCTGTCGGTGAAGATGCCGCGCGTCCAGGGATGACTGAAGGCGGCGTATTCGATCTTCAGCACGGCATCGAGATCCGCCTCGGTCATCGGGCGGAAGGAAATCGCATCGCTCATTGGGCGTAACTCGGGCACACAGACGGTGGTTCTCAGGAATGAGCGGGGGCTGACCAGCGCTGACGAACGCGCCGCATGGCCTGCCACAGCTCACGCTTGCGCGTCGGCTCTTCCATCAGCAGCTCCAGCCCCGGCAAAGCCCAGCAGGCGCCAAGGCCTTCGATCTGCAGCTCGCGGTTGTAGCTGTGCTCGTCACCTTCGCCGGCAAAGCGAATAGCCGGCAGGCCGACCAGCCACAGGCAGGCGCTGGGCTGCTCCTCCAGCCGCGCAGCAACGAAGCTCTGCACGAACTCCAACGCCGCCTCCGGCCCCTGATCCATATTGCCGCGCACCAGCAGCGGCCAGCGCACCGGCTCGCCGAGCAGTTGCGGGCTGTCCGGCAGACCGGCGGCGCGCAGCAGATCCTTGAGCAGGATGTAGGCCGGATCGCGACTCTGGAACGGCTGGCCGGTGGGCAGTTCCACCAACAGGGCGCAATCGCCAGCCCGCAGCAACTGCAGGGCAAAACGCGGCGGAGGCGCACTGACCCGGGCCGGTTTTTCCTCGACAGGTTCCGCCTCGGCCACCGGCTCGACAGCCGCCTGGCGCGGCTGGGCGCCCGGGCGTGGAATTTCGATCTTCGGCCGCTCGACCGGGCTCTCGCGTACCGGCTCGGCCACCGCGGCTACCGGCTCGCTCACGATAGCCAGCGGCACTTCGACAGGCGCCGGCGCCAGCAACTCGGCACGCGATGGCGCGGCAAAGGGCAACTCGGTACGCGGCAGCCAGGTGGCTACCTGCATGGCATCGAGGTAGGCGCGACGGCGCAGCTCGGCGTTCAAACCAGAAGTATCCAGTGCAGTCATTTGATAGGGGGGCGATTGTCGCGTGAATCGAGGGGCGCGGATAGCCCCTGAGCGTCGCCCACCTGTTGCCGCAGCAGGGCAATGAAGACCTGCGCCGGCGGGCTCAGGTAGCACGGTTTGCGCTGCAGCAGGCCAATGCTGCGCGCTGGCGCTTGGCTGAGCACGTGCACCGCGAGACTGCCGTCGCTGTTGAAGGTATCGGCGACGCTGGCCGGCAGCAGGGCGAAGCCCAATCCCGCACGCGCCAGCGCGGCAGCGCTGCTCATGTAGGCCACTTCCCAGGCAGGCTCACGCAGCAACCCCATACGTAACAGGGTTTCATCGGCCATGCCGCGCAGGCTGGTATCGCGGGTGGTGGCGATGTAGTCCTGCTCACGTAGCGCAGCGAGCAAAGCCTTGCCGCGCAGGCGTTCGTGGCCGCGTACCAGCAGCACCAGGCTGTCGTCGTACAGCGGCTGGAAATCCAGCGCGCCGAGGTCGTCGACCGCCGAGGTGATGGCGAAATCCACCTCGGCCGCACTCACCCACTGGCGGATTTCCCCGGCGCGGCCGTCGTGCAGGCTGATGTCGATACCGGGATAGCGCCGCCGGTATTCCTGCAACACCCTTGGCAGGGGCTCGATGGCCACCGACGGCAACACGGCGATGCGCAGCGAACCACTTTCCAGATGCAGTTGCTCATGCGCGTCGTGCACGGCGTTGTCCATGTCACGCAGCAGGCGGCGAGCCTGCTCAAGAAAACGCAGGCCGGCGGCGGTCAGCTCCACGCTGCGCGTGTTGCGCGCCAGCAGCGACAAGCCGAGGGCGTCTTCGAGTTTGCGCAGGCTGTAGCTAAGCGCCGGCTGTGACAGGTGAACCTGCTCGGCGGCGCGACTGAAACTGCGGTGCTCGGCAATCAGGACGAAGGCCTGAAGCTGACGAAAGCTGATGTCCATGGCTCGGAAACTTATAAAATTCTCTTATCAATTCATATCACATTTCGAATTCACAACTAAATCCACAGGCATCACCCTGGCTGCATACCTGACCGTGAAATGGATCGACAATGACCACAACAGTCCATATCGGGTGCGGCGCGGGCTTTGCCAATGATCGCCCCGATGCCGCGCTGGCGCTGGCCAACGACCTCGCCGGTCGCGACGGCCGACGCTTCCTGTTCTTCGAACTGCTGGCCGAGCGCACCCTGGCCGAAGCCCAGCTACGCCGCCTCAACGATGCCCAAAACGGCTACGCCCTGCGCCTGTTCGACTTTCTCGAACCGGTGCTGGAGACCTGCCTGGACGCCGGCATCGCCATCGTCACCAACGGCGGCGCCGCCAACCCCACCGCCGCCGCCACGCGCCTGCGCCAGCAGCTGCAGGGCACAGCTCACGCTTCGGCGCGCATCGCCTGCGTACTGGGCGACGACCTGCTCGGCAGCAACATCGATCTGCAGCAGTGGCTGCCCGCGCAACTCGACGGCGAAGTGGTCTCGGTCAATGTCTACAGCGGTGCCGATGGCATCGTCCAGGCGCTGGACCAGGGCGCCGACATCGTCCTCTGCGGCCGAGTCGCCGACCCCAGCCTGGCGGTCGGACCGCTGCGTCATGCCTTCGGCTGGCAGGCCGATGACTGGGACCGCATCGCCCAGGCCACGGCAGTCGGTCACCTGCTCGAATGCTGTACCCAGGTCAGCGGTGGCTACTTCGCTCATCCCGGCCTGAAGGACGTACCGGACCTGGCCAATGTCGGCTGCCCCATCGCCAGCGTCACCGCCGATGGGCAGATCGTCATCGGCAAGGCGGCTGGCACCGGAGGTTGCGTCACCGAACGCACGGTCAAGGAACAACTGCTCTACGAGGTGCACGACCCGGCCAGCTACCTGACGCCGGACGTGATCATGGACCTGAGCCAGGTGCGTGTCCGGCAGATCGCGACCGATCAGGTGGCGGTAGAGGGCGTGCGCGGCAAACCGCAGCCGACGCACCTCAAGGGCCTGGTCGGCCTGCGCGGCAAGTGGTTCGCCGAAGCGGAGATTTCCTATGCAGGCCCTGGCGCCGTGGCTCGCGCCGCGCTGGCGCGCGACATCCTGCTGCAACGCTGCGCCAAGCTGGCGCCGCAGCTCACGCCGTGGATCGATGTGATCGGCGTCGCCAGCCTGTTCAACGACGCTGGCGGTCAGTGGCTGCAGCAGCGCCTGGCACAGGCGGCCGACTGCCAGGACGTGCGCCTGCGCATCAGTTTCCTGCATCGCGACAAGGCCTTGCTGGAACGCCTGCTGCTCGATGCCGAATCGCTCTACACCAACGGCCCAGCCGGCGGTGGTGGCGTACGCCGGCATATCGGCGAATCCCTCGGCACCGCCAGTTTCCTTATCGAGCGTACCGCGGTGCGGCAACGACTGGAGTGGTTCTGATGACCGACGTACTGCTGTGCGATTACGCCCACGCCCGCGCTGGCGACAAGGGCAACACCCTGAGTGTGGCGGTGTTTGCCTTCGCCGCCGAGCACTATGCCTGGCTGGCCCGTGAGCTGACTTGCGAACGAGTCGCCGGCTGCCTGAACCACCGCGCCATCGGCACGGTGAAACGCTACGAGCTGCCGAACCTGGGCGGCCTCAACTTCGTGGTGGAGCACGCACTGGAAGGTGGCGTCAACGCCAGCCCCGGGCTGGACCGTCACGGCAAGAGCCTCAGCTACGCGCTGCTCGGCCTGAGGCTGCCGCCTCCGGACTGAGCCGCCATTTCACCCTGTCTCCAACAATAACAACACCGGAGAGATCGACATGATCACCGCCCTGGGCTTCGGCCTGATGTTTCTCATCGTCACACTGATTCTGCTGCGCCGGATCAGCCCGCTGGTCGCCTTCGTCACCCTGCCGGTGATCGCCAGCGCCCTCGCCGGTTTCGGCCTGGGGGAAATCGGCAAGTTCATCACCGAGGGGCTGAAAGCCGTGGCTCCGACAGCCACGCTGTTCATCTTCGCCATCCTCTACTTCGGCGTCATGCGCGAGCGTGGTCTGTTCGCGCCGCTGGTCAACTTCCTGCTGCGCAGCACCGGCGGCAAGCCGCTGGCGGTAGCGGTGGTCACTGTCGCAGTGACGGCCGTGACCCATCTGGACGGTATCGGCGCCGCCACCTTCCTGCTGGTGATTCCCGCCCTGCTGCCGCTGTACCTGCGCCTGGGCATGAAGCGTGAAATGCTGCTGTGCCTGGTGGTGCTCAGCGCCGGGGTGATGAACATGGTGCCCTGGGGCGGCACCACGGCGCGCGCCTCGGCGGTGACCGGCATCGACGCCTCGCTGCTGTGGATTTCGCTGATTCCCGTACAGGCGGTAGGTCTGGCACTGGTCATGGCCCTGGCGGTGTTCCTTGGCCTGCGTGCCCAGCGCAGCTTCCAGGGCCATGGCGTGGTCGCCGGCCACCAAGCCGCGCAGACGGCTGAACCTGGCGACGACAGCCGTCATCTGAGCCCAATGAACTGGCGCTACTGGGCCAACCTGGCGCTGACCCTGACCATCCTCGTCTGCCTGTTCACTGGTGCCTTTCCACTGTTCGCCTGCTTCATGGTAGGCCTCGGCGTCGCCCTGGTGCTCAACTACCCGAGCCTGGCGGAGCAGAACCAGGCCGTACTGCGCCACGCCAGCGATGCCATGCAAATGGCCCTGGTGATGCTCGCGGCCGGCATCCTGCTCGGCGTGCTGTCCGGCGCCGGCATGTCCGATGGCATGGCGCACTGGATGATCAACGTGCTGCCCGAAGGCTCGGCCAACTGGCTGCACGTGATCATCGGCGCCTTCGGCGTACCGCTTGGTATGCTGTTCTCGCCGGATGCCTACTACTTCGCCCTGCTGCCGGTGATTCGCGATGTCGCCGTGGCAGCTGGCGTCGATCCGGCTTCAGTGGCCAACGCCATGCTGATCGGTGAGAACACCGGCTTCGGTATCAGCCCGGTAGTGCCGAGCGTTTACCTGGCCATCGGCCTGGCTGGCGTCGAGCTGTACAAACATATCCGCTATACCGTGCTGTGGGCCTGGGGCATCAGCCTGGTGATGCTGGCAGCGGCCATGCTGTTCGGTGTGGTAACGATCTGAGCCCGCGCTGAAACGAAAAAAGGATCGCCGAGGCGATCCTTTTTTCATTCTGCAGGGCAGATCAGGCGGGCTGATCCCACGGGCGGTCGCCATGCTCATCCTTGATGCGCGTCGGCAGGCCCATTACGTCCAGCAGCTTGAGGAACGGCTCGGCCGGCAGCTCCTCGACGTTGACCATGCGCTTGGCATCCCACTCGCCACGGGCGACCAGCAGCGCTGCGGCAACCGGCGGCACGCCAGCGGTGTAGGAGATGCCCTGGCTGTCGGTCTCGGCGAAGGCTTCTTCGTGGTCGGCCACGTTGTAGATGAACAGCTCGCGCGGCTGGCCATCCTTGGTGCCCTTGACCAGATCGCCGATGCAGGTCTTGCCGGTGTAGCCCGGCGCCAGCGAGGCAGGGTCGGGCAGCACGGCCTTGACCACTTTCAGCGGCACAACTTCAAGGCCTTCAGCGGTCTTGACCGGCTGCTCGGAGAGCAGGCCAAGGTTCTTCAGCACGGTGAACACGTTGATGTAGTGGTCGCCAAAGCTCATCCAGAAGCGGACGTTCGGTACGTCGAGGTGCTTGGACAGCGAGTGCACCTCGTCATGGCCGGTCAGATACAGGTTCTGTTCGCCCACCACCGGCAGATCGTCGGTGCGTTTGACTTCGAACATGCGGTTGCTCACCCACTGGCTGTTCTGCCAGCTGTAGACCGTGCCGGTGAATTCGCGGAAATTGATTTCCGGGTCGAAATTGGTGGCGAAGTACTTGCCGTGCGAACCGGCGTTGACGTCGAGGATGTCGATCGACTCGATCTTGTCGAAGTACTGTTGTTGCGCCAGAGCGGCATAGGAGTTGACTACGCCCGGGTCGAAGCCGACGCCGAGGATGGCAGTCACGCCCTTTTCCTGGCATTCGGCCAGGTGCTTCCACTCGTAGTTGCCGTACCACGGCGGGGTTTCACAGATCTTGCTCGGATCTTCGTGGATGGCGGTGTCCAGATAGGCGACGCCGGTGTCGATACAGGCGCGCAGCACGGACATGTTGAGGAACGCCGAGCCGACGTTGATGACGATCTGCGATTCGGTTTCGCGGATCAGTGCCTTGGTCGCTTCCACGTCCAGGGCGTTCAGCGCATAGGCCTTGATCTCGCCGGGCTGCTTGAGGCCGCCCTTTGCCTGCACGCTGTCGATGATGGCCTGGCATTTGGAGATGTTGCGCGACGCAATTGCAATGCGACCTAACTCGTCATTGTGTTGCGCGCACTTATGGGCCACCACCTTGGCAACACCTCCTGCTCCAATGATCAGAACATTCTTCTTCAATTGTTTCACCTCCAGAGAACTGCGTTGTTGAAAGCGTTTTGATGCGTATTTTGGGTGGTGGGCTGAAGCCCACCCTACATGACCCGTAGGTGGGTCGGGCGGCATTCCGCGTCAGCCCCGTAGGGTGGGCCGGGCGGCGTTCCGCTTCAGCCCACCGCAACAATGTCAGGACAGGCTCGACAGGTAGTCGTCGAACTCGAACTGGCGAACCACTTCAACGCTACCATCGAGTTGCTTGACCACGATGGACGGCATTTTCAGGCCATTGAACCAGTTCTTCTTGACCATGGTGTAACCGGCAGCGTCGATGAACGACAGGCGATCACCGATCTTGAGCGGCTTGTCGAACTGGTACTCGCCGAAGATATCCCCAGCCAGGCAGCTCTTGCCGCAGACCATGTAGGTGTGTTCGCCGTCATTCGGCGCCATCTTGGCGTTGAGGCGGTAGATCAAGAGATCAAGCATGTGCGCTTCGATGGAGCTGTCGACCACCGCCAGGTTCTTGCCGTTGTACAGGGTGTCGAGCACAGTCACTTCCAGCGAGGCGCTGAGGGTGATCGCCGCTTCGCCCGGTTCCAGATACACCTGCACGCCGTATTTTTCCGAGAAGGCTTTCAGGCGCGCGCAGAAGGCATCGATCGGATAGCCCTCGCCAGTGAAGTGGATGCCGCCGCCGAGGCTGACCCACTCGACCTGGGCAATCAGGTGGCCGAAGCGCTCTTCGATGGTGCTCAGCATCTTGTCGAAAAGCTCGAAGCTGCCGTTCTCGCAGTTGTTGTGGAACATGAAGCCGGAAATCTGCCCCATGACCTGCTCGATCTTCGCCGGGTCCCACTCACCAAGGCGGCTGAACGGACGCGCCGGGTCGGCCAACAGGTAGTCGGAGCTGCTTACCTGCGGGTTGACGCGCAGGCCGCGGATGGTGCCCTGGGTACGCTCGGCGAAGCGCTCGAGCTGGCCGATGGAGTTGAAGATGATCTTGTCGCAGTTGGCGACCATCTCTTCGATCTCGTCGTCGGCCCAGGCCACGCTGTAGGCGTGGGTTTCGCCAGCGAACTTCTGCCGACCCAGTTTCAGCTCATACAGCGAAGACGACGTGGTGCCATCCATGTATTGCTGCATCAGGTCGAACACCGACCAGGTGGCGAAGCATTTCAGCGCCAGCAGCGCCTTGGCACCGGAGTTCTCGCGCACGTAGGCGATCTTCTCCAGGTTGACCAGAAGCTTCTGTTTGTCGATGAGGTAGTACGGCGTCTGGATCATCTCGTCGCCCCAGCAAGGTCGGCCAATGGAGGGTTTTCAGCCCCCCCGGAAAAAAGTGGACGCGAATTGTGCCGATAACCGGCGCATATCGAAAGGGCATTGGAGATTTTTTGTACAACCGGACATTTGCCGCTTGTCGATTCAGCCCGCATCGGCACACAAGAACCTTGCCGATGAGGTGAGCAGGAGGATGAAGCAGACTGTGTTACAGATACATGCGTGATACTGCAATAAGACTCAGGGCAGGCCAATAAGGTAGAGGTTACCCTGCAGACGCGACTCACCGTTGGCGCTGAAGGTCAGCAGATCGGTCTGGCGAAAACCTGCTGCGATACTGCCACGCTCACTGTTGGAGCTTCCGAGAGTAAAGCGAAAGTCGCCAAAGCGCACATTAGCCAAGCCTATGCGCATTACGCTCGAGTTGAAGGCCGCACCGTCACCATCGAAACCACTGTCGAGCTTCTCCATGTCAAGGGTGACACCGTCGAAGCTGAAAAGGCCACGAATGTTGTCCAGCACCACAAAGCCATCACTGTTGCCAGGCCGGATAGCCACGCGCATGCCGCAACCGCCGGCGCAGCGAACCTGCGCTGGGTTGGCGGCAAAATTGAAGTCTGCAGCCAGGCTGAGCCCTGCCTGGCCACTGATCTGCTGCAACTCCTGCTCCTGCAATGCCAGCAGCTCGGCAGCAGCTGGCAAAGCAACGAAAAGCAGAGCAAGGCATAGCGGCCTGAGCGACATGGGTATGCTCCTTTTCATCGTGGCAAGTTGACCGTACGCACATCCAGGTAATCCAGACGCATGCCTCGCACCACCTGAGAGCCCAGATCGACACCGCCCATACTGAGGTTACCGATACTGATATTGCTCTTCGGCACCTGTTGATAGAAAGCCTGGTGATTCCCCCAGGTAACGGCCGGAAGCGACAGACGCAGCTCGCCATTGGACTGCACGGATAGATTCAGAGGCTGCAGCTTGCCGTGGCCAAGATTGATGTCGAAATACAAATTTTTCGCCACCATCCGGTTGGCATCAGTGCAATTGCGGCAGCCACCGAGAACCAGTTTGTCGGCATATATCTGTAAGCTGGTCTCCGCTTGCAGACCGTTCTGGTCACCCCATAGGTTGAGGTAGGCGCCGTGCAGGGTGAACCCTTCCAGATTGATTGAGAAGAAGTCCCTGCGGGTGGTGGTAGCGCCCTTGACGATATTGCCATTGCCATCCTTGCTGTAGGCGACGCTAGGTAGACTAAAGGTCGTTTCCAGCCCCACATCCATACCTTTGACCCGCTTGCCGCCTGCCTGCAAAGAGGTGGCGACCAGGGTCAACACTGCGCGATTGTCCCTGGTTTTCTGAATCCGGCCCATGGCGCAGCTCGGTGATTGGGCCGCAGGCGTACCGCATAGTCCAGTGAACTCGTCAAAATCAGTGACCCGCTGGTTCAAGGTATAGCCATGACGCTCGATGTTCCAGGCCTCGCCAAGCGCTTTCTGCGCAGCAGCCAGCTCGCTGACCTGAGCTTGGTAGGTATCGACCGAGCTGTTGTAAGCACGCGCAGCGCTAGTCAGGCAAAGATTGCCACAGCCATATTTTTCGCCAAACGCTGGCTTGCTGTAGAGACCGTCCCGAGCAGGCGCAGCGGCATAGCGAGTCGTCATGGTGTTACGAGCTGCCTGCACATCGCTAGTTTCCTGGCTGACCTGAGCACGACGCTGGTTGACCGTCTGCATATCCTGATCGATGCCACTCTTGAGAGTGAGAAAACCCACATTCTGGTAACGCGACAGTATCTGGTCACGTCGGCCACCGAGCGCGCCGAGTTCCTGATCGATTTCCCTCTGCGCCCGCATCGGGTCGGTGCAACCCGGCTCGCCAAACAGGCAGCCTTGGTAGTAGGCCCATAAGCCGTACTGATGAGTGTCGTTGAGCGGGTCGTCCCATGATGGCGTACGTATCTGCAGCGCACTGGCGCCTACGGGTAGAGTCGGCGCCAGCTCGGTACCGCCTACACGCAGGGTGAACGGATGCAGCGGAGTGCCGAGTTGCGCAGGTGTATCCAACGTTCCGCGCTGACTGCCTTCACCCTTGACGTAACTACGCTCGAGGTCAACTGTGACCGGGTTGCCCTGACTGTCTTTAATACCACTCAGCTGGGCGCTGGCGCTGCCCTGATCGAAATAGAAGTCATCGAGAAAGAAGCCTACCCCGGCGCCATTGACCTCGCTCAACTGCGCATCGTCCAGGGCCTGCATGGCACTCGTCAGGCCAGGCATGGCCAACAACAGCATCGCCCCCCGCATGCGCCAGCTCATCTCAGCAGCCCTTCGCCTGGCCACCTATGCACGTAGGCACGCGCGCTGCGCCGTTGAGCGCCTCGTACAGTGACACGATGAACGGATAGATAGCCTCGGCTCCCGCACCGGTCTTGGCGAAGTTGGCGAAGGCCCCGCTCTGGGTGTCGATGAAACCACCATTGCTGGCAGCTAGATCCTGCCAAGGTACGTTCTGGTTCTGCAGAGAGAAGAAGATACCGCGAGCACCACCAAGGTCGATGTCAGCCTGGGTGCGATCACCGATGAAGATGCTTTTGTAATTGAGCAACGGGAAACAGGCCGGCAAACCAGAGGCCTTGCAGTCACCACTATTGGTGGAAAGGGCCGGTAACAACGCTTCGAGCAAAGCGTTGTCGGTATGAAAGGATTCGCCCTTGGGCACACCGATATAGGTCGCGCGGTTGATGGGCAGCCCATTGATGGTGGTTTCCCCTGTGCCCGCCTTAACCAATTCGACCTGACTGTGAATCTCGGCATCCCCGGCCAAGCTCAATGCCAGACAGTTGAAATCAAAGACACAGGTGAAGCCGTTGAGGTTGTTCTGCTGCATGTAGAACTCGCGGGCAGTAGACGCAGAGCCGGTGATCAAACCCTGCATGACGCCACTCAGCGCATGGATGTCGCCAGATAGATCACCACGGGCACGTCCGAAGCCTAAACGCACACCCGCCACCTCGCGTACGCCATTGGCGTTGGTCTTGAATGCGAGTTCGATATAGGGGTCACGTACCTGGAAGGGCACTACTTGGGCGTTGGGGGAGTTGGCATTGTCGACTCGCCCCAAGGCGAAGTTGTCGATCCAGATATCGGCCGGCTGGTTCGACACGGTATTGGTACCGGAGCGCGGGTAGTTGCCCAGGCGCAACTCGTCAACATTAAGCAACATGTCGATGTCGGTACCGAAATTGATCCGGGTGTACTCGAAACCGTTGTAGGTCAGGGCATCCAGATTGATCAGCGCCTGACCACTGATCTCGGAGAGCTCACTGTCGTTCAGCGGCTGCATGGCTGCCTCGGCGGAGCCGAGCATCAGCGCTGAACACAAGAGGGCAAGGGCAGATTGTGAGAGGCGGCGAGACGGACGCATGACAGGTTCCTCCTGATCGGGCGGCTGGCTCCGCCTCTGTTGCCACTATAGTGGCCACCCTTGAGCGGCGACCCGACCCATAGTCGAGTAAAACCCAATCCCGGTGTAGCAGAGGTGACGGCGGTGTTACCGCCGGCAACAGTTGCGTCACGGTGCCAAGCAATGCCCGCCTCCGGCGTTCGCCACGAAGCATGCCGCACCTGCCTCTGATCGATTCGGACTCAAACCCATCCTCCGCCATGCAGTACAATCGCCGCTTTTCACTTGCCTGGAACCCGGCGCCTCGATGATCGATCCCAAGCGCGTTTTGCGCGCCCTCGCCGAACACTGGACGTTGCTCGAACCGCTCTGCGAGCGTTTCGACGCCGGCACCCTGAGCCTGGTGGAGCTGCGCAGCCAGCTTGCCACGCAGTTGCCCGACGCCACGCCCAGTGACACCACCGCCCTGCTCGACACCTGGATCCGCCTGGACATCCTGGTGCCGGTGGCCAAAAGCCCCAACCGTTTCGAGCTCAACGCGCAGATCCATGATTTTCTCGCCTACCTGCGCCGCGAGCACCGCCTCGGCCTGTGCCTGGAGATCGAAGCCTACCTGCGCCACCTGGAGCGCCTGGCCGGCTATATCCAGGACGCCTTCGAGGTGCGCGACGCCAACGACCTGGCGCGCCAGCTGCGCCTGCTCGATATGCGCGTGCGCGACGTGCTGAAGAAGCTGGCCAACGACGAACAGGCGCTGGTTGGCGTGGCCGACCGGGCCAAGACCAGCGACCGGCAGATTCCCCTGCGCCAGCGCTACGCCGAGGTGCTGGCCACCTGGGACGAATACGTCGAGCCAATGATCCAGCTGGTCGCCGCCGACGGCGCCTTCGAGCAGGGCGTGCGCCGCGTCGAACAGGTGCTGCTGCGCCTGCTCGGCGACCAGCAGCGCCTCGGCCAACTGGTCGACGACGACCTGCTGCTGCGCACCCACGCGCGCATCCTGGAAATGCAGACCACCGCCCAGTTGACCCTGCGCAAGGCCCGCGAACTGCTGCTGCCGCTGCGCGAGGAAGCGCGCCGACACAACGCCGTGACCCGTGGCGCGGCACTGGCGCTGTCGGTGATCCGCAAGAAGGGCATCGACGCCGTGCCGCAGGCGGCCATGCCGCTGTTCACCCGGCCGCAGAGCAACTTCCTCGGTTCGGCCAGCCAGGTCGAGGCCTACGTCTACGCCCTGGCGCGCTTCGAAGCCAAGCCGGCGCACTTCCCCAAGGCCAGCGGCAGCCGCAAGGGCGGTGCGCCCAAGGCGCCGAAAACCGCGCGGGAAATGATCGAGCGCTGCGAGCAGGCCCTGCCGCTGCCGGACCTGATGGCCTGGCTGCTGGAACAGGAGCCCGAAGGCGCCACCGACGAGCTGCTCTACTGGTTCTCGCGGCTGTCGCGCGAGTCGCGCTTCCAGCGTGAACGCCTGGAGCGCCGCCAGTACCTGACCCGCGACCATGAGGTCAGCCTTGCCTCCTTTGCCCTGGTAGGCCAGCCCAATGGCTGAGCTGCCCGTAGGGTGCGCTGTGCGCACCGCAACCGACGACATGGTGCGCACAGCGCACCCTACGACTGCCCGTGAGCATTGCGTATGAACATCGATCTGAAAGAAATGACCCAGCTCGCGGCCGCCTTCCGCGACCTGTTCAAGGGCTACCACATCTCCCGCAGCGAGCCGGAGTGCTACGCCCAGCTGTCCAGCATGCAGGACCAGTATCGCGCGCTGTTCCGCGCCCTCGGCTTCGAGCTGGTGTGCGACCCGCGCGGCTTCTACTACTTCGTCCCCGAGCAGGTTGCGCCGCAGGTGAACAAGACCGCCCAGCGCCTGGCGCTGTTCACCTTCATTCTGGTGGAGCACCTGGCCGACCAGGGACGCGACCCGCTCTCCGTGCTCGACGGCGGCAGCATCGGCCGTGACGAGCTGCCGGCGCTGCTGGAGAAATACCGCGACCTGTTTCTGCAGGCCGAAGTCACCACCTTCGAGGAGCTGGAGGACAAGATCATTCGCCGACTGGTGCAGCTCGGCTTCGCCGAGGACAGCAACGGCGTATACCGCTTCCTACCGCCGATGCACCGTTTCCTCGACGTTTGCCTGTCCGTGCAGCATGACCGCGACCTGGCCGCCAGCCTGCACAGCAGCGACCTGCCGCTGCCGGCGCCGGTGCTGCTGGACGATGACGGCGACGCCGACGCGACCGCTGTCATCGATATCGAAGAATCCGAGGAAGACGCCCTGGCCCGCGCCATGGCTGAAGAACGCGCCGCACAGGAGATGGACGCATGAGCCAGGAACGCTACGGCATCCGCCGCTTCGCCCTGCTGAACACCGCCGGCTACAGCCTCGGCCTGTTCCCGCTGGAAAACCCGCTGTCGGTCTACGGCGCCAACAACCTGGGCAAATCCGCCTCGATCAACGCCCTGCAGTTCCCGATCCTGGCGCGCATGTCGGACATGAGCTTCGGCAAGTACAGCCTGGAAGCCTCGCGCAAGTTCTACTTCGCCAGCGACACCAGCTACATCCTCGTCGAGGTCGCCCTGCCCCATGGCCCGCACGTGATCGGCGTGGCCGGTCGCGGCCCCGGTGGCGGCTTCGGCCACCAGTTCTTCGCCTATGCCGGCGAGCTGGATCTGGAGCACTACCAGCAGAACGGCACCTGCCTGCGCCAGCGCGAACTGTTCAAGAACCTCGGCCAGGCCGGCATCACCGCCTACGAACTGAAGCCCGACGAACTGCGTCGCCTGCTGGTCGGCGGCCACACCAGCATCCCGCTGGACCTGACCCTGATCCCGCTGCGCTCGACCAGCGAGCAGAGTCTGAAGACCTTCCGCGCCCTGTTCATCAACCTGTTGCACATGCGCGAGATCACCGCGGCCAAGCTCAAGCAGCTGTTCCTCGATGCCTTCGAGCACAGCCTGCGTTCAGGTAGCGTCGACTATATCGCCGCGACCGAAGAAGCCTTCCGCGACGTGCGCCGCATGGAGCAGGACTACCAGGCGCTGGTCACCGCCGGCCCCTTGATCGAGGCACTGGCCTCGGGCGTGGCCCAGCGCGAAGTGCTGCGCGGCAAGCTGCATCGCCTCTCGCCGCTGCTCGACAACCTGCTCGGCACCTGGCACGACTACGCCGATGCGCGCAAGGAAGAGCTGGTGATCCAGGCCGAGCACTATCGCAACGAGCAGGACGGCCTGCAGAACGAGCAGCGCGGCGGCACGGCCGAGCTGATGCGCCTGGAGCGCGAGATCAGCGAGATCCAGCGCTGGCTGGGCGAGCTTTCCGTGCTGAAGAACCGCTTCGCCCTGGTCAACGATGCCAAAGTGCTGGAAGAGCAACTGCTCGCCGCCAAGGACGCCCACGACGAACTGGCCGGCGCCCTGGCGCAGTCGCGGCAGTTCTCCAGCGAAGACCTGGACGAGCGCCTGCGCGACCTGGAAAAACGCCTCAAGTCGGTCAAGCAGCAGCTCGATCACGCCGACAACAACAGCTACTCGCGCCTGCGCGAGGAATTCAGCCAGCAGGACGTCGACCGTCTGATGCGCCTGTTCAACGGGCAGTTGTTCAGCCTGCCGCTGGGTGAGAAAGGCATCCAGGCCGAGGGTGACGACTGGGTCAAGGCGGTCGAAGCGGTGCTGGATCGCTTCAAGGGCGACACCTTCGCCGTGCCGGGCCTGTCCATCGACCTCAGCCATATCGAGCCCCCGGCGCTGCAGGCACTGGCCGACCGCGCCGCCCTGCGCGACCAGAAGGATCGCCTGGAGCGCGAGCTCAAGCAGCTCAAGACCCAGCAATCGGTCGCCGCCGACCGCGCCGCGAGCAAGGCCCAGGCAGAGACGTTGTACCAGGCCGTGCTGGATGCGCAGAAGGCCCTGGAAGACTTCCGCAAGAGCCAGACCCTGGCTGCCGAGGAGCCGCAGAAGCTGGAGCGCCTGGCCGAACTGGAAGGCGCCCAGGACGAACTCAAGCGCGCCAGCGATGCCTTCGCCGAGCGCGTGCAGCAACTCTCCGCCAAGCTGCAGCTGGTCGGCCGTCAACTGGCCGATCTGGAAGCCAAGGAGCGCACCCTGGAGGACGCCCTGCGCCGTCGCCAGTTGCTGCCGGCCGACCTGCCCTTCGGTACGCCGTTCATGGACCCGGTGGACGACTCGCTGGACAACCTGCTGCCGCTGCTCAACGACTACCAGGACACCTGGCAGGCGCTGCAGCGCATCGACGGTCAGATCGAGGCGCTCTACGCCCAGGTGCGCCTGAAAGGCGTGGCCAAGTTCGACAGCGAGGACGACGTCGAGCGCCGCCTGCAACTGCTGGTCAACGCCTACGCCCACCGCCAGGACGAGGCTCTCACTCTGGCCAAGGCGCGCCGTGCAGCAGTCACCGATATCGCCCGCACCCTGCGCAATATCCGCAGCGACTACGACAATCTGGAACACCAGTTGGCGTTGTTCAACCGCGAGATCAACAAGCGCCAGGTCTCCAACCTCTCGAGTTTCCGCATCGTCCTGGCGCCGAACAAGGAAGCCCTGCGCCATATCGATCAGATCATCCACAGTGCCGGGCAGTACGAGGAAGGCGAAACCCTGTCGGTGTTCGACCTCTCGCAATCGGCCGAGCAGGATGCCAAAAACGAGGAAGCCAAGGACTACCTGTCGCGCCTGGTGGCGGCCAACGGCAACCAGCTGGGCCTGAAGGATCTGTTCGAGCTGGCCTTCGAGATCACCAAAGTGCACGGCCAGCCGGTGATTCACACCGATATCGATGGTGCGGCCTCCAACGGCACCACCATGACCATCAAGGCGCTGACCAACATGTACCTGTTGCTGCACCTGATGGACCGCGAGCAGGCCGGGCGCATCCGCCTGCCCTACTATCTCGACGAGGCGGCGGACATCGACGAGCGCAACCAGCAAGCGCTGATCGAAACCAGCCTGCAACTCGGTTTCGTGCCGATCCTGGCCTCGGTCAAGCCGCAGGTCTCGGCCCATGTGGCCATCGACCTGGAAGGCGGCAGCGGCCCCAACGGCATCTATATCGACGAGGCGGACTGGAAGTTCATCAAGCCACGCGAAAGTGCCAAGGCGCAGGCGCCTCAACAGGAGGAAGCCGCCGAGCCGGCCTGAACGCATCGCGGCTGAAGCATGTGGCCATCGACCTGGAACGAGGCGGACTGGAAGTTCATCAAGCCACGCGAAAGCCGCCGACGGCATTCCGCTTCAGCCGCGAGCTTTTATAGCTGCAAAATGAAAGGGGCCGCTCACTGCGGCCCCTTTCATTTCCATGATCGTCTTACTGCTCCAGCACGATCTTCGGCGCCCATTGCATCCAGGCTTCCTGCGGCTCGTCGAACAGCGCGAAGGTCTGCCCCGGCTGGGCTGGCCCGCCCATCTCCGGATTATTCGGCGTAGCGAACGCGATGCCACCTTCGAGCAAGGCCTCCAGTGACTCGGTGCGCACCTTCACGCCCTTGAACAACCCGGCATCCACACCAATCCCGCTGGCATTCCAGAAGCGGCTGCCCGAACGCACCAGCGGCGCATAGCGTGGCTCGATCAACACATGGATCAGCACCCGATCCGAGGTTGGCCCCAGTTCGAAATCCACCACCTTGCCCACCGGCACCTCGCGGTAGCTGACGATCACCCCCGGCTTGATCGAACCACGCCGCGGTGCGCTCAGCACCAGTCGTAAGCCTTCCTCGCGCACCGCCTGATTCGGCGCACTGGCCAGGGCAACGAACTCGGTACGCCGCGCGCCCCTCTGCCCAGCAGGCTGGACTTCCAGATACTGACCACTGACCAGCGTGCCGAGGTTCGCTGCGCGGGTCAGACTCAACTCCGGCTTCACCACCCAGAAGCGCGATCCCTCGCGGGCGATCTGCTCGGCGGCCTGGGTGATGCGCACATTCAGGATCACCGCCTGCAGGTCATCGGTCAGGCTAAGGTTCTCTACCTTGCCGACCTCCAGGCCCTTGTAGCGCACCAGGGTGCCGGGCTGCAGGCCATCGCCGTCCGCGACCCGGATGCTGATCTGCTGCCCCAGTTGCAAGGCGCTGTCGCGATCCGCATGCAGGGCGAAACGCTGCACCTGGCGATCCGACCGGACTGCCTGCAAATCAGGGGTTTCGAAGGCAATACCACCGGACAGCAGGGTCTGCAACGACTCGCTCTTGACCTCGACACCGGAAAGGCCGCCTTTGAGGGTGATGCCGCTGGCATTCCAGAAGCGCGTGGAGGTATTCACCAGGTGCACATAGTCCGGCTCGATATGCACGCCCAGCACGACTTGGCTGTTGTCACGCGCCAACTGGAAACTCTGCACCGAGCCCACCTTGATCTGCTTGTAAAGAACCGGACTGCCCACCTCGATGGAACCAAGCTGATCGGTGAACAACACCAGATGCAGACCGGGCGCCCCCAGGTCCAAGGGTGGTGCCTTGCTGCGCGCGACGAAATTGCGCGCTGGTGGCTTACCCTTCTCGCCCGGCCGCACAGCGATGTAGTTACCCTTGACCAAAGCTTCGAGACCAGTGATGCCGGCCAGGGAAATGGACGGCTTGACTACCCAGAACTCCGAACCCTCGACCAGGTATTCCTCGGCCAATGGGTTGATGGTCAGCTCGGCTGTAGCGCTGTTGAGGTCGCGATCAACCTTCAAGGTTTTCAGCGAACCGACCTGGATGCCCTTGTACATCACCGGCGTGCGGCCTTCCTGAAGCCCCTCGAAATCGCTCAGCGTCACCACGACCTTGATCCCGGCCTGGGCCTCGTCGTAGTCCTCGTAAAGGCGGAACGGCAACGCAGGGTCGGTGGGGGGGCTGTCCTTGCGATGTTCAGGCGTGGCGAAGGCGATACCACCAGCGACGATGCTGGCCAACGACTCACTGCGCAGTTTGAAGCCGGACAAGTCAGCATCGACGCTGATACCACTGGCGTTCCAGAAGCGTGTGTGCTTTCTCACCAGATGGGCATATTTCGGTTCGATGAAGACCTTCACCTCGACGGTGCTCTGGTCCTCACCCAAGGTGTAGCTCTTGACCTGCCCCACCTGGATCTGTCGATAAAAAACCGGGCTGTCACGATTGAGCGAACCCAGCCGCTCGGCCTTGAGCGTGATGTGCAAACCCGGCACGTCATCACTCATGGGCGGCTCTTGCGCCAATGCGGTGAAGCTGCGTGTCGTGTCTCCCGCGCCGGGACTGAAGGTGATGTAGTTGCCTGAAACCAGCGTCTCCAGGCCACTGATACCGGCAAGGCTGACATTTGGCTTGACCAGCCAGAAACGCGTGCCGCTGCGCAGGTACTGTTCAAGCTCCTGGTTCACTTCCAGCTTGGCCACGACGCCCCGATTCTTCTCGCTGGTATCGAGACTGATGTCCGTTACCTTGCCGACGGCCATACCCTTGTACATCAGCTCGGTTTTACTGGCCTGAATGCCCTCGCCGCTGGCAAAAATCAGTTCGACCTGAATGCCGGCGTCGCTGTAAGCACGCCAAGCCAGCCAGCCGCCGATCAGCAGCGCAATCAGAGGCAAAACCCAGATGGCCGACCAGTTCGAAGCGGGACGCGTCTTGGCCAGAGGAAGGTCAGTCATGGTCGGTTTCCGTGTTATCCCAGATAAGGCGAGGGTCGAAAGTCAGTGCAGCCAGCATGGTCAGGATCACCACACTGGCAAAGGCAGCAGCACCGGCCCCAGCCGTGATACTGGCCAGGCTGCCAAAATTCACTACTGCAACCAGGATCGCGATGACGAAGATGTCGAGCATCGACCAACGGCCGATCCACTCGATGAAGCGGTACATGAGGATACGCTGGCGCGCCGTCATCGGCAGATGGCGCTGCACCGAATACAGCAGCAGCGCAATACCCACCAGTTTGAACGTGGGCACCAGAATGCTGGCGATGAACACCACCGCAGCGATCGGCAGCATGCCAAGGTGAACGAGTTCAACCACACCGCCCATGATGGTCGCTGGCGCCCCTTTGCCCAAACTGTTGACCGTCATGATCGGCAGCAGATTGGCCGGGATATAGAGAATCGCCGACGTCAGCAGCAAGGCCCAGGTGCGCACCAGGCTATTGGGGCGACGCGCATGTATTTGCCCGCCGCAGCGACTGCAGTACTGATGCCTGACTCCCTCTTCGACCGAGTTGAGCTGGTGGCACTCATGGCAGACAAGCAGCCCTGCATCAATCGCCCGCATGAATGTTCTCCCCGGACAGCGCTTCCCAGATCTGATGTGGCGACATGGTCACCTCTAGCCACACCTGCACCAGAAGCAATGCGATAAAGCAGAACAAGCCCAGACCGAGGCTAAGATCGGCCAGGTCCATCAACTTCACCATCGCCACCAGAATGCCCATCAGGTAGACCTCAAGCATTCCCCACTCGCGCATGTGGTGATAGATCCGGTAGAGCAAAAGACCATAGCTACGCCCGAAGTCGAGGCGGATGCTCAACAGAACCAGCAACTGACAGAGCAGCTTGAGCAGCGGCACCGCCATGCTGCACAGAAACACCACCACGGCGATGCCTTGCATACCGCTCTCGTACAGACCGAGCACGCCACTCCAGACAGTGTCCTGCGAAATTTGGCCCAGCAGATTGAGCTGCATGATCGGCAGAAAGTTCGCCGGGACATACAGCAGTAAAGCGGTCAGCACCAATGCCATGCTGCGTCGCACCACATGATGCCGATGGCTGAACAGCTCGTAGCCACAACGCGGACATTCGGCACTTTCGCCATCCTGCAGCAACGGCTTGCGCATCAATAGATCGCACTCGTGACAAGCGACCAGTTGCTCGAGCGGTAAGGATGACAAGGCGGGTTCGGACGGCGAGTCAGACATGAAAGTCCCCTGCAGAATTCGCGCATTCTACCTGAGCACCGTAAAAGGCCGACATGCCTGCTTTAGGGTAGCCGCTCGCCTGCTGCCACATTTACAACTTTCCCGAGCGCAAAGAAGAAACCCCAGACCGCGTTAGCGATCTGGGGTTTCGTATAGGAGCTTGACGATGACCTACTCTCACATGGTGAAGCACCACACTACCATCGGCGATGCGTCGTTTCACTTCTGAGTTCGGGATGGGATCAGGTGGTTCCAACGCTCTATGGTCGTCAAGCAATTCGGTTGGGATCTCGCGATGAGGCGCTATCCCTTGGATACGTGATAGAGGCTTGTAGCTCTCGCAAATTTTCGGCTTTCTGTCGACTTCACCATCGACACCCTCTGCCTGAGAGCAGATTGTTTGGGTGTTATATGGTCAAGCCTCACGGGCAATTAGTATGGGTTAGCTCAACGCCTCACAGCGCTTACACACCCCACCTATCAACGTCGTAGTCTTCGACGGCCCTTCAGGGAGCTCAAGGCTCCAGTGAGATCTCATCTTGAGGCAAGTTTCCCGCTTAGATGCTTTCAGCGGTTATCTTTTCCGAACATAGCTACCCGGCAATGCCACTGGCGTGACAACCGGAACACCAGAGGTTCGTCCAACCCGGTCCTCTCGTACTAAGGTCAGCCCCTCTCAAATCTCAAACGTCCACGGCAGATAGGGACCGAACTGTCTCACGACGTTCTAAACCCAGCTCGCGTACCACTTTAAATGGCGAACAGCCATACCCTTGGGACCGGCTTCAGCCCCAGGATGTGATGAGCCGACATCGAGGTGCCAAACACCGCCGTCGATATGAACTCTTGGGCGGTATCAGCCTGTTATCCCCGGAGTACCTTTTATCCGTTGAGCGATGGCCCTTCCATACAGAACCACCGGATCACTAAGACCTACTTTCGTACCTGCTCGACGTGTCTGTCTCGCAGTCAAGCGCGCTTTTGCCTTTATACTCTACGACCGATTTCCGACCGGTCTGAGCGCACCTTCGTACTCCTCCGTTACTCTTTGGGAGGAGACCGCCCCAGTCAAACTACCCACCATACACTGTCCTCGACCCGGATGACGGGCCAGAGTTAGAACCTCAAGGTTGCCAGGGTGGTATTTCAAGGATGGCTCCATGAGAACTGGCGTCCCCACTTCAAAGCCTCCCACCTATCCTACACAAGCAAGCTCAAAGTCCAGTGCAAAGCTATAGTAAAGGTTCACGGGGTCTTTCCGTCTAGCCGCGGATACACTGCATCTTCACAGCGATTTCAATTTCACTGAGTCTCGGGTGGAGACAGCGCCGCCATCGTTACGCCATTCGTGCAGGTCGGAACTTACCCGACAAGGAATTTCGCTACCTTAGGACCGTTATAGTTACGGCCGCCGTTTACCGGGGCTTCGATCAAGAGCTTCGCTTGCGCTAACCCCATCAATTAACCTTCCGGCACCGGGCAGGCGTCACACCCTATACGTCCACTTTCGTGTTTGCAGAGTGCTGTGTTTTTAATAAACAGTCGCAGCGGCCTGGTATCTTCGACCGGCATGGGCTTACGTAGTAAATACTTCACCCTCACCGGCGCACCTTCTCCCGAAGTTACGGTGCCATTTTGCCTAGTTCCTTCACCCGAGTTCTCTCAAGCGCCTTGGTATTCTCTACCTAACCACCTGTGTCGGTTTGGGGTACGGTTCCTAGTTACCTGAAGCTTAGAAGCTTTTCCTGGAAGCATGGCATCAACCACTTCGCATTCTAAAAGAACGCTCGTCATCAGCTCTCGGCCTTGATCTCCCGGATTTACCTAAGAAACCAGCCTACCACCTTAAACACGGACAACCAACGCCGTGCTGGCCTAGCCTTCTCCGTCCCTCCATCGCAGTAACTAGAAGTACGGGAATATTAACCCGTTTCCCATCGACTACGCATTTCTGCCTCGCCTTAGGGGCCGACTAACCCTGCGTCGATTAACGTTGCGCAGGAAACCTTGGTCTTTCGGCGTGCGAGTTTTTCACTCGCATTGTCGTTACTCATGTCAGCATTCGCACTTCTGATACCTCCAGCAAGCTTCTCAACTCACCTTCACAGGCTTACAGAACGCTCCTCTACCGCTCATCCAAAGGATGAACCCGTAGCTTCGGTGTATGGTTTGAGCCCCGTTACATCTTCCGCGCAGGCCGACTCGACTAGTGAGCTATTACGCTTTCTTTAAAGGATGGCTGCTTCTAAGCCAACCTCCTAGCTGTCTAAGCCTTCCCACATCGTTTCCCACTTAACCATAACTTTGGGACCTTAGCTGACGGTCTGGGTTGTTTCCCTTTTCACGACGGACGTTAGCACCCGCCGTGTGTCTCCCGTGCTGACACTTGCTGGTATTCGGAGTTTGCATCGGTTTGGTAAGTCGGGATGACCCCCTAGCCGAAACAGTGCTCTACCCCCAGCAGTGATACACGAGGCGCTACCTAAATAGCTTTCGAGGAGAACCAGCTATCTCCGAGCTTGATTAGCCTTTCACTCCGATCCACAGGTCATCCGCTAACTTTTCAACGGTAGTCGGTTCGGTCCTCCAGTCAGTGTTACCTAACCTTCAACCTGCCCATGGATAGATCGCCCGGTTTCGGGTCTATACCCAGCGACTAAAGCGCCCTATTAAGACTCGCTTTCGCTACGCCTCCCCTATTCGGTTAAGCTCGCCACTGAATATAAGTCGCTGACCCATTATACAAAAGGTACGCAGTCACCCAACAAAGTGGGCTCCCACTGCTTGTACGCATACGGTTTCAGGTTCTATTTCACTCCCCTCTCCGGGGTTCTTTTCGCCTTTCCCTCACGGTACTGGTTCACTATCGGTCAGTCAGTAGTATTTAGCCTTGGAGGATGGTCCCCCCATGTTCAGACAAGGTTTCTCGTGCCCCGTCCTACTCGATTTCATTGATAAGAGCGTTTCGTGTACGGGGCTATCACCCACTACGGCGGCACTTTCCAGAGCCTTCCACTACACTCAAATCAACTTAAGGGCTAGTCCCCGTTCGCTCGCCACTACTTAGGGAATCTCGGTTGATTTCTTTTCCTCAGGGTACTTAGATGTTTCAGTTCCCCTGGTTCGCCTCTTGCACCTATGGATTCAGTACAAGATACCTAGGTTATCCTAGGTGGGTTCCCCCATTCAGAGATCTCTGGATCACAGTCTGTTTGCCGACTCCCCAAAGCTTTTCGCAGGCTACCACGTCTTTCATCGCCTCTGACTGCCAAGGCATCCACCGTATGCGCTTCTTCACTTGACCATATAACCCCAAGCAATCTGGTTACTGTCTCAATCGTGAAGACGACATTCGCCGAAAATTTGCGTCTTGAGAACTACAAATTTTGCCTTGATTAACAACGTGCAGTGAAACACGCTGTTAGTCACTTCTATCACATATCCAAATTTTTAAAGAACGATTTTCTTACCGGTCAAAAGACCAGAAATCAGCACTCACCAGGTCTACCCTGAAGCGCTCATTTCTGAACTCTTTCCTTCACCGCAACGCGTAGAGAGTGGTGGAGCCAAGCGGGATCGAACCGCTGACCTCCTGCGTGCAAAGCAGGCGCTCTCCCAGCTGAGCTATGGCCCCGTAATCTTCTGCACCAAGCAATTGGTAGGTCTGGGCAGATTTGAACTGCCGACCTCACCCTTATCAGGGGTGCGCTCTAACCAACTGAGCTACAGACCTATAACAGGGTCGCGTTACAGCATCGTCTTCGACTATGAATCAAGCAATTCGTGTGGGAACTTATGAAGAAGCTGATGTCTTCGATTAAGGAGGTGATCCAGCCGCAGGTTCCCCTACGGCTACCTTGTTACGACTTCACCCCAGTCATGAATCACTCCGTGGTAACCGTCCCCCCGAAGGTTAGACTAGCTACTTCTGGAGCAACCCACTCCCATGGTGTGACGGGCGGTGTGTACAAGGCCCGGGAACGTATTCACCGTGACATTCTGATTCACGATTACTAGCGATTCCGACTTCACGCAGTCGAGTTGCAGACTGCGATCCGGACTACGATCGGTTTTATGGGATTAGCTCCACCTCGCGGCTTGGCAACCCTTTGTACCGACCATTGTAGCACGTGTGTAGCCCTGGCCGTAAGGGCCATGATGACTTGACGTCATCCCCACCTTCCTCCGGTTTGTCACCGGCAGTCTCCTTAGAGTGCCCACCCGAGGTGCTGGTAACTAAGGACAAGGGTTGCGCTCGTTACGGGACTTAACCCAACATCTCACGACACGAGCTGACGACAGCCATGCAGCACCTGTGTCTGAGTTCCCGAAGGCACCAATCCATCTCTGGAAAGTTCTCAGCATGTCAAGGCCAGGTAAGGTTCTTCGCGTTGCTTCGAATTAAACCACATGCTCCACCGCTTGTGCGGGCCCCCGTCAATTCATTTGAGTTTTAACCTTGCGGCCGTACTCCCCAGGCGGTCAACTTAATGCGTTAGCTGCGCCACTAAAATCTCAAGGATTCCAACGGCTAGTTGACATCGTTTACGGCGTGGACTACCAGGGTATCTAATCCTGTTTGCTCCCCACGCTTTCGCACCTCAGTGTCAGTATCAGTCCAGGTGGTCGCCTTCGCCACTGGTGTTCCTTCCTATATCTACGCATTTCACCGCTACACAGGAAATTCCACCACCCTCTACCGTACTCTAGCTCGCCAGTTTTGGATGCAGTTCCCAGGTTGAGCCCGGGGCTTTCACATCCAACTTAACGAACCACCTACGCGCGCTTTACGCCCAGTAATTCCGATTAACGCTTGCACCCTTCGTATTACCGCGGCTGCTGGCACGAAGTTAGCCGGTGCTTATTCTGTTGGTAACGTCAAAACTGCAGGGTATTAACCAGCAGCCCTTCCTCCCAACTTAAAGTGCTTTACAATCCGAAGACCTTCTTCACACACGCGGCATGGCTGGATCAGGCTTTCGCCCATTGTCCAATATTCCCCACTGCTGCCTCCCGTAGGAGTCTGGACCGTGTCTCAGTTCCAGTGTGACTGATCATCCTCTCAGACCAGTTACGGATCGTCGCCTTGGTGAGCCATTACCTCACCAACTAGCTAATCCGACCTAGGCTCATCTGATAGCGCAAGGCCCGAAGGTCCCCTGCTTTCTCCCGTAGGACGTACGCGGTATTAGCGTTCCTTTCGGAACGTTATCCCCCACTACCAGGCAGATTCCTAGGCATTACTCACCCGTCCGCCGCTAAATCAGAGAGCAAGCTCCCTTCATCCGCTCGACTTGCATGTGTTAGGCCTGCCGCCAGCGTTCAATCTGAGCCATGATCAAACTCTTCAGTTCAATACTGCTTGGGTTTTGAGAAAACCCTAAACTTGGCTCAGCAATCGCAAATAAACTCTCGAATTCACGAGTGTTACTTGTGATGCTGATAATCAGTCGACTATCAGTCTTACCTCACAAGCACCCACACGAATTGCTTGATTCAGTTGTTAAAGAACAGTTGGTTAAGCTTTTCGTCTCAACCGAGGCCGCGCATTCTACAGCAGCCCTTCTCTCTGTCAAGCTGTTTTTCGAATTTATTTCCGGAGAAACTCTTTTCTACTCAACCACTTGCGCCTTCGATCAGAACTTCTTCTCTCCAGCGGGAGGCGCATTCTACAGCGTTCAAAACCGCTGTCAACACCTCTTTTTCTACCGCTTTCGATCCATTCGACCGAAGCACCAACAAGATCAAACCACCACCCTGTCGACCGGCGCGCATTCTACACGCCAGATCCAGCTTTGCAAGCCCTTCATTCAACTTAACTTGTTGATTAACAACAAGTTTTTGAAGCGCTTCATCGCTGAAGTGGCGCGCATTCTACATCCAGCAGAATGCGCGTCAAGCTTATATTTCGATTTTCTTTGGATTCTGTCGAAAAAGGACGCCCGCTCTCTGTAATGCGCCCGCGACAGCGGAGAGACGCATCAGCAGCAGCGCGCCACCGATCAACGCATAAGCGAGCCACTCGCGCAGATCTGCCCGCACCACCCAGAACATATGCAGCAAAGCCAGCAGCAGGATGGCGTAAACCAGGCGATGCAGCGTCTTCCACTTACGACCCAGCTTTCTGATGCTGAAGCGATTGGAAGTAACGGCCAGGGCAAGCAAGCCAACGAAAGCCAATGCCCCAACGATTATGTAGGGCCGCTCGGAAAGATCGCGTAGCACCAGCTCCAGCCGCAAACCGCCAATAAACAGCACATAGCCCGACAGATGCAGAGAGGCATAGGCAAAGCACCAAAGCCCCAGCTGCCGCCTAACGGCTATCCAGCCCCCCCAGCAAGTCAGCTGCTGCAGCGGTGTCATGGCCAGGGTAATCAGCAGAAGGATCAAGGCACCGAGCCCCAGGTTATCTACCAGCGCCTTGCCCGGATCAGGCCCCAGTAAATCAAAGGCAGCGCAGTACAGCCAATAGAGCGGCGGCACTAAAGCAGCCAGGAAGATACCGACACGCCACAACCGATAGCGCATCAGTAGTACCTCGCCAGGTCCATGCCTGCGTAGAGATCAGCGACCTCCTCATAGCCATTGAACATTCGCGTATCGATCACATTCGGGCTGAACAACGCACTGGGCAGACGGCGCTCGGTTGCTTGCGACCAGCGAGGATGGTCGACCTGCGGATTGACGTTGGCATAGAAGCCATATTCGTTAGGCGCGATGCGCTCCCAGGTGGTCTTGGGCGCTTCTTCGACCAGACTGATCCGCACGATGGATTTGATGCTCTTGAAGCCGTACTTCCATGGCACTACAAGGCGCAACGGCGCGCCATTTTGGTTAGGCAGCACTCGCCCGTACATGCCGACAGCCATGAAGGCCAACGGATGCATGGCCTCGTCCAGACGCAAGCCTTCCACATAAGGCCAATCGATCAGAGAAAACCCCGAGCGCTGCCCCGGCATGCGCTCACGATCGACTAGCGTCTCGAAGCGTACATAACGAGCCGACGAAGTGGGTTCGACCTGTTTGAGCAGATCAGCCAACGGAAAGCCCAGCCAGGGGATGACCATGGACCAGGCCTCGACACAGCGCAGCCGGTAGATGCGCTCTTCGAAGGCATGTGGCTTGACCAGATCCTCGATGGCATAACGCCCCGGCTTGCCCACCTCACCATCGATCATCACCGTCCAGGGCTCGACCTGCAGCTTGCCGGCATTGGCGGCCGGATCACCCTTGCCGGTGCCGAACTCATAGAAGTTGTTGTAGTGCGTGGCGTCCTTGAAGGGCGTGATGCTTTCACCTTCAGCGGTTATCGCCTGCCAACGCGCCGCCGCCAGCTTCTCTTGAAACCAGCCCGGAGCCTTCGACGGCTCGACATCGGCGTAGACACCTGGAGTGTCAGCACTGGCCAGACCCGGCATGGCAGCCATGGCCGCCAGCGCCAGCGAGCCCTGCATCAGCTTGCGACGAGAGAGATAAACAGACTCGGGGGTGACTTCGGACTCGAGGGCCCGAGAGGAAGGAGGAACTCGGATGAGCATGGCGACTCCGCGACTACAGTTCGAGAAACGAACTGTAGACCACGGAGCGCAGGAGAAATTACAGCGTCAGGAAGATTTGCGACGACGCAATTGCAGCAGGTACTGGATCGGGCCAGACACCGCATAAGCCAGGAAAATCAGCAGCAGGATACGGGGCGGATCACTGAACACCACCGCGAAGACCAGTACCACAGCCAGAATGGCCACAAAGGGGACTCGCCCCTTCAGGTCCAGATCCTTGAAGCTGTAGTACTTGATGTTGCTGACCATAAGGCAACCGGCAGCAGCCACCAGCAGTGCCACGGCGAAGGACATGTTGGAGCCCTTGATGCCGAAATCACTGAACGCCCAGACAGTACCTGCAACCACACCAGCCGCCGCCGGACTGGCCAGACCGATGAAATAGCGTTTGTCGACACTACCAATCTGCGTATTGAAGCGGGCCAGACGCAACGCCGCGCCCGCAACGTAGATGAAGGCGACCATCCAGCCTACCTTGCCCATGCTACCCAGCGCCCACTCGAACGCGAGCAGAGCCGGCGCCACACCGAAGGCGACCATGTCTGAAAGCGAGTCATACTCGGCGCCGAACGCACTTTGCGTATTGGTCAGACGCGCCACGCGACCATCCAGGCCGTCGAGCACCATGGCCACGAACACAGCGGCAGCAGCCACGTAGAAGTTGCCATTCATCGCATTGATGATGGAATAGAAGCCGGCGAACAGGTTGGCCGTAGTGAACAGATTGGGCAGCAGGTAGACACCACGGTGGCGTACCTTGCGCCCCTCCGCGTCCTGCACTTCCTCTACGTGCTCGTCGATCGGCAGCAGGCTTTCCAGGTTGTCGCCAGCCGGCTTTTGATCCTCGGGACCTTCACTCATGAACAGCACCTTGCAACGGGTTTGACGAATTTCGACCGGGACGACTGAACTCAGTTCGCCTCTAGGTGAGCTGGCTTTATACCAGAAGCCTCGCCCCACAATGAAAAAACGCGGCATAAAGCCGCGTTCTTTCGCACATCGCAGACCTTAGTTCTTGGTCTTGTCGACGATCTTGTTGGCAGCGATCCACGGCATCATCGCACGCAGCTGCTCACCAATGACTTCGATGCCGTGAGCGGCGTTGTTACGACGCTTGGCGGTCATCGACGGATAGCCAGTGGCGCCTTCGCTGATGAACATCTTGGCGTATTCGCCGTCCTGGATGCGCTTCAGAGCATTGCGCATGGCCTGACGGGATTCGGCGTTGATTACTTCCGGACCGGTCACGTACTCGCCGTACTCGGCGTTGTTGGAGATCGAGTAGTTCATGTTGGCGATGCCGCCTTCGTACATGAGGTCAACGATCAGCTTCAGCTCGTGCAGGCACTCGAAGTAGGCCATTTCCGGCGCGTAGCCGGCTTCGACCAGAGTTTCGAAACCGGCCTTGACCAGCTCGACGGTACCGCCGCAGAGAACGGCCTGCTCACCGAACAGGTCGGTTTCGGTCTCGTCCTTGAAGGTGGTTTCGATGATGCCGGTACGGCCGCCACCAACGCCCGAGGCGTAGGACAGGGCGACGTTCTTGGCGTTGCCGGAAGCGTCCTGGTAAACGGCGATGAGGTCAGGAATGCCGCCGCCCTTGACGAACTCGGTACGCACGGTGTGACCCGGGGCCTTCGGCGCAATCATGATCACGTCGAGGTCGGCACGCGGAACGACCTGGTTGTAGTGGATGGAGAAACCGTGGGAGAAGGCCAGGGTCGCGCCCTTCTTGATGTTCGGCTCGATCTCGTTCTTGTACAGCTGGCCCTGGAACTCGTCCGGAGTCAGGATCATGACCAGATCGGCAGCGGCAACGGCGCTGGCCACATCGGTCACTTTCAGGCCATGAGCCTCGGCCTTGGCAACGGTCGCGGAGCCTTTACGCAGACCGATGGTGACATCGACGCCGGAATCCTTCAGGTTGCAGGCCTGGGCATGGCCCTGGGAGCCATAACCAATGATGGCGACTTTCTTGCCCTGGATGATGGAGAGGTCGCAATCTTTGTCGTAATAAACTTTCATGTTCTTGGCTCTTTTGAATCGAAAGGGATGAGGTGCTTGGCACCGCGACGAAGACACCTTAAGTGATCCGTACCATTGCGTAAAATGATATATTTGCAACACAACATGCCGAAATATGAAACGCAATGGACAGCCATTCCCTCCGACTTTTTCTCTCTCTCGCAGACAATCTGCACTTCGGCCGCACCAGCCGCGAGCAGCATGTCAGCCCTTCTGCGCTCAGCCGCAGCATCAAGCAACTGGAGGACGAACTGGGGGCCGCCCTGTTCGTGCGCGACAACCGCTCGGTGCGCCTGACCCGCGAGGGTCAGCAGTTTCGCGAGTACGCGAGCGAGGTCATGAACGGTTGGCAGGCGATTCGCCAGACCTTCATGCAGGACCAGTTGAACCTGCATGGCGAGCTGTCGCTTTATTGCTCGGTCACTGCGAGTTACAGCTTTCTCTACGACATCCTCAGCAACTTCCGCCAGGACTACCCGCGCATCGAAATGAAACTGCATACCGGCGATCCAGCGAAAGCCGTCGAACGCGTGCAGCAAGGGCTGGAGGATCTGGCCATCGGCGCCCTCCCCGACAGCCTGCCGGCCGGCGTGGAGTTTCAGTCCATCACGCGCTCGGAGCTCCGCTTTATAGGCCCACAGACGCCACAACTATTGAACGAGGAACAACTGAAACATCCGAGTGCCGAGAGCTGGAGAGATGTGCCGATGATTCTTTCGGAGGAAGGCCTGGCTCGGACGCGCACCGATCGCTGGCTGAAAAGCCACAATATCAAACCACGCATCTATGCCCAGGTCAGCGGCAACGAAGCCATCGTCAGCATGGTCAGCCTGGGCTTCGGTATCGGGGTCGTGCCGCAGATCGTGCTGGATAACAGCCCGCTGACCGCCCGCATACGCATCTACGACATCCAGCCACCGCTCACCGCTTATGACATTGGCCTGTTCGCCCTGGAAAAGCGCCTCAAGGACCCGCTGATCGCCGCGTTCTGGAATCGCCAGCGCTGAATCTCAGGCAATAAAAAGCCCCGCACCAGGCGGGGCTTTTTATTAGCACAACGATCAGATGCTCAGCACCTTGTCGCCGCGAGCGATGCCGGTGACACCGCTGCGCACGGTTTCCAGGATCGACGCGGTGCCGATGGCCTGGATGAAGCTGTCGAGCTTGTCGCTGGTACCGGTCAGCTGCACGGTATAGACGCTGCTGGTCACGTCCACGATCTGGCCGCGGAAGATGTCGGTGGTGCGCTTGACCTCGGCGCGCTGGGCGCCGGTGGCCTTGATCTTCACCAGCATCAGCTCGCGCTCGATGTGAGCGCTCTCCGACAGGTTGACCAGCTTGACCACCTCGACCAGCTTGTTGAGGTTCTTGGTGATCTGCTCGATCACCTCGTCATGGCCAACAGTGGTAAGGGTCAGACGCGACAGCGTCGGATCCTCGGTTGGCGCAACGGTGAGGCTTTCGATGTTGTAGTTACGCTGGGAGAACAGACCGACCACGCGGGACAGTGCGCCCGGCTCGTTTTCCAGCAGCAGGGAGATGATATGTCGCATCTTAGGTCCGCTCCGTCTTGCTCAGCCACATGTCACGCATCGCACCGTCTCTGATCTGCATCGGATAGACGTGCTCGCTGGAATCCACTGCGATGTCGAGGAACACCAGGCGATTCTTCAGGGCGAAGGCTTCCTCCAACTTGGGCTTGAGGTCCTTCAGCTGGGTGATGCGCATGCCGACGTGGCCATAGGCCTCGGCCAGTTTGACGAAGTCCGGCAGCGACTCCATATAGGAGTGCGAATAACGGCTGTTGTACTGCATGTCCTGCCACTGGCGGACCATGCCGAGAGCGCCGTTGTTCAGGTTGACGATCTTCACCGGCAAGTCGTACTGCAGGCAGGTCGACAGCTCCTGAATGTTCATCTGGATGCTGCCTTCACCAGTGACGCACGCCACGTCGGCATCCGGGAAGTTCAGCTTGATGCCCATCGCGGCCGGGAAACCGAAGCCCATGGTGCCCAGGCCACCGGAGTTGATCCAGCGGTTGGGCTTGTTGAAGCGGTAATACTGCGCGGCGAACATCTGGTGCTGACCAACATCGGAGGTGATGTAGGCGTCGCCCCTGGTCACGTCGCACAGCGTCTCGATAACGGTCTGCGGCTTGATGATCGAACCGTCGCCCTCGTTGTAGGGGAACAGGCGACCATTGCCACGCCACTCGTCGATCTGCTTCCACCAGCTGGCGACGGTGTCCTTGTTCGGGGTTTCACCAATTTCCTTGAGGATGGCGACCATCTCGGTCAGCACGCTGTCCACGGGGCCAACGATCGGGATATCGGCCTTGATGGTCTTGGAGATCGAGGCCGGGTCGATGTCGATATGAATGATCTTGGCGTTCGGGCAGAACTTGGCCGCGCCGTTGATCACACGGTCATCGAAACGCGCACCGACAGCCAGGATCACGTCGGCATGGTGCATGGCCAGGTTGGCGGTGTAGCTGCCGTGCATACCGAGCATGCCGATGAACTGGCGGTCGGTACCCGGATAGCCGCCCAGGCCCATCAGGGTGTTGGTCACCGGCAGGTTGAGCATCTGCGCCAGCTCGGTCAGCGGCGCGGAAGCACCGCCCATGATCACGCCTCCGCCGGAATACATGACCGGACGCTTGGCAGCCAGCAGCATCTCGGCAGCCTTGCGGATCTGGCCGGAGTGGCCACGTACCGCTGGGCTGTAGGAGCGCAGCTTGACCTTCTTCGGATAGACGTACTCGAACTTCTGGGTGGGATCACCCATGTCCTTCGGGATGTCGACCACGACCGGACCGGGACGACCGGATTCGGCGAGATAGAAGGCCTTCTTCAGCACTTCGGGGATTTCCGACGGGTGCTTGATGATGAAGCTGTGCTTCACGATCGGACGGGAAATACCGACCATGTCGGTTTCCTGGAAGGCATCGGTACCGACCATGGCGCTCGGCACCTGGCCGGAGATCACCACCATCGGGATGGAATCCATGTAGGCAGTTGCAATGCCGGTGATGGCATTGGTCGCGCCCGGACCAGAGGTCACCAGCACCACACCGGCCTTGCCAGTGGCGCGGGCATAACCGTCAGCCATGTGGGTCGCTGCCTGTTCATGACGCACCAGAATGTGGGTCACTTCCGGTTCTTTGAACAGGGCATCGTAAATATGCAGGAGAGCACCACCAGGGTACCCGTAGATGTGCTTAACGCCTTCGTCACGCAGGAAGCGGACGACCATTTCAGCGCCGGATAAAAGCTCCACGTTGTTCACCTCTTGAACGCCAGTATGCCACCCGCAACGGGTAGCCCTAAGTAGGTTCTTACTGTCAGCGGACACGCACGATGGTGATCGTGGATTCGGAACATCAGCTTGACGAGTAACGGAGCAGCCCATGGTCTTGCGGGGCTGACCCTCCCAGCGCGAGGTAACGCGTAGCGGGTGTCACGGTTCGGCGCGGGTAGCGCCTCTTTTCCCCGAGCTGGAGGACGCTTGCGGCGGACTCCACTGCGGGGTAAGGCTGGATTGTTCGGGTTCGGCGAGAGCAAGTCAAGCGGCGTGTAACCTATTATTCGACTTGGCGCTGTGACGCAGCGCAGGATGAAGATTGTCGGCTTTTGGTTATAGTAACCGGCAGCACTGCAGCTCTCGATAAAGGAAACAGCATGCGCCACATGATCCTCACTGGCACCCTGATGCTCGCCTTGAGCACCACCGCCATGGCCAGCCAGATTTACAAATGGGTAGACGACAAGGGCGTGACCCATTTTGGCGCGCAACCCCCACAGGGTCAGGAGTCCACGACCATCAACACCGCGGCGCCGCCTCCACGCTCGACGTCGAGTGCACCGTCGCCCAGCGTCGAAGAGCAGCTCGATCCCGAGCAGGCAGCCATCGACAAGAAGGTCAAGGAAGATGTGGCCAAGCAGGAAGCCGAGCGCAAGCAGTACTGCGAGAACGCGCGCACCAACCTGGCTCAGCTGGAAAACAATCCTCGGCTACGCGTCGACGACGGCGGCGAGGTACGCCGCATCGATGAGAACGAGCGTCAGGAACGCATCACAGAGCTGAAGAAGTCCATCGCGGAAAACTGCAAGTGACGTGTTACGCGCACGCTCTCACGGCGTGCGCGTAAGCAAGCGGTCGAACTCGCCCAGCAGTTCGAGCAGCCGACGCGCAACGCTCGGCTGCTGCTGATAGACCATCTCCGCCATCGCCTGGATACCTGACACCGAGGGCAAGCTAGCACCGCTTTCCAACAGCGCCTTCATGCGCGGCAAGAAGATCCATTGCAGCCATTGCTCGAACGTCAGCGTATCGACGCAAAAGGGCTCCCGGCTGGCCAATGCCTCGGCGCTCGGCGCCTCCTCCTGCCACCACCCCTGCACGCGCAGTTCGCGCTCGATCAGCAGCAGGTGCTCGGCCACCGCGTTGACGCGCACATCCATCAGAGATTGACTCGGGCGCGCTCGCGGGCCTGGGCGGCGCCAGCGGGATCACCCTGGCGCTCGCGGGCGCGGGCAATCAGATCCCACAGGCTGGCCTGCAGCGCAGGACGACCACTGGCTTGAGTCAGACCACGACGGGCCAGTTGCTCGGCCTGCGCTGCATCGCCCTGGGCCATACGTACCTCGGCAAGGCGGTAAAGCACCTGCGGCTCACGCGGTGCGATGCGCTGGGCTCGCTCGAGACTGGAAGCGGCACCATTGAGATCACCACCGCCCTGCTGCTGTTGAGCAGTAGTCAGCAGCGCAAGCACCGGACCATCCAGCTGCTCGTCAGCCGCCAGGCCGCCGCTGGGAATGCCGCTGGGCTGGCTCGGCGCCGAGGAGCCAAAGCTGCCTTGACTCGGTGCTGACGGCTGGCTGCTCATGGGCTGGTCGAAGGTCAGGCCACCACTGGAGGTGATCGGCTGCGAATCGGTCTGCAACGGCGTCGAGACCGCCCCCTGCGGCACCATCACAACCACCCCGGAATCCTCTTCGATACGCTGCGGCGCTGCCGCCGGACTTTGGCTGGTCGAGGGACCAGAGCCGCCGGACGACAACGGAGCACCGGCATCGATCACCGGAATCGAACCCTGCGGTACCGTACTGCAACCACCGAGAACCGCCGTTGCCAGCATCGTGGCAAGCCACTTCTTGTTCACATCCAATCCTCTTCAGGTAACACCGGGTCACTCGACCCGGTCGTCATTCCAACCAGCCCCGCACCCAGTCCATCACCGACTCGACCGGTGCCTGGATACCGCAAGCGGAGCCCGGGGCAGGTTCGCTGCCGCGAATATAAGGCATCTGTACCGCATTCGGGCAGCCCGACGCAGAACCCAGACCGGTCTGACGATCGACCCAGGCCTGGGTAACGTTGTCCGGCATCGGCATATCCAGCGGCAGCGGGTCGGCCTTGCGCATGAAACCGGTCCAGACCTGCAACGCGCCAGTTGCGCCGGTCAGGGGGGTCGGGCCGTTGTCGTCGCGTCCCAGCCATACCACCGACAGCAGATCCTGGCTGAAACCGGCAAACCAGCTGTCTCGCGAATCGTTACTGGTACCGGTTTTACCCGCCAGATTCAGCGAGCTGGGCAATTGACTGTAAACCGAACGCCCCGTGCCTTCGCGCATGGTGCGCTGCATGGCGTTCTGCACCAGGTAGATGGCACCTGGATCGAAACGCTGCTGAATCTTGAATGGGTAGCGTCCCAGCGGCTCGCCATCGGCTGTCAGCACGCTGCGGATACCACGCAATGGCGTGTTGAAGCCGCCATTGGCCAAGGTCTGATACATGCCAGCCACTTCCATTGGGGTCAGCGCGCCAGCTCCGAGCAACATCGACGGATAGGCCGGCCACTTGCGCTCGACGCCCAGTCTTTCTAGGGTCTTGAGTACATTGGGCACACCGATCTCAAGGCCAAGCTTGGCCGTGGACAGGTTGTAAGACTGCGCCAGCCCCTGATACAGGTAAATGGTGCCGTGAGCCTTGCGGTCGTAATTCTGCGGCGTCCAGACCTGGCCATCCTGTCCCTTGATGGAGAATGGCTCGTCCTCCAGCCAGCTGGTCAGGGTGTACTGGCTCGGGCGCTCCAGTGCCGACAGATAGATCGCTGGCTTGATCAGCGAGCCAATCGGCCGCACCGCGTCCAGAGCGCGGTTGAAACCGGCGAAGCGCGGCTGGCGGCTGCCGATAAGGGCCTGGACCTCACCGGTCTCCGGGTTGGTCACCACCATGCCCGCCTGCACCTCGTCCACCCCCTTGCGTCCGGCAAGGCGCTTGAGCGTCTCGGCCAGCGCCTCTTCGGCCTTGAGCTGAAGGATCGGGTCGAAGCTGGTGAAGATACGCAGACCTTCTTCGGTCAGATCCTGCTCGCGATAGTCTTCGCGCAGCTGACGCTTGACCAGATCGAGGAAGGCCGGGAAAGAGCTGTCGGCCATGCTCCCACGCGAGGTCACGCCCAGCGGCTTCTGCTTGGCAGCGGCAGCCTCTTCAGGCGTGATGGAGCCGTGCTCGGCGAGCAGATCGATCACAAGGTTACGCCGCGCCAGCGCGCGCTCGGGATTGCGCCGCGGGTTGAAATAGGTCGGCCCCTTGACCATGCCCACCAGCAAGGCGACCTGCTCCAGCTTCAGCTCGGAGACCGGCTGGCTGAAGAAGTACTGGCTGGCCAGCCCGAAACCATGCACGGCGCGCTGGCCATCCTGACCGAGGAACACCTCGTTCATGTAGGCCTCGAGAATCTCGCGCTTGTCGTAATGCAGCTCCAGCAGTACGGCCATCATCGCTTCGGTGACCTTGCGCAACAGGGTGCGCTCGTTGGTCAGGTAGAAGTTCTTCACCAGCTGCTGGGTCAGGGTACTGCCGCCCTGCACCAGACGCCCCGACGTGGCGTTGATCCACAGCGCGCGAGCGATGCCCTTGGGCGATACGCCGAAATGCTCGAAATAGTCGCGATCCTCGACCGCAACCAGAGCATCGATCAGATAAGCCGGCACCTGGTCCAGCTTGATCAGGATGCGATCCTCCTGGTGCGCAGGATAAAGCCCGCCGATCAACAGCGGTTCGAGTCGCGCTACCGCCAGGTTGCTGCCGTCGGCCTGACTCAACCCGGCGACATAATCGCCAGAGAAGCGCACACGTACCTTCTGCGACGGCTCAGCGCCTTCGTAAAACTGAAAACCGCGACTGTGTAACTCGATGTTGTTACCGGCTACCGATACCGCACCCGGCCCGTTGACCGAGCTTTCACGGCGGTAGCCCAGAGCGTCGAGCTCGCGCAGGAAATCATCCTTGGCCAATTTCTGGCCGACGAAGAGTTCCAGCGGCCGGGCGTAGACCTTGGCGGGCACCGTCCAGCGCTTGCCGGAGAATTTCTCCTGCACCACTGCATCGAGGTAAACGGCGAAACCGGCAAGAATCACCAGGCCAACAAGGCCGAGCTTGAGGCCCCAGGCGAGCCAGGGACGCATGCCGGACGAGCGGGATTTTTTGTTTGAGCGGGGGGAGCGTTTTCGAGTCATGGCGGGATTATACGCACTTTACATAGCGGCCAGCAGGCCGCCCGAATGGTTTGCAGAGCAGCTCACAGCGGCCATAATGCCCAGCTCGAACAGCGTCTAGAACAAGGATCGAACGTGAGCCAAGCCCTGATTGCCGCATTGCAGAACCCGGCCCTGTATCCGCATCCCGTGGAAGGATTTCAGGTGATTGAGACCCACATTTCCTGGGTTTTGCTCACTGGCCCCTATGCCTACAAGATCAAAAAACCGGTCAATTTCGGCTTCCTCGATTTCACCGAGCTCGACGCACGCCGTCACTTCTGCGAAGAAGAGCTGCGCCTCAATCAGCGCCTGACCCAGGATTTGTATCTGGACGTATTGCCGATCGGTGGCAATGAAGACGCGCCGAGCCTGGACGGCAGCACACCGGCCATCGAATACGCACTGAAAATGCGCCAGTTCCCTCAGGAACAGCTGCTCAGCGCCATTCAGGCCCGCGGCGAACTGAACGACGCGCATATCGACGCCCTGGCTGAGCAGATCGCCACCTTCCATCTGAGCGCGCCGAAGGTACTCCACGAAAATCCGCTGGGTAGCGCCGAAGCAGCGATGGCTCCGGTACAGCAGAACTTCGACCAGATTCGTCCCATGCTCAGCGAGCAGGCGGACCTGCAACAGCTCGACGCCCTGGAAGCCTGGGCCCAGTCCAGCTACGAACGCCTGCAGCCGCTGCTGAGTGAACGCAAGGCACAGGGGTTCATCCGCGAATGCCACGGCGACATTCACCTGGGTAATGCGGCGCAGATCGACGGCAAGGTGGTGCTGTTCGACTGCATCGAATTCAACGAACCGTTTCGCATGACCGACGTGACCGCGGATATCGCCTTTCTGGCCATGGATCTCGAAGATCGCGGCCTCAAGTGCCTGGCACGTCGTTTCATCAGCGGCTGGCTGGAGCGCACCGGCGACTACGCGGCCCTGCAGCTGCTTAACTTCTACAAGGCGTATCGTGCCATGGTCCGCGGCAAGGTCGCCCTGTTCCGTCTGGGCCAGGAGCAGGACCCGGTGCAGCGTGCAGTGATTCTGCGCCAGTACCGCGGCTACGCCGCCCTGGCGGAAAGCTACAGTGCCATTCCATCGCCCTTTCTGGCCATCACCCATGGTGTCTCGGCAGTCGGCAAGAGCCACGTTGCCTTGCGCCTGGTGGAGGCGCTGGGCGCCATCCGCCTGCGTTCCGATATCGAACGCAAGCGCCTGTTCGGCGAGCAGAGCGCCGACGCCAAGGCCCAACTGGCCGCTGGCATCTACAGTGCCGATGCCAGCCAGGCAACCTATCAGCGCCTGCACCAACTGGCGCGCGAGGTCCTGCAGGCCGGCTTCCCGGTGGTGATCGATGCGACTTATCTCAAGGCCGCGCAGCGTCAGGCGGCCAGCGAAGTCGCCGAACAGACCGGTGTGCCGTTCCTGATTCTGGACTGTCAGGCTCCGGAAGCCGTGATCGCCAGTTGGCTGGAGCAGCGCCAGCGTGAAGGCCGGGATCCGTCGGATGCGACGCTGGAAGTGGTACAGAGCCAGCAGGCCAGTCGCGAACCACTCGATGCCGATGAGCAGAGCCATAGCAAGCGCGTCGACACGCATGACAGCGCAAGCCTGGACAGCCTGGTAGAGCGCATTCGCCAGCGCCTGCCTGGAATCTGAACATAACTCTGCGCCGCTCGCCTCCCTCCTGCCGGGCAAACCCCGGCAGGACTTCTATACTGCCGGTGTAACCATCACCGGTACCTGCCATGAGCCAGCCGCGCCAGCTTGATCATCCGCTCTACCACCTCCTGCACAACGACGACGTGAAAGGCTTCAACGCACAGAAGCCGAAAGGTGTCGAGGTCGATCTTTCCGGCGGTGACTTCCGCGGTCTCGACCTGCGCAACATGGACACCGACGCCGTCAATTTCACTGACGCCTATTTTCGCGGAGCCGACCTTCGTGGCCTGGACTTTCGCAACGCCCAGATCGAAGGGGCCAGCCTGGCTCATGCACAGATTTCCGGTGCCTATTTTCCTGTCGAACTGACCGCGGACGAGATTCTCATGTCGGTGAATTTCGGCACTCGCCTGCGCTATCGCACCAAGTAGCGCAGCCCCTTCTGCACGAACATTCAGGCAATTGGCCGCTACACTCTTGGCAGGCACGCCAACGTGAATCTTTCCCCCACACGCATGGAGGCCCGATGAACGACGAACTGCAACATCTGAAGAACCTCGGCAAGACCTCAGCGCAATGGCTACACGCGGTCGGCATCCACAGCGCCAATGATCTGCGTCGCTATGGCGCTGTCGGCGCCTATCGGGCGGTCAGAGCACGCGGCTTTCGCGCTTCAAAGGTCCTGCTTTACGCCATCGAGGGCGCCCTGCTCAATGTGCACTGGAGCGAACTCCCCCCTGCCCACAAGGCAGAATTGAATGGCCAGTTGGACGCAGCGCAGGCCCACAACAAGAGCTAGCTCACAACACCAGCGCAAGGTGATTTACTCGGAAGGCCGCGCAGCCTATTGTTTCAGGGACCTTCGTGCGGTCAGCCAGCCCAGCCAGTTCAAGGAATTACGGTTATGTATTTACTCGGGGAGCAACCGGCCTACGCCGATCAGTTGATCAACCGTCTGCAGAGCATCCCCACTCAACTGCTGGAAGGGCTGCAACCCGCGGGTGAGCCGCTGCGCCTCGAGCGTGTCGATGACCTGGCTCAGGCACTGCCTGGCAACCAGCTGTTCATCATCGAGAATGGGCTGCTGCATGCGCTGGTCGACGAACGTCCGCTTTTCTATCTGCAGGAAGGCGATCTGGTGGGCCTGCGCCAGGGCATCGACCTGCCCTCCTGCCGCTACAGCAGCGAAGAACCCATCAGCCTGGTTCCCTACTCGCGCAGTGAAGTGTTCCAGCATATCTACGCCAGCGAGCAGCGCCAGGAACAGTTCATTCAGTATCTAATCGGGCATACCGCTCTGCTTTCCGATGCACTGGCACGCCTGAAGCAGCCGGAAATCCGTCCGGCAACCGGCTTCCAGCATTTCGCTGCCGGCGAGGAGCTGATTCACCAGGGTGACGAAGCCGACCACGTTTTCATCATCATCGAAGGCCATGCCGAGGCCTATGTCGACGGCCAGAAAGTCGGTGACGTGCAGAAGGACGAGATCTTCGGTGCCATGGCCGTTTTCACTCGAGAGAAGCGCAGCGCCACCGTGGTTGCCAGCGAGCCCTGCACGGTCATGGTGATTCCCAAGGAGCAGTTCCTCAGCCTGATGCAAAGCAATCCTCGTATCGCGCACAGCCTGATCGAGAGCATGGCCCGACGCATCGACCTGCTGAACAAGGAAGTCACTCAGTTGCGTCTGCCAGAATCCTGAGCCGCTTTGCTGCATCTACGAACCCCGGCAAGTGCCGGGGTTTTGCATTTCTGAAGCAGGCGCATTTTTCTGAGAAAAATTCTCAAAAGGGCGTTGACTATGAAATGAGAATTGTTATTATTATCTCAACTGGTCGCGAGATCAGCCGATAAGCTAAAGAGACCATTTCAGTCGGACTCTTCAGATTATCTCCTCATCAGGCTAATCACGGTTATTGACCCGGCTCTTGCCGGGTCTTTTTTTGCCTGCAGTTTTACCTTGGCGCGGCAGCAGCCGTACCCGACAGCTGTCAGTCGTCGACCTGAGCCAGCCAATCCGGCAGGTTGAAGTGCAGGCTGATACGACTGATCAGCCCGTTGTGGATTTCGAAGAAGGCGCCCACTCGCATCTCATAGCGCTGCCCACAGGCCTCCGGCAGGCCATCGTCGGTGGCGAGATATTCGCCAATGACGCGGTACTCGCAGGCGGCATGCCGTCCTTCTGGCGCGACCAGCATTACCAGCGGCTCGATCACCTCACGATAGCAATGCAGGTGCCGCTCGAGAAATCCGGCAAAGGCATCGCGCCCCTGCTCGGCAAAACCCTGATTGGGCTCAAGGACCAGCTCGTCGCTGACCAATGCCAGGCAGGCACGGATGTCACGATCATTGAGGGCGTTGAAATAGCGTTGCAGCAGGTCGCGAACGTCGACGGTCATGGCGCAGGCTCCACATCGGCAAAATGCCGAGCATACCCCGCTGCTCGCAGACGAAAGGCGGCTAGGGTCGCAGTTTGGCGCAGTGATCCTGTGCAGGTTGCGCAGCCGTGAACCAGACGTAGTCAGCCATGGACGCGTCTATCGAACGGCCGACTTCGGCCAACATCAGTGTCGCGCTGCCCGCCGGCGCGCCGAGGTCAGCGAGGTGCAGCGGCACGCCAAGGTCCTTGCGCACGTGGAAGGCGCCGGCCAGCAACATGGCTGGTCGCGGCGCCGCCAATAGCGCCTCGGCCATGCGGCGGTCACGCTGCTGCTGTATGGCGAGCATGGCCGGCAACTGGCTGTCCGGCAGCAGGCCGCAATGCGACTCGCGGATATCTTCCAACAGGCGTGCCTGCACGTCGGCGGCAATGGAGCGCTCGCCTTCCAGAGCTGGGCGCTGGCGATAGATCTGCATGATCTCGGTACGATCCAGGTTTGCCGCGAGCAAGGGATAAGGCTGGCGCAACTGATGCAGAACCAGCGGCCCATAAAGCGACCAATCCCAGCCGGACTGCCAGGCCAGGGCGTCGAACGGATCGCCGAGCGATCGCCCCTCACGAGCCGCAGCCTGAGCCAGGTCGACCTTGGGTTGCTGATCCGGATTGATCATCTCCATCAATACACTACCCTGCGGCCGCTGCCTGGCCAGCTCGCGCAACAACCAGAGTTGCAGGGCATGATGATCGGGGCTGTCGTGCTGCTCGCCGACCAGCACCCTCTCGGCCCGGGCCAAATGCTCGAGCAGTTGCTCCGGGCTGATCGTGCGTCCGCTGGCCAGCTCGACGATACGACCCAGATCGGCGTGCTCACGTCCTTCCGGGGCGAGCGGTGCCGGTGGCGGCAAAGCCTCCCGAGTGTGGCAGGCGACCAGCAGCATCAGACAACTCAGCAGTACGACTCGCATCGAGGGCTCCAACATTCAGCGCGCGACGATCAGTGGATGGCCGCGTTCGGGATGAGTCTGCACCAGGACTTCCAGGCCGAACACGGCCTGCAGGGGCTCGGCACGCAATACCTCGGCAGGTGTACCCAGCGCATGCGCCCTGCCCTGATCCAGCAACAGCAGGCGATCACAGTAGCGTGCGGCCAGGTTGAGGTCATGAAGAATCACCAACACGGCAGCGCCGGATTCGGCCAGGCGGCGAACTGCCTGCAGGCAGGTATGCTGATGCAGCGGATCGAGCATCGAGGTCGGCTCATCGAGCAGCAGAATCTGCCCTTCACCGCCTGGCCATAGCTGCGCCAGCACCCGCGCCAGGTGCACGCGTTGGCGCTCGCCGCCAGACAGGGCCAGGTAGCTGCGCCCCGCCAGATGTGCAGCATCGGCTGCCTGCAACGCCTGCTGCACGATCTGCGCATCGCGCACGCGTCCGCTGTCATGCGGCAGCCGCCCCATGGCGACCACCTCTTCAACGCGGAAGGCGAAATTCAGACTCGAGCTCTGCGGCAGCACGGCCAGACGCCTGGCCCGCTCTGGCCCGGACCAGGCATCGAGCGCGCGCTGATCCAGCGTCACCTGCCCGGCACTGGCTGGCAGCTCGCCGGTCATCGCCGCCAGCAAGGTACTCTTGCCCGCACCGTTGGGCCCCAACACGCCGAGCACCTCACCGGGGTGCAGTTGCAGGTCGATGCCGCTGAGCACCACCTGCTGCCCGCGGCGAATTTCCAGCTGTTCGACCCGCAGCATCAGCTCCGCCCCCGCACCAGCAGATAGAGAAAGAAAGGCGCGCCGATCAGCGCCGTAACGATACCGATCGGCAACTCGGCAGGTGCCAGCGCCAGACGTGCAACCAGATCAGCCAGCAGCAACAGGCTTGCACCGGCCAGTGCGGATGCCGGCAACAACAGACGATGATCGGGGCCGACCAGCAAACGCATCAGATGCGGCACCACCAGGCCGATGAAACCGATCAGGCCGGCGGCAGCCACCGCAGCGCCTACACCCAGCGCCGTGCAAAACACCAGCTCGCGCTTGAGTCGCTCGATATCGAAACCGAGGTGGCGTGCCTCCGACTCGCCGAGCAGCAGGGCGTTCAGCGCCCGTGCCCGTCGCGGCAACCACAGCGCCACGGCCAGCGTGGCCAGCAGCAGCGGCCACAGCCGCGCATAGCTGGCGCCGTTGAGACTGCCCAGGTTCCAGAACGTCAGGGTGCGCAACGTCGCATCGTCAGCCAGGTAGGTGAACAGACCAATGGCCGCACCGGCCAGTGCGGTCAGCGCAATGCCGGCCAGTAGCATGATCGCCACGTTGGTCTGCCCATCGCGCCGGCCCAGACGGTAGACCAGCGCCGTCACCAGCAAGCCGCCAACGAAGGCGCAGGCTGACAGCAGATAAGGCGCGAAAGCTTCCGGCAAACCGCCGAAGGCGGCGCCACCGACGATGGCCACTGCTGCGCCCAGCGCAGCGCCGCTGGAAACGCCAACCAGACCGGGATCGGCCAGCGGATTGCGAAACAGCCCCTGCATTGCCACACCGCACAGGGCCAGCACCGTCCCCACAGCTAGCCCGAGCAGGGTACGCGGCATGCGTATCTGCGACAGGATCAGTTCGGCCTGCTGAACCGACGCATCCGCAGCGAAGGGCAGACCCAACAGGCGCAGGGCCGCACGCAAGGTATCGCCCAGCGGCAGACTCACCGGCCCGAGCGCCAGCGAAAGCCACAACACGAGCACGAGCAGCAGGCCCAGTGCGATGAACAATGGGCGCGTCGAAAAAGGTGAGGTCATGGCTCGCGCTTGGCTTCGGCAGTCAGGGGTTGGCTGGCAGGATAAAAGCCTGCGGCGAGCATCGCCAGTCCATCCGGTACGCGCGGCCCAAGGCCGCCTACCAGCAGGGTCGGGTCCAGCGCCAGCAAACGCCCCTCGCGCGCCGCGCGGGTACCGGCCAGGGCCGGGTTCTGCTGCAGCAGGGCCTGCCTCGCGGCATCGCCTTCCAGGGCGCGGTCAGCGACCACCACCACTTGCGGATCGAGAGCCAGCAGCGCCTCACTGGACAGCGCCTTGTAGCCGTCATGACTGGCCAGGTTGCGCCCACCGGCACGACTGATCAGCCAGTCCGCCGCCGTATCGACGCCGCCCACCAGCGGGCTGCCGCCGGCGTGTCCGAGCAGCAGTAACACGCCGGGCGCTTCCTGGCTGCGTCGGGCCTGCTCGACCCATTGCTGCTGGGTCTGCAGGCGCGCCTGGTAATCGGCGAAGGCGCGTTGCCCTGCTGCCTCATCACCGAGCAACTGCCCCAGGCGCTGCAGGTTGGCCTGCAGACTGTCCAGCTCGGCCCGTGCCGTCAGGCGCTCGATGCGCACGCCAGCCGCCGCCAGCTGTTCGAGCACCGGCGGCGGGCCCATTTCCTCGCTGCCGAGCAGCAGGTCCGGGCGCAGCGCGAGAATGCCCTCGGCTGCCAGCTGACGCTGATAACCAACACTGGGCAGCCTGGTCAGCGAAGCGGGATGACGGCTGGTGGTATCGACACCGACCAGCTTGCTCTCGCCGCCCAGCAGCACCACCCACTCACTCAGGGCACCGCCGGAGCTTACCCAGCGCTGCGGCAACGGCTCGGCAGCCAGCACCATATTGGGAAACAGCAGGACGGCCGCCAGGCCGCCCAGGATATTGGCAAGACGCATGGTCTGGACTCCTCTGCTCAGGCCAGCACGGGTAGCGACTCGGCCAGCTCGCGCCAATCGTCGCGCTCGGCCATACCCGGCTTGCGCGCGCCGAACAGCTGGATCACCAGTTCGCCGCCTGCGTCGAAGGCCTCCAGACTGGTGATCACGCCATCGACACTGGGTTTGCGCACACGCCACAGCTCGACCACGCCGCGGGTCTGCAGGTGCAGGTTGAAGTCGGGATCGAGCACGTTGAACCAGCTGTCCATCCAGCGCAGGTTGTTCACCGGGCCGGTATGAATCTGGATGCAGTGGCGGTTGCCGACGAACACCATGATCGGCACTTCGCGGGCAGCGGCCTGCTCCATCAGCACCGTCAGCTCGGAGGTCGCCAACGGCTGCGCCCACTGCTCGCCGGCCAGACGCAGCGCCTGGGTGCGGGCAACCTCATGCTTCTTCAGCAGGGCAAAAAAGTGATGGGTGTCCTGCAATTTCGCCCAGCCATCGCGCAGCGCCTGGCTGTCGATCTCGGCGTCGGCCTTGCGCGCAGGAGCGACGGGCGGCGGCAACAACTGCAACTCGGCGCTCTGCTCGCCGGCGAAGCGCTCAATCAGTGGCTGCCAGGCGCTCAGCTCACTGCGTTCGGTCAGGTACACCTTGTGCACGGCAACGCCTTGCTGGTCGAACACCTGGATGCTGCGCTGGGTGCCCTTGGCGGTTTCCTCGGCGACGGCGAACACGCTGGCCCAGCCACCGAGAAACAGACGCAGATCGATATCGGCAGACACCACCAGGCCCATCTGCCCGGAGGCGGCAACGCTCACTTCGCGGTACAGCCCCTTGCGCTCATGCACGCAGTGCTCGTTACGGGTCAGCACCATTACGTGCCCCAGGCTGCCAAGAGCCGGCAGCAGCTCGGCCCAGTCCGGGCGCAGGCGCTGTGCATCGATGCCCAGGCGGCTGGCGGTCAGCTCGGCCTCGCTGACACCCAGCTGCGCCGCTGCTTCGCGGGCACGCAAGCGGGGCTGCTCATGACGCAATGTCTGCCAGGACTGGTAAAGATCGGCAGTCGGCACGGCCAAAGTGTTTGCGCTACTCATCGGGATTTCCTCTCTCACGGGCGGTTACCACCGCCGTCGCCGACGCGAGCGCGTACCGACACGGCAGTGCAATTTTAGAGAACGATAATCTACCTGAGAATTATTTGCATCAAATAAATAATCTGGTTAACGTCTTGCGCCGTCGCCAACCAGGCAGTCGCAGAACTGCCAAGCATGCACTGGAGTATCATCATGCTCGTTCGCCCGCCCTACGCTCGCCGTTCCTGGCTTGCGCTGCTTTTGCTGTGCCCTTCGCTGGCTCTGGCCGCTACTCCGGCCGAACTACCCGACATCGAAATTACCGCCCCCGCAGCCAAGCAGCCGTTGCCGACCACCACCCAAACCGATGCGCAGACGCTGGAACGCCGTCAGATCCGTAGCTTCGATGACTTGTCGCGCCGTGCCGAGCCCGGGGTGAACTTCAACCGCAGCAACAACAGCATCAACATCCGCGGCCTGGACCGCGACCGCGTGCTGACCACCATCGACGGCATCCGCATGCCCTGGCTGAACGACGCCGTGCGCGAAGTGAACGGCGGCCTGGACAGCATCGACTTCCAGAGCCTGTCCGCAATCGACGTGGTGCGTGGCGCCAACTCCAGCCAGGTTGGCTCCGGCGCCCTGGGCGGAGCGCTGCAACTGCGTACGCTGAGCCCGGATGACCTGTTGGGCGACAAGGACGAGTTCGCCGGCCTGATCAAGAACGACTACGACAGCGCCGACCGTAGCTGGGGGCTCAATGCAGCCCTAGCCGGTCGCTTCAACAACACCTCCTGGTTACTCCAGGCCGGCGGACGCAAGGGTCACGAGCTCGACACTCAGGGCAATCGCGATGTACTGGGCACCCAGCGTACCGAGGCCAACCCCAGCGATACCGATCAGCACAGCCTGCTGCTGAAGGTCCAGCAAAAGCTCGGTGGCGGGCACCGAGTCGGTGTGACCGCCGAACTGTTCGAGCGCACCGAGGACATGGACAGCCGCATCAACCAGGGCTCTGCCAACTACCCTCGGCACTACGACACGCGCGAGAACAACGAGCGCAAGCGCCTGTCCTTCGATCACCAGTACCGCGCCGATAACGCGGACACCCTGCTCGACTGGGCCGACACCATCGTTTACTGGCAGAAGCTGCACCGCGAGGATGAGGTAGAGGCGACCCGCGCGGGGACGCTGGCCGGCCCCTTCGGCCGCAGCAACGAGATCGAGAAGACCCAGTACGGCATCACCAGCACCCTGGGCAAGCAGCTGGGCGAGCACAATCTGACCCTCGGCGCGGAGTGGAGCCGCATCGAGGCCGAGCAGTACAGCAGCGGCTACGATGCCTGCCCCAGCGTGCTGGTACCGCCCTTCCCGCCGCGCCCGGACAGCACGCCGGCCGGCATCTACTTTGCCTGCGTCAACCTGCACACCAATCAGGCCGAGATGCCGAAAACGCCGGGCAATCTGTATGGCCTTTATCTGAAAGACGACATCGCCCTCAGCGACACCCTGACTCTGACACCCGGCCTGCGCTACGACCGTTACGAATACAAGCCCAGGAGCGGCACCAGTGGTTACGTGCTGGCCGGCGACAGCGTGATGCTCACCGAGAACAAGGACTCCAACTGGGCCGGCAGCCTGCTGCTGACCTGGCAGGCACACGAGCTGGCTACGCTGTACGCGCAGTGGGCACAGGGCTTCAAGGCCCCGGACGTCAACGAGCTGTACAGCACCTTCACCAACTCCGGCATGGGCTACGCGCGAGTCGGCAACCCCAACCTCAAACCCGAGAAAAGCACCGGCTACGAGGTCGGCGCGCGCCTCGGCGACAGCCATCTGGGCGGCTCCGTCAGCCTGTTCGACAACCGTTACAGAAACTTCATCGACAGCATCACCGCCAATGAAGCCGACTACGGCTTCCAGCCCGGCGAATTCCCGACCTTCTTCGAGGTCATGGAGAACCGCGACAAGGTGCGCATCTACGGTGCCGAAGGCACCGCACACTGGCAGTTCGCGCCCTCCTGGCAGGCCTGGACCTCGGTCGCCTGGGCCGTCGGCAAGGACCGCGAGACCAAACAGCACCTGAGCTCGGTCGCCCCGCTGACCGGCACCCTCGGCCTCAGCTACACCCGGCAACACTACGGCGCGGACCTGATGCTGACCGCCGCGCGCCGCCGCGACAAGGTCGAGAACGATGGCGACTTCAAGGCCCCCGGCTACGGCGTGGTCGACCTCACCGGCTACTGGCAACCGGCAGCGTTGGACGGCGTGAGGCTGCAGGCCGGCCTGTTCAACCTGTTCGACAAGAAATACTGGAACGCCCTCAACGTGCCCAGCGCTGGCGGCCGCACCACACCGCAACCGGTCGACTACTACAGCGAACCCGGGCGCAGCTTCCGCGTATCGGCTTCCTGGCAGTTCTGAGTTCCACTTGGCGCAAGGATGCGCCCTCCTCCTTCCTGCGGGATAATCGCGCCATCTGAAACGGAGACCGCGATGATCCGCCTATGCGCCCCAAGTGAGCTGGCCGAAGGTCAAAGCCTCGGCTTTGTGATCGACCAGTTGAACCTGCTGGTCGTACGCCGCGACGGCCAGGTCCACGCCTACCTCAATCGCTGCCCGCACCGCGGCATCGCCCTGGACTGGCAGAAGGATCGCTTCCTCGACGACAGCGGCAGCCTGATCCGCTGCGCCCCCCACGGCGCGCTGTTTCTCATCGAGAGCGGCGAATGCGTGGCGGGGCCTTGCGAGGGGCAGTCGCTGCAGATGCTGGAATGTCGGGAAGATACCGAGGGAATCTGGATCGCTGCGTAGGGTTCAAGTCAGCACGTCCAGCCGGCGAACCAGGGCGATCCCTTCGGGACTCAGCTCGGCGCCGTAGGCCAGCACCTCCACCCCCGCGGCCTTGGCATCAAGCAACCCTGCCGCGTATGCCGGATCGATCTCCGCCGCCGCCCGCACGGCGCGAATACCGGAGAGGTTCACGCAGTACAGCTGCACCGTGCGCACCCCCGCCCGTGCCAGCGCCGCCAGTTCGCGCAGATGCCTGGCGCCGCGCTGCGTCACCGCATCGGGAAAGGCCGCCACATCGCTGCCATCGAAGCCCAGCGTCACGCTCTTGACCTCGACATAGGCCGGCCCGTCCGGGTAGTCCAGGCGAAAGTCGGCGCGGCTGTTCTCCACCCCGTAAGCCACCTCGCGTCTGAACGCGGTAAAGCCGGTCAGCTCGGTGATCAGCCCGGCGCGCAGCGCCTCCTCCACCAGCGCATTGGCCCGCGCGGTATTGATGCAGGCCAGGCGCCCTTGCGGCGTTTCGCTGATTTCCCAACTGCCCGGCAGCTTGCGTTTGGGGTCGTTGCTGCGGCTGAACCACACCCGGCAACCTTCGCTCATGCAATTGAGCATCGAGCCGGTGTTGGCGCAGTGGATGGTCATCTGCTCGCCGCTGGCGGTCTCGATATCGGCGAGAAAGCGCTTGTAGCGACGCAGCAGGCGCCCCTCTTCCAGTGGCGGATCAAAGCGCATCGGGCTTCCAGCTCTTCAAACCGCGGGCGATGCGCTCGACTGCCTGCTGCAGGCGCTCGACATTCTGCGTGTAGGCGAAGCGCACATGGTGCCCGGCCTGGTGACGGCCGAAATCCAGGCCCGGGGTGAAGGCCACATGCTCGGTTTCGATGAAGTGGCGGCAGAAGGCGAAGGCGTCGCCGCCAAAGGCGCTGATGTCTGCATATAGATAGAAGGCACCTTCAGGCGTAGCGGCGATAGCGAAGCCCAGCTCGCGCAGCGCCGGCAGCAGATAGTCGCGGCGGCGTTGAAACTCGTGACGGCGCTCTTCGAGGATCGCCAGCGTAGCCGGCTCGAAGCAGGCCAGCGCGGCATGCTGGGCCATGCTCGGTGCGCTGATGTAGAGGTTCTGCGCCAGCTTTTCCAGCTCCGGTACGGCGGCATCGGGCGCCACCAGCCAACCCAGGCGCCAGCCGGTCATGCCGAAATATTTGGAGAAACTATTGAGGACGAAGGCATCGTCGTCCACTTCCAGCACGCTCGGTGCATCGCAGCCATAAGTCAGGCCATGGTAGATCTCGTCCACCACCAGGTGACCGCCACGCTGCTTGAGGCAGGAGGACAGCGCCGCCAGCTCATCCTTGTGCAGCAGGGTACCGGTGGGGTTGGCCGGCGAGGCGACCAGGGCGCCGACGCTGTCGGTATCCCAGTGCCGCTCCACCAGTTGCGGGGTCAGCTGGTAACGCACGTCCGGGCCGACCGGCACCAGTTGCGCGGCGCCTTCGACCAGGCGCAGGAAGTGCCGGTTGCACGGATAGCCCGGGTCGGCCAGCAACCAGTGCTTGCCCGGGTCGACCAGCAGGCTGGCGGCCAGCAGCAGCGCCCCGGAGCCACCCGGCGTGACCAGGATGCGCTGCGGGTCGATACTCAGGCGGTAACGCTCGGCGTAGAAGCCGGCAATCGCCTCGCGCAGCTGCGGCAGGCCACGCGCTGCGGTGTAGCGCGTGTGTCCGGCGGCCAGCGCGGCCTGGCCGGCGCGGATGATCGGCTCGGCGGTGGTGAAGTCCGGCTCGCCGATCTCAAGGTGAATGACATCGTGACCGGCCGCCTGCAGCTCGTTGGCACGTGCCAGCAAGGCCATCACATGGAAGGGTTCGATGGCGCGACTGCGCGCGCTGTAGAGCTGAGCCATGGGTCCGTCTTCAGGGTTGCGAGGCGCGGATTCTATCAGGGCAGCTTGAGGCCTCGGCAAGGACGCGAAAGCGCCGCTACGCTTGCTAGCCGGAGCCATGCAGATTTCGTTCACAGCCCGGACAAGGCGGAGACAACCGGGAGTAGCGCGCCCCGATTCGATCTGGTAAGTTCGCCGGCTTGCAGTCGCAGGGCCGGACAAACGCCTGGCAATGGAATAACCTGCGCGATGGATTCGAAAGAGTGAGAGGCGTCATCCATGCCCACAAAAGAAAAAGCCAAAAGCACCAGCCAGCTGATTCGTGGTTTCGAGCCTTATCCGGAAAAGAAAGGCGAGGAATACATGAGCGAGCCGATGCGCGCTCACTTCACCAGCATCCTCAATAAGTGGAAGCTGGAGCTGATGCAGGAAGTCGACCGTACCGTGCACCACATGCAGGACGAAGCGGCCAACTTCCCCGACCCGGCCGACCGCGCCAGCCAGGAAGAAGAGTTCAGCCTGGAACTGCGTGCCCGTGATCGCGAGCGCAAGCTGATCAAGAAGATCGACGAGACCCTGCAGCTGATCGAAGACAACGATTACGGCTGGTGCGACTCCTGTGGCGTCGAGATCGGCATTCGCCGCCTCGAAGCCCGCCCGACCGCGACTCTGTGCATCGACTGCAAGACGCTGGCGGAAATCAAGGAAAAGCAGATCGGTTCCTGATCTGACGACGGGGCGCTTAGGCGCCCCGCTCTGTTTCTGGCCCTCGCTTCATGAACACAGCCTACATCGGGCGCTTCGCCCCTACGCCCAGCGGTTACCTGCACTTCGGCTCGCTGGTCGCCGCCCTCGCCTCCTACCTCGATGCCCGCTCCGTCGGCGGTCGCTGGCTGCTGCGCATGGAAGACCTCGACCCGCCGCGGGAAGTGCCTGGCGCCCAGGATGCGATCCTGCGCACCCTGGAGTGCTACGGGTTCGAGTGGGACGGCGAACTGGTACGCCAGAGCGAGCGCCACGCCGAATACGCCGCCGTGATCGCCCGCCTGTTCAGCCAGGGCCTGGCCTACGCCTGCATCTGTTCACGCAAGCAACTGGAAGGCTACGCCGGCATCTATCCGGGCTTTTGCCGCAACGCCTACCACCCTGACCAGGACGCGGCCATCCGCCTGCGCGTACCGGAGCTGGACTACCACTTCGTCGATCGCGTGCAGGGCGAGTTCCGTCAGCACCTGGGGCGTGAAGTGGGCGACTTCGTGATCCGACGGCGTGATGGATTGTTTGCCTATCAGCTCGCCGTGGTGCTGGACGATGCCTGGCAGGGGGTGACCGACGTGGTGCGCGGCGCCGACCTGCTCGACTCCACCCCTCGCCAGCTCTACCTGCAGGAGCTGCTCGGACTGCCGCAACCACGCTACCTGCACGTGCCGCTGATCATCCAGCCGGACGGCCACAAGCTGGGCAAGAGCTACCGTTCGCCGCCCCTGCCCGCCGACCAGGCCGGGCCTCTGCTGCTGCGCGCCCTGCGTGCGCTGGGCCAGCAACCACCCGCCGACCTGCAAGGTGCGGCGCCTGTCGAGCTGCTGGCCTGGGGTATCGCCAACTGGGACGCCACGCGCATCCCCCGCAGCCGCACCCTGGCCGAAGCGCAATTGAAGTAGCCGTAGCCCGGATGCACCCTGGGAACGATGGGCTGGCATTCCCGCATTCCCTCCGGCTACGCGAGCTGGCTTCAAGTTTGTGGCTTGCGATGCGCGCCATCCTTTACCATCGCGACATCTTTCGACGAGATGTCACATGTATATCTACCGACTGGTTCTGATCCTGGTAGTGGGGATCTACCTGTTCTCACCGGCCATCATGGACTGGTGGATCGACCCCAATGGCGCCTGGTACCGGCCCTATCTGCTGTGGCTGATCCTGATCGTCGTCACCTTCATTCTTCAGAGCCAACGCGATGCTGACGAGCTTTAGCCTGAGCGAACTGATCCTGATCAGCGCCGGCTATCTGCTGATGCTGTTCGGTGTCGCCTGGGTCAGTGAAAAGGGCCTTATCCCCCGCTGGATCATCCGCCACCCGCTGACCTACACCCTGTCGCTGGGCGTGTACGCCAGCGCCTGGGCCTTTTACGGCACGGTCGGCCTGGCCTACCAGTACGGTTACGGCTTTCTCGCCAGCTACCTCGGGGTTTCCGGGGCCTTTCTGCTGGCACCCGTGCTGCTCTACCCGATCCTGCGCATCACCCGCACCTACCAGCTGTCATCGCTGGCTGATCTGTTCGCCTTCCGTTTTCGCAGCACCTGGGCCGGCGCACTGACCACCCTGTTCATGCTGATTGGCGTGCTGCCGCTGCTGGCCCTGCAGATCCAGGCGGTGGCCGACTCCATCGGCATCCTCAGCCGCGAGCCGCTGCAGGAAAAAGTGGCGCTGAGTTACTGTGGGCTGATCATCCTGTTCACCATTCTCTTCGGCGCGCGCCATATCGCCACGCGCGAGAAGCACGAGGGCCTGGTGTTCGCCATTGCCTTCGAGTCGCTGGTCAAGCTGATCGCCCTCGGCGTGATCGGCTGGTACGCGCTGTATCAGGTGTTCGGCGGCCCGCGTGAGCTGGAGCTATGGCTGGTGCAGAACCAAGCGGCACTGGCCACGCTGCATACGCCGCTGCAGGAAGGCCCGTGGCGCACCCTGCTGCTGGTGTTCTTCGCCTCGGCCATCGTCATGCCGCACATGTACCACATGACCTTCACCGAGAACCTCAACCCGCGCGCCATGGTCAGCGCCAGCTGGGGCCTGCCACTGTTCCTGCTGCTGATGAGCCTGGCCGTGCCACTGATTCTCTGGGCCGGTCTCAAGCTCGGCGCCACCACCAACCCCGAGTACTTCACCCTCGGCCTGGGTATCGCGGTCAACAGCGAAACCCTGGCCCTGCTCGCCTATGTCGGCGGTCTGTCGGCATCCAGCGGCCTGATCATCGTCTCGACCCTGGCGCTGTCCGGCATGGCGCTGAACCACCTGGTGCTGCCGCTCTACCAGCCGCCAGCCGAAGGCAACATCTACCGCTGGCTGAAGTGGACGCGACGCGCGCTGATCGTGGCCATCATCATGGCCGGCTACGGCTTCTACCTGCTGCTCGGCGCCCAGCAGGATCTGGCCAACCTGGGCATCGTCGCTTTCGTCGCCACCTTGCAGTTCCTGCCCGGCGTCCTCTCGGTGCTGTATTGGCAGACGGCCAATCGCCGCGGTTTCCTCGCCGGCCTGCTGGCCGGCATCAGCGTCTGGGCACTGACCATGCTGCTGCCGCTGCTGGGCAATCTGGAAGGTTTCTACCTGCCACTGTTCAACGTCATCTATGTGCTCGATGACGCCAGCTGGCACCTGGCGGCCATCGCCTCATTGGCGGCCAACGTGCTGATGTTCACCCTGGTGTCGCTGTTCACCGAGGCCAGCCCGGAGGAGAAGAGCGCCGCCGAAGCCTGCGCGGTGGACAACGTGCGCCGTCCGCAGCGGCGCGAGCTGGTCGCCGTGTCACCGCAGGACTTTGCCGCACAACTGGCCAAGCCGCTCGGCGCCAAGACTGCGCAGCGCGAAGTGGAACAGGCCCTGCGTGACCTGCACCTGCCCTTCGACGAGAGTCGCCCTTATGCCCTGCGCCGCCTGCGCGACCGCATCGAGGCCAACCTGTCCGGCCTGATGGGGCCGAGTGTGGCGCAGGACATCGTCGAAACCTTCCTGCCCTACAAGTCCGGCACCGAAGGCTATGTCACCGAGGACATCCACTTCATCGAAAGCCGCCTGGAGGATTACCAGTCGCGCCTCACCGGCCTGGCCGCCGAGCTCGACGCCCTGCGTCGCTATCACCGCCAGACCTTGCAGGAGCTGCCCATGGGCGTGTGCTCGCTGGCCAAGGACCAGGAAATCCTGATGTGGAACCGGGCCATGGAAGAACTCACCGACATCCCCGCCCAGCGCATCGTCGGTTCGCGCCTGAGCACCCTGGCCGAACCCTGGCAGAGCCTGCTGCAGGACTTCATCGAACGCCCGGACCAGCACCTGCACAAACAGCATCTGGCGCTCGACGGGCAGATTCGCTGGCTGAATCTGCACAAGGCAGCCATCAACGAGCCGTTGGCGCCCGGTAACAGTGGCCTGGTGCTGCTGGTCGAGGATCAGACCGAAACCCAGATGCTCGAAGACAAGCTGGTGCACTCCGAGCGCCTGGCCAGCATCGGCCGCCTGGCCGCTGGCGTCGCCCATGAGATCGGCAACCCGATCACCGGCATCGCCTGCCTGGCGCAGAACCTGCGCGAGGAACGCGAAAACGACGGTGAGCTGACCGAAATCAGCGGGCAGATCCTGGAGCAGACCAAGCGCGTATCACGCATCGTCCAGTCGCTGATGAGCTTCGCCCACTCCGGCAGCCACCAGCGCAGCGACGAGCCGGTGTGCCTGGCCGACGTGGCCCAGGATGCCATCGGCCTGCTGTCGCTGAACAAACGCAACTTCGACATCCAGTTCTACAACCTGTGCGATCCGCAGCACTGGGCCTGCGGCGACCCGCAACGCCTGGCCCAGGTACTGATCAACCTGCTGTCCAACGCCCGTGACGCCTCGCCACCCGGCGGCACCATCCGCGTGCGCAGCGAGGCCAGCGAACATACCGTCGACCTGATCGTCGAGGACGAAGGCAGCGGCATTCCCAAGGCGATCATCGACCGCCTGTTCGAGCCTTTCTTCACCACCAAGGATCCCGGCGAGGGGACCGGCCTGGGCCTCGCGCTGGTCTATTCGATCGTGGAAGAGCATTATGGACAGATAACAATCGACAGCCCGGCCGACCCCGAGCGCCAACTGGGCACTCGAATTCGGGTCACCCTGCCGAGACATGTCGAGGCGACGTCCGTAGCGATGTAAACAGCGACAGAGGCGCCATTGGCGCCACCGTGACCGTCGAGAGACCGAATTGATGCCACATATTCTTATCGTCGAAGACGAAACCATTATCCGCTCTGCCTTGCGCCGCCTGCTCGAACGCAATCAGTACCAGGTCAGCGAAGCCGGCTCGGTACAGGAAGCCCAGGAGCGCTACAGCATCCCCACCTTCGACCTGATCGTCAGCGACCTGCGCCTGCCTGGCGCGCCGGGTACCGAACTGATCAAGCTGGCCGAAGGCACGCCGGTGCTGATCATGACCAGCTACGCCAGCCTGCGTTCGGCGGTGGATTCGATGAAGATGGGTGCGGTCGATTACATCGCCAAGCCCTTCGACCACGACGAGATGCTGCAGGCCGTCGCCCGTATTTTGCGTGATCGCCAGGAAGCCAAGAGCGCACCGGCGCCAACCACCGCCAGCACCACTCGCGGTAACGCTGCCGAGAAGGCAGTGGACAACGCCAACGGCGAGATCGGCATCATCGGCTCCTGCGCAGCCATGCAGGAGCTCTACAGCAAGATTCGCAAGGTCGCGCCCACTGACTCCAATGTACTGGTTCAGGGCGAGTCCGGCACCGGCAAGGAGCTGGTCGCACGCGCCCTGCACAACCTGTCCAAGCGCGCCAAGGCGCCGCTGATTTCGGTGAACTGCGCGGCCATTCCGGAAACCCTGATCGAGTCGGAACTGTTCGGCCACGAGAAAGGCGCCTTCACCGGCGCCAGCGCAGGGCGTGCCGGCTTGGTGGAAGCAGCTGACGGCGGCACGCTGTTTCTCGACGAAATCGGCGAACTGCCGCTGGAAGCCCAGGCGCGACTGCTGCGCGTGCTGCAGGAAGGCGAAATTCGTCGGGTCGGCTCGGTGCAATCGCAAAAGGTCGACGTGCGCCTTATCGCTGCCACTCACCGCGACCTCAAGACCCTGGCCAAGACCGGCCAGTTTCGCGAAGACCTCTATTACCGCCTGCACGTCATCGCCCTGAAGCTGCCGGCGTTGCGCGAGCGCGGTAACGACGTGATCGAGATCGCCCAGGCCTTTCTGGTCCGCCAGTACACGCGCATGGGCCGTGAACCACTGCGTTTCGCCCATGACGCCGAGCAGGCGATCCGCCATTACTCCTGGCCAGGCAACGTTCGCGAACTGGAAAACGCCATCGAGCGCGCGGTGATTCTCTGCGAGGGGGCGGAAATTTCTGCCGATCTGCTGGGTATCGACATCGAGTTGGACGATCTGGATGACGAGGATTTCGGCCTGCCGGCGGCCGCCGGGCAAAGCGCCGGCAACAGCCACGAGCCGACCGAAGACCTGTCGCTGGAAGACTACTTTCAGCACTTCGTCCTCGAACACCAGGACCACATGACCGAAACCGAACTGGCCCGCAAACTGGGTATCAGCCGCAAATGCCTGTGGGAACGCCGCCAACGCCTCGGCATTCCACGTCGCAAATCCGGCGTGACCAGCGGCCCTTGACGTCACCACTGCGGTGACAACCTCCCCGCACACGGGCTCACAGGTTGTTACCGTTTCAATATCTCGTAACAAAGGCCGGGTCTAACGGTAACGAAAACCCGGCTTTTTTCTACCCCATCGACAACCCACATTCTCCGCAAACCCTTGATTTACAAGGAATCACAAAAACTGGCACGGCATCTGCTTTATCTCTGGCACAACAACAATAACAAGCAATGCCCTACACAATAAGAACAAGACGTAACGACTCCAGAACAACAAGAACAACAAGGTACGGAGGCGCAGCTAACTGATTCTTTTGGAGAGGAGTTGCCGCAAGGGGTTCGCCCCAGCGACCAGGTAGAGAACAATAAAACTGCCCTGAGGCAGCGCCAGAACTGGTTGATTAAGGCAGCATCAGCGTCCAAAGAAATCCGTTTGCTATTGGCTCCCCATTCTAGGGAGCGCCCGGTAAGCCACGGCGAGCCGAGAAGGGCCGAACAACAAAAACAACAGGCCCTCAATAACAATAAAAACAGAGCACGCACCAACTTGGGGGGGAGCTTCGGCTCCCCCAGTAGCTTCCGCTCCCGGAATCCCCGCCTGCCGCCCTTCTACACACCTTCTCCCGACACGATGCTAGAATCCGCAGCAATCATGCGGTCATCGTTCCGTATGCCGTCGAAACAGGTTGCCGAAGCAGACGCCAGGATGGCGTTCACGGTTCGTGAGCAAGTCCAAGGCTGCTGCCGTCAACACCGCGACGCCCGCCAGGCCGCACCTCGACAGCATATGGCACAGGCCGGCCACTACTCCAAACAGTGCATCCCATGCTGAAAAAGCTGTTCAAGTCTTTCCGCTCACCTCTGCGCCGTGCCCCACGCCCACGCAGCACTCCCGAAGTGCTGAGCAGTCGCCAACATCCCCTTCATCGCAACGAGATCAGCCGTCACGCCATCAGCGTGGTCGAGCGCCTGCAGAAGGCTGGCTACCAGGCCTATCTGGTCGGCGGCTGCGTACGTGATCTGTTGCTGGACATCGACCCCAAGGATTTCGACGTGGCCACCAGCGCCACGCCAGAGCAGGTACGGGCCGAGTTCCGTAACGCCCGGGTGATCGGTCGCCGCTTCAAGCTGGTGCACGTGCACTTCGGCCGCGAGATCATCGAAGTGGCGACCTTCCGCGCCAACCACCCGCAAGGCGAGGAAGAGGAAAACAGCAACCAGGCTGCCCGCCACGAGAGCGGCCGCATCCTGCGCGATAACGTTTACGGCACCCTGGAAGACGACGCTCAGCGCCGCGACTTCACCATCAACGCGCTGTATTACGACCCGACCCAGGAACACATCCTCGATTACGCCCGCGGCATGCATGACGTGCGCAATCACCTGGTGCGTCTGATCGGCGACCCGGAGCAGCGTTACCTGGAAGACCCGGTACGCATGCTGCGCGCGGTCCGTTTCGCCGCCAAGCTGGACTTCGAGATCGAGAAGCACAGCGCTGCGCCGATCCGCCGACTGGCGCCCATGCTGCGCGACATTCCGTCGGCGCGTCTGTTCGACGAAGTACTCAAGCTGTTCCTCGCCGGTTACGCCGAATACACCTTCGACCTGCTGCTCGAGCACGACCTGTTCGCACAGCTGTTCCCGGCCAGTGGCGAGGCGCTCAAGCGCAACCCTGAATACACCGAGAAGCTGATCCGCCAGGCGCTGATCAACACTGACGACCGCATCCACGACGGCAAGTCGGTGACGCCCGCCTTCCTCTTCGCCGCGCTGCTCTGGCCTGCATTGCCGGCCCGCGTGCTGCAACTACAGGGCAAGGGCATGCCGCCGATTCCGGCGATGCAGGAGGCCGCCCACGAGCTGATCGCCGAGCAGTGCCAGCGCATTGCCGTGCCCAAGCGCTTCACCATCCCGATTCGCGAAATCTGGGACATGCAGGAGCGTCTGCCGCGACGCAGTGGTAAACGTGCCGACCTGCTGCTGGAGAACCCCCGCTTTCGCGCCGGCTACGATTTCCTCCTGCTGCGTGAGCTGGCCGGAGAGGACACCGGCGGCCTGGGTCAATGGTGGACGGACTATCAGGACGCCAACGACAGCGAGCGTCGGCAGATGATTCGTGACCTCGCCGGCAAAGGCGAAAGCACCGGCAACGCCCCGCGCAAACGCCGCCGCAACAACAATCGCCGCAAACGCAGCGAAAGCGGCGACGAGTGATGGAGCGGGTTTACATCGGCCTCGGCAGCAATCTGGCCGAGCCCCTGCAACAGTTGCGTGCGGCCTTGGACGCCATCGCGCAACTGCCGCAGAGCCGCCTGCAGGCGCAATCGTCCTTCTACATCAGCGACCCGCTCGGCCCGGCTGACCAGCCACGCTACGTCAATGCCGTGGCGGCGCTGGATACCCAACTGGAGCCCTGGCAGTTGCTCGATGCGCTGCAACGCATCGAGCAGGAGCAGGGTCGCGTGCGCAAGGCCGAGCGTTGGGGCCCGCGCACACTGGATCTGGATATCCTGCTGTTCGGTGAACGTCTGCTCGACGACGAGCGGCTGACCGTGCCGCACTACCATATGCACGCCCGCCCCTTCGTGCTCTATCCGCTGGCCGAGCTGGCTGCCGATCTGCAACTACCGGACGGACGCAGCCTGAGGGCTCTGCTGGAAGCCTGCCCCTTCAGCGGGCTGGAGCGCCTGGCCGAGTAGAGCAGCCGGCCTTTGCTGGAGGGGCTTGAGCCGCGCTCCGACAAGCTCGCCGCTGAAGCGCCTCCCACAGGGCGGTCCGTTGCGCACCCCGGCATCCCGCGCATTGGCGGTAACGCCAGTAACAGAGCGGTAACACCTGCAATTGACTTCACGCCCCCCCATCAGGACTATAGGCGTCCCGTTGCCCAGCGACGGGCGCACCTTTGATGCCAATCCAGGCCGGATTGCCGCCAGATAGAAGCGGTATACCGAGCCTGAGCGAGGACCTTTGAAATGCCTGACGTTACCCTGACCACCCTGCAGAGTCACAAGCAGAACGGTGAAAAGATCGCCATGCTGACCTGCTATGACGCCACCTTCGCCCAAGCGGCCTGCCAGGCTGGGGTCGATGTGCTGCTGGTCGGCGACTCCCTGGGCATGGTCCTGCAGGGCCACGACAGCACCCTGCCGGTCAGCGTCGAGGAGATGGCCTATCACACTGCCTGCGTGAAACGCGGCAATCAGGGCGCACTGATCCTCACCGACCTGCCGTTCATGGCCTACGCCACCAGCGAGCAGGCCCTGCACAACAGCGCCCGGCTGATGCAGGCCGGCGCCCACATGGTCAAGCTCGAAGGCGCTGGCTGGCTGGCCGAACCGATCCGCCTGCTGGCCGAGCGCGGCGTACCGGTCTGCGCGCACCTTGGCCTGACCCCGCAGGCGGTGAACATCCTCGGCGGCTACAAGGTTCAGGGCCGCCAGGAAGCCCAGGCGCGCCAGATGCGTGCCGATGCCATGGCCCTGGAACAGGCTGGCGCGGCCATGCTGCTGCTCGAGTGCGTACCCAGCGAACTGGCGGCGGAAATCACCCAGGCGGTGAAGATTCCGGTGATCGGCATCGGCGCCGGCGCCGGCACCGACGGCCAGGTACTGGTGCAGCACGACATGCTCGGCCTGTCGCTGTCCGGCCGCACGCCGAAGTTCGTGCGCAACTTCATGGAGGGCCAGAGCAGCATTCAAGGCGCCCTGAGCGCTTACGTCCAGGCTGTCAAGGACGGCAGCTTCCCCGCCGCCGAACACGGTTTCTCCGCATGAATACGGTCAAGACCCTGCGCGAACTGCGCGCCGCCGTGGCCCAGGCCCGTGCCGAGGGCAAGCAGATCGGCTTCGTGCCGACCATGGGCAACCTCCACGCCGGCCACGTTTCGCTGGTGGAAATCGCCGCCCAGCGGGCCGACTTCGTGGTCGCCAGCATCTTCGTCAATCCGCTGCAGTTCGGCGCGGGTGAAGATCTGGACAAGTACCCTCGCACACTCGCCGCCGATCAGGAAAAGCTGCTGGCGGCTGGCTGCCACCTGCTGTTTCACCCCGATGTCGCGGAAATCTACCCGCACGGCATGGGCGACCAGACTCGCGTCAGCGTGCCGGGCGTATCGGAAGGACTCTGTGGCGCCAGCCGCCCGGGCCATTTCGAGGGCGTGGCGACCGTGGTGACCAAGCTGTTCAATATGGTCCAGCCCGATCTGGCCGTTTTCGGCGAGAAGGACTACCAGCAACTGGCGGTGATCCGCGCGCTGGTACAGGACCTGAACATGCCGATCCAGATCATTGGTGCGCCGACCCAACGCGCTGAAGACGGCCTTGCCCTGTCCTCACGCAATGGCTACCTCGATGCCGCGCAACGCAGCACGGCGCCAACGCTGTATCGGAGCCTGCAAGCAATAGCCGAAGAGTTGCGCCGCGGCGCCCGTGACTACGCACGTCTGATCGATGGCGCGCAGGAGCAACAACGCGCAGCGGGCTTCGTTCCCGACTACCTGGAAATTCGCAACGCGGTGACGCTGCGCCCGGCGCAGGTCGACGACCGCCATCTGGTGATTCTCACCGCGGCACAGCTGGGTGGCACCCGCCTGATCGACAATCTTGTGGTTGAACTGCCGAGTCAGTAGCTGCCTCCAAAGGCAGACGGTTACACTCTTAGAGGCCCGGATCGTTCCGGGCCTTTGCTTTTGCGGATCAGGAGCTCCGATGGCCTACTACCAGCAGCCTCAAGACGTTACCACCCTGCCCGCCTGGCAGGCCCTGCAGCAACACCGCGCCGAAATGGCCGGTTTCAGCATGCGCGAGGCCTTCGCCGCGGACTCACGGCGTTTCCAGCGCTTCTCCCTCGATAGCTGCGGGTTGCTGCTGGACTACTCCAAGAACCTGATCGATGAACGCGGCCTGGAGCTGCTGATCCAACTGGCCGACCAGGCCGGTCTGCACGAGTCCATCGCTGCCCTGTACAGCGGCGAGCGGGTCAATGCCTCGGAAGGCCGCGCCGCGCTGCACACCGCCCTGCGCAGCCCGATCGGCCGCCGCCTGCTGCTCGATGGCCACGACATCATTCCCGAGGTGCACCGCGTTCTGAACCAGGTCACCGAGCTGGTCAGTCGCATTCACAGTGGCCTGTGGCGTGGCTACAGCGAAAAACCGATCAAGGAAGTGGTGAACATCGGTATCGGCGGCTCCTTCCTCGGCCCACAGCTGGTCTCCGAGGCGCTGCGCCCCTTCACCCAGCGCGGGGTGCGCTGCCACTACCTGGCCAATATCGACGGCAGCGAATTCCGCGAACTGACCGCTCGCCTCGATCCGGAAACCACCCTGTTCATCGTTTCCAGCAAGTCCTTCGGCACCCTGGAGACCCTGAAAAACACCCTGGCCGCACGCGACTGGTACCTGGCCATGGGCGGCCCGGAAGAAGAGCTGCACCGCCACTTCATCGCCGTGACCAGCAACCGCAAGGCCGCCATCGAGTTCGGTATCGGCGAAGAGAACATCTTCCCGATGTGGGACTGGGTCGGCGGGCGTTATTCGCTGTGGTCGGCCATTGGCCTGCCAATCGCCCTGGCCATCGGCGTGTCCAACTTCAAGGAGTTGCTGGCCGGCGCCTATGCCATGGACCAGCACTTCACCCAGGCGCCCCTGGCCGAGAATATGCCGGTGCTGATGGCCCTGCTGGGCATCTGGTACACCAATTTCTGGGGCGCGCAGAGCCACGCAATCCTGCCCTACGACCACTATCTGCGTAACTTCACCAAGCACCTGCAGCAGTTGGACATGGAGTCCAACGGCAAGAGCGTGCGTCAGGACGGCACGCCGCTGGACATCGCCACCGGCCCGGTGATCTGGGGCGGCGTCGGCTGCAACGGCCAGCATGCCTACCACCAGCTGCTGCACCAGGGCCGCCTGCTGGTGCCGGCGGACTTCATCGTCCCGGTCAACAGCTACAACCCGCTCTCGGACCATCACCAGTGGCTGTTCGCCAACTGCCTGTCGCAGGCCCAGGCGCTGATGCAGGGCAAGACTCGCGAAGAGGCCGAGGCCGAACTGCGCGCCAAGGGACTGAGCGAAGACGAGGTGCAGCGTCTGGCGCCGCACAAGGTGATCCCCGGCAACCGGCCGAGCAATATCCTGGTGATGAACCGCATCGCGCCGTTCAACCTCGGCGCGCTGGTGGCGCTGTACGAGCACAAGGTGTTCGTGCAGAGCGCCATCTGGGGCATCAACGCCTTCGACCAGTGGGGCGTGGAGCTGGGCAAGGAGATGGGCAAGGAAGTCTACCAGCGCCTGACCGGCGCCAGCGACGAGCCGGCCAGCGATGCATCCACCCAGGGGCTGATCGAGCACTTCCGCTCCCAGCATCGCGGTTGATCGTTCCGCCGCGGGCGCATCCGTGCGCCTAGCGGCAGAAGCGCTGACGATACTCCCCGGGCGTCACCCCCAGCGCCCGGGAAAATGCCTGCCTGAGGTTGTACTCGTTGCCGAAGCCGCTGTGCTGCGCCACGCGCTTGAGCGATGTCTGGCCAGACTCCAGCAACTGGCATGCACGTTCCAGACGCAGGTGCAGCAGCAGCCTGGCTGGCGTCACCCCGAGTTCGGCCTGGCAATGGCGATGCAGGGTACGCGGCGACAGGTTCATCCAGGCCGCCATGCTCTCGACGTCCCAGGCGGTCGCCAGGGACTCGCGCAGCTCGCTCAGCAAGCGTTGCATCAGGCCATCGGCCGGCGCCTGCTGGGCCAGCAGCTCGGTGCTGAACTGGCGCTGCCCGCCGGGCCGTCGCAGGTACATCACCAGCCCCTTGGCCACCTGCAGCGAGACCTCTCGCCCGTGGTCCTCTTCCACCAGGCTCAGGCAAAGATCCATGCCCGCGGTCACTCCGGCCGAACTGTAGAAGCCCCCATCACGGACGAACAGGCTGTCATGCAGGACCGCTACCGCCGGATATAGCCGTTGCAATAGCTCGGCATAGCGCCAATGGGTGACGACCTTGCGCCCGCTCATCAGACCGGTCTGCGCCAGCAGAAATGCGCCTGTACACACCGAGGCACAGCGCGCCGCCAGCGGTCCGGCCTGCCCCAGCCAAGCAGCGACCTGCCCCTGCTGCAAGGCGCGTTGAACACCGTGTCCGCCGGCTATCAGCAGTGTACTGCCCGCCACTTCCTGCGGTTCGGGCAACGGCTGGGTCGCCAGCGCCAGCCCGCTGCTGGAGGCGACCATGCCGCCATCCAGTGAGATTGCCTGCAACTGATAGGCCGGCCGCGCCATTGCCGGTAGGTGCTCGTCCACTGCTGCGAACACGTCCGCTGGCCCAGTGGCATCGAGCAACTGGAACTCGGGAAATACCAGCAGTAGAACCCTGTGCGTCATCGTATCCCTCCCGTAACCGATGGCAGGTTTTCACTCATTTATGACATATGCGCCAACTCCGTACACGACAAACTGATCGCCTCTTTCAAGCCAAGGAGCGACTTCATGTACAGACACTGGTCACTGGCCGGCCTGCTGAGCCTTTTGTATTTCTGCGCAGACCTACACGCCGCCGAAGAACGACTGGCCACCTACCAGCCGCGCTTCGAGCGCGCACAGCCCGTGGTGGTCGTGGTCGCTCAGAACCAGATGACGGAGCTGACGGATTTCGTGGTGCCGCTCGGTGTTCTGCGGCGTGCCGGCGTGGCCAGGGTACTGGCGGTAGCCAGCGATCCGGGTGCGGTGCAATTGATGCCGGCGCTCAGTGTGCGCGCCGAAGCCAGTATCACCGAGTTTCAGCGCAACGTTCCCCAGGGCGCCGATTACCTGATCGTGCCTGCCGTACACGACAGCCGGGAGCCCCGCTTGCTGAATTTCATCAGGCAGCAGGCAGCGTTGGGTGCCAGCATCATCGGCATCTGCGACGGCGTGCTGCCGCTTGCTCATGCCGGCCTGCTGCATGGACGCCGCGCCACGGGGCATTGGTACTCGCGTGATCAGCGCCTGGCCGACTTTCCGGACACCCTGTGGCAGGAAAATCAGCGCTATGTGGTAGACGGCCAACTGATGACCACCGCTGGAGTCAGCGCTGCCCTGCCAGCGGCCCTGGCGCTGGTCGAAGCCATTGCCGGCACGGCCAAGGCGCGCGCACTGGGTCAGGAGCTCGGGGTCCACGACTGGTCTACCCGCCATGACAGCGAGGCTTTCACCCTCGGCAGCCAGGGCTACCTGACGGCAGCGGGCAACTATATAGCGCGCTGGAGACACGAAACCTTCGCCGTCAACCTGCTGCCCGGGATAGATGAAGTTAGCCTGGCACTGCGCGTGGATGCCTGGGCGCGCACCTTCCGCACTCAGGTGCTGGGCGTAGCCACTCAGCCAGTATTCAGCGCCAGCGGGCTAGAGTTAATACCGCAGCGCACCGACTCCGGAGGATTGCCAGCGCTGCCGGGAGGTGCCGTGAGCGCCGCGCAAACGTTCGACGAGGCGCTCGCGGCAATTGCCAGTCGTTACGGAGTGGCGACCGCCAATCTGGTCGCGGCCCAGCTCGAACATCGGCAGAACCCATCGCCCCCGCAGCATGTCGAAATGCTTAAGCCTTGAACCAAGCGCCTGCTTGGGTGCACCCTTGTGGCCGTTGCGGACAAACAATTACAAGGACCCCGCCATGTTCGAGATCACTCGCCATCCCGTGCAAGATGCAGTGCGCCAGCGCGCGCATCTGGATAACGACGCCTACCTGCGTCTGTACCAGCAGTCCGTCGAGCAACCCGATACCTTCTGGGCCGAGCAGGCCAAGGCCTTTCTCACCTGGTTCAAGCCCTGGGATCAGGTCCACAGCAGCGACCTGAAGCAGGGCCGCGCCGAGTGGTTCAAGGGCGGCCAGCTCAATGTCGCCTACAACTGCATCGACCGCCATCTGCAACAGCGCGGCGAGCAGGTCGCCATCATCTGGGAAGGCGACAACCCGGCCGAATCGGCGCATATCACCTACAACAAGCTGCACCACAACGTCAGCCGCCTGGCCAACGTGCTCAAGCGCCGCGGCGTGAAGAAGGGCGACCGGGTGTGCATCTACATGCCGATGGTGCCGGAGGCGGCCTACGCCATGCTCGCCTGTGCGCGCATCGGCGCGGTGCATTCGGTGGTATTCGGCGGCTTCTCCCCCGATGCCCTGCGCGATCGCATTCTCGATGCCGACTGCCGCACCGTGATCACCGCCGACGAGGGTGTGCGCGGCGGCAAGTACATCCCATTGAAGAACAACGTCGACAAGGCCCTGCAGAGCTGCCCGAACGTCTCCACCGTGGTGGTGGTCGAGCGCACCCAGGGCGATGTGGCCTGGGTGGAAGGTCGAGACCTCTGGTATCACCAGGCGCTCAAGGAGGTCGATGCCGACTGCCCGGCCGAGCCGATGGATGCCGAGGACCCGCTGTTCATCCTCTACACCTCGGGCTCCACCGGCAAACCCAAGGGCGTGCTGCATACCACTGGCGGTTATCTGCTCGGCGCGGCCATGACCCACAAGTACGTGTTCGACTACCACGAGGGCGACATCTACTGGTGCACCGCCGATGTCGGCTGGGTCACCGGGCACAGCTACATCGTCTACGGCCCGCTGGCCAACGCCGCCACCACCCTGATGTTCGAAGGCGTGCCCAACTACCCGGACGCCTCGCGCTTCTGGCAGGTGATCGACAAGCACCAGGTCAACACCTTCTACACCGCCCCCACCGCCCTGCGTGCACTGATGCGCGAAGGCGAGGCGTCGGTCAAAGCCACCTCGCGTTCGAGCCTGCGCCTGCTCGGAACGGTGGGCGAGCCGATCAACCCCGAAGCCTGGGAATGGTATTTCCATGTGGTCGGTGACATGCGCTGCCCCATCGTCGACACCTGGTGGCAGACCGAAACCGGCTCCATCCTGATCACCCCGCTGCCCGGCGCCACCGACCTCAAACCCGGCTCGGCCACCCGCCCCTTCTTTGGCGTGCAACCGGTGCTGCTCGACGAACAGGGCAAGGAAATCGACGGCCCCGGCAGCGGCGTGCTGGCGATCAAGGCCAGCTGGCCGAGCCAGATCCGCAGCGTCTATGGCGATCACCAGCGCATGGTCGACACCTACTTCAAGCCCTACCCCGGCTACTACTTCACCGGCGACGGCGCGCGCCGCGACGAGGACGGCTACTACTGGATCACCGGCCGCGTCGATGACGTGATCAACGTCTCCGGTCACCGCATCGGCACCGCCGAGGTGGAGAGCGCCCTGGTGCTGCACGATGCCGTAGCCGAAGCCGCCGTGGTCGGCTATCCGCACGACGTGAAGGGCCAGGGCATCTACGCCTATGTCACCCTGATAAACGGCCAGGAACCGTCCGACGAGCTGAAGAAGGACCTGCTGACCCTGGTCGGCAAGGAGATCGGCAGCTTCGCCAAGCCGGAGCTGATCCAGTGGGCGCCGGGTCTGCCCAAGACCCGCTCGGGCAAGATCATGCGGCGCATCCTGCGCAAGATCGCCTGCAACGAGCTGGAGAACATGGGCGACACTTCGACCCTGGCCGACCCCAGCGTGGTCGACAGTCTGATCGATCAGCGCCTCAACCGCTGAGCCTCGCGCCCGGCCTGAAAAGGCCGGGCGCATCTTGTCTTGTACCTGCCAAGCGCCGAAACTGCGCGCCATGGAAAGCCTACGTCGTCAGATCGAAAAACAGGTGCACAGTCTCACCGGCGCCTCGCTGGGCGTGCTCGACCTCGACCAGCCGCGCGGTGATGCCGGCCTGTTCGGCCCCGAGTCGATGGTCTGGGAAGTCCACGCCGACTTCACCGCGATGATGGTCGGCGGCATCTCCGCCCTGCTCCTGCAGATGCTTCACCCGCTGGCTTTGGCCGGCGTGTGGGATCACTCCACCTTTCGCCAGGACATGCTCGGCCGTCTGCGCCGCACCAGCCTGTTCATCGCCGGCACCACCTATGGCGGGCTGCACGATGCCGAACAGCTGATCGACAAGGTGCGCCACATCCACCTGCAGGTGACCGGCAGCGCGCCGGACGGTCGCCCCTATCGCGCCAGCGATCCCGAGCTGCTGACCTGGGTGCATGTCTCCGAGGTGAGCCAGTTTCTCGCCGGCTACCTGCGCTACGTCGACCCGCAGTTGCCGGTGGCCGAGCAGAATCGTTACTACCGCGAAGTGGCACTGATCGCCGAACGCCTCGGCGCGCAGGATGTACCCCAATCGGCTCAGGCCGTCGCCGACTATCTACAGCGCCTGCGCCCACAACTGCTCTGCGATGAGCGCACCCGCGAAGTGGTGCGACTGCTCTACGCCGCGCCGATGCCGAGCATCCTGGCCAAACCTTTCGGCAACCTGATGCTGCAGGCCGGCGTCGACCTGCTGCCGGACTGGGCCAGCGACCTGCTCGGCGAACGGCAGGCGGCCTGGCGCCGGCCCCTGATCCGCGCCAGCGTGCAACGCACCGCCAATGTGCTGCGCTGGGCCGTGCGCAACAGCGCCGCCCAGCGCGCGCGCCGTCGCCTGCAGCCCTAGGAGGCGTGGCTGGCCGGTCACGGTCAGCCATGCGACCATCAGCCTCTTTCCGGTCATTGTCTGAACCGATTCGAGGACCAGCTTATGCAAGACGTCGTCATCGTCGCCGCCACCCGTACCGCCATCGGCAGCTTCCAGGGCAGCCTGGCGGAGATTCCCGCGCCCGAACTCGGCGCCATCGTCATCAAGCGCCTGCTGGAGCAGACCGGCCTCGATGCCGCTCAGGTCGATGAAGTCATCCTCGGCCAGGTGCTCACTGCTGGCTCCGGGCAGAACCCTGCACGCCAGGCCGCCATCCGCGCCGGCCTGCCCCATGCCGTGCCGGCCATGACCCTGAACAAGGTCTGCGGCTCGGGTTTGAAAGCCCTGCACCTGGCCACCCAGGCCATTCGCTGCGGCGATGCCGAGGTGATCATCGCCGGCGGCATGGAGAACATGAGTTTGGCGCCCTACGTGCTGCCCAAGGCTCGCACCGGCCTGCGCATGGGCCACGCGCAGCTGCAGGACAGCATGATCGTCGACGGCCTGTGGGATGCCTTCAACGACTACCACATGGGCATCACCGCCGAGAATTTGGTGGAGAAGTACGGCATCAGTCGCGAAGCCCAGGACGCCTTCGCCGCCGAGTCGCAGCGCAAAGCCGTGGCCGCCATCGAGTCCGGTCGTTTCGACACGGAAATCACCCCGGTACTGATTCCGCAGCGCAAGGGCGACCCCATCGCCTTCGCCCGCGACGAGCAGCCGCGCGCCGGCACCACCGCCGGATCCCTGGCCAAGCTCAAGCCGGCATTCAAAAAGGACGGCAGCGTCACCGCCGGCAACGCCTCCAGCCTCAACGACGGCGCCGCTGCCGTGCTGCTGATGAGCGCGAGCAAGGCGCAATCGCTGGGCCTGCCGGTGCTGGCGAAGATTGCCGGCTACGCCAATGCCGGCGTCGACCCGGCGATCATGGGTATCGCCCCGGTGTCCGCCACCCGTCGCTGCCTGGACAAGGCCGGCTGGAGCCTGGCCGATCTGGATTTGATCGAAGCCAACGAGGCCTTTGCTGCGCAGGCATTGTCGGTCGGCCAGGAGCTGGGCTGGGATGCCGACAAGGTCAACGTCAACGGCGGCGCCATCGCCCTGGGCCATCCCATCGGCGCCTCGGGCTGCCGCGTGCTGGTGACCCTGCTGCACGAGATGATCCGCCGCGACGCCAAGAAAGGTCTGGCCACCCTGTGCATCGGTGGCGGTCAGGGTGTGGCGCTGGCCATCGAGCGCAACTAAGAAACACGAACACCGTAGCCCGGATGCAATCCGGGGAGCCCATCCCAGGTTTCCCCCGGATTGCATCCGGGCTACCTGATGGTGCTGAGGCGACCGGTTTTCTTGATAAACTGCCGGCCTTCCTTTCTCCGAGACGCCGTGCATGCCCTCTCTTGACCAGGCGCTGCGCGCCGCCCTCGACGCCCGCCAGAATCTTCTGGCCGAACTGCACGCCCAGGGTACCGACTGCTACCGACTGTTCCATGGCAGCCAGGAAGGTGCGCCAGGCCTGACCGTCGACCGCTATGGCCCGCAGTTACTGGTGCAAAGCTTTCATCAACCGCTGCCCCCAGACGATCTGCAGCTAGTCGCCAGCAGCATCGAAGCCCATCTTGGACAGGGCCTGCTGCCGGTCTATAACGACCGCTCCAGAGGCAATTCGCGTATCGACCGCGACCCGAGCCTGTTCCAGGCCAGCGATGCCGCCCTGGAGGACATGATCGGCCACGAATGGGGCCTCAATTATCGCGTGCGTGGCCGCCATGCAGGGCAGGATCCGCTGCTGTTTCTCGACCTGCGCAACGCCCGTGGCTGGATCAAGGCCAACAGCGCCGGCAAGTCCGTGCTCAATCTGTTCGCCTACACCTGCGGCGTTGGTCTGTGCGCCGCAGCTGGAGGCGCGCGCGAGGTAGTCAATCTCGACTTCGCCCAAGGCAACCTGGCCGTGGGTCGCGAGAACGGCGCGCTGAATCCCGAACTGCCGAGCATGCAGTTCATTCAGTCCGACTATTTCCCGGCCATTCGCCAACTGGCCGACCTGCCGATCAGCAGCCGCCGCGGACAGAAACTGCCGAGCTACCCGCGTCTGCAACCACGCCAGTTCGATCTGGTCTTCCTCGACCCACCGGCCTGGGCCAAGAGCGCCTTCGGCACCGTCGACCTGCTGCGTGATTACCAGAGCCTGCTCAAACCGGCGCTGCTGGCCACCGCAGAAGGCGGCACCCTGGTGTGCTGCAACAACCTGGCGAAGGTGGAAATGAGCGACTGGCGCGCGCAGGTACTGCGCTGCGCGGAGAAGCTGGGCCGCAGCGTGCAGGATTGCCAGGTCATCGCGCCCGCATCGGATTTCCCCTCCACAGACGGCAAGCCGCCGCTGAAAACCCTGATCCTGAGGCTCTAACCAGGCGCCGCTGAAGAAAAATGCGCGGGGCGTTGCACGCCCGGAACCGAACCGTCGTGCCATACTCCAAGTCGTCTCCTCGTCTGGATAGATGACGCCAAGCCATGCCCAAAGGACTGAAGCGCGCGCTGAGCGCCCTGTTGATCACCGTTTTCCTCTACAGCCTGATCGGCTTTCTGATTGTGCCGGGCATCGCCCTGCGCATCGCCAACCAGCAGCTGGCGCAATACGCTACGGTGCCCGCCTCGCTGCAGCGCGTGCAGCTCAACCCCTTTACCCTCGAACTCAGTCTCTGGGGCCTGCGCATCGGCGAGAGCGGCCAGGAACAGTTGAGCTTCCAGCGCCTGTACGCCAACCTGCAGAGCGACAGTCTGTGGAGCGGCGCTCTGCACCTGAGCGATATCGAACTGGATGGCGCGCGAACGGAAATTCTGTTCGCCAAGGACGGCACGCTCAATCTCACCCAGCTGCTGCGCCTGCCGGAGAGCCAGGCCGAACCCAAGACCGAGAGCAGTGAGCCGTTCCCGCTGCGCATCGACAGCATTCGCCTGCGCGAGAAAGCCCTGCGCTTCCAGGATCTGCGCCCAAGCGAGCCGGTGGAATTCGCTTACGACGCGCTCGATCTGGAGCTGCACAACCTCACTACCCTGGCCGGTAACAACGCGCAGATGACCATGACCGCCAGCGGCCCGCACGGCGCGCAGATCGACTGGCGCGGCCAGATCAGCCTGACGCCCATCACCTCCAGCGGCAGCCTGAGCATCAGCGATGGTCGCCTGAGCACCTTCTGGCCGTACGTGCGCGACGCCTTGCCACTGGTGCTCAAGGAGGGTGAGGTCGACCTCAGCAGCGACTACCAACTTGATCTGTCCAGCGGCACCGAGTTGCAGCTGAGCAAGATCAAGGTGCAATTGGCCCCTTTCGCCATCGACGATCCACAAGGCAAACCACTGGTACGCCTGCAACGCCTGGATATCGACAACAGCAACCTCGACCTGGCCAAGCAACAGGTGGTGATCGGCCAGGTGCGCAGCCAGGGCCTCGAAGCCTGGGCAGCACGCGAGGCCGATGGCCAGCTGGACTGGCAGAAGCTGTTCGCCAAACCAGAAAGCGCCAAGAGCGAAGCTACCGAACCCGCGGAGCAGAGCGGTGAGAGCAAGCCCTGGCAAGTGCTGCTGCAGGATGTGCAGCTGCGTGACTACAAGGCTCACCTGGCCGACCGCGTACCGCAGCAGGAAGTGGCCGTGGATGTCGGCCCGCTGAACCTCGACCTGAAGAATTTCGACAGCCTCGGCGACAAGCCTTTCGAGCTCAGGCTCGACAGCGGCCTGGGCAGGCAGGGCAAGCTGCAGGCGGCCGGCCAGGTGCAGCTCAACCCCACCACTGCTCAGCTCAAGGTCGCCACCCAGGACATCGACCTGCGCCTGGCGCAAGCCTACCTGAGCCCCTTCATTCGCCTGGAACTGCGCAGCGGCCTGCTCGGCAGCGACATCGACGTGCAGCTCAAGGGCACCGAACCGCTGGCGCTCAGCGTCTCCGGTGACGCCAGGGTCGACCAGTTGCACACCCTGGATACCCTGCGCGAACGCGATTTCGTGCGCTGGAAGCAGGTTCGGGTGAACGGCCTCGATTACCGCCACGGAGACAGCCTGGTTATCGAGCGCATCGAACTGGATCAGCCTTACGCACGCTTCGTGATCAACGAGAACCTGACCACCAACGTCAGCGAACTGATGGTGCCGCAGCCGGCGACCGCGAACGAGACCAAGGGGGATGCCGGCAAACCGCTGGCGATCCGCATCGGCGGCGTGGCCATCAATGACGGCTCGGCCAACTTCGCCGACTTCAGCCTGACGCCCAGCTTCGCCACCGCCATTCAGCAGATGAACGGGCGCATCGGCGTGCTCGACAACCAGAAGCCGCAAGCAGCCAGCGTCGACATCCAGGGCAAGGTGGACCGCTACGCGCCGATGAGCATCAAGGGCAAGCTGACGCCGTTCGATCCGCTCAACAGCCTGGATATCGCCACCAGCTTCAAGAACGTCGAGCTAACCACCATCACCCCCTATTCCGGCAAGTTCGCGGGCTATCGCATCCGCAAGGGTCGCCTCAACCTGGACCTGCACTACCGTATCGAGAAGGGCCAGCTCAACGCCGAGAACAAGGTGCTGGTGGAAAACCTGCAACTGGGCGAGCGGGTCGACAGCCCGGACGCCGTCGATCTGCCGATTCGCCTGGCGGTGGCCCTGCTCAAGGACACCCAGGGCCGTATCGCCATCGAGCTACCGGTGCAGGGTGATCTGAACAACCCCGAATTCAGCGTCATGCCCATCGTCTGGCAGACGCTGCGCAATCTGGTGCTGCGTACCGCCCAGGCGCCGTTCAAGTTCATCGCCGGGCTGGTTGGCGGCAGCAATGTCGATCTGAGCACCGTGCCGTTCAACGCCGGCTCGGCCGAGTTGGCAGGTGACGCACGCCAGGCACTGGACACCCTGGCCAAGGCGCTCGAGGAACGCCCCAATCTGCGTCTGGAGGTAGAGGGCCAGGCCGCGCAGAGCGCCGATGGCCCGCTACTGGCCGAACAGCGCCTGCAGCGCGAATTCCGCGAAGGCTGGTACAAGGTACTGCAACGCCGCGGCGACAGGGTACCGGCCAGCCCCGATGAGCTGACGGTTGACGAAGACGAACAGGCTGCCCTGCTCGAGGGTATCTATCGCACCCGCCTCAAGCAGCAACCGCCCGCAGAATGGGCCGAACTGGATAGCGAGCAGCGTCAGCAGAACATGCGCAAGGCGGTGCTGGACTCCTGGGCTCAGAGCAAGCTGCTGCTGCGTCAGCTGGCTCAGCAACGCGCTGCAACGATCAAGGATTATCTGGTGGAACAGGGCGGGCTGTACGATGAACGCGTCTACCTGATCGATGCCAATCTGGGCGAGCCAGAAGCCGACGGCCGCGTACTTACCACCCTGCACCTGGACAGCCAATGACCATGCGCCTATCCATCATCACGCTTGCCCTGACTGCCGGCCTGCTTGGCACAACCGCACAGGCCGATACGCTGCGCTGCGGCAGTGCCCTGGTCAGCCTGGGAGACCGCCCGTTCGAGGTCGAGCGCAAATGTGGCGCGCCGGTGCATCGCGATCCGATCGGCTATACCCTCGGCCCCTATGAGCGCCGCGAATACATGATCGAGGAATGGGTCTACGGCCCGAGCAACGGCATGCTCAGTATCCTGCGCTTCGAAGGCAATCGTCTGGTTGCCATCGAACGTCGTCGCGAACGCTGAGGCGGAGGCTTTCATGCGCAAACCTGGCTATCTGTTGATGCTGCTCTGCCTGCCCCTGCTGGCCGAGGCTTCCTCCACCTACCGCTGCGGCAGTGCACTGGTCAGCACCTCGGCGCCGAGCGCAGAGGTGCTGAGCAAATGTGGCGAGCCTGCCAGCCGCGACTTTCTCGGTTACAAGGAAGTGGTCGACAGCTATGGCTTTCGTAATGAGGTGAGCGTCGAGGAGTGGGTCTACGGCCCTCGCAGCGGCATGTATCACTTTCTGCGTTTCGAAGGCGGTCGCCTGACCGAGATACGCAGCAAACGCGGCAGTTGACGCATCGCCGCAGTCGCGGCTGCAGTTCGCCGCGCATAAAAATCAAGGCCCCGCCGATCACACCGGCGGGGCCTTCGAGCATCCGTGCCTGTCGCTATCCGTGCTGAGGCGTCCCTGTCTGCAGCATCCGTGCTGATGTGATATCCCTATCTGCAGCTATCCGTACTCGTTCGGCGTCCGTACCAGGCAATCCATGCTTAGAGCTTGTCGCTGAAATCGCGCAGCTCTTGCTGGGCCTTTTCCTTGGTCCAGCCATAACGTTCTTGCAGCTTGCCAGCCAGGTATTCGCTGTGGCCCTCGGCGACGTCCAGGTCGTCATCGGTCAGGTTGCCCCAACGCTCCTTGATGCGACCGTTGAGCTGCTTCCATTTGCCTTTGATGATGTCGCTATTCATGGTCATTCTCCCAGTGACTGAAGGTGAGGCCGGGCGCTGACCCGGCCGGCTCGGCTATCACTCAGCGGTTTTCAGGGCGTCAGCGGAGACGTCACGCACACCCTCGATTTCCTTGGTCTTGGCGATAGCCAGGTCACGCTCAGCATCAGTAGCAACGGTGCCGGACAGGGAAACCACGCCTTGGTTGGTCTCGACCTTGATGTCCAGCGCGCTGAGGTTCGAGTCAGCAACGAAAGTGGACTTCACTTTGCTGGTGATCCAGGTGTCGGATACCGCCTGCTCGGCTTTATCCACGGTATCGTTGGCCGCCAGCATGGTCGGCTCTGCGGCGAATGCGGCCGAGGCCAGAGACATGCTCAGCACGGCAGCGGTCAGGGTGGTAGCGGCAACACGGTTGATTGGCTGTTTCATGATTCGACTCCTGTACATTCCAGACAATCTGCAAGCCAACTCCTGGCTGCAGGTTCACCAGTACTATCGCAAGCGCTGTGCCAGTTTTTTATAAAACAATAAAAGCTTTAAAAACAATAACTTAGGCACATCACTCGAAGCGCTTGAGATTGCATTTCGCCGAGTTGAAAAAAATCTCTCGGGCAATTTGCATGGTTTTCAGGTACTGCCGTACAGGAATGCGTAGCGAACCAGGCGAAGTCATTGGAGCAATGGAAATTCGCGGCAATACGCCGCCATCACTTCCAGGCGAGATGAACGGGGTCATGAATGCAGGCCCAGCAGCGAAAGGACCATTGCTGGCGATCAGGCACAAAAAAGGGCTCCCGCAGGAGCCCTTCTGGTTCGAACCGGCGAACCGTGCTTAGACCCCGGAGGCCTCGGCAGCGGCTACGTCCTTGATCGACAGCTTGATACGGCCGCGGTTATCCACGTCCAGTACCAGTACCTTCACTTCCTGACCTTCCTTCAGCACGTCAGTGACCTTCTCCACGCGCTGATCGCTCAGCATGGAGATGTGCACCAGACCGTCCTTGCCCGGCAGGATGTTGACGAAGGCGCCGAAGTCGACGATGCGCTCGACCTTGCCGACGTAGATCTTGCCGATCTCGGCTTCGGCGGTGATGGCCAGCACGCGCTGCTTGGCAGCCTCGGCCGCTTCCTTGGTTTCGCCGAAGATCTTGATCGAGCCGTCGTCTTCGATATCGATCGACGCCTTGGTCTCTTCGCAGATGGCGCGGATGGTGGCGCCGCCCTTGCCGATCACGTCGCGGATCTTGTCCTGGTCGATCTTCATCGCCAGCATGGTCGGAGCGTTGGCCGACAGCTCGGTACGCGACTGAGCGATGACCTGGTTCATCTGGCCGAGGATGTTCAGACGCGCTTCCAGCGCCTGCTCCAGCGCCTGCTCCATGATCTCTTCGGTAATGCCCTGGATCTTGATGTCCATCTGCAGCGCGGTGACGCCCTTGGCGGTACCGGCTACCTTGAAGTCCATGTCGCCCAGGTGGTCTTCGTCACCGAGGATGTCGGTCAGCACGGCGAATTTCTCGCCTTCCAGCACCAGACCCATGGCGATACCGGCAACCGGCGCCTTCATCGGCACACCGGCGTCCATCAGAGCCAGGGAAGCGCCGCAGACCGAAGCCATGGAAGAGGAACCGTTGGATTCGGTGATTTCCGATACCACGCGAATGGTGTACGGGAACTCGTCTTCCTTCGGCAGCATAGCGGCAACGCCACGACGGGCCAGGCGGCCGTGACCGATTTCGCGGCGACCGGCGCCACCCATGCGGCCACACTCACCGACCGAGAACGGCGGGAAGTTGTAGTGCAGCATGAAGGGGTCTTTCTTCTCGCCTTCCAGGGTATCCAGCAGCTGAGCGTCGCGGGCGGTGCCGAGAGTGGCGACGACCAGGGCCTGGGTTTCGCCACGGGTGAACAGCGCCGAGCCGTGGGTCTTGTCCAGCACCCCGACTTCGATCTTCAGCGGACGTACGGTGCGGGTGTCGCGACCGTCGATACGCGGCTTGCCGTCGACGATGTTCTGGCGCACGGTGCGGTACTCGATCTCGCCGAAAGCAGCCTTGACCTCGTCGGCGGCGAACTTGCCTTCGCCTTCGCCGGCCAGGGCAGCGATGACCTGCTCACGCAGCTCGTCCAGACGGTTGTAGCGGTCCTGCTTGATGGTGATGGTGTAGGCCTGGCTGATGGCCTCACCGAACTGGCTGCGGATGGCGTCCAGCAGCGGGGTATTGGCGGCGGGAGCCTGCCAGTTCCAGGCCGGCTTGCCAGCTTCGGCAGCGAATTCCTTGACGGCCTGGATCACGGCCTGGAATTCCTGGTGGGCGAACAGCACAGCGCCGAGCATTTGGTCTTCGGTCAGCTCGTCAGCTTCGGATTCCACCATCAGTACGGCGGTCTCGGTACCGGCCACAACCATGTCCAGGCTGGAAGCCTTGAGCTGCTCGTAGTTCGGGTTCAGCAGGTAACCGGTGTCCGGGTGGAAGGCCACGCGGGCGGCACCGATCGGGCCGTTGAACGGGATGCCGGAAACGGCCAGGGCAGCCGAGGTACCGATCATGGCGGCGACGTCCGGATCGGTCTTCTTGCTGGTGGAAACGACGGTGCAGACGACCTGCACTTCGTTCATGAAACCTTCGGGGAACAGCGGACGGATCGGACGGTCGATCAGGCGCGAGGTCAGGGTTTCCTTCTCGCTCGGACGGCCTTCACGCTTGAAGAAACCGCCAGGAATCTTGCCGGCAGCGTAGGTCTTTTCCTGATAGTGCACGGACAGCGGGAAGAAACCCTTGCTCGGGTCGGCGGTCTTGGCACCGACCACGGTGACCAGCACGGTGACGTCATTGTCGACGGTCACCAGCACGGCGCCGCTGGCCTGACGGGCGATACGGCCAGTCTCGAGGGTTACGGTCGATTGACCGAACTTGAACTGTTTGATTACCGGGTTCACGGTGTTTTCCTTCTCTTTGTTGCCTTTGGGGGAAATCTGAAAGCGGCATGGGAGTCGGACCCGATGCATCCTTCGAAAAGCCAAAAGCTGGAAGCCCGCAGCCGCACTCCGGGGTAAACCCCGAAGTGCGGCTGCGAACTTCCAGCTTCCAACTTGTGCAGCTCGCGTCTATTAACGACGCAGGCCCAGGCGACCGATCAGGGCGCTGTAACGAGTGGTGTCCTTGCCCTTCAGGTAGTCCAGCAGCTTACGACGCTGGTTAACCATGCGGATCAGACCACGACGGCTGTGGTGATCTTTGCCGTTGGCCTTGAAGTGGCCTTGCAGCTTGTTGATGTTGGCGGTCAGCAGGGCTACCTGCACTTCCGGGCTACCGGTGTCGCCTTCAGCTTGCTTGTACTCGTTTACGATCTGGGCTTTTTCTTCAACGCTGAGTGCCATGTTGGCTTCCTCTCATCTGGAAACTGCCGAAGCAGTCTCAATAGGCCGGGAATCGCTTCCCGTGTTTTAAAAAGAGGCATGACCGTGCCTACTAACAGCCACCCTCGTAATCCTGACGCTGGTATCGCCAGCCTCAGGTTTCGACCTCTCGGCCGAACCGTTCGGTGCTACACACCGGTAGAGTCCGTCCGGGCCTTGAGGCCCGTGTCTCCCCCCGTGCTACGCACCGGTATAAATCAATCGACGCGGGGCGATGCGCCCGTCGTCGCTCACTTCACCGATCCCGATGAAGCGACCATTGTGATCCTGCACGCGCACCATGCCGAACTTCGGCGCTTCCGGTGCCCGTACCGGTTGCCCTTGCAACCAGTAGAACGCGCTGTGCTCGGAAAACTGCAGCAGCGGCCAATCCTGCAAACCGCTGTCGACCGGCTGCAGGAAGCGATCGAGCGCTGCGCTGCCACCTTCGGCATGCACCGCTTCCAGCTCTTCCAGCGTCACGGTGCGCGCCAGGTCGAACGGGCCGGCCTTGGTCCGGCGCAGTTCCGCGACATGTGCGCCGCAACCGAGCAACTGGCCAAGATCCTCGACCAGTGTGCGAATGTAGGTACCTTTGCTGCAATCCACCGACAGACGCGCCTGCTCGCCCTCGAGAGCCAGCAATTCCAGGCGCGCAATAGTAACAGAACGCGCCTCGCGCTCCACTACCTCGCCTGCACGGGCCAGCTTGTACAACGGTTGACCATCCTTCTTCAGAGCCGAGTACATCGGGGGTATCTGTTTGATTTCTCCGCGAAAACGCGGCAACAGGGCCTCGATCTCAGTGCGACCAACGGTCACCGGGCGGCGCTCGAGCACATCACCTTCGGCATCGCCGGTGGTGGTGGTCACGCCCAGTTGCGCCACGGTCTCGTAACCCTTGTCGGCATCGAGCAGGTATTGGGAAAACTTGGTCGCCTCACCGAAGCACAGCGGCAGCACGCCGGTTGCCAGCGGATCGAGGCTACCGGTATGCCCGGCCTTCTCGGCGTTGAGCAGCCAGCGCACCTTCTGCAATGCAGCGTTGGAAGTGAAGCCGCGCGGCTTGTCCAGCAGGATGATACCGTCGACCTTGCGGCGAATACGTTTGACCTGCGCCACGCTTATTCCTCGCTGCCGTCCTGGTGCTTGCGATCTTCCGCCACCGCACGCTCGATCAGCGCCGACAACTCGGCACCGCGACGAATGCTGGCGTCGTACTGGAAGTGCAGCTGCGGAATGGTGCGAACTTTCATCGACTTGCCCAGCAGCATGCGCAGGTAACCGGCTGCCTCACCGAGAATCTCCAGGTTGAGCTTGATCTGCTCGGCGTCGTCGTCCTTGCCCATCACGGTGATGAACACCTTGGCATGGGACAGGTCGCGACTCACGTCGACCGCAGTGATGGTTACCAGACCCAGGCGCGGGTCCTTGATCTCGCGCTGGATCAGCACTGCCAGCTCGCGCTGCATCTGATCACCGATACGCTGGGTACGGCTGTAATCTTTGGCCATTTCTTACTTACCTTTCCTTCGCCCGCATGCCTTGGCGGCAGCGGACGTAAAAGCGGCAAACGCCCGGCCGCGCATGAGCGGGGCCGGGCGTTGCGTGATCGGGATGTCGCGCTTACAGGCTGCGCGCCACCTGGACCTTCTCGAACACTTCGATCTTGTCGCCGACCTTGACGTCGTTGTAGCTCTTCACACCGATACCGCACTCCATGCCATTACGCACTTCGGCGACGTCGTCCTTGAAGCGACGCAGCGATTCCAGCTCGCCTTCGAAGATCACCACGTCCTCGCGCAGTACGCGGATCGGACGGTTACGGTAGACGGTGCCTTCGATGACCATGCAGCCAGCGACGGCGCCGAACTTCGGCGAACGGAACACGTCACGCACTTCCGCGGTGCCCAGGATGTTCTCGCGAACATCGCTGCCGAGCATACCGGTGAGGGCCTTCTTGACGTCTTCGATGATGTCGTAGATGACGTTGTAGTAACGCATGTCGAGGCCTTCGGACTCGACGATCTTGCGCGCACCGGCGTCAGCACGGACGTTGAAGCCGAACAGCACGGCATTGGAAGCCAGCGCCAGGTTGGCATCGGACTCGGTGATACCACCGACGCCGCCACCGACCACACGTACCTGCACTTCGTCGTTGCCCAGGGTGCTGAGCGAGCCTTGCAGAGCTTCCAGAGAACCACGCACGTCGGCCTTGAGGACGATGTTTAGGGTCTTCTTCTCTTCCTGGCCCATGCTTTCGAAGATGTTTTCCAGCTTGCCGGCGTGGGCACGAGCCAGTTTGACCTCGCGGAACTTGCCCTGACGGAACAGCGCGACTTCGCGGGCCTTCTTCTCGTCGGCCACCACCATCATCTCGTCACCGGCATCCGGCGTGCCATCCAGGCCGAGGATCTCGACCGGAATCGACGGACCGGCTTCCTTGATCGGCTTGCCGTTCTCGTCGAGCATGGCACGCACGCGGCCGTAGTTGACGCCGACCAGAACCATGTCGCCCTGACGCAGGGTACCGTCCTGAACCAGCACGGTAGCGACCGGGCCGCGGCCCTTGTCCAGACGCGATTCGACCACCACACCACGACCGGGAGCGGTCGGAGTGGCTTTCAGTTCGAGAACCTCGGCCTGCAGCAGCACGGCTTCGAGCAGCTCGTCGATACCGGTACCGGCCTTGGCGGAAACCGGGACGAAGGGTGCGTCGCCGCCCCACTCTTCCGGGATCACGTCCAGCGCGGCCAGGCCGTTCTTGATGTTGTCCGGATTGGCTTCCGGCTTGTCCATCTTGTTCACCGCAACCACGATCGGCACGCCAGCCGCTTTCGCGTGCTGCACGGCTTCCTGGGTCTGCGGCATCACGCCGTCGTCAGCGGCGACGACGAGAATGACGATGTCGGTGGCCTTGGCACCACGGGCACGCATCTGGGTGAACGCGGCGTGACCGGGGGTATCGAGGAAGGTGACCATGCCGCGATCGGTTTCCACGTGGTAGGCACCGATGTGCTGGGTGATACCACCCGCTTCACCGGAAGCCACCTTGGCACGACGGATATAGTCGAGCAGCGAGGTCTTACCATGGTCGACGTGACCCATTACGGTCACCACCGGCGCACGGGACATCGCCTCACCTTCGAACTTCAGCGACTCGGCCAGGGAATCTTCCAGCGCGTTGTCGCTGACCAGCTTGACCTTGTGGCCCAGCTCTTCGGCGACCAGCTGGGCAGTTTCCTGATCCAGCACCTGGTTGATGGTGGCAGGCGAGCCCATCTTGAACATGAACTTGATGACTTCAGCAGCCTTCACCGACATCTGCTGGGCCAGTTCGCCCACGGTGATGGTCTCGCCAATCGATACTTCACGCACCACCGGGCCGGCCGGAGCCTGGAAGCCGTGCTGGTTGCGCTTCTTCATCTTGGCCTTGCCGCGACCGCCACGACGGAAACCGTCGCTCTCTTCGTCGACACTGCGCGGGGCGACGCGCGGAGCTGGTGCCTTTTCCTTGAGGGTCGGGCGGTGCTGCGCGTGCTTGCGATCACGACGCTCGTCTTCGTCGCTGCGTGCCTTCTCGGGGCGGCGCACTTCTTCCTTCTTGCGCTCGGCTTCGACGACCGGCGCAGCAACCACTGGCTCGCTGGCCGGAGCCGGCGCGGCAGCAGGTGCCGGTGCTTCGGTAGCGGCGGCAGCCTGACGCTTGGCCTCTTCTTCGGCCTTGCGCTTGGCTTCTTCCTCGGCCTTCAGACGCTCGGCCTCGGCAGCTGCCTGCTGAGCTTCCAGCTCGCGCTGCTTCTCGGCTTCGAGCTCTTCCGGGCTGCGCTTGACGAAGGTTTTCTTCTTGCGCACTTCAACACTGATGGTCTTGCTGCCAGCCACCTTGAGGGTGCTGGTGGTCTTGCGCTGCAAGGTGATCTTGCGCGGCTCTTCGACCTTGTCGCCGTGACTGCTCTTGAGATGGGCCAACAGGGCCTGTTTCTCACTATCAGTCACTACTTGTTCGGCACTGCTGTGGGACAGGCCGGCTTCACGCATCTGCTGCAGCAGGCGCTCAACCGGAGTGTCGACCACTTTGGCCAGTTCTTTCACCGTGACTTGCGTCATGCATCTTTCTCCTCAGGCCGCAACCGCTTATTCGAACCAATGGGCTCGAGCGGCCATGATCAGCTTGCCGGCACGCTCTTCGTCGATGCCGTCGATGTCGAGCAGGTCGTCGATCGACTGCTCGGCCAGGTCTTCACGGGTAATCACGCCGCGCAGCGCAAGCTCGAGAGCCAGCGCCTTGTCCATGCCTTCCAGTTCCAGCAAATCATCTGCCGGATGGGCATCGGCCAACTTCTCCTCGTTGGCGATCGCCTTGGTCAGCAGACGATCCTTGGCCCGTGCACGCAGCTCATTGACGATCTCCTCGTCAAAGCCATCGATGCTGAGCATTTCTTCCATGGGTACGTAGGCAATCTCTTCGAGACTGGTGAAACCCTCTTCGACCAGGACTTGGGCCAGTTCTTCGTCGACTTCCAGCTCGTCGATGAAGGACTGCATGATGTCGCCGGTTTCTGCCTGCTGCTTGGCCTGAATGTCCGCCTCGGTCATCACGTTCAGGGTCCAGCCGGTCAGTTGACTGGCCAGGCGCACGTTCTGACCGCCACGGCCGATGGCCTGAGCCAGGTTGTCTTCGGCAACGGCGATGTCCATGGCATGGGCATCTTCGTCGACGATGATCGCAGCCACCTCGGCCGGCGACATGGCGTTGATGACGAACTGTGCGGGGTTGTCGTCCCACAGCACGATATCGACGCGCTCGCCACCCAGTTCGCCGGAAACGGCCTGAACGCGCGAACCGCGCATGCCGATACAGGCGCCCTGCGGGTCGATACGCTTGTCCTTGGAACGCACGGCAATCTTGGCGCGCGAGCCCGGATCACGGGAGGCGGCCTTGACGTCGATCAGCCCTTCGGCGATTTCAGGTACCTCGATGCGGAACAGCTCGATCAGCATTTCCGGAGCGGTACGCGACAGGATCAGCTGCGGACCGCGGTTCTCGGTACGAATTTCCTTGAGCAGGGCACGCAGACGCACACCAACGCGGAAAGTCTCGCGCGGAATGATGTCTTCGCGGGCCAGCAGCGCCTCGGCGTTGTTGCCCAAGTCGACGATGACGTTGTCGCGAGTGACCTTCTTGACGGTACCGGAGATGATCTCGCCCAGACGCTCGCGGTAAGCGTCGACCACCTGAGCGCGCTCGGCCTCGCGCACTTTCTGCACGATGACCTGCTTGGCGGTTTGCGCGGCGATACGGCCGAACTCGATGGACTCGACCTTTTCTTCGAGCACGTCACCGATCTTGGCCTTGGCTTCGACGGCCTGCGGCATGTCTTCAGTCAGCTGATAGGCCGGATCTTCGAACTCGGACTCGTCGACCACGGTCCAGCGACGGAAGGTTTCGTAGCTACCGTTCTGACGATTGATCGACACACGCAGGTCGACCTCGTCCTCGAAACGTTTCTTGGTCGCGGTCGCCAGAGCCAGCTCCAGCGCCTCGAAAATCACGCCGGCCGGTACACCCTTCTCGTTGGATACCGACTCAACAACCAGCAGTACTTCTTTGCTCATCGTACGCCTCGCCTTTCGCAATCCATTGGTTATGCGCAATCCGCGTCACGTTCACGCCATTGGCGCTGCATTCGTGCGCTGCCGCGCTACCTTCGCGCCATCTGTGTCGCTTACTCCGCACCGAAAGTCGGCAGCACGGCAGCGACGCAGAATCCGCATCTCAATCAAATCGGGGGATGATATTGGCCTTGTCGATCAGGTCGATCGGCAACAGATACTCGTGGTCATCCACCTGAACCACCACGTCCTGCTCCTCCACACCGCGAAGGAGGCCCTGGAAGTTACGACGCCCATCGAAAGGCGAACGCAGCTTGATCTTCACCTGCTCTCCAACATGCGCCGCAAACTGTTCGAGGGTGAACAACGGACGATCCATGCCAGGAGAAGAAACTTCCAGCGTGTACTCGGAGGAAATCGGGTCCTCGACATCGAGTACGCCACTGAGCTGACGGCTGACGATTTCGCAATCGTCGATCAGGATGCCGTCGGCCTTATCGATATAGACACGCAGCAGCGAATGACGCCCCTGCGACAGGAACTCGATGCCCCAACACTGATAACCGAGCGCCTCGATTACCGGGGCCAACAAGGCCTGCAACTGTTCTAGCTTGCTCGACACTTAACGGCCCTCGTGCATGCTGTGCAAATAAAAAATGGGCGAAACGCCCATCCCGTCTGCCCGCGATAAAGCTGCGGACACTGTGTTTCAGCTAACAAAAAGCCCCTTAAAAGGGGCTTCTGAAACTGGTTGCGGGGGCAGGATTTGAACCTACGACCTTCGGGTTATGAGCCCGACGAGCTACCAGACTGCTCCACCCCGCGTCAAAGCTGGGCCGGAATTATACGGCCACCCCCTGGCGAGGGTCAACCAAACACTCCAGCAACAAGAAAGCCCGCGAACTGCGGGCTTTCTTGAGTATGGTACCGAGGAGGGGACTCGAACCCCTACAGCCTATGGCCACTACCACCTCAAGGTAGCGTGTCTACCAATTCCACCACCTCGGCAAAACTGTTACTGCTCTGGAGCCTCCGGCACATCCGAAGCATCGGATGCTGGAGCTTGCTCTTCGAGCACCGGCACGTCTTCGACCGCCGGCTTTTGTTGAACTTCCAGAACCGCTGGATCTGGCAGACCAACCTGAGTCAGTGCATCAGCTTTTTCTTTAGCAAAGAACGCTAAACCCAAGCTGGTAATGAAAAAACCTGCGGCGAGTATACCAGTAAACTTACTCAGAAAGGTAGAGGAACCTTGGCTTCCGAATACAGTTGCCGAAGCACCCGAACCGAACGACGCACCTGCGTCAGCCCCCTTACCCTGCTGCAGCAAAACCAGCACTACAATCCCGATCGCACCCAGCAGGTGCAGAACAACAATGACTGTTTCCAGCATTCTTCAGTTTCCTGCAGCGCGACAGATCGCACCGAATTCATCCGCATTCAGAGAGGCTCCACCCACGAGCCCCCCATCGATATCCTGCATGCCGAACAACTCGGCTGCACTAGCGGCCTTCACACTGCCGCCATAAAGAATTCTCAGCTCGCCGGCGACATCAGCATTCAGCTGCGCAACCTGCGCGCGAATCGCCGCGTGCACTTCCTGAGCCTGCTCAGGCGTAGCGGTCAACCCGGTACCGATGGCCCATACAGGCTCATAGGCAACCACGGCATTTTTCAGCGCCTCGACGCCCAAAGCATCGATCACTGCGGCCAGCTGGCCACCCACCACTCCCAGCGTTGCATTCGCTTCACGCTGCTCACGAGTCTCACCGACACAGAGCACCGGAACCAGACCCGCCGCCTGGACTGCCGCAAACTTGCGTACGATCACCTCATCGCTCTCGCCCAGAATCAGGCGACGCTCTGAGTGCCCAACCAACACCAGCGCGCAACCGCAATCAGCTACCTGGCTCACAGCCAGCTCGCCAGTCAGAGCACCCTGCTCGACTTGCGCCGCGCAATCCTGGGCTCCAACCTTCACAGCCTTGCCGCTCAAGCCTTCGACGACCTGAGCGATATGCAGACTGGAGGGAAACACCGCGACATCGACATCGGCAGACAGGGCCTGCTGACGCAACCCTTCGATCAGCTCTGCGACGCTGGCGCGGGTACCGTGCATTTTCCAGTTACCGGCGACCAAGGGGCGACGCATGTTTTACCTCGTCGATCAAAGAGGGCGCAGATGTTACCCAAGAGCACTCACGGTAGCAAGCGCAATCAAGCACAGACTTCGGCAACAATCTTAGCCAATTCATCGGCATAGCCGCGAACCGAGCTTTCCTCGTCGCCTTCGACCATCACTCGCACCAGCGGCTCGGTGCCAGACTTGCGCAGCAAGACGCGGCCACGCCCTGCCATGCTCTCGGTTACCCGCGCACAGGCTTCCTTCACCGAAGGATGCTCCAGCGGATCGACCGCGCCGGAAAAACGCACATTGATCAGTACCTGCGGGCACTTCTTCAGATCGCTACGCGCCTCGACCAGACTCTGACCGCGACGCTTGAGCGCCATCAGCACCTGCAGCGCGGCGATGACCGCATCGCCGGTGGTGGTATGCTGGAAGCACACCAGATGACCGGAATTTTCTCCACCCAGCTGCCAGTTGCGCGCCAGCAGCTCGGCGATCACGTAACGATCGCCCACCTTGGCGCGAACGAAGGGGATGTTCAGCTCGGCCAGCGCCAGCTCCAGCCCCAGATTGCTCATCAGCGTACCGACCACGCCACCACGCAGTCGCCCGCGTTCCTGCAGGTCGCGGGCGATGATGAACAGCAACTCGTCGCCATCGACCACTGCGCCATATTGATCAACCATCAGCACGCGGTCGGCGTCACCGTCGAAGGCAATACCCAGATCGGCCTGCTGCGCAACCACTTCAGCCTGCAGCGCCGCAATATGCGTCGACCCGCAACCATCGTTGATATTGAGGCCATCGGGCTGCGCCGAGATGACCCGCACCTCGGCCCCCAGTTCGCGGAACACGCTCGGCGCAACCTTGTAGGCCGCACCGTGGGCGCAATCGATGACGATCTTCAACCCCTTGAAGCTGGTACCACTGGGCACACTGCCCTTGCAGAACTCGATATAGCGACCAGAGGCGTCGTTGATCCGCGAAGCCTTGCCGATCCCGGCAGACTCGACCACCGTCATCGGCTGATCGAGCAGCTCCTCGATCATCGCCTCGACATCATCCGGCAGCTTGGTGCCTTCACTGGAGAAGAACTTGATGCCGTTGTCGTCATGTGGATTGTGCGAGGCGCTGATTACGATACCGGCATCGGCCTGGAAGGTTCGAGTCAGATAGGCGATGGCCGGCGTCGGCATCGGGCCGAGCAACTGTACATCGGCACCCGCTGCAGCGAGGCCGGCTTCCAGGGCCGACTCGAACATGTAGCCGGAAATGCGCGTATCCTTGCCGATCAGGATGCGGCACTTGCCTTCCTTGCGAAACGCCATGCCCGCCGCCCAGCCGAGCTTGAGCATGAAATCCGGAGTGATGGGGAACTGCCCGACGCGGCCACGAATGCCATCGGTGCCGAAGTACTTTCTAGCCATAACGCTTTCCTTGTTAGCAGGCCATTGAAAACTACCTGCGTTGTCTGGCCGTCGTTAAAAACAGCCTCAAAATGCTCATTTACAACACGTAAACTCCGCTTTCTCGGCTGTTTTTGCCTAGCCCAGACCGCCTCGCCTACGCTTTCAAAAGCCCGCTATTGCGCTGCCTCGACCGCAGCGATCATGCGCACCACGTCCATCGTTTCGGCAACATCGTGCACACGCAAAATATGTGCGCCCTTGGTCAATGCCAGAGCGGCCAACGCCAGGCTGCCGTAGAGGCGCCCGCCAACTTCGTGACCGAGCACCTTGCCGATCATGCTCTTGCGCGAAACGCCAACCAGCAAAGGACGCCCCAGAGCAGAGAGCTCAGCCATGCGACGGAACAGGACGAGATTGTGCTCCAGAGTCTTGGCAAAACCAAAGCCCGGATCGAGCACGATCCGCTCGGCGGGGATACCCGCAGTCGCGCACGCAGCCATGCGCTCGACGAGAAACTCCCGCACTTCGCTGACGATATCCGGATATTGCGGATTATCCTGCATATTGCCCGGCTCACCGCGCATGTGCATCAGGCATACCGGCAGCCCGGTGTCTGCGGCCGCATCCAGCGCGCCGTCACGCTGCAAGGAACGCACATCGTTGATCAGCCCCGCCCCCAGCCTTGCACTTTCACGCATGACTGCCGGGGTCGAGGTATCCACGGAAATGATTACGTCCAGTTCGCGAGCGATGACCTCGACCATTGGCGCAACGCGCTCCAGCTCTTCGGTCGGCGAAACGCTTCGTGCCCCTGGACGCGTGGACTCACCACCGATATCGATCAGCGTCGCGCCAGCAGCGACCATCTGTTCCGCATGACGCAAGGCCGCGTCGCGCGCAGTGAAGCGCCCACCGTCGGAAAAGGAATCGGGAGTGACATTGAGGATGCCCATCACTTGCGGACGGGATAAATCAAGAAGCCGGCTGCCACAGGGCAGCCGGCTCGGGTGTTGCTGTCGAGACATAGGGAACCTTAGTGTTCGGCCGCTGGCCCACCGATGGGCTTCTCGGGACGACTAGGTTCGTCGACCTTGGCCTGCGGGGTACCGGAGTCGCCACCGCCATCCCAACCACGCGGTTCGCGAGGCTCGCGACCACCCATGATGTCGTCGATCTGCTCGGAATCGATGGTCTCGTATTTCATCAGTGCTTCGGCCATGGCATCGAGCTTGTCGCGGTTCTCCACCAGCAGTTTCTTCGCCGTGGCGTAGCACTCGTCGATGATGCGACGCACTTCTTCGTCGATCTGCTTGGCGGTTTCGCCGGAAACATTGCTGTTCTGGCTACCCATGCTGCGACCGAGGAACACTTCGCCCTCTTCCTCGGCGTACATCAGTGGGCCGAGCTTCTCGGACAGGCCCCACTTGGTGACCATGTTCTTGGCCAACTGGGTAGCACGCATGATGTCGTTGGAAGCGCCAGTGGTGACACCATCGAAGCCCAGGGTCATTTCCTCGGCGATGCGGCCACCGAACAGCGAGCAGATCTGGCTGATCAGGGCTCGCTTGCTGAGGCTGTAACGATCCTCTTCCGGCAGGAACATGGTCACGCCCAGGGCACGACCGCGGGGAATGATGGAAACCTTGTAGACCGGATCATGCTCGGGGACCAGACGACCGACGATGGCGTGACCCGCCTCGTGGTAGGCAGTGTTGAGCTTCTCCTTGTCGGACATGACCATGGTCTTGCGCTCGGCGCCCATCATGATCTTGTCCTTGGCCAGCTCGAACTCCTTCATTTCCACCAGTCGCTTGCCGGCACGCGCGGCGAACAGCGAGGCTTCGTTGACCAGGTTGGCCAGATCGGCACCGGAGAAGCCCGGGGTGCCACGGGCGATGACCGCCGGATTGACGTCGTCGCCCATCGGCACCTTGCGCATGTGCACTTTCAGGATCTGTTCGCGACCGCGAATGTCTGGCAGGCCAACCACTACCTGACGGTCGAAGCGACCAGGACGCAGCAGCGCCGGATCGAGCACGTCCGGGCGGTTGGTTGCAGCAATGACGATGATGCCATCGTTCATCTCGAAGCCGTCCATCTCCACCAGCAACTGGTTGAGGGTCTGCTCGCGCTCGTCATGACCGCCGCCCATGCCGGCGCCACGATGGCGACCAACGGCGTCGATTTCGTCGATGAAGATGATGCACGGCGCGTGCTTCTTGGCCTGGTCGAACATGTCGCGTACGCGGCTGGCGCCGACACCGACGAACATCTCGACGAAGTCGGAACCGGAAATGGTGAAGAACGGCACTTTCGCCTCACCGGCCACGGCCTTGGCCAGCAGCGTCTTACCTGTACCCGGCGAACCCACCATCAGCACACCGCGCGGAATACGACCGCCCAAACGCTGGAACTTGCCCGGATCGCGGAGGAATTCCACCAGTTCGCTGACTTCCTCCTTGGCCTCGTCGCAACCGGCGACGTCGGCGAAGGTGGTCTTGACCTGGTCTTCGGAGAGCAGGCGCGCCTTGGACTTGCCGAAGCTCATCGGCCCGCCCTTGCCGCCAGCACCGCCCTGCATCTGGCGCATGAAGAACATGAACACGGCGATGATCACCAGGATCGGGAAGCTGGCGACCAGCAGCTGAGTCCAGATGCTCTGCTGCTCGGGCTGCTTGCCTTCGATGACCACGTTGTTGTCGATCAGGTCACCGATCAGACCACCGTCCTGGATCGCCGGGCGGATGGTCTTGAAGCCTTCGCCGTCGGTGCGCTTGCCAGTGATCACGTAACCGTCGACGGTCACTCGCTCGACGCGCCCCTCCTTCACCTGCTCGATGAATTGCGAGTAGCTCAGGGTCTGCGGCTCGCTCGGGCTGGAAAAGTTGTTCATCACGGTAACCAGCACCGCCGCGATGATCAGCCACAGAATCAGATTCTTTGCCATGTCGTTCAATTAGCTACCCTCTGAAGCAGGCCTCGTGGCGAAGCAGGCTTCCCATGACGACCAATGATATACCGACCTAACTTACACCAAACGCCCGCATCCCGCAGGCACCGTCTGTAACCCTTTATGAGGTTTCTGCCACTGAGACCGACAGGGCGAACACCAGTTTCAACTCATAACCCACGAAAGCCACGCGCCAACAGATATTGCTCACGAGAACGATCGCGCGACGACAGCGGCTTGCGCATCTGCACCTTGTCGAAGGTCTCGCGCACCTGCTTGTGGTACGCATCGAAACCTTCGCCCTGGAAAATCTTGATCAGAAAGTCACCGCCAGGTCGCAAAACCCGGCCCGCCAGATCCAGCGCTAGCTCGCACAGGTACATCGCGCGCGCCTGATCAGCGGTTCTCACCCCACTCATATTGGGGGCCATATCGGAAATAACAAGGTCGACCGGATTTTCGCCAATGGCTTCAAGAAGCCGGGCGAATACCGCATCGTCGGTAAAATCGCCCTGAATGAAGGTTACGTCGGGAATTGCATCCATCTCCAGGATATCGGAAGCGATCAGACGCCCCTTGTCGCCGATCACCCGACTGGTGACCTGCGACCAGCCGCCCGGCGCAGCGCCGAGGTCCACCACGGTCATACCGGGACGCAGAATGCGATCCTTCTCCTGGATTTCCAGCAACTTGTAGCTGGCGCGCGAACGATAGCCGTCCTTCTGCGCCATCTTCACGTAAGGATCGTCGAAATGTTCTTTCAGCCAACGCTGGCTGGTCTTGGAACGTGCCACTGAAACCTCGAACTCAACGGGTCATGAATAACTGCGCGGGCTCGGGTAAGATAGGCGCCGTTTTCCAGACTGAATTAGGTACTAACGATTATGCCGCTCACTCAAGAGCAGAAGAAACAATTCAAATCTATCGGCCACCACCTGAAACCTGTATTGATCGTGGCGGATAACGGTTTGACCGAAGGCGTGCTGGCCGAACTGGACCGCGCCCTGAACGATCACGAACTGATCAAGGTACAGTTGCGCCTCGCCGAACGCGAGGATCGTCAGGCTGCCATCGCCGCTCTGTGCGAAGCCGGCCGCGCCGAACTGGTGCAGTCGATCGGCAAGGTCGCCCTGCTCTATCGCAAGAACTCCAAGCCGAATCGCAACCTGTCCAACGTGATTCGCTACCAGGGCTGAACGCTGCGTGCAGCGCCTGCCCGCTCGACGTCAGGCGCCGCGCGATTTACCCGGCACCGGCTGCAGCACCAGCAACAACCCGCAGAACGCCATCACCAGGTAGCTGAAGCGTAGCCAGTACTCGGCCTCCGGCCATTGGTGCAACGCAACGAAATAACTCAGGGCCATGACCGCAACGGTCAACAAGAGCTGCCCACGCATATCCCGCAACAGACTCGAAAGCCCGTCACTGCGCAGCAGGGCAAAGGCCTGCAGCGCCACGCATACGGCCGCCAGGCCAACCAGCAGCGGAGCCAACTTCGCAGCTATTTCCTGAACCAGCAGCGGCGCCAGGCCGATCTGGCCGATGGCCGGCAGAATGACGAATTGCAGCAACCACAAGCCGCCGACCCAGAGGGTCTGGGCCAGCTGCCAGCTGATGGCAGCGGCCCGCGACGGCAGGTGTGGCTTAGATGTGGCGGACTTCGACAATCTCGTACTCGACCAGGCCACTGGGGGTCTGCACGCCGACCACGTCACCCTCGCTCTTGCCCACCAGGGCGCGGGCGATGGGCGAACCGACGGAGATCTTGCCCTGCTTGATGTCGGCTTCGTCTTCGCCAACGATCTGGTAGGTCACGCTTTCGTCGGTTTCGACGTTGGCGATTTCCACCGTGGTGCCGAAGATCACCTTGCCGGTGTGCTCGATGGTGGTGACGTCAATGATCACCGCGTTCTGCAGGCGACCTTCGATATCACGCACACGCGCCTCGACCATGCCCTGCTCTTCACGCGCGGCATGGTATTCGGCGTTTTCCTTGAGGTCGCCCAGTTCACGAGCCTCGGCAATCGCCTGGCTCAGTGCGGGGCGACGCACCTTGGTCAGGTGCGCCAGCTCTTCTTCCAGGGCGCGAGCGCCCTGGACGGTCATGGGGTACTTGTTCATGCCTTGATTCCTGCATGCAGATCCTGCAGCCGGCGCACGGTCTTCTCGGGACCGAACTTGAGCGCCTCACAGACCGCCTGCCCAGCCGCGATGGTGGTGGTGCAGTAGATCTTATGCTGCAGAGCGTTACGACGAATGGAGTAGGAGTCAGCGATGGACTGACGGCCTTCGGTGGTGTTGATGATCAGGGTGACTTCGTCGTTCTTGATCATGTCGACCACGTGCGGACGACCTTCGGTCACCTTGTTCACACGGCGTACCGGTAGGCCGGCAGCCTCGATCACCTTGGCGGTACCGGCGGTGGCGACCACTTCGAAGCCCAGGCTGACCAGATCGCGCGCAACCTGAACGGCCTCGGCCTTGTCGTCCTCACGCACGCTGATGAAGGCGCAACCGGAATTCGGCAGGATCTCGCTGGCACCCAGCTGGGCCTTGGCGAAGGCTTCGCCGAAGCTGTCGCCGACACCCATGACTTCACCGGTGGACTTCATCTCCGGGCCGAGGATCGGATCGACGCCCGGGAACTTGGCGAAGGGGAACACCGCTTCCTTGACGCTGAAGAACGGCGGGATGATTTCCTCGGTGTAGCCCACTTCGGCCAGGGTCTTGCCGGCCATGACGCGCGCAGCCACCTTGGCCAGCGATTCGCCGACGCACTTGGAAACGAACGGCACGGTACGCGAGGCGCGCGGGTTCACTTCGATGACGTAGATGTCTTCGCCCTGCACAGCCATCTGCACGTTCATCAGGCCGACCACGCCGAGCTCCAGAGCCATCTTCTTGACCTGCTCGCGAATCTCGTCCTGGATGTGCGCCGGCAGCGAGTACGGCGGCAGCGAGCAGGCTGAGTCACCGGAGTGCACGCCGGCCTGTTCGATGTGCTGCATGATGGCGCCGATCACCACGGTTTCGCCGTCGCTGACCGCATCCACATCCACCTCGATGGCGCAGTTGAGGAAGCGATCCAGCAACACCGGGCTGTCGTTGGACACCTTCACCGCTTCGCGCATGTAGCGCTTGAGCTCTTCTTCCTGGTAGACGATTTCCATCGCCCGGCCGCCCAGCACGTAGGACGGACGCACCACCATCGGGTAGCCGATGTTCTTCGACAGGGCCAAAGCCTCGTCTTCGCTGCGCGCAGTGGCGTTGGCCGGCTGACGCAGGTTCAGGCGCTGAACCATCTGCTGGAAGCGCTCGCGGTCTTCGGCGCGGTCGATGGCCTCGGGGCTGGTGCCGATGATCGGAACGCCGGCTTCTTCCAGGGCGCGGCAGATCTTCAGCGGGGTCTGGCCGCCGTACTGCACGATCACGCCTTTGGGCTGCTCGACGCGGACGATTTCCAGCACGTCCTCCAGGGTCACCGGCTCGAAGTACAGGCGGTCGGAGGTGTCGTAGTCGGTGGAGACGGTTTCCGGGTTGCAGTTGACCATGATGGTCTCGAAACCGTCTTCACGCATGGCCAGCGCCGCGTGTACGCAGCAGTAGTCGAACTCGATGCCCTGGCCGATACGGTTCGGACCGCCGCCGAGGATCATGATCTTGTCGCGACCGCTCGGGTTGGCCTCGCACTCTTCCTCGTAGGTCGAGTACATGTAGGCGGTGTCGGTGGCGAATTCGGCGGCACAGGTGTCCACGCGCTTGTACACCGGCAGCACTTTCAGCTTGTGACGGTGCGCGCGCAGGCTCTTCTCGGAAACGCCCAGCAGCTTGGCCAGACGCGCATCGGAGAAGCCCTTGCGCTTGAGCTTGAACATCAGGTCGTAGTCGATGGCAGACAGACCCAGGGTCTGCACGGTCGCCTCGTCCTTGATCAGATCCTCGATCTGTACCAGGAACCACTCGTCGATACGGGTCAGCTCGAACACTTCGGCAACGCTCTTGCCGGCGCGGAAGGCATCGGCCACGTACCAGATACGGTCGGCGCTGGGCACGGTCAGTTCGCGCTTGAGGATGCTCTCGGCTTCCGGGTCGTTCAGATCGAGTTTCGGATCGAAGCCGGCAACGCCGACTTCCAGACCGCGCAGGGCCTTCTGCACCGACTCCTGGAAGGTACGGCCGATGGCCATGACTTCACCCACGGACTTCATCTGGGTGGTCAGGCGGGCGTCGGCCTTGGGGAATTTCTCGAAGGCGAAGCGCGGGACCTTGGTCACCACGTAGTCGATGGCCGGCTCGAAGGACGCCGGGGTGCGACCGCCAGTGATGTCGTTGGACAGCTCATCGAGGGTGTAACCGACCGCCAGCTTGGCGGCGATCTTGGCGATGGGGAAGCCGGTGGCCTTGGAGGCCAGTGCCGAGGAACGCGACACGCGCGGGTTCATCTCGATCACCACCATGCGCCCGGTGTTCGGGCAGATGCCGAACTGCACGTTGGAGCCGCCGGTTTCCACACCGATTTCACGCAGCACCGCCAGCGAGGCGTTGCGCATGATCTGGTATTCCTTGTCGGTCAGGGTCTGCGCCGGGGCCACGGTGATGGAGTCGCCGGTGTGCACGCCCATCGGGTCGAAGTTCTCGATGGAGCAGACGATGATGCAGTTGTCCTTCTTGTCGCGGACCACCTCCATCTCGTATTCCTTCCAGCCGATCAGCGATTCGTCGATCAGCAGCTCGTTGGTCGGCGACAGGTCCAGACCGCGGGCGCAGATTTCCTCGAACTCTTCACGGTTGTAGGCGATGCCGCCGCCGGTGCCGCCCATGGTGAAGCTGGGGCGGATGATGCAGGGGAAGCCCACCATCTCCAGCACGCCGTAGGCTTCTTCCATGCTGTGGGCAATACCCGAGCGCGGGCAGGCCAGGCCGATGTCCTTCATGGCCTTGTCGAAGCGCGAGCGGTCTTCGGCCTTGTCGATGGTGTCGGCGTTGGCACCGATCATCTCGACGCCGAACTTTTCCAGCACGCCGTGGCGCTCCAGGTCCAGTGCGCAGTTCAGCGCGGTCTGGCCGCCCATGGTCGGCAGCAGCGCGTCCGGACGCTCCTTCTCGATGATCTTGGCCACGGTGGCCCATTTGATCGGTTCGATGTAGGTGGCGTCGGCCATGGCCGGGTCGGTCATGATGGTGGCCGGGTTGGAGTTCACCAGGATGACGCGGAAACCTTCTTCCTTCAGCGCCTTGCAGGCCTGGGCGCCGGAGTAGTCGAACTCGCAGGCCTGGCCGATGACGATGGGGCCGGCGCCGAGGATCAGGATACTTTTGATGTCTGTACGTTTTGGCATGGTCTTCTCGAATTCTCTGCTCGGCGGGGCTTAGCGGCGTTTGGCCATTTCATTGATGAAACGGTCGAACAGCGGCGCAACGTCGTGCGGGCCTGGGCTGGCTTCGGGGTGACCCTGGAAGCTGAAGGCGGCCTTGTCGGTACGTTCGATGCCCTGCAGGGTGCCATCGAACAGCGACTTGTGGATCGGACGCACATTGCTCGGCAGGCTGCTCTCGTCCACGGCGAAACCGTGGTTCTGACTGGTGATCATCACCACGCCAGTGTCGAGATCCTGTACCGGGTGGTTGGCACCATGGTGGCCGTGGCCCATCTTCAGTGTCTTGGCACCGGAGGCCAGGGCCAGCAGTTGGTGGCCGAGGCAGATGCCGAATACCGGGATGTCGGTTTCCAGAATTTCCTTGATCGCCTTGATCGCGTAATCGCACGGCTCGGGGTCGCCAGGACCGTTGGAGAGGAACACACCGTCAGGATTCAGTGCCAGCACTTCGCTGGCCGGCGTCTGCGCTGGCACCACGGTCAGGCGGCAGCCGCGGGCGACCAGCATGCGCAGGATGTTCAGCTTCACGCCGTAGTCATAGGCGACCACGTGATACGGCAGATCCTCGGCCGGGATCAGTGGGTGGCTGTCGCTTTCCAGGTTCCAGGTGCTTGCGCGCCACTCGTAGGCACTAGCGCAGGTCACTTCCTTGGCCAGATCCATGCCCTTGAGGCCCGGGAAGCTGCGCGCCAGCTCCAGCGCCTTTTCTTCGGTGGCATCGGCGCCAGTGAGGATGCAGCCGTTCTGCGAGCCCTTCTCGCGCAGGATGCGGGTCAGGCGACGGGTATCGATGCCGGCGATGGCGACGGTGCCATTGGCCTTCAGATATTCGTCCAGTGGCTGCTTGTCGCGCCAGTTGCTGGAGATCAGCGGCAGGTCGCGGATGATCAGGCCAGCGGCCCAAACACTGCAGGACTCGGCATCTTCCGGCGTGGTACCGGTGTTGCCGATGTGCGGGTAGGTGAGGGTAACGATCTGCTGGGCATAGGATGGATCGGTAAGGATTTCCTGATAGCCGGTCATGGCGGTGTTGAACACCACCTCTCCGATCGTCTGGCCATCGGCCCCGATGGAATCGCCGCGAAAAATGCTGCCGTCAGCAAGGGCCAAAATGGCAGGTTTGGGGGCTGGCTTAGTCAAGAAGACCTCCGTCTCGATCAAGGCTTGAAGCAAACGCAGGTTGTAAAAAAGCGGGATGACGTGTGAAGGTCATCCCGCTTTTTTATTTGAGCCATTCTGCGTAACTTTTAGTGGACACACTAAAACAGGAAGCTTACAGGAAAACCCTTTTTCGGTCCACCCGATAAGACGCCTCAGTCACACATTCGCCTCAGCGCAGCCCCAGCACGTCCTGCATGTCGTACAGCGCGGCATCACGCCCCTGCAGCCACAGCGCCGAACGCACCGCACCCTTGGCGAAGGTCATGCGGCTGGAAGCCTTGTGGGTGATCTCCACGCGCTCGCCATCGGCGGCGAACAACACGGTGTGATCCCCGACCACATCGCCGGCACGCACGGTGGCGAAGCCGATGGTCTCGCGCTCACGCGCCCCGGTCTGGCCTTCGCGGCCATACACGGCGACCTTCTGCAGATCACGCCCTAGCGCATCGGCGACCACTTCGCCCATACGCAGCGCGGTACCGGACGGTGCATCGACCTTGTGCCGGTGGTGGGCTTCGATGATCTCGATATCCACATCATCGCCCAGCACACGAGCAGCGGTATCCAGCAGCTTCAGGCACAGATTGACGCCCACGCTGAAATTGGCGGCAAAGACGATCGGGATCTGCTTGGCCGCCCCGCTCAGCTGCTGCTTCTCTTCAACGGTAAAACCGGTGGTGCCGATCACCATGGCCTTGCCGGCCTGACGGCAGACTTCAAGATTCTTCAGCGTCACCGACGGATGGGTGAAATCGATCAGTACGTCGAATTCATCGACCACCGCGGCCAGATCACCCACCAGACTCACGCCGATCTTGCCCAGGCCGACCAGTTCACCTGCATCGGCGCCGATCAGGCTGCTATCGGCACGGTCAACAGCGGCGCTGAGCTTGGCGCCCTCGGCCTGGCTCACTGCCTCGATCAGGGTCTTGCCCATACGCCCGGCGGCGCCCATCACTGCAATACGTTGCATAAAATCAGCTCCAGGCTGCAGGCCTCAGGCCGCAGGCGAAAGGCTTGAAGCCCGCCGCCTGCAGCCCACAGCCGTGGTTATACGTCACCAAAGAAGCGCTTCACGCCCTCGAACCAGCCACTGGCCTTGGGCGAGTGGGAGTCGTCGCCCTGCAGCGACTTGCGGAACTCCTCGAGCAGCTCGCGCTGACGCTTGTTCAGGTTGACCGGCGTCTCCACCGCCACCCGACACATCAGGTCGCCAGCCGCACCGCCCCGCACCGGGGCCACGCCCTTGCCGCGCAGGCGGAACAGTTTGCCGGTCTGGGTGCCTTCGGGGATCTTCAGCTTGACCCGACCATCGAGGGTCGGCACTTCCAGTTCGCCACCCAGCGCCGCATCGGCGAAGCTGATCGGCACTTCGCAGTACAGGTGCTTGCCGTCGCGCTGGAAGATCGCATGCTCACGGACGTTGACCACTACGTAGAGGTCACCGGCCGGGCCGCCATGCGCACCCGCCTCGCCCTCACCGGACAGGCGAATGCGATCACCGGTATCGACACCCGGCGGCACCTTGACCGACAGCGTCTTGCTCTCTTCCACCCGGCCCTGGCCATGGCAGCTGCCACAGGGATCGGTGATCATCTTGCCGCTGCCATGGCAGCGCGGGCAGGTCTGCTGCACGGAGAAGAAGCCCTGCTGCATGCGCACCTGGCCGATACCACCACAGGTGGTACAGGTGACCGGGCTGGTGCCCTTCTTGGCGCCGGTGCCATCGCAGGTCTTGCAACCGACCAGAGTCGGCACGCGAATGGTCACGGTGGTGCCGCGCACCGCTTCTTCCAGATCAAGCTCCAGGGTGTAGCGCAGGTCACTGCCGCGCTGAGCACCGCCGCGCGAGCCGCCGCGGCCACCGCCGAAGAAGTCGCTGAACACGTCGCCGAAGATGTCGGAGAAGTTGGCGCCACCGAAACCGGCTCCGCCGCCACCGCCCATCTGCGGGTCGACGCCGGCGTGGCCGTATTGATCGTAGGCCGAACGCTTGCTGGCGTCGGAGAGCACTTCGTAGGCCTCGTTGGCCTCCTTGAATTTCTCTTCGGCGTCCTTGTCGTCCGGGTTGCGGTCCGGGTGATATTTCATCGCCAGGCGTCGATAGGCCTTCTTCAGCTCGGCCTCGCTGGCGCCGCGCTCGACCCCCAGGATCTCGTAATAATCACGTTTTGCCATAATTGTGCTGCACTCTCAGATTCGTGAGCTCCAGATACGCCGACGCGGGAGAAGGCTCCCGCGCGGCGAATCCTGCCCGTCGCGAGCGACGGTGGAGCGTAAAGAAGAGGCGGCCCGCTGAGCAGGCCGCTTCCCTTACTTGTTCTCCTTGACCTCTTCGAACTCAGCGTCGACCACGTCATCACCCGCATCCTTGGCATCGCCGGCATCAGCCTGCGCGGCACCACCTTGCGGCTGTTCGGCGTACATCTTCTGCGCCAGCGGCGTGGTGGCCTCGGACAGGGCATTCATCTTGGCTTCGATGGCCGCCTTGTCGTCGCCCTTCAAGGCAACTTCCAGCTCGCCGATGGCTTTCTCGATGGCCGCCTTCTCGTCAGCAGTGGCCTTGTCGCCCGCCTCGGTGAGCATCTTGCGAGTGGCATGCACCAGCTGATCACCCTGGTTACGGGCGGTGGCCAGCTCTTCGAACTTGCGGTCTTCCTCGGCATTGGCCTCGGCATCACGCACCATTTGTTCGATTTCCTCCTCGGACAGACCGGAGTTGGCCTTGATCACGATGGACTGCTGCTTGCCAGTGGCCTTGTCCTTGGCGGACACGTGCAGGATGCCGTTGGCATCGATATCGAAGGTCACTTCGATCTGCGGCACGCCGCGCGGAGCCGGCGGAATCTCGGCCAGGTCGAACTTGCCGAGGGACTTGTTCTGCGCAGCCTGCTTACGCTCGCCCTGCAGCACGTGAATGGTCACGGCGCTCTGGTTGTCGTCAGCGGTGGAGAACACCTGCGACTTCTTGGTCGGAATGGTGGTGTTCTTCTCGATCAGCGCGGTCATCACGCCGCCCATGGTTTCGATACCCAGGGTCAGCGGGGAAACGTCCAGCAGCAGCACGTCCTTGACGTCACCAGCCAGTACCGCGCCCTGAATGGCAGCGCCCATGGCCACGGCTTCGTCCGGGTTGACGTCCTTGCGCGGCTCCTTGCCGAAGAACTCGGCAACGGTCTTCTGCACCAGCGGCATACGGGTCTGACCGCCGACCAGGATCACGTCGTCGATCTTGCTGACGTCGATACCGGCGTCCTTCAGCGCAGTGCGGCACGGCTCGATGGTGCGCTGCACCAGATCCTCGACCAGCGATTCGAGCTTGGAACGGGAAATTTTCACGTTCAGGTGCTTCGGACCGGTGGCATCTGCAGTGATGTACGGCAGGTTGACGTCGGTCTGCTGGCTCGAGGACAGCTCGATCTTGGCCTTCTCGGCAGCTTCCTTCAGGCGCTGCATGGCCAGCGGGTCGCCCTTGAGGTTCATGCCGGTTTCTTTCTTGAATTCGTCGACGAGGTAATCGATCAGGCGAATGTCGAAGTCCTCACCACCGAGGAAGGTGTCACCGTTGGTGGCCAGCACTTCGAACTGGTGCTCGCCATCAACTTCGGCGATCTCGATCACCGACACGTCGAAGGTACCGCCACCCAGGTCATAAACGATCACGGTGTGGTCGCCCTTGGCCTTGTCCATGCCATAGGCCAGCGCCGCCGCGGTCGGCTCGTTGATGATGCGCTTGACGTCCAGACCGGCGATGCGGCCGGCATCCTTGGTAGCCTGGCGCTGGCTGTCGTTGAAGTAGGCCGGAACGGTGATCACCGCTTCGGTCACCGGCTCGCCCAGGTAGTCCTCGGCGGTCTTCTTCATTTTCTTCAGCACTTCAGCGCTGATCTGCGGCGGCGCCATTTTCTGGCCGTTCACTTCGACCCAGGCGTCGTTGTTGTCCGCCTTGACGATCTTGTACGGAACCATCTGGATGTCTTTCTGCACGACGTCTTCGTCGAAACGACGACCGATCAGACGCTTGACCGCATACAGGGTGTTGTGCGGGTTGGTGACAGCCTGACGCTTGGCCGACTGACCAACCAGGATCTCGCCATCGTTGGCGTAGGCGATGATGGACGGCGTGGTGCGAGCGCCTTCGGCGTTCTCCAGCACCTTGACGTTGCCGTTTTCCAGAATGGAGACGCAGGAGTTGGTGGTCCCCAGGTCGATACCGATGATTTTGCCCATGAAAATTCTCCCGAAACTTTGATTTTTCCGTCGCCTCGTTTCACAGGCGCCGGTAGCACTAAAACGCTTGACTCAGAAATGGGGTCGCCCCCGAAAATTTCAAGCCTGCTCGTCGATGGACGGCGGCGGGGTGGTCGGCGCCTTGCTGACCACGACCATGGCCGGACGCAGCAGACGACCGTTGAGCAGATAACCCTTCTGGAACACCTTGAGCACCGAGTTCGGCTCGACGTGGGTGCTCTCCTCCATCGCCATGGCCTGGTGATGCTCAGGGTTGAACGGCTCGCCATGCGGCTCGATCGCTTCCAGCTGATGACGCGCCAAGGTGTCGAGGAACAGCTTGAGGGTCAGTTGCATACCCTCGCGCACGCCCTTGATGGCTTCGTCGTCCGGACTGGAAAGCTCCAGACCGCGTTCCAGGCTGTCGACCACCGGCAACAGATCGTTGGCGAATTTCTCCAGGGCGAACTTGTGCGCCTTCTCGACATCCTGCTCGGCGCGACGGCGCACGTTCTGCAGCTCGGCCGCTACGCGCAGCGACTGATCCTGCGCTGCCGCCAGCTGCTCTTCCAGGGCCTGCACGCGAGCCGCCAGATCGTCGCTCGGCGCAGCGTTCTCAGCCGCCTGAGTCTCGGGGTTCTGCGTGTCCAGGTTCTGTTCGTCAGCCATGCCTATCTCCTCTCGAATGAAACGGCGCGAGTCCGGCTCGCGCACCTGCCGCCTATATGGAGCCAAATCCCCAGCTTTCAAGGGGCGATACGGAGGATTGCCAGGAAAAGAAAAAACACTGTATAAATAACCAGACATCAATTCGGGAGCGTTCGCCATGCTGGTGCACCTGTCCATTCACAACTACGCCATCGTCGACCACCTCGACCTCGAGCTGGATGCCGGCATGAGCGCCATCAGCGGCGAGACCGGTGCGGGCAAGTCGATCATGCTCGACGCTCTCGGCCTGTGCCTGGGTGATCGCGCCGACAGCGGCGTGGTGCGCCCCGGTGCGGACAAGGCGGACATTCTCGCCAGCTTTGACCTGGCGGACATTCCCGAAGCACGCGCCTGGCTCGCCGAACGTGATCTGGACAGCGACGGGCCGTGCATCCTGCGCCGGGTGATCACCGCTGAAGGTCGATCACGCGGCTACATCAATGGCAGCCCCTGCCCGCAGGCCGACCTCAAGGCCATCGGCGAGCTGATCATCGACATCCACAGCCAGCACGAGCACCAGTCGCTGCTCAAGACCGACACCCACCGCCGCCTGCTCGACGAATACGCCGGCAGCCAGGAACTGGCGCGCCAGGTGCAACTCGCTGCGCAGCGCTGGAAGCAGACGCGCAACGAGCTGGAGCGCATCTCCAGCCAGGGTGACGAACAACGCGCGCGCCACCAGTTGCTCAGCTATCAGCTGGAAGAGCTGGAGAACCTTGCCCTTGGCGACAACGAACTGGAACAGCTGGAGCAGGAACACAAGGCCCTGAGCAATGCCGAGGCACTGCTCGGCGCCTGCCGTCAGGTCCTGGATCTGTGCAGCGAGAGCGATGCCGGCAACGTGTTGTCAGCACTGACTGCCAGCCTCAACCGCCTTGGCGCCTTCGGTGGCCAGGGCGGTGCCCTCGGCGAAGCGAGCAACCTGCTGGCCAGCGCACAGATTCAGGTAGAGGAAGCCGTCGGCGAGCTGAACCGCTTCGTCGATCACTTCGACGCCGACCCCGAGCGCCAGCAATTTCTCGAAGAACGCCTGGACACCATCTATACCCTGGCGCGCAAGCATCGCATTCAGCCCACCGAGCTGGCTGCCCTGCAGCAGCAGCTGTTCGAGGAACTGGAAGGTCTGAATGCCGACGATCAGGCCAGCGAACGCCTGGCCGAGGAACTGGCCGCCTACGAGCGTCATTATCAGGAAAAGGCCGCTGAACTCAGCGCACTGCGCTCCACGGCCGCCGAGCGCCTGTCGGCGGCCGTGGAGCAGGAGATGCAGGCATTGGGCATGCCGGGCGGGCGCTTCAGCATTCAGTTGCAGGCCACCAACAGCGAAGAGCCGCATGCCAATGGCCTGGAGATGGTCGAGTTTCTGGTCAGCGCCAACCCCGGTCAGCCACTGCGCGGCCTGGCCAAAGTCGCCTCTGGCGGTGAACTGTCGCGTATCAGCCTGGCGATCCAGGTGATCACTGCACAGACCTCGCGCGTACCGACCCTGGTGTTCGATGAAGTGGACGTCGGCATCGGCGGGCCGACCGCCGAAGTGGTCGGCCAACTGCTGCGTCGCCTCGGTGAACGCGGCCAGGTGCTGTGCGTTACCCACCTGCCGCAGGTAGCCGCACAGGGCCACCAGCACCTGTTCGTGCACAAGCGACGCGGCGAAGATGCCACTTCCACTGCGGTGAGCAAGCTGGACGAAAGCGGCCGCATTGAGGAGATCGCGCGCATGCTCGGCGGCGTCGACCTGACCGAGGAATCCCTGGCTCACGCCCGCAAGATGGTAACCAGCGCGCAGGCAGCCTAGGGTCTGTGGCCCAGATCGAATCCGAGGCCGTTTTAACTAAGCCTTAGCCAATGCTAGACCTTGTAGGAGCGAGCTCTGCTCGCGAACGGAGTTGAGGTCGCAAGCTTCGCGAGCAGAGCTCGCTCCTACCAATAAGTACATAGCCTAGCTGCAAGTCCGCCCCGGATTGCACCCGGGCTACGGCAATAAAAAAGGCGACCCGTGGGGTCGCCTTTTCATTCATTGCCACAGAAGCATCAGCTCTTCTTGCGTACGTACAGCACCAGATTGTGATCGACCAACTCGAAACCGTGCTCTCGCACGATTTCCTTCTGGCGCTTCTCGATCTCGGAATCGAAGAACTCGATCACCTCACCGGTGTCGACACAGACCATATGGTCGTGGTGGCCGCTGTCGGCCAGCTCGAACACGGCATGACCGCCATCGAAGTTGTGACGCACCACCAGGCCGGCGGCCTCGAACTGGGTCAGCACGCGATAGACGGTGGCCAGGCCAACGTCTTCGCCAGCCTCCATCAGCGCCTTGTAGACATCCTCCGCGCTCATGTGGCGGTGCTCGGCGTTGTCGAGCATCTGCAGGATTTTGACTCGTGGCAGAGTCACCTTCAGTCCAGCTTTGCGCAGTTCGTTATTTTCAACCATGGTCTGCTTTCTCATGGATGCTGCTTCGCAGCACCCTTCAATACGGGTATGATCCGGGGTTCAAGTTGCCCAAGATAGTGGAAGTCACCCTCCGATGCAAAAAACCAAGCTCTTGCTGACCAGCCTGTCGCTGACCGGGCTCTTCGCACTCGCCGGTTGTTCATTCCCCGGGGTTTACAAGATCGACATTCAACAGGGCAATGTCGTCACACAGGACATGATAGACCAGCTGCGCCCTGGAATGACCCGACGCCAAGTGCGGTTTATCATGGGCAACCCGCTGATCACCGACACCTTCCATGCTGATCGCTGGGATTACCTCTACAGCATCCAGCCCGGTGGCGGCCAGCGCTTTCAGGAGCGCGTGAGTCTGGTGTTCGACGGCAACGACCAACTGGTCGGCCTGGCCGGCGACTTCATGCCTGGTGTCAGCCGTGACCAGGCGATCATGGGTGAAAGCGGTGACACCAGCAGCGCCCAGCCGCAAGCCAAGCCGCAGGAAGACACCCCGCCGGCACCCGGTTCGCTGCTGGAGCAGATTCAGCGCGAAGTGGATCAGGTCGAGACCGTCCCGGTTCCGACACCTGAGCCGCTGGACACCGATCCGCAGTAACAAGCGGACACGAAAAAGCCCGGAGCGATCCGGGCTTTTTTCATATCTGTGCCCTGCCGAGCAGCCTCGCGGAAGTCAGGCTGACTCCTCGCCCTCCTCCCGCGCCTTGGCTTTAGCCGCACGCTGTTTACGTACTTCCTTCGGATCGGCAATCAGCGGCCGATAGATCTCGACCCGCTCGCCCTCCTCCAACACACGCTCTTCCGGCTTGCTTACCGCCTTGCCGAAAATGCCCAGCGGCGCCTGCTTCAGGTCCAGCTCGGGAAAGAACTGCTGCATGCCGGAGCACAATGCCGCCTCACGCACCGTGGTGCCGACCGGCACCGACAGACGCAAAAGCTTCTGCCGCTCGGCGAGGGCATAGACCACTTCGATGGCGATGCTTGGCTTATCCATACAGCTGCTTGGCTCGTTGGCAGAAGGCGTCGACCATGGTATTTGCCGCCTGGTTGAACAGCGGGCCCAGCGTGGCACGCACCAGCGGCCCGGCATAGTCGAAGGTCAGATCCAGACTGATCTTGCAGGCCTTGTCGCCCAGCGCCTTGAATTCCCAGACGCCATTGAGACTGGAGAACGGCCCTTCCTGCAGGTTCATCTCGATGCGCTGCCCGGGCAGCAGCACGTTGCGCGTAACGAAGCGCTGACCGATGCCGCCCTTGGCCACTTCGAGGCTGGCCAGCATGTGCGTCTCGCTGACCTCCAGCACCTCGCTGGCGCTGCACCAGGGCAGAAACTGCGGGTAGCTGGCCACATCGTTGACAAGGTCAAACAGCGCCTTCGCCGGGTAAGGCAGCAACGCCGAGCGCTGGATTCGAGTAGTCATTTACTTGCTCAGCTCCGCGATGAATACGATCAGCACGCCGATCGGCGCCACAACGCGAATCAGCCAGAGAGCCAGATTGAACAGCAGCGGGCTCTTGATCGCCAGCTCTTCGCGCACTGCGTCGCGGCTCAGCACCCAGCCGGCGAACAGTGCGAAGGACAGACCGCCCAGCGGCAACAGGATGCGACTGGTGAGGTAATCGATGCTGTCGAAGAAAGTCTTGCCACCCTCTGCCCCCCACTGCAGCAGATGGAAGCCGTCCTCGGCGAAGACGAAGAACTTGGCCTCGGCCCAGAGGTTGAACGACAGTACCGTGCCCATCCCGATCAACCAGCAAAACAGCGCCAGTACTGCAGTCACCTTGGCCCGGCTGCGCCCGGTCTTCTCGACGAAGTAGGCCACGGCCGGCTCCAGCATGGAGATCGACGAACTCCAGGCGGCCACCGCCACCAGCACGAAGAACACCAGCCCCATGATCTGACCGAAGGCGATATTGCCGAACGCGATCGGCAGGGTAACGAACATCAGCCCGGGGCCACCGCCTGGCTCCAGGCCGGCGGCGAAGACGATGGGGAACAGGGCCAGACCCGCGGTCAGCGCCACCAGGGTATCGAGCAGACCGACGGTGAGCACGGTGGCGCCAATAGAGGCCTTCTTCGGCATGTAGGCGCCGTAGACCATGATCGAGCCGACGCCGACGCTGAGGGTAAAGAAGGCGTGGCCCATGGCGGCGAGAATGCCGTCCTGCACCTTGCTTGGATCGAAGTGGAAGAGAAAATCGAAGCCTTCGCGGAAATGCCCGGTGGTGAAGCTGTAGCCCAGCAGCACCAGCAGCAACACGAACAGCAGCGGCATCATGATGCGCAGGCTGCGCTCCAGCCCGGCGACCACACCCTTGGCGATGACGAAGGCGGTGACCAGCATGAACAGGCTGTGCCACAGGGTCAGTCGCCAGGGATCGGAGGTCAGCCCGCCAAAGGCCGCGCCGGCGCCATCGGCGCTGATGCCGGTGAAGTCGCCACGGCCCATGCCGAGGATGTAATCCAGCGACCAACCGGCCACCACGCTGTAGAAGGACAGGATCAACAGTGCGGCGACCATACCCATCAGGGCGGCCAGCGACCAGCGCTTGGAGGCACCGGCTTCGATGGCCAGGCTCCTCATCGCGTTGACCGGGCTCTGCCGGCCACGGCGACCGATCAGGGTTTCCGCCAGCATGATCGGCACGCCCACCAGGGCGATGCAGAACAGGTACATCACGACGAACGCACCGCCGCCGTAGACGCCGGTCATGTAGGGGAACTTCCAGATATTGCCGAGGCCGACCGCCGACCCGGTGGCCGCCAGAATGAACACCCAGCGACTGGCCCAGGCACCGTGAATTGAAATTTTGTCGCTCGCCATCGCGGCCAAGACCCCATACTGCGGGAAAAAGATCGCGCATTGTCGGAGATTAGCGGCATGGGCTCAAGTTTGGCGCGGTAAGCCCCATGGCGCAGGCGTGGGCGACTCCCTATAATGCGCGCCCTATGGCTAAGCAAAAGAAACATCCTCAAGGCACCATCGCGCTGAACAAGAAGGCGCTGCACGATTACTTCGTCGAACAGAAGTTCGAGGCGGGCGTCGCCCTGGCCGGCTGGGAAGTGAAAAGCCTGCGCGCCGGCAAGGCGCAGCTGGTGGACAGTTACGTGCTGCTCAAGGACGACGAGGCCTGGCTTATGGGGGCGCATATCACCCCACTGAAAACCGCCAGCACTCACGTCATTGCCGACCCGACCCGCACGCGCAAGCTGCTGCTGAACAAGCGCGAGCTGGACAAGCTGTTCGGCTCCGTACAGCAGAAGGGCTACACCTGCGTGGCCCTGTCGCTGTACTGGAAACAGCACCTGGTCAAGTGCGAGATCGCCCTGGCCAAGGGCAAGAAAGATTTCGACAAGCGTCATGTCGAGAAAGAGCGCGACGCCAATCGCGAAGTCCAGCGCGCCATGCGCAGCAAGGGCAAGGACGACTAAAAGCGGCGACAGGTTTCAAGCTGCAGGCAAAGCTGGCAGAGCGGAATGCCCTACCCGCTTTTAGCTTCTAGCCTGCCGCCTACAGCCTGAAGCCTGCCGCCTATATCCCCAACCGCCTCTGCGCGCGCGCCACACGCTGGGCTTCCAGCTGAACTTCCGAAAGCACTTCCTGCACATAATCGATGTGCTGGTTGGACAGATCGCGCGCGTCCTCCGCACGCCCTTCGATGATCGCCTCGTACAGCGCACGGTGCTGGGCGATCAGCATGTCACGGGTCTCTTCGCGCTGGGCATACATGCCACCGATATTGGTCACCACGTTGCGCTTGAGCAGGTCGAACAGACCACGAATGGTGTGCAGTAGCACGGCATTGTGGCTGGCCTCTGCAATCGCCAGATGGAAACGCGCATCGGCTGCGCCCTCCTCCGCACGTGTCACCTTGCCGACTCGCGCATAGCAGTCCTGCAACGCCTCGAACGCCTCGGTCAGACGCTGCCGGTCGATTTCGGTCGCCCGTCGGGCCGCGTAGTAGGCGCAGGAGCCCTCCAGCGTATGGCGAAACTCCAGCAGATCGCGTTGGGCATCCTCCTTGTTCTCCAGCAGCTGCAGCAAAGGGTCGCTGAAGGTCGAGCCAAGCGATTCGGCCACATAGTTGCCACCGCCCTGACGGCTGACCAGGAGCCCCTTGGCCACCAGTTTCTGAATCGCTTCACGCAGGGAGGGTCGAGAAACGCCGAACTGCTCGGCCAACGCACGCTCGGCAGGCAACCGCTCTCCGGCACGCAAGGTGCCCTCGAGAATCATGGTTTCCAGCTGCGCGACGATGTCATCCGAAAGACGCCGCTGCCGCACCAGTCCTACTTCCATCAACCGCATCTCCACTGGTTTGACCAGGCCAAAAGCCTCATGGCGCAAGCCTATAGCGCCCGTCTTTGCTGAACAAGCAAGCACTATACGACCAAAGTCTTAGCATCTCCATTTGACAGCCTATTGAGCAACTTTTAACCTGAGCCCGCTACTTTGTAAATTGGTCTTACCAATTTAACCAACAAGAACAACAAACCATCGAGGTTTCGCCATGACAGCCATACGCGCTGCAAGCCTGTTCGATAACGCCTCATCCCTGCCGCGCCAGTCGCGCGCTCGTGTGGAGTAACTCCCAATGTCCAACGGAATTCTCGCCCTGCTGGCGTTTTCGCCGATCCTGCTTGCAGCCATTCTGCTGATCGGCCTGCGTTGGCCGGCCAAGCACGCCATGCCGCTGGTTTACCTGCTCACTGCTGCGGTCGGTCTGTTCGCCTGGGACATGACCCTCAACCGCGTTCTCGCCTCCACGCTGCAAGGCCTGCTGATCACCCTTGGCCTGCTGTGGATCATCTTCGGCGCGATCCTGCTGCTGAACACCCTAAAGCACTCTGGCGGCATCACCGCGATTCGTGCCGGCTTCACCACCATCAGCCCTGACCGCCGCATCCAGGCCATCATCATCGCCTGGCTGTTCGGCTGCTTCATCGAAGGCGCCTCGGGCTTCGGCACGCCGGCGGCCATCGCCGCTCCGCTGCTGGTGGCCATTGGTTTCCCGGCCATGGCCGCGGTGCTGATGGGCATGCTGGTACAGAGCACACCGGTCTCCTTCGGTGCGGTCGGCACGCCGATCATCGTCGGCCTCAACACCGGTCTGGACACCGCCACCATCGGTGCACAACTGGTCGAACAGGGCTCGTCCTGGGCGCAGTTCCTGCAACTGATCACCAGCGAAGTGGCGATCATCCACGCCACTGTCGGCGTGATCATGCCGACCATCATGGCGATGATGCTGACCCGTTTCTTCGGTCAGGAGAAAAGCTGGAAAGCCGGCCTGGAAGTGCTGCCGTTCGCGATCTTCGCCGGCCTGGCCTTCGTCGTGCCGTACGTCTTCACCGGCGTGTTCCTCGGTCCGGAATTCCCGTCGCTGCTGGGCGGCCTGATCGGCCTGGCCATCGTCACCAGCGCCGCCCGCTTCGGCTTCCTGGTACCGAAGAAGACCTGGGACTTCGCCCCGGCGGACAAATGGCCGAGCGAGTGGCTGGGCACCGTCGAGATGAAGCTCGACGAGCTGACCGCCAAACCGATGAGCGCCCTGCGCGCCTGGCTGCCCTACGTACTGGTCGGCGCCCTGCTGGTGGTCAGCCGCGTGTTCCCGGACGTCGGCAATGCCCTGAAGGCGGTGGTGGTGAACTTCCCCGACCTGCTCGGCGAAACCGGGATCAGCGCCAACTTCCAGCCGCTGTACCTGCCGGGCGGCATTCTGGTCGCCGTGGTTCTGGCCACCTTCTTCCTGCACGGCATGAAGGCACGTGATCTGGGCAAGGCGGTGAAGGAGTCCTCCAGCGTACTGCTCAGCGCCGGCTTCGTGCTGCTGTTCACCGTGCCGATGGTGCGTATTCTGATCAACTCCGGTGTCAACGGCGCCGAACTGTCCAGCATGCCGATCCTCATGGCCCGTTGGGTAGCCGACAGCGTTGGCGGCATCTACCCGCTGCTGGCGCCGAGCATCGGCGCACTGGGCGCCTTCATCGCCGGCTCCAACACCGTAAGCAACATGATGTTCAGCCAGTTCCAGTTCGGCGTGGCCAGCAGCCTGGGCATCTCCAGCGCGCTGATCGTCGCGGTCCAGGCCGTAGGCGCTGCTGCCGGCAACATGGTGGCGATCCACAACGTGGTTGCCGCTTCGGCCACCGTTGGCCTGCTCGGCCGCGAAGGCAGTACGCTGCGCAAGACCATCTGGCCGACGCTGTACTACGTACTGTTCACCGGCATCATCGCGATGGTCGCGATCTACGTGCTGGGTGTCAGCGACCCGCTGGTGCACTGACCCGCATCACCCGAAAGCGCCCCGGCCACGCCGGGGCTCTTGCCGTCAGGCTACGCTTCCCCTTTTCAGCAACAGGATGAGCCCATGATCATTTCTGCCTCCACCGACTATCGCGCCGCCGCCCAGCGCAAGCTGCCGCCTTTCCTGTTCCACTACGCCGATGGCGGTGCCTACGCCGAGCACACCCTGCGCCGCAACGTCGCCGACCTGTCGGACATCGAACTGCGCCAGCGCGTGCTGAAGAACATGTCCGAACTGGACCTGTCCACCGAGCTGTTCGGCGAGAAGATGTCGATGCCGGTGGGCTTGGCACCAGTCGGTCTGACCGGGATGTTCGCCCGTCGCGGCGAGGTGCAGGCAGCCAAGGCGGCAGCGGCCAAGGGCATTCCCTTTACCTTGTCCACCGTGTCGGTGTGTCCGATCGAGGAAGTGGCGCCGGCCATCGATCGGCCGATGTGGTTCCAGCTCTATGTGCTGAAAGATCGCGGCTTCATGAAAAATGCCCTGGAGCGCGCCAAGGCCGCTGGCTGCTCAACCCTGGTGTTCACCGTGGACATGCCGGTGCCCGGCGCGCGCTACCGCGACGCACACTCCGGCATGAGCGGCCCGAACGCCGCCATGCGCCGTGTGCTGCAGGCCATGACTCATCCGCAGTGGGCCTGGGACGTCGGCCTCATGGGCAAGCCGCACGACCTGGGCAACATCTCCGCCTACCGCGGCAATCCCACTGGTCTGGCTGACTACATCGGCTGGCTGGGCGCCAACTTCGATCCGTCGATCTCCTGGAAGGACCTGGAATGGATCCGCGACTTCTGGGACGGCCCGATGGTGATCAAGGGCATCCTCGACCCGGAGGACGCCCGCGACGCGGTAACCTTCGGTGCCGACGGCATCATCGTTTCCAACCATGGCGGTCGTCAGCTCGACGGCGTACTGTCCAGCGCCCGCGCCCTGCCGGCCATCGCCGACGCGGTCAAGGGCGACCTGAAGATCCTCGCCGACTCCGGCATCCGCACCGGCCTGGACGTGGTGCGCATGATTGCTCTCGGCGCCGACACCGTGCTGCTCGGCCGCGCCTTCCTCTACGCCCTGGCCGCAGCCGGTGGCGCCGGCGTGAGCAATCTGCTCGATCTGATCGAGAAGGAAATGCGCGTGGCCATGGTCCTGACTGGCGCCAAGTCCATCGCCGAGATCACCTCGGATTTGCTGGTAAAGGAGCGTTGATCCCATGACTGCTGCCGCCACCATCACCCGCGACGCCCTGCTGGCGCAGATGCGCCAGATAGTCGGAGCCAGCCACGTGCTGACCGATGAACAATCGACGCGACGCTTTCGCAAGGGCCATCGCACCGGTGAGGGCAATGTCCTGGCGGTGGTACGCCCAGGCTCGCTGCTGGAGCAGTGGCGCATCCTGCAGGCGGCGGTGGCGGCTGATCGCATCGTCATCATGCAGGCGGCCAATACCGGCCTGACCGGAGGCTCCACCCCCGATGGCGATGACTACGACCGCGAGATCGTGCTGATCAGCACACTGCGCATCACGGGTGTGCAGCTGATCAACGATGGCCAGCAGGTGGTCTGTCTGCCCGGCGCCACCCTGGATCGCCTGGAGCAGGCGCTGGCGCCGCTGAACCGCGAACCGCATTCGGTGATCGGCTCGTCCTGCATTGGCGCTTCGGTGCTCGGCGGCATCTGCAACAACTCCGGCGGTGCTCTGGTACGCCGCGGCCCGGCCTATACCGAACTGGCGCTCTACGCGCAGGTGAAGGATGACGGCTCGCTGGAGCTGGTCAACCATCTGGGGATCGAGCTGGGCGACAGCCCCGAGGAGATCCTCACCCGCCTGCAGAACGGCGACTACACGCCGCAGCAGGTGCGCAACGAAGAACACGCCAAGGCTTCCGACGCGCGCTACGGCGAGCACGTGCGCGATGTCGATGCCGACACCCCGGCGCGCTTCAACGCCGACCCGTCGCGTCTGTTCGAAGCCTCCGGCTCGGCCGGCAAGCTGTGCCTGTTCGCCGTGCGCCTGGATACCTTCCCGAAGGAGCCGAGCACGGTGTTCTACATCGGCAGCAACGACCCGCACGACCTCACCGAAGTGCGCCGCCACCTGCTGGCCAAGCTGCCGCGCCTGCCGATTGCCGGTGAGTACATCCACCGCACCGCCTTCGACATCGGCGAGAAATACGGCAAGGACACCTTCCTGGTGATCGACAAATTCGGCACCGCCAGGGTGCCGGCTGCCTTCGCCATGAAGAGCCGGGTCGACGGTTTCTTCGAGCGCTTCGGCCTGCGCGGGGTGACCGACAAGGTGATCCAGGCGCTGATGAACCTGCTGCCCAGCCACTTGCCGGCGCGCATGCGCGAGTACCGTGACCGTTTCGAGCATCACCTGCTGGTGCGGGTGTCCAACGACACCCTGGAGCAGACCCGCGCCTTCCTCACCGAGTACTTCAGCGGCAGCGCCAGCGGCGCCTACTTCGAATGCGACGCCGAGGAGGGGCGCAAGGCCTTCCTGCATCGCTTCGCCATCGCCGGCGCGGCCATTCGCTACCGCGAGGCGCACCGCAGCAGCGTCGAGGACATCCTCGCCCTGGACATTGCCCTGCGCCGCAACGACCGCGACTGGGTCGAGACACTGCCGCAGGAGATGGAAGAGCAGATCATCCACAAGCTCTACTACGGGCACTTCTTCTGTCACGTGTTCCATCAGGACTACATCGTCAGAAAGGGCATCGACCCGATCGAGATGGAGCACCGCATGTGGAAGCTGCTGGACGCACGCCGCGCGGAGTACCCGGCCGAGCACAACGTCGGCCACCTGTACGTGGCCAAGCCGGCCCTGGCCGGTTTCTACCGCGAGCTTGACCCTACCAACACCTTCAACCCCGGTATCGGCCACACCTCGAAGAAGAAGCATTGGGGTGGTTGTTGCTAGGACGCTGAGTCCATACGTAGGAGCGGCTTTAGCCGCGAACGAGAAAAATCGCGGCTGAAGCCGCTCCTACACGAAACGCGCAGCACCGCAGCCCGGATGCAATCCGGGAAAACCTGACGCCGACTGCCCGGATTTCATCCGGGCTACAAAAGCAAAGGCCCGCCGATTTGGCGGGCCTTCTTTTTACATCGAGCACGATCAGGCGAAGACGATCTCGTCGTCCGCCACCTTGGCATGCACCACGGCCCCCGGGGCGAAATCGCCAGAGAGTACCTGCTGCGCCAGCGGGTTCTCGATCCAGCGCTGGATCGCACGCTTGAGCGGGCGCGCACCATACACCGGGTCGTAACCGACGGCGATCAGCTTGTCCAATGCCTCCGGCGTCAGTTCCAGGCTCAGTTCGCGCTCGGCCAGGCGACCACGCAGACGTTTGAGCTGGATCTCGGCGATGCCGGCGATCTGCTCGCGGCCCAGCGGCTCGAACACCACCACCTCGTCGATACGGTTGATGAACTCGGGGCGGAAGTGGCTGCTCACCGCGTCCATCACCGCCGCGCGCTGCGCTTCCTTGTCGCCGACCAGCTCCTGAATCTGCGCCGAGCCGAGGTTGGAAGTCATCACGATCACCGTGTTCTTGAAGTCCACGGTGCGTCCGTGGCTGTCGGTCAGGCGACCGTCTTCGAGCACCTGCAGCAGCACGTTGAACACATCAGGGTGGGCCTTCTCCACCTCGTCCATCAGCACCACGGAGTATGGCTTGCGACGTACCGCCTCGGTCAGGTAACCGCCCTCTTCATAGCCGACATAGCCGGGCGGCGCACCGATCAGACGCGCGACGCTGTGCTTCTCCATGAACTCGGACATGTCGATGCGCACCAGCGCCTCCTCGGTGTCGAAGAGGAACTCGGCCAGCGCCTTGCACAGCTCGGTCTTGCCCACCCCGGTCGGGCCGAGGAAGAGGAACGAGCCGCTCGGCCGGTTCGGATCGGCCAATCCTGCACGGGAACGGCGCACGGCATTGGCCACGGCCACCACCGCTTCGTCCTGGCCGATCACCCGCTGGTGCAGCAGGCCTTCCATCTTCAAGAGTTTCTCGCGCTCGCCTTCGAGCATCTTGCTTACCGGGATGCCGGTCCACTTGGACACGACCTCGGCGATTTCCTCGTCGGTGACCTTGTTGCGCAGCAGCTGGTTCTCGCTCTTGCCGTGCTGGTCGACCATCTGCAGGCTGCGCTCCAGATCCGGAATCACCCCGTACTGCAGCTCGGCCATGCGGTTGAGGTCGCCCTTGCGCCGCGCGGCTTCCAGCTCGGTCTTGGCCTGCTCGATGCGTTGCTGAATCTGCGCCGATCCCTGAACCTCGGCCTTCTCCGACTTCCAGATTTCTTCCAGGTCGGCGTATTCCTTCTCCAGCTTGGCGATATCTTCTTCCAGCTTGACCAGGCGCTTCTTGGTCGCCTCGTCGTCTTCCTTCTTCAAGGCCTCGCGTTCGATCTTCAGCTGGATCAGGCGGCGATCCAGGCGGTCCAGTTCTTCCGGCTTGGAGTCGATCTCCATGCGAATGCGGCTGGCCGCCTCGTCGATCAAGTCGATAGCCTTGTCCGGCAGCTGGCGGTCGGTGATGTAGCGATGGCTGAGCTTGGCCGCGGCGATGATCGCACCGTCGGTGATGGTCACGCCGTGGTGCACCTCGTAGCGCTCCTTGAGGCCGCGCAGGATGGCAATGGTGTCTTCCTCGCTCGGCTCGTCCACCAGCACCTTCTGGAAGCGGCGTTCCAGCGCGGCGTCCTTCTCGATGAACTGGCGGTACTCGTCCAGCGTGGTGGCGCCGACGCAGTGCAGCTCGCCACGGGCCAGGGCCGGCTTGAGCATGTTGCCGGCATCCATGGCGCCCTCGGCCTTGCCGGCGCCGACCATGGTGTGCAGCTCGTCGATGAACAGGATGATGCGCCCTTCCTGCTTGGACAGCTCGTTGAGCACGGCCTTCAGGCGCTCCTCGAATTCGCCGCGGAACTTGGCGCCGGCGATCAGCGAGCCCATGTCCAGCGACAGCAGGCGCTTGTCCTTGAGGCCATCGGGCACCTCGCCATTGACGATGCGCTGGGCCAGGCCTTCGGCGATGGCAGTCTTGCCCACACCGGGCTCGCCGATCAGCACCGGGTTGTTCTTGGTGCGACGCTGCAACACCTGGATGGTGCGGCGAATCTCGTCGTCACGGCCAATCACCGGGTCGAGCTTGCCCTCCTCGGCGCGCTTGGTCAGGTCGACGGTGTACTTGTCCAGCGCCTGGCGCGACTCCTCGACGTTGGGATCATTCACCGCCTGGCCGCCACGCAGGTTGGCGATGGCGTTTTCCAGGGCCTTCTTCGACACGCCCTGGCCAAGCAGCAGCTTGCCCAGCTTGGTGTTCTCGTCCATCGCGGCGAGCAGCACCAGCTCGCTGGAAATGAACTGGTCGCCCTTCTGCTGTGCCAGGCGGTCGGCCTGATTGAGCAGGCGCGCCAGGTCCTGCGACAGGTTGATGTCGCCGGTTGGGTTCTGCAGCTTGCCGAGCTGGTCCAGCTCGCGGGTCAGGCCCTGGCGCAGGCTATTGATGTCGAAGCCCACCTGCATCAGCAGCGGCTTGATCGAACCACCCTGCTGTTCCAGCAAGGCCTGCATCAGGTGCAGCGGTTCGATGGCGGCGTGGTCCATGCCCACGGCCAGGGACTGGGCGTCGGAGAGTGCAAGTTGCAACTTGCTGGTCAAACGATCGATACGCATAAATGTCCTTCCTCCAGAATGGCGGGCCGGGACTACATCCCCGAATACTGATACCCGCCGAGATGAAGACTAGATAAGGACGATTACGCCGTATTCAAGAGACGACGACTTGACCCAGATCAGCGCCAGGTCACCTGCTGCTCCAGCGGAAAGCGCAGACGCGGATTGTACACACCCTTCTCGCCCTGCCGCCCGACGGCCAGCAGCATGATGGGGATGGCCTGGCGCGGAATGTCCATCACGCGGCGCAGGCGCACCTCATCGAAGCCTTCCATCGGACAGGTGGCATAGCCATGGCTCTGGAAGGCCAGCATCAGATTCTGCGCCGCCAGCGCAGTGGACTTCACCGCCCACAGGCGCATGTCGGCCTTGCTGTTGGGCTTGCGCATCAGCGGCTTGCGCAGCCCCACCAGGCGCACCAGCTGCCGCTTGAACAGGCCGAGCAAGCCCAGCGGCCCCTGGTTGTACTGGAACGGCGCGGTCTTGCTGTAGAAGCGGCGGATGCGCGCCGGCACTTCGGCTTCCGGCCACTGCTCGATGATGTTGCGACAGGCCTGGCGCCAGGTATCCGGCCGCGCCAGCACGGCGATGATCAAAGGCGCCCGCGCAGCGTTCTGGCTCATGCACACCGGGTGCAGCTGCGCCAACAGGGCCGGGTCGCGAATCACCTGAAAGCTCCATGGCTGCAGGTTGCAGGAGTTCGGCGCCAGCACGGCCAGCTCCAGGCAGTCATGAATCACCGCGTCCGGCACCGGTTCGGGGGTGAAGCGGCGTACCGCACGGCGACTTTCGATCAGCGCGCGCAGTTCGGCCGGCGAAGCCATGGCGGGCGTTTGCTCGTTGGGAAAGCTGGTCATGGGCGCACTCCTCGGCAGTCGCCCGATTAAGCAACCGGGCGACTTTGCGAACAAGAGGATGGGAGGAAATGGCCGTGGATTTGGCTGATCAGCCTCACCTGCGCCTCTGATCGAGGACGCAGGAGCCAAGACCTAGAGGCCGAGCGCTTTTTCGATGGCCTGGATCAGTGCTGGGTCATCAGGTGTGGTACGCGGCGAGAAACGCGCCAGCACGCGGCCGTCCTGACCGACCAGGAACTTCTCGAAGTTCCAGGTGATATCGCCGGGAAACTCCGCGCCCTCGCCCGCCAGCAGGCGATACAGCGGATGACGACCGGGGCCATTGACCTCCAGCTTGCTGCCCAGCGGGAAGGTCACCCCATAGTTGAGGCTGCAGAACGAACGGATCTCGTCCTCACTGCCCGGCTCCTGACCGGCAAACTGGTTGCAGGGCACGCCGAGTACGGTAAAGCCATTGCCCTTGTACTGCTGATAGAGCTTTTCCAGCCCCGCGTACTGAGGCGTCAGGCCGCACTTGGAGGCGACGTTCACCACCAGCACCACCTGGCCCTTGTATGGCGCCAGCGGCAGTTCCTGGCCATCCAGCGCGCGTAGATTGAGATCGTGAAAGGCACTCATGACGAACTTCCTCAGCGAATTCAGTGCAGCGGGCGCAAGGCCCGGTATCCTCGAGGCAGCTGCATTTGGGCAAGCCGCCATGCATGAAAAAGGCGCCCTAAGGCGCCTTTATCGCAAGCTTGAGCTTAGCAGCGGTTTAACCCGTGAGAACGACCGCAAGTCGCCTGACGGGCAACCCAGTCTATTAGTGGTGGTGACCACCTTCACCATGGATATGACCGTGAGCCACTTCTTCTTCGCTGGCATCACGCACGTTCACCACCTTGACCTTGAAGTTCAGGCGCTGGCCGGCCAGTGGGTGGTTGCCGTCGACGGTCACGTCGTCGCCATCGATGTCACGGATGGTGACGATCTGCATGCTGCCGTCCGGACCGGAAGCATGGAACTGCATGCCGACTTCCAGGGTGTCGACACCTTCGAACATGGCGCGGCTCAGGGTGGCCACCAGCTCGGCGCTGTATTCGCCATAGGCGTCTTCCGGCTCGACGGAGACTTCGACTTCGTCACCGGCCTTCTTGCCGACCAGGGCCTTTTCCAGGCCGAGGATGATGTTGCCGGCACCATGCAGATAAACCAGCGGCGCGCCGCCAGCGGAGCTGTCGATCACCTCGCCGGCATCGTTGGTCAGGGTATAGTCGATGGAGACGGCCTTGTTGGCGGCAATCAGCATGGGGAGACCTTTTGCGAAAGAGAAATGAACGGTCAAGTCTAACCAAGGCCGGCACGGAATGCGACCCGAGCCCGGACAAACGGGCTGTGCATATTGTTGATTTTCGTCAGGACGAATACGGCGACTGGGTGGCAGTCTTATCTTGTGGCCATACTCAGCATGTGCGCCACCGACCGCCCTGGCAGAATCGGCCCTGGGTACTCGATCCCCAGCAGCGCCGGGCCAGGCAGGGTCGCTTCTTCCCCTGTGGCTGGTGCGCCATGGATCGGTCGCACGATGACTTCAAGGAAGCTTAAATGTCTGCACGCAACATTCTGGTGATCAACTGCGGCAGTTCGTCGATCAAGTTCGCCTTGGTCAACGAAGCGCAGGAAACCTTCATTCTCAGCGGCCTGGCCGAACGCCTGGGTAGTCCCGAGGCGGTGTTGCATTGGCAACTGGGCGAGCACAAGGATAGCCTGGTGCTGCCAGGCGCCGACCACCGTCTGGCCCTGTCTCACCTGCTGCCCATCGTGCAGCAAGCCGCCGCCGGCGCGCTGCACGGCATCGGCCATCGCGTGGTGCATGGCGGCGAGCATTTCTCCGGCGCCACACGCCTGGATGCCGTCAGCCTGCAAGCGATCCGTCATATCGCGCCACTGGCACCCTTGCACAACCCAGCGAACCTGCAAGGCATCGAAGCGGCGATGAAGCTGTTTCCCGACCTGGTGCATGTAGCTGTGTTCGACACCGCCTTCCACCAGAGCCTGCCTGAGCACGCCTACCGCTATGCCGTGCCACAGGCGCTTTACGCCGAACACGGCGTGCGCCGCTACGGTTTCCACGGCACCAGCCATCGCTACGTCAGCCGCAAGGCCGCAGACATGAGCGGCCTGGCATTCGACGCCAGCAGCTGGCTGGTCGCACACCTGGGCAATGGCAGCTCCACCTGCGCCGTGGAAAATGGCCACAGCCGCGATACCAGCATGGGGCTGACACCGCTGGAAGGTTTGGTGATGGGCACACGCAGCGGTGACGTCGACCCCAACCTGCACAGCCATCTGGCACGCACCCTGGGCTGGAGCCTGGAGCAGATCGACAGCATGCTCAACAAGGACAGCGGCCTGCTCGGGCTGTCCGGCCTGTCCAACGACATGCGCACCCTGGAGCAGGCGCGTGAACAGGGCCACGCCGGCGCCAGCCTGGCCATCGAGGTGTTCTGCTACCGTCTGGCCAAGTCGCTGGCGGCGATGAGCTGCGCGCTGCGCCGGCTCGACGGGCTGATCTTCACCGGCGGTATCGGCGAGAACTCGGCGCTGATCCGCAGCAGGACGCTCGACCACCTGAGCCTGCTCGGGCTCAAGCTCGATGCCCAGGCCAACGCCCGCTGCGTGCGCGGCGTCGCAGGCGCCATCCAAGCTGAGGGGCATACCCGCGTGCTGGTGGTACCGACCAACGAAGAGCGGCAGATCGCTCTCGACACTCTTGCCCTGCTCGACTGAGGCTTTTTCATGCATACCTTCTTCATCGCCCCCACCGGTTTCGGTGTCGGTCTTACCTCCATCAGCCTCGGCCTGGTCGGCGCGCTGGAGCGCAGCGGCCTCAAGGTCGGTTTCTTCAAGCCCATCGCCCAGCCGCATGCCGGCGACCTCGGCCCCGAACGCTCCAGTGAGCTGGTCGCGCGTACCCATGGCCTGCACTCTCCCAAGCCGCTACCGCTCAGCCATGTCGAGCGCATGCTCGGCGATGGCCAGCTGGACGAGCTGCTGGAGGAGATCATCAGCCTTTATCAGCAGGCCGCCGCCGGCAAGGACGTGGTCATAGTCGAAGGCATGGTGCCGACGCGCCACGCCAGCTACGCCGCACGGGTCAACTTCCATCTGGCCAAGAGCCTGGATGCCGACGTGATCCTGGTCAGCGCCCCGGAAGACGAAAGCCTCACCGAGCTGTCCGACCGCATCGAAATTCAGGCGCAGCTGTTTGGCGGCCCGAAGGACCCGAAAGTGCTCGGCGTGATCCTCAACAAGGTGCGCAGCGAGGATGGCATCGAAGCCTTCGCCGAACGCCTGGAAGAGTTCTCGCCGCTGCTCAAGACCGAAAATTTCCGTCTGCTGGGCTGCATTCCTTGGCAGGAGGAGCTGAACGCGCCACGCACCAAGGACATCGCCGAGCTGCTCGGCGCACGCATCCTCAACGCCGGCGACTACGAGCAACGGCGCATGATGAAGATCGTGCTGTGCGCCCGCGCCGTGGCCAACAGCGTGCAGTTGCTCAAGCCGGGCACCCTGGTGGTAACGCCGGGCGATCGTGACGACATCATTCTCTCTGCCAGCCTCGCCGCGATGAATGGCGTGCCCCTGGCCGGCCTGCTGCTGTGCAGCGATTTCGCCCCCGATCCACGCATCATGGAATTGTGCCAGGGCGCCCTGGCCAGCGGCCTGCCGGTGATGACGGTGAGCACCGGCTCCTACGACACGGCCACCAACCTCAACCGCCTGAACAAGGAAATTCCCCTGGATGACCGCGAGCGCGCGGGCAAGGTCTCAGACTTCGTCGCCGGGCATATCGACCACGACTGGCTGGCCAACCGCTGCGGCACACCGCGTGAGCTGCGCCTGTCGCCACCGGCCTTCCGTTATCAACTGGTGCAACGGGCCAAGGCCGCAGCCAAGCGTATCGTTCTTCCCGAGGGCAGCGAACCGCGTACCGTGCAGGCAGCCGCCATCTGCCAGGCACGCGGCATCGCCCGCTGCGTGCTGCTGGCCAAGCCGGAAGAGGTTCATGCGGTGGCCCGGGCACAAGGCATCGAGTTGCCGGAGGGTCTGGAAATCCTCGACCCGGATCTGATTCGCGGCCGCTACGTCGAGCCGATGGTCGAACTGCGCAAGGGCAAGGGTCTCAATGCACCGATGGCCGAGGCGCAACTGGAGGACACCGTGGTGCTCGGCACCATGATGCTCGCCCTGGATGAAGTGGACGGCCTGGTTTCCGGCGCCATCCACACCACCGCCAACACCATTCGCCCGGCGCTGCAGCTGATCAAGACCGCCCCCGGCTACAACCTGGTGTCCTCGGTGTTCTTCATGCTGCTGCCGGATCAGGTGCTGGTCTATGGCGACTGCGCAGTGAACCCGGACCCGAACGCCGAGCAACTGGCCGAGATCGCCCTGCAGAGCGCCAACTCGGCACTGGCTTTCGGCATCCCGCCGCGCGTGGCCATGCTCAGCTATTCCACCGGTGACTCCGGCAGCGGCGAGGAAGTGGAAAAGGTACGCGCCGCCACCCGCCTGGCGCGAGAAAAGCGCCCGGACCTGCTGCTCGACGGCCCGCTGCAGTACGACGCTGCGGCCATCGAGAGCGTCGGCCGGCAGAAAGCACCGAACAGCCCGGTAGCCGGCCGCGCCACGGTGTTCGTGTTCCCCGACCTGAACACCGGCAACACCACCTACAAGGCGGTACAGCGCAGCGCCGAGTGCATCAGCGTGGGTCCGATGCTGCAGGGCCTGCGCAAGCCGGTGAACGATCTGTCGCGCGGCGCTCTGGTCGACGATATCGTCTATACCATCGCACTGACGGCCATTCAGGCGGCCGATCTGCCGAGCTAGAGAGGCCGTAGGTGCAGCGTGCGCGCCATGGAAAGCTGGGCGCGCGCGGGCCGCAACAGCGAGCAGACAAAACCCGATGGTCAACACTGGCACTTGCAGGTCAGTGCACAACCGTTACCCTTGGCGCCGAACCAGCTCGCTGCACGGAACGCCGCAGCTCTTTCGACCGATACGGGGCGCAGAGAAAGCCCCATTCTCAGGCCGCCCGCCGGGCGTGTGGCCTGCTTACGGAGGCGTTCGCCCGATGCTGCACTTTCTTCCCGCGCCGCTGCGCGGCCTGATCGCGAGCCTGCTGCTGGCTCTGAACACCCTGTTCTGGTGCTGGCCGCTATTTTTCGTCGCCCTGCTCAAGTTGCTGCTGCCCTTCGCGCCGATCCAGCGCGCGCTGCGCTTCGTCATGCATGGCATCGCGGAAAGCTGGATCGGCGTGAACAAGTTCTGGATGCGCCTGGTCGGCCATATTGATTGGAAGGTCCAGGGCCTGGAGCGCTTCGATACCCGCCATTCCTACCTGGTCACCAGCAACCATCAGAGCTGGGTCGACATCCTGGTGCTGCAGTACCTGCTCAACCGACGCATGCCGCTGCTGAAGTTCTTCCTCAAGCAGGAACTGATCTGGGTGCCGGTGATAGGCCTGTGCTGGTGGGCACTGGAATTTCCCTTCATGAAGCGCTTCAGCAAGGAATACCTGGCCAAGTACCCGGAAAAGCGCGGCCAGGACCTGGCCACCACCCGCCGTGCCTGTGCACGCTACAAGAGCAACCCGGTGGCGGTGTTCAACTTTCTCGAAGGCACCCGCCTGACCCCGGCCAAGCATGCGCAGCAGCAATCACCATTCAAGTACCTGCTGAAACCCAAGGCTGGCGGCATCGCCTTCGTGCTCGACGCCATGGGCGAACAGCTGCATGCCATCGTCAACGTCACCATCCACTATCCGCACGGCGTACCCGGTTTCTGGGACCTGCTCTGCGGTCGTCTGGATGCCGTGCAGGTGAACTTCAAGCAGGTCGACATTCCCCGCGAGTTCATCGGCCACAATTACGATCAGGACGCCGACTATCGCCTGGCCTTCCAGCAGTGGGTCAACCGTCTGTGGGAAGAGAAGGACGCCGAGCTCGCCAGCCTGCATCGGCAAGCCTGAAGCGTGCCCCGCGCGTCATTCGCCACGCGGCAGGGGCAGCCTGCTCCAATCCAGCAGCGCCGGCACCTGCATTGCGGTGCCGGCCGGCACACCCGGCGACACCAGAAAACCCTGCATGATGGTGCAACGGTGCTGCGTAAGCCACTCACGCTGCGCCTGGGTTTCGACCCCCTCGGCGATGACCTCCAGACCCAGATGGCGACCAAGATCGATGATGGTGCTGACCACTGCGGCATCTCTTTGTGAGTCGAGCATGTTGGAAATGAACAGACGGTCGATCTTCAGTGTGTCCAGTTCGAAGTGGCGCAGGTACGCCAGGGACGAATATCCGGTACCGAAATCATCGATGGCGATCTTGACGCCCAGCTCACGCAGGTGACGCAATTGCGCCTGGGTCAGCTCCAGGTCCTGCATTAACGCGCTCTCGGTGACTTCCACCTCCAGCTGGCAGGGTTTCAGGCCGTGGGCATCGAGCACCCGTTTCAGGTCCGTGACCAGCTGCGGCATACCGAACTGCACCGGGCTGACGTTGAGGCTGAGAACCATATCCTCGCCGAACTGCTGCTTGAACTCTGCCAGCTGCCTGGCGCCCTCACGGAAGATCCAGTCGCCGAGGCGGTTGATCAGGCGGGTTTCCTCGAGCAGCGGAATGAACACATTCGGCGCAACGGTTCCGGCGACGCGATGCTGCCAACGCAGCAAGGCCTCGAATCCGCGTAGGCGGCCGGTCTCCAGCTGGAATTGCGGCTGGTAGACCAGTATGAAGTCGTCGTTCTCGATGGCGTGGCGCAGGCTCTCCTCGAGCATCAGCCGCGAGCGCGCCCGGCCGTTCATTTCCTGGGAGAAGAAGCGGTACTGCTGGCGCCCGGCACGCTTGGCCTCGTACATCGCCATGTCGGCCGAACGCAGCAGTCCCTGGACACTCTGCCCGCATTCGGGGAAGCAGGCGATACCGACGCTGGCACCAAGGGTAAAGTCCACGCCATCGAGCGTATGGCGTACCGAGACCAGTTCGATCAGCTTTTCCGCGACCTTGGCGGCATCCTCGGGGTGAGCGAGGTTGTCCAGCAGCGCGGTGAACTCATCCCCCCCGATACGGGCCAGGCTGTCATAGGGTCGCAAGCAGGCCTTGAGCTGCTCACCGACGCGGCGCAGCAACAGGTCGCCGACATCGTGCCCCAGCGAGTCGTTGATGCGTTTGAACCCATCCAGATCGAGATACAGAACCGCGACACGCTGGCCACTGCGCTCGATACGCGCCAGCGCCGACTCCAGTGCCTGATGAAAACCACGGCGGTTGAGCAGACCGGTCAGCGAATCGGTCACTGCCTGCGACTCCAGCTGCGCGTGCAGATTACGCACCACCGACATGTCCAGCGCGATCACCACCATGGCACGTTGCGCTTGCGGCAGCGGTGAACAGGACAGCGCCACCGGTACGCAGCCGCCCTTGAAGGTGCGCATCATCGCCTCGTGCACCCGATAGGTCGTGTCGCGCTTGAAGTGCCGGTAGAACTCGGACTCCAGCCAGCCGCCTTCGCTGGCGGGGTTCTTGAGAAACGACAGCAGGTCGGCGCCTTCCAGATCGCCCACCTCACCTTCGAGCATCTGCGCCATGGCCGGGTTGGCGAACTGGATGCGACCATCCTCGCCGACCACCAGAATGCCCTCGGCGGCATTGTCCAACACCGAGGCGTTGAAAGCCCGTGCGCTTTCCAGCTGCTTGGACAGCGCCTGCAATTCGCAGCGATTGTGCTCGTGCTCCAGCAGGCTCTGGATCTTGTGCCGCAGCACGCTGGGATCGAAGGGTTTGAGCACGAAGTCCACGGCACCGGTGCTGTAACCACGCAGCACTGCTTCATGCGTCTGGGCGATGGCGGACACGAAGATGATCGGTGTCAGCCGCGTACGCGGATTGCCGCGCATCAGCCGAGCGACCTCGAATCCGTCCATGCCCGGCATCTGCACGTCCAGCAGTACCAGCCCGACATCCTCTTCGAGCAGACAGCGCAACGCCTCCTCGCCGGAACTGGCGCAGCGTAGCTGCCACTCTCCATCCTCGAGCAACGCCTGCATGGCCTCGAGGTTTTCCATACGGTCATCGACCACCAGCAGAACCTGCTTGGCGGGTACGGCGGCGTTGTTGGTCTGCGCCTGGGCCATCGTCACTCCTCTATCCATCTGCCCTTGCACCACTTGCTCCTGCCATCAGGTTAGTCCATTACCAGACGAAGACACGGGCGACATGCCCAACCAACGCTCCAGCAGCCCCAGCAGCTCATCACGCTTGATCGGCTTGGCCATGTAATCGTCAGCGCCGGCGGTGATGCATTTTTCCCGGTCCCCCTTCATCGCATGAGCCGTGAGCGCGATGATCGGGATCATGCAGCCATGCTCCTGCTTGAGCAGGCGCGTGGCGGTATAGCCGTCCATATTGGGCATGGCCATGTCCATCAGGATCAGGTCGAAGGTATCGCGCTGATAGCTGGCGATGGCTTCCAGGCCGTCCCTGGCGGAACTGACATGCAGCCCCACTTCATCCAGCAATGCCGTCAATGCATAGACATTGCGCACATCGTCATCGACCAGCAGGATGCGCTTGCCCTGCAATGGATTCTGTCGCGCCTGCGCTGGTTGCGGCGCCTGCACATCGTCAAGGAAGCCCTGCATCGCCTGACACAACGCCGCGGTATCGTCGCCCTGCTTGCGCACCACCACGGCGCTATAGCGACGCAGACGCTGCAGGGTCTGCTGGGTGACGTCCACGCCGGTGTTGATCACCACGCGCGTCGCCTGCAGCGGACGCAGCTGGTTGAGGCTGTCTAGCAAGGCGAAACCGTCCTGATCCGGCAGGTCGAGATCGATCACCAGCGCGCAGAACTGGCCTTGCGCATAGGCCATGCGGGCCTGCTCACCATCGGCGCAGGCGATCACCTGAAAGCCCAGTTCCGTGAGTTGCTCGCGGTAGTGTTCGCGCTCGACCTCGACATCCTCGACCAGCAGCACGGTCTGCTCCTGATGCAGGCCATGCTGCAGCTCGAAGAACACCTGCTCCAGCTCATCACGACCGATGGGTTTGACCAGATAGCGCGTGCCGTCGTCGTTCCACCCAGCCGGTTGCGGCACACAGGAAATGATATGCACCGGTGTATGACGGTGGCTGGGCTGCGCGCGCAGGCGGCGGAACAGCTGCCAGCCACTGAGGTCGGGTAGCAGGATGTCGAGAATCACCGCATTGAACGATTCCTGCTGCAGCAACCCCAGAGCCTGCAGGCCGGTGCGGCAGTGCACGGTGGAGAAGCCATGAGCATGCGCCTCCTCGGCGATTACCGAAGCAAAATTGACATCGTCCTCGATAATCAGCAGCGGCGGCCCGTCACCGGCCCGCTGCGGCGCCTCGATCGGTGCCTCGACACTGAGCGAGGCGACCTGAACCGGCAGCCTGACGGTAAAGGTCGAGCCCAGGCCGGGCGCACTTTGCAGGCTGATGTCGCCATCCAGGGCCAGCACCAGTTGGCGCGTGATGGCCAGTCCCAGGCCAGTGCCGCCGAAACGCCGACTGGTGGAGCCGTCCAGCTGTTGGAAGGCCTGAAAGATCTGTTCGTGCTGGGCCGGATCGATGCCGATGCCGGTATCGCGCACGCTGAAGCAGAGCAGCTCGCGCTCGTCTTCCTGACGCCCCTGGCTGCTGACGCTCAACGTAACGTCGCCCTTATCCGTGAACTTCAGGGCGTTGGACAGCAGATTGCGCAGGATCTGATGCAGGCGTACGCGGTCGGTATGAATGACCCGCGGCACGCCAGCCTCCAGCTGGGTGTGCAGGCGCAGCCCCTTCAGCTCGGCCATCGGACGCAGGCTTGCGTCCAGCTCGACCAGCACGTCCTGCATGTTGACCGGTTCGAGCTTGAGCTGCATGCGCCCCGACTCGACCTTGGCCAGATCGAGCACATCGTTGATCAGTTGCAGCAGATCGCTGCCGGCTCGATGCACGATATCAGCGTGCTTGGTCTGCTTCTCGGTGAGGTTGCCAGCCAGGTTCTGACGCAGTTGATCGCTGAGAATCAGGATGCTGTTGAGCGGCGTGCGCAGCTCATGGGACATGTTGGCGAGAAATTCGGATTTATAGCGGTTGGCCAATAGCAGCTGCTCGGCCTGCTCACGCAGCTTCTGCTCGGAAGCCTTGCGCTCGCTGATGTCGATGATCACCGCCTGCACCAGGTTTTCATCGCCACTGCGAATCGGCGACAGGCCCACTTCCAGGGGAATCATGCGGCCCTCACGATGCAAACCGAACAGTTCGCGGTTGCCGCCCATGCGGCGCTGTTCGGGCATGGCCTGGTAACCCCGGCGCAGCGCTACATGGCTGCCGCGCTGCGCCGCCGGCAGGAGCATTTCCACTGGCTCGCCCAGCAGCATCTGCCGTTCGTACCCGAACAGCAGTTCGGTCTGTCGATTGACCATGGCGATGCGCCCCAGACCATCGACCAGCACGATGGCATTGGGCGATGCCTCGACCACCAGGCGAAAGCGCTCTTCGGCCACTTTGCGGGCGCGCAGGTCCACCAGGTTGATCAGGTAGCTGCTGCCTTCATGCAAGGGGTTGAGGCTGATGCTGACCGGAATCGACTCACCGCGTAGGGTGCGTACCATGCGCTCGTCACTTTCGGCCAACTGCTGCTGCAGGTCTTTCGGTGATTCGATATTCGGCAACACCCGAAGAATGTTCTCTCCAGGTAACGCATTGAGCGGGCAATCGAACAGCTCGGCGGCGCTGCGATTGGCCATTTCGATCCGCCCCTTGTCGTCACACAGCAGGGTCGCCACCGGGAGGCGTTCGACCAGCAGGCGAAAGCGCTCCTCACGCTCCTGCAATTCGTTGGCAGTTCTCTCGCTCAGATGCAGCTTGCGCTCACGCTGGTAGAGGTAACCTCCGACCAACAATGCCAGCAGCGCTGTCGCCGCGAAACCAGCCCATAGCCCAAGGCTCCCGGTGTGATCGACCAGGCTTCGCTCGTACTCACTCGTACCTATCACCTCCAGAGCCCAGACACGGCCATACAGCGGCAGCTCCAAATGCCTGCGAAACTTTGGTTGCCAACCGTCGGCCGCACTTCCTGCGCTAAGCAGATGGGTATCCGGCGCTTGCAGATCGGCCAGCACGATATCGAAACGCCGGGTTTGCGAACCCAGAATGCCCTCCATCAGGTCATGACTGCGAAACGCGCCATGCACCACCCCAAGCAAGGCCTCACGACGTTGCTCGACCGTATTCAGCGCAACCCCTGGACGGAAAACAGGGAGGAACAGGAGCACCCCCTGCTGCACGTTGACATCGGTTTCCTGGCGAAGCACCACCGGCCCGCTCAGGCTCGCTTCCCCACTCTCGATGCTGCGCTCGATGGCATCCAGGCGGGTCGCCTCGCTGAGCATGTCGAAGCCCAGAACGCGGCGATTCCGCCAATCCAGGGGGCTGACATAGTCGATTGGCAGATAGTGGTCACGCTCCTCGGACGGGAACATCTGATAATCGAGCCGCCCTTGGGCCAACTGCTCGGCACGGAAAGCGGGCAGTTGTTCGGCCTTCAGGTAGCGCGACCAGGCCACGGCCTGTATGCCAGGGTAACGGTCCTGCAGTTGCAACTGATCCAGCGCGCGCTGCCATTCGACAGGTGATACGCGATCGCTGCCAGTCATCAGGCCTGACACGCCACGCAAGGCCACTTCATAGGCCTGCATGCGCGCCACGATGCGCTGGCCGATATCCTGCGACTCAAGCTGGAAACGGCGCTGGATCTCGTCCTGCGCCCGCTCCTGCAAGATGTTCCACTGCCAGAAAATCAACCCGCCCAGCCCAACCAGCAGACTCGCTGCAACCAGCAAGGGTATCCAGGGCCGCGGCGGCCGCTCGACAGCTCTGCCTTCCATTCGCACTCCTTCGGTCATCCAGAACCAACACGCACAGCTTGCCCGTGCGCGGACTTCACAGAACCACAGCCAACAGTCTAGTCAGGTTTTTAATGGATGGCCTTTTGCCAGAGGAGACTCGACAGGCGGTCAGGAATCTAGGTGTAAATGCCGTATTCAAGCCACGCGTGCAAAGCCGTGATCGCTGTTGGCAGATACGAAAAAGCCTCCCGTTGGGAGGCTTTCGTAGTGCTGGCGCAAGGCTTACAGCGGACGCAGGTTGATCTCGACGCGACGGTTCTGCGCGCGGCCGGCCTCGGTAGCGTTGCTGGCGATCGGCTGGCTCGGGCCGGCACCATATGCGGAGATCCGCTGGGCTGCCACACCGTTGGCCGTCAGGTAGTTGGCCACGCTCTGCGCACGACGCTGCGACAGGCTCTGATTAAGCTCCTGCGAACCCGTGCTGTCGGTGTGACCGACGATGTTCACACCGTTCTTGTTGAACTCCTTGAACACCAGCACCAGCGAATTGAGGGTCGGGTAGAAGCTGCTGGAAATGTCTGCAGAGTTGCTGGCGAAGGTGATGTTGCCCGGCATGATCAGTTTCAGATCATCGCCATTGCGTTGCACCTGCACGCCCGTGCCCTGCAGGGTCTGACGCAGCTTGGCTTCCTGGGTGTCGACGTAGTAACCGTAACCACCACCGGCCGCGCCACCGACAGCCGCACCGATCAGCGCACCTTTGCCGCGGTCTTTCTTGCTCGAAGTCGCAGCGCCGATCACGGCACCGGTCGCAGCGCCGATGCCGCCGTAAATGCCGGCTTTGCCAGCCTGGCTTTCGCCGGTATAGGGATTGGTAGTACAGCCAGCCATCAGGGCCATGAGCGCAGTGGCTGCGATCAGATTACGCCTGGTCTTCATAAGGTTTCCTTAGGATTTCTTCTGGTATCGGGCAGACATGCCGCAGTCTTCGAGCCGCCACGGCGCGGCGAAGTTCCGCCCAAGCTTATCAGCCCGGGCGGACGAGGACTGCGATCTGCAGCAGGTCGTGCAATAGGTGCAGGTCACTGCACGCCAGGCAACGGCCGCAAGGTGACCTCGACACGACGGTTCTGGGCGCGACCGTCGGCGGTGGCGTTGCTTGCCACCGGCTGATCCGGCCCCATACCGCGAGTGCTCACGCGGCTGTGATCGACACCCTGCGCCAGCAGATAATCAGCCACGCTCTGTGCACGGCGCTGCGACAGCGCCATGTTGTGACTGTGCGAACCAGTGCTGTCGGTATGCCCGACTACCTCGATGCTGTTCTGGTTGTACTGGCGGAAGGAATTGGCGAGGTTGTTCAACGGCTGGTAGAAGCTGCTGGCGATCTGCGCCGAGTCGGTGGCAAAGGTGATGTTGCCGGGCATGATCAGCTGGATCACGTCACCCTGGCGCTGCACCTCGACGCCCGTGCCCTGCATGCTGCGACGCAGCTCTTCTTCCTGCTTGTCGGCGTAATAGCCATAACCGGCTGCAGCGGCACCAGCGACGGCTGCACCGATGAGTGCGCCCTTGCCGCGGTTGTCGTGGTTGATCAGAGCGCCGGCGGCCGCACCGGCCAGCGCACCCAAGCCGCCGTAGGTGGCGGTGCGGTTGGAGCTCGGCGCGCGCTGATCATAGGGATTCTGCGAGGCGCAGCCAGTCAGCAGCAGGGCAGACGAGCAAAGGGCGATCAGGGAAAGGCGGAACATGAAGGAATCTCCATGAACGGTGGATGATGGCCATTTGAGTCAGCACACCGCCAATTAGTGCCCTGTCACGCACGAATAAAAGGGTTCTCGCGCATCTCGTCACCCAGACGCGTGTCCGGACCATGGCCGGTGACCACGGTGGCATCCTCGTCGAGGCTATACAGACGCTGCCTGATCGAACGCTCGATGGTGGCGTAGTCACCGCCCCACAAGTCGGTACGGCCAATACCGCGCCGGAACAGGGTGTCACCAGCGATCAGCAACTTGGCGTCTTCGAACCAGAAGCTCATCGAACCCGGCGTATGCCCGGGCGTGTGCAGGGCCACACCACAACCGCAGGCCAGCTCCTCATCATCGGCAAGCCAGCGATCCGGCGCCGGCACCGGCGTATAAGGCACGCCGAACAGGTTGCATTGCATCTCCAAGTTGTCCCAGAGGAACTGATCCTCCTTGTGCAGGTGCAGCGTGGCGCCGGTCTTCTCCTTCATCTGCCCCGAGGCGAGGAAGTGATCGAGATGGGCGTGCGTGTGAATGATGCTGACCACCTTCAGCCCGTGGGCCTCCAGGCGCGCCATGATCAAATCGGGATTACCGCCGGGATCGACCACAATGGCCTTCTTCGTCACCGGGTCGCCAATGATGGTGCAGTTGCACTGCAAGGGGCCGACGGGGAAGGTTTCGCGGATCAGGGCGGGGCGTTCGGCGGTACTCATCAGGTGGCCTCGTTGCGGTAATCGCCAGGCAGTTTACCGGTCCATTTGCGGAATGCACGGCGGAAATTGGACGGGTCGCTGAAGCCCAGCAAGTGGGCGATTTCATACAGCGGCAAATGCGTGGTGGTCAGGTACTGCACGGCCAGGCGCTTGCGCACGTCGTCGAGTACCTGCTGGTAGCTGGTGCCCATTTGTGCCAAATGCCGACGCAGACTTCGGCCACTGGTGTGCAGGGCGCTCGCGGCACTTTCCAGATCCGGAAAATCACCGGGGCGCGCCAACAAGAGACGTCGCACCCGCGTGAGCAGGCCGTCCTGCACGTCGAGGCTGGCCAGCAGCGCTTCGCACTGCTGCTCGCACATCTGCACCGTGGCGGGATTGGCCAGGGCCATTGGGCGCTGCAGATAGTGTTGGGGCACTCGCAGCCAGTGATAGGGCTGCTCGAATTGCGCGGCCACACCGAACACCTCGGCATAGCGCTCGCTATAGTCAGGCGCAGGATGAGCGAAACCGACAGCCACGCCCTGCAACTCTTCGCCCAGGAGAAAACGTGCGATGGTGTGAATGCTGGCCAGCAGGCCCTCGGCAGCGAAGCGTGATTGCGGGCCTAGTGGCAAGGACTCGACCGCACGCAACTCCATATCCTCGCCCTGCTCCACCAACTCCAGATCAAAGGCCAGACCAAGCACGCGGTAGTACTTCAAGGCGAACTGCAGCGCTGTGCCCAGGTTGGCGCTGGACAGGACTGCATAGCCAAGAATGCCGTGGGTGGATACGTTGAGTCGCTGACCTAGCAGCAGCCCCAGTGCAGGTTCGCCACAGTGCTCCAGCACAGCCTGTGCAAGCATATGGAAATCGAGAAAGGACACCCGCCCATTGGGGCTATCGAGCACTTCGGGGCGCACTCGCGCCGCGGCGAACACCTCGGTGCGTAACAGGCCAAGCTCTTCGGCCAGCGCCAACAGAGCCTCGGCATAGGCTACCGGCGCCAGCTCAGCGTTAAAGTTCTGGGTTCGCTTCATGGTCTTGTTGTTTTACTGGCTGGCCGCAAATGACCCGCTCATTCGCCGACCTTAACCTTGCCCATCGCCAACCGGCAACCCCGGATGGACGCTTTCCTGTCGAGCGTTACAGCACTTCATTTGCGCTCGCCCCGCAGCAAGCGGCGATCGGAGTTCCGGGGGCACAGCGCTCTCCATGCGTCGTTCACTCCAGCGCGTGCGAAGGTTGAAGCACGCCTTGGCCATCGACTTGTTCGGCCCGATCAGCCCCCAACTTTCTGCTGGAGAACAGTATTGGCCAGATATGACTGCCATCTTGGCTGTTACGAACCTGTGCCACAGTGCGGAGCGCATCCATAGTAGAGGCCAGTCAAACAGCGCAAGGAACTCCTCATGGCCAGCACGACACCTGAAGGTTTGCAGATCCGCCCCAGGCATATGGATTTCGATCTGCCCAACCCGCTGCCGCGCCACTGGAACGGCGGTGACGCCTTCAAGACCCACCTGTTCGATGCCATGTCGGTGTTGTTTCCCGATGGCGAGCGTTTCTTCATCGACTCGGTGCGCCAGTTCCGTGACCGCATCGAAGACCCGGTCCTCAAGGAGCAGATTCGGGGCTTCATTGGTCAGGAAGGCCACCACAGCCGTGAACATCTGGAGTACAGCCAGCGCCTGCGCGACCTGGGTTACGACGTCGAGCGCATCGAAAAACGTGCCCGCGCGCGCATCCGCTACATCCAGAAGAAGTTCTCGCCACAGCGCCAGTTGGCCGCGACCGCGTCGCTGGAACACATCACCGCGATCATGGCCGATGGCTTGCTGAGAAATGATGCCTACATGGTTGACGCCCATCCGACTCTGGCCCGCCTGTGGCGCTGGCATGCGCTGGAGGAAACCGAGCACAAGGCGGTGGCCTTCGACGTCTACAACCAGGTGTGCGGCAGCCGCAAACTGCTGCGCCGGGCGATGATCATGGGCACCTTCTTCTTCGTACTCGACACCACCCGCGGCCTGGCGCATATGCTCAAGGTCGACGGCCTGCTGTGGAACTGGCGCGTGTGGCGTGACGGCATCCGCTGGATGTGGGGCAAGGAAGGCGTATTCCGCCCACTGATCAGCACCTACCTGGACTTCTTCAAGGCCGGCTTCCACCCCTGGGAGCACAACAACCTGGATCTGCTGCATGCCACGCGCGCGGAGTTCGATGGCCCCCAGCAAGCGCAGGCCAGCGCTGCCTGAACTGTAGCTACTGGCCGAAACGCATAGGAAAAGCCCGGAACCTGTCCGGAATGCTGTTCACTTAAGAAAGGGTCGAACGCAATCAGTCCCCCCAAAATGGCTGTTCCGCGGTGTTTTCGGCCCTCTCCCCTAACCCCTCTCCCATAAATGGGAGAGGGGAACGAAGCGTGTACAACCTCAAGTGAACAGCCTTACGGAACCTGTCCGGCTTATTCATGCCTCTTTTTAGGAGCATGTGCTGCGCTCAGCCACGCAGGAATTTCATCGCGTCGGCTGCGCTCTGCTCGGGAATTTCTTCCATCGGGATATGCCCGACGCCTGGATAGATCTTGACCTGAATCCCCGGCAGATCACGCTGCCACAGTGGCACGTGCTTCGGTGAAATCCAGCGATCACGCTCGCCCCACATCAGCAGGGTTGGCGCCTGAATCTGTGCGACCCGCGAGGGCGTCGCATGCAGCTCCTCCTTGTTGACCTTCAGCAGCACGCGGAAGATGTCCATCATGCCGCGGCGGTTACCCGGACGCCGCGACAGGTCGTAGTATCGATCGACCACCCCCGGCTTGATCCGCCCCGGTTCACCGTAAACCTCCTTGATGCCTTGGGCGATCAACGCGCGCGGCATCCACATCGGCATGGCGATGGTCGCGCCGGGTAGTGCTGCAGCGGCGATCATCCACGGGACCTTGTGCATGTGGTAGCCGGCCGGATCGATCAGAACCAGTTTGCCGACACGCTGCGGCTGCGCCAGGGCGAAATTCCAGGCGATATAGCCGCCGAGCGAATTGCCGGCGATATCGGCCTTGTCCACCTGCAGGTAATCGAGCAGCAGGCCGAGCACGCGAATCATGCGCTCTGCCGAGTATTCGCCATCACGAGCAGGACCGGTCAGGCCAAAGCCGGGAACGTCGAAGCGGATGATGCGATAGTCGGAGGCGAACGCCTGCACCCAGCCGTCCCAGGTGTGCAGCGAGGCCACCACGCCGTGGATCATCACCAGCGCCGGCTTGTCGCGACTTCCCTCATCGCGATAGTGGATGTTGAAACCATCGAGTTCGACATAACGGGAGCCGTCGGCGGCATTGCCGTAACGCGCCTTGAGGCGCTCCAGTGGCAGCGCACCGAAACCCAGGCGGGCGAAACCGGCAGCCAGCGGTGGTTGCAGTGACAGGCTGTTAGCGGTCATGCGGAATACCTCGGATCTTGTTGTAGGTATCCCGCATCAGAGCACGGAGCACCCGACTTGGCGCCCAACCTTGGGTCTGTTCAGGCACCATTCGAGGCAACAAGGCCGCGCGCAACACTCACGAGCGCGGGCATAACGAGGCGATCAGCAGATCCCCCAACACCTGCTTGGCCTGCTCGATTTCGTGGCGGCTGGCGCTACGCCCGAGCAGATCGAGAGAAGCCGCTTCGAGGGCCCAGATCAGCGCCTGATAAACCAGTGGATCGCGCGGCGCGAGCTCCGGTTCGAGTCGCTCCACCAGCAGGCGCAGCATCTCCTGATGCGCGCGCTGACGATGCGCCGCCAGCGGCGATTGCGCGCGCAGTGCTTCTTCCTGCATCAGGCGGATGATCGGCCCAACCGCTAGGTGATAGTCGAAAAAGCGTCCGACCATCGCCCTGAGCCATTCCTGCGGACTGCCCGCGACCTGCTGCATCTCGCGAAAACGCGCGAGCAGCAACATCACCGAAGTCTGGTAGATGCCTTCGAGTACCTCCATCTTGTTGGCGAAGTACTTGTAGAAGGTACGCCGCGAAACCTGTGCGGCATCGAGCAGATCATTCACCGTTGCCTGCTCCAGCCCCTTGCGGGCGAACACACCGATGGCAGCCAGTTGAATGTTGGTGCGCTGCAGGTGACCAACCAAAGGCCCTTCGCCAGCTGCGCCCTGTTGCGAGGCCACCGCGCCATAACCGCCCAGGTCCTCGAAAACCGCGCGTATCGCACCGTGTCCGGCCAACTCGTCCATGCTGCTTTCCCAACCAAGGCGCGGGTGACGTGACGCTCCAGGCTGAGTACTCTGAAGGCGCCTCTTGCCGCGGATGTTCATCGTGTCGCCCACCCTAGCACGTCGCCTGTTCTGGCCGCTGGCCATCCTTTTGCTGGTCTGGTTGCCGCCGCTTGGCGCCGCCGAGCTTTTCTATCTCGGCCAGCGCATTCCGGACATCCACAAACCCTGGCGCAGCAGCGACTACCGACAACTGCGCGAAGCCCTGGAAAAGGTCGACAGCAGCCAGGTCAACGCGCTGCCGCGGCGCAGCGGCGAGTTCACCGGGCCGATCTACCAGCGCATGGTTTCGCCGGAAAACTTCCGCCCGCAGCTGAACATCTATGCACCGCTGGAACTGCGTCAGAACGAAGCGCGTGAGGTGTTGTTCGAGCTCAAGGAGCTGATGCGCCTGTACTTCGATTTTCGCGCCAAACAGCAGCCTTACGCTGCCGAGGCGCTCGGCCTGATGAGCTATTCGCTGCGCCAGCAGGCCATACTGTTCAGCCTCACCACCGAGTTCTGGATGACCTTGTCGCAAGGAGAGCAGAGCAATCCCGTTCGTCTTCAGGGGCTGCAGGAAACCAAGGCGGCGGCGGCCATGCTAAGTGGCAGCGCCCTCGACTATCTGGAGCTGACACAAGCCTTTGGCCGCGATGAGCTGCTGCTCTACAGCGCCGAGCTGAGCCAGCAGTTGCCGGAGTTGTTCGTGCACTTGCCTGCCGAAGTGCAGGCTCAACTGCTGGTGCGTATCGAAGGGCTCAGCACCGGTCATCGTTACCCGCAGATCGGCCAGGATATGGCTGCCCTGCTCCCCGTGCTGCGGATGATTCACGCCGATGTGCAGGCGAAACTGGCGCAACCGGTGAAACCGGTGGTCAAGACGCCAGCCCTGGACCTGTCGGCCCCTACCTCAGTGCAATAGCCCCAGCCCCTTGGCACGGGCGACGGCCTGGGTGCGCCGTTCCACGCCAAGCTTGCTGTTGATATGCCGCGCATGGGTCTTGACCGTATGCAGGGAGATGAACAGGCGCTCGCTGATTTCCTGATTCGAGCAGCCACGGGCGATCAGCTGCAATACCGCCAGTTCGCGGCTGCTGAGTTTTTCGGTGAGCGGCTCATGCTCGGTTTCAGGCGACTCCGCCATAGCTCGCTCGGCCGGCAGTTGCGCGAGCAAGGCATCACGTACCTGACAGGACGGCGGCCGTTCACGCAGACGCTCACGCAGCCACTGCGGCTGATGTTGCACAAGCTCGATGAATGGCAGCAACGCACCGCCCTGGGCGAGATCAAGGCAACTGTCGAGCTGTTGTTGCGCCTCACGCCCTCGCCCGGTTTGTCGCAGCAACTGGGCGAGTTGCGCCTGCGCCGCCAGGCCGACCAGCTGGCCGCCCAGTCCCTGTGCCCGCTGCTGCAAGGCGCGCAAACGCCGCTCGGCACTTTCCATCCCACCCTGAAGCCGCTCCAGAGCCGCCTGCTGTAGATCGATATGCAGCGCCAGCTGTGGGTGAAACTCCGGCGCCAGCGCTCGCCCTTCCCCATAGGTTTCCGCCAGCTGCGGCAGCCAGGCAGCGGCCAGCTCGACCTGGCCCTGGCGCAACCACAGCTCGCATTTCATCAGCGTGATCATCGCCAGGTAGTAGATCGCCGGCACGTCCCAGATATGCATCAGGCGCTCGGCCTCACCGAGCAGGGCAAACGCCTCGGCGGAGCGGCCATCACGGCCTTCGAGGCTGGCCAGGACGCAGTAACCGATCAGCGCACCGACATCGCGACAGGCCCTGGCCTCGGCGACCCCGGCGCGCAAACGCTCCACCGCCTGGGGCTGCAGGCGCAGGCTGAGCAGATAGCCCTCATAGATTTTCAAACGTGCCCGTACCGAATAGTTGCGCTGCGCAGGCAGGCGCTGCACCAGCGCCAAGCCCTGCTGCACTTCATCCTGCGCGCGCAGCACTTCGCCGCGCCCTTGCAGTACGCGGGCGCGCTCGTAGTGAGCCAGCGCCTCCAACAGCGGATTATCGACACGCTGCGCCAACTCCAGCGCGTCGCGGTTCAGTCCACGCGCACGCCATAGATCGCCACGCACCATGGCCAGGTTGGACAGCGCCGACAGACACATGAAATGCGGGCCATAACGCTCCGCCGGCAAACCGGTCAGTGCCTCGCTGCACTGCTGCTCGGCACGCCCGCCATCGCCACGCCCCCGTGCGATGACTCCATCGAGCGCCTGCCACTGCGCCAGCAGGCTGCGCTGGCTGAGCGGATCGGCAGCAGGCAGGAATCGGCCGAGCTGATCGAGCAGCTCCTGCGCGGCATCCAGCTGACAGGCCAGGGCCAGCGCCCAGCCATAGAGCATGATCAGCCGCGGTGTGCTGGCCAGCAGGTCATCCGGCAGGTTGGTTTTCCAGCGCAGCAGCATGGCAATGTTCTGTTCCGCCAGCATCTGCTCTTCGGAAAGGTTCTGCACCAGACTCGCCGCGACATCGGACTGCCCCGCCAGCAACGCCTGCTCGATGGCGGCATCCAGCATGCCCTGCGCAGCGAACCAGCGGCAGGCACGCAGGTGAGCACTACTGCGAGAGCGACTCAACCCGTCGGCTGGGCGCGCATTGAGCAGATCGGAAAACAGGTGGTGATAGCGAAACCAGCGCCCCTGCTCATCCAGTGGCACCAGAAACACCTGATTGGCCTGCAACTGGCGGATGATCGCAGCGCTGTCATGACTGTCACGAACCGCGTCGCACAGTTCAGCGCAGAAGCGCTCCATGCAGGCCGTGTCGTAGAGAAACTGCTGCACTTCGGCAGGTTGCCGGTCTATGACCTCTTCGAGCAGGTACTCGCGAATCAGCCCTTCGCCACCGTGCAGCTGCAGCGCCTCGCCTGTATCCGCCAGTTCTTCGGCGGCCAATAGCCACAGGCGCAAGCCGGCGATCCAGCCCTCACTGCGCTGCAGGATCCCGCTGACCTGCTGCCGTTCGAGGCGTGCCCCCTGGCTCGCCAACAATGCGTCCAGCTCGGCAGCGGTCAGGCGCAGATCCTGTTCGCTGAGTTCGAGCAGCTGTCGCGACAGGCGCAAACGCGCCAGATGCCAGTCCGGCCGCTGGCGACTGGTGACCAGCAGCAGCACACCGGGTGGCAGATGATTGAGAAAAAACTGCAAACAGCGGTCGAGCACCGGCCCCTGAGCCAGGTGATAGTCGTCCAACACCAGCAACAGCGGCTGGCCATCATCGAGTTGCCGCGTCAGCTCATCGAGCAAACCATCGAGCCATTGCTCGAACGCGAACGGTTGATGGCGCTGACGCATCTTCAGCAGGCCAAGCGCTTCCTCACCAAGGCCGGGGTAGAACTGCTGCAGTCCCTGCAGCAGGCGCTCAAGAAAACGCCCGGGATCACGGTCACGCTCGCTCAGCCCCAGCCAGAGGCTATGCCAGTGCTCGGGTAGCCGTTCGCAGAATTCGATGGCCAGCGAGCTTTTGCCAAAGCCGGCCGGCGCACTGATCAGCAACAAGCGTCCTTGCAGGCCCTCCTCGAGACGCTCGCACAGCCTGGGACGCGGCATGTGCCCTGCCGGCAGTGGCGGACGATAGAAGCGCGCCTCCAGCGGCGTAGCCGGGGTGTAGGGAAAACCTGGCGATCGGGAAAAGTCTGTCATCGGCCTATTCTTGGAAGTCTTGTGCATCAGCGGGCTCGATCTGAACCCAGCCTAGCGGCTTGCAATGGCCATTTGAAGCTTCCGCTACAGTCCGTAACGAAAAAGCCGGCGCAAGGCCGGCTTCGTCGTGTTGCTTGGGGCAGATCTTAGCGAACGCCAGCCTGACGCAGAGCGGCAGGGGTGTAATCGCTGCTGGAGGCCTTGTAGTTGAAATCGTAGGCCTGCTTCTCCTCGTTCTTCATGCCCAGAGCCAGGTAGCGACCCGAGAGCAGGTCGTACAGGGTCTCCACGGTGTACCACGGCACCTGCTTGTCGTAGTAGTACTGGGCATGCGCCTCGGCTACGCGCCACAGGGTACCGCGACCGTCGTAGTGGTCGATCAGGGCGGCCTGCCAGGTATCCTCGTCGATGAAGAAGTCACGTTTGGCGTAGATGTGGCGCTCGCCCGACTTCAGGGTCGCGGTCACGTGCCAGACGCGGTGCAGCTCGTAACGAGTCAGGTCCTGGTTGATGTGGCCGGCCTTGATGATGTCGGAGTACTTCAGGTTCGGCGAATCCAGCTTGTAGGCGTTGTAGGGGATGTAAATCTCCTTCTTGCCATTGAGCTTCCACTCGTAACGATCCGGCGCACCGTTGTACATGTCGAAGTTGTCGGAGGTACGCAGACCGTCGGCCGCGGTCCCCGGACCATCGTAGGACACCTGCGGCGCACGACGTACACGGCGCTGACCGGCGTTGTACAGCCAGGCCAGACGCGGCTCCTTCACCTGGTTGAGGGTCTCGTGCACCAGCAGCACGTTACCGGCCAGACGAGACGGCGCTGTAACGCGCTGCTTGAAGTAGAACAGTACGTTGCTTTCCTTGCTCGGGTCGAAGTCGGTCAGCGCATCGCGGAAGGTGAACTCGTCCTGGAAGTAGACCAGCGAGTAGGAACCATTCGGCTGCGGAGTCGCCTGGGTCACAAGACGACGCACGCTGCCACCGCGGTAGCGGGTGATGTGGTTCCAGATCGCTTCCAGACCATTCTGCGGGATCGGGAAGGGGTTGGCGGTCTTGAAATTCTCCAGGCCGTTACCGCCCTCCACCATCTTGGTATTCACCGCGTTCTGCTTGGTCGCCTCCAGCACGGCAGCTGGCAGGTTGGCCGAACGGTGGGTCGGGAAAACCGGCATCTTGTAGCTTTCCGGATAGCGCTTGAACATGGCCAGCTGGCCGGGGGTCAGCTTGTCCTTGTACTGATCGACGTTCTGCGCAGTGATGGTGAACAGGGGCTGCTCGTTGGCGAATGGATCGGCAAGAAAGCCACGTGGATCGACCGCCCCTGCGTTGGCCGGCAGACCGCCGGTCCAGGCAGGGATCGAACCATCGGCATTGCCGGCCATCTCGGCACCGACCGGGGTCAGGGTGTTGCCCAGCTTCGCAGCTTCATCGGGCGAAACTGCCGCCATCACGCTGGTCGCCAGCAGAGACAGGGTCAGGACGCCGCTTTGCCACAGTTTTTTTGTTGTTTTCATTTGCATCATGATTCCTCGAAATTCCTGGCCGCTTAGAAGTTCATACCGAAGCTGAGCGCGACGAAGTCACGGTCTCGCTGGGTATTGAAATCACCGCCACCAAAGAAGGTGGTATAGGAAAGATCAGCGGTGTAAGTGTTCTGGTACTCGGCGTTGAGACCAAGACTGACAGCCTTACGGCCTTCTTCGAAGTTGGCACCTGGACCAGGCGAGTAACCTTCAACATCATGCGACCAGGCTACACTTGGGCGCAGGTTCACACCGGCGAGAGCATTCGGATAGTCCCAGATGGCGCGAGCGCGATAGCCCCAAGACGTGCTGGTGGTAAAACCATCGTCGTTACAGTGCTTGTCAACATTGGTGTAGTCCGGCTGTGGCGCACGCGCCAAGGTAGCGCGGTTCAAAGTGGCACAGGTGCCGCCAGGCAACTCGCCTGGACCGAAGACCGGATCACGGCCATAGCGCACTTTGGAAGTGCTTTCCAGTCCACCAACATGGGTAATGCCCAGCTCACCCACCAGGGTTAGGCGGCTAGCCCCCATCACCTGATCAAAGAAGTGGGTCAGCGTCGTCTGGAATTGAGTAATTTCCTTACGGCGGTAACCATTGAGCTCCTGACCTGGCGCCCCAGTCAACAAAGAGGCATTGGTGTAGGGATTTACAACGATGCCACCAACGCCGGTATTGATGGAAAGGTCCTTGATGCCGGCATAGAGGATGTCTGTGCTGTTTAGCTGTACCGGAGCGTTGGGACGGTAGCTCAGCTCACCACTCCATGCTGTGCCGGTGGACAGTGTGGTGGAAAAGCTGATCCCGTACAGACGAATGTCTTCCGGATACTCGACAAAGTAGCTGCTGCTACCAGCAAAGCCGGAGGCACCGGCGCCCGCCAGGCCAGTTACGACCGGGTTGATGAGCGCCGGGTTACCCCCGATCTGCGCTTGTGCAATAGCGCTCAGGGTCTGGTTGATCAGAGCGGTTTGCGCAGCCGAAGCGCCTTTACCGCTGAAAATTGGCAGACGACTGTGATAGTTCATCGCATAGAAGCCGAACTCGGTATCGATTGGTTCAGCGAAATAGCGGAACGCCACGCCCCACTGGCCACTGTCACGTGCGTCCTTGTCCTGCCCACGCGGGACGATCACACCTTCGTTGGTCACATTGGTCGCGCCGAGCTGCGAAAACAGTGCAAGCTGTTGAGGGGTCAGAGCCTGACGCCCAGCCAACACAGCAAGATTCTGGTCGCAGCCATCGGCAATGATATCCGGCTGCGAGAAGAAGGTGCCGCAGTTATCGACAACCGTTTGATCCCACTCGAGTTGATAGAACGCCTCTACCGAGAGGTTATCGGTCAAACTCTGCGAGACGAAAAACATGTTGACCGGGATCAGGCCTTCCTTGATCTCAGCACCTGGACGACGGAACGCTGATACATCGATAGGGTTGACGGCATTGATACCACCGCCGATGAAAGTACTCTCGCCCCAGTTCACCACCTGTTTGCCGAAGCGAGCGCTGCCTGGCAGATCAGCGATGGTGTAGTTGTGATAGATGAAGGCGTCGAGAATTTCCGCGCCCGAGGACTGAGCACCCTCTTTGCGGTTACTGTCACTGATATCTTTGAAAGGCCGACTTTCGTCTTTCAGCTCAAAGTCATACCAGTACTTGCCACGCACAAATACGCCGGTATCGCCATATTTCAGTTCAAGGTCATGGATACCCTTGAAGATCTTGGAGAAGGTTTCACCGCGCTTGAAATTCATGTGACCGTCGTCGGACGTCATGGAGAGACCACGTCCCCCGTTGTTGTAACCGATCAGGTCTTTGTCCGCCTTCTCGGTCGACCAACTAGCGCCCACCGACAGCGACGAATCGAACTGCCCTTCGATCTCACCGATATTGAAAGTGACGCCGAATGCCGGAGCGGCAAGGGTGGAAGCGAGGCTGACGGCCAGCGGCAGTTTTGCCAGGCGCCAGTAGGGTGTTGTTTTTGTCATCGACGCTACTCCATGTGTTTTTTGTTATGGATGCTTTGACTATAGCCAGCAGGTGGTACTGCTTGATCCCTCGAAAGTGTGATTTGCAGCCCCCAGGCACTCTGGCTCGCAGGTTTCAGACCCTGCACCCAGTCAAGCATGGACGGGAAACAGCAATTAGCAAGCCAAACGCTTGTTTGACTGACCAGTCACTTTAACCAGCCAGTCAACTCGCACCTCACAGCGTGGACAGGAACGCGCTGCCAGCCTCCTGCCACTGGGCGATTTCGACGCGGATGCGCTTCTTGTCCAGTTTGCCGACGCTGGTCTTGGGAATTTCAGTAACAAGGGCGATCTGCGTGGGAATCGCCCACTTGTTGATGTGGCCTTGCTCGACGAAAGGCTTGAGATGCTCCTTCAAACCTTTGGCATCCAGCCCCTGCTCTTCACGCAGTACCAGCAGAGCGAAGGGGCGCTCGCCCCACTGCGGATCGGGCACGCCCACCACCGCCACCTCACGCACCGCCGAATGACGGCTGATCAGGTCCTCCAGCTCCAGTGAGGAAATCCATTCGCCCCCGGTCTTGATCACATCCTTGATGCGGTCACGGATTTCGATGAAGCCCATACCGTCGATGGTCGCCACATCGCCGGTGTGCAGCCAGCCATGAGCCCAAAGTTCTTCGCCCTTCTCAGGCTCACGGAAATAGCCTTGGGTCAGCCAGGGTGCGCGCAGCACCAGCTCGCCCTGGGACTCGCCATCGCTCGGCAATATTTTGCCGTCGGTATCCATGATCGCAGCCTCCACCAGCGGCACCGGAATACCCGCCTTGATCCGGTAAGTGGTGCGCTCGTCCTCGCTACCGGCGCGCAGCTCTTCATTGAGGTAAGCGCAGGAAATCAGCGGGCAGGTCTCGGACATGCCGTAGGCCGCGGTCAACTGGATGCCTCGCTCCTTGGCCGCCTCGTAGAGGGAGCGATTCAGCGCGCTACCGCCGATGATCATCTTCATGCCGCCGAAATCATGGCCCTGTGCACCTGGCGCGCTCAGCACCATCTGCAGGATGGTCGGGACGCAGTGGGAGAAGTTGACCTTCTCTTCCTTGATCAGGCGGCAAAGCATGTCCGGCTCGTAGCGACCGGGATAGACCTGCTTGACCCCAAGCATGGTGGCCACGTACGGCACGCCCCAGGCATGCACGTGGAACATTGGCGTAATGGGCATGTAGACATCGTCATTACCCAGCAGGCGGATGCTGTCGAGGCCGCCCATGGTGGTCGCCATGGACATGGTGTGCAGCACCAGTTGCCGGTGAGTGAAGTACACGCCTTTGGGGTTGCCAGTGGTGCCAGTGGTATAGAAGGTTGTAGCCACCGAGTTCTCATCGAAATCGGCGAAGTCGTACTGTGGGCTGGCCTTAGCCAGCAGGCTCTCGTACTCGCCGACGAGGTTCGGCAGTTCGGCGCTCTTGTCCTCGCCATCGGTCAACAGCAGGGTCTTCTCGACAGTGGTCAACTGCCCGGCAATACCTTTGTACAGCGGCACGAACTCGCTGTTGACCAGCACGAAGCGGTCTTCGGCATGGTTCATGGTGTAGAGAATCTGATCCGGCGACAGACGGATGTTGATGGTGTGCAGCACCGCGCCGAGCATGGGAATGGCGAACATGCACTCGAGGTAGCGATGACTGTCCCAGTCCATCACCGCAACGGTATCGCCGGCCTTGACCCCCGCCTCGCTGAGCACGTTGGCCAGACGGGCGACACGCTCGTTGAAGGTGGCATAGCTGTAGCGCAGCTTGTCGCGATAGACGATTTCGCGGGTCTTCTCATATCGGCTGCCGGATAGCAGCAGACGCTTGATCAGTAGCGGATAGGCATGAGCGTTTTCGGCGGAGGGGATCAGTCGGGTCTGCAGCATGAAGTCACCTTGAGGCACGCTAGGAATAGGTATGCAGCGACTCTAGAGCGGCTCACGCAGCGCTAAATCAGCCCAAAGAATGATTTGCCACGTGACCCTATGGCCACTTTTGGTCACAGGTTAGAATCGAGACAACCAGCCAGTTCTGAAAACGGCTGCACCAAGCCACACTCTCGTTAGAGGTAACACCATGTCCGATATCGTCATCGTCAGCGGCGCCCGCACTCCCATGGGCGGTTTTCAGGGCAGCCTGGCCAGCGTGCCGGCCATCGATCTGGGCGCTGCTGCCATTCGTGAAGCAGTCAAGCGCGCCAGTATCGAGCCAGCCGACGTGCAGGAAGTAATCATGGGCTGCGTGCTGCCCGCCGGCCTCAAGCAAGGCCCGGCCCGTCAGGCTTCGCTCAATGCCGGCCTGCCCGCAGAAACCGGCTGCACCACCATCAACAAGCTGTGCGGCTCGGGCATGAAGGCGGTGATGATGGCCTTCGACTCGCTGAAAGCCGGCAGCAACCAGATAATGATCGCCGGCGGCATGGAAAGCATGTCCAACGCGCCCTATGTACTGGAAAAGGCCCGTACCGGCCTGCGCATGGGCCATGGCGAGATAAAGGATCATATGTTCCTCGACGGCCTGGAAGACGCGCGCACGGGCCGCCTGATGGGCTCCTTCGCCCAGGAAACGGCCGACCAGTACGGCATCACCCGCGAGGAAATGGACGCCTATGCCATCGAATCGCTGCGCCGCGCGCAGGCAGCGATCAAGGACGGTTCGCTGGACGCCGAGATCGTTCCAATCACCGTCACCTCGCGCAAGGGCGAAGTGATCGTCAAGGATGATGAGCAACCGCTGACGGCCAATCTGGACAAGATCCCGACACTCAAGCCCGCCTTCAAGAAGGACGGCACCATCACCGCTGCCAACGCCAGCTCGATCTCCGACGGCGCCAGCGCACTACTATTGATGACGGCCGATGAAGCTGCCAAGCGCGGCCTCAAACCGCTGGCCAGAGTCGTTGCTCATGCCACCCAAAGCCAGGATCCAAGCGAATTCACCCTGGCGCCGATCGGTGCCATGAGCAATCTGCTGAAGAAGACCGGCTGGAACAAGGACGAGGTCGACCTGTTCGAGATCAACGAAGCCTTCGCCATGGTGACGATGCTAGCCATGCGCGAGCACGGTCTGGATCACGCCAAGGTCAACGTCTTCGGTGGCGCCTGCGCCCAGGGCCACCCGGTGGGTTCCACCGGCTCGCGGATCATCCTCACCCTGATCAACGCCCTGCAGAAGAAAGGTGGCAAGCGCGGTATCGCCTCGCTATGCATCGGCGGCGGCGAAGCCACTGCAGTCGCCATCGAACTGCTGTAAGCCTGCTCATTAACGAAAGAGCCCCGCACCTGCGGGGCTCTTTCGTTTAGCGCATCTCGGTCAACGCCAGTTTCACACCGATCCCCACCAGCACTGCCCCCATCAGCCGGTCGAACCAGTGCCCCATGCGGGCGAAGCCGGCGCGCACACGTTGCTGGCTGAACAGCCAGGCCACCAGGCAGAACCAGAACGCGGTGGCCAGCGCCAGATACAGGCCATAACCGGCCTGCACCTCCACCGGCGTGTGCGGGTTGATCACCACGGTGAACAGCGACAGGAAGAACAGCGTCGCCTTGGGGTTCAGGCCATTGGTGATGAACCCCGTGACGAAGGCACCACGGCCGCTGCGCTCGCCTGCTGCCAGGTTCAGCTCGGCGCTGGCCGGGTCGGCCGGGCGGGCGCGCAGCGCCTTGATGCCGATGTACAGCAGATAAGCTGCCGCCAGCCATTTAAGCGCATTGAACAGCACGATGGACTGCGACACGATCAGGCCGATGCCGAGCAGTGAATAGGTCACGTGGACCAGAATCCCGCTGCCCACACCGAAGGCGGTGAACAAGCCGGCGCGGCGACCATAGCCGACGCTTTCGCGCACGACGATGGCGAAATCCGGCCCGGGGCTAGCCACTGCCAGCAGGTGAATAAGGGCAACGGTGAGAAATTCGGTCCAGTACATGGTGGCTCCGCAGCGACGCTGAAGGTCTGGTAGGCTCGCCAATCTACTCTTGCGACCCTCCTGCGAAAAGGTACAGCTGATGAGCAACAGCCCACGCGCCGTCTTCCTCGACCATGCCTCCCTCGACCTTGGCGACCTGGACATGCAGCCGCTGCATCAGGCGTTCGCCGAGCTGACCCTGCACGCACACACGCGTCCGGATCAGGTCGCCGAACGCCTGCAAGGCGCGCAGGTCGCCATCAGCAACAAGGTGCCGCTGGACGCTGCCACCTTTGCCGCGTGCCCCGAACTGAAGCTGGTGCTGGTGGCTGCCACCGGCACCAACAATATCGACCTAAAGGCCGCCAGTGCTCATGGCGTAACCGTCTGCAACTGCCAGGGCTACGGCACACCATCGGTGGCGCAACACACGCTGATGCTGCTGTTGGCCCTGGCCACGCGCCTGCCCGATTACCAGCGCGACATCGCTGCAGGTCGTTGGCAGCAGGCCAGCCAGTTCTGCCTGCTCGATCACCCCATCGTCGAACTCGAGGGCAAGACCCTGGGCATGCTTGGCCATGGCGAACTGGGCGGCGCCGTTGCGCGCCTGGCCGAAGCCTTCGGCATGCGCATACTGCTCGGCCAGTTGCCCGGCCGCCCGCCGCGCGCCGATCGTCTGCCACTGCACGAGCTGCTACCACAGGTCGACGCTCTGACCCTGCACTGCCCGCTCAACGAACAGACGCGCAACCTGATCGGCGCGCAGGAACTGGCGCTGATGAAACCGCGAGCGTTCCTGATCAACACCGCGCGCGGCGGCCTGGTGAACGAACAGGCACTGGCCGAAGCCCTGCGCAGCGGTCATCTGGGCGGCGCTGCTACCGACGTGCTGACGCAGGAGCCGCCGAAAGACGGCAACCCGCTACTGGCCGCCGATATCCCGCGCCTGATCATCACTCCGCACAGCGCATGGGGCAGCCAGGAGGCGCGCCAGCGCATCGTCGGTCAGATGGCAGCGAACGCGGCCGGATTCTTCGCCGGTGCGCCGCTGCGAGTCGTCGGGTAAGCTGCGCAGCTTTTTAGGAAGCGACGGGCCGGCGCTGCGCTTTGGCAGCAATGCCTCGGTTTCATTATCCCGGCCCTCTTACCTTTCCGCATCACAGATTTGTAGGAAGCACCATGGACCCGCGAAGCGAAGTTCTCCTGCGCCAGGCCCAGCTTTTCGAAGGCGAGCTGTTACTGGCAGGCCTGCCCGCCGACGACCTGCTTGGCGTCCTGCCGCAGGCACATGGCTGGAACTGGCACGCCGGCGACCAGGCACAACTCGCCTCACGCTTTTCCGGTCGCAGCCACTTCGGCACACGCCTGCCGGAAGGCCACTACCGCGCCGCCGTGCTGTTTCTGCCCAAGTCGCGCGAGCTGACCGACTACCTGCTGCAAGCGCTGGCCTCGCGCCTGGCAGGCAAAGCGCTGTATCTGGTCGGCGAAAAACGTGGCGGCATCGAGCGTGCGTCGAAGCAATTGGCTGCCTATGGCAAGCCGCGCAAGCTCGATAGCGCCAGGCACTGTCAGCTCTGGTGCGTGGAGGTGAATCAGGCGCCACCAGTGCCCGACCTGCACGCGCTGGCGCAGTGTTATCCGGTGCAACTGAGCGATGGCGTGCTGGAGATCGTTACCCTGCCCGGCGTGTTCGCTCACGGCCGGCTGGATCGCGGCAGCGCATTGCTGCTGGAGCATCTGCATGACCTGCCGAGCGGCCATCTGCTGGACTTCGGTTGCGGCGCCGGCGTGCTCGGCGCGGCGCTCAAAAGGCGTTACCCGGATAGCGAACTGAGCCTGCTGGATGTCGATGCCTTCGCCCTGGAAAGCAGCCGGCTGACCCTCGCACGCAATGGCCTGTCAGCCAACCTGATCGCCGGCACCGGTATCGAATCGGCGCCCGAGGGGCTGAACGCCATCGTCAGTAACCCGCCATTCCACCAAGGTGTGCATACCGATTACCAGGCCAGCGAGAACCTGCTGAGCCAGGCTGCGCGCCACCTGGTCAAAGGTGGCGAACTGCGCCTGGTGGCCAACAGCTTCCTCAAATACCCGCCACTGATCGAGCGTCATCTCGGCCCCTGCCGCACCCTGGCCGAGGCAGAGGGTTTTCGCATCTACAGTGCACGCAGCTGAATTGGGCTTGCTCCCGACGCAACGCTTGGGCACAATTGCGCCCGTCCTAGGGGAGTAGTCTCCCGCGAGCGCCCTGCTCGCCCGGCATGCGTCAACACACTTGCTCCGCAGAGCATGGCGCATGCGACCCAAGGCCTTCACAGAGAGGCCTGAGGTTTGACAAGACCTATGACACGCACAACCTCACCCGGGGCGGGAAGGTCGTTCGTGTCATAAGCCGTGTCGACCCGCCCCCTGTAGGAAACCTGATGCTGGAATCCCTGTTCGTCTCCACTCTGATCGTTGCTCTCGCCGAAATTGGCGACAAGACCCAGTTGCTCGCCCTGCTGCTGGCCGCTCGCTTTCGCAAACCCTGGCCGATCATCTGGGGCATCGTCGTCGCCACGCTGGCTAACCATTTCGCTGCCGGCGCCGTGGGGAACTGGGTCGCTGGTTTCTTCTCACCCGCCACCCTGAGCTGGATCCTTGCCGCCAGTTTCGTCGCCGTAGCGGCCTGGACGCTGATTCCGGACAAGCTGGATGAAGACGAAGAGTCCGGCCTGAAGAAATACGGCCCCTTCCTCACCACGCTGATCGCTTTCTTCCTGGCCGAGATGGGCGACAAGACCCAGGTCGCCACCGTGATGCTGGCCGCGCAGTACCCGCATTTCATCCTGGTGGTGATCGGCACCACCCTGGGCATGCTGATTGCCAACGTGCCCGTGGTACTGGCGGGCAACTTCGCGGCCGAACGCCTACCGCTGACGCTGATCCGTCGCCTGGCAGCCTGCGCCTTCGCAGCACTTGCGGTCTATGCCGGCTACCAGGCGATGAAGCTGAGCGGCCTGCTCTGACACATCCCTGACGCCAGCCAACCGGCATTTCGGCCAATTCCAGCCCCCTCCTGACTACTGCTAAAGTTCGCGCCACGCCACGTGGTACTCAGCGTAGTCTGGAGGGTGACATGTCATTGGATGACCGCAAGAAGGTAGTGCACCAGCACATCGACCTTGCCTGGAACAAGGGCCGCCTGGCCCTGGCCGAACAGCTGCATAGTCGCGACTTTCTCTACAAGAGCTCGTTCGTCGGTCGCCCCATGGACAGCAGCGGCTTCGTGCAGCTGGTGCAGCAAATTCGCTACGCCATGCCGGATTTACAGGTGGTAGTCGAGGAGTGCATTGCCGAAGGCTACAAGGTGTTTACCTGGAGCACCCTGATCGGCACCATCCAGAAGCCTGCCTTGGGCTACCCACCCAGTGACAAGGTGCTGAGCCTCTCGGCCATGGCATTCTGGACCTTGACGCCCGGCAACGAAATCCAGGAAATCTGCACCATGTTCGACATGGAAAGCTTCCGCGCCCAACTGGGCCTGCAAACCCGCCCGCTTGCCGAAACCGCCCTACCCTGAAGCGAAAACGGCGCGCCGTGTTGCTCACGACGCGCCGTTTTTCTCGTTCTTACGGCTCAACGCCCGGCCTTGGCTTGCTCGTAGAGTGGCATCACCTTGGGAATCGCCGCCTGCAGGGAGGCGATTCGGCTACTGGATGAAGGGTGAGTGCTCATGAACTCGGGGGGGGCCCCACCACCGGCGGCCTCCATCTTCTGCCACAGACTGATGGCCGCGTTCGGGTCGTAGCCGGCGCGAGCGGCCAATTCCAGACCGATCAGATCGGCTTCGTTCTCGTTGCTGCGACTGTTGGGCAACGTCAGGCTGTACTGCACCACGGTATCGGCCAGAGCCATGCTGCTTTCGCCAAGACCGAGCAAGGCACTGGCCCCTTGCCTGGCCACCTGGATACCATAGGCCTTGGACATCGCCTCACGGCTGTGCTCACGCAGGGCATGGGCCATTTCATGACCCATGATCGCCGCGATCTCGTCATCGGTCAGCTTCAGTTTCTCGATGATCCCGCTGTAGAAAATGATCTTGCCGCCCGGGCCACAGTTGGCATTGAGCTCCGGACTCTTGATCAGGTTGACCTCCCACTGCCAGTTGGCGGCATCCGGGCGGAAACGCGGCGCCTGGGGAATCAGACGGCCAGCAATGGTCTGAAGACGTTTGGCATTGGCGCTGGTCTTGTCCAGCACACCTTTGCTCGCAGCCTCGCTCAACGTCTGCTGATACGACTGCGCGTACATCTGATTGACTTCTTCGGCTGACAGCATGCTGAACATGTACTGCTTGCGCTCAACGCCAACCGCACCACCACTGGTGGTATTCACGGCCTGGCATCCCGCCAGCAGCAGGGCAGCCGCCAGGCCACTCAAATAATGAACCTTGCTCATCGAGCCATCTCCTTGAATCGGACGCCTATGCTAGGCCGCTGCCTTGATACGGGCAACCGCAGCACTTGCGCAATGGTCATGCGCCATCTTTGCTAAATGCAACAGCAGCCAGATGCATCGCATCAGCCCATTAAGGTTTCGCCATGTCACGGTCGATAACCAGTGACAGGCACTCTGCATCCGGGAGCTCCCATGAAGTTCAAGTCGATCCAGTTCTCCGTCGCCTTCCTCGCCGGTGCCAGTGTGCTTGCGGTGGTGGTGGCCCTGGTGTTCTACGCGCTGTTCGCCAGCGGCCGAACCCAGGCTCTGGTACAGCAACGTACCCAGGCGCTACTCGAACAGATCATCGAGCAGCGTCTTTCCTCGCTGGCTCAGGCTCAGGTCAGCGAAATCCAGCGGGAGCTGGATCCTCCCTTGCAGATCACCGCCGACCTGGCACGCGTCAATGCCATGCTCGGCATGACCGACGATAACGGCAGCTCCTTGCTCAGCATAAGCCGCGAAGAGCTGGCCAACCTGGTGCATGAAACCACGGCGCAAAACCCCAAACTGCTGGGCACCTACATCGGTTGGGAAGCAAATGCTTTCGACGCCAGCGACGATATGTATGCCGACAAGAAAGACGACGGTTACGACGGTACCGGACGCTTTCTGCCCTATTGGTACCGCAATGCCGACGGCAGCCTGGGCATCGATCCCCTTGTCGGGATGGAAAGCGAAGAGCTGCTGCATACCGGCGTACGTACAGGCGAGTACTACCTGTGCCCCAAGGAGCGCAAACGCCCCTGCGTGATCGACCCAGCCCCCTATGATGTGGGCGGCAAGTCGGTCATGCTCGCCTCGTTCACCTCGCCAATTTTGGTCAACGGTGAGTTTCGCGGCATTGCCGGCGTCGACCTGGCGCTCGACTTCATTCAGGAACTGCTGAAGAAGGCCGATGCCGCACTCTATGACGGCGCGGGCGAAATAGCCCTGATCGCCGGCAATGGCCGTATCGTCGCTTCGACCCAAGCGCCGGAAAAACTCGGCGAACCCGCCACCGCGCTGCTCGACGCCAACGAACTGGCCAACCTGAGTAGCCTGCAGCCAGGCATACCGAAGTACGACGTGCATATCGAGGACGATCCCGCTGACAGCCACATCGAGCTATTCCTCAGTTTCGCCATCGGCCAAAGCGACACTCGCTGGGTGCTGATGCTGCTACTGCCCCTGAACACCGTGATGGCAGAGCTGCACCAACTGCAGGCAGATCTCGCCACCCAGCGCGACGGCGATACCCTGGGCATGACACTGGTGGGCCTGCTGATCGCCGGCCTTGGGCTGCTGGTGATCTGGTTCGTCGGCTACGGCATTGCCCGCCCACTGAGGCAAATGGTCGGCATGCTCGACGATATCGCCAAGGGCGACGGCGACCTGACGGTACGCCTGCAGGTCGACCGCAAGGACGAACTGGGGCAGATCGCAGCGGGCTTCAATGCCTTCCTGGCCAAGCTGCAAACCATGATCGCGTCTGTGGTGACCTCGGTGCAGCAGGTCAGTGATTCTTCCGAACACACCGCTGACATTGCCATCCGCACCAATCAGGGCGTGCAGAAACAAATGTCGGAGATCGAACTGGTCGCCACCGCAGTGCATGAAATGACCGCCACCGCGCAGGACGTCGCACGCAACGCCACGCATGCCGCAGAGGCGGCCGCACATGCCGACCGCGCCGCCAATCAGGGCAAGCAGGTAGTGCAGGAGACCTCGGCAGCGATCTCCGCCCTGGCCAGCGAGATCGGTCGCGCCGTGAGCGTAGTGCAGAACCTGGCCAAGGACAGCGAGAACATCAACGCCATCCTCATCGCCATACGTGGCATCGCCGAGCAGACCAATCTGCTGGCGCTCAACGCCGCCATCGAGGCCGCCCGCGCCGGTGAGCAGGGTCGCGGCTTCGCCGTGGTCGCCGATGAGGTACGCAATCTGGCGCAGAAGACCCAGCAGGCCACCGAAGAAATCCAGAACATGATCCAGCAGCTGCAGCAGGGCACCCGCGAAGTGGTCAAGGTGATGGAGCAAAGCCAGAGCAAGACCGACGACAGCGTGGAGCACGCCAACCAGGCCGCGCAATCGCTGGAGTCCATCACTCAGGCGGTGTCGGTGATCAACGACATGAACACCCAGATCGCCAGCGCAGCCGAGCAGCAGAGCGCCGTGGCCGAGGATATCAACCGCAACGTCACCAACATCGGCCAGGTGGCCAACGAAGTGGCTGGCGGCGCCGACGAAGCCAGCCAGGCCAGCGCCCAGCTGACCAAGCTGGCTGAACAGCAGCGGCGCCTGATCAATCAGTTCAAGGTATAAGGGGCAACACAACGCCGTCGCAGGTGAGCCTCAAGCCGGAGTCAGGCACTCCGGCGCGTCCAGCTTCGGGTCGTTGACCAACGTTGCCAGGGCACGCTCGCGTAACGCAGTCTGCGGCTTGGCCAGCAACGCCAGCAGTTGCTCGGTGGGTGTGTCATCGCTCAGCCATATTGCCTGCTCATGCTCAGCAAGAATCAGCGGCCGGCGCAGTGTCGCCGCTGCCTGCGTGATCAGCGCCACACTCAGATACTCGTGCCCGCCGACTGGATAGACCTCCCACAAGGCCGCGAAATGCATCAGCGAATCGCCACTGGTCATCCAGTAGGGTCGCTTGCGCGCGCCCCCACGCCACTCATAGAAACCATTGGCCGGCAGCAGGCAGCGGCGCTGGCGAAAGGGCTCACGAAACATCGGCTGCTCGGCCAGGGTTTCAGCACGGGCATGCGCCGGCGTCTTGGACAGATCCTTGAGCCAGGCCGGCGTCAGCCCCCAACGCGCAGTGGCGGCTTGCGGCCCACTTTCACCAGCCCGCAGCAGCAGCACCTGACCATTGGGCGCCAGGTTCCAGTGCGGCTTCTGGTCAACGGGAAAGCCGGGCAACGCAGCAAAAGCGGGCGACCAGCGAAACAGGGCATAACGTCCACACATGAAACGACTCGACAGGCAGGGGGCACGTCAACAGAGCAACACGCCCTGGAAAGACTCTGGCTCGTCGCCAGGCACAGGCTGGGCGGCATTGTACTCGGCGATCAGCATCCGCGCCCGCTCCGCCTCGGAGTCGGCGACCACCACACCGAGCAGACCGCAGGCCGGCAACTCTCCAACCGCCCCCACCAGATGCTGACCGAGCAGGTGCGCCTCGATACCTTCACTGGCCAGCATGTCCACCAGCATCTGCCCTTCCAGCAGGTTTTCCGGCTCGTAGATTCGCTGCATCAGTCGTTCTCCGCGTGCACGTCCAGTTGCCATTCGACCCCATCGGTCCGCAGCTCGAATTCAATCGGGCGGCAGCACACCGGACAGTCTTCGATGTAGGACTGATCGCCCCCGGACAGATCGAGCACTGCCTCGGCCGGCTCGCCGCAATAGGGGCAATGATATGACTCGCTTTCAAGCATCGCAGCCTCCTGATGCACCGACTTCATTGACGGTCTGCCTGACAACGCCACCTTTGCTCAGTGTAGGCACACTGCGCCTCGGTTTGCACGACGTCCAGGATTTATACAGCGGCGATACACCGGATAAACAAAGTTCAAAAAGCCCTATACAAGATACAATCATAATAATGGCATTAATTACCGTTCGTCGCCTGAAGTTGCAGCCATCTTTTTATCCACTAAGTTCCGCTCTGGCTCAGTCATTTAAAATCCATTGAGGGAACTTAAATGTCTTCATCTGCGGAAAATAAACTTGAACCTTTGGCAGGCGATTGCGTCATCACCGCAAGCCCGCGACCCGATGGTTCTCTGCTTATTTCGGTCAAGCAAGGAGATCGCAGGATAAGGCGTGTGGTCGACCATACATGCCTGATACAGGAGGTCGCGCGCTGCATAAAGTTTGAACTTTCTGAAATGAAGAGCCAGGAGGGGGTGATCAAAGCCGTACGCAACTACGGCCCGAAGACTCTACCCACTTTTGCCAATCAGCCCATCTACCGCACTCGCTGTTCCAAGATGTGGGAAATGCGCAAGTTCAATGGTCAGTAGTTAGCCGCTTTACAGATTAGATACAGCCTGAAAGTCCCGGCTTGGCTCCCCTCCAGGTCGGGATTTTTTATGAGCCAGGTTCAAGTTCGTCCGCTTGCCGAGCTGGCGCCACGTCCCGCGCAGACCGTCGAGGCTCGCAGGCACCTACCTGCGCAACCTCCCCGAGCCCGCGCGCGAATCGGGCTGCGCTGATTGCGTGTGACTTGGCGGTATAATCGCCGGTCTACTGCTCACCCTGCTTAGCAGTCGACACTTCAACCTTCGCCGTTACAGAACACAAGAGAGCATGATGGGCGCATTCGATGCCATCCGACCCTATGCCGATGCAGAAGTGCGCCCCGTGCTGGCGCGCCTGCTCGCCGACCCGGCGTTTCTCGGCACCCTTACCCGCTTTCGTTTTCCGCGACTGGCCGGGCCCCTGGGCTGGCTGCTCAAGCCGCTGATTGCCGCACGCCTGCGCAGCGAGTTCGCCAGCGTCGATTCGGTCACCAAGCTGCAGGAAAAGATCGAGCCCTACATAGACCGCACCATCGAGCATGCCAGCGACGGTATCAGCTACTCCGGTCTGGAACATCTGCAGCCCGGCAAGCCCTACCTTTACCTGGCCAATCACCGCGACATCGTCATGGATCCGGCCTTCGTCAACTACGCGGTCTACCATGCCGGCCTGCAGACGCCGCGTATCGCCATCGGCGACAACCTGTTGCAGCGCCCTTTCGTCAGCGACCTGATGCGCCTGAACAAGAGCTTCATCGTGCATCGTTCGATCAGCGGCCGACGTGAAAAGCTGGCGGCTTATCAGCTGCTCTCCGCCTATATCAACCACTCGATCCGCGAAGACGGCGAATCGATCTGGATCGCCCAGGCCGAAGGCCGCGCCAAGGACGGTGACGACCGTACCGACTCGGCCATCCTCAAGATGTTCCACATGAGCCGCAAGGACGAGCCGTTCGCCGCGGTGATCGACTCGCTCAACCTGATCCCGGTGTCGATCAGTTATGAATACGACCCCTGCGACCTGGCCAAGGCCCGCGAGCTGAGCGTGCGCGCCGCCACCGGCAGCTACACAAAGGCGCCGGGTGAAGACGACGCCAGCATTGCCCTGGGCATCACTGGCTACAAGGGCCGTGTGCACCTGCACTTCGGCCCACCGGTAGGTGGCCTGGAGGACACCAAGCAGCTGGCTCAGGCGCTGGACCGCGACATCCTCGGCCAATACCGCCTGTTCCCCGTGCATTACCTGGCGTACGCCATATGGGAGGGCCGCGAGGCCGAACTGAAGGTGCCGGCGGCGAGCGAGCTGTTCCCGGCCGCGGAGCTGGCCAAGGCTGAAGCCGAGTGGCAAAAGCGCTTGGATGCCTGCAGCGCAGAGCAAAGGCCCTTCCTGATCCTGCAGTACGCCAACCCGGTGCGTAATCAGTACCGGATCAAAGCCGGTCTGCCTTTGTAAGGCGCATTTCGCACAAACGAAAACGGCAGCCAATGGGCTGCCGTTTTTTTTGTCGCTCAGGCATCAAAGCCGCGTGCTGAACCAGGACAACAGCAGAGCCGCGCCCAGACAAATGCCACCGAAGCGATAGAAGAAGCGGTTGATGCGCAGCGTACGCTCGTCCTGCACATCGGCTTCGTCCAGTTCACCCTGAGCCAGCACGCGCGCCACGCCGCGCTGCTCGCGCAAGCGGGTCATCAGGCACAACCAGCTACCGGCCACGGCAAAGAACAATGCCAGCGAATTCAACGCCCCAGCCGGATGAGCGAGAAACAGCGACCACAACACCTGCAACGACATGCAACACCTCGAGAACAGCATGGTGCAGTGAGCGCGTCACCGCACCAGAATGGGGATTGCGGCTGAAACCGATGCGCTTCAGCCCCCGAAAAGTCGTCGCGCAGTGTACTGAAATCCCGCTTTTATAAGGTTCGTTTCCGACGAACGCGGCCCGCTATCCCGAAATCGTCTGAAAACTGTCACATGCCTGGCCTAGGGTTTGTATCTCTCACAGTGACCAAGCAGTCACGACTGTGCTGGAGCCAAACCTCAATGTCCGTGGAGGACTCATCATGCTCAATTCACAACCGCTGGATCGCGATTACCTGATCGACTCGCTGGATGAAGTGGACGCCGTGGTCGACGAACTTTCCTTCAACGTCCAGGACCAGCATTGGCTGGTGTATTGCGCGCTGGGTGGCCATGAGCACTATGACCTGCCGGACATCGATAACCGCACCGGCATGTGCTTGCCGGAGTTCTATGCCGAAGCGGCCTGAAGCTCCGAGACAAACGAAAACGCCCCGCAATGCGGGGCGTTGTTTATAGCGGCGTCATGAATTACTGCAGCAGGACCTGGCCGATGGTCGGATCCTTGAAGGCGCGTGTCAGCGCATCGCTGAGCACGTCGCCCACCAGTTTGCTGTTGGTCTGCTGGTTCGGTGCAGTGCCGAAACGCTGGTTCAGCGAAGCGCCATAACGACCGGTATAGCGGCGGCTGCCGCCCTGTACGTCGGCGCGGATCGAAGCAGAGATATCAGCCTCGGTCACGTACATGCCCTCTTTCGGCGACTGATACTTCAGCTCTGCCAGGGTGATGGTCAGCTGCGGCGCGTTATAGGCGTTGGGCGATGGGGTAAAGCCAAGCAGCCGCACGGCAGCTTCAGCCTCGGCCTGCAACTTGGGCAGCACATGCTCAGCGCTGACGCTGATCGAGCTGGTTTCCGGATACAGGCCGCCACGGGTGCCAAGCACCGGCGAAGGACGACCATCGACCACGCGCACCACCACCGGCTGGCCCTGACCTACCGGGGTCAGCGAGCTGGTGAGTTTGGGTTGCGGGGTGAGTTGCTGAGGGCTGAGGGCGCAACCGGCCAGAGTCAGGCTGGCGGCAGCAAGCAAGGCGATCAACGCACGGTGCAGCATGCTCATCTCTCCGAGTGAGGTAAAAGTGGCCGGCAGTATACCCAGCGCGGCCTGAGGCCGACAGTAGTGCTGAATAGGACCGCCAGCGGGCCGTTGCGGTTCCTGTCATCAGCCTGTCACCGCCCCCTGGCATAAAAGCAGACGTCACCACGCTGGAGCCTTCGCCATGCTGCTGCGCCGCCTGTTCAGTCGCTCTCGTCCGCTGCGCCATTTCGCCTTGCTCGATGCCCAGGGGATTTGCCGCGCCCTGCGCCAGATGCAGGAACAACCGGGGCAAGCCGGCTGGGTGGAAGTGCGTGAGCCAAGCCTCTCCTGGCTCGGCGCCCCCCTGCCTGCAGGAGCCCGCATCACACCGGTCGTCACACACGCACGGGCCGCTCACCCGTTGGCGGCCTGACCGATGGAAGAATAAAAGTCACGCAGGGGCGATCAATTCCCCTCATTCACCGTTATAATCACGCCCCGATTATAAGGACGTCTCCTGATCGGGCCGCACGACCTCGCCGATGCAACGTCATCGCCCCGCCCCAGAGAGTCGCCCACTTCGCGCTGCCAAGTCTGGCCAGCCGCTTTTAGCCCATATGCAGAGCCGATAGCAGCCATGCATTGCATGTTTTGCACGGGCAAAAGCGCGCCTAGGCAGTCGAGCTTTTGAGGTTCACCGCTCCAAAAGAGCGTGAAAAAAAGGTTTTTACAAACTTCACAAGAGTGTGGCGAACAGATGAACAGTTTTGCGTCCGCAAACCCCAGCCTTGACCCTCCCCTCCGAACGACAGGGCATTACGCCTGAGTCTACCGGTATCGCCCTTAAAGGCCGAACGGCCATCCATCTGGTGCAGTTTTTCTTGGAGAGAGGTTAATGGCGCATAACGATTACCAAAGCGTAGATGTGGTGCTGGTAGGCGCTGGCATCATGAGCGCAACCCTGGGCGTGTTGCTCAAGGAGCTCAACCCCGGCATCACCCTGGAAGTGGTTGAGCTGCGCGAGTCCGGCGCGGTGGAAAGTTCCAACCCCTGGAACAACGCAGGCACCGGCCATGCCGCCCTGTGCGAGCTGAACTACACCCCGGAAGGGGCCGATGGCAGCATCGACATCAAGAAGTCGGTGACCATCAACGCCCAGTTCGAAGAGTCCAAGCAGTTCTGGGCCTACCTGATCGAGAAGGGCGCGATCAAATCGCCGAAGACCTTCATCAATCCGGTTCCGCACATGAGCTTCGTGCGCGGCAACAGCGGCATCGCCTTCCTCAAGAAGCGTTTCGAGGCCCTGCGTCAGCATCATGCCTTCACCGAGATGGAGTACACCGAGGATCGCGCCACCATCGCCGAATGGGCGCCGCTGCTGATCCCGGGCCGCGATGCCAGCGAACCCTTGGCGATGACTCGCGTACAGGCCGGTACCGACGTCAACTTCGGCGCGGTCACCGAGCAGATGCTCGATTACCTGACCAGCCAGCCCAACGCCAAGGTCATCTGCAACCAGAAGGTCACCGACCTCAAGCGCGACGGTGAAGGCTGGCTGGTGGACATCAAGGACACTCGCTCCGGCGCCACGCGCAAGCTCAAGAGCAAGTTCGTCTTCCTCGGTGCCGGTGGCGGCGCGCTGCCGCTGCTGCAGCTGTCCGGCATCCCGGAAGGCAAGGGCTTCGGCGGCTTCCCGGTGAGCGGCCAGTGGCTGCGTTGCGACAACCCGGAAATCGTCAAGCAGCACCAGGCCAAGGTCTACAGCCAGGCCGCCGTGGGCTCGCCGCCGATGTCGGTGCCGCACCTCGACACCCGCGTGGTGGATGGCAAGAAGTCCCTGCTGTTCGGCCCTTATGCCGGCTTCACCACCAAGTTCCTCAAGCACGGCTCGTTCCTCGACCTGCCGCTGTCGGTACGCCCCAACAACCTCGGCCCGATGCTGGCGGTGGCGCGCGACAACATGGACCTGACCCGCTACCTGATCAAGGAAGTGATGCAGTCCGAAGCGCAGCGCCTGGAAACCCTGCGCGGCTTCTACCCGGAGGCCAAGGCCGAGGACTGGCGCCTGGAAGTGGCTGGCCAGCGCGTGCAGATCATCAAGAGGGACGCCAAGAACGGCGGCATCCTGCAGTTCGGTACCGAACTGGTGGCAGCTGCGGACGGCACCATCGCCGCCCTGCTCGGCGCCTCGCCAGGTGCCTCGGTGACCGTGTCGATCATGCTCGACCTGATTCGCCGCTGCTTCCCCGAACAGGCCAAGAGCGAAGGCTGGCGCACCAAGCTGGACGAGATCTTCCCGGCCATGGCCGATGTCCTGTCCAAGGATGCCGAGCGCTACCGTGAGGTGCAGACGCAGTCGAACAAGCGCCTGCAACTGGACATACCTAGCTGATCAGCAGGTATGAAAAAACCGCCCCTCGGGGCGGTTTTTTTATGAGCGCTGTTCGAACTACTGCTGCCCCCAGGGCAGGATCGGAATGGCCGTCACCGCATTCTGCGGGCTGCCTTCGATCACCCGGTCGCTGTAGACCAGATAAACCAGGGTATTGCGCTTGGCGTCGAAGAAGCGCACCACCTGCATGGTCTTGAATACCAGTGATGTGCGCTCCTTGAAGACTTCCTCGCCGTCCTTGAGCTTGCCCTTGAATGCAATGGGACCGACCTGACGACAGGCGATGGAGGCCTCGGCGCGATCCTCCGCCAGCCCCAGACCACCCTTCACGCCACCGGTCTTGGCGCGAGACAGGTAGCAGGTCACGCCCGCCACCTTGGGATCATCGAAAGCCTCGACGACGATCTTGTCGTTGGGCCCCACCCACTTGAACACCGTAGAGACTTCACCGATGGTCTCGGCCAGTACCAGGCCGGGCAACATCAGCAGCCCCAGCAACACTCCCTTGAACGGACGCATCTTTCTCTCCTAGAACCTGTTCACGATTTCGCGAGCTAGAGCCATACAATACCGGTGGCGGCCCCGCAAAAACAGGCGAGGAAGCGGAGTGTACTTCTGTACATGAGCATTCGACCGGGCTGGCGCTCCAGCCTGTTTTTAACGCAGTAGGGCCGACGCGCAGCAAATCGTGTACAGGTTCTCAAACGAGGATCAGATTGTCGCGATGTACCAGCTCCGGCTCATCGACATAGCCCAGCAGCTTCTCGATGGCATCGGACGGCTGGCCGATGATCTTCTGCGCTTCCAGCGCGCTGTAGTTGACAAGGCCACGGGCGACCTCGCGACCATCCGGCGCAACGCAGACCACCATCTCGCCACGGCGGAAGCTACCCTGCACGGCCTTAACACCGACCGGCAGCAGGCTCTTGCGATCCTGACTCAGCGCCTTCACCGCACCGGCATCCAGCACCAGGGTGCCACGGGTCTGCAGATGGCCGGCCAGCCATTGCTTGCGCGCCGCCAGCAGGCCGCGCTCGGGCGCCAGCAGGGTACCCAGGCGTTCGCCTGCCTTGAGCCGCGCCAGCACCTGCTCGATGGCACCGCCGACGATGACGGTGTGCGCACCGGAACGCGCCGCCAGGCGCGAAGCGCGCAGCTTGGTCTGCATGCCGCCACGGCCCAGCGCGCCACCAACGCCACCAGCCACGGCATCCAGCGCCGGATCATCGGCACGCGCTTCGAAAATCAGCTCGGCATCGGGGTTGTGCCGCGGATCGGCGGTGTACATGCCGTCGCGATCGGTGAGGATTACCAGCAGATCGGCCTCCACCAGGTTGGCTACCAGCGCGGCCAACGTGTCGTTGTCGCCGAAGCGGATTTCATCGGTGACCACGGTGTCGTTCTCGTTGATCACCGGCACCACGTCGAGGTCAACCAGGGTTCGCAGGGTGCTGCGCGCATTGAGGTAGCGCTTGCGGTCGGAGAGGTCGTCGTGGGTCAGAAGGATCTGCGCGGTGCGACGGCCATGTTCGGCGAAACTCGACTCCCAGGCCTGCACCAGCACCATCTGACCGATGGCCGCGGCCGCCTGCAGCTCATGCATCGCGCTAGGTCGGCTGGTCCAGCCCAGACGGCTCATGCCGGCCGCCACAGCGCCGGAGGACACCAGTACCAGTTCGACGCCCTGCTCGCGCAGGGCCACCATCTGCTTGACCCACACTGCCATGGCCGCACGATCCAGGCCACGCCCGTCGGCGGTCAGCAGCGCACTGCCGATCTTCACCACCCAGCGTCGTGCGCCGGTCACCTTGTCACGCATGATCTTCCAACCTTAGCCAGAAAACGATGGGTTCCGCCCCACCTACAAAAACGCCGCAATTAAGCGGCGTTGGAAATTTGCTTAATCCCGGACGTAAATGATTTCCGGGCCGTCGTCGTCTTCATCATCGAAGAAGTCGTCGTCTTCGTCGATATCGTCGACACTGCGCACGCCGGATTTACGCAGCGCACGCTGATCGTCCAGCGCCTGCAGACGGGCGCGGGCCTCGTCCTCGATGCGCTGATCCAGCTCGGCCAACTCCTCGGCGAATACCGGGTCTTCGGCGATGCGTTCGGCACGCACTTCCAGGTAATGCATGATGTCGCGGCAGATGCGCTCGGTGCCGTCGCGGCTGATGGCCGACACCACGTAGACCGGGCCCTGCCAGCCCAGACGGGCGACGATATCGGCCTTGCGCGCCTCGCGCTCGTCTTCCGGGATCTGGTCCATCTTGTTCAGCACCAGCCAGCGATCACGCTCGGCCAGCGCCGGGCTGAAGCGGCCCAGCTCGTCGATGATCACCTGCGCAGCCTCGGCCGGGTCGCTCTCGTCCAGCGGCGCCATGTCCACCAGGTGCAGCAACAGGCGGGTACGCGCCAGGTGCTTGAGGAAGCGAATGCCCAGACCGGCGCCTTCGGAAGCGCCCTCGATCAGACCGGGGATGTCGGCGACGACGAAGCTCTTGAAGCGGTCGACGCTGACCACGCCCAGGTTCGGCACCAGGGTGGTGAAGGGGTAATCGGCGACTTTCGGCTTGGCCGCGGATACGGCGCGGATGAAGGTGCTCTTGCCGGCATTGGGCAGGCCGAGCAGGCCGACGTCGGCCAGCACTTTCAACTCCAGCTTGAGATCACGCGACTCACCCGGTTTACCCGGCGTGGTCTGACGCGGCGCACGGTTGGTGCTGGACTTGAAGCGGGTGTTGCCCAGGCCGTGCCAGCCGCCCTGGGCGACCATCAGGCGCTGGCCGGGCTTGACCAGATCGCCGATCACTTCCTGGGTCGCCACGTCTATCACCGTGGTGCCGACCGGTACCGGCAGGATCAGATCCTCGCCCTTGGCGCCGGTGCAGTCGGTGCTGCCGCCCTTCTCGCCGTTCTGCGCATGGAATTTGCGGGTATAGCGATAGTCGATCAGGGTGTTGAGGTTCTCGTCGGCCTCGAGGAATACCGAGCCGCCGTCGCCACCGTCACCGCCGTTGGGGCCACCCTTCTCGATGAACTTCTCACGGCGGAAGCTCATCATGCCGTTACCGCCGTCACCGGCTTTTACAAATATCGATACTTCGTCGACGAATTTCATGGATATGCCTCCCGCTTCATCTGCGGGCCAGGGGAACGCTTGCCGGATCATCCAGAGCTAGCGGATCTGGCAAGCGAACCAAAGATACACAAACAAAAAAGCCCCGTCCTACGGACAGGGCTTTTCCAGCGCGTAGGCGATTAGGCCTGAACGACGCTCACGTAGCGACGGCCGAAAGCGCCCTTCACTTCGAACTTGACCACGCCTTCGATCTTGGCGAAGAGGGTGTGGTCCTTGCCCATGCCCACGCCGAAACCCGGGTGGAACTCGGTGCCGCGCTGACGAACGATGATGTTACCGGCCTTGATGACCTGACCACCGTACATTTTCACGCCAAGGCGTTTACTTTCGGAATCGCGGCCGTTACGGGTAGAACCGCCAGCTTTTTTGTGTGCCATGAGTCAATACTCCTATAAAGGGATCGGGGCCGACGAATCAGGCCTGGATACCGGTGATTTTGATCTCAGTGAACCACTGACGGTGGCCCTGACGCTTCATGTGGTGCTTACGACGGCGGAACTTGATGATGCGCACTTTGTCGTGACGGCCTTGCGAAACGACTTCGGCAACCACTTTAGCGCCGTCTACGACCGGAGCGCCGATCTTAACGTCGTCGCCATTGCCGATCAGCAGAACGCGATCGAAAGTCACGGCTTCGCCGGTAGCGACTTCGAGCTTCTCGATCTTGAGGAATTCGCCTTCGGTGACTTTGTATTGCTTGCCACCAGTAACAATTACTGCGTACATGGTAAATCTCCGTTAATCCTGCTCACCCAGCGCTTTAGAAAAGTCGTTATTGGCTGGCATGGCTGCTCGGGGCCGGAAGTGACACCCTTGCAATTGCGTAAGGCAGGGAAATGCCCAGGGGGAAGTTCAGGGTGCGCGATTGTACGCAAGCGCCGAACGCTGCGCAAGGGCCACAGGCACTTGCCTTGACAGCCCCCACCCTGCCACCTAGCATGCCGCGCAACCTCAAAGGAGCACCAGTCGCCGATGCAACCCCAGGCTTTCTACCGCGTGGCAGCGGACGATTTCACTGCCGTCGATGGCATCATTCGCCAGCAGGTGGTTTCCCGCGTGCCGCTGGTGGAAAAGATCGGCGACTATATCATCTCCGCTGGCGGCAAGCGCCTGCGCCCGCTGCTGGTACTGCTCAGCGGCCGCGCGCTGGGCTATCAGGCCGACGACCTGCGTCTGCTGGCCGCCACCATCGAGTTCCTGCACACCGCCACCCTGCTGCATGACGACGTGGTCGACATGTCCGACATGCGCCGTGGCCGCAGCACTGCCAATGCCCAGTGGGGCAACGCACCGAGCGTGCTGGTGGGCGACTTCCTTTATTCGCGCTCGTTCGAAATGATGGTCGAGCTCGGCTCCATGCCGGTGATGAAGATTCTCTCCCACGCCACCCGCGTCATCGCCGAAGGCGAAGTGCTGCAGCTGTCCAAGGTGCGCGACGCCAGCACCACGGAAGAGACCTACATGGAAGTCATCCGCGGCAAGACTGCGATGCTGTTCGAGGCCTCCACCCATGCAGCAGCGGCCCTGGCTGGCGCCAACGAGGCGCAGCGCGAAGCCCTGCGCACCTTCGGCGACCACCTGGGCATCGCCTTCCAGCTGGTCGACGACCTGCTCGACTACAAGGGCGACGCAGCAGAGCTCGGCAAGAACGTCGGCGACGACCTGGCCGAAGGCAAACCCACCCTGCCGCTGATCTACACCATGCGTGAAGGCACGGAGGAGCAGGCTGCCCTGGTGCGCCGCGCGATCCAGAAAGGTGGCATCGAAGACCTGGAAAGCATCCGCGCCGCCGTGGATGCCGCTGGCGCTCTGGATTACACCGCACAACTCGCACGCGACTACGCCGAACGCGCGATCGCCTGCCTGGACGTACTGCCGGCCGGCGAGTATCGCGACGCGCTGATCGAGCTGAGCCGCTTCGCCGTCGCACGCACACACTAAGAAGTAGCCCGGATGCAATCCGGGAAAGCCTTACCCAAACGATTCGCCCCGGATTGCATCCGGGCTACGGGTTCGCGATACACCGCGCCGCCACAAACAAAAACGCCCCGAACCAGTCGGGGCGTTTTGCGTTCAGGCGCAGCCGATTACAGACGCAGGCCGCCGTCCAGCTCCAGAATGCGACCGGTGTAGTAGTCGTTTTCCAGGATGTAGGCCACCGAATGGGCAATCTCGGCCGGCTTGCCCATGCGCTTGAGCGGAATGCCGGAGGTCATCTTCTCCAGGGCTTCCGGCTTCATGCTGGCGGTCATCTCGGTTTCGATGAAGCCCGGCGCCACGCCCGCCACGCGAATGCCGTAGCGCGCCAGCTCCTTGGCCCAGACCACGGTGTCGGCAGCGACGCCGGCCTTGGCTGCGGAGTAGTTGGCCTGGCCCATGTTGCCGGCACGGGAAATGGAGGAAATGTTGACGATGGCGCCCTGGTTGCCCAGCTCGATCATCTTCGCCGCCACTTCACGGGTACAGAGGAACACGCCGGTCAGGTTGACGTCGATCACCGACTGCCACTGCGCCAGGCTCATCTTGGTCATCTCACCGTCCTTGACGCGGATGGTCAGACCATCGCGCAGGATGCCGGCATTGTTGACCAGGCCGTTGATGGCGCCAAAGTCCTCGGCCACCTGGGCGACCATGTGGGTCACCTGCTCTTCATTGGCCACGTTGCACAGGTAGGCACGGGCGTCGCCACCAGCGGCCTTGCAGGCTGCCACGGCTTCATCGAGCTTTTCCTGGTTCAGATCGACCAGCGCCAGCCTGGCGCCCTTGGCCGCCAGGTACTCACCCATGGCGCGGCCCAGTCCCTGGCAGCCGCCAGTGATGATGATGACTTTGTCTTTCAGTTGCATCGCTTTATCCCCTCAAGGTGCAGCATTTAGCGACCCCGCTGATGCCCGCTAACCGCTATGCTAGGGCGTCTGTCCGTTTCTGACGGATTCTTTGCGAGGAGTCATAAGGTGAGCGTGAAAGCCGGCAAGCATGCACGAGAATTGCTGCTCAAGGAATACCGTGGCGTGCTCAGCACCCACTCCAAGGCCATGCCGGGTTTCCCTTTCGGATCGGTGGTGCCCTACTGCCTGGATGCCGAGGGCCGGCCACTGATCCTGATCAGCCGCATCGCCCAGCACACCCATAATCTCGGGCAGGACGCCAAATGTTCGCTATTGGTTGGCGAACGTGGCGCAGAGGATGTGCAGGCGGTCGGCCGCCTTACTTTGCTCGCCGAAGCACGACAGTTGCATGACGAGAGCGAAATCGAAGCGGCCGCACAACGTTATTACCGCTTTTTCCCACAATCGCGCGACTACCATCGGGCGCATGATTTCGATTTCTGGCGGCTGGAGCCGGTGCGCTGGCGTTTCATCGGCGGCTTCGGCGCCATTCACTGGCTCGACCAGGTGGCCTTGGCCAACCCCTTTGCGACAGACGGTAGCGAAGCGAGCATGGTCGAGCACATGAATGAAGATCACGCCAAGGCCATCGCCCATTACGTCGAACTGGCCGGCCTGCCGCAGCACGAACCGGCGCAGATGGTCGGTGTCGACAGAGAGGGCTTTCACCTGCGCATTGGCCAAAGCCTGCACTGGCTGGCTTTTCCAACATCCTGCAACAACCCGGGACAGGTGCGTGAAGCCCTGGTGATGCTGGCTCGCGCCGAGAGTTGGCCGACCGACGGCTTGGCTTCAGCTTGAATTCAGGCCACAACCCCATACTTAACTCCTACTGGAAGCTCGCTTCCGCCAAGGACCCTCTGAAAATGCGCGCGTTTCTGTTTCTCTTTCTGCTCTTCCCGATCATCGAGCTGGCGTTACTGATCAAGGTCGGCAGCGCCATTGGCGTGTTGCCCACTCTGCTGTTGATCATCGGTACCGCGGTGCTTGGCAGTATCCTGCTGCGCGTCGCCGGGGTCGCAACCGCCTGGCGTGCCCGGGAAAAACTCTCGCGCGGCGAACTGCCCGAGCAGGAAATGCTCGAAGGCCTGCTGATCGCCGTCGGTGGTGGCCTGCTGCTGCTGCCGGGCTTCATCAGCGACATCTTCGGCGTGCTCTGCCTGATTCCCTTCACCCGTCGCCTGCTGGTTGGCAAGATTCGCCGCCGCGCCGAGGAACAGGCCCTGCGCCAGCGCGCCTTCTTCGATGACCAGGCTGCCCGCACCGGCAAGACCAACCCCAACGTCCTCGAAGGCGAGTACGAGCGTCGCGACTAACTGCTGCACTGCGGGCGCCGACTTGCGGCGCCCGTTCTCCCGCTGAGCCCCGCGCACGTAAAAAATTTACGTCCCCCCCCCTTGAAATGCCCTTGCCCGCCCACATGTAGCAGTCACCGCAAGGTGCCTGCCCCTGAGGCAGTCCGACTTTCGCGGTACGCCCAGCGTGCCGCACCCGGCCTCGCCGGATTTTACAAACCCGCCGACCAAGCAAGAGTCGGCAAGTTGGCCATTCAATTGTTAGGAGAGATCGACAATGAAGCTTCGTCCTCTGCATGACCGCGTCGTGATCCGTCGCAGCGAAGAAGAGACCAAAACCGCAGGCGGCATCGTGCTGCCGGGTTCGGCCGCCGAGAAGCCGAACCAGGGTGAAGTCGTTGCCGTCGGTACCGGTAAGGTTCTGGAAAACGGCGAAGTCCGTCCGCTGGCCGTCAAGGTCGGTGACAAGGTGGTATTCGGCCCCTACTCCGGCAGCAACACCGTCAAGGTCGACGGCGAAGACCTGCTGGTCATGGGCGAGAACGAAATCCTCGCTGTCATCGAAGCCTGATTCCCACGAATCTCCGTTTAAACCTTCAAGAATTTGAGGACTGATCAAAATGGCTGCTAAAGAAGTCAAGTTTGGCGATTCCGCCCGCAAGAAAATGCTCGTAGGCGTCAACGTACTGGCCGACGCCGTCAAAGCCACCCTCGGCCCGAAAGGTCGTAACGTGGTGCTGGCCAAATCCTTCGGCGCTCCGACCATCACCAAAGACGGTGTTTCGGTTGCCAAGGAAATCGAACTGAAAGACGCCTTCGAAAACATGGGCGCCCAGCTGGTCAAGGACGTAGCGTCCAAGGCCAACGACGCTGCCGGTGACGGCACCACCACCGCTACCGTTCTGGCTCAAGCCATCGTCAACGAAGGTCTGAAGTCCGTTGCTGCCGGCATGAACCCGATGGATCTGAAGCGCGGCATCGACAAGGCCACCGCGGCCATCGTTGCTCAGCTCAAAGACCTGGCCAAGCCGTGCGCCGACTCCAAGGCCATCGCTCAGGTCGGCACCATCTCCGCCAACTCCGACAACTCCATCGGTGACATCATCGCCGAAGCCATGGACAAGGTCGGCAAAGAAGGCGTCATCACCGTTGAAGAAGGCTCGGGCCTGGAAAACGAACTGTCCGTCGTAGAAGGCATGCAGTTCGACCGCGGCTACCTGTCGCCGTACTTCATCAACAAGCCGGACACCATGGTTGCCGAGCTGGACAGCCCGCTGCTGCTGCTGGTCGACAAGAAGATCAGCAACATCCGCGAACTGCTGCCGGTTCTGGAAGCCGTTGCCAAGGCTGGCCGTCCGCTGCTGATCGTGGCTGAAGACGTCGAAGGCGAAGCCCTGGCTACCCTGGTCGTCAACAACATGCGCGGCATCGTCAAGGTTGCTGCCGTCAAGGCTCCGGGCTTCGGCGACCGCCGCAAGGCCATGCTGCAGGACATCGCCATCCTGACCGGCGGTACCGTGATCTCCGAAGAAGTTGGCCTGTCTCTGGAAGGCGCCACTCTGGAGCACCTGGGTAACGCCAAGCGCGTCGTGCTGAACAAGGACAACACCACCATCATCGATGGTGCTGGTGCCCAGGTCGACATCGAAGCCCGCGTTGCGCAGATCCGCAAGCAGGTCGAAGAAACCTCTTCCGACTACGACAAAGAGAAGCTGCAAGAGCGTCTGGCCAAGCTGGCCGGCGGTGTTGCCGTGATCAAGGTTGGCGCTGCCACCGAAGTCGAGATGAAAGAGAAGAAAGCCCGCGTTGAAGACGCTCTGCACGCTACCCGCGCAGCCGTCGAAGAAGGCGTGGTACCTGGCGGTGGCGTGGCTCTGGTGCGCGCTCTGCAGGCCATCGAAGGCCTGAAGGGCGACAACGAAGACCAGAACGTCGGTATCGCTCTGCTGCGTCGCGCCGTCGAAGCGCCGCTGCGTCAGATCGTTTCCAACGCTGGCGGCGAGCCGAGCGTAGTGGTCGACAAGGTCAAGCAGGGTTCGGGCAACTTCGGCTTCAACGCTGCTACCGACACCTACGGCGACATGATCGAGATGGGTATTCTCGACCCGGCCAAGGTTACCCGTTCGGCGCTGCAAGCTGCTGCCTCCATCGGCGGCCTGATGATCACCACCGAGGCCATGGTTGCCGAAGCGGCTGACGACAAGGCTCCGGCCATGCCTGACATGGGTGGCATGGGCGGTATGGGTGGCATGGGCGGCATGATGTAAGCCGACCGGCTCCCACGCAGTACAAAGAACCCCGCGCTAGTCGCGGGGTTTTTTATTGCCTGCGCAATAGCCAGGCGTAGCTATCGGACGCCGGCCATTGGTCATCTGGCCTGGACTCAGAACCGCTGTTTGCCTATGGTTGGTCGCAACCTGAACGAATGCTGAACATTCACGCCGTCGTGTCAGGAAGATCTCAACAATAAAAAGAAGAACTCAGATATGGCCCTATGCAGCACGAGCGAGATCCCTCAGCAGGCATTCCAGCACTGGTGGCAACAGCAAGGCGATTGGGTCGAACAGCCCAATGTCCGCCGTGGTGGCGAAAGTGGCGTGCAGCGCCTACTGGATGAGACTGGCGTGCTCTACGCCAAGAAGCAGATCGGTCATATCTATCGCAGCCTGCTGCACCCACAAGGGCGTCCGACCGTACTGCGCGAGCGCAAAGCCCTGCAGGCCCTGCCCGCGCTGGGCGTCATGGTGCCGCGGATGATCTATTGCGGTATCGATTACGACCAGCAGCAGGGCTGGCGCGGCCTGTTGGTGACTGAAGCGCTGGAAGGCTTCGAAGACATCGAACGCTGGTATGCCCAGGGCGGCCGTGAAGCATGCGGCGAGGCAGTACATGCCCAGTTGCTGCAGATTGTCGGCGCGACGCTGGCGCGCATGCATCTTGGCCGCTGGCAGCATGGTTGCCTGTATGCCAAGCACATCTTCGTGCGTATCGACGGCGAGACGCCACAGGTGGCCTTGCTCGACCTGGAAAAAAGTCGCCGCCGCCTGACCCGCGCCCAGGCCGCCCAGCATGACCTGCCGCAGCTACGCCGCCACAGTCCCTGGTCCGACACAGACTGGCAGCAATTGCTACAGGGCTATCGCCAGGTCTTCGCCGATGGCGCGAAAGCTCTCGGCACGGCTCTTGCCTGATCAACCGGCCGTCGGCTCGCTGGCCGACAGCCTTTCACCCGCGCCAACTCGCTCCACCGCTGTACCCCACCAGGAAGTGGCTCTACCTCGCGCCTTTGCGCCGGGTTACGAGATGAGCTGCAGGCAACTGCAACTGCCAGGGCCGGCTGTTACCAGGCACCGCAACAAGCACCTAAGGTTAGGTTAAGGCGTTACCTCATCGTTGCTGAACCAACCGACAAGGCCCGTGTCCCAGCACAGCCCCGGCGGGTGCCAGCCATGCTCGATGACCATTCGTCGCACCAGGCAACGACCAGGCGATTGGTGATCTAGGTTTAGCAAACAGCGTTTGGCAGCGCTTTCAAGGGGTTAGCAAAATGAAACTAGAAATAGCACGAGGTTTGTTCCTCGGCCTCGCCCTCAGCGTAACGGCAATCGCTGCGGCAGCCTGGCAGGAGCCCGGCCCACGCATAGTGGAAGCGCGCGACTGCTCCTCCACCGAACCCTGCCCGACGGCACCCTTGCGCAAACAGGTACAGCCCGCTGTGAAGCCGGATGCCAACCTGCTGGTGCTGATGTTCGGCCTGAGCGGCGCGATGAAAGGCGAACATTAACCCTTCACGCCCTTCCCTCCTGGCGCGCCACCCAGCATCGGCGGGTGGCCCGGCCAAGACCTGCCTCGTGGCATGGCCCCACCTGCACCGCCAGCAGGTAGCTCCTCGCTTCCCTTTACGCCAGCGAAGCGCCCGTATAGTGGCGTTTTAGAGCGGCTCATTCAGTTTTGTTTAAGTAAGAATCCTTATCGTTGCAGCGGAAGTGACCGATTGGTCACAGGCGTTTGGTCAGCAGTCGAGAACGTCACTCATGAAAATGACAGGAGATGCAACGATGAACTCAACCGCTTCCCGAACCGGTACCCCACTGCGCCCCGTAGCCAAGGACCAGGCCGAGCAAGCCCTGCACCAACTGGTACAGGGCTTTCGCCGTTTTCGGCAGGACGTCTACCCGCAGCAACAGGCACTATTCAAGCGCCTGGCATCGGCCCAGGCCCCCAGCGCCATGTTCATCACCTGCGCCGACTCGCGCATCGTCCCCGAGCTGATTACCCAGAGCGACCCCGGCACCCTGTTCGTCACCCGCAACGTAGGTAACGTGGTGCCGCCCTATGGGCAGATGAACGGTGGCGTTTCCACCGCCATCGAGTACGCAGTGCTGGCCCTCGGCGTGCAGCACATCATCGTGTGTGGCCACTCCGACTGTGGCGCGATGAAGGCCGTGCTCAACCCCGCCAGCCTCGATGGCATGCCCACCGTGCGCGCCTGGCTGCGTCATGCCGAAGTGGCGCGCAGCGTGGTGGCGGACAACTGCAACTGCGGCAGTTCGCACGAAACCCTCGGCGTGCTGACCGAGGAAAACGTGGTGGCCCAGCTCGACCACCTGCGCACCCACCCTTCCGTCGCCGCGCGCCTGGCCAGTGGTCAGCTGCAGATTCATGGCTGGGTCTACGACATCGACAGTGGTGGCATCCGCGCCTACGACGCCGCCTCGGGCAACTTCCTCCCGCTCGACGGTGACGAGCAGCCCTGCGCCACCCCGCAACCCCGTTACGCCAGCGCCTGACCCATACATTTCCCCGAGCCTGCCTCCATGAATGAAGGCGGGCACGGGCTGCTTTTGCCCGCAAGTCGGGCCAGGAGATCCCCATGAACCTGTTTCGCACATTGCCACGGGACGCGCTGGCGTCCGTAGTGGTCTTTCTCGTCGCCCTGCCCTTGTGCATGGGCATCGCCATCGCCTCCGGCATGCCACCGGCCAAAGGCCTGATCACCGGCATCATCGGTGGTCTGGTGGTCGGCTTTCTGGCCGGCGCGCCGCTGCAGGTCAGCGGCCCGGCGGCAGGGCTGGCCGTACTGGTATTCGAGCTGGTACGCACCCACGGCATGGCTGCCCTCGGCCCGGTGCTATTGCTGGCCGGACTGATCCAGCTGGCCGCCGGAACCTTGCGTCTGGGCGGCTGGTTTCGCGTCACCGCACCGGCGGTGGTCTACGGCATGCTCGCCGGTATCGGCATCCTTATCGTGCTGTCGCAGGTGCACGTGATGATCGATGCGGCGCCCAAGGCCTCCGGCCTGGACAATCTGCTGGCCTTCCCCGGAGCGGTACGCGACGCCCTGAGCCTGGCCAGTGGCAACGCCATGGTCGCCGGCATGATCGGCCTCGGCACCATCGCCAGCATCTGGCTGTGGGAGCGCTTTCGCCCGGCGCCGCTACGCTTTCTGCCCGGCGCACTGGTGGGCGTGACCCTCGCCACCCTCACCAGCCTGTTGCTGGCACTGCCGGTCAAGCGCGTCGAGCTGCCGGCCAACCTCGGTGATGCAATCGACTGGATCACCCCGCAGGGGCTGGCCAGCCTGGCCGACCCGCAACTGCTGGTCACCGCCCTGGCCCTGGCCTTTATCGCCAGCGCCGAGACGCTGCTGTCCGCTGCTGCCGTCGACCGCATGCACGATGGTCCGCGTGCACGCTTCAACCGCGAACTGTCCGCCCAGGGCATCGGCAACATCCTCTGTGGTGCAGTCGGCGCCCTGCCGATGACCGGCGTGATCGTACGCAGCTCGGCCAACGTGCAAGCCGGCGCTCGCGGCCGCGCCTCGACCATCCTCCACGGCGCCTGGCTACTGGCCCTGGTCGCCCTGCTGCCCGGCGTACTGCAGAGCATTCCTGTCGCCAGCCTCGGCGCGGTGCTGGTGTACACCGGCTGCAAACTGGTCGATCCCAAGGCCATGCGCAACCTCGGCCAATATGGGCGCATCCCGGTGTTCATCTACGTCGCCACGGCGCTATGCATCGTCTTCACCGACCTGCTGACCGGCGTGCTGGTGGGCTTCGCCCTGACCCTGCTGAAGCTGGTGTGGAACGCCTCGCGCCTGCGCGTGAAGCTGGTGCCCACCGGCCCGAACAGCGCCGAACTGCGCATGAGCGGCGCCGCCACCTTCCTCCGCGTGCCACAACTGGCCAAGCTGCTGGCCAGCGTCGAACCCGGCACACGCCTGCATCTGAGCCTGGCGCGGGTCAGCTATATCGACCATGCCTGCATGGAACTGCTGGAAGACTGGGACCGCTCCGCCCGCGCCCAAGGCGGCGGCCTGGAGATCGTCGAAGGAGCGGCGTTGAAACGCCGGGTGGAAGGTAGACAGCGCACGGCGCTGGCTTGAATGCAGCACGGCTCACTCACACTGGCCGGTGAGTGAGCCAGACTGGGGACAGACCTTGTGCTTCCTTTGGGCGGGGCCGGCCATCCGGCGTTTGCCAAAAGGGACTCTCCGTAAGGGCGATACGAAGCGTAGTAACAGCCGCAGGCTGGCCCGGAGGGTGAGCGAAGCGAATCAACCGTAATCACGGACGACGAATTTGCAGCGTCGGAGTGCTGGGCTCAAGTAAGAGCAAGAGCACCCTCTCCCCTAGCCCCTCTCCCATAAATGGGAGAGGGGAACTGATCGCGGGCCGTCGGCAATCTCAGCAGGCCTTCGAGGCTTCCGAGATTTTCGCGGCTGAAGCCGCTCATAAAGATATGGGTGGCTTCGGGTCGCGGCTGAAGCCCCTCCTACAAGAGCGTGGCGATACCAGCGGCCTTGCCTTCACGCCCCCGCGATCAACCGCTCGATAATTTGCCGCAACTCAGGATGCTCCGGCACCTGAATGCCGAACTCCTCGCGCAACACCCTGAGCACCTCATCGACACTCTGCAACTGCACTCGCTCACTCGCCTGCCCCAGGCGGTGGATGGCGAAGCTCCCATTGTTCAGCGCCTTGCGCAGGCCGGGCCCGGTGCGGGCGGCGATCATCTGGCCGAGGAAGGGCGAATCCGGGTGGGTGCACACGTACCAGTTGCCCACCACGTAGTCGATATCCGCCACCTTCTGCAGATCGAATACGTACATCGCCCGCCAGGTGTCAGCCACCAGGGCGCGCAGGGTGTAGGTGCCGTCCACCAGCGATAGGCGATAAGACTCGTGCGGTGTGGCCTGCTCCGCCTCGCTGTCGAGCAGCAGTGGACCGGTCGGCACCATACCGCCGAAACCGACGTCGCTGATGTAGCGCACGCCATCGATGGTCACCAGCACCAGCATATGGGTGCGCGCCGGCAGGGCATCTTCCGGGCCGCCCATGACCACGCGGCCGGTCAGCCCGCGCGCGTCGAAGCCCAGCGCCTGCAATAGCAGCAGATAAAGGCGGTTGAGTTCGAAGCAGTAACCACCGCGGCCCTGACGCAGCAGCTTGTCCTGGATCGCGGTGGGCTCGACCTCCACCGGCACGCGCAGCATGCAGGCCAAGGTTTCGAAGGGAAATTCGGCGGTGTGCCGCGCCTGCAGCTCGCGCAGGGTGTCGAGCGTCGCTGACGGCGCCGAAGCGTAACCAAGACGCCCGAGGTATGTACGCAGATCCAGCTTGAATGCTTCGGCCATTGTGCTTCTCCCTTTCTCACTGCCGGCTGTTGTACCAGAGGTATAGGGATAGGCGATATGCAACGAGCCGCAGGGCGTGTTCGAATCAGCGCTTTCGGTTTGCGGCGGCCGGCACACACAAATACGCGCAGATGCGCCAATCTATCGCTCACCGCCCGAGCTTGCCGAGGACTCCATGATGCACCTGCGCCTTTTCTGCACCTTCTCCCTGTTACTCACCCTGAGCGGCTGCGGCGCCGGTGAGACGGCCGCCACGGCCACACTCCAGGCGGAGCAGGCCAAACAGGCCCAGCAGCAGATGGAACAGCTCAAGCAGCAGATCGAACAGGCCAATGCGGCGAACACTCAGCGTCTGCAGGAGGCCATCGATCAGGCGCAGTGAATCTGGCCTGGTGGCGCGCACAACTCAATCGATCGCGACTCTGCTCGTCGACACTGGCGAGCAATACGCCGCGCTGCATTGCGGCCAAGTACTGGACGTTCGGCACTTCCCTGATAACCATAAGCCGTTATAGTGCGCGCCCCCATCAGCACTATGACAAGGATGTAATCCGGATGTTTTCCTTCAAGTCTGCCGCCATGCTGGCAGCCGCGCTCATCGTCAGCGGTTGCTCCACTGCAACCTGGGTCAAGCTCCCCGAGGATAGCGCGCTCATCGTCAACGAGCGCCCGACTCACCACAAACAGGGTCTGATCAAGACTCGTCCGTTCTCGTGGGGTGCAGCAGGAGGCGTGCCCTATCGTCTGGAAGACCAGCAGTCGCACATCATCCAGAGTGGTCGCCTGAAAACTCGCTTCCGCGTCGCTTCGATCTTCTGGCCGCCGGTCGCCATTGCCTACTGGCCAATGGGCTTCGGCCAGCGCTGCTACGACCTGACCGGCCCAGCGCCACAGACCTGCACCCATCAGGATCTGATCGACCTGCGAAGGAACCATCGCCTTTCCCGCTGACGAAAAAGGGGAGCCAATGGCTCCCCTTTTTCTGCCCGTTTGAATCAACGATTGCTACCAGCGCCGCAGTGTTGGTCAGGTATTACATCGCCGGTGCTTGCACGTTCATTCGCGGCTGAAGCCGCTCCTACGAGAAGCCCAGGCACCACGACACTGTGACCCAAAAAAGGCCCGTCTTGCGACCGGCCTTTGCATTCAACGCCTCAGCTCACTCAGCCATTGCTGGGGAAGGCGAACTGCGCTGCCTCGTGGCTCTTGCGCGCTGGCCAGCGTTGAGTGATGGCCTTCTTGCGGGTGTAGAAGCGCACGCCATCCGGGCCGTAGGCGTGCAGGTCGCCGAACAGCGAGCGCTTCCAGCCACCGAAACTGTGGTAGCTCACCGGCACCGGCAGCGGCACGTTGACGCCGACCATGCCCACTTCGATCTCGTCGCAGAACAGGCGTGCGGCTTCACCGTCACGGGTGAAGATGCAGGTGCCGTTGCCGTACTCGTGATCGTTGATCAGTTGCATGGCTTCTTCCAGGCTGCCGACGCGGACGATGCACAGCACAGGGCCGAAGATTTCGTCGGTGTAGATGGTCATCTCCGGGGTTACCCGGTCGAACAGGGTGCCGCCGACGAAGTAGCCGTTCTCGTTACCCGGCACCACCAGATCGCGGCCATCGACCACCAGTTTGGCGCCCTGCGCCACGCCGGCGTTGATGTAGCCCTTGACCTTGTCACGCGCGGCGGCGGTAACCAGCGGGCCCATGTCCAGGCCGCACTGAGTACCGGCACCGATCTTCAGCGCCTGGATCTGCGGGACAATCTTCTCCACCAGCGCATCGGCGATCTGGTCGCCCACGCACACGGCCACGGAGATGGCCATGCAGCGCTCGCCGCAGGAGCCGTAGGCCGCGCCCATCAGTGCGCTGACGGCGTTGTCCAGGTCGGCATCGGGCATCAGTACGGCGTGGTTCTTGGCGCCGCCCAGGGCCTGCACGCGTTTGCCGCGCTTGGTGCCTTCGCTGTAGATGTACTCGGCGATCGGGGTCGAACCGACGAAGCTCAGGGCCTTGACCTCAGGCGCTTCGATCAGTGCATCGACTGCGTCATAAACAGACTTGTCGCCGTTGACCACGTTCAGCACGCCCTTGGGCAGGCCGGCCTGCTGCGCCAGCTCGGCGATAAACAGGGTGGAGCTGGGGTCGCGCTCGGACGGTTTCAAGATGAAGCAGTTGCCGCAGACGATGGCCAGCGGGTACATCCACAGCGGCACCATGGCCGGGAAGTTGAACGGGGTGATGCCAGCCACCACGCCGATGGGCTGCAGATCGGTCCAGGCGTCGATGTTCGGGCCGACGTTGCGGCTGTACTCGCCCTTGAGGATTTCCGGGGCGGCGCAGGCGAACTCGACGTTCTCGATGCCACGCTTGAGTTCGCCGATGGCGTCCTCGAGGGTCTTGCCGTGCTCGGCGCTGATCAGCGCGGCGATTTCGTTCTCGTTCTGCTCCAGCAGTTGCTTGAAGCGGAACATGATCTGCGCGCGCTTGGCCGGCGGCGTGTTGCGCCAGGCCGGGAAGGCGGCCTTGGCGGCGTCGATGGCCAGCTGCATGGTGGCGCGGTCGGCCAGGCCGACGGCAGAGGTGGAGTCGCCGGTGGACGGGTTGTACACCGGGGCACTGCGACCGTTGCCGGCAACACGTTCGCCGTTGATCAGGTGGGGGATATGGCTCATGGGGTTCTCCAGAGGCGTAGGGTGGATGACGCTCTTTTCATCCACCTTGGGGATTCGATGATTGGTGGATGGGTAAAGCGTCATCCACCCTACGGTTCAATCCAACTTGTTCAGCACATCACCGACGGCGTTGAACACGCGGTCGAGGTCTTCCATCCTGGCGTTGAAGGTCGGCCCGAACTGGATGGTGTCGCCGCCGAAGCGCACGTAGAAACCGGCCTTCCACAGGGCCATGCCGGCCTCGAACGGACGGATCACGGCGTCGCCGTCACGCGGGGCGATCTGCAGAGCGCCGGCCAGGCCGCAGTTGCGGATGTCGACCACGTGTTTGGTGCCTTTCAGGCCGTGCAGCGCGGCCTCGAACTTCGGCGCCAGCTCGGCGGACTGCTGAATCAGGTTCTCGCGTTTGAGCAACTCCAGCGTCGCCAGGCCGGCGGCGCAGGCCACCGGGTGGGCCGAGTAGGTGTAGCCGTGGGTGAACTCGATCATGTGCTCCGGCGACGGCTGCTGCATGAAGGTGTTGTAGATCTCGCTGCTGGCGATCACCGCGCCCAGCGGGATGGCGCCGTTGGTGATCTGCTTGGCGACATTCATCAGGTCCGGGGTGACGCCGAAGAACTCCGCGCCGCTCCACTTGCCCATGCGACCGAAGCCAGTGATCACTTCGTCGAAAATCAGCAGGATGTTGTGCTGCGTGCAGATTTCGCGCAGGCGCTGCAGGTAGCCCACCGGCGGCACGATGGCGCCGGCCGAACCGGACATCGGCTCGACTATCACCGCGGCGATGTTGGAGGCATCGTGCAGCTCGATCAGCTTGAGCAGTTCGTTGGCCAGCTCCACGCCGCCGGTTTCGGCCATGCCCTTGGTGAAGGCCATGCCCGGTTGCAGGGTATGCGGCAGGTGGTCGGCGTCCATCAGCTGACCGTACATCTTGCGGTTACCGCCGATGCCACCGAGCGAGGTGCCGGCGATATTCACGCCGTGATAGCCACGGGCGCGACCGATGAAGCGGGTCTTGGAGGCCTGGCCTTTCAGGCGCCAGTAGGCCTTGGCCATCTTCACCGCGGTGTCGGCGCACTCGGAGCCGGAACCGGTGAAGAACACATGGTTGAGCTCACCCGGCATCAGGTCGGCGACCTGCTCGGCCAGCTTGAACGACAGCGGATGGCCGTACTGGAAGCCCGGCGAATAGTCGAGGGTGCCGAGCTGCTTGGCCACGGCTTCCTGAATTTCCTTGCGCGAGTGGCCGGCGCCGCAGGTCCACAGGCCGGAGAGGCTGTCGTAGATCTTGCGGCCCTGATCATCGGTGAGCCAGCTGCCTTCCGCCCCGACGATGATGCGCGGGTCGCGCTGGAACTGGCGGTTGGCGGAGAACGGCATCCAGTGCGCATCCAGCTTGAGCTGGCTGGCCAGGGACGGAGTTGCGGTCTGCGGCATGTTCATCGGGTGGCCTCGGCAGTGGCGGCGTGATCAGGGGCAATGTGGGAGGGGCTTTAGCCGCGACTGTCGACAGCAATCGCGGCTGAAGCCGCTCCTACAAAAGCTCGTTGTTGCCAGCAAAGGTGCCACGGGCATAGAGTCAGTAAAACAATACTCTTCTTATCTTCAGTTCAAGGCCGACTAAACAAATGAGCAGCCGCCGCCCCGACCCGCTGGCCCAGGTCAGCGACTTTGAAATCCGCCTGCTCAAGCTATTTCGCAGCGTGGTGGAATGCGGTGGTTTTTCCGCAGCCGAGAGCGCGCTGGGCATCGGCCGCTCGGCCATCAGTCAGCAGATGAGCGATCTGGAGCAACGCCTCGGCCTGCGCCTGTGCCAGCGCGGCCGTGCCGGCTTCGCCCTGACCGAGGAAGGCCGCGAGGTGTACCAGAGCACCCTGCAGCTGCTGGCGGCACTGGAGAGTTTTCGCACCGAGGTCAACGGCCTGCACCAGCACCTGCGCGGCGAGCTGAACATCGGCCTGACCGACAACCTGGTGACCATCCCGCACATGCGCATCACCAACGCCCTGGCCCGCCTCAAGGTGCAGGGGCCGGACGTGCGCATCAACATCCGCATGACGCCCCCGTCGGAAGTGGAACAGGGCGTGCTCGACGGCCGCCTGCATATCGGCGTGGTGCCACAGGTCGGTGCCCTATCCGGCCTGGAGTACCAGGCGCTATACGATGAACGCTCGCTGCTTTATTGCGCGGTCGGTCATCCGCTGTTCTACGTCGACGACCAACAGCTCGAAGACGACAGGCTCAACGCCCAGGAAGCCATCGCCCCGACCTTCCGCCTGCCGCCCGAGGTGCAGAACCATTACCAGGCACTGAACTGTACGGCCAGCGCATCGGACCGCGAAGGCATGGCCTTTCTCATCCTCACCGGACGCTATATCGGTTACCTGCCCGATCACTATGCCCAGGCCTGGGTGCAGCAGGGCCGCCTGCGCGCGCTCAAGGCATCCACTCGCTACTACGACATCAACCTGGCCGCGGTAACACGCAAGGGCCGTCGCGCACATCTGGTGCTGGAGAGTTTTCTCGACGCCCTGGCTGAAGCCTGAATACATAGAACGACCGTACCGAAAAGCGGCTCAAGCATGCACAGCCCTGGTGCATTTGTGCTATCACGGCGATTTTCCTTGCAGCGCACTTGTCACCCAGGCGGCGCTGGGGTATCTGTGCAATCGCTCGGCTCCCTGATCAGTTCGGAATCACCCCATGACCTTCGAAGTCCCCGCCCACGGTACCACCGGCAAACCCGCCGGGCGCATTCGCCAGAAGAACGAAGAAGCCATCATCAAGGCTGCCGAGGAAGAGTTCGCCCGGCACGGCTTCAAGGGCACCAGCATGAACACCATCGCGCAGAACGTCGGCCTGCCCAAGGCCAACCTGCATTACTACTTCAACAACAAGCTGGGCCTTTATCTGGCGGTGCTGAGCAATATCCTCGAGCTGTGGGACAGCACCTTCAACAACCTCAGCGTCGAGGACGACCCGGCCGAGGCACTGGAGCGCTACATCCGCGCCAAGATGGAGTTCTCCCGGCGCCAGCCGAAGGCCTCGCGCATCTTCGCCATGGAAGTGATCAGCGGCGGCGACTGCCTGTCGCAATACTTCAACCAGAACTATCTGGACTGGTTCCGTGGCCGTGCCGCGGTGTTCGAAGGCTGGATCGCCGCCGGCAAGATGGACCCGGTCGATCCGATCCACCTGATTTTCCTGCTGTGGAGCAGCACCCAGCACTATGCGGACTTCGCCTCGCAGATCTGCCGCGTGAAGCAGTGCTCGCGCCTGACCAAGCAGGACTTCGAGGAAGCTGCCGACCAACTGGTACAGATCGTTCTCAAGGGCTGCGGCCTGACGCCCGCTGCCAAAGCCTGATGGCCTTCACCCTGGCCGGGCCTTGCGAATACCGCGAGGAGATTCGCAAGAGCCGCTTCCTCGCCCTCGCCGCGCCGGTTGCCAGCGCGGCGGACGCACAGGCCTTCATCGACAGCCACAGCGATCCGGCCGCCTCGCACAACTGCTGGGCGTGGAAGGTCGGCAACCAGTACCGCTTCAACGACGACGGCGAACCGGGCGGCACCGCTGGCAGGCCGATACTCGCCGCCATCGAAGGACAGGACTGCGACCAGGTGGTGGTGCTGGTAATCCGCTGGTACGGCGGCATCCAGCTCGGCACCGGCGGCCTCGCCCGCGCCTACGGCGGCAGCGCGGCCAAGTGCCTGCAGGCCGGCGAGCGGCGCGAACTGGTGCTGCGCCAATCCTTCACATGCCACCTGCAGTTCGCCGAACTCCCCGTGTTCAAGGCGCGTCTGAACGAGTTCGACAGCCTGATCGAGAGCGAGGATTACGACGCCAGCGGCGCGCGCCTGCACCTGGCCGTGGCACCGGCCGAGCGTGAAATGCTGGAGCGTCTGTTGGGTGATATCAGCCGTGGCCGGGAGAGCCTGAAAGCGCCATGAAGCGAACGACCGCGGCACTGCTGCCGCTGCTGTGGCTGGCCCTGACGGCCCAGGCCGAAGTGCAGGAGCAGCTGCAGGAACAGTACTACGATCTGCAGGTGGCTCCTGGCGAGTCCCTCAGCCGCGCCATCGACCAGGCCTCGCCGATTCGCCAGAACGGGCAGATCTATCACGCCTACACGCGTTGGCAGGTGCAGTGGAATTTCTGGTGGCGCGAACAACGCGACGGTCGCTGCCAGATCGACCTCACCCGCACCCAGCTGCATGCCACCATCACCCTGCCCCGCCTCGGAGGCGGCGATGCGCAACAGCGCCAGCGTTTCCAGCAATACCTCAGTGCGCTGCGTGAACATGAGCTGGGCCACTACCGCATCGGTCAGGCCGCAGCCGCCGAGATCGACGCGGCGCTGCTGGCGACGCCTGAATACCCCAGTTGCGCCGAGCTGCAACAGCAGGCCAACCGGCGCGCCAATGCCGTGCTGCAGCAGCATGTCGAACGCGAGCGAAGCTACGACCGCGAAACTGGCCACGGCCGCACACAGGGCGCCTGGCTGACGGAGTAAGTGCGCTATGCTGATGCGCCTTTTTCGTCCTCATGATGGAGCCTGATATGACTGCGCCCCGATCCATTCTGATCATCGGAGCCTCACGCGGCCTCGGCCTTGGTTTGGCCAGTGAGTTCGCCGCCCAGGGCTGGGCCGTTACCGCCACGGTGCGTAGCGCCGCACAGGAAGCCCCTCTGCAAGGGCTCGGCGTACGCGTCGAACAGTTGGAAATGACCGACTCGGCCAGCCTGGAACAATTGGCCGGACGCCTGAGCGGCCAGCAGTTCGACATCATCTTCGTCAACGCCGGGGTGGCCGGGCCTTCACACCACAGCACCGCACAAGCCAGCGCCGAGGAAATGGGTCAGTTGTTCCTGACCAATGCCGTCGCCCCGCTCCGCGTGGCCGAGCGCCTGCTGCCGAACCTGGCGGCCGAGCATGGGCTGATCGTGTTCATGAGCTCGATTCTCGGCAGCATCGAGGCCGGTGCCGGCCTCGGCATGCCGCTGTATGGCGCCAGCAAGGCCGCGCTCAACCACCTCGTGCAGTGCTTCGTACGCACGCAAGACAATCCGCGCCTCGGTGTACTGCTGATGCACCCGGGTTGGGTGCGCACCGACATGGGCGGTGCCGACGCCCCGCTGGATATCGACAGCAGTTGCAAGGGCATGGTCCAACAGGTCAGCGCCGCCGTCGGCCAAGCCGGGCTGCACTATCTGGACTATCAAGGCAATGCGCTGCCCTGGTAGGCATAAAGACTGGAGATCGCCCCCTGCTGGCCAAGCACAATTGCTCCCACGTTCCGGCGCGGGGGCGATTCGCCTAAGAGTGCGAGCGAGCCATTTCGCGCCATGACGTACGCCACATATGTCCTGACACCCATATAATCCACCGAGCTATGGACACTCGCCGGATGCGAGCTTATGAAAACGCTACATGGACCTAGGCAAATGGATAACCTTTATCAGCCCCCTAAAGCCGAACTGCTGGACGAACATTCCTCTCCCCGTAACGCATTCTTCGTCACCTCATCTAACAAGCTCTACCTGCTGTACTTCGTAACCTTCAGCCTGTATTCCATCTATTGGTTCTACAAGCAGTGGGACAGCCAGCGCGCCGCGATGCTGCCGAAGAAGATATGGCCGGCGGCGCGCTCGGTCTTTCAGATATTTTTCACCCATTCGTTATGCAGACTGATCAGCGAACACAAGCAGCGCCTGGGTCAGATGGCCTGGGACTACTCAAGCACCGCCTGGCTCTATGTCGGCCTGACCATTGCCAGTAATAGCCTGGCACGCATGGAAGCCCAAAACCAAGTTCTTGACCTGCTGCTGTTGATCGGTTGCGTGATGATTCCAGCCTTTCCTCTCGCGCAAATTCAACAGCAAGCCAACCAGGCGAGCGGCGATGAATCAGGGCAAAGCAACGCGCGAATCAGCGGCCTGAACCTGCTGTTCATCATCCCTGGCGCACTGCTATGGCTACTCGTTCTGGTCGGTGTATTTCTCTGAAATTTGAAGCTGTTGGATGGGTTGAGCACAGCGAGAACCATCATCAACAGCCGCTCCGGTATCGCTGCGCTCAACCCAGGCTACTTGCTTTGCTGCTGGCCGCAGACAGTGGCGTCGAGTAATCCCCGGATTGCATCCGGGGCTACGGGTCGCGGCTGAGGCCCCTCCTACAGATGGATGCAACCCTTGTGGGAGGGGCTTCAGCCGCGAACGTGCGAATACGGTGCGCCGACTGTTGCCAAATGGAGAAGCGCGCACCAATGTCGGGCAGGGAAATGTGCTCGATCAAGGGCGAGAGTCCAGATAGTGTTTTTTCTGACCTCCTGGCCAAGTTTTTGCTTTAGCCCCGCTCAGTTCTCTTCATGAGCGTTTTCCATGTCCGCCTCACTCGATTCCCCACGCCTGCAGCTGACCGCCATCAGCAAGCAGTACCCCGGCTGCCTGGCCAACGACCGTATCGACCTGACCATCGCCCCCGGCGAGATTCGCGCACTGCTCGGCGAGAATGGCGCGGGCAAGAGCACGTTGATGAAGATCATCTACGGCGTCACTCAGCCCAGCAGCGGCGAGATTCGCTGGCAGGGCGAGCGGCTGGTGATGCGCGATCCGGCCATGGCGCGCGGACTGGGCATCGGTATGGTGTTTCAGCACTTCTCCCTGTTCGAGACGCTCACCGTGGCCGAGAACATCGCCCTGGCCATGGGCGCGGACGCCGGTACGCCGAAGCAGTTGGAGCCGAAGATTCGCGAGGTGTCGCAGCGCTATGGTATGGCGCTGGAGCCGACCCGACTGGTACACAGCCTGTCCATCGGCGAGCGCCAGCGGGTGGAGATCGTCCGTTGCCTGATGCAGGACATCAAACTGCTGATACTCGACGAACCCACCTCGGTGCTCACCCCGCAGGAGGCCGACGAGCTGTTCGTCACCCTGCGCCGCCTGGCCGAAGAAGGCTGCAGCATCCTCTTCATCAGCCACAAGCTCGGCGAAGTGCGCGCGCTGTGCCAGAGCGCCACGGTACTGCGCGGTGGACGGGTGTCCGGTCATTGCGTGCCGGCCGAATGCTCCGATCTGGAACTGGCACGCTTGATGGTTGGCGATGCCGAGGGCCTGGAAAGCAGTTACCCGAAAGTCAGCGGCGGCCTACCACGGCTGCGTGTGGATGACCTCAGTTGGCACAACCCCGACCCATTCGGCTGCTCGCTCGAACGCATTCGCCTGGAGGTACGCAGCGGCGAGATCGTCGGCATCGCCGGGGTCGCCGGCAATGGCCAGGACGAATTGCTCGCCCTGCTCAGCGGCGAAACGCGCCTGACACGTGGCGAACGCGAGCGGGTCAGCATCGATACCGCACCAGTGGCCAATCTGCACCCGGATGCGCGCCGTAGGCTGGGCCTGGCCTTCGTGCCCGCCGAACGCCTCGGCCATGGCGCGGTGCCGGAGATGAGCCTGGTGGACAACGCCCTACTCACCGCCTTCGGCCAGGGCCTGGTCAAGGGTGGGCTGGTACAGCGCGGCAAGGTACGCGCGCTGGCGGACGAGATCATCCGCCGTTTCGCGGTGAAAACGCCGGATGCCGACACCGCCGCACGCAGCCTGTCTGGCGGCAATCTGCAGAAATTCATCCTTGGCCGCGAGATTCTGCAAAACCCCAAGCTGCTGGTAGCCGCACATCCCACATGGGGCGTGGATGTCGGCGCGGCAGCAGCGATCCACCGCGCACTGATCGCCCTGCGTGATGCCGGCGCGGCGATTCTAGTGATATCCGAAGACCTCGACGAGCTGTTCCAGATCAGCGACCGCATCGGCGCGCTGTGCAGCGGGCGCCTGTCGCCGCTGGCCGAGACGGCGCAAGTGTCCACCGTGGAAGTCGGCCGCTGGATGGCCGGTGAATTCGATCAACCCGCCGCTGCTGCGGCCTGCTGACGGAGCCCGTCATGCTGTTATCCCTGGAACCGCGCGGCCAGGAGTCGCGCCCCATGCTCTGGCTGTCGCCGCTGTTGGCCGCCGTGCTGACGTTGCTCAGCGGCATGCTGCTGTTCACCCTGCTCGGCCATGACCCGCTGGAAACCCTGCACACCCTGCTCATCGCCCCGGTCAGTGACTGGTACGGTGTGTCCGAACTGCTGGTCAAGGCGCTGCCGATCCTGCTCTGCGCCCTGGGCCTGGCGGTGGCCTACCAGGCGCGCATCTGGAACATCGGCGCCGAAGGCCAACTGCTGATCGGCGCGCTGGCCGGCAGCGCCATGGCCCTACAACTGATCGACTGGGACAGCCGCTGGGCACTGGCCTGGGTGGTGCTGGCCGGCACCGCTGCCGGTGCGGCCTGGGCCGGGCTTACCGCCTGGCTGCGCACGCAGTTCAACGCCAACGAAATTCTCACCAGCATCATGCTCAACTACATCGCGCTGAACCTGCTGCTGTTCTTCGTGCATGGCCCGCTGAAGGATCCGGCCGGTTTCAACTTCCCCGAGTCGGCCATGTTCGGCGACGCCAGCCGCCTGCCGCTGGTCAGCGATGACGGGCGCCTGCACGGCGGCCTGTACCTGGCACTGCTGGCCCTGGTGGCAGTGTGGGTGCTGCTGCACAAGAGCTTTCTCGGCTTCCAGATCAAGGTGCTGGGTCTGGACAAGCGCGCCGCCGGGTTCGTCGGTTTTCGCGAGAAGCGTTTGGTTTGGTTCGCCCTGCTGGTCAGCGGCGCGCTGGCAGGCCTGGCCGGCGTCGGCGAAGTGGCCGGGCCGATCGGCCAACTGGTGCCGCAAGTCTCGCCCGGCTACGGCTATGCGGCGATCACCGTGGCCTTTCTCGGCCGTCTCAATCCGCTCGGCATCGTCGCCGCCAGCCTGCTGATGGCGCTGCTCTACCTGGGCGGCGAGAACGCGCAGATGAACCTCAACCTACCGCAGGCAATCACCCAGCTGTTCCAGGGGATGATGCTGTTCTACCTGCTGGCCTGTGACGTGCTGATCCTCTATCGGCCACGCTTCGCGTGGGGCTTCAAGCTGCAGGCCACAGGCCGCAAGCAGGAGTCTGCCGCATGACTTGTTTCCATTTTTTCTTTACTTGCCGCTTGCAGCCTGAGGCTTGACGCTCATGGATCTCGATCTGTTGACCAATATTTTCTACGCCATGGTCCGCACCGGCACACCGCTGCTGCTGGTGGCCCTGGGCGAGCTGGTGTGCGAGAAGAGCGGCGTGCTCAACCTCGGCCAGGAAGGCATGATGCTGTTCGGCGCGGTGATCGGTTTCATCGTCGCCTTCAGCACCGGCAGCCTGTGGCTCGGCGTGCTGCTGGCGATTGCCGCCGGCATGCTGCTGTCGCTGCTGTTCGCTGCCGTGGCGTTGGGCTTCAACGCCAACCAGGTGGCCACCGGGCTGGCCCTGACCATCTTCGGCGTGGGCCTGTCCACCTTCGTCGGCGCCGCCTGGGTCGGCAAGCCGCTGACCGGCTTCGAGCCCATCGTCATTCCGCTGCTGGCGGACATCCCGCTGATCGGGCGCATGCTGTTCGCCCAGGACGTGCTGATCTACCTGTCCTTCGCCCTGTTCGCGCTGGTGGCCTGGGCGCTGCTGAAAAGCCGTATCGGCCTGATCATCCAGGCCGTCGGCGAGAACCCGGACGCCGCCAGCGCCATGGGCCTGCCGGTGCTGCGTGTGCGCACCCTGGCGGTGCTCTTCGGCGGCGCCATGGCGGGCCTGGCCGGTGGCTACCTGTCGCTGGCCTACACGCCGATGTGGGCGGAGAACATGACCGCCGGGCGCGGCTGGATCGCCCTGGCGCTGGTGGTGTTCGCCAGTTGGCGGGTGCTGCGCGTGCTGCTCGGCGCCTACCTGTTCGGCCTGGCCAGCATCCTCCATCTGGTGGCGCAGGGCATCGGCCTGTCGGTCCCCTCGAACCTGCTGGCCATGCTGCCGTATGTGGCCACCATCGTCGTGCTGGTGCTGCTCTCGCGCGATGCGATCAAGACCCGGCTGTATGCGCCGGTGTCGCTGGGCCAGCCTTGGCAGCCGGGGCATTGATGCGCCCATGAATCGCGGCTGAAGCGGGATGCCGCCCAACCGCTCCTACAACAGGCGACGCATATCCCGTAGGAGCGGCTTCAGCCGCGATCCGTTCTAGAGCCAGACTGCATCCCACAACGGGTAATCCGCCACCCGCTTCACCAGGCCTGCACGCACAGGATTGGCAATCACGTAACGCGCGACAGCTCGTAAATCCTCCTCCTGGCGCAAAGCCCAATCATGGAAGCCGTGCTGCCATAACGGGCCCGTTCGCGACAAACGCTGGTTGATCCGCCGTGAGCTACGGCCTTTTATCCGGCGCATAAGTTCATTCAGTGTCGTGCTCTCCAATTGCACCAGCCAATGCAGATGATCAGGCATCACCACCCACGCCAGTGAGTGCGCCAGTCTATTCTCATGAGCGTCGCGCAGTTCGGCGACCAATAGCCGTCCGAGCGTGAAATCCTTGAACAGGGTTTCGCGGCCTTGCAGTACGGCCGTCAGCAGGTAGACGCGACCCGTTTCGGAATAACGTCCACGGCGTAACCTGCTCGCATGCGGTTTGTCTGGTCGAAGCATTCCTTTGCCTCCTGATCGTGATGGGTTCTGTATAGCAGTTGATCGCGGCTGAAGCCGCTCCTACAACGTGCGCGTTGTACTTGTAGGAGCGGCTTCAGCCGCGACAGGTTTGTTGCCCCTGACTCCAGAGTCAGCTATCTTCCGCGCACGTCATTCCCGACGCACCTGGATCAGCAGACAGGGTCAACACTGAGCTGGCTTACCTGACATCAACCTCAGAGGAGCCTGCTCATGGCAGCTACCCGTATCTGGATCAAGAACCCCCTCGCCATCTTCACCGCCAACGACCTGGATGCTTCCGGCGGCCTGGTGATCGAGGATGGCCGTATCGCCGAAGTGCTCAACAAAGGCCAGCAGCCTTCAGCACCCTGCCAGCAAACCTTCGATGCCCGCGAGCATGTGCTGCTGCCGGGCCTGATCAACACCCACCATCACTTCTACCAGACCCTGACTCGCGCCTGGGCTCCGGTGGTCAATCAGCCGCTGTTTCCCTGGCTGAAGACGCTCTACCCGGTCTGGGCACGCCTTACCCCCGAGAAACTGGCCCTGGCCAGCAAGGTGGCGCTGGCCGAGCTGCTTTTGTCCGGCTGCAGCACCGCCGCCGATCACCATTACCTGTTCCCTGGCGGCCTGGAGCATGCCATCGACGTGCAGGTCGAAGCGGTACGCGAACTGGGCATGCGCGCCATGCTCACCCGCGGTTCGATGAGCCTGGGCGAAGCCGACGGCGGGCTGCCGCCGCAGCAAACGGTGCAGCAGGGTGAGGTGATCCTGGCGGACAGCCAGCGCCTGATCGGCCAGTACCACGAGCGCGGCGATGGCGCGCAGATCCAGATCGCCCTGGCGCCCTGCTCGCCCTTCTCGGTGACCCAGGAGATCATGCGCCAGAGCGCCGAACTGGCCGAGGAGCTGGACGTGCGCCTGCACACCCATCTGGCGGAAACCCTCGATGAAGAGGACTACTGCCTGCGCCAGTTCGGCCTGCGCACCGTGGATTACCTGGAAAGCGTCGGCTGGCTTGGCCCGCGCACCTGGCTGGCCCATGGCATTCACTTCAACCCCGAGGAAATCGCCCGCCTCGGCGCTGCGGGCACCGGCGTCTGCCACTGCCCCTGCTCGAACATGCGCCTGGCCTCGGGCATCTGCCCCGTGCACGACCTGGAGGCAGCCGGTGTGCCGGTAGGCCTGGGCGTCGACGGTTCGGCCTCCAACGATGCCTCGAACATGATCCTCGAAGCACGCCAGGCGCTTTACATCCAGCGCCTGCGCTACGGCGCCGAGGCAATCACGCCCGAGCGGGCGCTGGGCTGGGCCAGCAAGGGCTCGGCGAAGCTGCTGGGCCGCAGCGATATCGGCGAGCTGGCCGTCGGCAAGCAGGCCGACCTGGCGCTGTTCAAGCTCGATGAGCTGCGTTTTTCCGGCAGCCACGACCCCATCGCCGCACTGCTGCTGTGCGGCGCCGACCGCGCCGATCGAATGATGATCGGCGGCACCTGGCGAGTCATAGACGGGCAGATCGAGGGGCTGGACGTGGCACAGTTGATCGCCGATCACCGGCAGGCGGCGCGTGAGTTGATCGCGGGCTGACATTGGCTGCGTCGCGGCTAAAGCCCCTCCCACAAAATAACGCTGTCCACTTAAGGTTGCACTGGTTTGGCTCCCCTCTCCCTAACCCTCTCCCCGGAGGGGCGAGGGGACTGATCGAGCTCGACCGTTTCTTCGGTGAACAGCATGACCTCCCACAAAAGCCCCTCCCACAAGAACAGCGCCAACCTGTGGGAAGGGACCGTCGTTTCACAGGAGCGACGCACCACAACACGCCATACAAGTCTGCCCCGCACCAATACCGCCCCAACGCATGAGCAGGCGCACAGGCAGAACGCCGTCGCCCCGCCTATCTGTCCTTTTGGTCAGCTTTTTGCAGTCATGGGATCAGCCAACCAACGGCCCCCCCAACACCAAGACTGGAGCTGCACCCACCATGCACAAGAAGAGCAAGAAACCGCTGCTGCGCACCCTCGTTGCTGCCCTGGGCATTGGCGCCATGCTCAGCGCCTCGGCAGCCGATCCTCTGAAGGTCGGTTTCGTCTACATCGGCCCCATCGGCGACCACGGCTGGACTTACCAGCATGAGCAGGGCCGGCAGATGCTGATCAAGGAAATGGGCGACAAGGTCACCACCAGTTTCGTCGAGAACGTGCCGGAAGGCGCCGACGCCGAGCGGGTGATCCGCAACATGGCCAAGGGCGGTTTCGACCTGATCTTCACCACCTCCTTCGGCTACATGAACCCGACGATCAAGGTGGCCAGGCAATTCCCCAAGGTCACCTTCGAACACGCCACCGGCTACAAGCAGGACAAGAACGTCGGCACCTACCTGTCGCGCTCCTATGAAGGCCGCTACGTCGGCGGCTTCCTCGCGGCGAAGATGACCAAGACCAAGAAGGTCGGCTACATCGCCTCCTTCCCGATCCCCGAGGTGATCCGCGACATCAACGCCATCCAGTTGGCGCTGGACAAGTACAACCCCGGTACCGAGATCAAGGTGGTGTGGGTCAACACCTGGTTCGATCCGGGCAAGGAATCCGACGCCGCCAACGCGCTGATCGACCAGGGCGTGGACGTGATGTTCCAGCACACCGACAGCCCGGCGCCGATCCAGACTGCAGAGCGCCGCGGCATCTACGCCGTCGGCTACGCCTCGGACATGGCCCACTTCGGGCCCAAGGCCGTGCTCACCTCCATCGTCAACGACTGGGGCCCGCACTACATCAAGTCCACCCAGGCGGTGATCGACGGCACCTGGCAGCCGCAGGACTTCTGGGGTGGCCTGGCCGAGGACACCATTGACCTGCCGATCAGCGATCTGGTGCCGGCCGACGTGAAGAGCGAGGCCGAGCAGATCATCGCCGACATTCGCAGCGGCAAGTTCCACCCCTTTACCGGTCCGATCAAGGATCAGAGCGGCGCGGTGCGCATCGCCGAAGGCGCCAGCGCGACCAATGCCGAGCTGGCCGCGATGAACTACTACGTCGAAAACGTGAAGGCCGAAATGCCGAAGTAGCAACGCAAAGCATCGCGGCTGAAGCCGCTCCTACTCCCACGCCTGTAGGAGCGGCTTCAGCCGCGATAATTTGGAAAGCACCGATGCCGTCCCTGCTTATCTCAGCAGAACCGCATCACCGTGGCGCCGGCCTTTGGTGCCACGCATCGCTGCCCTGGGTACGAGAAGACTCGCAGCACCGCCCACCCGAGGCTAAACATGAACGCATTACCCATCATCGACATCGCCCCCCTCTACGCCGACGACGCTTCGGCCTGGCCTGCCGTGGCCGAGCAGATCGACCGCGCCTGCCGCGACTGGGGCTTCTTCTACATCGTCGGCCACCCGATCAGTGCCGAGCGCATCGACGCCCTGCTCAGTGCGGCGAAGCGCTTCTTCGCCCTGCCTGCCGAAGAGAAACTCAGGATCGATATCACCCAGACCGCCCACCACCGCGGTTACGGCGCCATCGCCACCGAACAGCTGGACCCGAGCAAGCCGAGCGACCTCAAGGAAACCTTCGACATGGGTTTCCACATGCCCGCCGATCACCCCGAGGTGCTGGCGGGCAAACCGCTGCGCGGGCCGAATCGCCACCCGGATCTACCCGGCTGGGGCGAGCTGATGGAACAGCATTACGCCGACATGCAGGACCTGGCCAAGACCCTGCTGCGTGCCATGGCCATGGCGCTGGATATCGAGCACGACTTCTTCGACGCGCGCTTTCATGAGCCGATCAGCGTGCTGCGCATGATTCACTACCCGCCGCGTCACATTGCTACCAGCAGCGAGCAGCAAGGCGCAGGCGCGCACACAGATTACGGCTGCATCACCCTGCTCTACCAAGACGATACCGGTGGCCTGCAGGTGCGCGCGCGTAACGGCGAGTGGATCGACGCGCCGCCGATCGCCGGCAGCTTCGTGGTCAACATCGGCGACATGATGGCGCGCTGGAGCAACGACCGTTACACCTCGACGCCGCACCGAGTGATCAGCCCGCTGGGGGTGGATCGCTACTCCATGCCGTTCTTCGCCGAGCCGCACCCGGATACCCTGATCGACTGCCTGCCCAACTGCTCCAGCGCGGACAACCCGGCCAAGTATTCGCCAGTGACCAGCGCCGCGTACCTGCTGTCGCGCTTCGCCGATACCTATGCCTATCGGCGTGAGGAGGCATAGAGCTGAATGCCGCCAACTGTAGGAGCGACTTCAGTCGCGAAATTCGCGGATGAATCCGCTCCTACAGAACGTACAGCCGTAGGGTGGATGACGCTCTTTTCATCCACCGCTTCGGCACCGGCACATCCATATCGGTGGACATGAAAAGCGCTGTCCACCCTACGCAACGGGCCAGGCGGCGCAGCACGATCCTGTCCCAGCAGTTAAACTTCGCCCTGTCCAAGCCTGATAACGAGAACCCCGACCATGCCCGAATGGCTCAACGCCCTGCCCAAGGCTGAACTGCACCTCCATCTGGAGGGCTCGCTCGAGCCCGAGCTGCTGTTCGCCCTGGCCGAGCGCAACCAGATCGCCTTGCCCTGGAGCGATGTCGAGACCCTGCGTGCGGCCTATGCCTTCAACAACCTGCAGGAATTTCTCGATCTGTATTACGCCGGCGCCAGCGTGCTGCACACCGAGCAGGATTTCTACGACCTGACCTGGGCCTACCTGCAACGTTGCAAGGCGCAGAACGTCATTCACGTCGAACCCTTCTTCGACCCGCAGACCCACACCGACCGCGGCGTTCCCTTCGAAGTAGTACTGCGTGGTATCCAGCAGGCTCTGCGCGACGGCGAACAGCAACTGGGCATCAGCCACGGCCTGATCCTCAGTTTCCTGCGCCACCTGCCCGAGGAAGAAGCATTCAAGACGCTGGAGCAGGCCATGCCGTTCCGCGATGCCTTTATCGGCGTCGGTCTGGACAGTTCGGAGAAGGGCTTCCCGCCGCGGCTGTTCGAGCGGGTGTTCGCCAAGGCGCGCAGCGAAGGCCTGCACGCGGTGGCGCACGCCGGCGAGGAAGGCCCGCCCGAGTACATCTGGGAAGCGCTGGACCTGCTCAAGGTCAAGCGAATCGACCACGGCGTACGCGCCATCGAAGACGAGCGGCTGATGCAGCGCATCATCGACGAGCAGATTCCGCTGACCGTCTGCCCGCTGTCCAACATCAAGCTGTGCGTGTTTGAGCACATGGGCCAGCACAACATCCTCGACATGCTCGAGCGCGGCGTGAAGGTGACGGTGAACTCGGACGACCCGGCCTACTTCGGTGGCTATGTCGGCGAGAACTTCGCCGCCCTGCATGAGCACCTGGGCATGACCGAAGCCCAGGCCAGGCGCCTGGCGCAGAACAGCCTGGATGCGCGCCTGGCCTGAGCAAGGCCGTCGCCGCTGAAGCGCCTCCCACGGTGGGAGGGGCTTCAGCCGCGACTTGTAGTATCAGTGTTCCGACAGCTTGCGCCGCCTGCCGGTGACCATCGACAGCGGCAGGTTCTCGCGCAGCCGGTAGCTCTCGAACAAGGCGGCGGCGATATGCAGGCCCACCAGCGCCATCAGCGCGTTGGCACAGAACTCGTGAATCTCCAGCGGCAGATCCGCGCCCCAGAAATAATCGACCTCTTCCATCAGAAAGCCGGTCACGCCCAGACCGAGCATCAGCGTCATCATCAGGATCATCACCAGCGCGCCCAGCGGCGAGTGCCCGAGACGGTGGTAGGGCTGGCCGCCAATCAGCGCGCGCAGGTGCGCACCGAGGCGTGCCGGGGTCGGCCAGAAATCGGCCCAGCGCGCCGCAGGCGTACCGACGAAGCCCCAAACCAGACGAATCGCCAGCCAGGCCACGGCGTAGTAGCCGAACCAGCGATGCCAGTTTTCTCCCTCTTTGGTAAAGAAGTAGTTGACCAGGAAAGCGCCGGCCAGGAACCAGTGGAACAGGCGCACCACCGGGTCCCACAGGCGTACGGTCGTGGTGTTCATCAGCTTTCCACGTTGCTCTTGACGGCATCACCGCTGACCGGGTCGAAGTAGATCTCGACCTTCTTGCCGTCCTTGTCGAAGCCGTAGATTTCGTAGCAGTTGCCTTTGGTGACCTTGAACTTGTTGATCTGGTAGCCCTGGGCCTTGAGGTCGGCCTGGAAGGTGTCCTGGTCCTGCCACTGTGCCTTGTCGGCGGTGGTGCATTCGATGGCGGCGAAGGTCAGCGGGCTGGCCAGAGCCAGGGATAGCAGAAGCAGTTTGCGCATGATGAAGTCCTCTTCGGTGCAGGAGGAAAGTGGGTCTGCAAGGACCACTCTCGCGCCTGAACCTTAAGGCCGCATTAGCGCGTACGAATCTGTAGCCCGGATGCAATCCGGGAAGGTCAACAGCAAACACCCGGATTGCATCCGGGCTATGGGTTCAATACCGCAGGGAGGGACTGGAGCCTTGTCAGTCGCGGCTAAAGCCCCTCCCACAACCGAGTGGCTCAGAAGTCGAAATCGACCTTGGCCCAGAGGGTGCGACCCGGCTCATCGATGCGGGTGTCAGCCGGGAAGCCGAAACCGGCATCGCCGGCCAGGTTGAGGTTCTCGGCGTAGCGCTTGTCGAGCAGGTTATCCACACCGGCACTGAGCTTGACCTGCTGGCTGACGCGGTAGGCACCGTTGAGCGAGAGCACGCCGAAGCCGGCGCTGTCGGCGAAGTCCTGCCCCACCACATTGCCGCGCCCTTCGGCGATGCGGCCCTGACTGTCGACCACACGCCACAGGGCGCCGACGCTCCAGTCATCGCGCGCATAGGTCAGGCTCAGGCGCGCCTCCAGCGGCGGCATCTGCGGTAGCGCTTCGCCGTCCGAGCTGTTCTTGCCCCAGGCGTAGGCCAGTGTGGCATCGGCCTTCCAGTTGGAGTCGAGGGCATAAGCCACACCCAGCTCACCACCCATAATGCGCGCGTCGACATTGTCGGCCTGGGTGCTCATGCCACGATAGTCGAACAGGATGTAGTCGCGCACCTGCCCGGCATAGGCCGAGGCCCAGGCCTGCAGCTTGTCGTCCTGGTACTGGATACCGATATCGAGCTGGGTGGTCTTCTCCGGCTCGATGCCGTCGAACGCATTGCGCGAACCGGCCGGGCCATTCAGCCCGGCGGAGAACAGCTCCCAGTAATCGGGGAAGCGCTGCACATGGCCGATGCCGGCATAGAGGGTGGTCGGCGAGCCGGCCAGGTCATGCTCGTAGCGCACGAAACCGCTGGGCAGAGTCTCGGCGCGAGTTTCGCCCGCCGTTGGGTTGGGCCGAGTCATGCCCATCATGCTGCGAAAACTCTGCCGGTAATCCTTGGCCGAGGCGCGATCCACCCGCGCCCCGGAAACCAGCCGATCACGCTCGGCCAGGCTCCAGGTGGCTTCGGCGAAGGCGCCGTAGTTGTGCATCAGCGCGTCCTTGTTCCAGGGGAAGCGATCGGCGTCCGTATAGCCCGTCATCATGCTGTAGGTGGAGCGGCGGGCGCGGTGCTCGCTGCGCTGCGCATCGATGCCGGTGATCAGCTCGACGTCGTCCCACTTCCAGGTCGCGGCCAGGCGGGCGCCGAGGGTACGCCGGTCGACCTGCGAGGCCATGGGCATGGCCATCATGCTGGTCGGGTTCGGCACGCGCAGGCGGAAGTTGTCCATGATGTGGTCGGCGTAGTTGTAGTAGACCTTGGCCTCGACCTTATCCAGCACGCCGCCGAGGTTGCTGCGCTCGACGCGCAGGCCGAGGCTTTCGCGCTTGAACTGGGTGCCGTCCATGCCGCGACCGGCGTAGCGCGCCTCACCATCGCCACGGCCGGCGCTGAGTTCGATCAGGGTATCGGCATCCGGGGTCCAGCCCAGCGCCACATCGCTGTTCCACTTGTCCCAGCGCGAGGCGATGGTGTCGCCGTCACCGTTGTCGTAGTCCTCCGAATGCGAACGGTTGGCCATCACCCGCAGGTAGCCCTGCTCACCCCCCACGGCGCCGTCGATCAGCCGGTCGAAGCGGCCGTTGGAGCCCGCCAGCACACTGGCATGCAGGCGCGCACCGAGTTCGCCGAAGCGCTCCGGCTCACGCTCGAAGCGCACCACGCCGGCCGAGGCACCGGGGCCCCAGATCACCGTCTGCGGGCCCTTGGTCACGGTCAGCAGGTCATAGGTTTCCGGCGAAATGTAGGAACTGGGTGCATCCATCCGCCCGGGGCAGGCGCCGAGCATCTGGCCGCCATCGGTGAGCAGCAGCAGGCGCGAGCCGAACATCCCGCGCAGCACCGGGTCGCTGTTGCTGCCGCCGCTACGAATCGCCGAGAAACCCGGGATGGTCTTGAGGTAATCAGCAGCGTCGCTGGCTGGCACCGGCTGGCGCGGGTCCTTGGGATCGGCCACCACGGTCAGCGGTGAGCTTTGCTGGATTGCCGTGATCACCGTGGGCGGCAGTTCGTGAACATGCTCCTCGGCATGCAACGGCGTAATGGTGCACAGGCCACAGGCGATGGCCAGGGCAGACAGGGGAAAACCAGGGCGAACGGAAACAGCGCCCGGAACGAAGGAAACGGACATGCGAATACCTGAATGGTCGATTTGCAAAAAGGGCCGGCTAGCCCTCGCGAAAGAAGAACTCAGGCGTGCATGGGAGGCGCACGTGACAGTGCGCGGGGGAAATGAGTGCAGGACAGCGGTGCAAGCGGGAGCGCTGCGCCTCTCTGGTCAACGGGCGACTGTCGCGCGACGATTGCCCAACGGCTGCCCGCCAGCGCGGGGCAATGGGAGAAGAGCGAGCAGTAGCCGCAGGCATCCACCTGCAGCACCGGCCTGCCGCCATCCTTGGCAAGCGCTTCAGGGTCGCCGCCGTCATGGCAGGCCAGCTCGTTCAGCCAGCGCCAGTCAGTGGGCTCGGCACGCAGCTGCGACGCCAGAGGCGCCAGCACGATCAGGACCAGCGCCAGCAGCCCGAGATGGGCGGCGAAGGTCCGTCTGCGCGCCGTGATCATCATCAGTGCTGGTGCTTGCCTGCGTCGTGGCCGGCAGCATGGTCATGGCCGGCCGGTACCTCTTGCTGCACGGCCACCTCCACCTCGACGCTGCCGGCCTTCTCGAAGGTCAGGGTCAGCGGGAAGCGCTCACCGTCCTTGGCCTGCTGCTTCAGGTTGAACAGCATGACGTGGTAGCCCATGGGCTCGAACTTCACCTCGCCACCGGCAGGGATGGCGACGTCCTGCACCTGCTGCATTTTCATTACGCCATCTGCGTGTACGTGCTCGTGCAGCTCGGCCTTGCCGGCCACCGGACTGCTGACCGAGAGCAGGCGATCGGCCTCGCTGCCCTTGTTGTGCACGACGAAATAGGCAGCCGCGGTCGGCGCTACGGGCGGCATCTCGCGCGACCAGGGGTGATCGATATGCAGCTGGCCGACTTCGTACTCATGGGCCTGGGCCAGCATCGCGGGCAGGATCAGAACGAGGCCTAGCAGGGTTTTGCGCAGGTTCATGTGGGTTGTCTCCGGGTGGATAAGGTCGAAAATCATGGCACGCCTCAATTGGCGAATCGGGTTCTGGGCAGCAAGCACAGCGAGCGGTCGAGCACCCACATCAGCAATAGCGAGGCGCCCACCAGCGGGAAGATCATGCCCAGCACGATCATCACGCCGATGGCGGTCTTCCAGCGCGGCAGGTCGTGGCGCAGCGGCGGCACGCCGAGGCGCCCGGCCGGGCGGCGCTTCCACCAGATCACCAGGCCGCTGACCGAGCTGAAGATGATCAGCAGGCAGACCAGCGCCATCAGGATCTGGTTGGCCAGGCCGAACATCTTGCCTTCGTGCAGCTTCACCCCGCTCTCCACAGCCCGCGCCACTGGGCCGTAGTCCGCCCAGCGCACGTCGGCCAGCACCGCACCGCTGTATTGATCCAGATGCAGCGTGGCGTCGTTGCGCGGGTCATCGGCGAACAGCGCGACGGTGTAAACGCCCTGTTCGCCCTTGGGCAGGCTGATGCTGTAGCCCGGCTGCACACCACGCTCAGCCGCCGTGTCGACGACATGCTGCAGCAGGCTCGCGGAAGTTGCCGGGGCGCTATGCCCGGCATGGCCCTGGTGCGCGGCATGCGGGTCGGACGCCGGCAGCGGCGTGACCTCCACCGCCCAGGCCACGGTCTGCTGGCTGCTGCTGTTGAGGCTGCCGGTCAGTTGCCCGGACTTGGGCACGTCATCCCACATGGCGGCCGGGAAGTGGTTCCAGGCGCCGGCGAACTGCGCGCCCCAGTAGCCTGTCCAGGTCATGCCGGTGAGCAGCATGAACAACAGCAGCGCGCTGCCCCAGAAACCAGTAACCGCATGCAGATCGCGCCACCACAAACGCCCGCGTGCGCTCAGGCGCGGCCACAGCACACCCGCCCCGCTGCTGCCGCGCGGCCACCACAGGTACATCCCGGATACCACCAGCACGATGCCCCAACCAGCAGCCAGCTCGATCAGGCGGTCCCCGACGGTGCCGATCAGCAGGTCGCCATGCAACTTGCGCGCGGCCGCCTGCAGGTTCCACAGCGCATCCTGGGTGCCGAGAATGCCGCCGCTGTAGGGATCGACGAACAGGTTCAGATCGCGTCCATCCTGATTGATCACGAACTGCGCGCTACGATCAGGCGCAGCAGGCGGCAGGTATTTGCTGACAGCGGCCTGCGGGTATGCGTCGCGGACGATGGCCAGTTGCTGATCGGCGCTCAGACGCTGCTCGGCGACCGGCACCTGCATCAGGTCGGCGTACATCCACGCATCGAGCTGCGGCTTGAACAGATAGATCATCCCGGTGACCGACAGCAGGATCATGAACGGGATGACGAACAGCCCGGCATAGAAGTGCCAGCGCCAGGCCAGGTTGTAGAAAGACGGCGCCGCACGCTCACGAGCAGGTGCGGTGCTATTGGGGGAAGACGCCATGAAGCTTTCTCCAGCCAGCCGCAGGCGTGAACGTGCGGCAAGGCATACGCATGATAGGGACGCCCAAACGGGCGGACGGATCAGGCGAAAAACGGAGAAGCGCGAGGGTTGGCGGGAGGCCAGCGATAGCGGGCAAGACGAGGGATATGCAGGGCTGGCAACGGACGCACGAGTTCGGCAGCCAACAGCCCGAACAGGCCGAAGAGGGCCGCCAGGATGATCGCGCTGAACAGGCTGGCCAGGGCGCAGCCCGTACCAGTGGCCGGGTTCGGCGCGACGATACCGGAGCCGTCCAGGTCGGCGCCCGCGCCGAAGTTGCCTTCGAACGAACAGTACTGCCCGTCCAGACCGCTGAGCTGCATGCCGGCCATCTGGCCGTGGCTGATGGCGCAGACGAACGCACTGAACAGGATGCTGAAGTACAGCACCCAGGCGGTCAGTGAGCGGTCTTTGCGGGCCAGTTTCATGGGGCGCGACTCTAAACAGAGGATGGCAGCACGGCACTGCGGTGCATTGCCGCAGCGGTCAGGTGAAGGAGTCTAGCAGGCGTCCGGCACTTTATCGTCAACGCCAGGGCGCCGCTGCCTGCAGCGTCTCGCAACGCAGTTGTACAAACTCGCGCAGCAGATGCACCGCCTTGCTCAGTTGTGCCCGGTGCGCACAGACCAGATACAGCGGCGTCGGCTCACCCAGCCAGCCGGGCAGCAGCACCTGCAGCCGGCCTTCGCGCACGTCGTCAGCCACGTCCAGCCAGGACTTGTACACCACGCCCTGCCCGGCCACGGCCCAGCGTCGGGTGACATCGGCATCGTCGCACACCCGGTTGCCGGCAACGCTCATGACCATCTCGCGCTTGCCGTCCTGAAAACGCCAGCGGTCATGTACGCGGCCGTGCAGCATGTACAACAGACAGTTGTGCTGGCGCAGCTCCTCCACCGTCTGCGGCGTACCCTGCCGCGCGAGATAGGCCGGCGAGGCGCAGAGCACGCGGCGATTGTCCGGCGCCACCGGCAAGGCCACCAGGCTGGAGTCTTCCGGCGCGCCATAGCGCAAGGCGATGTCCACCGGCTCGCGGAACAGATCGGCGACGCGATCGGCCAGCAGCAGGCGCAGCTGCAGTTGCGGATGCTCGCTCTGGAATTCATCGAGCCAGGACAACAGGGTATTGCGACCGAAGTCCGAGGGTGCCGACAGCTGCAGCACTCCGCGAATACCGTCCTGGCTACCAGCCAGTTGCTGGCGCCCCTCCTCCAGGCTCTGCAAGGCCAGGCGCGCGTGCACCAGATACAGCTCGCCCTCGGGCGTCAGGCGCAGGCTGCGCGTCGAGCGCGCCAACAGGCGCACCTGCAGTTGCTGCTCCAGACGCTTGAGGGCGGCACTGGCCACCGCCGGCGAGACATCCAGCAGCCGCGCGGCGGCAGAAAGGCTGCCGGTTTCGGCAGTACGCACGAAGAGTTGCAGGTCGTCGAAACGCAGCATGGCGGCTCACTTTCAAAATAATGATGAAAGAGACTCTATCCGCAGGCGCTTTTTTCAACCAGCAGAACAGATGACCATGAGTCCTATCGCCTGCCCCCGTAAACCGGAGCCCTAGCATGAAAGCCATCGCCTACTACCAATCCCTCCCGGTCGACCATCCCGAAGCATTGCTGGACGTGCAACTGGACGCTCCCTCACCCGGCCCGCACGACCTGCTGGTGGAGGTACGCGCCATCTCGGTCAACCCGGTAGATACCAAGATCCGCAAAGGCGTCACGCCGGAAAACGGCGCAGCCAAGGTGCTGGGCTGGGACGCAGCCGGCGTGGTCAAGGCCGTGGGCAGCGAAGTGACCCTGTTCCAACCCGGCGACCAGGTGTTCTACGCCGGCGCCATCGACCGTGCCGGGGCCAACAGTGAGCTGCACCTGGTCGACGAGCGCATCGTCGGCAAAATGCCGCAAAGCCTGTCGTTCGCCGAGGCGGCGGCCCTGCCGCTGACCGCCATCACCGCCTGGGAGCTGCTGTTCGAGCGCCTGCAGATCGCCGGCTCGACCGATCAGGGCCAGAGCCTGCTGATCGTCGGTGCGGCCGGCGGTGTTGGTTCGATCCTCACCCAGCTGGCGCGACGCCTGACCGGCCTGACCGTGATCGGCACCGCTTCGCGCCCGCAAACCCAGGTCTGGGTCCGTGAGCTGGGCGCACATCATGTGATCGATCACGGCAAGCCGCTGAGCGAGGAACTGGCGCGCATTGGCGTCGGCCAGGTCACCCACGTCGCCAGCCTGACCCAGACTGACCAGCACTATGCGCAACTGGTCGAATGCCTGCAGCCGCAGGGGCGTCTGGCGCTGATCGATGACCCGCTGCAACCGCTGGATGTCATGCAGCTCAAGCGCAAGAGCCTGTCACTGCACTGGGAGCTGATGTTCACCCGTTCGCTGTACCAGACCGACGACATGATCGAGCAGCATCGCCTGCTGCAACGGGTGTCGGAGCTGGTCGACAGCGGCGTGCTCAGGACCACCCTCGGCGAGCATTTCGGCACCATCAACGCCGCCAACCTGCGTCGCGCTCATGCGCTACAGGAAAGTGGCAAGGCCAAGGGCAAGATCGTGCTCGAAGGGTTTTGAAGCCAATGGTGGTGGGTCTGTGGTGGGCTTGGTGGGCTTGGTGGGCTGAAGCCCACCCTACGGTCGTGTCACGGCGTGTAGGATAGGCCGAGCAGCGATCCGTTTCAGCCCACCGCTTCGTTCGAGCCGGTCACGTTTCCTTCGCGGTACCGCTTATCGCAAAGCCGTCATCGCCCTGGTCGGCTGTTTGATCCACGTCAGAAAAAGGTCATGCACGGGGACTATGCTGAGCCTCCCCAACAAGCGCTGCGAGGCATCGCAGCTCAGGGAGGTGGTCAACATGAAGATTGTCGTCCAACCCTATGACCAGGGCGGCGAACGCCTGTGGCAGGTCCGTCTGGATCAGCATCGCGTGAGTTTTCGCAGCGAAGCAGAGGCGCAGCAGTTCGTCGCCAGGCTGGAAGCGCGACTGCTCGCGCCACACGTCCTGCCTGACTGGCCTGCGCAACGTAAGGCGGGCTGAGGCTCGGCCCAGTCCTTGTAGGAGCTGATTTATCCGCGATATCCGCAATGCAATCGCGAATAAATTCGCTCCTACACCGGCATCAGACGCAGCGCCGGGCTGCGCAGCATATCCAGCACGGTGTCGACCAGTGCAGGCGCCTGTTGTGCCAGGTCGAAGTTGGGCACCAGCAACCAGTTGGCCTCGATGCCTTCCATATAGGCATGCAGGCACATGGCCGCGCGCGCGCAATCCAGGTCGCTAGGCAACTGGCCCTTGTTGACCGCATTACCCAGCGCCTTGGCGATGCGCTGATCGCACTCGATGCTCAGCGCCTGCATGCGCTCGCGCAGGCCGAGCAGCTCACCGGTGTATTCGCACTTGTAACGCAGGATGTCGTGGGTGCGATGGGTCTGCGGCTCGCAGGCCAGGCGCGTCAGTGCCTTGATCAACAATTCACGCATGCAGCCCAGCGGGTCAGGCTCGTCCTCGCTCTCGCTGGCACGCGCCAGTTCTTCGAGGGGCAGGCGCAGGCGTTCGAGCATGGCCTGGAACAGGTCTATCTTGTTCTCGAAGTGCCAGTAAATGGCGCCGCGGGTGACGCCGGCCTCCTTCGCCACTTCGGCCAGAGACGCACGGGAAACGCCTTGGGCATGGAACACCCGCTCGGCAGCATCGAGTATCTGCACCCGCGTCGCCTGCGCTTCTTCTTTGGTTCTTCTGGCCATCTGTCTACCTGATTACGCCTCTATGTAAAGCTCCGGTAAAGGAGGACGGGCGAGAGTATGCAGGCAGCTTTAGGCATTTACAAACATTCACGTATGTAAGTATATTCCTGCATCGCTTTTTCCCTGCCTTCGTCCCCTTCGCCCTTTGGGCCATGATTCGATAAAAACGAGGTTCTCAGATGCACTCGAAGCCAGCCTTCGCTGTCTTGGTTTCCGCCATCGCCGTGGCAATGCTCGGTCTTACCGGTTGCCAGGAATCCAGCGCCCCCCAAACCCAGCAAACGCCCCAGGTCGGAGTGGTCACGCTCGAAGCCAAACCCTTCGCCCTGACCAGCGAAGTGCCCGGCCGTACCAGCGCCTATCGCATCGCCGAAGTACGCCCGCAGGTCAATGGAATCATCCAGAAGCGCCTGTTCACCGAGGGCAGTGAGGTCAAGGCGGGTCAGCAGCTGTATCAGATCGACCCGGCCACCTACGAGGCCGCGTTCAAGAGCGCCCAGGCCACCCAGCTGTCGGCCAAGTCCCTGGCTGATCGCTACAAGCTGCTGGTCAATGACAAGGCCGTCAGCCAGCAGGCCTACGACGAAGCCCGCGCCGCCAGCCTGCAGGCCGACGCCGCGCTGGAGCAGGCGCGCATCGACCTGCGCTACACCAAGGTGCTGGCGCCGATCAGTGGTCGTATCGGCCGTTCCGCGGTGACCGAAGGCGCACTGGTCAGCAATGGCCAGGCGGGTGCCATGGCCACCATCCAGCAACTCGATCCGATCTACGTCGACGTCACCCAATCGAGCAAGGAACTGCTGCGCCTGCGCCGCGATCTGGCCGAGGGACGCCTGCAGAAGGCCAGCGACAGCGCAGCCAAGGTCGCGCTGAAGCTGGAAGACGGCAGCCGCTACGCCCATGAAGGCACCCTGGAATTCTCCGAAGTCGCGGTGGACGAAAGCACCGGTTCGGTGACCCTGCGCGCCGTATTCCCCAACCCCGATCACCTGCTGCTGCCGGGCATGTTCGTGCATGCCGAGCTGCTGTCCGGGGTCAAGGAAAACGCCATCCTCGCCCCGCAGCAGGGCGTGACCCGCAACCAGCGTGGCGAGCCGACGGCAATGGTGGTGGGTGCCGACAACAAGGTCGAACTGCGCGTACTCAAGGCCGATCGCACTGCCGGCAGTGCCTGGCTGGTCGAGGATGGCCTCAAGGAAGGCGACCGCCTGATCACCGAGGGCCTGCAGTTCGTGCAGCCCGGCGCCGAGGTGAAGGCCGTGCCGGCGAGCAACGTCAAGACCGAACAGCCTGCCCAAGACGCCGAACCAGCCAGCGGCCAGGACTAACGGAGAAGTACTGAATGTCCAGATTCTTTATCGACCGGCCGATCTTCGCCTGGGTGATCGCCCTGGTGATCATGTTGGCCGGCGGCCTGTCCATCCTATCGCTGCCGATCAACCAGTACCCCAGCATCGCGCCGCCTGCCGTGTCCATCCAGGTCAGCTATCCGGGCGCCTCGGCGCAGACGGTGCAGGACACCGTGGTGCAGGTGATCGAGCAACAGCTCAACGGCATCGACGGTCTGCGCTATGTCAGTTCGTCGAGCAACTCCGACGGTAGCATGGAGATCATCGTTACCTTCGAACAGGGGGTGAACCCGGATATTGCCCAGGTCCAGGTGCAGAACAAACTGCAGCTGGCCACCCCGCTGCTGCCGCAGGAAGTGCAGCAACAGGGCATCCGCGTGACCAAGTCGGTGCGCAACTTCCTCATGGTCATCGGCGTGGTGTCGAAAGACGGCAGCATGACTCGTGAGGATCTGTCCGACTACATCGTCTCCAACCTGCAGGACCCGATCTCGCGGACCAAGGGCGTCGGCGACTTCCAGGTGTTCGGCGCGCAGTACGCCATGCGCATCTGGCTCGACCCGGCCAAGCTCAACAGCTTCCAGCTGACTCCGGTTGACGTGCGCAGCGCCATCCAGGCGCAGAACGTGCAGATTTCCTCCGGCCAGTTCGGCGGCCTGCCGGCATCACCGGGTAACCAGCTCAACGCCACCATCATCGGCAAGACCCGCCTGCAGACCCCGGAAGAATTCCGCAAGATCCTGCTCAAGGTGCAAGCCGACGGCTCCCAGGTACGCCTGGGCGACGTCGCCAAGGTCGAACTGGGCGGCGAAAACTACGCCATCAACGCGCAGTTCAACGGTCTGCCGGCCTCGGGTCTGGCGATTCGCCTGGCCACCGGCGCCAACGCCCTGGACACCGCCAAGGCGGTGCGTGAAACCATCTCCAATCTCGAGCCGTTCTTCCCGGCCGGCATGGAAGTGGTCTTCCCCTACGACACCACGCCGGTGATCTCGGCCTCCATCGAAGGGGTGGTGCACACCCTGTTCGAGGCCATCGTGCTGGTGTTCCTGGTGATGTTCCTGTTCCTGCAGAACCTGCGCGCCACCATCATCCCGACCATGGCGGTGCCGGTGGTGCTGCTCGGCACCTTCGGTGTGCTCGCCGCGTTCGGTTTCTCCATCAATACCCTGACCATGTTCGCCATGGTCCTGGCCATCGGCCTGCTGGTGGACGATGCCATCGTGGTGGTGGAGAACGTCGAGCGGGTGATGCGCGAAGACGGACTGTCACCCAAGGAGGCGACCAAGAAATCCATGGGCCAGATCCAGGGCGCGCTGGTCGGTATCGCCCTGGTACTGTCGGCTGTGTTCCTGCCGATGGCCTTCTTCGGCGGCTCCACCGGGGTGATCTACCGGCAGTTCTCCATCACCATCGTCTCGGCCATGGCCCTGTCGGTTCTGGTGGCGCTGATCTTCACTCCGGCGCTGTGCGCCACCCTGCTCAAGCCCATCGACGGCGATCATCACGAAGCCAAACGTGGCTTCTTCGGCTGGTTCAACCGCACGTTCGACCGTACCAGCAACGCCTATCAGCGCGGCGTGGCGGGCATGATCAAACGCAAGGCGCCGTACCTGATCCTGTATCTGGTGATCGTCGCCATCATGGCCTGGATGTTCACCCGCATCCCCACCGCGTTCCTGCCCGAGGAAGACCAGGGCGTGCTGTTCGCCCAGGTGCAGACGCCGTCCGGCTCCAGTGCCGAGCGTACCCAGGTGGTGGTCGACGAGATGCGCCAGTACCTGCTGGAAGAAGAAGCGAGCACGGTCAAGTCGGTGTTCACCGTCACCGGCTTCAACTTCGCCGGCCGCGGCCAGAGCTCGGGTATGGCGTTCATCATGCTCAAGCCCTGGGGCGAACGTCCGGGCGAGGAGAATGGCGTGGCGGCGCTGGCGCAACGTGCGCAGATGCACTTCTTCAGCTTCCGCGATGCGATGGTGTTCGCCTTCGCTCCGCCGGCGGTGATGGAGATGGGTAATGCCACCGGCTTCAACTTCTTCCTGCAGGACCAGGCCGGCGTCGGCCACCAGGTGATGAACGAGGCACGCGACAAGTTCCTGCAGCTGGCCAACCAGCATCCGGTGCTCGACAGCGTGCGCGCCAACGGCCTGCGTGACGAAGCGCAGTACCAGCTGCTGATCGACGACGAGCGCGCCCGCGCCCTCGGCCTGTCGCTGGCGGATATCAACAGCACCCTGTCGATCGCCTGGGGTGCCAGCTACGTCAACGACTTCATCGATCGCGGTCGGGTGAAGAAGGTCTACCTGCAGGGCGTGGCCGATGCGCGCATGGCGCCGGAAGACCTGAACAAGTGGTACGTACGCAACGACCAGGGCCGCATGGTGCCGTTCAGCGCCTTCGCCAGTGGCGAGTGGACCTACGGCGCGCCGAAGCTGGCTCGGTACAACGGCGTTTCGGCGGTGGAGATCCTCGGTGCGCCAGCCCCCGGCTACAGCACCGGTGACGCCATGGCCGCCGTCGAGGAAATCGCCTCGCAGCTGCCGCAGGGCGTCGGCTACTCCTGGACCGGTCTGTCCTACGAGGAACGTCTGGCCGGTTCGCAGACCACCGCACTGTTCGTGATCTCCGCCATCGTCGTATTCCTCTGCCTGGCAGCGCTGTACGAGAGCTGGTCGATCCCGTTCTCGGTGATGCTGGTGGTGCCGCTGGGGATAATCGGCGCCTTGATGTTCACCGAGCTGCGCGGGCTGTCCAACGACGTGTTCTTCAAGGTCGGCCTGCTCACCACCATCGGTCTGTCGGCGCGTAACGCGATCCTTATCGTCGAGTTCGCAAAGGCGCAGTACGAACAGGGTATGGGCCTGGCCGAAGCCGCCATCGAGGCCTGCCGCATGCGTCTGCGCCCCATCGTCATGACCTCGCTGGCGTTCATCCTCGGCTGTCTGCCGCTGGCCATCGCCAGTGGCGCCGGCGCCGGCAGCAAGCACGCCATCGGCACCGGGGTGATCGGCGGCATGCTCAGCGCGCTGATCCTGGCGATCTTCTGGATCCCGCTGTTCTACGTGGTGGTCTGCTCGCTGTTCGAGAAGAAGAGAAGCGAGCCGGCCGTTGAAAACGAGAAGGAGGTACTGCAATGAGGCAGTCCCTGTTGTCCCTGGCCGTAGCCGCCGCTCTGCTCAGCGGCTGCAGCCTGATTCCCGACTATCAGCGCCCGGACGCCCCGGTGGCCGCCGACTGGCCGCAGGGCGAGGCCTACGGCAGCGCCGCCAGCGAAGGCAGCCGCGCCGCCGCCGACCTGCAATGGCGCGAGTTCTTCCGTGACCCGGCGCTGCAGCAACTGGTGCAGGTAGCGCTGGAGAACAACCGCGACCTGCGCGTCGCCGCGCTGAACGTCGAAGCCTACCGCGCGCTGTACCGCATCCAGCGCGCCGACCTGCTGCCCTCGGTTTCCGCCGATGGCGCCGGCACCCGCCAGCGCCTGCCGGCCGATCTGAACCAGACCGGCGAAGCCCGCACCAGCGGCCAGTACAGCGCGACCCTGGGCGTCAACGCCTGGGAGCTGGACTTCTTCGGCCGCCTGCGCAGCCTCAGCGAGCAGGCCCTGCAGCAATATCTGGCCACCGAACAGGCGCAGCGCAGCACGCAGATCAGCCTGGTCGCCAGCGTCGCCAACGCCTACCTGCAATGGCAGGCGGATCAGGCACTGCTCGAGCTGACCCAGGACACCCTGAAGACCTTCGAGGAAAGCTACCAGCTGACCCAGCGCAGCTTCGACGTCGGCGTCGCCGATGCCCTGGCCCTGAGCCAGGCGCGCAGCGCGGTGGACAGCGCACGCGTCAGCCTGGCGCAGTATCAGCGCCTGGTCGCTCAGGACCGCAACGCCCTGACCCAGTTGCTCGGCACCGGCCTACCGGCCGACCTGCCGCAAGGGCTGAAGCTCAATGCCGAGCTGCTGGAACAGGTTCCAGCCGGCCTGCCCGCCGACCTGCTGCAGCGTCGCCCCGACCTGCTGCAGGCCGAGTACCAGCTCAAGGCGGCCAACGCCAATATCGGCGCGGCGCGTGCGGCGTTCTTCCCCAGCATCAGCCTGACCGCCAATGCCGGCACCGCCAGCAGCCAGCTGTCCGGCCTGTTCGACAGCGGCTCGGGCACCTGGCTGTTCCAGCCGCAGATCAGCCTGCCGATCTTCAACGCCGGGCGTCTGCGCGCCAACCTCGACTATGCCGAGCTGCAGAAGGACATCCAGGTCGCCCAATACGAGAAGGCCATCCAGACCGCCTTCCAGGAAGTCGCCGACCGCCTCGCCGCGCGCACCACCTACCGTCAGCAACTGGACGCCCAGCGTGCCCTGCTGGAAACCACCGAGACTTACTACGAACTGGCCGAGCGCCGCTACCGCACCGGTGTGGACAGCTACCTGACCCTGCTCGATGCCCAGCGCCAGCTGTTCAGTGTGCGCCAGCAGCTGATCACCGACCGCCTGGCCCAGCTCAGCAGCGAAGTGGAGCTGTACAAGGCCCTGGGTGGTGGCTGGAGCAATACGGGGAGCAACGCCCCACAAGGTTGACCGCGCGTAACCCGCTTCAAGGACGACCTTACCCAACGCGCCGCCCCCGCAGTCTTTGCGGGGGCGTTTTTTTGTACGCGTTCTGACGGAGGCCGCACCGTAGCCCCAACGAAATCCGGGACCCTGAGGCTTGGCGATAGTTGGATGGCGGCGATTCGGACGCAGCCTGAAGTTCGCTTTCGCGAATGAATTCGCTCCTACAGAAACCTGAAGCCGCCTGTTTCAGTGGCAGGCACCCGAGGCCTCCAGAGAACGTTGAAAGCGAGCTGGCGCGCAGTGCCCTCTTTGTAGGAGCGAATTCATTCGCGATCCGCCCGCCCCCGATTTCGCCCTAAATGCTCCGTGCCGCCACTCAGCCCAACGCAGCCAGCAGTTGCGCGCAATCCTGCGCATGCAGCTCGGTCAGCTCCGGCCAGGGGTTGTCCGGCAGATTGACCAGCACGCCGCGCGCCCCCGCAGCCTGGGCGCATTCCAGGTCGAAGCGGTAGTCACCGACCATCACCAGCTCCTGCGGCTTGATCGTCCAGCGCTCGGCCAGGTGCAGCAGCCCGCCCGGATGCGGCTTGGGCGGCGCCTCGTCGCGGCCAAGGATGTCCGCCCTGGCGAAGCAGTCATCCAGGCCAATGGCCTGCAGGGTCAGCAGCGCCAGCGGGTGAGCATTGCGGGTGAGGATGCCGAGCTGGCAACCACGCTCACACAGGGCGCGCACCAGCTCGATGGCGCCCGGCGCCGGGCGTGAGGCCACCGCCAGTTCGCGCTCGTGCTCCAGCAGCCAGGCATGCTTGGCCGCGGCCTCCTCCGCCGGCAGCGCCGCCAGGTGGTGGAGGATGTCGTCTTGCTCAGGAATGTCGAGGGCGCGTTTTATCGCCACGAAATCATGCACCGCCAGAGTCAGGGTGCCGTCCATGTCGAACACCCAATGGCGTGCGTCGCGCAGTGCTCTCATTTCCAATCCTCACGCACGCGGGTCAGACCTTCCTGGGCGACGGAGGCCACCAGTTCGCCCTGGCGGTTGTAGATGCTGGCGCGGGAGAAGCCGCGGGCATTGCCGGCCCAGGGGCTGTCCATGGCGTACAGCAGCCAGTCGTCCATGCGCAGGTTGCGGTGGAACCACAGCGAATGGTCGAGGCTGGCCACCTGCATGAACTTCTGGAACACCGATACGCCGTGCGGCTGCATCGAGGTGGTCAGCAGGTTGAAGTCGCTGGCGTAAGCCAGCAGGTACTTATGCAGCTGCGGGTCGTCCGGCAGCTCGCCGGCGGCGCGGAACCATACGTACTTGACCGGCTCGCAGGGCTGCGGGGCGAAGGGGTTGATCAGGGTGACCGGGCGGATCTCGATGGGCTTGTCGCTGATCGCACGCTCGCGCATGCGCTCGGGAATCATCGGCGCCACCATGCGCGCCAGATCGGTTTCCGACTTCAGGTCCTCGGGGCCGGGGACATCCGGCATCTCGCTCTGGTGATGAAAGCCTTCCTCGTCGTACTGAAACGAGGCACTGCAGAAGAAGATCGGTTTGCCCTTCTGCACCGCCACCACGCGGCGGGTGCTGAAGCTGCCGCCGTCGCGGGTGCGCTCGACCTGATAGACCACCGGCAGGCTGGCATCGCCGGGGCGCAGGAAGTAGCCGTGCATGGAGTGCACGTGACGCGCCTCCTCGACGGTCTGGCTGGCGGCGGAGATGCACTGGCCGAGCACCTGGCCGCCGAACAGCTGGCGAAAACCGAGATCCTGGCTGCGGCCACGGAACAGGTTTTCCTCGATCTGCTCCAGGCTGAGCAGCGCCACCAGATCATCGAGAACCTGAGTCATGGGGTGTCATCTCCTTGCACGGGGGGTATACGCAGTTGCGGGTAGGCCGGCAGCGACGTCAGGCGTTCATCCCAAACGGCGCGGCCAAGGGTGAAATGGTAAAGACTTTGCAGCCCGCTGTCGGCATCGCCGAGCAACTCGCGCAAGGCGTCATCGAAGTAGCAACCGATGCCCGTCCCGGAAAGCCCTGCCGCTTCGGCTTCCAGATAGAGCAACTGACCGATCTGGCCACACTCCCAGTAGAGCCTGGGATAGCGCCAGGCGCCATTGGCCAGGGCGCGCTCCACCCGCGCCAGCATGGCCAAGGCCACACAGCCATCGGCGGCGATGTCCTGGCCGCAACTGAGAAAGCCCGCCAGACCACGGGCGTCGCCTTCGAGCAGACGGTATAGCGGCAGCTCGTCATCCACCCGCAGCCATTGGTAATCCTCGCGCAGTGGCTGCACCCCGCTGCCTGTGCGATCCAGCCAGTACAGCCCCGGCTCCAGGCCCTGCACGCGGTGGACGAACAGCAGCAGGTCGATCTCGCTCGGCTCACCGCTCACGGCGAAGGGCACCGGCGACTGCTGCGGCATCAGTCGGCGCAGCCAGGCCAGCAGCAGTGACGCCTGAATGCCGCTGCGACCGTCCATGGCCTGCGCACTGCGTCGGCGATGCAGGATCGGCCGCAGTGGCAGGCCGGGATTGTCGACCCGTGCGTCGGCCGCATCCAGGTTCCAGACGGCGCGAGGACGTGCCGGCGCGCGGCACAGCCCATGCACCCGCTGCAGCTCCGGCCAGTGGCGATACTCGCGCGACAGACGATTGGGTGCCCCGACCCGCTCGAGCTGCGTCAACCCGTTCAGCAGGGCTTCGGGCAGCGCGAACTCCATCGTTTGCGCCGGGCCGATCCACAGCAGGCAGTCGCCGTGTTCGGCCTCATGAAAGTCGTCTCCGTCCAGCCCCAGCAGGCCGTCCAGACGCGCTTCGGCCACACCGTGCAGCATGCGCACCTGCCAGCCCTGCACGCTGGCGGCGATGGCCAACGCCGCCAGGGCGTGCCCCAGGTCGTGCTGGCAGTAACGGTAGGCGCGCTCGCCGTACTTCCAGGCCTCGCGCCAGGCGATGCTGCTCAGCCCCAGGAGAAAACCACCGGGCGGCAGGCTGCTCGCCAGCTGCCGGCCAAGCGGCGCGGGCAGTTCGCTGCGTATCTCCAGCGCATGGACATCCGGGGCATAGTGGGCCAACACAGCGACCTCATCCACGGCACCTGGCGGCAACAGCAGATAGGCCTCGGTCGGGTGCAGGTTGCCGGATGACGGGTTGACCCGCAGCGCCCAGCGATTGCCGCCGGCTTCCTTCCAGGCGGAAATGGCCAGGCTGTCGTACAGCAGCTGCGAGATGCCGGCGCGATCCAGCGGCGCGGGCGGCGTCTGCGGCCCCGCGAATGCCGTGTCGTAGCCCGGCCCTTCTTCCAGCGGGCGGTGGTACAGCTCGATCAGCCGCGCCCCCGCGTAGCGGCGAAACGGCGCCGGCTGGGTTGCCCAGTCCAGCTGCCCCGGCCCCGGCGCGAAGCGTTCCGGCGCATGCTTGCTGAGCTGGTGATAGGCGAGCACATCCTTCATCGTCCGGCCTCCCACTGCTCGCGACGAATGCGATGGAGCACATGCAGTTGCAGCGGATGACCGTCCGGCAGTCGCGGATGGAGGAAGTCGCCGGCCTCGTCGCGCTGCATGCCAATGCTGCGCATCACTGCCTGCGACGGCAGATTGGCCGGCACGGTAAAGCTCACCACCTCGTCCAGCCCAAGCTGCTCGAAGGCCACCGCCAGCGCGGCGCGCGCTGCCTCGCCGGCATAGCCCTGGCGCCAGTGCGCCCGCGCCAGACGCCAGCCGATTTCCACGGCCGGCACGAAAGGCGCCTCGAAGCCGACCTGCGCCAGGCCGGTGAAACCGATCAGCTCGCCGCTGTCGCGCCGCTGCAGTGCCCAGAAGGTGAAACCATATTGCTCATGATGCGCCCGCAAACGCGCCAGCAGCTGTGCACTCTGTTCGGCGTCCAGTGGCGCGGGGAAATGGCGCATCACCTCGGCATCGGCATTCAGCGCGACCAGCGCCGGCAGATCACTGTCGCGCCAGGCGCGCAGCAGCAGGCGTTCGGTGGAGGTTTCGATCAGGGGCATGGCAGTTGTCTCGATTGGCTGCGACCATAAGCCGTCAATTCGCTTGAGTCGTCATTGTATGCCGCTACCGCTGGTCTACCACGAGGATTACAGCCCGCCCTTCCCGGCCGGGCATCGCTTCCCCATGGAGAAATTCCGTCTGCTGCGCGATCACCTGGTCGATAGCGGCCTGACCACGGATGCAGAGCTGCAACGCCCGGAGCTGTGCCCGGCGGAGATTCTCGCCCTGGTTCACTGCCCGGACTACATCGCCCGCTACATGGCCGGCGCGCTGTCATACGAGGACCAGCGCCGCCTCGGCCTGCCCTGGAGCGAAGCGCTGGCGCGGCGCACGGTGCGTGCCGTGGGCGGCTCGCTGCTGACTGCCGAACTGGCCCTGCAACATGGCCTGGCCTGCCACCTGGCCGGCGGCACGCACCATGCGCACTACGACTTTCCCTCCGGCTTCTGCATCTTCAACGACCTGGCAGTGATCGCCCGCTACCTGCTGGAAGCCAGTCGCGTGCATCGCGTGCTGATCTTCGATTGCGACGTGCACCAGGGCGACGGCACCGCGCGGCTGCTGGAAGACGAACCGGACGCCGTCACCGTGTCGCTGCACTGCGAGCAGAATTTCCCGGCGCGCAAGGCCGAAAGCGACTGGGACATTCCCCTGCCACGCGGCATGGGCGACGCCGATTACCTGAAGGTGGTGGACGACACGCTGAACTACCTGCTGCCGCTCTACCAGCCGGACCTGGTGCTCTACGACGCCGGCGTCGACGTGCACAAGGACGACGCCCTGGGCTATCTGCAACTCACCGACGCCGGCCTGGCCGCCCGCGACGAAGCCGTGCTGCAACACTGCCTGGGTCGCGACATTCCCGTACTCGGAGTGATCGGCGGCGGCTACTCGAAGGATCACGCCGCCCTCGCCCGCCGCCACGGCATCCTGCATCACAGCGCCGCAAGGGTGTGGACGGCGCGAGGGTTGCGCTAAGGATCAGCCGGCCTGCACCTTGTCCAACGCCTGCTCCAGCGTCGTCACCGTGCGCTCGACGTTACCCAGCTTGTCCAGCCCGAAGAGGCCGAGGCGGAAGGTCTGGAAGTCCGCCGGCTCGTCGCACTGCAGCGGCACGCCGGCGGCAATCTGCAGGCCGACGGCAGCGAACTTGGCGCCGGTCTTGATCTGCGCATCGTCGGTGTAGCAGACGACCACGCCAGGCGCCTCGAAGCCCTTGGCAGCGACGCTCCTGAAGCCGCGCGCCGCCAGCAGCGCACGCACCCGGTCGCCGAGTTCCTGCTGCTGCTCACGCACCTTGGCAAAGCCGATGGCCTTGGCCTCGAACATGGCGTCGCGAAAACGCGCCAGGGCATCGCTGGGCATGGTGGCGTGGTAGGCGTGGCCGCCCTGCTCGTAGGCCTGCATGATCTGCAGCCACTTCTTCAGATCGCAGGCGAAGCTGGTGCTCTGGGTCGACTCGACGCGCGCCTGCGCCGCTTCGCTGAGCATCACCAGGGCGCAGCAGGGCGAGGCACTCCAGCCCTTCTGCGGCGCGCTGATCAGCACGTCGATGCCACAGGCCTGCATGTCCACCCAGAGGGTGCCGGAGGCGATGCAGTCGAGCACGAACAGGCCGCCGACCGCATGTACCGCATCGCTCACCGCGCGCAGGTAGTCCTCCGGCAGGATCATGCCCGACGAGGTTTCCACGTGCGGGGCGAATACCACCTGTGGTTTCTGCTCGGCGATGCTGGCCAGCACCTCGTCCAGCGGCGCCGGAGCGAAGGCGGCCTGATGGCCTTCGGCGACCGGGCGCGCCTTGAGCACCTGGGCCTCGGCGGGAATGCGGCCCATGTCGAAAATCTGCGTCCAGCGGTAGCTGAACCAGCCGTTGCGCAGCACCAGGCACTTCTGCCCGGTCGCCAGCTGACGCGCCACCGCCTCCATGCCGTAGGTGCCGCTGCCCGGCACCACCGCCACGGCATGGGCGTTGTAGACCTGTTTCAGGGTGGCGGAGATATCGCGCATCACGCCCTGGAACGACTGCGACATATGGTTCAGCGAGCGGTCGGTGTAAACCACCGAATATTCGAGCAGGCCATCGGGATCGATGTCGGGGCAGATCTGGGACATAACGGGCTCCAGCCGAAAAGGTTCGAGCTGAACCTGCCCCAACCCCGGGCAAATGACAAGGCCGGGGAGCACTCGGGTAGAATGCGCAGCCTTTCTCCTGTCTGCTAATCACCATGACTAGTGCCGCTCAGCCCAATGCTCATCACGTCGCCATCATCGGCGGCGGCCCTGCCGGGCTGATGGCTGCCGAGGTGCTGGCGCAAGGCGGCGTGCGCGTGGAGCTGTTCGACGCCATGCCCTCGGTGGGGCGCAAGTTCCTGCTGGCCGGCGTTGGCGGCATGAACATCACCCATTCCGAGCCCAAGGACGCCTTTATCGGCCGCTACGGCGAACGCCAGGCCGAGGTCGCAAGACTGCTGCACGAGTTCGATGCCGACGCCCTGCGCGCCTGGATTCATGGCCTGGGCATCGACACCTTCGTCGGCACCTCCGGCCGCGTGTTTCCCACCGACATGAAGGCTGCGCCGCTGCTGCGCGCCTGGCTGCGTCGCCTGCGCGAGCTGGGCGTGACCATCCATACCCGCAGCCGCTGGCTGGGCTGGAACGATGACGGCAGCCTGCGTATCGCCGGCACGGACGGCGAACGCGCACTGGCCGCCGATGCCTGCCTGCTGACCCTGGGCGGCGGCAGCTGGGCACGACTGGGCTCCGACGGCGCCTGGGTGCCGCTTTTGCAGGCGCGCGGCATCGAGGTGGCAGCGCTGAAGCCGAGCAACTGCGGCTTCGAAGTGGCTGACTGGAGTGAATATCTCAGGGAGAAATTCGCCGGGGCGCCGCTGAAGAACGTCGCTTTGAGCCTGCCCGGCCAGTTGCCTCGCATCGGTGAATTCGTGCTGACCGCAGGCGGCATCGAAGGCAGCCTGGTGTACGCCTTTTCCGCCGACATCCGCCGCGCCATCGAGGCCGACGGTCAGGCCCTGATCCACCTCGACCTGTTGCCGCAGATGCCGCTGGCCAAACTGCAGCAGGCGCTGGGCAAGCCGCGCGGCAAGCATTCCATGGCCAAGCACCTGCACCGCCAGGCCGGCCTCGACGGCGTGAAAGCCGCACTGCTGCGCGAGCTCGCCCCCGCCGAGGCTTTCACTGATCCGGCCGCGCTTGCTCCGTGGATCAAGGCGCTGCCCATCACCCTGCTGCGCACCCGCCCGCTGGATGAGGCGATCAGCAGCACCGGCGGCGTGCGCTTCGAGGCATTGGACGACGGCCTGATGCTCAAGGCCCTGCCCGGCGTGTTCTGCGCCGGCGAGATGCTCGACTGGGAAGCGCCCACCGGCGGCTATCTACTCACTGCGTGTTTCGCCAGCGGGCGGGTGGCCGCGCAGGGCGTACTCGACTGGTTGCATGCCGTGTAGTTGTAGGGTGGGCCGGGCGGCGCTCCGTTTCAGCCCACCAAGGCTGGCCGCTGTCGGTGGGCTGAAGCCCACCCTACGGATTGCCGTAGACCGGATGCAATCCGGGGAACATCGCGCTATGCCCCCGGATTTCATCCGAGCTACGGTTGAAAAAGCGCGCATGGCGCTGTGACACCGCTCGGCGTGCAGCTATGCTCTTTTCCAGCGCTCCCCCACACAGGTAATCCCCCGCCGTGATTCCGCTGCTGGTCTGCGACGACTCCAACATGGCGCGCAAGCAATTGATCCGCGCCCTGCCGGCTGAATGGTCGGTTTCCCTCAGCCAGGCGAGCAACGGCGAGGAGGCGCTGGCCCTGATTCGCCAGGGTCTGGGCCGGGTCATGCTGCTCGACCTGACCATGCCGGTACTCGACGGCTACCAGACCCTCGCGGCGCTGCGCGCCGAAGGGCTGAGCACCCAGGTGATCGTGGTCTCCGGCGACGTGCAGGAAGAAGCGGTGCGTCGCGTACGCGAGCTGGGCGCGCTGGCCTTCATCAAGAAGCCGGCCGATCCCGACATCCTGCGCCAGACACTGATCGAGCTGAAACTGTTCGACCCTCAGGGCACACCGGCGGCACAGGCCCAGGCTGCGGTGCTGTCGGAGCTGAAGGTGAGCTTCCGCGATGCGCTGCGCGAGGTGACCAACGTCGCCATGGGTCGCGCCGCCGCGCTGCTGGCCAAGGTGCTCGGGGTGTTCGTGCAGTTGCCGGTACCGCAGGTGAACATCTTCGAGGTCAGCGAACTGCACATGACCCTGGTCGACGCCCAGCGCGGCGAACGCTTCAGTGCCATCTGCCAGGGCTTCATCGGCGAGGCCATCGCCGGCGAGGCGCTGCTGCTGTTCCATGATTCGGAAGTGAACGACATGGCCCGCCTGCTTGGCTGGCAGCCGAAGAACGAAGCAGAAACCTCGGAGATGCTCCTGGACCTGGCCAGTATCCTGATCGGTGCCTGCCTGGCCGGTATCGCCGAACAGCTCGACCTGCGTTTCTCCCAGGGGCACCCGCAACTGCTCGGACAACACGCCAGCCTCGACCAGCTGATTCAGGTCAACTCACAGCGCTGGCGCAAGACCCTGGCCGTGGAGATCAGCTACAGCCTGGAGGGCCACGCCATCCACTTCGACCTGCTGCTGCTGTTCACCGAAGATTCGATCAAGCGCCTGACCGCCAAGATCGGCTACCTGATGGAGTGAGGCCATGCCCGCGCAGATCGATATCAAGGAAGTTCACTGGCTGCTCGACATCGTGCAATGCATCGACGTCGGCGTGGTGGTGCTCGACCGCCAGTACCGCGTCGAGGTGTGGAACGCCTTCATGGAAAACCATTCCGGGCTGGGGCCGGATCAGGCTCAGGGCCGCTCGCTGTTCGAGCTGTTCCCGGACATCGACAGCCCCTGGCTGGAGCGCAAGGTGGAAAGCGTCGTGCAACTGGGCACCCGCGCCTTCAGCCTGTGGCAGCAGCGCCCCTACCTGATGCGTTTCAAGAGCTACCAGCCGATCACCGGCCAGGCCGACTTCATGTACCAGAACGTCACTCTGCTGCCACTGGCCGGCCAGCCGGTGGAGCACGTGTGTCTGGTGATCTATGACATGACGGCGGCGGCCGTGGCGGCGCAGGCACAATCGACTAACTGATGCGCTCGTAGCCCGGATGCAATCCGGGGCCGATGCCAGATGCTCCCGGATTCATCCGGGCTACGGTTCCGACGAAAAAGGGATTTACATGCTGCGCAGCGTTGAACTGAAAACCTTCGTCCCGGCGCGGGACTTCGAACTGAGCAAGGACTTCTACCAGGCGATGGGCTTCAAGCCCGGCTGGTCGGACGAACAGATGGCGTACTTCAGCCACGGCGATCACTGCGCCTTCCTGCTGCAGAATTTCTACGTCAAGGAGCAGGCCGAGAACTTCGTCATGCACCTGCTGGTGGAGGAAGTCGATACCTGGTGGGCGCAGATTCAGGCAGCACGCCTGGACGAGCGTTTCGGCACGCGCCTGATCGCGCCGCAGGATCAGCCCTGGGGCATGCGCGAGTTCATGGTGTTCGACCCCAGCGGCGTGCTCTGGCGCATAGCGCAGAACATCTGAGCCTTATTGGCGGACAAGCTTCGCGTTGTCCGCCCTACGCACTGTCGCGGCTAAAGCCCCTCCTACATGGCAAGAGCCCCTACTTCTTGCCGCCCTTGGGCTTGCTACCGAAGCTCGGCACCTTGCGCACCGCCTTGACCTTGGGCTTGGCGTCTTCTTCCTCGAACCAGCGGCCGAGGTGAATATTGCCTTTGCCAGCGGCCTTGCCCGCACCGGGGATCAGCTTCTGCTTGGGCTTCTTGGGTTTTTTCAGCACCTGGCCACCGACCGCAGTCAGCGGTACGCGGTGATCAGGAATGAAATCCGGTTCGTCGACACGCTTGATCAACTGCTGAGTCAGGTTCTCGATCGCTGCCAGTTGATCCACTTCGTCAGCGCAGACCAGAGAGATCGCCTCGCCCGTGCTGCCGGCGCGGCCGGTACGGCCGATGCGGTGCACGTAATCCTCGGCGTTGATCGGCAGGTCGAGATTGACCACCAGCGGCAGGTCGTCGATGTCCAAGCCGCGCGCAGCCACATCGGTGGCCACCAGAATCTGCACCTCGCCGGCCTTGAAGCGCTCCAGCGCGCGCAGGCGGCTCGGCTGTGGCTTGTCGCCATGGATCGAGTCGGCGGACACGCCCATGGCCAGCAGTTCCTGTTCCAGCTGATCGACGCCCTTGCGGGTCTTGGCGAACACCAGCACCTGGCCCCAGCGTTTTTCCTGCAACAGGTGCAGGAACAGCTCGCTCTTGCGCTTCTTGTCCACCGGGATCAGCCACTGCCTGACGCTCTTGGCCGCAGCGTTGCGCGGGCTGACCTCCACCAACAGCGGGTCGCGCAGCAGCTCGCCGGCCATCTGCCGGATGGCATCGGAAAAGGTGGCAGAGAACAGCAGGGTCTGGCGCTTTTTCGGCAGCGCGCTGAACAGCTCGTCCAGCTCGCGGGCGAAGCCCAGATCGAGCATGCGGTCGGCCTCATCCAGCACCAGCGTCTGCAGCTGGGAGAACTTCACCGCGTTCTGCCGGTACAGGTCGAGCAGACGGCCCGGCGTGGCCACCAGCACGTCGACACCCTTGCGCAGCTTCATCATCTGCGGGTTGATGCTGACCCCGCCGTACACCGCATAGCTGGTCAGCGGCAGATTCCGGCCGTAGGCCTGGAAACTCTGCAGCACCTGCTCGGCCAACTCGCGGGTCGGCGTCAGCACCAGCGCACGCACCGAGTTGCTGGCCACCTGCGGGCCTTCAAGAGTCAGGCGCTGCAGCAGCGGCAGGGCGAAACCGGCGGTCTTGCCGGTGCCGGTCTGCGCCGCAGCCATCAGGTCGCGGCCCTTGAGCACGGCGGGGATGGCCTGGCTCTGCACCGGAGTCGGGGTCTGGTAGTCGAGTTCGGCGAGAGTGCGCAGCAGCGGCTCGATCAAGCCGAGGGAGGCGAAGGTCATGGGGCAACCGAATCGGAAAGGAAACAGGCGCGCAGTTTAACCTGTCCCTATATGTAGGAGCGGCTTCAGCCGCGAAAATCCTCGGCAAATCGCCGTAGTAGCGGCTGGGCAGCATTCCGCTTTAACCGCGACAAAAGCTCGCCGCTAAAGCGCCTCCCACAGAAACGAAAGACGTTGTAGCCCGCAGCAGCTTCAGCCGCAGCAATCCCCAACGCGCAAGAAAAACCGTGGGAGGGGCTTTAGCCGCGATAAAAGCTCGCGGCTGAAGCCGCTCCTACAAGGACGAGGCCAGCTCAGCAAGCGCTGGCCAGCAACGCCCGCACCTTGGCCGCCGAGAGGTTCTGCAGCTGGCAGAGAAAGGCATGATCAGCCTGGTGCCGGCCATGGCGTTCGCGCAGCAGGCCGAACAGATGCAGGGTCAGGTTCGCCGCCATCTCGGCATCGGCCAGGGCGCGGTGAGCGCGGCCGGTGTCCGGCAGGCCGGCCCAGGTGTTGAGGTTGCCCAGCTTGTGGCTCGGCGCCTCCGGCAGCAAACGCCGCGACAGCAGCAGGGAACAGGCGAACGGCTGCAAGCGACACCGACGCACCCGCGCCAGCTCGGCGTCCCAGAACTTCTGGTCGAAGGACGCGTTATGCGCCAGCAACGGCCTTTCGCCGATGAAGTCGGCCACCTCGTTCATCACCTGCTCCGACGGCGGCGCCTTGCGCAGCATGGCGTTGCTGATGCCGGTCAGCTGCTCGATGAACGGCGGCACCCAGGCGCCACTGTTCATCAGACTCTGGTAGCGGTCGACGATGCGCCCGCCCTCGATGATCGCCACGCCGATCTCGGTGGCACGCGCCTTGGTCGGCGACACGCCGGTGGTTTCGAAGTCGATGACGGCGATGGATTCCACGTAAAACCTCGGAGCTTGTGAAGAAGTCGTCGCGAGCGATGGCAGGTCGCGTTTCGCCTGCGCGCGGCAAGCGGAGTGTATTGAACTGCATGAGCATTGCGAGCACAGCCGACGCGCGAGATGCGAACACCGTCGACTGACACGATCTCAGTGATTGCGCAGCAAAAGATCGCCTTCGATGGGCACGTACAGGCTGGCAGCCCGGATCAGCGACTGCGCCGTCAGCCCCGGCGCGCCGAAGGCAATGGCCTCCAGGCCACGACTGCGTACGCGCTCGAGCAACAGGTCGAAATCACCGTCACCGGAGGCCAGCACGATCTCGTCGACGCGCTCGATGGCGTCGAGCACGTCGATGGTGATCCCCACATCCCAGTCGCCCTTAGCCGAACCGTCGGCACGCTGGATATAGGGTTTGAGCTTCACGGTGAAACCCAGCTTGCGCAGGATTTGCTGGAACTGCTGCTGCTTGGCGTCACCACGGTCGATGGCGTAGGCATAGGCCTCGACGATCACGCCACGGCGACTGACCTCGGCCCACAGCACGCTGTAGTCGAAATGGCAGCCATGCACCTGGCGCACCGTGTAGTAGAGGTTCTGCACATCGGCGAATACGGCGATCTTCTTCACCGGGAGTCCTCGGGGGCAACGAAGGCGCCAGTATGCCAGAGCCGGCGCTATCCTGCGTCCAGGGCTGGCCGGGGCGCGACGCAGCCCCTATGCTTGCCGCCATGACGCCTCTAGAACGCCTCTGCCAGCGCAACCTCGACCTGCTCCAGCGCCTGCAAATCAGCCATCGCCTGGTCGAGCACGAACCGGTGCTCGACTACCCCACCGCCCACGCCGTACGCCAGCGTTTCGGCCTGCGCGGCGTGGAGAGCAAGAGCCTGTTCCTGCGCATCGATGCGCAGCGCTACGCCATGCTGGTCACCCTCGAAGGCGCTCGCGCCGACTGGGCCAGACTCAAAGCGTTGCTCGGCAAGCGCCCGCGCATCGCCAGCGACGCGGAGCTGATCGAGCACACCGGCTGCGTGCCGATGTGCGCCTGCCCGTTCGGCCACGACGCCGCCATCACCCTGCTGATCGACCGCGCACTGCTGGCCTGCGACTTTCTGCTGTATTCGCCGGGCCCGCCGCAGCTGACGCTGGAAGTGCCCGGCGATGAACTGCCGCGCCTGCTCGCCGCGCAGCCCAATGCGCAGCTGGAGTACCCTTGATCCCATCCCGGCAACCAGCCACAGTGCTGGAGCCCTGACACCTGGTAACCTGTCGATGAGCCCACTTTCCGTTTTGCGTGACGCCTGGTTCTTCTCCAGCCACAACCTCGCCGCCATTGCCCGCCTGACCCTGCCGCTGTTGCTACTCGAAGCCATCGCCCAGACGATCCTCGCCGCTCAGCTCGGCGAAGGCGCCAACCCGGCCTATGGCGTGCTGCTCGGCATTCTCTTCTACCCGCTGTACGCCGCGCCGCTGATTCTCTTCCTGCACGCCCGCAGCATCGGCCAGACGCCCGGCAACGCGCAGCTGTTCGCGGCCGGCTTGCAGCTGTGGCCGACCTTCGCCCTGATGACCGGGCTGAGCACCCTGGCGATCATGCTCGGCCTGTCTTTGTTCATCGTGCCGGGCATCTGGATCATGATGCGCCTGGCCTTCTCCGAACTGATCCTGGTGCTGCGCCAGGAGCCGCCAATGCGCGCCCTGCAAGCCAGCTTCGCGCTGACCGAGGGGCGCTTCTGGCCGGTGTTCGCCTGCCTGGCCAATGTGCTGGTACCGCTGTGGCTGCTGGACTGGTGGACGCAGCCGAACCACAGCGACACCTTGCTGTGGGTGCTGCATCAGACCGGCAATGGCTTCCTGCAACTGTTCGCCCTCGTGGTGCTGTTCCGCCTGTTCATGCTGCTCGAACCCCAGCAGGCGGCAAATAGCGAGAACAGTGACTAGGCTTGCTGTTTTCCCGGCCCGGAGAGCGTCATGAGCGAAACCAACCCCAGCATCCTGTCCCACGTGTCCATCGGCACCAACGATTTCGACGCCGCCACTGCCTTCTACGCCAAGGTACTGGCCACCCTCGGTTGCCGAGAAATCATGCGCCACCCGGGGGCGGTGGCCTTCGGCCGCGAGTATCCGGAGTTCTGGGTGCAAACGCCGATCAATGGCCAGCCGGCGACACTCGGCAACGGCAGTCACTTCGGCTTCGTCGCCCCGGACAAGGCCTCGGTGCATGCCTTTCACGAGGCAGCGCTGGCAGCAGGCGGCCAGGACGAAGGCCAGCCGGGACCGCGCCCCGAGTATGGCGAGCCCTACTACGGCTGCTTCGTCAGGGATCTCGACGGCCACAAGATCGAGGCGGCCTTCTGGGATATGGCGCTGATGCTCGCCGGCGATTGAGGCGCCGCCTATGCCGCGCGAAATCCGGGGTTCGGGTATCAGCGGCTCTGCGCATCTCGCGGCTTGAGTCCGGACAGACGCGGCAACAGCACACGCTCGAAGACTCTCGGGAAAAAGCGCGCCAGCACTCGCGCGCGCCAGTCGACATTCGACAGCACCAGCAAGCGCCGGCGTTTGAGCGCTCCCTGATAGATGGCCTCGGCGACATCCTGTGGCGAGGCAACCTTGCCCATCGCCAGCGGAGCCTGTGCGGCCACCGAGCCGTCGCCAACCAGGGCGTTCTTTCGCAGGTCGGTGGCGGTGAAGCCTGGGCACACCAGCATCACGTTCACCCCCGACCCCTTGAGCTCGTAGCGCAGCGTTTCGAACAGGCCATGCAGCGCATGCTTGCTGGCGTTGTAGGCGCTGCGGTAGAGCAAGGGGGCGATACCCGATAGCGAGCTGAGCACGATGACCTGTCCGCGCCGGGCGATCAGACTCGGCAGCGCAGCCTGGGTACAGTGCAGAGCACCGAAATAGTTGACCGCCATGACCCGCTGGAAGACCTCCAGGCTGGTCTCGGCGAACGTGCTGCGGTGGGTAATGCCGGCATTGTTGATCAACACATCGATCCCGCCGAAACGCTCAACCGCCAGGGCCACGGCGCGCTGTACCGCCTCGGCATCAGCGACGTCGCAAAGCAGCCCAAGAGCCTCGGCGTTATGGTGGTCGGCCAGGTGCTGCACCAGGCTGTCCAGCGCCGCCTGCTGCAAATCGAGAATCACCAGCCGCGCCCCGGCCTGCGCCAGGCGCATGGCCAGCGCCCGACCGATACCCGCGCAACCGCCCGTGATCAGCACCACCTTGCGGTCGAATACCTTGTTGGCAAATACCTTGCGATACATGGGTGACTCCCGGCGGCCAGTGTCAGCGACAAGCCCGATCCATCGCCCGGCCTGTCGAACCTTCCGGCATGGTACTGCAGGCGCATGGCAGGACGAAGCGGGCTGCGGCATCCCCAGCTCGCATGCCTGGGACGACGCGGCACACTCGGGTATCCTCGCCTGCTTCCAGCATAGTCGCCTGCGTCGTCATGTCCCTGTCCCGCCCGCTTCGTCTGCTTCTGTTCATTGCGCTGCCTTTTGTCGCGGCGCTGATCGCGCTGATCTACAGCCTGACCTGGCGCCCACAACCGCGCGAAGACGCGCCCGTGACCTGCACCGGCCAGGCGGCGCAACTGCAACCCGGCCAGGCGCTCAAGGTGATGACCTGGAACGTGCAGTACCTGGCCGGCAAGCGCTATGTGTTCTGGTACGACCTGCCCGGCGGCGAGGGCCCGGACGAGCGCCCGAGCAGCGAGGACCTGGCGCGAACGCTCGATGAAGTGGTGCGCGTGCTGCGCGCCGAGCAGCCGGATGTGGTGCTGCTGCAGGAACTGCACGACAACGCCAAGGCCAGCGACCATCAGGACCAGCTGGCCCTGCTCCAGGCGCGCCTGGGCGACCTCTATCCGTGCAGCACCCAGGCGTTTTACTGGAAGGCCGCGTTCGTCCCTCATCCACGCATTCTCGGCAGTGTCGGCATGAAGCTGGGCACCCTCAGCCGTTTCCAGATTGCCCGCGCCGAACGCCTGCAACTGCCCATGCTCGATGCCGATCTGCTGAGCCGCCAGTTTCAGCTCAAGCGCGCGCTGCTGGTCAGCTACCTGCCCATTCGCGGCGGCGAAGAACTGGTAACGATAAACACCCATTTCGATGCCTTCGCCCAAGGCCAGAACACCATGCAGCGCCAGGTGCAGATGACCGACCATCTGCTCCAGCAACTGCAGGGCGCGGGCAAGACCTGGGTACTGGGCGGTGATCTCAACCTGCTGCCGCCCGGCCAGTTCCAGCGGTTGGCGCACGACCAGCGCAGCTGGTACGCGGCCGACAGCGAGCTGCAGGACCTGGCCCGCCGCTACCCGATGATCCCCAGCCTGCAGCAGGCCAGCGGTGCCGAGCAGGCACAGTGGTACACCCACTACCCCAACGACCCGGCAGCACACGGCCCGGATCGCACCCTCGACTACCTGTTCTACAGCCCGCGCCTGACGCCCTTCGCCAGCCAGGTGCGCCAGCACGACACCCTGGGCATCTCCGACCACCTGCCGGTCATCGGTCGCTTCTTTCTACCCAGCGAGGACTAGGCCAGGCTGGACAAGCCGGGCATCTCTTGTCCATCCTCGCCGTGCACCACCAGACAATGAAAAGACGGCGAAGAGCCGCAAGCCAAATGCCAAGACGCTTCTGCCTGATATTCATCGCCCTGCTCTGGCTGCCGGCTGCCCACGCTGCCGAAGCCAGGCAACGCATTCACGTGGGTTACTACGAGTTTCCGCCCTACTCCTATACCGACGCCCAGGGTCAGCCAAGCGGCTCGGGGCTGGAGCTCACCGCACGCCTGCTCGATGAGGCAGGCTATGAGGCCGACTTTCGCTCCTACCCCGGCGCTCGCCTCTACGGCGGCCTGCTCGACGGCAGCATCCAGCTCTGGGCTGGCGCATCCGGCAAGCCGGAGCTGGCCGGCCACACTTTGGAGGGCCGGCACCTGCTGGGGGAAATCACCCTCAACCTGTACTTTCGCCTCGACACGCCTGCACCCATCATTCCGGACGAGCTAGAGGGCCAAGGGGTGATCCTGATCACTGGCTACAGCTACTGGCAGGACGTCAATCAGTGGCTGGAAGACCCGGCACGCAACATCATCCCGCACCGCACCCGCAGCCACACCTCGGCTCTGGAAATGCTGCAGCGCCGACGCGCCGACTATCTGCTGGACTATCGCGCCCCTGTCGAGCAGGCCATGCAAGAGCTGGGCATGGAGGATCTGCCCTTCGCCGAAGTGCAACGCCTGCCGCTGAGGCTGATCTACTCACGCCATGCCCCCGGAGCCGAGCGCCTGCGCGATGATCTGGATCGGGTCTATCAGCAGCTGAAGGATGCTGGCGAGGATCTGTGGCTGTACTGAACCGACTCTTCAATCACCACGCAACCTGGCCAGCGCCCGCTCCAGACTGGCGTGCGACAGCTCGCCGAGATGACTGCCTACCTGTCGCCCCTCGGCGTCGTAGAACAACGTCGTGGGTAACGCCCGCGAACCCACCAGTTGCCCCAGCTTGACCTGCTCGTCGAGCAGCAGATGGTCCAGGTTCAGTTGCTGCGCAGCCAGAAAATCAGCCACCAGCGCGGCGCTTTCGCCCTGGTTGACGAAGAGGATGGTAATCCCGGTTTCGCGCTGCTGCGCCTGCATCAGCACCGGCATCTCGCGCCGACACGGCGGGCACCAGGTAGCCCAGAGGTTGATCACCAGTGGCTGGCCGGCGTAATCGCGCAGGTGCACCGGGTTACCCTGGATGTCGCGCACCTGAAGATCAGGCAGTCGCGTGCCCTGCTCCAGCGCATGCAACATGAGGGTGCCGCCGAGCCACAGCGCCAGGCCGACGCCCATCGCCGCGCCCAATGGTCGCCGCAGTGGCGCCTGGCGCCAGAGATACCAGCCTCCCAGCGCCAGCCCGGCAAGCACGCCCGGCCAGGCGATGAAACCACCATCGCGGATATCCACCGCGCGCCACGGCGCATCACGGTAGAACTCGGCATACGCCAGCACGAAGGCCACCCGAGCCACCAGCAGCCCGAGCAGCAGTGAGCGAAATAGCTGGCGTTCAGGGTTGCACCCGTGACGGCGACCGATCAGCCAGCCAACCAGCGTCGCCACCAGCAGGCTGCCGAACAGCAGCACATGGGTAATACCCAGAGCCAGCGGCCCGACATTCAGGGTCAGCATCGACTTCTCACTTCCTCGGTTTGGCCAGTGCGGTGGGCTCGGCGACCAGCGGGTCATCCGGCCAGTAGTGCTTGGGATAGCGGCCCTTGAGGTCCTTCTTCACCTCGGCATAGGTGTTGGCCCAGAAGCTGGCCAGATCCTGGGTGACCTGCACCGGACGGCGCGCCGGTGACAGCAGGTGCAGCTTGAGGCCCAGGCGACCTCCGGCGATACGCGGTGTGGCGGCCAGGCCAAACAGCTCCTGCAGGCGTACGGCCAGCACCGGCGGATTTTCCGTGTAGTCGATGGCGATGCGCGAGCCGGACGGCACGCTCAGCGCTCGCGGCGCCAGCTCGTCGAGGCGTTGCGGTAGCGGCCAGGGCAGCAGCGTCTGCAGGATCGAGGGCAGGTCGAGATTGGCGAAGTGGCTGAGGCGGTTGACCTTGCTCAGGAAGGGCGTCAGCCACTGCTCGAGGCTGGCCAGCAGCGCAGCATCGGACAGATCCGGCCATTCGCTCTGCCCCTGCTGCTGCAGGTCCAGCTCGCGCAGCAGCGCCACGCGCGCCTGCCACTGACGCAGCTCGGGCGTCCAGGGCAACAGTTCAAGGCCCTTGCGTCGCACCAGGCCGACCAGGGCGCGGCTGCGCGTGTCCTCGTCCAGCGCCGCCAGTGTCTGGCGCTCCAGCACCAGTTCGCCCACCTTGCGCTGACGCTCGGCGCGCAGCACGCCTTCGCGCTCGTCCCAGTCGAGCACCTCCCCCGTCTGTACCTGCTCGGCCAGTTCGCGCTCGAACAGTGCCGGGTCGAGATCGGCGGCGAGATAGATGCGCTCCTCGCGCTGCCCCTGACGACTGCCCAGGTCGGCCACCACCAGCCATTCGTGCTTCATTAGCGCATCGGCTTCAGCGAACTGCGCGGCGCGACCGTTGGCCAGACGATAGTCGGCGCCACCGGCGCGGCGTTGCTGGGCGATGCGGTCGGGGTAGGCGAAAGCCAGCAGACAGCCGAGCCAGCGCGGATGCTCGGGGTCGCTCACCGCCGCACTGACCGCCCGCCCCTTGAGCAAACCCGAAAATTGTTTGGCCAATTGCCGGGCGCGCTGCACGCTGCCTTGAGCGCTGCGCGTGGCGCGGCTTTCGCCGCTGAGCAGGGCCAGGCGACTATGCAGATCGGCGCCACCGCCACGAAGGATGTCGCGTTCGGACAACAGCGCGGCCAGATCGCAGGCCAGCGCGCCCAGGCCTAGCGCCTGGCCACGCAGCAGCAGATGGGCGATGCGCGGATGGCTGGGCAGCTCGGCCATGGCCTGGCCATGAGCATTGAGCGCGCCACGTTCGTCCAGCGCACCGAGGCGGCCGAGCAGATCCAGCGCCTGCGCGTAGGCGGCCGGCGGCGGCACGTCGAGCCAGCTCAGCTCCGAAGGCGTCACGCCCCAGCGCAGCAGTTGCAGGGCCAGCCCGGCCAGATCGGCCTGAAGAATCTCCGCGCTGGAATAGGCGCTGAGCTGCTCATGCTGTGCCTGCGACCACAGCCGATAGCACACACCCGGTTGCAGACGTCCGGCGCGGCCGGCACGCTGGGTCGCGGAAGCGCGGGAGATGCGCTGGGTATCGAGGCGGGTCATGCCGCTGGCCGGGTCGAAGCGCGGCACCCGCGCCAGGCCGGCATCCACCACCACGCGCACACCGTCGATGGTCAGGCTGGTCTCGGCGATATTGGTGGCCAGCACCACCTTGCGCTTGCCCGCCGGTGCCGGCTCGATGGCAGCGCGCTGGGCAGACAGGTCAAGTTCGCCATGCAGCGGGCAGAGCAGGATGTCGTCGCGCCCCGCCAGTACCTCACCGAGTTGCTCGGCCACGCGGCGGATCTCGGCCTGCCCGGGCAGGAACAGCAGCAGGCTGCCGGGCTCGTCGGCCAGCGCCTGCTGCACCGTCTGCAATACGCGCGGCTCGACCCATTCGCCCGCCTGGAAAGGGGCGCCCCAGCGGATATCCACCGGAAACATGCGCCCTTCGCTGCGCAGCACCGGCGCCTCACCGAGCAGTGCCGCCAGACGCTCTCCCTCCAGGGTGGCGGACATCAGCAGCACCTTGAGCGGCGCCTCGCCGCTGCCTTCGCCGCGGAACATGGCGCGGCCGTTGAGTGTCAGCGCCAAGGCCAGATCGGCATCCAGGCTGCGCTCGTGGAACTCATCGAAGATCACCAGGCCAACGCCTTCCAGCGCCGGGTCATCCTGCAGGCGACGGGCGAGGATACCCTCGGTAACAACTTCGATACGTGTGCTCGGCCCTACCTTGCTGTCCAGGCGAATGCGGTAGCCGACCGTCTCCCCGACCCGCTCGCCCAGCTCGCTGGCCAGGCGCTCGGCGGCGGCGCGGGCGGCCAGCCGACGCGGTTCGAGCATGAGGATCTTGTGCCCGGCCAGCCAGGGCGCATCGAGCAATGCCAGCGGCACGCGGGTGGTCTTGCCGGCACCGGGCGGTGCTTCCAGCACCACTTCATGGCGCGCGCCAAGAGCATCACGGAGGGCGGGTAACAGGGCATCGATCGGCAGGTCGTTCATGGTATCTCCACAACAGGCCGGCGATTATAACGGCGAACTGCCAGAGGCCCCGCGAGTCATAAGCAGCGGACAGCAGTTTTGCAATCATCGCCTTGCTATAGTTGCGCCACTTTTTTCCATGGAGGTGCTCGATGCGCACGAAATCCCGAGTCATCGCCGGCGTTGTCGCCGCAACCCTGTTCACTCAACTGACCGCCTGCGGCTCGATCTTCTATCCGGATCGTCGGGGCCAGATCGAAGGCCGGATCGACCCGGTAATCGCCGGGGCCAACGCCATCGGCATTCTGTTCTACGTGATTCCCGGCCTGATCGCCTTCGCTATCGACTTCGCCACTGGCGCCATCTATCTGCCGGAAGGCCAGACTGCTCAGGTCGATCCGCAACAGCTCAAGCACCTGATCGGCGAAGACGGCAAGGTCGACCAGTACGCGCTGAAAACGCTGATCGAAACCAGCACCGGCCATCAGCTGCCGCTCGACGATCCGCGTCTGATCCAGCACAGCGGCAGCGCCGAGCAACTGGCGGCCTACGGCCTGCGTCCGGCTGCCTGAGTTCATGCAAAACCCGCAGCACGCCAGGCTGATGCGCCTGGCCACCCGGGCAGCGCTGACAGTAGCGCTGACCCTGGTACTGGCCAAGGCGATTGCCTGGTGGCTGAGCGGCTCGGTCAGCTTGCTGGCGGGCCTCACCGATTCGCTGCTCGACAGCGCCGCCTCGCTGATCAACCTGATAGCCGTGCATTTCGCCCTGCGCCCGGCCGACGAAGATCACCGCTATGGCCATGGCAAGGCCGAAGCACTGGCGGGGCTGGGACAGGCGCTGTTCATCGGCGTCAGCGCCATTCTCATCGGCCTGCAGGGCATCGAACGCCTGCAGTCGCCACAGCCATTGCAAGCCGAAGGCCTCGGCATCGCGGTGATGCTGCTGTCGCTGGCGCTGACCGCCGCCCTGCTGATATTCCAGCGCAAGGTGGTGCGTGAAACGGGTTCCACCGCCATCCACGCCGATTCGCTGCACTACCGCTCCGATATTCTGCTCAACAGCAGCATTCTGCTCGCCCTGCTGCTGACGCGCTTCGGCTGGCAACAGATGGATGCGCTGTTCGCCATCGGCATCGCCTTCTACATCTTCTGGAGCGCCATCAGCATCGTGCGTGGCGCGATTGGCGTGCTGATGGACGAGGAACTGCCCGGCGAAACCACCCAACACATGTACACGCTGGCCACCTCGGTGCCAGGCGTGCTTGGCGCACATGATCTGCGTACGCGCATCTCCGGCACGCGCTGGTTCGTCCAGCTGCATCTGGAGCTGCCGGGCGAGATGAGCCTGTCGCAGGCCCACGCCCACTGCGTCGAGGTGGAAAAGGCGATCCACGAGCACTATCCACGCGCCGAAGTGCTGGTGCATGCCGACCCGCAGGAAGTGGTCCGGCACTGACTGCCGCGCGCGAAAATCAAATACCCGCAGTCTTCGTGCAGAAACGCCAGGCAACAAAAAGGGGCCTTGCGGCCCCTTTGGGAAATCTGTCCGGTACTGGCGATGTTGTCGCCGCTTTCGTCGCCCGCCTGGTTGGGCAGTGCGGACCCGGGTGCCGGTGCGATCCGGTAGGACCGTCGGCGCCGGCTCACCTGGTTGGGCGAGGCCGGTAGGACTTATCGTCCGGGCCGTGAAACTGAGATAAAGCTTACGCCTGCGGCACCGAAATAAGATTGCGAAGATTGCTTGTTATTCGGCTATTTGCGCAATTAATAGCTAAAGGAGCACTATTTGCCGCAACGCAATAACGAGCTGTTAAAAAAATGGACAAACTCGATCGTTACGACCTGAACATCCTTGCCGAATTGCAGCGCAACGCGGCTCTGTCCAACCAAGAGCTGGCCGAACGCATCGGTCTATCGCCCTCGCCCTGCTCACGCCGGGTCAAGCAACTGGAAGACGATGGCTACATCACTGGCCAGGTCGCCCTGCTCGACCGCAAGAAACTCGGCCTGAGCCTGACCGCCTACGTCCTGATCGGCATGGACCGGCATACGCCGGAACGCTTCGAGCATTTCCAAGACGAAATACGCAAATGCCCTGAGGTGCTGGAATGCTGCCTGGTCACCGGGATGGATGCGGACTACCAGCTCAAGGTGGTGGTGCCGGACATGGATCATTACCAGAAGCTGCTGCTGGGCACCTTGACCCGTATCGACGGCGTTTCCAGTGTGCGTTCGAGCTTCGTGCTGCAGCAGATTCTGTCCAGCACGCAGTTGCCGCTGCAGCACCTGCGCGACTGAAAGTCGCAGGGTGAAACGGATCATGCCGCGGTCCAAGTCAGGGCGCGTATAATTTTCGCCCTGCGTTTTCCCTGCGAATCAACGAGGCACCATGGAAACCGAACAATTCGAAGCCCTGATGATGTATGTCCTGGTGGGCGGCCTGATGCTGTTCATGTTCTTCATCATCTGGGACCTGGCGAAGAAGTCCAAGGCCGGCCGCCTGGGCACGGCCGTGCTGTTCCTCGGTCTGGGCCTGTGCCTGTTCGCCTTCCTGGCCAAGCCGATCATCACTTACATTATCGAGACGGCGCGCGGCATTCACGGTTGAGCCAACCCGGTATCGCCCAGCCCACACGATACGTCTGATCGTCTTCTGGCCGCCGCCTCGACGCGGTTGGCTGCCCACTCAAGGAGTTGCACATGAGCGCCGCCAACATGGTGATGCAGAGCTACGGACGCTGCTGCGCCAGCCCCACATTCTTCGACGATTTCTACCGCCACTTCCTCGCCAGCTCACCGCTGATCCGCGAGAAGTTCGCCATCACCGACATGACCGCGCAAAAACAGCTGCTGCGCCAGGGCATCATGAACCTGGTGATGCATGCGCGCGGGATGCCGGACACCAAGCTGCGGGCACTGGGTGAATCGCACTCGCGCCAGCGTCTGGACATCCGCCCCGAACTCTACGACCTGTGGCTCGACGCGCTGCTGCTGACCATCAGCGAACACGACAAGGAATGCGACGCGGATGTGCGCCAGGCCTGGCGTGAAGTGCTGAACAAAGGTATCGCCGTGATCAAGGCCGGTTATTGACTCAGGTCATGCTCGCCAGGGCCGTCCCTGCGACAAATCGCCCGACAGATACACTGCAATGGTCGTCACTCCCGCCTTCGCGGGAGTGACGGCAAAATGGATTCTTCAGTGCCTCCCCGGGGCGACCGCGCGCCGCTACGGAAGTTGTGCCGGGATCTCACGCCACTGGCCGGGTTGCAGACCATCCAACGTCCAAGGACCAATGGCCACGCGCACCAGGCGCAGCGTGGGCAGGCCAACCGCGGCGGTCATGCGCCGCACCTGGCGGTTGCGGCCCTCGCGAATCACCAGTTCCAGCCAGCTGGTCGGCACGCTCTTGCGAAAGCGCACCGGCGGGTTGCGTTCCCACAGCTCGGGCTCTTCCAGCCGCCGCGCCTCGGCCGGCAGGGTCGGGCCGTCATTGAGCGTCACGCCATCACGTAGCTGTTGCAGCTGCTCCTCACTCGGCTCGCCCTCGACCTGCACCCAGTAGGTCTTTGGCAGCTTGTGCCTGGGGTCGGCGATACGCGCCTGCAGACGGCCGTCATTGGTCAGCAGCAACAAACCCTCACTGTCGCGATCCAGGCGCCCGGCCGGATAGACGCCTGGCACATCGACAAAATCCTTGAGGGTGGCGCGGCCCTGCTCATCGTTGAACTGGGTCAGCACGTCGAACGGCTTGTTCAGCAGCAGCAGGCGCGGCTGGGCAGGTGGCGCCTTGGCCACGCGACGGGGAGCGGCTGGACGACGAGTGGTAGGGGGACGAGGACGTGACATGCAACGGGCTTCGGCGGAACGGGGCTGCGCAGTGTAACCCACGATAAGCGGCACTGATGGTGCTTCCACCGTCTGCCAGAGCGGCTAAGCTGCTGATTCCCCCCCTGCGATCAGGAGCCAGCGATGAGCAACAACGCCGAACTCGCCACCTTTACCGGCTGGGCCGCCACCGCGCCCAAGGCACCATTGGAGCCCCTGAGCTACGACCCTGGCCCGCTGGGTGCCGAGGAAGTCGAGATCGCGGTAGAATACTGCGGAATCTGCCACTCCGACCAGTCGATGATCGACAACGAATGGGGCAACGCGCGCTACCCCTTCATCCCCGGTCATGAAGTGGTGGGCACCGTCGTCCGTCTCGGCGAGCAGGCGCGCGGCCTCAAGCTGGGCCAGCGCGTCGGCATCGGCTGGTACAAGGGCAGCTGCATGCATTGCGGCTCGTGCATGGAGGGCTCGCACCAGCTGTGCCGTTCGGTCAAACCCACCATAGTCGGCAGCCACGGCGGTTTCGCCGACCGCCTGCGCTCGCACTGGGCCTGGGCCGTGCCGCTGCCCGACGGGCTCGATCCGGCACTGGTCGGCCCGCTGTTCTGCGCAGGCTCCACGGTGTTCAGCCCGCTGCTGGAATTCGACATCAAGCCCACCGACCGCGTCGGCGTGGTCGGCATCGGCGGCCTCGGCCACCTGGCGCTGCGTTTTCTCAACGCCTGGGGCTGCGAGGTGACCGCCTTCACCTCCTCGCTGAACAAGCAGGACGAAGCCAAACGCCTGGGCGCGCACAAGGTGGTGGCCTCCACCGACAGCGCGGCGATGAAGGCGATTGCCGGCACGCTGGATTTCCTCCTGGTCACCGCCAGCGCCGATCTGGACTGGCAGGCGCTGATCGCCACCCTGCGCGGCAAGGGTCGCCTGCACTTCGTCGGCATCGTGCCCAGCGCCATCCCGGTGCACGTGTTCAACCTGATCCCGCAGCAGAAGAGCCTGTCCGGCTCGCCAGTGGGCTCGCCGAGCACCATGGCGACCATGTTGGAGTTCTGCGCCCGCCACCAGATCCTGCCGCAGGTCGAGCAATTCCCCATGAGCCAGGTGAACGCGGCCATCGACCACCTGCGTAGCGGCAAGGCGCGCTATCGCGTGGTGCTCGACGCCAGCAAATGACAGCACGGGCGCAGAGCTGGCATGCTCTGCGCCCCGCTTCATCCAAGATGCCTGCCCTCATGCCGCTGACTCTCGACACACCCAGCCCTGCCGAACTGCCCACCCTGGTGGAAATCTGGGAGGCCGCCGTGCGCGCCACCCACCACTTCCTGCCGGAGAGCGACCTGCAGGTAATCAAGCCGCTGCTGCACGAGCAGTATTTTCCCGCCGTGCAGCTGACCTGCGCGCGCGATGATGCGGGGCGGATCCTGGGTTTTCTCGGCACGGCCGAGGGCATGGTGGAAATGCTCTTCGTCGACCCGGCCTGTCACGGTCAGGGCGTGGGCAAGCGGCTGATGCTTCATGCCATCGACGAGCTGGGCGCCACGCGGGTCGACGTCAACGAGCAGAACCCACAGGCCGTCGGTTTCTACCAGCACCTGGGTTTCGTGGTGACCGATCGCTCGCGTCTGGATGGCGGCGGGCGGCCCTTTCCGATTCTGCATATGTCTCTTGGCTAAACGGGCCAGGCTGCGACTATCCCTTCCAATGCACGCTTGAGTTCGACCCGGCTGGCCGCCGCCGCGAGGCTGATGCGCACCGCATGCCCCGGATTGGCCTCCACCGCGAACACCTCGGCCGGCACCACCTCGACGCCATGCTGCCGACAGGCCTCGGCCAAACCGGCCGGCGGCGCGCCATCGAGCCACAGATGCGGCGCCACCGCCCTGCCCTGCGGCATGCGCGGCCCGAGCACCCGCGCGGCCAGGCGCCAGCGCTGCTGCAATTCCTCGATCTGCCAGGCCAGGCGCCGTTCGGCGATGCCGCTTTCGACCCATTCGCAGGCCAGCGCCAGGCTCAGCGGCGTCACCGCCCAGCGGGTGGCCTGGGCTTCGGGGTCGATACGCTCGAGCAGCTCGGGTGCGCCGGCGATAAAGCCCAGGCGCAAGCCCGGGGCCACGCTCTTGGACAGGCTGCTGATCAGCAGACAGCGTTCGGGCACCTGCACCGCCAGCGGCGCGGCGCTGCCGAGCACGCCGTAGACGTCATCCTCAACGATCCACAGGCCGCGTCGGCGCGCCACCACGGCGATTGCGGCGCGGCGCTCGGCATCCAGACTGGCGCCGGTGGGGTTCTGCAGGCAGGGGGTAAGCACCACCACGCGAGCACCGGTAGCACGTGCCTGGCGGTCGAGCTCGTCGGGCAGGATGCCGCGCTCGTCCATCGCCACGCCATGCAGCGGCAGGCGCAACTGGCGCGCGGCGGCCTTGATCCCCGGTGCGGTGAAGCGCTCCACCAGAATCGGCTCGCCGGCCTCGCACAGCGCCAGCAGCGCCGCGGAGACGCCCTGCTGGGCGCCGGCGCAGAGCAGCAGGCCGTTCGGCGCCAGTTCCAGGCCGCGGCGGCGCAGCCAGGTGGCGCCGGCCAGGTGCGCACGCTCGACCAGCGCCGCAGAGGGATAGGCCTGCAACGCGTCCAGCTCGCCGCGTGCAGCCAGCGCGGCAAGGCTGACGGACAGGTCGCGGTTGTCCGGATCGTGCACCGGCACATTGGTCGACAGATCGATCAGCTCACCCTGCGCAGCCGGTTGCTTGAGGCGGAACAGGCTCGCCTCGCGGCTGCCGGCCAGCACGTAGGTGCCGCGGCCGACCTCGCCGGAGACCAGATGCCGACGCGCCGCCTCGCGGTAGGCGAGCATCACCGTGCTCGGGTTGATACCCAGCGTCCAGGCCAGGCGCCGCTGCGGCGGCAGGCGTTCGCCGGGCTTGAGTTCACCGCGGCCGATGGCGGCGGCGATGGCCTCCACCAGGGCGAGGTAGGTGGGCAAGGAAATGCTGGACAGGTCAGGGAGCCACATTGTTTGCCATGCAATATAAAGATTTACCCATACAATGCGCCGCACTAGCATCGGGGTCAACGCCACCCGGAGTGCCCGTCATGTTCGACCTCGCCCAACTGCGCCAGAGCGCCCAACTGGTTCACCGCCATATGGCGCCCACGCCACAGCTGAGCTGGCCGCTGCTGTGCGAGCGCACGGGTTGCGAGTTGTGGGTCAAGCACGAGAACCACGCCCCCACCGCCGCCTTCAAGGTGCGCGGCGGGCTGGTCTATATCGACGCGCTGCTGCGCCGCGAGCCGCAGGTGCGCGGGCTGGTCACCGCCACCCGCGGCAACCATGGCCAGAGCCTGGCGCTGGCCGCGCGTCAGGCCGGCCTGGCGATTCGTATCCTGGTGCCGCACGGCAACGCCCGCGAGAAGAATGCGGCCATGCGCGCTCTCGGCGCCGAAGTAATCGAACATGGCCGCGACTTCGACGAAGCGCGTGCCGAGGCCGCGCGCCTGGCCGAACGCGACGGACTGCACTGGGTGCCGTCACTGCACGAGGACCTGGTGCGCGGCGTGGCCACCTATGCCTTGGAGCTGCTGGAGGCAGTGCCGAACCTGCGCCGGGTGTACGTGCCCATCGGCCTCGGCTCGGGCATCTGCGGCATGATCCGCACCCGTGACCTGCTCGGTCTCGACACCGAAATCGTCGGCGTGGTCGCCAGCGGCGCCGATGCCTACGCGCAGAGCTTCGAACAAGGTTGCCTGGTACAGACCGAACGCGCCGACACCCTGGCCGACGGCATGGCCTGTCGTCAGCCGCAGCCATTGGCGCTGGAGATGATCCGCGCCGGCGCCGCGCGCATCGTGCGCGTGAGCGATGAGGAGATCCGCGCCGCCATCCGCGCCTATCACGAGGACACCCACAACCTCGCCGAAGGCGCCGGCGCCGCCGCGCTGGCCGCGCTGATGCAGGAGCGTGAGCACAACGCCGGCCAGCGCGTGGCCGTGGTGCTCAGCGGCGCCAATATCGACCGGCTGGCGCTGGCCGAGCTGCTGCGCGACGAGGCGCCAGCGGCGGCCTGAGCTAGCGAAACGGCGGCTCGTCGAAGCTGCGCAACTTGCGCGAATGCAGCGAATTGAGCTGGCTGCGCATCAGCTCCAGCGCGGCGATGCCGATATGCAGATGCTGGGTCACCGCACGCTCGTAGAAGGCGCCGGCCGCGCCGGGCAGCTTGATCTCGCTGTGCAGCGGTTTGTCCGACACGCACAGCAGCGTGCCGTAAGGCACCCGCAGGCGATAGCCCTGCGCGGCGATGGTGCCGCTCTCCATGTCCACCGCCACCGCACGCGACAGGTTGATCAGCGGCCTTTCCTGGGCCCAGCGCAGTTCCCAGTTGCGATCGTCGTAGGTGAGCACGGTGCCGGTGCGCAGGCGCTTCTTCAGCTCGTCGCCCTCTTCACCGGTAACCAGCTTGGCCGCTTCCTGCAGCGCCTGCTGCACTTCAGCCAGCGCCGGCAGGGGGATGTGCGGCGGCAACACGCGATCAAGAATGCCGTCGCGACGCATATAGGCGTGGGCCAGTACGTAGTCGCCGATGGTCTGCGATTGGCGCAAGCCGCCGCAGTGGCCGATCATCAGCCAGCAATGCGGGCGCAGCACGGCCAGGTGGTCGGTGATGTTCTTGGCGTTGGACGGGCCGACCCCTATGTTGACCAGGGTGATGCCATGGCCGTCCGCGGCCTGCAGGTGGTAGGCCGGCATCTGGTAGCGGTGCCAGACCACGTTCTCGATCACTGCCTGCATCTCGCCTTCGGCCATGCCGCGCTCGACCACCACATTGCCCGGCAGCACCATGCGGGTGAAGCGCGAGTCCCCCACCAGCATATCCAGACCATGGCGGATGAACTGATCGACATAGCGGTGATAGTTGGTCAGCAAAATCCACGGCTGCACATGGCGCCAGTCGCTGCCGGTGTAGTGCTGGATGCGCTTGAGCGAGAAGTCGGTACGTGCCGCGTCGAACAGTGCCAGCGGCAGCGGGTCGATGTTCTCCCAGTCGTACAGTCCATCGGCGGTGCCGTCGGTGGCGGCGGACAGGTCGGTGCTGGGGAACACCCGCGCCAGCTCGGCAGCGGTCACGCCACTGCCGGCCAGCTCATCGCCACCCTCGACCACGTACGGGTAGGGAATGTTCTGCTGGCTGCGCCCGACCTCGACGCGCAGGGTGAAATCATTCATCAACGGGCGCAGCTGCTCCAGCAGGTATTTGCGAAAGGCTGCCGGCTGGGTCACGGTGATCGCATAGGTGCCGGGCACCTGCACCTTGGCGTAGGCGCGCACGGTGGTCGGCACCTCGCCCTGGCACAGGTAGGTCAGGCGCAATTCGGGATAGCGGAACAGGCAGTGCTCGCTGGCATCCGGACGGATGCGCTCCTTGAGGTAGCGTTTGAGCGCATGGCTCAGGGCACCGGTGGCTTCCTGGTGCAACGCGGCGAGGCGGTCGACCGCCTCTTCGGGAGTGTGGGCAATGATGAAATCATCTGAGCAGGCTTTCACGGCGTATCTTCCTGACTGAACGTTCGCGCCTATCTTGCCTGCATCCTTGTGGCAAAACATAGCGTGGCGACCGGGAATTCGGTCGCCACGCCGCCATCAGACGGCAGCCTGATGCAGACGCACGTTGAACAGCGGCCCCTGGCTGAAACGCGAAAACGCCTTGGCTGCGGCCAGCACGCCCAGGTCGATCAGCGGCTCGATCAGGATCACGCTCATATAGGCCAGACCGAAGCTGCCCACGGCGGCCAGGTTCTCACTGGCGAAACCGTGACCATAGAAGGCCCAGAACGCCACCCAGGCGACGATACCGCCCTGGTAGGCAGTCGACAGCGCCAGCGCCTGCTTGTAGGAGAGATCGACGTAGGCAGTACCCGGGGCGACGATACGCTTGGCCAACAGGCTGATGCCCCACAGCGGGATCAACAGAGTCGTGACGTTCATGCCGTACTGCGGCAAATCGAACTGGGCGAACAACAGGCCCTGCAGCAGCAGACCTGCGGCCAGGCCGATGGCCGTGGCGCCGGCGCCGAACAGCAGCAGCAGGGTCGAGCCAAGAATCAGGTGTACTTCGGAAACACCCACCGGATGATGCGGCAATACCTCGAAGAAGCAGAATACCAGCGCGGTGGTCAGCAGGCTGCGCAGCGCCAGCGCGGTGACGCCGCCGTTGTCGCGGATGGCATCGCGTGCCAGCTTGGCGGTCAGCCCGAAGGCAGCGACCGCCGTTGCGTAGCTGAGGAAGATCTTGGCGCCTTCGACGACGCCCGGTTCGATATGCATGCAAGTTCCTTGGCCGCGCCCACCGCGCGACGAGTTGGAGGATCAATGGGTTCGATGGCAGGTCTCCTGGCTCACGGCTTGGCACTTCGCCCGCCTTCCCGACCGAAGTCAGTGGCATGAGGGCATCGTTCGCCGCTTACAGTTGCGGGGGCAGCCAGGGCATTGGCAACTAAGCACCGCACCCTGTTCCCTTTTCATCCGCGCGCACGAGCACGCAGAACCATCGGCGGCAACCTTACTCCGCAGCTTGCGCCAAAGACAGTCCTCGCACTCAAGACACCGCTCACCCCAGCCCCTTGATGTCCATAGCCGAAAATCCACGCCGGCTCTATACACCAACAGACTGCGCCGCCAGAAAACCCCGCCAGCTGAACGGATGCTGTCGCGAACGCAGCGGCAGTTGCCGCAGATACGCAGCGCATCACACCATGGCCAGGCGGATGTAACTTTTTATTACAAGGCATACGTAATATCTCCGCACTCGCGCCGGCCACGGGTCACGCGAGCCCTGAAAACCATCATCCAGTAACGGGAACGCACATGAAGAAGAGCCTGATCGTTGCGTTAACTGCTCTGTTCGCAACCGGCGCCATGGCGGCCGAACAGCCGCACCACTGGAGCTACAACGGCAAGGAAGGCCCCGAGCACTGGGCACAATTGGACCCAGGCTACGAAACCTGCGCACTCGGCCATGCGCAATCGCCTATCGACATCAGCCATCCGACGCGCGCATCGCTGCCTCGTCTCGCCTTCGACTACCAGGCCAGCCCAGCCGAAGTGGTGAATAACGGCCACACCGTGCAGGTGAATCTGGCCAACGCTGGCGGCATCGAGATCGACGGCAAGCCCTACCGCCTGGTGCAATTTCACTTCCACACCCCCAGCGAAGAGCACATTGCTGGTAGGGGCTTCCCGATGGTCGCGCATTTCGTCCACCAGGCAGCCGATGGCCACCTGGCGGTAGTCGCCGTGTTGTTCAAGGAAGGCGAGAAGAATCAGGCCCTGGAGTCCGTGTTCAAGGCCATGCCGGACAAGGCAGGCGAAAAGGTCGAGTTGGCGACCCTTTTCACGCCGCAAACCGTACTGCCACAGCAACAGGGTTACTACGCCTTCGCCGGCTCGCTAACCACCCCGCCGTGCAGCGAAGGTGTGCAATGGCGCGTACTCAAGCAGCCCGTGGAGCTGTCCCACGAACAACTGGCCCTGTTCCAGCACCTGTACGCGAAAAACGCCCGCCCAATCCAGGCACTCAATGGCCGAGAAGTGCTGGAAAGCGACGACTGAAACGCCCTGAAGCACCGGCTCAATAGCCGGTGCATTCTCCACTCACGCGAGGAACACAGTCAGATATCTTGATTGCGCCGAAGTCGTCCGGCTCATCCCCGCTGGCGCGGGGAACACTGGCCGGCTGGCCTGGTGGGCGACCTGACCCGCGGTTCATCCCCGCTGGCGCGGGGAACACTCAATCCGGCGAACGCGGCCGAGGCACATGAGCGGTTCATCCCCGCTGGCGCGGGGAACACGATGCTGTCGATGGACAAACCAGAGACGCCGCCGGTTCATCCCCGCTGGCGCGGGGAACACAACGCATACCCCGAAAGTCCGGTCCCCAAAAACGGTTCATCCCCGCTCACGCGGGGAACACGGCCGATTCGTGGCCCTTCACTGGTACAGCGCCGGTTCATCCCCGCTCACGCGGGGAACACACTTAGCGTAACCAACTGTTCCCAAAGGGGAAAATCAGTCGTTAAAAATCCACCAACTTTTCCTTGTTAAAGATCGCCCTCGCATCAAAGCAGATGCGGCATGCTGCGCGCCAGCAGCGCCTCGACGTCGACGCCGCGCGGCAGGGTGCCGTAGACGCGGCCGCGGCCTTCCAGGCGGCTGGCGATAAAGGCGTCGCTGACCACGCTGTTGCCGGCCTCCAGCAACAGCTTGGCCTGCAGCGCCACGGCCATGTCCTCGGTCAGCTGGCGGGCGCGATACTGGATGTCGGCGGTGTCGCTGAAGTCGGCTTTCAGACGTTGGATATGCGCCTTCAGCCGTGCATCGCCATGGCCGTCACCCAGCTCGTTGAACAGTGCATCGAGCACGCCCGGCTCCTTGGACAGGGCGCGCAGTACGTCCAGGCACTGCACGTTGCCCGAGCCTTCCCAGATCGAATTGACCGGCGCCTCACGATACAGACGCGGCATGATGGTTTCCTCGACGTAGCCGGCGCCGCCCATGCATTCGCTAGCCTCGTAGACCATTTCCGGGGCGCGCTTGCAGATCCAGTACTTGCCCACCGCAGTGACCAGGCGGGCGAACTTGTCTTCCTGCTCGTCATGCTGATGATCGAGCGCGCGGCCCATGCGCATGCACAGCGCCAGCGCGGCCTCGCTCTCCAGGGCCAGATCGGCCAGCACGTTCTGCATCAGCGGCTGTTCGGCGAGAATCTTGCCGCCCACCTGACGATGCGCGCAGTGGTGCGCGGCCTGGGTCAGCGCCTGGCGCATCAGGCTGCTGGAGCCGACCATGCAGTCGAAGCGGGTCATGGCCACCATCTCGATAATGGTGGGCACGCCGCGCCCTTCCTCGCCGAGCATCCAGGCGAACGCGCCGCGGTATTCCACCTCGCTGGAGGCGTTGGCCCAGTTGCCCAGCTTGTTCTTCAGGCGCTGGATATAGAACTGGTTGCGCGTGCCGTCCGGGCGATGGCGCGGCAGCAGGAAGCAGCTCAATCCCTTGTCGGTATAGGCCAGGGTGAGGAAGGCATCGCACATCGGCGCCGAGCAGAACCACTTGTGACCAACCAGTTCGTAGCCCTGCCCCGGCCCGCCGAGGCCGATGGGATAGGCGCGGGTGGTGTTGGCGCGCACGTCGGTGCCGCCCTGCTTCTCGGTCATGGCCATGCCGATGGTGACACCGGCCTTCTGCTCCATCGGCAGATTGCGCGGGTCGTACTGCGTGGCAAGGATCTTCGGCAGCCACTGCTCGGCCACATTCGGCTGCAGGCGAATGGCCGGCACGGCAGCGAAGGTCATGGTCAGCGGGCAGCCGCTGGCGGACTCGGCCTGGCTGTGCAGATAGGAAAGCCCGGCGCGAGCGACGTGGGCGCCAGCGCGCGGGTCGGTCCAGGGCAGCGACGGCAGGCCCTGCTCAATGGCCGTGCGCATCAGCTCATGATAGGCCGGATGGAATTCCACCAGGTCGATGCGGTTGCCGTAGCGGTCATGACTCTTGAACACCGGCTTGTTCTCGTTGGCGAGAAAGCCCGCCTGCATCAGCGTGCCGCCGGCCAGCGCGCCATAGGCGCTCAGACGCTCTTGCGCCCAGCCGCCATCGTAGCGGCGCACCCACTCCTGCAGCGGCAGATCAAGACGGTAGAGGTTGGCACCGTCGAGGCTGGGCACCTGGTTGAAGACCTCGTGAGTTTCGGCGTGCAGGCTGGGTTTCATCGTGTAGGCTCCTTGGCGCCGACGGCGCGCAGGCAGAAAGTGGCAAGGCTGGCGCTGACCTGATCCAGCGTCAGGCCGGTATGCCCGGCTTCACGGGCGGCACGGGCAGGGGGCGAAAGAGGCCCGACCAGCGCCTCGGCAATCGCCCCGACCAGGCAGGCAGCGGTGAGGCCGAGCTGGTCGACCTGGAACTCGCCGGTACGAACCCCATCCTCGAGCAGGTCGCTGAACAGTTCGGCATAGGCTTCGCGATAGAGCAGACGTTGCTCGTCGACTTCCGGGTCGACAGGCTCGGCGATCAAGGCAAAGGCCAGACGGCGGCTATGCCAGGCGCGCGCGGCGAATTGCTCAAGACCGAGGCGTAGACGCGCGCTGGCAGTACCCGGCCCACGCAGGGCGGCGGCCAGGGCATCCACTTCACGCTGACTGGCCGCGGCGAAGACTTCAGCAGCCAGTTCCCCCTTGCTGCGAAAGTGGCGGTACAGGCTGCCAGTGGCGATACCAACGTCGTCGGCCAGCGCCTGCATGGTCAGGGCTGCGAAACCGCCGGCACTGACCCGCTCCAACGCGCAATCGAGAATGCGTTGGCGCTGTGTCTGGTCGCGGTCGATTCGAGCTTCGGTGATACGGTAGGCCATGGTCTGAATCCTGATTCATATCCAGCAGTGAATCAGGATTCAGACCATGGCTAAAGGGACGATTCGGCCAAATCTGCCGCCGAATCGGGAAGGAGCGCAGCGGGTCGTCAGAGCGGAGCAGCGCCGCCGGATACCAGCGGCGAGCGGCACAGTACCCAGTCATGCAGCAGTACACGCAGCTCTTCGAACTTGACCGGCTTGGCCAGGTAATCGCTCATGCCCGCAGCCAGACAGCGCTCGCGATCACCGCTGTGACTGTGCGCGGTGATCGCCAGCACTGGCAGCTCGGCACAACCGGGCAGCGCGCGAATTGCACGGCAGGTGGCAAATCCGTCCATTACCGGCATCTGGCAGTCCAGCAGCACGGCATCGACGGTTTCGCCGCGTAGCAGCTCCAGCGCCTCGGCACCGTTGTCGGCAGTGCGCACGCGGTAGCCCAGCTTGAGCAGCATGCCGCGCGTCACCAACTGGTTGATCGCGTTGTCCTCGACGATCAGCACCGTGCATTGCTGGGCCTGGCGCAGCGCCACGCCACTCGGCAAACGCTGCGGGCGCAGTGCGGGCGCCGGTTGCTGCTCAGGCAGGCTCAGCGGCACGTTGAGACGAAAGCGGCTGCCGACGCCGGGCTGGGACTCGTGGCTGAGGCTGCCGCCGAGCAGATCGACCAGTTGCCGACAGATCGCCAGGCCGATACCCAGACCACCGTATTTGCGGGTCATGGAGCCATCGAGCTGATGGAAGCGCTGATACAGGTCGCCCTCGCTCTGGGCGAAGCCGATGCCGGTATCACTGACCACCACACTCAGCGGCAGGTTGTGGCCCGGGTTCCCGGTGCGCCCCACCTGCAGTGTCACACCACCTTCGTTGGTGAATTTGATGGCATTGTCCAGCAGGTAACCCAGCGCCTGCGCCAGCTTGGCGGCGTCGCCTTCGAGAATATCGGGCAGGCTGTCCTCCAGTTCCAGCGTGAACCCGAGGCCCTTGTCCTCGGCGCGCGGCGCGTAATGCGCGCGCAGGCCATCGAACAGGCCACGCAGGCTGAACGCCTCATGCCGTGGGTAGAGCTTGCCGGCCTGCAGTTCGGTCAGGGCGAGAATGTCGTTGACCATGCGCATCATGTCGCGCGCCGAAGCGGCAGCGGTCTTCTGGTATTGCTCCAGCTCGACGTCCATCTTCACCGTCTGCATCAGCTCCAGCGAGCCGATCACGCCGTTCATTGGCGTGCGCAGTTCATGCGTGACAGTGGCGAGAAACTCGTCCTTGAAGCGGTTACTGTCGGCCAGCTCCTGGTTCAGTGCCTCGAGCTTGCGCCCGGCCTCCTGGAGGATGCGCGTGCGCTCTTCCTTCATCGCGTTGATGCGGTCGGCCAGCGCCAGCGACAGCAGGCCCACCTCCAGCGCCGAACCGATCTGGCTGGCGTACATGGTGAGAAAGACATTGGGCAGATAGCCCAGCACCATCAGCGTGTTGACGATGCCGCCGGCCAGAAAGGCGCTCCAGGCGAAGATGAAGTAGCGCGCCACCCGCATGCCGCGCAGCCAGGCGAGGATACCGGCGGCGAAGATCACTACGGTGAACAGCAGCGCGAGATAGGTCGCCAGGCGCAGTGCGGTGGCGTAACTGACACTCAGCGCCAGCAGCATCACCACGACACCACAGACCATGAGCAACAGCAGCAGGCGGTCTACCCAGGGGCTGTGCTCGGCGGTATGCAGGAAACTGCGCGCGAACTGGCAGCCGAACAGGGCGGCTGCGCCAATCAGGAAAGGGGTGGCGGCGTTGGCCCACCATGGGCTGTTGGGCCAGAAGTATTCGATGCCGGCGCCGTTGACCGATACCTGGTAAAGGCCAAACGAGGCGATATAGAGGATGTAATAAAGGTAGCTGGTGTCGCGCACACTGATGAAGATGAACAGGTTGTACACCAGCATCACCAGCAGCACGCCGTAGATGATGCCGAGCACATAGATGCGCCCAGGCTGCTGCTCCAGATAGGCGTTGGGCGCCCATAGCGTCAGCGGCGCCTGGATCGAACCCTGACTTTCCAGACGCAAGTAGACGCGCTTGGCCTGCCCCGGCTCCAGGTTCAGCTCGAACAGGTAGTTGTTCTGGCGGATCTGCCGGCTATCGAACGGCAAGGCGTCGCCTGTGCGCTGCGCCAGGGCGAAGCTGCCGTCTTCGTCAGGGAGGTAAAGCTCGAGGTGATCGAGCGGCGGATAGGCCAGCTCCAGCAGCCAGTTGCGATCGCCTTGCGCCTGCTCGGGGCGATACTCCAGGTCCAGACGCAGCCAGAACACCGAGCGCGAATAACCGGCGTTGAGCACGGGCTTGTCATGCAGACGGAAGCTGCCCTGCACGGCCGGCGAGGCGATGTCATCGATACTGGCATCGCCGCGTACGTCCTCGAATACATACATGCTCTGGCCCAATGGCAATGCGCGTATGTGTTCGTCGAAGGTAACGGCGCCCACCAGCGAAGAAAAAACGAGGCTCAACAAGAGCAGGAGCAGCCGGTACATAGGTCCCCACAAGCCCTGTCGAACGACATCGGGACCCCATTACCCCTCGATGATGTCGTCACGCACGGCAAACTTATAGTCGAATCGCGCTACTCTAGGGGCTGGCGTGGCGCTTTTCCAGATTCAGGCAGCATCATGGTTCCCGGCCGAAACACGACGGCCTGGGCAAAACGCCTCTGCAGGGCCTGCGCCACCGGTGCGCGACGGTTGTTCAGCCATACGCCCTGCAGCGATCCGGTGGTGGTTAGTGATAAGCTCGCGCACCATGAAAACGCCAAACTCCCGCCCCGTAGTGCTGTGCATGTCCGGTCACGACCCCAGCGGTGGTGCCGGCCTGCAGGCCGATATCGAAGCCCTGCTGGCTCAAGGCTGCCACGCCGCCCCGACGGTGACCGCCCTGACCGTGCAGGATACCGTCAACGTCTCCGACTTCCGCGTGCTCGACCGTGACTGGGTACTGGCCCAGGCCCGTGCGGTGATCGCCGATATGCCGGTGGCCGCCGTCAAACTGGGGATGCTCGGCTCGGTGGACATGGTCGACACCGTGCTCGAAGTGATGAGCCAGCTGCCTGGCATCCCGCTGGTCTGCGACCCGGTGCTGCGCGCCGGTGGTGGCGGCTCGCTGGGCAAGGACGACGTCGGCTATGCCATGCGCGAGCGCCTGTTCGCCGTTTCCACCATCGCCACACCGAACCTGCCGGAAGCGCGCATCCTCGCCGAACTGCCGGAAGGTACGGCCGACGAATGCGCAGACAAGCTGCTGCCGTTCATCGAGCACCTGCTGATCACCGGCGGCCACGGCGACGAAGCCGAAGTACACAACCGCCTGTACAGCCGTGACGGCAGCCGCCACACCTTCACCTGCGCGCGCCTGCCCGGCAGCTACCACGGCTCCGGCTGCACCCTGGCCAGCACCCTGGCCGGTCGCCTGGCGCTGGGCGAAGAGCCGGTCAGCGCCGTGAAGAGCGCCCTGGACTACACCTGGCGCACCCTGCGCGACGCCGAAGAACCCGGCCACGGCCAGTACGTGCCGCGCCGCCTGCCGCTGGATTTCTGTTCGTGAATCTTCGCGGCCTCTACGCCATCACCGATACGCCATTGCTGGCCGGCGGCAAACTGCTGCCCTACGCCGAAGCGGCGCTGATCGGCGGTGCGCGCCTGCTGCAGTACCGCGACAAGTCGGGCGACGCCGCGCGTCGTCTCGATGAAGCCCAGGCGCTGGCCGAACTGTGCCAGCGCCATGGCGCCACGCTGATCATCAACGACGACCTGGAGCTGGCTGCACGCCTGGGCGTCGGCCTGCACCTGGGCCAGAGCGACGGCTCGCTGGCCGCCGCGCGCGCCCGCCTCGGTACTGAATGCGTGATCGGCGGTACCTGTCACGCCCAGCTGGAGCTGGCCGAGCGCGCCGCCTGCGAAGGCGCCAGCTATATCGCCTTCGGCCGCTTCTTCAACTCCAATACCAAGCCCGGCGCCCCGGCCGCCACCGTGGAGCTGCTGGATCAGGCGCGCACGCGCTTTGCCCAGCCTATCGTCGCCATCGGCGGCGTGACCCTGGAAAACGCCCCCGGCCTGATCGCCCGTGGCGCCAGCATGATCGCTGTGATCCACGCCCTGTTTGCCGCGGACTCCGCCCTTGAGGTGCAAGACCGCGCCCGCGCCTTCGCCGCGCTGTTCGATTGATCCCTTTCAGAGAGAACCTGCCATGTCCCGCTCCGAAATTCTCTTCGCCAACGCCCAGAAACACATCCCCGGCGGCGTCAACTCGCCGGTGCGCGCCTTCCGCAGCGTCGGCGGCACGCCGCTGTTCTTCAAGCACGCCGAAGGCGCCTATGTGACGGACGAGGATGACAAGCGCTATGTCGATTACGTCGGTTCCTGGGGCCCGATGATCCTCGGCCACAGCCATCCGGAGGTGCTGGATTCCGTGCGTCGCCAGCTGGAGCACGGCCTGTCCTACGGCGCGCCGACCGCGCTGGAAACCGAGATGGCCGAATTGGTATGCAGCCTGGTGCCGTCGATGGAGATGGTGCGCATGGTCAGCTCCGGCACCGAAGCGACCATGAGCGCCATCCGCCTGGCCCGCGGTTACACCGGCCGCGACAGCATCATCAAGTTCGAGGGCTGCTACCACGGCCACTCCGACAGCCTGCTGGTCAAGGCCGGCTCCGGCGCCCTGACCCAGGGCGTGCCGAACTCCGCGGGCGTGCCGGCGGCCTTCGCCAAGCACACCCTGACCCTGCCGTTCAACGACATCGACGCCGTGGCCGAATGCCTGGCGCAGGTGGGTAAGGAAGTCGCCTGTATCATCGTCGAGCCGGTAGCCGGCAACATGAACTGCGTACCGCCGGCGCCGGGCTTTCTCGAAGGCCTGCGCGAGCAGTGCGACAAGCACGGCGTGGTGCTGATCTTCGACGAGGTGATGACCGGTTTCCGCGTCGCCCTCGGCGGCGCCCAGGCGCACTACGGCGTCACTCCGGACCTGACTACCTTCGGCAAGATCATCGGCGGCGGCATGCCGGTGGGCTGCTTCGGCGGCAAGCGCGCGATCATGGAATGCATCGCCCCGCTCGGCCCGGTCTACCAGGCTGGCACCCTGTCGGGTAACCCGCTGGCCATGGCCGCCGGCCTGACCACGCTGAAGCTGATCAGCCGTCCGGGCTTCCACACCGAGCTGAGCGACTACACCACGCGCATGCTTGACGGTCTGCAGCAGCGTGCCGATGCCGCCGGCATCCCCTTCGTCACCACCCAGGCGGGCGCCATGTTTGGCCTGTACTTCAGCGGCGCCGACGACATCGTCACCTTCGCCGACGTGATGGCCAGCGACAGCGCGCGCTTCAACCGCTTTTTCCACCTGATGCTGGACGGTGGCGTGTACCTGGCACCGAGCGCCTTCGAAGCGGGCTTCACCTCCATCGCCCATGGCGACAAGGAGCTGGAGATCACCTTCGCCGCCGCCGAGCGCGCCTTCGCCGAGCTGAAAAAAGCCTGATGCAATACAGCACTGCCTTCAGTGATGCATTGCTGGCCCTGGCCTGCGCCGCCTGCGTCGTGTGGATCGGCCGGGCGCGCGGGCGCTACGGCGAGGGCGATCAGCCGGCGCTGTTCTGCGCCCTGCTCGGTTTTCTGCTGCCGGCCGCGGCGGCCAGCGTCGGCGTGATTCGCTACGGCTTCGACCCTAGCTGGCAGGCCGCGCACCTGTGGCTCACTCAGGCCAGCAGCTTTCTCGGCCTGCCTTTGCTCGGCGCCGCGGCGTTGGCGTTGGGTCGCGGCTGGGCATGGGGCCGGCCGAACTGGGGGCGCATCGTCCTCGGCCTGTGCGCCTTCTTCGAGCTGTTTCGGCAGCTGGGCTACCTGGAGGATTACCGCCTGGCACTGAACCTGGCCACGCTGGTGCTGATTCTCTATGCCGGCGCAGTCCAATGGCCGCGCCGGGCGCCAGCGATCAGCGCAGCTGTGGTGGTGGGCCTGTTTCTACTGGCCGGCCTGGCGGTCGGCACCGAGGGCGTGATCGGACCGCTGCGCCGTATCGACCTGTTTCACGCGCTGCTCACGCCGGCGTACCCGCTGCTGGCCTGGCTGCTGCTGAGCCTGCCGGGAAGTGCGAAACGACAGACCGGGTAACAGGCGGTTGAAAAACGTAGGCGAGGCAGGCAAGACAAGGCAAAAACGGCCGAAAAAGCGCAGTTTACGTGCTGTAAATGAGCATTTTGAGGCCGGCTTTAACGCAGTATTGCCAACGCAGGTAGTTTTTCGACAGCCTGGTAAAGCCTTTGTAACAAGCGCGCGGTTTATTCCATAATGCGACGGTCGGCACGTTTTGCGCCGACCGGGCACGTCACCCGACCTGAACTGCCGAGGTCCCGTTATCCAGATGAACCGCACCGGCCGCACCCTGTCTCTGGGCTGCCTGTTGCTTTTCCTCCCGCTGTTTGCGTTCGCAGGCGGCAACTCTCTGCTGATCCCCGCCAGCGGCAGCTGCGCCCTGAACGCCGCTCCCGAAGAAATGCCCGATGCCCTGGCCAGCTGCCAGGAAATGGCGCGCGCCGGCAACATGCAGGCCGCCTTCGAGCTGGGCGAGTATTACTACGACGGCAAACGCACCCCACGCGACCTCAAGCAGGCGCTGACCTGGTTCGAGCGCGCCTCGTTGCAGGGCCACGCCGAAGCACAGCTGCGCCTGGGCACCATGTTCTTCCGTGGCGAAGGCGTACCGGCCAACAACGTGCAGGCCTACATCGTTTTGAAGATGGCCTCGGTCAATGGCTCGGACGAAGCCATGGACAGCGCCGACCTGGTCTCGGCGCAGATGCGTCGCGATGAACTGGAAATCGCCAGCCAGGTGCTGGGGCAGATCTTCCGCAGCTACCTGCTGGAACTGCAGACAGCTGAAGGGCGTTCGCCTTTCTCGCCGCTGCCTTAAAGGTAACGTCAGGCGTAGGGTGGGCTTCAGCCCACCAAGTGGCATCGCAATAAAGCTGGTGGGCTAAAGCCCACCCTACTTAGTAGCATCTCGATACCGCTGGTGGGCTGAAGCCCACCCTACCTAGCTGAACCACTAGCTGCGCTTACTTGTCTGGCATCGGCATGGGAAACGGCATCACGTTGCCGCCACCCTTGGCCTCGCTGATCTTCGCCGTGCCCAGGCGCTCCACCTCGTCGATGCGGATGATCGCGTGCATCGGCACGAAACTACGAACAACGCCCTCGAACTGCGCCTTGAGCTTCTCCTCGCTGGGGTCGACCACCAGTTGGCTACGCTCACCGAAGACGAACTCCTCCACTTCCAGAAAACCCCACAGATCGCTCTGATAGATCTGCTTGGCGTACATCTCGTACACCTGGCCCTGGTTGAGGAAAATCACCTTGTAGATGGGATCGCGCTTGCTCATGGAGACTCGAAGTCAGAAAAAACGGGGCGCGCAGAATAGCACAAGGCACAGGCGGCAGGCGGCAGGCGGCAGGCGGCAGGCGGCAGGCGGCAGGCAAGCGTAGCCCGGATGCAATCCGGGAATGAACGCCGCAAGCTCCGGATTGCATCCGGGCTACCCGACGACGCTATTGCCTATGGCCTGCCGCCTGTAGCCTGTCGCCCACCTCTCCCCTATAATGCGCGGTCATTTTTTAACCACCTCAGACAGTGCCATGACCAAGAAGCTCTATATCGAAACCCACGGTTGCCAGATGAACGAGTACGACAGCTCGCGCATGGTCGACCTGCTGGGTGAGCATCAGGCTCTGGAGGTTACGGAAAAACCCGAAGAAGCCGACGTGATCCTGCTCAATACCTGCTCGATCCGCGAGAAGGCCCAGGACAAGGTGTTCTCCCAGCTCGGCCGCTGGCGCGAGCTGAAGCAGGCCAATCCGGATCTGGTGATCGGTGTCGGCGGCTGCGTGGCCAGCCAGGAAGGCGCGGCGATCCGCGACCGCGCGCCCTATGTCGACGTGGTATTCGGGCCGCAGACCCTGCACCGCCTGCCGGAAATGATCGACGCCGCGCGCGTGACCAAGACCGCCCAGGTGGACATCAGCTTCCCCGAGATCGAGAAATTCGACCGTCTGCCCGAGCCGCGCGTCGACGGCCCCAGCGCCTTCGTTTCGGTCATGGAAGGCTGCAGCAAGTACTGCACCTTCTGCGTGGTGCCCTACACCCGCGGCGAGGAAGTCAGCCGCCCGCTGGTCGACGTGCTGATGGAAATCACCTCCCTCACCGAGAAAGGCGTGAAGGAAGTCACCCTGCTCGGGCAGAACGTCAACGGCTATCGCGGGCAAGCGCCGGACGGCCATATCGCCGACTTCGCCGAGCTGCTGCATGCCGTGGCCGCCCTCGACGGTATCGAGCGCATCCGTTACACCACCAGCCACCCGCTGGAGTTCTCCGACGCCATCATCCAGGCTCACGCCGAGATTCCGCAACTGGTGAAATACCTGCACCTGCCGGTGCAGTCCGGCTCCGACCGCATCCTCGCGGCGATGAAGCGCAACCACACCGCGCTGGAATACAAGTCGCGCATCCGCAAGCTGCGCGCCGCCGTACCGGACATCCTGATCAGCTCGGACTTCATCGTCGGCTTCCCCGGCGAGACCGAGAAGGATTTCGAGCAGACCATGAAGCTGATCGAGGACGTCGGCTTCGACTTCTCCTTCTCCTTCATCTACAGCTCGCGCCCCGGTACTCCGGCCGCCGATCTGGTCGACGACACCCCGGAAGAAGTGAAGAAGCAGCGTCTGGCCTTGCTGCAGCACCGCATCAACCAGAACGGTTTCGAGAACAGCCGACGCATGGTCGGCACGGTGCAGCGCATCCTGGTCAGCGACTACTCGAAGAAGGACCCGGGCATGCTCCAGGGCCGCACCGAGCAGAATCGCATCGTCAATTTCCGTTGCGACAATCCGCGCCTGATCGGCCAGTTCGTCGATGTGCACATCGACGACGCCCTGCCCCATTCGCTGCGCGGCACCCTGCTGGATGCCGACACCCTCCATTAACGCACTGGTCGCCCACACTTTGCGTTGTGGGCGACCGGCGTTATGCTGCCTTTCACTACCCAGACAAGTGACGATCACACCATCATCTTGAACGCCTCTCTAGAACCTCATCGCTTCACCCTCGAACCTTTCGAGGCCCGCCGTTTCGCCAACCTCTGCGGCCAGTTCGACGAGCACCTGCGCCTGATCGAAGAGCGCCTCGGCCTGGAAATCCGCAACCGCGGCAATCAGTTCGAGATGCTCGGCAGCGCCGACAAGACCCAGGCCGCCGAGACCCTACTGCGCAAGCTGTACCGCGAAACCAAAGCCACCGAGCTGTCGCCTGACCTGGTGCACCTGTATCTGCAGGAATCCGGCGTCGAGGAGCTGGTCAACCCCAGCAACCTGCCGCAGGTGACCCTGCGCACCAAAAAGGGCGTGATCAAGCCGCGCGGCGCCAATCAGCAGCGCTACGTCAAGGCGATCCTCGACAACGACATCAACTTCGGCATCGGCCCGGCCGGTACCGGCAAGACCTACCTGGCCGTGGCCTGCGCGGTGGACGCGCTGGAGCGCGAGCAGGTACGCCGCATCCTGCTGGTGCGCCCGGCGGTGGAAGCCGGCGAGAAGCTCGGCTTCCTGCCCGGCGACCTAGCGCAGAAGATCGACCCCTACCTGCGCCCGCTGTACGACGCACTCTATGAAATGCTCGGCTTCGATCACGTCGCCAAGCTGATCGAGAAGCAGGTGATCGAAATCGCGCCGCTGGCCTACATGCGCGGCCGCACGCTTAACAACAGCTTCATCATTCTCGACGAGAGTCAGAACACCACCGTCGAGCAGATGAAGATGTTCCTTACCCGTATCGGTTTCGGCTCCACCGCCGTGATCACCGGCGACATCACCCAGGTCGACCTGCCACGCGGCACCAAGAGCGGCCTGGCCCACGTCATCGAGGTGCTGCGTGACGTGCCCGGCATCAGCTTCACCCACTTCAAGCCCAAGGACGTGGTGCGCCACCCGCTGGTGCAGCGCATCGTCGAAGCCTACGAACGCCACGACGCGCGCCTGAACGGCAAGGGCGACGGCAGCGATGCTTGAACTCGACCTGCAACTGGCCACTGACGGCCAGCACCCGGACGAAGCGCAACTGCGCCGCTGGTGCGAACTGGCGCTGCGTCAGCGCACAGCCGATTCCGAGCTGACCATCCGCCTGGTCGACGAGGAAGAAGGTCGCGAGCTGAACCACACCTGGCGGCACAAGGACTACGCCACCAACGTCCTGTCCTTCCCCGCCGAGATTCCTGAAGGGATTCTCGACATCCCGCTGCTGGGCGACCTGGTGATCTGCGTGCCGGTGGTCGAGCGCGAAGCGGCCGAGCAAGGCAAGACGCTGGAGGCGCACTGGGCGCATCTGGTGATCCACGGCTGCTTGCACCTGCTGGGCTATGACCATGTCGAGGAAGACGAAGCCCTCGAGATGGAAGAACTGGAACGACAATTGCTCGCCGAGCTGGGTCATCCCGACCCCTATGCCGGCGACGAACCGCCTAATGAAAAGGACCCCGAGTAAAACGCCATGAGCGAAGACCGATCGAGCAACGAGCAGAAGTCCTGGTTCAACAAGCTGACCCAGGCTTTTGCTCATGAGCCGAGAAACCGCCAGGAACTGCTGGAAGTCCTGCGCGAAGCCCACCAGAACAAGCTGCTCGACAGCGAAGCGCTGGCCATTGTCGAAGGCGCCATCCAGGTCGCCGACCTGCAGGTGCGCGACATCATGGTGCCGCGCTCGCAGATGATCAGCATCAAGGCCAACCAGAGCCCGCGCGAATTCCTGCCCGCCATCATCGATGCCGCCCATTCGCGCTACCCGGTAGTCGGCGAGAGCCTCGACGACGTTATCGGCATACTCCTGGCCAAGGATCTGCTGCCGCTGATCCTGCAGGGCGAGCAGCCCAACTTCAACATCAAGGACCTGCTGCGCCCGGCCACCTTCGTGCCCGAGTCCAAGCGCCTCAACGTGCTGCTGCGCGAGTTCCGCGCCAACCACAACCACATGGCCGTGGTCATCGACGAATACGGCGGCGTGGCCGGCCTGGTGACCATCGAGGATGTGCTGGAGCAGATCGTCGGCGACATCGAGGACGAGCACGATGTCGAGGAAGACGGCTACATCAAGCCACTGCCGTCCGGCGACTATCTGATCAAGGCACTGACGCCCATCGACAGCTTCAACGAGACCTTCGACAGTCAGTTCTCCGACGACGAATACGACACCGTCGGCGGCCTGGTGATGAACGCCTTTGGCCATCTGCCCAAGCGCAACGAAGTCACCGAGATCGGCGAATTCCGCTTCCGCGTGCTCAACGCCGACAGCCGCCGCATCCACCTGCTGCGCCTGACTCCGGTTAGCCGCTGAGTCTCAGCCGCCCTTGCCCAGCGAGGGCGGCCGCTTCCCCCTGCGCCATTTCCGCTCTACCCTTGCGCCACCCCGACTCCAAGGATCACTCCATGCTGCAATGGATCACTCGTCCGGGCTGGCCCGGCCACCTGCTCGCCTGCGGCGCAGGCGCCCTGACCACCCTGGCGCTCGCCCCCTTCGACCTGTGGCCGCTGGCCGTGCTGTCCATTGCCCTGTTCTATCTCGGCCTGCGCGAACTGCGCCCGGGCCAGGCGGCGCTGCGCGGCTGGAGCTACGGCTTCGGCCTGTTCGCCGCCGGCACCAGCTGGGTCTATGTCAGCATCCATGACTATGGCGCCGCCTCGCCGGCGCTGGCAGGCATTCTCACCCTGGGCTTCGTCGCCGGACTGGGCCTGTTCTTCGCCCTGACCGCCGCGCTGTGGGCGCGCTGGATACGCCGCAGCGAAGCACCGCTGGCCGACGCCCTGGCGTTCGCCGCGCTGTGGGTGGTGCAGGAGGTGTTTCGCGGCTGGTTCCTTACCGGCTTCCCCTGGCTCTACGCCGGCTACAGCCAGCTCGAGGGGCCGCTGAGCGGTCTGGTACCGGTCGGCGGGGTCTGGCTGGCGTCCTTCGTCTTAGCCCTGTCGGCCGCGCTGATCATCAATCTGGAGCGTCTGCGTGCGCACAAACCGCGCTACATCTGCGCCCTGCTCCTGCTGCTGGCCCCCTGGCTCGCCGGCCTGGCGCTGAAGGGTCACGAGTGGACCCGCGCAGCAGGCGACAGCCTTAGCGTGGCCCTGGTGCAGGGCAATGTCGAACAGAACCTGAAATGGGACCCGGCCCAGCTCAACGCGCAGTTGGCGCTTTATCGCGATCTCAGCTTCAGCGCCAAGCAGGTCGACCTGCTGGTCTGGCCGGAGACCGCCATACCGGTGCTCAAGGACATGGCCCAGGGCTATATCGGCGTGATGGATCGCTTCGCCCGTGACCGCAACAGCGCACTGATCACCGGCGTGCCGGTGCGGCAGTCGAACGAGCGTGGAGAGATTCGTTACTACAACGCCATCACCAGCTTCGGCGAAGGCCAGGGCACCTATCTCAAGCAGAAACTGGTGCCCTTCGGCGAGTACGTGCCGCTGCAGGAAGTGCTGCGCGGATTGATCGCCTTCTTCGACCTGCCCATGTCCGACTTCGCCCGCGGCCCGTCCGACCAGCCGCCGCTGCTGGCCAAGGGGCATCGCATCGCGCCGTTCATCTGCTACGAGGTGGTCTACCCGGAATTCGCCGCGGCGCTGGCGGCGGACAGCGACATCCTCCTGACGGTGAGCAACGACGCCTGGTTCGGCACCTCCATCGGCCCGCTGCAGCACCTGCAGATGGCGCAGATGCGCGCACTGGAAGCCGGGCGCTGGATGATCCGCGCCACCAACAACGGCATGACCGTGGTGATCGACCCGCAGGGTAGAATCCAGACGGCACTGCCGCAGTTCGAGCAGGGCGTGCTCTACGGCGAAGTGGCGCCGATGCAGGGGCTGACGCCCTACCTGCAATGGCGCATCTGGCCGCTGGCGATTCTCTGCGTCCTGCTGCTGGGCTGGGCGCTGCTGGCCAGCCGCATGGCCAAGACGGTATAGGCCGCCTGCTGGCGAGCGTAGCCCGGATGAAATCCGGGAGTTAGCGCCACGATTCCCCGGATTGCATCCGGGCTACGCGCTGAGGCGCAATCGAGGCTCCAAGCCACAGAATCGTAGGAGCGGCTGGGCGGCACTCCGCTTCAGCCGCGAAAGCTCTACCGGCCTCGTTCGCGGCTGAAGCCGCTCCTACGCGAACGTTCAGCCTCAATCAGCGCCGTATACCATCGGATAAGCCAACAAGCCGATGGCTTCGTTAAGCAGCTGACTGCTCTGCCAGATCACCCGCGACTCCGGCAGCCAGCCGCCCAGCGGGCGTTCATAACCGGCGCTGAGATAGCCCATCGGTGCAGTGATCACCTCGAAGCCGGCCTGCTCGAAACTCCAGCGTGCACGCGGCATGTGCCAGGCCTGGGTGACCAGCACCACGCGACGCACGCCCTGCGGCTGCAGCAGCTCGGCACTCAGCAGCGCGTTTTCCCAAGTCGTGCGGCTCTGCTCCTCCAGCCAGCGAATCTCCAGACCGTAATCGCGCTTCATGGAGTCGGCCATCAGCGCCGCTTCACTGGGCGGCTGGCCGTAATGCAGGCCACCGGTAGCCGCCATCGGCAGCCCGGATGCGCGTGCCAGGCGAGCGGCATAGCGCAGGCGCTCCAAGGCCATCAGCCCCGGCTGATCGGTTCCGCCCCAGCCCGGATCGTTCTGCTCGCGCCCGGCGCCGAGAATCACGATGGCATCGGCGCGCTGCGCCAGCGTCGCCCATCGCGCATCCTCCAGCACCGGCTCACGTTCGAGCAGGCCCGCGCTCCATTGCATCACCGCCGGCAGGCTCATCAACCAGAGTCCGCCAAAGCCGGTGGCAAAGCAGGTGAAAGCCAACCGCGGAAAGCGACGACGCAGCCACCAGCCCAGCAGCATCAGCAGAAGCAGGATGCCTGGCGGCATCAGCAGTTGTTTGAGGATGTAGCGAATCGGCATCAGGCACCTCCCGGGCGCCCAAGCCTAACAGCTCGTCAGAAAATCAGGCGAGACACCAAGCCAAGCCGCAACTGCGGCCAATGCGATCTAGCGCGAACTGCCGCTGCGAAACAGCTTGGAACCGCAAGCCTGGCAGGCTCGCGCATCCTGCCCGCGATGCCAGCTGACTGGCGCACCGCAGAGTGCGCAACACAGCGCCTGGCGACGCTTCATCAAGGGTTTGAGCTTGCCCAGCGGCTTGCCACCCGCGGCCTTGGCGCTACGCAATGGCTGACGCTGAATCAGCGCCAGTTCCTCGGCCGCCGCGTGCCAGCCGCGCAGCCAGTGCAGGTCACGGTTGAGATAGGCGCGGATCAGTTCCAGCTCCGCCGGGCTCAGCCCATCCAGTTCCAGTTCGCGCAGCGGCTCTGCGTGCAGGCGACTAGCGGTATCAGCCTCCTCCAGTGCCAGGGCAAGCCTGTGCAGCAGCCGCTCGTAAAGACCACCGCTCCGTTCCGCCTGCCGTGCATCGACCATCTGACACCTCGCGAGCCCTGAAAACCGCGGGCCTTGAATCAAGCTTAGCGAAGGCCCCGCACGCAGCCCGGCGCCGCGACAAACGGCGGACGCGGCGCAATCTGGGTTTCCCTCGATAGACGGCGCTCATGTATGCTACGACGTTTTCCGCAAGCCCCATTCCTTCAGCGCCAGAGCCATGCACGAACAGTACTCGCCCCGTGAAATAGAAGCCGCCGCGCAGTCCCACTGGGACGCGCAGAAATCCTTCGTCGTCAGCGAACAGCCCGGCAAGGACACCTTCTACTGCCTGTCGATGTTCCCCTATCCCAGCGGCAAGCTACACATGGGGCACGTGCGCAACTACACCATCGGTGACGTGATCGCGCGCTACCAGCGCATGCAGGGCAAGAACGTGCTGCAGCCGATGGGCTGGGACGCCTTCGGCATGCCGGCGGAAAACGCCGCGATGAAGAACCAGGTGGCGCCGGCCAAGTGGACTTACGAGAACATCGCCTACATGAAGTCCCAGCTCAAATCGCTGGGCCTGGCCATCGACTGGACGCGCGAAGTCACCACCTGCAAGCCGGACTACTACCGCTGGGAGCAGTGGCTGTTCACCCGCCTGTTCGAAAAGGGCGTGATCTACCGCAAGAACGGCACCGTCAACTGGGACCCGGTGGACCAGACCGTACTGGCCAACGAGCAGGTCATCGACGGCCGCGGCTGGCGTTCGGGCGCGCTGATCGAGAAGCGCGAAATCCCGATGTACTACTTCAAGATCACCGCTTACGCCGATGAGCTGCTGAGCAGCCTGGACGAACTGGATGGCTGGCCCGAGCAGGTCAAGACCATGCAGCGCAACTGGATCGGCAAGAGCTTCGGTGCCGACATCGTGTTCGACTACGACGTCGCCAGCATTGGCATCGATGGTCAGCTGAAGGTCTACTCGACCCGCCCCGACACCCTGATGGGTGCCACCTACGTTGCCGTGGCCGCCGAACATCCGCTGGCCCAGCGCGCTGCCGAATCCAATCCGGCCATCGCCGCCTTTATCGCCGAGTGCAAGGCTGGCTCCGTGGCCGAGGCCGACATGGCCACCATGGAGAAGAAGGGCCTGGCCACCGGCCAGTTCGTCATTCATCCGCTGACCGGGGACAAGCTGCCGGTATTCGTCGCCAACTACGTGCTGTGGGGCTACGGCGAAGGCGCGGTGATGGCCGTGCCGGCGCATGACGAGCGCGACTTCGAATTCGCGGGCAAGTACGAGCTGCCGATCAAGCAGGTCTACACCGGCGAGGGCAAGGACTACGACGCCAGCACCTGGCAGGACTGGTACGGCGACAAGGCCGGCCTGACCACCATCAACTCCGGCAAGTACGACGGTCTGGATTTCAGCGCCGCCTTCGACGCCATCGTCGGTGATCTGGAAGCCAGTGCGCACGGCGCGCGCAAGACCCAGTTCCGTCTGCGCGACTGGGGCATCAGCCGCCAGCGTTACTGGGGCTGCCCGATCCCCATCATCCACTGCGATAGCTGCGGCGACGTGCCGGTGCCGGAAGACCAGCTGCCGGTGGTGCTGCCCGAAGACGTGGTGCCGGACGGCGCAGGCAGCCCGCTGGCGAAGATGCCCGAGTTCTACGAGTGCAGCTGCCCGAAATGCGGCGCCCCGGCCAAGCGCGAAACCGACACCATGGACACCTTCGTGGAGTCGTCCTGGTACTTCGCCCGCTACGCCAGCCCGAACTACGAAGGCGGCATGGTCGACCCGCAAGCGGCCAACCACTGGCTGCCGGTGGATCAGTACATCGGCGGCATCGAGCACGCCATCCTCCATCTGCTCTACGCGCGCTTCTTCCACAAGCTGATGCGCGACGAGGGCCTGGTCTCCTCCAACGAGCCGTTCAAGAACCTGCTGACCCAGGGCATGGTGGTCGCCGAGACCTACTACCGCACCCTGGAAAACGGCGGCAAGGACTGGTTCAACCCAGCCGACGTGGAAGTCGAGCGTGACGCCAAGGCCAAGGTCATCGGCGCCAAGCTCAAGAGCGACGGCCTGCCGGTGGAAATCGGCGGCACCGAGAAGATGTCCAAGTCGAAGAACAACGGCGTCGACCCGCAGGACATGATCGATGCTTACGGCGCCGACACCTGCCGCCTGTTCATGATGTTCGCCTCGCCGCCCGATCAGAGCTGCGAATGGTCGGATGCCGGCGTCGAGGGCGCCAACCGCTTCCTGCGTCGCGTCTGGCGTCTGGCTCACGCTCACGTCAGCGCCGGTCTGCCGGGCAAGCTGGACATCACCAGCCTCAGCGACGAGCAGAAGGCCGTGCGCCGCGCCATTCACCTGGCGATCAAGCAGGCCAGCAACGATATCGGCCAGCATCACAAGTTCAACACCGCCGTCGCCCAGGTGATGACCCTGATGAACGTGCTGGAAAAGGCCGCCACCGCAACCGAACAGGACCGTGCGCTGGTGCATGAAGGTCTGGAGATCGTCACCCTGCTGCTGGCACCGATCACCCCGCACATCAGTCACGAGCTGTGGCAGCGCCTGGGTCACGCCGATGCGGTGATCGATGCGCAGTGGCCGCAGGTCGATGAATCCGCCCTGGTGCAGGACAGCCTGACCTTGGTGGTGCAGGTCAATGGCAAGCTGCGCGGACAGATCGAAGTTCCGGCCAGCGCCTCCCGCGAGGAAGTCGAGGCCGCCGCTCGTGCCAACGAGAACGTGCTGCGCTTCACCGAGGGCCTGAGCATTCGCAAGGTCATCGTGGTGCCAGGCAAACTGGTCAACATAGTCGCCAACTGATTAAGCTCGGCGCCACACAAGTGTGGCGCCGTGATCCGCCAAGGGGATATGAGAATGATGAAACGGAATCTGCTGGTCATCGGCCTGGCCGGCCTGCTCAGCGCCTGTGGCTTTCAGCTGCGCGGCACTGGCGATGTGCAGTTTGCCCTCAAGGAGCTCGACGTCAGCGCGCGTGATGCCTACGGCGAAACCGTGCAGCAGGTGCGGGAAGTGCTGGAGAACAACGATGTTCGCGTTTACGCCGGCGCGCCTTACAAGTTGGTGATCACTCGTGAAACCGAGAATCGCCGCAGCGCCAGCTATAGCAGCGGTGCTCGTACCGCCGAGTATGAGCTGACCATGGCGCTGGACTACGAGATCCGTGGTGCGCAAAACCTGCTACTGACCGGCAACAAGGTGGAAGTGCAGAATTACTACCAGCAGGATGACAACAACCTGGCCGGCTCCGACCAGGAGGCCGCGCAACTGCGCAGCGAGATGCGTCGCGAGCTGATTCAGCAACTTGCGCAAAATCTGCAGCAGATCACCCCGGCCCAGCTCGACCAGCTGCAGCAGACTGCAGAAGCCCGTGCCAAGGCAGAAGCCGAAGCACTGGAAGCGGCTCGTCGTGCTCGTGAGAGCCAGGTCGCGCCGCAGCAGTCGCCGATCGAACTGCCGTCCCGCTAAAGGCGCAGGGGCCGCATCAGCGGCCCTCGCCCACTCGCCTCATGACATCACCTCGATGAAGCTCGCCCCCGCCCAGCTCGGCAAACACCTGCAAGGCCCGCTTGCACCCGTCTATGCGATCAGCGGTGACGAACCGCTGCTTTGCCAGGAAAGCGCCGATGCCATCCGCAACGCCTGCCGTCAGCAGGGCTTCAGCGAGCGCCAGGTGTTCAATGCCGAAGCCAACTTCGACTGGGGCAACCTGCTGCAGGCCGGCGCCAGTCTCTCGCTGTTCGCCGAAAAGCGCCTGCTGGAACTGCGCCTACCTTCCGGCAAGCCAGGCGACAAGGGTGCCGCAGCACTGCTGGAATACCTGGCACGCCCTCCGGAAGACACGGTCCTGCTGCTCAGCCTGCCCAAGCTCGACGGCAGCACGCAGAAATCCAAATGGGCTAAGGCCCTGATCGACGGCCAGGCGAGCCAGTTCATCCAGATCTGGCCGGTGGATGCCAACCAGTTGCCGCAATGGATTCGTCAGCGCCTGGCTCAGGCCGGCCTGAATGCCAGCGCGGATGCGGTGGAAATGATCGCCGCCCGAGTGGAAGGCAACCTGCTGGCCGCTGCTCAGGAAGTGGAAAAGCTCAAGCTGCTCGCCGAAGGCAACCAGGTCGATGCCGAAACCGTTCAGGCGGCCGTTGCCGACAGCGCCCGCTTCGACGTGTTCGGCCTGATCGACTGCGCCCTGGGTGGCGATGCTGCACATGCCCTGCGCGTGCTCGAGGGGCTGCGCGGCGAAGGCGTGGAAACCCCGGTGATTCTCTGGGCGCTGGCCCGCGAGATTCGCCTGCTGGCCAGCATCGCCCATCAGTACAGCCAGGGCGTTCCTCTCGACAAAGCCTTCTCCAGCGCCCGCCCGCCGGTCTGGGACAAACGCCGACCACTGGTCTCCAAGGCCTTGCAGCGCCATAGCAGCAAGCGCTGGGGCCAACTGCTGCAGCAGGCGCAGCTGATCGACGCGCAGATCAAGGGCCAGGCGCCCGGTGATCCGTGGGGTGATTTGGCCATGCTGACCCTGCAGTTGGCCGGACAGCGCCTGCGCCTGTAATTGTTGCTGCCTGCTTCCTTGTAGGGTGGGCCGGGCGGCGATCCGCTTCAGCCCACGCCTAGCAGCGGTTGGTGGGCTAAAGCCCACCCTACGAGCTGAAAAAGAGCTCGCTCCTACGGGCTCCCCATCCAGACCGCAATCTGGACATTTTCCGTACAGCGGCGCATAGTCCGCGCGCCTGCACCGAAGCAGGCAAGTCGAGAGGAAACGCCATGAGCAAGAAAACCGGCAAACGGCCGAACAAGGCCAAATCCATCATCGCCCAGCCCCTGTTTCGTTCCCGCCAGGAACGGCCACAGAAAGGCAAAGGCAGCTACCGCCGCGAAGCCTCCCACAATTGGGAGGCTTCTTGCTTTATGGGCCTCTTCGCTACGCTGGTAGCCCAGAATCCGGCCCGAGCATGCTAAGGTAGCGACCTGCTTAAACGCCTTGAGATAGACATGCCACACCAGTTTCCGCGTCGCGCCCTGGCCCTGCTCCCTCTCCTGCTGCTGGCGGCCTGCGCCCAGGCCCCGGCGGAAAATCTGCCCACAGCTGCCCCGCAGGCAGCGGCCCAGACCACAGTCGAAGAACCATTGGCCAGTTTTGCCGACTGGCGCCGGGCACTGCGTAGCGAAGCGATTGCTGCCGGTATCGACGCCGCGCTGTTCGATCGCGTATTCGCCGGCGTTACCCCCGACCCGGCGGTGCTCAAGGCCGACAGCAGCCAGCCCGAATTCACCCGCCCGGTGTGGGAATATCTCGACGGCGCCGTTTCCTCGAGCCGTATCGGTCGCGGCCGGGTATTGCTGGCGCAGCACAGCCTGGTGCTGCAACGCATCGAGCAGCAGTACGGCGTGGAAGCTCCGATCCTGGTGGCCATTTGGGGTCTGGAAAGCAACTTCGGCAACAACATCGGTAGCCACAGCGTGATTCGCTCCCTCGCGACGCTGGCCTACGACGGCCGCCGCCAGGGCTTCTGGCGCGTGCAGTTGCTGGCCGCGCTGCAAATTCTGCAGAACGGCGACATCACCAGCGATCGCATGATTGGCTCCTGGGCCGGCGCCATGGGCCAGACCCAGTTCATGCCGACCACCTACAACCAGCATGCCGTGGACTTCGACGGTGACGGCAAGCGCGACCTGTGGGGCTCCTCGACCGATGCATTGGCTTCGGCCGCTCACTACCTGCAGGCGTCCGGCTGGCAGCGGGGTCAGCCCTGGGGCTTCGAAGTGAGCCTGCCGGGCGGCTTCGATTATTCGCTGGCCGACCCGGAACAGCGCCGTAGCCTGGCCGAGTGGGCCGAGCTGGGCGTGCGCCCGCTAGCGCCCACTGGTGCAGCCGCCAATGCCCGCGCCAGCCTGCAGCTGCCCGCCGGCCATCGTGGCCCGGCCTTCCTGCTGCTGGACAATTTCCGCAGCATTCTCAAGTACAACAACTCCACCTCCTACGCACTGGCCATCGGCCTGCTGGCCGACAACCTGCTGCGTCCAAGCGAGGTCAAAGGACAGTGGCCGCGCGGCGAGCGCCAGCTGGGTCGCAGCGAACGCGTCGAACTGCAGGAACTGCTGACCAACGCGGGATTCGATCCCGGCCCGGCGGACGGCATCATCGGCGCCAATACGCGCAAGGCCATCCGCGCCCTGCAGCTGCAGCTGAACTGGCCTGCCGATGGCTACCCGACGACCGAGCTGTTGCAACAGTTGCGCGCTCGCTGAGACCGAGCGCTGCTGACAGCAGCCGCCTCGCCGATGCATTTGTCGACAGGTGGCCTCAGCGTCTGCATACACCTTCTGTGGTAGACTGGCGGGCGGCCAAAAGCCACCTGCCCACGGAGCCTCTACCGGAGCCCTGATTTCCGATGTCCGACACTTCCTCGCCCAAATCCGTCGCCAGCGGCGAAAAATTCCGCACCGCCCAAGGCATCACCGCGATCAAGGATGGTCAGAAGCGCCGCGCCTCGGCCGAACCCCAGGTTTTCGAGCCCAAGCCCAAGTGGTTGCGGGTCAAGGCCCCGGGTGGCAGCCGTTTCGAGGCGGTCAAGCGCAACGTCGGCGAACATCGTCTGAGCACCGTGTGCCAGGAATCGCATTGCCCGAACATGGGCGAATGCTGGTCCAATGGCACGGCCACCATCATGCTGATGGGTTCGGTATGCACCCGTGCCTGCCGCTTCTGCGCCGTGGACACCGGCAACCCCAATGGCTGGCTGGATCTGGAAGAGCCGCAGAACACCGCCAAGTCGGTGGAGCTGATGGCCCTGCGTTACATCGTGCTCACCTCGGTGGACCGTGACGATCTGGAAGACGGCGGTGCTGGCCACTACGCGGCCTGCGTACGCGCGATCAAGGAAAACACTCCACAGGTGGTGGTCGAAGCCCTGACCCCGGATTTCGATGGCGATCACCAGGCCATCGAGCGTGTCGTCGATTCGGGTCTGGAAGTCTTCGCGCAGAACGTCGAGACGGTCAAACGCCTCACCCACGTGGTACGCGACCCGCGTGCCGGCTACGAGAAGACCCTCAAGGTGCTCGAGCACGCCAAGAAGCACCGCCCGGACGTCCTGACCAAGACCAGCCTGATGCTCGGCCTGGGTGAAACCGACGAGGAAATCCTGGAAACCATGGATGACCTGCGCGCCATCGGCGTGGACATCCTCACCCTCGGCCAGTACCTGCAACCCACCCGCAACCACCTCAAGGTGCAGCGCTGGGTGAGCCCTGAAGAGTTCAACCGTCTGCGCGACATCGGTCTGGAGAAAGGCTTCATGGAAGTCGCCGCCGGCCCGCTGGTACGTTCCAGCTACCGCGCCGACCGTGTGTTCGAGAAGAACAACCTGGGCCTCGCCGCTCCAGTCCCGGTGCCTGGCCAGGAAGTCAACGCCAGTCTGATTCCGGCGCTGAACCTGAACTGACGGCTATCGCTGGATAAAACAAAGGGGCGCCATGGCGCCCCTTTCTGCTTTTTGGCGCTAACGCTTCACTGATATCCCAGTCTCTGGCGCAGGGCCTGTTCCAGGCGTTGCGCCACCTCGTCGAACGCAGGCGGCGCTGGCAGCAGATCGCGCATCTGCACCATCTTCAGTCCGGCGTAGCCGCACGGATTGATGCGCAGGAAGGGCGTCATGTCCATATCGACGTTCAGCGCCAGGCCGTGGAAGGAGCAGCCACGGCTGACACGCAGGCCCAGCGAAGCGATCTTGTCGCCTGCGACATATACACCTGGCGCATCGGCCTTCGGCGCAGCCTCGATACCGTAGCCGGCCAGCAGATCGACCAGGCTCTGTTCCATGGCGGTGACCAGTTCGCGCACGCCAAGATCGAGGCGGCGCAGATCAAGCATCAGGTAGGCCACCAACTGGCCAGGGCCGTGATAGGTCACCTGGCCGCCGCGCTCGACCTGCACCACCGGAATGTCGCCCGGCGCTAGCAGGTGCTCGGCCTTGCCGGCCTGGCCCTGGGTGAACACCTTGGGATGCTGCAGCAGCCAGATTTCATCCGGGGTCTGTCCATCACGCTCGGTGGTCAGACGACGCATGGCTTCCAGCGTGGGCTGGTAATCGACCAGCCCGAGGTGACGCACGACAAGCTCGGGCATGAGGGTTACAGCACCATGTGCACGCGGCCGGTCGCCCGCAGATCGACGTGAATCGCCTGCAGCTGCTCGACGCTGGTCGCGGTGATCAGCACCTGAACGGAGAGGAAGTTGCCATTGCGGCTGTCACGCATCACCAGGGTCGAGGCGTCCAGGTCCGGGGCGTGACGCTGGATCACTTCGATCACCAGATCGGAGAAACCGTCGCCGGCAGTGCCTATTACCTTGATCGGGTAACGCTCGCAGGGAAACTCGATTTTGGGTGGTTGAACGTCTGTATCGGTCATGTCATCAGCGGGCTTATGGCCCGTCCAGAAAGGGCCGCCCCGGATTGGAGCGGACTGGATAAATCAGGCGCCTCGACGAGGCGGTCAGCACAAGGCGCAGCAACCTGCAAACAGGTTGAATGAAACGGCGAAGCAGCGCCCTTTACCAAAGGTAAATGGGCCCTGCTCCGCCGTTTTCAATGCTCAGCGACAACCAGGGTCGCTGCCGACGTCTGCGGTCAGTTGAACAGGCCGAAGAAGAACAGGCGGATGCTGTCCCACAGACGGCGCAGCAGGCCACCTTCTTCTACAGACTGCAGGGCCACCAGATCGGTGCTGCGCACCACCTCGTCACCCAGTTTGACTTCGACCTTGCCGATCACGTCGCCCTGCTGGATCGGCGCGACAAGCTGCGGGTTGAGCGTCATGCTGGCCTGCAGCTTTTCCAGCTGGCCCTTCGGCAGGGTCATGGTCAGGTCTTCGGCCAGGCCGGCCTTGACCTGGTTCGCGGCACCTTTCCACACGGTGGCCTGAGCCAGCTCGGTCCCTTTCTGGTAGAAGGTACGGCTTTCGAAGAAGCGGAAACCGTAGGTCAGCAGCTTCTGGGTTTCCGCTGCACGGGCCTGCTCACTGTCGGTACCGAATACCGAGGTGATCATGCGCGCGCCATCACGCACCGCCGAGGCCACCAGGCAATAGCCGGCCTCGGAGGTGTGACCGGTCTTCAGACCGTCGACGGTGCGGTCACGCCACAGCAGCAGGTTGCGGTTGGGCTGCTTGATGTTGTTCCAGAGGAATTCCTTCTGCGAGTAGATCGCATAGTGCTCGGCGTCTTCATTGATGATCGCGCGGGCCAGGATCGCCATGTCATGGGCGCTGGAGTAATGCTCGGGATGCGGCAGGCCAGTGGCATTCATGAAGTGGCTGTTCTTCATGCCCAGGCGCTCGGCAGTGGCGTTCATCATGTCGGCGAAGGCGTCTTCGCTACCTGCGATGTATTCGGCGATGGCAATGCTCGCATCGTTGCCGGACTGGATGATGATGCCGTGCAGCAGGTCGTCGACCGTGGCCTGACTGTTCACCGGCAGGAACATGGTGGAACCACCGGAAGCGGCACCGCCGGTGCGCCAGGCATGCTCGCTGATGGTGACCAGATCCTGCTCGCCGATCTTGCCATTACGGATTTCCAGCGTGGCGATGTAGGCGGTCATCAGCTTGGTCAGGCTGGCTGGCGGCAGGCGCTCGTCAGCGTTGTTCTCGACCAGGACATTGCCGCTGGCGGCATCCATCAGTACGTAGGATTTGGCGGCCAGTTGCGGCGGCGCAGGCACCACCTGCTGGTTGGCCATGGCGAGTGGCGCGGCCAGAAGGGTAAGAACCAGTGAAGCACGTTGCACGAAGCTGGTGATGTTCATCCGTCTCTCGAAAGTCATTGCGTGGGTTGTACAGCCCCAAGGGGGCATCTTTCGACTCGCCAGCAGGCAAGCCTCGGATTAGTCCGGCACATGCCGGTTAAGTTGCCATCAGTCGGCGCGTACCAGCGTGGGCTGACCGAGGTTGGCCAGACGCACGCTGCTCTGCAGCTGTTCAGCCTCGCCCTGGTTGCTGATCGGCCCCATGCGGACCCGGTGCAGAATCTGCTGGTCGCGTACCACTGAGCTGATGAACACCGGCACACTGCTGGTCTGGGTCAACTTGGACTTGAGCAGCTCCGCAGCGTCCGGATTGGCGAAGGCTCCCACCTGGAGATACAGGCCAGAGGCTCCGAGTGAATCGTTTTTTTTTGCGTCGATCTGTACCGGCACCACCGCAGCGGCGTGCTGTGTGGGCGGCGGCGAGTAATGCTCGACGGGCTGCTGCACAGGCTGGGCAACGGGCTGGGCCACGCTGGCCTTGGCCGGCTGGTTGTTGGCCAGAACCAAAGGCACCGGGCGCCCCTGTTGTGCCCACCATTCATGTGGATCGATGCCTTCGACCTTGACCCGCGCGGTGCCCTTCTCGGCATAGCCGAGCTTCTTCGCCGCGGCGAAGGACAGGTCGATGATGCGATCAGAGTAGAACGGCCCGCGGTCGTTGACCCGCAGGATCACCACCTTGCCGTTCTCCAGATTGGTCACACGTACATAGCTGGGCAGCGGCAGCGTCTTGTGCGCTGCGGTCATGCCGTACAGGTCGTAGGTCTCGCCGTTAGCCGTGGCCTGGCCATGGAACTTGGTGCCGTACCAGGAAGCCGGACCGACCGCCTGATAGCGACGCGCATCCTGAATCGGAAAGTACTGCTTGCCGAATACCACGTAAGGGCTGGCCTTGACCGGCCCATAGTGCGGCATGGGAATGGCGTCCTGAATCTTCGAGACATCGACATCCCACCAGGGCGCGCCATCCTTGTGGGGGCGGTTGAAATCATCCGGGCCGGAGATACCGGCGGACTGACCGGGCGTTACCGCAGGCTGCGGTGCCCGATTGGAAGAGCAGCTCGCCAGCAACAGCGCTGCCGTTACGCAGGCTGCCAGCGGCAGCAGTTTGGACGCACTCATCGATTACCCCGTGCTTCGACCAGCAGCTCGGCCAGTTGGTTGACCGCCATGGCATACATCACGCTGCGATTGTAGCGGGTGATGGTGTAGAAGTTGGGCAAACCGAACCAGTATTCGTCGCCTTCGGCACCTTCCAGACGAAACGCCGTCACCGGCACGTCTTCGGCCAGCTTGTCCTGGCTCTTCCAGCCCAGCGCGCGCAACTCGGCGACATTCTTCACCGGATCCAGGCCCTGGGTCAGGCCTTCATCGACACGCGCACCGCTGACCTCGACGCGACTGGCGACCTGGCCACCGGCCTGCCAGCCATGGCGTTTGAAATAGCTGGCAACGCTGCCAATGGCATCGGTCGGGTTGCTCCAGATGTTGATGTGGCCGTCGCCGTCGAAGTCCACGGCATAGGCGCGGAAGCTGCTCGGCATGAACTGCGGCAGGCCCATGGCACCGGCATAGGAACCCTTGAGCGAAAGCGGATCGACCTGCTCCTCGCGCGTCAGCATGAGGAACTCACGCAGCTCCTTGCGGAAGAATGGCGCGCGCGGCGGATAATCGAAGGCCAGGGTCGACAATGCGTCCATGACCCGCCAGCTGCCAGTGTTGCCACCGTAGAAGGTTTCTACGCCGATGATGGCGACGATGAACTGCGGCGGTACGCCGTACTCGGCCTCGGCCTTCTGCAACGCAGCCTGGTTCTTGTTCCAGAACTCCACACCCTGGGCGATGCGCTTGTCGGTAATGAAAATCGGCCGGTATTCCTTCCAGGGTTTGACCTTCTCGGCCGGACGCGAGATGGCATCGAGAATCGCCTGCTTGCGCTCGACATCGGCGAACAGAGCGTACAACTGCTCACTGGCGAAACCGTAGTCACGGGTCATTTCCTCGACGAACTCGGTCACCTGCGGCGAGTTCTGGTAATCGGCAGCCAACGCCTGGGCGCCGCCACCGAGCACCCCGGCCAGACCTACGCCCATCAATGCCCGAGCGGCCCAACTGCGCAATGCATGCATTTAACTCACAACCCCCAAATCAAACCTGAGCGATCCACTTTCTGTGGGTGTGGATCGCCATCAATATCCCGAAGCCTGACAACAGCGTGACCAGATGGGTTCCGCCGTAGCTAATGAAGGGCAACGGCACCCCAACCACCGGCAACAGTCCGCTGACCATACCGATGTTGACGAATACGTAGACGAAGAAGGTCATGGTCAACGCACCCGCCAGCAACTTGCCGAACAGCGTCTGAGCCTGGACGGTAATCACCAGACCGCGAGCAAGCAACAGCAGGTACAACAACAGCAACAAACAGACACCAACCAGGCCGAACTCTTCGGCGAGCACGGCAATGATAAAGTCCGTGTGACTTTCCGGCAAAAAATCCAGGTGCGACTGAGTGCCCAGCAGCCAGCCCTTGCCGAGCACGCCCCCGGAGCCGATGGCAGCCTTGGACTGGATGATGTTCCAGCCAGCCCCGAGCGGATCGCTTTCCGGATTGAGGAAGGTCAGCACCCGGCGCTTCTGATAGTCGTGCATGACGAAGTACCACATGCCCACCGCGATCGGCACGACGGCTGCTGCGGCGCCGAGGATCCAGCGCCACTGCAGGCCGGCCATGAAGACCACGAAGGCGCCCGAGGCGAGGATCAGCAACGAGGTACCCAGATCCGGCTGCTTGGCAATCAGCACAACGGGCACGCCGATCATCGCCAGGCTGACGACCAGATGCTTGAAACGCGGCGGCAGGTTATGCCGGGCCAGGTACCAGGCGATGGTCATCGGCATGATGATTTTCATCAGTTCCGAGGGCTGGAAGCGGATCACCCCGGGGATGTTGATCCAGCGCGTCGCGCCCATCGCGGTGTGCCCCATCACCTCCACCACCACCAGCAGGACGACGCCTATCACATAGGCCAGGGGCACCCAGCGCGCCATGAAACGCGGGTCGAACTGGGCGATCGCCACCACCGCGAGCATGCCGATGCCGAACGACGTGGCCTGCCGGATCAACAGGTCGACGTTCTTGCCGCTGGCCGAGTAGAGAATGAACAGGCTGCCTGTGCCCAGGATCAGCAGCAGCAACAGCAGCCAGCCATCGATATGCAGGCGCTGCAACAGACTGGCGCGACGACGCAGGACGTCCTCATCGGACAGGGTGCGGTCGAAATTGCTAATCATCGTTGGCTAACCTCGGCAGGCTTGGGCATCGCGAACTCGGCCTTGAGCTGACCGGTTTCCTTGTCCAGCAGCCAGGCATCCATCACCTGCTTGACCACCGGCGCGGCGACACCGGAGCCGGATTCACCGTTTTCCACCATCACCGCGACGGCGATCTGCGGGTTGTTCGCCGGGGCAAAGCCGATGAACAGTGCATGGTCACGGTGGCGCTCCTGCACCTTGTTGCGGTCGTACTTCTCGCCCTGCTTGATCGCCACCACCTGGGCCGTCCCGCTCTTGCCGGCGATGCGATAGACCGAGCCGTCACCGACCTTGCGCGCCGTACCGCGAGCGCCATGCAGCACCTCTTCCATGCCACGAATGCCGTAATCCCAGAACTTCGGATCACGCAGCACGATGTCCGGCATCGGATTGGGGTCCACGGGCAGGCGACCATCGACGCTCTTGGCCAGGTGCGGGCGAATCCACTTACCGCGGGTGGCCATCAATGCGGTGGCCTGCGCCAGCTGCAGCGGCGTGGTCTGCATATAGCCCTGGCCGATGCCGAGAATAAGCGTCTCGCCGGGGTACCAGGGCTGGCGATAGCGGGCCCGCTTCCAGTCACGCGAAGGCATCAGGCCGGCGGTTTCCTCGAACATGTCCAGTGCCACACGCTGGCCGAGGCCGAAGCGGCTCATGTAGTCGTGCATGCGGTCGACGCCCATCTTGTGCGCCAGGTCGTAGAAGTAGGTGTCGTTGGAACGGGCGATGGCCAGGTTGAGATCGACCCAGCCGTCACCGGTACGGTTCCAGTTGCGGTATTTGTGACTGTGATTGGGCAACTGATAGAAGCCGGGGTCGAACACCCGCGAAGTGGGTGTGACCACGCCGGCATCCAGGCCGGCCACGGCAACCATCGGTTTGATGGTCGAGCCCGGCGGATAGAGGCCGCGCAGCACACGGTTGTACAGCGGCTGGTCGATCGAATCGCGCAGCTCGCCATAAGCCTTGAAGCTGATGCCGGTGACGAAGGGGTTGGGATCGAAGCTGGGCTGACTGACCATCGCCAGCACCTCGCCATTGTTCGGGTCGATCGCCACCACCGCACCGCGGCGGCCACCCAGGGCGTTCTCGGCGGCCTCCTGCAGGTGCACGTCGAGGCTCAGGACGATGTCCTTGCCCGGCTTCGGGTCGATGCGATTGAGCACGCGCAAAACGCGGCCACGGGCATTGGTCTCGACTTCTTCGTAACCCACTTCGCCGTGCAGCTCGTCCTCGTAGAAGCGCTCGATGCCGGTCTTGCCGATATGGTGGGTGCCGGCGTAGGCCGTCGGATCGAGACGCTTGAGCTCCTGCTCGTTGATCCGCCCGACATAGCCGACCGAATGTGCGAAGTGCTCCTGCTGCGGATAATGTCTGACCAGTTGCGCAGCCACCTCGACACCGGGCAGACGGAACTGGTTGACGGCGATACGGGCGATCTGCTCCTCGGAGAGTTCGAACAGGATCGGCACCGGCTCGAACGGGCGCCGTCCCTGGCGCACGCGGCGCTCGAACAAGCCACGGTCGTCTTCGCTGAGCTCCAGCACCTCGACCACCGTGTCGAGCACCGTCAGCCAATCGCCGGCACGCTCACGGGTAACGGTCAGGCTGAAACTGGGACGGTTGTCGGCAATGATCACCCCATTGCGGTCGAAGATCAGCCCGCGGGTCGGCGGGATCGGCTGCACATGGATGCGATTGTTCTCCGCCAGGGTGGAGTGATACTCGTACTGCACCACCTGCAGGTAGTACATGCGCATGATCAGCACGCAGGTCAACAGGATGATCGCCACCGCACAGAACAGCACCCGGCGCTTGACCAGGCGAGCGTCCCTTTCGTGATCCTTGAGGCGAATCGGCTGCGGCATGACTAGGTGATCACTTGTGATACGGGTGACCGGACAATACGGTCCAGGCTCGGTAGATCTGCTCGCCAAGCAGGATGCGCACCAGCGGATGCGGCAAGGTCAGCGGCGACAGCGACCAGCGCTGCTCGCTGCGCGCGCAGACCTCCGGCGCCAATCCTTCCGGGCCGCCGACCATGAGGTTGACGTTGCGCGCGTCGAGACGCCAGCGATCCAGCTCCGCCGCCAGTTGCTCGGTGCTCCATGGCTTGCCATGGACCTCCAGCGTGACGATACGTTCGCCGGGCTGCACCTTGCTCAGCATGGCCTCGCCCTCCTGACGGATCAGGCGGGCGACATCGGCGTTCTTGCCGCGGGTATTGAGGGGAATCTCCACCAGCTCCAGCGGCAGCTCGGCCGGCAGGCGCTTGACGTACTCCTGCCAGCCCTCCTCGACCCAGCGCGGCATGCGCGAACCGACGGCGATCAGCTTGATGCGCATCGCGCCGCCTTATTCGGCGGAATGCTGGGCGCGGCTCTGCTCGGCGCCCTGCCACAGGCGCTCCAGATCATAGAACTGGCGCGCGGTCGGCAGCATCACGTGGACGACGATGTCGCCCAGGTCGAGCAGGGCCCATTCGCCGCTGTCCAGACCTTCGCTACCGATCGGGCGCACGCCCTGCTCCTTGACCTTTTCCAGCACGTTGTCCACCAGCGACTTGACCTGACGGCTGGAGCTACCGCTGGCGATCACCATGAAATCGGTGATGCTGGTCTTTTCCTTGACGTCGATCACGGTGATGTCGGTCGCCTTGATCTCTTCCAGCGCCGCCACGGCGATCTTGACCAGCTCGTCACTGGGCATGTTCTGCTTACTCATAAAAACTCATTTGCCTCATGTAATGGACGCCAGCGCACGTGCGCGGCGTTTCAAGCATTGGGCGCACGGTACAGGTCGTGCGCCTGGATGTAGGCCAGTACCGCGTCGGGCAGCAGATAACGCGCCGAGCGGCCGGTTGCCAACAAGTGGCGGATCTGCGTGGCGGAAATCGCCAACGGAGTCTGCCAGATGAAACTGATTTGCCCGCCTGCGCCCTCCAGGCTCAGCGGGTCGCTGACACTGCGCGCGGCCAGCAGATCGCGCAGCGCCTCCGGCGCTTCGCTGTCGGCGTCCGGCCGCTGCAGCACCAGCAGATGGCAGTGCTCGAGCAATTCCTGCCAGCGATGCCAGCTCGGCAAGCTGCAGAAGGCATCCCAGCCAAGCAGCAAAAACAGCTGATCGTCCGCCGCCAGTTCGGCACGCACCGACTCCAGGGTGTCCACCGTGTACGACGGTTTGTCGCGCCGCAACTCGCGGTCATCGACCGTCAGCCGAGGCTCGCCGGCCACCGCCAGTTCGACCATGGCCAGACGCTGCTCAGCGCTCGCCTGCGGCGTATCGCGGTGCGGCGGCCGCGCGCTGGGGATCAGCCGCAGCTCGTCCAGCGCCATGAATTCGGCCACTTCCAGCGCCGCGCGCAGATGCCCGATATGCACCGGGTTGAAGGTACCGCCGAGCAGGCCGATGCGTCGGGCGCCGATCCGTTTCATTTATGTGCGAATGTGTCCGTCGCCAAAGACCACGTACTTCTCGCTGGTCAGGCCTTCCAGGCCGACCGGGCCACGGGCATGCAGCTTGTCGGTGGAGATGCCGATCTCCGCGCCCAGACCGTACTCGAAACCATCGGCAAAGCGAGTCGAGGCATTGACCATCACCGAAGCGGAATCCACCTCGGTGAGGAAACGCCGAGCATCGCTGAAATTCTCGGTGATGATCGAGTCGGTGTGCTGCGAGCCGTAGTGGTTGATGTGTTCGATGGCCGCATCCAGCGAATCGACGATGCGAATCGCCAGAATCGGCGCGTTGTACTCGGCGAACCAGTCATCCTCGCTCGCTTGAAGCACATCGCTGCCGAGCAGTTCGCGGGTCGCGGCATCGCCACGCAGCTCAACGCCCTTGTCACGGTAGATGGCGGCCAGCGGCGGCAGCACACGTGCGGCGATGGCCTGGTGCACCAGCAGGGTCTCCATGGCATTGCACGGCGAGTAGCGCTGGGTCTTGGCGTTGTCGCAAACGCGGATGGCCTTGTCGAGATCAGCGGCAACATCGACATAAACGTGGCAAACGCCGTCCAGATGCTTGATCACCGGGACCTTGGCATCGCGGCTGATGCGCTCGATCAGGCCCTTGCCACCGCGCGGCACGATCACGTCGACGTACTTGGGCATGGTGATCAGCTCACCGACCGCGGCGCGGTCGGTGGTTTCCACCACCTGCACGGCAGCTGCCGGCAGGTCGGCCTCGGCCAGGCCCTGCTGAATGCAGCGGGCAATCGCCTGATTGGAATGAATGGCCTCGGAGCCGCCACGCAGGATGGTGGCGTTGCCGGACTTCAGGCACAGACTGGCGGCATCGATGGTCACGTTCGGACGCGACTCGTAGATGATGCCGATCACCCCCAGCGGCACACGCATCTTGCCGACCTGAATGCCGGACGGCAGGTAGCGCATACCCTGAATCTCACCAATCGGATCGGGCAGGGTCGCCACCTGGCGCAGCCCTTCGATCATGCTGTCGATCACCTTCGGCGTCAGCGCCAGGCGGTCGACCATCGCCGGTTCCAGACCGCTGGCACGGGCGGCGGCCAGGTCCAGTTCGTTGGCGGCAGTCAGCTCGGCGCGAGCGGCGTCGAGAGCATCGGCGGCGGCCTGCAGCGCGCGATTCTTCTGCGCGGTGCTGGCGCGGGCAAGCACCTTTGATGCCTGGCGGGCGGCCTGGCCCAGGCGGGTCATGTAAGCGTGCACGGACTCGGTCATGGCGGCGGAGGTCTGGCAGTTGGAAAAAGGGGCTGATTATAGCGGGCTCGCAGGGCCGCGCCCAGCGGCGTCTGGCAAGCGGTAGACAGCGCGTCCGCTCAACTCCCGCGGTAACGCCCGCAGCCGCGCCACGCAGGCGCCGCGCCTGCAACGGTGACACTCACGGGCAGGGGCCGCCCGAAGGTTGGGTAAACAAAACGCCCCCCGATGTTTACCTTGCAATGGAGGTTTTGCCGAACCCGGCGAGACGGCAGCGCATGCCGCCCCACCAGAACAACAACAACAACAGAGACTGGAGTGCCTCCCATGCGTTACCGCACCGACTACAGCGCCGCCTTGCTCGCCAGCCCACCCGCAGTCATCTATATCGCCGGCTGGCGCCTGCACTATCAGGCCTATTCCACACGCCAGCGCGATAGCCGCGCGCCGGTCCTGATGCTCGGCGGGGCCTTCCAGAGCTTTCGTTCATTTGCTGCAGAGGTCGACGAGCTGCTACGCGAGCATCCAGTGATCCTGCTCGACCTGCCCAGCCAGGGTAGCAATCTGCAGCTGGCTCCCGAGCTCGGTCTGGAACAGCTGGCCGACCTGATCGCCGCCTTCGCCGAACAGCTGCAATTGCCGCCACTGATGCCTATCGGCCTGTCCTATGGCTCGGCGCTGGCGGCGCTGTTCGCCGCACGCCATCCGCAGCGCTGCGCGCGCCTGCTGCTGGCCGGTATCACCGCCTTCGGCCGCCCAGGCGCTCGGCGGATGCTGGAGGAAGGCCTGGCTCTGCTCGCAGAAGGGCGTATCGGCGAGTTCGCCCAGGGCGCCCTGAGCGGTCTGCTCAATCCGCTGCAACTGCAGGCGACCGGCATTTCGCCGGTGTTTCGCAAGGCACTGCTACGGCAGATTCAGCGCCTGTCACCCATAGAGGTGGAACGTTACCGGCAGAACAGCCAGCGCCTGCTGGGCTTCGGCGGCTTCAGCCGGCACCCGCAATGTCCGACCCTGGTACTGGCCGGCGAGCACGACCACTTCACCCAACCCTGGGAGCATGCCCATTTCGCTGCAGCCTGCACCAGCGCCGACTGCGCGCTGATCCACCATGCCGATCACCTTGCCCAGTTCGAACAGCGCGAAGCCTGCGCGGCGCTGTATCGCCCCTTCCTTGGCGAGCGCCCGCTGCCTATGCGCAGCGCGGGCAGCACTCGCCTGCACAAAGAGCAGCTGCTGCGGCTGGAGAAACGCTGCGAACCGCGTCTGGCGCCGCGCCAGCGCCAGGCGCTGCTGCAGCATGTCGAAGGCCTGCAGTGGACGGTGGAGTTGAGCGAGCTGGGCTTCTTCGGCGGGCTGCTGCGGGGCGACCTGCCACGAGACCTGCCGCTGCGTGGCTGGCAGCTGAGCCAGGCCAACCTGCCGAGCCAGCCTCTGCTGCCACTGCGTCACGACGACCAGGGTCTGGCCTTCGTCTTCCCGCATACCGATGCCAATGCCAGCCTGGCGCTGGCCGATCACATCCATCAGCCCCCGCTGCCGGCCGCGGCCTGCGCCTAGCAGGCCGCTGAAAAACGTAGGCGAGGCAGCCAGTGCAAGGCAAAAACAGCCGAAAAAGCGCAGTTTACGTGTTGTAAATGAGCATTTTGAGGCTGTTTTTAACGCAGCGATGGCAACGCAGGTAGTTTTTCAACGGCCTGCTAGACCGGTAGCGAGCCGGCACAGCCGAGGAGCACGCGCTTCCTAGGTCCGCGCCTGAATCACCCGCACCAGCCCGGGCAAGCGTGAAGGCGCGAGCCCCAGACGGGACGCATCGGTACTGGGATCAAGCACCTGCACCTGAGCGAAGCCGCAACGCCGGAAGCCCGCGACGATCTCGTCATGATTACGGTAATGCAGCGGGTAACTGCCGCGGGTCAAGCGGCCGATCAGATCGACGCCCCAGCGCAGTTGGCGGTAGCGCGGATGTTCACGCAGGTCCGGATAAAGCTCGGTCAGGTAGGTAGCAGCGGGGAACTCGCCAAGTTCGTTGGCGAGCCGGCTCCAGAAGCCCTCGATCAGCGTCAACGGAAAGTAGTTGACCAGCCCCTCGGTGATCACCACCACCGGCTGAGTGCGGTCGAGATCCGCGAACAGCGCACTCAGGCGCTGATTGCCACGTTCGGCCAGGATATCCACGGCGCGTACCTGGTGCCGGCCGTCCAGCCAGCCTTCGCCGTGCAACAGCAGACGCTTGCGTGCGGCCATGGCGGGCAGGTCCGCCTCCAGATATCGAAGGTGTGGATAGCGGGAGCAGAAACGCCGGCCGCGAGGCGACAGGCCACAGGCAATTTCCACCACCTGGCGCACACCCTGCTGCTCGATGGCCTCAGTCAGTTGCGCATCGATCTGCAGATGGCGCTGCAGCAGAAAGGCCTCGATATCCAGGCCGAAGCCGGCCCTGGCGCCCCAGGTGACGGGCCACAGCAGCTTGTGCACGAAGCGGCCGAAGGCAGTGACGAACGCAGGCTCGGCCAGATGGTGGCGATACCAGACATAGCCGGTGTAATGCGCCGAAGGACTGATATGGGCGCTGCTGGCACGGGAACGTTCAGGCATCTTTAAGGTTCTTGTTGTTATGCTCGCGGCCCCAGATTAGAACGCTGCGAGCGCCTTCGACAGATCATGCCCGCCGAACCCACCCTAAGTTTGCCCTGGCCCGGCGCCAGGCCGCTGCCCGACACCTTCTTCGACCGCGACGCCCAGTTGCTCGCCCGCGAGCTGCTCGGCAAGGTGATTCGCCGTCGCGTCGGCGCGCTGTGGCTGAGCGCACGGATCATCGAGACCGAAGCCTATTACCTGGTGGACAAGGGCAGCCATGCCTCGCTCGGCTACACCGAGAAACGCAAGGCGCTGTTCGCCGATGGCGGGCACATCTATATGTACTACGCACGCGGCGGCGATTCGCTGAACTTCAGCGCACACGGGCCCGGCAACGCGGTGCTGATCAAATCCGCCCATCCCTGGGTCGATGCCATCAGCGGCGCCGACTCGCTCGCCGCGATGCAGCGCAACAACCCTGACAGCCTCGGCCGGCCGCGTGCGCCCGAGCGCCTGTGCGCCGGGCAGACCCTGCTATGCAAGGCGCTCGATCTGAAAGTCAGGGACTGGGACGCACGTCGCTTCGACCTGCAAGAGCTGTTCGTCGAGGATGTCGGCGAACGACCGCACTCGATCATCCAGTGCGCGCGTCTGGGCATTCCCCAGGGGCGAGATGAGCACCTGCCCTACCGTTTCGTCGACGCGCAATATGCTCGCCATTGCACACGCAACCCTTTGCGTCGTGGGCAGGTCGAAGGCCAAGACTATCGATTGTTGAGCGTTTAGGGAGCAGAACGATGAGCGTCTGGTTGGATAACCTGACCACCTGGCTGGGTGGCAACCCGCAATGGCTGGGGGTGGCGATCTTCCTCATCGCCCTGCTCGAATGCCTGGCGCTGGTGGGTATCGTGCTGCCCGGCGTGGTGCTGCTGTTCAGCGTCGCGCTGCTCGCCGGCAGCGGCGTGCTGACACTCTGGCAAACGCTGCTGCTGGCTTATGCCGGTGCGCTATGTGGTGACATGATTTCCTACGCGCTGGGCAGACGTTTCAAACGCAACATCGGCCGCCTGCCGGTGCTGCGCCATCACCCGCAATGGATCCTGCGCGCCGAGCTGTATTTCCGCCACTACGGCGTGGCCAGCCTGCTGGTCGGGCGTTTCATCGGCCCGCTGCGGCCCATGCTGCCCATGGTGGCCGGCATGCTGGACATGCCGCTGCTGCGCTTCATTCTGGTCAGCCTGGTGGCGGCAGCAGGCTGGGCCCTGGCCTACCTGCTACCCGGCTGGGCTACCGGCGCTGCACTGCGCCTGCCAATGGCGGAAGGTTTCTGGAGCGAGGCGGCGGTGCTGCTGGCCGGCATCGGCGTGATCCTGCTGCTGACCATCCAGGCCAGCCTGGCGGAAAAACAGCGGGCCAGCCTGTTGGGCGGAGGTCTCAGCCTCGTGCTGCTGTTGGCCATCGTCATCGGCTGGCCACATCTCGATGCCCTGGATCAGGGCCTGATGACTCTGGTGCAGGAACAGCGTCAGGCGCACCTGGACCAGTGGATCGGCACCCTGACCCGGCTGGGCGATTTCCATATCCAGCTGGTCGCGGCCGCGCTGTTGTGCACCCTGCTGCTGCTGGCACGACGCTGGCGTCACCTGCTGTTCGCCGGTTCGACCCTGCTGGTCACCGCCATCGGCAACAGCACCCTCAAGCACGGCTTCGCCCGAGCGCGCCCCGACGTGCTGAGCGAACCGCTGACCACCTACAGCTTTCCCAGCGGCCACAGCTCGGCAGCCTTTGCCTTCTTTCTGGTGCTGGGGGTGCTGGCCGGGCGCGGGCAATCGGCGCGCCTGCGCCTGGCCTGGCTGGTGGTGGCTTGCCTGCCGGCCTCCGCGATCGCCCTGTCGCGGGTCTATCTGGGCGTGCACTGGCCCAGCGATATCATCGCCGGCGCGCTGCTGGCCTCGGCCGTGTGCGGTCTGAGCCTGGCGCTGTGTCAGCGCCAGGAAACGCTGTCGGCACTGCCGGCGCGTCTGTGGTGGATCATCCTGCCCGCCTGCATCGCGGTACTGGGCGGTATGGCTACCTGGCAGCTGTCCAATGCGCTGCTGCGCTACGCCTACTGAGGCGTCAGGCGTGCGTCGCCTCAGGCATCGCCCTGAAGCATTTCCAGCATGGCGTGCAGCTGCTTCAGACGCAGCGCGGGATCTTCGAGCTGAAGCAATTGCAGCTTCTGCGCCGGCTCCAACGGCAACAGGTAGGCCAGTTGATTGGCCAGTTGCTGCTGGCCGGTGACCACTCCCGCCATGGCCAGCCCCGCCACCAGCGGATGTTCGGCGAGCGCCGCATGCAGTGCGGCGAGGTCGGCATGCTCGGCCTGCAGTGCTCGGCCTGCAGCGGGCAGTCTGGCGGCTCCTCCAGCCACTGCACGTCGGCAACGGTCAGCTGGTCAGGCAGAACCTGGGCACGCTCGACGCGAAAGCGCCGCCCGCCCTCGACGCGAATACCCAACAGTCCGTTGGTGCGCTGCTGAAAGTCACGCACCAGCGCCTCGCAACCAATGGCCGCGAAGCGGCTGGCGGCTTCGCCCACTTCCTCGCCCTCGACGATGCACACCACGCCGAACCCCGTGCCCTGCTTCATGCAGCGGCTGATCATGTCCAGATAGCGCGCCTCGAATATCTGCAGATCGAGCACACAGCCGGGGAACAATACGGTGTTGAGCGGGAACAGCGGGAGAGTCATGGGCGCGGCCTGTTATCAACTCGATGCTGCCGGGGCATCAGGGATGGTCGGTCAGACTCTCACAGGAACATGACGATCGCCAGAGGCAACAGCACGGCAGTGATCACCCCCATCAGACTCATCGCCAGCGCGGCGAAGGCGCCGCATTCGTCGCTCTCCTGCAGTGCGCGCGCCGTGCCCACGGCGTGGGCGGTGATGCCCAGCGCCATGCCCTGCGCCGCCGGGTGATGAACCCGACACAGACGCAGAATGGACGGCCCGACGATGGCGCCGATGACCCCGGTGATCATCACGAACACCGCTGCCAGCGCCGCGATACCACCGATCTGATCGGCCACCAGCATGGCGATCGGCGAGGTCACCGATTTGGGCGCCATGCTCATCAGCATCAGCCGTTCGGCACCGAACAACCAGGCCAGCCCTGCCCCGAGCACGGTGGCGAAGGTGCCGGCGATCAGCAGGGTGAGGATGATGGGCCAGAACAGCTGGCGAATCCGCCGCAGGTTCAAATACAGCGGCACGGCCAGGGCCACGGTGGCCGGGCCGAGCAGCAGGGTCAGCGCCGCGACGCTGCTGCGGTATTCGGCGAAGCTCAGGCCGCACAGCAGCAGGATGCCGATGACCGTGAGCATCGAGACCAGTACCGGCTGCAGGAATACCCAGCGGGTGCGCTCGTAGGCGGCCATGGCCAACTGATAGGCACCGAGGGTGATGCCGATGCCGAACAGCGGGTGATGGGTCAGCGCCTGCCAGGCGCCCTGCCAATCCGGACTCATGCGTCCTCCTGGCGCTGCTGGCGCTCGATCAGTTTCTGCATCAGCCAGCCGGCGAAGGCCAGCGATACCAGCAGCGACAGTACCAGCGCGCCGACCACTGCCCAGAAATCGGCGGCAATATCACTGGCATAGGCCATCACACCCACCGCGGGCGGTACCAGAATCAGCGGCAGGTACTTGAGCAGACTGCTGGACGCCACGCTGAGCGGCTCGCCCACCTCGCCACGGACGATAAGAAAGACGAACAGCAGCAGCATGCCGATGATCGGCCCAGGTAGCATCGGTAACAGCAGCACGTTGAGAACGGTACCCAGCAACTGGCACAGCACCAGCCAGGAAAGGCCGCGAAGCAGCATGTTTGAGGTCTCCACAAGACGAGCGATGGCCGCGCTTCCGCTCGCGAGAGGGGATTCCGGGCATCTATTGAGGCATGTCGGCCATTATAGGCGCGATGCACCTTCGCTGGCCTCTGTATTGCTTCGTCAGGCTGACCTATGCCGCATCATTCAGTCCGCCTGGGCAGGCTTGACCCGCTGTCCACCTCGTGCTGATCTAGGCCGCAACGGTTCCACGCACACAAGAAAAACACCCGCGTCCTCAAGGAGGAACTATGCCGTTCGTACCCGTAGCAGAGCTCAAGGACCACGTTGGCAAGGAACTCGGCAAGTCCGAGTGGCTGACCATCGATCAGGAGCGCATCAACCAGTTCGCCGAGTGTACCGGCGACCACCAGTTCATCCACGTCGACCCGGAAAAGGCCAAGCTCACCCCCTTCGGCACCACCATCGCTCACGGCTTCCTCTCGCTGTCGCTGGTGCCGATGCTGATGGAGAAGATCATGATCATGCCGCAGGGGCTGAAGATGGCGGTGAACTACGGCCTCGACAGCGTGCGCTTCATCCAGCCGGTCAAGGTCGACTCCAAGGTACGCCTGGTGGTCACCCTGACCGACGCCACCGAGAAGAACCCCGGCCAGTGGCTACTCAAGGCCCGCGCCGTGCTGGAGATAGAAGGCCAGGAGAAACCGGCCTATATAGCCGAGCCGCTGACCCTCTGCTTCGTCTGATCCCGCTCGGGCATCTCCTGTCGCTCCCGTTTCCGCGCCATGCGCCGGAGCGGGAGCGATCCTGCATCGGTAAAGCGTGCGACTCGGCAGCGCAAGCCTGCAGGCTTGCGGCATACTGCGGAGCAAAGCACCGACCTGGACGTCCGCCATGAATCCCCTTGCCCTGCGCCTGCTGCCTCTTTGCCTGTCCCTGCTGATTGCCGGTTGCGACGAAGCGCGCCCGCTGTTGCCGGCCAATGCCACCCTGCCCGATGGCGGCCAGTATCGCGGCGAGATCGTCGACGGGTTGCTGCAAGGCCCGGGGCGTCTGGACTACCGCAATGGCAGCTGGTTCGTCGGCCAGTTCAAGGACGGCATGCTCGAGGGCAGCGGCGAGTGGCAGGGCCCCGGTGGCGAACACTATCTGGGCGAGTTTCATGAAGGCATGTTCCACGGCCAGGGTACCCTGACCTACAGTGACGGCAGCCGCTACGAAGGGGGGTTCGAACGCAACAGATTCAGCGGCGTCGGCCTGCTGGAACAGGGCGGCCAACGCTACCAGGGCGAATTTCTCAACGACCGCTTCCACGGCCTGGGCAAACTGGAAATGGCCGACGGCAGCAGCTTCCAGGGCCAGTTCGTCAACGGTCAGCCGGAGGGCCAGGGCGTACGCATCGACGCCTATGGCAACCAGTTCAGCGGCGTATTCGCCAAGGGCCTGCTCAGCGGCCAGGGCAGCTACCACAACGCCGATGGCGACAACTACAGCGGCGGGTTCAAGAATGACGAGTTCCATGGCAAGGGCCGCTACCAGAGTGCCAGCAGCGAAACCTGGGCCGGAGAGTTCGTCGAAGGCGTGATGCAGGGCCCCGGCGAATACACCGACGGCGACGGCACGCGCTACCTCGGCGAATTCGCCGACTGGCAGTACGAAGGCCAAGGCCTGCTCACCCTGCCCGACGGCAGCGCCTACCGCGGCCATTTTTCCGGTGGTGAATACAATGGCGAGGGCACCCTGACCCTGGCCGATGGCAGCCGCCAGTCCGGCACCTGGCAAGGCGGGCGACTGATACGTGACGAACAGGGCCAGGTGTTGCCCGACAGCCTCGAGCTGGGTCTGCTGCGACAGGGACAGCTGCTCGATGAGGCCATCGCCGCGCTCCCCGCCTCCACACCGGCACGCGAACTCTATGCGCTGACCCTGGCAGGCGACGGCAAGCAGAGCGTATTCATGCGCGAGGCCGACTATGTCAGCAGGCTGATGCGCGATCGTTTTGGCGCCTACGGCAGCATCGACCTGGTCAATCACCGTGATCATCTCGCCGACCGTCCGCTGGCTACGCGCGAGAACCTTACTCGCGCGGTCCAGGCTCTTGCCGAACGCAGTGGCGAGGAAGACCTGATCTTCATCTACCTGACCAGCCATGGCTCGCGCCGCCACGAACTCAACCTCGACCAGCCTCGCCTGCAACTGGCCGACCTGCCGGCCAGCGAGCTGGCGGCGCTGCTGGCGCCACTCAAGCAACGCGACAAGGTGGTGGTGATTTCGGCTTGCTACTCCGGCGGTTTCATCCCACCCCTGAAAGACGAAAAGACCCTGGTGATGACCGCTGCGCGCGCCGACCGGGTTTCCTTCGGCTGCAGCGAGGAGAACGACTTCACCTATTTCGGCCGCGCCCTGTTCGCCGAGGCCCTCGGCGAAACCGACAACCTGGAACGAGCCTTCGAACTGGCCAAGGAACGCGTCGCCGAGCGTGAGCAGAGCGATGGCTTCGAGCCTTCCGAACCGCAGATCTGGGCGCCACGCGGCGTACTCCAGCACTGGCGCGATCTGCGGCAGAGCCAGGCCGAGCGCGCGCTCGGTGCCGTGGCCAGCAGCCCGAAAAAGGACTGACAGCCCGTTGAAATGTAGGCGACGACTGCATGGAGGCAGGAGCTGGAGCGAGGCAGGAGGCCAAAGCCGAGGTAGTTTTTCGACAGCCTGTTAAGCTGAACTGTAACGGACAAGAGACAACCGCATGTACCTGACCCCGCAGCACATCCTTCTCGCAGGCGCCACCGGACTCACCGGTGAGCACCTGCTCGACCGCCTGCTCAGCGAGCCGACGGTCGCCCGCGTGCTGGCGCCGACCCGCCGGCCACTGGCCGCCCATCCGCATCTGGAAAATCCGGTGGGTGATCTGCAAGCACTGCTGCCGCAGCTATCCGGCCAGGTCGATACCGCCTTCTGCTGCCTGGGCAGCACCATCAAGCAGGCCGGCTCGCAGGAGGCCTTTCGCGCTGTCGATCACGACCTGGTGCTGGCTTTCGCCCGTCGCGCTCGCGAGCTGGGCGCACGGCATCTGGTGGTGATCAGTGCGCTGGGCGCCAATCCCAACTCGTCAGTGTTCTACAACCGCGTCAAGGGCGAGACCGAGCAAGCGCTGAAAGCCATGGACTGGCCACAACTGACCATCGCCCGTCCGTCGCTGCTGCTCGGGGCACGCCATGAATTTCGTCTTGGCGAGCGCCTCGCGGCTCCCCTGCTGCGCTGGCTACCGGGCAAGTACCGTGGCATCGACGCCTGCGCCCTGGCCCGCGCCCTCTGGCGCCTGGCTCTGGAAGAGGAAGACGGTGTGCGCGTGATAGAGTCTTCCGACCTGCGCCGACTGGGGCGCTGATGCCGTGGATGAAGCGATGAAACCGACAAGCCTGATCGAGGCCCTGCAAGACGCCGACATGCTCGAGATCGACGGCCTGTATGCCTGGCAGTTCGACCTCGACACCGAACTGCTGGCGCAGATCAGCGCCGGTACGGCAAGCAGCGACAGCGCTGCCAAACCCTTGCTGCAGGTGCACTGCATTGATGGTCGCGAACGCCGCCTGTGGAAGTTCTCCCTGGCTTCGGTACAGGCTGCGCGCTATAGCGAAACGGACGACAGCTGGTTGATCGAAGGCAGCGAAGTCAGTCATACCCTCAAATGCTTTGCCGCCTATCGCGGCGACAACGATGAGGACGATGAAGGGCAGGACGAAGCCTAAACCATGGGCCTTTATGACCGCCATATCCTGCCGCACCTGATCGATTTCGCCTGCGGCATGGGCGCGGTGATGAAGGCGCGTTCGCAGATCGTGCCGCTGGCGCACGGACGCGTGTTGGAAATCGGCATCGGCAGCGGACTCAACCTGAGTTTCTACGACCCACAGCGGGTCGAGGTGGTGGTCGGCGTCGACCCGTCCGCGGAAATGCAGGCCCTGGCCCGCGAACGCGCCGCACGCTGCCAGGTGCCGGTGGAAATGATCGCCCTGGAACTGGGGCAGATTCAGGCGGCCGACGCCAGCTTCGACGACATCGTCTGCACTTTCACCCTGTGCACCATCCCCGATGCCATCGCCGCCCTGCGCGAAATGCGCCGCGTACTCAAGCCTGGCGGGCGCCTGCTCTTCTGCGAACACGGTCTGGCGCCGGACCTGCCGGTGGTGCGCTGGCAAAAGCGCCTGACGCCGCTGTGGAAACCGCTGGCCGGCGGCTGCCATCTGGATCGCGACATACCCGCGCTGATAGGAGCCGGCGGCTTTCATATCCGCGAGCTGAGCACCGGCTACCTCAAGGGGCCAAGGCCGATGACCCACGCCTATCGAGGCTGGGCAGACTGAACGACTAGCTGCTTACCGCGCCGGAACGCAACGCCAGCGGATCGACCAACCCGGCGGCGATAACCATGCCCACCAGCTCCGGCAGCGTCTCGGCCTGCATGCGCTTCATCACCCGCGAACGATACAGGTCGACGGTCTTCACGCTGATATCGAGCTGCTCGGCCACTTCGCGGTTGGTGTAGCCGCGCACCAAGGGCAGCAGCACGTCACGCTCACGCGGGGTGAGCTGATCGAGCCGCGCCTGCACCTCGGCCAGACGCGCGTCGCGCTTTGGCCGGGCCGGGCGGCGATCCAGCGCCTGCTGCACGCTGTCGAGCAACAGTTGCTCGTTGTAGGGCTTCTCGATGAAATCCACCGCGCCGGCCTTGAACGCGCGCACCACGATCGGCACGTCGGCATGGCCGCTGACGAAGATCACCGGCAAGTCGATACCACGCGCGCGCATCTCCTCCTGCACGTTCAGCCCGCCCATGCCGGGCATGCGTACATCGAGTAGCACGCAGGCATTGGCAGTCGGATCGCAAGCCTCGAGAAAGGCCCGACCGCTGGTGAACGGCACGCCTGTCAGGCCAACCGACTCCAGGAGCCAGAGCGTCGAGTCGAGCATGCCCTGGTCGTCATCGACTACATAAACCCGTTGTTGCATCTGCGTGCAGCTCCTCTTGTTGTTATACGTCGTCCCTGCCCAACGGCAAACGACATTCCAGACACAGCCCACCACCCTCGGCCGGGGAGGCCTCCAGCGCACCGCCGAAGCCTTCGATGATGCTGCGGCTCATGGACAGGCCGAGCCCCAGTCCGTCGGCCTTGCTGGTGTAGAAGGGGGTGAACAGCTTGGCCATCTGCTCGTCGCTGACGCCCGGCCCCTGATCGATTACCCGGATGGCCAGGCAGCCGTCAGCTTCTCCAGCCTCCAGACGCACCTGCGAAGGCGCGCCGGGGTGACGTTCGCGGTTGGCATCGATGGCATTGCGCAGCAGGTTGAGCAGTACCTGTTCGAGCAGGACGCGGTCGGCGAATACCGGTGGCAGATTGTCCGGCAAGACGTCGCTCACCGCCACCTGCGCTGTACCGGCCTCCCAGTTGCACAGGCGCACCGCTTCGCGCGCCACCTCGGCCAGATCCAGCGCCTGCATGCGCCGCTGGCCCTTGCGCAGGAAGGCGCGCAGGCGCTTGATCACTGCCGAGGCGTGGTTGGCGTGCTCAGTGATGCGCGCCAGGCCCTGGCCCACCTTGTCCACACCGGCCTGATCGCCGCCGATGCCCTGCAGATAGCGCTGGCTGGCGCTGGCGTAGTTGACCACCGCCGCCAGCGGCTGGTTGATCTCGTGGGCGATACCCGAGGCCAGTTCGCCCAGGGTGATCAGCCGCGTGGTGTGCGCCAGCTCGTCTTCCAGGCGGCGCTTGTTCTCCTCGGCCTGGATGCGCGCGGTGATGTCGCGCGACACGCTGACCACCTCGACCACCGCACCGGTGTAGGTCTCGCGAATGGCGCGGCTGGCGGTCTCGAACCACAGGTAGTGGCCGTCGCGGTGGCGGATGCGGTAGGTCATGGTGTGGTAACCATCCTGCTCCAGCGCCTCGCGCGCCTGCTTGGCCTGCTGCAGTTGGTCCTGCGGATGCAGCAGGCTGTCGACGGCCATGCCGCGCAGTTCTTCCGGCCAGTAGCCGAGCAACGTCCAGCTGGCAGGCGTAGCGTCGAGGAACACGCCCTCCGGCGTGTGCCGGGAAATCAGGTCGGTGGTGTTCTCGGTGATCAGCCGATACAAGCGCCGCGCCCGCGCGGCCTCACGCTGCTCACGAACCTCGCGGGTGGCCTCGCGGCAGCGCGCCAGCACGCGGCGCTCGGCGCCATCGGGAATGAAACTCCAGATCAGGATGCGCTCGCCATCCTGCGCTTCCACCGACTCCACGGCGCGCGACTGCTCCAGGCAGGCGCGCACCAGCGGCAAATGGTTCACCGGCAGCAGCTCGCCCACCTGCGTCAGCGCGCGTTCACCAAGCAGCCCCTGCAACGCCGCGTTGCTCTCCAGCAGACGCGCCTCGGCGTCGAGCAGCAGCGCCGGCTGCGGGTCGGATGACAGCAGCGGCGCACTGCGCGCCAGCCCCGAGGCCAGTTCGACCATCTGCACCAGCAGCTCGCGCAACCAGGGCAGCCATTCCAGCCCGGCCGCCTCGTCGACCTGTAACAGCAGCACGCCGGGCTGGCCGGCCTGCAGCTGCAGGGCCAGCGCCTGGCCATGATGTAGCGCGGCGCGGCGTAGACGCCCGGCCAGCCAGCAGGGCAGCCGGCGCAGCGCGTCGAAGGGCAGGCTCGGTTGCTCACCAAGCGCAGCGAACAGCGTCTCGTCACTGGCCTCCAGCGGGTCGCCCATGCCCGGTGGCAGACGCGGCCCGTCGTCCATCTGAGCGTAGGTACGACTGGTCGGCTGCCAGGCCAGGTACCAGGCCTGGCGCACCTGCGGGCAACCCAGCAGAGCCTGGCGCAGGGCCTCGGCCCGCTCGCCCAGGGGCGGCGCCTCGCGCTGGATGCGCAGCCAGGACTGCAGGGGAACCGCGGAGAGATGAGTGTCAGTCTTCATATAGTAATTATTCTATAAAACCTTGGTACAACTTCCATACAAAATAGAAATGACCTATAAATTATCACCAGCAAGCTTCGGTAATGCCTGCATCATTACCGGAATAACCAGAGCTAACAATCAGCCAAAGGTGTATCCGCCATGTCGATCTACGAGCAGGGCCTCGGCCGCGCCGCCGTCAATCACGTCGCCCTCAGCCCCCTGAGCTTCATCGAACGTACCGCGTCGGTATACCCGCACTATCCGGCGGTGGTGCATGGCTCGATTCGCCGCAACTGGGCCGAAACCTACGCGCGTTGCCGACGCCTGGCCTCGGCGCTGGCCGGCCGTGGCATCGGCCAGGGCGACACGGTAGCGGTGATGCTGCCGAACATCCCGGCCATGCTCGAAGCGCATTTCGGCGTGCCGATGATCGGCGCGGTGCTCAACACCCTCAACGTGCGCCTGGATGCCGAGGCGATCGCCTTCATGCTGCAGCATGGTGAAGCCAAGGTGGTGATCGCCGACCGCGAGTTCTTCGATGTGATCCACGCCGCCATCGGCATGCTCGACCACCCACCGCTGGTGATCGACGTCGACGACCCCGAGTACGGCGAGGGCCAGGCGGTCAGCGAGCTGGACTACGAGGCCTTCCTCGCCGAGGGCGACCCCGAATTCGCCTGGCAGTGGCCCACCGACGAGTGGCAGGCCATCAGCCTCAACTACACCTCCGGCACCACCGGCAACCCCAAGGGCGTGGTCTATCACCACCGCGGTGCCTTCCTTAATGCCATGGGCAACCAGATGACCTGGAACATGGGCAACCACCCGGTCTACCTGTGGACCCTGCCGATGTTTCACTGCAATGGCTGGTGCTACCCCTGGACGATCACCGCACTGGCTGGCGTGCATGTGTTCCTGCGCCGCGTCGACCCGGCGAAGATCCTCACCCTGATCCGCGACGAACAGGTCACCCACCTGTGCGGCGCGCCCATCGTGCTCAACGCCCTGGTGAACATGCCGGCCGAAGCCAAGGCGGCCATCGATCACCCGGTCAAGGCCATGGTCGCGGGCGCCGCGCCGCCCGCGAAGGTGATCGGCGCGGTGGAGGAGATGGGCATCCACGTCACCCATGTGTACGGCCTGACCGAGGTCTACGGCCCGGTGACCCTGTGCGCCTGGCACGCCGAATGGGACGAACTGCCGCTGGAACAACGCGCCACCATCAAGGCGCGCCAGGGCGTGCGCTACCCAACTCTGGAAGGGGTGATGGTGGCCGACCCGAAAACCCTGGAGCCGGTGCCGCGTGACGGTCAGACCATCGGCGAGATCTTCATGCGCGGCAACACCGTGATGAAGGGCTACCTGAAGAACCCCAGCGCCACCGCCGAAGCCTTCGAGGGCGGCTGGTTCCACACCGGCGATCTGGGCGTGTGCCACGCCGACGGCTACGTGGAAATCCGCGACCGCCTCAAGGACATCATCATCTCCGGCGGCGAGAACATCTCCACCATCGAGGTCGAGGGCGTGCTCTATCGCCACCCGGCGGTGCTGGAGGCGGCGGTGGTCGCCCGCCCGGACGAGAAATGGGGCGAGACGCCCTGCGCCTTCATCACCCTGAAGACCGGCCAGCAGGCCAGTGAAACCGAGATCATGGCCTTCTGCCGCGAGCACCTGGCCGGCTTCAAGGTGCCCAAGACCGTGGTCTTCACCCAGCTGCCCAAGACCAGCACCGGCAAGATCCAGAAGTTCGTCCTGCGCGATATGGCCAAGGCGCTCTGATCACGTAGCCCGGATGCAATCCGGGCTACGGCAAAACCGCACCGTTTTCACAACAACAAGAACCGGCCCAGGCGGCCGACGGAGAACCCTCATGCAAATTTTCAAGCGCCGTGACGGCGACGAGCAACCGCACTGGCCCCTCGGCCCGTTCAAGGTGCGCCTGCCCTTCGTGCATTACCGTTGGGAAACCGCGGAGATGCTGCAGGCACTGATCATGTTCGTGGTCAGCCTGGCGATGATCCCGCTGCTGGAGAAATACCTCGGCCTGCCCTACGACGTGGCCCTGGCCTACGTGGTGGTTTGCGGCATCGGCTTCATGCTGCCGGCGCTGCTCGGCGTGCCGCTGGTACCCGGCTGGATCACTCCCGGCATTCCGGTGGTGCTGCTGTTTCTCGGTAATTACGAGCCGGGTCCTGCGGCCATCCAGGCGCTGTTCGCCCTACAGTTCCTGGTGTTCGTGATCTTCCTCTTCCTCGGCGTCACCCGCCTGGGCAGCGCGCTGGTGCGGCTGATCCCCAACTCGATGAAGGGCGGCATCATCATCGGTGCCGGCATCGCCGCACTGATGGGCGAGATCAGCGCCGGCGGCCGCCTGGCCAACACGCCGATCTCTCTGGTTCTCGGCAGCCTGATCTGCCTGTACCTGATGTTCTCGGTGTCGTTCAAGGGCCTGACCGAGCGCGTGCCCTTCGCCCGCAAGATCGTCAACTACGGCATGGTGCCAGGCATGCTGATCGCCATCTTCATCGGCATCGCCGTGGGCGAGTACAAGATGCCGGACGTGAAGTGGGGCATCACCGCGCCGGCCTTCGGCGAAATGTGGAACTACCTGCCGTTCAACGTCGGCTTCCCCGGCCTGGACGTGTTCATGCTGGCCGTGCCCACGGCGGTGATCGCCTACGTGATCGCCTTCGGCGACATCATCGTCGGCCAGTCGCTGATGCAGCGCGCCGATGAACTGCGCACCGACGAGGTGATCGAAAACAACGTCGACCGTATCCACCTGGTGACCGCCATCCGCAACGCCCTGCACGCCTTCTTCGCGCCCTACCCGGGCCTGGCCGGCCCGCTGTGGACGGCGGTGGCGGCAACCATGGCCGAGCGCTACAAGTACGGGCGCAAGGCGATGGACTCGATCTACAGCGGCGCCGGCACCTTCTGGATCACCGGTTTCGCCGCGCTGTTCATGCTGCCGCTGGTCAGTTTCTTCCAGCCGGTACTGCCGATCGCCCTGTCGCTGACGCTGATCCTCACCGGCTACATCTGCCTGATGGTCGGTTTCGAGCAGCTCAACAACAACACCGAGCGCGGCATCGCCGGCACCATGGGTGTGGTGCTCGCCGTTTACGGCGCGGGCTGGGGCCTGGCCGCGGGCGCGGCGCTGTACATCCTGGTCGAACGCACCCATCTGCTTAAATTCACCAGCATCAAGGATAAGTCGCGTAGTCCGGCGGAAGCCGACTGACGCATTTCGTTCCACGCGCCGCGCCTGTCGCGGCGCCTCCGCTGTCGAGGTTGCACCATGCCCGAATTCAACGCCCCGCTGCGCGATATGCGCTTCGTCCTTCATGAAGTCTTCCAGGCGCCGAGCCTGTGGGCACGCCTGCCGGCCCTGGCCGAAACCGTCGATGCCGACACCGCCGACGCCATCCTCGAAGAAGCGGCCAAGGTCACCGGCGGCCTGATCGCCCCGCTCAACCGCAGCGGCGACGAAGAAGGCGCACAGTGGGTCGATGGCGACGTGCGCACCCCGACCGGTTTCCGCGAGGCCTATGCCACCTACACCGAAGGCGGCTGGGTCGGCCTGTCCGGCAACCCGAATTACGGCGGCATGGGCATGCCCAAGATGCTCGCCGTGGCCTTCGAGGAGATGCTCTACGCCGCCGGTTCCAGCTTCGCGCTGTACTCGGCGCTGAGCTCCGGCGCCTGCCTGGCCATCGACGCCCACGCCAGCGAGGAGTTGAAATCCACCTACCTGCCGCCAATGTACGAAGGCCGCTGGGCCGGTTCCATGTGCCTGACCGAGGCCCATGCCGGCACCGATCTGGGCATCATCCGCACCCGCGCCGAGCCGCAGGCCGATGGCAGCTACAAGGTCACCGGCAGCAAGATCTTCATTACCGGCGGCGAGCAGGACCTAACCGAGAACATCATCCATCTGGTGCTGGCCAAGCTGCCGGACGCGCCGGCCGGGCCGAAGGGCATCTCGCTGTTCCTAGTGCCCAAGGTGATGGTCAACGCCGATGGCAGCCTCGGCGCGCGCAACGCCGTGAGCTGCGGCTCGATCGAGCACAAGATGGGCATCAAGGCCTCGGCCACCTGCGTGATGAACTTCGACGGCGCTACCGGCTATCTGATCGGCGAGGTCAACAAGGGGCTGGCGGCGATGTTCACCATGATGAACTACGAGCGCCTGTCCATCGGCATCCAGGGCATCGGCTGCGCCGAGGCGTCCTATCAGTCGGCCGTCAGCTACGCCTGCGAGCGTATCCAGAGCCGCGCCGCCACTGGCCCGGTCAACCACGACAAGGTCGCCGACCCGATCATCGTCCACGCTGACGTGCGTCGCATGCTGCTGACCATGAAAGCGCTGAACGAGGGCGGCCGGGCCTTTGCCTGCTACGTCGGTCAGCAGCTCGACCTGGCCAAGTACGCCGAGGACGCTAGCGAGCGGCAGAATGCCGAAGCCCTGGTCGCCCTGCTCACCCCGGTGGCCAAGGCCTTCTTCACCGACACCGGGCTGGAAAGCTGCGTACACGGCCAGCAGGTGTTCGGCGGCCACGGCTATATCCGCGAATGGGGTCAGGAGCAGCTGGTGCGCGACGTGCGTATCGCACAGATCTACGAGGGCACCAATGGCATTCAGGCGCTCGACCTGCTGGGTCGCAAGGTAGTGGCCAACGGCGGCGCCGCGCTGCGCCTGTTCGCCGCCGAGGTGCGCGACTTCGCTCATGCCCATGAATCGCCGTACCGCGAGCGCCTGATCGAAGCGCTGGAACGCCTGGAGGCGGTCAGCGGCTGGCTGCTGGAGCAGGCCAAGAGCGAGCCCAACGCCGTCGGCGCCGCCTCGGTGGAATACCTGCACCTGTTCGGCTACGTCGCCTACGCCTACATGTGGGCGCGCATGGCAGCCGTGGCGCAGAGCAAGCAGGGCGAAGACGAGGCCTTCTACGGCGCCAAGCTGGCCACTGCGGAGTTCTTCTTCGCCCGCCTGCTGCCGCGCACCCTGAGCCTGGAGGCGAGCATTCGTGCCGGCAGCCAGCCGCTTTATGGTCTGGCTGCAGAGCAATTTTGAAGACCGTGTCTGCGTTACCTGTGCAGGGGCTCATAGGGCCGGCCGGACAACGTTCGGTTTTCAGCCTACCGACGGCGGTTCACGTGGGCTGAAGCCCACCCTACGAGGCCCTCCAACGCCTGCGAAATGCCTGACACCCGGTAACCCTTGTAAAACTGTTGAGCGTGTTGCGCGGCGCTTCGGCGCCGCGCTTTTTTATTCGAGCCTCGGCTGGCGCTGCCCAGCCGACGAGGAGTCCTTATGCGTGAAGTCGTGATAGTCGCCGCCTGCCGTACCGCCATCGGCAGCTTTCAGGGTGCGTTGAGCCGCATACCCGCGCCACAACTGGGCGCCGCGGTGATTCGTGAACTGCTCGCCCGCACCGGCATTGCAGGCGAGCAGATCGACGAGGTGATTCTCGGCCAGGTGCTCACAGCAGGCTCCGGGCAGAACCCGGCCCGGCAGAGCGTGCTGCTCGCCGGTCTGCCGCATACGGTGCCGGCCATGACCCTGAACAAGGTCTGCGGCTCCGGCCTCAAGGCGGTGATCCTTGGCGCTCAGGCCATTCGTGGCGGCGACGCCGAGATCATCATCGCCGGCGGCCAGGAGAACATGAGCCTGGCGCCCTATGTCATGCCCGGCACCCGCAGCGGCCTGCGCATGGGCCATGCGCAATTGGTCGACACGATGATTCAGGACGGCCTGTGGGACGCTTTCAACAATTACCACATGGGTATCACCGCCGAGAATCTGGCCGAGCAGTACGGCGTCACCCGCGCCGAGCAGGACGCCTTCGCCCTGCGTTCGCAGCAGCGTGCCCAGGCCGCCATCGACGCCGGACGCTTTGCCAGCGAGATCGTCCCGGTGGAAATCCCCCAACGCGGCGCCGAACCGCTGCGTTTTGCCCAGGATGAACAACCGCGCGCCGGCACCAGCCTGGACAGCCTGGGCAAGCTGCGTCCGGCGTTCAAGAATGACGGCACGGTGACCGCCGGCAACGCCTCGACGCTCAACGACGGCGCCGCCGCCGTACTGCTGATGAGCGCCGAGAAGGCAGATGAACTGCAACTGCCGGTGCTGGCGCGCATCGCCGCACACGCCAGCGCCGGGGTCGATCCGGCGGTGATGGGCATCGGCCCGGTATTCGCCAGTTGCAAGGCGCTGGAGCGCGCCGGCTGGAGCCTGGAACAGCTCGACCTGATCGAGGCCAACGAAGCCTTCGCCGCCCAGGCCATCGCCGTCGGCCGCGAGCTGCATTGGGACAGCGCCAAGGTCAACGTCAACGGCGGTGCCATCGCCCTCGGCCACCCCATCGGTGCATCCGGCTGCCGCATCCTGGTCAGCCTGGTGCACGAGATGCAGCGCCGCGATGCCCGCCGCGGCCTTGCCACCCTGTGCATCGGTGGCGGCCAGGGTGTGGCCCTGGCCATCGAACGCTGAAACAATCGCCGCGAACGGACAAGAACAAGAGAAAACCATGCGAACCCTGACCACCCTGACCGGCAACAGCCAGAAACTCGATGGCGGCGCCATGTTCGGCAACGCGCCCAAGGCCCTTTGGCAGCGCTGGATGCCGGCCGACGAACTGAACCGCATCGATCTGGGCTGCCGAGCCCTGCTGGTGCAGGAAGACGAGCGCAACATCCTGGTGGAAACCGGCATCGGCGCGTTCTTCAGCCCCGAGCTGAAACAGCGCTTCGGCGTGCAGGAAGACCACCACGTGCTGCTCGACGAACTGGCGAAGGTCGGTTTGAGCGATGCCGACATCGACATCGTGGTGCTGACCCACCTGCACTTCGATCATGCCGGCGGCCTGCTCGCCGCCTGGCAGGCGGACCGACCCGCGCGCCTGCTGTTTCCCAACGCCCGCTTCCTCACCGGCCGGCGCCAATGGCAGCGCGCTTGCAAGCCACACGCCCGCGATAAAGCCTCCTATATCCCGGAACTGCTCGATCTGCTGGAAAACAGCGGCCGCCTGTTGCTGATCGACGAAACCGACCGCTGCGAGCTGCTCGGCCCAGACTGGCGCCTGCACTGGAGCGACGGCCACACGCCCGGCCAGTTGCTGCCGGAAGTGGCCATGCCGGGCGGGCCGGTGGTGTTTCCCGGGGACCTGATACCCGGCGCGCCCTGGGTGCACCTGCCGATCACCATGGGCTACGACCGCTTCCCCGAAGGCCTGATCGAGGAAAAGGAGGCGCTGCTGGCCAATCTGGTAGCCCGCGGCGGCCGCCTGGTATTCACCCACGACCCCGACGTGGCCATGGGACGGGTGACGCGAGATGAAAAAGGTCGCTACGGGCTCGATGAAGCGGTAAAAGCGGCCCATCTGCTGGCAAACTGACGCCATCGGACCTTGACGAGCCGGCCATGCAGCGCGAGCATGGCCGCTTGTTTTTCGCCGTGGTCATGACCGCACCAGCATCTGACTGGACTCTGCGTCGTGCCCATTTCGACAGCCCTGGGGAATCGCTTCATGAGCCTGGCCTCTGTACGCGCCTTCTTAGCCGCCAAGGCGCCCGACATCGCGATCATCGAACTGCAGACCAGCACCGCTACCGTGGCGCTGGCGGCCGAAGCGCATGGCGTATCGCCGGGGCAGATCGCCAAGACCCTGGCCTTTCGCATCGCCGAGCGCGACGTGCTGATCGTCGCCCGCGGCGACGCGCGTATCGACAACCGCAAGATGAAGGAATGCTTCGGCGCCAAGGCGCGCATGCTCGACGCGCAGACGGTGATCGAGCTGACCAGCCACCCGGTCGGCGGCGTCTGCCCGTTTGGTCTGGCCACGCCCTTGAGCGTCTACTGCGACCGCTCGCTGCTGGCCTTCGACGAAGTGCTGCCGGCTGCCGGCGCTACCCACAGCGCCGTGCGCATCACCCCACAACGCCTGGCCGAGCTGGTGGACGCCGAGTGGATCGACGTGTGCCAGGAAGTGGAAACGGAAGCCTGCTGATCCCGGATTGCATCCGGGCTACAAATTTCCAGACACCGCAGCCTTCCGTAGCCCGGATGCAATCCGGGGCCGGTTATCAGAAAGTGGCGTATCTCGTTGGCCTACAACCCGCCGCTGACGCCCAGGCTCACACCCAGCGCAGTAGCCAGCGAAAACGGCAGCAGCAAGGTATCGAGCAGCGCACTGGCCGGCAGATCCAGCCCCGGATAACGCGGTGCCTCGGCGCCGAAACGATCCAGCGGGCAGCAGCCGCCATTGATGGTGTACCAGTCCAGCCGGGTACCGGCGTAGACCACCGGCGCACCGGGCTTGGCCGCATCCAGCGTGCGCACCGTGGCGCAGCCGGTCAGGCTCAGCAGCGCCAGGCCGGCGACCAGCCCTCGCCTCATCCGCGCGTGACCCGGATCTCGACCAACTTGCCGTCGAGAAAGCGCAGGTAACGATACATGCCGTTGCTTGGCCCGTAGACCCACTGCTCCACCGTTACCCCGCCACCTTGCGGACTGCTGGGTGGGATCACCTCGCGGTGGTCAGGCTCGCCGCATTTGCGTAGGACATCCACCGTCAGATCGCCCTCGTTTATCAGCGTAGTGCCGCAGCGCATCGAAGCCTGAGCAGCAGGCATCATAGAAAGGGCCAACAGGCAGCCCAACAGGTAACGATTGGCCATGGACATTGATCTCCCTATTCGTCCGACACCATATGATGCTCGCCCCAACGGGGCAGCATGTCCTGGGGTATGCCCAGGCAGTTGAGGATACGCGCAACCACGAAATCCACCAGGTCATCCAGCGTTTGCGGCTGGTGATAAAAGCCGGGCGAAGCCGGCAGGATGGTTACGCCCAGGTTGGACAGCTTGAGCATGTTCTCCAGATGAATGCTCGAATACGGCGCCTCGCGCGGTACCAGGATCAGCTGGCGACGCTCCTTCAGCGCCACGTCGGCGGCGCGTTCGATCAGGTTGTTGCAGGCGCCGGTGGCGATGGCCGACAAGGTGCCGGTTGAGCACGGCACCACCACCATGGCCGTCGGCGCGCCGGAGCCGGAGGCCGCTGGCGCCATCCAGTCTTCCTTGCCATAGACGCGGACCTGCCCCGGCGCTGCGCCGGTGTATTCGGTGAGGAACTGCGCCATGGCCTGCGGCTTGGCCGGCAGCGCCACGTCGGTTTCGGTGGCCATCACCAGTTGCGCGGCCTTGGAGATCAGAAAGTGCACCTCGCGCTCTTCCTGCACCAGGCAATCGAGCAGGCGCAGGCCGTATTGCGCGCCGGAGGCGCCGGTCATCGCCAGCGTTATGCGTTCCGGACCAGACATCTATCCCTCCAGAGCTGCCGCCAGCTTGCCATGCAGGTCGCCGAAACCGCCGTTGCTCATGATCACCACCTGGGTGCCGGGGCGCGCCAGGGCCTTCACGCCGTCGATGATCGATTCCAGCGAGTCGCATACGCGCGTCGGATTGTGCGCCTGCGCCACGGTGGCCGCCAGATCCCAGCCGAGATTCGGCGGCGCATACCAGAACACCGCATCGGCCTGCTCGGCTGACTCGGCCAGGCCGTCGCGATGAGCACCGAGCTTCATCGAATTGGAGCGCGGCTCGATCACCGCGATCACCAGGGTGTCGTCGCCGACACGCTTGCGCAGGCCATCGAGCGTGGTGGCGATAGCCGTGGGATGGTGGGCGAAATCGTCGAAGATGGTCACGCCACCGACTTCGGCGACCTTTTCCATGCGCCGCTTGGCGTTGATGAACTTGCCCAGCGCCTCGATGCCCAGCGCCGGCACCACGCCGACATGGCGCGCCGCCGCGAGCACGGCCAGGGCGTTGGCAACGTTGTGCTGGCCGGTCAGTTGCCACTCCACCACGCCCTCGACCTTGCCATCGAAGCTCACCTCGAAGCGCGAGCCATCGGCGCTGAGCAGGCGAGCCTGCCACTGGCCGTCTTCACCGGTGGTCTGCACAGGTGTCCAGCAGCCCATCTCGATCACCCGCGCCAGCGCGGTTTCGCTGGCCGGGTGGATGACCAGGCCCTCGCTGGGGATGGTGCGCACCAGATGGTGGAACTGCCGCTCGATGGCCGCCAGATCCGGAAAGATGTCCGCGTGATCGAACTCCAGATTGTTGAGAATCGCCGTGCGCGGGCGGTAGTGGACGAACTTGCTGCGCTTGTCGAAGAAGGCGCTGTCGTACTCGTCGGCCTCGACCACGAAGAACGGCGTATCGCCCAGCCGTGCGGAAATGCCGAAGTTCTGCGGCACGCCACCGATCAGAAAGCCCGGGCTCATGCCGGCATGCTCCAGCACCCAGGCCAGCATGCTCGAGCTGCTGGTCTTGCCGTGCGTGCCGGCCACCGCCAGCACCCAGCGCCCCTGCAGCACATGGTCGGCCAGCCACTGCGGGCCGGAAACGTAGGGCAGGCCCTTGTTCAATACATATTCGACTGCCGGATTGCCGCGGCTCATGGCGTTGCCGACCACCACCAGGTCGGGCGCCGGTTGCAGGTGCGCCGGGTCATAACCCTGCATCAGTTCGATGCCCTGGGCTTCGAGTTGGGTGCTCATGGGCGGATAGACATTGGCGTCGGAGCCAGTGACGCGGTGGCCGAGTTCCTTGGCCAGAACGGCGAGCGAGCCCATGAAGGTGCCGCAGATGCCGAGAATATGGATATGCATGAATGACCTCTATGAAGCCCGACGCAGGGGCGTGAAGCGATGGCGGCAGGTTAGCACAGCGCCCAGCGGGCGGCTGCTGTGCCCTGCTCAGACCCAAGCGCCGCGGGCAAGTTGCCGACCAGCCGAAATCAAACGCTTGCTTGGATTGCGCATTCAACTGGCTTTGAGGCAGCATCGGCTAGCAGGCCGTTGAAAAACGTAGGCGAGGCAGCCAGTGCAATACCGATGGCGGCCCCGCAAAAACAGGCGAAAAAGCGGAGTTTACGAGCTGTAAATGAGCATTTTGAGCCTGTTTTTAACGCAGCAATGGCAACGCAGGTAGTTTTTCAACAGCCTGCTAACGCTGGCACAACAGCTGCATCGTCCATCCAGTTCAATCACAGAAGCCGAGGCCCGCCATGCGCATCGTCCAAGCCACCCTGGAGCACCTGGACCTGCTGACCCCGCTGTTTGTCAAATACCGCGAGTTCTACAACGAACTGCCCTACCCCGAGTCGTCGCGCAAATTCCTCGAGAAGCGCCTGCGGCGCAAGGAGTCGGTGATCTACCTGGCCCTGGCCGACGACGAGGACAAGCTGCTCGGTTTCTGCCAGCTCTACCCCAGCTATTCGTCGCTGTCGCTCAAGCGCGTGTGGATCCTCAACGACATCTACGTGGCCGAGGATGCGCGGCGCCAACTGGTCGCCGATCGCCTGCTGCAGACCGCGAAGAAGATGGCCAAGGACACCAATGCCGTGCGCATGCGCGTAGCCACCAGCCGCGACAACGAGGTGGCGCAGAAGGTCTACGAGTCCATCGGCTTCGTCGAGGACGAGCAGTTCAAGAACTACGTGCTGCCGATCAACGTCGACTGAGCCTGTCAGCGTAACGGCGGCTGATCATCAGCCGCCAAGACTGAGCAGTAGCCCCAACAGCAGCGGCAAGGTGATAAGGCCCAGGGCGGCCAGGCGCGCCGGCTGCAAAGGCACACGGCGCAGGGCCTGGCTGCGCCGTTCGTGCAAGGGCTGCTGCAGCGCCAGCTGAAACTCCGAAAGCGCTTCGAAACGCGCCTGTGGCTGCGGCGCCAGCGCACGGGCCAATACCCCATCCCAACCTTGCGGCACCTGGACAGCGAAGCTGGCCAAGGGCACATAACAGTGGCCTGGGCCGACATCCTCACGCGCCGCTGCTGGCCATTGCCTGCACATCAACCAGTAGACCAGCGCCGCGAGGGCGAACTGATCCGCACGACCGTCCAGCGCACGGCCACCTCGCAGCTCGGGCGCCAGCGGCACCGCCTGTTCGGGTAGCGACTGCCGCGCAACGCCCGGAAGAATCGCGGCCGCACCTGGCAACAGCATCACCTGTCCGTCATCGCCGAGCAGGATCTGCCTGGGATTGAGCCACAACCCCTGCATGCCACGGCGCTGCAGCGAGCGTACGGCGGCGATCAATTGCATCACGATGCGCAGCAGCGTTTGCGTATCCGGCGCGCCCCGGGCAGCGATCCAATCGAACAGGTTGCGCATGCCGCGTGGCGGTTTGGCCAGAACCAGGTACGCATGGCTGCGTGCCTGGTGCATCGAGAGTACCTGCGGCAAGGCCTGCTGCGGGCTGCGGCGCAAGGCCCACTCGCGCTGCCAGAAGGCCTCGCCGGCATCCTCGTCGGCGAACCAGAGCACGGCTTCTCGCCCGTCCGCATCGCGGCCGACGAACATGCGCCCTGGCGGGCCATAGGGACATTCGCGCAATAGCGTCCAGCCATCGACTTCCTGACCGCAGACGGTCTGCCTCAGTGCGGGTCTTGCCGGCGCTGGTAGCAGCACCGGCGGACATTGTCGTTCACCGATGCGTAGCAATACCGCGGCGCCTGGAGCCTGCAGCAAGGGCTGCAGCATCCCGTCCAGCGTCATCTCCGCCTGCGTACGCAGCCGTTGCAGATCGCTGACGTCGAGCAGCGGCTGTGGCGCCAGCAAAAGATGCTCATAACGCCTCGGCTGCAGACTGTGCTGGACCAGCGCCAGCTCGGCCTGGGTGCCAAGGGCCTGGCCCTCGCGTCCGGGCAGGATCTGCAGACCATTCGCCTGCGCGCGCGCCAGGCCGACACTGCCGGCCTGCAGAAACTGCCAATCCTCGCCCTGAACCAGCAGGACGCCGGCGTGCAGATCGGCGATACCGCGCCCGCCCTGCTGGCGACGAAACAGTTGCAGGTTCAGCGCCGCCAACACCTGTCGCGCCGCCTGGGTTTCACTCCAGCCCTGCGGCGTGCAACGAAAATCGGCGAACAGCGCATCGAGTTGGCGCTCCAGGTTTTGCACCACGTCGGGGCAGTGGCGCGCCCAAAGGAGCATGACCAACAGTAGCGGCGGGCGCTGCTGGCGTCCTGCCAGCCACATCGCCCGAGCCCGCGCGGCCTGGTGCGGCAGGTCCAGCCCGGTGCCGGATGCCAGGGTGATTCCGGGATGTTCCAGCAATTGCAGCGCCATGCTCAGCCCTCCTGCTGCAGCGAAGCTGCCGGTGGCGTTGCAGCCTTTGTGCCGACTTGTCGCCAGGACCGGGCCCCCTTATGGTGGCCGAATGTTTCCAACGAGCCTGCATGCATGTGGTCCTTCAAGGCCTGGCGCCGTCGTCGCACCCTCGAACGCAACCCTGTCGACCCTGCCCACTGGGCGGAGGTACGCAGACGCCTGCCGATTCTCGATGGCCTCGACGAACGCGAGGAGCAGCAGCTTCGCGAGCGCGCCGTACTGTTCCTGCATGAAAAGCACCTGACGGCCCTGCCCGGTCTGCAACTCGGCCCGGTCGAGCACCTGCTGCTGGCCGCCCAGGCGCAGTTGCCGCTGCTGCACCTGGGCGATCTGGACTGGTATCAGGGCTTTCACGAGATCGTGCTCTACCCCGATGACTTCCTCAGCCCGCAACGCCACCGCGACGCCAGCGGCATCGAACACGAATGGGACGACGCACGCAGCGGCGAAGCCTGGCAGCAGGGGCCGGTGATCCTCGCCTGGCCCGGTGTCGAGGCCAGCGGCGGCTGGGAAGGCTACAACCTGGTGATCCACGAGCTGGCGCACAAGCTGGACATGCTCGAAGGTAGCGCCAACGGCCTGCCGCCGCTGCACCGCGACATGCGCGTGCAGGACTGGGCCCACGCCATGCAGAGCGCCTATGACGCATTGAACGCCGAGCTGGATGCCAACCCCGAGGCGGAAACCGCCATCGACCCGTACGCGGCCGAAGACCCGGCGGAATTCTTCGCCGTGACCAGCGAATATTTCTTCAGCGCCCCGGATCTGCTGGCCGCGGCCTTTCCCGAGGTCTACCGGCAACTGGCGCTGTTCTACCGCCAGGACACCCTCGCCCGATTGCAACGGCTGCAGGCGGAACACCCCGACTACGAGACGGTCGAAACCGCGACCAATGGCTGATTCACGTGGCGTAGTAACGCCATGCGAATCCGCCTATAATGCGCCCCACTTTTTTGGCCCTTCCTGGGAGTTCCCCCATGAGCTACAGCAAGATCCCGGCTGGTAAAGACCTGCCGAACGACATCTACGTTGCCATCGAAATCCCGGCCAACCATGCGCCGATCAAATACGAGATCGACCATGACAGCGACTGCCTGATGGTCGACCGCTTCATGGCCACCCCGATGTTCTACCCGGCCAACTACGGTTTCATCCCGCACACCCTGGCCGACGACGGCGACCCTCTCGACGTGCTGGTCGTGACCCCTTATCCGGTCGCGCCGGGTTCGGTGATCCGCGCCCGTCCGGTCGGCGTACTGCACATGAGCGACGAAGCCGGCGGCGACGCCAAGCTTGTTGCGGTTCCGCACGACAAGCTGACCGTTCTGTACAAGGACGTTCAGGAATACACCGACCTGCCCGCGCTGTTGATCGAGCAGATCAAGCACTTCTTCGAGAACTACAAGGATCTCGAGAAGGGCAAGTGGGTCAAGGTAGAAGGCTGGGGCGGCGCTGAAGAAGCCCGCGGCCTGATCAACAAGGCAGTCGCGGCTTACCAAAAATAAGCCCTGACAACCTCCGAAAAGCCGGCCACAAGCCGGCTTTTTTATTTTCGTCGGATCCGACTCTGCCAGGCCGCGGCCAAACCGCTGACGCAGATTATGAAGATTCCGATCAGCGCCGTGGTATCCGGCGTGTGCCGGAATACCAGCAGCCCCAGCAGCCCGGCGAAAACGATTTGCACATAGCCGAACGGGGCCAGCAAGGCGGGAGCCGCGTAACGAAAGGAGTGGGTCAATAGCAGGTGTGCAGCCATGCCACAACCGCCCAGTGCGAGCATCATCAGACCATGGGTGAAGCTCGGCACATGCCAGAAAAAGGGCACCAGCAGGCTCATCACCAGGGTGTTGACCAGGCCGGCGAAGAAGTTGCTGGTGGTCGCGCTGTCCACTTCGCTCAGCCGCCGAGTCAGTATCTGATAGAAGCTGAAACACAGCGCGGCGCTCAGCGGCAACAGCACTGCCGGAGTGAACAGATTGCCTCCCGGATGCACAATGATCAGCACCCCGCCAAATCCGATGATCACCGCCGCCCATTGTCCAACGCTGACGCGCTCACCGAGCAACGGCACCGATAGTGCCGTCACCAGCAGTGGGGCGAGGAAGATCACCGAGGTCGCCTCGGCCAGCGGCATGAACATCAGCCCGGTGGTGAATAGCAGACTCACGCCCAACAGGCACATCGCCCGCAGCACCTGCAGACCCGGGCGTTTGGTGCGCAGCACGCGCAGGCCGGATTGCGGCAGGAAAATACCGGCCATCAACAGGGTATGCACCAGATAGCGCGCCCAGACAATGAGGATGATCGGATAAAAGCCAGACAGGTACTTGGACATGGCATCGTGACTGGCAAACAGAAAGGTTGCCAGCACCATCAGGCCGATCCCCTTGAGCGGGTGATTGGCGCCTGACAATGGATTGATGTTCATGAAATACCCGGAACGCGGACCCGCCGCAGAAAGATAGCAAGACAACTAACTATACAGACGCAACGAAATACCGCCTATATCCGCCAGATATTGGACGCCTGCAATTACGACTGATGGTAGTGCCGACCTGCGCTGAAGGCGGTCAGTAGTTCATGACCTTAATCGTGGGACAAACCCGAGGCCGCCATGAAATGGAAATCGAGCAGAGCGATTGGTCCGGACGTGTCCTGTCACTCTCGGTTGTCAGTCCTGCAGCGACTCCACACCCAGCTCGTCCCACACCGCCTCAGCCAGGTGGAAGGTGGCGTTGGCCGCCGGGATGCCGCAGTAGATGGCGCTCTGCATGATCACTTCCTTGATCTCTTCGCGGCTCACCCCGTTGTTCTTCGCGGCACGTAGGTGCAACTTCAGCTCACCTTCGCGGTTCATGCCGATCAGCATGGCGATGGTGATCAGGCTGCGGGTGTGGCGCGGCAGGCCGGGACGGGTCCAGATATCACCCCAGGCATGACGGGTGATCATCTCCTGGAACTCTTCGTTGAACGGCGTCAGGTTCTGCAGGCTGCGGTCGACGTGGGCGTCACCGAGCACTGCGCGGCGCACCTGCATACCGGCTTCGTAGCGTTGTTTTTCATCCATTGGTCAGTCCTCTAATTGGATCTGTAGGAGCGGCTGGGGGTATTCCGTTCTAGCCGCGAAATCGAATCGCGGCTGAAGCCGCTCCTACAAAAAACTGTGTTCAGGCCGTCAGGAAGACCAGCACGCGCTGGCTGAAGTCATCGCCCGCCTGCACGTTGGACAGGTGCGCGGCGTGAAACTCCACCAACTCGGCCCCGGCAATGCGCTCTTGCATGAAGCGGCCATGCTCTGGGGTAGTGACCGGGTCGCCACTGCCGCAAACGATCAGCGTCGGCGCGACTATGCTGCCGAGCTGCTCGCGGTAGTCGGCATCGCGCACCGCCGCACAGTTGGCTGCGTAGCCTTCGGGCGAGGTCTGCGCCAGCATGCCGACGATGGGCTCGACCTTGCCCGGATTGGCCTCGGCGAAGTCGGCGGTGAACCAGCGCGAGATCGACGCATCGCGCAGGTCACGCATGGCCTGCGCACCACCGGCCAGCACGGTTTCGATACGCGGGTTCCATACCTCGGGCGTACCGATCTTGGCGGCGGTGTTGCACAGCACCAGGCGTTCGATGCGCTCGGGGGCGTTGATGCCCAGCCACTGGCCGATCAGGCCGCCCATGGACAGCCCGCAGAAGTGCGCCCGGGCGATACCCAGGGCATCGAGCAGGGCCAGCACGTCGCGGCCATTCTGTTCGATGCTGTACGGGCCTTGGGTCACCAGCGAGGCGCCATGACCACGGGTGTCGTAGCGCAGTACCTGGAAGTGCTGGGTGAAAGCCGGGATTTGCGCATCCCACATGTGCAGGTCGGTGCCCAGCGAGTTGGACAGCACCAGCACCGGCGCACCAGCCGGGCCTTCGAGCAGGTAGTTCAGGTCGCCATCGGCGAGACGTACGGCAGGCATGGATAACTCCTAAGAGGAAAATTGCGTGTGTTCGGCAACGGCGCGCTCGACCCAGCGGCGGGCCTGGCCCAGGTAATGCGCCGCATCGAGCAGGCGATCCAGCTCGTCAGCGGAAAGTTGTGCGCTGACCTCGGCGTTGGCGCCAAGCACGGTGCGCAGGTGGGCGCCCTCACGCACCGCCTGTTTGCAGCATTGTTCGATCAGGTGATGGGCGGCGTCGCGCCCGATCTTCTGCGCCAGGGCGATGCTGACCGCCTCGGCCAGCACCAGACCCTGGGTCAGCTCCAGATTGGCGCGCATGCGTGCGGCATCCACCTCCAGCCCCGGCACCACGACCAGCGCCTGCTGCAGGGCGCCGGAGACCAGACAGCACAGTTCCGGCAGGGTCTCCCACTCGGCGTGCCACAGGCCGAGGCTGCGCTCGTGCTCTTGCGGCATGGCGGCCAGCATCGTCGCCACCAGGCCCGGTGCACGAGTGGCGGCGCCGATCAGCACGGCGGCGCTGACCGGGTTGCGCTTGTGCGGCATGGTGGACGAACCGCCCTTGCCGGGCGCCGACGGTTCGAAGACTTCGCCGGCCTCGGTCTGCATCAGCAGGCTGAGATCGCGGCCCAGCTTGCCCAGGCTGCCGGCGATCATCCCCAGCAGGCTGGCGAACTCCACCAGGCGATCACGCTGGGTGTGCCAGGGCTGCTCGGGCAAAGTCAGTTGCAGCTCCTGCGCCAGCGCACCGCTGACCGCCCAGCCGGCGCCGCCCAACGCCGCCAGGCTGCCGGAGGCGCCACCGAACTGCAGGCACAGCAGGCGCGGCTTGAGTTCGCTCAGGCGCTGGCGGTGACGGGTGATCGCACCGAGTACACCGGCCAGCTTCATGCCGAGGGTGACCGGCGTGGCCTGCTGCAGCCAGGTACGCCCGGCCAGCGGGGTGTCGATATGGCGTTCGGCCTGCGCCGCCAGGACATCGGCCAGCTTCGCCAGATCGCTTTCCAGCAGGCCGATGGCAGCGCGCAGCTGCAGCACCAGGCCGCTGTCCATGGCGTCCTGGCTGGTGGCGCCGAGGTGCACATAGCGCTCGGCCTCCGGGTCAGTGGCGGCGATGCGCTTGCCCAGTGCCTTGACCAGCGGGATGGCGGAATTGCCCGCCGTGGCGATGGCCTGGGCCAGCGCCGGGTAATCGTAGAGTTCGGCCTTGCTGGCCGCCTCGATGGGCGCCACGGCCTCGGCGGGGATCACCCCCACACGTGCCTCGGCCCGCGCCAGGGCGGCCTCGAAATCGAGCATGCCCTGCACCCGCCCGGCGTCGCAGAAGATCGCGCGCATGGCCGGCGCGGTGAAGTAGGCATCGAAAAGTTGGTTGCTCACGCGCGCAACGCTCCTGGGAAAAATGTACGGCTAGTTTGGCATCAACCGGCGCACCGTCACGAGCTCCGTAGAAGGTAGGGATGATCCGGGCCGTAGGGTGGGCTTCAGCCCACCAATAGCCGTAGTGGAAATGGTGGGCTAAAGCCCACCCTACAATGTTCGACAGGCCTCACACCCGCTCAATAGCCAGCGCCAAACCCTGGCCGACGCCCACGCACATGGTCGCCAGACCGAGCTTGCCGCCGGTCTTTTCCAGGTGATGCACGGCGGTCAGCACCAGGCGATTGCCGCTCATGCCCAGAGGGTGGCCGAGGGCGATGGCGCCGCCGTTCGGGTTGACCTTGGGGCTGTCGTCCGGCAGACCGAGGTCACGAGTCACCGCCAGGCCTTGAGCGGCGAAAGCTTCGTTCAGCTCGATCACGTCGAACTGCTCGATGCTCAGGTTCAGCCGTGCCAGCAGCTTGCGCACCGCAGGCACCGGGCCAACGCCCATGATGCGCGGCGCGACGCCGCCGCTGGCCATGCCCAGCACCTTGGCGCGCGGTTTGAGGCCGTACTTCTGCACCGCTTCGGCCGAGGCCAGGATCATCGCCGAGGCACCATCGTTGAGGCCCGAGGCGTTGCCGGCGGTGACGGTCTTGCCTTCGCCATTGACCGGCTTGAGCTTGGCCAGACCTTCGGCAGTGGTGTCCGCACGCGGGTGCTCGTCACGGTCGACGACGATCTCGCCCTTCTTGGTCTTGATCACCACCGGGACGATTTCCTCGGCGTAGTAGCCGCTCTCCTGGGCCGCAGCCGCACGCTGCTGGCTGCGCAGGCCGAAGGCGTCCTGGTCGGCGCGGCTGACGCCATAGTCCTCGGCGACGTTGTCACCGGTGACCGGCATCGGGTCGACGCCATACTGCTCTTTCATCAGCGGATTGACGAAGCGCCAGCCCAAGGTGGTGTCTTCCAGCTTCTGGCCACGGCCAAAGGCACTGTCGGCCTTACCCATCACGTAAGGCGCGCGGGTCATGGACTCGACGCCAGCAGCGATGGCCAGCTCCATCTCACCCGAGGCGATGGCGCGGAAGGCAGCACCGACCGCTTCCATGCCCGAAGCGCACAGGCGATTGAGGGTCACGCCCGGCACCGTTTCCGGCAGGCCGGCGAGCAGCAGCGCCATGCGGGCGACGTTGCGGTTGTCTTCGCCGGACTGGTTGGCGCAGCCCATGAACACTTCATCGACAGCAGACCAGTCGACCTGCGGGTTACGCTCCACCAGCGCCTTGAGCGGAATCGCCGCCAGGTCGTCGGCGCGCACCGCCGACAGCGCGCCATTGAGGCGGCCAATCGGCGTGCGGATGGCGTCGCAGATAAATACGTCGCGGCTCATTCTTCACCTCCGGCCTGACCATGGGCGGCGGCGGTGCGCGCTTCCAGGTCACGCAGCGCGGCCAGCTCCTCGGCGGTCGGCGCCTCGGTGGTGGTCACGTTGTCGGCGAAGCGAATCTGCCAGCCGGTGTTCTCGATCACCTGCTCGCGGGTCACGCCCGGATGCAGCGAGGTGACGATGAATTCGTTGGTGCCGGCTTCCGGCTCCATGATGCACAGGTCGGTGATGATCGCCACCGGGCCATCGCCCGGCAGGCCCAGGCGCTTGCGGTGGTCGCCGCCCTCGCCATGACCGACCGAAGTGATGAAGGCCAGTTTGTCGACAAAGGTGCGATGGCCCTGCTTGAGGATGATCAACACCTTCTTCGCGCTGCCGGCGATTTCCGGCGCGCCACCGGCGCCCGGCAGGCGCACTTTCGGCGCGTGGTAGTCGCCGATCACGGTGGTGTTGATGTTGCCGTACTTGTCGACCTGGGCGGCGCCGAGGAAGCCGACGTCGATGCGCCCGCCCTGCAGCCAGTAGCGGAAGATCTCGCCGGTCGGCACCACGGTGTCGGCGGTTTCCGCCAGTTCGCCGTCACCGATGGACAGCGGCAGCACGCTCGGCTTGGCGCCAATCGGGCCGGATTCATAGATCAGCACCACTTCCGGCGCATGAGTCAGGCGCGCCAGGTTGGCGGCCTTGGACGGCAGGCCGATGCCGACGAAGCAGACGCTGCCATTGCCGAGGCGGCGTGCGGCGGCCACGGTCATCATTTCATTGGTGTTGAACGCGCTCATCACTTGGCCTCCCCATTCACTTTCGCCTGGTACTGCGCAAAATCCTCGGTGCCACGGATGTACTGATCGATCCAGGCGGTGAAGGTGTCGCGGTCACGGGCAATCGGGTCCCAGGCCTGGTAGAAGCGGTTGTCACGCTCGTAGTAGCCGTGGGCGTAGGACGGATGGGCACCGCCGGGCACCACGCAAACGGCGCTGATGGCCCAGGTCGGCAGCACGCAGGCATTCATCGGCGCCTGCAGGTCGTCGACGATTTCTTCGACGGTGACGATGCAGCGCTTGGCGGCCAGAGCGGCTTCCTTCTGCACACCGAGGATGCCCTGGATCAGCACGTTGCCTTTGCGGTCGGCCTTCTGCGCGTGGATCACGGTGACGTCCGGGCGCACGCTGGGGATCGCCGCCAGCTTCTCGCCGCTGAACGGGCACTCGATGAACTTGATGTCCGGGTTGACCTTGACCAGGTCGGAACCCTGGTAGCCGCGCAGCACGGCGAACGGCAGGTTGGAGGCACCGGCGACATAGGCGTTGGCCATGGCCGCGTGGCTGTGCTCGCTAATCTCCAGCTTGTGCGGCCAGTGCTTCTCGACCGCGTCGCGCAGGCGGTGCAGCGAACCGACACCGGGGTTACCGCCCCAGGAGAAGGTCAGCTTGCGCGCGCAACCGGCACCGATCAGCAGGTCGTAGACCAGATCCGGGGTCATGCGCACCAGGTGCAGGTCTTTCTTGCCCTGGCGAATCAGCTCATGGGCGGCGGCAGTGGGAATCAGATGAGTGAAGCCTTCGAGGGCGACGCAATCGCCGTCGTGGACATGGCGCGAAATGGCGTCGCGCAGGGTGATGATGTCGGCCATCGTGGTGTTCTCGTAGGTGGCAGTTACCGGGTGACTGCCACCTTAAAAAACGGCCTGAACGAGAACAATCCGATAATCGCCATACGGGGCGATTATCGAACGACTTCCATTTTCAGACTGGCCGGAACAGCTGGCTGCTCAACTCGCGGCTGGCGCTGAGCATCAGCGGCAGGAAGCGCTTCTCCAGCTCGGAGACGGGTACGCGGCTGGCGTGGGTGCTGATGTTCATCGCCGCCAGCACATGGCCGGCCGAGTCGTAGACCGGTACGGCCAGCGAACGCAGGCCCTGCTCCAGCTCCTGATCGACCACGCACCAGCCCTGATGGCGCACGCGCTGCAGGCATTCCCACAGTGCCTCCGGAGTGTGCAGGGTGCGGCTGGTCTTGGGCAGCAGCTCGGCGTGGGCCAGGTAGTCCTGCAACTGGTCATCGTCCAGCGCAGCAAGGAGGATGCGACCCATGGAGGTGCAGTAGGCCGGCAGGCGGCTGCCGACGCTCAGATCCACCGAGATCAGCCGCTGCGGAATCGCCGAGCGCGCCAGGTAGAGCACCTGCTCCCCCTCCAGCGTGGCCAGATTGCAGGCCTCGTGCAGTTGCTCGCTGAGGCGATCGAGAAAGGGCTGCGCGGACACCGCCAGCGGTGTCGAAGACAGGTAGGCGTGGCCCAGCGTCAGCACCTTGGGCAGCAGCGAGTAGGTGCGCCCGTCGGTGGTGACGTACCCCAGCTTCATCAGGCTGTAGAGGCAGCGGCGCACGGCAGCGCGGGGAATCTCGGTGCGGTGGCTGATCTGCGCGATGGTCAGGTGGCGTTTTCGCTCCTGAAAGGCATTGATCACCGCCAGGCCGCGGGCCAGGGAGGTCATGAAGTTGGGGTCACCAGCAAACTCTTCGATGCGTTTGGCCGGCGACACGTAGGGCGGCGGCGCAAGGCTGGCAAGGGACGGACGGTTTTCGCTCATGGGGCCTCCGGGGGCTGGACAGCGCCTGGCGATTATCGAACCCGCGTGCGGTAATCGTAAAGTCTGGCCGCACGCAGCAGGCCGGCGCCAGGCACGCGTCTGCCGCCCAGCGACCAGCCAGCAACCACTCAGAAGTCGAAGAAGACCGTCTCGCCCTCACCCTGGATGCGGATATCGAAGCGATACGCCGGCTTGCCGTCCACTTCGCAGCGCCTGGCGATAAGCGTCTCGCGGCGCTCGGGCTGTTCGATCAGATTGAGCACCGGATCCTTGGCGTTGGCCTCGGCTTCATCCTCGAAATACAGGCGGGTGTTCAGGTGAATGTTGATGCCACGGGCGAACAGCGCGACGTTGACGTGCGGCGCCATCGGTACACCGGCGGCGTTTTTCACCACACCCGGTTTGACCGTGTAGGCGAACCACTCGCTGCCGGCATCGAAGGTGGTGGCGGTACGACCGAAGCCATTGAATGCCTTGCTCTGGTCGTAAGCCTCGTCGTAGTTGCCCTGATGGTCAGCCTGCCACAGTTCGAGGAAGGCATCGCGCACCAGGTGGCCATTGCCGTCATAGACGTGGCCAACCAGGACGATGTGCTCACCCGGCGCTTCGGGTTTGGCCATCTGGTTCCAGATTTCCTGCTCGCGGGTCGGGTTGCCGGCCGCGGCCAGGGCCAGGCCGATATGCACGTAGGGGCCGGCGGTTTGCGAAGGGGTTTCCGGCAGCAATTCAACAGGCATGGTCATCCCTCCTCAACGATTCTCGAAATGGGTTTGGCGCTGGCCGCGCAGCACGATGTCGAAACGATAGGCCAGGCAATCCATCGGATTGGCCGTGCTCATGTCCAGCTTGGCGATCAGCGTCTGCACCGCGTCCGGGTTGGCGATGGACTTGACGATCGGGCACAGCGGAATCAGCGGGTCACCCTCGAAGTACAGCTGGGTGATCAGGCGCGTGGCGATCGACGAGCCACTGATGGAGAAGTGGATGTGCGCCGGACGCCAGTCGTTCGGCCCATTGCGCCACGGGTAGGGGCCGGGCTTGATGGTGCGGAAGATATAGCGGCCTTCGCTGTCGGTCAGGGCACGGCCGACGCCACCGAAGTTGGGGTCGAGCGGTGCCAGGTAGCGGTCATTCTTGTGGCGATAGCGGCCACCGGCGTTGGCTTGCCACATTTCCACCAGGGTATGCGGGATCGGCTTGCCGTACTGATCCATGACCCGACCGGAAACGATGATGCGCTCACCGACGGGCAGACCGCCGTTGTTGAAGTTGAGCAGCAGGTCGTTGTCGTGCTCGGCGAACTTCAGGTGCGAGAAGTCCGGGCCGGTGGTTTCGGAAATCGACTGCGGGATGCTCACCAGCGCCTGGCGCGGCGAGCGGGCAATGGAAGTCTTGTAGTCGGGGGTGAAGGCTTTCGGATGCCAGTTCCGGTCACGGATGACGAAACGGCGATTGTCCTCGGCAGGCATGGCGCGCTCCTGTTATGGATGTTGTTGCCACAGTGTCTGGCACAACACGCACCGCGAACATTGAAAAGGCATCGCCTATCCATAACCATATGGTTATGGAAATTCCCCTTCCCGGTAAGCCTCAGCCACTTCGCGCAACGCTTCGCAGAACTGTTCGGCAGCCAGCGACAACCCCAGCGCCCCATTGCAGCAGATGCCCACCGAACCGCCCGGCTCCTGCATACCCAGCTGCAGCTCGACCAACTCACCGCGTTGCACGTCAAGACGCACCGAGTCCTGTGGCGCCACCCACAGCGCATCGCTGCACAGCACGTAGCGCCTGCTGAGTGCCGGCGACAAGGTTTCCAGGCGCTGCCGTGAAGGCGTCACACCACACTGCACAAACAGGCTGTCGGCATGCTTGCGGATGGTGGTGCCTGCCGTCGGCAGCGCCAGCGGGTAATCGCCGAGACGCCCCAGCGCGGCGGTGCCCAGCGCCAGTAGCGGGTGACCGGGGCGCACTACCAGGGTCATGGATTCGCTGTACAGGTGCTCGAAAGTCAGCCCCTGGATGTCAGGGCTGTCGGTCATGCGACCGATCACCAGATCCAGCTCGCCGACGCGCAATTGCCCCAGCAAATAGGCCCCCGGGCCGGTGGCAACACTGACCACCAAGGCGTTATGGCGCTCGTGCAGGCAGCGCACCACCTCGGGAATCAGCAGGCTTTCGACGGTGGACAGCACGCCGACACGCACCTGCCCGGCCTCGTGCTCGCCGCCGCGCAGGCTGCTAACGCCATCGCGCAGGGCCTGCACGCAAGGCCCTGCGTAACGCATGAAAGCCACGCCAGCCGGGGTCAGGCTGACGCCGCTCTTGCTACGTTCGAACAGACTGGCGTCGAGAACTTCCTCCAGCTCCTTGAGCGTTTTGGAAATCGCCGGCTGGCTAACCGCCAGGGTATCGGCGGCCTTGGCGAAGCTGCGCTGGCGGGCGATCTCGAGAAAGCACAGCAGGTGGCGGAACTTGATACGGGTATCGATATTCATCGCGGACACCGAAAACGGATGTTCGCGATGATGCCGCAAAGCACAGCCCTGGCACAGACGACAGTTGACCGGATCGTAACTTTGGTCGCACTTGGCTGACCGAGAGGTCAGCCCTATGCTGCACCTTTTTCGTGCGAGCCTGCCCGATGTCTCTGTTCGATCTGCTGCTGTTGGCCCTCGCCGGTTTCGCCGCTGGCGGCATGAATGCCCTGGCTGGCGGCGGCACCTTCTTCTCCTTCCCCGCCCTGCTCGCAGCCGGCCTGCCACCGGTGACCGCCAATGCCACCAACGCGGTGGCATTGTGGCCGGCCAGCCTGGCCGGCGCCTGGGCTGCACGCGCCTCGTTGCGGCCGCTGGGGCGTTACCTGATTCCGCTGCTGCTGGCCGGCCTGGCCGGTGGCCTGCTCGGCGGCCTGTTGCTGCTGGCAGGCGGCGACGATGTGTTCCGCGTGTTGATCCCCTGGCTGTTGCTGGCCGCCACGGCGCTGTTCACCGCCAGCCCCTGGCTGGGACGCTGGCTGGCCGAGCGGCGCAAAAACAGGGAATCCGAACACCCGCCGCATACGCCGCTGTCGCTGGGCGCGCATATCGGCGTGTCGATCTACGGCGGCTACTTCGGCGCCGGCATGGGCATCCTGCAGCTGGCCGCCTTCTCCATCGAGGGGCACGCCCTGGCCCGAGCCAACGCGCTGAAAAACCTGATCTCGGCAGTGATCTACAGCATCGCCACGCTGACCTTCGTCATCGCCGGGCGAGTGAGCTGGTACGAGCTGGCCATCCTGCTCACCGGCGCCACCATCGGCGGTTATGCCGGCGGCGCACTGGGCGAGAAACTGCCGCCAGCGCTGCTGCGCAGCTTCGTCATTCTGGTCGGCAGCGGTATGACGCTGTACTACTTCTGGAACACCTACTTCTCTGCGTAATAAAGCGACTCCCTTGTAGGAGCGGCTTCAGCCGCGATAGCCGGCGGGTGCCTGGACAGCATCGCGGATAAAACGGAATGCCGCCCAGCCGCTCCTACAAGCGCCTATCGATCAGCCCCCTGATTTGCCCGAGTGGCGCGGCTCTGCTAGTGTCGCGCCCGTTCCAGAACCAGCGAGAACCCGCCCCATGGCCCGCAAGAAAGCCGCCCCCGACTTCGAACACTCCCTTGCCGAGCTTCAAACGCTGGTCGAGCGCATGGAGAGCGGCGAGCTGTCGCTGGAAGATTCGCTGACCGCCTTCGAGCAGGGCATCGGCCTGACCCGCGAATGCCAGGCCGCCCTGGCGCAGGCCGAACAGAAAGTGCAGATCCTGCTGGAGCGCGATGGCGAGCTGCAGCCGGCGCCCTTCGACACGGACGAACCGGCATGATCGCGGCGTACCAGAAGCGCTGCCAGACCCGTGTCGACGCTGCCCTGGACACCCTGTTCCAACCCCCACGCACGGAACTCGAACGGCTTTACCAGGCCATGCGTTATAGCGTCATGAACGGCGGCAAACGCGTGCGCCCGTTGCTGGTCTACGCCGCCTGCGAAGCGCTGGAGGGCGATATCGCGCGTGCCGATGGCGCGGCCTGCGCCGTTGAGCTGATCCATGCCTACTCGCTGGTGCATGACGACCTGCCGGCGATGGACGACGACGACCTGCGTCGTGGCCAACCAACTACGCACAAGGCCTTCGACGAAGCCAGCGCCATCCTTGCCGGCGACGCTTTGCAAAGCCTGGCTTTCGGCGTGCTCGCCGATCGTCGGCACAACCCGCAGGAGGCCGAGACGCGCCTGCAGATGATCGAACTGCTGAGCCAGGCCGCTGGCCCGGCCGGCATGGTCGGCGGCCAGGCCATCGACCTCGGTTCGGTGGGCCTGCGCCTCGACCAGCAGGCCCTGGAGGTCATGCACCGGCACAAGACCGGCGCGCTGATCGAGGCCAGCGTAGCGCTCGGTGCCCTGGCCAGCGGCAACCATGATGAACTCGCGCGCAAGGCCCTGGTGCAGTACGCCCGCGCCATCGGCCTGGCCTTCCAGGTGCAGGACGACATCCTCGACGTGGAGAGCGACACCGCCACTCTGGGCAAGACCCAGGGCAAGGACGAAGCCCACGACAAGCCCACCTACCCCGCCCTGCTCGGCCTCGACGCAGCCAAGGACTACGCGCTGGAGCTGCGCGATCAGGCCCTGCACGTGCTGCGTCCCTTCAGCAACAGCGCCGAACCGCTGCGCGAGCTGGCCCGCTATATCGTCGAGCGACGCAGCTAGCCCGCTCTTGTGGGAGCGGCCTCAGCCGCGATGGCCGGCCCGCTCCATCATTGTCATCTATGACCGCATGATCGCCGCATAAGGCTTGCTTTACCCCAACGGCCAGCCTCCTAAGATGGCTCCATAACGACAAGACGTCCGGAGCCGCCATGCCCTTCCCCGCCCTGCTGATCGCCAACCGCGGCGAGATCGCCATTCGCATCGCCCAGGCCTGCGCCGACCTCGGCATCCGCAGCGTCGCGGTATTCGCTGAGGATGACAGCGCCTGCCTGCACACACGCAAGGCCGACCTGGCCGTGGCGCTGGCCGGACGCGGCCCGGCGGCCTATCTGGATATGAATCAGCTCATTGGCATCGCCCGTGAACAGGGCTGCACGGCCATCCACCCCGGCTACGGTTTTCTCGCCGAGAACGCCGAGTTCGCCCGCCGCTGCCAGGCCGCCGGGCTGACCTTCGTCGGCCCGACGCCCGAGACGCTGCAACTGTTCGGCGACAAGGCCGCCGCCCGCGCCCTGGCCGAACGCTGCGCAGTGCCGCTGGTACCGGGGATCAACCAGGCGGTGACGCTGGAGCAGGCAAGCGCCTTTCTCGCCGAGCATGGCAGCGTGATGCTCAAGGCCCTGGCCGGCGGCGGCGGGCGCGGCATGCGTGCAGTGGAGGATGCGGCGCAACTGGCCGAGACCTTAGCCCGCTGCGCCTCGGAGGCCCAGGGCGCCTTCGGCAGTGGCGCGCTGTACGTGGAAAAGCGCGTGCGCCGCGCCCGGCATATCGAAGTGCAGGTGCTCGGCGACGGCAGCGGCGCAGTCAGCCATCTGTGGGAGCGTGACTGCAGCCTACAGCGCCGCCACCAGAAGCTGGTGGAGATCGCGCCCAGCCCCGATCTTGACGCCGCCACCCGCGAGGCCATCATCACCAGCGCCCTGCGCCTGGCCGCCGAGGTGCAGTATCGCGGCATCGGCACCTTCGAATTCCTCCTCGACCTCGACCAGCCCGGGCGCTTCTACTTCATGGAAGCCAACCCGCGCGTGCAGGTGGAGCACACCGTCACCGAACAAGTCACCGGCGTCGACCTGTTGCACACGCAACTGCACCTGGCCGCCGGCAGCAGCCTGGCCGAGCTGAACCTGCTCAACCCGCCCGCGCCAAAGGGCTACGCCGTACAGCTGCGTCTGAATCTGGAAACCCTGCTCGCCGATGGCACGGCGCGCCCGGCCGCCGGCGTGCTCGGCGCCTACCAGCCGCCCTCCGGCCCGGGCCTGCGTGTGGATGGCTGCGGCTATGCCGGCTACGTCGTCAGTCCGGCCTACGATTCGCTGATCGCCAAACTGATCGCCAGCGCCAGCGACTACCCCAGCGCCCTGCGCCGCGCCTATCGGGGGCTGTGCGAGTTCCGTATCGACGGCGTGGCGAGCAACCTGCACCTGCTGCAGAACCTGCTGCAGCGCGACGAGGTGATCGCCAACCGGGTCGACACCAGCTATGTCGAGCGTCACCTGGACGAGCTGCTGGCCCCTCGCGAACAGGCCCACCCGCACCGTTACTTCGCAGGCGACACCTCTGCGCAAAGCGCCAGAGCCAGCCTCGACGCCCCGCCCGGCACCCTGGCGCTGAATGCGCCCAGCGCTGGCGTGCTGGTCAGCCTGGCGGTGGCCGAGGGCGACGCCGTGGCCGCCGGCCAGCGCATCGCCGTGCTGGAGGCGATGAAGATGGAATTCGAGGTCAAGGCCGAGCACAGCGGCATCGTCCGTGCACTGGCCGTGGCGCCCGGTGAGGCCGTCGGCGAGGGCCAGGCGCTGGCTTTCCTGGAGCCGGCCGAGGTGGATGGTCTGGACAGCCATGGCGAGCAGGCAATCGACCTGGCGCATATCCGCGCCGACCTGGCCGAGGTGCTGGAGCGCCATGCTCGGCTGACCGATGCTCGCCGCACCGAAGCCGTGGCGAAAAGGCGCAAGACCGGCCAGCGCACCGTAAGGGAAAACCTCGCCGACTTGCTCGATGACGGCAGCTTTATCGAATACGGCGCCATGGCCCTGGCCGCCCAGCGCCGTCGCCGTTCGCCCGAGGAACTGCTGGAACTGAGTCCGGCCGATGGCCTGATCGCCGGTATCGGCACGGTGAACGCCACGCGATTCGGTGCCGAGTCCGCGCGCTGCATGGCCATCGCCTACGACTACACGGTATTCGCCGGCACCCAGGGGGTGATGAACCACAAGAAGACCGACCGCATGCTGGCCCTGGCCGAGCAGTGGCGCCTGCCCGTGGTGCTGTTCGCCGAGGGCGGCGGCGGCCGGCCGGGGGATACCGATTTCGTCGGCGTGGCCGGGCTGGACTGCCACACCTTCGTCGCCATGGCCAAACTCTCCGGCCTGGTGCCGACGGTGGGCGTGGTCTCCGGCCGCTGCTTCGCCGGCAACGCCGCGCTGCTCGGCTGCTGCGACGTGATCATCGCCACGCGTAACGCCAGCATCGGCATGGCCGGCCCGGCGATGATCGAAGGCGGCGGCCTGGGCAGTTTCACTCCCGAGCAGGTCGGCCCGACCAGCGTGCAGGGCCCCAACGGGGTGATCGACGTGCTGGTGGAGGACGAAGCCGCAGCGGTCGCCGTGGCCAAGCAGTACCTGGGCTATTTCCAGGGCCCGGTAAGCGACTGGCAATGCAGCGATCCTCGCGAGCTGCGCCAGGTGATCCCGGAAAACCGCCTGCGCGTCTACGACATCCGCCAGGTGATCGAGCTGCTGGCCGACGACGGCAGCGTGCTGGAGCTGCGCCGCCAGTTCGCCCCCGGCCTGATCACCGCGCTGATCCGTATCGAGGGCAGGTCCTTCGGCCTGATCGCCAACAACCCCGCGCACCTGGGTGGCGCCATCGATGCCGTGGCCGGCGACAAGGCCGCGCGCTTCCTGCAACTGTGCGAAGCCCATGACCTGCCCATCGTCTCGCTATGCGACACCCCCGGCTTCATGGTCGGGCCGGAAGCGGAGAAACAGGCCACGGTGCGCCACGTCTCGCGCCTGTTCGTCACCGCCGCCAGCCTCACGGTGCCCTTCTTCACCCTGGTGCTGCGCAAGGGCTACGGCCTCGGCGCCCAGGCCATGGCCGCCGGCAGCTTCCACTCGCCGCTGTTCACCGCCGCCTGGCCCAGTGGCGAATTCGGCGCCATGGGCCTGGAAGGCGCGGTGCGCCTGGGCTTCGCCAAGGAGCTGGCGGCCCAGCCGGACGAGGCCGCGCGCCAGGCGCTGTTCGACAAGCTGGTGGCCAAGGCCTATGACAACGGCAAGGCGCTGAACATGGCCAGCTATCTGGAGATCGACGCCGTGATCGACCCGGCCGACAGCCGCGCCTGGCTGCTGCGCGGTCTCAATGCGGCGCCGCGCCCGCCGCGGCGTGATGGCAAGAAACGGCCCTTTATCGACACCTGGTAAGGACATCTCCATGCATATCGATCACCGCCTGCTCGCCGTCAATGGCATCGAACTCAGCCTGTACAGCACCGGCGCCGAGTACGGCAAGCCGGTGTGGCTGCTGCATGGCTTTCCCGAATGCTGGTACGCCTGGCATCCGCAGATCGAGGCGCTGGCCGCCACCGGCTACCGCGTGTTCGCCCCGGAGATGCGCGGCTATGGCGCCAGCAGCGCGCCGGCCGATCCGGCGGCCTATGAGCTGCTCACCCTGTGCGGCGATATCCAGGCGGCGATGGACCTGCTCGGCCAGCACGAGGTGGCGGTGGTCGGCCACGACTGGGGCGCGCCGGTGGCCTGGCATTTGGCGCTGCTGGAGCCCGAGCGGGTCAAGGCGCTCGGCGCGCTGTCGGTGCCCTTCGGCGGGCGGCCGAAACGCCCGGCCATCGAGCTGATGCGCGAGGCGTATGCCGGGCGCTTCCATTACATCCTGTATTTCCAGGAACCGGGGCTGGCCGAGGCCGAGCTGGACGAAGACATCGCCCGCAGCCTGCGCCTGCTGCTCGGCGGCCTGGGCGATGCCCTGCTGGCGACAGACAAGCCGGCCGACGCGCGGCTGTTCGACGGCATGCCGGAGGATCTGCCACTGCCGCCCTGGTGCAACGACGCGACGTTCGCCCACTACCGGCGCACCTTCGAGCGCCACGGCTTTCGCGGCGCGCTGAACTGGTACCGAAATTTCGAGCACAACTGGCAGCGTACCGAGCACCTGGCCGAACTGCAGGTAACGCAGCCTACGCTGTTCCTGCTCGGGGAAAACGACCCGATCGGTCGTTTCGAGGCGCCGACGCTCAAGCGCATGGCCGACAAGGTGCCGCGTCTGGAACGCCACGACCTGCCTGGCGCCGGCCACTGGCTGCAGGGCGAATGCGCCGAACGGGTCAACGCCCTGCTGCTGGAGTTTCTCGCACGAAACTACCGGTAACGGCGTCGTGGACACCGGATTGGGCTGTTTTCCTGGCATCAGGTAAACTGCCGCATCTTTTACGCCTATAACGATTCGCCTGATGCCGACCACTTTCCACGAGATCCCCCGCGAGCGCCCGTTGACGCCGCTGCTCGACAGCGCCAACACGCCCGACGAACTGCGCCGCCTGGCCGAAGCGGACCTGGAAACCCTCGCCGACGAACTGCGCCAGTACCTGCTCTACAGCGTCGGCCAGAGCGGCGGGCACTTCGGTGCCGGCCTCGGCGTGATCGAGCTGACCATCGCCCTGCACTATGTCTTCGACACCCCCGATGACCGCCTGGTGTGGGACGTCGGCCACCAGGCCTACCCGCACAAGATCCTCACCGGACGTCGCGAGCGCATGGGCAGCCTGCGCCAGAAGGACGGCCTGGCCGCCTTCCCGCGCCGTAGCGAGAGCGAGTACGACACCTTCGGCGTCGGCCACTCCAGCACCAGCATCAGCGCCGCCCTGGGCATGGCCATCGCCGCTCGCCTGAAGGGCGAAAAGCGTAAGAGCGTGGCGGTGATCGGTGACGGCGCGCTGACCGCCGGCATGGCCTTCGAGGCACTCAACCACGCCACCGACGTCGGCGCCAACATGCTGGTGATCCTCAACGACAACGACATGTCGATCTCCAAGAACGTCGGCGGCCTGTCCAACTACCTGGCCAAGATCATCTCCAGCCGCACCTACGCCAGCATGCGCGAGGGCAGCAAGAAGATCCTCTCGCGCCTGCCCGGCGCCTGGGAAATCGCACGCAAGGTCGAGGAACACGCCAAGGGCATGCTGGTACCCGGCACCCTGTTCGAGGAACTGGGCTGGAACTACGTCGGCCCCATCGACGGCCACGACCTGCCCACCCTGCTTGCTACCCTGCGCAATATGCGCGACCTGGACGGCCCGCAGTTCCTCCATGTGGTGACCAAGAAGGGCAAGGGCTTCGCCCCGGCCGAAGCCGACCCCATCGGCTACCACGCCATCACCAAGCTGGAACCGGTAACGCCTGTCGCTGCCCCCAAGAAGCCCGGCGGCCCGAAATACTCCAACGTATTCGGCCAGTGGCTGTGCGACATGGCCGCAGCCGACAACCGCCTGGTGGGCATCACCCCGGCGATGAAGGAAGGCTCGGATCTAGTGGCCTTCGCCGAGCGTTTCCCCGACCGTTATTTCGACGTGGCCATCGCCGAGCAGCACGCCGTGACCCTAGCCGCCGGCATGGCCTGCGAAGGCGCCAAGCCGGTGGTGGCGATCTATTCCACCTTCCTCCAGCGCGCCTATGACCAGCTGATCCATGATGTGGCCGTGCAGCACCTCGACGTGCTGTTCGCCATCGACCGCGCCGGCCTGGTCGGCGAGGACGGCCCGACCCACGCCGGCAGCTTCGACCTGTCCTACCTGCGTTGCATCCCCGGCATGCTGGTGATGACCCCGAGCGACGAGAACGAACTGCGCCGCATGCTCACCACCGGCCACCTGTTCGACGGCCCGGCCGCCGTACGCTACCCGCGCGGCAGCGGCCCCAATGCGCCGCTCGATGCCGGCCTAGAGCCGCTCGAGATCGGCAAAGCGGTGGTGCGCCGCAAGGGCCAGGGCGTCGCCCTGCTGGCCTTCGGCGTGCAACTGGCCGAAGCCCTGCGCGTAGGCGAAACGCTGGATGCCACCGTGGTCGACATGCGCTTCGTCAAACCCCTGGACGAAGCCCTGCTGCGCGAACTGGCGAGCAGCCACGCGCTGCTGGTGACCATCGAAGAAAACAGCATCATGGGCGGCGCCGGCAGTGCGGTCAGCGAATTCTTCGCCGCCGAGAATCGCCAGGTGCCGATGCTGCACCTCGGTCTGCCCGACTACTACGTCGAGCACGCCAAGCCGAGCCAGATGCTCGCCGAATGCGGCCTCGACGAAGCCGGTATCGAACGCGCAGTGCGCGAACGCCTGAGCCTGCTGCAAGCCTGACCTGACGCCCCTGCCCGGCCCAATTGTTGCAAAATATTTGGGCTACGCTCTCAGCATCGAGCGGCGGACAGGGGCGCATCATGTCGTTACGCAGTCACCAGATGAATTTCACCGGGCAGGAACGGCGCTGGCTGCCCTGGTTCGGCAAGACCGGCAAGCTGGCCATGCGCTGGTCCTGCCTGCTCAATGCCGGACAGGTCGAGCGCGTCGAGAAGACCTTCGCCGGCCTGGCGCAAACCCGTGTCGACCTGCTGATCAACTGGGCCCGGCAGCACTGGCAGGAACTCGAACTGATCGCCAATGGCCTGCAGCGAGCCTGGCCAATCACCACCGCCAGCGCGCTGCAACAGGCGCGCAGCCATATGCCGGAAGTCTCCGAGCTGTTCGTGGTCGATCCTGGAAACATCATCATCGCCTCCACCCATGCCCCGCGCGTAGGCCAGCGCCACGATGCCAAAGCCCTTGCCGCAGGTCTGAGCGCTCCGTTCCTGCAGGGTCCCTATGTCGACCCGATGACGCTGCAGTTGGGCGCGACCACCTCCAAGTTTCATGACGCCGTAACCCTGATGTTCCATCAACCGTTGCGCCATGCCGGCAAGGTGGTCGGTTGCCTGTGCGCGCGGATCCCCAACGATGTGCTGAGCGACCTGATCCAGCGTGAAGCCGGACACGTGTACCGCGACTCGGGCGATAACTACCTGTTCATGGTGCACAGCCGCCACGACCCGCAGATAGCCCCGGGCACGGCACTGTCCCGCTCGCGTTTCGAAGACGACACCTTCAGCGGCGGCGACAACCTGAAACAGGGCGTAAAAACCGCTTTCGGCACCGTTCGGGTGCAGAACCATACCGAATTCGAACTGCGCTTCACCGACCCGGCCACCGGCCAGTTGCACCCGGGCGTGCGCGAAACCATCCGCAACGGCAAGAATCTCTTCGCCCTCTATCCGGGTTACCCGGATTACCGTCACGTGCCGGTGATCGGCGCCGGACTGACGCTGCAGATGCCCGGCTCGCCCGACACCTGGGGCCTGATGTGCGAGGGCGACCTGGAGGAGGTCTACCGCCAGCGCAGCCTCAGCTACACGCTTACCAGTCACCTGCTGCTCGGCCTGTTGGCACTGGGGCTGCTGCAATGGCAGTTGCAGCAATTGATACCAGCCTTCGCAGTGCAGTCCGGCCTGGTTGCCACGGCTGTTCTGCTGTTCGGCTACTGGGGCTTGAGCTTGCGACCGCGCGTGCGCCGGCTCCAGGCGCTTTCGGACTTTTTTCTGGAAACTGCCGAATGCGGCGCGCCGCTGAGCAATCGCCTGGCGCCCGACCTGTTCAGCAGCGACGAGGCCGGCGCCCTGGCCGGCTGGGTGAACAGCTTCGTCGACAAGATGGACCACACCATGCAGGGCATTCTCACTGCAGGTGCCGCGCTGCAACGAACCTCGACCGGCCTGACGCAGACTTCGCTCGATGCCAGCCAGTGCGCCACCCTGGGACAGAACGCGGCGACCTCCACGGCCCGGGCGATGGTCGAGGTCAACCACAGCATCGGCCAAGCCACCGAACACATCCTCGACAGCGAGCGCGCCTCGCGACAGGCACTGGACATGACGCGCCAGGGCAATGCCGCGGTCAACCAGAACGCCAACGAGGTCAACCTGCTGGCCGAGCGCATCGAACAGTCCAGCCAGTCCTTGCAGGCGTTGAACAGGCAGACCGAGGAAATCCAGCACATCAGCGAAGCGATTCATGCCATTGCCGATCAGACCAACCTGTTGGCTCTCAACGCCGCGATCGAGGCCGCCCGTGCCGGCGACAGTGGCCGCGGCTTCGCCGTGGTAGCCGACGAAGTGCGTAACCTGGCGCGGCGCACAGCGCAGGCGACGGAGGAAATCACCACCACCCTGGCCAGCGTGCGCCAGCAGACTCTGGACAGCATGAGCAGCATGCGCAGCTGCCAGGAAGCGGCACAGCGCAGCGTGGCGCGTTCAGACGACGCCACCGCTGCCCTGGCGCGCATTCAGCAGGAAGTGGAGGCGATGCAGACCCGTCTTGGCCAGCTCAGTCAGGGCATGCAATCCCAACTGGCGCAGGTGCATGCGGTCAATGATCAGGCCCAGGCGATTACCGGTGCGGCCGAACGCAGTAGCCAGAGCGCAGATGAAACCCTGCAAGCGGCACAGACCCTGGCGCAACTGGTACTCGATCTGCACAAAACGGCGAACCGCCTAAGCCACCAGGAGCCCACGCCTGATCAGCCCACGACGAACTCGCACGGCTGGCAAGCGCCGCCCAGGATGAAAGCAGATCCGAGCATGAGCGCCACTCATCGCTGAGTGAGTGGCGCTTGCTTGTCATTCATGAACAAGCGCACTAAGGTGCGCGCCATTCATGTTCCGCCTGGGTGCGCTGCGCAAGCAGTGTTAAACGGGAAGTCGGTGCGCTCGTCATGGGCAATGCCGACGCTGCCCCCGCAACGGTAATCGACTGCAGGCATTGAGCCTACGCCACGTCCAACAGCCACTGGGCCATGCCTGGGAAGGCGGACACGGGTCGAGAGCCCGGAGACCGGCCAAGGCGGTGCGACGGGTGTTGCGGAGGGCAGCACGGTCAAGCGCCGCCCTGCCCGCGCTTGTTTCTGCCCTCCTCGAACGTCTGCCGACCTTTGAGGAAAGATAATGAAACTGTCCCGTCTGGCTCTGGCCATTGCCGTCATGCCAGGTCTTTCGCTGGCCGCCGAACCCTACGTAGCCGAGCCGCTGATCGTCACCTCCGGGCGCCTGGCAGAGCCGCTGCGCCAGGCCACTGCGGCCACTACGGTGTTCGAGCGGGCGGATATCGAGCGGTTGCAGGCCAGCAGCGTGCCCGATCTGCTCAGCCGCGTACCCGGCGTATCCATCGTGCAGAACGGCGGCCGTGGCAGCCTGACCAGCCTGTTTTTGCGTGGTGCCAACGCCAACCAGACCCTGGTACTGGTCGACGGCGTGCGCCTGAACGCCGCTGCAAGCGGTCTGGCCCGCCTGGAATTCCTTAGCCCCGAGCAGATCGAGCGCATCGAGGTGGTACGCGGCCCACGTTCGGCGCTATACGGCGCGGACGCCATCGGCGGGGTTATCCAGATTTTCACCCGCCAGGGCGAAGCTGGTCTGCAGCCGCGGCTGCGCCTGGCCGCCGGCAGTCAGCAGAGTTTCGAACGCAGCCTGGGTTTGTCCGGCGGCGACCAGCACACCCGCTTCGATCTCGGCGCCAGCCTGGCCGAACGTGCCGGCTTCGACCGCTCGCAGGATGCCCGTGGCAACGACGGCGACCACGACGGTCTGCGCCGCAAGTCATTCAATCTGAGCCTGGAACACCGCTTCAGCGAGCGCCTCAAGGGCGGCCTAAGCCTGGTAGATCAGCGTGGCGAGAGCGAATACGACGATCTGTTCAGCTTCGCGCCGGGCAACCCCAGCGAGCACTTCAGCATTTCCACTGCCGCCGCCCATCTCGAAGCGCAGTTCGCCGAGCGCTGGAGCAGCCGTCTGGAACTCGGCCATAGCGAGGATAAGAGCGACAACCGCGACCCGCTGAACGCCGACAATAACTACAGCTTCAACACCTACCGCGACAGCGCCGCCTGGCTCAACACATTGCGTCTGGACGAGGCCAACCAGCTGCTGCTGGGCCTCGACTGGTTTGAGGACCGTTTGAGCACGGACAGCGACTTCAGCCAGAGCGAGCGCTGGAATCAAGCCGCCTTCGTCCAGCACCGCCATCGCGGCGACGGTTTCGCTACCGAGCTGGGCCTACGCCACGACAAGAACGAGCAATTCGGCAGCGAGAACACCTGGAACGCGGCACTGAGCCTGGACCTGGCGGAACGACTGGAGCTACTGCTGAGCTATGGCGAGGGTTTTCACGCCCCCACCTTCAACGATCTGTATTACCCCACCAGCGCCTTCTATGGCGGCAATCCGAACCTCGCGCCCGAGCGCTCGAAAACCTACGAGGCGCAATTGCGCGGCGATCACCTGAGTACCCGCTGGAGCTTGTCGGCCTACCGCACCGAGGTCGAAGACCTGATTACCGTGGTCAGCGACCCGGTAACCTTCTTCAGCACGCCGATGAACGTCAACCAGGCGCGCCTGCAAGGCTTGGAACTGAGCCTGGAACGCGAGGTGCTGGGCTGGCAGGCCGTGCTCGGCGCCAGCCTGCTCGACCCGCGCGATCGCGACAGCGGCCATACCCTGCCGCGCCGTGCCAAACGCAGCCTGAGCCTGGACCTGGATCGCCAGTTCGGCGCCTTCGCCGCAGGCATCACCTGGCAGGCCTTCTCCGGCCGCTATGACGACACCGCCAACACTCGAGAGATCGCCGGCTACGGTTTGCTCGGTGCGCGTGCGAGCTGGCGGATGAGCGATGAGCTGCTGTTGCAGATCAAGGTCGACAACATCTTGGACAAGGATTATTCCCAAGCTCTGTATAGCCGCCCGAACGATCCTTTCTTCAGCAGCGTGAACTATTACGGCTATCGCGAAGAAGGCCGCAGCGCCCTGCTCTCTCTGAGCTGGACGCCGCAACTTTGACTTCGGTGCGCACGGTGCCCCCTACGGCGCTCGTAGGGTGCGCCGTGCGCACCAAGCAAACTGCGGGCTAGCGCGCCGCCGCCATCAACTCGCACAACCGCTCGATGGCGCCCAGCATCTGCCGGCTAGGCCGTTCCAGGCCCTTGTCCGGCACGGCCCAGACCTGGCCCAGCCGCACTGCGTGCAGCTGCGGCCAGGCCTGCCAGGCGCTAAGTTCGGCATTGCTGCCGCCGAGAATCACGTCCGGGTCACGCGCCAGCACCGCCTCGACGCTGACCTGCGGTGCAGGCTGTGGCAGATCGGCAAACAGATTGCGGCCGCCACACACGGCCAATGCGTCACCGATCAGCTGCCCACCACCTATGGTGTATAGCGGCTGATGCCAAATCTGATAGAAAACGCTCAGGGGCTGCTCACGCCGGTAGCGCTGGCGCAACGCATCCAGCTCAGCCCGAAACTCGGCAGCCAGACGCTCGCCCTGTTCCCCCCGGCCCACCCGCTCGCCAATGCGTGTGAAGGCGTCGCCGAGCTGATCGAGACGCTGCGGCTCGATGAGCAACAAATCGATACCCAACCCCCGCAACTGCGCCTGTTGCGCGGGCGGCACGCTGCCCGGCGCGATCAAGATCAGATCCGGCGCCAACTGCAGCAGACGTTCGAATTCCAGCTGCCCATAACGCCCGACAGTAGGAAGGTGCGCCAATGCGGCGGGACGCTCGTCACCTTCGAGCACACCGACCAGCAGATTGGCGGCATCCAGATCGAGCATGATTTCGCTGAGCGAGGGCGCCAGGCTGACCACCCGTGGCGCGGCCGCCAGGGGCAGCGCCAGCAGAAACAGGGCCAGCAGCAGCGCGCGCATGTCAGCCGAGTTGGCGGGGAATGCGATACAGGCTATGCAGCACGATGGACGACAGTGCGAGCAACACCAGAGGGATCGCCTCCAGACCAGCCAGTACTGCCAGTGCAGCGATCCAGGCCGGCAACGCGGCACCCAGCAGCGCGCGCAGGCGCACGCGATCCAGCTCCAGCCAGGCGGCGGGCTCGGCATCACTGTCGAGGGCCTTCTCGGTGGCGATCAGGGCACGTTTGTAGGCGGAAAACAGCGGCAGGCTGACGAACATCGAAGCCAGACCGGCGATGAACAGCGGCATGGTCAGCACCGTCGTCCCCCCGCCGCCGAACAGCAGATTGAAGACGAACAAGGGCGCCAGCGCCACGCCCAGCTGACGCCACCAGGCCAACGCCAATCGGCGCTTCACCTGGCCTCGGGTCACAGGCTTTCCTCGGCCTCGCCCTGATGCTGGTTACCCAGCATATGACCGAGCTTGCCGGCCTTGGTGGCGAGGTAGCGTTTGTTGTACGGGTTGTGCGCGATCTGCAGCGGCACGCGATGGTCCACGGCGATGCCCATCTCGCCCAGCGCCCTGACCTTGCGCGGGTTGTTGGTCATCAGCTTGAGGCTCTTGATGCCCAGGTGCTCGAGCATCGGCAGGCAGATGGCGTAGTCGCGCATATCGGCGCCGAAGCCCAGGCGCTCGTTGGCCTCCACGGTGTCGGCACCGCCGTCCTGCAGTTCATAGGCGCGGATCTTGTTCAGCAGGCCGATGCCACGGCCTTCCTGACGCAGATACAGCAACACGCCGCGGCCCTCATTGGCGATGGCCTGCAGTGCCGCCTGCAGCTGGGCGCCACAGTCGCAACGCAGGCTGAACAGCGCGTCGCCAGTCAGACATTCGGAATGCAGACGGCCAAGCACCGGAGCACCGTCGGCGACATTGCCGAAGGTCAGGGCAACGTGTTCCTTGCCGGTAGCCTCATCGAGGAAACCGTGCATGGTGAACACACCGAAGGGCGTGGGCAGTTGGGAGGCGGCGACGAACACGACGGACACCGGATACTCCTAGCAATGAGTACGAAACAGGGGCGGCATTGTATCAGCAGGCCCAGCCGCCGGGTCAGACAGAATTGCCGATCATCAGTATCGAAACCGTCAATCCAGCCTCACAGCTTGGACTCCAGCACCAACATCCCCTGTTCCTCGCGCCAGCCCACGCGACTCATGAAGCTCATGCCGAGCAAGGCTTCGGCGGGCGCGCCCCCTTCCAGTACCACGGCCTCGACGCCAAGCACCTCGATGTCGCCGATCTTGACCCGATCCAGGCGAACCCGCCAGCCACGCGCCGTACCACTGGCCGTGCTGACCGTAAGCGGTTGCCCACTGACGCGAAAGTCGATGCCCAGGCGGCGCGCCTGAGCTTCGTTGAGGGCAACCGAAGTGGCACCAGTATCCACCAGAAATGGCACGCTTTGGCCGTTGACCGAACCAGTGATCCAGTAGTGACCACCTGGCCCCTTGGCAATGCTCAGGCGCTTTTTCACCGGCTCGGCGAACCCGGCACTGTATTCGCGGCTCATGGGATAGGCGCGCTCGACGCCATCGATCCGCAGCACCGCCCCCTGCTTGTCGACGCTGACCACCTGGACGCCACCGGGGCCGATGTCGCCGACGCGGACCAACTTGCGCTGACCGTCGACATTGAGCACCGCCGCCCCAGGGAACAGGCCAACCACCTGAACCTGAGAAGCCGCCCAGGAAAAACTCGCGTACACCAGCACCAGCGCGGCGAGACAGTGACGAAGCTGCATGAATGAGAAACTCCGGCTCAGTCGAAGGGATAGGGCTGCTGCCAGCGCGCGAAAATCGGCTTAAGCGTTCCTGCCTCCACCAATTGCGTCATACGGCGGTCGAAGAGGTCAGCCAGAGCGCGTCCTCTGGGATTATCGGCGAAGCCGAGATAGAGCGGCAGCGTGGTCAGATCGGTCAATTGATAGCGATCACGTTGCGTAACGTCAGCCAGTAGCGCCTCTATTTCCACACGAGCGTCGATATAGAAATCCGCATGACCAAGGTCGAGCATGCCAAGAATACCGCTATGCCGGCGAACTTCCCGGTAATGCTGCACATTCGGCAGGTAACGCTGATACTCGTAACCACGCAGCCAGATCAGGCGCAGCTCACCAAGCCCTTCAAGCGTCGGCGCTGGCCTGCCCTTGAGGCCGAGCGCACCAATCCGCTCGACGTCGTAGTGCCAGCGCGGATAATGCACGCGCTCGTCGACCTCGTCGCGGTAGGAGCCTACCCAGGCATCGACACTGCCACGCTGCGTGAGGCCAACCGCGCGGGTATAGGGAACACTCAGGATGCGCAAGGCAACTCCGGCAGGCTCGAATACCTCACGCAGGATATCCCAGCCCATCCCAGTACCGTCGGCGTTGGTGTGACCTTCCCAAGCCTCACTGGCGATCTGTATTTCGCTCGGTAACTGCGTATCGGCATGCGCCGCTGGCATCGCGAACACACTCAACAGCAGAGCCAGCAGCATCCCCACCATCGCCATTGCCTCTCTAGAAGCCCAACACCGCCGCATAACGGTCCCAGCCCCAGACCAGCCCCTGCATGGCCAACCAGGCGAAGACCCCGGCGATGATGTCGTCGAGCATGATGCCGACACCGCCATGCACGTGCCGGTCGATCCAGCGAATCGGCCAGGGTTTGACGATGTCGAACAGACGAAACATCAGAAAGCCTAGCAGCAACCAGACCCACCCCTCGGGCACCAGCCACAGGGTGATCCACATGCCGACCATCTCGTCCCAGACGATGCCTTCGTGGTCGTGCACGCGCAGGTCGTCGGCCACCTTGCCGCACAGCCAGAAGCCGAACAGCATGGTCACCCCGAGCATCAGCCAGTAGCCCCAGTCCGGCAACATCTGCCACAGCGGCACGAATGGCAGCGCCACCAGCGAGCCCCAGGTGCCGGGGGCCTTGGGCAGGGTGCCGGAGCCGAAACCGAAGGCGATGAAATGCCAGGGGTTGCGCCATACCGAGGGCGGCACGTATTCGGCGGGAACCTGGTTGGGGTGATCGGTCACGCGCACTCCGTCCTGTCAGAAATGTTGGTAGCCGCCAGTTGGCGGGTCGATAGGCTGGCCAGCGCCATCCAGCAACTCTACCCCAGAGCCGGCCTGCACGCGGCCAATAACCCTCACTTCGGGCCAATCGGCTTGCAGCTGCGCGAGCAGGGCTGGCGGCAGGGTAAAGGCCAGACGATAGTCGTCGCCACCGCCCAGCGCGCAGGTCCGCGCCTGCTCCTCGCCGGCGAAGGCACGCAGTGCTGCAGACAGCGGCACTTGCTCCAGCTCGATCTTGAGGGCCACCTGTGAAGCCTTGGCGATATGTCCGCAGTCGGCCAGCAGCCCGTCGGAAATATCCAGCGCGGCTGTGGCCCGCCCGCGCAAGGCCTGGCCCAGAGCCAGCTGCGGCTGCGGCGACCAGTAGCGCGCCAGCAGAGCTTCGCTGATATCCGCCGCAGCTTCGCGCTGCCCCAGCACCAGCGGCAGCGCGCCCGCGGCATCGCCCAGTTCGCCGCCGACGCAGAGTAGATCCCCCACCTGCGCGCCACTGCGCAGCAGCGCCTGTCCATTCGGCACCCGGCCGAACACGGTCAGCGTCAGGCTCAGAGGACCGCGCGTGGTATCACCGCCGACCAGCGCCAGCGAACAGCTCTGCGCCATCGTCTGCAGGCCGCGCGCGAACTCGGCCAGCCAGGTTTCATTGGCGCTCGGCAGGGTCAGGGCAAGGGTAAAGGCCAAGGGTGTCGCGCCCATGGCTGCTAGATCGCTGGCGGAAACGGCCAGCGCACGCTGACCGAGGAGGAAGGCATCGCAGACTTCGGGAAAATGCACCCCGGCAACCAGGGTGTCGGTGGAAACCGCCAGCTGTTCACTGGCGGGCAACGCCAGCAGCGCACAGTCATCACCAATACCGAGAACCACTCCGTCGCCGCCCTGAGCACAACGGGCGGCGGCGAAATAGCGGCGGATCAGTTCGAACTCATTCACCGTTTGTTGGCGTTGACTTCGGCGGCACGCAGCTTGGGCGCGAGCTTGTCGAGGATGCCGTTGACGAACTTGTGCCCATCGGTGGCACCGAACACCTTGGCCAGCTCGATACCTTCGTTGATCACCACCTTGTAGGGGACGTCGACGCGGTTCTTCAGCTCGTAGGTGGACAGGCGCAGGATGGCCAGCTCGACCGGATCGATCTCTTCCAGCGGACGATCGAGCAGGGGCGTGAAGGCCTCGTCCAGCTCGGTCTTCTGCCGCGGCACGCCGTGCAGGATCTCGTGGAAGTAGGCACCGTCGACCTTGCTGAAGTCGTTGTCGACGCGAAACTGCGCTTCGATCTCGTTCAGCGGCTGGCCGGCGATATGCCAGGAGTACAGGGCCTGCATGGCCAGGGTACGGGCTTCGCGGCGCGCAAGGATCTTGCCGCTGGGGCCCTTCTTGGCCGGCTGGCCGTTACCGGAGTTGCTCACTTGGCCTCCAACTGCGCCAGCAGGCTGACCATTTCCAGGGCAGACAGCGCAGCTTCGGCACCCTTGTTACCTGCCTTGGTGCCGGAACGTTCGATGGCTTGTTCGATGGAGTCGACGGTCAGCACGCCGAAGGCGACCGGCACGCCGTATTCCATGGACACCTGGGCCAGGCCCTTGGTGCACTCGCCTGCCACGTATTCGAAGTGCGGGGTGCCGCCACGAATGACCGCGCCGAGGGCGATGATCGCCGCATACTCGCCACGCTGAGCGACTTTCTGGGTCACCAGCGGAATCTCGAAGGCGCCCGGTGCGCGGATGATGCAGATGTCGCTCTCGCTCACGCCGTGGCGAACCAGGGCGTCGATGGCGCCGCTGACCAGGCTCTCGACGACGAAACTGTTGAAACGGCCCACCACCAGGGCGTATTTGCCCTTAGGGGCGATGAAGGTACCTTCGATGGTCTTCAGGGTCATGACGGGTCTCACATGGGTTAAAGAGCCGGAGCGCCTTGCGCTCCGAAAATAAAAATTCGTGCTCCCTGGAGAGCGGGGTTTTGCTCCCCTCTCCCACTTGTGGGAGAGGGGCCGGGGGCGAGGGTTAGGCGTTGGCCACAACACCCTCTCCCGCCCTGCGGGCACCCTCGGCTTGAGCATCCTGCGTCGCCCTACCTCCTGCATCCATGCAGTCGTCTCCCATAAATGGGAGAGGGTCATCAGATGCGGCCCTTCGGGCCGCTTTTAATCAGCCGGCAGGTATTCTACAACCTCGAGGTCGAAGCCGGATATCGCGTTGAACTTCATCGGCGAGCTCATCAGGCGCATCTTGCGTACACCGAGGTCGCGCAGGATCTGCGAACCGGCGCCGACGGTGCTGTAGGTCGCCGGATTGGCCGGTTGCTGGCGACCGATCAGCGCCAGCAACTCAGGCCCGGTCAGCGGGTTGCCAAGCAGCAGCACCACGCCGCTACCGGCCTTGGCCACTTCCGCCATCGCCGCACGCATGCTCCAGCGTCCCGGCTGGTTGACCAGGAACAGGTCGCGCAGCGGGTCCATGTTGTGCACGCGCACCAGGGTCGGTTCCTCGGCGCAGATGGTGCCCAGGGTCAGCGCCATATGCGCGGTGTCTTCCACCGCGTCGCGGTAGGTCACCAGATTGAACTGGCCCAGTTCGGTGTCCAGCGGCTGCTCGCTGATGCGCTCGACGGTGCGCTCGTGGATCAGACGGTAGTGGATCAGGTCGGCGATGGTGCCGATCTTCAGGCCGTGCTCTTCGGCGAACTTTTCCAGCTCCGGGCGACGGGCCATGGTGCCGTCGTCGTTCATGATCTCGCAGATTACCCCGCTCGGCTCGAAACCGCCCATGCGCGCCAGGTCGCAGGCCGCTTCGGTATGGCCGGCGCGCGCCAGCACGCCACCGGGCTGGGCCATCAGCGGGAAGATGTGACCGGGGCTGACGATGTCGTCGGCCACCGCATTACGCGCCACCGCGGCCTGCACGGTACGGGCACGGTCGGCGGCGGAGATGCCGGTGGTCACGCCCTCGGCGGCCTCGATGGAGACGGTGAACTTGGTGCCGAAGCCGGAGCCGTTGCGCGGCGCCATCAGCGGCAGCTTGAGCAGCTCGCAGCGTTCGCGGGTCATCGGCATGCAGATCAGGCCACGGGCGAAGCGGGCCATGAAGTTGATGTGCTCGGCGGTGACGCATTCGGAGGCGATGATGATGTCGCCTTCGTTCTCGCGGTCCTCGTCATCCATGAGGATGACCATCTTGCCGGCGCGGATGTCTTCGATCAGTTCTTCAGCGGTGTTGAGCGCCATCGGGGCGTCTCCTCAATTCTTCAGGTAGCCGTGTTCGGCGAGAAAGCTTTCGGTCAGGCCCGAGGCCTTGGGCTCGGCGGCCTTGTCGCCGAGCAGCAGGCGCTCCAGGTAACGCGCCAGCAGGTCGACTTCGAGGTTGACCTTACGCCCGGCCTGGTAGTCGACCATGATGGTCTCGGCCAGGGTGTGCGGCACGATGGTCAGTTCGAACTCGGCGCCATCGACCGCGTTGACGGTCAGGCTGGTGCCGTCGACGGTGATCGAGCCCTTGTGCGCGATGTACTTGGCCAGCTCACGCGGCGCGCGCACCCTGAACTGCACGGCGCGGGCGTTATCGGCGCGCGCGACGATCTCGCCGACGCCATCGACGTGGCCGCTGACCAGGTGCCCGCCGAGGCGGCTGGTGGGCGTCAGGGCCTTTTCCAGATTCACCGCGCTGCCGGGCTTGAGGTCGACGAAGGCGGTACGCGCCAGCGTCTCGCGGCTGACGTCGGCCCAGAAGCCGTCACCGGGCAGTTCCACAGCAGTCAGGCAGATGCCGTTGACGGCGATGCTGTCGCCAAGCTTGACGTCGCCCAGATCGAGTTTGCCGGTGGCCACGTAGACGCGCACGTCGCCGCCCTTGGGCGTCATGGCGCGGATGCTGCCGATGGCTTCGATTATGCCGGTGAACATACGCCCTCCGGTTTCACGTAGAAGATGGTGCTGAACAGCATGGACGAACTCCTGTTTTGGTCAAAAACAGGGCAATGCCGATCGATAGGGATTTCGCGGACGCGCAAAAAGCGCCCGAGGAGGGAATCCCGCTCTCTCTTTATCCGGACTATACCGTCGGCCCCGGAATCGCACCGGGTCTGCTGGACCTCGCCAGGCAGAAGCCATGGCGAGCGCTCGCGGGCTAGACAGGAGCTGTCATTACCGCCGGTGGGGAATCACACCCCGCCCTGAGAACGTTGCGGCCATATGCAAATGACCGCGTGGCGTTTTACCACATTTGTTGGCGCAACGCATGGTTCGAGTGCTAGCGCGCCTTGGGCACCGCGGTGATATGCCAGTCGTCGCCGACGGCACGAATATCGAGAATCTGCAATTCCGGCGCTTCGGCCATGCGGTTGAGCGGTAGCTCGAACAATGGCCGCGCATGGGAGCCCAGCAGCTTGGGGGCAACGAAGATGCGGTACTCGTCCACCAGCCCGGCACGGGCGAAGGCGCCCGCCAGGCGCGGCCCGGCCTCCACCAGCACTTCATTGACGCCACGCCCGGCCAGCTCCTGCAGCAGCTTGCGCAGATCGACATGACCATTGCTACCCGGCACGGCGAGCAGTTCGTGGCCATCGGCCAGGTAGCGGTCACGTGCAGCGGCCGCAGCGCAGGTCGCCACCAGTGCCGGTCCGATCTGGAAGAACGCCTTGCTCAGCGGCACCCGCAACCGACCATCGATCAGCACCCGCAGCGGCGGCCGCGAAGCCGCCATGAAGGTGGCCTCCACACCCAGCCCCAGCTCGTCGGGACGCACGGTCAACCGGGCGTCGTCGGCCAGCACGGTGTCCGCACCACTGAGCACCACGCTGGACTGGGCGCGCAACCGCTGCACCTCGGCGCGAGCCGCCGGGCCGGTGATCCACTGGCTCTCGCCACTGGCCATGGCCGTGCGGCCATCCAGACTCATCGCCGACTTGACCCGAACGAATGGCAGGCCGCTTTCCATGCGCTTGATGAAGCCAACGTTGAGCGCCCGTGCCTCGGCCTCCAGCACACCGGACAGCACTTCGACCCCGGCGTTGGCCAGGCGCAACAGGCCACGCCCGGCAACCTGCGGGTTGGGATCCTGCATCGCCGCGACCACCCGGCCGACCCCGGCGGCGACCAGCGCATCGGCGCAGGGCGGCGTACGCCCGTGGTGGCTGCAGGGTTCCAGGGTGACGTAGGCGGTGGCACCACGCGCGCGCTCACCGGCCTGGCGCAGGGCATGCACCTCGGCATGCGGCTCGCCGGCACGGGCATGCCAGCCCTCGCCGACGATCTCGCCGTCACGCACGATGACGCAGCCGACACGCGGGTTCGGATGGGTGGAGTAAAGGCCTTTGCGCGCCAGCTTGAGGGCGCGCGCCATGAAGAAGTGGTCGCGCTCGCTCATCGGCTTTTCGACGGCTCACGGGCCAGACGTTCGATCTCTTCGCGGAATTCGTTGAGGTCCTGGAAGCGCCGATAGACCGAGGCGAAACGAATGTAGGCCACCTCATCGAGTTTGCTCAGCTCGGTCATCACCAGCTCACCCAGCACCAGCGATTTCACCTCGCGCTCGCCGGTGGCACGCAGTTGCTGCTTGATGCGGGCGATGGCCTCTTCCAGGCGCTCGACGCTTACCGGGCGCTTCTCCAGTGCGCGCTGCATGCCGGCACGCAGCTTCTCTTCATCGAAGGGCTGGCGGCTGCCGTCCTGCTTGATCAGGCGCGGCATCACCAGCTCGGCGGTTTCGAAGGTGGTGAAACGTTCACCACAGGCCACGCATTCGCGGCGGCGGCGCACCTGATCGCCCTCGGCGACCAGGCGGGAATCGATGACCTTGGTGTCGTTGGCGGCGCAGAAGGGACAATGCATGGCAGGCGCAGACCGATTGGCGGCAAAGTCGCCATGGTAGCGCATAGCACGCCATTGAAAAATGTAAGCAGCCTTGAGATGCCCTGCTTAGAGGCCGCAAGACAAATTAAGCTATGCACATACACCTCTAAAAAGCAGAACCTGCCATGAACCGATATCTGTTCTTCCTGCCACTGGCATTGAGCGGCCTGCTAGCCGCCTGTGCCAGTGAACCCACTGCGACCACAGCGCCTGCCACGCCCGCGCCGACAGAGATCGAAATCAATGCGCCTACGCTTCAGGGCCCCGGACTGCGCGGAGAGCTGCTCGGCGTCGCCGCTGGCGCCGATGTCGATCTGGCGCTGTTGGGCGTGGATATGCGTGGCAGACCGCGCGCCCTGCTCGCCCAGCTGCACCTGCGTGGCAACGGCGAAGCGCTGCCGTTTCATCTGCCACTGAGCGACCGGCAGGCACCGCAGGATCTGCGCCTGGAACTGCGCGGCCGGGTCAGCCAGTCCGGCCGACTGGTGCAACGCCTGCCGGCACGCACCATTGCCGAACTCAAGGATCAGGACCTCGGTTCACTGCAGCTGGTGCCGGCACCATGAGGCCACCGGAGGCGCTGCAGCAGGCACTGAGCGAACTGCTCGGCGATGCCCGCCTGGTAGCTGAAAACCTGCCAGGCACCGATATCGCCCTGTGGCTGATCGACGCCAGCAACATGGATCGCGCGTTCAACCCCGAAGAAACCCGGCGCATCCTGGAAGAACCGCCCTACTGGTGCTTCTGCTGGGCCAGCGGCCTGGTGCTGGCGCGCTGGCTGGCCGAACGCCCCGAGTGGGTGCGCGGCAAGCGCGTGCTGGACTTCGGCGCAGGCTCCGGCGTGGCTGCCATCGCCGCCGCCAAGGCCGGCGCCGCCGAAGTGGTGGCCTGCGATCTCGACCCGTTGGCGCTGGCAGCCTGCCGCGCCAATGCCGAGATCAATGGCGTGACGCTAAGCTACTCGGACGATTTCTTCGCCGAAGCGGACCGCTACGACCTGATTCTGGTAGCCGACGTGCTCTACGACCGCGCCAATCTGCCGTTGCTGGACCACTTCCTCAGCCGCGGCCGTCAGGCGCTAGTGGCCGATTCGCGGGTCAAGGACTTCCAACATCCACTCTATCAACGCCTGGCGCTGCTCGATGGCTGCACCTGGCCGGATCTGGCCGAGCCTGCGGAATTTCGCGAAGTCAGCCTGTATCACGCGGCGCGCCCCTTGTAACCGCACCCCGCTGCCCGCATTAATAGTGCACTGCCCTGCTTTTCGAGACCGACCATGAGCGACTCCCCCTACATCTTCGATATCTCCGGCGCCGCCAACTTCGAGCAACTGGTGATCGAGAACTCCTTCCACAAACCGGTACTGGTGGATTTCTGGGCCGAATGGTGCGCGCCGTGCAAGGCACTGATGCCAATGCTGGCGAAGATCACCGAGGAATATGCCGGTGAGCTGCTGCTGGCCAAGGTCAACTGCGACATCGAGCAGGACATCGTCATGCGCTTCGGCATTCGCAGCCTGCCCACCGTCGTACTGTTCAAGGACGGCCAGCCGGTGGATGGCTTCGCCGGCGCCCAACCGGAAGCGGCGATCCGCGAGATGCTCAAGCCTCACGTTGCCGAACCGGCTCCGGCTGCTGCCGACCCGATGGAAAGCGCGCAGGCACTGTTCGCCGAAGGACGCTTTGCCGAAACCGAAGCGCTGCTCAAGCAGGTGCTGACCGAGGACAACGAAAACGGCGCGGCGCTGATTCTCTACGCGCGCTGCCTGGCCGAACGCGGGGAGCTGGGCGAGGCCGAAGTGGTACTCGACGCCGTGAAGGGCGACGAACACAAGCAGGCACTGGCTGGCGCCAAGGCACAGCTGACCTTCCTGCGCCAGGCCGCCGACCTGCCTGACGCGGCCACGCTGAAAAGCCGCCTGGCGCAAAACGCCGAGGATGACGAGGCGGTCTATCAGCTGGCGGTGCAACAGCTGGCGCGCCAGCAGTACGAAGCCGCACTGGAGGGTCTGCTCAAGCTGTTCGTGCGCAATCGCAGCTATGGCGACGGCCTGCCGCACAAGACCCTGCTGCAGGTGTTCGATCTGCTTGGCGGCGACCACCCCCTGGTCACCAGCTACCGGCGCAAGCTGTATCAGGCGATCTATTAAAAGCGGCTGCAAGCTCCAGGCGGCAGTCCACAGGTAAAACGCTCTTGGCCTGAAGCCTGTCGCCCGCGGCCTATGGCTGCTCTTGCCAGTGATAGATCGGCGCATCTGCGCCGGTTTCCATGCGAATCTGCGCGCAGTGGCGCAGACGCACCAGCAGGCGCTTGCCCGCAGCCTCACCACCGGCCAAAGCGGCCAGTTGCGCCAGCAATCGCGGACCTTCGACCTGCCCCGCATCGCGCACCAGTTGCAAGGCGGTCTGCCACAGGGCTTCGCCCGCATCGGCCGCGGGAGCAGCAGCAGGCGCTGGCACGCTGGCCGGCGCAAGCACCGCATGCTGCGCCAGTTGCGCCCAGTCTCCGGCATCCAGTTCCAGTGTCAGGTCTACCGGCCAATCACCGATTCGCCCACGAATTCGCACCATGTTCAGCCTCCAGTCAGGAATTCGCATGCTCCCACGGCAGCGGCGGGCTGGCCAGCTCGTCACAAAAGTTGTTATAACGTAACAACCAAACCGTACTCATGCTGGAGACCACCATGCGCCACCTGCTGCTCGCCCTGCCCTTCGCCCTGTTGCCACTGGTCGCCGCCCAGGGCCACGAGCATGGCCATGATCACGACCATGAACACTCCCACGACAGCCTGGGCGCCCATGAGCATGGCGTCGCTAGTCTCAACGCAGCGCTGGATGGCAATCTGCTGGAGCTGCAGCTGGAAAGCCCGGCGATGAACCTGGTCGGTTTCGAGCATGCTGCCAAGAGCGATGCCGACAAGGCCAAGGTCGCGGCGGCCAAGCGTGAGCTGGAGCAGCCCATCACGTTGTTCGCGCTCAACAGCGGTGACTGCAAGAGCACCGAGGTGGAACTGGAAAGCCCACTGTTCGGCGACGCCGATCACGATCACGACCATCATGCTCACGAAGGCGAACACAGCGACATCCATGCGCATTATCGCTTCGAATGCGCCAAGGCCAACGAATTGAAACAGTTGGATCTCGCCGAACTGTTCAAACGCTTCCCCGCCACCGAGAAGATTCAGGTACAACTGATCGGCCCGAACGGCCAGCAGGGTGTGGAGCTGACACCGGCGCAGCCACGCCTGAGCTTCTGACCTGCTACGCCCCGCTGCGGGAGCGAACGACATTCGCTCCCGTATGAGCGCACTTCTCCAACACGCAGCAGACAATGACCGAACCTCTGATCGAACTCGCCAATCTCGGCTTCGCCTGGCCCGGCCAGGCACAGTTGCTGGATATCCCCTCCTTCACCCTGGCCCGCGGTGAAACCCTCTTTCTGAAAGGCCCCAGCGGCAGCGGCAAGACCACCCTGCTCGGCCTGCTCGGCGGCGTACAAAGGGCACAAAGCGGCCATATCCGCCTGCTCGGTCAGGACCTGAGCCAGCTCTCGGCCGGTGCCCGCGACCGTTTCCGTGTCGATCACACCGGTTACATCTTCCAGCAGTTCAACCTGCTGCCATTTCTTTCGGTGCGCGAGAACGTCGAACTGCCCTGCCGCTTCTCGCGCCTGCGTGCCGAACGTGCACGCCAGCGCCATGGCAGCATCGATGCCGCGGCCGCCGCGCTGCTCGACCATCTGGGGCTGCGCGCCGACCTGCTCGGCCGCCGCGCCGACGAGCTGTCCATCGGCCAACAGCAACGCGTCGCCGCCGCCCGGGCGCTGATCGGCCAACCGGAACTGGTGATCGCCGACGAGCCAACCTCGGCACTGGACTTCGACGCCCGCGAGGCCTTCCTGCAATTGCTTTTCGCCGAATGCCGCGCCGCCGGCGCCAGCCTGCTGTTCGTCAGCCACGACCAGAGCCTGGCCTCACTGTTCGACCGCAGCCTGTCGCTGAGCGAACTGAACCGCGCCGCCAAGCCCGTCGAGGTCTGAGATGCATCTTCTGCGTATAGCCCTGGCCAGCCTGGCCAATCGTCGTTTCACCGCCTTGCTCACCGTGTTCGCCATCGCCCTGTCCGTGTGCCTGCTGCTGGCCGTGGAGCGTGTGCGTACCGAGGCCCGCGCCAGCTTCGCCAACACCATCAGCGGCACTGACCTGATCGTCGGCGCGCGCTCGGGCAGCGTGAACCTGCTGCTGTACTCGGTGTTCCGCATCGGTAACGCCACCAACAATATCCGCTGGGACAGCTTCGAGCGCTTCGCCAATCACCGTCAGGTCAAATGGGCCATCCCCATTTCCCTGGGCGACTCGCACCGTGGCTATCGGGTGATGGGCACCAGCAGCGCCTATTTCGAGCACTACCGCTATGCTCGCAGCCAGGCGCTGAAGCTGGCTCAAGGCCGCGAGTTTGCCGACGATCCCTTCGAAGTCGTGCTCGGTGCGGAGGTGGCGCAGGCACTGGGCTACGGCCTGGGCGAGGAGATCGTCCTGGCGCACGGGGTCGCCACCATCAGCCTGGTCAAGCACGACGACAAACCCTTCACCGTGGTCGGCATCCTCGAACGCACCGGCACGCCGGTAGACCGCACCCTGCACATCTCCCTGGCCGGCATGGAGGCGCTGCACGTCGACTGGCAGAACGGCATGCCGGCCCGCGGGGATGCACGAGTCAGCGCTGATCAGGCGCGCGCCATGGACCTGCAACCCAAGCAGATCACCGCCTTCATGCTTGGCCTCAACAGCAAGATCGCCACCTTCAGCCTGCAACGCGAGATCAACGAGTTCCGTGGTGAGCCGTTGCTGGCGATTCTGCCTGGCGTAGCGCTGCAGGAGCTGTGGAGCCTGATGGGCACGGCCGAGCAGGCGCTGTTCGTGGTCTCGCTGTTCGTCGTGCTCACCGGCCTGATCGGCATGCTCACGGCGATTCTCACCAGCCTCAACGAACGGCGCCGGGAAATGGCCATTCTGCGTTCGGTGGGTGCACGGCCCTGGCACATCGCCAGTCTGCTGGTGCTGGAGGCCTTTACCCTGGCATTGGCCGGCGTCGCCTTCGGTGTCGCGCTGCTTTATCTGGGCATCGCCGGCAGTCAGGGCTACGTGCAGGCCAACTACGGCCTGTACCTGGCACTCAGTGCACCGTCGAGCTACGAGTGGAAACTGCTGGGCAGCATTCTCGCCGCGGCCGTGGCGATGGGCAGCGTACCGGCCTGGCGGGCCTATCGGCAGTCACTGGCCGATGGGCTGTCGATCAGGCTCTGAGAGCCTGTTCGCGATCTGCTGCGCGTCGGCGCTACTGCGTTAAAAACAAGCTCGGAAAGCCGCTCGCGGCTAACGCACCTCAGGTGCGGCCCCGAAGGGGCGAGCGGAGCGAGTAATGCTCATGTACAAAAGTACACTCCGCTCCCTCCCTTGTTTTTGCCTTGTATCGCTCTAGCTCGCAAGATCGTGAACAAGGCTCTGAGGGAAAGTTGAGAGCGCCTGTCGTACACTGCACGGGCGCTTTTACCAAGAGGTTACTCATGCCCCGCACCCTGCTCGCCACCCTGCTGCTGACCCTGGCACTGCCACTGGCTGCCGCGGATGTGCGCGAAATCACCTGGTCCGATCTGATCCCGCCGGATGCGCCGCCGCAGGTCGTCGACCCGACGCCAATTCATGACCTTTCGCAACTGGCCGATGCACTGTCCGAAGCCGGCCCGGCAGCCATGCAACAGTCTCCGGCCGCACCAGTGGTCAAGGAGCTCAACGGCCAGGCCGTGAAGTTGCCCGGTTATATCGTGCCATTGGACGTGACCGACGAAGGCCGTGTGGTGGAATTCCTGCTGGTGCCCTACTTCGGCGCCTGCATTCACGTACCGCCACCGCCCTCGAACCAGATCGTCCACGTCACCAGCGAGCTGGGCGTGCTGCTCGATGCGCTTTACCAGCCATTCTGGGTGGAAGGCCCGCTCAAGGTCGAACACGTCAGCAGCGAGCTGGCGGAGGTCGGTTACCAGATGGAAGCGGACAAGATCTACGCTTACGAACTGCCCGATAGCTGACCCCTGCCGGGGCATTCGTAGGTGTGGCTGTAGGAGCGGCTTCAGCCGCGAAAAGATTCGCGGATAAATCCGCTCCTACAGAGATACGCCACCAAGTAAAAAGCCAGACACTAGGTCTGGCTTTTTACTTGGTGCGTACGGCGCACCGAGAACGACTCAACTGCGACTGGCTACCCGATTTTCTCGTTCGAAACGCAGCTCGCTTTCCGCCCACTGCCGCCACGAACGCACCTTGGCGCGCTCGGCACCGCCACGTTCGGCACGCGCCAGCGCATCCAGGCCGGCCTGCCAGCGCGACTGCTCCAGCTCCAGCTGCGCGACATAAAGCCAATGCTTGCCATTGCCGCTACGCTCAGCCAGCGGGCGCAATACGCGCACCGCAGCAACACGATCACGCGCCTGCCACCAGAACAGTCCCAGGCGCTCCTGACGGGCAGCGGTGTTGGCCAGCAGTCCGCTGTCGAGCATGCCGGCCAGCAGCTTGGCGCCCTGCCAGGGCTGATCGGCGGCGCCAGCGAGCAGGACCAGGTTGTCCAGCTCCGACTCGCTGAAACGCAGGCCCTTGCTATGTGCAGCGCGCAGGGTCGCCAGTGCCTTGTCGTTACTGCCAGCCATCTGCTGCAGGCCTGCCAGCTGGCGCCAGCCCTTGGCATCGTTCGGTTGGCGGGCGAGCAACTGACGCTGCCAGCGCTCGGCCTGGGCATAGCGCTTGAGGTCGGCATTGGCCCCCACCAGGAACTGCAGCCAGATGTCATCGGCCTTGGGATTGGCCTGCACGTAGCGCTCGGCAAGCGGCAATGCCTTGGCCGGCTGGTTCATGCCCTGGTAAGCCTGCACCAGGATCTGCAGCACCTCTTCGGAAGCCTTGCCCTGCTCGGGCGCCAGAAGTTCGACGACCTTGGCATAGCGGCGCTCGCCCAGGTTGAGCTTGGCCAGGTTGAGACGCTCGCCGGCCAGCATCTCCGCGTCCAGCTTGCCGCTGCGCACGGCCTTGTCCAGCCAGTCGATGGCCTGACCGCTATTGCCGGCCGACCAGGCAACATAGGCCTTGCTGCGCCAGACCAGCGCCTCTTCGAGACTGCCACTCTTGGCCTGGACCTCATCCAGCGCACGCCGTGCGGCGGCATAGTCACCCTTCTGCTGCGCGCTCTGCGCCGCATTCAGGGCCTTGAACACGGCCGGATCGACGGTCTGTTGGGCCATGCCGGGCACGGACGCGGCACTGAGCATAACGAGCAACAACCAACGGTACATGGTCAGCTCCTTTCCAGACGGAAGTAGAGGGTCTTCACCGCTTCGCGGTCCACCGCCAGGCCGCCTTCGGTACGTGGCGCGAAGCGCCAGCGAGAGGCGGCACGACGAGCTTCGCGCTCGAAGACGTTACGCGGATTGGCCTCCAGCACGCGGATGTTCTCCACGTTACCGGAGCGATTGATGGTGAACGCCAGCTTGACGAAGCCTTCGATGCCGCGCTGCAGGGCGTAGCGCGGGTATTCCGGACGCACATCGTTGAGCGGCATGACTTCGCTCTCCATACCGCCCATCTGCCCACCGGAATCGGCGGCCTCGCTCGGCGGCGTCGGCGTTGGCGCGCCAGGGGCGAGCCCAGACAGACTCGGCGCCGGCGCGCTGTTGACGGCGATACCGCTGGCCAGGCTCGGCAACTGGATGTCCAGCGCCGGCAGGTTGGCGCTGGGCGTCGCCGTCTGCGGGGTCGGCGGCGTGGGTGGCTGTGGCGTTTGCGGCTGCGGCGGTTGCGGTGCCTGCTGACGAGTACGGCTGGCCGTCTCGCTCGTATTGCCGTCCATGCGCACGAAGTTGGCCACGCTGACCGGATCCTGAGTCACCTTGGCGCTCGGCGGCGCGACCATGTACAGCATCAGGGCGAACAGGCCCAAAGCCATCAGACAGGCACCGAGAAAAGACAGCGGCAGGCGCATCAGTTGACTCCGCTACCGGCAGCCAGGGCGACATCCTGTACGCCGGCCAGGCGCGCCTGATCCATCACCTGAACGACCAGACCGGTACGCGCATCCTTGTCGGCCTGCACCACCACGGCGCCCTCCGGCTGATCGACGCGCATGCGCTCGACATGGGCACGTACGCTGCGGATGTCCACCGACTGCTTGTCCATCCAGATCTGCCCGTCGGCGGTGACGGCGATGAGGATGTTGCCCTTGTCCTGCGGGTTGGCGGTTTCCGCCTGCGGGCGCTGCACTTCGACCCCGGACTCGCGAATGAACGAGCTGGTGACGATGAAGAAGATCAGCATGATGAAGACCACGTCGAGCATCGGCGTAAGGTCGATGCCGGTGTCTTCGTCCTGCTGGTGGTGACGACGCATTCTCATGTTGGGCGATCTCAGTCGTGACGCAGCTGGTCGGCCAGCCGCTCGATGGCCTGGCTGGCTTCGCGTTCGAGGCGCGCCAGGCTGAACAATCCAGGAATGGCCAGGACCATGCCGGCCATGGTCGGCAGGGTCGCCTGCCATACGCCTGCGGCCATGCCGCGTGGGTTACCGGTGCCGTTGAGGGCAAGCACATCGAACACGGCGATCATGCCGAGCACGGTGCCGAGCAACCCCAGCAGCGGATACAGGGCCACCAGGGTCTTGCCCAGGCGCAGCGGCGCCGCCAGTTGCTGACGCGCCTGCGCCAGCCAGGCCAGACGCACGGCGCGCTGCCAGTTGCCGTTGTCGTCGGCCAGCACCTGTTGCCAGGCCTCGCGACGCTCCTGCACCCAGCGCGGGAAAACCCGGCGCATGTACCAGAAGCGCTCGAACACCAGGGTCCAGAACACCACGCAGAGCACCGCCAGCGCCCACATCACCACGCCGCCGGCGCCCATGAAGTCGAGCAGTGCATAGGCACTGTCGACCGCACGCAGCCAGAAGGCGAACAGATCAGTCACGGCGCGGCGCTCCCGACAGGTGCAGGGCGATCAGGCCCGCGCTCTGCTGCTCCAGAATCTGGATCAGGCCCTTGCTGCGGCTGGCCAGCAGGCTATGCAGGAACAGCAGCGGGATGGCTACCACCAGGCCGAGCACGGTGGTCACCAGCGCCTGGGAAATACCATCGGCCATCAGGCGCGAGTCGCCGCCACCACTCTGGGTGATGGCCTGGAAGGTCACGATCATGCCGGTCACGGTGCCCAGCAGGCCGAGCAGCGGTGCCACAGCAGCCAGCAGCTTGAGCAGGCCCTGGCCTTTTTCCAGCGGCGGCGTCTCCTGCAGAATCGCTTCGTCGAGCTTCAGCTCCAGGGTCTCCAGGTCTGCCAGTTGCGGCTTGGCGCCCAGTACCCCGATCACGCGGCCCAGCGGGTTGTCATTGCGCGGCGCGCTGAGGTCATGCATCTGCGCCTTGACGCCGCTGCCGACGCGGCCCAGATAGACCATGCGCCACACTGCCAGAAGCAGGCCGAAAGCGCCCAGCACGACGATCACCCAACCGACCAGACCACCCTGTTGCAGACGATCCCACAGGGTCGGCTGCTGCTGCAGCTGCGCCAGCAGGCTGCCACGGCTCGGGTCGATGGGCAGCGTGGCGAGCGTGTCGGAGCTGCTCAGGTAGTCCTTGACCTGGCCCAGGCCGGACGGCTGACGCGGCGGCGCCACCAGCTGCCCGGCATCGGCGTCGTAACGCAGGAAAGCATCCTCGCCATACACAGCGAAGGCCCCCACACGCAGCACCTGTTGCTCCTGGCGCGAACCATCGGCACTCACCACCGGCAGTTGCAGGCGCTCGATACGGCCGCTGGCGGCCAGGTCTTCGAGCAGCAGCATCCAGTAGCCGTCAAGATCCTCGGCGGACGGCAGCGAGCGGCTTTCAGCCAATGCCTTGAGGCGCTTGAGGCGCTCCGGGTACTGGGCGTTGAGCAGGCTGTCCTGCCATTGCCCGGCAACATCGCCGGCGCTCTGGCGCACCACGCCAAACAACTCGCCAAGATGACCGACGCGCTGCGCCAGCAGTTTCTCCTGCTCGGCCAGCTCGGCCTCCTGGCGGTCGAACTCGGCTTTCAGACGCTCGCTTTCGGCCTTCTGGGTATTCAGTGCGGAGCGCGCGGCAGCCAGCAACTGAGCCTGCTCGCTACGCTTGGCGAGAAATGCCTGTTCGCGTTCCTGCATAGCGCTGACTTCGGCAGCGCGCTCGCTGCGGATGCGCTGCAGCAGTTGATCGGGGTTGAGGGTTTCGGCCACGGCGGCCAGTGCCGGCAACAGGCTGAGCGCCAGTACGGCTACAACACGACGACTCATTGTGCGGCCTCCTCGGCCAAGGTCTTGATCGGCAGGGACAGCACGGCAGGCGCCTGCTGCTGACGGGCGATGGCGATGGCCTGGGTCAACGGACGACGTGCGCTGCCGTCGAGCACTTCCCATGCCTTGGTCTGCGGGTTCCACCAGCCGCTCTCGTGCGCATCGAGGGTCTGGTAATAGAGCATGCTGCGGCCCAGGCGTAGGAACTCGACACTGCGCGAACCACCGTCTGCCTGATTCAGCTCGCCGCGCCAGGCTTCGAGCGTGCGGCCATAATCGCTCTCGATCTGGTAGGCCTCGAGGATACGGCGGTATTTGTCGGCCAGACTCACGTCAGCGCGCGGCAGCAGGTCCTGCAGTTGAGCCAGACGGTCTTCACGTTCTTCGGGCAGGAACGGCAGGTCGGCGGCGATGAACTCACCCAGCACCTCGACCATCTTGACCATCTGCGGGCTCACCGCTTCCTGGGTACGCTCGATGCCATCGAGCTGCTTCTGATAACTGGCCAGCTCCTGACGCTGGGCTTCGACCAGGTCACGAAGTTGACTGTTATAACCTTTCAAAGCCTCGGCCTGCTGCAAGGCGTTACGGTACTCATTGAGCATCTCGCGGCTGGCATCATCCAGCTGCTCGACACGGCCCTGCGAGGCTTTTGCCTCGGCGGCCAGACGCTGGCTTTCATCCAGCGCGGCATCCAGTGGCGCAGCAGCCAGCGAGCCGCTGGTCAACATCAGGGCCACGGCCAGGGAACGGAGGGGGAAGCGATTCATGCGCAGAGGGTCCTCAACAGACGGGCTTGCTTCAAAAAGAGAAACATTATCATCTAGAGACACATTTGAAGCAATGCCAAAAACATCGCAGCAGAGCGCGTCGATCTATTGAGCCAGGTCAAAAAGTGAATTGTTGCGTGGCTTAGCATTGATTCCAGCCAAGACACACAACCGACTCGAACTGGAGCTCGCTATGTACAAGTCACTGTTCACTGCCTCACTGCTGGCCCTGGCCATCGCCTCCCCCATCGCCCAGGCCCACCAGGCTGGCGACATCATCGTCCGTGCCGGCGCGATCACCGTCGATCCGCACGAAGATAGCTCGAACGTCAAGATTGGCGGCGTGAAGGCTGCAGGTACCGCAGCGACGCTCGACAGCGATACCCAACTGGGCCTGAACTTCGCCTATATGCTCACCGACAAGCTGGGCGTCGAACTGCTGGCGGCCACCCCGTTCAGCCACGACATCGGCACCAAAGGCCTCGGCGGCCTGAAACTGGGTTCGGTCAAGCACCTGCCGCCGACCCTGAGCCTGGTTTACTACCCGCTCGACAGCAAATCGGCCTTTCAGCCTTATGTCGGTGCGGGCATCAACTACACCTGGTTCTTCGACGACAAGCTCAGCAGCGAAGCCGAAGGGGCAGGCTTCCGTGGTCTGGACCTGAAGGATTCCTGGGGCTGGGCTGCACAGCTCGGTGCCGACTACATGCTGACCGACAGCCTGATGATCAACGCCCAGGTGCGCTACATCGACATCGAAACCAAAGGCACCACCTACGCTGGCACCACCAAGGTCAGCGTTGACGTCGACGTCGATCCTTTCGTCTACATGGTCGGCCTGGGCTACAAGTTCTGATAGCCCACGCAGAAACGAAAAAGCCGGCGAATGCCGGCTTTTTCATGGGTTCGATTCACAGCCCGAGCAGCTGACGCAGTCCTTCACGCAGCGGCGTCTGTTGCGGCATACGGTAATGAGCCTGCAATCGCGTGTTATCGGCCCGCGAATGCCGGATATCGCCAGCACGCGCCGGCAAGTGCGTCACCTGCGGCAGACCGCCGCAAAGCGCACCGATCTCCGCCAGCAACTGATTGAGGCTGACGGCCTGGTTCCAGCCGACATTCACTGGCGGCTCGACGAACTCACCCAGCAATCCCTGCAGCAGTAGCTCGATCAGGTCACCCACATAGAAGAAATCACGGGTCTGCTCGCCATCGCCGAAAACGCTGATCGGCAGCCCCTGCTGCGCCCGCTGGGTGAAGATACTGATCACCCCGGAGTAGGGCGAGGATGGATCCTGGCGTGGCCCGAAGATATTGAAAAAACGGAATATCGCCGGCTCCAGCGCATGCTGACGGCGGTAGAAATCCAGATAGTGCTCGCCCGCCAGCTTGTCAGCAGCGTAGGGCGTCAACGGTGCCTTGGCGGTAGCCTCGTCGATCGCCACGCCCTCACCATTGTTGCCATAGATAGCCGCGCTGGAGGCATAGACCACACGCCGAACACCATGCCGGCGCATGGCCTCGCAGACATTCAGGGTACCGATGAAGTTGCTCTGATGAGTGGCTACGGGATCATCCACCGAAGCCTGCACCGAGGCCACGGCGGCCAGGTGCGCCACGGCTGAACAGCCGGCGACTGCCTGAGCGACCACCTCCGGGTCGGCAACGTCACCCTCGATGAAGCGCAGGCGCGGGTTGTCCAGCGGCAGGTTGCTGCGCTTGCCCATGGACAGGTTGTCCAGCACGCGCACGTCATGGCCGGCGGCCAACAAGGCGTCGACCAGATTGGAACCAATGAAGCCTGCACCACCCGTTACGAGAAATTCAGCCATGGCGATAATAACGATCCAGTAGATTCGGCAAGGCGGAGCGCCAGGCGCGCGGCTTGATGCCGAAGGTGTGAAGAATCTTCTTGCAGGCCAGTACGGCATGCTGTGGCTCGTCGGCAGCATCCGGTCGCGCGGCGTGCGCCTGGGGCGCGACATCCTCGACGAGGTTGCTGCGATAGTGACGCGCCTCGCTCAGTACCGCCTGCCCCAGGCTCAGCGACGTGCTGGCCTCGTGGCCACCATAATGATAGGTGCCCCACAGGGGCGACTCGCAGTCCAGCTGCTTGAGTACTGCCAGAATCACGCGTGCAGCATCGTCCACCGGAGTGGGGTTGCCGCGTCGATCATCAGCGAGATAAAGCGCATCGTCGCGCTCGGCGCGCTGCAGAAAGCGCCCCAGCCGCCCGTCACGACTGTCATCGAGCAGCCAGCCGAAGCGCAGCAGCACATGGCGCGGGCAGATCGCCCTTACGCTCTGCTCCAGTCGCCACAGTGCCTGGCCACGCAGGCCGAGAGGGACAGGCTCCTCCTTCTCGCTGTAGGCGGTGACCCGCGAACCATCGAACACTCGATAGCTGGAAGGCTGCAACAGCACGATGGTGTGGTGCTGGCACAACTCGGCCAGCCGTTCCACGGCGCGCTCCTGGGTTTGCAGGCGCGACTCGGTCACCGACTCGGCCTGGAACCAGTCGAAGTAGTAGGCCAGGTTGATCAGCGCATCCGGGCGAGTATCGTCGAGCAGCTCGGTCAGGCTGGCGGCGTCCCAGCCCTCTTCCGGGGGGCGCGGTGCGAGAAAGCCGATATCCTCCTCGGCGCCAAGACGGATCAGCGCTTGCCCCAGGGCACTACCGCCGCCCAGCAGCATCAGGCGCATACGCATGGTGGTTGGGGTGACTCCAGAATTGTTCTGCCTACCGGTGTGGCGGCGATGATGGCCGATATTCTGCTGGTTTTACCCGGTGTCGTCACCCTGCAATCACGCGTTGTTGCGGATCGGCAACACGTTCGCCGGCCTGATCGAAGGCCTGCTGTGCCCGGGCGATCTCGGCGACATTGCACTCCACCCAATGGTCGATGGCGCGAATCGGCTCGCTGAGCGAATGCCCCAGCGGCGTCAATGAGTACTCCACCCGTGGTGGCACCTCGGCGTAGGCCTGGCGCGCGACCAGACCAAAGCGCTCGAGGCGGCGAATCGTCTGGATCAGCATCTTCTCCGAGATGCCCTCGACACGGCGACGCAATTCGGCGGTGCGCAAGGTACCGCCATGCGCCAGCGCATGGATCAACAGCAGCGACCACTTGTCAGCGATCACAGCGAGCACATGGCGCGCCGGGCAAGCACCACTGAACACATTGCCAGGGCGAGCGTCGTCGGACATCGAAGCGACTCCAAAACTTACCAATGGGTAGGTACTTGTTCAAAAGAGAGCAAAGAGTAAGCTCTTTCGCATTTCCACTCCACACGACCAAGGAAATCTCCGCATGAAGCTTTACTACACAGCTGGCGCCTGCTCGCTCTCACCGCACATCGCGCTGCTCGAGGCCGGCCTGCCGTTCGAACTGGAAGCGGTCGACCTGAAGACCAAACTCACCGCCTCGGGCGAAGACTTCACCCGGATCAACGGCAAGGGCTACATTCCCGCGCTGCAGCTGGACAACGGCAAGGTGCTCACCGAAGGCGCGGCCATCGTGCAGTACATCGCCGACCTCAAGCCCGAGAGCGGCCTGGCACCGGCCAACGGCAGCGAAGCGCGCTATGAACTGCAGAGCTGGCTGAGCTTCATTTCCAGCGAACTGCACAAACCCTTCGGCAGCATGTTCAACCCGGCGCAAGGCGCAGACTGGAAAGCCGCCGCCCAGGCGCTGCTGAGCAAGCGCCTGGACTGGCTCGTCGCCGAGCTCGGCGAACGGGAGTTCCTGCTTGGTGATCGCTTCACCGTAGCGGACGGTTACCTGTTCACCGTTCTGGGCTGGGCCGGCATGGTCGGCTTCTCACTGGATGCGTGGCCAAGCCTGCAAGCCTACCGCGCGCGCATCGGCGCCCGCCCCAAGGTGGTCGAGGCGCTCAAGGCTGAAGGCCTGATCTGAAGCCATAAAGAAAAACCCCGAGGCCAGCTCGGGGTTTTCGTATCAGCTCGGTATCGCTCACTCAGAACGGGATATCGTCGTCGAAGCTGTCGTAGTCAGGCGCCGGCTGGGCCTGCTGCGGAGCCGGACGCTCCTGACGCGGGGCCTGCTGCGGCTCGCGCTGCGGAGCCGGACGCGACTGGCGCGGCGCACCACCTTCGTCACCGCTCGGACGACCGCCCAACAGCTGCATGGTGCCCTGCATGTCGACGATGATCTCGGTGGTGTAGCGCTTGATACCGTCCTTTTCCCACTCGCGGGTCTGCAGCTTGCCTTCGATGTACACCTGCGAGCCCTTGCGCAGGTACTCGCCGGCGATTTCGGCAACCTTGCCGAACAGCGCGACACGGTGCCATTCGGTCTTCTCGACCTTCTGCCCGGTCTGCTTGTCGGTCCACTGCTCGCTGGTGGCCAGGCTCAGGTTGGTTACCGCGTTGCCGCTGGGCAGGTAGCGTGTTTCCGGGTCCTGGCCGCAGGTGCCGACCAGAATGACTTTGTTAACCCCACGGGCCATAACGTTCTCCTAGACTCGGCACGCCGCCGGTGCCGATACGATCAGGCTTTCCAGCGTCGTGCGATCCACTTGTTGGGTATCGACTTTGATATAGATGGCCGCTTCGTCGACCACCACCACGGCGTCCGCCACTCCCGGCGTCGCCTTGAGGCGTTCGACCAGTCCGACATCGGCCAGTGCCGCGGCATCGAGCGGCAGGCGCAAACTGGTCACGTACGGCGGTTCGCGCATAGTAACAGCAATGGCCAGCCAAATCGCACAGAGCACGGCGCAGCCGATGAACACACCACCCAGCCCCACGTGCTGGTACAGCCAGCCGCCGAGAATGCCGCCCAGGGCGGCACCGAGAAACTGGCTGGTGGAATAGACGCCCATCGCCGTGCCCTTGCCACCGGCCGGCGCGACCTTGCTGACCAGCGACGGCAGCGAGGCTTCGAGCAGGTTGAAGGCGGTGAAGAAGACCACGATGCCTAGCACCAGCGCGCGCAAACCGCTGCCAAAAAGCGCGAAGTAAAGTTCGCAGAGCAGCAACACCGTCACCGCCCCGAGCAACACGCGTTTCATCTGGCGTTTTTTCTCGCCGTAGATGATGAACGGCACCATGCCGAAGAAGCCGACCAGCAGCGCGGTGAGGTAGACCCACCAGTGCTCCTCCTTGACCAGTCCACCCTGCTCCACCAGCGCCAACGGCAAGGCCACGAAACTGGCCATGAGCACCGCGTGCAGGGCCAGGATGGCGAAATCCAGGCGCAGCAGGTCGCCATGCTTGAGGGTCGGCCACAATGCCTGCGCCGCCACACCGGACTCGCGGTGCTGCAGCGGCCCGGCATCCTTCGGCACGATACCGGCGACGATCAGGATGCCGAGCAGCGCCATCGCCCCGGTGGCCCAGAACAGACCGGACAGGCCGAAGGCACGGGTCAGCAGCGGGCCGACCACCATGGCCACGGCGAACGACAGGCCAATGCTCATGCCGATCATGGCCATGGCCTTGGTCCGATGCTGTTCGCGGGTCAGATCCGAGAGCAACGCCATCACCGCTGCGGAAATCGCCCCGGCGCCCTGCAGCACGCGCCCGGCGATCACGCCCCAGATCGAATCGGCATTGGCCGCCAGCACGCTGCCAGCGGCGAAGATCAGCAGACCGACATAGATCACCGGACGTCGGCCGATGCGGTCACTGATGATGCCGAAGGGAATTTGCAGCACAGCCTGGGTCAAACCATAGGCACCGATGGCCAGACCGATCAGCGCGGGCGTACTACCCGCCAGATCCATGCCGTAGGTGGCCAGCACCGGCAGCACCATGAACATGCCCAGCATACGAAACGCGAACACCATGGCCAGGCCGCCGGCCGCACGGGCCTCGCCACTACTCATGCGCTCACTGTGCGGATCATGCATCGAATAAACCCTGAGGAAATCAGCCGGCGATTCTAGCAGCAGGCGCCGTTTCGGCACAGGCGCACACTTTGCCGCAGGGTAGCAGCAAGCCCTATACTCGACCGTTTTCCGCCCGCCCAGCGAGGCCCGTTGCAAGCCGCCAGCGTTTGACGCGGCAGTGGCAACGCAGACAGCTTTCAGAGGTTCCCTAAGTGGACAAAATCCTGATTCGTGGGGCACGCACCCACAACCTCAAGAACATCGACCTGACCCTGCCGCGCGACAAGCTGATCGTGATCACCGGCCTGTCCGGTTCCGGCAAGTCCTCGCTGGCCTTCGACACGCTCTATGCCGAAGGTCAGCGCCGTTACGTCGAATCGCTGTCGGCTTATGCCCGGCAGTTCCTGTCGATGATGGAAAAGCCCGACGTCGACACCATCGAAGGCCTCTCCCCGGCCATCTCCATCGAGCAGAAGTCCACCTCGCACAACCCGCGTTCGACGGTGGGCACCATCACCGAGATCTACGACTACCTGCGCCTGCTCTATGCCCGCGTCGGTACGCCGCGCTGCCCGGACCACGACGTGCCGCTGGAAGCGCAGACCGTCAGCCAGATGGTCGATCAGGTGCTGGCCCTGCCGGAAGGCCGCAAGCTGATGCTGCTCGCCCCTGTCGTGCGCGAGCGCAAGGGCGAGCATCTTTCGGTGTTCGAGGAGCTGCGCGCGCAGGGTTTCGTCCGCGCCCGGGTCAACGGCAAGCTGCATGAGCTGGACGAGCTGCCCAAGCTGGACAAGCAGAAGAAGCACAGCATCGACGTGGTGGTGGACCGCTTCAAGGTGCGCGAGGACCTGCAGCAGCGCCTGGCCGAATCCTTCGAGACCGCCCTCGGCCTGGCCGACGGCATTGCCCTGATCGCGCCGATGGACGATGAAGAAGGCGAAGAGATCATCTTCTCCGCGCGCTTCGCCTGCCCGCACTGTGGCCACTCGATCAGCGAGCTGGAACCCAAGCTGTTCTCCTTCAACAACCCGGCCGGCGCCTGCCCGACCTGCGACGGCCTGGGCGTGAAGCAGTTCTTCGACGCCAAGCGCCTGGTCAACGGCGAGCTGACCCTGGCCGAAGGCGCCATCCGCGGCTGGGACCGACGCAACGTCTACTACTTCCAGATGCTCGGCTCGCTGTCCAGTCACTACGGTTTCAGCCTGGAGGAGCCGTTCGACGAACTGGCCGCCGAACATCAGAAAGTGATCCTGTTCGGCAGCGGTACGCAGAGCGTCGACTTCAAGTACCTCAACGACCGCGGCGATATCGTCAAACGCTCGCACCCCTTCGAGGGCATCATCCCCAACCTCGAGCGCCGCTATCGCGAGACCGAGTCGAACAGCGTGCGCGAGGAACTGGCCAAGTTCCTCAGCACCCAGCCCTGCCCCGATTGCCGCGGCACGCGTCTGCGTCGCGAGGCGCGGCACGTCTGGGTCGGCGAGAAACCCCTGCCGGCGGTGACCGGCCTGCCGGTGGGCGATGCCTGCGATTACTTCGGTGATCTGCACCTGACCGGCCGCCGCGGCGAGATCGCCGAGAAGATCCTCAAGGAAATCCGCGAGCGCCTGCAGTTCCTGGTCAACGTCGGCCTCGACTATTTGACCCTTGATCGCAGCGCCGACACCCTGTCCGGTGGCGAGGCGCAGCGCATCCGCCTGGCCAGCCAGATCGGCGCCGGCCTGGTGGGCGTCATGTACATCCTCGACGAGCCCTCCATCGGCCTGCACCAGCGCGACAACGAGCGCCTGCTGGCCACCCTCACCCACCTGCGCAACCTGGGCAACACGGTGATCGTGGTCGAGCACGACGAGGACGCCATACGCCTGGCCGACTATGTGGTGGACATTGGCCCCGGCGCCGGCGTGCATGGTGGGCGCATCGTCTCCCAGGGCACGCCCGAGCAGGTGATGGCCGACCCCGAGTCGCTGACCGGCAGCTACCTGTCCGGGCGCAAGAAGATCCAGTACCCGGCCAACCGCACTCCGCGCGACAAGAAGAAGTCGCTGAAGCTCAAGGGCGCACGCGGCAACAACCTGCGCAAGGTCGACCTGGAGATCCCGGTCGGCCTGCTCACCTGCGTCACCGGCGTGTCCGGCTCGGGCAAGTCGACGCTGATCAACAACACCCTGTTCCCCATCACCGCCACTGCACTGAATGGCGCCACCAGCCTGGAAGCGGCGCCCTACGACGCGTTCGACGGCCTGCAGCACCTGGACAAGGTGGTGGACATCGACCAGAGCCCGATCGGCCGCACGCCGCGCTCCAACCCGGCCACCTACACCGGCCTGTTCACGCCGATCCGCGAGCTGTTCGCCGGCGTGCCGGAGTCGCGCTCGCGCGGTTACGGCCCGGGGCGCTTCAGCTTCAACGTCAAGGGCGGGCGCTGCGAGGCCTGCCAGGGCGACGGCGTGATCAAGGTGGAGATGCACTTCTTGCCGGACATCTATGTGCCCTGCGACGTGTGCAAGGGCAAGCGCTACAACCGCGAAACCCTGGAAGTGAAGTACAAGGGCAAGAGCATCACCGAGGTGCTGGACATGACCATCGAGGATGCCCGCACCTTCTTCGACGCCGTGCCGGCCATCGCCCGCAAGCTGCAGACGCTGATGGACGTGGGCCTGTCCTACATCAAGCTGGGGCAGTCGGCGACCACCCTGTCCGGTGGCGAGGCGCAGCGGGTCAAGCTGTCGCGCGAGCTTTCCAAACGCGACACCGGCAAGACCCTGTACATCCTCGACGAACCCACCACCGGCCTGCACTTCGCCGATATCCAGCAACTGCTCGACGTGCTCCATCGCCTGCGCGACCACGGCAATACCGTGGTGGTGATCGAGCACAATCTGGACGTGATCAAGACCGCCGACTGGATCGTCGACCTCGGCCCGGAGGGCGGCTCCAAGGGCGGCATGATCATCGCCACCGGCACACCGGAAGAGGTCGCGGCCAACCCGGCGTCGCATACCGGGCACTTCCTCAAGCCGCTACTGGAACGCGACCGCGCCTGAAACGAAAGAGCCCCGCACATCAGGCCGTGTGAAAACGTGACGAGCGAAGGTCAGGCAAGGCAAAAACAGGCGAAGAAGCAGAGTTTACGAGTTGTAAATGAGCATTCTGAGCCTGTTTTTAACGCAGCATGACCGAGCGCAGTAGTTTTCACACAGCCTGACATGCGGGGCTCTTACTTTGGCAAGCCAGCTTACATCTGGCTTTGCAGGTACTTCTCCAACCCCAGCTTGTCGATCAGCTGCAGCTGAATTTCCAGCCAATAGGCGTGGTCTTCCTCGGTGTCCTTGAGCTGAGCCAGGAGGATGTCGCGGGTTTGGTAATCCTGATGCTTCTCGCACAACTCGATGCCCTTGCTCAGGGCCGCACGCACTTCGTACTCCAGGGCCAGATCCAGCTTCAGCGCCTCGGGCACGGTCTGACCGAAGGTGAAGGCGTTGGGCACCATGTCCGGCACACCCTCGAGGAAGATGATGCGCTTGAGCAGCGCATCGGCGTGCTGGGTTTCCTCTTCCATCTCGTGGTTGATGCGCTCGTAAAGCTTGCTGAAGCCCCAGTCCTCATACAGCCGCGAATGGATGAAATACTGGTCACGAGCGGCCAGCTCGCCTTTGAGCAGATGCTTGAGATAGTCGACGACTTCGGTATGGCCTTTCATGCCGGGCATTCCTTGTAGCATTCATGAACAGGTGGCAATGCTCCGCCTGACGCAGGGTTCGGTCAAGCAAAAGCACAACGCCTCCACGAGGGAGGCGTTGCGGTTTACTGACGCACCAGCGATGCGCCTGTCAGCCTCAGGCCAGATCGAAACGATCCAGGTTCATCACCTTGGTCCAGGCCGCGACGAAGTCCTTGACCAGCTTCTCCTTGCCGTCGGAGCTGGCATAGACCTCGGCGTAAGCACGCAGGATGGAGTTCGAGCCGAACACCAGATCGTTGCGGGTAGCGGTGTACTTCACCTGGCCATCCTTGCGTGTGCGCCCCTCAAAGACTTCATTGCTGTCATCGGTGGCCTTCCACACGGTGCCCATGTCCAGCAGATTGACGAAGAAGTCGTTGGACAGCACGCCAACCTTGTCGGTGAACACACCATGCTGGCTGCCATCATGGTTGGCCCCCAGAACCCGCAGACCGCCGACCAACGCGGTCAGCTCCGGCGCGGTCAGGGTGAGCATCTGCGCCTTGTCCACCAGCATCGTCTCGGTAGGCACACCCAGGTTGCCCTTGCTGTAGTTGCGGAAACCATCGGCAGCCGGCTCCAGCACATCGAAGGACTCGACGTCGGTCTGATCCTGACGTGCATCGACCCGACCGGGTGCGAAAGGTACGTCGACCGCCACACCAGCCGCCTTGGCCGCCTGCTCGACACCGACATTGCCGGCCAGCACGATCACATCGGCCAGCGACGCCTTGCCCGAAGCCTGCTGGATCTCCACCAGCTTCGGCAGCACCGCCATCGCCCGCTGGTTGACCGCCCAATCCTTCTGCGGTGCCAGGGCCAGACGCGCGCCGTTGGCGCCGCCGCGCTTGTCACCACCGCGGAAGGTGGAGGCCGAGGCCCACGCCACGGACACCAGATCACCCACCGACAGACCGGACGCCGCAATCTTTGCCTTCAGGTCAGCGATGTCGGCAACAGTCGGGTTGTGCGTGGCAGCCGGCAGCGGGTCTTGCCAGATCAGGTCCTCTTTCGGCACTTCCGGGCCCAGATAGCGAGCTTTAGGCCCCATGTCACGGTGAGTCAGTTTGTACCAGGCACGCGCAAAGGCATCGGCGAAAGCCTGCGGATCTTCGTAGAAGCGCTTGGAGATCTTGCCGAACTCGGGGTCGAAACGCAGAGTCAGGTCGGTGGTGAGCATGGTCGGCTTATGGAATTTGCCCGGTACATGGGCATCCGGGATGATCTCCGGCGCGTCCTTGGCCACCCATTGCTTGGCCCCGGCAGGCGACTTGGTCAGCTCCCATTCGAACTTGAACAGGTTCTCGAAGAAGTTGTTGCTCCACAGTGCTGGCGTCTTCGTCCAGGTGACTTCCAGGCCGCTGGAAACGGTGTCCTTGCCGAAGCCGCTGCCGAAGTTGCTGGTCCAGCCCAGGCCTTGAGCTTCGATCAGCGCCGCTTCCGGCTCCGGCCCCTTGTGCGATTCGGGCGCAGCACCGTGGGCCTTACCGAAGGTGTGCCCACCGGCGATCAGCGCGACGATTTCCTCGTCGTTCATCGCCATGCGGTAGAAGGTGGCGCGGATGTCCTTGGCTGCAGCGAGATAGTCGCCACTGGCGTTCGGGCCTTCCGGGTTCACGTATATCAGGCCCATGTGCGTCGCGCCAAAGGGGGCGGTCAGCTCCCGCTCGTCGTTCACACGCTTGGGATCGACACCCAGCCACGCAACTTCGGCGCCCCAGTTGACGTCCTGATCCGGTTCCCACACGTCCTCACGGCCGGCACCGAAACCGAAGGTGCGAAAGCCCATGGACTCCAGCGCGACGTTACCGGCAAGGATGTACAGATCAGCCCAGGAAATGGACTGGCCGTATTTCTGTTTGATCGGCCACAGCAGGCGGCGCGACTTGTCGATGTTGACGTTGTCCGGCCAGGAGTTCAGCGGAGCGAAGCGCTGCTGGCCGCGACCGCCGCCGCCGCGACCATCGGTGGTACGGTAGGTACCGGCAGAGTGCCAGGCCATGCGGATGAATTGCGGGCCGTAGTGACCGAAGTCGGCTGGCCACCAGTCCTGACTATCGGTCATCAGTTTGACCAGATCAGCCTTCAGCGCCTTGTAGTCGAGCTTCTTGAAGGCTTCGGCGTAATTGAATTGTTCGCCCAGGGGGTTGGAACGGTCGGAATGCTGATTCAGCAGGTCCACACGCAACTGGTTCGGCCACCAATCTTTGTTGGTCGTGCCACCACCGGCAACGTGATTGAACGGACATTTACCTTGGTTCGACATGCTTCTCTCCTTCTCCTCATCGGGTCGGTCGCAGCCTGTGCAACCAACGATGGGACAAGCCTAGACTCGCTTCGCCAGGCGAACCAATTCATCAAGCGTAACGGCTCGATAGTTAATTTCTTTCGTGAGCCCAAACCGCATGCCGAGACCGGATTCTGCCCGTATACGCGCCGGTAGCGGCACTCAAATCGGTAAATTTCAGGCAACAAAAAACCGGGCACTAGGCCCGGTTTCTTGTACAACCAGCAACTTACTCGGCAGCTTCTACCGAACCGCCGACCGGACGGTCGACCAGTTCAACGTAAGCCATCGGAGCGTTGTCGCCAGCGCGGAAACCGCACTTGAGGATGCGCAGGTAGCCGCCGTTACGGGTGGCGTAGCGCTTGCCCAGATCGTTGAACAGCTTGCCGACGATGGCTTTCGAACGGGTACGGTCGAAGGCCAGACGACGGTTGGCAACGCTGTCTTCCTTGGCCAGGGTGATCAGCGGCTCGGCAACGCGACGCAGTTCCTTGGCTTTCGGCAGGGTAGTTTTGATCAGCTCGTGCTCGAACAGCGAGACCGCCATGTTCTGGAACATGGCCTTGCGGTGAGCGCTGGTGCGGCTGAGGTGACGGCCACTTTTACGATGACGCATGGTTCAATTCCTTACCAAACTTGTTCGTTCGGTGATGATGACGATCAGGCAGTGGCCTTATCGTCTTTCTTCAGACTTGCCGGCGGCCAGTTGTCGAGGCGCATACCGAGGGACAGACCGCGAGAAGCCAGAACATCCTTGATTTCGGTCAGGGATTTCTTGCCCAGGTTCGGGGTTTTGAGCAGCTCTACTTCGGTGCGCTGAATCAGGTCGCCGATGTAGTAGATGTTCTCTGCCTTGAGGCAGTTGGCCGAACGTACGGTCAGTTCCAGATCATCGACAGGACGCAGCAGGATCGGATCGATCTCGTCTTCCTGCTCGACCACTACCGGCTCGCTGTCACCCTTGAGGTCGACGAACGCGGCCAGCTGCTGCTGCAGGATGGTCGCGGCACGGCGGATGGCCTCTTCAGGATCCAGGGTACCGTTGGTTTCCAGGTCGATAACCAGTTTGTCCAGGTTGGTGCGCTGCTCGACACGGGCGTTTTCCACCACGTAAGCAACCCGACGCACAGGGCTGAACGAAGCATCCAGCTGCAAGCGACCAATGCTGCGGCTTTCATCTTCGTCGCTCTGACGAGCGTCAGCCGGCTCATAGCCGCGACCACGAGCTACGGTGAGCTTCATGTTCAGCGAGCCATTGGCGGCCAGGTTGGCAATGACGTGGTCGCCATTGACGATTTCGACATCGTGATCCAGCTGAATATCGGCAGCGGTAACTACGCCCGGGCCCTTCTTAGCCAGAGTCAGGGTCACTTCGTCACGGCCGTGCAGCTTGATAGCCAGACCTTTCAGGTTGAGCAGGATCTCGATGACATCTTCCTGCACACCTTCGATCGCGGAGTACTCATGGAGTACGCCGTCGATCTCGGCCTCGACTACTGCACAGCCAGGCATGGAGGACAACAGGATGCGACGCAGCGCGTTGCCCAGGGTATGGCCGAAACCACGCTCGAGAGGCTCGAGGGTGATCTTGGCGCGGGTCGGACTGACCTCCTGCACATCAATGTGACGGGGGGTCAGGAACTCATTTACCGAAATCTGCATGGATGCACCTATTTTCTAGCCCTTACTTGGAGTAGAGCTCGACAATCAGGCTCTCGTTGATGTCAGCGGACAGATCGCTACGAGCCGGGACGTTCTTGAACACACCGGACTTCTTCTCAGCGTCTACTTCTACCCACTCAACACGGCCGCGCTGGGCGCAGAGCTCAAGAGCCTGAGCGATGCGCAGCTGGTTCTTCGATTTCTCGCGAACAGCAACGACGTCGCCAGCTTTAACCTGGTAGGACGGTACGTTTACGGTCTGACCGTTGACGCTGATCGCTTTGTGCGAAACCAGCTGACGGGATTCGGCACGGGTAGCACCAAAGCCCATACGGTAAACCACGTTATCCAGACGGCACTCCAGCAGTTGCAGCAGGTTTTCGCCGGTGGCGCCCTTCTGGCTGGCAGCTTGCTTGTAGTAACCGCTGAACTGACGCTCCAGAACGCCGTAGATACGACGGACTTTCTGCTTTTCACGCAGCTGGGTACCGTAGTCGGACTGGCGACCACGACGCTGACCGTGAATACCGGGAGCTGCTTCGATGTTGCACTTAGATTCAAGCGCGCGAACACCGCTCTTCAGGAAGAGATCGGTGCCTTCACGGCGAGACAGTTTGCACTTGGGACCAATGTAACGAGCCATTTCTCACTGTCTCCTGTTTACACGCGACGCTTCTTCGGCGGACGGCACCCGTTGTGCGGGATCGGCGTCACGTCGGTGATGCTGGCGATTTTGTAGCCGCAGGCGTTCAGAGCACGCACAGCGGATTCGCGACCTGGACCCGGGCCCTTGACGTTGACGTCGAGGTTCTTCAGGCCATATTCCAGAGCAGCCTGACCAGCGCGCTCGGCGGCGATCTGAGCAGCGAACGGAGTGGACTTACGCGAGCCGCGGAAACCCGAACCACCGGAGGTAGCCCAGGACAGAGCGTTGCCCTGACGGTCGGTGATGGTCACGATGGTGTTGTTGAAAGACGCGTGGATATGGGCGATGCCATCAACCACCGTCTTTTTGACTTTCTTACGAGTACGAGCAGCAGGTTTTGCCATGACTAAATTCCTGTCGATTCGCGAATGCGATTACTTGCGGATCGGCTTACGCGGGCCCTTACGGGTGCGAGCGTTGGTCTTGGTGCGCTGACCGCGAACCGGCAGACCTTTACGATGACGCAGGCCGCGGTAGCAACCCAGATCCATCAAGCGCTTGATCTTCATATTCACTTCACGACGCAGGTCGCCTTCGGTATTCACCTTGGCTACTTCGCCACGCAGCTGTTCGATCTGCTCGTCAGTCAGATCCTTGATTTTCGCAGCCGGGTTTACACCGGTAGCGGCACAGATTTTCTGTGCAGTGGTGCGACCAACACCATAGATGTAGGTCAGCGAGATAACAGTGTGCTTGTTATCCGGAATGTTAACGCCTGCAATACGGGCCATTCAGTGGAACTCCAATTGACAGCTACCTACGCCCCGGAAGCCAAGAAATAGGGCGCGAGATATTAACGCTGTAAAAACAAATAATCAACCCGGCAGCGCACTAGCTGCCGGGCTTATCACGCGTGGTTCACACTCAGCCTTGGCGCTGCTTGTGACGCGGCTCTGCGCTGCAGATCACCCGCACGACACCTTCGCGACGGATAATTTTGCAGTTACGGCACAGCTTTTTCACCGATGCACGAACTTTCATTACCAACTCCTCGAACCTTACGGGTGGATCAGCGGAGCATGCCGCTGCCATAGCCCTTCAGGTTGGCTTTCTTCATCAGGGAATCGTACTGGTGAGACACGAGGTGCGATTGCACTTGGGACATGAAGTCCATGACAACCACGACCACGATCAGCAACGAGGTCCCGCCAAGGTAGAACGGAACGTTGGCCGCAACCACCAGGAACTGGGGCAGCAGGCACACGGCCGTCATGTACAGAGCACCGAACATGGTCAAGCGGGTCAGAACGCCATCGATATAGCGCGCCGACTGCTCGCCCGGACGGATGCCCGGAATAAAGGCACCGGACTTCTTCAGGTTTTCCGCTACGTCTTTCGGGTTGAACATCAGCGCTGTGTAGAAGAAGCAGAAGAAAATGATCCCTGCACTAAACAGCAGAATGTTCAACGGCTGACCAGGAGCGATAGCCTGCGAAATGTCCTGCAGCCAGCCCAAACCCTCGGACTGACCGAACCAGGCACCCAGCGAGGCCGGGAACAGCAGAAGGCTGCTGGCGAAGATGGCCGGGATTACGCCCGCCATGTTCACCTTCAACGGCAGGGGGCTGGTCTGCGCAGCGAAGACCTTGCGGCCCTGTTGACGCTTGGCGTAGTGCACCGCAATGCGACGCTGACCACGCTCGATGAACACCACGAAACCGATGATCGCTACTGCCAGCAGGCCGATGGCGATCAGAGCGAAGATGTTGATATCGCCCTGACGAGCAGACTCGAAAGACTGCCCAATCGCCGACGGCAAACCGGCCACGATGCCTGCAAAAATCAGCATCGAGATACCGTTGCCGACACCGCGCTCGGTGATCTGCTCGCCCAGCCACATCATGAACATCGCGCCCGCCACGAAAGTGGTGATCGCCACGAAATGGAAGCCGAAATCGACCGAGAACGCCACGCCCTGACTAGCCAGACCAACGGACATGCCGATGGCCTGAACGAACGCCAGGACGAGAGTGCCGTAGCGGGTGTACTGGCTGATCTTGCGACGGCCAGCTTCACCTTCCTTCTTCAACTGCTCCAGCTGCGGGCTGACGGCGGTCATCAGCTGCATGATGATCGATGCCGAGATGTACGGCATGATCCCCAGTGCAAAGATGCTCATCCGCTCCAGCGCGCCGCCGGAAAACATGTTGAACAAGCTAAGAATGGTCCCCTCATTCTGCCGGAACAGATCCGCCAGTCGGTCTGGGTTGATGCCAGGAACCGGGATGTGCGCACCTATCCGGTAGACGATGATCGCCATGAACAGGAAGCGCAGACGAGCCCAGAGTTCGGACAACCCGCCACCTGCCAGCGCTGAGAGAGCACCTTGCTTAGCCATTTAGTCCTCGAACTTACCGCCAGCTGCTTCGATAGCCGCACGCGCACCCTTGGTGGCGGCGATACCTTTCAGGGTGACCGCACGGGTGACCTCACCGGACAGCATGACTTTGACGCGCTGTACGTGTTGGCCAACCAGATTGGCATCCTTCAGAGCCTGCAGAGTGACAACGCCTTCCACCTTGTTCAGCTCGGAGGTACGCACTTCGGCGCGATCCATAGCCTTCAGGGAAACGAAGCCGAACTTCGGCAGACGACGGTGCAGCGGCTGCTGACCACCCTCGAAGCCCGGAGCGATGGAACCACCGGAGCGGGAGGTCTGACCTTTGTGACCACGGCCACCGGTCTTGCCCAGACCGCTACCGATGCCACGGCCCGGACGGTGCTTTTCGCGACGGGCACCCGGCGCGGAACGCAGATCGTTCAGTTGCATGATTAACCCTCCACCTTCAGCAGGTAGTAAGCCTTGTTGATCATGCCGCGGTTTTCCGGAGTATCCAGAACCTCTACGGTGTGACCGATGCGACGCAGGCCCAGGCCCTTGACGCAAGCTTTGTGATTGGCCAGGCGGCCATTGGTGCTCTTGATCAGAGTCACTTTGACGGTGTTAGCCATGGTTAGAGAATCTCCTCGACGCTCTTGCCACGCTTGGCCGCAACGGATTCCGGAGACTGCATGGTCTTCAGACCGTTGAAAGTGGCATGAACCACGTTCACCGGATTGGTCGAGCCGTAGCACTTGGCCAGAACGTTCTGTACACCAGCCACTTCCAGTACGGCACGCATGGCGCCGCCGGCGATGATACCGGTACCTTCCGAAGCCGGCTGCATGTACACCTTGGAGGCGCCATGAGCGGACTTGATCGGGTACTGCAGAGTGGTGCCGTTCAGATCCACCTGGATCATGTTGCGACGCGCAGCTTCCATCGCCTTTTGAATGGCAGCCGGAACTTCACGGGACTTGCCACGGCCGAAACCAACGCGGCCCTTGCCATCACCCACCACGGTCAACGCGGTGAAGGTGAAGATACGGCCACCCTTTACGGTCTTGGCAACGCGGTTAACCTGAACCAGCTTCTCGATGTAGCCTTCGTCGCGCTTTTGGTCGTTATTTGCCATAACTTAGAACTCCAGCCCGCCTTCACGAGCAGCATCAGCCAGCGCCTTGACGCGGCCGTGGTACTTGAAGCCAGAACGGTCGAATGCTACCTGGGTCACACCAGCGGCTTTCGCACGCTCGGCAACCAGCGCACCAACTTTCTTGGCCGCGTCGACGTTGCCGGTGGCGCCATCACGCAGTGCTTTGTCCAAGGTAGAGGCGCTGGCCAGAACCTTGCTGCCGTCGGCCGAGATGACCTGGGCGTAGATGTGCTGCGAAGAGCGATACACGCACAGACGCACGGCTTCGAGCTCGTGCATTTTCAGGCGTGCTTTGCGAGCGCGACGCAGACGAGTAAGTTTTTTGTCGGTCATTTCTCAGCCCCTTACTTCTTCTTGGCTTCTTTACGACGGACAACTTCATCCGCGTAACGAACGCCTTTGCCCTTGTAAGGCTCAGGACGACGGAAGTCACGGATCTCCGCAGCCACCTGACCCACCAGTTGCTTGTCGATACCCTTGATCAGGATCTCGGTCTGGTTGGGGGTTTCGGCCACGACGCCAGCTGGCAGTTCGTAGTCGATCGGGTGAGAGAAGCCCAGCGCAAGGTTCAGCACCTGGCCCTTGGCCTGGGCCTTGTAGCCTACGCCGACCAGCTGCAGCTTACGCTCGAAGCCTTGGCTGACACCGATAACCATGTTGTTAACCAGAGCGCGAGTAGTACCGGCCATGGCGCGGTTCTGCTGGTCGCCATTACGAGCGGCGAAACGCAGTTCGCTGCCTTCCTGGATAACTTCTACGGACGAGTGAACGTTCAGTTCCAGGGTGCCCTTGGCGCCCTTGACCGAAAGCTGCTGACCGGCGAGTTTGATCTCGACACCGGCAGGCAGCACAACGGGGTTCTTAGCAACGCGAGACATGCTTATCCCCCCCTTAGAACACGGTGCAAAGCACTTCGCCGCCGACACCGGCAGCGCGCGCAGCGCGATCCGTCATCACACCTTTGTTGGTGGAGACGATGGAAACACCGAGACCGCCACGAACCTTCGGCAGGTCATCGACGGATTTGTACTGACGAAGGCCAGGACGGCTCACGCGCTTGACTTCCTCGATGACCGGACGGCCTTCGAAGTACTTCAGCTCGATGGACAGTTGTGGCTTGGCTTCGCCATTGACTTCATAACCCGCAATGTAACCTTCGTCTTTGAGAACCTTGGCTACAGCCACCTTCAGAGTGGAAGAAGGCATGCTTACGACGGACTTTTCAGCCATCTGGGCATTACGGATACGAGTTAGCATGTCCGCTAACGGGTCCTGCATACTCATGGGCTAGACGCTCCTGATACAAAAAGAACAGCCCGAGGGCTGTGGGATCATCCAAAAGCTCGGCATGGAAATACCAGGCTCAGGAGAGCCGGACATTCTAGAGACCGATCAAAAATGAAGCAAGCCCCAAAAGGGGCTTGTTCAATAAAAGGCAAAGCCGGCACAAGGCCGGCTTCGCTTTCAGCTACCGCTGATTACCAGCTGGCTTTCACCAGGCCCGGTACGTCACCGCGCATGGCGGCTTCGCGCAGCTTGTTACGCGACAGACCGAACTTGCGGTAAACGCCGTGCGGACGGCCGGTGATGCGGCAGCGGTTACGCAGGCGCGAGGCGCTGGCGTCACGCGGCTGCTTCTGCAGAGCGACCTGAGCTTCCCAACGAGCTTCCGGAGTGGAGTTCGGGTTGGCGATGATCGCTTTCAGCTCGGCACGCTTCTTGGCGTACTTGGCAACCGTTTGCTGACGCTTCAGCTCGCGGTTCTTCATGCTTGTCTTGGCCATTGTCCAGGACTCCGATCAGTTGCGGAACGGGAAGTTGAAAGCACGCAGCAGAGCGCGGCCTTCATCATCGTTACGGGCAGTGGTAGTCAGGGTGATGTCCAGACCACGCAGCGCATCGATTTTGTCGTAATCGATTTCCGGGAAGATGATCTGCTCTTTCACGCCCATGCTGTAGTTGCCGCGACCATCGAAGGACTTGGCATTCAGGCCGCGGAAGTCACGCACGCGCGGCAGGGAGATGGACAGCAGACGATCCAGGAACTCGTACATACGCTCGCGACGCAGAGTGACCTTGACGCCAATCGGCCAACCTTCACGAACCTTGAAACCTGCGATCGACTTGCGGGCATGAGTCACAACGACTTTCTGACCGGTGATCTTCTCGAGGTCGGCAACGGCGTTCTCGATGACTTTCTTGTCACCGATCGCTTCGCCCAGGCCCATGTTCAGGGTGATCTTGGTGATGCGCGGAACTTCCATCACGTTGGCCAGCTTCAGTTCTTCCTTCAGCTTGGGCGCGATTTCCTTCCGGTAAATCTCTTTCAGTCGTGCCATGGTATTTACCTACGGATTCTCAAGCGCCAACCGGCTTCTGGGTGGACTTGAAGACACGAATTTTCTTGCCGTCTTCGATCTTGAAGCCAACGCGGTCAGCCTTGTTGGTCTCAGAATTGAAGATGGCAACGTTGGAAGCGTGCAGCGGCGCTTCTTTCTCGACGATACCGCCTTGAACGCCCGACATCGGGTTCGGCTTGGTATGACGCTTCACCAGGTTGATGCCACCGACGACCAGACGGTCGTCAGCGAGAACCTTGAGCACCTTACCGCGCTTACCTTTGTCTTTACCGGCGATCACGATGATCTCGTCGTCACGACGAATCTTTTGCATGTCGGATCTCCTTAAAGCACTTCAGGGGCGAGCGAGACGATCTTCATGAACTTCTCGGAACGCAGTTCACGGGTCACTGGCCCGAAGATACGGGTACCGATCGGCTCTTGCTTGTTGTTCAGCAGAACAGCAGCGTTGCCGTCGAAGCGGATGATCGAACCGTCGGCACGGCGAACGCCGTGACGGGTACGAACGACCACTGCGGTCATGACCTGACCTTTCTTCACTTTGCCGCGCGGAATTGCTTCCTTGACGGTGACCTTGATGATGTCGCCGATGCCGGCGTAGCGACGATGCGAGCCGCCCAGCACCTTGATGCACATAACGCGACGTGCACCACTGTTGTCAGCCACATCGAGCATGGATTGAGTCTGAATCATAAAATTTCTCCGACCCCTAGCCCTTAGACGTCAACGGCGCGTTCAACGACTTCAACCAGAGCCCAGGACTTGGTCTTGGACTGCGGACGGGTTTCGCGAATGGAAACCTTGTCGCCGATCTTGCACTGATTGCTTTCGTCGTGAGCGTGCAGTTTGGTCGAACGCTTGACGTATTTACCGTAGATCGGGTGCTTGACGCGACGCTCGATCAGAACGGTGATGGTCTTGTCCATCTTGTCGCTGACAACACGGCCGGTCAGCGTACGGACTGTTTTTTCAACTTCGGCCATGATCACTTACCTGCCTGCTGGCTGAGGACAGTCTTGACGCGAGCGATGTCGCGCTTCACTTGCGAGAGCAGGTGAGACTGCCCCAGCTGGCCAGTCGCCTTCTGCATACGCAGATTGAACTGGTCGCGCAGCAGCTCGAGCAGTTGCTCGTTCAGCTGTTGTGCGCTTTTTTCACGAAGTTCGGTCGCTTTCATCACATCACCGTCCGCTTAACAAAGGTGGTGGCGAGCGGCAGCTTTGCAGCAGCCAGGGCGAATGCCTCGCGCGCCAGCTCTTCGGATACGCCTTCGATCTCGTACAGGACCTTGCCTGGCTGGATCTGGGCTACCCAGTATTCAACGCCACCCTTACCTTTACCCATACGCACTTCGAGAGGCTTCTTGGTAACCGGCTTGTCCGGGAAGACGCGGATCCAGATCTTGCCGCCACGCTTAACGTGACGGGTCAGAGCACGACGAGCGGACTCGATCTGACGAGCGGTGAGACGACCGCGGGCGACAGACTTCAGCGCGAATTCGCCGAAGCTGACCTTGCTACCGCGCTGAGCCAGACCACGGTTGTGGCCGGTCATCTGCTTGCGGAACTTCGTACGCTTTGGTTGCAACATGATGCGTACTCCTTATTTCTTAGCAGCTTTACGAGGAGCGGGCGCTTGCGGCTTCAGCTCTTCAGTGCGGCCACCAATGACCTCACCCTTGAAGATCCAAACCTTGACGCCGATCACACCGTACGTGGTGTGCGCTTCGTAGGTGGCGTAATCGATATCGGCACGCAGGGTGTGCAGAGGCACACGACCTTCGCGATACCACTCGGTACGGGCAATTTCAGCGCCGCCAAGACGACCGCTCACCTGGATCTTGATGCCCTTGGCACCAATGCGCATGGCGTTCTGTACAGTGCGCTTCATGGCGCGACGGAACATAACGCGACGCTCCAGCTGCTGAGCTACGCTCTGCGCAACCAGCATACCGTCGAGTTCCGGCTTGCGGATCTCTTCGATGTTGATGTGCACCGGCACACCCATTTGCTTGGTCAGGTCCTGACGCAGCTTCTCAACATCTTCACCTTTCTTGCCGATCACGATGCCGGGACGAGCGGTGTGGATGGTGATGCGTGCGGTTTGAGCCGGACGAGCGATGTCGATACGGCTAACGGACGCGCTTTTTAGTTTGTCTTGCAGGTATGCACGAACCTTCAGGTCGGCGTTCAGGTAGTCGGCGTAATTGCGACCATCTGCGTACCAGACCGAAGTGTGATCCTTGACGATTCCCAGGCGGATGCCAACGGGATGTACTTTCTGACCCATCTGATCGACTCCGTTACTTGTCCGCAACCTTGACAGTGATATGGCAAGACCGCTTGACGATGCGATCAGCACGGCCTTTGGCACGCGGCATGATGCGCTTAAGCGAACGCCCTTCGTTGACGAAAACGGTGCTGACCTTCAGGTCATCAACGTCTGCGCCTTCGTTGTGCTCGGCGTTGGCAACGGCCGACTCCAGCACTTTCTTCATGATCTCGGCGGCTTTCTTGCTGCTGAAAGCCAGCAGGTTGAGCGCTTCGCCCACCTTCTTCCCGCGGATCTGGTCGGCGACCAGGCGAGCTTTCTGGGCGGAGATGCGAGCGCCCGACAACTTAGCGGCTACTTCCATTTCCAAACCCCTTAACGCTTGCCTTTCTTGTCGGCAACGTGACCACGATAGGTACGGGTGCCGGCAAATTCGCCCAGTTTGTGGCCGACCATGTCTTCGTTCACGAGGACCGGGACATGCTGACGACCGTTATGCACAGCGATGGTCAGACCGACCATCTGCGGCAGGATCATGGAGCGACGCGACCAGGTTTTAACCGGCTTGCGATCGTTCTTTTCCACCGCCGCTTCGACCTTCTTCAGTAGGTGAAGATCGATAAAAGGACCTTTTTTCAGAGAACGTGGCACTGTCGTATCCCTCTATTTACTTGCGACGACGGACGATCATGTTGTCGGTGCGCTTGTTAGCACGGGTCTTCGCGCCCTTGGTCGGGAAGCCCCACGGCGACACCGGATGACGACCACCGGAGGTACGACCTTCACCACCACCGTGCGGGTGATCAACCGGGTTCATGGCAACACCACGAACGGTCGGACGAACGCCACGCCAGCGCTTGGCACCAGCCTTACCCAGCGAACGCAGGCTATGCTCGGAGTTCGAGACTTCGCCCAGGGTCGCACGGCACTCAGCCAGGACTTTGCGCATTTCGCCGGAGCGCAGACGCAGAGTCACATAAGCACCTTCACGCGCGATCAGCTGAGCGGAAGCACCAGCGGAACGAGCGATCTGCGCGCCTTTGCCCGGCTTCAGCTCGATACCGTGAACGGTCGAACCTACCGGAATGTTGCGCAGCTGCAGGCTGTTGCCCGGCTTGATCGGCGCCATGTTGCCGGCTACCAGCTGATCGCCAGCTACAACGCCTTTCGGGGCGATGATGTAGCGACGCTCACCGTCGGCATACTTCAGCAGAGCGATGTGAGCAGTACGGTTCGGATCGTATTCCACGCGCTCGACGGTGGCAGGGATGCCATCCTTGTCGTTGCGACGGAAGTCGACCAGACGGTAATGCTGCTTGTGGCCACCACCGATATGACGGGTGGTGATACGGCCGTTGTTGTTACGACCACCGGACTTCGACTTCTTCTCGAGCAGCGGAGCGTACGGAGCGCCTTTGTGCAGCTCCTGATTGACCACCTTGACCACAAAACGGCGGCCAGCGGAAGTCGGTTTGCATTTAACGATTGCCATGATGCACCCCTTCCTTACTCAGCACTGCTGGTGAAATCGAGATCTTGGCCCGGCTGAAGGGAGATAACTGCCTTCTTCCAGTCGTTACGCTTGCCCAGACCGCGAGCGGTGCGCTTGCTCTTGCCCAGAACGTTCTGGGTAGTAACGCGCTCAACCTTCACGTTGAACAGGCTTTCGACGGCCTTCTTGATTTCCAGCTTGGTCGCATCGGTAGCGACTTTGAAAACGAACTGACCTTGCTTGTCAGCCAGAACCGTGGCCTTCTCGGAGATGTGCGGGCCAAGCAGCACTTTGAATACGCGTTCCTGGTTCATCCCAGCAGCTCCTCGAATTTCTTCACGGCCGAAACAGTGACCAGCACTTTTTCGTACGCGATCAGGCTGACCGGATCGGAACCCTGGACGTCACGTACGTCGACGTGCGGCAGGTTGCGGGCAGCCAGGTACAGGTTCTGATCGACCGCATCGGATACGATCAGCACATCGTTCAGACCCAGGCCGTTCAGCTTGCTCAGCAGAGCCTTGGTTTTCGGAGCTTCGACAGCGAAGTCTTCAACCACTACCAGACGGTCGGTACGAACCAACTCAGCAAGGATGGAGCGCAGAGCAGCGCGGTACATCTTCTTGTTCAGCTTTTGGTCGTGGTTACGGGTGGACGCTGCGAAGGTCACACCACCGCCACGCCAGATCGGACCACGAGTGGTACCAGCACGAGCACGACCGGTGCCCTTCTGACGCCACGGGCGCTTGCCGCCACCGGAAACGTCGGAACGGGATTTCTGGCCTTTGGTGCCCTGACGGCCGCCAGCCATGTAGGCTACGACTGCTTGGTGAACCAGGGTCTCGTTGAACTCGCCACCGAAGGTCGCATCGGACACTTCGATCGCCTGAGCGCCATTTACATTCAATTGCATCTCAGATTCTCCCCTTACGCCTTGACAGCCGGACGAACGATAACGTCGCCGCCAGTAGCGCCCGGAACGGCACCCTTGACCAGCAGCAGGTTACGCTCGGCGTCTACGCGAACGACTTCCAGGGACTGTACGGTCACGCGCTCAGCGCCCATATGACCGGACATCTTTTTGCCCTTGAATACACGACCCGGGGTCTGGCACTGACCAATGGAACCCGGTACACGGTGAGAAACGGAGTTACCGTGAGTGTTGTCCTGGCCGCGGAAGTTCCAACGCTTGATGGTACCGGCGAAGCCTTTACCTTTGGACTGACCGGTGACATCCACCAGTTGACCAGCTTGGAAAATTTCAGCGTTGATCAGATCGCCGGCCTGGTAGTCGCCTTCTTCAAGACGGAATTCCAGAACGGTACGACCTGCCGCGACGTTCGCCTTGGCGAAGTGACCGGCCTGAGCCTTGCTGACGCGCGAGGCGCGACGCTCACCGACAGTGACCTGCACTGCGCGGTAGCCATCGGACTCCTCGTTTTTGAACTGGGTGACGCGATTCGGCTCGATCTCGATGACCGTGACCGGAATGGAGACACCTTCTTCGGTGAAAATGCGGGTCATGCCGCACTTACGACCGACTACACCAATAGTCATGTTGTAAACCTCATGAGTGTACGGGGCTTTCACCCGCTATGGCCGCCCATTTCAGAGCGTTACACGACTAAAACCGCCAGGTTTTAGCCGAGGCTGATCTGCACTTCCACGCCTGCCGCAAGGTCGAGCTTCATCAGCGCGTCAACGGTTTTATCCGTCGGCTGGACGATGTCCAGAACACGCTTATGAGTGCGGATTTCGTACTGATCGCGCGCGTCTTTGTTGACGTGCGGAGAGATCAGAACGGTGTACCGCTCCTTACGAGTAGGCAGAGGAATCGGACCACGCACCTGAGCACCAGTACGTTTCGCGGTTTCCACGATTTCCTGGGTAGATTGATCGATCAGGCGATGGTCAAAAGCCTTCAACCGAATACGGATTTGTTGGTTTTGCATTTTGACCTCAGATTCCAAGCTGCTAATCCCCACAGACGGACTACGCCCGCTCGAGGGAGGCGCAATTGTACGGATGCCCCCTGGGGGTGTCAACTTTTAACCAGTTCAAAAGAAAAGGGCCCCGAAGGGCCCTTTTCTCTCAAGCGGATCGTCGATTACTCGATGATCTTGGCAACCACGCCGGCGCCGACGGTACGGCCACCTTCGCGGATCGCGAAGCGCAGGCCGTCTTCCATGGCGATCGGCTTGATCAGGGTGACAACCATCTTGATGTTGTCGCCCGGCATTACCATCTCAACGCCTTCCGGCAGTTCGCACGAACCGGTCACGTCAGTGGTACGGAAGTAGAACTGCGGACGGTAGCCCTTGAAGAACGGGGTGTGACGACCACCTTCTTCCTTGGACAGAACGTACACTTCAGCTTCGAACTTGGTGTGCGGCTTGATGGTGCCCGGCTTGGCCAGAACCTGGCCACGCTCGACTTCATCACGCTTGGTGCCGCGCAGCAGCACGCCGCAGTTCTCACCAGCACGACCTTCGTCCAGCAGCTTGCGGAACATCTCAACGCCGGTGCAGGTGGTCTTGGTGGTCGGACGCAGACCAACGATTTCGATTTCTTCCTGGATCTTGACGATACCGCGCTCTACACGACCGGTCACTACAGTACCGCGACCGGAGATCGAGAACACGTCTTCGATCGGCATCAGGAACGGACGGTCGATGGCACGAACCGGCTCAGGAATGTAGCTGTCCAGAGTCTCAACCAGCTTCTTGACGGCAGTAGTGCCCAGCTCGTTGGTGTCTTCGCCGTTCAGCGCCATCAGCGCGGAGCCGATGATGATCGGAGTGTCGTCACCCGGGAAATCGTAGGTGCTCAGCAGGTCGCGAACTTCCATCTCGACCAGCTCCAGCAGCTCGGCGTCGTCAACCATGTCAGCCTTGTTCAGGAAGACAACGATGTACGGAACGCCAACCTGACGGGACAGCAGGATGTGCTCACGGGTTTGCGGCATGGGGCCGTCGGCAGCCGAGCAGACCAGGATCGCGCCGTCCATCTGGGCAGCACCGGTGATCATGTTCTTCACGTAGTCGGCGTGGCCCGGGCAGTCAACGTGCGCGTAGTGACGAATGTTGGAGTCGTACTCTACGTGCGCGGTGTTGATGGTGATACCACGAGCTTTTTCTTCCGGAGCGCTGTCGATCTTGTCGAAGTCAACCTTGGCCGAACCGAATACTTCGGAGCAGACGCGGGTCAGAGCAGCGGTCAGAGTGGTCTTACCGTGGTCAACGTGACCGATGGTGCCGACGTTGACGTGCGGTTTGTTACGTTCGAATTTTTCCTTAGCCACGACAGTAAACCTCTTACTTAAAGGGCGGGATTAGCCTTGTTTTTTAACCAGAGCTTCGACGATGTTCGACGGAGCTTCTGCGTACTTGGAGAATTCCATGGAGTAGCTGGCGCGACCCTGGGACATGGAACGAACGTCGGTAGCGTAACCAAACATCTCGCCCAGCGGAACTTCGGCACGGATAACCTTACCGGATACCGAATCTTCCATACCCTGGATCAGACCACGACGACGGTTCAGGTCACCCATCACGTCGCCCATGTAGTCCTCAGGAGTTACCACTTCCACCTTCATGATCGGCTCGAGCACCTTGCCGCCGCCCTTCTGGGCCAGCTGCTTGGTCGCCATGGAGGCAGCGATCTTGAACGCCATCTCGTTGGAGTCGACGTCGTGGTAGGAACCATCGAACACGGTAGCCTTCAGGCCGATCAGCGGATAGCCGGCAACGACGCCGTTCTTCATCTGCTCTTCGATACCCTTCTGGATCGCCGGGATGTATTCCTTCGGAACCACACCACCCACAACCTCGTTGGTGAACACCAGGCCTTCGGTGATGTTGCCCTTGTCGTCCACGTCCGGAGCCGAGAAGCGGATCCAGCAGTGACCGAACTGACCGCGACCACCGGACTGACGAACGAACTTGCCTTCGATCTCGACGCTGTCCTTGGTGATGGTTTCACGGTAGGAAACCTGCGGCTTACCGATGTTGGCCTCGACGTTGAACTCGCGCTTCATGCGGTCAACGAGAATGTCCAGGTGCAGCTCACCCATACCGGAGATGATGGTCTGACCAGTCTCTTCGTCGGTCTTGACGCGGAACGACGGGTCTTCCTGAGCCAGTTTGCCCAGAGCGATACCCATCTTCTCCTGGTCGGCCTTGGTCTTCGGCTCTACAGCTACCGAGATGACCGGCTCCGGGAAGTCCATACGCTCGAGGATGATCGGCTTGTCCGGATCGCACAGGGTTTCACCAGTGGTGACGTCCTTCATGCCGATCAGAGCAGCGATGTCGCCAGCGCGTACTTCTTTGATCTCGTCACGCTGGTTGGCGTGCATCTGCACCATACGACCAACGCGCTCTTTCTTGCCTTTCACGGAGTTGATGACCGACTGGCCAGACTCCAGAACGCCCGAGTAAACGCGAACGAAGGTCAGGGTACCCACGAACGGGTCGGTAGCGATCTTGAACGCCAGAGCCGAGAACGGCTCGTTGTCGTCTGCATGACGCTCGTCGTAGTCAGACTCTTCCATCTGCTCTTTCGGCTTGTCAGCCAGATCCGGGTGAATACCCTTGATCGCCGGAATTTCGGTCGGAGCAGGCAGGAAGTCGATGACGGCATCGAGAACCAGGGGAACACCCTTGTTCTTGAAGGAGGAACCGCAGACAGCCGGCACGATCTCGCTCGCCAGAGTACGGGCGCGCAGACCAGCCTTGATGTCCTCGACGGACAGGTCACCTTCTTCAAGGTACTTGTTCATCAGCTCTTCGTTGGCTTCGGCAGCTGCCTCAACCATGTTCGAGCGCCACTCGTTGGCCAGGTCTACCAGCTCGGCAGGAATTTCCTCCTCACGGTAGGTAGTACCCTTGTCGTCGTCGTTCCAGTAGATGGCCTTCATCTTGATCAGATCGACCTGACCTTCGAAGTTCTCTTCAGCACCGATGGCGATCTGAATCGGAACCGGGGTGTGACCCAGACGGTTCTTGATCTGACCGACGACGCGCAGGAAGTTGGCACCCTGACGGTCCATCTTGTTCACGTAGACGATACGCGGAACACCGTACTTGTTGGCCTGACGCCATACGGTTTCGGACTGCGGCTCAACGCCCGAGGTACCGCAGAACACAACGACAGCGCCGTCGAGTACGCGCAGGGAGCGCTCTACTTCGATGGTGAAGTCAACGTGACCGGGGGTATCGATGACGTTTACGCGGTACTTGTCGTACTGACGACGAGAACCTTCCCAGAAGGTGGTGATCGCAGCAGAAGTAATGGTGATACCACGCTCCTGCTCCTGAACCATCCAGTCGGTGGTCGCGGCGCCATCATGCACCTCGCCCATCTTGTGGCTCAGGCCTGTGTAGAACAGGATCCGCTCGGTAGTGGTGGTCTTGCCCGCGTCAACGTGGGCACAGATACCGATGTTACGGTAGCGGTTAATTGCTGTATTACGAGCCATAAAGCCCTCGCAAGGTTAGTGGAGCCGGAATTAGAAGCGGTAGTGCGAGAAAGCCTTGTTGGCCTCGGCCATACGGTGCACGTCTTCACGCTTCTTGACAGCAGCGCCTTTGCCTTCAGCAGCATCCAGCAGCTCACCAGCCAGACGCAGAGCCATGGACTTCTCGCCACGCTTGCGCGCGTAGTCCACCAGCCAGCGCATAGCCAGGGCGTTACGACGGGACGGACGAACTTCGACCGGAACCTGGTAGGTAGCACCGCCTACACGGCGGGACTTGACTTCGACCAGCGGAGCGATGGCGTCGAGAGCTTTCTCGAAGATCTCCAGGGGATCGCTGTTCTTGCGTGCTTTGACAGTGTCCAGAGCACCGTAAACGATGCGCTCGGCCACGGCCTTCTTGCCGCTTTCCATCACGTGGTTCATGAATTTGGCGAGGATCTGGCTTCCGTATTTCGGATCGTCCAGGATCTCACGCTTGGCTGCTACACGACGTCTTGGCATTGATAAGCCCTCAAACGGTCTTCAGGTTAGCTCGGGACCAACGGCGAATGCCGCGCCCGACCTTACTCTTATCGACTCAACTAAATAAAAAGGATCAAGCGGCCTTATTTCGGACGCTTGGTACCGTACTTGGAACGACCCTGCTTACGGTCTTTAACGCCGGAGGTATCCAGCGAACCACGCACGGTGTGGTAGCGCACACCCGGAAGGTCCTTTACACGACCGCCACGGATCAGCACGACGCTGTGCTCTTGCAGGTTGTGGCCTTCACCGCCGATGTACGAAGACACTTCGTAGCCGTTGGTCAGACGCACACGGCACACTTTACGCAGTGCCGAGTTAGGTTTCTTCGGCGTGGTGGTGTACACGCGGGTGCACACGCCACGGCGCTGCGGGCAGTTCTGCAGCGCAGGCACGTCGGATTTCTCGACGATACGCTTACGCGGCTGACGTACCAGCTGGTTGATAGTTGCCATCTACTAGCTCCACTGTTGTCTTTCGACGCTCACAAATAAAGATGGCAGAGCCAAACGCCCTGCCAAATTTAGGGGTGCATGAGTCTAAAGAGACTCACGCCCCCAGTCAAGGCAAAGCCCCGCTAGCGAACTAGCGAGGCTTCGACTCAATTTCCGCTGGAGTTCAGCGCTTCGGTCAGTGCGGCTTCCACCTCACTGGCGCTGACACGTACCGGCTTGTCGGCATCACGCTTGCGCTTGCGCTCGCTGTGATAGGCCAGACCGGTACCGGCCGGGATCAGACGACCCACGACCACGTTCTCTTTCAGACCACGCAGGTAGTCGCGCTTGCCAGTGACCGCCGCCTCGGTGAGGACGCGGGTAGTTTCCTGGAAGGACGCTGCCGAGATGAAGGACTCGGTGGACAGCGACGCCTTGGTGATACCCAGCAGTACGCGGGTGTACTTGGCGACGAACTTGTCCTCTTCGGCCAGACGCTCGTTCTCGCCCAGAACCTGGGTGAGTTCCATCTGGTCGCCCTTGATGAAGGACGAATCGCCGGACTCGGTGACTTCAACCTTACGCAGCATCTGACGCAGGATGGTCTCGATGTGCTTGTCGTTGATCTTCACGCCCTGCAGACGGTAAACGTCCTGGATCTCGTTGACGATGTACTTGGCCAGCGCGCTGACACCCAGCAGACGCAGGATGTCGTGCGGATCGCTCGGGCCGTCGGAGATGACTTCGCCGCGGTTCACTTGTTCGCCCTCGAAGACGTTCAGGTGACGCCACTTCGGAATCAGCTCCTCGTACGGATCGCTGCCATCGGTCGGAGTGATGACCAGACGGCGCTTGCCCTTGGTCTCCTTGCCGAAGCTGATGGTGCCGCTGATTTCCGCCAGGATCGAAGCTTCCTTCGGACGACGAGCTTCGAACAGGTCGGCAACGCGCGGCAGACCACCGGTGATGTCGCGAGTCTTCGAGGTTTCCTGCGGGATACGGGCGATAACGTCACCGACCGCAATCTGCGCACCGTCCGCCACGCCGACCAGGGCGTTGGCAGGCAGGAAGTACTGGGCGGGAACGTCGGTACCCGGCAGCAGCAGTTCCTTGCCGTTGGCGTCGACCATCTTGATGGCCGGACGAATATCCTTGCCAGCAGCCGGACGATCCTTCGGATCGAGAACCTCGATGTTGGTCAAACCGGTCAGTTCGTCGGTCTGACGCTTGATGGTGATGCCCTCCTCCATGCCGACGAAGGTCACGATACCCTTCATTTCGGTCACGATCGGGTGGGTGTGCGGGTCCCACTTGGCGACGATGGCGCCAGCGTCGACCTTGTCACCTTCCTTCACGGAAATCACGGCACCGTAAGGCAGCTTGTAGCGCTCGCGCTCGCGACCGAACTCGTCGGCCACTGCCAGCTCACCGGAACGGGAAACCGCTACCAGGTTGCCATCGACACGCTCGACGTACTTCAGGTTGTGCAGACGGATCGCACCACCGTTCTTCACCTGGACGCTGTCGGCAGCCGAGGTACGGCTTGCAGCACCACCGATGTGGAAGGTACGCATGGTCAGCTGGGTACCCGGCTCACCGATGGACTGCGCAGCAATAACGCCGACCGCTTCACCGATGTTGACCTGGTGACCGCGAGCCAGGTCGCGACCGTAGCACTTGGCGCAGATGCCGTAGCGGGTTTCGCAGGTGATCGGCGAACGCACGACCACTTCGTCGACGCTGTTGAGCTCGATGAATTCGACCCACTTCTCGTCGATCAGGGTACCGGCCGGAACGATGACGTCCTCGGTGCCCGGCTTGAACACGTCCTTGGCAATCACACGGCCCAGTACGCGCTCACCCAGCGGCTCGACGACGTCGCCGCCTTCGATGTGCGGGGTCATCAGCAGGCCCTGCTCGGTGCCGCAATCGATCTCGGTCACCACCAGATCCTGCGCCACGTCGACCAGACGACGGGTCAGGTAACCGGAGTTCGCGGTCTTCAGTGCGGTATCCGCCAGACCTTTACGAGCACCGTGGGTGGAGATGAAGTACTGCAGAACCGACAGACCTTCACGGAAGTTCGCGGTGATCGGCGTCTCGATGATGGAGCCGTCCGGCTTGGCCATCAGACCACGCATACCGGCCAGCTGACGGATCTGGGCGGCGCTACCACGCGCACCGGAGTCCGCCATCATGTACATGGAGTTGAAGGACTCCTGCTCGACGGTCTTGCCTTCGCGGTCGACAACCGGCTCTTTCGAGAGGTTGGCCATCATCGCCTTGGACACTTCGTCGTTGGCCTTCGACCACAGGTCGATCACCTTGTTGTACTTCTCGCCCTGGGTGACCAGGCCGGAGGCGTACTGCGACTCGATTTCCTTCACTTCCTCGGTGGCGGCGTCGATGATGCGCGCCTTTTCTTCCGGGATGACGAAGTCGTTCACGCCGATCGACACACCGGAGATGGTCGAGTAGGCGAAACCGGTGTACATCAGCTGGTCAGCGAAGATGACGGTGTCCTTCAGACCCACGGTGCGGTAGCACTGGTTGATCAGCTTGGAGATCGCCTTCTTCTTCATCGGCTGGTTGACCACGTCGTAGGACAGGCCCGCCGGCACGATCTGGAACAGCAGCGCACGGCCGACAGTGGTGTCGACGATACGGGTGTTCTTGGTGATCGAACCGTCTTTCTCCTTGACGGTTTCGTTGATACGCACTTTCACGCGGGCGTGCAGGGACGCTTCGCCGGCGCGGAACACGCGGTCGACTTCCTGCAGGTCGGCGAAGACGCGACCTTCACCCTTGGCGTTCACCGCTTCACGGGTCATGTAGTACAGACCCAGTACCACGTCCTGCGACGGCACGATGATCGGCTCGCCGTTGGCGGGCGAGAGGATGTTGTTGGTCGACATCATCAGCGCGCGCGCTTCGAGCTGGGCTTCCAGGGTCAGCGGCACGTGAACGGCCATCTGGTCACCGTCGAAGTCGGCGTTGTACGCGGCGCAGACCAGCGGGTGCAGCTGAATCGCCTTACCTTCGATCAGAACCGGCTCGAACGCCTGGATACCCAGACGGTGCAGGGTCGGTGCACGGTTGAGCAGGACGGGGTGTTCGCGAATCACTTCGGCGAGAACGTCCCAAACCTCCGGCAGCTCGCGCTCGACCATCTTCTTGGCGGCCTTGATGGTGGTCGCCAGACCACGCATTTCCAGCTTGCCGAAAATGAACGGCTTGAACAGCTCGAGAGCCATCTTCTTCGGCAGACCGCACTGGTGCAGACGCAGGGTCGGGCCCACGGTGATCACGGAACGACCAGAGTAGTCCACGCGCTTACCGAGCAGGTTCTGACGGAAGCGACCTTGCTTACCTTTGATCATGTCGGCCAGCGACTTCAGCGGACGCTTGTTCGAGCCAGTGATGGCGCGACCGCGACGGCCGTTGTCGAGCAGGGCGTCGACCGCTTCCTGCAGCATGCGCTTTTCGTTGCGCACGATGATGTCCGGCGCCGACAGATCGAGCAGGCGCTTCAGACGGTTGTTACGGTTGATCACGCGGCGATACAGATCGTTCAGATCCGAAGTCGCGAAGCGGCCGCCATCCAGCGGTACCAGCGGACGCAGGTCCGGCGGCAGAACCGGCAGAACGGTCAGCACCATCCACTCAGGCAGGTTGCCGGAGTCCTTGAAGGCTTCCATCAGCTTCAGGCGCTTGGACAGCTTCTTGATCTTGGTCTCGGAGTTGGTCTGCGGAATCTCTTCACGCAGGCGGCCGATCTCGTGATCCAGGTCGATAGCGTGCAGCAGCTCGCGCACGGCCTCGGCGCCCATGCGCGCGTCGAAGTCGTCACCGAACTCTTCCAGGGCTTCGAAGTACTGCTCGTCGTTCAGCAGCTGGCCCTTCTCGAGGGTGGTCATGCCCGGATCGATCACCACGTAGCTCTCGAAATAGAGCACGCGCTCGATGTCACGCAGGGTCATGTCCATCAGCAGGCCGATACGGGACGGCAGCGACTTGAGGAACCAGATGTGGGCGACCGGCGAGGCCAGTTCGATGTGCGCCATGCGCTCACGACGAACCTTGGCCAGGGCCACTTCAACGCCGCACTTCTCGCAGATCACGCCGCGGTGCTTGAGGCGCTTGTACTTGCCGCACAGGCACTCGTAGTCCTTGACCGGGCCAAAGATCTTGGCGCAGAACAGGCCGTCGCGCTCTGGCTTGAAGGTACGGTAGTTGATGGTTTCCGGCTTTTTAACTTCACCGAACGACCACGAACGGATCATCTCAGGCGAGGCCAACCCGATACGGATGGCGTCGAACTCTTCGATCTGACCCTGGTTTTTCAGCAAATTCAGTAGGTCTTTCAAGGCCTTTCCTCCTGGCGGAGCGGGCAGCGAGCTGGACTAGCCCCGCTGCCGATTCACGTCGTGTTATTCGGTTTCCAGATCGATGTCGATGCCGAGCGAACGGATCTCTTTGATCAGTACGTTGAAGGACTCGGGCATGCCCGGCTCCATACGGTGATCGCCATCCACGATGTTCTTGTACATCTTGGTACGGCCGTTCACGTCGTCCGACTTCACGGTCAGCATTTCCTGCAGGGTGTAGGCGGCGCCGTAGGCTTCCAGCGCCCAGACCTCCATCTCCCCGAAGCGCTGACCACCGAACTGCGCCTTACCACCCAGCGGCTGCTGAGTAACCAGGCTGTAGGAACCAGTGGAACGCGCGTGCATCTTGTCGTCCACCAGGTGGTTCAGTTTCAGCATGTACATGTAGCCGACGGTGGTCGGGCGCTCGAACTGGTTACCGGTACGACCGTCGAACAGGCGCATCTGGCCGCTTTCCGGCAGATCGGCCAGCTTCAGCATGGCCTTGATCTCGGTTTCCTTGGCGCCGTCGAACACGGCAGTCGCCATCGGTACACCGCCCTTGAGGTTCTTCGCCAGCTCGAGAATCTCGTTGTCGGAGAACTCGTCGAGGTTTTCCTGACGACCGCCGATCTCGTTGTAGATCTCGGCGAGGAACTTGCGCAGTTCGGCAACCTTGCGCTGCTCTTCGAGCATGCGGTTGATCTTCTCGCCCAGGCCCTTGGCCGCGAGGCCCAGGTGGGTTTCGAGGATCTGACCGACGTTCATACGCGACGGTACGCCCAGCGGGTTCAGAACGATGTCCACCGGCGTGCCGTTAGCGTCGTGCGGCATGTCTTCGACCGGCATGATCACCGAGACCACACCCTTGTTACCGTGACGACCGGCCATCTTGTCACCCGGCTGGATGCGACGGCGGATAGCCAGGTAGACCTTGACGATCTTCAGCACGCCCGGAGCCAGGTCATCGCCCTGCTGCAGCTTGCGCTTCTTGTCTTCGAACTTGTCGTCGAGCATCTGACGGCGGTCGGAGATGTAGGCCTGGGCCTTCTCCAGCTGCTCGTTCAGGGCGTCGTCGGCCATGCGCAGTTTGAACCACTGGCCACGCTCGAGACCGTCGAGGAACTCGTCGGTGATCGCGGTGCCTTTCTTCAGACCAGCGCCGCCTTCGGCGATCGCACCAACCAGAGCCGAACGCAGACGCTCGAAGGTCGCGCCTTCGACGATGCGGAACTCTTCGTTGAGGTCCTTGCGGATCTCGTCCAGCTGCTGCTTCTCGATGGCCAGGGCGCGGCTGTCGCGCTCGACGCCATCACGGGTGAAGACCTGCACGTCGATGACGGTACCCTTGGTGCCGGTCGGCACGCGCAGGGAGGTGTCCTTCACGTCGGACGCCTTCTCACCGAAGATCGCACGCAGCAGCTTCTCTTCCGGAGTCAGCTGGGTCTCGCCTTTCGGAGTGACCTTACCGACCAGGATGTCGCCCGGGCCGACTTCGGCACCGACGTAGACGATACCGGCTTCGTCCAGCTTGTTCAGAGCAGCTTCACCCACGTTCGGGATGTCAGAGGAGATTTCCTCTGGGCCGAGCTTGGTGTCACGCGCCACACAGGTCAGTTCCTGGATGTGGATGGTGGTGAAGCGGTCTTCCTGAACCACGCGCTCGGACAGGCAGATGGAGTCTTCGAAGTTGAAGCCGTTCCACGGCATGAACGCCACGCGCATGTTCTGACCCAGCGCCAGTTCACCCATGTCGGTGGACGGGCCGTCGGCCATGATGTCGCCACGCGCCACCTGATCACCTTTGCTCACCAGCGGACGCTGGTTGATGCAGGTGTTCTGGTTGGAGCGGGTGTACTTGGTCAGGTTGTAGATGTCGACACCGGCTTCGCCAGTCTCGACTTCGTCGTCGTTGACGCGAACCACGATACGGCTGGCATCGACCGAGTCGATCACACCGCCACGGCGGGCCACGACGCAGACGCCGGAGTCACGGGCGACGTTGCGCTCCATGCCGGTACCTACCAGCGGCTTGTCGGCGCGCAGGGTCGGTACAGCCTGACGCTGCATGTTCGAACCCATCAGTGCACGGTTGGCGTCGTCGTGCTCGAGGAACGGAATCAGCGAGGCGGCAACCGAGACTACCTGCTTCGGCGATACGTCCATCAGGGTGACGTCTTCCGGCGCCTTGACGGTGAATTCGTTCAGGTGACGTACGGCTACCAGCTCGTCGATCAGCTGACCCTTGTCGTTCAGGGTCGCGGACGCCTGAGCGATCACGTGATCGGCTTCTTCGATGGCGGACAGGAACACGATCTCGTCGGTGACCTGACCCTCCTTGACCACGCGGTACGGGCTTTCCAGGAAGCCGTACTGGTTGGTGCGGGCGTAGGCAGCCAGCGAGTTGATCAGACCGATGTTCGGGCCTTCAGGGGTTTCGATCGGGCACACGCGGCCGTAGTGGGTCGGGTGTACGTCGCGGACTTCGAAGCCGGCGCGCTCACGGGTCAGACCGCCCGGGCCGAGTGCGGAGACGCGGCGCTTGTGGGTGATCTCGGAGAGCGGGTTGTTCTGGTCCATGAACTGCGAGAGCTGGCTGGAACCGAAGAACTCCTTCACCGCCGCCGCAACCGGCTTGGCGTTGATCAGGTCCTGCGGCATCAGACCTTCACTTTCGGCCATCGACAGACGTTCCTTGACCGCGCGCTCGACGCGCACCAGGCCAACGCGGAACTGGTTCTCGGCCATCTCGCCGACGCAACGCACGCGGCGGTTACCCAGGTGGTCGATGTCGTCGACGATGCCCTTGCCGTTACGGATGTCGACCAGGGTCTTGAGTACGGCGACGATGTCTTCCTTGCTCAGCACGCCCGAACCTTCGATCTCGGTGCGACCGATACGACGGTTGAACTTCATGCGGCCCACGGCGGACAGATCGTAACGTTCGGCGCTGAAGAACAGGTTGTTGAACAGGGTCTCGGCAGCGTCCTTGGTTGGCGGCTCGCCGGGACGCATCATGCGGTAGATCTCGACCAGCGCTTCCAGCTGATTGGTGGTGCTGTCGATCTTCAGGGTGTCGCTGATGAACGGACCGCAATCGATGTCGTTGGTGTACAGGGTCTCGAAGCGAACGACGTTGGCCTTGGCCATCTTGGCCAGCAGGTCGGCGGTCAGCTCGGTGTTGCACTCGGCGATGATCTCGCCGGTAGCCGGGTGCACGATGGCCTTGGCAGTGGTACGGCCAATGACGTAATCGAGCGGAACGTCCAGCTCCTTGATGCCAGCCTTGTCCAGCTGGTTGATGTGGCGGGCAGTGATACGACGGCCCTGTTCCACGATCACCTTGCCGCTGGCGTCCTTGATGTCCAGGACCGCGACTTCACCACGCAGACGCTGCGGCACCAGCTCCAGGCTCAGGCCGTCGTTCTTAACGTGGTAGACGTTGGTGTCGTAGAAGGCATCCAGCACTTCTTCGGTGCTGTAGCCGAGTGCGCGCAGCAGAACGGACGCCGGCAGTTTGCGGCGACGGTCGATACGCACGAATACCGCGTCCTTCGGGTCGAACTCGAAGTCCAGCCAGGAACCGCGGTAGGGGATGATGCGAGCGGAGTACAGCAGCTTGCCCGAGCTGTGGGTCTTGCCACGGTCGTGATCGAAGAACACACCCGGCGAACGGTGCAGCTGGGACACGATCACGCGCTCGGTACCGTTGATGACGAAGGTACCGTTCTCGGTCATGAGCGGAATTTCGCCCATGTACACTTCCTGCTCTTTGATGTCCTTGATCGCTTTGTTCGACGATTCTTTGTCGAAAATGATCAGACGCACTTTCACGCGCAGCGGCACGGCGAAGGTCACGCCACGCAGGACGCACTCCTTGACGTCGAACGCCGGCTCGCCGAGGCGATAGCCGACGTACTCCAGAGCGGCGTTGCCGGAGTAGCTGATGATCGGGAATACGGATTTGAAGGCCGCATGCAGGCCGATGTCACGGAACTGTTCCTTGCTCACCCCTTGCTGCAGGAATTCGCGGTACGAATCCAGCTGGATGGCCAGGAGGTAAGGCACATCCATGACATCCGGCAACTTGCTAAAGTCCTTGCGGATACGTTTTTTCTCAGTGTATGAGTAAGCCATCAGCGTTCCCCAGCTTGGTCACCTGCTTGTTTGGCCAGCGCCGGCGGCGATGACCAGAAAATCGTGCAAACCCTCGGTTTGCAACCGCCTCTCGGGCGGGATTTTTTCGGCTCCAGGCCGGCTGACGAACAGCCAACCTAGAACGGAAAAAGGCCGGTGGCAAAAGCCACCAGCCATCAGCCTTGTGCGAGTCGCTCGGGCTGTAGACGCAAGGTGCGAACTTACTTGAGTTCGACCTTGGCGCCAGCTTCTTCCAGCTTCTTCTTGGCGTCTTCAGCAGCTTCTTTGGTCAGACCTTCAGCGATGACCTGAGGAGCGGTGTCGACCTTCTCCTTGGCTTCTTTCAGGCCCAGACCAGTCAGCTCGCGAACGGCCTTGATCACGTTCACTTTCTTGTCGCCAGCTTCGGCCAGGACAACGTTGAACTCGGTTTGCTCTTCAACAGCGGCAGCAGCGCCAGCAGCCGGACCAGCGGCAACAGCAGCAGCAGCGGTAACGCCGAAGGTTTCTTCCATCGCTTTGATCAGCTCAACGATTTCCATAACGGATTTCTGGCCGATAGCTTCGATGATTTGCTCGTTAGTCAGAGACATGACTATCAATTCCTGTATTGGGGTGACGGCCTACGCGACCATCAAATTAAACGTTTGATTTCGAAAGTGCTCACGCCGCCTTAGGCAGCAGCAGCTTCTTTCTGGTCGCGAATAGCTGCCAGAGTGCGAGCGAGTTTGCTGGTGGCGCCTTGAATAACGCTCATCAGCTGGGCGATGCCCTCGTCGCGGGTCGGCAGGCTTGCCAGTACGTCGATCTGGTTTGCTGCGAGGTACTTGCCCTCGAACGCAGCTGCCTTGATCTCGAACTTGTCCTGACCCTTGGCGAACTCCTTGAACAGACGAGCAGCAGCGCCCGGGTGTTCGTTGGAGAAAGCGATCAGGGTCGGGCCTTTGAACACGTCGTTGAGCACGTCGAACTGAGTGCCTTCAACGGCGCGCTTGAGCAGGGTGTTCCGCACGACTTTCACGTACACACCAGCTTCGCGGGCCTCTTTACGGAGTCCGGTCATTGCGCCGACAGTCACGCCACGGGCATCAGCCACGACAGCGGACAGACCGGCTTTGGCAGCCTCGTTGACTTCAGCGACGATGGCCTTCTTGTCTTCGAGTTTAATTGCCACGGGTTTACTCCTGGATTTTACCGTTTCGCCAAACCGAGGTCCGGCGGCGTTTTGGTGTCTGATTCGGTAACGAATCGGGAGCACCATCTGCGTAGGCCATCAGGCGAACCTGACATTTAAAACGTGAGTCACCTACGGTCTTGGATAGCCCCCGCCAGGCAGGGACCCCAATCTTTCAAAGCCGGCAGCACACGGCTGCCGGCCCAATCACTTACGCGTCGAGCGAAGCCTGATCGATGATCAGACCCGGACCCATGGTGGTGCTCAGGGTCACGCGCTTGACGTAGATACCTTTCGAGGTCGACGGCTTCAGACGCTTCAGGTCGGACAGCAGGGCTTCCACGTTCTGCTTCAGCGCGGCGGCTTCGAAGCCGACCTTGCCGACGGAGGTGTGGATGATGCCGTTCTTGTCGGTACGGAAACGCACCTGACCAGCCTTGGCGTTCTTCACGGCGGTAGCGACGTCCGGAGTCACGGTGCCGACCTTCGGGTTCGGCATCAGGCCGCGCGGACCCAGTACCTGGCCCAGCTGGCCAACGACGCGCATGGCGTCCGGGGAAGCGATGACCACGTCGTAGTTCAGATCGCCGGCCTTCATTTCGGCAGCCAGATCGTCCATACCAACCTTGTCGGCACCGGCAGCCAGGGCAGCTTCAGCGCCCGGACCCTGGGTGAACACGGCAACGCGTACGGTCTTGCCAGTGCCGTTCGGCAGAACGGTGGCGCCACGTACGACCTGGTCGGATTTACGCGGGTCTACGCCCAGGTTCACGGCGACGTCGAAGGACTCGGTGAACTTGACGGCAGACAGCTCGGCCAGCAGGCTGGCAGCTTCTTCGAAGGTGTAGGCCTTGCCGGCTTCAACCTTGGCCGCGATGGCCTTTTGGCGCTTGGTCAACTTAGCCATTACACACCCTCCACGTTCAGGCCCATGCTACGAGCGGAGCCGGCGATGGTGCGCACGGCCGCATCCAGGTCAGCGGCAGTCAGATCGGCCTGCTTGGTCTTGGCGATCTCTTCCAGCTGAGCACGGGTAACGGTGCCTACTTTGACGGTGTTCGGACGAGCGGAGCCGCTGGTCAGGCCGGCGGCCTTCTTCAGCAGTACCGATGCCGGGGTGCTCTTGGTTTCAAAGGTGAAGCTGCGGTCGCTGTAAACGGTGATGATCACAGGAGTCGGCAGACCAGGTTCCATGCCCTGAGTCTTGGCGTTGAACGCCTTGCAGAATTCCATGATGTTCACGCCGTGCTGACCCAGAGCGGGACCGACGGGTGGCGACGGGTTTGCCTGACCGGCTTTAACCTGCAGCTTGATATAAGCCTGAATCTTCTTAGCCATTAGCTACTCCAATTTCGGGTTCGAACGCCTGACGGCTCCCCGAGGTTACTTACGCATTTATCCCAGTGACGACAAAACCCCGCAGCCTAAGGCTGCGGGGTGAGGGATGCTTATGTCAGTTATGCCTTCTCGACCTGACTGAACTCCAGCTCGACCGGGGTGGAGCGACCAAAGATGGTCACAGCAACCTGGATTCGGCTCTTCTCGTAATTCACTTCTTCGACCACACCGCCGAAATCGGCGAACGGGCCATCGATAACTCGTACCATCTCGCCCGGCTCGAACAACGTCTTCGGCTTGGGCTTGTCACCACTGTCGGCAACACGACGCAGGATGGCTTCGGCTTCTTTTTCGGTGATCGGCGCCGGCTTGTCGGCAGTGCCACCAATGAAGCCCATGACGCGCGGCGTATCCTTGATCAAGTGCCAAGTCGCCTCGTTCATTTCCATCTGCACTAGAACATAGCCGGGGAAGAACTTGCGCTCACTCTTGCGCTTCTGACCATTGCGCATCTCGACCACCTCTTCAGTGGGGACGAGAATCTCGCCGAAGTCATCTTCCATACCAGCCAGTTTCACGCGCTCGATGAGCGAGCGCATGACATGCTTCTCGTAACCCGAGTAAGCATGCACGACGTACCAACGCTTAGCCACGAGACACCCTTAACCAACAATCAGGGAAATAAGCCAACCGAGCAGGGAATCGAGCCCCCACAGCAGCAGCGCCATCACCAGAACCACAGCAACCACGATCAAGGTGGTCTGCGTGGTTTCCTGGCGGGTCGGCCAGACAACCTTACGAATCTCGACGCGCGCTTCTTTCAGCAGCACCGCGAAAGCCTGACCACGAGCAGTCTGAAACGCCACGAAAGCAGCAACAGCACCCAGAACAACCAGACCCAGAACGCGATACAGAACCGGCTCTGCAGAGAAGTACTGATTACCTACGACACCCACAGCAACCAGGGCAGCGACAACCAGCCACTTGACCAGATCAAAGCGAGAGTCTTTGGCTTCAGCCTTAACATTCATTCGAGAGGATCCTGTGAAAGACACGCCAAATTCGTTAGAAAATGGCAGGTCAGGAGGGAATCGAACCCCCAACCTGCGGTTTTGGAGACCGCCGCTCTGCCAATTGAGCTACTGACCTAGAACAAAATCAGGCCGACCATTATGCCGGCCTGAGAGGGACAGATCAATCGATTATTCGATGATCTTTGCTACAACACCGGCACCAACGGTACGGCCACCTTCGCGGATCGCGAAGCGCAGGCCGTCTTCCATGGCGATCGGCTTGATCAGGGTGACAACCATCTTGATGTTGTCGCCCGGCATTACCATCTCAACGCCTTCCGGCAGTTCGCACGAACCGGTCACGTCAGTGGTACGGAAGTAGAACTGCGGACGGTAGCCCTTGAAGAACGGAGTGTGACGACCACCTTCTTCCTTGGACAGAACGTACACTTCAGCTTCGAACTTGGTGTGCGGCTTGATGGTGCCCGGCTTGGCCAGAACCTGGCCACGCTCGACTTCATCACGCTTGGTGCCGCGCAGCAGCACGCCGCAGTTCTCACCAGCACGACCTTCGTCCAGCAGCTTGCGGAACATCTCAACGCCGGTGCAGGTGGTCTTGGTGGTCGGACGCAGACCAACGATTTCGATTTCTTCCTGGATCTTGACGATACCGCGCTCTACACGACCGGTCACTACAGTACCGCGGCCGGAGATCGAGAACACGTCTTCGATCGGCATCAGGAACGGACGGTCGATGGCACGAACCGGCTCAGGAATGTAGCTGTCCAGAGTCTCAACCAGCTTCTTGACGGCAGTAGTGCCCAGCTCGTTGGTGTCTTCGCCGTTCAGCGCCATCAGCGCGGAGCCGATGATGATCGGAGTGTCGTCACCCGGGAAATCGTAGGTGCTCAGCAGGTCGCGAACTTCCATCTCGACCAGCTCCAGCAGCTCGGCATCGTCAACCATGTCAGCCTTGTTCAGGAAGACAACGATGTACGGAACGCCAACCTGACGGGACAGCAGGATGTGCTCACGGGTTTGCGGCATGGGGCCGTCGGCAGCCGAGCAGACCAGGATCGCGCCGTCCATCTGGGCAGCACCGGTGATCATGTTCTTCACGTAGTCGGCGTGGCCCGGGCAGTCAACGTGCGCGTAGTGACGAATGTTGGAGTCGTACTCTACGTGCGCAGTGTTGATGGTGATACCACGAGCTTTTTCTTCCGGAGCGCTGTCGATCTTGTCGAAGTCAACCTTGGCCGAACCGAATACTTCGGAGCAGACGCGGGTCAGAGCAGCGGTCAGAGTGGTCTTACCGTGGTCAACGTGACCGATGGTGCCGACGTTGACGTGCGGTTTGTTACGTTCGAATTTCTCTTTAGCCATCTTGACCGTCTCCTAGCGAAGAATTGAGCAAGCCATGCCGCCATTAAAACAAAGGCAGATACTTTCATATCTGCCTTCATTAGATGGAGCTCATGAGCGGATTTGAACCGCTGACCTCACCCTTACCAAGGGTGTGCTCTACCAGCTGAGCTACATGAGCCAAACTCTATTGCGCCAACCACAAACTGGAGCGGGTAGCGGGAATCGAACCCGCATCATCAGCTTGGAAGGCTGAGGTTCTACCACTGAACTATACCCGCGGAGCCTGCAGCTCACGCCGAATCTGGTGGAGGGGGAAGGATTCGAACCTTCGAAGTCGATGACGTCAGATTTACAGTCTGATCCCTTTGGCCGCTCGGGAACCCCTCCAAAGTGAGGCGGCATTTTCTAGATCTGCCACCCTGCTGTCAAGCTTTTTCTCATTAAAATCTTGAGGTTAGCTACTTTGACAACATCTTCGTCGGGAACCAACTTTGACCACCCTGCGAAGCGGGCGCCATTCTATGCAAACTACTGGAGCAATGCAACGCCTTCACAAGGCATTAATTTATGCTGCAAACCAGCGAAGTCTCCAGCCAGCCGCCCAAGCAGAAACTCATCGGCCAAACGCCGACTTTGCGGCGCTACACGCACCCAAAAACTACGGTGCGCACGTGACAGCTCGCGTATCTGCGGCTCGTAGCCAACGTTACGCAAACGCTGCATGACGCTATTGGCCGAATCATTTCGAGGGAATATGCCGAGCGATATACCATTGGCCAGCTCGCCCTGGGTAATGATGTAGCTATCGATACGCCGCGCCTGCAACTCACGCAGCTGCCTCAGGGAAGCCTGACGGGAAGCCAGAGGCGGCAGGTACACCCAGTACTCGACACCTGCAGCCGCATCGACACTGCGTACGTCAGCCTGAATGTCCAGGCTCAGCAAACGTTGCTCGACGACCCTTGCTCTCGCCTCATCCTCGAAGCTACCGAGAAAGAGGCAGACCGCCGCCTCGGGCGCAGCCACGTCGGCTGACACCGATGAATCACCACGCGAGCGTGGCGCATCGGCCTCGCTCAACAGACGAATATCCTTACGAGCCGCCTGATAGGCATCTGCCGGGGCGACTTCCTTGGCACGCAGGGGTGCCTGCTGTTGATGCCAGACGTAATAGAAGGCATTGAGCAGTAGGAGCAACAGCAGAATCCAGCGCATGACTTGCCTCAACTAAAGGGACAGGCGATAGCCAGCCCAACAAATACCAAGTCCGCAATTACCTGCGCGCCCGGCACCACATCACGCACCAGGTCCGCATCGCCACCGGTCAGAAAAACCTCGAAACCTTCAGGGAAGCGAGCCTGCGCCTGCAATAGTTGCTGGGCAACGAAACCACGCAACATCAACACACAACCACGCTCCACAGCTTCGGCCGTGGAGCGACCAGGCTCAAGTTCCTGCAAGGCAGCGAGCGCTACCTGACGATCGTAGCGAATGCGCCGTGTATGCGTACTCAACTGATCGCGCATCAACGGCAGTCCCGGGCAAATGAAGCCCCCCAGGTGCTTGCCATCGGCCGATACGAAGTCAGCGGTCACCGCTGTACCGAGATCCACCACCAGGCACGCGCGCTGCCCGAGGTGATAAGCGCCGAGCACAGCGAGCCAGCGATCCAGCCCCAGACGCCGGAAGTCCTCGTAACCGTTATGCACCCCCCCGACATGACTGGCAGAGTGAGCACAAACAGCGTCAACACCCAGGAGCTCACGCAGGCGCGCCACCAGCTGCTCGGTTTCAGCATCACTACGCACACTGACCAGTCGACAGTGAGTCACTTGCAACCCAGAAGCGGCAGCCAGTGACTCAAAGAGGGCGGTATCGGAATCCACCACACCAGCAAAGAGGCGCTGACGCCCATCCAGGGAAATCACCCGCCACTTGATAAAGCTGTTACCACAGTCGAGCTCAAGAATCATGTTGCAACCTCAGGCTCAACTCTCCGCCACTGAATGCGCGATCAACACCCTCTACATTCAGCCGAATAGCGCCGCGCTCATCAACACCAAGCACGACACCCAGCGTCGCATTACTTCCAGCAGTCAAAGCCACAGAGCGCCCGCGCCAAGCATGTAGCGCCTCCCATTCGTCCCGCAAACCGGAAAAACCACGCTGCCAGTGCAGGGAAAGACAATCGCGCAAGTGCAGTAACAGCTGTGCAGCCAAATCGTTCCGGTCAAGCACACGCCCCATGCACTGTCGCACAGAGGTCCACGGCTGATCGATAGCACCGGGAGCATCAACCGCCATGTTGACGTTGATACCGATGCCTATGACCACATGACATACATCAGCCGGGTCTCCAGCGAGCTCCAGGAGGATCCCGGATATCTTGCATCCATCGACCAGCACATCATTCGGCCACTTCAGCTGCGCACCCTTAACACCGCAGGCTTGCAGCGCCTTAGCGACAGCAAGGCCAACCGTGAGACTCAGAGCCTCTACCTGGCTCATGCCACCATCGACACGCAGAACGACACTGCAGTAGAGATTTTCGGCGAATGGACTTGCCCAGGTGCGCCCGCGTCGACCACGTCCAGCGGTCTGACGCTCGGCCATCAGCACGAAAGGCGCGCGCGCACCTGCATCGAGGCGACGAAAGATCTCGGCATTCGTGGAGTCCACACTGGCCTCGACACTGATCGGCCAGCCCAGACCGAGGACGGCACTCGATATCCGCTTGGCATCGAGCAGGATCATGGGCGAAGGCAGTCGATAGCCGCGGCCAGGGACCTTGAAAACCTCGACCCCGAACTCAGCCTCCAGGCCTTGCAACTGCTTCCAGACGGCACTTCGACTAATCCCGAGCTGCGCCCCCAAGGCTTCACCGGAATGAAATCGCCCATCCTGCAGAAGTTTCAACAATTCCAGCATGCGAGGCCCCGCTACGAACAAGGCTGGCATGATAACGACGAGGCCTCAGCTTGCATAGAAACAGGAGGCCAAAGACAAACTGACAGGAAAATGGATCAAGGTGCCAGACAAAAGCCAAAGAACCGCCTGCTTAGGCTGGCGACAGCTATTTTATAAGCGAGACGCCTCGCTCGCCTGCTGGCGCCACTTTGAAACTTTCCCGAGCGCAAAGAAGAAACCCCAGACCGCGTTAGCGATCTGG
>NZ_ATKM01000020.1 GCF_000418555.1 Pseudomonas sp. P818
CGACGGTCCTCGTGAGGCCCGCCGGAGCGGCGCCGGTCACCGGCGCCGCTGCGAGGACGTCCGTCGCGGTCACCACCACGACGCCGGCCATCACCGCCACCGCGGGGCCCGCGGCCCTCGGATCCGCGGCCCTCGCGGCGCTCTCGGGGGGTGTCCTCAGCCATGGTGTCCTTCCTGGGCGTCACGCCGCGATGATCCGCGGGAACGCAGTCTCTGTTCCTCATGCGTCGGCCTCGCGGCCGGATCCTCAGGGGACCAGGCTAGTGCCCGGAGCCTGTGGCGGACCGTCCTCTGGCGAAAACAGTCCAGAAATGCGGGAAGGGCCTCGCACACAACGGTGCGAGGCCCTCCCTCAAAGAATGTCCGGCGGCGACCTACTCTCCCACAACCTCCCGGCTGCAGTACCATCGGCGCTGTGGGCCTTAGCTTCCGGGTTCGGAATGGAACCGGGCGTTTCCCCCACGCTATGACCGCCGTAACCCTAACCCCACACCACCACCCTCAACACGGGCAACAGCAGGGAAACCTACGGGTCACACAACAGTGACACTATTCAACTGAAACACATCAATCACCCACCAACAAGCAGACAGCCGGTTGCAATCAGACAACCGCACAGTGGACGCGAACACCAACCCATCACCTTGAAGCAAGCAATAGGATAAGAGTGTGTGTAAGTCATCGGCCTATTAGTACTGGTCAGCTTCACGAGTCTTCAGTCCTCGCTTCCACATCCAGCCTATCAACCCAGTGTTCTAGCTGGGGGCCTCACACCCTCAAAGGGGCAAGGAAATCTCATCTCGAAGCCGGCTTCCCGCTTAGATGCTTTCAGCGGTTATCCATCCCGAACGTAGCTAATCAGCCATGCACCTGGCGGTACAACTGACATACCAGAGGTTCGTCCGTCCCGGTCCTCTCGTACTAAGGACAGACCTTCTCAAATTTCCAACGCGCGCAGAGGATAGGGACCGAACTGTCTCACGACGTTCTGAACCCAGCTCGCGTACCGCTTTAATGGGCGAACAGCCCAACCCTTGGGACCTACTCCAGCCCCAGGATGCGACGAGCCGACATCGAGGTGCCAAACCATGCCGTCGATATGGACTCTTGGGCAAGATCAGCCTGTTATCCCCGAGGTACCTTTTATCCGTTGAGCGACGGCCGTTCCACAACGAGCCGCCGGATCACTAGTCCCGACTTTCGTCCCTGCTCGAGCTGCCACTCTCACAGTCAAGCTCCCTTGTGCACTTGCACTCGACACCTGATTGCCAACCAGGCTGAGGGAACCTTTGGGCGCCTCCGTTACATTTTGGGAGGCAACCGCCCCAGTTAAACTACCCATCAGGCACTGTCCCTGACCCGGATCACGGGCCGAAGTTAGATATCCAGAGTGACCAGAGTGGTATTTCAACGATGACTCCACGAACACTGGCGTGCCCGCTTCACAGTCTCCCACCTATCCTACACAAGCCACACCGAACACCAATACCAAACTATAGTAAAGGTCACGGGGTCTTTCCGTCCTTCTGCGCGTAACGAGCATCTTTACTCGTAATGCAATTTCGCCGAGTTCATGGTTGAGACAGCGGGGAAGTCGTTACTCCATTCGTGCAGGTCGGAACTTACCCGACAAGGAATTTCGCTACCTTAGGATGGTTATAGTTACCACCGCCGTTTACTGGGGCTTAAGTTCTCCGCTTCGCCGAAGCTAACAGGTCCCCTTAACCTTCCAGCACCGGGCAGGAGTCAGTCCATATACATCGTCTTACGACTTCGCATGGACCTGTGTTTTTGATAAACAGTCGCTTCCCCCTGGTCTCTGCGGCCCCGATCCCCTCACACCAGCGAGTGGTGCTCAAGGTTGGGGCCCCCCTTCTCCCGAAGTTACGGGGGCATTTTGCCGAGTTCCTTAACCATGATTCTCTCGATCGCCTTAGTATTCTCTACCTGACCACCTGTGTCGGTTTAGGGTACGGGCAGTTTGAACCTCACGCCGATGCTTTTCTAGGCAGCATAGGATCACCGGATCACCCACCACGTGGGCGCCCATCAGGTCTCAGGCATACAGCCGGCGGATTTACCTACCGGCAGCCCTACACCCTTAGACCAGGTCATTTCCATTGCCCGGCCCGGCTACCTTCCTGCGTCACACCTGTTAATGCGCTTGCCTCCCCGGTTCAGGTCCCGCGCTCCCCATCACCGTCCCCGTCAAAGACGAGGATCGGGATGGTTCGGGCGGTTAGTATCACCGGCTCAGCATGGGCGGTTCTTCACTGGTACGGGAATATCAACCCGTTGTCCATCGACTACGCCTGTCGGCCTCGCCTTAGGTCCCGACTTACCCAGGGCAGATTAGCTTGACCCTGGAACCCTTAGTCATCCGGCGGACGGGTTTCTCACCCGTCTTTCGCTACTCATGCCTGCATTCTCACTCGTCCACAATCCACCAGAAGTTACCCGCTGGCTTCACCTCGTGAACGACGCTCCCCTACCCATCCAGCAAAACTGAATGCCACGGTTTCGGCGGTGTACTTGAGCCCCGCTACATTGTCGGCGCGGAATCACTTGACCAGTGAGCTATTACGCACTCTTTCAAGGGTGGCTGCTTCTAAGCCAACCTCCTGGTTGTCTCAGCAACTCCACATCCTTTCCCACTTAGCACACGCTTAGGGGCCTTAACCGGTGGTCTGGGCTGTTTCCCTCTCGACTATGAAGCTTATCCCCCACAGTCTCACTGCCACGCTCTCACTTCCCGGCATTCGGAGTTTGGCTGAAGTCAGTAACCTTGTAGGGCCCATCGTCCATCCAGTAGCTCTACCTCCGGGAAGAAACACGTGACGCTGCACCTAAATGCATTTCGGGGAGAACCAGCTATCACGGAGTTTGATTGGCCTTTCACCCCTACCCACAGCTCATCCCCTCCATTTTCAACTGAAGTGGGTTCGGTCCTCCACGCGCTCTTACACGCGCTTCAACCTGGCCATGGGTAGATCACTCCGCTTCGGGTCTAGGACACGCGACTCAATCGCCCTATTCAGACTCGCTTTCGCTACGGCTTCCCCACACGGGTTAACCTCGCCACGTATCACTAACTCGCAGGCTCATTCTTCAAAAGGCACGCTGTCACCCCACAAGGAGGCTCCAACGGTTTGTAGGCACATGGTTTCAGGTACTATTTCACTCCCCTCCCGGGGTACTTTTCACCATTCCCTCACGGTACTGATCCGCTATCGGTCAACAGGTAGTATTCAGGCTTACCAGGTGGTCCTGGCAGATTCACACGGGATTCCTCGGGCCCCGTGCTACTCGGGCAACCCCCCAACAGCGGCGGAACACATTTCGACTACGGGACTCTCACCCTCTACGGTCCAGCATCCACACTGGTTCGTCTATATGCCCGCACCTCACTGCGCCATGCCGGCAGACATGACAAGGAGGGGCCCACAACACCGCACATGCAACCCCTGCCGGGTATCACACACATACGGTTTAGCCCCATCCGCGTTCGCTCGCCACTACTAACGGAATCACTTTTGTTTTCTCTTCCTGTGGGTACTGAGATGTTTCACTTCCCCACGTTCCCTCCACCCGGTCTATGTGTTCAACCGGGGGTCACACGACACGTCGTGCGGGGTTTCCCCATTCGGAAATCCTGGTCTCAACGTCCGGTTATCGACTCCACCAGGCTTATCGCAGATTCCCACGTCCTTCTTCGGCTCCTGTTGCCAAGGCATCCACCATGCGCCCTTGGAAACTTTCACACACAATGAAAGTCCTCAAATGAGCAATATCTAACTAAGATGTCATTCTCGGCATCACCACACCTCACACACCACCCCAGGGGGAACAGTGCGATCAACGATGCAGCAACAAAAAATAAGATGCTCGCGTCCACTATGCAGTTCTCAAACAACAACCCACACCCCATCCACCAACCACACAGGCCAGCTTCACAAGGCACGGACACCAGAAACAACAACCCCAACCCCAAGGCCAGGGCACCTGCTGTTCCAGGACCCAACAGTGTGCCAACACCAGCCCGCAGCCACCAACACCACCCATTCCAACCACACCCTCACAGGCATGACGTACTCGAGCACTGCCGGCACCACCACTGGCACCATTCATTGATGTTCCACCCATGAGCAACCCGCCATCACACACGCGGTGATGCAACGGGCACTGATGCTCCTTAGAAAGGAGGTGATCCAGCCGCACCTTCCGGTACGGCTACCTTGTTACGACTTAGTCCCAATCGCTGGTCCCACCTTCGACGGCTCCCCCCACAAGGGTTAGGCCACCGGCTTCGGGTGTTACCGACTTTCGTGACTTGACGGGCGGTGTGTACAAGGCCCGGGAACGTATTCACCGCAGCGTTGCTGATCTGCGATTACTAGCGACTCCGACTTCATGGGGTCGAGTTGCAGACCCCAATCCGAACTGAGACCGGCTTTTTGGGATTAGCTCCACCTCACAGTATCGCAACCCATTGTACCGGCCATTGTAGCATGCGTGAAGCCCAAGACATAAGGGGCATGATGATTTGACGTCGTCCTCACCTTCCTCCGAGTTGACCCCGGCAGTCTCCCATGAGTCCCCACCACGACGTGCTGGCAACATGGAACGAGGGTTGCGCTCGTTGCGGGACTTAACCCAACATCTCACGACACGAGCTGACGACAACCATGCACCACCTGTGAACCCGCCCCAAAGGGGAAACCGTATCTCTACGGCGATCGAGAACATGTCAAGCCTTGGTAAGGTTCTTCGCGTTGCATCGAATTAATCCGCATGCTCCGCCGCTTGTGCGGGCCCCCGTCAATTCCTTTGAGTTTTAGCCTTGCGGCCGTACTCCCCAGGCGGTCAACTTAATGCGTTAGCTGCGCCACTAAAATCTCAAGGATTCCAACGGCTAGTTGACATCGTTTACGGCGTGGACTACCAGGGTATCTAATCCTGTTTGCTCCCCACGCTTTCGCACCTCAGTGTCAGTATCAGTCCAGGTGGTCGCCTTCGCCACTGGTGTTCCTTCCTATATCTACGCATTTCACCGCTACACAGGAAATTCCACCACCCTCTACCGTACTCTAGCTCGCCAGTTTTGGATGCAGTTCCCAGGTTGAGCCCGGGGCTTTCACATCCAACTTAACGAACCACCTACGCGCGCTTTACGCCCAGTAATTCCGATTAACGCTTGCACCCTTCGTATTACCGCGGCTGCTGGCACGAAGTTAGCCGGTGCTTATTCTGTTGGTAACGTCAAAACTGCAGGGTATTAACCAGCAGCCCTTCCTCCCAACTTAAAGTGCTTTACAATCCGAAGACCTTCTTCACACACGCGGCATGGCTGGATCAGGCTTTCGCCCATTGTCCAATATTCCCCACTGCTGCCTCCCGTAGGAGTCTGGACCGTGTCTCAGTTCCAGTGTGACTGATCATCCTCTCAGACCAGTTACGGATCGTCGCCTTGGTGAGCCATTACCTCACCAACTAGCTAATCCGACCTAGGCTCATCTGATAGCGCAAGGCCCGAAGGTCCCCTGCTTTCTCCCGTAGGACGTACGCGGTATTAGCGTTCCTTTCGGAACGTTATCCCCCACTACCAGGCAGATTCCTAGGCATTACTCACCCGTCCGCCGCTAAATCAGAGAGCAAGCTCCCTTCATCCGCTCGACTTGCATGTGTTAGGCCTGCCGCCAGCGTTCAATCTGAGCCATGATCAAACTCTTCAGTTCAATACTGCTTGGGTTTTGAGAAAACCCTAAACTTGGCTCAGCAATCGCAAATAAACTCTCGAATTCACGAGTGTTACTTGTGATGCTGATAATCAGTCGACTATCAGTCTTACCTCACAAGCACCCACACGAATTGCTTGATTCAGTTGTTAAAGAACAGTTGGTTAAGCTTTTCGTCTCAACCGAGGCCGCGCATTCTACAGCAGCCCTTCTCTCTGTCAAGCTGTTTTTCGAATTTATTTCCGGAGAAACTCTTTTCTACTCAACCACTTGCGCCTTCGATCAGAACTTCTTCTCTCCAGCGGGAGGCGCATTCTACAGCGTTCAAAACCGCTGTCAACACCTCTTTTTCTACCGCTTTCGATCCATTCGACCGAAGCACCAACAAGATCAAACCACCACCCTGTCGACCGGCGCGCATTCTACACGCCAGATCCAGCTTTGCAAGCCCTTCATTCAACTTAACTTGTTGATTAACAACAAGTTTTTGAAGCGCTTCATCGCTGAAGTGGCGCGCATTCTACATCCAGCAGAATGCGCGTCAAGCTTATTTTGCAGTTTTATTACTCGGCCTTGAGCGTGATACGCGCAAAGGCTTTCTTGCCAGCCTGGCAAACATGCGTAGCGTCCACCTTGAACAGAAAGGCACGGTCAACCACCTCACCGTCGACGCGCACACCGCCCGACCCCAGCAGATCACGAGCGACGGCAGCGTTCTTCACCAGGCCCGCCTTATTAAGGACGGACGAGATCGGCATATCTTCAGCCGAAGCCAGCTCGACTTCAGGCAGATCTTCCGGCAGCTCGCCTTCCTTCATGCGATTACCCGCGGAGCGGTGCGCATTGGCCGCCGCCTCTTCACCATGGAAGCGCGCAACGAGCTCTTCAGCCAGCTTGATCTTGATGTCACGCGGGTTCGCCCCCTGCTCGACATCACACTTGAATTGCTCGATCTCATCCATGGAGCGGAAGCTGAGCAACTCGAAGTAGCGCCACATCAGAGCATCAGGCATGGACACCAGCTTGTTGTACATCACGCCCGGCGCTTCCTGGATGCCCACGTAGTTACCCAGCGACTTGGACATCTTCTTCACGCCATCGAGACCTTCCAGCAACGGCATGGTGACGATGCACTGCGACTCCTGCCCATAGGCGCGCTGCAGCTCACGCCCCATCAGCAGATTGAATTTCTGATCGGTGCCACCCAGCTCGACGTCGGCCTTGAGCGCCACGGAGTCATAGCCCTGCACCAACGGGTAGAGGAATTCGTGGATGGCGATCGGTTGGTTGCTGGTGTAGCGCTTGTCGAAGTCGTCGCGCTCGAGCATACGCGCCACGGTGTACTGCGAAGCCAGACGGATGAAGTCCGCAGGCTTGAGCTGATCCATCCAGGTGGAGTTGAAGGCAACCTCGGTCTTGCCCGGATCAAGGATCTTGAACACCTGCTGCTTATAGGTCTCGGCGTTATCCAGCACCTGCTCGCGAGTCAGCGGCGGGCGCGTGGCGCTCTTGCCGCTGGGGTCGCCGATCATCCCAGTGAAGTCACCGATCAGGAACACCACCTGATGGCCGAGCTCCTGGAACTGACGCAGCTTATTAATAAGGACGGTATGACCAAGATGCAGATCAGGCGCGGTCGGATCGAAACCTGCCTTGATCCGCAGCGGCTGACCACGCTTGAGCTTTTCGACCAGCTCAGACTCAACCAGAACCTCTTCCGCACCACGCTTGATCAGCGCCAGCTGCTCTTCGACCGACTTCATGACAAAAACCCGCAACCACTGGAAATTGAAAGGGAACCAACCATACAAGATCGCGAACTAATTACAAGTTTTGCCCAGGGAAAGCAGCCTGGAGCACCGCTCGGCATGTCAAGGGTTGCCCCGCGCCGATTTTGGTTATATTTTATACAGTTAATGCACATTCCAAGAAAACGCCTCACGCCATGACGCAAAATATCCCGAAAGCCCCGCCCTACCCTAAAAGCCATATCCTGGCTGCTAGCGGTGTAGCTGCGCTGCTGAGCCTGGCTCTGCTGGTGTTTCCTTCGCGTGAAGTCGAAGCGCAGAAAACCTTTCTCGACCTGGATCTGGGCAATGATGCCGAGATGGTGTTGCAGGAAAAGGATGATCTCCGAGCGGGACTGCCAGTGCCAGGCGCCGCCTCTCCTTTCGCCAAGATCGAGCAGAGCGCGGACACCGCCGAGAACAGCGCAGAAGACGCTGACGACAACATCCTAGAAACAGCCGACACCACTCCTCCCTCCGACCCCAACCACCACAACATCACGGTTAGCAATGGCGATACCCTTTCTACCGTATTCGCCAAGGTTGGCCTGAGCGCTAATGACCTTCATGAAGCGCTCAACAGCACAAAGGACGCCAAGCAGTTCAGCCGCCTGAAAGTTGGCCAGGTGCTCGAGTTCGAACTGAATGAAGACGGCAAGCTGAAGAATCTGCAAAGCAAGCTCAGCGACCTGGAAACCATTCGCCTGAGCCGTACCGACAACGGCTTCCAGTTCGAGCGTGATCAGGTCAAGCCCGAAGTGGTGACAACCTATAGCCGCGGCGTGATCAACAGTTCGCTGTTTCTCTCTGCCAAGCGCGCCGGTCTGTCGCATAGCCTGACCATGGACCTGGCCAACGTCTTCGGCTACGACATCGACTTCGCCATGGATATTCGCGAAGGCGACGAATTCGAAGTGATCTATGAAGAGAAGGTGGTGAACGGCAAACGCGTCGGCACCGGCAACATTCTCTCGGCGCGCTTCACCAACCGCGGCAAGACCTACACAGCGGTGCGTTACACCAACAAGCAGGGCACCACCAGCTACTACAACGCCAATGGCGAAAGCATGCGTAAGGCGTTCATCCGCACACCGGTGGACTTCGCGCGCATCAGCTCGCGTTTCTCCACTGGCCGCAAGCATCCGATCCTGAACAAGATTCGTGCGCACAAGGGCGTCGACTATGCTGCGCCACGGGGCACCCCGATCAAGGCAGCCGGTGACGGCCGCGTGACCCTGGCCGGCCGCAACGGCGGTTACGGCAACACCGTGATCATTCAACATGGCCAGCGCTATCGTACGCTCTACGCGCATATGCAAGGCTTCGCCAAGGGCATTCGTAACGGTGCGAACGTCAAGCAAGGCCAGATCATCGGGTATATCGGCACCACCGGCCTGTCCACCGGACCTCACCTGCACTACGAGTTCCAGGTCAACGGTGTACACGTCGATCCGCTCAGCCAGAAGCTGCCGATGGCCGACCCCATTGCAGCGAGCGAGAAGCAACGCTTCATGCAGCTGAGCAAGCCGCTAATGGCACGCATGGACCAGGAAAAGGCCACCATGCTGGCCGCCAACCAGCAGTAAGCCGTGTCCCTCTATATTGGCGTGATGTCCGGTACCAGTCTGGACGGACTGGACATCGCGCTGATCGATCAGGATCAGCGCCCCCACCTCCTCGCCACGCTCTACCGCCCCATGCCGCAAAGACTGCGCAGTGACCTCTTGGCGCTATGCAGCCCAGGTAATGACGAATTGGCACGCGCCGCCATTGCCGAACAACACTGGGTCGAGTTGGCCGCGGGGGCGATTAACGAACTCCTGCAGCAACAGGGGCTGACCGCCCAGCAAATTCGCGCCATCGGCAGCCACGGCCAGACCGTGCGCCACGAGCCCGCGCGCGGCTTCACCATTCAGATCGGCAACCCGGCGCTACTGGCCGAGCTCACCGGTATCTGCGTGGTCGCGGATTTCCGTCGTCGCGATGTGGCTGCAGGCGGCCAAGGCGCCCCCCTGGTCCCGGCTTTCCATCAAGACCTGTTCGGCCATGACCAACGGCACGTAGCCGTGCTCAATGTCGGCGGCTTCAGCAACCTCAGCCTCCTTTCACCAGGCCAGGAAGTTCTGGGGTTCGACAGCGGCCCCGGCAACGTTTTGCTCGATGCCTGGATTCAGCATTGTCGGGGCCTTGCCTATGACCGTGATGGCGCCTGGGCGGCCAGCGGTAGCGTTCACAACGAGCTGCTGACGCGCCTGCTGAGCGATCCCTTCTTTGCCACCCAAGGCCCGAAGAGCACTGGTCGGGAGCTGTTCAATCTCGATTGGCTGCTTGGCCATCTGCAAACCTTACAGCCACTGGCCAGTGAGGACGTTCAGGCGACTCTCGTGGAACTCACCGCGCGCAGCATCGTCAGCGCCTTGCGTAACGCACAGGCGCACACGGATGCGCTGCTGGTATGCGGTGGTGGTGCCCACAATGCCTGCCTGATGAAGCGCCTGAGCGAGATGCTGCCGAACACCGAAGTCAGTAGCACGGCTGCCGAAGGTGTAGACCCGGACTGGGTCGAAGCCATGGCCTTCGCCTGGCTCGCACACTGCGCATTGGAAGGCATTGCCGGCAATCGCCCGAGCGTGACCGGGGCAAAAGGTCTGCGCGTTCTCGGCGCCATCTACCCCGCCTGAAAACGAAAACGCCGCGCATCGAGCGCGGCGTTGTCATGAAATGACGGCTTCAGATCGAGAAGGACGAGCCGCAGCCACAGGTGGTAGTGGCGTTGGGGTTCTTGATCACGAAGCGCGATCCTTCCAATCCCTCCTGATAATCGACCTCGGAGCCCACCAGATATTGGAAGCTCATGGCATCGACCACCAGGCTGACGCCCTCACGCTCGACGATGGTGTCGTCTTCGGCCACATCCTCATCGAAGGTGAAGCCATACTGAAAGCCCGAGCAACCGCCGCCCGTGACGAACACGCGCAACTTAAGGCGTGGATTGCCTTCTTCATCGACCAGGGTCTTCACCTTGCTGGCCGCGCCCTGGGTGAAGTGCAAGGGGGCAGGGGTGAAGGTTTCGACGCTCATGCTATAACTCCCGGCGCCATGCGCCACACTGCGTTAGCAGGTTGTTGAAAACCACCTGCGCTGCCTGGCCATCATCAACGACAGCCTGCTGGGCACGCATTATCCGCTTGCCCTACAAAATTGGTCAACTATTGCTCGACTTCCAGCGATGCCGGAAGCTCAAGTGGACGCTCGCCATCCTTGAGGTGGCACAAGCGCCCTTCGATCTGCGCGCCCATGGCCATCTCCATCAGGCCGTACTGCAGATTGCCGCGCACCCGTGAACGGGCCCCCAGCTCCAGATGGCCACTGGCGAACACATCCCCATTGACCTCCCCATCGATCACGATATGGGGTGCACGTATCTCACCTTCAACCACGCCTCCAACACTGACGCGTACCAGCCCTTCGGTGGCCAGCAGGTTACCGGTGACCCGACCATCCACCTGCACTGCGCCCTGAAAGCGCATGTCGCCTACCAGCTCGGCACCCGCGGCAATCAGACTGGTCTTGCCGCTGAAACGCTGCAGGTCGGGTTTGGTCTTGTCTTTACTCCACATGGGGGGTTATCGCTCCTGATTTTATCCACTCGAATGTACGGCTCAGCGGCTTGTCGCCTTCGACTTCTGCCTGAACCTTGACCTGACGCGGCTCGAAGCCCTCAGGCAGTTGCAATTCGCCAAAGCGCCCGGCTTCGGGAAAAGACTGAAAGTGCTTGAAAGAGAACGGGATACGGCTCTCGCTCACCTCGTCGGACAGCGCCGCGAGTTCCAGGATGGCCGGTTTCCCATTCTGCTGACCTTCGACCGTGATACGCAGCCGCCCTTGCAAAGCCTCATCACTGGCACCGACCCGGCTCATCAGCAGCTTGTAGCGAAAACGCCGAGGCTCTTCCGTGGCTTGCAGTTCGAAGGCGCGAATGCGCATACCCTCGCGACGACTGGCCGGTGCCAGTACGCCCTTGTAGAAAGCCAGATCCTGCTGCTGCTTGAAGATCTGCTCCTCCAAGAGCTTGATGGTCCGCCGATTCTGTTCCATGGCCTGCTGAGTGACCTTGTCGCTGCTGCCGACCACGGCAAGCCGCTGACGCAACAGCTCCAGCTCCTGGTCCTGCTCGGCAAGCCGAGTCAGCAGTGCGTGCGTATCCTCAGGCGCTGGCTGGGGCTGCATCTGCGGCCAATACCAACCCAGAGCAAAGGCCCCCGGTACAGCGAGTATCAGCAAGAGCAGCAAGCAGCGGCGCCTGCGCTCTCGACGCGGATCGCTGAGGCGGACCTCCCAGCCCGGTGTCACGGCAGCAGGGCCGCGTGCGACAGACCAAGGCGTTCGTCGAGACCGAAGAGGATGTTCATGTTCTGCACGGCCTGACCGGAGGCGCCCTTGACCAGGTTGTCGATCACCGAGAGCACCACCACCAGATCACCACCCTGCGGGCGGTGCACGGCGATGCGGCAGACGTTGCCACCGCGCACACTGCGGGTTTCCGGGTGGCTACCGGCCGGCATCACGTCGACGAAGGGCTCATTGGCATAACGCTTCTCGAACAGGGCTTGAAGATCCACTGAGGTGTCGGCCACGCGTGCGTAAAGGGTCGCATGGATGCCGCGGATCATCGGTGTCAGGTGCGGCACGAAGGTCAGACTAACATCGCCACCTGCAGCCTGACGCAACCCCTGGCGAATTTCCGGCAGGTGACGATGGCCCTTGACCGAGTAGGCCTTCATGCTCTCGCCTGCCTCGCAGAACAGCGAGCCGACGCTGGCACCACGGCCGGCGCCACTGACGCCGCTCTTGCAGTCGGCGATCAGGCTGCTTGCATCGGCCAAGCCGGCTTCCAGCAGTGGGATCAGGCCGAGCTGGGTCGCGGTCGGGTAGCAGCCGGGCACTGCGATCAGGCGCGCTGTCTTGATCGCCTCGCGGTTGACCTCGGGCAGGCCGTACACCGCCTCGCTCAGCAGCTCGGGAGCGCCGTGCGGCTGGCCGTACCACTTGGCCCACTCCTCGGCGTCCTGCAGACGGAAGTCGGCGGACAGGTCGATCACCCGCGTGCCGGCAGCGAGCAACTCTCCGGCCAGGGCATGGGCGACGCCATGAGGCGTGGCGAAGAACACCACGTCACAGGCGCCCAGCGTGGCGACGTCCGGCACGCTGAAAGCCAGCTCCGGATAGTGGCCGCGCAGGTTGGGGTACATCTCGTCGACGCGCAGGCCGGCCTCGGAACGGGAAGTGATCACGGTCACCTCTGCCTGCGGGTGTTGCGCCAGCAGACGCAGCAGTTCGACACCGGTGTAGCCCGTGCCGCCGACGATACCGACCTTGATCATCACATGCCCCTTTGCAAAAGCCATTGGAAAGCTGCCGATGATAAAGCCGCATCGGCCAAGCTCCAACCGTAGAGGTGACGCAGGCCGTCGCCTACCTCTACTATCGAGGCCATTTTTCAGCGTGAGAGGCGAAAATGCTCTATCTCTGGCTCAAGGCTCTACACATCATCGCCATGGTCTGCTGGTTCGCCGGCCTGTTCTATTTGCCGCGTCTGTTCGTCTATCACGCCATGAGCGACGACACCGCGAGCCAAGAACGTTTCTGCATCATGGAGCGCAAGCTGTATCGCGGCATCATGATTCCGTCGATGATCGCCACGCTGGCATTGGGTATCTGGCTGCTGACGCTCAATCCCGGCTATTACTTCAGCCAGGGCTGGATGCACGCCAAGCTCACGCTGGTGGTGGCGTTGGTGATCTATCACCACCTGTGCGGCGCCCAGCTCAAGCGCTTTGCCCGCGGCGAGAACAGCCGCAGTCATGTGTTCTATCGTTGGTTCAATGAAGCACCGGTGCTGGCCCTGCTGGGCATCGTGATCCTGGTCGTCGTCCGCCCCTTCTGAGGAGTTCGCCATGTCTCTGCCCGCCCTGCTCGAACAGCGTCTGCGCCTGCCCCTGGTCGCTGCGCCGATGTTTCTGGTATCCAATCCGGCGCTGGTCAGTGCCTGCTGCAACAGCGGCATCGTCGGCAGCTTTCCGGCGCTGAACCAGCGTGAGAGTGCGGGCTTCGCAGCCTGGCTCGACGAGATCGGAGCCAACCTCTCGGTTGACGCCGCCCCCTTCGCCGTCAACCTGATCGTGCATAACAGCAACCCGCGACTGCAGGCCGACCTGGCTATCTGCGTCGAACGCCGCGTCCCCATCGTCATCACCAGCCTGGGCGCGGTGAAGGAAGTGGTAGATGCCGTGCACAGCTACGGTGGCCTGGTGTTCCATGACGTGACCACTCGCCGCCATGCGGAAAAGGCCGCCGAGGCTGGCGTGGATGGGCTGATCGCCGTGGCCGCAGGTGCCGGTGGTCACGCCGGCACCTGGAGCCCCTTCGCCCTGCTGGCGGAGATTCGGCAGTTCTTCGACAAGACCGTGCTGCTGTCCGGCTGCCTCAACCACGGCCATGAAATTCTCGCAGCCCAGCTGCTGGGCGCCGATCTGGCCTACATGGGCACCCGCTTCATAGCCACCACCGAGAACAATGCCTCTGCCGACTACAAGCAGATGATCCTCGACGCACGGGCCGCCGATATCATCCACACGCCCGCCGTGTCCGGCGTACCGGCCAGTTTCATGCGCCAAAGTCTGGAGCGGGCTGGCTATGACCTGAAACAGCTGCAGAACAAGGGCGATATCAACTACGGCGAGAAGCTCAAGCCAATGGACGAAGAAGCCAAGGCCTGGAAAACCGTATGGTCGGCCGGCCAGGGCGTCGGCGGTATCGACGATCTGCCCTCGGTCCAGACGCTGGTAACGCGGCTCGATGGCGAATATCGCGCCGCGCTGACACGCAGCGAGCAATTGGGGCAACGCTGGCCACGATGAAGCGTCGCCACCTGCTGGGGCTGGGCGCGCTTGGGCTAATCGGCGGCTGGGCGCTTCGCCCGGCTGATAAGGGTCGCGCGCATGACGCCTACTTCGCTGAGCTCAACCGGCAGTTGCAGCGCGATGGCGAAGGCGTGCCCACCCTGCTGCTCGACCTCGACCGGCTCGACGCCAACGCCGATCTGCTGGCGGCACGTCTGGCCGGACGCCACCAGTTGCGCCTGGTCGCCAAGTCCCTGGCCAGCACCGGCCTGCTGGAGTATCTGGCCAAGCGCCTGCAAACTCAGCGCTTCATGGTCTTCCATCAGCCGCAACTCAATCGCCTGGCCAGAAGCTTCCCGCAGGCCGACCTGCTGCTGGGCAAGCCCATGCCGGTTGCTGCCGCACTGAACTTCTATCGCCAGTTGCCGCGTCATCTCGTTTTCGATCCCGATCGCCAGGTGACCTGGCTGATCGACAGCGAGCAACGCATGACGCAGTACGCCGAACTGGCCAAGGCGCTGGGACGGCGGCTGCGCATCGCACTGGAGATCGACATCGGCCTCGAGCGCGGCGGCTTCGCCACAGCGCAGGCTCTGACTCAGGCAATGCGGCAGCTTGGGCAACTACCGGGCCTGCAGCTGCAAGGGCTGATGGGATACGACGCGCATGTTGCCCATAACCCTCCCTGGCAAGGCCAGATCAAAGCGTTCAACGAGACAGACAGGCGTTATCACCAGTTTATCGCCAGTGCCCGGGCGTTCAGCGAGCTATGGCCGACCGCGCCCCTGCTAAATGGCGGGGGCAGTCAGACCTACCTGCTGCACAGCCAGCAGCAAAGTTCGCTCAATGAGGTCGCCGTTGGTTCTGCCTTGCTCAAGCCTGCGGAGTTCGATACGCCATTGCTGCAGGAACACCAGCCAGCGCTGTGGATCGCCAGCCCGGTACTCAAGGCGCTAGACGGCGCCCTGCCCTACCTGCAGTCGCTGCAACCGCTGATCGCAGCCTGGAACCCCAACCGCCAGCACGCCTACTACCTCTACGGCGGTCGCTGGCCAGCGCAGCCCGTCTCACCAGCAGGGCTCGACTTTGACCAACTCTACGGCCGCAGCGCCAATCAGGAACGCCTGATCGGCAGCGCCGCCACGCAGCTGACGAATCAGGACTGGGTATTTCTGCGCCCCGCGATCAGCGAAGGCCTGCTCGGCGATTTCAGCGAAATACGTCTACTACGCCGCGGCCAACTGGTCGGCCGCTGGAGCACAATAGGCAACGCCTGAAATTCCTCGACTGCGGCACTTCAGGCCGCTTGTATATTGGCCTCACGGCACTCTAGGCTTATGCCTCGCTCGTTGCTGAACAGGCACCTCACTCCTCCTCACTTCCCGCCGACAAGGAAGCTCGCATGAACCCACCGCGCTACAAGATAGTGTTCGACGGCCAACTGATGCCCGAGGCCTCGTTGGAAATGGTCAAAACAAACCTGGCCCGCCTGTTCAAGAGCGACCTTGCCCGTATAGACAGTCTGTTCAGCGGAACGCCGGTGGCGCTCAAGCGTGATCTGGGCGAAGGCGAGGCGGAGCAGTACCTGACTGCGCTGCAGAAGGCCGGCGCCAAGGTACGCAAGGAGCTGGATCAGGCCGCCAGCCTTAGCCTGGTGCCGACCGAGGCCGAGACGGTGCAGGCCGAGCAGGCCGCAACGCCGACCATGACCTGCCCCAAATGCAGCCATGAACAAGCCAAGGCCATCGAGTGCTCCGCCTGCGGCATCATCATCGAGAAGTACCTCGCCCGTCAGGCGCAACTGGCCGAAGCGGCGCCCATACAAGCCCCGGCTGCAGCAGCGGCCTCGCCCTATGCCCCGCCGCAGGCGAATGTCGCCGAGCAATTGCCGCAATACTCGGAACTCAAGGTCTTCAGCGTCAGCGGCCGGATTGGCCGCGTACGTTATCTGGGCTGGACCATGGCCATGCTGCTGTGCATGCTGCCAATGCTCCTGCTGTTCGCAGGTGCCTCAGCCATTTCCAGCGCCCTGGGCACCCTGATCATGGCCGCCGGCGTGATCGCCATGATCGTCATCGGGGTGTTCATCGGCGTCCAGCGCCTGCACGACATTGGCTGGTCCGGCTGGCTGTGGCTGCTCAACTTCGTTCCTTTCATTGGCAGCGTATTCGCACTGCTGATGCTGATCATTCCCGGTACTCAGGGCGTCAACCGCTACGGCCCGCCGCCGCCGCCGAACAGCACCGGGGTGAAGATCCTGGCCTGGCTGTTCCTGCTGGTGCCATTGACCGGCATCATCGCCGCCATCGCCCTGCCCCAGTATCAGGGCTATGTCGAGCGTGCCGCCGAGTATCAGGAGCAGTAATCCGCGACCATGCGCAGCTATGCATTGATCACAGGTGCCTCCAGCGGCATCGGCCTGGCCCTGGCCGAAGCCCTGGCGCGCCGGGGTCGCAATCTGATCCTGGTAGCACGCAGGCGTGACGCCCTGGAGAGCATCGCCTGCGAGTTGGCGCAGCGCTTCGGCGTCGAGGTGCTGTTTCGCCTCTGCGATCTGAGCGAGCCGCTGCAGCTGTCCGGCCTGTTACTGGAGCTGGAAGAAGGTCAGTGGCAAATCGACCTGCTGGTGAACAATGCCGGCCTGGGTTGCGCCGGCCCGTTCCTCGAGCAGGACTGGAGTCGCGAGCTGGAGCAGCTGGAGGTCAATGTGCTGGCGCTGACCCGTCTGTGTCATGCACTTGGTCAGCGCATGGCCGAGCAGGGCGGTGGGCACATTCTCAACGTCGCCTCGGTCGCGGCCTTCCAGCCCGGCCCCTGGATGAGCAGCTACTACGCCAGCAAGGCCTATGTGCTGCACTTCAGCGAGGGCCTGCGCGAGGAGCTGAAAAGTCGCGGTGTACGCGTGTCGGTGCTCTGCCCCGGGCCAACCCACAGCGCCTTCTTTCGCGCGGCGCAGATGAACGTCACCCGTCTCGTCGGCAGCAAGCTGATGATGAGCGCCGAGGAAGTGGCGCTGTTCACTGTACGCGCGCTGGAAAAGAACCGCGCCATCATCATTCCCGGTTGGCGCAACCGCCTGCTGGCACTGAGCCCACGCCTCGGGCCACGCTGGCTGGTGCGCAAACTCAGCGGGCGCCTGACCCGCCCCTTCACTGGCGCCTGATCAACCGGCGTTGACCGTTCGTCCATCCGCCCAGGCACGCAAGGCTGCCAAGCGCTCGGCCATCACCACCGACAGCGGCGCGGTGTTCTGCAACGTGCGCAGCAGCAGCTGCTGATCGACTGCCTGCTGCTGCGCCTGTCCGGCGTACAAGGCGCTGACCACGGCCTGCTCGATCTCGGCGCCGGAATAGCCCTCGCTGGCCGCGGCGAGCTGCGCCAGGTCGAAGTTGGCGGGGTCCAGTTCGCGGCGCTGCAGGTGGATACGGAAGATATCGGCACGCACGTCGGCACTGGGCAGGTCGACGAAGAAGAGTTCGTCGAAGCGCCCCTTGCGCACCAGCTCAGGCGGCAGGCGGTCGATGGCGTTGGCCGTGGCGACGACGAATACCGGCGCCTTGCGCTCGGCCATCCAGGTCAGCAGGGTGCCCAATACACGCTGGCTCACGCCACCGTCATGGTCGCCACTGGCTAGGCCCTTCTCCACCTCGTCCATCCACAGCACGCAGGGCGCCATCTGTTCGGCCAGGCGCAACGCCTCGCGCAGGTTGCGCTCGGTCTCGCCGAAGAACTTGTTGTACAGGCAGGCGAAATCCAGGCGCAGCAGCGGCAGGCCCCAGAGCCCGGCAACAGCCTTGGCGGCCAGACTCTTGCCGCCGCCCTGCACGCCGACCAGCATCACACCCTTGGGTGCATCGATGCCCTTGCCTTCGAGAAAGCCCGCCTGACGCTCGGCCAACCAGCGCTTGAGGTTGAGCAGGCCACCCACTTCGGCGAAGCGCGCGGTGTCGTATTCGAAGCTGAGCACGCCCTCCAGATCCAGCAACTGGAACTTGGTCTTGTTCAGCTCGGGGAGGTCTTCCTGAGTGATCGCCCCATCGTCGCAAATGACGTTGCGCGCCAGCGCCCGCGCCTCGGCATGACTCAGGCCGCGCAGGTTCTTGACCACCTGCTGCAGGGTACGGTTGTCGGTGCGCACGCGTGCACCGCGATTGCCTTCGCTCCAGCGCGTCGCCTCGTCGCGCACGATGGTCAGCAGTTCGTCCTCCGACGGCAGCGCGAGACTGAAGCGCGCCGCGTAACGCTGTACCTCGGCCGGCAGTTTGAGCGCATGCGACACCAGCACCAGTGTCGGCTTGTGCGCCGCCTCGCTCATGGCAATTTCCTTGAGCAGGCGCACCAGCCGGGGGTTGTCATCGAGAAATGGATGTAGATCGCACATCACGTAGAGGTTCGGCTGCGGGTCGGCCTTGATCATGCGCAGCGCCGCTTCCGGCTCCAGGGTCGGCGATTCGTCGACCGGCGCGCCGCCGAAGCCCAGGCGCTGCAAGCCCTCGGTCACCGACCAGGTGTGCAGGCCGAGACCACGCCTGACCGCCAGGCCAGTGAGGGTTTCCAGCACGCGCATCTCGTCCCACGACTCGATCACCACCAGCTTGACCTTGGAATCGAGCACCAGCCCGAGATCATGAATATCGTTCTTCAACACCCGCTCCTTGTGAAGTTTGGCCAGCCGGACAAGCAGGGTTACCATCCGCGATTTCGCAGAATCGGAGCTCACAGCATGGACCGTCTGAACAGGCAGATCGTCGCCGCAGGTCTCACGTCGTGCAAGTGCTGAAAGCGCGTCGCGTCACAGCCGTCGTCTCCATTGCCATCGCCACTGGTGCGCTGCTGATGAACCGGGCGGCCGTCGCCATCGAGGCCATCAGCGATCCGCTATCCAGCGGCGGCCAGGGCCCTGAAATGGTGGTTGTTCCGGCTGGCGAGTTTGCCATGGGCGATACCAGCGGTCGCGGCAACGACAACGAGCGCCCGCCAAGGACCATCGCCTTCGATCAGCCCTTCGCCATCGGTCGCTACGAAGTCACTTTTGCCGACTGGCAGAAGTATGCCGAAGCGAACAAGTTGCCCATGCCCGATAACGAGGGCTGGGGGCTCTCCGCGCAACGCCCGGTGATTCACGTGTCCTGGCGCGACGCCCACGCCTATGCGCAGTGGCTGTCGCGCGAGACCGGGGCGCGCTATCGCCTGCCGACCGAAGCCGAATGGGAGTATGCGGCGCGTGGAGGCAGCCAGAGCTACTACTGGTGGGGCGACGAGCTCGACAGCAACGAACAGGCACCACGCGCCCATTGCCGTGGTTGCGCCAGCTCGCGCCTGCTGCGTAACAAGACGGCCGCCGTCGGCCAGTTCCCGGCCAATGGCTTCGGCCTGTATGACACCGCTGGCAACGTCTGGGAATGGACAGCTTCGAACTACACGCAGCGCTTCGACGGCAGCGAAACGCAGAGCGCCGGGCTGCTCGACAACAACCCGCGAGTGGTGCGCGGCGGCGCGTGGAACAGCGGCCCGACCTACCTGCGCAGCAGCATGCGCGACCTCAAGCAGCCACATCATCGCGACTATGCGCTGGGGTTTCGCGTGCTGCGCGAGCTGCCCTGAGCGCGGACGTCTCCCTTCACTTTGCAGTAGACTAGTCGCGTTGTGTTTTTCGGAGGTGCCCCATGGCCAGCGAACGCCAGTATTCCCCCGTCGACCGCCTGCTGCTGCAAGCCGATGCCGCGCTGCGCACGCTGCTGCCATTCAGCGGCGCGTCGAGTCGCCCCTCGCCTGCCATCGTGCAGAACGAGACCGAGCTGAGCAGTGAGGAGTCGCGCCACGTCGCCGGCCTGATGCGCATCAATCACACCGGTGAAGTCTGCGCCCAGGCGCTCTATCAGGGCCAGGCGCTGACCGCCAAGCTGCCGGAAGTGCGCAGCGCCATGGAACATGCCGCCGATGAGGAGATCGACCACCTGGCCTGGTGCGAACAGCGCATTCGCGAACTGGGCAGCCACCCGAGCGTGCTCAACCCATTGTTCTATGGCCTGTCATTCGGCGTGGGTGCAGTAGCCGGACTGGTCAGTGATCGCGTCAGTCTGGGATTCGTCGCTGCCACCGAAGATCAGGTATGCAAGCACCTGGATGAACACCTGGAGCAACTGCCCGAGCATGACGCCAAATCACGCGCCATTCTCGAGCAGATGCGCGTCGACGAGCAGCAACACGCCAACAGCGCCCTGGCAGCTGGCGGCGTACGCTTCCCGGCACCGGTGAAGTTCGGCATGACCTTGCTGTCGAAGGTCATGACCAAGAGCACCTACCGCATCTGAACCAACAAGGGCGCCATCCGGCGCCCTTTTCATCTGCAGCGAGCCGGCTCAGCCCAACTCGACGATTTCGTAGTCGTGACTGATATCGACGCCGGCACGGCCCAACATGATCGAGGCCGAGCAGTACTTCTCCGCCGATAGCTCCACCGCTCGCTTGACCTGGGCTTCCTTCAGCCCACGGCCCTTGACCACGAAGTGCAGGTGGATCTTGGTGAACACCTTGGGCTCCTCGCCCGCACGCTCGGCATCGAGGAACACTTCGCAGCTTTCTACCGGCTGGCGGCCCTTGCGCAGAATGCTCACCACATCGAAGTTGCTACAGCCACCAAGGCCGATCAGCAGCATCTCCATTGGCCGAATACCGAGGTTACGTCCACCGGCTTCAGGCGGGCCGTCCATTACCACGGCATGGCCGCTACCGGACTCGCCCAGGAACAGAGCTTCACCGGCCCATTGCACACGCGCTTTCATCGATATTGGCTCCATGAGTTGCAAAGTGCGGCAGATTAGCACAGGCGCAAGGCAGCCCGGCGTGCCTCAATTGGGCTAAAGTTCCCTTAGGTTGTGTTATCCAGGTCGCAAAAAACCTCCCAGTCATCGCATGTCTGTTAAGCTGACGCCGGAATGCTGGCACACTTGGCCGGATAACTAATAAGAAATTGCCGTTGGACAAAGGCCTTCACTTTTCATATTCGGGACTCGGGCATGGTAGCTATTACCCTTACACCTAAAATCAAGAACCTCGACAAACTTCTCGCGCACTGTCATCGCCGTCGCTACACATCCAAAAGCACCATTATCTACGCAGGCGATCGCTGCGAAACGCTGTTCTTCATCGTCAAAGGTTCGGTCACCATCCTGATCGAGGATGACGACGGCCGCGAAATGATCATCGCCTACCTCAACGCCGGCGACTTCTTCGGTGAGATGGGCCTGTTCGAAAAGGAAGGCGCGGAGAAGGAACGCAGCGCCTGGGTACGCGCCAAGACCGAATGCGAGGTCGCGGAGATCAGCTACGCCAAGTTCCGCGAGCTGACGCAACAGGATCCGGACATTCTTTTCGCCCTGGGCAGCCAGATGGCAGAGCGCCTGCGCAACACCACGCGCAAGGTCGGCGATCTGGCCTTCCTCGATGTCACCGGCCGCGTCGCCCGCACCCTGCTCGATCTGTGCAAGCAGCCGGACGCCATGACCCACCCGGACGGCATGCAGATCAAGATCACCCGTCAGGAAATCGGTCGCATCGTCGGCTGCTCGCGGGAGATGGTCGGTCGCGTACTCAAGTCCCTGGAAGAACAGGGCCTGGTGCACGTCAAGGGCAAGACCATGGTGGTGTTCGGCACGCGCTGAACCAGCCCAAAAGAAAAAGCCGGCTTGATAGCCGGCTTTTTCATGCGTCCTATTCGGGGTCGTTGCCGACCGCCGCAGCGCGGCCGCGCTCGGGAAAGAACAGGCGCTGCAATTCACTGCCCGGACTTTCCGCTCGCATAAAGGCTTCACCAACGAGGAAGGCGTAGACCTCGTTGATCTCCATCAGCTCAACGTCGGCGCGATTGAGAATGCCACTCTCGGTGACCACCAAACGGTCACGCGGAATGCGTGGCAGCAGGTCGAGGGTGGTTTCCAGGCTGACATCGAAGGTGTGCAAGTTGCGGTTGTTGATACCCACCAGCGGCGTGTCCAGGGTATGCAGCGCACGCTCCAGCTCTTCGCCGTCATGCACCTCGACCAGCACGTCGAGGCCGACGTCCTTGGCCACGGAGGCCAGTTCGGCCATACGCACGTCATCCAGACAGGACACAATCAGCAGCACGCAGTCGGCCCCCAGGGCGCGGGCTTCGACGATCTGGTAGGGATCGACCATGAAGTCCTTGCGAATCACCGGCAGCGCACAGGCCGCACGGGCCTGCTGAAGATACTGGTCGGCGCCCTGGAAGAAATCGATATCGGTGAGCACCGACAGGCAGGTGGCACCACCTGCCTCGTAGCTGCGGGCGATATCCGCCGGGACGAAGTCGGCGCGCAGCACGCCCTTGCTCGGCGACGCCTTCTTGATCTCTGCGATCACCGCCGGCTGTTTGCGCGCGGCTTGCTCCAGCAGGGCACGGGCAAAGCCACGCGGCGCGTCGGCGGCGCGGGCGGCCGCTTCCAGTTCGGCGAGGCTGACCTGGGCGCGGCGCGCGGCAACCTCCTCGAACTTACGGGCGACGATCTTCTCCAGTACGGTTGGCACGCTCACCCTTCGTTCTCCTGTTTGAATACCGCGGTAAAGGACACCAGCTCCTCCAGCTTCTCGCGCGCCAGCCCAGTGTGCAGGGCGTCATGCGCCAGCTGGATACCTTCTCGCAGACTGCTGGCGTGATCGGCAGCATAGAGCGCAGCGCCCGCATTGAGCACGATCATGTCGGCAGCCTTCTGGCCGTTCTCGGTCTTGCGCCGGCCGAGTGCATCACGAATCAGTTCCAGCGACTGCTCGGCGTTGTCGACGGTCAGGCCGATCAGGCTCTGGCTCTTGATGCCGAAATCCTCGGGCTGGATGCGGTACTCGCTGACCTTGCCGTCCTTGAGTTCGGCGACGAAGGTTGGTGCTGCCAGGCTGATCTCGTCCAGACCGTCCTGAGCATGCACCACCAGCACGTGCTCGCTGCCCAGACGCTGAAGCACTTCAGCCATCGGCCGGCACAGCGCCTGGCTGAACACGCCGATGACCTGATGCCTGGCGCCCGCCGGATTGGTCATCGGGCCGAGCATGTTGAATATGGTGCGCAGGCCCAGCTCACGACGCGGGCCGATGGCATGCTTCATCGCGCCATGATGGGACGGGGCGAACATGAAGCCGACGCCCACGCTCTCGACGCAGCGCGCCACCTGCTCGGGCTTGAGCCCCAGGTAGACACCGGCGGCTTCCAGCAGATCGGCGCTACCGCTCTTGCCGGACACCGCACGGTTGCCGTGCTTGGCCACCTTGCCGCCGGCCGCCGCGACAACGAAGGCCGCCGCGGTGGAGACGTTGAAGATGTTCATGCCGTCGCCGCCGGTGCCGCAGGTGTCGACCAGGCGCTCAGCGTCGATGACCACCGGAGCCGCCAGCTCGCGCATGACGCTGGCCGCGCCGACGATCTCGTCGATGGTCTCGCTCTTCATGCGCATGCCCATGAGGAAGGCGCCGATCTGCGCGTCGGTGCACTGGCCAGTCATGATCTCGCGCATGACCGCCTGCATTTCCTCGGTGGTCAGATCGAGCTGAGCGACGATCCGGTTGAGGGCTTCCTTGATGTTCATGCGCGCACGCCTCCGGTCTGCTTGAGGAAGTTGGCGAACAGTTCGTGGCCCTGCTCGGTGAGGATGGACTCGGGGTGGAACTGCACGCCCTCGACGTTCAGGGTCTTGTGGCGCAGGCCCATGATCTCGTCGACCGAGCCGTCGTCATGCTGGGTCCAGGCGGTGATCTCCAGGCAGTCCGGCAGGGTTTCGCGCTTGACCACCAGAGAATGATAGCGGGTCACGGTGAGCGGGTTGTTCAGACCCGCGAACACGCCCTTGTCCGCATGGAACACCGGACTGGTCTTGCCGTGCATCACCTGGCGCGCACGCACCACGTCGCCGCCGTAGGCCTGGCCGATGCTCTGGTGGCCGAGGCAGACGCCGAGGATCGGCAACTTGCCGGCGAAATGCAGGATGGCCTCGATGGAGACCCCCGCCTCGGTCGGCGTGCACGGGCCGGGCGAGACGACGATGCGCTCGGGCTTCAGTGCTTCGATCTCGGCGATGCTCAGTTCGTCATTGCGGATCACGTGCACGTCGGCGCCCAGCTCACCCAGGTACTGCACGACGTTGTAGGTGAAGGAGTCGTAATTATCGATCATCAAAAGCATGGTACGGCTCCTCTTATTCCTGGGCCTGGACGGCAGTCTGTTCGGCGAGCGCGACGGCGCGGAACATGGCGCGGCGCTTGTTCAGGGTTTCTTCCCACTCCAGGGCGGGCACCGAGTCGGCGACGATGCCGGCGCCGGCCTGCACGTGCAGCTCGCCGTCCTTGATCACCGCAGTACGGATGGCGATGGCTGTGTCCATGTTGCCGTTCCAGGCGTAGTAGCCGACTGCGCCGCCGTAGACGCCGCGCTTGACCGGCTCCAGCTCGTCGATGATTTCCATGGCGCGGATCTTCGGCGCGCCGGACAGGGTGCCGGCCGGCAGGATGGCGCGCAGCGCGTCCATCGCCGACAGCTCGGGTTTGAGCTGACCGGTGACGTTGGAGACGATGTGCATGACGTTGGAATAGCGCTCGATGACCATCTTCTCGGTGAGCTTGACCGAGCCGATCTGCGACACGCGGCCGGTGTCGTTACGGCCCAGATCGATCAGCATCAGGTGCTCGGCGATTTCCTTGGCGTCGGACAGCAGGTCGTCTTCCAGCGCCTTGTCCGCCTCCTCGCTGGCGCCGCGCGGACGCGTACCGGCGATGGGGCGCACGGTGACCAGACCATCCTCGACGCGCACCAGCACCTCGGGCGAGGAGCCGACCACATGGAAGTCGCCGAAGTTGAAGAAGTACATGTAAGGCGTCGGGTTGATGCAGCGTAGCGCGCGGTACAGGTCGATGGGCGCGGCCTTGAAGGGGATCGACATGCGCTGGGAGATCACCACCTGCATGCAGTCGCCGGCCAGAATGTATTCCTTGATCGAGCTGACCGCCGCCTCGTAGTCGCCCTGGTTGTAGCTGGAACGGAACACCGGTTCCTCGCCCAGCGGCGCGGACAGATCCACGCCCAGGCGCGGGGTGATCGGCTGACGCAGTTTGTGCAGGATTTCGCGCAGGCGCGCATGGCCTTGCTCGAAGGCGTCCGGCTGAGCCGGATCGGCCAGAACGATGCCGTGCATCTTGCCGGCCAGATTGTCGAACACCACCACCGCGTCGGACACCATCAGCAGGATGTCCGGCGTACCCAGTGCATCGGGATTAACGCCGGCAGCCAGCTTGGGCTCGACGTAACGCACACTGTCATAGCCGAAGTAACCCACCAGGCCGCCGTTGAAGCGCGGCAGGCCGGCGATGGTCGGTACCTTGTAGCGCGCCTTGAACTGCTCGACGAATTCCAGCGGGTCGGCACATTGGTGGCGCTCGACCTCGACGCCGTCGGTAGTGACCACCACGTCATGGCCATGCACGCGCAGCACGGTGCGTGCCGGCAGGCCGATGATCGAGTAACGGCCCCACTTCTCGCCGCCCTGCACGGACTCGAGCAGGTAGGAGTTGGGCGCATCGGCCAGTTTCAGGTAGATGGACAGCGGCGTGTCGAAATCCACCAGGGTTTCGCAGGCCAGGGGAATGCGGTTATAGCCTTCGGCGGCTAAACGCAGGAATTCTTCATGGGTCATGATCAGCCTCATGGCTCGGGAAAAACGGTCGGGTGCAAACGGGCCGCGCGCGGCGGCAGGACGAAATCAGGCGCGCCAGCGCCAACGGGCCAGGGCCTTGATGACCTTCATCCAGAGTTTGCAGCTAACCACCACGGTGCGATCTCGACAGGCGGGGGAATAAGAAGAGCGGCCAAGGTAGCAGCTACACGCCAAGCGCTGCAAGCGGGGCAAAGCGATAGCTGGGTAGGAGCGGATTTATCCGCGATCTCGATCGCCGGTTTCGCGGATAAATCCGCTCCTACAAATGCCCAATGGCAGGTCGTAGGGTGGACGACGCTTCACCCGTCCACCGACAAGCTCGCCTCGGTATCGCCATCCGCTCTACAGCAACTCGGCGAGGTTATCGACCACCAGGTTCGGTTCTTCTTCGGCGATCGGGCGGCCATGGTTATAGCCGTAGCTCACCGCCACACAAGGTACGCCAGCAGCGCGGGCAGCCAGCACGTCGTTGCGCGAATCACCGACGAACAACGATTGCGCCGCCTCGACGCCTGCCAGATGCATCACCTGCAGCAGAGCAGCCGGATCGGGCTTCTGCTGCGGCAGGGTGTCGCCGCCGATGATCCAGCGAAAGTAGCCACCCAGGCCGACCTGCTCCAGCAACGGCGCGACGAAGCGCTCCGGCTTGTTGGTCACCACCGCCAGCTCCACGGCCGCCGTGCTCAAGGCTTCGAGCAGCTCGTGCACACCCGGGTAGAGTGCGGTCAGGTGATGACAGTCGGCGTAGATATCGAGAAAGCGCGCCAGCGCCTGCTCGGTTTGCGTTTCACTTACGCCTGCATGATCGATATCGTCAGCCAGGGCGCGACGCACCAGCACCCGCGCGCCATTGCCGACCCAGTCACGGACTTTTTCCACGCCAGCCGGCGGACGGCCCAGCTCGACCAGCATGCGGTCGACCGCTGCGGCCAAGTCAGGCACCGAGTCGATCAGGGTGCCGTCCAGGTCGAACATCACCAGGCGCGGCAGCTCGCCGCCGCACAGCGCGCGCAGCGGTTTCATCCACGCACCTGGGCCAGTTCGGCACGCATGGCGTCGATCACCGCTTTGTAGTCCGGCTGGTTGAAGATCGCCGAACCGGCAACGAAGGTGTCCGCGCCCGCCTCGGCGATCTCGCGGATGTTCTGCACGTTGACGCCACCGTCGATCTCCAGGCGGATCTCGCGGCCGCTGGCGTCGATCAGTGCACGCGCTTCACGCAGCTTGTCGAGGGTACCGGGGATGAACTTCTGCCCGCCGAAGCCGGGGTTGACGCTCATCAAGAGGATCATGTCGACCTTGTCCATCACGTACTTGAGCACGTCCAGCGGGGTGGCCGGGTTGAACACCAGGCCGGCCTTGGCGCCACCGGCCTTGATCAGCTGCAGCGAACGGTCGATGTGCTCGGAAGCTTCCGGGTGGAAGGTGATGTACGAAGCGCCAGCCTCGATGAAGTCACCGATGATGCGATCCACCGGCTTGACCATCAGGTGCGCGTCGATCGGCGCGGTGATGCCGTACTTGCGCAGCGCCGCGCAGACCATCGGGCCGATGGTCAGGTTGGGCACATAATGGTTATCCATGACATCGAAGTGGACGATGTCCGCCCCGGCGGCGAGTACGTTGTCCACTTCCTCACCCAGGCGGGCGAAGTCGGCGGAAAGGATCGACGGAGCGATGGCGAAGGGTTGCATGGCGCACCTCTAAGGGCTTGGATCACGGTGGCGCGCATTGTAACGGTTGAAACGGTTGCTGGCAGCGCCGCCAAGACGGGCGCGCCAATTCGCCTCACAGCAAAAGGCCCCGCCGGTTTGCCGGCGAGGCCTTGGTCTTGCAGTTGCGGTGGTTTATTCCGGCGTCGAAGTGCGCAGCTTCTCGCTACGCCCGCGCAGCCACTCCAAGGTCAGCAGCAGCAGGATGGAGAAGCCGATCAACAGTGTGGCGGCGGCGGCGATGGTCGGCGACAGGTTCTCGCGGATGCCACTGAACATCTGTCGCGGCAGGGTGGCCTGCTCGGGGCCGGCGAGGAACAGGGTCACCACCACTTCATCGAACGAGGTGGCGAAGGCGAACAGCGCTCCGGAGATCACCCCCGGCGCGATCAGCGGCAGGGTCACGCGGCGGAAGGTGGTCAGCGGCGAGGCGCCGAGGCTGGCGGCGGCGCGCACCAGATTGTGGTTGAAGCCCTGCAGCGTGGCCGACACGGTGATGATGACGAAGGGCACGCCCAGTACCGCATGCACCAGAATCAGCGAGATGTAACTGTTGCCCATGCCCAGCGGCGCGAAGAACAGGTAGCTGGCGACACCGATGATCACCACAGGAACGATCATCGGCGAGATCAGCAGGCTCATCACCAGCGCCTTGCCGCGAAACTCGCCACGGGTCAGGCCGATGGCCGCCAGGGTGCCGAAGACCATGGCCAGCAGCGTCGCGGCCGGGGCGATGATCAGGCTGTTCTTCAGCGAACGCATCCAGTCGGCGGACATGAAGAAGTCTTCGTACCAGCGCAGCGAGAAGCCCTGCAGCGGGTAGACCAGGAAGGTGCCGGAGTTGAACGACAGCGGCACGATCACCAGCACCGGCAGGATCAGGAACAGCAGCACCAGGGCGCAGATGATACGCAGGCCGTAGTACCAGAGGCGCTCGACGGGTGACATGTAGGGGCTGAGCATGGCTGTGACTCCATTTAGCTTTTAGCTCCCCTCTACCGCTTGCGGGAGAGGGGCTGGGGGAGAGGGCGCTCTTCCTGCGCCATTCTCCCGAGTTCGGTTACCGAGAGGCGGTGGTGCCGAAACAAGCACCCTCTCCCGCCCTTCGGGCACCCTCTCCCATGAATGGGAGAGGGTCATCAGATGGTCTGCTACGCAGACCGCTTTTTAACCAAGCCTCAGCTTGCTGGCGCCGACCAGCCAGCTGTACACCACGTAGAGCACCAGGGTCGCAGCCAGCAGCAGGCCGCCGAGGGCCGTGGCCATGCCCCAGTTGATGGTGGTGTTGGTGTAGAAGGCGACGAAGTAGCTGATCATCTGGTCGTTCGGACTGCCCAGCAGCGCCGGGGTGATGTAGTAGCCGATGGACAGGATGAACACCAGCAGGCAACCGGCGCCGACACCGGCCAGGGTCTGCGGGAAATACACCCGCCAGAAACTGGCGAACGGATGGCAGCCAAGCGACACCGCCGCGCGCATGTAGCTGGGCGAGATGCCCTTCATCACGCTGTAGATCGGCAGGATCATGAACGGCAGCATGATGTGCACCATGGCCACGTAAACACCGCTGCGGTTGAACACCAGCTGCAGGGGCTGCTCGATGATGCCCAGCGACATCAGCGCACTGTTGATCAATCCGCCCGACTGCAACAGCACGATCCAGGCCGCCACCCGCACCAGAATCGAGGTCCAGAACGGCAGCAGCACCAGAATCATCAACAGGTTGCCGGAGCGGGTCGGCAGGTTGGCCAGCAGATAGGCCAACGGATAGGCCAGCACCAGGCAGATGGCGGTGATCACCAGGCTCATCCAGAAGGTGCGGGCGAAGATGTCCAGATAGATGGCCTGATCCGGCGTGGCCTTGGCCAGTTCACCGAGATCGTCGATACGATGATCGAGCGCAGCCAGCAGGTAATAGGGAGTAACCGGCGAGGCGTTGCGGCGAATTACCTGCCAGTAGGCGGGATCGCCCCAGCGCTCGTCCAGGTCGAGGAAGGCCTCCTGGTACGACGCCGGCTCCTCGCGCAACGGCAGCTTGCGTGCGGTGCTGCTGACCAGGCTGCGAAAGCCCGCCAGCTCCATGTTCAGGCGCTTGGAAAGATCGCCCAGGCTCTGGTTGCGGCGCGCCTCGACGATGTCGCTGGCAATGGCCTGGTACACCGACTCGTCCGGCAAGCCACGACCATCCCAGGCACTGATCGCCTCGACGGTGCGCGGCAGACTGCCGACCACTTCCGGGTTGTCGACGCTGCGCAGCAACAGGGCGCCGATGGGCAGCAGGAAGGTCAGCAGAAGGAACAGCAACAGCGGCAGGATCAGCGCCTTGGATTTCAGACGATTGAAACGCTCGGCACGGGCCAGACGCTGCTTCAGGCTCGGCCCGGGCAACTCGGTGGCAGGCAGTACGGCGGCCATGGACAACTCCGCAAGCAAGAAGAAAATTCAGACGGCCCTGCCAGCAGGCAGGGCCGGATCGAGTCGCAGAACCTGTTCACGAGCTGGCGAGCTAGAGCGATGCAAGGCGCTACGTTAGTAACAGCCTTCGGCTGGTCAAAACATGTGAGGAACGGTCGGAGTCGCGGGCGACTTTACGAGCTGTAAATGAGCATTCCGAACATGTTTTTAACGCAGCAGCGCCGACGCGCAGCAGGTCGTAAATAGGTTCTTAGCGCGCGGCCCAGGCGTTGAAGCGTTGCTCCAGCTGCTCGCCGTAGTCAGCCCAGAAGGTCACGTCGATGGCCACCTGGTTGGCGATGTTTTCCGGCGTGGTCGGCATCAGGTTCAGACGCTCCGGCGCGAGCAGATCGATGGCCTGCTTGTTGGCCGGCCCGTAGGCGATGTTCTCCGAATAGGTCTTCTGCGCTTCGGGCTTGACCGAGAAGGCGATGAACTGCTTGGCCAGCTCGACGTTCTTCGCGCCACGCGGGATGGCCCAGGAGTCGAAGTCGTAGATGCCACCGTTCCACACCACCTGCAGGTTGCTCTCGCCCTGCACCGCGGCGATACGGCCGTTGTAGGCCGAGCTCATCACCACGTCGCCGGAGGCGAGGTACTGCGGCGGCTGAGCGCCGGCTTCCCACCACTGGATGTTGGGCTTGAGCTCGTCGAGTTTCTTGAACGCGCGATCCTGGCCTTCCTTGGTGGCCAGCACCTTGTACACGTCCTTGACCGGCACGCCGTCAGCCATCAGGGCGAATTCCAGGGTGTACTTGGCGCCCTTGCGCAGGCCGCGCTTGCCGGGGAATTTCGCTACGTCCCAGAAGTCGGCCCAACTGGTCGGGGCCGCGCTGAGTTTGTCGGCGTTATAGGCCAGGACCGTGGACCAGACGAAGAAGCCGACACCGCAAGGCTGAATGGCGCCATCGATGAAGTCGGACTCATCGCCGAATAGCGCCGGGTCGAGCTCTTCGAACAGGCCTTCATCGCAACCGCGGGCCAGTTCCGGCGACTCCACCTCGACCAGATCCCAGCTCACGCTGCGGGTATCGACCATGGCTTTGACCTTGGCCATTTCACCGTTGTATTCGCCGCCCAGCACCTTGTTGCCGGTTTCCTTCTCGAAGGGTTCGTAGAACGCCTTGACCTGCGCCGCCTTGTTCGCGCCGCCGAAGGATACCGCTGTCAGGTCCACCGCCAGTGCCGGCATGGCGCAGCTAACGCCCAGGGCCAATGCCGCCAGCTTCAGGGATTTCGTCATTCTTATCAGCTCCTCTGTGTTACGGGGTAAAGGTGAAGCACTGCGCGAAGCGCTCACTCGGCTTGGAGTGGGTCGAGCGCGCGGACATGCTCGACAGACCAGCCGAGCGGAACCAGGTCACCAACCGCCAGCTGCGGATCGAGCTCGGCCACGGGTTGCTTGACGTAGAAATCGGATTTGCCGCAGACCTCCATGCGGATGCGCACGTGATCGCCCAGGTAGATGAACTCGGCGATGCGCCCGGAGAAACGGTTCGGGCAGGCCTCGCTATGACCGTTGAGGCGGATGCGCTCGGGGCGGATCGACAGGCTCACCGCCTCGCCCACGGCGCCGACGTTGACCGCCGTGGCGCGCACTTCCTCGCCGCGTGCCAGGCGCACCACGCACTCTTCGCCATCTCGGCTGACCAGCTCGCCGGCCAGGCGGTTGTTCTCACCGATGAACTGGGCGACGAAGGTGTTGTGCGGCGCCTCGTAGAGGTCGCGCGGCGGGGCGATCTGCTGGATCTCGCCCTGGTGGAATACGGCCACGCGGTCGGACATGGTCAGCGCCTCGCCCTGGTCGTGGGTCACGTAGACCACGGTCACGCCCAAGCGCTGGTGCAGGTGCTTGATTTCCATCTGCATGTGTTCGCGCAGTTGCTTGTCCAGCGCGCCGAGGGGTTCGTCCATCAGCACCAGTTGCGGCTCGAACACCAGCGCACGGGCCAGTGCCACTCGCTGCTGCTGACCACCGGAGAGCTGGCCCGGATAACGATTGCGGAAGCTGTCGAGCTGCACCATCGAAAGGGCTCGCTTGACCCGCTCGCTGATGTCGGTACGCGACATGCCGCGCACGCTCAGCGGGAAGGCGAGGTTCTCGGCCACGGTCATGTGCGGGAACAGCGCATAGTTCTGGAACACCATGCCGATGTCGCGCTTGTGCGGCGGCAGTTTGTTCAGCGAACGGCCGTCGAGGAGGATCTCGCCGGCAGTGGGAGTTTCGAAACCGGCCAGCATCATCAGGCTGGTGGTCTTGCCGGAGCCGGACGGGCCGAGCAGGGTCAGGAACTCGCCCTTGCGGATATCCAGGTTGAGGTCTTTGACGATCAGCGTCTCGCCATCGTAGCTCTTCTGCACGCCGCGGAAGCTCACCAGTACATCGTTTGCCATCACACCACACCCTTGTTCTTGTCTCAGGCCGATGACCCAAGATTAGGGCGGCAAGAAAGCGTGAAAAATCGGGCGGGATGACAAGCTGATATCAGGCGCGAGGAGAATCTGCTGTAGGAATTGCCCTACAAAATCCGAGTGCTCGCATCGGTTATCGAAGAAGCCCATGGGTAATCCAGGGGTAGGGTGGACATCGCTTTTCATGTCCACCAATGCGGATATCCCCATATCGCAACGGTGGATGAAAAGAGCGTCATCCACCCTACGCGGGCCATACAGCCGCGTGTTGCAGGAGTGCCGATCAGACCAGACGGTGCTCCATGGCGTAGCGCACCAGATCGGCCATCGAATGGGCGCCTAGCTTCTGCATCAGGCGCGCCTTGTGCGTGCTCACGGTCTTGTTGCTGATCGCCAGGTGCAGGGCAATATCGTTGACGCCCTCCCCTCGCACGAGACGCTCGAATACCGAGAACTCGCGCTCGGACAGTTGCGCGTGGGGCGGGCGCGAGTCGGTCAGGCCAACCTCGAAGACCATGCGGTCGGCCAGGGCCGGGTCGATGTAGCGCCCACCGCTGGCCACCTTGCGAATCGCGGTAATCAGCAGCGCAGGGTCGCTGTCCTTGGTGGCGTAGCCGGCGGCCCCAGCCTTGAGCGCACGGGCCGCCATCTGCGCCTCGTCGTGCATCGACAGCACCAGAATCGCCGGTGCCTCGGTCAGCGCGCGAATGCGCGGAATGGCCTCCAGACCGTTGACGCCCGGCATGGAGATATCCAGCAGCACCACGTCGCAAGGCGTACGGCGCAGCACCTCGAGCAGCTGCTCGCCGTTGCAGGCCTCGCCCGCCACCTCGAGATCGCGGGCCATGCCGATCAGTTGCTTGATGCCTTCCCGCACGATGGTGTGGTCTTCGGCCACCAGTACCCGAATCACGCCGCAACCTCCTCATCCAGGGTTATGCGCGCGTACAGCGTAGTGCCCTCACCGGGCCGGCTGTCAATCTGCAACTGGCCGCCGAGCATAAGCATGCGCTCCTGCATGCCGACCAGACCGAACGACTGCCCGGGCTTGCGCATGGTGGCATCGAAGCCCTTGCCATCGTCGCTCACCGACAGGCACAGATTGCCCGCTTCCTGCCACAGGCGCACCACCACACTGTGCGCGCCGGCATGACGCATGACGTTGGTCAGCGCCTCCTGGAGAATGCGGAACAGGCCGATGGCCTGAGCATCGGGCAAACGCGGCAAATGCTCGGGCACCTCCACCAGACAGGGGATCTGCGTGCGCTCCTCGAAGCGGCGTACCTGCCATTCGATGGCCGAGGCGATACCGGCATCGAGAATCGGTGGGCGCAGTGCGGTGGCCACGTCGCGCACCAGTTGAAACAGCTGAGCGATCAGACGCTTCATGCTGGCCAGGCGCTCATCCAGTTCGGGAATCTGTCCGGCGCAGACCAGCTCGCACATGGCGGTTTCCAGCTTGAGCACCGTCAGCACCTGGCCCAGTTCGTCGTGCACTTCGCGGGCGATACGCGCCTTTTCCTCCTCACGCACGCTTTCCAGATGCGCAGACAGTTCGCGCAGGCGCGCCCGCGAGTCGGCCAGCGCCAGCTCGGCCAGCTTGTTCTCGGTGATGTCCCAGAGAATGCCGTCCCAGACCACCCGACCACCGCCGAGCGGGCGCGCGGTGGTGCGGATGTCGGCCCACAGCACCTCCTGCTCGGCGGTGAGGATGCGCCCCTGCCAGTACCAGTCGCTCTCGCCTTCCAGCGCCAGCGTCTGGCTGTTGAGGTAGCTGGGGAGATCCTGCGGGTGCACCAGGCTGCGAATGCCGCGATCCTCACGCTGCAGCTCATGCGCCGGCCAGCCGACCATCTCCTGACTGGCCTCGCTGATATAGGCGAAGTTGACCGTCTGCCCCGGCCCGGCGCGCTCCAGGCGAAACACCAGGCCGGGCACGTTGCCGGCGATGCCCTTGAAGCGCGCCTCGCTCTCTTCCAACGCCGCGCGCGCACGGCGGCGCTCGGTCACGTCGCTGAGAAACACCACCAGATATTCGGCCTGGCGATAGCGCAGAAAACTCAGCGAAACGTCGGCCGGCATGCGGCTACCGTCGGCGCGCAGGCAATCGATTTCGAAACTTGTCGAGCCACCGCCCTGCTCGCGCACCTGCTTCCACAGGTTGAGCCAGCGATCCATGTCGAGGCCCGGTTCCAGCAGGCTCAGCGGCTTGTCCACCAGCTCACCGGCGGCGTAGCCGAGCATGCGTTCGGCGGCGCGGTTGGCATAGCGCAGGTGACTGTCCCAGTTGACCCAGAGAATGCCCACCGTGCTGTGATCGATGGAGAACTGACTCAGGCGCAGCGCCTCGGCCGCCTGCTGGTGGCGGTCCAGCTCACCGCGTGCGCCGAGCAAACCCCGTTCGAGCAGGCGCGTCTGCTGGCGCTGGCGGTAGAGCGCCGTGGCGCCGATCAGCAGCAGTAGCGCAAGAAACAGCGTGAGGGTCTTCCAGAAGCCGACAAAATCGCTGGACTGCGGGTAACGCAAGGGCATCCAGGTTTCGCGCAGTTCCTCCAGCTCGCGCGCAGGCAGTGCCTGCAGGGTCTGGTCGACAATGGCGGACAGCAGCGGCTGGTCGCGGCGCGTGGCCAGACGCAGCAACTGCGGCAGGCCGATGTCGCCGACGATACTCAGGTTGGCGAAGCGTGATTCACGCAGCAGCAGGCTGAGGCTCGCCTCATCCAGCACCGCGTAACTGACCTCCTGATTCAGCACCAGCTGCAACGCGGCGCGTTCCGAAGGTGCGGCGCGCAGGCGCAGGTTGGTATGGGTGCGTTCCAGGTATTCGGCAGCCTGACTCGGCGAGCGCAGAGCCACCATCTGCTCCAGCGGCAACTGGTCGAGATCCACCGCACCATTGCCGCTGCGCTCGCCGACCACCAGATGCGGCACACGCAGGTAGGGCATGGAGTAATGCCAGATGCGCAGGCCGGCTGGCGTCTGCTGCAGCCCCGGCGCCAGGTCCACCTCACCCGCGCTGGCCGCTCGCTCCAGTGACTCGTGGTCCGCATACAGGCGCCAGTCAGGGGCGACGCCCATGCCCTCCAGCAAACGCTGCATCAGCTCGACATTGGCCCCGGTCAGTTGCCTATTCTGACCGCGCTGAACCCAGGGCGCCTGCTGGACCAGGCCTACGCGCAGCACGGGATGATCCCTGAGCCAGGCACGCTGCTCGGCATCGAAAGCCGGGCGCAGCGGCATGCGCGGGTTTTCAGCCCAGGCGTTGGAGACCACCAACAGCAGCAACAGGGATAGAGAGGAAAGAAGGGATTTCATGCACGGCGAATCCGCTGACGCGATCCCATACCTTACTCCAGTCTTGTCCGAGTCGCCTGACAAAAGCGGAGCGCGGCATTAGGCTCTGTAGCAGACGATCAGGAGCCTCATCGATGCGCCTTCATTCACTAGCACTGCTCGGTTTCTGCCTGCTCTCCTGCCCCACAGCCTGGGCCGAGGAGCCTCCCGAGGACGCGCCGGCTGATAGCGTCGACGCCCCCGCTGCGAACGAGCGCCCGCTACTGCCCGAGCGCAGCATCAGCGACGCGCAGACGCTGGAGCAACGCCTGGACAAACGTGAACAGCAAATGCTGCAGGCTGGTGCCGAGCGCTTTCTCGCCCTGTGGCTGCCGGCCAACGTCGGCGAGCCCAGCGGTGCGGTGATCCTGTTGCCTGGCGACGTGGAAAACGCCGATGGCGCTGCCGCAGTCGGCCCGCTACGGCGCAAGTTGCCCGATGCCGGCTGGCACAGCCTGAGCATCACCCTGCCCGATCCCGACGGCGACCCGCTACCGCCGCGCACCACAGCCGTCGAAACGCCCCCAGCCACTGAGAACGAAGCCACCAACGCCGAGGCGGAAAACGCTGCCGAGGATTCGCCGGAGCCGCCAGCCGCACCCGCCGCTACAGGAGTCAGCTCCGAACAGCGTCGCCAGGCGCACGTCGAGCGGGTCATGGCGCGCATCGAGGCGGCCATCACCTTTGCCGAACAGCAACAGGCCAAGGAGATCGTGCTGCTGGGCCACGGCAGCGGCGCTTACTGGGCTGCGCGTTACCTGAGCGAGCGCAAGCCGGACAATGTGCACAATCTGCTGATGGTCGCAGCCGAGTTGCCAGCAGGCTTCGCTCCACCACTGGACGAATTGGTGGCGCAATTGCCGGTGGCCACCGGCGACTTCTATTACAAGGATCAGGTCAGCGACCGTACTGCGGCGCTGAAACGCCTGCACGCGAGCAAACGCGCCAAATTGCCCACCTATATCCAGGTGTCGATGAAAGCTCTGCCGGGCAATCCGGACGTGCAGCAGGAGCAGCTCTACCGCCGTCTGCGCGGCTGGCTACAGCTGCATATCCGCGCGTCCGGCAGCTAGCGCAAGCCTCGACGCTGGCGAATCAGCGCATAGGCCTGATGCAGCTGACGGGTAGTTTCGGTCGCTTCCCGAATGCGTTCGGGCGAAGCGCCGGAGCCCGCCAGCTTGTCCGGGTGATGGCGACTGAGCAGGCGCCGGTAGGCGCGCTTGATCTGCTCGGGCTCGCTGCCCTCGCTGACGCCCAACAGACGCAGCGCTTCCTGATAACTGCCTCCCGCCGGTGCCGGTTGCTGACTGCGACGCGGCGCATATTCCTCGCCCAGGCTGTCGAGCCGGGTACTGTCCCAGCCGAGCCACTTCCCCCACAGCAGGATCAACTCGTGCTCGCTGGGCGATACTCGCCCATCGACCCAGGCCATGCGCCAACAGGCCCGCAACATCGCATCGGCTCGCTGGCGCTGGCGCTGCAGCGGCCCGCGCAGGTTGTCGCGCCCGGTCTTGCCCCGGGCGAAGGCTTCGATGGCACGGCGCTGAGCCGCGGCGTCCAAGCCAAGTCGCTGCATTTCCGAGCGCGCCTGCTGGATATGACTTTGCACCACACGGCCGTCGCTCTTGGCCAGGCGACCGAGCATGAGAAACAGCAGATCATCGTCGGCTGGAGCCGCGCGGCCGCCCAGACGTTCGCGCAGATTATCCCAGCCATGCAGGCGCAAGCGACGATCCAGCACCTGCCCGAGCAGGCCGCCCAGCAAGGCCCCCGGGATGCTGGCCAGGGCCAGTCCGGCCGCAGCGCCTAGCAGAGTCGCCGGCCAAAGCACCTAGCGTGCCTCCTGCAGCAGACGCTCGACTTCAGCCAGGCGCTCGTGCGTGCCGACATCGATCCAGCAGCCGCCGTAATGCTCACCACTGACCTGCCCTGCCGCCATCGCCTCGCGCAGCAACGGCGCCAGCTTGAAGGCGCCTGGAGCACAGGCAGCGAACAGACGCGGATGCAGCACGGCAAGGCCGCTATAGGTCAGCCGCTCGCCCATCGTGCCGCTGTCCTGCACCTGGCCCGCGGCTAGAACGAAGTCGCCCTGCGGGTGGTGCGCCGGGTTATCCACCAGCACCAGATGCGCCAGACCGGCGAGCGGTTGGCGTAACGCGGCAAAGGCGTAGTCGGTGAAGACATCGCCGTTGACCACCACGAAGGGTTCATTGCCCAGCAGGGGTAGCGCCTGGAAGATGCCGCCGCCGGTTTCCAGCGGCTCACCTTCGGCCGAATAGAGGATGCTCACGCCAAAGCGCGCGCCATCGCCGAGGTAATCCTCGATCTGCTGGCCCAGCCAGGCGTGATTGATCACCAGCTCGGTGAACCCGGCGGCGGCCAGGGCGCGGACGTGATATTCGATCAAGGGTACGCCGGCCGCCTTCACCAGCGGTTTCGGCGTATGCAGGGTCAGCGGACGCAGGCGTTCGCCCTTGCCGGCGGCGAGGATCATCGCCTTCATGCAAGCGCCCCTTCTTCTGTCGCCAGGCTGGCGAACAGCTCACCCAGCTCGGCCAGCTCCGGCCGGCGCGCCAGCACCGCCTGGATATAGGCGAAGAAGCGCGGTACGTCGCCCAGATATTTGGGTTTGCCGTCGCGATGGCAGATGCGTGCGAAGATGCCGATGACCTTGAGATGGCGCTGCACACCCATCAGATCGCTGGCGCGCAGGAAGTCCTCAAGCGATGCCTGCACCGGGACGCCAGCCGCCTGCGCCCGCTCCCAATAGCCCTGCAGCCAACCCTGCACGCGCTCCTCGGGCCAGCTGAGAAAGGCATCCTTGAACAGGCAGGTGATGTCATAGGTAACCGGGCCATTGACGGCGTCCTGAAAGTCCAGCACGCCGGGGTTGGGTGCGCTCTGCATCAGGTTGCGCGGCATGAAGTCGCGGTGCACCACGACCTTGGGCTGCGCCAGGGCGCTGTCGATCAGCAGTTGGCTGACGCGTTGCCAGGCGGATTGCTGCTCGGCGGTAAAGGTGCGCCCCAGATGGCGCTGCACATACCACTCGGGAAACAGCTGCAATTCACGACGCAGCAAGGCGTCGTCGTAATGCGGCAGGTTGCCATCGAGCGGCAGGCGCTGCTGCTTGAGCAAGGCCTCAATGGCATCGTCAAACAGCTCATCGGCGTTGTGCTCGTCGATCACGTCCAGGTAGGTCTGGCGGCCCAGATCATCGAGAATCAGAAAACCCTGCACGAGGTCGGCGGCCAATACCTGTGGCACATGCACGCCGGCACTGGCCAATAGCGCAGCGATACGGACGAACGGCTCGCAGTTCTCCTGCGGGGGCGGCGCATCCATCAGAATCAGGCTGCGCCCCCCCGCCTGCCAGCGGAAATAGCGACGAAAACTGGCGTCGCTGCTGGCAGGAGTGAGTTCGGCGGCAGGCACCGTTCCCCAGCCGCGTGCGGCGAACAGAGGGGGCAGTTGCCCGGCGAGCCAGGTTTGCAGCTGTTGCAGACGTACATCGTGTTCAGACATCAAGGGGTCTCCGACGGCGCTAGCCGTTGCGCGGGTCATGCTTTATTATCCAGCATCTTTTTCAGCCCATCGAGAGGCGTGCGGCCCCTGGGCCGGTAGCGCGCAGGAAGCCCGGACTAACAAGATGGCAGTAAAACACCCCGCGTTCCGCAAGAAATTCCCACTGCTGGTTACCGGCAGTCTTCTGGCCTTACAGCCCGTGTTCAGCCTTCAGTCCTTTGCCGCCGAGCAATACGATTGCCAGGCGTCGCCTACGGGCGGCTGGGCATGCGCGCCGAAATCAGCCGCCAGTGCCGTGCCGCCGCGCCCGGTGCACAGTCGTGACGCGGTAAGCAGCAGCGGCTCGACCGGCACGGCCGCAGCCAAGCAGGACGCCGCTCCGGTGCTGGTTACCGAGAGCAAGGGCCGCGCCCTCGCCTCGCGTAGCCCCGACTACAGTCACTTGGACTGGGTCCCGCGCGATAAGTTGACCGCAGCGCAACTGGCTGAGGCCGGCCCGTACTGCGCAGGCGCCTACATCGAGCCGCTGCGTCCGGGCATGGATGACACCACGCCGCTGGACGAGTCGCCGATGTACGTGTCTGCCAAGGCCTCGCGCTTCGAGCAGGAAAAACAGATCGCTACCCTCGCTGGTGATGTGGTCCTGCGTCAGTCCGGCATGCAGGTCGAAGCCGATGAAGCCAGGCTGCACCAGACGGAAAACCGTGGTGAGCTGGTCGGCAACGTGCGTCTGCGTGACAAAGGCACCCTGGTGGTCGGCGACCGCGCGGAACTGCAGCTGGACAACGGCGAAGCCCGTATCGACAACGCCGAATACGTCATGCATCAGGCTCACGTACGCGGCAGCGCGCTCTACGCCAAGCGCGAAGAGACCGCGATCATCCGCCTTAAAGACGGCACCTATACCCGCTGCGAGCCGGGTGACAATGCCTGGCACCTGAAGGGCAACAACGTCACCCTGAACCCGGCGACCGGCTTCGGCACCGCGACCAACGTGACGCTGCGGGTCAAGGACATTCCGGTGTTCTACACCCCGTACATCTATTTCCCGATCGACGACCGTCGCCAGTCCGGCTTCCTGCCGCCCAGCCTCGGCACGTCGAGCAGCAATGGCTTCTCGCTGCAAACGCCTTACTACTTCAACCTGGCGCCGAACTACGACGCCACGCTGTATCCGACCTATATGGCCAAACGCGGCCTGCTGATGGAAGGCGAGTTCCGCTACCTGACCGAAAGCAGCGAAGGACAAGTCGGCGGTGCCTGGCTGAATGACCAGGAAGACGAGCGCAAGCTGCAATCCGAGTACGAAGATCAGCGCTGGATGTACAGCTGGCAACACAAGCAGGGCCTGAACTCGCGCTTGCTGGCCGAAGTTGACTACACCGACATCAGCGATCCCTATTACTTCCAGGATCTGAATACCGATCTGGGTATCGAAACCACCAGCTACGTGAACCAGCGTGGCACGCTGACCTACCGCGGCGACAGCTACACCGCACGTCTGAACTTGCATGCGTACGAGCTGGCCAATATCACTGATGTGACCCCGTACGACCGCCTGCCGCAGATCACCCTGGACGGCAAGCTGCCCTTCAACCCGGGCGGCCTGGATTTCACCTATGGCACCGAATACGTACGCTTCGACCGCAATCTGCGCTCAGGCTTCTTCGTCGACAAGGATGGCGTAACCGGCCGCCCGCAAGACCTCTGGTATGACGAGCGCCTGACCGGCCTGAACCGTGCTGACGGTGAGCGCCTGCACCTGGAGCCTGGCGTCAGCCTGCCGCTGGATTGGAGCTGGGGCTTCATCAAGCCCCAGGTCAAATACCTGCACACGCAATACCAGATCAACCTGGATGGCAAAGGTAAATCCGAACTTGCGACCAACGACCCCGAAAGTCAGTGGTTCGGCGTCGACTACAAACGCTCCCCGAATCGCGGCGTCGGTCTGTTCAGCCTCGACAGCGGCCTATATTTCGACCGCAACACCCAGCTGTTCGGCAAGGACTTCCGTCAGACCCTGGAACCTCGCGCCTTCTACCTCTATGTACCGGAAGAAGACCAGACCGATATCCCGGTATTCGACACCGGCGAGCCGACCTTCAGCTACGCCTCGCTGTGGCGTGAAAATCGCTTCAGTGGCAAGGATCGCATCGGTGACGAGAACAAACTGTCGCTGGGTGTGACCAGCCGCTGGATCGAGCCCAACGGCTTCGAGCGCCAGCGCTTCAGCATCGGCCAGGCCTTCTACTTCGAAGATCGCAAGGTGCAGCTGCCGGGTATCGATTACCGTACCCGCCAGGAGTCCACCTCCGATGTATCGCCCTATGCACTGGCGTATCTGTATCGCTTCAACCGCGACTGGCGCTTCTCCTCGACCTTCAACTGGGATCCGGATCAGCACGCCACCCGCTCGGGCAGCGCGATGTTCCATTACCAGCCGGAAGCCAACCCAGGCAAGATCGTCAACTTCGGCTACCGCTATCGTAACGATACCGTGCGCTACGACCGCGACAGCGGTACCTGGACCACCAATCCGGACTACGGTAACGAGACTCTTGCCGACGGCTCGCCAACCCAGGCAAGATCGGTGCGCTACGGCCGAACCCCAACTACATCAAGAACTACTACAAGATCGACCAGCATGACTTCTCCGTCATCTGGCCGCTGGCTCCGCAGTGGAGCCTGATCTCGCGCTGGCAGTACGACTATGGCCGCAACCGTACCCTCGAAGCCTTCGGTGGTTTCGAATACGACAGCTGCTGCTGGAAGCTGCGCCTGATCAACCGCTACTGGATCGATTACGACGAAGTCAGCCTCGACCCATCGCGCAACGACGAGCCGGACCGCGGCATCTTCCTGCAGATCGTCCTCAAGGGCCTCGGCGGCGTTGTTGGCAACAAGGTGGAAACTTTCCTCGACCAAGGCATTCAAGGTTACCGTGAACGTGAAGACCAAGCTTTCTGATCGCCTGCGCCCCCTGCTGTTGGGCGCAGCGCTGCTGGCGGCAACGGCTCAGGCCCAGGTTCGCCCACTGGACCGCGTCGTGGCCATCGTCGATAACGACGTGGTCATGCAGAGCCAACTCGATGCGCGCCTGCGCGAAGTGCAGCAGACCATCGACAAGCGTGGCGGCTCCCTGCCGCCCGAGCACGTACTCAGTCAGCAAGTGCTCGAGCGCCTGATCATCGAGAACATCCAGCTGCAGATCGGCGAACGCTCCGGCATTCGCATCACCGACGAAGAGCTGAACCAGGCCATGGGCACCATTGCCCAGCGCAATGGCATGAGCCTGGAGCAATTCCGCGATGCCCTGGCACGTGACGGCCTGTCCTATGCCGACGCCCGTGACCAAGTGCGTCGCGAGATGGTCATCAGCCGCGTGCGCCAGCGCCGCGTGGCCGAACGCATCCAGGTGACCGACCAGGAAGTGCAGAACTTCCTCGCCTCCGATCTGGGCAAGATGCAGCTATCGGAAGAGTTCCGTCTGGCCAATATCCTGATCCCGGTTTCCGAGGGCGCTTCCTCCAGCGAAATCCAGGCCGCCGACCGGCAAGCGCAGGAGCTGTATCAGCAACTGCAACAAGGCGCCGACTTCGGCCAGCTGGCAGTGGCTCGCTCGGCCAGCGAAAACGCCCTGGAAGGTGGTGAGATGGGCTGGCGCAAGGCCGGTCAACTGCCGCCGCCGTTCGACAGCATGATCAGCCAGCTGAACCCGGGCGAGGTTACCGAGCCGGTGCGTACACCGGGCGGCTTCATCATCCTCAAGCTGATCGAGAAGCGTGGTGGCGATACTCAGGTGCGCGACGAAGTGCATGTTCGCCATATCCTGATCAAGCCCAGCGAAATCCGCAGCGAAGAAGAAACCCGTCGCCTGGTCGAGCGTCTGTATCAGCGCATCGTGGCTGGCGAGGATTTCGCCGAGCTGGCGAAGAACTTCTCGGAAGATCCGGGTTCGGCACTCAATGGCGGCGATCTGAACTGGATCGACCCCAATGCCCTGGTACCCGAGTTCCGCGAAGTGATGAGCAACACCGCCAGCGGCGAGCTGTCCAAGCCGTTCAAGAGCCCTTACGGCTGGCATGTGCTGCAGGTCTTGGGGCGGCGTGCCACGGACAACAGCGAGGAGTTTCGCAAGCAACAGGCCGCGAACCTGCTACGCAACCGCAAGTACGACGAAGAACTGCAGGCCTGGCTGCGCCAGATCCGCGACGAAGCCTACGTCGAAACCAAGCTGTAAGAGCGGTTTCGAACCGAAAGCCCGGCCTAGCGCCGGGCTTTTTCGTTTCCGGCCCGGCAGCGTAAACTGGCGCCCCACGCCACACCGAGAGCCATCATGACTGCGCAGCAATGCTTTGCCCTTACCCCAGGCGAGCCCGCCGGCATCGGCCCCGATCTCTGCCTGCTGCTGGCTCGACAGGCGCAACCAGCTCCGCTGGTCAGCATCACCAGCCGGGAGCTGCTGGCTGAACGTGCAAGGCAATTGGGACTGGATATCAAGCTGCTGGAGGTAGGCCCTAAGCAGTGGCCAGACCGCCCTGCCCCCGCAGGCGCGCTGTATGTCTGGGATACACCGCTGGCTGCCCCGGCAACGCCAGGCAAACTGACCCCCGCCAATGCTGCCTACGTACTGGAAACCCTCACCCGCGCTGGCCAGGGCTGTCTGGACGAAACCTTCGCCGCGATGATCACCGCGCCCGTGCACAAGGGCGTGATCAACGAGGCAGGCATCGCCTTCTCTGGCCATACCGAGTTTCTCGCCGAACTGACCCACACCGAGCAAGTGGTGATGATGCTGGCGACCCGCGGCTTGCGTGTGGCGTTGGTCACCACTCACCTGCCGCTCAGGGATGTAGCAAGCGCCATCACCGCCGAGCGCCTGGAGCGGGTCACCCGCATCCTGCACGCAGATCTGCAAAGCAAGTTCGGCATCGCCGAGCCGCGCATCCTGGTCTGCGGGCTCAATCCGCATGCAGGCGAAGGCGGCCATCTGGGCCGCGAGGAAATCGAGATCATCGAGCCGACGCTGGAGCGTCTGCGCAGCGAAGGCATGAACCTGATCGGCCCGTTGCCGGCCGACACCCTGTTCACCCCCAAGTACCTCGAACATGCCGATGCGGTGCTGGCCATGTACCACGACCAGGGCCTGCCCGTGCTCAAGTTCAAGGGCTTCGGCGCGGCGCTCAACGTCACCCTGGGCCTGCCGATCATCCGCACCTCGGTGGATCACGGTACCGCTCTCGATCTCGCTGGCACCGGCAAGGTCGATACCGGCAGTCTGCAAGTGGCGCTGGAAACCGCCTATCAGATGGCCGCCAGCCACCAGCGATGAACCACTGAGACCCTGGCACGCGCCCGCGGCGCCATTCGCTGGTAGACTGTGCGACTTTCTTTTTTGCATCCAGCCTCGAGCACTGCACCTCGAGGCGCTGCGCGGAGCCGCACATGTCCGAATACCAACACCGCGCGCGCAAGCGCTTCGGCCAGAACTTCCTGCATGACGCCGGAGTGATCGACCGCATCCTGCGCGCCATTCGCGCCAAGGAAGATGAGCGCCTGCTGGAAATCGGTCCCGGCCAGGGCGCCATTACCGAGGGTTTGCTCGGCAGCGGTGCGCAGCTCGACGTGATCGAACTCGACCTCGACCTGATCCCCATCCTGCAAAGCAAGTTCGGCGACAATCCGCGCTTTCGCCTGAACCAGGGCGACGCATTGAAATTCGACTTCGCCCGCCTCGAAGCAGCGCCACGCAGTCTGCGTGTAGTCGGCAACCTGCCCTACAACATCTCCACGCCGCTGATTTTCCATCTGCTGGACAACGCGCCGCTGATACGCGACATGCACTTCATGCTGCAGAAGGAAGTGGTCGAGCGCATGGCCGCCGGCCCGGGTGGCGGCGACTGGGGCCGCCTGTCGATCATGGTGCAGTACCACTGCCGTGTGGAGCATCTGTTCAATGTCGGCCCCGGCGCCTTCAACCCGCCGCCCAAGGTCGACTCGGCCATCGTGCGCCTGGTGCCGCATGAAACCCTGCCACACCCGGCCAAGGACCATCGCCTGCTCGAACGCGTGGTGCGTGAAGCCTTCAACCAGCGCCGCAAGACCCTGCGCAATACGCTCAAGCAGCTGCTACCGGCCGAAGCCATCGAGGCAGCCGGCGTCGACGGCAGTCTGCGCCCCGAACAGCTGGATCTGGCCGCCTTCGTTCGCCTGGCCGACCAGCTGGCTCTGCAGCCCTGCGCTGCGCAGGACTAAACTGCAATCAGGCTCAACGGATCACGCGCATGTCCGACCCTCGTTATCAGATCGACGTCAGCGTCACCACCCACTATCTGGCTGCACAATCGCAGCCGGAGCAGAACCGCTACGCGTTTTCCTACACCGTGACCATCGTCAATAACGGCGAGTTGCCGGCGCAGTTGCTGTCGCGCCATTGGATCATCACCGATGGCGACGGCCGCGTGCAGGAAGTCCGCGGTGCCGGTGTGATCGGCCAACAACCGCACATCGAGCCAGGCGCCAGCCACACCTACAGTAGCGGAACGGTGATGGCCACCCAGGTCGGCACCATGCAGGGCAGCTATCAGATGCTTGCCGAGGACGGCAAACGCTTCGACGCAACCATTGCACCGTTCCGCCTGGCGGTACCAGGAGCACTGCACTGATGGCCGTTTACGCCGTCGGCGACCTGCAGGGCTGCCTGAAACCACTCAAATGCCTGCTTGAGCAGGTGGCATTCGATCCGGCGCAGGACCAGCTCTGGCTGGTCGGCGATCTGGTCAACCGCGGCCCGCAGTCGCTGGAAACCCTGCGTTTCCTCTACTCCATCCGCCAGGCGGTCACCTGCGTGCTGGGTAACCATGACCTGCATCTGCTGGCGGTAGCGCATAACATCGAGCGCCTGAAGAAGGGCGATACCCTGCGCGAGATTCTCGACGCGCCGGATCGCAACGACCTGCTCGACTGGCTGCGCATGCAGAAGCTGGTGCACCACGATGCCGAGCGCAAGGTGACCCTGGTACATGCCGGCATCCCTCCCCAGTGGACGCTGAGCAAGGCATTGCGCCGAGCCGCCGAGGTCGAAGAGGCACTGCGTGATGATGCCCGCCTGCCCCTGTTTCTCGACGGCATGTATGGCAACGAACCCGCCAAATGGAACAAGGATCTGCATGGCGTCACCCGCCTGCGGGTCATCACCAACTATTTCACCCGCATGCGCTTCTGCAAGGCAGATGGCACACTGGACCTGAAGACGAAGGAAGGCCTCGACAACGCTCCGCCCGGCTTCGCGCCCTGGTTCAGCCACCCACAACGCAAGATGCGCGGCGAGAAGATCATCTTCGGGCACTGGGCAGCGCTGGAAGGCCATTGCAACGAGCCAGGCCTCTACGCTCTGGACACCGGCTGCGTCTGGGGCAATGCGATGACCCTGCTCGATGTCGACAGTGGCGCCCTGCACCGCTGTACCTGTCCCAAGGAATAAGCCCGCCCCATCCGGTAAAGGTCCCGAACATGAGCGAATTCAAGCGTATCTCCCCACAACAGGCGCAAGAGCTGCGTACCCAGGGCGCTGTGGTAGTCGACATTCGCGACCCGCACAGCTTCGCCAATGGCCACATCAGCGGCTCGCGCCATCTGGACAACCACTCACTGCATGACTTCATCACCCACGCCGACCTCGACGCACCGCTGATCGTCTCCTGCTACCACGGCAATTCCAGCCAGGGCGCGGCGGCTTATCTTGCAGGCCAGGGTTTCTCGGAGGTGTACAGCCTCGACGGCGGTTTCGAGCTTTGGCGCGCCACCTACCCAAGCGAGACGGCACAAAGTTCCGAAGAATAAATTTCTTCACGCGGCAGGCCGCGCCCGCTCTGGCCTGCCGCCACTTCCCGACGCACGGTAACATCCAGTTATCGTTGTCCCGACCTTGACGCTCTGCAGAACGAACTATTCTGTTACTCAGGCCATCCCACTGAAGGTAGAGCCGGCCAACCGGCATCGGGCCATCGGAGCGACTTTTAGGTTTTGGGGGATTGTTCCCGACTTCTTCGGAGCCGGCGTCACCCAGCACCTGCATGCACGACCGATCCCGAGCCAGCTTTCAGCATCGAGCGAGGTGAAGTCATGAGCATTTTCAGTCACTTCCAACAACGTTTCGAGGCGACCCGCCAGGAGGAGTACTCGCTGCAGGAGTACCTCGAACTGTGCAAACAGGATCGCAGCGCCTACGCCACTGCGGCCGAACGCCTGCTGATGGCCATTGGCGAACCGGAGTTGCTGGACACTTCCAATGACCCACGGCTGTCACGCATCTTTTCCAACAAGGTGATCCGCCGCTATCCGGCCTTCGCCGACTTCCATGGCATGGAAGAATGCATCGACCAGATCGTCTCCTATTTCCGCCACGCCGCGCAGGGTCTGGAGGAGAAGAAGCAGATCCTCTACCTGCTGGGTCCGGTGGGCGGCGGTAAATCCTCGCTGGCCGAAAAGCTCAAGCAGCTGATGGAAAAGGTGCCCTTCTACGCCATCAAGGGCTCACCAGTATTCGAGTCACCGCTGGGGCTGTTCAACGCCACCGAAGACGGCGCCATTCTCGAAGAGGACTACGGTATCCCACGGCGCTACCTCAGCTCGATCATGTCACCCTGGGCGACCAAGCGCCTACAGGAATTCGGCGGCGACATCAGCCAGTTCCGCGTGGTCAAGCTGTATCCGTCGATCCTCAACCAGATCGCCGTGGCCAAGACCGAGCCGGGCGACGAGAACAACCAGGACATTTCCGCCCTGGTCGGCAAGGTGGATATCCGCAAACTGGAGGAATTCCCGCAGAACGACGCCGACGCGTACAGCTACTCGGGCGCGCTGTGCCGGGCCAACCAGGGCCTGATGGAATTCGTCGAGATGTTCAAGGCGCCCATCAAGGTCCTGCACCCGTTGCTGACCGCTACCCAGGAGGGCAACTACAACAGCACCGAAGGCCTTGGGGCGATTCCCTACAGCGGCATCCTGCTGGCCCACTCCAACGAATCGGAATGGCACAGCTTCCGCAACAACAAGAACAACGAAGCCTTCATCGACCGGATCTACATCGTCAAGGTGCCCTACTGCCTGCGCGTCACCGATGAAATCCGCATCTACGACAAGCTGTTGATCAACAGCTCGCTGGCCAAGGCCCATTGCGCCCCGGACACCCTGAAGATGCTCGCCCAGTTCAGCGTGCTGAGCCGCCTCAAGGAGCCGGAAAACTCCAACATCTACTCGAAGATGCGCGTCTACGACGGCGAGAATCTCAAGGATACCGATCCGAAAGCCAAGTCGATCCAGGAATACCGAGACAGTGCCGGCGTGGACGAAGGCATGAACGGCCTGTCGACCCGCTTCGCCTTCAAGATCCTCTCCAAGGTGTTCAACTTCGACCCACACGAGGTGGCGGCCAACCCGGTGCACCTGCTCTACGTGCTGGAGCAGCAGATCGAACAGGAGCAGTTCCCCGCCGAAGTGCGCGAGCGCTATCTGCGCTACATCAAGGAATATCTGGCGCCGCGCTACATCGAGTTCATCGGCAAGGAAATCCAGACCGCCTACCTGGAGTCCTACAGCGAGTACGGGCAGAACATCTTCGACCGCTACGTGCTGTACGCCGACTTCTGGATTCAGGATCAGGAATACCGCGACCCGGAAACGGGCGAAATCCTCAACCGCGTGGCGCTGAACGAAGAACTGGAGAAGATCGAGAAGCCAGCCGGCATCAGCAACCCGAAGGATTTCCGCAACGAGATCGTCAACTTCGTGCTGCGCGCCCGCGCCAACAACAACGGCAAGAACCCCACCTGGCTCAGCTACGAGAAGCTGCGTGTGGTCATCGAGAAGAAGATGTTCTCCAACACCGAGGACCTGCTCCCGGTCATCAGCTTCAACGCCAAGGGCAGCAAGGAGGATCAGCAGAAGCACAACGACTTCGTCAAACGCATGGTCGAGCGCGGCTACACCGAGAAGCAGGTGCGCCTGCTGTCGGAGTGGTACCTGCGGGTTCGCAAGTCTCAGTAAGCCCTATCCGGCGCGCAACCCGCGCCGGGTCATTCGCTGCCTGCCTGTGACTACGGACAGGCTAGGGAGATGTCATGAGCTATGTGATCGACCGGCGCCTCAATGGCAAGAACAAGAGCACGGTGAATCGCCAGCGCTTTTTGCGGCGTTACCGTGAACACATCAAGAAGGCGGTGGAGGAAGCCGTCAGCCGGCGCTCCATCACCGACATGGAGCACGGCGAGCAGATCAGCATTCCCGGCCGCGATATCGACGAGCCGGTGCTGCATCATGGTCGTGGCGGCAAGCAGACCATCGTTCATCCCGGCAATAAGGAATTCACCACCGGCGAACGCATTCCGCGCCCGCAAGGCGGTGGCGGCGGACGAGGCAGCGGCAAGGCGAGCAATTCCGGCGAAGGCATGGACGAGTTCGTTTTCCAGATCACCCAGGAGGAATTTCTCGACTTCATGTTCGAGGATCTGGAACTGCCCAACCTGGTCAAGCGTCACCTCACCGGCGCCGACACCTTCAAGACCGTGCGCGCGGGCATCAGCAACGAAGGCAACCCTTCGCGCATCAATATCGTGCGCACCCTGCGCTCTGCACATGCGAGGCGCATCGCCCTGTCCGGTTCCAGCCGCGCCAAACTGCGTGAAGCCAAGGCCGAGCTGGAGCGCCTGCGACGTGAAGAGCTGGATAACTTCGGCGATATCCAGGCCATGCAGGAGGAAATCGAACGGCTCAGCGCGCGCATCCACCGTGTGCCTTTCCTCGACACCTTCGACCTCAAGTACAACCTGCTGACCAAGCAGCCCAACCCCAGCTCCAAGGCGGTGATGTTCTGCCTGATGGACGTTTCCGGCTCCATGACCCAGGCCACCAAGGACGTCGCCAAGCGCTTCTTCATCCTCTTGTACCTGTTCCTCAAGCGCAATTACGACAAGATCGACGTGGTGTTCATCCGCCACCACACCAGCGCCAAGGAAGTGGACGAAGAAGAGTTCTTCTACTCCCGCGAGACCGGCGGCACCATCGTCTCCAGCGCGTTGAAGCTGATGCAGGAAGTGATGGCCGAGCGCTATCCGATCAACGAGTGGAATATCTATGCCGCCCAGGCGTCGGACGGCGACAACTGGAACGACGACTCGCCGGTATGCCGGGATATATTGATCAACCAGATCATGCCGTTCGTGCAGTACTTCACCTACGTCGAGATCACCCCACGTGAGCACCAGGCGCTGTGGTTCGAGTACGAACAGGTGGCCGAAGCCTTCGCAGACAGCTTCGCCCAGCAGCAACTGGTGTCCGCCGCGGACATCTACCCGGTGTTCCGCGAACTGTTCCAGCGTCGCCTGGTGAGTTGAGGGCCAAGCCATGAATGCCAGTACGAGAAAGCGCGAGCCGATCTCCACCGGTTCGGAATGGACCTTCGATCTCATCCGCCAGTACGACAAGGAAATCGCGCGCATCGCCGAACGCTATGCGCTGGATACCTACCCCAACCAGATCGAAGTGATTACCGCCGAGCAGATGATGGATGCCTACGCCTCGGTGGGCATGCCGCTGGGCTATCACCACTGGTCCTACGGCAAGCACTTCCTCGCCACCGAAAAAGGCTACAAGCGCGGTCAGATGGGCCTGGCCTACGAGATCGTGATCAATTCCGACCCGTGCATCGCCTATCTGATGGAGGAAAACACCATCTGCATGCAGGCGCTGGTGATCGCCCACGCCTGCTACGGCCACAACAGCTTTTTCAAGGGCAATTACCTGTTCCGCACGTGGACCGACGCCAGCTCGATCATCGACTACCTGGTGTTCGCCAAGCAGTACATCATGCAGTGCGAGGAGCGTTACGGCATCGACGCAGTGGAGGAACTGCTCGACTCCTGCCATGCCCTGATGAACTACGGCGTCGACCGCTACAAGCGCCCCTACCCCATCTCCGCCGAAGAGGAGCGGCGCCGCCAGAAGGACCGCGAAGAACACCTGCAGAAGCAGATCAACGACCTGTGGCGCACCATTCCCAGAAACGCGGACAAGGCCAGCGAGAAGGACAACAAGCGTTTCCCGGCCGAGCCGCAGGAGAACATCCTCTACTTCCTCGAGAAGCACGCCCCGCTGCTGGAGCCCTGGCAGCGCGAGGTGATCCGCATCGTGCGCAAGATCGCCCAGTACTTCTACCCGCAGCGCCAGACCCAGGTGATGAACGAAGGCTGGGCCACCTTCTGGCACTACACCCTGATGAACGACCTGTACGACGAGGGTCTGGTTACCGACGGCTTCATGATGGAGTTCCTGCAGTCGCACACCAGCGTGGTCTACCAGCCGCCGTTCGATAGCCCTTACTACAGCGGCATCAACCCCTATGCCCTGGGTTTCGCCATGTACCGCGACATCCGCCGCATCTGCGAAGAGCCCACCGAAGAAGACAAGCGCTGGTTCCCCGACATCGCCGGCAGCGACTGGCTGACCACCCTCAAGTTCGCCATGACCAGTTTCAAGGACGAGAGCTTCATCCTGCAGTTCCTCTCGCCCAAGGTGATTCGCGACTTCAAGCTGTTCGGCATCCTTGATGACGATCAAAAGGACGAGCTGCTGGTGCCGGCCATCCATGACGAATCCGGCTACCGCACCATCCGCGAGCTGCTCGCAGCGCAATACAACCTGGGCAACCGCGAACCCAACGTACAGATCTGGAACATCGACCGCCGCGGCGACCGCTCGCTGACCCTGCGCCATCAGCAGCACGACCGCAAACCGCTGGGCGACTCCACCGGCGAGGTGCTCAAGCATCTGCATCGGCTGTGGGGCTTCGACATCCATCTGGAGGTGTGCCAGGGCGACCAGCTGATCACCACTCAGCATGTGCCGCCACGCGGCAGCGCGGAGAGTGACAACGAATACCCGCGGCTGGACCTGGTCATTCCACCCATTTGATCGGTTGCCGGTCATGGCCAGGGGCATCAGCATCGCAGGCAGACTCCGCGAGATGCCATGCATGCGCCTATTCCTTGTAATCCTACTGTGCCTGGGGCTGGCCACCTGTACCAGCCATGTCCCGCAGGCACGCATCCTCAGCCCCGCCGATGCCTCGCTGGCCGGGCGCCACAGTTTCGAACTGATCGACCCACAGGCCAGCCTGGAGGGCGACGCGCCCTTTCCCGAGCGCTATCGCCAGTTGCCGCAACTGTTGCGCCATGGGCTGTCCACCCGCGGTTATCACGAGAGCCAGCAGCCACAGTTACGCGTCTATTACTGGCTGGCCTTGCAGGATGGTCCGCTGCTGTTCAAGGTCGACACGCCGCCGCCCGACCCGCTCGGCCCCTACCAGGCGATCCACCGTTTGCGTGACGAAACCGGCACCTTGCGCCTGCGCCTGGCCGACCTCGACCAGCGCATCCTCTGGGAAGGCGTGGTCAGCACAGGACTGAGCCCGGCACGCGACAGTGCCGAGCTGCTGGAGCGTGCCGTGCGAGTGTTGACCGAGCAGATTCCGCAAGCCACACCGTAGCCCGGATGCAATCCGCGGATATCCGCGCGAACGTCCCGGATTGTATCCGGGCTACCTCCCCGTCCCGACCAGCCGCTATCCTCTGCGCTCAGCGGAGGAACACACATGCAGATTTACAAAGTCGGCGGTGCAGTGCGTGATCGCCTGCTCGGCCGTCCCGTCAGTGAAGTGGACTGGGTCGTGGTCGGCGCCAGCGCAGAGCAGATGCTGGAGCTCGGTTATCGCCCGGTTGGCGCCGATTTTCCGGTGTTCCTGCACCCGCAGACCGGTGAGGAATACGCCCTGGCGCGAACCGAGCGCAAGAGTGGCCGCGGCTATGGCGGGTTCACCTTTCATGCCAGCCCGGACGTCACGCTGGAAGACGACCTGATCCGCCGCGACCTGAGCGTCAACGCCATGGCCGAAGACGAACATGGCCGGCTGATCGATCCGTATGGCGGTCAGCAGGATCTTCAGGCCCGCCTGCTGCGCCACGTTTCCCCGGCCTTCGCCGAAGATCCGCTACGCGTACTGCGTGTTGCCCGCTTCGCCGCACGCTATGCGCCGCTGGGATTCAGCGTGGCGCCAGACACCCTCGAGCTGATGCGCCAACTGGCGGAGTCCGGTGAACTGGGCCATCTCACTGCCGAACGTAGCTGGAAGGAAATCTCCCGCGCGCTGATGGAGTCGCGCCCGGATGTTTTCATCCAGGTGCTGCGCGATTGCGGCGCGCTGGCGGCGCTGCTGCCGGAAGTGGATAAGTTGTTCGGCGTGCCGCAACCGCAGGCGCATCACCCCGAAGTCGACACCGGCGTGCATGTAATGAGCGTGCTGCGTCAGTGCGCAGAGCATGACCAACCGCTCAACGTACGTTGGGCCTGCCTGCTGCATGATGTCGGCAAGGGGCTGACGCCCGAGGCTGACTGGCCGCGGCATATCGCTCATGAGCACAAGGGGCTGCGCCTGATCCAGGCGATCAACGAGCGCTGCAAGGCGCCGCGCGACTGCGCCGAGCTGGCAGCGCTGGTGGGAGAGTTCCATACCCATGGCCACCGAGCACTGGAACTGCGGCCCTCGACGCTGCTGGAGTTACTGCAACGCTTCGACGTCTTCCGCCGCCCGCAACGCTTCGCCGAATTCGTCGCCGCTTGCAAGATGGATGCCCGCGGGCGCCAGGGTCTGGAACAGCGCGACTATCCACAAGCCGCTTATCTGCTGGGCGCAGCCGATGTAGCGCGGCAGGTGGCGGTCAAACCGCTACTGGAGAAGGGGCTCAAGGGTGCGGAGTTGGGCGAGGCGCTCAATCGCGAGCGTCTGCAGGCACTCAAGGCCTACAAACAGCAGCACGCCTCGTAGGATCGGCTGGGCGGCATTCCGTTTCAGCCGCGATCATCACAGCTCCGCGGCCCGCCTTTTTTCGCGGATAAATCCGCTCCTACCGATCAAGTCCAGCCCGTGACCCGGAGGCAATCCGGGAGACAGGTGTTGCCGAGGCCCCGGATTGCATCCGGGCTACGAAGAGCGCGCCTGCAACAGCTCGGCCGGCGTCAACTCGGCGCCGCGCCACTGGAAGGCGGCTGGCCATAGCTGCTGATCGATCTGCGCCGTGGACCACAGCTCTGCGAACGAACGACCATCTACCGGATGGCACACTTGCGGCGCGAGCAAGGCCAAAGGCCAGAGCACGAAGGCGTTCTTGAGAATTTCCGCACGCGGCAGAATCAGACCGTTGAAGTTGCCGACCTGCTCGCCGTACAGCAGAACATCGATATCCAGCGGCAGGCCTTTGCGGTCCGGTGCGTAGCGGCCGTTATCGGCCTCGATGAACTTCAGCCGGCGATCCAGCTCCAGCAGCGGCAGCTCGGTTTCGCCCACCACCACCAGATTGAAGAAATTGCCGCTCTTGATACCCACCGCATGGCTTTCGAAGACCGGCGAGCAGCGCATGTCGCTGAGCAGACCAGCCAGCGCATCGAGCCCGGCACAAAGGTGAGCCTCGCGCTGCACATTGCTGCCGAGGCCGAGAAAGACCCGAGTCAGAGACATCCGCGCTCGATCTCCACACCCACGCCGCCACGTGCGGCCGGCACTGCGCCGGGCTTGGTCAGCTTCAGGCGAATCCAGGGAATGCTGAATTCATCCATCAGGAGCTGTACCAGGCGCTCGGCAAAGGTCTCGACCAGAATGAACTGCGACTCGGCGGCAAAGGCCTGGATGCGCGCGGAGACGCTGGCATAGTCGAGTGCCAGGTTGAGGTCATCACCCGCTGCGGCCGGGCGGTTGTCCCAGGCCATCTGCAGATCCAGGCGCAGGCACTGACGAATGTCGCGTTCCCAATCGTAGGCGCCGATCACCGTGTCGACTTCCAGCCCCTCGATAAATACTCTGTCCACCGCACTCTCCGCGCCACGACAAGGGCGCTGCACCTCGTTAGAATCGGGCCACCCCATGCCCTGGAATGGCCACCATGTTCTGGCTTCTGGCAATCCTTGCCTACCTGCTCGGTTCGTTGTCCTTCGCCATCCTGCTCAGCCGACTCGCTGGCGGGCCGGACCCGCGTGCCAGTGGCTCGGGCAACCCCGGCGCCACCAACATGTTGCGCGTGGCCGGCAAGAAGCTCGCCGTCATGACGCTGATCGGCGACCTGTTCAAGGGCCTGCTGCCGATCCTCATCGCCAAGCTGCTCGGCCTGAGCCTGCATCAGCAGGCCTGGATCGGCCTGGCGGCCGTCGTCGGCCACCTTTACCCGCTGTACTTCCGTTTTCGTGGCGGCAAGGGCGTCGCCACTGCCGCCGGCATGTTGCTCGGCCTCTATCCACCGGCCGCCCTGCTCGCGCTGGCGGCCTGGGCGCTGGTATTCCTGCTGACCCGCACCAGTTCGCTGGCATCGCTGATCGCCACACCGCTGACGCTGCCGCTACTGGCCTGGCAACAACCGGCGGCCCTGCTGCCGGCCTGCGTACTGACCGGGCTGATCGTGTGGCGTCACCGCAGCAATCTGCGCGATCTGTTCGCCGGGCGCGAGCGGCGCTTTTAGGCAACCTGTCAGAACGCAAATCGCGGCTGAAGCCGCTCCTACAGGGTCTGGCCTCGTTAAATCGCCGGCAGCGACTCCATCGGCCAGCGCGCCTGCACCTTGATCGCCAGATCTTCATGCTGCCCGGCCAGCAAACGCTGGCAACCGGCATAGGCAATCATCGCGCCATTGTCGGTACAGAAACGCGGCCGCGCATAGAACACCTTGCCCTTCATCTCGCCCAGCATACGTTCCAGATGCTCGCGCAGCGCCTTGTTGGCACTCACGCCACCCGCGATCACCAGGCTGTTCAGCCCGCTCTGCTTGAGCGCACGCTTGCACTTGATGGTCAGAGTCTCAACCACCGCCTGCTGGAAGGCCAGCGCGATGTCGCGCCGGGCTTGGTCGAGGTCGTCGCCACTGTCGCGGCATTGCTGCCAGGTATTCAGAGCGAAGGTTTTCAGGCCGCTGAAACTGAAATCCAGACCCGGCCGATCGGTCATCGGCCGCGGGAAGGCGAAACGCCCCGGCGTACCCTGCTCGGCCAGCTTGGCGATCTCCGGGCCGCCGGGGTAATTCAGGCCCATCAGCTTGGCGGTCTTGTCGAAGGCTTCGCCGGCTGCATCGTCCAGCGACTCGCCGAGCAACTGGTACTGACCGATGCCATCGACCCGCACAAGTTGGGTGTGGCCGCCGGACACCAGCAGGGCGACGAACGGAAAGGCCGGCGGCTGCTCTTCCAGCATCGGCGCCAGTAGATGACCTTCCATATGGTGCACACCGACGGCCGGCACGCCCCAGGCAAAAGCCAGCGCCTGCGCGCAGGAGGCGCCCACCAGCAGCGCCCCGACCAGGCCCGGGCCGGCCGTATAGGCCAGTGCATCGATATCGCTGGCCTGTTTGCCGGCTTCATCCAGCACCTGACGGATCAGCGGCAACATGCGTTTGACGTGATCACGCGAGGCCAACTCGGGCACCACGCCGCCATACACACGGTGCAGGTCGATCTGGCTGAACAGGGCGTCAGCCAGCAGGCCGCGCTCGCTGTCATAGAGCGCGACGCCGGTTTCATCGCAGGAAGTTTCCAATCCCAGTACGAGCATAGAGCCTGAACCTTGGTTTGCCGCGTGGAACAAAGGCGCGCATGATAAGCGCCGCCCGGCGGAGCGACCAGCGCTTTTCGACCTAAGGGCTTTGCATTCCGCGCGACGAGGCGGTAACATCCGCAACCCTTGAAAACCGACGCATCCCGAGCCACCTGCCGGGCACGCGTTGAAACCGGTAATTAAAGATAGGTACGACCTGGATGCCAGCCGTCAAAGTTAAAGAGAACGAACCCTTCGACGTAGCCCTGCGTCGTTTCAAGCGCTCCTGCGAAAAAGCCGGTGTACTGGCTGAAGTTCGCAGCCGCGAATTCTACGAAAAGCCGACCGCTGAGCGTAAGCGCAAAGCCGCTGCCGCTGTTAAGCGTCACGCCAAGAAAGTGCAGCGCGAGCAGCGCCGCAGCGTTCGCCTGTACTAATACCGTACACGCCACGCTCGAATGCCCGGCTCAGGCCGGGCATTGCATTTGAAGACTCCGCCTCGCGCCTTAGCGAGTGAGCGGAGTTTTTGCTTTTCTACCCATCCGTTGTCCAGCGCTTGCGCCGGGCAGTATGCTGAGCGTCTATGGCCGGCCTGATCCCGCAATCCTTCATCGATGACCTGCTCAACCGCACCGACATCGTCGATGTGGTGAGCTCGCGCATCCAGCTGAAGAAGACCGGCAAGAACTACAGCGCCTGCTGCCCTTTCCACAAGGAAAAGACCCCCTCTTTCACCGTCAGCCCGGACAAGCAGTTCTACTACTGCTTTGGCTGCGGCGCCGGCGGCAATGCCCTCGGCTTCGTCATGGACCACGATCAACTGGAATTTCTCCAGGCGATCGAGGAACTGGCCAAGCGCGCCGGCATGGATGTGCCGCGCGAGGAAAGCGGGCGCGGGCGCACACCGCGCCAACCGGTAGACTCGCCGCTCTACCCGCTGCTCAATGCCGCCGCCGAGCACTATCGCCAGGCCCTGAAAAGCCATCCGCAGCGCAAGTACGCGGTGGATTACCTCAAGGGCCGTGGCCTGACCGGCGAGATCGCCCGTGACTTCGGCATCGGCTTCGCGCCGCCCGGCTGGGACAACCTGCTCAAGCATCTGGGCGCCGACGCCCTACAGCAGAAAGTCATGATCGACGCCGGCCTGCTGATCGAGAACGCCGAGAACGGCCGGCGCTACGACCGCTTCCGCGATCGCATCATGTTCCCCATCCGCGACAGCCGCGGCCGGGTGATCGCCTTCGGCGGCCGCGTGCTGGGCGACGACAAGCCCAAGTACCTGAACTCACCGGAAACCCCGGTGTTCCACAAGGGCCAGGAACTCTACGGCCTGTACGAGGCGCGCAAGCACAACCGTGATCTTGACGAGATCATGGTGGTCGAAGGCTACATGGACGTCATCGCCCTGGCCCAGCAAGGCCTGCGCAATGCCGTGGCGACCCTGGGTACGGCCACCAGCGAAGAACACCTCAAGCGCCTGTTTCGCATCGTGCCCAGCGTGTTGTTCTGCTTCGACGGCGACGCCGCCGGGCGCAACGCTGCCTGGCGCGCCCTGGAGTCGACCCTGCCAAGCCTGCAGGACGGTCGCCGCGCGCGCTTCCTGTTCCTGCCCGAAGGCGAGGACCCGGACACCCTGGTGCGCGCCGAAGGTACCGATGCCTTCCGCGCGCGCATCAACCAGCATGCCCAGCCGCTGGCCGACTACTTCTTCCAGCAGCTTTGCGAAGAGGCCGACCCGCGCTCGCTTGAAGGCAAGGCGCATCTGGTGACGCTGGCCGCACCACTGATCGACAAGATTCCCGGCAACAACCTGCGTGCCCTGATGCGCCAGCGCCTGAGCGAGATCACCGGTCTTTCCGGCGAAGCCATGAGCCAGGTTGCCAGCGCCCCGCGCAGCCATGCGTCCAGCACGCCCAGCCACGCGCCCAGCAGCGACTACCCGGATTACGGCGATATCCCCGACAGCGCCTACTACGACAACCTGCCGGACGTCGGCGGTTACGAGCAGCCCGCCCCGCCCCAGCCGCAACACTACGAGCGCAACAACGAAGGCGGCAAAGGCAGCTGGAAAAAAGACGGCAGCGGCAAGTGGAACAAGAAGGGCAAGGGCGATTTCGCGCCACGTGCCCCGCGCACCGCGGTGAGCGTCGAATCACCACATCTGATCGCCCTGCGCACCTTGCTGCACCATCCGCAGCTGGCGCAAAAGGTCGAGGATGTCAGCCACTTCGCCGACGAAGAGGACACCTACGCGCAACTTCTGGTAGCGCTGGTCGGTGCCCTGCAGAAAACGCCCAACCTGCGTTCGCTGCAACTGATCGCTCGCTGGCACGGCACCGAACAGGGCCGTCTGCTGCGGGCACTGGCGGAGAAGGAATGGCTGATTCAGGGTGACAACCTTGAACAGCAGTTTTTCGACACCATTACTACACTTGCAAACAGTCAATCGCAGAGGCGGCGTGAAAAGGCGCTCCGCAGCATCATTCATAAAAGCCCCAGCGAGCTCACAGACGAGGAAAAGACATTGCTCAGAGAGCACTACAGCCTCACCTCCTCATCGAGCAGCAAGTCCCCAACTGGCGCCTAAAGCCAAAACCGAGGTATAATCCTCGGCTTGTTTTCAGCCCGCCAAGACCTTCAGTGGATAGGGTGTTATGTCCGTAAAAGCGCAACAGCAATCTCGTTTGAAAGAATTGATCAGCCGCGGTCGCGAGCAGGGTTACCTGACGTACGCGGAGGTCAATGACCACCTGCCGGAAGACATTTCCGATCCGGAACAGGTGGAAGACATCATCCGCATGATCAACGACATGGGGATCAACGTATTCGAGAGTGCTCCGGATGCGGACGCCCTGCTGTTGGCCGAAGCCGACACCGACGAGGCTGCTGCCGAAGAAGCCGCTGCCGCCCTCGCCGCCGTTGAGACCGATATCGGCCGCACCACCGACCCGGTGCGCATGTACATGCGCGAAATGGGTACCGTGGAGCTGCTGACCCGCGAAGGCGAAATCGAAATCGCCAAGCGCATCGAGGAAGGCATCCGCGAAGTCATGAGCGCCATCGCTCACTTCCCCGGCACCGTCGAAGGCATCCTCGCCGAGTACAACCGCGTCACCACCGAAGGCGGCCGCCTGGCCGAAGTCCTCAGTGGCTACATCGACCCGGATGACGGCAGCGTGCCCGACGAAGCCGCTGCCCCCGTTCCCGTCAAGGAAGGCGCCGCCGCTGAAGAAAGCGACGACGACGAAGAAGACGAGAGCGGTGACGACGAGGAAGAAGAAGGCGATGGCGGCCCGGACCCGGAAGAAGCGGCTCGCCGCTTCACCGCCGTGGCCGAGCAGCAGGAAAAAGTCCAGAAGGCCCTGAAGAAGCACGGTCGCGGCAGCAAGCAGGCCACCGAAGAGCTGGCCGCACTGGCCGAGCTGTTCATGCCGATCAAGCTGGTGCCCAAGCAGTACGACGCCCTGGTCACCCAGGTGCGCGACGCCCTCGACCGTCTGCGTGCGCAAGAGCGCGCCATCATGCAGCTGTGCGTACGTGATGCGCGCATGCCGCGTGCCGACTTCCTGCGCCTGTTCCCGGGCAACGAAATCGACATGGACTGGGCCGCCGACCTGGCCAAGGGCAAGGCCAAGTATGCTGAAGCCTTGGGCAACCTGCAGGGCGACATCCAGCGCTGCCAGCAGAAGCTGGCCGACCTGGAAGCCGAGTGCAGCCTGAGCCTGGCCGAGATCAAGGACATCAACCGTCGCATGTCCATCGGTGAGGCGAAAGCTCGCCGCGCCAAGAAGGAAATGGTCGAGGCCAACCTGCGTCTGGTGATCTCCATCGCCAAGAAGTACACCAACCGCGGCCTGCAGTTCCTCGACCTGATCCAGGAAGGCAACATCGGCCTGATGAAGGCGGTGGACAAGTTCGAATACCGTCGCGGCTACAAATTCTCGACCTACGCCACCTGGTGGATCCGCCAGGCGATCACCCGCTCGATCGCCGACCAGGCGCGCACCATCCGTATCCCGGTGCACATGATCGAGACCATCAACAAGCTCAACCGCATCTCCCGTCAGATGCTGCAGGAAATGGGCCGCGAACCCACTCCGGAAGAGCTGGGTGAGCGCATGGAAATGCCCGAGGACAAGATCCGCAAGGTATTGAAGATCGCCAAAGAGCCGATCTCCATGGAAACCCCGATTGGCGACGACGAAGATTCGCATCTGGGCGACTTCATCGAGGACAGCACCATGCAGTCCCCGATCGACGTGGCCACCGTCGAAAGCCTCAAGGAAGCCACTCGCGAAGTGTTGGCCGGCCTCACCGCCCGTGAAGCCAAGGTCCTGCGCATGCGCTTCGGTATCGACATGAACACCGACCACACCCTCGAGGAAGTGGGCAAACAGTTCGATGTCACCCGTGAGCGTATCCGCCAGATCGAAGCCAAGGCGCTGCGCAAGCTGCGTCATCCGACGCGAAGCGAGCACCTGCGCTCCTTCCTCGACGAGTGATACCCAAACCCCCGGCCCAGGCCGGGGGTTTTGCTTTGTGAAGCACATTGCACACGAAACCTTTATCCAGCCAGATCAAGCGGTTGGCGCTGGCGAGAACGCATCGGTATAATCCGCCGACCTCTGAGGGCCTATAGCTCAGTTGGTTAGAGCAGAGGACTCATAATCCTTTGGTCCACGGTTCGAGTCCGTGTGGGCCCACCACCTTCAAAGCCGCGCACTGCGCGGCTTTTGTCTATCTGCACGATGACAAGTGGACATTGCACAACACCGCAACGTCCACAAATCGTCCACATCACATCAACGCTTGCTAGGGTGGATACGCTCCAGCAGAACCGCAATGATCTGATCCGCGTCCAGTAGTCCTTCTGATCCCAGGTCAGATTTGAGGGGTAGGAATGCGCCCAACATCCGCTGGTAGACCTCAACCATAGGGCAGTGCGAATTCAACGACCCTAGGCCGGCGAAGGGGTGGCTGAAGCGCTCCAAATCGTCGATCAAGTAACTGGCGATCTGAATCAAATGGGACTCATGGTTCCCATCAAACCCCTGATATTTCACCCCTTTCTCGGCATTTGGGTAAGACGCGATAACCCTCTCACGATCACCTTCCGAAAGGTGCTGGTAGCTCTCGCTCAGGAAAAAATGCATCTCAAGGACATCCAAGACAAAGTGGACATCCTCCGGTAGCTCGGCATCGAGCGATAAGCGTGGATACTTCCAATCCAGAACCCAAAGAGCGTTGTCATCGATTGTTCGGCTGACCAGCTCCGGGTCGACGCTGTTCTTGATACCCAATGATGCATGGATATCGCAAAGCATTGTCAGCATGAGCTTTTCGACTGGGGTTGGTTTCATGTGGTGACCTCTCTTCGGTTTAAAGTCCTTATTGGCGACATTCCTAATCGCTGCTCCTCAGCCTATTTAGAGGATTCAGATTCACCACATCAGCCAGGTGGCCCGGGCTGAAGTGGGCGTACTTCTGCGTCATGGCCAGGGTGGCGTGGCCCAGGACGCGCTGTAGGGTCAGGATGTCGCCGCCGTTCATCATGTAGTGGCTGGCGAAGGTGTGGCGCAGGACGTGCGTCAGCTGGCCGTCCGGCAGCTCCAGGCCGATTTTCTCCACCACCTTGCGAAACAGGTTGTAGCCAGGCCGGAATGGCAGGGCTTTGTCGAGACGCGCCTGCAGGTCGGAGCTGATCGGCACCGTGCGGTTCTTGCTGGATTTCGTCTTGCTGTAGTGAATCAGGCAGTTGCGCACCTGGCGCGGCTGCAGCGCCTCGGCCTCACCCCAACGGGCACCGGTGGCAAGGCACACCTCGGCGATCAACGCGGCGTCCGAATCCTCTGCGGCCAGGGCCTGCAACAGATCCTGGATCTGCTCGGCCGACAGGTAAGCCATCTCGGCTTCGTCAAACTTCAGCGCGCGCACCTTGGCCAGCGGGTTGTCGCCTGCCCACTCGCCCAGGCGTTCCAGCTCGTTGAATACCGCCCGCAGGTAGGCCAGTTCATGGTTCAGCATATTGGCGCTGATCGGCTTGGGCTTCTCGTCGCCCTTGCTGCGGCCACGGCCTGGCTTAGCCCTGGTGTGTTTGCCCTCGGCACGCTCGGCCCGGTAGGTGGCAAAGTGGTTCGCGCTGAACTTGTGCGCCTTGGGGTCGCCCATGCGCTCGGCCATGGCCAGCAGCAAAGCCAGGCGCTGCTCGCCCGTCTTGAGGTTCTGTCCGTGCAGCTTGTACCAGAGGTCGATCAACTGGCTAAGCCGGCGCTCGTCCAGCTTCGGCGCCTTCTCGAACTCGCCCCTGGAGCCATCGCCCATGATGCGGCGCTCCAGGTGCATGGCTTCGTTCTTCGACTTCACCCGCCGGCGAATGCGCGGGCCAGCACGACCCTCTGGCCGGCAGTCCACCAGCCACTCGCCGTTGTCCAGTTTCTTGATCGACATCGAGATTAGAGCGGGCTGATTTGGCCGCACTCAGGCGCGGTCAAGTCGCTCATTAACCAGAGGACATACTTCTGGAAGCGGGGGTGGTGCGTGATCTTCAGTAGCGCAACAGAGCTCACCTCAATGCGCAGCGCCAACTCGTATTTCTTGTAGCTACTCAGACTTATCCCCGTTGCCTCGCACAGCTCTGACTGGGTAAGGCCTTCCTTGAGCCGGATGGCCTTCAGCTTCTCTGCTAACTCCATTTCTGCATCCCTCTTGACTTGGTTCCGTATGGGTACTTATATTGGTTCCGTATGGGTACTTTGCTTGGCAATATAACTGAAGAGGGTAACAGAATGCAGATCACCATCGACACGCCTTACGTGACAGTTCAGGAGTTCGCACGCCGTTCAGGGCTGTCTGATCGTTCGATCCGCCGGGAGATCGAGCAGGGCCACTTCATCGTTCGACCGAAAGAGGGTAAGGGCGAGAAATCGACTGTCTTCATCAACATGGTTCACCTGGCCATGGAGGCCGCCGAGCAGGCCGAGCGCGTGCGCGGCCAGCAAGCCGCCCAGCGCTAAGGGGGCGGTATGAACTTCGAGGACATCTACCGGCTCGACGTGATCCAGGCCCTGGAAAACGACAACCAGCTGGACTTCAAGGACATCAGCGACACCTACCTGCAGAAGGGCGTCTGCCCGAAGTGTGGCCACCGCACCCTGTACATCAGCCGCAAGCAGCCCTTCCAGCTGGCCTGCAACCGGCTGAACGAGTGCCGCCACACCGAGAAGACCCGCGAGCGCTACAGCTACCTGTTCGAGAACCTGAGCGATCGTTTCCCGCGTACCGAGGCCAACCCCACCGCCACCGCCGACGCCTACCTGCAGCGCAATCGCGGCTTCGACATCAGCCGGATGAAGGGCTGGTACACGCAGGAACGCCGCAAGCTGGCCGACGAGAGCTGGGGCGACACCGTGCGCTTCCCGCTGTGCGACGGCTACTGGGAACGCCTGATCGACGCCCGAGCGGTCGCCCGCAACGACGGCGACAAGGCCGGCATCAAGTGGAAGATGAACTACAAGGGCCAGGGCTGGGTGCCGCCGGGCCAGACCTTCGAGAAGGGCGACAGGGTGTACGTGGTGGAAGGGATCTTCCACGCCATCGCCCTGCACCTGGCCGGCTACAAGGCTATCGCCGCGATCAGCTGCAACAACTTCCCCTGGCTGATCATCGAAGCCAACCAGGGCAAGCTGATCACCTGGGTGATCGCCCTGGACAACGACAAGGCCGGGCGCGCCGTGGTCAGCAAGTACCTGGCGCAGATCCGCAAGATGAAGGAAATCGGCTGGGTGGCCCTGGGCGACCCCGACCGCGACTGGGACGACGTTTACCGCGACGGTCAGCTGGACGACGCCTACCTGCAGGAAGCCTGCTACCAGGGCCGCCTGTTCTGCGCCACATCGCCGATGAAGAAGGCCTATCTGGTCTACCTGAAAAAGCGCACCGGCTTCTTCCTGGTGGAGTTCGGCAGCTGCCTTTACTCGGCGCGGGTGAACCTCACCGAGCTGCAGAAAGACATCGAAGGCGATGACATCGAAGGCCACCAGCCCGAGTTCGCCAAGCACACCACCATCACCGAAGTGGCCAACTGCCTGCCGCGCTTCGAGTACATCGAGCGCGATGCAGTCACCGGCGAACAGCGCTTCTTTTTCAGCTTCGAGTTCCCCAACTCCCGCCGCAGCTGCCGCGAGGCCCTGCCGCCCAGCTCGGTGAACGACCCCCGCAACTTCGCCAAGGCGCTGATCGAGAAAACGCCCTTCGGCACCTTCGAGGGTGGCGAGAAGGTGCTGGCCATGCTGCGCAAGGACTGGCAGCGCGACGCCCGCACCGTGCGCACTCTGCCTTACATCGGCTTCGACGACGACACCGCCGCCTACTGCTACCCCACGTTCGGCTACCACAGAGGGAAAGAGATCATGAACAACGAACACGGCTACCTGGACGTGAACGGCGAGGGGCTGAAAACCTCGGTGCGCAGCCTGCCGGTGGTGCGTGGCGGCGACTTCGATCCGGAGTGGTTCGCCGACTTCATGGCCGTGTTCAGCCTCAACGGCCTGGCGGCCCTGGCCTGGTGGACGGGCACGCTGTTCGCCCAGCAGATCCGCGCGGCGCAGGCGTCCTGGCCGTTCCTGGAGCTGACCGGCGACGCCGGCGCGGGCAAGTCCACCCTGCTGCGCTTCCTGTGGATGCTGGTCGGCCGGCGCAATGAGGAAGGCATCAAGCCCAGCGGCAGCGGCGCCTCGGCCATCGGCCTGCTGCGTGCGATGGCGGCCGTCAGCAACCTGCCGGTGGTGCTGCTGGAGTCCGACAAGACCACCACCGACGCCATGGGGCGCGAAGTGGTGGTGCAGTACAACTGGGAGGACATCAAGCCGCTGTTCGACTACAACGCCAAGCTGCGCGTGACCGGCGTCAAGAGCACCAACGCCGACACCGAGGCGCTGCTGTTCCGTGGCGGCATCTGCATTTCGCAGAACGCCAAAGTGGAGGGGCATGAGGCGATCATCACCCGCATCGTCTACCTGCACATGACCCGCGCCCACCACAGCCCGGCGCTCAAGCCACTGGCCCAGCGCCTGCGCGGCATGGAAGTGGAAGACGTGGCCGGCTTCCTGCGCGCGGTGCTGTGCGACGAGCGCGGCTGGCTGGAACGCTACTTTGCCGCCTTCGCCCACTACGAACAGCGCTTCCAGGCGATCCAGGGCGTAGAGCACACCCGGATCGTGCAATGCCATGCCCAGGTGATGGCCGCCGCCAAAGCCACCCAGGCGCTGTTCCCGGCCTGGACGGACAACGACCTGGAAGCCCTGGCCAAGCATCTGACCGGCTGCGCCCTGGAGCGGCAACAGTGCATTGGCGCCGAGAACCGCAGCGCCGCACAGTTCTGGCAGATCTACCACTTCCTGAACGAGGACGTGGTGACCATCACCGACAGCGACGGATCCCGCGAAGAGATCCGCGAACGACTGAACCACAGCAACGACCGCGACCTGATCGCCATCAATCTGGAGCACTTCCAGCAGGCCTGCCGCCAGGCCGGCATGGAAGTAATCCCCGCCGTGACCCTGCGCCGCGTGCTGCCGCTGAGCACCACACACCGCTTTATCGAGGTGCGCAAAGTGCGCTCGAAGCTGGAGAAGCGCCCCCTCAACTGCTGGGTGTTCGCCAAGCGGGGTAAGGAGTGATGAACGCCGGGATGAAAGTGGGCCTGGGTAGGCCTGACAGTGCTAGCCGTGGTTTGTGCGTATCCCCTAATTACATCCAGAACATTCGGAACATTAAGAAAACACAAGAAAAACACCAACAAAATCAGAGCATTACAGCGGTAAACCTGTTCCGCCCAAGGGAGAACAAGCAGAAACAAACCGGGACAAATTCCGGAACGCAGGTTCTGGCGGTGTTCCGGAATCCAACTTTCTCTGCAAATGGCTGTAGCCCTAGTGCCGTGCGGCCTGCAGAGGAATCTCAAAAAACCGCGTTCCGCTTGTTACCAGTAGCCCCGGAACATTTTAAGGGCGCTGTAAGCCACGAACGGCGCGGGCTCCAGACTCTGCCCCTGCCCCGTGTTCCGGATGTTCTGGACGTGGCCGGGGCATGCGCGGGGTTTTCCTTTTTTGCGCCCTTCCGCCTGCCAGTGAGGTGCCCGCCATGGCCGAGCTGAGCCCCGACGAAGCCACCCGCCGCGACTGCCTGGCCCGCCACTTTCTGAGCAACTGGACACGCCAGGCCATCGTCGAGTGGCTGGAGCACCCGAAGCGCGGCGAGGCCTTCCGCGAAGACATGCGAGCCCGCTTGAACCGACTGAAACAGGAGAACCGCAGACGATGAACGCCATCACCCAAGCCCCCGAGCGCTGCCCCTTGGATTCAGCGACCGGCCGTGATTTTCCCCGCTGGTGGCAGCACGCCGCGCTGCTGGTGGAGCTGCCGCTGGGCCAGCGCGACCTGGACGTGGCCGGCGCAGGCCTGGCGCTGTTGCTCAAGCGCCTGCAGGCACTGGACACCCCACGCCGCGCCCTGCTGCTGACCATGGCCTGTCTGGCCAATCCGCAGCGCGCTGACTGGCTGCAGGCCGAGGTCGGCCTGCACGTCGGCCAACTGACCGCCACCGACCTGGGCGCCGAGGTGTTCCAGGTGCTGGTCGGCCTGCTGGCCACCTTTCACCCCGCCCCAAGCAACTGAGAACGGAGCCACCCATGAACGAGTTCAACCTGCGCGATCAGATCGCCAAACAGCAGGCCTACCAGGCCCAACGCCATGCCGTGGTGACCAGCGGCCTGCAGGCGCTTAACCGGCTGATTCCCGTGGCCGTGCGGCCGACCGGCCAGGGCCGCGCCGTCGGCCGCTTCCTGCTGGGCCTGTACAACGGCCCGGAATACCGCTTCGACCTGACCGAGCTGCGCGGCCTTGACTTGAGCAAGTTCGAGGACTGCCTGCGCGTGCTGATGATGGATTACAGCCCCGAAGTGGAGATCCACGAACGGGTGCCCAACGGGCAGGCCATCTGGGCCGAGCTGGTGGCCATGTGGGGACGGGAGGCGCGGAGGTGATCGTTTACTACGGCGCGAACGGGATCAGCGGCGAGCTGCCCCTGCCTTCGGTCTACCTGGAGAACGCCACGGCCGAGGATCTGGCCGAGCTGGCCGCCAGCATGTTCTGGCGGGAGCGCCCAGGCGAAGCCCCGTCACTGGTGACGCTGATTCACCTGCAAGACGTGGACGGAAAAGACCTGGGGATTTTCGAGGTACGGCGCGACATGCGCCCGATATTCACCGCCACGGCACTGCCGGCGGCGTGAAAGAAAGGTGCCGGTGGAGCGGCAACTCCCCCGGCACCGACCACCACTTAGGAGAGACGTGTATGCAAGCACAACACCCACGCGGTAGCGCCGTGAAGGCTACCACACCCGCCTTCCACCTGCTGGGGCAGGCCTTGATCGGCTTCCAGGTGAACCGCAGCCAGGCCGCCCGCGAGCACCTGGAACAACTGGCCACCCAGGCCCAGCAGCGCGGCGAGCTGACCGACGACGACGCGCGGGTGATCGCCACCCTGCTGGCCGCCCCGAGCAAGCCCCGTCCCACCACTTTGCATGCTGTCTGACTGGAGATTCACATGAGCACCAACAACATCAAGCGCTACACCGTGACGGATTTCTGGGACATCTACGAGCTCACCTTGGAGGTGGATTTGGGTGTGCTGACCGAGGCCAGGGCAGACGAAATCAACGACTTCTGGTCAAGCTCGGAAGAGCGCTTGGCGGAGTGCAATGGCAACGCACAGCACACGGCAATCCGGCTGTTCGGCCAGTCGATGATCTGCATCATGCTGGAGCAGGGCGGAGCGTTTTTCGGCGCTGGCAACACGGCTGCCGGCACGCACTGGTCGAAGGATGTGTGGCAGTTGGAGGGCTGGGGCGGCCTCGGCCCCCAAGGTGATGAAAACCAGCTCTATGGATGGTGCGGCATCCGTTGCATCGCCGCTGATGTCGCCCCGCCGACCTTCGACTCCCTGGAGCTGAAAGAGGTGCAGGCATGATCATCACCACCCGACTCAGCGCCGGCAGCTACGTGGCCCGCGCCAAGGGCCAGAAGGCCACCGCCAGCAGCGCCGAGAGCGCCCGCCGTGCCGCCGAGAACCTGGCCACCAAGCTGGGCCATAACCCCGACCTGGTGGAGCTGGAAGGCGAAATCGGCGGCGTCTGCACCTTCTCACTACCGGAGGCCGCCGATGTGTAAACGACTTGTGCGTGGCTGTGGCGAGGACGTGAAACGCCTGGTCAGCTTCGCCGAGGCGGCGGGCTGGATGGTCGCCAAGACCAGGAACCTGCATCTGATGTTCAGCAAGGAAGGCCGCCGAGCGGTGTTTTTCAGCGGCACGCCCGGCGACCGCCGCGCCTGGCTTAACGCCAGGTCGCAGCTGATCCAGGCCGACAAGATGGCGCAGGTGCAAGCGGCCAGGGCTTGACCTACGACAGAAACAGAAAAGGGCGCTTCGGCGCCCTTTTCGTTTCGATATATCGAAATTATACCATCCCCATTTGTAAGCCCCAGTTATTCGCCAACCCTTCCGCCTCCGTTTAAAGTCAGGCAAATAAGCCTTACATAATTAAGCAATTACTTATTTGTAGGATTGCGCATCGCCAGGAACAAAAGGCCATTTGTCCTTTTGTACTTTCGCTAATTAGCAAAGGTGGATATCTTCCGAACGCTCGCTGACGGATTGAAGAAATAAAGAAATGAAGAAAACCCCGCCATTGCTGGCCTTGACCGCGGTGGCATTTCGGAATATCGATTGCAAAACCAGCCATCGAAACAGCCAGCACGATGATTTTGCAATCATTAAAAAAGTGCTTGACCGCACATTTTTTAGATAAGTAAAGTTTGCCCCGTTCTCACACGCTGAAACGGAGCTGTAACGATGTGTGCTGTTGCGAAGGAATTAAAGACTCTGCGCGATAAGTTCGAGGAAAGCCGAAACTGCCTAGCGTTGTTCATTGAACTGGCAGCGTCTGGAATTGAACTATCCGAGCGCGGGAAGGCGGGGTTGTTGGATTTGGGCATGTGCCAGTTGCGCCACCTGGACGAGGTGGCGAACTGCGCAGGTCAGGCTGGGATGGCTGCGCCGAGCTGCGCGAACAGTTCCCGCTGCTGATTCCTGGGCATGTTTCGCAGGCGGTCGAACAGCAATTGATCGACCGCTTTAGCCCCCGGCCTGGTGGTGTGGGAGTAAGCCAGGTTCACCACGAATTGGTGGCCGCACTCCAGGCAAAGGCAATACAGGTTGGTGTAGTCCACCGACAGTTCATTGCGCGACGAGATCCGCGCCTTACCGCGACATTCACGACAAACGATCCGCACCGTATCCCCTCCCCCAAGGTTCCTAAGTGGGCACCATTGTGCCACAACATGTAGTGGCTTTATGTCATGTTGAACCCAATACGTCGATCTGCCCGCAGGGTGCCGTTCACCTGGAGGAATAGCTGGGCGATGGGGCGAATCTCGTTGTTGGTGTACACCCGGTCGATCTTCTCGATATCGCCGAAGCCGGCGCTGTTCTCCGGCATGATGCCGGCCAGGGCCGGGTTCATCCGGTGGGCGGCGATGATATCGGCGCGGGTGATGTTCTTGATCCGCTCGAACTCATCTTTGGTGGCCACGTCACCCACGGGGATGATCTGGATGGCCTTATCGGTGCCGCCGGGGATGTTGACGAACATCGAGCGGAAATTGCCCACGCCCTTGGTGCCTTCGATCTGGGCGCGCAGGCGTTCCTCGTCCTCGTCGGTCAGATCCGGATCGTTGGTGTAGAAGATGAAGCCGGCGTGCGCGCCGTTGTTGTAGTAGCGGCGGCGGAACAGGGTGGCCGACTCGTTGAGTAGCAGCGAGTGCATGCCGCCCAGGTAGTCGGGCACCCCGTAAACGTCCTGCTCCACGTCGTAGTCCATGACGTGCTCCACCTCGTCCTCGGCGAAGTGCAGTTCCTGCCCGCCGGGCAGCAGCATGACGAAGCCACCCCCCACTTTGCGCCGCATGTTGATCGCCGGAAGGTGCTGCAGCTCGAGCACCTGGCCGATGATGTTGCGCAGGCGCTGGAAGTAGGCTTCGCCGAACACCACGAAGTCGAGCGCGGCCCGGCCCATGGTCTGCGCGCTGCAGCCCGCCGAGGCGCGGAAATCACGCAACAGCAGGTTGCGTTTGAACTTGGGAATGGCGCCGTGGTGCGCGTTCGCGCGCAGCAGCCGGGCGAGCCCTCGGCGGGACACCGGCGGCGTGTAGATCCTGCCGTCCTCGCTGGCGAACACGCCCAGGTACTCGCCCAGATTGCCGGCCAGCACCGATTCCGGCGCCCCGAACGTGAAGGCCCGAACGGGCGTTTGTGGTTGCTGTTGCTGATCCGGATTGTGCTCTGCCATGGCTGCCCTGTGAGAGTGTCGACCAGCGGCTGCGGCGCCGCTTGTTGGTGTTGAGGGGTTCGTTTGCCAGCGCGTGCATGACGGCCCAGGCGATGTCGGCGTGGCCGGTGGCATCGGTGCGGCTCGCGCTGTAGGTGATCTGGCCGCTGGCGGTGGCACCGCGCTTGATCGTGAGGAAGGCGGCGGCGATGTCGTTCCAGCCGGCATCCCATTCGATGCGGCTGCCCTGGATGGTGTCCTGGGCCTTGAGCACCAGGCTGTTTTTCGTTTCCAGGCTGTAGTGGATCGGCGTGGCGCGTGGGTAGAAGTCGCGCACCAGGTCGAATACGCCATAGCCGACGCCGGTCACGTCGATGCCGATGTGCTGCACGTTGAAGCGCTCGCACAGCTTCTTCACCTGGCTGGCCTGGTAGGTGAACGAGTGGCCCCGCCAGCTGTGCTTTTCCAGGATGCGGAACTTGCCGCCCTGTTCGAGCGGCGGCGCGACCACCACGCAAGTGGCATCGTCGCGCGTGCGGCTGGGGTCATAGCCGAGCCACACCGGGCTGTTGCCGAAGGGGCGCTGCGCCTTCGGATCGGGGTCATAGTCGGCCCACAGGGCGCGGTCGGAGTAGCAGCGTTCCAGGTCGGCCAGGGAAAAGACGCTCTGCGTGCTGTCGATGAATTTGCACATGTAGAGCTGGTCAAAGCGCTCTTCGTCGTTCTCCAGGCGCAGCCGGTCGATGTCGAACAGGTTGCAGCCGCCTGCGATGGCGTCTTCCAGGGTGATGACCTTGCGCCACTGGCCATCCGGGCACAGCGCCCCGGCGTGGATCTGGGCTTCGCTGGGCCAGTCCTTGGCCAGTTTCTTGCCCCGCTTGCTGTTGCGGAATTCCTCGCCCGTCCAGAACGGGTAAGCCTGGTGGGTGACCGCGCTGGGCGTGGAAAAGTAGGTTTTGCGCCACTTTGCATGCGAGGCCATGGCACCGGCCAGGCCGTCCAGTTTGGCGAAGTCGCGGATCCAGAAATATTCGTCGATGTAGACGTGGCCGTGGTGGCCCTGGGCGGTGGCGCTGTTGGTGGAGAGGAACCGCAGTTCGGCCCAGGGCTTGCCGTCTTTGCTCAGGGTGATGGGGTTGCCCTTGAGTTCGATCCCGAACCACTCGGCGGCGAAGGTGACGATGTAGCTGCGGAAAATCTCGGCCTGGGCCCGGCTGGCGGACAGGAACATCTGGTTATCGCCGGTCAGCACGGCGTCCATGAAGGCTTCGGCGGCGAAGTAGTAGGTGAGGCCAATCTGGCGGCTTTTCAGGACGTTGCGGATCCGCGCGGTGAGCGGGTTCCGCTTGGCGGCGAACAGCTCCTGCTGATAGCCGAACATCTTGCTGGTGAATTGCTCCAGGAAGTCCGCTTCGGTCAGCTCGCTGATGTCGTTCTTCAGCTTCTTCTCGCGCCGCTTGCCGCCACGCTCGCCACGCTCGCCACGGTCGCGGCGCCCACGCTCGCCGCCCTGGCTGTCGCTCATTTCTGCCGGCACTTCGGCCAGCATCGGCGCCGGCCTGGCGGCTTGCTTCTGCAGGCGCTCGCGCAGCGTGGTGAGCCTGTCCAGCTCGTCCAGCTCGGCCTTGGCCAGGGTGCCGGGCTTCTCCAGCAGCAGGGTGATGCGCCGGCTGACGGCGGCCAGGGGTTCCTCGTCCGTCAGCATCTCGTCCCAGCCGCCCTTGGCGATCCAGTAGTAGACGATCCGGACATTGGGCAGGCCGAGCTGGGCCTGAATCTCACGCGGTTTGCAGCGGCGTAGATACAGGCGCTTGGCGGCTTCTTTCACTTCGGTGGCGTATGGCATGGGCCGCAGTCTATGCGGCGAACTGGCCTTAAACGTGCTCTGCCGTTTCTCGTTATTCGTATTTCTTTCAGATAGTTACGGTGCGATTTTGAAGTGTTTGTTTAGGTTCTGATCGGTGCCTATGGTGGCGGTGTCTGACCCACCCACCAGCGAACCGAACCCATGCCCCGAACCCTCGTCACCGACTGGAAACGAGTCGCCACCAGCGGCAAGACCATCGACGGTCGCACTATCGAAGTGCAGGAACTGCGCGACATGGCCGAGACCTACAACCCGGCCACCTACACCGCCACGATCTGGTACGAACACATTCGCTACATGGGCAGCCTGGGCACCGTGGCCGCGCTGAAAGCCGAGGACGTGGAAGACGGCAAGGTCGCTCTGTTCGCGCAGCTCAAGCCCAACGACCGGCTGCTGCAGCTGAACAAGGAAGCGCAAAAGCTGTTCACCAGCGTGGAGATCCACCCGGACTTCGCCGACAGCGGCAAGGCGTATCTGTCCGGCCTGGCCGTCACCGACGAGCCCGCCAGCCTGGGCACCCAGGAACTGCACTTCTCCCGCCGCGTTCCTGCCGGCAACTACTGCGGCGCCCTGGAGCCGCTGGGCGACATCGACCCGGCCACCGAGGAAGACGCCCTGTCCTTTTTCACCAAGCTGTTCGCCCACCTGCAGGGCAAGCCGCTGCCGAAATCCCCCGCAACCCCCGACGACGAGAGCACCCCAATGGACCAGAAAACCGCAGAGGCCTTCAAGGCTGCGGTGGACAAGCTCGGCACCGTGGCGACCAGCCTGGAAAAGAGCGCCGCCACCTTTGCCGCGAAACCGGCCGAACCGGCCGCCGCACCTGCCGCGCCGGCTGCTGACCCCGCCAAGCCCGAGGGCGAGCAAGCCAAGCCGGTGAGCGCTGAGCAGTTCGCCAAGCTCCAGGAAGGCCTGGAAGGCCTCACCAAGCTGTTCAACACCGCGCTGAATCAAGGCCAGGGCAAGGACGTGCCCGCGACCACCGGCGCCGCCGACGACGAAATGAAGGTGGATTGCTGATATGAAACTGAGCCAGTTTTCCCGCCAGCAGTACCACGCCCTGCAGGCCGCCGTCGCCCGCGCCTACGGCGTGCAGAGCGCCCGCGAAGAATTCAACGTCACCCCGGCCATGGCCCAGACGCTGAATGAAAAGATCACCCACAGCTCGAACTTCCTGCGCCGCATCAACGTGATCCCGGTCAGCGAGATCAAGGGCCAGAAGGTGATGATGGGCCTGAACGGCCCGGCCACCGGCCGCACCAACACCCAGAACGCCGACCGCGTGCCGCGCAACCTGCTGGATCTGGACGCCCTGGGCTACGAGCTGTTCGACACCCACACCGACGTGGCCCTGCCGTTCGCCAGCATCGACGCCTGGGCGAAGTTCAAGGACTTCGCCAACCGCTACAGCGCCGCCGTGCAGAAGCAGATCGGCCTGGATCGCATCATGATCGGCTGGAACGGCACCAGTGTGGCCGCGAACACCGACCCGGTGGCTAACCCGTTGCTCCAGGACGTGAACAAGGGCTGGCTGCAGATCGCCCGCGAGCAGGCCCCGCAGCAGGTACTCACCCAGGGCACCAAGGCTGCCGGCAAGATCCAGATCGGCGCCACTGGCGACTTCGCCAACCTGGACGCCTTCGTCTACGACCTGACGCAGATGATCGACGAGGAACACCGCGACGGTGGCGACCTGGTGGCCATCATCGGCCGCGAACTGATCGCCAAGGACAAGGGCAAGATGTACGCCGAGCACGGCAGCACCCCGTCCGAGAAAGAGCGCATCGAAATGGCCCAGGTGATCGACACCTACGGCGGCCTGCCCTCTTTCACTGCGCCGTTCTTCCCCGGCAAGGGCGTGGTGGTCACCAGCTTCGACAACCTGTCGATCTACTTCCAGGACGACAGCTGGCGGCGCTACCTGCAGGAAAACCCGAAGCGCTCGCAGATGGAGGATTACAACAGCCGCAACGAGGGCTATGTGATCGAGCAGCTGGGCAAGTTCGCCATGGCTGAGAGCGCCAACGTGGAGTTCGTCTGATCATGAGCATCGCCCTGGAGCATAAGAAGCGCATCCTGGGCCTTGGCAAGGCTGCTGGCGGCGCGGAGGTGTTCACCCCCGCCACCGCCCTGGCTGGCCCGGCGAACGCCCAGAAACAGCTGACCCTGATGACCACCGCGCTGGCCGAGGATCTGGCCCGCCTTTCCGAGCAGAACAGCCTGGAGGTTCGCCAGCAGATCAAGCGCGACGAGCTGCTGCCCAAGTACCTGGACTATGTGCAGCGCTACCGCGAGTCCGGCCTGAATCACCCGAACCCGGTGATGATGCAGGTGCTGGTCTGGCTGTTCGACACCGCCCAGTTCGAGGCCGGTCTGGATCTGGCGCTGTTCGCCATCGAGCAGGGCCAGCAACTGCCCGAGCGATTCCGCCGTGACGTGCCCACCTTCGTGGCGGACGCGGTGATCGACTGGGCCGAGGCCGAGCACAAGGCCAAGCGCAGCCCGGAACCGTATCTGTCGCAGCTGCTGCCCTATGTGGACGGCTACTGGGCGCAGATCAACGCCGAGCCCGAAACCGCCCTGCCGCAGCCGTGGCAGCTGTTCGAGCGCATCCCGGCGCGCTTCCACAAGCTGCTGGGCATCCTGGCCATGGAGCAAAAGCAGTGGGCCGATGCCATCGACCACTTCGAGCGAGCCACCGCGCTCTATCCGGAGATCGGCGTGAAAACCCGTTCGGATGAAGCCGCCAAGGCCCTGCGCAAGCAGGAAGCCGAACAGGGCTCCACCACCTAACCGTCTACCCCCCGCAGCGGGGGCCTGCCTAGGCGTTTGCTCTGCTTGCAGAACCAACCGCCAACGACAGTCACCCCCGCCTTTATTCAACAAAAAGCCCCGCACTGGGCGGGGCTTGGTGACACGACGATGGCCTACACAGCAACCAATTGCACAGGCGCCGGATGGTTCGGATCGTTGTCCGGGTCGATGGCCCTGGATATGCCGAGCAGGTTCGCGTCGATGATGCGTAGGATGCTGGCCAGCCCGTCGATGGAGTTCATCGACAGCTCCAGCCGGTCGCGCTCGGTGGTCAGCACATCGTCCAGGAACTGCACGATGCCGCGGGTGTCGCGGGCTAAGTCCATCGCCCAGATGACGGCGGGCGTGCGCTTGCTGGCAGGGGCTTCGGTTTTGGCTGCGGTGGTGCGGGGCTTGATTTGCTTGCGTGCCATGGTGGCAATCCTCTTGCTGATTTCTTTGAAGGTTCACACCGCACCTGTTTTGAGCAGATGGGTGCCGGGAGCTCAAAAGGCCCAGCAAGCGGCCCGGACTTCTTCCCCTTTCGGGTCTTGTATCCGTCGCACTCCCGACGTAACGGTAACGCACGCAAAATTCGGGCGTAAAAATACCGCATCTATCGTGGCGGGGCGACGCTTGCTGGGTGTAGGTGTTTTGAGCACCTGGGGCCAGAGCATAGCCCTGGCCTGCCGTCACGGCAAGGATATTGCGCGGCAATATTCCCCAATATCCCTAAATAAGCCTCAATATCCATCGGCGGGGGTGCTTGCATGAGCTTCTCCGGCAAGCCGACCACCTTCGTGGATCGCCCCATTTCCAACGATGGTTTCTGGCCCGATTTGGCCCTGGCCGAGTTCCAGGCCGCCTATCGCCTGCCCGGCGAGTTCCTGCCCGAGCTGCTGGCCGAGGGCGTGACCCTGGCCATGGGCGAGGTGAACCTTGACCTGGCCAAGCGCAAGGCCGCCTGGCAGGCCGCTGGCATCACCAACGTGGAAGCCGCCGACCCGCTGCTGTTGCAGGAACGCGCCTTCTACGCCGCCACCTACAAGCGCGCCGTGTACTGCCGCGCCAAGGCCTTTTTGCTGCAGCAGTTCGCCACGGTGAGCCGCCGCGACAGCGCGGAAAACCTGGGCAAAGAGGCGCCCGAGCGCCACGAACTGTTCCTGAGCTACAGCCAGCAGGCCGTGCGCCTGATCCAAGGCCGTGGCCGGATTACGGCGGTGCTGCTGTGATCAAGCTGCGCGCCCTGACCACGTTCCTGCTGGAAAGCCGCCTTGTGTTGCCCGAGCAGTTGGACAGCTGGGCCGAAAAGGTCGAGCTGTCGCTGATCTGGAAGCACACCGAGCGCGGTCTGCACATGGGTGACATGCGCTACCAGGCGGTGATCGTTCTGGAGCGCTTCGCCGACCACCCCGGCCGCCTGATGGCCCTGATCGGCAGCTGGCTGGAGAACCACGACAGCGAGCGCACCGACTACGACCTGGGCGCCGCGCGCTTCGACATCGACCAGTTGGACGACGACACCGCAGACGTGGAAATCAGCCTGGAATTCATCGAGCCGCAGCACCTGGCCGAGGAAGCCGGCGGCGAGATCCAGGCCTTCGGCAAGCACTGGGCCTTCGTGCCGTTCGACCTGTGGGTGGCCGAGGAAGGCGAGGTGACCCATGGCAGCTAGCCGAGCGCTGAACCTGGACGTGCGCGGCCTGTTGGACGTGAAAACCCAGCTTGAGCTGGTTGCCCTGCCGCCGAAGCTGCGCATTCGCCTGTTGAACCGCGTGACCCTGCGCCTGCGTGCCCAGTGGCGGCAGCGCGTGCGCGACCAGCGCGACGTAAAGGGCGCTGCCTTCGAGCCACGCAAACGCAAAACCAAGCGCCCAGCCAAGGCCCTTGCCGGGCTCGCCAAGCAACTGAGCGCTACCCGAGTCACCCAGGATTCAGCCGAGCTGGGCTGGCGATCCCGGAAGGCAGCGATGGTGGCCCGCGTGCACAACGAAGGGCACACCTTCCGCATGACCGCCGCCGCCATGCGCCGCCAACGAAAGGCTGTGCCCACCACCGCCAGCCGCCATCAGGCCAAGCGCCTGCGCCACCTGGGCTTCAAGGTGCGCCTGCCCGGCAAGGGCAAGCGCAAAAAGCCCCGCTGGATGAAACCGAGCGTGGCCTGGATTCAGGAAAACATCGGCTATGCACAGGCGGGCCTGCTAATCCGCGTGCTGGCTGATGAAGCCCCAGGCCCCACCAGTTGGAACATCGAGCTGCCGCGCCGGCAGTTCTTTGGCCCGGAAAACCCCGAGGAAGTCGCGCGGATTTTCGCCCACGTGCTTCCGCAGATCCTGAAATCACCCCGATAGCGAGGCCCAGCAATGGCGCAAGGCAAAGTAAGCGTAAGAAACCTGAACCTGGGCCAAGGCCCGGTGACGGAGATCGAGCGCTATTTCCTGTTTATCGGCTTGGCCGCAAGCAACGTCGGCGAGCTGATCCCTTTGAACACCCAGAGCGATCTGGACACCGAGCTGGGCGCCGCGGCCAGCGACCTGAAAACCCAGGTGAAGACGGCGCGCCTCAACGGTGGCGACCGCTGGGCCGCGCTGGCCCTGCCCATCGCTGCTGCCGAGGACTGGGAAGAAGCCCTGGACGCGGCCATGCAGCACGGCGTCAGCGTGGAGGCGGTGATCCTCTGTTCGCCAGTTACCGCCGGCGCGGAGCTGACCGCCCTGCACGCCAAGGCCGAGGCGATTAACAACCAGTACGGCCGCCGCCTGTTCATCATGGCCGCCAGCAAGGGCATCGACGCCGCCAGCCAGGACTGGAACGCCTACCTGGCCGAGCAGAAGGCCATCACCCTGAACATCCTGGCGCCACGCGCGCTGGTGGTGCCACAGCTGCACGGTAATGACTTGGGCGTGCTCGCCGGCCGCCTGGCGATCGATGCCGTGAGCGTGGCCGACAGCCCCATGCGCGTGGCCACAGGCCCCCTGCTGGGCTTGGGCGAAACCCCGGTGGACAAAGACGGTGTGCCGCTGCCGTCGGCGATCCTGGCCGAGCTGGACAAGGCCCGCTTCTCGGTGCCGCAGACCTATCCGGACTACCCCGGCGTGTACTGGGGCGACGCCAACATGCTGGACGCCCCCGGATCCGACTTCCAGGTGGTGGAGTACCTGCGCGTGGCCGACAAGGCCGCCCGCCGCGTGCGGATCCTGCTGATCCAGCGCGTGGGCGACCGTCGCCTGAACAACACCCCCAACAGCATGGCCGCCAACAAGTCCGCGCTGATGCGCCCGCTGCGCCAGATGGCCAAGTCCGTGCAGTTCGCCGGCCAGCAGTTCCCCGGCGACATCGAGCCGCCGAAGGATGACGACATCGTGCTGGTGTGGATGAGCAAGACCCGCGTGGAGGCCTACCTGAAGTTGCGCCCCTACAACTGCCCCAAAGACCTGACCGCGAACATCGCCCTGGATCTTTCCAACGGCGACGAGGAGTAACCCATGGCCCGAATCAGTGGCATGAATTTCGACGTGAACCTGGGCGATCTGCAGATCCACGTCGAGAAGGCGACCCTGGACATCACCGACAACAGCGCCGCCGTGCAGAGCAAGGGCGTTCCCGATGGCCATGTGGATGGCGACGTGGCCGCCAGCGGCGAGTTCGAGCTGGACAGCGCGAACTTCTCCCTGTTGATCCAGGCCGCGAAGAACGCCGGCAGCTTCCGCAAGCTGGAACCGTTCGACACGGTGTTTTTTGCCAAGGCCGGCGACGACGAGCTGCGAGTGGAGGCCTTCGGCTGCAAGGTCAAGGTGTCGGCGCTGCTGGACATCGATCCGAAGGGTGGCAGCAAGACCACCCACAAGGTGCCGTATGACGTCACCAGCCCGGACTTCATCCGCATCAACGGCGTGCCGTACCTCGACGCCAGCGAGACCGAGGGCCTGCGCTGATGCCGGATTGGGTAGACCGCGCCGTGGCGCGCGAGGAACTGGAGCTGGAGCGCGCCCTGGCCGCTCAGCTGTCCAGCGTTCGCCCTGCCGGCCCCAGCCTGACCGAATGCGCCGACTGCGGCGACGAGATCCCGCCGGCGCGCCGCGCCTTCGGTGGTGTCACCCGCTGCCTGGCCTGCCAGACCACTTTCGAGAAAGGAAACCGCCGATGACCACCAGCCCCTGGCCGAACTTCAGCCTGGCCGAGCTGCGCTGTAAGTGCGGCCGCTGCGGCAGCACCGGCGCCGAGATGGACAGCGAATTCATGGACAAGCTGCAGCGCCTGCGCAGTGCCTTCGGCAAGCCCATGGTGCTGTCCAGCGCCTACCGCTGCCCACGTCACCCCGTAGAGGCCAAGAAAACCGCGCCGGGCGAGCACTGCACTGGCAAGGCGGTGGACGTGGCCATCCGTGGGCCAGAGGCCCTGCGCCTGCTGCAGCTCGCCCTGGAGCTGGGTTTTACCCGCATCGGCGTGAGCCAGAAGGGCACCGCGCGCTTCCTGCACCTGGGCACGTCCGCCGGTGGTCGCTTCCCGTCCCCTGCTATCTGGAGCTACTGAGCATGAAAACTTCCGCTGTGGTCGCCGCCCTGGGCCTTTCCTGCGCACTGGGCGCCACTGTGACCGCCTGCAGCACCGATAGCCTGATCGGCAGCACGGCGTCCAGCCTGGTGCAGCGCTACTGCGCCACGCCCGAGCTTGGGCGCCTCGCCCTGCGCGAAGCCATCGCCACCAGCACCGCGCCGAACAAGATCCGCGTGGAGTGTGCCGACGATGCCTTTTGAATCCGACCTGGAGCTGCGGCACCACGCCGGGCAGGAAAAGTGGGAGGTGATCCGCCCGCTGTTCTACGTCACCAGGGCGCGCCGCCGAATCACCGTGCCGGTGGGCTACCGCTCCGACCTGGCCAGCGTGCCGCGCCTGGCCTGGCGCATCGTGCCGCGTGATCACGAGGACGCGCGCCGGCCTGCCGTGGTGCATGACTACATCTACACCGACCTGACCCACCTCTACACCAAGGCCGAGGCCGACCGGATCTTCTACGAGGCCTTGCTGGAGGAAGGCATGCACAAGCCCCTTGCGTGGCTCATGTGGTGCGCCGTGCGGATCGGCGGCCGTGGCAATTGGGGGCGCTGATGGAATTGCTACAGAACATCGCCAGCTTGCTGCCCGAGTTGCTGCTGACCGCCGTGATCGCCTTCCAGGCCTTTCTGTTCCGCCAGGTCAGCGAAGCCCGGCGCGAGCACCTGGAGCTGAGGGTAGAGATCGCCCAGAACTACCTGAGCATCCCCGCTTTCGAGCGCGCTCTGGACAAGCTCGAGCAGCGCTTTATCGACCATCTGAAGACCCATCTCAACATCCACAGGAGCCACACACCATGAGCGAACGCCGCGAAATCACCCTGCAGATCGGGGAAACCGACTTCACCTTTGCCGTCACCCCGGCTGACGTGACCAAGTATTTCAACACCGTGACCCAGAACAACAAGGTGGCCCCCAGCCACAACCTGCTGACCACCACCGTCAAGTCGGAACAGCTGGCCACCCTGCGCCCGATGCTGGCCAACCCGGTGTTGGCCATGAAGGTGGCCGGCGCGCTGCTGGAAGAGTACGCCCCGGACGTTGAAGTCACCGTAAAAAAGCCCTCGCCCGAGCTGACCGCCTGACCGAGGACGGCCTGGGCCAACTGATGGCCCTGGTCGAACGCTGGCTACCTGGAACACCGCCCACGGCTGACGCCATGGGCACCGCCAAGTGGCTGGAGGATGAACATTGGCGCCGCATGGAGATAGCCGTGGCAAACGGCATCGCCAAGGCGCTGAACGGCTGACACTGAGCGCCCCGCATGACTGCCAACGCCACAAGCAAACTCGACTTCGTGCTGCGCCTGATCGACCAGGTGACGGCCCCGGCTGCGAAGGTCAGCAAACAGCTGATGGACGTGGCCGAGGTCGGCAAGACTGGATTCGTGCAGATGGGCGCTGGCGTGGCTGCGGTCACGGGCATGATCTTCAGCTTCCAGCAGTCCATGCAGCCCGCGCGCGACCAGATGGCAGCGCTGGGTGAAGTGAAGTCCCTGGGCGTGGCACAGGAGGCGCTGGACAGGCTCAACCAGGTGTCCCTGAACTTTTCCACCCAGTACGGCGAAAGCGCCCAGGCCTTCGTCCGCTCGGCCTACGACATCCAGAGCGCCATCGCCGGTCTGACCGGCGAGCAGTTGGCCACCTTCACCAGTGCGTCCAACGTGCTGGCCAAGGCCACCAAGGCCGACGCGGCGACGATCACCAGTTACGTAGGCACCATGTACGGGATCTTCAAGACTCAGGCCGATGCCATGGGCAAAGGCGAATGGGTGGAGAACCTGAGCGGGCAGACCGCGCTGGCGGTGCAGATGTTCAAGACTACTGGCCAGCAGATGTCCGACGCCTTCACCGCGATAGGCGCCAACGCCACATCAGCGGGTATCGGTTTATCGGAACAGATGGCAGTCCTGGGTCAGCTCCAGGCGACCATGAGCGGCGGCGAAGCGGGCACCAAGTACAAGGCCTTCCTATCTGGCGTGGGCGGTGCTCAGGAGAAACTGGGCCTGCAGTTCACCGACAGCCAGGGCCGCATGCTGCCCATGCTGGACATCCTGGAGAAGCTGCAGGGCAAGTTCGGCGACACCCTGGACGTGGCCGAGTCCGACGCACTGAAAAAGGCTTTCGGATCCGACGAGGCGGTGGGCCTGATCAAGCTGCTGATGGCCGACACCGCCAGCCTGACCAACAACATGGAGCAGCTGGGCAAGGTCAAGGGCATGGAGCAGGCCGAGAAGATGGCCCAGGCCATGGTCGATCCCTGGCAACGCTTCGGCAGCGCCGTGGAGGCGATCCGCATTGCCTTCGGCCAGACCCTGCTGCCGGTGCTGAACCCGCTGATGGAACGGCTGACCCAAGGCGCCGCTACGCTCCAGCGCTGGGTGGTGATGTTCCCCAACATCGCCCGCTGGATTGGTTACGTCACCCTCGGCGTGCTGGGCCTGGTGGCGGCAGCGGGCGGCCTGACGATCCTGGGCGGTCTGTTCACCGTGCTGTCGGTACTGGCCAGCCCCATCGCGCTGATCGTGCTGGGCGTGGTCGCCCTGGTGGCGGCCGTCACCGCGGCGATCATCTGGTGGGACGAGCTGAAAGCCGCTTTCGGGGAAACCGCGTGGTTCCAGGCGCTGCTGGCGATCATCACCCCGGTGGTGCTGATCTTCCGGATCTGGTGGGCCCTGATGGGCGTGCTGTGGCAGGGCGTGCAGCAGCTGTGGGCCATAGGCGTGGAGTTCGTGGACTGGCTCGGCTCGTTCGCCGGCGCGACCGAGGGCGCCACGGGCGTCTGGGAAACCCTGCTGTGGGCCTTCGCCAACCTGTCGCCGTTCGCCCTGCTGGGTAAGGCGCTGAAAGGTCTGATCGAGCTGCTGAACAAGATCCCCGGCGTGGAGATCGACGCCAGCTTTGCCGACCTGCCGACCGTGCCCAGTGGCGTGGAGGCCATGAGCGCCGCCGACAAGGCCACGGCCGCGCAGAAGATGCAGCAGACCATCAACGCAGCCATCCCCAGCCTGTCGCCGCAGCGCGCCACGGCGGTGCCGCCTGGCGGCCTGCTGACCAGCATCCAGAACACCACCAGCCAGAACAAGGGCAACCACATCGAGAAAGTGGAGATCCACACCAGCAAGCCCATGAACCCGATGGAGCTGGAAAACATGATGGAGATGGCCGCCGGATGACCCTCTACATCGATCTGCTGATCCAGGACAACGACCTGGCCCTGGATATGGGCCGCCAGCCGCTGCTGGTGGACGACCGCGCGAGCATCGCCCAGGACATCGCCCACATGATCCGCGAGAGCGGCCTGCTGGTCACCCTGGTGGCCGAGCGCGACCGCCTGCGGCAGCGCGACTGTATCCAGCAGCTGGAGCTGTTGGTGGAGGCCGACGAACGCCTGGTGCCGGGCACCGCGAAGATCCGCGAGGTGGACGCCGGCCAGTACCTGGTGACCGCGCGCACAGTTGAATTTGGAGCCATTGAGGTGACCCTGTGACCGTAGATTTTAAGCAGGCGCTCAATGACGCCGGCATTCCCACCACCGAGGAAGGGCTACATCAGGCCTGGGAAAGTGAAGTGGCCGCCCAGGGCAGCGCACTGAGCAACACCAGCGCCTATTCGCCGTTCTGGCGGATCGTCACCGCCCTGGTGACCAAGCCCGTGCTGTGGCTGATCACCTTCATCAGCGGCACCGTGCTGCCGAACTTCTTTGTGAAGACCGCCACCGGCGCCTGGCTGGACATGCTGGCCTGGGCCGTGAACGTGGAGCGCAAGGGCGCGACCAAAGCCAAGGGCGTGCTGCTGTTCACTCGCCTGGCCGCCGGCGGCGCCCTGGAAGTGCCCGCCGGCACCGTGGTGCAGTCCGCTTCGATCAACGGGCACATCTACCAACTGGTGACCACCGCAGTGGGCCAGTTCACCGATGGGGCGATGCAGCTGGAGATCCCGGTGGAGGCAGTGGACACCGGCAGCGGCTACAACCTGGCACCCGGTTACTACGCCATCCTGCCGGAGCCCGTGCCGGGCATCGCCCAGGTGGTGAACGCCGACGGCTGGCTGGCCAGCCCAGGCGCGGATCCAGAGGCCGACAACGAGCTGCGTCTGCGCGTGCGCAACCAGTTTTCGGCGGTCAACCAGTGGTACACCGACGCGGTGTATCGCGCCATGATCACGGCCTTCCCTGGTGTGCGCGCCGATGGCGTCTACTTCCTGCATGGAGCGCCGCGCGGCCCTGGCAGCGCCAATGCCTACGTGCTGTTCGAGGCGGACGTGCCGGCGGCCACCTACCTGGAGCAGATCAACGCGCATATCCGCGACCAGGGCAACCATGGCCACGGCGACGATCTGCTGGTGATGGAGATGCCCGAGACCCTGCACGCCATCCAGCTGGACGTGTGGCCCCGTTCGACGCTGACCGCCGAGCAACGCCAGACCCTGCTGACGAACATCGAGCTGTTCGTGCGCGCCGCGTTCCGCGAGAGCACTACGACCGACTACCAGCCGACCCAGACCTATCCGCAGTCGCGCTTTTCGTTCAGCCGCCTGGGCGAGGAACTGCACCAACAGTTCGCCGGCATCGAGTCGCTGCGCTTCACCAACGCCGACATCGTGTCGGAACTGACCATCCCCCGGATTCAGAGCCTGCAGGTGGTGCCGCATGATTAAGCTCGGCCTGCCTTTCTGGCTGGACGGCCCCGAGCTGGCGAAGCTCAAGGCCGCCGCGCAAGCCTGGTGGACAAAGGTGGAAGACTGGCTGCGCTGGCCGCTGCTGCAGATGGACGCCGACACCTGCCACCTGACCATCCTGGATCTGATGGCCTGGCAGCGCGACATCACGCGCTTCAAGGGCGAGCCCGAGGCGCTTTACCGCCTGCGCGTGAAGTACGCCTTCATCAACGCCGTGGACGCCGGCAGCACCGCTGGCATGAAACGCATCCTGCAGCGCCTGGGCGTGGGCTACGTGGAGATCGAGGAGCGCCACCCCGACCGCGATTGGGACGTGGTGCTGCTGCAGTTGAGCAACACCCAGTTGGCCGAGAACCCCGAGCTGCTGCGCGTGCTGATTCAGCAGTACGGCCGCACCTGCCGCCGCTACGACTTCGTGACCCTCACCCCGGTGACGCTGCGCGTGCTCGCTGTCGATTTCAACGACGACCAGCAGACGCTGGTCGCCAGCCTGTAGGAGACCCCCCATGGGTGCCAGCATTACCCTTGCCGGTG
>NZ_ATKM01000021.1 GCF_000418555.1 Pseudomonas sp. P818
CGGGCTCATAATCCTTTGGTCCACGGTTCGAGTCCGTGTGGGCCCACCATCTTCAAAGCCGCGCATTGCGCGGCTTTTGTGTTTCTGCGATGAGAAAAATCGCTGCAACGCCGTCCCGCCGCCCAAAAGCGTCCCCCCCGCCCCAAAGGCTATAAAAAGCTCCGGGATGCCAACTCTATAGCCGCTCGGCATGGGAGCGATTAGACAGTGAGCCGAATAGACGGCATTATCGGCTCACTGAGTGAGCCGAATAGGCTCGCTAATCGGCTCACAGATGCACGCCCCTATGAATGACCCTCACTGGATCTGGCAGCAGCCCGACTGGCCGCACTTCAGCTGGCAAGGCGAAACGCTTGCACCGCTGCTGCGCGCTTGTAGTCAGACTCAGGGGCGTTTGTTGGGAATGCTCGGCGCGGCGGGCAGTGACACTGAAGTGCAGAGCAGCCTGGATGCCATGCTTCAAAACATCGTCACTTCTTCAGCCATCGAGGGTGAGCAGCTGAATGTCGGCTCGGTGCGCTCATCACTGGCGCGGCGCTTGGGGCTGAGCGAAGAAGGTCGCACCACCCCCCGCTCCGAAGGTCTGGCGGAACTGCTGCTCGATGCCACCCATGCGCATCAACAACCGCTAGACGAACAGCGACTCTTTACCTGGCACCGTTGGCTATTCCCCACCGATGACCAACTGCTGGCTCGACCGCTACACATCGGCACACTGCGCGGCGAAGAGCCGATGCAGGTGGTTTCCGGACGCATCGACCGCCCGACAGTCCATTTCGAAGCCCCTCCCCGCGCAGGGCTGGAAGCGCAGCTGGCGGACTTTCTCACCTGGTTCGAGAGCAGCCGCAACGATGCCAGCCTTGACCCCTTTCTGCGCGCTGGCATCGCCCATTTCTGGTTCGTGACCCTGCATCCCTTCGATGACGGCAACGGTCGCCTCACGCGCGCCATTACCGACCTTGCACTGGCTCAGGGCGAACAACAGGCCATCCGCTTTTATGCGATGTCTGCGAGCATCTTCGACGACCGCGCCGGTTACTACCGCATCCTCGAAGCCAGTCAGAAAGGTGAGCTGGATATCACCAGCTGGCTGCAGTGGTTTCTCGCAACCTTACTCAACAGCCTGGAGCAGGCCCTTGCTCGTATCGACCGAGTGCTGGTCAAGGCGCGCTTCTGGCAGGCACACCGCAGCCAAACCCTATCGACCGAGCAGATAAAAGTGCTGAATCGCCTGCTCGATGGCGGCGAAAAGGGTTTCGAGAACGGTATCAGCGCAGCCCAATACCAGGCAGCGGCCAAGGTTTCCAAAGCCACCGCTACTCGCCACCTGAGCGACCTCCTTGAAAAAGGCTACATCACCCGTCTACCCGGTGGTGGTCGTAGTACCCGCTATCAAGTTAATTACGCAGCAAGTGTGTGATCCTCAAGCCAGGCCTCGGCGAGATACCCCAATGCTCTCTACGGGTTCTACCCCGTTAGCACGGACACTTTCAAGTAAGCTCACACCGAGCTGAAGGAGTGTTCATGAAGCGCAAGAAATACAGCCCTAGTCGAATATATGGCCAACCAAAAGCCTGTCTAAATATCGAGCACTAGTATATGCAGCATACGGCTGCCAATCATTGTTCTTGTTTGGATCCGCAAAATCGCAAACCGATTTTATGACAATGGTTACTGGACGCTCAGCTCCCATATAAAATGCCGCACTCATAATCCCGTAAGCCTCCATTTCAATACCTAGAGTCTTTCGGTTTTGAGAACGAATAAGCTCAACTGTAGAAGGATCTTCGAGCACAACAGCACCGCTCGCTACTGGACCGACTTTAACCGAAAGATCGTGAGACGGGCGCTTTCCTTTAAATCCTACATATATTTCGTCAAGATATTCTCTTGACACTGCAAGAGTACGCACTTTTGCAGCTATATTCGGATCTAGGGGAATCTGCGCAGGATCGCTCAAAAATAGCGGCTTCCCTTCACGCATTGTAAGCTTTCCACTCCCCCAATCCCATGATGGATCTGCCACCAAAATATCACCCAGCCGCGCCTCCCCCTCTATCGCGGCGGCCACACCCGTCATTACTAAAATCTTTGGCTTGAATTTAATGCAGACCTTAGTTGCAAGCACCGCTGCGGCAGCCATCCCCATGCGAGGGGAGCTACAGGCAATAATTGTTTTGGTGCTACCATCAGAGATGGTAACGACGCCAGAATAATAAGAGGTAATATCATTTAAAAATCGAACTGCCTTCCACTCGTAGGGCAATGCAAGAACTGCCTCAAGCTCGGTATGCTCAAGTGCAGTTATCAGTGCAATATCATAGCTGGCTGTTTGAATGTGCCCCATTAGCTGCGCAGTCAAAAGGACCTCTAAATCCTCCAGCGAAGGATCGTGAAGTAACGCCCATCCCCTAGCGGCAAAAAAACCCTGACAATGCTCATAAGAATCCATATGAGAAGTCAAAGCCACAACTTTAATCGGCTTTTTAATATCGTCATGAAGCTCAACATATTCAAGAAGTTGCTTTCCACCGTCGATATCAACATCCTGCCCTAACTCAGCGGGTATTTGTAGATCAACAATCAACAAATCGACAACACTGTTTTTCATTACCTTCAGTGCGTCCCGCGAGCTAGCAACATAAATCAAATCAACACCAGAAATAGAGCTCGCAAGTTTTGCAAGATTTTTTGCTTTCCCTTCGTATTGATCATCCACAATTAAAACGATCATTTTTTCGCCCTTTGAATCGCATCCATGAGGTCTTTTTTCCAGCTCTCAACTACTGTACTGTAATATATCGCCTCCTGAAAAATACCAGAAAACTCTTTGGAGCAAAAATCCGTCAATTCCTCCAACCCTACAGTACCTCTCGCAAAAGCCTTATATTGAGTAACGACGACAACTGGTACCCTTATGCCGCGAAATTTCATCTGAGCCAATATTTCCTTACCAGCAAAACTCTCAGGCTCTTCAAAATCCGAGCTACCTTCTGAAGAGTCAAATCCCGGCATACTCATATCAAGTAGAATTAGATCAAAGTTCTCGTCAGATATTATTGCGCGCAACCCACCTCGCAAAGACTCACACTCAACCAATACTAGCTCTTGCCCAACACACGAATGGACTTGTTGAGCAATCGCTGCCCTCTTGTGCTCTTCATCTTCAATCAGTAAAACTTTCATAACTGCGCACCTTTTCAAACTCGGCCAAAGGAATAACGATATCCACCTGAAACATTTCTTCGGATGTAAAACCTAGACTTACCTGATGAGCAAGGCCCATATCCTTCTCCAAGAGGTGCCAGAGTTTAAAAAACCCTGACCCACCCTCACCTTGAGCGGCGCTTGCAGCGGACTGATAACGTTCAGGATTTCTATATCGTTCGAGGCCTTCATTGGCCTCTAAAATATTTACGACTCGAGCGCAGTTGTTTCTAACACTGATGGTTAGTGCCTCATCAGTGGTTAACGCACTAACCGTAAGGTCAATATCTTGCTTAGACAACTTAGACTTGGAAACAGCGTTTTCAAAAAGTATGAACAACGCATCAACTAAAGCATTAAGAGCCTGACCATCCCAGCACAGCTTACTTTGATCGTCTAGGCTAACCTCAACATCAATCGCCATGCTTACAATCTGAACCGGAATATCTATCTCAAACTCTTTAAGATTGCCACCTTGAGCTCTAGCAAACCAACCTTGAACTGTTTCAAACGCTTGAAGCAAGCCATTCCTAGCCCTTGCCAATGCGTCAGGAAAATAGCCCAGCGTCTCCATTCCGCATTTAGAAATCACTGACTTCCCTAACTCATCTAGCATGGAGAACGCCCGATCATTCATATCATTTGATAGGCGCTCTCGCAGATTAATAAGATTTTGTTCGGTCCTAACCCAAAGCCACTTTGACACCGACGCAATAAAATCGGTATAGGACGCTTTCACGCTTAGCTCAGATTGCAAATAATAGGCTTCGAGTGCAGTAACAGAGTAATTAAACAATGAATTATCAACCTCTCCCTCTTTACGCAAACCAGATATATCCTGGTCGATCGTAAAAATCCGGAACCACTTATCATTCACCTCATCAATAAGCTCATTAAACTTCAAACTAAAATTAATAACGGAACTCTCAACCACAGATTCTGCATCTGCCGCGGGCTGAAAGAAAACCTGCCAATTGCGCGCCAACTTATACTCAGCAGCATCAGTAGCCTTAGAAGCAAGCAACTTATTTTCCAATAACGGCTTTCTAATTGCCGTAGGGAAGTGACCGTGGCGCACTCGCGTGCTTAGATATAAATTTAAGCCTCTCTCCCCAAATGCAAACTCGTCGCGAACCAATTTTATAAGTTTCAAAAAGACAGCATTTTTTTCGTTCAAAACCAAGTCTTGAATATGAATTGCGTGCGCGTGATCAATTAGCGATTTCTCCTGCCTCATTACCCTCAAGAATTCTTGTAAGGAAACCTCGTCCTTTAAACTACTAAAGTCCTGTTGCCTTAAACTGGCAAATCGCTCATATAACGCCTTCAGTGCGCTAGAGGTGGGGCCGGTCAGGAAATTTGCGTCTGAGAATATTCGCCCGCTTTGAACTTGATTTACTGCTTCTCGCAAGACTAGCCGTCTGGTGCGATCCTTTACTTCGAACAGAAGCTCCTCATCCCCCTCGTGAATAGTGAGCAAGAACTTGCATATTTCAACTCGGCACTGCTCAATTTGCTTGGGGCCATCAAAATAAAGATACAACTTCATAACTTCAGGAGTGCATATATAACGCAAAAAATATACAACCCCAGGGTCCGCAGCTGCATCCTGCGTCAAAAGCTGCAGCGGACTAACCAAATCATTATTTTTAAGAAAGCACTCAAAACTATATTTCAGAGCAGCATCATAATCGTCACCTACGTAGCGCGAGTGCAAACTAAGCGCTATAGGCACAGAGACTGACTTACTTGTCTTAATAATAGAGGCACAAGCGTCACTTAGCCCCTTACTATCAAACGCGCTCAACAAATAAGAGTTTTCTAGCACAGCACCTACATAAACTTGCGCTGCCATTTCTGGTTGTTCTATAGCCCTATACACCTCAACCAAAGCCTTACTCGCATCTTGCGACGTCCTAACGTCGGAAGACTTCACCAGCGTCTCTAAGATTGGGATGGCATCTTCATACCGTCCTCTGGACACGTTCCAAGACGCGCAAAACCTTAGCTGACGACTTAGTTCTATACCTTCTAGCTCGTCGGCCGTAGGCTGAAGAATAGTTTGAGCGCGCATCCTACTAAAAAGTTTAGATGTTACAGAGTTCTGGGGCATCAGCAGCTCCAGATCCGAGTCTGGAATTAGTCCCCGACGCGCTAAAACCTGTAACTTAGCTGGCGTGGACAACGATGAACATAACAATGACGTGTTGAAAATTAACTCATTAACTTCACGACTATAAAATCTTGTCTCTCGCTCAAGAAAGTATCGGAGCTCACGAAACCATTTGAACATACTAAAAGCGTGACAATAAGCAAAAAGCTCCGCGCATGCTCGTTCATAATCTTGAGACCTGGTAATAACATCAACCAGAGGAACTAGTATGTTTGACAGCAAGCCTTCATGATGCACATTACTGCGAGCCAATGACTTTGCCCATATTTCCACAAGCCCAAAGTTCGAAATTAGACTGACATCAGCCAGCATTCTGTTATGTACGCTCGCATAGTCACCAGAAGTATAATCATCTACAACCGCCAACATATTTCTGGCTATAAGTTCTGGAGAGAGCAAACCAAACGCAACAGCCAAGTCACTTATAAGCTGGTGCTGAAACCTCTTTGAAAGATCACTCAAAACTGTTTTACACAAGCGCTGGATAACGACGTCTTGACTGTGCATGTTACATATAGCGAAATCTGTTAAGCACAAAAAAACATCTACTGCTGATGAATCCTTCTCAATATCGAGAATCATCTCAAAGTCATACTTAAACTCAACATTAAAAGGCAGAAGCTTATACATGAGAAAATTTAACATTCTCCCCGAAAAGGTCCTCTTAATTTTTAACTCAAAGAATTTACTTTCCGACTGAAGCGCCTCTGGATCATCGAACCTATTTGTGAGATTAAATGCAAGGGCCTTGAAAAAATCGTTAGACTTTGAATCCCGAACCGTGTCCTCTAAGAATTCTCTTTGAGCTCCCGGGCTTACAATAGACAGAAGAGTACCCTGAAGCGAAGTACTCCATGCACTTATACCAAACTTATCCTCAAAGCCACTAACACAACTCAACGCTTCTTCGTACTCTTGAAAAAGTACGTTACTTAAAACCAAGTCTTGAGTCTTCAAGAAATCAATCACTACATCCGCATGAATCTCTAGCAGGCCTAAACACCACGACAGGCATTTTTCTAAAGGAATAAAATTAGTATGGCGCGAGTATATCCCACTGGCTCCGTCTCGATTGGGATACAGCGCTCTTTCAAAGTGACGGTGCCGAATTAACTTTGGGGCACTAGCCCGTATTTCAGCAGGAGACAAGCTAAAGAAGTTTTTATGAACCACACTTTGCCTGTTTGATGAAGCCAAAACTCTAGACAGGTTAGATTGCTTACGCTTTAGCCGCTTCTTACTTGGCTTCACCTACAGATCCTTGATTTAGAGCGCTCAGCGATAGTTATGCTGCGCCTCTCTTGCCTATGTTCATGTCCACCTGATAATCGCAACACGGATATGGGTAGTCCGTAAGAGTCACGAAAGCAGTACGATAGCGGTACAGTAACCAAGTCAGGCCACTTTCGCCAAATTACGTTCAAAGCCAGTAGCGACGCTGGCTCTAGCTGGTAGTACCTTCGCAAGGCTACGCCCGACTTCACTGAGCTTGCGGCGTTTCGAGGCAACTCATAATCCTTTGGTCCACGGTTCGAGTCCGTGTGGGCCCACCACCTCCACACGGCTTAAAGAACCGTCGCGCTTTGCGACGCCAGCAAGATCGACGTCAAAGCCGCGCACTGCGCGGCTTTTGTATTTCTCGCCCCCACCCGTACCTGTGCCCCGCAGCACCACATTTTCCCTGAACCTTTGCCCCTCTCGCCCAGTCGGCTTAAAGAACCGTCGCGCTTTGCGACGCCAGCAAAGGATGCGCGATATGCCGAACCGCGCCAGCAGGATCGACGTTTCACAACTGCAACTCGAACAGCTATGGCAGCGTTATCAGCGGGTACGCGCTGCCACGGAACGGCTCTGCGAGCCGCTGGAACGCGAGGATTACGTGATCCAGAGCATGCCGGACGTCAGCCCGCCGAAATGGCATCTGGCGCATGTGACCTGGTTCTTCGAGGCCTTCGTACTGCAGCCCTTCCTGCGCGCCTATCGTCCGCTGGATGAGCGTTACGACCATCTGTTCAATTCCTACTACAAGACCCACGGCACGCCCTTCGAGCGGGCGCGGCGGGGGTTGTTGTCGCGGCCGACGGTAAGCGAGGTGTACGCCTATCGCAGCCATGTCGATCTGGCCATGGAGCAGTTGCTCAACCGGATGGGCAGTGACCTCGACGACGAAGTGCTGCAGCGGGTCGAGCTCGGTCTGGAGCACGAGCAGCAGCATCAGGAGCTGCTGCTGATGGATATCAAGCACATCCTGGCGCAGAACCCGTTGCGCCCGGTCTATCGCCACGACCTCAAGCCGGGTGGAGCCGAGGCGAGCGAGCTGCGCTGGATCAACTTTCCCGCCGGCTTGCGCCATGTCGGCCATGCCGGCGAGGACTTCGCCTTCGACTGCGAGCGGCCGCGGCACCGCGTGTTCGTCGAGGCCTTTCAGCTTGCCAGCCGGCCGGTGAGTAATGGTGAGTACCTGGAGTTCATCCGCGATGGCGGTTACCGCAGCACGGCGCTGTGGCTGGCGGATGGCTGGGACCACATCCAGCGCGCCGGCTGGCAGGCGCCGCTGTACTGGCAACGCGAGGGCGACGACTGGCTGGAGCTGACCCTGGGTGGCCCGCGCGAGCTGGATCTGGATGCACCGGTTTGTCACCTGAGCTACTTCGAGGCAGAGGCCTTCGCCACCTGGGCGCAGGCGCGCCTTCCGCGCGAAGAAGAGTGGGAAGTTGCCGCGCAGGACGAACCGCTGTGGGGCAACTTCGTCGAGAACGATCATCTGCAGCCGGTGGCCGCGGGCGCCGGTGATGGCCTGCAGCAGCTCTACGGCGACGTCTGGGAGTGGACCGCCAGCGCCTACCGGCCCTACCCCGGCTTTCGGCCGCTGGGCGGCAGCCTGGGTGAGTACAACGGCAAGTTCATGTCCGGGCAGATGGTGCTGCGTGGCGGTTGCTGCGCCACGCCGGAAGATCACGTGCGCCCCACCTACCGCAACTTCTTCTACCCCACGATGCGCTGGCAATTCTCCGGCCTGCGCCTGGCCAAGGAGCTCTGAGCATGGCATTGGCAATCCGTACCCACGAACAATCCCTGAGCGCGGAACAGGAGTCGCTACGCGACGAGGCACTGCGCGGCTTTGCAGCCCAGCCGAAGGCGATGTCGCCGAAGTTCTTCTACGATCACCGAGGCTCACAGCTGTTCGAGCTGATCTGCCAGCAGCCGGAGTACTACCCGACGCGCACCGAGGAAACCATCCTGCGCCTGGCAGCGAACGATATCGCCACGCTTGCCGGGCGCAACGCCAGCCTGGTGGAGCTGGGCAGCGGTGCCAGCCGCAAGATTCGCCTGCTGCTCGAAGCCCTGCGCCCAACGCGTTACCTGGGCATCGATATCTCGCGTGAGTTTCTGGATATCTGCACCCGTCGCCTGGCCGCCGATTACCGCTGGCTCGACGTGCACGCGCTGTGCGCCGACTTCAGCCAGCCGCTGAAATTGCCCGCCGAGGCGTTGGGGCAGCGGCCGCTGGCGTTCTTCCCCGGCTCCAGCATCGGCAATTTCGACCCGATTGAGGCCCGCGCCTTTTTGCGCAACCTGCATCGGGCCCTGCCGGCTGGCAGTGGCTTGCTGATCGGCGTGGACCTGGTCAAGGACCGCCAGGTGCTGGAGCGCGCCTACAACGACCAGGCCGGGGTGACCGCGCTGTTCAACCTCAACCTGCTCGAGCGCATCCGCAACGAGCTGGACAGCGACATCGACCCGCGCCGCTTCGAGCACCGGGCCTTTTTCAACGAGGCCGAGTCGCGCATCGAGATGCATCTGGTCAGCCGTCAGGCGCAGCGGGTGCGCATCGAAAATCGCGTGTTCGACTTCGCGGCCGGCGAAACCCTGCACACGGAGAATTCCTACAAGTACACGCCGAGCGGCTTTCGTGAGCTGGCAGGCGAATGCGGCTTCGCCTCGGTCGCCATGTGGCGCGATCCGGCGCAGCTGTTCAGCGTGCATTTTTTGCGGCGGGAATGAGGAGCGTAGGAGCGAATTTATTCGCGATCTTGTTTGGGTACGGCGTCGACCCTATCGCGAATGAATTCGCTCCTACAGAAGGGCACCTTGGCTTCGTTGCTTGTGGGCCTCAGCGCTTGGCGATGATGTACACCGCGTGGACGATGCCGGGGATGTAGCCCAGCAGAGTGAGCAGGATGTTCAGCCAGAACGCGCCGCCAAACCCCACCTGAAGAAACACGCCCAGCGGCGGCAGCAGGATGGCGACGAGGATGCGGATAAGATCCATGTGGTACTCCTTTACGTTCCATAACAGGTACTGCAACAGACACGGGCGGATGCCTTGCAGTTCATATCGGCTCCATGACGCCGAGCCGATAGCGAGAACCAGAGACTGGCAACAATGTGGATATGGCCGTAGTCTGGGGCCACGAGGGAAGCGCCCACATGCCCGAACAATCCCGACAAGAACGCATCATAGTGGCCGACGATCATCCGGTTTTCCGCGATGGTCTGTGTCGTATCGCCCAGCGCGTCTTTCCCCAGGCGTGCATCCTCGAAGCCGGAGACATGGACGAAGTGCTGAACCTGGCACAAGGCGGCGCTGCACCCGGTCTGTTCATGCTCGATCTGCTCTTTCCCGGGCAATCGCCGCAGGCCATCAGCGCGCTGCGTCAGGCGTTTCAGTGCAGCTCGATCGTGATCGTATCGATGGTCGACAACCGCGAGCTGATCGATGAGGTGATGAATGCCGGCGCGGACGGCTTCATCGGCAAGGCGACGCCGCCTGATGAAATCGCTGCTGCGCTATTGGCCGTGCGCGCCGGAGAGTTCGTCCTGACCCTGGGCCCCGCCGGCGTACCGGCCTTCGCCGAAGACCGCCACTTGCTGGAACAGCTGACACCGCGGCAGCAGGAGGTGCTGCGGCTGGTGGTGCGCGGCCTGTCGAACAAGGAAATCGCCCGCGAACTGGCGATCTCGCCCTTTACCGCACGCATCCATGTTTCGTCGCTGCTGCGTACGCTGGACGTCAGTACCCGCGCAGCAGCTGCCGCCAAGGGCGCCAAGGCCGGGCTGGTTTGATCAGCACGCGGCCTTGAGCTTCAGCGCCACCAGCAGCGAGCGCAGCTCGGCGGGCTGCACCGGCTTCGACAGGATTGGAATATCGCTGTCGTCCACCTGCTCCTGCACACGACGTACGTCGTGACCTGTCATGATGATCGCCGGTACCTTGCGCCCGGCGCAGCGCCGCAGGTGCTGGATGCAGTCGGCGCCCGAGGCCTCGGTGCCGAGGTCGAAGTCCGTCACCACCAGATCGAACGGCGTCGACGCATCGGGCAAGGTGCTGAAGGTGGCGACTTCGCAGCCCCATTTCTTCAACAGGGAGGCGGTGGCCAGCAGTACGTTGCGGTCATCCTCGATCAGGCACACGCGCAAACCTTCGAGCATGCGCGGCGACTGCAGGCTGCCGGGCCTGGTAGCCGGCATCTCGCTTGGCGCCATCACCACTTGCAGACCTTCGATTACCGCTCGGGTGCCCTGCCCCTCCACGGAGTGGATGGCGACCTGCATGTCCATCAGCGCGCCCAGGCGCCTGACGATGGCCAGGCCCAAGCCAAGGCCCTCGACATCACTGTCGCGTGCCTGACGTACGCGGTAGAACTCCTCGAAGACGCTATCGAGGTGCCCGGCGGCAATGCCCCGGCCCCTGTCGTAAAGCTCGATGACGATGGCCGAACCTCGACGCCGACAGGCGATCAGCAGCGGTTTGCCGGGGGCATACTTGAGGGCATTGGAAAGCAGGTTCTGCAGCATGGTGGTGAGCAACACCGGGTCGGCATGCACGTAAATCAGCGGGCAGCGCAGGCGTATCTCGACCCCGGCCCAGCGCGCTGCCTCGGCATTCTGCTGGATGAGGTCCTCAAGCAGGCGGCGCAACGCAAGCGGTTGCAGCTGCGGCACGACCTTGCCGCTGTCGAGCGAGTAGATGTCGAGAATGGTGCGGAACAGCCGCGCGACGCTGTGCAGCGATTGGTCGATGTTCTCCACCAGGCGCCGCTGCTCGGAATCCAGGCTGCTGTCGCGCAGGCAGGCGGTGAACAGGCTGATGGAGTGGATGGGCTGGCGCAGGTCATGGCTGGCCTGGGCAAGAAACTGCGACTTGGCGCGAATGGCCGCCTGCTCGGCCTCCGCCGCCTGGCGCGAGCGCCTGAGCAAGGCGTGCATGTAGGCCGGCGCCAGCAGAGTGGTGAGCAGCAGGGTGACGATCAGATAGGGCTGCGACTGCCAGTAAGCCGATGTGCTGGCGGTGACCGTCAGCGACAGCAGCGCCATGACCGTCGCCAGCAGCAGGTAACCGGAGCCGTAACGCAGGCCGTAGCCGATGGTGACCCAGATCAGAATCGCGTAGACCGGCAGCATGGCCATGCCGCCGTTGGCCAGCGCCACAGTGATGCCGCTGTAGTCGGTGAGCATGGTGAACAGACGCCGCACCCGGTAGTGCCCCGGACGGCGGCGGATATCCGACCAGATCAAGGTGGCCACGACGCAGAACAGGCCTTGTAGCAGGAAGATCTTCCACACCAGCGCGGGGTCGATCAGGGAAAAGTGATCGAGCGCGGCGGTGTAGCAGCCCGCGACGGCCACGAAGATCAAGCGCACCCCGGCCTGGGCGCGTTCGGTGTCATAGGCGGCGGTAACCTTCCTGGCCATGGCGACTCCCTGCTGACCGCTCGAGTTGTTTGCCTGCACCTTAGGACTTAGTTGGCGGCCAGTGCAAGGCACCATTTGGCAGGCGTTTCGACATCAGTACACCCGTACTATTTCGCGGCAGCCGACCTCGTTCCTAGAATCCGAGCAACGCCTTGGCACTGGGTCGAGGCCCGGTCATTGAAGGGAATGTCATGATGGATGTGAAGGGAAAAAGCCTCGCGCTCGTTCTGAGTACCGCTGCACTGGCGTCATTGAGCGGATGCCTGGCGCAGAACACGCAAACCCAGGGACTGCAGAACACCCAGCTGGCCAACGACCCGTGCGCCCCGACCGCGACCAGCAGCCTGATCGCCACTGGCCGCAGCTTGCTGGATATGGCCAATACCGTGCTGGAGACGCAGCACAGCCTCAACGGCAACTCCGCCACCTATGCACAGCGCATGCAGGTCGCGGAGAACGCGCAAAAAGTCAATCAGGGCCAAAACGTGCTGAACAACGTCGAGAGCCTGGCCGCTGCCGGTCAGCAGCCTTGCGTACCCGCCACGGCCCCGGCCAGCGCGGCACGCTGAAACGGCGCTCAGAGCCGAACGTCGAACTTGTCCAGCAGCAGCTCGGCCGGCAGGTCGGCGCTGACCAGCTGATTGCGCCCGCGCTGCTTGCCGCTGTACAGGCGGCGATCGGCAGTGCGGTACAGCTCGGCAGCGCTGCGACCATCTTGCGGCCAGGCCGCCAGGCCGAAGGTGGCGGACAGTGCGATCTGCGCACCGTCGTATTCCAGCGGTTGCTCGGCGATCTGCTTACGCAAGGTTTCCACCAGAGGGTCGGCGCCAGCGCTGTCGGTGTGGCGTAGCAGCAGGCCGAACTCCTCGCCGCCCAGGCGCCCGAGAAAGTCGGTCACGCGCAGCCGCTGCTGCAGTATCTGGCAGATGTGCTGCAGCGCCATGTCACCGGCCTCGTGCCCCCACTGATCGTTGACCTGCTTGAAGTGGTCGACATCGAGCAGCACCAGCACCAGATGCCCACTGCTACGCTCGGCCTCCTGGATGCTGCGCTGCAGGGCATGCTGGAAGCTGCCACGGCTGGCCACGCCGGTCAGCGAGTCGGTCTGCGCCAGGCGTTCCAGCTCCTCGTAGGCCTGCATGCGCAAGCCATCGTAGATATGCACGAAGACCAGGATCAGCACACCGCACAGGGCTGCGTTGCCGATATCGATCAGGCCATGTGTGTCCAGGTTCGGGTGGTTGTCGGCGAAGTACAGCAAAAGCCCGGCGAGCATGAACGGGGCTGTGAGCAGAAAGGCGCGGCGCTTGCCCAGCAGCAGGTAGGCGAGCAGCGGGATCATGTACAGCCAGACGAAGGCCGCCGAGGAAGCATCCGGCATGACGATGATGTAGAGGATGAAGCAGAAGGTCGGCAGCAGGTACAGGTAGATCCACAGGTACAGGTGCTTGGCGCGCTCGATGCGCCAGGCACCGAACAGCAGCAAGCTGGTGAACAGCACTTCAATGATGGCGAAGGGGTAGTTGCCGGCCAGCGTCTGCAGGATGGAAAAGCCGCCCAGGGTCAAGCCGGTGGCGAGCAGGATGGTGCGCATCAGCATGCGCTTGCCCGACTCGCGCAACCCTTCGCAGTGCCCCGCTACGTCCTTGTGATCGTTATGGTTGCCGTCACTCATTCTGGTGCCCAGCGCTGCCGCCCTCAGCGGTGCGCAGCCCCCCGCTGCGCACCATCTGGCAACTATAGACGTCCCCGCCGGTTTTACACCGCGTAGCCCATTACCCGCGGCAGCCACAGCGCGATCCCGGGGAAGACCGCTACCAGCAGCAGGGCGCTGGACATCACCACTACGAACAGCGCCGCCCAGCCGACGGTCTGCTCCAGGCGTATCCTGGCCACTTCCGCCGTGACCATCAGGTTGATCGCCACCGGTGGGGTGAACTGGCCGATGGCGATGTTCATCGCCAGCAGGATGCCGAACCACACCGGGTTCCAGCCGAAGTGCTGCATCACCGGAATCAGGATCGGCATCAGGATCAGGTAGATGGAAATGGCATCGAGCAGCATGCCGGCCAGCAGCACGGCGACCATCACCAGCGCCAGCAGCACCCAGCCGTTGTCCGACAGCGAGATCAGCCATTCGGCCAGATGGCGGAAGGTGCCGAGCATGGTGCCGGCCCAGGCGAAGATGCCGGCCAGGGCGATGATCAGCATGACCACGCCGGAGATCACCCCGGCCTCGCCGCACAGGCGCCAGAGGCTGCGCCAGTTCAGCTCGCGGGTGACGAACAGGCCGATCAGCACGCCGTAGGTTACGCCCACCACGGCTGCTTCCGTCGGCGTGAACAGGCCGCTGCGCAGGCCGCCGAGAATCAGCACCGGGGCGAACAGCGCCGGCAGCGCCTGCCTGAAGCTCGCGCCCAGCGGCGGACGCTCGCCCTGCTCCGGGGATTCCCAGCCATAGCGACGCGACAGCAGCCAGGCCGGCAGCAACAGCACCAGACCGGCCAGGATGCCGGGAAACAGACCGGCGGCGAACAGCGCACGCAGATCCACACCCGGCACCACGATGGAGTAGAGAATCAGCGCGATCGACGGCGGAATCAGGATGGCGGTGGAAGCCGAGGCGGCGATCAGCGTGGCCGAGAACGGCTTGGGATAGCCCGCCTTGGTCATGCTCGGCAGCATCACCATGGCCACGGCAGCAGCGTCGGCAGGACCGGAGCCGCTCATGCCGCCCATGATCAGGCACACCAGCACGGCGACGACGGCCAGGCCGCCATGACGCGGACCAATCAGCGCCTGGGCGAAGCGCACCAGGCGCAGCGCCACACCAGCCTTCTCGAACACCAGGCCGGTGAGGATGAACAGCGGAATGGCGATCAGCGGGTACTTGGCCACGCCGTTGTAGGTGTTGGTGCCGAGGGTGGCGAGCATGTCCGGCGACAGGCCGGCGATGATGCCGATGGCCCCGGACAGGCCAAGGGCGAAGGCCACCGGCACACCCAGCGCCAGCAGCACGATGAAGCTGAGGATCAGCCAGAGATCAGGGCTCATCGCTGATCCTCCCGCGCAGGCGGTCGAGAGTCATCTGGGTCAGGCGCACGAACACCAGCAGCGCCAGGATCGGCAGCCAGATCACGTACCACCAGTTGGGCAGGCCCAGACCGGGCGACTCGGAATCCCACTGGAACTCCTCCCAGGCGAACTGGCCACCGAACCAGCACACCAGGGCCAGCACCAGCACGCCGGCCAGCCACTGCAACAGGATCAGCGGCGTGCGCAGGCGCGGGAACAGGCGCTCGAGCAGGCCGATCCGAATGTGCCGGTTGCTGCGCATGGCCACCGAGGCACCGGCGAAGGTGAGGATGACCAGCAGGAACACCGAGATTTCCTCGGTGAAGGCAAAGGATGCATCGGTGAAATAACGCACCACCACGTTGGCCAGGCTGATCAGGCTGATGATCACCAGCGCCAGGGTGGCGAGCACGCGCTCCAGCGGCGCGTCGACTTGCTTGCTCATAGGGACCTCGAATGACCGGGCAATACCATCGAGCGGTGACGCCCCCTGCCCTCTCCCCCGACCCCTCTCCCATGAATGGGAGAGGGGAGCAGAGCGGGCTGCGGGACATCCACCACTACGCCCCGTAGTGTGGGCTTGCGGTCAGATGAAACGAATCAGGGCTGGGCCACGGCCTTGCGCGCGGCGTCCATCAGCGCGTCGCCGATGCGCGGTGCCCATTTCTCCTGCACGCTGGCGGTGGCCTCGACGAAGGCGGCGCGCTCGGCGTCGCTCAGCTCGATCACTTCCACGCCGCGCTCACGTACGTCGGCCAGGCGTTGGGCCTGAGCGCCACGCGACAGCTCGATCTCCCATTTGCCGGCGTCGATGGCCGCCTGGCGCAGCAGTTCGCGATCTTCCTCGGGCAGGCCTTTCCACACGCGCTGGTTGACGGCGAACACCAGCGGGTCGGCCATGTAGTCCCACAGGGTCAGGTACTTCTGGCCAACTTGGTCGACGCGCGCCACGTCGAAGACCGACAGCGGGTTTTCCTGGCCGTCCACCGCGCCGGTGGTCAGGGCCGGTTTGGCATCGGCCCAGCTCATTTGCGTCGGGTTGGCGCCGAGGGCGGTGAAGGTGTCCTGGAACAGCGGCGAGCCGACAACGCGGATCTTCAGGCCGGCCATGTCGGCCGGGCTACGCACTGGCTTGGCCGAGTTGGACAGCTGGCGGAAGCCGTTCTCGCCCCAGGCCAGCGGCACGATGCCGCGCTGCTCGATGGCGGCGAAGGCCAGCTTGCCGGCTTCGCCCTGGGTGATGGCGTCGAGGTCGGCGTCGTTCTTCATCAGAAACGGCAGGGAGAACAGGTTGAGCTCCGGCACCTGCGGCGACCAGTTGATGGTCGAGCCAACGGCCATGTCGATCAGGCCCGAGCGCATGGCGGAGAATTCCTTGGTCTGGTCGCCCGCGACCAGTTGCGCATTGGGGTACACGCGCAGGGTGATGCGCCCTTGCGAGCGTTCGTTGACCAGATCGGCCCATTTCTGCGCGGCCTGGCCCCAGGGGAAGGCGTCGGAAAGCACGGTGGAGACGGAGTATTCACGCGCCTGCGCGGCGGCGCACAGGGCAGTCAGCGCAGCGCCGGCGGCGAGCGCGGAGAAGAGTCGCTTGAGTTTCATCGGGGCGTCCTTGTGTGGATCTTGGTGTTGTCGTTGTGGCACCGCAGAGCGGTGGGATCCAGCGGCGGGCGGTTGACTCGCCTGGCGCGCCTGGTCGGCACGCAAGAGGGACACGGCAGGTGTCTCGGCTGCCGGGCAGGCCTTGTGGGCGATCGGCAGGTGCCGGCGGGTTACGCGCAGCCGCCCAACTATTCCAGAAGCGCGCAGCGAATACCATTGTCCGATGTCTGTTGACATTGCCCATGCCAATGGCCGCTGCCCATAATCGCCGGCATCTCACTGCCGGACATTCGCCATGGCCATCTCCCGCGACGACCTCGACCAGCACGGTCTGATCATCGGCGTGTCGCCCGAGCGCTTTCGCGCGGTGGCCATGCCGCTGCTGTTCGATCACCTCGATGCACAGTGCGAGGGCACCATCGCAGTCAATCGCCAGGCGCGCATCGTCTGGATCAACGACAAGTACGCGCAAAAGGTGGGTATCGCCGATGCGCGTACGGCGCTGGGCAAGGAGATCGAGGAAGTGCTGCCGGCCAGCCGCCTGCGCGAGGTGGTGGAAAGCGGCCAGCCGAGCATGCTCGATCTGATGGCCTTCGGCGACGAGCACTTCGTGGTCACCCGCATCCCCCTGCGCGACGAGGACGGCACCCTGGTCGGCGCCCTCGGCTTCGTGCTGTTCGACCGCGCCCGCCATCTCAAACCGCTGATGGCCAAGTACGCCAACCTGCAGAGCCAGCTGCTCGCCACCCAGCACGAGCTGGCCAAGGCGCGCCGTGCGCGCTACACCATCGCCGGCTTCATCGGTGCCAGCGCGGCGGCCAGCGAGGTCAAGCGCCAGGCGCGCCGCGCTGCGCAGCTGGATGCCACGGTGCTGATTCGCGGCGAGACCGGCACTGGCAAGGAGCTGCTGGCCCAGGGCATCCACAACCTGTCGCCGCGGGCCAACGGCCCCTTCGTCGCGGTCAACGTCGCGGCGATCCCGGAAACCCTGGTGGAAGCCGAGCTGTTCGGCACCGCGCCGGGCGCCTTCACCGGCGCCGAGCGCAAGGGACGTATCGGCAAGTTCGAGGTGGCCAACGGCGGCACGCTGTTTCTCGACGAGATCGGCGACCTGCCGCTGCCGTTGCAGGCCAAACTGCTGCGCGTGCTGCAGGAGCAGGAGGTGGAGCCGCTCGGCTCCAACCAGGTCAAGCCGCTCAACGTGCGGGTGATCGCCGCCACCCATATCGACCTGGAGGCCAAGGTGGCGGCCGGGCAGTTCCGCGATGATCTGTACTACCGCCTCAACGTGCTGGCCCTGCGCGTACCGCCGCTGCGCGAACGCGCCGGCGACATTCCGGCACTGATCGAACATCTGCTCGATGACCTGGCCAACCGCTCCGGCCTGGCGCCGCTGGAGCTGAGCGACGACGCCCTGGCCCTGCTCTGCGCGCAGCCGTGGAAGGGCAATGTGCGCGAGCTGCGCAACCTGCTGGAGCGGGCGCAGCTGGCGGTCGACGGGCGACTGGATGGCGAAGGGTTGCGTGGTTTGCTGGTCGACCCGGTGGCGCCGAGCGAGCCGGCCCCGGCTGTGCCGCCTGCAATCAGCGCGACGCAAACCCTGGCCGAGCAGTTGGCGCAGACCGAAAGGCAGGCGCTGCTGACAGCGCTGGCGGCCTGCGACGGCAATCGGCAATTGGCTGCCGAACGCCTGGGCATTTCCCGCGCCGGGTTCTATGCCAAGCTGGCGCAGCATGGACTGGGGCGAAAGGGCTGAGCGCTGGTCGCTGGTTGCTGGTTGCTGGTTGCTGGTTGCTGGTCGTGGGAGCGGCTTCAGCCGCGATTGTCACCGGGCCGGAAATCGCTTCGCGGCTAAAGCCGCTCCTACAGAAACCGTTGCTGGCCGCAATCGCGTAGCCCGGATGAAATCGGGGAGCAGGCCCCACAAAAGCCCCGGATTGCATCCGGGCTACGGTATTGATTGCGGGTCGTGGGAGCGGCTTCAGCCGCGATTGTCACCGGCCGAAAATCGCTTCGCGGCTAAAGCCGCTCCTACAGATTCCGTTGCCGTCCGCAATCGCGTAGCCCGGATGAAATCCGGGGATCAGGCGCCGTAAAAGCCCCGGATGGCATCCGGGCTACGGTATTGATTGCGGGTCGTGGGAGCGGCTTCAGCCGCGATTGTCACCGAACCGGAAATCGCTTCGCGGCTAAAGCCGCTCCTACAGAAAGCGTTGCTGGTCGCAATTGCGTAGCCCGGATGAAATCCGGGGGGCAGGCGTCGCAAAAGCCCCGGATTGCATCCGGGCTACGAATCCAGATTTCTGGAATTGCGCACAAGCAGAATCTAAAAATCTGGACCAAATCCAGAAAACTGGACAGATACCCATATCCGGTCTGACTGTTCTGCACTCGGCAAAAACGCCTGTAAACCCCTGGCCAAAGGGTTTATCGCCTCATCGACCAAAGTCTCACCCCACCCTGGCACGACTCTGGCTCTATATCCGGCAAAGGCGCGCTGCCGTATCCGCGCCTTCCCGATAAAACGGCTTCGAGCCGCTAGAACAACAACAAAAGGAACCACCCATGGGTACCCTCGGTATTCTGATTTCTCTCGCCTTGTTGATGTACCTCGCGTACCGCGGCATCAACGTCCTGATCCTCGCTCCGCTGCTGGCCCTGCTGGCGCTGCTGTTCGCCGGCGATATCGGCCTGCTGCTGCCCACCTACACCCAGGTGTTCATGAAGGCCATGGGCGGCTACGTGATCCAGTTCTTCCCGCTGTTCCTGCTCGGCGCCCTGTTCGGCAAGCTGATGGACGACTCGGGATCGGCGCGCGCCATCGCCCATGGCATCGTTGCCAAGGTCGGCAGCGAGCGCGCCATCCTGGCCATCGTGCTGGCCTGCGGCATCCTCACCTACGGCGGCGTGTCGCTGTTCGTGGTGGCCTTCGCCGTGTATCCGATCGGCGCAGCGCTGTTTCGCGAAGCAGGCATTCCCAAGCGCCTGATTCCCGGTGCCATAGCCCTCGGCTCGTTCACCTTCACCATGACCGCGCTGCCCGGCACTCCGGCGATTCAGAACGCCATTCCCAACCCCTTCTTCGGCACCGACGCCTTCGCCGCGCCGGGCCTGGGGGTGATCGCCGGCCTGATCATGTTCGGCCTAGGCACCTGGTGGCTCACCGCGCAGTCGCGCAAGCTGATGGCTGCCGGCGAAGGCTACGGCGAGCACCGCGATGATCCGGTCAGCGAAGAGCGCCGCGACATTCCCGGCTTCTGGCTGGCGCTGCTGCCGATCTTCGTGGTGATCGCGCTGAACTTCCTGATGGCCAAGCAGATCCTGCCGGCCGTGGACACCAGCTACCTGGCCAGGCCGGAATACGGCGGCCTGCAGGACGCCAAGTCGCTGATCGGCATCTGGTCGATCATCGTCGCCCTCAGCGCCGCTATCGTGCTGCTGATCGCCCTGCACTGGAAACGCTGGATGGACCTGAAGAAGAGCGTCAACGACGGCGCCTTCGGCTCCATGCTGCCGATCCTCAATACCGCTGCCGAGGTGGGTTACGGCACGGTGATCGCATCCCTGGCCGGCTTCGTGGTCATCCGCGACCTGGTGCTGGGCGTCTCCAGCAACCCGCTGATCTCCGAAGCGGTGGCGGTGAACATCCTCGCCGGTATCACCGGTTCGGCTTCCGGCGGCATGTCCATCGCGCTGAAGACCCTGGGCGAGCAGTACCTGACCATGGCCACCGCCGCCGGCATCAGCCCCGAGCTGCTGCACCGCGTCGCCGCCATGGCTTCGGGCTGCATGGACACCCTGCCGCACAACGGCGCGGTGATCTCGCTGCTGGCGATCTGCAAGCTCACCCACCGCGAGTCGTACAAGTTCATCTTCGTCAACACCGTGGCCTTCCCGCTGATGGCGCTGGCCGTGGTCATCACGTTGGGCACGCTGTTTGGAAGCTTCTGACGAGCATGGCGTCCTCGGGCGCCGTGCTGTCTGTACGCCGTGTTGTTCAATAGTTTTCGAGTACCCGCAATGAGCAAAATCATGACCGCCGCCGAAGCCGTGGCGCGTATCCCGGACAATGCCAACCTGGCCACCGGCGGCTTCGTCGGCATCGGTTTCGCCGAGCAGATCGCCATCGCCCTGGAGCAGCGTTTTGTGGCTGAGCAGGCGCCGCGCGATCTGACCCTGGTGTATGCCGCCGGCCAGGGCGACGGCAAGGGTCGCGGCCTCAATCATCTGGCCCATGAAGGCCTGGTGCGCCGGGTGATCGGCGGCCACTGGGGGCTGGTTCCGGGGCTGCAGAAGCTGGCGGTGGACAACCGCATCGAGGCCTACAACCTGCCGCAGGGGGTGATCTCCCAGCTGTTTCGCGACATCGCCGCCGGCAAGCCGGGGCAGCTGTCGCGGGTCGGTCTGGGCACCTACGTCGACCCGCGCCATGGCGGCGGCAAGCTCAATGCGCGCACCACAACCGACCTGGTGCGGCTGATGCCCATCGATGGCGAGGATTACCTGTTCTACCCGACCTTCCCCATCGACGTGGCGGTAGTGCGCGCCACCAGCAGCGACCCCGACGGCAATCTCAGCTTCGAACGCGAGGCGCTGACCATCGAGAGCCTGGCCATCGCCATGGCCGCGCGCAATTGCGGCGGTCTGGTGATCGCCCAGGTCGAGCGCATCGTCGAGCGCGGCTCGCTGAATGCGCGCCAGGTGAAGATCCCCGGCATCCTCGTGGACTGCGTGGTGCAGGCCGAACCGGCCAACCACCAGCAGACCTTCGCCACCGCCTACAACCCGGCCTTCGCTGCCGAGACGCGGGTGCCGGTGGACAGCCTGACGCCGATGCCGCTGGACGTGCGCAAGCTGATCGCCCGCCGCGCGGCCCTGGAGCTCAAGGGCGGTGCGGTGGTCAACCTCGGTATCGGCATGCCCGAAGGCGTCGCCGCCGTAGCCGCCGAGGAAGGCGTGATCGAGCGCCTGACCCTGACCGCCGAGCCCGGCGTGATCGGCGGCGTGCCGGCCTCGGGGCTGGACTTCGGCGCGGCGAGCAACCACAGCGCGCTGCTCGATCAGCCCTACCAGTTCGACTTCTACGACGGCGGCGGCCTGGACATCGCCTTTCTCGGCCTGGCCCAGGCCGATGCGGCGGGCAACCTCAACGTGTCGAAATTCGGCTCGCGCCTGGCCGGCGCGGGCGGTTTCATCAATATCAGCCAGAACGCCAAGCAGGTGGTGTTCGTCGGCACCTTCAGCGCCGGCGCGCAGGACATCCGCATCGAAGGCGGCCAGCTGCGCATCGTCCAGGACGGCGAGCTGCGCAAGTTCGTCGCCGAGGTGGAGCACCGCACCTTCGCCGGCCGCCTGGCCGCCGAGCGCGGCCAGCCGGTGCTCTACGTCACCGAGCGCTGCGTGCTGCGCCTGACCGCCGAAGGGCTGGAACTGATCGAAGTGGCGCCGGGCGTGGACATCGAGCGCGACATCCTCGCGCGCATGGACTTCGCCCCCATCGTGCGCCAGCCGAAACTGATGGACGCCCGGCTGTTGCGCCCCGAACCGATAGGCCTGGCGCAGTGCCTGGCAAAGCATTGAGCGTGAACTCGCGGGCCTGAACGGGCCCGTTTTTTTGCCCGGTACGATGGGCCCCGCTTGCGCCATGCGCGGGCAAACAACCTGAACCATCCCCCGCCCCCTCCGTCGTAACTGCAAGACGACGAGCCAGGGAGACGGAGCATGAAACCCCGATTCAAACCCTATCGTGGACCTTCCGGTGGCTGGGGTTCGGCCAATGCCGTGGGCACCATCCTGCTGCGCGAACGGGCGCCGCTGACCGGCGCCATGGCGCTGCTCAAGCAGAACCGCCCGATCGACGGCTTCGCCTGCGTCAGTTGCGCCTGGGCCAAGCCGCACCCGTCCAAACCGTTGGCCTTTTGCGAGAACGGCGCCAAGGCCACGGCCTGGGAAACCACCAGCCTGCGCTGCACGCCCGAATTCTTCGCCGCCCACAGCCTGAGCGAGCTGCGCAACTGGAGCGACTATCAGCTGGAGCAGCAGGGCCGGCTCACCGAACCGATGCGCTGGGATGCAGCCACCGATCGCTACCTGCCAGTCAGCTGGGACGAGGCCATCGCCGAGATCGGCGCCGAACTCAAGGCGTTGGAAAACCCCGACCAGGCCGTGTTCTACGCCTCAGGCCGCGCCTCGCTGGAGGCCTCCTACCTGTGGCAGCTGCTGGCCCGCGCCTACGGCACCAACAACCTGCCGGACAGCTCCAACATGTGTCACGAGAGCACCTCGGTGGCCTTGCCGGAAAGCATCGGCGTGCCGGTCGGCACCGTCACCCTGGAGGACTTCGGCAAAACCGACGGCCTGCTGATCTTCGGCCACAACACCAGCAGCAACAGCCCGCGCATGCTGCATGACCTGGACGCCGCCCGGCAGCGCGGCGCCCCCATTCTTACCTTCAATCCGCTGCGCGAACGCGGCCTGGAGCGCTTCACCAATCCGCAGTCGCCAAAGCAGATGCTCACGGGTGAGTCGGAAGTGGTCAGCACGCACTATCACCAGCTCACCATCGGCGGCGATGCCGCGGCCATTGCCGGCATCTGCAAGGCGCTGCTGACCATGGACGACGCGGCGCGCGAGAGCGGCCAGGATCGCGTTCTGGACATCGCCTTCATCGAGCAGCACACCCAGGGCTTCGAAAGCTTCGAGCGGACCATCCGCGGCTACGCCTGGGAGATGCTGGAGCGCCGCAGCGGCCTGACCCGTGGCGCGATGGAGGGCGCCGCCAGGGTCTATGCCGGTTGCCAGCGAGTGATCGCCATCTACGGCATGGGTCTGACCCAGCATCGTCATGGCGTGACCAGCATCCAGATGCTGGTCAACCTGCTGCTGATGCGCGGCAATCTGGGCAAGGAAGGCGCAGGCATCTGTCCGGTGCGCGGCCATTCCAACGTGCAGGGCCAGCGCACCGTGGGCATCACCGAGAAGGTCGCGCAGGTGCCGGTCGACCGCCTGTACGAGCAGTTCGGCTTCAACGTGCCGGAGCGTGACGGCGCCACCACGGTGGACGCCTGTGAGGGCGTGCTCAACGGCACGATCAAGGCATTCCTCTCCCTGGGCGGCAACTTCGTTCGTGCCACCCCGGACAGCCAGCGCCTGGAGCCAGCCTGGAGCAAACTGCGCCTGACCGTGCAGATCGTCACCAAGCTCAACCGCAGCGCCCTGGTGCACGGCGAGAAAGCCTACATCCTGCCCTGTCTGGGGCGTACCGAGATTGATATTCAGGCCAGCGGCCCGCAGTACCACACCACCGAGGACAGCACCGCCTGCATCCGGGCCTGGCAGGGCGTGGTCAAGCCGGCCGGCGAGCAGCTGCGTTCGGAACCGGCGATCATCGCCGCCCTGGCCAAGGCCACCCTGCCGGCCAACCCGCGCATGGACTGGGATGCCTGGGTGGCCGACTACGGGCTGATCCGCGAGGCCATCGCCACCAGCTATCCGGAGATCTTCCACGACTTCAACACGCGCATGCTCGAACCGGGCGGCTTCCATCGCCCCCTGCCGGCCACCTGGCGCGAATGGAACACCGACAGCGGCAAGGCCAACTTCACCCGGCCGGACACCCTGGCGCTCAACGACGACGTCGAACAGAACCCGGAACGTCGTGACGTGCTCAACCTGATGACGATCCGCAGCAACGATCAGTTCAACACAACGGTGTATGGCTACGATGACCGTTTCCGCGGCGTGCACGGCACCCGCTCGGTGCTGTTCATGCACCGCAACGACATGGCCCGCCTGGGACTGAACGAAGGCGATCAGGTGCAGGCAAGCACTGCCGTGGACGATGGCGTGCAGCGCTCGGTCGGGCCGCTGCGCGTCACCCCGCACGACATTCCCGAAGGCTGCTGCGCCGCCTATTACCCCGAGTGCAACGTGCTGGTGCCGCTCTGGCACCACGAGAAGAAGGCCAAGGTGCCGGCGGCCAAGTCCATCCCGATCACCTTGCGGCCATTCATCGCCACCGCCCGGGCATCGCATTGAGACGACGGGGAACCCAGCTCGCCTGGCGGGTCTATAGTTGCTGCCTGCTTATTCATCCGCCAGAGGAACAACCATGAGCAAGACCTACAACGTCGCCGTACTGGTCGGCAGCCTGCGCAAGGCTTCCATCAACCGCAAGCTGGCGTTGGCGCTGGCCGACCTGGCGCCCGCTTCGCTGAATCTGGAGATCCTCGAGATCGGCGACCTGCCGCTGTACAACGAAGACGCCGATGGCGACACCGCTCCGGCCTCCTACGCGCCCTTTCGCAGCAAGCTCAAGGCCGCCGATGCCGTGCTGTTCGTCACCCCGGAATACAACCGCTCGATCCCCGGTGCGATGAAGAACGCCATCGACGTCGGCTCGCGACCGTACGGCCAGAGCGGCTTCAGCGGCAAGCCGGGGGCAGTGCTCAGCGCCTCGCCAGGCGCCATCGGCGGTTTCGGCGCCAACCATCATCTGCGCCAATGCCTGGTGTTCCTCGATGTGTATGTGCTGCAGCAGCCGGAGGCCTACCTCGGCGGCGCCGGCAACTTCTTCGACGAGAACGGCGCGCTCAGCGACGGCATCAAGCCGTTCCTGCAGAAGTTCATCGACGCTTACGCCGACTGGGTGGCCAAGCACGCTGGCTGAAGCCGCAGAAAAAACGCCCCGTCGGTAGACCGGGGCGTGCGACAGACTCGCAAAAGGGTGTTCAGGTCATATGGGCGTGGGCACCCGAGAGGTAATCGAGCAGACGGAACAGGGTGGCGTTGGCTGATGCGGCATGTGGCGCACCGTCACGAATGCTCGCGCGATCCTGCACCTCGCCCGGTAGAGCGAGATCGGCCGAGGCCTGCTGCAGACGCTCATCGAGACTTTCGGCATCGCTTTCCAGCTGGCAGAGCAAACCGATGGCGCGCTCCTGCCAGACGAAGCCCTGCAAGGCCGCAGCCCTAGAGCCGTACAAGGCGATCGCGCCATGCGGCAGGCTGCAGCTTTCACGCTGCCAATGCAGCGCCAGCAGACGCTGCGGCAGCATGCGGCCAAGCGGCGACTGGCGCGATTGCGGGTCCTTTTCCAGTTGCCACCAGCCAATTCGCGCAGCCTGCGGGCCACCCGCGATACGTGCGCCCAGAGCTTCGGCCAGGAGCAAGGCGCCCAGCCCGCTGCCGAATACCCGCTTGCGCGCCATCAGCGACTGGTGGATCAGGCACTTCTCTGCGCCCATCCAGCCGTGCTGGCGTTCGTCATGTACGCTTAGCGAGCCGTCGAGCAACAGCAGCAGCTCGAAATCCTCCAGGCTCGGTAAGGGCTCGCCGGCGAACACCCGGTGCCAGCTGACCTGGTGCTCGCCAAGCCACTGTCGCATTGCCGCAGGGCCTACACCCGCGCCGTGCTGAATCACCGCAATACGCATCAGGCCACCTCCTCGCAGAGTTGCTCGACCCGCTGCAATGCTCGACCCAGGCGACGCAGCATCTCCTCGACGTTGCCGTGGCTCACCGTCAGGGCCGGCGACAGGCAGAGGCAGTCATTACGTGCAACGCCGAGCAACAACCCCTGCTCACGCGCGGCACGCTGCACCACAGGCGCCGACAGCCCGATCAGGGGCAAGCCAAGCAACAGGCCGTGGCCGCGCAGCGAGCCATGGCCATGCCGTCGCGACAACCGCGCCAGGCCCTCGCGCAAATGCTCGCTGACGTCGCGCACCTGGCTGAAGAAACTGCCTTCGAGCACGGCGCCAAGCACCGCAACACCGGCAACCGTCAGCAACGCTTCGGCCGGGCAGGCGGGCAGCAAGGCCGCAGACGCCTCGGCGATCCGCCCACGCGCCAGCACGGCGGCCAGGGGCAGGCCGCCGCCGAGCGCGCCGCCAAGGGTCAACAGGTCGGCGCGCACGCCGTACAGCTCCTCGGCCAGCAGCGCGCCACAACGTCCCATACCGCTGCCAGTCTCATCGAGGATCAATACGGCGCCCTGCTCGCGGCAAAGCCGCTGCGCACCTTGCAGGTATTCCAGGGTCGCCGGTACCACACCGGCTGCCTGTTGCACCGGCTCGAGCAATACGGCGGCGCAACGCAGATCGACCACGGCGGCCAGGGCCTCGAGATCGTTGAACGGCACCCGCACTACCCGCTTCGCCACCGGATGAATCGGCAAGGCGAGGTGGCTGCCATCGAGCAACACCAGGGTGTCGGCCGCGGGCTTCTGTTCTACCGCTGTCTGCAGCGCCAGGTGCACGGCCAGCGCATTGGCCTGCGCGGCGTCGCTGCAGAACGCAGCCTGCTCGCTGCCGGTAGCCTGGCATAGGCGTGAAGCCAGTTTGATCTGCCCCCGGCTGCACTGCTGGCGCCCCGGGCTGATCAGCTGCTCGGCCTGACGGCGCAGGGCATCCAGCAGCAGGGTCGGGCTATGGCCCAGACTGTTGCCTCCCTGCCCCTGGTCGAAATCGAGATAGGCGCGGCCGTCGGCGTCCCACAGCCAGGAGCCTTGCCCGCGCACGAACAGAGGAGCGGCGTGCTCGCCCATCAGTTGCAGCCTTGCCATGCCATCACGCATAACGACGCTCCACCTCGGCGACCGCGCCCGCCAGAGGCAAGCCGAGCAGACGCGCCGACCAGTTCTCCAGACGGCCGCTGCGCAAACGTTGCGCGGCGATTTCACGCCAGCGTGCCGATAGCGCCGGGCACAACTGCAACTGCTGCAGGCCGGCTCGCTCCATGGGCGAGTGATAGAAATGCTGCAGGGCCCGCGCCACGCTCAGGCTGGGATAGCTGCGCTGCACCAGCGCGAATGGCAGCTCGGCACTGACGAAACCCGGCTTGAGTACGCGATAGAACCAGCCACAGCGACCACTGTCCTGAACCGCCTGGGCCAGTTCCGGGTGCAATCCCTCACGGTTGAGGCGATAGCAGGGCGAGCGCGGCTGGCTGACCTGCAGCAGCACGTCGCCCCACCGAAACACATCGCCAATGCACACCTGTGCCTCGGTCAGCCCCTGGCTGGAGAGGTTCTCGCCGAAGCTGGGCCTTGACCAGTCCAGCTGCGGGTAAAGCGCTTGCCAGTGGTCATAGTGCTCCGCCGGATAGTGGTGCAGGGCACGCTCGGGGCCACCGTGAAAGCGGGCATCGCCCTGCTCGTCCTGACCGAGGCCCTGCGGCCACAGCCACAGGCGGTGATCGACCCGTTGCTTGCGCCGCGCGACACTGAGCCCACCACTAATTTCTTCGGCTTTACCTATGAATACGCCTTGAATCTCGACCTGCTTCACCAACCGCTCCGGCCTTATCGGCTGTTGATCATGTCGCTAGACTAGGGAGCTTCGGGCTATTTTGACATTTCGATTTCCCTGCTTGATTCATAACGGAAACTTATGGATTTTCGTCAGCTCCGCTATTTCGTCGCGCTCTATGAAGAGGGGCATGTCGGCCGTGCCGCCGAGCGCCTGAGCATTTCCCAACCGGCACTGTCGCAACAGATCCGCCAGCTGGAAGGCGATCTGGATGTCGGCCTGTTCCAGCGCAGCGGCAGGCGCCTGCTGCCCACACTGGCCGCACACACGCTGTACAACCACGCCGTACCGTTGCTCGATGGCATGGAGCGCGCACGCGAGGCGCTGCGCAGCTTCCGCGGACCGGGGCCACGCAGCCTGTCCATCGGTGTGCTGCAGACGGTCAACGCCAGCCTGGTGCCGCTACTGCTGGAACGCTTGCAGCAGGCGCAGCCGCAGCTGGTGGTCAAGCTCTACGAACTCTCGGGCGTGGACATCGAGCGGCGCCTGCTCAGCGGTGGCCTGGACATTGGCATCGGCTTCCTGCCGCCGCGTCAGCCGGGCTTGCATAGCCTGGCGCTGTACGAGGACGAATTACAGTTGGTGGTGCCGGAGAACCATCCCCTGCGCGATTTCCGCAAGGTGTCGCTGAGCCAGGCAGCAGACCTGCCGATGTTGCTGCTCGGCGAGGAGTTTCGCATCCGCCAGATCTGGCAGGAGCAGCTCGCCCTGCTCGGCCGGAGACCGCAGGTGCAGGCGGAGCTGAACCACATGAACGGCATTCTCGACAGCCTGCCGCACACCACCCTGGCCAGCGTGCTGCCCGGGCGCGCCAGGCAGATGCATGCCCATCATGGCCTGCTCTGGAAGCCCCTGAGCGAGCCACGCATCCCGCTGCAGATCGGCCTGGTGTATCGCGACGCACAGCGCCAGCAGGCGATGATCGACCTGTTGCGCAGTGCGCTCGACGGCGCCTGGGAAAAGCCCTGACGCAGGACAAAATTGCCGATATGGCCTGATCAGCGGCCTGAATGACACTGGCCACTAGACCGACTGGTCTAGATAATCCAGGACATGACCAAGACCACTCGCGACAAACTGATCGACGCCATGATCGATGCCCTGCAGCGCAAGGGCCTGCACGGCGTCGGCCTGAACGAACTGCTGGCCACCGCCGAAGCGCCCAAGGGCAGCCTTTACCACCACTTCCCCGGTGGCAAGACCGAGCTCGCCGTGGCGGCCATCGAACGCGTCGGCCAGCGCGCCGAGCAGGCTTTCGCCGCGCTCTTCGCGCAGCAGCCCGACCCGCTCGATGCACTGAGCACCTGGCTGCAGAGCGCGCTTGGCCAGCTGCAGAACAGCGCGTTCGAACGCGGTTGCCCACTGGCCGCCATCGCCCTGGAAAGCACCCCCGACGATCAGCAGATTCGCGCAGCCCTGGCCAACGCCTTCGTGGTCATTCGCCAGGCGCTGCAGCAGCAGTTGCAACGCCATGGTTATCCACAGCCACAGGGCCTGGCTGCCCTGTTCGTCGCGCTCTACGAAGGTGGCCTGCTGCAGGCGCGCGTCGCCGGCAGCAGCGAACCGCTGAAACAGGCCGTGACCACCCTGCTCCACTTCATCCGCCAGCATCGCACGGAGTCCCTGTCGCCATGACCACGCTCATTCGCCGCGAAACCCAGCCTCTGCTGGCCCTCGACGACTATCCGCTGGCCGCCACGCGCTATCACGCCGAGCGTCCCCAGGCACAGTTGCTGATCGCCGGCGCCACCGGCGTGCCGCAAGGCTTCTACCGGCGCTTCGCCGAACACGCGGCCAGCCGGGGCTTCAATACCCTGACCCTGGACTACCGTGGTATCGGCCAATCCAGGCCGGACAGCCTGCGTGGTTTCGAGATGGAGTATCTGGACTGGGCACACCTCGACCTGGCCGCGGCGGTGGATCAGCATCGGCACGCCGAGCGTCCGCTGTTCATGATCGGTCATTCCTTCGGCGGCCACGCCTTCGGCCTGCTGCCCAACCATGACCAGGTCGCCGGCTTCTACACCTTCGGCACGGGCGCCGGCTGGCATGGCTGGATGCCGAAGAGCGAACAATTGCGCGTGCTGGCCATGTGGCGGCTGGTCGGCCCGCTGATCACGCGCTACAAGGGCTATCTGGCGTGGAGCAAGCTGGGCATGGGCGAGGATCTACCGATGGGCGTCTACCGTCAGTGGAAGCGCTGGTGCCGCTTTCCCCGCTACTTCTTCGACGATCCGCAGATGCCGGGGCTGGCCGAGCGCTTCGCTCAGGTGCGCACGCCCATCGTGGCGCTCAACACGCTGGACGACCTGTGGGCACCGCCCGCCTCACGCGATGCCTTCATGGCTGCCTACGTCAACGCGCCCTATCAGGCGCGCACGCTCGACTCACAGGCCGAAGGCCTGGGTACTGTCGGTCATATGGGATATTTCCGCCCTGCAGCGCAGCGGCTATGGGACGAGACCCTGGACTGGTTCGAGCGCTTGCGCATCGAACAGCGAGCTGCGTGAAAGCAGGAGGCGGTGGAAAACCACCGGGCAGAAAAAAGAAAACCCCGCGCTTGCGGGGTCTTGCAGACTGTTGTCCTGACATCCTTGATCTGCTCACCGTCCTGGCGGCTGTCCAGCGTGTCCCTGTTTGTCTAGGCGCTTCCTGCGCTGAATCCATGTGCGGCAGAGTACGCCCGTGCCTGATGGCTCGACAGTGGCGATAATCGGGACATCTTGTAAGCCATGGCTTACAAAAATTGCTCGCTAGCGCTCGCGAGCCGATAACGACTGGCGCTTGCCCTGAGCCATCCCAAGTTGGGTAACGCAGCTGTCGATGTTTTTTGTGACGCACGTCTTGCTAGACTCCACCTTGTCCTACAAAAACAACAGACCCCGTCAACGGCGGTCACTGGGGCTTGAGTATGCGCGCAGTCACTCTGCTTCTCGGTTGCCTGGCAACCTGCATGAGCACCTTTTCCCTCGCCAGCGGTGGCCAGACCCAACTGGGTGACGTCAAGCAGGCCATCGAACAGGCGTTCTGGCAGAACCTCTATGGCAACGGAGGCAGCACGCTGTACTGCGCTCAGACCTTCGCCCGCGAAAGCAGCACATTGACCGCCAGCCCGATCTACAGCAGCAAACAGCTCAAGAGTGCGATGCGCTGCGTCACCGATCGCCAGTGCACCATCATGAATCCGCGCTACCCCTATATCGTCGCCGACCTGCACAACTACTACCCGGCGCTGACCCGCGTGGAGCTGGTGCGGCGTAACGCCCAGTTCGCCGACCTGGCCGACGATGTGCCGAGCAAGTTTGCCGATATCGGCTGCGACCTGAAGGCCAGCTATCAGTTGGTGGAGCCGCGTGACGAAGCCAAGGGCAATATCGCCCGGGCGATCTTCTACATGCATGTCGAGTACGGCCTGCCCATCGTCGGCCTGGTGCCGATGTACAAGGCCTGGCATCGCCTGGACCCGCCCGATGCGGAAGAAAAGGCACGCAACGACAGGATCGAAGCGCTGCAAGGCACGCGTAATCGCTTTATCGACGATCCGGCGCTGGTGGACCAGCTGATCAGCGACTGATTTCGGTCCCTGCGGGAGGGGTTTTAGCCGCGACGAAACCACTGCGGATCGCCGGCAAGCCGGCTCCTACGGTTTGTGCAAAGCCTAGGCTCTGCGCTTGTGCAGCGAGCGCAGCTTGTAGCGATCGCCGGGGTGGATCAGCCGCGCGTAGCTGATCAGGTGATCGTCCGACCAGGTACGGCGGATCACGCTCAGGCAGGGCATGGCCGGGTCGATCTGCAGCAGCTCGGCGGTGCGCGCATCCACCAGCACCGCTTCGACCACATGCTCGACGTCCGAGATCGGGCAGCTGGCGACCAGCACCTCGTTGGGCGTCACCTGGGTGAAGTCGCTCTGCAGGTAATGCGGCACCCAGCGCGGGTTGACGAAGCGGTCCTCGAGCTGGATCGGCAGGCCGTCCTGCAGGTGCACGAGGATGCTGTGAAACACCTCGGCGCCCAGACGCAGGCCCAGGCGCAGGGCCACCTCGTCATCGGCGGCGATGGCCTCGCAGCGCACCACTTCGTTGCTGTATTGGTGACCGCGACCGCGCACTTCGCTGGCGATGTTCATCACCTCATGCAGCGGCGATTCGGCCTTGCGGTCGGTGACGAAGGTACCGAGGCCGGCCTGGCGCACCAGATAGCCCTTCTGCACCAGGTTCTGGATCGCCTTGTTGGCGGTCATGCGGCTGACGGCGAAATCCCGCGCCAGCTGTTCCTCGGGCGGAATCTGGTGATTGACCGGATAGGCACCGCCGTGAATGCGCTCGAGAAGAAAATCCTCGATGGCCTTGTAGCGCGGGGTGGGACTGGTCACGGCTGCTCCTTGGGTATGCCCGGTGCGCGGATGATAGCGGAGCGAAGCGCTCGGCTCCCAGCGCCGTAGCCCGGATGAAATCCGGGAGCCTCGAAATCAAAGCCCCGGATTGCATCCGGGCTACGCTATCGCCGTTCTCAGCCTACCGAGGGCAGCATGCCGGCCGGCAGCAGCGGCGTCAGCACGCGCTCGGCCAGCAGTTCGTCGGCAGCGGCGATGTCCGGGGCGAAGAAGCGGTCCTCGACGTAGTACGGCACCTTGGCGCGCAGCGTCTGGCGCGCCTGCTCCAGCGCCGGCGTGCTCTTCAGACCTTCACGGAAATCCAGGCCCTGGCAGGCCCCCAGCCATTCCACGGCGAGGATGCCGCGGGTATTGGCGGCCATTTCCCACAGGCGCTTGCCGGCGCCCGGCGCCATGGACACGTGGTCTTCCTGGTTGGCCGAGGTGGGCAGACTGTCGACGCTGTGCGGGTGGGACAGCGCCTTGTTGTCGCTGGCCAAGGCTGCCGCCGTCACCTGGGCGATCATGAAGCCGGAGTTGACCCCGCCATTGGCCACCAGGAAAGGCGGCAGCTGCGACATGTGCTTGTCCATCATCAGCGATATGCGCCGTTCGGACAGCGAGCCGATCTCGGCGATGGCCAGGGCGATGTTGTCGGCGGCCATGGCCACCGGCTCGGCGTGGAAGTTGCCACCGGAAATCACCTCGCCTTCGGCGGCGAACACCAGCGGGTTGTCGGAGACCGCGTTGGCCTCGACGCCAAGCACCTCGGCAGCCTGGCGCAGCTGGGTCAGGCAGGCGCCCATGACCTGGGGCTGGCAGCGCAGCGAGTACGGGTCCTGCACCTTGTCGCAGGCGGCGTGGGAGCGGCCGATCTCGCTGCTGTCGCCGAGCAGGTGACGGAACGCCGCTGCCGCGTCGATCTGCCCGCGCTGACCACGGGCGGCATGGATGCGTGCGTCGAAGGGCGAGCGCGAACCCAGCAGCGCCTCGACGCTCAGCGCGCCGCAGACGCTGGCGGCGGCGTACAGGTCCTCGGCCTCGAACAGCCCGCGCAGGGCGTAGGCGGTGGACACCTGAGTGCCGTTGAGCAGGGCCAGGCCCTCCTTGGCGGCCAGGGTCATCGGCTCCAGGCCGGCGACGGCCAGCGCCTCGGTGGCCGGCAGCCATTCACCCTTGTAGCGCGCCTGGCTTTCACCGAGCAGCACCAGCGACATATGCGCCAGCGGCGCCAGGTCGCCGGAGGCGCCGACCGAGCCTTTCAGCGGGATATGCGGGTAGACCTCGGCGTTGACCAGGGCGATCAGCGCGTCGATCACCTTGCGGCGGATGCCGGAGAAGCCGCGCGCCAGGCTGTTGATCTTGAGCAGCATGATCAGGCGCACCATGGCATCGCTCAGCGGCTCGCCGATACCGGCGGCGTGGGACAGCACCAGGGAGCGCTGCAGCTTTTCCAGATCGGCATTGGCGATGCGGGTCGAGGCCAGCAGGCCGAAACCGGTGTTGATACCGTAGGCGGTGCGGCCCTCGGCGATGATCTGGTTGACGCAGGCGACGCTGGCGTCGATGGCCTGATGGGCACTGGCGTCCAGGGTCAGGTGCACGGGTGCCTGGTAGGCGGCGCGCAGGTCGGCCAGGGTCAGGTGGCCGGGTTTCAGGTTCAGGGTGTTCATGTTCTGTTCTTCCACGGGTGAGATCGCGCCTGGCGAAGCAGAGCCGAATAATGGCTGAAGTCGCGGTACGTGCAGTAATTGATGCGCCGGCCCAGCGGGCCGGCGGCGAACGTGTCTTAACCGATCATCGGCAGGTTAAGACCTTGCTCCTTGGCACAGTCGATGGCGATCTGGTAGCCGGCGTCGGCGTGACGCATCACCCCGGTGCCCGGGTCGTTGGTCAGCACGCGGGCGATGCGCGCGGCGGCTTCGTCGGTGCCATCGCAGACGATGACCATACCCGAATGCTGGGAGAAGCCCATGCCTACGCCGCCGCCATGGTGCAGCGACACCCAGGTGGCGCCGCTGGCGGTATTGAGCAGGGCGTTGAGCAGCGGCCAGTCGGACACGGCGTCGGAGCCGTCCCGCATCGCCTCGGTCTCACGGTTGGGGCTGGAGACCGAGCCGCTGTCGAGGTGGTCGCGGCCGATCACGATAGGCGCGCTCAGTTCACCACTGCGCACCATTTCGTTGAAGGCCAGGCCGAGCTTGGCACGCAGGCCCAGGCCGACCCAGCAGATACGCGCCGGCAGGCCCTGGAAGCTGATGCGCTCGCGGGCCATGTCCAGCCAGCGGTGCAGGTGGGCGTCGTCGGGGATCAGTTCCTTGACCTTGGCGTCGGTCTTGTAGATGTCCTCGGGGTTGCCGGACAGCGCCGCCCAGCGGAACGGGCCGATGCCGCGGCAGAACAGCGGGCGGATATAGGCCGGGACGAAGCCGGGGAAGTCGAAGGCATTGTCCACGCCCTCCTCTTTCGCCATCTGACGGATGTTGTTGCCGTAGTCGAAGGTCGGCACGCCCATCTTCTGGAAGTCGAGCATGGCTTTTACGTGCACGGCCATCGACTGCTTGGCGGCCTTGACCACGCCAGCCGGATCGGTGGCTGCACGATCCTTGTATTCGGCCCAGGTCCAGCCGATCGGCAGGTAGCCGTTGAGCGGGTCGTGGGCGCTGGTCTGGTCGGTGACCATATCCGGGCGCACGCCACGGCGTACCAGCTCAGGCAGGATCTCGGCAGCGTTGCCCAGCAGGGCGACAGAGATCGCCTTGCCTTCGCCGGTGTACTTGGCGATGCGCGCCAGGGCGTCGTCGAGGTCAGTGGCCTGCTCGTCGACGTAACGGCTGCGCAGGCGGAAGTCGATGCTGCTCTGCTGGCATTCGATGTTCAGCGAGCAGGCGCCGGCCAGGGTCGCGGCCAGCGGCTGGGCGCCGCCCATGCCGCCCAGGCCGGCGGTCAGCACCCAGCGGCCCTTGAGGTCACCGCCGTAGTGCTGGCGACCGGCTTCGACGAAGGTCTCGTAGGTGCCCTGGACGATGCCCTGGCTGCCGATGTAGATCCAGCTGCCGGCGGTCATCTGGCCGTACATGGCCAGGCCCTTGGCATCCAGCTCGTTGAAGTGCTCCCAGCTGGCCCAGTGCGGCACCAGGTTGGAGTTGGCGATCAGCACGCGCGGCGCGTTGGCGTGGGTCTTGAACACGCCGACCGGCTTGCCGGACTGCACCAGCAGGGTCTCGTCGTCGTTCAGGTTGGTCAGGCTCTCGACGATCTTGTCGTAGCACTCCCAGTTGCGCGCGGCGCGGCCGATGCCGCCGTATACCACCAGTTCCTTGGGGTTCTCGGCCACGTCGGGGTCGAGGTTGTTCATCAGCATGCGCAGCGGCGCTTCGGTCAGCCAGCTCTTGGCGGTGAGCGTGGTGCCGCGCGGGGCGCGGATTTCGGTGTCGCGGAACTTGGTCATGTTGCGGGCTCCTGTGGAGAACGAGTTAAGGGTGGGCGGTCAGAGCCAGCCCAGAAATTGCGCGAGATAGGCCAGGGGGATGGCCAGCAGCAGGCTGAGCAGGGTGCGCTGCAGCCAGATCAGCAGCAGGTGGCCCAGGCTCAGGGGAATCCGCGTGGCCAGCACGCAGGGAATCGAGGCGGAGATAAACAGCACGCTGCTGACCGAGACGATGGCGGTGACGAACTTCACCAGCACGTCGGCGTCCTTGAGCAGCATGGCCGGCAGGAACATCTCGGCCAGGCCCGAAGACAGGGCGCGGGCCACCTGCATCGGCTCATCCAGGCCGAACAGCCAGGTCAGCGGATAGAGCAGCAGGCCGAGGGCATCGAACAGCGGGGTGTATTGAGCCGCGAGCAGACCGAGCAGGCCGACGGCGAGGATGCTCGGCAGAATCGCCGCGGTCATGCGCAGGCCATCGAGGAAGGTCTCGCGCAGCGCCATCGGCAGCGAAGGCGCCATGCTGGCCTGCTGAAGGCCGGCGCGCCAGGCGCTGGCCAGTCGGCTTTCGCCGCTTTGCAGCGGCGCTTCCGGGATGGATTCGGACGGCAGCCGCGACAGCGGATAGATGCGCGCGCTGATCGCGGTGACGCTGAAGGTCACCGCCATGGCGCTCCAGAAATACAGGTTCCACTGGCCCATCAGGCCCAGGGTCTTGGCGATGATCACCATGAACGGCGCCGACACCGTGGAGAAACCGGTGGCGATGATTGCCGCCTCGCGCAGGCTGTAGTGGCCCTGGCGGTACATGCGGTCGGTGATCAGCAGGCCCACCGAGTAGCTGCCGACGAAGGAGGCCACGGCGTCGATGGCCGACTTGCCCGGCGTGCGCCAGATCGGCCGCATCACCGGCTGCATCAGCACGCCAATCAGCTCCAGCAGGCCGAAACCGATCAGAAACACCAGGGCCAACGAGCCCAGCGGCACGATCAGCGCCAGGCTGAGCACCAGCTTGTCGAACAGAAACGGCAGCATGCCGGGCTGATACAGCGCCTGCGGGCCGAGCTGCAGCAGATAGGCGACGCCGATCAGCAGGCCGAACACCTTGAGCACGCTGAACACGCCGTGGGTGCGGCTGCGCCGCCAGCTGCCGTCGAGCCAGGGGGCAACGGCGCCGTAGAGCATGAACAGCAGCGCCAGGCCGATCACCAGGGGTCGCGCATGCAGCTGCAGGGCGCTGGCAGCGTGGTCGAGGAGAATGGTCGAACGCCCGCCGATCTCGAACGGCACGAAGAACAGCAGCAGGCCGATCAGGCTGTACCCCAGCAGACGGGCCAGCGCACGCGGGCGCGACACGCCGGCGCTCAGCGGCAGGGACTCAGACATGGCGCGGCTCCTGGCCGCGGCGGCGGGCGGTGGTTAACATCGTGGTTTCCTCGTAGTTGTTGTTGTGCGGGAAAGCGCCGGGCTTGCATGCTCAGAGGCTGAGCAGATGAATCAGCCGCGCCGCCACCTTGGCGGTGCGGTTGTCGATGTCGTAGTCGGGGTTGATCTCGGCCAGGTCGGCCAGGCGCAGCTTGCCGCTGGCCTTGAGCCGTTCGATCAGCGGCTCGAGCAGCTCCAGGCGCACCCCGCGCGCCGCCGGGGCGCTGACGCCGGGCGCCTCGCAGGCCGGCAGCACGTCGATGTCGATGGTCAGGTAGAGCGCGTCGCAGCCAGCGGCGAAGGCGTCCAGCTCGGCGCCGATGGCATCCAGGGTGGCCTCGCGGATTTCATGGTCCTCGCGCACCAGCACGTTCAGCTCGGCGGCGCGAGAGAACAGCGCGCGGGTGTTGCTGGCGCGGCTGACGCCCAGGCAGGCATAGCGGAACGGCCAGCCGCGTGCGGCGCATTGCTCGGCGATCTGGGCGAAGGGGGTGCCGGAGGAATGCACATGAGCCGGATCGCGCAGGTCGAAATGGGCGTCGAAGTTGACGATGCCGATCTTCGGCGCAGGGTTGCCGGACAGGTGCTCGGCCAGACCGGACCAGCTGCCGAAGGCCACCTCGTGGCCGCCGCCGATCACCAGCGGCAGGGGGCCGGCATCCAGCAACGCACAGACGTTGCGACCGAGGCGCGCCTGAGCCGCTTCCAGGTCGCCGTCCTCGCAGGTGACGTCACCGGTGTCATAGGCCGGCGCCTGGCGATGCCAGGCCAGGTTGGCCAGCGCCTTGCGCACGCTCGACGGCGCGCCGGCGGCGCCGACACGGCCATGGTTGCGGCGCACCCCCTCGTCGCAGGCGAAGCCGAGCAGGGCCAGGCCCGGCTCGCTGGCTTCGCTGAGCGCGCGGATGCGCTGGTGCCAGCGCGCGCTGTCGGCTTCGGGATCGGTGCGGCCGGTACAGGCGCTCATGCAATGACGGTCAGCGTGCATAAACCACTTCTCCCTTGAAAACGCGCTGGCGCAGGCGTCCGGCCTGCACCGCATAGGCCAGTTCGGCCGGTTGCTGGATGTCCCACAGGCACAGGTCGGCAGGCGCGCCGACGGCGATGCGGCCGAGGTCGGGCAGACCGAGGGCACGGGCGCCGTGGACGGTCATGCCGGCCAGGGCTTCGCGCGGGGTCAGCCGGAACAGGGTGCAGGCCAGGTTGGCCATCAGCGTGGGCATGCAGATCGGCGAGGTGCCGGGGTTGGCGTCGCTGGCCACGGCCATCGGCACGCCGTACTGACGCAGCAGTTCGATGGGCGGCAGCTGGGTTTCGCGCAGCACGTGGAAGGCGCCGGGCAGCAGCACGGCGACGGTGCCGGCTTCGGCCATGGCGCGCACGCCGGCCTCGTCGAGGTATTCGATATGGTCGGCCGACAGCGCACCGTAACGCGCGGCCAGGGCACTGCCGCCCAGATTGGACAGCTGCTCGGCATGTGCCTTGATCGCCAGACCATGGGCCTTGGCCGCCTGGTAGATGCGTTCGCACTGCGCCGGGGAGAAACCGATGCCTTCGCAGAACACGTCCACCGCATCGGCCAGGCCTTCGGCGGCGGCGGCCGGAATCATCTCGTCGCAGACCAGGCTCACATAGTCGTCGGCGCGACCGGCGTATTCCGGCGGCAGCGCGTGGGCGCCGAGCAGCGTGGGGATCACCCGCACCGGGCGCAGCTGGCCGAGGCGGCGGGCCACGCGCAGCATCTTCAGCTCATCGGCGACGGTCAGGCCGTAACCGGACTTGATCTCCACCGTGGTCACGCCATCGGCCAGCAGCGCATCGAGGCGCGGCAGGCTGGCGGCGATCAGCTCGTCCTCGCTGGCCGCGCGAGTGGCGCGCACGCTGCTGAGAATGCCGCCGCCGGCGCGGGCGATCTCTTCGTAGCTGACGCCCTCCAGGCGCTGCTCGAACTCGCCGGCGCGGTTGCCGGCGTAGACCAGGTGGGTGTGGCAGTCGACCAGGCCGGGAGTCATCACGCCACCGCGCCCCACTTCGACTGCACCTTGAGCCTGCGCCTCGTCGAAGGTGCGCGACGGCCACATGCCGGCAATGCAACCGTCCTCGACCAGCACGTTCATCGCCTCGTCCAGCTGCGCCAGGCCATCGAAGACCTGCACATCTCGCCAGAGCTGTTTCGAGGTGGAATGCATCGGCATGAAATTCTCCCGACTTGTTTTGTATATACAATATGAGCGGATTAAACCAGCGTCAAGCCAGCACAATCAAAACCACCCGACTTTCATCCCCCTTGATGAAACGCCGGATGTCTATGCAAATAGCTAAAAAACCGGGTACGGACCTATACTCACAGACTCCGGCAACAGCTCAAGAAGCGGAATCCTTTATCTCCTTCACACTTAATGTATATACATTTGGAGAATTCATGCCCTGCGCCCTGCTCGATCCCGCAACAGCCATTGCGATGCCTTGGAAGAACGGCGGCGGCACGACGCTGCAGCTGGCCATTTCGCCGAAGGGCGCTGGCCTGGAGGATTTCGACTGGCGCATCAGCAGCGCTCAGGTGAAGGTGGATGGTGCCTTTTCCAGCTTCCCCGGAGTCGACCGCAGCCTGGCCGTGCTCGCCGGCAACGGCTTGCGCCTGCAACGAGAGGATGGTCGGATCGAAACGCTGCACAGCGGTGGCGCCGTAGCGGTCTTTACAGGGGAAGAGGCAATCGACGCCCAGCTGCTGGACGGCCCGATCACCGACCTCAATCTGATGACCCGACGAAGCACCTGGACGCATCAGGTGCAATGGCTGAAATGGCAGGGAGCGCGGAGACTGGAAAACGATGCCGCGGTAATGCTGCTATGGAATGCCGCCCAGAGCGCAGTCGACGTGAATGCAGGCGGCGTGATGCACAGCCTCGCGGCGGGCAATGGTCTGCTGATCGAGAACGAGCCCGGCCAGCTGCATCTGCAAGCGCAACGCCCAGCCCTGCTGTACATGGCCAGACTTAACCCGTCCGCATCCTGAAATGAAAAGCCCCGGCACGCAGGCCGGGGCTCATTTGGACGATGCAGTGCGATCAGAACTGCGCGGCATCCAGCAGATACAGCGATTCGCTACCGGCCTTGACCGATGCACTCAGCGAATGAATGCGCGGCAGCAGGCGGGCGAAGTAGAAGCGCGCAGTGCCCAGCTTGCTGGCGTAGAACTCGTCCTGCGCTTCCTTGCCCAGCGCGGCCCGTGCCATCAAGGCCCACATATAGGCATAGGCGGTGTAGCCGAAGGCCTGCAGGTACTCGACCGACGCCGCACCGATTTCATTGGGATTGCTCTTGGCGCGATCCAGTACCCAGGCGGTCAGCTCATCGAGGTTCTGCACGGCCGCGGCCAGTGGCTTGGTGAACTCGGCGAGGCTGGCATCGGCCGAAGCGACGAAGGCCTTGATCTCGTCGGCGAAGTGCTTGTAGTAGCTGCCACCGCTGCCGACGATCTTGCGCCCCATCAGGTCCAGCGACTGGATGCCGTTGGTACCTTCGTAGATCTGGGTGATGCGGCAGTCGCGCACCAGCTGCTCCTGGCCCCACTCGCGGATGAAGCCGTGGCCGCCGAAGATCTGCTGGCCATGCACGGTGGTTTCCAGCGCCATGTCGGTGAGGAAGGCCTTGGCCACCGGCGTCAGCAGCGCCACCAGTTCGTCGGCACGCTTGGCGGTTTCCCTGTCCTCGCTGTACTTGGCGGTATCGAGCTGCATGGCGACGTAGCTGGAGAAGGCGCGACCGCCCTCGTTCAACGCCTTCATGGTCAGCAGCATGCGGCGCACGTCCGGATGCACGATGATCGGGTCGGCGGCCTTGTCCTTGGCGACCGGGCCGGTCGGTGCACGGCTCTGGATACGCTCGCGGGCGTATTCGATGGCGCTCTGGTAGCTGCGTTCACCGAGAGACAGGCCCTGGATGCCGACGCCCAGACGCTCGTAGTTCATCATGGTGAACATCGCCGCCAGGCCCTTGTTCACTTCGCCGATCAGGTAGCCGGTGGCACCGTCGAAGTTCATCACGCAGGTTGCCGAGGCCTTGATGCCCATCTTGTGCTCGATGGAGCCGCAACCCAGAGCGTTCTTCTCGCCCAGCGAGCCGTCGGCGTTCACCATGATCTTCGGCACCAGGAACAGCGAAATGCCTTTCGGCCCGGCCGGTGCATCGGGCAGCTTGGCCAGCACCAGATGGATGATGTTCTCGGTCAGGTCGTGCTCGCCGCCGGTGATGAAAATCTTGGTGCCGCTGACACGATAGCTGCCATCGGCCTGCGGTTCCGCCTTGGTGCGGATGATGCCGAGGTCGGTGCCGGCATGCGGCTCGGTCAGGCACATGGAGCCGGCCCAGCGGCCTTCGTACATGTTCGGCAGATACTGCGCCTTCAGTTCTTCGCTGGCGTGGTTGAGGATCGACAGGCAGGCGCCGGAAGTCAGCATCGGGTACAGGCCGAAGGACAGGCTGGCCGAGTTGACCATCTCCTCGACCTGGGCGCCGATCACCTTGGGCATGCCCATGCCACCGAACTCGGGCGAACCGCCGACGCCGACCCAGCCGCCTTCAGCGTAGGTACGGTAGGCCTCGGGGAAACCGGCCGGAGTCTTCACCACGCCGTTGTCCCAGGAGCAGCCCTCCTCGTCGCCGCTGCGGTTCAACGGGGCGATACTGCCCGCGGTGACCTTGCCGGCCTCTTCGAGAATGGCATTGGCGGTTTCTTCATCCACCACCTCGGCCAGGGCCGGCAGCTCGGCCCAGAGCCTGGAGACTTCGAATACTTCATTGAGCACGAAGCGCATGTCGCGCAGGGGGGCTTTGTAATCGGCCATGACACATCCTCGGAAACGGACTTACGTGAGAGGGCCGAGTTTACTTGAACAACTTTACAGACACATAGGGTCGTGTTGTGACCAGCAATTCACAAGCGGTCAGTAACTATCTGATCTGGAAAACACTCACCCGAGCGCCGCAAAGCCTTGTAACCATTCGTCTGCAAGCGCCTCAATCTCGGCCTGGCGTCAGCCTCACGGCCCCCCGCCGCTGCCCCGCGCTGCGGATGCAATTGCGCCCGGCCGCCTTGGCACTATAGAGGGCCTTGTCCGCTTCCTTGATCACTTCCTGCGGGTTGCGCTGCTCACTCTGGCGCTCGGCCACGCCCATGCTGACGGTCACCGACACCTCGCTAGCGGCCTTGCCGGCGCGACGCTGCTTGCCCTCACGGTCATCGCGCGGCCGGCTCTGCTTGTCGCGCAACTGCATGCGGTACTGCTCGATGGCCAGGCGCACTGCTTCCATATGTGGCAAACACTGATCCAGGGTCTTGCCCGGGAACAGCAGGGTGAACTCCTCGCCACCGTAGCGATAGGCCTTGCCGCCACCAGCGACCTTGCGCAGCTGGCTGGCGACCAGACGCAGCACCTGATCGCCAACATCGTGACCGTGGGTGTCGTTGAATTTCTTGAAGTGATCGACGTCGACCATGGCGATCACGTAGTCGCGCCCCAGGCGTTGCAGCCGCTCGTTGAGCGCGCGCCGGCCGGGCAGCCCGGTCAGCTCGTCGCGAAAGGCCATCTGGTAGGCCTCGTGCGCCACGGCGGCCACCAGCATGAGCATCACCAGGCTGATCATCACCTGCAGCGCGTTGGCCAGGATGAACACCTGCGGCAGCATCCACAGCAGGCCGAACAGCCCCACCAATTGCGCCGCATGCAGCGGACGCGGACGGCGCAGGTACTGCGCCAGCAAGGCGATGAATGCCAGCAGGAACGCCAGGTAGGACAGTTGCGCGAGGTTCATCCAGGCGCCGTGCAGCGATGGCCAGTGAATCTGCGCCAGCCAGTCGGCAATGCCCTGCGGATAACGACGCGCCAGCCCGACGGCCACGGCGCTGGCCGCCAGCAGCACGAGGGAACGGGCGAAGATGTCCTGCAGCAGATGCGAACGCTCCTCCCAGCAGCCGTAGAGGGCATAAAGCAGGGGCAACAGCAGGCAGATCAGGTGAAATACCAGTGCAGCGTCGTCGCGCACCTGGCCGCTGTCACGAAAGTGATCGACCTGGGTATCCAGCAGGAAATAGCCGACATACAGCGCCAGCAGCAGAAACACTTCGCGCTGACGGCCATAGACCAGGCAGAAGGCGCCGCCAAGGAGCAACAGCAGAGTCGGTAGCACGTTGAACAGGGAGAGGAAGAACTCGCTCAACACCGGCAAGCGCGCAGCCACCAACGCGCCGACCAGCAGGGGCAGCGAGGAGTAGAAATGACTGAGGCGCAGATTGGCCAGGCGGATCACGCTGACATCCTTGGCGAGAGATGAAGGCATTCTGCCTGCTTCGACTCCTGAAAACAGCGACAGGATGCGACATTCGCTTCAGTGCCCGGCGCAAAAACGACAACGCCGCCCCGAGGGGCGGCGTTGTTATTCAACCGAACCGGATTAGAAACCCAGAGCGAAATGCTCTTCGTCCATCTCCATCAGGTTGCTGGCGCCCGACAGCATGGCTTCGACATGCGTGCGGGTGCGCGGCAGGATGCGTGCGAAGTAGAAGCGCGCGGTCTGCAGCTTGGCCTTGTAGAAGGCCTCGTCGCCAGTACCGGCAGCCAGCTTCTCGGCAGCCAGGCGCGCCATGTCGGCCCAGAAGTAGGCCAGGCAGGCGTAACCGGAGTACATCAGGTAATCCACGGAGGCGGCACCGACTTCTTCGCGATCCTTCATCGCAGCCATGCCGATCTTCATGGTGACGTCGCCCCACTCCTTGTTCAGTTTGGCCAGCGGCTCGATGAACTCCTTGACGGAGTCGTTGCCTTCGTTGGCCTGGCAGAACTTGTGCACGATCTTGGTGAAGTTCTTCAGGGCGCCGCCCTGAGTCATCAGCACCTTGCGGCCCAGCAGGTCCAGCGCCTGAACGCCGGTGGTGCCTTCGTACATCATGGAGATGCGGCAGTCGCGCAGGTTCTGCTCCATGCCCCACTCGCTGATGAAGCCGTGGCCACCGTAGATCTGCATGCCGTGGGAAGCGGCTTCGAAGCCCACTTCGGTCATGAACGCCTTGGCGATCGGAGTCAGGAACGCCAGCAGCTCGTCGGCGGCCTTTTTCTCTTCTTCGTTCTGGCTGTACTTGACGATGTCCACCTGCTTGGCGGTGAAGTAGACCATGGCGCGGTTGCCTTCGGCGAAGGCCTTCATGGTCAGCAGCATGCGACGCACGTCCGGATGCACGATGATCGGGTCAGCGGCTTTTTCCGGGGCTTTCGGGCCGGTCAGCGAACGCATCTGCAGACGCTCGCGGGCGTACTTGATGCCACCCTGGAAACCGACTTCGGCGTGGGCCAGGCCTTGCAGCGCGGTCCCCAGACGAGCGGTGTTCATGAAGGTGAACATGCAGTTCAGGCCCTTGTTGGCCGGGCCGATCAGGAAGCCGGTGGCACCGTCGAAGTTCATCACGCAGGTGGCGTTGCCGTGGATGCCCATCTTGTGCTCGATCGAGCCACAGGAAACGGCGTTGCGCTCGCCTACGCCGCCTTCGGCATTGGGCAGGAACTTCGGCACGATGAACAGCGAGATACCCTTGGTACCGGCCGGGGCATCGGGCAGGCGGGCCAGAACGATATGGACGATGTTGTCGGCCATGTCGTGCTCACCAGCGGAAATGAAGATCTTGGTGCCGGTGACCTTGTAGCTGCCGTCGGCCTGCGGTTCGGCCTTGGTGCGCAGCATGCCCAGGTCGGTGCCGCAATGCGGCTCGGTCAGGCACATGGTGCCGGTCCACTCGCCGGAAACCAGCTTGGTCAGGTAGGTGTGCTTCTGCTCGTCGGTGCCGTGAGCGCTCAGGGTGTTCATGGCGCCGTGGGAGAGGCCCGGGTACATGCCCCAGGACCAGTTGGCCGAACCGACCATCTCGCTGATGGCCAGGCCGAGGGATTCCGGCAGGCCCTGGCCGCCGTGCTCGACGTCATGGGCCAGGCTCGGCCAGCCGCCTTCGACGAACTGCTGATAAGCCTCTTTGAAGCCGGTCGGGGTCTTCACGCCGGATTCGCTCCAGGTGCAGCCCTCAGTGTCACCCACACGGTTCAGCGGAGCCAGAACCTGCTCGCAGAACTTGGCGCCTTCTTCGAGGATGGCGTCGACCATGTCCGGAGTGGCGTCCTGACAGCCTGGCAGGCTCTGGTAATGAGCTTCATAGCCCAGCAGCTCGTCACGAACGAAACGAATGTCACGCAAGGGGGCCTTGTAGTCAGGCATAACGGTAAACCTCTGCGGTGGATTCCTAGTAGTTGGGGTGACCGTCTTGGCGGTCGCTCTCGGGATCACTCCCGGCTGCCTCGCACGCGGCTGCGGTCAAAGCAATCAAACAGGCGTTTGAAACATACGTTTACGCCAACCCCTTGTCAAGCGCTGCCAATCGGCCGACTAGGCGACCAGATCGATGCGAGGCGTCGGCGCTGGCAACTCACCCAGACGCCGATACAGATCAAGATTAGGCGCTGGCGGCAAAGCCTGCTGCGACTGCTCGGCGGGCTGCTCATCCGCTTGCCTGGCTTCGTCACGCGCCTTGCGCTGCTCGACAGCGTTGGTGGCTTCCTCTCGCCGCTGCTCGGCCAGTTCGACGCGCGCCTGCGCCGCCTGCGCCTGAGCCAGCGCGGCAACACGCAAGTCCTGCGGGGAAGGTTCGATGGGCGCGAGCGCTGCGCGCAGGACGATTTCCATCTTGCGCAGCGTCGCTTCGGGATCGTTGGGAACGGGGGCGGTGTCGATGCTGACTTCACCGGACACGGCATAGCGCTGTCCGTCAGGGCCGCGCTTGAAGCTGTAGGTGGGCGCACCGGCGTACTGCCCGCCTACGGCAGCGTGCGCCTGCTCATGAGTGCGCACCTCGCGATCACGCTGCACCAGCTCGGCGATTTCCAGCTCCTGCTGGCGCTGCTCCTGGGGAGTGAGCTTTGGTTCGCCTGGGCGAGTCGATGAGCTGGCGTCGCGATCAGCCTCTTCCCGCCCGGAAGCAGCCGAATCGGCCTGCTGCTCCTGTGGCGCGACGACAGGCGCCTGGTCGGCACGAGCGATGTCGACAGACACATCGGGCGACAGCGGCCTGGCCGGACTGACGGAAGGTGCGGAAATGAATGCTGGCAGGCTGTTGCCGATCTGCATGAACGCCCTCCTGCCCCGCTACCGGCTGCGCTCGCAGCCGGGTACTACTCAGGCACGGGTATCGATCAGAGTGCCCAGCACCTCGTCGGCCGTGTCGACGACACGTGCATTGGCGCGGACTTCGTTCTCACCGACGCGCAGCGCCACAAGGCTTTCGGTCAGGTCGGGACGGTTACGCTCGGAAACCTGCGTGCTCGGGTTGACCTGATTCTGCGGCGGCGTCTGCGTGGCCTGCTGCGAGGGATTGACGGTGTTGCTGGCGATATCAGCGGCTGCCTGCTCGACACGGCGTTGCCCGGACTGGATACCGTTCAAACCCGAATTGAATGCACTGGCGGAGATTTCCATGGCAGCCCCCTGAGGGATGTAGAACCTAATGGCCAGTATTGAAGCAGAAATCGGCTAAAAAACGTACAGAGAAAAGGCTATGATCGCGTTGCTGTTTATTACCAGCCAGGCAGCCGCTCCAGATCGAGATACGCCGAGACGGCGTCGGCCTGAGCGCTTTGTAGCCGCGGCACGTGCCCAAGGCAGGGTGCAGGCAGGCGTTCGGCGAGGGTCGCCAGGTTTTCCTCCAGACGCGATGTCTGTGGCTCGATGATATTGGCCACCCACCCCGCCAGCGGCAGACCATCGCGGGCAATGGCTTCGGCGCTCAGCACGGCGTGGTTGATACAGCCAAGGCGCACGCCGACCACCAGAATCACTGGAAGCCCCAATGCGACGGCCAGATCCGAGAGCGTCTGCGCGCCGGACAGCGGCACGCGCCAGCCACCCGCCCCCTCGACCAGGGAAAAATCGGCCGCCTTGTCCAGAACGCCGCGCACGGACTGATAGAGGCTGGCGACATCCAGCACGACGCCAACTTCGCGTGCCGCCAGGTGCGGCGCGATAGCCGGCTCGAAGGCCAGCGGGTTGACCTCCTCATAGCGCAGCGGCAACGAACACTGCGCCAGCAACGCCAGCGCGTCGTCATTGCGCAGCCCCTGCGCCGTGCTCACGCAACCGGAAGCCACCGGCTTGGCCGCTGCCGTGCTCAGACCATGCAGGCGCGCTGCATGCAGCAGGCCAGCGGCGATGGTGGTCTTGCCAACTTCCGTATCGGTGCCGGTGACGAAATAAGCCTGGGCCATCTGATCCCCCGTAGCAGCGAGCTCTGCTCGCGAAGCTTGTCTGTTACCTGATTGTCGCGCGAGGTTCGCGCCTATGAAGATTTCTGCAGCACGCCGTACACGACCTGATAGGTCGCCGGCAATCCCTGAGGCTGACGAAAACGCTCGTAGGCCTCGATCAACGCGCGAATGCGTGAACGCCCGGTCAAGCCACCCGGCCGCCCCGGATTGAGATTGTGCGCGCCGAGGTCCCTGAGCGAGTCGGTCAGGCTGCGCAGATCGGGGAAATGCAGCACCTCGGCCTGGTGTTGCAAGGTCAGCGACTGCAAACCACTGGCCGCGCACATCTGCTGGTAATCCTCGAAGCGCCGAAAGCGATTGACGTGGACGAAGCCATCGACCGCCAGCCAGCTGTCGCGCAGCTCCTGCAGAGTACCCACGCAAAGGCTGGAAAAGGCCAGCACACCGCCCGGACGCAATACGCGCTGCGCCTCGCTCAGCACCCGCGGGAAATCGCCGCACCATTGCAGCGCCAGACTGGAGAACAGCAGATCGACACTGGCGTCCTGCAGAGGCAGCGCCTCGGCATCGCCGGCAACGAAATACGCAGCGCCGCCCTGTGGCCTGGCATGACGCAGCATGCCTTCGGCGATATCCAAGGCCAGGCCTTCGCCCTGCGCATAACGCTCGGCCAGGGCGCGGGTGAAGTGACCCGTGCCGCAGCCCAGGTCCAGCCAGCGACGCGGTTGCAACGCCGCCGGTAGTTGCGCCAGCAGCTGCGTGCCGACCGTACGCTGCAACTCGGCCACCGAGTCGTAGCTTTCTGCCGCCCGGGAGAAGGACGCAGCCACCTGACGCTTGTCCAGCAGAGTGCAAGTGGCGCTGTGCGCGCAGGGTGACTCGCGCAGTGGGCGCACACAATGCTCAGACATCGCAGGCCTCGCGGATGAATTCGAGCATCAAAGTCGCCAGCGCATCCGCCTGCTCGAGCACGAAGGCATGGCCGCAGTCTTCCAGCACATCCACCTCGCCGCCAGGCAAAAGCGCCAGCAGGTCATCGGCGACGGCGGCGGGCACCAGGGCGTCCTGCTCGGCCAGCAGATGCAATTGCGGGCCGGCGAACCCGGCCAGCGCCGCACGGTTGTCCAGACTGGCCAGCAGGCGCAGCCCGGCCAGCAGAGCAGGCTCGTCGCCAACCCTGAGCTTGTCTTGCAGCTGGCGTGAAAGGCCTCGCGTATCGGCGCCTCCCTGGGCGCAGAGCATGGCGAAACGCTTGAGAGTCGCGCCGGCATCATCCTGGCAGCCCTGATAGAAGGCGGCGTAGGTGGGCGCCGGCATCGCCGCATGCCAGGTATCGCTGACGACGAAACAGGCATTGCTCGCCAGGGTGATCAGACCACGGCAGCGCTCGCCGCGCCGTGCCGCCAGGGCCGTGGCGAGCATGCCACCAAGCGACCAGCCGGCCAGCCAGCAATCTTGTGGCAGGCGCGTATCCAGTTCGTCGAGCCAGTCGGCGGCGGCTGCACTGGCTAACCGCGGCAGGGCCGACAGCTGCACGTTCAGGTCATATCTCAGCGCGTCCGCCAATGGTTGCAGCACGGCGCCATCCAGGCCCCAGCCCGGCAACAGAATCAGCGTCTCATGCATCGCTTTGCACCTGCGGCCAGCATTCGGCTAGCGCTTCAAGCAACAGATCGAGCTGCGCCTCGCTGTGCGCGGCGGACAGGGTCACGCGCAGCCGCGCGCTGCCCACCGGCACGGTCGGCGGGCGGATGGCGCCGACCAGCAGGCCGCGTTTTCTGAGCAGGGCCGAGAGTTTCAGCGCGCGGGCGCTGTCGCCGACCAGGATCGGCTGAATCGGCGTCGGGCTGTCCATCAGGCTCAGGCCGATTTCCGCCGCGCCCTGACGAAAACGCCCGATCAAGCGCTGCAGATGCTCGCGGCGCCAGTGCTCACTGCGCAGCAGCTCCAGACTTTTCAGCGTGGCACAGGCCACCGCCGGCGGCTGGCTGGTGGTGTAGATGTAGGGGCGGGCGAACTGGATCAGGGTCTCGATCAGCTCCTCGCTGCCGGCAACGAAGGCACCGGCGGTACCGAAGGCCTTGCCCAGGGTGCCGACCAGCACCTGCACATCATCCTGGCCCAGGCCGAAGTGCTCGACGATGCCACCGCCGGTGGCGCCCAGCGGGCCGAAGCCATGGGCATCGTCGACCATTACCCAGGCGTCCCGGGCGCGCGCTTCGGCGCACAGTGCAGGCAGATCGGCCAGGTCGCCGTCCATGCTGAACACACCGTCAGTGACCACCAGGCAATTGCCGCTGGCCTTGCGCAGACGACCGGCCAGGCTTGCCGCATCGTTGTGCAGGTAGCGTGAGAATCGCGCGCCCGAGAGCAGGCCGGCGTCGAGCAGCGAGGCATGATTGAGGCGATCTTCAAGCACGCTATCGCCCTGCCCCACCAGCGCGGTGACCACAGCCAGATTGGCCATGTAGCCAGTGGAGAACAGCAGCGCCCGGGGCCGGCCGGTGAACGCGGCCAGTGCCTCTTCCAGTTCGTGGTGCGGCGTGCTGTGGCCGATCACCAGATGCGAAGCGCCGCCGCCAACGCCCCACTTTTCCGCGCCCTGCTGCAGCGCGCGAATGATCTCGGGATGATTGGCCAGGCCGAGGTAGTCGTTGGAGCAGAAGGCCAACAGTTGCTCACCGTCCACCTCTACCTGCGGCCCCTGCGGGCTATCCAGTAAGGGTCGTTGGCGAAACAGGTCGGCGGCCTGACGCTCGGCCAGGCGCTTAGCAAGATCGAAACTCATGCACGTTTCCCGTAGGAGCGAGCGTCGCGAGCGAAAAGCCAGGACAGGGTGTCATTCGCGAGCAGAGCTCGCTCCTACATAAAAGGAATCAGGCCGAAGCGGCGTTGTAGAACAGCCTGGAATCACGCTGCTCGACCAGCGCCTGCTCGATGGCGGCCTGATGCACCTCGTCGGCGTGCTCTTCACGCTCTTCCGGCTTGATACCGAGACGCTTGAACAGGGCCATGTCCTTGTCCGCCTGCGGGTTGGCGGTGGTCAGCAGCTTCTCGCCGTAGAAGATAGAGTTGGCGCCAGCCATGAAGGCCAGGGCCTGCATCTGCTCGTTCATCTGCTCGCGACCGGCGGACAGGCGTACATGGGATTTCGGCATCATGATGCGCGCCACGGCCAGGGTGCGGATGAAGTCGAACGGGTCGACGTCCTTCTCCTCGGCCAATGGCGTGCCCTTGACCTTGACCAGCATATTGATCGGCACGCTTTCCGGGTGCTCCGGCAGGTTGGCCAACTGGATCAACAGCCCTGCGCGGTCGTCCAGCGACTCGCCCATGCCGAGGATGCCGCCGGAGCAGATCTTCATCCCCGCCTCGCGCACGTAGGCCAGGGTCTGCAGGCGCTCACCGTAGGTGCGGGTGGTGATGATGTTGCCGTAGAACTCCGGCGAGGTGTCGAGGTTGTGGTTGTAGTAATCCAGCCCGGCTTCGGCCAATGCCTGGGTCTGCTCCTGGTCGAGGCGGCCGAGGGTCATGCAGGTTTCCAGACCGAGCTTCTTCACGCCTTTGACCATTTCCAGCACGTAGGGCATGTCCTTGGCCGACGGATGCTTCCACGCCGCGCCCATGCAGAAACGGGTGGAGCCGATGGCCTTGGCCTCGGCGGCAGCCTCCAGCACCTTTTGCACTTCCATCAGCTTTTCCTTGTCCAGGCCGGTGTTGTAGTGGCCGGACTGCGGGCAGTACTTGCAGTCTTCCGGGCAGGCGCCGGTCTTGATCGACAGCAGCGTCGAGACCTGCACGCGGTTGGGGTCGAAGTGCTGACGATGGACGCTCTGCGCCTGGAACAGCAGGTCGTTGAACGGCTGCTCGAACAGTGCGCGAACCTCGGCGAGAGTCCAGTCGTGACGGGGGGTGGTTTCAGCGGTTGCGCTCATCAGAGAAGTCCTTCGACGCTTGGCGGCATCTGTTGTCGGGCCCACGGCGGGGCATTCAGGCTTTGGCCATCATATGTGGCGATTGGATGCTGTCAACCACGATAAAGACACAGGTTTACATTTGATCATTTATCGATCAATAGAACTTATGTTATGGCACAAGGCCAAATGCTTACCCCTCCCACAGGATGTTCTGCATGCAGGTTGAAGGTTTTTTTGAAGGACTCGGCGAAGCGCTGGGCCGCGCCATCCGTTTCATCGTCGACATGCTGTCCGGCGTGCTGGGCGCGATGGCCGATGCCATCGACGACTTTCTCCATGGGCTGGCCAGGGCCATCGGCATGGACGTGTCGATCTTCAGCATCATTCTGCTGATCATCGGTCTGCTGTTTCTCTTCAGCGGCGTGCGCTCGTTCCTGCGCGGCTCGATCATCGGCGGGGTGATCTGGGTATTTCTCGGCCTGATCGTCATGGGCTGGCTGATCCGCTGACGCTGGCTACACTTCCGGCATCCTCGCTCACGGATGAGCCGCCATGCCACTGTTCGACCTCACCTCGCTGCGCCGCCTGCCCTGGCTGCAACCACGCCGCCATTGCCAGCTTTGCGATGAAGCAACCGATCACCCCACGCACAGCATCTGCACCGCCTGCGAAGCCGAGCTGCCCTGGCTCGGCGCGCACTGTCAGGTCTGCGCGGTGCCGCTGGCGGCTCACGGGCTGATCTGCGGCGCCTGCCAGAACAAGCCGCCGAGCTTCACCCGCGTGGAAGCGCCCTGGCGCTACGCCTTTCCGGTCGACAATCTGATCACCCGTTTCAAGCATCAGGCGCAGTGGCCCCATGGTCGTCTGCTCGCCGAACTGCTGGCCGAACACCTGCGCCATGCCTTCGATGAAGGGCTGCCCCGCCCCCAGGCGCTGCTGCCGGTGCCGCTGGCCCGCAAGCGCCAGCGACGACGCGGCTTCAACCAGGCGCAAATGCTCGCCGACTGGCTGGGCGCCAGCCTGAAACTGCCAGTACACAATGACTGGCTGCAGCGCCGTGTCGATACGCCCGCCCAGCAGGGTCTGGATGCCGCCACGCGCAAGCGCAACCTGCGCCAGGCATTCAGCCTCGGCCTTCAAGCGCAGGTTGGCGGTGCTCATTTGGCGCTGGTCGACGACGTGCTTACCACGGGGGCGACGGCCGGGATGCTCGCCCATTTGCTGCGCCGCGCTGGCGCCCTACGCGTCGACGTCTATTGCCTGGCACGTACGCCGCGGCCGGGCGATGGCTGACTTGACGCACCTGGCACAGTCGCGCACCGTGCCGACATCCTTTTTTGCCATGCCCGAACCATGTCGCAGCTCGATCCCCTCGCCCAACTGCTCAGCCGCCGACCGAAACGCCTGGCCCTGCTCGAACAGATCGCCGAACAAGGCTCCATCACCCGCGCCGCCAAGGCTGCCGGGCTGAGTTACAAGGCTGCCTGGGACGCCATCGACGAGCTGAACAACCTGTCCGAACAGCCTCTGGTCAGCCGCAGTGTCGGCGGCAAGGGCGGCGGCGGCGCACGTCTGACGCCCGCCGGCGAGCGACTGCTGGCACTGCAGCGACGCCTGCAGGCGCTGCAGATGCAATTGCTGCAAGCCGCCGGTGACGATGCCGACCTGGAGCTGCTCGGCCGCCTGATGCTGCGCACCAGTGCGCGCAACCAGCTGACAGGCCGCGTGCATGCGATTCATGCGCAGGGGCACAACGACCTGATCACTATCGAGCTGCCTGGTGGCAAGCACCTGCAGGCGCTGATCACCCATGACAGCACGGAAAACCTGCAGCTGATCGCCGGCAGCAGCGTGGTCGCGCTGATCAAGGCCGGCTGGCTGGAGCTGCAACCACTGAGCCAGCCGGCAGACGTCGAGCGCAATGCACTGGAAGGCCGCATCGAGCAAGTTCTGCCGGGCGGCGATGGCCCCAGCGAAGTGCGCATGAGCCTGACCAACGGCCAGACCCTATGCGCCTCGGTCGAACCGCAACATCTGGCGACGCTGGGCCTGGTCGTCGGCGACCCGGTGCGTGCGCAGTTCGCTGCCAGTCAGGTGTTGCTGGGTACGCAGTTGTAGAAAGGGTGCGACCCGGCATACCCCTAGCAGGCTGTTGAAAAACTACCTGCGTTGCCAGTGCTGCGTTAAAAACAGGCTCACAGCCGAAGGCTGAACGCGCTTTAGCGCGGCCCCGAAGGGGTGAGCGAAGCGAATCAAATGCTCATTTACAACTCGTAAAGTCGAGCGCGACTCCGACCGTTTTTCGCCTGTTTTTGCGGGGCCGCCATCGGTATTGCACTGGCTGCCTCGCCTACGTTTTTCAACGGCCTGCTAGCGCGGATGAAATACGGGAATTTCGCAGGGTCACCCCGGATTTCATCCGGGCTACAAGGCTTTAGGACGGGGCACCCGGCCAGCAATGGTAGCGGCGGGTTGCATCCGCCCGACGGCCAGACCATCGGCCAGGTACACTGTGCCTCCACCTATGCGGAGCCGCTCATGAGCCACCCCTTCTCCACCCTCACCCCGGATCTGGTGCTCGATGCCGTGGAGAGCCTTGGCTATCTCAGCGACGCCCGCGTATTGGCGCTCAACAGCTACGAGAACCGCGTCTATCAGGTCGGTATCGAGGACGAGGCACCACTGATCGCCAAGTTCTATCGCCCGGACCGCTGGAGCGATGCGGCGATCCGCGAAGAGCACGCCTTCAGCCTCGAACTGTCCGAGCATGAGGTGCCGGTGGTGGCGCCACTGCTACGCGATGGCGAAACGCTGTTCGAGCACGGCGGCTTTCGCTTCGCCCTGTTCCCGCGCCGCGGCGGGCGCGCACCGGAGCCGGGCAATCTCGACCAGCTGTATCGCCTCGGCCAGTTGCTCGGGCGCATGCATGCCATCGGCGCCAGCCGCCCCTTCGAGCATCGCGAAAGCCTGACGGTGACCGGCTTCGGCCACGCCTCGCTGGGCGCTCTGCTCGACGGTGGCTTCGTACCGCGCAGCCTGTTGCCAGCCTACGAATCGGTAGCGCGCGATCTGCTCGCCCGACTCGACGAGCTGTTCGCCCGCATGCGCTACACGCCGATCCGTCTGCACGGCGACTGCCACCCCGGCAATCTGCTGCATCGCGACGACGCCTTCCATATGGTCGACCTCGACGACTGCCGCATGGGCCCGGCCGTGCAGGACCTGTGGATGATGCTCGCCGGCGAGCGCCACGAGCGCCTCGGCCAGCTTGCCGAGCTGGTCGACGGTTATCAGGAATTCCACGACTTCGCTGCCCGCGAACTGCCGCTGATCGAGGGCCTGCGCGCCCTGCGCCTGATGCACCACAGCGCCTGGATTGCCAAGCGCTGGGACGATCCGGCCTTCCCTCTGGCCTTCCCCTGGTTCGCCGGCGAGCGCTACTGGGGCGACCAGATTCTTGCTCTGCGCGAACAACTGGCGGCGCTGGACGAGGAGCCGCTGCGGCTGTTCTGAGAAGTAGCCCGGATGCAATACGGGAGCGCAATCTCGGATTGCATCCGGGCTACAGGATCATCGCGGCTATCGAGAGCAGAAGCCTTCGCGGCTGAAGCCGCTCCTACCGGGCAGGTGGACATCTGTAGGAACGGCTGGGCGGCATTCCGCTTCAGCCGCGATGCTTTTTGTCCGATGCCAAGGGCCTCGCACGGCATTTGGACTACCCAGCAAGCCCCTGCATACCGATACAGTTGCGCGCACTGCGTAAACTTTGCCTTACGACTTTGCCGGCACTTCGGTAGATGGAAAAAGCTGAACGAACAGACAAGGCAGCGGACAGGACGCTAGAATTTCGCGGCAACCGTTAGCTGCCTAACCAAGGATTTCCGATGGCCACCGCCAACCCGCAACGCGGGTACGTTCTGGGCCTTAGCGCCTACATCATCTGGGGCTTGTTCCCGCTCTACTTCAAAGCCCTGCAAAGCGTCCCGGCGATGGAAATCATCGTGCACCGGGTGCTCTGGTCGGCGCTGTTCGGCGGTTTGCTGCTGCTCGTATGGAAACACCCGGGCTGGTGGCGCGAGCTGCGCGACAACCCCAAGCGCCTGGCAGTGCTGGCCGGCTGCGGCCTGTTGATCGCGACCAACTGGCTGGTCTACGTGTGGGCGGTGAACAACGACCGGATGATCGAGGCCAGCCTGGGCTACTACATCAACCCGCTGATCAACGTGCTGCTCGGTCTGCTGATTCTCGGCGAACGCCTACGCCGCCTGCAGTGGCTGGCCGTAGGCCTGGCCGCGCTGGGCGTGCTGCAGCAGCTTTGGCAGGTTGGCAGCCTGCCCTGGGTGTCGCTGGTACTGGCGCTGACCTTCGGCTTCTACGGGCTGATCCGCAAGCAGGCACCGGTGGCCGCCCTTCCAGGCCTGGTGGTGGAAACCTGGCTGCTGGTGCCGGTGGCGTTGGTCTGGCTGGTGCTGCACCCCGCGGCGATGAGCAGCCAGGCAAGTTTCTGGACCAGCAGCCAGGCGCTATGGCTGGCGGCAGCCGGGCCGATCACCCTGGTTCCGCTGGTGTGCTTCAACGCCGCCGCGCGGCATCTGCCCTACACCACGCTGGGCTTCCTGCAGTACCTGGCGCCGACTCTGGTGCTGCTGCAGGCCATCCTGATCTTCGACGAGCATTTCTCGCCGAGCACCCTGCTTGCCTTCGCCTGCATCTGGGCTGGACTGTTTGTATACAGTCTGGATATCTGGCTGAACCTGCGCAAACGCTCGAACGCTTCACCCAGCGATTGATCCGCCAACCAGGACCGGGAGTGCCCTGAGCAAAAAATGCTCAACCATTCCCGGGCCGCACCAGCCCTGCACCTGCGCCGGCCACCCCCGGCTTATCCACAGATCCATCCCCGGCATTTGTGCACAAGCCCTTGATCCTGCTGCATTTTTGACCATCCAATGAAAAGCCCCGGGGCACTAGGCCGTGCGCCGGGGCTCCCCAGTTTACCCACAGGCTGATCCACGCCTGCCGTGGATATCACTCCTCGGTGCGCAGATTCAGCTCCACCATCAGATCGTCGGCCAGCGTCTCCAGGCGCGCCTGCAGTTGCTCCAGGGCCAGCGTTTCCGGCACGGCGAGCAGCGCCTCGGCGGTGAACAGCAACTCGCCGCTCATCGGTGCCGGCGCCACCTCGGTGAGCAGGCTCTCCAGGTTGACGCCCTGCTCGGCCAACACTCGGGTGATGTCACGGACGATACCGGGGCGGTCGTTGCCCACCAGCTCCAGACGAATCGCGGTGAAGCGCCCGCCCGGTTCGCTACCGCTGGCCGCCAGCTGCACGCGAATGCCGTGCGCGCTCAGCGCTTCGAGCTCCTTGATCAGGCCGCCATGGGCCTCGGCCGGCACATCCACCCGCACGATCCCGGCGAATTGCCCAGCCATGCGTGCCATACGACTCTCCAGCCAGTTGCCGCCATGATTGGCCACGCAGCCGGCCAGACGCTCGACCAGCCCCGGTTGGTCCTGGGCAATCACCGTCAGTACCAGATGATCCATGTACTACCTCACTCGTTCACAGGATGGAAAAGTCAGCCGCGCAGCGACAGCCAGTAGGTGAAGAATTGTTCGTCACGCACATAACCGAGCCGCTCATAAAGGCGCTGACCGGTCAGGTTGGTCTTTGCCGTCTCCAGTTGCAGACCGCAGGCCCCAGTTGCCTCGGCATGGGCGCGGGCAGCGTTCATCAGCGCTTCGCCAACGCCGCAGCGGCGCGCGCTTTCGTCGACATACAGATCGCTGAGCAGCCAGGCCGGTTCCAGCGCCAGCGAGGACAGAAAGGGATACAGCTGCACGAAACCCTGCGCGGCGCCCCGTCCGTCACGGGCGATGAACAACTGCGAATCTCCGCGCTCCAGGCGTGCACGGAGGAAGGCAGCGATATCCGCATCCGCCCGCGGCACCTGATAGAAACGCAGATAGCCGGCAAAGAGCCGGGTGAGATCGACAAGGTCGGCAGCAGAGGCAGCGGAAACCGTCATGGCAAGCTCCAGAAGGCGTGTCGGGCAGTATAGGCGAGGGACGCGTAGGCCATATTGGCTCGGTTGTCAGTAGCCAGGCCAATTAATCGTGTACGGTTTTACAGATTTTATGGAACAATAGATAAGTTTTTTGCGCACACGACGCATAAGGAATGACCCAAATTAGTCTTTTGGTCGCAGTCTGACGCGCACCCACTGCATTTCCCCGAAATCTTGATGTAGTATGCCGCGCCACGGACTACAAGACGGCCAGCCCGTCTCCGACGAGCCTCTCTGAAAGCGCAGGCGCTGACCCGCAGGTCGTTTTCAGAGGTGCCCGAAGCGGCGATTGAGTAAAGCTCAGAGAGTGAGGCAAGTGATGACTGAACGCGTTCAAGTCGGTGGCCTGCAGGTCGCCAAAGCCCTGTACGACTTCGTGAACAACGAAGCCATTCCCGGTACCGGCATCGCTGCCGACAAGTTCTGGGCCGGTGCCGCCGCGGTCATCAAGGACCTGGCACCGAAGAACCGCGCCCTGCTGGCCAAGCGCGACGAGCTGCAGGCGCAGATCGATGCCTGGCACCAGGCGCGCAAGGGCCAGGCTCACGACGCGGCCGCCTACAAGGCCTTCCTCCAGGAAATCGGCTACCTGCTGCCGGAGCCGGAAGACTTCCAGGCCACCACCGCCAACGTCGACGAAGAGATCGCCCGCCTGGCCGGCCCGCAGCTGGTGGTGCCGGTGATGAACGCGCGCTTCGCCCTGAACGCCTCCAACGCCCGCTGGGGCTCGCTGTACGACGCGCTGTACGGCACCGACGTGATCAGCGAAGAAGGCGGCGCCGAGAAGGGCAAGGGCTACAACAAGGTGCGTGGCGACAAGGTCATCGCCTTCGCCCGCGCCTTCCTCGACGAAGCCGCGCCGCTGACTGCCGGCTCGCACGTCGACTCCACCGGTTATGCCATCGTCGATGGCAAGCTGGTCGTTGCCCTCAAGGGTGGCAGCAACAGCGGCCTGCGTGACGACGCGCAGCTGGTCGGCTTCCAGGGCGAGGCCAGCGCGCCGATCGCCGTGCTGCTCAAGCACAACGGCCTGCACTTCGAAATCCAGATCGATGCCTCCAGCCCCATCGGCAGCACCGACGCCGCCGGCGTGAAAGACGTGCTGATGGAAGCGGCGCTGACCACCATCATGGACTGCGAAGACTCCGTCGCAGCCGTCGATGCCGACGACAAGGTGGTGGTCTACCGTAACTGGCTGGGCCTGATGAAGGGCGACCTGGCCGAAGAAGTGTCCAAGGGCGGCCAGACCTTCACCCGCACCATGAACCCGGACCGCGTCTACACCAAGCCGGACGGCTCGGAGCTGACCCTGCACGGCCGCTCGCTGCTGTTCGTGCGCAACGTCGGCCACCTGATGACCAACCCGGCCATTCTCGACGCCGAAGGCAACGAGATCCCGGAAGGCATTCAGGACGGGCTGTTCACCAGCCTGATCGCGGTGCACAACCTGATCGGCAACACCACGCGCAAGAACACCCGCACCGGCAGCGTGTACATCGTCAAGCCAAAGATGCACGGCCCGGAAGAAGTCGCCTTCACCAGCGAGATCTTTGCCCGCGTCGAGGATGTGCTGGGCCTGGCCCGCAACACCCTGAAAGTCGGCATCATGGACGAAGAGCGCCGCACCACCGTCAATCTCAAGGCCTGCATCAAGGCTGCCAGCGAGCGCGTGGTGTTCATCAACACCGGCTTCCTCGACCGTACCGGTGACGAAATCCACACCTCCATGGAAGCCGGCGCCGTGGTGCGCAAGGCCGCGATGAAGAGCGAGACCTGGATCGGTGCCTACGAGAACAACAACGTCGACGTTGGCCTGGCCACCGGCCTGCAGGGCCGCGCGCAGATCGGCAAGGGCATGTGGGCCATGCCGGACCTGATGGCGGCGATGGTCGAGCAGAAGATCGCCCACCCGCTGTCCGGCGCCAACACCGCCTGGGTCCCCTCGCCGACCGCTGCCACCCTGCACGCCCTGCACTACCACAAGGTCGACGTGTTCGCCCGTCAGGCCGAACTGGCCAAGCGCACCCCGGCTTCGGTGGACGACATCCTGACCATCCCGCTGGCCAAGGACACCAGCTGGAGCGACGAGGAAATACGCAACGAGCTGGACAACAACGCGCAAGGCATCCTCGGCTACGTGGTGCGCTGGATCGACCAGGGCGTGGGCTGCTCCAAGGTGCCGGACATCAACGACGTCGGCCTGATGGAAGACCGCGCCACCCTGCGCATCTCCAGCCAGCTGCTGGCCAACTGGCTGCGCCACGGCATCGTTACCGAAGCGCAGGTGGTCGAAAGCCTCAAGCGCATGGCGCCGGTGGTGGATCGCCAGAACGCCAATGATCCGCTGTACCGCCCGATGGCCCCGGACTTCGACAACAACGTCGCCTTCCAGGCCGCGCTGGAGCTGGTGGTCGAAGGCACCAAGCAGCCCAACGGCTACACCGAGCCGGTGCTGCATCGCCGTCGCCGCGAATTCAAGGCCAAGAACGGTCTGTGATGCGGACGCTGCGCGAATGAATAAACCGCCCTCCGGGGCGGTTTTTTATTGGGCAGTCGCGGCTGAAGCCTCTCCCACGGGCGCTGGATGTTGTGGGAGGGGCTTTAGCCGCGACAGGTAGTCAGGGCTTGGTCTGCGCTGTTTTGTCCGCCGTCATCCCGGTGGTATTGCCCAGCAGACTGGCTGTCGCCGTCTGCACGAAGGCCGACAGCTTGCGCTCCAGATCGCTGCGCCGCTGCGCGTCGTCGATCACCTCGGCACGGGCTTCGTGGCCCAGTTGGTAGCGATAAAGGCGCGCATCACGGTCACGCGGTTTGACCAGAATGTTGTCGCCGGTCACCAGGCCCACGGTCTGATCGCTGCCCGACGGTTTGATCACCGCCACGCCGGCGTCGTCTTCTGGCAGCGCCAGCAGGTCGCGGCCCCAGCATTGCTGCTGCACCGGCTGACCGAGGCGGCCCATGATGGTCGGCACCACGTCGATCTGGCTGCCGACGGTGTCGCGGCTATTGCCGAAGGTGTCCTGCACGCCAGGGCCGATCAACAGCAGCGGAATGCTGAAGCGTGACAGGTCCATCTCGGTGATCTGTTCGTCGTTGCCGAAGCCGTGGTCGCCCAGCACCACGAACAGGGTGTCCTTGAAATAGGGCTGCTGGCGCGCCTTGGCGAAGAACTGGCCAAGCGCCCAATCGGCATAGCGCATGGCCGTCAGGTGCTGGTCCAGCGAGCCATGGCCGGTGACGGGTTCGACCGGCAGATCTTCCGGCAAAGCGTAGGGCGTGTGGTTGGACAACGTCTGCAGCAGCGCATAGAAGGGTTTGCCCTGGCTGCCGAGCTTGGCCAGCTCATCGGCGCCACGGCTGAACATGTCCTGGTCGGACACGCCCCAGGTCGGGTCGATGAACACCGGATCGACGAAATCGTCACGACCGACGAAATTGCGCATGCCCTGGTTGGCGAAGAACCCGGACTGGTTATCCCAGGCGAAGCTGCCGTTGTACACGTAGACATCGTCGTAGCCGCGAGCACTGAGCAGCTGCGGCAGGCCGGAAAACTGGTGGCTGCCTTCCGGCATGCGCATCAGGTATTCGAAGGCCGGCAGGTTGGGGAAGCAGGCCATGGTGGCGAACATGCCCTGGTGGGTATGGGTGCCGTTGGAGAATACGCGCTGGAACAGCAGGCCCTCCTTGGCCAGGGCATCGAAGTACGGCGTGATGCCGTCCTGATTGCCCATGGCGCCGATATAGCGCCCGGCCATGCTTTCCATCAGGATCACCACCACGTTGCGCACCTGCGGCAACTGGCCTTCGGCTGGCGGCGTATAGACGCGGCGCACGGCAGCCTGGTCAGCGTCGATCAGCTTGTCGCGCGGGGTCAACAGCAGGTCGCGGGTGATCTGCAGCGCCTCCTCGGCCGGCAGCGTGGCCTTCCAGCTGTTGTCGCGGTGGTCGGAGAAGTAGTTGTCGGCCGCATCGACCAGGGTCAGCGTGCCATTGAGGCCCAGGTGGTTGGCGAACATCGAGTCGGTGGTGTAGGCGTCGCCCCAGCGCAGCGGCGGGCCGGAGCGCAGGGTGCCGCGAGCGGCGACCACGCAGACCAGCAGCAACAGCACGAACACGGCAGTGCGCACCGGCCAGCGCGGCGGCGCAGCGTGACCACGGGCGCGGGTGGCGCGCTCGATACGGCGGAATAGCCACGCCAGCAGCAGCGTGGCCAGGACCCAGGCCAGCAGCAGGCGTAGCACCGGGAAACCGTTCCAGATCATGCTGGCCACGGTGCCGATGTCTTCCTGCATGTACTGGAACACCAGGCTGTTCAGGCGCTGGTGGAATTCGCGATAGAAATTCAGTTCGACCACGGCGAAGAACAGGCACAGGCTGGTGGCGCAGGTCAGCCAGGCGACATGCAGACGCCGCGCGCGCATCGCCGTGACGCTGAGCAGCGACAGACTGAGCGGAATGCACAGGTAAACAATCAGGCGCAGGTCGAAACGCGCGCCGTTGACGAAGGATTCGACGAAGGTGCCGGCCGGGGTATCGGCGATCAACGCCTGGTTGTAGGCCAGCAGCCCCAGACGGGCCAGGGCGAACAGCAGCAGCATGCACAGCGCGCTGCCGAGGATGAAAGCCAGGTGACTGGCAACACTGACCTGCGCCGCCTCACGGGCAGCTGGTACGGATGATTGCATGGATATGCCTTGCTCTTTACGGAATACATGGGCGGGTGCAGTCTGCCCGGGCACAAGTCAAAATTTCGTCAAGACCACGCGCCCGGCACCCTACTTAGGTGCAATGGGCAACGCGGACAGTCGCGACCACACTGACACCATCCCGAAACTGCGAGGCGCACGCCCATGAGCAAGGCCGACGCGATGGCCGATGCGGGCAAAACTGCGGTGCTTCAGAACATCCACGGCACCATGGAGTTCCTGCAGAAGTTCCCGCCTTTCAACCAGATGGACACCGCCCACCTGGCGTTTCTGGTCGAGCACTGCCAACTGCGCTTCTATGCCGAGGGCGACTCGATCATCAAGCCCAGCGATGGCCCGGTCGAGCATTTCTACATCGTCAAGCAGGGCCGCGTGCACGGCGAGCGCCCACACAGCGCGAGGCGCGGCACCGAGACAACCTTCGAGATCACGGCCGGCGAATGCTTCCCCCTGGCCGCGCTGATCGGCGAGCGCGCCACGCGCACCGAACACCTGGCCGCCGAAGACACCTTCTGCCTGCTGCTGGCCAAGCACGCCTTCATCAAGCTGTTCGCCGTTTCCAACCCGCTGCGCGACTTCGCCCTGCGCGGGGTCAGCAGCCTGCTCGACCAGGTCAACCAGCAGGTGCAGTTGCGTGCGGTTGAAACCCTCGGCGCGCAGTATTCGCTGGACACTCGCCTGGGCGAACTGGCCATGCGCCAACCCATCGGCTGCGCCCCCGACACGCCGCTGCGCGATGCTGTGCGACTGATGCACGAACAGCACGTGGGCAGCATCGTGGTGCTCGACCCGGCCGACAAACCGCTGGGCATCTTCACCCTGCGCGATCTGCGCCGGGTGGTCGCCGACGGCGTCGACCTGGCCCAGCCGATCGGCAACCTGATGACGCCCAACCCCTTCCATCTGGCGCCGGATGCCAGCGCCTTCGATGCCGCCATCGCCATGACCGAGCGACACATCGCCCACGTCTGCCTGGTGGAACACGAGAAACTCTGCGGGGTGATTTCCGAGCGCGATCTGTTCAGCCTGCAGCGCGTCGACCTGGTACACCTGGCACGCACCATCCGCCATGCCGGCAAGGTCGAGACGCTGGCCGGGCTGCGCAGCGACATCCGCCTGCTGGTCGATCGCATGCTCGCCCACGGCGCCAGCTCGACGCAGATCACCCATATCGTCACCCTGCTCAACGACCACACCGTATGCCGGGTGATCGAGCTGACCCTCGAGGAAATGGGCGATCCAGACATCCCCTTCACCTGGCTGTGCTTCGGCAGCGAAGGCCGCCGCGAACAGACCCTGCACACCGACCAGGACAACGGCATCCTCTTCGAGGCCAGCGATGCCGCCGAGGCCGCGGCCATTCGCGAGCGCCTGCTGCCCATCGCGCGCGAGATCAACCAGCGCCTGGCACAGTGCGGTTTCACGCTGTGCAAGGGCAACATCATGGCCGGCAATCCCGAACTGTGCCTGTCGCGCCAGGAATGGTCACGGCGCTTCGCCGGCTTCGTGCTCGAAGCCACGCCGGAGAACCTGCTGGGCTCGTCGATCTACTTCGACCTGCGCACCATCTGGGGCCCGGACGAAGGCTGCGAGCAACTGCGCGAGGAGCTGCTCCGCCGCGTCGCCAACAACAGCCTGTTCCAGAAGATGCTGGCCGAGAACGCCCTGCGCCAGCGACCACCGGTTGGGCGCTTCCGCGATTTCGTGGTGGCACGTTCCGGCGCCGACAAGGACACCCTCGACCTCAAGGTGCAGGGCCTGACGCCTTTCGTCGACGGGGCGCGCCTGCTCGCGCTGGCCAATGGCATCGGCGCGGTCGGCACCCTGGAGCGCTTGCGCGCGCTGATCGCCAAGGGCGTGATCGATGCGCTGGACGGCGCCGCCTATGAAGAGGCCTACCACTTCATTCAGCAGACGCGCATGCAGCAGCACCAGCTGCAGGCACGCGATGAGCTGCCCTACTCCAATCGGGTCGACCCCGACCACCTCAACCACCTGGACCGGCGTATTCTGCGCGAGTCGTTCCGCCAGGCGCAGCGCCTGCAGAGCAGCCTGGCCATGAGGTATCAGCTATGAGCAAGTTCACCTGGTTCACCGGCCGTGGTCCGGCCCTGACCCAGCAGCAGTTGCAGCGCCGCAACGAGCTGAGCGCGCCGGCGCCCTTCGACGAGCGCCCCCTGCATCAGCAGCGTTTCGTCGTGCTCGATCTGGAAACCACCGGTTTGAACATGCGCCGCGACCAGGTGCTGGCCATCGGCGCGGTGGTGATCGACAACGGCGCCATCGACTTCGCCGAACAGTTCGAATGCACGCTGCACCAGCCCGATCATCAGGCCAGCGCCAGCACCCTGATTCACGGCATCGCCCCCAGTGAAGTGGCCCGCGGCGTCGATCCCGCCGAGGCGCTGCTGGACTTCATGGAGTTCGTCGGCAGCAGCCCGCTGCTGGCCTTCCACGCGGGCTTCGACCAGCGCATGCTGGCCCGCGCACTCAAGCAGCACCTGGGCTATCGCCTGCAGCACAATTTCTTCGACGTCGCCGAAATCGCGCCGCTGCTGTGCCCGCAGTCACGCATCCGTCAGGGTGGATTGGACGAGTGGGTCGCCGAATTCGGCCTGCAGGTACACCAGCGGCACAACGCCAGCGCCGACGCCCTGGTCACCGCCGAACTGGCGCTGATGCTGTTCAGCAAGGCACGCCGCCAGGGCATCGACACGCTCCCGGCCCTGCAGCAGCAGCTCAACAGCCGTCGTCGCCAACGGGCACATTCGCTTTAGCACTGACTCGCGCCCATCCGATACAACCCAGCACATAGCACCCCGCGCCCCACCCGTCGCTCATCACGCACGCCGCGATTGCAGGATGCTGGCCCGCTCTGCGATTATGCGAATAGTTCTCGATTTGTTTCTTATCCATTACCGAGGTCAGCGTGTCCGCGGGCGATCCCACTCAGCAGCATGTGCTCGGCCTGTTCTACCGCGATCACCGCGAGTGGCTGCTCGGCTGGCTGCGCAAAAGCCTTTACGGCCACGAACGCGCCGAAGACCTGAGCCAGGACACCTTCGTGCGCCTGCTCGGGCGCACTGACCTGGCCGAGGTACGCGAGCCACGCGCCCTGCTGACCACCATCGCCCGCGGCCTGCTGGTCGATCACTTCCGCCGCAGCGCCTTGGAACGCAGTTACCTCGATGCCCTGCAGGGGCAACCCGAGACCTCTCATCCCAGCCCTGAAGAGCAAGCCATTGCGCTGCAAGCGCTGCAGGAGGTCGACCGGCTGCTGGGCAACCTGTCCGTCAAAGCGCGTCAGGCATTTCTGCTCAATCGCCTCGATGGTCTGGGCCATGCGGAAATTGCTGAGCGCCTGGGCGTGTCGGTATCACGGGTGCGTCAATACCTGGCCCAGGGCCTGCGTCAGTGCTACGTCGCTGTCTATGGAGAGGCGCAATGAGCGCTGTCTCGGCGCGGGTGCTGGACGCTGCTATCGAGTGGCAACTGCGCCTGGACAACATCGCGGAGGATAAAGCGCCCGCAGACTTTCATGCCTGGCTGGCTGCCGATCCGGAACATGCCCGTGCCTGGCATCAGCTCAACGCGCTGAGCACCCACCTGGCCCCGGCTGCAACACCGCTGATGCGCCGCGCCTTGCTAAGCCGCCCCGCCTCGCGCCGCCCGTCCCGTGCCCTGCTCAGCCTGGGCCTGCTGGGTGCGCTGACCCTGGTCCTGCTGGCAAGCCAACGTCCCCTCACCGATTATCTGGCCGACGCCCGCACCGGTGCAGGTGAACAACTCGAGCTGCGCCTGAGTGATAACAGCCAGGTCACCCTCAACAGCGCCAGCGCCCTGGATATCGACTTCGACGCCGAGCAGCGCCTGTTGACCCTGCGCAGTGGTGAGATCCTCGTGCAGACGGCTCCGGGCGATAAACGTCCGTTTGTCGTCGCCACCGCCCAAGGCCGTCTGCGCGCACTGGGGACACGTTTTCTGGTGCGCCGCGACGGTGACCGTACGCACCTGACCGTGTTGCAATCAGCGGTGGCCGCACACCCCAGTAACAGCGGCGAAACCCGCGTGATTCAGGCAGGCCAGCAGGTGGACATGCTGTCGACGGGGCTAGGCAGCAGCAAGCCCGCCGCTCCAGCGGCCGATGCCTGGAGCCGCGGCATGTTGGTGGTCGAAGGGCAGCGCCTTGACCAGGTGCTCGCGCAGCTGAGCCCCTACCGAACCGGCTACCTGGGCGTCGACCCGCGTATCGCCGGTCTGACCATCAGCGGCAGCTTTCCACTGCACGACAGCGACCTGGCCCTGGACGCCCTGGCCCTAAGCCTGCCGGTGCGCATTGAGCGCCTGCAACCCTGGTGGGTACGCGTGGTGCCGGCCACCCCGGCATCACCCTGAGTCAGCTGCCGTAAATTTATTTGGGCGGCCCCCTGTCACTTTTGCTGTCTCCTTCGGCAATCAGGTCAATGAGACCTATTATCTTCCAGGAGATATTCGCAATGCGTGCCACTTCACCCCTGTTTTGCCCTTCGCTGCTGGCGCTGGCCATCACCTTGGGCGGCGCCGCAACCCACGCGCTGGCAGCACCCTATCAATTACCCCCTGCACCTCTGGCAAGCACCCTGACCCAAATCGCCGCAGAAGCTGGCATCGTTTTGAGCATCGACCCCGCCTTGACCGCCGGCAAGCAATCGGCGCCGGTCGAAGGTGACTACGACGCGATCAGCGCACTGAATCAGGCGCTTCTTGGCACCGGCCTGCAATTGCAGCCTGGCAGCGGTGGCGCTTACAGCCTGGTGCCGCTGAGTCAGGCGGCGGCGTCCTTGCCAGACACCACCGTAATCTCTCAGCGGCTCAATGCCGGCAGCGCAGCCTCCGGCTACCGCAGCGACAGCGTGCAGAACGTCGGAGCCCTGGGCGGTATGCGTTTGCAGGACGCTCCCTACTCAATCCGCGTGGTGCCCAGGGAGCTGTTGCAGAACGTCCAGGCCACCTCCACCGATGACGTGTTCAAGCTCAGCCCGACCACCCAGTTCACCTCGCCGGTCAGCGCCGGTTACGCCAGCACCGTGAGCATGCGCGGCTTCAGCGGTTCCGGAAACCTGAGCATCGCCAACGACGGCCTGAGGTTCAGCAACAGCTACGACAGCGGTAACTTCATTGAAGAGATGGAGCGGCTGGAAATTCTGACGGGCCTCAGCGGCTTTCTCTATGGCCCAGCCAGCCCCGGCGGCCTGGTCAACTACGTGCTCAAACGCCCCACCTATGAACGCTATAACAGTGTGACCCTGGGCAATGCGGGCGGTGAGAACTACTACCTGCACGGTGATTTCGGTGGCCCACTCGACGACGCCGGAGTGTTTGCCTACCGGGTCAATGTGCTAACGCAGGATGGCGAAACCGCCATTGACTTGCAGAAGCGCCGCCGTGAAATGATCAGCCTCGCACTGGACTGGAACGTCAGCGACGATCTGCAAATCCAGTTCGATGCGTCGCACAAGAAGAACGAGACCCGCGGCCTGACCAGCTACTGGTACTTCGCCGACCAGAGCCTGCGTCCGGACGCCGACACATTGCACAACGACAAGCTGTACAGCCAGAAGTGGGCCTTCTCCGACAGCGAACACGACCGTGTCGGCAGCCGTTTCAACTGGCGCCTGGACGATGTATTCAGCCTGCGCGGCGCCTTGTCCTACAGCGAGTACACCGAGGAATACACCTACACCGGCCCTACCGTGGACAGTGCCAATCAATACACCCAGCCGCTATACGCCTTCGCCCCGGTGGAAACCGAGGAGACTTCCGGCTACCTGTTCCTCGACGCCACCTTCGCCACCGGCACTGTCGGGCACAAGGCCACGCTCGGCTACCAGGGCAACGTGGCACGGGTACGTAACTACGAAGACCACATTCCTTATCCAGGCCCGCAATATAACGACGTCGTAGGCAGCCCCTCTCCGTTCAGCGAAAGCCCGCAGGTCGACAAACCCAGCTACTCCATCGGTAACGGCGATCAGCGTCTGTCTTCGCGCACACAGTCGGACAACTTCTTGATCGGTGACGTGATCACCTTTAACGAGCAATGGTCAGGCATCCTTGGTCTGACGCACACCACGATCAAGACATACAGCAATGACTTCATCTGGGCCGAAGCCTTCGGCTACAGCGAAACCGCCAGCAACTACAAAGAGTCGGAGACCTCGCCCAACGTCTCACTGATCTACAAGCCCGTACCCTGGCTGACCACCTATGCCAGCTATATCGAAGGCCTGCAAGCCGGTGGCATCGCTCCGAGCACCGCGCTCAACGCTGGTCAGGCTATGGCCCCTCTGGTCAGCGAGCAGTATGAAGTGGGCATCAAGGCCACCGTCGGCGAAACCCTGCTGACCATAGCTGTGTTCAATATCGACAAACCCAACACCTACACCAATGGCGCAGGCGTATTCGTGCAGGACGGTCGTCAGGAGAACAATGGTCTGGAATTCGGCATTACCGGCAAGGTGCTGCCAGAGCTGACGTTGGTCGGCGGCCTGACCCTGCTTGATCCGCAGGTGAAAGACTCCGGCGCAGCAGACAGCGAAGGGCAGAAGCCCACCAACGTTGCCACCCAACTGGCCAAGCTGTATGCCGAGTACGACATCAACGCCTTACCGGGCTTCGCCCTGACCGGCGGCACCTACTACACCGGCAAGCAATACAGCGATGAGGCCAACAATCACAGCCTGCCGTCTTTCACCACCTTCGATGCCGGCGCACGCTACCGTACCCAGCTGGGCGGCGACAACAGCCTGACCCTGCGTACCAACGTCAGCAACCTGGCGAACAAGGAATACTGGCTGAGCAGCCATTACCTGGGCGCACCGCGCACCCTGACCTTCTCCGCTCAACTTGAGTTCTGATCACGCCGCAGCACCTTACGCCGCCACACGGGGCGGCGTAGACATTTCCGGATATACCGATGAAAAGCACCACCATCCGCCGCTGGTCCCAGGTGCACACCTGGACCAGCCTGATCTGCACCCTGTTTCTACTGATGCTGGCATTGACCGGCCTGCCGCTGATCTTCCACCACGAGCTGGAGCACCTGCTCGGCGAAGCGCCGGAGCTGCGTGAACTGCCAGCGGGCACGCCGCACCTGAGCTTGCAGCAGCTGGTCGACGCCGCCGAGCGGCATCGGCCGGGCGAGGTGATTCAGTATTTCGGCTTCGAGGACGACGAGCCCTACGGTGTAGTGGCGATCACGGCGGCCACCGCAGGTACTGAGCCGAATTCGTCGCATACCTTTATGCTCGATGCGCGCAGCGGCGAAGCGGTGGAGATGCCGGCAGCCAATGGCGGCATCCTGATGGTCATCCTGCGTCTGCATGTGGACATGTTCGCCGGCCTGCCAGGCAAGCTGCTGCTGGCCTTTATGGGGCTGCTGTTCGTGGTGGCGATCATCTCCGGCGTGGTGCTCTATGCGCCCTTCATGCGCCGGCTGAAGTTCGCCGAAGTGCGCCATGAAAAGGCACGTCGCACGCGCTGGCTCGACCTGCACAACCTGATCGGCATCGTCACAGTCACCTGGGCTTTGGTGGTGGGTGTGACGGGCGTGATCAGTGCCAGTGCCGACCTGCTGATCAGCGCCTGGCGCACCGAAGCCCTGGCGGCGATGGTCGCGCCTTATCGTGACGCGCCAGCGCTGACCGAGCGCGCGCCGGTCAACCAGGTGCTGACGATTGCAGCGCAGGCCGCCCCGGCGATGCAACCTGACTTTATCGCCTTCCCCGGTACACGTTTTTCCAGCGAGCACCACTACACGGTATTCATGAAAGGCAGCACACACCTCACCGCGCACCTGTGGACACCAGTGCTGATCGATGCGCGCAGCCTGGAGGTCACCGCCATCGGCCAGCGCCCCTGGTACATGGATGCGCTGTCGATGTCGCAACCGCTGCACTTCGGTGACTACGGCGGCATGCCGATGAAAGTCCTCTGGGCGGTGCTGGATGTGCTGACCATCATCGTGCTGGGCAGCGGCCTGTACCTCTGGTGGGTTCGCCGCCGCGCCCCGGCCAACGCGCGTGAACGCGCAGAGGCGGCGGTATGAGCGCGCGCCAATCGACCTTCGCCCTGCCGCTGCTGATCGGTCTGCTCAGCGCCGCGGGCCTGTTCAGCGCATTGCTGGGTGACGGTGCCTGGGATGCCGTCGCCTGGCTCGGCCTGGGCATACCTGCGGTACTGGGGCTCTGGCCTCTGCTGCCCAGGCGTCGCCAGTGAGGTGCGCCGCAAGCACCGGGAATCTGCACCGTACGCCCGCGCGAACAGGGTGCGGAAAAAGGCGCTGCGCCCGGCGCACTCTACGGGCTACAGATCACGCATCAGCAGCCCGTATTCCAGTTGCACATCCGCAGGCAGCGGCAAATACAGGACGTGGCCATCGCCAGGCGCCACCGGCTGCGCCTGCCCTTGAGCGTTCTGCAGATGCTCCAGACTGAAACGCAGGTTGCCCTGCGGCGTCATCAGCTCCAGCCCGTCACCCACGGCGAAGCGGTTCTTAACCCGCACCTCGGCCAGCTCGCCACGGCGCTCGCCGGTCAGTTCACCGACGAACTGCTGACGTTCGGAGACCGAGCTGCCGCGCTCGTAGTTCTGGTATTCGTCATGCACATGGCGGCGCAGGAAGCCCTCGGTGTAGCCACGATGCGCCAGTGACTCCAGGCTCCCAAGCAGGCTAGGGTCGAACGGCTTGCCGGCCAGCGCATCGTCGATGGCGCGGCGGTAGACCTGCGCGGTGCGCGCCACGTAGAAATGGCTCTTGGTACGCCCTTCGATCTTCAGTGAATGCACGCCCATGCGCACCAGACGCTCGACGTGCTGCACCGCACGCAGATCCTTGGAGTTCATGATGTAGGTGCCGTGCTCGTCCTCATAGGCGGCCATTTCCTCACCCGGCCGCCCAGCCTCTTCGAGCACGAAGGCCTGGCTGGTCGGTGCGCCCTGGCCCAGCGTCGGCTCGACCACACGGACGATCTCGCCCAGTTTGTTCTCGCTCGCGGGCGTGGCCTGGTACTGCCAGCGGCAGGCATTGGTGCAGGTGCCCTGGTTGGGGTCGCGGCGGTTGATGTAGCCCGACAGCAGGCAGCGCCCGGAATAGGCCATGCACAGCGCGCCATGGACGAACACTTCCAGCTCCATGCCCGGCACCTCGCTGCGGATCTCCTCGATTTCCTCCAGCGACAGCTCGCGCGACAGGATCACCCGGCTCAGCCCCTGCTGGCGCCAGAACTCGACGCTGGCCCAGTTCACCGCATTGGCCTGCACCGACAGGTGAATCGGCATCTGCGGGTAGTGCTGACGCACCAGCATGATCAAGCCGGGGTCGGACATGATCAGCGCATCGGGGCGCATCTCGATCACCGGCGCCAGGTCCTTGAGGAAGGTCCTGAGCTTGGCGTTGTGCGGGGCAATGTTGACCACCACGTAGAACTGCTTGCCCTGCGCGTGCGCCTCGTCGATGCCGAGGGCGAGGTTGGCGTGGTCGAACTCGTTGTTGCGCACGCGCAGACTGTAACGCGGCTGCCCGGCATACACCGCATCGGCGCCATAGGCGAAGGCGTAGCGCATGTTCTTCAGGGTGCCGGCTGGCGACAACAGTTCGGGAAAACGGGGCATGACCGCAAGCTCGAAAAATCAGGGGCTGGCGATTCTATGCAGGTGGCAGGCGCGAATATTGACCTGGGTCTATCGGCATGCAAAAAAGCGGGGAACACGCGCCTTGCCGAAGGGCCGGCAAGGCAGGTTGAAGTCCAGACGGTTACTGGCAGGTCAGACGATAAAGCGCATCTTCCTTGTCGATGCGCTTGAGCTGCGCCACCAGAGGCTGCTTCTTCTCGTCCAGCGGCAACAGCTCGGCGGTCGTGCAGTTGAGCAGATGTGCCTGATGCGACACGTGATCGATGTGCTGCTTCTCGAAGCGATAGAGCATGAACTCGGCCACTTGCGCGTCCGCCACCTGCTCGCGCACGACGCTCTTGCTGTCGAGCACGGTGAACGCGGTGACCATCGGCACGAAGTAGCTCCACGGGCGCCAGAACACATGGCCCGCCTCGGTCGCAACGACGACCGATTCCGCGGGCTGACGCGCCTGCTGATGCTCGAACCAGGAGTATTCGTAGAACACCTGATACCCCAGCATCCCCAGACCACCGAACAGAGGCACGATCCACCTCGGCAGCTTGTTGCGCGTCAGTTTGCGCAGCAGCAGAGCGATACCGGCAGCGCCGAGCCCCGCCACCACGATGGCAAGCAAAGTCCACAACATATGACTGTTCCCGAAAAAAGAAGGGCCTCCAGTGGAGGCCCATCTGTCAGACCCTGGACCATCGTCAGATGGCGTCAGGCCAGGATTATGCTCAGTGGCTCAGCGCGGCACCAGCACCTTTGGGGGTACGTACGCTTTCCACCAGATCCTGGATTTCCTGCGGCGGTTCGGCAGTGACCATCGACACGGCGTAAGCCACGGCGAAGTTGATCAGGGCGCCGACGGAGCCGAAGGAAGCCGGGGAGATACCCATGAACCACTGGTCCGGGGTATTGGGCAGCATGTTGGTCTCCGGAATGAAGAACCAGCCCAGGTAGGTGAAGATGTACAGCAGGGTGACCACCAGGCCGGCGACCATACCGCAGATCGCGCCCTTGTCGTTCATGCGCTTGGAGAAGATCCCCATCATCAGCACCGGGAACAGAGTCGCGGCTGCGATACCGAAGGCCAACGCCACCACCTGCGCCGCGAACCCTGGCGGATTCAGTCCCAGATAGGTCGCCAGCAAGATTGCGCAGGCCATCGATATCCGCGCCGCCATCATCTCGTTCTTCTCGCTGATCTTCGGATTGATCAGCGTCTTGATCAGGTCATGACTGATCGCCGAAGAAATCGCCAGCAGCAGACCCGCCGCCGTCGACAGGGCCGCCGCGATGGCACCCGCCGCGATCAGACCGACCACCCAGCCGGGCAGGTTGGCGATCTCCGGGTTGGCCAGAACCAGGATGTCGTTGTTCACGGTAAGCTCGTTACCGCTCCAACCACGCTCCTGAGCGGTGGCAGCGAAAGCCGGTGCAGCATCGTTGTACATCTGGATGCGGCCGTCACCGTTCTTGTCTTCCCACTTGATCAGGCCGGTCTGTTCCCAGGTCTTGACCCACTCAGGACGCTCTTCGTAGGACAGGGCCGGGGCCGAAGCACCTTCCGGATAAATGGTGGTGACCAGGTTCAGACGCGCCATGGAGGCCACAGCCGGAGCGGTGAGGTAGAGCAGCGCGATGAAGATCAGGGTCCAGCCAGCGGACCAGCGCGCATCGGCCACTTTCGGCACGGTGAAGAAGCGGATGATGACGTGCGGCAGACCGGCAGTACCGATCATCAGCGACAGGGTGAACAGCACCATGTTCAGCTTGTTGTCGACATCGGCGGTGTAGGCCGCGAAGCCCAGCTCACGCACCACTTCATCGAGCTTCTGCAGCAGCGGCACGCCGGACTCGACGTGGTCACCGAACAGGCCCAGCGGCGGGATCGGGTTACCGGTCAGCTGCAGGGAGATGAAGATGGCCGGAATGGTGTAGGCCACGATCAGCACCACGTACTGCGCGACCTGGGTGTAGGTGATGCCCTTCATGCCGCCGAATACGGCGTAGGCGAAGACCACGGCCGCCGCGATCCAGATACCGGTGGAGTTGCTCACTTCGAGGAAGCGCGAGAAGGCAACGCCGGCACCGGCCATCTGACCGATCACGTAGGTCACGGAGATGATCACCAGGCAGATCACCGCAGTCAGGCGTGCACCACGACTGTAGAAGCGATCACCGATGAAATCCGGCACGGTGAACTTGCCGAACTTGCGCAGGTAGGGTGCCAGCAGCATCGCCAGCAGCACGTAGCCGCCGGTCCAGCCCATGAGGAAGGTGGAGTTGGCATAACCGCCGGCGGCAATCAGGCCCGCCATGGAAATGAAGGAGGCTGCGGACATCCAGTCAGCGGCCGTCGCCATGCCGTTGGTGACCGGATGCACACCACCGCCAGCGACGTAGAACTCTTTGGTGGAGCCGGCACGCGCCCAGATGGCGATACCGATGTAGAGCGCGAAGGACGCTCCCACGAACAACATGTTGATAACGAATTGGCTCATGACCACTTACTCCTCAACGCCAAATTCTTTATCGAGTTTGTTCAGTCTCCACGCGTAGTGAAAAATGAGCCCGATGAAGAAGAGGATTGAGCCTTGCTGCGCGAACCAGAATCCGAGGTCGGAGCCGCCAACCGAGATTCCCGCGACCATCGGGCGCAGAATCATGGCGAATCCGTAGGAAACCAGCGCCCAGACAATCAGGCTCCAGGTGATGAGCCGCACGTTGGCCTTCCAGTAGGCCGCGGCATTTGCTTTTTCAGAAGTCATAGACGCCTCCGGTTATTGTTATTCTGATGCAGCTTCAAGCTAGCAGCAGGCCAGCCAGGACCGACAGATAGACATTGGTATTAGCTGCAGCGCGGTGCCTCCGACACTTGTCGGAAACGCTGGAAACTGTAGAAGAAAAACGGCGGCTTCAAAGGTGAACACTGCGACAAGCATGCATTTGATAATGATTATCTAAAACACTAGAATCCCGGGCACTCACCACCCTCGCCTCAAGGATTCACACCATGCGACGCCTGGTCGTACCGCTTCTCGCCCTACCCGCTCTCGCCGGTCACACCGCCTTCGCCAGCACGGAAAACGACACCCCGCTGGCACTGGAAGAAATGCAGATCACCGCCCCCAGCGAGCGGGCCGACGGCCCGGTGGATGGCTACCGTGCCAGCCGCTCGGCCAGTGCCACCCGGACCGATACGCCGATTCACGAGATTCCGCAGTCGATCAGCGTGGTGCCGGCGCAGGTGGTGCAGGACATTGGCGCGGTGCGCCTGGAAGATGCGCTCGACTACGCCGGCGGCGTGGAGCGCGGCAACAACTTCGGCGGCCAGGGCCTGACCGAATTCCTCATCCGCGGCTTCAACAGCCAGGAGTTCTACCGCAACGGTTTCGCCGTCAACCGTGGCTATCCGAACATGCCCGACGCCAGCACCATCGAGCGTATCGAAGTGCTGCGCGGCCCGGCGGCCATGCTCTACGGCCGCAGCGATCCTGGCGGCACCTTCAACATCGTCAGCAAACAACCGCAGGCCGAGCGCCGCACCGTGCTGGGCAGCCAGGTCAACAGCGAAGGTCTGCGCCGCGGCACGCTGGACACCACTGGTGCGCTGGACGAACAGGCCGCCTTCACCTACCGCCTGAACCTGGTGGCCGAGGGCGGCGACAGCTTCCGCGATGACGTCGAGAGCGAGCGCTACAACGTCGCCCCGGTGCTGCGCTGGCAGCTCAACGAGGACACCTCTGTCACCCTCGAAGGCGACTATCTGCACAACCGCCACCCGCTCGACCGTGGCGTTACCCGCTACTCCAACCAGAACGGCAAGCTGCCGCGCGACCGCTTCCTCGGCGAGGAATCCGCCGGCAAGCTGACCAATGAAAACGCCAGCACCCAGTTGCGCATCGAACACCTGCTCAACGAAAGCTGGACCCTTCGCGGCGGCGTGCAGTACCTCGATGGCGAGATCTACGGCGGCGCCGTGGAGAACAACAGCAACGCCTACACCGGCTTGCCTGCAGGCTCGACGACCATCGGACGCAACTACAACGAGCGCTGGCTGAACTGGAACGACGTCAACGCGCAGGCCAACGCCGAAGGCAACTTCGACCTCGGCGGCTTCGCCCATACCCTGCTGGTGGGTGTGGAGTACGACAAGTTCAACTACAACTCGCTGATCATCCGTTCGCCGGGCGGCGGCGCTTACCCCATCGACCTGTACAATCCGGTACACGGTCAGCCGCTGCCGGCGCTGACCCGCACCACCACGCACGACGCCGAGACGCTGGAGTCCTACGCCTTCTACGTGCAGGATCAGATCGCCCTGACCGAGCGCCTCAAGGCGCAGCTAGGTGCGCGCATCGAGCGCTTCGAGCAGGGCTATGACGACAAGCTCAACGCTGGCGGCAGCTGGGATCAGGCGCACAACGCTGTCTCGCCGCGCTTCGGCCTGATCTACGACCTCACCGACGAGCTGGCGGTATTCGCCAACACCTCGCGTTCGTTCAAACCCAATCGGGGCGCAGACCGACTGGGCAATGCCTTCGACCCGGAAGAAGGCATCGCCCACGAAGTCGGCATCAAGTACGACATGGCCGACCGCGACCTGAGCCTGACCGCGGCGGCGTTCCATATCGTCAAGGAAAACGTGCTGACCAGCGACCCGCTGGATACCACGCGCAGCATCGCCGCCGGCGAAGTGCGCAGCCGCGGCTTCGATATCAACCTGGCCGGCAACATCACCCCGCAATGGCGGGTGATCGGCGGCTACGCCTATGTCGACGCCGAAGTCACCGAAAGCACCAGCGCCACCATGCCAGTGGGCTCGCGCCTGGCCAACGTGCCGCGGCACAGCTTCAACCTGCTCGACACCTACGAGTTCGACAGCGGCGCACTGGCCGGCCTGGGCCTGGGCGTGGGTGTGAAATACGTCAGCGAACGTCAGGGCCAGACCAGCAACAACACCTTCGACATGGACGGCTATAGCGTGGTCGACCTGCTGGCCTACTACCCGCTGACCGAGAACGTGCGCCTGAACCTCAACCTGAACAACGTGTTCGACAAGCACTATGAAGAGCGCGCCTGGAACGTCTGGGCCTACCCGGGCGAGCCGCGCACGCTGCAGGCGGGGATTTCCGTCAGCCTGTAAAGCCAAGCGCCGGGTGAACGCGGTTCACCTGGCTTGCCACCCCGTAGCCCGGATTGCATCCGGGCTACGTGCCTTCAGAGCGGGTCGGAGACCAGCTCGATTGGCAGCAGATAGCGTTCGTCGCCGTATTCAAGACGAAACTGATCGGAGCGGGGTTCGTCCTCGAGCGTCCGGCATTCGCCATCGACCGTCACCATGCGCCTGCCAGTATGAGTACGCTTGAAAAGCAGGTCGCGGTAACCATCTCGGCCAACCTTGCCCGTGACGATGAGTACGCCCTTGGCCTCGCCAAACGAGGCAATGCAATCGTCGTCTCGTTCACCGCCAAAGCTCTCCACCACCAGCGCCCCCATCAATGAACGCAACCCTTGCTCGTGCAACTCGTAAAGTGTGAGCTCGACTTCCGCGAAGGGATTCATGCGCGAACCGTTGCGGCGACTGATGCGAACGCCAAAGGCGAGGTCATCTCCACGCAGGCGATAAGGCGCGGTGTCCAGGGCCAGCCTGTCTACATAGATCGCATCCCAATCCAGCTGGTTTGGCTCGATCAGGCGTGCCAAGAAGGTTTGTCTGGCGTTATCCAGCACCAGCACTTCAAGATCCGCCTCGCCATGATCGTCGTGCTCCGCACGCACCAGCGGCAGCGCGATCAGGGTCAGCCCAGGCCGCGCCGGCCAAAGCTTGCAGACACCTCGCGCGACATCCACCCGGTAATGCCCGCGTTCGTCCTTCAGTGCCTGGCCGGCCGCATGGCCCGGGTGGGCCATCTCGATCCAGCTCGGCAGTTGCTGCCGGCAATCATCGGCCTGCGCCAGACTCGCCAGCAGTAACCCACCAAGGGCAATGAGCAGTCTCTTGTTCATCCGTGAAGCACTCCCGTTCAACGTGCCGCGAGTCTACGCCGCTGCCCATCTGCTGCCCATGATGGGCATCGCGAAACAGCCAGGCGATACGCAGCGCCAGCAGATGCCCGGCACGTGCATCCTCGCGCAAACCGATATGCCCGCTCATGCCCGATACCACAGGCGCATGAAGCCCAGCGCCAGCAGCAGGCCGACCTGGCCCAACGCCGCGCACAACGACAGAAACGAACGCAGCATGCTATTGCTCGCCGCGTCCTGGATACCGGTCAGGGCACTCCAGAAGCCCTCCGGCAGCACCATCAGGCTCAGGCTGGCCAGCGGCTTGCCGGTCAGCAGCAGGCCGTCGATCAGATTGAACCAGCCGCAGAACATCAGACCGATGAGGATCATCACCGCCACCACCAGACCGAGCCCAAGGCAGGCGGAAAATTGCATGAGAAGACGCATAGGGATCACCTTCGACAAAAAGGGCGCGGCCTGCACTGACCGCGCCGAACAGATTCAGGCTTGCGCAGCGCTGCGACCTACGCCGTACCAGTCCAGTTTGCGGGTCAGCACCATCACGCTGCCGAGCACGCCGAACACCAGCAGAGAGCCCATCAGCAGGGCGTAGTCCTCGGCGTTGAGCAGGCCGTAGAGCATGGCGTACAGAGCGGCCAGCAGGCTGCCGAAGCCCAACCCGCGCCGCCAGCTGTGCAGCACGAAACTGACATAGAAGCCGATCAGACTGACGCAGGCGCTGGCAGACAGACCGTAGGCCAGGGCGAAGTCCAGATGCTCGGAGAGCGACAGCAGCAGCAGGTAGAACAGCGCCAGCGACAGGCCCACCAGGGCGTATTGCACCGGGTGTACGGCCAGGCGCTTGAGCACCTCGAAGAGGAAGAAGGTGGCGAAGGTCAGGGCGATGAACAGCAGCGCATACTTGATCGCGCGGTCGGTCTTCAGATACTGATCCACGGGATCGACGAAGCTGACCCCGAAGCTGCGGCCGAACAGCCCCTGGCAACGCTCGCTGCCCACGCAGTCACGCAGTGCCTCTTCCAGATTGGTGGCGAAGAAGCTGGTCTGCCACTCGGCGGTGAAGCCCTTGGCACTGATCTCCCGACGGCTCGGCAGGTATTCACCGACGAAGCTCGGGTGCGGCCAGTCGGAGGTCAAGTTGACCCGGCTGTCGCGCCCGACCGGTACCACCGAGAGTTGCTCGGTGCCCTGCAGTTTCAGATCGAAGGCGAACTCGAGCGTCTGCCCACCCTGCGCATCCAGAGCCGGGAGCGGCGCATGCACGCCGGCACCGAAATTATCGTCACCCGTGCCCGGTGCGAAACTCAGGGTCTGGCCATTCAGGCGCAGTTGCAGGTCGTTGCTGATACCACGGATATCGCTGATGCCGACCGAGAGGAAGGGTTTCTCGAAGCGGTAGAAGCCCAGGTCGTCGCCCAGCCCGAGGCGCGCCGGCAGACGAAATTGACCGCTGACCTGGCTGTCGCTGCGGTACAGACGCGCTTCATAGATGCCACGGGCACGCAGCTCGGTGCCGACCTGCCCTTCGAGCACGAAACGCTCCGGCAGGAAATACAGACGGCCGCGGCGCTGGCGCTCCTCGCTATAGCGCTCGCCAGTCTTTTCGTTGGTTTTCCACTCATGCGTGGTCTTGACGTAAGGCAACACCAGAATCGGCCCGGTAATCTGCTGGCGGTAGCTGGAACTGCGGGCGATGTCCTGCAGCACCTGATGGCGCAGGCCCTGACGTTCGTCGACCAGGCCATCGATCATCAACAGGGGAATCATCAGAAGCAGGATCAGCAGGGCGATGGCGCCCAGCTTGAAGCCCAGGGAACGGGTCATAGTACGGCTCTCCGTAGCGAGTGAAGGTACGGCAGAGTCTGGGCAAGGGCGGTGGGAGGCGTATGGGGTGAGCGTGGAGATTGTGTGGAGACTATGTGAACGAGAAAGGGCGCCGATTCGGGGCGCCCTTTCTAACTGCAATGCGGCATACGACTGCTCCCGCGTGATGGATGACCGAATCAGCTGATACGGCTGGCCCCCACGCGGTCGGCGCCATCTTCGGCTACACGGTTCGAGCCAACGCGATCTGCGCCATCTTCGGCTACACGAAAGCGCTCCAACGTACGCTCGGCACCACCTTCGGCCACACGGTTCGGGCCAACGCGATCTGCACCATCTTCGGCTACGCGGAAACGCTCCAGAGTGCGCTCGGCACCGCCTTCAGCGACACGGTTCGGGCCAACGCGATCTGCGCCATCTTCGGCTACGCGGAAACGCTCCAGAGTACGCTCGGCACCGCCTTCGGCGACACGATTGTTGCCTACGCGGTCAGCACCATCTTCGGCCACAACCGGAGCAGCGGACTGTTGCGCGGAGATCTGCGGCAGGGCAAATACGCTGGCAGACAGCGTGGCGATAACGAGGCTGGCGAGGATTTGCTTTTTCATGTTCGTTCTCCTTCAGAGAGGGGGTGAGTAACTGGCTACGGTTGTCATGTTACGCACGCCCCGGAACGGCAAAAGGCACATCTCGGGATAGTGAAAATCGATGCCATCGATACCTGAAAAAAGGTTTATCGATCAGAGAGATAGTTTCGACGAGCGCTCGGGGCGACGCCCCCTCACCTTCCGTCCGCTCAGCGTCGCAATGGGTGAACGGCACTGGCATCTGTATAAAAAACCAGTGAAACTTCGCAGCATGCTCGCCCTCGACGCCCCCGAACTCTATTACCTGGCCAACTTTCGCAAGGCCCTCGACTGGCTCGACGCCCATCACCGCGACCTGATGGACGACACCGAGCGCGCCTTCGTCGTGGATTTTCTCCAGCTCCCCCTGCCCGCCCAGGCCCTGCTGGTACGCCTGGTGATGCGCAAGGGCGTGCACTTTCGCGTCAGCAAGCTGCGCTATGTGGAGATCGGCGATATCCCGACCGCCGCCGCGCCCTTGCTGGAACTGGGCTGGCTGATCGACTGCGCCGCACTGAGCTTCGACGAGCTTGGCGCCCTGCTGCTCAAGGACGAACTGGCCGCGCATTTCGCGGGCGACCTACCAGGCGGCAATCTGAAGAAGAGCGAAGTGCTCGAGCATCTGCGCGAGCTGTTTACCGAGCCACGCAGCCTGGCCGACTGGTGCCCGCAACTGGACGAGTGCCTGCTGAGCCTGGCCATCGGCCCGCTGTGCGACCGCCTGCGGCTGATGTTCTTCGGCAACCTGGCGCAGGACTGGTCGGAATTCGTACTGGCCGACCTGGGGATATTTCGCTACGAGCAGGTGCCGATCACCCCCGGTTCGCGAGGTTTTCGCAACCGTCAGGACGTGGACGACTACCTGCATCTGCGCGCCTGCCGCGAGGCCTTCGAAGCCGGCCTGCCTGTAGCCGAGGTGCTGCAGCAGCTTGGTGATTTTTCCAGCGACAACCCGCATATCGGCGAGCGCTACCAACGCCTGCTGCTGAAAATGGCGCAGCAGCTGGAACGCGCTGGAGAGCTGGAATCGGCGCTGGCGCTGTACCGCGACACCTGCGCGATCGGCTCGCGCCAGCGGCAGATTCGCGTGCTGGAACGCCTGGGCCAGGATGGCGAAGCGCTGGCCCAGGCCGAGCAGGTGCTCGTAGCGCCGCACAATGCCGAAGAAGCGCAACTGGCCGAACGGGCTCGCACCCGCCTGCGCAAACGCCTCGGCCTGGCGCCGGCAGCCAAGGCGGCGAAACTGATCGAGGATCGTCTCGACCTGCGCCTGCCGCGCGCCGCCAGCGTCGAGCTGGCCGTGGCCATGCACCTGGCCGAACCCGAGGCGCCGGTGCATTACGTGGAAAACACGCTGATCTGCGGGCTGTTTGGCCTGCTCTGCTGGGAGGCGATCTTCGCCCCGCTGCCCGGCGCCTTCTTCCACCCCTTCCACGCCGGCCCGGTGGATCTGCACCGCGCCGACTTCCACGCCCGCCGCAGCGAGCTGTTCGCCGCCTGCCTGGCACGCCTGGAGGATGGCAGCTACCTCGAAGCCATGCGCCGCACCCACGCCGAGAAATTCGGCATCCAGTCGCCCTTCGTGTTCTGGGAGTTGCTCGACGCCGAACGCCTGGAGCAGGCCCTGGCCTGCCTGCCACCGGCGCACCTGGGCGCCTGGTTCCGCCGCCTGCTCGCAGACATCCGCGAGAACCGCGCCGGCATGCCCGACCTGATCCAGTTCTGGCCGGCCGAGGGACGCTACCAGATGATCGAAGTGAAAGGCCCCGGCGACCGCCTGCAGGACAACCAGAAACGCTGGCTGGCCTTCTGCGCCGAGCACGGCATGCCTGTCAGCGTCTGCTACGTGGAGTGGAGCGATTGAACCTGCGCGTCGCCGTGCGCGAGCTGTGCGAGTTCACCGCCAAGGAAGGTGACCTCGACCTGCGCTTCACCCCCTCGCCCACCGCGCAGGAGGGCATGGCCGGGCACGCCATTGTGGTCGCCCGGCGCGGCCCGGATTACGTGGCCGAGTTGCCATTGATCGGCCAGTTCGAGGGGCTGACGGTCAGTGGCCGCGCCGATGGCTTCGACCCCGAGTTTCGCCTGCTGGAAGAGATCAAGACCCATCGCGGCGACATCTCGCGCATCCCGGCCAACCACCGCCTGCTGCACTGGGCGCAGGTGAAGATCTACGGCTGGCTGCTGTGCCAGGAACTGGGCTTCGAGGAACTGGACTTGGCGGTGGTCTACTTCAACGTCATCACCCAGCAGGAAACGGTATTCCGCGAGCGCCACAGCGCCGAATCACTGGGGGAATTCTTCGCCCTGCACTGCCGCCGCTATATCGACTGGGCGCGACAGGAACAGGCGCACCAGCAGGCACGCAACCAGGCGCTGGAGAAACTGAGTTTCCCCTACGGCGAATTCCGCCATGGCCAGCGGCAACTGGCCGAGGCCGTATACCGCGCCGCGCGCGACGGCCACTACCTGCTGGCGCAGGCCACCACCGGCATCGGCAAGACCCTCGGCACCCTGTTCCCGCAGCTCAAGGCCATGCCTGGGCAGCAGCTCGACCGCCTGTTCTTCCTCAGCGCCAAGACGCCGGGCCGGCGCCTGGCACTGGATGCCCTGCAACGCCTGCGCGAACCGGATACGCCGCTGCGCGTGCTGGAACACGTCGCCCGCGACAAGGCCTGCGAACACCCGAGCAAAGCCTGCCATGGCGACTCCTGCCCGCTGGCCAAGGGTTTCTACGACCGCCTGCCAGCCGCGCGCAGTGCGGCGCTGAAGGAACGCTGGCTGGATCAGCAAGCCGTGCGCAATATCGCCATCGCCCATGGCGTGTGCCCCTACTACCTGAGCCAGGAGCTGTGCCGCTGGAGCGACGTGGTGGTGTGCGACTACAACTACTACTTCGACCTCGGCGCGCTGCTGCACAGCCTGACCCTGATCAACCAGTGGCGCGTCTGCCTGCTGGTGGACGAGGCGCACAACCTGGTGGAGCGCGGGCGCGGCATGTACAGCGCCGAGCTGGATCAGGCCCGTTTCAAGGCCATGTGCCGTGACGCGCCGAAGCGCCTGAAAAGCGTGCTGGAACGGGTCGACCGCCACTGGGAGCAACTGCACCGCGAGCAGGAGGTGCCCTATCAGGTCTACCCGCTGGCGCCGGACCTGCTGCTAGCCGCGCTGGGCAAGGCGGTCAGCGCCATCACCGACCTGCTCACCGACCAGCCCGAAGGCAACGCTGGCGAGCTGCTCAGCTTTTATCTCGACGCTATGCTGTTCTGCCGCCTGGCGGAAAGCTTCGGCCCGCACTCGCTGTTCGACATCAACCGCGTCGAAGCTGGCAATGGCCGCAGCTATTCGACCCTATGCATCCGCAATATCCTGCCGGCGCCCTTCCTCGGCCCGCGCTTCGAGGATGCTCACAGCGCCACGCTGTTCTCCGCCACCCTCAGCCCCAGCCACTACTACCTCGACCTGCTCGGCCTGCCGGAAGAGACCCAGTGCCTGGACGTCGCCTCGCCGTTCAGCGCCGAACAACTGCACGTACAGGTGGTGCGCAACCTGTCGACACGCTACCAGCACCGCGACGCCTCGCTGGCGCCGATCTGTCAATTGATGGCACGTCAATACGCCGAACGCCCCGGCAACTACCTGGCCTTCTTCAGCAGCTACCAGTATCTGGAGCAGGTGCTGCAGGAACTGCGCCGCGAGCATCCGCAGATTCCGGTATGGACGCAATCGCGGCAGATGGACGAAGCGGCGCGTCAGGGCTTTATCGAGCGTTTTCAGATCGGTGGGCGCGGCATCGGCTTCGCCGTACTCGGTGGCGTATTTGGCGAAGGTGTCGACCTGCCCGGCGAACGCCTGATCGGCGCCTTCGTCGCCACCCTCGGCCTGGCCCAGCTCAACCCGATCAACGAAGAAATCCGCCAACGCATGGACACCCTGTTCGGCAATGGCTACGACTACACCTACCTCTACCCCGGCTTGCAAAAGGTCGTGCAGGCCGCCGGCCGGGTGATCCGCACGCCCGAAGACCAAGGCGTGCTCTACCTGATCGACGACCGCTTCGCCCGCCCGGAAGTCCGCCGCCTGCTGCCGACCTGGTGGCAGGTGGAACTGCTGCGCTTGCCGCTCAAATCCCCCGCACCCGAACCGCAGCCCGACCTGCATGATCGCGGCTGAAGCGAGAGAGTGCACCGCTGCAGAAAAGAGCCACCGCCTAATTCGAGCGGCCATAGAAAACTCACCCCTGCGTGGGTTTTCTCTATTCGGGTCGATTTCAGCAGTCCACGGCGCTAGAAGGCATCCAGGGCATTGCACAAGCCTGTCTTTTCGACTGGTTCACTCTCGGCTTTCCCCTCGGGATTCAGACGCTGTAGGCCAATCACGCACATCCCACTATCCAGCAGGGTCAGTTCGTAGTCCTGGCCAGCCTCTGGGGTGAAGCGAAAGGTTTGCTGGCAGCTGTAGGAATAGCCACCCGAGATGTAGCCGGTGCTCTGGAAGTTCATGGCAAAAGGCTTGCCTGCCGGCACTTTCAGCTCGCTGCGCGCCAGTCCTTGCCCGCCCACCTCGCGGCCACTCGGCGGCATACTCAAGCTGCGGCCGTTGTTCTGGTCGGCAAAGCCGGATTGGGCCACGGCCATTATGCCCGCGCCGGGCACACGCCAGTCGATGCAATCGCGGCCTGGAACGCCGCGCGCCATGCCGTTGGTGATCACGCGCAACCGTGCCGTATCACCTGATACCGGCTCCACATAGGCCTTGGAGTAAGCACGCATATTGGCGATGTTGCCGCAGGCACTCACGGCCAAAGCCAGACTGGCTATCAGAAACGCTTTCATGGAAGTCCCTTTTCGAATGTCTATGGCCAAAGGCAAGGGCGCTCGCTGCGACGATTCTCGCCCGTCTCGCTAGCTAAAGGTGCTGATTCCCCTGCACGGCGTCAACTCGGCTCGGTTGGTAAATCCGACAGTAAGTAGCCCGGACGACCACTCCCAACGGTGGATGAAAAAAGCGTCATCCACCCTACGGGGGAATCATGGCGTAGGGTGGACAACGCGAAGCTTGTCCACCATGCCAGGGTAGAGAACAGAGAAACCGGGAGCTCACATCGATGGTTTCGCGTTGCTCTGCCCATACTGCCCAGCTCGATGCGCTTCGCGGCTGAAGCCGCTCCTACAAAACAGCAGACAGGTATGCGCAGCGCAATCTAGACGGGTAACGTCAGGCGCACTTCCACACCGCCTTCGACATTACCGATCTGCAATTCACCGCCATGCAACTCGGCCACTTCCAGCACGAAATTCAGCCCCAGCCCGGTGCTCTTGCGACCGCCATTGGGGCGCGGCAGGGAGTAGAAGCGTTCGGTCAGGCGTGCCAGCGCGTAGTCGGGGATGGCTTCACCCTGGTTGAACAGACGCAATACGATGCGCTCGCCCTGGCGTTCGGCGGCGATGCGGATAAGCCCACCGGTCGGGGTGAAGTCCAGGGCATTGTCCAGCAGGTTGGCCAGTGCCTGGCGCAGCAGGAAGCGCTCGCCGCGCAGGTTGAGCCCCGCCGGTAGAGCCTGCTCGATCTGCAGGCTGGCGGCGGTGATGCGCGCCTGCTGCGCTTGCAGCAATTCGTCCACCAGTGGCGCCAGCGGCACCGCCACACGTTCCTCCAGCCCCTGGCGTTGCTCCACCTGGGCCAGGTGCAGCAGGCGTTCGATGAGGTTCTGCAGGCGCGCGCTTTCCTGCTGGATATTGGCCACGAAACGCTGGCGCTGTTCGGTGGGCATGTCGCCGTCGAGCAGTTCGGCGGCGCCGCGAATGGCGGCCAGCGGGCTCTTCAATTCGTGGGTCAGGGTGTGTACGTAGCGCTCGACGTAGGCCTTGCCTTCCAGTTCGGTACGCATGCGCTCGACCGCCTGCGCCAGTTGCGCGAGTTCGCCACCGCGCACCTTCGGCGCCTCGGCGCGCTGGCCTTCGCTGACCGCCTGGGCATAGCGGGTGAGCTTGCCCAGGGCGGCGCTGAGCCACCAGGACAGCGCAGCGCCGATCAGCAGGCCAAGGCCGATCAGCCCGGCACCGAGCCAGCTCAGACGGTTCTGCGAGCGTTCGATATAGGGCAGCAGGGTGCGGTTGGGCTTGGCCACCGAGACCACGCCGATGATGCGCTCACCATCCCTGATCGGCGCGGCCACGTACATCACCGAGGAATCCGGGTCGTCCGGGTCTTCACGGGTCGAGCGCGCGCCATATTGGCCGCGCAGGGTCAGCAGCACGTCATTCCAGCGCGAATAATCCTGGCCGACCGCCAGACCAGTCGAATCGAGCAGGACGATGCCCTTGTAATCGGTAACGTAGATGCGGTGATTGACCTCGGCCTTGGTCAGCCCCCAGATGCTCGCCTGGGGCTGACGCCGGCCATAGGCCTCCAGCGCCTCGGTAAGACGGCCCTGGCCGAGAGTGCCGGCCTTGAGGTCATCGCGCAGGATTTCGGCCAACAGGTTGGCGGTATCGACCAGAGTTTCCTCGGTGCTCTGGCGCACGCCAGGCCGGATTTCGTCCATCACCGTGCTGAGCACGAACCAGCCGGCCAGGCCGACGAAGAGGAAGTAGACGAGAAAGATGCGTACGCCGAGCGGCATTGATCAGCTCTCCGGCTCGTAGCTGTAGCCCAGGCCGCGATGGGTCTGGATCGGCTCTTCGCTCGGGGCGATGGCGCGCAGTTTGGCGCGCACACTCTTGATATGGCTGTCGATATTGCGTTCGTAGCCAGCCTCGCTGGCAACGCCCAAGGCGTCGAGCAGTTGCTCGCGGGAAAAAACCCGGCGCGGCTGGCCAAGCAGCGTGCGCAGCAGGCGAAATTCGTGGCGGGTCAGGCTCAGCGCCTGGCCGTGGTAGTGGATGCGAAAGGCGGCATCGTCGATCTGGAAGGTGCTCGGCGCAGTGGCTTGCGGCGTCTCACGCGGCGCGACGCGCTTGAGGATGGCCTTGACCCTAGCAGCGACTTCACGCGGGCTGAAAGGCTTGACCACATAGTCGTCGGCGCCGATTTCCAGACCCACCACGCGGTCGATTTCCTCGCTGCGCGCGGTAAGGAAAATCACCGGCAGCTCGGAGAAACGGCGCAGGCGTTTGCACAGTTCGAAGCCGCTGATATCGGGCAGGCCGACGTCAAAGATGGCCAGATCGAAGGCGCCGTTTTCCAGCAGCGTCAGTGCCTCGCCGCCGAGGCTCGACCAATGGGTGACGAAGCCTTCGGCCTGCAGGGCATAGACCAGCGTATCGGCAATCGCGGCTTCGTCTTCGACTATGAGTATCTGCGGCATCGGGCGTCCTGCACCTGGGAGCGACGGCGGCAGACTGCCGGGGGTTGGATCATGCGTCAAGCGGACGGACAGTCGACGGGTTTGCGACTCTGGCGGCCTGCTTAGCTCCAACGTCTGCATTCAAGCAGTGGTGGTCGCGCCAATCGCCGCTGAAGCGCCTCCCACAAGGCTTGTCGCTCGCCCGGTTCCACGTTGCAGGCCGCCTGTTCAGGGAATCTCGCCGCGGATGTATTGCTCCAGCTGACGGATCAGGTCAGCCTGTTCGGCGATGGTTTCCTTGACCAGGTCACCGATGGACAGCAGGCCGATCAGCTCGCCCTCTGCCAGTACCGGCAGGTGGCGCAGGCGGCGCTCGGTCATCAGTTCCATGCAGTACTGAACGCTGTCGCGCGGGCCGACACTGATCACTTCACGGGTCATGATTTCGCTGATCTTTGTGTTGAGCAGCGAGCGCTCGGCCAGTGCCACCTTGCGCACGTAGTCACGCTCGCTGACGATGCCGACCAGGCGCCCACCGGAGAGCACCACCAGCGCGCCGATACCCTTCTCGGCCAGGATACGCAGACCGTCGAGCAGCGAATCCTCACTGTCGACGCTGTAAACGTAGGCATGGGCTTTACTGCGAATCACTTCTGCGACGGTTTTCATGCGAGCGGCTCCTTATCGTTGTTATCCGTTTTTAGCAGAGTTGGCCGCCGCGGTCAGCCTCAGTCGAGGCTGAATCGCCCGGTATTGTGCGCCAGCCCCTCGCTGCCCCTGCGCAATTGCTCGGCGGCGCTGCTCACCGCCTGGGCACCATCGAGCAGTTGCCCGGCGGCCTGATCGACCTGCTGGATATTGCTGCTGACCTCATCGGCCGTGGCCGCCTGCTGTTCGGCGGCCGTAGCGATCTGCGCCAGGCGGTCGCTGACGCGCTGCACCGAGTCGACGATGTTCTGCAATTCGTCGCCCATCGCCAGTACGCTGCCAATGTCGCCATCGGCCTGGCTGCAGGCTTCTTCCATCAAGGTGACCGACTGGCCGACCACGCGCTGCAGGTTGTCCACGGTCTGGGCGATTTCCTGGGTCGAATCCTGGGTGCGCTTGGACAGCGAGCGCACCTCGTCGGCGACCACGGCGAAGCCGCGCCCGGCCTCCCCTGCGCGCGCGGCCTCGATGGCGGCGTTGAGCGCCAGCAGGTTGGTCTGCTCGGCGATGCCCTTGATCACCTCGACCACGCGGTTGATCTGCTGGGTCTGATCACGCAGTTGCTGCAACGCCGCGGCGCTGTCGCCCAGGCGGCCGCTGAGCTGGCGCATGCTGGCGCTGGTGCGCTCGCTGCGCTGGTTGCTACTGAGCGCCACTTCGCGGGTCTGCTGCGCCTCCACGGCGGCCTGCTCGCAGCTTTGCGCGACGCTTTGCGCGGTGGCGGCCATCTGCGTGGCCGCGGTGGCGATCTGGCTCATTTGTGCCTGTTGCTGCTCGACGGCGTCCAGCGTGTCACGCGCCTGGCCACCCAGCAGTTGCACCGTGCTGTCCAGTTGGCGACTTTCACGGTTGACTCCCTGCAGCGAGTCACGCATCTGCTCGACCGCAGTATTCAGCGCCTGGGCGATGGCGGCCAGGTCATCGCGGCCGTTGACCTCCATGCGCACGCGCAGGTCGCCGTCGCGCAGACCGCGCGCGGCCTCGATGATGTTGCTGGTGCTGACGCGGATCGACGCGTTCAGGCACATCAGCACGTACATCGCCAGCAGAGTCAGGGCGATAAAGGCACCGATCACCTCGATCATCGCTTGCAGTGCCTGCTGCCGATAGTCGCCGAGGCTGGCGCCGAACTGCTGATAAAGCGACTGCTGCAGCGCCTGCAACTGGCCCTCCAGAGCTTCGACGCGCTGCACGAACTGCTCGGGGGTGAGCGCCATGGGACTGGCCTCGAACATGTCCCGGTCGATCTGCGCGAGAAAGTCGTCGAACGCCTTGAGCGAGGCGTCGAACGGCGCACTCAATTGGCGCATGGCCTGCGGCGCCTCGCGCGACAAGGTGGTTTGCGCCTTGACCAGCTGCGCACGCTGCTCGTCCAGGCTCCGGCGCAGGTCGCGGATCAGCACGCGGCTCTGCAAGGTGAAGTGCTGGGAGACCACGGCGCCATGGCCCTGCGCCGCGAAAGTGCCGAGCTGCTCGAGCAGCCGCGGCATGATGTAGGTGATCTGCTCCATCATCAGATAGGTGTCGAGGCGCGGATCGAGAATCAGGGTGCTGTCGGTCGCCACCTGTTCGCGCAGGGCGATCAGGTAAAGCAGCGCCTTCTGGTAACGCTCCAGCGCGTCGGGCAGCGCCACTCGGGTCAGACCGGCCGCGCGCAGGCCCTCACGTTCGCCCTGCAGGGCCTGAAAGTGCTGCCGCGCCTGATCGCTGATCAGGCTGCTGTGCAGCGGTTCGGCAGCCTGCTGCAACGCCTCGTCGAGCTGCGCCTCACGCTGCTGCAGCAGGCCCTCGGCGGCCTTGTCGGTACCCTTCCAGCGTGCCAGCAGGGTGCGCTGGGCGATCAGCTCGTGCTGCACCTGCGCCATGCGCTCGAGCGCCTGCGCGCCTTCCACTTCGTAGTCGATCGATTGCAGCCGTGACAGGTAATCATTGCCGATGACCCACAGCGCGTAACCGAGCGGAAGCGCGAACAATAGAAACACCAGCTGAAACTTGTGGGCAAAACTGAAACGCTGCAGCAGCCGTACACCCGGCTTGAGTACTCCCGTCATAACGACACCTCAGCGACCAAAAGGGCCTACAGGCCTGGCAAAGAATTGCTTATAGCAAAAAGCAGGCCCGACGCCCCTTGAGGCAGGAATTCGTTATTGGGCACTCTCAACGAGTGTAATGGCCAATGACTATCAGCCGTTTCCGAAATGCGACAATTAGCTCAGCATTGCGGACGGTCGCGGGTGTAGCGCTCAGCAGGATCGACGGCCGCACCAAGATCGCGCATGGCGCTGGCACCGATCAACAGCGGGTAGCTGAAGGTGCTGCGATCGGTCAGGTTGACCTCGATGGTGCGCTCCTCTTCGCCCAGGCAGATCGGCATCTCGATCACCGGACGTTGCGAGTAGGCAACTTCCTGGACTTCGGCGTCGCTCTCTTCGGCGCGTTTCTTGATCTCGGCGATGCGTACCAGAGGGTGTTCGTAAACCGTATCTTCGGCGCCATCGACGGCCAGGCGGAAGCGTACCCAGTCTTCGCCGTCGCGCTTGAAGGGTTCGATGTCCTTGGCCGACAGTGACGCGGTCATGGCGCCGGTATCCATCTTGGCCTTGAGGGTCTGGCCGAGAGCGGGGAGTTTGATCAGCTCGTAGCGGCCGTAAAGATCGGGTTGCTGGTTGGCCATGGTCGGCAGGCTGATTGCAGCGGCCAGCAGAAACAGGGCGTATTTCAAGGTCGGCACTCCTGTGCAATGGAAGTCCCGTTATCCGACTACCCCAGTCCTGCTGTGTTCCCCCGCAAGAATGACAAAGCGTTACCGCCGGGCTCGCGGCTGGGTTATGCCACTCCAGAGTTCGTCCAGGTGCTCGAAACCCCAGGCCGCTGCCGACTCGCGGCCGACGATGCGATCCTGAGCGGTCGGTTTGCTCAGGTCGATCACCACCGGAGGAATCTGTACCTTGGACTTGGCCAGGAAGAACGCCTTGACCTTGGGCACCAGCAGCGACTTGGCATTTTGCTCCAGTACCACCGCCAGGCGACCGCTTTCCAGGCGCACCAGTGAACCGACCGGGTAAATGCCGACGGTCTTGACGAAGGCCTGGAACACCACCTCGTCGAAGTGCCCCTTCCACTCGGCCATCTTGCGGATCGATTCGGCCGGGTCCCAACCCGGCTTGTAGGGGCGATTGGAGGTGATGGCGTCGTAAACGTCGCACACCGCCCCCATTCTGGCGAACAGGCTGATCTGCTCACCCTGCAAACCGTGCGGGTAGCCGCTGCCATCGACCTTCTCGTGGTGATGCAGGCAGACGTCCAGCACCAGTGCGCTGACCTGCTTGCCGGCAAGCAGTATCTCGCCGCCCGCCTCCGGGTGACGGCGCACCGCGGAAAACTCGGCGTCACTGAGTTTGCCGGGTTTGTTCAGTACATCCTGGTCGATGGCCATCTTGCCCACGTCATGCAGCAGCCCGGCCAGGCCGGCCTCGCGTATTGCACCGTCACCCAGACCAAGCTGCCGGGCGAGCGCGATCATCAGGGCACACACCGCCACCGAATGCATGTAGGTGTATTCATCGGCGTGCTTGAGCCGCGCCAGGCTGATCAGTGCGCTGGGATGGCGCAGAATCGACTCGGAAATTTCTTCTACCAGCGATTCGGCCTGGCCAAAATCCAGCGCTTTGCCCATGCGCGCATCGCCGAACATGCTCATCACCGCCTGCTTGGAGCGGGCGCACAGTTTGGCAGCGCGTTCCAGTTCGACATCCATGGCAACCACCGGTGGATCGCGTCGCCGCTCCACCGCGGCCATCAGCGTGGCCTCGACTTCCTTCTGCGCTTCGGCCTCGGTACTGGCAATGGCGCCAGCCTCGACATCCAGCCCCTTGCTGACGTCGATCCACAGCTCGCCGATGCTGCTGGCACGAATGCGCTGCAGGTCCTCAGGCGAGTTGAGGAGAAACTTCGACTTCCAGAACGGATGATCCATCCATGATCCGCAAAACTCCTGGACATACATGCCGATGCGCAGATCGGCTACCGCAATGCGTTTCAACATCGAGATAATCCAGACACGTTGACGGGAGGACTCGTACGTACAGCTTGAATATTCGAACAATCCCCCTGCATTTCCATACTGACCAGCATCATGACTTTCACAACAAATAGCCATAGGCCATCAGTCGTAATTTTGAGCCAAATCTTTCAGGTGCTTATGATGGCCGCCTCACGCCTGCCAAGGAGTTGATATGCGCCCCCTGCTGACCGGCCTACTCAATATAGTCCTGTTGCTGAGCAACACCCTGCTGCTGATCGGCCCGCTGCTGCTGATCGCCCTGGCCAAGTTCGTGCTGCCGGGGCAGGCCGCGCGCGATGCCTGCTCGCGCGGCGTGATGTGGGTGGCGGAGTTCTGGGCGGAGAACTGCAAGCGCATCTTCGCCCTGCTGACGCCGACGCACTGGGATATCCGCGGCAATGCCCAGTTGCGCAGAGACCGCTCCTATCTGGTGATCAGCAACCACCAGTCCTGGGTCGACATTCCGGCGCTGGTGCAGGCATTCAACCGCAAAACGCCCTACTTCAAGTTCTTCCTCAAGCAGCAGCTGATCTGGGTGCCCTTTCTTGGCCTGGCCTTCTGGGCGCTCGACTACCCCTTCATGAAGCGCTATTCCAAGGCCTTTCTGCAGAAGAATCCGCACATGAAAGGCAAGGACCTGGAGATCACCAGGGCGGCCTGTGAGAAGTTCAAGCGCCTGCCGGTGACCGTGGTCAACTACCTGGAAGGCACCCGCTTCACCCCAGCCAAACAGGCCCGGCAGCAGTCCCCCTATCGCAACCTGCTCAAGCCCAAGGCCGGTGGCGTGGCGTTCGTGCTCGCTGCGTTGGGAGAACAGATCGACGCCGTGCTGGATGTGACGCTGGTGTATCCCGGCGAGCAGGTGCCGGGCTTTTGGGCATTGCTCAGCGGCCAGGTACCGAAGGTGATCATGGATATCCAGACCCTCGAACTCGATCCGGCGCTGTATCAGGGCGATTACGAGAACGACCCGGCTTTCCGCCTGCAGGTGCAGGACTGGGTTTCGGATCTGTGGCAGGCCAAGGACAAGCGCATCGAACAGCTGCGCAGTGAGGCCGACTGACGCCGGGGCGAAAAAAGGGAGCCCGAAGGCTCCCGAAGAAGAAGGCGCGGACCAATGCGCCTGGCCGTAAACCTATCTGCGACGCGCGCAGCGCGCCGCCAACGCAACTCGTGGCCCGCAACAACGCCGGGCCACGCAGCTCGGCATCACGCCGCGCTGAACATCTTGTGCGGGTCGATGACGAATTTCTTCGGCACGCCTGCGTCGAACTCGCCGTAGCCACGCGGTGCGTCGTCCAGGCTGATGACCTGTACGCCAACGATCTCCGCGATGTTGAGGCGGTCCCACATGATGGCCTGCATCAGCGCACGGTTGTACTTCATCACCGGGGTCTGGCCGGTGTGGAAGCTGTGCGACTTGGCCCAGCCGAGGCCGAAGCGGATGCTCAGGCTGCCGATCTTGGCCGCAGCGTCCACCGCACCCGGGTCTTCGGTAACGTACAGACCGGGGATACCGATCTTGCCGGCGACGCGGGTGACCTGCATCAGCGAGTTGAGCACGGTGGCCGGAGCCTCGTGCTTGGCGCCTTCGTGGCCATGACCACGGGCCTCGAAGCCCACGCAGTCGATGGCGCAGTCAACTTCCGGCTCGCCCAGCAGCGCGGCGATCTGTTCATGCAGCGGCGTGTCCAGCGACAGGTCGGCGATCTCGAAGCCCTGCGCCTTGGCGTGCGCCAGACGGGCCGGGTTGAGGTCACCAACGATGACCACGGCAGCGCCGAGCAGGCGGGCCGAGGCAGCAGCGGCCAGACCGACCGGACCGGCGCCCGCGACGTAGACGGTGGAGCCAGGGCCGACGCCAGCGGTAACGGCGCCGTGGTAGCCGGTGGGCAGAATGTCGGACAGGCAGGTCAGGTCACGGATCTTCTCCATGGCCTTGTCGCGATCCGGCAGTTTGAGCAGGTTGAAGTCGGCGTAAGGCACCAGCACGTATTCGGCCTGGCCGCCGGTCCAGTCGCCCATGTCGACGTAGCCGTAGGCGCCGCCGGCACGCGCCGGGTTGACGGTCAGGCACACGCCGGTGTGCTGTTCCTTGCAGGAACGGCAGCGACCGCAGGCGACGTTGAAGGGAACGGAAACCAGGTCACCGATCTGCAGACGTTCGACGTCGCGGCCCTTCTCGATCACCTCACCGGTGATCTCGTGACCCAGAACCAGGCCGACCTGAGCGGTGGTACGACCGCGCACCATGTGCTGGTCGGAGCCGCAGATGTTGGTGGAAACGACTTTCAGGATGACCCCGTGCTCGATCTTCTTGCCGCGCGGATCCTGCATTTTCGGGTAGTCGATCTTCTGTACTTCGACCTTTCCCGCGCCGAGGTAAACCACACCACGATTATCAGACATGCGTAACTCTCCTTCTTGTTGTGGATACAAGGCGCGACCGGCGGCCGCGCGGCCTTGCACTGGAGCCTCTTTCGTCTGTTGCCGGAAACCGCCGATAAATCTGGCAGGGCGGGTTCCGTAGGGTGGGCCGGGCGGCGATCCGCTTCAGCCCACCAATAGCGTTTTACGTTGCGACTGGTGGGCTAAAGCCCACCCTACGAGTCGCGTCGTTACCGTAGGGTGGGCTTTAGCCCACCAATATTCGGGTTGGCGATTACCCTCACGCGTTTAGCACCACCGTACGATTGGCATTGAGAAACACGCGGCGGTCGATGTGGTAACCGACTGCACGCGCCAGGGTCAGGCACTCGATGTCGCGGCCCTTGGCGATCAGGTCCTCGGGGTAATGGGCGTGGTCAACCGCCTCCACGCCCTGGGCGATGATCGGCCCCTCGTCGAGGTGGTCGTTGACGTAGTGAGCGGTAGCACCGACCAGCTTGACGCCCTTCTGGTACGCCTGGTGGTAGGGCTTGGCCCCCTTGAAACCGGGCAGCAACGAGTGATGGATATTGATCGCCCGGCCGTCCAGCTTGCGGCACAGGTCGGCGGACAGCACCTGCATGTAGCGGGCGAGCACCACCAGTTCGGCGCCGGTTTCCTCGACCACCTGCATCACCCGGCGCTCCTGCGCGGGCTTGTCCTTGGGATCGAGGGGAAAGTGGTGATACGGGATGCCGTGCCAGTCAGCGAGTGGTTTGAGGTCCGGGTGGTTGGACACCACAGCGACCACGTCCATGGCCAGTTGGCCGATGCGCTGGCGATAGAGCAGATCGTTCAGGCAGTGGTCGGCCTTGGACACCATCAGCACCACCTTGGCGCGATAGCCCGGTGGCGTCAGCTCGACCTGCATGCCGAATGGTGCCAGCCGCTCGGCCACCCCGACACGGAACGCAGCCTCGTCGAAATCCTGCGGCTGGCGGAATTCGACGCGGATGAAGAAGCGCGAGGACAGCCGATCATCGAACGAATGGTGCTCGGTGACGTAGCAGCGCTGCTCGAACAGAAAGCGCGTCACCGCATCCACGGTACCGAGCACGCTCGGGCAGTGGGCGGTGAGAATCCAGGTGTCGGGGGTGCGGCTCATAATAGACTCCGAGACAAACTCCGTTGCTTTGCCCCCCTCTCCCATTTATGGGAGAGGGGCCGGGGGAGAGGGCCGCTAGTACAACGCGATCCGCCCTTCCCCTCTCCCCAGGCGCAGGGTGGATGACGCTTCGCCTACGCGGCCACCCCATCCACCTTTGCCGCATCACGGTGGACGAAAACAGCGTCGTCCACCCTACATTCTCCCCAGAGGGAGCCGTTCGCTATCAGGCCTCGACCGCCAACCCATACTCGGCGCTGGCATCCTGCAGCCACAGCCAGAAGTAGTCGGAGAAGCTGCGACGAATCAGCAGCTCCCAGGTGTCCTCGCCCGTGTGGCGAATCACCAACTGGGACTTGGCGAATACCGTGCCGACCGCCTTGCCCACCGGGAAGTTGCTCGGATGCACGTCGTAGCTGCTAGATTTCATCAGCAGCTCACGCACCTTGGGGCCACGCAGCTCGAGCAGGGTCTGCCCGCCGCTGACGTTGACCACCGAAATGTGCTGACCATCCAGGGCCTCGCGCAGCTTGCGCTCGACCTCGAACTCGGTACCGCCAGGCACGATCAGCAGCCACTCGTCCGGGCCCAGCCACTGCAGCGAGGTGTCGCCGTTGGCCACCAGGGTCAGTGCCACCGGCAGCTCCAGGCCCAGGGCCTTGTGCACGCCACCGGCGAAGTTGGCATCGTCGGCATCGCCACGCAGGACCAGATGGCCCAGCAGCTTCTTCTCGCGCAGGGTTACCCCGGCGCCCTTGCGGCCCTTGCCGGCCAGCTCGTGCAGGCCGGCGTGGTGCAGCGGCGATTGCCCGGCGACGTCGTCGGGGCGTTGCTTGTAGACATTGACGTTAGACATTCTGGCGGTCCCCTTTCGGGTCATAGAACACGGGGCTGACGATTTCGGCTTCGATCACGCTGCCATCGGCCAGCGGCGCGAACACGCGCTCGCCGATACGCGACAGGCCACCCCTGACCAGGGCCATGGCGAAGCTGTAACCCATGGCCGCGCTCATGTAGCTGGAGGTGACGTGACCGACCATGGTCATCGGAATCGGCTGCTTGGGATCGAACACCAGCTGCGCGCCTTCCGGCAGAACCTTGTTCGGGTCCAGCGGCTTGAGGCCGATCAGCTGCTTGCGGTTTTCCTTGCGGCAATCCTCGCGGTTCATACCGCGCCAGCCGATCCAGGAGAACGGCTTGGTACGACCGACGCACCAGCCCATGCCCAGGTCGTCAGGGGTGACCGAGCCGTCGGTGTCCTGGCCGACGATGATGAAACCCTTCTCGGCGCGCAGCACGTGCATGGTCTCGGTGCCGTAAGGGGTCAGGCCATATTTCTTGCCGGCCTCGATGAGCTGCTCCCAAACGCCCAGGGCGTAGTCGGCCTGCACGTTGACTTCGTAGCTCAGCTCACCGGTGAAGGAGATGCGGAACACGCGGGCCGGCACGCCACCGACCTTGCCTTCCTTCCAGCTCATGAAGGGGAAGGCATCCTTGTCCAGATCGATATCGGTCACTTCGGCCAGCAGCTTGCGGCTGTTGGGGCCGGACAGGGTCATGGTCGCCCAGTGGTCGGTGACCGAGGTGAAGTACACCTTCAGCTCCGGCCATTCGGTCTGGTGGTAGATCTCCAGCCACTCCATCACACGCGCCGCGCCGCCGGTGGTGGTGGTCATGACGAAATGGTTGTCGGCCAGACAGGCGGTGACGCCGTCGTCGAAGACCATGCCGTCTTCCTTGCACATCAGGCCGTAGCGGGCCTTGCCCACGTCCAGCTTGGTCCAGGCGTTGGTGTAGACGCGGTTGAGGAACTCGCGCGCATCCGGGCCCTGGATGTCGATCTTGCCCAGGGTCGAGGCGTCGAGGATGCCCACCGCGTTACGCACGGCCAGGCACTCGCGAGCCACGGCGGCGTGCAGGTCTTCACCGTTCTTCGGGAAGTACCAGGGACGCTTCCACTGGCCGACGTCCTCGAACTCGGCGCCGTTTTCCAGATGCCATTTCTGCATGGCGGTGTAGCGCTTGGGCTCGAACAGCTCGCCGCAGTGACGGCCGGCGATGGCGCCGAAGGTCACCGGGGTGTAGTTCGGGCGGAACATGGTGGTGCCCATCTCGGCAATGCTGATGCCCATCGACTTGGCGGCGATAGCCAGGCCGTTGATGTTGCCCAGCTTGCCCTGGTCGGTACCGAAGCCCAGCGCGGTGTAGCGCTTGACGTGCTCGACCGACTCGAAGCCTTCACGGGTGGCCAGCTCGATGCCGGCGGCGGTGACGTCGTTCTGCTGATCGACGAACTGCTTCGGCGCACGGGAAGTGCCCTTGTCGTGCGGCACCTGGAACAGCGCGACCGAAGCTTCCTCGATACGCTTCTCGGCCTTCGGCAGGCTGCCGGTGACGGCCTTGAAACCGACTTCGGCTGCGGCCTTCGCGCCGGCTTCGAAACCATCGGCCAGGGCATCGCCCAGACCGAACACGCCGTTCACGGCACCAGCGCAGTGACGCTTCTGGAAGCCTTCACCCGGGACGAAGGCGAGGATGTCTTCACGCCAGATCGGACGGCCGCCCAGGTGCGACGCCAGGTGCACCACCGGGCTGTAGCCGCCGGAGCTGACGATCAGGTCGCAGTCGACGGTCTCGCCCGGGCTGGTGACCTTGTGCTTGGCCAGATCGATGGCGCAGATGCGCGCACCGGTGACGCGCTTGCTGCCGCGCGCCTCGACCACGGCGCTGCCGGTGAGTACGCGCACGCCACGCCGGCGCGCTTCTTCGACCCAGCTGCCACGCGGGTTACTGCGGGCATCAGCCACGGCTACCACCTGGCGACCGGCGTCTAGCCAGTCGAGCACCACGCGGTAGGCGTAATCGTTGTTGGTCGACAGCACCAGCTTCTGACCGGGCGCAACGCCGTAACGACGCACGTAGGTGGACACGGCATCGGCCAGCATGTTGCCCGGCACGTCGTTGTTGGCGTACACCAGCGGGCGCTCGTGGGCACCGGTGGCCAGCACCACGCGACCGGCACGCACACGGTGCATGCGCTGACGCGGCTGGCCCATCGGCGCGACTTCGCCGAGGTGATCGGTCAGGCGCTGGTGAATGGTGAGGAAGTTGTGGTCGTGGTAACCGTTGACCGTGGCGCGCGGCAGCAGGGTCACTTCCGGCATCTTTTGCAGCTCGGCGATGGCCTTGGCAGCCCAGTCGGCGGCCGGCTTGTCATCGAGCATCTCGCGGGTGGACAGCAGGCTGCCGCCGAACTCTTCCTGCTCGTCGGCGAGGATCACCCGTGCACCGCTGCGACCGGCGGCCAGGGCCGCGGCCAGACCGGCAGGGCCGGCACCGACCACCAGCACGTCGCAGTGCTGGTTCATGTAGTCGTAGATGTCCGGGTCGTTTTCCTTCGGCGAGCGACCGAGACCTGCGGCCTTACGGATGTACTTCTCGTAGGTCAGCCAGAGGTTCTGCGGGTACATGAAGGTCTTATAGTAGAACCCGGGCGGCATCATGCCACCGCCGACCTTGCCGAGAATGCCCATCAGGTCGGTGTTGACGCTCGGCCAGCCGTTGGTGCTGGTGGCAGTCAGGTTCGCGTACAGCGCCTGCTGGGTGGCACGCACGTTGGGGATCTGCGCCGCCTCGGTGGAGCCGATCTGCAGCACGGCATTGGGCTCTTCGGCACCGGCGGCAACGATGCCGCGCGGACGCGAGTATTTGAAGCTGCGGCCGACCACGTCGACGCCGTTGGCCAGCAGCGCGGCGGCCAGGGTGTCGCCGGCGTAACCCTGATAGGTCTGGCCATTGAAGCTGAAGGTCAGGGGCTGGCTGCGGTCGATGCGGCCACCCTGGGCAAGACGATTGACCTGGCTCATGCCGTTACTCCTTGGTCAGCGGCCTTTTTCGCGGCGACGGTGGCCTCAGTGACGCTGGGGCGCTCGCCGATCTTGTAGGTTTCGAGAATCTCGTAGCTCACCGTGTGGCGAGTGACGTTGAAGTACTGGCGGCAGCCGGCGGCGTGAATCCACAGCTCGTGGTGGATGCCGCGCGGGTTGTCGCGGAAGAACAGGTACTCGCCCCACTCCTCGTCGGTGCAGGCGTTCGGGTCCAGCGGGCGGGCGATGTGCGCCTGGCCGCCGACATGGAATTCTTCTTCGGAACGCAGTTCGCCACAGTGAGGGCAGAAGATGTGCAGCATGTTTGCTACCTCCGGTAAATCTTCAAACCCGCTCGGATGACCGCGCGGGGCAAGCTTGTATCCCCTCTCCCGCGGGAGAGGGGTTGTGGGTGAGGGGTGCGGTGTCCACCGCTCTACCCTCTCCCGCCCTTCGGGCACCTCTCCCATCAATGGCAGAGGGCGTTTGTTCTCCCCTCTCCCGCTTGCGGGAGAGGGGTCGGGGGAGAGGGTTACGGTGTCGACCGCACCACCCTCTCCCGGCCCTTCGGGCCACCCTCTCCCGCAAGCGGGAGAGGGTCATCGGATGCCATCCCTGCGGGATGAATGTTTAATGCGCCACACCGGCTGCGCCGTGCTCGTCGATCAGCGCACCGTTGTGGAAACGCTCGATGGAGAAGGGCTTGGCCAGCGGATGCATCTCGCCCTTGGCCAGGCTGGCGGCGAACACGTTGCCCGAACCCGGGGTGGCCTTGAAGCCGCCGGTGCCCCAACCGCAGTTGAAGTACAGGTTCTTCACCGGCGTCTTGGCGATGATCGGGCAGGCGTCCGGCGTGGTGTCGACGATGCCGCCCCACTGGCGGTTCATGCGCACGCGCGAAAGCACCGGGAACATCTCGACGATGGCCTGCAGGGTGTGCTCGATGGTCGGGTAGGAACCGCGTTGGCCGTAGCCGTTGTAGCCGTCGATACCGGCGCCGATGACCAGGTCGCCCTTGTCCGACTGGCTGATGTAGCCGTGCACGGCGTTGGACATGATCACGGTGTCGATGATCGGTTTGATCGGCTCGGAGACCAGCGCCTGCAGCGGGTGCGATTCCAGCGGCAGGGGGGAGGC
>NZ_ATKM01000022.1 GCF_000418555.1 Pseudomonas sp. P818
GAGCCCTGCCGCCGGCAGCGACCACGCCGACGCGCTTGGCGCCGATGAAGCCCTTGCTGGTTTCCACGCCGATCACCGCACCGTTTTCCTTGCGGAAGCCGATCACTTCGGTCTGTTGAATCAGGTCGACGCCCAGGGCGTCGGCGGCACGGGCGAAGCCCCAGGCCACGGCGTCGTGACGGGCCACGCCGCCACGGCGCTGCAGCGAGGCGCCGAGAATCGGGTAACGGGTGTTCTTCGAGCAATCCAGGTAGGGGATCATCTCCGCCACCTGCTTGGCGTCCACCACCTCGCCGTCGATACCGTTGAGGCGGTTGGCGCTGACGCGGCGCTCGATGTCGCGCATGTCCTGCAGGGTGTGGCCGAGGTTGAACACGCCACGCTGGGAGAACATGACGTTGTAGTTCAGGTCCTGCGACAGACCTTCCCACAGCTTCATCGCATGCTCGTACAGGTGCGCGGACTCGTCCCACAGGTAGTTGGAACGCACGATGGTGGTGTTGCGCGCGGTATTGCCGCCGCCCAACCAGCCCTTCTCGACCACGGCGACGTTCTTCACGCCGAACTCCTTGGCCAGGTAATAGGCCGTGGCCAGGCCGTGGCCGCCACCGCCGACGATGACCACGTCGTAAACCGGCTTGGGCGTTGGATTACGCCACATGCGCTGCCAGTTCTCATGATGGCTGAACGAGTGCTTGAACAGGCCGAAGCCGGAATAACGTTGCATGGGCATGCTCCAGGGTTCTACTGCCCTCTCGCGACTGCGCGAGAGGGGCCGAGAGAGAGGGTTGGCTTAGCGATAGACCGGGTAATCCGCGCACAGCCCGGCCACCAGCTTGGCCACCTGCGCCTCGACATCGGCATCGCCGAGGTGGTCGAGGATGTCGCAGATCCAGCCAGCCAGCGCTTGGCACTGGGCGACCTTGAAGCCACGGGTGGTGACGGCAGGGGTACCGATACGGATACCGGAGGTCACGAACGGCGACTGCGGATCGTTCGGCACGGCGTTCTTGTTCACGGTAATGCCGGCGCGACCCAGGGCAGCATCGGCTTCCTTACCGGTCAGGCCCTGCTTGATCAGGCTGAGCAGGAACAGATGGTTGTCGGTGCCACCGGAAACCACCTCGTAGCCGCGCTCGACGAAGACCTTGGCCATGGCCTGGGCGTTGTCGATCACCTGCTGCTGGTAAGCCTTGAACTCAGGCTCCATGGCTTCCTTGAAGCACACGGCCTTGGCGGCGATGACGTGCATCAGCGGGCCGCCCTGGGCACCCGGGAACACGGCGGAGTTGAGCTTCTTCTCGATCTCTTCGTTGGCCTTGGCCAGGATCAGACCGCCACGCGGACCGCGCAGGGTCTTGTGGGTGGTGGTGGTGACCACGTCGGCGAAGGGAATCGGGTTCGGATACAGGCCAGCGGCAACCAGACCGGCAACGTGGGCCATGTCGACGAACAGCAGCGCGCCAACCTTGTCGGCGATGGCCCGGAAACGCGGGAAATCCAGGATTTTGGAGTAGGCAGAGAAGCCGGCGACGATCATCTTCGGTTTGTGCTCGACAGCCAGGCGCTCGACCTCGTCGTAGTCGATCAGGCCGGTGGCAGGGTTCAGACCATACTGCACGGCGTTATACAGCTTGCCCGAGGAGGACACCTTGGCGCCGTGGGTCAGGTGGCCGCCGTGGGCCAGGCTCATGCCGAGAATGGTGTCGCCGGCATTGAGCAGGGCCAGGTACACGGCGCTGTTGGCGGACGAGCCGGAGTGCGGCTGAACGTTGGCGAAGTCGGCGCCGAACAGCTGCTTGGCGCGATCGATGGCAAGCTGCTCGACCTTGTCGACGTACTCGCAACCACCGTAATAACGCTTGCCCGGGTAGCCTTCGGCGTATTTGTTGGTCAGGCCGCTGCCCTGCGCTTCCATCACACGCTGGCTGCAGTAGTTCTCCGAGGCGATCAGCTCGATGTGCTCTTCCTGACGGCGTTCTTCCTGATCGATCGCCGCGAGCAACTCGTCGTCGTAACCCTGAATCTGATCTTGTTTGCTGAACATCTCGACTCTCCTGCAGCGCCTGTAGGCGGCGGTCTTGGACTAACGGGCCGGCAAGGCCCTGTGCAGCGATGGTAGGGCCGGCCCTGCCCGCCCAAATGCCTGCCAACGCCGTGAGAGCATTTGTTTGCGACATGCTCCTGTCGCAATCAGGCGCGTCGATATGAGCCTGTCGTTTTGCTCACAAATCGCGGGGATCAAACTGTGGATAAACCGTACATAACGGCCGCCAGACGAGACGCCGCAAGGCTTTCCGAGACATGAGCATTTCCTGATCGATATCAATCAGTTAGCAACCACAAGAGATACACAGAAACCGTGGACCAGCCTGTGGAAAAGCTGTAGATCGATATCTGCAGGGCTTGCTGGCTCTCGACCGGGCGTCAGAGGTCGATATCTGCACACGACTGCGACGCGCGAGGCTTATCCACCAGCGACAGGTCCATGAGACGTACAACGGCTGGGGATATACACAGAAGTTGTGGATGAAAGTGTGCATAGCCTGTTCGGCACAGGCGCAACGACAGCGCTGCCGCGGCCTTCCGGGAAGAGTCTAAAAATCGAACAGGATCAATAAGATAGGTCCAGCTTGTGCACAAATACTGTGGGCGGGGCTGTGCGCTGGCTGTGGAAATGCGTCGCCAGGCCAGAGCCCATGGGGCTCCGACCTGGATGCGCACTAATCACTCAACAGGCGTTACGGCTTGAGCTTGCCGCTGCAGCTGCTGGACGCATTCACCAGACGCTGCTGCATGGCAGGATCGGGAGGCGATTGGCGGGTCATGGCCTGCAGCTCAGCCTCGCTGAACTCTTCACTGACCTTGGTTGCGGCGCAGTCGCAATAAGCTCGCAATTGGGGCTCCTCATATCCCGCCGGCGCCCCAGCGATGCACTGCTGAACGAACTCGGTCTTGGCGTTATCCGACCACTCGGCAGCGGAAACGGGCAGCGCCACAGCCAGCGGCAGGGCAAGGGCGAGCAGGTGACGATAAGTCATATGACACTCCTTCTCTTGATTGCGAAGGGCGGATCGAGTGCCGCCCTCTGGTAGGTGTGAACCCCATGGCAAGCCTCAAGTTCCATCTCCAAGCCGAACGGCCGTTCGCGAACGGACCGGGCAGTACGCATCAGCGCAACAACTCGTCGCCGCTGCGGACGCCTGGAGCGGGGCCTAGAGAGTAAAGTTGACGCTTTGCCGGCAGACCTGCCGACAGGTTTTTCAGAAGGAACGCATCCATGCCCGACAATGCCCAGCAATTCGCCAGCGACAACTATTCCGGCATCTGTCCCGAAGCCTGGGCCGCCATGGCCGAGGCCAATCAAGGCCACCAGCGCGCCTACGGCGATGACGAATGGACGGCACGCGCCGCCGATCACTTCCGCCGCCTGTTCGAGACCGACTGCGAAGTGTTCTTCGCCTTCAACGGCACCGCCGCCAACTCCCTGGCCCTGGCCTCGCTGTGCCAGAGCTACCACAGCGTGATCTGCTCGGAGACCGCTCACGTCGAAACCGACGAGTGCGGCGCGCCGGAGTTCTTCTCCAACGGCTCCAAGCTGCTGCTGGCCAGGACCGAGAACGGCAAGCTGACGCCGCAGGCGATCCGCGAAATCGCCCTCAAGCGCCAGGACATCCACTATCCAAAACCGCGGGTGGTCACTCTCACCCAGACCACCGAAGTCGGCACCGTGTATCGCCCGGAAGAAGTCCGCGCCATCAGCCAGGTCTGCAAGGAGCTCAATCTCAACCTGCACATGGACGGCGCGCGCTTCTCCAATGCCTGCGCCTTCCTGGGCTGCAGCCCGGCGGAGCTGACCTGGAAGGCCGGTGTCGATGTGCTGTGCTTCGGCGGCACCAAGAACGGCATGGCGGTGGGCGAGGCGATCATCTTCTTCAACAAGGCGCTGGCCGAGGACTTCGACTATCGCTGCAAGCAGGCCGGCCAGCTGGCCTCGAAGATGCGCTACCTGTCGGCGCCCTGGGTGGGCATCCTGCAGGATGATGCCTGGCTCAAGTACGCCAACCACGCCAACCGCTGCGCGCAGCTGCTGGCATCACTGGTGGAAGACGTACCCGGTGTCAGCCTGATGTTCCCGGTGGAGGCCAACGGTGTATTCCTGCAACTGTCGGAGCCGGCCATCGCCGCCCTCACCGCCCGCGGCTGGCGTTTCTACACCTTCATTGGCGCCGGTGGCGCGCGCTTCATGTGCTCGTGGGATACCGACGAAGCGCGTGTACGTCAGTTGGCCGCCGACATCCGCGAAGTGATGAGCGCCTGAAAACGACAGAAGCCCCACAAGTGGAGCTTCTGACTAAGTAGCCCGGATGCAATCCGGGGAGGTCGATCAGTTGCCCCGGATATCATCCGGGCCACGAATCTTCGCGGCGATCAATAATCGATCGCCACGTCTCCTTTCGGCACGCTGCAGCACGACAGGATGTAGCCTTCGGCCACGTCCTCGTCGGTGATGCCGCCGTTGTGCTCCATGTCCACTTCGCCCGCCGTCTTCATCACCTTGCAGGTACCGCAGATGCCCATACCGCAGGCCTTGGGGATATGCAGGCCGAGCTTGGCGGCAGCGGCATGCACGGTCTCGCCGGGCGCCACGCGGATGCTCTTGCCGGTGCCGGTGAACTCCACCTGATGCAGCTCGCCAACCGGTACTTCCGGAGCCTCGGCGGCTTCGGCAGCCAGCTCCTTGACCTCGGCGCGAATCTCCGGCGGCGTCGGGCCGAAGGCCTCCTCGTGGTAACGGCTCATGTCGTAGCCGGCTGCCTCGAGCAGACGCTTGACCGCGCTCATGTAGGGAGTCGGGCCGCAGCAGAAGATCTCGCGCTCGAGGAAGTCCGGCGCAATCAGCTCCAGCATCGGCTTGTTCAGATAACCGCGATAGCCAGCCCAGGCCTCGCCCAGACCATGCTTCTCGCAGATCACGTGCAGACTGAAGTTGTTGATGCGCGCGGCCATATGCTCCAGCTCACGCTGGTAGATGATGTCCTTCGGCGAACGGGCGCTGTGCACGAAGACCATATCGACATTGGCATTGGTATCGTAGAACCAGCGCGCCATCGACATCACCGGAGTGATACCGACGCCGCCGGAGAGATACAGCACCTTTTCTGAAGGGAAGTCGATGGCGTTGAACAGCCCGACCGGACCGTGCACCGGCACCTCATCACCCACCTTGAGGTTGTCATGCAACCAGTTCGATACCTTGCCGCCCGGCACCCGCTTGATGGTGATGGAGAAGCTGTAGGGCACCGAAGGCGAGCTGGAAATGGTGTACGAACGCATGATCGGCTGTCCGTCGATCTCCAGCTCCAGGGTGACGAACTGGCCCGGCTTGAAGAAGAACAGCACCGGCTGGTCCGCCATGAAACAGAAGGTGCGCACATCCCAGGTTTCCTGGATCACCTTGACGCAACGCACCAGATGGCGGCCATTGGTCCAGGTCTGAGTGGTAACCGGGTTGAGGAAGGCGTTGGTGGTCATGAACAGCACTCCACATGGCCGGATATCGGCCTACTATGCGGCGGATTGTGCGAAAGGCCGCCGGACCTCATTTATCTACCTGCGACATCCGCATGCTTATCGCGACCTGCCTGATGGCACGGGGCCTGGCGCGTCGGAAACAAATTCAGCCATGTCGCCCATGGATAAGGTTTGCCCGTGCGCCGGCTCCACACTCCGCCTCACCAAGCATGTACGCCCTTTGCAGGCGGCAGCGATTGATCGACACCTTGCGGCACATACCGTATCAGCCACTTTTTTCGGCAGGCGCGCCGCGCCCGCCACTGAGGAGCCAACATGGACTGCACCCAAAACCTGAGCCTGGGCGACCCGCTAGAGCCCGTCCGCAAGGCCACTGCCCAGATGCTGCACGAGCGCGACCACACCTTCTCGCTGCCGCAGCCCTTCTATAACGACGAGCGCCTGTTCCAGGTCGACATGCAGGAGATCTTCCACAAGGAGTGGCTGATCGCCGGCATGACCTGCGAGATCCCGGCCAAGGGCAATTTCCTGACCGTACAGATCGGCGACAACCCGATCATCGTCATCCGCGGCGCCGAAGGTCAGATCCATGCCTTCCACAACGTCTGCCGCCACCGCGGTTCGCGCCTTTGCGTCAGCGATAAGGGCAAGGTCGCCAAACTGGTGTGCCCGTACCACCAGTGGACCTACGAGCTGGACGGTCGCCTGCTGTTCGCCGGTACCGAGATGGGTGACAACTTCAAGCTGTCCGACTACAACCTCAAGCCGGTCAACTGCAAGACCGCTGGCGGCTTCATCTTCATCAGCCTGGCGGACAACCCGCCGGCCATCGACGAGTTCCTGAGCACCCTGGCTCACTACATGGAACCGTACGACATGGAGAACACCAAGGTCGCCGTGCAGAGCACCATGCGCGAGCAGGCGAACTGGAAGCTGGTGATCGAGAACAACCGCGAGTGCTACCACTGCAACGGTTCGCACCCGGAGCTGCTCAACACCCTGCTGGAATGGGACGACGTCACCGACCCGCGCGCCAGCCAGGCGTTCAAGGACCAGGTCGCCGAGTGCACCACCCGCTGGGACAAGGACAACATCCCCTACGCCCACGCCAGCTTCGGTCTGCGCAACCGCATCGTGCGCATGCCGCTGCTCAAGGGCACCGTCTCCATGACCATGGACGGCAAGCAGGGCTGCAAGAAGCTGATGGGCCGCATCACCGACCCGGACCTGGGTTCGATGCGCATCCTGCACCTGCCGCACTCGTGGAACCACTGCATGGGCGACCACATGATCAACTTCACCGTGTGGCCGATCAGCGCCCAGGAGTCGATCGTCATCACCAAGTGGCTGGTGCACAAGGACGCGGTCGAAGGCGTCGACTACGACGTGGCTCGCCTGCGCGAAGTCTGGGACGCCACCAACGACCAGGATCGCCGTCTGGGCGAGGAAAACCAGCGCGGCATCAACTCCACCGCCTACCAGCCAGGCCCGTACTCCAAGACCTACGAGTTCGGCGTGATCAACTTCCTCGACTGGTACAGCGAGCGCATGCTCAACAACCTCGACGACACCCCGGCGCAAAACCTGCGTCAGGTGGCAGGCGAGTGATGACCCTCAGCCTGCTGGTGCTGATCGGGTTGACTACCTACGGGCTGCTGGCCTGTAGACCGCAGCGAGGCTGATGTAGAAAAGCTCCGGTGTTCGCAAGAACACCGGAGCTTCGTTGTGCAATAACACAGGCATCCAGCGGATGCCCAGAGCCACGCAGGCCACATCTCAAACGGTCTTCAAGCCCCCACTTGAAAGGCTGCGCGCCCGATCACGACGCCTCTTGTTGGCCAGACTCAACCTGCGCATCAGGTACCTGAGCCGCCAGCCCAAGGGCTTGTCGATAGCGGCTAGCAACAACGGAACCTCTTCGGCGAAATCGACATCATCGGTTTCATCGTGAATATCCACGAAGACTCGCCGTTCGATGGCCTTGCTATCGGCCAATGGCAGTCCCGCCATCAATCGATAGAACGACCAGAAGCTCTGGTCTCCCGTTTCCTGATAAAACTTGATGGCACGCTCCAGCGCAACCCGCGCGCGCGCACGGTCAGCATCGGCGATACGCACTGCGAACAGTTCGCCATAATCCTTGAAGGTGTAGGCGCTACGCCCGTCGCGCCCATAGAAACGAGTGTCCCGACTCGCCAGGATGGTGTCGATGGCCGCCTCGGAGTAATACACATCACTGTACAGCACCAGCAGATCACCGGCTGCAGCCACGGCTTCAGCCGCGAGCAGACTATGAGCCTTGGTTTCTCGCTGCAGCGGACACCAGCTCGGCACGGGATAACTCGCCAATGCCTCACTAGCAGTCAGCAACCAAGGAGCTTTCACGCCGCGCTCTGCGAGCAGGCGCAACGTACGCGCGAGAAGGGTTTCACCACGCACCTGGATCAATTGTTTGGGAACTGCAGGCTCAGCCCAACGAGCCTGTTTTACACCGTTCTCCGCAGCCAGAATCAACACTGCCAGACCATTCATTGGATTACACCTTCCTAGACGCCGTCATGCAGGCAGCGGCCTGAAGCAATCGGCTCCGCCCGCACGCTCTCTCAACTCCATAAACACGCGATGCCGAATATGAAATGCAAAGGCCCCGCCAGATCACTCTGACAGGGCCTTGCTTTCACCTGTCGCTTGCGGCTTGAAGCCTGCAGCCGATTTTAGACCTTGGCGCGTTCGAAGCGCTTGCGGTCGTTCTCGTTCAGGTACTTCTTGCGCAGACGGATCGACTTCGGCGTCACTTCCACCAGCTCGTCATCGGCGATGAATTCCAGCGCCTGCTCGAGGGTGAACTTGATCGGCGGAACCAGGGCGATGACTTCGTCCTTGCCGGAAGCGCGCATGTTGTCGAGCTTCTTGCCCTTGGTGGGGTTGATCACCAGGTCGTTGTCACGGCTGTTGATGCCACACAGCTGGCCTTCGTAGATGTCCTGACCCGGCTCGAGGAACAGCTTGCCGCGCGCCTGCAGGGTTTCCAGCGAGTAGGTCAGCGCGGTGCCGGTGGCCATGGAGACCAGTACGCCGTTCTGACGGTTGGTGACTTCACCGGCCTTGATCGCGCCGTAGTGGCTGAAGGTCGAGGTCAGGATGCCGCTGCCCGAGGTCAGGGTCAGGAAGTTGTTACGGAAGCCGATCAGACCGCGTGCCGGGATGGTGTACTCCAGGCGGATACGACCCTTGCCGTCGGGAACCATGTTGGTCAGATCGCCCTTGCGCAGGCCCATCTGCTCCATCACCGAACCCTGGTGCTGTTCTTCGATGTCGATGGTGACGTTCTCGTACGGCTCCTGCTTCTCGCCGGCTTCGTTCTCGATGATCACTACTTCAGGACGGCCGACGGCCAGCTCGAAGCCTTCACGGCGCATGGTTTCGATCAGTACCGACAGGTGCAGTTCACCACGGCCGGAGACCTTGAACTTCTCCGGGGTCTCGCCCGGCTCGACGCGCAGGGCGACGTTGTGCAGCAGTTCTTTTTCCAGACGGTCCTTGATGTTGCGGCTGGTAACGAACTTGCCTTCCTTGCCGGCGAACGGCGAGTCGTTGACCTGGAAGGTCATGCTCACGGTCGGCTGGTCAACGGTCAGCGGCGGCAGAGCCTCGACGTTGTTCTGGTCGCACAGAGTGTCGGAGATGTACAGCTCGTCCATACCCGATACGCAGACGATGTCGCCAGCCTGGGCTTCCTGAACTTCGACGCGCTGCAGGCCGGAGTGGCCCATGATTTTCAGGATACGGCCGTTGCGCTTCTTGCCGTCGGCGCCGATGGCGGTCACCGGGCTGTTGGCCTTGATGGTGCCGCGAGCGATGCGGCCGATGCCGATCACGCCGAGGAAGCTGTTGTAGTCCAGCTGCGAGATCTGCATCTGGAACGGACCGTTGACGTCGACGACCGGCGCCGGGACGTGATCGACGATGGCCTGGAACAGGGCATCCATGTTGTCGTCCATCTTCTCGTGGTCCATGCCGGCGATGCCGTTCAGGGCCGAGGCGTAGACGATCGGGAAGTCCAGCTGCTCGTCGGTGGCGCCGAGGTTGTCGAACAGGTCGAAGATCTGGTCGATGACCCAGTCAGGGCGCGCGCCCGGACGGTCGATCTTGTTGACCACGACGATCGGACGCAGACCGGCCTTGAACGCCTTCTGGGTCACGAAGCGGGTTTGCGGCATCGGGCCGTCCTGGGCGTCGACCACCAGCAGCACGGAGTCGACCATGCTCATCACGCGCTCTACTTCACCGCCGAAGTCGGCGTGCCCGGGGGTGTCGACGATGTTGATGTTGTAGTCGTTCCACTTCAGCGCGGTGTTCTTGGCCAGAATGGTGATGCCGCGCTCTTTTTCCTGGTCGTTGGAGTCCATGACGCGCTCGTTTTCCGCTTCTTTGCGGTCGAGGGTGCCGGACAGACGCAGGAGTTTGTCGACGAGGGTGGTTTTGCCATGGTCAACGTGGGCGATGATGGCGATGTTGCGCAGTTTTTCGATCACTGTGTGTATCTCGATCAGAGGATTCGGTGTGTCGCCCAGCCTGGACGACGAATATGAAGAAAACGGGTTCAGCGAGCTGAGTCAGGTATCGCCGTTAGCGAAAGGTCGGGAGGGCGATGGCGGATACTCCCGCCATTCAACCCCGGCGTCCTATGCCGGACGATAAACGCGCACATTGGCATGCCCCTCGCTCAGCAGGTGATGGGCATGCAGGCGGCTCATGACGCCCTTGTCGCAATACAGCAGGTACTGGCGGTTCTCATCCAGTTCCTTGAATTTGTTGTTCAGCGCGTAGAACGGCAGCGCCTGTACCTCGACACCCGGCACGTCCAACGGCTCGTCTTCGGCAGCATCGGGATGGCGAATGTCGATGACGATCTGCCCGGCCAGGGCCTCGCGCACTTCCTCGACCTGCACGTCCTTGCCCAACTCGTCGATTACCCGATCGATGGGCAGCTGGGTGGCGCGCTCCAGGGCACGATCGAGGATGGCCATGTCGAACTGCGCCTCCTCCTTCTCCACGCGGTAACCGCGCGCCTTGGTGGTCGGGTTGACCGAGATCACGCCGCAATACTCGGGCATGTTCTTGGCGAATTCGGCGGTGCCGATCTGCGTGGCGGTGTCGATGATGTCCTGCTTGTGGCTGGCGATCAGCGGGCGCATCACCAGCATGTCGGTGGCCGAATCGATTACCGCCAGGTTGGTCAGGGTCTGGCTCGATACCTGACTGATCGCCTCACCGGTAACCAGCGCCTCGATCTGCAGTTTCTCGGCGACCCGAGTAGCCGCACGCAGCATCATGCGCTTGAGGATGACGCCCATCTGGCTATTGTCGACCTTGCCGAGAATCTCGCCGACCACTTCTTCGAACGGCACGCTGATGAACAGCACACGCTGAGAGCGGCCGAACTTTTGCCAGATATAGTGCGCCACTTCCATCACGCCCAATTCATGGGCACGGCCACCCAGATTGAAGAAACAGAAGTGGCTGACCAGACCGCGACGCATCATCTGATAGGCCGCGACGGTGGAGTCGAAACCGCCGCTCATCAGCACCAGAGTCTGTTCCAGCGAACCGAGCGGGTAGCCGCCCAGGCCTTCGTGACGGTTGTGCACCACGAAGAGGCGCTGGTCACGAATCTCCATACGCACTTCGACTTCCGGCTTCTTCAAATCGATACCGGCTGCACCACATTCCTGGCGCAGGCGCGAGCCGACGTGGCGCTCGACATCGATGGAGCTGAAGGCGTGCTTGCCACCCCGCTTGCAGCGCACAGCGAAGATCTTGCCCGGCAGCTGATCGGCGTAGTGGCGCTTGCAGTGCTCGGTGATGTCGTCCAGATCGCCCAGCGGGTATTCGTTGACCTCGAGGAACAGGCCGATGCCCGGCGTGTTGCGCAGGCGTTCGGTCATTTCGGCGAGCAGCCTGGGGTCGTCGAGGTCGGTTTCGACCTCCAGATTGTCCCAGACACCGGTCACCCGCAGCTCGGGGTCAAGATCACGCAGCACGGCGCGAATGTTCTTCCCCAACTGGCGGATGAACTGCTTGCGCACCGGGCGACTCTTGATGGTGATTTCCGGGAAAACTTTGACGATCAGCTTCATGAATAGGCCGCCCGCTTGGGGGACGAAAAAACAGGGGCGCGGATTATAGCGGAAATTGTTCAAGCTTTGACCAAAAATACTGCAGCACCCAAACAGCGCACCAAAATAGGTCTTTTCTATAAATGCCAGCCCTCAAATGGTGCAAATATCCATGCGAAATTGGCGCGCAGGCGGCGCAGCGCCTGAGTTTCGCGGCCTCTGCCCAATAAAGGGCACTGGCATGCAATTTGCTCCCTTGTGAGGCAGGTCGCCCTGAAGGAGTATCCCGCCGGGCTTCACCGCACATATCGGGGCTCCACGAAGCGAGCCTTTTCCATCTGGAGGACAACATGTCTAAGGCTGTTCAACTGATCAAAGAACACGACGTGAAGTGGGTAGACCTGCGCTTCACCGACACCAAGGGCAAGCAACACCACGTGACCATGCCGGCCCGTGACGCCCTGGACGAAGATTTCTTCGAGCACGGAAAGATGTTCGATGGCTCGTCCATCCATGGCTGGAAAGGCATCGAAGCCTCCGACATGATCCTGATGCCGGTCGACGAGACCGCCGTACTGGATCCGTTCACCGAAGAGCCGACCCTGATCCTGGTCTGCGACATCATCGAGCCGAGCACCATGCAAGGCTACGATCGCGACCCGCGCTCCATCGCCAAGCGCGCCGAAGAATTCCTGAAAACCACCGGCATCGGTGACACCGTATTCGTCGGCCCGGAGCCGGAGTTCTTCATCTTCGACGAAGTGAAGTTCAAGTCCGACATCTCCGGCTCGATGTTCAAGATCTACTCCGAGCAAGGCTCCTGGATGACCGACCAGGACGTCGAAGGCGGCAACAAGGGCCACCGTCCGGCCGTCAAGGGCGGTTACTTCCCAGTTCCGCCGTGCGACCACGACCACGAAATCCGTACCGCCATGTGCAACGCCATGGAGGAAATGGGCCTGGTCGTCGAAGTGCACCACCACGAAGTGGCCACTGCCGGTCAGAACGAAATCGGCGTGAAGTTCAACACCCTGGTCGCCAAAGCTGACGAAGTTCAGACCCTGAAGTACTGCGTGCACAACGTCGCCGACGCCTACGGCAAGACCGCTACCTTCATGCCGAAGCCGCTGTACGGTGACAACGGTTCGGGTATGCACGTGCACATGTCGATCTCCAAGGACGGCAAGAACACCTTCGCTGGCGAAGGCTATGCCGGTCTGTCCGAGACCGCTCTGTACTTCATCGGCGGCATCATCAAGCACGGTAAGGCCCTGAACGGCTTCACCAACCCGTCGACCAACTCCTACAAGCGTCTGGTTCCGGGCTTCGAAGCACCGGTCATGCTGGCCTACTCGGCTCGCAACCGCTCCGCCTCGATCCGTATCCCCTACGTTGCCAGCCCGAAAGCCCGCCGCATCGAAGCGCGCTTCCCGGACCCGGCTGCCAACCCGTACCTGGCCTTCGCTGCTCTGCTGATGGCCGGTATCGACGGTATCCAGAACAAGATCCACCCGGGCGATGCAGCCGACAAGAACCTGTACGACCTGCCGCCGGAAGAAGGCAAGCTGATCCCGCAGGTGTGCGGCAGTCTGAAGGAAGCCCTGGAAGAGCTGGACAAGGGCCGCGCGTTCCTGACCAAGGGCGGCGTGTTCTCCGACGACTTCATCGATGCCTACATCGAGCTGAAGTCCGAAGAAGAGATCAAGGTACGTACCTTCGTGCACCCGCTGGAATACGACCTGTACTACAGCGTCTAAGCCTGCGTTGCGCCGCCTCGTGCGGCGCGCTTCAAGAGCCCTGCCCGGCCCTGCCTGGCGGGGCTTTTTTATGGGCACGCAGCAACACCTGTAGGAGCGAGCTCTGCTCGCGAAGCTCTTCAGGTCGCCAGGTTCGCGAGCAGAGCTCGCTCCTACGGCAGATCCGAGTCCACTTTTTGTAGCCAAACATCACAGCCATGGCGCCCTGCGCTTGCCAGGAACCGATAGCAGTGCAAGGCTTAGCGCATCACCCGAGGAAGGATCGGCCCATGCGCCCGCTACTCGCCTGCCTGTTGCTTGCCCTGGCACTGCCGACCAGTGCGCAGATCTACAAGTACACCGATGCCAACGGCAATACCGTCTTCACCAATCAGCCTCCGGACGGCACGGCCGCCGAGAGCGTCGAGCTGCCCCCCACCAACACGGTGGAAATGCAGACGCCCAGCATACCGGCGACCAACGACAACACCGCCGCGCAAAGCGAAGCGCCCTACGCCGAGCTGAGCCTGACCGGTATTCCGGATGATGAAGCCATGCGCGCCAACAACGGCACTTTCATCGTTGGCGTGAACATTCAGCCACGCCTGCAGCCCGGTCATCGTCTGCGCCTGATTCTCGATGGCGAGCCCTATGGCCAGCCCAGCAATGTCCCGAGCCTGCAGTTGACCAACCTGGACCGCGGCGAACATGCACTGGCCGTGGCCGTGATGGCGGGCGACCGCATCATCCAGCAGAGCGCCACCGAGACGTTCACCGTGCAGCGCATCAGCGTCAACAGCCCTGCGCGCCAGACACCACCACCGCCTCCACGCCCTAAGCCGAAGCCTGCCAATTGACTATGCGATTTCCGCTCATCCTGCTTCTGCTCGTCGCGCCACTCGCTTTTGGCCAGGTCTATACCTACATCGACGCCGAAGGTAACCGCGTATTCACCGACAAGCCACGCAGCAGCAACGCCGAACGGGTGATGCTCGCGCCCTCCAACAGCGTGGAGCCGAGCCAGCCCGCGTCAACCGTGCGCATGGCACCGCCTGCCGTCACCAAACCGACCGTCCACTACCAGGTGTTGCGCATCCTCGTTCCTGAACCGGACGCCTCGATCCACAACGGCTCAGGCGACATGATCGTCACCCTCACCAGCGAACCGGGCCTGCTACCCGGCCACAGCTACCGGCTGCTGCTCGATGGCGAGCCTCAGGGCGAAATCAGCCGGAGTCCGGTGTTTTCCCTGCGGCACGTCGACCGCGGCACGCACCAACTGGTGGCAGAGATCATCGACTCTGCAGGACTCATCGTCGAGCGCACGCCGGCTCAGCCCTTTCACATGCACCGCATGAGCCTGGCGCAGAAGCGCAAGGTCAACCCGTGCAAGAAGGATGAATACGGCGTACGGCCCGAGTGCCCGCTGAAAGACAAGCCCAAGGAAGACGTCAGCATCCTTCCCTTCTTCTGAAGCGGATTGCACCTTAATGGTGCAATCCGACGCACCACCTCCTAAGCTGTCCCTGTTTTGGGTCGCTTTTCCCCGCCCTGCTCCGTCGCAGTACCAGCAAAACCCGGCAGATCTCACCCAGAGCCATTTTTGACGTCGCTTGCGACGGCCCAAAGAGGGGCCGTCAGGGATAGCAGGTCACAAAAAATGCGTCTTTTCGGGGCCTTGGTTTGCTTCTTGCATTTTCCAGCCCATCGCCGGAACGCACTGCCTATGACCATCAACGACGCGCTGCACCGACTGCTACTCGACAACCTGACCACCGCCACCCTGCTGCTCAACAGCCAGTTGTGCCTTGAGTACATGAACCCGGCGGCGGAAATGCTCCTGGCCGTCAGCGGCCAGCGCAGCCACGGTCAGTTCATCAGCGACCTGTTCACCGAATCGCCCGAAGCGCTGTCATCCTTGCGCCAGGCGGTGGAGCAGGCGCATCCGTTCAACAAGCGTGAAGCCGTGCTGACCTCGGTCACCGGCCAGACGCTGACCGTGGACTACGCGGTGACGCCGCTGTTCAGCAAGGGCGAGACCCTGCTGCTGCTGGAAGTGCACCCGCGCGACCGCCTGCTGCGCATCACCAAGGAAGAGGCGCAGCTGTCCAAGCAGGAAACCACCAAACTGCTGGTGCGCGGCCTGGCCCATGAGATCAAGAACCCGCTCGGCGGCATTCGCGGCGCCGCCCAGCTGCTGTCGCGCGAACTGCCCAACGAAGAGCTCAAGGACTACACCAACGTCATCATCGAAGAGGCCGATCGCCTGAGAAATCTGGTCGACCGCATGCTCGGCTCGAACAAGCTGCCGTCGCTGGCGATGACCAACGTGCACGAGGTGCTCGAGCGCGTCGCCAACCTGATCGAGGCGGAAGCGCAAGGCAGCATCACTTTGGTGCGCGACTATGACCCGAGCATCCCGGACCTGCTGATCGACCGCGAGCAGATGATCCAGGCCGTACTCAATATCGTGCGCAACGCCATGCAGGCCATCGCCGGGCAGAAGCACGACATGGGCCTGGGGCGCATCAGCCTGCGCACCCGCACCCTGCGCCAGTTCACCATCGGCCACACCCGCCACCGCCTGGTGGTCAAGGTCGAGATCATCGACAACGGCCCCGGCATTCCGCCGGAGCTGCAGGAAACCATCTTCTATCCCATGGTCAGCGGGCGTGCCGACGGCACCGGCCTGGGCCTGGCGATTACCCAGAACATCATCAGTCAGCACCAGGGCCTGATCGAGTGCGAGAGCCACCCCGGCCACACCGTGTTCTCGATCTTCCTGCCACTGGAACAAGGAGCGACCACGCCATGAGCCGCAGTGAAACCGTCTGGATTGTCGACGACGATCGTTCCATCCGCTGGGTACTGGAAAAGGCCCTGCAACAGGAAGGCATGACCACCCAGAGTTTCGACAGTGCCGACGGTGTACTCGCCCGCCTGACTCGCCAGCAGCCGGACGTCATCATCTCCGACATCCGCATGCCCGGCGCTAGCGGCCTCGACCTGCTGGCACGCATCCGCGAGCTGTACCCGCGCCTGCCGGTGATCATCATGACCGCGCATTCGGACCTGGACAGCGCGGTGGCCAGCTACCAGGGCGGCGCCTTCGAATACCTGCCCAAGCCATTCGACGTCGACGAAGCCGTATCGCTGGTCAAACGCGCCTTCCAGCATGCTCAGGAACAGCAGAGCCTGGCAGCTCCTGCCGCGCAGGCGCGCACCCCGGAAATCATCGGCGAGGCGCCGGCGATGCAGGAGGTGTTCCGCGCCATCGGCCGCCTGTCCCACTCCAATATCACCGTGCTGATCAACGGCGAATCCGGCACCGGCAAGGAGCTGGTGGCCCATGCCCTGCATCGCCACAGCCCGCGCGCCGCGGCTCCGTTCATCGCCTTGAACATGGCGGCGATCCCCAAGGATCTGATGGAGTCCGAGCTGTTCGGCCATGAGAAAGGCGCCTTCACCGGCGCGGCCAACCAGCGCCGCGGTCGCTTCGAGCAGGCCGATGGCGGCACCCTGTTCCTCGACGAGATCGGCGACATGCCGGCCGACACCCAGACGCGCCTGCTGCGCGTGCTGGCCGACGGCGAATTCTACCGCGTCGGAGGCCATACCCCGGTGAAGGTGGACGTGCGCATCATCGCCGCCACCCACCAGAATCTGGAAACCCTGGTGCAGGCCGGCAAGTTCCGCGAAGACCTGTTCCACCGCCTCAACGTCATCCGCATCCATATCCCGCGCCTGGCCGACCGCCGCGAAGACATCCCCACTCTGGCCAATCACTTCCTCGCCCGTGCCGCGCAGGAGCTGGCAGTCGAGCCCAAGTTGCTCAAGAGCGAAACCGAGGATTACCTCAAGCACCTGCCCTGGCCGGGCAACGTGCGCCAGTTGGAGAATACCTGCCGCTGGATCACCGTCATGGCCTCGGGCCGCGAGGTGCATGTCGACGACCTGCCGCCGGAGCTGCTGACCCAACCGCAGGACGCCGCCCCGGTGACCAACTGGGAACAGGCGCTGCGCCTGTGGGCCGACCAGGCCCTGGCACGCGGCCAGTCCAACCTGCTCGACAGTGCCGTGCCGGCATTCGAGCGCATCATGATCGAGACCGCCCTCAAGCACACCGCAGGCCGTCGCCGCGATGCCGCCCTGTTGCTGGGCTGGGGCCGCAATACCCTGACGCGCAAGATCAAGGAACTGGGCATGAAGGTCGATGGCGCGGACGACGACGACAGCGACGACTGATCCCGCCAGCAGCAACGAAAAGGGCATCCCGCGGGATGCCCTTTTCATTTCCCCGGATTGCACCCGGGCTACGGCGCTTGTCTCCCCTCTCCCGCTCGGGGGAGAGGGGACAGATCGTGCAAATCACTTGTCTCTGACTCAACCGCGCTGCGCGTTCTTGATCGAGATCTGCGTATTGAGCGTCCAGAAGTCGTAGAGCACGCCGATCAGGAACAGGCCGCCGGTCAGCAGGTAGATGATCCCGGTGATCCACTTGCCCTGGTACATGCGGTGCACGCCGAACACGCCGAGGAAGGTCAGCAGGATCCAGGCGACATTGTAGTCGGTATCGCCGGCGGTGAAGCGCAGGTCCGCCTCGCGATCCATCGAGGGGATCAGAAACAGGTCGATGATCCAGCCAATGAACAGCAGACCGAGGGTGAAGAACCAGATGGTGCCGGTCACCGGCTTGCCGTAATAGAAACGGTGCGAACCGAGAAAACCGAAGATCCACAGCAGGTAGCCGATCAGCTTGCTATGGGTGTCCTGTCGTTGCATGGCGAACTCCTTGTGCGAGATGCAGCTATGACGCTGCGCGTCTGGTGAAGGTTTCATCTGCGGCGAGGCGGTGCAACTCAACGAATGGCTTGATAGCTGTACGATGCCCATATACTGTATAAAAAAACAGTACCGATATCGCCTGCCATGCAACTGATCGACAAGCTCACCATCCTCGCCGACGCCGCCAAGTACGATGCCTCCTGCGCCAGCAGCGGCGCGCCCAAGCGCAGCTCCAAGGGCAAGGACGGCATCGGCTCGACCAACGGCATGGGCATCTGCCACAGCTACACGCCGGACGGGCGCTGCGTGGCGCTGCTGAAGATCCTGCTGACCAACTTCTGCCTGTACGACTGCCAGTACTGCATCAACCGCCGCTCCAGCGACGTGCCGCGAGCGCGCTTCACCCCCGAGGAAGTGGTCACCCTGACCCTGGACTTCTACAAGCGCAACTGCATCAGCGGCCTGTTCCTCAGCTCCGGCATCATCCGCTCGGCCGACTACACCATGGAGCAGCTGATCCGCGTCGCCAAGCTGCTGCGCCAGGAACATCAGTTCCGTGGTTACATTCATTTGAAGACCATCCCCGATGCCGCACCGGAGCTGATCGCCGAGGCCGGCCTGTATGCCGACCGCCTCAGCGTCAATATCGAACTGCCCACCGAAACCAGCCTGGTGCGCCTGGCGCCGGAAAAGAACGTCGGCAGCATTCACCAGGCCATGCACAGCATCCACCAGGGCGAGCGCGAGGCCCAGGAAGAGCGCCGCGCGCCGCGCTTCGCCCCAGCCGGGCAGAGCACGCAGATGATCATCGGCGCCGACGCCACCGACGACAGCACCATCCTGCACAACGCGCAGAGCCTGTATCAGGACTATCGCCTGCGCCGCGTCTACTACTCGGCCTTCAGCCCCATTCCGCAGAGCCCGAAGACCGTGCCGTTCGAGGCGCCGCCCCTGCTGCGCGAGCATCGCCTGTACCAGGCCGATTTCCTTATGCGCGGCTACGGCTTCAGCGCCACGGAGCTGCTGGCCGGCCCTGGCAACCTGGCGCTGGATATCGACCCCAAGCTGGCCTGGGCGCTGGCCAATCGCGAGCAGTTTCCGGTGGACCTGAACCGCGCCGATGAGTCGCTGATCGCCCGCGTGCCCGGTATCGGCGTGCTCAGCGCCAGGCGCCTGGGCGCGCTGCGCCGTGAACGGCGCATCCGCTATGAGGATCTGACCCGCCTGCGCTGCGTGCTGGAAAAGGCCAAGCCCTTCATCGTTACCCAGGACTACCGGCCACCTCGGGCTGAACACGAATCCCTGGTGCTGCGCCAGCAGCTGCGCGATACCCCGGCGCAGATGGCATTGTGGTGATGCACAGCCTGCGCTTCGACGGCACCTTCGCCACCTGGCGCCAGGCCGCGCGCCGCGCCCTGCTGCAGGGCCTGGCGCCGCATCAGCTGCAGTGGCTGGACGAAGAAGCGGCGCCCGGCCTGTTTGATCAACCCGCCGAACGCGCGCCGGAGCCCAATGGTCACCTGCGCGTATCGCCCGAACTGCTGGAGCTGCTGGAAAGCGCCGCTCAGTATCGCGGCGAGGAGCGCTGGAGCCTGCTCTACCGCGTGCTCTGGCGCTTCGTGCAGGGCGAGCGCAGCGCCGTGCTGGCCGGCGATCCTGACGGTAGCGAGTTGCATCGGCGGCTCAAGGCGGTGCGCCGCGAGGCGCATCACCTGCATGCCTTCGTGCGCTTTCAGCCGAGCAAGGCCCAAGGCGCGCCGGATTTCGTCGCCTGGTTCGAGCCGGCGCACGACATCCTGGCGTCGGCCAGCGGCCATTTCGCCGAGCGCCTGGGCAAGCACAGTTGGCTGATCGCCACGCCGCGCGATGGCGTGTTCTGGGACGGCCAGCGTCTACAGCACGAGCGCCACTGCCCGGTGCAGTGGCAAGCCTGGGCACAGCAGTCCGAGGATGATGGCCAGGCCCTTTGGCGCGCCTATTACGGCAGCACCTTCAACCCGGCGCGCCTTAACCGCACGGTGATGCAGCAGCATTTGCCAGCGCGCTTCTGGAAGCACCTGCCGGAAGGCCCGCTGATTCCGCAACTGATGAGCGAAGCGCGCGCCGGCGCGCAGCGCGATGGGCAGGCCTTGGTGCTGGCCGGCAGAAAGGGCAAACGCATCGCCCAGATAAACGAAGGGGACGCAGTGCGTCCCTCGTCTGGCAACGTCAGCGGAAGCGACGCCCCGGATCTTCCTCGCTGACCTCCAGCGCCAGGCCCTGGGCCATGCTGGTCAGGTGATCGCCGTCGGTTTCCGAACCGAGCTTGATCATCAGGCGCAGGTCGTTGGCCGAGTCGGCGTAGAGCAGCGCATCTTCGTAGGTAATCTCGCCCTGGGTATAGAGGTTGTACAGCGCCTGGTCGAAGGTCTGCATGCCCTGCTCGGTGGAGCGTTTCATCAGACCCTTGAGCTCATGCACCTCGCCCTTGCGGATCAGGTCGGCGGCTAGCGGGGTGTTGATCAGCACCTCGATCACCGCGCGACGGCCCTTACCGTCCGGGGTCGGCACCAGCTGCTGGGCGACGATGGCCTTGAGGTTGAGCGACAGGTCCATCCACACCTGGTTCTGCCGGTCGGCCGGGAAGAAGTTGATGATGCGGTCCAGCGCCTGGTTGGCGTTGTTGGCGTGCAGGGTAGCCAGGCACAGGTGGCCGGTTTCGGCGAAGGCCACGGCATGGTCCATGGTCTCGCGGGTCCGCACCTCACCGATGAGGATCACGTCCGGCGCCTGACGCAGGGTGTTCTTCAGCGCCACCTCGAACGACTCGGTGTCGATACCCACTTCGCGCTGGGTGACGATGCAGTTCTGGTGCTGGTGAATGTATTCGATCGGGTCTTCGATGGAGATGATGTGGCCGCTGCTGTTCTTGTTGCGGTAGCCGATCATCGCCGCCAGCGAGGTGGACTTGCCGGTACCGGTGGCCCCGACGAACAGCACCAGGCCGCGCTTGGTCAGCGCCAGCTTCTTGAGAATCTCCGGCAGCTTGAGGTCATCGATGGTGGGGATGTTGGTCTCGATGCGGCGCAGGACCATGCCCACCAGGTTGCGCTGGTAGAAGGCACTGACGCGGAAACGACCGATGCCACGGGCGCTGATGGCGAAGTTGCACTCGTGGTTCTCGGCAAAATCGCGGCGCTGCGCCTCGTTCATCACGCCCAGCACGGTTTCGCGGGTCATCTCCGGCGACATCGCGGTCTTGGTCACCGGCATGATCTTGCCATTGACCTTCATCGACGGCGGCACGCCAGCGGTGATGAACAGATCGGAGCCGCCTTTTTCGACCATCAGGCGCAGTAGTTTTTCGAATTCCATCTTGGGTCTCGCCAATCAACTGCACGCCCGATGAAGGCCCTGAGCGGGCCTGCGACTGGCGGCGTGCGGCACAGTCGCTACGGCTGTTAGAAGTTTTCCGGGCTCTTGGCCTTCTCGCGCGCGCTGTCGCGGCTGACCAGGCCCTTGGACACCAGCGTCTTCAGGCAGGCGTCGAGGGTCTGCATGCCCAGGGCGCCGCCGGTCTGGATCGCCGAATACATCTGCGCCACCTTGTCCTCGCGGATGAGGTTACGGATGGCTGGGGTGCCGATCATGATTTCGTGGGCGGCGACACGACCGCCGCCGATCTTCTTCAGCAGGGTCTGCGAGATGACCGCCTGCAGCGATTCGGAAAGCATCGAGCGGACCATGGATTTCTCTTCGGCGGGGAACACGTCGACCACACGGTCGATGGTCTTGGCCGCCGAGGTGGTGTGCAGGGTGCCGAATACCAGGTGACCGGTTTCCGCGGCGGTCAGCGCCAGGCGGATGGTTTCCAGGTCGCGCATCTCGCCCACCAGGATGATGTCCGGGTCTTCCCGCAGGGCCGAGCGCAGCGCTTCGGAGAAGCCGTGGGTGTCGCGGTGCACCTCACGCTGGTTGACCAGGCACTTCTTCGACTCGTGGACGAATTCGATGGGGTCCTCGATGGTGAGGATATGGTGGTACTTGTTGCTGTTGAGGTAGTCGAGCATCGCCGCCAGGGTGGTCGACTTGCCCGAACCGGTGGGGCCGGTAACCAGCACCAGGCCGCGCGGCACGTCGGTGATCTTGCGGAACACCTCACCCATGCCGAGGTCTTCCATGGTCAGCACTTTCGAGGGAATGGTACGGAACACCGCACCGGCGCCACGGTTCTGGTTGAAGGCGTTGACCCGGAAGCGCGCCACGCCCGGCACTTCGAAGGAGAAGTCGGTCTCGAGGAACTCTTCGTAATCCTTGCGCTGCTTGTCGTTCATGATGTCGTAGATCAGCGCGTGCACCTGCTTGTGATCCAGCGGCGGCAGGTTGATGCGGCGCACATCGCCGTCAACGCGGATCATCGGCGGCAGACCCGCCGAGAGGTGCAAATCCGACGCACCTTGCTTGGCGCTGAAGGCGAGCAGCTCAGTGATATCCATGGGACTCCCCAATTACAAGCAAGCAGGTAGAATGCCGCGAACGCTTAACGAGCGGGCTTTATATAGAGCGCAGGTAATGTCCACGATAGCAGAGAATATTGCAAAGGTCGGAGCGCGTATCCGTGAGGCGGCGCAAGCCTCGCAGCGCAATTTTTCGGACATTGGCCTGCTGGCGGTGAGCAAGACCAAGCCGGCCGAAGACATCCGCGAAGCGCACGCCGCCGGCCTGCGCGATTTTGGCGAGAATTATCTGCAGGAAGCTCTGGAAAAACAGGCAGCGCTGACCGACCTGCCCTTGATCTGGCACTTCATCGGCCCCATTCAGTCGAACAAGACCCGGCCCATCGCCGAGCACTTCGACTGGGTGCATTCTGTGGATCGCCTGAAAATCGCTCAACGCCTCTCAGACCAGCGACCCGCGCACCTGGCACCGCTGAATATCTGCCTGCAGGTCAACGTCAGCGGTGAGGACAGCAAATCCGGCTGCAGCCCGGTGGAACTGCCGGAGCTGGCCAGAGCCGTTAGCGCCATGCCCAACCTCAAGCTGCGAGGGCTGATGGCGATACCCGAACCCACCGATGATATCGCCGCGCAACATGCCGCTTTCGCCCGCCTGCGCCAGTTGCGCGACGATCTCGATCTGCAACTCGACACCCTGTCCATGGGCATGAGCCATGACCTGGAGGCCGCCATCGCCGAAGGCGCCACCTGGGTGCGCATCGGCACCGCCCTGTTCGGCGCCCGCGACTACGGCCAGCCCTCCCATTGAATGAAGGAACTCCCGCAATGAGCAACCCGATCATCGCCTTCGTCGGCGCCGGCAATATGGCCGCCAGCCTGATTGGCGGCCTGCGCGCCCAGGGCGTGGCGGCCAGCGCCATCCGCGCCAGCGAGCCCGGCAGCGAACAGCGCGCGCGCCTGCAGCAGGAGCACGGCATCGCCACTTTCGCCGACAATGGCGAGGCCATCAAAGGCGCCGATCTGATCGTGCTGGCGGTCAAACCACAGATCATGAAAGCGGTATGCCTGGACCTGGCGCCGCACCTGGCCGCCAACCAGGTGATCATCTCCATTGCCGCTGGCATCAGCTGCGCCAGCCTGGAAAACTGGCTGGGCGAGCGCCCTGTGGTGCGTTGCATGCCCAATACCCCGGCACTGCTGCGCCAGGGCGTATCCGGCCTGTTCGCCAACCCGCGGGTCAACGCTGCGCAGAAGGCCCAGGCCGAACAGGTGCTGAGCGCCGTCGGCCTGGCGCTGTGGCTGGATGAAGAAACCCAGCTCGACGCGGTCACCGCCGTCTCCGGCAGCGGCCCGGCCTATTTCTTCCTGCTGATCGAAGCGATGACTGCGGCCGGCGAGCAGCTCGGCCTGCCGCGTGAGACTGCAGCACGCCTGAGCATCCAGACTGCACTGGGCGCCGCGCGCATGGCCAGCGAGAGCGATGTCGACTCGGCCGAATTGCGTCGCCGTGTGACCTCACCGAACGGAACCACCGAAGCGGCGATCAAAACCTTCCAGGCCGGCGGCTTCGAAGCGCTGGTACAACAGGCACTCAACGCCGCCGCCAATCGCTCGGCCGAACTGGCCGAACAACTGGGTCAATAAGGAAGCACACATGTCCGGACTCATCGAAGCCCTCATCTATATCATCCAGACCCTGGGCAGCCTGTATCTGCTGATCGTGCTACTGCGCTTTATCCTGCAGCTGGTGCGTGCAGACTTCTACAACCCGCTGAGCCAGTTCATCGTCAAGGCCACCCAGCCGCTGCTGACACCGCTGCGTCGCATCATCCCGGGCTTCGCCGGGCTGGACCTGGCATCGCTGGTGCTGGCCATTCTGGTGCAGCTGCTGCTGATGGTCGTCACCCTGACCCTGATGGGCTACAACGTTGGCGGTTTCATTGCGCAACTGCTGGTGTGGTCGGTCATCGGCGTGACCTCGCTGTTTCTCAAGGTGTTCTTCTTCGCCCTGATCATCAGCGTGATCCTGTCCTGGGTCGCGCCGGGCAGCTACAACCCCGGCGCGCAACTGGTGAACCAGATCTGCGAACCGCTGCTGGCGCCGTTCCGCAAGCTGCTGCCGAACCTGGGCGGCCTGGATATCTCGCCGATCTTCGCCTTCATCACCATCAACCTGATCGACCGCTTCGTCATCGGCGCTCTGGCAGCCTCCACCGGCCTGCCGCCGATGCTCAGCCCCTTCCTCTGAGTGGCGAGCTACTTTCGCTGGGACGGCGAGGATCTGATCCTCGACTGCCACCTGCTGCCCAAGGCGAGCAAGGACGAGTTCGCCGGGCTGCATGGTGAGCGGCTGAAGATCCGTCTCACCGCTCCGCCGGTCGACGGCAAGGCCAACGCTCATCTGCAGGCCTTCCTGGCCAAGGCGTTCGGCGTGGCCAAGAGCCAGGTGAGCCTGGAAAGCGGCGAACTCAATCGGCAGAAACGCCTGCGCATTCGTGCCCCGCAGAGCCTGCCGCCGATTCCCGGCCTGCAGCGCAGCTGACGACCACTCGGCCGCCATTGCCGACCATAAGGCGGGACTGTTGGAGCAGCCAATTGACGGCTGCCCTGTACCCCGCATAATGCAAACTGTTCTCGTGAAACGCCGTGCGTCCTGGCGGCAAACCCAACCGAACCGTTATGCAGCCCCCGCAAGTGGATGATCTTGCCGAGAGGAGAGCCAGGATGAGCATGGAACGTCTCAGCCAGCAGGTCGATGCCTACGTCGCCTGGAAACGCGAACTGATGCGCGAGATCACGCGCTATCGCAGTTGGCTGGAGCATAACCGGCTCAATTCCGAAGCGGTGCAGGCCAAGCTCGAAAGAGCGCTGAAGATCCTGCGCACCGACCACATCACCCTCGCCTTCGTCGGCGAGTTCTCCCGCGGCAAGACCGAGCTGATCAACAGCCTGTTCTTCTCCGAATACGGCCAGCGCATGTTGCCGTCGCACGCCGGGCGCACCACCATGTGCCCCACCGAGCTGTTCTTCGACCCGCGTTCGGAACGTCCCTACATTCGCCTGCTGCCGATCGAGACCCGCACGGCCTCGGCCAGCGTCGCCCAGTTCAAACGCATTCCCCGCCACTGGGTGAACATTCCGCTGGATACCAGCGACCCGGCCAACATGGCCCTGGCCTTCAGCCAGGTGGCCAAGACCAAACCCATGCCGGTGGAGCAGGCGATTCAGCTCGGCTTCCACCCGGACATGCTCGAAGGCACCGGCAAGCGCGGCCAGGTGCTAGTGCCGGCCTGGCGCCACGCCATGGTCAACTTCGACCACCCGCTGCTGCGCCAGGGCCTGCGCATTCTCGACACACCGGGCCTCAACGCCTTGGGCAGCGAGCCGGAACTGACCCTGTCGATGCTGCCCAACGCTCAGGCAATCATCTTCCTGCTGGCCGCCGATACCGGCGTGACCGCCAGCGACATGAGCATCTGGCAGCAGCACATTCGTCAGCTCGATGAAGACACCCAGACCTGCCTGTTCGCCGTGCTGAACAAGATCGACGTGCTCTGGGACGACCTGGCTGGCGAGACCTTCGTGCAGAACGCCATCAGCCAGATCCAGAGCGCTACCGCCAAGCAGTTGGGCATCGCCAAGCAGGACGTGCTGCCACTGTCGGCCAAGCAGGCGCTGCTGGCCAAGGTGCGCAAGGACGAGGAGCTGCTGGCCCGCAGCCAGATGGCCAACCTGGAGACGCTGCTGTGCGAGCGCATCGTCGCGCAGAAGGAACGCCTGATCGAAGATCATGTGGTACGCCAGGTGCTGGCTCTGCTGAACAACAGCCAGCACGTACTCAACCTGCGCCTGGAAAAGGTCAGCGAACAGCTGGCCCTGCTTGGCAACCACCAGCAGGACAATAGCCAGTTGCTGTTCGAGCTGACCGCCAAGACCAAGGAAGACCACACCCAGCACCACAAGCGCCTGCTCGGCCTGAAGACCAACCAGCGCCTGCTGCAACGCCAGGGCCAGTTGCTGCGCCACGCCGCACGCGCCGAGCGCCTGGAACAGCACCTGAACGAGGTCCGTCGCAACCTCACCGGCAGTTGGACCACAGTCGGCATCAACCAGGCCATTCTGCATTTCTTCCATGCCGTCGAGCAGGACCTGCACAACCTGGAACACGAAGCGGAGATGGCCAACAAGATGGTGGCGGCCATCTATCGTCGGCATAACGAAGACAATCCGCTGGGCGGCGTCGACGCTCCGCAGTTCAAGATTCAGCGCTACCAGCGCGAGCTGAAGAAACTGCAGGCCAAGGGCGATCAGTTTCGCCTGCATGTGAAGACGCTGCTCACCGAGCAGCGCAGCCTGACCCGACGCTTCTTCGCCACCCTGGCCCAGGAAGTGATCGGCCTGCACCAGCGCCTGCGCCTGGACGCCGAACAGTGGGCCGCCGATGCACTGATGCCGCTGATGCAGAACACCCTGGAACACAAGCAGATGCTCGAAAGCCACATGCTGCGCCTCAAGGCGCTGGCCCAGGAAACCCAGCAGACGCGCAAGCGCAGCCTGCAACTGGCGCGCTACCAGGAAGAGCTGGAGCAACAGCTGGCCCAGGCCAGCGATATGCTCCGCGTACTGCGCCGCCCGGCGCCGGTACAGCGCCAGGGCAAGGTGATCAGCCTGCCGGTGGCGGCGCGGCAACAAAGCCTGTAGCACAAGCGGGCGCCCTGCTCGCTTGCCGCTACCGGCGGTGCTCTTTAGACTGGCGCCCTCCTCCGATTCATTAGCAGCGCCTTCATGCCCACTGCATTTCCCGAAGATTCCGTCGGCCTGGTCAGCCCCCAGGTATTTCGCTTCAGCGAACCCCTGGCGCTGGCCTGCGGGCGCAGCCTGGCCGACTACGAACTGATCGTCGAAACCTATGGCGAACTGAACGCCGCACGCAGCAATGCCGTGCTGATCTGCCATGCGCTGTCCGGCCATCATCACGCTGCCGGTTACCACAGCCCGGATGACCGCAAACCCGGCTGGTGGGACAGCTGCATCGGCCCCGGCAAGCCGATCGATACCAACAAGTTCTTCGTCGTCAGCCTCAACAACCTCGGCGGCTGCAACGGCTCCACCGGCCCAAGCAGCACCAACCCGGCCACTGGCAAACCCTACGGCGCGGATTTTCCGGTGATGACCGTGGAGGACTGGGTACACAGCCAGGCGCGCCTGGCCGATGTGCTCGGCATCGAGCAATGGGCGGCGGTGATCGGCGGCAGCCTCGGCGGCATGCAGGCCATGCAGTGGACCATCAGCTACCCCGAGCGCGTACGCCACTGCCTGGCCATCGCCTCGGCGCCCAAGCTGTCGGCGCAGAACATCGCCTTCAACGAAGTGGCGCGCCAGGCAATTCTCACCGACCCGGACTTCCATGGCGGACACTTCCAGGAACAGGGTGTGATCCCCAAGCGCGGCCTGATGCTGGCGCGCATGGTCGGCCACATCACCTACCTGTCCGATGACGCCATGGGCGAGAAATTCGGCCGTGGCCTGAAGAGCGAAAAGCTCAACTACGACTTCCACAGCGTCGAGTTCCAGGTGGAAAGCTACCTGCGCTACCAGGGTGAGGAATTCTCCGGCCGCTTCGACGCCAATACCTATCTGCTGATGACCAAGGCCCTGGATTACTTCGACCCGGCCGCCGCCAACGACGGCGACCTGGCTAGGACCCTGGCTGTGGCCAAGGCGGACTTCTGCCTGATGTCCTTCACCACCGACTGGCGCTTCTCCCCTGCCCGCTCGCGGGAGATCGTCGACGCGCTGACGGCGGCGAAGAAGAACGTCTGCTATCTGGAGATCGATGCACCGCAGGGCCACGACGCCTTCCTCATGCCGATCCCGCGTTACCTGCAGGCATTCGGCAGCTACATGAAGCGAATCGAGGTATGAGCATGCGAGCGGATCTGGACATCATCCAGGAATGGATCGCCCCGGGCAGCCGCGTGCTCGACCTGGGCTGCGGCGACGGCGAACTGCTCGCCTGGCTGCGCGACAACAAGCAGGTTTCCGGCTACGGCCTGGAGATCGACCCGGACAAGATCGCCCTGTGCATCGAGCGCGGCGTCAACGTCATCGAGCAGAACCTCGACCTGGGCCTGGGCAACTTCGCCAGCAACAGCTTCGACGTGGTGGTCATGACCCAGTCGCTGCAGGCGCTGCACTACCCGGACAAGGTGCTGGCCGAGATGCTGCGCGTCGGCAAGACCTGCATCATCACCTTCCCCAACTTCGGCCACTGGCGCTGCCGCTGGTACCTGACGACAAAAGGTCGCATGCCGGTGTCGGACTTCCTGCCCTACACCTGGTACAACACACCGAACATCCACTTCTGCACCTTCGAGGACTTCGAGCGCCTGTGCCACGCCCAGGGTGCCCGTGTGGAAGAACGCCTGGCGGTGGACCGTGACCATCGCCACGGCATCGCCAGCCGCATCTGGCCCAACCTGCTGGGCGAGATCGGCATCTACCGCATCAGCGGCGCGGACCTGTCCGCCCACCGCGTCGCGGTCTGAACGAGGAGAACATCATGCGCCGCATCATTCCCTTCCTGATCGCCCTGTGCCTGGCACTGCCGGCCGCCGCCGAGCGCAAGCAGAGCTTCGGCGACCTCGACGTGCACTACAGCGTGTTCAATTCCAGCTTCATCCAGCCGGATATCGCCAGCGCCGCCGGCCTGGTGCGCAGCAAGACCCAGGGCGTTATCAACGTCGCCGTGCTCAAGGCCGGCAAGCCCAGCACCGCAGTGGTCGGTGGCGAAGTGAAGGACTTGTTGGGCAAGAGTACCGCGCTGACCTTCCGCCAGGTCACCGAAGGCGAGGCCATCTATTACCTGGCACAGTTCCCGTTCAAAACCCGTGAAGTGCTGAGTTTCACCCTGAACGTACGCCAGGGTGACGACGCGCACCGCATCACCTTCAACCAGGAAATGTTCCCGGATGACTAAGCCAGTGAGTGGTTTCAAGGAGCTGGTCCTGGCCAGCCATAACGCCGGCAAGCTCAAGGAGCTGCAGGCCATGCTCGGCGACGCCGTGCGCGTGCATTCGATCGGCGAATTCAGCCAGATCGAGCCGGAAGAGACCGGCCTGTCGTTCGTCGAGAACGCCATCCTCAAGGCGCGCAACGCCGCGCGTATCTCCGGTCTGCCGGCATTGGCCGACGACTCCGGCCTGGCGGTGGACTTTCTAGGCGGCGCCCCCGGCATCTACTCGGCGCGCTATGCCGATGGCCAGGGCGATGCAGCGAACAACGCCAAGCTGCTCGCTGCCCTGAAAAACGTGCCGGAAGCCGAGCGCGGCGCGCAGTTCGTCTGCGCCCTGGCGCTGGTTCGACATGCCGACGATCCGCTGCCGATTCTCTGTGAAGGCCTGTGGCACGGCAGCATCCTGCACGAAGCCCGTGGCGAGCACGGCTTCGGCTACGACCCGCTGTTCTGGGTACCGGAAACCGGCTGCTCCAGTGCCGAACTGCCGGCCGAGCAGAAGAACCGCCTCAGCCACCGCGCCCGCGCCATGGCCCTGCTCAAGCAGCGCCTGGGGCTGGCATGAGCGATACCGCTGGCGGGCGTTTCCTGCTCCCGCCTCTGGCGCTCTACATCCACATCCCGTGGTGCGTGCGCAAATGCCCTTACTGCGACTTCAACTCCCACGCCGCCGGGCCGACGCTGCCTGAAGAGGAATACGTCGACGCCCTGCTCGCCGACCTCGATACCGACCTGCGGCACGTGCATGGCCGGCCGCTGACGTCGATCTTCTTCGGTGGCGGCACCCCCAGCCTGTTCTCCGACCGCGCCCTGGGCCGTCTGCTGGAAGGCGTCGAACGGCGCGTGGCCTTCGCCCCGGATATCGAAATCACCCTGGAAGCCAACCCCGGCACCTTCGAGCAGGCCAAGTTCAAGGGCTATCGCAGCCTCGGCATCAATCGTCTGTCCATTGGCGTGCAGAGCTTCCAGGAGGCCAAGCTCAAGGCGCTGGGCCGCATCCATGACGGCAACGAGGCGATCCGCGCTGCCGACATGGCGCGCACTGCCGGCTTCGACAACTTCAACCTCGACCTGATGCACGGCCTGCCCGAGCAGAGCATCGAGGATGCCCTGTTCGACCTGCGCACGGCCATCAGCCAGGGCCCGACGCATCTTTCCTGGTACCAGCTGACCATGGAGCCGAACACGGTGTTCTGGAGCCAGCCGCCGGTGCTGCCGGAAGACGATCTGCTGTGGGACATCCAGGAAGCCGGCCAGGCCCTGCTCGCTGCAGAGGGTTACGCCCAGTACGAGGTGTCCGCCTACGCTCAGCCAGGCAAGCAGGCGCGGCATAACCTCAACTACTGGACCTTCGGCGACTTTCTCGGCATCGGCGCCGGCGCCCACGCCAAATTGAGTACGTCCCACGGGCGCATTCAGCGCACCTGGAAAACCCGTCTGCCCAAGGACTATCTGGACCCGGCCAAGGCCTTCCAGGCCGGCGAGCGCACGCTCGAAGCCGACGAACTGCCCTTCGAGTTTCTGATGAACGTGCTGCGCCTGACCGAAGGCGCGCCCGCCGAGCTATTCACTCAGCGCACCGGCCTGCCGCTGCAGCAGCTCGAGCAGGCACGCCGCGAAGCCGAACGCCAGGGCCTGTTGCAGGCCGATCCGGCGCGCCTGGTAGCCACCGCCAAGGGCCAGCTGTTCCTCAACGATCTGCTGCAACACTTCCTTAGCTGAGGCGCGCCGGGCTCCGGACAGGAACGATCGGCGTCCGCCTTTCAAATGGCCTCGGAAGCCGTGAAATGTCGATCTGACGACATGTCCTCCCGGCTCGGCAAAACCGCACCACCCGACGAGCAAACGAGACGCAATACACTCCAAAGGTGAGACAGGCGTCCAAGTTAGCGCCCTCACCCCTCGTCGCTCGGCCTTGCTGTGAAGTGCATAGCGAATTTCTGGCACCCGCGTACCTAGACTGCCCTCTTTCGCCTTACCAGAGGAAGGAGCGATGGCATGTCAAAACGCTGGATAACCGCCGTTATCGCCACAGTAATTGTGGGCGGCACCCTGGGATTCGTGCTGTCGGCAGCCATGCATCCCGAGCCTGACACGACGCAGCGCAAACCAAGCGGTTCCCCTGCCGCTCCCACAGCGCCCACCATCGCGGCCGCGGAGGCGCCAGGCATGCCGCCGTCCGCGGACGGTAGGGCACAAGCGCAACCGGTTGCCAGCGCGCCGGCAGCGACGCAAGTGACGCTGTGGGAGGCCGGTTCACTGCAGGCAGAAGAAAGCGACGGCATCATCCGCCACCTCACCCAGCTCGATCCGCAACAGCTGACAACCCTGCATACCGGCCAAGTCGTGGCCCTTGCCCTGCCAGGGCGGCAACAACCCGTGCGTGCGCGCCTCAGCGAAACCCGCAATACCGCCGGCAGCGCCGTCTGGCATGGCGCCCTGCTCGACGGCGAGGCGATGGAAAGCATGACCCTGGTGCACGGCACGCTGGAAACCCACATCACCCTCGCCACCGCCGACGGCAGCCTGTCGATCATCGTCGACAACGCCACCGGCAAGACGGTGATCACCGACGAAAACCAGCTGGTATTGCGCGCCGATCCCAACGATCACCTGCATTACCAGCACAAGGAACTGCCCCCTCTGCCGCCCCCCGCACAAGGCTGATTCGCCCCATTTCCCGCACAAGGATTGCAGACATGAAGAACGTGCAATGGTTATCCGTCCTGGCACTGGCGCTGGCCGCCCAACACGCCCAGGCCAACCCCGAGACCGTCGATATCATGGTGCTCTATACCAAGGACGCCCAGGCGCTGCCCAATGGCCGCGACATCGACGCACGCATCGCCAGCTACATCGAGTACGCCAACAACGCCTATGCCAAGAGCGGGGTCAACCTGCGCCTGCGCCTGGTGCACAAGCAACTGCTCGACTGGGCCGACTACTACGACGTGTCCTCGGCCAACCTTAACAAGTTCACCTACGACACCCGCGTGCAGCGTCTGCGCGAGCAGTACGGCGCGGACCTGGTGCAATTGATCAACCGCACCACCCAGGGCCAGGGATATGGCGTCTGCGGCATCGCCTGGATGGGCACCGGGCCGAAGAACAGCGACCGCTTCAACAGCGGTGCCAAGGAAATGGCCTACGGCCTGACCGGGGTCGACTGCAGCCTCAGCACCTTCGCTCACGAGGCCGGCCACAACATGGGCCTGCGCCACTCCTACGAGCAGGATATGCAGGAAGGCTACTACAACACCAACGGCCACAACGGAACCCACGAGTGGAGCCGCGGCTACGGCGTGCAGAATCAGTTCAGCACCATCATGGCCTACCCCCAGGTGTTCGGTGCGCGCCGCCAGGCGCCGGTATTCTCCAACCCGCAGCTGCGTGACAGCGACTGCGCCAATCAGGCCTGCGGGCAGCACGAGCATGCCGATGCGGTACGCGCCCTGAACGCCATGGCCAGCCAGATCGCGGCATTCCGCCCGACCCTGGTACCCGTCACCGGCAACCCTGGAACCACCAACCCCGGTACGCCGCCGGTCGAACTGGCATGGTGCAGCAAACCGGCGCTGCAGGGCTTGGTACGCAATGGCGAGTTCACCACCAGCGAAGGCTGGCGTGCGCTCTTCGGCCAGTCCGACCTGAGCCTGGTCAACGTCGCCCTGAACTGCCGCGACAATGCCCTGCAGATGGATGCGCGCGGCTTCGACATCCTGGCCACTCCAGTCAGCGGCCTGCGTGAGGGTGTGCAGTATCGGCTGAGGGCCAACAGCATGCTCAAGGCGCGCAACAGCCGCGAGGACGTACGCCTGGCCATCCTGCAGGAGGGCCTCGACGGCCGCCTGACCTACAGTTCGGAGCAGTCGACCAGTCTCTCGGTCAGCGGCAACGAGTTCAGCCGCCTGGAGAAAACCTTCACCTACCGTGCTCCCACCAACGCGCGCGAGCTTTATGTGGCGGTCTGGAGCGAAAGCGGCAGCAGCCTGCTGATTGATGAAGTGGAGCTGCAGGAGGTCCAGAGCAGCACGCCGCCAGCCGCACCGACGCAGTTCGGCTGGGACTTCGAAAACGGCATCGGTGGCTGGTCCGGCTACCACGGCAGCACGCGCGTGAGCACCTACGCCAGCAGCGGTCGCCAGGCGCTCGAGGCCTACCAGCGCGAATACGAAGGTTCCGGCGCCAGCGTCAGCCTGCTCGGCAACCTGGAGGCCGGCAAGCGCTACCGCATCGAGGCGGACCTGAGCATCGGTCGTAGCGCCTCGATCAGCGCCGTCGCCTATGCCTACCTCTACGTGGAGGACAGTACCGGCCGCGGTCAATATCTGCCGCTCGGTCAGCGCAACACCCGCGGTGGCAGCTGGAGCAAGCTGCAGCAGGAAGTACAACTGCCTGCCGGCCCACTACGCCGTGCAGAGCTGTTGCTGCTTGGCACGCAACGCAGCCAGTCGCTGTTCATCGACAACGTCAGCGTGACCCGGCTGTAAGCCAGCGCGCCCACGGTCCCTGCGACCATGGGTGCGCCATTGCTGAATGAATGCCCAGGACACCGGCCGAGCGCGGCCCTTGATGTCCGCCGCGCCCGAGACCGGCCCGCGCGGGTGCACACAGGTCGATACGAATCCGTTAGTCTATGGCGCCGGAACGTGCGCCAACAGAGCTCGCCCGCGCTAGCCGCACGCAGGCACCTCGACGCCCGGCAGTGCGGCATCATCTTTCGTTTGCCCGGCACCGGCCAGCTGCGAAGAGACGGCCAATGCCGCTCATTTCCCATCGCCGTGCGGTCGGCCAACCTGCTGCGCGCCCCGTTCTGCGCCGCGTCAACAAGGAGCCCCAATGGATTTGCTACTGGACCTGATCGTCACCCTCTCGCGCTGGAGCCGCAGCCACCTTGGCGACATATCCCTGGCCATCATGGCCACCCTGCTGGTGCTGTTCGGCCCGGCCATCAACGCCTGGGTTCAGCGCACCATCGGCAACCTCAACTTCGTGCTGCGCACCCTGCTGTTCGTGGTGTTCTGCGCGGTCGGCTACGGTCTGGCCATCGTTTTCCTCACACCTTGGCTGGCCAAGGGCCTGGCGCACTTCAACAACTACACCCTGGCCCCGGTGCTGATCCTGATCTTCGTGGTGATCGGCATCATGGCCGACCGCAATTAGCCAAGGCGGCATGAACGCCGTCACCGGCTCAGGCGTGCAACCACGCCAGAACCTGCTCGGCCAATTGCTCGGGTGTGTCCCGGGTCGAGTCCAGGCATAGCAGCGGACAACTCAGGTGGCGGGCCATCCAGGCTTCGTGCATGGCCAGGCTACGCATGCTCAAGTCGCCCTGCTCGTAACCGGCGGCCCACTCCAGGAAGGCCTGACTTTGCTCATGCATGTCACCTCCCGGCTGGATGCGCGCACCATAACGCTGCGCTTCGCGCTGGCGCAGCCGGCTCATGCGTTCCTGATCATCCAGGCGCAGGAACAAGGCATGACTGAACGACGGGATCAACGCCTCCCCCCAACTACATAGCGAACCGCTGAGCACCCAGCTAGGCGCCTGTGCGGTACGCTCGCGGATCAGCCTGACGCGCTCCGCGGGCGGCCGCTTGTGCAGGTAGGGCGGCTCGCTGGGCAACCAGTAGAAATCGTCGGTATCCAGATGCAGCCAGCCATTGCGCTCGGCCAGCGTGCGGGCCAGGGTAGTGGTGCCCGAGCCGGATGCACCGAATATATGTAACCGAACCTCCATGGATTCACTTCTCCTCGAACAGGACTTCATCATGATTCGCCCCTACCATCCCACAGACAGCGACGCCGTACTCGACCTGTGGCTTAGGGCCTCCATCCTGGCCCACGACTTCGTGCCGGAGAGCTTCTGGCGCGAGCAGCTGCCCGCCATGCGCGAGCTCTATCTGCCGCAGGCCGAAACCCTGGTACTGGAGGAAAAGGGGCAGGTACTGGGCTTCGCATCGCTGCACGAACAGCGCCTGGCCGCATTGTTCGTCAATCCGGACGCTCAGGGCCGCGGTCTGGGCCGTCGGCTGCTGGACGATGCCAAGAGCAGGCGTGACAGCCTCGAACTGGGCGTCTACCGCGCCAATGCCCGGGCGGTTGCCTTCTACCGCGCAGGCGGTTTCGTCACGCTGAACGAAACGCGCGACCCGCACACCGGCCAGCCGGAGCTGACGATGCGCTGGTCACGCGGATGATGCTGGCTCAGTTGCCTTCGCGGCGCAGGGCCTGCGGGGTGAAGTCGCGCGGGCTCAGTCGGGCATTGAAGTCGTACATCTTCTCGTTGTTGTCCAGGCCGTCAGCGAAGTAGCGGCCACCCTTGAGGTCGTAGATGGTCTCCAGGGTCGAGCCGAACATCGGCGCGTCGTAGTAGCTGATCGGATGCGCTTCCTGCAGGCCGATCAGGTTGCCGCTGCGGTCATACAGGTCGACAGCGAGGATCTGCCAGCTGTCCTCGTCCAGATAGAAGCGGCGTTTACCGTAGGGATGGCTGAAACCCGTGCGCAGGTCCGCTTCGACCACCCAGACGCGGTGCAGCTCGTAGCGCAGCAGTTCGGGGTTGATGTGCTTGGCCTGGAGGATGTCGGCATAGGGAATGCCCTGCTGGTGCACGGCGTAGCTGTTGTAGGGCACCAGCATCTCGCGTTTGCCCAGCAGCTGCCAGTCATAACGATCCGGTGCGCCGTTGTAGGCGTCCACCTGATCGGCGGTAGCCATGCCGTTGGTATCGGGCTGCAGGGTGTCGTAGGCGAGCATCGGCAGGGGGCGCACACGGCGCTCGCCGCGGTTGAAACGCCAGGCCTTGCGAATCGCCAGCACCTGATCCAGGGTCTCTTGCACCACCAGTGCCGAGCCGGCCAGCTTGGCCGGTGCCACGACCTTGTACTTGTAGAAGAACAGGGTGTTGTCCAGATCCTGCGGGGCAACGCCTTCGCGGCCGTAGAGGAAATAGATGTCGCGCTCGAGCTTGAGCAGGTTGT
>NZ_ATKM01000023.1 GCF_000418555.1 Pseudomonas sp. P818
CCCCCTGATCGGCGGTAGCCATGCCGTTGGTATCGGGCTGCAGGGTGTCGTAGGCGAGCATCGGCAGGCGACGCACACGGCGCTCGCCGCGGTTGAAACGCCAGGCCTTGCGAATCGCCAGCACCTGATCCAGGGTCTCTTGCACCACCAGTGCCGAGCCGGCCAGCTTGGCCGGTGCCACGACCTTGTACTTGTAGAAGAACAGGGTGTTGTCCAGATCCTGCGGGGCAACGCCTTCGCGGCCGTAGAGGAAATAGATGTCGCGCTCGAGCTTGAGCAGGTTGTAGCTGCCATTGGCAAGCACGGCAGCCTGATTGGTGGCCATGCTGATCTGGTCGCCACGGTAACGCATGATGTGGTTCCAGATGGCCTCCTGGCCGTTCTGCGGTATGGGGAACGGCACGCCGGCCGCAGCACCCTGCACACCATTGCCGCCGGAAATCAGCTCGGCATTGAGCGCATTGAAGCGGGTGGCATCGTAGATGCGCTGCGGCGCAGCTGCACTGCGGCGAGTCGGGAAGACGCGCAGATAGAAGCTGGGGTTCTGCTGCAGCAGGGCCTTGAGGCCAAGCGGCAGTAGCTGCTCATACTGCGCCAGGTTCTGTCCGTCGACGCGATAGAGCAGCCTGTCACCCGCGTAAGGGTCAGGGTGGTGCATACCGGACTGGTAACCGGCTGGCGGCGTCGCCAGACCACCCGTCCAGGCCGGAATGGTGCCGGCAGCATTACCCGCACGCTCACCGCCCAGCGGGGTCAGGTCCTGCTCCAGGCGTGCGGCCTGGCTCGCATCGACCTTGGCCTGGGCCTGAAAGGCCAGGGCGGTCAGCAGAAGAATGGAAACCGATCTCAACACAATGCTCTCCTTGCGCCGCCATGGCAGTGGCGTCGCCAATATCTACAGGCCTTGCAGGCATGCTTATCGTTGTTGTGTCTTGAGAGCCTTTTCACGATCTCGCGAGCTAGCGCGATACAAGGCAAAAGCAAGCGAGGAAGCGGAGTTTACAAGTAGTAAATGAGCATCCGAGCTTGTTTTTAACGCAGTAGCGCCGACGCGCAGCAGATCGTGAACAGGTTCTGAGGTGAGGCGCCATCCTGGCCGTCGGTTCATCCCGATCTAATCATGCATCCTTCAGATTCTGGCCTGGGCGGTCCCTGGCGGCAGGGATCGCCCGGTCCTTATTCCTGACGCTGAAACTTGAGATCCCATACGCCATGGCCGAGGCGCTCGCCGCGACGCTCGAACTTGGTCACCGGGCGCTCCTCGGGGCGCGGCACATAGGTGCCATCGGCAGCCAGGTTGCGATAGCCCGGCGCCGCGTTCATCACCTCGAGCATGTGCTCGGCGTAGTTTTCCCAGTCGGTAGCCATGTGCAGCACACCGCCGATCTTCAGCTTGCTGCGCACCAGCTCGGCGAAGGCCGGCTGCACGATGCGGCGCTTGTGATGACGCGACTTGTGCCAGGGATCAGGGAAGAACAGCAACACGCGATCGAGACTGGCATCGGCGACGCAATCGCGCAGCACTTCCAGTGCATCGCAGCTGTACACACGGATGTTGCTCAGGTTCTGCGCCATGGCGCCATTGAGCAGCGCACCAACACCGGGCTTGTGCACCTCGACGCCGATGAAATCCTGCTCGGGCGCGGCAGCGGCCATCTCAAGGGTGGAGTGGCCCATGCCGAAGCCGATCTCGAAGGTACGCGGCGCGCTGCGCCCGAACACCTGATCGAAGTCACGCAGGCCGTCTTCCAGTTCCAGGCCGAACAGCGGCCAACCCTTGTCGATGCCACGCTGCTGGCCTTCGGTCATGCGCCCAGCGCGCATCACGAAGCTCTTGATGGTACGGCGCTGGCGACCGTCTTCGGTCAGTTCGGGCTGTTGGGTATCGGTCATGTGAAGCTCGTTAGTTGATCAGGCCGGTGAGGGGCGACGACGCACTGGCATAGAGTTTCTTCGGCATACGCCCGGCCAGGTAGGCCAGGCGACCAGCCTCGACGGCATGCTGCATGGCGCGCGCCATCAGCACCGGGTTCTGCGCTTCCGCGATGGCGCTGTTCATCAGCACCGCCTCGCAGCCCAGCTCCATGGCGATGGTGGCGTCGGAGGCCGTGCCCACGCCGGCATCGACCAGCACCGGCACCTTCGATTCCTCGAGGATGATGCGCAGGTTGTAGGGGTTGCAGATACCCAGGCCCGAGCCGATCAGGCCGGCCAGCGGCATCACCGCGATGCAGCCGATCTCGGCCAGCTGGCGGGCAATGATCGGATCGTCGCTGGTGTACACCATGACGTCGAAGCCGTCCTTGACCAGCACTTCGGCGGCCTTGATGGTTTCGATGACGTTGGGAAACAGGGTCTTCTGGTCAGCCAGCACTTCCAGCTTGACCAGGTTGTGGCCATCGAGCAGCTCACGCGCCAGGCGGCAGGTGCGCACGGCCTCGACGGCGTCGTAGCAGCCGGCGGTATTGGGCAGGATGGTGTACTTGTCCGGGCTGATCACATCGAGCAGGTTCGGCTCGCCGGGATTCTGGCCGATATTGGTGCGGCGCACGGCCACGGTGACGATTTCGGCACCGGAAGCCGCGATGGCATCACGGGTCTCGTCCATATCCTTGTACTTGCCGGTACCGACCAGCAGGCGCGACTGGAACGTACGACCGGCCAGGGTGAAGGGCTTGTCGCTGAGAACTTGGCTCATGGAATACTCCTCGTGAAGTCAACCGCCGCCGATGGCGTGCACCACTTCCACCTGGTCGCCTTCGGCGAGCTGGGTACTGTCGTGCTGGCTGCGTGGAACGATGTCCAGATTGAGCTCGACCGCCACACGGCGCCCGGTCAGGTCGAGGCGAACCAACAGGTCGGCGACGCTCTGGTTATCCGGCAGTTCGAAGGGTTCACCATTCAACTGGATACGCATGACGACTCGGTCACAACTAGAAAGAGGGCCGGCATTCTAGCCCGACAGCCGTCTTCGACCAAGGCTAAAAGGCGCCATTCGTCCTCATTTCTGACGCCAGAGTCAGGCCAGTCTCCAGGCCGCCAAACCCAGGCTCAGCCAGCCGATCAGGAAGGCGACGCCGCCGAACGGGGTGATCATGCCGAGCTTGCCGATACCGCTGAGGGTCAGCAGGTAGAGGCTGCCGGAGAACAGCAGGATGCCCACGGCGAAGGCGCCACCGGCCAGGTTTACCAAGCGTCCGGGCATGTGCAGTGCCAGCAGACCGACGCCGAATAGGGCCAGCGCGTGGATCAGCTGATAGTGCGTGCCGGTCTGGAAGACGGCCAGATACTCAGGCGTCAGACGATTCTTCAGACCGTGAGCGGCAAAGGCGCCCAGAGCGACGCCGGTAAAGCCGGCAAAAGCGGATAACAGCAGCCAGAGACGAGCCATGCAACCTCCAGAAGGGATCGAGCTGGCTCAGTTTAACCACTGAAAGCACAGGCGAGAGAGGCACTATTGTCACACCCGGAGCTTATTCGGAAGTGTTGGCAGGAATGTCTGCGGATTATCTTGTGAAACCATCCCGGACAGAGCCGACGTCAAAAATCGCTCCCGGCGATTTTTTGCTACCCGCCATCCCTGGCGGTAACCCTTCGGGCCGTCGGCAGAGCCGACGTCAAAAATCGCTCCCGGCGATTTTTTGTTTTAATAGCGCCACGCCCAATCATTGCGAGACTCCATGCTCCGAGCCCTGACCCGCCGCCTGCTGAAATTGCTGCTCTGGCTGATGCTGGCCAGCGCCCTGCTGGTGCTCATGCTGCGTTGGGTGCCCCCGCCCGGCACGGCGCTGATGATCGAACGCAAGATCGAGTCCTGGGGCAGCGGGCAGTCGCTGGAACTCAAGCGTCAGTGGCGCCCGTGGAACGAGCTGCCGGACCATCTGAAGATGGCGGTGATCGCCGCCGAAGACCAGAAGTTCGCCGAGCACTGGGGCTTCGACATGAATGCCATCCAGGCGGCGCTGGCGCACAATCAGAGTGGCGGCTCGCTGCGTGGCGCCAGCACCCTCAGCCAGCAGGTGGCCAAGAACCTGTTCCTCTGGTCCGGGCGCAGCTGGCTGCGCAAAGGGCTGGAAGCCTGGTTCACCGCGCTGATCGAGCTGCTCTGGTCGAAGGAACGCATCCTCGAGGTCTATCTCAACAGCGTCGAATGGGGCGATGGCATCTTCGGCGCCGAAGCCGCCGCACAGCATCATTTCGGCGTCGGCGCGCCTTACCTCAATCGCCAGCAGGCCAGCCAGCTGGCTGCCGTGCTACCCAACCCGCTGCGCTGGAGCGCAGGCCGGCCGAATGGCTACGTGATCCGCCGCGCGGCCTGGATTCGCCAGCAGATGAATCAGCTTGGCGGCAGCCACTACCTCAACCAGCTCAAGCCGCAGCGCCCCGATTGGTGGCCACGCTGGCTGTAAGCTAGCGAGTAGCCCGAAATGCCTTGCGCGGCACCGCATGCAACAGCGCGACGTCATCGCCATGCAGATGCACGGTCAACCCCCACTGCGGATACACCCAGGCCTGACCATCGACCAGCTCCAGGGACAGACGAGGCTGCCCGAGGCTGGCGGCCAGGCGCTCGCTGGCCAGCGTTTGCGGGGCATGCAGATTGAGGCTGGCGATGGGGAAGGTGGCCATCTGCGCAGTCAGCGACTCATCCAGCGCTAATTCGGCATCGCCTGCTTTCAGGCCTTGCGCCGCCATCAGACTGTCGCGCTGATTCTTGCTCAAGGCCAGTTCAGCCTGCAGCGACCATTCGCCCTCCTCCCCTTCGAGCGTCGCTCGATAGGACAGCCGTGCGCCGTCCAGACGCGGCTCCAGCCACAGCTCGCCCGGGGCCAGTGCCTGCACATCACGCAGCGTAAGCCCATCTTCGGCCAGCGGCTGCAACAGCGCATCGCGCCACTGCTGCAGGTTGGCCACCGGCTGAACCTCGCTGCTGCGCATCAACCAGGCGCCCCAGGCGAAGAACAGCACGGCAACGGTCGCGAATATCAGCCAGTGCTGCGCTTTCAGCGGGGCTTTGTTCAAGGCGGTTGCTCCAGACAGCAAAAAGCCGCACCAGGGTGCGGCTTTTCGGGTTACGGCAGACTCAGGCGGCGATACAGCCCTTGAGCTTGTTCATGGCGTTCTTCTCGAGCTGGCGGATACGCTCGGCCGAGACGTTGTACTTGGCGGCCAGGTCGTGCAGTGTCGCCTTCTCTTCGGCCAGCCAGCGCTGGTAGAGAATGTCGCGGCTACGCTCGTCCAGACTTTCCAGCGCTTCGTGCAGGTTGCTGCTGGAACTGTCGCTCCAATCGGCATCCTCGAGCTGACGAGCCGGGTCGTAGCGGTGATCTTCCAGGTAATGCGCGGGCGACTGGAAGGCGCTGTCGTCATCGGCATCGGCAGCCGGGTCGAAGGCCATGTCCTGGCCGGTCAGGCGACTTTCCATCTCGCGCACTTCGTGCGGTTCGACGCCCAGGCTTTCCGCTACCGCAGTGACTTCATCGTTGTTCAGCCAGGCCAGACGCTTCTTCTGGCTGCGCAGGTTGAAGAACAGTTTGCGCTGCGCCTTGGTGGTGGCCACCTTGACGATGCGCCAGTTCTTCAGGATGAACTCGTGGATTTCCGCACGAATCCAGTGCACCGCGAAGGACACCAGGCGCACGCCCATTTCCGGGTTGAAGCGCTTGACCGCCTTCATCAGGCCGACGTTGCCTTCCTGGATCAGGTCGGCCTGGGCCAGACCATAACCGGAGTAGCTGCGGGCGATATGCACCACGAAACGCAGGTGGGCCAGCACCATCTGGCGGGCGGCCTCGAGGTCCTGCTGATAGTAAAGATTTTCGGCCAGTTCACGCTCCTGCTCGGGCGTCAGCAGCGGGATGCTGTTGACCGCATGCACGTAAGCTTCCAGGTTGGCGCCTGGAACAAGGGCATGAACAGGTTGCAAGGAAGTGGACATTCGAATCCTCCGATTCACGAAACTCGTGCAGTTTAGCACTGCCCTATCTGATGCAGAGCCTGTGGATAAGTTCCTGCCCAGATAGTCAATATCAACCAAATCAATAAGGTGTCAGCTGGCGTTCAGCCTTGCCGAAAGGCGCCTCAACGGGGCGCCAGTTCGTTCAGATGACGCGCCACTGCCAGCCAGGCGCCAATATAGCCCAACAGCACGGCGCCAAGCAGCAGCGAAAAACCGTCGGACGAAGGTACGCCACCCAGGGCGAAATCGCTACCGTAAAGTCCCGCTAAACGTACTACAGCATCGTTCAGCCAATCCAGCCCGAAGGCCAGCAGCAACCAGGCGAAGATACCGGCACCGAAACCGTACAACGCGCCCATATAAAGGAAGGGACGTCGCACGTAGCCATCGGTTCCACCTACCAGCTTGATCACCTCGATCTCGGCGCGGCGATTCTCGATGTGCAGGCGGATGGTATTACCGATCACAAGCAGCAGCGCCAGGATCAGCAGCAGGCTGAGACCGAAGACGAAGCGATCACCCAGTTTGAGGATGGCAGTCAGACGCTCGACCCAGACCAGATCGAGCTGTGCCTGCTCCACCTTGGGCAGCTCCGCCAGGCGCTGGCGCAGGGCTTCGAGCTTGGCCTTGTCGACTTCCTTCGGCGTGACCAGGACCACGCCTGGCAGCGGGTTCTCCGGCAGTTCCTTGAGCGCCTGGCCCAGGCCGGAGAGCTGCTGGAACTCTTCCAGCGCCTGCTCGCGGCTGATCCACTCGGCCTCGGAAACATCATCCATCGCCGCGATCTGTTCGCGCAGCGCCTGACCATCGCGCTCGCTGGCGGACATGTCGAGGAACAGGGAAATCTGAGCGGCGCGCTGCCAGGAGCCGCCGAGCTTCTCGACGTTGTCCAGCAGCAGCGACAGGCCCATGGGCAGGCTCAGCGCCACGGCCATCACCCAGCAGGTGAAAAAACTGCCGATGGGCTGGCGCGCCAGGCGACGCAGGCTGTCCACCAGGCTGGCGCGGTGACTTTCCAGCCAGGCATGGAACAGCGTGCGGAAATCCGGCTCGTCGGCCGGGCCGTCCACCACCTTGTTGCGCGGCGCCGCGCCGACACGCTCGGCCGGTTGCGGGGTGGGCATCTTCGATGCGCTCATCAGGCAGCCTCCCCGTCACCGATCAGGCGACCACGCTGCAGGGTGAGCATGCGCTGGCGCATGCGCGCGATCAGCGCCAGGTCGTGGCTGGCGATCAACACCGTGGTACCCAGCTGGTTGATGTCCTCGAACACGCCCATGATCTCGGCAGCGAGGCGCGGGTCGAGGTTACCGGTGGGCTCATCCGCCAGCAGCAGGGCCGGCCGGTGGACGATGGCGCGGGCGATGCCGACGCGCTGCTGCTGACCGGTGGACAGATCCCCCGGCGCTTGCGCGGCCTTGTCGCTGAGGCTGACGCGCTCCAGCGCCGCGCCGACGCGCTTGGCGATCTCCGGCTTGGACAGACCGAGAATCTGCAGCGGCAGGGCGACGTTGTCGTAGACCGTGCGATCGAACAGCAGTTGGTGATTCTGGAACACCACGCCGATCTGTCGGCGCAGGAAGGGAATCTGCGCGTTGGTGATGGTGGACAGATCCTGCCCGGCCAGCAGCAGCTTGCCGCTGGTGGGCCGTTCCATCGCCAGCAGCAGGCGCAACAGCGTGCTCTTGCCGGCACCGGAGTGACCGGTGACGAAGAGAAATTCGCCGGGGCGAACGCGGAAAGTCAGCTCGTGCAGCCCGACATGGCCATTGGGGTAACGCTTGGCGACCTGCTCGAATCGGATCATCCGCGCTCACGCTCCTCGAAGAGTGCCTGGACGAAAGCCTGCGCCTCGAACGGACGCAGATCATCGATACCTTCACCCACGCCAATGTAGCGAATCGGCAGGCCGAACTGCTTGGCCAGGGCGAAGATGACGCCGCCCTTGGCGGTGCCATCGAGTTTGGTCAGTGCCAGACCGGTGAGGTTCACGGTCTGGTTGAACTGCTTGGCCTGGTTGATGGCGTTCTGGCCGGTGCCGGCATCGAGCACCAGCAGCACTTCATGCGGCGCCGTCTCGTCCAGCTTGCCGATCACCCGACGGACCTTCTTCAGCTCTTCCATCAGGTTGTCTTTGGTGTGCAGGCGTCCGGCGGTGTCGGCGATCAGCACGTCGATGCCACGCGACTTGGCGGCCTGCACTGCATCGAAGATCACCGAGGCCGAATCGGCACCGGTGTGCTGAGCGATGACCGCGATGTTGTTGCGCTCACCCCAGACCTGCAGCTGCTCCACCGCAGCGGCGCGGAAGGTGTCGCCCGCGGCGAGCATGACCTTCTTGCCTTCGAGCTGCAGCTTCTTGGCCAGCTTGCCGATGGTGGTGGTCTTGCCCACGCCATTCACGCCTACGACGAGAATCACGTAAGGCTGTTTGGCAGTGTCGATGACCAGGGGCTGCTCGACCGGCTTGAGCAGGGTCACCAGTTCTTCCTGCAGCGCCTTGTACAGGGCGCCGCTGTCGGCCAGTTCCTTGCGAGCGACGCGCTTGGTCAGGTTGCCGATGATCGCGGTGGTCGCCTCGACGCCAACGTCAGCGGTGAGCAGGCGGGTTTCCAGATCGTCGAGCAGGTCATCGTCGATGGCCTTCTTGCCGAGGAACAGGCTGGCCATGCCCTCGCCAAGGCTGGCGCTGGTCTTGGACAGGCCTTGCTTGAGGCGGGCGAAGAAGCTCGGTTTTTCCTGCGTGGCTGGCGCCGCGACGAGAGCTGGAGCAACTTCGGGCAGGGCTTCGACGACAGATTCAGGCACGAGCGGCGGCTGCTCAATGACAACAGGAGCGGCAACCAACGGCTCAGGCTGTGGCGCTGGAGCGGGCGCGACCTCAGCCATCTCCGGCTCGACTGCCGGCACGGCTTCGGGCTCAGGCGTCGAAGGCTCGGCAGGCGCCTGAGCCGCAGGTTGCTCGACGGGCGCGGGCTGAGCCGGCTCGGCAGCGGTCTCTGCCGGTTTCTTGCGCCACCAGCTGAACAGGGATTTCTTTTCTTCGGTCACAGGCGGGGTCTGCGCGCCAGCCTCGGCCGGCGACTTCTTGTCGTCATTGGAACCAAACATGGGTCGCTTGCATCTCAGGGGAGCGAACGCTAACAGGCTGTAAAGCCTTGCCGCGCCGCCCCGGAAAAGGATGGGGTATCCTAGCACCTCTTCGCCCGTCGGCGGTACGACCGCCCAGGCTATCCGACAGGTCAGACTTTCGATGAATGCCATTGCCCGCCGTTCCCTCGGCCTGCTGTTCGGCGCACTCTGCGTGCCACTCGCAGCCTTCGCTTCCCCCGCTCAACCCACCCACGAATTCAAACTGGACAATGGCCTCAAGGTCATAGTCCGCGAGGATCACCGCGCCCCCGTGGTGGTCTCGCAGATCTGGTACAAGGTCGGCTCCAGTTACGAGACGCCAGGTTCCACCGGCCTGTCCCACGCGCTGGAGCACATGATGTTCAAGGGCAGCCGCAAGTTCGGCCCCGGCGAAGCCTCGCGCATCCTGCGCGAACTGGGCGCCGAGGAGAACGCCTTCACCAGCGACGACTACACCGCCTACTACCAGGTACTGGCCAGCGACCGCCTGGGTGTGGCCCTGGAGCTGGAGGCCGACCGCCTAGCCAGCCTGAAGCTGCCAGCAGACGAGTTCGCCAAGGAAATCGAGGTGATCAAGGAGGAGCGCCGTCTGCGTACCGACGACCGCCCATCTTCCCTGGCTTACGAGCGTTTCAAGGCCATGGCTTACCCTGCCAGCGGCTACAGCATCCCCACCATCGGCTGGATGGCCGACCTCGATCGCATGCACATCGACGAACTGCGTGCCTGGCACCAGAAGTGGTATGCACCGAACAACGCCACCCTGGTGGTGGTCGGTGACGTGACCGTGGATGAGGTCAAGAGCCAGGTACAGCGCTACTTCGGCGACATCCCGCGCGGCGAAGTGCCCACTGCCAAACTGCCGCTGGAACTGGCTGCGCCGGGCGAACGCCGCACCACGCTGTACCTCAAGACGCAGTTGCCGAGCCTGATCATGGGCTTCAACGTGCCGGGCCTGGCCACCGCCGAAACACCGCGCCAGGTTTATGCCCTGCGCCTGGCCGCTGCTCTGCTCGACGGTGGCTACAGCGCTCGCCTGTCCACCCGCCTGGAGCGTGGCGAAGAGCTCGTGTCCGGTGCCAGCGCCTGGTACAACGCCTTCACCCGTGGCGACAGCCTGTTCATTCTCTCTGCCACCCCCAACGTGCAGAAGGGCAAGACCCTGGAGCAGGCCGAAGCCGGCCTGTGGCACGAGCTGGAAGAGCTGAAGAAAGCCCCGCCGTCCGCCGCCGAACTGGCCCGAGTACGCGCCCAGGTGATCGCCGGCCTGGTGTTCGAGCGCGACTCGATCACCAGCCAGGCCACCAGCATCGGCCAACTGGAAACCGTCGGCCTGTCCTGGCAACTGATCGACCAGGAACTGGCCGAGCTGGAAGCCGTGACCCCGGCCGACATTCAGCAGGCCGCCCGTACCTTCTTCGTTCGCGACCGCCTGAGTGTCGCCCACGTACTGCCCGAAGAGTCCCGCCATGAGGAGTCCCGCCCATGAAGACTGAGCAACGCCGCCTGGGCCTGCTCGGCCTGATCCTGTCCAGCGCCCTGGCGCTGGGCGCCTGCGCCAACCTGTCCGACAGCACGACGACCGGCGATGCTGCCAAGCTGCAGTCGCTGGCTGCGCTCGACGGCAAGGCGCCATTGCGCCGCACCCTGGATATCCAGACCTGGCAGACCGCGCAAGGCGCCAAGGTGCTGTTCGTCGAAGCTCATGAGCTGCCGATGTTCGACCTGCGCCTGACCTTCGCCGCCGGCAGCAGCCAGGACGGCGGCGTGCCGGGTCTGGCCACCCTGACCAACGCCATGCTCAACGAAGGCGTGCCGGGCAAGGACGTCGGCGCCATCGCCGCCGGCTTCGAGGGCCTCGGCGCCGAGTTCGGCAACGGCGCCTACCGCGACATGGCCGTGGCCAGCCTGCGCAGCCTGAGCGCGCAGGAACAACGTGAGCCGGCACTGGCACTGTTCGCCGAGGTACTGGGCAAGCCCACCTTCCCCGCCGACTCGCTGGCACGGATCAAGAACCAGTTGCTGGCCGGCTTCGAGTTCCAGAAGCAGAACCCCGGCAAATTGGCCAGCCTCGAATTGTTCGAGCGTCTGTACGGTCAGCACCCCTACGCTCACCCGAGCGACGGTACGGCGCAGTCGATCCCGACCATCACTCGCCAGCAGTTGCAGGCTTTCCATGCCCGCGCCTATGCAGCCGGCAATGCGGTGATCGCGCTGGTGGGCGATCTGTCGCGCGCCGAGGCCGAGGCCATCGCCAATCAGGTATCCGCCGCCCTGCCGCAAGGCCCGGCACTGGCCAAGATCGCCCAGCCGCAAGCACCCAAGCCGGGCATCAGCCATATCGAGTATCCGTCCAACCAGACCCACCTGATGATCGCTCAGCTCGGCATCGACCGCCGCGACCCGGACTATGCCGCGCTGTACCTGGGCAACCAGATCTTCGGCGGCGGCGGTTTCGGTACGCGCCTGATGAGCGAGGTGCGCGAGAAGCGCGGTCTGACCTATGGCGTCTACTCCGGCTTCAGCGCCATGCAGGCGCGTGGCCCGTTCATGATCAACCTGCAGACCCGCGCCGAACTGAGCGAAGGCACCCTGGCGCTGGTCAAGCAGCTGCTCGCCGACTACCTGCGAGACGGTCCCACCCAGCAGGAACTGGACAACGCCAAGCGCGAACTGGCCGGCAGCTTCCCACTGTCCACCGCGAGCAACGCCGCCATCGTCGGCCAGTTGGCGTCGATGGGTTTCTACGATCTGCCGCTGAGCTACCTGGACGACTTCATGCGTGACGTGCAAAGCCTGAGCACCGATCAAGTGAAAGCGGCGATGGCCAAACACCTCGACCCCGAGGCGCTGGTGGTGGTCACCGCCGGCCCGACGGTAGCGCAGAAGGAACTGCCACCGCCTACCGAGCGCCCGGCCGAACTGCCCAGTGCGGTGCCGCACTGATGCGTGGTCGCACACCGCAAAAACCGGCCGCCAAGGCTCACGGCGGCCAGGGCCAGTTGCGCATCATCGGCGGGCAGTGGCGTTCGCGGCGCTTTGCCTTCCCCGACGGGCCGGGCCTGCGCCCGACCCCGGACCGGGTGCGTGAGACGCTGTTCAACTGGTTGGCGCCCTATGTCGAGGGCGCCCATGTGCTAGACCCCTTCGCCGGCAGCGGCGCGTTGCTGCTCGAAGCGCTGTCGCGCGGCGCCGCCAGCGGCCTGGCCTGCGACCTCAACCCGGCCTCGGTGAGCGCCTTGCGCGGCCACCTGGCAACGCTGCAGTGCAGCGTCGGCGAAATCCAGCTGGGCGACGCCCTGCAGTTGCTGGCCCGGCCGGCGCCGCGGCGCTTCGATATCGTTCTGCTCGACCCGCCGTTCCACAAGGATCTGCTGCAAGGCGCCTGCAACCTGCTGGAAACCCAGGGCTGGCTGGCCGACGACGCCTGGATCTACACCGAAAGCGAAACCGCGCCCTCGACGCTGGGCCTGCCCGGTAACTGGCGCCTGCATCGTGAAAAACATACCGGTCAGGTGCATTACGCGCTGTGGCAGCGTGGATGAAGGACTTTGTCTACGCCCACCTGCCCTACCTGCTGCTGATCGCACTGGCGCTGCCGGTGCTGCTCAGCCAGCAGGAAATTCCGCTGAATTTGAATCGCACGATACTGTTGGAGCATCAGCAAGGTATCGTCATCGGACTTACCAATCAGCGTATCGTCGCGTTACTGGTATTGGCCTGGTGCGCTTGGCGCATACTCCGCAAGCGCCGACGCTGAATACCATTCCCGGATTGCATCCGGGCTACGTCTACTGCCGACGACCGACTGCACCATGAACACTGAATTTCGCCCCGCCTGGTGGCTCCCCGGCCCGCATCTGCAGACGCTGTGGAACCCCTTCTGTCGCAAGCCGCCGCAACTGCAGCGGCAGCGCGAGCGGCTGTGGCTGGACGATGGCGATTTTCTCGACCTCGACTGGCATGGCCCGCATGACGCCCATGCGCCGCTGGTGCTGGTGCTGCATGGCCTCACCGGCAGCTCCAATTCGCTCTACGTGCTGGGGCTGCAACAGGCCCTGGCCGCGCGTGGCTGGGCCAGCGTGGCGCTGAACTGGCGTGGCTGCTCCGGTGAACCGAACCTGCTGCCGCGCGGCTATCACTCCGGTGCCAGCGAGGATCTGGCCTCGACCGTGGCGCATCTGCGCGCGCAACGGCCAATGGCGCCGCTGTACGCCGTCGGCTATTCGCTGGGCGGCAACGTGCTGCTCAAGTACCTGGGTGAAAGCGGCGCGCAGAGCCAGCTGCAGGCCGCGGTGGCGGTGTCGGTGCCGTTTCGTCTGGATCAGTGCGCCGACCGCATCGGCCTGGGCTTCTCGCGGGTGTACCAGGCGCATTTCATGCGCGAGATGGTCGCCTATGTCAGCAACAAGCAGCGCCTGTTCACCGAACAGGGCCACAGCGAGCGTCTGTCGGTGCTGGAGCGCCTCGGCCCGCTGGATGGCATGCGCACTTTTTGGGACTTCGACGGGCGCATCACCGCGCCCCTGCACGGTTTCGCCGATGCCCACGATTACTACCGGCGCGCCTCCAGCCGCTTCTACCTGGGCGACATTCGCACGCGCACGCTGATCATCCAGGCCGAAGACGATCCCTTCATCTTCCGTCACAGCCTGCCCGAGGCCAGCGAGCTGGCCCCCGGCACCGAATTTGAACTGCATGCCAAGGGCGGGCATGTCGGCTTCGTCGAAGGCAGCCCGCGCCGCCCTATTTACTACCTGGAGCGGCGCATCCCTCACTGGCTGGGCTCACTCGCCTGAGTCAATTGGCAGCAAGCTGCTCCGGCATTGCCGAGGAGTGGTGCTTGAGGATTTTCCACTCGCCATCGACCTTCTGGTACACGAAGGTGTAGCGCGCCTGCACCTGGCGCACCGTGTCGCCCTGGGTCAGGGCGAAGGTGTAGACCCCCGAGTCCACCGCCGCATCCGGGCCGAACTGGCGAATTTCACGCATGTTGATCGTGCCCACCGGCTTGGCCTGTAAGAAATGGTCAAAATAGTCCTGGATCGCCTCGTGGCCTACGCGCACCCGATTCGATACCGTGGGCTGCAACACGCCGTTGTCGGCATAGAGCGCAGCCACCTTGGCCGAGTCGCCCGTCTGCAGGGCGGCGTTCCAGCGCTCGAACAGGGTGGCGATCTGCTGCTCCTGCGCGTTGCTCGGGGCGGCTGCGGTTTCCGTATAGACATAAGGCGCATCGGCCGCCTGAACCAGCGGCACGGACAGGGCGAACACCAGGGCACAGCCGCTGAACAAGGGTTTCAACATGGTCGAATCTCCGGCTATTGAATGACGCCGTCAGCATGCAACCGGCCCGGCGCCGGCACATCGGCCGGATGGAGCCGGCGGCCTATGCCAGGTGGCAGATGCCAGACGCGCTTGGAGCCATTAGCCTGCGCCGTCCGATGACGCGCACTTCGTGGAGGCGTAGATGCAGCACACCCCACCCGACAGCGTGCTGGCCCTGCGCGCCGATTACCGCCAGGCGGAAAGCCGCGCCGCGCGCCTGCGCCTGCTGGTGGAGAGCGGCCGTGCCCTCAGCGCCTTGCCGTCCACCGAAAGCGGCGCACTGGCCTTGCAACGAGCCTGCAGCTTCTGCGCCATGGATGGCGGCGTGCTGCTGCTCAGGCCAGCCGATGGCAGCCCGAGCCTGAGTGCCGGCTTCGGCCCGGCCGCCCTGCAGCAGCAGCTCGCCACGCTGCCCTGGCCGGACGCCGCCCAGGTGCTGGAAGCGCCGCTGGCGCAGGTTGCCCTGGCGCTCTGCCTACCCTTGCATGCGGCCTCGGGTGAAGTATTCGGCGCCCTGCTGCTGGGCAACGCCAGCGCCATGCGCCGCCCGGACGAGGAAGACCTCGAAGCCCTGCAGCTGCTCGCCACCCTGCTCGCTGCCCACCTGCACAACAGTCAGCTGCTGGAGGCGCTCAGCCTGCGCGAGCGGACCATGTCCGAACTGGTGCACCGGCAGATGAGCGCCCAGGAAGAGGAACGCACACGGGTTGCCTATGACCTGCACGATGGCCTGGCGCAGACCCTGGCCGGGCTGCACCAGCGTCTGCAGGGCTTCGCCCAGCATCGCCAGCTCAACGACGAGCTGCGCGCCGCCCTGGCGCCCATCCTGCAGCTGGCGCAACGCAGCATGGGCGAAACGCGCCAGGCCATCAGCGGTCTGCGTCCGACCCTGCTGGACGACTTCGGTCTGGCGCCGGCACTGGACCGCGAGCTCGACCGCCTGCGCAGCCAGGGTCGCCAGGTGCAATGGCTGCGCCGCGATCCCCAGCGCCTGCGCCCGGCGGTGGAGATCGCCCTGTTTCGCATCGGCCAGGAGGCCATCAACAACATCTGCAAGCACACCGTCGAGGGCGCGGTCAGCCTGGATCTGCACCTCGACGGCGAGACCGCCCACCTGCAGATAGAGGATCGCGGCCCCGGCTTCGCCGTCATGCAGAAAACGCCAGCCACCGAACACGGCATGGGCCTGGTGGCCATGCGCGAACGCTGCCGGCTGCTCGGCGGTCAGTTCGCCTGTCACAGCCAACCCGGCCAGGGCACCCGCGTGCTGGCCAGCATTCCACACGCCCTGCCGGATGAGGAGAACGCATGAACGAACCCATTCGCCTGCTGCTGGCCGACGACCACGAGGTGACCCGCGCCGGTTTCGCCGCGATGCTCGCCGACTGCCCGGAATTCAGCATCGTCGGCCAGGCGGTGGACGGCCGCCAGGCGCTGGAGCTCTGCCAGCGCCTGAATCCGGACATCGCCATCCTCGATATCCGCATGCCGCAGCTCAACGGCCTGGCTACCGCGCGCCTGCTGCGCGAACAGCAGCCGTCGATCAAGGTGCTGCTGTTCACCATGTACGACAGCCCCGACCACCTGGAAGCGGCGGTCAACGCCGGCGCCGTCGGCTATCTGCTCAAGGACGCCAGTCGCCAGGAAGTCATCGACGGCCTGCGCCAGGTGGCGGCCGGCCAGTGCGCGCTCAACGGCATGGTCAGCGCGCAGCTGCTGCGCCGCGTGATCCAGCGCAACCAGGGCGGCGCCCCGGGCAGTGCGCTGACGCCGCGTGAGCATCAGGTGCTCGAGCTGATCGCCGCCGGGTTCACCAATCGCGAGATCGGCGAAGAGCTGGGCATCGCCACCGGCACGGCCAAGGCGCACGTCGAACGGGTGATCGGCAAACTGGGGGTCGCCGACCGCACCCAGGCCGCCGTGCAGGGCATTGCCCTGGGCCTGGTGGCACCGCTGGAGCACAAGGCATGAAGGGCCTGATCACGCGCTGGACCGACCGCCCGCTGCGCAGCAAGAGCCTGGTGATCATCGCCCTGCCGCTGGCGGTGCTGCTGATCTCCCTGGTGCTGGTGTACGTCACCGAACGCCAGACCTCGCGGGTCGAGGACGATGTGCGCCGGGCACTGCGCGTGCAGGGCGACGTGCAGGCGGTACACAGCCTGCTGGCCGAGGCGGCGGCCAGCGTACGCGGCTACCTGCTGATCCAGCGCAGCGACTTCCTGCCCTCCTACCGCAGTGCGCTGGAGCGTATCGACAGCACGCTGCGGCGCCTCGATGCGGACATCCGCGACCCACAGATGCGCAGCAGCCTGGAGCGCCTGCGCCCACTGATCGTGATCAAGCTGGAAGGCCTGGAACAGCTCAAGGCGCTGGCTAGCAGTGATGACCGCGCGGCGATGACACGCATCCTGGTGGACAACAAGCACGTGCTCGATGCGCTACGCCAGGAGATCCAGCAGATGCTCGAGCGTGAGCAGACCCTGCTCGACGAGCGCAACGCCGAAGCCAGCGCGGTGCGCTCGCGCATGCTCCTGGCCACCGGCCTGGCCGCCATGTTCGGCGTGCTCGGTGCGCTGTTCGCCGTGGTGCTGCTGTCCACCGGCATCGTCCATCGGGTGCAGCAGGTCGAGCGCAACGCGCGGCGCCTGGCTCTGGGTCAGCCGCTGATCCCCCAAGGCCCGGCGGCCGACGAGATCGGCCAGCTCGCCGCCAGCCTGGAAGAGGCCGGGCAGCTGCTGGCCGAACGCGAGCGCGCCCTGCGTGACAACGAGGAGCGCCTGCGCCTGATCATCGACGGGGTCAAGGAATACGGCATCTTCGGCCTCGACCCCAGCGGCCACGTCACCTCCTGGAACACCGGCGCCGAGCGCATCAAGGGCTACAGCGAGGCGGACATACTCGGCCGCCACTTCTCCCTGTTCTACCCGCCACAGGCCCGCGACACCGCCCCCTACCTGGCCTTGCAGGCAGCCACCCGCGAAGGTCGCTACGAGGAAGAGGCCTGGCGCCAGCGCCGCGATGGCTCGCTGTTCTGGGCCAACGTGGTGATCACCGCGCAGCGTGACGCCAGCGGCACCTTGCGCGGCTTCTCCAAGATCACCCGCGACATCACCGACCGGCGTAATGCCGAGGCCGCCCTGCGCACGGCGCGCGAAGAGGCGGAGAACGCGAGCCGGGCGAAAAGCGAGTTTCTCTCGCGCATGAGCCACGAGCTGCGCACGCCGCTCAATTCCATCCTCGGCTTCGCCCAGCTGCTGGAAATGGACCGCGGCACACCGGCGCAGCAGGCCCAGGTGCGTCATATCCTGCGCGCCGGGCGGCACCTGCTGGGGCTGATCAACGAGGTGCTGGACATTGCCCGCATCGAATCCGGGCGGCTGGCGCTGAGCCCCGAGCCGTTGGCGCTGCGCCCGCTGCTACAGGAGGTCAGCCTGCTGCTGTCGCCCCAGGCCGACAGCGCCGATATCCGCCTGCGCCTGCCGGAGGAGCTGCCCGCCGAACTCTGCGTGCAGGCCGACCGCCAGCGCCTGGTGCAGGTGCTGCTCAACCTGCTGTCCAACGCGATCAAGTACAACCACCCCGGCGGCCATGTCGAAGTGCGGGTCCAGGCCGACAGCGACACCGTCACGCTGAGCGTGATCGACAACGGCCCGGGCATCGCCGCCGAGGATCTGGAGCGCCTGTTCATTCCCTTCGAGCGCCTCGGCGCCGCGGCCAGCGAGGTGGAGGGCACCGGCCTGGGCCTGGCCCTGAGCAAGAGCCTGCTGGAGCAGATGGATGGCAGCCTCGGCGTGCACAGCACGCCCGGCGAGGGCAGCACCTTCAGCCTGACGCTGCCACGGGCGCAGGTGCATGACGGCCTGCTGCCGGCGCCGGCCGCGGCGCCACCACCCGCGGCCAGCGACATCGCCCCGCCGGAGCGGCCGCTGCGCGTGCTGTGCATCGAAGACAACCTGTCCAGCCTGGCGCTGATCGAGACCCTGCTGGCGCGCTGGCCGCAGGTGCAGGTGATCTCGGCCATGCAGGGCCAGCTCGGTCTCGATCTGGCCTGGCAGCACCGCCCCGAGGTGATTCTGCTGGATCTCGACCTGCCCGACCTCTCGGGCCAGGAAGTGCTCAAGCGCCTGCGTCTGAACCCCAGCAGCAGCGATACGCCCGTGCTGCTGATCACCGCCGACGTCAGCGCCGGCACCCGGCGCGACCTGCAGCAGGGCGGCGCCACCGCGGTGCTGAGCAAACCCCTGCACGTGCCGACCTTTCTCGCCGCCCTGCGCCAGCACCTGGATGCCGCCACGCCCACCCCGCCTCTCGGAGCCTGACCATGAACCACCCAGCGCCCGCCGACGATTTTCGTATCCTGGTGATCGACGATCAGCCCGCCAACCTCGAGCTGGTGGAACAACTGCTGGCCCGCGAGGGCCTGCACAACGTGCTCAGCTGCACCGACCCGGCCCAGGCGCTGGCCCTGTTCAGCAGCTTCGAGCCGGACCTGCTGATTCTCGATCTGCACATGCCCGGCCTGGACGGCTTCGCCGTGCTCGAACAGCTGCAGCGGCGCATTCCCGCCGACGATTACCTGCCGATTCTGGTGCTCACCGCCGATGCCACCCGCGAGGCCCGGCTGCGCGCGCTGGCGCTGGGCGCGCGCGACTTCATCAGCAAGCCGCTGGATGCCATCGAGACCCTGCTGCGGGTGTGGAATCTGCTGGAAACCCGCGCGCTGTATCGCCAGTTACGGCGCCTGCAACCCGATCAGCAGCCCTTGCGGGCCAGACCCATGGCGCTGGGCAACAGTAGCTGATCGCCTCAGAGCACCTGCTCCAGCGGCACGTGCAGGCGATCGTACAGCGCTTCGACCGCTGCGCGCGCCGAAGGCGCGATATAGCCGCCCTCCAGCGCCAGCACCTGGTAGATGCCGCGGCGCAGCATGTCCTGGCTGAGGTTGTCCGGGCTGGCGCCCGCCGTGCAGAGAAAGCGCACCCAGGAGGTCATGATGATCCAGGCGTTGAGCGTCAGCGCCTCGATCTGCGCCGGCGTCATCAACAGGATGCCGGCCTCGACGAAGCCCTGGTAGATCGACTGCGCCCCCACCAGGCAGCGCTGGGCGAAGGCGCGGTAACGCGCGGCCAGCTCGGCGTCGGATTCCAGCAGGTGCTCCAGGTCGCGGTGCAGGAAGCGGTAATGCCACATCGCCGCCAGCAGCGCCTCCAGATAGAAGGTCTTGTCCTCCACCGTCAGCGCGCGGCCTTCTGGGCGGCGCAGGAAGCTGTCGACCTGCGCTTCGTACTGGGCGAACAGCTCGGCGATGATCATCTGCTTGTTGCGGAAGTGGTAATACAGATTGCCCGGCGAAATGCCCAGGTGCGCGGCGATGTGGTTGGTGGTGACGTTGCGCTCGCCCTGGCCGTTGAACAGGGCCAGGCTCTCGGCAACGATGCGGTCGCGGGTCTTGGGTGGCGCCATGACGCAGCTCGATCTCGACTTCAAAAGTGGCAAAGGTACAGGCGAAACAGCCGAAGTGTTACCCCTCGACGCATCCCAGAGGTTGCTGCTGGCCTTTGGTTAGGGTGCGACTCGCGCAGTGACGCGGCATCCTATTTGACACATTAGAGTAATTGCTCTAGAAATCCAGCACAGTCCCAAGCAGCCCGCTGGAACGTCGAGGAGAAACCCATGGTCGCCGACATCGCCTACCTGCAGCAGAGCCAACAGCAGATCAACCAGCTGGACGCCACCTTCGCCCTGCAGCGCGCGGCCTTCGCCGCCAACCCGATGCCGTCGGCCGAGCAGCGCATCCAGTGGCTGAAATCCCTCAGCGAACTGCTGACCGAGCAGCAGGATGCGTTGATCGCAGCGATCTCCCGAGACTTCAGCAATCGCTCGGCCGACGAGACCCTGCTCGCCGAGCTGATGCCCAGCCTGCATGGCATCCATTACGCGTCCAGGCGCATCAGGAAGTGGATGAAGCCCTCGCGGCGCAGCGTCGGCCTGCAATTCATGCCCGCCGCGGCCAAGGTCGTCTACCAGCCGCTGGGCGTGGTCGGCATCATCGTGCCGTGGAACTACCCGCTGTTTCTCGCCATCGGCCCGCTGACCGGCGCGCTGGCCGCCGGCAACCGGGTGATGATCAAGATGAGCGAGTCCACCCCGGCCACCTCGCAGCTGGTCAAGGACCTGCTGGCGCGCATCTTCCCCGAGGACCTGGTCAGCGTTGCCCTGGGCGAGGCGGAAGTCGGCATGGCCTTCTCCAAGCTGCCGTTCGACCATCTGCTGTTCACCGGCGCCACCAGCATCGGCCGGCACGTGATGCGCGCCGCCGCCGAGAACCTGACCCCGGTGACCCTGGAGCTGGGCGGCAAGTCGCCAGCCATCGTTTCCGCCGACGTGCCACTGGAGCACGCCGCCGAGCGCATCGCCTTCGGCAAGACCCTCAACGCCGGGCAGACCTGCGTGGCGCCTGACTATGTACTGGTGCCGCGCGATCGCGTCGATGGTTTCGTCAGCGCGTACCGCCAGGTGGTGCAGCGCTTCTACCCGCAGCTCAAGGACAACCCCGACTACACCGCGATCATCAACGAGCGCCAGCTGGCCCGTCTCAACGGCTACCTGCAGGACGCCCAGGCCAAGGGCGCGCGCATCGTCCCGATCTACCCCGAGGCCCAGGGCCGGCGCCTGCCGCAGAGCCTGGTGCTGGACGTCAACGACGACATGAAGCTGATGCAGGACGAGATCTTCGGCCCGCTGCTGCCGGTGGTGCCCTACGACCGTATTGAAGACGCCTTCGCCTACGTCAACGCGCGGCCCCGGCCGCTGGCGCTGTACTACTTCGGCTACGACAGGCGCGAGCAACAGCGCGTGCTCCACGAGACCCATTCCGGCGGCGTGTGCCTGAACGACACCCTGCTGCACGTGGCCCAGGACGACATGCCGTTCGGTGGCATCGGCCCCTCCGGCATGGGCCATTACCACGGTCACGAAGGCTTCCTGACCTTCAGCAAGGCCAAGGGTGTGTTCATCAAGCAGCGCTTCAACGCCGCGCGGCTGATCTACCCGCCCTATGGCAAGGCGATCCAGAAGCTGGTCTACAAGCTGTTCGTACGCTGAACAACGCGGGCAGCGCCCGTTTTACGCCTGGTGACAACAACAATGAACGACACCACCCTCAACGCGCCGCAACTGTCGCGGCGCAGCCTGCTCAAGGTCGGCCTGCTGGGCACGGCGCTGCTCGGCACTGCCGGGCTGACCGCCACCCTCAGCGGCTGTTCGGCCAGCACGCCAGCCAATGGCTACCTGATTCTGCGCAGCAGCGACCTGCCCTTTCTGCGCGCACTGATCCCGGTGATGCTCGACGGCGCCGTCAGTGCCGAGCAGATGCCGCAGGCCATCGACGGCACGCTGAAGAGCCTCGACACCAGTCTGGCGCACCTGTCGCCGGAGATGCTCAAACTCACCGTGCAGCTGTTCGACGTCCTCGCCCTGCCCATCACCCGCGGCCCGCTGACCGGGGTCTGGGGCAGCTGGGACAACGCCAGCGCCGATGACGTGCGCAACTTCCTCACGCGCTGGCAGAACAGCAGCCTGAGCCTGCTGCGCATGGGCCACGCCTCGCTGCTGCAACTGGTAATGATGGCCTGGTACAGCCGCCAGGAGGCCTGGGCGCATTGCGGCTATCCGGGGCCACCCACCGTATAACGGCCCCCAAGCAACGGTAGAGAGCATCGCGGCTGAAGCCGCTCCCACGAGATGGGGGGCGTTTGCGTAGGAGCGGATTGGTCCGCGATCAGGGCGAGCACCAAGCTCGTGACTCCAGACAACCCCACGACAAGAAGAGAAGGTGAAATGCCTGTACCCGATTTGTTCAAGCAAGGCCTGGCCAGGGGCTGGAAGACATACGACGGTTCGCGCCTGGAAAAAGACCTGACACTGGAAGCCGATGTCGCCATCGTCGGCAGCGGCGCTGGTGGCGGCACCACGGCGGAAATCCTCAGCGCCGCCGGTTACAAGGTACTGCTGATCGAGGAAGGTCCGCTCAAGACCAGCGACGACTTCAAGATGCGCGAGGCCGATGCCTACCCGACCCTCTATCAGGAAGGCATCGGGCGCATGAGCAAGGACGGCGCCATCACCATCCTGCAGGGCCGCGCCGTTGGTGGCACCACGCTGGTCAACTGGACCAGCAGCTTCCGCACGCCGCCGCAGACCCTGGCGCACTGGGCCGAGGTGCATGGAGTGAAGGGCCATGACGTCGAGTCCATGGCGCCCTGGTTCGAGAAGATGGAGCAGCGCCTGGGCGTGGCGCCCTGGGCGGTGCCACCGAATGCCAACAACGAGGTGCTGCGCAGCGGTTGCGACAAGCTCGGCTATCACTGGGCGCCGATCCCGCGCAACGTGCGCGGCTGCTGGAACCTCGGCTATTGCGGCATGGGCTGCCCGACCAACGCCAAGCAGTCGATGCTGGTCACCACCATCCCCGCCACCCTCGACGCTGGCGGCGAGCTGCTCTACCTGGCGCGCGCCGACAAGCTGCTGATCGAAGGCGACAAGGTGGTCGGCATCGACTGCCTGGGCATGGACGAACGCTGCGTGGCGCCCAGCGGCAAGCGCATCCGGGTCAAGGCGCGGCATTACGTGCTGGCCGGCGGCGGCATCAATACGCCCGGCATCCTGCTGCGTTCCAATGCGCCCGACCCGCACCAGCGCGTCGGCCGGCGCACCTACCTGCACCTGGTGAACTTCTCCGCGGCGCAGTTCGAGCAGGTCATCAACCCCTTCTACGGTGCGCCGCAGTCGGTCTATTCGGATCATTTCCAGTGGGACGACGGCACCGACGGGCGTCTCTCCTACAAACTGGAAGTGCCGCCGCTGCAACCGGCGCTGACCGCTACCCTGCTCGGCGACTTCGGCCGCGAGAACGCCCTGCGCATGGCGCAACTGCCGCACACCAACGTGATGCTCGCCCTGCTGCGCGACGGTTTCCACCCGGACTGTGCCGAAGGCCGCGTGGAGCTGCGCGGCGATGGCAGCCCGGTGCTCGACTACCAGATGACCGATTACACCTGGGACGGGGTGCGCCGCGCCTACCTGACCATGGCGGAAATCCAGTTCGCCGCCGGTGCCAGGGCGGTGATGCCGACCCATGCCGATGCGCGTTACGTCGGCAGCTGGAAGGAGGCCCGGGAAATGATCGAGAACCTCGACCTGGAGCTCTATCGCACCCGCCTGGGCAGCGCCCACGTGATGGGCGGCTGCGCCATGGGCGAGGATGCGCAGCAGGCAGTGGTCGACAGCCTCGGCCGCCACCACCACCTGGCCAACCTGTCGATCCATGACGGTTCGCTGTTTCCCACCAGCATCGGCGCCAACCCGCAGCTGTCTATCTATGGCCTGACCGCCAAGCTCGCCACCCTGCTGGGCGAACGCCTGAGGGCCTGAGATGAGCAAGCTGATCGCCGTTCTGCTGCTGGTGGCCGGCGTCATCCATCTGCTGCCGCTGGTCGGCGTGCTAGGGGGTGAACGCCTCAATGCGCTGTACGGCATCGCCCTGGACGAGCCCAACCTGCAGATCCTCATGCGCCACCGCGCCGTGCTCTTCGGTCTGCTCGGCGCCCTGCTGGTGGCCGCTGCCTTCCTCCCGGCGCTGCGCAGCGCGGCGCTGATCGGCGGGCTGATCAGCGTGCTCGCCTTTCTCCTGCTGGCATGGAGCGCGCCTGTCTACAACGAGGCTCTGCGCCGTGTGGTGATAGCCGACTGGATCGCCCTTGCCTGCCTGCTGCCCGCGCTGCTGCTGCATCTGCGCGGCAACTGAGCTTTCGTCGCGCTTGGCCGCAAGGGAAACGCTGCGCTACCATCCGCGACTCTTGCCGCCTCGAACAGGACGAAGCGATGAATCGAGTGTTGTACCCGGGTACCTTCGACCCCATCACCAAAGGCCATGGCGATCTGGTCGAACGCGCCGCGCGACTTTTCGATCACGTCATCATCGCCGTTGCCGCCAGCCCCAAGAAGAACCCGCTGTTCCCGCTGGAACAACGCGTCGAGCTGGCCCGTGAAGTGACCAAGCACCTGCCGAATGTCGAAGTGGTGGGTTTCTCCTCGCTGCTGGCGCACTTCGTCAAGGAACAGGGCGCCAACGTGTTCCTGCGCGGCCTGCGCGCGGTGTCCGACTTCGAGTACGAGTTCCAGCTGGCCAACATGAACCGCCAACTGGCGCCGGATGTGGAAAGTCTGTTCCTCACCCCGTCGGAAAAGTACTCCTTCATCTCCTCGACCCTGGTGCGCGAGATCGCGGCCCTGGGCGGCGATATTTCCAAGTTCGTCCATCCGGCCGTCGCCGACGCACTCAACGCGCGCTTTCAAAAAAGCTGAAGAGCACTTGTGGGAGGCGCTTCAGCGGCGACTGTCGCGGCTAAAGCCCCTCCCACAGATGCAGCACGGGCGCATGACACAAGCTGCACCAATCCGGCACAATTCGCGCATCGTTGTCTGCCAGTGTCTCGGCGTCGCCGCGACAGGAGTTACCCATGTCCCTGATCATCACCGACGATTGCATCAACTGCGACGTCTGCGAACCCGAGTGCCCCAACGGCGCCATTTCCCAGGGTGAGGAGATCTACGTGATCGACCCCAACCTGTGCACCGAGTGCGTCGGCCATTACGACGAGCCGCAATGCCAGCAGGTCTGCCCGGTGGACTGCATCCCGCTCGACGAGAACAACGTCGAGAGCAAGGATGAACTGATGCAGAAGTACCGCATCATCACCGGCAAGGCCTGACGCTTCCGAGGAGGCCGGCGGCCTCCTGCTTTCTCCGCGCCCGTTGTGCACCTCGCCCGAGCGAGGCTGTTAAGCTGCATGCTTCCTTCAGCCGCCTCTGGTAGATCGCATGTTGCGCAAACTCCTGCTATCGACCCTGCTGCTCGGCGCCAGCCTGCTGGCTCAGGCCGCTCCGCAGCAACCCGCCATTGCCACTGCCCACCCCGCCGCCACCGCTGCAGCGCAGCAGATGCTCGACGCCGGCGGCAATGCCTTCGACGCAGCCGTAGCTGCCAGCGCCGCCCTGGCGGTGGTCGAGCCCTATGGCTCCGGCCTGGGTGGTGGCGGCTTCTTCCTGTTGCGCACTGCTGGCGACGCCCCCGGCTACGACTTCCTCGACGCCCGTGAGCGCGCGCCACTGGAGGCCAAGCCGGACCTCTACGTACGTGACGGCAAGGTGCAGCGCGAGCTGTCGCTCAATGGCGCGCTGGCCGCTGCCATTCCGGGGCTGCCGGCAGCCTTGGTCGAGCTGGCCGAGAAGCACGGCCGCCTGCCGCTGAAAAGCAGCCTGGCACCGGCGATTCGCCTGGCCAACGAGGGCTTCGCGGTCGATCGCGTCTACCGTGAGCGGGCGACCTGGCGCCTGGCGGCGCTGCGCGACGACGCCGAAAGCGCCCGACTGTTCCTCGACCAGGGCGAGGTACCGGCAGAAGGTTACCGGCTGCGCCAGCCGGAGCTGGCGACCACCTTGCAGGCGCTGGCCAACCACGGCCGCGCCGGGTTCTATGGCGGCGAGCTGGGCAAGCGCCTGATCGCCGGCGTGCGCAAGGCAGGCGGCATCTGGAACGAGGACGATCTGGCGGAATATCGCGTGCAACGGCGCGCACCGCTGCGTTTCGCCCTCGAAGACGGCCGCGAGCTGATCAGCGCCCCACCACCTTCGGCCGGCGGCATCGCGCTGGCGCAGAGCCTGGCGATCCTGCAGCAACTGCCTTGGCGCGAGGCCGAGCCGGTGCAGCGCGCGCACTACGTGGTCGAGGCGCTGCGTCGTGCCTACCGTGACCGCGGCCTGCTCGGCGACCCGGACTTCGTCAAGAACCCGGTCGAGCAACTGCTTTCGCCGGGGCATCTGGCGGTGCTGGCCGGCAGCATCGAGCCCGAGCGCGCCACGCCCAGCGCCAGCCTGCCGCCTGCCGGTACCTGGCATGAGGGCGACCACACCACGCACTTCGCCGTGCTCGACAGCGAAGGCAACGCGGTGGCCGCGACGCTGTCGATCAATCTGCCCTTCGGCGCCGCTTTCACCGTGCCCGGCACCGGTGTGCTGCTCAACGACGAGATGGACGATTTCGCTGCCGACGTGCAGGGCGCCAATGCATACGGCCTGGCCGGCAGCCAGGCCAACACCATCGCAGGCGGCAAGCGTCCGCTGTCATCGATGAGCCCGAGCTTTATCGAAAGCGTTGATGAGTTCGCCGCCTTCGGCACACCGGGCGGCAGCCGCATCCCCAGCATGGTGCTGCTGTCGATGCTGGAGTACCTGGACGAGCAGCCCATCGCGCGCTGGCCGGCCGTGGCGCGCTATCACCACCAGTTCCTGCCGGATGTGATCGAGCACGAGCCGGATACCTTCAGCGACGCGCAGATCGCCGAGCTGGAGAAACGCGGCCATGAACTCAAGCGCCTGGACCGGCAGTACGGTAACCAGCAGGTGCTGCTGTGGGACAAGGCCAGCGGCGAGGTGCAAGCCGCCAGCGATCCGCGCGGGATTGGCGAGGCGACGCCCTGATGCGCACCGAGCGCATGTGACCGTAGCCGGGATGCAATCCGGGAAAATTGCATAACCGCTGCCGGATTTCATCCGGGCTACGCCTTGCGTCAGGGGAGCCGGATCAAGCTCTCCTGCTCTTCACCGAACTTGCGCAGCTCGCGGAACAGCGCCTGCTCGCTGCCCAGCATCAGCACGTTGCGCAGGCTCTGGAAGATACGGCTGGCATAGCCCAGATCGTTCATCAGCGAGCTGGTCTGCAGGCCGTCGAGGTGGCCGTAACGTACCTCGCTGAACAGACGCTGGCGGAACTGCGCATCGAAGGTCGCTGCCTGCTCGTCCAGCCAGGCCAGACGCGAACGCCAGGCCTCATCCTCCAGCTCGGCGCGGGCCAGTTCACGCAACTCATGCAAGGCCAGCAACAGGTGGCGGCGCAATTCGACATAGCAGGTGCGTGCGCCCGAAGGCGGCTGCTCCAGGTAATGGCCGAGGTTCTTCTGCAGATGCTTGGCATCCTTGACCGCGTCCACCAGTTGCAGTGCCGCCAGCTGGCAACTGACCCAGAACTGCTGGTGTGCTTCGTCCATGGGCAGTTCCATACGCCCCATGAAGCTCAGCAGATCGCCGTACACGCCCTTGATATGACGGCGATAGAGCTGGTCGGCGTCGAATCCCGCCTGCGCGGGTCTGGCCTGCAGCAACTGTTCGTCTGCCCTGGCCTGCGCCAGCTGATCCACCGGCAGGTACAGCGCATGGCAGATCACCTCCAGGCTCAGGCGGCCGAGATGCCCCAGCTCCTGCACCACCGCGACGGACGCCGACTCCACCGAGTCCAGCGCACGCTCGTTGAGATAACGCGCCTGGGTCGGCTCGGGTTCGGCCACCTGCGCAGGTGCCACCTCGGCGATCAGCACCTGCGGCTCGGCCCGCTCCGGCAGCCAGCGAATCAACAACTGCGCCAGGCGCCCCTGCAACGGCCAGAACAGCGCCACGCCCATGGCGTTGAACAGGGTATGGAACATCGCCAGCTGGATCAGGCTGTTCTCGCCTAGGCCCAGTGGCTCGGCCAGGGCATGCACCAGCCAGGTCAGCGGCCCCAGCAGACAGAAGGCGAGCAGGCCGGTGGTGATGTTGAACAGCACGTGGGCCAGGGCCAGGCGCTGGCCGCTGCGATTGCCGCCGAGCGAGCCGACGAAGGCGGTGGTCACGCTACTGCCGATGTTCGAGCCGATGGCGATGGCCAGGCTCTGCCCCAGCTCCAGTTGGCCGCTGGCCAGCGCGGCCAGGGTCAGCATCAAGGTGGCATGGCTCGATTGCAGCACCACGGTGATGGCCATGCCGATGGCGGTGAACAGCAGCGCCCCGCGCCAGCCGCCCTCCTGATAGCCGGTCATGTCCAGGCCATCGCCGAAACTGGCGAAGCCATCCTTGATCTGGTCGATGCCGAGAAAGATGAAGGCGATACCCAGCACGATGCGCCCGGCCGCCTTGCTCCTGGGGCCGAAGAAACCGGCCAGCACACCGAGCACCAGCAGCGGCAACGCCAATGGGCTGAGGCTGAGGTTCTGCCCTGCCATTGCCAGCAGCCAGATACCGCTGGTGGCGCCGAGATTGGCGCCGAAGAGGATGGCGATACCGCCGGCCAGCTGGATCAGCCCGGTACTGATGAAGGCGATGGTCAGCAGCGACACCAGGGTGCTCGATTGCAGCAGCAGGGTGCCACCGACACCGAACAGCAGGCTCTTGAAGGGGGTAGAGGTACTGCGTCCGAGTATCTGCTCCAGCTTGCTGCCCGCCAGCTGGCGCAGGCCTTCTTCCAGACACTGCATGCCGAACAGGAAGATCGCCAGGCCCGCACACAGCTGCAGCCAGCCCTCGCTGAACCAGAATGACGCCAACAGTCCCAGCACCATCAGCAGCAGCATCACCCAACGCAGGTACTTCATCACCAACACTTCATCCTTTCAGTGGTGCCAAAACGCAAACGGCCTCTCGCTCCATTGGGAACGAGAGGCCGCGAACAGCGAGTCCGGGGCGAATCAGTCGCGCTTGTAGCCGCTGGTGGTGCAGCCCAGGCAGCGCACGAAGGCTTCTTTGCCTGGTTCGACCACCAGCGATTGGGCGGCCTCGCCGACGTTACCGCCCAGTGCGGTGAACGGCAGGCTGACGATGAAGGCCGCGGCGCCGATGGCGGTTGCGCCGATCAGCAGCGGGCGGGCGATGACCAGATCACCGACCATGGCATAGCCCTTGGGGGCCTCGACGGTGTAGAGCGGATCACCGCTGACGTTCTGCTGAACCACTTCCGCCTGCGCCGATAGCGCCAGCAGGCCAGAGGTCAGCGCCAGGACAGCAGCGGAGGTGCGGAACGCTTTCATGGATCGATCCTTCAGGTTATTCGGGAAAGTGCCAGTAACTATAACAGCGCATTGGTAATTGTCAGCGTGACGGACGTCAATCGCCATGAAAGGCGTAGTCCGGCTTTTTCGGCACATAAGGGCGAAAGAACGCCAGAATGGCAGTCAGATCGGCTTTCTCGTCACCCGTCGGCTGGAAGGTCGGGCCGATCACTACACGCCGGTTCTGGTAATCCAGCGCGCCCAGCACTATGGGTACGCCGGCACCCAGCGCGATATGGTAGAAGCCCATCTTCCAGCGCTCGACCTTCTTGCGTGTGCCTTCCGGCGACAGCACCAGGATGAACTGATCATGCTCGCGAAAGGCCTGCACCGCCTGTTCGACGGTATTGAGCTTGCGATCGCGACGGATCGGGATGCCGCCCCAGCTGCGCATCAGGCCGCCGAAGGGCCAGCGAAAGATGCTGTGCTTGCCGAACCAGCGGGCGTTGAGGCGTAGCACGAATTTCAGCGCGATGAAGATCACGAAGTCCCAGTTGGAAGTGTGGTGGGCGCCAATGGCGACGAACTTGTCGAGCTTCGGCAGCTCGCCCTCGATTCGCCAGCCCATGAGTTTGAGCACGCTGCGCCCCAGCCATTCGGCAGCTGGATTGCGCGGCAAGTAGTTACCGGACATCGATAAACCTCGGTATTTCTTATTCTTCTGGCAGTTTGGTCTTGCTCAGCGTTGACACTTGGGACAGTACACACTCGCCCGCTGCCCCAGCTTGACCTCACGCAGCGTAGTGCCGCAGACCTTGCAGAACTCGCCGCCGCGGCCGTAGGCGAACAGCTCCTGCTGGAAGTAGCCGGGCTGACCATCGCCGCCGACGAAGTCGCGTAGCGTGGTGCCGCCACGCTCGATGGCATGGGCGAGGATGCGCTTGATCTCCTCGGCCAGGCGCAGGTAGCGGGCTCGCGAGATCGACCCGGCTTCGCGGCGCGGATCGATGCCCGCGGCGAACAACGCCTCGGTCGCATAGATATTGCCCACCCCCACCACCACCGCGTTGTCCATGATGAAGGGCTTGACCGCCATGCTGCGCCCGCGTGACAGCTGGAACAGCCGCTCGCCATCGAACAGGCCACCCAGGGGTTCTGGCCCGAGCCGGGCGAGCAGTTCGTGACGCAGCGGGTCTTCGCTCCACAGCAGCGCGCCGAAACGGCGCGGGTCGGTATAACGCAGCGCCAGGCCGGACTCCAGTTCGATATCCACATGTTCATGCTTGGCCGCCGCCAGGCCGCACTCGACCAGGCGCAAACTGCCGGACATGCCCAGATGGCCGATCAGACTGCCGACTTCGGCCTTGATCAGCAGATACTTGGCGCGCCGTTCGACGCACTCGATGCGCTGGCCGGACAGACGAATATCCAGATCTTCGGGAATCGGCCAGCGCAGGCGGCGCTCGCGCACGATCACGCGGCTGACGCGCTGACCTTCGAGGTAAGGGGCAATACCGCGGCGGGTAGTTTCGACTTCAGGTAATTCGGGCATGGCAATACGGCAGAAGAACGGCGGTGCGCCACCTTAGCAGGAGCGGCGCGCCAAGCGGTAGCGCACAGGCACACCCTGCGCGGGGTCAGAGCACAGCAAGATCGCGAATGCTTTCACGCAGGTTTTCGAAGTCGTACTCAGACAGCCCGACATACTCGAGAATCGGTTGCGAGATGTACTGCCACTCCATGTCGACGGCCTGGCCACCCAGTACGCGATAGGACTCGCAGATATGCTCGGCCATTTTCAGGATGCCCAGCAGCGTCTTGAGCTGCGCGTCACGCCCGGAGTCGTCGCTGAAGATCGACAGAGCATTGTGGTGATTGGCGATGACCTCGCAGAGGTGTTCCGGCAGACGCCAGGAACGTGCGGTGAAATAGCCGACCACAGCGTGGTTGGTGGTCAGCAGACGGTTCTCGGTATCGACCACACGGCGCTCATCGTTGGCGCTGGCATAGGCTTCCTCCAGTACCTGCATGTAGTTGGGGAAACGCTTGAGCATCAGCGGAATGCCGCAATCGTGGAACAGCCCCAGGCTGTAGGCCTCGTCCGGCGACTGATAACCAAGACGCTTGGCCAGGGTCAGACAGGTCATGGCCACGTCCTGGGCGCTGTCCCAGAAGCGGTTGAGCACCAGGATGGCTTCGTCGGTCAGCTCGCCCTTGATCGACTGCGCATTGATCAGGTTGATCACCGTGTTGCAGCCCAGCAGATTGACCGCCTGCTGGATCGAGGCGATGCGGTTGGCCAGGCCGAAATGTGGCGAGTTGACGATTTTCAGCAGCGCGCCGGACAACCCCGGGTCCTGGCTGATCAGCTTGGCGATGCTGCGCAGATCCGGGTTGGGCATGATCTGCTCCATCTGCAGGTCGACCATGATCTGCGGCTGCGGCGGTACGCTGATGCCCTGCAGGACTTGCTGGATCTGTTGGGCGGTAAGTTCGTAGGTCATGGAAGCGGGATCGTGCAGGATGAGAGGTAGCGCACAGTCTAGCCAAAGCAAGGGCAAGCCCGCAGTCGACTTTTGTAAACGCCGGGTCTTCGTGCAAACCGCTATAATCCCGCTCTTTTCCCCGCGGAGCCCGAACTCATGTTTTCCCTGCCCAGTCTGCGCCTGAAAGCCAACGCCGACCGACGCCTGCGCGCCGGCCATCTGTGGGTGTACAGCAACGAGATCGATGTCGCCGCCACCCCGCTGCATGGCCTCAAGGCCGGTGACCAGGCCGTGCTCGAAGCGGCCGGCGGCAAGCCGCTGGGCATCGTTGCCATGAGCCCGAACAACCTGATCTGCGCCCGCCTGCTGTCGCGCGACGTCAAGCACGTGCTGGACAAGTCGCTGCTGGTGCATCGCCTCAACGTTGCCCTGAGCCTGCGTGAGCGCCTGTTCGACAAGCCCTGCTACCGCCTGGTGTACGGCGACTCCGACCTGCTGCCGGGTCTGGTGGTCGACCGCTTCTTCGACATCCTGGTGGTGCAGCTGGCTTCGGCCACCATGGAAGCGCACAAGGACGACGTGCTCGCCGCGTTGATCCAGGTGCTCAAGCCCAGCGGTATCCTGTTCAAGAACGACTCCAGCGCGCGCGACGCCGAAGGCCTCGAGCGCTACGTGGAAACCGCCTACGGCGAGGTGCCGGAGTGGGTCGCACTGGAAGAGAACGGGGTGAAGTTCGAGGCGCCGGTGATCGAAGGGCAGAAGACCGGATGGTTCTACGACCACCGCATGAACCGCGCGCGCCTGGCGCCCTACGTCAAGGGCAAGCGCGTGCTCGATCTGTTCAGCTACATCGGCGGCTGGGGCGTGCAGGCGGCCGCCTTCGGTGCCAGCGAAGTGTTCTGCGTGGACGCCTCCTGCTTCGCCCTCGACGGCGTGGAGCGCAACGCCACACTCAATGGTTTCTCCGAGAAGGTCACTTGCGTCGAAGGCGACGTGTTCGCCGCGCTGCGCGAACTGAAATCCGCCGAAGAGCGCTTCGACGTGGTGATCGCCGACCCACCCGCCTTCATCAAGCGCAAGAAGGACATCAAGAACGGCGAGGCCGCCTACCGCCGCCTCAACGAAACCGCCATGCGCCTGCTCAACAAGGACGGCATCCTGGTCAGCGCCAGCTGCTCCATGCACCTGGAGGAGGACAGCCTGCAGAATATTCTGCTGACCAGCGCCCGCCACCTGGACCGCAACATCCAGTTGCTCGAACGCGGCGCCCAGGGCCCGGATCACCCGGTACACCCGGCGATCAACGAAACCCGCTACATCAAGAGCCTGACCGTACGCCTGCTGCCCAACAGCTGAGCAAGCTGCACCTGCCGAGTGCGTTTCGGCAGGTGCCCCTTCTCCCTCGCGCTGTTACCTCCTCCTACACCCCGCCTCGCATCTCGCCCAGCATGGACTAGGCTTGAGCCTGCATAGCAGAGCGCTATCAGCGAGCCAGTCGTCATCTGGCTTGCTTATTGCTTTTGCCTATCGCCATAACGATCGCCGCCCACGAAGGAGGCGCATCGACCTAGAAAGTGGAGCTTCGGCCACGAGCTGACTTCACATTGCCGATAGTGGGGAGGACTATGGCTGCGCAGGCTGGGAACGACGCGTTCCTGCGATTCACCAATGTGAAGAAGACCTACGACCACAAGACGCTGGTGGTCAAGGATTTCAACCTCAACGTGGCCAAGGGCGAATTCATCACCCTGCTCGGCCCCTCGGGCTCGGGCAAGACCACCTGCCTGATGATGCTCGCCGGTTTCGAGGACGTGACCAGCGGCGAGATCCTGATCAACGGCCGCAACGTCACCAGCATCGCCCCCTACGACCGCAACATCGGCATGGTCTTCCAGCAGTATGCGCTGTTCCCGCACATGACCATCCGCGAGAACCTGGCCTACCCGCTGAAGATCCGCAAGCTGCCCAAGGACGAGATCCGTGCCAAGGTCGAGGACTACCTCGCCCTGGTCGAGCTGCAGGCCTTCGGCGGCCGCTACCCCGGCCAGCTCTCCGGCGGTCAGCGCCAGCGCGTGGCCCTGGCCCGCGCACTGATCTTCGCCCCGGACATCGTGCTGATGGACGAGCCGCTCGGCGCGCTGGACAAGAAACTGCGCGAGCAGATGCAGTTCGAGATCAAGCGCCTGCACGAGCAGCTCGGCTTCACCGTGATCTACGTCACCCACGACCAGACCGAAGCGCTGACCATGAGCGACCGCATCGCCGTGTTCAACAACGGCGTGGTGCAGCAGTGCGCGGCGCCGCACGTGCTCTACGAACGCCCGGCCAACCTGTTCGTCGCCGACTTCATCGGCGAGAGCAACAAGCTGGCCGGAGTGATCGAGAGCGTCGCCGACGACAGCGTGCAGGTGCGTCTGGACGATGGCGGCCTGGTCAGGACGCTGAAGGCCAACTGCACCGAGGTCGGCCAGCCGACCACGGTGTCGGTACGCCCGGAGAAGCTCAATTTCACCGACCGCCTCGGCGGCAGCGGTAACCAGGTCAAGGCGCGCTTCGTCACCCGCCACTACGTCGGCGAATACATCCGCTATCACTTCGAGACCGCCAGCGGCAGCGAGCTGGTGGTGAAAAACCTCAACGACAGCTCGGCCCCGCACCTCAGCGCTCATGACGAAGTCGCCCTCGCCTGGCTGCCGGAAGACAGCCAGGCACTGGATCGATCGGAAGTCCCACCCCACAACTAGTAGAAGCAAATGGAGCACAGCAATGGCTAGATCACTGACTACCAGCGTTTCCACCTTCGCCCTGGTGGCGGCACTGGGACTCACCGCGAGCACCGCCACGGCCCAGGACAGCCTCACCGTGGTGTCCTGGGGCGGCGCCTATGGCGCAGCGCAGAAGAAGCACGTCATCGACCCCTACCAGAAGGAAACCGGGGTCAAGGTGCTGTTCGAGGACTACTCCGGCGGCGTCGCCGAGATCAAGGCGCAGGTCGAGTCGGGCAACATCCAGTGGGACGTGGTCGACTTCGAGGTGATCGACCTCGAGCGCGCCTGCTCCGAAGGCCTGCTGGAAAGCCTCGACCACAGCGCCCTGCCTCCCGGCATCGACGGCACCCCGGCCGCGCAGGACTTCATCCCCGAAGCCCTGGCCAGCGAGTGCGCAGTGGGCAATATCGTCTGGTCAGTGGTGTTCGCCTACAACGAAAACACCATCGGCGGTACCAAGGCCAGCAGCATTGGCGACTTCTTCGACACCAGCAAGATTCCCGGCAAGCGCGCCATGCGCAAGCGCCCGCAGGTGAACATGGAATGGGCGCTGATGGCTGACGGCGTCGCACCTGAGGAAGTCTACGAAGTGCTCGCCACCCCGGAAGGCCAGCAACGCGCCTTCGACAAGCTGGACAGCATCAAGAAGGACATCGTCTGGTTCGACTCCTGGTCGCAGGCGCCGCAGCTGCTCAATGACGGTGGCGCGGTGCTGGTGCAGTCGGCCAACGGCCGCTTCTACGACGCCATCGTGCAGGAGAAGAAACCCTTCGAGATCGTCTGGGACGGCCACGTCTACGACCTCGACGCCTGGGCCATCGTCAAGGGCTCGAAGAAGAAGGACCTGGCGATGGAGTTCATCAAGTACGCCACCGGTTCCAAGCCGCTGGCCGGCATGCCGGACGTGGCCTACGGCCCGACCCGCAAGTCGTCCATGCCGCTGGCCGACCAGAGCGCGACCCCGCACCTGCCCACCGCCCACCTGGACAAAGGTATCCAGGCCGGCTCGGAGTTCTGGGCCGACTACGGCGAATCGCTGGGCGAGAAGTTCAACGAGTGGCTGTTGAAGTAAGCACCACACCTGCCCCACGGGCCACCTGTGGGAGGCGCTTCAGCGGCGACGGTCGCGGCTGAAGCCCGTCCCACGGGTACCGAGGTCCAACGGAGAAGGGGCTGATCCCGGAGCAATGTCTTGACCTCTCTCACCACCAGCGAAGCCGGCCAAGCCGCCAGTGCCCGCCGCAAGAAGCGCCTCACCGCCTTCCTGTTCGTGGCGCCGCTGCTGCTGTTCATCCTCGTCACCTTCGTCGCCCCCATCGGCAGCATGCTGTGGCGTAGCGTGTATCACCCGACGGTGGCCGAGCTGATTCCCCTGACCCTGGCCGAACTGGAGCGCTGGGACGATCACAAGCAGTTGCCGGATGAACGCACGCTGAGCGTGTTCGTCAGCGAACTGCACGCCCTCGACAAGCAGCGCCTGTCCGGCAAGCTGTCCGAGGAGTTCAACCGCGCCTTCACCGGCATGTCCAGCGTGGTCAAATCCACCGCGCGGCGCATCGGCCGGATGGATGCCGAAGCATTGTCGAGCCAGGGCGTCGAGACCCTGCTCGAGAGCCACCGCAACTGGAGCCGCCCCGAGCTGTGGTACGCCATCGAACGTGCCGGCAAGGTCTACACCTACGACTACTACCTGACCGCCCTGGACCTGGAGCTGCATCCCGATGAAGGCATCCAGGTGCGCCAGGACACGCAGATCTACCTGCAGCTGTACTCCAAGACCCTGAACATGGCGCTGGTCATCACCCTGCTCTGCGCCCTGCTCGGCTACCCGCTGGCCTATTACCTGGCCGGCCTGCCGTCGAATCGCGCCAACCTGCTGCTGGTGCTGGTACTGCTGCCGTTCTGGACCTCACTGCTGGTGCGCACCACCTCGTGGATCGCGCTGCTGCAGACCAACGGCGTGATCAATTCCACACTCATGGGCATCGGCCTGATCAGCCAGCCCTTCGAGATGCTCTACACCTCGTTCGCCACCGTGGTGGCAATGACTCACATCCTGCTGCCCTTCATGATCCTGCCGCTGTACAGCGTGATGCGCGGCATCGACCCGAGCTACATGCGCGCCGCCCTGAGCCTGGGCGACAAGCCGATCCCGGCCTTCGCCCGCATCTACTTCCCCATGACCCTGCCCGGCCTCAGCGCCGGAGCGCTGCTGGTATTCATCATCTCGGTGGGCTACTACATCACCCCGGCGCTGGTCGGCGGCACCGACGGGCAGATGATCAGCAACATCATCGCCTTCCACATGCAGCGCTCGAACAACTGGGAGCTGGCCGCCGCGCTGGGCTCGCTGCTGCTGGGGCTGATCCTGCTGCTGTACTGGGTCTACGACCGCTTCGTCGGCGCCAGCAATATCAAGTTGGGATGAACATGGCCGTATCAGCACCGCAGCAACACGGCGTAGCCCGGATGCAATCCGGGAAACCCGCAACCTCTCCCTCCCCGGACTGCGTCCGGGCTACAGGCGGCCGCGGCCGTCACCTCGATCCGGGCACGGCGCTATGAAAATCCCCGCCTACTACGGTTTCTGGCATCACCTCGGCAACTGGCTGCTCAAGGTCAGTTCCTGGCTGGTGCTGCTGTTTCTGATCCTGCCGATCCTGGTGATCGTGCCGCTGTCGTTCAATGCCGAGCCGTTCTTCAGCTTCACCGAAGGCATGCTCACGCTGGACCCGGAGGCCTACTCGCTGCGCTGGTATCGGGAGATTCTCAACGACCCGAAATGGATCCTGGCGATCAAGAACAGCTTCGTCATCGGCATCTTCGCCACCGTCCTGGCCACGGTGCTCGGCACCTGCGCCGCGGTGGGTCTGGCGCGCGACGACATGCCCTATCGCCGCTTCATCACCGCCCTGCTGCTGTCGCCGATGATCGTGCCCCTGATCATCACCGCCGCCGGCATGTTCTTCTTCTACTCCAACCTCGGCCTGGCCGGCAGCTACCTGGGGGTGATCCTCGCCCACGCCGCGCTCGGCACGCCCTTCGTGATCATCACCGTCACCGCCACGCTCACCGGCTTCGACTACAGCCTGGCGCGCGCCGCCCTGAACCTGGGCGCCACACCGCTGCGGGTGTTCTTCGACATCATCATGCCGCTGATCCGCCCCGGGGTGATCAGCGGCGCGCTGTTCGCCTTCATCACCTCGTTCGACGAGGTGGTGGTGATCCTGTTCATGGCCGGCCCGCAGCAGCGCACCATTCCGCGGCAGATGTTCTCGGGCCTGCGCGAGCAGATCAACCCGAGCATCCTGGCCATCGCCACCCTGCTGATCCTGGTCTCCATCGCCCTGCTGGTGACCCTCGAACTGCTGCGCCGCCGCGCCGAACGCCTGCGAGGGATCGAAATACCGCATTAAGGCGCAGCCAAGGCTGCGAGCGACCGGCAACCTTCCCCCGCCCGCCTCGGCGGGCGTAGAATCGCAGCATTCCTCGCCAGAAATCCTCCGGCGGGCCCGTGAGCCCCGGCCGAACGAACGGTGATCCCGTTTCGTCATGCAGCCTCCTGATACCGCGGCGATCTGCCGCTCGACGACGCTCACCGCACACACAACCGAATTAGTCGCAGGAATACCGTCATGCCCGATTACCGCTCGAAAACCTCCACCCACGGCCGCAACATGGCCGGCGCCCGCGCCCTCTGGCGCGCCACCGGGATGAAGGACGAAGACTTCAAGAAGCCGATCATCGCCATCGCCAACTCCTTCACCCAGTTCGTGCCTGGCCACGTGCATCTGAAGGACCTGGGTCAGCTGGTCGCCCGCGAGATCGAGAAGCACGGCGGCGTGGCCAAGGAATTCAACACCATCGCCGTGGACGACGGCATCGCCATGGGCCACGACGGCATGCTCTATTCGCTGCCGAGCCGCGAGATCATCGCCGACTCCGTCGAATACATGGTCAACGCCCATTGCGCCGACGCCATCGTCTGCATCAGCAACTGCGACAAGATCACCCCCGGCATGCTGATGGCCGCCCTGCGCCTGAACATCCCGGCGGTGTTCGTCTCCGGCGGCCCGATGGAAGCCGGCAAGACCAAGCTGGCCAACCATGGTCTGGACCTGGTCGACGCCATGGTCATCGCTGCCGATTCTTCGGCCAGTGACGAAAAGGTCGCCGAATACGAGCGCAGCGCCTGCCCGACCTGCGGCAGCTGTTCCGGCATGTTCACCGCCAACTCGATGAACTGCCTGACCGAAGCCTTAGGGCTTTCCCTGCCGGGCAACGGTTCGACCCTGGCCACCCACAGCGACCGTGAGCAGCTGTTCCTGCGCGCCGGCCGCCTGGCCGTCGAGCTGTGCCAGCGCTACTACGGCGAGGGCGACGAGTCGGTGCTGCCGCGCAACATCGCCAACTTCAAGGCGTTCGAGAACGCCATGATGCTCGACATCGCCATGGGCGGTTCGACCAACACCATCCTGCACCTGCTGGCCGCTGCCCAGGAAGCCGAGGTGCCGTTCGACCTGCGCGACATCGATCGCCTGTCGCGCAAGGTCCCGCAGCTGTGCAAGGTGGCGCCGAACATCCAGAAGTACCACATGGAAGACGTGCACCGCGCCGGTGGCATCTTCTCCATCCTCGGCGAGCTGGCCCGTGGCGGCCTGCTGCACACCGACGTGCACACCGTACACAGCCCCAACATGGCCGAAGCCATCGCCCAGTGGGACATCACCCAGACCCAGGACGAAGCGGTTCACCACTTCTTCAAGGCTGGCCCTGCCGGCATCCCGACCCAGACTGCGTTCAGCCAGAGCACCCGCTGGCCAAGCCTGGACGATGACCGCGCCGAAGGCTGCATCCGCAGCGTCGAGCACGCTTACTCCCAAGAGGGTGGGCTTGCGGTGCTGTACGGCAACATCGCCCTCGATGGCTGCGTGGTGAAGACCGCCGGTGTCGACGAGTCCATCCATGTGTTCGAAGGCACCGCCAAGGTGTTCGAGAGCCAGGACAGCGCGGTCAAGGGCATCCTCAATGATGAGGTGAAGGCCGGCGACATCGTCATCATCCGCTACGAAGGCCCAAAGGGCGGCCCGGGCATGCAGGAGATGCTGTATCCGACCAGCTACCTGAAGTCCAAGGGCCTGGGCAAGGCCTGCGCCCTGCTGACCGACGGTCGTTTCTCCGGCGGCACCAGCGGTCTGTCCATCGGCCACGCCTCGCCGGAAGCCGCATCGGGCGGCGCCATCGGTCTGGTCAACGACGGCGACAAGATCCTCATCGACATTCCCAACCGCAGCATCAACCTGCTGGTCAGCGATGAAGAACTGGCCGCCCGCCGCGCCGAGCAGGACAAGAAAGGCTGGAAGCCGGCGCAGCCGCGCGCGCGCAAGGTGACCACCGCCCTGAAAGCCTATGCATTGCTCGCCACCAGCGCCGACAAGGGCGCGGTGCGTGACAAGGCGATGCTCGACGGCTGATCGCTGCTGCATACAAAAGCCCGGCCCACCATGCCGGGCTTTTTTCTTGCCCACGGCTTTGCATCGAAGCGCAATCGGTCGCAAGCTGGCCGTTCGCTTACCAAGGGAGTCAACCGATGCGCATCGGCCTGATCGCCGACACCCACAACCTGCTACGCCCCGAAGCGCTGGCGGCATTGCAGGGCGTCGACCACCTGATCCATGCCGGCGATATCGGCGGGCCGCATATCCTTGCGGAGCTGGAGCGCATCGCGCCGCTGTCGGTGGTGCGCGGCAACAACGATGACCAGGCCTGGGCCGACGCCATTCCAGAGCAATTGGTCCTGCGCTTCGACGCGGTTAGCCTTTATGTACTGCACGATCTCAAGCAATTGGCCATCGATCCCAGGGCCGAAGGCATCGACGTCGTAATCGCCGGGCATTCGCACAAGCCGCTGCATGAAGAGCGCGATGGCGTGCTCTACCTCAACCCTGGTAGCGCCGGCCCGCGACGCTTCAAGCTGCCCCTCGGCGTGGGCCTCCTGCATATCGAAGGCGACCAGTTTAGGGCCGAGCTGATCACGCTGCAGATCTGAAACCCGGTAGAGCGGACGACGCTTCACCCGTCCACCGCCCTGCGCCCAATGGGCGGACAAAAGAAGCGTTGTCTAGCCTCGCCGTAGGAGCGGCTTCAGCCGCGATGCTTCCGCCTCTTCGCGTCAATCGCGGCTGAAGCCGCTCCTACAAACGTCCCTGCATCGTTGCCTGGTCAGGGCTGGCAAAGGCTTACCCACATACTTGAAAAACGTTGCCACCGAATCCATCTAGGTAAATACAGCCTTTTCCCGCCTGATGGAGAACCCATGACCCTCGACGAGCTCAACGCCATTCCCGGCGTGACCGCCAAGCCTGACGTCGCTACCGCCGACTTCGTCTACAACCACACCATGATCCGCGTGAAGGATCTGACCAAATCGCTGGATTTCTACACCCGCGTGCTGGGCTTCACCCTGCTGGAGAAGAAGGACTTCCCCGACGCCGAATTCAGCCTGTACTTCCTCGCCTTGATCGCTGACAAGTCGCAGATCCCGGCCGATCCGGCCGCCCGCCATCAGTGGCGCAAGTCGATCCCCGGCGTGCTGGAGCTGACCTACAACTACGGCACCGAGAAGGACCCGGAATTCTCCTACCACAGCGGCAACAGCGACCCGCGCGGCTTCGGCCACCTGTGCGTGGCGGTGCCGGACATCAAGGCCGCCTGCCAGCGTTTCGAAGATCTCGGTGTGGACTTCCAGAAACGCCTGACCGACGGTCGCATGCGTGACATCGCCTTCATCAAGGATCCGGACGGTTACTGGGTGGAGATCATCCAGTTCACCGAAGTGATCTGACGCTCGACCCCGCAAACCCGACGAGGGGCTGCCTCCAGCGAGGCTGCCCCATGTCGTTGCAGGGATCAACTGACGCCGACGTAACGATCGGCCCGGTGATTGATCGCCAGCACCAGATTGAGCATCACCGCCCCCAGCACCGAGAGCAGCACCTTGTCTGGCGACACCACGAAGATGGCAGCCAGCACGATGCTCGCGTCGATGGCCATCTGCACCGCGCCGGCACGAAAGCCGAAGCGTTCCTGCATGTACAGGGCGAGAATGTTCACCCCGCCCAGGCTGGCGCGATGGCGGAACAACATGAGCAACCCCAGGCCCATCGCAGCCCCACCGAACAATGCGGCATACACGGCATTGAGATGGGCGAAGGCAACCCACTGCGGCGTCAGTTCGGCCAGCAGCGAAACCAGCAGCACCGCGCAGCCGGTACGCAAAGTGAAGCCCCAGCCCATGCGCCAGATACCGAGCAGGTAGAACGGCAGGTTGACCAGGCAGAACACCAGCCCGAACGACCAGCCAGCCTGATAGTTGGCCAGAAAGGCGATGCCGACGGTGCCGCCGGTCAGCAGCCCGGCATGCGTATAAAAGGCGATGTCCAAGGCCACCAGGGCGGTGCCGAACAGCAAGGCCAGCGCATCCTCCCACAGCGGGTGGCGCACGAAGAGTGCAGCGACGGCGCTCGGGCGCTCGTCAACGGGTGATTGATCCGTCATCGAAATACCTGCAGCAACATTCACCAAAGAAATGACGGCAGAGGCAAGGCAATGGCCGTCACGCGCGCTGGTGGAATCAGGCGGCAGAGACGGCCGGAACGGTCGTTATGCTTATGCGCCGCGCCGTTCCCACACCTCGAAGGCGTAGAAGGGCGCCTCGGCAGAAGCCGGATGCTCGACGCTGGACGTCACGCGCCAGACCGACTCGTCGATTTGTGGAAAGAACGCATCGCCCTCAGGCTCGAGACCGACACGGGTCAGATACAGGCGATCGGCCTGTTCCAGGCCCAGCTCATAGAGCTGCGCGCCGCCAATCAGCATCAACTCTTCGGCATCCTCTTCACGCGCCCACACATCGGCGCGCTCAATGGCCGCTTCCAGGGTGGCGAATACCTCGGCGCCTTCCAGGGTCAGGCCCGGCTGGCGGCTGACCACCAGATTGAGCCGGCCCGGCAGCGGCCGACCGAGCGAATCCCAGGTCTTGCGCCCCATGATGATCGGCTTGCCCAGGGTCAGGGCCTTGAAGTGCTTGAGGTCCGCCGGCAGATGCCAGGGCAGTTGGTTGTCGCGGCCGATCACGCGGTTGTCGGCGAGGGCGGCGATCAGGCAGAGGGGCAGTGTCGTTTTCATGGCCGCGAGCATAGCAGAGCGCCCCGCGCACCCGCAGCCCACCTTTGGCTTTGCCGAATGGCGCACAGAACCGTCTAGGCTTGGAGCTCTGTAGCAGAATCGTCACCCTTGCCGGTGCAGGCTTGGGTTTCCATCCCCTGTGCAAGGAGGTACCACCATGTTGACCAAACCGCTTCGCAGCTGGCTGCTCTGCGCCGGCCTGTTGCTACCGACCCTCGGCCTCGCCGCGCCAGCCAAGCCCGACAGCGTGCAGGCCGCCATCGACTGGGCGCAGCAACAGCCCCTGGCGCACAAGGGCAAGCCCCATGGCGACGCCAAACCGCTGGTCATCGCCCACCGCGGCGCCAGCGGTTACGTCCCCGAGCACACCCTGGCCGCCTACGCCCTGGCCATTCTGCAGGGCGCGGACTATGTCGAGCCGGACCTGGTGATGACCCGCGACGGCCAGCTGGTGGCCCGTCACGACAACGAGCTGGGGCTGACCACCGACGTCTCGCAGCGTCCGGAGTTCGCCAACCGCAAGCGCACCCAGACGGTGGACGGCGTCAGCCTGGAAGGCTGGTTCAGCGAGGACTTCAGCCTGGCCGAACTCAAGACCCTGCGCGCCATCGAACGTATCCCGCAGGTGCGTCCGGCCAATACCCGTTTCGATGGCCAATTCGAGATCCCAACCCTGCAGGAGATCATCGACCTGGTGAAGAGCCTGCAACTCAGCCAGCAGCGGGTCATCGGCCTGTACCCGGAAACCAAGCACCCGACCCACTTCCAGCAGATCGGCCTGGCCATGGAGCAGCCACTGGTCAAGGTGCTTAAGCGCAACGGTTACAACAGCGCCAAGGCGCCGGTGTACATCCAGTCCTTCGAGGTGGAGAACCTCAAGACCCTCAGCCGTCTGACCCAGGTGCGCCTGGTGCAACTGCTGTGGACCGAGGGCCAACCCTATGACCAGCAGGTGCTCGGCACCGGTCTGAGCTACGCCCAGATGATCACGCCCAAGGGCCTGAAGGCCATCGCCCGCTACGCCAGCGGCATCGGCCCGGAGAAAGGCATGATCATCCCGCGCGACGCCGCCGGCAATCTGACCACGCCCACCAGCCTGGTGCGTGACGCTCATGCGGCCAAGCTCAAGGTCCACCCCTACACCTTCCGCGCCGAGAACGCCTTCCTGCCCACCAGCCTGCGCAACGGCAGCGAGCCGGCCGAGCGCGGCGATATCGAAGCCGAGCTGCGCGCCTTCCTCGCCACCGGCATCGACGGTCTGTTCATCGACCAGCCGGACATCGCCGTACGCCTGCGCGAACAACGCTGAGTCGCGCCATGACGGATCAGGGGTTATCCTCAACCCCTGATCCGCACGACGAGACGCCGCGTGACTGACGCCTCCTCCCCTACGCCCCTGCAACGCCTCTGGCTCAGCGAGACCATTCGCCTGCGCGAGGAACACGCCGGCCCGCTCGAAGACGCCGAGGCCAATCGCCTGGCCCGCGCCGAGGACGGCGATCTGGCCGAGCGCATCCAGCATCGCGCCCTGTTTCTGGCCCGCCGTGGCGGCCAGTGGCAAGCGCTGCTGCACTGGCTGCAGGGCGCCCGTCTGGCAGGCCTGCTGCTCGCCCTGCTGGCCCTGCTCAGCGGCGCCGGCCTGGCCCTGGCGGCACTGGGCGACGGGCGTCAGCCGGTCAATGTGTTCTGGGCTCTGGGTAGCCTGCTCGGGCTCAACCTGCTGATGCTGGTGGGCTGGCTGCTCAGCCTGCTGCTGACCCGCGACCACCCCGGCGCACTCGGTCGTCTGTGGCTATGGCTCAGCGAGAAGCTGGCGCGCGACGCCAGCGCCGCGCAACTGGCCCCGGCCCTGCTGCTGATGCTGCAACGCCAGCGCCTGACTCGCTGGGGCCTGGGCCTGCTGGTCAACGGCCTGTGGACGCTGGCCATGCTCGCCGCGCTGACCACCCTGTTGCTGCTGCTCGCCACCCGCCGCTACGGCTTCGTCTGGGAGACCACCATCCTCGCTGGCGACACCTTCATTGCCCTGACCCAGAGCATCGGCGCCCTGCCCGCTCTGCTCGGCTTCAGCCTGCCGGATATCGAGGTCATTCGCGCTAGCGGCGATGCCGCCATCGCCAGCGAAGCCGCCCGGCAGAGCTGGGCCGGCTGGCTGGTCGGCGTGGTGCTGGTCTACGGCCTGCTGCCACGCCTGCTGCTGGCGCTGCTGTGCCTGTGGCGCTGGCAGTCGGGCACGCGCAGACTGCGCCTGGATCTCGACCTGCCGAGCTACAGCCTGCTGCGCCAGCGCCTGCAACCGGACAGCGAACGCCTCGGCGTCTGCGACCTGGCACCAGCCGCCCTGCACCAACCGCAAGGCGGCGCCAGTGCCCAACCCGGCAGTGGCGCCCTCCTGCTCGGCCTGGAGCTGGACGAGCGCCGCCCCTGGCCACCGCTGCCGCTACCGAAGGGCGTGGCCGATGCCGGGGTGATCGACAGCCGCGAGCAGCGCCGCCAGTTGCTCGAACAGCTGACCCGCTTCCCGCCCCAGCGCCTGGCCATCGCCTGCGATCCACGCCGCTCACCGGATCGCGGCACCCTGGCGCTGCTCGGCGAGCTGGCGCGCTCGTCCTCTGCCACGCGCATCTGGCTGCTGCCGCCTGCCCCTGGCGAATACCTGGACAGCGCCCGCCTGGCGGACTGGCACCAGGCCCTCGGCACGCTAGGGCTGACCCACTGTGATACGGCGCCGCTGAACTGGCTGGAGACAGGGCATGACTAGAGAGCCGCAGGCACACGGGCTTCATGTAGGAGCGAGCTCTGCTCGCGAAGCTTTTGCCGTTTGCCATGGTTCGCGAGCAGAGCTCGCTCCTACCCCAATGCCCGCTCTGTTGCCTCCGAGCTACCCGGCCGAGACCACGCCATGAGCCCACCACTGAAACTCGCCCTGGTCGGCCATACCAACGTCGGCAAGACCTCGCTGCTGCGCACCCTGACCCGCGATGTGGAATTCGGCGAAGTCTCGCCGCGTGCCAGCACCACGCGCCATGTCGAGGGTGCGCGGCTGTCGGTGGACGGTCAGGCGCTGCTGGAGCTGTACGACACCCCCGGCCTGGAGGACGCCATCGCCCTGCTCGACTACCTGGAGCGCCTCGACCGCCCCGGCGAGCGCCTGGACGGCCCGGCGCGTCTGGCCCGCTTCCTCGAAGGCAGCGAGGCGCGCCAGCGCTATGAGCAGGAAGCCAAGGTGCTGCGCCAGTTGCTGGCCTCCGACGCCGGCCTGTACGTGATCGACGTGCGCGAGCCGGTGCTGGCCAAGTACCGCGATGAACTGGCGGTGCTGACCATGTGCGGCCGCCCGCTGCTGCCGGTGCTCAACTTCGTCGCCAGCGCCAGCCACCGCGAAGGCGAGTGGCGCGAGGCCCTGGCGCGTCTCGGCCTGCACGCGCTGGTGGCGTTCGACAGCGTGGCGCCGCCGGAGGATGGCGAACGGCGTCTCTACGAAAGCCTCGCCCTGCTGCTGGAGCGCTCGCGCCCGCAGTTGCAACGCCTGATCGAGGATCACGAAGCGCAGCGCCGCACGCGGCGCCAGGCCGGTAACCGTCTGATCGCCGAGCTGCTGATCGACTGCGCCGCCTGCCGCCGCAGCGTCGCCGCTCAGCCGTTGCTGGAGCAGGCCGCCGTGAACGAGCTGCGCGATGCGATTCGCCAGCGCGAGCAACGCTGCGTCGAAGCCCTGCTGCGCCTGTACGCCTTCCGCAGCAGCGATGCCCAGGCCGACGACCTGCCGCTGCTCGATGGCCGCTGGGGCGACGACCTGTTCAACCCGGAAACCCTCAAGCAGCTCGGCATCAAGGTCGGCGGCGGCATGGCCGCAGGTGCTGCCACCGGCGTAGGGGTCGACCTGCTGGTCGGCGGCATCACCCTGGGCGCTGCTGCAGCGCTGGGTGCGGTGATCGGCGGCAGCGCGCAGACACTGCGCAACTACGGCGAAAGACTGAAGGGAAAACTGAAAGGCCAACGCGAACTGACCGTCGATGACGCCGTGCTGCGCCTGCTCGCCCTGCGTCAGCAGCAACTGCTGGCGGCACTGGATAAACGCGGCCACGCCGCCATGGACGCCATCGCCCTCGGCGCCCCGCAGGAAGTCCTATGGCGCCAGGGCAAGCTGCCCGCCCCGCTGAACGTGGCACGCGCCCATCCCGAATGGTCGTCGCTCAACCCCGGCGCACGTCTGGAAGAGGCCGAACGCGCCGAACAGGTAGAGCGTTTGTGCAGTGAAATCGCCATGCAACCGGTGGGCTGAAGCCCACCCTACAGGCGTATATCGAAGCCCCACTTAGGGTGGGCTTCAGCCCACCTCTCCACCGCCAACACACAAGCAACTGCTACTCCCCAAACTCCCCATCGTCATCGTCCCGGCCACCCCAATCTGCCGACAGGAGCCCGTGCGCTACATAACGGTGGAAGCTCGAATAAGGCCAGTCACCAACCTGGCTCACCAGCCCATGCTTGACCGGGTTGAAATGGATGTAATCGACATGCCTCGCGAGATCATCCTCATCTCGAATGCGGTGCTCCCAGAAGCGCCTCTGCCAGATTCCTTTCTCACGCTTTCTGATTTTGCTGGCGCTGACGGTGGCCACGGCGGGTAGCGCACGCGAGAACTGGCTTTTGATCAATGCCCAACGCAGGGAATAGTCGAGGTCATCCTCAGGCAGCTCCCAAACAGCATGCAGATGGTCAGGTAGAACGCAGATGGCGACGGTCTTGAACGGCATGCGCTTGTTGGCCTCGCCATAGATCCGGCGCAGTAGCGCGATTTCTTCCACCAGTATGCGGGAACGACGGTCAGTGAGAGTAACCGTGAAGAAGTAGGTTGCACCGGAAATCCGCTCGCGGCGGTAGTTGGGCATGGGCAATCCTTTGCCTGTGGGGCGTCGGTGAAGGGGCAGGCGGCAAAGGATTGCTGAATCGGTGGGCTGAAGCCCACCCTACAAGAAACGCCGCCCAGCCACCCTACATCCTAGTAGAGCTTCGTGACGCTGCCAGACCAAGGGTGGGCTTCATACCGTAGGGTGGGTCGGGCGGCGCTCCGTTTTAGCCCACCAGAGCCCACCCACTTCCATCTCAGACGGCCACCGGCGCCTTGATATGCGGGTGCGCTTCGTAGCCAACCAGTTCGAAGTCCTCGAACCTGAAGGCCAGCAGATCCTTCACCTCGGGGTTGAGCTTCATGGTCGGCAGCGGCAGCGGCTGGCGGGTCAGCTGCAGGTCGGCCTGCTCGATATGGTTGGCGTACAGGTGGCAGTCGCCGCCGGTCCAGATGAACTCGCCCGGCTGCAGGTCGCACACCTGCGCCACCATCAAGGTCAGCAGCGCATAGCTGGCGATGTTGAAGGGTACGCCGAGGAAGATGTCCGCCGAACGCTGATACAGCTGGCAGGAGAGCTTGCCGTCGGCCACGTAGAACTGGAACAGCGCGTGGCACGGCGGCAAGGCCATCTGCTCGACCAGCGCAGGGTTCCAGGCCGAGACGATCAGGCGGCGCGAGTCCGGGTTCTTCCTGATCATCTCGATCAGCTTGGCGATCTGGTCGATGGACTCGCCATTGGGCGCCGGCCAGCTGCGCCACTGGTAGCCGTAGACCGGGCCGAGGTCACCGTTCTCGTCGGCCCACTCGTCCCAGATGCTGACGCCGTTGTCCTTGAGGTACTTGATGTTGGTGTCGCCCTGCAGGAACCACAGCAGCTCGTGGACGATCGAGCGCAGGTGACACTTCTTGGTGGTGACGATGGGGAAGCCATCGGCCAGGTCGAAGCGCATCTGGTAGCCGAACACGCTGTAGGTGCCAGTACCGGTGCGGTCTTCCTTGAAGGTGCCGTGCTCGCGCACGTGGCGCATCAGGTCGAGGTACTGTTTCATCAGGCGGCTCCTTGTACGGGCTGGCGCTTGTAGGCGTAGGCGATCAGGCCGATGCCGCCGAGGATCATCGGCAGGCAGAGGATCTGCCCCATAGTCAGCCAGCCCCAGGCCAGGTAGCCCAGCTGGGCATCCGGCACACGGACGAACTCGACTATGAAGCGGAACACGCCGTAGCAGGCGGCGAACATGCCGGACACGGCCATGGTCGGCCGCGGTTTGCGCGAATAGAACCAGAGGATGGTGAACAGCGCCACGCCCTCCAGGGCGAACTGGTACAGCTGCGACGGATGGCGCGCCAGTTGCTGCGGATCGGTGGGGAAGACCATCGCCCAGGGCACGTCAGTGGCCTTGCCCCACAGCTCGGCGTTGATGAAGTTGCCGATCCGCCCCGCGCCCAGGCCGATGGGCACCAGCGGTGCGATGAAATCCATCAATTCGAAGAAGCTCTTGCCGTTGCGCTTGCCGAACCACCAGGTGGCCAGCATCACGCCGATCAAGCCTCCGTGGAACGACATACCACCTTCCCAGACCCGCAGGATCTTCGCCGGTTCGGCGATGTAGGCAGGCAGATCGTAGAACATCACGTAACCCAGGCGACCGCCGAGAATCACCCCCATGGCCACCCAAAACACCAGGTCGGACAGCTTGTCCTTGGTCCAGGTCGCATCGAAACGCTCCAGCCGGCGCGAAGCCAGCCACCAGGCACCTCCGATACCGACCAGGTACATCAGGCCGTACCAGTGGATTTTCAGGGGGCCGAGGGCAATGGCCACCGGGTCGATCTGCGGATAAGGCAGCATCCAGGTCTCCTTAAATGAAAAAACTCAGGCCCACGCTGAACAGCAGCAGGGCGAACAGGCGCTTGAGTAACAGTGGCGACAGGCGATGAGCCAGGCGCGCACCAAAACGGGCAAAGAACATGCTGGTCAGGGCGATACCCAGCAACGCCGGGAGGTAGACGAAACCGACGCTCCATGGCGGCAGGTTCGGATTCCCCCAGCCGGTAAACATGAAACTCAGCGCACCAGCGATGGCGATGGGCAAACCACAGGCCGCCGAGGTCGCCACTGCCTGCTGGATCGGCACGCTGCGCCAGACCAGAAAGGGCACGGTCAGCGAACCACCGCCAATGCCGAAGATCGCCGACGCCCAGCCGATTACCCCACCGGCCATCGTCAGCGTCGGCTTGCCAGGGACACCGCGGCTGGCTTTGGGTTTCAGATCCAGCGCCATCTGCGTAGCTACAGCGATAGCGAAAGTACCGATGATCTTCTGCAGCATTGGCCCCTGAATCAGCGCCGCGGTCAGTGCCCCCAGTGCGGCACCGAGCAGAATCCCCAGGCTCAGCCAGCGAAACAGCGGCCAGCGCACCGCGCCCTTGCGATGATGTTCGAGCAGCGAGTTGATCGAGGTGAAGACGATGGTCGCCAGCGACGTGCCCACTGCCAGGTGAGTGAGAATCTCCGTCGCCATGCCCTGGGAGGTGAAACTCAGCACCAGCACGGGCACGATGATCAGACCGCCACCCACGCCGAACAGACCAGCCAGCACACCGGCAGCCGAGCCCAGCACCAGGTAGAGCAGCAGTTCCATCGACACCCCCGAAAACAAAGCGGCATGGTAGCGGAAATGCCTTCGCAACGGCACACGGATCGACGGAACGGTTGCTGCCTGAGGCTCAGCTCGCTAGCCTGCCAGACTCGCCATTGGAGGAATGCGCATGTGCCTGATCGTCTTCGCCTGGCAGCCGGAAAGCCCGACGGTACTGCGCCTGGCATCCAATCGTGACGAGTTCTATGCGCGCCCCAGCGAGCCACTCGGTGAATGGCAGGATGCCCCCGGCGTGTTCGCCGGCCGCGACCTGCAGGCGGGGGGCACCTGGCTTGGCGTTACCACGCCAGGCCGCTTTGCCGCACTGACCAATATCCGCGACCTGAAGCAGAAGGCCGCGCCTCGCTCACGCGGCGCGCTGACCGCCGACTATCTGCTGGGCCAGGATTCGGCGCCCGCCTATCTCGACAGAATCATGCGCGACGCCGCCGAATATGCCGGCTTCAACCTGCTGGTCGGCGACCGCCAGCAACTCTGGCACTTCAATTCCCTGGAAGGGCGGCCTCGGCAACTGGAGCGCGGGCTCTATGGCCTGTCCAACGCCAATCTCGACACGCCCTGGCCAAAGCTGCTGCGTGCCCGAAATGCCCTGAGCAATAGTCTCGAGGCGGAGGATGAAGCGCTGCTGGACCTGCTTGCCGATAGCAGCCAGCCGGCCGATCACCTGCTGCCGGATACTGGCGTGGGGTTGGCGACAGAGCGTCTGCTATCGACTGCCTTCATCGCCAGCGAGGCCTATGGCACTCGCGCCAGTACGGTGCTGAATCTTCACAGTAACGGCCGCTGGAATATCACCGAACGCAGCTTTGGGCCTCATGGTGTCGCGCTCGGCGAGGTCGCGTTGAGCAGATAGCGCGGGTGCAATCCGGGAACGACAATAAAGGGATGAATTCCGCGTAGGAACGAGCTCTGCTCGCGAAGCTTTTTACGTCGCCTGAGTTCGCGAGCAGAGCTCGCTCCTACCTTTATGCGAATCAGGCCTGGATATTGGACGCCGGATTGATCACCCGACCGAGACCCAGGTTACGCAGCGCCAGGTGCAGGGTGCTGTAGATCAGGTGCGGGTTGTCCATGGTCATCACCTGACCGAGCAACTCCTTGGCCTTGCTCTGGGTGACCTGACGCAGCAGCCATTTCACCTTGGGCAGGTTGGTGGCGTTCATCGACAGCGAATCGAAGCCCATCGCCAACAACAGCACGGCCGCGGCCGGGTCGCCGGCCATCTCGCCGCAGATGCTCACCGGCTTGCCTTCGAGATGCGCGTCGTTGACCACCTTCTGCAGCGCCTGCAACACCGCCGGGTGGAGGAAGTCGTAGAGGTCGGCGACCCGCGGGTTGTTGCGGTCGACCGCCAGCAGGTACTGGGTCAGGTCGTTGGAGCCGACCGAGAGAAAGTCCACCTGACGCGCCAGCTCGCGGGTCTGGTAGACCGCCGCCGGAATCTCGATCATCAGGCCGATGGGCGGCAGCGGCACGTCGGTGCCCTCGTCACGTACTTCGCCCCAGGCGCGGTGAATCAGGTGCAGTGCCTCTTCCAGCTCCTGGGTGCCGGAAATCATCGGCAGCAGGATGCGCAGGTTGTTCAGCCCTTCGCTCGCCTTGAGCATGGCGCGGGTCTGCACCAGGAAGATTTCCGGGTGGTCGAGGGTGACGCGAATGCCGCGCCAGCCGAGGAAGGGGTTCTCTTCCTTGATCGGGAAGTAGGACAGTGCCTTGTCGCCACCGATATCCAGGGTGCGCATGGTCACAGGCAGCGGGTGGAAGGCCTGCAGCTGTTCGCGGTAGGTGGCGAGCTGTTCCTTCTCGCTGGGGAAGCGCTCGTTGATCATGAACGGCACTTCGGTGCGGTACAGGCCGACACCCTCGGCACCGCGCTGCTGGGCACGGGCCACGTCGGCGAGCAGGCCGGTGTTGACCCACAACGGCATGCGGTGGCCGTCGAGCGTCTCGCAGGGCAGCGCGCGCAGGGCATCGAGCCCTTCGGTAAGCTGGCGCTCCTCCTCGACCACATCGGCGTACTGCTTGCTCAGCAGTTCGCTGGGGTTGGTGAAGACTTCGCCGTGATAGCCATCGACGATCAGCTTGATGCCGTCGATCTTCGAATACGGCAGATCGACCACACCCATGACCGTGGGGATACCCATGGCGCGGGCGAAGATCGCCACGTGGGAGTTGCCCGAGCCGGTCACCGAAATCAGGCCGACCAGCTTGCCTTCCGGCACCTCGCCGAGCATCGCCGGCGACAGCTCCTCGCTGACCAGGATGGTGTTGTCCGGGTAGACCAGCGAGGTCTTGCGTTCTTCCTGCAGGTAAGCGAGCAGACGCCGGCCGAGATCACGCACATCGCTGGCGCGCTCGCGCAGGTAGGCGTCGTCCATCAGCTCGAAGCGTTTGACGTGGTCGAGCACCACCTGACGCAGGGCACCCTGCGCCCACTGGCCGCTCTTGATGACCTTGCGCACCTCGTTACCCAGGGCGGCATCGTCGAGCATCATCAGGTACACGTCGAACAGCGCGCGCTCTTCCTTGCGCAACTGCGTGGCGAGTTTCTCGGACAGCTCCTGCATGTCCTCGCGCACCCAGCCCAGCGCCTTGTCGAACAGCTCCAGTTCGGCGTCGATGTCATCGACGCTGCGATCCGGTACCACATTCAGATCCGCCGGGGGCAGCACCACCACCGCAGTGCCTACGGCCGCCCCCGGCGCGCCCGGCACGCCGACGAACTTGGCCTCCTGTACGCCTTTGCCCTGGCGCCCCAGACCACGGATAGAGCCGGTCGCCTCGGCGTGGGCGATAACCCCGGCGAGCTGTGCGCTCATGGTGACCAGGAAAGCTTCTTCGCCCTCGTCGAACTGACGGCGCTCCTTCTGCTGCACGACCAGCACGCCCATCACGCGACGGTGGTGGATGATCGGCGCACCGAGGAAGGAGGCATAACGCTCCTCGCCAGTCTCGGCGAAGTAGCGATAACGGGGATGGCTGGCGGCGTCTTCGAGGTTCAGCGGCTCCTCGCGGCTACCCACCAGGCCAACAAGACCTTCGCTGGGCGCCATGCTGACCTTGCCGATGGAGCGCTTGTTGAGGCCGTCGGTGGCCATCAGCACGAAACGGTTGGTTTCCGGGTCGAGCAGATAGACCGAGCAGACCTGACTGCCCATGGCCTCTTTCACACGCTGCACAATGATCGTCAGCGCCGCCTTGAGATCCTTGGCGGCGTTCACTTCCTGGACGATCTTGCGCAGCGTATTGAGCATGCTCGATTGGGGTCCGTATCAGTCGCGCACTATCAGGCGCGGGGCAAGTTCCTTGAGCGCACGGCGATACACCTCGCGCTTGAATGTGACGACCTGACCCAGCGGGTACCAGTAGCTGACCCAACGCCAGCCATCGAACTCCGGCTTGCCGGTCAGGTCCATACGCACGCGCTCTTCGGCACCGGTCAGGCGCAGCAGGAACCACTTCTGCTTCTGCCCGATACACAGCGGCTGGCTGTGCGTACGCACCAGACGCTGAGGCAGACGATAGCGCAACCAGCCGCGGGTGCAGGCGAGGATCTTCACATCCTGCTCTTCGAGGCCGACCTCTTCGTTCAGTTCACGGTAAAGCGCTTCTTCCGGCGACTCACGATCATTGATGCCGCCTTGCGGGAACTGCCAGGCGTCCTGATTGATGCGCCTGGCCCAGAGCACCTGGCCGACATCATTGGTCAGGATGATGCCGACATTCGGGCGGAAACCATCAGAATCGATCACGGCAAGCAACCTCGTACACGCAAGTTCCGGCATTGTTCCACAAAGCCGAGTCCAGCAGCAACGCGGGTTTGGCGGCAGTGGGAAAGCCCGGCCAAAGCGGCTATTCTGGCGCGCCCCGAACATGCAACGAACAGGTAGATAACCGTGCGCTTGGCCCTTTTCGATCTCGACAACACCCTGCTGGCTGGCGACAGCGATCACAGCTGGGGCGAATTCGTCTGCCAGCGCGGCCTGGTCGACGCGGCCGAATACCTGGCGCGTAACGATGCCTTCTATGCTGATTACTGCGCCGGCAAGCTCGACGTGGTGGCTTACCAGAACTTCAGCCAGGCCATTCTGGGTCGCCACGAAATGGCGCAACTGGCGCAGTGGCACCGCGAGTTCATGGCCGAGGTGATCGAGCCGATCATCCTGGCCAAGGGCGAGGCGCTGCTGGCCGAACACCGCGCGGCGGGCGACAAGCTGGTGATCATCACCGCCACCAACCGCTTCGTTACCGCCCCGATTGCCGAACGCCTCGGCGTGGAGACGCTGATCGCCACCGAGTGCGGCATGCAGGATGGCCGCTATACCGGGCAGATCACCGGCACGCCGTGCTACCAGGGCGGCAAGGTGACGCGCCTGAACCAGTGGCTGGCCGAGACGGGGTACAACCTGGACGGTGCCTACTTCTATAGCGACTCGCGCAATGACCTGCCGCTACTCGAGGCCGTGGCCAACCCGGTAGCGGTCGACCCGGACGAGGTGCTGCGCGCTACCGCCATCGAACGCGGCTGGCCGGTGATCTCGCTGCGTTGAGTGTGCGATGTCAACAGGGTGGCGTAGGAGCGGCTTCAGCCGCGAAGCTTGCTACAGCGACAATCGCGAGAATCATCGAACCACAAGCCCTCTCCCGCCCTTCGGGCACCCTCTCCCATAAATGGGAGAGGGTCATGAGCACCAGGATCAGCCCGGCATAGATCAGGCAAAGACGCTTCAGCGCTGTCGGCACCGGCGTATCGCCCAGCGCCCGCCAGGCAGCCAGACGACCGGCCAGCAATAGGCCGATCAGCATCATCACCGCATAAAGAATGCTGCCCAGCAACAACCAGGTCTGCCCCAGGGGCCAGCCTGCGGTGTCCACCAGCCAGTAACCGGTAACCGGCAAGCTCAGCGCCAGCACGGCGAATGCCGGGAAGCTGAATAGCAGGGTCACGCGCAGCTTGCGCGCCAGCACGGCAGCATCACCACCGCGCTGCGCCTTGAACAGCATGACGCCGTGGGCGATCAGGCCAAGCAGCAGCAACACGCCGGGCGCGCTGTGGAGGATGCGAACCAGCAGATAGTGTTCCATCACGAAGTCCTTGTTCAGCCGAGAAACAGGCGATAGGCCGGGTTGTCGCTTTCATCCCAGTAGGGGTAACCGATGGCGTCCAGCGCCGCCGGCACCAGATGGCGCTCGTCTTCCGGCACCTGCAGCGCGGCCAGCACACGGCCATCGGCGGCACCATGGTTACGGTAGTGGAACATCGAGATATTCCAGCGCCCGCCCAGTTTCTGCAGGAAGTTGAACAGCGCCCCGGGCCGCTCGGGGAATTCGAAGCGCAGCACCATCTCGTTACCGACACCAGCGGCATGGCCGCCGACCATATGGCGGATATGCAGTTTGGCCAGCTCGTTGTCGGTCAGATCCAGCACCGGGAAGCCCTGTGCACGCAGCCCTTCGACCAGCGCCTGGCGCGGGTCGTTCTCCGGGTGGGTCTGCACACCGACGAAGATGTGCGCCTCGCGGTCGGTGTGATAGCGATAGTTGAATTCGGTGATCTGGCGCTTGCCCACCGCCTCGCAGAAGGCCTTGAAGCTGCCCGGCTGCTCAGGGATGGTCACGGCGATGATCGCCTCGCGCTTCTCGCCCAGCTCGGCGCGCTCGGCAACGTGGCGCAGGCGATCGAAGTTGACGTTGGCGCCGGAATCGATGCCCACCAGCACTTCGCCGTTGGCGCCCTGACGCTCGACGTACTTCTTGATCCCGGCCACGGCCAGCGCGCCGGCCGGCTCGGTGATCGAGCGGGTATCGTCGTAGATATCCTTGATCGCTGCACAAATCTCGTCGGTGCTGACGGTGATCACCTCGTCGACGTGATGCTTGCAGATATCGAAGGTGTGCTGGCCAATCTGCGCCACCGCCACGCCATCGGCGAACAACCCGACCGTCGGCAACACCACGCGCTCGCCCGCCGCCATCGCCTGCTGCAGACAGTTGGAGTCGTCCGGCTCGACGCCGATCACCTTGATCTCCGGGCGCAGGTACTTGACATAGGCGGCGATGCCGGCGATCAGGCCGCCGCCACCGACCGGTACGAAGATGGCGTCGATGTGGCCCTGATGCTGACGCAGCACCTCCATGGCCACTGTGCCCTGGCCGGCGATCACCAGCGGATCGTCGTAAGGATGGATGTAGGTGTAGCCCTTCTCCTCCACCAGCTTCAGCGAATGCGCCAATGCTTCGGGGAAGGCATCGCCGTGCAGTACCACCTTGCCACCCCGCGAACGTACGCCCTGCACCTTCAGCTCCGGCGTGGTACGCGGCATGACGATGGTCGCCTTCACCCCCAGGTGCTTGGCCGCCAAAGCCAGACCCTGCGCGTGGTTGCCGGCCGAGGCGGTGACCACCCCGCGCGCCAGTTCTTCGGCCGAGAGCTGTGCCAGCTTGTTGTAGGCGCCACGAATCTTGAACGAGTACACCGGCTGCAGATCCTCGCGCTTGAGCAGAATCTGGCTGCCCAGCCGCTCACTGAGCTGACGGGCGGGTTGCAGCGGGGTTTCCACCGCGACGTCGTAGACGCGCGAGGTGAGGATCTTCTTCACATACTGTTCGAGCATGGCGATTTCGCAGGCGGTCGGGCTTTGAGGGACTGCCGAGTCTACCCCAGCGCCGCGCAGGGCGACCATACGAAACGCACGGCTTTTAGGGGCAGACAGTCAGCAAGCCATTTACGGCTATAGCAAGTCACTTGCGGCTATAATTCGCGCCTTGTCCTCCCACCTTCCCAGGCATTCCCCCGCGATGAACCAGGATCAGCTGAAACAGGCCGTGGCCCAGGCCGCCGTCGACCACATTCTTCCGCGCCTCGACAGCAAGAGCATCGTCGGTGTCGGCACCGGCTCCACCGCCAATTTCTTCATCGACGCGCTGGCCAAGCACAAGATGGACTTCGACGGCGCCGTCGCCAGTTCCGAAGCCACCGCCGCGCGCCTGAAGGGCCATGGCATCCCGGTCTACGACCTCAATAGCGTCAGCGAGCTGGAGTTCTATGTCGATGGCGCCGACGAGAGCGATGAGCGCCTGCACCTGATCAAGGGCGGCGGCGCTGCGCTGACCCGCGAGAAGATCGTCGCCGCCGTGGCCAAGACCTTCATCTGCATCGCCGACGCCAGCAAGCTGGTACCGGTGCTGGGCGCCTTCCCGTTGCCGGTGGAAGTCATCCCCATGGCCCGCAGCCACGTGGCGCGCGAGCTGGTCAAGCTGGGCGGCGACCCGGTGTACCGCGAGGGCGTGCTGACCGACAACGGCAACGTCATCCTCGACGTGCACAACCTGTCGATCACCGACCCGGTGAAGCTGGAGGCGGACATCAACGCCATCGTCGGCGTGGTCACCAACGGCCTGTTCGCCGCCCGCCCGGCCGACCTGCTGCTGCTCGGCACCGCCGAGGGCGTGAAAACGCTCAAGCGCTAGAACGTAGCCCGGATGCAAGCCGGGGACATTGCGTCAGACATCCCCGGATTTCATCCGGGCTACGCAGGGTGGTGTTCACTTGCGCAACAAGCGCAGGCCGTTGAACACCACCATCAGGCTGACGCCCATGTCGGCGAACACCGCCATCCACATGGTCGCCTCGCCGGCCAGCGTCATGCCCAGGAAGATCGCCTTGATTCCCAACGCCAGGACTATGTTCTGCACGAGAATCGCGTAGGTCTGACGGGACAGACGGACGAATGCCGGGATCTTGCGCAGATCGTCGTCCATCAGAGCCACGTCAGCCGTCTCGATGGCCGTGTCGGTACCGGCGGCACCCATGGCGAAGCCGATCTCGGCCCTGGCCAGTGCCGGCGCATCGTTGATGCCATCGCCCACCATGCCGACCACCCTGCCGCGCGCCTGGCTCGCCTCGATCCAGGCCAGCTTGTCCGCCGGCAAGAGGTCGCCACGCGCTTCATCGACACCGACCTGCTCGGCGATGGCCGCCGCAGTGTGGGCGTTGTCGCCGGTCAGCATGCAGGTGCGCACGCCCAGCTCGTGCAGTTCGGCGACCGCCTCGCGGCTGGTCTGGCGCACCGTATCGGCCACGGCGAAGAGCATCAGCGCGCGCTGTTCATCGCACAGCACCACCACGCTCTTGCCCTGGCGTTCCAGTGCCTCGAGGCGCTGCTCCAGTTGCGCCGAGCAGAGTCCGAGGTCTTCGACCAGGCGGTGGTTGCCCATATAGAGCAGCCTGCCGTCGACTCGCCCCTTGCTGCCGCGCCCTGGCAGCGCCTCGAAGCCCTCGACCTCATGCAGCGCCTGTCCCTGCTCTTCGGCATGCACAGCGAGCGCCCGGGAAACCGGATGATCCGAGCGTGCAGCGAGGCTCGCCGCCCAGCTGGCATGTACAGGGTCGTCCACCTCCAGCAGGTGGAGGCTATCGGTTAGCACCGGCTTGCCGTGGGTCAGGGTACCGGTCTTGTCCAGCGCCAGCAGCGCCAGATGCCGGCCATTTTCCAGATAGGCGCCGCCCTTGATCAGGATGCCCTTGCGTGCCGCCGCGGCCAGGCCGCTGACGATGGTCACCGGGGTGGAAATCACCAGCGCGCAAGGGCAGGCAACGACCAGCAGCACCAGGGCGCGATAGACCCAGTCGAGCCAGGCGCCGCCGATAAGCAGCGGCGGCAACACGGCCACCGCCAGAGCAAAAGCAAAAACTGCCGGGGTATAGATGCGCGAGAAGCGGTCGACGAAGCGCTGGGTCGGCGCACGCGAGCCCTGCGCCTCTTCCACCGCATGGATGATGCGCGCCAGGGTGGTGTCACGCGCAGCCGCCGTGACGCGGAACTCCAGCGAACCTGCCTCGTTGATGGTGCCGGCGAAAACCACGTCACCTACACGCTTTTCCACCGGCAGGCTTTCCCCGGTGATGGGTGCCTGGTTGACCGTCGAACTGCCGCCGATCACCTCGCCGTCAAGGCTGATGCGCTCGCCCGGACGCACCCTCACCACGGCGCCGAGGCCGATGCTCTGCACGTCGACGTCCAGCCAACTGCCATCGGCCTGCCTGACGGTGGCGCGCGGCGGTGCCAGGTCCATCAGCCCGCGGATGGCGTTGCGCGCCCGATCCAGCGAGCGCGCCTCGATCAGCTCGGCCAGGGTGAACAGCACCATCACCATCGCCGCCTCCGGCCATTGGCCGATCAGCACCGCGCCGGTCACGGCGATGCTCATCAGGGCGTTGATATTGAGATTGCGGTTTTTCAGGGCGATCCAGCCCTTCTGGTAGGTATTCAACCCGCACAGGCCGATAGCTGCGAGGGCCAGCGCGGCCACTAGCCAGTCCGCGCCGAGCGAGGCGAAATGCACCACCTCCGAAGCGGTCGCGACGACACCGGCCAGCAATAACGGCCACCAGGGCTTTGTTGCGGACGCGCCGATCGATTGCTGAGTCGTGCTTTCATCTTCCACCTGCGGGGTAAAGCCAAGCGCCTGAATGGCGGGCACGACCTGGGCCAGCGCCCCTTCGTCGTGACTGACGGTGAGCACACGCTGCAGCAGATTGAACTGCAGCCCCGCCACGCCGGGCAGGCGGCCCAGTGCATCACGGATCAGGCGCTCTTCCGTGGGGCAATCCATCTGCTCGATGCGGATACGGGTGTTCATCGCGCCATGGAGCGGCTCACCGGCCGTCTGCACAGCAAGGCCGGGATCATGGCAAGCAGGTGTCTGTTCATGCGAATGGTCGCAGCAACGGCTCATGGCGATCTCCATCAGGTAGCTGTTGCCGAGTACACACCCTGTAGTCACTATAGGGTCAAGCACTCACGGAGCGATCCCATGAAAATCGGTGAACTGGCGAAAAAGGCGGGCTGTCAGGTGGAAACCGTTCGTTACTACGAGCGCGAGGGCCTGCTACCGGCACCCGCGCGAACCGAAGGCAACTACCGCCTGTACGGTAGCCAACACCTTGAGCGCCTGGTATTCATCCGCAACTGCCGGACGCTGGACATGACCCTGGAGGAAATCCAGCGACTGCTGAGCCTGCGCGACATGCCCCACGAGAGCTGCGCCGGCATCAACGCCCTGGTGGACGAGCACATCGAACATGTGCAGGCGCGCATCACCAGCCTGATGGCGCTGCGTGATCAGCTCAGCGAACTGCGCGACCGCTGCAACGGCAGGCGGGAAGCGGAGGACTGCGGCATTCTGCGTCAGCTCAATGTCAGCGGCGGCGTGCAGCCGCTACCGGACGATGGGCATACCCATGTCGGCAAGAGCCACTCGCACTAACAGCCGCGTCTACTGCGGCTTGCGGAAGACGTAGAACAGGTTCGGCTCGCTGATCAGATAGAGGTTGCCCTCGTCATCCGTCGCCACGCCTTCGGCCTGTGGCACGCCGCGCTTGAGGCCGTGCTGGCCGCGCAACAGCGACAGGGTGCTGATCGGCTTGCCTTCGGCATTCAGTTCGATCACCAGGCGCGACTCGTCCGACAGCGCCAGCAGATGACCCGTTGCGCTATCGAAGTCGAGGCTCGACAGGTCGCGCACGAACAGCCGCGCATCACGCTTGGGATCGGTATTGACCTGCAGGGCCAGGGGCTTGCTCTCGTCGACATGCGGGAAACCGAGGACCTCGAAAATGCGCACCGGGTCGCGCTCCTTGGCCACCAGCAGACGCTGGTTGGCGGCGTCATAGGCCAACCCCTCGAAGCCCTTGTTGCCATTGCGGCCGATGCCCAGCGAGAGCTGCTGGAAATCGGCAGAGTCGAGCACGCGCGTCGCGTCATCGATGCGCACCTTGACCAGGCGCTGCTCGCGCTCATCCGCGATCACGTAAGTGCCGGGCGCCACGTATTCGATGGCCTCGGGATCACCGAACCCTTGCAGATCGATGGTACGCAGCAGGTCGCCCTGCAGGTTCATTTCGATCACCTTGGCCGGCTTGTTGGTGACGCTGAACAGACTGCGCCGATCCGGATCGAAGGTCAGCGCCGAAACATCGCTGATACCGCCAATGGGCTTGGCTTCGATCTCCACCCGGTAATCGCCCAGCCACAACGACCGCTCACGCCACTGCGCCCCGTGCTGCCACTCCTGCACGGAAAACCAGGCGCGTTCGAACAGGCGATACTGCTGAGCCAGCACGGCACCGACCAGAAGCACGAAAAACAACAGATACAGCCAGGGGTTGATGGAGAGCAGACGGCGCATAGTGACTTTCTCGGACTACCACGGAAAAGCCCGCCATGGGTTTGCCATGGCGGGCGAGGACAAATCAGAGGATCAGTTGATCAGCTCGACGCGATCCACATCGATCTCGCGGCTGTTGAAGTCCTTGTCGACTTCACCGCTCAGGCGCACCTTGGCGGTTTCCGAGACTTGCTGGCCCGGCCAGTCCTCGTCATCGATCTCTACCTGGATGGTGCCGGTGGCGTCCTTGAACTCGTAGAGCTCGTCCTGCAGGCGCTTGACGATCTGACCTTCCAGCACGACATGGGTATCGTCAGCAGCTTCGAGCGCAGCAGCCACGGTGGTGACCTGCGGGGTAGCGCCCGGGCCGGTGTAACCGGTGGCGAAAGCAGCGGTGCTGAGCAGCGGCAGAACCATCAGAGCGAGAGCGGTACGTTTCATGGTGTGAACCTCGTTGTTCGTAAGTGACGGGGTCAGATTAGTGCCGCTAGCTGAAGCCAGACTGAATCGCCGCTTAAGCCAAGCTGAATCTGCCTCCGGTCAACCGGCGTCCGGCTGCTCCTTGCTGAAGACGTAAAAGAGATTGGGCTCGGCGACGATATAGATATTGCCCTGTTCGTCCATGGTCACACCTTCGGCCTGCTCGATACCCCGGTCCAGACCATTGAGGCCGCCGGCAAGACTGAGAAAGCTGACCGGCTGACCGGCGCGGTCGATTTCCAGTAGCATGCGCGACTCGTCGGACAGCACCAGCGCGTGGCCGGTGCGGGCGTCGATGCTCAGCGAAGAGATGTCACGCATCGCCAGATTGCCGTAGCTGAAGGGCTGCATCACGCCGGCGGCGCCGTCCTCGCCCGGAAAAGGCAGGCTGAACAAGCCCATCGGGCTACGCTCCTTGCCCAGTACCAGACTGCTGCTGCGCGCGTCCCAGGCAACGGCTTCGAAGCCCTTGTTACCCGCTTCGGCGAAACCCAGATCGAAACCTGGAAAATCGGCTGCGTCCAGTTCCACGTCATCGTCATGCAGGGTGAAGGTGGTGAGCTGGCGGCGACGCTCATCGACGATGGCCATGCGACCGTTGTCCATCATCTCAACGGCCTCCGGATCGGCGAAGCCCTTCAGCCGGATACGCCGCAACACCTCCCCCTCACGCGATAACTCCACCAGCAGCGGGTTCCTGCCCGTGACGGTGAACAGCGTTCCGGTGGACGGGTTGTAGGTCAGCCCTGAGGTTTCATCTTCCTCCAGACCGCTCAAGGCCTTGGCCTGGATCACGGCGCGGTAGCCTGGTAGCCAGACACTGGCCAGCCGGCCAACCAGCGGTGTGGAACGTTCCTGCAGCCAGAGCTGCGCGCGATCGTCCCAATGCTGGGTTTTCACTGCTGCGGCCAGGGCCAGCAAAGCGATGCCGGACAACCAGTAACGGGGGCGAGAGAGGCGGGAACGAAGGGAAGGCATCGGCGACGGCTCGGCTGCTTGATGGCAATCCGACATCCGCTGTCTGGAAGAGTTCCGCCGCCTGAGAGGCGGCGGTCAGAGCTTATAGCACGCGGCTGGTGAAACTACTGTGACCGACCAGCTCCAGCACCAGCTCATCGCCCTTGTTCAGCGCACCAACGCCAACCGGCGTGCCGGTAAGAATCACGTCACCCGGCTGCAGGGCGAAATGCCCAGCCATGGCCTGGATCATCGGCACGATGGGGTTGAGCATGTCACGGCTGTTGCCGTCCTGGCGGGTTTCGCCATTGATCACCAGGCGAATGCCGATGTCGGCCAGGTCCTCGATGGCATCGCCCGGCACGAAGGGCGCCAGCACACAAGCGCCGTCGAAACTCTTGGCGATTTCCCAGGGGTAGCCCTTCTCCTTGAGCTTGGCCTGCACATCGCGCAGGGTCAGATCGAGCGCCGGAGCGAAGCCGCTGATGGCATCGCGCACTTCCTCGGCATCGGGCTTTTTCGACAACGGCTTGCCGATCAGCACGGCGATCTCCGCCTCGTAATGCACCGAACCACGATCATCGGGAATGCTGAAACCGCCATCGAGCGGCACCACGCAGGAGCCCGGCTTGATGAACAGCAGCGGCTCGGTAGGTACTGGATTGTTCAGCTCGCGCGCATGCTCGGCATAGTTGCGGCCAATGCAGACGACCTTGCCGAGCGGGAAGTGGACGGTGGTACCGTCGACATACTGGTGCTGATAGCTCATCACCGACTCCTGTGTTGTTCGTATTGTGGGCATCGCGGCTTGTGGCCGGTGCCGTACCTTAACCGACACGGGGCCGGATACGAAAACGCCCGCTGTCAGGCGGGCGTCTGCGCTCAGGCGAAGATCTTGCCGGGATTCATGATCCCGTTGGGATCGAACACCGCCTTGATTGCCTTCATGTAGGCGATCTCAGCCGGCGAGCGGCTGTATTGCAGGTAGTCGCGCTTGGTCATGCCAACGCCGTGCTCGGCGCTGATCGAGCCGTTGTATTTCTCGACGATCTCGAACACCCACTTGTTGACCACCGCGCACTTGGAGAAGAAATCCTCTTTGGCCAGGCTCTCGGGCTTGAGGATGTTCAGGTGCAGGTTGCCGTCACCGATATGGCCGTACCAGAGCACGTCGAAGTCCGGGTAGTTGGCCGAGACAATATCGTCGATGTCCTTGAGGAAGGCCGGTACCTGGCCGACGGTGACGGAGATGTCGTTCTTGTAGGGCATCCAGTGGCTGATGGTCTCGGAGATGTACTCGCGCAGCTTCCATAGGTTTTCCAGCTGCTGCTGGCTCTGGCTCATCACGCCATCGAGCACCCAGCCCTGCTCGACGCAATGCTCGAAGGTAGCCAGGGCCTCGTTGGCCACGTCTTCGTTGAGCGCCTCGAACTCCAGCAGGGCGTAGAAGGGTGTGCGGCTCTCGAACGGCGCCGGCACATCGCCACGACCGAGAATCTTCTCCAGGCAGCGGTCGGAGAAGAATTCGAAGGCAGTCAGGTCGAGCTTGCCCTGGAATGCATGCAGCACCGGCATGATCGAATCGAAATCCGGCGTGCCGAGCACCATCGCGGTGAGGTTCTTCGGCGCGCGTTCCAGGCGCATGGTGGCCTCGACGACGAAGCCCAGCGTGCCTTCGGCACCGATGAACAGCTGGCGCAGGTCATAGCCGGTGGCGTTCTTGATCAGGTCGCGGTTCAGCTCCAGCAGCTCGCCGGTGCCGGTGACCACCTTCAGGCCGGCGACCCAGTTACGGGTCATGCCGTAGCGAATGACCTTGATACCGCCGGCATTGGTGCCAATGTTGCCGCCAATCTGACTGGAACCGCTCGATGCGAAGTCCACCGGGTAGTACAGCCCCTTCTCTTCGGCGAACAGCTGCAGCTGCTTGGTCACCACACCCGGCTGGCAGACCACGGTGCGGTCGTACTCGTTGAATTCGACGATACGGTTCATGTAGTCGAACGACACCACCACCTCGCCATTGGCTGCCACCGCAGCGGCGGACAGGCCGGTGCGACCGCCCGACGGCACCAGGGCGATCTGATGCTGATTGGCCCAGCGTACGATGGCCTGGACCTGCTCGGTGGTCTTGGGGAAGACGATGGCCGAAGGCGCCGGAGCGAACTGCTTGGTCCAGTCCTTGCCGTAGGTTTCCAGGGAATCGGCATCGGTCAGCACCTTGCCGGGCTCAACCAGGGTCTTCAGCTCTTCGATCTGGGCGGGGGTGGTCATCTACGGAACTCTCAAAGGATTCATGGTCGCCCTGAGAACCATTCAGGTCGCAACCGAGCATTGAAAAAGGCGAACATGCTAGCATACGCACCCCGTGAATCGAGCCATGCAGCGATCTGCGGGCGACCCCTTCCCTGAAAACATCCCGTGGGACACAGGTACTCCGATGAGCAAGACCTCTCTGGAAAAGAGCAAGATCAAGTTCCTTCTTCTCGAAGGCGTGCACCAGAACGCCGTAGACACGCTGAAGGCCGCCGGTTACACCAACATCGAGTACCTCAAGACCGCCCTGTCAGGCGATGAGCTGAAAGAGAAGATCGCCGACGCTCACTTCATCGGCATTCGCTCGCGCACCCAGCTGACCGCTGACGTGTTCGACTGCGCGAAGAAACTGGTCGCCGTCGGCTGCTTCTGCATCGGCACCAACCAGGTCGACCTGGACGCTGCCCGCGAGCGCGGCATTGCCGTGTTCAACGCGCCCTACTCCAACACCCGCTCGGTGGCCGAGCTGGTACTGGCCGAAGCCATCCTGCTGCTGCGCGGCATCCCTGAGAAGAACGCCTCCTGCCATCGCGGCGGCTGGATCAAGTCGGCGGCCAACTCCTTCGAAATCCGCGGCAAGAAGCTGGGCATCGTCGGCTACGGCTCCATCGGCACCCAGCTCTCGGTACTGGCCGAAGCGCTGGGCATGCAGGTGTACTTCTATGACACCGTGACCAAACTGCCGCTGGGCAATGCCACGCAGATCGGCAGCCTGCACGAGCTGCTGGGCCTGGCCGACATCGTCTCGCTGCACGTGCCGGAGCTGCCGTCCACCCAGTGGATGATCGGCGAGAAGGAAATCCGCGCCATGAAGAAGGGCGCCATCCTGATCAACGCCGCCCGCGGCACCGTGGTCGAACTGGATCACCTGGCCCAGGCGATCAAGGACGAGCACCTGATCGGCGCCGCCATCGACGTATTCCCGGTCGAGCCCAAGTCCAACGATGACATCTTCGAAAGCCCGCTGCGCGGCCTGGATCGCGTGATCCTGACTCCGCACATCGGCGGCTCCACTGCCGAAGCGCAGGCCAACATCGGCCTGGAAGTGGCCGAGAAGCTGGTCAAGTACAGCGACAACGGCACCTCGGTGTCCTCGGTCAACTTCCCCGAGGTCGCCCTGCCGGCGCACGCTGGCAAGCACCGTCTGCTGCACATCCACGCCAACATTCCGGGCGTGATGAGCGAAATCAACAAGGTGTTCGCCGACAATGGTATCAACATCTCCGGCCAGTTCCTGCAGACCAACGACAAGGTCGGCTACGTGGTGATCGACGTCGACGCCGACTACTCCGACCTGGCGCTGGAGAAACTGCAGCAGGTCAACGGCACCATTCGCAGCCGCGTGCTGTTCTAAACCGGAGCTGCTGCGCGTCGGCGATACGGCGCTGGGAACGACCTCGGAGATGCTCATTTACTGACGTAAATTCCGCTCTCCTCGGTCGCTCCCGCCTTGTCTCGCTCTGGCTCGCGAGCCCCGGAGGTATGCAGAAATGAACAAAGGGAGGCTTCGGCCTCCCTTTCTCATTCCGTAGGGTGCGCCGCGCGCTCCACCATGCCCCGGATTGCATCCGGGCTACCTCAAGCCTGTTCCAGCCGCGCCAGTTCGGCTGCTGCTTCGTCCAACTGCATTTCGTTGAACACCTTGATCCCGGCTCGCTTGAGCAGCGCAGCGGTCACCCCCTCGCCAGCCACGCGAACGCCGCTGAAACTGCCATCGTAGTTTTCCAGATTGCCGCACGAGGGGCTGCGCGCCTTGAGCAAGGCCAGCTGGATGTCGTGCTCACGCACCAGCGCCAGCGCCTGCTCGGCGCCGTCGACGAAGGCAGCGGTGACGTCTTCGCCCTCGATCGTCAGCACCGGCAATCGGCCGTCCAGCACTGCGCCGCCCTGTCCACCAGGGATCTCCGCCGGCGGACGCGGCGTGGGCAGGCCTCCCGCCATCTCCGGACACAGCGCCACTACCCGTCCCTCATCGAGCCACTGCTGGAGCAGATCGAAGGGGCCGTGGGCGCCACCGTCGTATCGCACGCGATGCCCGAGCAGGCAGCGGCTGACCAGGATCTTCTGCATCGATCCCCCCGCGTTCAGAGCACGTCCGTGCCGCGGCGCCGGAACCAGCCCGTCAGCGACAGCCGCTCGCGGGTGGCCGGTAGCACCTCGTGGGGCATTTCCCCGGAGAGGAACAGCGCCAGGGTGCCCGCCTGCGGCAGCACGTCATGCTCGCGCCCATCGCTCAGATACAGGCGCAGCGCCCCGCCCTGCTCGGCCTGCCAGTTCTCGTTCAGATAGAGCACCGCCGAGACCGTGCGCCGGTCGTCATCGCGGAAGCGATCGAGGTGACGCAGGTAGAAGGCACCCGGCTCATAACAGGCGAAATGGCATTCGAAATCCTCGAGGCCGAGAAACAGCTCGCGGTTGAGTGCCTGACGCAAGTCGTCCATCAGCTGCATATAGCGGTCACAGGCCTCGCTCTGGCCCGGCTCCAGCCACTGGATGCGGTCGCCGCGAATACCCTCCTGCACCTGCTGCGCGCTGCCACGGCCAACGCTGGCAGCGCTCAGCTCGCCGCTGCGCTCACGCTTATGGCACTCGCTGGCCAGTTCGTGGGTCAGAACCTGTGGGGCGAACAACGCCCGTTGCGACCAGCCCTGGCTGGCAAGGTCGTCGATCAGGCTGGAAAAGAGGTCTTGCTGGATGGCTTCGGTCATGCGGCGATTGTACAGCGCCGGATGGCCGCTAGACATAGCTCGACAAGCCCCTGTCAGCCACCGAAAATAGCCGGCCGCAGCAGCCTGCGGCCGGCTCGGAAAGTTTGCCAAGGAGTTCTCGATGCGCGTTCTGTTTGCCCTGTTGCTGATTGGCCTGAGCCTGCCGCTCCTAGCCGACGATCACCTGCGCCTGTACCAGGCTGCCGGCTGGCCGCAACAGCGCGAACATTTCAACCAGGCACTCGATGCCGCCCAGCAGCGCTATCGCAGCACCCTGCCACCGGCGGTGTTCCAGGCACTGGTGGATAACAGCAACCGCCGTTTCGCCGCTGCCGCCATCGACCAGCGCGCACAGAACAGCCTGCGCATGGAACTGGCCGATCCGCAGCCGGCGCTGGCCTTCTTCGAATCTCCGCTGGGCCGCAAGATCGTTGCTGCCGAAACGCTGGCCACTCGCAGTGATCAACTGGCCAAGTACGCCAATGGACTGCCGCGCACCGACGCCGACGCCACCCGTCGCCTGCTGATTCGTCACCTGGCTCAGGCCATTCCCGCCAAGGAGGCGGGTGCCGAAGTCAGCCTGGCGCTGGCCGGCGTGGCGGCCGACAGCCTCAGCCAGATGATTCCCGGGCTGCTCGGCGGTGGTCAGGCGCAGGGCCTGCTCAACGGTCAGCGTGAGCGCCTGATGGCGCAGATCGAGCAGGATCTCGACAACACCCTGCTGCACGTCTATCGCGAGTTGAGCGACCCGGAGCTGGAGCAGTTCGTCGAATTCGCCCAGTCCGACGCCGGCAAGGCCTATTACCAGGCCGCCTTGAAGTCGCTGCGTGCCGGTCTGGCGGTGGGCATGAGCACCAACGAGCTGGAGCCAGCGCCGCAGGGCATCTGAAGCCGGCCTGAGTCGGCGCGCTCATGAAGGCGCGAATTCATTCGCGATTCTTACAGTTTCAGCGCTAACGCCTATCGCGGATAAATCCCTGGCAGCACATGACCAACCACGGAGCCACATCAGCAGGCATCCGAAGCCAGAAAGACTCGCCGCCCCTTGTAGGAGCGAATTCATTCGCGATTCTTATGGTGCATTTCTAACGCTATCGCGGATAAATCCGCTCCTACCTTTTCTGCGGCCGCAGGGCATCTAAGCCAGACGCTCACGCAGAAAATCGAAGTAATCGCGGCGCAGCGCCTCGTTCTCATTGGCCAGGTGATGACGCGCGGCCGGCAGGCGCAGAATCTCCGGCTGACGGAACTTGTCCTGCAGCACCTCGAGGTTGTAGCGCCAGTCCACCGTCATGTCCGCCTCGCCCTGAACGATTAGCGGGCTGTGCTCGCTACGCCCGGCCGCCTCGATTTTCGGCACCCACTGAGCCAGCGCACCGACCCAGGCCGTTGGCAGGCTACGCGGCTGCAATGGGTCGAGGTTGTGCACGAAATCGATGAAGGTGGCGTCGCTGGAGTTTTCGCTGAAACGCCGCGGAATCTCGCGAACGAAAGGGCTGAGCAGGCGATAGCTGAGTTTCGACCAGCCCCAGGCGCGCGGCCGCACCAGCGGCGCGAGGAGGATGCTCTGCCCAAGTTCCGGCCGTTTGCCATCGGCCAGCAGATAATCCAGCAGGATCGCACCGCCCGTGCTCTGGCCACACAGATGCCAGGGTTGTGGCAGCCCGAGTTCGCTGGCCTGCTCGAACAGGCCGGCCAGCACCTGCTGATATTCGGCGAAGTCACCGATGCTGGCGCGCGCCCCGCTGGACAGTCCATGCCCTGGCAGGTCACAGGCGAGTACGGCGAAGTTCATGCTCAGCGCCCAATCGACCACGTGCCGATACAGGCCCATATGGTCGTAATAGCCATGCAGCAATAGCAGGGTGCCTTGCGGCTCGGCCGGTGCCCATAGCTGCACGGCGATCTGGTAGCCGGCGGCATTGAAGCTGCCGAGGCGGTTGTCCAGCCCAGCAAAACGCGCAGCCAGATCGAAGCCATAGAAGCTGCGATAGGACTGCAGCGCTGGCAGATCCAGGCGTGCTGCGGCCAAGGGTCGCAGCAAGGGGCGTAGTTGATCGGGCTGAAACGGCTCTGACATAAGGTTTTCCATCAATTGCGGGCAGCCGATGGGCGATCCCCGCGACGACTCCTCGAATGCTGCGATATTCAGCTGCCAGGCGCATCGTGGCAAGCTACACGCCCTTTTTCGCCTGGCCCGATCATGCCCCGCCCGTCTCGCAAGAACCTGCTCATTGCCCTGCTCACCCTGGTCTCGCTGGTCGGCCTGGCGCTCGCCTATCGCTGGTTCGAAACGCGCTACCTGCGCACCTTCGACGAGCGCGCAGCGGTATTCTCCGGCGCCGAGCTGCAGTTGCCCGCCGAGCTGAGCGGCCCCGGCGCTATCCGCCTGGTGCACTTCTGGGACCCGGCCTGCCCGTGCAACGTCGGCAACCAGCAGCATCTCGCCGAGCTGATCGAGCACTATGCGCCGCAAGGGGTGCAGTTCCATGTCGTGCGCAAGCCCGGCAGCCAGGGTCGCCTGCCTGCCGAACTGGCCGCACTGCAGCCACTGGACGAACTGCCCGGCAGCGCCGAGCTGCCGGCCAGCCCCGCCGTGGCGATCTGGGACAAACAGGGCCAGCTGGCCTACTTCGGCCCCTACAGCGAGGGCCTGGTGTGCAACTCGAGCAATAGCTTCATCGAGCCGATTCTCGAAGCGCTGGCCGCAGGGCGCCGGGTCGACGCCAGCAACACCCTGGCGGTGGGCTGCTTCTGTGAATGGTCCGCGCCGACCAGTAACTGACGAGGCCCGAGCAACCGTAGGGTGGGTTAGCCGCCTGTCGCGCTTACCGGTCGATTAGCCCTGTTTGACGCGGCGTAACCCACCATCGGCGCAATACGAGCCACCGCCTGGTGGGTTACGCGACGCAACACCTCCGCGGCGTTTGTCGATCCTCCTCCAGCGTTGCTAACCCACCCGAACGCTCTTCACTCGCCAGTCAATCCGTGGCGCGCCACCAAACCACGTGGCGTGCTGCCCTGCCAGCGGCGAAAGGCGCGGTAGAACGGTGACAGCTCGGCAAAACCGCAGGCCCGCGTCACTTCGCGTACGCCCAGCCCCTGCTCGAGCAGGCGTAGCGCGCGCAAGCGACGCACTTCATCGTGCAACGCACGAAAGCTGCTGCCCTGCTCGCTCAGTGCCCGCTGCAAGGCGCTGCGATTGCTGCCCAGAGCATGCGCACAGGCCTCCAGATTGCAGGCCGCATTGCCCAGGTTGACCTCCAGCCAGTAGCGCACCCGCACCAGCAACTGGTTCTCCACCAACTCCGCCAACTGTTTCTCGGCCTCCACGCTGAGCACCTCGAACAGCCGCGGACTGGCGCTGCGCGAGGGGCGCGAAAGCAGCGCACGCGGCAGGATCAACATGTCGTGCGGGCGCGAGAACCGCGGCTCGACGCCAAGCAGGCGGCGATGCTCGGCAAGCCTGCGCGGCGACCGGTGACGAAACTCGACGCCCACCAGCGGCAGCTCGCCGCCAGCCGCCGCGGCCAGCATCTTGCTCAGCAGCACGGCCAGGCATTCCATCTGCTGACGCAACGAGCCGACTTCGCGGTAGTTCAGATCGATCACCAGGCGCGCTTCATCGTCCTGCTCCTCCAGCCGCGCGGCAAAACCACCGGAGAGGATGTGCTGGAAACGCACGAAGGCCAGCAACCCCTGCCGCAGGTCCCGAGCCGCCAGCAACAGGTAGCCGACCACATCCATCGGCCGTGGCTGCATCATCTCGCCCAGGTGCAGGCCGATATCGACATCGCCCGTGATACCTTCCAGCGCCTGCCAGAAGCGCGGTGCGTTGTCGTGCTCCTCACGCGCTTCCAGTAACGGCGCCGCCAGCGCTACCCCGGCGTAGGCACGGCGGTAGGTGTCGGTCGGGTCGAGCCCCAGCGCCGCCAGGGCCTCGTAGAGCAGCCGACGCAGGGTCGAGGAGTGGGTCAGAGCAACGAATGCGCTATCGGTCATGGTGGTTCCAGCCTGATATTGACCATAGACTTCCAGCCCCGAGGCATATGGTCAATGCCGACACTCAAGCGCCTGAGCAGAATGCTGCACGCCTGCCCACAACAATAAGGATCGCTGGATGAAACGTTCCCTGACCGCCCTTGCGCTGGTGATTGCCGCCGCAGCAGGCGGCCTGAGCTGGTACCTGCACGACAAACAACCGCAGCGCGACGGCGAGCTGGTGCTTGCAGCGCTGCAGGCGCCGGTCACGGTCGACTACGACGAACGCGGCGTGCCGCATATTCGCGCCGAGAATGAAGCGGACCTGTATCGCGCCCTCGGTTTCGTCCACGCCCAGGACCGCCTGTTCCAGATGGAGCTGCTGCGGCGCCTGGCACGCGGTGAACTGGCCGAAGTGCTCGGCGAGAAACTGGTGCCCACCGACCGCCTGTTCCGCACTCTGGAAATCGGCCGCCATGCCGATGCCTACGCTGCCCGCCTGGACGCGGGCAGCCCGTCCACCCAGGCCCTGCAGCACTACCTCGAAGGCATCAACCAGTACCAGGCCAGTCGCCCGCGCCCTCTGGAGTTCGACCTGCTGGGCATCGAGCCACGCCCCTTCACCATTGCCGACACCCTCAGCGTCGCCGGCTACATGGCCTACAGCTTCGCAGCGGCGCTGCGCACCGAACCGGTGATGACCCACATCCGCGACGAGCTTGGCGCGGACTATCTCGGTCTGTTCGACCTCGACTGGCATCCGCAGGGCGTGATCGGCACCACCCTGGCCACCAGCGACTGGCAGGACCTATCCGCCCTGGCCCAACTCAGCAACGATGCTCTGGCAGGCACCGGCCTGCCACAGTTCGAGGGCAGCAACGCCTGGGCCGTCTCCGGCAGCCGCACCGCCAGCGGCAAGCCGTTACTGGCCGGCGACCCGCACATTCGCTTCTCGCTGCCGGCGGTCTGGTACGAGGCGCACCTACAGGCACCCGGCTACGAGCTGTATGGCTACCACCACGCGCTGATTCCCAGCGCCATGCTCGGCCACAATCGCGACTTCGCCTGGAGCCTGACCATGTTCCAGAACGACGACCTCGACCTGATCGCCGAGCGGGTCAACCCGGACAACGCCAATCAGGTCTGGTACCAGGGCAACTGGGTCGACCTCCAGCAACGCACGGAAACCATCCAGGTCAAGGGCGCCGAGCCTGTGCAGATCACCCTGCGTCGCTCCCCGCACGGCCCGATCATCAACGATGCTCTGGGCCAGAGCAGCGGCAGCACACCGATCGCCATGTGGTGGGCCTTCCTCGAAACCGACAATCCGATGCTCGACGCCTTCTACCAGCTCAATCGCGCGGACGAGCTGGACAAGGCCCGCGCCGCCGTCGAGAAGATCGAAGCCCCAGGCCTCAACGTGGTCTGGGCCAACGCCGGCGGCGATATCGGCTGGTGGGCGGCGGCCAAGCTGCCGCTGCGCCCGGAGGGCGTCAACCCGACCTTCATACTCGACGGCGCCAGCGGTGAGGCGGACAAACTCGGCTATCACCCCTTCAGCGCCAACCCGCAGGAGGAAAACCCGCAGCGCGGCTACATCCTCTCGGCCAACTACCAGCCCGTGCCGGCCAGCGGTATCGAGATTCCCGGTTACTACAACCTGCCTGATCGTGGTCAGCGCCTGAACCAGCACCTGAGCGATGCCTCGGTGAAATGGGATACGCAGAACAGCCAGGCACTGCAGCTCGACCCCGGTACCGGCTACGGCCCGCGCCTGCTGGCACCGATCCTCGACGACCTGCGCAGCGCAGCGGCGAACGATCAGGAGCGCGCGCTGGTGGAACAACTGGCCGACTGGAATGGCGACCACGCACTCGATTCCGTGGCCGCCACCCTGTTCAACCAGCTGACCTACCAGCTCGCCCACGAAGCCATGGCCGACGAACTGGGCGAGGCTTTCTTCGACAGCCTGCTGCAGACCCGCGCGCTCGACACCGCGCTACCGCGCCTGACCGCCAATGCCGACTCGCCCTGGTGGAATCGCCAGGGCAGCGAGCAGCGGGAGAGCCGCACGCAGATCGTCGCCGAGGCCTGGCGCGCCAGCCTGGAGCACCTGCACAGCCTGTTCGGCGATGATGTCGAGGCCTGGACCTGGGGGCGTGGCCATACCCTCACCCACAGCCATGCGCTTGGCCAACAGCAGCCGCTGGCCTGGCTGCTCAACGTCGGCCCGCAGGCCGCGCCTGGCGGCCATGAAACGCCGAACAACCTGTCGCACAAGATCGGGCCGGCGCCCTGGCCGGTGGTCTATGGCCCCTCGACCCGGCGCCTGGTCGACCTCGGCGACGCAGACAAGGCCCTGGGCGGCATTCCGGTAGGCCAGAGCGGCGTACCGTTCGACGCGCATTACGGCGATCAGGCCGCCGCCCACGTGGCCGGCGAATATCAACCGCAGCACCTCAGCGAGGCGGATGTGCAAGCGCACAGCCAGGGCACGCTGCGCCTGCTGCCACGCTGATCGCCAGAGCGAGCCTGCACACAGCGTGGTGCGCCAGCGGTGCATCGCGCTGCACGCTGGTGCACCGTGGCGCCGCAAATGCCGCCGCAGCCCTCGCCCGGGGGCCTGGAAGCCAGCGAAATCAGCCCTTGCCGCTTCGGTAATAAAACTGGCACACCCCCTGCATAAGCTAAGGCAATCCCAGTTTCGGGGACCTTGGTACAGGCAGGCCGGGGAATCCCCTTCTTTATTCACCGTGACGGATGCGTCACATGCAGTGCGCCGCAGCCCGCTCGACGAGCACGGCGCCACCCGTTTCGGGGGCCTTGGTACAGGCAGGCCGGGGAATCCCCCTCTTTATTCGCCGTGACGGATACGTCACATGCAGTGCGCCGCAACCCGCTCGACGAGCACGGCGCTACCCGTTTCGGGGACCTTGGTACAGGCAGGCCGGGGAATCCCCTTCTTTATCTGGGACGTAGCGCCAGGCGCGCACGCCAACGTCCGTCCTCTTGCGAGCCGCGCCACTCCCCCTGCAACGGGCGGGGTGACACCAACACCAGCAGCAGATCCCGCCCGTCGCGCTCCAGGCGCCAGTTCACCAGGCCCAGCGGCAGCTTGAGCTGACCGTCACGCCCCCGTCCGTAGGCATCCTCATAGCGATACACCAATGCACCGTCGACATGCTCGACCTGCGCCTCAGGCTCACGATTGAACCAGAGCTGCAGCCCCAACTCCCACGCCTCGGCATCCTCGATGCGCAAACGGGGCGGGTCGAATACACGACCGATCATCATGCCAACGAGAAAGGCAATCAGCATCACCGACGCCATAAAACGCCAGCGCAAACGCGGCCGCGGATCTTCTGGCGGCGTAGAATGGCGCTCGTCCCAGTGCTCGGAGTGCTGCATGTTCCACGTCATCCTCTTTCAACCGGAAATTCCGCCCAATACCGGCAACATTATCAGGCTGTGCGCCAACAGCGGCTGCCAACTGCACCTGATCGAGCCACTGGGTTTCGAGCTGGACGACAAACGCCTGCGTCGCGCGGGGCTGGATTATCACGAATACGCCACGCTCAAGCGCCATCCTGACCTGCAGAGCTGCCTCGATACCCTTGGCCAGCCGCGCCTGTTCGCCTTTACCACCAAGGGTTCGCAACCCTTCCACGAAATCGCCTACCAGCCCGGCGACGCCTTCCTGTTCGGCCCGGAAAGCCGCGGCCTGCCGGAGGACGTGCGTAACGCACTGCCGCCAGAGCAGCGCGTACGCCTGCCGATGCGCGCCGGCTGTCGCAGCCTGAACCTGTCCAACACGGTTGCAGTCACCGTTTACGAAGCCTGGCGGCAGAACGGTTTTGCCGGCGCGGGCGACTGACTCCGCCGAAGTGGCCAGGCGGCAATCCGCTTCAGCCGCGAAGCCGGTTCGCGAACGAAGTCAGCCCCAGAAAGCAAAACGCCGCGATCCTCGTAAGGAGTCGCGGCGTTTTTGCAGCGAAACGACGCTTATTGAGCGTTGGTCTCGCCGGCCTGCTGCATGCGCTGCAGCTCCTGCGCGTACAGCGCATCGAAGTTGACCGGCGACAGCATCAGGGCCGGGAAGGAACCGCGGGTCACCAGGCTGTCCAGCGCCTCACGGGCGTAAGGGAACAGGATGTTCGGGCAGAAGGCGCCGAGGGTGTGGCTCATCGAGGCAGCGTCCAGACCCTTGATCAGGAAGATGCCAGCCTGCTGCACTTCGGCGATGAAGGCGACTTCTTCGCCGTTCTTCACGGTCACCGACAGGGTCAGCACCACTTCATGGAAGTCACCTTCCAGCGCTTTCTGGCGGGTGTTCAGATCCAGACCAACGCTCGGGGTCCACTCCTGACGGAAGATTTCCGGGCTCTTCGGCGCTTCGAAGGACAGGTCCTTGACGTAGATGCGCTGCAGGGAGAATTGCGGGTTCTGCGATTCGGCAGCGGCTGCGCCGCTGTTGGCTTGCTCGGTCATGGCGTTAGCCTTCCTTAACGTTGAGGTTTCAAGCGGGGTTCTGCAGCAGGGCGTCGAGCTTGCCGGCGCGCTCCAGGGCATAAAGGTCGTCACAGCCACCGACATGGGTGCTGCCGATCCAGATTTGCGGTACCGAGGTACGTCCGGCCTTGCGGGTCATCTCCGCGCGCACGGCCGGCTGGCCGTCGACACGGATTTCCTCGTAATCCACCCCTTTGCTGGCCAGCAGCTGCTTGGCGCGGATGCAGTAGGGGCACCAGTCGCTGGAATAGATGACCACGTCGGCCATGTCACTTCACCAGCGGCAGGTTGTCGCCACGCCAGGTGGCGATGCCACCGGACAGCTTGGCGGCGGTGAAGCCGGCCTTCTTCAGCTCGCGGGCGATGCTGCCGGCGTGCTGACCCATGGCGTCGACGACGACGATGGTCTTGGCCTTGTGCTTCTCCAGCTCGGCGATGCGCGCAACCACCTTGTCATAAGGGATGTGCAGCGAGCCGACGATATGGCCGGCGGAGAAGTCCTTCTGCGCACGCACGTCGAGCACCACGCCCTTGTCGCCGTTGACCAGCGCGGTGAGTTCGCGGCTCGACAGGCTCTGCCCGCCCTTGCGCATCTCGGTGACGATCAGCAGCACCAGCAGCACGGCGAACATGCCGCTCAGTACATAGTGATTAATGATGAATTCAATCAGGTTGGCGAACATCTATATGGCCCAGGACGGTAAAATGCCGGCCAGTATACACAGCCCCACAGGTCGGCCAAACCCCGTCTGGCAGTGACGCGCCAGGCGCTTGGCCCTAAAATACCGGGCTGTTTCCTTGCCCCCTCAGACGCAGAGCGAGCCAGCTTAATGAGTGCCACGCCAAAACCCTTGGTTCTGATCATCCTCGACGGCTTCGGTCACAGCGACAACCCCGAGTACAACGCCATCCATGCTGCCAACACGCCGGTCTACGACCGCCTGCGTGCCACCTACCCGCACGGTCTGATCTCCGGCAGCGGCATGGATGTCGGCCTGCCGGACGGGCAGATGGGCAACTCCGAAGTCGGCCACATGAACCTCGGCGCCGGGCGCGTGGTGTACCAGGACTTCACCCGCGTGACCAAGGCGATTCGCGACGGCGAATTCTTCGAGAACCCCACGATCAACCAGGCTGTGGACAAGGCCGTGGCCGCCGGCAAGGCCGTGCACATCCTCGGCCTGCTTTCCGACGGCGGCGTGCACAGCCACCAGGATCACATCGTCGCCATGGCCGAACTGGCCGCCAAGCGCGGCGCCGAAAAGATCTACCTGCACGCCTTCCTCGATGGCCGAGACACGCCACCGAAAAGCGCACAACCGTCCATCGAGCTGCTCGATGCCGCCTTCGCCCGCCTCGGCAAGGGCCGCATCGCCAGCCTCACCGGTCGTTATTTCGCCATGGACCGCGACAACCGCTGGGACCGCGTCGAGCAGGCCTACCACCTGATCGTCGACGGCGCCGGCCAGTTCAACGCCGCCAGCGCCGTGGAAGGCCTGCAGGCTGCCTACGAGCGCGGCGAGAGCGACGAGTTCGTCAAAGGCACCACCATCGGCACGCCGGTGCAGGTGGAGGATGGCGACGCCGTGGTGTTCATGAACTTCCGCGCCGACCGCGCCCGCGAACTGACCCGCGCCTTCGTCGAGCCCGGCTTCAAGGAGTTCGAGCGCAAGCGCGCGCCGCAGGTCGGCTTCGTCATGCTCACCCAGTACGCAGCGAGCATCCCGGCGCCCGCTGCCTTCGCTCCGGAAGCGCTGACCAACGTGCTCGGCGAATACCTGGCGAAAAACGGCAAGACCCAGCTGCGCATCGCCGAGACCGAGAAATACGCCCACGTTACCTTCTTCTTCTCCGGCGGGCGCGAAGAACCGTTCGAGGGCGAAGAGCGCATCCTCATCCCCTCGCCCAACGTGGCCACCTACGATCTGAAGCCGGAAATGAGTGCGCCGGAAGTCACCGACAGGATCGTCGATGCCATCGAGAACCAGCGTTATGACGTGATCATCGTCAACTACGCCAACGGCGACATGGTCGGCCATACCGGCGTGTTCGAGGCGGCGGTCAAGGCCGTGGAGACGCTCGATACCTGCGTCGGTCGCATCACCGAGGCGCTGGAGAAGGTCGGCGGCGAGGCGCTGATCACCGCCGACCACGGCAACGTCGAACAGATGGAAGACGAGTGCACCGGCCAGGCGCACACCGCGCACACCTGCGAGCCGGTGCCGTTCATCTACGTCGGCAAGCGCCCGGCGCGCATCCGCGAAGGCGGCGTGCTGGCCGACGTGGCGCCGACCCTGCTCAAGCTGATGGGTCTGGAACAACCGGCCGAGATGACCGGCAAGACCATCGTCGAGCTGCAGTAATCGGCATAAAACAAGAAACGCCCCGCGCCATCAGGCCTGGGGCGTTTTTTTTGCCCGGCAGCACGGGCATACTAGGCCTCAATTCGCCCTCCGGTGTCGCCTCGCCCATGCTTCGCATCCTTGCCCTGATTCTGCTCAGCAGCCTGATCGCTCCGGCCATCGCCGATCAGCGCGCCGATACCCAGCGCCAGCTGGAGGCCGCGCGCCAGGACGTCGCCGAGCTGAAGAAGCTGCTGGAGAAACTGCAGCAGGAAAAATCCGGCGTGCAGCAGCAGCTGAAGAAGACCGAAACCGAAATGGGCGATCTGGAAAACCAGGTCAAGGAACTGCAACGCGAGCTCAAGGGCAGCGAGCAGGAAATCCAGCGCCTGGATCAGGAGAAAAAAAAACTCCAGAGCGCGCGCACTGAACAGCAACGCCTGATCGCCATCCAGGCCCGCGCCGCCTACCAGAGCGGCCGCCAGGAGTACGTCAAGCTGCTGCTCAACCAGCAGAATCCGGAAAAATTCTCACGCACCCTCACCTATTACGACTACCTCAGTCAGGCGCGTCTCGAACAGCTCTCCGCATTCAACGAGACCCTGCGCCAACTGGCCAACGTCGAACAGGAAATCACCCGCCACCAGGCCCAGCTGCAGGCGCAGAAGGCAGACCTGGATGAACGCCACGCCAAGCTCGCCGAGGCGCGCAAGGAGCGCCAGCAGGCACTGGCCAAGCTCAATCGCGACTTCGCCAGCCGCGATCAGCGACTCAAGGCACGCCAGCAGGAACAGGCCGAACTGGGCCGCGTACTCAAGACCATCGAGGAAACCCTGGCCCGCCAGGCGCGCGAAGCCGAGGAAGCGCGCAAGCGCGCACTGGCCGCTCAGAAGGCCGAGCAGGCGCGTCCGGGCCGCCAGCAAAGCAGCCAGCCCAGCGGTCCGCTGGTCAGCTCAGGCGCCGTCTACGGCGGGCCTTTCGCCAGCGCGCGCGGCAAGTTGCCGTGGCCGGTCGATGGCCGATTGGTAGCACGCTACGGAACCCCTCGCGGCGGCGACGCTCGTACTAAATGGGATGGCGTACTGATCGGTGCGCCTGCCGGCAGCCAGGTGCGCGCCGTGCATGGCGGCCGAGTGGTTTTCGCCGACTGGTTGCGTGGCGCCGGTCTGTTGGTCATTCTCGACCATGGCAATGGTTATCTGAGCCTGTACGGCCATAACCAGAGCCTGCTGAAGAACGCGGGTGACCTGGTCAAGGCCGGCGAACCCATCGCCACCGTTGGCAGCAGCGGTGGTCAGGACACATCGGCACTGTACTTCGCCATTCGCCAGAACGGTCGCCCGAGTGATCCGGCACAATGGTGCCGCGCGCAGGGATGATCAGGACCAGAGCCTGATAGCGCCTCATTCATTTAGGAGTTGTCTTCATGCCCCATCGCTTTCGCCCCACCTGCCTGGCTCTGGCCCTCGGGCTGCTGCTCGGCGCTCCAGCCCTGCAAGCGGCAGAGCCTGCCCCTGCGCCAGCACCGGCGGCGAGCGGCAAGGCCCCGCTGCCTCTGGATGATCTGCGTACCTTCGCCGAGGTGATGGACCGCATCAAGGCTGCCTATGTCGAGCCGGTCAGCGACAAGACCCTGCTGGAAAATGCCATCAAGGGCATGCTCAGCAACCTCGACCCGCATTCGGCCTACCTCGAGCCGGAAGCCTTCGCCGAGCTGCAGGAAAGCACCAGCGGCGAGTTCGGCGGCCTCGGCATCGAGGTCGGCATGGAGGATGGCTTCGTCAAGGTGGTATCGCCCATCGACGACACCCCGGCATCCAAGGCCGGTATCCAGCCCGGCGACCTGATCGTCAAGATCGATGGCCAGCCGACCAAGGGCCTGTCGATGATGGAAGCCGTGGAGAAGATGCGCGGCAAGGCCGGCAGCAAGATCGAGCTGACCCTGGTGCGTGACGGCGGCCGCCCCTTCGACCTGACCCTGACCCGCGCGGTGATCAAGGTACGCAGCGTCAAGAGCCAGATGCTCGAAGACGGCTACGGCTACCTGCGCATCTCGCAATTCCAGGTCAACACCGGCGAGGAAGTCGGCAAGGCGCTGACCAAGCTGCGCCAGGACAACGGCAACAAGAAGCTGCGCGGCCTGGTCATGGACCTGCGCAACAACCCGGGCGGTGTGCTGCAGGCCGCGGTGGAGGTGGCCGACCATTTCCTCAAGAGCGGGTTGATCGTCTACACCGAAGGCCGCCTGGCCAACTCCGAGCTGCGCTTCAATGCCGACCCGGCCGATGCCAGCGAAGGCGTACCGCTGGTGGTGCTGATCAACGGTGGCAGCGCCTCGGCCTCGGAAATCGTCGCCGGTGCCCTTCAGGACCACAAGCGTGCGGTACTGATGGGCACCGACAGCTTCGGCAAGGGCTCGGTACAGACCGTACTGCCGCTGAACAACGACCGCGCCCTGAAGCTGACCACTGCACTGTACTTCACCCCCAACGGCCGCTCGATCCAGGCCCAGGGCATCATCCCGGACATCGAGGTGGCGCGCGCCAAGGTCACCCGTGAGCAGGACGCCGAGGGCATCAAGGAAGCCGATCTGCAAGGCCATCTGGGTAACGGCAACGGCGGTGCGGATCGCCCCAGCCGCGGTGCGCAGGCCGCTCGCACCGAGCGCCCGCAGGACGATGACTACCAGCTGAGCCAGGCCCTCAACCTGCTCAAGGGCCTGAGCGTCACGCGCGGCAACTGAGCCCGCCTGCAAAAGAAAACGCCGCAATTTCCTCGCGAGGAAATTGCGGCGTTTTCACCTAAGCCGATCCTGACCGTTAGCGCTGCGACAGGCGGGAGGCGCCGTCACAGGCAGAGTCTTTCGCCCCTCCCCCACTCCTTCCCGGAAGCGAGAGAGGGGGCAAACGCTGCTCTGCGACCCAGGATTACAGGTAGTTCTCGGTAATGTCGTCGATGAAGCCTTCGGCACGCATCTCGTCCAGCGCTTTCTGCAGGCGCTCGATGACCTCGTCCGGGGTGTCCTTGTTCAGTGCCAGGTAAAGCTCGGCGTCATTGAAACGCAGCACGGTGTTGAGGCCGCTGACGTCTTCCTGCTTGGCCAGGTAGCGACCGACCGGATCGGTGGTGGCCCACAGGTCGATCTGTCCGCGCACCAGCTTCTTCACATTCTCCTGATCCCGCAGGGCGTTGATCGGCTGCAGACCCTGGCTTTCCAGATGCTGGCTGACCGCATCGTTCTTGTAGGCACCGACGCGGTACTTGGCAGCATCCTGCAGGCTCGACACCTTGATGTCGTTGCCCGGCGCCGCGAGCAGCACCCAGCCGGTCTTGGCCAACGGACCAACCCACTTGAACAGCGGTTTGCGCTCTTCGGTGTAGGTGGTGGAGAACAGGCCGTAGTTGGGCTTGTCCAGAGTCAGGCGATAGAGACGATCCCAGGGGAAGCGCAGGGTCAGGGTGTAATCGATACCGGCGCGCTTGAACATCTCGCGCACGACGTCGGCACTGATGCCGTCGATCGAGTCGTCACGGGCGAAGTTCTTGTCATCGATCGCCATGTTGAAGGGCGGGAAGTTCTCGGTCAGCAGCACCACCTTGTAGTCAGACGGCAGCTCCGCATGGGCGAAGCCGGAGACGAGAAACAGGGCGACGAACAGGCTTTTCTTCAGAGTATTCAGCATAAGACGTACCGCTCGCGTGATTTATGGTGATGGCTAGCGGCATCCCTGCATGGGCCCGAGCCCGTTGATTGGCACTCAGTGGCTTTGCCGTCCATGGCAAGCGACCGGCTCGTGGCCGGCCGCGTGTTCGGTGCTTACAGGTAGCTGTTCAAGGTAGCGTCGACGAACCCTTCGGCGCGCATCTGGTCCAGCGCCGCCTGCAGCTTGGCGACGATCTCGTCGGGCATTTCCTTGTTCAGCGCCAGGTACAGCTCGGCGCTGTCGAAACGCAAAACGGTCTTGAGGCCGGAGATGCCCTCCTGCTTGGCCAGGTAGCGGCCGGCCGGGTCACCCGTGGCCCAAAGATCGATCTGCCCCGCCTCGAGCTTGCGCGCGTTTTCCTGGTCGCGCAGCGAGGTGCTGTGCTCGACGCCCTTTTCGGTCAGGTATTCAGAAATTGCGTCGCCCTTGTAGGCGCCGATGCGATAGGCCTTGGCCTCGTCCAGGCTGCCCAGGCTGAGCGGGCTGTCACCCTTGGCCAGTAGCACCCAGTCGTCCGGGCCGATGGGGCCGACCCACTTGAACAATTGCTCGCGCTCCGGCAATCGCGCGGTCACGAACACGCCGTAGCCGGGCTTTTCCAGCGCCAGGTTGTAGATACGGTCCCAGGGGAAGCGCAGGGTCAGGTTGTACTGAACCCCGGCGCGCTTGAACATTTCCTTGACGATATCCACGGCGATGCCGCTGATATTGTCCTCCTGAGCGAAGTTCTTGCCATTGACCGCCATATTGTAGGGCGGGAAGTTCTCGGTAAGCAGGACCACATTGAAGTTCGGGTCCACTTCGGCGCGCGCAGCACCGGCAAGCACCATAAGGGTGCCGCCCAGCGTGATCAGCAGGCGTTTGAACATGGCATTTCTCTTTCTAATAAAAGGCAGACCCCATCAGGATAACCGCCATGCCCTCCCCAGCCCAGCGATTACTGGCAGCGTGCCCTTAGTAGCGTGCCTCGATGCTCTTCAGCGCACCCTCGGCCCGCAGCGAGTCCAATGCACTCTGCAACTTCTGAACCAGCTCATCGGGAGTTTGCAGGTTGAGCGCCAGGTAAAGCTCGGCGGTGTGCAGATGCTGCACAACCTTGAGGTTCTCCATGCCCTCCTGACGCGCCACGAAGCGACCGGCCTGGTTCGAGGTGACCCAGAGGTCGATCTGCCCACGCTCGAGCTTGCGTACGTTCTCGCTATCGCGCAGCGCCGTCTGCACTTCCACACCCTTGTCCAGCAGGAACTGGGTCTTGGCATCGCCCTTGTATCCGCCGATGCGGTAGCGCCGTGCGTCGTCCAGAGAGGCGAGCTGGATGGCACTGTCACCCTTGGCGAACAGCACCCATTCATTGTTGGCGAGGGGACCGACCCACTTGAACAGCTTCTCGCGCTCGGCGGTGCGTGCCGTCGAGAACAAGCCATAGCCGACATCATCCAGAGTCTGCTGGTAAACCCGTTGCCAGGGGAAACGCAGGATCAACTGGCACTCGACCTGAGCCCGCTCGCAGACGGCGCGCAGGATATCGGCGTTGATACCGGTGACGTTGTCATCCCGAGCGAAATTGTTGCCACTGACCGACATATTGAATGGCGGCAGATTCTCGGTGAGCAGCACCAGCGACTCTGCGCGCGCAAGGCTGAGGCCACAGGTAAGGGCCAGGATGGTCATGAATCGAAGAAGGAACATGAAGACTCCGTGTCGAAAATGCTCGGCAGAAGGCAGCACTCCGCAAATGCGCAGCGCCAGAGTAAAAGGATGTGAACTCAATACTAGCTGGATCGCTGGCACTTTGCCGTCGACTCGCCCGCAGCTTTGAGCGAAAGCGGCGTCATACGGGCGATTCAGGCATATGAAAGCGCCGCACGAGGCTGCTGTTAAGCCACGTGCGGCGCGACAGATCAGCGCACCACGATGCCGCGGCTGGCCAGGTAGGCCTTGGCTTCCGGCACCGTGTACTCGCCGAAGTGGAAGATGCTCGCGGCCAGCACGGCATCGGCCTTGCCTTCGAGGATGCCGTCGGCCAGGTGCTGCAGGTTGCCGACGCCGCCTGAGGCGATCACCGGCACGCGCACGGCCTCGCTGATGGCGCGGGTCACGCCCAGGTCGTAACCGCTCTTGACCCCGTCCTGATCCATGCTGGTGAGCAGAATCTCGCCAGCGCCAAGACCTTCCATCTTGCGCGCCCACTCCACGGCATCCAGACCAGTCGGCTTGCGCCCGCCGTGGGTAAAGATCTCCCAGCGTCCCGGCTCGCCCGGCGCGGACACGCGCTTGGCGTCGATGGCGACGACGATGCACTGCGAACCGAAGCGCGCCGCGGCCTCGCCGACGAACTCGGGGTTGAACACCGCGGCGGTGTTGATCGAAACCTTGTCGGCGCCGGCATTGAGCAGGTTGCGAATGTCCTGCACGGTACGCACGCCGCCACCGACGGTGAGCGGGATGAATACCTGGCTGGCCATGCGCTCGACGGTGTGCAGGGTGGTGTCGCGACCGTCGACGCTGGCGGTGATATCGAGGAAGGTGATCTCGTCAGCGCCCTGCTCATCGTAGCGACGGGCGATCTCCACCGGGTCACCGGCATCGCGGATGTTCTCGAACTTGACGCCCTTGACCACGCGACCGTTGTCGACGTCCAGGCAAGGAATGATGCGTTTGGCCAATGCCATGCTGAAACCCTCTCTAACCGGCTGCGCCGCACATCCGCGGCGTTGCGTGGTGCTCGCTCCTCGCCGTACTACAGTACTGTCTCGTCGCTGCGCGCCACGCGCCTTGCGTCTGAAGCGGCTCGCTCGCTTAGCGAGGGCTTCAGAGCGTGCTTAATTCTTGAAGTTGTCGCAGAAGGCCTGGGCCTCGGCCACATCCAGGGTGCCTTCGTAGATGGCGCGGCCGGTGATGGCGCCGATGATGCCCGGCGAGCGCGCCAGCAGCAGCTTCTCGATATCGCCGAGGTTGTGGATGCCGCCGGAGGCGATCACCGGAATCTTGCTGGCGGCAGCCAGCGCAGCGGTGGCTTCGACGTTGCAGCCCTGCATCATGCCGTCTTTGGCGATGTCGGTATAAACGATGGCCGAAACGCCGTCGGCCTCGAAGCGCCTGGCCAGATCGGTGGCCTGCACGCTGGAGACTTCCGCCCAGCCGTCAGTGGCGACGAAACCGTCCTTGGCATCCAGGCCGACGATGACCTTGCCAGGGAAGGCCTTGCACGCCTCGGTGACGAACTCCGGCTCTTTCACCGCCTTGGTGCCGATGATCACGTAGCTGACGCCGGCGCGCACGTAGTGCTCGATGGTCTCCAGGGTACGGATGCCGCCGCCTATCTGGATCGGCAGGTTCGGGTAACGCTTGGCGATGGCGGTGACCACTTCACCGTTGACCGGCTGGCCTTCGAAGGCGCCATTCAGGTCGACCAGATGCAGACGACGGCAACCGCCCTCGACCCACTTGGCGGCCATGCTCACCGGGTCATCGGAAAATACCGTGGAGTCTTCCATGCGGCCCTGACGCAGACGCACGCAAGCGCCGTCCTTGAGATCGATAGCGGGGATAATCAGCATCGGTTGAACCTGCTCAAGTTTGAATTCGGTAAGGCGCTCAGCTCTTTTCGAGCGCCCAGAGGTCGCTCTCGATGCTTTCGAACCTGTCCTTCAGGTGCGCCTGCACGTCGAGAATCGCCTTGTTGTAATAGTGCGGCGCCAGCTCGCGGGTGATCTGGTCGAGGACTTCCTGCACTTCGAAGGTGCCCAGTTGCAGCTCGAAACGCTCATCGAGAAAGCGCTGCAGCATCAGCAGCGCGGCCTGCTCCTGGGCAGGCTCGAGCGCCAGACTGGGAGCCTTGTTGCGGGCCATTACCAGCGGCCATCCCAGGCGGCGAAGTTCTGCAGCAGCTGCAGGCCATGGGTGTGGCTCTTCTCCGGGTGGAACTGCACGGCGAAGCGCGAGCCCTCGGCCAATGCCGCGGCGAAGTCCTTGCCGTAGTGACCGCGACCGACCACCTGCTGCGGCTTGCCGGCCTCGATGTAATAGCTGTGCACGAAGTAGAAGCGCGCATTGTCCGGGATGTCGTGCCACAGCGGGTGCTTGACCGCCTGACCGACCTCGTTCCAGCCCATGTGCGGCACCTTGAGGCGCTCGCCGTCTTCGCTCAGGTCCTTGCCGAAGAAGCGTACCTGGCCGGGGAACAGGCCGATGCAGTCGACGCCGTCGTTCTCCTCGCTGCGTTCGAGCAGCGCCTGCATGCCGACGCAGATGCCGAGGAACGGACGGTCGGCGCTGACTTCACGCACCAGCTCGTCGAAGCCCAGGCGCCTGATCTCGGCCATGCAGTCGCGGATCGCGCCGACGCCGGGGAACACCACGCGGTCGGCCTCGCGGATCACCTTGGCGTCGCTGGTTACCAGCACGCGGCCGGCGCCAACATGCTCCAGCGCCTTGGCCACCGAGTGCAGGTTGCCCATGCCATAGTCGATTACGGCTACCGTCTGCATTTACAGGCAGCCCTTGGTCGACGGCATCTGCCCGGCCATGCGCGGGTCCAGTTCCACCGCCATGCGCAGCGCACGGCCGAAGGCCTTGAACACGGTCTCGATCTGGTGGTGGGTGTTGTGCCCGCGCAGGTTGTCGATGTGCAGCGACACCAGTGCGTGGTTGACGAAGCCCTGAAAGAATTCCTGGAACAGGTCGACGTCGAAGTTGCCGACCACGGCGCGGGTGAACGGCACGTGCATCTGCAGGCCGGGGCGACCGGAGAAGTCGATCACCACGCGCGACAGCGCTTCGTCCAGCGGCACGTAGGAGTGGCCGTAGCGGGTCATGCCCTTCTTGTCGCCGACGGCCTTGGCGAAGGCCTGGCCGAGGGTGATGCCGACGTCCTCGACGGTGTGGTGGTCGTCGATATGCAGATCGCCCTTGCACTCGATATCGAGGTCGATCAGGCCATGACGGGCGATCTGGTCGAGCATATGCTCGAGAAACGGCACGCCAATATCGAATTTGGCCTTGCCGGTGCCATCCAGGTTGATCGAGACCTTGACCTGGGTCTCCAGGGTGTTGCGCTCGACGAATGCCGTACGTTCGGCCATCACCAGCTCCACGAATTACCAACGGAAAAAGGCCAGCATTATAGGCGTGCCGGGGCGGCAACGGCTACCGGCGATGGTCGGATGAAGCGCGCAGACCGAAATGCCCTTTCCCGAGAGCGCAACGTGGCTCTTGCTATGCTCCCGCCAACCAGCAAACACACCGATAGAGCCATGCACGAAGTCGATACCCTGATCATTGGCGCCGGCGCCCTCGGCCTGGCCTGCGCCGCCCGCCTGGGCAAGCCCGATGCGCTGATTCTGGAGGCGGAGGGGCTGATCGGCAGCCACACCTCCAGCCGCAACTCCGAAGTCATTCATGCCGGCCTCTATTATCCGCCCGGCTCGCTCAAGGCCGAGCTGTGCCTGGAGGGCCGCGAACGCCTGTACGCCTGGTGCAACCAGCACGGGGTGGCGCACCGGCGGATCGGCAAGCTGCTGGTGGCGGTGCAGGAAAGCGAAATCGGCAAGCTCGAGGCGCTGGCCGCCAATGCCGAGGCCTGTGGCGTAACGGATCTGCAGCAGATCGACCAGCCACGCCTGCATGAGCTCGAACCAGCCCTGCGCGGCGCACGCGCCCTGCTCTCGCCGAGCACCGGCATCATCGACAGCCATGCCTATCTGCAGTCGCTGCTGGCGGTGGCGGAGAGCCGCGGTGCGCAACTGGTGCTGCACAGCCGCGTCGAGCGCGTGCAGCGCGACGGTGACGCCTGGATCGTTAGCGGCCACAGTACGGGCGAGGCCTTTACCCTTCGCGCACAACGGGTGATCAATGCCGGCGGCCCCTTCGCCCAGGGCCTGGCCGGCACCATCGAAGGCCTGCCGGTGCCGCCACTGCACCTGTGCCAGGGTCGCTACTTCAGCTACAGCGGGCGTTCGCCATTCTCCCGGCTGATCTATCCGATGCCGGAGGCCAATACGGCCGGCCTGGGCATCCATGCCACCCTCGATCTCGCCGGGCAACTGCGCTTCGGCCCGGACGTGCGCTGGCTGGAAATCCTCGACTACCAGGTCGACGAGAAGCTGCGCGCGCCCTTCGCCGCCGCCATCGCCCGCTACTTCCCGGCAATCGACGCTGCCCGCCTGCAACCCGGCTATGCCGGCGTGCGCGCCAAGCTCAGCGGGCCCGGGGAACCGGCTGCCGACTTCCTGATCCAAACCCCTGCCGACCACCGCCTGCCGGGCCTGGTCAACCTGTTCGGCATCGAATCGCCAGGGCTCACCGCCAGCCTGGCCATTGCCGAGCGGGTCGCCGGCGCCCTGTAAGGCTATAATCGGCGCCCATTATCGACGGCTGCGCCTCCCCTGGCCGCCCGCACATTTCGTTATCGAAACAAGGACTCGTCCATGAAAGCGCTCGGCAAGATCCTGGGCCTCTTCCTTCTCGGCTTGCTGCTGATCGTAGTGGCGTTGCTGTTCGCCCTGACACACCTGTTCGACCCCAACGACTACAAGGACGAGATCCGCCAGATTGCCCGCGACAAGGCCAACCTGGAGCTGCAGCTCAGAGGCGATATCGGCTGGAGTCTGTTCCCCTGGCTGGGCCTGGAACTGACCGACGCCACCCTGGCCAGTGCAGACACGCCGGACAAGCCCTTCGCCGACCTGCGCATGATCGGCCTGTCGGTGCGCGTGATGCCGCTGCTGCGCAAGGAGGTGCAGATGAGCGACATCCGCGTCGACGGCCTCAACCTCAACCTGCAGCGCGACGACAAGGGCCATGGCAACTGGGAAGGCGTGGGCCGCCCGGCTCAGGCCAGCACCACGCAACCAGCGCCCAGCGAGCCGGTACCGGAGGGTGATGCGCCGCCGCGCCAGCCGAGCGAAAAGCCGGCCGACCAGCCGGTCAAGCTGGATATCGACAGCCTGACTCTGAGCAACTCGCGCATCGACTACAGCGACGCGCAGAAGGGCCAGCAATTCACCGTCGAGAATATCGAGCTGAAAACCGGCGCGATTCGCGAAGGCGCCAGCATCCCGGTCAAGTTCAGCGCCTTCTTCGGCACCAACCAGCCGGTGCTGCGCGCACGCAGCGAGGTCGAAGGTCAGCTGCGCTTCGACCGCGCGCTCAAGCGCTACCAGTTCGAAGACCTCAAGCTGACCGGCGAAGCGTCCGGCGAGCCGCTCAAGGGCAAGACCCTGAACTTCTCCGCCCAGGGCCAGTTGCTGCTCGACCAGGCTGCCAACATCGCCGAATGGAACGGCCTCAAGCTTTCCGCCAACCAGCTGCGCGCGCTCGGCGAGATCAAGGCACGCGAGCTGGGCGAGGACGCCAAGATCTCCGGCGGGCTGTCCATCGCCTCACTCAACCTGCGCGAGTTCCTCGATGGCGTCGGCGTCGAATTGCCGCCCATGCAGGCCAGCGATGCCCTGAACCAGTTCGAGCTGGTCAGCCGCCTGAACGGTTCGAGCAAGGGCATGATGTTCGAGGAGCTCAACCTCAAGCTCGACGGCAGTACCTTCACCGGCAAGCTGGGCGTGGCCGATGTCGCCAAGCAGGCGCTGCGCGCCGACCTCAAGGGCGACAAGCTCGATCTCGACCGCTACCTGCCACCGAAAGCCAAGGACAGTGCCGGCGCCGCACGCAAGGCCGAGGTCAAGGAGAGCATTGCCGGCGCCGGCAAGGACGGCACCACCCCGTTGCCCAACGCCCCGACCCAGCAGGCCTGGAGCAGCGAGAAAGTGCTGCCGGTGGATCAATTGCGCAAACTCGACCTGCAGCTGGCGCTGAGCCTCGGCCAGCTCACCTACGACAAGCAGCCCTTCACCGACGTCAACCTCAAGGCCAATGGCCGTGGCGGCCTGATCACCCTGGAGGAAGTGCGCGGCAAGATGCAGGGCGGCAGTTTCACAGGCAACGGCCGTATCGACGTGCGCCAGGCCGAGCCGATGATCAGCGTGGAAAAACGCCTCAGCCGCATCCCGCTGGAGCCACTGCTGAAGAAGGACGACCAGCCGTCGCCGATCAAGGGCCTGCTCGACCTGGATGCCAAGTTCAACACCCGCGGCAACAGCCAGAAGGAGTGGATCGAGGCGCTCAACGGCAACGCCAGCTTCGTCCTCAACGACGGCGTGCTGGTCGACGCCAATCTCGAACAGCAGCTGTGCCGCGGCATCGCCACCCTCAACCGCAAGGCGCTGAGCAATCCGCCGACCGGCAAGGACACCCCCTTCCGCGAGCTCAAGGGCAGCCTCAGCGTGCGCGACGGCGTCGCCCACAACCCGGACCTCAAGGCTCAGGTGCCGGGCCTGGCGGTCAGCGGCAATGGCGATCTCGACCTGCGCGTGCTCGGCCTCGACTACAAGGTCGGCATCACCATCGAGGGCGACCAGCGCGAAATGCCCGACCCGGCCTGCCAGGTCAACGAGCGCTACGTCGGCATCGAATGGCCGCTGCGCTGCCGCGGCCCGCTGGAGCTGGGCGCCAAGGCCTGCCGCCTGGATCAGGACGGCCTCGGCAAGATCGCTGCCCGCCTGGCCGGCAACAAGCTGACCGAGAAGCTGGAAGAGAAGCTCGGCGACAAGGTCAGCCCGGATCTGAAAGACGCACTCAAGGGCCTGTTCAACCGATGAGCCCCGAGCAGTTCAACGGCGCCGTGCTGGCCTGGTACGACCAGCACGGGCGCAAGGATCTGCCCTGGCAGCAGAACATCACCCCGTATCGTGTCTGGGTTTCGGAAATCATGCTGCAGCAGACCCAGGTCAGCACCGTGCTCGGCTACTTCGACCGCTTCATGGCCGCGCTGCCGACGGTGCGCGACCTGGCCGAAGCGCCCGAAGACGAAGTGCTGCACCTGTGGACCGGCCTGGGCTACTACACCCGCGCGCGCAACCTGCAGAAGACTGCGCAGATCATCATGCGCGAGCACGGCGGCGAGTTTCCACGTAGCGTCGAAGCACTCAGCGAGCTGCCCGGCATCGGCCGCTCCACCGCCGGCGCCATCGCCAGCCTGAGCATGGGTGTGCGCGCGCCAATCCTCGACGGCAACGTCAAGCGCGTACTGGCACGCTACGTGGCGCAGGAGGGCTATCCCGGCGAGCCGAAAGTGGCCAAGCAGCTGTGGGACGTCGCCGAGCGCCTTACCCCGCACGAACGGGTCGGCCACTACACCCAGGCGATGATGGACCTCGGCGCCACCCTCTGCACCCGCAGCAAGCCGACCTGCCTGCTGTGCCCGGTGCGCAGCGGCTGCCAGGCGCATCTGCTCGGCCTGGAAATCCGCTACCCGGTGCCCAAGCCGCGCAAGACGCTGCCGCAGAAGCGCACCCTGATGCCGCTGCTGGTCAACGCCGCCGGCGAAATCCTGCTCTATCGCCGCCCCTCGACGGGCCTGTGGGGAGGCCTCTGGAGCCTGCCGGAACTGGACGATCTCGCCCAGCTCGACAACCTCGCCCAGCAACGACAGCTCGAACTCGGCGAACGCCAAGAGCTGGAAGGCCTGACCCACACCTTCAGCCACTTCCAACTGGCCATCGAACCCTGGCTGATAGAGGTAACCGAAGAGCCGGGCCGCGTGGCCGAGGGCGACTGGCTCTGGTATAACCTCGCCACCCCGCCGCGCCTGGGCCTCGCCGCCCCGGTGAAGAAGCTGCTCAAACGCGCGGCGCAAGCCATTACCGCTGGAGAACCGACATGACCCGCACCGTACAGTGCCGCAAATACAAACAGGAACTGCCCGGCCTGGATCGCGCGCCCTACCCCGGCCCCAAGGGTGAAGACATCTTCGCCAACGTTTCCAAGCAGGCCTGGGACGAATGGCAGAAGCACCAGACCATGCTGATCAACGAGCGTCGCCTGAACATGATGAACGCCGAGGACCGCAAGTTCCTGCAGACCGAGATGGACAAGTTCCTCTCCGGCGAGGAATACGCCCAGGCCGAAGGCTACGTACCGCCGAGCGAGTAACGACACCTGTGGGAGGGGCTTCAGCCGCGACAAGCGTCGCTTATTGCCAACGTGCAGCCCGGCTCGCCCTCCCCGTTTTCAGCGCTCACGAACCTAAGCGCCCGAAATAATTAAATATTTTTCAAACCCGCGCTTGACACTGATCCTTCAAATCCGTCTAATAGCGCCCCGTTGGCCCAGGTAGCTCAGTTGGTAGAGCAGGGGATTGAAAATCCCCGTGTCGGCGGTTCGATTCCGTCCCTGGGCACCATGAATACCGAAACCCCCGATGCCACTGGTGCCGGGGGTTTTCTGTTTCTAGACCTCCACGCTGCGTCCTCATGGTCGTACAAAGTGGGCGCACAAAGTGGGCGCCATGCCGCAGCCGTTTCAGTGCCCGAAGACCGGGACTTACTACTACCGCAAGACCATCCCTGAGCCCCTTCGCCCGGTGATGGGTCGCGGACGCGAGTGGAAGGTATCCGATCTCTCGACAAGCGTAGTTAGACCTGCGATCACCTATCACATTGACGAACGCGCTATCTACAAATAACGTAAAGTTCACCGTCCCAAGAGGGCGCTTTGAGGCGAGCCAAGGAGAAGGGCCATGCCAGATAGCTATGATCGAATCAGGCCGAACACATCTGCTGGCAGTGCCGTCAAAGGCCCTACTTACCGCTTCGACTCGCTCGTACTGCCATGACCCAAGCAGCCTTGGTAAATCCGACCATTCTCACGTGGTCCCGCGAACGCGCGGGCCTGTCTACTGAACAGGTCGCCAAGAAGCTTCCCGTTAAACCTGAGAGCGTCAAAAAATGGGAAGCAGGAGAGGCAAAGCCTACGTTCTTGCAGGCTCAAAAGTGGGCAAATGTTGCTCATATCCCTTTTGGCTTTCTCTTTCTTCCAAAGCCTCCGGCAGAAGAGCTTCCTCTACCAGACCTGAGAACAGTACGAGGAATCGCTCCTGAGCAGCCCAGCCTTAACCTTCTGGACACAGTAAAAGACGCCATACGTAAGCAAGACTGGTATCTTGAATACCTTCAAGACCAACAGCGTGAAGAGCTGCCCTTCGTGGGTCGATTTACGCCTCAATCCCCAGTAAAGGCAGTTGTAGCCGACATGCGCGCAACCCTGGGAGTTAATCCTGATGCTGCACGCCTGGATTACGACAAATATAGCCGCGCACTCATCAAGGCAGCAGAAGATGTCGGCGTGCTTGTAATGCGCAGCGGCATTGCCCTAGGGAACACTCACCGTAAATTAGAGGTTGATGAATTTCGTGGCTTTGCTATCAGCAATGCGTACGCACCAGTTGTTTTCATCAACAGCGCTGATGCACCGACAGCACGCCTCTTTACGCTAATGCACGAGCTCGCCCATATCTGGATCGGTAGCAGTGGTGTTTCTGATGGAAATACATCAGCAGGCAGAGAAGAGGAGCGTTTCTGCAATGCAGTAGCCGGTGAGTTCCTCGCCCCAGAAGACCTATTCCGAGCGACTTGGAATGCCCAAATTCACTGGGAAGATAATCTTGCCCCCCTGTCCACGCGCTTCCATCTCAGCAAGCTGGCCATAGGCCGTCGAGCGCTTGATCTTGGGTACATTACCCAGCATCAATACAGTGCCTATTATCGACGTGTCCTCAAGGATTTTCAGGACAAAGAAGGCGGCATGGGCGACTACTACAGGAACGCGACCGCAAAGAATAGCGCACGCCTAAGCAGAGCAGTATTAAACGAAGCACTGAGCGGCCGCCTGCTGTTACGAGACGCGGGGTTCATCCTGGGCGTCCAGCCGGCCAAGTTAAGGACACTCGCCAATAAGCTCACGGAATGAAGCATCTACTCGACGCGAATACTCTAATTGAAGCCAAGAACCGCTACTACGGTATGGCCTTCTGCCCTGCTTTCTGGCAATGGTTGCTCTTGCAGAACCAAGCATTGGAGTTAGCCAGCATTACATCCGTGATGGATGAGATAGCCAAAGGCAAAGACGAGTTGGCGGAATGGACGGCTAAAAACCCTGCATTCTTCCACGCTATCAGCGATGAACAGACACAAGCTGCCTACATAGATATCGCTGCGCATGTAGCGCAATTGGCGCCCAACATGAAGCCAGGAGCACTTGAAGAATTTCTGTCTGGAGCAGACCCGTGGCTGATCGCCAAAGCCATATGCACAGGGGCTACAGTGGTTACCCACGAGGTCCTAAATCTGGAAGTGAAACGAAAATTTATTATCCCCAACGTCTGCAAACACTTTCAGGTCCCTTATATGAATACGTTCGAGCTTCTACACGCCCTGGACGCGAAATTCGTCCTACCAAATCAATAGCCCTGTGGGCTTGGTGTCCCTTGCCTCGTAACAGCGCAACCGAATAATCGCTATCTCGCCTCAAACACGAGTGAGTTCAGCGGCAAATACAGGTGACTTGCCCTGTAAATACGAGTGACCTCGGAGCAAATACGAGTGACCTCTCCTATGCATTGCTCAAAATACAAACGACGCCTCGATGAGGCGGTCGCGCAGAGTTTGAACGACATACGGTGATTGGCTCGTTTTGCATCCGCGCGACAAGCACCTGCAACCAGGCGACACCCTGACCGCAGAGCAAGCCAGAGGCCAGCAAACGGCTTGGCGGTCACGGAAACGCTATGCTAGCTTGGCCGCCAGCCAGGACGGCCCGCCGTACGCCGGAGTGCATTCGAAGAAGAAGAGGACCCCACCCCATGGCCGAGGCGACGCCCGCGCTGGAAATCCGCAACCTGCACAAACGCTACGGCGACCTCGAAGTGCTCAAGGGCATTTCCCTGACGGCCAAAGACGGCGACGTCATCTCCATTCTCGGCTCTTCCGGCTCCGGCAAGTCCACCTTCCTGCGCTGCATCAATCTGCTGGAAAACCCGCATCAGGGCCAGATCTTCGTCGCCGGAGAGGAGCTCAAGCTCAAGGCTGCGAAGAACGGCGAACTGATTGCCGCCGACAACAAGCAGATCAACCGCCTGCGCAGCGAGATCGGTTTCGTCTTCCAGAATTTCAATCTCTGGCCGCATATGAGCGTGCTCGACAACATCATCGAGGCGCCGCGTCGTGTGCTCGGCCAGAGCAAGGCCGAGGCCATCGAAGTGGCCGAAGCGCTGCTGGCCAAGGTCGGCATCGCCGACAAGCGCCACGTCTACCCCAACCAGCTGTCCGGCGGCCAACAGCAGCGCGCTGCCATCGCCCGCACCCTGGCCATGCAGCCGAAGGTGATCCTGTTCGATGAGCCGACCTCGGCGCTGGACCCGGAGATGGTACAAGAAGTGCTTAACGTGATTCGCGCGCTTGCCGATGAAGGTCGCACCATGCTGCTGGTCACCCATGAAATGAGTTTCGCCCGCCAGGTATCCAGCGAGGTGGTGTTCCTCCACCAGGGCCTGGTCGAGGAACAGGGGCCACCCGCCCAGGTGTTTGACAACCCGCAATCGGCACGCTGTAAACAATTCATGTCCAGCAATCGCTAACACGGAGCAACATGCATGCAGAACTATAAGAAGATCCTGCTGGCCGCGGCCGCTACCCTGGCTTTCGGCACCAGCGCTGTCGCAGCTGACAAACTGAAACTCGGCACCGAAGGCGCCTACCCACCCTTCAACCTGATCGACGCCAGCGGCAAGGTCACCGGCTTCGACGTGGAAATCGGCCAGGCGCTGTGCGCCAAGATGCAGGCCGAGTGCGAAGTGGTCACCTCCGACTGGGACGGCATCATCCCCGCCCTCAACGCCAAGAAGTTCGACTTCCTGATCGCCTCCATGTCGATCACCGAAGAGCGTCAGGCCGCGGTCGATTTCACCGAGCCCTACTACACCAACAAGCTGCAGTTCATCGCGCCCAAATCGGCCGATTTCAAGACCGATGAAGCCAGCCTCAAGGGCAAGGTGATCGGTGCGCAGCGCGCCACCATCGCCGGCACCTGGCTGGAAGACAACCTGGGCAAGGTGGTCGACATCAAGCTGTATGATACCCAGGAAAACGCCTATCTCGACCTGGCTTCCGGCCGCCTGGACGGCGTGCTGGCCGACACCTTCGTCAACTGGGAATGGCTCAAGAGCGACGCCGGCAAGGACTTCGAGTTCAAGGGCGACCCGGTATTCGACAACGACAAGATCGGCATCGCCGTGCGCAAGGGCGACCCGCTGCGCGAGAAGCTGAACACCGCTCTGCAGGCCATCATCGAAGACGGCACCTACAAGCAGATCAACGACAAGTATTTCCCGTTCAGCATCTATTGATGACCTGAAGGCATTGCGCCGCCTATTGGGCGGCGCAATTGCCCGAGCCCTCCGATGATTTTCGAACTCCACGGATTCGGCCCCGCCCTGGCCGCCGGCACCCTGATGACCATCCAACTGGCGCTGTCCGCGCTGGCGGTGGGTCTGGTGCTTGGCCTGCTCGGCGTGCTGGCCAAGACTTCGCCGTACAAGCCGCTGCAGTGGCTCGGCGGCAGCTATTCCACTATCGTGCGCGGCGTACCCGAACTGCTCTGGGTGCTGCTGATCTATTTCGGCACGGTCGGCCTGATGCGCAGCCTGGCAGACCTGCTCGGCGTCGAGAGCCTCGAGCTCTCCGCCTTCGCCGCGGGCACCATCGCCCTCGGCCTGTGCTTCGGCGCCTACGCCACCGAGGTGTTTCGCGGCGCCATCCTGGCCATCCCCAAGGGCCACCGCGAAGCCGGCATGGCCCTGGGTATGTCCAAGGGGCGCATCCTCTGGAAGCTGATTCTGCCGCAGATGTGGCGCATCGCCCTGCCCGGCCTGGGTAACCTGTTCATGATTTTGATGAAGGACACTGCGCTGGTCTCGGTGATCGGCCTGGAAGAGATCATGCGTCGTTCGCAAATCGCCGTGACTGCGAGCAAGGAGCCGTTCACCTTCTATATGGTTGCAGCCTTCATTTACCTGGGCCTGACCATCCTCGCCATGATCGGCCTGCATTTTCTCGAGAAGCGCGCCAGCCGCGGCTTCGTCCGGAGCGCGTCATGAGAAAGAACGCCGCCATCATCGCCTGGCTCGCAGTGGGCCTGCTCATCGCACTGGCGCTCTGGGCGAGCCTCTCCAGCCTGAACTGGGCGGTGATCATCAAATGGTTGCCGCGCCTGTCGCAAGGCGCGCTGCTGACCCTGGAGCTGGTGGCCATCGCCGTCGTCGCCGGCCTGATCCTCGCCCTACCCATGGGCATCGCCCGCGCGTCCAGGCACTGGTACGTGCGCGCCCTGCCGTATGGCTACATCTTCTTCTTCCGCGGTACGCCGCTGCTGGTGCAGCTGTTTCTGGTCTACTACGGCCTGGCGCAGTTCGATGCTGTGCGCCAGGGTCCGCTGTGGCCCTATCTACGCGACCCGTACTGGTGCGCGATCATCACCATGACCCTGCACACCGCTGCCTATATCGCCGAGATCCTGCGCGGCGCCATCCAGGCCGTGCCGCCCGGTGAAGTGGAAGCGGCGCGTGCCCTGGGCATGTCGCGCGCGCAGGCGATGCTCTACATCATCCTGCCGCGCGCCGCGCGCATCGGCCTGCCGGCCTACAGCAACGAAGTGATCCTGATGCTCAAGGCCAGCGCCCTGGCCAGCACCGTGACGCTGCTGGAGCTGACCGGCATGGCGCGCACCATCATCGCGCGCCGATCATCACCATGACCGCGCGGCGCCATCCAGGCCGTGCCGCCCGGTGCGCGCGCAGGCGATGCTCTACATCATCCTGCCGCGCGGAAGTGATCCTGATGCTCAAGGCCAGCGCCCTGGATGGCGCGCACCATGCCTTCGTCCTGGTGCGCGCCTTCCGCCTGCTGGAACGCTGGCTGCGCGTCGACGCCTGCCAGGGCCGCTAAGCCCACGGGTCGCCTGCGCAGGCGACCCTTACTTACCGCATGGACATCATGCCCGAGCCCTTTCTGACATCAGGCGATCTACTCGCCCGCTTCCAGACGCTGGACAGCTTCCTCCTGCAGCATCAGGCACTGTGGCGTCCCAGGCCGTTTCATCACCTGCATCTGCCTTGGGAGGCAGAACTACCCGAGCTCGCCGGCTGGCTGCGCGGCCGCTCTCTGGAGCAGGCAGAGGCCGGCGACAGCGACCTCTTCGCTCTCCCGGCTCCCGCGCCTTTTCCCACCTTGGCCGCCCAGGCGCAGACGCTCAGCCAGCTAGGTGAGCTCCCGAGCCGGAACAGCGCAGAACGCGCGCATGCCCTGAGCATCGATGTACCCGGAAGAAAACTGGCGCAGATCCAGGCCTTCGCCAGCCATCTGCAGTTTCGCCGGCACCCCACGCACTGGCTCGACTGGTGTTCAGGCAAGGGACATCTCGGCCGCTGGCTGACCCAGGATGATCAGCGCCTGACCTGCCTGGAGTACGACCCGGCACTGGTCGAATCCGGTAGCGCATTGAGCAAACGCCTTGGACTCGATGCCAGACACCTGCAACAGGATGTGCTGGCCGATGATTGCAGCGAACGCCTGACTCAGGAACACACCCCGGTAGCCCTGCATGCCTGTGGTGATTTGCATGTACGCCTGTTGCAACTGGCCAGCCGCAATGGCTGCTCGCAATTGGCAGTCGCGCCCTGCTGCTACAACCGCATCGCCGGCAAGCAGTACCAACCGCTTTCGACTGCGGCGCAAGCGTCGGCGCTGCAGCTTTCACGCGATGACCTGGGCTTGCCGCTAAGCGAGACCGTCACGGCCGGCGCGCGTGTACGCAGGCAACGCAACCAATCGATGGCCTGGCGCCTGGCCTTCGACCTGCTACAACGCCAACTGCGTGGCATCGACGAATATTTGCCGACGCCCTCGCTGCCCAGCGAGTGGTTCAGCAAAACCTTCGCCCGCTTCTGTCATGACCTCGCCACGTTGAGAGGCATGGCTTCGCCCGGCGACCAGGATTGGGTTGCCTTGGAAGCGCAAGGCTGGCAACGCCTGGCTGAAGTGCGGAATCTGGAGCTGCCACGCAACCTGTTCCGTCGGCCACTGGAACTCTGGTTACTGCTGGATCGCGCCCTGTACTTGGAAGAACAGGGCTATAGCGTCAGGCTGGGTACGTTCTGCGAGTACCCGCTCAGCCCGCGCAACCTGCTGCTATTGGCAGAACGCGCCTGAGTTGCCCACAGAAGCTGTGGATAACTCTGTTGATCCTTTCTGGGCAAATCCCGCAAAGCCAATCATGAATAGCTTCGAAGACATCTGATCATTTTTCGATCAGCCATTGAAGTACCAGTGAAAACAATGACTTGCGAGAAATCGTGACAGAACGCACAGACAAGGTGCGCAGCTGTCGCACGCGCCTTCTCTTTGTGCATAAGCCAAAAGCGGTTGATAGCCGAACCCGGAAAAACCTGGATCGAACGTGGCTTTACTCAGGCCGACGAATGGATATAATGGCGGCCCTTCCGTGCCGGTATAGCTCAGCTGGTAGAGCAACTGACTTGTAATCAGTAGGTCCCGGGTTCGACTCCTGGTGCCGGCACCATATAAACAGACCTTTAACGCGCATGCGCACACGCCTAGAGGGCTTGGGTAAATCTCAGGTACTGGGGGCGGTCTGCAGAAAGAGTAATTTTTGTAATCTGCCTGTGGGAAACGGCGCAAACCATTGAGCTTGCTGGCTTTTCCATGGATTCGCAGAGGTAACCTTTAAGTAACATGAAGGTAATCAAATTACTTATCTGAAAGGTGATATTTGGATTCATAAAAATCCTTATAAATCATTCACTTACAGAAAAATTACTTTTCTAGTTACCTCAAGATTACCCCTCTTTGTAATCTCCAGAGCCCCGAATGACGCGGCCTCCAGCCCTTGTCGGCGGGGAGATTGCGGAAATTACTATTTCTGAAAATAGGCCCCTATCCCTCGCTGGGGATCGTTACGGCCGTTCCCTCTGAAAAACGCGCTGCGTGCAGGGTTTCGCAGGTTTTTACTCAGCCCCCATACCTGGCCGAGGCTCAGCCCCTGCGAGTCTTGGAGAGGCGCGCAGGGGTGAAGAAAAAGCACCACATTTAGCCCGGGGGCGTGGCGTGGGGACGAGGGCGCGCGCCGGGTGCTGGATGGCCTCCCGGTCTGCGGCTGGGCGTGAGATACTGGTTGCCCATACAGCATTTGGAGGGCGCGCGGTCATGCAGTTCAGGGTGGTGCAGATGAGGCGCCGGGGCGTGGCTGTTCCAAAGGACCAGCTGCGGTCGGCTGAGCCACTAACCATCGACGTACTGATCGAGGCCTCGTTCTATGAGGACCTGGGGCGATACTCACGCGTTGCCCGATGCTTCACCTCGAACCCTGGCCACGAACCGCTACCCAGGCTGTTCGATGCAGAGATCAACTCAATGGCGCCGCTAGGCATGGTCATCACCGGCACAGAGATCGTTGACGGCGTGGCCTATGCGCAATCCTGGTGGTGCCGCGTCGAATAGCAGGCACAAAAAAGCCGCCTCAAGGGCGGCTTTCGTGCATCTGCGTTGCAGTTAGCTGGCGGCGCTGCTGGGCAGTTCGTAGGGGCTGAACCTCACCACCTCCTCCCCTAGCCAATCGTTGATCTGCATGAGTCGGGCTTGCACCGGCTCCAGCTCGTTGACCGCCCACACCTGCGCGGCCTCGCGGATCGAGCCGAAGCCCCCAGCGTTCTGCGGCACCACACCCATCAGTTGCGGCGGAATGCGCAGCATGGCGAGCTGGTCATCACGGCTGATGTTCTTGATGGCGCCAAAGTCATCCTTTGCCGCCACCTCACTGATCGGGATCAGCTGGATGCCGTCCTTTTTGCCGTTCGGCGCGTACATGAACAGGTTGCGGAAATTGCCCGGCCCCTTGCTGTCGCGCATCGCCTTGCGCAGGTCCTTGACGTAATTCTCGTCGAAGGCCGCGTCGGTCATGTACAGGATGAAGCCGGCATGGCTGCCGTTGGCGAAGTACTTGCGCCGGAACAGCGTGGCCGCCTCATTCAACAGCGCGCTCTGCAGACCTGGCAGCCACTCAGGCAAGCCGTAAATCTCCTGGTTAATGTCGGCTTCCCGGAGGTGGCAAACGTTACCGCGCTTGAACTCGTGTTCGTCTTTCCAGCCGCGCACCTGGTAGTACGTATCGAGATCCACCCCGCGCCGCATGTACTTGGCCAGGCACGGCAACAGCCCCAGGGCCTGTCGGAGCATGTTGTTGCGCTTCTCGAGATACAGGTTGCCCGACCAGCCCCAGTCCGTGACGATCTGCTCGAAGGCCGCCCGACTCAACAGCTTGTGCGGAATGAAGGTGCGGGACAGCGCGTTGCGCTTGAACACCAGGGCAGACGGCAGATAGACGCCCGCTTTCGAGGCCTTCGCCAGGTTGTCCAGTGAGACGGGCGGCTCGTACCAGCGCCCGTTGGCGTAGCACTCCAGGTAGTCCAGGAAGTCACGCCCATCGAGCACCGCCGTAGGCTCACCGAAGGTAAAGGCCATGCCGCCGGGCACGCTGGCGGCCGGCTGCTCAGTGATTGACTCGTTGCTCATCAATAGAACTCCATCATGCCCGTATTGGCGGCCGTCTGGCCTTCCAGGGGCTCGTTGTGCAAAGCGTGGAACAGCGCCCACGCCAGGTCGGCGTGGCCCGTGTTGTCGTTGCGGCCGGCGGTGTAGG
>NZ_ATKM01000024.1 GCF_000418555.1 Pseudomonas sp. P818
CTTGAGGTCATCGACAGTCTGGCGCAGCGCGGCCAACTCTTGGTCTTTCTTAGCCGCCACATCCCAGAGCTCTTTCTCGGCTTTTCGGTGCGTCTCGAGCTCCATTTTGAGACAACTGATAGCGCTCCTGGATGCATCAAGCTCGGCACGTAGATCTTGGATAACCTGGAGGCGCTCTCCCATTACGCCAACAAGACCCATACCCATAGCCCGGACCTGTACTTCGATCTCAATCGTGTCGACTGGGTGTGGCAGAACGAACTCGACCCAAGGGTCTTCGCCGAACAACCACAAACCCTCCTCGATACTGAAGGCAGAACTCCCTGAGACGCGCAAAATATGCCATTCCCCAACGCCACACTGCCAACGAGCCAAGACACTATCCAGCGCGATCGCATCATTACCAGGGTCGAAACGCACCCGGGAGAGCCCCGAGGAAAATCGGCTAAGATCGAAGCGAAGCGCCCCCCTAAAGCCTTCCAGCTTAAGAGGAGAGATTAACTTCTCATTCTCATTAAATCCTTTACCTCGATCCAAGAAAAGTTCACAGTCAAAGCCGACATCCTCATCATAAGCGAGGCTTGCGAACCGGCGCTGGTAGGCGATCGCCTTGTCAGTCAATCCAGCCAGTGAAGTGCGCTCGAACAAAGCCTGTATGGGTTCAGGATCCTCAGTGGCAAGTTCAATAAACTCGCTCAAAGCCGGCGCTACGTCACTTCCAACAAGTAGTACACCTAAGCCATGACTGTGGCGGAATTCGAACCCAGGGTGCTGCATGCGCAGCTCCGACCAAAGACGATGAACGCCAAAACCGCGATCTAACACGCAGGTGTCGTGAAATAACACAACGCCGCGCGGGCTCAGCTTGCACTTCCATGTGTCGAAATCATGGCGTACCGCCTCGTAGCTATGCAGGCCATCGATATGCAAGAGATCAATCGAGCCGTCCTCGAACTGACCTAGCGCCTCATCAAAGGTCATTCTCAGTAATCGGGCAAAGCCGCCATAGGTGGCTTCAATATATGGCGCGAGCTCGTCGTATACATTATCTCCGTAATAGCCCGCTTGGGCATCTCCGCCCCACGTGTCCACCGCGTAGCAGCGTGTGCCTAGTTTTTCCGTGGCCACTGCCTGGCAGAATCCAGAAAAGGAATTCCCCGTGTGGGTTCCCAGCTCCACCAACACATGCGGCCGCATAAGGCGGATTAGCGCATGTGCGAATGGCAGATGGCCTACCCAAGCAAAAGGCTTCACCACGCGCGCTGCGGAACGCAACAGTGCCGACTCTAGACGGTGCTCACCGAAGAACCTTTCTTGGTCCAGGTTGAGCCCACGCGCTGTCAACGACTTACTTGCAGGGCTCATGCGCGTAACATGTCCGAAATGCGGTCCATCACGGACTTGTCGAAAGCATCGTCCCAGTCTCGAACCCAATCGAACGACGCCCCCTCAATTCTCTCCTGGTGTAGCGCCACTCGCCCTACCGCCGTGGCTAGCGCCTCTGCGACCGAGAAAGGATCAGCCTCGCAGGGTTCAATATTGCTAGAGATCGCTCGCAGCGTTTCTGCCGTGCGCGACTCGTAAGCGTTGGTGACGACGATCTGGCCAGCGGAGGCCATCTCGAATGGAAGGATGCTTGGATGCGGCGCAAGCATGAGACTGAGGCCAATGTCGTATTCGCCCAGCGCAGCCCCGTAATCACCCTGCGGTAAAGTTCCACTCAGTTTCATGATACGGCCATGCCCCAAGTCGATGTCGTACTCTGGACCGAGGGTACCGACACCATGGAACTCCCAGTCACCATCGAATGCTCCCTGGGCAATCGCGGCCCGAAGACCAAGGATACCTATCTCGAAAAGATTGCGACGCGCATGCCCCTCAGGCCGACCGTAAAAAAGCAGACGACGTGTCTCTCGCTTTAGCAACTGATCAAACGAGGGTGGCGAAGTCGGAGTCAATGCATGTTGGAAGGACACATAATGCTCTTCGAGCTCATCGCCCTGGTCCATACTAAAGACACCTAGCCGCTTACTCTTGAAATAGTCCGCCAATAGCCTGGTATTGAAAATGGCGCGATGCGGTAATCGATAAACATAGCTACCGATCGCATAATAACTGTCATGCGAATGAAAAATTGGCTCATATTCTTGGAGAAAGAAGATGAATTTCTTGCCCAAGACCTCCGCCAAACGATGTGCCTTTATACAAGTCCAGAAAGAATAGCCAACAAAGGCATCGTGAGGCGAAATCACGAGCGTGTTCGAACCCAAGGTTATATCCTCGACCTCAGCAGCGGCGACAGCCTGTTGCAACGGCGGGTTCGAAGCTAGCTTGGCATGTACCGCTTCGCGATCGAAGCGATCTGACTCAACTAGCAAGATTCTCACCCGGAAGCCCGCTTCCTGAATCTTACGAATGAACTGCAGACAAGCTATATAGCCGCCGAACATGATCAAAGGATCTAATTGCGGCAGTAGCACGTTGACCCTTGTAGGCGCATGCGGGTCCACTTTGTGATTTGGAACAGAAAATTTTTCCTCAAGGATAGAAATACCACCGAGACCAACAGGCACGGTAATCCCAGGGTAGCGCGTCTCAAGCTCCCTGGCCTTACGCAGGCCGGGTGACGCAGAATCATCTGCGCTCTGGATAAGGGCTGCATTCTTTTCCTGGCTTATAGCATGTTTCACATAGTTCATGACCGTAGCAGGATCGTGACGGCGAATAGCAGCCAGTAACAAGCGGATATTTAATAAATTGACCCTCTTGATCAGTACCATAGGATGGGCAAAGAACAATCGGGTCAGCCCGAGCAACAAACCAGCCTTTACATTGATCACTCAGTCACCTGAAATCTTCGATTACAAAAAAACGCGCTGCGCCTAAACATCTGTATGTCGCGTAACAGTCACGCCCAAAACTTTCACCCGCGCTGTAGGGACACGCACGCGCACCGCGCCCGAACCGCCCTGAGCAGGCACACACATCAAGGCTTCAGAACGACCATGGCCAACCGTTTGGCGAGTCAACTCGCCACCACGCTGACACAAATCGTTCCATACCTCCGCGTCAGAATAGGGGCTTATGCTTTCTAGCGTGGTCGGCGTGGTCGCATCTAGGCTGAACCTTACTACCAGCGCCCGGGTATCGCGACCAAAAGCTTGAGGCATCTGGATTTCGACCTCGTCACCTACACGCCTGTACTCCGCAGTAACCTCGCCTTCATTATGCATCAGCCGGCGCAACCGGGCAGAACGCACCTCTGCAGTGTGGTTGTCGCCTGTCGGGTCTGCCAGCAAGCTACGGGAGACGCCCAGATCAAGTCGATTCTCCAACATCTGATCGATTACCAGATGTGGTCGCTCTCCAAGAATATTCTCGATTGGAAACTGCTCGTGCCGGCGCCACTGATCTCCCCAAGTATTGGTAACTACCGTACGTGAAAAATTATCTGCTAGATACGCCGTGTTCCACCCTGCAAACGAATCACCCATGAGATACAAACGAAAATCATTTTGGTCAGGACGCTGATAAACCAAAGCAACACCCCGTTTGGCCATATACTCTAGCAGTGGAGTATCTAACGCACGGGTACGTGCTTTAAAGCCTTCAGATGGCTGAGGTTGTTCGGTCACTTCCTCACCAGGGAGCCCCATAAGGTGCATTAAATTGCTGCTCCTTGGGGTCGGCATACCGATCCAATCACCTACAGGCTTACGAAACCAGCGAGGCACATGCTCGGCCAATGCTACATAGGACTCCTTTGCTCCACGGTAAGTCCAGTGACTATCGTGGCGATAGTAGAGGCCATCTTTCCACTGAGACTTCGCCTCAAGAAGTGCCGGCGTGAAGTCGTACAGCGCCACATTTGATCCAGAACGCTGTAATTCTTTAATAAGTAACTCCCGCCGACTAGGTATTGGTGCTAGAGATTGCAGCCAAACTGGAAGTTTCTCTTGATAAATCGTCTGCTTGGTAGGTGCAATAAGGACCAAGTAATCAATGCCCTGCTCCGACAGCCAATCACGCCGCTCTTCCAGAACTATACGTAGACGCCGTATCTGGTAAGGCTCTCTGACTAGGCGTCCCTCTATCTCACGGATATCAGCCGGCATACGGTGAAAAAGCCAGCCGTCTTGTCCCACAAGCACACTATCAACAGGTGATGTTTTGAAGACGTGATAACGGACCCATGCATTCAAGGCTAGCAACGCACCACGGCCAGGAAGATGGTCCCCTAGAAAGTCATCGACGCGACGAGGCCACTTCACATAATCCTCCAGAGAGGATATTCCAGCGGGAAAGGTAGCTAAACGTCGATTCTCAAAGTTTTCATTACTCGTTTTCACGACACCAGTTGCAATCAATAGCGGCCATAGAACCGCAAGCGCTAAGGACAAAAGGAATACGGCAGCGAGCAGCTTGGACGACTTCATTTTCAGTGCCCTAGAAACGAAAATAGATGAACGCTTTTTGCGAATACGAGCTGATCAAGGCAAGGCTATACACGGTTGAGACTATAAGTACGCCATACCTTAGTGCAATTACCTTCAAAGGTCGTTGCTCGTCGACCCACGACATGCGCTCCGGCAAAACAGCAATGACAGCGCCAAGTAGTAACACGCTTACGACATAGGGGTTGAAGAGTGCTGCAACACCAGAAAAGCTCGAAACACTTGCGAGGCCAGCCATTGCTTTAAGAAAGGTCATGACCTGAGAAAGACTCTCGGCACGGAAAAACAACCATCCCAAAAGAACCACTCCAGCGACATAGGTGTATGCCAAGGGAGCCCATGCTCGACGAAGCCAGCCGTCGAAGCCGCTACGCTCAATCACTAAGAAGAGACCGTGGATCAACCCCCAGATCAGAAAATTCCAGCTCGCGCCATGCCAGAATCCGGTGAGCACAAAGACGGCTAGCAGATTGACGTAGGTGCGTGCTAGTCCGAGTCGATTACCACCCAGCGGGATATACACGTAGTCACGAAACCAGCGTGACAGCGTCATGTGCCAGCGCCGCCAGAAGTCTTGGATACTCCGGGCGCGGTAAGGCTGATTAAAGTTTTCGGGAAAATCGAAACCAAGGGCACGGCCAATACCAATAGCCATATCCGAATAGCCAGAAAAATCGAAAAATATCTGCAATGCAAAACATATCACTCCGAGCCACGCCAGCCCGAAACTAAGCTCACTCGGCGGCAATGAGAAAATCCGGTCGACCGGCCCCCCCAGGCTGTCGGCAATGATTACCTTCTTGGCCAAGCCGACAGTGAATAACTCTGCACCGCTCAGCACACGTTTCCAGTTACTGCACCGCACACGAATTTGTTCGGCAATTTCTTCATAGCGGACGATTGGTCCGGCTACGAGCTGTGGAAAAAGGCTGATGTATAACATTACATCAGAAAACTTCTCCGCTGGAACGGAGTGCCTTCTATAAATGTCAACCACATAGGTAACCGCCTGGAATATGAAGAAGGAAATACCCATCGGCAGTGGCAAATGGGGCTCAACCCAAGGTTGAAAACCAAGCAAAGGCACAAGTCGATTCACGTTCTCTACGATGAAATCGAGATATTTGAACATAACTAAGACAGAGACGTTGAGCGCTACTGCAATAGCTAGATAACGAAACTTATATGGTGAGTCCCCGCCAACTAATCTGCCGAAGACATAGTTAACCCAAGTCACAGCAACCATCAAGAGAATCAATAAAGGTTCACCCCACGCATAAAAAATCAAACTTGCGATGAGCAGAACCAAATTCTTACGCGGCACCAGCGCATAGGCGAGAGCGAACAGGGGTAGGAATATGTATAGAAAGATAGGTGTGCTAAAAACCATAGTCAGTCCAGAGCAAGTCGCATTATCAAGGGTCTGAGGATAATCTGAAGTACTACGTTTTTCTGGTTGACTTCAGCGTGTATCTATTTTAAAGCGCTATTCGATCCGTAAGATCTAGTCCCATTGCGTTTGACTCTCCTTTACCCTAATGTACGCATCTCGCAGGAACCATTTTCCGCGTTAAATACGCCCTTGCCTATACAAGCCATGAAATGCCAGCGAGCCTTCCACAAATTCGAAAACGTAAATAGTGTAGTCATTTACGCCACATTCCTCACTAGGCTGCTAAATCGTGCCTTGCTGTAATCCAGCTGACGTTTTATAAGCTGAAATGCATGCTCAACTTTGGATCGCGTTTGTGCGTGAGCCCACTTGACACGACGACACACCTTATAAGGCGCTCCATCGAAAACAATATCTTGACGCAGCGATAGTCCCCGATCATCTGGCTTTCCATTGATGACACAAAAGATATTAACGGTCGGCCCATATTTCTCCAGCAGCCGACTAAAACTGAAGAGGATGACCTCCTCGGGAATACAATCAGTGTTCATCCCAGCGGACTGTCGCAAGATAGTCGTTTCGTAGAACGTGTACTCCATCGCAGGATCGTCATAGCCGAATGAGCTCTGTATCAGATGTATGCGCATATGGCCGCTAAGGAATATGACGAGCGACTGCCTTCACTTTCAGGGTAGTGAAGCTCAAGCAGTGAGCCTTTCCATGGCAATACCTGATGCATCTCGATCAGGAACAGTTCCTTATGTGTCTGTTGACTTTTACCGGTATATTCGGCGTCAGCGAGCATCATTTGCTTCATTGGGAAACTCAGGCAACGGCATCGGCGTATTTCACTAGACACGAGAAGCCTTATTCAGGATTTTCCTAACAGGCATAGCCATAGCGCCCCAGATCTAGACCTGTAAGTGCGGCGAGACGAGCATTGTCTTCCCGGTAGTATTCATCCAGCCAAGCAGCCGTCTCAGGCGACATCGGTCGCATCGGAACGTCGATGTGCGCAAGCACACGCATGATTCGGCCGTGCACCCCGGCCTCCTCCAACGCTTCTGATGGCGCCAAGGAGCTCCCACGCAAGCGCGCCCCAAGATGCCGCATCCCCTTTACCAAGCGTTGGTAGCGAATACCCAGCCGCCCCGGAGAGCTGTTTTCAACCGTCATCGGCGGACAACTCGCCGTGCCCCAGAAGCGACGAATGCCTGCAAAGTCCTCCAGCCGCGCAAAAAACTCGTCTGGTGTCTGCGCCAACATTTCCATCGGCAGTACCAATACGCGCTCTTGGCCGAACAACTCGACATAGGTTTCTACTAGACGGGCGTATCGGTATTCCTGTAGCGGAAAGTCATTATTGCGCCCCTGATAACTGGAATAGGAGCGACACCATTCGAGCCAATTCTCGAAAAGATTGGCTGATACCAACCGACGAGTGGAATACCACTGATGCAGGGAGAACAACGCGCGCTTCTGCTCGCGTACCGTGAGCAGGATAAAGCACTCGACATCTTTACATAGGGCCGCCAACCGCCTTGCAATCAAGACGCGATCCGCTGCCCCCGCATGAGACAATCCTTCTTCCGACAGGACAGCTAGCCGATCGCCACATAGGCGCGGGCGGACGCCACACTCAAAGCGCTGACGAGCCAGGTCGGAGTCGAATTGCAACTCGTCCTGCTTCCACAGGCTATCGCTTAGTTCCGCCGTCGCAAGCGAGCCCTCATAACCGAATGCCTCGTCATAAAACGGCTTACCCAGATAGCGAATATCAGGATGCACCGGGAAGGCACCAAACTGTAGGCTGGTCGTGGCTGACTTGGGAACGCCGATGTGCACGAGAAGACGCTGTTTATTCATGATCGCCCTCTCGAACGACCATAACAGCATGTATTGCATTGCATCGCCTTATCGTCCTTAGGCTCGCCAGTAGGCGCCGGTCCAGTCAATCGTATGAATCGGTTGGTCTATCCCGTGCGCTCTACGAAAATCTTCAACCGCCAGGCGACAGGCAGGGATTGCACCGTAGTCATCGATAATGACGAAGCCGCCCGGCGTCACGCGATCATAAAGAGCGTCAAGGATATCCATAGTTGACTTGTAGAGGTCACCGTCGGCGCGCAAGATAGCTAGCTGACTAGGCTCCGACGCCCTCAGGGTGTCTTCGAACCAGCCAGGCATGAACTTAACGCGATCATCAAGCAGACCAAATCGCGCGAAATGGCCTTTCACTACATCGATGCCCACCGAAAGTGTTGGGTCGAGATGAAAGTTGAGGTTCTCGTCCTGCTGCAGCAGCGGCGGCGGTAGCCCCTGAAAACTGTCTGCCACGTAAACCTTGCGGTCGGAATCCTCCCATAGCTCAAGCATCGCCCGCATGAAGATTGAAGCTCCTCCACGCCAGACCCCTGCCTCTAGAAAGTCACCAGAAATATTTTCGCAAAGAACTGTTTCAACCATCGTCTGGAGGCTATCCAACCGCGCACGCCCAATCATGGTGTAAGGAAAGCCGAACATGCGCTCGCGATAGTTATGCTGTCCGTTTGGATCTTGGCGAAGGGCTTCGACCTTGTCGGCTTGGTGGCGATGAATGTTGATGACTTTGTCCAGATCATAAGGCTGGCTGGTATCCATGCAGTAGAGCAGGTACGCAATACGCAGACCGTTCTCTGTACCAAACTCGTTTAGCAAAACATTCTTGAGCAGATCCACATGACGTTTGTACAGTAGATTCATGCTTGGATCAGTCATCATCTAAACTCCTTGCTCGTATTGACAGCATACTGGGCCAGGGCTTCTTGCGTCTCACCCACAAACCGCACCAAACCGTCCTCTATCCAAACAACTCGATCACACAACTCTTTAATAATATTAATCTGATGAGAAACCAACACAACCGTCTTATCAGACCGAATTATATTTTTCATCATCCCCAGAGATTTAACTCTAAACTCATCATCCCCAACACCCAACACCTCATCGATCAGGAGAACATCAGGGTCCGCCTGAATAGCGGTGGCAAATCCAATCCTGGCTTTCATCCCAGCTGAGTACACCCTTAGCGGCTGATCAATGAAATCTTCTATTCCAGAGAACTCAATAATCGCCCCCATCTTGGATTCCATTTCTCTCTTACTAAACCCCATTAACATGCCACTCAAAATGGCGTTTTCACGACCTGTTAAGTGCGGAACAAACCCCACCCCCAAAGCCTGCAAGGAAACGCTAACGCCACAGTTGACGACCTCTCCTGCATCGGGCTCAACTATGCCGGCAATCATTCTGAGCAAACTACTCTTGCCAACACCATTCCGACCGATAACACCTAATGTCTCACCGCGAAATATGTCGAATGAAATATTACGTAAAGGGTAATAACGAGACCATTTCAAAAATCCGGACCGAACCAGATAAGAAAGACTGACACTATTAACCCCAATGGCAAGCTGCCGCTCCCTCATCAAAACCTCGCTTTAGCGTACTGCCGATCCCATCGATTCAAAAAGACAAAACCAACAACTAGAACAGAAATAGAAAACGCTAAAACCGCTGTCAGACTCCAGAAGTCAGGAACATTATTTAGAAGCAAGACATCTCTGTAGGCCGATATCATGACAGTCATAGGATTAAGCATCAATATGCTTTTGACTGGCTCGCCAACCGTTGAAACATCAAAAAAAACACCTGAAATAAAAAACAAGAACATCATCCCGTTATCTATCGCCACTCTTAAATCAGGAACAAACGGAATAATTGAACTCACCAGCACCGCCAGAGAAAAAACCAAAAAAATCTGCAACAATATTAGAGGTATCGACCACAACCAAGTACTAGCCACGCCTCCCGTATAGAACAATAAAAACAAACAAAGCACTACAAAAACAGGCAAGAATCTTAGTGCAACGCCAAGAACAGCAGAAAGAGGGAATATATATTTTGGAATGTAGACTTGCTGTAGCAGGGTGGCATTGGCACTCAAAGCGTTTCCGCCACTCTTAACACCTGCATCAAATAATTTCCAGACAACAATCCCACACAAAAACCCCGGCACAAAATTAACTCCCCCATGCTGCAAAACCAAAACAAACAACACATAAAATGCGCCAAGGTAAAGCACAGGCTCAATCAACCACCAAAGCACTCCCAGAAAGGATCTTGATGCTTCTGCCTTTAACTCCGCATAGACCTTAAAAAAAACCAAATTTAGCTGCTTTCTCATGCCAAAAGGTTTGCTCATGAAAAAACCTCTGCATTTATGAATGAGCTTCCTAGCGCGTCTTTTGGTGAAAGTATCGGCTCTATGTACTTCGGCCAAACGATACCCAACTGTAGATCGCTCCATAGGATGCAGCGCTCATGCTCTGGCGCGTAATAATCGGTCGTCTTATAGAGAAACTCAGCTGTTTCGCTCAGCACCACAAAGCCATGCGCAAAACCTTCGGGCACCCAGAGTTGATGCTTGTTTTCAGCACTCAAGTGAGCACCCACCCACTGACCGAAGGTTGCGCTGCTTCTGCGCAGATCCACGGCGACATCGAATACTTCGCCTTGCACGACCCGCACCAGCTTTCCCTGCGGCTGCTGGATCTGATAGTGCAAACCTCTTAATACGTTCTTCACCGAACGAGAGTGGTTGTCCTGCACGAAGGTGACGGGCTTACCGACCGCCTCTTCAAAACGGCGGTGATTGAAGCTTTCAAAGAAGAAACCTCGATCATCGCCAAACACCTTGGGCTCAAGCAGAATGACATCAGGGATGGCTAAGGGTATTGCTTTCATCAGTAAATGGTCTCGCTCAGAAGTCGTTTGAGATATTGCCCGTAGCAGTTCTTGGCGAGCGGCTCTGCGAGTTTTTCAAGCTGTTCTGCCGATATCCATTTCTGGCGATACGCAATTTCTTCCGGGCAGGCGACTTTCAGGCCCTGGCGGTTTTCAAGGGTGGCGATGAACTGACTGGCCTCCAGCAGCGACTCATGGGTGCCGGTATCCAGCCAGGCGTATCCGCGTCCCATGATTTCAACGCTGAGTTGGCCCTGCTCCAGGTAGAGGCGATTGAGGTCGGTGATTTCCAGTTCGCCACGCGGCGAGGGCTTGAGACTTTTGGCCAGCTCCACGACCTGATTGTCATAGAAGTAGAGGCCGGTGACGGCATAGCTGGATTTCGGCGCCGTCGGTTTCTCTTCAAGGCTGACGGCCTTGCCCTGATCATCGAACTCGACCACGCCATAACGCTCGGGGTCATGTACGTGGTAAGCAAATACACTGGCGCCGTGCTCGCGCGACATCGCGCTGATCAGCAGCTCCTGGAAATGATGGCCATGGTAGATGTTGTCACCCAGCACCAAGGCCGCCAGGTCGTTGCCAATGAACGCTTCACCGATCAGAAAAGCCTGGGCCAAGCCATCCGGCGATGCCTGAACAGCGTAGGAAAGGCTGAGCCCCCACTTGCTACCGTCGCCCAACAGCTGTTCGAAACGCGGGGTGTCTTGCGGCGTGGAGATGATCAGGATTTCACGAATGCCCGCCAGCATCAGGGTGGTCAGCGGGTAATAGATCATCGGCTTGTCATAAACCGGCAGGAGCTGCTTGGAGATCGCCAGCGTCGCAGGGTGCAGACGCGTGCCCGAGCCGCCTGCCAGGATGATGCCTTTACGTTTCAACATGTTCATTTCTCTAGTACTTCTGTGAGCATCCGTGCCACACCGTCCTGCCACTCGGGCAAGCTCAGCGCGAAGGCCTTTTGCAGTTTCTGTGTGTCGAGTCGTGAGTTGTTCGGCCGCTTGGCCGGAGTCGGGTAGGCGCTGCTGGCGATAGCAGCGACCTGGTCGCCATGCACCCTGAGGTCAACACCTTCGGCGGCTGCCCGCTCCAGAACGAAGCGCGCATAGGCATGCCAGCTGGTCTCACCAGACGCAGCAAGGTGATACAGCCCGCCCAACTGGGGCTGTTTCAGGGTCGAGCGAATGAGATGTACGCTGACATCTGCCAACAGTTCAGCCCCGGTTGGCGCACCGAACTGGTCAGCAATCACGCTAAGGCTATCGCGCTCACGGGCCAGACGCAGCATGGTCTTGGCGAAGTTGTTGCCACGCGCGGCGTATACCCAACTGGTGCGCAGGATCAAATGCAGGCAGCCACTTGCCTGGATTGCACGCTCACCTGCCAGCTTGCTTGCACCATATTGATTGAGAGGTGCAACCGCATCCGTTTCGCACCAGGGGCGCTCACCATCACCGGCAAACACGTAATCGGTGGAGTAGTGCACCAGCAAACTACCCAACTGTTTGGCCTCGCGAGCCAACACAGAAACTGCGTCAGCATTTACCCGAAAGGCCAGTTCAGTATCGCTCTCGGCCTTGTCAACCGCGGTGTAGGCAGCAGCATTGACGATCACGTCCGGCGCGAAACGCTGCACGGTCTCTGCCAAGCCATCGAGATCACAAAGGTCACCGCAGTAGTCGCTGCTTTTGGAGTCGAGAGCCAGCACGCCGCCCAATGGGGCCAGGCTACGCTGCAACTCCCAGCCAACCTGGCCGTTTTTACCTAGCAGCAATATTCTCATTCACTGCGCCCGCGATAGTTGGTTTCCATCCATTGACGGTAATCGCCAGACAGCACGTTGTTCACCCAGGTTTGATTATCCAGATACCACTGCACTGTCTTGCGGATGCCGGTTTCAAAGGTTTCGGCGGGTTTCCAGCCCAGCTCAGTGGCCAGTTTGGTCGCATCGATCGCATAGCGGCGGTCATGCCCGGGGCGATCGGTAACGTAGGTAATCTGCTGCTGATACGGCTGGCCGTCGGCGCGTGGACGCAGCTCGTCCAGCAGGGCACATACCGTGCGCACGATTTCCAGGTTGGGTTTCTCGTTCCAGCCACCCACGTTGTAGGTCTCGCCCAGCGCGCCAGCTTCGAGCACGCGGCGGATGGCACTGCAGTGATCCTTGACGTAAAGCCAGTCGCGAATCTGCTGGCCGTCGCCATACACCGGCAGAGGCTTACCGGCCAGGGCGTTGACGATCATCAGCGGGATGAGCTTTTCGGGGAAATGATACGGCCCATAGTTGTTCGAGCAATTGGTGGTGAGCACCGGCAGGCCGTAGGTGTGATGGTAGGCACGCACCAAATGGTCGCTGGCCGCCTTGCTGGCCGAATATGGGCTGTTGGGCTCGTACTGATGTTTTTCGGTGAACGCCGGCTCGTCTTTGCCCAAAGAGCCGTAGACTTCGTCCGTCGATACATGGAGGAAACGAAACGCCTGCTGCGCCTGCGGCTCAAGCGCGTTCCAATAGGCGCGTACCGCTTCCAGCAGACGGAAGGTGCCGACGATGTTGGTCTCGATAAAATCTTCCGGCCCGTGGATGGATCGGTCGACATGAGACTCCGCCGCGAAATTGAGAATGGCCCGTGGCTGGTGGTCAGCAAGCAGTTTCGCCACCAGGGCGCTATCACCAATATCACCCTGAACAAACAGATGCCTGGCATCACCATCCAGACTGGCGAGATTTTCCAGGTTGCCGGCATACGTCAATTTATCCAAGTTGATCACCGGCTCATCGGACTGGGCCAGCCAGTCGAGCACGAAATTACTGCCGATGAAGCCGGCTCCGCCGGTTACAAGAATAGTCATGCGTTATATTTTCCCGAGAATAGCAGCAGCAATCAGACCAATATTGCCCAGCAGAGTTTGGCGGTAGATACCGCTGCGTTTGAGATGGATAAGGCGAGGAATAAGGCTCATACCCCGGGCATCAGCAAAGCGCTGAAGTATTTCCCGGTTTTCGGGTGTGAGCCTATGTTCTAGCGTACGTAGCGCAGAGATGTTGCAGTCATTCCAGTGCTTGAAGCGACCCTGAAATAGCATACGAATACGTTTTAAACGGGCTGCCCAGTTGGAGTTCATGCCCACTAGGTTATCGCCGTGCTGGCGATAGCGCAGCGTGGGCTTGCTGTCATAGAACACGTGACCGCCACAGCCCGTCACAACCATGTAGGCCCACCAATCGTGGGTGATCACAGACTTATTTTCCCCGGCCTCGCGCAAGAGATTTCGCGCAGCATTGTTGAACACCATGGTGTTGCCACCACCGATGTTTTGCATCAAGGCGTTGGCGAAACTAGGGGCTTTGGCAAAGAGTGGCGACACACCGACTTCATTGTTATTCGCATCAACTAATCGAGTGCGAGAACAGTATAGCGCTGGGACCTCGGCAGGCACGCTCTCCAGCCAGCGTAAGGCTCTCGTTAGCTTATCGACTTCCCATACATCATCTTGGTCCGAGTAGGCATAGAAATCTGCGTCGATGCTTGCGTTACATGTCAGTGACAGAAAGTTCGCTGCGAATCCCTCGGCAGGCCCCGAATAGATAGACAGACGCCCAGCACCCCACCTGTCCTTATAAGCCTCTAGAATGGAGTGCGTGTCGTCTTCCGACCCATCATCAGAAGCCCACACCTCCCAATTATCATGCGATTGAGCGGCAAAAGAGTCCAATTGCTCGGCTAGGTAATGCTGACCGTGGTAGGTGCATAGCAGTATGGCAACTTTAGAGGCAATAGTTGACTCCGCACCTCTTGACGAAGAAGATTCATAACCAATACCGCCGAGAGCATCAGTTGCACTGGCATTGGGAAAAGAGGGGGATAGCACTTCAAGTCGCTCCGTCGACACACCCGGTATTCGGAGGCTTTAACGCCTCATCACAACACACTGGAATTGGCATAAAAATTGCCCGGATCACGCACCCTGATTCTAACAACAAATGGAGGCAGGATGGGAAAGCATTCCCACGATCTGACCATCGCCTTGAAAAACTAAGTAGCTTATCCTGCAGCCCCTGGGGCCGGAGTAAGATTAGGCGTATACGAGTTAGGGTTGGATGCAGCCGCGGCTTCGCCTGGCTCGACACCGGCACCCACGACAGCCTGCTCGACGCCTCGCACTACGTGCAGACGGTGGAAAAGCGTCAGGGCCTGAAGGTCGCCTGCCTGGAAGAGATCGCCTATCAGCAGGGCTGGATCGACCGTAACAAACTGCTCGCCTGCGCCAAGGCTCTTGGTAAGACCGGCTACGGTCAGTACCTGTACAAGCTGGCGGAGGAGTCGCAGTGAAAGTCATCGCAACCGCATTGCCGGAGGTACTGATTCTCGAGCCCCAGGTTTTCGGTGATGAGCGTGGTTTTTTCTATGAAAGCTTCAACGCGCGACGCTTTGCCGAAGCCACCGGGGTGAACCGCGAGTTCGTTCAGGACAACCACTCGCGCTCGGCGCGTGGCGTGCTCCGCGGCCTGCACTATCAGTTGCAGCAGTCTCAGGGCAAGCTGGTGCGGGTCAGCGCTGGCGAGGTCTATGACGTGGCGGTGGATGTGCGCCGCAGCTCGCCAAACTTCGGCAAATGGGTCGGCGTGCATCTGTCAGCCGAGAACAAGCGCCAGATGTGGATACCGGAGGGTTTCGCCCACGGTTTTCTGGTGCTCAGCGAGTACGCCGAGTTCCTCTACAAGACCACCGACTACTACGCCCCCTCCCATGAGCGCTGCATCCGCTGGGATGATACGAGCCTGGCCATCGACTGGCCGCTGGACGGGCTGACGCCAAAACTGTCGGCCAAGGACCAGCAGGGCCTGAGCCTTACCGAAGCCGAGACCTTCCCATGAAGATTCTGATCAGCGGCCACACCGGCCAGGTCGCCCGCGAGCTGCAACTCGCCCTGCGCAAACACGAACTGCTCAGCCTGGGTCGTCAGACATTCGACCTGTCGCGCCCGGACAGCCTGCGTGAAATCATCCTGCGCGAGCGCCCGGCGCTGGTGATCAACGCCGCCGCCTACACCGCCGTGGATCAGGCCGAACAGGAGCGCGAGCTGGCCTTCACCATCAATGCCGAAGCGCCGGGCGTCATGGCCGATGCCTGCTTCGAGCTGGACATCCCGCTGATCCACTACTCCACCGACTACGTCTTCGACGGCAGCAAGGCCACGCCCTACCGCGAGGCCGACACACCGCGCCCGCTGGGGGTTTACGGTGCCAGCAAGGTAGCCGGCGAACAGGCATTGCGCATCAGTGGTTGCGACCACCTGATCCTGCGTACCAGCTGGGTCTATTCGCAGCACGGGCGCAACTTCCTCTTGACCATGCAACGCCTGCTGCAGGAGCGCGAGGAGCTCAGCGTGGTCGATGACCAGATCGGCGCCCCGACCTGGGCCGGCAGCATCGCCAGCGCCACGGCCGAGCTGATCGACAAGTGGCAGCAGGGACGCCAGCGCTGGGGTACCTACCACCTGACCTGCCAGGGCGAGACCAGCTGGTTCGGCTTTGCCAGCGCCATCGCCGAGCATCTGCGCGCTGCCGGCAAGCCCTGCGCTCGGCTGCGCCCCATCCCCAGCAGCGAATACCCGACGCCGGCGCAGCGCCCCCTCAATTCGCGCCTGGATGGCGAACGCCTGGAGGAGGAGTGGCAGATTCGCCTGCCGGACTGGCGCGCGGCACTGGACGCTTGCCTGCAGCGCATGAACTGATATCAGCGGCCGGCGCACATCACCGGCCGCCCGCTTAACGTGCATAATGCGTCGATCATTCCTGCACGGTTTTCCATGAGTACGAACACTGCCACTCCCCGTCGCCTGCGCTGGCGCAGCCTCGTGCTGCTGGCGCTACTGCTCGCGCCACTGCTGTGGCCGGTGCACTTCCTGGCTGAGCGCTACTATCGCGAAGTACTGACCGAACAGAACCGGCAAACGCTGGACCTCTACGTCGCCAACCTGCTCGGTACACTGCGCCGCTACGAAGTGCTGCCGCAGATTCTCGGTGACCTGCCCGGTCTGCGCGCCGCCCTGGAGGCGCCAGAGGACCCCGCCGTACTGGACAGCGCCAACCGCCTGCTGGCGCGCGTGAAGAACCAGACCGGCGCCGACGTGATCTACCTGATGAACACCCGCGGCGTCACCCTGGCCGCCTCCAACTGGGACAAGCCTGACAGCTTCGTCGCCGGCAACTTCGCCTTTCGCCCGTATTTTCGCGAAGCATTGGCTGGCCGCCTGGGCCGCTTCTTCGGTCTCGGCACCACCTCCGGCAAGCGCGGCTACTACTTCGCCTATCCGGTACGCGAAGACGACCACAACATTGGCGCACTGGTGGTCAAGGTCGATCTCGACCACACCGAAACGCTATGGGGCAATACCCCGGAACAGTTGCTGGTCACCGACACCAACGGCGTGGTGATCCTCACCTCGCGCCCGGATTGGCGCTTTCACGCCAGCCGCCCACTGGACCGTGTCGAGCAATCGGCCATCGCCGCCAACCAGCCCTACCCGACTCAGGCGCCGCCAGCGTTGGACATCGATCCCAACGCCTGGCTGACGCAGAGCCGCGCCCTGGACGAAACCGGCTGGACGGTGAGCATTCTCGCCCCGCGCATCCTGCTCGACCGCCCTGTGCGTAGCGCCGTGGCCGTCGGTGCGGCTGCCCTGCTGGCCCTGCTGCTGCTGCTCAGCCTGCTGATCCTGCGCCGCCGTCACTACCTCGAACGCATCGCCCTCGACACCCGCGCCAAGGCCGAGCTGGAGCAGCGCGTAGCCGAACGTACACAGGATCTGGAACTGCTCAACAGCCGCCTCAAGCAGGAAGTGCTCGAACGCGAGCAGGCCCAACAGGAACTGGTGCGCGCCCAGGACGAGCTGGTCCAGGCCGGCAAACTGTCCGCACTCGGCACCATGAGCGCCAGTATCAGCCATGAACTCAATCAGCCACTGGGCGCGATCCGCAGCTACGCCGAGAACGCCAGTACTCTGCTCGACCATCAGCGCAGCGAGGATGCGCGCGCCAATCTCAAGCTGATCAGCGAACTCACCGAGCGCATGGCGTCGATCATCGCCCACCTGCGTGCCTTTGCCCGCCGTGACCAGCATGCGCCGGAGCGGGTAGCCCTGCAGCCGGCGCTGGACGACGCCCTCGCCTTGCTCGCCAAACGCCGTCGGGCCATGGATGTGGAGCTGATCCGCGATCTGCCGGACGCCACGCTGTGGGTCCAGGCCGGCGAGACACGCCTGCGTCAGGTGCTCGGCAACCTGCTGGGCAATGCGCTCGATGCCCTGGTCGACAAGGCGCCGCCACGGCGTATCTGGATCAGCATCGAGCATCAGGCCGAGCATCTCGACCTGCTGCTGCGCGACAACGGCCCCGGCTTCTCCGCCGAATCGCTCGCCCGTGCGCGTGAGCCCTTCTTCACCACCAAGACCAGCGCCCAGGGCCTGGGGCTCGGCCTGGCCATCTGCGATAGTCTGGTGCGCGCGCTGGACGGCGAACTGCTGCTGGCCAATCATCCGGCCGGCGGCGCACGGATCACCCTGCGTCTGCGCCTGGCCAGCCCCGGCGTCAACCTGCAACCTTCTGAGGACCCTTCGCCATGACCAGCGACAGCGCCATCGACAGCCGCATTCAGGTACTGCTGATCGACGACGACGCCCACCTGCGCCAGGCGCTCAGCCAGACGCTCGACCTGGCCGGGCTCAAGGTCCTCAGCCTGGGCGATGCGCAGGGCCTGGCTGCGCGTATTCCGGTCGGCTGGCCCGGCGTGGTGGTCAGCGATATTCGCATGCCGGGCATCGACGGCCTGCAACTGCTGCAGCAGCTTCGCGAACGCGATACCGAGCTGCCGGTGCTGCTGATTACCGGGCACGGCGATGTACCGCTGGCCGTACAGGCGATGCGCGCCGGCGCCTACGACTTTCTGGAAAAGCCCTTCGCCAACGATGCTCTGCTCGACAGCGTGCGCCGCGCCCTGGAGCTGCGTCGCCTGGTGCTGGACAATCGCAGCCTGCGCATGGCGCTCAACGACCGCCAGCAACTCTCCAGCCGCCTGGTGGGTCAGTCGCCTGCCATGCAGCGCCTGCGCGAACAGATCGGTGCGCTCGCCGGCATCGCCACCGATGTGCTGATCCTTGGCGAGACCGGCGCCGGCAAGGAGGTGGTCGCCCGCGCCCTGCACGATCTGTCCAGCCGCCGCGACGGCCCCTTCGTCGCCATCAACGCCGGCGCCCTGGCCGAATCGGTGGTGGAAAGCGAGCTGTTTGGCCACGAGGCCGGCGCCTTCACCGGCGCGCAGAAACGCAGAATCGGCAAGTTCGAGTTCGCCAATGGCGGCACCCTGTTCCTCGACGAGATCGAGAGCATGAGCCTGGACGTGCAGGTCAAGCTGTTGCGCCTGCTACAGGAGCGCGTGGTCGAGCGCCTTGGCGGCAACCAGTTGATCCCGCTGGACATCCGTGTGATCGCCGCCACCAAGGAAGACCTGCGCCAGGCCGCCGATGCCGGGCGTTTCCGCGCCGACCTTTACTACCGGCTCAACGTCGCACCGCTGTCCATCCCGCCGCTGCGCGAGCGCGGCGAGGATGCCCTGCTGCTGTTCCAGCATTTCGCCGAAGGGGCGGCCGCCCGCCATGCTCTGCCGCCACGCGAGCTGCAGCCAGGGCAACGTGCACTGCTGCTGCGTCATCCATGGCCGGGCAACGTACGCGAACTGCAGAACGCGGCCGAGCGCTTCGCCCTGGGCCTGGAACTGGCGCTGGACAGCAATGCGCCGAACCTGCCGCCGGTCAACGGCGGGCTCAGCGAGCAGGTCGAAGCCTTCGAACGCGCGCTGATCGCCGCCGAGCTGAGCCGCCCACACGGCTCGCTGCGCAGCCTGGCCGAAGCGCTGGGCGTGCCGCGCAAGACCCTGCACGACAAACTGCGCAAACATGGGCTGAACTTCTCAGGCGCTGGCGGAAGCTCGCCAGAGGACTTCGACTGACTGGCGGCAAACCGCCAATTCCATCGCTCAATACTCGCGGGCAGCGGGCTCAACAGTCCGCCCGTCCTTCGGCAAAAAGCCATCAAGGCCCACAGCCACGGGCTTTCCCACCGCGCACCGGATCCGCCCCTGGCAGACTGGCACAAGGGTTGCTCTAGGCTAGCCTCAAGCGAACCCACAAGTACAAGTCCAGGCCTCGCTGATGCCACCGGCGTTTTTCTCCAAGCCGCCTAGACTTGCTCTTGTCCGTTCGTCAGCAGCGCTTCGGCGCAAATGCGATAAACACAACAAGAGGAAGCATCCGCATGTTCAAACTGACTGCCAAGGCGCTGGCTTGCGCCCTGTCCCTGTCCATCGCTGGCGTGGTTCACGCTGCCGACCCGATCGTCATCAAGTTCTCTCACGTGGTTGCCGAGCACACCCCGAAAGGTCAGGGTGCCGTACTGTTCAAGCAACTGGCTGAAGAGCGTCTGGGCGACAAGGTCAAGGTCGAGGTCTACCCGAACTCCTCGCTGTTCGGCGACGGCAAGGAAATGGAAGCGCTGCTGCTCGGCGACGTCCAGATCATCGCCCCGTCCCTGGCCAAGTTCGAGCATTACACCAAGCAGCTGCAGGTATTCGACCTGCCGTTCCTGTTCGACGACATGGCTGCTGTTGATCGCTTTCAGAAAGGTCCGGAAGGCCAGAAGCTGCTGACCTCCATGACCGACAAGGGCATCACCGGCCTGGCCTACTGGCACAACGGCCTGAAGCAGCTGTCGGCCAACAAGGCGCTGCTGGAGCCCAAGGACGCCCGTGGTCTGAAGTTCCGCGTACAGGCATCCGCCGTACTGGAAGAGCAGTTCAAGGCCGTGCGCGCCAACCCGCGCAAGATGAGCTTCGCCGAGGTCTATCAGGGCCTGCAGACTGGCGTGGTCAACGGTGCCGAGAACCCGTACTCGAACATCTATAGCCAGAAGATGCACGAAGTGCAGAAGTACATCACCGAGTCCAACCATGGCCTGCTGGACTACATGCTGATCACCAACACCAAGTTCTGGGACGGTCTGCCGGCTGACGTACGCGACGAGCTGAACAAGATCATCGCCGAGGTCACCGTCGAGGTGAACAAGCAGGCTGACGCCCTCAACGAAGGCGACAAGCAGCGCATCATCGACGCCGGCACCACCGAGATCCTGACTCTGACTCCGGAGCAGCGTGACCAGTGGCGCGACGCCATGCAGCCGGTATGGAAGAAGTTCGAAGGCGAGATCGGTGCCGACCTGATCAAGGCTGCACAGGCCGCCAACCAGCAATAAGGCCGGAGAGCCGTAGGGTGGGCAGAGCGCTGCAGCTCTGACCCACCACGACGCCCGCGACGGGCGTCGGTCAATGCTGTTACCGGTGGGGCGGCTGCCGTCCCACCCTACGCCCTTTCCATTCGGGAGAATCATCCATGAACGCCTTGCGGCGCGCCTGGGAGCACTTCGAAGAAGGCTTCATCGCCTTTCTTCTGGCAACCATGACGCTGATCACTTTCGTCTACGTGATCCTCAACAATTTCTACACCCTGTTCTACTGGCTGGGTGACACCTTCGGCGGTAACGAGACCCTGCTCGCTATCGGCGACTTCATTCTCGATCTGGCCCAGGCGATGACCTGGAGCAATGCCCTGACCAAGGCCCTGTTCGGCTGGCTGATCTTCTTCGGCCTGGCCTACGGCGTGCGCACCGCCGGCCACATCGGCGTCGACGCCCTGGTCAAGCTCGCCCCACGCGGCATCCAGCGCGTGATTGGCGTGATCGCCTGCTCGGCTTGCCTTGGCTACGCCGGCCTGATCGCCGTCGGCAGCTTCGACTGGGTTCGCACCCTGTTCATCGCCGGCATCGGTGCCGAGGATCTGGGCCACTACGGCATCCAGCAATGGCACATCGGCATGATCGTGCCCTTCGGCTATGCCATGGTGTTCATCCGCTTCCTGGAGATCCTCGTGCGCATCCTGCGCAACGAGCAGACCGGTCTCGGCCTGGCTGACGAAGCCGCCGACGCCCTCAAGGTCAATGAGCACGAGGAGGCCAAATAATGACCGTTCTGTTCCTCTTCCTGCTGCTGTTCCTGCTGATGTTCATCGGCGTGCCGATCGCTGCGTCGCTCGGCCTGGCCGGCTCGATCACCATCATGCTGTTCAGCCCCGACTCGGTGCGCTCGCTGGCGATCAAGCTGTTCGAGACCTCCGAGCACTACACTCTGCTGGCGATCCCGTTCTTCCTGCTGTCCGGCGCCTTCATGACCACCGGCGGTGTGGCCAAGCGCCTGATCGACTTCGCCAACGCCTGCGTCGGCCATATCCGTGGTGGCCTGGCCATCGGTGCGGTACTGGCGTGCATGCTGTTCGCCGCGCTGTCCGGCTCCTCGCCCGCCACCGTAGCTGCGGTGGGCTCCATCGCCATCGCCGGCATGGTGCGCTCCGGTTATCCGCAGGCCTTCGGCGCCGGTATCGTATGTAACGCCGGTACCCTGGGCATCCTGATCCCGCCGTCGATCGTGATGGTGGTGTACGCCGCCGCTACCGAGCAGTCGGTGGGCAAGCTGTTCATGGCCGGTGTCATTCCGGGCGTGATGCTTGGCCTGGCACTGATGATCGCGATCTACATCGTCGCCCGCATCAAGAAGCTGCCGGCCCTGCCGCGCGCCAGCTTCCGCGAATGGCTGCGCGCTGCGCGCGAAGCGTTCTGGGGCCTGCTGCTGATGGTGATCATCCTCGGCGGTATCTACACCGGTATGTTCACCCCGACCGAGGCTGCGGCCGTGGCGGCGGTCTACGCCGGCTTCGTCGCGCTGTTCGTGTACAAGGACCTGACCATCCGCGAGTGCCCGAAGGTGCTGCTGGAGTCCGGCAAGCTGACCATCATGCTGATGTTCATCATCGCCAACGCCATGCTCTTCGCTCACGTGCTGACCACCGAGCAGATCCCGCAGCAAATCACCGCCTGGGTGGTGGAGCTGGGCCTGCAGCCGTGGCAGTTCCTGCTGGTGGTGAACATCGTGCTGCTGGTGGCCGGCGCCTTCATGGAACCGTCGGCGATCATCCTGATTCTGGCACCGATTCTCTTCCCCATCGCCATGCAGCTGGGCATCGATCCGATCCACCTGGGCATCATCATGGTGGTGAACATGGAAATCGGCCTGATCACACCGCCGGTGGGGCTGAACCTGTTCGTCACCTCGGCGGTGACCGGCATGCCGCTGACCCACGTGATCCGTGCGGCGCTGCCGTGGCTGATGATGCTGATCAGCTTCCTGATGGTGATCACTTACATCCCGGCCGTGTCCATGGCCCTGCCGAACTGGCTGGGCATGAGCTAAGCCTGAAGAACGCTGCTACTTCGGTACCTTGTGTACCCACTCCGCCCGGCCTTGGTGCCGGGCTTTTTTTGCTTGCAAGAAAAGCGCGTTAGGCTGAAGAAAAGCGCTGTAGCCATTTCCTCCGGTTCACGGCGCACACTGCACTGCCCACAGCCGCACGCACAGGCGTAAAGTGCGCCGGCATCTTCATCGAGGAAAACGAGGCATGATCAGAAGCAGCCTGAAATCCATCGTTACCACCTGGCTGACCGGCCTGCTGGCACTGTTGCCATTGGTGCTGACCCTGGCCCTGCTTGCCTGGATATTCAGCCTGCTCAACCGCCTGGTCGGCCCCTCGACCCTGATCGGCCAGCTGTTCGCGGCGCTCGGTCAGCCCTTCTCCAGCAATGGCTACATGGCCTATCTGCTGGGCAGCCTGGTACTGCTCGCCAGCCTTTATCCGCTTGGCCTGGCCGTACAACTGGGTCTGCGCCGTCCGCTGTCCTGGTTCCTCGACCGCACCTTGCGGCGCACGCCGCTGATCGGCAACTTCTACAACCTGGCCGACCGTTTCGTCGGCCTGCTGGACAGGAGCAAGAACCCGGATATCACCACCATGGCGCCGGTCTGGTGCTTCTTCGGGGGCGACGGCGCAGCGGTGCTCGCCCTGCGCCCGAGCTCGGAGAGCATCGAGCTGGAAGGCCGTGCCTACTGCGCCATTCTCATTCCCACCGCACCGATCCCGGTGGGTGGCGGTCTGCTCTATGTGCCAGAACAATGGATACGCCCCGCCGACATGGGCGTGGAGCAACTGACCAGCATCTACGTGTCCATGGGGCTTACGCCACCCGGTAAGCGCAACGCCGAGCAGTCGCCTCCGGTGGTGATCAAACCCTAAGCAAGCGGCAAGCTGGTGGTGGACTTGATCTCCGACAGCGCGACGATGGAGTTCACCTCCTGGATGCCCGGCACCAGCGACAGCTTCTCGAAGAAGAAGCGCTCATAAGCCTCGATATCGCGGGTGACGATGCGCAGCATGAAGTCCACCGCGCCCATCAGCACATGGCACTCCAGCACCTCGGGGAACTCGCGCATGGCTTCGGCGAATTCGGTCAGGTTGGAGCGACCATGGGCGTTGAGTTTGACCTGCGCGAAGACCTGCGTATGCAGGCCGATTCGCTTGCGATCGAGCAACGTCACCTGCTTGCGGATCACCCCCTCCTCCTTGAGCCGCTGAATACGGCGCCAGCAGGGTGATTGCGACAGGCCGATGCGCTCGGCGATCTCGGCGGTGGACAAGCCAGCATCTTCCTGCAGCAGGGCAAGAATGCGTTGATCGTAGGCATCCAAGGTGACGGACATAAAAAATCCCGGATATCTGATTATTCAGGCAAGTCTATCCACAAATCCCCGATAAACACAGAAAACGAGGCAGAACTTTTGCCCATACAAGGCGGAAACTTAGGCAAAACCTGCCCGAGCTTCCGCCATGCCTGATACCACTCCTTTTCCGTCTGCCGCCAACCGCCGTGATCCCTGGCAGGATCGTCCTGATGCCTGCGTCGAATATCAGCTGCGCACCGATGCCGAAGCCGATGTGATGTGTCGCCTGCTCGGCCTGTTCGCCCAATTGCAGCTGCTTCCCGAGGCTCTGCACATGGAGCGTCTGCAGGATGATCTGCACATCAGCCTGCGCTTGCCTGGCCTCTCGTTGCACCGGGCCGGCGTACTGGCGCAGAAGCTGCGCGGCCTGGTGTGCGTCTGGCAGGTGGATTGGCAGCATCTGGATCACAGCCTGGAGACGGAGGTGGCCTGAAGCGGGCATTCGGTCACGCCAGGTACTTCGCCCTCACGCAGCTTTTCGGGCATCCTAGCTCGGCTAAAAGGTCGTTGAAGTACGACCTGCTACCCTTGTTCAGGCCGACCCGAGGAGCCCGCATGTCCGCCTTCACCGCTACCGCCCCTGACCGTGTACTGGATCTTGGCGACCTGCTGCGCGAGCTGGTGGCCCAGGGCCGGGTCGAACAGGACGTGGCCGAGCAGTGTCTGGCGATTCGCCGCAGCTCGCTGAACAACACCCAGCACCCGCTGGAGTTTCTCGCCGCGCAGCAGGTCGATGATCTGACGCGCCCGGGCAAGAAGCTCGACCTGGAAACCCTTACCGTCTGGCTGGCCAACTTCGCCGGCCAACCCTACCTGCGCATCGACCCGCTGAAGATCGACGTACCGGCCATCACCCCGCTGATGTCCTACGCCTTCGCCCAGCGTCACAAGATCCTTGCCGTGGCGGTGGACAGCGAAAGCGTGACCATCGCCAGCAGCCAGCCGCTGGTGCACAGCTGGGAAGCCAACCTGATCCACGTGCTCAAGCGTCCGATCAAGCGCGTGGTAGCCAACCCGGCGGACATCCAGCGCTTTACCACCGAGTTCTACCGCCTGGCCCGCTCGGTCAGCGGCGCCAATGCCACCGATCAGAAGATCAGCGGCGTCGGCAACTTCGAGCAATTGCTGAGCCTCGGCGCCCAGGATCAGGAGCCGGACGCCAACGACGCGCACATCGTCAATATCGTCGACTGGCTGTTTCAGTACGCCTTCCAGCAGCGCGCCAGCGATATCCATATCGAACCGCGCCGCGAGCAGGGTACCGTGCGCTTTCGCATCGACGGCGTGCTGCACACTGTCTACCAGTTCCCCGCCCAGGTCACCATGGCGGTGGTCAGCCGCCTGAAGAACCTGGGCCGCATGAACATCGCCGAGAAGCGCAAACCGCAAGACGGCCGGGTCAAGACCAAGACTCCGGACGGCGGCGAGGTGGAGCTGCGCCTGTCCACCCTGCCCACCGCCTTCGGCGAGAAGATGGTGATGCGTATCTTCGACCCCGAGGTGCTGCTGAAAAGCCCGGACCAGCTCGGCTTCTCACCGGACGACCTGCGCCGCTGGCAGAGCATGACCAGCCAGCCCAACGGCATCATCCTGGTCACCGGCCCCACCGGTTCGGGCAAGACCACCACGCTCTACACCACGCTCAAGCAGCTGGCGACGCCGGAGGTGAACGTCTGCACCATCGAGGACCCGATCGAGATGATCGAGGGCGCCTTCAACCAGATGCAGGTGCAACACAACATCGACCTCAACTTCGCCAGCGGCGTGCGCGCCCTGATGCGTCAGGACCCGGACATCATCATGGTCGGCGAGATCCGCGACCTGGAAACCGCCGAGATGGCCATCCAGGCCGCGCTCACCGGTCACCTGGTGCTCTCCACCCTGCACACCAACGATGCCCCCAGCGCCATCACCCGCCTGCTGGAACTGGGCGTGCCGCACTACCTGCTCAAGGCCACCATCCTCGGCGTCATGGCCCAGCGCCTGGTGCGTACCCTGTGCCCGCACTGCAAGGCGCCGGTGCAGCTCGACGAGGACACCTGGAACGGCCTGACCCGCCCCTGGAGCTCGCCGCTGCCGACCCAGGCGCACCACGCCGTTGGCTGCCTGGAATGCCGTGAAACCGGCTACCGCGGCCGTGCCGGTGTGTACGAAATCATGCTGATCAACGACGCGATCAAGCCGCTGATCTCCGCCGATACGGACCTCACCCTGCTGCGCCGCGCCGCCTTCAAGGACGGCATGCGCAGCCTGCGCCTGTCCGGCGCACAGAAGGTCGCCGCCGGCCTGACCACCATCGAGGAAGTGCTGCGCGTCACTCCGCAGAGCGAACAGCGCTAATGCTCGCGCAATCGCGATAGCGCTCTTGCTTCATCTGCGGATGCCAGGCGAACAGGTACTGGCCATCTTCGAGCTGATCCACCAACAGCCGGATCACTTCCTGCTGCACAGCCGGACAGCCCAGGCTGCGCCCCATGCGTCCATGCTGTTCAGCCCAGCCTGGCGCCACGTAATCGGCGCCATGAATCACCAGCGCCCGTGCTCGCGCCTCGTCGTTGAAGCCAGGCTCCAGACCATCGAGACGCAACGAATGACCGTGCCGCCCGCTGTAGCTCTCGGCACCGCGAAACAGGCCAAGGCTGGACCGATGACTGCCCGGCAGATTGGAGAAGCGTTCGGCGAACAGCTCGCCGGACTGTCGGCCATGAGCCACGAACTCACGCTGCAGCAGGCGCCCTTGCGCCAGATCGAAGACCCACAAGCGCCGCTCCAGCGAAGAGCGGGAGTAATCGATGATCGCCAGTCGCTCAGCCTCATCAGCCCCACCAGGACTGGCGCATCGAAGCGCCTGTAGCGCTTCCCGCAACGCACGCACCTCTAGCTGCGGCGCTGCGCCCTGCAACACATGAAGAAGCTCATCGGCCAGCGCGCACTGGCCAAGCAGGAAGGCAAGCAACATCGCACCTGTCAGACGCTTGAACATGCCCCAGTTCCCATCCGTCGCCCGACATCTGCCCACCTTGCGAAGAGGTCGGCGGCAGAGCCAGGACCGCTGTGCTTAGATTGTTGAATATGACAACGGAGTCTAAACGATGCACAAAGAAGGACGACCAACACACTGTCTGGCTAAAGGTAGCTGCTTCTTCCCATGATCACCTACCTGCAACATCTGTCGTTCTGGGACTGGCTGGCACTGGCCACCTTGCTGCTGATTCTCGAGGTGTTCGGCGCCGGCGGCTATTTACTCTGGATAAGCCTGGTGGCCGTCGGCATCGGCGCACTGTCCTACTTGTTTCCCGAGTTGCCCTGGGCCTGGCAATTTCTGCTGTTCGCCGTACTGGCGGCGGTCTCGGCGCTGCTGTGGTGGCGCCACCAACATCGCGCACGCAGCGTGGCAACCGGCCATCGCCTGCAAGGAACCACAAGCAGCGAAGACGACTCCTAGGATAAGAACAACCCTTACAGGAGTTTCATCATGCGTGTAACGAGCCGTGCCGCACTGGCGCTCAGTGCCTGCCTGATTGCCCAGACCGCAGCTGCAGATGGCCTGCTGCGCGACATTCTGTCCTCGGGCGCCACTACCGCCTCGACCTACCTGACCTTCAAGGATCGCAAGCTGGTCGCCGCAGCCGAAGAGGATGCCAGCAGCTTCGTCGCCAGCAACGGCGAAATTCGCGGCCCACATCTGGAGGCCGCGATGCAGCAGCTGCGTAGCGCCAACCCGCAGTTGCAGGACGCCGATGATATGGCCTTGGCCAGCGCCATTCTTGCTGCTTCGGCAGCGCCAGCTGAGAATGCACGCTGAACCGTCACCAGTTGCCCATAAAAAATGCCCGCCTCCAAAAGGATGCGGGCATTTTTCGTTCAGCTTATCGGGACATCAGGCCTCAGCAGGCCTTCCGAAAACCTCTCGTCTTACATCAGCGGCAGGGTGTAGCTGACGATCAGGCGGTTCTGGTCGGCGTCGGTTGCAGCGTTACCACGCAGCACGCCATAGCGCCAGCCGAGACCCAGACCTTTCAGAGCGCCGTCCTGGAATGCATAGTCAAGAGCGATGTCACGCTCCCACTCTTTGGCATCACCGGCATTACGCACCTGGATATTGGTACCTTTGAGATAAGCAACAGAAGCCTTCAGACCAGGTGCGCCAACACTGGCGAAGTCGTAGCTGTACTGACCGAAGGTAGTGCGCTCACCGGCACGGGTAAAGCTGTTCAGCAGGCGGTCAGTCAGCAGGTAGACGCTGGCACCACCAGCACCTTCGTTAACAAGGTTGCCTTGGTTCAGCTGCACGAAGTTACTGTCTTCAGATACGCGCTGATGGCCCAGCATTACAGCATGACTACCCAGGCTGTATGTGAATGCAGCGCTCCAAGTGTTGTTGTCGATCTTGCCGTCAGCGTTGCGGGTATAGCCGCCTACGGAGTAACCCGCTTCCTTACCATTCTTGCCATCGGAGGTGGTGCGGAAGTAACGCAGGTCGGTCTTCAGGCTACCTTCGCCCAGCGCCAGATTGTGGCCCAAACCAGCGAAATGCTGTTTGTAGTAGTCTTCCAGATTGGCGTAGTAGTACTGCGCAGTCAGGTCGCTATTGACCTTCCAGTCACCACCGGCGAAGTAGAACTTGTTGCTTTCTTGAGTGCCACCAGCCACCGACAGCCCCGTACTATTGCTGGAAGCACGGCCAACGGCATGCTCGATCTGGCCAGCGGTCAGAGTCAGATTGTCGATTTCGTTGGAGGTGATCATGCCGCCTTCGAACATCTGCGGCAGCAGACGGCCGTCGTTCGAAACCAGGATCGGCAGTTTCGGCATCAGGGTACCGATACGACCCTCGGTCTTGGATACGCGAACCTTGGCGGTAGCGCCAGCCTTGCTGAACTCATCAACAGCGCTGCCATCACTTTCCAGGGGGAACAGAGCGCCCGGGGTACGATCACGACCAGCCTTGGTAGCGCGACCACCACCATCCAGACGCACACCCAGCATGCCGACTGCATCGACGCCGAAGCCAACGGTCCCTTCGGTAAAACCGGACTGATAGTTGAGAATGAAACCCTGACCCCACTCACGAGCGGCACCGTTGTTGTCAGTGGTGTTCTTGACATCATTGTCGAAGTAGAAATTGCGCATGGTCAGGCTGGCCTTGCTGTCACCGATGAAGTCAGCGAAAGCAACTTGGCTCAGGCCCAGGGTGCTGGCGGCTACGGCCAGTGCCAGGGAGGTCTTTCTCATTATGTTTCTCTCCAGTGTGTTTAAGGTGACGCATCGCCCGGCGCAGACTTCGGCACGAAGAGGCAGGCCGGGGCGAATGGGGCATACGCCATCACGAGCCAGGACACGGCTTAAGCCGGGCTCGGATGAAGTGCGTAAAAAACTCAGGAAGAACGGAACAACGGCGAACGCAGCGAAGCGACCGAAATGGGGCGGGCAGAGTTATGCATGGTGGATACTCTCTCGTCGTTGTTGTTTTGCGCCGACATCCTGCCGGCATCTGGCTGGGCCTATGCAGATAGCGCGCCAGCTCCTTCACGCAAACGCGCGAGGCTTCTAGAACAGTAGGTTACAGTTTTTCTGCAGACGAGTGACCAGTCAATGACAACTGGCCATAGGCAATTTTCCGCCGATTAGAAGCAGCTCTCAGGCGGAAAATCGCCAGACATCACCCCAGTACGATCTGATTCTTGCCCTGTCGCTTGGCCAGATACATCGCCGCGTCCGCACGCGCATACAGGGCATCGAGGCTGACATCGGTTGCCAGCAGACTGGTCAGCCCCTGACTGACGGTGATACCGAAACTGGTACCTTCATGCTGAAAGCTGAGGCGTTGCACCTCTCGCTGCAGTCTTTCCGCCACCTGCAGGGCCACGTCCTGCTCGCACCCTGGGAACAAGGCAGCGAACTCTTCACCACCGATACGTCCGAACAAATCACCGCGCCGCAGGGCATTGCTGCCGCATTGAGCCAGCCGACGCAGCACTTCATCGCCAGTCTGATGCCCATACTGGTCGTTGATCTTCTTGAAATCATCGAGATCGAGCAGCAGGAAGGCCAGCGGGCTGCCAAACTGGCGTGCGTGTTCGAACTCGCGGCGGGCGCACTCGAAGAAGTGCCTGCGATTGCTGCTCTGGGTCAGCACGTCGGTGGTGGCCAGGCGATGCAGCTCGCCCTCCAGACGCTTTTTTTCGGTGATGTCTTCGGCAATGCCGACGATCACCCTACCCGGCTCGGCACCCGGCCTGGGGCTGACGAAACATTTGTCGCTGAGCCAGCGAAGCTGGCCATCGGCGCGAATGATGCGGTACTCGCGAGACTCAACGGCGCCGGTTTCCAGCACCTTGGCCAGGCTTTCGGCAGCGTAGTCGAGGTCATCCGGGTAGATGCTGTTGCGCCACTCGCCGTAGTCGGCCAGCAGCAGCGCGGCAGAGCGACCGAAAATGCGCTCATAGGCCGGGCTGACATAAATCATCCGCTGCTCGTCCCAGTCGAAGGCCCAGAGCACGGCATTGACGCTGCCCAGCAGGCTGCTGAACAGCTGCTCGCGCTCGCCCAGGCGCTCCACTTCGGCCCGGCTGTGCAGCAAAGCCAGGGTCAGTTCTTCCAACTCGGAAACAGCGTTGCCTTGTTCTTCCATCACAGCGGCCATCCAATCCCTCGCATAAGCATAAGTGAGCATAGTGCGAGCCGTTGGACAAAGGAAAAGGCCCGCCAGTTCGGCGGGCCTTTGTCGGGAACCAATGGCAGTCAGGCCATCGCGCCAGAGGGGCGTAGCGAGTAAGTCTTGAGCTGCTCGGCGAACTCCCGCAGGGACTGGATGCCGCTGGCCTCAGCCTCGTGCACCCACTGCTTCATGGCCTCGAGCATGTCGTGACCATTGCTGCTGGTCTTGACCCAGATCTGCTGCAGCGCCAAACGTTTTTCGTAGATCACCTTGAGCGCCTGGCTCTGCGCCAGCAAGTCGGCGATACGCGCATGATGCTGCTCCTGCAGCAGGCTCGGCTCACGCGACAGCAGCCGCTTGGCGCGCCGGAACAGGTGGCGAACCGATGCATCGGCCCTGGCTACTTCCTGCTTGACCAGCGGCGCGATCACCAGCTTGCGGTACTGCGCCATGATCTGGAAACGGTTGTTGAGGATGGCCATGGCGGTATCCATGTCCAGATGCCCCTTACCTTCGACACGATGGGCGATGGGCGCGACGCGCTGCACCTTGGCCAAACCGAGGAAGCTGAACAACTTGATCCAGGCCCAGCCCATGTCGAACTCCCACTTCCTCACCGACAGCTTGGCGCTGTTGGGATAGGTGTGGTGATTATTGTGCAGTTCTTCGCCACCGATGATGATGCCCCAGGGCACCAGGTTGGTGGCGGCATCGCGGCATTCAAAGTTGCGATAGCCGACCGCATGGCCGAGGCCGTTGATCACACCGGCAGCCCAGAACGGGATCCACATCATCTGGATCGCCCACACGGTCATACCGAGCACGCCGAACAGGGCCAGGTCGATGATCGCCATCAAGGTCACGCCGCCAATCGGATAGCGGCTATAGACATTGCGCTCGATCCAGTCATCCGGGCAGTTCTTGCCATAGATGCGCAGCGTTTCCTCGTTCTTCGCCTCTTCCTGATAGAGTTCGGCACCTTTGCGCAGCACGGTGCCGAGACCTTTGATGACCGGGCTGTGCGGGTCATCGACGGTTTCGCACTTGGCGTGATGCTTACGGTGAATCGCGGTCCACTCGCGGGTGTTCTGGCCGGTGGTCAACCACAGCCAGAAACGGAAGAAATGCTTGAGCGCCGGGTGCAGTTCCAGTGCCCGGTGCGCAGAGTAGCGGTGCAGATAGACGGTGACGCTGACGATGGTGACATGCGTCATCAGCAGAGTCGCAGCCACCAGCTGCCAGACCGACAGGTCGAGTAAACCGTTGTACCACATGGGCGCTGTTGCCTCTTGATAGGGGAACGCGGTTGTCCTACAAGGACGAACCTGTTCACATTATCCCTGACCCAGGCCAGAAAACCAGTTGGTCTTTTAGATAAGAATGTTTCAGTCCCAGCCCATCTATACTGCCCAAAATTCCCAGGGAGCCTGACCCCCCACTCATGCGTATCGATACCGCCGCCTTGCGTCTGACCCTGGGCTACCTGCTATTGGCGGGCCTGTGGATTCTTCTCAGCGATCAGTTGCTCACGGCGCTGGGGCTTTCCGTTGCGCAGCAAGAGCGCCTGCAATCGCTCAAGGGGCTGTTCTTCGTCGTACTCACCAGTTCCCTGCTCTACATCGTTCTGCAGCACCATGCCCAACAGCATCGCAGCGCGCGCATGCTGCTGGCCGGTAACGAGGAACGTCTGCGTCTGGCGCTGGATGCCACACGCGACGGCCTGTGGGACTGGGACGTATCGAGCCGCCGCGTGTTCTTTTCCGAAGGCTACGCCAAGCTGCTCGGGCTGACCCCGCAGACCCTCGGCGACACCCGCGAGGCCTGGGCAGAGCGCCTGCATCCGGATGACCAGGAGCGCGCACTGCATGCGCTCAATGCAGAGTTCGGCGAGCAGCACTACGAGAATATCTACCGCCTGCGCCATGCCGACGGCAGCTATCGCTGGATTCACTCGCGTGGCCGCCTGCTGCGCGACGAAAACGGCGAACCACAACGATTCATCGGTATCGCCAGCGACATCACCCGACAACGCGCCATCGACGACAGCCTACGCCAGGCTGCCGCCGTATTCGATGCCACTCAGGAAGGCGTACTGGTCACCGATGCCGAACAGAACATCGTTCACGTCAACCCTGCGTTCAGCCGCATCACTGGCTACAGCAGCGAGGAAATTCTCGGCCAGCATCCCACCCTGCTCAAATCCGGCCGCCACGACGCTGCCTTCTACCAGAGCCTGTGGCACGCCCTGCAAAACCGCGGCGCCTGGAGCGGCGAGGTGTGGAACCGGCGCAAGAGCGGCGAAATCTACCCGCAGTGGCAATGCATCCGCGTGATCCACGACGAGCAGGGGCGTATCAGTCACTACGTGGCGGTGTTCTCCGACATCACCGCGCTCAAGCGTTCGCAGCGTGAGCTGGATTACCTGGCGCACCACGATCCGCTGAGCAACCTGCCCAACCGCCTGCTGTTCACCGAGCGCGTCGCCCACGCACTGGAGCGCAGCAAGCTCGAGGAACTGCGTGGCGCAGTACTGCTGATCGATCTCGATCACTTCAAGCACATCAACGAAAGCCTTGGGCACAACGTCGGCGACCTGCTGCTCAAGGGTGTCGGCGAACGCCTGCAGCAGGACCTGCCCAGTGGCAGCACTCTGGCCCGGCTGGGCGGCGACGAGTTCGGCCTGCTCAGCGAGAGCTGCGCCGAAGCCGCACAGGCAGCCGAGCTGGCGCAACGTCTGCTGCGCAGTCTGGAAACGCCCTTCCGCCTCGACGGCCACGAGCTCTACATCGGCGCCAGCATCGGCATCAGCCTGTTTCCCGAAGATGCCGACAGTGTCGAGCAGATTCTGCGTAATGCCGATTCGGCGCTGTTCAAGGCCAAGAGCAGCGGCCGCGAAGGCTATGCCTTCTATGTACAGGAGTTGACCGACTACGCCCGCCAGCGCGTCGAGCTGGCCAGCAGCCTGCGCCATGCACTGGACAATCAGGAGCTGCGCGTCTACTACCAGCCGCTGCACGACCTGCGTGATGGGCGCCAGGTGGGCATGGAGGCGCTGGTGCGCTGGCAGCATCCCTTGCGCGGGCTGATTCCACCGGGCGAATTCATTCCGATTGCCGAAGATAACGGCATGATCGGCGTCATCGACACCTGGGTACTGGAGCAGGCCTGCCGCCAGATGGTGCGCTGGAATGCCGAGGGCCACTCGATGACTTTCGTGGCGGTGAACGTTTCCAGCCGTCTGTTCAGCCGCGGTGAGCTCGACCAGAAAGTCGCCAGCGTGCTCGCCGAGTCCGGCCTGCCGCCCGAGCAACTTGAGCTGGAGGTGACCGAGAGCGCGATCATGGAAGACCCCGACGCCGCGCTGAAACTGCTCACCAGCCTGCGCGCGCTGGGCGTGCGCCTGGCCATCGACGACTTCGGCACCGGCTACAGCTCGCTGGCACGCCTCAAGCGCCTGCCGGTGGACAAGCTCAAACTCGACCAGAGCTTCGTGCGCGGCCTGCCCGACGACCCCGAAGACGCGGCTATCGCCCGTGCCGTGATCGCGCTGGGCAAGAGCCTGGGTCTCAAAGTGCTCGCCGAGGGCATCGAACAACCCGCTCAGGCCGAATTTCTGCGTGAGTTAGGCTGCAATTACGGCCAGGGCTATCACTTCGGCCGCCCGCAACCGGTGCCTGCCAAACCCGTCGAAACCACCACACTCAACGAAGCGAAGAGTAGCCAGTCCAGCACCAGGAGCTGAACATGCGCGTGCTGATTCTCGAAGACGATCCCTGGATCGCCGATCTGCTCAAGCAGATCGTCCTCAGCTTGCGCCCAAGCGCTCGAGTCGATTGCCAGGAACGCGTGGCGGACGCCATCTCGGCCTGGCCGGGTTGACCTGAGGTATGCCTGATGAACATGCCCAGATGGAATAAAGGCTGGCTCAGTGGTTGGAACTGGGGTCGCCGGGATGCCGGCCACCGGGATGCCGGCCACCGGGATGCCGGCCACCGAATAGTCATCGGGGGGAGTCTGTGCCTGGCGCTGTTCTTCGCCTTTCTCGGCAGCCGGGCCCTGAACGAACGCGAGGCCCTTTGGCAGCTGCAGATCGGCAAACAGGCCGATATCCAGCGCATGGCCCTGAACAGTACTCAGCACGGGTTGCAGGAGCGCACGCAGCTGTTGGCTGAAACCATCGCCGCCGATGCCTGGGTAACTGAGCTGGTACGCCAGGCCCACGCCCTGCCGGCGAGTGATCTGCAAAGCCTGGCCAGTATCCGCAGTCAGCTCTACACCCGTCTGGCACCGCGCTGGCGCAATCTGCAGGCACACCAGCCGTTTCGCCTTTACGTTCACCTGGCTCCAGACGTCAAGGTTCTGCTGCGCGTGCACGAGCCCGAGCACTTCGGCGACCTGCAGATCGGCTGGCGTCCGATGGTACTGGAAGCGCTGCGTAGCGGCACCAGCCAGGCCGGCCTGGGCCTGACCCGAGGCAGCATTGGCATGCGGGCAATCGCGCCGCTACTGGCCGAGGGCGCGAATGGGCCGATTCAGGTCGGCGCCATCGAGGTGGCCATGGGCGTGCTCGAAGACCTGGCGCAACTGGACCGCGAATTCGACAGCGGCGTCGCCCTGCTGCTGCGCGAGGATCTGCTGCTGAGTTCGGACAGTGGCGAGGCGCTACGTGGCGTAGCCGGTGACGCCCAGCGCTGGCAAATGATGGGCCATTCGCGCCCTCAGGTCTTGGCCTGGCAACAACAGCTGCGACTGCCCTCACCTGCAGAGGGCGACAGCGTGCGCCTGCTGGAGGATGGCGAACGGCATTATCTGGTCAATCAGGTTGCCCTCAGCAGCTACCAGCAAGTACAGGCCCCCAGCCAGGGACCATTGGCGGTCGCGCTGATCTGGCATGACATCAGCGATCAGTACAATGTGCACCGCCGCGACAAACGCTGGCTGGTGATCAAGTGGCTACTCGCCTGGTGCGGTGCCGAGGCCCTGCTCCTGGGCCTGCTGCGCAGCACCAAACGCAGTACCCAGCGCCTGATGCAGCGCCAGCAGGCGGCCTTGCGTGCGCTCAACGAAATCGCCGCGCTGCCCAGTCTCAGCCGCACCGAGCAAATGCGCCAGGCTCTGCGTCTGGGCGCCGAGCACTTTCGCATGCCGCTGGGCATCATCAGCCGTATCGAAGGCGAGCAGTATCAGGTGCTGGTGCAGGTCTCCCCCGAGGGCGCAGTCAGCGATGGCCAGCAATTCGAGCTGGGCAACACCTATTGCAGCCTGGCACTGCAGCAGGACGAGCCGCTGGCCATCACCCACATGGCCAACTCGCCGCACAGGCGCCATCCCTGCTATCGCCTTTTCGCCCTGGAAAGCTACATCGGTATCGTCGTACGGGTGGCCGGCAAGCCCTTCGGCACGCTGGCTTTCGCCAACCCACAGCCGCGCAGACGCCCCTTCGACGACGCCGACCGCGACTTCCTCGGCCTGTTCGCCCGCTGGGTCGGCGCCATGCTCGAACGTCAGCAGCAGGAGCATGCCGTGCGCTCGGCCCGTGCCTACCTGCAGGCCGTGCTGGACTCGGCCACCGGGGTGTCGATCATCGCCTCCGACAGTGCCGGCAACATCACTCTGTTCAACTCCGGCGCCGAACGCCTGCTCGGCTACCGCGCTGAGGAGATGGTCGGTCACCGCACCCCGGCGATCCTTCACCTCGAAGAGGAGATCCAGGCACGCGCCATCGAGTTGAGCGCGGCGGCCGGCCAGCCCGTGGAAGGTTTCGAGGTGTTCGTGCACAACGCCCGCGGCGGCGAGCCGGAAACCCGCCAGTGGACCTATCGGCACAAGGACGGCAGCCTGCGTCAGGTCAACCTCACCGTCAGTGCCATGTTCGACGAGAGTGGCCAGATCACCGGTTTCCTCGGTATCGCCAGCGATATCAGCGAACTGCAGCAGACAACCCGCGCCCTGCAGAAGAGCGAGAGTCGCTTCCGCGGCCTGGTGGCCAACCTGCCCGGCGTGGTCTATCGCTGCGCCAACGACGCGCAACGCAGCATGCGCTACATCAGCGAGGAAATCGCCAACCTCTGCGGCTACCCCGCCAGCGACTTCATCGGCAACCGTGTACGCAGTTTCTCCAGCATCGTCCACCCTGACGACCTGTCCGACGCCCTGCGCGCCGGCGCAGCCATCGAGCGCCAGGAGAGCTTCGAGCTGACCTATCGCCTGCGCCACGCCGATGGCCACAACGTCTGGGTGCGCGAGAAGGGTCGCGGCGAGTACGACAGCCACGGCCAGCTGCTGTGGATCGACGGTTTCATCTGGGACGTCAGCGAACGCCAGGCCATCGAGGAAGAACTGCGCCTGAGCCAGCAACGTTTTCTCAACGCCTTCAACACCGCGCCACAGGGCATGGCACTGGTCGGCCCGGACGGCCGCTGGCTGGAAGTCAACGCCGAGCTGTGCCGTATGCTCGGCTACAGCCGCGAGGAACTGCAGGCGCTTACCTACCAGCAGGTCACCCACCCGGACGACCTGGATGCCGATCAGCAGAATATGGCCGACCTGCTGGCTGGACGAATCAATGCCTACCAGATGGAGAAACGCTACCTGGACAGTCAGGGCCGCACGCTCTGGGTCTTGCTCAGCGTGTCGCTGGTACGTGACGGTGAAGGACAACCGGTGCACTTCGTCTCGCAGATCCAGGACTTCAGCGACCGTGTCGCCGCCGAGCGCGCGGTACGCGAGCGCGAGCACTACCTGAGCACCCTGCTCGACAACGTGGTCGACGCCATCGTCTCCATCGACGAGCAGGGCCGGATCGAAACCTTCAACCATGCCGCCGAGAAGATATTCGGCTATCTCCAGGCCGAGGTGGCAGGCCAGAACATCACCCAACTGATTCCGCAGATGGCCGCGGAGGTGCTGCGGCAAGGCTGCGCTCTCGACCAGTTCGGTGAAATGGACGGACTGCGCCAGAACGGCGAACGCTTCCCCATGGAACTGGCGATGTCGCAGATCAGCCACCAGGGCCAGCGCCGCTTCATCACGGTGATCCGCGACATCACCGAGCGCAAGCGCATCGAGCAGATGAAGAACGAGTTCGTCTCCACCGTCAGCCACGAGCTGCGCACGCCGCTGACCGCCATCGCCGGCTCACTCGGGTTGATCAACGGCGGCGCCCTCGGCGAGGTGCCACAGGCCATGCGCCAGATGCTGAGCATCGCCCACAGCAACAGCCAGCGCCTCAGCGCCCTGATCAACGACCTGCTGGACATGGACAAACTGGTCGCCGGCAAGATGCACTTCGACCTGCAGGCGAGCCTGATGCAGCCGCTGCTGGAACAGGCGCTGCTGCATAACCAGCCCTATGCCGAGCAGCATCAGGTCGCGCTGCGCCTGCAGGTCGAAGACGACGCCCTGGTGCGCGTCGACGCCCAGCGCCTGGCCCAGGTGATGGCCAATCTGCTGTCCAACGCCGCCAAGTTCTCGCCCGCTGGTGGAAATGTCCTGGTGCACCTGCAGAGGCTTGGCGAGGTGCTGCGCGTCAGCGTGTCGGATAACGGCCCCGGCATCCCGGAAGCCTTCAAGCCGCGCATTTTTAGCAAGTTTTCCCAGGCCGATTCCGGCGACACGCGGCAACAGGGCGGTACCGGCCTGGGGTTGGCCATCTGCAAGGAAATCATCGAGCGCATGGGCGGAACGATCGGTTTCGACTCGTCACCCGGCCAAGGTGCTACCTTCTGGTTCGAACTAGCGATCACAGGGAGTGAGTCATGAGCGGAGCCCCGATCCCCAGCAACGAGCAGGAGCGACTCGCCGCCCTGCAGGCCCTGGAGCTGCTCGACAGTCCGCCTGAAGCCATGTTCGACCACATCACCGCTCTCGCCGCGCAGATCTGCGATACGCCCATCGCCCTGATCTCGCTGGTCGACGCCCAGCGCCAGTGGTTCAAGAGCCGGGTCGGTCTGGATGCCGAACAGACCGCCCGCGAGCTGGCGTTCTGTGCCCATGCGGTGCACGCCGACGCATTGCTGGAAGTGGACAACGCACTGGACGATGCGCGCTTTCGCGACAACCCGCTGGTCACCTCGGAGCCGCATATCCGCTTCTACGCCGGCGTGCCGCTGCACGATGGCGAAGGCCTGGCACTCGGCACCCTGTGCGTGATCGACCGCCAGCCGCGCCATCTCGACGCGCACCAGCGCAGCCAACTGCGACACCTGGCGCAGCTGACCGGCGAGCTGTTCGAACTACGCCTGCAGGCGCGTCGCCAGGCCGAGCAGAGCGCCATGCACCAGGCCATGCTGGACAACGCCGGCAGCGCGGTACTGGTGCTGGACCCACAGGGCCGCGTGCTGCGCAGCAATCTCGAGGCCCAACAGTTGCTGGATTACTCAGCTGACGAGTTGGAGGGGCAATATCTGCCGCGACTGCTGCTTGAAGCAGGCCAGTTCGAGCGCCTGTGCGCGGCCTCCACCGCCGGGCCGCAGAGCACCGAAGGGCAGATGCGCGCCCGCAATGGACAGAGTCTACCGGTGCGCCTGAACCTTTCGCCGATCCGTGCGACGGGCCAGCCGCTGCAAGGCTACCTGCTGGTGGCCAACGACCTCAGCCAGCGCGAAGAAGCGCGCCAGCGCCTGCAGCGCATCGCCGCGCAATTGCCCGGCATGGTCTATCAGTACCTGCTGCGCGCCGATGGCAGCAGCTGCTTTCCCTATGCCAGCGCCGGCATCCATGACATCTATGGCTGCAGCCCAGAAGAAGCCAGCGAGGACGCGCAACCGATCTTCGCCCGTCTGCACCCGGACGATGCCCCCGCGGTGCGCAGCGCCATCGCCCGCTCGGCGGCGAGCCTGGCCACCTGGCAACAGGAATACCGCGTGCTGCATCCACAACGCGGGCTGATCTGGGTCGAGGGCCATGCCGCGCCGCAGCGTCTGCCCGATGGCGATACCCTGTGGCACGGTTTCATCAGCGATATCAGCGAGCGCAAGCGCGGCGAGCAGCTGCAGAACGAGTTCGTCTCCACCGTCAGCCACGAGCTGCGCACCCCGCTCACCGCCATCGCCGGCTCGCTCGGGCTGATCAACGGCGGCGCCCTCGGCGAGGTGCCGCAGGCCATGCGCCAGATGCTGGAGATCGCCCAGAGCAACAGCCAGCGCCTGCGCCACCTGATCGACGATCTGCTGGACATGGACAAGCTGGTCGCCGGCAAGATGCATTTCGATCTGCAGCCGCTGGCCCTGCGCCCGCTGCTGCTGCAGGCGCTGCGCAACAACCAGCCCTATGCCGAACGTCATCAGGTGCAACTGCAGGTGCTGCCGGGCGCCGACTGCCAGGTACTGGCCGACGCTCAGCGCCTGGAGCAGGTACTGGCCAACCTGCTGTCCAATGCCGCCAAGTTCTCCGCCGCCGGGCAGCATGTGGAGCTGGCAGCGGCAGCTGAGGACGGCTGGGTGCGCATCAGCGTGCGCGATTACGGCCTGGGCATCGCCGAGGACTTCAAGTCGCTGATCTTCAGCAAGTTCGCCCAGGCCGACGCTAGCGACACGCGCAGCCAGGGCGGTACCGGTCTGGGTTTGGCGATCAGCAAGGAAATCATCGAACACATGGGCGGAAAAATCGGCTTCGACTCCATACAGGGACAAGGCAGTACCTTCTGGCTGGAACTGCCACTGGCCGGAGGGCAACCATGAGAACTACCCGTGCAGTGCTAACTGCCCTGTTCAGCCGCATCAATCTGCTGGCCTGGGCCGTGCTGGTGCTGGCGTTGGGGGCCACGCTGCTGGCCTGGTACAACCTGCGCCAGAGCCAGACGGAGTCCGCCACCCGCCAGTTCCAGCTGCTCACCGAAGAACTGAGCCAGGCCATCATCAAACGCATGGAAGAGCATGAGAGCATCTTGCTTGGCGCAGCCGGCCTGTTCGATGCCAGCGACAAAGTCAGCCGTGCCGATTGGCGTGCCTATGCCGAACGCCTGCGCCTGGACGAGCGCTACCCCGGCATCCAGGCCATCGGCTTTACCCAGATGCTCGAGGCGCAGGAGCTGCCGGCCTTCGAAAACCAAGTACGCGCCGAGGGTTTTCCCGAGTTTCGCGTGCACCCGCCCGGCCAGCGCGAACCCTACGGCGTGATCCGCCTCATCGAACCTTTTGCCGGGCGCAACCTGGCCGCCTTCGGCTTCGACATGCTGTCGGAACCGGTGCGCCGCGCCGCCATGCTGGAAGCCGGGCGCAGCGGTCAGAGCCGCCTGTCCGGCCGCGTCACCCTGCTTCAGGAAACCCACGGCAAGGTGCAACCCGGGGTGCTGCTGTACGTCCCGGTGTACGCGCCGCAGCGACCGCTGGACACCGCGCAGCAGCGTCTGGCAGCGCTGCGCGGCTTCGTCTACAGCGCGTTCAGGATTCACGACCTGATGCACGGCATCCTTGGCGAGCGCAAGCGCGAGCTGGATTTCGAGCTGTATGCCGGCTCCATCAGCAACAGCTCCGAGTCGCTCTACTCCAGCCGCGGCGAGGCGCCGATCACCACGCCGGCCGACAGCCAGCACCAGCTCGAACTGTTTGGCCAGACCTGGCACCTGGACTTTCACTACGCCCCGGGCTACCTCGCCCGCGAGCACCGCGGTGAAGTGGCGCTGCTGATTCTCGGCGGCTGCATCAGTCTGCTGCTGTTCTTCCTGGTCAGCAGCCTCAGCCTGCGCCGCGCCCAGGTACAGGAACTGGCCAACGGCATCACCAAGCAGCTGCACCGCAGCGAGGAGCGTCTGGCACTCGCACTCAAGGGCAGTAACGACGGCTGGTGGGATATCGACGTGCAGGCGGGCAGCTTCTTCGCCTCGGCCAACGGCTGGCAGATGCTCGGCTACCCGGAGCAGGGGCCGCCAGGCTTTGCCGAAGATCCCTGGGCCTGGGAAAGCCTGGTGCACCCGGACGACCTGCCCACGGCACGCAATCGTCTGAAAAAGGCGCTGAAAGAAGGCGCGAGCAACTTCACCCTCGACTGCCGCCTGCTGTGCGTCGACGGCAGCGAACTGCCGGTGTTGCTGCGTGGCTATATCCAGCGCGATGCCAAGGGTTATCCGCTGCGCATCACCGGCACCACCATGGACCAGAGTGAAGCCAAGCGCATCGAACGCCTGAAGAGCGAATTCGTCTCCACCGTCAGTCATGAGCTGCGCACCCCGCTCACCGCCATCGCCGGCTCACTCGGGCTGATCAACGGCGGCGCCCTTGGCCCGGTCCCGGAAAGCATGCGCACCATGCTGAGCATCGCCCAGGCCAATAGCCAGCGCCTCAGCCACCTGATCAACGACCTGCTGGACATGGACAAGCTGGAAGCCGGCAAGATGCAGTTCGACCTGCAGTCCTGCAGTCTTGCCGAGCAGCTGCAGGAAGCGCTGGACAACAACCAGGCCTACGCCGACCGCAATCAGGTCCAGCTGCGCCTGCTCGACTGCCTGCCGGCCCGCGTGCGGATCGATGCCATGCGTCTGCAACAAGTGCTGGCCAACTTCATCTCCAACGCCGTGAAGTACTCACCGCCCGGCGCCGAGGTCAAACTGCGTGCCGAGCGTCGCGGCCCGCGGGTGCGCGTCGAGGTCATCGACCGAGGACCGGGGATCGCCGCCGAATTCCATCAACGTATCTTCAGCAAGTTCTCCCAGGCCGACGCCAGCGACAGCCGCAGCAAAGGTGGCACCGGTTTGGGGCTGGCGATCAGCAAGGAACTGATCGAGCGCATGGGCGGACAGATCGGCTTCGACTCGGTAGAAGGCCAGGGTACCTGCTTCTGGTTCGAGCTACCGATGTTGGCCGAGCCCACCCTGCCAGGCACCCGCGACGGCCGGCGCAACCTGCTGGTGGTCGAGGACGAACCGGACATCGCCAACCTGCTGCGCCAGTTGCTGGAAGGCGCAGGCTACCGCGTGCGTCTGGCCCACAGCCTGGACGAAGCACGTGCCTGCCTGCGCGAGGAAACGCCCGCCGCCATCAGCCTCGACCTGCGCCTGCCGGACGGTGACGGCCTGCAGCTGGTGCAGGAGCTGCGTGCCGACGAGCGCTATCGCGAGCTACCGATACTGGTGGTTTCCGCAGCTTGCGAGGAAGGTCGCCTGGCACTCGAGGGGGCGCCCGCGCTGGACTGGCTGAGCAAGCCGATCGACCCGCAGCGCCTGCTCGGCAGCCTTGCCCAGGCCCTGCAGGACCTGCCGCACAGCCCACGCGTGCTCCATGTCGAGGATGATCACGACCTGCGCCTGGTGGTCGCCGAACAGGGCCGCGAGCTGGCCGAGTTCGTGTCCGCCGACAGCCTCGCCGAAGCGCGCCGTCTACTCGCCGAACAACCTTTCGATCTGGTTCTGCTCGACCTCGGCCTGCCTGACGGCAACGGCCTGGAGCTGGTCGATGAACTGCAGCGCGAGCGTCCGGGTCTACCAGTGGCCGTGCTATCAGCCAGCGAGCTGGATGGCCGCGAGTTGGTCGGGGTGAGCGCAACGCTGGCCAAATCGCGCAATGATGGACGACACTTCCTGCACATGCTCGACCGCTTATTACCCGCCAAGGAGACCGGCCATGACTGAGCTCAAGCGCATCCTTCACGTCGAGGACGACCCCTCGATCCAGGCCGTGGCCAAGGTCGCCCTCGAAGCCGTCGGCGGTTTCCAGGTGCTGAGCTGTGCCAGCGGCCAGGAAGCCCTGGATCAGGTCCAGGGCTTCGCTCCCGATTTCATCCTGCTGGATGTGATGATGCCCGGCATGGATGGCCCGCAAACGCTGGAAAAACTCCGTCAGCTGGTGGACATCGACAGCGTGCCGGTGGCCTTCATGACCGCCAAGGTGCAGCCCGGGGAAGTGGCGCACTACCGCAGCCTCGGCGCACTCGACGTGATCGTGAAGCCCTTCGACCCCATGCAGCTCGCCGCGCAGATCCGACAGATCTGGAGCCAGCGTCATGGATAAGCAGGACAACGCCATCCCGCAGACCCTGCAGCAACGCCTGCAGCAGCTCGGCCAGCAATTCACCGAACGCCTGCGCCAGGAGTTGCCGGAGCTGATGCAACAGGGCGAGCGACTGCTGCAGACCCGCGACGGGCAGCGCGACCAGCTGCTGCAGACACTGCGTGACCAATTGCACCGCCTCGCCGGCAGCGCCGGCACCTTCGGCTTCACCCAGCTGGGCCAGCAGGCCCGCGAGCTGGAACAACAGGCCGAACGCTGGCTGGATCAGCAGCAGCGTCTGGAGCAGGACCTCGACTCCTTCGTCAGCGCCCTGCAACAGCTTGGCGACCAGTCCGATGCCGGCAACAGCCAGAGCGAACAGCAGCAAACGGCCAGGCCGGCGGCACGCGCCGAGGGCGATACCCGCCTCATCTACATCCTCGAAGACGAAATGGCCGTCGGCGAGAACATGCGCCTGACGCTGAGCAACTTTGGCTATCGTGCCGCGCACTTCCGCACGACAAGCGATCTGGACGCTGCCCTGCAGCAGCAACTGCCGGACGCCCTGATCGTCGATGTCAATCTGGCCGGCGAGGAGTGCAGCGGCCTGGATTACGCCGCACGCCTGCAACAGAGCCTGGAAATACCCCTGCCGCTGCTGGTGCTGACCCACCAGCATGACTTCGCCACCCAGTTGCAGGCGGTGCGTGCCGGCGCACTGGGTTTCTTCACCAAACCGGTTGACATCCCGCAGCTGGAAAGCCGCCTGGAGCGCTGCTTCGCCCAACAGAGCGGCGAGCCCTACCGGGTGCTGATCGTCGACGATGACCGTGACCTGGCCAGCCGCTACAGCCTGGTGCTGCGCGACGCCGGCATGCTGGTGGAAATCCTGCAGGACCCGGCGCAGATCTTCGAGCATCTGCGCAATTTCAACCCTGAAGTGGTGCTGCTCGACGTCAACATGCCGCACTGCACCGGCCCCGAACTGGCGCAGATCATTCGCTGCAATGACGACTGGCTACGCATCCCGATCATCTACCTGTCGGCGGAAACCGACATCGCCAAGCAGATGAATGCGCTGATCAAGGCCGGTGACGATTTCGTCACCAAGCCGATATCCGACAACGCACTGGTCGCCGCCGTGTTTTCTCGCGCGCAGCGCGCCCGCCTGCTGTCCGACGCCCTGTCACGCGACAGCCTGACCGGTCTGCTCAAGCATGGCGACATCAAGGAGCAGGTGGCGATCGAGCTGGAGCGCGCGCTGCGCACGGGTGACCGTGCCAGCGTGGTGATGCTGGATATCGATCACTTCAAGCGGGTCAATGACGAACATGGCCACGCGGCCGGCGACAACGTCATCCGCGCCCTGGCCAACCTGCTGCGCCAGCGCCTGCGCCGGATCGACAGCCTGGGCCGCTATGGCGGCGAGGAGTTTCTCGCGGTGCTGCCGGACTGCGCGCCGCAGCAGGCCAAACAGATCGTCGACGAGATTCGCGAACGCTTCGCCGAGCTGCGCTTCATCGCCGATGGCGGCGAGTTCTCCTGCACCTTGAGCGCCGGTGTCGCCGGCACCGATTTGCACAGCCAGGCCGAACAGCTGCGCGAGCGTGCCGACAAGGCGCTGTATGCGGCCAAGCACGGTGGCCGCAATCAGGTACAGGTGGCGGAAGAGCATCGCGGCTGAAGCCGCTCCTACACCTAACCCCGTAGGAGCGGCTTCAGCCGCGATAGGTCATAAAACTACAGCGGAGCGTCACCCACCAACGCCACCCTGATCAAACCTCGGCGCGCTGCATCAGCACGCGCTGACGCCACTCCATGAAGGTCTTGAGGAACAGCGTGAGCAAGGCCATGCAGGCTAGCAGCCCGGCGGCAGTGAAGGCCGCTGCCGGCTTGTAGTCGTTGTTTAGCTGATCGACCAGCAGCGGCAGGGTCAGGGTCTGGTTGATGATGGTGCCGGACACCACAGACACCGCACCGAACTCGCCCACCGCACGGGCATTGGTGACTACCACGCCATACAGCAGTGCCCACTTGATCTTCGGCAGGCTGATGCGGCGGAAGATCTGCCAGCCGCTGGCGCCCAGGCACATGGCGGCGGTTTCCTCGTCCTGCCCCTGCGCCTGCATCACCGGAATCAGGATGCGCGCCACGTAGGGCGCGGTGACGAACACCGTGACCATGACGATGCCCGGCCAGGCGAACATCAGTTGCAGGCCCTGATCGTAGAACCAGCGGCCGATGAAGCTTTCCAGCCCATACACCACCAGATAGCAGAGGCCGGCGACCACCGGCGACACCGCGTAGGGAATGTCGATCAGCGTGGTCAGCAGTTTGCGCCCACGGAAGTCGTAGTGGGTCACGCACCACGCCAGGCAGATGCCGAAGCACAGGTTCAGCGGCACGGTGATCACCGCCACCAGCAGGGTCAGGCCGATGGCATGGCGCATGTAGTCTTCGTTGAGGTTGCTCCACAGCAGGTCGAGCCCGCCGGCCAGGGCCTTGGTGAAGATCAGCGCCAGCGGCACCAGCAGAATCAGTGCGACCACCAGCAGACCGAGTATTACCAGCGCCCACTGGCGCCAATCTTGAGGCTTTTTCATCGACCTTGCCGTTGCCATGCGAACAGACGCCCCTGCACGACCTGCAGGAGGAACAGAAGAGCCAGCGATGCGAGCAGAATCACCGAAGCGATGGCTGCCGCCGCCGGGTAATTGAATTCCTGCAGACGGACGAAAATCATCAGCGAGCTGACTTCCGTCTTATAGGGAATGTTGCCGGCGATCATGATCACCGCGCCGAACTCACCAAGGCTGCGGATGAACGCCTGCGAGCCGCCGGTAACCAGCGCTGGCGCCAGGGTTGGCAGGATCACCTTGGCGAAGGTCTGCATACGGCTGGCGCCCAGCGTGCGTGCGGCCTCTTCGTATTCCGAGCCGAGATCCTGCAGCACCGGCTGCACCGTACGCACCACGAAGGGAATGCTGGTGAAGACCATGGCCACGACGATACCGGCATAGGCGTAGGCCACCTTGAAGCCCAGCCACTGGCCGATCCAGCCATTGGGCACCAGCAGCGCGGCGAGGGTCAGGCCCGCCACGGACGTGGGCAAGGCGAAAGGCAGATCGACCAGCGCATCGACGATGCGCCGGCCGGGGAAGTCGTAGCGGGTGATGATCCAGGCCAGCAGCAGGCCCAGCACCAGCACCGCCAGGGTCGAGTAGAACGCCGCGGAGACGGTCACCTTGTAGCTCTGCACCACGCGCGGATCGCTGATGGCGAACCAGTACTGCGCCCAGGTCATGTCGCTGACGTACAAAAGCAGCGCCGACAGCGGCAGCAGGATCACCAGGGAGAGATACAGCACGCTGACGCCGAAGCTCAGGCCGAAGCCCGGCAGCAGCGGAGTCTGCAGGAAGAACAGCGTCGGTTTACTCACGAAAAAGCTCGGCTCTACAAATGCAGTTGGCCGCCAATAAGGCGGCCAATTGACCATTACGATGCTCGCATTCATGGCTGGCGGGTTGCACCCGCCCTACGCCAGACCGTCGCTGTCAGCGACCCTCTGCGAGAAGCTGGTCGAGGATACCACCGTTGTCGAAGTGCTTGGCGGTGATCTCGTCCCAGCTGCCCAACACCTCGGTCGGGTTGATCAGACGCACCGGAGCGAACTGCGCCTTGGTCGCCTCGACCACTTCCGGGTTATGCACGCGGTAGTTGTAGCGGGTCAGCAGCTGCTGGATGTCCTTGCTGTACTGGAAGTCGAGGAAGGCCTTGGCCTGCTCGCGGGTGCCGCGCTCGTCGGCCACCTTGTCGACGATGGCCACCGGGAACTCGGCCAGTACGCTGACTTCCGGCACCACGATTTCCAGCTTGGCGGACTTGAACTCGTCACCCTTGGCGATGTTGATCACTTCCGATTCGAAGGTCAGCAGCACGTCGCCCTGGCCGTTCTGAGCGAAGGCCACGGTGGCGCCACGGCCGCCGGTGGGGAAGTTCTCGACGTTCTTCAGCACCTTGCCGACGAAGGCCTTGACCTTGTCCTGGTCACCGTTGAATTTCTCGTTGGCGAACAGCCAGGCGCCCAGGTAGCTGTAGCGGGCGTTGCCGGAGGTTTTCGGGTTGGGGAATACCAGCTTCACATCATCGCGAATCAGGTCGTCCCAGCTCTTGATGTTCTTCGGGTTGCCTTCGCGCACCAGGAAGGCGGTGGTGCTGTAGTACGGCGAGCTGTTGTTGGGGAACTGCTCGGCCCAGTCCTTACGCAGCAGGCCGCGCTTGGCCAGGATGTCCACGTCGGTCACCTGGTTGAAGGTGACCACGTCGACCTTCTTGCCCTGGATGATGTCCTGCGCCTGACGCGAGGTACCGGCGAACGACTGGATGATCTTCACTTCCTTGCCGCTCTGCTGTTTCCAGTGCTCGACGAACAGCGGGTTGATCTCGCCGAACAGCTCGCGGGCGATGTCGTAGGAGGCGTTGTGGAATGGCGTATCGGCCGCAGCATGGCTCAGCGAGCCAGTCAGCAGGGTGGCGCTGGCCACGGTGGCCAAAACGATCTTCTTCAGCATCTATGGCGTCCTTCTTATCGAGAGAGGAGCCTGCAGGCAGGCTATTTGATGGCGCGATTTTGCAGAAAAAACATATAGCTGAAAAATATCTTTTTATTTTCCTCTTATAACCAGTCTCTCTTTACCTTTGAGAACGCCATGCAGCCCTCGCATCCGAAGGCTGCTCAGGCAACCACCCTTAGAACCTGTTCACGATCTTTATGTGCCTGAAGCGTTCGCTGAGCATGTAGGAGGGGCTTCAGCTCCGAGCTTTATTGGGGCGCAAAGAGCTCGCGGCTAAAGCCGCTCCTACAAGATCGCAAGCGGCTTATTTCGCCAATTGGCTGAAATCATGAAAAGGCTCTTACAGCTTGGCGATGGATACTTCGGTGGATTTGACGAAGGCGATCACTTCGCTGCCCACCTGCAGTTCCAGCTCACGCACGGAACGGGTGGTGATCACCGAGGTGACGATGCCGGCGGCGGTCTGCACATCGATTTCCGAGAGCACGTCGCCGACGACGATCTCCTTGATGGTGCCCTTGAACTGGTTGCGCACGTTGATGGCTTTGATGGTCATGGTGTTTCTCCTGATGGTCCAGTGATGTAGCCCGGATGCAATCCGGGAAATTCTTGAGCAGCCCGGATTGCATCCGGGTCACGGTGTCAAAGCGCCCAACGCAATTGCGTGGGCAGGGGTGATACGGGTTCGGCAACTGCCGGCAACTCCGGCTGCGCCAGCACCCGATCGAGCACCCGCGCTTCCAGTGCCGCCAGCAGCGGCGAGCCATGCGGACGCGGGCGTACCAGTTGCACATCGAGATCGAGGCCGATCTGGCCGTCCTCGATCAGGATCACCCGATCGGCCACGGCCACCGCCTCGGCGACGTCGTGAGTGACCAGCAGCACGGTGAAGCCATGCTGCTGCCACAGGCGCTCGATCAGTTGCTGCATCTCGATGCGGGTCAAGGCATCCAGTGCACCCAGCGGCTCGTCGAGCAGCAGCAGGCGCGGTCGATGGATCAGCGCCCGGGCCAGGGCCACGCGCTGCTTCTGCCCGCCGGACAGCGCCGCCGGCCACTCACCTGCGCGATCAGCCAGGCCGACCGCGGCCAGCGCTTCCTCGGCCTGCTGGCGCCAGTTGCCGGAAAGGCCCAGGCCGACGTTGTCGATCACCCGCTTCCAGGGCAGCAGACGCGAGTCCTGGAACATCAGGCGGATGTCCTCGCGCACCGCGTTGAGCGAACCACTGCCGGCCAGCAGCTGGCCGCCGCTGGGCTGATCCAGCCCGGCCAGCAGGCGCAGCAGGGTGCTCTTGCCGCAGCCGCTGCGGCCGACCACGGCGACGAACTGGCCGGCCGGGATATGCAGGTCGATGCCCTTGAGCACCTGGCGCTCGCCGAAGGCTTTCTCGATTTTCTCGATGGCAAGGGGGATGCCCTGCCGAATGCTGTGCAGTGCAGTCATCGGCCACCTGCCTTGGCCTGGTAGGCCGGGTGCCAGCGCAGCCATACGCGCTCCAGCCCCCTGGCCGCAACGTCGGCCAGCTTGCCGAGCACCGCATAGAGCAGGATCGCCAGCACCACCACGTCGGTCTGCAGGAACTCGCGGGCATTCATCGCCAGGTAGCCGATGCCGCTGCTGGCAGAGATGGTTTCCGCCACGATCAGGGTGAGCCACATGAAGCCGAGGGCGAAGCGCACGCCGACCAGGATCGACGGCAGCGCGCCGGGCAGGATCACCTGGCGGAACAGCGAGAAGCCGGACAGGCCATAGCTGCGCGCCATCTCCACCAGCGCCGGGTCGACGTTGCGGATGCCGTGGTAGGTGTTGAGGTAGATGGGGAACAGGGTGCCGAGCGCGACCAGGAACACCTTGGCCGCCTCGTCGATACCGAACCAGAGGATCACCAGCGGGATCAGCGCCAGGTGCGGCACGTTGCGGATCATCTGCACCGAGCTGTCGAGAAAGCGCTCGCCCCACTTCGACAGGCCGGTGATAAAGCCCAGCAGCAGGCCGATGCCGCCACCGATGGCGAAACCGATGCTGGCGCGCTGGCCGCTGATCGCCAGGTGCTGCCAGATTTCCCCGGAGGCCAGCAGTTCCCAGCCGGCAGCCAGCACCGCGCTGGGTGCCGGCAGAATGCGGCTGGACAACCAGCCGCTGGCCACCGCCAGCTGCCAGGCGGCCAGCAGCCCCAGCGGCAAGGCCCAGGGCGCGGCGCGCAGGGCCAGTTTGTTAAGGGTCGTGTTGCTCATGGTTGCCTCGAAAACCTTTGTAGCGTCTGTATTCCCCGGATTGCATCCGGGCTACGGACTGATAAAAGCGCCCTCTCCCCCAGCCCCTCTCCCATAAATGGGAGAGGGGAGCCAACCGAGTCGCTGAACTAGACAGCACCGCCGGTCAGCTCCCTCGCCCCTCCGGGGAGAGGGTTGGGGAGAGGGGGGGCTGGCGCCCGGACCTCCCGAAATGCATCCGATGACCGCCGTGGGCGACCGGGATGCTTTTCAGCTCGCCGCAGCCGCCTTCGGCAGAATGTCGCTGGAGATCATTTCGCCGAACGGGCTGACATAGCCGCGACTCTCCGGACGCGCAGGCGCGGCCACATCCAGGTGCGGGAACAGCAGCTCGGCGACGCGGTACGACTCCTCCAGATGCGGGTAGCCGGAAAAGATGAAGGTGTCGATGCCAAGCTCCGCGTACTCCCTGACCCGCGCCGCCACGGTCGGGCCATCGCCGACCAGCGCGGTACCGGCGCCGCCGCGCACCAGGCCGACACCGGCCCAGAGGTTCGGCGACACTTCCAGGTTGTCGGTCTTGCCGCCGTGCAGGGCGGCCATGCGCTGCTGGCCGACCGAGTCGAAGCGCGCCAGCGAGGCCTGGGCGCGGTCGATGGTGTCCTGGTCCAGATGGCTGATCAGGCGATCCGCCGCAGCCCAGGCCTCCTCATTGGTCTCGCGCACGATCACGTGCAGACGAATGCCGAAGCGCACTTCTCGCCCCTGCTTGGCCGCCTTCTCACGCACCTGGGCGATCTTCTCGGCCACCGCAGCCGGCGGCTCGCCCCAGGTCAGGTACAGCTCGACCTGCTCGGCGGCCAGATCCTGCGCCGCGTCGGACGACCCACCGAAATACAGCGGCGGACGCGGCTGCTGGATCGGCGGGTAGAGCAGCTTGGCGCCCTTCACCTGGATGTGCTTGCCGTCGTAGTCGACGGTTTCGCCCTCCAGTACTCGGCGCCAGATACGGGTGAATTCGACGGACGCCTCGTAACGCTCAGCGTGCGATAGGTGCAGGCCGTCGCCGGCCAGCTCGTCCGGATCGCCCCCGGTCACCAGGTTGAACAGCGCGCGGCCGTTGGACAAGCGATCCAGGGTCGCCGCCTGGCGCGCGGCCACGGTCGGCGAAATGATCCCCGGGCGCAGCGCGACGAGAAACTTCAGGTTCTGCGTCACCGGGATCAGCGAGGCCGCCACCAGCCAGGAGTCCTCGCAGGAACGCCCGGTGGGGATCAGCACGCCGCCGTAGCCGAGGCGGTCGGCAGCCTGGGCGATCTGCGCCAGGTAGCCGTGGTCGACAGCGCGGGCGCCTTCGGCGGTGCCCAGGTACTTGCCATCACCATGGGTAGGCAGGAACCAGAAGATATTGAGGCTCATGGAGTGGTCTCCTTTTGCGAAAGCGTTGACGTAGCCCGGATGCAATCCGGGAGTACCGTGCAGCTATCCCGGATCGCATCCGGGCTACGGGTTACCGGGCCTGGGCGACCTTGTCCGGCTGCCGCCAGATCACCTCGGCAATGCTCAGGCGCTTGGGGATCAGCTTCAGATCGCTGAAGGTGTCGGCGATCTTCTGCTGTGCACTCGCCACTTCCGGGGTGATCAGCTGCGCGCCGTAGCTTTGCCGCTCAACCGCAGCACGGGTGATCTCGGGGGACAGGCCTAGCAGCGGTGCGACCTGGGCGGTGACCTCGTCGACGTTGGCGCGAGTCCACTCGCCTGTCTTGCGAATCTCGTCCACCAGGGCGACCACCACCTCGGGGTGCTTTTCGGCGAAGGGACGCGCGGCCAGGTAGAACTGGTGGTTGCTTACCAGGCCCTGGCCGTCGCGCAGGGTACGGGCCTGCAGCTGCTGTTCGGCGGCCGCCTGGAAGGGGTCCCAGATCACCCAGGCATCGACGCTGCCACGCTCGAACGCGGCGCGGGCATCGGCAGGCGGCAGGTACACGGGGGTGATATCGGTGATGCTCAAGCCGGCTTCCTCCAGCGCGCGCACCAACAGGTAATGCACGTTGGAGCCCTTGTTCAGGGCGACCTTCTTGCCCTTGAGTTCGGCCACCGTTTTGATCGGCGAATCCTTGGGCAGCAGTATCGCCTCGCTGAGCGGCGCCGGCGGCTCGAAGGCCACGTAGAGCAGATCGGCGCCGGCGGCCTGGGCGAATACCGGCGGCGTCTCGCCTGTGGTGCCGAAGTCGATGGAGCCCACGTTGAGCCCTTCGAGCAGCTGCGGGCCCGCCGGGAACTCGGTCCACTGCACCTTGACGCCCTGTTCGGCCAGGCGTTTTTCCAGCGCACCGCTGGATTTGAGCAGCACCAGGGTGCCGTACTTCTGATAGCCGATCCGCAACACGCTTTCGTTATCAGAAGCGGCCTGTGCTTGAGTGATGGCGCCGAAGGAAATGGCCGCGGCAAACAGGGCGACCAGACTCCGACGCAAAGTGTTGGCGCCCATGGCGACCTCCTTTGCAAGTTGAGTGTGGGCCTGCTTGCCCGTTGGCGGGCGAGTAAGGCTTTTTTGGGCTTCAGGCTGCAGGCGGATTGGCTTCTACCTGTCGCCTGTAGCCTGCGGCCTGTAGCCGCTTTTCAGATGCTCCAGCGGGCGTTCACCAGCCGGTCGTTGAGCAGATTCGGGTCGATCGGCTTCGGCCGTCGCGCCAGGGCGGCGGTCAGTTGTTCCAGTGCCTCGTCGAGGCGCTCGCGCAGCTCGTCGTCGATCTGCGCAGGCCTGTCCCCTTCCGGGTAGGCGATCTGCTTGTCCACGGCGAACACGCCGCTGAGCATCTCCTGGGCCTTGAGCGCAGCCAGCACCGGCTTGAGGGCGTAGTCCACTGCCAACAGATGCGCCGGGCTGCCACCACTGGCCAGCGGCAGCACCACCTTGTGCGCCAGGGCGCGCTCGGGCAGCAGATCCAGCAGCACCTTCAGCGCGCCGGTGAACGATGCCTTGTACACCGGCGTGCCGACCACCAGACCATCAGCGCTGGCCACCACGGCCTGCAGTTGCTGCACTGCCGGGCTGTCGAAGCGTGCGTGCAGCAGATCCTCGGCGGGAAAATCGCGCACCTTGAGCAGGCTCACTTCCACCTGCTGCGCCTCGAGGCGTTGACGCACATGGTCCAGCAACACTTCGGTGCGCGAGCGCGCCGCAGGGCTGCCGGACAGCAACACGACATGCATGCTTGATCCTTACTTGTTGGGCTGTGGCGTTAGACGCAGATAGGGTTTGACCGCGCGGTAGCCCTTGGGGAAACGCTGGGCGATTTCGGTTTCATCCTTGAGCGAGGGCACGATCACCACCTCGTCACCGTCCTGCCAGTTGGCCGGCGTGGCCACCTTGTAGTTGTCGGTCAGCTGCAGCGAGTCGACCACGCGCAGGATCTCGTGGAAATTGCGCCCGGTGCTGGCCGGATAGGTGATGGTCAGGCGCACCTTCTTGTTCGGGTCGATGACGAACAGCGAACGCACGGTCAGGGTGTCGTTGGCGTTCGGGTGGATCAGGTCATAGAGGTCGGAGACCTTGCGGTCGGCATCGGCGATGATCGGGAAGTTGACCGCGGTGTTCTGCGTCTCGTTGATGTCGTCGATCCATTTCAGATGCGAATCCACCGGGTCGACGGACAGGGCGATGGCCTTGACGCCGCGCTTGGCGAATTCGTCCTTGAGCTTGGCGGTGAAACCCAGTTCAGTGGTGCACACCGGCGTGAAGTCAGCCGGGTGGGAGAAGAGGATGCCCCAGCTGTCGCCCAGCCACTCGTGGAAGCGAATGCGGCCTTCGCTGGAATCCTGTTCGAAGTCGGGGGCGATGTCGCCCAGGCGGATGGTCATGATCGTGCTCCTTGGCAGTGACTTGCGTGGTGCCCACTATGCTCAGGAACGAAACGAAACAAAAAGAATAAATAATGATTTATTTATAACCAAAACATCTTTTAAAAAAGACCGTCATGACCTCCCTAACCTTGCACAAAATTCCCGGCGAACAGGCGCCCATGGCGTTGCTGCTTGAAGCCGACCCCAGCATCGCCCTCATCGCCCGCTATCTACAGGACGGCCATTGCGTGGTCGCGTGCCTGAACGACGTGGTCGTCGGCGTCTACGTGATCAAGGCCCTGAGCGCCGATACCTGGGAACTGATGAACATCGCCGTAGCGCCCGAACACCAGGGTCAGGGTATCGGCGCCCTGCTGCTGCACCACGCCATCGACCAAGCCCGGCAACTGGGTGCCAAGCGCCTGGAACTGGGCACCGGCAGCTTTGGCCACCAGCTGACCTTCTATCAGCGCGCCGGTTTTCGCGTGGTGGCGGTGGAGCCGGATTACTTCCTGCAGCACTACCCCGAGCCGTTGTTCGAGAATGGCCTGCAGCATCGGGATCGTTTGCGTCTGGCGCTGGAGCTTTAGGCAGAGTCGCGCAGACGATAGCCGACACCGGCCTCGGTGATCAGATAGCGCGGCGCGGCCGGGTCGTCACCGAGTTTCTGCCGCAGATGGCCGACCACCACGCGCAGATAATGGCTGTCGCCGACGTGGCTGGGGCCCCAGATATCACGCAGCAACTGTTGCTGGGTCACCACCCGCCCGAGGTGCTGGGCGAGCAGCGCCAGCACGGCGTATTCCTTGGGCGTCAGGGCAATTTCGGCGCCGTCGAGGCTGACCCGCCGATAGGCCAGGTCGATATTCAGCGCGCCACAGGCGATGCTCGCCGGCAGTGCTTCGCGGCCCTGGCCCTGGCGCAGCAGCACGCGCACCCGGGCGAGGAATTCCTGGATGCCGAACGGCTTGGTCACGTAGTCATTGGCGCCGCCGTCCAGCGCCAGCACCTTCTCACCTTCGCTGGCACGAACCGAGAGCACCAGCACCGGCACCTGGCTCCATTCGCGCAGGCCACGCAGCACCTGCTGGCCATCGAGGTCGGGCAGGCCGAGGTCGAGCACGACGAGATCGGGGCTGTGCAGCGCCGCCTGGGCCAGGCCGTCTTCGCCGTTGGCCGCCTCCAGCACCCGATAGCCTTGGGCGCTGAGGGCGATGCGCAGGAACTTGCGAATCTGCGCTTCGTCGTCGATCAGCAGAATGCTCGGCCCCTGGCTCATCAGTAGTCCTCGGCTTGTGGCTGCGTGGTCAGCGGCAGGTGCAGGGTCAGGCTGGCACCACGTCCATCGAGGCCTTCGCCGACCGTGACGCGACCACCATGGGCGCCGACCATGCCCTGGCAGATGGCCAGGCCCAGGCCGGTGCCCTGGCCGCCGCGATCGCCCCGCGCTGCGGTGTAGAACATGTCGAAGATCTTCGCCCGTTCCGCCTCGGGAATGCCAGGGCCCTGATCGGCGACCACGAAGCGCAGCTCCTGCTCATCGTATTCCAGCGCCACGCGCAGACACCCGCCAGGCGGTGAGAAGCGCGCGGCGTTCTCCAGCACGTTGACCAGCGCCTGCTCGATCAGTGCCGCATGCACATGCAGCAATGGCGGCTGTGGTGGCAGCACGCACTCGACCTGCAACGGTGCAAGCACCGCACGCAGGCGTTGCAGGGCGCTGGCGACGATATCGCTGGGCGCCACCCAGTCGCGCGCCAGCTTGAGCCCGCCGTGGCCGAGGCGGGTCATGTCGAGCAGGTTCTGAATATAGCGGTCGAGGCGCTCGGCCTCGTCGCGGGTGCCTTCCAGCAATTCACGGCGATCCGCCTCGGGGATCGCCTCGCCCAGCGCCAGCAGGCTGTCGATGGATCCGCGCATGGCCGTCAGCGGCGTGCGCAGGTCGTGCGACACCGAAGCCAGCAACGCGCTGCGCAGCTCCTCGGTCTGCCCGTGCAGGCGCGCCGCCTCCAGCTCCTCGGCCAGTTGCGCACGGGCCAGGGCCTGTGCCAGCGGTTGGCCAAGGGCAGCGATCAGGCGCCGCCGCTCATCGGCCAACGGCGCGCCCTGCGCACTCTGCAGACCGATCAGCAGCAGCGGCCCCTCCTCCCCGCACAATGGCCACCACCACCAGCGGCTGCTGGGCAGGGTATCGGTACCCAGGCCCGCCGCCTGTTCGTGCTGCCATGCCCAATCGGCAGCGGCGCGTTCGGCATCAAGCAATTCGGCGTGCAGGCCACCCTCATGGCACCACTGCCCGTCAACGCTGCGCGACAGCAGCGTCAGCTGCACGTCCGCCCAGCCACCCAGTTGCTGCTCGGCCACCGCCAGCACGGCCTGGCGATCGGCTGCGACGGTGAGCTTGCGCGACAGCTCAAGCAGCGCCGTGGTTTCGCCCTGCGCCTGGCGCAACGCCTGCACCTGGCGGCGCTGACGGCTGGCCAGGTTGCCGGTCAGCCCGGCCATGAGCAGGAAGAACAGAAGGGTCAGCACATCCTCCTGACGCTGGATGCGCATGGTCAGGGTCGGGGGGATGAACAGGAAGTTGTAAGCCAGGAACGACAGCCCCGCGCAGGCCAGCGCCGGGCCCAGGCTGCTGCGCACCGCCACCAACAGCACGGCGGCGAGGAACACCAGGGAGATGTTGGGCAGCTCCAGCACCCGCGCCAGGCCGAGGGAAATCAGCGTGGCACAGGCGGCGGCCAGCGTGGCCAGCAGGTAGTCGCGCCAGCGCGGCGCGATGCGCACATGCCGACCGGCCGGAGGCTGGGCCCCGGCCGCATCCAGCACGCTGATTTCCAGCTCGGCACCGGCAGCCAGCAGGCGCTCGCCCAGGCCGCGGCCGAACCAGCGCCGACGCAGGCGCCGTGCGCTGCTGCCGACCAGGATCAGGCTGGCGCGGCGTTCGCGGGCGTGGTCGAGCAGCGTGCGCGCCACCGAGTCGCCATGCAGCGTCACCACCTCGCCGCCGAGGCGCTCGGCCAGGCGCAGCGCCGCTTGCAGACGCCCACGTTGCTCCTCGTCCATGGCCCGGCGGCCGTCCACGTGCACCACCGACCAGGGCAGATGGCGGCGCTCGGCCACTCGGCAGGCGTGGCGCACCAGGCGTTCGGCCTCGCCGTCGCCGTCCACCCCCACCAGCAGGCGCCCGAGCACGCTGGGCGCGGCCTGGCCGAGCTGGCGGTAGCGTTGGTCGAGGTCGGCATCGACCCGCGCCGCGGCGGTCTGCATGGCCAGCTCGCGCAGCGCCGTGAGGTTGGTCGGTGAGAAAAAGGCGTCGATGGCCGCCCGCGCCTGCTCGGGCATGTACACCTTGCCGTCGCGCAGGCGTTCGAGCAGCTCGCGCGGCGGCAGGTCGACCAGCTGAATCTCGTCGGTCTCCTGCAGCACCCAGTCGGGCACCGTCTCGCGCACCTGCACGCCGGTGATATCGCGCACGCGGTCGTTGAGGCTTTCCAGGTGCTGGACGTTGACCGTGGTGTAGACGTCGATGCCCGCGGCGAGCAGTTCCTGCACGTCCTGCCAGCGCTTGGCGTGGCGGCTGCCGGGGGCGTTGCTGTGCGCCAGCTCGTCCACCAGCGCCAGCTTGGGTGGGTCGGCGAGCAGGCCGTCGAGATCCATCTCGCTCAGCTCCAGGCCGCGATAGGGCAGGCGCAATGGCGGCTGTTGCGGCAGGCCCAGCAGCAGCGCCTCGGTTTCGCTGCGGCCGTGGCTTTCCACCACCCCGGCGCGCAACACCACGCCCTGGCGCAGTTGCGCATGGGCGGCCTGGAGCATGGCGTAGGTCTTGCCCACGCCCGGCGCCGCGCCGAGAAACACCTTGAGCCGCCCGCGCCCTTCGCGGGGCAGGTCGGCGAGCAGCGCTTCGGCGCGCAGGCTGTCGTTCATCGAGCACTCGTCACTGGGTGGAAGTGGAAGGATTGTCGGCCAGCGCCAGGTTCAGAGCCAGTACATTGACCACCGCCGGGCCGAACAGCGGGCGCTCGGTGTGCGCTTCGATCAGGCGCAGCAGCTCCACCTCCGCCAGGCCACGGGCCCGGGCGATACGGGGCGCCTGCCAGGCCGCCGCCTCGGGCGACAGGTGCGGGTCGAGGCCGCTGCCCGAGGTAGTCGCCAGTTGCATCGGCAGCGGCGCCTGGCCGCTCAGGCCGACGCCGGCCTGCTCGATGCGCTCGCGCAGTTGCGGGTTGCTCGGCGCCAGGTTGCTGGCGGCGCTGGCCACGGTGGCGTAATCGCCTGCCGAAGGGCGCGGCTGGAACCACTGATCGCCGTCGAAGGCCTGGGCGATCAGGCGGCTGCCGCGTACCTGGCCGGAATCATCACGCACCAAGCTGCCGGCGGCCTGATCGGGGAAGGCCAGATGCGCCACGCCGGTGACGCTCAAGGGATAGGCAACTCCGACCAACAGGGTCATGAAAGCCAGCGTGGCGATAGCGGGGCGAATATGGTCGAGCATGATGAGTCTCCTGATTCGTGTGGTCCCGGATTGCATCCGGGCTACGTCGCTTGTCTCCCCTCTCCCGCTTGCGGGGCTTGAGCGGAAATAGCGAAGCATCGCTTCGCCCGCTCAAGCGCCCTGAGCTCTGCGAGGGGCTGGGGCGCAGTGCGGGGGCCGGGGGAGAGGGTCTATCCGGTAATACCGAGTGGCCTGCCCTACCCTCTCCCCAGCCCTCTCCCATGAACGGGAGAGGGAGCAGACCGCGTGTGAACGAAACAACGCACTTACACCCAGCCCAACCCCACCAGCAGCAGGTCGAGCAGCTTGATGCCGACGAAGGGCGCGAGCAGCCCACCGAGGCCGTAGATCAGCAGGTTGCGCCGCAGCAACTGGCCGGCGTCCAGCGCCTGAATGCGCACGCCGCGCAGCGCCAGAGGAATCAGCGCGACGATGATCAGGGCGTTGAACACGATGGCCGAGAGGATCGCGCTCTGCGGGCTGTGCAACTGCATCAGGTTGAGCGCGCCAAGCTGCGGGTAGATGCCGGCGAACAGCGCCGGGAGGATGGCGAAGTACTTGGCCACGTCGTTGGCCACCGAGAAGGTGGTCAGCGCGCCGCGGGTCACCAGCAGCTCCTTGCCCACCTGCACCACGTCGATCAGCTTGGTCGGGTCGCTGTCCAGGTCGACCAGGTTGGCAGCCTCGCGGGCGGCCTGGGTGCCGTCGTTCATGGCCAGGCCGACGTCGGCCTGGGCCAGCGCCGGGGCGTCGTTGGCGCCGTCGCCGCACATCGCCACCAGCTTGCCTTCGGCCTGCTCGGCGCGGATGCGCGAGAGCTTCTTCTCCGGCGTGGCCTCGGCAATCACGTCGTCGACACCCGCCTCGGCAGCGATGGCAGCAGCGGTCAGCGGGTTGTCGCCGGTAACCATCACGGTGCGGATGCCCATGGCGCGCAACTCGGCGAAGCGCTCGCGAATGCCCGGTTTGACCACATCCTTGAGGTGGATGGCGCCGAGCAGGCGCCCGTCCCCGGCCACCAGCAGCGGCGTGCCGCCACTCTGGGCGATCTTCTCCACCTCGCGCGCCAGGGGCGCCGGCAGATCACTACGGCCCAGGCCGAGGTAGGCCAGCACCGCATCCACCGCGCCTTTACGATAAGCCACGCCACCCACATCAGCACCGGACAGGCGCGTCTCGGCGCTGAAGGCGATCAGCGTCATGCCGCTACGCTCGGGCACCTCCATCGGGTGCAGCGCTGCCAGGTACTCGACGATGGACTTGCCCTCGGGCGTGTCGTCGCCCTGCGAGGCCAGCAGCGCCGCCTCGGCCAACTCCGGCGTGGCCACGCCCGGCGCCTTGACCATGGCGCTGCAGCGGCGGTTGCCAAAGGTGATGGTGCCGGTCTTGTCCAGCAGCAGGGTGTGCACGTCGCCCGCCGCCTCCACGGCGCGGCCGGACTTGGCGATGACGTTGAGGCGCACCAGGCGATCCATACCGGCGATGCCGATGGCCGAGAGCAAGCCGCCGATGGTGGTCGGGATCAGCGTCACCAGCAGCGCCGCCAGGTAGATCAGCGGCAGGTCGCCACCGGCAAAACGGGCGAACGGCTGCAGCGTGGCCACCACCAGCAGGAAGATCAGGGTCAGGCCGATCAGCAGGATATCCAGAGCCACCTCGTTGGGCGTCTTCTGCCGGCGCGCGCCTTCGACCAGAGCGATCATACGGTCGAGGGTGGACTCGCCGGGGTTGGCGCTGATCCGCACCAGCAGCCAGTCCGAGACCAGGCGGGTGTTGCCGGTGACTGCCGAACGATCGCCGCCGGACTCACGGATCACCGGCGCGGATTCGCCGGTAATCGCCGCTTCGTTGACCGCCGCGACACCTTCGATCACCTCGCCGTCGCCGGGGATCAATTCACCGGCCTCGACCCGCACCACATCGCCCTTGCGCAGGCTGCTGGCCGGTACGGACTGGAACTGCGCACCGACCTGCTTGCGCGCCATCAGCCCCTGGCTGCCGGACTTCAGGCTGTCGGCGCGGGCCTTGCCACGGCCCTCGGCCAGGGCCTCGGCGAAGTTGGCGAAGAGCACGGTGAACCACAGCCACAGGGCGATCTGCACGCCTAAGGCAGTGCTTACCGCAGGGTTGGGGACAAAGCACAGCACGCTGGTGACCAGCGCTGTCAGCTCCACCACCAGCATCACTGGCGAGCGCACCAGCTGGCGCGGGTCGAGCTTGACGAAGGCCTGCTTGAGGGCCGGGCGCCACAGCGCGCCGAGGCCGGTCTGCGGCTGGCTGCTGGACGATTGGGCGCTACGTTGCGCCGTTACGGGGGCATTCATCACGGTTTCTCCTTCAGAACGCCAGGTGTTCGGCCAGCGGGCCCAGGGCCAGCGCCGGCATGAAGGTCAGGCCACCCACCAGGAGGATGGTCAGGGTCAGCAGCACGACGAACAGCGGCCCATGGGTGGGGAAGCTGTTCTGCCCCTGCGGCGCGGCGCGCTTGGCCGCCAGGCTGCCGGCAATCGCCAGCACCGGCAGGATGTAGCCGAAGCGCCCGAGCAGCATGGCCAGGCCGAGCATCAGGTCGTGGTAGGGGGTGTCGGCGGTGAAGCCGGCGAAGGCCGAGCCGTTGTTGCCGGTGGCCGAGCCGTAGGCATACAGCGCCTGGCTGAAGCCATGCGGGCCGGGGTTGCCGATGGAGGCCGCGGGGCCGGCGAAACTCACCGCCAGAGCGCCGAACACCAGCACGCCGAGCGGCATCACCAGCAGCGTGGCGACCATCAGGCGCACCTCGCGTGCCTCCAGCTTCTTGCCCAGGTAGGCCGGGGTGCGGCCGATCATCAGGCCGGCGAGGAACACTGCGATCAGCACGAACAGCAGCATGCCGTAGAGGCCGGCGCCAACGCCGCCGAAGACGATCTCGCCGAGCAGCATGTTGACCAGCGGCACCAGCCCGCCGAGGGCGCTGAAACTGTCATGCATGGCGTTCACCGAACCGTTGGACGCCGCCGTGGTGGTGGTCGCCCAAAGCGCCGAAGCGAAGCTGCCGAAGCGCGCCTCCTTGCCCTCCAGCGAGCCCACCTGCTCGATGGGCAGCCCCGCCAGCGCCGGGTTCGGCTGCAGCTCCGCCCAGGCGCACACGCCCAGGCCAATGACGAACAGCAGCAGCATGCTGGCCAGGATCGCCCGGCTCTGGCGCAGGTCACGCACGTAGTGGCCGAAGGTGAACACCAGCGCCGCCGGGATCAACAGGATCGACGCCAGCTCCAGCAGGTTGCTCAGCGCCGTGGGGTTCTCGAACGGATGCGCCGAGTTGACGCCGAAGAAGCCGCCGCCGTTGGTGCCCAGTTGCTTGATGGCGATCTGGCTGGCCGCCGGCCCCATCGGCAGGCTCTGCTCGCTGCCCTGCAGGGTGGTGGCCGAGATGTAGTCGCTGAAATTCTGCGGCACGCCCTGCCATACCAGTAGCACGGCCAACACCAGGCACAGCGGCAACAGGCCGTAGAGCACGGCGCGGGTGATATCGACCCAGAAATTGCCCAGGCGGTCGCTGGACTGCCGCGCCAAACCCCGGCACAGCACCACCAGCACCGCCAGGCCCACCGCCGGGCTGACGAAATTCTGCACGCCAAGGCCGAGCATCTGGCTGAAGTAGCTGAGCTGCGCCTCGCCGCTGTAGGCCTGCCAGTTGGTGTTGGTGACGAAGCTCACCGCCGTGTTGAACGCCAGCGGCAGGCTCATCCCCGCCACCTGCTGCGGGTTGAGCGGCAAGGCGCCCTGCAGCAGCAGAATGCTCATCAGCGCCAGCAGGCAGACAAGGCTGAAGACCAGCAGCGCCAGGGCGTAGCCGCGCCAGCTTTGCTCCTGCTCCGGGTCGACGCCAGCCACGCGGTAGCACAGGCGCTCCAGCGGCTGCAGCACCGGGCTGAGCCAGGTGCGCTGGCCCTCCATCACGCGATAGAAGTAGCGCCCGAGAAAGGGTGCCGGTGCCAGCACCAGCAGGGAAAAGGCCGCCAGCAGCAGCCAGTCGTAGTCGTGCATGGCCGCCTCCTCAACCACGCCCTGCGGTGAGCAGCGCCACCAGCAGATAGGCGAAGAGGCCGACCACCAGGATCAGCGACACACCATCGATTGCGTTCATCTACAAAGCTCCACGATGCGGGGAATCCGCTCGCGAGCATTGTCGAAAGGCTGGCCGTAAAGATTCGATTGGCGCCCCGCCGCCGGGGCGTAAAGAAATCGTATTGATGCAGTGGGATCAGCCCTGTGGGAGGCGCTTCAGCGGCGACAGGGCCGCTACGCTGCATGGCCGTGGCACCCGTAGGGTTAGCGGCGCAGCACACCGCTACCACAGCCAAGTACCCACCCGGCGCGCCGCGTAACCCACCAGGCGATACCAAACCCCCCATCAAACCAACAGATGCCCCACCAGCCCGACTATGGCGCAACCGGCGATGGTCTCGATCACCCCACGCTTGAAAGCGAACAGGGCCAATGCCGCCCCGCTGGCGATCAACGCCGACACCCAATCGAAGGTGCCGGCAAAGCCCTCGGGCCAGAGCACGTGATAGCCGAAGAACAGCGCCAGGTTGAGAATCACACCCACCACAGCGGCGGTGATGCCGGTCAGCGGCGCGGTGAACTTCAGCTCGCCATGGGTCGACTCCACCAACGGCCCGCCGGCGAGGATGAACAAAAACGACGGCAGGAAGGTGAACCAGGTGACCAGGCAGGCCGCCAGTGCGCCACTGGCGAAGGCCGAGTCGCCACCGAAAACTGGCTGCCCATAGGCGCCGACGAAGGCGACGAAGGCCACCACCATGATCAGTGGCCCCGGCGTGGTCTCACCGAGGGCCAGACCATCGATCATCTGCGTCGGCGTCAGCCAGCCGTAGTGGCCCACCGCGCCCTGATACACGTAGGGCAACACCGCATAGGCACCGCCAAAGGTCAGCAGCGCCGCCTTGGTGAAGAACCAACCCATCTGCGTCAACGTGCCGTCCCAGCCGAACGTCAGGGTCAGCAGGCCCATGGGCAGCAACCACAGCACAACGCCGACCAGCAGGATCAGCGCCAGGCGCGGCAGGCGGAAGCGGGTATGTGCCAAACGGGTGTCATCCTCGATCAACGCCGCGCCATAGGACCTGTCCGCCGCACCATGGCCGCCGCCGACGGCGAAATGCTGCGGCGCGAACTGCCCGCCGATGTAACCGAGCAGCCCGGCACCAAGCACGATCAGCGGGAACGGCAGCTGCAACGCGAAAATGGCGACGAAAGCCGCTGCAGCAATGGCCCACAGCCAGCTATTCTTCAGCGCCCGACCGCCAATGCGCCAGGCCGCCTGCACCACGATGGCCGTCACCGCCGGCTTGATGCCATAGAAGATCCCGGCCACCAGCGGCACGTCACCGAACGCCAGATAGACCCAGGACAGCGCGACCAGAATCAGCAGCGACGGCAGCACGAACAGCGCCCCGGCGATCACTCCGCCCCAGGTGCGGTGCATCAGCCAACCGATATAGGTGGCCAACTGCTGCGCCTCCGGCCCGGGCAGCAACATGCAGTAGTTCAGCGCATGCAGAAAGCGCCGCTCGGACAACCAGCGACGCTTCTCCACCAGTTCCTGATGCATGATCGAAATCTGACCGGCCGGCCCGCCGAAACTGATCAACCCCAGCTTCAGCCAGAACCAGAAAGCCTGCAGCAAACTGACCGGGACGGGACGCTCAGGGGACTCGGACATCGGAGGGCTCCATCGGTGAACAAAATCGACCGGCCACTATAGCCGCAGAACATGACCGCCGCGCGACAGCGCGCGAAAAATCACCACCCCCGCGCAGCCCTTGCCCCACCTGGCCTGGGCGAGTTTTCCCATATCTTATCCACAACGCTTTCCCCAGATTCTGTGCACGACACTCGGCAACACGCCCGCGCCCTGCCCTGCTGTTGAAAACCCGAGCCAAGTGATTGATTAAAAGCGATATTCCACCTGGCGATAACGCCAGCAGAGCGTCATTGGGCAAAAACTGAACGCCCCACCGAGGTCCGCTTGAATGCTAGGTGTGGAGGGCTTTTGCAAAGGTTATCCACAGTAGTGTTAACAGAAATTGTGAGTGGGTTTGGGAAGGCATGGACTGCCGACTCTGGCGCGAGAAAACAACCGAGATGGCTTTTTTGCCCACTGGCAGGACAGCGGTGGATGGAATAGCAGGTAGCCCGGACGACCTCGCCCAACGGTGGATGAAAAAAGCGTCATCCACCCTACCGAGAATCGTGGCGTAGGGTGGACAACGCGGAGCTTGTCCACCATGCCTTGGGTAGGAACAGCAAGTAGCCTGGGTAGAGCAAAGCGATACCCGGGGCAATCGCGGCGATGAGTTTCGCGTTGCTCTAGCCATGCGATCGTTGATCTGCGCATGTCCGCACTCTCAGGGACATGCCGGGGTCACGCCCCGGATTGCATCCGGCTACGTCAGCCTAGCTTGCTTGGCGAAGCATCCTCGAAGCGATTCACCTTGCGCAGGCTCTTGAAGCCGAGCATCCAGCCGCCGGTCACCGTCAGGGTGCAGGCGCAGCCGATCAGCGCCGCCGGCACCACGCCGAACCAGGCGGCGCTGGTGCCGGCACGGAACTCGCCGAGTTCGTTGGAAGAGCCGATGAACAGCATGTTCACCGCATTGACCCGACCGCGCATGGCGTCCGGGGTGGAGAACTGCACCAGCGAGGAACGGATATACATGCTCACCATATCCGCGCCGCCAGCTACCACCAGCGCGGCGAACGACAGCCAGAACAGACTGGACAGGGCGAACACCAGGTTGGCCAGGCCGAACAGCGCCACGGCGCCGAACATCACCAGGCCGACATGGCGGTTGAACGGCTTCATGCTCAGGTACAGGCCGACCGACACTTCGCCGATGGCCATGGCGCTGCGCAGCAGGCCGAGGCCGGTCGGGCCGACTTCCAGCACTTCCTGGGCGTAGATCGGCAGCAAGGCCACCACGCCGCCGAGCAGTACGGCGAACAGATCCAGCGAGATGGTGCCGAGGATGATCGGCCGCGTGCGGATGAAGTGGATACCCGCCGTGAAGCGCGCCCAGGCGGTGGACTCCAGCGCCTGCATCTTCTCCGCATACAGCACCGGCACCCGCTGCAGCAGTACGCAGCCAGCGAGGAAGCAGGCCAGGCACACCGAGTAGGTCAGCCCGCCGCCGCCGATGGCGTACAGGCCACCGCCAATCACCGGCCCGGAAATGGTCGCGCCGCGCATGATCATGCTGTTGGCGGCGATGGCCGCAGCCAGGCGCTCGCGTGGCACGATCTGCGGCAGCAGGCTCGACAACGCCGGCCCGGTGAAGGCACGGCCGCAGCCGTAGAGCACCAGCACCGCGTAGTACCAACTGACCGCCGCCTCGCTCAGCGACAACCAGAGCAGCGCCGCCGCACACACCCCTTCAACCAGCCAGCTGAGCATCAGGATCAGTTTGCGATCAAAGCGGTCGATCAGGTCCCCCGCCGGCATCAGCAACAGCAGCATGGGGATGAACTGGGCCAGGCCGACATAAGCCAACGACAGCGGATCGCGAGTCAGGTCGTAGACCTGCCAGGCCACTACCACGGCCTGAATCTGCACCGCGAAGACCACCACGATGCGGGCGATGAGAAACGGCAGGAAACCGGGAAGACGATAAACGGAAGCGGGAACAGCAGCAGACACGACGCGAACCTCGAGGCATGACCGGGCAGTTCCGGTCGAGGTGGGCCGGCCAATCTACGGCAAAGTTCCGCCACGGGGCAAACCGATGAACAGGCTGTTGCGCAGGTTGCTCCATGGCGCGGTGGTAATGGAAATATTTCGAGCAGTATCGACAGATATTGTGCAGTCGCGGCTGAAGCACCTCCCACGTTCCGTGCGGCTGTGGGGGGTATGGTTCAGGCCTCGCTCGGGTGGGAGGCGCTTTAGCGGCGGGCCGTTCCATCGCGGCTGAAGCCGCTCCTACCAAGAACAGCGTGCAGACGTAGCAGCTCTCGGTGAGGCCAGACGACTTTGGTAGCCTTGTCCGCACGCCTGCCTATTTGCCCTTTTACGGAAGCCTCGCCATGCCCCTGAGCCCCGACGAACTTGCGCAGATCAGCGCCCTCACCCTGGCCCACTACCAGAGCAGCGCCGAGGACTTTCGCGAGGGCACGCGCGACCATGACGTGAGCCAGAACATCGCGGCCCTGCTGCGTCATATCGAGGGTGAAAAACCCTGGCGCATCCTCGATTTCGGCTGCGGGCCGGGGCGCGACCTGCGCACCTTCAGCGGTATGGGTCACGAGGCCATCGGCCTGGATGGCTGCGCCGAGTTCGTTGCCATGGCGCGCGCCGACAGCGGCTGCGAGGTCTGGCAGCAGAGTTTTCTCGCGCTCGACCTGCCAGCCGGGCATTTCGACGGCATCTTCGCCAACGCCAGCCTGTTCCATGTGCCGGATCAGGAGCTACCGCGCGTACTCGGTCAGTTGCATGCCGCGCTCAAACCGGGCGGGGTGCTATTCAGCTCCAACCCGCGCGGCGAGAATCAGGAAGGCTGGAACGGCCCGCGCTACGGCAGCTATCACGATCTGGAACGCTGGCGCGCCCGGCTCACGACTGCCGGCTTCGTCGAGCTGGAGCACTACTACCGCCCCGCCGGCCTGCCCCGCGACCAGCAGCCGTGGCTCGCCAGCGTGTGGCGGCGGATCAGCTAACGGCGCTGCTTATATCGCGGCTAAAGCCGCTCCCACAGTCAGTCCGTGCGGCTGCGGGCGCCAGCGTTCAGGCCTCGCCCGGTGGGAGGCGCTTTAGCGGCGAGCGGTTCTATCGCGGCTGAAGCCGCTCCTACGTCAGACGTCCAGACTGTCGCCGGTTGGCCGTTCGGGCGAGAGATAGCTGACCAACTGCCGCGCATGAGATGACAGCGCCTCCCAGCTGCGCACGCACAGGCGCAGTTCGCGTGTAGCCCAGACATCCTCGAGCATCACCACCGCCACCGGCAGTTCCTGGGCGAAGCGGGTCGCGGCCACCTCGGGCAGCATGGATACACCGACGCCCTGCGCCACCAGCTGGGCGATGGCATCGAAGCTCGGCGCACGCACACGTACCTTGAGCGGCAAGGCATTGCGCACCGCCATGTACTCGACGAAGCGCTGCATCGCGCGTTCGGCCGGCAGGCAGACGAAGGGGTAGTTGAGCGCATCGCGTAGCGAGGCCGCGCGCTGGCCGATCAGTGCATGTCCGTGCGGTACCAGCATCACCAGGCGGTCGTTGCGAAACGGCAGCGACAGGAGTTCATCGGTGGGCAGGTTGCCGTCGTAGACACCGATGTCGATGGCGCCTTCCCGCACCGATCTCAATACGGCCTTGCTGCCCTGCTCGGCCAGTTGCAGATCCACTTCCGGGTAGTCGGCCAGGAAGGGCCCGAGCGCCGCCGGCAGGAAAGTGCTGTTGGCCACGGTGGACGCGCCCAGGCGCAGGGTGATGCGCCGCTCGCCCTTGAGCTCCTCGACGGTCTGGGTGAGCAAACGGGCTTCCCTCAGCACGCCCTGGCAGGCCTCCAGAACCAGGCGCCCGGCCGGCGTCGGGGTCATGCCATCGCTGCTGCGCACGAACAGCGTCAGCCCGCAGCGCTCCTCGAACAGGCGCAAGCGGGTACTGGCCGCCGAGACGGCGACGGGAAAGGTCGCCGCCGCCTTGCTCAGGCTGCCGGTGGCGGCAATCGCCGCGATCAGGCGCAGGTCGGGCAGATCGAAATGCATGAAGCCTTCTCCAAATCAGAAAGCCATCTTCGTGAAAATGCGATTCTGGCCGTCTAGCTTTCCGCTCAGAATAACAGCTCACTTCTCTGCCGTAGCTCTGCTCATGAATGCTTTGACCGCCTCGTACCGCCGCAGCCTGGATAGCGGCGTGTTGTTCGCCGTGCTCTCGGCCACCGGCTTCAGCCTGAAAGCCGTGTTCGTCAAACTCAGCTATGCTGCCGCGCCGGTGGACGCCGTCACCGTGCTGAGCCTGCGCATGGGCCTGGCGCTGCCGCTGTTCGCCTGGCTGCTGTGGCTGAGCCGTGGCACCGGGCAAGCGCGCTTGTCGGCGAAAGACTGGGCGCACGTTCTGCTGCTGGGGATGCTCGGCTACTACCTGTCGAGCCTGTTCGACTTCTATGGCCTGCAGTACATCAGCGCCGGGCTGGAGCGGCTGATCCTGTTCACCTACCCGACGCTGGTACTGCTGTTGCAGATGCTGGCGATGGGCGAGCGACCGGGCCCGCGCACCTTCCTCGCCCTGGGCCTTTGTTACCTGGGCCTGAGCATCGCCCTGGTGCATGACATCCGCGTGGAAGGCGACGGCGAGCAGATCCTGCTGGGCGCCGCCTGGGTGTTCGCCAGCGCGGTGACCTATGCCCTGTACTACCTGGGCACCGGCGTGGTGATTCGCCGGGTCGGCTCGATGCGCCTGGCGGGGCTGGCCGGCGGTTCATCGGCAATCATGGTGCTGATCCACTATGGCGTGACGCACGACCCGGCGCAGTTGGCGAACCTGCCGAGCGAAGTGTGGCTGTACAGCGCGCTGATGGCACTGCTGTCGACGGTGCTGCCGATCTACTGGCTGGCCCTGGCCGTACAGCGTATGGGCGCCAGCCATGCTGCCCTGTTCGGCAACCTGGGCCCGGTGCTGACGCTGTTCGCCGCCCGGGTGCTGCTCGGCGAGGCCATCACCCTGTATCAGATCATCGGCCTGGCGCTGGTGCTGCTCGGCGTCTCGCGGCTGTCAGCCGGCAAACGCAAGGCCGCTTGAACAGCGGCCGGCCCCATGTAGCCCGAATGCTCTCCGGGGGCAGGCGGTACCGAGCCCCCGGATTGCATCCGGGCTACGCATCACGCCCTGGCCACTAGCTGGCGCAGCCGCTGACCGTCGATGGCCCGACAGATACCTTCGGGCTTCTGCATCGGCGAATCCTCGGCGGCGAGCATGGCATTGAGCACCGCCTCGTCGGTAGCCTGTACGGCGGCCAGGTAGAGCGCGTCGAAACACTCGTCGTTGAGATAATCGAGGTTCAGCCGCGTTGGTGATACCTGTGGCAAGGGCCGTGGGTTGGCCACGCTGAAGGCGAGAAAGATGTCGCCTGAGTTGTTGCCACCCGGCGTGCCGGCCAGGGCGATGCCGAGGCCGGCGCGTTGCGCCAGGCGCTTGAGCTGATGCGGCAGCAGCGGCGCGTCGGTGGCGAGGATGACGATGATCGAACCACGCTCGCGCTCCAGCCCGGTCGGCAGCTCGTCCTCCAGGCGCTCGCCCACCGGCACGCCACAGACCTTGAGCCAGGCGCGCTGGCCATGGTTGGCCTGCACCAGGGCGCCGAGGGTGTAGGTCTGGCCGTCGATCTCGACAAGGCGCGAGGCGCTGCCGGTGCCGCCCTTGTAGCCGTAGCAGATCATACCGTTACCGCCGCCGACGTTGCCTTCAGCGATGGCGCCGCCCTTTGCCGCATCGAGCGCGGCCAGGGCATCGGCCTCGCTGACGTGCTGGCCGTTGATGTCGTTGATCACCCCATCGTAGGTCTCGGCCACCACCGGCATGGCCCACAGGTGCTCGCGTTGCCAGGAGTCGGCGTACTGCTGGATCGTCCAGCGCGTAGCGGCGTGGTGGACGATACCAACGCTGTGCGAGTTGGTGATGCACAGCGGGCCGACGAAGTAGCCGCCGTGTTCGATCCAGTGGGTGCCGGTCATCTCGCCATTGCCATTGAGCGCATGGAAGCCCGCCCACACCGGCTGCGGTTCGCTATCGCGGCCGCGCGGCAGGATGGCGGTGACGCCGGTCTGGATGCGCCGGCCGTTGTCGGCCACGCCATTGAGGGTGCGGTAGCCGACCAGCACGCCAGACACGTCGGTGATGGCGTTGTACGGGCCGGGGGTGCCGGGCAGCGGCAGGCCGAGTTCGCGGGCGCGCGGTTTAGCCATGGGAATCATCCTGGGAAGTGGCGGGCTTGCGGTTGCGCAGGTACAGGCCGAGGGCGGCGATCAGCAGCGAGGCAATCAGCAGCAGGGTGGCGATGGCGTTGATCTCCGGCTTGATGCCGCGGCGGATCATGCCGTAGATGAACACCGGCAAGGTGGTGGAATCGACACCGGCGATGAAGTAGGTGATCACCAGATCGTCCATCGAGATAATGAACGCCAGCAGCGCGCCACCGACCACGCCCGGCAGGATCTGCGGCAGGGTCACCCGGCGGAAGGTGGTCCAGGGCGAGGCGCCGAGATCGGCCGAGGCCTCCTCCAGGCGCGTGTCCATGCCGGCCAGGCGCGCGCTGACGATCAGGAACACGTAGCTGATCAGGAAGGTGCAGTGGCCGATGATGATCGACAGTTTGCCCAGCGGTAGACCGACGCCGACGAAGAAGATCAGCAGGGCGATGCCGAGCACGATGTCGGGCATCAGCATCGGCATGAACAGCAGCACCCGGTAGAACTTCTGCAGGCGGAAGCGATAGCGCGCAATCGCCAGCGCGGTGAGCGTGCCGATCACCGTGGAGATCGCCGTGGTGGTCAGCGCCACCACCAGGCTGGTGCGCAGCGCGGCCAGCAACTGGTCGGTGGATTCGACGTACAGGGCGTTCTCGCTGAGGCGGGTGGACAGGCCGAACAGCGAGCGATACCAGTCCAGGCTGAAGCCATCCCAGATCATCATGTTGATCGGGTTGCTGTTGAACGAACAGGCGACGATCAGGCCGATCGGCAGGTACAGGAAAACGAAGAAGGCCAGGCTGTAGCCGCCCAGCAGGCGGCGCCCGAGACGTGCGAGCAAGGCGTTCATCGGCTGGCCTCCTGCGCGCTGTTGCGCCCCTGCGCCAGCACGTAGAGCACCAGGCACACCAGCACCGCAGCCATCAGCAGCATCGCCAGGGCGGCGCCGAACGGCCAGTTGCGCGCGGCGAGGAACTGCTGCTCGACCAGGCTGCCGATCATCAATACGCGCGCGCCGCCGAGCAGCGACGGCACGATGAAGTTACCCAGGCTGGGGATGAAGACGATGATCGATCCGGCGGCGATGCCCGGCAGGGTGAGCGGGAAGATCACCTTCCAGAAGCTCTGCCAGCGGCTCGCGCCGAGGTCGGCCGAGGCCTCCAGCAGGCGCTTGTCGAGCTTCTCGACGCTGGCGTAGACGGGCATGAACATGAACGGGATGAAGATGTAGGTCATGCCGATCAGCACCGCCGTCTCGGTGTAGATCAGCTCCACCGGGTTGTAGAAGCCCAGCGCCGCCAGCGCGGTGTTGATCACGCCACTGGGCCGCAGGATCAGCAGCCAGGCGTAGAGGCGCACGATCAGGCTGGTGAAGAACGGCAGGGTGATCAGGAACAGGCAGAAGTTGCGCATCCGCTCCGGCTGCCGGGCCACCCAGAAGGCCGCCGGGTAGCACAGCGCCAGGGTCGCCAGCACGGTCAGCCCGGCCAGCTTGAACGAACGCAGGATGATCTCCAGGTAGATCGGGTCGAACTCCTCGTTGACGCCATCGGCCCAGCCCAGCACGCGGCCGAAGTTGTCCGGGTAGAAGCTCCACTCGACGCCACCATAGAGCCCCGGCTCGAGCAGGCTGTAGACCGCCATGATGCTCAACGGGGCGAGAAAGAACACACCGATGATCAGCGTCACCGGGGTCAGCAGGCCGACCAGGCGCAGGCGCTCGCGAAATGCCATCAGGCACCTCCGGGGATCAGGTGCGTGGCCGTAAGGCCGTACCAGAGCTGCACGTTGTCGCCCGTACGCAGGGCTTGCAGGCTTTGTTGAGCGGCATCGCGCAGCACTGCCTTAACCAGGCGACCGTGCGCGGTGCGCAGCAGCAGCTCGAAGTCCTTGCCGATGAACAGCAGTTGCTCCAGGCGCCCTTCCAGCGCCGCGAAGCCCTCGCCGGGGCACTGCAGGTGGAACTGCTCGGGGCGCAGCATGAGCTGGGCGCTCTGGCCGACGCGCAGGTCGGGGTGGCGCGCCTGCAACAGGTCACCCTGGCTGTCGAGCAGGTAGGCGATGCCGTCGTTGACCGAGCCGACATGGACGTCGAACAGGTTGCTCTCGCCGATGAAGCCGGCGACAAAGGCGTTGGCCGGACGGTGGTAGATCTCCGCCGGGGCGCCGATCTGCTGAATATGGCCACCGTTGAGCACGACGATGCGGTCGCTCATGGTCAGCGCTTCTTCCTGATCGTGGGTGACGAAGACGAAGGCGATGCCCAGCTCGTGCTGCAGGTTCTTCAGCTCGCGTTGCATGGCCTGGCGCAACTGGCGGTCGAGAGCCGACAGCGGCTCGTCGAGCAAGAGCAGCGCCGGGCGATCGACGATGGCGCGGGCCAGCGCCACGCGCTGCTGCTGGCCGCCGGAGAGCTGGCCGGGCTTGCGCCGCTCCATGCCGGCGAGGCCGACCATTTCCAGTGCCTCGCCGACGCGCTGGCGTTTCTCGGCCTTGCCCACGCCGCGCACGTCCAGCGCGTAGCCGACGTTGTCGCCGATGCTCATGTGTGGGAACAGCGCGTAGCTCTGGAACACCGTGTGCACTGGGCGGCGGTGCGGCGGCACGCTGTTCATTGGCTGGCCCTGGATCAGCAGCTCGCCGCCATCGAGTTGTTCGAAGCCGCTGATGGTGCGCAGCAGCGTGGTCTTGCCGCAGCCGGACGGCCCCAGCAGGGTGACGAATTCATTGCTGCCGACAGCTAGGTCGAGACCATCGAGGGCACGCACCAGGTGCCCTTCGGGGGCACGGTAGTGCTTCACCGCGCCACGGATCTCGACCACCGGCGCGGTTTGGGTGAAAGCGGTCATGGAGGACTCCACTGATATTGGAGTAATCGCGGCTGAAGCCGCTCCTACAGGGGCTTCAGCCGCGACCTGGCGGGCTCAGTTGGCAGTACGCACGCGTGTCCACACCCGGTCGTACTGCTTCAGGCCCTTGCCAAGATCCTCGAAGATCTGCAGCTTGGCCATCACCTCGGCCGGCGGGTTGACCTGCGGGTTGTCACGCAGCTCGGCCGGCAGCAGTTTCAGCGCTTCCTTGTTCGGCGTGCCGTTCATTTGCTGCGCGGTGTTCAGCGCGGCGATCTCCGGCTGCAGGAAGAAGCTCATGAAGCGCTTGGCGTTGGCCTTGTTCGGCGCGCTCTTGAGCACGCACATGTCCTCCTGGTACATGGTCGCGCCTTCCTTGGGGATGACGTAGGCGAGGTTCTGCGGATCCTGCTTCACGTACATCATGGCGCCGACGAAGTAGTGCGAGGCGGCGGCGTCGCCGGACTGCACCATCGGCACGCTGTCGTAGGTGAAGGCAGAGATCAGCGGCTTGCGCTCGATCAGCCAGTCGGCGGCCTGCTTGAGGTCATCGGCGTTGGTGCTGTTGACCGACTTGCCGTCCTTGATCAGGCCGACGCCGAGGGTCTCGCGCATGTCGTCGAGCATGATCACCTTCTTGCCGGCCTTGGCCTCGGCGAAGAAGTCATCCCAGGTCTCGATGGGCTTGGAGACCTTGTTCTTGTTGTAGAAGATGCCCACCGTGCCCCAGGCGTAGGGCATGCAGTACTCACCCTTGGGATCGGATTGCGAGCGCAGGAAGGCGGGGTCGATATTGGCGAAGGCGGCATCCTGGTTGATGTCGGTCTTCTCCAGCAGGCCGAGGGCGGCCATGGTGTCGTGCATGTGCACCGAGGGGAAGACGATGTCGTAGCCCTTGGCCCCGGCCTGCAGCTTGGCCAGCATCTCTTCGTTGCTGCCATAGGTGTCGAGCGACACCTTGATGCCGGTCTCGGCGGTGAAACGGGTCAGCACCTCGGGGTTGATATAGTCGCCCCAGTTGTACAGGCGCAGTTCTTCGGCGGCCTGGGCGACGCCAGTGACGAGGCCGCTGCCAAGCGCGACGCACAGGGTGAGATGACGCAGTATGGGCATGTTCCTGTTCTCCACTGTTGTGGCCGCGCAGGGCGCGACATTGCTTGTTGCGGCAGGAAGCGCGAGCGTCGGCGGCGAGGTGGAAAGACTTCTGCTGGCTCTCTCACCCAAACAGCGGCCAATCGACAGCTCTTTGCGTTACGGTTGCAGAGTAGAATATATTTATTCCAAATATCAACACTCTGACATTTAAATGTCAGAACGATTTGGCGTGGCAGGGGAATCGGACATGCTCGATGGCAAGATGCAACACCTGGAAGGCAAGCTGACGCCCGCCGAGCGCACCCTTTGGGCCTACATCCAGGCCAACCTGGAGACCCTCGCCTTCGAGAACGGCGCCAGCCTGGCGGCCAAGAGCGGGGTCAGCCCCAACACCGTCAGCCGCTTCCTGCGCCGGCTCGGCTACAAGGGCCTGAAGAGTTTGAAGGACGAGTTGCGCGACGAAGTGCGCGTGCAATCGTTGCTCAACCCGGCGCTGATCGAACGGGTCGAGCAACCGGAAGACCTGGTGGCCCACCTCAACGAGGAAATCGAAGCCCTGCGCACCTTCGCCGAGCTGCTCGGCAGCCAGCACTGGCGCGATATCGTGGCACGTGTGGGCGATGCCGAGCGCGTGTTCGTCTGCGGCTTCCAGACCATTCGTGGGCTGGCCGAGGACTTCGCCAACCGCCTGGCCCTGGTGCGCTCGGGGGTGGAATTTCTCGACCTCTACAGCGGCGTGCTCGGCCAGTGGCTGGACAGCCACAACCAGCGCTGCTGCGTGATCCTGATCGACATCGCACCCTACGCCGATGCCGGCATCGCCTTCGCCAACAATTGCCTGAAGCAGAACACCGACTTGGTGGTGTTCACCGACGAATACGGCATCGCCAAGCATATCGACACGCCGCATATCGTCACCATGAAGACCAAGACCGGCCTGATCCTCGAGTCCACCGGCGGCCTGACCAGCGCCCTGAACGTGCTGCTGCACTGCGTGGCCAGCGCCCACAAGGACCAGCTCAAGGAACGCCTCGGCGCCTACCGGGCGCGGGTCGAGAGCCTCAAGCTGTATCGCAGCTAAGGCGCATCCCCGTCCACCAGCGCCCAAAGGGCGCCGACCCTCAATACACGGCAATATGCGAGTCGGCCCTCGGCTCGGTGCCGCCGCAGAGCACGCCGGTCTGCGGGTCGCGCACGATGATCTGGCCGCGGCCGTAGTCGGTGCGGTCGCAGGCCACTTCGATCTGGTGACCACAACGAGCCAGGGCGAAGGTCAGGTCGCGCGGGGTTTCCTGCTCGATGCCCACCTTCTGCCCGCCCAGCCACTGCCAGCGTGGGGCGTCCAGCGCGGCCTGGGGGTTGAGGCCGAAATCCACCAGGTTCATCACCATCTGCACATGCCCCTGCGGCTGCATGTAACCGCCCATCACGCCGAACGGGCCGACCGCCACGCCGTCCTTGCTGAGAAAGCCCGGAATGATGGTGTGGAAGGTCTTCTTGCCCGGCACCAGGTAGTTGGAATGACTCGGGTCGAGGCTGAACTCCGAACCCCGGTTCTGCAGGGCGATGCCGCTGCCTGGCAGCACCACGCCGGAGCCGAAGCCGTGATAGGCGCTCTGGATGAACGAGACCATGTTGCCCTCGCCATCGGCGGTGGCGATGTACACCGTGCCGCTGGCCTTGGGGTCGCCGTGCAGCGGCTCGCGCGCACGCTCGCCGATCAGCGCACGGCGCCGAGCGCAGTAGTCCTCGGCGAGCAGTTCCTCGGCGGCCACGCGCATGTGCTCGGGGTCGGTGATGTAGTGCAGACCGTCGGCGTAGGCCAGCTTCATCGCCTCGATCTGGCGGTGCCAGGTCTGGCGGCTGTCGCGGTGATGGAAGTCGAAGCCTTCAAGAATCTTCAGGGTCATCAGGGCGATCAGGCCCTGGCCGGCCGGCGGGATTTCCCAGACGTCGTAGCCGCGGTAGTTGACCTTGATCGGCTCCACCCAGCGCGGCAGGTAGCCGGCCAGGTCGGCGGCCGCGAGTTTGCTGCCAGTCGCGGCGGCATGGCCGGCCAGGCGCTCGGCGATGGCGCCGCGGTAGAAACTTTCGCACTGGGTGGCGGCCAGTTCGGCCAGGGTCTGCGCCTGCGCCGGATTGCGAAACAGCTGCCCGGCCAACGGCGCCTGGCCGTCGATCAGATAGGTGTCGAACCAGGCCTGTAGCTCGGGAAAGGCCTCGAGACTGGCCTGGTATTCATCCTTGGCGATGCGCCATTGATGGGCGACCACTGGTGATACCGGAAAACCATCACGCGCCAGCTCGATGGCCGGCTGTAGCAGCTCGGCGAAGGGCAGCTTGCCGAAACGGCGCGATAACTCGGCCCAGGCCGCAGGGCAACCGGGCACGGTGACCGGCAGCCAACCGTGCACCGGCATGCGCTCGTGGCCCGCGGCCCTGACCGCTTCGCTGGATAGTGCCGCCGGCGCATGGCCGCTGGCGTCCAGGCCATGAAGTTTGCCCTTGATCCAGACCAGGGCAAAGGCGTCACCACCGATGGCGCAGCCGGTAGGCTCGACTACCGTCAGCGCAGCGGCGGTGGCAATGGCCGCATCCACCGCGTTGCCGCCACGGCGCAGCATGGCGATGCCGGCTTCGGCCGCCAGGGGTTGCGAGGCAGCGACCATGCCCTTGCGGGCGAACACGCTCTGGCGCTGGGAGGCGTAGGGATACTCATGGGCGGAGAAATTGAGCATGGGGAAAACTCGATTCAGAAATTGACTGGGGACTGAGCGGCAAGACGCGCCGCTCTCCTCACAGAACGCGACTGAGGAACTCCCGCGTGCGCGGGTGATGGGGGTTGCCGAAGACCTGGGCCGGCGGGCCCTCTTCGATCAGCTCGCCCTGGTGCAGCACCACCACGCGGTCGGCCACCTCGCGGGCAAAACCCATTTCGTGGGTGACCACCACCATGGTCATGCCCTCCTCGGCCAGCTCCTTCATCACCTGCAGCACCTCGCCCACGGTTTCCGGGTCGAGTGCGCTGGTTGGTTCGTCGAAGAGCATGGCCTGCGGCTTCATTGCCAGCGCGCGGGCGATCGCCACGCGCTGCTGCTGGCCGCCGGAGAGTTGACTGGGGTAGTGATCGGCCTTGTCCGACAGGCGCACGCGGGCCAGCAGTTGCCGCGCCTGTTCCTCGGCCTCGCGGCGCTTGACGCCGAGCACCTGGGTCGGCGCCTCGATGATGTTCTCCAGCACCGTCATGTGCGGGAACAGGTTGAAGCGCTGGAACACCATGCCGATGTCGCGACGCATGCGCGCGATGTTGCGCTCGGAGTCACGCACGCGTTTGCCGTCGGCACGCTCGATGTAGCCCATCGACTTGCCGTTGACCAGGATGCTGCCGCCCTGGATGTCCTCCAGATAATTCAGGCAGCGGATGAAGGTGGTCTTGCCCGAGCCGGAGGCGCCGATCAGCACCACCACCTCGCCGCGACGCACGTTCAGCGACACGCCCTTGAGAATTTCCAGCTCGCCGAAGCGCTTGTGCACCTCGTGCGCCTGGATCACCAGGCTCTCATCGAATGCGCTCATCTCAACGCCCCCGCAAGAATTTCATGGCCCCGGGGCCGAACAGTCGACTGCTCGCCTGCACATGGCCGTCGGTACGCCCGAAGCGCGCCTCCAGCCAGCGCTGGAACAGGCCCCAGAGCGTGGTCAGCAACAGGAAGTAGATGGCCACCACCAGGTACAGCTCGAACACGCGGAAGGTGGCCGAAGTGATCATCTGGGTGCTGAGCAGCAGCTCCTGTACGCCGATCACGCTGACCAGTGTGGTGTTCTTCAGCATCACGTTGAACTCGTTGCCCAGCGGCGGCACGATCACGCGGAACGCCTGCGGCAGGACGATGCGGCGCATCAGCCGTGGGTAAGTCATGCCCAGCGAACGCCCTGCCTCGTACTGGCCGCGATCCACCGCATTGATGCCGGAGCGGATGATCTCCGCCATGTAGGCGCCTTCGTTGAGACCCAGGGCGATGATCGCCGCCTGGATGTTGCCCGGCAGGATGAACAGGCCCAGGTCCAGATCCTCGAAGCGGAAGATGCCGCCGGCCGCCAGCGCGGTGTAGAGGAAGACGATCTGCACCAGCAGCGGCGTGCCGCGCATCAGCCAGATGTAGAAGCGCACCGGGTAGTTGAGCAGCGGGTTGCTGGAAGCGCGCATCAGCGCCGCCAGCAGGCCGAGGACGCATCCCAGCAGCATCGCCATCACCGCGATCACGCAGGTCAGCCAGAGGCCGTAGAGGTATACGTCGCTGGGCTGCAGCAGGTATTGCCAGAATATGTCCCAGTTGAAGTTCATCGTCTTGCCTCAGTCCAGCTGGTTGCCTTCGATGTGCCACTTGCCGAGCAGCGCCATGTAGCTGCCGTCAGCCTTCATGTCGGCCAGGGCCTGGCTCACCGCCTGGCTCAGCTCGGCGTCATCCTTGCGGATGCCGAAGCCGGTAAGGATCTTGGCGAAGGCCGGCACGCCGGTTTCGAACAGTTCCGGGGCCATGCTCTGGTAGTAGCCGGCGGTTTCCATGGTGGTGCCGTAGGCATCGGCCTGGCCGACGCGCAGCGCCTGGAAGGCATCGGTGTCGGAGTTGAATACCACCAGGGTCATCGGCGCCTTGCCGGCCTTGCGCAGCTCGTCGTTGTGCGCTTCGAGCAGGGTGCGGATGGTGGAGCCGTTGAGCACGGCGACGCGCTTGCCGGTCAGGTCGTCGAGGCTGTGGATACCGGCCGGATTGTCCTTGAGCACGGTGACCGCCTGGCTGGAATACATGTAGTTGACGATATCGATGACTTCGCGGCGCTCGGGCTTGTCGAACAGCTGGTCGACGATCATGTCGCATTGCCGCGCCAGCAACGCCGGAATCAGCCCGGAGAACGGCGTCACCCGCCACTCCACACGCTTGCCGCCGAGGCGCTTGGCAATTTCGTCGCCCAGTTCGACGGTGATGCCCACCGGTTTCTGCTTCTCGTCGAAGAAGCCCATGGGTGGCGAATCCATCGCCCCGCAGTAGACGATCTTGTCCGCCGTCTTCAGGCGTTCGGGAACCACGACCTCGGCCTGCGCCAGACCGGCCATCAGCGAGAGGGCCACCAGGGATGATGCAAGGGTGCGTTTCAACATGTTCGACTCCAGAGTGCAGTTGTGGGGCATGGCAGTTCGAAACGATGTGGCGATCGGGTCTCAGGCGCCCGACTTTTCCAGAAATTCCAGCAGGTCGGGCACGGTGCCCTCGATGTGCTCGCAGACGATCCGCTCGGCATGGCGGGCGTCGCCGGTACGCACGGCGTCGAGGATCACCTGGTGTTCCTCGCGCGCGCTCAGCGGCTTGTCGACGTGCTTGAGCCAGAGGCGCATGTACGGCTCGATCATTGCGTAGAGGGCGCTGATCTGGCGCATCAGGCGTGGGCGCTCGCTCAGGCTGCACAGGTACTCGTGGAAGATGCGGTGGCGCACCACCCACTCCGAGCTGTCGTCACGGCACTCGTCCATCTCATCCAGCAGGCGTTCCAGCCGCGCCAGGTGACGCTCGTTGACCTTGGGCGTGGCCACGCGAATCGCCAGGCCTTCCAGGGCGCTACGCATCTCGAAGACTTCGCGCATCTGGTCGAGGTTGAGGCCGCTGACCACCGCGCCGCGATTGGGTCGCAGCGTCACCAGGCCTTCTGCCGCGAGACGCTTGAAGGCCCCGCGGATGGGCATGCGGCTCATCTCCAACTCACTGGCGATATCCTCGGCGATCAGACGGTCACCGGTGCGGTAACGACCCTGGCAAATGGCATCGAGCAGATGCAGGTAGGCCTCGTCCTCGGCGGAGAGAGCAGGCTGAGCGTTATAGGTAACAGCGAAGGGCATGGAAGGATTCCTGAATTTTTGGATCCAAAAACACAATCATCCAAATGCAGAAGCCATGCCTGAATTCACAACCTTTTGTTTTGCAAAGGAAAGGCGCGTATCGCCGGCCTCCAGCGGTCCCACTGATGCACCAAAGGCGTTACCAAGCGCCCCACGACGGAGCATTCAAACGAGGCAGAAGGCCACACCACGGCCAGATTTCCGCTATATACACAGCAATATAACGCTGTAGGATTGCCGCATTCGCCCTGCAGCCAACCGAGCAATCGCCGAGAACGAATCCACATGCGCAAGCTCCTCAAACACAGCCTGCTCGCCCTCGCTCTGTCGTTCGCCGGCGGCGTCAGCGCCGGTGAGGTCAAGGTCGCGGTGGCCGCCAACTTCACCGCGCCGCTGCAGGCCATCGCGCCCGCGTTCGAGAAGGCCACCGGGCACACGCTGGTGGCGTCCTTCGGTGCCACCGGGCAGTTCTATGCGCAGATCAAGAATGGCGCACCCTTCGATGTGCTGCTCGCCGCCGACGACACCACGCCGGCCAGGCTGGAGCGCGAGGACGCGAGCGTGCCCGGTTCGCGTTTCACCTACGCCATCGGCGGCCTGGTGCTGTGGTCGGCCGATGCCAGCTACCTCGATGGCACGGACGCGGCGCTGCAGGCCGGCCAGTTCAGGCACCTGGCTATCGCCAACCCGAAGGCCGCGCCCTACGGCCTGGCCGCGATGCAGGTGCTGGACAAGCTGGGCCTCAGCGAAGCGGTCAAGGGCAAGCTGGTGGAGGGGCAGAACATCACCCAGGCGCACCAGTTCGTCTCCACTGGCAATGCCGAGCTGGGCTTCGTCGCGCTGTCGCAGGTGTACCAGGATGGCAAGCTCGGCAGCGGCTCGGCCTGGATCGTGCCGGAGGCCATGTACGAGCCGATCCGGCAGGATGCGGTGATCCTCCAGCAGGGCGCGAGCAACCCGGCCGCCGCCGCACTGGTCGAGTATCTGCAGGGCGCGGAAGCGGCCAGGGTGATCGAATCCTTCGGCTATAAACTGCCGTAGCGACATCCACCTGAGCGGACCCCGGATTGCATCCGGGTTACATTCGCCACTTCCGGAATCCCTGCATGCCGCTGTCCAAGAACGACCTCGACGCCATCCTCCTGACCCTGGAGCTGGCCTCGCTGACCACCGTGCTGCTGCTGATCATCGGCACGCCCATCGCGCTGTGGCTGGCGCGCACCGACTCCTGGCTCAAGCGCCCGGTCGGCGCCATCGTCGCATTGCCGCTGGTGCTGCCGCCGACGGTGATCGGCTTCTACCTGCTGGTGAGCATGGGGCCCAATGGATTCTTCGGCCAACTGACGCAGAGCCTCGGCCTGGGCATCTTCACCTTCAGCTTCACCGGCCTGGTGATCGGTTCGATCTTCTACTCCCTGCCCTTCGTCGTGCAGCCGCTGCAGAACGCCTTCGAGGCCATCGGCCGCGGCCCGCTGGAGGCCGCTGCGACCCTGCGCGCCAGCCCCTGGGACAGCTTCTTCAGCGTGATGCTGCCTCTGGCCCGCCCGGGCTTCATCACCGCCGCGATCCTGGCCTTCGCCCATACCGTTGGCGAGTTCGGCGTGGTGCTGATGATCGGCGGCAATATCCCCGGCAAGACTCAGGTGGTGTCGGTGCAGATCTACAACCACGTGGAAACCATGAACTACGCCCAGGCGCACTGGCTGGCCGGCGGCATGGTGGCGTTCTCCTTCATCGTCCTGCTGGCGCTATACGGCGGCCGCAGCGCCAGAGTGAGGGCGCTGTGATGTTCGGATTCGGCAAGGCCAAGGCGCCTGTCGTCACTGACGACGGGCGTATCCGCGCGCGCTTCGTGCTGCAGCACGCCGAGTTTCGCCTGGATGTGAACCTCGACCTGCCGGCTCGTGGCGTCAGCGCCCTGTTCGGCCATTCCGGCTCGGGCAAGACCAGTTGCCTGCGCTGCTTCGCCGGGCTGGAGCGCCCGCAGCAGGGCTACCTGCAGGTGGCCGGCGAACTCTGGCAGGACAGCGAGCGCGGCTTCTTTCTGCCGGCACACCAGCGCGCCATTGGCTACGTGTTCCAGGACGCCAACCTGTTCCCGCACCTGAGTGTGCACGGCAATCTGCAGTACGGGCAGAAACGCATTCCGGCCGCGCAGCGCAGGGTGGCGCTGGATCAGGCGCTGGAGCTGCTAGGGATCGGCCATCTGCTCGAGCGCATGCCGTCGGCGCTGTCCGGTGGCGAACGGCAGCGCGTCGGCATCGCCCGCGCGCTGGTGACCAGCCCGCGCCTGCTGCTGATGGACGAGCCGCTGGCCTCGCTGGATCTGAAGCGCAAGCAGGAAGTGCTGCCCTACCTGCAGCGCCTGCACGAGGAGCTGGACATCCCCGTGCTCTACGTCAGCCACGCCCCGGACGAAGTGGCGCGCCTGGCCGATCACCTGGTGCTGCTCGACGACGGCCAGGTACGCGCCAGCGGCCCGCTCAAGGAAACCCTGCTGCGCGCCGACCTGCCCTTCGCCAGCGACGAGGATGCCGAGGCGGTGATCGACGGCGAGGTCTGCGGCCATGCTGCCGCCTACGACCTGCTGGAACTTCGACTGCCTGGCAGCGAGGCGCGCCTGCGCCTGCCTCACGCGGCATTGCCCAAGGGCCATCCGGTGCGGGTGAAGATCAAGGCGCGCGACGTCAGCCTCAGCCTGCAACGCGCCGAGGGCAGCAGCCTGCTCAACCTGCTGCCGGCGACGGTGGAAAGCTGGCAGGCGCTCGATGCGCAGACGCTGCTGACCCTGCGCCTGGGCGAGCAGCGCCTGCTGGCGCGGATCACTCGTTATTCCTTCGATCAGCTGGGCATTCATGCCGGCCAGGCGCTCTGGGCGCAAATCAAGTCGGTGTCGTTGCTGGCGCCGTAGGGTGCGCCGAGCACACGGAGATGCCGCAGGTTCGTAGCGCGGATGCCATCCGGGGCGACTACACGCTCCCTGGCAACTCCAGATGCTCCGGCCCGATCTCGACATTGCCGGCCAACAGCAGGGCGAAGTGAATGACGTTCTCCAGCTCGCGGGTATTGCCCGGCCAGCGGTGCGACTCCAGCACCGCCTGCGCCGCCGGACTGATCGGCGGGATGGCCAGGCCCAGACGCGAGGCATGGATGCCGAGAAAGTACTCGGCCAGCGGCAAGATGTCGCCGACCCGCTGGCGCAGCGCCGGGAACAGCAGCTGGCCGTCGCACAGGTAGGCGTACAGGCGCTCGTCGAAGGTGCCGGCGGCCACGGCGCGGGCCAGATCGATGCTGCTCGCCGCCACCAGGCGCACATCCACCGGCAGTGCCTGGCTGGCGCCGACGCGATACACCTCGCGGGTTTCCAGCGCGGCCAGCAGCTTGCTCTGCAGAGGACGCGAAAGATCGGCGATTTCGTCCAGGTACAGCGTGCCGCCATTGGCCGAACCGAACCAGCCGGCGCGGCTGCTGGCGGCCCCGACATGGGCGCCGCCGACATGGCCGAACAACTCGGCCTCGCCCCATTGCGGGCTGATCGCCGCACAGCTCAGTGCGACGAACAGGCCGCCGCGCTCGCTCTGCCGGTGGATGTAGCGCGCCAGCAATTCCTTGCCGGTGCCGGTCTCGCCAAGGATCAGCAGCGGCTGACCATTGCCCGCCAGCACCTCGGCGCGCTCGCGCAACTGACGTGAACGCGGGTCGACGAATACCAGCGCCTTGGCCCGAATGCTCAGCGGGCTCTTGTCCGAATCGGCGAAGGTCAGCGGCGCCGGGAAGTCGGGTGGAACACTCATGACGTGCAGCTCCAAAGCCGCACCTCGGTGGACGCAGCCCGTAGTCGAGTAAAAAAGAGCGGGCGGCTGCCTGGCCCGTTCCCGCTCCGAAAGGGTTCGCCCCGAGGGGACGTTCAGGCGCGCAGGCGCGTCTGCTGTTCGATGCGGCTCTGCAGGCGATACAGATAGCCGAAGCCCTGCTCCCAATGGCGGTGCCCGGACTTCACGTTGATATGCCCGGCACCGGTGAGAATCGCCGCCTCGCTACCCCAGGCACGCGCCAGCTCCAGGGCACGCAGGGCGCTGGCCGCCGCGTCGTTGTCGGAGCCCACCAACAGGCTGGCGAAGGGCAGCAGATCGCGCGGCATCGGTGCGAAGTTCTGCAGCGGTGCGGGGCAGCCCGGGCGCTCGACATCGGCCGGTGCCACCAGCAGGGCGCCGCGTACGCGACGCAGCAGATCGATCGGTGCCTGCGCCGCCCAGTGGGCGACGGTGACGCAGCCCAGGCTGTGGGCAATGAGAATGGCAGGGCGCGGGTCGGCGGCCACGGCGCGGTTCAGCTCGCTCACCCAGTCGGCGCGCCGTGGCTGGAGCCAGTCGGCCTGCTCCACTCGCGTGCTGTTCGGCAGGCTGCGCTGCCAATGGCTCTGCCAATGTTCCTCGGGCGAGCCCTGCCAGCCCGGCAGAATCAGATAACGGATTGCTTCGCTGCCCATGACGGCACCTCCTTGAATCGAATGGCGTCAGTCTAGGCAGCATGGATCAACTCTAAAAAGAATAAGAATTTATTTGCTTATTCCATAACCACAAGAAAACGCATTACACCTCATATTTCCAAAAAGCATATAAATGTTCTTAAACAATATTTTTAAGAATATTTCGGCCTCTCTACTATCCGCTCCACGCCAGCGTCGGCCGTCCGCCGTCGTCGTGGCCAATCCGTCACAAGGAGCCTGGAAATGACCGCGACGCTGAGAAACCTGGAAGGCCAGGACGAAGCCGTGATCCTCCGCGAGATCCAGACCGCCCTGCATGGCCTGAAATTCGGCTCGGTGGAAATCACCGTGCACAACGGCCAGGTAGTGCAGATCGAGCGCAAGGAAAAGATTCGCCTGCAACAACCGAACGCCAAGAATCCCTGAGCCAAGCAAGCAGCCCGACTGGACCACCGGAGGGCGTGACCATGAAAAGAGCCCAGCCATGAACACGCACCGCCACCGTTGCTGTCGCCCGCGAATGTGCGACTGACCGCCACGAACCAGAGCCAACATAAAAAACCAGTCTAGGAGCTGCACCATGTCCCTTCGTCGTTTCGCCCTGGCCGCGCTGGCCAGCGCCCTGATCGCCGGCCCGGTGGCCGCTGCACAAACCCTGCTCAACGTGTCGTACGACCCGACCCGCGAGCTCTATACCGAATTCAACGCCGCCTTCAACAAGCACTGGCAGGCCGAGGGCAACGAGGCGGTGACCATCCAGCAATCCCACGGCGGCTCGGGCAAGCAGGCCCGCGCGGTGATCGACGGTCTGCGCGCCGACGTGGTGACCCTGGCCCTGGCCGGCGACATCGACGAGCTGTACAAGCTCGGCAAGCTGATCCCGGAAAACTGGCAGGAACGCCTGCCGGACGCCAGCACCCCTTACACCTCGACCATCGTGTTCCTGGTGCGCAAGGGTAACCCCAAGGGCATCAAGGACTGGGACGACCTGGTCAAGCCGGGCGTGGAAGTGATCACCCCCAACCCGAAAACTTCCGGTGGCGCACGCTGGAACTTCCTCGCCGCCTGGGCCTATGCCCAGCAGAAGTACGGCAGCGAAGCCGAGGCCAAGGCCTTCACCGAGAAGCTGTACAAGAACGTTCCGGTGCTCGACACCGGCGCCCGCGGCTCGACCATCACCTTCGTCAACAACGGCATCGGCGATGTGCTGCTGGCCTGGGAAAACGAAGCCTTCCTGGCCCTCAAGGAAGAAGGTGGCGACAACTTCGAGATCGTCGCGCCGTCGCTGTCGATCCTCGCCGAGCCGCCGGTCAGCGTGGTCGACCAGAACGTCGACAAGAAAGGCACCCGCAAGGTCGCCGAGGCCTACCTGAACTACCTGTACAGCGAGGAAGGCCAGCGCATCGCCGCCAAGCATTTCTACCGTCCGCGCAACCAGGCGGTGGCGGCCGAGTTCGCCCAGCAGTTCCCGCAGCTCAAGCTGGTGACCATCGACGCTGACTTCGGCGGCTGGAAGAGCGCACAGCCGAAGTTCTTCAACGATGGCGGCATCTTCGACCAGATCTACCAGGCCCATTGATTGCCACGGCGCGCACCCGCCCTCGCAGGGCGGGTGTAGCCGCAAGATCGTCGCAGCCAGTGGCGGGTTCCACCCGCCCTACCAAGGAGCTTGCATGTCCCGCCGCACTTCCCCCGTCATACCCGGCTTCGGGCTGACGCTGGGTTACACCCTGGTGTACCTCAGCCTGTTGGTGCTGATTCCCCTGGGTGCCATGTTCGTCCACGCTGCCCAGCTCACCTGGGATCAGTTCTGGGCCATCGTTTCCTCACCGCGCGTGCTGGCCGCGCTGAAGCTGAGCTTCGGCACCGCCTTTCTCGCTGCCATCATCAATGGCGTGATCGGCACGCTGCTGGCCTGGGTGCTGGTGCGCTATACCTTCCCCGGCCGCAAGATCATCGAAGCGATGATCGACCTGCCGTTCGCCCTGCCCACGGCCGTTGCCGGTATCGCCCTGACCGCGCTCTACGCGCCGGGTGGCCTGGTCGGCCAGTTCGCCACCGCCCTGGGCTTCAAGATCGCCTACACCCCGCTGGGCATCACCCTGGCGCTGACCTTCGTCACCCTGCCCTTCGTCGTGCGCACCATCCAACCGGTGCTGGCCGACATCCCGCGCGAGGTCGAGGAAGCCGCCGCCTGCCTGGGCGCCCGCCCGCTGCAGGTGGCCCGCCACGTGCTGCTGCCGGCGCTGCTGCCGGCCTGGCTGACCGGCTTCGCCCTGGCCTTCGCCCGCGGCGTCGGCGAGTACGGCTCGGTGATCTTCATCGCCGGCAATATGCCGATGAAGACCGAGATCCTGCCGCTGCTGATCATGGTGCAGCTGGACCAGTACAACTACGCCGGCGCCACCGCCATCGGCGTGCTGATGCTGGTGGTGTCGTTCATCCTGCTGCTGCTGATCAACCTGCTGCAGCGCCGCATCAGTCGTTCGTAAGGAGCCAGGCATGTCATCTGCAACCCTGACGGCCAGCGCCGCCAACAACGCCGCGCGCCGCGGCAACGCCCTGGGCCGCCGCCTGCTGATCGTTTCGGCCTGGCTGGTGTTCGCCTTCTTTCTGCTGCTGCCCCTGTTCGTGGTGGCGACCGAGGCACTCAAACAGGGCGTCGGCGTGTTCGTCGCCTCCATCCTCGAGCCCGACGCGATCAGCGCGCTGAAGCTGACCCTGCTCGCCGTGGGCATCGCCGTGCCGCTCAACCTGGTGTTCGGCGTGGCCGCCGCCTGGTGCGTGAGCAAGTACGAGTTCCGCGGCAAGAGCATCCTGGTGACCCTGATCGACCTGCCGTTCTCGGTGTCGCCGGTGATCGCCGGTCTGATCTACGTACTGCTGTTCGGCGCCCAGGGCTTCTTCGGCCCCTGGCTGCGCGAGCACGACATCCAGATCATCTTCGCCCTGCCCGGCATCGTCCTGGCGACCATCTTCGTCACCGTGCCCTTCGTCGCCCGCGAGCTGATCCCGCTGATGCAGGAACAGGGCACGCAGGAGGAAGAGGCTGCGCGTCTGCTCGGTGCCAACGGCTGGCAAATGTTCTGGCACGTGACCCTGCCCAATATCAAATGGGGCCTGATCTACGGCGTGGTGCTGTGCACCGCGCGGGCGATGGGCGAGTTTGGCGCGGTATCGGTGGTCTCCGGGCACATCCGCGGCTACACCAACACGCTGCCGCTGCATGTCGAGATTCTCTATAACGAATACAATCACGTCGCCGCCTTCAGCGTTGCCAGCCTGCTGCTGCTTCTGGCGCTGTTCATCCTGCTGCTCAAGCAGTGGAGCGAATCCCGTATCAACCGCCGCAAAGCCAGTGCTGGCGAGGAATAAGCCATGAGTATCGAAATCCGTAACGTCAGCAAGAACTTCAATGCGTTCAAGGCGCTGAACGACATCAACCTGAACATCCAGAGCGGCGAACTGGTCGCCCTGCTCGGCCCGTCCGGGTGCGGCAAGACCACCCTGCTGCGCATCATCGCCGGCCTGGAAACCCCGGACAGCGGCACCATCGAGTTCCACGGCGAGGACGTCTCCAACCACGACGTGCGTGATCGCAACGTCGGCTTCGTGTTCCAGCACTACGCGTTGTTCCGCCATATGACGGTGTTCGACAACGTGGCCTTCGGCCTGCGCATGAAGCCCAAGAGCGAGAGGCCGAGCGAGGCGAAGATCGCCGAGAAGGTGCACGAGCTGCTCAACCTGGTGCAGCTCGACTGGCTTGGCGACCGCTACCCGGAGCAGCTTTCCGGTGGTCAGCGCCAGCGTATCGCCCTGGCTCGTGCTCTGGCCGTGGAGCCACGTGTACTGCTGCTCGACGAGCCCTTCGGCGCGCTGGACGCCAAGGTGCGCAAGGAGCTGCGCCGCTGGCTGGCGCGCCTGCACGAGGACGTGCACCTGACCAGCGTGTTCGTCACCCACGATCAGGAAGAAGCCATGGAAGTGGCCGACCGCATCGTGGTGATGAACAAGGGCGTGATCGAACAGATCGGCACGCCGGCCGAGGTCTACGAATACCCGGCCAGCGACTTCGTCTATCACTTCCTCGGTGACGCCAACCGCCTCTATGTCGGCGGTGGGGATCATCACGTGCTGTTCCGTCCGCACGAGGTCGACCTATCGCTGCAGCCGGCAGCCGATCACCAGAGCGGCGAGGTGCGCGACATCCGCCTGCTCGGCGCCATCACCCGCATCACCCTCAAGGTCGAGGGCCAGGACGAACTGATCGAGGCCGAGGTGGCCAAGGATCACGTCAGCCTCGACAACCTCGCCCGCGGCACCACCCTGTACTTCAAGCCCAAGGGTGGCAAGCCGGTCGCTACACCGGCCAGTTGAGGCCATGCCTCACGTAGGGTGGGCGTAGGGTGGGCTTTAGCCCACCGAAACAGAGCTCAACCTTTATTTGGTGGGCTAAAGCGGATCGCCGCCCGGCCCACCCTACGAAGCTACGGGGCCGCGATCGCCATGATCGCCCTACGCCCCTGCGGTGAAACCTGCAGCGCACGCGACTCCTTGCTACGCCGCAGCCAGCCCTCGCCTTCGCACAGGTTCAGCAACGCCGCACCCAGCGCACCACCCAGATGCGGCCTGCGCTCGCTCCAGTCCGGGCAGGCGCACAAACGCTGGCGGCGCTGACGGCCTACCAGCTGCAGATCGATACCCAGCGCCTGCAGCCCCTGCTCGCCGCTTGCGGTCAACGTCAGCGCACCGCCCTCCTCGCTCAGCCAGTTGGCGGCGCACATGCGTGCGAACACGCCGACCGCCAACTCGCCGGCCAGATGGTCATAGCAGGTTCGCGCCTCGCGCATGGGCTGCGGCGTGCCGCGCGAGGCCGGTATAGCGCGAGCCTGCCGTGGCTGTGCAGCCAGTGCGGCACTGGCCAGCGCCTCCACCAGTTGCCCGACCTCCGGCCCGGCCAGGCGGTAATAGCGATTGCGCCCGTGACGTTGCTGCGCCAGCAGGCCGCCCTCCACCAGCTTGGCCAGGTGCGCACTGGCGGACGATGGTGACAACCCCGCGAGCAAGGCCAGCTCACCGGCCGGGCGCGCACTACCATCCATCAGCGCCCAGACCATGCTGGCACGTCCGGCATCGGCGAGCAGCGCGGCAATCGAACTGAAACCGGGTGCGTATTCCATAGTTCACCTCATGACGAAACATGGCGTGCAACAAATGAGGATACTGGCAGGCAACTTCAGCCAGAGCCAGCCAAGGACAAATCTATGCTCGCCGTAATCTTCGAAGTCGAGGCCAAGCCGGAGCAACAGCAGGGCTATCTCTCCCTCGCCGCAGAACTGCGCCCGCTGCTCGCCGAACAGCCTGGTTTCATCTCCATCGAGCGCTTCCAGAGCCTGACCCAGCCGGGGAAGATCCTGTCGTTGTCGTTCTGGCAGGACGACGCCTCGGTCCAGGCCTGGCGCCAGCGCGAGGAACACCGACGCGTACAGACGGCAGGACGCGAGGAGCTCTTCAGTAACTATTGTCTGCGCGTGGCCCAGGTGCTGCGCGACTACGGCCTGCACGAGCGCGAACAGGCGCCGGTCGACAGCCGCGAGATCCACGAACAGGGGACAGCGCGATGACCGACCACCTGCCGCGGATCCTCGTGACCTTTCTGCTTGCCGGCATGGTCAAGGGCGTGGTCGGCCTTGGTCTACCGACCATCGCCGTCGGCCTGCTCGGCCTGGTGATGGCGCCACTGCAGGCCGCTGCGCTGCTGATCATCCCGTCGATGGTGACCAACATCTGGCAGCTCTGTGACGGCCGCAGCCCGCTGCCGATGTTGCGCCGCCTGTGGCCGATGCTGCTGGGCATCCTCTGCGGCACGCTGCTGGTCGCCGCTCTGCTGCAGAGCCTCGACCTGCCCGGCGCCACCCGCTGGCTTGGCGTGGCGCTGGTGGTTTACGCACTGCTCGGCCTGGCCAGGGTGCACTTTCGTGTCGAACGCGCCTGGGAAGGCTGGCTGAGCCCGGTGATCGGCGCGATTACCGGTGCGATCACCGCGGTGACCGGCGTTTTCGTGATTCCCGCGGTACCCTATCTGCAGGCCATCGGCCTGGAGAAGGACGACCTGGTTCAGGCTCTGGGATTGTCCTTCAGCGTATCCACCCTGGCCCTGGCGGCAGCGCTCGGTCATAGCGGTGAACTGCTACAACCGGCGGTGTTGGGCCTGTCGTCGCTTGCTCTGCTACCGGCACTGCTGGGCATGGCCGCCGGTCAGTGGCTACGCAAGCGCATCAGCGCGGAGCGCTTCAAACGCTGGTTCTTCATCGGTCTGTTGCTGCTCGGCGCCGAGCTGGTATTGCGCGGCCTCTGAGCCGACCTCATCAAATCACGGCAGCCTGCGAGTGCTTGAGGCCGAACCATTGCAGTTCGGCCAGCAGCGCTACCGCCAAAGCCTGAGCGATGACGAAGGCATGGCCGAACAGGTTCGGCGACACCCAACCCACCACCAGCAACAGCAGGCTGTCGATCACCCAAATGGCGTTGACCGCTATCACCGCCCAGATCGCCTGGCGACTGATTTCGGCGCGGTTGGCCAGCCATACCAGCAGAGCGGCGAAGGGCAGCAGGGCACTGCCGGCGACCAGCAACAGCAGGCGCGGCAGTTCGAGGAAGGCACCCAGCCAGCCTGCCGCCAGTACCAGCAGCAGGCCGGTGAAACCGCTGAGCAGGCCATCGATCAGCAGAGCGTTGCGTAGCATCGGGGAAGGTTGCAGTGCATTCATGACGAATCCTCCATAAGGGCGCCGGGGTGACGCCTGGCCTACAGATTTCGCCGAAACCGGCAGCGCGTCGATTACCTGCCAGGTAATGGCTGACATGACCTGGCTGGACTATCGTGCAGGCCATGAATAGCCAATCCCAAACCGCCGGCGCCCTGTTACGCCAATGGCGCCAGCGACGCCGCCTGAGCCAGCTCGACCTCGCCTGCGAGGCCGAGATTTCCACGCGTCATCTAAGCTTCGTCGAAACCGGACGCGCCCAGCCCAGCCGCGACATGTTGCTGCACCTGGCGGAACAGCTGGACATGCCCCTGCGCGAACGCAACCGTCTGCTCGCTGCCGCCGGCTTCGCCCCGCTGTACAGCCAGCATGACCTGGCCGACCCGGCCCTGGCACCGGCGCGCCAGGCCATCGAACAGCTGCTCAAGGCCCATGAGCCCTATCCGGCCCTGGCCATCGACCGCCAGTGGAACCTGCTGGCCGCCAACGCGGCAGCCACCGCCTTTCTCGCCGGCATGCCGGATTTCCTGCTCGGCCCGCCGCTCAACGTGATGCGCCTGTCGCTGCACCCCGAAGGCCTGGCTCCACGCATCGCCAACCTGGCGCTGTGGCGCGCGCATCTGCTGATGCGCCTGCAGCGCGATGCGGAGATCAGCGGCGACGAAACCCTGTTCGACCTGCTCGACGAGCTGCGCGGCTACCCGGCGCCGGCAGAAGTTCCGGCGCCACCGAGCGACGCCGTGCTGGTACCGCTGCAGCTGCACAGCGAGCACGGCGTGCTCAGCCTGATCAGCACGATCACGGTGTTCGGCACGCCGAATGACGTGACCCTGGCCGAACTGGCGTTGGAGACCTTCTTCCCCGCCGACGCCTTCACCGCCGAGTACCTGCGCAATCTGATGAAAAGCCCCTGAACGGTAGCGATTTCCGACGAAATCACTCTTTCGGGTCATGCTCCGCTACGCTTGGCGCAGTAGTCTTGACCGTGCGTCGTTGACGCTGCCAATGCATACCTGCTCAAAACAATAACAAGGAGCACCCCGGATGCGCTGTAAAGCACTGTTGCGTCATGCTTTTCTCTGGTCGCTCGGACTCTTCGTCGGGCTCTCTCCCGTGGCCTTCGCCGAAGCCGTCAGCCCGCAGGAACAGATTCAGATACACGCCAGCCGCGCCACCAGCAGCCTGATGCTGTTACGTGGCGAAGGTTTCCAGAAGACTCATCAGCAGCGCCTGGAGGCTGACCTGGCCGCTCTGGCCAGCGCCATGCAGAGCCTGCCTCAGGGCAGCTCCGAACTGGCAAGCGCCCATCAGGCGCTCGTTACCCAATTGCGCAACGGCGTTTCCTATGGCCCCGGTGACGAGAACGTGCCCTGGCGCTTCCCCGAAGACCTCAGCCGAGCCCTGCGCGACTTTCTCAGCGCGGCCCGCGCACTGCCTGGCGCCGAGGGGCAAAGCGAGCTGGCGGCCAAGGTCGAGTACCTCAGCGTGCAGTACCTCAGCCGCTCCTATCTGGGTACCTTCGAGATCGCCCGTGAGCAACCCGGCACCTACCTTGGCCAGGACGAACGTCTGCTGCTACCTGCCATCGACAGCGAGCTGCACGCGCTCAAGGAACAATCCGACCCGCAGGTGAGCAAGTTGCAGACGCGCTGGAGCTACCTGCGCGCCGCGCTGGCCGACATGAACAGCCAGAGCAACACGCTGCAGAGTGTCTCCGGCCGTCCCTTCGCGCCCATCACCGTGGATCGCCATGCCCGCTCGATAACGACCCAGTGGATGGCGATGTACTAGAAAGGCTCGCGGCTGAAGCCCCTCCCACGGAATCTGTGGGAGGGGCTTCAACCGCGACGAACAGAAGAGGCAGCGCGTTCAGGCCAGCGCCTTCTTCTCGCGAATGCAGGTCGGCCCGGCGATTTCCACCACGGCATGCTCGACTTCCTTGCGCAGGCCGAGCAGGAAAGCCAGTTCTGCGACCACGAAAAGCGGGCCGACCACCAGCCCCATGATGTCGTCGACGAACGCCGGCTTGCGCCCTTCGTAGTAGTGGCCGATGAACTGAATGATCCAGCCGACCACGAACAGGCCGATACCGGCTGTGAGCCACAGCGCGGTGGACGCGCTCGCCAGACCGGCACCAGCCCACAGGCACAGCACCAGCAAGGCGCTCATTACCAGGCCCAAGCGTGTATCCAGACGCAGGTAGAACACGGCAGCGGCCAGGGCGGTGAGGGTGGCTGGCGCCAGCCAGAGGCCGGCAAGCTCGAAGCCTGGGCGCGACAGCAACACGGCGACAGCCAGCACGATCATCGGGATACCGATGAAATGGCTGGCAATGTTGCGTCGGTCGCGATGGTAGGCGGCATACTGCGCCAGGTGATCGACGAGGGTTTTCATTGTTATCGTCCTCATGTGTGAAACGGGCCCGAGCATGATCACCCTGCCGAGGTCCGACGCACTGTCGGCTAGCCGACAATGGCGCCGCGCAACCTCACAGGAGCCGTAATGCCCGCCCCACGTGACTACGTCAGCCAGCTGAGCCAGGGCCACTGGTTCGCCGCACTGCCCCAGGCGTTGAGTCAGAGCCTGCTGGACCTGGCCCAGGTGCAGCGTCTGGACGCCGGCCAGCGGCTGTTTCGTCGTGGCGACAAGCCCAGCGGGCTGTATGCGGTGGTGGAAGGTGCGGTGCGCGTCGGCGCCGTCAGCGAGAACGGCAAGGAGGCGCTGCTGACGCTGGTCGAGCCGCCCTACTGGTTCGGCGAGATTTCCCTGTTCGATGGCCTGCCGCGCACCCACGATGCCTTCGCTGAAAGCGCCAGCACCCTCCTGCTGCTGCCCCAGCACGATCTGCTCGCGCTGCTCGAACGCCAGCCGCAGTACTGGCGCGACTTCGCCCTGCTGATGAGCCACAAGCTGCGCCTGGCCTTCATCGCTTTGGAAGACATGAGCCTGCTGCCCGCCGCACCGCGCCTGGCCCGACGCCTGCTGCTGATCGCCGAGAACTACGGCGAAAGCGAACCACGCCGGGTGCTGCACCTGGCTCAGGAACAGCTGGCGCTGATGCTCTCGCTTTCACGCCAGACCACCAACCAGATCCTCAAGGACCTGCAGGCGCAAGGCGTGGTCCAGCTGACCTATGGCGAAATCGAGATTCTCGACTTCGAACGCCTGCGCCAGCTGGCCTCCTGAACTGCTGGCGCCCTGCCACTGTCCAAGGCCTGTATTTTTCCCCGGTAGTCCCCTGCATGTCCGATAGCGCCCCTACCCCGTTGCCCGATGTACTCGCCGGCCCGCTGCTGCGGCGCATGGAGCCTGGCCGGCTGGTGCTCTGGCTGGTGGCCAGTCGGGCGCTGGATCTGCAGCTGTGGCTGCGGGCCGACGGCGAAGAGCCGCGCACGCAGAGCCTCGACGCGCATTGCCAACGCCTGGCGCTGGGCCGCCACGCCGTGCTGCACCTGATCGACCTGCCGCTTGAGCAGGCGCTGCCGCAGGATGCGCGCATCGCCTATGACCTGCAGATCGTCGAGGGCCAAGGCACTCGTGGCATGGCCGACTGGGCACCGCACCTGCTCTACGACGGCGCCGAGCATGCCGACTTCATCCTGCGCTCCCGGGTCGATCAGCTGCTCCATGGCTCCTGCCGCAAGCCGCACCACGCCGCGTCTGACGGACTGCTCTGCGCCGACCGCCTGCTGGCCCAGCAGCACGATGCCACCCAACGCCCGGCGCTGCTGCTGATGAGTGGCGATCAGGTCTACGTCGACGACGTCGCCGGGCCGATGCTGTGCGCCATTCACCAGCTGATCGCCCGCCTCGGCCTGTTCGACGAGTTTCTCGAAGGCGCCGTGGTCGAGGACAGCCAGGCGCTGTATGGCCACCCTGTCGGCTATTACCAACGCGCCGACCTGCTACCGGCGGTGAAGAGCAACCAGACCCTGCGCGACAAGTTCTTCGGCGGTGTGGAAAAGCCGGTGTTCACCAGCAGCAGCGCCGACAACCACCTGGTGACCTTCGCCGAGATGATCGCCATGTACCTGCTGGTGTGGTCGCCGCTGCCCTGGACGCTGATCAGCGAAGAGCAGCCGCCACTGGACGAGCAACAGCAGCAGCGTTATGCCGACGAGCGCCAGCGCATCGACGCCTTCCGCCAGAACCTCGACCAGGTGGCCCGCGTGTTCGCCCACCTGCCGACGCTGATGATCTTCGACGACCATGACGTCACCGACGACTGGAATCTATCCGCGCGCTGGGAGCAGACCGCCTACGGCCACCCCTTCTCCAAGCGCATCATCGGCAACGCCCTGCTCGCCTACCTGCTGTGCCAGGGTTGGGGCAACAACCCGGACGTGTTCGAGCAGCCGCTAAAGGTCTTTGCCGAACTGCTTGAGCAGCGTCAGGGCAACCACCTCCAGGCCGAGATGCAGGACGGACTGATCGACCAGTTGCTGCATTTCGAGCAATGGCACTACGTGCTGCCGACCACCCCGGCGCTGCTGGTGCTGGATACGCGCACGCGCCGCTGGCGCAGCGAAGGGCACCTGTCGAAACCCTCGGGGCTGATGGACTGGGAGGCGCTGTGTGACTTCCAGCAGGCGCTGCTCGACCACCCCAGCTGCATCATCGTTTCGCCGGCACCGATGTTCGGGGTGAAGCTGATCGAGGGCATCCAGAAGCTGTTCACCTACGCCGGCCACCCGCTGATGGTCGATGCGGAGAACTGGATGGCGCATCGCGGCGCGGCCAGCGTGATGATGAACATCTTCCGTCACTCACGCACACCGGGGGACTTCGTCATCCTCTCCGGCGACGTGCACTACTCCTTCGTCTACCGCGTGAGCATCCGTCACCGGCGCGCCAGCCCGACCATCTGGCAGATCACCAGCAGCGGCATCAAGAACGAATTTCCGCACAAACTGCTGGACTGGTTCGACCGCCTCAACCGCTGGCTCTACGCGCCCTGGTCGCCGCTCAACTGGCTGACCAAACGCCGGCGCATGCGCGTCACCCCGCTGATCCCCGACCGCAGCCGCGCAGGCGAACGCCTGTGGAACGGCGCTGGCCTCGGTCAGGTGTTCTTTGATGAAAAAGGCCGGCCCAAACGCATCATGCAGCTCAACGCCGATGGCTCGAAGCCTGTGACCTTTATCGGCGAACGTGAAGAGCGGTCAGCCCCAGTCATCACGCCTCGCAGAAGCAAGACGGCTCGGTAGCATGAGTCTTTGGCTTTACTCTTTGCTCAGGCGAGATTTGAGATCAATCCATGCAGGATCATTACTACCCTTTCCATCTCTTTGGTGCAGTCTTCGCGTCTGCAACCGAGGCGCAGCAATACGTTTTCGAACAGTGGGAACCAGAGCCCCCCGAGGGCGCCACCGATGCCGAGTACGCAGCCTGGGAGGAGCGAAATCCGACCTGGCGGCTAGCTGAGGAGCTGGAGTTCTACATCGATTCGGATTTTGTGGAGCTTGCCGACAGCCTCGCGAACGTGATTTCCCAGATTCGAAGCGCGGATGAAAGTGCGTGGCTCAGTACCAACGCAAAGGCATTCAGTCACTTCATCATCATTTCGGATAACCCGGATGCAATCTGGGCCGATCGACGCCCTGACGCCTCGCAAACAAGACCTGTAACCCGTCCCCCCGAAAGCACAGCAACCCTCACCTATCTCGGCCGATTCAACTGACCAGGGCGCGCCTTAGCAAGACCCTCTAACCCAGCACAGGCCGCATGAAACTGCGCTCGTAACTGATGACGCAGCGGGTTTCCTCAGCGTATTTGAAGGCCGCCAGGCATTCGGCATCGGCGAAGGAGTCCTGCCGATAGCGCTCGTAAGCAGCCAGGCTGGGGAAGCTGAACAACGCCAAAGCCACATTGTTGGCGCCCTCGGATGGCAGGAAATAGCCGTGGTGCGTGCCGCCGAACTTCGCGACCAGGGGAATCCACAACTTGGCGTAATGCTCGAAGGCTTCGAGCTTGTAAGGGTCGATGATGTAGCGCAGGTAACAGGTGATCATTCAAACCTCCGGGCACTGGATCAGTGCCAGGATATGAACATAACCGGCAACCGAACCGCCATCGTCACCTGCAACAACGCTCAACGCATCTTCTCCAGCATCTGGTAGTACCACATGCCGGCCGCCAGCATCGGGTTGCCGAGCTGGTCGCCGAGCGGCACCTTGATGTGCTTGCAGGCGGCGAAGGTGTCGTACTGCTCCAGATCGCCGGTGATGGCCTTGGCCATGATCTCACCCATGATGTGGGTGGTGGCGATGCCATGGCCGGAGTAGCCCTGGCAATACCAGACGTTGGACGACAGCTTGCCCAGCTGCGGGATGCGGTTCATCACGATGCCCATGGCGCAGCTCCACTGGAAGTCGATCTGCACGCCCTTGAGTTGCGGGAAGGTGCGCTCGATGCACGGCCGCAGTTCACCGGCGATATCGCGCGAATCACGCCCGGAGTAGTTGCAGCCGCCGCCAAATAGCAGGCGACCGTCGGCGGTGAGGCGGTAGTAGTCGAGCACGAAGCGGCAGTCGTATACCGCCAGGTCCTGCGGGTTGATTTCTTTCGCCAGCTCGCCCAGCGGCGCGGTGGTGACGATGCCGCCCATGGCCGGAAAGATCAGACCCTTGAGCTTGCGCCGCTCCAGCTTGTGGTAGACGTCACCGGCCAGCAGCACTTGCTTGGCCTCGATGCGCCCGCCCGTGGTAACCACCGCCGGACGCTTGCCGTGGACGATCTCCAGCACCTCGGAATGCTCGAAGATCAGCGCGCCCAGGCTCTCGGCGGCCCTGGCCTCGCCGATGCACAGGTTGAGCGGGTGCAGGTGCATGTTGCGGGTGTTCCTGATCGCCCCGCAGTAAAGCTCGCTGCCCAGGTGCGCACGTACGCCGGCGGCGTCGAGCAGCGTCACCTCGTCACCCATGCCGCGGCGCAGCGCCTCCTCGAAGGAAGCCTTGAGCTCGTCCATATGGCTGGGCTTCATCGCCGCGTGCAGATGGCCGTGCTTGAGGTCGCAGTCGATGCCGTACTTCGCCACGCGGTTCTTGATGATCTCGTGACCACGCCAGCGCAGGTGCCAGATAAAGTCGTCCACCTCGTCGCCGAGGGTGTTGCGCATCTGCTTGCGCATGGCTTCGTCGCCGGACAGGCTGCCGGTGACCTGGCCGCCGTTGCGCCCGCTGGCGCCCCAGCCGACCTTGTTGGTTTCCACCACGGCCACTTTCAGGCCGCGCTCGGCCAGCTCCACCGCCGTGGCGATGCCGGTGAAACCACCGCCGATGATGGCTACGTCAACGGTCACGCTGCCCTGCAGCGTCGGGTAGTCGGTCTCGAAATTGAGCGAGGCCGAGTAGTAGGACGGCGCGCGCTCTGCGGCGGGTTTGACGGGTTGTTTGATCATGTTCATTGCTTGTCCTTGGGGTGCGTTCGCACCGATGAATCTGGGATCGCGGCTGAAGCCGCTCCTACGATGCCGGCTTGGTAGGAGCGGCTTCAGCCGCGATGCTGTTCAGTCAGGCGTTGCTCAGGTACCAACGCCAATCCTGCTCGCCGACTTCGCCCATGAACTGGCGATACTCGGCGCGCTTGACCGCGAGAAACACCTTGAGGAAATCGGCACCGAAGGCATCGCGCGCCCAACCGGACTGCTCCAGCGCCTGGATCGCGGCCGACCACTGGGTAGGCAGATGTTCCGTGGCCTGGGCATAGCCGTTGCCCTCGATCGGCGCACCGGGATCGAGGTGTTCGCGGATGCCGCGGTATATCCCGGCGAGGATCGCCGCCGCGGCCAGATAGGGGTTGGCGTCGGCGCCGCAGATACGGTGCTCGACATGCCGGGTCGGTGCCGGGCCGCCCGGCACGCGCAGGCTGACGGTGCGGTTGTCCACACCCCAGGTCGGCGCCAGCGGCGCGTAGCTGTTGGCCTGAAAGCGCCGGTAGGAGTTGGCGTTGGGGCAGAACAGCAGCAGCGAATCGAGCAGGCTGGCGAGCATGCCGCCGACCGCCTGGCGCAGCAGCGGCGTGCCGGCAGGATCCTCGCTGGCAAACAGGTTGTTGCCCTGCCCGTCGGCCAGGCTCACGTGCATATGCATGCCGGTGCCGGCGATCTCGGCGAACGGCTTGGCCATGAAACAGGCCTGCATACCGTGCGCATGGGCCACGCCCTTGACCAGGCGCTTGTAGCGCACCGCCTGGTCCATCGCCGCGAGCGCCGGGCCATGTTCCAGGGTGATCTCGACCTGGCCGGGGGCATACTCGGAGATCGCCGTACGCGCCGGAATGCCCTGCGCCTTGCAGGCCGCGTAGAGATCACGCAGGAAGGGCTCGATCTGTTCCAGCTCGCGCAGGCCGTAGACCTGGGTCTGCCGCGGGCGACCGCCGTCGGCGTCCAGCGCCGGCTGCGGGCGGCCCTGGGCATCGCGTTTCTGATCGAGCAGATAGAACTCCAGCTCGCAGGCCATCACCGGGTGGTAGCCGTCGGCCTCCAGCTGCTCGATCACCCGCACCAGCAACTGACGCGGATCGGCCGGCGTGGCCGGCAGGCCTTCGGTCGGGTGCATCGACACCTGTACGGCGGCGGTGGGGATTTGCCGCCAGGGCAGGCGCACCAGGCTGCCGGGCAGCGGATAGGCGCGGCAGTCGATATCGCCCACCTCCCAAACCAGGCCGGAATCCTCGACGTCCTCACCCTGGATGGACAGGCCGAGCATGGTGCTCGGCAAGGGCCGGCCGCTCTGGTACAGCGCCAGTAGCTCCTCGCGGTGCAGCAGCTTGCCGCGCGGCACGCCATTGGCGTCGAGGATGAACAACTCGATCAATTCGATATCGGGGTGGCTGGCCAGGAAATCCTGGGCCTCCTGCACAGCAGCGAAAGTCGTCATATCGCACTCGCTTGCGCCAGTCGGGCGCTCGGTGTCCGCACGGCCCGTTCGATTCTCGAACAGGTTGCACAGGCAGACAAATGGGCATCAGCGGCTGCGGACATGGCGCAGCCATCGGAGTCAGCGGATGGGGACGATGTCCGGCGGACGCGCGTGGCGGCAATGCCACAGCGCCCAGAAGGCGAGGATGATGGTCAGCAGCGGGTTGAGCCGCTCGAGCAGGCGGCGCCGCGCCGGGGCGCGGTGGAGCGGAACAGGGACTTGGCAGGCCAGGGAGTTCATGGCTTGGCAGCGTCGCACAGGGTCTGACGTGCGTTAAATCGGGATTTTCATACGCTTGGTTATGTGCCAGCTAAACAATCCCACGCTCATGTCCAGCCATGGCCCAAGCCAGGCCGCAGGGAGCGCCATGCACACCGCTATCCAGGCAGCTGCCAATGGCAGCGCATCTCAGGGCTCCGGCCGATAGCCCAGACGCAAGCCGCCCCAATGCCGCCCGCGCACCATGATCGGCACCGACAGGTCGTGCATCAGCTCGCCGGTATCGCGCATGTAGGTCTGCAGCAGCAATGCCTGCTTGTGGCTGCCGCAACGGATGCCGGTGCGGTCGTTGAACAGACGCTTGCCGCGGCTCTTGGCAGCATCCACCGCGGCATCGCCGGTGGGCGGGTGGTTGAAGGCGGCGTTATGGGTCGGCACGTAGCCTTCCGGGGTGGTGGAGATGGCGAATACCAGCCCTTCATGGCGCTTGAGCAGAGGCTCCTGCAAGGCCGGCAGCACCTGATCGGCGTACTGGTCGAAGCGCGTGCGATATTTCTGCGGCTGGGTGCCGGGTATCGGCTGGTAGTGGCGATCGAACAGGTCGTCGAGGCTGATGCGGCCACTCTGCAGATCCTGTTCGAACTGCGCCGCGATGGCTGCCGCACCCTCGCGGGCGAGGTCGTAGGCGCGCTGGTGATAGTCGTCCAGTCCCACTTCGGCGAGCTGTTCGCTGACCGTCTCGGCCTGGCCGACCAGGTGATCGGCGGCAGCGGCCAGTTGCCGCGTCTGCCCCTCGCTGCCCTGCACATCGTCCTGCAGCTGCAGCGCAGCCGCCGACAGGCTGGCCAGGCGCTGATGGTTGTCGGCAGTGCCGGCGCTGATCTGCGCCACCTGCTGTTCGACCTCCTCGGCCTGATCGGCAATGCCATGCAGGCGGCTGCCGGCGGTCTCGATCTGCTGCGCGGCCTGCTCCAGCTCGACGCTCTGGCGCTGGATATGGGCGACCACCGCCGTGCTCTGCTGGCGGATGTCGGCAATCATCTGGCTGACTTCCTCGGTGGCGCTGGCGGTGCGCGCGGCGAGGTTGCGTACCTCGTCGGCGACCACGGCGAATCCCCGGCCCATCTCGCCGGCGCGTGCTGCCTCGATGGCGGCGTTGAGCGCCAGCAGGTTGGTCTGGCTGGCGATGGACTGGATCACCTGGGTGACCTGCTCGATCTGCTCGGTACGGCTGCCCAGACCATCGATCAGCTCGCGGCTGGCCAGGGTCTGCGCGCTGAGCTGTTGCATGCGCGCGATGGCCTGGTTGAGCTCGGTCTGGCCATTGGCACTGGCTTCACGCACATGCTGCGCGGCCGCCAGGGTGTGTTCGGCACGGGCAGCGCTGTCTTGCTCGGTATGCGTAATGGCCTCGGCTGCCTGGGTGACCTGCTGCACCGCAGCCAGCTGCGACTGCAGGCGCTCGGCCAGGTGCTTGACGGCATGGGCCACCTTGGCCGCGGACAGCGCGTTGTGGCAGGTATGCCGCGACAGGCCGCGGCTGAGTTCGACGAAGTCCGTCGCGGCGGCCTGCCGCACGGCGGGTGCGGCATCGTCGCGGCGCTGCCAGGGGCCAAGCCAGGGCCATAGTGCCAGCAATAGCAAGGACGGCACGCTGACATAGGCGGGTAGCTGCACCTGCTGATAGACCAGCATCAGCGCGGCCAGCCCCAGGGCGTGGAACAGACAGGCGACGGGGGAACGGATAAAGGCAGCTTGCATGACCGACCTCAGAGTTCTTGTTCTGGTGCGCGACGAGGCGCTGTAGGCGGACGGGGTCACGGCGGGTTCTCTCCTTGAATATCCCACGCATCCTGGGCAGCAGGCTACGTGTACGACAGGCCCGACGAAAAATAAGCGTACGACCGGGCACCATGACCTGGATTCGAACAGCCTGGAAGCACCTGCACCATAAAACTTTGGTAGTACGCCGTCATGAATTTGGACGGTCCGCCCATTGGCAGACTGATCGAACAGGCATTCAGCGCCGCCTTCGGTGGGTGCACCCAGTCACTGTATCGACCCCTAGCCGCCGGGCATTAGCGGCGGGTGGAAAACACTTCCGGCATAAGCGCCCCGGCCTGGGTTTTCGATGGCTAACCCACCATGCGGTGGCGCTTGACGAAACGTCGGTCCAGCCAGTCCTTGCAATGCCCGTATAGCTGCCCGCCGCCACTCCAGTCATGCCAGCCCAGCAACGCTCCACCGTCTCCGGTGGCGAGCAGTGCCAGGCTCTGCCATTGCGCACGGTACTGGCGCAGCGGCCGCCCCTGAAGCGCGGCCTGCAGATTGGCGCTGAGTACCGGTGCCTGACGCACTGCGAAACGCCCACTACGACGCATGCCGTCGAGGCTGGCGCTGTCGCCGACGGCGAAGATCTGCGCATGGGATTCGCTCTGCAGGGTCGGACGAATGGCGATGAATCCGCCTGCATCGCTGGCCAGCTGGCTGGCCGTCAGCCACGGCCAGGGTCGCGCCCCACTGGCCAGCAGCAGGCGCCGCCCACGCCATACCGGCTCGTCGCCGCTGAGCAGCCAGTCATCCTCGATCCGCCCGATCGGACAATGTTCGCGCACCTGCACGCCGCGTTGACGCAGATGGCCCAGCGCACGCAGGCGCAACCCCGGCGACAAGCCATCGAGCAAGGTGCCGCCACAGAACAGCGCCAGCGCCGGTACCTGGTCGGCCAGTGCCAGGGCCAGCTCTACGCCGCCGGCTCCGCCACCGAGAATGGCCATGCGCCGCGGCTCGGCCTGCCACTGCTGCCAGCCTTCGAGCAGCTTGTCGATGGGCCTGGCGGCCAGCACCTGCATGGCATCGCCCTGCTGCGGCGGAATGGCCATGCCGGCACCGACATTGAGCGACAACCACTCGCCGTGCAGGCGGCGTCCGTCTTCGAGTTGCAGGATCCGCGCATCGGCATCGAGCGCAGCGATCTCGCCCTCGATCAGATCGACCTTGGCCGCGCGGCACAACGGCTGCAGCTCCACGCGGCAATCGGCCGGGCTGAACCGGCCGCTGATCAGCCCCGGCAACATGCCGGCGTACCAGGCCTCGGGACCGAGACTGAGCAAGGCGATGCGCCCCGGCGGTCGCTCCACCAGGGCCCAGCGGCGCAACACACCAAGATGGGCATGGCCAGCCCCGGCCAGGATCAGGTCGTACTGGGTCATGCGTCGCTGCATCCATCGCGGTACTGGCTCGGCGTCTGCCCGGTCCAGCGCTTGAAGGCTCGGCCAAAGCTGCTGCTGTCGCTGAAGCCGAGCAGGTAGGCAATCTCACTGATCGAACAGCGCGGGTCGCGCATATGCCGCAGGGCCAGGGCGTGGCGCGTCTCGCCGAGCAGCGCCTCGTAGCTGGTGCCCTCCTCGGCCAGGTGACGCTGCAGGCTGCGCAGGCTCAGATGCAGGGTCTGGGCGATGCGCTCGGCGGAGGGCTCGCCATCGGGCAATTGCGCCTCCAGGCAGCTGCGCACCCGCTCGCTGCAACTGGCCGCCTGCAGTTGCTCCAGATTGCGCCGCAACACCGTCTCGTTGTGCTCGGCCAGCTCCGGGTTGCCATCGTCCAGGCGCTGCTCGAACGCGGCACGAGGAAAACGCAGCAGGCTCTCGTCGGCATCGAACTGCAGCGGCGCGCGAAACACCGCCTGCCAGGGCGCCGGGTCCGCCGGCCGTGGGCGTTGCAGCTGCACCAGCAACGGTGAGAACTCCCGACTCAGGCGATTGCGACAGCTACGCACGTAGATCGCGGCGAAGGCGTCCAGCGCTTCGGGCGCCGGCGCGGGGCTGCCTGGCGGTACGCGAAAACGAAACTCGTATACATCACCCACCTCGCGCAGCTCCAGCTGCAGCGCATCGCTGACCACCCGGTGGTAACGCACGATGCGCTCGAACATCTCGCGCAGGCTGCTGCTGGCGATCAGCGCATAACCCAGGGCGTGGAAGGTGGTCGGGCTGACGTATTGCGAGGTCTTCAGGCCCAGCGCCGGGTCACCGCTGGCGGCCACTGCCAGTTGCCACAGGCGCGTGGTCAGCGACAGCGGGCAACGCGCGTTGGGGTCGTCGAGCAGCGCCGGCTCGAGCCCCGCCTCGCGGCACAGGGCAGCGCTGTCGAGCCCGAGGGCATCGAGCTGCTTGCGCAGAGCGCGGGTCCAGCTGGCCAGGGTGGTGGGTTCGGCGGTCATGCAGATTGGCGTATCCGGTAGGCAGGTTGGCGTGCACGGTCGGGCGCTCTGACGACCGTCACGGCACAGTGAAGTCACAGCCCAATAACAAGAGGATGTCGGCATGTCCCCTTCTCCCGCAAGCCTTAATGACCAGCAACGCGCCGCTTATATCCGTGAACAGGTGATGGCCCACGGCAATGCCCTGCGCCAGCGCTACCCGATCCTGCAGCATCAGGACGCCCTCGGCGCCGGCATCCTGGCCTTCGCCCTGCTCGGCATGCTCGGCTCGGCAGCGCTGTACATCGGCGGCCATCTGCCCTGGTGGGCCTGCCTGCTGCTCAACGCCTTCCTCGCCTCGCTGACCCATGAGCTGGAGCACGACCTGATCCACTCGATGTATTTCCGCAAGCGGCCGCTGCCGCACAACCTGATGCTGGCGCTGGTCTGGCTGGCGCGGCCGAGTACCATCAACCCCTGGGTACGCCGCCATCTGCATCTCAACCACCACAAGGTTTCCGGCAGCGAAGCCGACATGGAGGAGCGTGCCATCACCAACGGCGAGCCCTGGGGCATCGCGCGCCTGCTGATGGTCGGTGACAACATGATGAGTTCATTGATTCGCTGGCTGCGGGCGAAGAATCCCGAGCACCGCCGGCTGATCCTTACCCGCACGCTGAAGGTCTACGCGCCGCTGGGGCTGCTCAACTGGGCGACCTGGTACCTGTTCCTCGGTTTCCACCTGCTGGACTGGGCCAGCGCCGCTCTCGGCGCCCCGATCGCCTGGACGGCCACTACGCTGAAGATGATGGATGTGGTGAACATTACCGTGGTGGTGCTGGTTGGCCCCAACGTGCTGCGCACCTTCTGCCTGCACTTCGTCAGCTCCAACATGCACTATTACGGCGACGTCGAGCCGGGCAACGTGATCCAGCAGACCCAGGTCCTCAACCCCTGGTGGCTGTGGCCGCTGCAGGCGTTCTGCTTCAACTTCGGCAGCAGCCACGCGATCCATCATTTCGTGGTCAAGGAGCCCTTCTACATCCGCCAGCTGACCGTGCCCTTCGCGCATCGGGTGATGCGCGAGATGGGCGTGCGCTTCAACGATTTCGGCACCTTCGCCCGCGCCAATCGTTGGGCTCGCCAGCGCAAGGTTACCGAGGAGCGCACACAGGCTGCATGATCGCTGCGGTCCGCATCAGGCGAACCCGAGGGATGAGACCCGCCGCGCAATCATAAAGCCAGTAGTCGGCTAGAATTCACCTGCGCCCGACCGCTCCTCAGACCTACTGCGTCCTCCGGATCTCGGCGCCCTCGTAGTTGCCATGAGGCGCCCAGGATGCTTCTACCGCTTCGCTCACTGCTCTTGCTGTTCTGCCTGGCCTGCACTCTGCCGGCATGGGCAGGCAGCACGCTGCCGCTACTGAAGCTCAGCGCTGCCGATCTGGCCAGGCCGGTGAGCATCGAACACAGCCTGCTGCTGGAAGACCCCAGCGGCCACCTGAGCGCCAGCGAAGTGCTGCGGCGTATCGAGCAGCAAGGTCGACCGATTCAGGGCGCCGTGCGCATTGGCTACACGCGCAGTGCCTGGTGGCTCGCCGTGCAATTGCAGGCCCCGGCAGCCGAGCGCCTGCAACTGATCATCGGCCAGGCCTTTCTCGATGATCTGGAAATCTGGATGTTCGACGGCGAGCAGCCCCTGGGCCCGCTGTACAGCGGCGCGAAACGTCCTTTCAACGAACGTGGTGAGCCCTATCCACAGTTTCTGCTCAACCTGCCGCGCCTGGACGATCGCCCGCACAGCCTGCTGCTGCGCGTACAGAGTCATTCGGCGATCAACCTGCCACTGCAGGTGGTCGGTGCCGAGCAGGGCCAACAGCTGATCGCCCACAGCTGGCTGCAGAGCGGTCTGCTGATTGGCGCCCTGCTCGCCCTGGCACTGTTCTATCTGGTCAAGTTCAGCACCCTGCGCGAAGCCCAGCTGGCCTACTTCAGCCTCACTTCGTTGTGCGTGGCGCTGTACAACACCAGCCTGTACAACATCGCCGGACTGTTCTGGCCGCAGTGGGCGCTGCTGCCCAAATTGCTGGTCAACCTGACCACTGCGGGCATGCTGATATTCAGCTCGCTATTTCTCGCCAGCGCCCTGCGCCTCGAGCTGGGACGCCTGCGCTGGCTGCGCGACGCCCTGTTCGCCGCCATATTGCTGGTGTGCCTGGGCGGCCTGGCCAGCAGCCATGCCTATACCTACCAGACGCTCAATCTGCTGATCCTCTGCACCGGTCTGTACCAGTTGCTGGTGATGGCCCTGGGGGTCTACCAGCGCCGCCCCTATGCGCCCGGTTATCTGCTGTGCTGGAGTGCGGCACTGGTGCTGATGCTGCTGATGCCACTGAGCCGCGCCGGGCTGATTCCGCTGCCTGCCGGGTTCTATGCGCTGAATGCCTACCTGCCGGCGCTGAGCATGCTGCTGTTCGGCGCCCTGCTCGACAAGCAGCTGGAGCGCGTGCGCCGCGTGCTGCTGAGCAGCCAGGCGCAGGCCATCGACAACCTGGAACAGTATCAGGCGCTGTTTCGCAACAGCGGTGAGGGCATATTCCGCTGCCAGCGCGACGGCCGCCTGCTGGAGGCCAACCCGAGCCTGGCGCGTCTGCTCGGCAGTGCCAGCCTGTCGGATGACATCGACCAGCTCTCCCTGCAGCGTCTGCTGGGTGAGGCGCAGTGGCGCGCGCTGTTGCGCCAGCTCGACGAGCAGGCCGGCATGGTCAGCTGCGAATGTGAACTCTACGACCTCAGGCAGCGCCCACTATGGGTCTACCTGTCACTGCACCTGCGCCCACAGCGGGACTGCATCGAGGGCATCGTGGTCGATCTCAGCGAGCGCCGCGCCCTGGAGGAACGCCTGCAGCAACTGGCCGCCCACGACGCGCTGACCGGTCTGCTCAACCGCCGCGAGCTGGAACGGCTGCTATCGGAAACCCTGAGCGGCACCGCCAAGCGCCGCTTCAGCCACCTGCTGCACCTGAGCCTGGACCGCTTCAAGCAGGTCAACGACCTGTGCGGCCACTCCGCCGGCGACCAGTTGCTCAGGCAACTGGCAACCCAGCTTACGCACCAGTTGCCGCGCCATGCCGAGCTGGCACGCGTCGGCGGTGACGAGTTCGCCGTGCTGTTGCGTGAAGTCGACGACGAGGCCGCCCTCAAACAGGCCGAAGCCCTGCGTCGGGCGGTCGAACAGTTCGTCTTCACCTGGCAGGGGCGCCCCTTCCGTCTTCACACCAGCATCGGCCTGCTCGCCCTAGGTTCCGGCGTACGCGATTGGGAGACAGCGCTGACCTGGGCCAGCAGCGCCAGCCAGCTGGCCAAGCACCAGGGCCGCAACCGCGTATTTCAGTTCAACCCGGAAGACGGCGCACTGCTCGAGCATCAACGCCAGCTGCAGTGGATCACCCGCCTGCGCGAGGCCTGTGAACGTGGTCATTTCGAGTTGTTCTTCCAGCCTGTGCAGGCACTGCAGAGCGGTAAAAGCGGCCTGTACTACGAGGTGTTGCTGCGCTATCACGACCCGCAGAGCGGCGAGTGGATCAGCCCGGCGCAGTTTCTCGATGCAGCGGCGCGCTACGACTTTCTCGGCACCATCGACCGCTGGGTGATCCAGCATCTGTGCGCCTGGCTGGCGGCCAACCCTGCGCACCTGGCGCAGCTGGCCCAGGTCAACATCAACCTCAGCGCCAGCTCGCTGCTCGACCAATCGTTCCACCAGTTGCTGGAACAGGAGCTGGCCCGCCACGGCCTGCCGCCCGACAAACTGTGCATCGAAGTGACGGAAATGGTGGCCCTCGGTGAACTGGGCGTCTCGGCGCAGTGGATCGACGCGCTACGCAGCAAGGGGCTGAAAGTCGCGCTGGATGACTTCGGCAGCGGCTTTGCCTCCTACGCCTATCTGCGTCATTTGCCGCTGGACATTCTGAAGATCGACGGCAGCTTCATTCGCGGTATCGAGAACGATCCGATCAATCAGGCGATGGTCGGCTCGATGCGCCAGATCGCCACGCAACTCGGTCTGCTTACCGTCGCCGAGTTCGTCGAGACCCAGGCCAGCCTGGACTGCCTGCGCCGCCTGGGCATCGACTACGCCCAGGGCTATTTCGTCGGCCGCCCGCAGCCGCTGCGACAGTTGGCCGACGACGCCTGCCTCCACGGCACTCAGGACGCCTGATAAAGCTCGGCCGGCAAACGCTCGAGCAGCGCCAGGTCAAGCCGCAACAGACGCACGCAGCGCGCTTCGCCCAGGCTCGTCGGCTGCTCGCTGGCCGGCAGCGCCAGTAGCAGGCCGCTGAGGTTGAGCACCAGTGCCTCGCGCGAGAACACCCCGCTGCCCAGACCATAGAACGCTGCGATCAGCTCGCGCAGGCCGAATGGCAGACGCCAGCGGATACGCAGGGCCGAGCCGAAGCTGGCCGCCCGTCGCTGCATGGCCTCGTCGATCTGCTCGTTGCTCAACTCACCGCCGGCATCCAGCCAGTCCTGCAAACTGCGCAGCAAGGCCAGCTCGCCCAGGTTGTGCAGCAGGCCGGCGGTGTAGCACAGCTCGGCATCGAGCCTCAGCTCGAGCGCCAGCCAGCGCGCCAGATCGGCACTGCGCCGCGCCTGCTGCCAGGCATGAGAAGCCAGCTCGGCCAGACGCGGATCACGCAACTGCGCATTGCGCTGCAGGGCCAGTCCCAGTACCAGATTCAGCGTGCGCGCCACTCCCAGGCGATGCAGCGCCTGAGCCAGCGTCTGACAGGGCACGCCCTGATGCTGGGCGGCGGTACTGGCAGCAGCGATCAGCAGCGCCGTGATCTGCGGGTCGCTACCGAACACCGCCTCCAGCTCGCCCAGGTCCTGCTCGCCGGCCTGCAAGCCCTGGCTCACGGCATTGCGCACATCGCTGAGCAGCGGTGCGCCCTGTCCTTCTTCGCGCACCGTATCGAGAAAGTCGCGCAGCTCGCTGACCAGCAACGGCGGCCGCGCCGTCACCGCGGCCGCGGGCGCAGGCAAAAGGGTACGCAGGCGCTGGCGCAGACTCTCGGCATTGAAGGGTTTGGCCAGATAGGCACTGGGCGCCAGCGGCCGCGCAGCGCGCACGCTGCTGGCATCGAGGCGACCGCTGATGAGCACGAACGGCAACGCCGGGGTACGCGGGTGTCTGCGCAACTGGCGCAGCAGCTCCAGGCCATCGAGACCTGGCAGTTCGCCATCAGCGATCACCAGATCGGGCAGACGCCGCTTGCAGCGTGCCAGTGCCGCCTGACCATCGCTGACCTGCAGCACGCGGGCATCACCGCGCACATCGAGCACCAGTTGCTGCAGCAGGTTGGACGTCCAGGGGTCCGCTTCGGCGATCAGAACTTCCACACAATGAGCTGAAGCAGTCATGCGAGCCTCTGGGCAAATGACGAACGGAAAGTGCCCGAACCCCATGTGCCACATCCACCCAAAAGCTGATGGATGAGTCAGTTCCACGGCAACGGCGCAGTCTAAACCCGCGCCTGGTGTGACGTAAGTAACAGATGGTCGAGTTGCACAAAAACAGGCGCGACCAAAAGTCGCGCCGCCGACCTGCGCAGGCGCGGACAGCGGCAGGCGCACAGGCATAAAAAAACCCGCCGATGAGGGCGGGTTTCTTTGACAGGCAGCCGATCAATTACTTGATCTTGGCTTCCTTGTAGATCACGTGCTTGCGTACGACCGGATCGAATTTCTTGATTTCGATCTTGTCGGGGGTGGTGCGCTTGTTCTTGTCGGTGGTGTAGAAGTGGCCGGTACCGGCGCTGGACACCAAACGGATCAGTTCACGCATGACTCTCTCCTTAAACCTTTTCGCCGCGAGCGCGCAGCTCAGCCAGCACTACGTCGATGCCACGCTTGTCGATGACGCGCATGCCCTTGGCAGACACGCGCAGACGCACGAAGCGCTTCTCGGACTCGACCCAGAAGCGATGGTGCTGCAGGTTCGGCAGGAAACGACGACGGGTTTTGTTGTTTGCGTGGGAAATGTTGTTCCCGGTTACCGGACCCTTACCGGTAACTTGACAGACTCTCGACATGCCTCAGCCCTCTAAAACCACATGCCCAACCCGGCATGGGTTGGCCGCTTAAACTCAATGTCATTGGCGCTCGGCGCCGCGTTTCTCGAGGGTCTTACCGGGCGCACTGGATAGCGCAAGAACCGGGCCCCTAGAAAAGAGCGCTGCTTTATACCAGAAAGCCCCGGGAGCAACAAGGGAAACCGTAGGATAAAGCACTGGGCCTGATACGCAGACTGGCCGGGGGCCTGGCTTCTGGGGCCTGATCAAGATTCGACCGCTCGTCGCCTGCTGCCGGTATTCATGCCCGCGCAAATCGACTAGGGTTGCAAGCTTAGCGTTCCACAGGGAACAAGGAGTTCGCCATGCGTCTGTTACTCGCCACTTTGCTGTGCACCCCGCTATTGGCCCAGGCGGCTACCCTCAGCGTTTGTACCGAAGCCAGCCCGGAGGGTTTCGACGTGGTGCAGTACAACTCGCTGACCACCACCAATGCCTCGGCCGATATGCTGATGAACCGCCTGGTGGAGTTCGACGCCGAGCAGGGCAAGCTGCTGCCGAGCCTGGCGCGCAGTTGGTCGATATCGGACGATGGCCTGGTCTACGACTTCCAGTTGCGCGACGACGTACAGTTTCACCACAGCGCCGACTTCACGCCCAGCCGCAACCTCGACGCCCGCGACGTGCTGTTCAGCTTCCAGCGCATGCTCGACGCCGAGCATCCCTGGCACCAGGTTGCCGCCAGCGGTTACCCACACGCCCAGTCGATGCAGTGGCCCAGCCTGATCGCCAAGGTCGAGGCGCCGGACGCTCACAGCGTACGCATCACCCTGAACCGCCGCGACGCCACCTTCCTCGCCACCCTGAGCATGGGCTTCGCCTCGATCTATTCCGCCGAGTACGCCGACAAGCTTCTGGCAGCCGGCACACCGCAGAAGCTCAACAGCGCGCCGGTGGGCAGCGGCCCCTTCGTCTTCGAGCGCTTCCAGAAGGACGCCGTGGTGCGCTACCGCGCCAATCCCGATTACTTCGGCGGCAAGCCGGGCGTGGACCGGGTGATTTTCGCCATCACCCCGGACAGCGCCGTACGCCTGCAGAAACTGCGCCGCGGCGAATGCCAGATCGCCCTGTCGCCAAAACCGCAGGACGTGCAGGCCATCGCCGGCGACGCCAAACTGAAAAGCGCGCACACCGCCGCGTTCATGACCGCCTTCGTCGGCATCAACAGCCAGCACCCACCGCTGGACAAGCCGCAGGTGCGCCAGGCGATCAACCTGGCGTTCGACAAGGCCAGCTACGTCAAGGCGGTGTTCGAAGGCAGCGCCGAGCCGGCCAGCGGCCCCTACCCACCGAATACCTGGAGCTATGCCAGCGAACTGCCCGGCTATGCCCACGCGCCGGAAAAAGCCCGCGCCCTGCTGAGCGAAGCCGGCCTGCCCAACGGCTTCAAGACCACCATCTGGACGCGCCCCAGCGGCAGCCTGCTCAACCCCAACCCCAGCCTCGGTGCGCAACTGCTGCAGGCCGACCTGGCCAAAGTGGGTATCGATGCCGAAATCCGCGTGATCGAGTGGGGCGAGCTGATCCGCCGCGCCAAGGCTGGCGAGCATGACCTGCTGTTCATGGGTTGGGCCGGCGACAACGGCGACCCGGACAACTTCCTCACTCCGCAGTTTTCCTGCGCTTCGGTCGAGTCCGGGCTGAACTTCGCCCGCTACTGCGACGAGGCACTGGATAAATTGATTGCCGATGGCAAGGCCAGCAGCGACCAGACCGAGCGCAGCCGCCTTTACCACCAGGCGCAGAAAATCATCCAGGAGCAGGCGCTGTGGCTGCCGCTGGCTCACCCCACCGCCTTCGCCCTTCTCAGCGAAAAGGTGCAGGGCTACAAAGTCAGCCCGTTCGGCCGGCAGGATTTTGCCTCGGTACAAATGGCGCCGTGAGCCGTCAACATGGTGGGCTAAAGCCCACCCTACGCACTGTAGGAGCGGATTTATCCGCGATGGGGCCGGCACCGAGCCGCCAGGATCGCGGATAAATCCGCTTCTACCGTCAGTGCGCCGCCTTACATCCAGCCCAGCTCGGCCATCGACAGAGGCTCGCCATCGCCGACGATGAAGTGATCGAGTACGCGCACTTCCACCAGCGCCAGGGCATCCTTGAGGCGCTGGGTCAGCACGCGGTCGGCCTGGCTGGGTTCCGACACGCCCGAAGGGTGGTTATGGGTGAGGATGACGGCGGCGGCATTGTTGGCCAGCGAGCGCTTGACCACCTGCCTGGGATAAACGCTGGCGCTGTCGATGCTGCCGCGAAACAACACTTCGAAGGCCAGCACACGGTGCTTGGCATCGAGGAACAGGCAGCCGAATACCTCATGTGGCTCGTGGCGCAGTTGCGCCTTGAGGTAGTCGCGCACCGCCTGCGGGCTTTCCAGCGCTGAATCGCGGCGCAGGCGCTCGGCCAGATGCCGCCGCGACATTTCCAGCACGGCCTGCAACTGCGCGTACTTGGCCGGGCCGAGTCCGAGGTGCTGGCTGAAGCCAGTCAGATCGGCTTCCAGCAAGGCTCTCAGGCTGCCGAATTCGCTTAGCAGATAGCGCGCCAGGTCCACCGCACTCTTGCCGGTGACACCGGTGCGCAGAAAGATCGCCAGCAGCTCGGCGTCGGTCAGCGAGGCCGCGCCCTGCTCCAGCAGTTTTTCCCGCGGACGCTCTGCCGCGGGCCAGTCACGAATGCTCATCGGCACCTCCATGTTGAGCCAGGCGCCCGCTGTTCCGCTGCGGGCGCTGTGCTATCGTAGCCCATCTTTTTACACGGGGCCGGCCTGGGGAGGCGTTGGTCACGTGGCGCACATCCACCGGTTTATAAAAGGCAAGCCTATGCAGCGGCTGTATCGCAAACGCATCATCGTCGGCGTGGGGGGCGGTATTGCTGCCTACAAGAGCGCCGAACTGGTTCGCCGGCTGAAGGATCAGGGTGCCGAAGTCCGCGTGGTCATGACCCAGGGCGGCCGCGAGTTCATCACCCCGCTGACCCTGCAGGCCCTCTCCGGCCACCCGGTTCATCTCGATCTGCTCGACCCAGCCGCCGAAGCCGCGATGGGCCATATCGAACTGGCGCGCTGGGCCGATCTGATCCTCATCGCCCCGGCCACTGCCGACCTGATCGCACGCCTGGCCCAGGGCGTGGCCAACGACCTGCTGACCACCCTGGTGCTGGCCACCGATGCGCCGATCGCCCTGGCACCGACGATGAATCAGGCCATGTGGCGCGACGATGCCACCCAGGCCAACCTCGAGCTGTTGCAACAGCGCGGCATGCGCCTGTTCGGCCCGGCCTCCGGCAGCCAGGCCTGCGGCGACGTCGGCCTCGGCCGCATGCTCGAACCCAATGACCTGGCCAACCTGGCCGCCGACTGCTTCCAGCGTCAGGCACTCGAAGGCCTGCACGTTCTGATCACCGCCGGCCCGACCCAGGAAAACATCGACCCGGTGCGCTACATCACCAACCACAGCTCCGGCAAGATGGGCTTCGCCCTGGCCGAAGCTGCTGCCGAGGCCGGAGCCAGGGTCACCCTGGTCAGCGGGCCGGTGCACTTGCCGACGCCGGATCGGGTCAGTCGCATCGACGTGGTCAGCGCTCGCGACATGCTCGCTGCCTGCGAAGCGGCGATGCCCTGCGACGTACTGATCGCCGCTGCCGCAGTGGCCGATTACCGTCCGGAAGTGGTCGCCCAGCACAAATTGAAGAAAGACCCCTCCACTGGCGAGGGAATGCTCCTGCAAATGGTGCGCAACCCGGATATCCTCGCCACCATCGCCGGCCGCGACGACCGCCCGTTCAGCGTGGGCTTCGCCGCCGAGACCGAGAACCTGCTCGAATACGCCTCGCGCAAGCTGCGCGACAAGAATCTCGATCTGATCGTTGCCAACGATGTGGCCAACCCCAGCATCGGCTTCAATAGCGAAGAGAACGCCATCACCGTGATCGACCGTGGGCTGCAGCAAATCAGCTTCGCCCAGACCAGCAAGGGCAAGATCGCCCGCCAGTTGATCACCCTTATCGCCGAACGACTGAACAAGAACTGACCATGCACGCTCTGCAAGCCAAGATCCTCGATCCACGCCTCGGCCAGGAATTCCCGCTGCCGCAATATGCCACGCCCGGTTCTGCCGGCCTCGACCTGCGCGCCATGCTCAAGGAGGACATCGTCCTCGAACCGGGGCAGACCGTACTGATCCCCACCGGTCTGTCGATCTATATCGGCGACCCCGGCCTGGCCGCGATGATCCTGCCGCGCTCGGGCCTCGGCCACAAACACGGCATCGTACTCGGCAACCTGGTCGGCCTGATCGACTCCGACTACCAGGGCGAGCTGATGGTGTCGTGCTGGAACCGTGGCCAGACGCCTTTCACCATCGCCATCGGCGAGCGCATCGCGCAGCTGGTGCTGGTGCCGGTGGTGCAGGCGCATTTCGAGTTGGTCGAGCAGTTCGACGAGACCCAACGTGGCGCTGGCGGCTTCGGCCACTCCGGTAGTCACTGACCCATATCCCACAGGACGACCCGCCGAGGAGCGCCTACGTGAAACTCTTGAAGCGTACTGCCAAGGAAGTCGATAGCGCCGCCAGCCTGATACCGGAGCCGCCCAAGAGCAAGGCCGCCAGCCCCTCGCTGGGCACGCTGCTGCCAGGCCTGCTGGCCGCGCTGATCGGCGCCGGCGCAGGCGGGGCGTTGCTGTGGTTCGCCGATAACAGCGGCAGCCAGGCACGCCAAGCCGAACTGACCCAGGCCCTCGGCAGCAATCAGGCCGCCGCAGTGCAACAGGCGCTCAAGCAACTGCAGGCCGACAGCCTGGCGGCCGCGCGTAATCCGCAGCTGCTGCAGGCTCTGCAAAGCGGCGACAGCCTGCAGATCAGCGAGGCCGAACGCAGCCTGAGCTACTGGGACGGCGTGATCGACGTCCACCTCAACCGCCGCGGTGAAGCCGTGCAGAACACCAGCCGCGCCGCACCGATGAACTTCGCCGGCCTGGATATGCTGCGCCGCACCGAAAGCGGCCAGCAGCCGGCCGTTGAAGCCTACCGTGTCGGCCAACGCTGGCTGGCCTACAGCGCCGTGGCGCTGCGCGTCGGCGAGAACCAGCCGGCCCAGGGCACGCTGCTGCTGGCCTTCGACCTGCAACGCCTGCTCGCCGCACTGCCAGCGCTGCCTGCCGAATATGGCCAGGTGCAGCTGATCCAGCAGTTCGCCAACACCCCGGAGCAGGTGCTGTTGCAACGAGGCCAACCCGGCTCAGGCGCTGCGCAGACCTTCGCCACTGGCAACCCGTACTGGAAGATAAGCTTTACCCCCGGCCCGGCCCTGGCACAGGGCAGCGTCCCTGCGTCCATGCTCGGCCTGGCGCTCCTGTTGGCATTGGGCGGCGCCCTGATTGGCCTGATTCTGGTGCACGGCGCCCTGCAGCGGCGCGTCAATGGCGACGCACAGCAGCTCGGACAAATGCTGAAAGAACTCTCTGCCGGCAAGAACGTCAAAGCCTTCAGCCTCAGCGTACCGGCACTCGATACGCTGGCCCAGAGTCTGGCGCGCCTGCCGCGCCGCAGTAGCCCTGAAGGCAGCAGTACCCCTATTAAAGGAACAGCCGCGGCCCCCGCCGCTCAGCCGGTCAGCAAACCTGCCGAGCTGGTCGACCCGCTGTTTCAGGACACCGATATCCTCGATATCGACATTCTTGATGAAGACCAGGATCTCCTGGGACTGGAGCAGAGCCCCGCAATGAGCACTAGCCAAAGCGCCCCAAAACTTCCCGCCGATATCTTTCGCGCCTACGACATCCGCGGCGTGGTGGGTGACACCCTGACCGCCGAGTATGCCTACTGGATAGGCCGGGCCATTGGCTCGCAGAGCCTGGCCCAGGGCGAGCCCAAGGTCATTGTCGGCCGTGATGGCCGTCTGTCCGGCCCCGAACTGCTGCAACAACTGGTACAGGGCCTGCTTGACTGCGGCTGCGAAGTCACCGACATCGGCATGGTGCCGACCCCGGTGGTGTACTTTGCTGCCAACGTGCTGGAAGGTCGTTCGGCCGTGATGCTGACCGGCAGCCACAACCCGCCGGACTACAACGGCTTCAAGATCATAATCGCGGGCGACACCCTGGCCAACGAGCAGATCCAGGCACTGAAAGCGCGCCTGGACAATAACGATCTGGCCACAGGCGTCGGCAGCGTGCAGCAGGTCGACGTACTGCCGCGCTACTTCAAGACCATCCGTGACGACATCGCCCTGGCCAAGCCGCTCAAGGTGGTGGTCGACTGCGGCAACGGCGCGGCTGGCGTGATCGCCCCGCAACTGATCGAAGCCCTCGGCTGCAGCATGATCCCGTTGTTCTGCGAAGTGGACGGCACCTTCCCCAATCACCACCCGGACCCGGGCAAGCCGGAGAACCTGGTCGATCTGATCGCCCGTGTGAAATCCGAGAACGCCGATCTCGGCCTGGCCTTCGATGGCGACGGCGACCGCGTCGGCGTGGTGACCAACACCGGCAACATCGTCTACCCGGACCGCCTGCTGATGCTGTTCGCCAAGGACGTGGTCTCGCGCAACCCCGGCGCCGACATCATCTTCGACGTCAAATGCACGCGTCGCCTGACCCCGCTGATCAGCGGCTACGGTGGCCGTCCGGTGATGTGGAAGACCGGCCATTCGCTGATCAAGAAGAAGATGAAGGAAACCGGCGCGCTGCTGGCAGGCGAGATGAGCGGTCACATCTTCTTCAAGGAACGCTGGTACGGTTTCGACGACGGCATCTATAGCGCCGCGCGCCTGCTGGAAATCCTCAGCCTCGAGAAACGCAACGCCGAACAGGTGTTCAGCGCCTTCCCCAGCGATATTTCCACGCCGGAGATCAACATCAAGGTCACCGAGCAGACCAAGTTCGGCATGATCGAACGCCTGCAGCGTGAAGGTCAGTGGGGCGAAGCGAACATCACCAGCATCGACGGCGTACGCGTCGACTATCCCAAGGGCTGGGGCCTGATTCGCGCGTCCAACACCACGCCGGTACTGGTGCTGCGCTTCGAAGCCGACACTCAGGAAGAGCTGGAGCGTATCCAGGATATCTTCCGCGCCCAACTGCTCAAGGTCGCCCCCGACCTGCAACTACCATTCTGATCGATTGTTCCAGGAGCCCCCTGCATGACCCTCGAGCGTGACGCCGCCGCCCAGGTTGCCAAGGTACTGTCCGAAGCCCTGCCCTATATCCGCCGCTTCGTCGGCAAGACCCTGGTGATCAAGTACGGCGGCAACGCCATGGAAAGCGAGGAGCTCAAGCAGGGCTTCGCCCGCGACATCGTGCTGATGAAGGCGGTCGGCATCAACCCGGTGGTGGTACACGGCGGCGGCCCGCAGATCGGTGATCTGCTCAAGCGGCTGTCCATCGAAAGCCACTTCATCGATGGCATGCGCGTCACCGACACCGCCACCATGGACGTGGTGGAAATGGTGCTCGGCGGCCAGGTCAACAAGAGCATCGTCAACCTGATCAACCAGCATGGCGGCAGCGCCATCGGCCTGACCGGCAAGGATGCCGGCCTGATCCGCGCGAAGAAGCTCAAGGTCACCCGTCAGACGCCGGAAATGACCCAGCCCGAGATCATCGACATCGGTCATGTCGGCGAAGTCACCGGGGTCAACACCGAGCTGCTGAACATGCTGGTCAAGGGCAACTTCATCCCGGTCATCGCGCCGATCGGCGTCGGCCAGGACGGCGAGTCCTACAACATCAACGCCGACCTGGTGGCCGGCAAGGTTGCCGAAGCGCTGAAAGCCGAGAAGCTGATGCTGCTGACCAACATCGCCGGCCTGATGAACAAACAGGGCGAAGTGCTCACCGGCCTGACAACCGAGCAGGTCGACGGCCTGATCGCTGACGGCACCATCTATGGCGGCATGCTGCCGAAGATCAAGTGCGCCCTGGAAGCCGTGCAAGGCGGCGTCACCGCCGCGCACATCGTCGACGGCCGTGTGCCCAACGCAGTGCTGCTGGAAATCTTCACCGACACCGGCGTCGGCACCCTGATTACCAACCGCAAACGCCCCTGAACAGCGGCCGCAACGCGGCCTTCTGATGCCCCTCTCCCGCTTGCGGGAGAGGGTGCCCGCAGGGCGGGAGAGGGCAAAGTGGGCACCACGAATCCCCTACGCATGGCGACCCGAGCGGTGCGCATAGCGTACCCTACCCAAACCATCGAGCGAGCTTATCGCAAGCCATCCGCACCGCGACTCGAACTTGCCGCAACCCTCCTCAACACGCACGCTCATCAGGCAACCCTAATAAAGGAGCGCCCATGAGCAGCCTGCCCGAACCCAGCCAGTTCAGCTTCTTCCATCCATTGCGCGTGCGCTGGGCCGAGGTCGACCCGCAAAGCATCGTCTTCAACGGCCATTACCTGACCTACGCCGACGTCGCCATCACCGAGTACTTTCGCGCGCTCGGCGTCGCCTACCCCGGTGACCTGACCCAGGACGGCGGCGATTTCTTCGCCATCCGCACCTTGCTCGAATACCGCGCCCCGGCACGCTTCGACGATGAGCTACAGATCGGCATCCGCAGTGCACGTCTGGGTCGCTCCAGCCTGACTTTCGCCCTTGGTATCTGGCGTGACGGCGAGCTACTGACCAGCGGCGAAATCGTCTACGTGCACGCCGACAGCGCGACACGCAACAGTGCGCCGCTGCCGCAGTGGCTAAGAGAAAAGATCGAGAGTTTCGAGAAGACTCAGCCGCAGAGCTGAATTACCGAGCTTTAAGGCTTTTTCTGCGGCTCACCAAACAGCTCGGCCAGACGTGCGCGATCAGCGGCGAAACCCGCTTCGGCCTGAGCACGCGTCTCCTTGTAGCGGGCGATGTCGCGCTGCAGACGCTGCTGTTCTTCCTTGAGGTTATTGATCTGTACCAGCAAATGCTCCGGCACCGGGCGCCCGGCACGTTCGTGATCGGCGGCCTGGCTCTGCAGGTTGGCCTGCTGAGTGCGCACCGACTGCAGATTGCCGCGTGCCACGCTGGTGACGCTGTCGAGCTCGGCCAGCTTGCGTTCGCGGGCACGGTCGACGTCATCAAGATTGGTATACAGGCGCAGCAGCTGAGCATCGCTGCTGGCGCGCGCCTTGTCCGCCTGCATGCGGGCAAATTCCTCCGGCGTCGGTGCCGGCGGGATCACCCGCACGACGCGGCCCTGGTCATTGAGCACCTCATAACCCTTGCCGATGAACTCCGGCGGCACACCCTGGCGGCTGAGCACCGTCACGCCCTTGTCATCGACATAGCGATACAGCTCGGCGGCCACTCCGGACAACGGCAGCAGCAGACTACATAGCAGCGTACAGCGGGTCAGGAGCGGTGCAGGCATAGGACGACCTTGTGCTAGGGCTAGATTCCGTACTCGGCGCGATAGGCTTCGACAGCCGGCAGATATTGCTTCAGTTCAGCATCCCCCGCCAGATATTCCAGTACCTGCTGCAGTGACACGATGCTCACTACCGGTATGCCGAAGTCGCGCTCGACTTCCTGAATCGCGGAAAGCTCGCCCTGACCACGCTCCTGACGGTTCAACGCGATCAGGGTACCGGCCGCTTGAGCGCCCTGGCCCTGGATGATCTGCATCACTTCGCGAATGGCAGTGCCGGCGGTGATCACGTCATCGACGATCAGCACACGGCCCTTGAGCGGCGCACCGACCAGAGTGCCGCCCTCGCCATGGTCCTTGGCTTCCTTGCGGTTGAAGCACCAGGGCAGATCGCGACCGTGGTGCTCGGCCAGCGCCACGGCAGTGGTCGCCGCCAGCGGAATACCCTTGTAGGCCGGCCCGAACAGCACGTCGAAGTCGATACCGCTGTCGACGATCGCAGCCGCGTAAAAACGCCCCAGCTGAGCCAGCGCCAGACCGCTGTCGAACAGGCCGGCATTGAAGAAATAAGGGCTGGTACGCCCGGACTTGAGGGTGAACTGGCCGAAACGCAGAACCCCGCGTTCGATGGCGAAGCGAATGAAATCGCGCTGATACGCTTGCATGAAAAAAGTCCCGGACGGCACGGATTTAGCTAATTGAGGTGAGCTCGGGTATCATACACGCACGTGTTTTTGGGGGCCATTTATGCGGATCATCAGTGTGAACGTGAATGGTATTCAGGCTGCGGCCGAGCGAGGTTTGCTCAGCTGGCTGCAAGCCCAGAATGCCGACGTGATCTGCCTGCAAGACACCCGTGCCTCCGCCTTTGAAATGGACGACCAAGCCTTCCAGCTGGATGGTTATTTCCTCTATGCATGCGACGGTGAAGTGCCCAGCCAAGGTGGCGTGGCGCTCTACTCGCGATTGCAACCCAAGGCGGTGATCAGCGGCCTCGGCTTCGAGATGGCCGATCGCTACGGGCGCTACCTGCAGGCAGATTTCGACAAGGTAAGTATCGCCACTCTGCTGCTGCCGAGCGGGCGTGACGGCGACGAGAGCTTGAATCAGAAATTCAAGTTCATGGACGACTTCACCCATTATCTGGACAAGCAACGGCGCAAGCGTCGCGAGTACATCTACTGCGGCTCGCTGCACGTGGCGCACCAGAAGATGGATGTGAAGAACTGGCGTGACTGCCAGCAATCACCGGGCTTCCTGGCACCCGAGCGTGCCTGGATGGATGAGGTGATCGGCAACATGGGCTATGTCGACGCCCTGCGCGAAGTCAGCCGCGAAGGTGACCAGTTCAGCTGGTGGCCGGATAACGAGCAGGCGGAGATGCTCAACCTGGGTTACCGCTTCGACTACCAGTTGCTCACACCGGGCATGCGTCGCAGCGTGCGAAGTGCGCGCCTGCCACGCCAGCCGCGCTTCTCCCAGCATGCGCCGCTGATCGTCGATTACGACTGGATTCTCAGCGTCTGATCGACAGGTACGAAAAAGCCGGCTTATCGCCGGCTTTTTGTTGTCCGCAGGTTTACTTCACCAAACGCCAACTGAACGGGTAGCGATAGTTCTGCCCTTCATTGGCCTTGATCCCGGCGATGATGGTCAGCACCAGCGCCGCCAGGCCCAGCAGCATGAGCAGGGGGAAGCCGATCACCACCACCATGAGGATGAAGCAGACCACTGCCGCCAGCGCCACGCTGATCTGGAAGTTCAGTGCTTCCTTGCCCTGCGCATCGACGAAGGGGTCGAAGTCCTTCTTGATCTGCCAGACGATCAGCGGGCCGAGCAGATTACCGAAGGGGAACACCAGGCCGAGAAATGCGGCGAAGTGGCAAAACATGGCCCACTGACGCGCTTCCTGACTGGGCGTCGGAAGCGGGCTTTGCATATCGTCGTTCATCCTGGTGCTCCTTGCTCGGTTATGGGTTTCAGTCGACCAGAGCGGCCTTCTGCAGTTCAAAGATCTCGTTCATGCCCTTCTGCGCCAGCGCCAGCATGGCGTTGAACTCATCTGGCTGGAACGGCGCGCCCTCGGCAGTGCCCTGCACTTCGATGAAGCCGCCGGCATTGGTCATCACCACGTTGAGGTCGGTCTCGGCGGCGGAATCTTCCAGGTAATCCAGATCCAGCACCGGCTCGCCCTGGTAGATGCCCACCGACACGGCCGCGATCATCTGCTTGAGCGGCTCGCCCTTGAGCGAACCACGCTTCTTCAGCACCTTCAGCGCGTCGATCAGCGCCACCATGGCGCCGGTGATGGACGCGGTACGGGTACCGCCGTCAGCCTGGATCACGTCGCAATCGACGTACAGGGTGTTCTCGCCCAGCTTGCTCATATCCAGCGCAGCGCGCAGCGAACGGCCGATCAGGCGCTGGATTTCCAGAGTGCGGCCACCCTGCTTGCCGCGGCTGGCCTCACGCTGGTTACGCTCGCCGGTGGCGCGCGGCAGCATGCCGTATTCGGCCGTCAGCCAACCCTGGCCCTGGCCCTTGAGGAAACGCGGCACGCCGGATTCGACGCTGACGGTGCAGATCACCTTGGTATCGCCAAACTCGACCAGTACCGAACCCTCGGCATGCTTGGTGTAGTTGCGGGTGATGCGAATCGAGCGCAACTGATCGGCGGCGCGGCCACTGGGACGTTTCATCGAGCGATACCTACTTCGTTAAGTGAAAACAGCACGCATTATAGGGGGCGGTCGACCGCGGTGACATGCCGAATTGGCAGCGACTGACGGCAGGCCTGAACGTCCGCGCATGAAATGGGCAGGCGCGCTGAGCTACAATCCTGCGCTTTTCGAGCTGACTTCCGCGAGGTACCCCATGGTTCACAGCATGACGGCCTTTGCCCGCAACGAGCAGGCAACCGCCCACGGCACACTGAGCTGGGAGCTGCGCTCGGTCAACCACCGTTACCTGGAACCGCACCTGCGCCTGCCCGACGCCTTCCGCGATCTCGAAGGCGCGGTGCGCGAAGCGCTGCGCCAGGGCCTGTCGCGCGGCAAGGTGGAATGCACCCTGCGCTTCGCCGAGGAAAGTGCCGGCAAGCAACTGCAGGTCGACAGCGAGCGGGCGCGCCAGCTGATCGTCGCCGCCGAACAGGTCGCCGCGCTGATTCAGCAACCGGCGCCGCTCAACCCGCTGGAAGTGCTGGCCTGGCCTGGCGTGCTGGTGGCCGACTCGGCCGACCCGCAAGCGCTCAACGCCGCCGCGCTGAAGCTGTTCGACCAGGCATTGGGCGAACTCAAGGCCGGCCGCGCCCGGGAAGGCGCCGAGCTGGCCAAGCTGCTCAACGAGCGCCTCGACAGCATCCTCGACGAAGTCGCCGCCTTGCGCGAACTGGTGCCGCAGATGCTCGCCGGCCAGCGCCAGAAGATCGAAACCCGCTTCGCCGAGATGCAGGCCGAGCTCGACCCGCAGCGCCTGGAGCAGGAGCTGGTGCTGCTGGCGCAGAAGAGCGACGTGGCCGAGGAACTGGATCGCCTGAGCACTCACGTCAGCGAAGTGCGCCGCGTGCTCAAGGCCGGTGGCGCTGCCGGGCGGCGCCTGGACTTCCTGATGCAGGAGCTCAACCGCGAGGCCAATACCCTCGGTTCCAAGGCGTTCGACCCGCGCAGCACGCAAGCTGCCGTGAACCTCAAGGTGCTTATCGAACAGATGCGCGAGCAGGTGCAGAATATCGAGTAACGCCAGCCAGACGGCTGCTATCTTTCTTTCGCTCAACGTTTTTCAGGACGCTTCTTTCATGGCCATCACCACCGGCACCCTCTATATCGTTTCCGCACCCTCGGGCGCCGGCAAGACCAGCCTGGTCAAGGCCCTGATCGAGAGCGAACCGCAGGTTCGCGTCTCGGTTTCGCACACCACCCGCGCCATGCGCCCGGGCGAAGTGGACGGGGTCAACTACCACTTCGTCGACCATGCACAGTTCAGCGCGATGATCGAGCGCAGCGAGTTCCTCGAGCATGCCCAGGTATTCGACAACTTCTACGGCACCTCGCAGAAGTGGGTCGAGCAGACCCTGGCCGAAGGTTTCGACCTGATCCTGGAGATCGACTGGCAGGGCGCGCAGCAGGTGCGCAAGCTGATGCCGCAGGCCAAGTCCATCTTCATCCTGCCGCCGACCCAGGAAGCGCTGCGCCATCGCCTGACCCATCGCGGCCAGGACAGCGGCGAGATCATCGAGCGTCGTATGCGCGAGGCCGTCAGCGAAATGAGCCACTACGTCGAGTACGACTATCTGGTGATCAACGATGACTTCAATCACGCCCTGAGTGACCTGAAAGCCATCTTCCGCAGCAACCAGTTGGCCCAGGCTCAGCAGCAGCAGCGCCATGCCGGTCTGCTCAGTGAACTGCTGGCGTAAAACAGCGCTTCCATTGTCGCTGGTGATTTTTTAGACTATTCAGTCCGCTCGCCCGCTCGGGCCAAGCTTATCCGCACAAGTTACGAGGAACACCATGGCTCGCGTTACCGTCGAAGATTGCCTGGACAACGTTGATAACCGCTTCGAACTGGTCATGCTCGCGACCAAGCGTTCGCGCCAGCTGGCCACCGGCGGCAAAGAGCCGAAAGTGGCCTGGGAAAACGACAAGCCCACCGTGGTGGCCCTGCGCGAAATCGCTGCCGGCCTGGTGGACTACGAAGTGGTCGCCCAGGAAGACATCGTCGAAGAAGAACCGCTGTTCGCTGCCTTCGAGGAAGAGGCCAACGAGCCTCTGTAAATCGATGATGCCGGGTCGAAGTCGCGCGGCGCAGGGCCATACCTGCCAAAGGAGGAACCTCCCATGGCTGGCATAGACGCTCTCGCCGATCGACTTTCGACCTACCTCGGCCATGACCAGGTCAACCTGGTTCGCCGCGCCTACTTCTACGCCGAACAGGCGCACGATGGCCAACGCCGCCGCAGCGGCGAAGCCTACGTGACCCATCCGCTGGCCGTGGCCAGCATCCTCGCCGATATGCACATGGATCATCAGAGCCTGATGGCCGCCATGCTGCACGACGTCATCGAAGACACCGGCATCGCCAAGGAAGCGCTCAACGCGCAGTTCGGCGAAACCGTGGCCGAACTGGTCGACGGGGTCAGCAAGCTGACCCAGATGAACTTCGAGACCAAGGCCGAGGCGCAGGCCGAGAACTTCCAGAAGATGGCCATGGCCATGGCCCGCGACATCCGCGTGATTCTGGTGAAACTCGCCGACCGCTTGCACAACATGCGCACCCTCGATGCCATGCCGCATGAGAAGAGCCGGCGCATCGCCAAGGAAACCCTGGAAATCTACGCGCCCATCGCCAACCGGCTGGGCATGCACAACATGCGCGTGGAATTCGAAGACCTGGGCTTCAAGGCCATGCACCCGATGCGCTCCGAGCGCATCCGCGCCGCCGTACGCCGCGCTCGGGGCAACCGCAAGGAAATCGTGGCCAAGATCGAGGAATCGATCCAGATGTGCCTGCAGCGCGAAGGCATGGAAGGCGAAGTGATCGGCCGCGAGAAGCACCTGTACAGCATCTACCAGAAGATGCGCGGCAAGCGTAAGGCGTTCAACGAGATCATGGACGTCTACGCCTTCCGCATCATCGTCGACAAGGTCGACACCTGCTACCGCGTGCTCGGCGCCGTGCACAACCTGTACAAGCCGCTGCCGGGACGCTTCAAGGACTACATCGCGATTCCCAAGGCCAACGGCTACCAGTCGCTGCACACCACGCTGTTCGGCATGCACGGCGTGCCCATCGAAATCCAGATCCGCACCCGCGAAATGGAGGAGATGGCCAACAACGGCATCGCCGCGCACTGGCTGTACAAGTCCAACGACGACGAGGTGCCCAAGGGCAACCATGCCCGTGCACGGCAGTGGGTCAAGGGTGTACTGGAACTGCAGCAGCGCGCCGGCAATTCGCTGGAATTCATCGAAAGCGTGAAGATCGACCTGTTCCCGGACGAGGTCTACGTGTTCACGCCCAAGGGCCGCATCATGGAGCTGCCGAAAGGCTCCACGGCGGTCGACTTCGCCTACGCGGTGCATACCGACGTCGGCAATACCTGCATCGCCTGCCGCATCAACCGCCGCCTGGCACCGCTGTCGCAGGCGCTGGAAAGCGGCTCGACGGTGGAAATCGTCACCGCGCCGGGCGCCCGGCCGAATCCGGCCTGGCTCAACTTCGTGGTCACCGGCAAGGCGCGCACGCACATCCGCCACGCCCTCAAGCAGCAGCGCCGCTCGGAATCCATCAGCCTCGGCGAACGCCTGCTGAACAAGGTCCTGGCCAGCTTCGACACGCACCTGGAGAAGATTGCCCCCGAGCGCGTACAGGCGGTGCTCGGCGAATACCGCCAGGAAGTCATTGAGGATCTGCTCGAAGACATCGGCCTGGGCAACCGCATGGCCTATGTCGTGGCCCGTCGTCTGCTGGCCGAGAGTGGCGACGAGACCCTGCCGAGCAGCGAAGGGCCGCTGGCGATCCGTGGTACCGAAGGCCTGGTGATGAGCTACGCCAAGTGCTGCACGCCGATTCCGGGCGACCCCATCGTCGGCTATCTGTCCGCTGGCAAGGGCATGGTGGTGCACATGGAAAGCTGCCGGAACATCGTCGACATCCGCCACAATCCGGAAAAATGCATCCAGCTCAACTGGGCCAAGGACGTCACCGGCGAATTCAACGTCGAGCTGCGCGTCGAGCTGGAACACCAGCGCGGCCTGATCGCCCTGCTGGCCAGCAGCGTCAATGCCGCCGATGGCAACATCGAGAAGATCAGCATGGACGAACGCGACGGCCGCATCAGCGTCGTGCAGCTGGTGGTCAGCGTGCATGACCGCGTGCACCTGGCCCGCGTGATCAAGAAACTGCGCGCGCTCAAGGGCGTGATGCGTATCACCCGAGTACGCGCCTGACACAATTCCCCTATTTCGATTCTGTAGGCTGGGCGCTCGACCCAGCCAGTTCTCACAAGGAGCGATTCATGAGCAAGACCGTCATCACCAGCGACAAGGCCCCCGCCGCCATCGGCACCTACTCCCAGGCGATCAAGGCCGGCAACACCGTCTACATGTCCGGCCAGATCCCGCTGGACCCGGTGAGCATGGAGCTGGTCGAAGGCTTCGAAGCACAGACCGTGCAGGTGTTCGAGAACCTCAAGGCCGTGGCCGAAGCGGCCGGCGGTTCGTTCAAGGACATCGTCAAGCTGAACATCTTCCTCACCGACCTCTCGCACTTCGCCAAGGTCAACGAGGTGATGGGCCGCTACTTCGAGCAACCCTATCCGGCACGTGCCGCCATCGGTGTGGCCGCCCTGCCGAAGGGTGCCCAGGTGGAAATGGACGCCATCCTGGTCATTGAGTAAGAGTCTGCTCACGATCTCGCGAGCTAGAGCCAGGCAAGGCGAAATCAGGCGAAAAACGCTCGGAGTCGCGTTCGACTTTACGAGCTGTAAATGAGCATTTTGAGCCTGGTTTCAACGCAGCATGGCCGACGCGCAGCAGATCGTGAACAGGTTCTAAGTCGTTCGAGCGGGCCGCCAGCACCCGCTCTCCCCTTTCCCTGCATGGAGATCGCCATGCGTCTGCTTGCTCTGCTGTTACTGGCCGCCCTGCTCGGCGGCTGCGCCAGCGCGCCGAACAACGACCCGAGCGGAACCTGGATCAACCAGGCAGCCATCGACGCCGCACGCGAAAGCGGTCGCCTGCGCGAAGCCCTGCTCGCCTACGGCCCCAACCTCGAATGGCATATCGACCCCGAGCAACGTCAGGCCAGCTACAGCAACGGCTTCGAACTGGCCGAGGGCAGGCTGCAGAGCGCGGGGGAAGGAAGATGGCAGGTAACCTTCTATGGCGACTACAAGGAGCAACTTGCCGTTCAGAACGGCGAGCTGGTGCAGATCGCCAGCGGCTACTGGCCCGAACAGCACTTCGCCCGTGTTTCCGGCGAATCGAAAGCGCTGGGCAGCAGCTTCGAACAGGCGCTGTACCGCGACTACCTGGGCGGCGACTGGCTGATCGAGGAAGGTCTCGGCCAGGGCGGCCTGGTGCGCTTCAACAGCGACGGTCAGGTCCAGGGCCTGCCTGGCGCTGAACGCTTCGCCCTGTGTCTGGCAGGTGATTGCGCGGCCATGAGCGGCGAACATGACAGCATCTGGCTGCAGGCCGGCGAGCAGGGCAGCCCCTGGCTGTTCGTTCATGAAGGCAATCAGCTGCGCATCTTCGAAGCGCAGAACCGCGCCCAGTTCGACGAGATGCCCGAGTACCAGCCCGGCCCACAGCGCTGGCTGCTCAAGCGCCGCTGATCGGCAGGCGCCGACTTCCAGCCGGAGCGGCGCCGCGCTAAAGCGCCCCCAGCAACAGCCAGCCGCCCAGCGCCAGCAACAGGCCGCCGCAGCCACGGTCCAGCCAGCGCACGCGACGCTGCAACCAGCCGCGCCAGCGTGCCTGATCGAGCAGGCGCACCAGCGCCAGATCCCAGAACAGAACCACCAGGGTCATCCACAGCATTGCCAGGCCCAGCCCCCAGGCCGGCATCGCCGATTCGCGCAGCACCCCGAACAGCCCGGCATAGAACAGCGGCAGTTTGGGGTTGAGGCTGCTGGCCAGAAGGCCCTGGCGCATGCCCCTCCACCTCCCGCCCAGCAGCAACTGCTCACCCTGCGGCAGGACCAGATCCCGCCGCGAGGCCAGCGCCTGCAGACCGATCCAGGCGAAGTACAGCCCGCCGACAAGCTGCAGGCCGCGCCACAGCCAACTGCCCTCGGCGGGTAACAACGCCATGACGAACAGCACCAGCAGCATGATCAGCAGGTTGGCCAGGGCGATGCCGCAGGCACAACCGTCAGCCTGGCGCCGGCCTTTGGCCAGCGCGGTGCGAATCAGCAGAAAGAAGTCCGGACCCGGCGACAGCAAGGCCGCGAAATGAGTACCGGCAACCAGCAGAAACAGCGCGAACATGACACCTCCGTTTGGCGGAGGCAGTGTCGACAACTGCCGGCAGTGCTGTATTGGAAGAAAGTCAGGCTCACCAGTGTCGCAGCGAGGCTGTTCAGCCCCGCAGCATGAGGCGCTGGAGCTGCACACCGATGCCACAACCACGCCGCATCAGGCTTGCGCCAGCACGCGAAAACGGCCTGGAGTGACCCCGGTGAAGCGGCGGAACACGCCGTTGAAATGCGCCTGGTCATAGAACCCCAGGTCCAGCGCGACATCGGCCAGCGCCTGGCCCTGCAGCAACCTGCGCTTGGCCTCACGCACCCGGCGCTGCAGCAGGTAGGTATGCGGCGGCACGCCATAGGCACGGCGGAAGGCGTCGATCAGGTGGCGTGGATGACGCTGCACCAGCGCGGCCAGCTGCTCCAGACTGACGGCCTCGGCGTAATGCGCTTCCAGGTAATCGCGCAGGTACGCCGTCACCCCGCTGTCGCGAAATGCCGGGCGCGCCTCGCGCAAGCCGCCGTGGCGGACGAATACCAGCTCCAACAGGGCCAGCAGTTCGCTCTCCAGCGCCAGCGCATCGCCCCGCTCGAACTCGCCGGCCAGCCGTGCCAGGCCTGCCGAGACCTGGCCGTCGTCATGCGGGTTGAGCGTGCCGAAGCCATGGGGCAGGTGCTTGCGCCCGAGCAGCGCTGGTAGCCGCGACTCCTCGACATAGAGCATGCGATACACCACACGCGCCGACTCGGCATGCCCGGTGTGTGGCTCCTCCGGGTTCATCAGCGACAGGGTGCCAGCAGGCAGCGCATAGCGCTGACCTCGGCACTGGTAGCCCCCGACACCCTGCACGATGGCGCCGATGGCAAAGGCATCGTGACTGTGACGGCCGAACGCCTGCCCGGAGAAGTCGGCGTGAAACAGCTCGACGCCCGGCAACCAGGGCTTGGCCAGCAAGCTGTTGGCGTCCATCTCAGCGCTCGGCGAGGATCGCCGCATATCCCTCGCGATAGCTGGGATACTGCGGCGCCCACCCCAGGGCACGGGCGCGGGCATTGCTGCAACGCTTGCTGCCGGCACGGCGCACGCGCTGCTCTTCGCTCCAGTGGCTGACGCCCAGGCGCTCGCGCAACCAGGCCACCACCTCGTGCAGCGGCGCCGGCTCGTCATCCACGCCCAGGTAGCAATCGGCCAGTGGCACGCCCGCAGCGTCCGCCTGCAGCAGCGTGGCGAGCAGCCCGGCGGCGTCATCGACATGAATGCGGTTGCCGTACAGCGGCGGCGTCTCGTTGACCCGGTAGCCACCGCGCACCTGGCTCAGCAACCATTCGCGCCCCGGCCCGTAGAGCCCGGTCAGGCGCACAGCGGTCGCCGGCAGGCCGCTGTCGAGCGCGACGCGCTCGGCCTCGCGCATGATAACCGCAGAAAAGCTCTGGGCTTCGGCCGCAGAGTCCTCGTCTACCCATTCGCCATCCTGCTGCCCATACACCCCGCTACTGGAGGCGAACAGAATGCGCCGCGGTTGCTGGCCATGCTGCGCCAACCAGCCCAGCACGCGGCGCAGGCCGTCGACATAGGCGGCGCGGTAGCCGGCTTCATCGTGCTGGGTGGCGGCGGCGCAGTACACCAGATAGTCCAGCTGACCCTGCGGCCAATCCGCGGGACAGGCGTCGGCCTGCAGATCGCCGGCCAGCGGCTCGATGGCGGCCGGCAGCGCGGCCACATTGCGGCGCAGGCCCAGCACGCGCCAGCCCTGCGCCGTCATACGCAGACCAAGACGGATACCGACGTCCCCGCACCCGGCAATAAGCAGGCTGTTGCGTTCCGACATGCTGTTCTCCTGACTTCTATGCGATGGCGCAGTGTAGCAGGCCGCTTGAGGCCGTCAGCGGATGCATCGATTACAGGACGTAGAGCGCCGCATCAGCCTAAATCGAGATAGTTTTGCAACAGTCTATTAGCGCGGTTGGTTCATCTGTTTGCAAAGGCTATGCTTGGCGGCAACTTAATGGATAAACACTATGACCCTCACCGAACTGCGCTACATCGTCACCCTCGCCCAGGAACAGCACTTCGGCCGCGCCGCCGAACGCTGCCACGTCAGCCAGCCGACCCTGTCGGTGGGCGTGAAGAAGCTGGAGGACGAGCTCGGCGTACTGATCTTCGAGCGCAGCAAGAGCGCCGTGCGCCTGACGCCGGTCGGTGAGGGCATCGTCACCCAGGCGCAGAAGGTGCTGGAGCAGGCTCAGGGCATTCGCGAGCTGGCCCAGGCCGGCAAGAACCAGCTGACCGCCCCGCTGAAGATCGGTGCCATCTACACCGTCGGCCCCTATCTGTTCCCGCACCTGATTCCGCAGCTGCACCGGGTCGCCCCAGACATGCCGCTGTACATCGAGGAAAACTTCACCCACATCCTGCGCGACAAGCTGCGCACCGGCGAGCTGGACGCCATCATCATCGCCCTGCCGTTCCAGGAAGCCGATGTGCTGACCAAGCCGCTGTACGACGAGCCCTTCTACGCCCTGCTGCCGGCCGGCCATCCCTGGGCAGCGATGGAAACCATCGACACCAAGCTGCTCAACGACAAGAGCCTGCTGCTGCTCGGTGAAGGCCACTGCTTCCGCGATCAGGTGCTGGAAGCCTGCCCGACCCTGCGCAAGGGCGGCGACGACCACGGCAAGCACACCACGGTGGAGTCCAGCTCGCTGGAAACCATCCGCCATATGGTCGCCTCTGGCCTCGGCGTGTCGATCCTGCCGTTCTCGGCGGTGGACAGCCATCACTACGCGCCAGGCGTGATCGAAGTGCGTCCGCTCAGCGCGCCGGTCCCCTTCCGCACCGTGGCCATCGCCTGGCGCGCCAGCTTCCCCCGGCCCAACGCCATCGAAGTGCTGGCCGACTCGATCCGCCTCTGCTCGGTCGCCCGCAGCCCGCAGACCAAGGCAGTCTGAGGCCCGACGTGAGCGAGCTGTCAGCGGTTTCCGTCACCGCGCTGAAAGGCGTAGGCGCCGCGCTGGCGGAAAAACTGGCCAAGGTCGGCCTGGAAACCCTGCAGGACGTGCTGTTCCACCTGCCGCTGCGCTACCAGGATCGCACCCGCATCACCCCCATCGGCGCGTTGCGTCCGGGGCAGGATGCGGTGGTCGAGGGCATCGTCGCCGGTGCCGACGTGGTCATGGGCCGGCGCCGCAGCCTTCTGGTGCGTCTGCAGGACGGCAGCGGCACGCTGAGCCTGCGCTTCTTCCACTTCAGCCAGGCGCAGAAGGAAGGCCTGAAACGCGGCACGGCGCTGCGCTGCTACGGCGAAGTGCGCCCCGGCGCCACCGGCCTGGAGATCTACCACCCGGAATACCGCGCACAGAGCGGCGACGAGCCGGCCCCGGTGGAACAGAGCCTGACCCCCATCTACCCGACCACCGAAGGCCTGCCCCAGCAGCGCCTGCGCCAGCTCAGCCAGCAGGCACTGGCACGTCTGGGCCCGCGCAGCCTGCCGGACTGGCTGCCTGATGAGCTGGCCCGTGACTATCGCCTGGCGCCGCTGGATGAAGCCATCCGTTACCTGCACCGACCGCCACCGGACGCCGATCTCGAAGAGCTCGCCGAAGGCCGTCACTGGGCCCAGCATCGCCTGGCCTTCGAAGAGCTGCTGACCCACCAGCTGTCGCTACAACGCCTGCGTGAACAGGTGCGCGCGCAGCAGGCGCCGGCCCTTCCGCCAGCGAAGAGGCTGCCGCAGCAGTACCTGGCCAACCTCGGCTTCGCCCCCACCGGCGCGCAACAGCGCGTGGGGGCAGAGATCGCCTACGATCTGGCGCAGAGCGAACCCATGCTGCGCCTGGTGCAGGGTGACGTCGGCGCCGGCAAGACGGTGGTCGCCGCGCTGGCCGCGCTGCAGGCGCTGGAGGCCGGTTACCAGGTGGCGCTGATGGCCCCCACCGAGATTCTCGCCGAGCAGCATTTTCTCAACTTCAGCAAGTGGCTGGCGCCGCTCGGCCTGGACGTCGCCTGGCTGGCCGGCAAGCTCAAGGGCAAGGCGCGCGCCAGCGCACTGGAACAGATCGCCGGCGGCTGCCCGATGGTGGTCGGCACCCACGCCCTGTTCCAGGACGAGGTGAAGTTCAAGCGCCTGGCCCTGGTGATCATCGACGAGCAGCACCGCTTCGGCGTGCAGCAGCGCCTGGCCCTGCGTCAGAAGGGCATCGACGGCCGCCTCTGCCCGCACCAGCTGATCATGACCGCCACGCCCATCCCGCGCACCCTGGCGATGAGCGCCTACGCCGATCTGGACACCTCGATCCTCGACGAGCTGCCGCCGGGGCGCACCCCGGTCAACACTCTGGTGATCGCCGACAGCCGCCGCGATGAGGTGGTCGAACGCGTACGCAACGCCTGCCAGCAGGGGCGCCAGGCCTACTGGGTGTGTACCCTGATCGAGGAATCCGAGGAACTGACCTGCCAGGCCGCGGAAACCAGCTTCGAGGAGCTCTCCGCCGCGCTCGGCGAGCTGCGCGTCGGGCTGATCCACGGGCGCATGAAGCCAGCCGAGAAGGCCGCGGTGATGGACGAATTCAAGCAGGGCCACCTGCAACTGCTGGTGGCCACCACGGTGATCGAGGTGGGCGTCGACGTGCCCAACGCCAGCCTGATGATCATCGAGAACCCCGAGCGCCTGGGCCTGGCCCAGTTGCACCAGCTGCGCGGCCGGGTCGGTCGCGGCAGCGCCGCCAGCCATTGCGTGCTGCTCTATCACGCGCCGTTGTCGCAACTGGGGCGCGAACGCCTGGCGATCATGCGCGAAACCACCGATGGCTTCGTCATCGCCGAGAAGGATCTGGAACTGCGCGGCCCCGGGGAAATGCTCGGTACCCGGCAGACTGGTCTGCTGCAATTCAAGGTCGCCGACCTGATGCGCGACGCCGACCTGCTGCCCGCCGTGCGTGATGCCGCGCAGGCCCTGCTGGAACATTGGCCACAACATGTGGCTCCATTGCTGGAGCGCTGGTTGCGTCACGGCCAGCAATACGGTCAAGTGTGAACCTGTTCACAGGACAGCCGTCGCCACGAACCTTTGCACAAAGCCTCGCTGGTTATACTCCGAGGCACATGCGCCAACGCTGGATACCGATATGACTGAAGTCGCCCTCGCCGCCAACGCCAATCCGCAACCGCCCGCCGTGATCGTGCAACTGCTGGAGAAACTCGCCGTGCCCTTCCAGGTGCGCGCAGAGCGACCAGGCCAGCCGAGCGAGGCGCGTCTGCAGGCCGTGCTGCTGGACGATGCCGTCGGTGCCCTGCTGGTGCTCTACCCGCGCAGCCAGCTGCTGGATCTGTCGCGCCTGGCAGAGCTGACCGGGCGCCAGCTCACCGCGGTCAAGCCGGAGCGCCTGGAGCGCATGCTCGGCAAGCACAACCTGACCGCCCTGCCCGGCCTGCCGCCGCTGACCAGTTCGCCCTGCCTGTACGAGGAACGCCTGCTGCAGGTGCCCAGCCTGCTGATCGACTCCGGTCAGCCCGGCGTGCTGCTGGAAATTCCCACCGAGGCCTACAAGAGCCTGCTTAGCAAGGCCAGCGCAGCGCGTTTCGGTGAACCGGTGAGCGCGATCAGACCGAACCTGGATCGCCCGCATGATGACCGCGAGGAAATCACCCAAGCCGTGCGTGCCTTTACCGCACGCCGAATTCAACAGCGCCTGGAAGAGACCATCGAGATTCCGCCGCTGCCGGAAACCGCGCAGAAGATCATCAAGCTGCGGGTCGACCCCAACGCCACGGTGGACGACATCACCGGCGTGGTGGAAACCGACCCGGCGCTGGCGGCCCAGGTGATCAGTTGGGCGGCATCGCCCTATTACGCCGCACCCGGCAAGATCCGTTCGGTAGAGGACGCCATCGTCCGCGTGCTGGGCTTCGACCTGGTGATCAACCTGGCGCTAGGCCTGGCGCTGGGCAAGACCCTGAGCCTGCCCAAGGATCAACCGCAGCACGCCACGCCCTACTGGCAGCAGGCGATCTACACCGCCGCGGTGATCGAGGGCCTGACTCGTGCCATGCCCCGCGCACAGCGCCCGGAAGCCGGCCTGACCTACCTCGCCGGTCTGCTGCACAACTTCGGCTATATGGTCCTGGCGCACGTCTTCCCACCTCACTTCTCGCTGATCTGCCGGCATCTGGAGGTCAACCCGCATCTGTCGCACAGTCATATCGAACAACATCTGCTGGGCATCACCCGCGAGCAGATCGGTGCCTGGCTGATGCGTCACTGGGACATGCCGGAGGAACTGGCCAGCGCCCTGCGCTTCCAGCACGACCCGAGCTACGCCGGTGACAACGCCGCCTTCCCCAACCTGGTGTGCCTGGCAGTCAGCCTGCTGCGCAACCGTGGCATCGGCGCCGGGCCGCAGATCGAGATTCCTGAGGAGCTGTTCGAGGCCCTGGGCCTGAGTCGGGAAAAAGCCGAGGAGGCCGTGAGCAAGGTGCTCAGTGCCGAAGCGGCTCTACGCGAACTGGCGGCGCAGTTTCCGCACTGATGCTTGTTACGGTTTGACCGCCGTCTTGCGCAGCTGCTCGCGACGTTCGGCGAACAACTGCGGCACTACTTCCAGGCTGATGGCGAGCAGCTGGCTGACGCTGGCGTGCTCGTACAGTGCCGCATACTCGGCCAGCTGATCGCTGGGCATCTGCCGGTATGCATAGAACATGAAGGTTTCCACCGCCTGCTCGCTGGACTGGCGGATGGCTTCGGCCTGCTTCTGCGTCTGCGCCTGCAGCTCGGCCTCATCGAGGTTCTCGCCCCGCGCCCTCAGCGCCAGCAGCGCCTGAGTCTTGCCCACCTCGTAACGCAGCAGGCTGGCCAGCTCGGTGGTACGCGCAGCCGCATCGAGCCGCTTGACCAGGTCAAGACGAGCCCCTCGTGGCGGTTGCTCCTGCAGCCGCTGGCGGTAATCGGCCAGGCCTTCGGGTTGCTCGCCGACCGCACGCTCGGCCGCGGTGAAGCGTCGTGCCAGAGGGCTGTCGAGGCGTTCGCGCACCTGCTCGCTCTGCTGCGTATCGAAGCGGGAGCCAACCCGTTTGGCCAGTTCCAGACAAAACGCCTCGCCCGCGAACAACTGCGCAAGACGTTTCTGTTCGGCTTCGTTCTGGCCGCGCTGCAGCAGCGGCGCGCTTTGTTCGCAAAGCAGATGGATGCCCGCCAGCTCGAACAGCGGCAACAGGGTTCTGGCGGGGGCTGGCTCGGCTTGCGCAGTGGCAGCGACCAGCAACAGCAGGGGCAGGAAAAGACGCATGCTCAGGCTTTCCACAGGAACGTGCCTGGCAGCCTAACCAAAGCGTAGCGTCGCAGCCAGCCGCGACGCGTATCGGCACTTATCAGGCGGCCTTTTTCGGCGTCTCGGCCTTCTTCTTCGGCATCAGGTACTTGGTCAGCCCCTGGAACCACATGACCAGCGCCGGGTTGCCCTGGATCTGGATGTCCTTGTTCTGGATGCCCTGCATGAACGCCAACTGCTTGTTCTTCGCGGTCATGGCCTCGAAGCCGTAGGCAGCGTCCTTGAAACCAATGGCGAAAGCAGGCGCTTGGGCAACACCGCGTTTGCTGGTGACACGCTGACCGGCCACGATGAAGTGGCGGGCAACCTTGCCATCCAGGGTGTACAGTTGAAAGACCATGTCACGGCCTTCGAGCTGCTGGCGGAAGGCGGGATTGTCACGGCTGGCCTTGGCCATCAGGCGACCCAGCATCCACAGAAGAAAACGGAATTTCATGCTCAGGCCCTCGTGATCGAAGATGATGGCCGCGCATTGTAGTGGTTTTCTTGCAAGACTACAGCCTGCCAAAAGCACGGCGTGCACAACGGATTTGCCTGCCTGGCGGCGATGGGGAGCCCGGAGCCGGGCGGCTCCGGGCAGCGGGCTCAGTTGACCGCGTCTTTCAGGGACTTGCCCGGTTTGAAGGCGACGGTGTTGCTGGCCTTGATCTTCACCGGTTGACCGGTTTGCGGGTTCTTGCCCGTACGGGCACCACGGTGGCGCTGGACGAAGGTACCGAAGCCAACCAGAGTCACACTGTCCTTGCGGTTCAGTGCACCGGTGATTTCTTCCAGTACGGCGTTGAGTACACGATTGGCCTGATCCTTGGTCAGATCAGCCTTTTCGGCGATGGCGGCGGCGAGTTCCGGTTTACGCATAAATGCCTCTTTGACGGTTTTTTGTTGTTGTGTCCGTGCTGTTCTTCCAGAACAGCGCCCAAGGCGCCGCAACAGCTCTGCGCTGCGGCAGACCCTTGGGAGAATGGCATGCCGCATCGCGCTGCGCCAGTGTCGCCCGCCACTTTAACCAGGCAATTTCGTGGCGTATCCGACAGAACGGCAGGCGATCATGCCAGCAGCGCGGGTAATTCCTTGTTCAAGGCCAGTTTCTCCTGCACCGCGGCGCCGGTCAGCGCATACCCGAGCAGGGCTCCGGAAGCCTCACGGCAGAGCGCCTTGATGTCGCTGCCACTGCCCTCGACCGTCCACTCTCCCTGGCTACCACGGGGCGGCGGTGAAACCACCAGCGGGCAAACTGGCGTCTTTACCGTCACCGGCATCGGCCCATAGCTGACCGCCGTCGGCTCGCCGGCCAAGGTCTTGGCCAAGGCCCGGGCACAGGCCATCAGCGGCATGACATAAAGCAGGTTGAGGCCATCGACCTCGGCGCAATCACCCAGGGCGTAGATATTGGCGTGCGAGGTACGCAGGTGGCGATCGACCATCACGCCGCGGTTGATGTCGAGACCGGCTGCCGCAGCGAGCGCGGTACGCGGACGCAGGCCGACTGCGGAGACCACCGCGTCGCAATCGATCAGGCTGCCATCGGACAGCGTCGCCTGCAGCGCGTCGCCCTGGCGATCGAGGCTGGCCAGCACCGGACCGAGATGGAAGCGCACGCCCAGACCTTCCAGGCCAGCCTGCACGGCAGACGCCGCGGCCGGATGCAGCAAACCCGGCATCACCTGCTCGCAAGGCGCCAGCAACTCGACCTCATAACCGCCAGCGCTGAGATCATTGGCGAACTCGCAGCCGATCAGCCCGGCGCCGAGGATCAGCACGCGACGCTTGCCAGCCACGGCGCTGCGAAAGCGCGCGTAATCCTCCAGGTCATTGATCGGAAAAACCGCGTCCTGAGCATCCCCTTCCACCGGTACGCGAATCGGCTCGGCGCCCCAGGCCAAGACCAGATCGCGATACGCCACAGCTTCCTCACCGGTCCACAGACGCTTGTGACCGGGGTCGATACCGGTGATGCGGGTGTGGGTACGAATCTCTGCGTTGAGCTGCTCGGCCATGGCGCCCGCCTCGGCCATGGCCAGGCCATCGGCATCCTTGTTCTTGCCGAAGCCGGTGGACAGCATCGGCTTGGAGTAGGAACGGCCGTCGTCGGCGGTGATCAGCAGCAGGGGCGTCTGCGCGTCGAGCTTGCGCCACTCCTTGGCCAGGTTGTAGCCGGCCAGGCCGGTACCGACGATGACGACAGGTGCACTCATGCTGTGATTCCTCGCTACACAAACGACGCAACGGCCTGCTGGCCGTCACCATTGATTCATGGGTTCAGGGGCGCTCGATAAGCTCGAAGTCGACCTTGGCCACAGCTCTCCAGGACCGTGTCATTCAGGTGACAGATGTTCGCGGGAGGTGGCGCAGTCACACCCTACTGGATCGGGCAGCAGCTGGCCAGAAGCGGCTCGGCAAGCCAGCCAGAGGATGGGTATGGCAGAACGCGGCGAATGGTTGCGAGGGGAAACCGCCCGACAGCTCGGGCGGTTTTCAAAGTGCGGTTTGGCTTAGAACGCCAGACCGACGCGCAGGCCGACCTGCTCCTGCTTGAGCTTGCTGCGCTCAGCCAGCTCGCTGTTGCTGTCAAGCTCATAGCGGGTCTGGGTGTAGTACAGGCTGGTGCTGATCGGCAGGTTGTTGATGCCCTTGTTCCACAGCATGGTCAGCTCGCCATAGGGATTGACCTTGTTCTTCAGGTCCACCGAGTCGCTGTCACCGTCGACCTTCAGGCGTGCCTCGGAGTCGATGGAATAACGCGCGCCCACTTCCAGGCGCAGGGTGTAGTCCGGGGTCAGGTAGTTGTAGCCGAGCCCGGCTTTGGCGAAGGGCGATTTGCTGGTCAGCTTGACGTTGCTGTCGAACGGGCCGACATCGTCCTGCTCGATACGACCCCAGTCGTAGCCGCCACCGACGATCACGTCGACGTAGTTGTTGGTGCTCAGTGCGGCACGCAGACCGAGGTCGATATCGGCACGCGCGGACTTGTATTCCACATCGTCCTTGTCACGGTACTGGCCTTCGATGCCCGCCTGGTAGATGAAACCTTCCTGGCCGGTCAGCTTGTTACCGAAGTGGTAGAACAGGCCGCCCTGGTTGAGGCGTTCCTTGTCGCTTTCATCGTCGACGGTGAGCTTGTACTGGTTGTGCGAAGCAATGACACCGATGGTGGAGATCGGGTCGGTGACCGAGTCTGCATAGGCCTGCGAGGCGCCCGCCAGGCACAGGGCGAGTGTTGCTTTGGGGGTTATGCTGGACAGCTGCATGACGATTTCCTTGGCAATGGGTGGATACGTCGCCCACCGGAGGTGGGACGCAAGTACCTAGACTGTCGATGCAGTGAGTGATTCGGCAAATCTGATGAGCGGTCGCGAAACTGAACGGCCCCTGAACGAGCCTGGGTTTGACGAGAAAATCCTGACCGAATGACCAGGCCGTATCGACGGTTTCGCCGAACCTGGCGCCTGGCGGATTCAGTCCAGCTTGACCACCTTGGCCAGCACCACTTTCGGCCCTTTCATCTTCTTGACGATGATGCGCAGGCCATCGGTTTCCAGCACTTCCTCTTCATCGGGCATGCGCTTGAGGGTTTCGTAGATCAGCCCGGCTAGCGTCTCGGCCTCGATATGGTCGAGGTCGACGCCAAGCAGGCGTTCGACCTTGGCCAGCGGCGTATCGCCGCGCACCAGCAGCTTGCCCGGCTGGTAGGCGAGAATGCCGCGCTCGGCCTTGCGATGCTCGTCCTGAATGTCGCCCACCAAGGCTTCGAGCACGTCTTCCATGGTCAGGTAGCCGATCACCTTGCCGTCGGCCTCTTCGACCAGGGCGAAGTGCGCGCCGCCCTGGCGGAACCCAGTTAGGTGCAGCAGCAGATCCTTGATATGTTGCTCGAGCAACTGCGACAGCGGCATGTGCCGGCTGACGCGCTCCAGCGGATGCATCAGGTCACCCAGTTTCAACGCCGAAGGCAGCATCTCCAGCAGCGACAGGTGCAGCAGCAGATCCTTGATATGCAGCACGCCGACGAACTCGCCCTTGCTCTCGTCGAAGATCGGGTAGCGGCTGTACTTGTGCCGGCGGAAGGTGGCGAAGACCTGATCGAGACTGGCGTTGAGCTCGAGGAAGACCAGGTCCTCACGCGAGTTGGCCCAGTCCACCACCTCCAGTTCGCCCAGCTCCACCGCCGACGCCAGCACGCGCAGGTCCTGGTCGTTGTCGCTGGTAGCGCGGCTGGAATGCAGGATCAGCTTGAGTTCTTCACGGCTGTAGTGGTGCTCATGGTGCGGCCCCGGCTCGCCTTGCCCGGCAATACGCAGGATGGCGTTGGCACTGGCGTTGAGCACGAAGATTGCCGGGTACATTAGCCAATAGAAGGCGTACAGCGGCGCGGCCGTCCACAGCGACAGCAGCTCGGGCTTGCGGATGGCCCAGGACTTGGGCGCCAGCTCGCCGATGACGATATGCAGGTAGGAAATGATCGAGAACGCGGTGAAGAAGGCGATGCCGTGAATCAGCCTCGGCGACTCCACGCCAACAGCCACCAGCAGCGGCGTGAGCAACTCGGCGAAGGCCGGCTCGCCGACCCAGCCCAGGCCCAGTGACGCGAGGGTGATGCCCAGCTGGCAGGCCGAGAGGTAGGCGTCCATCTGATTATGCACGGTGCGCAGGATGTGCCCGCGCCAGCCGTGGGCCTCTGCCAGGGCATCGACCTTGGTCGCGCGCAGACGCACGATGGCGAACTCCGCGGCGACGAAGAAGCCATTGAGCAGAACCAGGAACAGGGCGAACAGCATAAGGCCGAAATCGGCAAAGTAGGCAGAAGCGGGGAGACTCGTGGAGGGGTCCATGAAGGTTCGGATTGGCCAATGATCGCTAGAGGTTGGAGCTTCGCCGTGGCGAATGCAAGCATTCAGCGCACGCGCTGCACTACCTGCGCCGCGGCGAAATGGCAGGTGTGGAGCTTCGAAAGGTGCTGCCTTTACCGAGAACGCTGCTGATCTCCAGATTGCCACGATGGCGCAACAGCACGTGCTTGACGATGGCCAGGCCGAGTCCGGTGCCACCGGTGTTGCTGGCACGACTGGAGTCGACCCGGTAGAAGCGCTCGGTCAGGCGTGGCAAATGCTTGGCCTCGATGCCCATGCCGGTATCGCTGACTGCCAGGTGCGCGCCTTGCTCATCGCCCCACCAGCGAATGCGGATATCACCACCGGCCGGGGTGTACTTCACCGCATTGAACACCAAGTTGGAGAAGGCGCTGCGCAGCTCCGCCTCGCTCCCTTTCAGCTTGAGATGCGGATCGGCCTCCAGGCTGATCCGATGCAGCTGGTCACCGGACAATGCCTGGGCATCGTTCTTGATCGACAGCAACATCAGGTCGACCGCCACCGGCTGGTTGTCCGAGGGGTAGTCGGTGGCTTCCAGCTTGGCCAACAGCAGCAGGTCGTTGAGTAGGGTCTGCATGCGCGCGCCCTGTTGCTGCATCTGCTGTAGCGCCCGCAACCAGCGCGGATTGACCGCCTCGACGTTGTCCAGCAGGGTCTCCAGGTAGCCGGCGATCACCGTCAGCGGCGTGCGCAGCTCATGGGACACGTTCGCCACGAAGTCCTTGCGCATCTGTTCCAGCTGATACAGGCGGGTGATGTCGCGCACCAGCAGCAGGTGCTCGCGATTGCCGTAACGGGTGATGTGGAACTGCAGGCGACGGCGATCATTGACCGGTGAAGGAATCTCCAGTGCATCGGCGTAGTTGCCGCGCTCGAAGTACTCCTTGAAACGGGGATCGCGCACCAGGTTGGCCAGTTGCTGGCCGCTGTCCTGCGGCGTCTTGAGACCCAGCAGGGTCTCGGCGGCGCGGTTCCACCACTCCAGGTTGCCCTGGCTGTCGAGCATCACCACGGCATCCTTCAGCGCCGCGGTGGACTCCTGCACGCGATCGATCACCGCCTGCAGGCGGCCGCGGGCCTTCTGGTTGCGACGCTGCAGGTGATAGATGCTGTCGAAAACCTCGCCCCACAAGCCGTAACCATCCGGTGGTGGCTCGTCGGGTTTGTGCTCACGCAGCCATTTGTGCAGGCGCAACAACTGGCTGAGGGTCCAACCCAGATGAATGGCCAGGCCGACGGTAAGCGCCCAGGCATATTCGCCGGTGATCGCGCCCAGCAGCAGGCAGGCGCCAACCAGCAGCAACAGGCGGCGCACCACGGCGCCACGCCAGTCTTGATTCACGATGGAGCGCATCCTTGTCGAGCGGCCGGCACGAATTCGCGCCGGCGGTCAGCCTTTGGTGGAGAAACGATACCCAGTCCCGCGCACGGTTTGTACCAGGTTTTCGTAAGCATCGCCGAGGGCCTTGCGCAGGCGGCGGATATGCACGTCGACGGTGCGTTCCTCGACATAGACGTTGCCGCCCCACACCTGGTCGAGCAACTGGCCACGGGTGTAGGCGCGCTCCTGATGCGTCATGAAGAACTGCAGCAAACGGTATTCGGTCGGGCCCATCTCGGCCGGTTTGCCGTCGATGGTTACACGATGACTGATCGGATCGAGCAACAGGCCGCCAACTTCGATCGGCGCCTCGCCGTCACTGGGACCGGCACGGCGCAGCACGGCCTTGAGACGCGCCACCAGTTCACGCGGCGAGAACGGCTTGGTGATGTAGTCGTCGGCACCGACCTCCAGGCCCTGGATCTTGTTGTCCTCTTCACCCTTGGCGGTGAGCATGATGATCGGGATGTCGCTGGTCAACTCGTCACGCTTGAGGCGTCGGGCCAGTTCGATGCCGCTGGTGCCGGGCAGCATCCAGTCGAGCAGGATCAGATCGGGTTTGCGGTCGACGATCACGGCGTGAGCCTGCTGGGTATTCTCCGCTTCCAGGCACTCGTAACCGGCCATCTCCAGGGCCACCGCGATCATCTCGCGGATCGGTGCTTCGTCATCGACGATCAGGATGTTCTTGCCAACCATGGGGCCTTAGCCTCTATTCGTTCTCTGTCTGCGCCGCATTAGATAACGGAATTATTGCAGCGATATGACAGATGCGCGGCAGTGTTCGGCGATTCGATCCTCGACAGCCGCAGGCGGGTAGTACCGGCCGATCGGGGCAGCTGAGAAGCTCAGTTCTTGAAGACGAGGGGTAACGGGACTCATGACGAAGGAGCCTGCTGGTTCACAAGGGCCCGCCCGGCAGGTGTCAGGCGGTATTTCTGTAGTCGGCTATTAGGTTTCTCCGGCAGAGTGTGTTCGATTAAATCGGCCGCGAATAGGCGGCGCACCGAGCGGTTCAGCGCGCCGCTCACGGTGGATAGACCCAACTGACTGGCCAGTTCGGCCTTGCTCAATGGCCCACTGCCCAGGGCAGCCAATAGGCGGCGCTCCTGCGACTCTGCCCCTGACTCTGCCCCTGACTCTGCCCCTGACTCTGCCCCTGACTGCCAGCCGGCTGTGCTGCCCACGCGCGCGGTCACGGCTCCCCCATCGAGCTGCGGCAACATCACCGTCACCCGGAAGATCGACTCCTCGCTGAGGATCGGGTCCTGACCACCGAAGGCGCGAGCGTACTTAAACAGGTTGCGCACCCCGGAGCCCAGCTCCTCGGCCCACTGCATCTCGCGGAAGACCCGGGCGATGGCGGGATTCTTCGGCGACGGCGCGAAGTCGTCCGGGCGCAGCAGGCCCATACCGTGCGGGTTGTTGCTGTTCTCGGTGGTGACCCGGTCGCGCTGGATAATCAGCTTGGCCGGAAACGGATTGAGATACTCGCGGTGAATCAGCAGGTTGGCCACCACCTCGCGAAAGATCCGCTCGCGCAGGCTGACGCGCTGATTGCCTTCGAGATAGAAAGGGTCGGCAATATGCTTGTTCACGAAGGCCATCAGCCTGTCGTAGCTTTCCAGCAGGTTGGTGCGGATGTCGTCGCGGTCGTCGTAACGATCCATGTTCTGCACCCGCAGGATGGCGTCGGTACGGTGATGCGGCACCACGCCCAGCACCACTTCGTCACGACCGAACAGCAACGCGCCGGCCATGGAAACGCCTTCGGCGCCGGTCTGGTAGTCGCGCTGGTACAACCGCGCGCTTTTCAGCAGCTCCAGATCATCCAGTTCGGCCCAAGGATGGCCGCTACGCTGCAGACGCACGTTGTGCCGTACACGCTCGATCAGGTCGCTGCGCAGGTCGTCCAAGTGGATGAAGGGGAAGATGCGGTTCTCGCTGTAGCTGACCTGCTTGCGCAGATACAGCTCGCCGAGCAGTTGGGAATGGCCGGTGATATCGAAGTCGCCATCCTCGTTACGGCTGAATACCCGGTTATTGCAGCTATGCACCTGGGAGCTTTCCGGCACGCTCAGCACCAGCACAATCTGCCCGTCCAGCTCCAGCTGCTCGGGCACCAGTTGCATCGGCGGGTTGATCTTCTGCGAGTTGTGCAGGGTGTTGATTAGATCCCTGCGGATCTGCGCCACCGCCTCGGGAGCGATACCGGTGACGCTGCCATCGTCCGCCACGCCCAGCACCAAGGTGCCGCCACGCTGGTTGAGAAAGGCGCAGATGGTCTCGTAGACATCGCGATTCAATGCTTCGCGGGCGCGCTTGAATTCGACCGTCAGGCCTTCGCCGTCTCGCAGAAGACGTGTCAGTTGCTCGGGGGTCATGAACTGCCTTGTCTCGCATGGGCGGAGGATGAGCTGGGATGGTAGCCCTTCGACGGCCCAGTGAGAAACGTAGGATTCAGCGCAAGGCGTAATCCAGCACGATGCCGGCGAAGATCGCCAGCCCCGCCCAATGGTTGTGCAGGAAGGCGTTGAAGCACACCAAGGGCTCGCGACGGCGAGTCGCATGGAATTCCCAGGCGAAGCAGGCGGCGGCCACCAGCAGACCGGCGTGGAACCAGATGCCCAGCTCGAAGCGCGCGCCGGCCAGCAGCAGGCAGAGCAGCGCCAGGCCCTGCAGGCTGGCGATGATCAGGCGGTCGGCGTCGCCGAACAGGATGGCAGTGGACTTCACCCCGATCTTCAGGTCGTCCTCGCGGTCGGCCATGGCGTAGTAGGTGTCGTAGGCCACGGTCCACAGCAGGTTGGCGATGTACAGCAGCCAGGCTTCCGGCGGCAGGCTGCCGGTCTCGGCGGTAAAGGCCATCGGCATGCCCCAGGAAAAGGCCGCGCCGAGCACCACCTGCGGGTAAAAGGTGTAGCGCTTCATGAAGGGGTAGCAGGCGGCCAAGGCCAGGCCGCCGAACGACAGCCAGATGGTAGTGGCGTTAGTGAACAGCACCAGCACGAAGCTCAGGCTCACCAGCACGACGAACAGCACCAGTGCTTCGCGCGGCTGGATCTTGCCGCTGGCCAGCGGGCGCGCCCGGGTACGGCTGACGTGACCGTCGAAGTTGCGGTCGGCGTAGTCGTTGATCACGCAACCGGCGGCGCGCATCAGAATCACGCCGAACACGAAAATGAACAGATTCTTCGCACTCGGCACGCCTTCGGCAGCTACCCATAACGCCCACAGGGTCGGCCACAGCAGCAGGTAGATGCCGATGGGCTTGTCCAGGCGCATCAGCTGGATGAAGTCCCAGGCGCGCGGGTGCAGGCGGGTGGTCGATTGCAGCAGGCGGGTGTACATCGAAGCGTCTCCGTGCAGGTTGCGCGGATTATACGGGCAAGCGCGTGTGGGCGGCGCTTTAGCGGCGATGCTCACTGCCACAGGCGGCCAGGTCGTACTCGGCTTTGGCTTACTGCGTCGCTCTACTTCCTGCATCCATGAAGTGGAAGCTCTAGGGCTCGATACCTGCCGCTTGCCAGAACGCAGGCAGAAACACCTCGGCCACCAGCACGCCAAGTGCGCCGCGGCTGAAGCACGAACGGCGCGCCCACAGGCGCTCTTCACGCACCTCATCCGGCAGCCAGGCCGCTGGATAACGACAGGCCTGCAACTCGCCCCGGTCGAAGGCACGGTCGCTGAACAACAGTTCGCCCAGCGAGCGGCTGCCCAACTCGGCCAGATTGAGCCCGGAGCCTTCCAGCACGCTGCGCGCGGCGACGCTGCGGGCGAACACCCAGGGCTGCCCGTGACCCCGCAGGTACACCTCGCGCACCCAACCCTGGCTGCCATCGGCCACGCCGAGGGCGGCGCACTCGTCATTGCGCAGACGCTGCCAGCCCTCCTGCAGCGGGGTCACCGAGAAGCCGTCATTGGACAGCGCGGTCAGGCGGCGGGTCAGCGAATCCTCGTTGAACAGCCAGTCGCGCACACCGGCAGCCGGCTGCGGATGCAGCTGGGCATTGGTCAGCCAGCGCGGCGGATGGGCAAGGGCGGCGTGAGGCACGGCAGAATCACCACGAATCGGAAGCGCGCGAGTCTAGCACGGCGTGACAGGCGCTTTGAGGCAGGGACATGAGCTGCTGGGGCGTAGGGTGGACGGGGCGGCGATCCGCTTCAACCTACCGACGATGGTCCGCGTGGGCTGTAGCCCACCCTACAAGGCCTAACTAATTGGGAGCGGACGGCCTACTCGAGCCCGTAGGGTGGGCTTCAGCCCACCAACAACCAGCGCAGGCGAAGGCACTCACACTCAATACGGCTGCGGCGCGTACAACTGCGCCGAGCCCGGCTCGCCGAGCAGCTGTTCGAGAATCTCGTGGTGCATGGCCAGCAGCTTGCCGTTGCGCTCGTTGAGGCGCTTGCACTGGCCGGCCAACTGGCCGAGCTGCTCCCAGGTGTGGACAAGGTTATTGCGCTGGGCCTGTGGATAACGCGCCAGCAGCTTCTGCATGGCGCTGTTGCCGCTGCCCAGCTGGAAAGCGGCGAGCACTTTGCTGCGACGCTCCGCGCGGGCCTTGGCCTGGTCGACCAGCGGCAGGATCTGTTCGTTGAGCAGGTCGATCTGCCTGCTGTCGCGCTTGAGCAACTGCTGATACAGCTCCTGCATCAGACCACGCAGGGTCAGATAGTCGGCGCAGTCCTGCTGCAGGTCCTGCTCGACGATCTGCAGCAGCTGTTGCTCACGCGCAGTGGTCACGCATCGCTACCGCTGTGATAGGTCAGCATGCTGCCGGCCAGGGCGGCCGGATCGCTGCTCAGTTCACCGCGCGCCAGGGCGGCCTTGAGCTGGGCGACCTTGTCCAGATCGACGTCCGGCAGACTGCGCAGGGCGTCCTGCAACTGCTCCAGACGCGGCTCCTGGCTGGTGCTGGCGCGAGCACTGGCGCCCGGCTGCGGACGAGCGCTCTGCACCTGCACTGGTGCGTCACTGGGCAGGTTGAGGCTGGGCTTGAGATGCCTGCTGATTTCCATGATTCGAATCCAACTCGCGTGGTGTTATGGCCTAAGAGCGACCGGGCACGGCAAGAACTTAAACACGTCGAATAAAATTAGCTGACCTGGGCGCGCCACCAGGCCTGCGCGGCCAGCCCATCCTGAATCTTCTGCTCCTGACGAGCAAGCTGCTCCTGCCACTGCCCCATCTTGCCCTCGAGAAACTGGGTGATGACCTTCTCGCTGCGCATCGCTGCCAGCAGCTCGCGCTGAATGCGCGCCAGGTTCTCCTCGGCCAGCGCCAGTTCGCGCCGCTGCAGTTCGACCATCTTGTACAGCGTCGCCTTGTAGCGCTGCTGGTTGTCGCGCTGCAGCGGCGTGGTCATCGGCACGGTGAAACCGCACAGGCGGCTGAGGCCTGCGATGTTGTTGCGGTAGCGCTGACAGAGGTTCTGCTGATAACTGACACGCCCGAGCATCTGCTGCACTTTGCTGCCGCGCAGGCTGGCCAGGCGTCCGAGCACTTCGATCTGCTGCTTCATTTGATGATGCTCTGCAAGGTGGCGATGCTGGCACCGAGTTCGGCGCTGGCACCGACCTCCTGGCGCAGGAAGCGTTCGAGGCTCGGCGCCAGCTGCACGGCGCGGTCGGTCTTGGCGTCCATGCCCGGGGTGTAGCCACCCAGCGGAATCAGCTCCTTGATCTTTTCATAGGTGCTGTAGAACTCCTTGAACTGGCGCCCGGCAGCCAGGTGCGCAGGCTCGCCGACCTGGCTCATGCAGCGGCTGACCGAGGCGGAAATGTCGATGGCCGGGTAGTGGCCGACATCGGCCAGGCGCCTTGAGAGCACGATATGCCCGTCGAGGATCGCGCGCGCGCAGTCGACGATCGGGTCCTGGTGGTCGTCGCCCTCGGCCAGCACGGTGTAGATGGCGCTCAGGCTGCCACTGCCGCTCTCGCCGTTGCCGGCGCTCTCCACCAGTTCCGGCAGCATGCCGAACACCGATGGCGGATAGCCCTTGGTCGCTGGCGGCTCGCCGAGGGCCAGGGCGATCTCGCGCTGGGCCATGGCGTAGCGGGTCAGCGAATCGACCAGCAGCAGCACGTCCTGGCCCTGATCGCGGAAATAGGCAGCGATGCTGTGGCACAGCTCGGTGGCCTTCAGGCGCATCAGCGGCGATTCGTTGGCCGGCGCTACCACCACCACGGCCTTGCGCAAGCCTTCCTCGCCAAGCGAATGGAGAATGAATTCCTGCACCTCGCGGCCGCGCTCACCGATCAGTCCGACCACCACCACGTCGGCCTTGGTCTGCCGGGTGATCATGCCCAGCAATACGCTCTTGCCCACCCCGGAGCCGGCGAACAGGCCGACGCGCTGGCCCTTGCCGAGGGTCAGCAGGCCGTTGATGGCGCGCACGCCGACATCCAGCGCGGCCTCCACCGGACGGCGCTTGAGCGGATTGACCGAAGGCAGCTCGACCGGCAACGGGTCGCGCCCGGAGAGCTTGCCGCGCTCGTCCAGCGGCTCGCCGAGGCCATTGACCACGCGGCCGAGCCAGGATTCGTCGATCTGCAGCAGCGCCTCGTCCTTGGCCGGGAACACCCGCGAGCCAGCAGCCAGGCCGACCGGCTTCTTGAACGGCATCAGGTAGGTGATGTCGCGGTTGAAGCCGACCACCTGCGCATCCAGCAGGCTGCCGTCGGCCTGCTCGACGCGGCAGCGCTGGCCGGTGCTGCGCTGGCAGCCGAGGCTCTCCAGGAGCATGCCGGAAACCCGCACCAGGCGCCCGGCCACCTTGGCCAGCTGCACGCCGTCGAGCGAGCGCAGCGCTTCGTCGAGTTTGTAATCAAGCATCGGCGTCCGCTCCTGCTCAGGCTTCGGTCAGGTGCAGGTGTTCGGCCAGAGTGTCGATGCAGGCATCCAGACGCTGCTGGCACCCCACGTCGGCTTCGGCCTGCGGCGTAATCACGCGGCACTCGCCCAGCGCCAGACGCTCGTCGGCCACCAGCTTCCAGCCGGCGGCACGCTCCGGCGCCACGGCCTTGATCCGCGCATACTCCTCGGGGCTGAGCAGTACCTGCACGTCTTCGGGCTCGCCCGGCATGCTCGCCAGCGCTTCCTCGACCAGCGCCAGCAACTGGGTCGGATGCAGCGTGAGTTCGCAGCGGATCACCTGCTGCGAGACCTTCTTCACCAGCTCCAGTAACTCCTGGCGGCGTTTGTGCTCAAGCTCGCCGAGATAGTGCTCGACCTTCTCGCTGATCTGCTGCAGCGGCTGCGCAGCCAGCTCGAACTCACGACGCCCCTCGCTGCGTCCTTGCTCTCGCCCGAGTTGCAGCCCCTCGTCGCGTCCCTGCTCGAAGCCGGCCTGACGCCCGGCTTCCTCGCCTTGCCGCAGGCCGTCCTGATAGCCCTTTTCGATGCCCTGCTGAAAGCCGTCGGCCATGGCCCGCTGCAGGCCGGCGGCATCGCCGCTCCAGTCCGCGGCCGGCTGGCTGCTTCGTGGCGGGAAGCGGTAGGCGCGCCACTGGCGGGCATCGCCCTTGATCACCTTGACCGTCATCTCATTCCACCGTCTGTTCGCGGAACAGCTGCACCTGCAGCTCGCCGCTGGCCGACATTTCGCGGACCACGGCCATGATGTCCTTGCGCACCTGCTCGACGCGGCTCAACGGCACCGGGCCCTGGCGGCGGTTGATCGACTCCATCTGCTGCGCCTGGCGCTTGGGCATGGCGCCCTGAATGGCACGCACCAGCTCCGGCTCGGCGCCCTTGAGGGCAACCACCCACTCTTCCAGCGGCACGGCTTCGAGCAGCGCCTGCAGCACGTCCTGGTTCTGCCGCGAGAGGATGAAGAAGTCGTACATTTCGTCCTCGATGCGCTCGACCAGCTGGTCGTCATGGGCACGCAGCAGCTCGAACATCTGCCCGCGGTCGCCCTTGAAGCGGTTCATGATGTCCGCCGCCTGCTTGATGCCGCGCACCTGCGAGCCCTGGGTGCTGAGCACCGCCAGGCTGCGCTCGATCAGCTGCTCCAGCTCGGCGATGACGTCGCTGTTCACTTCGCTGAGATTGGCGATGCGGTACAGCAGCTCGTCCTGGCGCTCCTTGGGCATGCACTCGAGCACCTCGCTGGCCATGCCCGGCGGCAGGAAGGCGAGAAACACCGCCTGCATCTGCGCGTGCTCCTTGGCGATCAGCGCGGCGAACTGCTTGGGGTCGAGCCATTCCATCTTGGCCATCTTGGCGCGGATCTCCTCGCCGTAGATGCTGTCGAGCAGCGAACGGGTGATCTCGCTACCCAGCGCCTTGCTGAGCATGCCGTCGAGGTAGCCACGCGAGGCGCCCTTGATGCTGCTCTGCTCCTTGTAGTCCTCGAAGAAGCGGCCGATGACGTCGGAGACCATCGGCTGCTTGACGTTGGACAGGCGCGCCATGGCCTGGCTGATGCTGACGATTTCCTCGCGCGAGAAGTGCTTGAGCACGCCAGCGGAAATCTCGTCGCCCATGCTCAGCATGAGGATTGCGGCCTGCTCGGAAGAACTCAGCGAACGCTTCTGCACGCGCAGGCGCATTTCCTTGGCGGTGGAACCACCGCGGCCGTCAGGCTGGGTTGAGGTCTCGCTCATTGCGTCCTATCCATTGTTTGATGACTTCCGAGACGCGCTCGGGATCGTTCTTGGCCAACATCTGCAGGTGTTCGATCTGTAGTTCCAGGCCCGAGCCGGGCGCCGGCAGGCGAATCTCCGACAAGGGGCTGAGTTCGCCGAGCACAGTAGCCCCCGGCGCGTCGTCACCGACGCGGGCCAGCAGGCGTTCTGCCGCCCGCTCGGCATGCAGGGCGAGCTGATCATCGCCCTCGGCCACCGCCGGCAACCCCGTCTGGTTGCGCTGGCTCAGGCTGCGCACCGCAGGACGCACCACCATCAGCAACAGCAGCAGGCTGATCAGGGCGAACACGCCGAGCTTGGCTAGGTCATGCACCTTTGAGTTTTCCCACCAGGGCAGCAGATACTCACCCGCACCACCAATGCCGGCATCGGTGAAGGGGAAGACGCTCAGCGTCAGCAGGTCGCCGCGCGCCTGATTGAAACCCACGGCGCTCTTGACCATGGCCGCAAGCTCCTCGCGCGCCTCGGGCGTCCAGCCGCCTTCCGGCGCCACCGCCGCATTGAGCACCACGGCGATGCTCTGTTGACGCAGGCTGAAGGGCGCGTGTTTGACGTGGGTGATGCTCTGGTCGTAATCGAGCTGCCGGTTGGATTCCTTGCGCAGCGAAGTCGCCGCCTGGTTGGCGTTGTCGCCCTGGGCGCCTGCCTGTGCCTGCTGGTTGGCGGCCTGATTGGCCGGCGGGGCCGGTTGCGGCGGGCGATTGGCCAGCGAACCGGGTACGCCGAGAGCCAGTTGGTCGAGCACGCTTTCGTCACGCAGCACTTCATTGCGCAGGCGCGGGTTCTCGCCATAGGCCTGGAAGGTTTCTTCCTTCTGGCTGAAGTCGATGTCGGCCGACACGCTGATACGGTAGTTGCCGCCACCGAGCACCGGCGCCAGCACCGCTTCGGCATTGGCGACCGCCTTGCTCTGATAGTCATCGACCACCTGCCAGTTCTGCACCGGGCCGCCGAGGGTATCGATGCCGCGCGAGAGCAACGCGCCGTACTGATCGACCACCTGCACGTTGCCGGCCTCGAGCTGCGGCACGCTACCGGCCACCAGATTGACGATGGCGCTGACCTGTTCCGGCGTCAGCTTGTAGCCCGGCGCCAGCTGCAACATCACCGAGGCCTTGCCCGGCTCGCGCTTGCCGACCACGAAGGAACTGCTCTCCTGCAACGCCAGGTGCACGCGGGCGCCCTCCACGCCCTTGAGCGCCATCACGGTGCGGGCCAGCTCGCCCTCCAGGCTGCGCTTGAGGCGCACATCCTGAACGAACTGGCTGGTGCCCAGCGGCTCGTCCTTGTCGAACAGCTCGTAGCCCGCCGGCACCTTGACCTGCACGCCCTTGGCCGCCAGCAGCATGCGCGCGCGGCCGAGCTGATCCTCGCGCACCAGCACCTGCCCACTTTGCGGATGCAAGCGGTAGCTGATGGCGTCGCCGTCAAGCACCTGCATCACCTCGGCGGCCGGATAAGCCTCGCCGGTGCCGTACAGCGGGCGGAAAGAGCCCTGGTCACGCCAGAGGTAGAACACCACGCCAACGGCCAGCAACGCGGCGATCACCGCGAGGCCGATCAGAGTCATGCGCGGATCGAGTTTCAGCCCGTGTTCAGGCAGCTTGCTTCTTATGGTCTGCAGCACGCGTCAGTCCCCAATCCGCTTACAGCGGCATCTTCATGATGTCGTCGAAAGCACTGGATAGCTTGTTGCGCACCTGCATCAGGGCGCTGAACGAAACGCTGGCCTTCTGGCTCTCGATCATCGCTCCCACCAGGTCATCGCTCTGCCCGCTGTCCACGGCTGCCATCAGCGCGCCGGAGCGATGCTGCTGCGCATCCACCGCGCGCACCGCGTCGTCGAAGGCGGCGGCGAAACCTGCCTCGCCGGGCTGCCCGGCAAAGGCTTGCGCCGGCTTGATCGGCGAGGCTTCGCCGAGGTTCTTCATCTGCTCCATACGGCCCAACAGGTCCTGCTGCACCTGGCTAATCGTATTCATCCTTTGCTTCTCCTAGACGGGAATCTGAACGCCCTGCTCACGCATGGCGTTAAGGCGATAGCGCAGCGCGCGCGGGGTCATGCCAAGGCTTTCGGCGGCCTTGGTCTTGTGCCCGCCGAAACGGCGGATGGTGTCGATCACGTGCTGGTACTCGGCCCATTTGCCACTCGCGCGCAGGGCTGCCTTGCCGCCTTCGGGCACCTGTGGCTGCAGACGTGGCGCCTGTTCTGCCGCGCTGCTCACGGGCACGCTCAGACCCAGGTCCTGAGCCTGGATGTACAGGCCATTGCGCAGAATCAGCGCGCGCTGCAGGCAGTTCTCCAGCTCGCGCACATTGCCCGGCCAGTCATGCGCCAGCAGCGCGCGGCAGGCATCTTCGGTGAGCAGTTCATGGCGTGCATCCTGCGGCGCGTACTGGCGAATGAAGCGGCGCGCCAGGGCCAGCACGTCTTCCTTGCGCTCACGCAGCGGGCTGATGTGCAGCGGCAGTACATCGAGACGGAACATGAGATCGGCGCGGAAACGGCCCTCGGCCACTTCCTGCTGCAGATCACGGTTGGTGGCGGCGATGATGCGCACGTCCAGGGCGATTTCGCGGCGCCCGCCCAGGCGCTCGACGCGCTGCTCTTGCAGCACGCGCAGCAGCTTGGCCTGCAGCCCCAGCGGCAACTCGCCGATCTCGTCGAGCAACAGCGTGCCGCCGTTGGCCAGTTCGAACTTGCCCGGCTGGGCGCTGACCGCGCCGGTGAAGGCGCCCTTCTCATGCCCGAACAGAATGGATTCGAGCATCTGCTCGGGAATAGCCGCGCAGTTCACGGCAATGAAGGGCGCATCGTCCTGAGCCGAGAAACGGTGGATGTAGCGCGCCATCAGCTCCTTGCCGGTGCCGGTCTCGCCGGTGATCAGAATGGGCGCACGGGTCATGGCCACACGCTGGGCCATGGCCAGCAGGCGGCGGCCGGCCTGCGAGCAGGAAACGAAACCCTCTTCGCCGGAGCTGGCCGACTCCTGACGACGCAGCAAGGCACTGAGCTGGGCTTCGCTGAATGGCGCCAGCAGATAATCGACGCAGCCCAGCTCGAGTAGCGCGGCGGCCTTTTCCTGATCGGCATACTCCACCACCGGCACTACGCCGACGCGACCGACCTGGCGCAGGATGGCGCCCATCTGAGCATACAGGGTGCTGCCGGCCAGGCTGCTGACGAACACCAGCACCAGGCTGGCATCTTCAAGCGCGGCCGGATCCAGCTCCAGGCAGCTGGCAAAACGCCGAACCGGATACCCCTGGCGCTGCAGTCCGCCGGTCAGCAGTCGTTCGCTGGCGGCATCGGCCTGGCCGATCACGACTATATGTTGCTGCCCCAGCTGTTCATCGAACAGCTCGTCGCAGGCGTAACTTACCGTTTGAGTTGAATGCTTCAAGGTAAATCACCCGATGTCTTCATGAGCCAGGCGGCGGCATACGACCCCGTGTTCAAAACTGCCAAACAGATGACAGATTTTTTTCACTTGGCCCCTTAATCTTTCGAAACTTTCCGTCGCTCTTATTGGTCAACTTCGGCAGCACTGGATGGCCTGCCTATATGTGCGCGACGGATCACGGCGCGAACGTTAACAAGCGCACAAAAAATCGCCGAATTACTTGCTGTTATTTTCTATCAATGCTGGCAAGCCGCCATCAAAAACAGCATTTGATATCTATTGATTTAATTTCCCGACCTCCCTCCGCCTAGACTCCCCCTCGTCATCACTGGGCTGCAGCGCTGCGCCCGGATGATTTTCGACGCCATGGCCCCTGCGCTGCTGCTGCGGCCCGCCGGCATATCAAAACGTCCTCTGCACGCCCAGCGAAGTGCTCGCTGGTGCACTCGCAGTTACAACCAGGAATACAGCCCACAACATGACCGGGATTAAAAAAGTCCTTCATGGCGTGCCCGCCGACAGTCTGACCCGGTTGAAACCGCAGAAACTTGGCCGGCACTATCACAAGATCCCCAACTATATTCGCGAGCTTTCTAGCAAATATCCGCGAATCATCAGCGACTACTTTCTGCGCAACTATCGAATCAATCTCGAACTGCTTCGGGTCGATGTTCACGAGCAGGTAGATAAAGAAGCCGAGTGTCTCTATCGCTCGCCACTGGGCAAGGTCGGCTTCGCCATGGACCGCCCTCTGCTGACCGAAGCGCTGGAGTGCTACTACGGCGGCACCTGTCTGCCCAACCATGAAGAGACACCGGTAAGCACCTCGGAACAACGCATGCGCACGCGTCTGGGTCTGGACGTCAGCCAGCTGTTCGCCCGCTCGATTCTCGCCGGGCAGACCTTCGGCAAGCTCGAGCCGTACGACAACACCTATGACGAGACCACCTGGGAGTACGTGGCGCAGTTCCACTTCCCCAGCCACATCACCGGCAGCCAGGCATCGATCTTCATCTATCTGGATACACAGCTGGTCGATGAGCTGACCAACCGCCTGACACCCCCGGCACCGGTGGCCCAGAGCGGCAACTCGCTCAATCAGATTCGCCAGCTGCCGGTACGCCTGGACTGCGTGGTGGCCAGCCTGCAGATGCCCTTGTCGCAGGTTCTCGCCCTGCGCCCCGGCGACATCCTGCCGATGCGCCTGCTGGAGCGCTGCGACGTGCAGATCAACCAGCAGAAGCTGTTTCGCGGCGCCATCTTCGAAGACGACGGCTCCTTGTTCCTGACTTCTCTTGAGAGCGTGAAGACCCCATGAGCAGCCCCATTTCCGATAATGATTTCGACAGCCTGATCAACGATGCCGGCCTCAACCTCGACGAGCCCGTCAGCGAGCCCGTCGCGGAGCAGGCGCCCGCCAGCCTGCCGCAGCAGGACCTGAGCTTCTTCGGCAAGATTCCGGTCAACGTCACCCTGGAAGTGGCCTCCACCGAGATCACCCTCAAGGAGCTGATGGATGTCGACGCCGGCAGCGTGATCGCCCTCGACAAGCTGGCCGGCGAACCGCTGGACGTGAAGGTCAACGGTGCCCTGTTCGCCAAGGCCGAAGTGGTGGTGATGAACGGCAACTACGGCCTGCGCATCGTCGAGCTGTCCGGCAGCGGCCTCAACGGGCTGGGCGTGTGATGCTGCGCCGGCTGCTGCGACTCGGCCTGCTGCTGGCGGCCCTGTGCTGCCCGCTGCTGGCCCAGGCGGCTGGCGGCGACATCACCCTGTTCAACTTCAACGACAGCGAAGACGGCCAGACCCTCAGCGTCAAACTGCAGATCCTGCTGATCATGACGCTGCTGGGCTTTCTCCCGGCCATGCTGATGATGATGACCTGCTTCACCCGCTTCATCATCGTCCTGGCCATCCTGCGCCAGGCCATCGGCCTGCAGCAGAGCCCACCCAACCCGGTACTGATCGGCATTGCCCTGTGCCTCACCCTGCTGGTGATGCGCCCGGTGTGGCAAGAGATGTACACCGAGGCCTATGTGCCCTTCGAAGCCGACCAGATCAGCCTCGAGCAGGGGCTGGGCGAAGGCAAGCGCATCATCAGCCAGTTCATGTTGGCGCAGACCAGCAAGAACTCGCTGGAAACCCTGGTCGCCCTGGCCGGCGAAGAGCTGCCTGAGGACCTCGCCCAGCTGGACTTTTCCCTGCTGCTGCCGGCCTTCGTACTGAGCGAGCTGAAAACCGCCTTCCAGCTCGGCTTCATGATCTTCGTGCCCTTTCTGGTGATCGACCTGGTGGTGGCCAGCGTACTCATGGCGATGGGCATGATGATGCTCTCGCCAATGATGATCTCGCTGCCGTTCAAGCTGCTGGTCTTCGTGCTGGTCGACGGCTGGACGCTGCTGGTCGGCACCCTTACCACCAGTATCCAGCCCTATTAGCGAGGCCTTGCGATGCTCACGCCCGAACACGCCGCCCAGCTGGTGGCTCATGCCGTCTACATCACCGGTCTGATCGTCTGCGTACTGGTGGTGCCGAGCCTGCTCGGCGGCCTGCTGGTGAGCATTTTCCAGGCGGCTACGCAGATCAACGAGCAGATGCTCAGCTTCCTCCCACGCCTGCTGATCACCCTGGCGATGCTGGTGTTCGCCGGCCACTGGATTCTGCGCACCCTGGGGGATCTGTTCATCGAAACCTTCAAGCAGGCCGGGCATCTGGTGGGCTGACGCATGTCCGAACCCGTGCTGCATGCCAGCCAGTATCTGACCAGCCTGCAGGCCTACTGGTGGCCGTTCTGCCGCATCGTCGCGCTGCTAAGCATGGCGCCCTTGTTCAACCACAAGGCGGTGTCGGTACGCGTGCGTATCCTCCTCGCCCTGGCGCTGACGGTGGCACTAGGCGCGGCTCTGCCGGACATGCCGCCGATCGACCCGCTGTCGCTGAAAGGGCTGATGACCGCCCTGGAACAGATCGCCTTCGGTGTGCTGCTGGGCCTGACCCTGCAACTGGTGTTCACCATCTTCATGCTGGTCGGCGAGGTGGTGTCGACGCAGATGGGCATGAGCATGGCGCGCTACAACGATCCGGTGAACGGCGTGTCGTCGTCATCGATCGTCTATCAGCTGTACTTCATCCTGCTGGTGCTTGGCCGGAGCTTCGTTCAGGCCTTCGCCTGGGTATTGGCCGCCGCTGACCCGCTGTTCTTCGCCATCGACGGTCATCTGGTCACGGTCAGCGTGCTGTACCAGAGCTTCCTGTTCTGGCCGGTGGGCAGCGGCCTGCATTATCTGGGCGCGCAGAGCTTCGTTCAGGCCTTCGCCTGGGTATTGGCCGCCGCAGTGCTGGTAACCCTGCCGATCGTGTTCTGCCTGACCCTGGTGCAGTTCTGCTTCGGCCTGCTCAACCGCATTTCGCCGGCGATGAACCTGTTCTCCCTGGGCTTTCCCATCAGCATTCTGATGGGCCTGCTGTGCATCTACCTGACCCTGCCCAACCTGCCGGACAGCTACCTGCACCTGACCCGTGAACTGCTCAACGGCATCGGCGTGATTCTGCGCGAGGGCGGCGATGTCTGAGCAGAACAGCGGCCAGGAAAAGACGGAAGAGGCCTCCGCACACAAACTGAAGAAGAGCAAGGACGACGGCCAGGTCGCGCGCTCCAAGGATTTGTCGACCACCATCTCGCTGATCGCCACGCTGTTCATTCTCAAGTTCAGCGCCGGACTGTTCCTCGAGGGACTGAGCGACAGCTTCCGCCTGTCCTATATCCAGTTCGGCCACAGCGAGATCGGCCTGGACGACCTCGACACCCTGCTCGGCTACAACATGCTGGTGTTCATCAAGCTGCTGGCACCGATGCTGCTCACCTCCGTACTGGTGGTGGCGTTGTCGCTGGTACCGGGCGGCTGGGTGTTCTCGGCGAAGAACTTCGCGCCGAAGCTGAGCAAGCTCAACCCCATCACCGGCCTGGGGCGGATCTTCTCCGCGCAGAACTGGAGCGAGCTGCTCAAGTCGGTGCTCAAGGTGCTGGTGCTGCTCGGCATTGGCTATGTGCTGGTGCGCGCGGCGCTGCCGGAATTGATCGCCCTGCAGCGCAGCAGCGTGCTGGAGGCGATCTCGTCGGCCTTTGACCTGACCTTCAGCCTGATCCTCTGCCTGATGCTGGTGTTCGTGCTGTTCTCCTTCATCGACATCCCGCTGCAGCGCTATTTCTTCCTCAAGAAACTGCGCATGACCAAGCAGGAGCGCAAGGAAGAGCACAAGAACCAGGAAGGCCGCCCGGAGGTCAAGGCGCGCATCAAGCAGTTGCAGCGGCAGATGCTGCAACGGCAGATCAGCAAGGTGATCAAGAACGCCGACGTGGTCATCGTCAACCCGACGCACTATGCCGTGGCGCTCAAGTACGACAGCAAGAAGGCCGCCGCTCCCTTCGTGCTGGCCAAGGGCGTCGACGAGACCGCGCTGTACATGCGTCAGATGGCCAAAAAGCACGAACTCGAAGTGCTAGAGATTCCGCCGCTGGCGCGCGCCATCTACTTCACCACCCAGATCAATCAGCAGATCCCGGCGCCGCTGTATACCGCGGTCGCCCATGTGCTGACCTACATCCTGCAGCTCAAGGCCTGGCGCCAGGGCCGCAGAAGCAAGCCGCAACTGGCGAGCAACCTCCCGATTCCCGACAGCTTGGCCAACAGGGGCTGATTCATGAACCTACTGCAGCAACTCGCGCCCACCTTCCGCAGCGGCCGCATCGGTATTCCGGTGCTGATCCTGTCGATCCTGGCCATGGTCATCCTGCCGCTGCCACCGGTGCTGCTCGATGCCCTGTTCACCTTCAACATCGCCATGGCCATCCTGGTGCTGCTGGTCAGCGTGTCGTCGAAGAGCCCGCTGGATTTTTCCCTGTTTCCCACGGTGATCCTGATCACCACCCTGCTGCGTCTGTGCCTGAACGTCGCCTCCACCCGCGTGGTCCTGCTCGAGGGTCACACGGGTACCGGTGCGGCGGGCAAGGTGATCGAGTCGTTCGGCGAGGTGGTGATCGGCGGCAACTTCATCGTCGGCCTGGTGGTGTTCGTGATCCTGATGATCATCAACTTCATCGTCATCACCAAGGGCGGCGAGCGTATTTCCGAGGTCACCGCGCGTTTCACCCTCGATGCCCTGCCGGGCAAGCAGATGGCCATCGACGCCGACCTCAACGCCGGCCTGATCGAGCAGAACGAAGCCAAGCGTCGCCGCGCCGAAGTGGCCAAGGAAGCCGACTTCTACGGGGCCATGGACGGCGCCTCGAAGTTCGTCCGCGGCGATGCCATCGCCGGCATTCTGATTCTCTTGATCAACCTGTTCGGCGGCTTCGCCATCGGTTTGTTCGTCTACGACCTGAGTGCCGGCCAGGCTTTCCAGCAATACGCCCTGCTCACCATCGGTGACGGCCTGGTGGCGCAGATCCCGGCGCTGCTGCTGTCCACCGCGGCGGCGATTATCGTCACGCGGATCAACGAATCCTCGGACATCACCGATCAGGTACACCGTCAGTTGCTGGCCCAGCCGGCGCTGCTCTACACCGTGGCCGGCATTCTCTTCACCCTGGCATTGGTGCCGGGCATGCCGCATCTGGCCTTCATCAGCTTCGCCGCGCTGGTGGCCTTCGTTGCCTGGATGGTGGCGCGCAACGGCCCGCCGAAAGAAGCGGCGAGCCTGGAGCAGGTCGAAGCCCTGGGCAAGGCGATGGAACAGGAGCGCGCACAGAACCTGGTGTGGGAAGACATCCCGCTGGTGGAGCGCCTGTCGGTATCGCTGGGCTACAAGCTGGTCGGCCTGGTCAACGAGGCCGCCGGCGCGCCCCTGACCCAGCGCGTGCGCGGCGTCCGCCAGACCCTGTCGGAGAGCCTGGGCTTCCTGTTGCCCGAGGTGCAGATCCGCGACAGCCTGCGCCTTAAAGCCTCGCAGTACAGCATCCAGATCAATGGCGAGAAGATCGACGGCGCCGAACTGCATGCCGACCGCATGATGGCCATCCCCTCACCGGAGCTCTATGGCGAGATCGACGGCATTCTCGGCGTGGACCCGGCCTACCGCATGCAGGTGGTGTGGATTCAGCCGGAGGACAAGGCGCGTGCGCTGAACCTCGGCTACCAGGTGATCGACTGTGCCAGCGTCATCGCCACGCACCTGAACAAGGTGATCCGCGAACATCTGCCGGACGTGTTCAAGCACGACGATGTCGACCATCTGATGCAGCGCCTGCAGGTGCAGGCGCCGAAGCTGGCCGAGAGTCTGAAGAACCAGCTCAGCTACACCCAGCAGCACCGCGTCTACCGCCAGTTGCTGCAGGAACAGGTGCCGCTCAAGGACATCGTCACCATCGCCACCACATTGCTGGAAGCCAGCGAGTCGACCAAGGATCCGGTGCTGCTGGCGTCCGACGTGCGCTACGCGCTACGCCGCAGCATCGTCGGCATGATCGCAGGCGAGCGGCAGGAGCTGTCGGTGTTCATCCTCGAGAATGCGCTGGAAAACACCTTGCTCAATGCCCTGGCCATCGCCCAGCAGGCCGGCCCGGTGAGCCTGGACAACATCCCGGTCGAGCCTAGCCTGCTCAATCAATTGCAAAACACCATGCCGGTGGTGAAGGAAAAACTGCGCAAGGACGGCCATCCGCCGATCCTTACCGTGATGCCGCAGCTACGCCCTCTGTTGGCGCGCTACGCCCGGGTGTTCAGCCCCGGTCTGCATGTGCTGTCGCAGAACGAAATCCCGGACCGGGTGGGCGTCAATATCCTCGGTACCCTGGGCTGATCGAGATTGCGAAGGTGGATGCGTTCTCGCATCCATCATGCCGCGCTAGCAGTCAGATAATCACTCCAGCAGTAGATCGCCGTTACGCTGCGTCACTGCCCAGCACCTAAGCCTTCTCCTTGCGCACCTTGCGCATGCCCTCGATCAGCCGCACGTACTCGGCCGAGTCCCCCTGCAGAGCGAGCCCTGCCTCGAAAAAGCCGGTGCGGATATTTTCCTGCGACCACTGACAAGCCATGTCTACGTCTACCTGGCGCATCTCTCCCTGGCGGTCACGCATACGCACACGCAGCTTCAGTTCGGTTCCTGGCTCTACCGCGGTATCGGTCAGCAGTTTCATTCCGCACTCGGAAACGTCGCCGGCATAACCGATCAGGGTGTCGCTTTCTCGATCACTGATCTTGATGCGAAAGGTGGAACGAAAGGTGATTCGGCTCGATTGACGCATAGGAGAATGCCTTAGTGCTCGCCACGTCTGATGGGATCGCGAGAATCAGGCGTCATCAATGGAGATCATTCGAAACGCAATCGCCAATTAATAGCCTGTGACTCATCACAGCAAGACGACCATGGCGTGCAGATAGTTAAATCCGCCTAAGATCGCTGGAATGATCTATCGCCGGTAGGAGCGAGCTCTGCTCGCGAAGGCGCACCAACCGATAGGATGCGCTCTGTGTTTTCCACGCTGCAAAGAAGAACCCCAGACCGCGATTGCGATCTGGGGTTCGTATAGGAGCTTGACGATGATCCGGCCGGCGCTCCGGTGGCCGGCACTCCGGGACTCTCACCACACGCACCATTTTTTGCGCACATAGAAGAACGCCCAGTCTGCGTTAGCAAACTGGGCGTTCGTATAGGAGCTTGACGATGACCTACTCTCACATGGTGAAGCACCACACTACCATCGGCGATGCGTCGTTTCACTTCTGAGTTCGGGATGGGATCAGGTGGTTCCAACGCTCTATGGTCGTCAAGCAATTCGGTTGGGATCTCGCGATGAGGCGCTATCCCTTGGATACGTGATAGAGGCTTGTAGCTCTCGCAAATTTTCGGCTTTCTGTCGACTTCACCATCGACACCCTCTGCCTGAGAGCAGATTGTTTGGGTGTTATATGGTCAAGCCTCACGGGCAATTAGTATGGGTTAGCTCAACGCCTCACAGCGCTTACACACCCCACCTATCAACGTCGTAGTCTTCGACGGCCCTTCAGGGAGCTCAAGGCTCCAGTGAGATCTCATCTTGAGGCAAGTTTCCCGCTTAGATGCTTTCAGCGGTTATCTTTTCCGCATTTAGCTACCGGGCAGTGCCATTGGCATGACAACCCGAACACCAGTGATGCGTCCACTCCGGTCCTCTCGTACTAGGAGCAGCCCCCCTCAATTCTCCAGCGCCCACGGCAGATAGGGACCGAACTGTCTCACGACGTTCTAAACCCAGCTCGCGTACCACTTTAAATGGCGAACAGCCATACCCTTGGGACCGGCTTCAGCCCCAGGATGTGATGAGCCGACATCGAGGTGCCAAACACCGCCGTCGATATGAACTCTTGGGCGGTATCAGCCTGTTATCCCCGGAGTACCTTTTATCCGTTGAGCGATGGCCCTTCCATACAGAACCACCGGATCACTAAGACCTACTTTCGTACCTGCTCGACGTGTCTGTCTCGCAGTCAAGCGCGCTTTTGCCTTTATACTCTACGACCGATTTCCGACCGGTCTGAGCGCACCTTCGTACTCCTCCGTTACTCTTTGGGAGGAGACCGCCCCAGTCAAACTACCCACCATACACTGTCCTCGACCCGGATGACGGGCCAGAGTTAGAACCTCAAGGTTGCCAGGGTGGTATTTCAAGGATGGCTCCATGAGAACTGGCGTCCCCACTTCAAAGCCTCCCACCTATCCTACACAAGCAAGCTCAAAGTCCAGTGCAAAGCTATAGTAAAGGTTCACGGGGTCTTTCCGTCTAGCCGCGGATACACTGCATCTTCACAGCGATTTCAATTTCACTGAGTCTCGGGTGGAGACAGCGCCGCCATCGTTACGCCATTCGTGCAGGTCGGAACTTACCCGACAAGGAATTTCGCTACCTTAGGACCGTTATAGTTACGGCCGCCGTTTACCGGGGCTTCGATCAAGAGCTTCGCTTGCGCTAACCCCATCAATTAACCTTCCGGCACCGGGCAGGCGTCACACCCTATACGTCCACTTTCGTGTTTGCAGAGTGCTGTGTTTTTAATAAACAGTCGCAGCGGCCTGGTATCTTCGACCGGCATGGGCTTACGTAGTAAATACTTCACCCTCACCGGCGCACCTTCTCCCGAAGTTACGGTGCCATTTTGCCTAGTTCCTTCACCCGAGTTCTCTCAAGCGCCTTGGTATTCTCTACCTAACCACCTGTGTCGGTTTGGGGTACGGTTCCTAGTTACCTGAAGCTTAGAAGCTTTTCCTGGAAGCATGGCATCAACCACTTCGCATTCTAAAAGAACGCTCGTCATCAGCTCTCGGCCTTGATCTCCCGGATTTACCTAAGAAACCAGCCTACCACCTTAAACACGGACAACCAACGCCGTGCTGGCCTAGCCTTCTCCGTCCCTCCATCGCAGTAACTAGAAGTACGGGAATATTAACCCGTTTCCCATCGACTACGCATTTCTGCCTCGCCTTAGGGGCCGACTAACCCTGCGTCGATTAACGTTGCGCAGGAAACCTTGGTCTTTCGGCGTGCGAGTTTTTCACTCGCATTGTCGTTACTCATGTCAGCATTCGCACTTCTGATACCTCCAGCAAGCTTCTCAACTCACCTTCACAGGCTTACAGAACGCTCCTCTACCGCTCATCCAAAGGATGAACCCGTAGCTTCGGTGTATGGTTTGAGCCCCGTTACATCTTCCGCGCAGGCCGACTCGACTAGTGAGCTATTACGCTTTCTTTAAAGGATGGCTGCTTCTAAGCCAACCTCCTAGCTGTCTAAGCCTTCCCACATCGTTTCCCACTTAACCATAACTTTGGGACCTTAGCTGACGGTCTGGGTTGTTTCCCTTTTCACGACGGACGTTAGCACCCGCCGTGTGTCTCCCGTGCTGACACTTGCTGGTATTCGGAGTTTGCATCGGTTTGGTAAGTCGGGATGACCCCCTAGCCGAAACAGTGCTCTACCCCCAGCAGTGATACACGAGGCGCTACCTAAATAGCTTTCGAGGAGAACCAGCTATCTCCGAGCTTGATTAGCCTTTCACTCCGATCCACAGGTCATCCGCTAACTTTTCAACGGTAGTCGGTTCGGTCCTCCAGTCAGTGTTACCTAACCTTCAACCTGCCCATGGATAGATCGCCCGGTTTCGGGTCTATACCCAGCGACTAAAGCGCCCTATTAAGACTCGCTTTCGCTACGCCTCCCCTATTCGGTTAAGCTCGCCACTGAATATAAGTCGCTGACCCATTATACAAAAGGTACGCAGTCACCCAACAAAGTGGGCTCCCACTGCTTGTACGCATACGGTTTCAGGTTCTATTTCACTCCCCTCTCCGGGGTTCTTTTCGCCTTTCCCTCACGGTACTGGTTCACTATCGGTCAGTCAGTAGTATTTAGCCTTGGAGGATGGTCCCCCCATGTTCAGACAAGGTTTCTCGTGCCCCGTCCTACTCGATTTCATTGATAAGAGCGTTTCGTGTACGGGGCTATCACCCACTACGGCGGCACTTTCCAGAGCCTTCCACTACACTCAAATCAACTTAAGGGCTAGTCCCCGTTCGCTCGCCACTACTTAGGGAATCTCGGTTGATTTCTTTTCCTCAGGGTACTTAGATGTTTCAGTTCCCCTGGTTCGCCTCTTGCACCTATGGATTCAGTACAAGATACCTAGGTTATCCTAGGTGGGTTCCCCCATTCAGAGATCTCTGGATCACAGTCTGTTTGCCGACTCCCCAAAGCTTTTCGCAGGCTACCACGTCTTTCATCGCCTCTGACTGCCAAGGCATCCACCGTGTACGCTTAGTCGCTTAACCTCACAACCCGAAGATGTTTCACTTCGCGCTCTCCCAGCTGAGCTATGGCCCCGTAATCTTCTGCACCAAGCAATTGGTAGGTCTGGGCAGATTTGAACTGCCGACCTCACCCTTATCAGGGGTGCGCTCTAACCAACTGAGCTACAGACCTATAACAGGGTCGCGTTACAGCATCGTCTTCGACTATGAATCAAGCAATTCGTGTGGGAACTTATGAAGAAGCTGATGTCTTCGATTAAGGAGGTGATCCAGCCGCAGGTTCCCCTACGGCTACCTTGTTACGACTTCACCCCAGTCATGAATCACTCCGTGGTAACCGTCCCCCCGAAGGTTAGACTAGCTACTTCTGGAGCAACCCACTCCCATGGTGTGACGGGCGGTGTGTACAAGGCCCGGGAACGTATTCACCGTGACATTCTGATTCACGATTACTAGCGATTCCGACTTCACGCAGTCGAGTTGCAGACTGCGATCCGGACTACGATCGGTTTTATGGGATTAGCTCCACCTCGCGGCTTGGCAACCCTTTGTACCGACCATTGTAGCACGTGTGTAGCCCTGGCCGTAAGGGCCATGATGACTTGACGTCATCCCCACCTTCCTCCGGTTTGTCACCGGCAGTCTCCTTAGAGTGCCCACCCGAGGTGCTGGTAACTAAGGACAAGGGTTGCGCTCGTTACGGGACTTAACCCAACATCTCACGACACGAGCTGACGACAGCCATGCAGCACCTGTGTCTGAGTTCCCGAAGGCACCAATCCATCTCTGGAAAGTTCTCAGCATGTCAAGGCCAGGTAAGGTTCTTCGCGTTGCTTCGAATTAAACCACATGCTCCACCGCTTGTGCGGGCCCCCGTCAATTCATTTGAGTTTTAACCTTGCGGCCGTACTCCCCAGGCGGTCAACTTAATGCGTTAGCTGCGCCACTAAAATCTCAAGGATTCCAACGGCTAGTTGACATCGTTTACGGCGTGGACTACCAGGGTATCTAATCCTGTTTGCTCCCCACGCTTTCGCACCTCAGTGTCAGTATCAGTCCAGGTGGTCGCCTTCGCCACTGGTGTTCCTTCCTATATCTACGCATTTCACCGCTACACAGGAAATTCCACCACCCTCTACCGTACTCTAGCTCGCCAGTTTTGGATGCAGTTCCCAGGTTGAGCCCGGGGCTTTCACATCCAACTTAACGAACCACCTACGCGCGCTTTACGCCCAGTAATTCCGATTAACGCTTGCACCCTTCGTATTACCGCGGCTGCTGGCACGAAGTTAGCCGGTGCTTATTCTGTTGGTAACGTCAAAACTGCAGGGTATTAACCAGCAGCCCTTCCTCCCAACTTAAAGTGCTTTACAATCCGAAGACCTTCTTCACACACGCGGCATGGCTGGATCAGGCTTTCGCCCATTGTCCAATATTCCCCACTGCTGCCTCCCGTAGGAGTCTGGACCGTGTCTCAGTTCCAGTGTGACTGATCATCCTCTCAGACCAGTTACGGATCGTCGCCTTGGTGAGCCATTACCTCACCAACTAGCTAATCCGACCTAGGCTCATCTGATAGCGCAAGGCCCGAAGGTCCCCTGCTTTCTCCCGTAGGACGTACGCGGTATTAGCGTTCCTTTCGGAACGTTATCCCCCACTACCAGGCAGATTCCTAGGCATTACTCCCCCGTCCGCCGCTAAATCAGAGAGCAAGCTCCCTTCATCCGCTCGACTTGCATGTGTTAGGCCTGCCGCCAGCGTTCAATCTGAGCCATGATCAAACTCTTCAGTTCAATACTGCTTGGGTTTTGAGAAAACCCTAAACTTGGCTCAGCAATCGCAAATAAACTCTCGAATTCACGAGTGTTACTTGTGATGCTGATAATCAGTCGACTATCAGTCTTACCTCACAAGCACCCACACGAATTGCTTGATTCAGTTGTTAAAGAACAGTTGGCTAAGCTTTTCGTCTCAACCGAGGCCGCGCATTCTACAGCAGCCCTTGTATCTGTCAAGCTGTTTTTCGAATTTATTTCCGAAGAAACTCTTTTCTACTCAACCACTTAGAGCAACCTCAGCTTCATCTCTTCCGCTTCGGTGAGGCGCGCATTCTACAGCACCTCTTTACTCCGTCAAGTTGTTTTTGAAGAAATTTTCTTTCTATCTCAACAACTTAGCGCTTCGTCGAACCTGGTTCGTCTCAGCGAGGCGCGCATTCTACATGAGCACAGCGAGCTGTAAACCCCTGACACGGAAATAATTGCAGAAAAAGGATCGAAGACTTTCGCCCTCTATATAGAGAGCAAACCGAAAGGCTCAGATCACGCCCGTCTCACGCAATTGGGCTACTTGCGCTTCGCTCATACCCAGCAAGTTATGCAGCAAGGCATCAGTATGCTGGCCAAGCAACGGCGGCGCAGAACGATAAGCCACCGGCGTTTCAGATAGCCGCAGCGGACTGGCAACCTGCGGTGTACTGCCACCCAGCGCATTGGGCAGGTCGAAACGCAGACCACGCGCCTGCACCTGCGGATCGGCGAACACCTGCTGCAGGTCATTGATCGGCCCACATGGCACACCAGCCTTTTCCAGCAATTCGATCCATTGCGCCGTGGTCTTGAAGACAGTGGCCTGGCGCAGCAGTGGAATCAGCTCGGCACGATGCGCCACCCGCGCCTTGTTGCTGGCGAAGCGGGGATCGTCGGCAAGCTGCGCGATGCCCGCGACCTCACAGAATTTGCGGAACTGACCGTCGTTACCCACCGCCAGGATGAAGTTGCCATCGGCGCTGGGGAAGTCCTGGTACGGCACGATATTGGGATGGGCGTTACCCAGACGCTTGGGCGATACACCCGTTGCCAGGTAGTTCATGGCCTGATTGGCCAGACAGGCGATCTGGACGTCGAGCAATGCCACATCTATGTGTTGGCCGATACCGGACTGCTCACGCTGATTCAGTGCAGCCAGCACCCCCACGGTGGCATAGAGCCCGGTAAGGATATCGGTCAAGGCCACTCCGACCTTCATCGGCCCCGCCCCCTCTTCACCTTCGGGACGCCCAGTCAGACTCATCAGACCGCCGAGCCCCTGGATCATGAAATCGTAACCGGCACGCTTGGCATAAGGACCGGTTTGGCCGAAGCCGGTGATGGAGCAATAGATCAGACGCGGATTGATCGCCTTCAGCGATTCATAATCCAGGCCATAGGCCGCCAGGCCGCCGACCTTGAAGTTCTCCAGCAGTACATCGCACTGCGCGACCAGCTCACGAACCAGTCGCTGCCCTTCAGGCTGGGTGAAGTCCAGGGTCAGGGATTGCTTGTTGCGATTGGCACTCTGGAAGTAAGCCGCCTCACGCGAATCATTGCCTTCGGCGTCCTTTATATAAGGAGGCCCCCAATGCCGAGTGTCGTCCCCGCTTCCCGGTCGCTCGACCTTGATCACCTCGGCGCCCAGATCACCCAGGATCTGCCCGCACCAGGGACCGGCGAGCACACGAGACAGGTCGAGCACACGGATATGGGACAGAGCACCAGGCATGGAACTTCTCCGTAAGGTGCGCCGCGCGCACCGGGGATCGTTGTGGGGGCGAAAGGTTAGAAAAACGCCTGGATACCGGTCTGCGCACGACCGAGGATCAGCGCATGCACGTCATGGGTACCTTCGTAGGTGTTGACCACCTCGAGGTTGACCAAGTGGCGGGCGATACCGAACTCGTCGCTGATGCCGTTGCCGCCCAGCATGTCGCGCGCCATGCGAGCGATATCCAGCGCCTTGCCACAGCTGTTGCGCTTCATGATCGAGGTGATTTCCACCGCGGCGGTGCCTTCGTCCTTCATCCGCCCGAGGCGCAGGCAGCCCTGCAGGGCCAAGGTGATTTCGGTCTGCATGTCCGCCAGCTTCTTCTGAATCAGCTGATTGGCCGCCAGCGGCCGGCCGAACTGGTGGCGATCCAGCACGTACTGGCGCGCGGTGTGCCAGCAGAATTCGGCGGCACCCAGCGCGCCCCAGCTGATGCCGTAACGGGCCGAATTCAGACAGGTGAACGGGCCGCGCAGGCCTCGTACGTCCGGGAATGCGTTCTCTTCGGGGCAGAACACATTGTCCATGACGATCTCGCCGGTGATCGAGGCGCGCAGCCCGACCTTGCCGTGAATCGCCGGCGCGGACAGACCTTGCCAACCCTTCTCCAGCACGAAGCCGCGAATCTCGCCGGCATCGTCCTTGGCCCAGACCACGAAGACATCGGCGATCGGGCTATTGGTGATCCACATCTTGCTGCCGGTCAGGCGGTAGCCGCCGTCGACCTTCTTGGCACGGGTGACCATGGAACCCGGATCGGAACCATGATTCGGCTCGGTCAGGCCGAAGCAGCCGATATATTCGCCGCTGGCCAGCTTGGGCAGATACTTCTGCTTGGTCGCTTCATTGCCGAACTCGTTGATCGGCACCATCACCAACGAAGACTGCACGCTCATCATCGAGCGATAGCCGGAGTCGATACGCTCCACTTCACGGGCGATCAGGCCGTAGCACACATAGTTGAGACCACTACCACCGTAGGCCTCGGGAATGGTCGCGCCGAGCAGACCGGTTTCGCCCATCTCGCGGAAGATTTTCGGGTCGGTCTGCTCATGACGGAAAGCTTCCAGCACGCGCGGCGCCAGCTTGTCATCGGCAAACTGCTGGGCGCTGTCGCGCACCATGCGCTCTTCTTCAGTCAGTTGCTGATCCAGCAGCAGCGGGTCGATCCAGTTGAAGCTTGCCTTGGCCATCACGAGAAACCTCGAAGCGGGGAAGTGAACGGTCGACACTGTCGACCTCGGATGACACAGATCCTAGGCCGGCTTTGCACACAGAACAAACGCAGAATTCGCACATACCTGTGCTTTTTCCTCACTTCGAGATAGCTTAAATGGGTTGTTCCATCGCACATGAGTGAGGCTTACGCATAAATGCGCCGCAAGATCCCCAGCACAGCCGCCCTGGTCGCCTTCGAGTCAGCGGCTCGCCACCAGAGCTTCACCAAGGCTGCCGACGAGCTGAACCTGACGCAGAGCGCGGTCTGCAGGCAGATCGGCGGCCTGGAAAGTTTTCTCAATGTCGAGCTGTTCCGCCGCTCACGGCGCGGGGTGGTGCTAACCGAGGCCGGCGTTGCCTATAGCCGCAAGGTAGCGGCGCAGCTCGACGCAGTGGAGCGTGACACCCTGGCATTGATGGGCAACCAGGGCACCGCCAGCATCGAGCTGGCGGTGGTCCCTACCTTCGGCACGCAGTGGCTGCTGCCACGCCTGCGCGCCTTTCAGCAACTGCATCCGGAAGTGACGGTGCACCTGACCAATCGCACACGCCCCTTCCTGTTCGCCGACACCCATTTCGATGCCGCCATCTACTATGGAGATGCCGAATGGTCAGGCACGCAGGCTCATTTCCTGATGCACGAGCATCTGCTGCCGGTCTGCAGCCCGGCGCTGCTGGGCGATGAGCCCGCCACGGCCGAACGTATCGCTGCGCTGCCACTGCTGCAGCAGACCACTCGCCCCTATGCCTGGCGCCAATGGTTCGCCGCTCAGGGCATGAGCGTTCCTCGCGACATGACCGGCCCACGCCTGGAGCTGTTTTCCATGTTGGCCCAGGCAGCACGGCATGAGATGGGCATTGCACTGATCCCACCATTCCTGATTCAGCGCGAGCTGGAAGAAGGAAGCCTGGTCATCGCCCTCGACCGTGCCGTTCCCAACAACGACCGCGCCTATTACCTGATGGTGCCGGAGCGCAAGGCCGAGTCCTCGGCGCTCAAAGCCTTCCGTGACTGGCTGCTCGCGCAGGCCGCCACCTATCGCCAAGCATGAAAACCTCCGAGCCCATGATGCCAAGCCAGCACCCGAGCACCATAGAAAGCCGAGAAAAGTACTGGTAGCGCAATAGCGGTCACACTACAACGCCACTCTCGCATCTATCCGCGCCACACCAGTACTTTCGGGGTATTCAACTATTTCGAACGATAGCGTTCGCCACTTTTCACACGACAGTCAAAGCGACCAACGGTCATTCGACTGGTGAATGGCGGAAGCCCCCTGAAAGCCTCTTGAAACCTGCCTTCGCTCAGAGATGACGCGGCCTGCACGCAGTATAAAAATCCCTCATAGACCTATTACTTGTAGTAATCCATTTTTTTTACTCCATAACTTCTTGTAAGGGTCAGCGTTCGATTGCACAATCGCGGCGCCCACCACGTTCGGGCAGGTTTTGTGCTGATCCCCAATCGCCGGCGCGCCAGCGCAGTGCACCGGTTCACAAAAAAGATCACGCAGGAGATTAGAAGTGCACATCGGTGTTCCTCTCGAAACCCATGCCGGGGAGACGCGGGTTGCCGCGACCCCAGAGACCATCAAGAAGCTGGTCGGCCAAGGTCATCAGGTGACCGTACAGGCCGGCGCCGGCATCAGCGCCAGCATTCCGGACAGCGCTTATGAGGCTGCTGGCGCGACCATTGGCAACGAGTCGAGCGCTTTTGGTGCCGACCTCGTGCTGAAGGTGGTCGCACCAACCGAAGCCGAACTGGCACACATGAAAGCCGGGGCCGTGTTGGTTGGCATGCTCAACCCGTTCTGCAACGACACCATTGCGCGCATGAATGCCCGCGGCGTCACTGCTTTCGCCCTGGAAGCCGCACCACGTACCTCCCGCGCACAGAGCCTGGACGTATTGAGCTCGCAGGCCAACATCTCCGGCTACAAGGCGGTGATGCTCGCCGCCAATCACTACCCGCGCTTCATGCCGATGCTGATGACCGCTGCCGGTACCGTTAAGGCCGCGCGCGTGCTGATTCTCGGCGCAGGCGTCGCGGGTCTGCAGGCCATTGCCACGGCCAAGCGCCTGGGAGCGGTGATCGAGGCGTCCGATGTGCGTCCGGCGGTGAAGGAACAGATCGAATCGCTCGGTGCCAAGTTCGTCGATGTACCCTTCGAGACCGATGAGGAGCGCGAGTGCGCCCAAGGCGTCGGCGGCTATGCCCGTCCCATGCCGCAGTCCTGGATGGAACGCCAGGCCAAGGCCGTGCATGAGCGCGCCAAGCAGGCCGATATCGTCATCACCACCGCGCTGATCCCGGGCCGCAAGGCGCCAACGCTGCTGCACGAAGCCACCGTGCAGGAAATGAAGCCGGGCTCGGTGGTCATCGACCTGGCCGCAGCGCAAGGCGGCAACTGCCCACTGACCGAAGCCGACCAGGTGGTGGTCAAGCACGGCGTGACCCTCGTCGGCCATACCAACCTGGCCGCGCTGGTACCGGCGGACGCCTCCGCGCTCTATGCACGCAACCTGCTGGACTTCCTCAAGCTCGTGATCGACAAGGAAGGCCAGTTCCAGCTCAACCTCGAAGACGACATCGTCGCGGCCTGCCTGATGTGCAACGCCGGCGAAATCGTGCGCAAGAACGGCTAAGGAGTAGAGACATGGACCTGATTTCCGACGGTATCTACAACCTGATCATTTTCGTGCTGGCCATCTATGTCGGCTACCACGTGGTCTGGAACGTCACCCCGGCCCTGCACACCCCGCTGATGGCCGTGACCAACGCCATTTCCGCCATCGTGATCGTCGGCGCCATGCTGGCCGCCGCCCTCACCGTCACCCCGCTGGGCAAGGCCATGGGCACCCTGGCCGTGGCCCTGGCGGCGGTCAACGTGTTTGGTGGCTTCCTGGTCACCCGACGCATGCTGGAAATGTTCAAGAAGAAGGCCCCCAAGGCCCAGGCGGAGAAGTAAGCGATGAGCATGAACCTGATCACTGTTCTCTACCTCGTCGCCTCGGTGTGTTTCATCCAGGCGCTCAAGGGTTTGTCGCACCCGACCACCTCGCGTCGCGGCAACCTGTTCGGCATGGTCGGTATGGCCATCGCCGTGCTCACCACTATCGGCCTGATCCACAAGCTGGGCAGCGAGCTGGCCGTACAGGGCCTGGGCTTCGTCATCGTTGGCCTGCTGGTCGGTGGCAGCATCGGCACCATCATGGCCAAGCGCGTGGAAATGACCAAGATGCCAGAACTGGTCGCCTTCATGCACAGCATGATCGGCCTGGCCGCTGTATTCATCGCCATCGCCGCCGTCGTCGAGCCGCAGTCGCTGGGCATCGTCGCCAGCATGGCCGACCCGATCCCGGCTGGTAACCGCCTGGAGCTGTTCCTCGGTGCGGCCATTGGTGCCATCACCTTCTCCGGTTCGGTGATCGCCTTCGGCAAGCTGTCGGGCAAGTACAAGTTCCGCCTGTTCCAGGGCGCCCCGGTGGTATTCAAGGGTCAGCACCTGCTGAACCTGGCCGTTGGCCTGGCGATTGTCGGTCTGGGTCTGATGTACACCTTCACTGGCGACATCACCTCCTTCGCCATCCTGGTGGCGCTGGCCTTCGTCATCGGTGTGCTGATCATCATCCCGATCGGCGGCGCCGACATGCCGGTGGTGGTGTCGATGCTCAACAGCTACTCGGGCTGGGCCGCGGCCGGTATCGGCTTCTCGCTGAACAACTCGATGCTGATCGTCGCAGGCTCCCTGGTGGGCTCTTCGGGTGCGATCCTCTCGTACATCATGTGCAAGGCGATGAACCGTTCGTTCTTCAACGTCATCCTCGGTGGCTTCGGCGCCGATGCCGACGCGGGTGCCGCCGGCGGCAGCCAGGAGCAGCGCAGCGTGAAGTCGGGATCAAGCGATGACGCCGCCTTCCTGCTGACCAACGCCGACACCGTGGTCATCGTCCCTGGTTATGGCCTGGCCGTGGCCCGCGCGCAGCACGCACTGATGGAACTGGCAGAGAAGCTGACCCACCGCGGCGTGACCGTGAAGTATGCGATCCACCCGGTAGCCGGCCGTATGCCGGGCCATATGAACGTGCTGCTGGCCGAGGCCGAAGTGCCCTACGAGCAGGTGTTCGAGATGGAGGACATCAACTCCGAATTCGGCCAGACCGACGTGGTGCTGGTGCTCGGCGCCAACGACGTGGTCAACCCGGCGGCGAAGAACGATCCGAAGTCGCCGATCGCCGGCATGCCGATCCTCGAGGCGTACAAGGCCAAGACCGTGATCGTCAACAAGCGCTCGATGGCTTCCGGTTACGCCGGCCTGGACAATGAACTGTTCTACATGGACAAGACCATGATGGTCTTCGGCGACGCCAAGAAGGTCATCGAGGACATGGTCAAGGCCGTGGAATAAGGCCTGACCAATCAGACAGGAAACCCGGCCATGTGCCGGGTTTCTCATTTTCAGCACCAGCCGAAAAATTGATTTTCAGGTCAACCACCACAACAGATCAATTTAAAACTGTACTGCTACAAAACCAGATACTTTCAGGTTGCACCTAGTTAAAAATCTCGTATAAATCGGTTGCACCCAGTTTTTTCACTTATGGCCAGTACAGTTTATTCAAATCCTGACCGAACAGTTACAAAGCAACCTATCTAATAGCACAACAATTTCATCCAGCTGTGACTACTGAGTCCCGCCTGCGCTCGGGATAATTTGCTCATCGAAAGCAAACACCAGACCCGCCACAAGCGGAAGGATGACCACCATGGAACGTACCCTCAGTTCCGCCCTGCTTCAAACTCACAGCGTTGCCAGCGATAAGTCGTCCTGGCCGCTCCGTGTGATTGCCACCCTCAGCCTGTGGCAGCGCCGCATCGTCAGCCGTCGTCAACTGGCTCGACTGGATGCCCGTCTGCTGGCTGACGCCGGCATCAGCGAAAATCAGCGTTACGTCGAACTGCAGAAGCCGTTCTGGCGTTAACACACCGCTTTGCTCCATCCCAAGTTGGGATCTTCTGAGAGCTCCACCGTCTCTGCTGCGGTGGGGCTTTCGTTTTATCTGCCACAGTCATCGCCCAGGCGAGCAGTACAGTTGCCATAAAACCGCTACTGCCCCCGCACAATTCTCTTCGTTTGTATCTGCTCAGCCGAGCGCACTTGCGACACCCTGTACTGCCACCCTTGTCTGTCGACGGGAGCACGCCATGGATCGCACTCACCAACCCCTCTCACCACCTGTAAGTGCCAAGGCTCCGAGCTGGCTGGGTCTATATGCGACGCTGCATCAGTGGCAACGCAACCGGCGCACCCGCCAACAGCTCGCTCAACTCAACGATCAGCAACTGGCTGACGCCGGCATCAGTGCCGCACAGCGTGAGCAGGAACTGGCCAAGCCATTTTGGCGCTGAGCCAGCAATGGAGCGACGAGGCACGTTGGGCTAAGCTGCGCAGGCGGGCAGAACATCGACCCGCCCCATCGGAGTTAGCCCAATGCCCCTGAACAAATCCCTGATCGCAGCCCTGCTATCGTTAGGTCTGGTGAGCTGCGCCTGGGCCAGCAGCCTGGTCGCGACCACCGATACCCTGGGCGGAGCCTTGGCTGGTACCGCCGAGGGCACATCGGACGCCACCAGCTCGCTGCGTGACATGAAACAGCTGCGTGCAGCCCGTGATGATGCCGCCAGTTTCGTCGCGAGCAGCGGAGCCATTCGCAGCGCCCGGCTCGAAGCGGCCCTTCTGCTGATTCGCAGCCATGCCCCCCAGCTGGTGAAGGCCGATGACCTTGCATTGGCCCAGGCCATTCTCAGTCTGTGAAAACTTTGCACACGTCTGGCGAATGGCTCGCTGCTGACCGCCGGCGCTGCGCCCCGTAAACTTCGCCCACCTGCCCGGCCGCGGGGAACCGCGCCGGCCTGCCTACGTCAAATCGTCCGTTCTGCCGTTCTCGGAGCTATTCATCATGCGTCGTTCATTCGCCATCGCCTTCACCGCCTGCGCCCTGTTCAGCGGTATCGCTCAGGCGCAAACCGTGGTCGCCACCAGCAACATCGTGGTGCGCGCCCTGGATCGCAGCATCAACTTCACATCCGACACCACCACTTCGCTGCGCGACATGAAAGCCGTGGTCCAGGCTCGTGACGACGCCGCCAGCTTCGTCGCCAGCGCCGGTGAAATTCGCGGCGCGCAACTGGAAGCCGCGCTGCAAACCATTCGCCAGCAACTACCCGAAGCGCAGGCCGCCAGCGACCTGCAACTGGCCGAAGCCATTCTCGCTCTGTGACCCACCTTCTCGCCTGGTGCTGCGGCGCGCTGCTGGCATTGGCCGCAGGCGTCGCCCAGGCGCAGTTGCGTCTGACACTGGACGACAGCACCCTCGACGCAGCGCAGCGGCAGGCGAGCCAGGCGCTGCTGAACGAGGCGATGGCTGCCTTGCCGCCGCGCTTCATCCAGCATCTGGATCGCGAGGTGAAGGTCAGCTGGCGCACCGGGCTGCCTGCACAGGTGTACGGCCAGGTCGGACGCTTCAGCGGTATCGAACTGAATGCCGAATTGCTGCCCAAGCTGGTCGATGGCACGGCGGCTCGCAACCAGACCGGCCGCCCTCACGGTACTCAGCGCCAGGAGTTGCTGGCCACCCTGGTGCACGAGCTCACCCATCTCTATGATCGCGCACGCCTCTGGCCTGCGGGCGAGCGCCGCCTCATCAACAGGTGCAGACAGCACGCCAGTTCGATGGGCCTGGTGGGGCTACCGGAAGATTGCCGTGGCCAGACCGAACGGCGCTTCACTCTCAGCGATGATCCACGTCTGCTCGACCTGGCCGGCTGGCAGCAGCGAGTCGGCCAGCGTGGCGCGCGTGACCTGGACAACGGCCAGGTCGCGCGCAGCCCGGACAGCTACGAGCTGACAAATGCGCTGGAGTTCGTCGCGGTCAACCTCGAATACTTTCTGCTCGACCCCAGCTATGCCTGCCGCCGCCCCTCGCTGGCGCGCTATTTCCGCGAGCACTTCGACTGGACACCGGCCGGCGAGCCCTGTGCCAGCGACTATCCCTACCTCAACGCCGGACGTGATTTCGCCGCTCAGCCCCTGGGGCGACTCGACCCAGAGCGCGTGTATGAGGTCGATTATCTGCTCGCCGAGGCCAACGATGCCTGGATGAGCCGCTGGGGCCACAGCATGCTGCGCCTGGTGGTCTGCGCGCCGGGCCGACCGCGCGGCCCGGGCTGTCGCCTGGATCTCGACCATCACCTGGTGCTGTCCTATCGCGCCTTCGTCGGCGATGTGCAGTTGTCGAGCTGGGATGGCCTGACCGGAGTCTATCCGTCGCGCCTGTTCGTCCTGCCGCTGGAACAGGTGATCGACGAGTACACCAAGGTGGAGCTGCGCAGTCTGGCCTCGGTGCCGTTGCGCCTGTCGCGCGATGAGCTCGAACAACTGGTGGTACGTGCCGCCGAACAGCACTGGAGCTATGACGGCGACTACTACTTCGTCTCCAACAACTGCGCGGTGGAAACCCTCAAGTTGCTACGCAGCGGTACCGGCAACCCGCGCCTGCATGCACTGGACAGCATCCTGCCCAACGGCCTGCTGGAGCTGATGGATGCTCGCGGCCTGGCCGACACCAGCGTGCTCGACGACCCACGTGAAGCACTGCGCCTGGGCTATCGCTTCGACTCCTTCCGCGAGCGCTACCAGGCGATGTTCCGCGTTCTGCGCGAACGTCTGCCGATCACTCAGGACAGCGTCGAGACCTGGCTGGAGCAGCCAGCACAGGATCGCAGCCAGTGGTTCGCCAAGGCCGATCTGCGCGCCAGCGCAGCCCTCTTGCTGTTGGAACAGGCCGCGCTGCGCCGGCAACTGCTGCTGGCCCAGGACGAACTCAAACGCCGCTACCTCACCGGCCGTGCTGCTGGTGACCCGAGCCTGAACAAGGCCGGTGCTGCGCTGGAGCAGATCCTCGCCAACAGCGGCTTCCTCAGCCGCCCGGCAGAGCTACTCGAAGGTGGCTACGGCTTGCCGCAGCAGCAGGAATGGGAGCGCCTCGAAGCCAGCAGCCGTGACCGCCAGCAGCAGTTGCGCCAACTCAGCGACGAACTCGACGGCGAGGTGCGCAACCTGCTGCAGCCCGAGCGCCTGGCCGAGCTGGAAGCCAACGAGGCCAATCTGGTGGCGCTAGGCGAACACCTGCGCGCGCTGCACAAGGCCAGCGGCGGCCTGGAGCTGCCCTAGCCTCTTGAGTAGTCCGGGATGAAATCCGGGAAATCATTCTGCCCAGTCCCCGGACGGCATACGGGCTACGGTCGACACCCTACGGAAGCAACTCTTGATCCTCTTCCGGCAATTGCGGGTCGACCGTCAGCCAGGGCAGACGGCTGCCCACCCAGATATGCCGATCTGCCGGTGCCTGCTCAGGTGCGTCCAGCGTAGCCACGGTCACGTCCAGCGTATCCGGGCTGAGCGAGGTGAACAGCGCCAGATGTGCGCCGCAGTCGGCGCAGAAATAGCGCGTGCAGCTGGCCGATGAGGCGAACGCCTTCGGTGTACCGCGCAGCCAGTGAAACGCCTGGCGCGGTACCGTGACCCAGGTGGTGAGAATGCCGCCACTGCTGCGCCGACAGATCGAGCAGTGGCAATGCGCGATATCCGTCAGCGGCGCATCGATCCGATAACGCAGCGCGCCGCACTGGCAGCCGCCCTGATGTTCGACCTTCATCCCGCCTCCGCCTTGCATTGCCCCGCGCCGCTGACCAAGATAGGCGCTCACCACCACCGGGGGTTCCCGTGATAGACCTGTTGCTGGCCTTGTGGCCGCTGTTCGCCATGATAGTCGCCGGCTACTGGCTGCGCCTGCGCGAGTTCCCGAGCGAGGCCTTCTGGCCGGGCGCCGAGCGCCTCAACTACTTCATCCTGTTCCCGGCGCTGCTGTTCTCCAGCCTGGCCCGTGCGCCGCTGAACAATCCGGCGCTGCCGCGCCTGGCCCTGGCCGTGCTGCTCGGCCTGGGTATCGCCTGGCTGGCGCTGCTGCTGGTACGCCGCCTGCGCGGCTGGCCAGCGGGGCGTTTTGGCGCCTTCACGCAAGGCATTCTGCGCTTCAACACCTACCTGGGCCTGGCTGCGGTCGGCAGCCTGTTCGGCCAGGAAGGCCTGACGCTCGCCGCCCTGATGCTGGCCCTGATGGTGCCGACGGTGAACGTGCTGTCGGTCTGGTCGCTGACCGCCGAGCGCGGTGTCAGCGTTCGCAGTCTGCTGTTGCCGATCATCAAGAATCCGCTGATTCTCGCCTGCCTCGGCGGCGCATTGTTCAACCTGACCGGTATCGGCCTGCCGGGCGGCACCGACCGCCTGCTCAGCCTGCTCGCCGCGGCCAGCCTGCCTTTGGGCCTGCTCTGCGTCGGCGCGGCGCTGAAACCGGAGCAACTGGGCGGAGAAATCCCGGCGCTGACCTGGAACAGCCTGTTGCGCCTGCTGGCAATGCCGCTGCTGGCCTGGGGCGTGGCCTGGGCGCTGGCGCTGCCGGCCATGGAAAGCACGGTGCTGGTGCTGTTCTTCGCCCTGCCCACGGCACCCACCGCTTACGTGCTGACCCGCCAGCTCGGCGGTGACAGCCAGCTGATGGCCGGCATCATCACCCTGCAAACGCTGCTGGCCGCTGGCAGCCTGGTGGCGATCATGATGTTGCTGGCCTGACGGACCAGTAAGGCGCTACTCGGCGTAGCGCTCGATCAGCCGCTGATAGTCACCGCTCGCCTTGAGCGCTTGCAAACCGCGGTCGAAGCGCTCGATCAGCTCGGCCGCGCGCGGATGCTGACGTGAAACGATGAAGTGCAGCGTATTGCGCTCAAATGCTGTCTGCGAGCGATGGAATGCGCTCGGCTCAGCGCCGATCGAGCGCAGAGCGCTGTTGCCCAGATGGCGATCGGCGATGAACAGATCGTCACGCTGCAACAGCAACAACCGCGCACACTCCTGCAGCCCAAGGGGGGAATGACGAAGCAGTATCCCCTTGTCGATCAGTTGCTGGATCATCGCCGCCGGCTGCCAGCCCAATGGATAACAGAGACGGCGCCCGGTCATGGCCGGTAGATCAGCGAATTCGATGGCGTCGCCTGCGCGGCTGAAGAGGTACTGCTCGGACAGGTAAATCGGCGCCGAGTAGAGAAACTCCGCCTCGCGCTCGGCTGAACGAACGTAGGGAAAGGTGGCGTCGTACTCACCGCGCCTGGCCTTCAGGTAGCCGCGGTTCCAGGGCAGCCAGTCGAGCGTCATCGCCATACCCTGCTCGGCCAGCGCAGCGCGCACCACCTGGGTTAGCATGCCCTGACCGGCCAGTGCCTTGCCGGTGAACGGCGCATAGTCATCGCCGGTCGCCAAGTGCAGCACCTCGGCGCGCGCCGATGCGCATAAAAGCAGGCTCAACAGAGCCGCCCGCCCAAATCCCACCATCAATCTCCAGTCATTGGCGTGCAATTACCTTGCGCCTTGAGCGCGGACTCTCACTCCCGCAAGCGCGGCTGTCCAGTGCAAAAAGCCATAGGGCGACCATTCACGCCGATCTCTTGATGCGCAACAACTGGATTGCCAAGACCCCGGCTATCCTTGCTGCACCACGAACGAACTGCGATATGCCGATGAACGAAACCAGCGCCAACGATCAGCCCGATGTCTTCCCCTACCTGCAGCTGATGCACCAACATGCCGGCTCGGACCTGTTCTTCAGCGTCGGCGCAGCGCCGCACATGAAGGTGGAAGGCCATAGCCAGCCAGTCGGCCAGCGCATCATGAAGGCTGGCGAAGTGCAGCAGTTGGCCTATCAGTTGATGACGCAAAAGCAGATCGCCGAGTTCGAACGCGACCTGGAGATGAATCTGGCCGTCAGCCAGCAGGGCGCGGGACGTTACCGGGTCAATGTCTACTACCAGCGCGGTGAAGTGGCCATGGTGGTGCGCCTGATCAAGAGCCAGATTCCCGGCTTCGAAGCGCTCGGCCTGCCCAAGCTGCTGGAGAAGCTGGCCATGCAGGACCGCGGGCTGATTCTGGTCACCGGCGCGGCGGGCTCGGGCAAGTCCACCACTCTGGCGGCGATGCTGGATTTCCGCAATCGCCACAGGAGCGGGCATATCGTCTGTATCGAAGATCCGATCGAGTTCCTGCACAGCCATCAGCGCTCGATCATCGACCAGCGTGAAGTCGGCCTCGATACCCACAGCTTCGATGACGCCCTGCGCAACGTGCTGCGCGAGGCACCGGACGTGATCATGCTCGGCGAGATCCGCGACGCTGCCACCATGCAGCACGCCCTGCACTACGCCGAAACCGGCCACCTGTGCGTCGCCACCCTGCATGCCACCAGCAGCAGCCACGCCATCGAACGTATCGCCCGTTTCTTCCCCGACGACGCCCGCAAGCAGGTGCTGGCCGATGTCGCGCACAATCTGCTCGCGGTGATCGGCCAGCGGCTGGTGCCCGGTATCGAGCAGAAGCGCGTGGTGGCGGTGGAGCTGATGCTGGGCACGCCCTATATCCGCGACCTGATCCAGCGCGACGAACTGGACGAGCTGCGCGAGGCCACTGCGCGCGCGGCCGAGCAGGGCCTGCAGACCTTCGATCAGCATCTGTTCGCCCTGCTCGAAGCCGGCCGCATCAGCCTGGCCGAAGCGCTCAAGTTCGCCGACTCGCGCACCGACCTCAGCCTCAAGTTCAAACTCGAGCGCGGTTTCTCCGCCGATGACGCCGAACTCAAGGTACTGCGCGACGGTTGACTGGCTTTATCAGCGATTTCGGCCAATGCTCATCTATACAGGCCGAAACCATAACCTCTAATCGGCCGTCTTACAGGGGGCCGATTTATGCTGACCCTGCTGCATTTGCTGTCAGCCATTGCCCTGCTGGTTTGGGGCACCCACATCGTACGCACCGGCATCCTGCGCGTGTTCGGTTCACAACTGCGCAAGGTACTCAGCCACAACATCGGTCGCCGGCCGCTGGCATTCGTCGCCGGCATCGGCGTCACGGCCTTGGTGCAGAGCAGCAACGCCACCGCGCTGCTGGTGACCTCCTTCGTTGCCCAGGGCTTGATGGCGCTGGCGCCGGGCCTGGCGATCATGCTCGGCGCCGACGTCGGCACCGCGCTGATGGCGCGTGTGCTGACGCTCAACCTCAGCTGGCTCAGCCCGCTGCTGATCTTTCTCGGGGTGATCTTCTTTCTCTCGCGGCGGCAGACCCGCGCCGGCCAGCTTGGCCGCGTAGCCATCGGCCTGGGGCTGATGCTGCTGGCGCTGGAGCTGATCGTCGCCGCCGCGACGCCGATCACCGAAGCGCGCGGCATCCGCGTGCTGTTCGCCTCGCTGACCGGCGACCTGCTGCTCGACGCGCTGGTCGGCGCGCTGTTCGCCCTGCTCACCTACTCCAGCCTGGCGGCGGTGCTGCTCACCGCGACCCTGGCCGGTGCCGGGCTGATCAGCCTGCCGGTGGCCATCGGCCTGGTGATCGGCGCCAATATCGGCAGCGGCCTGCTGGCCTTTCTCACCAGCAGCCTGCAGAACCCAGCCGGGCGCCGCGTGGCGTTGGGCAGCCTGATCTACAAGCTGATCGGCCTGTTGCTGGTGCTTCCTGTGCTGCAGCCGTTGGCCGAATGGCTGGACAGCCTGAACTGGCGCGCGGCGGAACTGGTGATCTTCTTCCACCTGCTCTACAACAGCCTGCGCGCCGTGCTGATGTTGCCCAGCGTCGGGCTGATGGCGCGCTTCTGCAACTGGCTGCTGCCGGACCGGACCGACGACAGCGGCATCGCTCGCCCGCGGCATCTGGACCCAACGGCGTTGACCACGCCAAGCCTGGCGCTGGCCAACGCCGTGCGTGAAACCCTGCGTGCCGGCGACCGCGTCGAGCGCATGCTCAGTCATCTGGCGCCTGTGCTTGAGCACAACGAACCGGCGCTGACCAAGGAACTGCGCAGTCTCAATGACGATGTCGCCAGCCTGTGCCGGGCGGTCAAGCTGTACCTCGCACAGATTCCGCGCGAGGCACTGAGCGAGCAGGAAAATCGGCGCTGGGCGGAAATTCTCGAACTGGCGGTGAACCTGGAGCAGGCCGGCGATCTGATCGAACGCATGCTCGGCAAGATCCAGAACGAGAAGACCGCGCAGCGCCGGGCCTTCTCCGAAAAGGGCCTGGAGGAACTCACCAGCCTGCACGGACAATTGATGGCCAACCTGCGCCTGGGGCTGAACGTGTTTCTCAGCGCCGATCACGCCAGCGCCAGCCAGCTGCTGCGCGAGAAGCGCCGCTTCCGCGCGCAGGAGCGGCGCCTGGCCCATGCGCATATCGGCCGCCTGCAGCGTCAAGTCGTGCAGAGCATCGAGACCAGCTCCCTGCACCTGGAGCTGATCGCCGACATGAAGCGGCTCAACTCGCTGTTCTGCTCCAGCGCCTACGTGGTGCTCGAAGGCGGCGAAACCGGCGCCCTCAGGCTTGAGGGCGGCGAGTGACTCAGTCGGCGCCGGCCGCTCGCTCCTGCGCGCTCGGCTCCACCCCGCGCCAGGCGTACCAGGCGAAGAACAGCGCCATCAGCAGATAGCCGTGGACGAAATCCGGCGCGGCGTACCAGGCCAGCTTCGGTGCGTGCATCAGGCCGACGAAGGCCATGCCGGCCGCCACCAGCGCGAAGACGGTGGCCTGGCGGAACTGACGATCGATCACCGCCACGCACATGGCGCCGAGCAGGATGGCGCTGAACATGGCGCCCTGCCCCAGCGCACCGATGGCGCTGGAAATGCCCTCGACCACCTCCGGTGCGCCGCGATTGAAACGAGTCGCCAGGTAGTTGGCGAAATACGGCAGCATCGCCAGCGCCACGGCCGGGTAGTAACGGGCATGGTTGCTGTTGAAGGCGGTGGCGATCATCGACATGCCGACGAACACCAGAATCGGCGCCACCACCGCCACCGGGATCAGCGCGGCGATGAAGGCGATCAGGCCGAACATGGTCGCCAGGCCATACACCGCGCCGTTGAGCAGGCTGTAACCGCGCCCGGCGCCCATCCACTTCGAACCCACGGTGGCGATGTACACGGTGGTCGGGAACACGCCGCCGAACAGCGCACCGAGCGAGGTGCCGAGGCCATCCACGGCCTGGCACTCGCGCACGCTGTAGCTATCGCCGGCAGCGCTCATGGCTTCGACGTTGTTCATGGTCTCGATGGCGTTGTAGAGAGTGATCGGCAGGATTACCGTCATCAGCGCCAGCATGGTGGTGAACAGCAGGCCCAGGCCTTCGTACCAGGCCAGGTTGGGCAACAGCGGGTAGAAACCGAGGTGGGTGAAGGCATCGCTGAACTTGCTGCCGTCAGCCGCGCCGATCAGGTAGGCCAGCGCCGTCCCGACGACGATGGCGAACAGCGAGGCCGGCAGGCGAAATGGCATGCTCACCCGCGCCACCAGACCGACGATGGTGATGGCCAGCACCAGCAGGCCGATCACCGGGATTTCCAGGGTCTTGAACAGCATCTCGCCAGCGATGAAGGTCAGTGCCACGCCGGCCACCGCACCGAGCATCGCCGCACGCGGCAGGTGGCGCTGCACCCAGCCGCCTATCAGGCTGATGGCCGCCTCGATCAGACCACTGATGAAACAGGCAGCCACCGCCACCTTCCAGGCCAGCTCGGCATCACCGGTGAGGTTCTTCGCCGGCAGCAGCACGCCGAACAGGAAGACGAACATCACCGGTGTGCTGATGCCGTAGGACAGTGCAGTGACGTCGGCGCGGTTCTCGCGGCGGGCCAGACGCGCAGCACTCCAGGCGTAGTAGAAGTTGCCGGCCATCACCGCCACCGCAGCCCCAGGCAACACCTGACCGAACACGATCTCGGCAGGGAAGCCCATGCCCAGCATGCTGATGGCAATGATCACGAAGTTGGCGATGTTGTTCTGGAACAGGGCGAAGAAGGCATCGGTGTCTTCCTTCTTGTACCAGGGGTAATGCACGCGCGGCGTCGACATGACGGGCTGAGTCCTTGTTGTCTGAACGGTCAGGCCGGCGAGTCTAGCAATCTGCCGCCAGGGCATAAACGAACAAGGCAGCCGAAGCTGCCTTGTTGTCAGTTGCCAGCCTGCGTCATGCGCGCTGCGCAACCAGACGACGGCGCTGCAGCAGCACGATCAGACCGAACAGCAGGAAGCCGGGAATCCACATCAGCTCCTTCATCCAGCGGTCGGTCGGTGCCCGCACGCTGAGAATCTGCTGGTCGAACTCCAGCCCGGCATCGGCGGCCATGCTGCCGAAGGTGACGCTGTCCACCAGTACCTTGTCGCCCTCCTCATAGAGATTCAGGCCGAGCTTCTCCAGACGCTCCTGGCCCGAAGCGCCATCGGGCACCGGCAGCAGCACGGTGAACTCACGCGGATCGCCCACGGCATTTTCCCCCAGTACCTGCAGACGCAGCGAACTGCCGTCCTCCACGCCATCGAGTGCCTGCGCCAGCTCCGCCGGCGGCACCTCCTGGTAGGGGTCGTGCAGCATGTCCATCCAGAAGCCCGGGCGGAACAGGGTGAAGGCCACCAGCAACAACAGCGCGCTTTCGTACAAGCGGCTGCGCACCAGGAAGTAGCCCTGGGTACCGGCGGCGAAGATCAGCATGGCGATGGTCGCCACGATGAAGATGATCACGCCATGCCAGAAGTCCACGTCGATCAGCAACAGGTCGGTGTTGAAGATGAACAGGAACGGCAGCGCCGCGGTGCGCAGGCTGTAGAAGAACGCCACCAGGCCGGTCTTGATCGGGTCGCCCTTGGACACCGCCGCCGCCGCGAACGAGGCCAGCCCCACCGGCGGCGTCACGTCGGCCATGATGCCGAAGTAGAAGACGAACAGGTGCACCGCGATCAGCGGCACGATCAGACCATTCTGCTGCCCCAGCGCCACCACCACCGGCGCCAGCAGGCTGGACACCACGATGTAGTTGGCGGTGGTCGGCAGGCCCATGCCGAGGATCAGACTGAACACCGCCACCAGCATCAACATCAGCAGCAGGTTACCCATCGACAGCAGCTCGACCAGGTCGGCCAGCACCAGGCCCACGCCAGTTTGCGAAACCGCGCCGACGATGACACCTGCCGCCGCGGTGGCGATACCGATGCCGATCATGTTGCGCGCACCGGCGATCAGGCCTTCGCGCAGATCGACCACACCATCGATGAAGGAGCCATGCTCATGGCTGCCATCACGGCGCATCCAGCTCAGCAGCGGGCGCTGGGTGAGCAGGATGATGATCAGCATCACGCTGCCCCAGAAGGCCGACAGGCCGGGGGACAGACGCTCGATCATCAGGCACCAGACCAGTACCACTACCGGCAGCAGGAAGTGCAGGCCCGAGAGCAGTACCGCACGCGTCTGCGGCAGCTCTTCCAGCGGCGCATTGGGGTCTTCCGGCGGCAGTACCGGTACGCTGGCCGCGACTTTCAGCAGCGCCAGGTACACCAGTGCGAGCAGCACGCCGATCACCGGCAGGGCGTAGTCACCGAGCGCCGGCTTGAGCCAGCCGAGGCCATAGTAGACCGCCAGCGACAGACCGCTGATCAGGGCCGCGCCGAAGGCGAAGCCGGTCAGACGGCGCAGCCAGGGCTTGGGCTGATGGCCGCCGATGGGCTGCAGGCCGAGCTTGAGCGATTCCAGGTGAACGATGTAGAGCAGCGCGATGTAGGAAATCGCCGCAGGCAGGAAGGCATGCTTGATGATCTCGACATAGGACATGCCGATGTACTCGACCATCAGGAACGCCGCAGCGCCCATCACCGGCGGCATGATCTGACCATTGACCGAAGAAGCCACTTCCACCGCGCCGGCCTTCTCCGAGGAGAAGCCGGTGCGCTTCATCATCGGAATGGTGAAGGTACCGGTGGTGACCACGTTGGCGATCGACGAGCCGGAAATCATCCCGGTCAGGCCGGAAGCCAGCACCGCCGCCTTGGCCGGGCCGCCACGGAAGTGGCCGAGCAGGCTGAACGCCAGTTGGATGAAATAATGCCCGGCACCGGCGCGCTCGAGCAGAGCGCCGAACAACACGAAGAGGAACACGAAGCTGGTGGACACGCCCAGGGCGATGCCGAACACGCCTTCAGTGGTGATCCACTGGTGGTTGGCCAGCGCGTTGAAGCTGACCCCACGGTGCGCCAGTATGCCCGGCATATAGGGGCCGGCCAGGCTGTAGATGAGAAAGACCAGGGCGATGATCGCCAGGGGTGGGCCAAGCGCGCGACGCGTGGCTTCCAGCAGCAGGGGTATGCCGATGCAGGCGGTGACCAGATCGGCCGTGGTCAGGCTGCCGGGGCGCATCGCCAGCTGCTGGTAGAAAATGAACAGGTAGGCGGCACTGGCAGCGGCGACCAGGCCAAGGGCGATATCCAGCAGCGGTACGCGATCACGCGGCGACTTCTTGAACGCCGGGTAGGCGAGAAACGCCAGCAGCAAGGCGAAAGCCAGGTGAATGGCGCGGGTCTGGGTATCGTTGAGCACGCCGAAACCGAAGACGAAGGGCAGCGGCGAGGCGATCCACAACTGGAACAGCGACCAGAGCAGGGCCAGGCCGGCGATCACCTTGGCCATCAGGCCTGCGGGCGAACGCGCGCCGACATCCTGGGCGATCAGTTCCTCGGTGGAAAGTTGCTTGTCATGCATGGGGCGAACCTGCATTTGAGTAATCGAAAACGGCAAAACCCGCAGACCGGAGTCTACGGGTTTGCTTGACACTAGAAGCGAATCGGGCGACGCGCATGCTGCGCATCAACCACGGGCTCCGGCGGATCGACCGGCAGAGCTCGAGGCTTACAGCCAGCCGCGCTCTTTGTAGTAGCGCTCGGCGCCTTCGTGCAGCGGAGCAGTCAGGCCGACCTTGATCATGTCCTCTTCCTTCAGGTCAGCGAAGGCCGGGTGCAGGCGCTTGAAGCGATCGATGTTGTCGAACACCGACTTGACCAGCTGGTAGACCACTTCCGGGTCAGCCTTGGCGCTGGTGGACAGCACGGCCTTGCCACCGATGGACGGCGTCGGCTGATCGTTGCCCTTGTACAGACCGCCAGGAATGTCAGCCTTGGTGTAGTAAGTCTTCTCGGCCAGCAGCTTGTCGATCTCGGCGCCGGTCACCGGAACCAGCACGGCGTCGGTGGTGGTAGTGGCTTCCTGGATCGCGCCGTTGGGATGACCGACGAAGTAGGTCATGGCGTCGATGTTGTTGTCACCCAGTGCGCTGGCCTGCTCGGCCGGCTTCAGCTCGGCAGCCAGGGCGAAGGCGGAACGATCCCAGCCTTTGACGGCCATGATCTCTTCCAGGGTGTCACGCTGACCGGAACCCGGGTTGCCGACGTTGACGCGCTTGCCCTTGAGGTCATCGAAGCTCTTGATGTTGGCGCTACGACGGGCGAGAACGGTGAATACTTCGCTCTGCAGCGAGAACACCGCACGGATGTCGCTCATCGCACCTTCGGCTTCGAACGGTGCAGCGCCGTTGAGGGCCTTGAACTGGTGGTCGGACTGCATGATGCCGAAGTTGAATTCGCCACTGCGAATGCCGTTGACGTTGGCGACGCCGCCGCCGCTGGCCGGGGCGTTGCACTTGATGCCGTGCTCGGCCGAGCCACGGTTGAGGAAACGGCAGATGGACTGACCGGCCACGTAATAAACGCCTGTCTGGCCGCCGGTGCCGATGGTGACGAATTTCTCTTCAGCCTGTGCCATGCCACTCAGGGCAGTGCCCGCGAGCGCGGCGGACAGGACCCATGCCAAGGATTTGCCTTTCATGGGAAATCTCCTTTTTTCTGTTGTTTTTGAGCGAGCGCGCCTTGTGAGCGACGTCCGGGAGGGAAGTCTAACCGCTTGCGCCGATTATGCACGCACTGATGACCAGGCGGTCGTAACGCCTTGTGTGAAGAACCTCGCCGGCAGCCCGGACTGATCCTGATCAATAGACCACCAGGCGCATCCTTCTAGCATTGCTAGCCAATTGCCACATAACGTGATCGTCATGCCTCGCACTCACCTGCTGCTCAGCCTGCCGGACACAGCATCCAGCCAGCAGATCGCCCATCTGCTGCGCCACCAGGCGCCACTCTGCCGCATTATCGATAACCTCGACAGTTGCCAGCAGCAGCCGCTGTGCCGCTGGCTACAACCCTTGCCAGCGGGCAGCCTCGGCGACGTGCAAAGCAGCCTCGATGACGCCATCGAGGTTCTGGAGCGAACCCGCCACGCCTTCAAATCAAGTCAGCTGGCCGAGCTGCGCAAGCGCCTGAGCCAGCTCCGTGAAGAGTTGTCCACACTGGGGCAATGCGGTAAAAGCTAAGCGCAGTAGGTTCCGCCCCGTGCGGAGACCGGCTTTGCCGGGCAGGACACAGGGCCTGCAAGACAGAGCGCCGTTGGCCGCCTTCCTTCGAGGAAGCGCGGCTAGCGGCGCTTTTTTTTGCGCTGAAGAAAGTACGAGGTTGAGATGGGCAACGAACAAGAATTCCAGGACCTGCTCCAACACATCGCCCCCGATCTGGAGGAGCTGCGGCAGCGCCTGCGTTTTCTCGACTGGCGTCAGGCCGACAACGAGCGCCTGGCGCGCTGCGCGCAGCGGGTCGAACGCGCCAATCAGAACTTCGTCGACACCCTCTATCAGGAACTGGCCGACTACCCGGCGCCGGCAGCCATCCTCGGCGACAGGGCCGTGATCGAACGTCTCAAGCAACGCCAGACCGACTACTATCGCGGCCTCTGGGAAAGCCCGCTGGATGAAGCCTACGTGCTGGAGCGGCTGCGCATCGGCTGGGTCCACCAGCGCGTGGGGGTGGACCTGAAGTGGTACCTCGGCGCCTATCGCCTGTATCTGGATCGTCTGCTCGGCGAACTGCTCGGCTCCTCGGTGGCCAGCGATTGTTTCTCCAGCCTGATCAAGAAGGTGTTCTTCGATATCGGCCTGGCCCTGGACAGCTATGGCGCCGCCCAGCGCAAGGCGCTGCTGGACAGCGAAGCGCGCTATGCACGCGCCATGCGCGGCGCCAACGACGGGCTATGGGAATGGCAGCTGGAGCAGGATCAGCTGTACCTCTCCGAACGCTGGGTTCGCATGCTCGACCTCGACCGCGACAGCCTCTCGCCCACCAGCCAGAGCTGGTTCAGCCGCGTACACAGTGACGACCTGCCCGGCCTGCGCCAGGCCATCGACAATCACCTGCGCGGCCTGTCGCCCTTCCTGCATCACGAGTACCGCATCCGCCGCCGCGACGGCAGCTACCTCTGGGTGCTGGTGCGCGGCGTCGCCGATACCTGCAGCAGCGGCCTGCGGCGCATGGCCGGCTCGCAGAGCGACATCAGCCAGCGCCGCGCTGCAGAGGAGCAACTGCACCATGCCGCGCGCCACGATCCGCTCACCGGCCTGGCCAACCGCGCCCGCCTCAGCGAGTTGCTGCAACAGGCCGTACAGCGCCGTCAGCGCCCCGGCGCCCGCGAGGCTGCGCTGCTGTTCATCGACCTTGATCGCTTCAAGCTGATCAACGACAGCCTCGGTCACCAGGCCGGCGACCGGGTGCTGGTGGAAGTGGCCGAACGCCTCAGCCACTGCCTGCGCCCGGGCGATCACCTGGCACGCTTCGGCGGTGACGAGTTCGTCGCCCTGCTTGATGACCTGGCCTGCATGGGCGACGCCGAACGGGTCGCCCAGCGCATGCTCGACAGCCTGCACCTGCCGCTGCGGTTGCCGGAACAGACGCTGTCGGTCAGCGCCAGCATCGGCATCGCCGGCCTGCAGGAAAGCGGCCAGCCACTGGACCCGCTACAGGCGGCCGATCTGGCGCTATACCGCGCCAAGAGCGCGGGCAAGGCCCAGTTCGCCCGCTACAGCGACGAGCTGCAACAGCAGGCGCAGCGCCAACTGGAGCTGCAAAGCGCCCTCGCCCAGGCCAATGCGCATGGCGAGCTGCGCCTGGTGTACCAGCCGATCTGCCAGCTGGATGGCAACCAGCCACGATTGACCGGCGTGGAGGCTCTGCTGCGCTGGCAGCATCAGGGGCGCGATATTTCGCCGCTGGAGTTCATCCCCTGCCTGGAGGAGTCCGGCGAGATCCTTGCCGTCGGCGACTGGGTGCTGCAACAGGCGTGTAGCCAGGTACGCAACTGGCAGCTCAGTGGACAGCCGCACCTGCGCTGCTCGGTCAACCTGTCCAGCCGCCAGTTGCAGCAGAGCGACTTCGCCGCGCGCGTCGCCGATATTCTCCGGCACAGCGGTTTGCCGCCATCGAGCCTGGTGCTGGAAATCACCGAAAGCCAGTTGATGGAGGACAGCGCACAGAACCTGGCCTGCCTGCGCGAGCTGGCCAGCCTCGGCATCCAGCTGGCGCTGGACGATTTCGGTACGGGCTACTCCTCGCTTGGCTACCTCAAGCGCTTCCCACTGCACATCATCAAGGCGGACAAGAGCTTCATCGCCGGCGCGCCGCAGGACAGCGAGTCGCTGGCCATCAGCCGGGCGATCATCGGCCTCGGCCACAGCCTGGGCCTGGCGGTGGTGGCCGAGGGCGTGGAGAAACAGGCGCAGCTCGACTTTCTCTGCAACGAAGGCTGTCACTACGCGCAGGGTTACTGGTTCAGCCCGCCGCGCGCACCGCACGAGTTGCAGCGCCTGCTCAGCGGCGAGGACTGTTTCGATGGGCTCTGGTGCCAACTGCGCGCCGAGGGCGTGCGAGCATGAGGCGCTACAGGCGCCGGCGCATTATCCGCGTCGATGATGACTATGCCTGTGCATCGCGTGCGTAGCCGCGAGCCAAGGGGTTAGAGTAGCCGGCCATGCAATGAGGAGACTCCCCATGAGCCGACTGGCCTCCATCAAGCTCTCCACCCTCGACCTGGCGCCTATCCGCGATGACGGTGACGCCGCCCAGGCACTGCACAATTCGCTGGCACTGGCCCGACACGTCGAAAGCCTCGGCTTCGAGCGCTTCTGGGTGGCCGAACACCACAACATGGACGGCATCGCCAGCTCCGCCACATCCGTCTTGCTCGGCTACCTGGCTGCTGGTACCTCGAAGATCCGCCTCGGCGCCGGCGGGGTGATGCTGCCCAACCATGCGCCGCTGGTGATCGCCGAACAGTTCGGCACCCTCGCCACGCTCTACCCCGGGCGCATCGAATTGGGCCTGGGCCGCGCGCCCGGTGCCGACCAGTACACCGCCCATGCCCTGCGCCGCAGCCGCAATGGCAGCGCCGAGGATTTCCCCAATGACGTCGAAGAGCTGCAGGCCTACCTCGGCCCGCGCCAGGAAGGACAACGGGTGATCGCCATGCCCGGCGTCGGCACCAACGTGCCGATCTGGCTGCTCGGCTCCAGCCTGTTCAGCGCCCAGCTCGCCGGTATCAAGGGCCTGCCCTACGCCTTCGCCTCACACTTCGCGCCGCGCTATCTGCACGAGGCGATCCGCATCTACCGCAACCATTTCCGCCCCTCGGAGGTGCTCGACAAGCCCTACGTGATGCTCGGCGTGCCGCTGCTGGCGGCCGACAGCGACGAGCAGGCGCAACATCTGGCCACCTCGGCGTTCCAGCGCATTCTCGCCTTGATCCGCGGCCAGAGCCTGGTGCAGCGCGCGCCAGTGGCGAGCATGGAGGGCCTGTGGCTGCCGCATGAGCGCCAGGCCGTCAGCGAGTTTCTCGGCCTGGCCGCCATCGGTGGGCCACAGACCGTACGCCAGCGCCTGGAACAATTGCTCGAACAAACCGAGGCGGATGAGCTGATCTTCACCTGCGACATGTACGACTTCGCCGACCGCCTGCACGCCTTCGACATTCTGGCCGAGCTGCACCGCGGCTAGCAGAACTTGTAAGCGTGACAACCCTCTGAAACAGAGCAGGCCGCCAGATCGGCGGCCTCGTTCACTCATTGGGAGACGCATATGAAGAAGACAGCTTCGGCCCACTGGCAGGGCGGTATCAAGGACGGCAAGGGCACCATTTCCACCCAGAGCGGCGCACTCAAGGATTCCCCTTACGGCTTCAACACCCGTTTCGAGGACAAGCCCGGCACCAACCCCGAAGAGCTGATCGGCGCCGCCCACGCTGGCTGTTTTTCCATGGCCCTATCCAAGGAGCTGGGCGAAGCCGGCATGACCGCCGAGAGCATCGAAACCACGGCGCAGGTGAGCCTGGACAAGGTCGATGGCGGCTTCGAAATCAGTGCGGTGCACCTGACCCTGCGCGCGAAGATCCCGGGCGCCGAGCGCTCAGCCTTCGAGAAAGCCGTGGAAGCCGCCAAGACCGGTTGCCCGGTATCCAAGCTGCTCAAGGCCACCATCACCCTGGAAGGCATACTCGAAGCCTGAGCCAACCCCGGCGACGCACCCGACGCTCAGTAGGGTGCGCCGTGCCGCCTCAGATCGCCGTCCCGCAGCGCAGCACCTCACCACGCGCCAGCACGTTGCGCTGCTCGTCATAGAGCCAGGCCTGCGCCTTCATCAGTTGCTGGCGCGCCTCGAGGCGATAACGCCGGCCCGCGGCGAAGTCGTCGTAACGCAGGCGAATCTCGCAGGTCATTCGCAGCGGTTCGCTCTGCATGCCCAGGGTCGCCCCGCTGCGCACTTCGAACTGAAAGCGCGTTTGCAGCTCATGCTGACCCGGCGTCACCTGAAAGTAACGGCCATCCGGCCAGCGCTTGTCGTCCAGACGGTCGGCCATCAGCAGGGTGTCGGCACTGGAATACAACTCGACCCAGGCCTGCTGCGGATCGGGCTTGGGCAGGGGTGAAGCACAGGCCCCGAGCATCATCAGGGCGGGAGCGAGAAGCAGGGCGCGCATGGCGACCTCCAAATAGGGGTTCGGATACCAGCCTACACCGGGAAGCCGGCAAAACCGAGGCGAAAGGGGCTGGAGACAACGCACGCGATCAGCTAGCGTGACGACATGCCCAACGCCTGCCCTATCGACCTGCTGCGCCGCATTGCGGTTCCCCTGCTGGCCCTGCTGCTGGGCGGCTGCTCGACCATCGACTACTACGCGCATCTCGGCCAGGGCCAGTGGCAGCTGCTGCACGCGCGCCAGCCCGTCGAACGTATTCTCCAAGACCCTGCCACCGATCCTGATCTGGCCAGGCGCCTGGCGCTGAGCCAGCAGGCGCGCGACTTCGCCAGCGCGCACCTGCAGCTGCCTGAAAACCGTAGTTATCGGCTGTACGCCGACCTGGGGCGGCCCTTCGTGGTATGGAACCTGTTCGCCACGCCGGAGTTCTCCCTCGAGCCCGAGCTGCACTGCTTTCCCATCGCCGGCTGCGTCGCCTACCGCGGCTACTACCAGCAGGGCCGGGCACGCGGCGCCGCTGCACTGCTGCGCCAGCAGGGGCTGGACACCTACATCGGCGGCGTGGAGGCCTATTCGACTCTGGGCTGGTTCGACGATCCGCTGCTGAGCACCATGCTGCGCTGGAGCGACGAACGCTTCATCGCAGTGATCTTTCACGAGCTGGCGCACCAGCAGTACTACCTGCCGGGGGATACCGCCTTCAACGAGTCCTTCGCCACCTTCGTCGAACGCGAAGGGCTGCGTCAGTGGCACGCGACCCGTGGTGAAACGCCGCCAGCCCGCGATGACCACCAGCGCCAGCAGTCCATCGAACTGGTGCTGGCCAGCCGCGAGCGCCTGAAGCAGCTCTATGCCAGCGACCTGCCGGCGCAGGCCATGCGCGCCGCCAAGCAGGCCGAATTCGAGCGCCTGCGCCACGACTACCGCGCCATGCGCCAACAATGGGGCGGTCAGGGCCGCTATGACGCCTGGATCGAAAGCCCGTTGAACAACGCCAAGCTGCTGCCCTTTGGCCTCTATGACCAATGGGTGCCGGCGTTCGCTGCGCTGTTCGAGCAGCACGGACGAGATTGGCGCGCGTTCTATGCCGCCGTGGCCGCGCTCGGTCAGCTGCCGGAGGCATATCGTCGGGCCAGGTTGGAAAGCCTGCTGCAAAACGACTAGAACTGCTGGGCAAATTGCCAGTCCAACCTACTCAGGTTTCGCCCAACACTGGAGGTACAAGCGATGCAAAGACTGATTCCCGCCCTGGCCCTGATGCTCCTGGCTGGCGGCGCGCTGGCCGCGCCCAAGCCCTGCGAAGAACTCAAGCAGGAAATCGAAGTGAAGATCCAGGCCAACAACGTGCCCAGCTACACCCTGGAAATCGTGCCCAACGACGAAGTTCAGGATCAGAGCATGGTCGTCGGCAGCTGCGACGGCGGCACCAAGAAGATCATTTATCAGCGTAACGGCTGACACACAACGCCTGTAGGAGGGGCTTTAGCCGCGAAAAAAGCTCGCCGCTGAAGCGCCTCCCACAAGGTTTATCACCTCGCTCCACACCGTCTTCAGCCGACCAACGCCCGGTGCATCTCTTCCAGCGTCTCGAAATGAAAGGCCGGCGCCTCGCCGAGCAACTCCTCGCGGCTACCGAAGCCGTAGCCCACTGCCACAGCCTGCAAACCGTTGCTGCGCGCGCCGATCAGGTCGTGCTTGCGATCACCGATCATCAGCGCTGAGCCAGGTGCCAGCTGTTCCGACTCCAGCAGATGCGCCAGCAGCTCGACCTTGTTGGTGCGCGTGCCATCCAGCTCACTGCCATAGATGCGCTTGAAATAGCGGTCGAAGCCGAAGTGCCGGGCGATTTCCTCGGCGAATACCGTCGGCTTGCTGGTGGCGATATACAGCGTCCGCCCCTGCGCCACCAGCGCTTCCAGCAGTGCCTCGACACCCTCGAACACGCGATTCTCGTAGAGACCGGTGACCCGGAAGCGCTCGCGGTAATGATTTACCGCCTGCCAGCCAGTGGTCTCGTCCAGCGCATAGGTCGTCATGAAACACTGCAGCAAAGGCGGGCCGATGAAATGCTCCAGCGCGGCCAGGTCCGGCTCATCGATCCCCAACTTGGCCAGCGCATACTGCACCGAACGGGTGATGCCCTCTCGCGGGTCGGTAAGAGTGCCGTCGAGGTCGAAAAGGATGGTGGAGTGGTGCATGGGCGAGCGCCTATTCGCAACTGGAACGGTGGCGAAGGATACCCGCCTTTGCCCAGGCATTCACGCCTGCGCGCGATAGCCCCAACGCAGCCCGAGGCGAGTGAATGGCCACAGCAGCGCCAGTTGCAGCGTCGATGCCGGATAGCGCAATAGGGAAACGAACCTAACTATCGATCCGAAAGTCCGAATGCAACGTCCGCCAGTGCTCACGCAATACGGCCTTGTGTGCCTCATGCATGGGGCTGTCGCGCAGGGCTGCCGGCCATAGCGCGCGAGCCTTATCGAGGGCGGCCTTGAGGTTGTAGAGAATCGGCGACTCCGGCAGGTCCGCGCGCGTGGCCCAGCGCCGGAAGTGTTCGAGCGATACCTCGTACCACTGCTTGGTCTGAGCCATGTTCAGCGCGTAGTGCTGCTCGGCAGGGATATAGGCCTTGGTGAAGAGGATGTCGTAGGCCGGCGACAGCACCGGGCTCACGCCATCGGGATAGAGAATGCTCCAGTTCTTCAGATGCGCGTCGCCGTTGCCCAATAGGATGTTGACCAGCAAGCGCACAGCCATCTGCACCACGTCGCGCTGGCCGCTGTAGGTGTTCTGATAGATCAACCGGGCGATCTGTTCGTAGCTGGCCTTCTGGTACTTGTCCGCCGCATAGGCGAACAGCACCTGGGCGAAGTCCTCGGCATGAACGCGCTTGCCCTCGGCCCGATCAAAACGGCGGATGCCATAGGCATAGCCTTCATCCGGCAGCTTGATCTGCGGCAGACGCTCGAGCTTGTCCAGTTCTACCAGACGGATTTCCGGTATATCCACGCCGGCCAGCGCCGCCAGGTGCATGCAGGTGTATTCGTTGAGCGGTACATGATCATGCACCGTGGAGGGCGTCTTGATGATCCAGTCACCGGGCGCCGCCGCATCCCCCAATTGGTAACGGCCATCGCGCTGGTGCATGGAAAACTTCATCTGCACCCCCGCCAGGGAAAAATGCGCCACTCGATCCACGGTATTTACCGCCACTCGGTCGAGCCGCCCACGGTCACCGAAAGCCGCATCCGGGATCGCCTCGGCAGCAACCGGCTCGGCGATTAGCGCACCGGGCAAGTCGCCGCCCAGGTGTACCAACAGCGGGAACTCGTTGTGCTCATGGACCTTCAAGCGCTGGGCCAGCAGTTGGCGCAGCGCGCCTTCGGGCAGCAGATTGCTCAGCAGAGGGTGCAACTGCATATTGGTCGCCACCGGGAAACTCTTGCCCGCACGGGCCGCGAAGGTGGCCGGGTTGGCCAGTGACAGAGTCAGCGCGGGGCGGTTGGTATCCTCAACAAACGACGGCGCCAGCGACAACACCGTGCGGTTATGTGCATAGCCGGCCACGTAACCCACCAACTGCCCATGCAACGTCAGCCTGAGTGCCGAAACCTGCTCGCCGGCCATCAGTCGTCACCCTGGTCTTGCCAGGGGTCTTCGATGATTTCCTTGACGCCCACGCCAGGCGCAGACGATGGCGAGCGGTCCATGCCGTAGTTCTGTTGCGCCTTGGCGGGACCGGCCTCCAGCAGTTGCTCGACCTGACGTGCCAGCTCCTTGGGGATCAGCATCAGCGTGGCGTCCAGGCCTTCGGCGATCTTGTCCAAGGTCGCCAGGCTGGGGTTACCGTCTTTCTCGATCTTGCCGTACTGCTGGCGATTGAGCCCGACCCGCAACGGCATATCCGTGCCTTTCAGGCCGAGTTGCAGGCGCCGGCGTTTGATCTGGGTCAGCACTGTACTGCGCATGGGCCTCCTCGCTCGCTCTATCCGGAGTGCAGCACATAAGGCTCTATCGAAGGAAAAGAGCCATTTATGCTGCAAATAACTCCACTCGAAGCATATATGCTTCATTATCAAATGAAGCTTTTAAGATTCACAAGCATTTATTTGCAGTATAAATACTGCTTTTCAAAGCGAATGCCGCATAAAAGGCTCAATGGATCTGAGGCAGGCGGGTAGTCAAAAATACTGGCAAAGCAATGCTACGTTTCGTATTGCCTCCCAGCACAAGGACACGCTGCTATGCACGCCCCGTCCCCACACCGACAAAGCGAAATCCGCAATCTCATCCAAGGTTTTATAGTCGAACGTCTGGCCACCAAGCTCGAAGGTCTGGCCAATGATGACCTCAAGCGCGCCACCCTACCTACCCAATACGCCCCGGGCAGATCCAGGCCGTCACCCATACGATCACGGCCATTCACCCGGACGCCAAGGGCACCAACCTCTACTGTTTACCGAGCGCACTGCCCAAGCATCAGTTGGTCGGCAGTCATTGTCTGGGCGAGGACTTTGCCGGCGATGTGGTGGGCAACGCCAGCCGCGCTGGATGACTACCAGCTGCTCAAGCTGGAGTACGACGGCCAGACGCTGCTCGACCTGCTGCTGGCCGCAGATGCCTATGCCATTGCCGCACCGCGGTCTGCGGCCTCTGTCAATCCACCAAACTGCGAAACATCACATGGCAATCCACCAACCCATGCCTGGCGTGACGGTAGGCCTTGGGCAAGGTGCCGACTATCTCGAAACCGTGCTTCTGCCATAGCGCCACGGCCACCGTGTTGGTAGCCACCACGCTGTTGAACTGCATGGCGCTGAAACCCAGCTCGCGCGCCACATCCAGCGAATGGGCGCAGAGCCGGCTGGCGATGCCGCGACCGCGTGCAGCCGGAGCGGTCATGTAGCCGCAGTTGCACACGTGATCGCCAGGGCCGGCGGCATTGGCTTTGATGTAGTAGGTGCCGAGAATCTGCCCGTCCTGTTCGGCCACGAAGGTGGCGCGCGGCAGTTCGACCCAGGTCTTCCAAGCCGTTTCGCGATCCATTTCGGGATCGAAGGCGTAGGTTTCCTGCGCTTGCACCACGTCACGGATGATCGGCCAGACCTGATCGAAATCGGCCGCCTCGATGGGGCGGATGATCAGTTCGCCACTCACTGGTCGTAACCCTCGGCCAAGTGCTGATCCTTGAGTTTCACGTAGTTGCCCGCCGTGTAGCTGAAGAAATTGCGTTCCTTGTCGGTCAGCGCCCGTGCCTGTTTCACCGGGCTGCCGACATACAGGTAGCCGCTCTCCAGGCGTTTGCCCGGCGGCACCAGGGAACCGGCGCCGATGATCACTTCGTCTTCGACCACGGCGCCATCCATGACGATGCTGCCCATGCCCACCAGGATGCGGTTGCCCAGGGTGCAGCCGTGCAGAGTGACCTTGTGCCCGACGGTCACTTCGTCGCCGATGATCAGCGGGAAGCCCTCCGGGTTGAACGGCCCGGCGTGGGTGATGTGCAGCACGCTGCCGTCCTGCACGCTGGTGCGCGCGCCGATGCGGATGCGGTGCATGTCGCCGCGGATCACGGTCAGCGGCCACACCGAGCTGTCCTCGCCCAGCACCACGTCGCCGATCACCACGGCAGAGGCATCGACGAAGACGCGCGCGCCCAGTTGTGGAACATGCTGCTGGTATTTGCGAATCGCCACGATAGAGGCTCCTGGGCTGCGGGAAAGCTTGATTGTAATTAAGATGGCCCCCATATCGACTGCAATCGCCTTGGGATTTTCCCCGGCGCAGCCTCTCTTCCTTCGCCACAGGTGCCTCGTCGTGACCGCGAACAATCCCCTGCTGCAAGACTTCGACCTGCCGCCCTACTCGCAGATCAAACCGGAGCACGTCGAGCCCGCCGTCGACCAGATCCTAGCCGACAGCCGCACGGCCATCACCAAGCTGCTTGAACAGCAGCAGGCCAATCCGAGCTGGGATGGCCTGGTGCTGGCGCTGGACGAACTGGGCGCACGCCTGGGCCGTGCCTGGAGCCCGGTGAGCCATCTCAACTCGGTGTGCAACAGTCCCGAGCTGCGCGCCGCCTACGAGGCCTGCCTGCCCAAGCTGTCCGAGTACTGGACCGAAATGGGCCAGAACAAGCCGCTGTTCCAGGCCTACGAGGCGCTGGCGCAGAGCCCGGCTGCCGCCGATTTCGACGTGGCGCAGAAGACCATCCTCGAACACGCCCTGCGCGATTTCCGCCTGTCCGGTATCGATCTGCCGGCCGAGCAGCAGAAGCGCTACGGCGAGATCCAGATGCGCCTGTCCGAGCTGACCAGCAAGTTCTCCAACCAGCTGCTCGACGCCACCCAGGCCTGGACCAAGCACATCACCGACGAAGCCGTGCTGAGCGGCCTGACCGATTCGGCCAAGGCGCAGATGAAGCAGGCTGCCGAAGCCAAGGGCCTGGACGGCTGGCTGATCACCCTGGAATTCCCCAGCTACTACGCGGTGATGACCTACGCCGACAACCGCGCCCTGCGCGAAGAGGTGTATGCCGCCTACTGCACCCGCGCTTCTGACCAGGGGCCGAACGCCGGGCAGAACGACAACGGCCCGCTGATGGCCGAGATTCTCGACCTGCGCCAGGAGCTGGCGCGCCTGCTCGGCTTCGCCAACTACAGCGAGCTGAGCCTGGCCAGCAAGATGGCCGAATCCACCGATCAGGTGCTGAGCTTCCTGCGCGACCTGGCGGTGCGCAGCAAACCCTTCGCCGAGCAGGACCTGGCCGAGCTGAAAGCCTTCGCCGCCGAGCAGGGCCTGAATGACCTGCAAAGCTGGGACGTCGGCTACTACAGCGAGCGCCTACGTCAGCAGCGCTACAGCATCTCCCAGGAAGAGGTGCGCGCCTGGTTCCCGGTGGACAAGGTGCTCAGCGGCCTGTTCGCCATCGTGCAGAAGCTCTACGGCATCGAGATTCGCGAGCTGAAAGACTTCGACGCCTGGCATCCGGACGTGCGCCTGTTCGAGATCACCGAGAACGGCCTGCACGTCGGGCGCTTCTTCTTCGACCTCTACGCCCGCGCCAACAAGCGCGGCGGCGCCTGGATGGACGGCGCCCGCGACAAGCGCCGCGACGCCCAGGGCCAGTTGATCGCCCCGGTGGCCAACCTGGTGTGCAACTTCACCCCGCCGGTCGGCGGCAAGCCGGCGCTGCTGACCCACGACGAGGTCACCACCCTGTTCCACGAATTCGGCCATGGCCTGCATCACCTGCTGACCCGCGTCGAGCACGCCGGCGCCTCGGGCATCAACGGCGTGGCCTGGGATGCAGTCGAGCTGCCCAGCCAGTTCATGGAGAACTGGTGCTGGGAGCCCGAAGGCCTGGAGCTGATCTCCGGCCACCATGAAACCGGCGAGGCGCTGCCACAGGCCATGCTGGACAAGATGCTGGCGGCGAAGAACTTCCAATCCGGGCTGATGATGGTGCGCCAGCTGGAGTTCTCCCTGTTCGACTTCGAGCTGCACGCCAGCCACGGCGACGGCCGCAGCGTGCTGGATGTGCTCGAAGGCGTCCGCCGTGAGGTCTCGGTGATGCGCCCGCCGGCCTACAACCGCTTCGCCAATGGCTTCGCGCATATCTTCGCTGGCGGCTATGCGGCCGGTTACTACAGCTACAAGTGGGCCGAAGTGCTCAGCGCCGATGCCTTCTCCAAGTTCGAGGAGGAAGGCGTGTTCAACGCCGATACCGGCCGCGCCTTCCGCGAAGCCATCCTGGCCCGTGGCGGTTCGCAGGAACCCATGGTGCTGTTCGTCGACTTCCGCGGTCGCGCGCCGAGCATCGACGCCCTGCTGCGCCACCTCGGCCTGAGCCAGGAGGCCGCATGAGCGATGCACCTGTGAACAGCACCCCGAAACGCTTCATCGCCGGCGCCGTGTGCCCGGCGTGCAGCGAGACCGACAGCATCAAGATGTGGAACGTCGACGGCGTGCCGCACCGCGAATGCGTCAAGTGCGGCTATGCCGACACCCTCGATGCGCGCGGCAACTCGGTGCCCAAGGAGCTGCCGACCCGGGTCAACGTCAGCGGCCTCAAGCCCAAGGCGGCCGATCCCAATGTGCAGGCGGTGCAGTTCTTCCCCAATCCCAAGCTGAAAAAGCCGAGCGAGTAACTCGACTTCTGGCCATGGAGGGCCTTATGCGTTTTCTTTCTCTTTTACTGCTTAGCGCCGCCTTGCCGGTGGCAGCCGAGCTGCGCTTCGAAGACCTCGAAGCCAAGCGCAGCGACTGGGCGACCTATCGCTTCCCCGTGCTGCAAGGCGACAGCCTGGCGGTACGGCGCATCAACACTTTCCTGCACGCCATGGAACTGGAAGGGCTGCCTGGGCGCTTCGAGCGTTCACCTTTCGAGCGCATCTGGCCGAAGGATGGTGAAATCTGGGGCACCAACAGCCTGGATTACCGGATCGATGCCGAACAACCAGGTTTTCTGTCCCTGACCATCAGCGGCGAATACACCGGGGCCTATACCAGCATGGGCCATGTCACTTACCTGTTCGATCTGGCCAGCGGCCACCCCATAGGCCTGAGCCAGCTTTTCACATCGGCCGGTCTGCAGCGCCTGGGCGAACGCATCGGCAGGGAACGAAGCAAGCGCATCGAAGACTATCTGGCCGGCATCCCCGTCCCTAGCGGATATGGCGACGAGCAGGTATCGCTCTCCCCTGACGACCACGACGAATACAGCGACGAACAGCGCGACATGTATCGACATTGCCTGCCCGGTCGCAGCGCTGCCGACCTGCGCTATGACCGCCTGCAACTCGGCAAACAACGACTGACGCTGACCGCCGGCGGTTGCGCTCCCCACGCAGCTCGCGCTCTGGATGACCTCGGCGACTTCGTCAACCGCGTGCCCTACGCCGAGCTTGACGCTGACCTCAGCACCTACGGGCGCTGCCTGCTGCTGGAGCGACGCAGTGACTGCCAGCATCCGGGCGATCTGAAGGCTGGCGGCGTGTACTGGGGCAAGATCGACGGCCGCTACCCCATCACCCTGATCGTAGGCACCAGCGAGAACAGCCGCCCGCAGTCCAGCGCCTACTTCTACGACAAGTACGCCACGCGTATCGAGCTGGATGGTCGAGATTTGCGCGACGGCCGCCTGCGCCTGCAGGAAGGCGGCGACACGCCGGCCCGCTTCGATCTGCAGCTACGAGCGGACGGCACGTTGCGCGGCACCTGGCAACAGGACGGTGGCAAGGCGCTCGCCGTGGAGCTGCAGTAAAGCGCCAAGGCACAGCTACTCGCGAAAGAACTCCCCCGGCGTTGCGCCGAACTGACGGCGAAATGCAGCGATAAAGGCCGAGAGCGAGTCGTAACCGCAGGCCAGCGCCACGTCGGTGACGCGCTCGCCCTGCTCCAGCGGGGTCAGCGCATCGAGCAGACGCTGGCGCTGGCGCCAGACGCGGAAGCTCAGGCCGGTTTCACGCAGGAACAGCCGACTCAGGGTCTTTTCCGAAACCCCCAGGCGCTCGCCCCATTCGCCCAGCCCCAGTTGACGCAGGCTCGCATCCTGCAGCCCCTGGCACACCTCGCGCAGTCGCGCGTCCTGTGGCAGCGGCAACATCAGCGCCACTTCCGGCGCGGCCTGCAGCTCATCCAGCAGCACCGCGGCCAGCCGACCCGGCGCGCCCTGTTCGTCGTATTCGGCCGGTAGAGCGCTGAAGCGACGGATCAGTTCGCGCAGCAGCGGACTGACTGCCAACACCCGACATTCGTGCGGGCCCCAAGGCACCGCGCCGCTGTCGATATACAGGCTGCGCATCTCGGTGCGCGGCGAACTGAATACCCGGTGCTCGACGCCAGCCGGCACCCACACCGCGCGCTGCGGCGGGGCGACGAAGCGCGCTCCGGCGGTCTGCACCTCAAGCACCCCGGCGATGGCATAGGACAGCTGTACCCAGGGATGGGTATGGCGGAAAGTCAGCGCCCGGTTGGTCAGCGACTCAACCCGACCATAGAGTGGTCGGGGCAGGCTGGGCAGCTCGGGCAGGCTGCGATGGACGGTATCCGGATGTCTGTTTGGCGACACTTGCTGGCTCTTTGGCGTTAGCCGGAATTTTTCGACGACGATAGTCTGGCGTCCTCCTGTATCGCAAGCCCGAGATTCGCCATGTTCCTGCGCCGTCTGCTGCCTGATGCCTTCACCCTGACCCTGCTCGCCGTGGTGCTGATCGCCACCCTGTTGCCCGCCAGCGGCCAGGTCGCCGTGGTCTTCGAGTGGATCACCAACCTGGCAATCGCCCTGCTGTTCTTCCTGCATGGCGCCAAGCTGTCACGCCAGGCCATCCTCGCTGGCGCCGGGCACTGGCGCCTGCACCTGCTGGTGTTCACCTGCACTTTCGTGCTCTTCCCCCTGCTCGGCCTGCTGCTCAAACCGCTGATGGCACCGCTGATCGGCAACGAGCTGTACCTGGGCATGCTCTACCTGTGCGCACTGCCGGCCACGGTGCAGTCGGCGATCGCCTTCACCTCGCTGGCACGCGGCAATATCCCGGCGGCGATCTGCAGCGCAGCAGCGTCCAGCCTGCTGGGCATATTCCTCACTCCCCTGCTGGTGGCGCTGCTGATGGGCGTGGAAGGCGACAGCGGCTCGACCCTCGATGCCATCGGCAAGATCAGCCTGCAATTGCTGCTGCCTTTCGTGCTCGGGCAGATCGCCCAGCGCTGGATCGGCGGCTGGGTGAATCGCAACAAGAGCTGGCTGAAGTACGTGGACCAGAGCTCGATCCTGCTGGTGGTCTACACCGCCTTCAGCGCCGCGGTGATCGGTGGCCTGTGGCAAGAGGTGCCGCTGGTCACCCTGCTCGCTCTGGTGCTCGCCTGCTGCGTGCTGCTGGCCCTGGCGCTGCTGCTCACCCATCTGCTGGGCAAGTGGCTGGGCTTCAATCAGGAAGACCGCATCACCATCCTCTTCTGCGGCTCGAAGAAGAGCCTGGCCACCGGCGTGCCCATGGCCCAGGTGCTGTTCGCCGGCAGCACCATCGGCGTGCTGATCCTGCCGCTGATGCTGTTCCACCAGATCCAGCTGATGGTCTGCGCGGTACTGGCGCAGCGTTATGCGCGCCGCCCGGAAGCCGAGGTGATCGAGGCCAAGACGGCTTCCTGAACACCCCCGCGATGCGCTAGCGTGCGGGCATCGATCACCCTCACAAGGATGTCCATGCGCACGCTCGCACGCCTGATCGGCGCGGCCCTGCTCGGTGCCGCGCCGCTCGCCATCGCCACCAATTTCGGCCCCTCGATCTACGCCGGGATGACCGCCCGCTTCGATACCGCGACGACGCCGCCCTACCAGAACCCGGAGTCCGAACTGCGCGTCCTGCTGCAGTCGCAGAAGGCCCATGGCGCCCGCAACCACTTCTGCATGCTCGGCTACCGCTGGCCCGACGGCATGGCGTTCGCCTCCGTGCACTGGCGCGAGGGCGGCCTGATCCTGCGCTGGTATGGCGGCACGAACTGGGCGGACGATGAGTTCGAGTGGTACCTGAACAAGGCCGTCGATCTGCAGACAGGCGTGATCGACGCCGATGATCCGCAGGGCAGCACCTTCCTGGTCACCCGTCGAGACGCCAACGGCACCCTGGAAGACTGCCGCCGCCATGGCCGCCAGTACCTGATCGAGCCGTTCACGCCGCCGCCTCCACCTGTCGAGGGGGACGACTGAGCGACGCGCAGCACTGGCGCGGATCGATCAATCCATATACTGTTCATCCATACAGTATATGGAGCGTTTCCCATGGCCCTGAATCTGCCCACGCGCGGTCGCGGCACCGCCAGCAACCCGCACAACCGCTATGCGCCGACCCGCTCGGAGCAGGAAGACGACGGCTGGTATCAGGACGAAACCCCACCAAGCCGCGCCACCGAAGTGCGCAAGGAAAAGGCGAAGACGGCGATCACCCGCAACGACTCGCCGGATGTCGGCTTCGACCGCTCGGTGAACCCCTACCGTGGCTGCGAGCACGGCTGCATTTACTGCTTCGCCCGGCCCAGCCATGCCTACTGGGACATGTCGCCGGGCATCGACTTCGAGACCCGCCTGATCGCCAAGACCAACCTGGCCGAGCGCCTGGAAGAGCAGCTGCAAAAGCCGGGCTACGTGCCGCAGCCCATCGCCCTGGGCATCAACACCGACGCCTACCAGCCGATCGAGCGCGAACAGCGCCTGACCCGCCAGGCGCTGGAGATTTTGCTGCGCTACAAGCACCCGTTGAGCATCATCACCAAGGGCTCGCTGATCCTGCGCGACCTCGACCTGCTCAGCGAGCTGGCCAGCCACAACCTGGTCAGCGTCGCCTTCAGCCTGACCACCCTGGACGACGACCTGAAACGCATCATGGAGCCGCGCACCGCGGCGCCGGCCGCTCGTCTGCGCGCCATGCGCACGCTGCACGAGGCAGGTGTGCCGGTGAGCGTGATGTGCGCGCCGATGATTCCGATGATCAACGACATGGAGCTCGAAGCCCTGCTCGAAGCCGCGGCCGATGCCGGCGCGCGCTCGGCCGGCTATGTGCTGCTGCGCCTGCCGCTGGAGATCGCCGACCTGTTCGAGGAATGGCTGCAGGTGCATTTCCCCGAGCGCGCCGCCCATGTCATGAGCCTGATCCGCCAGAGCCGCGGCGGCAAGAACTACGACAGCCGCTTCGGCAGCCGCATGCGCGGCGAGGGCCAGTTCGCCGAGCTGCTGGGGCAACGCTTTCGCCTGGCACGGCGCAAGCTCGGCCTGGACAAGCGCGAGCGCGTGGTGCTGGACTGTTCACAGTTCTGCCCGCCGGGGATGCAATTGAGCCTGCTCTGACTGGGCGCCCGCCGTCGATATGTTAAAACGTCGCAACACGAGGCATTGAGCGACGCAGCCCATGACCCGCACCTCCCGCGTAGCCGACCCGTCCTACGAGCTGATGGACGACCACGAAGGCCATTCGCTGATCTATCGTCAGCATGGCTTTCCTTCGCCGCTGGTGCGCTGGCACTTTCACAAGGAATACGAGCTGCACCTGATCGTCGCCAGCTCGGGCAAGGTGTTCATCGGCGACTACATCGGCAACTTCTCCCCCTACACCCTGTTCCTCACCGGCCCCGGCCTGCCGCACAACTGGATCAGCCAGGTAGCGGACGGCGAAGTGGTGCAGACCCGCGACATGCTGGTCAACTTCACCGACGAGGTGCTGGAAAGTGGCAGCGCGGTGTTCGCCGAGCTCAAGACCCTGCAACCCTTGCTGGCGCGCGCGCAGTTCGGCATCGAGTTCCGCGATCCGCAGGTGATCCGCGAGGCCGCCGTGCTGCTGCGCAGGATCGCAGACAGCCGGGGCATCACCCGCCTGGGCCATTTCTTCATCCTCATGGAGCTGCTGGCGGCCAGCGAGGATTACCAGTTGCTCTCGACCCTGACCTCATCGGAGCTGGGCGACGAGCAGCATGTCGAGCGCATCAACCGCGCGGTGGACTACATCTTCCAGCACTACGCCCAGGGCATCGGCCAGGAGGAAGTCGCCGAATACCTGGGCATGACCCCCACCTACTTCTCGCGCTTCTTCAAGCAGGCCACCGGGCGCGGCTTCGTCGAGTTCGTCAACCGCCTGCGGGTGAGCAAGTCCTGCGAGCTGCTGAGCCAGAGCGACAAGCCGGTGACCGAGGTGTGCTTCGAGTCCGGCTTCAGCAACATCTCCAACTTCAACCGCCGCTTCCAGCAGCTCAAGGGCATGACGCCCTCGGGTTATCGCAAGCTGGTGGTGCAACGCCTGACCGAGCAAAACCTGTACTGAATGGGTAGCCTTCTGCTCGCTGTGATATCTCCCAAACCCCTGTTCCAGATGGGTTAAGCCATAGCCTGAATGATTCTCGCCCGCCCTTTTTGTGCAAAAAAGTATCGATCGCTGTGCGCTCAAGGATTTGTTCGATCTGCCCTGCGGGGGTGTAATCCGGGCCGAGCGAAACAAAAACAATAACGTTCTTGCGCAGCCGGACCGGCGCGCAAGAGGAGTTCACAAGCATGAACAACTCGATCAAAGCCCTCGTTGCAGCCTCTTGCCTGTCCATCGCCACGGTCGCCCACGGCGCCGAAACCCTGACCATCGCCACGGTCAACAACAGCGACATGATCCGCATGCAGCGGCTGGCCAAGACCTTCGAAGAACAGAATCCCGACATCCGTCTGAAGTGGGTGGTGCTCGAGGAGAACGTGCTGCGCCAGCGCCTGACCACCGATATCGCCACTCAGGGCGGCCAGTTCGACGTGCTCACCATCGGCATGTACGAAGCCGCGCTGTGGGGCGAGAAGGGCTGGCTGGAGCCGATGACCGAACTGCCGGCCGATTATGACCTCGACGACGTCTTCCCCTCGGTGCGCGAAGGCCTGTCCGCCAAGGGCACGCTGTACGCCCTGCCGTTCTACGCCGAAGCCTCGATCACCTATTACCGCAAGGACCTGTTCGAGCAGGCCGGTCTGAACATGCCCGAGCAACCGACCTGGGAGCAGATGGCCGAATTCGCCGCCAAGCTGCACCAGCCGGACAAGGGCATCTATGGCCTGTGCCTGCGCGGCAAGGCCGGCTGGGGCGAGAACATGGCGCTGATCACCACCCTGGCCAACGCCTTCGGCGCACGCTGGTTCGACGAGCAGTGGCAACCGGAATTCACCGGCAGCGAATGGCAGAGCGCGCTCAATTTCTACGTCGACAACATGAAGAAGTACGGCCCGCCCGGTGCCTCCAGCAACGGTTTCAACGAGAACCTGGCGCTGTTCAACAGCGGCAAGTGCGCGCTGTGGGTCGATGCCAGCGTGGCCGGTTCCTTCGTCACCGACACCTCGCAGAGCAAGGTCGCCGATGCCGTCGGCTTCACCTTCGCGCCGACCCAGGTGACCGACAAGGGCGCCTCCTGGCTGTACTCCTGGTCCCTGGCGATTCCCACCAGCTCCAAGTCCAAGGACGCCGCCAAGGCCTTCAGCGCCTGGGCGACTTCCAAGGCCTATGCCGAGCTGGTGGCCGAGCGCGATGGCGTGGCCAACGTGCCGCCGGGCACCCGCGCCTCCACCTACAGCGATGCCTACATGCAGGCCGCGCCGTTCGCCAAGGTCACCCTGGACTCGCTGCAGAAGGCCGACCCGGCCGACCCCAGCGCCAAGCCGGTGCCTTACGTGGGCATCCAGCTGGTGACCATTCCCGAGTTCCAGGCCATCGGCACCAGTGTCGGCAAGCTGTTCGCCGCCGCGCTCACCGGACAGATGCAACCGCAGCAGGCGCTGCAGGCCGCGCAGCAGAGCACGACACGGGAAATGAAGCGCGCCGGGTATCCGAAGTAAGGAGGCTGCTGTCCTGTAGGGTGGGCCGGGCGGCGCTCCGCTTTGGCCCACCACGAACTCACGATGAACCGGTGGGCTGAAGCCCACCCTACGGGGCGGAATTTCGCCCGGCCCACCCTACGGGCTAAAGCGGAAGCCACCCCCATTCCGTTCTCGGAGGCATGATGAACTCTTCGGCCATCAATACTCCTGCTGCCGCGCAGGTCAGCACGCCAGGCGGGCGCAAGCCCCGGCGTCTGGCGCCGGGCTGGTTTCTGGTCAGCCCCTCGGTGGCCCTGCTGCTGATCTGGATGATCGTGCCGCTGGGCATGACCATCTACTTCTCGCTGATCCGCTACAACCTGCTGTACCCCGGCGAGAACGATTTCGTCGGTCTGGAGAACTTCGAATACTTCGTCACCGACGCCGCCTTTCTCTCGGGCGCCGGCAATACTCTGCTGCTGGTGGGCAGCGTGCTGTTGATCAGCGTGGTGTTCGGCGTGCTGATCTCGGCGCTGCTGGAGGCCAGCGAGTTTCTTGGCCGCGGCATCGTGCGGGTGCTGCTGATCTCGCCGTTCTTCATCATGCCCACGGTCAGCGCGCTGCTGTGGAAGAACCTGATCTTTCACCCGGTATCGGGGATTCTCGCTGCGGTGTGGCAGTTCTTCGGCGCCCAGCCGGTGGACTGGCTGGCGCACCACCCGCTGCTGTCGATCATCATGATCGTGTCCTGGCAGTGGCTGCCATTCGCCATCCTGATCCTCATGACCGCCATGCAGTCGCTGGATCAGGAGCAGAAGGAAGCCGCGCGCCTCGACGGCGCCGGCCCCATCGCCATCTTCTGGCACCTGACCCTGCCGCACCTGGCCCGGCCGATTGCCGTGGTGGTGATGATCGAGACCATCTTCCTGCTCTCGGTATTCGCCGAGATCTACACCACTACCAGCGGCGGCCCCGGCTACGAGTCCACCAACCTCGCCTACCTGATCTACAACCAGGCGCTGCTGCAGTTCGACGTCGGCATGGCCTCGGCGGGCGGGCTGATCGCGGTGGTCATCGCCAACATCGCCGCCATCGTGCTGATCCGCATGATCGGCAAGAACCTGACCGCGCGGCAGTGAGGAGCAGAGCATGCTGACCCTGAAACAGTCCCGGCGCCTGCACAGCCTGTTGATCGGCTCGCTGTGCTGGGCCATCGCCGCAGTGATCTTCTTCCCCATCCTGTGGATGCTGCTGACCAGCCTGAAGACCGAGATCGACGCCTTCGCCACGCCGCCGCAGTTCATCTTCATGCCGACGCTGGAGAACTACCTGCACATCAACGAGCGCAGCGACTACTTCGCCTTCGCCTGGAACTCGGTGCTGATCTCCTTCTCCGCGACCCTGCTGGGCATGCTCCTGGCCGTGCCGGCCGCCTACTCCATGGCCTTCTTCGAGACGCGCCACACCAAACGCACGCTGCTGTGGATGCTGTCGACCAAGATGCTGCCGCCGGTGGGCGTGCTGGTGCCGGTGTACCTGCTGGCCAAGCAGTTCGGCCTGCTCGACTCGCGTCTGGTGCTGATCATCATCTACACCCTGATCAACCTGCCGATCCTGGTATGGATGGTGTACACCTACTTCAAGGACATCCCCGTGGACATCCTCGAAGCGGCGCGCCTGGACGGCGCCAGCACCGGCCAGGAGATCGTCCGCGTGCTGCTGCCGATCGCTCGCGGCGGCCTGGCCTCGACCATGCTGCTGTCGCTGATCCTGTGCTGGAACGAGGCATTCTGGTCGCTCAACCTGACCAGCTCCGCCGCCGCGCCCCTGACCGCCCTGGTGGCTTCCTACTCCAGCCCCGAGGGCCTGTTCTGGGCCAAGCTTTCCGCCGTTTCGACCCTGGCCTGCGCGCCCATCCTGATCTTCGGCTGGATCAGCCAGAAGCAGCTGGTGCGCGGCCTGTCCTTCGGCGCCGTCAAATAAGAGGTTCATGTCATGGCTGATCTGAAGATCCGCAATCTGCAAAAAGGCTTCGACGGCACGGCGATCATCCAGGGCGTCGACCTGGATATCCGCGACCGCGAGTTCGTGGTCTTCGTCGGCCCGTCGGGCTGCGGCAAATCCACCCTGCTGCGGCTGATCGCCGGGCTGGAAGAAGTCAGCAGCGGTCATATCGAGCTCGATGGCAAGGACATCACCGATGTCGCCCCGGCCAAACGTGACCTGGCCATGGTGTTCCAGACCTACGCGCTGTACCCGCACATGACAGTGCGCAAGAACCTTTCCTTCGCCCTCGACCTGGCCCGGGTGGGCAAGCAAGAGATAGAAGCCAAGGTCGCCAACGCCGCGCGCATTTTGCAGCTCGAGGCGCTGCTCGAACGCAAGCCCAGGCAGCTCTCCGGCGGCCAGCGCCAGCGCGTGGCCATCGGCCGCGCCATCGTGCGCAACCCGAAGATTTTCCTGTTCGACGAGCCGCTGTCCAACCTCGACGCTGCCCTACGCGTGCAGACCCGCCTGGAGCTGGCGCGGCTGCACAAGGAGCTGCAGGCGACCATGATCTACGTGACGCACGATCAGGTCGAAGCCATGACCCTGGCCGACAAGGTGGTGGTGCTCAATGGCGGGCGCGTCGAGCAGGTCGGCTCGCCGCTGGAGTTGTACCACCACCCGGCCAACCTGTTCGTCGCCGGCTTTCTCGGCACGCCGAAGATGGGCTTTCTGCGCGGCACCCTGAACAGGGTCGAGGCCGGCAGCTGCGAGGTGCAACTGGAATGCGGCACGCACCTGACGCTGCCGCAGTCCGCCGCCGGCCTGAGCATCGGCAGCAGCGTGACCCTGGGCGTGCGCCCGGAACACCTCAACGTGGTCAGCACTGGCGCGGGCCGCATGCAGGTGACCGCCGACGTCAGCGAGCGCCTGGGCAGCGACACCTTCTGCCATGTGCGCTGCACCTCGGGGGAGATGCTCACGGTGCGCGTACGCGGCGACTTCGCACCACGTTACGGCGATGCCCTGACCCTGGATTTCGACACGGCGCACTGCCACCTCTTCGACGCCGATGGCCAGGCCGTCGCCAAACCACTGCAGCAGGCCGCCTGACGCCGCTCCATCACGGGATGTTCCAGATGAAACTCAATCGCCAGCAACTTTCCCGGCTTGGCGGCGCCGTCGCGCTGCCAAGCTACACCCCAGAGATGATCCGCACCGGCATCGCCCATTTTGGCGTCGGCGGTTTTCACCGCGCCCACCAGGCGGTCTACACCGACGCCCTGATGAACCAGGGCCTGGCACTGGACTGGGGTATCTGCGGAGTCGGCGTGCGCAGTGAAGACCGCGCCATGCGCGATGCCCTGGCCAGCCAGGATTACCTCTACACCCTGGTCGAACTGGGCGACGAGCCGAACCTGCCGGTGCGGGTGATCGGCGCGATCACCGACATGCTGCTGGCCGAGGAGTCGCCGCAGGCGCTGATCGACAAGCTGGCCGACCCGGCCATTCGCATCGTCTCGCTGACCATCACCGAGGGTGGCTACTGCATCGACGACAGCAGCGGCGAATTTCTCGCCGAACTGCCAGCCATCCAGCACGACCTGCGCCACCCCGAATCGCCGCAAAGCGTGTTCGGCTTTCTCTGCGCCGCCCTGGCCAAACGTCGCGCTGCCGGCATTCCGGCCTTCACCCTGATGTCCTGCGATAACCTGCCGCACAACGGCGACGTCACGCGCAAGGCGCTGTTGGCCTTCGCCCACCTGGCAGACCCTGAGCTGGCCAGGTGGATCGACGGCCACGTGAGCTTTCCCAATGCCATGGTCGACCGCATCACGCCGATGACCAGCGCCGCCCATCGTCAGCAACTGGCCGAACAGTACGGCGTTGACGACGCCTGGCCGGTGGTCTGCGAGCCCTTCGTGCAGTGGGTGCTGGAGGACAGGTTCGTCAGCGGCCGTCCGGCCTGGGAAGAGGTTGGCGTGCAGTTCACCGACGACGTTACGCCCTATGAGGAAATGAAGATCAAGCTGCTCAACGGCAGCCACCTGGCGCTGACCTACCTGGGCTTTCTCAAGGGCTATCGTTTCGTCCACGAGACCATGAACGATCCGCTGCTGCGCCGCTACGTGCGCACCTTCATGGACCTGGACGTGACCCCGCAACTGGCGCCGGTGCCCGGCATCGACCTGCACGCCTACAAGGACACGCTGATCGAGCGCTTCTCCAACCAGGCCATTGCCGACCAGTTGGAACGGGTCTGCTCGGATGGCTCGTCGAAGTTTCCCAAGTTCATCGTGCCCACACTCAACCGCCTGATCGAGGACGGCCGACCGCTGGAGCGCGCGGCGCTGGTGGTCGCGGCCTGGGCGCTGTACCTCAAGGGCGTCGACGAGAACGGCACGCGCTATCGCATCCCCGATCCGCGCGCCGAGTTCTGCCAGGCGCTGGTGGCCGACGACGACCAGGTGCGCGAGCGGGTGCTGGGTGTCGAGGCGATCTTCGGCAGCGCCATCCCGCAGTCAACAGCCTTCGTCGAAGCCTTCGAGCTGTGTTACGACAGCCTGCGCAAGCTCGGCGTGACCCGCACCCTGCAGACTCTGCTGGGCGACTGAGCCATGTACCTCGGTATCGACTGCGGCACCCAGGGCACCAAGGCGCTGATACTGGATGCCGATAACGGCCAGGTGCTCGGCGCCGGCAGCGCCAGCCATACCCTGCAGAGCGGCGCCAACGGCCGCCGCGAACAGCAACCGCAGCAGTGGCTGGAAGCTTTCGAGCAGGCAACCCGACAGGCGCTGGCGGCAGCGGGTATCAGCGGCGAGCGGATTCTCGGCATTGGCGTGTCCGGCCAACAGCATGGCCTGGTGCTGCTCGACGAGAAGGGCGCGGTGCTGCGCCCGGCCAAGCTCTGGTGCGACACCGAATCGACCCCGGAAAACCAGCGCCTGCTCGATCATCTCGGCGGCGAGGCCGGCTCGCTACAGCGCCTGGGCGTGGCCATCGCGCCGGGCTATACGGTGTCCAAGCTGCTCTGGACCAAGGAGCAGCACCCCGATGTCTTCGCCCGCATCGCCCATATCCTGCTGCCGCACGACTACCTCAACCACTGGCTTACCGGCCGTGCCTGCAGCGAGTACGGCGACGCCTCCGGCTCGGGTTATTTCAACGTGCGCACACGCACTTGGGATCGCGAACTGCTGAACTTCATCGACCCCAGCGGGCGCCTTTGCAACGCGCTGCCGGAGCTGATCGAGTCGGATCAGCCGGTGGGCCGCATCCGCCCGCAGATCGCCCGGCGACTGGGTCTGAACCCGGACGCCGTGGTGGCCAGCGGCGGTGGCGACAACATGATGGGCGCCATCGGCACCGGCAATATCCGCCCCGGCGCGATCACCATGAGCCTGGGCACCTCCGGCACGCTCTACGCCTACAGCGACCAGCCGACGGTGAGCCCGCACGCGCAGGTGGCTACTTTCTGCTCGTCATCCGGCGGCTGGCTGCCGCTGATCTGCACCATGAACCTGACCAACGCCACCGGGCTGATCCAGCAGTTGCTGGAGCTGGATCTCCACAGCTTCGGTGAGCTGGTCGAGCAATCGCCCATCGGCGCCGAGGGCCTGCTGTTGCTGCCGTTCTTCAATGGCGAACGGGTGCCGGCCCTGCCTAACGCACGCGCCAGCCTGCTGGGCATGGACAGCGACAACCTGACCCGCGCCAATCTGTGCCGGGCGGTGCTCGAGGGCACCGCCTTCGGCCTGCGCTACGGCCTCGACCTGCTGCGTGCCAGCGGCTTGCAGAGCGAGACCATCCGCCTGGTCGGCGGCGCGGCGAAGAGCCCGGTCTGGCGCCAGGTGATCGCCGATATCATGGGCACGCCGCTGGTCTGCCCGCAGCACACCGAAGCCGCCGCACTGGGCGCCGCGATCCAGGCGGCCTGGTGTCTGACGCCCGCTGCGGATCGCCAGGCGCAGCTGACCGAACTGTGCGAACGTTGCGTACAGCTCGATGCCAGCACCCAGACGCAGCCGGACCCGGCTCGCACGACGCAGTATGAAATGGTCTATCAACGCTATCGCGAGCAGGTCAGCCGGCTCGCCGAGGGCGCCTTGGCTTGATTCATTACGGAGACATATATGTACCTGGTCTGTGGCGAAGCACTGTTCGATGTGTTCATCCAGAACGACGACGGGCGCAGCAACGAACTGGCCTTCAAGGCCATCGCCGGCGGCTCGCCATTCAACGTGGCGCTGGGCCTGAGACGCCTGGGCAGTGATGCGGCGCTGTTCACCGGGATCTCCTCGGACAGCCTCGGCCAGCGCCTGCGCCAGGTGCTGCGTGAAGAAGGCGTGAGCGATGCCTACCTGATCGCCAGCGATGCGCCGACTACCCTGGCCATGGTCGGCCTGGACGCGGCCGGTTCGCCGCACTACAGCTTCCGCGGCGAGGGCTGCGCCGACCGCCAACTGCGCTCCGAGCACCTGCCGACCCTGGATGCGCGGGTACGCGGCCTGCACGTCGGTTCCTTCTCCCTGGTGGTGGAGCCGGTGGCCGAGACGCTGCTGACGCTGGTGCAGCGCGAGCATCAGCAACGCCTGGTCAGCCTCGATCCCAACGTGCGTCTCGGCCCCGCGCCGGATATCGCGCGCTGGCGCGAGCGCGTCGAAACCTTCGCCCGTTACGCACACCTGATCAAGGTCAGTGAGGAAGACCTGCAGTTGCTCTATCCCGAACGCGACCCGCAAGCGGTCGCGGCCAGCTGGCGCAACGAGCGCTGCCAACTGGTATTTCTCACCCACGGCAGCAAGGGCGCCAGCGTGCATAGCCGCCACGGCCAATGGTCGGCGCCGGCGATGGCCGTGACCACCCGCGACACCGTCGGCGCTGGCGATACCTTCCAGGCCGCGCTGCTCAGCTACCTGGCCCGTCACGAGCTGGACAGCCCCGAGGCGCTGGCGAGCCTGAGCCGCGAGCAGATCGATGCCATGTTGCATCTGGCCATCGAGGCTGCCGCGCTGACCTGCGCCCGGGTCGGACCCGACCTGCCTTACCTGCACGAACTGGAGCGGCAAAGCGCGCGCTGAACAATATGTAAGCTGCCCCGTCCAACGCCTGTATATCGCTGTTTGCCAGGCTGCATGGTCCTGCAGGTTGTCGCACGCCTCGGTGAAGGCGACACTTGGGTGTGACTCTTGCCCAGCAGCGGCTGTCGTTCTAGCAGCGTATTTTCAGATAACCCAGAGATTCAGGGCATGCCTTATAAACATCAGGTGATTCCGCTTCAGACCCACGAAGGCAACGAAACCGCCGAGCAGGCGCTGCAGAGCATCGTCGATGGTTTCAAACGCTTTCGTCATGAGGTGTTTCCGCAGCAGGAAGAACTGTTCAAGAAGCTCGCCACCGCCCAGAACCCGCGCGCCATGTTCATCACCTGCGCCGACTCGCGCGTGGTGCCGGAACTGATCACCCAGAGCTCGCCCGGCGATCTGTTCGTCAACCGCAACGTCGGCAACGTGGTGCCGGCCTACGGGCAGATGATGGGCGGCGTGTCCACCGCCATCGAATACGCGGTGATGGCCCTGGGCGTGCAGCACATCGTCATCTGCGGTCACTCCGACTGCGGCGCGATGAAGGCCGTGCTCAACCCGGCCTCGCTGGAAACCATGCCCACGGTCAAAGCCTGGCTGCGCCATGCCGAGGTCGCTCGTACCGTGGTGGCGGAGAACTGCAACTGCGGCAGCGACCAGGAAGCCCTGGCCGTGCTGACCGAAGAGAACGTGGTAGCCCAGCTCGACCACCTGCGCACCCACCCTTCGGTGGCAGCCAAGCTGGCACGGGGTCAGCTGTTCATCCACGGCTGGGTGTACGACATCGAGACCAGCCAGATCAGGGCTTACGATGCCGAGTTGGGCAGCTTCCTGCCGCTCGATGGCGACAAGGTCCCGATGGCCACCCCCCGCGCGCGCTATCCGCAGGACTGATACACAGGCTCGCGGCTAAAGCCCCTCCCACAAAACGCACCGTGAATGTGGGAGGGGCTTTCGGCTCGGGCATCCTGCTTCGCTCTACCTCCTGCATCCATGCAGTCGTAGCCGCGACGCTCCTCCTGGAGCGCCACCGCCCAGGCGCTCCCCCTTCCTTGCTGCGCCTTAGAAGCGCTCCCCGCGCAGCACCTCCACCTGCGCCAGGTAGCAGACCATGGCGAAGTGGTCGTAGTAGCGCACCTGCAGATGCTCGGCGATGCGCTCGGCCAGCTCGCGGTTGCAGATGATTTCCAGGCGGATGTTGCCCTCGGTGTCCCAGCCGGCGCTGCGCACGCCACGGTGGCCGCGGCCGCGGGCGTCGGAAATGGTCCAGCCGGGTGCGCCCAGGGTTTCCAGATCGGCCAGCAGACGCTTTTCCAGCGCCGCCTCGCAGATCACGGTGAGCAGGGTGCGGTTATGTGCGTTCATCTCAGAACCCCCAGGCAATCAGTCGTTCGGCCAGCGCCAGGTAAAGCGGAATGCCGATCAGGATATTGAAGGGGAAGGTTATCCCCAGCGAGGCCGTGAGCGACAGCGACGGATTGGCCTCGGGCAGGGCCAGGCGCATGGCCGCCGGCACCGCGATATAGGAGGCCGAGGCAGCCAGGGTCGCGAGCATCGCCGTGCCGCCCAGGCTCAGGCCCATGAAGCGCGCCAGCAAGGCACCGATCAGCGCACCGAGCAGCGGCATCAGCAGGGCGAAACCGGCCAGGCGCAGGCCAAACTGCTTCAGCGCACCGAGCTGACCGGAGGCGATCAGGCCCATCTCCAGCAGGAAGAACGCCAGCACCGGCTTGAACATGCTGGTGTACAGCGGCTCCAGCGGCTTGATCGCCTCCTTGCCGGCGATGGCGCCGATCACCAGACCGCCGAGCAGCAGCATGATGCTCTTGCCGAGAAAGATTTCGCGACCCAGTTCGCCCCAGTGGGTATCGCGGGTAATGCCCTTGGCCAGAACGATGCCGACCAGAATCGCCGGAATCTCCAAAATGGCGACGAACAGCGGCATATAGCTCTCGAACTCGATGCCCTTGGCCAGCATGTAGGCCACCACCACGGCGAAGGTACCGGCGCTGACCGAGCCGTAGTGCGCGGCTACTGCCGCGGCATTGATGCGGTCGAAACGCAGGCCGCGCAGCAAGGTGAAAGCGAGGATCGGCAGCAGCACGCCCAGCGCCAGCACCAGTGCCGACTGACCGAGCAGCTGCAGGCTGGCCTGCTGTGCCAGCTCCACACCGCCGTGCAGACCGATGGCCAGCAAAAGAATGATCGACAGCGTCTCGTACAGCGCGGCCGGCAGCTTCAGCTCACTCTTGAGCAGGCCGGCGACCAGGCCGAAGACGAAGAACAGCACCACCGGATCCAGACCCACTTGGACTTACCTCCATCTGTTGCGTTAGCACGCGGTATACGGAACGCTCAGATTGACGCGCGATTCCATGGTTTAGCCACTACTGCACGAGCGAAGGGAAAGGGCCATGCCCCGGCACAAGGCGGTGCTGATCGCCCTGCTTTGCCTCACCACGAAGGCGAAGCGCCGGGGCATGACCGGAAAGCTTAGCCGGCATGCCCGGCTTGGCCGCAAATGGCAGCCGCTGCAAAAAAAAGGAGCCTTGCGGCTCCGGGGACAACAGCGCGCCGTAGCGCAGAATAAAAAAAGGAGCCCGGGTTATACGCCCCGTCAAACTTGCCCATCCAACAGGCCGGGCTCCATAGAGGTTAACCTTCGATTTCCACCAGGACTTCGCCCGGATTGACGCGGTCGCCCTTGGCCACGTGAACGGCCTTGACGGTACCGGCAATCGGCGCCTGCACTTCGGTTTCCATCTTCATCGCTTCGGTGATCAGCACGGCCTGACCGGCCTTGACCTTGTCACCCTCCTTGACCAGCACATCGACGATGTTGCCCGGCATGGTGGTGGACACGTCGCCCGGTGCACCGGCCTGCTTGCGCTTGCCACCGCTGCCTGCGACGAAATCGTTGAGCGGCTCGAACACCACCTCTTCCGGCATGCCGTCGATGGACAGGTAGAAATGGCGCTTGCCGTCGCCCTTCACGCCGACACCGGTGATGTCCACGCGGTAGCTTTCGCCATGCACGTCGACCACGAACTCGGTCGGTACGCCTTCACCACCGACTGGCGCAGCCTTGCCCTGGCCATTCGGCATGGGCAGCAGCTCTTCCGGTTTGAGAGTGCCGGCCGCGCGCTCTTCGAGGAACTTGCGCCCGATGTCAGGGAACATGGCGAAGGTGAGCACGTCCTCTTCGGACTTGGCCAGGCTGCCGATCTCTTCACGCAGGCGCGCCAGCTCGGGTTTGAGCAGGTCGGCCGGGCGCACATCGATCACTTCCTCGCTGCCGATGGCCTGCTTGCGCAGCTGCTCGTCGACCTTGCCCGGTGCCTTGCCGTAGCGGCCCTGCAGGTAAAGCTTCACCTCGTTGGTGATGGTCTTGTAGCGTTCGCCGGCCAGCACGTTGAAGAACGCCTGGGTACCGACGATCTGCGAAGTCGGGGTCACCAGCGGCGGGAAGCCGAGATCGGCACGCACGCGCGGAATCTCTTCCAGCACTTCGTTCATGCGGTTCAGCGCGCCCTGCTCCTTGAGCTGGTTGGCCAGGTTGGAAATCATCCCGCCCGGCACCTGGTTGACCTGCACGCGGGTGTCCACGCCGGTGAACTCGCTCTCGAACTGGTGGTACTTCTTGCGCACGGCATGGAAGTACATGCCGATTTCCTGAATCAGTTCCAGATCCAGGCCGGTGTCGAACTCGCTGCCCTTGAGCGCGGCGACCATCGACTCGGTGCCCGGATGGCTGGTGCCCCAGGCCAGGCTGGAGATGGCGGTGTCGATATGGTCGGCACCGGCTTCGATGGCCTTGAGCTGGCACATGGCGCCGAGACCGGCGGTGTCGTGGCTGTGGATGAATACCGGCAAATCGATCTCGGCCTTCAGCGCCTTGACCAGCTCGAAGGTGGCATAAGGCGTGAGCAGGCCGGCCATGTCCTTGATGGCGATGGAGTCGATGCCCATCGCCTGCATGGCCTTGGCCTGGGCGACGAAGGCCTCGTTGGTGTGCACCGGGCTGGTGGTGTAGGCGATGGTGCCCTGGGCGTGCTTGCCGGCAGCCTTGACCGCCTCGATGGCCACGCGCAGGTTACGCACATCGTTCATCGCATCGAAGATGCGGAACACGTCGATGCCGTTGACCGCAGCCTTGGCCACGAAGGCGCGCACCACGTCATCGCTATAGTGGCGGTAGCCGAGCAGGTTCTGCCCGCGCAGAAGCATCTGCAGGCGGGTGTTGGGCAGCGCGGCCTTGAGCTGGCGCAGGCGCTCCCAGGGGTCTTCCTTGAGGAAGCGCACGCAGGCGTCGAAGGTGGCCCCACCCCAGACTTCCAGCGACCAGTAGCCGACGCGATCGAGCTTGTCGCAGATCGGCAGCATGTCCTCGGTGCGCATGCGGGTCGCCAGCAGCGACTGGTGGGCATCGCGCAGGACGGTATCGGTAACGGTGATCTTCTTGCTCATGATGTCCCCTACAGGCCCGCGTGGGCAGCGATGGCGGTGGCGATGGCGATGGCCAGGTGCGACGGGTTGCGCTTGATCGAGTACTGGGTCAGTTCCGGGTGGCTTTCGACGAAGCTGGTATTGAACTGGCCGCTACGGAATTCCGGATTACGCAGGATTTCCTGGTAATAGGGCGCGGTGGTGCGCACGCCCTGCACGCGCATGTCGTCCAGCGCGCGCAGGCCGCGGTCCATCGCCTCTTCCCAGGTCAGCGCCCAGACGATCAGCTTCAGGCACATCGAGTCGTAATAGGGCGGAATGGTGTAGCCGGTGTAGATCGCCGTGTCGGTACGCACACCGGGGCCGCCGGGCGCGTAGTAACGGGTGATCTTGCCGAACGAGGGCAGGAAGTTGTTCTTCGGGTCTTCGGCGTTGATGCGGAACTGCAGGGCATAACCGCGATGGATGATGTCTTCCTGCTTGACTGACAGCGGCAGGCCACTGGCGATGCGGATCTGCTCGCGGACGATATCGATGCCGGTGATTTCCTCGGTGATGGTGTGCTCCACCTGCACCCGGGTGTTCATCTCCATGAAGTACACCTCGCCTTCGGCGAGCAGGAACTCCACGGTACCGGCGTTCTCGTAGCCCACGGCCTGCGCTGCACGCACGGCCAGGTCACCGATATAGGCGCGCTGCTCGGGGGTGAGCTGCGGGCTGGGGGCGATTTCGATCAGTTTCTGGTTACGGCGCTGGATCGAGCAATCGCGCTCGTACAGGTGCACGGTGTTGCCGAAGCTGTCAGCGAGGATCTGCGCCTCGATGTGCTTCGGGTTGACGATGCATTTTTCCAGGAAGACTTCGGCGCTACCGAAGGCCTTGGTCGCCTCGGAGATTACCCGCGGGTAGGCCTGCTCCAGCTCCTCGCGGCTGTTACAGCGACGAATGCCGCGACCACCACCACCGGAGGTGGCCTTGAGCATCACCGGGTAACCGATACGCTCGCCTTCGCGCAGGGCTTCGGCCAGGTCGGCGACGTTGCCTTCGGTGCCGGGGGTGCAGGGCACACCAGCGGCCATCATGCTGCGGCGCGCTTCGGTCTTGTCGCCCATGCGGCGGATAACTTCCGCGCTCGGGCCTATGAATTTGATCCCGCGTTCGGCGCAGATCTCTGCAAGTTCGGCATTCTCGGATAGGAAACCGTAGCCGGGGTGCAGCGCATCGCAGCCGGTTTCCACCGCCAGATTGACCAGCTTGCGCGGGTTCAGGTAGCCGGCCAGCGGGTCTTCGCCAATGCTGTGCGCCTCGTCGGCACGCTTGACGTGCAACGCATGACGGTCGGCTTCGGAATAGATGGCCACCGAGCGGATGCCCATTTCGGCGCAGGCCCGCACGATGCGGACGGCAATCTCACCACGGTTGGCGATCAGTATTTTTCTTATCACGATCCAATCCTCAGCGCAGAGCTGCAAGGGACGCTGCAACAGTTGGTTGCAAAACGTGGTGAAACCCTATCCGGCTATACGAATTAACCAAAATGAATAATTATTTGATCGTTCATAAGTAATTACTTATGCATTGACCGAACGAGGATGAAACCGTGCGTAAAACCCTGCTGCGCATGACCTTGCGCCAGCTTCAGGTGTTCCGGGCCGTGTGCGAGCACGGCTCCTACAGCCGCGCCGCCGACGAGATGGCGCTGACCCAGCCGGCCGTGAGCCTGCAGATCCGCCAGTTGGAAGAGCTGGTCGGCCAGCCGCTGTTCGAGTACGTCGGCAAGAAGCTCTACCTCACCGAAGCGGCCGAGGCGCTGCGCCGCGCCAGCAGCGATATCTTCGGCCGCCTGGAAAGCCTGGACATGCAGCTGTCGGACCTGCAGGGCTCGCTGCAAGGGCAGCTCAATCTGTGCGTGGAATCCAGCGCAAAGTATTTCATTCCCCACCTTTTCGCTGAATTTAGGCGCAATTACCCGGAAGTCAGTCTCAACCTTACGGTGGTCAACCACGCGCTGGTAGTGCGCCGCCTGACCTTAAGCCGCGACGACCTGATGATCATGAGCCAGGTGCCACAGGACATGGCCCTGGACTTCATGCCCTTCCTCAACAACCCGATCATTGCGGTGGCGGCGCCCGACCACCCCTTGTGCGAAGTCGACAACCTGCAACTGCAGGACCTGACCGCCTATCCGCTGCTGATTCGCGAAAGCGGCTCGGGCACGCGTCGCGCCTGCGAGGAGTACTGCCACCAGAAACGCGCGCACTTTCCGCTTACGCTGGAGATCGGCTCGCTGGAATCGCAGCGCGAAGCGGTACTGGCCAGGCTTGGCATCGCCCTGTTGCCACGTCATGCGGTGCGCATGGAATTGCAGCATGGCCTGCTGCGTGAGCTGCCGGTGAGTGAACTGCCCTTACAGCGCAGTTGGTGCGTAGTGAATATTCGCGGCCGCAGGTTGTCACCTGTAGCGCAGGCCTTCGTCGACTTCATCCGCACCGAGCGCGCGCAAATCGTCAAGCTGGCCGAACGCTTCGAGGGTGGCCACGCAGGATCGGGCAAGAATCTCGCAGGATCGGCCTAACCTCTTCCGGTCGATCTGCGGGAAATTGCCAGCCTGAGACCCTCTATCACCCAAACCCGCCTGGGAGAACGCAATGCTGTCGGAAATCAGCGCCCTGCTCGGCGCCATCCGTGCACTGGAACGCGACAATGGCCAGGCCGTGCTCGCCACCGTGGTCAAGGTGGAGGGCTCGGCCTACCGCCGTCCCGGCGCGCGCATGCTGATTCCGCTGTATGGCGGCACCGTGGGCACCATCAGCGGCGGCTGCCTGGAATCGGAAGTGGCGAAAAAGGCCTGGTGGCTCACCGATGGCGGCGAAGCGGTGATCCGCCGCTACAGCACCGCCACTCAGGACGACGATGACGATCAGGACGCCGCGCTGACCTTCGGCCTCGGCTGCAACGGCACCGTGCATGTGCTGCTGGAGCGCCACAGTGCGGACAAGCCGCTGGCGGTGCTCAACCTGCTGCGCCGGGTGCGCGAAAGCGGCCAGGCCGGCGCGGTAGCCACGGTGATCGGCAGCTATCGCAACGCCCGCGTACGCGTGGGCGAGCGTCTGTACCTACATCCATCGCTCAGCGACAGCGGCCGCCTGCTTGACCCGGCACTCGACGCCAAAGTGCTCGCCGATCTGCAGCGCACCCTGAGCGAAGGCCGTTCCTCACTGCGCAGCTTCCGCGATGCGCGTGGCGAGATCGAGGTGTTCTGCGAATATCTGGCGCCGCAGCGACGCCTGGTGATCTTCGGCGCCGGGCATGACGCCCAGCCACTGACGCACATGGCCAAGCTGCTGGACTGGCACGTCACCGTGATCGACGGCCGCGCCCATTTCGCCCGTGCCGAACGCTTTCCCGACGCAGATACGGTACTGCAGGTCGATGCACGCCCACCCTATGACCTGCACGCGCTCACCGACGGCGCCATGGTGGCGATCATGACTCACAGCTACAGCCAGGATCGTCACTGGCTGGGCAGCGTGCTGCAGGGCTCGCCCGCCTATATCGGCCAGTTGGGGCCACGCGACCGCACCGAACGACTGTTGGACGAGATACGCCAGCACAGCCCGCAGTTGCCGGCACTGGGTCGCCTGCACTACCCCATCGGCCTGGATATCGGCGGCGACACGCCGGAAAGCGTGGCCACGGCGATCCTCGCCGAGATGACGGCAGTCATTAACCAGCGCACAGGCGGCATGCTCAAGCATCGCCAGGCGTCGATCCATACGCCAATGCCGCAGGACAGCAGCGATATCGAGCCGGCGACCAGACTAAGTGCGTCCTGATCCCCGGACTGCATCGAGGCCACAGACTCGTAGGGTGGGCTTCAGACCACCACGGCTGGTCTGGTGGGCTAAAGCCCACCCTACATGCTGAACACACCCGACACGATCCCGTAGGAGCGGCTTCAGCCGCGATCAATGGCCAAAGCTCGCCGCTAAAGCGCCTCCTGCACAAGAACGACCTCTCGAGGCACGATTGATCTCCCCTGCGGGAGGAGCTTTAGCCGCGACACCTTTGCAGCAATCTCGCCGCTAAAGCACCTCCCGCAGCGCCCCCCACAAACCAAAACGCCCGGGTAATTGCCCGGGCGCCTTGTTTGCTGCAGCCAGCTTCAGGCCTTGATCTGCGCCGGGAACGGCAGCTTGCGCAGGCGCACGCCGGTGGCGGCGAACAGGGCATTGGCCAACGCTGGCGCCAGCGGCGGCACGCCAGGCTCGCCGACACCGGTCGGATTCGCCGCGGACGGCACGATGTGCACCTCCACCTTGGGCATCTCGTTCATGCGCAGCACCTGGAAGTCGTGGAAGTTCGATTGCTCGACCCGCCCTTCCTTCAAGGTGATCGCACTGTGCCGAGCGGCCGCCAGAGCGAAGCCGATACCCCCTTCCATCTGCGCCTTGATCACATCCGGATTGATGGCGATGCCGCAGTCCACCGCGCACACCACGCGATCCAGCCGGTAGCTGCCATCGGCCTTCACCGTGACTTCGGCGACCTGCGCCACGAAGGAGCCGAAGGATTCGTGCACGGCGATACCGCGACCGCGCTTCTCACCCTCGGCACCGGCGGCCAGTGGCTTGTCCCAGCCCGCCTGTTTGGCGGCCAGCTCCAGTACGCCACGATGACGCGGCTGGCTGTCCAGCAGCGCATGACGGAAAGCGTAAGGGTCCTGGCCCGCGGCCACGGCAGCCTCGTCGATCATGGTCTCGGCGACGTATCCGGTGTGGGTATGGCCCACCGAGCGCCACCACAACACCGGCACCTTGATATTGGTCGGCGTGCTCAGCTCGACCTGCAGGTTGGGCACCGTGTAAGCCAGGTTGGACAGACCCTCCACCGAAGTGTGGTCGATGCCTTCACGCACCAGGGCAGCTTCCAGAGAGGTGCCGGCAATGATCGACTGGCCGACGATACGGTTGTGCCAGGCCTGCAGCTTGCCGCCCTGGTCCAGGCCGATGCGTACGCGGTGCAGATACGCCGGCCGGAAGTAACCACCACGGGTATCGTCCTCGCGCGTCCAGACCATCTTCACCGGCGCATCGACGCCCTTGTCACGCGCGGCCTTGGTGATCGCGACCGCCTCCAGCAGGTAGTCGGACACCGAACTGGCGCGACGGCCGAAACTGCCACCGGCGTATAACTGGGTCAGCGACACCTGCTCCGGCTTGAGGCCCAGGTAGCCGCTGATGATGGCCTGGTCGACGGTCTGGAACTGCTCGCCGTTCCAGATCTCGCAGCGGTCGCTGGAGAGTTTCACCAGGCAGTTCATCGGTTCCATCGCCGCGTGCGCCAGGTAGGGGAATTCGTACTCGGCCTCGACGGTTTTCGCCGCCTGCGCCAACGCCGTATCGGCATCGCCCTTGCTCGTGGCCGGCAGACCTGGCTTGCCCGCATCGTCGCGGTACTGGGCGAAAATCTCCTCGCTGCCGAGGGTGAAGGCCTGGCTCTCGTCCCACTCGATCACCAGCGCGTCACGGCCCTGGCGCGCCGCCCAGGTGTTGTTCGCCAGCACGGCGACGCCCGAGCGGCCGTGGGGCAGGTCGCGAAACTCCACCACCTCGACCACGTCGCGCACCGCCTTGGCCTTGCTGCTGTCCACCTTGCGCGGCACGCCGCCAAAACGCGGCGGGTAGGCGACCATGGCCACCAGCATGCCCGGCAGCTTGAAGTCCTGGGTGAACACGGCGCTGCCGTCAGTCTTGTCCAGGCTGTCCTTGCGCCGCAGATTTGCGCAGCGGCCTGAACCGGCGTGGCTGACCACGCCCTGACTGACGCTGCCAAAAGCCCGGCAGCCGCGCTTGCCGATCAGCTTGAAGTCCTTGGGATCCTTGAGCTGCACCTGCTCCGGTACCGGCAGTTGCGCAGCGGCCTCGACCAGCTCACCGAAGCCGGCGCTGCGGCCTGAACCGGCGTGGCTGACCACGCCCTGACTGACGCTGATCTCGCTGGCCGGCACACCCCAGCGCTGCGCAGCCGCCGCCACCAGCATGGCCTTGGCGGTGGCGCCGGCGTTACGCATCTGCTCCCAGGAGTTGGCCATGGCGGTGCTGCCGCCGGTGCCCTGCATCGGCCCGAAGGCGAGGTTGTTGTAGCGCTTGGCGTCGGCCGGCGCGCCTTCGACGCGCACCTGGTTCCAGTCGGCATCCAGCTCTTCGGCCAGTAGCGTGGCCAGGCCGGTGTAGCTGCCCTGGCCCATTTCCAGGTGTTTGGCCAGCACGGTCACCGTGCCGTCGAGGTCGATGCGCACGAAGGCGTTCGGCTCCAGCGGGCCACCTGCCGCCAGTGCATCCATGCCGCGCAGCAGCGGCGCGAAGAAGATGCCCAGGGCCAGGCCGCCGGCGCCCTTGAGCAGGCTGCGACGGCTGACGTTAAGGATGCCGCGAGTGGCGCCATCGGGGGTTTCGATCTTGCCCATGTTCATGCGCCTCCTCAGGCCAGCTTGCCGGCAGCGTCGTGAATGGCGGCGCGAATCCGCACATAGGTGGCGCAGCGGCAGATGTTGCCGCTCATGGCCGCGTCGATATCGGCGTCGCTCGGTGCCTTGTTGCTGCTGAGCAGCGCCGTGGCGGCCATGATCTGCCCGGACTGGCAGTAGCCGCATTGCACCACGTCGAGCTGGCGCCAGGCCTCCTGGACCACCTTGCCCACGGCGTCTTCGCCGACCGCCTCGATGGTGGTGATGCGCTTGCCCACCAGCGCCGATACCGGGGTCACGCAGGAGCGGGTCGGCTGGCCGTCGACGTTCACCGTGCAGGCGCCGCACAGCGCCATGCCGCAGCCGTACTTGGTGCCGGTGAGGTTGGCCACGTCACGCAGGGCCCAGAGCAGCGGCATATCGCCCGCCACGTCCAGTTCATGCTCCTGGCCGTTGAGATTCAGGGTAATCATGGTCTGCCCACCTTGTTCTGATGGTGTCTAGGTCATTTCGCCAGGCCGCGCTGGCGATCACGGTCAGGCCCGCACGCAGGGGGCCGGAGCGTCACTTTAGTGGGCGCAAAAGCGGCTGTCGCCGCCTGCCGGCGAGATAGGCAGAACCGGGCAATAAGTTCGTAGAATCGGGCAAGCTCGCTGCCCTACCCGCGGCAGGGCAGCACAAGCAATCAGGCTGCGCGGCGCGAGGTGCGCTCGGCATTGAGCAGATAGCCGGCGGGCACCAGCTCGGGGAAATCGGCAAGCTCGCGTTGCAGTTGGCACTGCTCGGCGTAGTGCTCGATGGCCCGGCGATAGGCCATGCGGCGCTGGTCTTGCAGTTTGCGCCGGGTCTTGGCGTCGGGTTGGTCGTGCAGTTGCGCGTCATCGAAGATACGAGGCATCTCGGTTCTCCCGGAACGAGGACTGGAGCACCCAGCTTCGCTCGGGGAGATGACGCTTTGACGGCGAGCAGATGAACAGCTGGTGAAATCCTTGGCTCAATCCTCGCTGCTGCGCAGCGACTTCGGCGACAGGCGCAGACTACGCAGGCTGCGCTTGACGCTCTTGAGGTGGTTGACCAGGCTCGGGCCGCGCGCCATGGCCACGCCCATGGCCAGCACGTCGATCACCACCAGGTGGGCAATGCGCGAGGTCAGCGGGGTGTAGATCTCGGTGTCTTCCTGCACGTCGATGGCCAGGTTGACGGTCGACAGCTCGGCCAGCGGCGTCTGGCTCGGGCACAGGGTGATCAGGCTGGCGCCGGACTCACGCACCAGATTGGCAGAGATCAAAAGGTCCTTGGAACGTCCGGACTGGGAGATGCACACCGCCACATCGCCCGGCTGCAGGGTCACCGCACTCATCGCCTGCATGTGCGGGTCGGAATAGGCCGCGGCGTTGAGCAGCAGACGGAAGAATTTGTGCTGGGCATCGGCCGCCACCGCGCCGGATGCACCGAAGCCATAGAACTCCACGCGCTGGGCGTTGGAGCAGGCAGCGATGGCGCGCTGCAGCGCCTCGGGGTCGAGCTTCTCGCGCACTTCCATCAGCGTGTGCAGGGTGGTGTCGAAGATCTTCAGGCTGAAGTCGGCGACCGAGTCGTCCTCGTGAATCGCGAACTGGCCGAAACTGGCACCGGCAGCCAGGCTCTGCGCCAGCTTGAGCTTGAGATCCTGGAAGCCGCTGCAACCAATGGCGCGACAGAAGCGCACGATGGTCGGCTCGCTGATGCCGACGCTATGCGCCAGCTCGGCCATGGAGCTGTGCATCACCGATGCAGGATCGAGCAGGACGTGATCGGCCACCTTGAGCTCGGACTTGCGCAGCAGGTGGCGCGACTGGGCGATGTGTTGCAACAGATTCACGGAGGTAGGCTCTATGCGGATAAGGGTCTACCGCGACACTTGGCGAGTCATGGCTCGGTTATGATCGGCGGTCGGCGGTTGTAGTGACCTTGTAGTTATACTACATAGGTCGCACCTGCGCACAGCCAAGCGGCTGCCGAATAGCTGAACGAATGTTTCAAATAGCGGGACGTGGCGAAAAAAACAGGCATTCTTGAACAGCCTCACTGCCTCTTTCCTGCAATCGCAGGTAGTTTGCAACGGTCTGCCATCACGAGTCGGAGTGTTCCCTTGAGTATTCCCTGCGACATGCTGGTCTTCGGCGGCACGGGCGACCTGGCCCTGCACAAGCTGCTGCCGGCGCTCTACCACCTGCATCGAGAAGGGCGTCTGCACGCGGACATGCGCATCCTCGCCCTGGCGCGCAGCAGCCACAGCCGCGAGTCCTATCAGGCCCTGGCCGAACGTCACTGTCGCGCTCAGGTAGCGCGCGCCGATTTCGCCAATGACACCTGGGCCAGCTTCGCCGAGCGCCTCGATTATTTCGCCATGGACGCCGCGCAGAGCGCCGATTTCGGCCGCCTGGCCAAGCGCCTGGGGCGTGACGACGAACGCGTACGGGTCTACTACCTGGCCACTGCGCCGAGCCTGTTCGAAGACATCGCCGCACACCTGGCCAACGCCGGCCTGGCCGGCCCGGCCGCACGCATCGTGCTGGAAAAGCCCATCGGCCACTCGCTGGAGTCGGCGCGGGCGATCAATGCCGCCATCGGTGCGGTATTCGACGAGGCGCGGGTGTTTCGCATCGACCACTACCTGGGCAAGGAAACGGTACAGAACCTGATGGCGCTGCGCTTCGCCAACGCCCTGTTCGAGCCGGTATGGCGCGCCGGGCACATCGACCACGTGCAGATCAGCGTGTGCGAAACCCTCGGTGTGGAAAACCGCGGCGGCTACTACGACAAGGCCGGCGCCATGCGCGACATGATCCAGAACCACCTGCTGCAGTTGCTCTGCCTGGTGGCCATGGAAGCGCCGGTACGCTTCGACGCCGAAGCGGTGCGCAACGAGAAGGTGAAGATCCTTGAAGCGCTCAAGCCCATCAGCGGCCTCGACGTGCAGGACAAGACCGTGCGCGGCCAGTACACCGCCGGCAAGATCGGCGGCCACGACGTGCCGGCCTACTATTTCGAGAAGAACGTCGACAACGACAGCGACACCGAAACCTTCGTCGCCGTGCAGGTGGAGATCGACAACTGGCGCTGGGCCGGCGTGCCCTTCTATCTGCGCACCGGCAAGCGCCTGGCGAAGAAAACCTCGGAAATCCTCATCCAGTTCAAACCGGTGCCGCACCGTCTGTTCCACGATGGCGAAGCCAACCAGCTGTTGATCCGCCTGCAGCCAGAGGAGCGCATCAGCCTGCAGCTGATGGCCAAGAACCCTGGCAAGGGCATGCGCCTGAAGCCTGTCGAGCTGGACCTCAACCTCGCCGCCGCCTTCCACAAGCAGCGCCGCTGGGAGGCCTACGAGCGGCTGCTGCTGGACGTGATCGAAGGCGACTCGACGCTGTTCATGCGCCGCGACGAGGTAGAGGCTGCCTGGCAGTGGGTCGACCCCATCCTGCAGGGCTGGCACCAGCACTATCAGAGCCCGCGCCCCTACCCGGCCGGCAGCGATGGCCCGGAGCAGCTGCAGCACCTGCTGGAGCGCCACGGGCGCCATTGGGCATAAAGGCGTAGCCCGGATGCAATCCGGGGGGCTTTCTCAGCACCGCCCCGGATTTCATCCGGGCTACTCGCTTCAGGCTTGCCGCTTGAGATTGCCTTTGTGCAGCAACACCACCCCCAATACCAGTACGCCCAGCACTCCGGCGCCGACGAACAAGCCCTCGTAGCCCAACGCCTTGGCCAACACCCCGCTGCTGGCCCCGACGAAGCCGGACAGCAGCAACTGCGCCGAGGCCTGCAGGGTGAAGTCGGCGCCTTCGTGTTCCGGGCGGCACATGCGCATCATCGCGGCGAACAGAGCGACGGTGGACATGCCGTCGGCCACCTGCTCGAACAGGACCACGGCGTAGACCAGCCCGACATTGCCGCCCTGCCCCACTAGCAGGGCCAGTGCGGCGATACCGAAGGCCTGCAGCGTGCCGAACAGGATCAGTGCGCGCAGTACGCCGATGCGGGCGTAGAGCAGGCCGCCGAGCACCGCGCCAGCGATGCCGGCCAGGCTGCTGATCAGGGTCAGCTGGCCAAGCGCACCCGTGCCCCAGCCCTGGTCCACCAGCATCGGCTTGATCATCGGCGAGCCCAGCGAATCGCCCAGCTTGAAGGTCAGCACCACCGCCAGCCACAGGAGCATGCCGGGCTGCGCCAACAAGCCGCGATAGTGGTTCAGCAACAAGCGTGGACCGAGGGCGGTTTCGGCCAGGGCAGGCTGGAAGGGCAGAACGCGGCGTTCGGGAAACAGCCAGATCGGCACGGTCATCAACAGGATCAGGCCGGCCACCAGCCCCACAGCCAGGTTCCAGCCCAGCGGGTCGATCACCAGCAGCAGGCCGCTGCCGCTGACGATCATGCCGACCTTGTAGCCGCCGACCTGCAGGCTGTTGCCGAGGCCGCGCCAGCGCTCGGGCAGCAGACGCACGGTCAGGCCATCGGTGGCGATGTCCTGGGTCGACGCCAGCAGATTGATCAGCAGCAGCAGGCCAAGCAGCAGCCACAGGCCAGAGCCGAACAGGGTCTGCGGCGCCAGCATGGCCAGCATGATCACGCAGACGATCACGCCCGTCTGCAGTGGCAGGATCCAGCCACGGTGGTGACCCAGTCGGGGCGAGGCCAGGCGGTCGATCCAGGGCGCCCAGAACACCTTGAGCAGCCAGGGCAGCGCCAGCAGCTTGAGCAGGCCGATCAATGCCAGATCGACGCCATGCTGACGCAGCAGCACCGGCAACGAATGGGCGATCAGCCCGGACGGCAGACCCTGCGCGCAATAGAGCGAGGCCAGCAGCACCAACGTGGCGTTGGACGGGCGAGGTGCGGTTGGCGACATGACGGGCGCTCGCGGCAAAAGCACAAGCCTAGTGGTTTGCGTCAGCGAGCGGCAATGTGAGGGTGGTTACAGTTCGTAGCTCGGCGGTCGCGACTGAAGCCCCTCCCACACAGCCTCGCCAGCCCGTAGCCCGGATGCAATCCGGGAGCGATGGCAACGCCGCCCGGATTGCATCCGGGCTACGTGAAAAAACGTTCAGGACACCAAAGTTCTACAGGCTACCCAGGCACTCGCTCAGGCCACCGGCCAGGTTTTCCAGTAGCTGCTCGTAACCCGTGGCATCGGCCGGCAGGGTACCGCCCAGGGCATCCAGCTCCGCCAGTTTTACCGGCAGGCCGGCGGTCAGCGTTTCGGCCAGGCGCGGGCGCAGCGGCGGTTCGCTGAAGACGCAGCTCGGCCCGGTTTGCTGCAGACGCTCGCGCATGGCAGCAACATGGCGCGCACCGGGCTGAACCTCGGTCAGCACGCTGAACACGCCGGCGTGCTTGAGGCCGTAGTCGGCCTCGAAATAGTCGAAGGCCTCGTGGAAAACGAAATACGGCTTGCCCTGCAGGGCGGCCAGTTGTGGACGGATACGGCCATCGAGCGCATCCAGGCGCGCCTCGAAGGCTTGCAGGTTGGCGGCGTAACGCGCGGCATTGGCAGCGTCCAGCTTGGTCAGGTCTGCCGCCATGCGCGCGGCGATCACCTTGGCGTTGTCCGCTGCCAACCACAAATGGGCATCCAGACTCCCCGGACGATGGTCATGATCATGGCCCAGATCGTCAGCGCCGTGTACGTGCTCATGATCATGATCGTCGTGGTGATCGTGTTCATCATGACTGTCACCGAAGTGGCGCAAAGTCATGCCGGGCAGATCCTGCACAGCCACCTGCGGCTTGCTTCGGCTTTCCAGCACGCGGGGCAGGAAGGCCTCCATGTCCGGACCGATCCAGTACAGCAGATCGGCATCGCGCACCCGCCGTACGTCGGATGGGCGCAGTGCGTAGTGGTGCGGTGAGGCGCCGGGCGGTAGCAACACGTCGGGTTCGCCAACGCCGTCCTGCACCGCCGCCGCGATCAGTTGCAGCGGTTTGATACTGGTCAGGACGCGTACTTCAGCCTGGGCGCTGGCGACGAAAAACAGAGCGATGAAACAGAAAACACGTAACACGGGGCATACTCAAGCGACATTGAACGGGTAACATAATAACGTCTCTTACCTGCGCCGTCCTTGCCCATGACCGACACGCCCCTGTCTGCCCGCCCCCACGATCACTCCCGCTGCGTCAGCCATGCGCTGGCCGAAGCCGAAGCCATCTGCACGCGCCAGGGCCTGCGTCTGACCGCTCTGCGCAAGCGTGTACTGGAGCTGGTCTGGGCCAGTCACAAGCCGCTCGGCGCCTATGACATTCTCGGCGTGCTGAGCGAGGCAGACGGCCGCCGCGCGGCGCCGCCGACCGTCTACCGCGCGCTGGATTTCCTCCTGGAAAACGGCCTGGTGCACCGCATCGCCTCGCTCAACGCCTTCGTCGGCTGCAGTCACCCGGAGCACGCGCACCAGGGTCAGTTCCTGATCTGCCGCAGCTGCCACGCCGCCACCGAACTGGAACAGCCGGCCATCAGCCAGGCCATCGTCGACGGAGCGGCCGGCGTTGGTTTCGCCGTGGAAAGCCAGACCGTAGAAGTGGTCGGCCTGTGCGCGGGCTGCAAGGGCAAGGCATGAACGAAGCACTGATCCGTCTCGACGGGGTCGCGGTCAGCTTCAACGGCCAGGCGGTGCTGGAAGAGGTGCAGCTCAGCGTACAGCCCGGCGAGATCGTCACCCTGATCGGCCCCAATGGCGCCGGCAAGACCACCCTGGTGCGTGTGGTGCTCGGCCTGCTGCAACCGCAGCGCGGCAGCGTGCGCCGCGCGCCGCGCCTGCGCATCGGCTACATGCCGCAGAAACTCCACGTCGACGCCACCCTGCCGCTGTCGGTGCTGCGCTTTCTGCGCCTGGTACCGGGTGTGGATCGCAGACGCGCGCTGGCGGCGCTGGCCGAAGTCGGCGCCGAACAGGTGATCGACAGCCCGCTGCAGAGCATTTCCGGCGGCGAGATGCAGCGTGTGCTGCTGGCCCGCGCCCTGCTGCGCGAGCCGCAGCTGCTGGTGCTCGACGAACCGGTGCAGGGCGTCGACGTCGCTGGCCAGGCCGAGCTGTACCGGCTGATCTCGCGGCTGCGCGAGCGCCACGGTTGCGGCGTGCTGATGGTGTCGCACGACCTGCACCTGGTGATGAGCGCCACCGATCAGGTGGTCTGCCTCAACCGCCATGTGTGCTGTTCCGGTCATCCGGAACAGGTCAGCGGCGACCCAGCCTTCATCGAGCTGTTCGGCCAGGACGCCAAGAGCCTGGCCGTCTATCACCACCATCATGATCACGCTCATGACCTGCATGGCGGCGTGGTCAAGCCCGGCCTGACCATCCATGGCCCGGCTCATGTTCACGGCCCGGACTGCAAACACTGATGCCCGACTTTCTCCTCAACGCCCTGCTTGCCGGCCTGGCGCTGGCCCTGGTGGCCGGCCCGCTCGGCTCCTTCGTGGTGTGGCGGCGCATGGCCTATTTTGGCGACACCCTGTCCCACGCCGCCCTGCTCGGTGTGGCACTGGGCCTGTTGCTGGACGTCAGCCCGACCCTCACCGTGACCGTCGGCTGCGTGCTGCTCGCCGTGCTGCTGGTCACCCTGCAGCAGCGTCAGCCGCTGGCCTCCGACACCCTGCTCGGTATCCTCGCCCACAGCACCCTGTCGCTGGGCCTGGTGGCGCTGAGCTTCATGCATGACGTGCGCATCGACCTGATGAGCTACCTGTTTGGCGACCTGCTCGCCGTCAGCCCCAGCGATCTGGCCTGGATCATCGGCGGCAGCGCGCTGGTGCTGGCCCTGCTGGCCTGGCTGTGGAGGCCGCTGCTGGCCATCACCGTGCATGAAGAACTGGCGCGGGTCGAAGGCCTGCCGGTGGCGGCGATCCGCCTGGCCCTGATGCTGCTGATCGCGGTGGTGATCGCCGTGGCGATGAAGATCGTCGGCGTGCTGCTGATCACCTCCTTGCTGATCATTCCTGCCGCCGCGGCCCAGCGTCATGCGCGCACGCCGGAGCAGATGGCCGTGGGCGCCAGCCTGCTCGGGCTGTTGGCAGTGTGCGCGGGTCTGGCCATGTCCTGGTATCAGGACACGCCGGCCGGGCCGTCCATCGTGGTCAGCGCCGCGGCGCTGTTCCTGGCGAGCTTTGCCTTGCCCAAACGCAGCGGCTGACGGCGCGTCGCGCGTAGCCCGGATGCAATCCGGGAAAGCTGCACCACGTTGTTCCCGGATTGCATCCGGGCTACGGCTCATCTTTCTCCCCAGCCCTTTCCGGTTAGTGGCGAGAGCCCCGGGCAGCGTGAAATCGCTGCCGCAACCCTGTATGATTGCGCGTTTTTTGCACAACTCGAGACGCACTGTAATGAAGTCGTTCGTTTTTCGTGGTTTGCCGCTTTTTCTGGTTCTGCTTCTGGCTGGTTGCCAGAGCAGCCAGCAGCAAAGCCTTCCGCCAGTCGACGAGCTGGTCGTCGCCTTCCGCCAGCTCGACCTGAGCCTGGCCGAGGAACGTCTGGACGACGCCAGCCGCCAGCTCGGCGTCCTGCAACAGCAGGCCCGCGGCGATACGCGCCTGGAGCAGTACCAGCGCCAGCTGGCCGAGGCCTATATGGAGCAGGGCCGCGAAGCGCTGCAGCAAGGCGATCTGGATCGTGCCGCGCAGGCGCTGGGCCACGCCCGCAGCCTGATGCCGCAGGCGCCCGCCCTGAGCCACGATCTCAATCAGGCCATCGACAGCGCCCGCGCCGCGCGCCAGGCCGCCGCCGCACAGCAGGCGCGCGAGGCCGCGGCCAGAGCGGATGCCGAACGCGAGGCGCAATTGCGTCAGCAGCGCGCGGCCAGCGAGCGTCAGGCCAATGCCAGCGTTGCCAGCCCGGTCGCCAGCCAACCGGCACCCGCCGTGCAGAGCACGCCCAAGGCCCGCGTGATCGACCCCAGCGCGGCGAGCAGCGCGGTAGCCATGCCGATGCTGGACAATCAGGACAACGAGAATCTGCGCCGCCTGCTCGACAGCGTGGCCGCGGATGTCGTGACCTTTCGCTGCGCTGTGCGCATCGAAGTGCGCGAGGCCAAGGACTATCCCTGGGTCGCCGCGCTGCTGTCGGCGCGAATCAAGAAGCTCGACCCGAGTTTCCGCCCGCAACTGAGCCAGAAGATCGTGCCCCAGCAGACGCCGCGCCTGCTGCTGAGCCCGCAGCGAAGCTAAGTCAGAGCTGCGCGCCGGGCGCTTATCCGTAATGCGATTTTGTAATAACCATAGGCCAACAAAGATTTTCTCGGCCTAAACAACGCCGGGTAGACTAGCGCCCCTTTGCGCCCACCCGGCGCCCAACGGCGAGCTCGACTACCGTGAAGCTCGCCCCTGAACACACCCAAAAGGTCGTTCGCGTGATCCAGTTTCAATCCGTCCACAAGGCCTACCGCGTCGCGGGCCGCGAGATTCCGGCACTGCAGCCCACCACGCTGCAGATCGGCAGCGGTCAGGTGTTCGGCATCATTGGCCACTCCGGCGCCGGCAAGAGCACCCTGCTACGCCTGATCAACCGCCTGGAGGAGCCCTCCGGCGGGCGCATCGAGATCGACGGCGTCGACGTCACCGCTCTCAATGCCACCGGCCTGCGCCGCTTCCGCCAACAGGTCGGGATGATCTTCCAGCACTTCAACCTGCTGTCGTCGAAGACTGTCGCCGACAACATCGCCATGCCGTTGCGTCTGGCAGGCGAGCTGAGCGGCGCCGAGATTCACGCCCGCGTCTCCGAGCTGCTGACTCGCGTCGGCCTGCAGGATCATGCCAACAAGTACCCGGCGCAGCTTTCCGGCGGCCAGAAACAACGTGTCGGCATCGCCCGTGCGTTGAGCACACGGCCGAAGATCCTGCTGTGCGACGAGGCCACCAGCGCCCTCGACCCGCAGACCACTACCGCCGTGCTGCAGCTGCTGGCCGAGATCAACCGCGAACTGGGCCTGACCATCGTGCTGATCACCCACGAGATGGACGTGATCCGCCGCGTCTGCGACCGCGTGGCGGTGATGGATGCCGGCGTCATCGTCGAAGAAGGCCCGGTGGCCGACGTCTTCCTGCACCCGCAGCACCCGACCACACGACGCTTCGTCCAGGAGTCCGAGCACGTCGACGAGGCCGAGCAGCGCGACGACTTCGCCCATGTGCCGGGGCGCATCCTGCGCCTGACCTTTCAGGGCGAGGCCACCTACGCCCCGCTGCTGGGCACCGTGGCCCGTGAGACCGGGGTGGACTACAGCATCCTCGCCGGGCGCATCGACCGCATCAAGGACACCCCCTACGGCCAGCTCACCCTGGCCCTGACCGGTGGCGACATCGACGCCGCGCTGGCGCGCTTCGAAGCCGCCGACGTGCATCTGGAGGTACTGCGCTGATGCTCGAACAACTGCTGCCCAACGTGTTCTGGCCGGAAATCTGGCAGGCCAGCCTCGACACCCTGAACATGCTGCTCGGCTCGATGCTATTCACCGTGCTGCTCGGCCTGCCGCTCGGCGTGCTGCTGTTCCTCACCGGTCCGCGTCAGCTGTTCGAACAGAGGGCGCTGTACGGCGCGCTGTCGCTGGTGGTGAACATCCTGCGCTCGGTGCCCTTCGTCATCCTCTTGATCCTGATGATCCCGCTCACCGAGCTGCTGGTCGGCACCTCGCTGGGCGTCGCCGGGGCCATCCCGCCGCTGGTGGTGGGCGCCACGCCGTTCTTCGCGCGCCTGGTGGAAACCGCCCTGCGCGAAGTGGAGCGCGGCATCATCGAGGCGACCCAGGCCATGGGCGCCAGCACCTGGCAGATCATCACCCGCGCGCTGCTGCCCGAGGCCCTGCCCGGCCTGCTGGCGGCGGCCACGGTCACCGCCATTACCCTGGTCTCCTACACCGCCATGAGCGGCCTGATCGGCGGCGGCGGCCTCGGCGACCTGGCGGTGCGCTACGGCTACCAGCGCTACCAGCCGGACGTGATGGCCGTGACCGTGATCCTGCTGCTGATTCTGGTGCAGGTGCTGCAGATGGTCGGGGATCGCCTCGTCGTACATTTTTCTCGCAAGTAATGATGAAAAGCGGCGACCCGCCACCCGCGGGACCCGCGCCAACCTTCCCAAAAGGAACCTTGAAATGAAGAAACTGCTGACTGCCCTGGCCGCCTTCGCGGCCTTCTCGGCCCAGGCCGAAACCCTCAACATCGCCGCTACCCCGGTACCGCACGCGGAGATCCTGGAAGTGGTCAAGCCGCTGCTGGCCAAAGAAGGCGTGGAGTTGAAGGTGCGCGTGTTCACCGACTACGTACAGCCCAACCTGCAGGTGCAGCAGAAGAACCTCGACGCCAACTTCTTCCAGCACCAGCCGTACCTGGACGAGTTCAACGCCAGCCGCAAGACCGAGCTGGTCAGCGTGGTGGGTGTACACGTCGAGCCGTTCGGCGCCTACTCCAGCAAGATCAAGGATCTGAGCGAGCTGCCGCAAGGCGCCACCGTGGCCATCCCCAACGACGCCACCAACGGCGGCCGTGCCCTGCTGCTGCTGCAGCAAGCCGGGGTGATCAAGCTCAAGCCGGAAGCCGGCATCCTCGCCACGCCCAAGGACATCGCCGAGAATCCCAAGGCGATCAAGGTGCGTGAACTGGAAGCGGCCACCCTGCCGCGCGTGCTGAGCCAGGTCGACGTTGCCCTGATCAACACCAACTACGCCCTCGAGGCCAAGCTGAACCCGACCCAGGACGCCCTGGCCATCGAAGGTAGCGACTCGCCGTACGTCAACCTGCTGGTCGCCCGTCCGGACAACAAGGACAGCGACGCCATGCAGAAACTGGCCAAAGCGCTGCACAGTGCCGAGGTCAAGCAGTTCATCGAAGAGAAGTACAAAGGTGCCGTCGTCCCGGCGTTCTGATCGCCGCTGACACCCTGAGCTGCACCCGATGCCGCGCCGCTGCAAAGCTGCGCGGCATTTTTTATGGCAGCGCACGACAGGCTGATCAGTCCCGGTACCCAGCGCCGGCGGGGCCTCGGGAGAGTAGCTCGCAGCGTGAGCGCCTCGACTTATCCAGTTTTTTTGAGCTGACGAGCAGGGATATTCGCTTTCAATCGATTCTGCTGTTGCTAGGCTAGCCGGACAGACAATAACCAGAGGTACTGCGTGATGGCCCTTGCTCCCTTTCACCTGGCGATCCCTGTCCACGATCTGGCCGCAGCGCGGCATTTCTATGGCGAAGTATTCGGTTGCGCCGAAGGGCGCAGCAGCGAGCACTGGGTCGATTTCGATTTCTTCGGCCATCAGCTGGTCATCCACGAAGCGCCGAAGATGGCCTACCAGGAAGCAGCCGTAAGCAACCCGGTGGATGGCCACGACGTGCCGGTGCCGCACTTCGGTGTGGTGCTCGGCTGGGCCGACTGGGAAGCGCTGGCTGAGCGCCTGCGCAGCCGCGAGACGCAGTTCGTCATCGAGCCCTACGTGCGCTTCAAGGGCCAGGTCGGCGAGCAGGCGACCATGTTCCTTCTCGATCCCTGTGGCAATGCCCTGGAATTCAAGGCGTTCAAGGACATCGGCCAGCTGTTCGCCAAATGACGCCGCTGCCCCGGCGAACCTGAACAGCCAGGCCCGCCGGGGCAAAGGGCGACGGCTTACTTCAGGGTGCGCAGGAAGCTGATCAGGTAGTCCTGCTCGGCCGGATCCGTGATGGCGACGTGGCGCATGCGCGTGCCGGGCACCAGCGCTTCGTTGTCGGTGATCCATTTGCGCAGGTTGTCTTCGTCCCAGGTCAGGCCGGACGCCTGCATGGCCTGGGAGTAGGCGAAGCGCGGGACGCTCGCCGCCGGCCGGCCCACTACCCCGACCAGGCTCGGGCCGAAGGCGTTTTCGCTGGTATCCAGCGAATGGCAGGCCGTGCAGTGGTGCTTGAACAACTGCAAGCCGGCCGCCTCCATGCCTCTCTCGTCGGCGGCGGCGAACGAGGCGGCGAGCGCGCCGCATAACGCCAAGGATGACAGCAACATCGTTTTCATGGGTGAAGCCCTCTCGATGACTCGGAAAGGCAGTATATTTTGTGGGGTTTTAGGCCGACGCTGTACAAAGGTAGCGATTGGCTAGCACCAAAGTAGGCTTCGCGTAGCGAATGCTGCCCGGGCCGCTGCCACGGCCGGGCATCGGCGTCTACAGCAGTTGCGCCTGGTCCATCAGCAGTCGGGCCAGGGTCGCGGCCTCCACCGGCTTGCTGATCAGGTAACCCTGGATCTCGTCGCAGTGCTGGCTCTTGAGGAAGTCCATCTGCGCCTGGGTTTCCACGCCCTCGGCCACCACCTTCAGTTCCAGGCTGTGGGCCATGGCAATGATCGCGCGGGTGATCGCCGCGTCCTCGCCACCGGGCGACAGGTCGCGGATGAAGGTCTGGTCGATCTTCACGTAGTGCACCGGGAAGCGCTTGAGGTAGCTGAGCGAACTGTAGCCGGTGCCGAAGTCATCGATAGCCAGCTTCACCCCCAGTTCGCGCAGTTGGCGGAAGGTGGCGATGACGCTTTCGACGTTGTCGAGCAGCTCGCTCTCGGTCAGCTCCAACTCCAGGTACTGCGGCGCCAGGCCGGTTTCTTCGAGCACCTGGCGCACCAGGCTGGTGAGGTTGCCCTGACGCAACTGATACACCGAGATATTCACCGATACGCGGATCTTCGCCAACCCCTGGCGCTGCCATTCGCACGCCTGCTGGCAGGCCTGACGCAGCACGAACTCGCCGATCGGCGCGATCAACCCGGTCTCTTCGGCCAGGCCGATGAACTCACCTGGCGCCACCATGCCCTGCTGCGGATGGCGCCAGCGCACCAGCGCTTCGGCGGCATTGAGCTGGTCGTCGGCGAGGTTCAGCTTGGGCTGGTAGAACACCTCCAGCTGGCCTTCGTCGATGGCCTTGCGCAGCTGGTTCTCCAGCTGCAGGCGCTCCAGGGTGCAGGCCTGCAGGTTATCGGTGAAGAACTGGAAGGTGTTGCCGCCCAGGTGCTTGGCATGTTGCACAGCCATGTTGGCCTGGCTGATCAACGCGCTTATCTCGCGGGCGTAGTCCGGCAGCAGGCTGATCCCCAGCGAGGCGCTGACCACCAGCTCGTGGCCGCCCACGGTCATCGGCACGCGCAGCTTGGCCAGCAGCCGGCTGGCCACCCGCGCCAAACTGGAGAGGCTGCCGTAGGCGTCTAGGATGACGGCGAATTCATCGCCCGACAGCCGCGCGATGCAGTCGGCTTCCGGCACGGCCTGGGTCAGGCGGCGGCTCATCTGGCGCAGCAGCTGGTCCGCCACCTCATGGCCGAGGCTGTCGTTGAGCAGCTTGAAGCGGTCCAGATCGATGTGCACCAGGGCGATGCTGCGACCGCTCTGCCGCGCACGCTGGCTGGCCTCGTGCAGGCGCTCCTTGAACAGGCTGCGATTGGCCAGGCCGGTGAGGTCGTCGTAGTGCGACAGGTAGCGCAGACGTTCCTCGGCCTCGCGCCGCGCGGTCAGATCGGCGAAGAAGCCGACGATATGGCTGGGCCGCCCGCTGGTATCGCGCACCAGATTGAGCTGCAGCCATTGCGGGTAGAGCTCGCCGCTCTTGCGCGTCTCGATCAGCTCGCCCTGCCAGGTGCCGCTGCTGTCCAGCTCCTGGCGGATCATCTGGTATTGCCGGCTCATCTCACGACTGCCGAACAAACTGGTCACCCTGCGCCCGACCACTTCCTCGCTGCTGTAGCCGGTCACCGCACTGAAGGCGCGATTGACCGCCAGCACGCGGTAGTCGGGGTCAAGAATGAAAATGCCTTCGCTGGCCGCCTCGAACACGGTCGCGGCCAGGCGTTGCTGCTGCTCCTGCTGACGCCGCGCGCTGACGTCGCGCCGCGTGCCGAGCATGCGCCGCACACGGCCGGCGGCGTCGCGCTCGACCGCACGGCCACGGTCTTCGACCCAGACCCAGTGGCCGTCTACATGGCGCACGCGGTACTCGATCTGATAATCCTCGCTGCGCCCCTTGAGGTGCTGGACCAGCGCCCGGCGCAGCCGTGGCAGATCATCCGGGTGCAGACGCGGGGTCAGGTCACGCAGCATCACCTGCACCTGCTCTGGCTCCAGGCCGAACAGTTCGCGCAGGTGCGAATGGTGCACCTGGTCGCTCTCCAGATCCCAGTCCCAAAGACCCAGCTCGCTGGCCTCCAGGGCCAGGGCCAGGCGCGCCTGACTCTTGCCAAGGGCATGGGTCGCCTCGTCCAGCTCCAGGGTGCGCTCGGCCACGCGCATTTCCAGTTCACCATGTGCGCCGCGCAGCTCGCGCTCGGCGCGGCGACGCTGCTCCACCTCGCGCGCCAGCTCTTCGTTGAGCCCCTCGGCGCGCTGCTTGGCATGCTCCAGGTTGCTGATCAGCGCCAGGTTGTGAAAGCGCTGCAGCAGGCTGCGCTGCACCAGGCGATTGACTTGCCAGGCCACCACCAGCAGGGCGAGAAACAGAATCACCCCGAGCAACCCCCAGCCGCGTTGCATGCTGTTGTCGGCCAGCAGCAGGAAGGCCGCCGAAGGCACCAGGCAGGGCAAGGCGAAACTGAGAAAGGCCGACAGGCTGACGGCATAGGCGACGCTGGCCGAGAGAATCGCCGCAGCGATCAGGCCATAGACCAGCGCCTGCTGATAGAACACATCGGCCGGCACCAGGACGATCACGGCGAAGGCGAGGGTCAGGCCGGAGGCTCCGGCACCGAACAGGAAGATGCGCCGCCAGTAGGGTTCGGCCTGACGGCTGGGCAATGCCTCGTTGAAGGCATTCACCTGAGTCAGGCGCAGCAGCGCCAGCAACACCACCCAACCCAGCCACGCCGCGAGTAACGGCGCGCTCTGCTGGCTCCATAGCAACAGGCTGCAGGCCAGGCCGACCAGCAGCATGAGCAAGGTGGGCAAGCGCGACCCCTGAAACAGCAGACGGGTACGTTCGACGGCAATATCCGTGGCGAACTGACGTTCAGCCTGATGCGGGTCCAGCGTCACCTCTTGAATTACGGCGCAAGTCGTGGCGGTCATAGGCGATGTTCTTGTAATGGTTGCCTAAGGGTCTGCGGGGTAAATATCGGCGCCCTCAGCCCTGACGTCGCGGGAGAATACCCGAGACAGACGCTGCGCCCAACAAAGATGTGGACCATTTCACAGGGTGATGGCCAACTTTTGGCGGGCGCCCAAGATCGTACTGGCCCTTGGCCGCCTGCCTGCGCCCATCTGCGCGCTGACCTGCCGGTCGTCGGTTAGATCCGGTCGGTTTCGCCTCACCTGGCCGACGGTTTGCCCTCCCCTGCCGCGCCCCCTAGAATGCCGCGATGCAAAACGACCCCGAACTCCTCCTCGCTTCGCTCAACGACGCCCAGGTCCAGGCCGTGGCCGCCCCGCTCGGCCGCCAGCTGGTGCTGGCCGGCGCCGGCTCGGGCAAGACCCGCGTGCTGGTGCACCGCATCGCCTTCCTGATCCAGGCGATGGGCGCCTCGCCTCACTCGATCCTGTCGGTGACCTTTACCAACAAGGCCGCCGCCGAGATGCGCCACCGCATCGAGCAGATGCTCGGCCACAACCCGGCCGGCATGTGGGTCGGCACCTTCCACGGCCTGGCCCATCGCCTGCTGCGCGCGCACTGGCAGGAAGCCGGGCTGGCCGAGAACTTCCAGATTCTCGACTCCGACGATCAGCAGCGCCTGATCAAGCGGGTGATTCGCGAGCTGGGCCTGGACGAACAGCGCTGGCCGGCCAAGCAGGCGCAGTGGTTTATCAACGGGCAGAAAGATGAGGGCTTCCGCCCCCAGCACATCCAGGCCGGCGGTGATCTGTTCCTGGCCACCATGCGCGGCATCTACGAGGCCTACGAGGCGGCCTGCGCACGCACCGGGGTGATCGACTTCTCCGAGCTGCTGCTGCGCGCCCTCGACCTGTGGCGCGACAAGCCGGGCCTGCTCGAGCATTACCAGCGGCGTTTCCGCCATATCCTGGTGGACGAGTTCCAGGACACCAACGCCGTGCAGTACGCCTGGCTGCGTCTGCTGGCCAAGGGCGGCGACAGCCTGATGGTGGTGGGCGACGACGACCAGTCGATCTACGGCTGGCGCGGCGCGCGCATCGAGAACATCCAGCAGTTCTCCAGCGACTTCCCCGACACCCAGCTGATCCGCCTGGAGCAGAACTACCGCTCCACCGCCGGCATCCTGAAAGCTGCCAACGCGCTGATCGCCAACAACAACGGGCGCCTCGGCAAGGAGCTGTGGACCGATGGCGGCGACGGCGAGCCGCTGGCCCTGTACGCCGCCTTCAACGAACACGACGAAGCGCGCTACGTGGTCGAGAGCATCGAGGACGCCCTGCGCAAGGACGGCCTCAAGCGCAGCGAGATCGCCATTCTGTATCGCTCCAACGCCCAGTCGCGGGTGCTGGAAGAGGCGCTGCTGCGCGAGCGTATTCCCTACCGCATCTACGGCGGCCAGCGCTTCTTCGAACGCGCCGAGATCAAGAACGCCATGGCCTATCTGCGCCTGCTCGACGGGCGCGGCAACGACGCGGCGCTGGAGCGCATCGTCAACGTGCCGGCGCGCGGTATCGGCGAGAAGACCATCGAGAGCATCCGCGAGTACGCCCGCGCCCACGACGTACACATGTGGGAGGCGATCCGCCTGATGCTGGCCAACAAGGCCCTGCCGGGCCGGGCCGCTGGCGCGCTGGGCGGCTTTATCGAGCTGATCGAAGGCCTGGCCGAGAAGGTCATGGCCATGCCCCTGCACCAGATGACCCAGGTGGTCATCGAGCACAGCGGCCTGCTCGCCTATCACGAGGCGGAAAAGGGCGAGAAGGGCCAGGCCCGGGTGGAGAACCTGGAGGAACTGGTCAGCGCCGCGCGCGCCTTCGAGAACGACGAAGACGACGAGCTGACCCCGCTGCAGGCCTTCCTCACCCATGCTTCGCTGGAGGCCGGGGACACCCAGGCCGCCGAGAACGAGGACAGCATTCAACTGATGACCCTGCACAGCGCCAAGGGCCTGGAATTCCCGTTGGTATTCCTGGTGGGCATGGAGGAGGGTCTGTTCCCGCACAAGATGAGCCTGGAAGAACCGGGCCGACTGGAAGAAGAACGCCGCCTGGCCTATGTCGGCATTACCCGTGCCATGCAGAAGCTGGTGATCAGCTACGCCGAAACCCGGCGTCTCTACGGTAGCGAGACCTACAACAAGGTGTCGCGCTTCGTCCGCGAAATCCCCGCACCGCTGATTCAGGAAGTGCGCCTCAGCAACAGCGTCAGCCGCCCGGTAAGCACCAGCTCGATGAGCGGTGGCAACCTGTTCGCCGGCAGCGCCGTGCCGCAGACGCCCTTCAACCTGGGCCAGCGCGTACGCCACAGCCTGTTCGGCGAGGGCACCATCCTCAACTTCGAGGGTGCCGGCGCACAGGCACGGGTGCAGGTAAATTTTGAAAACGAAGGCAGCAAGTGGCTGATGCTGGCGTATGCCAAGCTGGAAGCCTGTTAGCACACCGTATCTGGAGAGAATCGATGAATCGCCGCAATCTGTTCGGCGCCGCTCTGGCGCTGATCGCCGCCATCGGCCTGTTTGGCTGCAAAGAAGACAAGGCCGCCAGCGAGCAAGCCGCCGCCAAGCCGGCAGAAACCGTGCACTGGAAGATGGTCACTTCCTGGCCGAAGAACTTCCCCGGCCTGGGCACTGCTGCCGAGCGCCTGGCCGAGCGCATCAACGCCATGAGCGCCGGACGCCTGACCGTCAAGGTCTACGCCGCTGGCGAGCTGGTGCCGGCGCTGGAGGTATTCGATGCCGTCTCCCGCGGCACCGCCGAGATGGGCCACGGCACCCCGTACTACTGGAAGGGCAAGGTGCCGGCTGCGCAGTTCTTCAGCAGCGTGCCGTTCGGCCTCTCCACCCTGGAAATGAACGCCTGGCTGAGCAAGGGCGGCGGTCAGGCGCTGTGGGACGAAACCTATGCACCCTACGGCGTGAAACCGCTGTCGGCGGGCAATACCACCATGCAGATGGGCGGCTGGTTCAACAAGGAAATCAACAGCCTGGATGACATCAAGGGCCTGAAGATCCGCATGCCGGGCAGATGGGCGCCTCGGCGGCGAAGTCTGGAGCAAGCTCGGTGCGATCACCGTCAACCTGCCCGGTGGCGAGATTTTCACCTCTCTGCAGACCGGCGCCATCGACGCCACCGACTGGGTCGGCCCTTACAACGACCTGGCCTTCGGTCTGCACAAGGCAACCAAGTACTACTACTTCCCGGGCTGGCAGGAGCCGCAGGCCGTGGTCGAGTCCATGGTCAACCAGAAGGCCTTCGACGCGCTGCCGGCCGACCTGCAGGCCATCGTGATCGAAGCCGCGCGTGCCGCAACCCTGGACATGATGGACGACTACGTGTTCAACAACGCCAAGGCGCTGCAAAGCCTGAAGAGCGAAGGCGTGCAGTTCAAGCGCCTGCCGGACGAGGTGCTGCAGGCCATGCGCGAGCAATCCAACCTGGTACTCGAGTCCCTGGCCGCCGAAAACGACCTCAACGGCCGCATCTGGGCCTCGCAGAAGGCCTTCCTCGAAGAAGCCAGCGCCATGCAGACGCTGACCGAGAAAGAGCTGTACAACTGGCGTTGAGCCAACTGAACGGGGCCGAAAAGCCCCGTTTTTCTTAGGAATTGTGTCCATGCATCTTCGTTCGCTGCTAATACTGCCCTTGCTCGCCTTCGGCCTGATCGGCTGCAAGGACGACTCCGCGCCGGCCGAGCAAGCCGCCGCACCCGCCCAGACCTTCCACTGGAAGATGGTCACCACCTGGCCGAAGAACGCACCCGGCACCGGCACCGCAGCCGAACGCCTGGCCGAGCGCGTCAACGCCATGAGCGCCGGGCGCCTGACCATCAAGGTCTATGCCGCCGGCGAGCTGGTACCGGCGCTGGAAGTCTTCGATGCGGTGTCGCGCGGCACCGCCGAACTCGGCCACGGCACGCCCTACTACTGGAAGGGCAAGGTGCCGGCCGCGCAGTTCTTCGGCGCGGTGCCCTTCGGCCTGTCCACTCAGGAAATGAACGCCTGGCTGAGCAAGGGCGGTGGCCAGGCGCTGTGGGACGAAGCCTACGCGCCGTTCGGCCTCAAGCCGCTGACCGCAGGCAACAGCACCATGCAGATGGGCGGCTGGTTCAACAAGGAAATCAACAGCCTGGATGACATCAAGGGCCTGAAGATCCGCATGCCGGGCGGCCTGTCCACTCAGGCAGGCGCTGTGGGACGAAGCCTACGCGCCGTTCGGCCCAGATGGGCGTCTCGGCGGTGAAGTGTGGAGCCGCCTGGGCGCAACCACCGTGGTGATGCCCGGCGGCGAGATCTTCACCGCGCTGCAGACCGGCGCCATTGATGCCACCGACTGGGTCAGCCCCTACAACGACCTGGCCTTCGGCCTGCAGAAGGCGGCCAAGTATTACTACTACCCGGGCTGGCAGGAGCCGCAGTCGGTGCTCGAACTGCTGATCAACCAGAAGGCATTCGATGCGCTGCCGGCCGACCTGCAGGCCATCGTCACCGAAGCGGCGCGCGCCTCGACCCAGGACATGATGGACGACTACGTCTACCACAACGCCCTGGCCCTGGACGAGCTGAAGAAGAGCGGCACGCTGCTCAAGCGCTTCCCCGACGAGGTGCTGCAGGCCATGCAACGCGAGACCGAACAGGTGCTCGGCGAGCTGGCTGCGCAGAGCGAGCTCAACGGGCGTATCTGGGCCTCGATGCAGGCCTTCCAGGCGCTGGCCACCTCAATGCATGCGCTGTCGGAAAAGGAGCTGTACGACTGGCGCTGACCCTGGCGACCAGCGATTGAATCCCCATACGGAGCCCTCGGGCTCCGTTTGTCGTTCCGGGCGCCACCTCGTCTGCTGGCGACCATACTTCAGGGATGAAGAAAAAGCCGACCGGCCCTGCCCAGATCCTCGATACCGCCCTGCAATTGGCCGACGTCTGCGGCTGGGAGCGCCTGCATCTGTTCGAGGTGGCCGCGGCGCTGGAGATCGGCCTGGACGATATCGCCCACCATTACCGCGACAAGGATGATCTGGTGGAGGCCTGGTTCGACCGCGCCGACCAGGCCATGCTCGGTTACGCCCGAAATCCCGAATTGCACCATCTGAACGCCGAGCAGCGCCTGGAAGGCTGCCTGCTGGCCTGGCTCGACAGCCTGGCCGCCCATCGCGCCGTGACCGGGCAGATGCTGCTGTACAAGCTTGAACCCGGGCACATTCATCTGCAGGTGCTCGGCCTGATGCGCATCAGTCGCACCGTGCAGTGGTGGCGCGAAGCAGCCGGACGGCAAAGCCTGCACCTGCGCCGCATCATCGAAGAGACTCTGCTCACCAACGCCTACCTGCGCAGCTTCGTGCACTGGCTGCGCCATCCCGAAGAAGACGCGGCAGCGTTCCGCGCCTTCCTGCGTGGCCAGTTGCGCACCGGGCCACTGCCGCTGCTGTTGCAACGCACGTAGCCCGGATGAGATTCGCGGCCATGGTTGCGGGCGTCCCGGATTGCATCCGGGCCACTCGGACAAATCGCAGGGCGCTCGCCCTGCAGGCAAAAGCAGGAAACATTCTGTCACTGGTCATGCCAACCCATGACGGGCAAGATGCCGACCAAGCTTTTCCACCAGAGAGAAAACCGTGATGCAGCGTTTCCTCAGTATCGCCATGGTCCTGTGCCTGGCGCTGACCTTCAGCTTCGAAGCCCACGCCAAGCGTTTTGGCGGTGGCAAATCCTTCGGCTCCGCCCCCAGCCACCAGACCCGCCAGGCCACGCCGCCTGCTCAACAGGCTGCCCCGGCCCCTGGTCGTCAGCAACCTGCCGCCGCTGCCAGCGGCGCTTCGCGCTGGCTCGGCCCACTGGCCGGTCTGGCTGCCGGTGGCCTGCTGGCCTCGATGTTCATGGGTGACGGCTTCGAAGGCCTGCAGATCATGGACTTTCTGATCTTCGGCCTGATCGCCTTCCTGATCTTCCGCTTCCTCGCCGCTCGCCGCGCTCGTCAACAGCCGCAAATGGCAGCTGCCGGTGCGCCCTACCAGCGTGAAATGCCGCACGCCGACAACGCTCCGGCAGCCGGCAGCAATATCTTCGGCGCTCGCCTGGCTTCGGCTGCTCCGGTGATCAACGCCCCGGCCTGGTTCAATGAGCAAAGCTTCCTGGCCGCCGGTCGTGAGCACTTCATGAACCTGCAGCAGCACTGGGACGCGAACGAAATGGACAAGATTGCCGAGTTCGTTACCCCACAACTGCTGGAGTTCCTCAAGCGCGAGCGCGCCGAGCTGGGTGACGGCTTCCAGTCCACCTACATTGACGACCTGCAGGTCCAGCTCGATGGCGTCGACGACAACGCCGAGAAGACCATCGCCACCCTGACCTTCAGCGGTGTGTCGAAGACCTCGCGCTTCGACCAGGGCGAACCGTTCAGCGAAAGCTGGCGCCTGGAGCGCGCCCAGGGCGACAACCAGCCGTGGCTGATCGCCGGCATTCGCCAGAACTGATTCTGAGCAACGCATGAAAACCCCGGGCTTGCCCGGGGTTTTTCGTTTCACCCGTCATCGCGGCTAAAGCCGCTCCTACGATCTGACCCGTGGCAGGCGCTTCAGCGGCCACTGCCCCATCACGACAGGCCTGTAGTCGCCCGGCGCATGCCGATATGCGGGATGTCGTCCTCCAGATAGACCTCGGTCACCGCCGCGAAGCCATAACGCCCGTAATAGCCCTGCAGGTGCGCCTGGGCCGACAGATACACCGCCACGCCCGGCCAGCGCTGGCTGCACTCGGCCAAAGCCTGCTCCATCAGCCTATGGCCCAGGCCGCTGCCACGCGCCTGCTCGGCGATCAGCACTCGGCCTATCACCACCTCGCCGCCCATGCGCTGCGGATCGAGCAGGCGCAGATAGCCCACCAGCGCATTTCCATCGCGCGCCAGCAGGTGGCAGGTATCGCCGACCAAGTCCTGGCCATCGGTTTCCAGATAGGGGCAGTTCTGCTCGACCACGAACACCTGGGTGCGCAGCGCCAGCAGTTCATAGAGGGTGGCCGTATCGAGTTCGCTGTGGTGCAGGCAGTGCCAGGTGAGGGACGACATGGTAGGGCTCCGCAAAAGCAGCATTATCCGATGACGGCGACATGTTTACACTCGGCCCGCCAGCTACTGTATAAAGCCGATCCCAAACGAGGAGCCGACGCCGTGGAAGAAGTCATCGAACAGCTGCGCGAACTCAACGAACCCGTCCCGGTACCGCTGGAGCTGCCGGACGAGGAAACCCTGGTGGAAATTCAGGAACAGATCCTCATCCACCTGCCCTTCGAGCTGCGCGAGTTCCTGCTCAAGGTCAGCGACGTGGTCTACGGCCGCCTGGAGCCGGTGACCGCCAGCGACCCGCATTCGCACACCTACCTGCCGGAGGTCGCCTCGGTAGCCTGGGACCTCGGCCTGCCACGCGATCTGGTGCCGCTGTGCCAGGACGGTCGCGACTACTACGCCGTGGATGTCGAAGGCCAGGTGTGGCTGTGGGACGGCGACGAAGGTGAACTGACCGACGAAAGCTGGGACTCGGTCTGGCACTGGTGCCGCGACGTCTGGCTGGAAAGCTGAGCAGCGCAACAATCAGACCAGATCAAACAGCGTAACGCCAGCGTCACTGAAACCCGCCCTGTGTCTACGACTCAGGGCTGCCTACGTGAACTTCAAATACCAGTGCCAGCCGGCGAAGAAGCGGGATGGGACAACTGCGCGAAGAGCGAAGTCGGTCAAAAACCAGGCAATTTCAGGCCTTGCTTGGGTGCTAATGCCTAAACCGATTTGTTAGAGTCGCCGCCTCTAAATGTCCACCTCCCCACAGCTCGTTCCGCAATAAGCGGCAAAGAAAGTCGCATGGAAGCGTTCAGGTTGTGCCTAACATCAAGGATGATTTATGACTCCGTTACCGTTCCGTAAGACTCTTCTCACTCTGGTCATCATTAATCTTGCCTATCCCGTCTCTGGCGTTGCGCAAACACTGAACAACAGCGGTACGCGGGGCGCGCTAAATATTAATGGTGGGCCGGTAGAGCAAATCATCAATAGCGGCACCATCCAGGCCGACGGTACCGCTATTACGATCGAAGGCTTTACAACCAATCAGCCCTGGATACTGAACACCGGTAATATCATCGGAGGTGTAAACGCCATTGATGCCAGCGGTGCCCTTAACCGTCCCGGAGGTACGGGCGTAGAAATGAAATGGAATGCCGGCACAATCAAGGGCAATCTGGTTGGCATGCATGAAGTCGCGATTGAAGGCCCAGTCATCTTTGATGGTCAGTCATTGGAGGCGCGATTTGTTGATATTGGCTGGACGGCAGACAACGCCACTGGCCACCTGGAGCTCAAGCAGGCTCATACCACTATCAGTACCGACATTTTGCAAGTCGCCCAAGGCGCATCGCTGGGGCTGACATTGAGCAGCGCGACCGATGTCCAACGTGCGCTTGTCACGGTCTCTGGGGACGCTGTTTTCGAGGCAAACTCGCAAATCAAGTTGGCTGCCAGGGGTAGTGACTTCAGCGTGGAAGGCACTACCTACACCTTGTTAGAAGCTGGCCGACTGGTCGATCAAGGCTTGAGCGTCGTTAGCAGCTCAGCGCTGCTGAACGTGGATAGCTATGCGGTCAATGGCAACACCATCATTTCAACTGTCACAGGCAAAGGCACCGACGAAGTAGCGAGCGATATTGCCAGCAACGGTGCATCCGGCAACGCTCAGACCGCCATCAAACGCTTCTCTCCTCTGCTGGGCAGCCTGGGAACCAACAATCCAGACGATCCCGTGTTTCTGGCCTTTGCTAACGCAGACGAGGCCCAGTTAGCGCAGTTATCCGAGCAGCTAGCCCCCGACGTCAGTGGTGGTAGCGTTAGAGCCGCAGTCGCTGGCCAGAACCTGATCAGTAACGCCGTTGCAAATCGCACAAGTGGTATTCGCGGCCAATCTTCCGGTGAATCATTCAAAGCCACCGGGTTTTGGGTTCAGGGTCTGTACAGCGATGCACAACAGCAGCGCCGTAATGGTATTGCCGGATATAACGCTTACAGCCATGGTGTAGCAATTGGTACCGATGGCAAAGTAACGGACCAGCTGACGCTCGGTTTGGCATACAGCTTCCTCAATACCGCAGTAAACGGTACCACTGGCAATAAAACCGATGTAGAGAGCCACGCCTTTACGCTGTACAGCGGCTTTGAGAGTGGTGCCTACTTTCTTGACGGCAACCTGACTTACGGTATCAATGACAATAGCGGCAAACGTCAGATCGCCTCGAGCACAGCACAAAGTGACTATGACAGCACGGTGCTTGGCCTGAATCTGGTTGGTGGCTATACCTACCGTATCAACAGCAATTTACTGGTGGAACCGCGCCTGGCCTCTCGTTATAACCAGGTGAGAATTGATGGTTATAAAGAAAAAGGCTCTGCGGCTGCTCTGAAAGTAGAGGACCAGCGCTATGAAAGCTTCGATCTGGGCGCAGGGGTTCGTATAGCGGGTAGCTATTCACTGGCTCAAGGACGCATCGAACCACAAGCCAAACTAATGGCCTATCACGACTTTGCGGCCGACCAAACGTCCAGCACCTCAACCTTTGTACTGGGTGGCACACCCTTCGTCACGACTGGTGCCAAACCTGCTCGTAACAGCTACGAGATGGGTGTTGGGGTGGACTACCTTTTGGGAGCTGTGACACTTGGCGCAAGCTATGACTATGTAGGCAAATCTAGCTTTAGTGCCGATACGTTTACCGCCAGAGTGCGTTACGACTTCTGATGAGGTCAGCGGCCCGCCACGTATTCAGCATACTTCTCATCGGTATGCTGCTGGCGGGCTGCCAGACTCCACTCGACCAGTTGCAAGAGCTGGCCACTGCTCACCAGCGACAGATCCAAACTCTACCGGGCTTACCATTCCCTCTGGTTATCGCTGCCCCTCGACAGATACCAGCAGGCCACCGACTACGCGTATATGTCGAAGGGGATGGCCGTGCGTGGGTTCGCCCCAACCGACCGAGCTCCGACCCAAGCCCACGCCAGCTGCTGGTGGCCGAGCTGGCCTTTGCCGACCCGACACCAGCGGTTTATCTGGCACGCCCCTGCCAGTTCATCAGTGGCCCGGCATGCACAACCGAGCTATGGACTAACCGACGCTATGCCGAGGAAGTGGTGCACAGCCTCGATCACGCGCTCGACCATCTGAAGGCGCACCACAAAAACCACGACTTTGAACTGATCGGCTATTCCGGCGGAGCTACCTTGGTGTTGCTGTTAGCTGCGCGTCGTGACGATATCGCCTTGGTACAGACACTGGCCGGCAATCTAAGCCCGCGAGGCTGGACGACTCTATTGAACTTGACGCCACTTGACGGTTCCCTTGAGCCATTGGATCAACGCGAACACCTAGTCAAGTTGCCGCAACGGCATTTGCTGGGTGATGCCGACACCATCATCCCGCCAGCACTGATTCAAGGCTACCAACAGGCACTGGGACAAGCAGAGTGCCTGGAGGTAATCGTCCTGCCGGGCGTTGGTCATCAATTTGGCTGGCGCAAGTCGTGGGCAGCTTGGCGCTCACAACCCTTGCATTGCTCGCCTTGAAGCAGCTGGACTGGTAATCGAGCTGATGATGCCGCCGCGACACAAGCGAAAGCCGATACCAGTGAAATCAATGAAGGCAAAACAGGAGAGTCGGCCTAACACTGGATGCTCGACGTTAGCCTGAAGACTGACCCGCGCCCCCGCACCACTCACCTCTCGCCCTGCTCCAGCGCCAGCAGGTTGAGCAAAAAGCGCGCAAAGTACAGCAGATCCTGCTCCATCGCCTGCCGCGCGGCTTTGGCATCGCCGGCCTCGATGGCAGCGAAGGCGTCTTCATGAAAATCATTGAGCCGCAGCGAAAGGTCGGCTTCAGTGAACAGGCGATTGAGGAATGGTCCGATCTGCAGCCACAGCGACTCGATCGAACGCAGCAACACCGGATTGCCGCAGGCGCCGTAAAGGTGCAGGTGAAACTGGCTGTTGGCGTTGAGGTAAGCCTGCACCTGGCGCTGCTCGATGGCACTGTCCATGCTTTTGACGCAATCACGCAGCGTGGCGAGGTCATCGGCTGTCAGACGCGGGGTAGCCAGTTCGACGGCCAGCCCCTCCAGCGCCAGGCGTACCTGGAAAATATTCTCGTAGCGTTCGCGAGTCATCGACGGCACGCGCACCGAGCGCTGCTGCTCGCCTTCCAGTGCCCCCTCGGCCACCAGCCGTTGCAGGGCCGCACGCACCGGCATCGGGCTGGTGCCCCACTCGGCCGCCAGGTCGCGGATCTTCAAGGCCTGCCCCGGCTGGAAACGGCCGGCCAGCAGACCCTCACGAATACGTTGGTACAACTGTTCCTGCAGATTGTCGCTCATGGTTTCAACGTCCTTGGGGCGGTGCAGGCAGTTGGGACAGAGTCAGTAGGCAGTCGCGCATGGCGTTCTCCAATGGAGTGAGTGATAGCTACAACGTTTAATCGATATTCTGTGATCACAGAGCAGGCGAAATATTAACTCATTTTGCGTATATGCGGATAACTTGTAATTTCTGTGATCACAAAATACCATGTGTAGAAATTCGAACGAGGTGTTCAAGATGACTGCCAGTGGTATCACCCCAATCGCCGTGGAAACCTTCGCTGCCCGTGAGCGCGCGCGCTTTCTCGAGCGCAACCCGAAGTCGGTGGCCCTGGCCGAACGCGCCCGTCACTCGCTGTACGGCGGCGTGCCGATGCACTGGATGGCCGACTGGTCCACACCGGTGCCGCTGTTCGTCGAACGCGCCAAGGGCGCGCGCTTCTTCGATGTGGACGGTCATGAGTATGTCGACTTCTGCCTGGGCGACACCGGCACCATGTTCGGCCACTCGCCCGATCCAGTGGCCCGCGCCCTCGCCGAGCAGGCCAATAACGGCCTGACCACCATGCTCCCCGGCGAGGACGCCGTGGTCTGTGGCGAGCTGCTGGCCCAGCGCTTCGGCCTGCCCTACTGGCAGGTGACCGCTACGGCAACAGATTCCAACCGTTACGTGCTGCGCTGGGCGCGCGCGATCACTCAGCGCAAGACACTGCTGGTGTTCGACGGCTGCTACCACGGCACCGTCGATGACGTGATGGTGCGCGAGCGCGACGGCAAGACCGTGCACCGCTCCGGCCTGGTCGGCCAGGCCTATGACCTGACCGAGCACAGCCGCGCCATTCCCTTCAATGATGTCGCAGCGCTGGAGGCGGCGCTGGCTAAGGGCGACGTTTGCGCCCTGCTATGCGAGCCGGCGATGACCAATATCGGCATGGTGCTGCCCGACCCGGGCTTCATGCAGAAATGCCGCGAGCTGACGCGCAAGTACGGCAGCCTGCTGATCATCGACGAAACCCATACCATCTCCACCGATATCGGCGGCTGCACGCGCCTGTGGGGGTTGGATCCGGACTTCTTCGTGGTCGGCAAGCCCATCGCCGGTGGCGTACCGTGCGGCGTCTTCGGTTGCAGCGCGGCGATGGCCGAAGCGATGACCAAGGCCCGCCAGCGCGCCAGCGAGGAAAGCCATGGTCACGGCCACAGCGGCATGGGCACCACCCTGTCGGCCAACGCCCTGGCCATGCACTGCATGCGCGCCAACCTGGAACAGGTGATGACCCAGTCCGCCTATGACCACATGCTGCCGCTGGCTGCACGTCTGGCCGCAGGCTTGCGCCAGCTGATCGACAAGCATGGCCTCAAGTGGTCGGTGAACGAGCTGGGCGCGCGTTGCGAGTTCCAGTTCTGCGCCACCCCGCCGCGCACCGGCGCCGAGGCCGAAGCGGCATTCCATGACGAGCTGCAGATGGCTCTGCACCTGTACCTGATCAACCGCGGCATTCTGATCACGCCATTCCACAACATGACCCTGTGCTGCCCGAGCACCACGGCCGAGGATGTGGACAAGCTGATCTCCATGCTCGATGCGGCCCTCACCGAGCTGCTGGCCATCCCCGGTGCCCGTGAGTAAGCCGTAGGGTGGATGACGCTTTATTCATCCACCACGCACGGTGAAGCGGTGGATGAAAAGAGCGTCATCCACCCTACGCCCATCCCACAGGATGCACTGCGCCCCACGACCTTTTGCGAGAACCACCATGCAATTCGCCAACCCCCAGGAAGCCCGCGACTTCCTCGAACACCACCCCGAGGTACGCAGCATCGAGCTGATGCTGATCGACGCCAACGGCATCCCGCGCGGCAAGCTGCTGCATCGCGACGAACTGCTGGCCATCTACGAGAACGGCCGACCGCTGCCCAGTTCGATCCTGTCGCTGACCGTTCAGGGCGAGGATGTCGAGGAAAGCGGCCTGGTCTGGGAAGTGGCCGACGCCGACTGCTGGACCTATCCGCTGCCCGGCAGCCTCACCCTGCAACCCTGGCGCGCGGTGCCAACCGGCCAGGTGCAGGTGAGCATGCACCCGACCCAGGGCCTGCCCGCCACACCGGGCGATCCGCGCCACGTGCTGGCCCGTACCATCGACGCGCTCAAGGCCGACGGCTATCACCCGGTGATGGCGGTAGAGCTGGAGTTCTACCTGCTGGACAAGCAGCGCGACGCCAATGGCCGCCCGCAGCCCGCCGTGCAGATGAATGGCGTACGCCCGCAGGCGCCGCAGGTCTACGGCGTGTACGAGCTGGAGCAGGTGCAACCGTTTCTCGACGATCTCTACGCCGCCTGCGAAGCCCAGGGCCTGCCGGTGCGCACGGCGATCTCCGAATACGCTCCGGGCCAGCTGGAGCTGACTCTGGAGCACCGTTTCGACGCCCTGCAGGCGGTGGACGAGGGTGTGCGCTACAAGCGCCTGGTCAAGGGTGTGGCCAACAAGCATGGGCTGCAGGCCTGCTTCATGGCCAAGCCGTTCGGTGATCTGGCCGGTAGCGGCATGCATATGCACGTGTCGCTGGCCGACGCCGACGGCAACAACCTGATGGCCAGCGAAGACCCACAGGGCACGCCGCTGCTGCGCCATGCCATTGGCGGCATGATGGCCACGCTCGACGACGCCCTGGCGATCTTCTGCCCCAACGCCAACTCCTACCGCCGCTTCCAGGCCAACAGCTACGCGCCGCTGGCCAAGAGTTGGGGGGTGAACAACCGCACCGTATCCTTCCGCGTTCCCGGTGGGCCGGCCAAGAGTCGTCACGTCGAGCACCGCATCTGCGGCGCCGACGCCAACCCCTACCTGGCTGCGGCGGCGATCCTCGCCGGCATCCACAAGGGCATTCGCGAGCAGATCGATCCGGGTCAGGCCATCGTCGGCAACGGCTACGAGCAGGCCCGCGAAACCCTGCCAACCGACTGGCTGACCGCCCTGCGCAATCTGGAGAATTCGCACTGGGCGCGCGAAGCGCTGGGCGAGGACTTCCTCAAGGTGTTCCTGGCGATCAAGTGGGCCGAGTTCCGCCAGTTCATGGGCGAAGTCGGCGAGCAGGACTGGCGCTGGTACCTGACTCACGCCTGATCGTCACGGGCGTTGAGTTGTGGCAGGTTCTCGTACCGAAGCCCTGCCGCACCTTCTCATCTACAACGGCATGCAACGCCCATTGAATCCCGCCTCGTGCGGGCCGTCGAAGCACAGCTGGCCGCGTCCATCGGGCTCGGCCAGCTGTGTCGGATGGTAGGGATTGCGGGCTTCCGGCATGTCGGCCAGCCGTTCGGCAGCGAAAGGCCCGGCGGGCAGGCTCACCACCACGGCAAGCAAGCGGCGTTTGGCCTCCAGATCCTGCAAGCGCCCGGCATACAGGCGCATGTCCGGGCCGGCGATAGCCAGCAGAATGTTGCCGGCCCGGTTACGTATGCCGCCAACCGAGGCCGGTCCGGGAGCCGGCTCTTGCAGCGCGGCGGCAAACGCCTCCGGCTCCAGCTGCGACAATTCCACCGCTCGCGCATAAGGCGCCAGGCTGGCATTGATGGTCATCTGCGGTCGGAAAAACAGCTGCAGGCCAAGGTATTCCCGGCCAGAGACGCTGTCCGGCAGTTGCGCATACATCTGCGCGATACCGTAGAACTCGCGCTGCATGGGCCTCAGCAGCGAACGCTCGTCCATGCTGAAGGGCTGCGGAACCGACGGGCGCGGGATCAGCCCCTGGCGATACAGGCGGGCCTGCCACTCCAGGTTATCGCTGATCAGCCGGCCCAACAGCATCTTCAGCACTAGGTTGTCCGCGCGCACCAGCTGCTGGCGCAATAGCCTGAGCTCCTCGCGCAACCCTCGTTGCGCCGCGTCGCCCTGGCCATCGCGGGCCATTTGCAGCATGAGCAGATCGAATACCCGCTGGCCCGCGTACACATAAGTCAGGCGCGGTACCGGCTCGACAAGGCTCACCGAGGTCAGCGTGCGGTAGTCACCCATATTGAGAAAATCCCAATAACGCCGCTGCAGAACGAACCAATCCGAGGCGATGTGGCTGCCCAGATCGGCCTGCGCCAGCAGGCCCTCGAAGCAGTCGGGCGCCTCGATCCGGCAGAACAGTCGCCCCTCGGGAAACGGCAGGCTGGCAACGGCCGGCGCCGAATAATCGCCATCGGTCACGCCGCGCCCGGCATGCCAGCGCTCGTAGTGCTGCAGACGGGCCTCCCCCAATACCTCGGGCTGCTCATCAGAAGGCGCATCGATCCCGCTGAGGTATAAGTACGCGCGGCTTTCGCCGGTCGCCGCCTGCACCTGCTGCTGCCAGTTGAGAACCTGGGCGCCGAGCGGCTCGTCACGCAGCCAGGCACTGCCGGCAACCAGCAGCGCCAGCACCAGGATCACACCACCAAGCAGACCGGTACGGCGGTTCACGGCCGCACCTTCACATCGACCTTGATGTAATCGCCCGCCACGCTGATGCCCATGCCGCCGTAGTCCTGACAGCCATCGACGAACACTTCCATGACCTGCACGGCGATGCCTTCGCGCAGCAGCTGCACCGCACAATCGGCGCCCAGGCCGGCATCCTCCAGGCGCATCTGCACTGCGTCTCCGACCAGCTTGCCCTCCAGCTCGCCGATGGCGGCCGGACCGTACTCCTCGACACGCGCGCCCGCACGCAAGGGCGAGAAGCTGGCTCGATAACCGCCGCCAGGAATCTCGCTGATCTGCAGTTCGCTCCACACCGCCTGGCCGCTGTAGCGCAGGTAACGGCCCACCGGGCTGGCGCTCAGTGCCGGGTAATCCAGCGCCTGGGTGACCTTGGCCAGATTGTGACGCGTCGCCGAACCGGACAGGTTGCTGTCCAGCGCCAGCTGCAGCCAGGCGCGGGCCATGCCGGTGTCGCCAGCACGCAGGTTGGCCAGCATCAGGTTGTTCAGGGCCAGCTCGAGCCCGACTTCATCGTCACGCTCGACGCGGCGCAACTGGCGCTCGAAGGACTCGATGGCCGCCTCGAACTGCCCGGCCTGATAGGCGGCCGTACCCTCCTGGTTGCACTGCGCCGGCGTATCGCACGATTGTTCGGCCAGTACCGGCAGGGCGAGCAGGCCAAGCAACATGAGGGGAATGTGGCGTATGGGCATCATCTGGCATCCTAACCAAGCAAAACCCCATCTTAGCCGGGCCACCCACAGCACGGCAGCGCACAAGCCCCCAAAATCGGAGCAACGATGGAAGCCGGAACCGCACAACTGACGATGACAGTACTGATGACGCCGGACATGGCCAACTTCTCCGGCAATGTCCACGGCGGCACGCTGCTCAAGTATCTCGACGAAGTGGCCTATGCCTGCGCCAGCCGCTACGCCGGCTGCTACGTGGTGACCCTGTCGGTGGACCAGGTAATGTTCCGCGAGCCTGTGCATGTCGGCGAGCTGGTCACCTTTCTCGCCTCGGTGAACCACACCGGCCGTACCTCGATGGAGATCGGCATCAAGGTGATCACCGAGAACATTCGCGAGCGCTCGGTGCGCCACACCAACAGCTGCTTCTTCACCATGGTCGCGGTCGATGGCCAGGGCCGCCCGGTGGCGGTGCCGGAACTGCAGCCCAGTACCCCCGACGGCCTGCGCCGCCAGCGCCAGGCCAAGCAGCGCCGGCAGATTCGCGAAGAGCTGCAGCAGCGTTACCAGGCCTTGAGCGAGGAGAAGAACGCCCCTCAGTCGTGACCGATGTAGAACAACAGTTCGCGCCGCTGCGGATGGTCCTTGAGCCAGGCGCGAATTTCGTCGGCGCGGGCGATGGCGTCCTCGCCAGCGATACGGCTGAAACGCTCGCGCCGAGCCTGCTCGCTGGCCTCCTGCCGCACCTGGCGCTGCCAGACGTCGGTGAAGATCGCCGGCATGCGCTGGCTCAGCTCCAGGGCCTTGAGCAGTTGCCATTCGCCGCTGTCCAGCCAGGCTTCGTCGCAGGTGCCGCAAAGGTCCAGGCGATTGGCGCGGGTGCCGCTGATCTGGTACTTGCTCATTAGCTTGGCGCACTTGGGGCAGCTCAGCGCATGGCTGGTTTCGCCCACTTCGGCTTCGGCGGCCAGGGCTGCTGGCGTCTCCTGCGCCGGCTGGCGCTCGGCCCAGTCGCGGTAATGCAGCAGGCTGACCAGCGTGCCAGCGCATTGCGGGCAGCCATGGCCGAGCAGGCCATCTTCGAGTTTCGCCGGTTGCAGGCGGCTGGTACGGCAGGCAGGGCAATGCATGATGACGTCCTTTTCACAAATGAAGTGCGCACACGCTAGTGCACAGCCGACACACGGACAAGCTCATGTGCTGAGAACTGCGTGGCAGATAGGCTAAGCTCTGTCTCCCAGAGCCGGAGTCGCCATGATCAACCTGTTCGATGTCTTTTTGCTGATGCTGTTCGCTGCCGTCTGCGCCTGGCTGTGGCGCGGCCATGGCATTCGTGAGCGGGCACTGGCGTACGCCAAGCAGCACTGCGCCAAACTCGACGTGGAACTGCTCGACGGCGCCGTGGCGCTGCGCCGCCTGGCCATCGAGCGCGATGGCAGGGGCCATCGGCGCCTGGCGCGGCTGTATGACTTCGAATTCACCGTGACCGGTGAGCAGCGCCTGCGCGGGCATATCAGCATGTTCGGCCCGCACCTCGGGCGCATCGAACTGGAGCCCCATCCGATACTGGAGCCGCAACCCGAGCCGGTTGCGGTGCAGCATGCCCATCCGGGTAACGTCATCCGCCTCGACGACTGGCGGCGCAAGGCGCAATAGCGCCGGCCTGATTCAGCCGCGCTGCAACAGGAAATCGCTCACGCGTTCGGCGCTGTCGGCCGGCTGCTCCTGCATGAAGCAGTGCCCGCCCGGCACCACCTGACTGCGCACATGGGCGTTGCTCGCGCACCAGCGCGCCACGGAGCGGGCCACGAACGGGTAGGTGCTGGCGCCGTGGATCACTTCTGTCGGCGTCTTCACCCTGGCCAGCGATGGCCACAGGCGCCGTGGGAAGGAACCGAAGATATCGGCCTCGCGGCTGGGCCGACACTTGAGCTCGACGCCGCCTTCGACGTCCTTCAGGGCATGCTCGATATAGGCGTCGAATGCCGCTTCGTCCCAGCCGCGGAACATGCCGCGGCCATGCAGAGCGGCATGTGCACTGGCGCGATCCGGCCATTGCCGGCGACGCTTCTGCGCCTTCTTCGCCAGACCGGTGCGCTGCGCCAGGCCGACCACGTCTGACAGCGCCATCACGCCGATCATCGCCGGGCTGAACAGCACCGGATCGAGCAGTACCGCGCGCTGGAACAATTCGGGATGGCGCGCCAGGATGAGGCTGGTGAGCACACCGCCAAAGCTGTGACCAAGAGCGAAGCGCGGCACCTCGCCAAAAGGGCTGCGCAATGCCTCGAAGGCCTCTACCGCGAGCTCGGCGCTGCGGTTCCAGCCGTGGAAACGACCGCCGTGATCGCTGTCGCCATGGCCCTGCACGTCACACAGCCAGAGGTCGAAATCTTCGGCCAGCAGCGCCAGCATCGGCGTGTAGACCCGCCCGCAATAACCGTTGCCGTGCAGGAAATGCAGCAGCGGTTTGCCCGATGGCGGCGTATGCCAGCCGCGCAGGGTGAAACCGGCAGAGGTGTCATGAGACCAGGGCAGCAGGTGCATGAAAGTTATCCACAACGACGAACGCGCGGCGAGTGTATCAGCCAGTCGCGGCAATTCGGCAGGCGGCGAACGAGGCGCTGAGCGCTTCGACGTCCTGCGCCCGATCGAAGATCAGTTCCAGCCGCGAGTCCTTGCGCCACTCGCTCCGGCCCCAATCCTGTAGCACTTGCCCTTGCACGGCATTGAGCGAACGCCAGCCCTCGGCACCATGCAGCACGGCCTTGGCTCGGCGCCAGCCGAGGTTGCGTAACCAATCCGAGACCTGCATGAGGTCGAACATTTGCTGAGGATGCCAGCGCCAGCCGATGCTCCAGCCCTCGACCTGAGCCTGCACCTGGCAGATCGGCTCGGCGGTGTCGCGCCAGATCTGCGCCAACCCCGGCGCGGCAGCAGGGAACTCGCCATCCATCTGCATGGGCAACGCCGGTGCTGCCAGGCCGGGCAACAAGGCCAGGTCGAGCCGCCCCCGTTCGGTCCAGAGCAGCGGCACGGCTGGCAGACCGGCAGCCACCCGCGCTCGCGCCTGGGCATCCAGGCCTTCGCTCTTGTTCAACAGCAGCAGGCCAGCCTCATTCAGCGCCTGACGCTGCACGTCCGGCAGCGGCTGACCGCTGGCCAGCGCGGCGGCGTCCAGCACCAGCAGCGCCGGCTGCACGGCCAGTACGCCGCGCCAGGGTGGCTGGCGCAGTTGCTCGAGCAGTTGCGCCGGATGGCCCAGGCCGGACGGTTCGATCAACAGGCGATCAGGCCTGGCCTTGCGCAGCAGACGGCCGAGGCCGACCTGAAAGGGCGCACCGTTGACGCAGCACAGGCATCCACCGGCCACCTCGGCCAGGGCGATGCCATCGTCACCTTGCTCCAGCAAGGCCGCATCGAGACCGATCTGGCCGAATTCGTTGATCAGCACCGCCCAGCGCTCACCTGCAGGTTTCTGCGCCAGCAGGTGACGGATCAGGCTGGTCTTGCCGGCACCCAGCGGTCCGGCGATGAGATGGGTAGGAATTTGACTGAGCATGAATCTATCGTCGGTGGTTCGCCAGGCAAGTGCCAGCACAGACTGCAAGGAAGCAGCATGTTAGATTCGCTGGCAGTTTTTCGGGAGTCGAAACGATGCGTGCATGGCTGTTGCTGTTTTCCCTGTTACCGGGCCTGGCCCTGGCCGAAGCCTGCGTGGTGCATAGCCAGGCCGAGCGTCTGGATGTGAAGGTCTGCCAGGAAAATCGCAACATTCCCGCCACGCTGTTTCGCGATGGCTTCTGCCAGCCGCAACTGCAGGGGCAGACGGTCGAGGTGGAATTCGTCGAGCAATGTCCGCAGGGCGCCTATGGCATTTGCCAGAATGCGCGCGCCGGCAGCGACCTGTACCAGCAGGACATCCACTACTATGGCGTGGCCAGCGACGCGCTGTATCTGGAACCAGCCTGCAAGACTCAGTATCAGGGCAAGTGGATCAAGCCCTGACATCAAAGCGTCATCCAACAAGCGCCTAATGACTGCGGGTACCTCACATGGCCCTCATGTCGAGTCACGCGTCGACATGATCTCTTGGTGCTTGAGGCCGGAGCAGTCGCTCCGGCCTTTTTTTGCGCCATCGTCGCAGCCCATCCAGGACTCAGGCCAGCCAATCCAGTGTCAGCAGCAGGCGCCGCTGACCGGCCGGCGGCTGCGGTGAGCGATGGATCAGCCCACGGCCTTCGTTACCCTGCCACTTCTCGCCCTTGGCCAGCGCGACATGGCCGGCGTCGAGACGCTGGATCGACGCCTCGTCCGTAGGCTCTGCATCCGGCTGACCGAGCCTGCTGCGCGGCATCGCGCCCTCTTCCAGCCACTCGCTGCCAACCCCGGCGTAGCTGGTGATCAGCCGCAGCGGCACATGATCGACGTGAAAACGCGGGCACATGGCCTTGTCCAGCGCGCGCAGGCGCAGGCCGATGCGCTGGGCGTCGAGCAGGCAGGCGTAGGCGCGCACCAGCCAGGCCACGTCGGCGAGAAAGGCGGCCTGGCCCGGCAGGTCGGCATATTGCGCGACCAGGCCGGTCAGGTTCGGCTCGCTGTCGGCACGCGGCAACTCCAGGGTCATGGACTGCGCCAGGGGCTCGCCCTGGGCCAGCAGGGCATCGGCGAAGTCGGCGATCTGCGCCGGCAGACGGCGCTGCCAGACGGCCAGGTTGACGCCGTCGTGCAACACATCGCCGAGCACCTGAATGTCCGCACCCAGCACCTGCCGGGACAGGTTCGGCAACTGCAGGGCGAACATCAGGCGGCCTCCTGCTGCCAGGCGCCGAACGGGTCGGGCAACAGACGCCAGGCTTCGGGGCCGCCGGCCATTTCCTCATCGGTGAGTAGGCAGGCGTCCAGCTCGTCGGTCAGGCGGGCGAAGTCGATGTTCTGGCCAATGAACACCAGCTCCTGGCGGCAATCACCGACCTCGGCGCTCCAGTGCTTCATGATCGCCTGCAGGCCTTCCTCGTCCTGCGGCCAGTGCTGCCTGGACACGAAGCGCCACCAGCGCCCTGCCAGGCCGTGGCGCATCAGGCCGCCAGCCTGCGACCAGCTGCCGGCCTCCTGATACTTGCTGGCCAGCCAGAAGAAACCCTTGGAGCGCAGCAGGCGGCCGTTGCTCCATTCCTGCGAGAGGAAGTCGAAGAAGCGCTGCGGATGGAAGGGCCGGCGCGCGCGGTAGGCGCTGGAGGCAATGCCGTACTCCTCGGTTTCCGGCACGTGCTCGCCGCGCAGCTCCTTGAGCCAGCCCGGCGCCTGTGAGGCGCGGTCGAAATCGAAACGGCCGGTGTCGAGGATCTTGTTCAAAGCGATCTGGCCCATGCTCATGGCCTGGATCTCGGCGTGGGTATTGAGCCCACGCAGAATGGCCATCAGCTCCTCACGCTCGGCCTGGCTGATCAGGTCGATCTTGCTGATCAGGATGACGTCGGCGAACTCCACCTGCTCGATCAGCAGATCGGTGATCGAGCGTTCGTCCTCCTCGCCGAGGGTTTCGCCGCGGCTGGCCAGGCTCTCGGCCTCGTGAAAATCGCGCAGGAAGTTCACTCCATCGACCACCGTAACCATGGTGTCCAGCCGCGCTAGGTCGGACAGGCTGCGGCCCTGCTCGTCGCGGAAGGTGAAGGTTTCGGCCACCGGCAGCGGCTCGCTGATGCCGGTGGACTCGATCAACAGGTAGTCGAAGCGGCCGTCGCTGGCCAGGCGGGCGACCTCCTCGAGCAGGTCTTCGCGCAGAGTGCAGCAGATGCAGCCGTTGCTCATCTCCACCAGTTTCTCTTCGGCGCGATTGAGACTGACGTCCTGCTGGACGGTGGCACCGTCAATGTTGATTTCACTCATGTCGTTGACGATCACCGCAACCTTGCGGCCTTCGCGGTTCTTCAGCACATGGTTGAGCAGGGTGCTCTTGCCGGCGCCGAGAAAGCCGGACAGCACGGTAACGGGTAGACGCTGATTCATGGGGGTGTTCCTCGTTCAGTCACGGTCACGCTGGTGTTTTTCGCGCTGCTCCTGCCGCTCCTTGGCTTCGATGCACAGGGTCGCGGTGGGGCGCAGCAGCAGGCGTTTCAGGCCGATGGGTTCGCCGGTCTCGGCGCACCAGCCGTATTCGCCACGCGCCAGGCGTTCGAGCGCCTGGTCGATCTTGTCCAGCAGCTTCTTCTCCCGCTCCAGCAGGCGCAGCTGCCACTGGCGTTGCTCCTCGGCGGCGCCGATGTCGGCGACGTCGCTGCTGATCTCGGGCTGGCGCAGCTCGGTGAACTCCTCATCGATGCGCGCCTGCAATTCGGCTCGCTGGGCCAGCAGCAGCTCACGGAAGAACTGCTGCTGGGCGTCGTTCATGTAGTCGTCGGCTGGCTGGGCCAGCAGTTCGGCTTCGGTGGGCATAGTCAGGGTCATGGCAAATCGGCTGGCTTATTTCAATTGTTATAACATAACATTTATTTCTGACAGCAACCCACGGATTTGCGATGAACGAACAGCCTCTGCCGGATATTGCCGCTCAAGCCACTCACCACGATCTGCCACTGCAGTGGGTCGGCATGGCCGGTATCGCTCTGCCCATTCGCCTGACGGGCGCGGCCGTGACCGCCAGTGTCGATATCGGCGTCAGCCTCGACGATGCCGGCGCGCGCGGCATTCACATGTCGCGCCTGTATCTGGCGGCGCAGCGACTGGTACGTCAGGAATTGGACGTGCCTGCCCTGCTGCAGGTACTGGATGATTGCCTGGGCAGCCACCAGGCACTGTCCGACAGCGCCACCCTGACCCTACGCGGCGAAGTACCGCTCGAGCGCGGCGCGCTGGTCAGCCCGCTCAGCGGCTGGAAGGCCTACCCCTTCGAACTGCGCGCCAGACAGGACGGCCGTGGCGTCAGCATCGAGCTGCAAGTCGAGGTCGCATACTCGTCCACCTGCCCCTGCTCGGCAGCGCTGGCCCGCCAGTTGATTCAGCAGCGTTTCGCCGAGACCTTTGCGCAGGAGTCGCTGGACTATCTGGAGGTGCTCGACTGGCTCGGCTCGACCCAGGGCATCGTCGCCACGCCACACAGCCAACGCAGTACGGCGACCCTGCAGCTGCGCCTGGCGCCCGACTGCACCGAGCTGCCCTTGCTGGCACTGATCGACAGCGCCGAACAGGCCCTCGGTACGCCGGTGCAAACAGCGGTGAAACGCGCAGACGAACAGGCCTTCGCCCTGGCCAACGGGCAGAACCTGATGTTCTGCGAGGACGCCGCCCGCCGGCTGCACCGCGCCCTGCGCCAGCTGCCACAGGCCAACGCCTTCCGCCTCAGGGTGGTACACGCGGAAAGCCTGCACGCCCACGACGCGGTGGCCGAAAGCCGCTGGAACTGGAGCTGAATCATGATCACCTGCCATAACCTGCAGTGGGGGCCTGCCGGCCATCCCCTGACACCACCCCTCGACCTGCACCTGCCCCGCGCCAGCCTGACGGCCGTGATCGGAGGCAACGGATGCGGCAAAAGCAGCTTGCTCAAGGTGATCGCAGGCATCGAGGCCCCCTTACAGGGTCATATCGCACTGGGTGTCTCGCGCCTGGGTGGTATCGCCTATCTGGTGCAGCAACAGACCCTGGACCGGCAATTCCCGATCAAACTGCAGGATCTGGTCAGCGCCGGCTTGTGGCGCAGCCCGCTCAGCCGCCAACAACGCCAGGAGCGACTGCATCAGGCCCTGCATGACTGGGGTTTGCTGGATCTGCGCCAGCACAGTCTGCAGGCGCTTTCCGGTGGCGAACTGCAACGCGCCCTGCTGGCACGCTTGAGCCTGACCGACGCCCAGCTTCTGCTGCTCGACGAGCCGGAATCAGCCCTCGACGAGCATGGCCTCGCCCTGCTCTGGCAACACATCAAACGCTGGCAAGAGCAGGGCCGTACTCAGCTCATCGTCAGCCACGCCCTCGACAATCTGGCTCAGCACCTCGACAGCGCCCTGCTGGTATCTCGTCACGGCTGCCGCCTGGCACCGATCCGCCAGTTGCTCAATCAGCGCTCGAGCCTGGAAAGAGTGGCCTGAGAGAAATGGAGCTGCTCTGGAGCCCATTCGTCGAGTTCGCCTTCATGCGCCGCGCCCTTATTGGCGGGGTGGCCTTGGCTGTCAGTGCGGGGCCGCTAGGCGTGTTTCTGGTGCTGCGACGCCTTAGCCTCATGGGCGATGCCATCGGCCACGGCATTCTGCCCGGCGCGGCCCTGGGTTTCTGGCTCTGCGGCCTGAGCCTGCCGGCGCTGACCATCGGCGGTCTGGTTGCGGGGCTCGGCATGGCCGGGCTCGCCGCCTGGGTGACCCGCCGCACCGGCCTGCGCGAGGATGCCAGCCTGGCCGCAATCTACCCTATCTCGCTGGCCAGTGGCGTCCTGCTGCTGGGGCTGGCCAGCAAGAAGCTCGACCTGCTGCACCTGTTGTTCGGTTCGGTGTTGGCCGTTGATCCGCCGACCCTAAATGGCATGTTGCTGGTGTCCATCGGCAGCCTGATCGTATTGACGCTGATCTACCGCTGGCTGTTGATGGACAGCCTGGATCCGCTCTTTCTCGCCAGCGTCAGCCGCTTCGGTGCGGTGGCCTACGGACTGTTCCTGAGCCTGGTGGTACTCAACCTGGTGATCGGCTTTCAGGCCATCGGCGCCCTCATGGTGGTCGGCCTGATGATGCTGCCGGCCGCCGCCACACAGTTCTGGAGCCGCACGCTACCGGTCAGGTTGCTGCTGGCCGCCTTCATCGGTGCCACCTGTGTCTGGCTGGGCCTGCTGCTGTCGTACTACAGCAACCTGCCGAGTGGCCCCTGCATCGTATTGCTCGCCGGCCTTGCCTACGGCGCTTCCGTTCTGCTGGGCCCGCTCAATGGCCTGCTGCGCCGCCGCCCACGTCTATCACCCACTTGTTGAGGAACAACCATGCGCATCCTGATCGCCCTGCTGACCCTGAGCCTTGCCCTCTGCGCAAGCGCCGAGGACAGACTAAAAGTCGTTACCAGCTTCAGCATTCTGGCCGACATGACCCAACAGATTGCCGGGGACAAGCTCGAGCTGCACAACCTCGTGGGCGCAGATGCCGATGCGCATGTCTATCAGCCCACTGCACAGGACGCCAAGGCGGTCCTCGGCGCAGACCTGATCATCGCCAATGGCCTGGGCTTCGAGCCCTGGCTCGACCGCCTGATCGCCAGCAGCGAAGCACCTGGCATGCGCATTGACGCCAGCGCCGGCGTGTTGCCGCTGATGCTCGACGAGGACGGCCATCGGGTGGCCGATCCGCATGCCTGGCAGAACCTGGCCAATGCCGAGATCTACGTACAGAACATCGCCAAAGCACTCAGCCAGGCCGATCCGAAAAACGCCGAGCACTACCAGGCAGGACGCGATGCCTACCTGGCGCAGATTCGCAACCTGCTCGCCGAGGCCAAGGCCGGGCTGGGCCAACTGCCCGCGGCGCAGCGCACCATCATTACCAGCCATGACGCCTTCGGCTATCTGGGCAAGGCCTATGGCCTGAAGTTCATCGCGCCCCAGGGCCTGAGCACGGAAGACGAACCCTCCGCCGCCGAAGTGTCTGCGCTGATCCGGCAGATCCGCGCTGACGGCGTAAAAGCCGTATTCGTCGAAAATATCCGCGACCCGCGCCTGATCCAACAGATCGCCGCCGAAGGCGGTGCCAAGGTAGGCGGTACTCTGTATTCCGACGCACTGGCCAGCGAGGGCCCCGCCAGCACTTACCTGGGGATGTTCAAGCACAACCTCGTTACCCTGTTGGCGGCGTTGCAGCCATGAGCCTGTGGCTCGAGCTGGAGCAGGCCCGGCGCGGTCATAGCCGGCCGTTGGCCGAGGTGCTCGACGCCATACCCTGGAACGCCGACGGCCTGGTTGCGGCCATCGCCCAGCGCCACGACGACGGCGAGGTGCTGATGCTGGCCTGGATGAATCGCCGCGCCCTGGAAGAAACCCTGGCCAGCGGCCAGGTCTGCTACTGGTCGCGCTCGCGCCAGCAACTGTGGCGCAAGGGCGAAACCAGCGGCCATCGCCAGCGCCTGCTCAGCGCCCACCTAGATTGCGACGGCGACGCCCTGTTGCTCAGGGTCGAGCAGCAGGGCCCGGCCTGCCACACCGGGCGGCCCAGCTGTTTCTACAACGAGCTGGACGGCGAGCGCCTGCGCGTGGCCGTGAGCCGACCGACATGAGACGCCTGGCCATCGCCCTGGTGCGTTTCTACCAGTACCTGATCAGCCCGCTGCTCGGGCCGCGCTGCCGCTTTCATCCGAGCTGCTCGCACTACGCCATCGAGGCACTGGAAAAACATGGCCTGCTGCGCGGTCTGTGGCTGACCCTGCGTCGCCTGCTGCGCTGTCATCCCTGGCATCCCGGCGGCTACGACCCGGTGCCCCCCATCCATCGCTGCTCCCAGGAACATCGCCATGACTGACCTGCTGATTCGTAATGCCCGCCTGGTCAACGAAGGCCGGGAGTTCGAGGCCGATATCCGGGTGCATAACGGCCGTATCGAAAAGATCGCCAGCAGCATCGACGGCCTCAACGCCAGCCTGGAGATCGACGCCGCCGGCCAGTACCTGCTGCCCGGGATGATCGACGACCAGGTGCACTTCCGCGACCCCGGCGCGCCGCACAAGGGCAGCTTCGCCAGCGAGTCGCGCGCAGCGGTAGCCGGCGGTATCACCAGCGTGATGGACATGCCCAACACCAACCCGCCGACCCTGACCCTGGAGGCGCTGGCGGCCAAGGAGCAACGCGCCGCCGGATGCTCGCGGGTCAACTACGGCTTTCACTTCGGCGTCAGCCACGACAACCTCGACACCATCGCCGCACTCGACCCCAGCCGCGTCGCAGCGGTGAAGGTGTTCATGGGCGCCAGCACCGGCAACATGCTGGTCGACGACCTGCCGGCGCTGGAGCGGCTGTTCCGCGATTGCCCGACCGTGCTGCTGACGCATTGCGAGCACACCCCGCGCATCCATGAACGCGAGGCGCAGTGCCAGGCGCGCTTCGGCGACGATATTCCCGCCAGCGAGCACCCGACGATCCGCGACGCCGAGGCCTGCTACCAGTCTTCCAGCCTGGCCGTGAGCCTGGCTCAGCGTTATGGCACGCGTCTGCACGTGCTGCACATCACCACGGCGCGCGAACTGGGCCTGTTCCAGCCAGGCCCGCTGGCCGGTAAACAGATCACCGCCGAGGTCTGCGCCCATCACCTGTACTTCGATGACCGCGACTACGCCGCGCTCGGCCACCTGATCAAATGCAACCCGGCGATCAAGACCCAGGCCGACCGCAACGCCCTGCGTCAGGCCTTGCTGTGCGGGCGCCTGGACATCATCGGCACCGACCACGCGCCGCACACCTGGGAGGAAAAGCATCGCCCCTACCTGCAAGCCCCATCCGGCCTGCCGCTGGTGCAGCACGCCCTGCCATCGTTGCTGGAGTTGGTGGCCGACGACCTGCTGCCACTGCCGACGCTGGTGGAAAAGACCAGCCACGCCGTGGCCGAGCGCTTCGCCATCGAGCAGCGCGGCTACCTGCGCGAAGGCTACTGGGCCGACCTGTGCCTGATCGAACGCCTGGCCGAGCCACGCCCGGTGGCGGCCGATCCGATCCTCGCCCACTGCGGCTGGACGCCATTTCAGGGCCGCAGCTTCCGCCATGCCGTGCGCAGCACCTTCGTTTCCGGGCAACTGGCGTGGCACGCCGGCCAGGTACAGGGCGATTGCCAGGGACTGCCACTGCGCTATCGGCGCACTTGAACCTCGGCCCGGCGCGACGCCTCGGGCCGAACCCGGCATGACCGCTGCCGGTCTGTTATGACAGCCACTGTCCTCATAGCGACACCCCGGGAGGACATCGCATCGTTATGCTCGTATCCTCTAATGCCAGCCTGCCAGCGAGGTCCCCCATGCAGATCGAGCTGATCGAGATCCGCGATCACCTGAATCGCTTCGCCCCCTTCGACAACCTGCCGGAACAGACACTCGACGAGATCGCCCGCCAGGTGCAAGTCGGCTATTTCAAGGCCGGCAGCGAGATTCTCGCCGCCGGAGCGCCGATTCACGAGCTGCACTACGTGCGCAGTGGCGCGGTGGAAATCCATCGCCGCGGGGGCGAACTGCACAACCGCCTGACCGAAGGCGATATCTTCGGTCAGGCCGGCCTGCTGCGTGGCAACAAGGTACGTCTGGGCGCAAGAGCGCTGGAAGACAGCCTGATCTACTTCATTCCCGGGCCCCTGTTTCAGCAACTCTGCGACCAGTTCGACAGCTTTGCCGACTTCGTCGAGGCCGAAGGCCAGTCGCGGCTCAAATCCGCCCTCGAAGACAGCCATGGCAAAGCCAGCGAGCTGATGAAGATCAGGGTGCGCAAACTGATCAGCCGCTCACCGGTCAGTGTCCCGCTGGACATGCCCGTGCAGCAGGTGGCCAAGGTCATGAGCGAGCAGAGCGTGTCCTCGGTCATCATCGTCAACCCCGGCCGGCGCTGGCCCAACCCCGCACAGGTGCAGGTGGCCGATCAGCAGCATCAGGTGATGGCCGGTATCCTCACCGACCGCGACCTGCGCACCCGCGTGCTGGCCGAAGGGTTGCCAGGCGACACGCCGGTCAGCCAGGTGATGACGCCCGGCCCGGTCACCGTGCAGGCCGACGAGTCGGTGTTCGAGGCCATGCTGTGCATGCTGCGCAACAACATTCACCACCTGCCCGTGCTGCAGCGGCGTCGCCCGGTCGGCATGATCTCGCTGGCCGACGTCATTCGCTACGAGTCACGCAGCAGCCTGTACCTGGTCAACAGCATCTTCAACAAGAACTCGGTGGAAGGCCTCAAGAGCCTGCTGCCGGACCTGCACGCGACCTTCGTACGCATGGTCGCCGACGATGCCAGCGCACACATGGTCGGCCGTGCCATGAGCAGTATCGGCCGCGCCTTCACCCGCCGCCTGCTGGTACTCGCCGAGGAAAAGCTCGGACCGCCGCCGGTGCCCTACTGCTTCATGATTGCCGGCTCGATGGCACGTGACGAGCAACTGCTGCTCACCGACCAGGACAATGCCCTGGTACTGGACGACAGCTTCGACCCCGACCGGCACGATGCCTACTTTTCCGAACTGGCGCAGTTCGTCAGCAACGGCCTGTCGGCTTGCGGCTATGCCTATTGCAAGGGCGGCATCATGGCCAGCAACCCGAAATGGCGCCAGCCGCTGAAGGTCTGGCGCGGCTACTTCAGCCAGTGGATCGAGCAGCCCAACCCGGAGACGCTGCTCAACAGCAGCATCTTCTTCGACCTCGATGGCGTGTACGGCAATACCGCGCTGGTGGAAAACCTCAAGGAGCTGCTGGCGGAAAAAGCCAGCGCCACCCCCGCCTTCCTCGCTGCGCTGGCACGCAACGCACTCAATCGCACGCCGCCGCTGGGTTTCTTCCGTACCTTCGTCATGGAGACCGACGGCCGGCAGAAGAACATCATCAACCTCAAGGGCCGTGGTACTGCGCCCCTGACCGACCTGATCCGCGTGCATGCCCTGGCCTGCGGTTCCAAGGCGCAGAATTCGCTGGAGCGCCTGGATGCCATCGCCGCCACCAAGCTGCTGCCCAAGGAAGCGCTGGATCATTTGCGCTACGCCTTCGAGTTCCTCAGCCTGGTGCGCATCCGCCACCAGGCACGTGAGGTGGAGGCCGGCAACCCGCCCGACAACTACGTCGAGCCGGAGAAATTCAGCTCCAGCGAACGCCACCACCTCAAAGAAGCCTTCCAGGTAGTGAGCAACGCCCAGAAATTCCTGCGTTTCCGCTACCCGGCCCAGCCCCTGCCTCGCCCGCAATGAGTACGTATCAGAATCAGGACTGGCCGCAGCTCTTTGCAGAACGTGCCACCAGCAGCCAGGACGAACGCCTGCGCGCCTATTACCGCGCCGGTTGCATAGCCGCCGACACCCCGCTGGAGGATGCGCCGCTGGTCGCCCTGGACGTGGAGACCACCGGCCTCGACCCGCGTGAACATGCCATCGTCAGCCTTGGCCTGGTACCGCTGAACCTGCAACGCATCCGCTGCGCCGAGGCGCGTTACTGGGTGGTCAAACCCACCAGCGAGCTGAGTGCCGAATCGGTCACCTTTCACCACATCACCCACTCCGACATCCGCCACGCCCCACGTCTGGCAAACATACTCGACGAGCTGCTCGAAGCCCTGGCCGGCAAGGTGGTGGTGGCGCACTACCGCAAGATCGAACGCAACTTCCTCGACCAGGCGCTGCGCCAGCACCTGGGTGAAGGGCTGACCTTCCCGATCATCGACACCATGGAGCTGGAAGCGCGCCTGCATCCCAAGCGCAGCATCAGCTGGTGGGATCGCCTGCGTGGCCGCCGCCCGCTGTCCATCCGCCTAGCCGACAGCCGCCAGCGCTACGGCCTGCCGATCTACTCCGCCCACCATGCGCTGACCGACGCCCTGGCCTGTGGTGAACTGCTGCAGGCACAGGCGGCGACGCACTACCCGGCGCATACACCGGTTGGGGCTCTGTGGAGCTGAAACCAACCGCCCACGTTGTAGGAGCGGCTTTAGCCGCGAAGCTTTTGCTTTCCAATGCCGCGTTGCAAGCCGGGCATTAAGTAACGAGGGGGGTGGTTGAGCATAGCTGTACCCATCCTGCGGGCGCCGCGTGAGGATCATCAATTCAGGACAAAGCAGACTCACAACCATGAATCGCCGCAAAAAGATCAAGCAGCTACTCGAAGTCTACGCCAAGAAGGCCAACGCCAAGCTTGCGCCCAAAAGCAACAAACCCAAGTACATCAGCAAGGCTGACAGGGCGAGGTTGGAGGCTGAAGCGGCTCAAGAGCCTCTCGCGCCCGCTGAATAAAAGTCGGATAGATGGATGATGCCCACGATGTGCGTGGGCAGCATCGAAACGCCAAGAGCATCGCGGCTAAAGCCGCTCCCACAGAGCAGGATGGCGCTAACCCAACACCCTGTCGGCCGTATAAATCGCCTCGTCGAGAAACACGTTCACCGCCGGATGATCGCGCTCACCCTTGCGGTAGGCGAGGAACACGCCGCGCTGGATATCCGGCAGCAGCGGCACGGCGGTGACGCCCGGCAGCGGGCGCACCAGGCGCAGGCCGGAAACGATGGAGATGGAGTTGCCCGAGGCGACCATGGCCGCGACCATCTCGAAGCCGGCGCAGTGGGCATTGATGCGCGGCGCAAAACCGGAACGGCGGCACAGGTTGGCGATGAACTCGCCGAACGAGCTGCCGGTGGAATCCAGCGCCCAGGCTTCGTCGCGCAGGTCGGCGACGGTGAGGCTGTCGCGTCTGGCCAGGGCATGGTCGATGGGCAGCAGCACGTGCAGCAGATCCTGGGTCAGGGGGATCAGCGCATAGTGCTCGCGGTTCTCGTCCGGGGTGACGGCCAGGTCGTCGATCACCGCCACGTCGATCTGCCAGGAGCCCAGGGCACTGAGGCTCTCCTGCGGCTCCAGATCCAGCACCACCACGTTCAACCGCGGGTAGGCGCTGCGTAGTGCCCGTACGGTTTCCGCAATCACCGCCACGGCGATCGAGGGAAAGGCCGCCACCCGTAGCTCGCCGGCGATTTCGCCACGCAGTAGCGCCAGCTCCGAACGCGCTTCGTCGAGTACCGTGAGGATGCGCTCGGCGTGCGCCACCAGGCGCTCACCGGCAGGCGTCAGCACCACGCCGCGGCCGCGTCGCTCGATCAGCGCCATGTCAACCTCACGTTCGAGCTGGGCGACCTGCTGTGACACGGCCGAGGGCGTCAGATGCAGCGACTCGGCAGCGGCCGCCATGGTGCGACAGCGCGCCAGTTCACGCAGGGTTCGCAGACGGATGATGTCCATGGCGCGATCTCAATAGTTAAGCGACGCTAACGAATACGTTAAAAATAAATCAGTATACATAATGATATGGCCGTTCTTAGATAGGGGCATCCACACGCGCGTAACCGGGCGCGTGTCCATTCAATCGACAAGAAGAACCTCGCCATGGCTATCAGCGTTTTCGACCTGTTCAAAGTTGGTATTGGCCCGTCCAGTTCCCACACCGTCGGCCCGATGCGTGCCGCCGCGCTGTTCACCCACGCTCTGGAAAACCACGACCATATGCCCAAGGTGACCCGCGTGGTCGCCGAGCTTTACGGCTCGCTGGGGGCCACCGGCAAGGGCCATGGCAGTGACAAGGCGGTGCTGCTCGGCCTCAGCGGCCATGAGCCGGATACCGTCAACGTCGATCAGGTGCCCGATTACATCGAGACCATCCGTCGCGACAAGCGCATCGTCCTGGCCGGCAAGCATAGCGTTGCCTTCGACGAGAAAGCCGACCTGAAGATGTTCCGCAAGGCGCTGCCGCTGCACGCCAACGGCCTGCGCTTCGCCGCCTTCGATGCTGCTGGCATCCAGTTGCACGAGGCCACCTACTACTCGGTCGGCGGCGGCTTCGTGGTCAGCGAGGCAGTGCTGGCCGATGGCAGCAAGCAGAAGATCATCGCGCCGGACGCCACATCCCTGCCGCTGCCATTTCGCAGCGGCGCCGATCTGCTCAAGCTGACCCGCGAGCACGGTATCGGCATCGCCGAAGTGATGCGCCGCAACGAGCGCCACTGGCGCACGGACGAAGAAACCGACGCCGGCCTGCTGAACATCTGGAAGGTGATGCAGGCCTGCGTGGAGCGCGGCTGCCGCACCGAGGGCATCCTCGCCGGTGGCTTCAAGGTGCGCCGCCGTGCCGCCATCCTGGCGCGCAAGCTGGGCGGTTTCCAGCGCAGCTACATCGAAGACCCGCTGCGCATGCTCGACTGGGTCAACCTCTGGGCGCTGGCAGTGAACGAGGAGAACGCTGCAGGTGGTCGTGTGGTCACTGCGCCGACCAACGGCGCCGCGGGTATCGTCCCGGCGGTGCTGCACTACTACGCCAATGCCATCTCCGGCGCCAACGAGCGCGGCATCATCGACTTCCTGCTCACCGCCGGAGCCATCGGCATCCTGTACAAGGAAAACGCCTCGATCAGCGGCGCCGAGGTGGGTTGCCAGGGTGAAGTGGGCGTGGCCTGTTCCATGGCCGCCGGCGCGCTGTGTGCGGTACTCGGCGGCACCCCGGAGCAGGTCGAGAACGCCGCCGAGATCGGCATGGAACACCACCTGGGCCTGACCTGCGACCCGGTCGGCGGCCTGGTGCAGATCCCCTGCATCGAGCGCAACGCCATCGCCTCGGTGAAGGCCATCAACGCTGCGCGCATGGCGCTGTACGGCGACGGCGCGCACTACGTGAGTCTGGACAAGGTGATCAAGACCATGCGCGAAACCGGTGCCGACATGCTGACCAAGTACAAGGAAACCGCTCGCGGTGGCCTGGCGGTGAATATCATCGAGTGTTGACGCACGGCCTGCCCTGAAAACGCCCCGGTCAATCCGGGGCGTTTTCGTTTGTACAGGCGCACGCCTGTCGCCAAGAGCAACTCAGGGTCTGAATCGCTGGCCAAGCCATGACCAACTCATGCCCTATGCAGGCGGGTAGCTGAAACATCCCGGGATCAGAAGCCGGCTCGTCTCAACTTTCAAAAGGCGCGTGAGGGCTAATGCCAACTGGCTACGATCAGTCCCCCTCGCGCCTCTGGAGAGAGGGGAGCCAAACGCGTACAGCCTTGACCGACGGGCATTAGCGTAGAGGCTGATCGGGACCAGCCCGAACCTGAATGGCGGAAATAGGCCTCTGCTGCGCCGATCAATTGCATTGCCTCAGCCATAAACGACGAGGCCCCTATCGACTGACAGGGGCTTCGTGTTCAGGGAGCGTCAGATGCCTACAGGGGGCTGAACGTTCCTCTGGACGGCTAGCGTCAGGCTCAGCGCGGTTCGCTCATCAGTCCCTTGACGATGGCAATGCAGCCCACCAGCAGCACGATGGTGAACGGCAGGCCCGTCGACACCGCCATGGCCTGCAACGCCACCAGGCCGCCGCCCAGCAGCAGGGCCACGGCCAGCGCGCCTTCCATGATCACCCAGAACACCTTCTGCGAAACCGGCGAGTTGATCTTGCCGCCGGCGGTGATGGTGTCGATCACCAGCGAACCGGAGTCCGACGAGGTGATGAAGAACAGCACCACCAGCACGATGGCGGCGAAGGAGCTGATGGCGCTGATCGGCAGCTGGTCGAGCATGACGAACATCTTCAGTTCCAGCGCGGCCTGGCTCAGTTCGGTCAGACCACCCAGCGCCTGGTGCAGCGCAGTGCCGCCAAAGGTGCTCATCCAGATCACAGAGACCAGCGAGGGCACCAGCAGCACGGCGGTGAGGAATTCACGCACGGTACGGCCGCGGCTGACGCGAGCGATGAACATGCCCACGAACGGCGACCAGCTGATCCACCAGGCCCAGTAGAAGGCGGTCCAGCCCTGGCTGAAGTTGGCGTCTTCACGACCGACCGGGTTGGACAGCGCCGGCAGGTATTGCAGGTAGGCGCCGAGGTTATCCAGCACACCGGTCAGCAGCAGCGCAGTGGGGCCGGCGATCAGCACGAACAGCAACAGCGCGAGGGCCAGACCCATGTTCACTTCGGAAAGGATCTTCACGCCCTTGTCCACACCGGTCAGGACCGAGCACAGCGCGATCAGGGTGATCACGGTGATCAGCAGCACCTTGGTGGTGGTGTCGGCCGACAGGCCGAACAGCGCATGCAGGCCGGCAGTGGCCTGCTCGGCACCCAGGCCCAGCGAGGTCACCAGACCGAACAGGGTGGCGAACACCGCCAGGATGTCGATGATATGCCCTGGCCAGCCCCACACGCGCTCACCGAGCAGCGGGAAGAAGATCGAACGGAAGGAAAGCGGCAGGCCCTTGTTGAAGGCGAACAGGCCCAGCGCCAGCGCCACGATGGCGTAGATCGCCCAGGGGTGCAGACCCCAGTGGAAGATGGTGGTGGCCATGCTCAGGCGAGCGGCTTCGGCAGAATTGCCGACGGCTCCGCCAAGCGGTGCCCAATCGGTGCGCGCGCCACTGGCATCCACGGTCGTGCCGCCCAGAGCGGTGCCGTAGTGCGACATCGGTTCGGCGACGCCATAGAACATCAGACCGATGCCCATGCCCGCTGCGAACAACATGGCGAACCAGGAAAAGTAGGAGTAGTCCGGTCGGGCGAGGGTCCCGCCCAGACGTACCTTGCCCAGCGGCGAGACGATCAGGCCGAGGCAAAGCAGTACGAAGATGTTGGCCGAACCGATGAAGAACCAGGACAGGTGGACGGTCAACCAGTCGCGCACGGCCTTGAACAGCGGCTCCACCTGATCGTGCATGGCCAGCGCCAGCGCGACGAAAATGAATGCGGTCACTGCCGATATCAGGAATACCACACCATGAATATCGAGATTGACCAGATAACGGCCACGGATGTTGTCCTGGCCAACCACATAGTCGGTGTCGATGAGATTGACCGCACCGCTAGGGGCGGGAATACCGTCTGCTGATGAGTTGTGTTTGCGTGATACGGGGCCTTGGCTCAAGGGGCTGCTCCTTCTTTTTTTATTCGCGAGCAATGCGGCGACCGCCGCTGCTATTGCGCGGAGCTGACGCTATCAGAAGGAAAATCTGGCCTGCGCTGCGCAAACGCCGCGGGCTTTCCCATTAACGACTGCCCCCAGGAAATGAAAAAGCGCGCCCAGGGGCGCGCTCTTGTCAGCGACGAAGGGTGTGCTTCAGCGCGGCTCGCTCATCAGGCCTTTGACGATGGAAATGCAGCCCACCAGCAGCACGATGGTGAACGGCAGGCCAGTCGATACAGCCATCGCCTGCAGCGCCACCAGGCCGCCGCCGAGCAGCAGGGCGATGGCGATCACACCTTCGATGCTGGCCCAGAACACCCGCTGCGGCACCGGTGCATTGACCTTGCCGCCAGCGGTGATGGTGTCGATCACCAGAGAGCCGGAGTCCGACGAGGTGATGAAGAACACCACTACCAGCACGATACCGATGAAGGAGGTAATGGCCGTCAGCGGCATCTCGCCAAGCATGCTGAACAGCTTCAGCTCCAGGCCGGCATCCTGCGCACCGGTGAAACCATCCACCAGCAGCTGGTTGATCGCGGTACCGCCGAAGGCGGTCATCCACAGCACCGACACCAGCGACGGCACCAGCAGCACGGCGATGAGGAACTCACGCACGCTGCGACCACGGCTGACACGGGCAATGAACATGCCGACGAAAGGCGACCAGCTGATCCACCAGGCCCAGTAGAAGGCGGTCCAGCCCTGGCTGAAGTTGGTATCTTCGCGGCCGACCGGGTTGGCCAGCGCCGGCAGATACTGCAGATAGGCACCGAGGTTCTTGAAGAAGTCGGTGAAGATCAGCACGGTCGGCCCAGCGATGATGATGAACAGCAGCAGCGCCATGGCCAGACCCATGTTGATCTCCGACAGGCGCTTGACCCCCTTGTCGAGACCGGCGACCACCGAAGCCAGGGCGACCAGGGTGATGGCCACGATCAGCAGGACCTTAGTGGTATCCGTGGCGGGGATGCCGAACAGGTACTCCACGCCTGCAGCCGCCTGCTCGGCACCGAGGCCCAGCGAGGTGACCAGACCGAACAGGGTGGCGAACACCGCGAGAATGTCGACCACATGACCCGGCCAGCCCCATACGCGCTCACCGAGGATCGGATAGAAGATCGAGCGGATCGACAGCGGCAGGCCCTTGTTGAAGGAGAACAGCGCCAGCGCCAGCGCGACGATGGCGTAGATCGCCCAGGGGTGCAGGCCCCAGTGGAAGATGGTCGCCGCCATGCCCAGGCGCACGGCCTCCTCGGCGTTACCGGCGGCGCCACCGAGCGGCGCCCAGTCGGTGCGTACGCCATCTTCACCGACGGTGATGCCGCCCATCGCCGCGCTGTAGTGCGACATCGGCTCGGACACGCCATAGAACATCAGACCAATACCCATACCGGCGGCGAACAGCATGGAGAACCAGCCCAGGTAGGTGTAATCGGGCGTGGCCTCCATCCCGCCAATGCGCACCTTGCCCAGCGGCGAGACGATCAGCCCCAGGCAGAGCAGGACGAAGACATTGGCGGCGCCGATGAAGAACCAGGCCATGTGATGGGTGAGCCAGTCGCGCAGGCCACTGAACAGTGGTTCGATCTGGTTCTGCAGAGCCAGGGCGAGGACTACGAAAATTACCGCGACCAGCGCGGAAATGGTGAAAACCTTGCCGTGAATATCCAGAGAGAAGATGAACTTGCCCTGGATGTTGTCCTGACCGATGACGTAATCGGTGTCGATCAGGTTGGCCTCGCCGGTCGGTGCCGGGATGCCTTCGTTGGTTTCCGCTGCGGATGGCGGTGTCGTGTCATGCGAAGGGACGTTTCCCATGGTTGGCGTTCTCCTTGATGCGTTTGACTCGCTGGACGAGCGTGAACAGGACTGATGCCCTCCTCCGATTGAAGTCGACCTGCGTATGGGTCGAACCGGAAAGGCTAACACATGAATTCCGCTCATTCAGAAACCAAGACACTTGAAGCCCCCGAATAATTCCCCAGAGGCTGGCAATTTGCCCGGCACTGCCATTCGCCCAGTGACCATGGCAGGATGGTGGCGAACGCTGCGCAATCCCCATGGTCAGCTGCACACGCCCGTGCAAAGGAAGACCCCGCATGCCTGCGGATTTCGGCATACCCCACCTGTTCGCCTACCTGATCGCCACCGTCCACGCCCTCGGCGTACTGGCCGCGATACATGCCGTGCTGACCGTGCGCACGGCACAGGGCGCCCTGGCCTGGGGCCTGTCGCTATTCTTCATGCCCTACCTGACGTTGCTGCCTTATCTGGTTTTCGGCCGCAGCCGTTTCGACGCCTACGTCAAGGCGCGGCGCCAGGCCGACAGGGAAATGCGCCATGCCATGGCCGAACAGGACTGGCGCCCCTGGGTCGAGGAAGCCAAGGCCGCGCATCTATCACCGGCTTACGATCGCCTGCGGGCGCTGCCGCGCCTGTCGCACTTGCCGGGCCTGACCGGCAACCGCGTCGATCTGCTGATCGATGGCGAGGCCACCTTCGAGGCGATCTTCGCAGCCCTGGCCAGCGCGCAGCAGGTGATCCTGCTGCAGTTCTTCATCATCCGTGACGACGCCCTCGGCCAGCGCCTGCGCGACGTGCTGCTGGAGCGCGCCGCCGCAGGCGTGCAGGTGTACGTGCTGTATGACGGCGTCGGCAGCCATGCACTGCCACGCGCCTATATCGACAACCTGCGCCGCGGCGGCGTGCAGGTGCATGCCTTCCCCACGCGCGCCGGACTGTTCAACCGCTTCCAGCTGAATTTCCGCAACCACCGCAAGATCGTCGTGGTCGATGGCGAGATCGGCTTTCTTGGCGGGCTCAACGTCGGCGTCGAATACCTCGGTCAGAAGCCACCCCTGGCGCCCTGGCGCGACACCCATGTGGAAGTACGCGGGCCGGTGGTGGCAAGCCTGCAGGAAGCCTTCGCCGAAGACTGGTACTGGGCCTGCCGCAAGCTGCCACCGCTGCTGATGCCGAGCAAGCAGGACGACCCCGGCCTACTCTGCCAGGTGATCGCCAGCGGCCCGGCGGACCCGCAGGAAACCTGCTCGCTGCTGTTCGTCGAAGCGATTCATGCAGCGCGCGAACGGGTCTGGCTGAGCAGCCCTTACTTCGTGCCCGACGAAGCCCTGTTCGCTGCCCTGCGTCTGGCCGTGATGCGTGGCGTGGATGTACGCCTGCTGCTACCGGCGCGCCCCGACCACCGCATCGTCTACGCGGCCTCCAGCCTGTACGCCTTCGAGGCGCTGCGTGCGGGCGTGCGCATCTTCCGCTACCAGCCGGGCTTCCTCCACCAGAAGGCGCTGCTGATCGATCACGACGCCTGCCTGCTGGGCAGCGCCAACCTCGACAACCGCTCCTTCCGCCTCAATTTCGAGGCCAGCCTGCTGACCTTCGACGAGGGCTTCAACGCCCAGGTCGCCGCCATGCTGGAAGAAGATTTCAGCCGCTCGCGCGAACTGGTCAACGCCGACCGACGCAACCTCCATCGCCTGCAGCAACTGGGCATGCGCGTCGCGCGGCTGATCTCGCCGATTCTCTGAGCCTGCTCGTCCACCTGGCAGGGCCGCTTGGGGCCTAAGAGAAAATGCGCTCCACATCACACCGCGATGCGCTGACCCGACGAACTGCACGTTCGCCTCGAAACTTTTTTTCTTCCACCCCCTCTCAGCACGCGTCTAGCCAGGTGTAACGGCCAGCCACCGCAGCGCCGGGTTGCTCGTTCAACGCACCATCGTCAGCCCACAAGGATGTGTCATGCAGTCACTCATTCCATGTCCCGCTTCGTCGCGCACAAGGGTTTTCACGCTCCTCCGTCGCGCCTTCCCTTCGCTGCTATTAACCGCTCTGGCAATGGCCCAGACCGCGCAAGCCGCAACCCCCGAAGAAGAGTTGCTGCGCCAGCGTGAGCGCGAACGCGTACTGCGCGATCAACTGGAGACACGCCCGGACATTCGCCTCGAAGCCTTGCCTCAAGAAGAGGCGGTGCGCCTGCCACGCGAGGAAACACCTTGCTTTCGCATCGACCAGATCGAGCTGATCGGCGAAGCTGCAGAGCAGTTCCAGTGGGCCTTGCAGGCAGCCAACCCCGAAGATGATCCGGCCCTGGGCCGCTGCCTGGGCTCGCAAGGCATCAACCTGACGATGAAGCGCATCCAGAACGCGATCATCGCCAAGGGCTACGTCACCACACGCGTACTGGCCGGCGCCCAGGATCTGAACAGCGGCGTGCTGACCCTGACCCTGCTACCCGGTCGCATCAGCGATATCCGCTTCGACGATGAGACCAGCAAACGCGCCAATACCTTCAACGCAATGCCGGCCAGCCCTGGCGACCTGCTCAACCTGCGCGATATCGAACAGGCGCTGGAGAACTTCAAGCGCGTGCCGACTGTAGAGGCCGATATTCGTATCGTCCCGGCCAGCGCCAGTGGGGCCAGGCCGGGCGAGAGCGATGTGGTGATCGCCTGGCGCCAGCGCTTCCCGGCACGCCTGAGCTTGTCGCTGGATAATGGTGGCAGCAAGAGCACCGGCAAGTATCAGGGCGCCGTGGCCCTGTCGCTGGACAACCCGCTGACCCTCAACGATTTGTTCTACGCCAGCTTCAACCATGACCTGGGCGGCGGCGAGGATGGCGACCGTGGTTCCAAGGGCCACACGCTTCACTACTCGGTGCCCTACGGCTACTGGCAGCTCGCGTTCACCAGCAGCGAATACGACTACCACCAGACCATCGCCGGGATTAATCAAGACTTCCTGTACCGTGGCGAGAGCCGCAACAACGAGCTGCGCCTGTCGCGCCTGGTGTACCGCGACGCGGTGCGCAAGACCACGCTATGGGGCAGCCTGTGGACGCGTAGCTCGGAGAACTTCATCGACGACACCGAAATCCAGCAACAACGTCGGCGCATGGCAGGCTGGCAGGCTGGCGTTGGCCACCGCGAATTCATCGGCCCGGCCACCTTCGACCTGAGCCTGAGCTACCGCCGCGGCACCGGCGCGCACCGGGCCCTGGAGGCTCCCGAGGAAAGTTTCGGTGACGGCACCTCGCGCTCGCAGATCATCCTCGCCGACAGCCAATGGCAGGTGCCCTTCAACGTCTATGACCAGCGCCTGCGCTACCTCGGCGCCTGGCGTGCGCAATGGAACCGCACCAACCTGGTCCCGCAGGACCGCTTCAGCATCGGCGGGCGCTACACCGTGCGCGGCTTCGATGGCGAAAACATTCTCTCCGCAGACCGTGGCTGGACCCTGAGCAATGAACTGGGCCTGGCCCTCGGTGACAGCGGCCAGGAGCTATACGCGGGCATCGACTACGGCGAGGTCGGCGGCAACTCCGCCGACTACCTGATCGGCCGCCACCTGGCCGGTGCCGTGGTCGGCCTGCGTGGAGCCTATCGGAACCTGTCCTACGACTGGTCCTGGGGCACGCCGCTGAAGAAGCCCGAAGGCTTCAAGACTGCCGACTACACCAGTGCTTTCACCGTCGTCCTGTCGTTCTGAGGATCGCCCCATGCGCTTCGATACCTTCGACATCACCGCCCCGGCCGTCTTCGACGAGCCATGGAATGAGGCCAACGTACTGGGTGCCACCACCTGGCTGTGGATGCATTCCGAGGCCCACCGCGACGCGCCCCTGCACAGTCTGTCGCGCCTGCTCCTGCCGGCGCTCAAGCACCGCCAGTTCGTGCTCGGCAGCGAGAACGGCAAGCCGGTGTTCTACCTGGCCTGGCTGAGCCTAGACGAAGCCGGCGAACGGCGTTATCTGAGCCACTCGCCGCTGGAAATGGACGAGGCCGACTGGTGCAGCGGCGAGCGCATGTGGATCAACGACTGGGTCGCGCCCTTCGGCCATACCGCCGTGCTCAGCCGCCTGCTGCAAAGCCGCATATTCCCCAACCGCTGCGCTCGCGCGCTTTACCACCGTGGCGAAACACGCGGCCTGAAGGTCAAGACCTTCCATGGCATCGGCGTGATCCCGGAGCAGGCCAAAGCCTGGTTCGCGGCCCATCCACTCGCCAGCGAGACCTGATTCTCTTCAAACGTTACATGCGGTCCGGTACCGCAAATGGAATTGCACATGAACAAGCACCTGCATCGAGTCATCTTCAATAAGGCACGCGGCATGCTCATGGTGGTGGCGGAGAACGTCACCAGCCAAGGCAAGGCGCCCGGCACGCGCGATGCCAGTGGGGCTATCCACGGCTGTGTAGCCACTCTGCAGCCCCTGCGCTTCGCCTTGATGGGCGCACTGGGGCTGGTTAGCCTGGCGGTCACTCCGGCCTGGGCTGGCGGCATCGTTGCCGATCCCAATGCGCCCGGTGGCCAACGCCCGCACGTCATTGAAAGTGCCAACGGCACGCCACAAGTGAACATCGCCACGCCCAGCGCTGCCGGGGTTTCACGCAATACCTACAGTCAGTTCGACGTGGATGGCCGCGGGGCGATACTCAATAACTCGCCGACCATCAGCCAGACCCAGATCGGGGGCTGGATCGAGGGCAACCCGAACCTCAGATCGGGCGCGCGAGTGATCCTCAACGAGGTCAATTCCAGCGACCCCAGCCAACTGCGTGGCTACGTGGAAGTGGCCGGGCGCCGTGCCGAGGTGATCATCGCCAACCCGGCCGGGATCACCTGCGACGGCTGCGGCTTCATCAATGCCGACCGCTCCACCCTGACTACTGGCCGCGTGCAGATGGAAGACGGCCGCATCACCGGTTACAAGGTCGAAGGCGGCACCCTGAGCATCACCGGCAAGGGCCTGGACAGCCGCGACAGCGACTACACCGACCTGATTGCCCGCAGCGTCGAGGTCAACGCCGGCATCTGGGCCAAGGATCTCAAGGTCACCGCCGGGCGCAACCAGGTCAACGCCGACAACACCCAGGTCAGCGCTCTCGCCGATGACGGCAGCGCCAAGCCTGAAGTAGCCATCGACGTCGCCCAGCTCGGCGGCATGTATGCCGGCAAGATCAAGCTGGTGGGCACCGAGGCCGGGGTCGGCGTACGCAACGCCGGGCAGATCGGCGCCATGGCCGGCGAGGTGGTGATCAGCGCCGATGGCAAACTGCAAAACCTCGGCACCGTCAGCAGCGCCGGCGACACTCAGTTGGCCAGCACCCAGACCATCGATAACAGCGGCAGCCTCTATGCCAAAGGCGACATGCGCCTGAGCAGCCAGGGCAGCATCAAAAACAACGGCGTGGTCGCAGCCCAGGGCAATACTCACCTGCAGGCTGACCGTGTGCAGAGCGGTCGTGATTCGCTGCTGGCGGCCGGTATCGATGCCCAGGGCAACGCCAAAGGTGCCGCCGAACTGAAGATCGAGGCTCGCCAGGTGGCAGCCAACGGCCAGAACCACGCCAGTGGCAAGCTCGACGTGCAGGGCGACAGTCTCGACCTGAGCCACAGCCGCACCCAGGCCGGCGACCTTGACCTGAGCGCCAGCAACGGCGATATCGACCTGAGCGCCAGCCAGATCGACAGCACCGGTAACCTGCAAGCCAGCGCCAGTGGCACCCTGCGCAGCGATGCCGCCAAGGTCAGCGCCGAGCATCTGGCGCTGAGCGCCAAGCACCTGTCCAACGTCGACGGCGAGCTGCTGCAAACCGGCAGCACGGCCAGCACGCTCAAGGCCACCGACAGCCTCGACAACAGCAACGGACGCATCGCCAGCAACGCCGAATCGCTCAGCCTCGAGGCGCAGACCCTGAACAACCAGGGCGGCACGGTCGGACATGCCGGCGACGGCCGCCTGGCATTGAACGCCCAGCGCATCGAAGGCAGCGGCGGCAGCCTGCTGAGCAATGGCCAACTGCATCTGACCGCGCAGCAGGCGGTACTAGCTGGCGGCTACAGCCAGGGGCGCCAGGTATTGATCGACAGCCGCGAGCTGGACAACAGCGACGGTAGCCTCCTCACGACTGAGGGCGGCACGCTGGAAGTGCGCGATGCCCAGCGACTGAACAACAAAGGCGGCACCATCGCCAGCAACGGCGAGGTCAGGCTGACCGCTCAAGAGCTGCTCAACGAGGGCGGCGAACTGCTCGCCGGACGTCTGCTCTCACTCAACACGGCCTACCTGCGTGGCACCGGCAAAGCCCTGAGCCTGGGTGACCTGCTGCTGCGCCAGCAAGGCAACATGAACCTCGCCGGGTTGCTGCAAGCCAACGGCAAGCTGGACGTCGAAGTCGACGGCGCCCTGAACAATGCCGCCCAACTACAGGCCGGACAATCGCTGCTGCTACGCAGCACCACGCTGGACAACGCCAGTGGCGCCGAGTTGAGCGCCAATCAGGTCGACCTGCGTGTCGATGGCCAACTGCTCAACCGTGGCCTGGTCGATGGCCAGCAGGTGCGCATCCAGGCCGATGAGCTGCACAACCTCGGCACCGGCCAGCTCTATGGTGATCGCCTGGCCGTCACCAGCCGCCTGCTGTCCAACCGTGACGAGGCCGGTCGCGCCGCCACTCTGGCCGCCCGCGAACGCCTGGACATCGGCGCCGAGACCCTGGAGAACCGCGAGCAGGCATTGATCTTCAGTGCCGGCGACCTGGCCATCGGCGGCGCGCTGGATGCGAATGATCGCGCCAGCGACCGGGCCGACTTGCTGAGCAATGCCAGCGCCAGCATCGAGGCGCTCGGCAACATCGACCTGACGGTGCGCGAACTGCGCAACACCAACGAGCACTTCAGCACTAGCCAAGTGGAGGTTAGCCGCGAGCGACAGCAGGAATATCAGATCAGCGGTTCCCCCAACCGCTATCGCCCCGACCAAATATCCATACACCATGATGAAGTCGATCACCTGACCACACCCGATGGTCGCCGCGACAACTTCAACCGCTACGACTACGACCGCGTTGTCACTGAAACCCGCGTACTTACCTCGGCGCCCGGGCAAATCCTGGCGGGCGGCAACCTGTCGTTCAATGGCGATAGCCTGCTCAATGACAAGAGCCGCATCATCGCCGGCGGTTTGCTGCAGGTCGGCGCGGCCCAGGTGAACAACACCGAGGTGGACGGCCAACGCATCACCCGCGATGTCGGCATCGTGACCAACTTCTACCGCATCCAGCGCAAGGGCCGTGATCGCCAGGGCACCAACGTGGCCACCTACCGCCCTGCCCCGTTGATCCAGGATATCGACATCAGCCCGACCGAGTTCCGTGGCCAGACGGCAGTCAGCGGCAGCAACACGCAACTCGGCGTACGCCAGAGCAATCAGGTCGACCCAGGCATCGAGGTACAGCTCAACAATGGTCAGGGCGTGGCTGGCCTGGTACGCAGCGGTGGCCTCAACCTCAACCTGCCGAGCAACAACCTGTTCCAGACCAACCCGGAAGGCACCCGCGGCTACCTGATCGAAACCGATCCGCGCTTCGCCAGCTACCGCCAATGGCTGTCGTCTGACTACATGCTGCAACGCCTGAGCGTGGACCCCGCCCTGACCCAACTGCGCCTGGGCGATGGTTTCTACGAGCAGAAGCTGATCCGCGAGCAGATCGCCCAACTCACCGGGCGACGCTTCCTCGACGGCTATGCCGACGACGAGGCGCAATACCGCGCCCTGCTCGACAACGGCGTTACCCTGGCCAGCGAGTGGAACCTGATACCCGGCGTGGCGCTGACCGCCGAGCAGATGGCGCAACTGACCAGCGACCTGGTGTGGCTGGTGGAACGTTCGGTGACCCTGGCCAACGGCGAAACACGCAAGGTGCTGGTGCCCCAGGTCTACATGCGGGTACGCGATGGCGACCTCAACGGCAACGGTGCGCTGATCGCCGGCCAGCAACTCAAGCTCGACCTCTCCGGTGACCTGCTCAACAGCGGCAGCATCGGCGGGCGCAGCATCGTGGCGGTGAACGCACGGAACATCGACAACCTCGGTGGGCGACTTCAAGCCGACAAGCTCGTGGTTGAGGCACGCGAGAACCTGAACAACATCGGTGGCTCGATGAGTGCGGTGGATTTGCTCTCGGCCAACGCAGGCAACGATATCCGCGTCGCCTCGACCACCCAGGACAGCGCCAATGCCCAGGGCAGCCGCACGGCGCTATCCCGCGTCGCCAGCCTCTTCGTGAGTGGCAGCGACGGCACACTACAGGTCGGTGCTGGTAATGACCTGCAACTGGATGCCGCGCATGTCGCCAATGCCGGCCAGGGCGCCACGCTGCTCACGGCCGGGCGCGACCTCAACCTGGGCACGCTATCGGAGGCGCATCAGCAGTCCATCGTCTGGAACAGCAGCAACTGGCGTAACGAAGCCAGCCGCACCGAAGTGGGCTCCGTGATCCAGACCACCGGCGAGCTGCAGCTCAATGCGGGCCAGGACATCAATGCCCGTGGCGCCAGCGTCAACACTGAGAACGGCATGCTGCTGGCGAACGCCGGACGCGACATCAACCTCACCGAGGCCGAGAACTACCAGTTCGCCGATGAGGCGCACAAGTTCAAAGGCAAGAGCGGGATGTTCTCCAGCACCACCACCACCTTGCGCGATACCGTCGAACAAACCCTCGCCGAAGGCTCGACCTTCAGCGGCGAGCAGGCCTATCTCCAGGCAGGGCGCGACATCACCCTGCGCGGCAGCAATGTCGCCTCGACCGAGCAGACCATCCTGCTGGCCGATAACGACATCCATCTCGACGCCGCGAGTGACCGCATCACCGAGCGCCACGACAAGACCAAGAAGAAAAGCGGCCTGTTCAGCGGTGGCGGCCTCTCGCTGACCATCGGTACGCAGCAACAGAGCGTGGAAGACGACTCAACGCGGCGTACAGCAGTCGGCAGCGTGGTCGGCTCGACCGAAGGCGACGTGCTGATCCTGGCCGATGGTGACTATCGCCAGGTTGGCAGCCACGTCATCGCTCCCAAGGGTAACGTCGACATCGCCGCACAACGCATCGATATAGTCGAAGCGCGCAACCTCAGTGAGCGCGAGCGCGAAACCAGGTTCAAGCAGAGCGGGCTCTCGGTCAGCATCACCAACCCGGTGGTCAGCGCCATACAAACCGCCGACCAGATGAAGCAGGCGTCGAGCAAGACCGACAACAGCCGCATGCAGGCACTGGCTCTGGCCACCACCGCACTGGCCGCCAACAACGCCGCCACCGCAGTTGCCCAAGATCCTACGAAGGCGGGCGGCATCAACATCAGTATTTCGCTGGGCACGCAAAAAAGCGCCAACACCGTGGTGCAGCGCAGCGACACCTCCGCCGCGTCCACCATCGCCGCAGGCAACGATGTATCGCTGCAAGCCAGCGGCGCCGGCACCGATAGCCACATCACCGTGCGCGGTAGCCAGATCAAGGCCGGTAACAATGCATCGCTGGCAGCGGGCGGCGACATCAACCTGCTGGCCGCGACCGATAGCGCCATGCAGCAAAGCGATAGCAGCGGCAGCAGTGCCAGCGTCGGCATCGGCTTTGCGCTTGGCGGCAGCCAGAACGGCTTCTCGATCAATCTCGGTGTCTCAGGCAATCGTGGCGAGAGTGACGGCCAAGACATCACCCACAGCAATACACGGGTGGATGCCGGCAAGACCCTGCTGCTGCAATCGGGCCGCGACACCAACCTCAAAGGCGCTGTAGCGACCGGCAAGCAGGTCGTGGCCAACGTAGGCCGCGATCTCAACATCGAGAGCCTGCAGGACACCAGCACCTACAAGGTCGACGAGAAGAGCATGGGCGTTGGCCTGAGCCTGTGCATCCCGCCCTTCTGCGCCGGCGCCAGCTCCATCTCCGCCAACTTCGGCAAAACCGATATCAACTCCGAATACGCCAGCGTTATCGAGCAGTCCGGCATCCGTGCCGGCGACGGCGGCTTCCAGATCGACGTAGGTGGCAATACCGACTTGGTCGGTGCAGTCATCACCAGCAGCGACAAAGCCAGCGCCGACGGCCGCAACACACTGAGCACCGCGACACTGACCACCCGCGACATCAAGAACGAGGCCAAATACAGCGGCAGCAGCCTCAGCATTGGCGGTGGCTACGGTGCGAATGTTGGCAAGGATCAACAAGGCAACGCCCAGGCCGGCCCCGAGAAAACTCCAGGCAGCACATTGCCCAACGAGGGCGGCTTCAGCGCCACCATGCCCGTGGCGCTGGGTGCCAAGGATGATGCGAGCAGCGTCACCCGAAGCGGCATCAGCGCGGCAGATATCGAGATCCGCGACGATGCCGGCCAGCAAGCGCTTACCGGCTCGACCGCCGAACAGACCGTCGCCTCGCTCAATCGCGACGTATCGACCGATCGCGACACCTCCAATGCGCTCAAGCCCATCTTCAACGAAGAGGAACTGCGTGCAGGCTTTGAAATTGCCGGTGCATTCACACGAGAGGTTGGGACGTTTCTTGATAACAAGGCCAAGGAGGCCGATGCGAAGAAACGGCAGGCCGAGGAAGCCGAGGCCAGAGCGCTGGATCCCAACAACGGTCTGAGCGACGAGCAGCGTCTGACACTGCTCGACCAATCCCGCAGCCTGCAGCAGGAGGTGCGGCGCATCGGTGACGACTGGGGCGCTGGTGGCACCTACCGACAGATCGCCACCGCCTTGGTAGCCGCCGCCAGCGGTAACATCAGTGCTGGCGGCGGCGAATTCGTCCAAGGCATGGTGGTGAACTACGTGCAACAGCAGGGTGCAGGATACATCGGCAAACTCGTCGCCGAAGGCAGCCTGCTCGAAGGCAGCCCCACACATGCCGCACTGCATGCCATCGTCGCCTGCGCCGGTGCGGCGGCCAGCAACCAAAGCTGTAGCGGAGGCGCAGCCGGTGCAGCGGCTTCCAGCCTGTTGACCGGGCTGTTCAACGAAACCAGCCCAGACGAAGGACAAGCCGAACGTGAAGCGAAGCGCAACCTGATCGTCAGCTTGGTCAGCGGCCTGGCAGCGGCGAGCGGGGCCGACACCACCAGCGCCACAACGGCGGCTGGTACTGCGGTGGACAACAATTGGCTGGCCAGTCAGCAGATCGTGCAGATGAACAAGGAGTTGGAAGCCGCCGACGGCACTCTGGAAACCCTCAAGGTTCTGGCCAAATGGGGCTATGTCAGCCGGCGCCAGGATGTACTGACCTCGGTGGGTATCGGCAAGGGTCTAGCCGAGTCAGGTTGGAACGATATCGAAGGTTTGGCTCAGTTTCTCTCCGATCCCATCGCAGGACTTAGTGGCCTGAAGCAACTCATCTCCAGCCCAGACGCCCGCCAGGAGCTTGGCGACAGCGTCTTCCGCGAACTTGACGCCAAGATTGATCGAATGACTATTGCCCTGGAACACGGGGGGGATCAGAACGCTGAACAATTGGGCAAGGATCTTGGCGCACTGATCTGGCAGGTAGGCAGCGTAGTCACTGGCGTCGGCGGAATTGCCAAAGGAGGGGTCAAACTGGCAACTGCTGGCGTCAAGCTGGGTAAAGACACGCTGGAGAAGATGGCGACAGATGGGGCCAAGCTGGCGAAAGCAGAGGCGGTCGCTGGAGATACAGGCAAAGCAGTCCCATCCAAACCAACTACCGAGCCATCGGCAAATACAGGCGCAGACGTAGCAGATACTGGCAAGCCTGCTCATAGCCCCGAAGGCAAGCCTGAACCCCAAAAAGCAGATCCAGCACCTACAGTTGTGCAAATGGACGAGTTCGTGGTCGAACCGTTCAACCCCTACAACAGCAAGAAATTCCAGGCCATGTCGCCTGCGCAGCAAAAGGCGTATCTCAAGGAGTACAACAAGCAGTTGCAAGCGCAGCAGGATGCACTGAACAATTTATCGCTCGATGAATATAAAGCTGCCCGTGACGCCTATAACGACGTGGGGCGTAACCCTGCTTCGGTAGGAGCGCAACAAAAATTTGGTCAAGACTTTGAGATAGCGGTGCGGGAGAGCATCGCGGAGTCATTGATGGCCAAAGGTAAAGACTTTTCCAGCGCAACCACTGAAGCGGCAGAACGGGCCAAGCAAATTCGTTCAGAGCTCGCTGCCTTGCATGATCCAGACATGGTGGCGGGGGGGTGGGGCAGCCCAGAACCTGTCAGAATGGGCAACTCCGTGATCAACTCCTCGATCGGCGCTAGCTGGCCAAGTCGCTTGAAAGCATTGGACGAGGCGGTCGATAACGCTATTGCCAGCGGAGGTGGTGCGGCGAAAATGAATGTGAAATTGGAATTACTTCGAGGCACGTCAAGATGAGAGATGAGTTCTTTCAATCGTTCATCGCTAACATGGGTGAAGCCTGCTACCGAGAGGTTGTACCTACTTCTAGCATTAACAAATATCGTTCGGTGCTCCCAGATGCGCTATTGCGTTACTGGCAGGAAGAAGGTTGGTGTGCGTATGCTAATGGTATGTTCTGGCTTGTTGACCCGGCCCTATACAAGGACACCTTGGACAGCTGGCTACAAGGTACCGACCTTCAGAACATCGACAATTATCATGTCATTGCAAGGGATGCTTTCGGCTCCCTTTATGCTTGGGGAGAGCGCTATCAGCGCAAGATAACCATATCGAGCCTTGCTGGAGGAATTGTCGCATTGAAAAATCAACTGCAAAAAGTAAATCCTCAGCCAGATAGGGCCGTTGGGATTTTTCTGGGCATGTCCAAACCGGAAAACTTCGACTTCCAAGACGAGCAAGGCGAGCCACTTTTTCAACGAGCGCTCAATAAGTTAGGGCCGGTTTCAACTAACGAGATGTACGCCTTCGAACCGGCATTGTGTATCGGTGGGAAGGCCGCCTTGGAAAACCTTGTGAAAGTGGACATGCATGTTCACTTGATGATACTCGACCAGCTACGGCGCTGACATCAGAAGAAAAGGGGACACCCATTAGCCGATTTGTGAAGATGCAATTAAATAAATCTGCCCCCTTTTACACACCTTAAAGCTTGCGAGATCCAGTATGTTCAGATTTATTTTAATCGCATTTCTTGTAACCGGGTGTTCCTCTAAAGACAACCATCCCAGCTGGATAAAAACGCCTATTCCAGATGATGACATATCACTTAAAGAACACATCCACAACAATCACTTGGACGTTAATCAGACCAAAGAATATCCGGGATACCAAGAACCACTAAAAATTGCAGTTCTACAAGTTGGCACAAAATACGTAATCGGCGACTGGGAAGATGAAGCGCCTGGAATCAGGGCGATTGATACTCTTCTGCTCGAAGGCCTAACAATGGGTGAAGTTGAACATGAGCAATGTGTGCGCACTGCGAGCCTGCTGACTCGACTGGGTGAAAAGACCCCAGAGAATCGTGATGTTTTTGAGTTCCGCGCCAACAAGCTGTCCATTATCTGCGAGCACATTAAATCTAAAAGTAACCAAGAGGCGCCAAATAATAGGGGACACTGAGGAATCCCCAAAAACTCTACTCCAGCGCCCGAGCTTGCCAGTGTACCTCGTCACGTAGCAAGAATATTCGGGGACAGACCACGAATATCTCCCGCTCTTTAGAATCAATGGGGTCAGAGTCATAGATCAGATACAAAACGATGACTTTGACCCCATTGATTGTCTGCAACAACTGGGCATGCGCGTCGCGCGGCTGATCTCGCCGATTCTCTGAGGCCACGCACGGTGCCTGGTTTCGCCTGCTCAGGGCCCACACGGAAACTTTGAACGGGCCCGAAGGCGCGGCTATGGTTACCGAAGCGAGCCGCTGTTAGCCGTCAGCGAGACCCTGCCTGCCATGAAAACACGCCCTACCCTGCTGCTCAGTCTGTGCCTGTTGGTTCTGCCCGCCGTAGCGCAGGAAGAGATTCGCGTCGGCGTCGAACTGCAGCCCTATCAGCCTTACTCGGATGTACAGGGCGGTGAGTACCGCGGCTACGCCCGCGACCTGCTGGACGCCTTCGCTGCCGAGTCCGGCTATCGCTTCGTCTACACGCCGCTACCGGTTCGGCGCCTGCTCAGTGATTTTCTCGCTGGCCGGGTCGATCTCAAGTTCCCCGACCATCCGCAATGGAACGCCGACCAGAAGGCTGGTCACGCGGTGCGTTATAGCGATCCGGCAGCGCCCTACATCGACGGCATTCTGGTCAAGCCGCAGTACCTCGGTCAGGGCATGCAGCGCATCGAGCTGCTTGGCACGCAGAACGGCTTCACACCCTGGCCGTATCTCTCCGAGATTCGCGGCGGGCGTATCCGCCTGATCCAGGCCAACCAGATCGAGTCGCTGCTGCGCATGGCCAGCAGCGACCGCGTCGACGCGGTCTACCTCAACCCCAGGGTGGTGGCTCACCAGTTACGGCAGATGCGCATGGCGGCGAACAGTCTGGTTTTCGACCCAACGCTGCCGCACGTGGAAGATCATTACTACCTGTCGAGCATCCACCACCCGCAGCTGATCGAGGCGTTCGATCGCTTCCTCGAACAACGGGCCGACCAGATCGCGGCGCTTCGTTTACGCCACGGCTTGTGAACCGGCACGCTGGCGCTGTTCGGCGAGCACGCGCGAGCGACGTTTCCTGGCCCAGATCACCACGCCCGTCACGGAGAGGCCGGCAACGGCCAAACCGAGCAACGACACCAGGATACGTCCCGGCAGGCCGATGATGCGTCCGGAATGCAGCGGGAACTGCGCCTGCAGGAATATATCGCCGGCGCTGCCGGTGCCCGGCACATGCGCGCCGGCCAGCTCGCCACTGCGGCTGTCGACATAGATCCAGGGGTTGCCCAGCCCGGCGTCGCCGTGATCGTCACCGACCTCGTAGAAGCCGACGCCATACACGCCGAACTCCGCCGAATGGAACAGCCCGCCGGGAGGCGCGTCCCAGCCCAGCCGCCGCGCTTCGGCATCGGCTACGGCGATGGCCTGACGGCGGTCGATCAGCGGTACGATCTGTTCATCCAGCGTAACCGGCGTGCGGCTGGCGAAGGGGCTCGGTGTCAGCGGCGAGAACAGCTCGACCAGCGGACGCACCACCTGGCGTTCGAGGTTCATCGACACCGAGGTGACGGCCAGCACCAGCAACAACAGCCACATCCACACGCCGCCGGAGCGATGCAGGTCGAAGTTGAGCTTGTAGCCGCCCTGGCTCCAGCGAAAGGCGAACGACTTGCGCCAGCTGCGCAGATTGGGAAACGACAGCCACAGCGCGATCAGGCAATCGAGGCACCAGACGATGGCGACGATGCCGAAGAACAGCACGCCCAGTTCGATACCGAAGCCTTCCGGGATATGCAGGCTGTAGTGCAACTTGTAGAGAAACGGCAGCAGGTTTTCCCGGCTCAGGGAGATCGCCCCCCATTCGCGCTGTCCCTGGACATTGCCATTCACCGGGTCGATGCCCAGTTGATTGAAGCCCAGCTCAAAAGCCTTGCCGGTGGCCGGATCGATACGCGGATCGACGAAGATGCCCAGCGCATGGCCGGGCTCCAGCGCCAGCGACATGAAGCTCACCTGCAGGCGCGGGTCGCGCGCTTCCAGGGCGTCCACCAGTTGCAGCGGGTCCTGCGCCTGCCCTTCGGTTTGCGCATCGAACAGGTGCGGGTTGAGCCATTCGTCCAGTTCGTGATCCCAGGAAATGACAGCGCCGGTCAAGCCGGCGGTAAACAGGAACAGGGCGATGAACAGGCCGCACCAGCGGTGCAGCAATACCATAATCGGGCGCATCGGATTCTCTCGTCGGGGCCGCCCTCACAGGCGGCCCTGGCTGTCAGTATTTCCAGGTCAGGGTGGCGCTGACGTTGCGTGGGGCACCGTAATAGGCCTGAGTCCAGTACAGGCTGTTCAGGTACTTCTCGTCGGTGAGGTTGTTGAGGTTGGCCGACACGCTCCAGTTGGGGTCGATGTCGTAGCTGGCCATCAGGTCGACCACAGCGTAGGCATCCTGCTCGGCGATGCCGTTGTGGATATCGTCCTGCCAACGTACGGCGGCGCCGACCTTGAGCTTGTCCAACGCCGGAATCCGATAGGTCGCGGCGGTCTTGACCATGTGCTTGGGCGAGTAGGTGACCCCGTGCGAGCTATCGGCATTGGTGATGTCGACGAAGGTGTAGCCCGCATTCAGCTCCAGCCCCTGAATGGGCTGGCCGGAAATCTCGATCTCGTAGCCTTCGCTGGTCAGCCCCTCGACCGCGCGGTAATAGGCGCGACCACCGATGCTGCCTGCCTGTTGGGCGAAGTTGTCCTGCTCGGTGCGGAATACGGCCAGCGCCACGTTGACCTTGTCGTCGAACAGTTCGCCCTTGATGCCCACCTCGTAGTTCACCCCCTCTACCGGCGCCAGGCGCGAGCCTGCAGCATTGGTTTTGGTCTGCGGATCGAAGATCTCGGTATAGCTGGCATAGACCGAATACTGATCGGTGATGTCGTAGACCACGCCCGCATAGGGCACCACCTTGCCGCTGTTCTTCGAGGTCTTCGCGACACCGTAGTTGGTACCGTCACTTTTCACGTCGACGACACGTGTGCCGGTGATCAGGCTTAGCTTGTCGGTCAAGCTCCAGCGCGCGGCGCCGTACATGCTCTTCATGCGGTCGGTGAAATCGCTGCCATTGGTAGGCCGGTCGTTCAGCGGTTTGCCGATGTTGCCATCCCACTGCTCCAGCGGCGGCAGGGCAGTGCCGGTGGTGGAGTCGTAATAGGAGATATCGTTCAGCTCCGAGCGCGACCAACTGGCCCCCAGCGCGGCTTCATGCTGACGGCCCGCCAGGCTGAACGGGCCGCTGGCCTGCACATCGACGATCAGCTGCTTGTTCTCGTCCTTGTACTCGGACGGATAGCTGAACAGGCCGAGGCCGGTATTCCGATCCGGCGTACCGTACATATAGAACAACGAGCCATCGCCCTTCTTTTCCACTCGCGTCAGTACGGTCTTGGCTTGCCAACCATTGTCGAAGGTGTGCGCCAGCTCGGCAAAGGTGCGGTTTTCCTTGACATCCCAATAGGCCCAATCGGAGGACGTGCTGGTCGAGCGGGAATAGTCGGTCTTGGAACCGTCGCTGTAGTTCAGCGGCAGCGCACCCCACATCGGCGAGTTGGCATCACTGGTCTGCAGGGTGTGGCCGAGGGTGAAGACGGTGCGGTCGTCCAGATCGAACTCCAGAACGCCATGGAATACGTTCTTCTCGCGCGAGTAGCGGTCGAGGTAGGAGTTCTTGTTTTCGTTGGCGTACACCACGCGCCCACGCACCGTTCCGGCATCGTTGAGCGCGCCGGATACGTCGGTGTCGATACGTCGCTTGTCCCATGAACCGGCGGTCAGGTCGACGCGCGCCTGCGGTGTCAGGGTTGGGCGCTTGCGCACGAAGTTGACGGTCGCCGACGGGTTGCCGGTACCGGACATCAGGCCATTGGCACCGCGAACCACCTCCACTCGCTCGTACATCGCGGTGTCCAGATCACCCTCGACGTTGCCATAGACGAAGGGTACGGCGATGCCGTCGTACTGGAAGTTGGTGATGTCGAAGCCACGGGCGGTGTAGTAGGTGCGATCGGTTTCGACCTCCTGCACCTGCACGCCCGGCACGGCCTTGAGCGCATCGTTGACGCTGGTGAGCTTGAAGTCGCGCAGCTGGGCACCGCTCAGGGTAGAGATCGACTGCGGCGTCTGCCTTGGGGTCAGGTCGAGCTTGGTCGCAGCGCTACTGGGCGTGGACTTGTAGCTGTCGACCTCGGCCGCTGCACTCTTGCCGACCACGGTCTGGGCATCGAGCTCAAGCTGCTCCTGCTCGCTGGCCACGGCATGATTGAAACTGCAGGCGGCCGCAATCGCCACGGCCAGGTGGGTTCTTCTGCTGAACAAGGGACGTACTCCTGATGCGCTGTCGTTAGCCGCTGATAGTCCCTTCGCAGCTGATCGCCTCACTGGCAGGCATCTGCAAAACGCAAATGCAAATAATTAGCGACAGAATTCTCGCAATAGAGTCACGGCCCGGTCAATGCGAATTGTTTACATCCTCACACTTTTATCTAGTTTCTTTTAAGTTCGCCACAATCCGCCTCGACCCAGCGGGCACGGCTCTCCATGCTGCTCGGCTGACCGTTGTAGGTGCCCTTGACCTGGGTGGTGAACTCCTTGTCGCTGACGAAATGCGTCTCTCCTTCACCCTGGGCTTGCGGGCAGGTGAAGCGAAACTTCCACACGCTCGCACCGCGCTCGAGGATCTCGTTGCTGCAGCCTGAGTCGGGATCGTGCAGAGGGATTTCCTGAGCCGCGATCTGCTCCGCAGTCAGGCACATCTGCACGCCACCGGCGCCGAGTTTGATGCCCTGCTCGGCCATCATGCCTTCCATCATCTGCCGCTGCTCGGGTGGCAGGTTCTGCATCTGCGCGAGCATCTCCTGCATGCCGGGCATGGCGCGACCGCCCACCTGCATGTTGTGCGAGCTGACCTCCCAGACGCCGGGCTGGATATCCAGGGCGCTGGCCAGGGCTGGCGACAGACAGAGGGCGAGAGGTAGAACGGAACGAGAGAGGATGCGCATGACAGGTCTCCGGAGCGGATAGTGGGCCAAACCGATGGTACCTCGGGGCACCAGGGCATCGGGCCGCCGCTCCGATAGGAGGCGCGCCCCGCTGCGATTTGGACAGCTCGTAAGCGCATAAGATTCGCGTCGCGTAGATGAACAAAACCCCCACAGGCTCACGCCGCATGGGGGTTCTCTTCCTTTCATCCGGCACTTGTGGCGCCGGGAACCTGGGTTCGCTCCGGCGAACCTAGCCCGCGTCAGCCGCGGGGGAGCTCAGTTCACAGCTCCAGAGTTCCAACGCCGGCTGGCTCGCTTGTGGCGGGCCGAGCCAGTCGCTCATCGGGCGACAACGCTGGTCGATACACAGTTGGTAATCCCCGGCTTCGGGCGTACGCCCGACTCGCAGGGGTTGCAAAGGCGGTAGCTGACGCTGGTAGTGCCAGCTGCCATTGCGCAGTTCGGCGCCGTCGGGAATCTCCATTCCGGCGCCGGAACCCTTGACCCGCGCCTCACCGAGCACCAGGCCCTCGGCGGTGACGCGGTAATCCTCTTCCCAGCGGATCTTCTCGATGGTGTGGGTCCAGGCGAGGGTGAAGGCCGGCGTGGGCAACTCTGCCCACACCACGCCGGCCAACCCCAGGCACAGGCCGATCACGCTGTCGCCGCCTCGGCGCGACGGGCGCGCCACAAATGCTGGCCGATGAAGATGGCGCTAAGGGCAAAGCCGATTTCATCACTGATCGGCGTGGCCAGGATCAGGCTGGCACCGGCGGCCAGACCCAGGATGCGCTCCCACCAGGCCAGCTTGGCCTGCAGGAAGCCGGTGAACACCACGCCCCAGATGCCGATGGCCAGTGCCGCCTTGAACACCACGTACAGCGTCGCCAGCAGGCTGTCGCCCTGCAGCATCAGTGCCGGTGCGTACACCGCCATGAAAGGCACGACGAAACCGGCGATGGCGATGCGCACCGCCCACAGGCTGATCTTCAGCCCGCGCTCCTTGGCGATCGGCGCGGCGGCGAAGCAGGCCAGCGCCACCGGCGGGGTGAGGTCGGCCATGATGCCGAAGTAGAAGACGAACATGTGCGAGACGATCAGCGGCACGCCCAGCTCCAGCAGTGCGGGCGCGGCGATCGAGCTGGTGATGATGTAGTTGGGGATGGTCGGAATGCCCATGCCCAGCACCAGGCAGGTGAGCATGGTCAGCAGCAGCGAGAGGAACAGGTTGTCCTGACCGATGGCGAGGATGTAGCCGGCGAAGGTGGAGGCCACCCCGGTCAGCGACACCACGCCGATGATCACCCCGACCAGGGCGCAGGCGATACCGACCGGCACCGCGTGACGCGCACCTTCGACCAGCGCGTGCAGGCACAGCGTCAGGGTTTCACGGCCACCCTTGACGAACCAGCACACCGCCACCAGCGCCGCGATGACGCCGAACACCACGCCGATACCGAGCTGGAAGAAGCCGGCGCAGAGCACACCCAGGGCGATCCAGAAGGCGAAGCGCATGACCTTGGACGAGACTCGCAGGATGATCGCCGAGCCGAGGATGACCATGGCGGTCAGCGCCAGCCCGACGGTGCCGGAGAACAGCGGGGTGCGGCCGGAGAACAGCAGGTAGATGAGGATGAACAGCGGGATTAGCAGGAACCAGCGCTCACGCACGGCCTTCCACGGGTTCGGGCATTCGTCCTTGGGCAGGCCGCGCAGGTTGGCGCGCTTGGCTTCCAGGTGGACCATCCAGAACACCGAGCCGAAGTACAACAGCGCCGGGATCAGCGCGGCCTTGGCCACCTCGAAGAACGGCACGTTGATGGTCTCGGCCATGATGAAGGCCACGGCGCCCATGATCGGCGGCATGATCTGGCTGCCCATCGACGAGGTCGCCTCGACGCCACCGGCGAAGGCCGGGCGGTAGCCGAAACGCTTCATCAGCGGGATGGTGAACTGCCCGGTGGTGACCACGTTGGCCACGCCGGAGCCGGTGATGGTGCCCATCAGCGCCGAGGACACCACCGACACCTTGGCCGGGCCGCCGACCTTGTGGCCGAACAGGCCCATGGCGAAGTCGGTGAACAGCTTGATCATCCCGGCCTGCTCGAGGAAGGCGCCGAACAGGATGAACAGGAAGATGTAGGTGGCCGAGACGTAGGTCGGCGTGCCGTACAGGCCTTCGGTGCCGAAGGCCAGCTGGTTGACGATCTGGTCGAGACCATAGCCGCGGTGCATCAGGTCGCCCGGCAGATACTGGCCGAGCATGCCGTAGGCGAGAAACAGCGCGCAGATGATCGGCAGGGCGATGCCCATGACCCGCCGCGCAGCCTCGAACACCAGCACGATCAGGGTCAGGCCGACGATCATGTCGGTGCTGGTCATGTCGCCCGAACGCAGGATCAGGTCCGCCTCGAAGTACCACTGGTAGATGGCCGTGGCCATGCCGGCCAGGCCCAGCAGCCAGGCCAGCGGTTGCCAGGGGCGCTTGCCGCCGAAGGCGGGGATGCTGATGAACACCAGCAGCAGCAGGAAGCCGACGTGCACCGCACGCAGCACCTGGGTGGATACCGGGTGAAAAGCGGCGGTGACGATCTGGAAGATGGAAAACAGCAGCGCGACGGCGAACAGCGCCTTCGGCCAGTCGGACGGGCTGGCGCCCATGCCCTGATTCTGCTCACTCATGGAGTGCACACCTCATGACTACTTCGATTGCGGTGACAGAGTCGCCAACAAAACCCACCGCCTGTGAACGCCGGTTTTATTCGCGATTCTGGGAACTCTGTCCGTTCCGGTCTTTGCGCTGTAGGAGCGGATTTATCCGCGATGTTCGCGAGGAAATCGCGGCTGAAGCCGCTCCTACAAGAGCAAGGTTGGCGTGGATGCAAAGCGATCAGGCCGCGGACTCATGTCACGGCCTGAAGCGGCATCACAGCGCGCCGGCTTCCTTGTAGAAGCGCTCGGCACCCGGGTGCAGCGGGATCGGCAGGTTCTGCGTGGCGGTTTCCAGCTTGATGTCCTTGGCTGCGGAGTGAGCGGTGCCCAGGCGGCCGAGGTTGTCGAACATCAGCTTGGTCATCTGGTAGGCCACCTCGTCGGAGACGCCTTCATGGGTAACCAGGATGTTGTTGATGGCCACGGTGGGCACATCGGCGTCCTGACCGTCGTAGGTGCCGGCCGGGATAGTGGCAGCCTCGTAGGCGGCGTTGTCGATCTTCGCGGTCACTTCGGCCGGGATGGCGACGAAGCTGATCTTCATGGTCGAGGCCAGGTCACGAATGGCGGCCATGCCCAGACCGGAGGACTGCAGGGTGGCGTCCAGCTGACGGTTCTTGATCAGCTCGACCGACTCGGCGTAAGGCAGGAACTCGACCTTGCCCATGTCCTTGTAGCTCAGACCGGCGGCTTCGAAGATGGCGCGGGCATTGAGCTCGGTACCGGACTTCGGCGCGCCGACGGAGATACGCTTGCCCTTGAGGTCTTCCAGGGTCTTGATGCCGGATTCGGCGTTGGCAACGATCTGGATGTAGTTCGGGTAGGTGCCGGCAATCGCGCGGATTTTCTTCAACGGCGCCTTGAACCCGGCGTCTTCCACACCGTTCCAGGCATCGGCCACCGAGTCGCCGAGGGCGAAGGCCAGCTCACCACGACCGGCTTCGAGCAGGTTGAGGTTTTCCACCGACGCCTTGGTCGCCTGCACCGAGGTCTTGGAGCCTTCGATGCCATTGCTGTACAGCTGCGAAAGGGCCACGCCGATCGGGTAGTACACGCCGCTGGTACCGCCGGTGAGCACGTTGATGAAGGTCGGGGCAGCGAGTGCTGCGGTGCTGGCAGTGATGGCCGCGGCAGCGGCGAACAGGCTGAGTTTCTTGGTCAGTCGCATGGAAGTATCTCCGTCGTTGTTATGGCTATATGCAGAGTTTCACTCTAGCCGACCCCACCGAGGCGGCGTCGGCAGTGCGCGATCAGCGGCGCAGGGTGCAGCGTTGGACAAGAGCCGCGGCGAACGCGGTAGGACGGCCCATGCAAAGCAGCGAGTGCGGCATGGCGCGAGGGGCATGGCAGTTCATGGGGCTGACCTCTTGTCGTTGTTATGGTCGCCGCGTCGGCAAGCTGCTGCGCGGCTGAAACGGATATAGCAGATGCCGTGCCAGAGCCCGAAAAGCCCGATCTAGACAGGTTTCTTCGAAAGACCAAGGGGCCACTGAGCGGGAAACCGCTTACACCTCAGCGATCATAGGCAAAAATCCGCCTACCACAGGCCTCGCGCGCTCTACTCCCTCTCCCACTCGGGGAAGAGGGCCGAAGAACACGCAAAAACCGCTGAACCCAGGATGCAGGACGGCTACTCCGCCCCGCCCGGCAGATAATCACCGCGCGCCAGGCCGTGGCGCTGCATTTTCTCGTTGAGCGTGCGGCGCGGCAGCTCGAGCATTTCCATCACCGCGGCGATATTGCCCTGGCATTGCAACAGGGCGTTGTGCAGGCACTGCGCCTCGAAGGCCTCCATCTGCTGCGCCAGCGCCTGACCGGCGAAGCGCTCGGCCGGTGGTGGACTGGACAGGCCGAGAGCATGGCGCTCGGCGGCGTTGATCAGCTCACGAACGTTGCCCGGCCAGTCGTGGCCGAGCAGGCGCGCCAGCTCGCTGGGCGCCAGCGGGGGTGCCTCGCGGCCATGACGTTGCGCCGCTTCGTGGGCGAAATGCTCGAACAGCAGCGGAATGTCCTCGCGGCGCTCGCGCAGCGGCGGAATGTGCAGGGTAGCGACGTTCAGGCGATACACCAGGTCCTCGCGGAAACGCCCGGCCTTGACCTCGTCGAGCAGGTCCGGCTTGGCCGCGCTGATCACCCGCAGATCGACCTGAATGCTCTTGTTCGACCCGAGGCGTTCCAGAGTCTTTTCCTGCAGCACGCGCAGCAGTTTGACCTGCTGCGCCAGCGGCAGGCTCTCCACCTCGTCGAGGAACAGGGTGCCGCCGTCGGCATGCTCGATGCGGCCGATGCGCCGCGCCTGGGCGCCGGTGAAGGCACCGCTCTCGTGACCGAACAGCTCGCTTTCGAAAATGGTCTCCGGAATCGCCGCACAGTTGAGCGCGGCGAAAGCCTTGCTCGCTCGCGGACTGAAGTCGTGCAGGCAGCGCGCCACGCGCTCCTTGCCGCTACCGGTCTCGCCGCGAATCAGTACATTGACCGAGGTGCCGGCCAGCTCGAGGATCTGCCGGCGCAGGTTTTCCATCGGCCGCGAAATGCCGATCAGCTGGCTCTCGATGCGGCCCTTGTCGGCAACCTGCCGGCGCAACTGACGGTTCTCGCAGACCAGGCGACGCTTGTCCAAAGCACGGCGTACGCTGTCGAGCAGGCGCTCGGGGGTGAAAGGTTTCTCGATGAAGTCGTAGGCGCCCTGACGCAGTGCCTGCACCGCCATGGGCACGTCGCCGTGGCCGGTCACCAGGATCACCGGCAGATCGCTGTCGATCTGCAGCAACTTGTCGAGCAGTTGCAGGCCATCGCTGCCGGGCATGCGCACATCGCTGACGATGATGCCGGGGAAGTCGCGGTCCACCACCGCCAGGGCTTCGGCCGCGCTGGCGCAGGCACGCACCTCGAAACCGGACAGCTGCAGCCACTGCTGCACCGCTTCGCGAATCGCCGCTTCGTCGTCGACCACTATGACCTGAGCGCTCATGGCACCTCCTCTTCAGAACGGCGGGCAGTGTAGCCCGGATGAAATCCGCAAAGGCAGCCCGCGGCTTCAGGATGAGAACCCGTAGGAGCGGCTTTAGCCGCGATAGCTGCGCCTGCATTTCGCGGCTGAAACGGAATGCCGCCCAGCCGCTCCTACAAAGGCTCGTCGTGGATGACGCTTCTGACCGGCAACCTTGGTGGATGAAAACAGCGTCATCCAGCCTACCCGCCAAAAGGCCGTCAAGGCGCGGCCGGCAGCCTCATGGTGAAGACCGCACCCAGTTCACCGTTATGCGCCTCCAGCGTGCCACCGAGATCGCGCACGATACCGTAGGACACCGCCAGCCCGAGCCCCAGACCCTGCCCCACCGGCTTGGTGGTGAAGAAGGGTTCGAACACGCGGCCGAGCGTTTCTTCGGCGATGCCGCCCCCGCTGTCCTCGACGCTGAGCAGGCAGCTGTCGTCTTCACGGGCAATGCGTGCCAGCAGGATGCGTGGCTCACTGTCGGTCATGGCATCAAGGGCGTTGTGCAGCAGGTTGAGCATCACCTGTTCGATGCGAATGGCATCGCCAAGCACTTCGGCGTGGTCGTCGATCTGCGTGCGCAGCTCCACCTGCTCGCTGCGCATGCGCGGCGCCAGCAGCTGCAACGCCTGTTCCAGCACATCACCGAGACACAGGCGCTCGCTGAGGCCGGCCGGGGTCTTGCGGGCGAAGGTCTTGAGGTGACCGGTCAGTGCCGCCATGCGCTGCAACAGGCCGTCGATGCGCTGCAGACCCTCGCGCACCGCCTCGGGCCGACCACTGTCGAGCAGCAGACGCAGGCTGCCGAGCTGCATCTGCAAGGCGGTCAGCGGCTGGTTGATCTCGTGCGCCAGGGCCGCCGACATCTGCCCCAGCGCGGCCATCTTGGCCGCATGCACGAGGCCGTCCTGGGCTTCGCGCAACTCGGCGGTGCGCAGCGCCACTTCGCGCTCCAGCCGCTCGCGGATGCCAGCCTGCAGGCGCTGGTTCTTGCGCCGCTGGGCGAGGAACAGCAGCAGGAAGGCGAAGGTCATCCATATCCCGGCGGCGGCCAGGCGATAGCTGCGCATGCTGTCGGCGAGCCCGACCGGCTCGCTGAGCAGATGCAGGGTCCAGCCCTCCTCGGGCATGTGCAGACGTTGCCAGAGGTAATCGCGATTGCCGTCGGGGCCATCGACACGTGCCCAGTCAGCGTCGGCGCCGATATGCCGATGCACCTGATGCGCCAACGGCTGCAGCGCCTGCTCGGCATAGCGGCGTACCTCCACCAGCTCGGCACGTGCCTGCTCGTCGAGATGCTGCAAGGCGCGGAAGCGCCATATCGGTTTGTTGCTGAGGATCACCACCTGATAGCTGTCGGCGACCAGCAGCACGCCGGGCTGGCCGACCCACTCGCGCTGCAGGTCTTCCAGCTCGAGCTTGACTACCAGTACACCGAGCAGCTCGCCGTCGTCGCCACGTACCACATGGGAGAGGAAGTAGCCGGGAATGCCGGTGGTCACGCCCACGGCGAAGTAGCGCGCGCCACCATCGCGCAAGGCGTTCTGAAAGTACGGGCGGAAGGCGTAGTTGTTGCCGACGAAGCTGCTCCAGTCACGCCAGTTGCTCGCCACCAGGGTTTCGCCCTGAGCATCGAGCAGGTACAGCACGGTAGAGCCGGCGGCCGCGTTGAGCCGTTCCAGGCGCTGGTTCAGCGCCAGGCGCAGCTGGCGATCCTGCGGCGCACGCAGCAGGCTGCGGATATCGCTGTCCAGCGCCAGCACTTCGGGCACCGAGCTGAAGCGTTCGACCAGGGTGCGAATGGATTGGGCGTAGAGCTGCAGCTGCCCGCGCGCCTCGATGCTGCGCTCGTTCCACGCGCGCCGCTCGGCATAACGACCGCCCAGCCACAGGCTCGCCAGCAAGCCGACGACAATCGTCAGCACGGTGAACAGGACGCGATAGCGGGGGCGCAGCGACAGGGGCATGGGCGGCTCGCGGGATCAGTACGAGCCGCATGTTACCCCATCAGGCGTAGAGGTCGGCGCGGGTCCAGGGCAGATCATGGCCGCCATCGTCGCGCGGCTTCACCGCAAGTATCTGGTGCAGGTTCATCCAGCCGTGCTGAAAACCGTAGGCGCAGCCGGCCAGATACAGACGCCAGATGCGCAGGGATTTTTCCGGCACCCACTGCGCCGCTTTCTGCAGTCGCCGCTCCAGCCCCTGGCTCCACAGCTGTAAGGTGCGCGCATAGTGCAGGCGCAGGCTCTCCACATCGACGATCTCCAACCCGGCCTCGCTGATCGCCTTGGCCATGGTCGCCAAGTGCGGCAGCTCGCCCTGCGGGAACACGTAGCGGTCGATGAACTCGCCGGCACCACGGGCGACCGGGCGACCATCGGTGAAGCGCGAGGTGATGCCGTGATTCATCACCAGGCCGCCGGCCCTGACCGCAGCGAACAGGCGCTGACAATACAGCGGCAGGTTGGCGTGGCCGACATGCTCGAACATGCCGACGCTGACCACCTTGTCGAAGCGGCCGTCCTGCGGCAGGTCGCGGTAGTCGAGCAGCTCCAGGGTCACGCGATCTTCCAGGCCCTCTTCGGCCACCCGCTGCAGGCCCAGTTCCAGCTGCGCCTGGCTGAGGGTGATGCCGTACACCTCGGCCTCGAATTCACGCGCGGCGAAGCGCGCCAGGCCGCCCCAGCCGCAACCGACGTCGAGCAGCCTGTCACCGGGTTGCAGGCGCAACTTGCGACACAGGTGACGCAGCTTGGCCTGCTGAGCCTGGTCGAGGCTCTCCTGGCCGGTTTCGAAGTAGGCACAGGAATAGACCATGTCGCGGTCCAGCCACAGGCGGTAGAACTCGTTGGACAGGTCATAGTGATAGCTGATGGCCTCGGCATCGCTGCGCTTGTCGTGCGCGGCGTAAGGCTCGACAGGTGCGGATTCGTCACCGAGCAGTGCACTGCTCAGCGCATCGCCCACCTCGATGGCCTCCTCGATGGGGCCTTCCAGATCGACCCGGCCTTCGACATAGGCAGCGCCCAGCGCATCCAGACTGGGGTGGGCCAGCTGGGTGACCAGGCTGGGGTCCTTGACCACCAGCGTCACCCGCGGCTTCGGCCCCAGATCGATCTGCTTGCCGTCCCACAATTTAAGGCGCAGCGGTAGTCGTAGATCACGAAGTGCAGTGGGCAGTTGCGCGAGCATGGTCATTCCTCCGGCCAGGTGAATGAAGCCTAGAGCAGATGACCTGAGCGGCGCGGCCGGGTTCGATCCGGACGACTAGCGGCGGCGCAGCAGCGCGACGAAGAACACCCCGCCGATGGCGGCGGTGACGATGCCGATGGGCAGATCCTGCGGCGCCAGCCAGGTGCGCGCGGCGACATCGACCCAGACCAGGAACAGCGCCCCCAGCAGCGCCGCCACCGGCAGCAGGCGGCGGTGCTCGGCGCCGACCAGAAAACGCGCCACGTGCGGCAGCATCAGGCCGACGAAGCCGATGGCGCCGGACAGCGACACCAGCACCCCCGTCAGCAGCGACGCCACCACGAATACCAGCAGGCGCACCCGGCGTGGCTCCAGGCCCAGGCTCACCGCGCTCTGCTCGCCGGCCATCAGCGCGTTCAGCGCACGGCCCAGGCCAAGCAGCACCGCCAGGGCCAACGCCAGGCACAGCGCCGGCAGCCAGAGCAGTTCCCAGCGTGCCAGGCCCAGGCCACCGAGCATCCAGAACAGTACCGAGCTGGCTGCATGCGGGTTGCCCAGGTACAGCAGCAGGTTGCTCGCCGCCATCATCACGAAGGACACCGCCACCCCGGCCAGCAGCAGACGCTCGCTGTGCAGACGGCCGCTGCGGCTGGCGATGGCCAGCACCAGCAGCATGCTCGCCAGCGCGCCGACGAAGGCCGCCAGCGGCAGGCTGAGCAGCCCGGCGAACTCGCCCAGGTAAAGCACCACGACCACCGCGCCGAAGGCCGCGCCGGAGCTCACACCGAGCAGATGCGGGTCAGCCAGCGGGTTGCGCGTCACCGCCTGCAGCACCGTGCCGACCAGCGCCAGCCCGGCGCCGACCAGGGCGCCGAGCAGCACCCGTGGCGCGCGCAATTGCCAGACGATGCTGTCCTGGCCGCTGTTGACCGGCACCTGCGGCGTTATGCCGAACAGGTGCTGGCCAATGATCGCCCACACGCGCTCGAGCGGCACCTGCGCCGCGCCAAAGGCCAGCGACCAGGCGCAGGACAGTGCCAGCAGCACGGCCAGCCCTAGCAATAGCAGGCGATAGCGATTCACTGGGCGAAGGCCTCGGGGTGCAGCGCGGCGGCCAGGGTTTCGATGGCCTGCGCGTTGTCCAGACTGGGCGTGACCGCTAGGTAGGAGAGCACCACGAAGCGTTTTTCGCGGATCGCGGTCACGCCCTGCAGCGCCGGATGCTGCAGCAGGAAGTCGCGTTTCTGCGCCGCCGTGCGCTCGCCATAGTCGACGATCAGGATGACCTCGGGGTCTTCCTCGACCACCGACTCCCAACCTACCTTGATCCAGCTGCCGGCCACACCATCCATCACGTTGCGCCCACCGGCCGCCTCGATCAGCGGCTGCGGCATGCCCTGGCGCCCGGCGCTGAAAGGCAGGTCCTCACCGCTGTCGTAGACGAACACCCGCGGCCGCGTCGGCTGCTCGCCCAGGCGCGCCTGCACTGCCGCCACGCGCCGCTGCATGCCTTGCACCAGGGCATCGGCACGCGGCTCGACGGCGAAGATGCGGCCGAGGTTGCGCAGATCGGCGTAGACATCCTCGAGGCTGGCGACGCGGCCGGGCAGCACATGCGCGCAGGACTCGCTCAGCTCGTACACCGGGATGCCGAAGCGCGCCAGGCTGGCCGGGGTGACCTCGCCGCCGATGCGCATGCCGTAGTTCCAGCCGGCGAAGACGAAGTCGGTGCCGGCACCCAGCAGGTTCTCCAGCGACGGGTAGCGCGCCGCCAGTTCCGGCAGGCCGGCGAGTTGCACGCGCATGCTCGGGTCGAGAGTCTTCCAGCCGCTGATGCCGGTGTAGCCGACCATGCGCTCCTTCAGCCCCAGGGCCAGGAGCATGGCGGTCATATTGACGTCATGGCTGACCGCCCGCTGCGGCGGCTGGGCAACGCTCACCTGACGGTCGCAACTGGTGACGGTTACGGCCCAGGCGGGGCTGGCCAGCAGCGCCAGGCCGAGGATGCAAAGCCCCATCAAATGACGGCGGATCGACTCCCCTCTCCCATTTATGGGAGAGGGGTTGGGGGAGAGGGGAACAAAACCAGCTCCCTCTCCCCGGCCCTCTCCCGCAAGCGGGAGAGGGGGTAAAGCTCGCGAGCGAACGTTCATCAAACAATCCAGGTAATACGCGGATGTCCCGCCAGTGGATGGGTATCGACCAGCGCCCGTACGCCGAACACCTGCTGCAGCAGCTCGGCGGTGAGCACCTCGGCGGGCGTGCCGACGGCCACCAGGCGGCCCTGGTCGAGCACGCAGAGGCGGTCGCAGAAGGCCGCTGCCAGGTTCAGATCATGGAAGCTGGCCAGGGTGGCCAGACCCAGCGCCTTGATCTGGCCAAGCAGTTCGAGCTGGTAGCGCGGGTCGAGGTGGTTGGTCGGCTCGTCGAGGATCAGCAGTTGCGGCTGCTGCACCAGGGCGCGGGCGAGCAGGACGCGCTGCTTCTCGCCGCCCGAGAGGCAGGCGAAGGGCTGCTGCGCCAGGCCGCTCAAGCCGACACGGGCCAGCGCCTGATCCACCAGGCGCTGGTCCTCGGCATCGTCGCCATCGAACAGGCCCTTGTGCGGCGTACGGCCCATGGCTGCCACCTCGTGCACGCGCAGGCCGAAGTCCTGCGGAAATTCCTGCAGCACCACCGCCACGCGCTGTGCGCTCCAGCGCGGCGGGCGCTGCCACAGCGCCTCGCCGTCCAGTTCGACGCTGCCGCCGCTGGGCCGCTGAAAACGATAGGCGCAGCGCAGCAGGCTGGTCTTGCCACTGCCGTTGGGGCCGATCAGACCGAGCAGCTCACCATCGCCGATCTGCAGGTCGATGGCCTCGAGCAAGACGCGCTGGCCATCCGGCGACCAGGCCAGGTCACGGATGCGCAGGCGCGGCTCAGGCGCCGCCGTACGGCGGCTCGCAGGCGGCGAGAACAGACTGGCAGGCCAGCCAGCGGCACTATTCACTGACACACAACGTCTCCACGCGCGGCACGCCTGCACAGGCACGCGCGCTTCAAAAGCTGTAGTCCGCGGTGACGAAGAACGAACGCGGCGCGCCCAGGTACCATTGCTCACCGTCGCTGCTGGCGCTGGTGGCGTACTGGCGGTCGAACAGGTTGTTCAGCTCCAGACCCAGGCGCACATCCGGCAACGTCTGCCAGGCGATGTTGGCGTCGACCACGGTGTAGCCGGGCACCTTGGCGGTATTGGCGCTATCGGCGTAGCGCGCATCGACATAACGCGCGCCGATGCCGGCCTCCACGCCACTACCGAGCGCCTTGTTCAGCCACAGATTGGCGGTGCGCCTGGGCACGTCGGTCGGGCGATTGCCGCTGCGGTCGCCGCCGCCCTCGATGAAGTCGTCGTACTCGGCGCGCACCAGGGCGGCGTTGGCCGACACCTGCCAGCCCTGACCCAGCGCCAGTTCCAGAGTGGCCTCCACGCCATCGGACGACTGCTGGCCGATCTGCTCGGTGGGCGAGGTCGGGGTTTCGCGGCTGAGCAGCTTCTTCTTGACGATGTGGTAGGCGGCCAGCGTCCACTCGCCCTGCCCGTCCCAGAACACCTGCTTGAGGCCGATCTCGGTCTGTTTGGCTTCGCTCAGGTCGAACTGCTGCTGGGTCGGGTTGAGCGTCAGCAGGTTGCTCACGCCCTCGGTGCTGGTGGCGTACTGGCCGTACAGGGACAGATCGGGGGTCAGGGCAAAGACCAGACCGGCGCGCCAGTTGTCGCCGCTCAGGCTGCGATCGGCGCTGCTGCCATTCACCAGGTTGTCGCGCTGGATATGCACCTGATCGCGGCGCACACCGGTGACCAACGCCAGGCGCTCGGTGAGCTGGGTGCGGTTCTCGGCAAACAGCGAGAACTGCCGCGCCAGGTTGCGCTCGCGCGGGCCGTAACCCAAAGGATCGGTGCTCTGATACTGCCCGCCACCGGAACCGGCCAGCGGCACGCTGTCGCTGAAACTGCTGGCGAAATCGTGCTGGCGGGCGAAGTGGATGCGGTTGTAATCCACCCCGACCACCGTGCGGCTATCGAGGCCGAACAGGGCGTGATCGAGGGTGAAGGTCTGGCGGTCGCCGACCTGCTCCTGGGTGTGCTTGATCCGGTAGAACTCGCTGCGCTCGACCGTATCACCCGGCTGCCAGCGATAGGCCTCGGCATTGCGCCAGTAGCGCTGGGTCTTGATGTAGTAGAGCTGGTTGCTGGCGCTGAGCGCGTCGCTGATGCGCCAGTCGCTGACCAGTCGGGTGATCTGGTCGTTGTAGCGAATATCCGCGTCGGCGACGTTGTAATTGCGCTCGCGGATGCTCTCGCGGTACTTGCCGGCCACCAGCGGCGTACCGAGATAACGCATCGGGCTCTGGTCGCCATGGTCGTGGGACAGAGTGAAGCTCAGGTCGTCATGGGCGTCCCAGCGCAGGGCGGCGCTGAGCGCGACGCTGTCCGAATCGCCCCGGTCGACCCAGCCATTGCTGGCCTGCTGGTTGACGTTGAAGCGATAGCTCAGTTCGTCACTCAGCGAACCACCGCTGTCCAGCGCGGCCTGACGGCGGTCGTCGCTGCCGTAGCCGAGGCGCAGCTGGTTGCGGACCTCGCCGGCGAAGGGCTTCTTCGGCACCACGTTGATCACCGCGCCGGTGGCCCCCTCGCCGTAGAGCACCGAGGCCGGGCCGCGCAACACGTCGATGCGCGCCACCGACCAGGTGTCCACCGGGAAGGTCACGGTGCCGGCGCCGACGTACTGACGGGTGCCATCGTACAGCTGCATGGTCGCCGCATGGCCGGTAAAACCGCGCGCCGACAGCGCCGTGCCGCCATTGCCGGGTGAGCCGATGCTGCTGATGCCCGGTGTGCGGGTCACGGCGTCCTGCACCGTGAGGTTGTTGCGCGCGCGTACCTCGGCGCCGCTCAGGCTGCTGGTGCTGGCCGGGGTTTGCAGCGCCGACAGCTCCAGGCGCGAGCCGGACGTGGTGGGCGTATGCAGATCGCTCTCGCCCTCCTCCACGGCTTGCGCCTGGACCGTGACATCGGGCAGATCGACAGGAGATTCGCTGGCCATGGCCACACCGCCAAGCAGCAGCGCGAATGGCAGGGAGCAGTGACGGAGAAGGTGCTGCACGTATGTGATTCCGGGGCTTCGAGGGGATTCGTGGAGTCGCTCCAGGCCACGTGCGGGCGAGTTGCAAGCGTTCAGCTTCGGCTCCTCGCCGGCACGGTCTGAGGCGATAATGTTATTGCTATAACATAACATTATCGCTTTACGCAGGCAGCAGCTGACAGGCTCGAGCCCTTCGTTCGGACGCAAGGCAAAAAGGTTCTTGTAGCGGAAATGGCGCGCCATAGGGGTTCCATCGGTAGAGGGAAGGCACGGCAATCCGATGGAAATGCGCAACAGCAGACAGGGGCACGGCGGCGCCCTACTGGAGTCAACGCCCGCCCACCGCGGGTTGCCAGACAAATGACTCCAGGCCGGTCTCCGGGCTTGCGAGGGTCATGAACGCATCGCCTTCCCATGCGCGTGGCGCACAGTGGCGTATCGATGCGGTCGCTCGCTTACCGTTGCGGGGGCAGCGTCGGACTTCAACCGACTTCCCGTTTCACCTCACGCGCGGCGGCGTGAGACACCTGAAGCGGGGCGGATATGACCACCCACACCCGCTCAAGTCAAGGCGCCAGGGTAATTGTGGGAGGCGCTTTAGCGGCGATTGCTCGTAGCCTGGATTGGCCGCAGGCGTAATCCGAGTTGCTAATTGTTGCCCGGCTCATCGATGCGCAGCTCCGGCAGCGCCCTGCCCGCCACCAGACGCTCATCGACCAGGCGGATCACCGCCGCCTCGTCCCTGATGCCGTACCACTCGCCCTGTGGATAAAGGCTCGCGGTCGGCCCCAGGTCGCAGGGGAACTGGCACTGGCTGCGGGTGATATGCACGCCGCCCTCGCACTCCAGCTTGCCGGCGGCCTTGAGGCGCTGACGCAGGGTTTTCCACAGGCCCAGCGCGCCCTTGCGCGTGCAGCGCGGGCCGTTGCACAACAACAGGCGCTGCGCATGCGGCGGAATCTGCGACCAGGCGTGATGCGCCGGCACCGGCGGCACGTCGCTGCAGGGCAGATGCGCTCCGCGATGCGCCAGCAGTGCGCTCAGGCCATCGAGCCAGGTGTCCTCCAGCGCCGTGCAGACCACGAACACCTCGGCGCCGTCGCCGCGTTCGGCGATGCGCTCGCGCAGCCAATCACGGTGCGCGGCATCGGCGCGCGGCTCCAGATCCACCACCAGCAGCGGTCGCGGCGCCTGGTCGATAGCCTGCCAGAAGCCGTCCTGCTCGCTGTCGTACAGATGCGCCTCGCCCAGCAGCGCTTCGACGCGCTGCTGTAGACGCTCGGCCGAGGCACCACGACCAAGGCCGGGGCCGATGAACAGAACGCGGGCGTAAGGGGCTTGGCTCATGACGGTCTCCAGAACGGGCCGGCAGTCTAGCAGCGCGTCGTGGTCCGGAGGCAATCCGGCGGGTGCTAGAAGCCCCGGTGCGCGCGGCGCACCCTACGGATTAAGCAACACAGGCGTAGGGTGGACGTCGCTTTTCACGTCCACCAAAGCGGTGGATCGATGAAGCGTGATCCACCCTACGCCAACGCAACCGCCCTTGGGCCACAACGCCAATCGGTGGGAGGGGCTTTCGGCTCAGGCATCCTGCTTCGCTCTACCTCCTGCATCCATGCAGTCGTAGCCGCGACGGCATCCGTCCAATCGCCGCTGAAGCGCCTCCCACAAGGCGTCCGGCTCAGCGAACTCACGCGTCACCGCTGGCAATGATGGCCGACGCAACAGCAGCACCGGCAGGCCCAGTTCGCGCGCCACCTGCAGCTTGGGTTCGGTGGAGGCGCTGCCGCTGTTCTTGCTTACCAGCACGTCGCAGCGGATACGGGCGAACAGCGCACGTTCCTCGTCCAAAGAGAACGGCCCGCGCGCGCCGATGATCTCGGCACGCGGCGGCGCCGGTTCGGCCTGCAGGCAGCGCACCGTCCAGTGCTGGTGCTCGGGTATCTCGTGCAGATGCGCCAGCGGCTCGCGACCGGAGGTGAAGAACGGCCGCTGGAACGGCGCCAGCGCGTGGGTCAGTTCATCCCAGCCATCCACCTCGCGCCAGTCGTCGCCCGCGCCCGGCTGCCAGCCGGGGCGGCGCAGGGCCCAGCAGGGCACGCCGACGATCTCTGCGGCGCGGGCGGCGTTATGGCTGATCTGCGCGGCATAGGGGTGGGTCAGATCCAACAGCAGCTCGATGCCTTCGCTCACGATAAAGGCCGCCAGGCCTTCGGCACCGCCAAAGCCGCCGACGCGCACGCGGCACGGCAAATCGTCCGGCACGCGGCCGAGGCCGGCCAGGCTGTAGACGGTCTCCGGCCCGAGTCGGCGGGCCAGGCGCAGGGCCTCGGTAGTGCCGCCGAGCAGCAGAAGTCGCACGCTCACGGCTTGCGCACCGCCAGCAGGGTGATCGGCAGCGCCGCGCGCCAGGTGTCGAACCCGCCCAGCGGCTGCGCCTGGGCCACGGTGAGCCGCAGCAGCTCGCCACCCTGCCGTTCGCGAAAGGCCACCAGCGCCGCCTCGCTCTGAATGGTCACGGCATTGGCCAGCAGGCGCCCGCCGGGCTTGAGTGCGGCCCAGCAATCATCCAGCACACCGGGCACGGTGACGCCACCGCCGATAAAGATCGCATCCGGCGCCGGCAACCCGGCCAGCGCCTCGGGCGCATGCCCGGCGACCAGTTGCAGGCCGGGGACGCCGAGAGCATCGCGATTGTGGCGGATATGGGCCTGACGCCCTTCGTTGGCCTCGACGGCGATGGCGCGGCAGGCCGGGTGCGCGCGCATCCATTCGATGCCGATGGAGCCACAACCGGCGCCAACGTCCCACAGCAGCTCACCGGGCAGCGGCGCCAGGCGCGCCAGGGTTACCGCACGCACATCGCGTTTGGTCAGCTGGCCGTCGTGACGGTAGGCGTCGTCCGGCAGGCCGCAGGTCGGCGGCAGCAGTTGCGCACCGGCGTCGGCCAGGCATTCCACGGCCAGCAGGTTGAGGTCGGCGCCGCGCGGCAGATTCCAGCTTTCGGCCAGACCATCGAGTCGGCGCTCCTCCGGCCCGCCCAGATGCTCCAGCAGGGTCAGGCGGCTGGCACCGAAACCACGGGCGCGCAGCGTTGCGGCGACCTGTGCGGGCGTGTCGCCATCGGCGCTCAGCACCAGCAGGCGCACGCCGGGAAACAGCCGGGCGTTGAGCGTGGCCAGCGGCCGGCCGACCAAGGAGACCACCTCAACCTCCTGCAGCGGCCAGCCCAGGCGCGCCGCCGCCAGCGACACCGAGGACGGCGCCGGCAACACCTGCAACTCGTCGGCCGGCACCTGACGCGCCAGGCTGGCGCCGACGCCGTAGAACATCGGGTCGCCGCTGGCCAGCACGCACACCGCCTCGCCACACCGCGCCAGCAGCGGCTCAAGGTCGAAGGGGCTGGGCCAGGTTTCCCGTTCGCCACCGATGCATGGCGGTAGCAAGGCCAGCTGACGCGGCGCGCCGACGATGCGCGTAGCCGCCAGCAGCGCGCGGCGCGCGGCCTTGCCCAGGCCGGGGTAGCCGTCTTCACCGATGCCGACCAGGGTCAACCAGGGTTTCATCCACCTTCCTCGCAAGTAGCCGACAGGGCGCGTGTCGCGACGCCGGGCAAAGCGGGCATAATACAGCCTTCGTCGGTGCCCCTTATAAAACGGGCCTAAGAGGGAACACGGTAAAACCGTGGCTGCCCCCGCAACTGTAAACAGCGAGTCCAATGCAATCGGCCACTGGGTAACCGGGAAGGCGCAGCGGATCAAGACCTGTCAGCCAGGAGACCTGCCGACGAACGCTGGTCGCGAGTGCCAACATCGGGCGGGGTGTACCGATGCCATGGAATCCCCCTGTGGGCGGATTTCGCTGGTTCGGTCGCCGCGTCGTTAGCCACAGGTGACCGCTTGCACGCCTCCATTCGCCCCTCCGCCTGTCCCGGCCTGCTGCGCATCGTGCCTGCGCTGGACGGTGGCATCTGCCGCATCAAGCTGCCCGGCGGCGTGCTGCGCAGCGCCCAGGCGCGCGCGATTGCCGAGGCGGCGCGGCATGGCGCAAGCGGCGTGCTGGAGCTGACCAACCGCAGCAACCTGCAGATCCGCGGCGTGCTGCCCGGCCAGGAAAGCGCGCTGATCGACGCGCTGCTGAGCGCCGGCCTAGGCCCGCGCGTGGCCGCCGCCGACGATGTGCGCAACCTGCTGCTCAGCCCCGCCGCCGGCCTCGACCCGCAGGCGCGGATGGATGTGCGCCCACTGGCCGGCCAGTTGCTCGACCTGCTGCAGGACACCCCGGCGCTGCATGCCCTGTCGCCCAAGTTCGCCCTGCAACTCGATGGCGGCGAAGCCCTGGCCATGCGCGAACACCCCCACGACCTGTGGCTGGCGGCTGAAGACGAGCAGCATCTGCTGCTGGGCCTGGCCGGCTGCCCTGGCGATGCGCCCGTGGCGCGCGTCGAAGCGAGCCAGGCGCTCGGGCTGGTGCGTCAGCTGCTGCTGCTGTTCCTCGAACTGGCCACGCCCGAGCAGTCGCGCATGCGCCAGTTGCTGACGCAGATCCCGGCCAACGAACTGCTGCAGCGCCTGCAGGCGCGCCTGGATTCTGCCCTGCAGCCGGCCCCGGCCACCTGGCAGCCCGCCGCCACCGTCGAGCGCGCGCCGGCGGGGATTTATCCACAGGCGCAGGCCGGCCTGTGCATGGTGGCCGCTGGCGCCCAACTGGGCCGGTTGCACGCCGAACAACTGACCACGCTGGCCGAGCTGAGCGAGCGCCATGGCGATGGCGAGCTGCGCCTGACGCCCTGGCAGGGTCTGCTGCTGGGCAACGTCCCCGAAGCCCGCGCCCGCGAACTGCTGGCTGAGCTGGACCAGCTGGGCCTGCTGACCCAGGCCGACGAGCCGCTGCTCGGCCTGGTCGCCTGCACCGGTTCGGCGGCCTGCGCGCGCGGTTTGGCCGACAGCAAGCACCATGCCCTGCACCTGGCCGAGCTGTTGCGCGCAAGCCACGCCCGCCCGCAAGTGCACCTCAGCGCCTGCCCGCGCAGCTGCGCCAGCGCGCGGGTGCAGCCCTACACCCTGCTGGCCAGCACGCCCGACCACTACCAGCTCTACCAACGCACGCCCGCAGCGCCCGGTTTCGGCCGTCTGCTGGCGCCGGCCATGACCATCGACGAGGCCGGCGCCTGGTTCGCCCGCCAACATCCCGCAGGAAAACCCGATGCTTGATTACATCCGCGACGGCCAGGAAATCTACCGCCGCTCCTTCGCCACCATCCGCGCCGAGGCCAACCTCGACGGCATCCCCGCCGACCTGGAAAAACTCGCCGTGCGGGTGATCCACGCCTGCGGCATGGTCGACGTGGTGGAGGATCTGCGCTTCTCCGCCGGTGCCGGCGCCGCTGGCCGCGCCGCGCTGCTGGCCGGCGCGCCGATTCTCTGCGATGCGCGCATGGTCGCCGAAGGCATCACCCGCCCACGCCTGCCGGCGAACAACCAAGTGATCTGCACCCTGCACGACCCCGGCGTGCCGGAGCTGGCCCGCGAACTGGGCAACACCCGCTCGGCGGTGGCCCTGGAGCACTGGCGCGAACATCTGGAAGGCAGCGTGGTGGTGATCGGCAATGCCCCCACTGCGCTGTTCTACCTGCTGGAAATGCTCGACGCCGGCGCGCCCAAGCCGGCGCTGATCATCGGCATGCCGGTGGGTTTTATCGGCGCGGCGGAATCCAAGGATGCCTTGGCCGCAGACAGCCGCGGCGTGCCCTACGTGATCGTGCGTGGCCGCCGTGGCGGCAGCGCCATGGCGGTGGCGGCGGTCAACGCCCTCGCCTCGGAGGTGGAATGATGGCCGGCCGTCTGCTTGGCCTCGGCGTCGGCCCCGGCGACCCTGAGCTGCTTACCCTCAAGGCGCTGCGCCTGCTCAAAGGCGCACCAGTGGTGGCCTACTTCGTGGCCAAGGCCAAACACAACGCCGGCCACGGCGGTAACGCCTTCGGCATCATCGAGCAGCACCTGAGCGATACCCAGCAGCGCCTGCCGCTGGTCTACCCGGTGACCACCGAGAAGCTCGCCCCGCCGCTCTCCTACGAGGATGTGATCGCCGACTTCTACGACACCTGCGCCGAGCAGATCGCCCGGCTGCTGGACGCCGGCCAGGACGTGGCGGTGATCTGCGAGGGCGACCCGTTCTTCTACGGCTCCTACATGTACCTGCACGACCGCCTGGCCGACCGCTACGAGGTGGAGGTGGTGCCCGGCGTGTGCTCCATGCTCGGCTGCGCCTCGGTGCTCGGCACCCCGCTGGTCTACCGCAACCAGAGCTTGAGCGTGCTCTCCGGCGTACTGCCGGAAGACGAGCTGGAACAGCGCCTGCGCGACGCCGAGGCCGCCGTGGTGATGAAGCTCGGGCGCAACTTCGACAAGGTGCGCCGCGTGCTGCGCAAGCTGGGCCTGGATGGCCGCGCCCATTACGTCGAGCGGGCCACCATGGCCAGCCAGAAGATCGTGCCGCTGGACGAGGTGGAGCCGATGGATTCGCCGTACTTCTCGATGATTCTGGTGCCTGGGCAGAAGTGGCGGGGGTGATCCCGTAGGGCGGGTGCAACCCGCCGACGCAGAACTGGCGGGTTGCACCCGCCCTACCCGTCACAAGGCCGTAGCCCGGATGCAATCCGGGAAACCCATTCCCCGGATTGCATCCGGGCTACAGGATTTACCGTATGAACATCGTCATCCTCGGCGCCAGCGCGCTGGCCACTGCACAACGCCTCAAGGCGCTTTATCCACAGGCCGTGATCCATGGCCTGCGCGGCCGTGCCGACGGCGCCGAGCGCCATTACGACGATTTCGGCGAGACTCTGCGTGCCCTCTATCGAGCAGGTGGACCGCTAATCGTGCTATGCGCCGCCGGCATCGTCATCCGCAGCCTGGCCGCGCTACTGGCGGAAAAGGGCACCGAGCCGCCGGTGCTGGCCCTGGCCGAGGACGGCAGCGCCGTGGTGCCGCTGCTCGGCGGCCTGGCCGGGGTCAATCGTCTGGCCCGTGAGATCGCCGCGCACCTGGGCGTGGCGCCGGCCATCACCACCAGCGGCGAACTACGCTTCGGCACCTGCCTGCTGGAGCCACCGGCCGGCTATGCCCTGGCTGACCTGCAGCAGGGCAAGCGCTTCGTCAGCGATCTGCTCGGCGGCGAGAGCGTGCGCATCGAGGGCCAAGCGCCCTGGCTGGAGGCGGCGCAGCTGCCTGTGGATAAGACCGCGTCGCGGGTGATCCATATCACCGCCGAGCAACGCCCACGGAGGGCCGACGAACTGCTGATCCACCCGCGCGTCGCTGCCGCGCTGATCGAACGCCCCGGCGCCGACCTGGCCACCCGCCTGCAGCAGGCGCTGAGCGCCGCCAAGCTGGCGCCCCAGGCACTGGCCTGCCTGCTGGCGGACAAAGGCTGGATGGCCAATGCCGAGCTGCACGCGGCCGCAAGGGAGCTCAGGCTACCGCTGCGTTTTATCCACAGCGACTCCCAGCTGCCTGCCGAATGCCACCGGGGCGACGGCCTGCGCCTGCTGCTGGGCGAACAGCCGCTGGATATCGAACGCCTCGGCCAGCGCCGTGGCCGCCTTAGCGTGGTCGGCCTCGGCCCCGGCGCAGCCGAGCATATGACCCCGGCCGTGCGCCGAGCCCTGGACGAAGCCGAAGATCTGCTCGGCTACGACACCTATGTGAAGATGGCCGGCCCGCTGCGCGCCGATCAATGCGTGCACCCTAGCGACAACCGTGAGGAACTGCAGCGCGCCGCCCACGCCTTCGAACTGGCCGCCAGCGGCCGCCGCGTGGTGATGATCTCCTCCGGCGACCCCGGCGTGTTCGCCATGGCCGCCGCCGTGATGGAGGCGCTGGAAAGCCCACAGAGCGAGGCCTGGCACGGCGTCGAACTGGAGGTGCTGCCCGGCGTCTCCGCCGCCCTGGCCACCGCCGCCAAGGCCGGCGCGCCGCTGGGCCACGACTTCTGCCTGATCTCGCTGTCCGACAACCTCAAGCCCTGGGCGGTGATCGAAAAACGCCTGCAGCATGCCGCCATCGCCGATCTGGCCATGGCCTTCTACAACCCGATCTCCAAAGCGCGCCCCTGGCAGCTCGGCCGCGCCCTGGAGCTGCTGCGCCAGCATCGCGAACCGCAGACCCTGGTGGTGCTCGGCCGCGATATCGGCCGCCCGGCCGAAGCCCTGCGCACCCTCACCCTCGGCGAGCTGACGCCGGAGCTGGTCGATATGCGCACCCTGGTGATCATCGGCTCCAGCCAGACCCGCCGCTTCCCCCGCGCCGATGGCGGCGAGTGGGTGTATACGCCGCGCAGTTATCCACAGGAGTGATGGGGTGCGCACAGCCTAGGCTGCCCCGCGACACCCTGCGCCGACCCGTAGGGTGCGCTGTGCGCACCAGAGCTATCCGGCGTCGCCTCCCTGTATACCGCGCTGCCGCCGAAAGGCCCCCGGCGCCACGCCGAAACGTTGACGAAACAACTTGCCCAGATGGCTGGCATCGCTGACCCCGATCTCGTCGGCAAGCTGCGCCAGGCTGTGGCTGGAATTGAGCAGGCGCCAGCGCACATGCTGCAGGCGCAGCTCGTTCCAGTATTCGCGCGCACTCATGCCCTGGCTGGCATGGAACAGGCGGTCGAGCTGACGCCGGCTGATGCCGACGCTGGCCGCCAGTTGCTCGATGCCGTCGGCGCTGGCCAGACCATGACGCATCAGGGCGATGGCGCGATCGACATGACGCTCGCCGCTCGGCGCCATCTGCAGTGAACGCAGCGCGTGCTGGCCGCTGCGCGTCTCGTCAACCAGCATATCGGCCAGGCCCTTGAGCGCGCGGGCCCGACCACTGCCCTGGGCCAACAGCTCCACCGCCAGATCGATGGCCGCCGCGCCGCCGGCGCAGGAGATTCGCGCGCCATCGAGGCAATACAGGCGCTCGCGGGCCAGGCGCACATGCGCAAAGCTGGCGCGGAACTCCGCCTCATGCCGCCAGTGCACCGCAACCCGGTGCCCGTCGAGCAGACCGCAGGCGGCGAGCAGAAAGCTGGCATTGTCGATCGCCACCAGCTTGACCCCGGCGCGCGCGGCGCGGCGCAGCAGCGGCTGGTAGGCCGGCGCCAGCGCCGCGGTGGCCTGCGCGTTGCGCCCACCGAACTGATCGGCCTGTTGCCGACCTACGCCAGCATCGGCCTGCTCGCCCCGCTGCTGCTGGCGCTGGCGCGCTGCCTGCAAGGGTTCTCCGCCGGTGGCGAGTATGCCGGCGCCTGCGCCTTCGTCATGGAGCACGCCCCCACCGAACAGAAGGCGCGTTACGGCAGCTTCGTGCCGGTGTCGACCTTTCTCGCCTTCGCCTCCGCGGCCGGCCTGGTGTTCGGCCTCGACCAGATCATCAGCAGCGAGCAGATGCAGGCCTGGGGCTGGCGCCTGCCCTTTCTGATCGCCGCGCCGCTGGGTCTGGTGGGCCTGTACATGCGCCTGCGCCTGGACGAGTCGCCGGCATTCAAGGCCATGGCCGCCGAACCGGCGCCGGAGCATTCGCCGCTGATGGAAACCCTGCGCCTGCATGGTGCGACCATCGCCTGCCTGGGCGCGTTCATCTCCGCCACTGCGCTGTCGTTCTACATGTTCACCACCTACCTGACCACCTACATGCAGGTGGTCGGCGGTGCCGCGCGGCCGACCGCCTTGCTGGCGAGCCTGGTGGCGCTGACCTTCGCCGCGCTGCTATGTCCCTTCATCGGGCGTTACTCGGACCGCGTCGGCCGCCGACGCACCATTCTCACCGCCGGCGTGGCGCTGATCGTCGCGGTGTATCCAGCCTTCACCCTGGCCACCTCCGGCGCGCTGCTGCCCTCGGCGCTGGGGGCCATGCTGCTGGCGGTCGGCGCGGTGATCTGCGGCGTGGTCACCGCCGTGCTGCTCTCCGAGCAGTTCCCCACCCGGGTGCGCTATACCGCCTCGGCCTTCACCTACAACCTGGCCTACACCATCTTCGGCGGCACCGCGCCGCTGGTGGCCACCTGGCTGATCGAGCAGACCGGCGACCGCATGGCGCCTGCCTATTACCTGATCGGCATCGCTCTGCTGGCCCTGGCCGGTGGCCTGGCGTTGCCGGAATCATCGAAGCGGCCGCTGAACTATCAGCCAGCCTGAGTGAGCAGGCACGGCGCCAAGCGAAGTGGACCAGTCACAATCTGCACAATTGGATCTATGTGAATGGGCCACCGCTGCGTAGATTCGCGTCTACCGGGCCAGGGCGTGAAAGCCCCGGCTCCCCCAATCGCGGATACGGATGATCACCATGAGCCAGCGCCTCGACTATTTCACCCTCTCCCCCAAGGCCTCCGGCAAGTACGCCGAGTTCTCCATGCTGCTGACTCGCAGCCCTTTTCTCGCGCCGCTGGCCCATCTGGTGATGCTGCGCGCTTCGCAACTCAACGGCTGCGCCTTCTGCGTCGACATGCATGTGAAGGAAGCCAAGATCCACGGTGATCGGGAGCTGCGCCTGCACCATGTCGCTGTGTGGCGCGAATCGCCCCTGTTCTCGGAGCAGGAGCGCGCCGCGCTGGAATGGACGGAAGCCCTGACCCAGCTGGCGCCGCACGGTGTCTCCGATGCCATCTACACCAGCGTGCGCGAGCAGTTCTCCGAGCAGGAACTGTCCGAATTGACCTTCCTGGTGGTCGCCATCAACGGCTGGAACCGCCTCAACGTGGCGTTTCGCACCGTGCCTGGCTCTGCCGACAAGCAGTTTGGCCTGGACAAGGCCGGCCTGGCCTGACAGTTATCCACAGCGGCGGTCGCCAGTCGCGCGGCCGCCCCGCTTCTCCCTGAGCGGTCCGCTGCACGGCACCAGCAAAACCGGCATGATGTGCCCCCGCGCCAGCGCCGAGCTGGCGTGACGAATCCTCGTCGACCTCCATCAGACACACTCGCCGCCCGCTCAACGGAGCCCTTGCATGCTGCCCCTGCCGCTGTACTGCCAACCCGCACGCCTCACCCTGCTCGCTCTCGCCTGCCTGAGCGCTCACAGTGCTATCGCCGATGAGCCCGTGCAGCTCGACCCGCTGCAAGTCAGAGGCGTACAGATAAGCGAGGAGGACGCTGCACGTGAGGCGCTCGAGCAGGTGCCCGGCGCCACCAATCTGGTGGACATGGGCAAGGTCGAGCAGGGCCGCGTGGCCGGCGTCGCCGACGTATTGGCCTACCAGCCCGGCGTTTACGCGCAGTCGCCCGGCAACGAGGGCGTGAAGATCAGCGTGCGTGGCTCGGGTATCAACCGTGGCCCCGGCTCGCACGCCTCGGGCACTCATATCCTGCTCGACGGCCTGCCGCTGACCGGCTCCGGCGGTACGCCCTACGAACTGCTGGAGCCCTTGTGGATAAGTCGCGCCGAAGTGCTGCGTGGTGCCAATGGCTTCGACCGTGGTTCCCTGGCTCTGGGCGGCGCCATCGACTACATCAGCCACACCGGCTACACCGCGCCCAAGCTGCAACTGCGCTATGAAACCGGCAGCCATGGCTACCAGAAACGCAACATCGCCTCGGGGCAGGTGCTGGGCGATTTCGACTACTACCTCGCCCTGACCGACAGCGAGACCGACGGCTATCAGGATCACGCGTCGGGCAAAGGCAAGGGCGTGGCCGCCAACTTCGGCTATCGCCTCAATGAGAATCTGGAGACGCGCTTCTACCTGCGCTACCGCGAAACCGAGCATGAAACGCCCGGCCGCCTGACCAAGGCGCAACTCAAGGACGACCCGCGCCAGGCCGCTGCGGCCAATCGCAGCATCAATGCCCACCGCGACCAACCCGGCAGCACCTGGCTGGCCAACAAGACCACCTGGCGCATCGACGACGACTCCACCCTGGTCGCCGGCCTGGCCTACCACCACTACCCCATGGATATCACCGAGACCGCCTATCGCGGCGGCGCCTACCGTATCCGCGTGGACTACAGCGATATCAGCGGCACTCTGAACTACACGCGCCGGCATACCCTGTTCGGGCTCAATAGCAGCACCACCATCGGCTGGCGCAGCACCACCAACCTGCCGAGCAGCAAAGCGAAAGAGACCGCGGCGTTGCCGATCGATGTCAACGGCACGCCCTATCCGGCCGGCACCCTGATGCGTGCTTATGAACATCTGGGTTCGGACAATGTGCTGCACTTCAGCAACGACACTGAGCTGATGCCCGACCTGTGGCTGACCAGCGGCCTGGCGCTGATCCATACCCGCCGCGAAGTGCAGGTGACCTGGCCGGCCAACGACGACAAGCTCGACGAAAGCACCTGGGACTACGCGCCACGTATCGGCCTGCGCTACCAGCTCAATCCCGAAGTGCAGCTATTCGGCAATCTCAGCCGCTCGGTGGAGCCGCCGCACGCCTGGTCGATGCTCTGGGGCTCGCCGCTGCGCTTTCCCACCAGTAACCAGCCCTGGAGCAATCGCCAGCGCGCCGCCATCAGCCTGGAAAACCAGACCGCCACCACCTTCGAGATTGGCGGCCGAGGTGATTACGCACTGGGCCAGTGGGAGCTGACCTACTACTACTCACAGGTGCGCCATGAACTGCTCACCGTCGAGATCGAGCCCAACGTCTTCGCCGAATCCAACGCCAGCCCAACCGTGCACCAGGGCATCGAAGCCGGCCTGACCAGCCCGCTGTGGCAAGGCGGCGCGGCCGGCGCCCTGAGCCTGCGCCAGGCCTACACCTTCAGCGACTTCCATTACCGCGACGACAACGCCTTCGGCGACAACCGCCTGCCCGGCCTGCCGCGCCACTACTACCAGGCCGAACTACGCTACGACCACCCGAGCGGCTTCTACGCCGGCGTGAATACCCAGTACGCCTCGAAGGTGGCGGTGGACTACGCCAACTCCTATTACGCCGACGCCTACGCCACCTTCGGCGCCACCCTCGGCTACGCCTCGCCGAAAGACGACTGGCAAGCCTGGCTCGACCTGCGCAACCTGACCGACAAACGCTATGCCGCCACCGTTACGCCGGGCTATGACGACAACGGCGCGGACGCAGCGCGCTCCACACCTGGGGAAGGGTTTGGGGTGTATACCGGACTGTCCTGGAGTTGGCTCTGATGGCGCAGACGTACACCACGTACTACTTGGAAATGACCTCGCCGGACCAGCTGAAGGCCAAGCCTCAGCGCAGCGACCTGCAGATCGTCGAGTGCGAAGAACCGCAACCGGCGCTCAATCGCTTTCTCTACCAACTGGTCGGCTCGACCTGGGAATGGGGTGATCTGGACGACTGGAGCGACGAACAGTGGCGCGCCATGGTGGAAAACGAAGCACACCGTACCTGGGTCGCCTATCACCGTGGCGCCATCGCTGGTTACTACGAGCTGTTCCGTCCTGACGGTCGTAGCACGGAGATCCGCTACTTCGGCCTGGCTCCGCAGTTTCTCGACCGCGGCTTCGGTGGCCCACTGCTCAGCCATGCCATTCAATCGGCCTGGCAGTGGCCGGGGACTGAGCGCGTTTGGGTGCATACCTGCACCTTCGATCATCCTGCTGCTCTGGCTAATTACCAGGCGCGTGGAATGCGGGTTTATCAGGAAGAAGTTTGCGATATATCCAGCTAAAGCAGACTTTTACCCAGCGTCCAATACTGCTGCATCATCGGGGGTATGATCGCCCAGCACGTAGGGTGGACAGCGCTCTTCCTGTCCGCCGCCCTTCACCTCACTCCTGCACTGCTCCTTCCTTCCTCAACAAATAGCTATCCATGATCCAGCCATTACGCTCACGCGCCTCAGCGCGGGTGATGGCGATATTTTCGGCCACCTCGTCCAGAGGGCCGGCGATAAGGATTTCATCGGCGGTGCCGACGTAGGCGCCCCAGTAGATATGCAGCCCCTGGCCGACGAAGCGGCGGTAGCTGTCCTTGGCGTCGAGCATCACCGCCACGCTGTCCACGCCCTGCGGCCAACCTTCGGCGAGCAGGCGGCCAGTGGTGATTTCCACGGCGCGGCCGATGCTGTTGAGCGGGATGCGGTGGCGCGCGGTCAGCGCCTGCAGGCTGGTGATACCGGGAATCACGTCATAGACGAAGTCGCTACGGCGCGCGGCGATGGCTTCGATGATGCGGATGCTGCTGTCGTACAGCGACGGGTCGCCCCAGACCATGAAGGCCGCCGTCTCGCCATCGGCCATCTGCTCGTCGATCAGTTGCTCGAACACCGCCTGTTTGTCGCGGTTGAGTTCGTCGACGCTGGCGCGGTAGTCCGCGGCGTCGCGCTCGCGCTCCGGTTGCAGGCCTTCGGCGAAGCGCGGCGTGTGGCCGTCGAGAAAGCGTGCGCAGATCTCGCGGCGCAGGGCGTTGAGCTTGTGCTTGGCCGCGCCCTTGTCCATCAGGAAGATCACGTCGCTGCGACGCAGCGCCTTGATCGCCTGGTAGGTGATGTAGTCCGGGTCGCCGGCACCGATGCCGACCAGCAGCAGGGTTTTCATGGGGTTCTCCAGGTGCGCCCTGGCACGCCGGGCGCCAGGTCGTCGATATGGTGGTAGTCGGCCTGTAGCGCCTGCGCCAGCTGGCGGGCGCGGCCCAGGCGGATGGGCGCGCGCTCGGTATCGAGCAGCAGGGTCGGGCATGGCAGCGGCGCCAACGCTGGCAGGTCACGCAAACGGCCATCGGTGAGAATCAGTAGGCGCTGGCGTTCGTGCGGTTTCAGGCGCTGACGGCGTAGCAGCCAGTCGCCCGCCTGCTGCAGCGCATCGAATAGCGGCGTGCCGCCCCCCGCTCCGAGCTCCTGCAGCCAGCGATGCAGTTCGGCGCTGGCCTTGCGCCCCTGCCACAGCCATTGCGCTTCGCGGCCGCCGGCCTGCAGCACGGCCAGGCGCGCGCGCTGACGGTAGGCGCTGTCGAACACTTCAGCGAGCACGCCCTTGGCGCGAGTCAGAGCGCCGTGTCGGCGGGTCGAGGCGGAAGCATCCACCAGCACCAGCCACAGCTCGTCGGCCTGCTGGCTGCGCGGGCGCAGCACCAGCTGTTCGCGGCGTTGCGGCCGGCCCTGGCGCAGAGTCGCCGCCCAGTCGATACGACCGGCCACGCCGCTACGTGCGGCACCATGCAGGCCGCCGCCGAGTCTTCCGGGCCGGTTGCGGGCATCCGCGCCAGTGGCTGTGCGCGGGCGGATGCTCAGGGCTTTTTTGGCCAGCGCGGCGGCCCCCGCCGCTCACCCATGGCCTGTGGCTGCGCCGGCAGCTCGCCCCACTGACCTTCGCCCTGGCTCTGTTCCTGCGCCTGTTGCGGCGCCTGGCTCTGCTCGGGCGGCATGGCAGCCGGCGGTTGTGACTGACGACGACGGTGGCGCAGAACGAAGTCCTCCACCACATCGATATCCACAGGCTCGATAGCCGCCGCGCCACGCCAGGCCGCATGAGCACGGGCGGCACGCAGCCAGACCAGGTCGGCGCGCAGACCATCGACGCCGGCAGCGAAGCAGCGCTGGCTGATCTCGCCCAGCGCCGCATCATCCAGCGGGATATCGACCAGGCGCTGGCGGGCGTTCTGGCAACGGGCAGCGAGGGCATCCTGCTCGCCCTGCCAGCGTTGCAGGAAAGCAGCAGGATCGGCATCGAAGGCCAGCCGGCGACGGACGATCTCGGCGCGTTCGGCCGGTTGCGGCTGGCCATCGAGGGCCAGGTTGAGGCCGAAGCGATCGAGCAGTTGCGGACGCAGCTCACCCTCCTCGGCGTTCATGGTGCCGATCAGCACGAAGCGCGCGGCATGCCGATGGGAGATGCCGTCACGCTCGACATGGTTGACCCCGCTGGCGGCGGCATCGAGCAGCAGGTCGACCAGATGATCCGGCAGCAGGTTGACCTCATCGACATAGAGCACGCCGCCGTTGGCGCGCGCCAGCAGCCCGGGAGAGAACTGCGCCCGACCTTCGCCCAGCGCCGCGTCCAGATCCAGGGTGCCGACGATGCGCTCCTCGCTCGCCCCCAGCGGCAGGGTGACGAAGCGCCCGCCATCGAGCAGGTCGGCCAGGCCACGGGCCAGGGTGGACTTGGCCATGCCGCGTGGGCCTTCGATCAGCACGCCGCCGATGGCCGGATCGATGGCCGCCAGGCACAGCGCCAGCTTCAGCGAATCGGCGCCGACCACGGCGGCAAGGGGGAAATGATGTTCGGTCATGGCTTATCTCGAGATCAATGACGATGTGTGGCGCGCACCATATTGCTTATGGCCCGTGTTCAATTCCCAATACCGCAGATGCTCAGTGGAAACAGGATGATCCCGACGACACGGGGGAAAAGGGCTCCCAATCCGGCACAGACCAATGCTCCCAGCAAAGCCCAAATGCCCAGTTCTCCCAGGCCAACCGGCTCACTGGTCAGCAGCATGCACACCAGCAAACCGACCCATATTCCAGCCACAGCGCCAATGCAGGCCGAACGAATACGCTCGCTCCGGGTGATCGGGCTTCGCCACCAAAGCTGTAAACGGTTAAGTACGCCGAGAGTCATGGGTGCCTCACAATCCGTAGGGTGGGTTAGCGGCGCAGAACGCCGGCCTCGTATCTGCAGAAAAACGTGGCGCGCCGCGTAACCCACCAAGCGATGCTCCGTGTGACGCCAATGGTGGGTTACGCCGCACCCGCTTCAGCGAGTTGGCTGGTAACCACGCCAGGCGGCTAACCCACCCTAGGGGCTCGGCGGTGCCGGTTGAACCCTCCCCCCGGCCCCTCTCCCATAAATGGGAGAGGGGAGAAAAAGCGCTCGCATCAGCTTTCCTCGCTATCGAGCAGCAGGTTTTCCAACGCCTCGCGGTACTCGCCGGGATTCTCCCACAGGCCGCGCTGTTGGGCTTCCAGCAGGCGTTCGAGGATATCGTTGAGGGCGCCGGGGTTGTGCTGCTGGATAAAGTCGCGGGTGTCCTTGTCGAGCAGGTAGGCATCGGTGAGCAGCGCGTACTGGTGGTCGTCGACCAGCTCGCTGGTGGCGTCGAAGGCGAACAAGTAGTCGATGG
>NZ_ATKM01000025.1 GCF_000418555.1 Pseudomonas sp. P818
GAGGGTGGAGGTGCCCGGATGAAAGCCGCTTTCGCGGGTCAGCACCGGGTCGGCGTCGGGCGTCTTGCGATTGGCCATGGCGATACTGAAGCGCTCCTTGTCGGCATACACGCGGATATGGATGTCGGTCGGCTGCCAGCCGTTGGCCGGGTCGATGTCGTCCGGGCAGGAACTGCTGGCGCACACCAGCTCGCGCTGGGCGCGCAGCAGCACATAGTCGCCGGGGCGCGACCAGGGCTCGTCCAGCGTCAGTTGCTGGTGCGCATCGACCCCGGTATTGAAGAAGAAGTTGATCGCCGGCCAGCCGCGACGGCCCTGCACGCCATGGGCGGCGAGGGCGCGGCTGAGGTTGTCGCTGCAGTTGGCGTGGCCGAAATAGCCCTGCGCCTCGTAGTAGCGGGCGGTGCAGGCCAGGGCGAAGGTATCGTGGCGGCCCACGGTGTCGCGCACCACCTCCAGCATCGGCTGCAGGTCGCGGTCGAAGAAGCGGCTGAACAGGCCGGGGCCGGGGTAGGCGTTGCCGTTCAGGGTCCGGGTGACGGTGGGATCGAGGTCGATCTCGCGACCGGCGTCGAGACCACGGCGGTCGAAGGCGACGAAGTCCGAGCACTGCCGGCCAGCGACGTCGATCACCTGGATGTACTGACCGGCCGCGACGACATAGTCGCGCGCCGTGCCGGGCGCGATGGTGAACTCGTCGACCAGCTCGCCGAGCGGCGTCGGCAGCGCCGGAACCAGCAGGCTCGACGGGTTGGCGCGCTGGATGATCAGGCGCAGCTCGCTGGCGCGCTGCTGGCTGTCTACCGCTGTCTGTCCACCGGGGGCGGCGACTATCACCAGCAGCGGCGCGCTGGCGCTGAGGCTGCGGCTGAAACCGGCGGGCGTACCCGGCTGCCATAAGCAT
>NZ_ATKM01000026.1 GCF_000418555.1 Pseudomonas sp. P818
TGGTGGGCCCACACGGACTCGAACCGTGGACCAAAGGATTATGAGCCCGCATAAGGACACCTTCCCCTCTGGGAAAACCGCCTGTAAACCAGATTTTCAGGCATATTGCCGGGCACGGTTTGCCAATGTCTCGCCACGGTGTGGACGCAATGTGGACACTCAGAACTGCACCGCCTTGCACACCCCTGCAAATCCTTTCACAGCGTGAAAACCTCACCTGACCGGCAAGCCCCGCGCCACTGCTGGCCTGGCGCCCCTGTTTCACTATCCCCACGGTTTGCACGATTTTTCTGCACAAGCCGCGTCGGCGGGAGGGGGAAAAGTCCGTTTTGTCCCCTCGGTTTTCCGGCGGCCTGAATTTTCTGCGGGCGCGCGCCGGCGCCCCGCGCTGCATCGCTTTTTCGAGGTAGGTAGGCGCTCAGAGGGCATGAAAAAGCCCGCCGAGTGGCGGGCTGTGGGGTGGCTGACGCTTAGGCCGTGATGGGTTTCAGCTTGCCGGCCAGCTGCAGGGCTTGGGCCGCTTTGGCGTTGAACTGCGCCACGTCGCCCAGGCTCGGCGCTGGCCCTGGAACATGGGTGTGGGCGGCCAGCTGGGTGTTCATGGCCTCCACCAGGTCGATCAGGTCGCACAGCACCTGCAGGACGTTCACCCCTTGGGAGCCGAGCCAGGTCTGCGGCGCGATGCTGCTGCGGATTCCCTGGATCCTCTCGGCCATATCGCCGCCCACGGTGGTGTTCAGCTTCTGCCCCACCACCAGGTTCAAGTCGCGGCCGGTGGCCTGGTGCAGATCGTCCACGGCGGCCAGGCTGGCGGATCCACCGGACAGCAGCTTGAGCGCGCCCAGCGCCTCAACTTTCTTGACCCCGCCCACCGTTTCGGTGCTGTGGTCGTCCACCTCCACGGTGGTGCTCTGGTAGTGCTCGGCGTTGTCCAGGGCCTCCACCTGGCGCTCCACCGCCTCGTCGCGGATCCGCCCATCGGTCTGGCGTAGCCAGTTGCCGTCGGCGTCCACGCGCTGCTGGCAGGCCTCGCTGTGCTGCCATAGCTGGTCGCCCTTCGGCACCTTCGGCAGGCTCAGGCCGTGCGGCAGGATCTGCGCAATGTAAGGCTTGTGGGGCAGGCCGTAGGCGAAGCACACCACCACCGTGGTGCCTTCCTCGGGGAAGCCGAACATGCCGGCTTCCTGGCCGCCCATTGGCGCTGGTAGCGGCAGACTCTCGAGAATGGGCAGATCCGGATCAGGCTCGCCATCGGGCAGCAGCACTTCGACATCCACGCCGAAGCGCGGGCGGAAGTCGTCGCACAGACCCTGCGCCTCTGGGGCGTCAGGCACCGCCACCACCCGCCCGAAGCGGGGCAGGTGGTAGCGGCCGGTCAGCTCGGGGAATTGGCGCTCTACAGCGCGGCGGATTGCGTCTTCCATCGGATGGCCATCTGCGTGCCGGCGAGGGTCACGGCGGTGACGCGCTCGCCCTGGTTGATTGCTGCGCCGGGGCGAAGGCCTGGAAGGGCCGCCACCATGGCGCTCTGGTTGCCCTGGTAGCTGTCGAACAGCTCCACCGGCAGGGGCAGCGGGGCACGGGTGCCCCAGAAGCTGTCGGCCCAGCTGCCCACGAACACCTCGCCATCGCCCTGCTGTTGCCAGATGAAGTCGGGGATGCTGAACACCTGGGCGAGGCTGTCCAGGGCCTGGAAGCCGGCGCCGAGGTTGTAGAAGTAGGCGGTTTTCGTGCGGGCGTAGGCCTTGTCGGGCACGCGGAAGCGCAGCCCGGTGCGGGCGCTGACTTCGGCCAGTACCTGGTGCAGATCCACATGCCGCAGATTCATCGGCAGCGGTAGCGCCAGCACGCTGGTCAGCTCGCGGCAGAACAGCACCTGCTGCTGGCTGTTGGCGGGCGTGCAGCGCTCCACGTGCCCGATGAAATGGCGTTGCAGGGCGCGCTCGTTGTAGCCCACGTCCAGGATCACCAAGCCGCTCACGGGCGCCTCGGCGTTGATGGTGAAGCTGGCCCGGCCGGGGCTGCGCAGATCCAGCCGCACTTCCTCTTTAACCAGCGGGTAAACCTTGCCGGCGACCGTCAGTACCTTGTTCAGCCTCATGCCAGTGCGTCGTCCAATCGCTGCAGCACCTTCTCGAAGCCGCTCAGCTCGGCCGGCTGGCTCGCTGTTTCGCTGCCAGATCCATCAGCCGCGGCGGCCACCGCTTGTCCTGGTGCGCTCTGTTGCTTCACCGGGTTGCCGGGGCGGCGTGTCTCCACGCGCTCGGCGGTGGACAGCTTTTCGGTGAGGCTGAACTGCACACGCCAGGCGGCCAGGGTGTCGTCCTCGCGGGCGCTCAGGTTGTCGCTGAACTCCACCTGGCGAACGCCGAAGGCCTCGGCCGTGTCGTTGACGATGCGGTACACATGGCGCTGGCCACCGCTCTGGGTGGCCTGGGCCCAGGCCATCAGCTGGGTGAGGTTGGCGCTGTCCTTGTAGGGGATCAGCAGCGATACCGTCAGCGTCTTGGGCTTGAAGCCCTTGTGCGCTGCCGCCGTGTTGCTGGTCTGCCCGGATAGATCCTCGGTTTCGATGCGCAGGTTGGCCGTCACCTTCAGGCCCTTGCCGCGCACCTTCTGGCCGTCGAGTAGCAGCGTCATAGGCCCACCAGTTCCCGAACAAAGCTCAGCCCGTCCAGCGAGCCCACCAGCATCATGCCGGCGCTCAGTACCCACTCATGGCCGGGCGCTTCGCCTTCCAGCATGCCGGCGCGCAACTGGGCCGGGGTGCCGGGCCCGATCAGGCGGGCGCGCATGGTGTCTTCAGCTGCGCCGCCGGCGAGCAAGGCCTGCAGGTCGGCCAGCTTCTGGTCGCGTGCCTGCTGCAGGCCTGCCTTGCGCCCTGCCAGGGCGGCCAGATCCGCCATCGGCGAGCTGTCGGCGGCGTAGCCCTCCAGGACGGCCAACTGGCCCGCCATGGATTGCTTCGCGGCCTTGGTGATGGTGCAGCGCTCCAGGGGCAGCGCGCCCCAGCGTGGCAGCGGGCCGGCGCTCGGTTTCTCCCACTTTTCCGCCTCCAGCTTGGACAGGTGCCGGGCGCGCCGTTCGGTGCGCACCAGGTCGGGCACGGGCAGCAGCGCATTGAAGCGCGCCAGGGTGTCCGCCAACTGGTCGTAGCGGGTGGCTAGGAACAGGATCGACAGCGCGTACTGGGGGCCAGCAGGTCGCCCGCCGTCGGCGTTGTCCACCAACTTGTCGGCCAGGTGTTGCAGCAGGTTGGGGGCGGACAGAAAGCGCTGGTGGCCACGTCCTTGGCCGATGCCGCTCTGGAATGGGGTCACAGCCAGACAAGCCGGCGCCTCGCCGAGCTGCGCGGCCAGCGCTGCGCGCCCGGCTGCGATGGCGCCCTGGGCGGCACTGCCGACCGGGCCTGGGTTGGTCGTGGCCAGGCCGTCCAGGCCCGCCAGGCGGGTGGCGGTGCTGGCCAGCTCGCCGCCGGCCAGATCCTTGGCCGCAGCCAGCTCGCCCATCCATTGGGTGGCCTGCTCGGGCCAGCGCATGGTCACGGGCGCCCAGGTCACGATTCGGCACCCTCCCAGGTGATGGCCTGCATGGCCTCGGCGTCACCGGCGGCCAGTGCCAGATCCAGCTGCTGTTTCAGCTCGTTGGCGCGCTGCAGCAGCTGCAGCTTGTACAGGGTGAAGTCGTCGCCCACTTGGCGCAGCTGCTCGGCGGTGTGCAGGCGGAAGGCTTTCACGCCCTGCTCGTCGCGGCAGGCATAGGGCATGTCCAGTCCGCGCAGGATGGCACCGGTCAGGTTCAGCTGGTCGTCCAGCTGGCTGCTGTACTGGTGGGGTGCGCCCAGGGCTGCAGACTGGAAGCCGGCGGTGATGGCAGCATCACAAGCGTTGTTAATTGCAGTTGTTGCAGAAGAATGCTGTTTCTCAATGGTCGGCAGGGCGATGTCGATTAGCGCAGGTTGTCCAGCCTGGTTTATGCCAATCCGTTTCCCTTGTGGCATAGGGGTTAGGGCAAGCTGCGTGTAGGTATCCTGTGAGATTGCTATGGCGTCGTCGGGGATGTCGGTATTCAGACTGGAGAGGTAGAAACCACCGGTCGTTGGTGCAAAGTAGAAGTCCATGGGGATCCTCGCTCTAGCGGCCAAAAGCCAGGTAAGTGGGCTTAACGTAGTGGGCGGACACGTTGGAGGATTCTTGTTTGAAGGTCGCGCTGTTTACGGTCTTCCCTGTACAGATGTAGTGGGCATCATCTGTGGCTCCTGTCGACGTCGTACCCGTGATCACTTGAAAGCATGCCGAGGGAAAGGTGAGCGGAAACGTCACTGTCTGCGTCGAGTCAGTCACTGTGTTTACGCTGCCTTCTCCCCACTGGATGATCAGCCCGCCCAACCAACTGGGGAAAACTATGTAGCCGTTGGTTGTCAGGCTGATAAGGAAGCCCCAGCGCAGCTTTTTCGGCGTGATGTATACCGTGTCATCCGCGCCGGCGTCGGTCTGCACCTGGGTAGCTACCTTGGCGCCGCCCGCCACCGCCTCGGTGGCTTGAGTCGCCGCTGTGTTGATAGTCAGGTTGCCGGATCCGTCGAAGCTGCCCGATCCAGTGACAGCCCCGGACAGGCCAATCGTCCTGGCTGTGGCTAGCTTCGCGGCCTTACCCACGGTGGTGGCACCCGACACGATGTTGGCGATCGCCGTCCACAGCAGCGAGCTGGCGGCCTTCACCGCCTTGGTGGTGGCCAGGATCAGGCTGCTGTCGGTGTTCTCGTCGTCGCTCTTGGCGTTGGGCAGGTTGCCCAGGCCCACGTCGTCCTTGGTGGTCGAACGGGCGCGCAGGCCGGCGTAGTCGCCCACGCGGGCGGCGAAGTGCGCCACCAGCGGCCCGGCGATATTCTCCACCGGGCGGCTGTCGGTGATGGTGTTGCTGTCTGGCAGATCTGCGATGGCCACGCAGTAGTGCTGTACGCCGGCACTGTCCACGTAATCCACCTTTCCAGCGCCCCAGACCACGCTCCAGGACGCCACCACGTCGTTCAGTTCGCGCTGTAGGGCCACGTCCAGCCAGGCGGTGGTGGGGAATGCCGGCGGCACCACAGGCAGCGCCGCAGAACGCTGCAGGCGAACGCCTTCCACGTAGGCTGTGCCCGGCTTGAGCTGGTACACCGACCCCACCTTTTCCAGTTGCAGCGCGCTGCCGAAGAAGCACGCCCGCCCGTAGATGTCGCGGTTGCTCTGCCGCTCGCGCTCGTCGATGCCGGCCAGGCGCACGGTGAAGTCGTGCTGCCAGGTGCTGGCGTCGATGGTCAGGCCGGTCAGCGCCTGGGCGCCGTCGAACACCATCAGGAAGTTGCGGGTGACGTTGTTCCCCAGCTGCAGCGGCGGGATGTTGCGGCGCTTCTGCTGGGTGGGCACGTAGGCCACCATCAGCAGCACGTCCTCGGCGGTTTCCAGGCCGATCCAGTTCCAATCGAAGTCGCCGATGTCGCTGCCCAGCATCAGGCTGTACACCACCTGGTTGGGGTTCACGTAGCCGGCCTGGGTAACGTCGTAGGTGCCGACGATCTGCCCGGCGGCAGGCTTGCCGGCGGCGCGATCCACCGGCCCGTTCGGGTCGAGGCCTGGCACGTTGGCCAGGATGAAGCGGGACACGGTGAGGATCTGCTGCGCGCCCTGTTTCTGCGCGATCAGGCTTTCACCGGCAAGGGTAATGCTGGCACCCATGGGGGGTCTCCTACAGGCTGG
>NZ_ATKM01000027.1 GCF_000418555.1 Pseudomonas sp. P818
CGCCAGGATTCAACGCTGCCCATGCTCCGCGCCCTCCTGGTCGTGGTTGGGGTTTGGGGAGCAATGGAACTGAAAGTGCACTTAAGCCCAGCGCCTGCCCCGCAAACCCTGCGGGGTCTGAATAGTTCGGGATAACTACCGTTTTATGAAACCGTTTCCGCGATCACCAGGAAACCTCATAAACATCCGAAAAGCAGTGCCATAAACCCGCTTTCTTTCCGTTATGCGCAGTGCGTTAACCAGGTAGCCGGCAGGGGAGGCCGACTACCACCCTATTAGCGCATTTGCTGTTTGGCAAAGACAGGATCATAGAAAACCTCACACAGCTTGCATTCGGAGAAATACAGCACCACGTCAATGGGGGCTGAAGGGGAGCCCGCAGAATATGGAAAAAATCAGTACGGTAAGCACCGCCGACAGGAGGCAAACCCTAACGTCGTTTGGGTTGTGTCCGATTGAAGTACACCTCAATCAGGCGTCAGGACGATTACTCGCCCCACGTCAGAGTAGGGTCTATTTCTGCATTTTCTGACGCTACGGCGTCCACCTCTATGACCTCAACCTGACAGACAGAGCGCTTAGCGTACGAAAATTTCCGTTTTCTCTATTCGTCCCGAGTACGCTTGTCGCGGAACAAGAGGCGAAGAATGATATTGATGCAAGGCGCCCGAACCGCCGCGCCCACGGTATAACGATACGCAGGACCCGCCATGCGAATTCACGTCACCTTTATCGACCGCGTCGGCATTACCCAGGAAGTCCTGGCACTGCTGGGCGCGCGTAACCTCAATCTAGACGCGGTGGAAATGATCCCGCCCAATGTCTACATCGACGCGCCGACCCTGTCCCAGGCGGTGCTGGACGAACTCCATCACGCCCTATTGCGGATGGACGGCGTGCAGGCCGTGGAACTGGTAGACATACTCCCAGGCCAGCGCCGACACCTGCAACTGGAGGCCTTGCTCGCTGCGATGAGCGATCCGGTGCTGGCAGTGGACCCCGACGGCCATGTGCTGCTGGCCAACCCCACCCTGGTCAGTCTGTACGGTCGCGAACCGGCAGGTGAGCCGTTGTCCAGTCTGTTCGCCGAGCCGGACTTGGCGCAGAATCTGATCGACAAGGGCTTCCGCCTACCCATGTGCGAGGTGAGCTTCCAGGGCCAGGCCCTGCTGCTGGACGCCACACCCATCAGCGGCGGGGCAGATGCGCTGGTGGGCGGCCTGCTC
>NZ_ATKM01000028.1 GCF_000418555.1 Pseudomonas sp. P818
CGATTGAACGCTTGGCCCCCGCTGCGCGAACTACAGAATGGCCAGGGCGCAAGAGCCCAAAACAGGCCGGATATACGAATGCAACCGCGCTGACGACAGGTGCAAAAGCAAAGCTTTACTCACTACTTGTGGGGAGAGTCCATATACCAGTTGTTAAATGACAAGTTCACAGATAGCTCCGGTGTCATCAATGTACTTCAAGCCATTGTATGTTCTTGATGTGCCGCTATGTACAGCGATTGCCGTAACGGGCAAGGCTAAGCGATTTTCTATTAAGAGGTCTTTGAATTCGGCCATGATGCTCTCGCTTGGTTTCGAAACGCCGAACCAGAAATCATACCAATTTCCATTGTGAAAGACCGCAAATTCTAACCCGTTAAAAAGACCTTTTAGAACGGTGCCATCAGAAAAAATAAAATTCGCTAATTCAATTTCAATAACATGATCAGAAAAGCCGGGGTGAGTATCAGGAATGACGAATTCAAAGCTGTCATAGCCCTCTTCGTCGTTATGGTATACACACCAACGATTACTCTCTAGATCAGTAACTGTTAGTTCTTCTATGCGTTTTGGCACGGAGCAAGCCATTGTCATTTAACGCTCCGCTAAACGGCGAGCGTTAGCGAGTCCGGTGGAGGCCACGCTTTTTGTGGCCGGAACGAATTTGAGCGGCTTGTTAAATTGCACCTGCGCTATGCCTCTCTAATGTGTTTTGCAAGATCAGAAGCAAGCTGGACATAAGACCTCGCGTCGTTTTCGCTAAGATCCAATTCCTGTGCATGGGCAGCTTTATTTCTTAGCTGCCTCAACTTGTTGAAAATGGAGAGCTGCTTTTCATCAATTACCTTACACTGGAGCAGGTATTCACCAAGTCTTGGCATATTTCTGAAGGTTTCATTTGGTGATTGCTCCCAAAATGAACTTGCTACAGATATACTTGCGGACTCAACTTCTAGCCAAGCCTCCATGATTGCTGCACGAGTTGAAAAGGCAACCAGATTTAAAAGGTTAGAGGAAGTAGACGCGATAGATGGGGGCTCTTCTCCCTTCTCCTTTGCTATAGCCTCAGCTTCAGCTTTTAGTTCAGACACCTCTTGAGCAAACTCAAGCTCAAGCTCCTTGTATTTCAACTTGCGTAGTAAAGGTATGAGCTCAACGATTGGTTTTCTGAGCAAAAATACGAGGACAACAGCCGTGGCTGGCCACGCCACAGCTTTGATTAGTTCCGATATAAAAGTAAGAACGTCCATTTATCCTCGATATTTCCAGTGCAATTTAACGTTTGGTTAAGAGGCGGGCTTTAGCCCGTCCCAGTGAGCGAAGCGAGCGACTTGAACCACTTGTTATGCGGTTTGCTCACTAGCCTAATATTCCCTGTCTGGCACTGACGATTAACTTTGCAACACTAATGTCATGTTCGTTGTTTTCTGTGGCGTTCAATCCGATATTTTGACGAATTGTTGATGTGAGTGAAGCGGCGATTCTAATGTGATCGCAACCCTCTACTGCAAGTTGGAATATGTGAGGTACATAGCTATCGTATTCATCATCCCACTCACTGTCTTCTTCGTAGGCACCGATAGGATCCCAATTCTTCCAGAGAATTTTGGATATCCTATTCCAGAGTTCTTTTTCCTTTGAGCTCAATTTATTCTTCATGCTCGATTACGCATAACAGTGATTAGATGGAAGGCGGTACTAACACGATAGTAGAGCCTTCCATCTAACTCCGCACCATCGGCATGCCCGCCACAAAATAAATCTAATAAGATCAAAATCTTACTGCCCCATCGCTAACCTGCCAACGTATTCGCTTGACTTCCTCTTTTTGCTCTACCATTACTACTGTACAAAAACACAGCCAGGGAGTCGGCCATGGAGACCTCCAGCAAACCTCGTTTGCAAGAGCAGTTCAGGACGGTGATGCGCGTTCACCATTACAGCATCCGCACGGAAAAATCCTACTGGTACTGGATTCGCTATTTCATCCGCTTCCATCAGTTGCGTCATCCGCTGGAGCTCGGCGCTACCGAGGTCAACGCTTTTCTCTCCTGGCTGGCCGTTGAGCGCAAGGTGGCCGCAGCCACACAGAATCTGGCGCTCAATGCACTGGTTTTCCTATACGACAAGGTTCTGCAGCAGCCCCTTGGGCAAGTTGGCGAGGTGGTGCGTGCCAAACGCTCGGCGCGTATTCCATGCGTGCTGACGCACGAGGAAGCGACAGCGCTGATTGCCAGGTTGGGTCAACCTCATCAGTTACTGGCTTCGCTGATGTACGGCGCCGGTTTGCGCGTAGTAGAGGCGGCGCGCCTGCGCGTCAAGGATATCGATTTCGATAAGCAGGTCATCACCATCCATGACGGCAAAGGCGCCAAGGATCGAACGACACTCTTGCCAGCCCCCTTGATCACACCGTTGCTTGAGCGCAGAGAGCGAATGTTTCGCGCCTGGAAGCAACAGGACAGCTTTTATCAGGCTCCGGTCACCCTCCCCTTTGCGTTACGCCGCAAATATCCCAAGGCTGGACGCTCCTTCGAGTGGCAGTGGCTGTTCCCGTCGACAGGGCTTTGTACCGATGAAGACGGGCAGATCGTTCGTCATCACCTGCATGTCAGTGCCATTCAGAAGGCGGTCAGGTACGCGGTCAGGCAGTCTGGCCTGCATAAGCCTGCCAGTTGCCATACCTTTCGCCACAGCTTTGCTACCGAACTGCTGCGCCGGGGCAGTGATATCCGCACCGTGCAGACGCTGCTGGGGCATGCCGATATACGTACCACGCAGATCTACACGCATGTGCTTGGCCAGGGCTTTGCCGGCGTCGTCAGCCCGCTGGGATAGGCTTGGCTAAAGCCCACCCTCCGCAGAGGAGCATCTATTCGCCCAGGCTCCTACCGCCCCGCTGTATCACCGTCCGCCCACTGGTGCCCTCTTCCGTGCCGAACAGACGGGCATAACGCAGCGTGGCATTGGCGTGTTCGCGCATGATGCCTTCGGCGCGGGCGCCCTGGCCGGCGAGTACGGCGTCAACGGCGGCGTGGTGTTGCAGGTGCGCGAAGTTGAAGCGGCGGTATTCACGATCCAGGTGGGCGCGGTCCACCGCCAGGGCACTGACCGAGGCGAACGGCAGGTGGTCGTTGCGCGCCAGGGCGGTGGCGATGGCCGGGTTGCCGCTGGCTTCCACCAGCGTCTGGTGAAAGCGCAGGTTGATGTCGTGATAGCGGGTCAGGTCTTCTTCGCTCAGGTAGCCCTTGTCGAATAGTTGGTCACCCTGCGCCAGGCATTCCAGCAGCACCGCACGCACGGCCTCGGATACACCACGTTCGGCGGCCTGACGCGCGGCCAGGCCCTCGAGCACGCCGCGCACTTCCACGGCGCCGGCCAGCTCCTCTTCGCCCAGTTGCCGCACCGCATAGCCGCGCGCGCCATGGCGGATCAGCAGGCCTTCCTGTTCCAGCACGCGAAACGCCATGCGCACCGGCATGCGCGATACCCCCAGGCGCTCGGCCGTGGGTATCTCGGCGATGCGCTCGCCCGCCGCCAGGCTGCCTTCGGCGATCATCTGCCGCAGCAGCGCCAGCACCCGTTGTCCCGGCCCACTCATGCTTTTTCCTTAAACTGGATCCAATGGCGCCAGTCTACGGCAGCCAATGGCCAGGTCAATTCGGCTTTTCGTGCGATTAACGCCCATAAATGGATCCATAAACCTGATTTTAGCTGGTCATTTAACCCTCGCAGGCGGACCATTGGATCCAATAACAACAATAGCCTCGAGGAGGTTGTCATGTTCCCGAAGAATGCCTGGTACGTTGCCTGCACGCCGGACGAGATCGACAGCAAGCCATTGGGCCGCACCATCTGCGGCGAATCGATGGTGTTCTACCGTGGCCCGGAAAACCGCGCCGCAGCCCTGGAGGACTTCTGCCCGCACCGTGGCGCGCCGCTGTCACTGGGTTACGTCGAGGATGGCCTGCTGGTCTGCGGTTACCATGGCCTGGCCATGGGCTGCGATGGCAAGACCGCCGCCATGCCCAATCAGCGCGTGCAGCATTTCCCCTGCATCAAACGCTTCGCGGTGATCGAGCGCTACGGCTTCATCTGGGTCTGGCCCGGTGACGAGGCGCTGGCCGACCCGGCGCAACTGCCGCATCTGGAATGGGCGGAGAGCCCAGAGTGGGCCTACGGTGGCGGCCTGTATCACATCGCCTGCGACTACCGGCTGATGGTCGACAATCTGATGGATCTGACCCACGAGACCTACGTGCACGCCAGCAGCATCGGTCAGAAGGAGATCGACGAGGCTCCGGTCAATACCCGTGTCGAGGGCAGCGAAGTGATCACCAGCCGCTTCATGGAGAACATTTCCGCCCCGCCCTTCTGGCGCGCCGCACTGCGTGCCAACGGTTTGGACGAAGACGCGCTGGTGGATCGCTGGCAGATCTGCCGCTTCACCCCGCCCAGCCACGTCATGATCGAAGTCGGTGTGGCCATTGCCGGGCACGGCGGCTATGACGCCCCTGACCAGTACAAGGCCAGCAGCATCGTGGTCGACTTCATCACCCCGGAGAACGACACCTCGATCTGGTATTTCTGGGGTATGGCGCGGCGCTTCAAGGTGGATGACGCCGAACTCACCAATCGCATCCGCGAAGGCCAGGGCCAGATCTTCAGCGAAGACCTGGAGATGCTCGAACGCCAGCAGCGCAACCTGCTGCGTTACCCGGAGCGCAACCTGCTCAAGCTCAATATCGATGCCGGTGGCGTGCAGGCGCGGCGCATCATCGAGCGCCTGGTCAAGGCCGAACAGGCCCTGGGCGACGAACAATTGCTGGCCAGGAGCGCATCATGATCGAGGTCATCATCCGCGCCATGCGCCTGGAGGCCGAGGGCATTCTCGGCCTGGAACTGGTAGCGGCCGATGGCGCGTCGCTTCCGCCCTTCGAGGCCGGCGCGCATATCGACCTGCACCTGCCGAACGGGCTGATCCGACAGTATTCGCTGTGCAACGACCCGCGCGAACGCCATCGCTACCGCATCGCCGTATTGCGTGATGCGGCCTCGCGCGGCGGCTCGCAGGCAGTACATGAGCTGCTGCGCATCGGCCAGCGCCTGAGCATCAGCGCGCCGCGCAACCTGTTCGCCCTGGACGAGCAGGCGCCACGCAGCCTGCTGCTGGCCGGCGGCATCGGCATCACCCCGCTGCTGTCCATGGCCTGGCGCCTGCACGCCCTCGGTGCCGACTTCGAGCTGCACCAATGCGTGCGCTCAGCCAAGCTCGCCGCCTTCGTCGAACGCCTGGCCGCGGCGCCCTTCGCCGCCCGCACGCATCTGCATCGCGACGACGGCGATGTTACGCAGAAGCTCGACCTGCCGGCCCTGCTCGCCGCCGAGCCGGCCGGCGGCCAGCTCTATGTGTGCGGCCCCAATGGCTTCATGGAATATGTGCTGGATACAGCCCGCGCCCAGGGCTGGGCGGAAGAACGCCTGCACCGCGAATACTTCGCCGCGCCGGAGGCTGAAAGCGGCGGTGGCGCCTTTACCCTGCGCATTGCAAGCTCAGGCCTGGAGTTGCAGGTGCCGGAGGAACGCACGGCGCTGGAGGTGCTGGAGGATGCCGGCTTCGACATCCCGGTGTCCTGCGGCCAGGGCATCTGCGGCACCTGCCTGACCCGCGTAGTGGATGGCCAGCCGGAGCACCGCGACCTGTTTCTCAGCGATGAGGAAAAGGCCCGCAACGATCAGTTCACGCCCTGCTGTTCACGCTCGCGCAGTGCTTGTCTGGTGGTGGATCTGTAGAAAAGACGGCGCCTGTTGATGACGTCGGGTAGCCCGGATGCAATCCGGGGAGTCGCATTTCAGCCATTCCCGGATTGCATCCGGGCTACGGGCGATATGCCCCCTGCTCTCAGGCTGACTCGGCGAAGGCGTTGCGCAAACTGTCCTCGATCAGTTGCCAGGCCTGTTCAGCCGACTCATCGGGGCCGAGGTGAGTGAACATATGGTCGCAGCCGGCGAACATTCGCTCCTGCACCGCAACGCCGGCCTGGCGCAACCTGGCGGCATAGGCCTGCCCTTCGGCGCGCAGCACGTCGTACTCGGCGATGATCAGGGTCGTGGGCGGCAGGCCGCGCAACTGCTCGATACTGGCCAGCAATGGCGAGGCCAGCGGATCTCGCGCCTGTGCCCGGTCGACCAGATAACAGCTCATGAAGAAGTTCATCAGACCGGGCCGCAACAGCGGCTTGGGGAGCGCCGAGGGCTTGTCCTCGGCCGGTGCGGCCAGATCCAGCACGGCGTAGTCGATCACCTGATGCACCACCCGCAGCCGTCGATGACCACGCGCCAGCAAGGCAACCCCGCTGGCCAGGTTGCCGCCGGCGCTGTGGCCACCCACTGCCATGCGCCAGGGGTCGATGCCCAGCTCGACGGCGTTGTCGGCCAGCCATTCCAGCATGGCGAAACACTGGTTCAGGCCTGCCGGAAAAGGATGCTCGGGCGCCAATGCATAATCGAGGTTGACCACCAGGCAGCCGAGGTTGTGTGCCAGGCGCTGGCAGTAGCTGTCGTCGTGCTCCGGCACACCGGCAATGAAGCCGCCGCCATGCAGGTTCAGGTAGACCGGCAGCGGAGCATCGCCTTGCACCAGGGGCCAATAGAACAGCGCTCGGGCGCGCCCCTGTGGTGTGTCGACATGACGGATTTCGCGGGCGCGTAGCGGGTACTGCGCCGTGTCGTAGACGAAGCTGGCCTTCATTCTGCTGGCGAAGGTGCGCAGCAGTTTGGCAGCAAGGAGCTGCAATAACTTCATCGCGAGCCTCTCATGGCAATGGGTCGAGCGTGCGATCAGCGGCCAGCATATCGAGGCTCACCAGCACGCCTGCGACATAACGCTCCAGGCTGCCATCGACCTGTGTGACGGCAGCATCGAGCAGGCGTTTGCGCACGAAGCGGTAGGCCAGCCGTTGTTTGTGCAGCACTTCGGTCTGCGCCGGCAGCAGTGCGATGGCCTCGGCGAAATCCGCCTCGATCTGCTCATCCAGAGCGAGGAAGCCGCTCTGCTCGAGGTTCAGCGAGTGGTCACCCAGCACCCGCGCGCTACGCGCCAGGGCATGTAGCAGCAGCTCGCCGATGTTCTGATCGAGGCGCTGCAGCACCTGAGCGGGCGCATTCGGCTCATGCTCATGCTGCTGGAGCTGCGCCTCCAGCTGCAGCCGCGCATCGAGCAAAGCCACCAGCAGTTGCGGGTAACGCGGCGCCTGTTCACGCGGCACGGCAGCGAGTTCCGCCTGACGTGCCAGCAGCGCCTCCACGGCCCGACGCAGAGGCTCGGGCCTGGGCCGCGCGTCGAGCTGACGGCGCAGCCCCTGGCGAGCCTGCTGCATGCGCGTCAGGTGGCGCTCGTCGGGACGGGCACGCGGATCGGCGTCGAAATACACCAGGGCGTTGGCCGTCAGCAGTACCGCCTGGGTGCGCAACGACGGCTCGGCCCAGCTCAGCGGCGCCAGGCACAGCAGCGTCATGATCAGCGCCAGGCGCCGCATCAGCCCGCCGCCTGCCTGCGGCCGCGCGGCAGCAGCAGCCAGGCCAGGGCCGGCAGCAGGATCAGCGCACCGAGCATGTTCACCAGGAACATGAAGGCCAGCAGGATGCCCATATCGGCCTGGAACTTGATCGGCGAGAACACCCAGGTGGCCACGGCGATGGCCAGGGTCAGGCCGGTGAGCAGCACCACCTTGCCGGTGGCCAGCAGCGCGCTGTAGTAGGCCTCCACCAGGCTGTCGCCGGCTTTCATGCGCGCCAGCAGCGCGCTCAGCACGTACAGCGCGTAGTCGATGCCGATGCCCACACCGAGGGCGATCACCGGCAAGGTGGCCACCTTCACCCCCATGCCCAGGGCCACCATCAACGCCTCGGCCAGCACCGAGGTGAGCATCAGCGGCAGAATCGCGGCGAGCACCGCACGCCAGTTGCGGAAGGTGATCCAGCACAGCAGGATCACCGCGCCGTAGACCCAGTAGAGCATCTGCTGCATGGCCTTTTCGACCACGATATTGGTGGCCGCCTCGATGCCGGCGCTGCCGGCGGCGAGCATGAGCTTCACCTCCGGCAGCGACTGCTGGGCGATGAAGGCCTCGCTCTCGGCCACCACCCGCGCCAGCGTCGCCGCCTTGTGGTCGGCCAGGTAGACGTACAGCGACAGCAACGAGCAGCCCTGGTTGAACAGCTCGCGCGGCGCCCGCGTCTGCACGGCGCCCAGCGCCCCTTCGTTGGGGATCAGCTCGTACCACTTGAGGTTGCCCTCGTTGTAGCCGGCGCTGGCCATCTTGCTCAGGCTGGCCATGGAGTTGGTCGCCTCCACGCCGGGCAGTTGCTCCAGGCGCCAGGCCAGCTCGTCCACCGCCGCCAAAGTGGCGTAGCGCGTGCACTGATCCTCGGGGGTGCGCACCATGATCACGAAGATGTCCGAACTGGCGGCGTAGTGCGCATTCATGAAGGCGGCATCGCGGTTGTAGCGCGAATCGGCGCGCAGCTCCGGTGCGCCGGGGTCGAGGTCGCCGATCTGCAGATGACTGCCGACCTGTTTGCCAACCAGCGCGAGCACACCCCCCACCAGCAGCGCGGCGATGGCCCGGCGCGGCGTGGCAAAGCTCGACAGGCCGCTCCACAGCGGGTGCCGCTCATGCCCGCCCTGCTGGTCGCGCAGGCTGCGCTGCGCCGCCCTGGCGCTGACGCCGGTGTAGCTGAGCAGCACCGGCAGCAGCACCAGGTTGGTCAGCACCAGCACCGCCACGCCGATGCTGGCGGTAATGGCCAGGTCGCGGATGACCTGAATCTCGATCACCCAGAGCACGGCAAAGCCCACCGCGTCGCTGATCAGCGCGGTGAGCCCGGCGAGGAACAGGCGGCGAAAGGTCATGCGTGCCGCAGCCAGATTCGACAGGCCGCGGCCGATGTCCTGCATGATGCCGTTCATCTTCTGCGAGCCATGGCTCATGCCGATGGCGAACACCAGAAAGGGCACCAGGATCGAGTAGGGATCCAGCGCGTAGCCCAGCGACGCCAGCAGCCCCACCTGCCAGAGCACGCCCACCAGCGAGCAGGCGACCACGGCGAAGGTGCTGCGCAGGCAGCGGGTGTAGGCCAGCAGCATGGTCACGCTGACCAGCACGGCGATGACGAAGAACAGCGCCACCTGCCCCAGCCCTTCCAGCAGGTCGCCGACGATCTTCGAGAAGCCGGTGATATGGATGCTCACGCCTTCTGCTTGGTACTTGGCGCGCAGGCTCTCCAATTGCTGCGACAGCGCGGCATAGTCCAGCGGCTCGCCGGTCTGCGGGTTGCGGTCGAGCAGCGGCAGTAAGATCACGCTCGAATGCATGTCGCCGGCCACCAGTTGGCCGATCTCGCCGGAACGGGCGACGTTGGCGCGCACCTCGTCGAGGCTGGCGGGCGAGCCGTCGTAGCCGTCGGGAATCACCGTACCGCCGTCCAGGCCCTCTTCGGTCACCGCCGTCCAACGCGTGGTCGGCGTCCATAACGACTTCATGTAGGGCCGGTCGACGCCCGGTAGCAGGTATAGCTCGTCGTTGAGCCGCGCCAGGGTGTCGAGGTAGGCGGCCGTGAAGATGTCGCCCTGCTCGACGGCCACGGCGATGCGCAACACGTTGCCGACGCCGCTCAGTTCGCTGCGCTCGGCGAGGAAGTTGGCGATGTAGGGATGCTGGGTGGGGATGGTTTTCTCGAAGCTGGCATTGATGCCGATGCCGCGCGCCTGCCAGCCGAGCAGCAGGGTCAGCGCCAGGCACAGCAGGATCACCAGCAGGCGGTGATTGAAGATGGCGCGCTCGACGACATTGCCCGAACGCGGATCGAAGGCATCCAGATGCGCGGCGACGGTCGGCGCGGCATCGGCAGGATTCTCGAATTTCACTACGCACTCCTCAGGCGTGGCAGGCGCCACGCAGACAGGGATCACTCAGCGCTGGGCCGACTGTTCAGAAAGTTGCTGCACGGCGACACCGCTCAGGCCGCCACTGGCGAGGCTGCCATCGGCGGCCTGGACGACGCTGGCCAGGCCCGGCGCCAGGCGCAGCGGCAGGCTCCGCGCGCGGGCGCTGCCGGGCTGCGCGGCGAGCAGTTCACCGCCCTGCCCGGCCAGCAGCAGGCGCCCGTCGGCCAGCTCCAGCGCGGCGGCCAGGGCCGACTCCACGTCGGTCTCCAGCACCTGCCAGGTCTCGCCGCCATCGTCCGACCACCAGGCATTGCCACGCAGACCGTAGGCCAGCAGCCCGTCGCGTGCGGCGAGCAGGCCGAAGAAGCTGCCCTCGTAGGGCGACGGCAAGGCGGCGAAACGCTCGCCGCCATCGCGCGAGCGCAGCAGCAGGCCACGCTCGCCGACGATATAGAGATCACCGCGCCAGGCGCCCATGGCATAGAGGTTGAGCGCCTGCGGGTTGTCCAGATGCGGCATCCAGCTCTGCCAGCGCTGGCCGCCATCGGTGGTACGCAGGATCAGGTTGTAGGCACCGACCAGATAACCGACCTGCGCATCCTGGAAGTACAGGCCGAGAAAGGGTTTGTCCGGCCCGTCGGCGACCATCGCCCGGGCTTGCTCGATGGCCGCCGCATCGCCCGAGGCTTCGGCCGCCTGCAGCACCAGCTCGGCGGCCTGGATGCCGTCGAGCTGCTTGTGCCAGGTCTCGCCACCATCGGCGCTGTGCAGCACTACGCCAAGGTGGCCGACCGCCCAGCCCTGCTGGGCATCGACGAACTGCACGGCGGTGAGGTTGACGCTGACCGGCACCTCGGCCTGACGCCAGCTTGCGCCATCGTCATCCGACAGCAGGATGATGCCGCGCTCGCCGACTGCCACCAGGCGCTGCCCGGCGCGGGCCAGGCCCAGCATCACGCTGCGCTCGGCCTTGGCACTGTGCAGGGCCGGGCGCTCCAGCACGGCGGGGGCGGCCTGCACCGCCAGGGCGAAAACTCCGGCCAGCAGCAGGACGAGCCCGCCCAGGACTTTCGCTAAGACTTTCATCAAAACCTCCTCGCAGAGCGGAGCGGCACTGCCGCCCCGCTCGTTCGACTCAACGTGCGCTGGCGTTGGCCATGGCATCGGGGGTGAAGAACGAGGCAGCAGGCCGGGGGATCTTCCGGTACTGCACGTTCAGGTCGTTGCTCGAGGAGTTGAGGAAGTAGGCGCCGGTATCGAGGTTGTAGCTGCCCCACATCACCTGCGCGGTCAGGGCCGGCATGTCCGGCGCCAGCAGGGTCAGGCTGTACATCTGCCGGCCCAGACGGCCCTGGGCGTCATAACCGTCCACCAGCAGCACCTGCCAGGAGTCCTCGTCCACGTAGTAGGTGCGGCGCGGCACCACATGGCGCTTGCCGGCCTTGAGCGTGGCCTCGACCACCCACACGCGGTGTTTCTCCCAGCGCACCAGATCCGGGTTGAGGAAGCGTGGCTGTACCAGCTCGTCGCTCGTCGCCAGGCCGGCGCGGTTGTTGTTGTAGGGCACCAGCAGTTCCTTCTTGCCCACCAACTTGAGGTCATAACGGTCGGTGGGGCCGAAGATCATGAAGGCCTCGTCGAACAGACCGACGCCGGAGGTGACGAAGTCAGGCGTGTCGTAGGCGATGTTCGGCGCACGGCGTACCCGGCGCTGGCCCACCAGATACTGCCAGGCGGCACGTACCGAGGGGTCGACATCCCAGTGGGTCATCAGCCCCTCGCCCGCCTTGGAGGATGGCAGCTCGGTGTACAGCTTGCCCCACAGGTACTTGCCGCCGAAGGTCTCCAGATTGCCCTCCTCGAAGTAGTAGGGGAACTGGTAGGAATACTGCGCACGGGTGGCCTGCACCTTCTTGCCGCCGGCGGTCATCAGCCAGGTATCGAACGGCGAGCTGATGGTGTCGCCCCCCTGCCAGGACAGGCGGTAGTTCCACAGCACCTCGGCACCGTTCTGCGGAATCGGGAACGGAATGCCGCCATAGGCGCCGCTGACCTTTTCCGTGGCCACATCGAGCTGGGCGCGGGTGGCGTTGGCGAAGGTATTGTCGTACACCCACTGCGGCGCGGCGGCGCTGCGCTGGGTCGGGTAGACGTCCAGGCGGTAGTCCGGGTACTTGTTCAGCAGCACCTTGGTGCCTTCGGCCAGTTGCCCGGCATACTGGCCCATGTTGGCGGCGCTGATGCTGTACAGCGGCTTCTCGCCGGCGAAGGGATCGGCGCGCTTGTCGCCGCTCTTGTAGCCGGCCGGCACCTGGGTATAGCCGCCGTCCCAGGCCGGGATGCTGCCATCGGCATTGCCGGCGCGCTCGGCGCCCATGGGGGTGAGGTCGGTCTTCAAACGGGCGGCCTGCTCGGGGGAGACTGCCGCCTGCGCCAGGCCACCGGTGAGTAGCGCCAGGCCACAAAGGGTACTGATCAGGGTCTTGTTATGCATGGTCATTACACCTGTCTTTATTCTTAGAAAGTGGTCTTCACGTACAGCGAGACGAAGTCGCGATCAGCCAGCGATTGCGCGTAGCTGAAGTTGCCGTCTTCACGCAGGCCGGCGCCCGGCGCGCCGAAGAAGTTCACGTAGTTCAGGCCCATCTCCCAGCGCTGCAGGTAGGTGGCCTTGAGCCCCACGCTCCAGTCGCCGGCATGGGTATTGCCGAAACCGGACTTGCTCACCGCCGAGGAACGGCCGTCGAGCACCACGCCGACACCGATCGGCACGCTCAGATCGAGGCCATCGGCGATCTGGAAGTACGCAGGTTCGGCCAGCACGCGCAGCGCGGTGGCGTCGCGGGTAGTGTTGCTGTCCAGCGCGGCGCGGTTGTCGGTGACGCTGAGGGTGCGGTTCCACGCCAGTTCGGCGAGGATCGAGCCGCCATCCCAGAGCGCCGACGGCGACAGCAGGTAGATGGTCGACAGGTTGACGTGCGCGGTGCGGCCCTTGGCGTAGCGTGCCTCGCCGTCGTTGTCCGCTGCCTGGCCCGGCGCGATCACCTGCAGGTTGCTGACCAGCGGCGCGTTCCAGCGCAGCGAGGCCTCACCGGCGAAGTTGAAGTCGCCATAGGCGGTGGAGAAGCTGGCACCGACGGTCTTGATGTCCTCGGCGAACACCTGGCGGTAGGTGGCGAGCACCGGCGACGGCCCGGCAGTGTTGACATAGCCGTACAGGCCGCTGGGCGCCTTGTCGTGGTACTGCGCGGCGTACAGGCCCAGCTCCAGCTCGGTGCCTTCGGGCTTGAAGCGCAGTTGCACGCCGCCCTGGCCGCTGTTCTTGGCCTCGATGTCGCTGGCGTGCAGGGTCTGGCCGCCGGTGACATCGGTCAGCGCACCGGAGCCGTCGCCGATGGCATCGATATCGCTCAGGTAACTGCCGGCGCCCGGCAGGTTGGAGCGCTCCCACTCGAACTGGTAGTAGGCACCCACCGAGAGCTGCGGATTGATCTGCAACTGCCCGGAAATCTGGTTGACCGGACGCAGGATCTCCTTGAACTGGGTGCCCGGCACGCTGAGCAGCTTGACCACGTCGGTCGGGCCCTGGGCGGCGCCGATGCCGTTGCCGCCGTAGAACAGGCTCTCGCCATAGACCAGGCTGTGCCGGCCCAGGCGCAGCACGCCCTGGGAGCTGTCGCCCAGCTCGCCGCGCAGGTAGACGAAGGCGTCCAGCAGCTCGGCGTCACGCCCGTGCAGCTCGCGGGTCTTGGACAGGAAACGCGGTTGCTCGCTGCTGTCGGTATCCTCGTTGTAGACGCGGTCGTACCAGGCCGCACCACTGAGGCGCAGGCCGTAGTTCTGGTGGCTCAGATCCATCTCGGAGAGGATGTCGAGGCGGTTGGAAACCAGCCCGCGGCTGAAATTCTTGTCGCCCTGGCTCTGGATCGAGGGGTACAGGCCGTTTGCCGTGGGCGCGTTGGTGAGCCGGTCATCGGCACGGTTGAGGCGCCAGGCCTGGCTGTACTTAAGTGTGTTGTCCCAGCGCAGTTGCCACTCGCTGTCGCCCAGGTCGATCTGTGCGGCCATGGCCGGCAGGCTGCTGGCAAGGCTCACCGCCAGGGCCAGCGAGCGGGCGCCGGCATTCGCTTGTGTGTGTTTCATGTCGTTCCTCATTGTTTTTGTTGTGCGGACGCAGAGGCTGCCGCCAGGGCAGCCGGTATTACCGGGTTCACTCCCGTGGGTTCAGAGGTAGGTGGAAGCCAGGCCGCCATCGACCGGCAGGTTGATGCCGTTGATCCAGCGCGACTCCTCGGCACAGAGGAAGGCGATCACCGCCGCCACCTCGTCGGCATAGGCCGGGCGCTTGATGCGGTGGGCATCGGCCTCGGTGCGCTGGGTGCCGAGCATGGCCACGAAGTCACCGAGGATCGGCGTGAAGACCGGCCCGGGCGCCACGCTGTTCATGCGCACCGAATGGGCCATGAACCAGGGCTGCGCCTGGGTCATGCTCCAGACGATCAGCGCCTCCTTGAAGTACTGGTAACAGGTCTGCGGCGGCACCGGGTTGGCCGCCAGCCAGGCTTCGCCGGCCGCGAAGCCCTCGGTGGCCGCCAGCGCCTTGTGCTGCTCCAGGCGCTCGGGCCACTGCGCGCCGAGAATCGAGGCGACGTTGACGATGCTGCCGCCCGCCTTGATGCGCGGCAGCACGGCCTCGGTCAGGTGACGCAGGCCGAGGTAATTGACCCGCGCCAGCAGGTGCGGGTTGGCCGTGCCGGGCACCCCGGCGATGTTGCACAGCCCGTCGAGCTGCACCGGCAACTGCGCCACCGCCTGGTCGATGCTGGCCGGCTGTTCCAGGTCGATCTCGACGAAGCCGTCGAGGCTCATGTGTGGCTCGCTACGATCCAGGCCGATCACCCGCGCGCCGTGAAAGCGCAGCAGGCGCGCGGTCTCGGCGCCGATACCGGAGGCGACGCCGGTGACCACCAGAGTCTTGCCTTGCAGATTCATCTTTGCGTCCTCTTGTTCTTGTTGTGTTCGCTTGGGCTCAGAAGGGATAACGCGGCGGCGTGTCCTTGACCGTCACCCACTTCCATTGGGTGTATTCGTCCCAGTCCGCCGGGCCGCCGACGCTGCCGCCGTTGCCGGAATTGCCGCGCCCGCCGAAGGGGTTGATGCACTCGTCGGCCACGGTCTGGTCGTTGATATGCAGCAGGCCGCAACGCAGGCGCTCACCGATGGCCATGGCGCGCGCCAGCGAAGGCGAAATGACCGCAGCGGACAGTCCGTACTCGGTGGCGTTGGCCAGCTCGACTGCCTCGTCGTCGTTATCGAAGGGCACCACGCAGGCCACCGGGCCGAAGATTTCCTCGTCGAAGGCCGGCATGCCCGGGCGCACCCCGGTGAGCACGCTGGGTCTGTAGAACAACCCGTCGCCCGGTCCGCCGATCTCCAGGCGCGCACCGGCGGCGACGCTGGCCTCGACGATCTGGCAGACCCGCGCGTGCTGGCGCTCGTTGATCAACGGGCCGATGTGCGCCTCGCCGCGGGCGGCGTTACCCACCGTCAGCGCGCTGGCCTTCTCCACCAGCAGGCGAGTCAGCTCCTTGGCAATCGAGGCGTGGGCGAGGATGCGCCCGGTGGCCATGCAAATCTGCCCCTGGTGCAGCCAGGCACCCCAGGCGGCATTGCTGGCGGCCAGTTCCAGGTCGGCGTCCTCCAGCACGATCAGCGAATTCTTGCCGCCCAACTCCAGCGCCACCTTCTTCAGCGTGCGCCCGGCCGTCTCGGCCACCTTGCGCCCGGCTGCGGTGGAGCCGGTGAAGGCGATCATCTTCACTAGCTGATCCTGACACAGCGCCTCACCGGCCTCGGCATGCCCCGGCAGCACCTGCAGCAGGCCGTGCGGCAAGCCGGCCGCTTCGAACAGGCGGGCGATGAGAAAACCACCGCTGACCGGCGTTTGCGGGTCGGGCTTGAGTACCACGGCGTTGCCGGCGGCCAGCGCCGGCGCCACCGAGCGCAGCGACAGCACCAGGGGGAAGTTGAACGGCGAGATCACCCCGACCACGCCGTGCGGCACGCGCCGCGCATAGGACAGGCGCCCGGCCTCGCTGGGCAGCACCAGGCCGTGGCCCTGCGACAGCATCCCGGCGGCCTGATGCAGCAGAACGATGGCCTCGCGTACCTCATGGCTGCCCTTGAGCACGCTGCCTCCAGTCTCCCGCGCCACATAAAGCGCCAGCTCGGCGAAGTGCGCCTCGGCCTGGTCGGCGGCACGGCGGAAGATCAGCGCCCTCTCACGTGGCCCCAATGCCTGCCAGGCCGGCTGCGCCTTGCTCGCCGCGGCGCAGGCGATGCGCACGTCCTCTGCGCTGGCCAGGCCGGTGCTGGTCAGTTGGGTGTTGGTCGCGGGTTCGCGCACCGGGTTGACGCCACCCAGCGGGCTGATCCAGCCGCCGTTGAAAATCTTCTCGCGCCACTGCGCTTCGCGCAGGAAACCGGCCTCTTTGACTGCGGACATATCGCACTCCGATGTTCTTGTACTTGTGGAGGGCGCTGCTCGCCGCGTTCGCTGACGAGCTGAGCCCCACGAGCACTAGAGCAAGCGCTGTGCCCAACTCTTTGCCAACCCCTTAAAACCGCTCTGGAGCGGGCCTTTCAGCTCGTCTCAAGGGAGTTTTGCCGCTGTTCAGCAAAAGGACCGATTACGCAAATGATCAAAGTTATGCTAATTAACCTTTTATCCGTTGATCATTTGATGAAGCGAGGCGGTGACCATGGAAACCCCCAAGCACCTGTTCAGCGACTTCGCCCAGGGCAAGGATCCAAGCCCGTTGCGCGGCGACAGCTCGTTGCTGCAGCAGGATCAGTCGCCGACCACGGCGGAGCTGGCCGAATGCCTGTTCTTCTCCCCCGAGGACGGGCGCATCTGGCTCAACGATCAGCGCATGCTGCTGATGCATGGTTCCTCGTTCGGCGCGCTGCGCCGCGAATTCATCGACAGCCTTGGCCTGGAGCGTGCGCGCGGGCTGTTCACCCGTACCGGCTATCAGTCCGGAGCGCGCGATGCGCACCTGATCCGCACGCGCTGGCCGCAGGCCGACCGCACCGCGGTGTTCTTCGCCGGCACCCGCCTGCACACCCTCGAAGGCATGACCAAGGTCGAACCGCTGCACTTCAAGTTCGACGCCGACATCGGCCTCTACGAAGGCGAATTTCTCTGGCACCACTCCTGCGAAGCGGACGAGCACATCGCCGCCTACGGCATCGGCCAGGACTCGGCCTGCTGGACCGAGATCGGCTATGCCACCGGCTACGTCAGCGGCCTGTTCGGGCGCCTGGTGATCTTCCGCGAGGTGGAATGCCGGGCCATGGGCCACAAGGTGTGCCGGGTGATCGGCAAGACCGCCGAGCAATGGGGCGACGTCAGCGCCGACCTTGCCCTGCTCTATGCCAACGCCACCCCGGCGCCGACCGCCAGCCAGGCGACAGCGCCCCTGCGCAGCAGCCCGAGTGAGCCGGGCGAGCTGATCCCGATTGGCGCCAGCGCCGCCTTCAGTGCAGCCCGCCACGCGCTGCAGCGGGTGGCGCCGACGCCGGCGACGGTGCTGATCGGCGGCGAATCCGGTGCCGGCAAGGAGCTGTTCGCCCGCGAGCTGCATCGCCTGAGCCCCAGGCGCGAGCAGCCCTTCGTCGCCCTCAATTGCGCCGCCATTCCGGAAAATCTGATCGAGGCCGAACTCTTCGGCGTCGAGCGCGGCGCCTTCACCGGCGCCAGCCACTCGCGCCCCGGGCGCTTCGAGCGCGCCCATGGCGGCACCCTGTTCCTCGACGAGATCGCCTGCCTCAGCCTGCCCGGCCAGGGCAAGCTGCTGCGCGCCCTGCAGGAGCGCGAAGTGGAGCGCGTCGGTGGCGGCCAGCCGATCCGCGTGGACGTGCGCGTGGTCGCCGCCACCAACGTCGACCTGCGCCAGGAGGTGCAGGCCGGGCGCTTTCGCGAAGACCTGTTCTACCGCCTCAACGTCTACCCCATCAGCCTGCCGCCACTGCGCGAACGGCGCGACGACATCCCGCTGCTGGTCGATGCCTTTCTCAATCGCTACTGCCGCGAGTACGGCCGCACGCCCGCCGGGCTGACCATGCGCGCACTCAAGGCGCTGCTGCTGTACGACTTCCCCGGCAACGTGCGGGAACTGCAGAACCTGGTGGAGCGCGGCCTGATCGCCAGCGACGAGGGCCGCCCCATCGACATCCTGCACCTGTTCCACAACGAGCCACTGCCGCCGCAGCTGTACTCGCTGAGTCAGAGCGGCACCCTCGCCAGCACCAACACCGGCACGCAGCAAGCCGACGCGGAAAGCCTGCTCGACCGCCTGCAGGCGCTGCATGTCGAGCCTGACATCGACCGCCTGGAGCAGCGCTTGCTGCAGGAGGCGTTGACCAAGGCCGAGGGCAACCTGGCCGCCGCCGCCCGCCTGCTCGGTCTGAGCCGCGCGCAATTCGCCTATCGGTTGAAGAAACATGAAGCAGCCGAACAGGCGTCGAATTAATGCTGGCGTCTCATCTTGCCAGGCCGCAAAATAATTAACTTACTTAACTTAAAGTGTGATCTTTCGGACAGCATGGCCAAAATTCCCGAACTCAGCGATCAACCTGTGGATCCGGCGCAACTCGACCTGGCGCTGGACGGCTACTTGGGCTACGTGCTGCGCCGCGCGCAGATGAAGGTGTTTCAGCACCTGTCAGCACGCCTGGAGCCGTACGACCTGCGCCCTGCGCAATTCACCGCCCTGATGATCATCGAGCAGCACCCGGGCCTGATGCAGGCCGACCTTGCCCGCGCCCTGGCCATCGAACCACCACAAGCGGTGGTACTGGTCAACAAACTGGAAAAGCTCGGCCTGGCCATGCGTGTGCGCTGCAAGCCGGACAAACGCTCCTACGGCATCTTCCTGAGCAAGGTGGGCGAGGTTCGGCTCAGGGAGCTCAAGGAAATAGCGCTGCAGAGCGATATCGATTCCACCCGCTCGCTCGATCGGCACGAGCGCGAGCAACTGATCGCACTGCTGCGCAAGCTGTATCGAGAGACCCGCTGATAGCTCGATCGATACAAGTCTGGTAAAGGCGCTGGGTATTCCTTACCGACCTCCGTACAATGCGCGCCACACTTTCGCGCCCATGTGCTTGATGGCCGGCATGAGCCGCCGTTAATTGCCAAGCAGCCCGGCTCCGCTGAGTCGGTGCCAGCCATCGTCGGGATGGCGCCAGCGGCCGGTGCAGAGACAACTGCGTCTTTGTCCCGAAATGCCCCGAACATGAACGCATCACCTCAGTAACACGCGAGATAAAGTCCTTTGATTTCCACCGCTAACATCACCATGCAGTTCGGCGCCAAGCCGCTGTTCGAGAACGTTTCCGTCAAGTTCAACAACGGCAACCGCTACGGCCTGATCGGCGCCAACGGCTGCGGCAAGTCGACCTTCATGAAGATCCTCGGCGGCGACTTGGAGCCGTCGGCTGGCCAAGTGATGCTCGAGCCGAACGTGCGCCTGGGCAAACTGCGCCAGGATCAGTTCGCCTACGAAGAATTCAACGTGATCGACACCGTGATCATGGGTCACGAGGAACTGTGGAAGGTCAAGGCCGAGCGTGACCGTATCTACTCGCTGCCGGAAATGAGCGAAGAAGACGGCATGAAGGTGGGCGAGCTGGAAGGCGAGTTCGCCGAGATGGACGGCTACACCGCCGAGTCCCGCGCCGGTGAGCTGCTGCTCGGCCTGGGTATTCCGCTGGAACAGCATTTCGGCCCGATGAGCGAAGTCGCCCCCGGCTGGAAGCTGCGTGTGCTGCTGGCCCAGGCGCTGTTCGCCGATCCGGACGTGCTGCTGCTCGACGAGCCGACCAACCACCTGGACATCAACACCATCCGCTGGCTGGAATCGATTCTCACGGCGCGTAACAGCACCATGATCATCATTTCCCACGACCGTCACTTCCTCAATGCGGTCTGCACCCACATGGCCGACCTGGATTACGGCGAGCTGCGCCTGTTCCCCGGCAACTACGATGAGTACATGACGGCCTCGACCCAGGCCCGCGAACAACTGCTGGCCGACAACGCCAAGAAGAAGGCGCAGATCGCCGAGCTGCAGACCTTCGTCAGCCGCTTCTCGGCCAACGCCTCCAAGGCCAAGCAGGCCACCAGCCGCGCCAAGCAGATCGACAAGATCCAGCTGGCCGAGGTCAAGCCGTCCAGTCGCGTCAGCCCGTTCATCCGCTTCGACCAGAACAAGAAGCTGCATCGCCAGGCGGTGACCGTCGAAAAGCTGTCCAAGGCCTTCGACGACAAGGTGCTGTTCAAGAATTTCAGCTTCACCATCGAAGCCGGCGAGCGCGTGGCCATCATCGGCCCCAACGGCATCGGCAAGACCACCCTGCTGCGCACCCTGGTCGGCGAGATGCAGCCGGACGCCGGCAGCGTGAAGTGGACCGACAGCGCCGAGGTGGGCTACTACGCGCAGGATCACGCGCACGACTTCGAAGCCGATGAAACCCTGTTCGAGTGGATGGGCCAGTGGACCACCGGCGAGCAGAACATCCGCGCCGCGCTGGGCCGCATGCTGTTCTCCTCCGATGAGATCCAGAAGTCGGTGAAGGTGCTCTCCGGTGGCGAACAGGGCCGCATGCTGTTCGGCAAGCTGGCCTGCCAGAAACCCAACGTGCTGGTGATGGACGAACCGACCAACCACCTGGACATGGAATCGATCGAGGCGCTCAACCTGGCACTGGAGAATTACCCCGGCACGCTGATCTTCGTCAGCCATGACCGTGAGTTCGTCAGCTCCCTGGCCACGCGCATCATCGAGCTATCCGACAACGGCGTGACCGACTTCTCCGGCACCTACGACGATTACCTGCGTAGCCAGGGCATCATCGTCTAAGGCCTGCCGTTGACATGACAAAGCCCGCGAGAGCGTAATACTGCTCACTTAAGGTGTTCGCGCTTGGCTCCCCTCTCCCATTTATGGGAGAGGGGCTAGGGGAGAGGGCTGAAAACACCGCAAAACTGCCAGTTTTCCCCTCTCCCTAACCCTCTCCCCGGAGGGGCGAGGGGACCGATCGCGTTCGACCGTTTCTTATGTGAACAGCATTACGCGAAAGCGGGCTTTGTTTTGCTACAGAACAGCGCACCACTGAACAATCGTCAGATGCGGAACTGACGCACCAACGCCCCCAGGCGTTCGCCGAGGCCAGCCAGGCTGCGCGCCGTCTGTGCGCCGCGCTCGGTCTCGTCGGCAACGCTGTCAACCGCCACCGCGATCTGGTGCACGCTGCGGTTGATCTCTTCGGCCACAGCCGTCTGCTCCTCGGCGGCACTGGCAATCTGCGCGTTCATGGCATTGATGGTGGCGATCAGTTGGGCGATCGCATCGAGCGACTCGCCGGCCTTGTTGGCCTGCTCGCTGGTCAGCTCGCCGGCATCGCTGGAACGGCGCATCGACGTCACCGACTGCTGCGTGCCCTGCTGCAGACGGTCGATCATGCCCTGAATTTCCTGGGTGCTCTGTTGGGTCCGACTGGCCAGCGCGCGCACCTCATCGGCGACCACGGCGAAACCACGCCCGGCCTCGCCCGCGCGCGCCGCCTCGATGGCCGCGTTGAGCGCCAGCAGGTTGGTCTGCTCGGCGATGGAGCGGATCACGTCAAGCACGCTGACGATGGACTGTACGTCCTGCTGCAGGCTGTCGAGCGATACGCCGCTGCTGCGGATGTCCTCCACCAGCGAGTGGATACGCTGGATGCTGCCGTCCACCACACTCTTCGCCGCCTGGCCTTCGCGGTCGGTCTGCTGCGCGGCTTCGGCGGCGTTCTGCGCGCTCTTGGCCACCTCATGGGCGGCGGCCGACATTTCGTTGATCGCGGTGGCCACCTGGTCGGTTTCATGACGCTGCTGCGCCATGGCCTGCTCCGAACGCTGCGCCTGGTCGGAAACCTGATTGACCAGCTCGGTGAGCTGTCCGGTCATCTCGACGATCTGCCGCACCAGGCCATGCACCTTCTCGACGAAGCGGTTGAACGAGCCGGCCAGCTGGCCCAGCTCATCGTTGCTGGTGACCGGCAGACGACGGGTCAGATCACCCTCGCCGGCCGCGATGTCGTCGAGGTTGGCCTTGATCTGCTGCAGCGGGCGCAGGAAGGCGTTACCCAGCCACACGCCGATCACGCCGAATACCAGCAGCAACACCGCAGCCACCACCACGATGCTGGTGATGATGGTGCCGATTCGCCGGTCGATGTCTGCCTGCACTTCAGCGATGCGCGCCTCGATGCCGTCGAGGTTCAGCGCCGTGCCAAGCGCCATGTCCCACTTCGGCAGGTAGTAGCTGTAGGCGAGCTTGGGCACCATCACCGATTCGTTGCCCGGTAGCGGCGAGGAATAATTGACGAAGTAGCTGTTGTTCTTCGCCACGTTGACCAGCTCGCGGTTGATGTAGACGCCGTTCGGGTCGCGGCGGTCAGCCAGGCTCTTGCCGACATCGACCGGGCTGTCGCCACGGAACAGGCGCACCACGTTGGAGTCGTGGCCGAAGAAATAACCGTCGGCGCCGTACTTGATCTTGGAGAGAATGGCGATGGCCTGCTCACGGCTGGCCATATCTCCTTGAGCGGCATCGTCATACAGGCCCTTCACGGCGCCCAGAGCGATCTGGATGTAATGCTCAAGCTCGCTGCGTTTCTCCTGCAGCAAACGCTCACGCGTTTGGGCTACCTCGTCGGCCGCCAGGCTCTGCAGCACGCGCGCGGCGGTACCACTGAGCACCAGCGCGAAGAGGATGACGGGAACCAGCGCAAGCAGGATCACCTTGGCTTTCAATGTGAGGCGCATTCTTATTGTCCTTGTTATGCGGAATCAAAAACGGGGCTACCGTTTTATCGGCAGCCCCGTGGAGGAATTGAGCGACCCAAGGCGCCGAGAACTTAATCGGCGCATTCACGCCTTTACAGGAGCATAGCGGCCGCCCAACCGAACGCCAGCAGCGGCAGGTTGTAGTGCAGGAAGGTGGGCACGACGCTGTCCCAGATGTGGTTGTGCTGGCCATCGGCGTTGAGCCCCGAGGTCGGGCCGAGGGTGGAATCCGATGCCGGTGACCCGGCATCGCCCAGCGCACCGGCAGTGCCGACGATGCTGACTATGGCCAACGGGCTGAAACCCAGCTGCACACCGAGCGGCACGAAAATCGCCGCGATGATCGGGATGGTGGAAAAGGAAGAGCCGATGCCCATGGTCACCAGCAGCCCGACAAGCAACATCAACAGCGCACCGACCGCCTTGTTGTGGCCGATCAACGCTGCAGCGCTGTCGACCAGCGTCTTCACCTCACCGGTAGTTTTCATGACCTCGGCGAAACCGGCGGCGGCGATCATGATGAAGCCGATCATGGCCATCATCTTCATGCCTTCGGTGAACAGGCCGTCCGCCTCTTTCCAGCGCACCACGCCGGACACCGAGAAGATCACGAAGCCGACCAGCGCGCCGATGATCATCGAGTCCAGCCACAGCTGCACGACGAACGCCGCAGCGATCGCCAGCCCCGCGACCAGCAGGCTCAGTGGGTTGTACTGGGCATCCATGCGCTCGCTCTGCGCGACCTTTTCCAGGTCATACACGCGCTTGCCGCGATAACTGAACAGCACCGCCACCAGCAGGCCGAAAAGCATGCCCAACGCCGGGATGGCCATGGCATGAGTGATGCTGATACCGCTGACGTCGACGCCGGACTTGGCCACATTGGCCAGCAGGATCTCGTTGAGGAAGATGCCGCCAAAACCAACCGGCAGGAACATGTATGGCGTGATCAGGCCGAAGGTGAGCACACAGGCGATCAGACGGCGATCGAGCTGCAACTTGCTCAACACGTAGAGCAGCGGCGGTACCAGCAACGGAATGAAGGCGATGTGAATCGGCAACAGGTTCTGCGAGGAGATCGCGACCGCCAGCAGCAATGCGATCAGCAGCCATTTCAACGCACCGCCCGCCCCCTCCTGTTGCTTGCCAACCAGCGCCAGCGCACGGTCCGCCAGCGCGTGCGCCAGGCCGGACTTGGCGATGGCCACGGCGAAAGCGCCGAGCAATGCGTAGGACAGCGCAACCGTCGCACCGCCACCGAGCCCCTGATTGAACGCTTGCAGCGTGCCTTCGACACCCAGCCCTCCCAGAAGGCCACCGGCCAGCGCGCCGATGATCAAAGCCACGACCACATGTACGCGACAGAGACTGAGGACCAGCATGATGCCGACCGCGGCGATTACAGCGTTCATAAGTACTCCACCTGCACAACGCAAAAAGCCGCGTACTCTGCCGTATGCAGGTCTATCCTGTCAAAATGGACGATCGTTCAGAATTTCAGTCGAAACGTGCATAATCCTGATCAGAATACCAATCGATCAAGAATGCTCGGCGCACACCGATAGCCATACTGGTCCATGTAGAAAGGAACGCACCATGCTGTTCAGTCGTCTTTCGATCCAATGGAAGATCACGCTGCTCGCCGGCCTCTGCCTGCTCGCCATCGTCACCCTGTTGGTGGGCGCCTCGCAGTATCAGTCCAGCCGCAGCGCCACCCTGGTGCGCGAGGCCAGCTCCGGCATGCTCGAGGAAAGCGCCAAGCTACGCCTGAAGGCGCGCGGCGAACTGCAGGCCATTCGTATCCAGCGCTACTTCATGGACGCTTACCAGTACGGCAAGGGGGTTTCCCGGCAGATCCTGTTTCTGCGCGAGCAAGCGGAGAAGCGCTTCCTTGATGCCTTCGATCTGCGCGAGGACCTGACACGCCAGGTACGCAGCAGCCTGGAAGCCAACCCTGCCCTGCTTGGCCTGTATCTGGTGTTCGAACCTAACGCTCTGGACGGCAAGGATGACCTGTTCGCCGAGCAGCCCGATCTCGGCAGCAATGACCGCGGACGCTTCGCCCTGTACTGGGCGCAGCCCACGGTCGGCCAGCTGGAAGCCGAGGTCATGGGCGAAGAGCTGCTTGGCGACACCACCCCCGGTGACAACGGCATTGCCTACAACGTCTGGTACACCTGTCCGCGCGAGACGCGCCAGGCCTGCGTGCTGGAGCCCTATTACGACGAGGTCGACGGTCAGCAGACGCTGATGACCAGCATCGCCTTCCCGCTGGAGCTCGACGGCAAGATAATCGGCGTGATGGGCGTGGATATCAGCCTGGCCAGCCTGCAACAGATCAGCCAGGAGGCCAATCGCGAGCTGTACGACGGCCAGGGGCATATCAGCATCTTCAGCCCCAGTGCGTTGCTGGCCGGCCACAGTCGCGACGGCAGCCTGCTGAGCAAGCCCGTGGAGCGCGCCTATGCCGATCATGCCAGCGAACTGCGCAGCCTGATCCAGGCCGGCAGCGACGCCGAACTCAATCACGGTGACATGCTGCGCGAACTCAGCCCGTTCAAACCGATTCCCGAAGCCAAGCCCTGGTCGGTGCTGCTGGAAGTGCCCCAGGAAGTTCTCCTGGCACGCGCCATCAAGCTGGGCGCGCAGCTGGATGCCAACAGCGCTCGCGACAGCCTGGTTGCGCTGCTGCTGGGCCTTGTCGCGATGATCGCCGGGCTGCTGCTGATGTGGCTGACGGCGCGTGGCGTGACGCGGCCGATTCTTGGTGTGGCCGCCATGCTCAAGGACATCGCCAGTGGCGAAGGTGATCTGACTCGCCGCTTGCAATACGCCAGGCGTGACGAACTGGGTGAGCTGGCCGGCTGGTTCAACCGTTTCCTCGACAAACTGCAGCCGATCATCGCCGACGTGAAGAGCAGCGTGCTCGATGCGCGCAGCACTGCAGACAAATCCGCCGCCATCGCCAGCCAGACCAGTGCCGGCATGCAGCAGCAATATCGTGAGGTCGACCAGGTGGCGACCGCATTCCAGGAAATGAGCGCCACCGCGCAGGACGTCGCGCACAACGCGGCGCAGGCCGCAGAAGCAGCGCGCAATGCCGACCTGGCCAGCCGCGAAGGCCTGCAGGTGATTGATCGCACCACCAGCAGCATCGACCTGCTGGCCAATGAAATGAACGTGGCCATGCAGGAGGTCGAACAACTGGCCAGCAGCAGCGAGCAGATCGGTTCGGTGCTCGAGGTGATTCGCTCGATTGCCGAACAGACCAATCTCCTCGCCCTCAACGCCGCCATCGAGGCTGCACGCGCGGGTGAAGCGGGTCGTGGTTTCGCCGTGGTCGCCGACGAAGTGCGTAGTCTGGCCAAACGCACTCAGGATTCGGTCGAGGAAATTCGCCAAGTGATCGAAGGCCTGCAGACCGGTACTCGCGAGGTGGTCAGCACCATGCACAGCAGCCATCGCCAGGCCCAAGGCAGTGTCGAACAGGTGCAGCAGGCCGTGGCCGCGTTGCAGCGAATCAGCCAGGCGGTCAGCACCATTACCGACATGAACCTGCAGATCGCCAGCGCCGCTGAGCAGCAGAGCTCGGTGGCCGAGGAAATCAACCGCAACGTTGCGTCGATTCGCGATGTCACCGAGGCGATCACCGCTCAGGCCGACGAGTCGGCGCAAGTGAGCCAGAACCTTAACCGCCTGGCCAATCACCAGCAGGGCCTGATGGACCAGTTCCGCGTGTGACGCCAAATCATCCCTGATCTGGCGGAGCTTCCCTTGCAGTGCAGGCCGGCAATCGCCTAGCCTGCGTTCTTTTTTGGGGAAGCAGCATGCTCAATATCGCCTTGGTCGCCGGCTCCAGCCGCAACAACAGCCAATCGGGGAAGGTCGCCCGCGTAATGCGTCAGCGTCTGATCGAGATGGGGCAAACCACTCCGGACACCAGTAGCATCATCGATCTGGGCCTGGCCCCGCTGCCGCTCTGGCCGGCCGAAGATGCCGGCCCCTGGTCCATGTACCAGCAGCAACTGGCGGCTGCCGATGCGGTGGTGATCATCGCACCGGAGTGGAACGGCATGGCCTGTCCGGCGATCAAGAATTTCTTCATCTACGCCAGCAAGGCCGAGCTCGCGCACAAGCCGGGTCTGCTGGTGGGCGTTTCCTCCGGCATCGGCGGCGCCTATCCCATCGGAGAGCTGCGCGCCTCCAGCTACAAGAACTGCCGCCTGTGCTACCTCCCGGAGCACCTGATCGTGCGCCAGGTCGAGAAGGTTCTGAACGGTCCGCAACCGGTGGACGAAGCCGACGAGCGCATCCGTGCGCGCATCGACTATGCACTCGACGTGCTGGTGCGTTATGCCCACGCCCTGCAGCCGGTACGCGCAGCCATCAGTTTCGACAATCCGGCTTTCGCCAACGGTATGTAAGGGATCGTCTTGCACGTCCCGTAGGGTGGGTTAGCGGCGCTGACCACTGCGTTTGCAGACGCCAACGAACTTATCGCGCCGCGTAACCCACCAGCGATGGCTCGCCGGCGCAAGGCCATGAACTCGGCCTCAGCTCAGCGCCGGGGCAGGCTGACCAGCACTCGCAACCCGCCCAGCGGACTGTCCTGCAGTTCAATACGGCCATTCCAGGCCTCGATGATATCGCGCACGATACCCAGCCCCAGGCCGTGGCCCGCCACCTGTTCGTCCAGGCGGGTGCCGCGACCAAGCACGGCCTCACGGCGTTCTGCATCGATGCCGGGGCCGTCGTCATCGACGCATAGGCGATAGCCGTCGGCGCTCTCGTCCACCGTCAGTTTCACGCGCTGATCGGCCCACTTGCAGGCGTTGTCCAGCAGATTGCCGAGCAGCTCCAGCAAGTCCTCACGGTCACGCGGCAGAACCAGGCCGGGTGGTGCCTGCCAATCCAGACTCAGGCCACGGTCATGAATCATCGACAAGGTGGCGAACAGCCCCGGCAGCTCTTGCTCGCAATCGAAACGCGCCCCCGGTAGCACCTCGCCGGCCAGACGCGCACGCCCCAGCTCGCGGCTGAGACGCTGCTCGATCTGCTCCAGTTGCTCGCGCATGCTCGCGCGCAACGCCGGGTGAGCAGCCAACTCCTCACGACCGGCCAGGCTGATCAGCACCGCCAAAGGGGTTTTCAGCGCATGGCCAAGATTGCCCAGGGCATTGCGCGACCGCTTGAGCGTGTCTTCGGTATGCGCCAACAGGTGATTGATCTGCGCCACCAGCGATTCCAGCTCCTCGGGCACCTCGGCATCCAGATCGGTACGCCGCCCCTCCTGCAGCTGCACGATCTGCTGGCGCACCTGTTCCAACGGGCGCAGTGCGCGGCGTACGGTGTAACGCTGGGCAATCAGGATCAGCAGCAGCGCAGCACCTCCCAGACCGAGGCCAACCCACTGCATATGGCGAAAGCTCTGCAGTATCGGTTGGTAGTCCTGCGCCACGCTGATCGACAGATTCTCCCCATACCGACGGTAATCGGCCCGGTAGATCAACAGCCGTTGACCTTGCGGACCGTCGCCCAGCTCCGCCTGCATGCCTGTCGCATCGGGTTTTAGCAGCTCCCGATCCCATAGCGAGCGTGAACGCCAACTGCGCTCGTCGGAAAAGTCGATGCGAAAGTAATGTCCAGAGAATTGCCGCTGAAACGAAGGGTCCAGCCGTCGCTCATCCAGCTGCAACCCTGAGGGCCCACGTACTAGCGCTGCCAACAGCCCCTGCGCCTCGTCACGCAGGTCTCCTTCCAGGTAAGCGCGCAGACCACGGTCGAATACCCAGAGGCTGGCCTGCGCGAGAACCAGTCCGGCCAGCAACAGCGTAGCGGCCAGGCCAATACCGAGCCGGCGCTGAATGGACCTCAACCCTGCTCTCCGGTAAAGCGATAGCCCTGCCCGCGGCGGGTTTCGATCACGTTGCGCCCGAGCTTGCCGCGCAGACGATTGACGTGCACTTCGATGACGTTGGAGTCGCGCTCGGTCTCTCCATCGTAGAGATGGTCAGCGAGATGGCTTTTGGAAAGTATCTGCCCGGGATGCAGCATGAAATAGCGCAGCAGACGAAACTCGGCAGCGGTCAGGTCGATGGCCTCGCCACCCGAGGTCACGCACTGACGGCTCTCGTCCAATTGCAGACCGGCAGCTTCCAGTTGCGGCTGGTTGGCCAGGCCATGGGCGCGGCGTAACAGCGCCTGAATGCGCAGGGCCAGCTCCTCAGGGTGGAAGGGTTTGGTCAGGTAGTCGTCAGCGCCGGCCTTGAGCCCCTCGATGCGCTCGGCCCAAGAGCCACGCGCAGTGAGCACCAGCACCGGTGTGGCCAGGCCACCGGCGCGCCACTCCTGCAGCACCTCCAGGCCTGGTTTGCCCGGTAGACCGAGGTCGAGAATGATCAGGTCATAAGGCTCGCTCGCCCCCTGATAGGCCGCATCACGACCATCGGCCAGCCAATCCACCGCGTAGCCCTGGCGAGTCAGACTGGCGGTCAGTTCGTCGGCCAGGGGTACATGGTCTTCCACCAGCAACAGGCGCATCAGTCGTCTTCCTCGTCCTTCAGAATATTGCCGTTGCGGGCGTCCAGTTCGAGTTCGCGCACCACGCCCGAGGTGGTCAGGATCTCGACCTCGTAGACCAGCACGCCATCCTCTTCTTCCAGCTCCGCCTCCAGCAGCGTGGAGCCGGGATAAGCCTTACCGACGTGCTGCATCAGTTGCTCGAACGGCATGATGACACCCTCGCGACGCAAGCGCAGGGCCTCGTCCTGGTCGAGATCACGCGCAATGCCTGGCACACTGGCAAAACCACAGGCCAGAACCAGCAACAGCGCGGTGGTACGTTGAAACTTCATCAATCGTCCTGGTGGTTCTTGAGAATTTCCCCGGTGCTGGCGTCCAGCTCCAGGTCCCATTGCACGCCCTGAGCGTCGCGCAGCTCCATCTGATAGATATAGCGGCCATACTCGTCTTCCAGCTCGGTTTCCTCGATGCGTGCGCCTGGGTGCTGAGCCAGGGCGGCTTCATTGAGCTGTTCGAAGGACTTGATGGTTCCGGCATCGCGCAGACGCATGGCCTCGTCCGGGCCGAGATCACGCGCCTGGGCAATGGTAGCGGCGCTGACAAGGGTGGCAAGTGCCGCGAAGCTGAGCAATCGTTTCATGGGGTTCTCCAGCAGTGAATCAGTGACTCCCACTCTAGGCTCAGGCACTTAATTCAAGCTGAATTCACCTGCGTCATTCACCGCATGAAGTGGCTTGGCCTGCTCACTCAGCGCTCTATAATCGCCTGCTGCGAAAGGAGGCCCAATGAGCGCGATCCATATCAAATCCCCTGCCCTGACACTCAAGGCCGGCCCCAAAGCCTTGGTGCGAATTCGCCAGAATGGCCTGAGCCCGGCGGATGTCGGCATCCTGCCCGGCGCAGCTGGCGGCCCCAAAGGCATCGGCATTCAAGGACTGGATCTGGCGCTGTTCGGCGACTGGCTGCTTCGCGCACCGCGTGAACGTGCCCTGATCGGTGCCTCCATCGGCTCCTGGCGCTTCGCCAGTGCCTGCCTGCCCGATCCAGCCGCGGGCATTCGACGCCTTGGCGAGCTCTATACCTCTCAGCGCTTCGCCAAGGGCGTGAGCATGGCAGATGTATCGAGTAGCTGCCGGCAGATGCTCAACGAACTGCTGGCCGACCAGGATGCCGCCATCATCGCCAATCCGCACTATCGCCTGCATATCGTCGTGGTCAAAAGCCATGGCCTGCTGCAGCACGATCATCGCGGCAAACTGAGCCTCGGTCTGTCATCGGTGATCGGCAACAACTTGCTGGCCCGCCAACGCCTGGGACGTCATTTCGACCGGGTGATCCTGCACGATACGCGGCAGACGCCACCTTTGGCGCAGCTCAGCGACTTCCGTTCGCACTTCCACGCACTGACCGCGGAGAACCTGCGTCAAGCCTTGCTGGCATCAGGCTCGATTCCCATGGTGATGGAGGCGATTCGCGAGATTCCAGGCCTGGAGCCAGGCGCCTATCGCGATGGTGGCCTGCTCGACTATCACCTCGACCTGCCCTACGGCGGCGATGATATTGTCCTCTACCCGCACTTCACCGATCGGGTCATACCCGGATGGTTCGACAAGAGCATGCCCTGGCGTCGTGGCGACCGAACGCGTCTGCAAAATACACTGCTGATAGCGCCATCGCGGGAGTATCTCGCGCGCCTGCCACACGGAAAACTGCCGGATCGCACCGACTTCAAGCGCTATCTGGGCAATGATGAGGGGCGCGAGCGTTATTGGCGTCAGGCCATGGCCGAGAGTGCACGACTAGGCGACGAGTTTCTTGAGCTGGTCGAAAGCGGTCGCCTGGCCGAACGCTTGCAGCCACTTTGATGCACTCGTAGAGCGGGTGATAAGACGGCTATTGGGATCAGACCTGATAAACTGCGCACCTCATGCCAGTCAGGCGCTATCTTCTACGCGAGCGTTGTTCAGTGGAATTGTTCAAAGAGTTCATCTTCGAGGCGGCCCACCGCCTGCCCCACGTACCGGAAGGCCACAAATGCGGCCGCCTGCATGGCCACTCTTTCCGGGTCGCCATTTATATCGAAGGTGAAGTCGACCCCTATACCGGTTGGATTCGTGACTTCTCCGAGATCAAGGCGATTTTCAAACCGATCTACGAGCAGCTCGACCACAACTACCTGAACGACATCCCCGGCCTGGAAAACCCCACCAGCGAAGTGCTGGCCAAGTGGATCTGGCAGCAGGTCAAACCACTGCTGCCAGAACTGTCGCGGGTACGCATCCATGAAACCTGCACCAGCGGCTGCGAATACCGCGGCGATTGACCCAGCCCGAGAACACCAAAGGCCACCTTCAAGGTGGCCTTTTTATTGATGCCGATAAACCACTACTTCGTAGGGTCTGCCGCACGACCGCGTCATTGTCAGTGCGCGCAGCGCACCCTACGCGAAGCTTTGTTTTCCACGCTGCAAAGAAGAAACCCCAGACCGCTAAGCGATCTGGGGTTTCGTATAGGAGCTTGACGATGACCTACTCTCACAT
>NZ_ATKM01000029.1 GCF_000418555.1 Pseudomonas sp. P818
CCGCTGCGGCAGCGGCTACGGTGGCTGCGGCCGCTTCCTGCGGCCAGCGGACTACTACACCAGCTGCCCGCACTGCGGCATGGGGAATGCGCCATGAGCCGGCAGGTAGTCACCACCGGCCGGCGCTGCGGCAAGCGCCTCTGGCCGCTGTTCAGCTACGCCAAGGCCCACGGCTGGCAGATCGCCAAGACCAACGGCGGCCACCTGCGCCTGACCAAGCCTGGCCGCCCCATCGTCCACACCAGCAGCACGCCGAGCGATTGGCGTGCCGTGCGCAACGCCGTGTCCACGCTGGCCAGGGCAGACGGTTATCACGTCATGGAGGTGGACCGTGCCTGACCAGGCCGACCGGCAGTACATGCACGAATGCGAGGCGCGCCAGTGGCTGCGCCTCGGCTATTCCAGCGAGGCGATGGTCGACGAGCTGCGCGAGAAGGTCGCCGCCAAGCGCGGTGCCGCTGCGGCCGAGCGGCTGATCGAGGAAATGCGCAACCAGTGGCGACGCCGCAGCGAGTGGCTCGGGAGGGAGCATGGCTAGGCACGGGCAAGAATCAGCGGCCGTAGCTTCTTGGCGCTCCAGCTCGTTGGCCAGCACTACACTGGAGGCCGCGCGATGATCGACAACGCCGGCATCCTGACCTTCGAGGACCTCAAGCGCATAACCGGTTATGGCCGCCGCGCCGACGTGGAAAGAACCCTGCATGAGCAGGGCATCCGTGTGTTCCGGGGCCGCGCTGGCCCCTGGACAACGGTGGATTTGATCAACCAGGCCGGCGGGCTGCGACCGGCCACCCAGGAGCATTACGGCGTCGACATCCTATGAGGCGAACCAGGAAGCACAATCCACACATCCCCCCGCACATTGATCAGGCCGCTATCCCAGCGGCCGTTTTCTTTGACCACCGTGGCCAGGGCGTCTGGTACACGCTGTATCGAGACGAAGCCGGCAAGCAGCGCCGGCAGAACATCGCAAACAGCTCGGCCACGCTATCCGACCTGCACAAAACCATGGAACTGCGCGCAGGCGTAGACAAGGAAAGCCTGGCCTACCTGTGCCAGCAGTACCACGACAGCACCAAATTCAAGCGGCTCAAACCGCGCACCCAGGAAAGCTACACCTGGTCGCGCGACATCCTGCTGAGCATCCCCACCAAGCTCAATAAGCCCTTGGGCGAACTGGCCGTGCGCAAGTTCACGCCGGCGCTGATACAGCGCTTGGTCGACCAAATCGCCGACGAAGGCACGCCTTCAAAGGCGGCTCACGCGCTGCGCTACCTGCGTCTGGTCATGCAGTGGGGGCGCAATCGTGGCTATCTGGACACAAACCCCGCCATGGGGATCGAGGCGCCGGCCGAGCGCAAACAGCGTCGCCTGCCCTCTCACGACGTCATGCAGCGCTTGATTGATCGAGCCCGCGAGCTGGGCAAGCTGAAACGTGGCCAGAAGGACGCGGTACCGCCTCACCTGGCCTACGTCATGGAGCTGGCTTATCTGTGCCGCCTGCGCGGCATTGAGGTGGTCACCCTGACCGATGCCAACGAGCTGGCCGAGGGCATCCTCACCAATCGGCGCAAGGGTAGCCGTGACAACGTCGTGACCTGGACTCCGCGTCTGCGCGCAGTCTGGCAGGCGGCCAAGGCTCGCCGCGCCGAGATATGGAAAGGTCGAGGTATTGCGGTACCGGCATATCCCGAAAGCCGTTTCATCATCACCGCCGAGCACGGCGGCGCGCTCAGTAAGTCAGGCCTCGACACGTCCTGGAATCGCTTTATCCGCAACGCCATCACGGCAGGCGTCATCACGGCCGAGCAGCGCTTCGGCCTGCATGACCTCAAGCGCCGAGGCATCACCGACACGCCTGGCACCAGGGCCGAAAAGCAGCAAGCCAGCGGCCACCGGGACGAGGCAATGCTTGACATCTACGACCTCAGCGTCCCGCTAGTAGCCCCTTCCGCGCTCTAAGCCCCCTCCAACCTGCGTAACAGAACGGCCAGGCTCCGCATGGAGTCAGGCCGCTAGCGCTGCCTTTACGTAACAAGGCATCACCTAAGTGCCTGTGACGCAAGCCGAAAATGCCTTTCTTGTAATCAGTAGGTCCCGGGTTCGACTCCTGGTGCCGGCACCA
>NZ_ATKM01000030.1 GCF_000418555.1 Pseudomonas sp. P818
CTACCGCGCCCTGGTCGAACCACTCACGGACTCGCATCGGGCCAAGCTGGACGAGCTGTTGAAGCTCAAGGCCGGCAGCAGCATCACCCGGTTGACCTGGCTGCGGCAGGCACCGCTGAAACCCAACTCCCGGCATATGCTTGAACACATCGAGCGGCTGAAGACATTTCAACTGGTGGACTTGCCCGAAGGCCTGGGCCGGCACATCCACCAGAATCGCCTGCTCAAGCTGGCCCGCGAGGGTGGGCAGATGACGCCCAAAGACCTCGGCAAGTTCGAGCCACAGCGGCGCTACGCGACCCTGGCTGCCGTGGTACTGGAGAGCACTGCGACCGTGATCGATGAGCTGGTCGATCTGCACGACCGCATTCTGGTCAAGCTGTTCAGTAGCGCGAAACACAAGCATCAGCAGCAGTTCCAGAAGCAGGGTAAGGCGATCAACGACAAGGTGCGCCTGTACTCGAAGATCGGCCAGGCGCTGCTGGAGGCCAAGGAAACCGGCAGCGATCCCTATGCCGCCATCGAGGCGGTGATTCCCTGGGACGAGTTCACCGAGAGTGTCAGCGAGGCCGAGCTGCTGGCCCGGCCGGAGGGCTTCGATCATCTGCACCTGGTCGGCGAGAACTTCGCCACCCTGCGCCGTTACACGCCGGCCCTGCTGGAGGTGCTGGAACTGCGCGCCGCCCCAGCCGCGCAAGGCGTGCTGGCAGCCGTGCACACCTTGCGCGAGATGAACGCCGACAACCTGCGCAAGGTGCCGGCCGATGCACCCACCGCCTTCATCAAGCCGCGCTGGAAGCCGCTGGTGATTACCCCGGAAGGACTCGACCGGCGCTTCTACGAAATCTGCGCCCTGTCCGAGCTGAAAAATGCCCTTCGTTCCGGCGACATATGGGTCAAGGGTTCGCGGCAGTTCCGCGACTTCGACGACTACCTGATGCCGGCAGAGAAGTTCGCCGCGCTCAAGCGTGAACAGGCCCTGCCCCTGGCGATCAACCCGAACAGCGACCAGTACCTGGAAGAGCGTTTACAGCTGCTGGACGAGCAGTTGGCCACCGTCACCCGGCTGGCCAAGGACAACGAGTTGCCCGATGCCATCCTCACCGAGTCTGGGCTGAAGATCACCCCGCTGGATTCGGCGGTGCCGGATCGGGCGCAGGCGCTGATCGACCAGACCAGCCAGTTGCTGCCGCGCATCAAGATCACCGAACTGCTGATGGACGTGGACGACTGGACGGGCTTCAGCCGCCACTTTACCCACTTGAAGGACGGTGCTGAGGCCAAAGACCGGACGTTGCTGCTATCCGCGATCCTGGGCGATGCGATCAACCTCGGGCTGACCAAGATGGCCGAGTCGAGTCCCGGCCTGACCTACGCCAAGCTGTCCTGGCTGCAAGCCTGGCACATCCGCGACGAAACCTATTCGACGGCCCTGGCCGAGTTGGTCAACCACCAGTACCGGCATGCCTTCGCCGGCCACTGGGGCGACGGCACTACCTCATCTTCCGATGGCCAGCGCTTCCGGGCTGGCGGCAGGGGCGAGAGCACCGGGCACGTCAACCCGAAGTACGGCAGCGAGCCGGGACGGCTGTTCTACACCCATATCTCCGACCAGTACGCGCCGTTCAGCACCCGCGTGGTGAATGTCGGCGTGCGCGATTCCACCTACGTGCTCGATGGCTTGCTGTACCACGAGTCCGACCTGCGGATCGAGGAGCACTACACCGACACGGCTGGCTTCACCGATCACGTCTTCGCGCTGATGCACCTGCTGGGCTTCCGCTTCGCGCCGCGCATCCGCGACCTCGGCGAAACCAAGCTGTACGTGCCGCAGGGCGTACAAGCCTACCCGACGTTGCGCCCGCTGATCGGCGGCACCCTGAACATCAAGCACGTCCGCGCCCATTGGGACGACATCCTGCGCCTGGCCAGCTCAATCAAGCAGGGCACCGTCACCGCTTCGCTGATGCTGCGCAAGCTCGGCAGCTACCCGCGCCAGAACGGCCTGGCCGTGGCCCTGCGCGAACTGGGCCGGATCGAACGCACGCTGTTCATCCTCGACTGGCTGCAAAGCGTCGAGCTGCGCCGCCGCGTGCATGCCGGACTGAACAAGGGCGAGGCGCGCAACTCCCTGGCCAGGGCGGTGTTCTTCAACCGCCTCGGCGAAATCAGGGATCGGAGCTTCGAGCAGCAGCGCTACCGGGCCAGCGGCCTCAACCTGGTGACGGCCGCCATCGTGCTGTGGAACACGGTGTACCTGGAGCGCGCCACCCAGGCGATGGGTGACACGGGCAAGCCAGTGGACGGCGAGCTGCTGCAATACCTGTCGCCGCTGGGCTGGGAGCACATCAACCTGACCGGCGATTACGTCTGGCGGCAGAGCCGCAGGTTGGAGGACGGGAAGTTCCGGCCGCTACGGCTGCCCGGAAAACCTTAGCGTACGATTTTTTCCGAATTCTGCGAGCTCCCCTTATACAAACCCGGAGCCAGCGAGGGGCAGGCTTGCCGCCAAGGCGAGAGCCCGTAGCCAAGCGACTATGGGCCCTTGATAAGCATGGTAATTCCGGAAAAAGGGACTTGGGTCAGGCGATCTTCTTGCCATGGACCTGCTGGTCGGCATGGTAAGAGGAACGCACCAATGGACCTGAAGCCACATTCTTGAACCCCATCTGCAATCCTTGCTCGGCAAACCAGGCAAAGGTGTCCGGGTGCACGAAACGCTGCACCGGCAGGTGGCTGCGCGATGGCTGCAGGTATTGCCCCAGGGTCAGCATGTCGACCTGATGTTCACGCATGCGCTGCATCACCTCGATCACTTCATCGTCCGTCTCGCCCAACCCAAGCATCAGGCCGGACTTGGTCGGCACCCCCGACACGCGCTGCTTGAAGTTCTCCAGTAGATCTAGCGACCACTCGAAATCCGACCCCGGACGCGCGGCCTTGTAAAGGCGCGGTACGGTTTCCAAGTTGTGGTTGAACACGTCCGGCGGTTCCTGCTCGGTGATGGCCAGGGCCACTTCCATCCGGCCCCGGTAGTCCGGCACCAGGGTTTCGAGCTGGATGCCCGGCGACAGCTTGCGGATCTCGCGCAGGCAATCGACAAAATGCTGGGCACCGCCATCGCGCAAATCGTCGCGGTCCACCGAAGTGATGACCACGTACTTCAGGCGCAGGTCAGCAATGGCGATGGCCAGGTTCTTCGGCTCATCGATGTCCAGCGGTTTCGGCCGACCATGGCCGACGTCGCAGAACGGACAGCGACGGGTGCAGATGTCACCCATGATCATGAAAGTCGCCGTGCCACCGGAGAAGCACTCGCCCAGGTTTGGACAAGACGCTTCCTCACAGACGCTGTGCAGCTTGTGCTTGCGCAGTAGCGCCTTGACCCGCGCCACCTCGGGTGAAGTGGGGATTTCCACGCGGATCCAGTCTGGCTTGCGCGGTACCTCTTCGGTGGGCAAGATCTTCACTGGGATACGCGCCACCTTCTCGGCGCCGCGCAGTTTCACCCCGGTCTGCAATGGCAGCGGACGGGTGGCTTGAGGCAGGATTTCGTTCATGACCTTGCTCCAGTAATCGTGCCTTCAGCCACGGTAGTAACGCTGTGCCACGAACGGTGTCTTGACCACCTGCATCGGCACCAGCTTGCCGCGTACCTGGGCGAAGACTTCGGTCTCCAACGCGGTGAAGGCGCTCTCCACATACCCCATCGCCAGTGGCCCGCCTAGGCTCGGACCAAAGCCGCCACTGGTGACCCGGCCGATTACTTGCTCTTGGGCATTGACGATCAGCGCCCCTTCACGCACCGGCACCCGCTCCGTGGGCAACAGCCCGACGCGCTTGTTGAGCACGCCATCGCGCTGCTGAGCGAAGATTCGCTCGGCGCCGGGGAAACCACCGGCGCGCACGCCATCGGCACGGCGGGCCTTGGATATGGCCCAGAGCAAGCTGGCCTCAATCGGCGAAATCTCAGTATTCATGTCATGGCCGTACAGGCACAGGCCGGCTTCGAGGCGCAGCGAGTCGCGGGCGCCCAGGCCGATGGCTTGGACCTCGGGCTCGGTCAGCAGGGCACGGGCGAGCATCTGCGCGTCTGCCACCGGCACGGAAATTTCGTAGCCATCCTCACCGGTGTAACCCGAGCGGCTGACGTAACACTCGACACCGAGCAGCTTCACACTGGCAAACTGCATGAAGGTCATCTTCGCGACTTCAGGTGCCAGACGCGCGAGCACCTTCACCGCAGCCGGACCTTGCAGGGCAAGCAAGGCGCGGCTGTCGAACAGCGACTCGACCTCGCACAGCCCTTCGAGGTGTTGCTTGAGGTGCGCCAGGTCCTGGTCCTTGCAGCCAGCGTTGACCACCAGGAACAGATGGTCACCGGCGTTGGCCACCATCAGATCATCAAGGATGCCACCGTCGTCATTGGTGAACAGCGCGTAGCGCTGCATGCCCACCGGCAGGTCGATGATGTCGACCGGCACCAGGGCTTCCAGAGCCTTGGCCGCACCGGCGCCGTGCAGACGGATCTGACCCATGTGCGAGACGTCGAATAGGCCGGCCTGCTCGCGAGTGTGCAGGTGTTCCTTGAGCACGCCCAGCGGGTATTGCACCGGCATGTCGTAGCCGGCAAAGGGCACCATGCGTGCACCGAGCTCCAGGTGTAGGGAATGCAGTGCGGTTTTTTGTAGTTGTTCGATAGACATGGGTGATTCCTAGCATTCGATGATGTTGACGGCCAGGCCGCCGCGGGCGGTCTCTTTGTATTTGCTTTTCATGTCGGCGCCGGTCTGGCGCATGGTGCGAATCACCTTGTCGAGTGAGACGTGATGTTGGCCGTCGCCGCGCAAGGCTATGCGCGCGGCATTGATGGCCTTGACCGAGCCCATGGCGTTGCGCTCGATGCAGGGCACCTGGACCAACCCGCCAATCGGGTCGCAAGTCAGCCCGAGGTTGTGCTCCATGCCGATTTCGGCAGCGTTCTCGACCTGCTGGACGGTGCCACCGAGCACCTCGCACAACGCCCCGGCGGCCATTGAACAGGCCACTCCGACCTCGCCCTGGCAGCCGACTTCGGCCCCGGAGATCGATGCGTTTTCCTTGTAGAGAATGCCGATGGCGGCCGCCGTGAGCAGGAAGCGCACCACGTCATCCTCGTTGGCGCCAGGGATAAAGCGCATGTAGTAATGCAGCACCGCCGGGATGATGCCGGCTGCGCCATTGGTGGGTGCCGTG
>NZ_ATKM01000031.1 GCF_000418555.1 Pseudomonas sp. P818
CCACGCGCCCGCCGCTGGCGTTTTCCTCGTTCACCGCCAGGGCGTAGAGGTTGACCCAATCGAGTACCGAGAGGCTGTCGCGCAGGTTGGCTTCAGGACTTGAGTTGAGCTGGCGGTGCAAGGCCGCGGCACGGCGCTTGACCTTGAGCCCTCCAGGCATGATCCCTTCGTTGCGGCACCCGGCCAGGACGCAGTCCTGCATCACCTGCCAGATCTGCAACAGCCCCTGACGGGTTTGCTCCGGGCTGCGCCAGGCCTTCTCGTTCTCGGCCATCAACTGACTGACCGAAAGCCCGTGCTGGGCACATTGCGCCAACAGCTCGCGACCGCTGAGGAAGGGATAACGCAGCGGCGTGCGGTCTTCGACGATGCGGTTAACGCCGATGGCTTCCTCGTCCACCACGAAACCGCCGCCCACCGAGTAATACTCGCGGCTGCACAGCTGCAGGCCGGCCGCATCGAACGCGCGCAAAATCATGCCGTTGGGATGGTACGGCAAGGGTTTGCGGATCATCGCCAGGTGTTCTTTCTCGACGAAACGGATGGTTTTCTCGCCCAGCAGCGAAAGCGTCCCAGAGCCCCGGATCGTCGCCAGCCGCGCGTCCACCGTCGAGGTATCGACGGTGTCCGGGTACTCGCCCTCAAGTCCCAACAGCACCGCCTTGTCGCTACCGTGGCCCTTGCCGGTGGCGCCGAGCGAGCCGTACAGCTCGGCCCGCAGGCTTTCCACCTGGGCCAACAGCCCCTGGGCCCTGAGCCCTTCGGCGAAGCGCACGGCCGCGCGCATCGGCCCGACCGTGTGCGAACTGGAAGGGCCGATGCCCACCTTGAACAGATCAAAAACACTTAGCGACATACTCGACTCCGCCTCAAACCCTGCTTCGTGGTAATCCCTGCTTGTGGTCAGGCCTGGTAAACAGGGAACCGCGCACAGAGCTCCGACACCTGTTTAGCCACCTGAGCCTCGACATCGGCATCGCCGAGGTGATCGAGGATGTCGCAGATCCAGGTCGCCAGGGCGCGGCATTCAGGGACCTGGAAGCCGCGGGTGGTCACCGCCGGGGTGCCGATACGCAAGCCGGAGGTCACGAACGGCGACTGCGGATCGTTGGGCACGGCGTTCTTGTTCACGGTGATATGGGCGCGACCCAGGGCGGCATCGGCGTCCTTGCCGGTGATGCCCTGGCGAATGAGGCTGACCAGGAACAGGTGGTTGTCGGTGCCACCGGAAACCACGTCATAGCCGCGCTGCTTGAACACTTCCGCCATGGCTTGAGCATTCTTGATAACCTGGAACTGATAGTCCTTGAAGCCTGGCTCCAACGCCTCCTTAAAACACACCGCTTTGGCCGCGATGACGTGCATCAGCGGGCCGCCCTGCCCGCCCGGGAACACTGCCGAGTTGAGCTTTTTCTCCAGGTCCGGGTCGGCCTTGGCCAGGATCAGCCCACCGCGCGGACCGCGCAGGGTCTTGTGAGTGGTGGTGGTGACCACGTCGGCATACGGCAGCGGGTTCGGGTACAAGCCCGCTGCGACCAGACCGGCCACATGGGCCATGTCGACGAACAGATACGCCCCGACCTTGTCGGCGATGGCCCGAAAACGCGGGAAGTCCAAGGTCTTGGAATACGCGGAGAAGCCGGCCACGATCATCTTCGGCTGGTGCTCGACGGCCAGGCGCTCGACTTCGTCGTAATCGATCAAGCCGTTAGCGTCGATGCCGTATTGCACTGCGTTGTACAGCTTGCCGGACGAGCTGACCTTGGCGCCGTGGGTCAGGTGGCCGCCATGGGCCAGGCTCATGCCCAGGAGGGTGTCGCCGGCCTGCAACAGCGCCAGGTAGACCGCGGCATTGGCCTGGGAACCGGAGTGCGGCTGGACGTTGGCATAACCGGCGCCGAACAGTTGCTTGGCGCGATCGATGGCCAACTGCTCGACCACATCGACGTGTTCGCAGCCGCCGTAGTAGCGCTTGCCCGGGTAGCCCTCGGCGTACTTGTTGGTCAGTTCGGTGCCCTGGGCCTGCATTACCTGCGGGCTGGTGTAGTTCTCCGAGGCAATCAGCTCGATATGATCTTCCTGGCGTTGCGCTTCGCGGCGGATGGCAGCAAACAGCGCAGGGTCGAAATCATTCAGGGTCAGGCTCTTGTGAAACATGTTCTGTTTCCTTCTATTAGGGACGCGGCCTGGCAGGGCAGGCCGCGCGAGGCTTAGTCGATGTTTAGCGCTGTAGCGCTGCAGTGCTGGGTTTGCCTGTGCGCTCGCCGAAATACTCTTTGGTCAGCTTCACCACCACCGGGCTCAGCAGCAGAAGCGCGAGCAGGTTCGGCAGCGCCATCAGGCCATTGAGGGTGTCCGCCAGCAGCCAGACAAAATCCAGCTGGGCGATGGCGCCGAAGGGAATCACTAGTACCCAGAAGATGCGGAACGGCAGGATCGCCTTGGTGCCGACCAGGAACTCCCAGCAGCGTTCACCGTAGTAGCTCCATCCGAGGACTGTGGTGTAGGCAAATACCACCAGGGCCAGGCTCAGGAAGGCCCCCCCAAAGCCCGGCATAGCCGACTCGAAAGCCGCTGCGGACAGCGCCGCCCCGCTCAGACCGCTGGTCCAGACACCGGAGCAGATGATCGCCAGGCCGGTCATGCTGCAGACGATCAGGGTGTCGATGAAGGTCCCGAGCATCCCGATCAGGCCGGAGCGCACCGGGCTGTTGGTAGTGCCGGCCGCCTGGGCGATACCGGCGGTGCCCAGGCCCGCCTCGTTGGAGAAGATGCCGCGGGCCACGCCGAAGCGGATCGCCGCCATC
>NZ_ATKM01000032.1 GCF_000418555.1 Pseudomonas sp. P818
CACGTCGCGCTCGCCGTACTTCGCCCAGCTCGCCGGGTCGGCCTGGATTTGCTTGGCCACCCACAGGATGACCGACTCGGGCAGCTCATTGTCGGTGCCCAACGCATAGCCGGGATAGCACAGCAGGCAGAGCTGTACCGCGAAGCCCAGGCGGTTGGCGTCGCCGCGCCGCTGGCGGATCAGCGACAGGTCGGAGTCGTTGAAGGTGTAGTAGCGGATCAGATCATCCTGGCTTTCCGGCAACGCAAGCAGGGTGTCCCGCTCCGTGGCCGAGAGGATCAAGCGACGCGGCATGTATCAGTCGTCCGTGCGGAGGTACTGGTAGAGGGTTTCCCGGCTGATGTTGAACTCGCGGGCGAGCTGCGCCTTGGGCTCGCCGGCCGCCGCCCGCTGCCGCAGGGTAGCAGCCTGCTCCGTGGACAGGGCTTTCTTGCGGCCCCGGTACGCGCCGCGTTGCTTGGCCAGGACAATGCCCTCGCGCTGCCGCTCGCGGATCAGGGCGCGCTCGAACTCGGCGAAGGCCCCCATCACCGACAGCATCAGGTTGGCCATCGGCGAGTCCTCGCCGGTGAACACTAGGCCCTCCTTCAGGAACTCGATACGCACGCCGCGCTGGGTCAGTTTCTGCACCAGGCGGCGCAGGTCATCAAGGTTGCGGGCCAAGCGATCCATGCTGTGCACCACCACGGTGTCGCCTTCGCGGACGAAGGTCATCAGCGCTTCGAGCTGGGGACGCTGGGTGTCCTTGCCCGAGGCCTTGTCGGTGAACACCTTGCTCACCTGGGTCTGTTCCAGTTGGCGTTCCGGGTTCTGGTCGAAGCTGCTGACCCGGACGTAGCCAATGCGATGTCCCTGCAAGATGCCTCCATGGGGTGGAATCGGTGGATGGGCTTAAGTGCACTTTCTGTTCCGATGTACCACAAAGCCCAGTTTTGTCAGGATGAAATCTTAGACATTTGCTGGCATGTGTCAAAAAATGCGGAAATGGATTCTATTCTGACGAGTCGGCGCGGCCCTGCCTGACATCCGGTTAGGGTATAGCCTAGATTGACATGCGCGATGCAACCCTTAACTTGCTTGCACCTATCGTTTCCATGCTAGGGAAGGTCTGAAAAAGACTTCCCGAATCTGGTGAAATACGCCGGTAATCCCGCCCCCCGAGTTCTTCCATGAAGCAGATGACCTTCGCCGACGCCGAGTACGCCGGCAAGCGCAAACAGACCCGTAAAGAGCTGTTCCTGATCGAGATGGATCAGGTGGTGCCGTGGAAAGGACTGATTGCCTTGATCGAGCCGCATTACCCCAAGGGCGAAGGTGGTCGGCCCGCCTATCCTCTGCTGGCCATGCTGCGTATTCACCTGATGCAGAACTGGTTTGGCTACAGTGATCCGGCAATGGAGGAAGCGCTGTACGAGACGACCATCCTGCGCCAGTTCGCCGGGTTGAGCCTGGAGCGCATTCCTGACGAAACCACCATCCTCAACTTCCGTCGCTTGCTGGAGAAACATGAGCTGGCAGCCGGCATCCTCGGCGTAATCAATGGCTACCTGGGGGATCGCGGCCTGTCGCTGCGCCAGGGCACTATCGTCGATGCCACGCTGATCCACGCGCCCAGTTCGACCAAGAACCAGGACGGCAAGCGCGACCCGGAGATGCACCAGACCAAGAAGGGCAACCAGTACTACTTCGGCATGAAGGCGCACATCGGCGTGGATGATGAGTCGGGGCTGGTACACAGCGTGGTCGGCACGGCAGCCAACGTGGCGGATATCAGCCAGGTCGAAAAACTGCTGCACGGTGACGAGAACGTCGTCTGCGCCGATGCCGGCTACACCGGCGTCGAAAAGCGCCCCGAACATGCTGGCCGCGAAGTGATCTGGCAGGTCGCAGCACGCCGCAGCACCTACAAGAAGCTCGATAAACGCAGCGCCCTGTACAAAGCCAAGCGCAAGATCGAGAAGGCCAAGGCACAAGTGCGAGCGAAGGTCGACCACCCGTTTCGAGTGATCAAGCGCCAGTTCGGTTACGTGAAGGTGCGCTTCCGTGGCCTGGCCAAGAACACCGCTCAGCTGGTGACGCTGTTCGCGCTGTCGAACCTATGGATGGCGCGCCGACATTTGCTGACTACCGCAGGAGAGGTACGCCTGTAATGCGGAAAATGGCTGCTGCGAGGTGCTCGCGGCGGCCAAAAACGGAGAACTGAGCGGGTTACCTGGTCGATTTTGATCGACGGCCCGCTTTCAAAAGCAGCGAGGGCTGAAGTCGACCGGAAATACAGGGCTACTTCAGACCTTCCTTAGAAAGCCTAGTCAAAGAGCTGTCACGAGAACACCGTTAGCTTAGCGTACGATTTTTTCCGAATTCTGTGCCCCCCCCTATAAATTCGCCGAGACCAACCCCTCCTACCGGAATCCCGCCCATGTATGCCTTGATGGTTCTGATTTTTGTGCTTGGTTACCTCTGCATCGCTTTCGAGCACCCGCTCAAAATCGACAAGGCGGCCTCGGCCCTGCTCACAGCTGTGCTGACCTGGACGGTGCTGGTGCTCGGCGCCGATAGCATTCTGCCGCTGCTCGAGTCTACGAGCGCCGAGCACAGCCGGCAGGTTGTCGGAGAACTGCGCCACCACCTCGGCGAGATCTCGGAGATCCTGTTCTTCCTGCTTGGCGCCATGACCATAGTCGAGCTGATCGATGCCCATGACGGCTTCAAGGTCATCACCGAGCGCATCCGCACCAACAAACGCGTGCACCTGCTCTGGCTGATCGGTTTCATCACGTTCTTCCTCTCCGCCGTGCTGGACAACTTGACCACCACCATCGTTATGGTCTCGCTGCTGCGCAAGCTGATCGACGACCGTCAGGAACGCTGGTTCTACGCCGGCATCGTGGTGATCGCCGCCAATTCCGGCGGCGCTTGGTCGCCGATCGGCGACGTCACCACCACCATGCTCTGGATCGGTAACCAAATCAGCGCCAGCGGTATCGTCAGCCAGCTGTTCCTGCCCAGCCTCGTGTGCCTGCTGGTGCCGTTGATTTTGCTCAGCTTCAAGCTCAAGGGCGAGGCCGTGCGCCCGCAAAGCCTCGACGCGGATGAAGTACGCGGCGAGCCAACCACTAGGTTCGAGCGCAACCTTGTATTCGCCCTCGGCCTCGGTGGCCTGCTGTTCGTCCCGGTCTTCAAGACCCTGACCCAGCTGCCGCCCTATATGGGCATCCTCTTCAGTCTGGGCGTGCTCTGGGTCGTGACCGAAGTCATCCACCGCGGCAAGAATGCCGAAGACCGCCATCCACTGTCGGTGGTTGGCGTGCTGCGGCGGATCGACACCCCCAGCGTGCTGTTTTTCCTCGGCATCCTGCTTGCCGTCTCCAGTCTGGCCAGCGCCGGTCACCTGACCCAGGTCGCCATTGCGCTGAAGGACAATCTGGGCAATGTCTACGCGATCAACCTCGCCATCGGCCTGCTCTCCGCCGTAGTGGATAATGTGCCCCTGGTAGCTGGGGCGATGAAGATGTACCCGCTGGTCAGCCCCGAGACTCTGGCCAGCGCCGGCAGCGATGCCGGCTGGTTGGGCCACTTCGTGGTCGATGGCCAATTCTGGGAGTTTCTTGCCTACTGTGCCGGCACTGGCGGCAGCTGCCTGATCATCGGTTCCGCCGCCGGGGTGGCCGCCATGGGCATGGAGAAGATCAACTTCATCTGGTATCTGAAAAAGATCAGTCTGCTGGCCCTGTTCGGCTATCTCGCCGGTGCTCTGACCTATATCGGCATCGCCAGCCTGCCCTGAGCGCGCACAGACTAACAATGCAAACCTGAGTCTCTTCGCTCCGACTACCTGTCCGAATGTTCGTGGAGCGGGTGTCCGGATGTTAGTGGATTGAATGTCCAGATGGCGTGGAATCTGCAGACAACAAAAACTTCAAAACCCTTATAGCCAGGCGTCGATTATGAAAATCATACATAAAGTTGGTTTAGCTGCCGCCACAGTGCTATTCCTCACGACAGGTTTACTGTCGATGTCACAGGTCAGCGCCGTCAGGGGCAGTATCGTTTCGAGGGAGACCGCAAGCATCTCCGCCATCAGCAGCACCTTGGCTCGGCAGATTGAAAACTGGCTAAACGGAAAGCTACGTATCATCGATCTGATGGCCGAAACCATTGATAGCGACTACAGCCCGGCAAAAATCCAACTCATCGTTGACCGACCGCTTCTGAAGAAAGAGTTCCTCCTGGTCTTCGGTTCGCTGCAAGCAGATGGTAAACCAATCAAGAACAGCAATGATTGGAACCCAAGCTCAGATTGGGATGGCCGTAAGCGCCCATGGTATGGCGTTGGGCGTGATAGTGCTCAGGCGGCCTTGACTGAACCATACGTTGACAGTACATCCGGCGAAACCTTGATTTCTGTCGCAACCAAAATCACTGATCATGGAAATTTCTTTGGTGTGTTTGGCGGTGATATCAGCCTGAAAGTCGTAGCCAATGCGCTTAACACCATGGACTTTAATGGTTCTGGTTATGCGTTTTTGATGAGCAAAAGCGGCAACATAATTTCGCACCCAGACGCTAAATTTAACGCTAAGCCCTACAGTGAATTGTTCGGTGGCAAGAGCCCGGCTCTTGGCCAAGAGCTTCATGAGGTGAGTGTTGGCGGTAAGGATTATTTGGTGTCCTTCACCCCCCTTACCAACCTGAAAGGCCTCGATTGGTACATTGGGGTGGTTCTGGACAAAGACGTTGTGATGGCTGAAGCAGACAATCTCAGCCATCGCGCCATGATTGCAACCATCCTGGGGGTTCTCATTAGTTTGATTCTCCTGGGTTTGCTCATGAAGCGCTTGCTCATGCCTCTCGATAGGCTCCATCGTTCGCTGATTGAAGTGAACAGTGGAAATGGCGATCTGACTCGCCGTCTTCCAGATACAGGGAATGACGAAATCGCTCTGGTGTCCAAGGAGTTCAATAGCTTCCTTCAAAACCTGCAGATCATGATCGGTGAGGTCAAAGGCAGCGCTCTCTTAGTCCGTAAACGCGCCAACGAGACATCCGACGAAGCAACGCAGTCCTCTGGTCGTTTGCAGCAGCAGTTACAAGAGCTCGATCAGCTTGCTACAGCCATGCACGAAATGGCCTCTACGGCAGAAGAAGTCGCACGCAACACACAGGGAGCTGCACAAGCAGCGAAAGCGGCCAGTGCAGAAGCTGAAAGCGGACTGCATGTCGTGGCTCAGTCCACGTCAGCAATACAGAACTTGGCAACTGAAATGGACTCGACCAGCCAGTCAATCAATGAGCTGGCCAAGCTGAGTAACAACATCGGCTCGATTCTTTCTGTAATCACTGCTATCGCCGATCAGACAAACCTGTTGGCACTCAACGCAGCAATCGAAGCTGCCCGTGCTGGTGAGACCGGCCGGGGCTTTGCTGTCGTGGCGGATGAAGTCCGCTCGCTTGCGTCAAGAACTCAGCAATCTACGCAAGAAATCCGCGAGATGATCGACAAACTTCAGTCCGGGGTTCGGGAAGCGGAAATGCGAATTCAGCACAGCCGTGATACCGCCAGCCAGACGGCTGTAGAAGCCGGCGCTGCCAACGACATTCTTGAGCGAATCGGTTTAGCGATTACTCGCATCAACGATATGAACCTGCAAATTGCCACAGCAGCGGAAGAACAAAGCGCAACCACAGAGGAAATCAACCGCAACACCACGAACATTCGTGATATCTCTCATGAGGTATCCCGTGGTGCGGAAGGTCAGGTTCACCAATGCAGCGCAATGACAGATCAGGTAGGTCAGCAAGATCAAATCCTGGGGCGTTTCAAAGTTTAAATTTCTAGCCGCCAAAACCGGCTATACGTCTCGCGGGCTGTGGCTTTGGCGGTACAGGAGCTGTTTGCAAGCCTGGGCGTGAATGCCCGGGAGTTTTTCTGGACGATGGGTCAGTAAGATGCTGTGCTGATAATCGTCGCTCCCGATGACGAGACCGTCATGAAGGCAGCTGTGGCCGTGGCGGCACAAGGAAATACGCACAACGACGCTGCGCGCGCTTAGCGAGCAGGAAATGGAGCATGTGTTGAGCGAGCTGCAGTGAGGATGTGATGTGACAATGCAAAGCACATCTCGGTGGGCTCGAAGGTGACGGAAGGGAGGCGCAGAGCCCCTTTTATTGCGTGCACGAGATTCGTACCTCGGCGGCGTTGGCGCGCCATGAGCCAGTAGCGCATCGCAGGGCGGCGCAGTAATCCGCTGCTGTTACCCGACAAATACCAACGTAAGGCCTACCACTTCCGCTCAGAGCCCTCTTCCCAGGCATCCGCCTCGATTAAGCAATTGCGCATCTCGGCTTCCTGGCTGATCTCGGTGAGCAGATCATGTACCGTCTTATCCAGTGCCTCATCGTTGCTATAGGGAATACTCAGCGAGTAGTTACCCGATTCCAGCGGCTTCATGTCATAGGGTTCCAAGCAGTAACGCTCGATGTTTTCCTTCGCACGCTTTTTGCCACGCACGAACTTGCTGTTGTTCTCGACGGCCAGGCGCAATATGACCGTCGCGGTTCGTTCGGAATCGTCCGTCACCGGTGGGACTGTGATGCCGAGATGCTGGGAAACTTTTGCGGATGCGCCGATCTTTATGCCGCGATACCGGAGGTAGCGGTAAAGCGTGCTTTTGGAGATGTGCAGTTTCTTGCCAATGGCGCTCACACTTAACCGACCCTCTCGGTACAGCGTTTCTGCGGCCATCGCCGTCGCTTCCGCTTGAGCGGGCAGCCCCTTCGGACGGCCACCAACTCGACCACGTGCCCGTGCAGCGGACAAGCCTGCTTGTGTGCGCTCACGGATCAATTCGCGCTCGAACTCTGCCAGCGATGCGAACAGATTGAACACAAAGCGCCCTTGCGCATGAGTGGTGTCGATGGGGTCATTCAGACTTTGCAGGCCAACGTTACGAGCGGCCAATTCACCAACCAGTTCGACCAAGTGCTTGAGCGATCGTCCAAGACGATCCAGCTTCCAAATCACCACGGCATCACCGGCCCGCACATGAACCAATAATTTATCCAGTTCCGGACGTGCGCTTTTTGAGCCGCTGGCGACGTCTTGATAAATCCGCTCACACCCTGCCTTTTTCAGAGCATCGATCTGGAGGTCGGCATTCTGATCCCGAGTACTCACCCGTGCATAGCCAATTTTCATCAAATGTACCATTTGCTCAACGAGAAATTGAAAATAGAACCTTGATTAACGATACCAGTATTTAAAACCATAATAAGGATCAACTCAGTGTTGGTCAGGTATTTCATTAAAGTTCTATAAAACGAGGGTTTTTTCGAACTATTGCAGAGCTGTACAGGATTAGCGTATAAACACACAAACACCTATCGACGAGAGAATCATGAACACCACTCGCTGGAACGTCGCTGTCTCTACCGACACTGACCAATCGCTTCGCATGTTTCTGGCCAGCCAAGGCGGTGGCCGCAAGGGCGACCTATCGCGCTTCATCGAAGAAGCGGTGCGGGCACACATCCTGGAACTGAGCGCTGAACAGGCCAAGACTTCCAACGCCCATCTGAGTGAGGCCGAACTGACCGAAGCGGTTGATGAAGCGCTCGACTGGGCACGTAAGCGCTGATGCGGGTCGTATTGGATACCAACATTTTGTTCAGTGCGCTGATCTCACCGCATGGAGCTCCCGATGCAATCTATCGGGCCTGGCGTTCGGCTCGCTTCGAGGTAGTGACCTCAAGGGCACAGCTCGATGAGATTCGTCGCGCCAGTCGTTACCCCAAGCTTCAGGCCATCCTGCAGCCTGCCAAAGTGGGGGCCATGATCAATAACCTGCAACGGGCGACGGTGCTGGAGCGTTTGACCATCGAGATTGAAGCCGATGATCCGGATGACTCTTTTCTGCTGGCCATGGCTTTGGCGGGAAATGCGGACTACCTGGTAACCGGTGATCGCCGCGCAGGCCTCTTGCAGCGCGGGCATATCGAACGCACGCGAATTGTCACCCCCGCCGTGTTCTGCGCCGAGGTACTGTGATCGATGCCGGTTGGCTTTCTGACTCAGGAGCAGCGCGATGGCTTTGGCCGCTATGTCGATTCTCCTAGCCGCGAAGAGCTGGAACGCTATTTCCACCTTAGCGACGACGACAGTAAAGCCATCCTACCGTTGCGCGGCGAACACAACCGCCTCGGCTACGCCACGCAACTGACCAGCGTCCGCTACCTGGGAACCTTCCCTGAAGACTTTTCAGCTGTTCCGGATGAGGTGCTGCAAGCGCTCAGTCGTCAGCTCGGAATTAATGATCCAACTTGCATCCTGGCCTATGCCCAAACCCGCCAACGTCAACGTCATGCCGGCGAGATTCAGGAGCGTTATGGCTATAGGGTGTTTGCTGACTCCAGCGTCGGCTTCCGACTTGCCCGCTGGTTGTATGCGCTCTGCTGGACAGGGACAGATCGTCCTGGTGAGCTTTTCAATCGGGCGACGACCTGGTTACTGACGCACAAGGTTTTACTGCCTGGCGTAACCGTACTGGAGCGGTTTATCGCCCAACTGCGCAGCCGAGTCGAAGAACGCCTCTGGCTCACCTTGGGCCGCAGCGTGACCGATGAACAGAGACAGCACCTGCAAGAATTGCTGGTAGTGGCCGAAGGCAGCCGCAGCTCCCGCCTGGATCAATTGCGCTCCGGCCCGGTGATGATCAGTGGTCCCGCACTGATCCGGGCGCTGCGGCGACTCGATGACGTGCGCGGTATCGGTATCGGTATCGGTATCGCCTTGCCCGCAGCTGCGCATATCCCGCCCAGCCGAATTGCGGCCCTGGCACGCTTTGCCAACAAGGCCAAGGTCACAGCGATCAACCGGCTGCCGGCGTCGCGACGGATGGCGACACTGGTGGCGTTCGTGCTTTGTCTGGAGGCGACTGCGCACGACGACGCCCTGGAAGTTCTGGAAGCCTTACTGCGCGACCTGTTCAGCAACGCGGAGAGGGCCGACAAGAAAGCTCGGCTGCGTAGTTTAAAAGATCTGGATCGCTCGGCGGCAACGCTCGCCGCCGCGTGCAAAGTCGTGCTGGATAGCTCGATCAGCGATGACAACGTCCGTGCCTGGCTGTTCAACGACCTGCCACGTGCCATGCTAGAGAAAGCCCTGGAAGAGGTCAACGCGTTGATCCGGCCGGCCAACGATGTGTATTACCTCGCCCTGGAGGCGCGCTACCGCAGCGTGCGCCGCTTCCTTCCTGACCTATTGACGCATATTCGCTTCGGCTTCAGCCCGGCTGGCAAGGGAGTGGCGGCCAGTCTGGACTGGTTGCAACTGAACTTACCTCGTAGGAAACCGGAAGAGGATGCTCCGCAGGAGATCGTGGCCAAGGCTTGGCAGCAGCACATCACCCGCGAAGATGGCTCCCTCGACATGGGGGCCTATGTATTCTGTACGCTTGATGCGCTGCGCACGGCCTTGCGCCGTCGCGATGTCTTTGTTTCACCCAGTTGGCGCTATGCCGACCCGCGTATCGGCCTGCTCGATGGCGCTGAATGGCTGACGGCGCGACCGATCATTTGCCGCTCGCTGGGCCTGACCATCGACGCCAAAACCACCTTGGACGCCTTGTCTGTCGAGCTGGATGCCACTTGGCAGGCGGTCGCCGCCCGACTGCCCGACAATCCGGCCATCCAGCTAAGCGAGAACGCTGATGGTAAAACCGAGCTGTCCCTCGGAGCGCTGGACAAGCTAGAGGAACCGAACTCGCTGCTACAACTGCGTGCGGCTGTCGCCGACTTGATGCCGCGTGTCGATCTGCCGGAAATCCTATTGGAAATCGCTGCCCGTACCGGCTTCGGTGAGGCATTCACCCATGTGTCCGAGCGTAATGCACGGGCCGATAACCTGGTGACGAGCCTGTGCGCGGTGCTTCTAGGGGGAGCCTGCAACACCGGCCTCGAGCCATTGATCCGCAATGATAACCAAGCGCTGCGCCGTGACCGGCTGTCCTGGGTGAGCCAGAACTATCTCCGTGACGACACCCTGTCAGCAGCTAACGCCGTTCTGGTGGCTGCGCAGAGCCAACTGGAACTGGCTCAGGTCTGGGGCGGCGGCGAAGTGGCCTCCGCCGATGGCATGCGCTTCGTCGTACCGGTGCGCACCGTGCATGCCGGTCCCAACCCAAAGTATTTCGGTACCGGTCGGGGCGTCACCTGGTACAACCTGATTTCCGACCAGTTCTCCGGCTTGAACGCGATCACGGTGCCCGGCACCCTGCGCGACAGCCTGGTACTGTTAGCGGTCGTGCTGGAACAACAGACCGAGTTGCAGCCAACGCAAATCATGACTGATACCGGTGCCTATAGCGATGTGGTGTTCGGGTTGTTCCGTCTGCTCGGCTATCACTTCTGCCCGCGCCTGGCCGATGTCGGTGGTACCCGCTTCTGGCGCACGCGCCCAGAGGCGGATTACGGCAAGCTCAACGGACTTGCACGCCAGTCGGTCAAACTCGACCTGATCGCCGAGCACTGGGATGACCTGCTGCGCCTGGCCGGGTCGCTCAAGCTCGGCCGGGTACCGGCGACCGGCATCATGCGCACACTGCAAACGGGGGATCGTCCTACCCGTCTAGCCCAGGCACTGGCAGAGTTCGGGCGGATCGAGAAAACCCTGCACACGCTGACCTACATCGATGATGAGTCCAAGCGCCGCGCCACCCTGACCCAGCTGAATCGCGGCGAAGGCCGGCACAGCCTGGCCCGCGCCGTGTTCCATGGCAAACGCGGTGAGCTTCGTCAGCGCTACCGAGAAGGTCAGGAGGATCAACTCGGTGCCCTCGGCCTGGTGGTGAACATCATCGTGCTATGGAACACCCTCTACATGACGGCGGCCGTGGAACGGCTAAAACAGCATGGCTACCCGGTGCAGGACGAGGATCTGGCTCGTCTGTCGCCGCTGATCTACGAGCACATCAATATGCTGGGGCGGTACTCCTTTGCGGTACCGGAAGAGGTTGCCCGAGGTGAGCTGAGACCGCTGCGCAATCCAGACGAAGATCTGTGACATCTCTCTGGTGAATGTCCCTCTCCAGGACCTCCGAGCTTAAGTGCACTTTCTGTTCCGTTGCTCCCCAAACCCCTGGTTGAGGCCGCGCATTTGCAGGCGCTGGCCGGTGTCGTCGCCGATCT
>NZ_ATKM01000033.1 GCF_000418555.1 Pseudomonas sp. P818
GATCTGCGGATCATTCATGGCGAACTCAACGATCGAGTTCGTCACAAGGCATCCCCAGCGCCGTTTGCCGTCCAGCATCGCTTCGATGAGGGCGGCGTAGTAGTCGGCAATCCCGGCCCGACCGGACGGATTGCTGTTCAGGCGCGCGATCGTCTCTCGCGACATGGACGCCATGTAGCTCTTCAAAGCCTCAATGAAGAGGCCGTGCTTGTCACCGAAGGCGGCGTAGACGCTGCCCGGGTTGAGACCGGTGACCCGGCAGATCTCCTGCATGCCAGCCCCGTCATAGCCCCGCTCCCAGAAGACGTCCACCGCGCTCTCAAGCACCGCATCGCGGTCAAAGTTTCGTATTCGGCCCATGGTTTTTAATGATTCATCAATCAAGAATCTTCACACGAATCAAGCATACATTGCCTTGGAGACTTGTTGAAGTTAGAATTTTCTTGAATTCATATTCAAGAATGGAGCCGTGGATGAAAATCGCGATCATGGGCACCGGAGGCGTAGGTGGCTATTTCGGAGCCAAACTGGCCCTCGGAGGCAACGACGTCAGCTTCATTGCCAGAGGGGCGCACCTGGCTGCCATCAAGTCCCAAGGCCTCACTGTGCGCAGTCCGCTAGGGGACATGCATGTCCCCACGCCCAGAGCAACCGACACGCCGTCGAACGTCGGGCCAGTCGATGTCGTTCTATTCGGTGTCAAGCTTTGGGATACCGAGGCGGCCGCCAAAGCGATCAAGCCGCTGATCGGACCCGAAACGATGATGATCTCGTTCCAGAACGGGGTGATCAAGGACGAATTGCTGAGAGCCACGCTCGGAGAAAAGCCGGTAGCAGGTGGCGTTTGCTACATCGCGGCAACGATCGAGGCCCCGGGCGTCATCGGTCATGCCAACAACTTGCAGAAGCTGGTCTTTGGCGAGTACGGCGGCCATCGCAGCGCGCGTATCGAGCGCTTCCATCGGGCCTGCATCCAGTCGGGGATTGATGCCGAAATCAGCGACGACATCGCCAGAGTGATCTGGGAGAAGTTCGTCTTCCTGGTTGGGCTGTCGGCGACCACCGCGTCCACGCGGTGCCCGATAGGCGTGGTGCGCAGTAATTCGGTTTCCCGCAAGTTGCTCGAAGGCGTTATGCAGGAGGTGGTGGACGTCGGCCGGGCCGAAGGCGTCAATCTCGCCGCCGACTTTGCCGTGGACCGACTTCGCTTCTGCGACCAACTACCCGCCGATATGACCGCTTCCATGCTGCGCGACCTGGAACGCGGAAACCGGCTGGAAGTGCAGTGGCTCAGCGGCGACGTCAGCAGCAGAGGCCGACGGCTCGGCGTGCCCACTCCGCGAAATTCAGTGGTCTGCGAAATCCTTGCGGTTCATGCGGATGGGGCGCAGCGCCATGAATAACGAAAATCTTGAAAATGGCTTTCTTGACGTGGCCGGTTACCGCATCGCCTACACGCGCCAGGGCCACGGGAGTGCCATCGCCCTTGTTCACGGCATTCCCACGAGCCGCCATCTTTGGCGCAACGTCATGCATCTCCTCGCCGCATCAGGCCATGAAGTGCTTGCGATCGACCTTCTCGGCTATGGCGATTCCGACAAGCCTTCGGACACGGACCTTGGAATCCATGCGCAATCCGAAATCATCTTTCAGGCGCTTTCGGCCCTGGGGTGGAAGCGCGCGACCATAGTGGGCCACGACATCGGAGGTGGGATTGCCCAGCTCCTGGCCATCAACCATCCCGAAATTCTGGATCGCCTCGTTCTGATCGACTCCATCCTCTATGACTCGTTTCCAGAGCCTGGGATTGCCCGCTTGAAGGAGCCGGCTTGGGACGAAATCCTTGGCGCAGCAGATTTCGATCTGAAGAAGGGCCTGGCGAAAGGCTTTTCACGAGGCATGTTCCATACCGATCGAGTTACCGCTGAACTGGTTGATGCCTATGAGCGTCCGTTCCATGGCATCGACGGGAGGCACGCATACCTGCGTGCAGCCCGGGCGTTGAGGACAGAAGAACTTTCCTCGCGCATGGAGGACGTCGAGAAGCTGGCCGTGCCTACGCTCATCGTCTGGGGCAAGCTCGACACATTCCAGCCGTTGCACTTCGCAGAGCGCCTGGCCGGAAAAATGCCCAATGCCCAAATCCAGGTATTTGATGAGGCTGGGCATTTCCTGCCAGAGGACGTGCCGGAAGCGCTGGCGTCCCGTATCGCTGAATTTACAAGTACCCAAAAAGGAGCACGCTGATGGCACGAAATGTCCACGCTCCTGCATCCAGCCAGGCTGGCTTCCTTGTCACGCTTTTTGCATCGACCTTCTTGATGGGGTCCAGCTTCGTCGCAGGAAAAATCCTGCTACAGCAGGGTTTCACGCCGATGATCCTGGTCGGGTGGCGCTTCTTTGCCGCGGCCTTGGCGACCTTGCCGCTAGTGTTGGCCGGCGAGCGAAATATTGTGGCGGCGCTCCTGCCGGCCAAAGCAGGGCTGCGTGATGTTGCGCTGGTGATCCTGATTGGTTTGCTTCAGACAGCCGCCGTCATGGGGCTGCTTTTCTGGGCCATGCAGTTCATCTCCGCATCGACCGCCGCCATCCTGCTTTTCACCAATCCCATCTGGGTTGCTGTCCTGGGTCGCATCTTCCTTGGCGAAAGCCTGCACCGAGCGAGGCTCGTCGGGTTGCTTCTTGGCGTTGTCGGTGTTGCGCTTGCCATTGGTATCAGCCCATCCATGTTTTCTGGCGGGATGACGCTGGCTGGCGAGATCATCGGCATCGTCTCTGCGCTTTGCTGGGCAAGCGCGACGCTCATCAATAAGCGGGCAGCATTGCCGCTCTCGTCCTGGGCCTTGAGTTTCTGGCAAATGCTGGTGGGCGCGATCGCCATCTTGGCCATCGCCTATCTCGATGGCGAACAATGGCCGAGCGGTGTGACGCGAGAGCAATGGGCTTGGTTTCTCTGGCTTTCCATCCCCGCGTCAACAGGCTCATTTGGCCTCTGGTTCGTGGCGCTGAAAAGAGGTGGAGCAACGAGGACTAGCGGATTTCTGTTCCTGGCCCCGCTCTTCACGGTCATCCTTGCGTATTTCATCCTGAACACGGCAATTTCCTGGATGCAAGCTGCGGGAGGAGTACTGATCGGCCTCGCGCTTTGGCTCGTCAACCGGGAACTTCCAGCAAGAAATGATCGCGAAAAGATCGATGAGGTGATCGCGGAAGGCGAACCGTGATGAACAGTTGATTCATCATCGAGTGCATGAATTATCAAGGCGGTCAGCTATGGAATTACGTCATTTGCGCTGTTTTCTGGCGGTGGCGGAAGAACTCCACTTCGCCCGCGCTGCCGAGCGACTGCACATTGAGCAATCTCCGCTATCGCGCACCATTAAGGAGTTGGAAGATGACGTCGGTGAAAAATTGTTCGTCCGCACCAGCCGAAGTACACGACTGACACCGGCGGGGAAGCTGTTTCTTGAGCATGTGCCTCGCGTTTTCACGGCCTTGCAGCAAGCCCGCGACAGCGTGAAAGCAGCGGCCAATGGCTTCCATGGGCAGTTGCGCATTGCATTGTCCGACGGCATCACGCCGTCGCGCCTGCCGGCCTTATTGGCAATGTGCCGGCAGGAGGAACCCGAGGTAGATATTCGGCTGTTCCAGGTGCCGCTATCGCAGCAGATAAAGGGGCTGCAAGACGATCTGTACGACGTAGGCTTCGCGCAGTCGGATGAAGTGGGTGAAGGCGTGGCTGCAGAAGCTGTATGGAGTGATCCGTTAATGGTGGCAGTGCCCGCCCGACACCATCTGCTCAAGCACAAGCACATCCCACTGGACGAAGTTCTGCAATTCCCATTGGTGTTATGCGATCCATTGACATGCGAAGGTCACGCGCGGCAGGTCGAACGTGTGCTACGTCGCTCTGACAGAGAACCACTGGTGGTTGAGCGCGTCGCTTCGTTCGAGCTGATGATGATCGTAGTGTCGGCCGGCTTCGCCTTGGGGCTGGCCGGCGGCCCGCACATCACGGCAAGTCGGGAGTCTGGCGTCATAGCGCGTCCCTTGGCCGGACGTGCGCCGATGCTGACGACCTATCTGCTGCGGCGCGAAGCCGACGTTTCGGAAGTGCTGTCTCGGTTCATAGAGCGAGTGCAGGCCATCGACTTGCCCGAAGGCACTAGGCCCGCTTTGCCGCCCGAACCTGATCCCCAGGAGGAAATCGAGCTATGAAGAAATCTTTCTGGCTCCTGCTGATTCTGCTGTTGACTGCTTGCGGCCCATCGGACACACCCAGGCAGGCCAGCGTGCCCACCGTGGATGAACTGGCTGCCGATCCGGTACGGTTGAAGGAACTGCGACAGCAATGCAAGACCGACCGCGTGACGCTTGGTGACGTGCTTTGCAATCGAGTCGCTGAAGCCACGCGCAAGCGGTTCTACGGAGATGGGAAGACGCCCTATACATCGTCGGAGACACCGCCGAAGTTCTGATCGTCACCTTCGCCAAGAATCCTGTCTTTCATTGTCAACACGCCGCAGCGCGCTCGCGCCTGCGGCATTTTTATTGGCTTCTTCGCAGCCTGAAACCTGTCTTTTTCGATCATCTTGGTTCCGATAACAGTCTTTGACCGGCACTGACCCGGCACCGATCCTCGCGCTATGCGGCACGTCCATGTGCCGCGTTTGAACGAGGAATCAGCGCAGGGAAATCGGAGGCCAGTCAATGCAAGCTCAGGGCGTGCTGTTCGGGCAGATCGCCGCCGTCTTCGGCATCGTGATCGCCGGTGTATGGAGTGCAACGCAATGGACAGCCGCCGCCCTGGGCTATCAACTACGCCTTGGCTCGCCGTGGTTCGACTTCTTTGGAACGCCGGTCTATCACCCCTGGCGGCTGTTCGAGTGGTGGTTCGTCTTCGATGCCTACGCGCCGCGCATCTTCAACACTGGCGGCGCTATCGCGGGCGGCAGCGGCTTGGTGGCCGTGCTGGTTGCCATCGTCCTGTCGGTGTGGCGCTCGCGGCAATCGCGCCTTGTCACCACCTACGGTTCGGCACGCTGGGCCGATGCGGATGACGTTCGCAAGGCCGGGCTGACCCAGCCCGCCGGCGTTTTCCTCGGCCTGCATCGCGGCCAGTACCTGCGGCACGAAGGCCCGGAACACGTCCTGACCTTCGCGCCGACGCGCTCCGGCAAGGGTGTCGGCCTGGTCGTGCCGACCTTGTTGAGCTGGCCCGCGTCTGTCGTGGTTCACGACATTAAAGGCGAGAACTGGACGCTCACCGCAGGCTGGCGCTCGCGCTTCTCGCACTGCCTGTTGAATCACAACGAAAACTGGGCCATTTTTGGGGTGGATCACACTGAAAATTGAGCCACGTTGACGGCTACGCTGCTGAATTTTTCAGCAAGGTGGTCAGGAGTGATCAACGTGAGCACATTGAGTAAATTGCGCCGCCTCGTGCTGAGGGATGGCGTATCGGTGCGGGAGGCCAGCCGGCGGCTGGGGATCTCGCGCAACACGGCCAGCAAGTGGCTGTCTGAGCCCGAAATGCGGGAGCCGAAGTACCCCGTGCGGGTGAAGGCGCAGGGCGTACTGACGCCTTATGAGGACACCTTGGCCCGCTGGCTCAAGGCCGACCAGCACCGTAACAAGCGCGAGCGCCGAGGCATCAAGGCCATGTTCGAGGCCTTGCGCGCCATGGGCTACGGCGGCAGCCGTGGGCCGGTCTACAGCTTTGCCAAGCAGTGGCGTCTGGCGCAGGACCACAGCGCCCGAGGGGCAGGCTTTGTGCCCCTGTCCTTTGAATTGGGCGAGGCGTTCCAGTTTGACTGGAGCACCGAGTACGCGTTCATTGGCGGACTGCGCCGGCGCCTGGAGGTGGCGCACACCAAGCTGGCGGCCAGCCGGGCGTTTATGCTGTCGGCGTTCCACAGCCAGGCGCACGAGATGCTGTTTGAGGCCCATGCCCGGGCCTTTGCGGTGCTGGGCGGGGTGGCCAAGCGGGGTATCTACGACAACATGAAGACGGCAGTGGACAAGGTGGGCGCGGGCAAGCAGCGCAGCGTCAACGCCCGCTTCGAGGCGATGACCGGTCACTACCTCTTTGATCCCGAGTTCTGCAACCGCGCAGCGGGCTGGGAGAAGGGCATCGTGGAGAAGAACGTGCAGGACCGCCGGCGTGGCATCTGGCGTGAAGCCAGCGAGCGACGCTGGGCCAGCCTGAGCGAGCTCAACGCCTGGCTGCAGCAGGCGTGCGTGGACGCCTGGAGCGAGTTGCGCCACCCCGAGTGGCACGAGCTCACGGTGGCCGAGGTGTGGCAGGACGAGAGGCTGCGCCTGACGCCGAACCCGCGTCCCTTCGATGGCTATGTGGAGGACCCGGTGCGGGTGACCTCGACCTCGCTGATCCACTTCCAGCGCAACCGCTACAGCGTGCCGTGCGAATGGGTGCATGCGGTGGTCAGCCTGCGGGCGTACCACGACCGGCTGCTGGTGGTGGGCCCCAAGGGCCACAGTGTGACGCTGCAGCGCTGCTTCGATCGTGACCAGACGATCTACGACTGGACCCACTACATTGCCCTGATCGAGCGCAAGCCCGGGGCGCTGCGTAATGGCGCACCGTTCAAGACCATGCCCGAGCCGCTGCGACTGCTGCAAGACCAGTTGCTGCGTCATGCGGGCGGTGATCGGGTGATGGCCCAGGTGCTCAGCGCGGTGACCGCCCACGGGCTGGAGGCGGTGCTGGTGGCGGTGGAGCTGGCCCTGCAGTCCGGGCGGGTCAGCGCCGAGCACGTACTCAATGTGCTGTCGCGCTTGAAAGAACCCGAGCTGCGGGTGGAGCCGGCGACCACGTCCGTTGACCTGAAGACACCCTCACAGGCCGATCTGAAGCGCTACGACCGGCTGCGCCAGCCCAAGGAGGTGCGCCATGCTTGAACTGGTCACCGACTTCAAGGCACTCGGTCTGCACGGCATGGCCAGTGCCTGGCCGGAGGTGCTGGGCACGGCACGCATCAAGGCGATGGACCACGAGGCGGTGCTGCGCCAGCTCATCAAGGCCGAGATGGCGCAGCGCGAGGTGCGCTCCATGGCCTACCAGATGCGCGTGGCCCGCTTCCCCTCGCACCGGGACCTGGCGGGGTTTGACTTTGCCCAGGCGCATGTGCAGGAGGCACAGGTGCGAGAGCTGCACACCCTGCGCTTTACCGAATCCGCGCACAACGTGGTCTTCGTCGGAGGTCCCGGAACGGGCAAGACGCACCTGGCCACCAGCCTGGGCATCGAGGCGATTCGGGTCCATGGCAAGCGGGTGCGCTTCTTCTCGACGGTGGAGCTGGTCAACGCGCTGGAGTTGGAGAAGGCCCAGAACAAGGCTGGGCAGTTGGCCCACCGGCTGATGTACGTGGATCTGGTGATCCTGGACGAGATGGGCTATCTGCCCTTCACGCAGTCGGGTGGCGCCTTGCTGTTCCACCTGCTGTCCAAACTCTACGAGCGAACTAGCGTGGTCATCACCACCAACCTGAACTTCTCGGAGTGGAGCACCGTCTTTGGCGACGCCAAGATGACAACGGCGTTGCTGGACCGGCTGACCCACCACTGCCACATCGTGGAGAGCGGCAACGAGAGCTGGCGCTTCAAGCATTCCAGTGCCGCTGCGGGGATCACCAAAACCGCACGGGCCAAAGCCCAGAAAGGAGCCGATCAAACGACCCAGCCGTTAGACTTATCCACAACCAACTGACAAAACATCCTTAAAACTAGTGGCTCAATATTCGGCGTGAACACTGGCTCAGTTTGTACGGTGAATCAACATGCAGGTTCTCGCTGGGGCTCACAACGGATACGTGCGGCCGGCCGCCGTCCCGATCGAGCGCACCGTACGCGATCTGCTGGCCGCTCCGCTTATGTACCCCAACAGGCTACTGACGAGCGCCATCGCATCGCTGGAGGCCGCACGAATCAGGGAAATTCAAGGCCCAATCATCTAGATGGGGGCGAGAGGAAAAATGCGGCAACTGGCTTCGATTCGGTTCATCGCAGATGGGACCACCTACGACCACCACGGACTCAATTGCTGGCGTGTCAGCAAAGGGTTGGCTGTTGAGCATCTGCTTCCCTACGGCTACGAGGCTTATAATTTCGCGCTGGCAACGATCGATCATTACATTACAGGGAGCCCTTCTTCGCGCTCGGTCGAATCGATGTTCTTTGGTGCGGGAGAAACGCAATGCATTGCCGAAGCACTCGGCATCTCCTTGGAAGTAGCGGCCGTCCCTGCGGCACTGGGTGCCACGCTCAAGTCCCTGCTCGAGGCGGGGCAGCCCGTGTTAGTGCCATGCGTCAAAGGCCCGGAACTGAAATTCGCCGCGAACACGGCTGGAACTCATTTGATATTGGTCCGCGCTCTCGACGAGGAGACGGGCGTCATTGGAACCGTTGACAACTCACAGCTCATCGGCCTCATAAAAGCTGCGCACGCACAGCGTCTCTTTGATTTGCTAGGCGCGGAGTTCGACTCCGGCAAGAGGACTCTGTACGACGTCCTTGGTGACGTCTATGCCGAGCACTTCGACACCCTCGGGCGCCTATCTCTGTTCCATGAGCAATTGTTTAGCGAAGCGACGCACGGGGCGCCCTATGTTCTCACCGCCAGAGTTCGACGCGACTTCCGAGCCCTGCCATCGGTTGAAACGGTCGTGGCAAACGCCATTGGGCGAATCGAATCGGTTAGTACTGCGGTCGAACGTAAGGCCGTTCTCGTCGGCGAGGCTTTTCGTGCCGCCCAAGGCAACGAAGATCGCCTGACCAAAACGCTGCGCTTCCTCGCCAACCAGCGGAGCTGGGCAAGATGGTTGGGGACCATTCTCATGCGAAGCGGATTTTGCCAGCCCGCCGATGTAAACTCGCTGCATCACCTCGCTGACCAGGCGGCACAAGGTTGGCGTGACTATTTCCTGCGGGCGGCCATCGGTCGCCGAGCCGCGGAGTCGGTAAGGGTCGTGGAAGAAAGCGAACAGAGGCTGATCGAATTCATCCGGGGCCGCTGCGCTCCAATGTTGTCAATAAACAATCCCGATAGCGAGAAATTCGCAGTCTAATTCTAGCGAGGCACAAATGAAGGTTACGTTTTCCGGCCGTCTGACCCAAAACCCGACAGTGATTGAGGTTCCTGGCGACAAGTCCATCTCTCACCGCGCGGTGATGCTCGGCTCTCTGGCTAAAGGGGTTACCACGGTTCGGAAGTGCTTGCTGGCAGCAGACGTGGTCAGCACCATCGGAATGATGCGAGCCATGGGAGTAAGCATTGAGATTGCGAACGGGCAGGTAACCATCACTGGGGCCGGCGAGAGTGGGCTCACGCGGCCAAATGCGGAACTGGACGCGGGCAACGCGGGTACTGCGATGAGGCTTATGGCCGGAATCTTGGCCGGGCAGCCCTTCGAAAGCGTGCTGGTTGGAGACCATTCTTTGTCGAAACGGCCGATGGGGCGTGTGGCGACCCCCCTTGGCCAAATGGGGGCGCAAATTCAGCTGTCAGCTTCCGGGACCGCTCCGATGAGGATCACCGGCACGCCAAAGCTTCGGGGCATCACTTACGATTTGCCCGTGGCCAGCGCCCAGGTGAAGTCGGCGGTACTGTTGGCCGGCCTCTATGCGGATGGAGCCACCACCGTGATAGAAAGGAAACCCACCCGCAACTACACGGAAACCATGGTGGCCGCCTTCGGAGGCAACGTCTCCGTCAACGGGCAAGAAATCCAAGTGGAGCGAAGCAGCCTGAAGGGCCGGGACGTTGTTGTTCCCGGCGACATATCGTCCGCAGCCTTTTTTATGGTGGCGGCTGCTATCAATCCTGGCGCCTCAATTACCATCAGGAACGTGGGAATAAATCCGACACGCACCGGCATTGTGGACGCACTGCGGCTCATGGGCGCGCGGGTAGAGCTTTCGGACCGCCGCAGCTCTGGTGGAGAGGAAGTCGCTGATATAACGGTCACCGGTGCCGAGCTGTCCGGAATCGAGCTCGACGCGGACATCGCGCCCCGGATGATCGACGAGTTCCCCGTGTTCTTTATTGCCGCGGCGTTTGCCAACGGGACCACTGTAGTGCGCGGAGCGGAGGAGCTCAGAGTTAAGGAAAGTGACCGTATTGAGACCATGCTCGTCGGGTTGCGCCAGCTTGGCGTAGTCGTCGAATCCAAGCCCGACGGCGCCGTGATATCGGGCGTGGGCAGTCGAATGCTCAAGGGCGGTGTCTCAATTGAGACGGCGTACGACCACCGAATCGGGATGGCTTTCGCCATCGCCAGCTCCCGCTGCGAAGACGGGATAACAGTCGTGGATGCGGAGGCGATCGGGACGTCGTTTCCGGGCTTTGGAGATCTGTGCGCCGGCTGCGGTCTGGCGAGCTCGCAATAAGCAATCTCATCACGAGGGGCGTTATGCGCACAGTTTGGATCACGGGCCTGAGCGGAGCGGGCAAGACAACGCTGTCGGCAGCTATTGCTCGCCAGCTTCGAGTGCGCGGTTGTCCAGTATGCCTCTTGGACGGTGACGTTGTACGGCAGGGCCTGAGTCGAGACTTGGGCTTTGCGCCTGCTGACCGAACTGAGAATGTGCGCCGGGTCGCGGAGGTTGCAAGGCTGGCTGACCTTTTCCTGCCCGACCAGCCTGAAAGCCGACCTCGACTGCTACGCGGCGCTGCACGCGCAGACCTATGGCGAGATGGTCGATGCGGCCACGCTGATCCCGCATATGTTGGCGGCATTCATGGCCGGGGATCGGGGATTCAGGAAGGGAGGTGCGGGCAAGGCCGCACCTCCGACGCCGAGCTGATGATGCCGGTTTCCGCTGGCGGCCATCTCTGGAACGCGCAGCCCGAAGCTGCGCGTTCTTCGTTCTGGAGGACGGTAGCCGGTCGGGCTATGATGATGAAATGTGGCCGCCGTCTGCTGGCAATCGTCTCTGATGCAGCACGCTCCGGCTTTCTATCGCGACGCTCCTATGTGGCTCCCAGCCCACGATGCCGCCATCCTGCAAAGCGGCCCAAAGTAGAGCTAAACCCGCGCCCCATTTAGACTTTCGGCCATCAGGCTGTTTTCACAAGACGCTTGACACCGGAACTTTTTTGTCGCTAATCGCATGCATGATGATGCGAGAGCCGCGGTAGCCGATGCTGTGGTTCCATACCCAGCTCAAAGCGACGCTGAGACGATTTCGCGTACCGATCAGAAAGTAGATGTGCGCCAGCTTCCAGATCCACCACGCAAAGGCACCACGCAGCTTCACCCGCCCCATGTCAATCACCGCCAGGCTGCGGCCGATGGTGGCCAGGTTCCCCTGATGCCGGTATTTGAAAGGTCCGTCAGCGGGCTTGCCCTTCAAACGCCGTCCAATGAGGTTGGCGACGTACTTCCCTTGCTGTTTGGCGGCCGGGGCGATGCCCGGCACGGGCTTCCCATCGGCCATGGTGCACGAGGCTGTATCGCCGATGGCGAAGACCTCCGGCCGACCGGCCACCGTCAGGTCAGGGCCAACGACCACCCGACCCGCACGATCAGACGCAGCGCCCAGCCAGCGAGCCGCGGGAGACGCCTGGACTCCGGCGGCCCAGACGATGGTCTTGGCCGAAAGGGGCTTGCCACCGTACACCACGCCATCGGCCGAGCATTCGGTGACCGGCGTACCCAGCACGACCTCGACGCCGAGCTTTTCGAGCGCCTGGCGCGTATAGGCCGAAAGATCCTCTGGAAAGACGGACAACAGACGCGGGCCAGCCTCGATCAGTACAACCCGCGACGTGCTCGGGTCGATCGAGCGAAAGTCACGCGCCAGCGTGTCTCGTGCAAGCTCGGCGATGGTTCCGGCCAATTCAACCCCGGTGGGACCACCACCGATGATGACGAACGTCTGCAGCGCGGCACGCTGCTGAGGATCGCTCGTGCGCTCAGCCTCCTCGAAAGCCGCGAGGATTCGGCCCCGAATGGTCGTGGCATCTTCCAGCGTCTTCAACCCCGGCGCGAAAGCCCCCCATTCGTCGTGTCCGAAGTAGGCATGGGTAGCGCCTGTCGCGAGCACGAGCGTGTCGTAGGTTTGCCGCAATCCATTGTTGAGAATGACCTGACGCGCGTCCTGGTCGATACCTTCCACTTCCGCCATCAAGGTGTTCACTTCCGGGCGATTTCGGAAGAGATAGCGAATAGGCCAGGCGATCTCGGATGTCGAAAGTGACGCCCCTGCAACCTGGTAAAGCAAGGGTTGGAACAGGTGATGATTGCGCCGATCGATGATCGTCACATCGACCTCGGCACCAGCAAGCTGGTTGGCAACCTCGATCCCGCCGAAGCCCGCTCCGATAATGACGACGTGATGTCGGTTTTTGGAGGTCTTTGTCATGACCTGATCTCCTCTCTCTCAGCGTTTCAGCGCCGATGCGTGGTGTGCCATATGCTCGCCAATGAAACTGGCAATGAAGTAGTAGCTGTGGTCGTAGCCTGGGCGCAGATTCAACGTGAGCGGGTGCCCCGTCTCGTCGCAGGCCTTGCGCAGCAGGTCGGGCTGAAGCTGGCTCTCCAGGAACTCGTCGCCCAAGCCCTGGTCCACCAGCAACGGCAAACGCTCCTGCACGGTGCGAATCAGCTCCACGGTGTCGTACTGTTTCCACACCTCCCGATCGCTGCCCAGGTACGCCTCGAAGGCCTTGTGCCCCCAGGGAACCTGGGTGGGGGCGACGATGGGCGAGAAGGCCGAGACGCTTCGATAACGGCCCGGGTTGCGCAGGGCGATGACCAGAGCACCGTGTCCTCCCATGGAATGGCCGCTGATGCTCCGCTCCGCTGTCACGGGAAAGTGGGCCTCGATCAGCGCCGGCAGTTCCTGCACGACGTAGTCGTACATCCGATGATTCGCAGCCCAGGGTTCCTGTGTGGCATTGACGTAGAACCCCGCGCCCTGTCCGAGGTCATAGGCAGGATCGTCGGCAACGCCTTCGCCGCGAGCGCTGCTATCGGGCGCGACGACGGCAATGCCATGTTCGGCCGCGTAGCGCTGGACGGCGGACTTGGTGATGAAGTTCTGCTCGGTGCAGGTCAGGCCCGAAAGCCAGTACAGCACCGGCACTTTGCCGTGCTGCGCCTGCGGAGGCAGATAGACGCCGACCTTCATCGTGCAACCGAGCGTCGTCGATTCATGCTGATAAACGTCCTGCCAACCATCAAAGCTGGCGTGATGTTCGATGCGTTCCATGTAGTTCTCCTATGTTCAAAGGAACGGCGCAGCTCTCGCGCGCCAAGACGGCAGCTCGTCAGGAAGATTTCTCTTCCGCCACCGTGTCGCCGTGGGCATGCCTGATCCTGCGCACGATCCACCAGATCGTCAGCATCACCGCAGGCACCAGAACCGCCATCACCGGCGCCACGCTGTCGTGAACCATCGGAATGCCCTTGAGCAAGTAGCCGAGAAGACTCACGACGTAATAAGAAATTGCCGCGACCGACAGGCCTTCGACGGTCTGCTGAAGGCGCAATTGCATCTTGGCCCGGTTGTTCATCGACGCCAGCAGATCGCGGTTCTGGCGTTCAAGCTCAACGTCGATCCAGGAACGCAGCAACGCGATGGCCCGGGTCAGCTTGTCTGAGAGCTTGGCCTGGCGCTCCTTTACGGATTGGCATGTCCGCATGGCTGGAGCGATGCGGCGCTGCAGGAAATCCGCCCAGGTGCAGTACCCGGATACGGCCTCTTCCGAAAGCGCTGCCAGCCTTTCCTCGACGATCTCGTAGTAGGCACGGCTGGCACCGAAGCGATAGAGATTCGCCGCAACTCCAGCTTCCAGCTCGGCAGCCAGGCCGGTCAATTCGGACAGCAGCACGTCGCTGTCGCGCCGTTCCACCAAGCTCGTACACATCTCGTCGGTGATCGCCGCAAGGCGCGACTCCATGCGTCGCAGCTCCGACGTCATCGATCGTGTCAACGGCAGGGACAGCAACGCCAAGGTACGGTAGGTCTCGATCTCCAGCAGACGTTGAGCCAGCGCACCCGCCCGCGCCGGGGTCAAATCGCGGGCCAGGACGAGGATCTGCGTCAGGCCATCCTCATCCTGTCGGAAGTCGGTCAGAATGGCGGCAGAGCCGTTCTCCACCAGCGAGTAGCACAGGCTGGCAGGATCGAAGCGATCGGCCTCCTTCTCCGTTTCCGGCGTCCACGGAAGAAGTCTCAAACGGATGCCGGATACGACCGGGCCGGGAGGCACAAATCCATGCCTGAACGGGTTTTCGCCGCACGGCTCTCCCGTCTCGGAATCCAGCGAAGCGCACCAGAGATACGTCGAGAACTCGGTGTGCTTTTCACAGTGCAGGTCTCCTTCGTCCCATGTCACGCCGTGAAGCGGCGTAGCATGGTCGGGTTCGGCAACGCCGAAGCGATGAGACAACTCGCTCATCGCCATCTGATCCTTGGCCTGGTCGCCTTCGGTCATGAAAGCGAGCTGCAATATGCCGCGCGGGGCCTGAATCAACAGATGCGGGCGCGCATGCACTTCACCCACGGCGGCAGCACGATCGGTGTAGGCCGGCATGCCGTACACGGTGGCGGTCGGGGTGGGTTGTACGGTCGTCGTATTTATGTTGGCCGGCTCTTTCATAACGACCTCATTTCTTCTTGGTTGAAAAACACGCTTCAAAGCAAATGCCCGCAGCCATGCGTTTCGCACATGGCTGCGGGCCGATCTTCATGAGCAGACACCGCTCTACACGGTCCGTCTAATAGGCTCGCCGTGTAGAGGCTTGTGCTGGCCCTTTCAGAACGCCCTCAGCTTCCTAGCTTTCAGACGAAGGTGTACGAGCAGACCTTGTTGCCCGCCGGATCACGCAGGTAGGCCGCATAGGCACCCGGCAGGTGGCCACGCGGGCCAGGCTGGCCCTCGTCGGTGCCGCCTGCGGCAAGGCCGGCGGCGTGGAAGGCATCCACTTCGGCGGGAGTGGCGGCCGCAAAGCCGACCGTCACGCCGTTGCTCGAAGGCGCTTCACCATTGCCCGGACGGGCGATGATGAAAGCCGGCTTTTCGCGACCGAAAAGCACCCATCCGTTGCCGAAAGGACCGAGGTTCTTGATGCCGAGAGCACCCAGGGCGGCGTCGTAGAACGCGGCCGACTTCTGGACGTCGGCGGCGCCGATGAAGACGTGCGAGAAGATGCCGTCGCCGGAAATGACAGGAGTGGACATGGTTAGTTTCCTTGATGGTTGGTGTTGAATGGATAGTGGGTGATCAGTAGTGGATCACCGTGCGAATCGACTTGCCTTCATGCATCAGGTCGAAGGCGTGGTTGATCTCGTCGAGACCCATGGTGTGGGTGACGAACGGGGCGAGATCGATCTCGCCTTTCATTGCGTCTTCCACCATGCCCGGAAGTTGGGTACGCCCCTTGACCCCGCCGAAAGCAGAGCCCTTCCAAGTCCGGCCGGTGACCAACTGGAACGGACGGGTCGAGATTTCCTTGCCGGCACCGGCGACACCGATGACGATCGACTGGCCCCAGCCACGATGGGCAGCTTCCAGAGCCGAACGCATCACGTTGACGTTGCCGATGCACTCGAAGGTGTGATCGACACCCCAGCCGGTCATCTCGATGAGAACCTCGTGAATCGGCTTGTCGAAGTCCTTCGGATTGAGGCATTCGGTCGCGCCGAAGGTACGAGCCAGCTCGAACTTCGCCGGATTGGTATCGATGGCGATGATGCGGCCCGCTTTGGCCTGGCGTGCACCCTGAATCGCGGCGAGACCGATGCCGCCGAGGCCGAAGATGGCCACCGAGTCGCCCGGCTGCACTTTGGCCGTGTTGTGCACGGCGCCGATGCCGGTGGTCACGCCGCAGCCCAGCAGGCAGACGTGCTCGGGATTGGCGTCCGGGTTGATCTTGGCCAGCGAGACTTCGGCGACGACCGTGTATTCGCTGAAGGTCGAGCAGCCCATGTAGTGGTAAAGCGGCTGACCGTTGTACGAGAAGCGAGTCGTACCATCGGGCATCAGCCCCTTACCCTGGGTTGCACGAACCGCGACACACAGGTTGGTCTTGCCGGACTTGCAGAACAGGCACTCGCCGCACTCGGCGGTATAGAGGGGAATGACGTGATCGCCAGGCTTCACGCTGGTCACACCTTCACCCACCTCCACGACGATACCCGCACCTTCATGACCCAGCACGACCGGGAAGAGACCTTCGGGGTCGTCGCCCGACAGGGTGAAGGCGTCGGTATGGCAAACGCCGGTGTTCGTGATCTTGATGAGCACCTCGCCCTTGCGCGGCGGCTCGACGTCGATCTCGACGATTTCCAGCGGCTTTCCTGGCCCGAAGGCAACTGCTGCACGTGATTTCATGATGTCGCTTCCTTTACTAGCTAACTAAATTTGCCCTCACCGAGGGCACCCTGGTGCCTCTACCGCAGATAGGAGCGGACGATAGAGATGGTCTCGTCAATGGACTTGTTCTGCGAATCGCTCCTGATTTCGCTACTGGGAAACTCTTCCCGCAGATAGCTCTCCAGAACCGTTGCCATCAATCCGTTGACTGCCCCACGAACGGCCGCAAGCTGCTGAAGAATTGCAGGACATTCCGCACCTGCATCAAGCGCTTGCTCAAGAGTCGCTACCTGACCTTTGATGCGCCTGATGCGCGTCAGTGCTTGCTTCTTTTCTTCCGGGCTGTGTGGCATCGAACACCTCTCTACTTGGGTACACCGCCGCATTATACAATACTCCCCCATAGTATATGCGGCCGAACTTCGCCACAAAATCTGTGCTCTTCGAGCACGCTTACAGGCTAGTACAGATTTGTTCCCAAGAAGCGCAAAACATTCAAATTAATGAATATTTCTTGCATGTATCGACAGCATCGGGGCAAGTTCAAAACTGGTCAAACTGGAAAAATCTATGCGCAGATAGACGTGGCCTATCTAAGCCGACTCATCGAACTGAAGCTAACAAGATGAGACCGGCTAGGCGACCTGACGACCCGAATACCGAGCCTTCCGCAGTGCAGGCAACATCTGGCCGTCCCAGTCACGATCGACCGCAACCTGGGCCTGTTCCTGGTTTCGTTCGAGTGCTTCAACGTCAAGATCACCGATCGCCCATGTCTGCGTGCCGCAAGTCGTCGCGAGAATGCCATCATCCGGGAATCCACGATCCATTGGTGCATAGATCGTGGCCTCGCCAGTGTTCGTGTCCAACGCCGGACTCCAGTCAGCAGCTCCGGTCGTCACGGCCTGCGCGATGAACATTCGGTTCTCCAGCGCCCGCGCCATGCAGCCCACACGGACCCGGGTTGCACCTGCTTGGGTGTCGGTACAGCTCGGGACCAGCAGCAGGCGCACTCCCGCCTCTCTCTGGGCTCGCACGGGCAATGGAAACTCACTGTCATAGCAAACAGCGATGCCGGCACGCACACCGTTCAGGTCGAACACCTTGAGTTCGTCGCCACCTTCGATGACGCCGGTGTCCTTCTCGAACCCCGTCAACTGCAGTTTGTCCTGGTAGTCGCGTGTACCGTCAGGCGCAAACCACCAAGCTCGGTTGCGGTAGCGGTCCAAACCAACCTGGGTCAAAAACGTACCGGCCTGAATGGTCATGCACAACTCGCGCGACAGGTCGGCATACAGTGCCAGCCAAGCAGGCTGCAAGGCCTGCAGCGCGGCCAGAGAGGCGTTGAAATCACGGCGGATGCTAGGCTTGAACGTTGCAGCCAGTTCGAGGGATAGATACTCGGGCAACACGGCCAGTTCCGCTCCGCCACGGCGCGCCTCCTCCAGAACCAGTCGCTGCCGCGCAGCAAATGCCTCGAAGTCCGTCGGCTTACCCACTGCATATTTCGCAACTGCTACTTTCACTTCGCGTTCTCCAGAGAGTGCAGCCACATCGTGAGCGTCTGCTCGGTTTCGGTCGGCTCACCCACCTCCTTCCAGGGCAGCGTAACCTTCATGTCCGACTGTCGCACGTAGCCACGACGGGTCCAGAAGGCATCATTACTGCGGTAGTTGGAAGGACGCCGGGGATCGTCGTCTGCTCGATCCACCGACGCGAACGATGTCCACTGCATGCCGCCCAACGAACGGGCATGCGCTTCGCGTTCGTCAAAGAAGCGATGGCCCAGGCCAAGGCCCCGAAAGGCTGGGAGCAGGACTGATTCGCCGCAGTAAAACACTGCCTCCATCGGGATTCCTCGATCGGCGAACGGTACCTGGAAGGCCGGCTCCGTATCGCCGAGCGGCAACCCCGTGGACGCACCCACAACCACGTCATCAGCGAGCACGAGCACCAACAGGCTGTCTGCCGAACGGGCGTACATGGAAAGGTAGTGCTTCTCGTATTCGATGTCGCCCTCGTACAGGTATGGAAAGCTGCGGAAGACCTTCGCCCGCAGATGTGCCACGGTGTCGAACCATTCGGCAATGTCCGGCCCACGACGAACCAGCACCTGCACGTCGCTGGTCATTTCAGGCGTCCCCTCCGACCTGTGCGATCCAGTCGCCGAGGTTGTAGTAGTTGGTGACACGAGCGATCTTGCCATCGCGGATCTCGAAGAACGCGCCACCCGGCAGCACGTAGCGCTGGCCCTGGGCGTCCGGCAGCCCGTCGTCCGTCACCTTGTATTCGCCATGCACCACGTACTCCGCGCCTGCGCGCAGGCCGTCGGCGCTGACCATCACCACGATCCCGCGGAGTTGCTCGCCATAGCAGCGGTCCATGCGCTGCAGGAAGGCGCGGAAGGCTTCGCGACCGACCTCACGAGCGCCCTGGTTCAAATCGTGCGCGACGTCATCGGTCAACATTGACAGCATGGCCTCGCGGTCACCGCGGTTGAAGGCGTCGTAGTAGGCAGTGATGAGAGTCGCAGCGTTCATTCGCGTTCCTTGTTGGGTTGTTCGGAGCGGAGCATTCCGGGGTGCTGTCAGTCTGGGCAACCGCGCCTCCCTTGTATATGGAATTGTTGCGATTTTATAATTCCACCATCTGGAACAATTAACGAGCGGCGAAACCGACCATGAGGCGTGCGTCATGAACAAGGAAATGGAACTACTGCGCATCTTTCGGGTGGCGGCCGAAAGCAGCAGTTTTCGCGATGCAGCCGTCCGGCTGGGGACTTCTCCGCAAGGTGTCACCCGTGCCATCCAGCAACTGGAGCAACACTACGGCGAGGTGTTGTTTCATCGAAGCACGCGCCAGGTGCGCATCACCGCCTTCGGCGAAGGGCTGTTAGACCAGGTGCGCCCGGCATTGGAGCGGTTCGAGGATCTGTGGCGAACGCCTGGCTCCGACCAGCAGGCATCCCTGTCCGGTACGGTTCGCATCACCGCACCGCACAGCTTGGGCACCAGAGCGGTGCTGCCGGCACTGGAGCGCGTGGCCGCGCGTCATCCCGACATCACGCTGGATGTGCGCCTGTCCGATCGCATCAGCAATACGGTTGACGAAGGGATTGACGTCGGAATCAGGGTCGGATTCATGCGTGATAGCCGCTTCGTCGCACGCAAGGCAGCCGACATGAAACTTCCGATCGTTGCCGCTCCGCGCCTGATCAAGAAAGTGGGCGTACCTGAAAACATCGATGCGCTAAGCAGCCTGCCAGCTACCGTGGCCTTGGATATCAATACCGGCCGTCCCTGGCCTTGGCACTTCAAGGCGGGACGCCAGTGGACACCTGCCGCACCCACTCTCGTCGCCGACAATGCCGACATGGAAATGGGAGCGGCGCTGGCCGGGATCGCGTTCGCGCAACTGGCGGACTACATGGCCGCCCCCTACATTGCCAGCGGGAAGCTCGTGCGAGTGTTGGAGAGCGAAGAACCTCCGGCATGGGGGTTGTACGTCTATCGGCCTCAGCGTGGCCCCATTCCGGGAAGGGTTCGAGCGGTATTTGATGAAATGCTGGTCGCCGTTGGATCGTTGCCAGCTTTGCGCTGACACGTCGCAAGACACTGAAAGGCACACGCCCTGGAAAGCGGGGCACTGAGCCTTGGCGGCTCGCCCCTCCGGTTGAATGATGAGCCGACCGTCTGCCCGCTTGCGCCAGGTGCAGATCGGTCGGCCATGCAACCCTATGCCGGCAAACGATTAGATGTAAATGAATTGCCGGTACAAACCATCCAACTGACGACGAATATCTTCGACGCGCTGCTCGTCACCGGTATCGGTAAATTCGAGTAGCTGCTGTTCCTTGGCAGTGATCTGATCGCAAAGGTCGGACAAATTCTCGCAGAAAGCCTCGGAGTGAACGGTGGGCTCCTCCGTATTCGTCTCTTCTCCTGCTAGTTTTCGCACAGACGAGGCCGGAGAAATCCCATTTTCCTCGTTAAAGGCAATTTGAAGCTGCCTGCGCCTATTGGTTTCATCGATCGCCTGTTTCATCGCCGGAGTCACCGCGTCGGCGTACAAGATCGCCTTGCCGTTTTCATTCCGAGCGACTCGACCTATCATCTGAATGAGAGCATGGGCCGAACGCAAGAATCCTGCACGGTCTGCATCGAGAATAGCAACCAATGATGCCTCTGGAATATCCAGCCCTTCGCGCAAAAGACTAATCCCAATCAAAACATCGAACTCTCCTGCGCGCAGGCCATTGATGATCTCAACACGATCCTCCGCTTTTATGTCCGAATGCATGTAGCGCGCTCGAATCCCGTTGTCCGTCAAGAAATCCGTTAGCTCTTCTGCACTGACCTTCGTCAGCGTAGTCACGAGCACGCGATTTTTCTTCTTCACGCACTTCGATATTTCGGCAAGCAGGTCATCTATGTATCCGTCCGCTTTCCGCACCTCAACCTTGGGATCAAGCAGTCCCGTTGGTCTGATAACTTGTTCGACAACCCTGTCTTTCGACACCCTCAGCTCGTAGTCTCCCGGAGTAGCGGAAACAAAGATGGTCTGAGGCTTGACCTTCTCAAATTCACCAAAGTTCAACGGGCGATTGTTCTTAGACGAAGGCAAGCGGAACCCGTAATCTATCAACGTCTCCTTGCGCGCCTGATCCCCCCGGTACATTGCGGATATCTGTGGCACCATGACGTGGGATTCATCGACGAACAGAAGCCCATCTTTCGGCAGGTAATCCAGCAATGTGATCGGAGGCGAGGCCGGGTCCCGTTCGCTGAAGTAGCAGGAATAATTTTCCATGCCCGAACAATAGCCTACCTCGCGCATCATCTCCACGTCATGCGTGATCCGCTCGTACAGCCTGTTTGCCTCGACCAAGCGATTATTCCTGTTCAGCTCGGCAACCCGCTCTTCCATATCAGCGAGTATCTTCTTGGACGCGGAATCTATTTTATTCGTGGGCGGTGCAAAAAGCGTCTTTGGCGAAACCAAGTAATGGTCAATTGCCCCAAGCGTTTTACCTGTAACAGGGTCTAGCCATTGAACAGACGCAACAGAGTCATCCAGCAGTTCCACCCGAACTGCCCTATGCTCGGAATCAGCAGGAAAGATATCGATCACATCACCTTGAGCGCGAAACGTTGCACGTTTGAGAGTGCGCTCAGTGCGATCATATTGCAGCAGAGCCAAACGACGAATCAGCTCTCTCTGGTTTAGTTTGACCCCAGGGGACAGAGCGATCTGCAACGCTCGGTACGCCTCCGGGTCACCCAGGCCGTAGATTGAAGACACCGAAGCGACGACGATCACATCGCGGCGCTCAATCAAGGATTTGGTCGTGGACAGGCGTAGGCGCTCAAGGTGATCGTTGATGGCCGAGTCCTTTGGAATGAAACGATCGGTGCCCGGCATATAAATCTCGGGCTGAAAATAATCGTAGTAGGAAACGAAGTACTCGACAGCATTCTCAGGAAAGAAGTGCTTCATTTCACCATAAAGCTGCGCGGTCAATGTCTTGTTAGGAGCCAAGATCAACGTGGGCCGCTTCAGACGATGAATCACATTGGCCATCGTAAAGGTCTTACCAGAGCCGGTGATACCCTTCAGCGTCTGGTGTGTCGCACCTTCTTCTATGTCCGATAGCAGGCGCGCTATCGCCTCTGGCTGGTCCCCCGCCGGCGTATAGCTGGAGTGCAGAATGAACGTACCGGTTGACATTAGATATCTCCTAATTGAGCTACTTCAATTTGTCCTGATGTATCGGCTATTTCGGAAGACCTATAGCAGTACCAAACTGGGGTGTAAATGACGGCGATCCTGCCACGCCCCACCTGGGCGTAGGCGTCGCCAACATGATAGCCCAACACACGGGCGGGCTTCCCAGTGCATATCCGCCGAGCGCCACGACGTCAGCCAGCGGCCCGTCTGCCAATGCACCTGGAGCTACTCGCCTCGTTCAGCGCCGACATCGAGTCGTGGCGGGGGGGGTT